>NZ_JAUSUH010000029.1 GCF_030813595.1 Ancylobacter vacuolatus | reverse complement strand
TGATCCGCCCCCATTCTTTGGACCGCCGGAGGCTAGAGTTTCCGGCCTGTTTCACGGCGGTGGGCTGGCGGCACCGCCGGGGTTCTGCAACGTGATCGGAGGCTTATGGCCGATGGCACCGTGCGGCCGATCCTCGTTGTAGTATCTGAGCCAATCCTCCATCTTTTCCCGGGCGTCGGCAAGGGTCAGGAACCAGTGCGTGTTCAGGCACTCGCTCCGGAAGCGGCCGTTGAATGCCTCGATGAAGGCATTGTCGGTTGGCTTTCCTGGCCGAGAGAAGTCGAGCGTGACGCCCTTCACGTAGGCCCAGAGATCGAGATCGCGCGACACGAACTCGCTGCCCTGGTCGACCCGTATTGTCCTCGGATATCCCACCTTGGCGCAGATCCGCTCAAGGGTCGCCACGACGTCTTCCGCCCGATAGCTGAAGCGCGGGTCGATCACCGGCGAGAACCGGGAGAAGGTGTCGACCACCGTCAAGACTCGGATCTTTTTACCGGCCGCGAGCTGGTCGTGGACAAAGTCCATCGCCCAGACATCGTTCGGCCGGGTGGCCGGCATCCGGTCATCGCGCAGCTTTACCTTGACCCGACGCTTCGGTGTCTTATTCCTGAGTTGCAGGCCTAACTCATTGTATATCCTATGCGTTCTCTTAACGTTGATATCCCAGCCTTCGCGCTGGAGCATGACATGGACACGTCGGTAGCCATACCGCACGCGGGTCTCGCAGATGGCCTTGATTCTAGCTTCGATCCCGGCCTGATCGCGTTTGCGTGACTGGTAATGGAAGGTCGAGCGATCGAACTCGAGGGCACCGCAGGCCCGGCGGATCGACACCTTCCACTCCTCGCAGATCACGCTCACCAGCTTGCGCTTGCGACCAGGCCTTAGATTTTTCGGCGAATGACGTCCTGCAGCATTTCCTTGTCGAGGGACAGATCCGCCACAATCCGCTTGAGCTTCCCGTTCTCGTCCTCGAGCTGCTTCAGCCGTCGCATCTCCGGCGGAGTCATACCGTCGTAGCGCTTCTTCCAATTGAAATAGGTCGCCTGGCTTATCCCGGCCTTCCGGCAGATCTCCGCCACAGGCACGCCGTCGGCGCCCTGCTTCAGGATGAACACCTTCTGGGCCTCCGAAAACTTGCTCGCCTTCATCGTCTCCGCTCCTCCCAGCCAAGGGATTTTGGCGCGAAAAACTCCAGCTTCAAACGGTCCAGTTTTCGGGGATCAGATCA
>NZ_JAUSUH010000028.1 GCF_030813595.1 Ancylobacter vacuolatus | reverse complement strand
CCGGCGGAGACGGTGGTGCCGCCCTCATAGGTGTTGCTGCCGGAGAGGATCAGCGTGCCGTAATCGGTCTTCTCCAGGCCCGCCGTGCCGGTGAGCACGCTGGCGATGGTGGCGACCGTGTCCTTGCCCGCCTCGGTGCCGTCGCCGACGCGGATCGTCGCCGGCCCGGTGCCGGTGAGCGCGAGCGTACCGCCGGTCACCGTGTATCCCGTGGTGACGAACTGCAGGCCGGTGGCGCCGACAGCGCCGGCGCCGTTGTCCACCGTCACCGTGCCGGCCGTGCCCTGGAACACGGCGAAGCCGCCATTCCAGGCCTGCGGGATGGTGCCCGAGGCGTTGGTCCAGTTGGCGGCGACGCCCGCCGTCCAGCTGCCATCCCCGCCCTCGACCTTCTGCGTCGGCGTGGTGGTGCTGCCGTTCCAGAACTGGATCGTGGCGCCCGCGCCCTCGACCACGAGGTTGACCTTGCCGGTCACCGAGGTCTGCACCCCGCCCGTGAGCCCGCCGGTGAGCGCGGCGACGTTCATGCCATTGTCGGTGAGGTCGCCGGTGTAGCTGATGAAGGTGTAGACGCCGGCGCCGAAGCCGGTCGCCTGGGTCACGTTCAGCGTGCCGTCGAGCGTCACGTCGCCCGTGACGGTGAACACGCCGCCATCCGTGGTCGCGCCGAGCGTGACATTGACGTTGGAGGTGGCGGCAAGGTCGAGCCCGCCCAGGGTGAGGCCGCTGCCCTGCACGCCCGCGAGCGTGCCGCCATTGTGCACGCTCACGCTGCCGGCGACGCTGCCGGAGCCCTGGAGCGTGGCGCCGCTCGCCACGTCCGCCGCGCCGGCGACGCTGCCGGTGAGGTCGACCGTGCCGCCGGCGACGCTGAGCGTGCCGGTCGCGGTGTTGCTGCCCGACAGGGTGAGCGTGCCGGTGCCTGATTTGGTGAGGCTGCCGGTGCCGTCGAGGACGCCGGAGAAGGTGGAGCTGGTGTTGTCGCCGCCGGTGGTGAGGGTGCGGCTGCCGAGCGCGAGGCTGCCGGCCCCGGCGAGCGAGCCGACGGTCTCGTTCGCATCGAGCGAGACGGTGGCGCCGGCTTCGATTGTGAGGCGGGCGGCGTCGGCGAGCGAAGACCCGCCGCTCAGCGCCAGCGTGCCGGCGGCGACCGTCGTCGCGCCGGTGAAGCTGTTGCTGCCGGAGAGGGTGAGCGTGCCGGCGCCTGATTTGGTGAGGCTGCCGGAGCCGGAGATGACGCCGGCATAGGTGAGGCTATTGGAGCGGTTGAAGGCGAGCGTGCCATTATTGGTGATGTTGCCAGCGACGGCGCCGGTGGTGCCGCCATCGCCGACCTGCAAGGTGCCGGCGGAGATCGTCGTGCCGCCCTGATAGGTGTTGCTGCCGGAGAGGATCAGCGTGCCGGCGCCTGATTTGGTCAGCGCGCCTGTGCCGGA
>NZ_JAUSUH010000027.1 GCF_030813595.1 Ancylobacter vacuolatus | reverse complement strand
CCCTTTGTCGGCCTGTTCGGCACGGTGTGGGGCATCATGAACTCGTTCATCGGCATCTCGAAGGCGCAGACCACCAATCTCGCCGTGGTGGCGCCCGGCATCGCCGAGGCGCTGCTCGCCACCGCCATCGGCCTGGTCGCGGCCATTCCGGCGGTCGTGATCTACAATCATTTCTCGCGCCAGGTGTCGGGCTATCGCGTGCTGATGGGCGATGCCTCGGCCGAGGTGCTGCGGCTGCTCTCGCGCGATCTCGACCGGCGCGACGCCGGCCGCGCCGCCCCGCCGCGCGTGCGGGCGGCGGCGGAGTAAGCCGGCATGGCCGCCAAGCTGCAGAGCACCGAGAGCGACGATCTGGTCGAGAACCACGAGATCAACGTCACCCCGTTCATCGACGTGATCCTGGTGCTGCTCATCATCTTCATGGTGGCGGCGCCGCTGTCGACGGTGGATGTGGCGGTCGATTTGCCGGCCTCGAACGCCGCCGTGCAGCCGCGCCCGGACAAGCCGGTCTATCTCACGGTTAAGAGCGACCTGGTGCTCGCCATCGGCAATGACGACGTGGCACGCCCCTCGCTCGGCGCGACGCTGGACCGCACGACGCAGAACAAGCGCGACACCCGGATCTTCCTGCGCGCCGACAAGAGCGTCGACTATGGCGAGCTGATGGAGGTGATGAACCTCTTACGCGCCGCCGGCTATCTCAAGATCGCGCTGGTGGGGGTCGAAATGGCCGGCCAGCCGGCCACCGAAATGGCCGGCCAGCCCGCGCCGGCCGCGCCGGCACCCGGCACAGCACCGGCGACATCCGGGCCGGCACCCGCACCCGTTCCCGCGTCGCCCGCTCCCGCGCCCGGGGCGCCGGCTCCATGAGCCTGCTGCTGCTCAGGGGAAGCGCCGGGCACCGGCTGCGCGAGGCGAGCGTCTGGCTGGTCTGCGGCGCGCTGGTGCTGGCCGTGCATGGCGGCGCGCTCGGCTACATGCTGACCGATCCGCCGATCCTGGCGGCGGAGGAGCCGGCGGCGATCATGATCGAGCTGGCGGAAATGCCGGTGGCACCCGCGGCCGAGCCGGTGGAGCTGCCGCCCGGCCCGCAAATGGTCGAGGCGCCGGAAGAGGTGCAGGAGGAGGTTCCCCCCGACCCGCAGGCCGAGGAGGTGGAGGACACCCCGCCGCCCGAGCCGCCGCCGGTGGAAGAGCCGGTGCCTGAGGTGACGGAGAGCCCGGCCGAGACCATCGAGGTGCCGCTGCCGCCGCCCCCGCCTGAAGTGGCCGAGATTCCCCCGCCCGAGAAGAAGCCCGAGCCGCCCAAGGAGCGCCCGAAGCCCAAGCCGAAGGAGCGCGAGAAGAGCGACAAGCCGCCTTCGCCGCGCACCTCCGCCGCGCCCGCGCTCGACGCGCAGAATTCCGACCGCATCGCCGCCCCGACCTCGGGCGCCTCGTCCTCCAACAGCCGGGCGCCGGCGAACTGGCGCTCGCGGCTGATGGCCCATCTCAACCG
>NZ_JAUSUH010000026.1 GCF_030813595.1 Ancylobacter vacuolatus | reverse complement strand
TCAGCCGACCCGCGTCAGTTTTTCTTCGGCGGGGTGGCGGGCCAGGAGCCGATGAGCGTGTCGTAGTCGACGGTCTCGCCCTGCGGCTTCTCGTTGGCGAGCTTGGGCTGCGGGGCGAGGTTGTCCGTCTCCTTGGCCAGCTTGACCCAGTATTCCATCGGGTGCTTGGCGTTCAGCTTCGGGCCGCATTCGCCCTGCACGCCGGAACGCTCCAGGCGCTCCATCACCGATTCCTGCGCGAGCGCCAGCGAGTCCATCGCCGCCTGCGGGGTCTTGGCGCCGGAGGAGGCGTCACCGATCGCCTGCCACCAGAGCTGGGCGAGCTTGGGGTAGTCCGGCACATTGGCGCCGGTGGGCGACCACTGCACGCGGGCCGGCGAGCGGTAGAACTCGATCAGGCCGCCGAGCTGGGGCGCGCGCTCGGTGAAGCTCTTGTCCCAGATGTCGCTCTCGCGGATGAAGGTGAGACCGACATGGCTCTTCTTCAGCGAAACGGTCTTGGAGGTGACGAACTGGGCATAGAGCCAGGCCGCCTTGCGGCGATCGACCGGGGTCGACTTCAGCAGGGTCCAGGAACCGACGTCCTGATAGCCGAGCTTCATGCCGTCCTTCCAATAGGCACCCTTGGGCGAAGGCGCCATGCGCCATTTCGGCGTGCCATCGGCGTTCATCACCGGCAGGCCGGGCTTCACCATGTCGGCGGTGAAGGCGGTGTACCAGAACATCTGCTGGGCGATATTGCCCTGCGCCGGGACCGGGCCGGCCTCGGAGAAGGTCATGCCGGCGGCCTGCGGCGGCGTGTATTTCTTCAGCCACTCGATATACTTGGCGATGGAATAGACCGCCGCCGGGCCGTTGGTGTCGCCGCCGCGCTCGACGGTCGAGCCGGTGGGGCGGCAGCCTTCCATGCGGATGCCCCATTCGTCGACCGGCTTGCCATTAGGCAGGCCGCGATCGCCATTGCCGGCCATGGAGAGCCACGCATCGGTGAAGCGCCAGCCGAGCGAGGGGTCCTTCTTGCCGTAGTCCATGTTGCCATAGACCTTGACGCCGTCGATTTCCTTCACGTCATTGGTGAAGAAATCGGCGATGTCCTCATAGGCCGACCAGTTCACCGGCACGCCCAGATCATAGCCGTACTTGGCCTTGAACTTGGCCTTGATGTCCGGGTTGGTGAACCAGTCATAGCGGAACCAGTAGAGGTTCGCGAACTGCTGGTCGGGCAGCTGGTAGACCTTGCCGTCCGGGGCGGTGGTGAAGGAGATGCCGATGAAGTCCGGCAGGTCGAGCGAGGGCGAGGTCACGTCCTTGCCTTCGCCGACCATCCAGTCGGTCAGCGGCACGGCCTGCTTGTAGCGGAAATGGGTGCCGATGAGGTCCGAATCGTTCACCCACGCATCGTAGATGTTCTTGCCCGACTGCATCTGGGTCTGGATCTTCTCGACCACGTCACCTTCCTGGATGAGGTCGTGGGTGAGCTTGATCCCGGTGATCTCCGAGAACGCCTTGGCGAGAACCTTGGCCTCGTATTCATGCGTGGTGATGGTTTCGGAGACGACGTTGAT
>NZ_JAUSUH010000025.1 GCF_030813595.1 Ancylobacter vacuolatus | reverse complement strand
GCCGGCCAGCGTCAGCCCGCCATCTTCGTCGCCGAGATTGGCGTCGGTGCCGACCTGCAGCGTGCCGGCGGAGACGGTGGTGCCGCCCTCATAGGCGTTGCTGCCGGAGAGGATCAGCGTGCCGGCGCCTGATTTGGTGAGGCTGCCGGAGCCATCGAGCACACCGCTCAGCGTCAGGGTGGTGCTCTCCGCCGTGCTGAACGTGCCGCTGCCGGTGAGGGTGACGTCGCGGTCGGAGGTGAAGCTCGCGGTCGTCGCCAGCGTGCCGCCGGCCAGCGTCAGCCCGCCATCTTCGTCGCCGAGGGCGGCGTCGGTGCCGACCTGCAACGTGCCGGCGGAGATCGTCGTGCCGCCCTGATAGGTATTGCTGCCGGAGAGGATAAGCGTGCCGGCGCCTGACTTGGTGAGGCTGCCAGAGCCGGAGACGACGCCGGAGAGGGTGAGCGTGGTATCGGTCGCGGTGCTGAAGGTGCCGGCGCCGGTGAGGGTGACGTCGCGGGCCGAGGTGAAGCTTGCGGTCGTCGCCAGCGTGCCGCCGGCCAGCGTGAGCCCGCCATCTTCGTCGCCGAGGGCGGCATCGGCGCCGACCTGCAACGTGCCGGCGGAGATCGTCGTGCCGCCCTCATAGGTGTTGCTGCCGGAGAGGATCAGCGTGCCGGCGCCCGATTTGGTGAGGCTGCCGGAGCCGGAGACGACGCCGGAGAGGGTGAGCGTGGTGTCGGTCGCGGTGCTGAAGGTGCCGGCGCCGGTGAGGGTGACCTCGCGGGCGGAGGTGAAGCTGGCGGTCGTCGCCAGCGTGCCGCCGGCCAGCGTCAGCCCGCCATCTTCGTCGCCGAGATTGGCGTCGGCGCCGACCTGCAGCGTGCCGGCGGAGATCGTCGTGCCGCCCTGATAGGTGTTGCTGCCAGACAGCACCAGCGTGCCGGCGCCTGATTTGGTGAGGCTGCCGGAGCCGGAGATGACGCCGGAGAGGGTGAGCGTGGTGGTGGCGGCGGTCTCAAACGTGCCGGCGCCGGTGAGGGTCACCGCGCGGGCCGAGGTGAAGCTCGCGGTCGTCGCCAACGTGCCGCCGGCCAGCGTCAGCCCGCCATCTTCGTCGCCGAGCGCGCTGTCTGCGGAAACCGCGAGCGTGCCGGCGGAGATCGTCGTGCCGCCCTGATAGGTGTTGCTGCCAGACAGCACCAGCGTGCCGGCGCCTGACTTGGTCAGCGCGCCTGTGCCGGAAACGACGCCGCTCAGCGTCAGGCTGGTGTCGGTCGCGGTGCTGAAGGTGCCGGCGCCGGTGAGGGTGACCTCGCGGTCGGAGGTGAAGCTCGCGGTCGTCGCCAACGTGCCGCCGGCGAGCGTCAGCCCGCCATCTTCGTCGCCGAGATTGGCATCGGCGCCGACCTGCAGCGTGCCGGCGGAGACGGTGGTGCCGCCCTGATAGGTGTTGCTGCCGGACAGCACCAGCGTGCCGGCGCCTGACTTGGTCAGCGCGCCCGTGCCGGAGACGACGCCGGAGAGGGTGAGCGTGGTGTCGGTCGCGGTGCTGAAGGTGCCGGCGCCGGTGAGGGTCACCGCGCGGGCGGAGGTGAAGCTGGCGGTCGTCGCCAACGTGCCGCCGGCCAGCGTCAGCCCGCCATCTTCGTCGCCGAGATTGGCGTCGGTGCCGACCTGCAGCGTGCCGGCGGAGACGGTGGTGCCGCCCT
>NZ_JAUSUH010000024.1 GCF_030813595.1 Ancylobacter vacuolatus | reverse complement strand
GAGGGCTGGCGCAGTTGCGCGTCCGCCTCAGCCGGAAGTCCGTGCGGCGGTTGTGGCGAGGGCGCCATGGTGTTGGGTAGACACCCGCCACACGCGAGGTGCGGCGGGCCGTGGTCGGCGTTCAGTTCTTTTCGCCGGCCTTCTTCTTCAGTTCGCGGCTGCCGAGGAAGGACAGCACGGCGAGCCCCAGCGCCACGAAGCCCCACACCTTGAGGTCCGGGAACTCGGCGGCGAAGCCGAAGGCGAGAAGGGCGGCAAAGGCGAAGATGCCGGTCGATAGTTTCGGGAAACCCATGACGAAGGCGGCACCGAAGGCAAAGAGCAGCGCGACCAGCAGCCCGACGGCGCCGGCGGCGGAGACAGTCTCCTTGCTGGCGAGGCTGCCGCTCATGCTGACGACACAGGATTGCAGCCCGACGACCAGCATGAGGCACAGGGCGATGATGAGGACGGCGATGCGCATGGCGTGCTCCTCACTTCACTCGGCCATGACCGCCACTGAGGCAATCCAAATCCTCTATGCCCGGCGCTGTCGGACCGACGATCATCAGCCCGATGGCGAGAAGGTAGCCGACGTTTATGGCGACGACGTCGCAGAGCCTTTGCGCGTCCGCCTTCGCGGGTTCTCGACCCTGCTCGATGATGCGATCCATATTGACGCCCATTCCGATCATGGGCGCTGCTTCCTCGCGCAGGCCCCGCCAGATGAAGCCGTTCTGGCGCTCAAAATGGACATTCACCCGCTGGACGATCTCCCCGACTCCAGGGGCGTAGTAGCAGGTATCCTTGCTTTGCTCGTAGGCCTCGACGGCCCCAGCGGCCTGTTGAAGGGTGCGCAGATCGGCTGCCGACGCTGGCGGCATTGAGAGGCCGAGCAAGGCGCCCGCTATCAGGTTGAAGAAGCGCGCCCGCCCAGCTCGGGGGCTGCCTGCCCCGGTAGTCTTACGATGTAGTTTCATATTACCTCCGACTGGTCGGCTGTCCGCGTTGCCTGGATTGATCGTTGAGCGAGTGATCGGAGCTCCTTTTGAGCGCGAGATGCCCTTCGGAGCCGAGTGCGCAGCGGCGGCGACGCCAATAACTCGATAGCATTGAGCATACTCAATGGTAATCGATACGGCAAATTGGTCGCTTGCGGCCATGGATGGCCGAAAGCGCGTTGCCTGGAATCTCAGGCGGATAAGGGTCGAGCGTGGTCTCTCGCAAGAGAGGCTTGCGATCGACGCTGGCGTCGACCCCAGCTATGTCAGCCAGATTGAAACCGAGACCTACAACCCGACTGTGGGCGTGCTGGACAAGCTGTCCGCTGCGATGGGGGTTGATGTCGGCGAGCTACTCTTGCTCCCGCCTGATGGCACCCCGCCGCCTCCTCTGCGACGTGGCCGCAAGTCATCGCGTAGCTCGCCGGGCTAGGCATTCACACCGGCATAATCAGCAAGGCAAAATAGAATACCGGCGAGCAAAAAGCCGTTGCCACGCCGCGCGTTGTCGGCTGTTCGCATGGCCCCGAAATGCAGACCACAACCCCATGTCCTTGAAAAACAACTATAGATTGTAGTATGGTGGTGCCGCCACAACCGGCCGCAGCCGGTATTCGCACTCACATCCAAGGGCCCTTCGGGGCCCTTCTGCATTTCAGGAGCACCTCATGCCCAAACCTAGCCTTGCCGTCGTTACCAAGCACGCGCCCCCGCCCGCCACGCGCGCCGCCACCCTGGTGCTGTTCGGCCGCGATGAGGCGGGAAAACCCCACGCTGCCTCCTTTGCCGCCACCGAGAGCGAGGGTGCGCAGGCGGCTGCCGCCGCCATGGGGCTGCGCCATGCCCCGGTGAACGGGGAGGTGATCGCGAAGCTCGCCCGCCTGCTGCCGCTCGGACGGCTGTTTCCCAGCGGCAAGGCCTTCGTGCCCTTCGTCAAGGCGACGCTCTATGGCGAGTTGCTGGCCGCGCTCGGCGAGAAGGATGAGGAACAGGACAGCGGGGATTCCGAGGCCGAGCACGAGAAGCTCGCCCCGGCGCTGTACGACTTCTCGGCCTATCGGTTGCCGCCCGGCTGGGGCGAGATCGGGCCGGGCCACCTCGTCCTCGCCACTGTCGGCCCGCAGGAGGGTTGGTATGAGGCGCTGATCACCGATGTGAAGGATGATGGCGGGCTGTTCGTGCTGTCGTGGCGCGACTGGCCCGATGAGCCGTCGTTCCTGCGCCGCGCCCATCAGCTGGCGCTGCTGCCCATCATCGCCACGGCCGCCGCGGTCTGACCCGCCCCGCCATTGGGGGCGGCGCTGGTGCCTGTCGGCCTTGTCGGGGGTGCCAATGACGATGCCGGCTCGGTTCCGCCGCCAGCGCCGCCCCTAGGGCCTCACCTCATTGCCGCTCAGGGAAACTCTCATGCTTGTTGGATATATGCGGGTGTCGAGCGCGGATGACCGCCAATCGGTGGATTTGCAGCGCGACGCTCTGATCGCCGCCGGCGTCGATGAACGCCACCTCCACCACGACAAGGCGTCGGGCGCGAGGGATGATCGCCCCGGCCTGCTGCGCTGCCTCAATGATTTGCGCGCCGGGGACTGCTTCATCGTCTGGAAGCTCGATCGGCTCGGCCGTTCGCTCATCCACCTTTTGACGCTGGTCGAAGACCTGAAAAAGCGCGGCGTCGCCTTCCGCTCGCTCACCGAGCAGATGGACACCACCACCCCGCATGGGGAGCTGCTGTTCTCGATCTTCGGCGCCCTCGCGCAGTTCGAGCGTGCCTTGACCCGGGAGCGCGTCATCGCCGGGCTTGCCGCCGCCAAGCGCCGGGGACGACGTGGCGGGCGCCCGCACGCCATCGACGAGGAGAAGCTGCAGCAGATCATCGCCGCGCTAGACTCAGGGGCTTCCAAGGCCAGCGTATGCCGCGCCTTCGGCGTCGCGCGGTCGACCCTCGGCGGGGCGCTGGGGCGTAACAGCCACCAGCCCGCCACCGACATGGGGGTGTTGTCATGAGCACCGCCCCGCGATCCGCTACCATCGCCCAGCTGAACGATGAACTGCGCCGGACCCTTACAACCGGCGACGTGATGCTTACCGCCGGAATCCGCGCCCTGCCGCCCGGGCAGCTGCGCGCCGTGCTCGCCCGCGTCCGCCGCCATGACGACTTCACGCCGGACAACGATCCCTACGGCGAGCGCGACTTCGGCGCTATCGCCCTGGATGGCCTCGGCCGCATTTTCTGGAAGATCGACTATTGCGACCCGACCCTGACCTTCGGCAGCGAAGACCCCGCCGACCCC
>NZ_JAUSUH010000023.1 GCF_030813595.1 Ancylobacter vacuolatus | reverse complement strand
GCTGCAGCTCAACTATGCCGGCCAGCTGGCCGACCAGACCAACCAGAACACCTTCAGCGCCCAGTTCTCCTTGAAGTTCTGAGCGAACGGCGCGGCTCTGCCCGACACTCCAATTGGAGTGTCCCTTCCGAACGAACGCGCTGCGACCCGTCATCTCGCGCTGACGGGTCGTCCTCCCGCAGGCCTGCAACCATGCGGTGCCGTGCCGTCATTCGGTCAGGACGGCGCGCGCCGGTCTGACCGAAGGCTGCCCATGCCGCACGCGGCATTGTCCGGCGGACGACACGCATCGACGCTGACCGTTATCCCCGCCCGCCTATCCCGCATGCACGCGGCGATTGCGCGGCGGCGGCCATGGACGGGGCGGAGCGCGCCGCCGTGCCTCACGCGGACACTTTCAGCACGATCTTCCCAAAGCCGCCGCCCGCTTCCATGGCGCAATGCGCCTCGGCGGCCTGTGCGAACGGAAAGACCTTGCCGACCAGCGGCTTCAGCCGGCCGTCGGCGAACATCGGCAGCGCGCCTTCCGCAAAGCGCCGCACCATGGCGCGCTTCTCGTCCGGCGTGCGCGATTTCATGACCGTGCCGATGAGGCGCAGGTGGTTGTGCAGCAGGACCGAGAGCGGAATGCTGGCAGTGTCCTGCCCGCCAAGCAGGCCAACCTGAACGAGGCGCCCGCCCGGGGCGAGGCTGCGCAGGTTGCGCGGGAGATAGTCGCCGCCGACGAAATCGACGATCACATCGACCCCATTTCCACCGGTCGCCTCGCGTACGCCCTGCTCGAAATCCTCGGATCGATAATCGAAAACCGCCTCGACACCCAGCGCCAGCACCTCGGCGCGGCGCTCGGCATTGGCGGTCGCGAAGACGCGGGCACCGAGGGCGTGGGCGATCTCGACGGCAGCGGAACCCACTCCGCCGGCCGCCGCGTGGATGAGCACGGCCTCGCCAGCGCCGGCACCGCCCAGATGCACGGCGGCTTCCCAGGCGGTGACGAAGGATTCCATCACCGCCGCCGCGTCGACATAATCGAGATCCTCGGGAATAAGCACCGCCATGCCACGGTCGACACGGGCATATTCGGCATAGGCGCCGCCGCCGACGATTCCCATCACCCGCTCGCCCGGCCGGATGTCGGTGACATCGCTGCCGACCGTAACCACCTCGCCGGCCACTTCCAGCCCGAGCAGGTCGCTCTCGCCATAGCTCTGGCGACCATAATAGCCCTGACGCTGCAGCAGATCGGCGCGGTTGACGCCGGCCGCGTGCACCTTCACCAGAATGTCGCCGGGGCGTGGCTCCGGCATTGGTACGTCGGCAAGGCGGAGGACGTCCGCCGCACCGAAATCGTCGAACGTGACCGCCTTCATTTCGCTGCGGCCTTGGCGACCGCACGGCGGGCGATGCTGGCGGCGAAGAGCGGCGTCTCGCGGCGGTTATGGTCGCCGCCGGCTTCCTGCCGGGCCACGGCCGCCTGCTCGAAGGTCTGGCCGTGCGCGGCGAGGAAGTCCATGAACACATCGGTAGGGTGCGAGGTGACGCGGTTGGTATAACGGGTGCGCCCGTCCTCGATGGCCTCGGCGATCAGCTCCCAGATCACGTTGACCTGCGTGCGACCCACCGGCGTGAAGACGTCGGAGATCGAATTCATCCGACAATAGCTCGCCGTGGCTTCCTCGGCGACATAGTGCTGGATCACCAGCCCGGTGCCGATCATCTCGACATTGATCACCATGCGGCGGCCATCGTCGGTCGTGGTGACGCCGGAACCGATATGGTCGGGCGGGCAGCAGCGCAGATATTCGGCTTCCGGCAGAGTGAACAGCCACTCGGCAATGTCGATCTTCTCGAAGGGAACGTCGATGTCCGCCGTGTAGGCGGACTGCGAAAGGATCTTGTCGGTAAGGATTTTCATGGCATTGCCTCTCGATGGAGCCGTGTCGCCGGTCGGCGCTGGGGGGAGCCGGGGTGGCTGCGCCATCCCGAACACGGTTATGCGCGGCGCCCGGCCGCCGGGGCTTTCGAAATTCCATGGTCGCCGTCAGGACTTGCGAGATGGAACGCCGATCCGCCTTGCCCCGGGCGATTGTGGTCGGGCGAACGGACGCTGCCGCTGTGTGAACGCCGCGAATATGCAAGTGTCCGGGACCGGCGATAAGCCGGAGCCTGCTGCAAACGGCTTTGCCTGGATCGCAAAGATGAGACCCCATTTCGCCGAGTATCTCGCCACCTTCGTCGATGTCGTCCGGGCGGGCAGCTTTTCCGGCGCCGCCCGCCGTCGCGCGGTGACGCCTTCGGCGATCGTTCGCCAGATCGACTCGTTGGAGGCGGATCTCGGCGTTGCCCTGCTCGTCCGCTCGACGCGGGCGCTTGCCCTTACCGACGCCGGCCGGCGGCTGCATGAGCGGGCCCTGCGGCATCTCGATGAACTGGCCGACACGCATGCGGAAGTCGCCGCCTTCGACGGCTCCGTTTCCGGCACGCTGCGCATCGCCTGTTTCCCGACCTTCGGCAAGCGCTATGTCCTGCCGGTGGTCGCGGCGCTGCAGGCCGAGCATCCCACCCTGCATGTCGAGCTCGACCTGACGGAGCGGCTGGCCGATCCGGTGGCCGAGCGGCTCGATGCCGTCATCCGCATGGGCGCGCTTGCCGACAGTACGCTGATCGCGACAAGACTGGCGCCGCTCACGCGGTTGCTGGTCGCGAGCCCGGCCTATCTGGCGCGGGCGGGGAAACCTGACAGCGCGGCGGACCTTTCATCGCATCGGCTGCTCGACAAGCTCCACGGTGCCGATCTCCTTGGCTGGCGCGACGTCCTGGGCTGCCCGGCCGGCCATGCCGGGACAGGCACGGTGACGTTCCGGTCGGATGATTTTGAGGCCCTGCGTTCGGCAGCCGAGGCGGGGCTCGGGATCGCGTTTCTGGCGAGCTGGGTTGTTGGGCCGGATGTGAGGGCCGGCAAGCTGGTGCGCGTGCGGCTCGGTGACGAGCCGTGGAACGAGGAGTCGTCAGGCATCTACCTCCTTCGCGCGCTGCCGCAGCCGAGCGCGAAGGTGCGTGCCTTCACCGAGGGATTGCGGATGTCTATCGGAAGTCCGCCGCGTTGGGAGCCGTGATCGATGGGGAGCTGATCGGCGAAGGGCGCCATCAGCTAATGTGAGCGCTCTGCCGGGAAGCAGACATTCCCTCAGGCCAAGGACGATTGGGAACCGAGTTCATGACAGACGAGCGCATGGTCGAGCGCCTTACCCTGGTTGACCTCGCGATCCGCCGCCAGGAGATCAAGAAGAGCCGATTCATCGCGATCGCCGGTCCCGTCGCGGACGAGGCGGCGGCGAAAGAATTCATCGCGACACGGTCGGATCCGGCCGCCAACCACAATTGCTGGGCCTGGCGCGTGGGGCAGAACTACCGCTTCAATGATGATGGCGAGCCCAGTGGAACCGCGGGCAAGCCGATCCTGGCCGCCATCGACGGGCAAGGCCTCGATCGCGTCGCCGTCGTCGTCACGCGCTGGTTCGGCGGCATCCTTCTGGGCAGCGGCGGCCTGATCCGTGCCTATGGCGGAACGGCGGCCCTGTGCCTGCGAGAAGCCGAGAAGGCGGCGCTCATCGAGACCGTCTCCGGAACCGTCACATGCGGGTTCAGTGATCTGGCGCTGGCCCAGGCGAGGTTGACCGCCGTCCCGGGCGTGCAAATGAGCGTTCACGCTTTCACGGACAGCGGCGCGATTCTGTCGGTGTCAGCGCCGAAACCGGAAGCCGGTGGGGTGGACCGGCTGCTGACGGATCTGACCAGCGGACGTTCGGTAATCCGATGGACTGAATAGCTATGACTCCGCGGCCTTGCCCGAGGCTGCGCGAATGCTGCAGCGGAAGGGGCCTGGCCGGCTTATGGCGGGGCACCGCCTGACGTGCTCCCCATTTTCCTGCCGGTCATAAGTTAGGCCCGGCTTGGTTTTGATCTGATCCCCGAAAACTGGACCGTTTGAAGCTGGAGTTTTTCGCGCCAAAATCCCTTGGCTGGGAGGAGCGGAGACGATGAAGGCGAGCAAG
>NZ_JAUSUH010000022.1 GCF_030813595.1 Ancylobacter vacuolatus | reverse complement strand
GCCCCGGCGGACGGGGCGGTGAGCGATTGGCGCAGCCGGCTGCCGACCGCGTCGCGCAGATAGATCGACTGCTGCTGGATCACCGTCTGCGCCGAAGCATAGGCCTCGCCCGAAAGCTGGTTGAGCGCCGGCGCCACCGCGGAGGTCGGCAGCATCACCAGGGCGTCAAAGACCACATTGCCGAACGGCAGGTTCTGCGCCGCCACCGCCACATTCGCCTGGTTGAAGGTGGTGGCCAGATCCGTGAAGCCGACGCCGTTATAGTCGAGCGTCAGATAGACGTTCTTGGCGTCATAGGTGAGCGAGGGGCTGAGGAAGGCATAGTCCGAGCTGATCGCGCCGAAGGTGCCGGTCAGCGTGCCCGTGGTGGTGAGGATGGTGTAGGTGCTCTGCGGCTTGTAAATGCCGTTCACCGCCACGACTTCCACGGATGCGCCGGAAGAGATCGTGACCGCACCGTTGCCGATGATGAGGTCGTGGGCGCCCTGGGGCGTCACGTCCACCTGATAGATCGAGCCGGAATTGAAGGCCACGGCGCCGCTCACCACCAGGGTGCCGGGCGAATAGCCAGGGGAGACGGTAGCGCCGTTATTGGCGACGATGCCGCCGATGGTGCCGCTGCCGCCGAGCGTGCCGCCATTGTCCAACGTGAAGACAGAGGAGGAGGTCACGCCGCGCTCCAGCGTCACGGTGGAATTTTCCACCGTCACCGCGCCGGAATAGGGCGAGGAGAACTGCACCGTGCCGCCGCCTTGGAACACCACCGCGCCGGTGCCGGTGATGGAGCCGGTGAACAGGTAGGTGTCGGAGCGGTTAAAGACCAGCGTGGCATTATTCACCACGTCGCCGGCGATGGAGCCGGTGGTGCCGCCGTTCCCCAGTTGCAGCACGCCCGCCGAGATGGTGGTGAGGCCGCTATAGGTGTTGGTGCCGGTCAGGACCAGCGTGCCGGTGCCGGTCTTGGTGAGCGCGCCGGCGCCGGAAAGGCTGCCGGACAGGCTGAGCGTGGTGCCGGTCCCCACATCCAGCGTGCCGCCATTGCTGCCGAGGGCGACCGCGCGGGTGGATGCGATGCTCGCCGTGGTGGCGAGCGTGCCGCCGGACAGGGACAGGGCGCCGGAGGCTCCGCCGAGCGCGGAATCGCTGGCGATCCGGATGGTGCCGCCCACAATGCTGGTGCCGCCCGTATAGGTGTTCACGCCCGACAGGGTGAGGACGCCGTCGCCGTTCTTGGCCACCGTACCGCCGCCGGAAATCACGCCGGCAAAGGTGGTGTCGTCGGAACGGAAGAAGCCGAGGCCGCCATTGTTCACCACATTGCCAGTGATGGAGCCGGTGGTGCCGCCGAAGCCCACGACGAGGGCGGCGCCGGCCGCGATGGTGGTGCCCTCGGTATAGGTGTTGGTGCCCGTCAGCGCGGTGCCGCCGCTAAGCACATTCAGGGAGCCGTTGCCGGAAATGTCGGCGGCGAGCACATAGGAGGTCGATGTGTGGTTGAGAACCACTTCGCCGCCGCCCGTGCCGAACACGATGGCGGGCGTGTCGATGGTGCCTGCCGCCACCGCCGCGGAGTTTGCGGCAGCGCCCACGATGAGGGTGCCGTACCCGTCCGTGTCGTAGCCGATGCGCACCTCATTGTCGGCCTTGAGGGTGCCGCCGTCGGCGACGACCACCGTGCCGGTGCCGCTATAGCCGACGTAGAAATTGCCCGGCGCGCTGTAGGTCACGTTGGCCTTGGCCCAGAGCTGCGAGCCGGCGCCGGTGACGGTGATTGTGCCCTGCGAGTGGGGGTCCATGCCGGCGCCCACCGTCGCCGTGGTGACGACCGCGCCGGCGGAGATGGTGAGGACGCCATTGCCGTTCATGGGGTCCACGTCGCGGGAGCCGTTCTGGCCGCCCACATAGACGCGCTCGGCGGAATCCACCACCGTTCCCGCGCCGGTGACGGTCATGGTGGTGAGGTTGCTGCCGCCCGGCCCCACATAGATGCCGCTGGCGTAGAGATAGGCGCTGTCCGAGACCGTGACGGTGCCGCCCTCGGGGCTCAGCCAGGCGGCGCTGGTCGGGTCCGTGGGGTCGCCGATCTCCACCCGCGTTCCTTCGCCGGTGATGGTGATCTGCGCTCCGGCCCCGGTATAGATGCCGGTATTGAGGATGGAGGCGTAGGCGCCGCCCGAAATAGTGAGCGTGCCGGTGGAGCCTTCGGTGCGGGCGATGTCCACGCCGCCGGTATTGTTCCACGTCGAGCCTTGGCCGGTGACGGTGAGCGTGCCGCTGCCTCCGCTGCTGCCGATGTCCCAGCTTCCCGTGGACAAGGCGAGGCGGCTTGTGGTCAGGCTGCCGCCGCCGGAGACGGTCACGCTGCCGGTGCCGCCATCCAGTCCGATGGTCATGTCCGAGGTGTTGGTCCAGCTCGACCCATTGTCGCTGATGGTGACGGTGCCGATGCCCCCGGCCGCCGTTCCCACCGTCGCATTGACGCTGGTGAGCGATCCCTCTTCCTCGATCTGGAGCGTCGCGGCGGTGGCACTGCCCACCGTCACCGTGGTGACCGACATTTCACCGTCAAAGGTGAGCGTGCCCTGGTCCACCGCCAGCGTTCCGGTGAGGGTGCTGTTGTTTCCGTGCAGCCCCCAGGTGCCGGTGCCGGACTTGGTGAGGTTGGCGAAGCCCTGGTACTGGCCCCCCGAGCGGACGTTGCCGATGTTGAGCGAACCGCTCGCGCTGCCGTTCAGCTCCAGCGTGTTGTTGCTGCTGACGTTGGTGACAAGGCCGGTGATGGTCGATGTGTCCGACATGACCAGCCGGTTGGTGCCGGAGCCCATGGCAATGGCGGTATCGGACGACGAGGCCGCCGAGATGGTGCCGGTATTGACGAGGGTGGTGTTGCCATTGCCGGTCACCACGGCGGCGTCGCCGGAGCTGGTGCCGGTTGTGCTGATGGACCCGCTGTTTGTCAGGCTGTTGGTGGTGCCGTTGAGGGACACGCCGACCGAGGTGGCGGTGACGGTGCCGCTATTGGTGACGGTGATGGTACCGTCGATGGCGGCAACGGTGGCCGCGGTGTGCTGCGTGGCAAGCCCGCTATTGGCGCCGATGCCCACCAGCCCGCTCACCGTCCCGGCATTGACGATGGTGACGTTGCCGAGTGGGGTCTCGGCGAGGATGCCGGTATCCCGGCTCGCGGAGACGATGCCGGTCGCCTCGTTGGTGATGACGATGTTGCCGGATGTGGAGGCCGAACCCAGCAGGCCGCTATAGCCGGCGGGCACCCGGATGAGGGCGCGCGCCGCGTCGAAGGAGCTGTCACCCGTCGCGGTCACGGTGCCGCTGTTGGTCACCGTCGCCGTGCCGACCTCGGTGGAGGCATAGACCGCGTTGTCGGTGTTGGAGGTGACGGACCCGCTGTTGGTGACGGTGGCATCGCCGTTCGCGGACCATGCGATGAGGCCCTGGAACAGGGTGGAACTCACAGTGCCTGCGTTCGTGATGGAGGCGAGGCCGTTATAGTCGATAACGCGGATCGCGGCCGTGGTGGCACTCACCGTGCCCGTCGCCGTGTTGGTGACCGATACCGTGACCGGGGTCTCTGCGCCCAGGCACCCGTCCGGGCCTACAGGGCCGCAATTGCCGTCGGCATAGATGCCCCGGCCGCCGTCCGAGGTCACCGAGCCGCTGTTCACGATGGTCACGGCGCCGAGATTCGTCACGCCGCTGAGGGTTGCGGTGCTCGAGGTCGGCGCGGTGGCCGTCAGCGTGCCCGCATTGTCGATGGCGATGGTGCCGGCATAGTCGTTCAGCACCCAGATGGTGCCGAAGCCGCCACCGCTGCCGGAATTGGCCACAACACTGGGGCCGATATTGACCGTGGCGTTGACCGTTACCGCGATGGGCTGGGGCGGCGTGTCGGGCGTGGTCCCGAACTGCATCACCAGCCCGCTATAGTTCGGGTTGTCGATCGAGGTCGTGCCGGTGAGATTCACGGTCTGATTGTATTCACCCACCGTCTGGACGGAGTCATAGATCACGGAGACCGTGTCCACGCTGTCTACGGTGAGGCTGCCCGTGCCCGCCGACATGGTCACCGAGACGCTGCTCGCGTCGCAGGTGATCAGCGTCGTCGTCCCGGAGGTGCTGCAATCCGCTAGCGCCGGCTGTGCGGCAAGGCTGGCGAGGGCGGCGAGCATGATCTTCGTCCGCCCGCCGATGACGGGTGGGACGAGAGCGGAGGTCAGAAGCAGCGCGCCACGGCGCGCGCGTTCTGCGAGGGATCGCTTCGGATGGCTGCCGGACTCGTGCCGCACGGCCATAACTCCGCTGTGTGCGGATCCGCAACGATTGTCCATGTTTCCCCCCGATATTCAGACCCGCTTTGCGAGCCCGAACCGCCACCGAGTCGCAATGACCTACGGAGCGGTTGTTTCATTAGAAAGTTGCATGTGAGATGCCCGCTTGGCAACGCGTCCAAGAAACAGTGCAACCTCAGATGCACCGAGTGTTGCAAAAATGTAACGGCCTTCGGCGGCGTTCGGAGCGGTATCTTGGGAGGTGACGCGGGGCAACCGCGCGCCCGCGCGTTTAGGAGAGAGTCCGAGGGTTGATTTTTGGCCTCAGGCGGCCTGGGTTCAGTGGGATTGTTGCGGCGAGCTCGGCGGGGATCGATTGCCGAGAGCTGAGTGGGAGGCGGTTCAGGTTGTAGTCCTCCTTCCACGAGGCGATGGCGGCTCTGGCCTGGGACAGGCTGGAGAACAGCGTCTCGTTCAGGCATTCGTCGCGGAAGCGGCCGTTGAAGCTCTCAATGAGCCCGTTCTGCATAGGCTTGCCGGGAGCGATGTAGTGCCATTCGATGCCGCTCTGCTGGCACCATTTGAGAACGGCCATCGAGGTCAGCTCGGTGCCGTTGTCGGAAACGATGGTCGCAGGCCTGCCCCGGATAGCGAGCAGCGCGTCGAGCTCGCGCGTCACCCGCAGGCCCGAGAGCGAGGTGTCGGCCACCGGCGCCAGGCACTCCCGGCTGAAGTCGTCGACCACGGCCAGCCCCCGGAAGCGCCGGCATCGTCGGGACGCACACTTCGGTAGCGCACGCTGGTGCGATCGACGCCCGGCGCCTTGCACGCCCGACGCTGGCTCACCCCGTGCGCCGCACAGGCATGAGCCACGGCTTTGCGCCTGAACCGTGAGGCTCGCAGCGTCCGTCTCCATGATGATCTGATCCCCGAAAACTGGACCGTTTGAAGCTGGAGTTTTTCGCGCCAAAATCCCTTGGCTGGGAGGAGCGGAGACGATGAAGGCGAGCAAG
>NZ_JAUSUH010000021.1 GCF_030813595.1 Ancylobacter vacuolatus | reverse complement strand
GCGCTATCGCCCTGGATGGCCTCGGCCGCATTTTCTGGAAGATCGACTATTGCGACCCGACCCTGACCTTCGGCAGCGAAGACCCCGCCGACCCCACCCGCACCCGCCGCGTCCTCACCATCATGCTCGCCGAGGAGTATTGAGGGATGAGGGGCGGTGGGACATCGCGTCGCGTGGCTGTAACTCCTAAGAGATGGGTCCAGGCCCACGAGAAGGTGCTCCGGCCGCCTAAAGCGAGAACGCCCCCAGCTTGCCCGGCGAAGTGGCTTTAGGGTTTTGCTGCCAGATGAAGGTCACGTCGACCGAGAGTCCTACAGCTGTTGCCAGCCGGTGGATCGCACGCCACGCTGCATTAGCGTCCTGCCCCTGGACGGATAAGCCGGCCTCCTCGATAAACCGGAAACCTCCTTCTTCCTTCTTGCCGACAACGCTTGGCACGAGAAGAAGGTCAACGATCTCTTGGGCCGTCTTTCCTTTGGCCGCTGCCGCCCGGATGCAGGCATACATCAGCGTATTCCAGTACGTCGCCGCTGGCGGCAATCGCTTTCCTTCCAGCATTGCCGACTTAACCGTCGTGTAAGAGAGGCTCGGCGGGCCAGCGGGGTTGAACAGTTCAGCCCCCATGTTTGGGGTCTTCGCCGGCTCCGCGCTGGTCGCCTCCAGCGCATCTAGAGCGCGATTAATCACCGTCTCGATGGTGTCGACCAAAGGCACTGCCAGAGCCTGCAAGCGAGTGAACGTAGCCGCCGACAGAGAAACTGGGTGAGTCATAAGTGCTCTCCTACACGATCTTAGGCATCCTATAATTCCTATAAGCGCTACGCAAGCCCTATCATATGAATTCCACAGTGCGCGCCGCGCCTTCATTCCCCACGGAACTTCCAAAGGTCGAAGGCGCTCGCCTCGCGCGTCAGCAAGGTGCCGCCACCATCGCCAGGCTGAATGACGAACTGCGCCGGAACCTCGCCACCGGCGACGTCATGCTCACTGCCGGAATCCGCGCCCTGCCGCCCGCGCAGTTGCGCGCCGTGCTCGCCTGCGTCCGCCGCCATGACGACTTCACGCCGGACAACGATCCCAATGGCGAGCGGGACTTCTGCGCCCTCGAGCTGGAGGGCCCCGGCCGCATTTTCTGGAAGATCGACTATTACGATCCGACCCTGACCTTCGGCAGCGAAAATCCCGCCGACCCAACCCGCACCCGTCGCGTCCTCACCATCATGCTCGCCGAGGAGTAGTGAAGCAGGCGCAGGGTTGGGGGCGCGCCAGGAACAAAACTCAGCTGGTCGCCTGTCGAAGGGTATCGGACTCCACCCCACGCGAGGCGCCCTGCGCTGGCAACTCTCAGCCCGATGAGGCGGATCACCACCGGATTGGGTTGCGGTAGAGTTCTGGTGGCGCCAAAATCCGAAGGCCCCACATCCGGGCAAGATCGGCTCGCATGAGTCCGTATCGTAGCCACCTAGTCCGTTGATCGACTTTCATATTTACCGTAGGCACGCAACCTGTCATGTATCGCAAATGAGCCTAATTAAGTCGAAGAAACGCGTTGCCGACCACGGGGAAGTCTTCACTCCGAGCTGGCTGGTGGACGCAATGCTGGACCTCGTCAAAGGCGAAGCCGACCGCATTGACGCGCGCTTTTTGGAGCCCGCCTGCGGCAGTGGCAACTTCCTGGTCCGGGTTCTTCAACGGAAGCTCGCCGCGGTCGAAATCAAATTTGGTAAGTCCGAATTCGAAAAGCGGCACTACGCCCTACTCGGGCTGATGTGCACATATGGGATCGAACTCCTACCCGACAATATCGCAGAATGCCGAGCGAACATGCTTGATGTTCTGGCAGAGTATCTGAACATCGACGATACCGACGATGTGTATCGGGCTGCGTTCTTCATCCTATCGCAAAATCTCGTGCACGGCGATGCGCTGACAATGCGGGCTCAAGATGGCAAGCCGATACTCTTCGCTGAATGGGGTTACCTCGGCAAAGGCAAGTTCCAGCGTCGCGACTTCCGCCTTGATGTCTTGACGGGATCATCGGCTTTCAGCGCCGAGGGATCGCTCTTTGCTCATCTCGGCAAACATGAGATCTTCACCCCGATCAAGACTTGGCCAACGATGACGGTGAGCGATTTGGCCACCGGCCATGACGGCATCCCGAAGGAGGCCGCATGAACGCGCAAGTGAGCTTTACATTGCGCGGCCGCAATCCCGATGTGTTGACCTGCATCGCGAACCTGTCGAATGACGAGGTGTTCACTCCACCCGAGTTCGCGAACCGCATGTTGGACACTTTGGCCGATGCCTGGGCCGCAGGACATGGCGGCGCCAACATCTGGGCCGATAAGACAGTAAAGTTTCTCGACCCTTTCACGAAGTCGGGCGTGTTCCTGCGCGAGGTTACAAGCCGCCTGACCGCAGGGCTCGCAAGTGAGATCCCTGATCTGCAGGCCCGGGTTGATCATATCCTCACCCAGCAGGTGTTTGGGATCGGCATCACCAGACTCACCAGCCTTCTGGCACGGCGTAGCCTCTATTGCTCAAAGCATGCAAATGGCAGTCACTCAGTTGCCCGCAGCTTCAACACTGACAGCGGAAACATCTGGTTCGAACGCACCGAACACAAATGGATTGCCGGGAAATGCAAATTCTGCGGCGCGAGCCAAGAAACTCTAGACCGCGGCGCGGGCCTTGAAACCCACGCCTACGCGTTCATCCACACCGACGATATCAAGTCTCGGATCGCCGAGCTGTTTGGAGGCGACATGCATTTCGACGTGATCATGGGAAACCCGCCCTATCAACTTGACGACGGCGGTCACGGCACCAGCGCAGCGCCGATCTACCAGCTCTTTGTGGAACAGGCGAAAAAGCTCGAGCCAAGATATCTAACAATGGTCATCCCTTCACGCTGGTTCGCAGGCGGAAAAGGTCTCGATGACTTCCGCGAGTCGATGTTGTCGGACGATAGAATGCGTTCGATCCACGACTACCTGAGTGCTGCCGACGTATTCCCCGGCGTTGGCTTGAAAGGTGGTGTCTGCTACTTCCTTTGGGACAAGGAGAATCGCGGGCCGTGCCGCGTTGCAACTCATTTCAAGGACTGGGCGGTTTCTGAGATCACCAGGCCGCTTCTGGAGAATGGCGCCGACATCTTCATCCGCTTCAACGAAGGCGTATCGATCCTCCGTAAGGTCTTGGCCCGTGAAACCGGGCAGAACGAGGTTTTGGCGCTGCCTGAAACGCAACGCTTTGAACGGCTCGTCAGCTCGCGAAAGCCGTTCGGGCTTGAGACCAAGTTCAAGGGGCGGGTGAAGAAGCAATCTGAGGCCGACGTGATGGTCTACCAGAACGGGGGAACTGGTTTTACGCCACGTAGTTCCATCACCGCAGGCACCGGACTGATTGATGCCTGGAAGATTTTTGTTGGCCGCGCCGCACCGGGAACGGGCAATCGGGATACCTACCCTCATCGCATTATTAGCACCCCGTTCGTCGCGGGACCGGGTACGATATCTTCTGAAACGTACTTATGCATTGGCCCTTTCGCCACGAAAGAGGAAGCCAAAAGCGCTCTGACATACCTGTCTTGTCGTTTGACGCGCCTTCTTATCTTGTTGCACAAGCCTTCGCAGGACACGACGCGGAAGGTCTATACTTTTGTCCCTATCCAGGACTGGACGCGGACCTGGAGCGATGCGGCCCTCTACGCACGCTATGGGCTGTCCGAAGATGAGATTGCCTTCATCGAGAAGATTGTCCGTCCCATGGGATCGGAGACCGATCTCCTGGGCGACATCACGGTGGACGCCTACGAAGATGAATAAGCCGACGATCGACGAAATCCTCGCACCGAAGCCGGAAGCGCGCCCACGCATCTACGCCTATGCTATCGCCGACGAGGCGCACGCCGGGCTCCTTAAGGTTGGGCAAACCACGCGTGTCGTGAAGAGCCGCGTGGCTGAGCAGCTTCGCACCGCGGCCATCAAGAACTTCCGCATCGAACTGGACGAGCCCGCTGAGCGTGACGATGGCTCGATCTTTTCCGATCATGAGGTGCGCGCCGCGCTGGCCCGCAAAGGCTTTGTCCGGAGCGAACTGGAATGGATGCGCTGCACGGTTGCCGACGTGGCAACCGTGCTCACCGAACTTCGGACAGGCAAGAAGATCGGCGGCAACCATCACCAGACCTTCGGAATGCGCCGCGAACAGGCTGAAGCGGTTCGCGTCACGCAAGCCTATTTCCATTCCCGCTGGGCCGAAGACATGCATGCCGTCCCGCGTTTTCTTTGGAACGCGAAAATGCGCTTCGGCAAGACGTTCACCTCCTATCAGCTCGCGAAGGAAATGGGCGCCAAGCGCGTGCTGGTTTTGACCTTCAAGCCCGCCGTAGAAGACGCCTGGCAGGCCGATCTCGAAAGCCATGCGGACTTTGACGGTTGGCAATATCTATCACGATCCTCTGGCAGCGATCCGACGCAGATCGACGCCAAGAAGCCGGTTGTCTATTTCGGTTCTTTCCAGGACTTGCTGGGCCGAGGTCCAGCCGGAAACATCAAGGCTCGAAACGAATGGCTGCATCAGGTCAATTGGGACCTAGTGGTGTTCGATGAGTACCACTTCGGTGCGTGGCGCGAGACGGCTAAGGAACTGTTCGAAGGCGAGGAAGAGGCGGTCGCCAAACGGGAAGCCAAGCTCGAATACGCTGCCGGACTGGACGATATGAACGAGGACTTAAATGTCCTATCGCAGAAGGAAACAGACTTCCTTCCCATCACTACCAAAGCCTATCTCTATCTCTCGGGCACGCCATTCAAGGCGCTGGCAACGGGCGAGTTCATTGAAGAGCAGATCTTCAATTGGACCTATACCGATGAACAGCGCGCCAAGGCCGAATTCGCCACGCGAAATCCAGACAAGTGGAACCCCTATGGCGCGTTGCCGCAGATGCGGCTGTTGACCTACCAGATGCCCGACGAGTTGGTCGCGGTTGCCAGTTCGGGCGAGTTCGATGAGTTCGATCTGAACGAGTTCTTTTCTGCTACCGGGACAGGTCAGGGTGCGAAGTTCAAGCACAAGAACGATGTGCAAAAATGGCTGGACATCATCCGTGGTCAGTACGCGCCGAGGGCTGTTGAAAGCCTCAAGACCGGCACCCGGCCACCGTTCCCGTACTCCGATGTGCGCCTGTTGCCCTACCTGCAACACTCGTTCTGGTTTTTGCCAAATGTGGCAGCATGCTATGCAATGGCCAGCCTGTTGGCAGAGAAGCACAACACATTCTGGCATGAGTACGAAGTCGTGGTTGCGGCCGGTGCGTCCGCTGGGATTGGCCTTGATGCGCTTCCGCCTGTGCGCAAAGCGATCGGCAGCGGCTTCGAAACCAAAACCATAACGCTGTCCTGCGGCAAGCTGACCACCGGCGTGACCGTGGCGCAGTGGTCTTCTATCCTGATGCTGCGCAACTTGAAGTCGCCCGAGACGTATTTCCAAGCGGCGTTTCGCGTGCAGTCGCCTTGGGCCATCAAGAACCCGAATGGCGACAACCCGAACGAAGAGGAAGTCCTCAAGCCTGCCTGTTTCGTATTCGACTTCGCGCCGACGCGCGCCCTTCGGCAGCTTTCCGAATACGGCATCGGCCTATCACCGAACGAGCCAAATCCAGAAAACGCGGTGAGGGATTTGGTGTCGTTTCTGCCAGTGCTGGCCTACGACGGCGCCAACATGACGCAGATTGATGCCGGTGGCATTCTCGATATCGCAATGGCGGGCACTTCGGCCACGCTGCTTGCCCGCAAGTGGGAGAGCGCGCTCCTGGTGAACGTGGACAACGACACACTGCGCCGCATCATGGATAACTCGGAAGCAATGGCAGCCGTCGAACGCATCGAAGGCTGGCGCGCACTGGGCGACAAAATCATCGAAACCATCATCAACAAGAGTGAGAAGGTCAAAGAGCTCAAGAACAAGGCCAAGTCGGGAGATCTGACGGAAAAGGAGAAGAAGGAACTCACCGATGAGGAAAGGGAATATAAATCTAAGCGAAAGCTCGTGCAAGAAAAGCTTATCAAGTTTGCAACGCGCATCCCGGCATTCATGTACTTGACAGATTTTCGCGAGAACGCACTGCAGGACGTGATCACAAAGTTGGAGCCAGATTTGTTTGCGGCTGTCACTGGCCTGACGGTAAAGGATTTCCACTTGCTTGTGCGTCTCAAGGTGTTCAACACGGAACAGATGAACCAGGCGGTGTTCGCCTTCCGCCGATACGAAGATGCCTCGCTAAGCTATACCGGCATCGAGAGTCATCAGGGGCTTACGCATTACGGACTCTACGACACGGTGGTAGCCAAAGAAGGCTCGCGGTCTGTGATCTGATCCCCGAAAACTGGACCGTTTGAAGCTGGAGTTTTTCGCGCCAAAATCCCTTGGCTGGGAGGAGCGGAGACGATGAAGGCGAGCAA
>NZ_JAUSUH010000020.1 GCF_030813595.1 Ancylobacter vacuolatus | reverse complement strand
CTTCTTCGAGCTCGGCCTTGTGCCGAAGAAGATCGTGGTGGCGGACGCGGTGCTGCGCGCCGGGCTCTGAGCCTTCGCAGGCGGGGACGGACGCGTTCGGCGCGCCCGCCCCCGCACGTCTTTTGGCCTTTGGTCGACCGGGCTCACCCTGCGATCCGCCGCCGGAGCGGCAGGCCGATGAGAAGACCGGCAAAGGCCGCTACCAGGAATACCCAGCCCGACAGCGCGCCGGCGTGAATGCCGGAGAGCAGCACGCCGACGGTGCAGCCGAGCGCGGTCATCCCTCTCCATCCCATCAGAACGCCGCCGGCGAGCCCGGCGGAAACATCGCGCCAGCTTGGGCGGCGGGGCGCGAACTGGCCCCCGCAAAGGCCAAGCTCATTGTCGACGAACTCGCCATCCGGGGCAGCGGGCGCCTCTTCGATCTCGCCGGCGCCAGCGCCGCCACGCCGTTCAGCCACCGCATCGTGCATCTAGTGCAGCGCGGTTGCGCGACCGCTGACCGGCTGAGTGCGCACGCCGAACAGGACGATCAGCGCGGCGATCACCAGAAGCAGGCAGGCGGCGGCAAAGGTGCCGGTCACGCCATCGACCGCGAGGATCGCACCGCCACCGGCCGCCCCTATCGAGATCGCCAGCTGAACGGACGCGACGAGCAGGCCGCCGGCGGTCTCGGCCTGATCGGGCACTGCACGGGTGAGCCAAGTTGACCATGCGACCGGAACGCCGCCGAAGGCAAAGCCCCAGAGGGCGAACAGCAGGGTGTGCACCATGGGATCCGCCGGAAGAGTGACGAGGGCGACACCGAGGGCTGCCATCAGCAGCGGCACGCCGAGCAGCGCCGCTTTCAGGCTGCGCTCGATCAACGGGCCGGCCGCCAGCGTGCCGACAAAGTTCGCCAGTCCAAAGCCGAGCAGAATGCCGGAGAGCGCGTTGATGCCGATGCCGGTGACTGTTTCGAGGAACGGCCGGATATAGGTGAACACCGCGAAATGACCGGCGAAAGCCAGCATGGCCGCCGACATGCCCAAGGCGACGCCCGGCCGGCGCAGAACCTCGACCAGCGTGCGCAGCCCAGCCGAGCCTTTCGGTGCCATGCGCGGCAAGGTCAGGATCTGGGCGATGATGGTCACGACGCCCATGGCCGCCGCCAGCAGGAACACGGCGCGCCAACCGAAGAGATGGCCGAGATAGCTTCCCACCGGAGCGGCGAAGATCGTCGCCGCCGAAACCCCGCTGAACAGGATCGACAGCGCGCGCGGTATCATCGCCTCGGGCACGAGCCGCATGGTCAGCGCCGCCGACATCGCCCAGAAGCCGCCAAGCGCCAGCCCCAGCAGCACCCGCCCGAGGATGAGCAGCGGCAGGTTCGGTGCGAATGCCACGATAAGGTTCGAGATCACCAGCATGATTGAGAAGGCTACCATGAGGTTGCGCCGATCGATGCGCTGGGTCGCCGCCGAGACCAGAAGGCTGGCGGCCATCGCCACCAGAGCCGTTGCCGTTACGGCCTGACCTGCAGCGCCTTCGGTGATGCCGAGATCGGCTGCCATCGGGGTCAGCAGGCTGGCGGGGAGAAACTCCGCCGTTACCAGACCGAAAACCCCCAGCGTCATCGCGCCGACGGCCGCCCATGCCGGAGAGATGGCGGGCGCTGGTGTCGCGTCCACCGCAAGCGTGTCACTCATTCGTGTGCCTTTCCAGAGAAGGATGTTGCGTTGCAACAAGCTAGGCTGGTTTGGCAAGACGAACTATGCCAGAATATCCGTCATGCTTGATCATTCGTCCGAATATGCGGCCTCCGCCGGGGGCGCCATCTACGCCGACGTGGTGAGCGAATTGCTCGGCGGCATGCGGTTTGTCGGCCTGAAATACCGCCGTATTCAGATATCCCCGCCCTTCGGCGTGCATTTCGGCCATGAGGCGGGACGCGCGCAGTTTCATTTCATTTCGCGCGGCACGGTCTATCTGCGGCGACCCGAGGGCGATGTCGAAAAGCTGGAGGCCGGATCAGCGGTGTTGCTGCCGCATGGCGGGGGGCATGACCTGCTCTCCGCGCCGGATCTGCCATGCCGCACGATATCAGCTTTTTCTGAGGCTCCGCTCTGCGGCACCGTCGCCGCAATCAATGCCTGCGATACCGATCTCTGTCGTAGCACCGATGTCGTGATCTTCAGCGGCTGCATGGAGCTCGAACTCGGTGGCATGACTCCCTTGGTCGCCTTGATGCCATCGGTGATGTCGGTCGGCACGTTGCTGGATCGCTATCCCGAATTGCTGCCGATGCTGGAGGCCATGGAACGGGAAACCCGCGGCGACCGTGCCGGTTTTGCCGGCATCCTCGCCCGCCTCGCCGAGGTGGTGTCGGTCTTCATTGTCCGGGCATGGGTCGAATGCGGCTGCGGCACCGCTGCCGGATGGGTGGCCGCGCTGCGCGATTCCCGGCTTGCGCGCGTCATTGCCGCCGTGCACCGCGATCCCGGCCGCGAATGGACGGTGGCCGAACTTGCTTCGGTCATGGGCAGTTCCCGCTCCGTGTTCGCCGCACGCTTTCTCGACGTGACGGGGATGACGCCGCTGCGCTATCTCACCGAACTGCGGATGCGTCTGGCGGCACAGTGGATCACGCGGGACCAGATTTCCATCGAGACGGCCGCCGACCGGCTCGGCTATGGCTCCCACGCTGCGTTCAGCCGTGCCTTCAAGCGGACGATGGGGCATGCGCCGGGGGCTCTGCGCTCGATACAGCTTGCTCCGAGAACGGTCGAGCAGCGCGAGACGCGATAGCACCCTGCTGTTGCGAAAGCACCGCGCTCAAAACGAAACACAATCCAAATAGGTTATTGGCCACCGCTGCTGAAGCTAACGACTCGCCAGAGCAGAAGTTCGCTAGGATGACGACGATGGCCGGTTTGGGGCAGGCGGCAGAACGGCGGCTATCTGCGCAGCGTCGCCCGCGTTGGTCGAACCGCTCATGGCCTCGCCGCCGTCGGTCAGTCTCACGGGCAGCGACTCGCCCGTCAGCGCCGAGGTGTCGAGAAGGGCCGAAGGAGATGCGACGGTGCCATCCACGGGGACGACGTCGCCCTGCCGGATCAGAAGGCGGTCGCCAGGCACGATGTCGTCGAGCGGCACCTCTTCGAGCCTGCCGTCCCGGTGTCGTGTCGCGGTTCGCGGCACGCGCGAGAGAAGATCGCGCATCTCGCGCCGCGCGCGGCCCTCGGCGAAGCTTTCGAGAAACGTGCCGCCGGAATACATGACGGCGACCACGGCGGCGGCCAGCGTCTCGCCGAAGAGCAGCGCCGCCGTCATAGACAGGGCCGCGACGATGTCCAGCCCAACTTCGCCGCGCGTGAGGCTGTGCAGGATCTCGATCATCAGCGCAGCGAGGACGGGAACGACGCCGACTATCCATAAGGTCGAAGCAAGTTCCGGTCGGCCCATCGCAAAGGCCAATACGAGTCCGGCGACGAGTCCGCCGAGCGCCAGCGCTAGCAGCCCGGTCTTCAACTGGTCGCCCGTCGTGCGTTCCATGCGTAGGTTCCTAAGCAGCACGCTTGAACGAGTGCCCGACGCGCCGCGTGCGGACGCTATCCCGTTCGTCGCGAAGCAGGAACAGCGCATCGATGCCGACCTTCCTGGCCATTGCATCCCCTGCTTCGGGGCCGAGGACCATCAGGGCGGTTGCCCAGGCGTCGGCAACGGCGCATGTGGGTGCGATGACCGTCACGGAAGCGGGCGAAGAAAGTAGCGGCGCACCGCGCGAGGGGTCCATCGTGTGCGACAGCCGTCGTCCCTCTACATCGACGAAGTGCCGGTAGTCGCCCGAGGTCGCCACGGCACAGTCCGAAAGCGAGAGGATCGAATGGGGTGCGCGGCGTGTCCGGTCGGGCGCCTCCACCGCCACCGTCCAAGGCTGCCCGTCTGCCCTCGTGCCCATTGCGCGCATCTCGCCATCTATGCCGACCAGGGCATCGTGCACGCCGAGCCCCGACAGTGTGTCGGCCAAACGATCGACGCCGAACCCTTTCGCAATGCCGTTGAGATCGAGAGCCACCGGCGCGCGCTTGATCACGCTTCCCTGGCCAAACTCCAGGGCCTCGTGAGCGGGCACGCGTCGCGCCGCCATCGCTGCCCGGATCGAAGCCTGCGAAGCCGTGCACGGGCCAAAGCCCCAGGCCGAGACCGCGTCGCCGACAGCCATGTCGAACGCACCGCTGGACGCCTTGCTTATCGCCACGCCGAGCCGGAGGACTTGCTCCAGCATGGGCGGAATGGGCACTGCCTCACCTTCCGGCGCCCGGTTCAGCCGCATCAGATCGCTTTCTGGCTTCCACGTCGACATCTGGCCATCGACGGCGTCGACCGTCGCCTGTAGCGCAAGCTGGACGCGTTCGACACCGAACCCGGCGCCCGGGTGGAGCACGGCGGACCAGCGGGTCCCCATGGTCGGGCCGTTCAGCGCATGGCGCTGCCTCTCAGTAGACGTCTTCGACATAGCGACCCTCCTCCTTCAGCCTTTCCGTCGACATGCCGAGCGGTTCCAGGATCCCCGAGATCGTCGCGGCCACGCCAGCGGCCATGTCCCTGCCGCCGCAGACCATGACCTGTGCGCCGGACCGGATCGCAGCGGCGAAGACCGTGCCCTCGGCCGCGATTGCGTCCTGGACGTGCCGTGGGCGGTCGGCGCGCGAACTGGCCGTCTTGAGCTTGAGGAGTCGCCCGTCCGCCCTCCAGATAACGAGTTCGTCGCCATAAAGGAGGTCGCTGTCGCGATGCCGAAGTCCAAAATACAGATGGATTGGCCTCCGCTTCGCATTGGCGCGGATGAAGCCTGCAAGAGGGCCGATTCCGGTGCCGGCGCCGATCAGGATCAGCGGCCGACGATTGCGCCCTGGATGGAAGCCCGGGTTGCGGCGCAGGAACGCAGAAGCCGACTGGCCGGGCTCCAACGTCGTTAGCCTGGAGGAACACATGCCGCCGACATGCCTGCGGACCACGATCTCGACGAAACCGTCTTTGCTGCCGGATGCCAGCGAATAGAACCTCGGGATCGACGAGCCCTCGGGCACGATCCCGAGCAGGTCGCCCGCCTCGAAACGGGCGAAGCCCTGCCCGGAAAGTCGCTGCCAGATGCCGATCCGCGGAATGGCGAAGCGGAGGATCGCCGTCGGAGCCTGAACGTCCTCGCCGTAGTCGCGGCGCGAGACCAGCGTCAGCGACGTCGTTGCAGGAGCGACAGCCCGATGGTCGAGTTCGAGCGATATGCCCAAGGCCTCGCCCAGCGTGCGGCCCCATCGCGCAAATTCCTGCGCGGACTGACGGTCGACCGTGTCCAGTGGCAGCAGCACCGACCAACCCCTGGCCTGCAAAGATGCCTCCACCATCTGTGCGTAGGCGCAGAAGCGGGGAAAGCTGCGGTCGCCGAAGCCCAGCACCGCGATCGGCGCCGCCTGCAAGGCGGGGAGGCCGGCGAGACGGTCGAGGAAGCCCTTGGCCGATGATGGTGCGTCGCCGTCGCCATAGGTCGCGGTCAGCACGAGGTATTGTCTCGCAGCAGGCGTCCGGTCTGGCGCGAAAGCCGACATGGGAGCGACATGCACGCGCCTGCCGGCTCGGCTCAGCGCCGCGTGAAGCGTGGCGGCAAAACCCCATGTGCTCCCGCCCTCGCTGCCAACGAGGATGACGAGATCCGCTGTTGAAGGCGGCGCGTTGGTCTTGATCGACGGGCGGCCGCGGCGCGCGGCGTACCAGACGATGACCCCTGTCGCGCCCATCGCCGGAACCGCAAGCGCCATGACCCCGAGCAGCAGGCCGAGCAGCGACGCGCCTCGACCCGTGTGGAGCATATAGACGGTCTCGGTGGCACGCTGCCAGACGCTGAGGTCGGCCCAGCCGAGCGTGTCGCCGGTTCCCTGGTCGACATAGCCTGTTCCGCGATCGGTCTTGAGCGTGAAGACATCGGAGAGGTCGTCCGGATAAGGGAACGTCAGCTCGCGCAGGTCGTCGATCGGCGTGGTGGCCAGCAAGGGCATGGAAGCGACCGCAGCTCCGCTGGAGCCGCTGGTGACGGGCTGTTCCATTGAAGCGGGCTGGTCGGGCAGAAATCCGAAGGTGGATGCCGTCATCCAGAGTGCCGTCATCGACGATAGCAGCAGCCCAAGCACCGCGCCGCGCGCGAGTTCGACGTGTATCCGTCCCGCGAGCGGACCGCGCACGGGCGACAGCCAGCGCCGCCAGCCCCCCGCCCGGCGCGCCACCAGCAGGATTCCCGAAACGGACAGCAGGAGCATGGCAGCCGCGCCGGCGGCCGAGACGAGGCGGCCGGTGTCGTCGAGGAACAAGGAGCGGTGCAGGGTGGTCAGCCAGCGCTCGACCTGGTTCGGATCGGCGGACCCGAACGCCTGTCCCGTCGCAGGGTCGACGATGGCGGAACCCGGCGTACCGTTGTCGAACCAATAGGCGGTGATGCGCCCGGAAGGAGAGCGCTTGATCTGCTCGACGCCGGGGAGGGTCGCTTGAATCCTCGCCGCAACCTCGGCGACGCTCGCCGCTGGATTGGCCTGCAGCGAGGCGAGCTTTTCCGCCGCCGGAAAGACAGAAAGTGCCGCGCCGCTGAGTGCAAGCAGCGCGAGCATTGCGAAGGCGGCCAGGCCCGGCCAGCGGTGAAGACGCCGGATCATGACAGTCTCACATGCCGTAGGCGAGACTGGCGACGTAGCGGCGGCCCGGGAATGTCCGTCCGGCTCCTGCCGTCGTCAGTGGGACGGCGACGTCGTTGGGACTGTCGCGCATGTCCTCGACGGCCGCATCGACATGCAGCTTATAGCCCGCGTCGAACAGCGCGTCGGCGAGATCGAGCGTGATCTCCAATGTGCGGCCGGCACCCACGCTTGCCCCGGTGATGCCGTTGATCTCGGCCGTGTTACCGCCCGTGGCGCGGTACCAGTCGGCGAGGTGCTCGTAGTACTTGGCCTTGCCGCCCGCCATCCATAGCGTTCCGGCATAGGCGCCTTTCGCGTCAGTGACATAGATGGCGAGGTACGCGCCATTGCCGCCATAGCTCTTCAGGGTCGTCGTCAGGGTCACTGGACGCGCGAGCGCAACGACCGGAAGCGTGAGCGCGGTCGTCAGGGCGAGCGCGGCGAGGATCTTCTTCATGATGGGTCTCCGGAAGTCTTCAGGGAACGAACGCTTCAGTTGACCTTGGGGGCCGCGCGACTGTCGAACAGGCCGTTGGCGGGTGGAGTGCCGGCGGCGGGCGCGGGGTTCACGATGGCGCTTCCACCGTTGTCGTCATCCTCCTCCCCGCCGTCATCGTCATCGCCATGGCGATCGCCATCGTGTCTGCTGCGGGCGCTTTTCTCATGGTCGCGATCACCCCGACCGTCGTCGCCGGCAAGCTGTACGAGACCATCCCTGTCCGTTGCGGACGAGAACAGTTCGGCGTCGTGCATGGCGCTCCAGGCGGGTATGCCCACGCCAATGGAGAGGGCGGTCGAGGCGAGGAGGATTGCAAAGGTCTTCTTCATGGCAGGTGTCCTTCCGTGATGCGCCTTTCTGGAACCTGGTCCTGATCGCTTCCTGAAGGAGTTGGAGTTTCTGCTTCAGCTTGCCGTCAGGAACCCTCTCGAACGCCGAAGGCCCCGCCGGGAGTGGCGGGGCCTTCGGGAAAGCAGGTCGTGTTATGTGCGGTCAGGCGACGTCGCCCGTCACTTGTGGGCCAGTGACCATGGCGACCCTCGGGGTCATGCCAAGGTCACTCTTCCTTGCGCTCCTTGTCGTGGCCGCCGTCAGGGCCGCGTGATTCGATTTCCAGAACCTTCAGGGTCGCGGGGTTGACCCTGGCCTCGATCTTCCGTCCCTCGGCGTCCGTGCCGATGATCTCGTAGCAACCGTCGTCGATCTTGATCCGGCGTACCGTCCAGCCCAGGCCAGCTGCCATCGAGGCCACGGCCTCCCTTGGCTTCCAGTCGGCCATGGGCACGAAACAGTCGTCCTCCGCCCTCGCGCTGCCCACGGATAATGCGACAAGCGATGCTATGATCGGCAGGGCGAGGCGCATGGCGCATGTCTCCGTTTACCTGGACTTTCTCCATATAGCGGCATCAAGCTGACGCCTTCCTGAAGTTGACGATCTTCCTGCTTCAGCCAACCGTCAGGATGGTCGGTCATGCTAGGCGTGCCCGCGAGGAAAGGCCTGGATGCGAACCCTCTTGATCGAAGACGATGCCGTGCTCGGCGCTGCGGTCCGCGACCAGCTCGCAGGCGACGGGCACTCCGTCGACTGGGTCATGCGCCTCGACGCGGCACGCGACGCCCTTGCCAGCGCGCCTCATGAACTGATCCTTCTCGACCTCATGCTTCCCGATGGGCGGGGAATCGTTTTCCTGAAAGCGCTGCGCGCTGCCGGGAACGTGACGCCCGTCATCATTCTGACCGCGCTCGACCAGGTTTCCGACCGGATCGAAGGCCTCAAGGCGGGCGCAGACGACTATCTCGTCAAGCCGTTCGACCTGGATGAGCTGTCCGCCAGGATCGGCTCGGTCGCCCGCCGCTATTGCGGCAACCCGAACCCGATCGTCCGGCTGGGGCAGCTGGAGATCGACATCGCGCGCCGCAGCGTGCTGCGCGAAGGCAAGGCGGTTGCGCTGACTGCCCGTGAATGGGCCTTGCTGGAATCCTTCCTCGCCCGGCCCGGCCAGTTGCTCTCCAAGTCCCAGCTGGAAGAAAAGCTCTATGATTTCGGTGCCGAGATCGAGAGCAACACGATCGAGGTCCATGTCAGCCGGCTGCGCAAGAAGCTCGGGCCGGAGCTGATCGAGACGGAGCGCGGCCTCGGCTATCGGGTGGCCCGTTGATGAGGGTGGCGCGCAGCCTTCAGGCGCGGCTTCTGGTGGCGATTGGCTCGCTGCTGCTGGTGATCTGGCTGAGCGCGGCCTGGGCGACGGCGGTGCTCTTGCGCCACGAGATTGAGGAGGTGTTCGATTCCTCGCTTCAGGAAACGGCGCAGCGTCTGCTTCCGCTCGCGGTTGTCGACATCGTCGGACGCGAGGAGGGCGAGACGGCTAGCCAGAGGCTGGGCGTGATCCGCGACCATGCCGAACTTTACACCTACGTCGTGCGCAACGAGAAGGGCGAGATCCTGCTCCGGTCGCATGCGGCCGACGTGTCGGCGTTCCCAGCCTATGACGGCCCCGGCTTCCGGCGCACCGAGAGATACCGCCTGTATAGCGAGGAAGCACTGCAGGGCACCGTCGTCATTACCGTCGCCCAGCCTCTCGACCATCAGGCGTCGATCATTCGCAAGATGCAGATGGTGCTCGGACTTCCGGTGCTTCTCATGATACCGGCCGCCTTCGGCGCGATTGCCTTCGCCGTTCGTCGGGGAACGCGTCCCCTGCGCTCGTTCAGGGACCAGCTCGAAACACGCAGCGAGAAGGATCTTGCGGCACTGGACGCCGAAGGCCTGCCCAGCGAAGTGGCCCCCCTGGCCGACACGATAAACGCCCTCCTGGCGCGGCTGCGGTCCGCTTTCGACGCCGAGCGGAGCCTTGCGGCCAATACCGCGCACGAGCTTCGGACACCGTTGGCTGGCGCGATTGCCCAGGCCCAGCGTATCCGCAAGGAGACGTCGGAAGCCCAGACCGCGCAGCGCGCTGCCGACATCGAGGCGACACTCAAGCGCCTCACTGCCCGCGCCGAAAGGCTGATGCAGTTGGCCAGGGCGGAAGGCGGGCGGCTGACCATCGACGCCGAAGTGGATCTTCGCGATGCCCTCACCGTCGTCGTGGAGGACATGAACCGAACCGAGCGGGGGCGACATATACTCCTGCTGCTGCCGGATGCGCCCGTCGCCTCGTCGGTCGATCCCGACACGGTCGGCATCCTTTGCCGCAACCTGATCGACAATGCCCTTCAGCATGGTGACAAGGGCTCACCCGTCGAGGTCGCGCTGTCGCCGGCCGGAGAGCTTTCCGTCGCGAATGGCGGGCCGCTCGTGTCTGCGGCAAGACTGGCGGCTCTCACGGGGCGGTTCGAGCGAAACGGGAGCCTCGGACGCGGGAGCGGGATCGGACTCTCCATCGTGAACACGATTGCTGAACGCATCGGCAGTCGCCTCGAACTCCGGTCGCCGCGCCTCGGAGCAGAGGATGGCTTCGAAGCGCGTATCGGCATTAACGGGGATTCGGGCTCCCCAGCCCAGAGCAATGGTCCTCAAAGCCAGAACAATATTCCGCAGTCTTGAATGAAAGTGCCTCTACGCGAGGCGAACCGTGTGACAATGCAGCATACCAAGATGTTATTTATCGTAATCGCATAGGATTGGTGAGAGTCCGGGTGGCTTCTCCGGTTACTGAACCGGCTGGCAACTGAACCGACATTGTAAGATTACGATCCACGGCCGTCCTGCCGCAGCGTTCCATTATTTCGTGGACATCAATGAACTCTTCATCCGTCTACCGCAAGGTGGTTAGGCAACAATTGTACGGACGCTTTCCAGGTCTGCTATCCAGAAGCCGTCATTTCGCTTCCCACCCCCAGCCGGTCATCGCGGCGGGTGGGCCCATCACCAACGCAGCGGCACAATCGGGGCCGTGAGCGGACGGTCCGATTGTGGTGCAAGCTCGGCGGCAAGCCGTCGCTCTGTGTCTGCCTCACAGGGCAAAGTTCGCCCGATCCATTGTGACACCATTTCTGCCGTTGGAGCACGCCTCTGCAAGAACCGCATCTTTCCCAACTGCAGACGTAGATCAGCTAGGTTCTGTTGACAAAGTGGCTCATCGCCACTGCTCGGGCGCTGTCAGGGATAGTTCGCGAAGGCGTCTTGGCCCCCCGCCGTGCATCTCGCTCTGGGGATAGGATCGTTCCCAAAAGCTGCCGGTCGCGCGATGTCGATAGAGCTTGCGCCAGCCCCCATCCGTTGCTGCTAGGTCGATCAGCTCTGTTGACAGGAGAGCATCGATTTCGGATGCATCCCCCCCCATTGCTCATTCGGTGCCTCGCATAATCCATTGATCTGCCAGGTCTGCGCGTGATCTGATCCCCGAAAACTGGACCGTTTGAAGCTGGAGTTTTTCGCGCCAAAATCCCTTGGCTGGGAGGAGCGGAGACGATGAAGGCGAGCAAG
>NZ_JAUSUH010000019.1 GCF_030813595.1 Ancylobacter vacuolatus | reverse complement strand
CGTTGCAGAACCCCGGCGGTGCCGCCAGCCCACCGCCGTGAAACAGGCCGGAAACTCTAGCCTCCGGCGGTCCAAAGAATGGGGGCGGATCAACAACCCTCGGACTCTCATCTAAGCCGGAGGAAAAAAGGGTCTCAGGTCATATAGAGCGTCAACTCGCGCACCAGGACGCCAACGCCATCGGCCGCGCCTACACCCACTCCGCCGAGTATCGGGGCGAGCGCGGACGTATGATATGAGTGTGGGCGGAGTATCCCAATGAGCGAGGACGACGCTTGAGGAGATGGGGTGAGGCGCGGCGGCGGCCCAGTGCGTCGCCTCGACCGGCGCATACGCCTACTCCAGCTTAGGTGCCGCATGCCTTGTTGCGGGTTTGCGTCCTCGTGGCGCCGTTATTCCCGACTACACTCTATGGTTGCGCGGGGATGAAATGTCATTGTGCGACGGCAGATAGCGACGCGGCAGGTTGGCTGCCGAGCAACTCATTCAGTTTGATCCGGAGTCGATCTCGGCGAGCGGAATAGAAGGATTCGAACCCTTCAAGGTCAGCCGGCATATCCCCGAGTTCATGCTTGGTCAGATAGTGCTGCTTTGACACGGGATCTGGCAAATGAACCGCTAGCCATGCCGCCGGGAGAGAGGCGCGCTTTTCATTGTTGATGGCACCTTCGAGCAGTTGAAGGTTCGGCAGCGTGTCCACCTGCCTGCCCATGACTTCAGATTGCGCTCCGCTGAACCCTTGCCGTTGTAACTTGGCAGCGGTGAATCTTGAAATCGGAAAGACGTGGTCCACGTGAAATTGATTGCGCAAGTCAACGAACGGAAACAGAAGCGAAAGGAGCGGGAACGTCCGCTTGTCTCCGTATTCCAAGTGAAGGAGATCTTCGATCTCGGCCGGCTCGAACGCCAGCGATTTTCCGCGCTGGCTCATAGCCTGCCGCAGTTGCTCGACCGGGAATGCGGACCCATCGCTTGACTGTATCACCTCGCGCAACGCCGTCAGCAGGGTGTCGAGACCGCTTCCCCAGATGCCGGAGGCCTTGACAATCGATCGCACCAGCCAGCCTCTAATCGCTCCACGGTCATCAGCATATTGGCTGTGCGTCACGTAGTTGGAAGGCGCACCTCGCTTGTACAGATAGTATGCGATGGGCAAGAGCGAACTGTCCGCCTTGAGTGTCTGTCCGTTCAGGCCAAAACTGGCGGCGAGCTCTACCGTCCTTACCAGTGCGGATCGGATGGCAAGCCAATTTGATTCCAGCGCGAGCATGTTGGCAGTCGTGAAGTTCTCGACCTTGAAGCCGACGGACGCGATATCCGCAAGCATGAGGCCGGCCTTCAGAACGAAATCCTGGCTGAGTGCAAAGCCAGTTCCGATGCGGTTGAGCTCGTCCACCAGCTTGTGGATCTCTGCCCGAGCGTCGACCTGCTTCCATTGAGCCACGGCGATGCTGAGCAGAAGGTCCGAGTACGAGAGGACTGTCCCACCCGAGTTAAGGCGAATGAAGATATTAAGAACGCGCTCAAGGTCCTGCGTCTCTTCTTCGTAATAATTGATCAGATTGTGTGAGTTGACGACTCGGTGGAGCCTGTCGAGTATCGCATAGGCGCGTTGCAACGCGTCACCTTGAAGCCCGCGCTCCATAAGCGCGGTCAACATTGCGGGGCCATCATCCATGCCGAGAATGTCGGGAACCTTGAACCAGTGGGCGGATTCATCCCGTGCCACTTGTCCTTCGTCTAAGAATTTGAACCGATACCGCGCGCCGTCCTCATCAGGCGACGGCGCAGATAGGAGATCGAGTCGGAGCGTACGCACCGGAAACGCGTCCGGATTATTCCACCACTTGTTCGGTTGCTTGATCGCCATTGAACCCCTAAGGCCAATGTTCAATGCAGTTAGGCGCTGTTGTCCATCCAGAACTGCCGTAACGCTTTGGTGGTGCAGCGTGGGTAATTCAGGGCAGTGAGCAGCGTCGCGCTGATGGTAGTTTAGGACAAAATCATAGAACTTAAATTTCGCGCTAGTCGCGACTTCTACTTTCCAGAAAAGAAATGTTCCAAAAGGGTAGCCCTGCATTAGGCTATCGAAAAGCCGTTCAATCTGCTCCGGCTTCCAGACAAACTCGCGCTGAATAGCAGGCAAGACGTAGCTCTTCGTTTGGATGCGGCTGAGCGCTTCCGCTATTGTTCCGCCTGGTTTGTACAACCGCCTCTCCCCCAACACTCTACCGTCACCCTAACGGGTGGAACACGTGGTGCCAACATGCAAGTTGGCCTGCTGCCGGTTGCGTGGGCACTGAGATAAGTTGTTCAACTGGACTGGAGCCCGGGAATGCAACAACGGCGGTTCAACCGCGTGTTCAAGCTCGAGGATGTGAGGTTGGTGGAGGATGCGGGGCGTTGCGGGTGCGCAGGCTGATCGCGACTTGGATGTCCACAAGAATGTGCTCCGTAAATGGATTCGCGAGGCGAAGGCGAGCAAGCGGCTCCGAAGCCTGATGGCCGATCAGGGCATCACCTGCTCGATGCGCCGGTCAGTCAACGTCTGGGACAATGCTGCGATGTAGAGATTTTTCTCGTCGCTGAAAACCGAGCGGACAGCCCGCGAGTTCTACAGGACGAGCAATGACGCGAGAGCAGTTGCGCTCCACTACATCGCGCGCTTCTACAATCGCCGGCGCAGGCACTCGATATTGGTTTATATGAGCCCAATCAAGCTCGAGCAGCGAGCACAGTTAGTTTTACCTCGTCTCCACAGAACCGGCAGCAGGCCACTACACCCGCCTCTCTCGCGAGAGGCTCACCTCGTCAAAAACTTCAGCCGGCGGTCGCGACGCTCAGTGTTTAGACTCCCGTGATAAACTGGACGGGCTCGTTCATATCGTCGTACCAAATCCCTCAAATTATTATTCCTTGGCGTTGTCCGAGGATCGACCGACCATTGAGTATGTTGACATGGCTCGATCCAACATGATGTGAATCGTAGCGTTGCCAACGTTGATCCTGCACTACGAAAGTGCGCTTCTAAGAATCGAAGCTGAACTAAAAGTCTCGGGGGAGAAAACATGCTGGGCTCGGGTAGGATCGAAGAGGAGGTGCAGAGGCCGATCGAGGATCAAATTCGTTCAATTGCCGAAGAAACTCTTAATAAGATCGATCAAACGGCTATTAGCGCCGAAGCACTTCTGAAAAGGCCCGCACCTAGCGCAGGCATGGCACTGGCATCCTACAATTCGCTGACCTCCAACGCGGGCGAGAAGCTGGCGGGAATTTCCGAGGCTGAACACCGAAGCTTGTCCGAACTTGCCCGTGAACCGGCCATTGCCCGCCTAGTCGTCCGAGTCGAGGATGGTCCTGAACGAACCATCTTCATAACGCGAGCTACACCGTTAGCCGACGCGCAATGCGCCAGTTACCTTTCGCCGATGGGCCGCTTGGCGGCTCTGCCCGTAGGCCATGATGGCGAAGTGCTCACCTCCACCGGAGTGCGCAATTACGAAGTCGTGGAGAAAGCGCTAATCAAACCTGTTAAGAAGGCTGGCGAATGGGACGCTATTGACACAGTATTCGAGAGCCTTACCGCAGGACCGGTTACGGTTCGTTCGTTGCGCACAGCGCTCCGCTCGATCGGTATAGAGGTCACCGACGATGACTACCTAGCCCAATTGATAGCAGGAGACCCCACTGCGGGCAACATTGTTGATGGTATACGGCGCTCGGTAATTGAAAAAATGGAGCTACGTGAGCGCTCAGTCTTGGACTTGTACCAAGACAACATCTTTCGATTGCCGCTAGATACGCAATTGGCCATCTTGGGCCCGCCGGGTGCTGGTAAGACTACAACGCTAATTAAGCGTTTACGCCAGAAATGCGACATCGATTATCTTGAGCCGGAGGAAGTTGAACTGGTCGAGAGATCAGCAGCAGGTGCCGCCGGGCATAAGAATAGTTGGCTGATGTTTACGCCCACCGAGCTTCTAAAGCGTTACGTCGTCGAAGCCCTGGGTCGCGAGGGTGTTCCGGCGTCCGACTACACCGTGCAGACCTGGGAGGATCAGAGGGTGGAGCTCGGCCGCAACCGGCTGGGTGTGCTCCGTTCCGGAAGCGCCACGAGTGGCGGCTTAATTAAGCCGAGGGCTCGGAACCTTCTGCCTGAGGCAATATTGCATCAAATTGATTGGTTCGAGGACTTTCAGTCCTGGCAGGCCGAGAACTTCTGGATGAGCTTGGGCAGCCAAGCGGTAGTGCTGAGCGAAGCGCATGATTCGCGCGTCCGCACCTTGGGGCAACGCATCGCCGCCATTCTTCCTGAGCGCCGCAGCCAAGTGGGAGCTGGCGCGCTGCTAGCCTTCGACCAGCTCCGCGGGGAGCTATCAGCGCTTGAACACGAAATCAAAACTGCGACGGAGAAGACGATCCGCTCTTCGATCGCGCACCATGCGCGATTCGATAGGGATTTCTTGGACAAGCTCTATGATTTTGCCAAGTCGGCGCGGGACGCAATTGAACCAGTGGAGGATGCGGACGACGTCGACGCTGACGAGGAGGAGGAGGAGGAGGCAGTTCCGAGGGGAAACCGTGAGGAAGCCATAGCGATCTACATTAAGGCCCAGAAGCGCAGAGCCAGATCTAGGGTGCAAAGGCGTTCAATTGGAACGAAGTCGCGCGATGGACGGATCTTGGAATGGCTCGGAGACCGGGGATTAGACGAGACTTCCCTTAAGGAAGTCGGTGAGGCCGAGCTTCAACGTCAGGCGCTGCGACGCTTCGCAAACCCTATCCGTGAGTACGTCGCCAGAGTCCGCTTACGCTACGGCCAATTTCGGCGAGAACGTTTGGCTCAAGGTCGCTGGTATGCCGAGGCTATACCGGGGCCGGACCTGTCACCGCTGGAAGTTGATTTAGTAATATTGGCTACCTTGCGGGCCGGTCGGCTATTACTGGCAGATCGGCGGGTGGTATCAGCTGTTGATGAACCCCGCTATATGCTGCTGAGGAACATTCGATCGCTAATGCGGAATCAGGTCGTAGTGGACGAGGCGACCGATTTTTCGCCCATTCAACTGGCATGCATGGCTCAGCTCTCTGACCCCGCGATTGGCTCCTTTGTCGCCTGCGGAGACTTTAACCAGCGGATCACGTCGTGGGGCGCGCGGACCGAGGCAGACCTGCGGTGGGTGTTCTCCGACATAGACATTCGCCGGATCGAGATTACTTATCGCCACTCGCGCCCCTTGGCTGAGCTGGCCGCCCGCCTCAGCGGTCTAACCGGCCACCACCCCGAAGCCGCCAAGCTCCCCCAGCATTTGACCAACGATGGACCGCGACCAGTTTTGGCTGTTGGCCTAGACACTCCTAGTCTCGCGCGATGGCTGAAGGATCGCATCGTGGAGATTGAGCATTTCACCGGCCGGCTTCCTTCTGTGGCAGTGCTGGTAAATGAGGAGGCCGAGGTGCAGCCTGTTGCCGACGCCTTGGATGAGGTGTTGCTCGCGCTTAACATCCGCTGCGAGGCATGCTTGGAGGGGCGCTCACGCGGTAGAGACCACAACGTGCGGGTCTTCGATGTTAAGCACATCAAAGGACTGGAATTCGAGGCGGTGTTCTTCGTGGGAGTAGACATGCTGGCCGAACGACATCCTGACCTTTTTGACAAATTCCTCTATGTCGGCGCGACGCGTGCGGCGACCTATCTTGGCCTAGTGACAGCGAAACCGACGGTTCCCCCAGCCCTGGCGCCCTTGGTTGGCGACTTCGGTCAGACCTTCGACGAGCGACCCTAAAATGTATGATGGAGGTCGATAACGCGATACGACGCCTCTCAATCCAGTGCAGTAAGCCAATTAAGAATGAGGCAGCGTCGCTCGAGGGCAAGTTGACTCCAGTGAGGCGCTCCGGTCGGGTGCCTATCGACCTACCCAAAAACAGGTGTTTTGCGGCAGTTGCACATGACCCCGGACGGGCGGTTCTGACACCCTGCGGAAGTGACCGACAATCCCTGCCGAATTGGCCTAACGGCCGACAATTGCAATAGAGGGGTTTTCGGCGGTGGTCGGCAAAAGCCTGCTCTCGGTTCGGTTGCGCGGATCGGCTTGATCGCTGGGCTTCCCTCCGGCTATCGTCTAGCCTTAGACCGAGTGGCAACTAGGGATCCGGTCAGCGCGTGCGACGCAGCATGGTCCGGCAGTTCTGACCGAACCGCTAGGGCGATAACACCGGTGACACGGATGACGAAGAGCTCATCCGCGAGATTGCCTAACCATCGCGCGGTAGAGCTGGTTCGAGATGCTAGCTGACAGGTTCCTACCGGGGCGAAGGATGAATTGACCACCTTCGTCAACTAGTCGCGGGTCAATGGTTCGAGGGATACGCCGTCGGGGTTGATGTCAATCATGAACTCCACGATGGCGTCAGCTGAGGATTTGAGGCTGCGTCCGCTGCGCCGAAAGAGCTGAACCTCCCCGTGCGTCTTCAGCTTGCCTTGACGTACCTTGCCCCAGGTGAAATGGAGCTCCCGGCCCAGCGCTGATGAGTGGATGTTTTCGAAGAGAAGTTGATGGAGATGCGACGGGGCCGCGTTGCGGTTCAACGCATGATTGACCAGGAGTGCCATGAAATGGCTTCGCCCCTTCGATGCCAAACCGCCGCTTTGCCGTCTAAATTGTGAGCCGAGGATCGACCAAATGCCGCCTGCTGGATCGGCGGCAGAAAGGTCCCGCAGGTTCGCGACGAGATGGTTCTGAATGTGCAGCATGCCTAAGATGACAGAAGGCGTGGCGTCGGGCCGAACGGAGACCGTCTCGATCCGATCAAGGTCCCGGTGATAGAGCACGTCCGAAAGCGTCCAGTTGGCACGATAGGAACCGCGACTATCAGGGATCTCGACCACCCTGAGGGATCCCGCCACATCCACATAGAAACTCACCGTATCGTCCGATCTCCCTCCAGATGGATTGAGGCCTCGCCGGGCGAGGAGGGCCTTGATCAGCCGGGCAAACTCACCGTCGTCCTCGCGGCGACGCCGTCTTATCGGTACGAGCAGAGCTAGGTCGGCGGCGGACTTGCGCATTTCGTGTCGTACCCTCCGACCTTCGAGTAGCTGCGTGTCCTCGAACAGCTCGACGAAGTTCTGACGATCATCGTACGAACGATGATCGTTCCTTGCTCCGGGGATCGCGACACCGCCACTGGTGCCAAGATTCATCAACATCAGCCGATCGTATATCGCGGCGCAGGCGTCGATTTGCGGGAACTCGCCCATTCCCCGAGCCTTTACGAACGCATGCATGCGATGCTTGGAACGACCGCGTTCGGCCGACAAAGCGGCTACGATAAGGCGTATCATCGCTCCGATCGATTGCGCAGACCCACGAGATCCATTGAAGCCGGATGGCGGAACGAGGATGCGCAAACGCCGCTGTTCCTCCTGCTCATAGATGCGCGGGGCGGCGACCGACGCGCCGATCTCGATCGTCGTGACCCTCGGATCCAGCATGCGATCGATCTCGATCTGAGAGATGTCCCGGCCGATAACCGCGAAAGCCGGCGTACCCTTCGCCTTCTTTGCCGCCCTGGTGAAACTCTCGAACTCTTCGGGCCCGAACGCATCCACGCGCCAACTGAAATCATCTTCCACCGCCGACCTAGCTTCCGCTATGCCGCGATCGACAAGCCATACGATTGCCTCGGCGTCGGGTCCGCCTCCATGTCGCTCGACGAATTTACCGGCATCGACCGGCCACGTACTTTCCCCTGACTTGTATAGGGAGGGGAGACCTTCCATGGCGATCCGCACGGCATGCCGATGCAGTCGGCTGTTCGATACGAGGTCCGCAGGCAATCCCGCTAATCGTACGCGCTCGTTCTCCCGAATGGCGACGACCTTCCTGAAGTCGGAGATCGGACGCCCCGACTCTTCGGCAAGGGCGGCACGCACGTCGGCCGATAGCAACGAAAGGTCCGACCAGTGGCGTGCCGCCTTTGCACTCCGCCGCTCGATGTCTAGATACGCCCGTTCGGCGAACTCCAACCGCTTCTGTCCATCGCCCAAGAACTCGGAAACCTCGATCGCGAGCAAAGCGTTGCTCGCTAGAATCGGGTCGTTAAGTCTAGCGGCAAGTTTCCGTCGGAAAGGGTCGAGGCGATCGACGACGATGTCGTCCTCGGCGAAGCCGAAAGCCATGATGGCGGCGTCGCCAGCGACTGCTTGGTCGTCAACCTGGTCATGGTAGAGCACGCGAGCATCCAACTCGCCGATCGTCTCGAACCCGAGTATTACACCGGTGTCGGATACCCGCTGCACGAAGTCGGCGTTGGAGGCGCGGCGCCCGAAAATGGGAAGAAGGAAACCCTGTCCCCGCCCTACGCTGTCCGCGAAACCCTTGAGCGTGTAGGTCGTCGTCACGCGAACGCTCCTTGGCCTTCAAGGACTTGTTCGACCCGCTCGTAGATCGCGCTCGCGTAATTCGCTGGGTTAAAGCGGCCATAGATCTTGTAAGCGAGGGGAATTGCGTCCGGACTTGCTTCTAGGATCCGTTGTACTTCGGGATCGGCGAGCATTGCTGCAGGTGCTACTATCGCCTGCAGCGCTTCGGCGATGCGGATCGGCTGCGAAAACTGGACCTCGATGGTTCCGCATCGATCGTCGTCGTTTCGAATGCTCGTGTCCGAGATCAGCCGGGCCAATGCCCGAGCCGTACGTCGCGACACATCGAATTGCGGTTGTTGCAGCGGAAGCTGCTCGTAATAGTTCCTGTTGTTGCCGTAGAACGCGGTGACGAGGCGAGATGGTGCCGTTTCATCACCCGAAAGTTCGAAGTCCTGGCGGGACAGGCCCCGTCCGATCAGGTTCTCGTAGCGCGAGAAACCTCCGCTATCGAACGGCAGGCTTCTCCGAGCGGAAGCTAGCAGCGACGGTTTGAGCACGAGGCACATCGGAGCCAGTTCGACCATGTAGCTGGCACCCGCCCGTTCTGCGGGCTTGTAAGCAGGGCGTCCATAAAACAGGTACAGCAGGTCGTCGTCATATACGCCGCAGTGGGTAGGGCGGAGCTCTCCCGACGCGAGCATCTGGACGCCCTGATCGACGGTCGTGCAATGCACCAGACTCAAAGGGCTTTGGGTAGCCTGTGTCAGCTCCAGGAAATCCGACAACGTCATAGATCTAGATCCGCGCCCGCACTGTCTAATCGGTGATCGAATACGGCTCGATCTCTATCGCACTATCGAGTGCGTTGCGACAGCCATTGCTTATCCTATCTCTACATCCTCATGCGCACGCGCCCGTCCCAATGTTCGGTGGCGTGTTGTAAGTGCGGCGGTTGGCATTGGCGTCCTGATCCACCGGCGGGCGCTCGATGGCCGGCACTTGCTCGGGTCTTCTCATCGAGCCGCGCCGCTATGGCGCGAAAGCCTTGGAAGTCATCTCCTTCTTGTCCAAGCCCAACCGCCGCAGAGCGGCTCTCGGCCATCTGGGCTCGGCTCGCGAAATCGGACTGCCCTGACACGGTAAGGGGGATCCTCGTCGACGAAGGTCAGGGCCTGCCACGCCAGTGGCACTTTCTGCTGATCGCCTTGACGCGAAATAACCTGCTCGACCTTCCCGGGGCGACGACGAATCAAGAAATCTCAATCGCAGCCGACTAATTTGTTGGTATATATGTTGGGCTATCGTCAGCGCGTCGATCCGATTTCCGTTTCTAAATAACGGGTTGTTGATTTAATTCGACTCCGTCCCTGACACCATTTCCTGGTCGGGCACTGTCCGGCCTAATCTAGGAAACCCAGCAAAATCCGCGAAAACAAGCGTGTTGGTGGTCTAGCGCTATCCAGCGCCGTGTGGGTGCATCCAACAAGATTGTTGGTATCGCCCCCAAGCCGTGTGCCCCGATGCGCTTTCACATGCCGCCTGCCGGGGCGCAGAGCCGGCCGATTCACTCAAAGACCGTCCTGCGCCCGATCTCCGAAAACACGCCGAATGCCGCCTTGCGCCGTTTGGGCTCTGCGCAGGGCGAGGTGACATCGCATGGCTTTCGCACCGCCGCCGCCACGCTGCTCAGCACATGCGGTCTCTGGCACGCCGACCCGCCCGGGCGGGAGCTCGCCCGTGTCGAGGGCAGCGCGGCGCGCGGCGCCTGGGCCCGGGGAGAGCGCTGGGACAAGCTGCGGGAGTGCGAGGCGCACACGCCGCAATGGCTATGGCGCAACGAAAAGGCGTTCCGTCTCGCGGTTGATTGTTGAGCAACGAAACGCCAGAGTGAGCGTTGTCTGACGATGGGCAACATCGCGCATCGCTCTCGTTTGGAAGGTATCGTCGATGAAACTCTTGTCGGTCCTAAGGGTCGGGCTCCTCGCATTGGCAACGCTCATCGGCGCCGTATCGATGGCGAGCGCCGATGACGGCACCATCAGCATCCGTATCTTGAAGGCCGGGTTCGTGGTCGGTGGATCAGCCGGCGACGGCGTGCTGACGTTTCAGGGCCGCAAATATCCGCTCTCGGTCGGTGGGCTGAGCTATGGCTTGACCTTCGGCGCTTCCGAGACACGACTGCATGGAACGGTCAAAAATATCCGGCGTCCGTCTGACGTTTCCGGGGTCTATGCCCAGGGCGGTGCTGGCGCCGCCTTCGGCAAGGGCGCCCAGGTCGTCGTCCTGACGAACCAGAACGGCGCTGTTCTGGAGCTGAGCGGTGAGCAAAAGGGCGTCATCGTCAGCCTTGATCTGAGCGGACTGGCTTTGTCGCTGAAGTGAGGACTTACCTGGAGCGACGGCGGCGCGATTAACGCCGCCGTCGCTTTCATCAGCGCCGCGACATCGGCTACCGGTCGGCCGTTCTGAGGACACGCCGCGGCAGAGGGCGACAGAGATTGGCGCGTGCCGTAGGGTCGGTTTTCAGCGACAACGACGTCCTGGCGCTGATGGAGGCCCCGGGTCCCTGCCCATCACACTCTGTCGGCGCGGCAAGGCTAGGGGCGGATCGGTAGCGCGCCTTCGAGCCGCGTCATCTCGAAATCGGTGATGAGGATGTCGAGGCGCACGGTCCACTCGCCGGGCGCGGGCATAACCAGCCCGTCAATCCGCCACAGCCCGTCGCGCCGCTCGGCCTTGCGACGGATCGGCTCGATGCCGCGCGCCGGATTGGCGAGCACCAGCGTCACCTCCTTGGCATCGAGCGGCCCGAACTCTCCGGTCATCAGCATCATGTCGACATTCACCGCGCCCACACGCCCCGGCGTCACGGTGATATCCGCCATCGCTTTCAGTGCGTGAATATGGATCGGCGCCGGCTGGGCGGCGGCGAGGGCGAGAGCGCGCGGCGGCGGGGTGAACCGCCACAGGGCAGCGAGCCCGAAGATCACCAGGACGAGGACGATTTCCAGCCGGATCGAGCCGAGCAGGCGGCGCGTCGCGCGCGCCTCGCCCTGCCGGGCAGGTTCCGTCAGGCGCAGCCGGTTGTAGGCCGCCAGCGCGAACAGAAGGGCGACCAGCACGAGCTTGGCTGATAGCACCTGCCCATAGGCGGAGCTCCACAGCGCGCGCAGGTTTTCGAGCTGGATCATTGCCAGCAGGAGGCCGGAGGCCACCAGAGGCAGCACGGCAAACGGAATGAAGCGGGAGAACCGCCGCAGCGTCGCCGCGGCATTTGGCGATCGACGCGCGATCTGCAAGCCGAGCGGCGCCAGCGCGCCGCCCCACAGCGCGATGCCGACCGCATGCAGGAACACCGATGGCCGCGTCAGCCATTGCGGCGGCGCGGTCCCGGCATGGCCGCTCGCGGCAAGCGCGCTGCCAAGACCGATCAGCGCCAGTACGGTCAGCACCCGTGCGGGCAGGGCGGGCAGGGCGAGACTCGCTCCCGCCAGCGCAATCGCCAGCAGACTTGCCAGCACGCTTTTCCCGAGACTGGTGGCGAAGCCGGTCTGCCAGACGATCGGCTGGCCGAGCGCGCCGAGAGGTGCACCAAGCGCGTCCAGGCCCTGCAGGCCGATGGACAGGAGAGCGGCGCCCGTGCCGATGGCGAGCGCGACGGAGATCACCGTCGCGCCATCACGGGTAGGAGCTCCCAGCCAAGCCAGAAAGAACGCGCCGCCAATGCCGACGAACAGGCCGCCATAGAGCAGCAGCCGGTTTGTCCAGATCGCCGCTTGCAGGCCCGGCTCGGCGGCGTCGGCCACCAACGGGGCGGCGCCGCTCGCCGCGCCGATCGAGAACACGACCGAACCGCCGACGGGGTGCCCGTCCTCCGAGACCACGCGCCAGCTCAGCACATAGGTGCCGGAGCCGAGGGCGTCCGGCGCCACGATGTCGAGTGTGCGATCGCGCAGGGTGAAACGGTCGAGCGGCAGGCTTTTGCCGTCCGGCGTTATGAGGCGCAGCAGCAGGGGTGATGTCGGTTCGCTGAAGGTCAGCGCGAAGGCGGTCGGCGGGCTCGGCACCATCGAACCATCGGCCGGTACGGCACCGGTCAGCGAGGCATGCGCCCGCACCGGGGTGCTCGCGGCGGTCAGGCCCGCGGCCACCAGGAGCAGCAGGACAAGCGCGGGGAAAAGGCGGCGCAGCATCGGCAGAAGATCGGTCAAGGGACTTTCCCGGCAGAAGGGACCGGCGCGCCCGTCCTGAGCGCGCCGGCAGGTCGGCGGTGATCAGTTCTTCGGGACGAGCTTCAGGCCGGGCGCCGGATACTCATAGTCGTCCGCGCTCTTGCCCTCGGCCGGGATCTCGATCCAGCGCTCGGCCGCCCCATCCGGGCATTCCTGCACCACGGGGAAGTAGAGCGTCGTGCCCGGCTTCAGATCCTTGGTGAGATAGGCGCGCAGGACGAACTCGTCATATTCGTCGTCCGGCAGGTTGCCGCCGCTCCAGATGATCTCCTTGACGCCCTCGCTGGTGGGCGTGCCGTAATAATCATAGGTACTGGCGTACTTTCCGCGCACCTTCTCGATGGTCCAGCCGGGCTTGGGCTGCGGCTTGACGGAGATGACCCCCTCGGGGATCTGGACGCGCACCTTGATGGTGGGCTTGCCCTCGCAGCCATGGCCGGCGCGGAAAACCGCCTTGTAGGTGGAGGGGACAGGCGCCTGCTGCACTTCCAGCGTGACGTGCGCGAAGGCGGTGCCGGTGCCGAGCGCGAGCAGGGCAGCCGCCAGTAGCGTGGATCGGGTCATGGGCGTTTCCTCGGTGTGATGCCGGCGCGATTCATGCCGACGGGTTGCATGAAGGGAGGGCCGCACGCCCCGGTAACGGGCGCTATGCGGCGGATAGGAGGCCGGGCGCAGCCGCATGCACGCGCGGCCTTGCGGCCGAGCGTGGGCGGACGGGCGACATGTCAGGCGGAGAGGGGCGGTGCGCGGCTGGGGTTGGCGCGGCGCGACGGCGGGCCTGCCGGGGAGGAATCCCGGACGAGGCGGAAGGGTGCAGCGGAGGCGACAGGCGCGGCCATCGGCGCCACGCTGTCGGCGACGGGAAGGCTGGCACTCCCCATCTGGCACACAAGCTGACAGCAATCAGGCCATGGTGGAACCGGCGCGGGCGCGAAAGGAACGGGTTCGCCCCCGCCCCCGCCCTGGCACAGCACGATGCCGGCTTGGCCGTGCGAATCGGCCGCCGCATGGGCGCCGAGCGCTACCCCCGAAAGCACGAGCTGGAGCACAAGCAGATAAGCCACGCACAGCGCGGCCGCAAAGCTCCAGCCTGTCTTTTCGAGTTTCACGAAACCAACTTCCCGCCGCGCGTGGCAACTCGTGAGTGCCGCCCGATCAGGATATCACACACACCGCACCTGCCGCCAAGCCGTCCCAGAGCGCCGCCTCAGCGTCAACGGCACCAGCGCCACCAACGTCGCGGCGACCGGCAGCCGCGCCCCCGTCTGAGCGTGCCGGTCCGGGTGCCGTCCGCCGCGCGAGCGACGGCCGGCGCCTCTATCGCTCCCCGTGCGGGTTGACCCGCGCGCGCAGACGCGGGGCGAGGAACCACGATGCCGGAGCCGCGAGCAGGAAACTGCCCGCCACGATCCAGGGAAAGGCCGTGCTCAAATGGTCGGCATTGCCGGTCATTGCCATGACCGGCACCAGGCCGGCGCCGAACAGCACCGCGCTGGCCATCGGAAAAATCAGCGCCGCAATCGACAGTCGGGTCGACATGTTTCTCTCCCGTGTAAATGCGTGTCGATGCTAAACGCGGGGAAGCGGGAAGCCGTTCCGGCCGGCCGGAACGGCACGCCGCCGGCGGCTGGCAAAGGGAGAGGCGTGATGAGCGATGCCACATTGTGCGTGCACCATCCCGAGGTGTCCTCGGAGGGCTATGCCAGCCTCGCCGTCCCCACGCACCGGGCCTCCACCATCGTTTATCCCGATGGCGAGAGCTTCCTGAACCGCGCCGCGCGCGGGGCGGACGGCTACACCTACGGCCTGCACGGCACGCCCACCACCCGCACGCTGGCGGAACAGATCTCCCGCCTGCACGGCGGCGCGCGCACCCTCATCGTGCCCTCCGGACAGGCGGCGGTTGCCCTCACCACGCTGGCGCTGCTGGTTCCGGGCGAGCGCGTGCTGATCCCCGACAATGTCTACCCGCCCGTGCGCAGCCTGTGCGCGGAATTTCTCGCGCCGCGCGGCATCGACCATGCCGTCTACGACCCGATGATCGGGGCCGGCATCGGCGAGATCATCGACGCGCGGACCCGCCTTCTCTGGATCGAGGCCCCCGGCTCGGGTTCGATGGAGGTGCCGGACGTGCCCGCTCTCATCGCCGCCGCCAAGGCCAGGGGCGCCTATGTCGGCTGCGACAACACCTGGGCGACGGCACTGCTGTTCAAGCCGCTGGAGCATGGCGCCGACATCGTCGCCGAAGCGTTGACCAAATATGTCGGTGGCCATTCCGACCTGTTGCTCGGCTCGATCACCGTCGCCGACATGGCGCTGCACGCCCGCCTGCATGCCCTGCTGGCGGCGCTCGGCATCGGCGTCTCGCCGGATGAGTGTGCGCTGGCGCTGCGCGGCATCGAGACCATGCCGGTGCGCCTCGCCCATGTCGGGCGGGTGGCGGAGGATTTCGCCCGCCGGCTCGCCGCGCGAGCGGACCTTGCCGCCGTGCGACACCCCGCGCTGGCCGACAGTCCCGGCCACGCCGCCTTCAGACGCGACTTCAAGGGCGGGTCCGGCTTGTTCAGCGTGGTACTACCGGCAAAGGCGTGCGAAAGGCTGGGCTCGGCGCTGTCGGAACTGAAGATCTTCGCTATCGGCGCCTCATGGGGCGGGACGCGCAGCCTGGTGGCGCCGATGGAGATCGCCCCGCTGCGCACCGCGACGCGCTGGCCCTATGACGGGCCGGTACTGCGCATCAGCATAGGGCTCGAAGACCCGGCGGAGCTGTGGGACGACCTGACCGCCCTGCTGGACCGGCTTACCAGTTGAACCACCATCCTCACCTCAGGCTGAACAGCACCGGGACGGTGAAGGAGATGGTGCCGCCGGCGACTTCCGGCGGCGGGGCCGGCACCGGCGAGGCGCGGCGGACCATGGCGACCGCTTCCTCGTCGAAGCTGGCATTGCCTGATGAGCCCGCCAGCCGGACCGAGAGCACCTGGCCTGCCCGGTTGATCGAGAACGCCACCCGCGCCCGGCCGCTGGCGCTTTCCC
>NZ_JAUSUH010000018.1 GCF_030813595.1 Ancylobacter vacuolatus | reverse complement strand
GCGCTATCGCCCTGGATGGCCTCGGCCGCATTTTCTGGAAGATCGACTATTGCGACCCGACCCTGACCTTCGGCAGCGAAGACCCCGCCGACCCCGCCCGCACCCGCCGCGTCCTCACCATCATGCTCGCGGAGGAGTATTGAGGCGTCGAGGGGTGGTGCCGCGGCACGCTGGTGAAGGCGCTGGCCCGCGCCTTCCGCTCGAAACGGATGCTCGAGTCGGGTGAGTTCGCTACCATCGCCGAACTGGCCGAGCGGGCGGATAGCGACGTCCTACATGACGCGCATCCTGCGCCTGACGCAGCCCGAGCCTGGCATCATTGAGGCGGTTCTCGACGGACGGCAGAGCGATGTCGTTACGCTTGCGCGACTTATGGACCCGTTCCCGATCAGCTGGATCGAGCAGAAGAACACCTTCTTCGGCACCTGACCATCTCACGGCACAATCTCACGCCACTGTTGCTATTGCTTCATTAGGCCAAATTGGCCAAAACTGGTGAAGGCATTGGCGGGGAGTCGAATGCAGACCCTTAGCGCGAAAGACGCGAAGTACGGCTTCGGACGGTTGATCGATCTCGCCCGAGCCGAGCCGGTGGCGGTGGCCAAGCACGGGCGGACTGTCGTCGTCGTGCTGGCGGTCGAGGAATATGAACGGCTGAAGGCGGTCGAGGCCGGCGTAGCTCCCAAAGCCCTTGGTGGCGCTCAGAGTGAAGAATGAACGATTCGTTGAACAATGGTCTGCAATTGAAATCTGCGATGTGGGACGCGGCGAATACTCTTCGCGGCTCCGCTGTCGATAGGACGGATTGGAAAGGTTATATTCTTCCTTTGCTGTTCTTCAAGCGCATCTCCGACGTTTGGGACGAAGAGACGGCTGAGGCTCGGGATATCTATGGCGAAGCGGACCCCTCCCTGTTTGCGGAGGTGCACCGTTTCGTGCTGCCTGAAGGCTGTCACTGGAACGACATCAGGGAAGTTCCCGCCAACGTCGGCGCGGCCCTCCAGAAGGCCATGCAGGAGGTCGAGCGGGCCAATCCGGACACGCTGTTTCGCGTATTCGGTTCGGCGGACTGGGGCAACAAGGAGAAGTTCTCTGACGAGTTGCTGAAGGATCTGATCGAGGGGTTCTCGGAGATCGGACTCGGCAACACCACCGTCAGCACCGACGTGCTCGGCGATGCCTACGAATACCTAGTAGGCAAGTTCGCCGACGTCACCCGCCGAAACAAGGCAGGCGAGTTCTACACGCCGCGCAGCGTCGTTCGCATGATGGTCGAGATCCTCGATCCGAAGGAAGGTGAGAGCATCTACGACCCCGCCTGTGGCACAGGCGGCATGCTGCTTGGGGCTATCGAGCATGTAATGCGCAAAGGAGGCGATCCGCGCACCTTCTACGGGAAGATTTATGGCCAGGAGAAAAACCTGACGACCGCCGCGATTGCACGGATGAACCTGGTTCTTCACGGTATCGAGGACTTCCAAGTGGCCCGCGAGGACACCTTGCGGAACCCGGCCTTCACGGATTCCAGCACGGGTGGGATTGCCACCTTCGACTGCGTCATCGCGAACCCGCCATTCTCGCTCAAGGAATGGGGGCGCGACCTGTGGGAGGTCGACCCTTGGGGCCGGGCGCAGTACGGCATCCCGCCTGAGAGCTATGGCGACTACGCCTTCGTCCAGCACATGATTTCTTCGATGGCTCCGACCGGGGACAGCCGAATGGCGGTCGTGTTGCCGCAGGGTGCGCTGTTCCGGAAATCGGCCGAAGGTTCGATCCGGCAGGCCCTGCTTGAGAAGGACATGGTCGAGGCGGTCATCGGCCTTGCGCCGAACCTTTTCTACGGGACGCAGCTGGCTGGATGTGTCGTCATACTGCGCCGTAAGAAGCCCGACGACCGCAAGAACAAGGTACTGATCATCGACGCCTCGAGCCTGTTCCGCAAAGGCCGGGCGCAGAACTTCCTCGATCAGGAGCACAGCGACCAGATCGTCGCCTGGTACCGCGCCTTCGAGGATGTCGAGGATCGCGCCAAGGTGGCGACGCTGGACGAGATCAAGAAGGAAGGCTGGACGCTGAACATCTCGCGTTACGTCCTGCCGCCCATTGGCCAGGACATACCGCCGCTGCCAGAGGCTGTCGTGTCGTTTAAGACCGCGCTGGCCGATGCCCGGGCGGCCGAGGATCACCTGCGCAAGGTCTTGGTCGACGGAGGGTGGCTTCAATGAGCGGGCTGACCCAACGCGAACTCGAAAGCTATCTCTGGGGCGCTGCCACGCTGCTGCGCGGACTCATCGATGCCAGCGACTACAAGCAGTACATCTTCCCGCTGATGTTCTTCAAACGCCTGTCCGACGTCTGGGATGAGGATTACCAGCAGGCCCTCGACGAAACCGGTGATGAAGGCTACGCGACCGCAACCGCGAACGATCGCTTCGTGATCCCCGAAGGCGCGCATTGGAACGATGTGCGCGCCGCGCCGCGCGATGTAGGGCGGGGGCTGCTCTCGTCCTTCCTGGCGATCGAAGCCGCGAACCCCGAACGCCTTCAGGGCGTCTTCGGCAACGCGAACTGGACCGACAAGGGCCAGACACCCGACAGCACGCTGAAGAACCTGATCGAGCATTTCTCCAAGCACGACCTGACCCTTGCCGCCGTGCCGGAGGATGAGCTTGGCAACGGCTATGAATACCTGATCAAGAAATTCGCCGACGACAGCGGCCACACCGCGCAGGAGTTCTACACCAACCGCACCCTGGTGCATCTGATGGCGCAGATGCTGGAGCCGCAGCCGGGAGAGAGCATATATGACCCGACCTGCGGTACCGGCGGCATGTTGATCTCGTGCCTGGCCGAGGTGAAACGGCGCGGCGGTGACATCCGCACCACCGGCATTTATGGGCAAGAGTTGATCACCATCACGGCCGCCATCGCGCGGATGAATCTGGTCATCCATGGCGTGGACGATTTCCACGTCGCCAGCGGCAACACGCTGGCCGCGCCCGCCTTCGTGCAGGGGGACCGGCTGCGCACCTTCGACGTGGTCCTCGCCAACCCTCCCTATTCCATCAAGAAATGGAACCGCGGCGCATGGGAGCAGGATTCCTGGGGCCGCAACTTCCTTGGTACTCCGCCGCAGGGACGGGCGGATTATGCCTTCTTCCAGCACATCCTGTCGTCGATGGACCCGAAGACCGGACGCTGCGCGATCCTGTTTCCGCATGGGGTGCTGTTCCGCAATGAAGAGGCAGAGATGCGGCGCAGGCTGGTGGAATCCGACCGGGTCGAATGCGTGCTGGGGCTGGGGCCGGGGCTGTTCTATAACTCGCCGATGGAGGCCTGCGTGGTGATCTGCCGGTCGCAGAAGCCCGACGCCCGCAAGGGGCGCATCCTGTTCGTTGACGCAGTGGCCGAGATTGCGCGCGAACGGGCACAAAGCTATCTGCGGCCAGAGCATAAGGCGCGCATCCTGTCGGCCTATCATGCCTTCGCTGAAGATCCCGGTTTTGCCGCGGTGGCGGAGGTGGCCGATGTGCTGGCCGCCGACGGCAACCTGTCGATTGCGCGGTATGTGAAGCGGCCCAAGGCTGCGGTCGCAGGTGGTGGCGCCACGCTGGCGGCGACCTGGGCGGCGTTTGACGAGGAAGGGCGCGAGTTCTGGTCGGGCATGGACGCGTTGGTGGACATGCTCGACGGACTGACGCCTGCGGAGGAAGCCGATGCTTGAGCGACCGGTTTCCAAGGCGGGGTGGACGCGCGTGGCCTTTGGCGACGTGGTGCGCCTATCGAAAGCGCGCGTGGCCGATCCCGAGGCGGCCGCGATCGAACGCGTCGTCGGGCTGGAGCATATCGAACCCGGCGATCTGCGTATCCGGCGTTGGGGTGACGTGGCCGATGGCACGACCTTCACCACGCTGTTCAAGCCGGGGCAGGTTCTGTTTGGCAAGCGCCGCGCCTATCAGCGCAAGGTGGCGGTGGCGGATTTCGTGGGGGTCTGTTCCGGCGACATTTATGTGCTGGAACCGGCGACCGACCGGCTGATGCCCGAACTACTGCCGTTCCTGTGCCAGACCGACGCCTTCTTCGATCATGCCGTCGGCACCTCGGCCGGGTCGCTGTCGCCGCGCACCAACTGGACCAGTGTGGCAAGCTTCGAGTTCCTCCTTCCACCGATCCAAGAACAGGCGCGATTGGTGGAGGTCATGAATGCGGGTCGAAGCGCCACCGAAGCGACCGCAAATCTCCTATCCCGGCTGCGTGAACTTCGAGCTTCAGTGGTTCTTGCTGTTACTGGTGGTGATAGTTCCGATGCCGCGGAACTGGTTCGGCTGGGAGAGGTTTCGAACGTCGTTCGTGGTTCAACCCCACGGCCAGCAGGCGACCCGCGCTATTTTGGTGGCAACCACATTCCCTGGATTACCGTTGGGGAGATCACCAAAGATGACGGGGTATATCTGGAATCTACTGAGACGCAACTAACCAAACTCGGGGCCAGCTTCAGCCGCCAACTTCCTACGGGCACGGTTATTCTGTCGAATAGCGGTTGGACGCTAGGGGTACCTAAACTCTTGCGTATTACCGGCTGTGCGAATGACGGTGTTGCAGCGTTTCTTGACCTTGATACGAGAATAAATCCGCTATTTTTGTATTTCCGTCTTTTGGGATGACAGAGTATTTGCGCAATGTAATTGCTGCCGGAGGTGACCAACCGAACTTGAACACCGATCTAATTTCGAAGCTGACGATACCGCTATTGAATCTTGATCAGCAGGCCGAGGCGGTTGCGCAGGTAAATGCAGTTCAGGACGAAATAGACAAAACAAAACGCAGGTTAATTGTTCAGCAGGAGCTGTATCGCAGCTTGGCAGGCACCGCATTGGTTTCACGGGAGTAACTGGATGACCTGCCCCCAAACCAACACCATCGAAGCCCATCTGCGCGACCTTCTCGCGGGCACGGCCTCGGCCCGCCCCGCGCAATTCTCCATCGGCCTCAATTGCGGTGGTCTGAAATTCTATCAACGGCTGCCAATGTAATGTCGACGCGCCCGCCAATCCCTGTCGAAACACAACGGGACTTGATGATTGAGTGCGGGCATCGCTGCTCTGCGTGCGGGGAGACTGTCTCGCTCGAGAAAGCGCATATCATCCCGTGGTCAGCCACAAAGGACCATTCATTCGAAAACCTAGTGGTTCTCTGCAGCGTCTGCCACAAGCTTTCCCATGATCAGAAGTGGGATACCAAGACGCTGGAGGGTTACAAGAAAAAGCCTTGGGTAGCCCGCTACAAAGGCATCCCGGCTGATTTCGGCCCAAAACAGCTCGTAACCTTGAAGCTAGACACGACCAAGGACGACTACGAGAGGGACAAGGAGCGTATTCTTGTAGCGATTGCCGCGGTTATCGACGCTTCGCCGAAAGACGTACTCACCGTGTCCGTGAAACAGGGCAGCATTCTTCTGACCGTTGCGGTTCCTGCTGATGGAGCCAGCAGACTGCTGCATTCGGCAGAAACGCAAACTAAACTGCGGGTTCTGTTGGAGCCGATCAAGATGGCTGGGGTCGAACCTAGCGCGGAAAGCGCATCATTCCAGGGAGAACGCGCCCGTCGCATTGCCAGCTTCAATGAAGAGAACACCGTTGAAGCGCATCTGCGCGATATCTTGGCTGGTCCTTCGACCTTACGTCCTCGGGAGTTCTCGGCTGGCTTGGCCCGCGCAGGCGGCAGAGTCGCGGGCCTGGGCTGGCACTACGTCGCCCCTGCCGACCTTTCTCGCCAGCCGCAAGAGGTCTTGGTCGAACCCCATCTGCGCGACGCCCTGATCCGCCTGAACCCCGACATTGCCGCCAACCCCGGCCGGGCCGATGACGTGCTCTACCGCTTGCGCGCCATCGTTATGGGTGCTCGGTCCGATGGTTTGGTGAAGGCGAACGAAGAGTTTGCCGCTTGGGCGCTTGGCGAGCGCTCCATGCCCTTCGGCGCGAATGGCGAACACGTCACCATCCGCCTGATCGATTTCGACAATATCGAGAAGAACAGCTACGTCGTCACCCAGCAGTTCACCATCCGCGCAGGCAAGACGGAAAAGCGCGCCGATCTGGTGCTGTTGGTCAACGGCATTCCGCTGGTCCTAATCGAGGCTAAGACGCCGGTGAGATCCAGCCAGAGCTGGCTCGACGCCGCCTTGCAGGTGCATGACGACTACGAGAAGAATGTGCCTGAACTGTTCGTGCCCAATGTCTTCTCGGTGGCGACCGAGGGCAAGGAATTCCGCTATGGCTCGGTCCGGATGCCGGTCGACATGTGGGGCCCTTGGCGCGACGGCGACGGGCCGCAAACGATGGGTGCGGTGGAAAAGGCCGCCACCTCGATGCTGCGACCGGCAATGGTGCTGGATATGCTCGACAGCTTCACCGCCTTCGCGACGCAGAAGGGCAAGCACCGCATTAAGATCATCGCCCGTTATCAGCAGGTGGATGGCGTCAACAAGATTGTCGCGCGGGTGGTTGCGGGCCAGCCGCGGAAAGGGCTGATCTGGCATTTTCAGGGGTCAGGCAAGTCTCTCCTGATGCTGTTTGCTGCGCGCAAGCTGCGGCTGCATCCGGCGCTGAAGAACCCCACGGTGCTGATCGTTGTGGATCGGATCGATCTCGACAGCCAGATCTCGGGCACGTTCTATGCCGCCGACATGCCCAACATGGTGCGCACGGAAAGCCGGAAAGAACTGGCCGATTTGCTGGCCAAGGACGCGCGGAAGGTGGTGATCACAACGATCCACAAGTTCGCCGAGGCCGAAGGCGTTCTGAACGATCGCGACAACATCATCGTGCTGGTGGACGAGGCGCACCGCACACAGGAAGGCGATCTGGGCCGCAAGATGCGCGACGCGCTGCCAAACGCGTTCCTGTTCGGCCTGACTGGCACCCCGATCAACCGCTCCGACAAGAACACCTTCTATGCCTTCGGCGCCGACACGGACGAAGGCGGCTACATGAGCCGATATGGCCTGAACGACTCGATCCGCGACGGGGCGACAAAGGAGCTGCATTTCGAGCCACGGCTGGTGGACCTGCACATCGACCAAAAGGCAATCGAGGAGGCCTATGCCGAACTGACGCAGGGCTTGACCGACGAAGACCGGGATCGGCTGGGCAAGGCGGCGGCCAAGATGTCGATCCTGGTAAAGGCACCCGCTCGCATCCGCGCGATTTGCGCAGACATCGCCAAGCATTTTCAAGAAAAGGTCGCCCCGAACGGATTCGCCGCTCAGGTGGTGACGTTCGACCGCGAAAGCTGCCTGCTCTACAAGCAGGAACTCGACAAGCTGCTGCCGCCCGAGATTTCGGACGTAGTGATCTCCGTGAACAGCAACGAGCCGGAATACGCGCCGTTTAAACGCGACCGGGATGCCGAGGAGAAGCTGCTCGACCGCTTCCGCGATCCGAAGGACCCGCTGAAGATCATCATCGTGACGTCCAAGCTGCTGACCGGCTTCGATGCGCCGATCCTGCAGACGATGTACCTGGACAAGCCCTTGCGCGACCACACGCTGCTTCAGGCGATCTGCCGCACGAACCGCCCCTATGGCGAGCAGAAGACGCATGGCCTGATCGTCGACTACCTCGGCATCTTCGACGACGTGGCGCAGGCACTGAAGTTCGACGAGAAGGGCGTGCAGAAGGCGGTATCGAACATCGCCGAGCTGATCAATGCTCTGCCTGCCGCCCTGCAGAAGTGCTTGGCTTACTTCGCGGGCGCGGACCGGAGCCTGACCGGATACGAGGGCCTGATCGCCGCGCAGGAATGCATCCCCAACAACGATCTACGCGACGCCTTTGCGGCCGATTTCAGCGTGCTGGCGCGGATCTGGGAGGCGCTGTCTCCTGATCCGGTGCTGACACAGTACGAAACCGACTATCGCTGGCTGGCGCAAGTCTACGAGTCACTGAAGCCCTCTAGCGGCACAGGGCGGCTGCTTTGGCACCGGCTTGGCGCCAAAACCATCGAGCTGATCCACGAAAACGTCCGGGTCGACGCGGTGCGCGACGACCTGGATACGCTGATCCTCGACGCCGAATTACTCGAAGCCGTCCTCGGAAACCCGGACCCCGAAAAGAAGGCCAAGGAAATATCGGTCAAGCTGGCAGGTCGGCTGCGGAGGCACGCAGGTGATCCGAAGTTCAAGGCGCTGGGCGAACGCCTGGAAGACCTGAAGAACCGGCATCAGCAGGGGCTTCTGCTGTCGATCGACTTCCTGAAGGAGCTTCTGGCGCTGGCGAAAGACGTGGTGAAGATTGAGCGCGAGACGCCGGAAGAAGAGGATATCGACCGTGGCAAGGCGGCGCTCACCGAGTTGTTCGAGGAAGCTCGGAACGGCGACACGCCCGTGATGGTGAAGCGGGTCGCGGACGACATCGACGAGATCGTGCGTGCGGTCCGTTTCGATGGCTGGCAGGCCACGCACGCCGGTGAACGCGAGGTAAAGAAGGCGCTTCGCCAAACCCTCTTCCGCTACAAGCTGCATCAGGACGCCGAGCTATTCGAGAAGGCATACGGCTACATTCGCGAGTATTACTGAACATGAAGGAATTGCTCGACAACGCGGTGCTTTCGATCGAGCTCGGAGTTGAGGACTACCAGACAGGCGACGAGCGTCGTGTGCTCTCCGCCATCCGGAACCTTTACGCCGGCGTCCTGCTGCTATGCAAACAGGTGCTTTGGAACGAGTCGCCGCCAGGGACAGACGGCTCCCTGATCTACAAGGATCTCGTTCCGCGAAAGATCGGTGGCTCCGTTCTCATGGTGCCCAAGAAGCCAAACCGCAACACGGTTGACCGACAACAGATCGAGGAGCGTTTCAAGGAGCTGGGGCTCAATCTCGACTGGTCAAAGCTCCAAGAGCTTGCTCGGATCAGAAATGATGTCGAGCATCTGTTCACGACGGTGAAGCCTGCGATTGCGAAAGAAGCTCTTGCTTCGGCCATGCCAGTCATCGAGCAGCTATTGGTGGGGCACCTTCAAGAGGAGCCCGCACATCTTTTCAAAGATGGTGTCTGGAAGGCGCTTCTTGAGAATAAGGATGTTTTTGATCAGCAGCAGGGGAGATGCATTGAATCGTTCCGGAACATAAACTGGGAGTTTGAGACCCTCGTTGAGGCGGTCACAGAACTCAGATGCTCGAATTGTGGATCCTCTCTCGTTCGGCAGATTGATTCCGCCAACCGGAGCTTCGAGGCAATGGAGATCGATTGCGCGGAGTGCGGCGAGGCGTTGGATCGTGAGGATGTTTTCGAGGCTGCAATCGGCGAGTCTGTGGCAAGCGACGCATACATCGCCATGACGGACGGCGGAGAACCGCCAGTCACCACCTGTCCCGAATGCCATCGTAAAAGTTGGGTAAACGGAGAAGGTTGTGTCCTCTGCCTAGGCGCTGATCTGACATGTTCAATGTGCGGAGAAGAGTTCAATCCAGACGACTTCAACTATGACGCCGGCATGTGTTCATACTGCGCATGGCGAATGGACAAGGTCATGCGCGAGTAGCTCATCCGGGTTCTTCACTGTCGCCACCCGGCAAAGTTCGATTTCTGTTCCACGCGGCAAATGCCCGTGAGGTGGAGGTGCCGGGTCATCCCTCCGAAATGTTTCAACAATATCAGATTGCTAAGAGAAATTCACCGAATCGGCGCAGGCAACAGGTCCAGAGAATACCGGCCTTTAGAGACGGCTTCCGGGACTCCAAGCGGACAAGCCCCGAAAATAACAGAAAAATCCGACCGCACCCGGATCGGGAGAACACTTTCGTGGGAGCAAGTGGCGGATCGCTTGGGATTCGAATACATGCGCCCCATAAATCTGCTGGCGCTCGACTGCTCCACAGTGATGTCGGGTTCGGGAAGCCTCAAGTGTCAGTGGAATGGCCGGAATGGGGGCGCAAAGCGGACGTCACTGAAAGGGCAGTCGAGCGACAGCAAAGGGGCAACACCGGTACGCGGGCAAAGGTCGGCTCAAAGTTGTGGCAGCATCGCCGAAAAACAGGTGTTTTGCGACATGCGACGTCTTTCTGAATGTGGCCGGCAGCGACCGCCTGCGGAAGTGGCCGGAAATCCCTGCCGAATTGACTTGATGGCCAACAACGTCATGCGAGGGTTTGTCGGCGGCTCGGCTGCGGGATGGTGGCTGATCCGGGCTAGCGCCTCGGCAACGACGCACGGCGAGCAAGCGGCCGCGCGCCCTGCGGGCGAAAGGCTCAACGGCTCAGCTGCGGTGCACGCCGAAATGGTCCCCTCCGAACTGCACCTCGCCCACGCCACGGGTACCGGCCGCGCGGTCGCCGCAGAGTGTGAGCCGTGAGCCGCTGCCTATGATTCCATTCTCCCCTCGATGCACCTTGTCAGCGACGTCCGCATTGCGCCCCCGATGTCGGCCATAGAGGCCATTATCGCGCATGCCCGGAAGCAGACATCGTCTCGCCGTACTCCACGCTGCGGAAGGCCACCAGAGAAATACGCATGCCAGATAAGACGCGGCATGAGATCAATTAATGTAATTTTCGCTCAAGGAAATCTGACTATTCCATCTGCGTTAGAGGACTGCATAAAATCATTATGGCTGGATTCACTAGAAAAGCGCCTACTCATGTCGCGCATCTGCATGTCGGGGAGGGAAATCGTGGACTTTAAGGAACTACCGCAAGACGGGCAGGCGTTTGAGCAACTTGTTCGTGAACTTCTATTCAGTAACGGTCTTCACGTCGCGTGGAGTGGTAAGGGGCCTGATGGTGGGCGCGATTTGATATGCACCGAAACAATAGATAGTCACTTCGTGAGGTCGACAAGAACTTGGCTGGTGCAATGTAAGCACAAAGCTCACAGCGGGGACAGCGTGGGAATCGCAGAGCTCGACAACATCGTAGACTCATGTACGCATCATCACGCGACGGGTTACATTCTTGTCTGCTCGACGCAACCGTCGTCTGCAGTCGTGAATCGACTCGAGAGTGTGACCAACAATCCAGCGAATCCAGTCACGGCCACCTATTGGGACGGTGTTATGCTGCAGCGTATGTTGTCGGGACCGCGTTTATGGGCCATCGCACAACGCTTCATGCCAAAGTCCTGTGGCGAGTGGCAGATTTATGCCACTGAGGCTCCCAATGATTTCGTTGCACATCACAAGGGGTATGTGTTCCATTTGTCCAATCGAATTGGATCGAGGGTGGACTATCACCTTCCCAGAATTAGCCGACGAATCGAAGAAATCGAGACGATTTATTTTCCAAAAGACCACTTCATCAGGCCGCGGTCAGTTTGGTATAATGATAAAAGTGGCGAATACGTTTGGTATGTCGACTACATGCGCCCTCATGATGAGAAAGCTGCTTACACAAAGGCGATGCTAGCAGATATGTTGCATGATGGCTGGGCCCTGGAGGATGGCCAAATGTATCGCTGGGATATTAAGCTCGTAAAGTATTACGCGCACAGCGATCATTATGACAGTGATCACTACGACTACTACACCCGGTACCTACCGAACTTTATCAGTGGAACGCGTCGTGAAGCGGAAGTGGAAGTGGAAGAGTATTGGCAGTCTGCTCAAGAGGTAAGATTTTTCGAAAAAGAGGCCATTGATCTTCGGCATTCCGCCTTCAACGCGATGGTCGATGCTTTCAAACGCGTGCCCTTTCTAGCTGTAGTACGGAGCATAAACGCTTCCTGCGAATCCGTTGTGAAATTGGAAAGACGGTTCGATTGGAGCGACCTCGCTGACGAGCTCGATTTCCAGTTCGACAACGTTTTCACCGCGACCCTCATTCTTGACGTTGAGGACGTAAATGCGTTTTTCAGTCTCCTTGAGAAATTACCCAATGACGTTATGCGTCACTTCCGAGCTTCCCGAGTCTACATCTTCCTACCAGAGACAGGCTTGGATACCGGCGAGGACGAGTTCCTTTTCGATGTTCGCTTCACGCTCCATCCAGCAGTGACCAAGAGCCAACGGTCGACGAGGATAGCTTTCAATGAATATTTCGCCGAGATTACCGCGATCCTGGAACAGCAATTTCCGGTACCGTCGACCACGCCCTAATTCTAAATATCAACAGGTTCAATCCGCCCCCAATCTTTCAGTCTCGGCCGACAGCGGAACGGTCTCGGATTCTGGCCTCTACCCACAGTGGCTTGGTCCTCGGGGAGAGATGTCTCGTATAAGGATATAGAGTTTGGGCGACGCAATTCAAAAACTCTTCGAGCATGGCGCGCAATGGGTGCGGGCAGACTTCCATCTGCACACAAGGGCGGATAAGGAGTATCGCTACGATGGTGACGGTGATCGCTTCATTGCAGCCTACATCGACGCGTTGGAGGCGGCTGGAATTCGGCTCGCCGTCATCACAAACCATAACAAATTTGACGCGAATGAATTCAAAGCGCTGAGGAAACGGGCGCGCAAGGCAGAGATCGGTGTACTGCCGGGCGTGGAGCTATCGGTCAAAGATGGCGCGAACGGGGTCCACACTCTCGTTGTATTTTCCGACGCTTGGCTGGCCGACGGCCAAGATTATATCAATCAGTTCTTAGGCGTTACATTTTCTGGCAAAGTTCCCGCGCACTACGAGCAGGAAAACGGACGGAGCAACGATGACCTCATTGCAACGCTGAAAAATTTGGAATCCTATAACCGCGACTTCTTCATTATCTTTGCTCATGTCGAGGCCAATAGCGGCCTGTGGAAGGAGATCGGCGGCGGACGGATGGAAGAGCTTGCCGCCGAGCCGCTCATTCAGAAATACGCCCTTGGTTTCCAAAAGGTGCGAACGCATGACAAGCCCGATGCAGTATGTCGTACGAAGGTTAAGGGCTGGTGGGGCGATCACTACCCAGCCGAAGTCGAAGGCTCGGATGCCAAAGCGATTGAAGAAATCGGCAAGGGAAAGAAGGTCTATCTCAAGCTCGGCGATCTTGGCTTCGATGCCGTCAAGTTCGCCCTCGCCGATCACAGCTTTCGCGTCTCGCCAGAGGTCCCGGCGGTTCAACATTCCCATGTCAGCGCCATCCGCTTTGAAGGGGGGCTCTTGGACGGCAAGCGCGTCACCTTCTCCCCGCATTTGAATTGCTTGATCGGCATCCAGGGTAGCGGCAAATCCTCGATTCTTGAGAGCGTGCGATACGCACTCGATATCCCCTTCGGAGAGAAGGCGCAGGATAAGGACTACAAGAATGGGCTGCTGCCGCATGTCCTTAAAAGCGGTGGCAAAGTCGTTGTTGAGGCGACTGACCGGCACGGCGGGCGTTTTGAGGTAAGCCGTATCTGGGGGCATTCGCCCGATGTGTATGTTGATGGTACGCTGCGGCCGGGCGTCTCGATTAAAGAAACGATCATCGCCAAGCCTCTCTATTTTGGACAGAAAGACCTTTCTGCCGCCGGAAAGGGCTTTGGACACGACCTCATCGAAAAACTTGTGGGGGATAGCCTGAAGTCAGTCCGGCAAAAAATCGCGGAACGGTCAGGCGAGCTCAAAACAGCGATAGAAAGCTTCAACTCAGTCCGCAGCGATGCCGAGGACAAGCAGGCGCTGGAGGATGAACTCAAAGACGTAGAGTTCAACCTAGAGCATTTCGACAAGCATGGCATCAAAGACAAACTCGAAAAGCAACTGGCCTATAGCGAGGACTTGACCTACTGCCAGGGCATCGACGAGGCCACCCAGGCCTGGCAAAAGGCCGTTGACGATATCGCGACCAAGGCCGAGGACGATTTCAAGTCGGTCGAGCCCCATTCCTCCGAGCACAACGCCGATTTTTTCGCGCGCTATGAAGCAAAGGTGCAGGAACTCAAGGCAACCGTTGCTTCGGCGAAAACCCTGGCTGCCACGATCAAATCCAAATCCGGCGATCTGGATGCGCTGCGCCAAGAGCTTGAAGGCGTTAGGGACGGATTGAAGGAGGAATTTGCCGGGACGGAGCGCGAATTGGTCAAGGCGCTCGAAGAGCAAGGTGTGACGTCAATCCAGCCGGATGCTTACATCAAGCTCACTCAGCGTAAGCAAGAGCTTGAGGCGCTAATTGCCGAACTTGCAAAGCGGACGGGCAGGGAGAAATCCAAACGCGATGCGATTGTGACGGCGTTGACCTCGCTAAACGATGCTTGGCATGATGAATATAAGCTCATCGCGGCAGCGTTGAAGATCATCAATACATCACAAGGCTCGCTCAGGGTGGAGGCCGAGTTCAAAGGGGACCGCAGCGCCTTCAAGAGTCACATTGATACGCTGCTTCGAGGCAATAACCTGCGCAAGGAGTACTATGACGCGCTCGGCAATACCTATACCGATTTTGGTGAAATTTTCAGAGACCTCGACAAAGCATCTGCCCACGCGAAAGGAAAGTCAGAAGAGTTCAAAAAGCTCTTCATGGAGAACCTATATCAGCTTACTGGCTATCAGGTGCCGAACAACTACGCAGTGACGTATCACGGCAAGGCGCTATCCTCGCATTCTCTCGGCCAGCGAGCCTCGGCCATGATGCTCTTCCTTCTGAGCCAGGAAGGGAATGATCTTTTGCTCATTGACCAGCCAGAAGACGATCTCGATAGCCAGACCGTATACGAGGAGGTGGTGAAGCTCCTTCGCAGACTCAAGCCGAAGCAGCAATTCATCTTCGCAACCCATAATGCTAATTTTCCAGTTTTGGGCGACGCAGAGACTATCGTCACTTGCAGTGCCACCGACGATGAAATCGTCTTATCGGTCGGAAACATTGATGATAAGGCCTGCCAAGCGAGCGTTATCTCCATTATGGAAGGCGGCCCGGAGGCCTTCGAGCGGCGCAAGGCCATCTATCAAATCTGGAAATCCGATGCCGCTTGACCATAGCCAGGAAAAGTTGACTAGACGCAGGAAATTTGAGTGAACGGCGGCCGTCCGTGTCCGCACCAATTTGCGCTGGCGCGACCAATCGCACAAACGTCGCGCGACCAATCTCGCTCGCGTTTCGCCACGCCACTTTTTGAACTGTTTCCCGGCATGCTGCGGCGCGCATAGGTCAACCCTTGCCAGCAGCATGCCACTCGTGAATGTTCGCGCAGTCTTGCGAATGCCTGCTTAGTCGGGTCGGCGGCCGAAACCTGCCAGTCGGCTACCGGCCCCGAAGCGATCATACGAGAGAACTGCCGCGAGCTTCTGCCCTTGGCGCGTCCCTGAACCCGCGCGTCAGCCCTTCCTCGCCGGCACCGTCCTCAACGCATCGAGATAGTCCGCCCACACCTGCATCATACGCACGCGCTCGTCCCAGTACTCGGCGGCGTGGGTATAGGCGCGGCGGATGGCGTTGGCGTCTTGATGCGCCAATTGGCGTTCAATGGCGTCGACGCTCCATTGCCCCATCTCATTGAGCCGTGTCGCCGCCATGGCCCTAAAGCCGTGAGAGGTCATCTCGCCCTTGTCGAATCCCATGCGGCGGAGGGCCGCGTTCAGAGTATTCTCGCTCATCCCGCGATCGTCTGAGCGCAGGCTGGGGAACACAAAGCGGCCCTTGCCGGTGAAGGGGCGAATCTCGTCGAGCACCGCCAGCGCCTGTCGCGCCAAGGGCACCTTGTGCGGCCGACGCATCTTCATCCGCTCGGCGGGGATCGACCAGACCGCGCTTTCCACGTCGATCTCGCGCCATTCCATCAGGCGTAACTCTCCCGGCCGCACGAAAGTGAATGCCGCCAGCTTCAGCCCGGCGGCCGTGAGGACGTTGCCTTGATAGTCATAGATCGCTCGGAGCAGGGCGCCGATCGCGGTCGGCTCGATGATCGCGGAATGGTGTCGGGTCTTCGGCGCGATGAGGGCGCCGCGCAGAGGATGTGTCGGGTCGATCTCGGCCTTTTGAGTGCTGACCGCATAGCGGAACACGCGGCTGCAAATCCCCCGTAGGCGGCGTGCGGTCTCAAAGGTGCCACGCCCCTCCACCTTCTTGAGGAGTTCGAGCACCTCAGCGGGCTTGATCTGGGCAATGGGCCGGGCGCCCATGGCTGGGTAGGCGAAGTCTTCGAGCAGCCAGCGGGCCTTGTTGAGCGTCGCTCCGGCGCGGCCTTCGGCGGCTATCTTGGCAAGGTAATCGTCCGCGAGCGCCTGGAAGGTGTGCTTCGACACGGCGTCGCTATCCGCCTTGTCCTGCTTGCGCTGCGCGGCGGGATCGACGCCAGCGGCGAGGAGGGCCTTTGCCTCGTCCCGCCGCTCTCGCGCATCCTTGAGCGACACAGCGGGGTAGGCGCCGAAAGAAAGTTGCTTCTGCTTGCCGTCAAACCGATAGGCCATTCGCCAAAGCCGACCGCCAGAGGGGCTGACGAACAGGTGGAGCCCGCCGCTATCGGACAGTTTTTGGGGTTTGTCCGTCGCCTTGGCGTTTCTGCAGGCCGTGTCCGTCAGTGCCATGGGTGTTGGCATTCAGTTGGTGTTGGCATCGCTGATGCCAACAAATATGCCAACAAAAGCGTTGGATGCCAACGGATCGCGTTGGACTGTCCCAAACGAAAAAGCCGCTGAAACCAAAAGGTTTCAGCGGCTTTTCGGTAGTCCCAGGACCGTCTCGGACGGTCAAATGGTGCCCAGGAGAGGACTCGAACCTCCACGGTGTTACCCACACGGACCTGAACCGTGCGCGTCTACCAATTCCGCCACCTGGGCATGTGCCTTGCGGCACGGCGGCGAGAGATAGTCGTGTGGACTCCCCCTTGTCAACGTGCCTTTCGCCCGAGATGCCACGAAGCGGTGGAAATCTCGCTCGCCCGGTCCCGCGCCGGTCCGCCCTCAGCCTGCCGGTCCGCCTTCGGGGGCGGTGCGCGCAAAAGCCCGGCTCGCCGGCGCGCGCGGACGCTGGACGCTGCCGCAGCGGCGCGCTAATCGTCGTGGCATGCCACTGCCGGGCCGGGAGACGTCACATGGTCGACACCACGAGGGAATTGCCGCTGGAGAGCGAGGCCGCGCTGGTGCGCCGCGCCGCGCCGATGGAACGGCTGGTGACGGTCTATGGCGGCTCAGGCTTTGTCGGCCGTCATGTGGTGCGCGCGCTGGCGCGGCTGGGCTGGCGGGTGCGGGTGGCGGTGCGCCGGCCGGACCTCGCCGGCCATCTCCAGCCGCTCGGCGCGGTGGGGCAGATCATCCCCGTCCAGGCTAATCTGCGCTACCCCGCCTCGGTGCTGAGGGCGGCGGAAGGCGCCGAGGTCCTGATCAACCTCGTCGGCGTGCTGCATGAAAGCGGCCGCCAGAGCTTCGAGGCCGTGCACGCCTTCGGCGCCAAGCAGGTGGCGCTGGCGGCAAAGGATGTCGGCGCGCGGCTGATCCACGCCTCCGCCATCGGCGCCAGCGCCGATTCGGACGCCTTCTATGCCCGCAGCAAGGCGGCGGGCGAGGCGGCCGCACTGGAGACGGTGCCCGGCGCCGTGGTGCTGCGCCCGTCCATCGTGTTCGGGCCGGAGGATGATTTCTTCAACCGCTTCGCCGCCATGGCGCGGCTTTCCCCGGTGCTGCCGCTGATCGGCGGCGGGGGCACCCGCTTCCAGCCGGTGTTTGTCGGCGATGTTGCCGAGGCTTTCGCCAAGGCGGTGGACGGGCAGGCGCGGCCGGGCACGGTCTATGAGCTCGGCGGGCCGGAAGTGCTGACCTTCAAGCAGCTGATGGAGCTTCTGCTGGCCGAGATCGACCGCAAGCGCCTGCTGGTGCCGATGCCGTCGGGGCTCGCCTCCTTCAACGCGCGTCTGCTGGAAATGCTGCCGAACCCGCTGCTCACCCGCGACCAGGTACGGCTGCTCGGCTATGACAATGTGGTGTCGGAGGCCGCCAAGGCCGAGGGGCGCACGCTGGAAGGGCTGGGCATCGCGCCGACCGCGCTCGGCGCCATCCTGCCGGGCTATCTCTGGCGCTACCGCAAGGCCGGCCAGTTCTCCCGGCCGGAAGCGGCCTGATCTTTTCTACCCCGGAAATCGAAAAGCCGCCGATGCGCCCGCGCCGGCGGCTTTTTTTATGGGCGTGGCGCTGCCTTCAGCCCACCAGCGCCAGCGCCACCAGCCCGGCGCCGCCGACGCCGATGCGCCACCAGCCGAAGGGCGCGAAGCCGTGGCGGGAGACGAAGGCGATGAGGCTGCGCACCACCGCCAGCGCCGCGATGAAAGCGGCAACGAAGCCGACCACGATCAGCGCCGTGTCGTCGGCATTCAGCGCGTTGTGGTTCTTGTAGAGGTCATAGGCGAAGGCGCCGGTCATGGTCGGCAAGGCGAGGAAGAACGAGAACTCCGCCGCCGCCGGCTTGCTGGCGCCCAGCAGCAGGCCGCCGACAATGGTGGAGCCCGAGCGCGACACGCCGGGAATCATCGCGAGGCACTGGATGAAGCCGATCTTCAGCGCCAGTTTCGGCGGGAACGCCATGGCGTCCTCATAGACCGGCTTCATCTTCAGCGTGTCGACCCACAACAGCACGATGCCGCCGAGAATCAGCATGATGCAGATCAGCGCCGGCGTTTCGAACAGCACCTCCTTGATGAAGCCATGGGCGAAGGCGCCGATAACCGCCGCCGGCAGGAAGGCGACGAGAATGCCGAGGACGAAATTGCGCGAGCGCGGGCTCGACGGCAGTGTCAGCAGCACCTTCAGGAAGCGCTGGAAATAGACCACGAGGAGGGCGAGAATCGCGCCGAGCTGGATCACGACCTCGAACACCTTGCCTTCGCTCTCGAAGCCGAGGAAATGGCCGGCCAGCAGGATGTGGCCGGTGGAGGAGACGGGCAGGAACTCGGTAAAGCCTTCCAGCAGGCCGAGAAGGAAGGCTTCGAGCAAGGTGCCGAACGACATGAGGCGCTTTCCGTGGGAGAAGATGTGCAAGGGGCGGGCGCCGCCGCGCGGGGCGGCGCGGGCGCATCCTGTCCGCTTCGCCCGGCCCGCGCAACGTGACGCTGTGGCAGGTGGCGCGGAGGGCTTCGCGACAGCCGCTGGAAATAAACCTGCGTTGCCGTGGCGGCCGAACCGCGGCAGACATGAATCCGCCTCAACTGGCGGGTTCCCTCGATCTTGGTCGGCGTTGCCCGGAAACGGCAGCGTTTGGGGAGTTTTCAATGAAAAGTCTGGTGGCGGGCGCCCTGCTGTGGCTGGCGCTTGCGGGTGCTGCGGTGGCGCAGGACCGTGGTTTTGTAACGACGAATGTCAATTTGCGGGCCGGGCCCGGCACGGATTACCCGGTGGTGGTGGTGCTCGGCGAGGGCGCGCCGCTGGCCATTTTCGGCTGCCTCAGCGACTACAGCTGGTGCGACGTGGCCGTCGACGATGTGCGCGGCTGGGTCGCGGCGGCCTATATCGAGACGGATTATCGCGGCCGGCGCGTGGAGTTCTACGACTACGCACCGACCATCGGCGTGCCGATCGTCGCTTTCAGCTTCAATGATTACTGGGGAACCTATTATCGCGGCCGGCCCTGGTATTCGACCTATGACCGCTGGGGCCCGCCCTACCGGCCGGGTCCCTATCCCGGCCCGCGACCGGGGCCGGGACCGGGCTGGGGCCCGCCGCCTCCTGGCGGCTGGGGTCCGCCGCCTCCCGGCGGCTGGGGCCCCCGTCCGCCGAACTGGGGGCCGGGCCATCCTGGCTGGGGCGGTCCAGGCCGGCCGGGTGGTCCCGGAGGTCCGGGCGGACCTGGCGGTCCCGGTTGGGGCGGACCGGGCAAGCCGGGTGGTCCCGGAGGTCCGGGCGGACCTGGCGGTCCTGGTTGGGGCGGTCCGGGCAAGCCGGGTGGTCCCGGAGGTCCGGGTGGACCTGGTGGTCCCGGTTGGGGCGGTCCGGGCAAGCCGGGTGGTCCCGG
>NZ_JAUSUH010000017.1 GCF_030813595.1 Ancylobacter vacuolatus | reverse complement strand
GCTCGCCTTCATCGTCTCCGCTCCTCCCAGCCAAGGGATTTTGGCGCGAAAAACTCCAGCTTCAAACGGTCCAGTTTTCGGGGATCAGATCAGTTGGCTTGCCCCAAAGGTCGCTCAGTTTGACCCAAACGCACTTCTGCTTTGACCCAGTTGCTCAATAAGTATCTCTCGTTGCAGTTTGGACTGATGCCGCAAAAGGGGCCGTCGTATTTCGCGACGGCCCCTTTTTCATGAAGAGCGAGCGACCTTCCGCAGACGAGGAGGCACTCCGCCGACACTGAAAAGGGACCTTATTGCCCTTCGTTCAATTTTGGACTATGTCTTGAATTGGACAAAAGGCGATCGTGATGCCAAACCTCGAGATCGGACGGGCTGTCCCGTCGGGACCCCGGGTCCTGGATGATGGGATTTTCACTCCAGCCAAGCGGCGCGAGGTGAGTGGCCCTGGCCTGCGTACGTTCGTTGCGCTCGCCAACCTCTGGGATCTCACCGAGGAACAGCGCCTGCGCATTCTCGGCAGCCCGTCGCGTTCGACCTATTACAATTGGGTCAAGGCGGTACAGCAGCATCGCGACCTCACCCTCGATTTCGACATTCTGGTCCGCATCTCCGCAGTGCTCGGCATCTGGTCGGCCCTGCGCATCCTCCACGAGACCGAAGCCGAGGGCATCGCGTGGCTTCGAGGACCCCATCGCGCGCGGGTCTTCGGAGGCAGGGCCCCTCTCGATGTGATGGCGAGCGGAACGCAGGACGCCCTTTTGACGACCCGGCGTTTTCTCGACGCCGCCCGGGGTGGCCTCTACATGGAGCCCAATCAGGTGGACGAGAACTTCGAACCCTATCGGGATGAGGACATCGCCTGGTCGTGACCGACCGATTCTCGGATGCTCCGGAGCCATCCTATCGGATCATTCCGTCCCGCTTCCCTCCCATCTCGGTGTTCGACACCGTTGCCACTGCGTCCGATCTGGAAGCGGTCATGGATCTCGCTGGTTGGACGAGCGATCGTCTCGTCGCCGATCGGCTGGCTCGCCTGGATCGCACCGAGTGGGTCTTCGGCCAGCCCAACGCGAGCATCGTGATGGCGGCGTTCCTTCATGTCGCGCCATCCGGGATGAGGTTCAATTTGGCGGAACTCGGCGCGTGGTACGCGGCCGCCGAACTCGATACTGCCATCGTGGAGGTGGCGCACCATCTCAGACGGGAAGCCGTCGCGCGGTCGAGTTCCAGGGAAACCCGAACGTACCGCGTCTACACCTGCGTTCTGGAAGGCAGCTACCTCGATATCCGCGGCCAACTGACGGAGCGCGGTGATCTTTACGATCCGACCTCCTACGCGGCATCCCAGCCATTCGGAGAGGCCATCAGGAGCGCCGGGGGCAACGGGCTGATCTATGACAGCATCAGGAAGGCCGGCGGCACCAACGTGGTCGCCCATCGTCCACGAAACGTGACCCGGATTTCCCAGACTTTGCACCTGAGAATCACGGTGCAGGCCGGGTCAAGACGAATCGAAGTCGAGAAGCTGTCGACGGCCTGACCATTGTTGAATGACCAGCCCGCACACCATGGCTCACGGCAATGGTCGATCTTCGGACATTGCCTTCACGCGGCTTCTTAGTCGTTCGATCACGATTACCGATGTTCGTTTCGTGCCACCCAAAGGTTGAGCATTTGACGCCATAGTTTGGCTCAATGGCAGCAAAAGGTTGGCTCGGACCAGAAAATCAAGGGTTGACGACGCTTCAATGCGTTGTCAGCCCTTATTTTTCCTGAAATGCCATACGGCGAGACCAATCGCAGGGGTGAGGCCGAAGGACGTGGGCTGATCTCCCTTAGCAGCCCCTCGAGTGCCCCCTCAGAGGCGTCCGCTTTGCGCCGCCATCTCGGCCATTGATCTGTCATCGGCCGCAGTCCACACACGGACATCAGCGAGGTGGGCGCGTCCGCACCTTCGCGCCGATACCATCAAGGTAACCAAGGCCCTCAAACCGGCTCCGCCACTTTTTTGCCACAAGTGGATTCGGCAAAGTTCTCGTTTATCGACATCACGTTACCCCGAAATCTTTCACTTTCCGGCGAAGCGGAGGGCATTGACGTCTCGTTTAGAAGCTGCATCGTCGGCGCAGCCCATGCTAGATCACTCAGGTAGGTGGTACTGGGCGGTAGCACGATTCTTCTCGTTTCCGGGACGAGGGCTTCAGCGCTGTGTCGGGTGGAGCCATTCAAGCGGACGCGTCCGCCTGAATGGCCTTGAGTTTGCAAGCCGGGTTGCGTCATGAAAGGCGTTCTTATGTTGCGGAAGATTGCTGTCTCCTCCTTGCTGCGCGACTCCATATTTGACGACAAAAACGGGCTGAGCACCCGGCATCCGTCTGGCAACAAATCATCGGATCGCCAGCCTGCGTTTCGTCGGACGCTACTGAATTCATCCAGCCTCATCACCAGCCTCGCACTTGGCCTCGTCGTGGCAATGCCGGCGGATGTAGCGCGGGCGCAAAGTTCCATCCCGACGCTGGCAGGCGGCACGGGCGGCGGCGGCTCCGGCGCTCAGGCCTCGACGGGGGCCGGCACCGACGGGACGGGACTCGGTTATAATGGTGGCACGGGCGGCGGCGCCGGCAGCGTTGGCGGCACGGGCGGCGACGGGGGGGTGTCAGGCACCACCGTTCCCAACAGCGGCGGCGCTGGCGGCACCGCAGGCGGTGGCGCCGGTGGAAATGGCGCCGATTACATCGCCATTGGCGGTGGCTATGGTGGCGGTGGCGGCGGCGGTGCCCATGCCTCTACGGGGACGACTCTCCCAGGTGGAAGCAGCCAAACGGGCGGAGCCGGCGGCACGGGCGGCACGGGCGGAGATCCGACCGCTGACAACCACAATGGCGGCGGTGGCGGCGGCGGCGGCGGTGGCGGCTTCGGCGCGGTGGTGGAGGCGAACGGCGCGCTCGGCACTCTCACGATCGGCCTTACCGGCGGCGCGGGCGGGGCAGGCGGCAATACCACCGCATACGGCTACAACTATGCCGGCGCCGGCGGCACGGGCGGCGGCGGGCTTTATCTCTCGAGCACGCAGGACACCTCGCTCACCGTCTCGGGCGTCGTCACGGGCGGCGCGGGCGGCGCCGGCGGGACGACCGGGAATCAGTATGCCATCGTCAATGGCGGGGCGGGCGGAAGCGGCATCTATGCCGGCAACAGCTCTGCCATCACCACCTTGACGCTCACCGGCACGGCGCAGGCGATTGGCGGCAGCGGCGGGGTGGGCTCCAGCGCGGACTACGCCGGAGCGGCGGGCGTCGGCATCGCCGGCGAGAACCTGAGCATCATCCTCGCTGCCGGCACCACGGTGCGCGCGGGCCAGAGCAGCAAGAGTTTCTCTCCCCGCAACGCCATCCAGTTCACCGGCGGCACCAACAGCCTCGAACTGCAGGGCAATGGCGGCACGTCCGGCCAGACCTATGCGACCATCGACGGCAATGTGGTCGGCAGCGGCACCACCACGCTGAAGCTTACCGGCGCGGGCGGCACGTTCGACCTCAGCCTTCTCAACCCCGAGCAGGGCTTCAGCCAGTTCAGTGGCGTCACCGTCAACAGCACCGGCAAATGGATCGTCGGCGGCACGCCGACGGATACGGCGACCTGGACGGTGACCGGCGGCACGCTGTCCAACGGGCTTGCCGGGTCGCTGGCGGCGACCCTCGGCGGCGACACCTCCATCGGCGCCGGCGCCGGCCTTTCGGCCACTGCGGTATCCGGCGAATCGGCATTCACCATCAATGGCGACCTGTCGCTGAACGCGACCTCCGCGCTCAATATCACGCTGGGCGCGCCCAGCGTGACCGCGCTGATCACGGTCACCGGCGACCTGACGCTGAACGGCACGCTGAACATCGCGGACAGCGGGACCATCGCGCCGGGCACCTACACCCTCATCGGCTATAGCGGCAGCTATGCCGGAACCGGGCTGACGATCGGAACGACTCCCGACAACGACTACAAGTACGTGCTCTCCACTGCCACCGCGAATCTCGTCACCCTTTCGGTGAACCTTAACGGGCTCTACTGGAACGGAACCACGACATCAGGAACGGGCGTCGTGGTGGGCGGCAACGGCACATGGACGGCGGGGCCCACCACCAACTGGCTGCCCCCCGACAAGACCGCCAATGTGGCGTCGAGTGACACCATGCCGGCGCTGTTCGCCGGCACGGCCGGCACCGTGACCGTGAACACCACGGACGGTGCGGTTTCCTCCGAGGGGCTGCGGTTCGAGACCACGGGCTACACGCTAGTGGGCGCCACGGTGAGCGATACGCTGGCGCTGGCCATCACCTCGGGCATCCCGAACGTCAATGTGGTGGGTGACAGCACGGTCGCCACCATCGCCCTGCCGCTGACCGGCACGCAGGGCCTGGAGAAGACGGGGACCGGCAGGCTCATCCTGACCGGCGCCAACACCTATACCGGCAACACCAAAATCAGCGCCGGCACGCTTCAACTCGGCGACGGCACCACCACCGGCACGGTCGTGGGCAACATCACCAACAATGCGGCGCTGGCGTTCAATCCGGCCGGCTTCACCGCCGCCTTTGCCGGAGTGATTTCCGGCACCGGGACGGTGGAAAAGGCCGGCGCGGGCTGGCAGACGCTGTCGGGCAACAACACCTATTCCGGCGTGACCACGGTCAGTGCCGGCATGCTGCTGGTGTCGAGCAACACCGCGCTGGGAACAACGGCCGGCCGGACGGTGGTGTCCAGCGGCGCGACGCTCGGCCTTTACGGCACGGGTATCACGGTCGCGGAGCCCCTGACGCTGGCCGGTTTCGGCGCGAGTTTCGGCCTGGGTTCTGCGGGCGCCCTCGCCAGCTTCCGTGGCAACAGCGTCAGCGCGGGCACCAACACGGTCTCCGGCGCGATCACGCTTGCGGCGGATGCGTCGATCGTCAATTCGGGCGGTTTCGGCGACGTGCTGAACCTGACCGGCACCATTACCGGTGATGGCAAGTCGCTCTATCTGTTCAGCAGCACCGGGGCGATCAACACGGTCTCGGGCCAGATCAACACCGGATCGGGTGGAGTCGGGATCGCGTCCGGGTCCTGGGTGTTCAGCAATACAAGCGGCTATACCGGCGCAACAGTGATCGCGGCAGGCGCCGAGCTGACGCTTGCTGGCCCGATTTTCAGCGCGATTGGCGGCGATATAAATAATAATGGCACGCTGTCCCTTAATGGTCAGGATTATAACGGCGTTATTTCTGGCTCCGGCAATGTCAATGTTGGCCCTCTCGGATCACTTTATACATCCGGATTTGGAGGCAAAAATACATATACTGGCGAGACGACGATTCTAAGCGGCGTGAAGCTGACGGTAAAGCAACCCAGCGGCCTTGGATCCGCAACGCGTGGAACGACGGTGTCAAGCGGCGGCATGCTTCGATTCGACCTGCCCAGCGGCGGCGTGATAAGCGAGCCGCTAACTATAAGTGGCAACGGCCTTTACGATGATGGCGCACTGGAATTCACAGGCGGCCAGATTACCTACCAAGGCGCAATAACACTCGCTGACAATGCACGGATACGGATGAGTGATTCGACAGCTTTGGACCTCCAGGGAAATATTACGAGTTCCGGCAAGACATTGACCCTGAATGTCAACGGCGCCGATTCAACTACCAAGACGATTTCGGGTGTTGTCGCGCTCGGAAGTGGCGGCGTTACGATCGAGAGCGGCAATTGGATCTTTTCGGCGAAGAATACCTACACCGGTGTCACAACCATTAATTCTACCCAGGGAATTGCCGGCAAGCTGCTGGTCAATGGCAGCCTTGCAGGCGGCGTTACCGTGAATAGCGGCGGCACCCTCGCCGGCAGCGGCAACGTCCTGGGCACGAAAGTGAATAACGGCGGCACGATTGCCCCCGGCAATTCGCCGGGAACGCTGACCGTGGATGGCACGCTCGAGATGGAGACGGGCTCGACCTACCAGGTGGATGTCACCCCCACCGGCGAGCATGACCTGCTGATCGTCACCGGCAATGTCACCATCGCCGATGGAACCACGCTGGAGGTGATCGCAGAGCCGGGCGTCTATGCGGCGTCCTCGACCCTCACCATCCTCTCGACCTCGGGCACGATCACGGGCGGCTTCACCAACGTGATCTCCGATTACGCCTTCCTGACGCCCAGCATCGAATCCGACGGGCAGAACATCATCCTGACGCTGCTCTATAACGACGCGCTCTTCACCTCCTATGCCCGCACGCCGAACCAGTTCGCGGTCGCCGGGGCGGCTCAGACACTCGGCGCGGGCAATCCGGTGTTCGATGCCATCGTGTCGCTGCCGGCCGACGCCGTCCCGAATGCGTACAACCAGCTTTCGGGCGAGATCTATCCCTCCATCAACACCGTGATCCAGCAGCAATCCGCCTATCTGCGCGATGCGGTGGGCGCGCGGCTGCGGCAGTCGGTGACCGGACCGACGGCGACCGCCCTGTCCTATGCGGCGAAAGCCCAGGGGCCGGAAGCTGCGCAGCTCGCCGAGGGCCTGACCCCGACGCTGTGGATGCAGGGCTTTGGCGGCTGGGGCGACACCTCCGGCAACGGCAATGCCGCCTCCATCTCCAACACCATCGGCGGGGTCATCGCCGGCCTCGACGTCGCCGTGACCGACAATGTGCGGGCCGGCCTCGTCGGCGGTTTCAGCCGGTCGTCGTTCGACGTGGATGCCCGCAACTCGTCCGGCGACATGGACAATTACGACATCGGCATCTACGCGGGCGGCCAGTTCGGCGCCTTCGCGCTGCGCGGCGGCGCGTCCTATTCGTGGCACGACGTCTCGGTGAACCGCACGGTTGCCTTCCCCGGCTTTGTCGGCCTGACCGAGGGCGATTACACGGTCGGCACGACGCAGCTGTTCGGCGAAGTGGCCTACGACTTCACCGTCGGCGCGTTCGAGTTCGAACCGTTCGCGGGCCTCGCCTATTTGCATCTGTCGGGCGAAACCTTCACTGAGACCGGCACCCAGACCTCGGGCGCTGCGCTCGGTGTGAGCCTGGCGTCGCAGGATACGCTGTACAGCACGCTGGGTATTCGTGCGGCGACCTCGGTAACGGTTGGCGGCTACGCCCTGACCCCGAGCGTGACGCTCGGCTGGCAGCACGCCTTCGGCGACACGGTGTCGGCGGCCACCATGCTGTTCCAGGGCGGATCGACGCCGTTCCAGGTGACCGGGGCTCCGATCGCCGAGGACACGCTGCTGCTGGGAGCGGGCATCGCCTACGACATCTCCGACCGCGCCAGCCTGCAGGTGAACTATACCGGCCAGCTCGCCGGCGATGCCTCGCAGAACGCCCTGACCGCTCAGTTCTCGCTGAGGTTTTAAAGGGCTGGCCCACGTGTCGCGCCTTTGCGCGCCTTCGACGAGGTGGTCCTAGCGAAAGGAAGGCCGACGACGTAGGTCGTCGGCCTTCCTCGGCCATCGGGAATGCCGGCGCTTTGTTATGCAGATTTCCCCAGCGTGCCGACAGATATCCGGTTTCTGATCGCGGCACTGTGGCCGCCATCTGTAGCTTGATCTAAATACCTCGATCAAAAGGGGAGACGCTCCAGCCCGCGCCACCTGTAAATCTCGGCCGGTGCGGGTCATGCCCTGATCGCAGTGACACGGAACTTGCCGATCTATGGGTTGCACGATGTGGGGCGGGAAGGGAAAGGCAATTCCCTGAGCTTACTTCGCACCCGATCGCTAGCCGACGACGGACACTTGGCTGTCAGAGATGGGGCACTTCAGGATGCCGCGTAGGTCAACCACGACGTCCGCTTTGATTGGCCTGATACTAGAAGCTGACAGTCTGACGACGGCCCCGGAGCCGTCTGTAAGCAAAGCGCCGCGATCTCGGCCATTGATCTGGTAGCGGCGGCGGCCCAAAAGCGGACATCAGCGAGGTGGGCGCGTCGGCAGCTTTGCGCCAAGAAGCTGAAGTAGGCGGGTCGTCCACATACGGACATTGGCCCGAATAACAGCGCCCTTCCTGCCACGGTTGGACGTCACCCCCGTTCCAACCGGCCTTCCTGCATACATCATCACATTCTGGCTTCGCTTCCAGTCCTGATCTTCCGCGATATGACCAGCACGAAGCAAGAGCAAGGCTGCAGCTCCCTCAACTTGGCGGGCCGAATTGCTGGCGCAACGCCTTGTCGAACAGCCGCGCAGGCATAATGCGGCTCAGCAGGCCGACCTGTTCCGCGACCTTACCAACGGGGTAGCGGAGCCTGTGGCGGGGCGCCGTCGTCGCCCGAAGCATCGCCTCCGCCACATCTGCGGGTGTGACCGCCATCACACGCCGTCTTCTTGGTGTCGGGCTCGACCGCGCTCTGGCAGTTCAATACATGCCTTTTTTAGCCAAAATTGGGAAACGCGACGTTGCGCGCATTGCGCAAATGCGAGATCGGCTCGCGCGGCAAATGTGCAACAGTTTTGTGCTTAGCGCGCTCATGGGACGTTATCGGCGCGCTATGCGCAGCATCAGACTATCGCGGTATCAGGGTCATCGCGCATAGTACGGCGGGGACTCGCGAAGTTGGCGAGGGCTGAGCTTCGGGCAGGGTGGCATGCAGGACGAGAACGCTGGGGGTGTTTGCGCGCGAGCGTCGGTGCGGCCGGCGTTTGGCCGACCCGCTTCGTCGGGACCGCTTGCGGCAGCAGCCTGTTGATCGTGCAACAGCAAAGGCGTCAGCCAGGGGTGGCCGCCGGCCGCCCCTCGGGCAAGCTCTGCCTGTCAGCCAAAACAAATCGGGAAATCGTGCGGGGCGCGCGCCGTCCGGCTGAGCTTCAGATCCTGGATGTGCGTCCGGCGGCATTTCCGCCAGACGCGCCTCCCGGCTCGGCTCGCTTTCGGTGTGCGGTTACGGACCATGTGGGAATGTGCAGATGAAGCGTTTCGAGACTGTCGGTAGCCGTGCGGCCTCCAGCGTCGCGACCATAGCCGGCAAAGGCCCCGGCGGGGCGCGGCGCGCGTTTCGGCGCGGCCTGCTGCTGTCATCGGCGTTGATCTCGGCGCTGAGCCTCGCCTCGCCCGCGAGCCATGCCGAGCCGCTCCCTGCCAACCCCTACTGGAACGGCGCGGTCGACCAGCCGGGCGGCGCTGAAGTCGTCGGCGGGGCGGGCACGTGGAATGCCGCCAACACCAACTGGACGGACGCCGCCGGGGCCACCGCCGGGACGTGGGACGGCTCATTGGCGATCTTCGCGGGCACGGGCGGCGCGGTGAGCGTGGCCGGCGCGCCGGGCGTGATTTCCGTCACCGGCATGCAGTTCGACGTCGACGGCTACGCGCTTTCCGGCGACAGCATCACGCTGGCGGCGATTTCGGGCCAGACGGGCATCTCCGTCGCCACCGACGCCAGCGCCACCATCGGCTCGGCACTTCTCGGCACCACCGGCCTTGAGAAGACTGGCGACGGCACGCTGGTCCTGTCGGGCAACAACACGTATTCCGGCGGCACCACGGCCAGCGCCGGCACGCTGGAGTTCACCGGCAACAACACGCTGGGCGGAGACATGGTGGCGTCCAACGGGTCGCTCATCTTCTCCGGCGGCACCTCCACAGCCCAAGCCCCCATTATCGGAAGCGATGCCGGCACGTCGGGCTCCCTGACGGTGACCGGGGAGAGCACGAGCCTCGCTCTCAGCTCTGAGCAAGGGGTGTTGGTCGGCAATTACGGCACCGGCACCATGACCATTTCCGATGGCGCGACCGTGACGGCGTTCGCGGCCTCGCTCGGACACAGAAGCGGATCGGACGGCACGGCCACGGTGACGGGCGCGGGATCGAACCTGACCCTCCAGGAAGGTCTCGTCGTGGGCCGTGAGGGCGCGGGCACGCTGACCATATCCGACGGCGGCGCGGCGAGCGCCGTCTTCGTCGCGGTCGGCTCAAGAGACGGCTCGTCGGGCTCGCTCACGGTGACGGGGGGGGACTCGGCCGTCACCAGCTCGGGCGGGGTGACCGTCGGCGGATCCGGCGTGGGCGCGATGACCATTTCCCATGGCGGCTCGGTGACCGGCACGTACGGCACGATCGGGCAGTATGCGACGGTTATGTCCACGGCAACGGTGACCGGCGCCGGCTCCAGCTGGACCAATAGCGGCTCTCTGAGGGTCGGCGATGATCGGAATGCCAAGGGCACGCTCATTGTCGCCGCCGGCGGCAAGGTGTCGAGCGCATCGGCCGCTCTCGGTATCAGCCAAGGAGCGCAGGGTATCGTCACGGTGACGGGTGCCGGTTCCACGCTGGACCTGGCGGGCGGCTCCTTCACTGTCGGGGTCGCGGGCGAGGGCATCGTCACGGTCGCCGATGGGGGCACGGTGCTGAGCGGCTATGTCACAATGGCCCTTTCCTACTACGGCACGGGCGCCATCACGGTGACGGGCGCCGGCTCGCTGTGGGATGCTGGCACCAACTCGGTCTCCATGGGCTCTTACGGCACCGATGCGAGCATCACCGTCGAGGACGGCGGCACCATGGCGGCCAGCTCTTTCTACCAGGACTACTCGCCGGGGACCCGACTGATCACCCTCGACGGCGGCACGCTGCGGGCTACGGCCACCGAGGAGGACTTCCTCTTCGGCTTCGATGCCGGTGATGTCACGCTCGCGGCGGGCGGCGGCACGATTGATTCCAACGGGTTCGACATCGGCGCCGACAGCGTGCTCGGCGGCGCCGGCGGGCTGACCAAGGCCGGCACCGGCACGCTGACGCTGACCGGCGCCAACACCTATACCGGTGGCACCGTCATTTCCGGCGGCACGCTGCAGATCGGCAATGGCCGCGCGGCGGGGTCGATCCTCGGGGATGTGACCAATAATGGCGTGCTGGCGTTCAAGCGCAGCGACGCATTCACCATGGCGGGGGCGATCTCCGGCAGCGGCGCGGTGGTGCAGGCGGGCAGCGGCACGCTGTACCTGACCGGCGCCAACACCTATTCCGGCGGCACCTCCATCACCGCCGGCACGCTGCGGGTCGACGCGGCCAGCGCACTGGGCAGCGGCGGGCTGACGGTCGGCGAGGCCGGCACGTTCCGCGCCAGCGGCACGTTTGACTTTGGCGGGGCGGTGGTGCTGGACGGCACCGCCTCCACGGCGGGCACGTTCGAGGTGGACCCGGCGCAGGCGCTGACCCTCTCCGGCGTGATCTCCGGCGCCAGCGGCTTGACCAAGACCGGCGACGGCCTGCTGATCCTGACCGCGACCAACACCTTCACCGGCGTGACCACCATCACCACCGGCACGCTGCAGATCGGCAATGGCGGCGCCACCGGTTCCCTCGCCGGCGACGTAGTGAACAATGCCAACCTGGTGTTCAACCGCTCCGGCACCTACGCCTTCACCGACGCGGTCACCGGCAACGGCACGGTGAGCTTCACCGGCGGCGGCACGGTGCTGTTCTCGGGGCCGTATAGCGGCGCGGTGACGGCGGACGATACGCTCGTCCAGCTGGCGTCTGGGTCGAGCAACACTTCGCACTTCACCCTCAATGAGGGCGGCGTGCTCGGCGGCACGGCGAGCATTGGCGGCCTCACGGTGAACAGCGGCGGCACGGTGGCGCCGGGCTACTCGCCCGGCACGCTCACCGTGAACGGCCCGGTGGCCTTCAATGCCGGCTCGACCTACGCGGTGGACATCACGGCGGACGGCGCGCACGACCTGATCACCGCCACCGGAGCGGTGACGCTGTCCTCGGATGCGGGCGTCGAGGTGGTGGCGACCTCGGGGCAGTATTCCTCGATGGGCACGATCACCATCCTTTCCACATCAAGCACGCTGACCGGCACCTTCGGCCCCGCGACCTCGAACTTCGCCTTCCTGACCCCGGAACTGACCTATGACGCGCAGAACGTGTTCCTGACGCTGGTCAGCAACGGCAAGGACTTTGTCGACTATGCGCGCACGTCGAACGAGGCGAAGGTGGCCGTCGCGGCGCAGGCGCTGGGCTCCGGGAACACCCTGTTCGAGGCGATCTTCTCCCTGCCGGAAGGGGCGGTGACGCCGGTGTTCAACCAGCTCTCGGGCGAGGCCTACGCCTCGGCCCAGACGGTGATCCAGCAGCAGTCGATTTATCTGCGTGACACGGTCGGCAGCCGGCTGCGCCAGTCGCTCACCGCGCCGTCCGCCGGGGCGCTGTCCTATGCCGCCAAGGCGGCAGGGCCGGCGACAGCCGCGCTCGGCCAGGGCTTCACCCCCACTCTGTGGGCGGAAGGCTTCGGCGGCTGGGGCGAGGTCTCGGGCAATGCCAATGCCGCCTCGGTCAACACCACGGTCGGCGGCGTGTTCGGCGGCGTCGATGTCGCCGTGCTCGACAATGTGCGGGTCGGCCTCGTCGGCGGCTACAGCCGGACCTCGTTCGACATTGATGGCCGCTCCTCGCAGGGCACGATGGATAATTACGACATCGGCCTCTATGCCGGCGCGCAGTTCGACGCGCTCGCGCTGCGCGGCGGCGCCTCCTACACCTGGCACGACATCTCGGTGTCGCGCTCGGTGGTGTTCCCGGGCTATTACGGTTCCCAGGACGGCGACTACACGCTGGGCACCACCCAGCTGTTCGGCGAGATCGGCTACGACCTGTCGGTCGGGGCCTATGCCTTCGAGCCCTTTGTCGGCCTCGCCTATGTCCACATCTCCGGCGACAGCTTCACCGAGAGCGGCACTCTCGCCTCGGCGCTGGCGGTGGACGGGGCCTCGCAGGGCACGTTCTACTCCACGCTGGGCGTGCGGGCGGCGACCAGCTTCACCGTGGCGGGCCGCACCCTGACCACGAGCGCGACGCTGGGCTGGCAGCATGCCTTCGGCGACACCAACTCGTCGGCCGACATGCTGTTCGCCAATGGCGGCGCCACCTCCTTCACCATCCAGGGCGTGCCGATTGCCGAGGATGTGGCGCTGGTCGGGCTCGGGCTGGGCTACCAATTGTCCGACGGTGCGGCGCTACAGTTCAACTATTCCGGCCAGCTGGCCGACCAGGCCAACCAGAACACCTTCAGCGCGCAGTTCTCTCTCAAGTTCTGAGAGAACGGCGCCGGCCCTCCGATCCGCTTTCTCGTGACCGAGCTGCAAGATGACGCATCGTTTCCTCATGCTGGCGGGCTTGCTGGCCGGCCTCAGCCTTGCCGGCACGGCGTCGGCGCAGCAGCCGACAGCACCGGCGACCGCGCGGCCCGGCCTCACCACCGCCACCTATGAGGACTGGGTGGTGCGCTGCGTGGCAGGTGACGCTGGGCGGACGTGCGAGGTGGTGCAGAACATCCAGGCGCAGGGCAAGGGGTTGATCGCCAGCGTCGCGGTCGGTCGTGCCGATGCCAAGGCGCCGCTGCGGCTGGTGGTGCAACTGCCCGCCGGGGTCTGGCTGCCGGCCGGGGTGAAGGTGCAGGTCAGCGAAAAGGCCAAGCCGCTGCAGCTGGTCTTCACCCGCTGCCCGCAGGGGTGCTTCGCTGAAGCCGAGCTGGATGCCGCCTCGGTGCAGGCGCTGAAGGCCGCTGCCGGTGCCGGCAGCTTCTCCTTCGAGGACGGCGCCCGCCGCCCGGTGACACTGCCGCTCTCCTTCAAAGGCTTCGCCCCCGCCCTCGACGCCAGCCTCAAGCCGTAGGTCGGCAGCGCCCGGGGTCATTAAATGGCGTGTTCCATCGCATCATCGGGCAGATGCGCTCTCGGCCGAAACGCAGAAGTATTGCTCCCCCTGACGCGGAGACCGGCAGGGTCATCGAAGAGGCAATTCAGCCTCGACATTCATCGGCGACATGGCAGCTTCTCGTTTGAAGTACCCCAATAGCGGACGGTCTGCCACCGGCCCCGGAGCCGTCCGTCAGCAAAGCGCCGCCATCCCGGTCGTTGGCCGGAGCGGCGGAAAATCCCAAAAGCGGACATTGGTTAGAAAAGGCAGATAGTTACCTTTGCGCCAGAAGCTAAAGCGTCAAATACCAGCAACCGTCCTTCCAAGGTCGAACGTCACCCCGTTCTAACCGGAGTTCCTGCATACGTCAGCACATTCTAGCTTCGCGCCCGGTTCTGGTCACCTTCAGTATTACCAGCACACAGCAGGCGCGAAGCTTTAACTGCCTCAACTGGGCAGGCCAAATTGCTGGCGCAGCGCCTTATCGAACAGCCGTGCGGGCATGAGGTGGCGCAGCAGGCTCACCTGCTTCGCCACCTTACCGACGGGGTAGCGCAGCCTGTGGCGGGGCGCCGTCGCCGCCCGTAGCACGGCCTCCGCCACCTCTTCGGGCGTAACCGCCGTCGGCAGCGACTTCTGGATGAAGTCATGCACCCAGGCGCGGCCACCATCATACTCCGCCATCTTAGTGTCGGGCTCCAGCGCGCTCTGGTCGAAACGGCCCGTCACCGTGCCGGGCTCGATCAAGGAGACGCGGACATTGAAGGCGCGGACCTCATGATCGAGCGACTCGGAATAACCCTCAACGGCGAACTTGCTTCCGGCGTAATGGGCCGAGTACGGCGCGGGGATGAACCCGAGCGCGCTACTGAGATTGATGATGCGGCCCTGCCCGCGTGTCCGCATCGACGGCAACACCGCGTTGATGACCCGGACAACGCCGAACAGATTGACGTCGTAAAGGCGCTGAACCTGCGCGACCGAGGATTCCTCGGCGCCCCCGAACATGCCGACGCCGGCATTGTTGACGAGAACATCGATGCGCCCGGTGCGTGCAAGCACTTCCGACACCAGGGCGGCGACGGAGGCCTCATCCGTCACATCGCAGGTCAGCATCGTGATCGGGCTCGGGGCGGTTTCGCCCGGCTTGCGGCTGGTGCCGAAGACGGTGAAGCCGGCCCGCGCCAGGGCCTCGGCGCTCGCCCGGCCGATGCCGGACGACGCACCGGTCACAAGTGCGGTTTTCGGAGAGTGTGAGGACATAGCTGCTGATCCGGTTTGCGGACGAGGGAACGGGGCCGCCATCGCGGCCCAACTAGTCACCGCCGGCCGGCGTCGAAGGGCCGGCCATGCGTCAGGGGAAGGCGAAACCGCCGTCACTTCAGCTTGACGACGACCTTGCCTTTGGACCGTCCGGTGTCGAGATAGGCCAAGGCGTCATTGGTCGCGCCGAACGGGAAGACCCGGTCCATGACCGGGCGAATGGCCCCGGCCTCGATCAGCGCCGTGATCTGGCTCAACTGCCTGCCATCCGCCCGCATGAACAGGAAGGAATAGGCGAGGCCCCGGCCTTTCGCCTTCCGGCGAATGCCGAAGCTCAGAAGGCGCATGAGCTGCCGCAGCCCCCAGTTCAGCCCCTTCTGCCGGGCGAAATCGGGGTCCGGCGGGCCGGAGATGGAAATCAGCTTCCCGCCGGGCTTCAGTACGCTCAGGGACTTCTGGAGCGTGGCGTCGCCGAGGCTGTTCAGGACGACATCGTAACCCGACAGGAGCGTCTCGAAGTCCTGCGTCTTGTAGTCGATGACGACATCGGCGCCGAGGCTTCGGACCAGATCGACATTGGCGGTGCTGGTTGTCGTCGCGACCGTCGCGCCGAGATGCTTGGCCAGTTGAATGGCGAATGTCCCGACGCCGCCCGAGCCCGCATGGATAAGGATCTTCTGCCCCTTGCGCAGACCGGCGCGGTCGACGAGGGCCTGCCAGGCGGTGAGCCCGACCAGAGGAACCGCGGCCGCCTCCTCCATGGTCAGGTTCCTTGGCTTCAGCGCGAGATCGTCCGCATGGACGGCAATCCGCTCCGCGAGGGTTCCGATCCGGCCGTCGCGCGGGCGGGCATAGACCTCGTCCCCCGCCTTGAAGCGGCCGACCTTCGCGCCCACCCGCACTACCCGTCCCGCCATGTCATGCCCCAGAATGAAAGGCGGGCGATAGGGAAGGAGGGGCTTGAAGGCGCCGTCGCGGATCTTGGAATCCAGAGGGTTCAGGCCGGCGGCATGAATGTCCACCAGGACATCCTCATCCGCCAATTCCGGCTCCGGCCTATCGCCAAAGCGCAGGGCGCCGCCCTTCTTGTATTTGTCGAGGATGAAGGCCTTCATGAGGGTCAGCTCTCTGGGGTGCGGCCGAGTCCGCCTCTGGTGGGCGGGCCGTGGCTGGGCTCGGTTGGGCGAAGGCTCAGTCCGCCGTGCGGTAACGCGCCGCGGCGTGTTCCTGGCGGGTGTTCGGCAGCATGGCCTGACGCGCGGCCTGATAGGCGTTCCACTGCTCCACATCGGGCAGCGGCGGGATCGTGACCGCCTCGCGGCGGTCGAAGCCGACCAGCGCCGCGTCGACGAGCTCTTCGACGTCCATCACCCCGGCCATGGTGTCGACGTCCGCGCCGACGTGCCCCCAGATCTCGGTGCGCGTGGCGGCGGGAAGCACCGCCTGGACATAGACGCCCTTCGGGCCGAGCTCGAGGCTGAGCCCCTGCGACAGGAACAGTGCGAAAGCCTTGGTGGCCCCATAGACTGTCATGCCGAATTCCGGTGCGATCCCGACCACCGAGCCGATATTGACGATCGCGCCGGCGCCGGCCTGTGCCAGACGCGGGGCGATGGCACTGGCGAGCCGCAGCACGGCGGTGGTGTTGAGGGCGAGCAGCTGCGCGACATCCTCGGTGCTCTGTACGATGAAACTGCCGCCAATGGCGGTACCGGCATTGTTGATGAGGATGCCGATGCGGGCGTCGTCGCGCAGGCGGGCCTCAACGGCCGCGAGGTCGGCGGGCTGTGTCAGGTCTGCCGTTACGATGTCGATCGCCACGCCGGTCTCTTCGCGCAGGCGAGCCGCCAGCGCTTCCATGCGCGCCGTGTTGCGGGCGACCAGCACCAGGTCATGCCCGCGGCGAGCGAAACGCTCGGCATAAGCCGCGCCGATGCCGGTGGAGGCGCCGGTGACGAGAACGGAGGGATGGGCGGCCATGGGTTGCTCTCTTTTCAACGTGGATGCACAAACATGATGATCATCATGATTGAATCTAAATATGATAGGCATCATATAACTGTCAATGACGCGCCGGAGGAATTTGCAATGAAGGTCAGCCGCGAGCAGATGGCGGAGAACCGCCGCCGCATCCTCGACGTCGCCAGCTCGCTGTTTCGCGACCGGGGCTTCGACGCCGTCAGCGTGGCCGAGGTGATGAAGGCCGCCGGGCTCACCCACGGCGGTTTCTATGGGCATTTCAGTTCAAAGGACGATCTGGTCGCGCAGACGCTGGCCCATGTCCTCGCGGCGGATGTCGGCGGGAAAACCGATATCCGCGCCTATCTCGAGGCCTATCTGTCGCCGCGCCATCGCGACAACCCAGCTGCGGGTTGCCCCACGGCGGGACTTGCCGCCGCCATACGCCACCAGACCCCGGCGGCACGCGCGGCGATGACGGAAGGGCTTCGCTCGCAGATCGCCCGTATCGAGGCAGCACTCCCAGCGGCGGATCCGGCCGACAGGCGGTGCACCGCGATCGGCAGCTGGTCGGCGATGGTGGGCGCCGTCATCCTCGCCCGCGCCATTGATGACCCCGCTCTGTCGGACGAGATCCTGGAGCAAACACGCGCCTGGATCGAGGCGGGGATCGCGGACGGGTCAGCCCTGTAACTCCGAGGCCCACGAACGGAACCTGAATCGCACCCCCAGCTAGCGGCATGCCACCTATCCGCGCATATACATTTGGATGATGCGGAACATTGGATCCGTTTGGACCATAACTTTGGGTCCGAATGGCCATTCGTGGCTTGTTCTGGAATAAAACTTTGGGTCGGAGATCAAGAGCGAGGTGGCTGTCGTTGTCGTGCCACCCAAAGGTTGAGCATTTGACGCCATAGTTTGGCTCAATGGCAGCCAAAGGTTGGCGCGGACCAGAAAATCAAGGGCTGACGACGCTTCAATGCGTTGTCAGCCCTTATTTTTCCTGAAATGCCAGACGGCGAGACCGATCGCATGGGCGAGGCCGAAGGACGTCGGCTGATCTCCCTTAGCAGCCCCTCAAGTGCCCCCTCAGAGACGTCCGCTTTGCGCCGTCTTGTCGGCCATTGATCGCGCAACGGCCGCGGCCCGAAAGCCGACATGAGCGAGGCGTTGCACTCAGGCACATATGCGCCGATACCGTTGAAAAAGTCGGTGTTGGAGTGTGGCGACATTGGCACCCGCGTCGGACGCGCAATCTCTCCTTCTCAGGCTGCTATGGCCCGCGGTCCGTTCGGGAGAAGCTTAGCGAGCTTCCTGAGGTTCTGCGCTGCGGCGGCGAGGTAGAACTCGTCACGAGCGCCGTTCGGACCGCGTGGTCGCAGTCGGTCGAGCCTCAAGATGCGCTTGAGGTGGGCGAACAGCATCTCCACCTTCTTCCGCTGCCGGCGTGGGCTGCGTTTTCGGATGATGATCGCTGCCGCCGGCTACTTGAGATGATGGTCTGGCCCGCCGAGACACGGGTCGCCGGGCGCTGCACAGGGCTTCACCAATGCTCCGACCAGGATTGCCGACAGCAATTTACGGTGACGACACGGACGCCGCTGCACGCAACCAAGCTGCCGTTGCGCACTTGGCTAGCTGGCCCTGTGATTCATCCTGCAATCCGACAAAGGGGTCTCCTCGATCCGGCTGGCCGAAATCATCGGGGGGACCAGCCTACCGCCCATCGTCCGCCTTTTTGCCTGCGCCCAGCAGGCCGGCACGCACCGGCCGCTGTTTCTGGGCAAGCCAGGCGCGGGTCAGGGCAGTAACATCCATTTCCTGGACCAGTCGGATCAACGCCTCCTTCAACCGGGCATCCTGCTGCTGAAAGTCGGTTTCCCCGTCGCCCACATACAGCCGCGATGCCAATTCCGGATCGGTCGCCTCCCACTGCTGCTGCACCGTCTTCAGCAGGTCAGCGCCGCAGGGACGCGTAATCAGTGCCCCCAGATGCAGGGATGGCTCCAGGGGAACACATTGATGATAAAGGCCGGCCGGCAAGAACAGCATGTCGCCTGCCTGCATCACGAACTCATCCGTGACCGTGTCAGGCACGGACATTGTACGCTTGCGCCAGGGCCCCTCAACCGGGGTTCCCAATATTTTCCAGCGCTTGCGCCCCGCGACCTGCACAATGATGAGGTCTCGGTCATCATAATGGGGGGGCAGGCCGCACACCGTGCCAAAGGAGCCGATCGCATCGATGCTGACCACGGCCCCCAGGGCCTGCTCCAACTTGACGGCCTCTTCCCAGAAATAGCCCGATGAACTGTCCAAACCGTTGAAGATGGCGGTAATGCCCTGGGTCAGCAAAGGCCGCAGGGCCTTCCGGTCCAACTGCCCTTTCCCGTCGATCAGGCCGAACCGGTTGGGCTCAATGGGCCGTCCACTCATGAAAAAACGGAAAAGCTCGGGACGGGTATATTCCCGGTTCAGGAAATCCTCCAGCCACCCCCATGATATAAGGCCAGCGCTTTCAGGAAATACGGCCGGCATATGACAAAGTTGACGTTTGGAAAATCGTTCACTCCATTCAGATACAGATAGTATCGAAAATATTTTCTCCGAAAAACTGGTCATCATATTTATCCTTTATCAGCTTCCCATATTTGTAATCCGTTTCCTATTATTCCTTCAAGAATGTATTTCCCTGAAAATCGTCGCATACGTCCCCAGCTCCTCGTCCAGCATCCGCATTGGAGCGGGTTGGTTCGTTTATCCCACGGCTTTATCCGATAACAATAGGTGGCAGCCCAGTCAGCGGACGGGGTGGCAAGGATGGCTGAAGGTGCTTGGAGATGGTGACAATCGACACCGTGCTGGTTCGGGCCGATCATTGTCTGGTCAGTGAGATCGACAATGAGCTGGTGATGATGGATGTGCAGAGCGGTCATTATTTCACACTGGATGCGATCGGCAACGATATCTGGAGGCGGCTTGAACAGCCGGTACGGGTGGGTGATCTCTGCGTGATCCTGGAACAGGCCTATGCCTCCCCGCTGGATGTGATCACAGCGGATGTGCTGCGTCTTCTGGACAGCATGACCGGCGAGGGGCTGGTGAAAGTCGCTGCGTGAACAGGGCCGGTCCCCTCCGCCGGCTGCGCAGCCGGTTGTTCCGGCTGGAAGCGGTGCCGGCGCTGTGCATTGCCTGGTTGCTGGTGCTCCGCCTGCCTTTTCGCCTGCTGGCCCGCCTGTTCGGCGGGATCGCGGATCCCGGTTCGGCGCTGGCCAGATCCGATCTGCAGCCGGCCCCGGTCCTGGCACGGGCGCAGGCTGTCGGAGGGACCGTCGATGCCATGTCCATCCGCCTGCCCTGGCACAGCACCTGTCTGGTCCGCTGCGTGGCGGGGCGGATGTGCTGGCACGCCGGGGGATCGCCGGGCATATCCTGTTCGGCGGCGATCTGCATAATGGAAACCTGACGGCCCATGCCGGGCTGGGGACGGGTGGGGAACCTGTCATTGGCGGGGCGGAAGCCACCGGTTTCACCCCCATGCTTGTCTCTATGCCCCGCCAAGGACCCTTTGATGCATCATTACCGGATCAGCGGCTGGACCCTGGCAACAGAAATCCCGCTGCCGCATCTTTTTCCCTGCTCTGCGCCGGCGGTCGGGGCGGTGGCAGACATCACCTTGCGCCAGGGTCCGGTGCCGCCGCCACCGGTGCCGCTGCGGCTGGACCGGGACGGAATCCAGGTGGGTGCTGATGGCCGTACCGTGATCGACATCCCGGATTGCGTGCGCATCGGGCTGACAGGCGGACGCGACATCATTGTCGATCCAGCACCGGGTGTGCTCTGGCCCGAGATCCAGACCTGGCTGCTGGGCCCTGGCCTGGGGGTGATCTGCCATCAGCGCGGGGTGCTCCCCCTGCATGCCTGTGCCATCCGGACCGGCAATGGCGGGCTGGCCATTGTCGGCAATAGCGGGGCTGGCAAGTCCACCATGGCCACGGCCCTGGTCCAGCGGGGGCACAGGCTGCTGGGAGATGATGTGCTGGTCGTCGATCCGGACACGGGTCTGGCACAGCCCTGCTTTCCCGTGGTCAAACTGTGGGATAGCAGCCGCAGCGCCCTGGACATCGGCCAGGAGGGACAGCAGCCCGTGGGCCGCAAGGCCGGAAAGTGGCATGTGCCGATGCTGGCTGCCTTTGATCCCGTCCCCCGGCCGCTATCCACCATCGTGCATCTGCGGCCCGACCCGGCGGCCCGGCGGCCCGTCCTGACCCGCTGGCCCCGGCCCCATGCGGCGGCGGTGCTGGACGCCATGACCTACCGGGCGTATCTGGCCGACGCCCTGCATGGACGCGGGCATGTCCTGTCGGCGGCAACGCGGCTGGCGGCGCACGTACCCGTCTGGGAACTGGTGCGCACGGCCGATTTTGCCGACCTGGGCGAGATGCTAGACATGCTGGAAGGGCTGGTGGGGGCCTGAGGGAACCGAAAACACAGCTCAGCCGTTGCCACCTTCCACCATACGGATGAAGCGCCCCACGGACAGGCCGCGCAGCAGGGCCAGACGATAGGCCATGTCGCCGTCCGGGCTTGTAAACCGCTCTGCCGGTATCTGCTCGGGTGGGGTCGCCGGGTCGGGCAGATCGGCCACCAGCCGGCACAGCCGGTCAAGATCGAGAACGCGCGACGCCATGGGGGACGATCGAAGCCGCGCCAGCTCCATCGCCATCGCGTCACGGCTGGCGACCACCTTTTCGTACCAGTCCGCCGCCTGTACGCCCCGGATCCGGCGGTTCAGCATGGTATCGGGCAGCAAACCCGCCATGGCATCGCGGAACAGCGAGGCGCGCCGACCATTCCGGATGAAAAAACCCTCCGGAATCGTCAGGCAGAAATCCAGCAGCCGACGGTCGGCGGTCGGATCACGGATATCGACGCCATGTTCGGCCAGGCTGGCATGGTGGTAAACGCCCGGGTCGGCAAGACGTATCATGAACAGGCGCGCCGTCCGGCTGTCGCTGAACCTGGGGGGGAAAGAGCCCCGGGCGGCCGCCAGACTGTCCATATCCATCGAAGCCGCGAAGGCCGGGGACAGGGCCGTATGGGCGAAAACACCAGGCCTGTTCCGGTGCCGCAGCCGGCGAACCCAATCCGGCAGATAGGGGCCAAGGGCCGCGGAGGCCACCATGCGCCACCCGGCGCCTTCCCGCATCAGACCCCGCGCCAGGATGGCCAACTGCCACCAGCGGCCCTGCCGGAACAGCCGGGCAAGATGAATCTGGCCCTCGAAACTGGCCGTCAGATTGCCCATGGCACCGATCAGCAGCACCTTGATGCCGCTGCGGGCCGCCGTCTCTTCGATGACCCGCGCCCAGCCCAGGTTGCAGATATTGAGTAACGGTGTCTCCAGATAGGGCAATGTCCGTTCCAGGTCCCGCAGCGGGCCGTCCGGACCCGCGTGGATGATGCGATGCTCGACATTGCTGAAACGGCGGGCCACCTCGCCGGCGACCCCGGATTCATCGATCACACGGGCAGAGGGGTAAGGGCCGGTGAAACCGTCACGCGGGGCTCCCGTGAAGGCTGTCAGTCCTTTTGCCTGGGCAGACAGTTCCCGGGCTGCCAGGGCCGTGACGGAGGCGCTGTCATACCCGGCGCTCAGATGGCTGCCGATGCCGCCGCCGGGCCGCACGCGCAGACAGGCGCGCACCGCCTGGGTATAAAGCCGGCCGAACTCCTCCACATGCTCCCGGTAATCCCCCGACCGGGCCGGTTCCTTGAACTGGCCCGGCCAATATTGCACCAGCCGCCGCCGCTCCCCCTGAACCAGCAGATAATGGCCCGGCGGTACCCGTGACAGGTCACGGTAAAGGGTCTGTGTTCCTTCCTGCGGGAGCAGGGCCACATAGGCCCCCAGTTCGGTTACCTCCAGGGCATTGGAAAACTCGCCCAGGGCGAACAGCCCCTTCGGCATGGACGCAAAGGCGAACAGGCCGGGCCGGTGGGCGAAGAACAGCGGCCGGCCACCATAATGATCCCGGGCCAGCAGCAGACGCTGTTCCTGGTCATCCCACAGGGCAAAGGCGAAATCGCCGGTCAGCCGGCCCACACAGTCCGGTCCCCAGCGGCGGTAGGCGGCCAGGATCAGGGCTGCATCGGAACAGCGCTCCCCCTCCGCGGCCGCCCAGCCGAAGTCAGGCGCCAGTTCAGCGGCATTGTCGATGCGGGCATCCGCCGCCACACAGATACGCCGATCCCCATCCCACAGGGGCTGGCGGTCAATCATATCCGTATCGGTGATGTGGGATTGCCGGCAGGTCAGGGCCAGACCGGCTGCGGAGATGTCACTGATTCCGGCCCGGGCCGGGCCATAGGCGGCAAGGGCCGCCCCCATACGCGTGACAAGCTCGGCTGTATGAACAACACCATCATGCTGCCACAGACCGGCAATGGCCGTCATGGGCGCAGCCTCTCCGCTTTGCAGACGGGATGAGGAACACCCACCGGATCAGGACGTAGCACCCAGGCCCCAGTTGCCATCAGGAGAAGGATTGCCGGAAAAGGCTACGAGTGTCTCGGTGTTGATATCCAGACGCCGCAATTCCGGGGCCTTCCATTCGGCCTTGGACTGTTGATCCGGCTGGGTATTGGTGTTGTCCATGATAGTCCTGACGGAAGTTTAGAAGCTTGATGACCGCATACCCAAGGCTGCGGCCGACTGAAAAATTTCTCGCATCATGACAAGTTTACCATGATACAGTCAAGATCATTCGTGGCTGGCGGCCGCAGGTTGGCCTTGGCTTTCCCCTGCCGCCCAAGTGAAATGATCATGGGTGGCCCCTGGCCGGGCCAGGGTGAAGCCCAGCCGGCGGTAAAGGGCGGCGGCCCCGTCATTGCCGCGCTGGACATGCAGCGACAGGGGCTTGCCCTCCCCTTGCGCCTGGTCCGGGCAGGGCCCGCAGGATACCGGTTCCGATCCCCCGCCCCTGAAAAGCCGGCAACAGCGCAATATCGATCCGATGCAGCGATGGCCCTGTCAGGTCGATATAAAGCCTGCCCGCCGGTTCCCGCCGCTGCTCCAGCAGCAGGAACCAGGCCTTGGGGTAGCGGCTGGTATAATCCAGACGCCGCGCTTCAAACGGCGTGCGGCAGAAATCCCGCCGCATCGCCTCCGGCCAGTTGAGGATATCCAGTTCCCTGTCCGCCCCACCCGGTACAGATGGCGCAGAAAAGGCAGATCCGTGGTCCGGGCCGGACGCACATGCACCCCCGGGACGACAGGGGCAGCCCCACAAGGCTGCCTTTCGGGAAACCCAGCACAACGGCATGGGTGCCTCCGTAGTTCAGGTCGGGATAGTCCCTGTCCCAGGCGATGCAGGCATTGAGGACAAGATAGGGCTGGCGGTTCTCATGCGCTGCCCCAGTGCCATGGGCAGAACCCAGGGCCAGGGGACTGAAGGTGGTGGTGGCGTCGCTGATCGGGCCGGAGAAGAACTGATTGGGGGCAGCCGGTCCCAGTGCGGCACCGGCCGCGGCCACGCCCGTGGTAGAGGCCACAGCGGGAAATTGCAGGTTATGGTTATGGGGGGGGGGGGGGGCAGATAGCTGGTGCTGTTGAGCGACACCGTATCCGCCCCTTGAGCCTCGTTCAGGGTCGAGTTGTGAGAGCCACCAGTAGCAGCAACTGAAGCGCTACCCGTTTCTAGGCCACCCGGAGCTGGAAAATTCCGATCGCGTGATCCGCCCCCATTCTTTGGACCGCCGGAGGCTAGAGTTTCCGGCCTGTTGATCCGCCCCCATTCTTTGGACCGCCGGAGGCTAGAGTTTCCGG
>NZ_JAUSUH010000016.1 GCF_030813595.1 Ancylobacter vacuolatus | reverse complement strand
CCGGAAACTCTAGCCTCCGGCGGTCCAAAGAATGGGGGCGGATCAACAGGCCGGAAACTCTAGCCTCCGGCGGTCCAAAGAATGGGGGCGGATCAAAACCGCCGAGGCTCTAATCGCCGCTGGATGACAAAGCAGTGGCAGGTCTCCCTCGAAAGCCTTTTTACAGAGGTCTGTTTTGGCGTGGGAAGGGGATGGGCTGATATTCAGCTGCCAACGTCCGCCTTGCGCCGCCATCTCGGCCATTACTCTGGTAACGGCCGCGACCCAAAAGCGGACGTGAGCAGGCACGGCACATAGGCACCTTTTGCGCCAGAAGCGGGAATTAGGCGTCTTTCATAAAGCAGACGTACTCAGCCGTGGCCTGGGTGAGTTGGCGCCAGTCATTGGCACAATCCACGGGCACTCTGGAATGAATCGTAGTCAGATGTCGGGGATGTGTGTGAAGCTTAGACCACATTCGTAGGCGTATCTGATGTCTCTCGATCCCTATATCGCTCCCGACGAAAGGCGCCTAATCGCCCGCTTCTTTGAAGGAGCGTCGGGATTCTGGCGGGGGCGTTCCGCCTGGCGGGCCTGGCTCCTCGCACTCCTGATGATATCGACCGTAATTGCGCAGCTTGTCGTGCAGTACCAGCTCAATTATTGGAATCGATATTTTTTCAATGCGATCGAGCGAAGGGATAGTGCAGAAATAATAAATCAAATAATTATATTTTTGCCAATAGCCGCGACGAATATTATACTGGCGGTTCTTTCGGTCTGGGGGCGGATGACGACCCAGCGCAAGTGGCGGGAGTGGTTTAGCAGGCATCTCTATGAATACTGGCTCGAAAAAGTCCACTCGCGCCAACTTCAATTCATGGAAGGAGAACATCAAAATCCAGAGTATCGGATCGCGGAGGATGCGAGGCTGGCGACCGATTTGCCGATCGATTTGACGCTTGGTCTGCTGTCTTCGCTCCTTACGGCGATCACATTTATCGGTGTTCTCTGGAATGTCGGCGGCGTTCTCGTCATCAGCCGCTTGAACCTGGAGGTTCGGGGGTATCTCGTTCTGGCGGTGGTTTCGTACTCGCTCCTTATCACGGCAACCATGATGATCATTGGTCGCCACCTGACGCACGTATTGGCCGACAGCAAGCGCGCCGAAGCGCAGCTCCGGGCAATCGGCTCTAAGCTGCGCGAGCATGGCGAGAGCAGCACCTCACGCGGGGACAAGGACGACGATGGGAAAGCGATTGGCGTTGCCTTGTCCGCAGTGATAGCAAAATGGCTGGCGCTTTGCTGGCAACTTATGCGAATGACATTGGTGTCGCAGACGAATTTGCTGATAGCCCCGGTGATCGGCCTGCTTCTGTGCATGCCGAACTATCTGGCCGGAACGATGAGCCTTGGCGAGGTCGTCCAGGCAGCGGCAGCGTTCGTCATCGTTCAAAGTGCGTTCAACTGGATCACCGACAGCTACGCCAGGTTGGCCGAGTGGACGTCATCCGCCAACCGCGTAGCGTCCCTTTTGCTGGCGCTAGACCAGATACGTGAACCTCACGGACCCGATCAGCCGATAGAGAAATAGGCTCCGAGCCATAGACGTACGTGCTTGATCAGAACGCCGAGTTGGCGGGTTCTCAGGAGTGCAGAGGGCAGCCGCCTTCTCCATCTGCCGCACAGAGCTCCCTCTATATGGTGTCGCCATGCCGTGCAGCGGAAGGGCCTTACGCCGAGCCGTCCGGCGGCAATGCCCGCCTCACTGTACGATCCTCGGGAGAAGTCCGCGTCGATTCCGAGAAAATAGCCCAGACAGCCAGGAACATCGCGGCGATAACGGGTCCGATGATGAAGCCGTGCAGGCCAAAAGTCTCAATGCCTCCGATGGTCGAAATCAGCACCACATAGTCAGGCATTTTCGTAGCCTGCCCGACCAGCAGAGGACGCAGGAAATTGTCGACCAGCCCGATGACCAGCACGCCGTAGGCAATCAGAAAGATGCCCTGCCATATGGATCCGGTCGCTATAAAATAGATCGCAACGGGAAGCCAAACCAGCGCGGACCCGATCACCGGCAGCAAAGACAGGAACGCCATCAAAACGGCCCACAACAGGGATGCGTGAACGCCGAGAAATAGGAACATAAGTCCCCCGAGCGCCCCCTGAAGCGCTGCCACAAGTATATCCCCCTTCACTGTCGCCCGGATAACGACGGTGAACTTGCGAACCAGAGCCTCGCGCTGATTGCCGGGGAGCGGGATGACATCCTTGACGCGATCCGCGAGTGTCAGTCCGTCGCGCAGCAGGAAAAACAGTAGGTAAAGCATCACGCCCAGGCTAACGAGAAAGCTGAACGTACTCTGACCGATGGACAGGGCCTCGGTTGCCATGAACTGGATGCCGTTTGCCATCGCGGCCGCGACCTTTTCCCAGGCCGCGCTGAGATTTGTTAGCCCGAAACCCCCGAGCTTATTGCTCGCCCAGTGAGGCAAGGCATCGAAGACCGGCTGAAAGACGCGAGAGAGATTGAGCTCACCAGACTGCACTTGGCTGTAGAGGCTGGACGCTTCCTGCGCCAGAGCCGCAGCCGTTATCAGCAAAGGCACGATAACGATTACAAGGATGATGAATACTGTCGCAAGCGCCGCGAGATTGCGGCGGTTCTTCATTCTGACCAACAGCCGCCGATTCAGCGGATCGAACACGATGGCGATGACCGCAGCCCAGAACACTGCGCCGAACAGCGGCCAGAGAACCCATGCGAAGGCAAGCGAGACCAAGCCGATCAGCAGCAGGAACGACTTGTACTCAACGGTCTGCATGTTGGTCTCCGCCCGGCAAATCTCGACTACTCGATGTCAGGTGAAATTGAAGAGCGCCATATGCTCTCGTCAGGGGCGAACCGTGCGGATCGGTGAAGCTTACCAACAAATGGCTCATCAAGCATCACAATCATCTGGCTTGAATCGATGGAAATCAACGTACCAGCGCGTCGGATACGTTCTATTAGGTTGATGCATTGGCGGATCGGTTCTGCCAATCGTTGACGATCACCCTTGCGTAAATATTGCGCAACTCAATGTGCGTTACCGAAGGCTCTCGGTCTTCGGCGACGCCAAGATGACCACGGCGCTGCTCGATCGCCTCACCCACCACTGCGACATCGTCGAGACCGGCAACGAAAGCGGGCGCTTCAAGAACAGGCTCTGAGCCCGACCGAGCCCATCCCCAGAGAGGTCCCTATTGCGCGCTTATCAGGGGGCCCGTTCCAACGCCGTTTGACAGATGATCTGCTCTTTCGTGAAGCGGCTGCGCCTCATGTTCTGGCCCTCTAATGGGCCAGAACGAACTTCAAGCTCGATTAGGGATAGGGGGCAATGTCATCGGAATTTCGTCGGCGCGAGCGAGACGGTGCCATTCCCGTAAAAGGATGGTGTCGACCTGGCGCCGCAATAGTCGGGGTCAGTGTAGAGGCGGCCCGGCAGCACCGCGCTCCGGGCTCCAGGCTGGGCGCGCGCGGCGACGGCACGCAATGTCTCGTTCATCCCTAGATATCGGCGTGCTCAGCAGCCATTTTCTCACTCCGCGGCGAGAGCGAAGGAGCGATCGAATCCGGTTGCCCGATCAGCGATGTAGTGCATGAAATCGTAGATCGGCCGCTCTAGATAGGAGAGGTGGCCGGCGCGAGCCACGCCCGCATTCATGCCACGGAACACCTTTTCAGTGCAGCCGCGATCCTCGACATTCACCTCATCCAGCAAGTTCTTGAGTGTCGCCACATACTCGCCGGCCCGCGGATCTGCCATGAATTCCGGCGACAGCCCGCCGCCGAACACCATCGCCACCTGACCGGTGCCCTTTGGATGCAGAGACAGGTACCAGAAATAGCCGGGGGTCAGGGTGATGAGGTGGCTGGGATAGAGAGCCAGCAGCGCAGTCGTCTTGCGCCAGCGTCCTTCGAGGCGGGTATTGTCCGGGTGCGCGTTACCGATCGGCAGCGACGCTTCCTTGGTAATCCAATGATAGTTGAAGGCAGCGAGGCCCGGGGGGCACTCCATTTCCTCGAGTTTTGAGTGGCCGCCCACAGTTCCGGCGTGACACACCGGAAGGTGGTAGCTCTCCATGAAGTTCTCCGCGAGCACTTTCCAGTTAGTGTCCCATATGTGGGTCTCGCGAAAGCACTCGATATAGTTCTCCATCTGGTACTGGGCGATCATCGCTTCCAGCGGCCGCAGCGTCGAGGCGACGCTCGGGCGATCCTTGTCGAGCGTTATGTAGATCCACCCGAGCCATTCCTCGCAGCGGATCGACGGCAGGACGTAGTCGTCCTTACAGAAGCCCGTGGTCTGGGTCATGAACGGCGCCCCGCGGAGGTGGCCGTCAAGCCCGTAGGTCCAGGCGTGATACGGGCAGACGATCGCGCGCCGGTTTCCGATGCCCTCAAGCAGCGTCGACATACGATGCAGGCAGACATTGGAAAAAGCGCGCAAATGGCCTTCGTTGTCGCGCAGTACCATTATCGGCTGGCCGGCAAGCTCGTAGGTCAGGTAGTCGCCCGCATTGGCGAGGCCACTGGATCGGCCAACACACATCCACTCCTTGGAGAAGATGGTGTCTAACTCGCGAGCAAGAAATTCCGGGCTGGTATAGACACTTGGCGGCATTGCGCGTGCGTCCTCGAACGGCCGTGCTGCGGCCTCGAGTAGTTCGGCAACCGGCTGAATTGGCGACATGGCGCTGATCCTCGTCCTCGCAGGCAGGCGCCGCTCCGGTCGAGCATGGCAACCGATCGGAAGCCAGATTGAACTTTTTTCAAGATAGGGAAAAACTCAAATATCTTGGCTTTAAACGAGTAATAATATGGTTCGATACACTCTCCGCCAGTGCACCTATTTCCGCGCCGTCGCCGAGCATGGTGGCATTGCGCAAGCGGCCCGCGCGCTCAATATTTCCCAACCCTCGGTCGCGCAGGCGCTGGACAAGTTGGAGGCCGTCACCGGCCTCGCCCTGTTCGATCGGCATCACGCACGGGGGCTGACGCTCACGCTTCAAGGTCGCGTCTTTCTCGAACACGTGACCCGCCTGGAGGAGCTGGCCCAACAGGTCGAGCGCGAAGCCTCGGCGCTGGCCGCGGAAGCAGCAGGAGAGATTCGCCTCGGGGTATTCTGGACACTCGCTCCCTTCTACGCAGCGCGGCTCATCAATTCATTCGCGGACATCGCTCCAGGGGTCATCATCCGCCTGAGGGAGATGTCGCTCACCGATCTCGCCGATGCGCTGCGGGAGGGCTCGATTGATCTCGCTCTGACCTATGATCGCGGCGCGGAACCTGACGGGCTGGCCTTTGTCGAACTCGCCGCGCTCCGGCCGATGGTCGTGCTCGCCGCTAATCATCCGCTGGCCGGGCGCCGCTCAATCAATCTCTCGGATCTCGCTGCAGAACCCTATGTCATGTTCGACGGGCCGGGGAGCCGAAGTTATTTCGAGGGACTGCTTGAAGAAATCGGGGTTAGCCCACGCATTTCCTACGTCTCCACTTCGCTCGAATCGGTACGGAGCGCGGTCGCAGCCGGCTTCGGCTTCACGCTGCTGGTGATGCGGCCTCCGTCCTCTGTCACATACGATGGAGGCAGGGTGAAGACGCTGAAGATCGATAACGAGGTGCGCCCGCTGCGCGTCGTGCTCGCTTCGCGCGGCGACGCCCATCGCGGGCTGATACTTCGGCGATTTGCTGACCACGCCGTCGACTATTTCGCGTCTTGTAAAACGACACAGGCCTCTTAAGGCGCAGAGGTCATGGCTGCGAGCGCCGACCGACGGTCCTCTTTCGGCCAAGTGCTCGTACCCGAACTGCACTCACCCATTGCCATGGGTATCGGCCGCGCGGTCGCGACCTCGCGTTAGCCGTGGCGCATCGCTCTAGACAGAAGCGGCCTCTCACTTGCCCTTTCACCGAGTTCGCTCTGCGCCGCCATCTCGGCCATTGATCTGGTAACGGCCGGCGCCCAAAAGCAGACATTAGCGAGGTGGGGCACTTCGGTACCTTTGCGCCAGGGGCAGAAGGTCGCTGCGACGACGACGAATGGTCGTTTTGGGGCCGGGAGCGGACAGGCGGGTCTTGGGAGCGGAGCGTGAGTAGCCGCCGTTCAAAGCGGTGTCTGGTGCAAGTGCACGACCGTGCAGGCAGTCTCGTGCAATTCCCAAGTTCGAACTTCGGGCGAGCCGAGTGATTTCCGTTTTGCCATGTCAGACGGCGCATTTTCCAGAGTCGCCGACCGGGAGCAGAATTTGGGAAACGCCAGCGCTCCGGGCCGGCAGGCCCATTCGCGGCACCGGCGATCCAGGCGAGCGAGCGTTGATCCGGAAGCGAATTAAGCGGCGAACCGGTCCTTCACGAGATGGTTTGGTTGATGATCAGCTCTTCGCGTCGAGCGTCGCGCCGAGATGATCGACAATCGCGCGCACTTTCGCTGATGGCCTGGGACCTGCCGGGAAAATAGCGTAGACCTCGGCCGGATCGAGCCGATAGGGTTCCAGCAGTTGCGTAAGCAGGCCAGTGCGGAGTTCCTCTCCTGCCATCACGCGAGTGGCCAGCGCGATGCCCATCCCTGCTACCGCAGCCGCCAGAATCCCCGGTGCTGAGTTGATCCAAAGCTTCGGCGGGACATTGACGGAGGTGACCGTCTGATTGTGCGTGAAGCGCCAGCTCTCGCGGCCAAACAGGCCATGCTGGACGATACAATGGTGCCGGGCGAGTTCGGCCGGATTGGCGGGCGCGCCATGCGCTGAGAGATAGGCCGGGGCCGCGACAACCAGTCGCTCGACTAGCGCAAGTTTGCGGGCGCCAAAGGTGGAGTCGTCCAGCGGTCCGACGCCCAGGCGGATGGCGATATCGACTCCGTCCGTGATGAGGTTCTGGCGCGCATCGCTCATGATCATCTCGACCCGAAGATCCGGGTGTCTGGCCAAGAACGTCGCAAGCGCCGGAATGACCGCGCGCGTGCCATAGAGCACCGGCATCGCCAAGCGTATCACGCCGTGCAGCGAGTCTGCCCCCCGGGCTGCCTGCTCGGCCTCCTCCATTTCTGCTAGCAGGTACCTCGCGCGCTCCAGATACAGGGCGCCGGCTTCCGTCAGCGAGATGCTGCGGGTGGTGCGCAGCAGAAGTGTCGTCCCCAGCCGCGCCTCCAGCGTACCGATGATGCGCGATACCGACGGCTGAGAAAGCTTCAGTTCGCGCGCCGCGCGAGAGAGACTGCCGCTCTCCGCCACCCGGACGAACACAGCCATTTCCTGCCAGCGATCACTCATTTGAAATCCGGATATATGTTTTCAACATTGGATGGATACACGTCCTTCCACGCATGGCCTAATTCCCAGCCTCCGGTGGGTCCACCGCGAACCTTCTCTACTTCCGAGGTCGGATCAGCCGCGTCGTTCCATCTCCCAGGTCCGGTCGGTCTGGTCCCACATTCAAAGGATGATCTAACAATGGCTATCAAGATCTACGGTGACCCCGGCTCGGGCAGCCGGCGCCGTGTCACGGCAGCAGCGGCTGCCATGGGCATCGACATCGAGATCGTGAACGTTGATCTCTTCAAGGGCGAGAGCCACACGCCCGAGTTCCTGGAGCTAAATCCGCACGGGTTGTCGCCGGTGATGGTGGACGGCGACTTCGTCCTCTACGAGTCGGCGGCGATCAACCTCTATCTCGCTGAGAAGGCGGGCAGCGATCTGGCGGGCAAAACGATCCGTGAGAAGTACGAGATCCTCCAGTGGATGTTCTGGTCAGGCGAGCAGTGGCGGATCTTCGCGACGCTCACCTTCGATGAGGTGCTTGGCAAGCGTTTCATGGGCCGGCCTGCGGATGAGACCATTGTACAACTGGCAGCCGACAAGATCCGTGCAGGGGCTGCCGTCCTGGACGCGCATCTCGCCGAGCATGACTACATCGTCGGCGACCGGCTGACGCTGGCGGATTTCGACATCGCCGGGCCGTTCTCGCAGAACGAACGGACGAAGATCCCGCTAAACGAATTCCCCAATCTGGTCGCCTGGCAGCAGCGTCTGCTGGACACGGTACCTGGTTGGGCTGCGACGAAGCGCGAAGTCGATGAGCGCATCGACGGTGCGCTCGCCGGTGCAGGGATAGAACTGTGAGCGCGGTAGAGGCGCCGATGGATTACGAATTGTTCTGGATCAGCGGCAGCCCCTATGCGTGGCGGGTGCAGTTAGCGTTCGAATACAAGGGCGTACCATATGCGTCCCACCGCTTGGACTCAGCCAAGCGGGAGAATCGCTCGCCGGCATTTCTCGCGCTCAATCCGCGCGGCAAGGTGCCGGTGCTGAGGACCGGTGACGCGGCGCTCTACGAATCCGTCGCGATCATCGCCTTCCTGGATCGCAGCCATCCCGCCGTGCCGCTGTTCGGCCAGGCGGCGCAGGAGCACGGCCGCATCTGGCAACGCGTGAGCGAGTTCGAGAACTACACGCGCGATCTGTTCGATGTGGAGATCGTCCGCCCGCTGTTGCGCGGCCATGCGAAGGACGATCCCGAGGCCATGCGCGCGTCCGCTGCTCGCGCGTATGATGCGCTTGGCTGGATGGAGCAGGCGCTGTCGGTCGCGCCTTATCTGGCGGGTGACGATATCACCGCAGCGGACATCGTCGCGCTGCCGAACATCCAGATGCTGCGACGGGCCGCAGCGCGTCCGGAAGCGATCGAGATGGCTCTTGGCCTTGAAGACCTTGGCGCGCGTCTGCCAGCATTGGGCGCGTGGCTGTCGCGGATGGAGAAAATGCGGGGATACGACGCTGCTTATCCACCGCACTGGCGGAGCTGTTCACGGGCAGGCAGCGCGCCCGCGACGTGATCGCTGCCTGCCATCACTTGGCAGAGCCAATCCATTCCCGATTCACAATCCTTTTGGTCAAGGCGAACACCGGATGCGAGCGCTTATCGATGGTTCGCCGTGGACCTGCCCGCAAGCGCTGGCCGCCATTGGCTGTCGTGCCGACGGCTCATGGAGGCGGCCGGGGCGCCACATCAACGGATGGCGGCTTCCGGGATCGATCCCGGCGAGCTTAAATGACGAGATGGCGGCGCAAAGCGGACGTTCATAAGGGATCCTTGAGACAGGGCCCGCCCGCGCGCTGTTGGTCGCCCCGGTTCATGAGCGCACCCGGCAGGTCATCTCGACGCTGCGGGCGCTGTGAGGACTGCCAACCTTCCGGCTCATAGGCAGAGAGGCGGCTCCGCCACAACGCGCACCAGCGCTTCGCCGTCACGCAGCGGAGACGCTGAGGCCCTGCACACGGTGCCTCTCGATCAGTTCGGCGACGAAGCCGGAGCTCTTGGCTGCCTTGATGAAGCTCGTGAGGTAGGTGAGCGCCGCGGCTTTCGCCTTTGGCGTTCCAATCGCCTGCTGCACCGCCATGAAGCGCCCCGGCAACAGGGTCGACCCGGGAAGCAGAGCCTGATCCGAAACCAACCGCGGTCGAAGCCCAGCGAGCGCGTCCAGCCCTTGATCGGCAAAATCCGCCCGCGCCGCGTCCATGGTCGAGGAGCGCACCAGCGTGGCGTGCTGGATGTTGCGGTCGAGCCATAGCCCATAGGCGGTGCGGCCCGTCACCGCGATGCGAAGGCCCGGTGCATCGACGTCCCCCGTGCCGTGCAACGTAGAGCCTTCGGGGACCAGATAGGTCGCCTCGATCTCCACATAGGGTGGGGTGAAGCTGATCACTTCGGCCCGCTGCGGCTCGGCCCCGATCAGCCCAATATCCCATTCGTCGCGCAAGGCCGCGTCGGCCAGAAGACCGGGCGACTCGTACGGCACCAATTGCAGCCCGACCCCGAGGTGATTGGCGATCGCGCCGGCCATGTCGGGCGACACCCCGATCGGCGAACCATGCGCATCGCGGCTCGAAACCAGCAGAAAGTTCGAGAGATTGATGCCGGCACGAAGTACGCCGCCTGGGGCAAGCAGGTCGCGCAAGGCCGGAGAGATGGGATCGATGGTCGGGCTGAGCGCCATGTTTGGTACTCGCTACTGAACAGAAAGGATCCGGCCAGCATCCTATGCCGGATCATGACAAACGGTCATGCGACATCGCTCTCCTCACTCCACGAACACCTCCTCGCGACGCTTGCGCACCGAGGGCAGGACCGCCACGACCAGTAGGGCAGCCGTCGCCAGTAGCAGCGTCAGGCTGATGGGCTTTTCGACAAACGTCATAGGGTTGCCGTGCGCGACCAGCATGGCGCGGCGGAAATTCTCCTCCAGCATGGGCCCAATGATGAAGCTGAGCAGCAGCGGCGTCGGATCGCAGTCCAGCCGCGACAGCGCGTAGCCGAACAGCCCGGCGGCGAACAGCACCAGCACGTCGAAGGTCGAGTTGTTCACGCTATAGGCGCCGATGCAGCAGAACAGGATGATCGCCGGCACCAGTCGCCGGTAGGGGATGCGCAGGATCGACACCCAGATGGCGATCAGCGGCAGGTTGATGATCAGCAGCATCGCATTGCCGATCCACATCGAACACACCAGCCCCCAGAAGAGATCCGGGCGCTGCGTCACCACCTGCGGCCCCGGCGAGATGCCGTGGATCGTCATGGCGCCGATCATCAGCGCCGTCACCGCACCGGACGGCATGCCGAGGGTGAGCATCGGCACGAAAGAGGTCTGCGCCGCCGCGTTGTTGGCGCTCTCCGGCGAGGCCAGCCCTTCTATCGCGCCCTTGCCGAAGCGCTCGGGCGTGCGGGAAATCTTCTTCTCCAGCATGTAGGCGGTGAACGAGGCGAGCAGCGTGCCGCTTCCCGGCAGGATGCCCAGCACGGTCCCGACCCCGGTGCCGCGCAGGATCGGGAGCGCCGAAGCCTTCAGGTCCGCCCATTTCGGCCACAGCCCGGAAATCTTGTTGTTCAGCACCGAACCGTCGCCCGGCGTCTCCAGCGTGCGCAGGATTTCGGAGATGCCGAACAACCCCATCGCCAACGGGATGAAATCGATGCCGTCGCGTAGTTCCTGGATGCCGAAGGTGAAGCGCGCCTTGCTGGTTTCGACATCGGTGCCGATCAGCCCGAGCGACAGGCCGATCAGTACCATCACCAGTCCGTTCAGCACCGAGCCCTTGCTCATGACGATGACCGCGACGATGGCGAGCACCATCAGCGCGACATTCTCCGCCGGCCCGAACAGCAGGCCGAGCTCGGACAGCGTCGAGGCCGATCCGGCGATGAAGAAGGTCGAGACCGTGCCGGCGAACAGCGAGCCGATGGCGGCAATCGACAGCGCCACTCCCGCGCGGCCCTGCTTGGCCATCTGGTGGCCGTCCAGCGCGGTGATGATACCGGACGACTCGCCGGGCATGTTGACGAGGATCGCCGTGGTCGAACCGCCATACTGCGCGCCGTAATAGATGCCGGCGAGCATGATGAGCGCGCCGACGGCCGGCAGCTCAAAAGTCACCGGGAGCAGGATGGCGATCGTGGTCGCCGGCCCGATGCCTGGCAGAACACCGACCAGCGTGCCCAACAGCACGCCGATCAGGCACAGCAGAAGATTCTGCCAGGAAAGCGCGACATCGAAGCCGAGCGCGAGATGACCGAGCAGTTCCATCACAGGAAGTTCGGCAGGATCGGCAGCGGCAGGCCGAGCCCATAGGCGAACACCGCCCCGGCAATGGCAGCGAGCGAGCCCGCAAGCACCACGCGTTCACCCCAGCCCTCGCCCTGTTGCGCGAGTGAGGAGAAGAACACCGTCGCCGTGGCGCTGGCGAGCAGGCCGATCGGCTGGATCAGCAGCGCGAACGTCAGCACGCCGAAGCTGATGCTGGCTGCCCCACGCCAGTGAATCGGCGCTTCCGGCGCGGCATCGTCTGCGCGGGCGGGCCGGGCAAGCAAAGCCTTGATCAGGATAAGCACGGCCACCGCGAGCAGGCCTATGGCGACGGCACGGGGAATGAAGCCGGGTCCCATGCGGACCGCCGTTCCCGCCGGGAGATGGCTGCCGAAAGCCAGCAGAATCAAGGCAAAGGCGGTGGCGAGGCCGGCGGTGAGAACGTCGCGATTAAGGGGCACTGGCAATCTCCAAACTCATTAATCGATATTTTCTATAGACAATAAGAAATGTCAATTTAGGATCGCGGCGAATTACGGAGATTGTCAGCGATGAATGGTGTTTTCAGTCTATTAGCCGGCGCCGCACTGGCGCTGACGCTCGTCCCCGCTTCCGCCGACGAGGTGGATGTGTCGAAATACCCGCAGTCCCAGGTGCGCATCGTCGTCACCTCGTCGGCCGGCGCCAGCGCCGACGCGCTGACCCGGACGGTGGCCCGCGAGCTCGGAAAAATCTGGGGCAAGGACCCCATCGTCGAGAACGTTGCCGGCTCCAACGGCAATATCGGGCTGGAGCAGATCGCGCAGGGCAAGCCGGACGGGCTGTCGATCGTGGTCGGCGGCGACAAGGTCCCGCTCAACGCGATCTTCTTCGGCCCGGAGCTGAAGAGCGACCTGATCAAGGATCTTTCGACCGTCACCAAGGCGGTGTCGAACCCGCAAATCCTTGTGGTTCGCCCCTCGCTCGGCGTGAAGAACCTCGACGAATATCTGAAGTTGGCCCGCGAGAAGGACGGTACGCTCACCGTTGGCACGCCGTCCAATGGCGGCGCGCATCACATCGGCCACGAGCTGCTCGGCCAGCTTACCGGCACCAAATACACCTTCATCCCCTACAAGGGCGGCGCCCCGGCGGTGACCGACCTGCTTGGTGGCCATATCGACGCGGTGATCATCACGCTTGCCGCCGTTACCGAGCATGTGCGCGCCGGCCGGCTGGTGCCCATCGGCGTCAGCACCGCCAAGCGCTCGGCCGCCCTGCCCGACGTTCCGACCTTCCAGGAACAGGGCGTCAAGGACTTCAACATCGAAACCTGGCAGGGCTTCTTCGTCTCCGCCAAGACCCCGCGCCCTCTGGTCGAGAAGATCAACAAGGACTTCGTCGCCGCGCTGAATGCGCCCGAGGTGAAGGGCTTCCTCGAAGGCCAGGGCTTTGCCGTCGTCGCCTCCTCGGCCGAGGAGGGCGATGCCACCGTGCGCCGCGATTTCGAGAACTACAGCCGCGTCATCAAGGCCGCCAACATCAAGCTCGATTGAGCGTTTTCAGGACGACCGCCGTGACCAAACACATCCATCTCAACGTCTTCGTGCCGACCACCGGTCATCATGAGGCGTCCTGGCTCTACAGCGGATCACAGCCCGAACGCCTGACCGATGTCGATTATTACCGCGAGATCGCGGCAATCGCGGAGCGCGGCAAGTTCGACTCGCTGTTTCTTGCCGACCAGCTCGCCATCGGCCGCAGCGTGAAGCATGTGGCGCAGGGCAAGCTGGAACCGCTGACGCTGCTCTCGGCGCTGGCGGGCTCGACCTCGCATATCGGCCTGATCGCCACTGCCTCCACCACCTATTCCGAACCCTATAATCTGGCCCGGCAATTTGCCTCGCTCGACCATATCAGCGCCGGCCGCGCCGGCTGGAACATCGTGACGTCCTGGTCCGCAGAAGCCGCCGGCAATTTCGGGCTCGACCAGCGCAATTCGCACACTGACCGCTACCGCCGCGCGACCGAATATGTCGAGGTGGTGCGCAAGCTGTGGGACAGCTGGGAGGACGACGCCCGCGTGCTGGACCGCACGCGCGGCATCTATGCCGACACCGCCCGCATCCACGCCATCGACCATCAGGGTGAGGCGTTCCGGGTCCGAGGGCCGCTCGACATACCCCGCTCGCCGCAAGGCAACCCGGTGCTGGTGCAGGCGGGCTCGTCGGACGAAGGCCGTGGCTTTGCCGCGCGCTACGCCGAGGCCATCTTTACCGCGCAACAGGAGCTTTCCGAGGCACAGGATTTTTACGCCGACGTGAAGCGCCGCGCGCTGTTCTTTGGCCGGGACCCGGACGGCATCAAGATATTGCCGGGCCTGTCGCCGATTCTCGGCTCGACTGAAGCCGAGGCCCGCGCGCTGGAGGAAGAGCTCGACGACCTCACGCTTCCCGTCGTCGGCCTCAAGCATCTCTCGCAGCGCTTTGACGGCTTCGATTTCAGTGCCTTCCCTCTGGACGAACGCATCCCGATCGAGGCGTTCCCGCGCCCCGAGACGGTGCAGGGCGCGCAGAGCCGCTCACAGGTCATCCTCAACATCGTCGAGCGTGAAAAGCCGACACTGCGCCAGTTGTTGCGCCGCCTCGCCGGCGGGCGCGGCCACAAGGTGCTGGCCGGCACGCCGGATGTCATCGCCGACCATATCCAGCTCTGGGTCGAGCAGCGCGCGGCGGACGGCTTCAACATCATGCCGGCCTTCATGCCGGGCGGGCTCAGCGCCTTCGTCGACGAGGTCGTGCCGATCCTGCAGGCGCGCGGGCTGTTCCGCCGCGACTACACCGGCCGGACGCTGCGCGAGCATTACGGGCTGACCCGCCCCGAGAGCCGTTACGCCCGCTCAGCCTGAACCGAGACTGCGCCCAACCGGGATTTCGCGATGAACTTTTATTCCCCCGCCGCCCACATCTTGCCAGCTGTCGACGCTCAGCCCGCCCGGCTGGAGCTGCGCGACCTGCGAAAGAAGCTCGGCGATACCGCTGCGGTCAACGGCATCGATCTCAGGGTGGCCCCCGGCGAGAGCGTGGTGCTGCTCGGCCCCTCCGGCTGCGGCAAGACCACGACGCTGCGCATGGTGGCCGGATTCCTGCAGCCGGAAGGTGGCGAGATTCATCTCGATGGCAAACTCGCCTCCAGCGCCTCCTTCGCGCTGCCGCCGGAGAAGCGGCACCTCGGCATGGTGTTCCAGACCTATGCGGTGTGGCCGCACAAGACGGTGGCGGACAATGTCGGTTACGGCCTGGTGGTGGCCGGCAAGAAGCGCGCGGAGATCGAGCGCGAGGTCGCCGCCGTGCTCGATCTGGTCCAGCTCGGCGATCTCGCCAAGCGCTACCCGTCCGAACTCTCCGGCGGCCAGCAGCAGCGCGTGGCGCTGGCGCGGGCGCTCGCCACCAAGCCGACCCTGCTGCTGCTCGACGAGCCGCTCTCGAACCTCGACGCCTCGCTGCGGCAGGAGATGCGCTTCGAGCTGCGCGCGCTGCAAAAGCGCATCGGCATCACCACGCTCTACGTCACTCACGACCAGGACGAGGCCCTGGTTCTCGCCGACCGGGTCGTGGTGATGAACAAGGGCCGCATCGAGCAGGTCGGCACCCCAGAACAAGTCTACCGCACCCCCGCCAGCCGCTTCGTCGGCAATTTCGTCGGCACCGCCAACCTGCTGGAAGGAGCCATCGTCACGGTGGATCGCGCCGCCGGCCGGGTGTCGGTGGCGCTCGACGCGGGCGACATAGCTACGGCGCGCGCATCGGCCGGCTGGCTCGCCACGGCGACACCCGGACAGCGCGCGACGCTGCTGCTGCGCCCCGAGGACATCCGTTTCGACCGGCCGGAAAAGCCCGACCAGCAGACCGGCCTCGATGTGCAGTTCGTGTCGGCAGCGTTCCTCGGCAGCCGCTACGAACTTCAGCTCACCGCCAAGGACACGCCCTTACGCGTGCAGTCGCGCACGCCCGGCACCTTCACTGACGGCCGCGCCCGGCTCTGGTTTCGCCCGGACAGCGCCTGGGTGGTGGCATGAGCAGCGCCACCCTCTTCACCGATGACCCGCGCAATGTACCGGACAGCCCCGCGCTCCTGCAGAGGCTGTCCGGCATCCAGCCGGTGAAGCTTCTCGTCATCGGCTTTGCGATCGTCGTCCTGCTGGCTCTCATCGCCTATCCGCTCGCCTTGCTCATCGGCTACAGCCTCATTGATGCGCAGGGCAACCTGACCTTCGACACGTTCGAGAAGGCTTTCAACCGGCGCGGCATGTGGGCGGCGACGGTGAACTCCACCGTGCTGGTTGGCCTGGTGACGGCGGGTGCCTGCGCGCTCGGCATTCCGCTCGCCTGGATCGTGGCGCGCACCGATGCGCCCGGCAAGATTCTGGTGACGCTGGCGGCCGGCATCTCCTTCGTCATCCCGTCCTTCATCTCGGTGGTGTCGTGGATTTTCCTCGCCGCACCGAACTCCGGCTATCTCAACAAACTGGCCGTCGAGTATCTGGGCTTCACCCAGGCGCCGTTCAACATCATGAGCTTCGGCGGTCTCGTCTTCATCGAGATCATTGGCGTCTACCCGCTGGTGTTCTTCGCGGTCAGCGCGGCGCTGCATAATGTCGATGCCAGCAACGAGCAGGCCGCGCGCGTGCTTGGCGCGGGCCGGCTGCGCACAACGCTCACCATCACGCTGCCGCTGGTGCGGCCGGCGATCCTGTCCGCCATCATCCTGGTGATGCTGGACGCGCTTTCATCCTTCGGCGCGCCGGCGGCCATCGGCACGATGGCAAACTTCTCGGTCATCACCACCAAGATCTACGACCTGCTGAAATTCCCGCCGCAGTTCAACTATGCCGCTGCGGTGGCGATGCCCATCATGGTGTTCACCGCCGTCAGCCTGCTGATCCAGAAATACGCCGTCCGGGCGGAAAATTTCCGCACCCTCACCGGCAAGGCGACCTCCGCCCAGATCACCATACTCGGCCGCTGGCGTTGGCTCGCGGCGGGGTTCGGCATCGTCGTGGTTTTTGCTACCGCCGTACTGCCGGTCGGAGCGCTGTTGCTGCTCTCGGTGCTGTCCTCGTTCGGCACCGACGTCAGCTTGAGCAACCTTGTCACCAAGCATTACGCGCTGATCTTCGACGCCGATTTCGTCGCGCGCGGCTCCATCATCAACAGTCTGCTGCTGGCACTCGCCACCGCCACGGTCTGCGCCGGGCTCGGGCTGGTGCTCGGCTGGGTGGTAGAGCGGGTGAAGTTCTTCGGCCGCGAGGCCATCACCTTCCTCGTCATGATCGCCTATGGCTTTCCCTCCATCGCCTATGCGGTGGGAATCCTGATGGGCTACGTGAACCTGTTCTACGGCACGCTGACCCTCATCCTCATCGCCTATGCCGGCAAGTTGCTGCCAATCGCCTTCGTGCTGGTGCGCAACGGCATCCAGCAGCTCTCGACCGATCTGGAAGAGGCCGCGCGCATCTCCGGCGCCGGCTGGCTGCGCAGTGTACGCGACGTCACCTTCCCGCTGGTGCGCGGCGCGGTCGGCATCGCCTGGGTACTGGTGTTCTCGCTCAGCCTGCGCGAGCTGTCGATGTCCGCCATCCTCTCTCAGGCGGACACGCAGGTCATGCCCACCGTGGTGATCCAGTTCATCGAGGACGGCGCCATCGAGCTCGCCGCCGCGCTCTCCGTCGTCATCGTCACTGTCAGCCTCTCCATCCTCGGCCTCATCCGCTTCTTCTCGCGGAAGAAGACGGCCGTGGTCAGCTAGCCGGAATGCCTGCCATGCCTGTCACCACCTCCACCGCGCCCTTCGACGACGTCTGGGACGTGCTTGTCGTCGGCTTCGGCTTTGCCGGCGGCGCCTCGGCGATCGCCGCCCATGATGCCGGCGCGCGTGTGCTGCTGATCGAGAAGATGCCCGATCCGGGCGGCATCTCGATCTGTGCCGGTGGCGGTATTCGCACCATCGTCGAGCGCGCCGGCGCCCGCGCCTATCTGCGCGAGACGGTCGGCCCCGACGTGCCGGATGACGTGCTCGATGCGGTCGCCGCCGGCATGGCCGAGCTGGAGCCCTATTTTCGCGACCTCGCCACGGTGAACGGCGCGGAGATCGCGGTCCACCGGCGCGTCGCCAACTATCCGTTCGCAGGCAATGACGCCTTCGGCACGGTGGAGGTGCTCTCCATCCCCGGCTTCGATGCGCGTACTGAGTACCCGCAGGTGCGCGGCCGGCTGCGCGGGCCGAACGTGTTCAAGCTGGTGCATGACAATGTCCGGGCGCGCGGCATCGAGACACGCCTCAATACCGCCGCCGAGCGCCTGATCCTCGGGCCGGATGGCGAGGTGCTCGGCGCCGTGGTCCGCTCCAATGGCAAGGTGACGCGCATCGGCACACGGCGCGGCGTCATCCTTGCCTCCGGCGGCTTCGAGGCCGCGCCCGATCTGCAGCGTAAATACTGGCAGATCCGCCCGGTCCTTCCGGTCGCCACGCGTGGCAATACCGGCGACGGCATCCGCATGGCGCAGGCCGCTGGCGCCGACCTCTGGCACATGTGGCACTTCCACGGCTCCTACGGCTTCCGCCACACCGACCCGGCCTATCCCTATGGCCTGCGGGTCAAGAAACTGCCGGACTGGACGCCGCAGCTGCAGGAGCCGGACGTGCGCATGTCCTGGATCGTGCTGGATCGCCAGGGCCGGCGATTCATGAACGAGTACCAGCCCTATATCCAGGACACCGGCCATCGGCCGCTCGACCAGTACGACGCGCAGTCGCAGCGCTTCCCGCGCATCCCCGCCTTCCTTGTGGTGGATGAGGATGGACGCAAGCTCTACCCGCTCGGCCAGACCGTCATCAACGACCGCTCGGTCGAGCCCTATGAGTGGAGCGACGACAATCTGAAGGAGGTCGGCAACGGCATCCTGAAGCGCGCCGACAGCATCGAGGATCTCGCCGCGCTCATCGACGCCGATCCTACCGCGGTCGCGGAGAGCCTCGCGCGCTGGAACGCCTCGGTCGCGGCGGGGAAGGACGGCGACCACAACCGCCCGGCCGGGTCGCTATTCCCCGTGAAGAACCCGCCCTTCTATGTCGGCGAGCTGTGGCCGGTGGTCAGCAACACCCAAGGGGGGCCCGCGCATGACGCCCGCCAGCGCGTGCTCAACGCGCATGGCGAGCCAATTCCCGGTCTCTACGAGGCCGGCGAGCTCGGCAGCATCTGGGGCTTCCTCTATCTCGGCGCCGGCAATCTCGCGGAGTGCTTCGTCACCGGCCAGATCGCCGGCAAGGACGCCGCCGCACGGCAGCCCGCCGCCCTCCCTTCCGAACTCACAGCCGCCTGAGGTTTCCCATGACCAAGCTGATGGCGCTCGGCGCCTTTCTCTACCCCACCGGCCACCACGCCGCCGCCTGGCGCCACCCGCAGGCGCAGGCCGATGCCGGCATCAACTTCAAGCATTACGCCGAGGTCGCGCAGGCGGCCGAGGCCGCCAAGTTCGATATGCTGTTCCTGGCCGACAGCGCAGGCGCGCGCGGCGAAGACTGGGGCGCGCTGGCGCGCTTCTCCACCCATTATGTCGCGCAGTTCGAGCCGCTGACGTTGCTCGGCGCGCTGGCCGCCGTCACCGAACGCATCGGCCTCGTGGCGACCGCCTCGACCACCTATAACGAGCCCTACACGCTGGCCCGCAAATTCGCCTCCATCGACCATATCAGCGGCGGGCGCGCCGGCTGGAACCTCGTCACCTCGGGCAATGAGGGCGAGGCATATAATTTCGGCCGCGACCACCACCCCCCGCATGATGAGCGCTACCGCCGCGCCACCGAGTTCCTCGCCGTCACCGAGGGGCTGTGGGACAGCTGGGAAGATGACGCCTTCGTCCGCGACAAGGACAGCGGCGTCTTCTTCGATCCCGACAAGGTCTACAGCCTCGATCATCGCGGCGAATATTTTGGCGTGCGTGGGCCGCTCAACATTCCGCGCTCGCCGCAGGGCTGGCCGGTGCTGGTGCAGGCCGGCTCGTCTGAGGCTGGCAAGGCTCTGGCCGGCGCCTCGGCCGAAGTCGTCTTCACCGCGCAGCAAACCCTTGCCGACGCGCAGGCGTTCTACCGCGACGTGAAGGCCCGCGCCGTCGCTGCGGGTCGCTCCCCGGACGACGTCAAGATCATGCCGGGCATCTTCCCGGTGGTCGGCCGCACCGAGGCGGAGGCACAGGCGAAGTTCGAGGAACTGCAGAACCTCATCCACCCGGACGTAGCGCTCTCCATCCTTGAGCATCGCCTCGGAATTCCCCTGCGCCATCTGCCGCTCGATGGCCCGCTGCCCACCGACATTCCAGTCACCAACGCCGCGCAGAGCCGGCAGGTGCTGCTGCTGGAACTCGCCCAGCGCGAGGGGCTGTCGATCCTGCAGCTCGGCCTGCGTGTCGCTGGCGCGCGCGGCCACTGGCAGGTGATCGGCACGCCGGAGCAGATCGTCGACAAGATGGAGGAGCGCTTCCTCAACGAGGGCGCCGACGGCTTCAACGTCATGCCGCCCTATCTGCCCGGCGGCCTCACCGACTTCATCGAACTGGTACTGCCCGAACTGCGCCGGCGCGGGCTGTTCCGCACCGACTATGAGGGCCGGACCCTGCGCGAGCATCTCGGTCTCAAGCGCCCTGCCCGTCACCACAAGCACACCAAGGCGATCGACGCGGCGGCCGAGCACACGGCCGCGAAAACGTCCGCTGCCGCCTGACCCTTTGCCCCCTGGAGACTGACATGACCCTCAATAAGAGAACCCTGCTGAAGGGCGCTGCCGCCGCGCTGCTCGTCGCGGGCTCGCTCGCCACCTCGTTCGCCCCCGCCCGCGCCGACACGCTCCCCGAACGCTTCAAGGACCTCTACGAGGCCGCGAAGAAGGAAGGCCAGGTGGTGTTCTACACCTCCTTCCGCCAGGAGACGAGCACAGCGGTGCTGGAGTTCTGGCGCAAGACCTTCCCCGATGTGAAGTTGAACATCGTCCAGAAGCAGACGCTCGACCTGATCCCGACCATCGAGGCGGAGAAGGCGGCCGGCCGCACCAACCCGGATCTGGTGTTCATCAGCCAGCGCTTCATTCTCGACGACTGGAAGAAGCGCGGCTATCTCGTGCCCTACAAGGTGCGTGACTTCGACAAGATCGGCGGCAACTACAAGGATTCCGAAGGCACCTACCTCGCCACCGCCGCTACGCTGCTCTCGGCCGCCTACAACCCCAAGGCCTTCCCCGACACGTCGGTGCTGCCGAAGAAGATCGCCGACTTCCTCGACCCGAAGTGGAAGGGCAAGATCGTGTTCTCCGATCCGCGCTCGGCCGCCTCGCAGCTCACCTGGTTCCAGACGCTGCTGGCCCACAAGATCATCAACTGGGACACCATCAAGGGGTTCGCCAAGCAGGACTTCCTGTTGACGCGCGGCAATGCGGAATCGGTCCGGCTGCTGGTTGCCGGTGAGCGTGACCTGTCGCCGCTGATCTCGTCGCAGAACGTCATCACCGCCAAGGAGCGCGGCCAGAGCATAGAGGCCTATATCCTCGAGGATGGCGTGGTCACCAACGAGAACTACCTCGCCATCTTCAAGGGCGGCCCGAACCCCGCGGCCGCCAAGCTGCTGGAAGAGGTGCTGACCAGCGCCGAGGGTCAGGAACTCGTCGCCAATGCCGGCTCCTACATCCCGACCCACCCCGACGCCAAGACGCCGGAAGGCCTGCCCAAGCTCGCCGACCTGAAGATCATCGTCTCGGACCAGGATATCGGTGGCGAGGCCTCGACGAAGTTCCTCGAGCAGTTCGACGCGGTCTTTAACCGCCAGTGACCACCCCGGGCCCTTCCGCACGCCGGAAGGGCCTTTTTCCTGACAGGTCAAGAACACGATGAGCGCCCATTTCCCCCGCATCGACGCGGCCGCCCTCCACACCACGCTTCTGGGCGACACCGAGATCGCCCTGCTCGACATACGCGAGGAAGGCGTGTTCGCTAGCGCGCACATCCTCACCGCCTCGAACGCACCCCTCTCCCGCTTCGAGCGCATCGTGCCCGCGCTGGTGCCGCGCCGGGCCACGCCTCTCGTTCTGGTGGATGATGAGGAGACGCTCGCGGCCCGTGCTGCCGAGATCCTGAGCAAGCATGGCTACGAGGACGTCTCCATCCTGCGCGGCGGCGTGCCGGCATGGAAGGCCGCAGGCTTCGAGCTGTTCGCCGGCGTCTATGTGCCGAGCAAGGCCTTTGCTGAATTCGTCGAGGTAGAATACGCGACCCCACATATCGACGCCCACGAACTGCAGGCCCGCCGCGCCGCCGGCGAGGACATCGTTCTGCTCGATAGCCGGCCTTATGACGAGTACAACTGGATCAGCATTCCCGGCGCCATCAATTGCCCCGGCGCCGAGCTGGTGCTGCGTGCCAGCGAGGTCATTCCGTCCGACGAGACGCTGGTGGTGGTGAATTGCGGCGGACGCACCCGCTCGATCATCGGCGCGCAGATCTTGATCGACGCCAGCCTGCCCAACCGCGTGGTGTCCCTCAAGGACGGCACACAGGGCTGGCATCTGGCGGGCCTGGACGTCGCGCGCGGCCAGGACCAGATCGCACCAAAGCCCTCTCCCGAGACCCATGACTGGGCACGCAAGGCCGCCGAGGCTCTGGCCACGCGCCTCAACGTGCCGACCATCGGCGCGGCGACGCTCGCCCGCTTCGAGGCTGAGCGCGGCGACATCACGCTCTACCGCTTCGACGTGCGCGGGACTGACGAGTACCGTCACGGCCATCGCCCGGACTTCCTCTCGGCCCCCGGCGGGCAGTTGGTGCAGGCCACCGACACCTATATCGCCGTGCGCGCTGCGCGCATTGTGCTGGCCGACAGCGATGGCGTGCGGGCCCGCACCACGGCGGCATGGCTCGCACGGCTCGGCTTCCCCAATGTCTATGTGCTTGACGAGAACGCCGCCGTGGGCCGCGTCGAGACCGGCACCTCTGAGGAGATCGTTCTCGGCCTTGATGGAGCCAGCGCCGAGACCGTCACCGCCGCCGAACTCTCCGCGCTTCTGGCGCAGGGCGACATCATTGTGGTGGACCTCGCCACCAGCCGGCAGTACCGCACCGGCCACATTCCCGGCGCCTGGTTCGCCGTGCGCGGCCGGTTGGCGACGGATGCGTCGAAGCTGCCCGTCGCGCCGCTCTACGTCGTCACCTCGCCCGACGAGGTGATCGCGCGCCTGGCGGTGGCCGAGCTGGCGCAGGCGACCGGTGCCGTGGTGAAGCTGCTGGCCGGTGGCACCGACGCCTGGAGCACGGCCGGCCTTCCGCTGGAGACCACGCCGGAGAACCTCGCCTCCCGAACTGATGACGTGCTGCTCAAATCCTTCGAGCGCCGCGAAGACCGTGAGGCGGCGATGCGGGAATATCTGCGGTGGGAACTCGACCTGGTCGAACACGTGCGCCGCGACGGCACGCTGCAGTTCCGCCTCTGACATCAACGGGCATCGGTAGAGATATGAGTTCGCATCAGCAAAAGTCACTTCACGGCAAGGTCGCCCTCGTCACCGGCTCGGCCCGTCGCATCGGCCGCGAAAGCGCGCTGCTGCTGGCGTCAGAGGGTGCCCATGTCGTGGTCCACGCCAAGACGTCCAGGGACGAAATCGATGCGGTGGCCGACGAGATCCGCGCGGTCGGGGGCAGCGCCAGCACGGCGCTCGCCGACATCACCGATGAGTCGCAGGCGCAGGGACTCGTCGACGAAATCGTCGCGGCCCATGGCCGTCTGGATATCCTCGTCAACAACGCCGCCATCCGGCGCGAGACGCCGTTCGCGCAGATCAGCCTGGCCGCGTGGCGCGAGATCAATTCGGTGATCGTCGAGGGCGCCTTCCTCGTCACCCGTGCCGCGATCCCGCACATGGTTCGCCACGGCTTCGGCCGCATCGTCACCATTGGCGGCGTGAGTGCGCATTCCGGTGTGTTCCACCGCGTCCATGTCGCTACCGCCAAGGCAGCGTTGGTCGGCTTTACCAAGGCGCTAGCGGTTGAGTTCGGCGAACATGGCATCACCGCCAACCTCGTCGTCCCTGGCCGCATCGGCGGCAACCGCTCGGCGACCTCGGGCGCCGGCGGCGCGTTTCCGGGCGGTGGTCATTTGCTGGTCGGGCACGAAGGCGAGCCGCGCAACGTCGCCGAGTTCGTGCGCATCCTCGCCCTGCCGGCCGGTAGCTTTACAAGCGGCCAGACCATCCATGTAAACGGCGGAATGTACCTGCCCTAGATGCTCAGTCCCGGCATTTGATGGATCGGATCGAGCGTGAATCGTTCCGGCTCTGAAGTCCAGCACTTGCAGATAAACTCGCAGGGAGTGAGCCCCTTCAATGTCTTCAGTCTCCGGCCAAAATTGTGGGCGCTGACGAAGTCTTCGGTGGGGTTTGAGCTGATCATGGCTGTCGTGTGATAGCGCTTGAAGGTGGCGTCCTTGATCGTCGGGTTTATCCGCTCGACCTGCCCGATGGTCCATGGATGGTTGATCTTGGTGAAGCGGTGCTCGATGCCGTTCTCGCGGCAGCGTATCGCGAACATGTGGGTGATGTAGCGAGCCGTCGTACCGTTGGCATAACGCGGCGGGACGCGGAACTGGACGCCGTTGTCGGTCAGGATTGCGTGGATCCTGTAAGGCACGGCGGCGATCAGGGCGACCCAGGCAAGGCCGAGGCAGAACGCTCCTGCGGGGTGCGGCCACGGATATCAGCCTCGACGCGATTGGGGTCGGCGATGCGTAGCGGGGCTTCTCTGGCGATCGGCGCGGGGCCGGTCTGGCCAACTCGTAGAAGCGCCGCCGAACATGCGTCCAGCGAACGCCAGGCTGACCGCGTTGCGCACGGCCAACCTCTTGGAGACGCCATAGCGATCGACCTGCAGGATGCCAGCAACCCATCGAGATGAGCGATCAGTCGCTCACCTTTGCGGTCGGGGGTATAGACATAGGCGACGGCGGGCGGCTCCCTCAAGGTTTGAGCACCACCTTGATGCAGCCATCGTGCTTGTCGCGGAACGTCTTGTAGAGATCAGGGCCCTCTTCCAGCGTGGCCCGGTGGGTGATGACGAAGGACGGGTCTATCTCCCCCTTCTGGATCCGCTCCAGCAGCATGGGCAAATAGTGTTGCACCGGCGTCTGGCCCATCCGGAACCGCAGGCCGCGATTGATCGCCGAGCCCATCGGCACCTTGTCGAGAAAGCCGCCATAGACGCCGACAATGGAAACGGTGCCGAAGTTCCGGCAGCAATGGATCGCCTGGCGCAGTACATGCGGGCGGTCGGTGCCCATGAACAGGGCGGTCTTCACCCGGTCGATGACGGAATCGGCGCTGGCCGTGGCATCGGCCTCGGTGCCCACGGCATCGATGCAGCCATCCGCCCCGCGCCCATGGGTCAGCTCCATGATGCGGTCATAGATGTCCTCTTCGTGGAAATCGAGAGTCAGCGCGCCGCCGGCCCGCGCCAGCGCCAGACGCTCGGGCACCGTGTCTATGGCGATCACCCGCTCGGCGCCGAGCAGGAAAGCGGAGCGGATGGCCATCTGCCCGACCGGACCGCAGCCCCATATGGCGATGGTATCGCCGGGCTGGATGTCGCAGAACTCCGCCGCCATGTAGCCGGTGGGGAAGATGTCGGAGAGGAACAGCGCCTGCTCGTCGGTGAGGGAGTCCGGCACCTTGATCGGGCCGACATCGGCATAGGGCACGCGCAGATACTCGGCCTGTCCGCCGGCATAGCCGCCCAGTAGATGCGAGTACCCGAACAGCCCGCCGGGCGAGTTGCCCCATAGCTTGGCCGCCTTCGCACGGTCGGGGTTGCTGCGCTCGCAGCCGGAGAAAAAGCCACGCTTGCAGAAGAAGCACTCGCCGCAGGAAATGGTGAAGGGCACGACCACGCGGTCCCCAACCTTCAGATTGCCGACGCCGGCGCCGACTTCAACGACTTCGCCCATGCTTTCATGGCCGAGCACGTCGCCATGCTCCATGCCGGGGATGATGCCGCCATATATGTGCAGGTCCGACCCGCAGATCGCGCAGGCCGTGACCTTGATGATGGCGTCGCGGCCATCCTCGATCGTGGGATCGGGCACGCTGTCGCAGCGTATGTCGCCTTTGCCGTGCCAGGTCAGCGCTTTCATGGGGATCCTCAGGGGTCAGGGACGAGGCTTGTCACGTGTGGGCGGCAAAGTTTCGGAGAGAAGCGGGCGCCAACCGTCCGGCTGGCGCTCGCATTCCTCACGCGGCCTTGAGGGCCTTCTGGTTGGCGACCTGGTCTGCCAACGCCGACAGGCTGTCGTCGGTCATCGACTCTTCCTTGAGCGTCGCGTCCAGCAGCTTGACGGCATCCTTCATGCCGAGCACTTGGGCCCAGCGCTTGAGCGTGCCGTAGCGGGCGATCTCGTAGTGCTCCACAGCCTGAGCGGCGGCGACGAGACCGGCGTCGAGCGCGGGCTGGCCCTTGAATTCTTCAAGGATTTCTTCGCCTTCCTCAAGGATGCCCTCGATAGCGGCGCAGGTCTTGCCCTGCGGGCGCTTGCCGATCAGCTCGAACACCTGCTGCAGCCGCTCGATTTGGCCTTCCGTCTCGTCGCGATGCTTCTCGAACGCCGCCTTGAGTTCCGGCGACTGCGCGCCGCGCGCCATCTTCGGCAGCGCCTTCAAGATCTTGCGCTCGGCGTAGTAAATGTCCTTGAGGGTCTCGTGGAAAAGGATCTCGAGGGTTTTTTCGGCCATGACGGTCTCCATGAATGATGCCCCAGGCCCCAGCCGAAGAACCGCTTGAAGAACGCATCGTTCCCGCCGGCTAGACAGGCTATGCTGATACCCTCCAGGTATTGCGAGCGTCGTTCCGGCACCCCGCCACCGTGAGATCGCGGACGTGCCAAGGAACCATCGTGGCCGCGCTTATGCGAACGTCGCATAAACTCACCTCGACACACATGCCGGGTGTCAAATACCGTGATCGCCGCCCTCTACCGCGAGCAAATCCCACGCGCGGGCGATGTTCAGGGTCGAGGAAATCCCAACATCGAGGAAAAAGGGTCCGGCAATACCCCGACCGGGCGCGCGCCCAGCGGTGCGGATCGGCGTACCGTGGGCCATGCCGATGACGCGATGCTCCTCCACCAGCGCATGCCCGGAGGCATCTGACCATATCCGATGACCAGCTGTGCCCGGTTCAGGCATCGACACTATCGACCCATCGATCCCATGCACGTCCAGCCATTGTGCGATAATCGCATCGGCATTGGCGGGGACGACTGTGGTATCCGCGCTCCCGTGCCAGACCGACATGCGCGGCCACGGGCCTTCGTGATTGGAGGCGGCGCGTACCCGGCCGCCCCATTCTTGCGGTGTTCGGCCGCTGGGGTACCGCATGCACTGCACCGCCTGTAACCCGTTGAAGGCCCCGCCATAGGGCAAGCCGGCAATGATTGCTCCGGCGGCGAACACCTCTGGATACGCGGCGAGCATCACATTGGTCATGGCACCGCCGGCCGAGAGACCCGTGACGAAGACGCGGTTTCGGTCGATCCCTTGGTTGGCGATCATGTCTTCGGTCATTTGCCGGATAGAAAGCGCCTCGCCGTCGCCGCGGCCAATGTCGCCCCGACGGAACCACGTGAAGCAGGAGTGCGGATTATTCTGCGGCTGTTGCTGGGGAAACAACACCGCAAAGCCTTCGCGTTCGGCAAGTGCGGACCATCCGGAACCGCGATCATAGCCTTCCGCCGTCTGGGCCCAGCCATGCAGCACCACCACAAGCGGCGATGCCGGCCGCAGTCCAGACGGTGCGTACCAGAACATGCGCAAGGCGCCGGGGTTAGACCCGAATCCCTCGGTCTCGCGCAGCCAGCGATTAGGAACCCCGCCACCAGGGGAAGGTATGGCGCGGCTGTCCAAAACGGCATTGCGAGAGCGCGAAGGGCCGAAGCGACGCCCGTTGATTGCAGCGACTGTGAAGCCTTCCATCGTTACGGCATAGACCGTCGATCGGACAACGCTCCGCGGGCTGCAATGTTGCATTGCAACATCGTCCGATTTGCTGCGAGGGAACGCCGCTCCGCGGGTGGGGTAAGATGCCGACAGTGCCGGCTAGCGGCGGCCGCCAACCTCGTCCAGATGCTCCAGCAACTCCTCTGGGTCTTCGAAAACCCGATAGGCCCCGGCCTCGCGCAATTCGGCAACGCCGTATCCGCCGCAAAGCACGCCGATACCCAAAGCGCGGCACCGCTGCGCCGCGAGCATGTCCCAAATGCTATCTCCCACCACGACGGTGTTTTCGATCGGGACATTGAGTCGGGCGGCGGCGGCGAGGAAGAGGTCGGGGTCCGGCTTGGCGTATTTCACGAGGTCCCGCGTGACCACAGGTACCTGCGCCGGCTCCACGCCAAGCGCCGCGAGATTGCTTGCGGCGGTCTCCATACGCCCACTGGTGGCAATTGCCCAGGGGATGCCCCCCTCCGTGAGCGCGGCCAGAAGTTCCCGTGCGCCGGGCAGCGGCGTCACAGTCGCGCTAAGTCGGCTGTAGGCGGCTGCGTGGCGCAGGCGCAGGCGCTCGCTCGCCTCCGGATCGATGTCGAATCCAGTCTCACGCAGCAACTGGTTGGCGAACAGCCCCCCGCTCATCCCGATTTTTCGGTGAATGCGCCAGACCGAAAGATCGATCCCCTCCGCGTCAAGAGCTTCCTTCCAAGCGGCAACATGCTGATAGACGCTGTCGACAAGCGTTCCGTCGAGATCAAAAAGGAAGGCGGTATCTTGGCGCATTGAAATCCCGGGTTGAAATAGAGAAATGACAAATGGCGGAACGTCTATTTTAGCGAGGCATGGCAGAATTCATCATCGGCAGCCCCCGGGGTGTTACCTTTCGACTGTTCGATCCGCCGTTCCGCATAAGCAATCCGTTCCGGTGGCGCAGGCGTGCGCGCCGCTTCGTCGTCGGTACCGAGAGGAGCCGCAGCCGGATCGGGGAATGCAACCTTGTCTCGAGTCTGCCGCTGTCGATATCCTGGCGCAGCCGGTCGACGGTCATTATGGTCCCCTTTGAGTAGCAATACCGGGGATGCCAACATTGTTCCGGAGGCTGGTCTGGCGGACATTGCCATCATGCCCAGTGCTTTCTTGTTGCCTGGCTGTCGAGCTCGGTGAACGCATATGTGGCGCATCGCACGGAGCCGCGTCCGCTTGCTGGATAATGTGGGTGCGCCGTCGCCGCGAGCCTGAGACGCACCGGAACAGGTCTTACGTCGTGGGCTCGGCGTTTAGCGTGGTCGCTGCGATATGGGCGCCTCTGCTCCGGTATTTCGACTCATCAATCCGGCAGTTGTCACCGAGCATGGGCCTGACCAAGCGCGTGTCCAAGCGGGCCGGACAGACGTCGCGTGTGGCGGGGGCATGAACCATCCCCTCAAGTCGCGAGTCTTTCAGCGTTCATCGTCAGTGTCACGATGATGCCGTCATCCGACCAGTCAGTCTTGATAGAGCCCCCGAGTTGGCCGGTCACACTGCGGTTCAGGAGTTTCGTGCCGTAGCCTTCATCTCCCTTGTTCTGCACGGGAGGGCCGCCACGCTCGGTCCACACCATGCACACCTCCTCGTCGGTCGAGGTGCCGGAGATATCCAGCAGTCCCGATGCCACCGAGAGGGCGCCGTATTTGAGCGAATTGGTGGCCAGCTCGTGGATAGCCAGCGCAAGGGTCGTTGCGGACTGCTCGCCGATGCCCATGCGCGGCACGGCAACACGGACACGCCCGCTAAACGCTCCGGAATCCTCATAGGGTGCCAGCAGAACCGCGATCAGGTCGCCCAGAAGAGCGGCCTTTCCCTGGTTCGCAGCCAAAGGTCGGACAAGGTCATGCGCCCGGCCGAGCGCCGTCAGGCGCTGCGTGAGCTCCTTTGCCATCTGCTCGACGGACGTGGCCGAACGAGAGGTCAGGCTGGTGAGGCCCGAGGCGATCGCAAGCAGGTTCTTCACCCGGTGGCTCATCTCACCAGCGAGCAGTTCGTGGCCCTCTTCCGCCTGCTTGCGCCCGGTCACATCAAGAAAAACGCCCGACATCTGGCCGCGATGCACTCCCTCGTCATTGCCGAGGCCGCGTGCAGAAATCCATCGGATCTCGTGACCCAGCAGAATGCGGAAGTCGATCTCGTAAGCTCCGACCAAGGCGCGGGTCGCGTTAAAGGCGGCACGAACCCGGTCTCGGTCCGCCGGGTGAATGCGGGAGGACAGGTCTTCGAACGTCACGTGGCTGTCCTGCGGCAGGCCCCACAAATCGAACGCCCGCTCGTCCATCACGAAACTGTCGGTCTCGATGTTCCATGACCAGAGGGCGACGCCCGAGGCGTGAAGGGCCCTCTTGAGATTCTGCACCTCCCAGAGAGGATGACTTTCGTCGCTGAACGGCATGGTGACCTTTCGAGAGAGCATGCGGCAAAACATAGAGCGGCGAACTCATCTGGGGTACCCGTCTTGATAGCCGCCGTTCACATTCTCAGGGCAGCCTTGGCCTATTTCCATCTTCGCGCCTTGATCCAATACAGAACCGGAAGAACCCTTCGTGCGAGGGGTGTCCAAATACGGAATCGATGGACGCCCCGGCCAACCGCCAATGCCGCTGCCTTCCCCAAGTCGCGCGGACGCTCCCCCTCGGAGGTCTCACCACCCCTTGAGCGCCGCATCTGCCAGCACGCCCGCTGAAGGTCGCGGCTGCCCTCGCGAGCATAGCGTTCGCTCTGCCGGTTGAGCGGCTGGCGCTGTCCGAACTTCTCGAACAGCACGATGGCCAGCAGGTTCAGCCCGGCCTGGCCGCGCGGGATGACGTGGAATGGCGCCGGCGGTTGGGTCACCGCCTCGCAGGCCCGGCAGGAGAAGCGCTCGCGTGCCTTCTGGATCACCTTCCACTGGCGCGGGATCACCTCCAGCGTCTCGGTGATGTCCTCTCCGAGCTTAACCAGCCGGCAGTAACCGCAGCACGGGCAGCTCTCCCGCGCGGCCACGACGACACGCTCGCGCGGGAGATGATCAGGGAACGGCTTGCGTGTGGGACGCCTGCGGACCAACGGCAAACGGCCCCGTTTGCGCCGTTGCGTTGGTGATGGGGCCCACCCATGGCGAGGACCGACGGGGGGCGGAAAGCGGTCGGTCCGCTTTCCGCCTTTTGAGTCAGAAAGCGGACCGTTTCCTCACGGATTGAAGGAGAGCTGCTAAGCGCCGAAGGCCCCGTCGATCGTATGCATGGCCCCGGTCACGAAGCCCGCTTCCGGGCCGGCGAGCCAGGCGACCATGGCGGCGACTTCCTCGGGCCGGCCATGGCGTTTGATCGCCATGAAGCTGTGCATGAGGTCCCGCATCGGTCCGTCCGCCGGGTTGGCATCGGTGTCGATGGGGCCGGGCTGCACGACGTTGATCGTGATGCCGCGTGGCCCGAAATCGCGAGCCAGACCCCGGGCCAGTCCCTGAAGGGCGGACTTGCTCAGCGCATAGGAGGCCATGCCGGGCACGGGCATGCGGTCGCCGTTCACCGAGCCGATCACGACGATCCGCCCGCCCGACGGCATGTGCCGCGCCGCCTCGACCGAAGCATGGTAGGGCGCATGGACGTTGACCCGGAACAGGCGGTCGATTTCGTCGGGGTCCTGGTCCAGCGCATCGCCGAAGATCGCGAAGCCGGAATTGACGACCATGACGTCGAGCGGACCGCTTTCGCGCACGGTCGCAATCACCGCGTCCCGGTCGGCGCTGTCCGTTCGAAGGGTCCGGCTTCCGGTCTCGGCGGCCAGCGCCTCAGCCGCGGCCTGCGAGCCGCTATAGGTGAAGGTCACGGTTGCACCCTCGGCCGCGAAGCGCCGGACGATCGCGGCGCCGATCCCTCGACTCCCGCCCAGAACCAGCACCGTCTTGCCTTGAAACATCGTCACGTCCGCCTCCTTGAGGAATAAGTTATGAGGCGCTACATAAATAGACACCATCTGGGCGTCAACGAGTTATGTAATGTCGACTATAAAAATACCGCGCTCGCGCGGACGGCCCCGCGGCTTCGACCCGGAGCAGGCGGTCGCCGCCGCCGCCGATCTTTTTCGCGCCCGTGGCTTCGATGCCGTAAGCGTCGCCGATGTAATCGATGCTTTGGGCATCAAGCCGCCGAGCTTCTATTCCGCCTTCGGCAGCAAGCAGGGGCTCTATGCGCGGGTGCTGGAGCGTTACGCCGCGGTCGGAGCACTTCCACTCGCCGATATTCTGAGACCCGAGCGTCCCGTGGCAGACAACCTGACGGCGCTATTGGATGCAGCGGCCCGCCACTATGCCGCCGATCCGAAGGCGGCCGGTTGTCTGGTGGTGGAAGGCACCCGCTGCAACGATGCACAGGCCCGCGAGGCGGCTCTGGCCTACAACCTTGCGGTGGAAACACAGATCCGGGACCACATTGCGGAGCGCCATGCGGCGGAAGCGGCGGCCCTGACGGACTTTGTGGCGACGACCATGTTCGGCCTGTCGGCCAAGGCACGCAACGGCCACGGACTCGACCAGCTTCTTACAACGGCACGGCTGGCGAGCTCGGCTATCCAGTGCGCGCTGATGGGGTAGGCTCGGTTCGAACGACCGCTTCTGGTCGCAAGATGCAACGAGGTGGATGTCTGCGACGGCGTCGCAATCAGTCGTCGAGACCTCCCCGCTTGCAATGGCATCTAACGGCCGCTTCCAGAGTGAGTGCCTGAACACGCACTGGTTCCTGACGCTTGCGGATGCGGCCGAAAAAGATGGAGGCTTGGCTCAGACACTACAACGAGGATCGGCCGCATGGGGCCATCGGCCACAAGCCCCCGATCTCGCTGCAGAACCCCGGCGGCGTAGCCAGCCACCGCCGTGAAGCAATGACCTGAGACCCTGATCCTCCTCCAGATTTAGGCAGAGTCCGTCGATCATTGATCCGCCCCCATTCTTTGGACCGCCGGAGGCTAGAGTTTCCGGCCTGTTTCACGGCGGTGGGCTGGCGGCACCGCCGGGGTTCTGCAACGT
>NZ_JAUSUH010000015.1 GCF_030813595.1 Ancylobacter vacuolatus | reverse complement strand
GTGGTGTTGGACCCGTTCCACCACTGGCCCGCCGCCACGAGCAGATTGACCTGGTTGGCGGTAGAGGTGCTGACGGCATAGAGCGAATGCGCCGGTGCCGTGCCGATCTCAAGGCCCGCCCCCGACAGGGTCCCGGCATAGTCGATGAGCCGGTAGGTGCCGCTGGTAAACCCAGTGCCGGCGGTCAGGTTCAGCACGCCGTTCAGCGTGAGATCGCCGCCCGCGCTGATCGCCGGCGGCGTCGTCGAGGGCGCCTCCAGCGTCACCGCGAAAATCGAGGTCGCGTCGGCGAAGGTCAGATTGCCGCCAATGGCGAGCGAGGTGGTGCCCGAGACGCCCGCCAACGTGCCGCCCGCCGCGATGGACACATTGCCCGAGACGGTGCCCGCGCTGGCGCCGCCCTGCAGCGTCGCGCCCGAACTCACCGACACCCCGCCAGCCAGACTGCCGCCCGAGAGCTCCAGCGTGCCACCATAGACCGTCGTCGTTCCGACAAAGGTACTGGTGCCCGAAAGGGTCAGCTTTGCATTGCCGGTCTTCGTCAGGGAGCCAGTGCCGGACACGACGCCGGCGAAGGTCATGTCGGTGGTACGGGAGAAGGTCAGCGTGCCGCCGTTGCTCAGCACCACATCGCCCATGATCGAGCCGTTGGCGCCGCCAATGGCCAGCGTACCGCCCGTCACTGCAGTGCCGCCCGTGTAGGTGTTCACGCCCTCCAGAAGCCAGCCGCCCGAGCCGGTCTTCGTCAGCGAGCCGCTGCCGGTGGCGATCGCGCCGGAGACGATGCCGAGCCCGGTTCCACCCAGGCTCAGATCCTTGCCGGCTCCGGTGATGCCCCCGGAGAGGGTGAAGATGTCACTGCCCGCACTCGAGACGATCAGGCTGTCAGCCGCCAGATTGATCGCACCGGCGAAGCTGTTGGTCCCCTGTACGCTGCTGAGCGCGCCTATCCCATTGACGCCGAGGCCCGACAGGGTCAGGGCTTCCGCTCCCACCGACACGCCGCCAAAGAGCATAAGGGAGGCGCCGTCCGCCACTGTTGTGCCGCCCGCGAGGGTGCCGAGACCCGTGGCGTTGGAAACGCCGAGGACGCCGACCGAAACGATGGTTTCGCCCGTATAGGTGTTCGCGCCGGAAAGGATCCAGCTTCCGGCATCGACCTTGGTCACCGTGCCCGCATCGGTGCCGATCACGCCGGAAACCGTGCCCGCGCCGAGGCCGCCCAGCGTCAGGTTCTTGCCCGAACCCGAGATGCCACCCGACAGGTCCAATGAGCCGGATGCCGCATAGGTATTGGTGTTGATGGTGCTGTCCGCCGCCAGCACGATCGCACCGGCATAGGTGTTGTTGCCGCCATAGCTGACGAGGGCGCCCTGCGAGGCACTCCCTCCGTCGACGATGCCCGTGCCGGAAAGGGTCAGATCTTCGCTACCCACCGTGATGCCGCCGCCCAGGGCAAGGGTGGCGCCCGAGGCCACCACGGTGCCACTGTCCGTCGTGCCGAGCGCGGATGCGTTGGCGATGCGCACCATGCCGGCCGAAATCGTGGTGAGGCCGGTATAGCTGTTGGCCGCGGTCAGATCCCAGGCGCCCGCGCCGGTTTTAGTCAATGTGCCGGCGCCCGTCGCGATGCTGCCGGAAACGACGCCATTCGCCGCGCCGCCAACGGTCAGGTTCTTGCCCGCCCCGCTGATCCCGCCGGACAGGGTCAGCTGGTCGGCCGTGACGGCGATCAGGCTGTCCGCGTCAAGGGTGATCGCTCCGGCCACGCTGTTGAGGCCGCCGGTGCTCTGCAGCGCGCCCGCGCCGGAGACGCCCGTCCCGCTCAGAGTGAGCGCTTCCGTGCCGATCACCACGTTGCTGACCGTGTTGCGAAGATCGAGCGTCGCACCGGACGCGACCGTGGTCCCCGAAGCCGTCGTGCCGAGGCCGGCATTGGCCGTCACCCGCAGGGTGCCGGCCGAAACCGTCGTCGCGCCCGTATAGGTGTTGGCGGCGGACAGAATCCAGGTGCCGGCTGCCCCCTTCGTCACACCGCCGGAACCCGTGCCGATCACGCCGGTGATGGTGCCCGTTCCGTTGCCCTGCAAGGTCAGGTTCGCGCCGGTTCCGCCGATAGCGCCGCTAATGGCGAAGGTGTTGTTGAGCACGGAAATGGAGCTGTCCGACGCCAGCGTGATCGCGCCGCCATAACTGTTGGCGCCGCCGAGGCTGGTCAGTGCCGCGAACGGGTTTGAACCCGTGCCGGACAGCGACAACACCTCCGCGCCGATGGCAACGGCGCCCGCATTGCCATCAATCACCAGCGACGCGCCGGACGCCACCGTGGTGCCCGACGACGTCGCTCCCAAGGCGCTCGCATTGGCGGCGATCAGCGCGCCGGCCGAGACCGTGGTGAGCCCGGTATAGGTATTGGCGCCGCTGAGGATCCAGTTGCCGATTCCCGCCTTGGTCACTCCGCCGGCGCCGGTGGCGATCACCCCTGAAATCGTGCCGCCGGCGGAGAGCGTCAGAGTGTGGCCGGCGCCGCCAATGGTGCCGGAAAGTTCGAGGGCATTGCCGCCGTCGATCAAGCTATCCGCCGCGAGCGTAACCGTACCACTCAGGATGGCACCCGCCGCGCCCTGGAGGGCGCCGTTGGACCCCGTGGTGCCGGTGCCCGAAAGGGTCAGCGATTCCGCAACGGTCGTCGATGAGCCGACATTCATCACCAGCGTCGCGCCCGCCGCCACCGTGGTGCCGGCGGCCGCGGTGCCGAGGCCGGCCACGTTGGTGACCTCCAGCGTGCCGGCCGAAACGGTCGTCGCGCCGGTATAGGTGTTGGTGGCGGACAGGGTCAGCGTGGCGCTGCCCTTCTTCTCCAGCGTTCCCGACCCCGAGATGACGCCGGAGAAGGTCACGGCGTCCGACCGGTTGAACACGAGGGCCGCATTGTTGACGATCGCGCCGTCGATGGAACCGATCGCGCCGCCAGCGCCGATCTGCAGCGTGCCGCCGGTGATGGTTGTGCCGCCCGTATAGGCATTGGCTCCCGAGAGGATCAGCGTGCCGTCGCCGATCTTCTCAAGGCCGTCGGTGCCCGCGAGGGCAGAGGAGATGGTGGCAAGGGTGCCGGCGCCATCCACATTCACCGTCGGCGCCGCCGAGGCATTCGCCAGGGTCAGCGTGTCGCCGGTGATCTCATAGCCGGAAGTGAGGAATTTTAGGCTCTTGGCCCCGACCGCGCCCGAGGAGGCGTCGATGGTCACCGTGCCGGCCGTGCCAGAGAAGATGGCGGTTTTGGTGGAGTTGGAGGCGACATGCGTCGTGCCGTCCGCATTGCTCCAGTTCAGCATGCCCGAACTCGCCGTCCAGCTGCCGTCCCCGCCGACGAGCGGACCGCCGCCGGAGGTGGTGGTGCCGTTCCAGTAGAGGCCGCCCGCGGACAGGGTAGCAATCAGCATGTTTCCGAGGGAACTCGTTGTCGTGGATATGGCCCCTTCCAGGCCTCCCGACACGGTTCCCACCGTCGGCAGAACAAAGGTGCCGCCCGCACCGGAGTATTCGATCAGATTATATGTCCCCTCCACCAGCGTGGTGCCGGTCAGGTTGATCGTAACTCCGGACTGGATGGTGAGCGCGCCTCCAGAGGTGATCGCCGCATCCGCGCCGACACTGATGAGGCCGATATTGACTGTCGCCCCCGTATTGAGAGTGAAGGTGTCTGAATTGATCGGCGTGGCACCACTCGAACCCGCACCGCCCTGCTGCGCATTGAGAATGCCCCCGCTCTGAATGAGCAGCAGGCCTTCGATCTTGGCGGTTCCATAGCTCGCGGTCGTCGCGTTCAGCGTGCCGCCGGATGCGACGGTGACGTCACCCTTCAGCCAGGTGCCGGTCCCCAGGGCAAGGATACCCTCCTTGACCGTCCAGTTGCTGGCCGGCCCCGACGAACCGGTCGTACCGGTGAATTCCCATGTCGAGGTGCCGACCTTCTCGTAAGCGTTGAAATCAACAAAGGTCGAATTGATCAGCGTCAGGTCGAAGCTCTGATTGACCGTTCCGCCCAGCGCGAGCGTGGTGTTGGTCCCGACGTTGATGGCTCCACCGACGAGGCCCCAATTGGACCATAGTTCGAGGGTCGAGCCTGTCGATGTCGTGTCGAAATAGACCCCGACACCATTGGTCGAAATGATATTGCCGTCATTTATGATCTTGTTTGAGGATCCGGAGACAAAAATGCCCGCGCCACCTCTGCCTTGAGGATCATCAAGACCGGCTTCTATAAATCCATAGTTGGTTATTGTATTTCCGGTGCCGCTGAACAGAACGGCGTTGCCGCCGTAATCGACACCTATTTTTCCTGAAATAATATCGGCACCGTAGATGCCCGCGAACTTCTGGTTGGTGATGGTGTTGCTGTCTCCCGACACAACAAGCCCGATGCCGCTTTTGCCCTGCCCGGTGCTGTACCAGTTCCCGCCATCGCCCCCTTGGAGGGTGCCGGAATTGCTGACGATGGAGTTATTTCCGCTGATCAGCACGCCCGCGCCGCCCGCGCCGGCAGAGCCGCTCATCTGGTTCACGTCGGACGATGAAACCGAGCCGCCGGCGCCGCCCTTCGCGATGCCAGCATTGCTGAAGTCAATTCCGTCCGCGCTGAGAACGACCGCAGCACCGCCGTCACCGCCCTTGCCCTGCAGGATGGAAATCGCGCCGAGGGCGAGCCCGTCCGCGCCAGCGTCGCCGCCGGCACCGCCCATAATGTCGAACTCGCTGACGTTGGAGACGATAGCGGCGGCCGCGATGACGAGGCCCGAGCCACCGGCGCCGCCATTGCCGGTGATCACCGTGTAGCCGGTGAACGGGCCCGTCGCATTGATCGAGCCGCCGACGCCGCCAGCACCGCCGATTATAAAGTCGCCGCCGAACTCATAGTCTTCCACGGCAGTGATGATCACACCCGCGCCGCCACCGCCGCCGCTGCCGCCGGCCGCCCACGCAGCGGTCTGAGCCGGCTGTCCGGCCCCCCCAGAGGCGCCGCCGGCACCTTCACCGCCCGCGCCACCCGTAGACGTGTCGCTTCCGACCGACCCGCCAGCGCCGCCGCTGTTGGAGCTGATGCCGTTAGCCTGGCCCGATCCACCCGTTGAGCCGGCAACGCCGCCGGGCTGCACATCACCGCCAATACCGCCGGCGCCGCCAAACCAGAGATTGCCCGGGCCGGGATAGCCGATGAGCACCGCACCCGCGCCGCCGCCACCACCGCCACCGCCGACACTAATGGTGCCCGCGATGACGCCCGCCTGCCCGTCCCCGCCGGTCGCGCTCTGCGCCCGCGCGGGAGACGTGAAGGCGAGGCTGGAAATGAGGGCCGAGGACACGAGTGCCGAGGTCAGAAGAAGATGCCGGCGCAAGCGGGGGGCGCCGCTGCGGGAGTCGACGGCCGAAGCGGCCTGTCGGGGCCGCATCCGCGAATCTGCCTTCACGACCTGACCGACCTGCATCACACTCGCGCGCTGCGACATCTCATTGCCAAACATTCTGAACCCGCCTCATTTCAGCGATCGCGTGGTCGTCCGCGCCTATCGGCGCCCACCCAGACCCCCAGCCTCTTCCCTACGACACGTCGAAAACGAGCCGGACCGCATGGGCCGTCCCGTTCAGACGTTCTGAAATCGAACATGATCGCTCTGGTCGCCCTGGCCAGCACACGGCCCGGCCAGAGGCTTGCCTGACATCCGCCAGCGCAGCTGAGCTCCGCCGGAACGTGCGGCGGCGGCAGATCTACGTCCGGCAATTTTCGGCAATGGCGCGGAATACCTACAACCGGGGAGCGAGAACGCCGGCGCCGCAAAGCCACGCGCAGGCCGTCGACCGGCCGGCCGCATCGGCTCGCGCGCGCCGGCACTCCCAGCAGTCACTCCCTGCATCCGCCACATCCCAAGCCCATCCGCCCTATCGGCGTGATCCCGGGTCGACCGTGCGCGAACAGCTGGATACCGCGATACCCGGATTGCGCAGCCGGCATCCGGATTGCGAAAAGGCTGCCGTCAAAATTCGCAGTGTTGTAATTTTGCAACCGGGAGCATACGGCATCGACGGCATCACGACCGCCGCGACGGTGCGCAGAGGTGCCCTGGCACCTCATTCATCCGCGTGCGGATTGCCCTATATTGCTCTTCTATCGGCCGTCCCTGCCCCGCGCGGCAGCGAGGGTCACGGCGGGATACTCGCCGAATCGTTCCCGGTAGAGTCGGGAAAAGCTGCCCAGATTGGAGAAGCAGAAGGCGAGCGCGGCCGTGGTGACATTGTCCGCGTCGCCTCCGGCCAGGAGCAGCTCGCGGGCCGCATTCAGGCGTTCATTGCGGATCCACGTCACCGGCGAGCAGCCAAACCGTCTCTGGAAGGCGTATTGAAGATTGCGGGCCGACAGGCCGCTTATGGCTTCAAGATCGGTCAGGGTGAGGCGCCGGTTCAGATTGGCCATGACATAGTCGCAGGCGCGCTCGACCCGCCTGTCAGGGATCTCCCGGGACGACATGTCCTCGCCGTCGCCGAAAAGTCGGTCGCGTAGCAGCATGCCGCAAATCGCCCGATAGACGATCTCGTCGATACCGAGACGCGCCGCCGCCTCTCCCGACACGTTGCAGGCCTCCAACAGTGCGCAGGCGCCCCGCAGCATCAGGTCGAAATTCACGCCTGCCGCGACCAGAGGCATGACGCTGGGCCCGTTCAGATCCACCCTCGGCTCGTCGCGCCCCAGCATGGCTCCTGCCGTTTGCAGCAACCGGCTCCGGTCCAGGCCGGCAATCAGGATGGAACGATAGCCGCCCTCGCCGATCCGCTCGCCTTCCGGCGCCAGCAGGGCGTTGGTGCGGACATGACACTCGACCGACTTGCCATTCACCGTGGAGCGGATCGCTCCGCCCTCCACCGGCATGAAGAACGACAGTTCATTCGATTCGACGAGGGTACGGATCGGCGAGTGGGACAGGCTGCTGAGCTTCAATCCATTGACGGCGATGGAAGATTGCTGGGTGGCGAACTTTGCCGCATCGCCGATCGCGTCATATTCGGCACTCCAGCCGAGCATGCGGTGAACCTGCTCCTGCATCGACAGCAGCGACGTCGACTGCATTTTCGTCCGGTTGCCGAACGCCAGCGGGCGAAGCATCGCGGCAGTCTTCGGCATTGGCAGGCCTCCGGCAGGTCCTGGGAAGCGGGGCGGCGGGTGGCGCCCAGCGGGCACCATCGGAGAACAGAGGCAGAGGGCACGGCCGACCAACGCGCCCGCACGCCAGGCAGCGTGTCAGACGCGCAATCGTAAACCGGCAGCGAAGGATGCCGTGAGCCGGCACATCATGCCAGACACGAAGCCCTTCGGTCGGCACGCCAGCGTGATCGGCACAGGGAAAGGCAGGGCGCCGCAATCGGCGCGGTGCTATGGTGCCAGCAGCCTATCGCAAACGACAAGACCGGCGCAACTAGGCCGCCGACACTCTGTCCGGCCCTCTGAGCGGGCGTCCGGCACTGCGGTCAGGGCGCGACCAGGCACCACGGCCCGCTCATGGTCGGCCGCACGGGCCTCCGGGCTTCGGCCGGGCGGACGCGGCAAGGGTAGTCCCCGGGGGCTCGCCCGGGGATGAGGGAGGGCGGCGGCCGACCCCAAGGACGCTTGTGGTACGGCGCGTGCGTCACGGCCCGGCCTGCGGGCGAGGCTGATGCCTCGCCCGGCGCGTTGCCGCTCAGTTCATCTTGCCGAGCGCCATGAACTGCGTTTCGCCGGACGAGCCGTCGACGCCGTCATTATCGGTGACGATGAAGGCGTTGCCGGCGGCGTCGATGGCGAAGCTCTCGACCTTGTCGAGCACATAGCCATGGGTGGCCTTGAGCAGCGGCAACAGATCCTTGACCTCGGTCTTCACCAGCACCGGCGGGGCGGCCTCGCTGCCGAGCGGCGCCGGCTTCACATCCTTGAGCGAGACATAGGTGAGCTTCTTGATCGCGGCATCCGCGCCGATGAGGTTGTCGCGCTCAAGCACGATCAGCCCATCCTTGTAGGGCGTCAGCTCAGACAGTCCGACCCAGCCCTTGGCGGATGCATCGAGCGGGTAGCGCACCGTGGCCCAGCTCTTGTCGGCCGGCTTGTAGGCGATGAGCTTGGCGAAAGCCTTCGGGTCGTCTTTCCACTCGCGCTGCACGGCGATCCACACCGTCTCGTCCGCGCCCGAGCCAAGGACGGCTACACCCTCGAAGCCGAAGCGCCCGGCCTGCGCCGCCACTGCCTCGGGGAGCGCGATCTCTTCCGCTATGGCGCCGTCAGTGCCGACGCGCAGGAGTAGGTTCTGCGTCGCCTTTTCCTTCTTCTCGGGATTGCCTTCGGAAACCACCCAGAAGCCGCCCTCGGGACGCACCGCGATGCCCTCAAGGTCCAGGCCCTTGGCCGGCGCGCCGTCCTTGGTCAGCACGGTGGCGGCGGTGATCTTCGCCGGCTTCGCGTTCGCGTCGACGGTGAGGATGCGCGCCTGCGCATAGGCGCTGTCAGTCACGGCGTAGAGCTTGCCCGCTTCCTTGGCATCGGCGGCAAAGCCCGACAGCGCCGACCACCAGATCGGCAGCCCATCGGGGCCATCGGCGGAGATGATGGTGGGATAGGCCGGCGCGGCGCCGGGCTGGCGCTGGTAGAGCGTCACAACCGAGCCGATGCGGCCCTCCTCACGCCCGTCGGTCTCGGCGGCGGTGACGAAAAGCTCGCGCTTGGGCAGGGCGATCAGCCCCTCCGGGCCGACGCCGCCGGGCAGCACCTGCAGGAACTCCGGCGCCGCGCCGGCGCCCTTGTCGCGGTAGACGAAGACCAGCGAGCCGCGCTCGGAGGCGACGAAAATCAGGCGGTCACCGCCGAAGGTCGCGACCTCAGCGCCCTCCATCTCGATGCCCTTCTTGTTGCGCTTGTCGGGGTAGTGGCCGAGCCGCACCGCCATATGCTCCGGCGCCGTGCCGCTCTCAAACACCAGCTTGCCGGTCTTGTCGAAGATGGAGAAGCCGCGCGAACCGCCCTTCCAGTCGCCCTCATTGGCGATGACGAAGCGGTCGTCGTCGATCCACTGCACGGTGTCGGGCTCGCGGGCGACACCCTTGGCCGAGCCGGAGAGGTCGATCACGCCGTCCTTCTTGGTGTCGATCTTGTCGAGATCGACCGTGCCGGCGGAAAAGTGTGAGAGAATCTTGCCGGTGGGCAGATCCACCACCACGATGTGGTTGTTCTCCTGCAGCGTGACCACCACCTCGTTGCGGGAATTGATGTCGACATATTCCGGCTCCGGGTCTTCCGGCGCGACGGCGGCGAGGCCGGTGAGATCGATCACCTTCTTCGAGGCGTCGACGACGCGGCCATCCTTCACCTCAAAGGTGGTGAGGTTGCCGGCCGGCAGCTGCGGCAGCGCGCCGTCATTGAGATCCTCGTCGCGCTCATTCTCGATGGCGATGGCGAGATAGCTTCCATCCGGGCTCTTGGTGATCGAATCCGGCTGGCCGCCAAGGTCGATCTTGTCCTCGACCTTGCGGGTGGCAAGGTCGACCACGGCGAGATGGCCCGAGGGCTTGGCCTTCGATTCCGACGTGTTGACGCCGACATAGGCCTTGGTGCCGATCACGACAGTGGTGGTCGGCTCGCCGTCCAGCGCGACGATTCCGGCGGATTTCGGCGCGGCAGGATCGGTGATGTCGATGAAGCCGATACGCTGGCCGGGGCTGTCGCTGTAGATCAGCGTGTTGCCGTCCTCGGTATAGGTGATGATTTCGGCGGCGGTCGACTTGGCCGGGTCGGCACCGGCGGGCAGGTTGTCGACCACGTTGAAGGTGCCGATGCGATTGAACACCGCGTCGGCCGCGAGGCTCGGCGACGACAGGGCGACGAGCGCGAGCACCGCGACGGAAGCACTGGCGAGAAACAGCGGGCGCATGGCGGGAATCTCCTCTCGGGAAGCGGGCCGGCAGCCCGCGCTGCTGCGGTTCAAGTCCCCGCCGATGACAGAGGGATGACGACGCGCCGATAGGGACGGGAATTCCACCGCGCCCCCCTCGGGCGGCCCGCGCGGGGAGCTTGCGAGGGCCCGCTGCGGCCCGCCAAAGCCACCCGCCGCGCCGGACGACGCTTCCGCGCCGCGACCTTCGACTTTCGGACGAGGGAATTCGCCGGGAAACCATGAATTAGGGCTTGCACTCGCCGTTGCGGCATCGTCTCCTTGTCGCATCGGGACAAGGCGCTCAAGCGCCGCCCGGCGGGCACGACCCGCAAGGAAACGCCATAGGAGGAACCGCCCATGACCGACACGTCAGGGAAGAGCACGGACGCGCGTCAGGATGTCCGTACCAGCCGCCGTCGCTTCATCGCCACTGCCGCCGCAGCTGCGGCCGCCGGCGCCACCGTTGCGGCCCCCGCCGTGCACGCGCAGGCCCCCATCAAGCTGAAATTCCAGTCGACCTGGCCGAACAAGGACATCTTCCACGAGTTCGCCGGCGACTATGTGAAGCGCGTCAACGCCATGACCGGCGGGCGTGTCGAACTGGAAATCCTGCCGGCCGGCTCGGTCGTCCCGGCCTTCCAGATGCTCGACGCGGTCTCGTCAGGCATTCTCGACGGCGGCCACGGCGTCGCCGCCTATTGGTACGGCAAGAGCAAGGCGTTCTCGCTGTTCGGCACCGCCCCCGCCTTCGGCTGGGACGCGGACGAGCTGCTCGGCTGGGTGCGCTTTGGCGGTGGACAGCAGCTCTATGACGACCTTGTGCAGAACACGCTGAAGCTGAACGTCGTCGGCATGCTGACCGGGCCGATGCCCAGCCAGCCGCTCGGCTGGTTCAAGAAGGAAATCACCAGCGCCGACGACATGAAGGGCATGAAGTACCGCACCGTCGGCCTCGGCGCGGACCTGTTCAAGGAATTTGGGGCGGCGGTCACGATCGTGCCGGGCGGCGAAATCGTGCCTGCGATCGATCGCGGCCTGCTCGACGGCGCCGAGTTCAACAACCCGTCCTCGGACCTCATCCTCGGCTTCCCCGACGTCGCCAAGGTCTACATGCTCGGCAGCTACCATCAGGCGCTCGAATGCTTCGAGATCCTGTTCAACAAGACTAAGTTCGACAGCCTGCCGGCGGACGTGCAGGAAATCCTCAAGGGCGCGTCCGACGCCACCTCCTCCACCATGATGTGGAAGGCGCAGGACCGCTATTCCAAGGACCTCGCCGCCATCAAGGCGCGCGGCGTGAAGGTACTGCCGACGCCGAAGGCGGTGCTGGAAGCCCAGCTCAACGCCTGGGACGTGGTGATCGCCAATCTGTCGGCCGACCCGGTGTTCAAGAAGGTGGTGGACAGCCAGAAGGAATGGGCCAAGCGCATTGTCGGCTTCCGTCTCGAATATGAGCCGGATTCGAAGTTCGCCTACGACCACTTCTTCAAGCCGGCCTGACCTGCCAGCGCGTGCGCCCCTCTCCGGCGACGGAGAGGGGCTTTTGGTTTCGGTAGAGCATTGGCACTCCCGCAGCGGACCGTGACGGCGTCGTGCGGCGATGCCGCCGTGCGGCCGTGACGGACGGCGCGCCATCCCTCGTCGTACCCGAACGAGCGTTGCCCGAGCTTGCCCTCCGAGACCTCGCCGTGCCCGAATTTACCTTGCCCACACTCGCCTTGCCCGAAGAGGCCCCTCCCCATGCAATCCATCCTTCTCGGCGTTGACCGGCTGAACGGCCTCATCGGCAAGATTTTCGCCTGGTGCATCGTCATTCTCATGGCGGCCATCTGCTACGAGGTGTTCTGCCGCTATGTGCTGCGCGACCCCACCACCTGGGCCTATGATGTCAGCCTGATGCTCTATGGCGCGCTGTTCATGATGGCAGGCGCCTACACGCTCTCGCGTAATGGCCATGTGCGGGCCGACTTCCTGTACCGGAAGTGGCAACCCCGCACCCAGGCCAAGACCGACCTGGTCCTGTACTTCCTGTTCTATTTCCCCGGCATCCTGGCGCTGATCTATTCCGGCTGGGGCTATTTCCACCTCTCCTACATGCTGAACGAGCACTCCTCCTTCAGCCCGGACGGGCCGGTGATCTGGCCGTTCAAGGCATTGATCCCCATCGTCGGCGTGATGATGCTGCTCCAGGGAATGGTCGAGGTCGTGCGCTGCTGGATCTGCATTCGCGACGGCGACTGGCCGCAGCGCCTGCATGACGTGGAAGAACTGGAGAAGGTCATTCTCGACGAGGCCGCCGCCAAGGCTGCCGAGGAAGAGGCCCGGCTCAACGCCATCGAGCGCGAATCCACCACGCGGGGGTCCCTGTGATGTTTCTTTCCGATCCCGCGCTCGGCATCTTGATGCTGGTCGTCTTCCTGTTCCTGCTGATGCTCGGCTTCCCCATCGCTTTCACCCTGATGGCGCTGGGCGTGGCCTTCGGCTACCTCTCGATCGGCGACGGCATCTTCCAGCTTTTCGTCCAACGCACCTATTCGGTGATGGCGAACGACGTGCTGATCTCGATCCCGCTGTTCCTGTTCATGGGCTATGTGATCGAGCGCGCCAACATTCTCGACCGGCTGTTCCGCTCCATCCAGCTCGCCGCCGGCTGGATTCCGGGCTCGCTCGCTGTTGCCACCCTCATCACCTGCGCCCTGTTCGCCACCGCGACCGGCATTGTCGGCGCCGTGGTGACGCTGATGGGCCTGCTGGCCTTCCCGGCCATGCTGCGCGCGGGCTACGACACCAAGATTTCCGCTGGCGTCGTGTGCGCCGGCGGCTGTCTCGGCATCCTCATCCCGCCCAGCGTCATGCTCATCCTCTATGGCGCCACCGCCGGCGTCTCCGTGGTGAAGCTCTATGCCGCAGCCTTCTTCCCCGGCATCGCGCTGGCGGGCATGTACATGGCCTATGTCATCATCCGCGCGATGATCAACCCGTCGCTGGCGCCGAAGCTGCCGGCATCGGAGCGCAACGTTCCCGTGCTCACCATTATCTGGGCGCTGGCAACCTCGTTCTTCCCGCTGGTCCTGCTCATCGTCTCGGTGCTCGGCTGCATCATCCTCGGCCTTGCCACCCCGTCGGAAGCCGCCGCCATCGGAGCCGCCGGCGCCATCCTGCTGGCGCTGGCCTACCGCACCTTCAGCATCGAAAAACTGAAGGATTCGGTGTTCCTCACCGCCCGCGCCTCGGCGATGGTGTGCTGGCTGTTCGTCGGCTCGGCGGTGTTCTCCGCCGTGTTCGCGCTGCTGGGCGGCCAGCGGGTGGTCGAAGAATTCATCATGGGGCTGGACATCGGGCCCATCGGCTTCCTGATCCTTACCCAGGTCATCATCTTCGTGCTGGGCTGGCCGCTGGAATGGACGGAGATCATCGTGATCTTCCTGCCCATCTTCCTGCCGCTGCTCGACCATTTCGGTATCGACCCGATCTTCTTCGGCGTGCTGGTGGCGCTGAACCTGCAGACCTCGTTCCTCTCCCCGCCGGTCGCCATGGCGCCCTTCTATTTGAAGGGCGTGGCACCCAAGCATGTGACCATCGAAGAGATCTTCTCCGGCGTGATGCCGTTCATCTTCATCGTCATCTTCGCGATGGTGCTGCTCTACACCTTCCCGAACTTCGCGCTCTGGCTGCCGAACTATCTCTACGGGGGATAGACGCAGCCAATAGAACAACGTCATGCCCGGGCTTGTCCCGGGCATCCACGTCTTTGAGCCAAGCGGCAGGCAGGGAAGCGTCGAGGGCCGGGACAAGCCCGGCCATGACGCGACGGGTCGGGTTGCCTAGGCAGATAGCGCCTTGGGGTCGCCCGGCGCGGTCTTCCAGCCGAGCGCGGGGAAGCGCACCACCCGCCGACCACGGAAATCCGCCTCGCAGACCAGGTGCCCGCGCTCTTCCATATAGGTCAGCAGCCAGCGCCCGCGCGAGGGTGAGCGGCTGCCATAGGCGCGTGCCAGCGCCTCGTCGGCGGGGGATGGCGCGCCCTCCATGCCGGCACGCGCCAGCAGCAGGAACACGCCCTGCATCTCCTCCGGCAGCCCGGTCGCCTGCTCCACCGCCCGCGCCCACCCCTCGTCGCCGGGGCGGGAATCGAGCCCGGCGCGGGCAATGGCCAGCCGGCGGGTGAAGGCGGCAAGATCAGGCACTTTCGAGCCGACCCGCCGCACCCGGCAATGCACGAGGAAGTCCGGGTAGAGCGCGGCGGCTGAGCGGAAGGGCGCTTCCGGGTCGGCCACGAACTGGCGCACGATCTCCTCGACCAGCGCCTCGCGCTCGGCATCGAACGCCGCCGCCACTTCGGGGTCCACCGGCACCGGCTCGGGCGCCGGCGCCTCCTCCAGCGTCTCCAGAATGGCGTCGGTGGCACGCGGCTCGCCGCGCGGCGGCGGGGCGGGCAACGGCTCGGTGCCGAGATCGTCGAAGATCAGGTCCTGCAGTTCCGCCATGGCCATCTCGGGCGGGGGCAGCAGCGAGGGCCGCCCGTTGCGGCTGGCGGTCTCGACATGGCCGATCTTTACCGGCAGCGGCCGGCGCGACAGCGCCGGGCCGAGCGCCACGAAGGAACCGGTGTTGAGGTCGCGAAAACTCTCCGCCTGCCGCTTGTCCATGCCGAGCAGATCGGCGGCGCGGGCCATGTCGATGTCGAGAAAGGTGCGGCCCATCAGGAAGTTGGAGGCTTCAGCCGCGACATTCTTGGCCAGCTTGGCAAGGCGCTGGGTGGCGATGACGCCGGCCAGCCCGCGCTTGCGGCCGCGGCACATCAGATTGGTCATCGCCGAGAGCGAGATGCGCCGCGCCTCGTCGGAAATCTCGCCGCCGCCCGAGGGCGCGAAGAGCTGCGCCTCGTCGACCACGACCAGCATCGGGAACCAATATTCGCGGTCGGCGTCGAACAGGCCGTTGAGGAAGGCGGCGGCCGAGCGCATCTGCGCGTCGGCATCCAGCCCTTCCAGGTTGAATACGACAGAGGCGCGGTGCTTGCGGATACGGGCGGCAATGCGCTGGATTTCGCCGGCGGTGCGCTCGGCGTCGATCACCACATGGCCGAAGCGTTCGGCCAGCCCGACGAAATCGCCTTCCGGGTCGATGATCGCCTGCTGCACATGGCCGGCGCTCTGTTCGAGCAGGCGGCGCAGCAAATGCGATTTTCCCGAGCCGGAATTGCCCTGCACCAGCAGGCGGGTGGACAGGAGCTCTTCCAGGTCGAGCCGAACCGGCTGTCCGGCGTTGCTGCTTCCGAGCTCGATACCGATCTTCATCTGCGATGACGCATCCCTGAACCGGCCCCTCCGCTGCGGCGGCGGGCCGAATGGTTCGATTGTCCGGGCCCCCCAGACCGGACGATCCGACCGGAACGGCAAGCCTGGCCGCCCCCTGCCCGGCCTGCCTTTAGCACGCGGCAAGGGCCCGCGCCGACAGCCGCCAAGAACTCCACAGATTCGGCCCGGCTCGACAAGCCCCGTGTGTAGGGTCATCCTTGCCGAATGTCGCGCCCGCCTTTCTTCACCATCGGCTATGAACAGGTCTCCTCTGCCGCCGTGCTCGACACGTTGAGCGGAGCGGGGGTCGATCTTCTGGTCGATGTGCGCGCCGTCGCCGCCTCGCGCCGCGCCGGCTTTTCCAAGAGCCACCTCGCCGCCGGCGTGAGCGAGCGCGGCATCGGCTATCTGCATCTGCGCGGCCTCGGCACGCCGGCGGAAGGCCGGCAGGCGGCGCGCAGCGGCCATTACAGCGAGCTGCGGCGTATCTACGACGCCCACCTCGCCACCTCCACCGCGCAGGAACAGCTCGACGAACTGACCGCGCTGGTGAAGGCGGGCCGGCGGGTGTGTGTGCTGTGCTTCGAGCGCCATCCCGAGCATTGCCACCGGCAGATGGTCGCCGATCTCATCTGCGAGCGGGTGGGCGTCGCGGTCGAGCACCTGATGGCGCCGCCGATTTAGACACGCCACCCTGCGACAAAATGCGGCATGCCACCGCGTGCAGCGACACACGTGCTCTCCCTCCGGTTGATTGAGGGCACAGGACTGGGGTGCTCGGATAAGGGGTACTTCCTGACCATCTGCAACCGTGAGCGCGGCGATGTTCTCTTCGCCGGCGCGAGCCCTCGCGCCTCTCCTCGCGGCGTTGTCCGCCGCGTGCCCAGTGTCCAGCGCGGCAGCCGAGGAGAGTGCGGAGGCGGCACTGCGCCGGCGTCTCTATTTCTATACCGGCCTCGATATAGCGCGCGACAATGGCTATGGCTGGGGCGGCATGGCGTGGGCGCCGTTCGCGCCCATGGACCAGGAAGGCCTGCGGGTGCGAACCCAGACCGGCGGGGGGCGCTACCAGTACCGCACGCAGGCGGTGCCGGGCGGCTGGAACACCGGCAACAAAACCGATGGAGAGGTGCTGCTGGGCTGGCAGTTCCTGCGCGGCCCGCACGCCCTCGCCCTCTATGGCGGGGTGAATGTGGTCGACAACCAGCTCGATGATCCCGATCCCGGCAATCCCGACCAGGGCACGCAATTCGGCGCCAAATTCGTAGCCGAATGGTTCTATCGCGTTGATGCGCGCTGGACGCTGACCGCCGCCCTCAGCGCCTCGACGGCGGACGGCACGGTGAACGGCCGCGCCAGCGTCGGCTGGCAGGCGTTCAGCTGGCTCGCTGTCGGCGCGGAGACCGGCGCCACCACCGACTGGCTGGACCAGAGCGCCCGCCTCGGGCTGTTCCTCACCTGCCCGCTGGCGGGGCAGGAACTGCGCGCCGCCGCCGGCTGGCGCTGGAGCAGCGACAGCGACGCCAGCCCCTATGGCACGCTCTCGCTGTTCATGCCGTTCTGACCCTCGCGCCTTCAGGCGTCTTCCGCCTTCATCGCCTCCAGCGCGGCGTCGGCATCGATATCCGAGGCAGCGGCGATCTCGTGAATCTCCAGCGCCTCCAGATCCTCGCTGGTGTCGATGTCGAGAAAGGCGCCCTCGCCCTCCACCGGCACCTCGACCACGAAATCGGCGTTCTGGGCGAGAATTTGGCGGGCGCCGACATCGCCTTGCAACGTCTTCAGCGCCGGGAAGAGCGCCCGCGCCAGCGCCACCGGGTTACCCTGCCGTCCCTCGGCCACCGGCACCGCCGCCAGCCGCCCACGCGCGGGATCGAGCGCGTCGGCGAGGCGGTCGACCAGCGACGGCTCGACCCTCGGCATGTCGCCCAGCATCACCACCACCCGCTCCACCTCCCGCGGCAGCGCGGCGACGCCGGCCTTGAGCGAGGTGGAAAGCCCCTGCGCGAAATCCGGATTGTGCGCGAAGGTGACGTCGAGCCCGGTCAACGCCGCCCGCACCGCGTCCGCCTCATGGCCCGTCACGACGATGACCGGGCGTGCCCGCGCGGCGAGGGCCGTCTCCACCACCCGGCGCACCAGCGGCACCCCGCCGAGCGGCAGCGTCAGCTTGTGGGCCCGCGGCAGGCGCGTGCCCTGCCCGGCCGCCAGCACCAGCGCGGCCGGTGGCCGGGCCGGGCGGCGGCGCAATTCGCCGACGATCTGGGCGAGAATGGACACGGCGATCTCCGCCGGGTTGGCGGCGCCGATATCGAGGCCGATCGGCGCGCGGATGCGCTCCAGCGCCGCGCGCGGCACGCCGCGTTCCGCCAGCCGCGCCACCCGGCCGGCATGGGATTTGCGCGAGCCGAGCGCGCCGACATAGAAGCACCCCGCGGTCAGCGCCGCTTCCAGCGCGGGATCGTCGATTTTCGGGTCATGCGCCAGCACCGCCACCGCCGTGAAGGGGTCGAGCACCAGCTCCGCCAGCGCCTCCTGCGGCCATTGCGCCCGCACCTCGACTCCGGGGAAACGCTCTTCCGAGGCGAAAGCCGTGCGCGGATCGACGATGATCACCTCGAAGCCGACGGCCTTGGCCATCGGCGCCAACGCCTGCGAGATATGCACCGCCCCAGTGATGACGAGGCGCGGGGACGGCAGATGCACGGTGAGGAACAGCCGCGAGCCCTCCACCTCCACCCGTCCGCTGCGGCCGCTGCGCAGCGCCTCGGCGAGAGGCTCCGCCAGAGGATCGCCCGCCACGTCGGCGGCACTCACCAGCCGCTGCGCGCCGCCGTCCAGGTCGGTGACGAGGACAATGGGGCGGCGCGCGGCGCGCTCGGTGTTCAGCGCTTCGAGGAGCGACAGTTCCATCAGGAAACCTTCTCGACATAGACGGCGATGCGCCCGCCACAGGACAGGCCGACCTGCCAGGCGGTCTCATTGGCGACGCCGAATTCCAGCAGCCGGGGGCTGCCATCGGCGATCACCTCGGCCGCTTCCGCCACCACCGCGCCCTCGACGCAGCCGCCCGACACCGAACCGAGGAAATTGCCATCCTCGTCGATCGCCAGATGGCTGCCGACCGGGCGCGGCGCCGAGCCCCAGGTCTCCACCACCGTTGCCAGCGCCACACCCCGGCCGGCCTGCCGCCAGCTCGCCGCCGCCTGCAGCACATCTTCCTCGCGCGTGAGCATCGGCTCCTCCTTCGCGTTCGACCATTTGCCCCACTATAGCGCGGCAACGCGGCGGCGCCTTGCCGGCGCGCGCGGAAACGATCACAAGACCGCGCATGAACGTCCCTGCCCGCTCCCCCCTCGCCCCGCCCGACGCCACCCCGCTGCCCGGCCGGACGCTGCGCCGCGTCCATGAGCTGGCGCAGGCCGGGCTGGTGGCGGCCGATCCGGCGCTGGAGGCGGTCGCGGCGCGCTATGCCGTGGCGGTGACGCCGGTGCTGGCCGGCCTGATCGACCCCACCGATGCCGCCGACCCGATCGCCCGCCAGTTCGTGCCCGATGCGCGCGAGCTGGAGACGCGCCCGGAAGAGCGCGAGGACCCGATCGGCGACGACGCGCATAGCCCGGTGCCGGGCATCGTCCACCGCTATCCCGACCGCGTGCTGCTGAAGCTGGTCGGCGTCTGCGCCGTCTATTGCCGCTTCTGCTTCCGCCGGGAAATGGTCGGGCCGGGCGCGGAGACCAGCCTTTCCGAGGAGGCGCTGGAGGCCGCCCTGGTCTATATCGCCGGCCATCCCGAGATCTGGGAGGTGGTGCTGACCGGCGGCGACCCGCTCGTCGCCGCCCCGCGCCGCCTTGCCGAGCTGATGGCCCGGCTCGCCGCCATCCCGCATGTAAAGGTCGTGCGCTTTCACACCCGCGTGCCCATCGCCGCGCCCGAGCGCATTACCGGCGCGCTGGTGGCGGCGTTGCGGGCGTCTGACGTGACCACCTATGTCGCCGTGCACGCCAACCACGCCCGCGAGCTCGGCCCGGACGCGCGCGCGGCGCTGGCCCGGCTGGCGGATGCCGGCATCGCGCTGGTCGGGCAGAGCGTGCTGCTTGCCGGCGTCAATGACGAGGCGGAGACGCTGGCGGCGCTGTTCCGGGCGCTCGTCGAGTGCCGGGTGAAGCCGTATTACCTCCACCATCCCGACCTCGCCCCCGGTACCGCGCATTTCCGCCTTCCCATCGCTCGCGGGCAGGAACTGATGGCGGCGTTGCGTGGGCGCGTCTCCGGCCTCGCACTGCCGACCTATGTGCTCGACATCCCCGGCGGCCATGGCAAGGTGCCGGTGGGGCCGTCCTATCTGGAGCCGGCAGCGGAGGGCTGGAGCGTCACCGATTATTGCGGCGGCGTGCACGCTTACGGAGAAGGCGTATGAGCCGCCCCGTCCCCGTCGATGTGGTGGTGATCGGCGCCGGTGCGGCCGGGCTGATGTGCGCCATCGAGGCCGGACGGCGCGGGCGCCGGGTGGTGGTGCTCGACCATGCCCGCACGCCGGGCGAGAAGATCCGCATTTCCGGCGGCGGGCGCTGCAACTTCACCAATCGCGACGCCGCCCCGCGCCATTATCTCTCTGCCAATCCGGGCTTCGCCATCTCGGCGCTGAAGCGCTACAGCGCGCAGGATTTCATCGCCCGCATCGACCGGCGCGGCATCGCCTGGCACGAAAAGACGCTCGGCCAGCTCTTTTGCGACGGCTCGGCGCGGCAGGTGGTGGAGATGCTGACCGACGACCTCAACGAGGCCGGCGGGGAACTGCGCCTGTCCACCGCCATAACAGGCATCGAGCGCAGCTCTGACGGCTTCACCGTGGCGACGGCCGCCGGCACCCTGGCCTGCGCGTCGCTGGTCATCGCCTCGGGCGGCAAGTCGATCCCCAAGATGGGCGCCACCGGCTTCGGCTATGAGGTGGCGGAGCGCTTCGGGCTGGCGCTGCAGCCCACCCGCCCCGGCCTTGTCCCCCTCACCCTCGATCCGGCGCAGCTGGAGCGGCTCGCCCCGCTCGCCGGGGTGGCGGTCGAGGCCCGGGTGAGCCATGGCAAGACGCGATTCGAGGAAGGGCTGCTTTTCACCCATCGCGGCCTGTCCGGCCCGGCGATCCTGCAGATCTCCTCCTATTGGCGCGAGGGCGACGAAATCACACTCGCGCTGGCCCCCGGCGCGGACATCTTCGCCCGGCTGCGCGAGGCCCGCACAGCAAATGGCCGGCAGTCGCCCGCCACCGCGCTGGCGAGCCTGCTGCCCAAGCGCCTCGCCCAGATCATCGCCGAGCGCGAGGCCGGCACGGTCAATCTCGCCGATCTCTCCGACAAGGCGCTGCGCCGGATCGACGCGGCGGTGAATGGCTGGCGACTGAAGCCGACCGGCTCGGAAGGTTACCGCACCGCCGAGGTGACGCTTGGCGGCGTCGACACGACCGGCCTCGATTCGCGCACCCTGGCGGCGCGCGAGGTGCCGGGGCTGTATTTCGTCGGCGAGGTGGTTGACGTCACCGGCTGGCTCGGCGGCTATAATTTCCAATGGGCCTGGTCGTCCGGCTGGGTTGCCGGGCAGTTTGCCTGAGCACACTCACACCGACAGGAACCCCCGTCCGAGATAGGCGAGCTTGGCCTTGTCGGGGCCGAGCGCCACCGCCTCGACCCGGCCGACCAGCACGTCATGGGTGGCGATGGTGCGCAGTTCCACCATACGGCACTGGAAAACCGCGATCGCCCCCGTGAGGCAGGGCAGGCCCAGCGCCCCCTCATGCCAGTGGCCGACGCCGAATCGCGCCTCCCCCTCCAGCCCGCCCCGCCCACCAAAGCTTTCCGCCACGCTTTGCTGGTCCGCGCCCAGCATGTTGACCGCGAACCGGCCGGACTGGCGGAAGGCGGGGGCGGAGCGGATGCGGCGGTTGAGGCAGACCAGAAGGGTCGGCGGGCTGTCCGACACCGAGGCGACGGCGGTGGCGGTGAAGCCGGCGCGCCCGTCCGGGCCGTGTGTGGTGATCACATGCACGGCGGCCACCAGGCGGCTCATCGCCTCGCGATAGAGCCCGGCCTCGACCGCGTGGGCCGCGTCATGCTGTGCCGCATCATGTGCCTTGGGCTGGTCCAAGCTGGCGTGCCTCCTGCGGCCTCGCGCGGGGCGAAGGATCCACACCACGCGGCTTCGCTGTGCATAACCTTTGCGGCGCGCATTTGGAAACCGCGCGGCGCGCGGGAACGTACATGACGATGTGAAGACAAAAATGACCGCCCGCGCCACAGTGCAAACGCAGCCTCGCCACATTAACCGCTTGAGTTGCAAAGGGATTCATGAAATAGGTATTTAAATACCCTCGTATCATGCTTTTCGATCGATTGCATTTCGTCTTTCGATCGAATTGTATCGGAACGTGGCGCAGGCTAAGAGTCAGGGGCGCACACCGTACGGGCACGGTTACAAACTGTGCAAAAGCCCGACGGCGGCGCCTTGCGCAAATGCGGCTGAGGGGAGCCGGCACAATCATGGAAATATTTGTTCAGCAGCTCATCAATGGGCTGACGCTCGGCTCGATCTACGGGCTGATCGCCATCGGCTATACCATGGTGTTCGGCATCATCGGCATGGTCAACTTCGCCCATGGCGACGTCTTCATGGTCTCGGCCTTCATCGCGTTGATCTGCTTCCTGCTGGTCACGACTGTGATGGGCATCACCTCCATCTTTCTGGCGCTGGCCATCGTGCTTGTCGTGGCGATGGTGTTCACCTCGTTGCTGAACTGGGCGATCGAGCGTGTGGCCTACCGGCCGCTGCGCGGCTCGTTCCGGCTGGCGCCGATGATCTCCGCCATCGGCATGTCGATCTTCCTCGCCAATTTCGTCCAGGTGACGCAGGGCCCGCGCAACAAGCCGATCCCACCAATGATCACCGACGTGATCGTGCTGATGGACAATGGCTCCTACCAGGTCACGCTGGCCTGGAAGCAGGTGATCATCATGGTGATCACCGCCGCGCTGCTCGGCGGGTTCTGGTACCTGGTGCAGAAGACCTCGCTCGGCCGCGCCCAGCGCGCCTGCGAACAGGACCGCAAGATGGCCGCGCTGCTCGGCATCAATGTCGACCACACCATCTCGCTGACCTTCGTCATCGGCGCCGCGCTGGCTGCCGTCGCCGGCACGCTGTACCTGATGTATTATGGGGTGGCGAACTTCGCCGATGGCTTCGTGCCCGGCGTGAAGGCCTTCACTGCAGCCGTGCTCGGCGGCATCGGCTCGCTCCCCGGCGCGGTGCTCGGCGGGCTGCTGATCGGCCTGATCGAGACCTTCTGGTCGGCCTATTTCTCCATCGAATACAAGGATGTGGCGGCGTTCTCCATCCTCGCCATCACGCTGATCTTCATGCCGCAGGGCCTTCTAGGCCGGCCTGAGGTCGAGAAGGTCTGAGGTCGCGCATCATGGCTGTCCAGACCGCAGACACCGCCCCGCCCGCGGCCGCCAACCCCGTGCTGGGCCCCGCCTTCAAGGACGCGCTGATCGTCGGCCTGATCGCGCTGGGCCTGTTCGGCCCGCTCATCGGGTTCGAGACCGTCATCATCGACGGCGCGCTGGGGCTGGCCTACCGGCCCTCGCTGCTGGCCATCATGGTCGGCATCATCTTCTTCGGCCGGCTGCTGCTAAACGTCACTTTGTGGTCGCCGAACCGCAAGCCCTCCACCCACACCGGCCCGACCTTGTTCGACCGCGCCGGCACGGTGATGGGCCCCGGCGTCAAGCCGGCGCTGCTGGCCTTCGCCGTGCTGTTCCCCGCCATCGCCATCTTCTCCCTCGGCGGGCTGAACGAGAGCCGCTATCTGATCGATCTCGGCATCCTCATCCTCACCTATGTGATGCTGGGCTGGGGGCTGAACATCGTCGTCGGCCTCGCCGGCCTGCTCGATCTCGGCTATGTCGCCTTCTACGCGGTGGGCGCCTACACCTATGCGCTGCTCGCCACCTCGGCGCCGATCAACGACTTCTTCGCCGGCCTGTTCGGCGCCACCTTCTGGGCCAATTGGGCGTTCTGGATCTGCCTGCCGATGGCCGGCATCTTCGCCGGCGTCTGGGGCATGATCCTCGGCTTCCCGGTGCTGCGCCTGCGCGGCGACTATCTCGCCATCGTCACCCTTGCCTTCGGCGAGATCATCCGCCTCGTGCTGATCAACTGGGTGGACTTCACCAATGGCGGGGCGGGCATCGCCTCGATCCCGCGCGCCACCTTCTTCGGCATTCCCTTCAATGCCGGACCGGACGGCTTCGCCGCGCTGTTCGGGCTGCCCTTCAGCCCGATGCACCGCATCGTCTTCCTCTACTTCGTCATCCTGGCGCTGGCACTGCTGACCGCCTTCGTCACCGTGCGCCTGCGCCGGCTTCCCGTCGGCCGCGCCTGGGAAGCGCTGCGCGAGGATGAGATCGCCTGCCGCTCGCTCGGCATCAACACCACCACGACCAAGCTGTCCGCCTTCGCCACCGGCGCCATGTTCGGCGGCTTCGCCGGCTGCTTCTTCGCCGTGCGCGCCGGCTTCGTCAGCCCGGAGAGCTTCACCTTCGACGTCTCGGCGATGATCCTGGCCATTGTCGTGCTCGGCGGCATGGGCTCGCAGATCGGCGTCGCGGTGGCGGCTGCGGTCATGATGGGCGGCATGGAGATGCTGCGCAATCTCGGTTTCCTGAAGCAGATCTTCGGCAATGACTTCGACCCCAGCCTCTACCGCATGCTGATCTTCGGCTTCGCCATGGTCGCCATCATGGTGTGGAAGCCGCGCGGTCTCGTCTCCACCCGCGACCCGACGATCTTCCTCAAGGAGCGCAAGGCGGTATCCGGCGATCTCGTGAAGGAGGGCCACGGCTGATGGCAACCTCTCCCGCAAACGGCCTCCCGCGCTGGGAAGCCGACCCCATCCTCATCGTCGAACACCTGTTCATGCGCTTCGGCGGCCTGATCGCGGTCAACGACCTCAGCTTCAAGGTCGGGCGCGGCGACATCACCGCCCTGATCGGCCCCAATGGCGCCGGCAAGACCACGGTGTTCAACTGCATCACCGGCTTCTACAAGCCGAGCGAGGGCCGCCTCATCCTGGCGCATGGCCGCGCGCCGACGCCGGAGGAGATCGCCGAGGTAACGCGCATCGGCGAGCGCTCGCTGGTCGGGCGCGAGGCCGGCGTGTTCCTGCTGGAGCGGATGCCCGATTATCTGGTCTCGGGCGGCGCCAAGGTGGCCCGCACCTTCCAGAACATCCGGCTGTTCACCGGCATGACCGTGCTGGAAAACCTCATGGTCGCCCAGCACAACGCGCTGATGGCCGCCTCGGGCTATTCGCTCAAGGGGCTGTTCGGACTGCCGGGCTGGACGAGGGCCCAGAAGGCCGCCACCGCGAAGGCGGAATACTGGCTCGACAAGGTCGGCCTCACCGACCGCGCCGACGACCCGGCCGGCGACCTGCCCTATGGCGCCCAGCGCCGGCTGGAGATCGCCCGCGCCATGTGCTCGGAGCCGATCCTGCTCTGCCTCGACGAGCCCGCCGCCGGCCTCAACCCGCGCGAGAGCCTCGAACTCAACACGCTGCTGCGCGCCATCCGCGCCGAGCACGGCACCTCGATCCTGCTGATCGAGCACGACATGAGCGTGGTGATGGAAATCTCCGACCATGTGGTCGTGCTCGACTACGGCACGAAGATCTCCGACGGCACGCCGGAGGCGGTGAAGAACGACCCGCGCGTCATCGCCGCCTATCTCGGCGTCGACGAGGACGCGGTGGAGGAGGTCGAGGCCGAACTCAAGCTGGACACCAACCCGACGGGAGCGGGCGCATGAGCGACACCCTCACCGCCACCACGCCCGCCCTCGCCACGCCGGCCCGCACCGACGCGCCGATGCTGCAGGTGCGGGGGGTCAAGACCTTCTACGGCAACATCATGGCCCTGCGCGGCGTCGATGTGGACGTCTACAAGGGCGAGATCGTCACGCTTATCGGCTCCAACGGCGCCGGCAAGTCGACGCTGATGATGACCATTTTCGGCCAGCCGCGCCCGCGCGAGGGCTCGATCCTGTTCGAGGGGCGCGACATCACCCAGGTGCCGACCCATGAGATCGCCCATCTCAAGATCGCCCAGTCGCCCGAGGGACGGCGCATCTTCCCGCGCATGAGCGTGTTCGAGAACCTGCAGATGGGCGCGGCGGTGGATGGCTTCGCCCATTTCGATGCCGACCTCGAAAAGGTCTTCGTGCTGTTCCCGCGCCTGAAGGAGCGGATCAACCAGCGCGGCGGCACGCTTTCGGGCGGCGAGCAGCAGATGCTGGCGATCGGCCGGGCGCTGATGAGCCGGCCGCGCCTCCTGATGCTGGACGAGCCCTCGCTCGGCCTCGCCCCGCTGGTGGTGCGCCAGATCTTCGACGCCATCCGCGAGCTCAACCGCACGGAAGGACTCACAGTGTTCCTGGTCGAGCAGAACGCCTTTCACGCCCTCAAGCTCGCCCATCGCGGCTATGTTCTGGTCAATGGCGCCATCACCCTCTCCGGCGAGGGCCGCGAATTGCTGGAGCGGCCGGAAGTGCGCGCCGCCTATCTCGAAGGAGGGGCGCACTGATGGCTCCCATGTCCGGCACCCTCGTCTCCAAGGGCAGTTCGGCAAGTCTCGCCGTCGCCTTGCCACTGCTGGTGGTGGCCCTCGTCCTGCTCTCGGCCGTGTTCATGCCCGAGCTGGTGGTCGAGGTGTCGCGCGCCGATTTCGTGCTGGTCACCCTGTTTCTGGGCGGCGGCGCGGCGTGGTTGACCGGCCGCTCCATCGCCACCACCTGGCGGCCCTACCGGCAGGCGGCGCTCTATGCGCTGCTGCTGGGCTGCGTGGTGCGGTTTTTCCATTTCGCGCTGTTCGAGGGCACGCTGCTCTCGCTGCACTATTTCCTCACCGATACGGCCTTCCTGGTCGCCATCGCCACCCTCGGCTTCCGTGCCGAGCGGGCCCGGCAGATGTCGACCCGCTATGGCTGGATCTACCGCCAGTCCGGGCTGTTCGGCTGGCTTGAAGGCGGCGGCGGCACCCGTTCCGGCGCCCCAGCCGGCGAGCCCTGACCGGCGCCTTCACCATGTTTCGCTTGCTCGTCGACAAGAGCATCGAAAAGGGCATGATATCGGCCCGGGGCGATCGCCGCCGAGCCGTAAAGGCCGTGCTTTCCACCCTTCCAGAACCAGGAGAGACGTTCATGAAGAAGCTTCTGACTGCCGGCCTGGCGCTCGCCGCCATGGCGGCGCTGGCCGCTCCGGCGTCCGCGCAGATCAAGGTCGGCGTGGGCGGTCCCATGACCGGCGCGAACGCCACCTTCGGCGCCCAGCTGAAGAACGGCGCCGAACAGTGGGCCGCTGACGTCAACGCCAAGGGCGGCATCCTCGGCGAGAAGGTCGAGCTGATCATCGGCGACGACGCCTCCAAGCCCGAGCAGGGCGTGTCGGTGGCCAACAAGTTCATCTCGGACGGCGTCAAAGTCGTCCTCGGCCACTTCAATTCGGGCGTGTCGATCCCGGCCTCCGAGCAGTATGCCGAAGCCGGCATCCTCCAGCTCACCCCGGCCTCGACCAACCCGACCTTCACCGAGCGCGGCCTGACCACCGTGTTCCGCGTCTGCGGCCGCGACGACCAGCAGGGCGCCGTCGCCGGCGACTACATCGCCAAGAACCTGAAGGATAAGAAGGTCGGCATCGTTCACGACAAGACCCCCTACGGAAAGGGCCTTGCCGACGAAACCCAGAAGTCCATGAATGCCGCCGGCATCAAGGAAGTGGTCTATGAAGGCATCAACCCGGGCGAGAAGGACTATTCAGCGCTCGTGTCGAAGCTGAAGGCCGCGAATGTCGACGTGCTCTACTACGGCGGCCTGCACACCGAAGCCGGCCTGCTCGTGCGCCAGATGCGCGACCAGGGCATGACCACCGTCCTGTTCTCGGGCGACGGCATCACCGACAAGGAGTTCTGGACCATCGCCGGTCCGGGCGCCGCCGGCACCCTAATGACCTTCGGTCCCGACCCGCGCAACAGCCCGGCTGCCGCCGCGGTCGTCGCCGAGTTCAAGAAGAAGGGCATCGATCCGGAAGGCTACGTGCTCTACACCTACGCCGCCGGCCAGGTGTTCCAGCAGGCGGCCGAGGCGACCAAGTCGCTCGATAACGCCAAGCTGGCCGAGTACATCCACTCGGGCAAGACCTTCAAGACCGTGCTCGGCGACCTGATCTTCGACAAGAAGGGCGACCGCACCACCCTCGACTACGTGCTGTACGTCTGGAAGGACGGCGGCTACTCGCAGATGTGAGCCGCACGGCCGCGCCTTTGCGGCGCGGCGGCGATGTCCATCAACAATAAACGAAACCCGCCGGAGCGATCCGGCGGGTTTTTCATTGTCCGACGCGTGGGAGAACCCCCAGCCGCCTAGCCGAAGGCGGACAGCGCCGGGAAGGTTTCCAGCAGCCAGAAGCTCACCTGCGCCATCCAGCCCGAGAGAAAGCCGATGCCGGTCAGCACCAGCAGCGCGCCCATCACCTTCTCGATGATCGGCAGGTAGCGCTTGGCATGGCCGAGCACGCCCAGCGCCGGCCGCGCCATCGCCGCCACCGCGAGGAAGGGCACGCCGAGCCCGGCCGAATACACCGCCAGCAGCCCCGCGCCATGGGTCAGCGTCTGCTCGCTCGCGGCCACGGCGAGGATCGCCGCCAGCACCGGGCCGATGCAGGGCGTCCACCCGAAGGCGAAGGCGAGCCCCATCACATAGGCGCCGAGGAAGGTGGTTGGTGCATCCACATGCACCCGCTTGGTGCGGGTCAGCCAGCCGAAGCGCAGAATGCCGAGAAAATGCAGGCCCATCAGCAGGATGGCGACGCCCGCCACCATGGCGAGCTCCTGCGAGTACAGCCGCAGATACGCCCCCGCCACCGAGGCGCCCGCCCCCAGCGCCACGAACACCGTGGAGAAGCCGGCGACGAACAGCGCCGCCGCGCCCAGCGTCCGCCGCGCCGCCGCGTCGGTCGGCGCCTTGTGGGTGATCTGGTCGAGACTGGTGCCGGCGAGGTAGCACAGATAGGGCGGCACAAGCGGCAGCACGCAGGGGGAGGCGAAGCTGGCGATGCCGGCCAGGAAGGCGGCCGGAAGAGTGACGTCAGCCATGAAATGAGCAACCCTAGCCTTGTCCGAGGGCTTCCCCATGCACGCCCTTGTCGGCTTATGCAATGCGGCCGGTTAACCCTCCCCGTGATGTGATGCCCGCCAGGCAAGCTGTTTCCCAAGCTGTTACCAAGGACGACGTTTCGATGCGCAACCTGATCACCGATGTCGCCGGCCTCCGCGTGGGCCACGCCACCGACCTGACACTGGCCTCCGGCGTCACCGTCGTGCTGTTCGACGAACCCAGTGTCGCCTCGGTCGATGTGCGCGGCGGCGGGCCGGGCACGCGCGAGACCGACCTCCTCGCCCCTGACGAGACGGTGGGCGCCATCCATGCCCTCACTCTGTCCGGCGGCTCCGCCTTCGGGCTCGATGCCGCCGGCGGGGTGGCGGCGGCGCTGGCCGAGCGCGGCATCGGCTTTCCCGTCGGCGATGCGCGGGTGCCGATCGTACCAGGCGCGGTGCTGTTCGATCTCATCAATGGCGGCGACAAGAACTGGGGACGGTTCCCGCCCTATCGCGACCTCGGCTATGCCGCGGCTAATGCGGCCGGGCTCGATTTCCGGCTCGGCACGGTGGGTGCCGGCACCGGGGCGACGACGGTGGACCTCAAGGGCGGTCTCGGCTCCGCCTCGATGATCGCGGCCACCGGCCACCGGGTCGGGGCGCTGGTGGCGGTCAATGCCTGCGGCGCCACCAATTTCCCCGGCGGGCCGCATTTCTGGGCGGCACCGTTCGAGCAGGCGGGCGAGTTCGGCGGCCTCGGCCTGCCCCATCCGCTGCCGCCGCTGCCCGAACGCCCGGCGCTGAAGGGGCTCCCTCCCGGCGCCAACACCACCATCGCTATTGTGGCTACCGATGCCGTGCTGACCAAGGCGCAGTGCAAGCGGCTCGCTGTCATGGCCCATGACGGCTATGCCCACGCGATCTGGCCCGTCCACACCCCGCTCGACGGCGACACCATCTTCGCCGCCGCCACGGGCAAGCGCCCGCTGGAGGACCCGATCTTCGACCTCGCCTTGATCGGCGACGCCGTGGTCCGCACGCTGGCCCGCGCTTGCGCCCGCGCGGTTTTCGAGGCCACCGCCCTGCCTCAGCCCGGCACCATTCCGAGCTGGAAGCAGCGTTTCGGTGGGTGACATCGGCTTATTGCGTCGCACGCAATAGCGCGTGGTCCTGTCGGCTTTGCAGCCCCGCTTGTCGCATCTGTCCAATCTGCATGGCTGCCATGCGCCCGACACTGCCCTCAAGAATAAGGGGGGCGCATGAGCGACACGCAGGCACGGATCCGGGTTCGGAGCCTTACCAAGATCTTCGGCGACGAATCGGGGGCCGCGCTGCCCCTGCTTCAGGCCGGGCAGAGCCGCGCCGAGGTGCAGAAGGCCACCGGCGCGGTCATCGGACTGCAGGATGTGAGCTTCGACGTCGCCGAGGGCGAGATCCTCGTCGTCATGGGCCTGTCGGGCTCGGGCAAGTCCACCTGCCTGCGCTGCATCAACCGGCTGATCGAGCCCACCGCCGGCTCGGTCCATATCGATGATACCGATGTCACCGCACTGGGCGAGCGCGACCTGATGGCGCTGCGCCGCATCCGCTTCGGCATGGTGTTCCAGCAATTCGCGCTGTTCCCCCACCGCACCATCCTGCGCAATGTCGAATATGGGCTTGAGGTGCAGGGCGTGCCGCCCGCCGCCCGGCGCGACAAGGCGCTCGCCGCCATCGAGACGGTGGGACTGAAGGGCTGGGACCAGCATTTTCCCTCGCAACTTTCCGGCGGCATGCAGCAGCGCGCCGGCCTCGCCCGCGCACTGGCGCTCGACCCGGACGTGCTGCTGATGGACGAGGCGTTCAGCGCCCTCGATCCGCTGATCCGCCGCGACATGCAGCAGGAACTCGTCGCGCTGCAGAAGCGGCTGAAAAAGACCATCGTCTTTGTCAGCCACGACCTCGACGAGGCGATCGCGCTCGGCGGGCGGATCGTGCTGATGAAAGACGGGCGGGTGGTGCAGCAGGGCACCGCCGCCGATTTCCTCGCCAACCCGGCTGACGACTATGTGCGCCGCTTCGTCGAGCATATCGACGTGCTCGGCGTCGTCACCGCCGGCGATGCCATGCGCCCGCCAATGGCGGTCCGCCCCTGGCAAAGCAGCGCCGCCGAGGCGCTGGAGGTCCTCACCCGATCCGGCGAGCCTGTGATGACGGTGGTCTGCGAGCTGGGCCGCTTCCAGGGCACGGTGGATGCGGACACGCTCCGGCGCGCAGGCGCCACCGAGCTGCGCCTGCTGCTGAGCGACCGCGACGCCAGCGTGCCGCGCGGCGCCACGTTGAACGAAGCCGTCGCCCGCCTCGCCGCCGGGCGCGGCGAGATCGCCGTCACAGGCCCGGATGGCGCGCTTCTCGGCGTCATCGCCAATGCTGACCTCATCGCCGCCCTGGCGCGGCGGCGGGTCGAAACCGCGCACTGACGGGAGGGAATGATGGAATTCGAGATCCCGCGCATTCCTCTCGCCGAATGGTGCGACATCGCGCTCGACTGGGCGACGGAGCATTTTTCCGGTGTCACCCGCGCCATGAGCGCAGTGATCGGCACCGCCATCGAGACGACGACCGACTTTCTCGTCGGCCTGCCGCCCTGGCTCGTCATCATCGCCTGCGGGCTGCTGGTGTGGCGCCTCACCAATGCGCGCATCGCCATCGGCACGATGCTCGGCTTCGCCTTTCTGTGGAACCTCGAACTTTGGCGGGCGACGCTGCAATCGCTGGTGCTGGTGCTGGTGTCGACGGCGTTCGCCCTCGCCATCGGCATTCCGATCGGCATCGCGGCAGCGCTGAGCAAGCGGTTCTGGCGCATTGTCGGGCCGGGGCTCGACATGATGCAGACCATGCCGAGCTTCGTCTATCTGATCCCCGCCATCCCGTTCTTCGGGCTGGGGGCGGTCTCGGCCTGCTTTGCCACCATCGTCTTCGCCATGCCGCCCACCATCCGCCTGACCGCGCTCGGCATCCTGCAGACCCCGCCGGAACTGGTGGAGGCGGCGGATGCCTTCGGCTCCAGCCGCTGGCAGAAACTGTTCAAGATCCAGCTGCCCCTCGCCATTCCCACCATCATGGCCGGCGTCAACCAGACCATCATGCTGGCGCTGTCCATGGTGGTCATCGCCGCGATGATCGGTGCCGGCGGCCTCGGCGGCGAGGTGTGGCGGGCGATCCAGCGGCTGGAGGCGGGCCAGGGCTTCCAAGCCGGCATCGCCATCGTCGTGCTCGCAGTCATCCTCGACCGCATCACCCAGCACATCGCCCGCCACATGCGGCGCGACCGCCAGCAGGGCTGAACCCTTCGCCAACGGAAGCAGAACGGGACTTCCGACCTCACAACCCACGGAGTGGAGAAACGCAATGGCATTCCTCGCGAAATTCCTGAAGACGGCCGCCGTCGCCGCCACCGCGCTCGGGCTCGCCGCCGGCGCAGCGCAGGCGGAGAAGAAGGACCTCACCCTCGCCTATGTCGAATGGTCCGACACTGTCGTCGCCACCAACATCGTCAAGACGGTGCTGGAAGAGGCGGGCTACAAGGTCAAGCTCGTGCCGCTCTCCGGCGCCGCCATGTGGCAGGCGGTGGCGACCGGCGAGGCCGATGCGATGGTGGCTGGCTGGCTGCCGGCGACGCACGAGGCCTATAACGCCAAGCTGAAGGACAAGGTGGTCAATCTCGGCCCCAACCTGTCCGGCGCCAAGATCGGCTGGGCCGTGCCGACCTACGTCGACATCACCTCGATCGAGGACATCAACAAGGACCCGGCGAAGTTCGGCGGCAAGGTCATCGGCATCGATCCCGGCGCCGGCCTGATGAAAGCGTCGGAAAAGGCGATCAAGGACTACGGCCTGAAGGTGAAGCTGGTCGAGGGCTCGGACGCCACCATGGTCGCCGCGCTCAAGGACGCCTACGCCAAGAAGGAGCCGATCGTCATCACCACCTGGACGCCGCACTGGATGTTCGCCGAGTGGGACCTGAAATACCTCGCCGACCCCAAGAACGTGTTCGGCGGCGAAGAGACGGTGAACACCATCGTTTCCACCAAGCTGAAGACCGAGGCGCCTGAGGCCTACAAGATCCTCGACAATTTCAGCCTGTCGCTGGACGACGAGCAGAAGGTGATGGTCGAGAACAACAAGCCCGGCGCCGATCCGGCCGCCACCGCCAAGGCCTGGGTCGCCGCCAACAAGGCCAAGGTCGACGCCTGGATGAAGTGATCTCGATGAGTCGTCCCGATTATCGGATCGGGACGACGCGCCGGGCCGATGCGAGGCCGCGCGCTGCCATCGAACTTCCATCGACGCGATGGCGTCGATCCGGGTGAGCAGGCTTTGCCTGCCCTCGCGAACGATCCCGGCCGGTCATCCCGGCTGGGGGACCCTCCCCTTGGGCGGCCGGCGCGTTCCGGCCGCCCTTTTTTCATTGACGCGCGATCGGCGCGCAGATCAGGGGCACGGTTCCCAGAAGCCCTGGGTGCGCTGCGGGTTGGTATAGAACCAGCAATAGTTCGGCTGCGGCGGCGGGCCAGCGAGATTGGCGGCGGCGACGCCGGTGAGGAAGCCGAGGGCGGCACCGGCCGCGACCGCGCCGCCGGGCGGCCAATAGGGGCGCGGGTTGACCACGACCACGCCGCCACCGCGCGGCACCGGGCCGTAATAGCGGCCGGGGCCGTAATAATGGCCGGGGCCGCGCCAGCCGCCGCCCCACGCAACGCCACAGCCGCGCGCGCCGCAGCCGGCGGCGCGCCAGGCGCTGGCTTCCTGCACCATGCCGAACAGACCGGCGGTGGACAGCACCGCCAGCGCGGCGAGCATGCTCTTTTTCATCATGACATTTCCCTCCTCAGGACCACGCCTCCGGCGCCGCCTCGCGCGCAGCGGATTCGCTGCGGTAATGGGACGCCTTTTCCCCACGCTCGGCAATAAGGGAGTTCCGCAGCGTCCTGCGGTGTGGCCCCGCCGCCCGTAGGGCCCGCTCGGGGGGTGGGATCGGGACCCTCCTCATTAGAATACGAACAATTCAAAGATACATTTATTATCAATAGGTTAGAGTCGTTCGTCGTTCTTTGTGGCGGAAATCGGTGCTATCGCACGCGCTGGGTCGGGTTCGAAAATGTCCCGACACATTCCCAGGAGAGTGCACATGAGACGCGCCGTACTTCCCGTGATCGTCGCGGCAACGGTGAGTCTGCCGGCAATGGCCGACCCGCGGGGCATTTCCCCCGCCTCGGTGGAAGCCACGCTCGGCAGCGTAGGAAACGAGGGCTTTGGCAGCTTCGACCTGTTCCTTCCCATGCTGGGCGACACGGACAGGCTGCTGTTCCTCGATGCCCGCGCCAGCTTCGGCAGTGAGCAGGAAATCGAGCAGGGCTCGGTGGGCCTTGGCTATCGCTTCCGGCATGAGAATGGCTGGGTTTACGGCATCAATGGCTATTTCGACTATCTGAACAGCCAGTACGACAACGACTTCACCCAGTTCGGCCTCGGCGTCGAGGCGCTGAGCCAGGATTGGGAGTTGCGCGCCAATGGCTATCTCCCGGTGGGCGACCTTGAGGCCGCGCTGGCCAGCGCCAATGCCGCGCTGATCGAGGCCGGGCGCCTGGTGTTCCGCGCCGGCGAGGAAACCGCGCTGCAGGGCTTCGATGGCGAGATCGGCTACCGCCTGCCCTTCCTCACGCCGGATGATCTCACGCAGATCAAGCTCTTCGCTGGCGGCTACTGGTACACCGGTGAAGGCGTCGAGGACGTGCCGGGCGTCTCCGCGCGGGTCGAAGTCTCGCGCGCCGGCCTTCCCGCCTTCGGCAATGGCTCGCGGCTGACGCTCATTGCCGGGCTGACCTATGACGAGCAATACGACACGCAGGGCATCTTCCTCGCCCGGCTGCGCGTGCCGCTCGGCGACACCTCAGGCCAGGCGCCCTATGACCCGCTCTACCGTCGGGTCGAGCGCTCGGATGCGATCCGCACCCATGTCGGCGCCACCGGCGCGGCGGAGGCGGCGGTCTATACCGAAACCGGCGCGGTTGCCGGCCGGGTGGTCGCCATCGGCGCGGGCGACGATGCCGGCACCATCAACGCCCGGCTGGTGACGGCCGGGAATGGCGCGCTTGTGCTCGCCTCCGGCACGGTCGACGTCGATTCCACCGTCGCGCTCGGCACCGGCCAGTATCTGCTCGGCGGCGGCGGCGCGCTCGCCGTGCGCGGCGCGGTGAGCGGCGGCACGGCGGTGTTCCGCAATGCGCTGCCGGCGGCGACGCTGAACGGCACCGACCCGCTCGACGATGTGCTCTCGCTGGAGGGCAACCGCAGCGCGGTGGCCTCGCTCGCCCTGCGTGGCGGCCGCTCCGGCGTGGTGGCGGAAGGCGTCTCCGGCATCGTGATGCGCGATCTCGACATATCCGGCACCGCCGAGCACGGCATCTCGCTGGAAAGCGTCTCCGGCGCCACCATCGCCTCCACCCGCATCCACGACCTCGCCACCTGCGAGAACAACACGGAATGCGAATGGTCGATCTTCAATCCCAATGTCGTGCGCAATGCCGGCATCGCCGCGCTGGCGGTAGAGGACCTGACCATCCGCGACGTGTCGATGGAAAACGTCACCTACGGCCTCTTTGTCGGCAGCCAGTATGAGGAGATCGACTGGGAGAACACCATCACCGGCCAGAGCGGCAACCTCACCGTGCAGAACCTCTCCATCGTCAACAGCCGCCGCGAGGGCATACTGCTGGTCGGCGTCGACGGGGCGGAGCTGCGCTCGATCAGCATCGACAATTCCGCCATGCAGCGCTCAATGGACCTGATCGTGCTGCAAAAGACCACGCATGCCGTGCTCGACGACCTGACGCTGAAGGGCGGCATCAACGGGCTGATGTTCGCCTCGTCCTTCAACCTGCCGGGCGTGACCACCGACATCGCGGTGTCCAATGCCTTCATCGAGGACACCTACCGCGCCGGCATCTTCCTCAACCCGTCGAGCGACATCAGCTTCACCAATGTCACCATCTCCAACCCCGGCAGCTATGGCGTCTATTTCTATGGCGACGCCTATGGCTTCGCCGGCGGACCGGTGACGGGGGTGAGCTTCACCGATGTGGAGGTGATCGCCAGCGGCAGCTCCGCCGTCTATGTCTCGGGTCCGATCCAGGACATTTCCGGCGACATCGCCACCAGCAACGTGTCTGTCCCCTGCTCGGCCGATGCCGGCCAGTGGTCCGGCACCGAACTCACGCAGACCGGCGGACAGGTGTTCGCTATTGGCGGGGCGACGGTGCCGGTGGGCACGCTCTCCGCCTCCTGCGGCCTCTGAGCCCTAGAGAACGCCGGGACGGCATTGCCGCCCCGGCGCCTTGATGCTACGCCCCGGCAAACAGCCGGAGCCCCCGCCATGACCACACGCCCGCTGATCCTCTCCCCCTCCATCCTCGCCTGCGACTTCGCGCGCTTCGGCGAGGAAGTCCGCGCGGTAGATGCCGCCGGTGCCGACTGGATTCATATCGACGTGATGGACGGGCATTTCGTGCCCAACATCTCCTTCGGCCCGGATGTGGTGAAGGCGGTGCGGCCGTTCTCGGCAAAACCCTTCGACGTGCATCTGATGATCGCGCCGGCGGACCCGTATCTGGAAGCCTTCGCCAAGGCGGGCGCCGACCACATCACCGTCCATGCCGAAGCCGGCCCGCACCTGCATCGCTCACTGCAGGCGATCCGCGCGCTGGGCAAGAAGGCCGGCGTCGCGCTCAATCCCGCCACCCCTGCCAATGCGGTGGAGCATGTGCTCGACCTGATCGACGTCATCATCGTGATGACGGTCAATCCCGGTTTTGGCGGCCAGGCCTTCATCCCCTCGGTCATGGACAAGGTGACTACCCTGTCCTCCATGGTCGCCGAGCGGCCGATCCATATCGAGATCGACGGCGGCGTCACCAAGGACACCGCCGCCGCCTGCATCAAGGCCGGCGCCAACGCGCTGGTCGCCGGCTCCGCCGTGTTCAAGGGCGGCGCACAGGCCTATGCCGGCAATATCGACGCCATCCGCAGCGCCGCGCTGCGGGCACGCGGCGAGCTTGTGTGAGCGCTCACGCGCGGCCGGCAGCCTGAGCCGGGGCGACTACAGCTGGGCGAACTGGCCCGCCCCCGGCGACGCGCGGCTTTGGCGGTCTGTGCTGGTCGATCTGTTCCGGCGTCGGCTGCCACCATGTCAGGTCGTGCTTGCGGGCCATCGCTGAACCGTCGATGCCGCGCGGATCGGCGCGGTTCCAGGGCTGGACGACGGCGTGGGTTGTCAGCCACCGCACCGTGGGATTCTCCGCCAGTATCTTCGCGACGAGCTCATCCAGCGCGGCAAGCTGCGCCGGCGGATAAGGCTCCGGATTGCTGCTGCGCTGAATATTGGCAAGCGAGACGCCGATGCCGGTCTCGTTGCAGGCCCCCTGACCGGATGGCGTGGGCACCTGCGAGGCCACATGAAAGGCCCGGTTCGCCGTCGGCACGCAGTGATAGATGATCGGCGCCGTCCCGTTGGCGTTCTCGCTCTTGGCGGAATCCTTCCCGTCGCGCGCGATGATGTAGTGATAGCTCAAGCCGACGCCGCGCAGATGGTTGATACTGGAGGATGCGGTCGAGCCTGCGGTAGCATGCAGAACGATAAGCGACGGCGGATGCTTGCGATTGCCGTGGGCGAGCCACGGCGAAACCTGGATCAGCGGCATATCAGGCCCCCCGGCCAGAGAATGAGCGGCACCATCTTACGTTGTATTTTTATCTATAACAATTTTTCCGTGTTGGGCACGCCGTTGCACCCAGCCCCGATTGCCTGCTAATGCCGCGCCTGACCCCGACCCACGACGAAAGAGCCCGCCCGTGATCCCGCGCTATTCCCGCCCCGAAATGGCTGCCATTTGGGAGCCGCAGACCCGCTTTCGCATCTGGTTCGAGATCGAGGCGCACGCCACCGATGCGCTCGCCGAGCTCGGCGTGGTGCCGAAGGAGGCCGCCGCGAAGATCTGGGAGATGGCGAAGGATGTGACCTTCGACGTCGCCCGCATCGACGAGATCGAGGCCGTTACCAAGCACGACGTCATCGCCTTCCTCACCCACCTTTCCGAGATCGTCGGCCCCGAGGCGCGCTTCGTCCATCAGGGCATGACCTCGTCCGACGTGCTCGACACCTGCCTCGCCGTGCAGTTGGTGCGCGCCGCCGACATCCTGATTGCCGATGTCGACCGGCTGCTGGCGGCGCTGGAGGCCCGCGCCTTCGAGCACAAGCTCACCCCCACCATCGGCCGCTCGCACGGCATCCATGCCGAGCCGACCACCTTCGGGCTGAAGCTCGCCCAGGCGCATGCTGAGTTCCAGCGCAACCGCGCCCGGCTGGTCACGGCGCGTGCAGAAGTGGCGACCTGCGCCATATCAGGCGCTGTCGGCACCTTCGCCCAGATCGACCCGCGGGTGGAGGAACATGTCGCCGCCAAGATGGGGCTGAAGGTCGAGCCGGTGTCGACCCAGGTGATCCCGCGCGACCGCCACGCCGCCTATTTCGCCACGCTCGGCGTCGTCGCCTCCTCGATGGAGCGGGTGGCGATCGAGATCCGCCATCTGCAGCGCACCGAGGTTCTGGAGGCCGAGGAGTTCTTCTCCGCCGGCCAGAAGGGTTCCTCGGCCATGCCGCACAAGCGCAACCCGGTGCTCACCGAGAACATCACCGGCCTCGCCCGCCTGGTGCGCGGCATGGTCACGCCGGCGCTCGAAAATGTGGCGCTCTGGCATGAGCGCGACATCTCGCACTCCTCGGTCGAGCGGATGATCGGCCCCGATGCCACGGTGACGCTCGACTTCGCACTGAACCGGCTGGCCGGCGTCGTGGAGAAGCTATTGGTCTATCCCGAGACCATGCAGAAGAATCTCGATCGGCTCGGCGGCCTCGTTCATTCGCAGCGCGTGCTGCTGGCGCTGACGCAGAAGGGCGCGAGCCGCGAGGACGCCTATCGCCTCGTGCAGCGAAACGCCATGCCGGTCTGGCGCGGCGAGGGCGAATTCCAGGCCCTGCTCACCGCCGACGAGGATGTGCGCACCTATCTGTCGGAAGAGGAGATCGCCGAGAAATTCGATCTCGGCTACCACCTCAAGCACGTCGACACGATCTTCCAGCGGGTCTTCGGCCGCAGCTGACCATGCCGCAACGCAAAGAGGCCGGGGTTTCCCCCGGCCTCTCTCGTAAGAACGGATGCGAGCAGGTCAGCGCCAGCCGCGCCCGCCACCGCCAAAGCCGCGCCCGCCGAATCCGCGCGGGCCGCCGCTGAAGCCGCCGCCGCGCACGAAGACCGGGCGCGGGCCCATGCCGGGACGACCGCCCCAGCCCGGGCGACCCGGACGCGGACCGGCCCAGCCCGGACGACCGGGACGAGGCCCCCAGCCCGGACGCGGCCCCCAACCCGGACGCGGACCCCAACCGGGACGCGGGCCCCAGCCGGGACGCGGGCCCCAGCCCGGACGCGGGCCCCAGCCCGGACGACCACCCCACCACACCGGGCGCGGGCGCCAGCCCGGGCCGTAATAGCCCCAGCCGGGACCGGGCCCGTAATAGCCGCCGCCCCAACCCGGCCCCCAGGCTGAGCCCGCCACGGCGCCAAGCGCGAAGGCGCCGACGCCAAGGGCGACATCGTCCGCGACGTAATTGGGGTTGACCATCACGGTCTGGTTGCCGCCGGCGAGATAGCTGGCGCTCACCCAGCCGCCGGCCGCCTGGCACCAATTGCCCTGGCAACCGCCGACATTCACCCGCGTGCCGCCCGGCAGCGTGCCGATCACACGAAAATTTGTGCCGGGGCCGGCGCGCACATTGAGATCGCGCGTCACCACCGCAGCCGACGCGGCGGTAAACGCCGCCCCGCCGACGAGAAGGCTGGCGGCGAGTGCCAGCGTTTTGAAGATTTTTTGCATGTGAACCTCCCTGAGGGAGCGCCTGAGGCCACGTTTCCCGGCGGACCCGATCGATATCCATCCTCGGTACCAATCGAATCGGGCGAAATTGGTTGCATTACCTATCGCCGTCCGGCGCGCGCCGCGCCGGACCTGAAGGGACCAGGAGACGAAGGGCCGCGCTCATCCGTCCGCCAGCCGCAGCGGTGCAAGCGCCCGCGCCCGGCGGGGCGCCGCGCGGCAAGGCCGAGGCGAGGCAGAGGATGGTGATCCGCCGGACGGAACGGCGTGGCCATCCATCGTCGGCAGGGCGCCGCACGGCCGATAGTGGCCGGGCATGCGTCGCAGGCCGGAAGTTGCCGGCCGGCGCTGGAGTGTGGCGCTGGCGGAAACGAGGCGTCAGCCGTCGTTCTTCAGCGTCTCGATCGCGGCCGCCAGGAGTTCGTCCATGGTGCGACGGATACGGTGCTCGGACACGTCGACGCCCTTGGCATCGAAGTCCGCCTTCAGCTTGCGGTAGACATCCTCGTCGCCGGCCTCTTCCAGATCGGCCGCGACGACGGAGCCGGCATAGGTGCTCGCCTCGTCGCCCGTGAGGCCGAGCTTCTCGGCCGCCCACAGGCCGAGGGCCTTGTTGCGCCGCGCCATGGCCTTGAACCGCAGGTTCTGGTCGTGGGCGTACTTGGCCTCGAACGCATCTTCGCGGTTGTCGAACGTGCTCATGTGATCGCCCCGTGTCTCGGTAAAAGCGCCGGCTTGATTATCCCGACCCCGGCCCCAAATCAACGCCGCCGACGCCGCGCGCCTCGCCCTACGGCAATGTGACGCTCATCGGCGGCGTTTGCGGTGGATGGTGTCGCACCCCGCCACGCAAGGACGCCATACCGCGTGGCGGCGTTTGTATCCGCCCCCCCGATGGGCTAGTGTCGGCGCGAGGGTGTCAGCACCAATGCGAGACGAATCGTCAGAGCGCCGAGCGTGCGCAGACGTGCGGCGCCCCCAGCCGTGAACCCGGAACCGGAGCCCCGGCATCCTAATGGACTTCCTCAACCGACGGTACCCACCCATGAGCCGCCGCCGCCGCATTTATGAAGGTAAGGCGAAGGTCCTGTATGAAGGTCCTGAGCCCGGCACCCTGATCCAGCACTTCAAGGATGACGCCACCGCCTTCAACAACAAGAAGCACGATGTCATCGACGGCAAAGGCGTGCTGAACAACCGCATCTCGGAATATGTCTTCCTGAGACTGAACGAGATCGGTGTCCCCACGCATTTCATCAAGCGGCTGAACATGCGCGAGCAGCTCATCCGCGAGGTCGAGATCATCCCGCTGGAAGTCGTCGTGCGCAATGTCGCCGCCGGCTCGCTGTCGACCCGCCTCGGCATCGAGGAAGGCACGCAGCTCCCGCGCTCGATCATCGAGTTCTATTACAAGAACGACGCGCTTAACGACCCGCTGGTGTCGGAAGAGCACATCACCGCGTTCGGCTGGGCCACGACTCAGGAAATCGACGACATCATCGCCCTGGCGATCCGCGTCAACGATTTCCTCTCGGGCCTTTTCCTCGGCGTCGGCATCCGTCTTGTGGACTTCAAGATGGAATGCGGCCGCCTATGGGAAAACGACATGATGCGGATCGTCGTTGCCGACGAGATCAGCCCGGATTCGTGCCGGCTGTGGGACATCAAGTCGAACGACAAGCTCGACAAGGACCGCTTCCGCCGCGACATGGGCGGGCTGGTCGAAGCCTATTCGGAAGTCGCCCGTCGCCTCGGCATCATGTCCGAGAACGAGCGCGTCCAGACGGGCGGTCCGGTTCTGGTGAAGTCCGAACCCGAAGAGTGATGATGCCGGATGCGTGATGCGCTGCCCTCGGGTCAGCCATTCCGCATTCCAGCATTGAGCCGTTCGCGGCCAAATGGTAGGCGGGGGCCTCAAAGCCCCCGTTTCTGTTTTTCCCGCTGCTTCTGTCGCACGAACCTGCCCGAGAGTGATCCATGAAGGCGCGCGTCCTCGTCACCCTGAAATCCGCCGTGCTCGATCCGCAGGGCAAGGCCATTGAGGGCGCCCTGCGCTCGCTCGGCGTCCCCGGCGTCTCCAGCGTCCGCCAGGGCAAGGTCTTCGATGTCGAGCTGGACACCAGCGATCCGGCCAAGGCCGAGGCGACGCTGAAGGACGCCTGCGAGAAGCTGCTCGCCAATACGGTGATCGAAACCTACCGCATCGAGCTCGTGGACTGACGCCATGAAATCCGCCGTCCTCGTCTTTCCCGGCTCCAACCGCGAGGGCGATGTCGCACGCGCGCTCCACATGGTCTCGGGCGTCAAGCCGGCCATGGTCTGGCACGCCGACACCGCGCTTCCCCCGGGCACCGATCTCGTCGTCCTGCCGGGCGGCTTTTCCTATGGCGACTATCTGCGCTGCGGCGCCATCGCCGCCCGCGCCCCGATCATGGAGGCGGTGCGCGCCCATGCCGCCCGCGGCGGGCTGGTGCTCGGCATCTGCAATGGCTTCCAGATCCTGTGCGAGAGCGGGCTGCTGCCCGGCGTGCTCGTGCGCAACGCCCGCCTGCGCTTCATCTGCCGCGAGGCGCTCTTGAAGGTTGAGCGCAACGACACCCCCTTCACCCGCCGCTACGCGCGGGGCGCCATCGTGCGCTACCCCGTCGCCCATGGCGAGGGCAACTACACCGCCGACGCAGCGACGCTGAAGCGGCTGGAGGAGGAAGGGCGCGTGCTGTTCCGCTATGTGATGCCGGACGGGCACCGCGACGACGCGCAGGTGCTCAACGGCGCCGCCAACTCCATCGCCGGCATCGTCTCCGAGAAGCTGAACGTGCTCGGCCTGATGCCGCACCCCGAAAACCATGTGGACCCGGTGGTCGGCCCGACCGACGGGCGCGCTTTGTTCGAAAGCATCGTCGGCGCGCTGGAGAAGGCGTGACCCCGCCCGCCCTGCCCGACCGCGTAACGGAATGACGGCCTTCGCATGATCCCCTCCGAACCGAAAATCACTCCCGAACTCGTCGCCGAGCATGGCCTCAAGCCCGACGAGTATGAGCGCATCCTGAAGCTGATCGGCCGCGAGCCGACCTTCACCGAGCTCGGCATCTTCTCGGCGATGTGGAACGAGCACTGCTCTTACAAATCTTCGCGCCTGCATCTGCGCGGCCTGCCGACCAAGGCGCCCTGGGTGATCCAGGGACCGGGCGAGAATGCCGGCGTCATCGACATCGGCGACGGCAAGGCCGCCGTGTTCAAGATGGAGAGCCACAACCACCCCTCCTATATCGAGCCCTATCAGGGCGCCGGTACAGGTGTCGGCGGCATCCTGCGCGACGTGTTCACCATGGGCGCGCGCCCGATTGCGGCTTTGAACGCGCTGCGCTTCGGCGACCCCAAGCACCCGCGCACCCGCCATCTCGTGGGAGGCGTGGTGGCCGGCATCGCCGGCTACGGCAATTCGTTCGGCGTCCCCACCGTGGGCGGGCTGGTCGGCTTCCACACCCGCTATGACGGCAACAACCTTGTAAACGCCATGGCGGTCGGCCTCGCCGACGCCGACAAGATCTTCTACGCCAAGGCCACCGGCGTCGGCCTGCCCGTGGTCTATCTCGGCTCGAAGACCGGACGCGACGGCATCCACGGCGCCACCATGGCCTCGGCAGAGTTTGGCGAGGGCGCGGAGGAAAAACGCCCCACCGTGCAGGTCGGCGACCCCTTCGCCGAAAAGCTGCTGCTGGAAGCGTGCCTTGAAATCATGGAGGCGGGCTGTGTCGTCGCCATTCAGGACATGGGCGCCGCCGGCCTCACCTGCTCGGCGGTGGAGATGGGCGCCAAGGGCGACCTCGGCATCGAGCTCGACCTCGACAAGCTGCCCTGCCGCGAAACCGGCATGAGCGCCTATGAGATGATGCTCTCCGAGAGCCAGGAGCGCATGCTCATGGTGATCGCGCCCGGCAAGGAAGAGCAGGCGGAAGCCATTTTCCTCAAATGGGGCCTCGACTTCGCCATCGTCGGCTACACCACCGACACGCTGCGCTTCGTCGTCCGCCACAAGGGCGAGATCAAGGCCGACCTGCCGATCAAGGAACTGGGCGACGAGGCCCCGCTCTATGATCGCCCCTGGGTGGAAACGCCCAAGCAGCAGCGCATCGACCCCGCTTCGCTCGACATCACCGCCACCCTTCCCGGCGCGCTGGAACGGCTGATCGGCTCGCCCGACTTCGCCTCCAAGCGCTGGATCTGGGAGCAGTATGACCATTTGATCCTCAACAACACCGTGCAGCGCCCCGGCGGCGACGCGGCGGTGGTGCGGGTGGAAGACGGCCCCAAGGGCCTTGCCATGACCTGCGACGTCACCCCCCGCTATTGCGAGGCCGACCCGTTCGAGGGCGGCAAGCAGGCGGTGGCGGAAGCCTGGCGCAACCTCACCGCCGTCGGTGCCCGGCCGCTGGCGCTGACCGACAACCTCAATTTCGGCAATCCCGAAAAACCCGAGATCATGGGCCAGCTGGTCGGCTGCCTGCGCGGCATCGGGGCGGCGGCGCTGGAACTGGACTTCCCGGTCGTCTCCGGCAATGTCAGCCTCTACAACGAAACCAATGGCCGCGGCATCCTCCCGACCCCGACCATTGGCGGCGTCGGCGTGCTCGACGACATCGAGAAGATGGCGACGCTGGACTTCAAAGCCAATGGCGAGACCATCCTCGTCCTCGGCGCCACCACCGGCTGGCTCGGCCAGTCCGCCTTCCTCTCGGAAATCCTCGACCGCGAGGACGGCGCCCCGCCGCCGGTCGACCTCGCGCTGGAGCGCAAGACCGGCGATCTCGTGCGCGGGCTGATCAATGACGGCCTCGTCACCGCCGTGCACGACGTGTCGGATGGCGGGCTGCTGGTGGCGCTGACGGAAATGGCGCTGGCCTCCGGCATCGGCGCCAACCTCGCCGCCCCGCCGCCGGACATGAACCCCTTCGCCTTCTGGTTCGGCGAGGACCAGGCCCGCTACATCGTCACCGTCGAGAGCAGCGCCAAGGCACTGGTGCTGCGCCGGGCGGAGCTGGCCGGCATCCCGGTCGCCAAGCTCGGCACAACAGGCGGCGACCGATTGCATATCGCGGGCGAGCGCCCAATTGTAGTGGACGCGCTGCGCGAGCGGCACGAGGCCTGGCTGCCCATCTATATGGGCGCGGGCTTGATGTGAGGGAGCCTGTCTGATGGCAATGGAAGCAGCCGAAATCGAACGGCTGATCAAGGAAGGTCTGCCGGACGCCTCGGTCGAGATCCGCGATCTCGCCGGCGACGGCAATCACTATGCCGCGACCGTGATCGCCGAGAGCTTCCGCGGCAAGAGCCGAGTGCAGCAGCATCAGATGGTCTATGCGACGCTGAAGGGCCAGATGGGCGGCGTGTTGCACGCCCTCGCGCTTCAGACCAATGTACCCGACTGAAGGCGGCCGGCGCCCCCAACCCGCGCCGCCACGACCCCCTCTCGCGAGGCCCGCAAGGGCGAAAGGCACGCCATGAGCATTCAGGATTTCATCGACAGCCAGGTGAAGAGCAACGACGTCGTCGTGTTCATGAAGGGCACGCCGCAATTCCCGATGTGCGGCTTCTCCGGCCAGGTGGCGCAGGTCTTCGCCCTGCTCGGCGTCGACTATAAGGGCATCAACGTCCTCGATTCCGACGAGATGCGCACCGGCATCAAGGAATACACCAACTGGCCGACCATTCCGCAGGTCTTCGTCAAGGGCGAGTTCGTCGGCGGCTGCGACATCGTCCGCGAGATGTACCAGTCCGGCGAGCTGCAGACGCTGCTGGAAGAAAAGGGCGTCCCGGTGATGGGCAAGGCGACGGCCTGAGGCGTTTCGCGATTTCTGCGGCATTCCGGGGCGCAGGTGGCGCCCCGTTCTGTTTCCGGCGGCATGTCAGCGAAAATGCCCTTCGATCCAGGCGAGAAAACTCTCGCCGGAGGGTGGCAGCGTCACGAAGCGGCGGGCCACCAGCCAGTAGGCGCCGAAGGGAATGGAAAGCGCGAAGGGCCGTATCAGTTCGCCCCGGGCGAGAGCGTCAGACGCCAGCCGGTCATCGGAGAGCACCACGCCCTGCCCGCGCAGCGCCGCCTGCAAGGTGAGGCCACCTTCCGCATAGACCAGCCCGCGTTGCGCTGCGGCCGGCGCGGTGATTCCTGCGGCGGCAAACCACTGCCCCCACACATCGCGCCGCTCCTCGTGAACCAGCGGGTAGGTCAACAACTCCTCCGGCCGCTGTAACGCCTCGCCATCACGCAGCAGGGCGGGCGAGAGCACCGGCGTCAGCCGTGTCGTGCACAGCGGGCGGCTCTCGACCCTCGGCCACCGACTTTGCGTTTCGCTGTGACGGATGGCGATGGCGGGATCCCGCCCGCGAAATTCATAGAAGCGCCGATCGGTATCAATATCGAGATCAATGCCGGGATAACGCCGCTGAAAATCGGCGAGATTGGGCATGAGCCAGCACGAGGCAAAGGACGGCTCGCAACTGATGATCAGCGGCGGTTGCTCATCAGTGCTGCGCAGCCGGTCGAGACAATCGCCGATGCTGTCGAAGGAAGCGGTCAGCGTCACCCGCAGTTCCTGGCCGGCTGCCGTCAGCACCACGGCACGATGACGCCGCTCGAAGAGTGGACACCCGATCAGCGCTTCCAGGTCCCGCACCTGCCGGCTGATCGCCGCCTGCGAGATGAAGAGTTCGGCGGCGGCCTGGGTAAAGCTGGAATGCCGCGCAGCCACCTCGAAGCTGCGCAGTGCGGTAAGCGGCAGCCGGCCTCGTTTCATTCATAACCTCAAGTCATGCGAGGGCGATCATAAGCTCGTTTGTCGACCGGCGCCAACAGGGGTTCAGATGGCGGCCGAGGAGATGCCCCCATGCCGACGATTTTGCTCAATGTACTAATCGATACGATCGCGCTGGCGACGTTTCAGCGCCCGCCGCATCGACGCGTGAACCATGGCCGCGATGAAACCGGCTTTTGCCGCGAGGACGTCGGCGCGCGGGTTGCGGCGCCTGCGCCCCGGCCGTCCAGGCGGGTCTGGACGCTCGGGGCGTTGGCCCGGCTAGGCCTGGCTCGCTGAGGGCGCCCGCCCAACAAAGCCGCCCACCGGGGCGGCTTATTGGTAGCGGGAGCGCTCCTCCGCCCCGCGCCAGCACAAACTGGCGGGCTGATCACACCCTCTATGGCTGCATTTTGTCACTTGAAGTTGTATTTTACCGATGCGTTAATGGTGCTCCTAAGGGGGACAGGGCCATGCGCATCTATTTTGCGACCAACCGGCGTTACGTCGAAGCCAGCATTCCGCCGTTCAGGGACCGCTACAATGTCGAGGGGCCGGCGATCTACCGGGTCGGCTATGCCGAGGTGACGAAGAACGCGGACCCGGCCGAGAAGCCGGACGATGCCTTCACCATCGACTCCATCCATGTCGAGCCCGAAGCATCGGCCGACACGGCGGATGCCAAGGAAGTGCTCGGCTCGAGCAAGATATTTGCCGAGCTCACCCACAAATCCCGCGTGCAGCGGCGGAACATCGTCGTCTATATCCACGGCTTCAATTCGAGCTTCGAGACCTGCATCCAGCGCGCCGCGCAGTTGCACGATGCCTGGCTGGATGGCGACGGGGCGCCGCTCGTCTTCGCTTTCAGCTGGCCCGCCGATGGCGGCGATGGGCTGGGCTTCGGCCAGAACGGCGAGACCGGCTCGAAATGGAAGTATTTCAGCGATCGTGACGACGCCGAATCCTCCGGCAAGGCGATTGCCCGCAGCCTGCGCCGGCTGCTCGACTACCTGATGGAACTTCGCAAACAGGACATCGCGGCCCAGGCCGAGCCCTGCGAGCAGTGCATTCACCTTGTCGCCCACAGCATGGGAAACTGGGCGCTACGCCATGCCCTTCTATCCCTTCGCGCGCTCATCCACGGCGCGCGCCTGCCGAAGATCTTCACCAACGCCTTCCTGATGGCCGCAGACGAGGACGCCGATGCGCTGGAGCACAGGCACAAGCTTGGGCTGCTTCCACAGATGGCCGAAGCGATACATGTCTATCATAGCAAGAACGACCTCGCCCTTCTGATAAGCGACATCACCAAAGTCAACCCGGACCGGCTTGGAAATAGGGGCCCGAGCATCATCGACGGGCTAGACACCAATATATACGGCATTGACTGCGCGGCCGTCAGCGATACAAGCGCCTGGAAGCATGGTCGCCATCAATATTACCGACTTCGGCCGGAAGTCATTTACGACGTCCGGCAGGTCATCGCCGGCAAGGCACCCGACCAGATCGACGGACGCACGCCGCTAAGAGCGGGCCGGCTGTACCGCATCGAGCCGGCGGGCTGAACCAACAAAAAAGCCGCCCTTCCGGGCGGCTTTTGGGTATGAGATAATTGAATACAAGGCGCGTCACCCGGCCAGCTTGCGCGCGGTCCGTTGAGATGGCGCCAAGCCGCCCGTATCGCCTACGGGCGGCTGTGGAACACCGCCCGGGGCTCCTAACAGGCGCTGCAGAGGCAGCTCAGCTGCCGGTGTTTGCATCCCCCTCGCCACCATTAAATTGTTGTGTCGCGACAGGAAGGCCGATGACCTTCAACTGCGGCGCGCGCCAGATCTTCCGAATGACGCTCACTTCATTCCCACTCATGTGTCCCTCGCTTCCATTAAACGGATCGTGTCCCACCAAGTGGTGGCTTTTTCTTTGCCCGTCACTGTGCCGCTCGGGGAGCTTTCTGTCAGGTTGCCGCAGCGGTCATGCTGACATGGGCACCATCGACCAGCAGGGTGATGGTTACAAGTGTCATGCGGCGGGCGCGCCGGACGGCTCCTTCGTCATTCGGCTCCAGCAGCAGGGCGCAGCCGAGGCGGAGGCTGGCATCATCGTGGGGAAAGCCCCTCCCCGCCCAACAAAAAAGCCGCCCTTTCCGGGCGGCTTTTCGTCTCTCGCGATCCGGTGAGGGATCAGCGCGAATAGAATTCGACGACGAGGTTGGGCTCCATCACGACCGGATAGGGCACCTCGTTGAGTTCCGGGATGCGGACGAACTTGGCCGTCATCTTGGAGTGGTCGACTTCGAGATAGTCCGGGGTGTCGCGCTCGCCGGAGGCAACGGCTTCCAGCACCAGCACGAGCTGGCGGGAGGATTCCTTGACCTCGATCACATCGCCGACCTTCACCTGGTAGGACGGGATGTTGACGCGGCGGCCGTTCACCTTGATGTGGCCGTGGCTCACGAACTGGCGGGCGGCGAACACGGTGGGGACGAACTTGGCGCGGTAGATCACCGCGTCGAGACGACGCTCCAGCAGGCCGATCAGGTTGGCGCCGGTGTCGCCCTTGAGGCGCGAGGCCTCGACATACACCGAATAGAACTGCTTCTCGCCGATCGAGGCATAGTAGCCCTTCAGCTTCTGCTTGGCGCGCAGCTGCACGCCGAAGTCGGAAACCTTGCCCTTGCGGCGCTGGCCGTGCTGGCCGGGGCCGTATTCACGCTTGTTGATGGGGCTCTTCGGGCGACCCCAGATATTCTCGCCCATACGGCGGTCAAGCTTGTGCTTGGCCGAAACGCGCTTGCTCATGCGCAGGTCCTCTCGCATATCGTTGCGGTTTGGATCGCGCCCCCTCCTCTACCCCCATTTCGGGGGCCGACAGGATCGTCCGAACGCGCCGGACGGACCCACGGGTGCGTGAAACACCACGCGGGGCCGTTTCCAGCCCCGCGCTTGGCCGGGTGCATAGGCACAAAAGGGCGGAAGGTCAAGCTCCTGTCGCCATTCCGTCATCCCGGACGACCGAAGGCCGCGCCGGGATCACTCGTCGCGATGGAAAAGATCCGGGCTCTCCGCTTCGCTGCGGCCGGGATGACGCGATCAAATGGCTCACCGCCCGCCGCGCAGCGCCGCCAGCACGTCGAGGCTGGCATAGCCGTCCGGCTCCACGCCCATCTTGCGCTGGAAGTTGGCCACCGCCCGCATCGTCATGTTGCCGACCCGGCCATCGACGCCGCCGGTGTCGAATCCCGCGCGGGTCAGCCGGCGCTGCACGTCCTGAATCTCGGCCAAGGTCAGCGGGCGCTCGCCGCCGGGGAAGGGCGTGATGAAGGGATCGCCGCCCAGCACCCGGTCGCCGAGATGGCAGACGGCGAGGGCATAGTTCATCGAGGGGTTGTAGCTGCGCACGGCGTAGAAATTCTGCGTCAGCAGGAAGCACGGCCCTTCCGGCCCCACCGGCGCCCACAGGCGGGCCCGGGCCTTGGGCAGGTCGAACCGCCCGCCGCCGGCCGGCGTGACGCCGAGCTTGGCCCACTCCGCCACTGTGCGCCAGGCCTTGGCATCGGCGTATTTTTCCGGCACGCCCTCCATCCGCACCTCGAAGCCCCAGGGCAGGCCGCGCTGGTACTTGCCGCGCTTGATGAGATAGAGCGACGAGCCCGCCAGCGCGTCCGGCACGCTGTAGGGCGAGGGCGCGCCGTTGCCGTCATAGTCGACGCCGAGATTGAGCCAGACTTCCGGCATCCATTGCGTATGCCCCATCGCCCCGGCCCAGGAGCCGAGCATCTCGTCGGGGCTCGCCCAGCCGCGCTGCACGATGGCGAGGCCATTAATGAGCTCGGTTTCCCAATAGGAGCGACGGCGCGGCTCGCCCCAGGCAAGGGCGGCGAGCGCCGGGAATACCGGCTTCATGTGGTCGGGGTCGGTGACGAGCTCGCCGAAGGCGCTCTCCATGCCCCACAGGCCCAGCAGAACGTCCGGCTCGACGCCGAAATCCTTCTGCAGCCGCTTCATCAGCGCGGCGTTCTCCTTCGCCGCCGCCCGGCCGGTGATCAGCCGCCAGTCGGAAATGCGCCGGTTGAGATACTGCCAGAGCTGCTCGCGGAACTCCGGCTGGCCGCTGTCCTTGGCATAGACCGACAGGTCGGGCCGCAGCCCGCCCATCACCTGCTCATAGACCGAATCGGAAATGCCCTTGGCGCGGGCACGGGGCTGGAACGCCACCACCCACGCCTCGAATCGCTCCTTCGCCACCTGCGCGTCGGCGCCGCCACCGAGCGCGAGAGTGCCCACGCTCGCCGCCGCACCGAAAAGGAAGGCCCGGCGGCTTGAAGGCATCGCCGAATGAAGGGCGTGGAAGAGGTCGCGCGTCACGTCAAGGCTCCTGCCGTTGCGGCATGTTGGGCAGGGATCGCGGCGCGGGCAAGGCGCCCGTGCCAGTGGATCACGCCGGCGCCGGCGCGTCCATGACCAGGATCTCGCCCGCCCGTGCGCGACGCCCGACGATGCGCTCCACCATTTCCGCGTCGAGCAGCTTTCCGGTGGAGAACAGCCGCAGCGGCGCCGGGCTGGCGGCGAAGGCGACCGGGCCGATCAGCGAGGACAGGCGCCGGGCGATCGCCGGGGCGGGGTCGATCCAGCGCACCGGCCAGGGCGCCACCTTCTCCAGCCGGTCGCGCAGCAGCGGATAATGGGTACAGGCAAGCACCACCGTGTCGGTGCGCGCACGCCCCTCGCGCACGAAGGCGGGGGCGATCTCGGCGGCGATCTCCTCGTCGCTCACGCCTTCGCCACGCATCGCCGCCTCGGCCAGCGGTGCCAGGCGGGTGGAGCCGACCAGCGTGACGTGGCAATCACCGGCGAAGTCCTGGATCAGCTTCTGCGTGTAGTCGCGCCGCACCGTGCCGGGCGTGGCCAGCACGCTCACCTGCCGCGTCAGCGAGCTTTCACAGGCCGGCTTGATCGCCGGCACGGTGCCGACGAAGGGAATGGGAAAGCGCGCCCGGAGCGGCGGCAACACCAGCGTGGAGGCCGTGTGGCAGGCGATGACCACCGCATCGGGGGCGTGGCGGGCGATCAGATGCTCCATCACCGCCATCACCCGGGCGACGAGCGCGGTCTCGCTCAGCGCGCCATAGGGAAAGGCGGCATCGTCGGCGGCGTAGATGAAACGCGCGTCCGGCCGGGTGCGGGCGAGTTCGCGGAACACGGAGAGCCCGCCGAGCCCGGAATCGAACACCAATATGGTCGGCGCGCGCAGGGCGGCAGGTGTACGGACAGACGACACGGCGACAGCCCCGGTGGACGAAACGGGTGACGAGACGCCGTGCACGCCGGCAGCGGTTACAGGAGAAGCCTCGATACGCATCTGATGTCCTCCATCCCGGGCATCATTGTGGCGCATCTTGGTGAACGCTTCGTTGCAGCGGCCTCAGGCATCCGCCTCACCCTCGCCCGCCCCGCCCTCCTCGCGCCGCCCCTCCAGCCGGGCGGCCGTGCGCGCCTCGCGCAGCCCCCTGCCCTCCACCAGCGCCGCCACGATGCCGTGCAGCGTGGCCACATCCTGCCGCGTCAGCCCGACGCGGTGGAAAATGTTGCGGATGTTGCGGATGGTGACGGGCCGCTTGGTCGGCGAGCGGAAGAACAGCGCCGTGTCGAGTTCGCGCTCGAGATGGTCGAAGAAGGCCAGAAGGTCCGCCTTGTCGGCGATCTTGTAGCGGTCCGGCGGCTGGAAGGGCAGCGCGCCGCCCGAGGAAAGTTTGAACCATTCATAGGCCACCACCGCCACCGCCATGCCGAGATTGAGCGAGGCGAAGGCGGGATTGACCGGCAAAGTGAGGATGACGTCGGCGAGCGACACCTCTTCCGTATAGAGCCCGGTGCGCTCGCGCCCGAACACCAGCCCCACCTGCTCGCCCCCGGCCATGCGGCCCACCACCTCGCGCGCGACCTCACCGGCGCCGAGCACGGATTTCTGCATGCCGCGCTCGCGCGCCGTGGCGGCGACGACGAAATTAAGGTCAGCCAGAGCCGCGCGCAGATCGGGAAACACCTGCGCATTGTCGAGAATGCGGTCGGCGCCGGAGGCGAAGGTCACGGCCTTCGGGTTGGGCCAGCCCTCGCGCGGATTGACCAGGCGCAGCCGCGACAGGCCGAAATTGCCCATGGCCCGCACCGCCGAACCGATATTCTCGCCGAGCTGCGGCTCGACCAGAATCACCACCGGCCCGCCTTCCAGCCAGGGCTTCGTGCTGTCAGTGCCGGACATGGCGGTTTCTCCTGGTGGCGGCGGGTGTGCTCCTATAGCCGCCCGGATGACGGTTGCGAAGCGGCCCGGCCGCCAGGCCCGGGACGCGCAAGGCATACCAAATGCCAGAACTCCTTGGGGGAGAAGGCGCATTTGGCGCCGCTTTCTCCGCGATTTGGCCCGTTACCTGCTTCCCCTGTTGCGCCCCGCGCGGTATCACCCGCGCAGCCGGCGTCTGCCCGCGCGGACACGCGCCGCGACCCCTCCGACAACGATTTCCGTGCGAGGTGATATTTCATGGCGAAGATCAAGGTGGCGAATCCGGTCGTCGAGCTCGACGGCGACGAGATGACCCGGATCATCTGGCAGTACATCAAGGACAAGTTGATCCATCCCTATCTCGACGTGCCGCTCGAGTATTACGACCTCGGCGTCGAGAACCGCGACGCGACCGGCGACCAGGTCACCATCGACGCCGCTGAGGCCATCAAGCGCGTGGGCGTGGGCGTGAAGTGCGCCACCATCACCCCCGATGCCGGCCGCATGACCGAATACAACCTCAAGAAGATGTGGCGCTCGCCCAACGGCACCATCCGCAACATCCTCGGCGGGGTGATCTTCCGTGAGCCGATCATCTGCAAGAACGTGCCGCGTCTCGTGCCAGGCTGGACCAAGCCGATCATCGTCGGCCGCCACGCCTTTGGCGACCAGTACCGCGCCACCGATTTTCTCGTCCCCGGCAAGGGCACGCTGACGATCAAGTTCGTCGGCGACGACGGCCAGGTGATCGAGCATGAGGTCTATAAGTACCCGGGCGCCGGCGTGGCGCTGTCGATGTACAATATCGACGAATCCATCGCCGAATTCGCCCGCGCCTCGCTCAATTACGGGCTGATGCGGAAGTACCCGGTGTACCTGTCCACCAAGGACACCATCCTCAAGCAGTATGATGGCCGCTTCCGCCAGATCTTCCAGGAGATCTATGAGGCCGAGTTCAAGGCCGAGTTCGAGAAGCACAAGATCTGGTACGAGCACCGGCTGATCGACGATATGGTCGCCTCGGCGCTCAAATGGTCCGGCGGCTATGTCTGGGCCTGCAAGAACTATGATGGCGACGTGCAGTCCGACATCGTGGCGCAGGGCTTCGGCTCGCTCGGCCTGATGACCTCGGTGCTGATGACCCCGGACGGCAAAACGGTGGAAGCGGAAGCCGCGCACGGCACGGTGACGCGCCATTACCGCGAGCACCAGAAGGGCAAGGAGACCTCGACCAACTCCATCGCCTCGATCTTCGCCTGGACCCGCGGCCTCGCCCATCGCGCCAAGCTGGACGACAATGCCGAACTCGCCGCCTTCTGCGCCACGCTGGAGAAGGTGTGCATCGACACGGTCGAGAGCGGCTACATGACCAAGGACCTCGCCCTTCTCGTCGGCGCCGACCAGAAGTGGCTGTCCACGACCGGCTTCCTCGACAAGATCTCCGAGAATCTCGGCAAGGCGCTCGCCTGAGTCACCTCCCCGGGGCGTGACACGTCCCGGGGAGCTTCCCCGCTCGCCGGGACTGCCAAAGCTCGCAGCCTTTTTGGCGGCGCCCCCGGCCGATGAGATGAGCCAGATACCTCCGAGACATTACTCGCTTCCTGCGTCAGACCCGACCCACGGGATCGGACGGGAACATACAAAAATCGCCACCCAGATCTGCCGCGTTTTATTGCGTAGCGAAGGCCCGACAGCGTACAACGTTACCTGACTAAGCGCAGCCACGGGGCGAATCTGCTCTGCGGCACAAGCCGACAAACGGTGCGGGGGACGGGGTTTGGCTGGCTTATTGAAAGCACGCGCAGCGCGGCTGTATGCGGGTGTCGCTGCTCTGTCTGTGCTTGCGCAGGTCGCCACCCCGGGCGTGGCCCGCGCCGACAGCGTTACCGTTACCGATCAGACTGAGTTCTCTGCGGCGGTCGAGGCGGCCATCGCCACCGGCCAGCCGGACACCATCACTGCGCAAGGTGGATCCACCTTCATTTCAGGCGCGGACTGGACTCTTCCCGGCGCCGGGACCTCGCTGCAGCTCATCTTCAATACCTCGCCCTTCGTCATCGGCAACGCCGACGGCGACGCGGCCCTGACGCTGAACAGCACGTCGACCCTCACCCTCAACACGACCAGCGGCACGAGCGCCGGCCGCATCGAGATCGGCAATGGCGGCTTCGGCACGCTGAACATCTCCGGCGGCACGATCCAGGTAAATCTCGCGGACACCAGCACCGCGCCGGGAACGTCGATCGGCCGCATCTGGGTCGGCGGCGGCTCCACCAACACGACCGGCGGCAGCGGCACTGTCAACATGACGGACGGCGAGCTGCTCTATGTCGCCAATGCCGGCAGCCTGAACTATGGCGGCCTCGCCATCGGCCGCGGCACTGGCGTGACGGGTGTGTTCGACCAGTCCGGCGGCGAAGTGCGCTTCAGCAGCGTCGGCAGTCTGGATCTCGGCACGCAAGGCGGGACGGGCACCTACGCCTTGTCGGGCGACGCGGTCTTCGATGCCGCCTCCGGCGGCATGACCGCCTATATCGGCTCGCGCACATCAGGCGCGGGGGGAAGCGGAACCGCCGCCAGCGGCACGCTGACAATCTCCGACAGCGCCACCTTCTCGATGACGACCGGCAGCTTCACCGGCGGCCAGCTCTATGTCGGCGATTCCAAGGGCGTCGGCGTCATCACCCAGGACGGCGCCGGTTCCTCCGTTACCCTGGCGCTTGAGAATCCCATCATTTTCGGCAGCGATGTCAGCGGTGATGGCACCGGCGGCACCGGCACCTACAACCTCTCCGCCGGCACGCTCTCGGTGCAGCATGCGGGTGGCTCGCCGCAGCTGATCTTCGGCGCCGCATCGGGGGGCACGGGCACCTTCAATATCTCGGGCGGGTCCGCGACTGTGGCGACCACGCTCATTCTCGCCAGCGCCTCGGGATCGACCGGCACGGTCAACCTGACCGGCGGCACGCTCACCCTTTCGGGCAGCAGCTACCTCTCCTTCGGTTCGGGCACCGGCACCTTCAACCTCGATGGCGGCACCTTCTCCGTCGGCGGCACCAACGGCATAAGGGGAACCGGCGCGTTCAATTTCGGCAGCGGCACGCTGCTCGTCAGCTCGACGCTGACCACGTCGAACGCGATGACGCTGAAGACGGGCGCGACGGCGACCGTCAACACCAATGGCAACAGCGCCACGCTTTCCGGCGTGCTGTCGGGCGACGGCGGGCTGGCGAAGACCGGCGCCGGCACCCTCACCCTGTCGGGCACCAACACCTATACCGGCGGCACCACGGTCTCGGCCGGCACGTTGGAGATCGGCTCTAACAGCGCGCTCGGCACTGGCATGGCGACCGTGACGGCAGCCGCCACGCTGGCGTTCGGCGGCAACGCCACCAGTGTGTCCAATGCGCTTGTGGTGAACACCGGCGCCACCGCCACGCTCAACGTGGCCTCCGGCTCGACGACGCTCAGCGGCGCCATTTCCGGCACGGGAGCCGTGACGAAATCCGGCGCTGGCACGCTCACCCTCACCGGCACCAACACCTCCGCCGGCACCCTGACGGTCGCCGCCGGCACCCTCACCGCCGGGGCGGCGGGCGCGCTGTCGAGCAGCGCGGCGGTCAGCCTCTCCGACGGCGCGACGCTGAACCTCACCGCCAGCCAGACCATCGCCGGGCTGTCCGGCAGCGGCACGGTGACCACCAACACCAACAACCTGACCGTCAACACCGCCACCGACAGCACCTTCAGCGGCACCATCACCAATAGCGGCTTCGGCTGGAACTCCTCCTACGGCACCTTCACCAAGGCGGGCAGCGGCACGCTGACCTTGTCCAACGCCACCATCACCGGCGGCGAGAGCTATATCCAGGGCGGCGCGGTCTCCGTCACCAGCGGCACGACCGCTATCGACTATCTCGCGGTCGGCACCGGCACCAGTTCGGGCACGCCGAACACCGGCTCGCTCCTCGTCTCCGGCGGCACGCTCAATATCGGCACCGCGCTGCAGGTTGGCGACTGGGGCGGCACCGGCACGGTGAACCAGACCGGCGGCATCGTGAACGTCGCGGCGACCTGCGGCGACCTCTCCCGATGCGCCAGCCTCAACATCGGCAACCAGGGCGGCACCGGCACCTACACCATCTCCGCCGGCACGCTCAATCTCGTCGGCGGCCTCCACAATCTCGGCCGCAGCACCGGCACCCGCGCCGCCAGCGCCGGCACGCTCAACATCAGCGGCACCGGCACCGTCGTCGTGCAGACGAGTGTCGTCGGGGCGAGCCTGGTGCTCGGCAACCGCGCGGACGGTGCCACCAATAACGGCACCGGTACCATCAACCAGACCGGCGGCACGCTGACGATCTCGCAGGATTCGCACCTCTATCTCTCGGCCTACGGCGCCGGCCGCTACGACCTGCTGGGCGGCACGCTGCAGGTGGGCGGCAGCGACGGGCTGGTCGGGAACTATACCGGCGGCAGCGGCACCTATGCGTTCAACCTTGGCGGCGGTACGATCCAGGTCATCGGATCGAACCTCGTCACCTCGGTGAAAGCGACGCTGGTCGCCGACACGACCAGCACCATCGACACCAACGGGCTCAATGCCACCTGGTCCGGCGTCCTTTCCGGCACCGGCGCGCTGACCAAAACCGGCGCTGGCACCCTCACCCTGTCCGGCACCAACACCTATAGCGGCGACACCACCCTCGCCGCCGGCACGCTGTCGATCGGCGCCGACGCCAATCTCGGCAATGCGGGGCAGGCGCTGATCTTCACCGGCGGCACGCTCGCCACCACGAACAGCTTCACCTCGGGCCGCCGCGCCGAATTTACCGCCGATGGCATCTTCACCCCGAAGGTCGGGACGACGCTCACCCTCACCGGCTCTCTGGAGGGCAGCGGCGCGCTCGTGATGGCTGGGGCCGGCACGCTGGTTCTCACCGAAGACAACACCTATGAAGGCGGCACCGTGCTGGCCGCCGGCACGCTGCAGGTGTCCAGCGAAGACAAGCTGGGTTATGGCGGCCTGACCTTCGACGGCGGCACACTCAAGACCTCCGCCACCTTCGCCTCAGAACGCAGCGTCACGCTCACCAGCGCCGGCACCATCAGCACCGACGCCTCCACCACGCTCACCCTGTCGGGCACCATCTCCGGCGACGGATCGCTCACCAAATCAGGCGCCGGCACGCTGGTGCTCTCCGGCAGCAACACCTACACTGGCGGCACCACCCTCTCCGCCGGCACGCTGCAAATCTCGGCCGATACCAATCTGGGTGGCGCGGCCGGCGGGCTGACCTTTGCCGGGGGCACGCTGAGCACGACGGGCAGCTTCAGCTCCGCCCGCACCGTCGCGTTGACCAGCAGCGCAACCATCGTCACGGCTGACGCCACCGCGCTCACCCTGTCGGGCGTCATCTCCGGCACGGGCTCGCTCACCAAGGCCGGCGCCGGCACGCTCGTCCTCACGGGCAGCAATGCGTATACCGGCGGCACCACCGTCTCCGCCGGCACGCTGCAGGTGTCGGCGGATGCCAATCTCGGTGGCACCGGCGCGCTCACGCTCTCCGGCGGCACGCTGGCAACGACGGGCACCTTCAGCTCCACCCGCAACGTCACCCTCACCGGCACCGGCACGATCAACACCGCCACCGGTATGACGCTCACCCTTTCCGGGGTGGTCTCCAGCGGCGCGCTGGTGAAGTCCGGCGCCGGCACGCTCATTCTGACCGGCACCAACACCTATACCGGCGGCACCTCGGTTTCGGCCGGCACGCTGGAGATCGGCTCCAACAGCGCGCTCGGCACCGGCACCGCGACCGTCACGGCAGACGCTACGCTGGCCTTCAACAGCAGCGCCACCAGCGTGTCGAATGCGCTTGCCGTGAACACCGGCGTCACCGCCACGCTCGATGTGGCCTCCGGGTCGACGACGCTGAGCGGCGCCATTTCCGGCACGGGAGCCCTGACGAAATCCGGCGCGGGCACGCTCACCCTCACCGGCACCAACACCTCAGCCGGCCCCCTGACGGTCGCCGCTGGCACCCTCAGCGCCGGCTCGACCGGCGCGCTGTCCACCAGCACCGCGCTGACCGTGGCGAGCGGGGCGACCTTCACCCTCAACGCCGCGCAGCTCCTCATCGGCTCGCTCGCCGGCGCCGGCAATGTCACGACCGGAACGAACGCGCTCATCGCCGGCCTCGACAATACCAACACCAGCTTCTCCGGCACGCTTACCAACTCCGGCACCGCCTATGGCGGCGGCGCCGCCGGCACCTTCTCCAAGGCCGGCACCGGCACGCTGACAATCGACGGGGCGACCATCGCCGGTGGCGAAGCCTATGTGTTCGGTGGCACTGTCGCCGTCACCAGCGGCACGGCGAGCGTCGACTATTTCTCCGTTGGAACGTCCACCACCTCCGGCACGCCGAACACCGGCACGCTGGCCATCTCCGGCGGCACGCTCAATGTCGGCGTCGGGCTGCAGATCGGCGACTGGGGCGGCACGGGAACGGTCAACCAGACCGGCGGCACGCTCAACATCGCCGCCACCTGCGGCGAGAGCGCCAATTGCGCCTCGATCAATATCGGCAATCAGGGCGGCACCGGCACCTACAACATCAGCGCCGGCACGCTCAGCATCCAGGGCGGGCTCAACAATATCGGCCGCAACTCGGGCTCCAACCCGGCGGGCAGCGGCACGCTGAACATTAGCGGCACCGGCACGGTCGAACTGAGCACCGGCGTGTCCGGCGGGGGCACGCTGATCCTCGGCAATCGCGAGCCGGGCGCCACCAATGGCCAGAGCACCGGCACCATCACGCAGACCGGCGGCACCTTCCGCCTGCGCTCTGGAACGACCCTCTACCTGTCCTCCTACGGCAACGGCCGCTACGACCTGAATGGCGGCGTGTTCGAGCTGGGCGGCGACCTGCGGACGCGGTTCGGCGCCAGCAGCCCCACCGGCACCTACGCCTTCAATCTTGGCGGCGGCTCGATCCGGATCATCGACAACGCCATCACCACGGCGGTGAACGCGACGCTGGTCAATGGCGTCAACACGAGCATCGACACCAACGGCTTCGGCGCCACCTGGTCCGGCATCCTCTCCGGCGACGGCGGCATCGCCAAGAGCGGCTTGGGCACGCTGACCCTCTCAGGCGCGAACACCTTTACCGGCGGCATCTCGGTCACTGCGGGCACGCTGTCGATCGGCGCCGATGCCAATCTCGGCGATGCGGCCGGCGCGCTGACGCTTTCCGGCGGCACCCTCGCTTCCACCAGCTCCTTCACCAGCGCCCGCACGATCCATCTCGGCGCGGATGGCGGCACTTTCTTTAGCACGGGCGCGGTCACCCTCACCCTATCAGGCACGCTGGACGGCACCGGCACGCTCACCAAGATCGGCGGCGGCACGCTGGTGCTCGCGGGCACCAATTCCTATACCGGCGCCACCACGGTCTCCGCTGGCACCCTGCAGATCGCGACGACGAACTTCTCGGCGAACATCCTCAACAACGGCACCGTCGCCATTTCGCAGACGACGGACGGCACTTATGCGGGCGTGATTTCCGGCACCGGCGCTCTGACCAAGCTTGGCTCCGGCGTGGTGACCCTCACCGGCACCAACACCTATGAGGGCGGCACCACCATTTCCGCCGGAACGCTGCAGATCGGCAATGGGGGCGCGGCGGGCAGCATCACCGGAAACATCACCGACAATGCGGCCCTGATCTTCAATCGCTCGGACGACGTTACCTACAGCGGCGACATTTCGGGGACTGGCACCCTCACCCAGGCCGGCACCGGCACGCTCATCCTGTCGGGCACCAATACCTATTCCGGCGGAACCACCATTTCCTCTGGCACCGTCGAGATCGCGGCCAATGCCGGACTCGGCAGCGGGGCACTGACCCTCGCGGGTGGCACCCTCTCCACCACCGACACGTTCACGTCCAGCCGAAATGTGAGCCTGTCCAGCAGCTCCAGCATTTCCGTCGCCACCGGCACGACGCTGACGCTCAGCGGCATTGTTTCCAGCACGGGCGGGCTCACGGTGAACGGGGCTGGCACCCTCGTCCTCTCGGGCACCAACACCTATAGCGGCGGAACGACCGTTTCCACCGGGACCCTGCAGATCGGCGCCGGCAGCACCACCGGCGTCGTCGCGGGCGATATCGTCAATAACAGCGCGCTGGTGTTCAACCGGTCCAACGCCATCACCTATGCCAGCATCATCTCGGGCTCCGGCTCGGTGACGCAAGCAGGCACTGGCACCCTCACCTTGTCGGGGTCGAACACGTTCACCGGAGGCCTGTTCGTCTCCGCCGGCACGGTTTCGGTGGCATCGAACGCGTATTTGGGGGACAGCGCCGGATCGGTCACCCTCTCCGGCGGCGGCATCCTGTCGGTCAGTTCCGCCTTCTCCAGCGACCGCACCTTCCACCTCGGCACGGGGGGCGGCACAATCTTCGCCGACTCCACCAGCAACCTCACCTTGACGGGGACGGTGGACGGCAGCGGCGGGCTGACGAAGACCGGGACCGCTACCCTCACCCTTTCCGGCACCACGTCCCATACCGGAGCGACAACGGTTTCCGGCGGCACCCTCCAGATCAACACGGCGAGCTTCTCCTCCGACATCGTCAACAACGCCACAGTCGCCTTCGGTTCAGACCTCACCTATGCCGGCACGATCTCCGGGACGGGGAAAGTCACGAAGAACGGCACGGGCACGCTCATCCTGAGCGGCACAAACACCTATTCAGGCGGCACGACCATCTCCGCAGGCACCTTGGAGGTTGCCAGCGATACGGCCCTCGGCAGCGGGACACTGACCCTGGGTGGTGGCACCCTGTCCACCACCGGCACCTTCACTTTCAGCCCGAATGTGACCCTTACCAGCAGTTCCTCTGTGTCCGTCGCCACCGGCACCACGCTGACGCTGAGCGGCATCGTCTCCGGGAGCAGCTTCGGACTGACGGCGAACGGAGCCGGCACGCTCCTCCTCTCCGGCATCAATACGTATACCGGCGGCACCACCATCGCGTCCGGCACGGTCCAGATCGCAGCGGACCGCGGCCTTGGAGTGACAAACGGGACCGTCACGCTTGCGGGGGGGACACTGGCGGTCACAGGAACCTTCACCAATTCGCGCGTCACCACGCTGTCCGGGAGCGGCGGCACAATCGCGCCGGCAGATGGCGCGACCCTGACCTGGAACGGAAAGATCAGCGGGGGCGGCGCGCTGACCATAGCGGGAGCCGGGACCTTGGTTCTCGGCGGGGCCAATGACTATACCGGCGGCACGACCCTCAATTCCGGCACCGTGAGCATCAATGCCGACACCCGTCTCGGCAACACGAGCGGCGCCCTGACCATGGCGGGCGGCACGCTGGCCACGACCGGGTCTTTTACGATCGCGCGCGCCATCTCCCTCACCGGCGCCGCGACCATCAGTCCTTCAGGGACGACAACCATTTCGAGCGGGATCACCGGCTCGGGCGGACTTACCAAGAGTGGCGCCGGCACCCTGGTTCTCACGGGTGCCAACTCCTATTCCGGCGGTACGACTATATCGTCAGGCTCGCTGCAGATCGGGAATGCCGGAACGACCGGCAGCATCACCGGCGACGTCACAAACAATGCGACGCTCACCTTCTCCCGCAGCGATAACCTCACCTTCGGCGGCAAGATATCCGGCACCGGCGCCGTCTCGAAGGTGAGCAGCGGCACCCTCACGCTGTCCGGGACCAACACCTATAGCGGTGGCACGACCGTCTCGGGTGGAACCCTGCAGGTGTCCGCGGACGCCAATCTCGGCGACACCTCAGGAAGCCTCACCATTACCGGGTCCAGCAGCAGCTTCGTCACCACCACAAGCTTCAGTTCCGGCCGGGCCGTGATCCTCGGCAACGGCTTCATCAAGCCCGACAACGGTACCACGCTCACCCTGTCCGGGGAGCTCTCCGGTACCCTTCTCAGAATGTCCGGCGGTGGCACGCTCGTCCTCACCGGGACCAACACGTATACGGGAACCACCAGCATAAGCGGCGGCACGCTTCAGGTGTCGGCCGACGCCAACCTCGGTGCCGGCACCCAGATCTCGTTCACGACCGGCACGCTGGCGACCACCGGAACGTTCTCGTCCACCCGGACTGTGTCCTTGAACGGCACCGCCACCTTCGCCCCGTCCACCGGCACCCTGCTCACCCTCGCAGGTATCATCTCCGGCGGCGGCGGGCTGACGCAGAGCGGCACGGGGACGCTCGTTCTCTCTGGCGCCAACACCTATAGCGGTGGGACCACGGTTTCCGCCGGGACGTTGCAGGTCTCCACCGACAGCAATCTGGGCGATAGCACAAAGTCACTGACCCTGTCGGGCGGCACGCTGGCGACAACGGCGGACATGACGTCGGCGCGGTCGATCGTGCTGAGTTCGGCCGGGACGATTTCTCCCTCGACCGGCACGACGCTGACGCTTTCGGGTGTTGTTTCGGGGGTTGGGGGAAGCCTGACGAAGGCGGGCAGCGGGACGCTGGTTCTGTCGGGGACCAACACCTATAGCGGCGGCACCACCGTCTCCGCCGGCACGCTGCAGGTGTCCGCCGCCGCCAATCTCGGGACCGGCGGGCTGACGCTGGCCGGCGGCACGCTGGCTACCACGGCCTCCGTGACCTACAGCTCGGGCGTTTCGCTCTCCGCCAACAGCGCGGTCACCCCATCCCTCGGCACCGTGCTCACGCTTTCCGGCATTGTCTCCGGCACCGGCAGCCTGAACATGGCGGGCGCGGGGACGCTGGTTCTTGCCGGCAACAACACCTATTCCGGCGGCACGATCCTCTCGGGCGGCCTCCTGCAGATTTCGGACGACGCCAATCTGGGCGGCAGCACCGGCGGCCTGACCCTCGACGGCGGCGCGCTTGCCGTCATCGCGGACATCACCTCCGCCCGCACGGTCTCGGTGACCGGCAACAGCGCCATCAATGTTGACCTCGGCCGCACCCTGACCCTCACCGGCGCCATTTCCGGCAGCGGCTCCTATACCACGATCGGCGATGGCACACTGATCCTCGCGGGCGAGGACAGCCATAGCGGCGGCACCACCATCTCGGCCGGCACGCTGCAGGTGGGCGATGGCGGCACATCCGGCAGCCTCGCCGGAGACGTGAGCGTGGACACGGCGCTGGTCTTCAACCGCTCCGATGCCATCACCTTCACGGGCGAGATTTCCGGCCAGGGCACCCTCACCCAGGCCGGCACCGGCACGCTGACGCTGACCGGCGCAAGCAGCCATGGCGGCGGCACCACCATCTCGGCCGGCACGCTGCAGATCGGCAATGGCGGCAGCACCGGCGCCATCACCGGCGATGTGACCAATGACGGCGCCCTCGTCTTCAATCGCTCCGACGACGTAACCTTCGACGGCACCATCTCCGGCTCCGGCTCGGTGACCCAGGCGGGATCGGGCACGCTGACGCTCACCGCCGACAACCTCTATGCGGGCGGCACGCTCATTTCCGCCGGCACGCTCAAGGTCGCCTCGGACGCCAAGCTCGGCGACGCAGCTGGCGGGCTGACCCTTTCCGGCGGGGGCACCCTGGCCGCTTCCGACAGCTTCTCCTCGGACCGCGCCATCGCCCTCACTGGCAACGGCGCCTTCGCGCCCGACGGCATCGCGACACTGACGCTCAACGGCGTCATCTCCGGCACAGGGGCGCTGACCCTCTCCGGCGATGGCATCCTGGCCCTGACGGCCGCCAACACCTATACGGGCGGCACCATCCTCGCCGCCGGCACACTGCAGATCGCGTCCGACACCGCGCTGGGCGGCCCCCTTGGCGGCCTGCCGGGCGGCGCCCTGGGGAGCCTCACCCTCTCCGGCGGCACGCTCCAGACCACGGAGACCATCACCTCGGAGCGCGCGGTCACGCTGACCGGCACCGGCACCTTCGCCCCGGACAGCGGCACCACCCTGACACTGTCCGGCATCGTGTCCGGCACCGGCGCGCTGCTCCAGGCGGGCGCGGGCACGCTGGTGCTCGCCGACACCAACACCTATTCGGGCGGCACCAGCGTCCAAGCCGGCACCTTGCAGATCCAGGCGGATGGCGCACTGGGTGACGCCTCCAAGTCGCTCTCCCTGTCGGGCGGCGCGCTGGCGACCACGGCGTCGTTCGCCTCTAGCCGCGCGATCAACATTGGCCCCGGCGGGGGCACCATCGCGCCGTCGAGCGGCACCACCCTGACCCTCAACGGCGTGGTATCGGGCAATCTCGGCGCTCTGACCAAATCAGGCGCGGGCACCTTGGTGCTGTCAGGCACCAACACCTATCAGAACGGCACCACCATCTCCGCCGGAACGCTGCAGATCGGTGCCGGGGGCACGTCCGGCCGCATCCTCGGCAATGTGGTGAACAATGCCACGCTCGCCTTCAACCGCTCCGATGCTGTCACCTTCTCCAACGTGATCTCCGGTTCCGGCGCGGTGACGCAGGCCGGCGCGGGCACGCTGACCCTCTCCGGCACCAACACCTATGCGGGCGGCACAACGGTTTCGGCGGGCACGCTGAGCGTGGCGGCCAACGCCAATCTGGGCGACTCCTCGGGTGGGCTCGCGCTCTCCGGCGGCACGTTGGCGACGACCGCGACCTTCAGCTCCGCCCGTGCCGTCACCCTCACCGGCACCGGCACCTTCGCCCCCGCGACCGGCACCAACCTGACCCTGTCGGGCGTCGTGTCCGGCACGGGCGCGCTCACCATGGCCGGCGCCGGAACGCTCGTCCTGTCCGGCACCAACACGTATGAGGGCGGCACCACCGTCTCCGCCGGCACGCTGCAGATCTCGGCCGATGCCAATCTGGGCAATGCCGCGGGCAGCCTCGCTTTGGCCGACGCGGCGCTCAACACCACCAACAACACGTTCACCTCCGCCCGCGCGGTGTCGCTGTCGGGCAGCAATACGATCTTCACGACAGGGGCTGGAAAGCTCACCCTCAGCGGCACGGTGTCGGGCACGGGATCGCTCACCAAGGCCTCGGCCGGCACGCTGGTGCTCAGCGGCACCAACACCTATAGCGGCGGCACGACGCTCAGAGCCGGCATCCTGCAGGTGTCCGCCGACGCCAATCTGGGCGGCCCGCTCGGCGGCATACCGGGCGGGGCGCTCGGGAGCCTCACCCTCGATGGCGGCACGCTGGCCACCACCGCCACCTTCGCCTCGGCCCGGGCGCTCGCCTTCACCTCCAGCGGCACCTTCCAGGTGGCGGGCAGCACCACCCTGACCCTGACCGGCGCCATCACCGGCCTCGGCGTCATCCAGAAGACCGGCACCGGCACCCTCATCCTCGCCGGCACCAATACCGAGAATGACGGCGGCGCCATCATCTCCGCCGGCACGCTGCAGATCGGCAATGGCGGCACCTCGGGCGTGCTGCTGGGCGATGTCGGCAATAACGGCGCTGTCGTCTTCAACCGCTCCGACGACGCCTCCTACTCGGGTTCCATGGATGGGTCCGGCTCGCTCACCCAGGCGGGCACCGGCACACTGACGCTCGGCTTTGCGGGCAATTCCTATACCGGCGGCACCTTCGTCACCGCCGGCACGCTCGAGGTGGCCGCGGACGGCGCCTTGGGCGATACCTCCGGCGGGCTGACGCTGGCCGGCGGCACGCTGGCGACGACCGCGAGCTTCACCTCGGCCCGCGAGGTCACCCTCACCGGCGCCGGCACCTTCAGCACCGCCACCGACACCAGCCTGACGCTGAGCGGCATCGTCTCCGGCTCCGGCAGCCTCACCAAATCAGGCGCCGGCACGCTGATCCTCTCCGGCAGCAACACCTATCAGGGCGGCACGACGATCTCCGCCGGCACGCTGCAGGTCGGCACCGACGCCGCCCTCGGCGATGAAGATGGCGGGCTGACGCTGGCCGGCGGCATGCTGGCGACGACCGCCAGCTTCACCTCGGCCCGCGAGGTCACCCTCACCGGCGCCGGCACCTTCAGCACCGCGACCGACACCACGCTGGCGCTGAGCGGCATCGTCTCCGGCACTGGCGCGCTGACCAAGTCGGGCGCCGGCACGCTGATCCTCTCCGGCAGCAACACCTATCAGGGCGGCACGACGATCTCCGCCGGCACGTTGCAGGTCGGCACCGACGCCGCCCTCGGCGACGCCTCGGGCGGGCTGACGCTGGCCGGCGGCACGTTGGCGACGACCGCCAGCTTCACCTCCGCCCGCGACGTCACCCTCACCGGCGCCGGCACCTTCAGCACCGCCACCGACACCAGCCTGACGCTGAGCGGCGTCGTCTCCGGCACGGGCAGCCTCACCAAGTCAGGCGCCGGCACGCTGGTGCTGTCTGGCACCAACACCTATCAGGGCGGCACGACGATCTCCGCCGGCACGCTCGCGGTTTCCGCAGACAGCGCGCTCGGCGACGTAGATGGCGGGCTGACGCTGGCCGGCGGCACGTTGGCGACGACCGCCAGCTTCACCTCGACCCGTGCAGTGACCCTCACCGGCACCGGCACCTTCAGCACCGCGACCGACACCACGCTCACCCTCTCCGGCGTCGTCTCCGGCACAGGCGCGCTGACCAAATCAGGCGCCGGCACGCTGATCCTCTCCGGCAGCAACACCTATCAGGGCGGCACGACGATCTCCGCCGGCAC
>NZ_JAUSUH010000014.1 GCF_030813595.1 Ancylobacter vacuolatus | reverse complement strand
TGGGTGAGCTTGATCCCGGTGATCTCCGAGAACGCCTTGGCGAGAACCTTGGCCTCGTATTCATGCGTGGTGATGGTTTCGGAGACGACGTTGATTTCCATGCCCTTGAACGGTTCGGCAGCCTTGATGAACCATTCCATCTCTCGCATCTGCTCGTCCTTGGAGAGCGTGGAGGGCTGGAATTCGCTGTCGATCCACTTCTTGGCGGCAGCCTCGTCCGCGCGGACGGGCAGTACCGCGAGAGGTGTCGATAGCGCTATGGCGAGCGCCGCTATCGAGGCGCGTGTTAGGCTCTGCATGGTCGTTTCCTTAGCCGGAGAACGCGCCTCTCTCTATTCGGCTGGCACCGGGCGCACATGCCAGCCCTTTCCTCGCCCGGCATCACACCCAGCGGAACACCGCCACCGCCCAGACCACCGAAAGACCGGAGGCCCAGGCAAGGTCGTCGCCGCCGACGAGCGCGATCCAGCCAAGGTGGATGAAGGCCGCTCCCAACAGCGACAGGAATAGTCGGTCGCCGCGCGTGGTCGGAAAATGCAGCACCCCGACGCGCGGCGCCTCGGGCCGCGCCGCGGCGAGCCCGATCATCAATGTGAGCGTCATGGCGAGAGCGACGAAGAACAGGCCGGTCTGCCACGTCCAGGCCATCCAGGCCGTGCTCTCCGCGAGATGCGCGAGAAACCCTTCCATGCCACCCTCCTCACACCCGCCCGAGGGCGAAGCCCTTGGCGATATGATTGCGCACGAACCAGATCACCAGCGCGCCCGGAATGAGCGTCAGCACACCGGCGGCGGCCAGCAGGCCCCAGTCGATGCCGGAAGCCGAGACCGTGCGGGTCATGATCGATGAGATCGCCTTGCTGTTCGTCAGCGTGCGCGCCAGCAACAGTTCTACCCAGGAGAACATGAAGCAGAAGAACGCCGCCACGCCGATGCCGCTTGCGATCAGCGGGATGAAGATCTTGATGAAGAAGCGCGGAAAGGAATAGCCGTCGATGCGCGCCGTCTCGTCGATCTCGCGCGGCACGCCCGACATGAAGCCTTCCAGGATCCACACCGCCAGCGGCACGTTGAAGATGCAATGCGCCAAAGCGACCGCCCAGACGGTGTCGAACAGGCCGATCGACGAGTAGAGATTGAAGTAAGGCAGGGCGAACACCGCCGCCGGCGCCATGCGGTTGGTCAGCAACCAGAAGAACAGATGCTTGTCGCCGAGAAAGCTATAGCGCGAGAAGGCATAGGCGGCCGGCAGTGCCACGCTGATCGAAATGATGGTGTTGAGCGCGACATAGGTGAGCGAGAAGCGGAAACCGTCGAACCATTCCGGCGCGGTGAAGATGACGGCGTAGTTGCTCAGTGTCGGCACGGCGGGCCACAGCGTCATCGTCGTCGATATCTCGACATTGGCCTTGAACGAGAGGTTGATCAGCCAATAGAGCGGCAGCATCAGGCAGACGAGATAGGCGTAGAAGATGATGCGGCGGCTCATGACGGGACCTCCGGGCGCTCGACAGTCTGGCTGTCGCGGGTGACGAGGACGGTGTAGAAAACCCAGCACACCGTGAGCACGATGAGCGTGTAGACGATCGACATCGCTGCGGCCTTGCCGAGATCGAACTGGCCGAGCGCAATTTTTACGAGGTCGATGGAGAGCACAGTGGTGGAATTGCCGGGCCCGCCACCCGTCACCACGAAGGGCTCGGTATAGATCATGAAGCTGTCCATGAAGCGGAGCAGCACGCCGATCATGAGCACGCGACCGAGCTTCGGCAGCTCGATGTAGCGGAAGATGGCGAGGCGCGAGGCACCGTCGATCCGCGCCGCCTGGTAGTAGGCGTCGGGGATCGATTTGAGGCCGGCGAAGCACAACAGCGCGACAAGGCTGGTCCAGTGCCACACATCCATGGCGATGAGCACGAACCAGGCCTGTGCCGCGTTTTTCGTGGCGTTGAAGTCGATTCCCACCGCGTTGATGAGCCAGCCGAACAGGCCGATATCGGGCCGCGTGTACAGCAGCCAGATGGTGCCGACGACGTTCCAGGGCACGAGCAACGGCAGCGCCATGATGACCAGGCCGATGGCGAGTTGCGCGCCGTCGCGCGGCATGCACAGCGCGACCAGAATGCCGAGCGGCACCTCGATGGCGAGGATGCCAAGCGAGAAGGCCGCCGAGCGCCCCAGCGCCGCGAAGAAGCGCCCGCCGAGTTCGCTCGAGGGATCCAGCAGTTCCTGATACCAGCCAAGCCCGTTCCAGAAGAACTGGTTGTTGCCGAAGGAATCCTGGAAGGAATAGTTCACCACCGTCATCAGTGGCACGATGGCGTTGAAGGCCACCAGCGCGAAAACTGGCAGCACCAGAAACCAGGCGCGATTGTCGACGGATTTAATCATGGTTCACCCACCAGCAGATTGTCGGCATAGACGTGGATGCGCGCGGGATCGAAGGCGATGCGTATGTCCGGCCCGCTCGGGGGCGGCTCGCCCTCCGGCACGAGGGCGGCAAGCCTGTGCCCCTCGAAATTGAGGCGGGCATAGCGCACGCGGCCGAGATCCTCGACGCGTTCCAGCCGTGCCCGGTGCTCTCCATGAGCGGACAGGCGCAGATGCTCCGGCCGGATGCCGATCGCGAGCTTCGCTCCGGCGCTCAGGGCGGGATAGCTGCGCGCCAGCGGGATCATGGCCTCGCCCACCTGCGCTTGGGCGGCCATCACCTGCGCGGGCATGAAGTTCATCCCGGGCGAGCCGATGAAATGACCCACGAAGGTGTGCCGGGGGCGATCATAGAGTTCGTCCGGCCGCCCCGACTGCACGATGCCGCCATCATGCATCACCACCACCGTGTCGGCGAAGGTCAGCGCCTCGGTCTGGTCGTGGGTGACGTAGATCATGGTGACGTCGAGGGCGCGATGCAGCGCTTTCAGCTTGGAGCGCAGCTCCCATTTCAGCGCGGGATCGATGACGGTCAGCGGCTCGTCGAACAGCACCGCGGCCACGTCGGGTCTCACCAGTCCGCGCCCCAGCGAGATCTTCTGCTTGGCGTCGGCCCCGAGGCCGCGGGCGCGTCGCGAGAGATCGGGCGTCAGATCGAGCAGGCCGGCAATCTCCCGTACCCGCGCCTCCACGGCGCGGCGGTCGAGGCCGCGATTGCGCAGGGGAAAGGCGAGATTGTCGAACACCGTCATGGTGTCGTAGACGACCGGGAACTGGAACACCTGCGCGATGTTACGCCGCTCGGTCGGCAGGCCGGTGACGTCGACGCCGTCGAACAGCACCTTGCCGCGCGAAGGTGTCACGAGGCCGGAGATGATGTTGAGTAACGTGGTCTTGCCGCAGCCGGAAGGGCCGAGCAGCGCGTAGGCGCCGCCCTGCCGCCAGGTGGTGGTCATTGGCTTCAGTGCGTAGTCCGCCGGTTCCGCATGCGTCCAATAGGCGTGGGCGAGGTCGACGAGTTCGATCTGTGCCATCTCAGCCTCTCCCGCGCTGCAAGGCGCCGTCTGCCGCGCTGTCGGGTGTGACGACCACATTGCCGTCCGTATCGAAGACGAAGAGCTGCGCCGGATCGATGTGGATGGTGATGGGCGAGCCGGGCTCAAGCTCATGCACGCCGCCGACCAGAGCCACCCAGCGCAGCGCGTCGGCGTGAATATGGATGTAGCTTTCCGAGCCGGTGATTTCGGTGACGTCGACGGTGCCGGTGACGCTGATACTTCCGGCCATGGGAGCCAGCCGCAAGTGATGCGCTCGCACGCCGATCTGGTACGGCCCATCCGAGAGCCGAGCCAGCGCGCCATCTGCGGCGACCGCCGCTCCCCCCGGCAGCACAAGCCGGCCGCTGCGCTTCATGACCTCTGCGACATTCATCGGTGGATCGGAGAAGGTCCGCGCGGCGGCGAGGCTGGTCGGGCGCCGATAGACCTGCGCCGCCGGTCCGAATTGCAGCAGGCGGCCTTCGGACAGGCAGGCCGTGTTGCCGCCGAGCATGAGGGCTTCGGTGGGTTCGGTGGTGGCATAGACGAAGATGGCGTTGGTCTCGGCGAAGATGCGCGGGAGTTCCTCGCGCAGTTCCTCGCGCAGCTTGTAGTCGAGATTGGCCAGCGGCTCGTCCAGCAGCACCAGATCGGCCTGTCGCACCACCGCGCGGGCGATTGCGCACCGTTGCTGCTGGCCGCCGGACAGTTTGAGCGGGGTTTTCTCGAGCTGATTGTCCAGCTTCAGCAGCGCGGCGGCGGCGCGTACACGCCGGTCGATCTCCGCCTTGGGGGCGCCGCGTACGCGCAGCGGCGAGGCGATGTTCTCATAGACCGTGAGGGCCGGGTAATTGATGAACTGCTGGTACACCATGGCGACCGAGCGCTTCTTGACCGGCAGGCCGGTGACATCGCGCCCGTCCGCCGTCATGAAGCCGCTGGTGGCAGGGTCCAGCCCCGCCATGACCCGCATAAGCGACGTCTTGCCAGACCGCGTGGGGCCCAGCAGCACGTTCACCGTCCCACGTTCCAATGTGAGGGCGATATCACGCAGATGGTGCTGTCCATCCACCGTCAGCGAGATATCCTGAAGCGTCAACGACATCGGGGCCTCATTGTTGAGACGTGTCTGCGAGAGAGCTGACGGGCGGCGACCGGCGCGGCGCGCGTCCGCTTCCGGCCACGCAACGTCGCGTCACCCATGCGACGGCTGTGCCGGCGATCTGGCCTAGTGCGGCCATTCCCGCGCCAATGCGCGGGTGAGGCCGAGGAAACGGGCATATTTGCGGGAGTGAACGTCGCGCTGCGCGACATTCGGCTCCCATCGCTGGCGAACCCGAACCATCTTTGAGATGGCCGTTTCAAAGTCGCCATAGGCTCCAATGGCAACCGCCGAGGCGATGGCCACGCCGCGCGCGCCAAGCTCGGTGCCGTCGGTGACCTCCACCGGCAGGCCGAGCACATCGGCGAAGATCTGCGCCCAGATGGCGCTGCGTGACGCGCCGCCCGCGAGCCGTATCGTTGTCGGCTTGGCGGCGTCATAGCCCGAAAGCAGGCGTTCGATATCCACCCGATGGGCATAGGCGATGCCCTCGAAGATGCCGCGCAGCACATCGCCCAGCTTGTCGGAGCGCTTCAGTCCGAGCAGGCCCGCCGGCGCCCCGCCGGGCCCGCCGAACAAATAGGGGAGGAACAGGATGTCGTTGTCGCGGTCGAGCGCGTCGCGGACATAATCGTTGCAGACATCGTAGACCGAGGCGCCGTTCGAGAGCGCCCGTGCGGCTTCGGCGTCGAGGACTTCACGGCAGAACCACTCGAAATTGGAGGCGGACGTCGCCGCACCCTCGGTGGCGAGCACCTGCCCGCCAATGGGATAGGGCATTTGCAGAAAGGGCGGGACGGACAGACGCGGGCTGGCGTGGAGCGTGGAGTTGATGCTGAACGTGCCGGCGATCATCGACAAGCGATCGGAGGTGACCACACCGGACGCAAGCGCGGCTGCCGCGACATCGGCCACGCCGCGCACCACCGGCGTGCCCTCTTTCAGGCCGGTCTGGCGTGCCGCGGCCTGAGTAACCTTCCCCACCACCTCGGCCGAGGGGCCGATCTCCGGCATCACGTCCAGCCAGGAGGCAATGCCGAGATCGCGAAACACCTCGCGGGCGTATGCGCCCGTCTCGACATCAATGGCACCGGCGATGCCGGCATCGGTGGGGTCGGTGGAGAAGTCCCCGCACAGCCGTCCGCGCAAGAAATCCTTGCAGAACAGGACGCGTTCGGTGCGTGCGACCGTCTCCGGCTCGTGCTTGGAGAACCAGGCCATCAGGGCAATGGCCTGACCTGGCCAGACACGCTGCTGAATGCGCCGGGCGGTGACGCCGGCGCGCCCATTGCCTTCCCATTCCGCCACGAGATCGGCCGTGCGACTGTCGGTGGACACCACGCCCGGCCGCACCGGATCGCCGTTGCGATCCGTCAGATAAATGCCGCTGCCATAACCGGCGCAGGAGACCGCCAGCACGTCGCCCGGCGACGTTCCGGTGTTCGCCAGCACCGAAGCGATGGACTCGCAGGCGGCCTGCCACATGCGATCGGGATCGCGCTCGGTGTGGCCGGGCCCGGGAAACAGCATCTGGTTGGGTCGGCGTTCGCAGGCGAGTTCTTGGCCATCAAGATCAAACAAGGCGGCCTTCGTCATCGTCCCGCCGGCATCAATGCCGATCAGGCGTTCCCTCATGGCGTCCTCCGGGCCGGATATGACCGGCAGGCTTCGTTTTTCGAAGCTCAACACGTAATTACATGTTTGATCATAGCCGCGACTTTTAGCGCGTCAATATCTTAATGACGTCGATTTATGCTGCATTGCAGCGTATTTTCAGTCCTAAATACACAAATTGACAGGTCGAACCGAATGTGGTCGTTCTAACTTGTAACTATAAGTGAGTGCGCCGTCACAGGGAGCTGAGAGCGTCCGTCGTGCGGTGCCGGTCCATCGATCCGGTCGGTATGGAGCCTGCCATGTTGTCCCGCGACGCCATTCTCGACAGCCTGCGAACAGGCCCGGGATCCGGCTCCCCCGTGCCGGAGGTGCTGATCATCGGCGCCGGCATCAACGGCGTCGGTGTGTTCCGCGATCTGGCCGTCCAGGGTGTGCCGTCGCTATTGGTCGACATGGGCGACATTTGCTCGGCGACCAGCTCGGCGTCCTCCCGGCTGATCCATGGCGGGCTGCGCTATCTGGAGATTGGTGAGTTCTCGCTGGTCCGCGAGTCGGTGGAGGAGCGCAACCGCCTGCTCCTCGATGCGCCCCACCTCGTGCGCCCGCTCCGGGTTCGCGTTCCGATCGCCGATCGCTTCAGTGGGGCGTTGGCCTCGGTGGGGCGCTTCCTCGGCTGGGTGCGCACGCCGGGGCCGAAGGGCGCCTTCGTCGTTGCGCTGGGCCTGCGGGTCTATGACCTGTTCAACCGCCGCGACCAGACCATGCCCAACCACCGCATGGTGCCCGCGCGCGAGTTCCGCGCCCAGATGCCGGCGCTGGCCTCCTCCACGCGCTATGTCGCCGAGTATCACGATGCCCGCCTCACGGCGCCGGAGCGCCTCGGCCTTGAACTGGTGGCGCAGGCCGAGCAGATGTGCCCCGCGGCGCGCGCCGCCAGCTATGTCGCCGTCGTCGGCCGCGACGGCGGGCGCATCCTGCTCGCCGACACAATCACGGGCGAGCGTTTCACGGTGACACCGAAGCTGGTGGTGAACTGCGCAGGCGCTTATGTCGACGCGGTCGATGGGAGCTTCGGCATCAATCAGCGGCTGATCGGCGGCACCAAAGGGTCACATCTGGTGGTGCGCAACCGTGCCCTGGTCGAAAGCCTCGCCGACACCATGATCTATTTCGAGACGCCGGACCATCGGATCTGCCTCGCCTACCCGCTCGACGACACCCATGCGCTGGTCGGCACCACCGATCTGCGCACCGACGACCCGGACGACACGGTCTGCTCGGACGCCGAGATCGATTATCTGTTCGAGGTGATGGCGATGGCGATGCCGGCCATTACGCTGGATCGCGGCCAGATCGTTTACACCTATGCCGGCATCCGGCCGCTGCCGGCGAGCGACCAGGTCGCCGGCGCCATCAGCCGCGATCACTCCATCCGCACCTTTCCACCCCAGGGAGACCGTCCGTTCCCCGTGCTGTCGCTGGTCGGCGGCAAATGGACCACGTTCCGCGCCTGCGCCGAGGAGATCGCTGACGACGTGCTCGCGCGCATCGGTCTGGCGCGTCGGCGCTCCACCGCCGGCATCGCCATCGGCGGCAGCACCGGATGGCCCGCCGATCGCGCGGGCTACATTGCCGACCTCTCGCAGCGCTTCGGGCTGACGCCAGCACGGGCGCGCACGCTGTTCGACCGCTACGGCACCCTGGCGTCCAAACGGCTCGAAGACTTTGCAGCGCAACATGAAATTCCGTTGACGACGCTTCCCGACTATTCGTATCAGGAAATCGCGGCCATCGCCCGCGAGGAGCGAGTGGTCCGGCTGGAGGACGTGGTGCTTCGCCGTACACATATCGCGCTGCTCGGTCAGGCGACGGCCGAGGCGCTCGCCGAGCTGGGCACGGTGGTCGGCGAGGCGCTGGGCTGGTCGGCGGAGCGCATCGCGCAGGAAGTCGTGGCGACGGCGCAGGTGATCGCCACACGGCATCATCTGCCGGGAAGGACCCAATGAGCCAAGCACGCCGCCGCGCGCCGCGAACCCCGACCAATCTGGTGCCGACGCTCAAAGCGCTGGCCGAACGGGATAACGGCCTGCGCGACAACGGCTCGAGCCTGCCGCTCTGGTCGCAGGTGAAGTCTGCCTTGCTGACGCTGATCGTCACCGAAAAGCTGGCGGAGAACGCGCGCCTGCCGTCCGAGGCCGAACTGTGCGACAGCTTCGGCGTGTCTCGGACCGTGGTGCGCGAGGCACTGACCCAGCTAGTGTCCGAGCGCGTCATCTACAAGCTGCAGGGCAAAGGTGCCTTCGTTGCCCCCAAGCGTGACGATCAAGGCTTCCTTGGCTCCAATATCGGCTTCTCCGGCGAGTTGCACCTCACCAACCACTCGGTAAGCCGCGCCATCCTGCGCCAGGAACTGGTCGCACCGGATGAGCGGGTCTGCCGAATGCTGCGGCTGGGCCCGAACGAGCCAGTGGTGGCCCTCGACCGGGTGCTGAGCGTGGACGGCAAGCCGCGCATCCTGGTCTACACCTTCATCAATCTGCGGCTCGCGCCCGGCTTCGAGCAGGTGCCGATGCACAACCGCTCGCTCTACGACACGCTGTCGCGGCGCTACGGCATCACCCTGAAGCGCGCCGAACGCTGGCTTGAAGCTGCCACCGCCACCCCGGAACAGGCTGAACTGCTGGAAATTCCCGTCGGCTCGCCGGTGATTGCGATCGAGTCCGTGACCTATATGCAGACCGACGAGGCCGTTGAATATTACACCGCCGTGTACCGGACCGACCAGGCGCGACTGCACTTCATCGTCAAATAGCGCCTGCCCGTCCGTCGAAGGTCGCCAGAACCGCCCGTGCGGTCGTCTCGTCCGTTACCAGCACATTGGCATAGCCGCCGCGCAGCATGGCAGCGATCGCCGCGATCTTGGACGGCCCTCCCCCGACGCAAATCCGTGTCGGCACGGCGAGAAAATCCTCGCGTGGCATCGACAGGTGCCGGGCATCGAGGTCCGTCAGCACCGGCCGCCCTTCCTTGTCGAAGAAATAGCCCGAGACGAAGCCGACAGCGCCATGGGCGCGGTAGTCGGCCAAGGTCGGCTCGGTCATGAAGCCGCTATGCATCAGCGACGTGCCCTCGCCCAGATCGGTGACGCCGAAAAGGGTAATGTCGCAGCCGCGCAGCAGTGCGAAATGCTGGGCAACGATGGGCTCCGCCATCAGGAGGCGCTTCACGTCGGCGCTGGAGACGATGCCAGGCGCCAGCATGTTCACGCAGCGCCCGCCGACCTTCACCGCGATGTTCGAGGTGCACAGCTCGGGCGAGAAATCATAGGTGCCGATGGCGCTGCCGGTGATCTGCGCGATGCTGGTGCCGGGCAAATGGAGCGCGGCGAGCGTCTGCGAGAGCGCCATGACCGTTCGCCCCCACGCCACACCGAGGACGCTCTGCGGCGTTATGCGCCGTTCCAGCACACGGGCACCGAGCGCCCCAATGCGCTCAGTCACCGGGCGGTCATTGCCGATGGCCGGGACGATGTAGCACTCGGCGACGCCGGTGGCCTGGCACAGCCTCTGGGCAAGGCGCAGCGCCCCGATCCGGGCGACATCAATCGAGACGCTCACCGCTCCCTCGTCCCGCGCCTTCTGCAGGAGATTGAACACCGTGGCGCGGGAGATGCCGAAACGCGCGGCGATCTCGTCCTGCTTCAGCCCCTCCTCGTAATACAGCCAGGCTGCGGTCAGCACCGGATCGAGCGCGAATTGCGTCGCATCCCCCTCGTGCCGCGCCACGCCGTTGCGCTCCGCCCGCTTCGCCATGTGCCCCTGGATCCCTCCGCCCCGTTCGCCGCACCGGTCCTGCGACCGGCGCCTCACTGATATGCATCATGTCATATGCCAAGAGAACTTGAAATATGATATTGACATACGTCACCCATCATTGAATTATGCCAAAACACAGGCGGCATCTGCCCGCATGCGCCCTGGAGCCCTTCGGCAAGCGCGCATCCTCACTGTCGATCCCAAGGAGACTTCCATGGCCCATATGGGTGATCTGGTCGCGGAGATGCTCGCCCAGTACGGTGTAGAGCTCGTGTTCGGCATGCCCGGCGGGCAGACCACGGCGCTGCATGACGGCATTTCCCGCCGCACCGACCGTATCCGCCACGTGCTGATGCGGGACGAACGCAACGCCGCCTACGCGGCCGACGCCTATGCGCGGCTCACCGGCAAGCCCGGCGTCTGCGATGTCACTGTGGGGCCTGGTGCCAATCTCCTGCCGGCCGGCTTCATCGAAGCGCTGAACGCCTCCGTGCCGATGATCGGCATTGTTGGCGAGCTGCCGCTCGACTGGCTGTCGCTGAAGGACAAGGGCATCGCGAGCCAGGGCTTCGACCAGCTTTCCTTCTTCAAGACCATCACCAAGGACAGCTGGCTGGTCCCCTCCAAGGCCGCCCTGCCGGATCTGATCCGCACCGCCTTCCGCGTCGCCACCTCGCCGCGCCCCGGCCCGGTGGCGTTGATCATTCCGCATGACATCTTCGACGCCGAGTGGAACGAGGACGAGATCAAGATCGGCATCGACAAGCGGGCGATACAGGCACCCTTCCTGCGCTCGGCGCCGGTGGCCTCTTCGGTGGCAGACGCGGTGGCCTTGATCGAGCGGGCACAGCGCCCGGCGGTCGTGTTCGGCGGCGGCGTGCATGGCGCGCTCGCCTGTAACGAGGCGACCGCCTTCGCCGAGAAACTGGGCGGGCTCGCCGTGACCAGTCTCACCGGTCGGGGCTCCGTTCCCGAGACGGCGGCCTATGCCGCTGGCACGTTGAATCCGCTGGGGTCCTGGGCCGCGATCGAGCTGATCAAGGAGGCCGATCTCATTATCTGGTGCGGCTCCAAGGCCAGCCAGAACACCGCGCTGAACTGGACGCTGCCGCTGCCCGAGCAGGCGACCATCACCATCGACATCGATCCGAACGAGCATGGCCGCACCTTCCTGCCCACGGTGGCGATGTTCAGCGATGTGCGCGAGGCGCTGACCTTGCTGAACGCGGCTCTCCCTCCGCAAACCCGCCCGGAATGGGCGGCGCGCATCGCCGAGGTGAAGGCCGAAGGCGAGCGCCAGAAGCGCAGCGAGATCGAGAGCGAGCAGCTTCCCCTCCACCCGGCACGCGTCATGGACGAGGTGGCCGCCCGGCTCGAGTCGAGCGATATCGTCGTCTCGGATGCGAGCTTTTCAGCGGGCTGGATCGCCAACTATATCCCGACCACGCGGGCCGGGCGCTCCGTGCTCTATGCACGCGGCCAGGGCGGACTCGGCTATGCCATTCCGGCAGCGATCGGTGCTGCCGAGACGCTGCCCGGCACGCGCATCGTCACCGTCGCGGGCGACGGGGCGTTCTCCTACACGATCGGTGAGCTGGCGACGCAGGCCCAGCGCAACCAGAAAGTGGTCAACGTCGTGCTGAACAATGGACGGCTCGGCTGGATCCAGCTCTGGCAGGACATCTTCTTCAAGAACGTGCAGTCGGCTCTGCTGGAGAGCCAGAGCTGCCATCCCAACTTCGCCGCCGCCGCAACCGGACTGGGGCTGATGGGGATCTATGTCGAGAAGCCGGACGAACTCGGCGCCGCGCTGGATGCGGCCTTCGCTTATGACGGCCCGTCCGTCGTCGAGGTTCGCGTGGATGATCTCGCCACCCCCATCCACAGCTTCAAGCGTCGCCTGCGCGAGGGCGGCGACACACCCCGGCCGCGTCCCGGCACGGTGTACAAGCTGCGCGACTGGAAGATCTGTCCGGACCTGCCTTGAGCGTCGCGGCGGGCGGCAGGCTGCAGACGCGCACGGCTATGAGCAGCCGTCTGGTGGCTTTGGCGGATCAAACCGCCACGGCCTCTCGACACTCGGTCGTCTGAGGCCCGTCCCGCCGCCCGGCAGGCGGTGCCGTACCTGCCGAGCCAGAAGCTGGCAAACGGCGCCTTCGGCATGCGCTGGCAGCGCATCTCATGGCGGTGGCGTGGTGGATGGGGCCGAGCGCCCTCACGCCGCCGCAACGGATTCTGGCGGGCGCGGCCTGCTCGCCAGCTTACGCGCTCACTTCTCGATCAGATGCGCCAGCTTCTGCCGCAGCAGATTGGCTGAACCCAGCACTTCCTTCAGGTGAGCCGACATGTGCCGCCCCGCCTCGTCCGAATCGCCGCTCTCGATCGCGCTCGTGATCTGTCGGTGCTGGGCGAGCAGCACGTCGAGATGGCCGGGCTCGGGCAGGCTGAGATAGCGAACCCGGTCCATCTGCAGCTTCACCGACTGGATGACACGCCAGCTCTTGGACAGGCCGGCCTCCTCGCAGAGCCCGCGATGGAACGCTTCGTCCAACTCCAGGAACAGATCGCGGTCCCTTTCGGCAACGGCGCTCTCCTGCCGGGCTAGGTTGAGCCTCAGCTCCGACAGGAAGCGCGGCGAACAATGTCCCGCCAGGCGACACGCCACCGCGACCTCCAGCGACTCGCGAATGAACTGGGCTTCCTCGACATCGCGCAGCCGGATCGGCGCGACGAAGCTGCCGCGCTGGGGCAGGATGTCGACCAGCCCTTCGTCGGCGAGGCGGATCAGCGCCTCGCGCACCGGGGTGCGGCTGACCCCGAGCTGGAGCGAGAGTTCCTTCTCGCTCAGCGCTTCGGACGGCAGCACGAGGAGCGTGGTGATGGCCCGCCGCAGCCGCTCATAGATCTGCGGAGCGATGGGCAGGCGCGGATTGACGGGCTCCATCGCCGGCGGCGCGAGAGAGCCCACACCCGTGCCCGGTGCGACCGGGGACGGCGAGGTGCCGGAGGAAGGCACGTCGGGAATCGCGGCTCCGAGCTTACGTTTAGCTTCCATCGTTCCCCTCCCAGACGGCCCGTCCCTGCTGTCGCACATTCACCGAAAGCACGCTATCACGCCGATTGACATCCTACCATGGTAGAGTACAAAACCGACAACAAGCCGCCAAGGCAGGAATGCGGACCCGGACAAATGTCGGGCCGCGACAATGGTGAGGAACATCCAATGGCGAAGTCGAACGGTAAGATTCTGGCGTTGACGGCAGCACTGCTCGCCGGCTCGGTGCTCACGAGTGGTGCTTTTGCGGCGGAAGGTACCGCCACCGGCGATACATCCGGCAAGAAGATCGCCTTCAGCAATTCCTACGCCGGCAACTCCTTCCGGCAGGTGATGATCAAGAGTTTCGAGGCCGCAGCCGCCAAGGCCAAGGCGGACGGCAAGATCGCCGGCAGCGCCGTCGTCTCCTCCAACAACTCCGTCACCGAGCAGGCCTCGCAGATCCAGAACCTGATCCTGCAGGGCTATGACGCCATCATCGTGCTGGCCGGTTCCGATACCGCGCTCAACGGCTCCATCAAGGAGGCCTGCGACGCCGGCATCACCGTGGTCGCCTTCGCCAGCGGCGTCACCGAACCCTGCGCCTATGTGGTCGACTACAATCTCGATTCCTACGCCAAGGCCGAGCTGGACTTCATCGCCTCCAAGCTGGGCGACAAGCCGGCCAACATTCTCGAAATTCGCGGCATGGCCGGCGACGGCTTCGACAAGCGCCTCAACGAGGGCGTGAACAAAGCCCTCGCCGCCCATCCCAGCTACAAGAAGGTCGGCGAAGTCTACGGCCAGTGGACCGGCACCATCGCCCAGAAGGAAGTCTCCGGCGTGCTGCCCTCGCTGCCGCAGATTGACGGCGTGCTCACCCAGGGCGGCGACGGCTATGGCGCGGCGCAGGCCTTCAAGGCGGCGGGTCGCAAGCTGCCGATCATCATCATGGGTAACCGGCAGGACGAACTCGCGCTCTGGAAGAAGGAGCATGACGCCACGGGCTACGAGACCTTCTCGCTGGGTGCCACGCCCTCGGTCTCGCAGGTCGCCTTCTGGGTCGCGCAGCAGATTCTTGCCGGCAAGCAGGTGCCGAAATTCGTCGAGGTACCGCTGCTGCAGATCAACCAGCCCGACCTCGATGCCTGGCTGAAGACCGTGCCCGAAGGCGGTGTGGTCAATGCGGAATACCCGCAGGACCTGGTGGCGACGATCATCGACGCCAATGTCGCCAAGGCGCCGCTTCCCATGGTTCCCGCGCCGAAGTGAGGCGTTGAACCCGATGCGTGCCATCCCGTCCGCCAACCGGGAGCCGCGCCCAGGCGCGGCCTCCCCGGTGCCGCTGATCGCGACCCGTGCCGTCGCCAAGCATTATGGCGCGGTGCGGGCGCTGGTCGGCGTCGATTTCGTGCTGGCGCCGGGCGAGGTGGTCGGTCTGGTCGGTCACAACGGCGCCGGCAAGTCGACACTGATGAACGTGCTGGCGGGCACGGTGCAGCGCAGCTCCGGCGCCTTCTGCTACGACGGCGCCGAGATCGGCGCCTGGGGCGCGCGCGAGGCGCAGGCTTGCGGCCTGCGTTGCATCTTCCAGGAACTGTCGCTCTGCGCCAACCTCTCGGCCACCGAGAACACCCGCATCATCCATGCGAGCCTCAGGGGCTTGGGCTGGCGGCGCCGGGCGCGCGCGCTCATAACGGCGGCGCTCGATGACATCTTCCCCGGCCACGGCATCGACCCCGACCGCAAGGTGGCCGAACTCGCCATTGGCGAGCGGCAGATGGTGGAGATTGCCCGCGCCTTCACGCAGACCAGCGTCCCGGTGCGCGGCGTCATCCTCGACGAGCCGACCTCCGCGCTCGGACACACGCCGACGGAGCAGCTCCTTGCCCATATCCGCAAGGCGGCGGCTGACGGCATTGCCTGCATCCTCATCACCCATCGCCTCAACGAAATCCTCGCGGTCAGCGATCGCGTCACCGTGATGATGGACGGCGCGGCAGTGGCGGACCGTCCGGCCGCCGGTCTCACCCGTTCCGATCTTGTCGCCATGATGGGGAGCATCGAGGCCCATGGCGGGACAGGCCGCGCCATCGGTCCGGCCGCAGATGGTGCGATCGTCGTCGACCATCCCGGCCGCGACGGGGCCGACCGCCCCATTTGTGTCCGGCGCGGCGAGATCATCGGCTTTGCCGGGCTCGACGGCCACGGCCAGCGCGACCGCCTGCGCGCCATCTATGCCGCGACCTCGGATGTGCCGGTGGCCTATGTCGCCGGAGATCGCGGCGCGGAGGGCGTGTTTCCGCTGTGGTCGATCGCGGACAATCTGACCATCCGCAGCCTCAAGGCCTTGCAGCGCGGCGGCTTCGTCGTCCCGGGGGCGGCACGGGCGCTGGCCGAGCAATGGGCGGCGCGGCTGAAGGTGAAGGCGCCGGATGTCGACACACCGATCCTGTCGCTGAGCGGGGGCAACCAGCAGAAGGTGCTGTTCGCCCGCGCGCTCGCCTCCGACGCGCAGGTGGTGCTGCTCGACGACCCGATGCGCGGCGTCGATGTCGGCACCAAGCAGGAGGTCTACGCCCTCATCCGCGCCGAGGCCGACAAGGGCCGCAGCTTCGTCTGGTACACGACCGAGATGGACGAACTGAGCAATTGCGGCCGGCTCTACGTCTTCCGCGAGGGCCGCGTCGTGGAGGAGATCCCCGGCGCGCAGATCAACCATGCCCGCATCCTGGAAGCCTCCTTCGGCGGCGCGCAAACGGGAGCCTCCCATGGCTGATACGGCCCTTCAGCGGCGCCCCCGCCTTACCTCCGCTCTGGGCTCCGCGCTGCAGATCGGCCTGCCGGCAGCGACGTTGATCGCCATGCTGGCGGTGATCTTCTGGATCCGCCCCTCGGCGATGAGCTATTTCGGCTTCACGCTGCTGTTCAAATTCGCCGTGCCGCTGATGTTCGCCGCGCTCGCGCAGATGCTGGTCATCATGCTGGGCGACATCGATCTGTCGATCGGCAGCTTCGTCGGCTTCGTCACCTGCGTGGCGGCGCTCTACCTCGATGAAGCGCCGCTGCTCGCGCTCGTCATCCTTGCCGCCAGCATCGCGGTCTATGCCGGGGTGGGACTGCTCATCCATGTGCGGCAGCTGCCCTCGATCATCGTGACGCTGGGCATGTCGTTCATCTGGCTGGGAGCGGCCGTGACGCTGATGCCGGGTCCCGGCGGGACGGCGCCGCGCTGGCTGGTGGCGTTCATGAGCTGGAAGCCGCCTTTCGTGCCGCTGCCTGTGCTCATAGCTCTTCTCACCGCACTCATCGGCCACCTCGTCATCTCGCGCTCCTCCTATGGCGCGGTGCTGCGCGGGGCGGGTGCAAATCCCCGCGCCGTCGAGCGTGCGGGCTGGTCGGTGCGGACGATCCGCTGCGCGGTCTATGCCGCCGCAGGCGCCCTCGCCTGTCTCGCCGGACTCACCCTGACCGGCCTCACCACGTCAGGCGATCCAAATGTAGCGCCCGCCTACACGCTTCTCGGCGTCGGCGCGGTGATCCTCGGGGGCGGCGCCTTCACGGGCGGCATCGTCTCGCCCGTCGGCACGGTGATCGGCGCGCTAACGCTGGCGCTGGCCGGCTCGCTGCTGAGCTTCCTGCAGGTGCCGCCGACCTGGCAGATCGGCGCGCAGGGGGCGATCCTGTTCCTCGTGCTTGCCGGCCGCATCCTGTTCTCGGAACACCGCTCATGAGCCTGCGTCTCGCCCCCTGGAGCTACGGCTTCCTCGTCGCGCTGGTCATGTGGGTGGCGACCATCTGCTATTCGGGCACCGGCAGCGCCATTCCGACGCTCTCCTCGGCGCTGGTCTTCGCCGCCTTCAGCGTGGTGGTCGGCACCGGGCAGATGCTGGTCATCGCTTCCGGTCCCGGCAATATCGACCTGTCCATGCCCTCGGTGCTGACACTGGCGGCCTATGCCTCGATGAGCATTATGGGCGGCTCCGACGCGATGGTGCTGCCGGGGCTCCTGCTCGCTGTCGCGGTGGGCGCGGTGGCGGGCATGCTCAATTATCTCGCCATCACCGCCCTGCGCCTGCCGCCGATCATCGCGACGCTGGCATGGAGCTTCGTGTTCCAGTCCTTCGCCTTCAACCTCGGCGGCGAGGCGACGCTAAAGCCGCCGGCCGCGCTCTCCGAATTCACCCTCTGGTCGATAGGCGGCATCCGCGTGCTGCCAGTGGCGGTCATGGGGCTCACCCTGCTCGCCGTCCTGGTGCTGAAGCGCGGCGTTGGCGGCCGGCAGCTGCTGGCCGTCGGGCAGAGCGAGCGCGCGGCGCGGCTGGCGGGCATTTCCGTCGGGCGGGTGCGGCTGGTCGCCTATACGCTGTGCGGCATGTCCGCCGGTCTGGCCGGCTTCCTGCTGTCCGGCTTTTCGGGCGGTGCGGCGCTCAATATGGGCGACACCTATCTGCTGGAATCCATCGCCGTGGTGGTGCTCGGGGGCACCAGCGTCGCCGGTGGGCAGGCCAACGCCATCGGCATCTGGGGCGCGGCGCTGTTCTTCAATCTCATGGCGACGATGCTCAACACCTTCCAGATGCAGGCCGGCATTCGCTTCCTGCTTACCGGTGCCCTCATCATCCTGATCGTGGCGATCGTGCCGCGCCCGAAGGCGGGGTGAGATGATGGACCTCGACGCCCTCGCCGCGCTGTTCCGCTCGCCGCAGGTCCGGCTTGTCGACCTCACCCATCCGCTGGCGCCGGACATGCCGGTGTGGCCGACGCATCCGCGCTTCACTCAGGAACTCATCGAGAGCTATGACCGCGGTGACGTCGCCTGCAATCACGCGCTGTGCATGAGCGAGCATTCCGGCACGCATTTCGACGCGCCGTTGCATTTCGTGCGTGACGGCGCCGCCATCGACCAGATCGAGCCGCTGCGCTTCTTCGGCCGCATGGCGACTATTGACTGCAGCAAGGTGGCCCCGCGCCACGCCATCGGTATCGAGACGATCCTTGATTTCGAGACCCGTCATGGGGCCATCCGCCCCGGCGACGCGGTGTTCTTCCATTTCGGCTGGGATGCGCACTGGACCGAGCCCGCGCCGCACGTCGCCTTTCTCGCGGACTGGCCCGGCCTGTCGGAGGCGGCGGCCGGATGGCTGGTCGAGCGCCAGGTGCGCATCGCCGGGTCGGATTGCCTGTCGCTCGATGCCTTCGGCAGCACGGAGTTTCCCGCCCATCGCCGGCTGCTCGGGGCGGGCGTGCTGATCGGCGAGAACTTCGCCCGGCTCGGCGAGCTGCCGCCCTTCGCCTTTCTCGTCACCCTGCCGCTGCCCATTCGCGGCGGCTCGGGGGCGCCGCTGCGCGCCATCGCGGTCGTCGGCGCGCCCACGTCCTGAACCGAAAGCCATTCGAGGATATTTCTATGCGACACACATGGCGCTGGTTCGGCCCCATCGACAAGGTGAGCGTGCGCGACGCCGCGCAGGCCGGCGCGCAGGGCATCGTCAGCGCGCTGCATCATGTCCCGACCGGCACCGCCTGGACCGCACACGAGATCGCCAGGCGCCAGGCCGAGGTGCGGGCGGGCGGGCTCGAATGGGAACTGGTGGAGAGCATCCCGGTCTCCGAGAGCATCAAGACCCAGACCGGCGCGTGGCGTGCGCACATCATTGCCTGGCAGGAAAGCCTGCGCCGGCTCGCTGAGGCGGGCATCTTCACCGTCTGCTACAATTTCATGCCGGTGCTGGACTGGACCCGCACCGATCTGCGCTGGGAAGCGGCCGACGGTGCCCGCGCCATGCGCTTCGACCTTGTCGATTTCGTCGCCTTCGACCTGTTCCTGCTGGCGCGCCCCGGCGCTGCGCAGGACTATCCGGCAGCACTGTTCGACGAGGCACGTGGGCGTTTCCTGGCTTTCAGCGACGTCAAGAAGGCAGCCCTCGCACGCAACATCGGCGCCGGCCTACCGGGTTCGTCGGACGGTTACAGCCTCGCCGAGCTGCGCGAGGCACTCGCGCGCTACGCCGCGATTGACGCCAACCGGCTGCGCAAGAATCTCAAGGACTTCCTCGCCGAGGTGGTGCCGGTGGCCGAAGAACTCGGCATGCGGCTCTGCGCTCATGGCGACGATCCGCCCTGGCCGCTGCTCGGCCTGCCGCGCATCCTGTCCACCGAAGCCGATTATCGCGACATGCTCGATGGGGTGGACAGCCCGGCCAATGGCGTAACGTTCTGCACCGGCTCATTGGGCGCGCGGCCAGACAACGACCTTCCCGCCATTGCAAAACGGCTGGCCTCGCGCATCCATTTCGTTCATCTGCGCAATGTGCGGCGCGAGACGGATGGCTTTCCCTGCTCCTTCTTCGAAGACAGGCATCTGGAAGGCGGCACAGACATGGTCGCCGTCATCGCCGCCCTTCTCGCCGAGGAGCGGCGGCGCAAGGCCGAGGGGCGGGTCGATCATCAGATTTTCATGCGTCCCGACCATGGGCAGGAAATCCTCGATGACCTGACGCGCGGCGCCCAGCCCGGCTATCCCGCCATTGGCCGGCTCAAGGGCCTCGCCGAATTGCGCGGCATTGAGCACACGCTTTCCCACCCCGCCTTCGGCGTCGCGTGACCCATGGAACGCCTCTCCCCCAAAACGGTGCTGCCGGCGCATGTCTTGCGCCCGGCCTATGACCGTGCGGCGTTGACGCCGGGCATTGTCCATATCGGCATCGGCGCCTTCCACCGTGCCCATCAGGCCATCTATACCGATGCCGCTCTGGCCATGGAGTTCGGTCCATGGGGCATCGTCGGGGTGAGCCTGCGCTCCACCGCCATCGCCCAGGACCTGCGCGCGCAGGGTGGCCTCTACAGCGTCATTACCCGCGATGGCGACGAGGACAGCGCCCGCGTCGTCGGTTCCGAAATCGACGCCCTGGCGGCGACGCAGGAGCGCGAACGCCTGCTGGCGCTGCTGACCAATCCGGCCATCCGCATCGTCACCTTGACCGTCAGCGAGAAGGCGTATGGGTTCGATCCATCCACCGGCAGGCTCGACCCGGCGCACCCGGCGGTCGCAGCCGACCTCGCCACGCCGGACACACCGACCGGCGCGATCGGTATCCTTGTCGAAGCTCTGGCGCGCCGCTACGCCGCCCAACGGCCGCCCTTCACCGTGCTGTGCTGCGACAATCTTCCCGCCAATGGCCGCCTCGTGCGCCGCCTCGTACTGGACATGGCCGAGCGCCGCGACGCCCCGCTCGCCACATGGATCGCCGAGAAGGGGCGCTTTCCATCCAGCATGGTCGATCGCATCGTGCCGGCCGCGACCGACGAGACCCGTGCCCGCGCCGCCGTCCTCATCGGTGCGCAGGATACGCTGGCACTGGAAACCGAAGCGTTCAGCCAATGGGTGATCGAGGAGGATTTCGTCGACGGCCGGCCAGCCTGGGAGGCCGGCGGGGCGCTGTTCGTCGCCGATGTCGAGCCCTATGAGAAGATGAAACTGCGGCTGCTCAACGGTTCGCATTCGCTCATCGCCTATCTCGGCCAGCTCCACGGTCTTGACCATGTGCGCGATGTGATGGCGGTGCCCGAGCATGTGGCGCGGGTGCGCGCGCATATGGAGGCGGCCGCCGCGACGCTGGACCCGGTGCCGGACATCGACCTCGCCGTCTATCGCGCGCAGCTTGTTGCCCGCTTCGCCAATCCGGCGATTGCCCATCGCACAGTGCAGATCGCCATGGATGGCACGCAGAAGCTGCCGCAGCGGGTCTTCGCACCGGCGGTCGAGGCACTGGCGAACGGCGGTGACGCCGACGCCTTCGCCTATGTGACCGCACTCTGGCTCGCCTATGTCAGCCGCATGGGACCGGTCAACGACCCGCGGGCGGCCGAGCTTGCCAGGGCAGCATCGGAGGGAGGATCAGCGCCCTTCTTCGCGCTGCCCGGCCTGTTCCCGCGGGAGCTCGTGACCTCCACCGACTGGCGCCAGCGGGTCGCTATCCATCTCTCGGCACTGGAGGCGGCCAGCCGCTGAGGCGGCTCGATCGCGTCATTCCTCAACAGGATCATCCTTATGGTCACGATCTCGGTCCGCGAACCCCATTCCCTCCTCGTCGATAGGCGCGAGGCAACCGCGCCGGGGCCGGGGGAAGTCGCCATCTCGGTGCGCCGCGCTGGCATCTGCGGCTCGGACATGCACATTCTCCACGGGTCGAACCCGTTCGTGACCTATCCACGTATCATCGGCCATGAGTTCGCCGGCGTGGTGTCGGCGCTCGGCGCGGGGGTGTCGCATCTTGCCATCGGCGATCATGTCGTGGCCGACCCCGTCATCTCCTGCGGCCATTGCCATCCCTGCCGCACCGGTCGCTCCAATGTCTGCGCGAAACTGCAGGTCATTGGCGTCCATCGCGACGGCGGATTCCGCTCGGTCGCCATCGTGCCCGAGGCCAATGCGGTAAAGATCTCGCCTTCGCTCGGCTTCGATGTCGCCGCCCTTGCCGAACCGCTGGCGGTGGCGGCAAATGTGCTCTGGCGCACCGCGTGCACAAAGGACGACGTCGTCCTCGTCTACGGCGCCGGCACGGTCGGCATCACCGTTCTACAGGTCGCGAAGATGCGCGGCGCCCGCTGCATCGTGGCGGACATCGATACCGACCGCCTCGACAGGGCACGCGAGTTCGGCGCCGATCTGGTCGTTCATTCAAGGGAGCGTTCCGTCGGCGAGGCGGTCGCGGGCGAGCTCGATGGTCTCGGCCCCTCCGTCATCATCGACGGCGCGGGTATTCCCGCTCTGCTGGAAGAGGCCTGCCGCATCGCCGCGCCGGCCGGGCGCATCGGCCTGCTCGGCTTCTCGCCGGCCCCGTGCAATGTCAGCCAGCAGGAAATCGTGCGCAAGGAACTGACGCTGGTCGGCTCGCGGCTGAACCGCCGGTTCATTCCCGAGGTTGTCAGCTGGCTGGAGAGCGGCGCGCTGAAGCCGGCGCGCATGATCACCCAGGCCTTCCCCGCGCGGGAGGCACGCGCCGCCTTCGATCTCGTCGAGCAGCATCCCGAACATACTCTGAAGGTTCAGCTCGCCTTCGATGAATGAACATCAGCTGCGGTTTGATGGCAGGGCGGCGGCGGCGCTGTCGCTGAATAGAGAACCATCGGCGAAGCTGCGGGTCCGTGGGGATTGGAAGAGGTTCACCTCAACCTCGCCTATCGCTGGTTCTGCCAGCTCGGTTTGGAAAGCGCGGTGCCGAACCACTCCACCTTCTCCACGAACCGGCACGGCCGCTACCGCGAAAGCGACCTCATGCGGGCGGGCACGCTTCGAGCGTTCGGCGCCTCGACCGTTCCCGCATCCGATATCGTGGAGGCGCAGTGTTACCGACGTGCCAACGCTATGGCATGGGCGTGATGGCCTGGAGCCTGAGCGCCGTCGAGGCGTTGATTGCGTTGGCGGAAGGCGCCGGCATCTCGCTGATGCACCTGGCGCTTGCCTTCGTCGTCTCGCATCCCCCCCTCCGCCGCGATCATCGCCACCCCACAAGGGAGCAACGCGCCGGCCTGCTGGCCGGCGCAGATGTCGTTTTTTTTTCCGACGAGCTCCTGGATCGGATCGGCGCGCTCCACGCCTCACCCCCGCCACGAACGACAGGCGCGGCCGAAAATTGCCGGGCGCGCAGGCCGGCCGCGGCATGCGCGGCATTGATGGAGGCGACCAGCGCATCCATGTCCTCCGAGGTCATGTGCCGACTGAGCTCGGTATGGATGCCACCGGGATGCACCGCCGTGGCGCCTTCGTCGACCCCACCGTGTTCGACAATGTCGACCCTTCCATGCGCGTCGCCCGCGAGGCGATCTTCGGGCCGGTGCTTGGTGTCATTCCGGTCAACCGCGTCGACGAGGCGTTGGCGCGCGACACCGATGACGGCCTGCACGCCACCCTCTTCACCCGGGACATCGACAAGGCCTTCCACCTCGCCAAGAGGCTGCCCTGCGGCACCGTGGCGATCAACGGCTTCAGCGAAGGCAATGTGACCACGCCCTTCGGCGGCTACAAGCCCTCGGGCTCGACGGCACGCGACAACGGCACCGAGGCGATGGACCGGTATCTGCAGACCAAGACCATCTGGCTGTCGCTGCGGTGAGGTAAGCGCGGCTTCTGCGAAGCCGGCGGCACGAAGCCGGCGCCCCCCGCCCGGGCACACACCCCACCCGTGATTCGTCGAAGCGGCGAGCCCGGGCCACCTCGCCAACGACGATGCCCCGATCGGCGCGGGGGCGGACGCGCCCTCGCCGGCGTCCCCCTCGGCGCGTGCCGGCCGGCGCGGCCTTCGGCAGGCCTCGGAAAATAAACGCGCGGCGGCGGCGCGCACGTAGGCCGCAGAAACCGCACATTTCCTCGCATCCTGCCCACCCATGCGGTACGCGGCGCGAGTTTGCAGGTCATAGATTATAATTATTACAAATATAATGGATGCCCCCTCTTTTAATCACAACAAACTGCCCGCCACCTGGAACTACTATAAATACATATCCTCTTTTTAACTTATATAAATCGAATAGATACGTGATTTGACTCAAGTATTTACTTAAATTAACCCTCCCCCCTCGAAATCAACTCAACGTTCGGTACCAGCCGGACAGGGATGCGGGCGCCCGGTGCCCGCCGGGGAAAATCGTGTCGTCCGGCGGACGCGCGATTCGGGGATGGACACAGATGCGCAAGACCGACCGGGGCTCTCCCCGTCTCTCGACAGTCGCACGGACGGCAGGGTTGGGCGTCTCCTGGCTCGCCTTGCTGGCCGCCGCGCCGGCAATGGCGCAGGAGGCGGCCGCGCAAGCCCCGGCCTCCAGCGCCGCCGTGGTCGAGACGGACGAGTTCGTCGAGCTCGACCCCATCACCGTCGTCGCCACCCGCACCGCCGAAAACTGGATCGACACGCTGGCGGGCGTCACCGTGCGCCGCTCGGCGCAGCTGGAAACGCTGATGCCCGAGCGCACGGCGGATCTGTTCCAGGGCATGCCCGGCACCACCGCGATCCAGAACGCCAATACCAGCCAGACGCAGATCAATATTCGCGGCCTGCAGGATTTCGGCCGCGTGGCGGTGATCGTCGACGGCGCGCGGCAGAACTTCAACCAGCTCGGCCATGCCGGCGCCGGCGGCTTCTTCGTCGAGCCCGGCCTCATCGCCGATGTCGACGTGGTGCGCGGCCCGGTGTCGAACATCTACGGTTCGGGCGCCATTGGCGGCGTCGTCACCATGCGGACCAAGGACGCCGAGGACATCATCGCCCCCGGCCAGAGCTGGGGCGTCGAGGCCACCGGCGAGACCGCCGGCAATGGCTTCATGGGCTATGGCTCGGTGCTCGGCGCGGCGAAGGTCGGCCAGAATGTCGACCTGTTCATCGGCGGCACCTATCGCAACGCCGACAATTACCATGACGGCAATGGCGACGTGGTGCCCGACAGCGGCTTCGACACCTGGACCGGCATCGCCAAGGCGACCTTCCGACCCGTCGAGTTCCACGAGATCAAGCTGACCGCGCTGAACTACGACACACAGTTCACCACCAGCGCCGACGCCAATGGCGCCACCTCCTACAGCACCCAGGCGACCAACCGCACGGTGACGGCGAGCTGGAACTACCAGAACCCCGAGGACAATCTGTTCGACTGGCGCAGCTCGGTCTATTGGAACCAGGTCGACCAGGACCAGGTGAAGGTTTCCGGTTCTTCCAACCCGATCACCGGCGCGGTGGGCGATCCGCGCAGCTTCGTCATCGACACGGTGGGCTTCGACGCCAACAATACCAGCCGCTTCGATGCCGCCGGCTGGAACAACGCCATCACCTTCGGCGGCGACTATTTCCAAGACGAGATCGACAATACCGACGATTACGGCTTCGGCGAGGGCTACAACCCCTCGGGCGATCGCGGCGTCGGCGGCGCCTTCGTGCAGTGGAAGGGCAATTATTCCACCTGGCTGGAGGCTATCGCCGCGCTGCGCTACGACGCCTATTCGCTGAATTCCGACGATGGCGGCACCAGCGGCGAACGGCTCTCGCCGAAATTCACCCTCGGCGTCACCCCCTGGTCGTGGCTGACCCTCTACGGCACCTATGCCGAGGGCTACCGCGCCCCCACCGTGACCGAGGCGCTGGTCTCCGGCCCCCACCCCCTGCCGTTCAACACCGGCGGCACGATGTTCTACTTCGTGCCCAATCCCGGCCTTGAGGCGGAAATCGGCAAGAACAAGGAAGTCGGCATCAACATCAAGAAGGACGACCTGTTCGTCACCGGCGACAGGCTGCGCGCCAAGCTGAACTACTACCAGAACGATGTGGAGAACTATATCGATGACGTGAGTTTCGGCGATTCCACGGGCACGATCTGTCCCATTCCCGGCCGGCCGACCACCTGCTTCCCCTATGATTGGGGCGTGGCAGGCTATGTGCAGTACCAGAACATCCAGGAAGTGCGGCTGAAGGGCTTCGAGTTCGAGGGCACTTATGATGCGCGCAAATGGTTCGTCGGCCTTTCCGGCCAGATCTCGGAAGGCGAGGTCACGGCGGGCCTTTATGCCGGGCAGCCGCTGGGGAGCATCCAGCCGGACCAGGTCACGACAACGCTCGGCTTCCGCTTCCTGGAGGAAAAGCTGACGGTCGCCGTGCGCTGGACCGCCGTGGCCGCCGTCAAGGCTTCCGACATCCCGGCTTACAACACCGAGCTGGAGCCGACGGGCAGCTTCAACCTCGTCAGCGTCTATGCCGGCTACCAGCCGAACGCGAACACACTGTGGCGGCTGTCTGTGGAGAACCTGCTGGACGAGCAATACACCCAGTATGAGAACTTCCTGCCGAGCGCCGGCCTCACCGTGAAGGCCGCCCTGACCATGCGTTTCGGCGGCGGCGAGATCGCCTCCGCTGCCGACCCGTTCTATGTGAAGTGAAGCGTTGTGAAAGAGCGTTCCCGCCGGCATGGCGGGATGAGAGGAGCACGATATGTCGATAGCCACGGATGTGGAGGCACCCAACCGCGCCAAGCGCCTCAAGGCTGCCTCCACAGCCGCGCATGAGCGGGTGGATTCGGGCGTCATGCAGGCCGCCCCCTTCGCCGACGGCGCGAATTACCAGCGTTTCCTGCGCTTTCAGTACCATCTGCACCGCCGGGTCGCGACGCTGTATGCCGACCCGTCGCTGCAGGAGATGCTGCCGGATCTCGCGGCGCGCTGCCGCCTCGCGGCGCTGGAGCAGGACTTCGCCGATCTCGGCCTGACGCCGCCGGAAGCCCCTTTCGGCCCGATGCTGGAGAGGCCCGAGGCGCTCGGCTGGCTCTATGTCGTCGAGGGCTCCAACATGGGCGCCGCCATCCTCGCCAAGGAAGCCGCCAAGCTCGGCTTCACCGCCGAGCACGGGGCGCGCCACCTCGCCGGCCATCCCGAGGGGCGTGCGCTGCACTGGCGCCGCTTCACCGCCGCGCTTAACGAGGCCGAGCTGACATCAGAGGAAGAGGCGCGGCTGGAGGCTGCCGCCAACGCCGCCTTCAGCCATGTCGAGACGCTGGTCGGGCGCGAGCTCCCCCGGTAGCACGAGCGGCCTCAGCGGTCCGCCGACCCTCAGCCTCGCCCGGCGCGCCCGGGCGGGGCTTTTTTCATGCGCGCGAAGCGGCCTGCGGCAAGAGGAAGGGCGTGGGCGGCGCCCAGCCGATCCGCACGCTCACACCGTAGAGCTCGGCAATGCGGGCATCGGTGAGCACGTCGGCCGGTGTGCCCTGCGCGGCCACCCGGCCCTGTTTCAGCGCCACAATCTCATCGGCCACCATGGCGGCCAGGTTGAGATCGTGCAGCACGGCGAGCACGCCGACGCCCTCACCCGCCAGGTCCCGTATCAGCCGCAGCACCAGCAATTGCTGGGCAAGGTCGAGGCTGGCGGTCGGCTCATCGAGCAGCAGATAGCCCGGCCCCTCGCCGCCCTCCAGCTGCACCAGAGCGCGGGCAAGCTGCACCCGCTGCTTCTCGCCGCCGGAGAGAGGGTCATAGCTGTGGCCCGCCAGATTGGCGAGCTCGACCCGCGCCAGCGCCCGCCGGATGCGCGCCGCGCTGTCGCGGCCGGGGGCGGCGCCAATGCCGGCCACTTCCTCGACGGTGAACGGAAAGGCGACATGCACGCTTTGCGGCAGCACCGCCCGCAGCCGTGCCAGTCGCGCCGGCTTCAGCCCGGCAAGGTCGGCGCCGTCGAGCGTCACCTGCCCACGCTGCGGCCGCCGCTCGCCCGCCAGCACTTTGAACAGCGTCGACTTGCCGGCGCCGTTCGGCCCGATCAGCACGGCGACATGGCCGGGGCGGATGTCGACCGCTGCACCGTCCAGCAGCGTCCGGCCGCCGACGGCAACTCCTATGTCAAGCGCGCGGTACATCGCTCACCCCATCAGGGCCGCGCGTCGGCGCAGCAGCAGCCAGAGAAAGAACGGCGCGCCGAAGCCGGCGGTGACGACGCCCAGCGGCAGCTCGGCCGGGCTGACGATGGTGCGCGCCACCACATCCGCCCCCAGCAGCAATGCCCCGCCGAGCAGCCCCGCGCAGGGCAGCAGCAGGCGATGGCCGGGGCCGAACATCAGGCGGATGAGATGGGGCACGACAAGGCCGACAAAGCCAATCACGCCCGCCACCGCCACCGAGGCTCCGGCCCCGGCGGCGATACCGAGAATGGCCAGCCATTTGGCCCGCTGCACGTCGATACCGACATGGAACGCCTCCGCCTCGCCGAGCGCCACCGCATCGAGAGCGCGGGCGAGCCGGGTGCAGATCACCGCCAGCAGCAGCATGAAGGGCAGCGCCGCCGCCACCTTCTGCCAAGTGGCGCCGCCGAGCGAGCCGAAGGACCAGAAGGTGAAGTCGCGTAGTTGCTGGTCCGACGCCACGAAGACCGTCAAGCCGGTGCCGGCGGCGGCCAGGGCGGCAATCGCGATACCGGCAAACAGCATGGTGACAACAGAGGTTCGCCCCTCATGGGTGGAGATGGCATAGAGCGCCACCGTGGCGATGAGGGCGCCGCAAAAGGCCATGAGCGGTAAGCCGGCATCAGCAAGAGCCGGCGGCAGATAGAAAGCGAGATGGCCCCCGGCGACGATCCACACCGCCGCCGCCAGCGCCGCGCCATTGGAGATGCCGATCAGCCCAGGATCGGCGAGCGGGTTGCGGAAAATGCCCTGGGTGACCGCTCCGGCAAGCGCGATGCCGCCGCCGACCAGCAGCCCGAGCAGGGTGCGCGGCAGCCGCACATCGAGCACGATCACCGCCTCGCGCAGCGCCGCCCCGCTCGCCCGCTCGCCGCGCAGGGCGGCGGCCAGGATCTCCACGATCCTTCCAGGGGCGATCGTCACCGGCCCGATCGCCAGCGAGGCGAGGAAGGCGACAATGACCAGCAGGGCGCAGAGGCCAAGCGCGAGAAGCGTCCGCCGCGGCCGGCGCGCCCGCAGCTCCGTGGCGGCAGAGACGGCCATGCTCACGGCGTGCCGGGCGCGGCGGCCGAGCCGGAAGCGTGGGCCGGAAGCGCCGGCAAGGCCAGCTCGGGATAGATCAGCGCGGCGAGATCGCGCGCCGCCTGCGGCGTGCGTGGCCCAAAGCTGAGGAGATAGCCGCCATCCATACGGTAGAACCGGCCCGCCATCATCGCGGAGGTGCCGGCAAAGGCCGGCATCGCCTTCACCGCGTCGTCGGACAGCGCGTGGTTCTGATCCTTCATCAGCAGGATGGCATAGGGATCGGCGCCCAGCACCGCCTCGCCCACCGCCGGCTTGTAGCCGTGCAGCGCCGCCATCGCATTGGTGACACCGGCGAGTTCAAACATCGCCTGCGCCCCGGTGCCGGCCCCGCCGACAACCGGCGCCGCGCCGGAGGCCGACAGCACGAACACCGCGCTGCGCGGCGCGGGAATGCGGGCGCGGATCTGCGCCAGCGCGGCGAAATCCGCCCCCACCGCGCGCGCGAGTTCTTCGCCGCGCTCCGGCACGCCGGCCAGCGCCGCGATGCGGCTTATATTGGCGAGAATGCCGGCCTCGTCGCGAGCCTCGGGAAGCGTCTCGAAGGGAATAGCGGCGCCCTTCAGCACCTTCACCGCGTCCGGCGGGCCGGCGCCGTCGAGGGCGATGATCAGGTCCGGTCCGACCGACAGCACGCCTTCCGGCGACAGGGCGCGGAGATAGCCGACATTGGGCTTGTCGGTCAGCGCGCGCGGCGGATAGGTGCTCGACGTGTCGACCGCGACCACCCGATCCTCCAGCCCGAGCGCATAAAGCGTCTCGGTCACGGCGCCGCCAATCGCCAGGATACGCTGGGGCGACGCGGCGGAAGCGAGCGACGCCGGAAGCCCGCCGCCCGCAGAAGCCGCCGCCACCAACAGCAGGGCCGCCGCCAGGGCTTTTTGGATCGTTACGCGCCGCACCATCGCTCTTCTCACATCTGTTCGACGCGGGCGACAATAGGCAGTGGCAAGGCCCAATTCCACAGCAAGACGCGACAAAAGAGAATAAGGTCGCAGATTATAAATGTAATAAATAGAAGGCTTTAGGGCCTTTTTGTCGGCTCTTCCCGCCCCATACCGGCTGGGCCGAGGGCGACCCCGCTCCCTTGCTTCGACCTGCGTCCGGAAGGGTTCTTCCACCTCCGCGGAGACCACTTATGGTCGCGGGAGTCTTGCCAGGCCCCCACCCGCTGGGGTTGGCCCAGCCTGTTGCAGCGCGAGAGGATCGGGTAAGGTTCTCTAGGCATCCTTCCTTTGGTCACTATAATCGAGGCGTTTCCGACAGCCGCGCCTGACAAATGAGGCCAAGCGTCATTTCCGGCGTTCGCGGCCATCTCTGGATTGGGCTTGATGCACGGACAGATTACCCGAGCGCCGGCGAGCGAAGACGACGATCGCATCGATCTTCATCAGATCATGGACTTCCTGGTCCGTCGCCGCCTGCTGATCGGCTTCATTGCCGTGATGACGATGGCGCTGGCGCTGGGCAGCGCCTTCCTGTTGACGCCGCGCTACACCAGCACCGCTGAAATCCTGCTTGACCAGGCCTCGCGCTCGGCGCTGGGAACCGAACTCAGCGGCATGGACGCCAATTCGATGGCGGCAGCCGCGAACATCGAGAACCAGATCTCCATCATTGAATCGCTCAACCTGCTGCGGCGGGTGGTGGAGAAGGAAGGCCTGGTCAACGACCCCGAGTTCGGCACCCAGGCATCGGGCCGCTCCTGGAGCACGGCGTTCTGGAGCCTGTTCGGAGGGACACCAGCCACGGTGGAGGAAAAGCTCCCGGCCGGCCCGGGCGCCTCCAGCATTCCCGACGACATACGTGCCTCCATCTACCGACTGCGCGGGGCGCTCCACGTCGAGCGTGTCGGGCGCTCCTACATTCTCCAGATCTCGGTCACCTCAACCGATCGCGACCGCGCCGCGCGGCTGGCTAATGCCGTCGCCGACGCCTTCATCGTTGACCAGCTCGAAACCCGCTTCGATGCCGCACGCCGCGCTTCGGACTGGCTGAACGACCGGCTGCAGAGATTGCGCGACGCCCTACGCCGATCCGAAGAGGCCGTGTCGCAGTTCCGCACCGAGCACAATCTTGTCTCGGTCGGCACCCGCTCGCTCAACGAGCAGCAGCTCTCCGAAGTCAGCGCGGAACTCGTGCAGGTGGAGACCGAGGCCGCCGAGAAACAGGCGAAGTACGAACAGGCCAAGAAGATCCTCGACGACGGCGGCAACCTCGCGACACTTCCCGATGTGATCCGCTCGGGCGTGGTGACGAATCTGCGCAGCCGCCACGCCGAGGTCACCGGGCGCGAGGCGGACCTCGTCACCCGCTATGGCGAGCGCCACCCGATGGTGGTGAATGTGCGGGCCGAGCGGCGGGAGGTCGAGCGCCAGATTTCGGCCGAGATCAACCGCATCGTGGCCAATCTCGAAAACGACTATGATGTCGCTCGCACCCGGGCGGCGGCGATGGCGGCCAATGTCGCCGCGGCCTCCGGGCAGAACACCAGCGACAATGCCCTCGCCGTAAAGCTGCGCGAGCTGGAGCGGGACGCCTCGGCCAACCGCACGCTCTATGAGACCTTTCTTGGCCAGTCGAAGGTGACATCCGAGCAATCGGAACTGGACATTCGCGACGCCCGGATCATCACGCCGGCCTTCCCCTCGGGAGCACCGTCCTTTCCCAAGAAATCGCTGTTCCTGGCCGCCGGCACCGCGCTGGGGCTGGTGCTGGGCATCGGCCTGGCGGCCTTGCTGGACATGCTCAATGCCGGCTTCAGCAGCCCGCGCCAGCTGGAAGAGGCGACTGGCCTGCCGGTGCTCGCCTCGGTGGAATGGGCTGACTTCACCGAGGGCGAGAAGACCAAGGGCGCCATTCCGATACTCGATTTTCTCACCGCCAAGCCGCTCTCCCGCTTCAGCGAATCCATCCGAAGCCTGCGGGCCGGGGTGCAGATGTCGGATGTCGACAACCCGCCCCGGGTTGTCGAGGTCACCTCCGCCTCGCCCTCCGAAGGCAAGACCTCGATCGCGCTGGCGATCGCCGCCTCCGCCGCCAGTTCCGGCAAGCGCGTGGTTCTGATCGACTGCGACCTGCGCCGCCCTTCGATCACCCAGCAATTCGGGCTCGACGAAAAGCCGGGCCTCGTCGAATGGCTGGCGCAGGCGGTGTCCTCGGAAGGGCTGCTGCACCGCCACAGCGCCTCCGGCATCTATGTGCTGGGCGCCGGCGCCAAGACGCAGAACCCGCCAGACCTGCTGGGCTCGGCGCGGATGCAGCACCTGATCGAGCAGCTGCGGCAGAATTTCGACCTGGTAGTGATGGACGCCCCCCCTGTCGGCCCGGTGGTGGACGCGGCCATCCTCGCTCCCGTGGCGGACAAGGTGCTGTTCGTCGTGCGCTGGAACACCACGGCGCGTGAGTTCGTGCGGCATTCGATCGAGCGCATTCCCGGCGATCGCAAGATCTGCGGGATCGTTCTCAACATGATCGATCTGCGCGGCGCGCCGAAATATGGCCGCTATTCCTACCACTCCTCCGCCTATTACAAGAAATACTATGTCGGCTGACGCTCCCCGTCGGCACGGCGGCAGCCGGGCACTGCACGCGGTGTTTTCGCTGGTGCTGATCGCACTCGCCGCCGGCGCCATCTTCAAGGGTGTCGCCTTCGCGCGGCTCGGCGCGCTCGAATGGCAGATGGAACGCGAAAGCAACAAGACCGGAGCCAAGACCGGCACCGTGACCGGCGCCGTCATCGACCCGCGCTCCCGCGCAAGGCTGGCGGAGGAGCGGCGTGAGGCGCTGGCGCAATGGCACGATGTCTGGGGGCTTCGCGACAAGGCGCGCCAGCTCGCGTTCAGCCTGGGCCAGCACGCGCTCGAACCGCCTTCGCCGACCGGGCTGGCGGAGCTTGTCGCCGTCCTGGAGGTGGATCCGGTGCGGTCCGCCTCCTGGATGGACCTTGCCCAGCTGACATGGCCGGACCTCGCCCTTCGCCCCACCTCGCTGGCGGCGTGGGAGCTCTCCCGCCTGACCGGGCCTTATGAATATGCCGAGATGCTGCGCCGGGTAAACTTCCTGGCGCGGCGCTGGATTTTTGCCGACGCCGACAGCAAGCGCCATTTCGTCTACGACGTGACCGTGATGCGCCGGTTTCCGGACCCGTTCCTGCCCGGCTGGCAGCGCCTGCTGGCCTCGCTGCCCGCAGCCCAAAGCCGGCTTCTTATCGATGAGATGAAGGTGCCTCCACCCTGATACCGCAACGCGGCAGATTGCGGCCGATTCGCCCGTGGCGGCCTGCCTCTTTCCCCTGCGAGAGCCTGAAATGGCTGGAATGCTGCGTTGCCACGGTTGGCAATGCCGTCCCGGCTCTGGTACTCTTTCCACCGGGGTCCAGGGCGGACGGGGCATGATTGGCAAAACGGTTCGCGCGCTTGTATTTATCGCTGCCACCAGCGCGAGTGTGCCGGTGGCCGGCATCCTGTTGCCCACGATGGTTCAGGCCGCGCTTTCAACCGGAGAGCAGGCGGCTCTGAACGTTGTCGTCTCAGCCGAAAGCCAGGCCAGTCCCGACGCGCAGGTCGCTGCCATCATGGGCTCCTCGCTCAGCGGCGCGCAAAAGGCCCTTGCCCTTCAGTGGCTGGCCGAAGGGGCAGCAACCGACGCGCAGGTGGTCGCAATCGCTGCGGCAATCATCTCGGCCGTCGTCGAAGCCGGCGCCGCCGGTCAAACGGGCACGGTTGCCGTTCTCGGCACCGGCCTCGGCCAGGCCTACAAGGCGCTTAATGGCGATGGCCGCGCCTCCGCCGCCGGCGCTGTCATGTCGGCGATGCAGAACGCCACCGCCGAGCCAGGAGCCGCAGGAGGTCTCTCGCGCCAGATGTCTCAGGCCTTGACCACGGCGTTCACCGCGGCGGCCGCCGGCACCCCGCGCAGCGCCGCCGATTCCTCGGGGGAAGATGCGCCCGATCCGGGGCAGACGGACAACCCCGGGCCCACGCCTGAGACACCGAGCCCCTCGTGAGGATGATGGGCTCATGAGAGCGCTCCCCCTCGCTGGATTGCTGGTCGGCCTGACGGTGCTTTCCGCGCCGCTCGACGCGCGTGCGGACGATATCGCCCCCAGCTACCGTCCGGCCGTCGAAGTCGATCCGGCGCGGGCGGCAGTTCTGGACCGCCAGCCAGTCAATTACATGCCGCTCGGCGTGCCTGTCGGCGCCTTTGTGCTGTTTCCGACGCTCGGCCTCTCGACGGGCTACGATACCAATATTACCGCGACCAATAATAACGAGAAGGCGGACTGGCTGTTCACCGTCCGGCCTGCCTTCGACCTCCAGTCGGACTGGGCGCGCCACTTCCTTGCTTTCGACGGGTATTTCGAGAGCACCAGCTACGCTAAATACAGCAATGCGGACTATGAGAACTATGCCGCCGGTGCGCGCGGCCGCATTGATGTCACCAGCGACTTCACCATAGGCGGCTATGCACGCTACGCCCATCTCAACGAGTTGCCGGGCGACGACGAGACCAATGTGAACAATCTCGGTGACCCGCTGCCATACGAGCAGGTGACGGCCGGCGTGAGCTTCGACAAGCAGTTCAACCGTATCTGGACGACGGGCGGCTTCGATTTCCGCTACCGGGATTTCGACGACTGGCTGGATGGCGCGCCGACCGACCAGTCCTATCGCGACGGCAGCGACTACAAGCTGGGCGGGCGGATCGGCTATGAGATCAGCGCGCTCACCAGCGTGTTCGTCGGCGGCTCCTATCAATGGTTCGAAGTTCAGGATTCGGACTATAATTCCAGAGAATACAAGATCATTACCGGCGTTCAGATCGAACCCTCCCGGCTGACCCGCGGCGAGGCTTACATCGGCTATTACGACTGGGCCTCCGATAACGGCTATCTCGACGGCAGTTCGGGGCTGACTTTCGGCGCCAATCTGCAATGGTTCGTGACGCCGCTCGTGACCGCCACCTTCTCCGCAGGCCAGCAGGTCACGACCTCGAACTTTGAATATAACGGCTTCACCGGCTCGGCGGTGGTGAGCTCGACGGCCGGGGTGCGGCTCGACTATGAGTTCCGCCGCAACATCGTCATCTCTGGCTGGTTCGACTATCTGAACCAGGACTATGACGAGTTCCCGCGAGTCGATAATCAGTATGTCGTCGGGGCGGAGCTGCGTTACTCGATAAATCGCTTCGCCACCGCCAAACTCAATTATTCCTACACCGACTTCCAAACGAATTTTAACAACATAAACGGTGCCGAGGATTACATCCGCAACCTGGTCACCGCCGGCGTCACCCTCGCCTATTGAGCCAATACCGGCGCGCGATGACGGGTCCCTGCCTGAACCCACGCCGGCTCATGCTACACCGCCGACCCCGGATCGCTGCCTGATGGCCTCAGCCATTTCGGCTAGGGAATTCTCCGTGAAAGCGGATAGACTCGTCGCGACGAGAAAATGCTCCAGCGTGTTGATTGCAGAGCACTTTCTTATCGATCCGGTGATACCACCTGATCGGAAAGGGCTTCTCGCATGTTCTTCTCCCGCTTCCGCGCGGCCGGAACACGGCGCGCACCGGCACGCATTCCCGAAGGCGTGCGCGTCTACGCCATCGGCGACATTCACGGACGCCACGACCTGCTCGGCGCCCTTCTCGCGGCCATCACCACCGACGCCGCGACCAGCACGAACGCCTGCCGGCTGGTCTTTCTCGGTGACTACATCGACCGTGGCGACAATAGTGCGGGGGTGATCGCGCGTCTCCTCAGCGGCGTTGCCGAAGGGCTTCCCGACGGTTCATGGACCTGTCTGCTGGGCAATCACGAGGCGACGCTGCTGGCGGCGCTCGCGGGCGAGGCCGACTGGGAGGCGTGGCTGCGGATGGGCGGAGCGGAGACACTGTTCTCCTATGGCGTCTCGGCGCGCAGCTTCACCGGGCCTGACCGCGGCGAACAATTGCGCGAGGCGGCGCTCGCCGCCATTCCCGCCGCGCATCTCGATTTTCTGCGCCAGTTGCCCGCCAGCACTGAGATCGGCGACTATTATTTCTGCCATGCCGGCATCCGGCCCGGTGTCCCGCTCGACCAGCAGTCGCGTGACGACCTGATCTGGATACGCGACCCGTTCATCCGGTCCGCGCGCGACCACGGCAAGCGCATCGTTCACGGCCACACGCCGGTGATGGAGGTCGAGATGCACACCAACCGGATCAATGTCGACACCGGCGCCTATCTCACCCACCGCCTGTCCTGCGTCGTGCTCGAAGGCGATGAGGCGCGGGTGATCCACACATGAGGCCGACGGCCGCCGCGCGTAGCGCGCCGCGCTCGGCAAAGCCCGGCGCCCCGCGTGCCTCGGCCTTTCTGGCGCGCGGCACCCGGGCGGAAACCTATAATGACCTTGTCTTCGCCGGGCTTGTCCTGGGCCTGGCCTGGGTCCCCTTCCTCCTCGGTAGCAACCGCCTTGTCGCCTGGGGCGTGAACGCTGTGCTGTTCGGCATGTTGCTGGCGCTGTTCGAGGCCGGGCGGCTTGTCAGCGGCGCCCGCCATCCCATCGCGCCACGCCGGCTGTGGTGGGGCTTTCTCATGTTGAGCGCCGTTGCCGGCTGGATTGTCTTCCAGCTCTCGTCTTGGGCGCCGCCCGCTTGGCAGAACCCGTTCTGGTCGTTGTCCGCCGATGTGCTCCAGGCCCTGCCCGGAGCGGGGCCGATCGAGGGCCGCGTCTCGGTGACGCCGGATGCCGGCGTTCGCGGGCTTGTTCTGCTGCTGACGAATGCGATGGCGTTCTACCTTGCCCTGCAGCTTTGCCGCGATGGACGACGGGCCGACCTGCTCCTGCGCGCCCTGGTGGTGATTGGCGTCGGCTACGCCCTTTTCGGCCTTGTCCAGCACGCGCTGGCACCGCACACGCTGCTGTGGTTCGAGCGGCAGGCCTATATCGGCCAGGTGACATCGACCTTCGTCAACAAGAACAGCTACGCGACCTATGCCGGCATCGGGTTGATTGCGACCATCGGCCTGCTGATCGATGTCTATCGCCGCGCCGGGCGCCGGCGCGACCTGCCACTGGCGGTGCGCGCCACCGCCTTCGTCGAAACCACTCTGCAATCCGCATTGCCGATCCTCGCCAGCGCCGGCGTCATCGGCGTCGCGCTCGTGCTCACCGTGTCGCGGGCGGGGTTTATTGCAGGCATCGCCGGTTTGCTGACGCTGATCCTGCTCGCGCTCACCGCCAGCCGCCGGCGCTGGCTGATCTTCGTCATTGCCGCCCCGGTGCTCGCCGTCCTGCTCGCCGCGCTGGCGCTGTTCGGCGACGATCTGGGGGAACGCTTCACCTTGCCGGGCGCCGGCGACGCCCGCTGGGAGGTGGCCGCCCGCGCGCTGGAGGCGGTGCGCGACGCGCCGCTGACCGGGTTCGGCTATGGCAGCTTCGAGCGCATGTTCGCTGTCTATCGCGGCAGCGAAGCCTTCACGCCCTGGCATCATTGGGACAAGGCCCACAATACCTATATCGAGCTTCTGTTCGACCTCGGCATTCCCGCCACCGCCCTGCTGGTCGTGCTGGTCGGCGCCCTGCTGGCGGTCATGCTGGCCAATATGCTGCGTCGGGAGGCCCCGCATATGATCAGCCTTGTCGCACTGGCAGCGAGCGCGACCGTTCTCCTGCACGCGGCGTTTGATTTCAGCCTGCAGATCCAGGCGGTGGCGATCACCTACTGGGCGGTTGTCGGCGCCGGCCTGGCGCAGAGCTGGAGCCGGCGGATCGACACCGCCGCCTGAGCGCGCCGGCGCCGAAGAGGGATCAGAACAGCCGCTCGCCGACCCGCACAATATCCCCAGGAAGAACCATGGTGGTGGTGGTGACAGGGTAGGAATATTCCTGGGTCTGGCCGGCGCGGCGGATATTCACCGTGGAATCGTTCGCCCGATAGGTGAAGCCGCCGGCCACCGCCACCGCGCTCATGATGTTCATGCCGTTGCGATAGGGGTATTCGCCCGGCTTCGACACCTCGCCAATGATGTAGAAGGGACGATACTGCAGAACCTCGATATTCACGCGCGGATCCCGCATGTAGCCGGACGATAGCTTCTGCGTGATCACACTCTCCAGACCATGCGCCGTCTCGCCCTGGGCCTTGATGTTGCCGATCAGCGGGATCGAGATCATGCCGGCGGAATTCACTTCAAACTCGCCCGAGAGCGTCGGCTCGTTGAACACGGTCAGGCGCAGCCGGTCGCCGGTGCCGAACACATATTCGACGGAAGCGCTCGCATCGGTCGCGGCGGGCGGTGGCGCGCTTGGCGCTGTCGTGCAGCCCGCCAGCGAAAGCAGGATCGGCACGAGAGCCAGCACCAGCCTGGCGGGGCTCATTCGTTTGCAGCGACCAACGCTCATATGGCTTCAGAACTCCCGTCTTCGCGGCCTGCGCCGTCCCTACCCCATCGCCCCGCCCGGGCGAGCCGCTCATCGATGAAGGCCTTGATCCGGCTTTCAAACAGTTCGCGGCCGAACCGCGACACATGCGAGCGGTAATCCTCGGCCGTGCCGTCGACCGCGCCCGCCTCGAAGCGCTGCACCGCATCAATGATCGCATCGGCTGTTTGTTCATGAAACAGCAAGCCGGTCTTTCCATCGACCACCGTTTCCCGTGCCCCGCCACGGCAGAAGGCCAGCACCGGGCGTCCGCTCGCCATGGCCTCCAGCGGAACGATGCCGAAATCCTCGACGCCGGGGAACACCAGCGCCCGGCAGCGCGCGAGGTGCCACTCCATCTGCGTGTCGCTCACCGGGCCGAGGAAGCGGATGGTGGGGCCAGCCAATCGCTTCAACGCCTCGCCAGCGCCATCACCGATGATGTCGAGCCGGCGCCCCATGCGGTTGAACGCCTCGATCGCCAGTTCGATCTTCTTGTAGGGTGTGATCTGACCCGCGCAGAGATAGGCCTCGTCAAGCGTATCGCTGGGGGCAAAGCGACCAAGCTCAACCGGGGGATTGATGACAGTGGATTCGCGGCGATAGAACTTCTCGATGCGCCGGGCGACATATTCGGAATTGGCGATGAAGGCGTCGACCCGGGCGGCCGTTGTCACGTCCCACTGGCGCAAGCCGGGGCCGAAGAGCGACATAGCCAGCCGGGTGATCGGGCCGGACGCGGCACGATATTGCGACTCAAGGTCCCAGATATAGCGGATCGGCGAGTGACAATAGCAGACATGCAAACTGTCCGGCCGCGTCACCACGCCCTTGGCGGGCCCGGCCTCGCTGGAGATCACCAGATCGTAATCCGTGAGGTCGAGGCTCTCCAGCGCATAGGGCATGAGCGGCAGCATCTTCTGGTAATGCCGGCGGCCGCCGATCTTCTGGAGGAACGACGTGGTAATGGAATGACGCCGGATGGTCTCGGAAAGATTAGCCGGCTCTGCAACCAGCGTGAAAATATCGGCCTGGGGGTAGAGGCGGCAGAAGGATTCGAGCACCTTCTCCCCGCCCCTCATGCCGACCAGCCAATAGTGAACTAGGGCGACCTTCATCAAGCTTCGTCTTTCATCGGGCATTGGGAGGAGAAAATGTCGGCCGTCAATCAAACGCGCCCGCAGAATCGTCCTTCCACCGTTGCAGCGCCGCCGGCAGCAGGCCGCGACGGGCAAGACCGCGCGATTCCAGCCAGGCAGGCACCACATCCGTCGAGCGCACCAGCTTCATCACACGGTCGGGGTGAATGCCAATACCTGCGCCGGCCACAGGCCGCAGCGCGGCCGCGAGCCCGAGCACCGCGGCACGTGGCACCGTCAGCGTTCGTGCCTGCGGAAAGTGGTGCGAACGGAACGTTTCGACAATCTCCTCCAATGTGTAGCGGTCGGCATAACAGCCGTTGAACACAATGAAGCGCTCCTCAAGCGAGGCGGCATGCAGCAACGATTCCACGAGATCCTCGACATAATAACATGCCTTTATGGTGTCCCGTCGCCCGGGATAGACGAAGAGCCCCCGCCGCAGCAGCCGGGCAAGCCGGGTGAAGTTTCCTCCTTCGGCATGGCCGAAAACCACCGCAGGCCGGCAGATGACCAAGCGGTGCGCCTCGCTTTCCGCCAGCCAGGAACGGTGAATATCCTCCGCCATCCATTTTGACCGCCCATAGGGCGATTCCGGCTGGGGAAGGGACGTTTCGGATTTCGTTTCCTCGCCGGGCCCGTAAACGGAGATAGAACTGGTAAACACGATCGTCTTCACCCCCTGCCGGCGGGCAAAGGCGGACACTTCCAGCGCCCCGCGGATGTTCGTCTCGTAATATTCGTGCGCAGGGTGGCCGGGCGTCGTGTGAACCGCCGCGAGATTGTATATCGTCCGGACCTCGGCGCCGACATCGAGTGCTGAGAGATCCCGGACGTCGGCAATTTTGTAATCGACGCCGGGAACTTTTATCTTTGGAGGGCGGATATCTACACTTATGAGCCGAGATCGGCAATTGGATACCAGCTTCCGCAGCAAATGTGACCCGATGAATCCTCCGCCACCAAAAGCAACTATGACCCCTTGATCCCTCATGCACCCCACCCGGCCGCCACCGACCCGCGATCTGTCATTAATTGCATTAGATTAAAATCGTTCTAAAATTTACCGATACTCTCGGCTGCCCCCCCTAGGCTTTCACATGATCCCGGGCCAGATGTCCCAACGGAATATTGCCGAGCGGCAATTGCTTCTGCTATGCAAATACCATAGCGAATGGGAGCCGCATAAGACAGCTGGGAACAGCTCGACAGTGTATTTCCCATCGGTCGATCGACATCATTTTCTCATGCTGGGTTCCCGCCTGCAGCACGACATGATCTGTCCAACGGCAGTGGCGGCGCCGCCATGTGACCGACGGCAGGGCTCATCAGGCAGAAGCTTTGCCGGCTGATGCGCGCTCGTTGCCCGCACCATCCAGGCCTCAAATGAAGGAAGATGGACGCATGGATGGCATCGGCGCTCACGGTGGCACGCGCGACGCTGCCGCGGGCGGCGGATCGGAGGAGCGATCCCCCGATAGCCTCATGCGTTACCGAGACGCCATCCGGGTCGGCCTTACGGCAGGGATGGCATGTGTCGACCTGCTCGCCATCGCCAGCGGGTGTCTGGCCGGGGCGGCCTTGCGGCACGGCTCTCCCTTGGAGGGCAATTGGGACATCTTCTTTTTTCTGGCGCCCACCTATCTTCTCGCGGCCATCCTTCTGCAGGCTTATTCGATTCCGACGGCGACGTCGTTCAACCGCTCGATCTCGGCCACCTATAGTGCGCTGCTCATCACCGTCGGCATCTTCCTCACCGCCATCTTTGCGCTCAAGGTCGGGAGCCTGCTCTCGCGCCTCGAAATCGGCTACAGTTTCGTGATTGCGTTCGCGCTGATCGGTCTGGGCCGGGTCGGCGCCACCCTCCTCACGCGAAAGCTGCTCCTGCCGATTGTCGCACCGCGGCTGGTGGTTCTCAGCGACGCCACGGAACGGAGCGCGCTGAAGGACGATGCGTTGACTACCTATGTGGATGTGCGCGCCGCCGGGCTGATACCCCATGTGCATGATCCTGACTTCTTCGCCTCCGTGAGCGGCGTCATCGGCTATGCCGACCGGGTCGTCCTTGCTTTCTCGGAGGCGCATGAGCGGCTAAAGTGGACCGAGGCCATGCGGCTGAGCGGCTTTGAAGCCGAGATCGTGTTTGATCTCGGCGGTTTCGAGCCGCTCGCACTGTCGCGTTGGAACGACCGGACCACCCTGCTCATTTCGCGAGGCCCCCTGACGCTTGCCGAACGCCTGGCCAAGCGACTGTTCGATCTCGCCGTCTCCCTTCCGCTCATTGTGGCCGTCGCCCCCACCATCGCGGCGGCGGCCTTGCTGGTGAAACTCGATTCCCCCGGTCCGGCCTTCTTCGTCCAGGAACGGGTGGGCCGAAACAATCGCACCTATCGATGCTTCAAGTTGCGGACGATGCGCAGCGAGGCGAGCGACGCCACCGGCCGGGTATCCACCTCACGCGGCGACCGGCGCGTCACCCGGGTGGGCCGGTTCCTGCGGCGAACGAGCATGGACGAGCTACCCCAACTCCTGAATGTCCTGATCGGCAATATGAGTTTGGTGGGCCCGCGCCCCCATGCGCTGGGCTCGCGCGCCGAAGGGGCGCTGTTCTGGGAGCTCGTCCCCGATTACTGGAGCCGGCACGCGGTGAAACCGGGACTGACCGGTCTCGCCCAGATCCGCGGCCTGCGCGGGGCGACCAATAGCCGCCGCGATATCGAGGCCCGCGTGGCCTCGGACCTCGAATATATCAACAACTGGTCGCTGTGGATGGATGTGAAGGTTCTTCTGCTCACGGTTCGCGTCATCATCCACCGCAATGCCAATTGATACGATGCGGAACGGAGCCTCTCCACAGGGCCGCCGCCCCCCACGCATGTGGCAGGTTGGTGCCGTTCTCGGCACACTGGCCGCGCCGTGGCGTATGGCAACCCGGCAAGCGGACCCCATGTCGATTGATGCCGACTTTTCCTCCCCACTGAACGACCGGACGGGGAAGCTGTTCCGCCGCGGGATCATCTCGCCCCTAGGCATGTCAGTTGCATCGGTGAGCGACGGCCGGCTGCACGATTTCCCGCGCGGCGATCTCGCGCGGCAAGTCGCCGGGCGGCTTACTCATTGGCGAACGGCGGCCGGGGTTTTCGGCGCCGGCCAGCGCATCGACAGGCTGGCGGGAGCGCCCTGATGATCGGCGCCTCCTCGACGCACCTCCGGCACGGCTCGTGCGATTCTCCGGCAGGGGGCGCATGAACCCCACATCCGAACTCTCCGTCGGCATCGTGATCGCCACGCTGGGGCGGGCTAGGAATGTCGCGGCCCTGCTCGACCGGCTGGCGCTGCAGAGCCGACTCCCGGCCTGCGTGGTGCTGTCGATGGAGAGTGCCGAAGATGCACCGCCGGCGCGCGCCCACCCGTTCCCTCTGATCCAGCTGTTCGGGCCGCGCGGGTCCTGCCAGCAACGCAACCGCGCCCTCGACAGGCTGCCGCCAGATATCGATCTCGTCCTGTTCCTCGACGACGATTATGTCCCTTCGCGTCGCCTCATTGCGGGTCTCGTGCACTTTTTCGTCACCTTCCCGGCCATCGCCGGGGCAAGCGGCCGTCTGCTCGCGGATGGAATCATCGGTCCCGGCATCTCGCCGAAGGCGGCGGTGGCGCTGGTGGAGGCGGAGGACGCCCGGAACGAGCAGCCGAGCCTCAGCGTGTCCGCCCCCCATCCCGGGCTCTATGGCTGCAACATGGCTTACCGAAGGACCGCGATCGGCGACGTCCGCTTCGACGAAAACCTGCCGCTCTATGGCTGGCAGGAAGATATCGATTTTGGCGGCCATATTAACGGGCCGCTGGTCTACACGGATGCATTCTATGGCGTGCATTGCGGAGAGAAGTCCGGACGCGAGCGCAACGGTCGACGTCTGGGCTATAGCCAGATCGCCAACCCCTGGTATCTCAGGCGCAAGGGCACCATGCCGGCAGGCTTCGCGCGCCGGCTGATACTGCGCAGCCTGGCAGCGAACGGGGTCCGCCTGCTCCGGCCGGAACCCTGGATTGACCGGAAAGGGCGCATGATCGGCAACTGGCTAGCGGTGCGCGATATCCTGCTGAGGCGCGTTCACCCGCGCCGTATCCTGGAGCTGTAGGCATGGCCGGCAAGGCCCCGCTCTTCATCAACGGCAAGTTCATGTCGGGCGGGGCGACGGCGGTTCATCGCGTGGCACAGGAACTGATCACCGCCCTTGCCAAGGCGGCGCCGGCGCGGGAACTGAGGCTGCTGGTGCCGCCGGGACTGGAGCGCCTGAACAATGATCCCGGCATTCCCGCCCATCCGGTGGGACGGTTCAGAGGCATCGCGTGGGAACAGATTTCGCTGCCGCTCTACGTGCGCGGCGGGCTTGTGCTCAACCTGTGCAACCGGGCTCCCCTCGCCCTCCGCAACGGGCTGACGCTGATGCACGACGCGCAGGCCTTCACTGCCCCGCAATCCTACCCTCTTGGCCGAAGAATGATGGGCCAGTGGCAGTGCCGTGCCGCCGGGCGGCGCCAGCTGGGGCTGCTGACCGTGTCGGAATTCGCCAAATCAGAGCTTGTCGGCCTGCGGCTCGCCCCGGCGGAGCGGGTGCATGTCATCCCCAATGGCGTCGACCATGTGCTGCGCGCGCCCGCCCAGGACGACATCCTTCCCCGGCTCGGGCTGGTGAAGCGTGGCTACGCGCTGGCGCTCGCCAACCTGATGCCGCACAAGAACATCCCGCTGCTGATCCGCGCCTTCGCCCGCCCCGCTTTGGCGGGAATGACCCTGGTGCTGGTGGGCGGCGCCGGGCGGGAGGCCTTCGCCGCCGCCGGCATCATCGCCGGGGCCAATGTGCTCTTTCCCGGCTATGTCTCGGATGGCGAGATGCGCGCCTTGCAGGCCCATGCGCTGGCGGTATGCACGCCCTCGCTGACCGAGGGCTTCGGCATGCCGCCGGTGGAGGGGCTGCTGCTGGGAACACCCGCTGTGATCGCGCCGTGCGGCGCGCTGCCGGAAGTCTGCGGCCCGGGCGCGCTGCAGGCGGACCCGCGCGACCCCGCCGCCTGGGAGGCCGCGCTGCTGCGGCTGCGCGACGACAAGGGGCTGCATGACCGCCTCGCCCGCGACGGCCAGGCCTTCGTCGCCCGCTTCACCTGGCAGGCCGCCGCCCGCCGCCTGCTCGACGTCATTGACGCCGTGGCGCCAGGCTAACGAGGAGGGCGCGTGGATAGGCGTTTGGATTTCTGCATCAATGGCCGCTTTCTCGCCGGCCCGCCTGCCGCAACCTACGCGGTCGCTGAACATTTGACGCGCGCGCTCGCGCTGTTGACGGCCTCATCCGGCGACGGGGAGGCGCGCCGGCAGATCCATGTGCTGGCGCCGCGCAATGCGCGCCATGCCGAATTGGGGCTGCCGATTGAGCTGGTCGGCCGCCGGGTCGGCAATGTCTGGGAGCAGATGGATCTTCCGCGCGCCGCCGCCGGCCGGATCCTCGTCAATCTCGCCTCGCGCAGTCCATTCCTGCTGCGCCAGGGACTGACCATGGTTCATGACGCGCAGGTCTTCACTACCCCCTCCTCCTATTCGCTAGCCTTCCGTGTGACGCTGAAGGCCAATATCCGGCTTGCCGGGCGGCGCCAGCTGGGGCTGCTGACCGTGTCGGAATTCGCCAAGTCAGAGCTTGTCGGCCTGCGGCTCGCCCCGGCGGAGCGGGTGCATGTCATCCCCAATGGCGTCGACCATGTGCTGCGCGCGCCCGCCCAGGACGACATCCTTCCCCGGCTCGGGCTGGTGAAGCGTGGCTACGCGCTGGCGCTCGCCAACCTGATGCCGCACAAGAACATCCCGCTGCTGATCCGCGCCTTCGCCCGCCCCGCTTTGGCGGGAATGACCCTGGTGCTGGTGGGCGGCGCCGGGCGGGAGGCCTTCGCCGCCGCCGGCATCATCGCCGGGGCCAATGTGCTCTTTCCCGGCTATGTCTCGGATGGCGAGATGCGCGCCTTGCAGGCCCATGCGCTGGCGGTATGCACGCCCTCGCTGACCGAGGGCTTCGGCATGCCGCCGGTGGAGGGGCTGCTGCTGGGAACACCCGCTGTGATCGCGCCGTGCGGCGCGCTGCCGGAAGTCTGCGGCCCGGGCGCGCTGCAGGCGGACCCGCGCGACCCCGCCGCCTGGGAGGCCGCGCTGCTGCGGCTGCGCGACGACAAGGGGCTGCATGACCGCCTCGCCCGCGACGGCCAGGCCTTCGTCGCCCGCTTCACCTGGCAGGCCGCCGCCCGCCGCCTGCTCGACGTCATTGACGCCGTGGCGCCGTCTGGTGGCAAGACGGGGCGGCGCGCTCCATGAGTGCGCTGGCGATCGCCTGTTTCTGGTCCCTGGCGTTGTGGGGCCTGTTCTCGCGGCGGCAGGTTCTGGTGTGGCTGTTCTTCGCCATGCTGCCCTTCGGCGCGTTCGCCGTGGTCCCGGTGCAAGCGACGGGGGGCCTCTCGCTTCTGGCCGTGCATGTCACTGCCGCGTTCTTTTTGCTGCGGCAGATTCTGCTGCGGCGGCATGGCCTCGCCGATCTTCTGACCACGGCCCTGCGGTTGCCCGGCGTGATACTGACGGCGTTCTGGACGGTCGCGCTGCTGGTGACGCTCTTCATGCCGCGCCTGCTGGCGGGGCAGGTCGCCATTGTCCCGATGGCAACGGCCTATCAGGAAGTCGCGCTGTTGCGCCCCACCCTTCAGAATGTCTCGCAGCTTGCCTATCTGACGCTGTCGACTTTGCTGGTTTTCGCCTTTGCCAATTTCTTTCGATCGCCGCAGCACCAGCCGCTGATCCTGCGCGGGCTGATGTTCAGCGCCATCGTCACGATCATCACCGGGGTTCTCAGCTATCTTGAGGGGTTCCTGCCGCTCGGCCCCTTCCTTGATGCCTTCAAGAACGCCAGCTATGCGCTGCTGGACAATGCCGCCATCTCGGATGGCAGCCGTCGGCTCACCGGGCTGATGCCGGAAGCCTCCTCTTATGGCGGGCTGACGCTGGGTTTGCTGGCCTGCTTGTTCTTTCTGCGCGGCAGTGTTGAGGATCGGGCACAGGCTGTCCGCCTCAACAGCATCATCATCGTCCTCGCCATATTGCTGGTGATGTCCACGTCCTCGGCCGGCTATGTCGGCCTCGGGGTTCTCGGGCTGCTGATGGGCCTCGACTGGTTTACCCGCGCCTTTCGGATCAATCGCCCCCGCTTCTCCTATAGCGGCGTGCGGCAGGACTTCTTCCTGGCATTGGCGATCATCGGCTTCGCTGCCGCTGCGGTGATGATTACACCGGGCGTCTTCGAGCCCGTTATGCAGCGCCTCGACGAAATCATCTTCAGCAAGGTCGAGACCAGTTCCTATATCGAACGCAGCGCCTGGACCGCGACATCGCTGCAGGCGGGCCTCGACAGCTATCTGGTGGGCGTCGGTCTCGGCTCGACACGGGCGTCGAACTTCGCTGTCGCGCTCTTCGCCAGTACCGGCCTGCTCGGTTTCATTTTTTACTTCTGTTTCGTGGCACGGCTGTTGCTCACCCCTGCCGCGAAGGGCGAGCCGCGCCTCCAGGGGTTGGCGAGCGGGCTGAAATGGTCCTTTTTCCCAAGTTTCGTGGCGAGCCTGCTGATCGGAACGACACCGGATTTCGGCGTGTTCGAGGCGCTGCGCTTCGGCGCGCTGATGGCTCTTCTTCAGGCAAGAGGCGCCGCGATGCCCCCTGCCGGAGCACGTATGGTGAAAGGCGCTTCTCCGGACGCGCCCTAGGCTTATGTCTTTACGCATTTTCTTCACGCGAACCGGAACCCGCTTCGCTCGAAAATGCTCTAGCCCTGTTGATCGTTGGCCACCCGGGTACGGTCGAGGAAGTCGATAAGCGAGACGCAGGCGCCGAGAATATGCTGGCGGGTGAGGTCGGCCGCCTCTTCGGCATCACGGCGGATGCAGGCGAGAAGAATGCCCTCATGCTCGCGGCGTGCCCGTGCCATGCCGTCGGTCAGCACCAGCTGGGCGCGCAGATAGCGGTCGACGCGATCCAGCGCCGCACTGATCGTCTGCAGGAAATAGGGGCGACCGGACGCCTCGTAGAGGCTGTAATGGAAGCTCCGGTTCAATTCGCCCCAATGCGAGGAATCGGTTTCGGTGGCGAAGGCATGGGCGAAGCGCTTGGCCGCCTCCAGCCCGTCGTCGGAGATGCGCTCGACCGAAAAGCGCAGCACTTCCGGCTCGAGTAGCGCGCGAAACGCGAAGATTTCGCGGATTTCCTCAGTGGATAGCGTGGTGACGACGGCCCCGCGATAGCGCTGGGTCGACACCAGCCCCTGCTCCTCCAGCCGGGTCAGCGCCTCGCGCACGGGGATGCGGCTGACATTGAACATGCGGGCGATATGGTCCTGACGCAGGGTCTGGCCCTCGGCGATATCGCCCTTGGCGATCGCCTCGCGCAGCGCGTCGAAAATGACATCCGACGCGGACGCCATCTGCGCAATGTCCGTAGCCTTGACCTTCAACGTGCCTGCCTCCTCAACGGCGTGGCCGGGCCGCCGGTCCATGTCACCGGACGCGGCCCAGCGTCCCTACACCCTGCCGTTTTGTCGCGCGCGATGCCACCGGCCGACCACAGGTAAATTTCATTCGGCTCCTGCAAAATGGATATTGAAACTTGGATCCAAAAATCGCAAGCTTCTCCTGTCGCCGGAACCGGCGCCTCCTTCGGCGCCGCCGGCCATCAACAATGAAGACAGCTTCCTCCAGAGGAGAGCCATCAATGGCTAAGGGATTCGGCATTCTGGCCGCGGCGGCGCTGACGCTCGCCGCCGTCCTGCCCGCGCAGGCGGACAAGCTCGACGACATCATCGCTTCCGGCACGCTGCGCTGCGCCGTGGTGCTGGATTTCCCGCCCATGGGATCGCGCGACGCCAATAATGAGCCGATCGGCTTCGACGTCGATTACTGCAACGACCTCGCCAAGGCGCTGGGCGTGAAGGCCGAGGTCGTCGAGACCCCCTTCCCCGACCGCATCCCCGCGCTGGTCTCGGGCCGCGTCGATGTCGGCGTCGCCTCGACCTCCGACACGCTGGAGCGCGCCAAGACCGCCGGCTTCACCATTCCGTATTTCGCCTTCACGATGGTAGTTCTCACCAAGGACGGCGTGGGGATCAAGGATTACGACAGCCTCAAGGGCAAGAAGACCGGCTCGGTTTCAGGTACTTTCGAGGCCATGGCGCTCGAGAGCGACGTCAAGAAATGGGGCGCTGGCACTACCTTCCGCGGCTACCAGAACCAGGCCGACGTGTTCCTTGCGCTTTCGCAGGGCCAGATCGACGCGACTGTGGTTACCTCCACCGTTGCTGCGGCGATCGTCAAGGAAGGCAAGTATAAGGGCCTGATGATGGGCGGCGATGCCCCCTACGACATCGACTATGTCGCGCTGATCGCCCTGCGCAACGAGCAGGGCCTTCTCAACTATCTGAACCTGTTCGTGAATCAGCAGGTCCGCACCGGCCGCTACAAGGCCCTCTACGACAAGTGGATCGGCCTTGGCGAGGCGCCCAGCCTGACTGTTCCCGGCGTCTATCGCTGAGCGGGTCTCCCTCGTGTCATCCCGGACGGCCGGCAGGCCGATCCGGGATCGCACCGAGGCAAGCCCGGTCGACGATCCCGGCTCTGTGGCTTCGCCTCAGGCCGGGATGACGGCCCGGCATCTTTCTTGCCCCTGCATTCTGCGCCCGATGCCCGCGACCACGAGCCCGCCATGAACTATACTTTCCACTGGCTGCCGGCGTTCCGCGCGCTGCCCGACATGCTGTGGGGCGCGCTGGTCACGCTTGAGATCGCCGTGCTCTCCATGGTGCTCGGCGTGTTCTTCGCGGTGCTGCTCGCGGTCGGCGCCTCCTCGAAATACCGCGTCTTCCGCGCGGCGGCGGTGAGCTGGGTCGAACTGGCCCGCAACACCCCGGCTCTGTTCCAGATCTACATGGCCTATTTCGGCCTCGGCTCGCTCGGCATCCATCTCGACAGCTTCGTCGCGCTGCTGGCGGGCATCACCTTCAACAATGCCGGCTATCTCGCGGAGACCTTTCGCGGCGGCCTGCGCGCCGTGCCGCAGACGCAGCTCCGCGCCGCCCGCTCGCTCGGCATGGGCCAGATCCAGGCCTTCCGGCTGGTGATGATGCCGCAGATGTTCCGCATCGTCTTCTATCCGCTCACCAACCAGATGGTCTGGGCGATCCTGATGACCTCGCTCGGCGTCATCGTTGGCCTCAACGACGATCTGACCGGGGTGACGCAGGAATATAATGTCCGCTCCTTCCGCACCTTCGAATATTTCGCCCTGGCGGCGGTGATCTATTATCTGCTCGCCAAGTTCGTCACCGTTTCCGCGCGCCTGATGGCGTGGCGGCTGTTCCGCTACTGAGGGAGGCGCGCCATGTTCTCCTCCCTGTTCGACACCACCTTCTCGGCCAACGACCTCTGGTTCATGCTGAAGGGCGCCGGCGTCACGCTGATGCTCACCTTCTGGGCGGTGCTCGGCGGCACGCTGCTCGGCGTGGTCTTCGGCGTCGTCCGCGCCATCTCGCCCTGGTGGGTGAATGCCCCGCTTGGCGCGGTGCTGGACGTGTTCCGCTCCATTCCCCTGCTGATCCAGCTGGTGGTGGCGAACTCGTTCAAGACCATCATCGGCATTCACTGGAGCCCGTTCACGGTGGGTTGCGTGGTGCTGGCGCTTTACATGTCCGCCTATTGCACCGAGATCGTGCGCTCGGGCTTCCTCGCCGTGCCGACCACGACGCGCCGCGCCGCGCGCTCGCTGGGGCTGAGCTGGCGGCAGGACCTGACCGAGATCGTTTTCCCCATCGCCATGCGCGTCGCCCTGCCAAGCTGGATCGGCCTCACGCTCGGCGTGATGAAGGACACCGCCATGGTGTGGTGGATCGGCGTGGTCGAATTGCTGCGCTCCTCGCAGGTGATCGTCACCCGCATCCAGGAGCCGCTCTTCGTGCTCTCCATCGCCGGACTGATCTATTTCCTGATGAGCTTCCCCATCGCCCGCCTCGGCGCACGCCTTGAGAAGCGCTGGCGCGAGAACGACTGAGGACCGACATGTCGATCGAAATCCAGGACGTCCACAAAGCCTTCGGCTCGCTCGAAGTGGTCAAGGGCGTCACCATGACCGTCGAGAAGGGCGAGGTGGTCTCCATCATCGGCGGCTCGGGCTCGGGCAAGTCGACCTTGCTCATGTGCATCAATGGGTTGGAACCGATTAATTCGGGTCGCATTCTGGTCGATGGGACCGATGTGCACGGCCGCGGCACCGATCTCAACAAGCTGCGCCGCAAGATCGGCATTGTTTTCCAACAGTGGAACGCCTTCCCGCATCTGACCGTGCTGGAAAACGTGATGCTGGCGCCGCGCAAGGTGCTCGGCAAATCGAAGGCCGAGGCCGAGGCGATCGCGGTGGAAAAGCTCGCCCGCGTCGGCCTCAGCGAGAAGATCGCGGTCTATCCCTCCAAGCTTTCCGGCGGGCAGCAGCAGCGCATGGCGATCGCCCGCGCGCTCGCCATGTCGCCGGACTACATGCTGTTCGACGAAGTGACCTCGGCGCTCGACCCGCAGCTGGTGGGCGAGGTGCTCGACACGATGCGCCTGCTCTCCTCCGAGGGCATGACGATGATCGTCGTCACCCACGAGATCGCCTTCGCCCGCGAGGTGTCGAACCGCGTCGCCTTCTTCCACAAGGGCCGCATCCACGAGATCGGCCCACCCGCCCAGGTGATCGGCAATCCGCGCGAGCCGGAAACGATCGACTTCCTGAAATCCGTCCTCTGATCCATAGATCGCATTCGCAAGAGACTTAAGGAGCACTCCCATGTGGCAGGGCGTCTATCCCGCCGTTACCGCCAAGTTCAACGAAGACGACACGCTCGACCATAAGGAGATGGAGCGCTGCTTCGCCCTTCAGATCGATGCGGGCGTCGATGGCATCATCGTCAACGGCTCGCTCGGCGAAGGCCCGATGCTCTCGCATGACGAGCGCCTTGCCGTGCTGAAGACCGCCAAGTCGGTCGCCGGCAAGCGCCCGGTGCTGATGACCATCGCCGATGCCGCCACCCGCGATTGCGCGAGCCTCGCCAAGCGCGCCGCGCAGGCCGGTGCCGACGGGCTGATGGTGGTGCCGAGCCTCGTCTACCACACCAACCCGAAGGAAACGGTCGCGACCCTCTCGGCGGTGGCTGAGGCCGCCGACCTGCCGGTCATGATCTATTCCAACCGCATCGCCTACCGCGTCGACATCACCATCGACATCATGGCGGAACTGGCCAAGGACACGCGCTTCGTCGCGGTGAAGGAGTCCTCGGACGACATCCGCCGCACGGTGGAACTGCAGAACGCCTTCGGTGATCGCTTCGACATCTTCACCGGCGTCGATAACCTCGCCTTTGAGGCGCTGGCGCTCGGCGCGGTGGGCTGGGTCGCCGGCCTCGTGGTCGCCTTCCCCGAGGAGACGGTGGCGATCTACCGGCTGATGAAGGCCAAGCGCTATGACGAGGCGCTGGAAATCTACCGCTGGTTCCGCCCGCTGCTCGACCTCGACGTCTCGACCTATCTCGTCCAGAACCTGAAGCTGGTCGAGGCGATGGTGACGGGCACCACCGAGCGCGTGCGCGCCCCCCGCCTGCCACTCGATGGCGAGCAGCGCGCCAAGGTCGAGCGCATCGTGCGCGAAGGCCTCGCCACCCGCCCGACCCTCGCCAAGGCGGCGTGAGGCGGCAAACCGCGCTCACCTCAGGCGTGCGACGCCCAGGCCACCGGTCTGGAAGCGCCGTCATCCTGAGGTGCGCGCGCAGCGCGCCTCGAAGGATGGGTTCCGGGCCGGCGCGACGAGCCTCCTTCGAGGCCCAGCTTAAGCCGGGCCTCAGGATGACGTTGCTGGTCGCGCACGCATCCGATCCTGAGGGCGCCGCGCTCGAGGTTACTTCAACCTGCTTCATCTCCCGCCGGAAGGCGGGGGATGGCCCTCTCTAACGACGTCGGTCAAACCCGTGCCCACATCAGCCTCCCCATCCAATGAGATCGTCATCGTCGGTGCCGGCATTGTCGGCCTCGCCACCGCGTTCCATCTGCTGGCCGAGGGGCATCGGGTGCGGCTGGTTGAGCGCGGCGGCGTGGCGGAAGGGGCGAGCTACGGCAATGCCGGGGCGCTGGCCTTTACCGACATTCTGCCCCTCGCCTCGCCCGGCATGCTGCGCAAGGCGCCGAAATGGCTGCTCGACCCGCTGGGGCCGCTTTCCATTCCGCCGCGCTACCTGCCGCAGATCACGCCCTGGCTGATCCGTTTCTGGCGCGCCAGCCTGCCCGACCGCTACGCCGCCTCGATCACGGCGCAGGGCAATCTGATGCGCTTCGCCGCCACCGCGACGCAGGCACTGGTGACCCAGGCCGGCCTCGCCGAACATCTGCGCTCCGACGGCAATCTCCAGCTCTATGAGAGCGAGGGCGAGCTTGCCGCCTCCCTGCCGGGCTGGGAGGCGCGGGCGCGCGAGGGCATCGCCTTGGAGCATGTGCGCGGCGAGCGGCTGGCGGACCTCCAGCCCGGCGTTTCGCCGCGCTTCACGGTGGGCACCTTCACCCCGCACTGGCAGACGGTGGGCGACCCCTATCACTACGCGCTGGCCCTGTTCCGCATGGTGATGGCGCGCGGCGCCGGGCTCGTTCATGGCGAGGTGGTCAGCCTCACGGCGCACGCGCAGGGCGTGCAACTGCGCCTCGCCGACGGCAAGGTGCTGAACGCCGGCCGGGCGGTGATCGCCGGTGGCGCCTGGTCGCGCCCGCTGGCGAAGTCGCTCGGCGATTCCATCCCGCTGGAGACCGAGCGCGGCTACAACACCACCCTGCCGCCGGGCGCCTTCGAGCTGCGGCGCCAGCTCACCTTTGGCGGCCATGGCTTCGTGGTGACGCCGCTTTCCACCGGCATCCGCGTCGGCGGGGCGGTGGAGCTGGGCGGGCTGAAGGCACCGCCGAACTTCAAGCGTTCCGAGGCGATGCTGACCAAGGCGGCGCAGTTCCTGCCGGGGCTGCGCACCGAGGGCGGCAAGCAGTGGATGGGCTTTCGCCCCTCCCTGCCGGATTCGCTCCCCGTCATCGGCCCCGCCACCGCTTCGGCGCGCGTGCTCTATGCCTTCGGCCATGGCCATCTCGGCCTCACCCAGAGCGCGGCAACGGGCAGGCTGATCGCCGATCTGGTGGCCGGGCGCCGGCCCTCCATTCCGCTCGAACCCTTCCGCCCCGACCGTTTCTGACGAGTGACACCCATGGCGCGACACAGCTTCTTCTGCATTGACGGCCACACCTGCGGCAACCCGGTGCGGCTGGTGGCCGGCGGCGGGCCGAACCTCGTCGGCGACACCATGATCGAGAAGCGCGCCCATTTCCTGCGCGAATTCGACTGGATCCGCACCGGGCTGATGTTCGAGCCGCGCGGCCACGACATGATGTCGGGCTCGATCCTCTATCCCCCGACCCGCCCCGATTGCGATGTCGCCATCCTGTTCATCGAAACCTCGGGCTGCCTGCCCATGTGCGGCCACGGCACCATCGGCACGGTGACGATGGCGATCGAGCACGGGCTGGTGACGCCGAAGACCCCCGGCGTCTTGATGCTCGACACCCCCGCCGGCGTGGTGAAGGCGGAATACCGGCAGGTCGGGCAATATGTGGAAGAAGTGCGCATCACCAACGTGCCCGCCTTCCTCTATGCGCGCGGGCTCACCGCTGAGTGCCCCGGCCTTGGCGAGGTGACGGTCGATGTCGCCTATGGCGGGAATTTCTACGCCATCGTCGAGCCGCAAGAAGCCTTCCGCGACATGGCCGACTTCACCGCCGGCGAACTGGTGGGCATGAGCCCGGCGCTGCGCCGGGCGCTGAACGAGAAATACGAGTTCATCCACCCGGAGAAGCCGGAGATTCGCGGCCTCTCGCACATTCTCTGGACCGGCGTCGCCCGCCACCCGGAAGCGCATGCGCGCAACGCGGTGTTCTATGGCGACAAGGCGATCGACCGCTCGCCCTGCGGCACCGGCACCTCCTCGCGCATGGCGCACCTCGCCGCGCGCGGCCAGCTGAAGGTGGGCGACGATTTCGTGCATGAGAGCATCATCGGCTCGCTGTTCAAGGGCCGGGTCGAGGCGGCGGTGAAGGTGGGCGAGCGCGACGCGATCATCCCCTCCATCGGCGGCTGGGCCTGCATGACCGGCTACAACACCATCTTCATCGACGACCGCGACCCCTTCGCGCACGGCTTCGTGGTGGTGTGAGGCTTTCAACATCCTTCGAGGCTCGCTGCGCTCGCACCTCAGGATGACGGCTGAACGCGGGCGGCAACGGCAGACAACGGAAACCACGCCATGAAGATCACCGGCATCAAGGCCTATAAAGTCGGTCTCCCCCTCAAGGAGGGCCGCTACAACTGGTCGAACGGCAATTTCATCGAGGTGTTCGATTCCACCGTGGTGGCGGTGGAGACCGATGCCGGTATCACCGGCTATGCCGAATGCTGCCCGCTCGGCTCGGCCTATCTGCCCGCCTATGCCCATGGCGTGCGCGCCGGGCTGGAGGAGATCGGCCCGAAGGTGATCGGCCTCGACCCGACCGATCTCAACGTGCTGAACCGGCACATGGACGCGGTGCTGCGCGGCCACCCCTATGTGAAGGCGCCGATCGACATCGCGTGCTGGGACATTCTCGGCAAGGTGGCGGGGCTGCCGGTCTACAAGCTGCTCGGCGGCGCGGCGCAGGAAAAGGTCGCGCTCTACCGCGCCATCTCGCAGGAAGCCCCTGAAGTGATGGCGAAGAAGATCGCCGGCTACAAGGCCGAGGGCTACACCAAGTTCCAGCTCAAGGTGGGCGGTGACGCCGACCAGGACATCGACCGCATCCGCGCCACCCGCGAGATTCTCGACGCCTCCGACATTCTGGTCGCCGATGCCAATACCGGCTGGACACGGGCGGAAGCCGCCCGCATCTGCGCCGAGGTGGCCGATCTCGACGTCTATATCGAGCAGCCCTGCCCGACCTATGAGGAGTGCCTCTCGGTGCGCGCCCGCACCGCGCGGCCCTTCGTGCTCGACGAGGTGATCGACGGCGTCGGCACGTTGATGAAGGCGCTGGCCGATGACGCGATGGACATTATCAACCTGAAGATCTCCAAGGTCGGCGGGCTGACCAAGGCGCGGCTGATGCGCGACATCTGCGTCGCCTCCGGCACGCCAATGACCATCGAGGACACCTGGGGCGGCGATATCGTCACCGCGACCATCGCCCATCTCGCCCGCTCGACGCCGGAGGAGTTCACCTTCTCCGCCACTGATTTCAACAGTTACGGCACGGTGGACATCGCGAGCGGCGCGCCCAAGCGCGAGAACGGCTTCATGACTGCCTCCGACGCGCCGGGGCTGGGCATCACCCCGCTGTTCGACGTGCTCGGCGATCCGGTGGTGGCGATCGGCTGACCGTGTTCGCTCCCTCTCCCCGACGGGGAGAGGGGTGGGGTGAGGGGCTGGCACGCCGACCGACCGTTCGCCCCCTCACCGACCCGCTTCGCGGGCCACCTCTCCCCAATGGGGAGAGGATCAAGGCGCCGCTCTGTCATCACGAGGCCCCGATGCGCACCAGCAAGATCATCCACATTGTCGGCTGCCATGCCGAGGGCGAGGTCGGCGATGTCATTGTCGGCGGCGTCGCGCCCCCGCCCGGCGACAGCGTGTGGGCGCAGTCGCGCTTCCTCGCGGCCGACAACACGCTACGCAATTTCGTGCTGCAGGAGCCGCGCGGCGGGGTGTTCCGCCATGTGAACCTGCTGGTGCCGCCGAAGGACCCGCGCGCCGTCGCCGCCTTCATCATCATGGAGCCGGAGGATACGCCGCCCATGTCCGGCTCCAACTCGATCTGCGTCTCCACCGTGCTGCTCGACAGCGGCATCGTGCCGATGGTGGAGCCGGAAACGCATATGGTGCTGGAGGCGCCGGGCGGGCTGATCGAGGTCACGGCTTATTGCCGCAACGGCAAGGTCGAGCGGATCAAGGTGCGCAACCACCCCTCCTTCGCCGACAAGCTGGGCGCCCAGCTGGAAGTGGAAGGGCTCGGCACGCTGACCGTCGATACCGCCTATGGCGGCGACAGCTTCGTCATCGTCGACGCCCATGCGCTGGGCTTTTCGATCCGCCCGGACGAAGCCAAGGACCTCGCCGAGACCGGCATGCGCATCGTCAAGGCGGCCAATCGCCAGCTCGGCTTCAAGCACCCTGAGAATGCCGACTGGAACCACATTTCCTTCTGCCAGTTCGCCGCCCCTGTCGTGGAGATGGACGGCGTGAAGTCGGGCGCTAATGCGGTGGCGATCCGCCCCGGCAAGATCGACCGTTCGCCCACCGGCACCGGCTGCTCGGCGCGGATGGCGGTGCTGCACGCCAAGGGCCAGCTGAAAGTGGGCGAGACCTTCATCGGCCGCTCGATCCTCGATTCGCGCTTCGAGTGCCGGATCGAGGGCGAGACCAGCATTGGCGGGCGCCCGGCGATCCTGCCCTCGATCATGGGTCGCGCCTGGGTGACGCACACCGCGCAGCTGATGGTGGACCCGGAAGACCCCTGGCCGACTGGCTACCGCCTCTCCGACACGTGGCCGGTGTGGAAGCAGGACTGACGTCCGCCTTTCGGCCGGTGTGGGCGGCGCAGTGACGGGGCCTCACCCCTGCGCGCCGTCATCCTTCGAGGCTCGCTAACGCTCGCACCTCGGGATGACGTTGTGAGCCACAAAAAAGAGGCGCCCCGCGAGGCGCCTCTTTCGTTTCAAGCGGCAACCAGATCTCAGCCCAGCGTGGCGCCGATCTTGCGCAGCTCGGGCAGGATCGGGGCCTTCGGCGCCCAGATCTTGTCGTATTCGGCGATGATCGGCGCCGCATCCGCCGTCGGCGGCACAACGATCTTGATGCCGGTGCCCTCGAAGTCCTTCAGCAGCTTCGGCGCGTTGGTCACGGTCTGGTCGACCTGCACGGCCAGCGCTTCCTTGGTCGCGGCGGTGATCAGCGCGCGATCCTCGGCGGAGAGGGTCTGCCAGGCCTTGCCCGACGCCAGCGCGATGAAGGGCATGAACACCGCGTCCATGCGCATCAGCACCTTCGACACCTTGTCGAAACGCTGGTTCCACGAGAAGTCGAGATCGGCCTCCAGCCCGTCGACCTGCCCATTGGCCATGGCGTCATAGACCTGAGGCGTCGGGATCGGGGTCGGGGCGGCGCCGAGCAGCGAGTAGAAGTCGCGGAAGGCCGGCGTGGTGTTGATGCGCAGCTTCATGCCGTTGAGGCCGGCGATGCCGTCGATCTCCTTGGCCGAGAACACGACGCGGATCGAGGTGATGCCCCAGCCGAGGCCGAGCGTGCCGGTCTCCTTCGGCAGCGGCTCCAGCATCTGCATGGCGATCGGCTGGCGCACCAGCTTGGCGGCGGCCTCGGTGGAGCGGATCACGTAAGGGGCCAGAATGGCGGCGACATTCGGCACCCGGTTGCCGACCTCGGCCGCCTGCAGGAACGCCATGTCGAGCGCGCCGGTCTGCAGCTGCTGCATCATCGCGCCTTCATTGCCGAGCTGGCCGGCATGGAAGACGGTCATGGTCAGCTTGCCGCCGGTCTTTTCCTTCAGAACCTCGGCGACCTTCAGCGCCGCATTGTTCCAGGGGTGGCCGGGCGGGGTGATGATGCCGAGGCGCAGGTCACGCGCCTGGGCGCGCAGCACGCCGGGGGCGGCCAGCGGCAGGGTGGCGCCGGCAGCGGCGGCGAGCAGGGTACGGCGGGAGATCATCGGGGCGGTCCTTTCGGCTGGAAGGGTTCAGCGGACGAGGGCAGTGGAGAGGCCGGGGAAGATCGAGAGCAGCACCAGCAGCAGGCAGGCGGCGAAGAAGAACGGCAGGGTGACGAGGAACATCTTGCCGGGCTTGGCGCCCGTCACCGCCGCCGCCACGAAGAAGCACAGCCCGACGGGCGGCGAGAGGAAGCCCAGCACAAGGTTGACCACCGCCACCACGCCGAACTGCACCGGGTCGATATGGTAGACCTCGGTGGCGATGGGCAGCAGGATCGGCACCGTCATGATTAGGCCCGGCGCCCCGTCGATCACCGTGCCGATGACCAGCAGGATGACATTGACCAGCAGCATGAAGCTGATCGGCCCGGTGGCGATGGACTGGATCCACAGCGCCACTTCCTGCGGCACCTTGGCGAAGACCAGCACCCAGGAGAGCACGCCGGCCGCCGCCACGAGGAACAGCACGATGCCGGAATAGACGCCCGCCCGCACCAGCATGTGCGGCAGCTGCGACAGCTGGAGCTCGCGGGTCCAGAAACGCCCGACCAGCACCGAGGCGAGGGCGCCGACGGCGGCGGATTCGGTGGGGTTGGCGAGGCCAGTGAGGATGGAGCCGACGATGACGATGGGGATCAGCAGCGTCGGGGCGCAGGCCACCACGGTGGCGACGCGCTCGCGCAGGGTGAAGCTCTCCCCGCGCGGGTAGTTGTAGACATAGCCCATGACGGCGATGACGATGCAGAACATCACGGTGAGCACGATTCCGGGGATCAGCCCGGCGACCAGCATGGTGCTGACCGGCACCTGCGCCAGCACCGAATACATGACGAACATGATCGAGGGCGGAATGATCGGCCCGAGCATGCCGGCATAGGCGGTGAGGCCGGCGGCGAAGGTCTTGTCATAGCCCTTCGCCTCCATCTCCGGCACCATGATCTGCGCCATGATGGCGACCTGCGCGGTCGCCGAGCCGAGAATGGAAGAGACGAACATGTTTGCCAGCATGTTCACATAGGCGAGGCCACCGCGCAGCGAGCCGACAAAGGCCATGGTCATGGAGATGATCTGGCGGGTGATGCCGCCGCCATTCATGATCTCGCCGATGAGGATGAAGAGAGGGATCGCGATCAGCCCGTAATTGTCGACCGAGCCGAACATCTGCATCGGAAAGCTCTGGTAGAGCACCGGATTGCCGGAGGCCTGGATGAAGACCACGCCGGTGAGGCAGATGGCGATGCCGATCGGCACCCCGATGAGCAGGAAGGCGAGAAAGGCGGCGCCGGTCAGCATCAGGCGACCTCCTCGGCCGTGTGCAGGCCGATGCTGCTACGGTCCGCCGGGGGCGCGAGGCCGAGATCCTCGATGAGATTGGCGGCGCTGTGGACGATGAGGGTGAAGGCGAAAAGCGGCATCACCAGATAGACCACCCAGCTCGGCCAGTTCAGCGTCTGGGTGCGCTCAGTGTAGAGGAAATTGAACGTCGCCCCGCCATATTCGCGCCCATCGAAGCCGGCGGAGGCGATGCCGACCGGGTCCATCCACAGCCAGCACATGGCGGCCAGCGCCAGGCCGAAGCCGAGGATGCAGAGCGTGGAGAGGACCCGCATCGCCTTCACCGCCCCCGCCGGAAGCCGCTCGGTCAGCAGTGTCATCGAGAAGTCGAGCCGCAGCCGCGACATGGCGGACGCGCCGATGAAGGTGAGCCAGACGGTGGTGAAGATGGCGGATTCGTCGATCCAGTAGAGCGGGACGTGACTGTAGCGGGTGACGACGTTGAGGAGGATCAGGCCGGTGAGCAGCGCCATCAGCGCGCCGATGGCGAAGCGCTCGGCGACCAGAAGGGCTTCCGAAGCCGCTGTGACGGCACGCAACGGCCGGCCACCGGCAGCAAGGCCGTTGGTGTGCGACATGGTAGCTGTTTCCCTCTTTTGGTGGATCGTAGATTTTATAAATTATCTCCGTCAATATGCCTGATGTGATTATTCGGGGCCCGACGCCAGGAAAATGAACCCGCTTCTCAAGCACCGCACACTGACGGCGGCCATTCTCGACCAGTTGCGCATGGCGATCCTCGACGGCACCTATCCGGCCGGGGCGCAACTGCGGCAGGACGCGCTGGCGGCGACGTTCAAGGTCAGCCGCATCCCCGTGCGCGAGGCGCTGTTCCAGCTCGACGCCGAGGGGCTGGTGCGCTTCGTGCCGCAGAAGGGCGCGGTGGTGGCCCAGCTCTCCACCGCCGAAATCCGCGACGTGTTCGAGCTGCGCCGGCTGCTGGAGCCGCGGCTGCTCGCCGGCTCCATTCCTGCCCTCGAAGCCGACGACTTCGCGCGGCTCGACGCGCTGCACGCGGAAATGGTGACAGCCACGGCAGCGAATGATCTCGGCCGCTGGGGCCAGATCAACGCCGATTTCCACATGGCGCTCTATGCGCGGGCCGAGCTGCCGCGCTCGCTCACCATCGTGCACGGCCTGCTCCAGGCCAGCGACCGCTACACCCGCGTGCATCTGAGCGATGTCGCCGGCATGGGCATTGTCGGCATGCAGCGGGCGGTGAGCGAACACGCCGCGCTCGCCGATCTCGCCAGGGCGGGCGATGTCGCGGCGGCCTGCGGCTTTCTCGACACCCACATCCTGACCGTGCAGCAGGACCTGCTGCGCGAGCTGGAGCGCAGCCAGCGCAAGGCCACGCCATGACCCGATCCCACACGCCCGACATGGTTCGCCTCGGCCTCGACGAGGTGCACGATCTCACCCGCGACACGCTGCGTGCCGCCGGACTTGGCGCGGCACATGCGGCGGCGATCGCCCGCTCCATCACCCGGGCGCAGGCGGATGAGTGCCATTCGCACGGGCTCTACCGGCTGCTGGGCTATGTCGACAGCGTCCGCAGCGGCAAGGCGGAGCGGGAGGCGCTGCCGGTGCTGGCCCGGGCGACGCCGGTGGTGCTGCGGGTCGATGCGAAGCGCGGCTTTGCCCCGCTCGCCATCGAGGCCGGCGTGCCGGCGCTGATCGAGGCGGCGAAGACCTATGGCATCGCAGCCCTGGCCATTCACGACTGCTACCATTTCTCGGCCCTGTGGGCGGATATCGAGCCGGCTATCGAGGCGGGGCTCGCCGCCTGGTGCTTCACCGTCGGCCAGTGCTGCGTCGCCCCCGCCGGCGGCACGGCGCCGCTGATGGGCACCAACCCGATCGCCTTTGGCTGGCCGGGGCCGCAGGACCGGCCCTTCATCTTCGATTTCGCCACCAGTGCCGCCGCGCGCGGCGAGGTAGAGCTGAAGCGCCGCGCCGGCGAGGCCCTCCCCGCCGGATGGGCGGTGGGCCCGGACGGCGCCCCGACCACCGACCCCGCCGCCGCGCTGGCCGGCGCGCTGCTGCCCTTTGGCGGGCACAAGGGATCGGCCCTCTCGATGATGGTGGAGCTGATCGCCGGGCCGTTGATCGGCGACCTGACCAGCCGGCAGGCGAAGGCGGTGGAGAATGGCGATGCCGGCCCGCCGCTCGGCGGCGAACTGTTCATCGCCATCGACCCCGCCGTGTTCGGCGGCGCGACGCTGGCGCAGCGCATGAGCGATGCGCAGGAGCTGTTCGCCCTCGCCCGTGCGCAGCCCGGGGTGCGGCTGCCCTCGGAGCGCCGCTACGCCGCCCGCGCCCGCAGCGCCGGGGGCGTGCTGATTCCGGCCGGCCTTCTCCAGGAAATCCGCACCCTGACGAGCCCTCACGCGGCGGCAGAACGCACCGAGGGCGGGTAGCAAGCGAGCGAGCGCTTGGTCTATCAGTGGCGGGCGCGGCACTGAGGCCGGGCCGATGACGGGCGGGCAGGCATGCGCGAGGACGCGGCGGACGATACGGCAGCGGAGGAAACGCACCCCCTGCCGCCGAGTGCGGGCGGCCGCAGCCGAAACTTGTCCGCAATCGCCCGTTTCTTCGTTCTTCTGCTGCTGGTGGGAGGCGGCGGCGCCATCGCCTGGACGGCGGGTGTCTCCTCGCAGGACCATGTGCTCGCCCGCGCCATGCTGGAGGACCGCGACGGCACGCTGACCATCGACAACGTGGTCGGCGCCGACTTTGCCCCGGTGTCCCCGATTCTGGCACGGGGCTACACCCCCTCGGCCACATGGCTGCGGCTGACGGTCGGCCCCGCCGACGGGGGGCCGCTGGTGCTGCGCATCCGCCCGACCTATCTCGACCGCGTCTCCCTGTTCGAGCCGGTGCCCGGCCGGCCCGGCGTCTGGCGCGAATATGTCACCGGCGACCGCACGCCGTTTCTCGAACGCGAAATGCCTTCGGTCACGCTCGGTTTCACCATCTGGCCGAGCGGGCCGGAAACCACCTATTATCTCCGCCTCTCCACCACCAGCACCTCGTTGATGCATGCCGAGGCGCTGTTGCCGCAGGTGGCGGCGCTGCGCGACCTGCACATCCATGTCAGCCAGATCTTCATTCTGGCGCTGCTGCTGTTCATCCTGTTCTGGACCGCCAGCGATTTCGCGCTCAACCACGACATCGTGGTGGGCTGCTTCGCGATCAATCAGCTTTTCTTCATCAGCTACAACGTCCTGATCATGGGCTATGGCGCCCTGATCTTTCCCGATGCGCCGGTGGGTTTCGTCGACAAGCTGACCAGCGTCGTGGTCATTGCCACGCCGCTGTTCTCACTGCTGACCAACCGCCTGCTGCTGCGCCAGTTCGACCTCATCCCAGTGGCGCGATGGGGGCTCGACGCGCTGCTGCTGGCGCAGATTGTCGCTCTCGGTCTGCTGGCTTCCGGTGCGACCCAGACGGCGCTGACGGTGAATGCGCTGGTGGTGGCGCTCATCGTGCCGCTGCTGCCGCTGATGGCGTTCGGCACACGGCGCGAAGCCGCGCCTGGCCGGCGGACGCTGCGCATTTTCTATGTCATCCAGGCGGTGTCGCTGCTTCTGACCATGCTGCCCATCCTCGGCGTCCTGCCGGCCTCGGCGTGGAATCTCGACGCCAACATCATCCACGGCCTGCTGTCCGACCTGCCGATGTTCGTGCTGCTGGCGCTGCGCTCGCGCGAGGCGCGGCTGCGCGGCATCGAGGCGCAGCTGGCGCTCGACCTGACGCGCGGCCAGCTGGAACTGCAACGGGCGCAGTTCGAGATGCAGAACCGCTTCATGGCGATGCTGACCCATGAGCTGCGCACGCCGCTCGCCGTCATCCGCCTCGCCGTCGGCACGGCGAAAGTCGAGGGCGAGCCGCGCCGGCTGATCGAGGTCGCGTTCGGCAACATGGAAGGCATCATCGACCGCTGCAGCTTCGCCGACCGCATGGAGCAGAACGGCCTCGACGTCGCCCGCGCGCCGGTGGACCTTGCCGCCCTGCTGCGCGCGGCGGTGTCGGCAAGCACCGAATCCGCCCGCATCGTGCTGTGCGCCGAGGCGCTGCCCCCGCTCATCTCCGACCGACAGCTCATCGCCACGGTCCTGCACAACCTGATCGACAACGCGCTGAAATACTCGCCGGAGGACTCGACCGTCGCGGTGGCGGCGGCCGCGGCAACCGGCGACGCCGGCCCCGGCGTGCGGATCACCGTCGAGAATGCCTGCGGGCGCACCGGCGCACCCGACCCGGCGCACCTGTTCGAGAAATTCTACCGGGGGCCGCATGCCCGCACCAAGAGCGGCTCAGGGCTGGGGCTTTACATTGTCCACGGAATCGTAGACCTCCTCGATGGTTCGCTTGCATATGAATTCATCGAGGGAAGAGCGCGCTTCAGCGTCTGGTTGCCATGCTCAGCATTGCCGTCGTCGAAGACAATGACGATCTCAGGGCCGCTATCGTCAACGCCTTGAGCGGTGAAGGCCACCATGTGGTCGGCTTCGACTGCGCCGAGGCGCTCGCCGAGCAGGGGCAGGCGCTGCGCATCGACCTCGTCGTCCTCGACCTCAATCTTCCCGGCGAGGACGGGCTGAGCCTCACAAGAAGGCTGCGCGTCACCAATCCCGAAATCGGCATCATCATGATGACCGCCCGCACCCGCACCGACGACAAGCGGATCGGTTATCAGAGCGGCGCCGACATCTATCTGGCAAAGCCGGTCTCGCTCGACGAGCTTGCCGCCGCCATTCTCGCCCTGTCGCGGCGGCTGCGCCCGGCCGTGGCGGCGCCAACGGGATTGGTGCTCGATACGGTGCGGCTCACTCTGGCAGGGCCGCGGGGCCTTACCGCCCTCTCCGCCCCAGAGGCGGCTCTGCTCGCGGCCTTCGCCCGGGCGCAGGACCACCGGCTGGAAACCTGGCAGATCATCGTGGTGCTCGAACAGGGCGACCGCGCGCCCAATCGCAACGCGCTCAATGTCACCATGTCCCGCCTGTCCGCCAAGGTGCGCCAGTGCGGCGCCGGCGCGCATCCCCTCCGCTCGATTCGCAACTGGGGCTACCAGTTCTGCGAGCCGATCATCCTCACATGAGCGGCGCACAGTAGCGCCAAGAACCACCCGTTACCTCCGGTAAGCTTTGGTAATCATCTCGTTTTCGGCTTCGCTAGGCTTCCACCATGGGACAGCCGGGCACGGGGGCCTGGGGCGGGGAATCGCAGGGTCATGGGGAAATGTGAACGCCGGGTAAGCCGCACACGCGGCGCCGGGAGACTCGTTGTCGGCGGCGTGATTGTCGCCGCCTTCTCCGGCCTCACCACGCAGGCGCAGGCAGACTGCGTGCGCGACGGCACGGTCGTCACCTGCGCCACCGCCTCGCCCAATGGCTATGAGGAAACAGTCACCAGCGGGCGCACGGACCGCACGGTGAACGTCTCGGCCGATGTGGCCGACGGGATCGACATCACCCTCTCGGCCGGCGGCAACATCGCGATCGACCAGACGGCCGGGACGATCACCAATAATTACGGCGACAGCGTCTATCTCAAGACCACTGACGGCAAGGTTTCCGGCACGGTCGGCAACCTTTCGACCAAGGACAACGCGCTCGAGATCGTGGCGTCGGAGATCGACATCACCGTCGCCGGCTCGGTGAGCGGGACCGGCCGCTACTCCTCCGGGGTGGTCTTCAACGACGTCGGAACGGTGAAACTCACCAATTCCGGTGGAGCCGACCACGCGATCACCGGCAATTCGGCCGGCGTCAATGTCTGGGGCGCCGACAGCCTGACGCTCATCAACGAGAACGGCAGCAACATCGTCGGCACCGGGCGGAGCAACAGCGGCGTCTTTGCCAACGACATTTCCGGTAATGTCTGGATCTCGAATGATGCCAGCTCGATGACCGGCGCCACCGGCTTCGGCGCCTGGGGTATCGGCGGCGATGTCACCGTGCTGAATGGCAGCGGGACCATGTCGGGATCGAGCTACGGGATCGACATCTATTCCTTGGCCGGCAATGCAAGCGTCACCAATGGCAGCGGTTTCCTCGCGGGTGGCACCTATAGCGGCGTCTCCTTCGTCACCATCGGCGGCGATGTCGACCTTCACAATGGCGCCGGCGGACAGATCACCAGCAAGGACGACTATGCGGTGCTCGCCTATCTCGTCGAGGGCGACACCCGCATCGAGAACCGCGGCGGCCTCATCGCCTCGGGCAATGGCGGCATCTATGCCGATGGCGCCAGCGTGTCGATCACCAACGGCCCGGGGAAGGATGTCGACGACGTCGAGCATCTGGGCTTCATCACCGGCGGCATTATCATCGACAGCGGGGCCTATTCGGCGATCGACAACACGGGCGGCGCGACGCTCACCAACGAAGCCGGCGGCGTCATCATCAGCCAGGCGCTCGATGTGCTCGACGAGGACATCACCCGCGAGCAGATCGCGGTGGCCTCGGCCGACCGGGTGGTGAAGGCCACCGGAGGCCGGATCGCCATCGCCAATGACGGCATCCTGATCGGTCGGGTCGAACTCACCAAGTCAGACGATACGTTCGAGAATTCGCGGGTCTGGGCGGTGACCGGGATCAACGATTTCGGTGCGGGCCAGGACCTGCTCACCAATAGCGGGACCCTTTACGCGGCGTCCTTTGCCGAGACCGCCGAGACGACCCAGTTCAACAATCTCGAAAGCTTCGTCAACCATCGTGTCTTCAGCCTTGCCGATGGCGGCGCCGGTGACGTGGCCAGCTTCAGCGGCGATATCTCCTTCGCGACGGGCGCGACCTACCTCATCGATGTCGACCTCGCCGGCAATGCGGACCTGATCTCGGCCGGGGGCGCGGCCACGATTGATTCCGGTGCCGGCATCCGCCTGCGGGCGGAAGACGGTATCGCCTTTGGCACCGATTATCACGTGCTCACCGCCACTGGCGGGGTCGAGGGCAATTTCGGCAATGTCGATGGCGAGGTTGCGGTTTCCGCCTTTGTCGGCCTCACCTCCACCAATACCGGCAACGACATCTTTGTGCGCTTCGACCAGGCGCGCGCCTTCACCGCAGCGGCGTCAACGCGCAACCAGCGGACCACCGCCACCGCGCTCGACACGCTGCCGGCCACGGGGCCGACGCGCGGCCTGCGCAATGCGCTGCTGTTCCTCGCAACGGACGCCCAGGCGCGCGGCGCCTTCGACCAGCTCTCGGGCGAGGTGCATGCCTCGTCGCAGAGCCTGTTCATCCAGCAGAGCGGCCTGATCCGCAACGCGCTGATCGACCGGATGCGCGCCGCGCAGGGAGCGGTGGGCGCCTCCGCCGCGCCGGTGCTGAGCTATGCCCCGGCTCAAGGCACCAGCGCCGCCGGACGGGCCATCGACGACGGCCTCGCCACCAAGGCGGCACCGTCGGCGGCGACCACGCCCGAGCGGGCGCTGTGGGCCACCGGATTCGGCTCCTGGACCACTTTCGACGGCACCGCCAATGCCGCCGGGCTCAATGGCGCGACGGGCGGCTTCCTGATGGGCGGCGACGGGGCGCTCGATGGCGGCTGGCGCCTCGGCGTGGCCGGCGGCTACAGCTCCACCTCCTTCGACGGACAGGGCTCCTCGGGTGACAGCGACAACTGGCATATCGGCGCCTATGGCGGCAACCAGTGGGGCGCGCTCGCCCTGCGCGCCGGGCTTGCCTATACGTGGCAGGATGTGTCGACCTCCCGCTCGGTCGCCTTTTCCGGCTTCGCCGACAACCTGAGCGCCGACTATCACGCCGGCCTGTTCCAGGCCTTTGGCGAGCTCGGCTACCGGCTGGACACGGCGTTCGCCGCCTTCGAGCCCTTCGCCAACCTTTCCTATGTCAGCCTCGACACCGACGGCTATGGCGAATGGGGCGGCGCGGCGGCGCTCTCCTCCAGCGGCACCGACATGGAAACCAGCTTCACCACGCTCGGCCTGAGGGCGGAGAAAGAGGTGCTGCTCGGCGCCTTCGCCACGACCTTGCGCGGCGCGGCCGGCTGGCGGCACGCCTTCGGCGACATCACCCCGGTGGCGCGCCAGGCTTTCCTCGGCTCGGCGGCGTTCGACACCACGGGGGTCGCGATCGCGCAGGATGCGGCCGTGCTGGAGGCGGGGCTCGACGTGCAGGTGGGTGCCGGGGCCACGCTCGGCGTCGCTTATAACGGCCAGTTCGGCGACGGCGTCAGCGAGAACGGCTTCAACGCGACCTTCAAGCTGGGCTTCTGAGGCTTTGCCGAGCTTCTGAAGGTTCGCCTCACAAGATCCCGGCGGAATGCGGGTTCCGCCGGCTCTTCGTGGAAGATCGGCACCGAAAGGTGCGGTGACGCCGCGAAGGCCCCGGGTTGCCAGGGTGGGGGCGCCCGGGGGACCGCCTTTTGGCCGGGAGGCCGCCTATTCCTCCAGCTCCTCGCTGTCGACGTCGGACGACAGATGCTGCACCGCCTCGCGCGTCGGCTGGCGGGTGAAGCCCTTGAGGTCGGCTGTCTGCTGGAAATCGCGGGTAATCTCGACCGGGCTGACGACATAGGCCGTCACCAGCTCGGCCAGCGAGCGCAGCGCGTGCATATGGATGCGCTCATAGCCGTGCGAGGCATCGACGCCGAAGGTGATCAGCGCCGTGCGGACATCCGCCCCGGCAACCACAGCGCTGGCCGAATCCGAGCGGTAGAAGCGGAACACGTCCTTCTGGCAGCGTATGTCGTTGGCGCGGCACAGCTCGGCCAGCTTGCGGGTGAGGTGGTAGTCGAACGGCCCGCTCTGGTCGGCCATGGAGAGGGTGACGCCGAATTCGTCGGAATTCTGCCCCGGCGCGGTGGTGCCGTTGTCGATCACGACCAGCGAGGCGACATCGGCGGTGAGCACGGCGGAGGCGCCGACCCCAACCTCCTCGGCGATCGAGAACAGCCAGTGAATGTCCACCGGCGTTTCGGCCTTGGCCTCGTGCAGCGCCTTGATCGCCGCCAGCATCACCGCGACGCCGGCCTTGTCGTCGAGGTGGCGCGAGACGATGAAGCCGTTGTCGAGGAATTCCGGCTGCGGATCGATGGCGATGATGTCGCCGACCTCGAAGCCGAGATGGGCGAGGTCGGCGGCATTGCGGGCGCGCGCGTCGACCCGCATCTCCACATGGTCCCAGCCGATCGGGTGCCGGTCCACCTCCTCGTTGAAGGTGTGGCCCGAAGCCTTCATCGGCAGGATGGTGCCGCTATAGCCGCCCTTCTCGGTGAAGACGGTGCCGCGCGCCCCTTCCGCGAAGCGCGCCGACCAGGTGCCGATAGGCGCCAGCGACAGCCGCCCGTTCTCCTTCAGCATCTTCACCTGGGCGCCGAGCGTGTCGACATGGGCGACCAATGCGCGCGCGCCCAGATGCGTGCCGCCGGGGCGGATGGCGCGGATAGCGCCGCGCCGCGTCAGCTCCACCTTCAAATCGAAATGGGCGAGTTCCTTGGCGACGAAGCGGACGATGGTGTCGGTGTAGCCGGTGGGGCTCGGGATGGCGAGCAGCCGGCGCAGCACCTTGGCGAGGTAGTCGGCATCGATGGTCAGCCGGCTCATGCCTCCGCCCTCCCCTGCGGGGCATCCATCACCTGGCGTACCCCGGCGGGGATGGCGAGGGGGAACAAGAGGTCGATGAACCGCTCGGCGGTAGGCTGCGGCTCGTGATTGGCAAGGCCGGGGCGCTCATTGGCCTCGATAAAGGCGTAGTCCGGCCCGGTGGGCGACGTCACCATGAGATCGACTCCGACGACGGGAATGTCGATGGCCCGCGCCACCTTGATCCCGGCCTCCACCAGCGTGGGATGCACCATGTCGGTGATGTCGTGAATGGTACCCCCGGTGTGCAGATTGGCGGTGCGCCGCACCTTCAGCTCACGGCCGGCGGGCAGCACGCTGTCCATCGCCATGCCGGCGTCGCGCACCGTCCGCTCGGTTTCGGCGTCGATGGGAATGCGGGATTCACCTGATGTGGCGGCGGCGCGGCGGCGGCTCTGCGCCTCGATGAGCTCAAGGACGGTGCTGCGCCCGTCGCCGACCACGGTCGCGGGACGGCGGATGGCGGCGGCGACCACCTTGAAATTGATGACCACCAGACGGACATCCTCGCCCGCGACGCATTCCTCCACCAGCACCTCGCTGGCGAAGGCGCGCGCCTCAGCGATGGCGGTGTCGAGCTCGTCCAGCGAGGCCACCCCGACGCTGACGCCCTGCCCCTGCTCGCCGCGCGCCGGCTTCACCACCAGTCGCCCATGCCGCTTGAGAAAGGCGGCGATCTCGTCCATCGGCGCGCTGGTGGTGAGCTGGGCGGGCACCCGCACGCCCGCCTCGGCGACGATGCGGCGGGTGATGCTCTTGTCGTCGCAGATCGACATCGCCACCGCCGAGGTCAGTTCCGACAGGCTCTCGCGGCAGCGCACCGTGCGGGCGCCGAAGGCCAGCCGGAAGAAGCCGCCGGCGGGGTCGATGGGCTCCACCAATATGCCCCGGCGGCGGGCCTCGTTGATGATGATCTGGGCGTAGGGATTGTAGCCCTCGCTTTGCTCGGGGCCGGCGAACAGCTTCTCATTGATCGGGTTCTTGCGCTTCACCGTGAAATAGGTGACGCGTTCGAAGCCAAGCTTCTCATAGAGGGCGATGGCCTGCGCATTGTCGTGCATGACCGAGAGGTCGAGAAAGGCCGCGCCCTTTTCTTTGAGGCGCTCGGCGAGGCGGCGCACCAGCGCCTCGCCAATGCCGGGCTGGCGGGCCTGCGGATCGACCGCAAGGCACCAGAGGGAGGCGCCGAATTCGGGATCGTCAAAGGCGAGGCCATGATCGACGCCCGTCACCGTGCCGATGATGCGGCCCGTCGCCTCGTCTTCGGCCACCAGATAGGTGAGCGGATCGGGCGCGCGCGCCGACTGGAAGAACTCCAGCGGCACCGTCACCATGCCGCGCGAGGCATAGATGCGGTTGATGGCGTCCGCATCCGCTCCGCTCGACAGCGCACGCACCCCAAAGCCGGCGAACGGCCGCCCGGAGGGGCGATAGGAGGCGAGGTCGAGCCGGAAGGTGTGGGAGGGATCGAGAAACACCTCCTGCGGCGCGTGCGAGAGCAGCACATGCGGCTCCTGGACATAGACGGCGATGTCGCGCCGGTCGGGCCCCTCCTCGCGCAGCGTCTCCACCAGGTCGGGCAGATTGTCGAAGGTCTGGCCGAAGATCAGCCGGCCCCAGCCGACATCGAGGGCGCAATTGGATGTCACGTCGCTCTCCTCCCGCTCAGAAGCCATGCGACTGGAGCCACATTTCCAGCAGCGCCACCTGCCACAGCTCCGAGCCGCGCAGCGGCGTGATGTGGGAGACGGGGTCGGCGAACAGCGTGTCGAGATAGTCCTGCCGGAACAGCCCGCGCTCGCGCGCCGCCTGCGAGCCGAGCACGTCGCGCACCATGTCGAGATAGGGGCCGGAGATGTATTTGAGCTGCGGCACCGGGAAATAGCCCTTGGGCCGGTCGATCACCTCATGCGGCACCACCAGCCGGGCGGCATCCTTCAGCACGCCCTTGCCGCCATGGGCGAGCTTGAAAGCGGGCGGAATGGTGGCGGCCAGTTCCACCAGCTCATGGTCGAGGAAGGGCACGCGGGCTTCCAGCCCACAGGCCATGGTCATGTTGTCGACCCGCTTCACCGGATCGTCGACCAGCATCACCTGCGAATCCAGCCGCAGCGCGCGGTCCACCGGGGTCGCGGCGCCCTCCGCCATCAGATGGGCGGCGACGAGATCGCGGCTCGCATCGGTGTCGGCAAGCCATTGCGGCCCGAGCTGGCGGGCGAGGGTGGCATGGTCGCGGTCGAAGAAGCCGCGCGCATAGTCGCCCACTACGTCGTTGCTGTCGGCGAGCGGGGGATACCAGTGATAGCCGGCAAACACCTCGTCGGCGCCCTGGCCGGACTGCACCACCTTGATCGACTTCGAGACTTCGCGGGAGAGCAGATAGAAGCCGATATTGTCATAGGACACCATCGGCTCGGACATGGCGTGGATGGTATCGGGCAGCGCGCCCATCAGGTCGGAGGACGGCACGAAGATCTTGTGGTGATTGGTGCCGAAGTGTTTGGCGATCAGGTCGGAATAGACGAACTCGTCGCCCTTCTCGCCATTGGCCTCCTCGAAGCCGATCGAATAGGTCGCGAGGTCCCTTTGCCCTTCCTGCGCCAGCAGGCCGACGATGATCGAGGAATCGACGCCCCCCGAGAGCAGCACGCCCACCGGCACATCCGCCACCATGCGCCGGCGCACGGCGGTGCGCAGGGCCTCCAGCACGCGGTCGCGCCAGTCCTGCGCGGTGAGGTTCGAATCCTCCGCCCGCCGTTCATAGGGCGGCTGCCAATAGACCCGCTCGGTGAAGCTGCCATCGGGGGCATAGCGGCGCACGGTGGCGGGGGGCAACTTGCGCACGCCCTTGAGAATGGTGCGCGGCGGCGGCACCACGGCGTGGAAGCTCATATAATTATGCAGGGCGTCGCGGTCGATCGAACTATCGACATCGCCCGCCGCCAGCAGCGCCGGCAGGCTGGAGGCGAAGCGCAGGCGCTTGTTCCCTTCCGTGTAGTACAGCGGCTTGATGCCGAAACGGTCGCGCGCCAGCACCACCGCGCCGCTGTCACGTTCGGCGATGGCGAAGGCGAACATGCCGTGGAAGCGCTCGACGCAGGCCTCGCCCCAGGCGTGATAAGCCTTGAGGATCACCTCGGTATCGCCCTGCGAGAAGAAGCGGTAGCCCTTGGCTTCCAGCGCGGCCCGCAGCTCGGGGTAATTGTAGATGCAGCCATTGAAGGTAAGCGTCAGCCCGAGTTCGGGGTCGACCATCGGCTGGGCGGCCTTGTCCGAGAGATCGATGATCCGCAGCCGCCGGTGCCCGAAGGCAACCGGTCCGCGCGCCTCCAGCCCGGCGCCGTCGGGGCCGCGCGGGGCAAGGACATCCATCATGGAGGCGATGGCGCGCGCATCCGCGAATGAGCCATCAAATCGAACTTCACCGGCAATCCCACACATGCGGCTGTCTGTCTCCCTGGCGTTTCGTCCCGGCCAAGCACAGGCGCATGGCAGCGCCCGCTCCGGCCTACTGGGATAGGGATAAGCCGACGGGAGCCGAAACGTTTCACGCGGGGGTTCGGTTTCTGCCACCGCCGCCCCCTCGACGACGCGGCGAGGGGGGAACGGGTTCAGCCGGCCTCGGGCTCGGCGAGGGCAAGGCGGGCCTTGACGCCCGCGACGGCGAGAGCCGCCACCACCTGCAGTTCTGACCCGCTGGTGCCATCGCGGGCGAGGAGCGACATGCCGGTCTGCACCGTCTGTACGAACCGGGCGATTCCCTCGCAATCCGCGCCGGCGGGCATCTCGCCTTCGGCCACGCCACGCTCCAGTCGCTCTTTCAGCCGGGCGAAGGTGACGGTGCGGGCCGCGCGCACGAGATCGCCGAGGTCGCGATGCGCCTCGCAATCGACGGTCGCCAGCGTCACCATGCAGCCCGGCGGAATGTCGGCCACACCTCCGGTCAACGCCGCCGCGGAATCGAACAGCAGCGCGGCGATGGCACCCTCGGCCGTCGGCGCGGCCCGGAACCCTGCCCAGACGCGGCCTTCATAGCTGCGCTCATAATGGCGCAGCGCCTCGACATACAACGCTTCCTTGCAGCCGAAGGCGGCATAGAGGCTGGGCGAGCCGATGCTCATGGCCTCGGTGAGATCGGCGATCGAGGTGGCCTCATAGCCCTTGAGCCAGAACAGCTTCATGGCCTGCGCCAGCGCCGCGTCGCGATCGAAGGCACGCGGGCGGCCCCGGGGACGCCCACGGGGGCGGCAGGCCTCGGCTTTGCTGGTGTCTGAAGGTCCATCCGAATTTTGCATCGCCCACTATATAAAGGCTTGACCGCCCCGATCAATCGCTTTAGCTATTTATGTATCAATCAATATATAAATGGATCGATCATGAGTGAACTTGCAGGAAAACGCGCTTTGGTCACGGGCGCCTCGCGCGGCATCGGCGCGGCCATCGCCCTGGCGCTGGCGGAAAAGGGCGCGGATGTCGCCCTCACCTATGAGCGCTCGGCCGAGCGGGCGGCAGAGGTGGTGCGCTCCATCGAGGCGATGGGCCGGCGGGCCATTGCGATCCAGGCCGACAGCGCCGATCCGGCGGCGGTGAAGCGGTCGGTCGAGGAGGCGGTGGAGGGCCTCGGCGGCCTCGACATCCTTGTCAACAACGCCGGCATCGCCCGTCAGGGGCCGCTGGCGGAGATCAGCCTGGCCGATCTCGACGCGCTCTTGAACGTCAATGTGCGGGCGATCGTGCTGGCCTCACAGGCGGCAATCCCGCATCTGAAGGCGGGCGGGCGCATCATTTCCATCGGCTCGTGCCTCGGCGAACGGGTGCCGTTCGGCGGCGTGACGGTCTATTCGATGACCAAGTCGGCGCTGCTCTCCTTCACCCGCGGTCTCGCTCGCGAGCTCGGCCCCGCCGACATCACGGTGAACCTCGTGCAGCCCGGCGCCACCGACACCGAGATGAACCCGGCCGATGGCGAGCAGGCGGACGGGATGCGCAGCCTTACCCCGCTGGGGCGCTACGGCACGCCGGCCGATGTCGCGGCGGCGGTGGCCTTCCTTGCCAGTCCGGCGGCGCGGCAGATCACCGGCACCACTGTCACCGTCGATGGCGGCTTCAACGCCTGAACGCAGAAGGCGCCGCGCAGGGCCCGGCCGTTAGCGGCCGGACCCTGCCCCACCCTGCCCGCCGACAGGCCCTGGCAGCGTTTCATCGCCGCCCATAGCCGGCGCCGCTGCGCCCTTTCCCATCCCGTTCCGGCCATCATCCACGCGATCCGTGCGCTCCCGAGCGCGCGGCCGCACCGCTGCGTCTTGACCCCGCGCTCTTGGTATGTACACTGGTCTTACCACGGCAAGACTAGGGTCCTTTCCCGGCGATGGACGAGACATTTGAAATCACCCGCCTCGACGAGCAGGGCGGCAAGGGCTTCGAGAAGGTGTTCGCCTTCCTGCGCGAGCGGCTGCTCGCCGGCGCCCTGAAGCCGGGCGACCGGCTGATCCCGGAACGCGACCTCGCGGCGCAGCTTGGCGTCAGCCGCCCGATCCTGCGCGAGGCGCTGCGGGCGCTGACCGTGCTCGGCATCGTCGAGATCCGCGACCGCGTCGGCACCATCGTGCGCCGGCCGGATATCTCGGTGCTGAATGACTTCTTCACCTTCGCCCTCGCCCACCGCGCCGACCTGATGGACGACATCGTCCAGGCGCGCGTCGCCATCGAGTGCCAGTCGATCCGGCTGGCGGCCGAGCGGGCGAGCGTCAGCGACCTTGAGCGCCTCCAGACCGCGCTGCGCCGCATCGAGGCGACGATCGACGATGTCGATGCCGGCGGCCGCGCCGATTTCGATTTTCACCACGCCATCGTCCAGGCCAGCGGCTCGGAGACGCTGCGCGTGCTCTATGAATCGATGTCGGCCGTGCTGATGCGCTCGCATGTCGACCGCCGCCATCTCGTCGGCGTCTTCGACATGCGGACCTACCTGATCGAGGACCACAAGCGCGTCTTCGACGCCATTGTCGCCGGCGACCCCGAAGCCGCGGACCGCGCGCTGCGCGAGCACTTCGCCATTGGCGACGAGTTCCGCCGCAAGCTGGCCATTCAGGGAGGGCCACGGGTCGCCAAACCCGACTGAACCGCGCCACAACAAAAAACGCAGGATGCTATGGGACGGAAACACCAAGGAAGCGTCGGCTTCATCGGCCTCGGCACGATGGGCCGCGAGATGGCACGCAATCTTCTCGAAGCCGGCTTTGCCGTGCGCGTGTTCGACGTCGTACCAGCGGCGATCGACGCTCTTGTCGCGCTGGGCGCCCAGGCTGCCAGCGGGCCGGCCGATGCCGCCCGCGACGCCGACATCGCCATCACCATGCTGCCCGACACGCCGCAGGTCGAGGAAGTCGTGCTCGGCGCCGGCGGCCTGCGGGCCGATCCGCCACGCGGGCGCCTCGTCGTCGACATGAGCACGATCGCGCCGGTGGCGGTTCGGCGCATGGCGGCGGACCTCAAGGCGTCGGGCATCGACATGATCGACGCCCCGGTTTCCGGCGGCCCGATGGGGGCCAAGAACGCCGCGCTTTCCATCATGGCCGGCGGCGAGGCCGAGGCCTTCGCCCGCGCCCTGCCCTATTTCGAGGCGATGGGCACCACCATCAACCATGTCGGCGGCCCGGGTGCCGGCCAGGCGGTGAAGCTGTGCAACCAGCTGATCTGCGGCATCAACATTCAGGCGATCTGCGAGGCATTGGCGCTTGGACGCGCCTGCGGGGTCGATCTCGACCAGCTCCGGCAGGTGCTGCTGGGCGGCTCGGCCGCCTCCTGGATGCTCGACAGGCTCGGCCCGGCGATGATCGCCGGCGACGACGCGGCCGGCTTTCGCATCGACCTGATGCTGAAGGACCTGCGGCTGGTGCAGGAACAGGCCCTGGCGCTCGCCGTGCCGCTGCCGGCGACCGCGCTAGTCACCAGCCAATATGTCGAGGCCCGCGCCCATGGCGAAGGCGCCAACGGCAACCAGGCGCTGTTCCGCGTCTATGACCGCATGGCCAACCAGCCGCGCCAAACCGTCGACGGCTGAGCCGCCGTCCGCCTTCCCCTACGCCTCCTGGACAGTTGGGCGGAGCCTCCCCCATGGGTCTCGTACTTGATTTCTCGGTCGTGCTCGATCGCTGGCAGGCCCTGCTCGACGGCGCCACGCTGACCTTGCAGCTCGCCATCATCGCGGTGGTGTGCGGCGCGACCATCGGCGTGTTCGGCGCCATCGGCCGGCGCGGCGGTAATGTGCTGGTCGAGCGGCTGTGCGGCGCCTATGTCGAGGCCATCCGCAACACGCCGCTGCTGGTGCAGATCTTCCTGGTCTATTTCGGCCTCTCCAGCCTCGGGCTGCAATTCTCCGCCTTCACCGTCGCCGCCGTGGCGCTGACCATCAATGTCGGCGCCTACACCACCGAAATCATGCGGGCGGGCTTCGATTCCATCCACAAGGGCCAGATCGAGGCGGCGGAAGGGCTCGGCCTGTCCAAGGCGCAGATCTACTGGCACGTCATCATCTGGCCGGGCATTGAGCGGGTCTATCCCGCCCTCACCAGCCAGTTCGTGCTGCTGATGCTGGCCTCCTCGGTCACGTCGCAGATTTCGGCCGAGGAACTGACGGCTGTCGCCAACTACATCCAGTCCGAGACCTACCGTTCCTTCGAAACCTACATCGTCGTCGCGCTGATCTATGTGGCGCTGTCCTTCATCATGCGGTTCGGCTTCTGGCTTCTCGGCCTGGCGCTGTTCCCGCGCCGGCGCCGCCTCGGCACGCCGCTGTGAGGAGATGACCATGGGCGGCGCTCTCAACATCAACCACCTTCTCTTCCTTGGCCATGGCGCGCTGTGGACCATCGGGCTTTCCGCCATCGCGCTGATCGGCGGCGGCAGCTTCGGCTTCCTGATCGCGCTCGGCAGGGTCTCGCCGAGCCGAGCGGTGCGCCTGCTGGCGGCCACCTATGTGCAGCTCATCCAGGGCACGCCGCTGCTGGTAATCATGTTCCTGTCCTTCTTCGGGCTGGCGGCGCTCGGCTTCAACATCTCGCCGCTGCTTGCCGCCGGCGCTTCGATGACGATCTTCGTCGCCGCCTATCTCGGCGAAATCTGGCGCGGCTGCATCGAGGCGGTGCCGAAGCAGCAATGGGAGGCGGCCGAGGGCCTCGCTCTGTCCCGCAGCCAGCGCATGGTCAAGGTTATCCTGCCACAGGCCATCCGCCTCGCCACGCCGCCCACCGTCGGCTTCATGGTGCAGATCGTCAAGAATACCTCGCTCGCCTCGGTGGTCGGATTCGTCGAACTGACGCGCTCGGGCCAGATCATCAACAACTCACTGTTCGAACCCTTCATCATCTACTCGATCATTGCCGTCGTTTACTTCTCGCTCTGCTATCCGCTCTCGCGCCTCAGCCGCCGGCTGGAGCGCTCGGCCCTCCAGAAGAAGCCGGCACTTGCGTGACACGGCCCGCGGAACGCCAAGGAAACCGCCCATGAACGCTCATGTGAATCCGCCCGCCGCGCCCCCGAACGCCCCGGTCGTGGCGCTGCGCAACGTCCATAAGAGCTTCGGCTCGCTCAAGGTGCTCGACGGCGTCAGCTTCAGCGTCGGGCGCGGCGAGGTCACGGTGCTGATCGGCCGCTCCGGCTCCGGCAAGAGCACGGCGCTGCGCTGCATCGACCGCTTCGAGACCATTGATGGCGGCGAGATCGAGGTGTGCGGCCGGCGGGTCGACGATGCCGGGCTCGATGTGCGGGCGCTGCGCCAGGATGTCGGCATCGTCTTCCAGAGCTACAATCTGTTTCCGCACCTCACCATCGAGGAAAACATCACCCTCGCCCCGCATGCGGTGAAGAAGGTGCCAAAGGCCGAGGCCCGCGCGCTCGCCGCCAAGGTGCTGGCGCAGGTGGGACTTGAGGAGAAGCTCCACGCCTATCCCGAGCAGCTTTCCGGCGGCCAGCAGCAGCGCGCCGCCATCGCCCGCTCGCTCGCGATGCAGCCCAAGGTGATGCTGTTCGACGAGGTGACTTCCGCGCTCGACCCGGAACTCACCGGCGAGGTGCTGAAGGTCATCGAGGCGCTCGCGGCTGATGGCATGACCATGGTGCTGGTCACGCACGAAATGAGCTTCGCGCGCGGCATCGCCGACCAGGTGGTGTTCATGCACAAGGGCAAGGTCCACGAGGCGGGACCGGCCGGCATCCTCTCATCGCCCTCCACGCCCGAACTCGCGCAGTTCGTCGGCACGGGGTTCTGAGCCTTCACAACAAAATGCAAGCAAGGGAGAGACGCATGATCAAGCATACGATGTTCGCGGCTGCCGTGGCGGCGGCCTGCCTCCTCGGCGCCACCGCCGCGCGGGCCGATCTGCTCGACGACATCATGTTGGCGAAGAAGATCCGCATTTCGACCGACCTCGCCATCCCGCCCTCGGGCATGATGGACGCCAGCATGAAGCCGACCGGCTCCGATGTGGAAACTGCCGAGCTTCTCGCCAAGGATCTCGGCCTTCAGATCGAGTGGGTGCAGACAACAGGCGCGACCCGGATTCCCAACCTGCAGACCAACAAGGCCGATGTCGTCATCTCCACCCTCTCGGTCACGCCCGAGCGCGCCAAGGTGATCGACTTCACCGAGCCCTATGCGGCGCTGGAATCGGTGGTCGGCGGCCTCAAATCGATCGAGGTCAAGGACTGGGACGGCCTGAAGGGCAAGAAGATCGCCGTCTCGCGCGGCACCACCCAGGACACGGCGCTCACCAACCGCGCCAAGGACGGCGGCGGCTTCGAGGTGGCGCGCTATGACGACGACGCCACCATGGTGACGGCGGCGGTGACCGGCCAGGCCGACTTCGTCGCCACCTCGGCCACCATCGTCAACCAGATCGGCGTGAAGAACCCGGCGCGCGCCTTCGAGCCCAAGGTGCTGATCACCACCTTCAATCTCGCCATGGGCGTGAAGAAGGGCGAGCCGCGCCTCGTCGCCAAGCTCAACGAGTGGATCACGGCCAACATCGCCAACGGCAAGCTGAACGCGATCTACAAGAAATATCACGGCGCCGATCTGCCGGCGAACATGCGCGGCGCCAGCTGAGCCGTCCCACCCTTCCCAACCGGCGGCGTCCGCGAAAGGGCGCCGCCGCCCTGCCACCTCTCAAGGAAACCAACATGCGCCTTGTCATTGGATCCGATCATGCCGGCTGGTCGCTGAAGGGCGCCGTCATCGAGCACATTCGCGGCCTCGGGCACGAGGTGATCGATGTCGGCTCGTATGACGACACGCCGGTCGACTTCCCCGACATCGCCCGCCAGGTGGCGGCAAAGGTCACGTCAGGCGAGGCCGAGCGCGGCATCATGGTGTGCGGCACCGGCGTCGGCGCCTCGATCGCGGCCAACAAGATGAAGGGCATTCGCGCCGCCGTCTGCCACGACATCCACTCCGCCCACCAGTCGGTCGAGCATGACGATGTGAACGTCATGTGCATCGGCGCGCAGATCATCGGCCCGTGGCTGGCGCAGGATCTCGTGGCCTCCTATCTTGCCGCCGAATTCTCCACCGACGAGGATTTCCGCCGCCGGGTGGAAAAGCTCCACCAGATGGACGCGGAAGGCTGACGGCCGTCAGGGCGGCGATGGGGAGGAAACCGTGATCCTTGTCTTCGGATCGATCAATATGGACCTCGTCGCCTGCGTCCCGGCGATTCCCCGGCCGGGTGAAACCGTGCTGTCGCCGGGCTACCGCACATTGTTCGGCGGCAAGGGGGCGAACCAGGCGGTGGCGGCCGCGCGCATGGGCGGAAGCGTCAGCATGGTCGGCCGCGTTGGCGCGGACGGTTTCGGCGAGGCCTGCCGCGCCAACCTCGCCGGCAATGGCGTGGCGACGGACCATGTCGTCACCTGCGCCGCCCCGACCGGCTGCGCCTTCATCACCGTGGACAGCGCCGGCGAGAACGCCATCACGGTCGCCAGCGGCGCCAATGGCACGGTCGAAGCCGGCGACCTGCCGGACGGCGTTCTCGTTTCCGCGCCAGTGGCGGTGATGCAGATGGAGGTGCCGCTAGCGGCCAGCCTCGCGGCAGCCGCGAGGGTGCGGGCCGCCGGCGGGCGGGTGATCTGGAACCTCGCCCCGGCACCGGCCGGCCTCGGCACGGCGGACATGCACGCGATCCTCGCCGCGACGGACATCCTTGTCGTCAACGAGATTGAGGCGCTGATGGCCGCCCACGCCCTTGGCGGCGCCCCCGATTTCACGACCGCCGCGCGCCAGCTGGCGACGCAAGGCGACACGGTCTGCGTCGTCACCGCCGGCGCGCAGGGGGCGTTCTTCGCCACACCCGAGGGCGCGCTCCACCACACCCCCGCCGTTCCGGTAACGCCAGTCGACACGACAGGCGCCGGCGACACCTTCGTCGGCGTGCTCGCCAGCGAACTGGCGTCGTCCACCGGGCTCGACCAGGCCGTGCAGCGCGCCTGTGCCGCCGCGTCGATGGCCTGCCTCGTCAGCGGCGCGCAGGACGGCATGCCGACACGCCCACAGCTGGACGCCTGGATCGCGCGCTGACCCGTTCCGGCCACCGCGGGCCGGCAGAACCGCAGGCGATGCCGGCGCGACGCGCTTGATCGCCGGCCAGGGGACACTTGTTTTGTTCGGGAGGCGACACCCGGCTTGACCGGGCCGGGCTCGGTCGGATTAGCTACGCGTAAGCATTGCATTACCGGTGCGGATACGAGGTTCCGCCGCCGTGGTCTGGATATGCGTTCCACCGCCAGAGGACTGCGGCCACGCCCCATGAAATCACGGTCGAGGCCCGCCAGCCGGATCCCCCCTCTCGCTTTCGGCAGCCACACGGGGCTCGAATTCACCGATGCCGAGCAGATGTCGGAGGTGCTGACGCGCGCGGGGACGGCCACGACCCTCTACCGGCCCACGGGGCGCGACACGCCATTCCTCAGCCGCGCCGCCATGTTGCGGGCCGGCAAGGCGCGCCTCGTCGCCAGCGCGTCGTCACCCGTCCAGTTCGATGCCGGCGGGGCCAGCATCGGCATTTTGATGGTGCCTTTCCACGGCCTGACCATGACACGCTGCGACGGACGCAGCCTCGAATGGGGGGCGGCGCGCAGCGCGGTGTTCCTGCCGCCCGGCGGATGCAGCGGCCAGTCTTCCGCCCGTTCGGTGGTGGGGATCGACATCGAGCCTGGCGTGCTGGGCGAGATTTTGCACGGCATGCTTGGCGATCAGCGCGCGGCCGACCTGAGCCCGGCCGCCGATTTCACCACGCCGCGCGCCTTGGGCCTCGCGTTGCTCGGTGTGGATTTCAGCCAGCTTCTGTTCCAGCACATCGCGCTGATGAATGCGATGAACGGCGATCCCGAGCGGATCACCCGGTCCGGGGTTGATGACGCGGTGCTGCGCGCGGCCCTGCTCCTGCTGCAGCCCGAACTGTTCTTCGCCGAGCAAGCGAAGCCGGCGCCGCATGCGCGCGGCCTGAACATGGCGTGCGACTACATCGACGCCAATCTGGCCGGGCGGATCACCCTCAGCGATCTGGAACGGGTGAGCGGGTTGTCGGCGCGCAGCCTGCAATATGCTTTCCGTGCCACCTTCAATCGCTCGCCCCTGCAATGGACCACGGACCGGCGCCTGGAAAAGGTGCGGGAACTGATCTTGTCCGCACGCTCCGGCGACACGCTGACAGTTATTGCCGGCGCGTACTTCACCAACCCCGGCGATTTCTCCCGCTTCTACCGGGCGCGCTACGGAGAGCTTCCCTCGCAGACGCTGCAGAAGGTGCTGGCGCAGCCGCTGCGCAGCTGATGCGACGCGAGAGCTTGGGCACCATGCGGCCAAGCTTGTCCATGGGGATGGCCCGGCCCTTGCCGACGGCGTCACCCTTGACGCGCCCGGAACGCACCGTTGGCAACTCTGCCACCCGGCAGGAAGAGGCGGCGGCCTCCGCCGGTGAAGAGGGAGGTGAGGCCGTGCGTACGGTGCTCGCTGGGCGCTCTCGACGGCGACCACCCGGCGGCTCGGATCAGCACGAGCCGCCGGGTGGACCTGTCATTCTGCCGGCTGCCGGTCGTCGACCCCGGTTTCCGCAATCTGCGCCATGCCGTCCGACTGGCGCTCGAACAGGCGCCGGTAACGCCCGCCCGGCCGCGCCAGCAGCTCCTCGTGCCGGCCGTCCTCAAGGATGCGGCCATGCTCGAAGACGAGGATGCGGTCCATTGCCCGCACCGTGGAAAGCCGGTGCGCAATGACGATGGCCGTGCGTCCCTGCATCAGCCGCTCCATCGCCTGCTGGATCGCCGCCTCCGACTCGGAGTCGAGGCTGGAGGTCGCCTCGTCCAGAATGAGGATCGGCGCATCGGCGAGGAAGGCGCGGGCGATCGCCACGCGCTGGCGCTCGCCGCCGGAGAGCTTCACGCCCCGCTCGCCGACCAGCGTGCGATAGCCCTTCGGCAGCTGCTCGATGAAGTCGTGCGCATTGGCGAGACGCGCCGCGCGCTCGATCTCGGCCGCGCTGGCGCCGGGCCGGGCATAGGCGATGTTCTCCGCCAGCGTGCGGTGGAACAGGATCGGCTCCTGCTGCACGATGGCGATCTGCTGGCGCAGCGAGGCCTGCGCCACCTCGCGCACATCATGCCCGTCGATCAGCACCTGGCCAGCGCTGACATCGTAAAGCCGCTGCAGCAGCTTGACGAAGGTGGTCTTGCCCGAGCCGGACGGCCCCACAAGACCCACGCGCTGCCCGGCCGGGATCCGCACGTCGAGGCGGTCGAACAACGGCGCGGCGTGCTGGCCGTAATGGAAGGTGACGTGCTCGAACCGCACCTCGCCGCCGTGCACCGCCAGAGGCTCAGCCGCGTCGCGGTCGGCAACGCCGGCGGTGAGGCCGTGCAGGTCGACCATCTCCTCCATGTCGTTCACCGCGCGCTGGAGATTATGAACATGCTGGCCGATCTCGCGCAGATAGCCGTGCAGCACGAAATAGGTGGTCAGCACATAGGTGACGTCGCCCGGCGTGGCACGCCCCTGCCACCACAGCCAGAGCGCGGTGGCGGTGACGGTGGTACGCACCACCCAGAGCAGCGCGAACTCGCCGCTGGCGCTCCAGGTGTGAAGCATCCAGGTCCGCTGGACCCGCCGCCTCCAGCGTACCACCACCGCCTCGAGACGGGCATCTTCCCGCGCCTCGGCGCCGAAGGCCTTCACCACCTGGTTGGCGCCGAGCGTGTCGGAGAGGATGCCGCCGATGCGGGTGTCCCACGCATTGGAGAGCCGCGCCGCCGGCGCGACGACGCGCGTGGCGAGCGTGACGGTGAGCGCGCCATAGGCCAGCGCGCCGACCGCCATCACCAGCCCCATCACCGGCCAGTGCAGCATCAACAGCAGCACCGTGCCGGCCAGCACCACCAGCGAGGGCAGCAGCGAGAGCAGCAGCACATCGTTCATCACGTCGAGCGCCCACATGCCGCGGGTGATCTTGCGCACGGTGGAGCCGGCGAAGCTGTTGGCGTGCCAGTCGCTGGAAAAGCGCTGCACCCGGTGGAAAGCCTCGCGCACCACGTCCGACATGATGCCCAGCGTCAGCGGTACCACCCCCCACCAGGCGAGATGGCGCAGCAGCACCATGACAAGGCCGAGACCCGCCATCATGACAAAGGCCTCCAGCGCGACGGGAGCCTCACTCTTGCCGGCGGTCAGCGCGTCGATCAGCCGGCCGGCATAGAGCGGCACGAAGACCTCGGTCAGCGTCGCCAGAACGATGGCCGCGCCGATGCCGGCCGCCATCGGCCAGCGACGCGCCCAGTGGCGGAAGGTGAAAGCGAGAACGTTGCGCAGCGCGTCGCTGCCGCGTTTGGACGGGAAAGACATGGGAAACGCAGGCGCGAAAGACGCGCCTCTCCTGCGAAGGAAACGGGCTCAAAACGTGAAATGGGTGACGGTATGGCGGGGGAGCGCGGCTCCGCGGCCTGCCGAACTAGCCGTGTGGCTTCACAGCCGGGGTGGGCTGACGAAACAGAATAGTCATTCGCGCCCCTCCCTGGTTCGCAGCGTCAATTCTCATTCGATACCACGGTCCGCTCGCGCGGACAATCTCGGCAGACTTGATAGCGGATGAGGACGCGATCGGCGCGCATCGCCAAGACGTCACATTCGGCTCATGTCGCAAGACGCACGCGTGCCGTCATCGCCAGCGCGGCAGGACGGTGGGTGCACGGGTCGACGTAGGCCGGCTGGTGGCGATATCGCGTGAGCTGAGAGCAACGCGCCTATGCGGCAAGCCCCGGGCAAGGCTTCCCCGTCACATGCTGTGCCGCTCTCGCCAAGGCGGGCGAAGGCGTGCGTCTGGGATTACGCCCGGCGCAGGACGCGTGATTTCGAGGTGCATCATGACGCTCAATGGGAACCTGAAGGCTCTTGCCATCATCGGCGTGGGCGTCAGTGGCTGGTTGCTCCTGCGCGACGAGGACCCCGCCCAAACCGCCAGGCTGACATGCGAGATCCACCTGGAGGCGGCGACCGGCCACGACCTCAGTGCCGTCGAGGTCGCCGCGATGGGTGTCACGGGCGACATGCACAATGGAAAGGTGCAAGGCGCTTTTATCCGTAGCGATGAGCTGCGGTCCGCTATGTGCGAATTCGAGAACGGCGGCACGAGGCGCGTCGTGATCGATGGCAAGCCATGGCCGCACACGGACCGCGCCGCGAACGCCGCCGGGCCGGCCTCCGCTCCGCAAGAGGCGAAGGCGCTGTGAGGCGTAGCCTCCGTCGAAAAGCGCGGTGGCAAGCGGGCTCTTCTGTGATTCACCGCCTGAATTGACGCAGGCGGCGATGGCACGGGCTGAATTCTGTCCGCCGCCTCAATTCCTCCGTGACTGGCACGGAGGCGTGCCTTAATACTCTGCTAACCAAGACTAAGGGGCAGGGGTGGACCGCAAGCTGAACATAAGCACAGCCTTGCGTGGCGTCGTCGGCATCGGCGTCGCCTATGTGCTGCTGTTTCAGCTGGTGTTTGCGGGTTTCGTCGCCGAACGAATGGCGATGGCCTCCCTCGGCCTGCCGGGCGTCATCTGCTCATCCACCAGTGGCACCTCCCCCGGGGATGGGCCGTCTCACGACAGGATGGCGCCGGCCAAATGCGTCGTCTGTGCGCTTGCAAGCGCGCTCCCGGTGCTGCCCGACATTGGCGGCACGCTGCACGCGCGCGACGCAACCGTCGTTTTCGCGCCGGCGGCAGCCATCGCATCCGCCCCCCTCCAGCGGCAATTCACCCCTCGTTCGTCGCAAGGACCTCCGCGTCAAGCCTAGCCGACAGCCTCACGCTAACGGTCAGCGCTTTTCTCCGGAGAGATATCCATGTTCCGCGCCCAACGGGTCGCCCTGGCGACGTCCGTGTCGCTTGTCGTGCTGAGTTTGCCAGCCTTCGCGCAAACGGTTACCGAGCTCCCCACCGTCGTCGTCGAGGCCCCGGATGGGCCGGAAGGCGCGGATGAAGGCACCGGTATCCCGGTCGTGGAAACGAGTGCGGGTCCGGTTCAGGGGTTTCGCGCCCTGACGGCCGAGAGCGCCACGCGTACCAACACGCCGATCTCGGAAATTCCGCAGTCCATCCAGGTCATTCCTCGCTCGGTCATCGACGCGCAGAACGACCTGACCGTCAGCGAAACGCTGCAGAACGTTAGCGGCACGCAGGGCAGCAATCCCCTGCAGCTGCCGGCGCCGGGCTTCATGTATGTCCGCGGCTTCCCGGCCGAGATGTGGATCGACGGGCTGACCACCTTCAACAATGGCGGCAATGGCGACTCGCTGGTCAATGTCGAGCGCATCGAGGTGCTGAAGGGCCCCAACGCCATCCTCTATGGCGGCGGCACCGGCTCGCCTCTGGGGGGCGCGGTGAATGTCGTGTCGAAGATGCCGCTCGACGAGGCGTTCGCACAGTTCGGCTTCACCTATGGCAGCTATCAGTTCCTGCAACCCACTTTCGACGTCAACACGCCGCTGAACAAGGATGGAACCATCCTGTTCCGCATGACCGGCGAATACACCAATGCCGATTCCTTCGTCGACGTCATCGAAACCGAGAAGTATTCCATCAACCCCACCGTGACGTTCACGAACAAGGACGACACGACGCTGACAATCCAGGGGCGTTTCACCAGCTGGGAGCAGCAGGACTATCAGGGGCTCCCTGCGACAGGAACGATCACGGGTCCTTTCCGGCTGGATCCCGACATGTATATCGGCCCCTCCAACACGCCCAACGCCACGTCCCGCGTGCAAAGCGTCACGGCAAATTTCGATCACGAAATCAACGATGTGTGGTCGGTGAACATTCAGGGGCGCGTCTCGCAAACCGAATGGAACGAGCCGATGCAGAACTATTTTTCCACGGATTTCGCCGGCAATGCCCCGCTGCCGCCTGACTATGCCGGGGGCGACTATCCCGCCTGGTACGTGATGAACGCTCTCCTCTCCCAGAAGCAGCAGGAGGCGACCATCGCCGGCAATGCGCTGGCCGAGTTCGATGTCGGCATTACCAGGAACAAGTTTCTGGTCGGCGCCGACTTCAGCCGCATTACTGAAGTCGCATCTATGTATTATCCGATGCTGCCGACCGGGACCGTCAATTTTCTTGATCCCGTCTATCCTCCCTATGTCGAGCCGTTCCCGGGAGACGGGCTCGGCACCATCGGCACGGACAATGACAACGTCTACACGACGGCCGGCGCCTTCGTGCAGCTGCAGACAACGATCGGCGAGCGTATTCACCTGCTGGGCGGCCTGCGCCTCGCCAATCTCCAGATCGACAGCAATACGTACGACTATTATTCCCTGACGAACGCGGTGCAGGATCTGAGCACCACCGATCTTCTTCCCCGGGTCGGCGCCGTCGTCGACATCGTCAAGGGCTTTTCCGTCTATGCGAGCTATACGGAAGGCCTGAAGGGCAATCCCTTCACGATCTATAATGGCCCTCCGGCTCCCGAGCGCTCGAAGCAGAGCGAGGCCGGTATCAAGTTCGATCTTGGCTACGGGCTCACCGGGTCGATGGCCATTTTCGAGATCAACCGAACCGGCGTTCCCGTCGCGGTCGGGCTCTATGCCGAGCCGATCGGGGAGCAGCGTTCGCGCGGCTTCGAGGTGGACGTGCTCTGGCAGCCCAACCGCAACTGGCAGGTGCTCGCCAACTATTCCTATATCGATGCCGTGCTGCTCAACGACATCCCCGGCGTTGGAGAAGCGGGCAATCAGCTGAATATCGTGCCACCGAATTCCGGTCGGCTGTGGGTGAACTACACCTTCGATCCCGGTCCGCTGCAGGGCTGGAGCGTCGGCGCCGGTGTCTATGCGGCCTCGGGTGCCTATGTCGATCTCGCCAATGTCTACGAGACGGATGGCTACTTCACCGTCGACGCCAATATTTCCTACAAGAAAGATAATTTCAGCGCCTCTCTGACCGCCAAGAGCCTCACCGGGGAAGAATATTACGTCCCCTATAACTACTATGGCGGGCGTGTCGCGCCGGGCGAAGCCCGTGGCATCTTCGGCAAAGTCGCCTGGACCTTCAAGTGAGGCGCGCGATGGACATCACACGCAGAGACCTCGCTTTGATCGGCTCGTTGACGGCCCTGCTGGCGCCGCTGGCGGCCCGGACCAGCGCCGCCCAGGCGCCCGAGGCCGCCATCGAGCACGACATGTCGGCCTTCCCACCGGAATGGATGGGCTCCGAGCAGATCGCCTTCCTGATCTATCCGGAGTTCACCGCGCTCGACATGGTCGGCCCGCATTACATGCTGTCGAGCCTCATGGGCTCCAAGACCCATATCGTGGCCAAGACCACGGACCCGGTGAAGAGCGACACGGGGCTGGTTTTCATGCCCTCGATGAGCTTCGACGCGTGCCCGGAGGAACTCGACATAATATGTGTTCCCGGCGGCGCCGCGGGAACGCTCGCCGCCATTCAGGACAAGGCAACCCTGGCATTCCTCGCCAGCCGCGGCGCCAAGGCCAAATATGTAACCTCGGTCTGCACCGGCTCCTTGCTCCTGGGCGCCGCCGGCCTGCTGCAGGGCTACAAGGCGACGTCGCACTGGGCGGCGCTTGATGTCCTCGCCGAATTCGGCGCGACACCGACGGCCGGCCGCGTGGTGCGCGACCGCAACCGCATCACGGGGGGCGGCGTCACGGCCGGCATCGATTTCGGGCTCTATCTCGTCGGGCAGTTGCGCGACAAGACCTATGCCGAGAGCGTGCAGCTGCTCGCCGAATACGCGCCCGATCCGCCCTATCATGCGGGCACGCCGGAGACCGCGCCCCCTCATGTCAGGCAGATGATGGAGGCCATGATGGCGGACTTCGTCGTCAAGATCAGGTCGGCCGGCAAGGCGTCGTTCGCGACGATGCAGAACAAATGACGTTTGCCAGCGGGTTAAAGGCTCGAAACGGAAGGCACGCGCGGATGCGGACACGGGCGCCCCTCCGCGTCGCCGCGTGGACTTTCGTACTGTTTCAAACCGGAATCTCGGCCCTGCTTGCTCAGGACGTTTCCGCGCAGCTTCCTCCGCTCCCGCATGACCTGTCCCCTTGGGGGATGTTCCTGGCGGCGGACTGGGTGGTGAAGGCTGTGATGATCGGCCTTGCCTTCGCCTCGGTGGTGA
>NZ_JAUSUH010000013.1 GCF_030813595.1 Ancylobacter vacuolatus | reverse complement strand
GCGCCGAGGGATTCGACCTGTTCCTTCGCCGCCGGGCGCACATCGGTGGCCGAGACCACCGCGCCGAGGCGCCGCGCCGTGGCGATCGCCTGCAGGCCGGCAACGCCCGCGCCCATGATGAAGACGCGCGCCGCCGGCACGGTGCCGGCCGCCGTCATCATCATCGGGAAGGCCCGGCCGAACTCGGCGGAAGCGTCGATCACCGCGCGGTAGCCGGCAAGGTTCGCTTGGGAGGACAGCACGTCCATCACCTGCGCCCTTGTGATGCGCGGCATCAGCTCCATCGCGAACAGGCTGGCGCCGGTGCCGGCGATCTCGGCAAGCGCCGCCTCATGGCCATGCGGGTCGGCGATGGCGATCACAAGCGCGCCGGGGTTGATCCCCTTGAGCGCGGAAGCCTCCGGCCGCCGCACGCCGAGCACGATATCCGCCCCCGAAACCGCCGCCGCATTATCCGCGACGATAGTGGCGCCCGCGCCCTCATAATCAGCATCGCCAATCCCCGAAGCCACCCCCGCCCCAGACGCGACAACAACCGTCGCACCAAGACCGATATAGCGCTTTACCGTGTCGGCGGACGCGGCAACCCGTGGCTCCGAAGCAGAGCTCTCTTTGACAATAGCGATACGCATGGCTGCTCTCAGGACGTGATGATCAGGGCAAGCAGCAGAACGCCAAGCAGGCCGAACAGCAGCTTGGGCTTGCCATCCTCCGAGGCGAGACCGACGGCGCAGGCCGCGATCGAGGCAAGCGTGCCGATGGTGAAGATGCCCCAGTGCCCGTTGGCGCCGCCAATGGCGAAGGACACCATGAAGCTGCAGAGGGCCAACGTGCTGACCAGGGTCATCTTGGTGAAGAAGTGATATGTGCCGCGGTGCTCGGCATAGTCGTTGCCGTCCGCCTTGGCGTATTCGGTCACTCCGTGATCGGCCATGTCGACCCCCTCCCAAAGAATAATGAGCGCGCGATGCTCCGCTTTAGCGGAAGACGCCGTTTCCGGCAACGGCGCGCGCCGGGGCAGGTCAGCGCAGCCCGGCCTCCACCAGCGCGGCGCCTTGACGCGCCGCCACCGTCTCGGTGGAGAAATCGGCGATCGCCTCCTCGAACAGAGCGTGGAAGTTCAGCTCCGCCTTGAGGTGCAAGAACACCCCGCCAAGGCCGATCGCGGCGCGGTCCATGAAGACGAATTCGCGCGGCACCCGCACCGGGCCCTGCTCTTTCAGCGCGCGATGCACGGTGAAGGCCTCGCGCCGACCATATTCGCCCGGCGCCACGCCGTCGGCGATGGTGCGGACGCGGTCGTCGAGCAGCGGGCCATAGATGAAGCGGGCCCAGATGTTGAGCACCTCGATCAGCTCTTTCGTGAGGCCGCGAAAGCCCCAGGTCTCATAGGCATGGACGATGCGCGCGTCCTCGCCCTGCTGCAGGCCGCGATAGAGATCGACCACGCCGCCGACGAAGCTGGGCGGGAAGATGCGGATGCAGCCATAGTCGAGCAAATTGATCCCCGCCGGCTGCCCCGCCGCCTCGAACACGGTGTAGTTCCCGAGATGCGGGTCGCCATGGATGACGCCGAAACGGGAGAAGGGCAGCCACCACGCCGCGAACATCGCGCGGGCGATGGCGTTGCGCTCCTCCAGCGAATGGTCGACGAAATCGAGCAGCCGGCGCCCCTCCAGCCAGTCGAGGGTGAGAAGGCGGCCGGTGGAAAGATCGGGATGCACGCGCGGCACCCGCACGGCTGGCTCTTCCGACAGCATCGCGGCGTAGAGCCCGGCATGGGCGGCCTCGCGCTTATAGTCGAGTTCCTCGCGCACCCTCTCGCCGATCTCCTCGGCGATCTCGGTGGTGTCGATCGCCGGCTCCATCCGCCGGTGAATGGCGAGCAGCAGGCCGAGCTGCTTTAGGTCCGCCTCCACCGCCGACTGCATGTCGGGGTATTGCAGCTTGACCGCCAGGCTGGCGCCATCAAGCGCGCGGGCTCGGTGGACCTGGCCGAGCGAGGCGGCGGCGGCCGGCTCCTTGTCGAAGGAGAGGAAGCGCGCCATCCAGTCCGGGCCCAGCTCCGCCATCATCCGGCGCTTGACGAAGGCCCAGCCCATCGGCGGGGCCTGGTTCTGCAGCGTGGCGAGCTCGGCGGCATATTCCGGCGGCAGCGCGTCGGGGATGGTCGCCATCAGCTGGGCGACCTTCATGATCGGCCCCTTCAGCCCGCCCAAAGCGGCGGCGAGCGCGGCTGCATTTCCCTGCTGCTGATTCATGCCGAACAGTTTTGTGCCGGCCATGCGGGCGGCGACCCCGCCGACGCTGGTGCCGACGCGGGCATAGCGCAAAGCGCGGGCGGAAAGGCGGTTGGCTTCGCGGTCCGGGGAATCGGGGTCGGTCAAGGCAACCTCATATGTTGCCCCTCAGTTAGGGCACGCCGGACAGCGCGCAACCCTCCACGCCGGTGCGGGCCATCACCTCTGCGGTACGGGGCCGAGCACGCGCTGGATCAGCAGCAGGCCGAGCACGGCCAGCGGGGTGATGAAATCGGTGTAGAAGATCGGCCCGGCATTTCCCGCCGCGAGATTGCCGGTCTCCTCGATCTGGACGACATGGCCGATGCCGGCGCCGCCGAGAAAGCCGAGCGCCACGATGCCCACCGCCGCCCGATAGCCGGGCGAGCCGAGAAAGGCACCGATCACCCCGGCGACGCCGATGCCGAAATTGGCCATGCCGACCTCGAGCTGGAACGGGCTCGGCGCCCAGCCGATCGAGGCCGCCGTCTGGTCGGCGAAGAACACATGCCCGGTGAACGCCCAGAGCCCCTGAAGGCCGACAGGCAGGAGCATGATGGTGCGCAGCAGCTCGTCGACCAGCACGCTGAGCGAGAACGGCCGCGCCCCCCGCAGCGACATCACCACCGCCAGCACCACCGCCAGCGCCCAAAAGATCAACGGAAACCAGAAAACCATCAGCCTTCCCCCCACCCTGCCGGACCAGTCTACAAGCCGGCGGCGATCCGCTCCAGCGCGGCGGCCACCGCGTCGCGGTGGTCGGTCAGCCCCTTATAGGCGAGCTGATCGGCGTCGAGGCCGAGGATCTGCTCGCGCAGCGAGGCCGCGAGCGCGCCCCCTTCCGGGTGACGGCGGAAGGCGAGGAACGGGTCGACATGGATGCGGATGGTGAACAGCATGTCGCCGCTTTCCGGCAGGCGCCGCAGCGTCTGCCGTTCCACCCGCACGAAGGCTTCCGGGGCGAGATGGGCCGGGTCCTCGAACCAGTGGCGCGGGCGCTCCTTCGATTCGGGGTGGTGCAGCTCGTCATCGGGATAGATCGACCAGTTCACCCGCCACACCGGCTGCTCGACCTTCAGATTCTCGAAGATGCGGTTCATCACCCGGGCGAGCTTGCTCTCATAGCCCGGCACCGCCTCGTGCAGCTGGTCCAGCGACTGGCCGAACTTTTCCGCCAGCGACCAGGCGGAGGGAAAGCACAGCACGGCGGCGACGAGGCGATAGCCGCCCTCGCTTTTGCGCAGCAGCACCAGATCGTCGGAGACCAGCTGGCCGGCGATGACGAGCGGCGCCTCGCGGTCATCGTCCAGGTCGAAGCTTTGGCCGGTGGCGGCCACGGTGATCCGGCGCCCCTCCAGCCGGTACTGCTCGGGATAGCGCGTCGTCACATGGGCGACGACCAGCTCCAGCACCTCGCGCTGGGCCTCCCGCGTGCCCGCCTCCTCGCGCACCACCACATCGCGCTTCTCGCGGATCAGCGCCGCGCGCTCGGCCAGCGTGGCCGCCAGCTTCGCATCGGGCTCGATCCATTCGGCAAGGTCGAGCGGGGCGAGGCCGACGGAGAACGCCTTGCGCGAGCCGTCATAGGGTGTGTGGGCGAAGGGGGCAGAGGCGAAGGCGTCTGGGCCGGATTGACCGGCGTCAGGGGCGGGCGGCGGGGCGGCGATGTTCATCGGGGCGTGCTCGGCTGGAAGCGCGGACAAGCGGCCCGCGCCGCCAGCTTAGAACGTGTGCAGCCACTTCGTCAGCCCAACTTTTCGCCAGTGGAGCGCCGGGTCGTGCGCCATCCCTCCCGGAGGCGACACCGCAGAGCCGGGAACCTCATCCGTCCCAGGCGCGCGATCCCGGATCGGCCTTCGGCCGTCCGGGATGACCGATCAGGCGCGGGCGATGCTTCCGCGCGAAAGCGGGGCGGACGACGCTCCGCCCGACATCTCACAGGGCGAGCTGGTAGGTGATCGGCAGCCAGCGATAGCCCTCGTCCCGGCGCTCGACATAGCCGAGCGAGGGGAAGGAGGTGTGATAGGCGGCGACGGCGACGCGGTCGGTGGCGGCCATGTCGTAGATCCGCCGCCGGGTGGCCACGCCCGCCGCCTTGTCCTGGTCGAACAAAGCGTGCCAGTCCGGCCGCGCCAGCGAGGCCACCTCGTGATGGGCGCAATCGCCCCACACCAGCAGGCGCTTGCCCTCGCTCTCGACATGGAAGGCGAGATGGCCGGGCGTGTGGCCATGCGCCGCCACCGCCCGGATGCCCGGCACCACCTCTCCATCGGCGGCGAGGAAGCTCATCCGGTCGGCCAGCGGCAGAACATGCGAGCGGAACATGACGGCCGAGCCATATTCATTGCTCTCCTTCGGCGCGGCCAGCGGGCGGTCGCTCTTCCAGAAATCGAACTCCGTCGCCCCGATGACATAGCGCGCCTTGGCAAAGGCCGGCGTGCCGCCGCTCATCAGCCCGCCGACATGGTCGGGATGGGCGTGGGTCAGCACCACGATATCCACCTGCTCGGGCGCATAGCCGGCCGCCGCGAGCGAGCGGGCGAGAAAGCCGCCGGCGGGGGGCGGGATGAAGCCGTTCTCGCCATTGCCAGTGTCGAACAGCACGAGTTCGCGCCCGGTATTGACCAGGGTCGGCGAAAAGCCGGGGCGAAAGCGCTTTTCCGGCAGCAGGTTCGCCTGCATCAGCGCCTCGACCTCGCCGGCGGGGCGGTCCTCGCCGACGATCGGCCAGGGCCCGTCGATCATGGCGCTGGCGTCGAGCAGGCTGGTGACCTCGAAGGCGCCGAGCCGGAGGCGCTGGAAGGTCTGGGTCGTGGGGCCGAGTTCCGGCGCCGCCGCAGCGGCAGGCAGGGTGCGCAGCAGCGCCGGCGCGGCGACCAGCCCGGCGGCGGCGGTCAGGAGCGCGCGGCGGGACAACAGGCCGCTCCGGCCGTGGCCGGCGGGCAAAAGGACGGTTTTCATGGCGTTCCTCCAAGCCCGCTTCGCGGCGGACCTTTTTGATGGTCAACTGCGCGCGGCGTCGCGAGCGCACGGTCGAGGAGGCTATCCATGGAGCCGGCGGAGCGATTGTATGAACGTGCGGCGCCCGCCCCGCCCGGCGCGGCGCCGGGCCCGCTGTGGCATCTGGACCGGGCACGCACCTGCTTCATCGGCCCGCTGACCTATAACGCGCCGCACCAGCACGGCGCGCCGGTGTTTCTGGCGGGGCTCTATGGGCGGTTCGGCCTGCGGCTGGCGGGCGGCGGCTGGCACCGGGTCCGAACGGCGATGATCCCGGCCGGGGTGGTGCACGAGCTCGACATTGGCGGCGAGCCGATCGGGGTTCTCTACATCGAGCCGACGCTGGAGGGCGCGCACACGCTGGCCGCGCTGACCACCGGCGCCACCGAGACGGAGGGCGCGCTGGTTGCCGAGGGCGGCGCGTTCACCCTGATGCGGGAGCTGTGGGAGGATGCGGGCAGCGTCGCCTGGGCCGGTGAGGCGCTCGACGCGCTGATCGGGTTCGGCGCCCGCCGCGCCCGCCGGCCGATGGATGAGCGCATCGCCCGTGTGCTCGCCCTGCTGGAGGACGCGGCGACGCCCTCCCGCAATGTGGCCGCCGCCTGCGCGCTCGTGGGGCTATCGCCGCATCACTTCCAGCATCTGTTCAGCCGCGAGGTCGGCGTGCCCTACCGGCGCTACCGGGCCTGGGGGCGCATGCGGCGCGCCATCGCCGCCGTCGCCAGCGGCCGCCTGCTTACCCAGGCCGCGCATGAAGCCGGCTTCTGCGACCAGTCGCACTTCAACCACGACTTCCGCCGCACCTTCGGCGCCCCGCCCTCCTGGAGCCTGCAGGGCGTGCGGATGTCGGGCGAGCCGGCGCGGCGGAAACCTCCGCACGGATAACGTAAGAACCGGCGCGGCGGCGGGCCGCCGTGCCGGTGGTGAGGCTCACGCCTCGTCTTCCATCGCCTCCAGCTCGGCGATCATTCGTTCGATGAGGCCGAGACCGGTCTGCCAGAAGGCGGGGTCGCGGGCATCGAGGCCGAAGGGCTTGAGCAGCTCCGAGTGATGCTTGGTGCCGCCGGCCGCCAGCATGGCGAGATAGCGCTCGGCGAAGCCCTCATTGGCGTTCTCATAGACCGCGTAGAGCGAGTTCACCAGGCAATCGCCGAAGGCATAGGCATAGACATAGAAGGGCGAATGGATGAAGTGGCCGATATAGACCCAGTAGTTTTCATAACCCGGCCCGAGATGGATGGCCTCGCCCAGGCTCTCCGACTGAACTTCCATCCAGATGGCGCAGATCTTCTCCGCCGTCAGCTCGCCATTCTTGCGCTCGGTGTGGATGCGGCGCTCGAAGGTGTAGAAGGCGATCTGCCGCACCACGGTGTTGATCATGTCCTCGACCTTCGAGGCCAGCATCGCCTTGCGGGCCCGCGCATCCGGCGCCGCCGCCAGCAGGCGCTGGAAGGTCAGCATCTCGCCGAACACGGAAGCCGTTTCGGCCAGGGTGAGCGGAGTCGGCGCCATCAGCGCGCCGTTCGGCGCCGCCAGCACCTGGTGCACGCCATGGCCGAGCTCATGGGCGAGCGTCATCACGTCGCGCGGCTTGCCCATATAGTTGAGCAGCACATAGGGATGGGCCGAGGGCACGGTGGGGTGGGCGAAGGCGCCGGTGGCCTTGCCCGGCCGCACGCCGGCATCGATCCAGCTCTTGTCGAAGAAGTCGCGGGCGATGTCGGCCATGCGCGGCGAGAAGGTGGAATAGGCGCCGAGCACGGTGTCGCGCGCCTCTTCCCAGCCGATCGGGCGCGTCTCCACCTTCGGCAGCGGCGCGTTGCGGTCCCAATATTCCAGCTTGTCCTTGCCGAACCACTTGGCCTTCAGCTTGTAGTAGCGATGCGCCAGGCGCGGATAGGCGGCGTGGACGGAGGAGACCAGCGCGTCCACCACCTCGCGCTCGACCCGGTTGGCGAGGTGGCGGGAGTCGGCGATGTCCTCGAAGCCGCGCCAGCGGTCGGAGATTTCCTTGTCCTTGGCCAGCGTGTTGGTGACGAGGGTGAACAGGCGCAGATTCTCGCCGAACACCTTGGCCAGCGCCTCGGCGCCCTGCTTGCGCTTCTCCTCCTCCGGCTCGGCGAAGAAGTTCAGCGTCTGCTCCAGCGGCAGGATCTCGCCGCCGACATCGAAGCGCAGCCCGGCGATGGTTTCGTCGAACAGCCGGTTCCAGGCGCCGCGGCCGGTGACGCCCTTCTCATGGAACAGCTGCTCGACGCGGTCGTCCAGCTGGTAGGGCTTTTCCGCCCGCACATCCTCGATCCACGGCCGGTAATGGGCGAAGGCCGGCACGGTGAGCGCGGCTTCCATCTTGGCGTCGTCGAGCCGGTTCAGCTCCAGCGTGAAGAACAGGAGATGGGTCGAGGCGTCGGTGAGCTTCTCCTGCACATCGCCATAGAACTTGGCGCGGACGGGATCGGTGGTGTCGCCGGAATAGATCAGCCCGGCGAAGGAATAGAGCCGGCCGAGCAGATCCTCGATCGACTCGTAGCGGGCGACGACCTCGGCCATCTGCCCGCCGGCATCCTCGCCGTCGAGAAGGGCGGCGAGCTTGCCCTTATAGTCTTCCTCGAACTGCGCCGACCGGGCGGCCACCGCCTCCAGATCCGCCCGAAGCTCCGGCGAATCCATCGCCGGATAGAGGTCCGACAGGTCCCATTGCGGGAGATGGCCAAAGCTGGCGGCGGCAGCCTCCGGCGAGCGGGGCACGAAGGCGAAGGAATCGAGACGGCGCTGCATGTTCACTCCGGCGGGTAATACAAGGTGGCAGTGATATCGTGCGTGCCGGCGCGCTATCAACTGCCGCCGACGCGATTGGCATGGGCGAGAACCCACGGCATTCTCTGCCGGGCAACGCGCGAGAGGGGGAAAAGATGATCTGGCGGCTGCGGCTTTTTGCTTCGATCACAGGGCTGGCCCTGCTCGGCACGACGCTGGCGCAGGCCGCGCCGCACCGCATCGTGATCGTGCGCCATGGCGAGAAGCACACGGCGCTCACCCTGTGCAGCCTCGGCAAGGAGCGGGCGCAGGCGCTGGCGGCGCAATATCTCAGCCCCACCAGCCCGATGAGCCTGATCAAGAACGACCCGCCCGCCGCCATTCTCGCCATGACCCTGCACACGGTGGAAACAGCGCGCCCGATCGCCCGCGCCTGGGACATGAAGCTCATTGCGCCGCCGATCGGCTATATCCCGATCCGCAACAACCGCTACTTCAATGCCAAGCTGAACGTGGTGAACCGCGACGTGGCGCGCGACCTGCTGGAAAACCCGCGCTGGCACGGCCGGACGGTGGTGATGGTGTGGGAGCATTTCCACATCGCCAGCGCGGCGCTGGAGCAGGAATTTGCTGGCGAGGACGTGACGCTGCGCCAGCTGCTGCGCCTCGACCAGATAAAGGGCGTGCAAGGCGGTGTGCCGCGCACCTGGCCGGACAGCAATTATAATTTCTTCTGGATCCTCACCTATGACCGGCCACAGGACATTGTGCCGAGCCGGTTCGAGGTGGTGCGGCAATATTTCGCCGAGCCCTATGCCAATCTGCCGTCCAACGACTGGGGCGCGCCGGAGCCCCGGCCCGCCGACAGCGGCTGCAGCTGAAAAAAAAGCGCCCGGAAAGGGCGCTTAAGTCAGGTCATTAAGGGGATCGGCACGTCCAGATCGTCAGCTCGCCTCGATGGTCAGTCGAAGGCGCGCTTCATGCGCTGCCAGGGCGAATCGCGGCCCTCGTAGAGCGGGCCGAAGAAGGCGCGCTCCTTCGACTGGCCCTGCGTCTGGCGGACCTGCTGCTTGCGGATCCGGTCATGTTCGCGGACCTGATTGCGGTCGACGCTGTCGCCGATGCGCGGCGTGTCGCGCGGGCCGGCCGAGGTGGCGCTGGCCGGAGCGGCCGCGAAAACAAGGCCCGCAGCGACCAGCGCCGCAACGCCGACCGAACTCGTCACTCGTGTCTTCGTCATGTTGACCTCCCGAAAAAACGATTTGCTGGCGGGATAACCCGCAGGGCGGCAAATAGTTCAGAAGGCATTTGTTCAGGTCATTCGATTGCTGGAAGCGGCGTATGGATGGTTGCCGCAGGCGCCCAGGCGTGGAACCTTTGGTATCGCGAGCCGTTTTCTCGCGATGCGCGCCATTTTCTGCCGCCACAGCGAGGTAAACCATGGTCACGCCCCCTCCCCTGTCCTCCCCGGCCGCCTTTGCCCCGCCGCTGCGCCTCAAGGGCGCTGACGGTGCGGCCCTCATCGGCACGCTGGACGAGGCGCAGGTCTTCGCCGAGACGAACCCGCACCCCGCGGGCGACTATGAGGGGATGATCCGCCGGCTGCAGGGCGCCCATATCGCCGAGGACCGGACCGAGGCGGCGAACGCCTTTCGCTGGTGGTGCGAGGCCAACGGGCTGCTGGAGGACTGATTGATCGGTGAAAGCGCCGGCCGGAACGAAAGCGCCCCGCACCTTCCTGCGAAGGGCGGGGCGCTCTTTAGAGGCGGGCGTGCGGCGGCTTACTGGCCGAGCAGGCGGATGACGGCGATGTTCTTGCTGCCGTCCTTGGCAGTGGTGACGCCGCCGACGACGATCATCGTGTCGCCCTGCATCACCACGCCGCTGGCGGTGTCGTCGCCCTCGCCGAGCGAGAGATTGACGATGCCGTTCGGGGTGCCGTCATTGGCGGTGCCGAACGCCTCGTCGAGCTCGCCCTTGGGGGTGTAGCGCAGCACGGCGATGTTGGTGCTGTTGCCTTCCTGGTGATAGCCGGCGACGACGATGTTGCCGTTCTTGTCCATCACCACGTCGGTCGCATAGTCGTTGCCGGCGCCGAGCGAGGTGGCGACAAAGCCGTTCGGCGTGCCGTCCTCGGCGACGCCGAAGGCCTCGTCGAGCGAGCCATCGGCGTTCAGCCGGGCGATGACGACATTGGTGCTGCCGTCCTTGGCGATGGAATCGCCGGCGACGACGATCTTGCCATCGGCGGTGAGCGCCAGCGCGTTCGCCTCGTCCGAGCCCTCGCCCAGCGAGAAGCTGGCGACGCCGTCCGGCGTGCCGTCATTGGCAACGCCGAAGCTCTTGTCGAGCACGCCATCGGCGGTGAAGCGCAGCACGGCGATGTTGGAATTGCCCTTCGGCCCATGGGTGCCGGCGACGACGATCGTGCCGTCCTTGGCGACCGCGATGTCTTCGGCGACATCATTGCCATCGCCCAGCGAGACGGCGGTGAAGCCGTCCGGCGTGCCGTCGCTGCCATCGACGCCGAACTTGGCGTCCGCCGTGCCGTCGGCATTGAGGCGGCCGACCACGATGTTGGAGCTGCCATCCTTGGCGGTGGTGGTGCCGGCGATGACGATCTTGCCGTCGGCGGTCAGGCCCACCGCATTGGCGATGTCGTTGCCGTCGCCGAGCGAGATGTTGACGATGCCATCCGGCGTGCCGTCATTGCCCTTGCCGAAGCTGGCGTCGAGCGTGCCGTCGGTGTTGAGGCGCAGCACGGCGATGTTGGTGCTGGTGCCTTCCTCGTGATAGCCGGCCACAACGATCTTGCCATCGGCCTGCACCGCCACGTCGGTGGCGAAATCATTGCCCTCGCCGAGCGAGATGTTCACCACGCCGTCCGGCGTGCCGTCATTGGCCTTGCCGAAGCCGGCATCGAGCGTGCCGTCCTTGGCGTAGCGCAGCACGACGATGTCGTTGCTCTTGCCATTGTTGCGGTTGCCGACGATGACGACCTTGCCGTCCGCCGTGGTGGCGATGCCGTTGGCGATATCGTCGCCATCGCCCAGCGAGGTGCTGGCGACGCCATCCGGCGTGCCATCCGACGTGCCGGCGCCGAAGGTGGTGTCCAGCGAGCCGGGGCCGGCATCCGCCGCCCACGCGCCAGCGAGGCTCACAGGCCCGCAGGCCAGGGCGACGGCAATGGCCAGAGCCGCACATCCGCTGCGCGCGCCGGCCCAATTCAGGTAGCTCATGATTGCTCCTCCGCCCCGATTTTCGGGGCTATGGTTTCATATTACCTTACGCGAGGCGACTCTCGTCCCGTCTCGGGGTCTCCCACCGGATCCGCAGCCAATCTTGCAGCGATGGCTTTTGTTGCTTGCCTGGATCGCCGCGGGCCGGCGCCCTTGAAGGCGCCCGCACAGGCCAGCGACCGCTGACAGCCCCCTCCGTCAAGCGTAACGGTTCCTTGATACTACCCAATCTGGAATGACTGCAAGGTGACGCACGCCGGCGCGGCGGCGAAAGCTGATCCAAAATGGAAGCAATTTCTGCCCACCGGCCGGTTCGGAACCGCACGCGCGCGGGGACGGCGGCGCCGTGATGGCCGGCACAGGAGGAGGGACGAGTGGAGGAGCGCCCGCGCGGGCAGGCTCAAGCCGCCGCCGCAGGCCCGAGGCCGCAGGATGGCGTATCGTGGGAAAAACGTGCCGGCAATGGAATGGTGGGCGCGACAGGGATTGAACCTGTGACCCCCTCGATGTCAACGAGGTGCTCTCCCGCTGAGCTACGCGCCCATTCCGTGGTCTCTTGCGAGCGGGGCTCCCCTATAACCAGAACCCTTGGCCCGCGCAAGCGGGGAATGGCGGCTGTGGATGACGCCGCCCTTCCGTGTCGACCGGCCGCTGTCAGGCCGCCAGCATCTTGCCGACCTCATTGACCAGATCGCGCAGATGGAAGGGCTTGGAAAGCACCTTCGCATCCTTCGGCGCCTGGCTGTCGGCATTGAGCGCCACCGCCGCGAATCCGGTGATGAACATCACCTTGATATCGGGGTCGAGATCGGTGGCGCGGCGGGCGAGCTCGATGCCGTCCATTTCCGGCATCACGATGTCGGTGAGGAGCAGCTCGAACGGCTCCTCGCGCAGCCGGTCATAGGCGGAGCGGCCATTGTCGAAGTCCACGACCTCGTAGCCCGCATTCTGCAGCGCCTTCACCAGAAAGCGGCGCATGTCATTGTCGTCTTCGGCGAGCAGGATCTTGAGCATCCCGGGCATCCTGATTGTCTTGAGGCGGCGAGGACGGCGCCGGACGGGCCGACGCGCGCATGCCCGCCGCATGCACGTTCTCCTTGGGTACTCCAGCGCCCCTTAGCACATCGTGAACACGGGCCCCCTTCCCGCACCGGCGGCCTCTCGCGGACGTGTTCGCAAAAACCGCCCCGCTCGCGCCGCCGCCGCATTCCGCCTTGCGGAGCGTCATGTTAGACACGATGAGGCCCGCGCGCGGCGGGGCTGGAAGCGGATTGAGGAATGATGGCCGTCATCGCCGACGAGATCGACCCCGCCTTCGAGATCGTCCAGCCGGCCTCGCTACGCGCCCCGTTCCTGTTCAATTCGCCCCATAGCGGCGTGGTCTATCCCCGCGACTTCGTCAGCCAGTCGCGGCTCGAACTGCCGGTGCTGCGCCGCTCCGAGGACAGTTTCGTCGACGAGCTGTTCGCGCAGGTGACGCGCTTCGGCATGGGATTCATGCGGGCGCATTTTCCCCGCTGCTATCTCGACGTGAATCGCGAGCCCTATGAGCTCGACCCGCGCATGTTCGACGGGCGGCTGCCGGCCTATGCCAATACGCGCTCGATGCGGGTGGCCGGCGGGCTCGGCACGATTGCCCGCATCGTCGGCGAGGCGCAGGAGATCTATGGCCGCCGCATTCCGGTGGACGAGGCTATTGCGCGCATCGAATCGCTCTACAAGCCCTATCATCGCTCGCTGCGCCAGTTGATGGTGCAGATGCAGCGCAGCTTCGGCGTGGCGGTACTGGTGGATTGCCACTCGATGCCGTCCGGCTGCCAGCGCGATGCACGGATCGACATCGTGCTGGGCGACCGTTACGGCACGAGCTGCGCCGGGATCATCCCCGATACGATCGAGGCCGAGCTGCGCCGGCGCGGCTATTGCGTGGTGCGCAACAAGCCTTATGCCGGCGGCTTCATCACCGAGCATTACGGCAACCCGGCCTCGGGAATGCACGCCGTGCAGATCGAAATCAACCGCGCCCTCTACATGCGCGAAGCGACATATCAACCCTCGGAAAATTTCGAAATCGTGCAGAACGACCTGCTGGAAGTGGCGCTGGCGCTGGCCGAAGTGCCGCATCTGGAGCTCGCCCCGCTGCGCGCCGCTGCTGAATAAACGACGTTTTTCAGAGGCTTAGGGTGGGGTTCGTAAACTTTTGATGGGGTGATGTAAAAAACCTCAGCAAGAGCCTTGCATTTTAAACATGCGAGCTATACCAATTCTGCACGCTCGGTTCCGGAGCGAAATTCCACTACCGATGGATCGGTCAAAGCTGCCTGAAAGGCGGAGGGAATTTCCAGTCGAAAAAGGCTGGCGGGCTCTCTCAGAGTCCACGGAACCGCAACGGGACGACTGGCAAGATGGCAAAGCCACGGCAGGCGTCTTCGTCCGGCGCAAAAGAAAGAGGCCGCTTACGCAGCGCGCAAGCGGCCCAAGTCTAGGGAGGAAACGCCCAAGGAGGGCTGTACGCAGCGACGCCAATCGCTGGGTACGAGTGCAAGATGTAGGTGCATTGCGGAATAATCAAGGCACCCACCGGCAGTTTCTGGCATACCAAATACGGTAACGGGCTCTGTGTGGCATTATTGCCGCATTCGACGGTACGGACGTACTTTTTCAGGAGCGCGGGTCGCCCTGGCGGGCGTTGGTGGGCCGACCGGGGGGTCGCGGCGCGCCAGCGCCCGTTTCCGTTGGCGGACTTGTCCGTCAGAGGCGTGCGCAAGAGCCGGCGTGCGCAAGAGCCGGCGTGCGCAAGAGCGGGCGCGCCGAGACGGGCGTCGCCGCGAGGACCTGCCCGCGAGGGGTATCTGAACGCGCGGAACCTGCTTCAAGGCCCGGTCTTGTTCGCGACGGTCTTGTCGACCAAGCTCCCGGCCGCGACGGCCTTGTTCGCGACGGCCTTGTCCACGAGGGCCCTGCACGCGCGGAACTTGCTTCAAGACCCCGGCCGCGACGGCCTTGTTCGCGACGGTCTTGTCGACCAAGCTCCCGCCCGCGACGCTTCTGTCCGCGAGGGCCTTGTCCACGAACACCTCTTTCCCGAGAGCCTTTCCCAAGCACCCCTCGTCAGCAAGCGCCCCCTCGTCAGAGAGAATCCGCTGGGCGGGCTGGACGATAGGGCGATGAGCCGCGCCGCCTCCCCGTTCCGCGCTCGCTCGGCCACGGCATCGCCCCCTCCCAGATCTCCCCTCTCCCGCCGGGCCACGCCGGGCCCCGACGCCCGTGATCCCCGGGCGGGGCGAAACGGCTCCTGCCCTGCCCTCCCCGGTCGCGACCGGCGACAGCCCCAGCCGCCCTGTCCCGCGACCGCAGCCTCCACCCGCTCGGCCCAGAGCCACCCCTGATCCCCGGGCTTGACCCGGGGATCCAGACGGGGCGCGCGATGCCATGGGGTGCCGGGTCACGCCCGGCTAGAGGACAGATTGAGAGCTGAGGAAGGCGCGGCAGGGGAACGGGCCCTCCCTTTCACCGCGCATGGAGGCGGTGGCCGGCGCCGGAACGCGGCGGCGGAGCCTTGGTGCGGGGAAGGCTTTGGTGCGGGGAAGGCTTTGGTGCGGCGAACGGCATGGCGCGACAAAAGGCATTGCCGCGCGGCGGCGCAGGAGCCCAAAAGAAAGAGGCCGCTTACGCAGCGCGCAAGCGGCCCAAGTCTAGGGAGGAAACGCCCAAGAAGGGCGGCGGCAGCGTGACGCCAATCACGCCGCCGCAACGCAATATCAATAACCTCGCGCCACCGGGATGACAACCGCCAACCGAAAGAAACGAAACTGGCAATTGGTCGCAGGCGTTCAAATGATGACAATCGCGCGTACAGTGCGCCTGACGCCAAAAACGGCACGGGGCCGGCGCGCAGCGTCGGGGACGTGGCACGCGGGGGCGACGGCGCGGCTGTGCCACCGGGCACCCCGAAAGCGACCGCGCGATTAATGCTGTGATTTCAGAAGGCTGTAGAAAAGAAAGGGGCCGCTCACGTTGCCGGAGCGGCCCAAGTCTAGGGAGGAAACGCCCAAGAAGGGCGGCGGTAAGGCGACGCCAATCGCTCTACCGCGCTGCAATAATATGGCAGGTTCACTTCTCGGGTGCAACGGCTGAATTGCCCATTTCTTGACCGTGCCGGAATGGCAGCCATGCGCTGGGCGCGGGGCATTTCTGAGGGACGCCCCTCACCCGGCGCAGCGCCCGCCCGTGCCGTACCGGCACCGACCCTCGCGCGGGCGATTGCCGTGCCCGCCGCCTGTCGATAGGACTGGAGGCGGCGGGCGACAGGCGCCGCATGTGCAAGCGACAGGGACAAGGCCGATGGGTGCGGTGGACTTCGAGATTTTCGTCGACGAGCTCGCCACCGTGTCCGGCCAGGCCATCCTCCCCTTCTTCCGCACCGCGCTGGGGGTCGAGGACAAGAGCCGCGGCGCCGTGTTCGATCCCGTCACCGCCGCCGACCGCGCCGCCGAGCAGGCGATGCGCACCCTCATCCGCCGCACCTTTCCCAGCCATGGCGTGCGCGGCGAGGAATTTCCCGACGAGGGCATGGATGCCGACTATGTCTGGGTGCTCGACCCGATCGACGGCACCAAGTCGTTCATCAGCGGCATGCCGGCCTGGGGAACGCTGATCGGCCTGTGCCGGCACGGCCAGCCGGTCTATGGCATGATGCACCAGCCCTTCATCCGCGAGCGCTTCACCGGCGACGGCGCGCAGGCGCGCTATCGCGGCCCGGCGGGCGACCGGCGGCTCAATGTCCGCAATTGCGCCAGCCTCGGCGAGGCCGTCATGATGACCACCAGCCCGCTGCTGATGGAAGAGGGCAACCGCGCCCTTTATGAGCAGGTGGAAAAGCGCGTGCGCCTGCCGCGCTATGGCGGCGACTGCTACGCCTATTGCATGCTGGCGGCCGGCCATGTCGATCTCGTCATCGAGACCAATCTGAACGATTTCGACATCCTGCCGCTCTCACCGATCGTCACCGGCGCCGGCGGCATCGTCACCAATTGGGAAGGCGGCGAGGATCTCACCAGCGGGCGCGTCGTCGCTTCCGGCGACCGCCGGCTGCATGACGAGGTGCTGAGCGTGCTCAACCGGGGCTGAGGCACGCCCCGCCGGGGCGTTACGCCGCCGCGCTGCCGGGGATGAAGGCGTCGAAGGCGGCGAAAAGCGGCTCGCGGAACAGGTCGCGCTCCTGCAGCAATTCGTGGCGGGCGCCCGGAATGATGATGTGCGCGCCGGCGATGAGCCGGGTGCCGAGATGCTCGATGCTCGGCGTCGAGACGATCTTGTCGGCGCCGGCGCCCACCATCAGCAGCGGCTGGCGGATCGCCCGCGCCGCGGCCGGGTCGGCCAGCGTCTCCATCAGGTCGAAGGCAGCCTTCACCCAGCCAATGGTCGGCGGGCCGACATCGAGCTGGGGCTGCTCCATCGAAATGGTGAGGTTGCGGGCGAAGCGGGCGGCGTCGGAGGTCAGGCGGTTGCCGTCGAAATGCACCTCGGCCATCGGCCGCACCTTGCGGGTCGGCACATAGGCCCGCGACAGGCCGACAAAGGACAGCGTGCGCGCCAGCCGCCGCGCGGCCACGTCATGCTTGAGCAGCGAAAGGTCGAGCATCGGCGCGACGAGGAACATGCGATCGAAGGAGGTGCCGCCCCGTCGCGCATGGTCGAGCAGGATCGCGGCGCCCATCGAATGGGCAAGGGCGAAACAGGGGCCCGGCATGTCAGGCAGCACCGCCTGGCTCAGCAGCGCGTCGAGGTCCAGCTGGTAGTCGGCGAAATCCTTGATATGGCCCTTCATCGGGTTGGCCAGCAGACGCTGCGAGCCGCCCTGCCCGCGCCAGTCGAGCGCGACCACCGCGAAGCCGCGCTCGAGCAGATCGCGCACCGTCTCGAAATATTTCTCGATTTTCTCGGTCCGGCCGGGAAAGACGCAGACCGTGCCATAAAGGCCGCCGCCCTCCGGCTTCCAGCGGGCGACGCGCAGCCGGATTCCGTCGGATGCGGTGACGACGCCGCAAACGGCGCCTTCCGGCACGGGGTTGTCCCGGGTGCTGTAGAGAACGGGATCGGAGTGCATGTGGCCGCGCGCTGGTTTCGCCCCTGCGGCTTATAGCGGAGCCTGCCCGCGCGGCAAGCGCGCAAAACGGCGCAAGCGCGCTAGGGCGCCGCTTCAGTAGCGCGCAAACGCGCCGCTTCAGTAGCGCTTGTCGCCAAAGCCGATCACCTTCATGCCGCTGATGGCGCCGGACGCGCCGTCCACCACCACCTGCACGCGCTCGCCGCGCGGCCCGTTCGCTTCCAGCAGGATGGTGGCGCCGCGCCGGCGGATCACCGAAATGTTCGAAAAGCCGCGCCCGCGCAGCATCCGCACCGCCGCGTCGGCGTCGACCGGCCCGCCAGCCCCCGCTCGCGGGGGCGGCGCGTCATAGGGAGCGTAGGGGCCGGGGCTTGGCGCATAGGGGCCGGGCGGCACGCGGTAGTTCTGGGCAAGCGCCTGCATTCCCCCCGGCAGGGCGGGAGGAAGCGTTCCGAGCAGCAGTCCCACTGCGACGATCAGCGCCGTCGATGCCCGCGCCATTACCCACACCACTCCTCGACCTGGCGAGTATCGAACCCCAAACCCTTAAGAACCCGGCACTGAATGCGGCCCGAGCGGGCCGTTCATCTGCCGTTCATCCGCTGTTCATCGGGCGCTGCGGCGCCGCCGGAGATTTGCCGCGCCGGCCCTTGCGCGCCGAAAAGCCCTTCCTATCTCGAACTTGTACCGGCCAGAAGGCGGTACGTGAACCGGGTCCGGCTCCGTCGAGAGGACCCTCCTGCATGTCGCTTAATGTGAGGATATGCCATGCGTACGTTTGACCTTACCCCCCTGCACCGTTCGACCGTCGGCTTTGATCGCCTGTTCTCCCTGCTCGATCAGGTCAACAGCGTCGACACCGGCGCCACCTATCCCCCCTATAATATCGAGCGCACGGGCGAGAACGCCTATCGCATCACCGTCGCCGTCGCCGGCTTCACCGAGGACGACCTGTCGATCGAGGTGAAGGAGAATGGCCTGTCCATTCGTGGCGACCGCAAGGTCGAGGCCGGCAAGAACGCCGACGTGCTGTATCAGGGCATCGCCGCCCGCGCCTTTGAGCGCCGCTTCCAGCTGGCCGACCATGTCGAAGTGCGTGGCGCCAGCCTCGCCAATGGGCTGCTGCATGTGGAGCTGGTGCGCGAAATCCCCGAGGCGATGAAGCCCCGCACCATCCCGATCTCGGCCGGCAGCACCGCCCCGCGCGTGATCGAGGCGCGGACCAGCGCGGCGGCGTGAGCCTCATCCGAGGCGGGTGGGTTGACCGCCCCCGCCTCGGCCATAGAGCGCACTTGAAGGGCACGCCTTAGAGGGCGCGCCCGGCCGGGCGGGGCCCCTCCCCCGCCTCTCCCGGCCCATCTGAACGTAAAAGAGCGCCCCGGCGGACCACCGGGGCGCTCTGTCGTTTTGCGTGCACTGTGCCCCCCTGTCGGTGGCGGCTATTCCTCGACCGGCTCCGGCGCCGGCTTGGCCGGGGCGCCGCGCGCATAGACGGAAGCCGTGCCGGCCGGCGTGGTGCTGCCAGTGCCGACCCCGGTTCCCGTGCCGCTGCTCTCCATCGGGGGCGCGGGCGGCGTCTGCGCGGCGCTGGCCTCGGCGGCGCCTTTCGCCGGCTCGGCCGGAGGCGTCGCGCTTGGTGACATCGCATTGGGCGGGACGGGAGTTCCCGGGATGATCCGCACCGCGCCTGCGGTCGCCGGCGCGGCAGGTGCCGACGATTCGGCCGGCGCGGGCGTGGCGGCCGCCGCCTCCGCCGGCACGGCCGGCGCCCCTTCCGGCGCGGCGGCGGGCGGTGCGGCGGCGGGCGGCGCGGCGGCGCCCAGCGCTTCGACCGAGGGTTCCGGCGCGGGAATGGCGGCGAGCTCCGGCGGGCGCTCCGGCGGCAGCGGCGGAACCGCCGGCATCGCCTGGCGGGCGGACGGCGCGCGCGGGGCGGCCGGCGCGGCGACCGGCGCCTGGCCGATCGGGTGCATGGCGATCACCTCGCCACTATAGGCATCGATACGCACGCGCATGCGCGCCCCCGAGCGCGCGGTGGCATCGACGACATAGGTCGGCCCATCGACGCGCGGCCGGCCGATGCCGGTCATGCCCATGGAGCGCAGCAGCGGGGTGACATCAGCAAGCGGCAGACGCCCCGGCGCGCCATAGGCCGGTGGGGGCGCATAGACCTGCGGCGGCGGCGGATAATAGGTGGGCGGGGGCGGCGGTGGGTAATAGGCCGGCGGCGGCTCGTAATAGCGCTCGACATAGACCCCGCCATAGGGGCGGAAATACACCTGCGCCTGCGCCGGCAGGCTGGCGAGGGCACTGAAACCGGCCAGAACAGGCACGGCGACCGATGCGAGCCGCCGGCGCCTGCGCGCTTTCGGCGCAGCCGCGTTCAGCGCGCCGGCATTCGGCGCCACAGCGTCAGGCGCAACAGCGTTGGGCGCGGAGGCTGGCGGCGGGCTCGGCATCGGCATCTCCGAAGCGGGTGTGACAACGGCCCCAACGGACCCCCGAAATACGGCGTGGGCAAGACCTCGGCGGCCGTCCGGCAGGGGCGAGGTTGCGGCCGACAGGCGCAATGGCGTTGCGCGCGAGGCCCGGGCGCCTTACCGTTCCTTGCGCCCGACGCGCGCGCTTCGCAAGAAGCGTGAAAAATCGCGTCGGTCTTGTCGCGCGCGGCGCTTGTGCCCGGACGTCAATTCTGGCATCTTCGCGGTTGATAGGGCAGCCATGCTGTCCTATAATTCGAATGCGCCAGCCCTTCAGGGGGCGTGGCACGAAGGATGCTAGCGTCGTTCGGTAAGTGAGCACGCCTTGCGGGAGAGCGCCCCGCCAGGGCCATACGTGTCGGCGTCGGGCGTCAGGGCGACCCTTGAGGGAGTGACGGGAATGACAGAGGAAATGGGCGGCCTGGCCGCGCGCGTGATCGCCGAGGGTTCGGTTCGTCCGGCCACGACGGACCGTGCCACCAAAACCATTTCCCACATCGACCCGGGCCTGCCCGTGGCGCAGGGGCTCTATGACCCGCGCAACGAGAAGGATTCCTGCGGCGTCGGCTTCATCGCCGACATCAAGGGCCGCAAGTCGCACCAGATCGTCCAGGACGGCCTGAAGATCCTGCTGAACCTTGAGCACCGCGGCGCGGTGGGCGCCGATCCGCGCGCCGGCGACGGCGCCGGCATGCTGGTGCAGCTGCCGCACCGGTTCTTCGCCAAGGAAGCGGCCACGCTCGGCTTCACCCTGCCGGAGCCCGGCCATTACGCCGTCGGCCACGTCTTCATGCCGCACGACACCGAAGGCCATGAGATCATCCGCGCCACCATGGAGCGGGTGGTGGCCGAAGAAGGCCAGGTGATGCTCGGCTGGCGCGAGGTGCCGACCGACAATTCCTCGCTCGGCCACACCGTGCTGCCGACCGAGCCCAAGCATTTCCAGGTGTTTGTCGGCCGCGGCGAGGCGGTGGCCAGCGAGGACGATTTCGAGCGCCGGCTGTTCGTCCTGCGCAAGGTGATCTCCAACGCGATCTATTCCGCCAAGGACCCGCGCACGGCCGGCTATTATGTCGTGTCGCTGTCCTGCCGCACGCTCGTCTACAAGGGCATGTTCAACGCCGACCAGCTCGGCGCCTATTATGCCGACCTGCACGACCCGGAGTTCGAGAGCGCGGTGGCGCTGGTCCATCAGCGCTTCTCGACCAACACCTTCCCGGCCTGGTCGCTCGCCCATCCCTACCGGATGGTCGCCCACAACGGCGAGATCAACACGCTGCGCGGCAATGTGAACTGGATGGCGGCCCGCCAGGCCTCCGTCGACAGTGAGCTGTTCGGCAACGACATCTCCAAGCTCTGGCCGATCTCCTATGAGGGCCAGTCGGACACGGCGTGCTTTGACAACGCGCTCGAATTCCTCATCCAGGGCGGCTACGAGCTGCCGCATGCGGCGATGATGCTGGTGCCCGAAGCCTGGGCCGGCAACCCGCTGATGAACGAGGAACGCCGCGCCTTCTATGAATACCACGCCGCGATGATGGAGCCGTGGGACGGGCCGGCCGCCATCGTCGCCACTGACGGGCGCCAGATCGTCGCCATGCTCGACCGCAATGGCCTGCGGCCGGCGCGCTACATGGTGACGACCGACGACAAGATCGTCCTCGCCTCGGAAATGGGCGTGCTGACCTTCCCCGAGAGCGAGATCGTCACCAAGTGGCGGCTGCAGCCGGGCCGCATGCTGCTGGTCGACCTTGAAGAGGGCCGGCTGGTGCCTGACGAGGAGGTGAAGACCGCCCTCGCCCAGGCCCACCCCTACAAGGAATGGCTGAAGCGCACCCAGCTGGTGCTGGAGGAGCTGCGTTCCGTCGAGGCGCGCGAAGTCCGTACCGACGTCTCGCTGCTCGATCGCCAGCAGGCCTTCGGCTACACCCAGGAAGACCTGAAGATGCTCATGGCGCCGATGGCGACCACGGGCCAGGAGGCGGTCGGCTCCATGGGCACCGACACGCCCATCTCGCCGCTGTCGAAGAAGTCGAAGGCGCTGTTCAGCTATTTCAAGCAGAACTTCGCTCAGGTGACGAACCCGCCGATCGACCCGATCCGCGAAGAGCTGGTGATGAGCCTCGTCTCCTTCATCGGGCCGCGGCCGAACATCTTCGACCTCGAAGGCAATTCCCGCCGCAAGCGGCTGGAAGTGCGCCAGCCGATCCTGACCAATGAGGACCTGGAGAAGATCCGCTCCATCGGCTTCATGGAGGAGCGCTTCGACACCCGCACGCTCGACATGACCTACCCCTCCGACAAGGGCGCGGCGGGCATGGGCGACGCCGTCGAGCGGCTGTGCGAGCGCGCCGAGGCGGCGGTGCATGGCGGCTACAACATCATCATCCTGTCCGACCGCCTCGTCGGGCCGGACCGCATCCCGATTCCCTCGCTGCTGGCGACGGCGTCCGTGCACCATCACCTGATCCGCAAGGGCCTGCGCACCTCGGTCGGCCTCGTGGTCGAAACCGGCGAAGCGCGCGAAGTGCACCATTTCGCCTGCCTCGCCGGCTATGGCGCCGAGGCGATCAACCCCTATCTCGCCTTCGAGACGATGATCGACATGCGCGTCGACATCCCCGAGGAGGTGTCCGAGGACGAGATCGTCAAGCGCTTCATCAAGTCGATCGACAAGGGCCTGCTCAAGGTGATGTCGAAGATGGGCATCTCGACCTACCAGTCCTATTGCGGCGCGCAGATCTTCGACGCGGTCGGCCTCAACCAGGAGGTCGTCGACCGCTATTTCTTCGGCACCGCCTCCTCCATCGGCGGCATTGGCCTCAATGAGATCGCCGAAGAGACCGCGATGCGCCATCGCGACGCCTTTGGCGACGCGCCGGTCTACCGCACCTCGCTCGATGTCGGCGGCGACTATGCCTTCCGCCTGCGCGGCGAGGAGCACGCCTGGGACCCCGAGACGGTCGCGGTGCTGCAGCACGCGGTGCGCGGCAATGCGCAGGACAAGTACCGCCACTTCGCCCAGCTGGTGAACGAGGCCGGCGCCAAGACGCTGAACATCCGCTCGCTGTTCCGCATCCGCGAGGCGGAGGAGCTCGGCCGCGCCCCGGTGCCGCTCGACGAGGTCGAGCCGGTGGCCGACATCGTCAAGCGCTTCGTCACCGGCGCCATGTCGTTCGGCTCGATCTCGCGCGAGGCGCATTCGACGCTGGCCATCGCCATGAACCGGATCGGCGGCAAGTCAAACACCGGCGAGGGCGGCGAGGAGGCGACGCGCTTCAAGCCGCTGCCGAACGGCGATTCGATGCGCTCGGCGATCAAGCAGGTGGCTTCCGGCCGCTTCGGCGTCACGGCGGACTACCTCGTCAATGCCGACATGATCCAGATCAAGATGGCGCAGGGTGCCAAGCCCGGCGAAGGCGGCCAGCTGCCCGGCCACAAGGTGGATGCGGTGATCGCCAAGGTGCGCCACTCCACCCCGGGCGTCGGCCTGATCTCGCCGCCGCCGCACCATGACATCTACTCGATCGAGGATCTGGCGCAGCTCATCTACGACCTGAAGAACGTCAACCCGGAAGCCGACATCTCGGTCAAGCTGGTGTCCGAAGTGGGCGTGGGCACGGTCGCGGCCGGCGTCGCCAAGGCGCGCGCCGACCACATCACCGTCTCCGGCTTCGAGGGCGGCACGGGCGCCTCGCCGCTCACCGCCATCAAGCATGCGGGCTCGCCCTGGGAGATCGGCCTTGCCGAGGCGCACCAGACGCTGGTGCTGAACAATCTGCGCGGGCGCATCGCCCTGCAGGTCGATGGCGGCCTGCGCACCGGGCGCGACGTGGTGATCGGCGCCCTGCTCGGCGCCGACGACTTCGCCTTCTCCACCGCGCCGCTGATCGCGGCCGGCTGCATCATGATGCGCAAGTGCCACCTCAACACCTGCCCGGTGGGCGTCGCCACCCAGGACCCGGTGCTGCGCAAGCGCTTCAAGGGCACGCCCGAGCATGTCATCAACTACTTCTTCTTCGTCGCCGAGGAAGTGCGCGAGCTGATGGCCCTGATGGGCGTGCGCAACTTCAACGAGCTGATCGGCCACTCCGACTGGCTCGACCAGCGCGAGGCGATCGAGCACTGGAAGGCCAAGGGGCTCGACTTCAGCCGCATCTTCGCCAAGCCGCAGGTCGGGCCTGAGGTCGCGATCTACCACACCGAGCGGCAGAACCACCCGATCCAGCACGTGCTCGACCGCACCCTGATCAAGCAGGCGATGCCGGCGCTGGAGAGCGGCGAGAAGGTGGTGATCCACAGCCCGATCAAGAGCATCAACCGCTCCGTCGGCGCCATGCTCTCCGGCGAGGTGGCCAAGCGCTATGGCGACACCGGCCTGCCGGAAGACACGATCGACATCCACCTCACCGGCACCGCCGGGCAGGCCTTCGGCGCCTTCCTGGCCACCGGCATCGCGATGACGCTGGTCGGCGAGGCCAATGACTATGTCGGCAAGGGCCTTTCCGGCGGGCGCATCGTGGTGCAGCCGGCCAAGGACAGCGCCATCGTGCCCGAGGATTCGATCATCGTCGGCAACACGGTGATGTACGGCGCCACCTCGGGCGAGTGCTACTTCCACGGCGTCGCCGGCGAGCGCTTCGCGGTGCGCAATTCCGGCGCCATCGCGGTGGTCGAGGGCACGGGCGACCATGGCTGCGAGTACATGACCGGCGGCATCGTCGTCGTCATCGGCCAGACCGGGCGCAACTTCGCGGCCGGCATGTCCGGCGGCGTCGCCTATGTGCTTGACGAGGACGGCACCTTCAAGAAGCGCTGCAACCTCTCCATGGTCGACCTTGAGCCGGTGGAAGAGGAAGAGGCGCTGCTGGAGCGGCTGCACCACCATGGTGGCGACCTGGAGTTCAAGGGCCGCATCGACATCATGGCGGATATGGGCCACCACGACGAGGAGCGGCTGCACCAGCTGATCGCCAAGCACCTGCACTACACAGGTTCGCAGCGGGCGCAGACCATCCTCGACAATTGGGCCAGCTATCGCGGCAAGTTCGTCAAGGTGATGCCCGTCGAATATCAGCGGGCGCTGCGCGAAATGGAGAAAATGCGCGGCTTGCAGGCGGCCGAATAGCCGCCCGCGTCGTCCTCCCGCCTTCCTCCTTCGTCATCCCGGCCGGCGGCGCAGCCGACGAGCCGGGATCGCGCGCCGGAAGTTGCGGCATGCGATCCCGGACAGGACCTTACGGCCCTTCCGGGATGACGAGGTGGGGGACGGATGACGGGCTGAACAAATCGGAATGCGCGGCGCTCTGCCGCGCCGCCATTTTCCAACTGGCATGTTTGATGTATCTGGCACCGGAGGTGGAATGCCTCCAAGGTGGCGGTGCTCCGCGAAAGAGGGCGCAATGGGCAAGGTTACGGGCTTTCTCGAAATCGATCGGCGCGAGGCGAAGTATCAGCCGGCGTCCGACCGCATTCGTCACTTCCGCGAATTCACCCTGCCCCTGCCGGACGCCGAGGTGGCCAACCAGGCCTCGCGCTGCATGGATTGCGGCGTGCCGTTCTGCCATGGGCCCAATGGCTGCCCGGTGCACAACCAGATCCCGGACTGGAACGACCTCGTCTATAACGGCAATTGGGAAGAGGCGGCGCGCAACCTGCACTCCACCAACAACTTCCCCGAATTCACCGGCCGCATCTGCCCCGCGCCCTGCGAGGAAGCCTGCACGCTGAACCTTGAGGACGTGCCGGTCGCGATCAAGACCGTCGAGCAGGCCATTGCCGACCGGGCGTGGAAGGCCGGCTGGGTCAAGCCCGAGCCCGCCGCGCACAAGACCGGCCGCAAGGTCGCCGTCGTCGGCTCCGGCCCGGCCGGCATGGCGGCGGCCCAGCAGCTCGCCCGCGCCGGGCATGAGGTGCATGTCTATGAGCGCGAGCCCAAGGCGGGCGGCCTGCTGCGCTACGGCATTCCCGACTTCAAGATGGAAAAGCACTATATCGACCGCCGCGTCACCCAGATGGAAGGCGAAGGCGTCACCTTCCATTACGGCGTCAATGTCGGCGTCACCACGCCGCTCGACGAGCTGCTGGAAGGCCACGACGCGGTGCTGATGTGCGGCGGCTCGGAAGCCCCGCGCGACCCCGCTCTGCCCGGCCAGGAGCTGCTCGGCGTGCACTACGCCATGCCCTATCTGGTGCAGCAGAACCGCCGCGTCGGCCATGAGGACGTGTCGCGCGACGAGCCGATCCTCGCCGCCGGCAAGCATGTGGTGGTGATCGGCGGCGGCGACACCGCCTCCGACTGCGTCGGCACGGCGTTCCGCCAGGGGGCGCTGTCGGTGCACCAGCTCGACATCCGCCCGGTTCCCCCGCTGAAGGAGGACAAGCTGGCGGTGTGGCCCTACTGGCCGACCAAGTTCCGCACCTCCTCCTCGCAGGCCGAGGGCGCCGAGCGCGAATTCGCCGCCGCCACGCTCGGCATCGAGGGCAAGAAGGGCCACGTCACCTCGGTGAAGTGCGCCCGCGTCGACGCCAAGCGCCAGCCCATCCCCGGCACCGAATTCCTGATCAAGGCCGACCTGGTGTTCATCGCCCTCGGCTTCGTCCATCCGCTGCGCGAGGGCATGCTGGAGAAGGAGGGCCTCGCCCTCGACAAGCGCGGCAATGTCGGCGCCACCGATCTCGACTATGCCACCAGCGTGCCGAAGCTGTTCGCCGCCGGCGACATGCGGCGCGGCCAGTCGCTGGTGGTGTGGGCGATCCGCGAAGGCCGGCAGGCGGCGCAGTCGATCGACACCTTCCTGATGGGCAGCTCCGTCCTCCCGCGCTGAGGGGCGGCGCCAGAACACGCGAAAGCCGGGCCTCGCGCCCGGCTTTTTCATGCCCGGCGAAGGCTCAGGGCGTCGGCGTGGCGGTGAGCGGCGCCTGCGGCATGGGCGGCACCAGCGGCTCCTCCGGCTGGCCCGGCGGCCAGCGGAAATCGTCGGTGCGCCCCGGCACGGCCGACGGTGCCGTGCCCTCGACCAGCATGCGGGCCGGCGCGGGCGCGGCGTCCTCATCCATCGGCGACCGGCGGATCTCGTTCGCCGACAGCACGCCCGGCGCGCCGGCGAGGGCGCGGGCGTTTCCGGCCGGCGGCCCTCCTGTCAGCATGATGATGGACGGGCGCGTCTCGGCCGGGTCGGCCGCCGTCGGCGGCAGGTCCTTTCCCGTGAGCAGATCGTCGAGCTTCTGGTCGACGAAGAAGGCGAGCTTGCGCGCCCCGGCGCGGGTGAAGCCCACCCCGTCGGCGGTGCGCAAGCGGCGGCGCTGTCCGTCCACCGCCGGGCCCGACATCATGAACTTGCCGTTCTCGTCGACGAAGCCATCGGTAACATCGACGAAGATGAAGCCGCTGCGCTCCACCATTTCCTTCAGCAGCGCGTTGTAGCGCGCGATCTGCTCATTGCGCACGGCGTCTTCCACCGGCGGCAGGCCGACCACCACCACGTTGCGGCGCTGCAGTTTCAGCGCCAGCAGGAAATCCTCGACCCGGCGGGAATAGAGGTCGCGCCAGCGCTCGTCGAACAGTTCGGCCCGGACGCCCGCCGCGTCGGTGATCGGCTCCAGATCATGGCTGCCGGCCAGCACCACAATGACATTGGCCTGCTCACTGCCGGTCGGCAATTGCCGTGCGGCGGCGATGAGGTCCACGCCGCTGCCCGGAGCGAAGCCGGCATCGGCCTCGGCGCGGGCGACGACGGCGGCAGTCTCGCGGTCGGCGGCGAAGGCGTCCGCCAGCCCCTGCGCCAGCGTGCCCGCCTGCTCGTCGCCGAACACCAGCACGACTTCCTTCACTTCACCGGAGGCGGCGCGCGCCTCGCTGGATGAGGCATAGACCTTGCCGCGCGGCTCGGCCGGCGGCTGCGCCACCACGGGCGGCGGCGGCGCCAGCTCCGGCTCCATCGGACGCACGCGCCGGGGCCGGTTGTCGCGGCCGCCGAACAGGTCCATCAGCGGCTGGAACGGCGACCAGGCACGGCGCGGTTCCGCAGCCTGAGGCGGCGGAGCGGCCCGCTGCTGCGGACGCGCCTGCTGGCGCTGCTGCTGTTGCTGGGGGCGCTGCTGCTGGGAGGGGCGGGCGGAGGGCTGGCCGACATCCGCCGGCGGGCGGAACCAGTCGCTCTGCGCCTGCGCCAGCGAACAGCCGGCGACAAGCACGCCGGCCACCGCCAGCGCCTTCAGTCCCAGCCGGTTGCCGCGCCGCCCGCGCATGAGCCGTCTCCCGCGTGCCTGTAGCGATGCCGACACCGGCACCCCTCGCACGGGTGAACCATTATCGCGGCTGTTTCAAGACCCCCGCACCGGAGCGCCGGCATCAGGACCCGCCGCGCAGGCTCTCCAGCACCTCGCCGCTGGCCATGCCATCCGGCGGCAGGCCCACCGCGACCTGATAATCGCGCACCGCCGCCCGCGTCTGCGCGCCGATCGCGCCGTCGGGCGTGCCGACCTCATAGCCGCGCGAGGCGAGGCGCTTCTGCAGTTCCGAGCGCTCATTGCGCGAGAGAGCGCGCTGGTCCGGCCAGGGCTGGACGAAGGGGCCCCCGCCGCGCAGGCGATCAGCGAGATGGCCGATGGCGAGCGCATAGGCGTCGGCCGGGTTGTAGCTGAGAATGGCCTTGAAATTGTCGGTCATCAGGAAGGCCGGGCCCTTGGCGCCGGCGGGCAGCAACAGATAAGCGGTCTCGCCGGCCGGCGGCATCGGCCGGCCATCGGGGCGATGAATGCCGAGCGCCGCCCATTCGCGCATCGGCTTGCGGATGTTCTTGTCGGCGAGCAGATAGTCGAAGCGGCGCGGCAGCACCACCTCATAGCCCCAGCTGCGACCCTGCTGCCAGCCGCCGCGCTTCAGCTTGTTGGCGGTGGAGCCCATGGCGTCCGCCACCGAATCCACCACATTGCGGTGGCCGTCGCCGTCGAAATCCACCGCGTCGCGCTGGAAGGCGGTGGGCATGAACTGGGTGAGGCCGAAGGCGCCGGCCCAGGAGCCGCGCAGATGGCTCTCGGGAATATCGCCCCGGTCGACGATGCGCAGCGCGGCGACGAACTCGTCGCGGAAATAGGGCTTGCGGCGGCCGACGCAGGCGAGCGTGCCGGTGGCCTCGATTACCGGATAGGAGCCGCGCGCGCTGCCGTAATTGGTCTCGATGCCCCAGATGGCGGCGACGACATAGCGGTCGACGCCATATTGGCGCTCGACCTCGGCGAACACGGCCGCGTTCTGCGCCATCGCCTCGCGGCCCTTGCGGATGCGGGTCTCGGAGACCAGCATCTCGACATAGTCGCCGGCGGTGCGGGTGAATTCGGGCTGGGTCTGCAGCTTCTCCATGATGCCCATATCGGGCTTGAGCCCCGCCGTGTAGCGGCGGAAGCCGGCGGCGGAGACGCCCGCCGCCCGCGCCTTCGGCTCCAGCGCGGCGATGCAGCGGCTGAAATTGGCTTCGTCGCGGGCCAAAGCGGCGGGGGTCATGTCGGGATGGGTGGACGGCGCGGCGGCGGTGGGGGCGGCCGACGGGCGGACCTGCGGCCGCGCCTGCGCCACCGTGCGCGGCGCATTGGCCTGGGCGGCCGGCGGCGTGGCAAACGCGCCGGTTATGTCGTCGGAGCCTGCGCACCCGGCAAGGCCGAAGCAGACGATGGCGACGCCGGCAATGAGGCCGGCATGCCCCCGGTCGGAGGCCGTGCGGTGAACCATGAGGCAATCCTAACGCAGAAACCGGCGATGATTAGGCCAGTCTCATGGTTGCGGGGGTGTTAACGCCGCGTCACTTTCCTCAGCGGCACCGCCGCATCGCGCGGAAAGTGAACGCGGGGGAACCTATTCCGCCACCTCCGCGTTAACCCGCCGGTTTATTGACACAAGCGAAGCGTTAAGCTCGTTCGGTTACGAGTTTCGCTCTTTCGGCCTGAACCTGCGTCATCAAAAGCGGCATATTTCCCCGATGGTAAAACCTATTCGCAAAGCGATCCTCCCCGTCGCCGGCCTCGGCACGCGCTTCCTGCCCGCCACCAAGGCGGTGCCGAAGGAAATGCTGACCGTGGTGGATCGTCCCGTCGTGCAGCATGTGGTGGACGAGGCGCGCGCCGCCGGCATCGAGCACATCGTCTTCGTCACCGGCCGCAACAAGGGCGTGATCGAGGACCATTTCGACCGCCAATACGAGCTGGAAGACACGCTGCAGGAGCGCGGCAAGCTCAAGATGCTGGAACTGCTGCGCGAGGAGACCATGGGTCCCGGCGCCACCAGCTTCACCCGCCAGCAGCTTCCGCTCGGCCTCGGCCATGCGGTGTGGTGCGCCCGCGACATCATCGGCAACGAGCCCTTCGCGCTGCTGCTGCCGGACATGCTGCACAAGCCGACCAACGGCAAGGGCTGCCTCGGCCAGATGGCCGAAGCCTACAAGCGCACCGGCGGCGGCAACCATCTCGCGGTCTATGAGGTGCCGCCCGAGCAGACCGACCAATACGGCATTGTCGGCCTCGGCGACGAAATGGCCGATGGCGTGCACAAGATCGCCCGCATGGTCGAAAAGCCGAAGAAGCACGATGCCCCGTCCAACCTCGCCATTTCCGGCCGCTATATCCTGCAGCCGGAGATCTTCGACCTGCTCGCCACCCAGGAGCGCGGCGCCGGCAACGAGATCCAGCTGACCGATTCCATGCTGAAGCTGGCGCAGACGCAGGATTTCTACAGCGTCACCTTTGACGGCGCGATCTATGATTGCGGCTCGAAGCTCGGCTTCCTGATGGCCAATGTCGCCTATGCGCTGGACAATCCGGAAATCTCCGGCGCCTTCCGCCCCGAGCTCGACGCGCTGCTGGCGAGGGGCTGAGCCGGCGGGTCGCCCGGACATTGCCGAATGGAAAAAGGGCGCCGCGCGGCGCCCTTTTGCTTGATCGGCGGGGCGATCAGGCGCGCCAGAAATCCGCCGCGCCTTCCGGCAGCGTCGCCAGCACCCGGTCGAACGCTTCCGTGTCGACATGACGGCGCAGCGCCCGCGCCACGTCGGCGAGGCAGCTGTCGGGCGCGAAATTGTGGTGCTGGCGCAGGCCCTGCACCTCCCGCGTCAGCGTCGCCCGGTCGGCGAAGGGCAGCACCGGCTCGGCAAGGTCCCAGCGGGAGACGAAGATGGCGCGCAGGAGCGGCGGCAGCGCATCGGCGAAGTCGAGCGCCTGCTGCACCGCCAGCCGGCGGCGGAAGGTGCGCAGCACCCCCTCGACCATGGTGTAGGTCTGGTTGCGGGTGGCAAGGCCCGATCCGTCGCGGGCATCGGCAAGGAAGCGCTCGAAATCGTCGGATGCGTGCTGCAGCTCCATCGGTATCGGCATTCCACTCCTCCGCTCATGCAAGAAGGGCCCCCGCGAGAGGGCCCTTCGGTCTTTTACCCGATGATGCGGCGTATGGAGGCCGTCAGGCCGCTTCATCCACCGTCCGGGCGCGGGTGTCGAACAGCAGTTCGTTCGCCCCGCGCTCGACCTTCACCGCGTCGCCATCCTTCACCGTGCCGGCGAGGATGCGGCCGGCCAGCGGGTCCTGCAGCAGCTTCTGGATCACCCGCTTGAGCGGGCGCGCGCCATAGGCCGGGTCGTAGCCCTTCTCGGCGAGGAAGTCCCGCGCCTCGGGGGTGATCTCCAGCGCGATCTTGCGCTCTTCCAGCAGCTTCTCCAGCCGCTTGACCTGGATGTCGACGATCGCGCCCATCTGGTCGCGGCGCAGCCGGTGGAACAGGACGATCTCGTCGACGCGGTTGAGGAATTCCGGGCGGAAATGCGAACGCACCACACCCATCACCTCGTCGCGCACCGCTTCGCTGTCCTGCCCGTCGGGCTGGTTCACCAGATATTCCGCCCCGAGATTCGAGGTCATGATGATCAGCGTGTTGCGGAAGTCGACCGTGCGGCCCTGCCCGTCCGTCAGGCGCCCGTCATCGAGCACCTGCAGGAGAACGTTGAACACGTCCGGATGCGCCTTCTCGATCTCGTCGAACAGCACCACCTGATAAGGCCGGCGCCGCACCGCCTCGGTGAGCGCGCCGCCCTCCTCATAGCCGACATAGCCGGGAGGCGCGCCGATCAGCCGGGAGACCGAGTGCTTCTCCATGTATTCCGACATGTCGAGGCGCACCATCGCCGTGTCGTCGTCGAACATGAACGACGCCAGCGCCTTGGTCAGCTCGGTCTTGCCGACGCCCGTGGGGCCGAGGAAGATGAACGAGCCGATCGGCCGGTTGGGGTCCTGCAGGCCGGCCCGGGCGCGGCGCACCGCGGTCGAGACGGCCTCGACGGCCTCCTTCTGGCCCACCACGCGCTTGGAGAGCATGTCCTCCATGCGCAGCAGCTTGTCCTTCTCGCCTTCCAGCATCTTGTCGACGGGAACGCCGGTCCAGCGCGAGACCACGCCGGCGATGTGATCGGGCGTCACCGCCTCCTCCATCATCGTGCCGGCCTTCACCTCGCCGGCGGCGTCCTTCGCCTCGATGAGGGAGAGCTTCTTCTCCAGCGCGGGAATGGTGCCATAGGCGAGTTCGCCCGCCTTCTGGTACTCGCCCGAGCGCTGGGCGATGGCGAGGTCGGCGCGCGCCTTCTCAAGATCGCTCTTGATCTTCTGGGCGTCGCCGAGCTTCTCCTTCTCCGCCTTCCAGCGCGAGGTGATGGAGGCGGACTGCTCCTCCAGATTGGCGAGTTCCTTCTCCAGCTTCTTCAGCCGGTCCTTCGAGCCGGTGTCAGTCTCCTTCTTCAGCGCCTCCTGCTCGATGCGCAGGCGCACAATCTCGCGGTCGATATTGTCCAGTTCCTCGGGCTTGGAATCGACCTGCATGCGCAGGCGCGAGGCCGCCTCGTCGACCAGATCGATCGCCTTGTCGGGCAGGAACCGGTCGGTGATGTAGCGGTTGGACAGCGTCGCCGCCGCCACCAGCGCCGAATCGGTGATCCGCACGCCATGGTGCAGCTCGTACTTCTCCTTGATGCCGCGCAGGATGGACACCGTGTCCTCCACCGTCGGCTCGGAGACGAAGACGGGCTGGAAGCGACGGGCGAGCGCCGCGTCCTTCTCCACATGCTTGCGGTACTCGTCGAGCGTGGTGGCACCGACGCAGTGCAGCTCGCCGCGCGCCAGAGCCGGCTTCAGCAGGTTGGAGGCGTCCATGGCGCCATCGGTCTTGCCGGCGCCGACGAGGGTGTGCATCTCGTCGATGAACAGGATGATGCCGCCTTCCGCCGCCTCGACTTCGGAGAGCACGCTCTTCAGCCGCTCCTCGAATTCGCCGCGATATTTCGCGCCCGCGATCAGCGAGCCCATGTCGAGCGCCAGCAGGCTCTTGTCCTTCAGGCTCTCGGGCACGTCGCCATCGACGATGCGCAAGGCGAGGCCCTCGACGATCGCCGTCTTGCCGACGCCGGGCTCGCCGATCAGCACCGGGTTGTTCTTGGTGCGGCGGGACAGGACCTGGATGGTGCGACGGATTTCCTCGTCGCGGCCGATCACCGGGTCGAGCTTGCCCTCGCGCGCCGCCTCGGTGAGGTCGCGGGCATATTTCTTCAGCGCGTCATAGGCGTTCTCCGCCGTGGCGCTGTCGGCCGTGCGGCCCTTGCGCAGCGCCTCGATGGCGGTGTTGATCTTTTGCGGCGTGGCGCCAGCCTTGGCGAGGATCTTGCCCGCCTCGCTGTCCTTCTCCAGCGCGAGGGCGAGCAGCAGCCGCTCGACCGTGACATAGCCGTCGCCGGCCTTCTTGGCCGCCTGTTCGGCCGCCTCGAAGACGCGGGCGGTGCCGGGGGCGAGATAGACCTGGCCGGCGCCGGAACCCTGCACCTTGGGCAGCTTCTTCAACGCCGCCTCGGTATCGGCCAGCACGATGCGGGGATCGCCGCCGCTGCTGGTGATCAGCCCGGCGCACAGGCCTTCCGGATCGTCGAGCAGAACCTTGAGCAGGTGCTCGGGGGTGAATTGCTGGTTGCCCTCACGCAGGGCAAGCGACTGGGCGGACTGGACAAATCCGCGGGCGCGCTCGGTATAGATTTCGAAATTCATGTCGCAAAGCCTCCTGGCCCCCCGTCCGCCCTGATCGGCACGAACGGTCACTCGGGACGACGGCGCCCGTATCCCGGCCGCCGCAACGGACCCCGTTGTGGCGATCCGTCGGTCCTCATGTAGTGTGGCGGATCGGCAACGGAAGGGCGTTGCGCAGGATCAAGAGCGGATTTTGCTCAGGCCGCCGCCGGCTCCACCTCCGGGACGGTGCCGCCCCGCCCGGGAGCGGTGCCGCCCGGGCAGCCGCCGATGACATAGGCGCCGGCCGCCAGCAGCGCCACGGCGCCCAGGGCGAGGAAGGCGGAGGGATAGCCGAGCTGCTGCGCCACCACGCCGCCAAGCAGGGTGGAAAGCGAGGCGCCGATGCCCTGCGCCGTCATCGCGAAGCCGAGGCCGAGATTGAAACGGCCCGATCCGGCGAGGATGCGGGCGACGAGGCCGGGCGTCGCCACCCCGAGCAGGCCGGCGCCAACGCCGTCGAGAACCTGCACCGGGATCAGCGCCCAGGCGGCGCCGTAATACACCGCCGCCGCCGCGATCACCCCGCGAATCGGCAGCGCCGCGAGGGCGAGCAGCAGCACGAGCCGATAGCCGCGTCGCGCGCCGAGCCAGGCGGCGACGAGCGCCATCGGGATCATCGTGCCCTGCGCCACCACGACCGTGGTCGCGGTCAGGGCGCTCGGGTCTGCCCCAGCGGTGGCGACCATGGCCTGGCCGAACAGCGGCAGCATCGCCGCATTGCCGAGATGGAACAGGCCAAACGTGACCGCCGCCGTGACCAGCGCCGGCTCGCGCAGCAGCCGGCCGATGCTCTCGTGAGCTTTGCCCGCCCCGGCCGGGGCGGCAGCCCCGCCGCGCGCCGCCTCATGGTCGATGGCATCCGCCGGGATCGCCAGCACCGACAGCGCGCCGAGAACCGCCATCGCGCCGAGCAGCGCGAACACCGCCGGCAGCCCAAACCACCAGCCGAGCACGCCCGCCAGCACGGCGGCGAGGATGTTGCCGGCATGGTTGAACGCTTCGTTGCGCCCCAGCTGCCGGTCGAAACCGGCCGGCCCGACCAGCCCCAGCGTGAGGCCGGCAATCGCCGGCAACAGCGCGGCGGCGGCGATGCCGTTCACCGCCTGCGCCACCGCCACCGCCGCGAAATAGGGTACGGCGAGGATGGTCAGCGAGGCCGCCAGGATCGCCACCGAACCGAACACGATGATCGCCCGCTTGGCCCGGCTCGCATCGACCAGCGCCCCCATCGGCATGGTTGCCAGCATGGCGACCAGCCCGCCCAGCGTCATGACGAGGCCGATCTCGGCCGGGCTCCAGTTCTTTTCCTGCAGGAACACGCCGAGAAACGGCCCGAGGCCGTCGCGCACATCGGCGAGGAACAGGTTCAGCGCGGCAAGCGCCGCGAGCGGGGAGAGCAACGCGGCAGTGGGGACGGAGGCGCGCATGATGGGGGTTCCGGCGGTGGCATCGCACCGATAAGCCGCCGCCCGCCGAATGGTTCCGGCGTACCGGACGATGCGTGCCGGGACGGCGATGCTAGGCCGCCGCGCGGCGCTCCGCCAGCATCATGTAGTTGACCGAGAGGTCGCTGGAGCGCCGCCATTCATCCGCCAGCGGGTTGAACACCACACCCTCGCGCGCGATCACGTCGAGCCCGCCGGTCTCCAGCGCCGCCTGCAGCTCCTCGGGGGTAACGAAGCGCTTCCAGTCATGCGTGCCGCGCGGCAGCCAGCCGAGCACATATTCGGCCCCGACAATGGCGAGGGCGAAGGAGCGCTTGGTGCGGTTCAGCGTCGCCGCCACGAACAAGCCGCCCGGCTTCACCATCTCCGCCGCGCGGGCGAGGAACAGGTCGACATCGGCGACATGCTCCACCACTTCCATCGCCATGACGACGTCGAATCGCTCGCCGGCGTCGGCCAGCGCCTCGGCCGTGGTGGCGCGGTAGTCGACCGGAATATCGCTCTCTTGCGCATGCAGCGCGGCGATCCGCACATTGCGCTCGGCCGGGTCGATGCCGGTGACATCCGCGCCCATGCGGGCCAGCGGCTCGCTGAGCAGCCCGCCGCCGCAGCCGATATCGAGCAGGCGCAGCCCTTCCAGCGGGCGGATGGCGCGCGGGTCACGGCCGAAATGGGCGGTGATCTTCTCGCGCAGATAGGCCAGCCGCACCGGATTGAACCGGTGCAGCACCCGCATCTTGCCGCGCGGATTCCACCATTCGGCGGCGAGCGCGGCAAAGCGTTCCACTTCGCGGGGATCGACGGTGGTGGCGGTTGCGGTCATCGACGCCTCATCTTCGCCCGGCGGTGCCGAGAGGGATTCCAAGCTCGCGCGACGGCGTTGCGGGCGCGGCACGAGGTGGATATGTATACGCGCCTTTTGGGCCGGGAGCTCACATTCTCCCGCCCGGCCCCACAGAAGAACACGGTACGGTTTCCCGCAATGGCACGTCTGGTGATGAAGTTCGGCGGCACCTCGGTCGCCAACATTGAGCGCATTCGCATTGTTGCGCGGCACGTCAAACGGGAAGTGGAGGCCGGCCACCAGGTCGCGGTCGTCGTCTCGGCCATGTCCGGCAAGACCAATGAGCTGGTCGCCTGGTGCCGCGAGGCCGCCCTGCTGCACGATGCGCGCGAATATGATTCCATCGTCGCCTCCGGCGAACAGGTGACCTCCGGCCTGCTGGCCATCGTGCTGCAGGAGATGGGCATCTCGGCCCGCTCCTGGCTCGGCTGGCAGCTGCCGATCTCGACCGACGACGCCCATGGCGCGGCGCGCATTCTCGACGTGAATGGCGAGGAGATCATCAACCGCTTCGCCCAGGGCGAGGTGGCTGTCATCGCCGGCTTCCAGGGCATCCACCTGCCGAGCGGGCGCCTCACCACGCTCGGGCGCGGCGGCTCGGACACCTCAGCGGTGGCGATCGCCGCCGGCATCAAGGCCGACCGTTGCGACATCTACACCGATGTCGACGGCGTCTACACCACCGACCCGCGCATCGTGCCGAAGGCGCGCCGGCTGGAGAAGATCGCCTTCGAGGAAATGCTGGAAATGGCGTCGCTCGGCGCCAAGGTGCTTCAGGTGCGCTCGGTCGAGCTGGCCATGGTACACAAGGTCCGCACCTTCGTGCGCTCCAGCTTCACCGATCCGGACGCACCGGAACTCAAGACCGCCGGCGACCCGCCCGGCACCCTGATTTGCGACGAGGAGGAAATCGTGGAGAGTGAAGTCGTCACCGGCATCGCCTTCGCCCGGGACGAAGCCCAGGTCAGCATCCGCCATGTGCCGGACCAGCCCGGCATCGCGGCGAACGTGTTCGTGCCGCTCGCGGAAGCGAACATCAATGTCGACATGATCGTCCAGAACATCTCGGCCGAGGGCTTCACCGACATCACCTTCACCGTGCCGACCACCGATTTCGAACGCGCCAAGGCCACGCTCGCCGGCGTGCGCGACCAGATCGGCTTCCAGAGCATCGAAGGCGCGACGGATGTGGTGAAGGTGTCGATCATCGGCATCGGCATGCGGAGCCATGCCGGCGTGGCGGCCCGTGCGTTCAAGTCGCTTTCCGAGCGCGGAATCAACATCCGCGCCATCTCCACCTCCGAGATCAAGATCTCGGTGCTGATCGACGCCGCCTATACCGAGCTTGCCGTGCGAACGCTGCATTCGGTATACGGGCTGGACGCCTGAGTTCAGGCAACGGCGCGGCGCGAGTCGCGCCGCGTTAAGACGCTCCGGGATAGCGGCTCCCGGAAACCGAGGACGGCCAATGCGTGGCGCGCTCGGCGGCCCGCGCGTGCTTTTGAGGCGTCTCCGCGAGGTCATGGCGGAGCCGGTGAGCGCGCAGGACCGCCTCGACAAGATCGTGGTGCTGATCGCGGCCAACATGGTGGCCGAGGTGTGCTCGGTCTATGTGCTGCGCGTCGATGGCACGCTTGAGCTCTATGCGACCGAGGGCCTGAACCGCACCGCCGTGCATCTCACGGTGATGCGGATCGACGAGGGCCTCGTCGGCACGGTGGCCCGCGAGGCCGAGCCGATCAGCCTGTCCAATGCGCAGGCGCACCCGGCCTTCTCCTACCGGCCGGAAACGGGCGAGGAAATCTACCACTCCTTCCTCGGCGTGCCGATCCTGCGTGCCGGCAACACGCTCGGCGTGCTTGTCGTGCAGAACCGCGCCCACCGCTCCTATACCGAGGAGGAGATCGAGGCGCTGCAGACCACGGCCATGGTGCTGGCCGAGATCATCGCCTCGGGCGAACTGACCGCGATGGCGCTGCCCGGCGCCGAGCCGGCCGCGCGCCGGCCGCTGCATCTCAAGGGACTTGCGCTCTCGGAAGGCATCGGCCTCGGCCATGTGGTGCTGCACGAGCCGCGCATCGAAGTCACCAAGGTCATCGCCGACGACCTGCCCGCCGAGCTGAAGCGGCTCGACGGCGCGGTGGACACGCTGCGCGCCTCGATCGACACCATGCTGGAGGATGAGGGCGTCGCCCGCGTGGGCGAGCACCGCGAGATCCTCGAAGCCTACCGCATGTTCGCCCATGACCGCGGCTGGATCGGCCGCATGCGCGAGGCTGTGATGACCGGGCTCACCGCCGAAGGCGCGGTGGAGCGGGTGCAGTCCGACACCCGCGCCCGCATGCTGCGCATGACCGATCCCTATCTGCGCGAGCGGATGCACGATCTGGACGATCTGGCCAACCGCCTGCTGCGCCAGCTCACCGGCCGCACTGCCGGCTCGGACCATGACCGGCTGCCCGACAACGCCATCATCGTCGCCCGCAATATGAGCCCGGCGGCGCTGCTGGACTATGACCGCACCCGGATTCGCGGCCTCGTGCTGGAAGAAGGCGCGGCGACCAGCCATCTGACGATCGTCGCCCGGGCGCTCGGCATATCCGCCGTCGGCCACATGGAGAACGTGGTCGGCCAGGTCGATGCTGGCGACGCGGTGATTGTCGACGGCGTCAGCGGCGAGGTGCATATCCGCCCGCCGGCCGATGTCGAAAGCGCCTATGCCGAAAAGGTGCGCTTCCGTGCCAAGCGGCTGGAGCGCTACGCCGCCCTGCGCGACGTGCCGACCGTCACCAAGGACGGCACGCCGATCGAGCTGCATCTCAATGCCGGCCTGCTGGTCGACCTGCCGCATATTGAGGAGACCGGCGCGACCGGCATCGGCCTGTTCCGCACCGAACTTCAGTTCATGATCGCCTCCGCCTTCCCGCGCACCAATGAGCAGCTAAAGCTCTACCGCTCGGTGCTGGACGCGGCGGGCGACCGGCCGGTGGTGTTCCGCACCCTCGATATCGGCGGCGACAAGGTGCTGCCCTATATGCGGGCGATCGAGGAGGAGAACCCGGCGCTGGGCTGGCGCGCTATCCGCCTCGGCCTTGACCGGCCCGGCCTGCTGCGCAGCCAGATTCGCGCCTTGCTGCGCGCCGCCACCGGGCGCGAGCTGCGACTCATTTTCCCGATGGTGTCGGCGGTGGAGGAATATGACCGCGCCCACCATATCGTCGAGCGCGAGCTGACCCATCTGCGCCGGCACGGCCACGGCCTGCCCGAGCGCGTGCTGGTGGGGGTGATGCTGGAAGTGCCGGCGCTGCTGTTCCAGCTCGACCTGCTGTTCAGCCGGGTGGATTTCGCCTCGGTCGGCTCCAACGACCTGGTGCAGTTCCTCTACGCCGCCGATCGCGGCAATTCGCGCGTCGCCGACCGCTTCGACCCGCTGGCCCCGGCGGCGCTGCGGGCGCTGAAGATGATCATCGATAAGGCGGCCGAGTACGGCAAGCCGGTCACGCTGTGCGGCGAACTCGCCTCGCGCCCGCTGGAGGCGCTGGCGCTGGCCGCTATCGGCTATCGCCGGCTCTCGGTCTCCCCGGCCTCCTATGGCCCGGTGAAGGCCATGCTGCTCGAACTCGACCTGCCGGCTGCTTCCGCCTTTGTCGAACCGCTGCTCGGCATTCGCGGCGAGGTTCACTCGCTGCGCCCCCAACTCGCCGCCTTCGCCGCGAAGGCGGGCCTGCCGCTGTGAGTGCCGCCGCGTGACCGCCCTGCCCGATGTCCGGCTCGACCAGCTTCTCGCGCGCCATGCCGAGATCGAGCACGCCCTCTCCTCCAGCCCGGAGGCGGACACCTATGTCCGCCTGTCGCGGGAGTTTTCCGATCTCTCGCCGCTCGTGGAGAGCGTGAAGGCGCTGCGCCGCGCCGAGCGCCAGCTCAAAGAGGCCCGCACCCTCGCCACGGAAGCGTCCGGCGATCGCGAGATGGCGGCGATGGCGCAGGAGGAGGCGCACGCGCTGGAGGAGGAGGTGGAAACCCTCTCCCATGCCGTGCGGCTCGCCTTGCTACCCAAGGACGCGATGGATGAGCGCGGCGTCATCCTGGAAGTGCGCGCCGGCACCGGCGGCGACGAGGCGGCGCTGTTCGCCGGCGACCTGTTCCGCATGTATGAGCGCTTCGCCGCGCTGAACGGCTGGTCGGTCGAGGTGCTGTCGATGACCGAGGGCGCCGCCGGCGGCTTCAAGGAAATCGTCGCCGGCCTGCATGGCTCGGGTGCCTATGCCAAGCTGAAATTCGAATCGGGCGTCCACCGCGTGCAGCGGGTGCCTGATACCGAGGCCTCCGGCCGCATCCACACTTCCGCCGCCACCGTGGCGGTGTTGCCGGAAGTGGAAGAGGTCGACGTCGACATCAACGAATCCGATCTGCGCATCGACGTGTTCCGGGCCTCCGGCGCCGGCGGCCAGCACGTCAACAAGACCGAGAGCGCGGTCCGCATCACCCATCTCCCCACCGGTACGGTGGTGGCGGTGCAGGACGAGCGCTCGCAGCACAAGAACAAGGCCCGCGCCATGGGCATGCTGCGGGCCAAAATCTACGAGGCCGAGCGCGAGCGGCGCGACAGCGCCCGCGCCAGCGAGCGCAAGGTACAGGTCGGCTCCGGCGACCGCTCCGAGCGCATCCGTACCTATAATTTCCCGCAGGCGCGCGTCACCGACCACCGCATCGGCCTCACTCTGCACAAGCTGCCCGAAATTCTCGCCGGCGACGCGCTGGGCGAGCTGGTCGATGCGCTGACCACCGAATATCAGGCGACGCTGCTGGCCGAGGCCGAGAGCGCCGGCTGGGGCGAGCGGTGACCACCCGCACCGCCCTGCTGCGCGCCTTTGCCGCAGCCTTTGCCGAAAAGGGCCTGGAGGCGCCTGAACGCGAGGCACGGGCGCTGCTGCGGGCGGGCCTCGGCCTCAGCGATCTCGACCTGGTGACGCGGGGCGAGCAGGAGGTGGCGCCGGTGGACGCCGCGCGGCTTCGCGCCCTCGCCGAGCGCCGCGCCGAGGGCGAGCCGCTGGCCCGCCTGACCGGGCGGCGCGAATTCTGGAGCCTCGCTTTCACCCTCGCCCCCGAGACGCTGGTGCCGCGCCCGGAGACGGAAACGCTGGTGGAAGCGGCGCTGGCGCTGTTCCCGGACCGCCGCGCGCGGCTGCGCCTTCTCGACCTCGGCACCGGCTCCGGCGCCCTGCTGGCGGCGCTGCTCAGCGAATTTCCCGCCGCCTTCGGCATCGGCGTCGACCTGTCGCCGGGCGCCGCCCGGCAGGCGCGCGAAAACCTTGCGGCGCTTGGATTCGCGACGCGCTCATCGGTGATGGTGGGGCACTGGGCGCAGGCGCTGGCCGGCGGCTTCGATCTCGTGGTCTCCAATCCGCCTTATATTCCCAGCACCGATATAGCGGCGCTGGAGCGGGAGGTGCGCGAGCACGACCCACTTCTCGCCCTCGACGGCGGCCCGCAAGGGCTCGATGCCTACCGTGCTCTCGCCAGCGCCCTGCCCGGCCTGCTCGTCACCGGCGGCTCTGCCGTGCTGGAACTGGGCATCGGGCAGGAACGGGATGTCGCCGCGCTGCTGGCCGCAGCGGGGCTACGGGTCGAGGGTCCGGCACGGTGCGATCTCGCCGGGATCGCCCGCGCGCTCGTCGCCCGCAAGCCCTGATATTGCGGGAAACGCCACAAAAAAGGGCTTGGAAGGCGATACCGAACCGATTAGTGTCATTTGCAGGAATCGTCCTGAGACATCATCTGCCTTTTGGTGATTGGAACGCCGGTCGCTCAACGATCCGAGTCGCCGTGCTCCTCGCTGGCAGTGGCATTCGGGCCCTTGCGAAAGGCCTAGATGCAACCCGTTTCATAAGGGGCGAACGCTCCAAGAGTTTATCGGCGTGGCTTCGGTTACGCGATGAAACATGGGGTCGGCCGCAGCGCATTCTTGCGCGCGCCGGGTCCGGGCCGGAGAAATGCGGTCAGGACGGATCGGTGTCGGCATGGCCGGCGGCGAAGCATCTTCGAGATGCGCTCCCATGGAAGAAGCCCGATGGTCGAGGGCGACCTGCGGCGCGACTGGGACCCAAGGGTTCCGGCCTGCGGCAGCTTTTCACCGACTGACGGCGAGATTTCCCGCCGTGCCGCTGCCGATGGCCTAGGCCGAAGGGGCGGGACTGCGGACACCGTGTGATTGACCCGCCTGTATGGCACCGAATGGGGCATCCCCGTCCGGCTTTGTGGGGCACCAGAGACCAGCTCGATGCGAAATAGTAATCAGCAGAAGCGTACGCGCGGCCGCAACAACGGCAATCGGCGCAGCCAGAATCCGCTTACGCGCGTTTATGAGTCCAACGGCCCGGATGTGAAGGTGCGGGGCACGGCGCAGCACGTCGTGGAAAAGTATCAGCAGCTGGCCCGCGACGCGCAGGCCACAGGCGATTACGTGGCGGCGGAAAACTATCTCCAGCACGCCGAGCATTACTACCGCATCATCGCCGCCGCGCAGGCGCAGTTCGGCGTGCAGGGGCAGCCCTATCAGCGCTCCGACGATGACGAGTTCGACGACGAGATGGACGAGGGCGGCTCGGACAACCAGCCGGTCTACCAGACCCGCGAGCCGCAGGCGCCGCGCGACAACGGCCAGCGCGAGAATGGCCAGCGGGACAACGGACATCGCGACGGTGGCCAGCGTGACAACGGCCAGCGGGACGGAAACCAGCGCGACGGTGGCCCACGTGAAGGCCAGCGCGACTTCTTCCGCGACCGCGACAACCGCCGCGACAATCGCGAGCGCGGGCAGGATCGCCACCAGGAGCGCGGCCCCGACCGCAACCAGGACCAGCGCAACCAGGACCAGCGCGCGCAGGAGCCGCGTGGACAGGACCGGGCGCAAGACCGTGGCCAGGAGCGCGGCCAAGACCGTGGCCAGGAGCGCGACCGCAGCGAACGGCCCGACCGTCCGGAGCGCGAGCCGCGCGAAGGCCGCTGGTCGCGCGAGAGCCGCCCCTATCGCGACAATCGCGCCCCCCGCGAGGGTGGCGATGCCGGCTACCGCGACCCCGCCCAGCAGCCGCAGCCGCGCCTCGGGCCGGAAGTGGAGGCCGAGATCGGCCTGCCCGCCTTCATCACCCAGAGCGGCGGCACCGCCCCGGCAAGCACCGCCGCGCGCAAGAGCGACGCGCCGGCCGACGCGCCGGAGCCCAAGGCGGCACCGACCGTTGCTCCCGTGAGCGCAGCACCGGCTCCCGCAGCGGCACCCGCCGCCCCCGCGCCGGTGGCCGCCGCCCCCACGGAAGCGACGCCCGCCGCTGAGGCCCCCGCCCCGAAGACCCGCAGCCGCGCCGCCAAGCCGGCCGCCGCGGTGGCCGTGGCACCCGAGGAGGCCCCGGCCGACGACACGGAAGGCCGCGCCCCGCGCACCCGCCGGCGCCGCTACCGCCGCAGCGACACGGAAGGCGAAGGCGAAGGCTCCGAGCCCGCCCCGGCGGAAGTCGCGGAGTGATCGGCTCCCCCGCCTGAACATGAAAAAGGCCCGGCTCAGCCGGGCCTTTTTTGTTGCGGGGTGGAGAGGGACAGCCCAAGGCGTCCGAAGCGGGCCTCAGCGAAACGGCCCTCAGAGCGTGATCCGCACCGAATCGCCATCGACGATGAGCCCGCCCTGCTCGATCTCGGCGAAGATGCCGCAATCGGTATGGCCGAAGGTCCGCATCAGCGTCCCCGGCACGTCCATGTCGCGCTTGGCCGTCACCGGGTCCACATTGGTGGCGGCGCAGCGGAAAATGCGCTGGGTGATCTTGAGCCGGACATGGCTGCCCACCTCGATCGTATGGCCGACGAGGTCGAACTCCTCCCACGGCTCCATGCCGTCGAGATAGAGATTGCCGCGAAAGCGCAGCGGGTCCACCGGCTGGCCGATGAGGTCGCCCAGCGCCCGGCAGCTCGCCAGATTGATCAGCGAGACATAGCCCTCGGTGGTGTCGACGAAACGGAACTCCGGCGGTGCCGCCAGCACGCGCGGCGCACCGCGCAGCTCATAGCGGGAATAGCGCTGGAAGAACGCCTCGATCGCCTCCCGCCCCTCGGCCGTGTCGAGCTTGCCGCGCGCCACCTCGGCGTCCTCGAGCCGGATCACCAGCTCCGCTGTCGCGTCGTCGAAGCGGGCTTCGAGCGCGGCCAGGCGCTCATTGCGCATGAGCATCAGGAACTTGATCTTGGGCTGGAAGTCCGGAGCCTCGGCGATGAAGCCGGAGGGCCCATTCTCGATGGCGAAGAGCCGGTCGCCGGGAAAATACTTCCCCGCCATCAGCTCGACCAGCTCAAGCCGCTCCGGCGTCAGCCCCTTCACGGGGTAACGATAGATCGACTGGATGCTGGCAAAGGCGAGAGACCTCGCCGCATCCTCGGCCGTGGTGAAAAGTTCAGCGTCGTCGGTCGATTCGCTCATCATGCCTCACCATATCGGCTCCCAGTGTTCCCGTCAGCAGCAGCGATAATCCGCGCCCGTGGCGGCACTGCGGACGGCCCGTGTTTTGCCTGTCGTATTTTTAGCTTTTCCTCGGCCTGCGAATCCGTCTCAATGGGTGACGGGTTCCCTTGCCGACACCGCAGGAGGGGGTCATGCCGCGGCTTTTCACCGCCCTCGAAATCCCGAGCGAGGTTGCCGAGCATCTGTCGATGCTGCGCGGCGGCCTTCCCGGAGCACGCTGGATCAGCCCGGACTTCTATCACGTCACCCTGCGCTTCATCGGCGATGTCGACCACGCGGTCGCCCGCGACGCCGCCGCCGCGCTCGACGAGATCGAACGCTTCGGCTTCGACCTCACCCTTTCAGGCGTCGACCAGTTCGGCAACCACAAGCCGCACTCGATCTTCGCCGGGGTGCAGGCCAATCAGGCGCTGAACGAGCTTCAGGCCGAGCATGAGCGGGCGATGAAGCGCATCGGCCTGCCGCCGGAAGGGCGCAATTTCCGCCCGCATGTGACGCTGGCCCGGCTGCGCGACGCCGCCCCCCGACAGGTGGCGGATTATCTCGCTTTGCGCGGCTATTTCCGCAGCGCCACCTTCCAGGTCTCGCGCTTCGTCCTCTTCTCCTCGCGCGATTCCGTCGGCGGTGGGCCCTATCGGGTGGAAGCCGCTTATCCGCTGATGTGACGGCGCGATGTTGCGAAAGCGCGCAATGGCAACCATGTCTGGCGGGACGGGCTTATTCCGACCCGTCGGGAGAGCGAGATGATCCAACGATCCGACCCTGCTTTCGACGCCGACGCCCCTGATAGGGAGGGCATCGAGACGGACGCCCGCGCCATCCCCGGCGCCAGCGCCGAGGAGGAGGCCCGGGTACGCGCCCGCTTCTGGCCGAAGCTGGCCGGCGTGCTGTCGCGCATTCCCTTCGCCGAGGACGCGGCGGCCGCCTATTACTGCGCGCTGGACAGCCAGACGCCGACCCGGGTGCGCGGCCTGCTGTTCGGCGCCCTCGCCTATTTTCTGCTGCCCACCGATGCGGTGCCGGACCTCATCGTCGGCCTCGGCTTTACCGACGATGCGGCGGTGCTGGCGACGGCGCTGAACCTGCTGGCCAGCCATATCGGTGCCGATCACCGGGCAGCGGCACGCGCCGCCCTTGCAAGGCTGCGTGCGTCCTGAGCATGGGCCCGGAGCGCGCCCTTGCGGGGATAATCCGCCGCGCGGCCCCGCCATGCCATCAATTCGCCGCCCCCCTTCCGCCAATTGAGCCGCAAAGCCCTCCTATCGGAGCACCAAGGGTTCACAGCCGCGGACTGCGCGGATATCCCTGATGCCGCCGATACGGAGAATCACGCGGAGCCGCCCCGGCGGCCCGAGGATACGGAGGATGCAGACCATGGCACGACGCACCGTGCGCGCCACCCTCGCCGGCCTGGCAATGGCAATGATCGGGATCGGCGGCGCCAGTGCCCAGGGTGCGCCCAAGCTCGTCACCCAGTCGGGCGACTGGGGGGTCTATCTCGACACCAGCGGCAGCGGAAAGATCTGCTACGCGCTGTCGCAGCCCAAGACGCGCATGCCGGCAGGCCTGAAGCGCGACCCCGCCTATTTCTTCATCTCGACCCGCACCGCCGAGAATGTGAAGGGCGAGGTCAGTGTCGTCATGGGCTTCGCGCTTAAGGAAGGCACCGACGCCACCCTGACCATCGGGCCGGCCAATTTCGACCTCTACACCCGCGGCACCGGCGCCTGGGTGCGCAATGTCGCCGAGGAGGCGCGCCTGGTGGACGCCCTGCGCAAAGGCAAGGACGTCGTGGTGAAAAGCACCTCCCTGCGCGGCAATGTCACCACCGACACCTATTCGCTGAGCGGCATCTCGGCGGCGATCGACCGCGCCGCCCAGGAATGCCGCTGACGCATCGCGCGAGCCTGCTAGACTGACGGCGACGGCCCTGCGCCGTGCCGTTCCCCGAGCGCCAATCTTCGAGGTCATCATGCCCGCCGAACTGCGGCTCATCCCCTGCCTCGCCGACAATTACGCGGTACTGCTGCGCGATCCCGTGACGGAAGCGACCGCCGTCATCGACGTGCCGGAGGTGGCGCCCGTGCTGGCCGCGCTGGCGCGTGAGGACTGGACGCTCACCCATATTCTCGTCACCCATCACCACACCGACCACATCGCCGGCGTCGAGGCGCTGAAGGAGCGTTTTGGCGCCACCGTGATCGGCCCGAAGGCGGAGCGCGAGACCATTCCCGGCCTCGACTTCGCGGTGGTGGATGGCGATCCGGTCGCCGTGGGCGGGCTGGTGGGACGGGTGATGGAGACGCCCGGCCACACCAAGGGTCACATCGTCTTCCTGTTCGAGGAGGAGCGGCTGCTGTTTTCCGGCGACACGCTGTTCGTCATGGGCTGCGGTCGACCCTTCGAGTGCGACCCGCCGGTGCTGTGGGAATCGCTCGCCCGCCTGCGCACCCTTCCCGACGACATCTCGGTCTATTGCGGGCACGAATACACCCTCTCCAATGCGCGCTTCGCCCTCAGCCTGGAGCCCGACAATGAAGCGGTCGCTGCCCGGCTGAAGGAGATCGAGGCGCTGCGGTCGGCGGGCAAGCCGACCCTGCCGACCACCATCGGGGCGGAGAAGGCGACCAACCCGTTCATGCGCGCCGACGACCCCGAGCTGGCCGCCCGCATCGGCCTGGCCGGCGCCGAGCCTGGCGCCGTGTTTACCGAGCTGCGCAGCCTCAAGAACAGTTTTCGCGGGTGAGGCGGCCCATGCGGCTCGACGGACTTTCCGCGCCGGAGGTGATCGCCCTTCTGGCGCTCGCGCCGCATCCGGAGGGCGGGCATTACCGCGAGACCTTCCGCGATCCGCACCCGACGCCGGACGGGCGCGCCGCCTCCACCGCGATCTATTTCCTGCTGACCGCCGGCGAGATATCGCACTGGCACCGGGTGGACGCCGTCGAGGCCTGGCACTGGTATGCCGGTGCGGCGCTGGAACTGCGGATGGCGCGGACCGATTCCGGTCCGGTGACGGCGCATCTTCTCGGCACCGGTGCCGGCGAGGAGCCACAAGGAATCGTCCCGCGCGGTGCCTGGCAGTCGGCCCGCAGCCTCGGCGACTGGACGCTGGTGGGCTGCACAGTGGCGCCCGGCTTCGACTTTGCCGGCTTTGAGCTGGCCGCCCCCGGCTGGTCGCCGGGCTGAGTCGTGCGGGCTGAGTCGTCGCTGGGGCAGGTTCTTGTCGCAAAAGTCGTCAACTTTTGCGGAACATGCCCTACCGCCGCGCCAGCAGCGTCGCCACGGCGGCACCGCCGACGATGAGCGCGCAGGCAAGGCCGAGCGACCAGCTCAGCGCCGCGAAGCCCGCCGCCACCAGCAAGAGGGTCGAGAGAACAGGCGCGGCATAGGACATGACGCCGAGCAGGCGGATGTCGCCGCGCTTCATGCCGATGTCCCAGGTGTAGAAGGCGATGCCGACCGGCCCGATGCCGAGCGCCACCACCGCCAGCCACTCCCCGCCCCCGGCCGGCCAGATCGACGGCTCGAACGCGACATGGCAGAGCGCCGACAGCACGGCGGTGGCAAGGCAAAAGCCGGCGACGACTTCGGTCGGCACCTTGGCGAAATGCCGCGACGCCACCGAATAGACCGACCAGATCACCGCGCAGAGCGCGGCGGCGAGATAGCCGGGCACGAATTCCGGCGCAAAGCCGAGGCTGCCGGCCCGCCCGCTCAGCAGCACCACCGTTCCGGCCAGGCCCATCAGCGCGCCGCCAATATGGGCCGGGCGCAGCTTTTCGCCCGGCAGGAAGGCCGACATCAGCACGATCAGCAGCGGCCAGAGATAGGCGATGAGGCCCGCCTCGGCCGGCGGCGCCAGCTTCAGCGCCGAGAAATAGCAGAAGTGATAGCCGAACAGCCCGCCCACCCCGTGCAGCCACACCGGCCAGGGCTGGCGCAGCACGGAAAGGCTGACACCCCGCACCACCGCCGTCGCCAGCCCGACTGCTCCGCCAATGGCGAAGGTCAGCGCCGTCAGCAGGAAGGGCGGCACCGCGCCGGTGGACGAGGTCGCCAGCGCCAGCGTCGACCACAACAGTATGGCGGTGAAGCCGATGAGCGTGGCGGCACGGCGCGAGAGGGGGGCAGTCGTTTGGAGGGGCATGGGGACACGCGGTGGGGACACCTGGATGGGCGCCCCTTATGGCCGGCCGAACGGCGCAAGCCAAGAGCGGATGGCCGCACAATCGCGCCGCGCGATGGAACCTGAGCGGCGAGAGCCGATTACCCCTGGGGAATGCGCCGATCAGCTTGTACCCAAGCCGATCGGATCACGCAGTCTCGATCAGTGCCTTTGAGGGCGATTTGCCAAGCAGATTGATCCAATCGGCTCGGATCGCGCTCCAGATCAGCCTCGACCCTTCAGGAGTTCCGCATGAAGACGCCCTGCCGTTCCCTTCTCCCTGCCCTCGCGCTCGCCACGCTGTTCGCCGCGCCGGTTCTGGCCCAGACCCCGGCCACCGGCATTGACGACGCGCTGCGCATCGCCCGCGACAATGGCGTGGCGACCATCACCAAGATCGAGATGGACGACGGCAAATGGGAGGTCGAGGGCCGCAATGCCGCCCAGCAGCGGATCGAGATCGACATCGATCCGGCGAGCGGAAAAATCCTCAAGACCGAAACCGACTGATCTTTTCCGGGAAAGCGCCGCCGCCCTAACGGCGGCGGCGATGGCCTCAGGTGAGGTACTGGCCGCCATTGGCAGCGAGTGTCGAGCCGGTGATGAAGCCGGCGGCGTCATCGGCGAGGAACACCACGCAGCGCGCGATTTCCTCGGCCTCGCCCAGCCGGCCGACCGGAATCTGCGGAATGATGCTCTTCTCGAGCACCTCCTTCGGCACCGCCAGCACCATTTCAGTGGCGATGTAGCCCGGGCAGATGGCGTTGACGGTGATGCCTTTCTTCGCCACTTCCTGCGCCAGCGCCTTGGAGAAGCCGATCTCGCCGGCTTTGGCGGCGGAGTAATTGGTCTGGCCCATCTGGCCCTTCTGGCCATTGATCGACGAGATGTTGACGATGCGGCCGAAATTGCGCTCGCGCATGCCCTCGATCACGTTGCGGCACATGTTGAACACCGAGGTCAGGTTGGTGTTGATCACCGCGTGCCAGTTCTCGGGCGACATCTTGTGCAGCATGCCGTCGCGGGTGATGCCGGCATTGTTAACCAGCACATCGACCGGGCCGAGCTTGGCCGTCACCTCGGCGATGCCCGCCTGGCACGCCGCGAAGTCGGACACGTCCCATTTGAAGGTGGGGATGCCGGTCTCCTCGGTGAATTTGGCGGCCGCCGCGTCATTGCCGGCATAATTGGCGGCGACGGAATAACCGGCCGCCTTCAAGGCTTTGCAGATGGCCGCGCCGATGCCGCGCGTCCCCCCGGTGACCAATGCAACACGCGCCATGTATCCCCCCTCTGGCGTCCCTTCCCCAGGGAACTCTCGACGGTTTGTACGTCGATTCTTGATGGCGGCAAGGTCGAGAGTCCGCCTTGCCGCCGCGATGGATCACAGTCCCTGCCGGCTGTGCCGGAAGCGCGTCAGTCGCGCTCCAGGCACATGGCGATGCCCATGCCGCCGCCGATGCACAGCGTGGCGAGCGCCTTCTTGGCGTCGCGCTTCTCCATCTCGTAGAGCAGCGTGGTGAGGATGCGCGCGCCGGAGGCACCGATCGGGTGGCCGATGGCGATGGCGCCGCCGTTCACATTCACCTTGCTCGTGTCCCAGCCGAGATCCTTGTTCACCGCGCAGGCCTGCGCCGCGAAGGCCTCGTTGGCCTCGATCAGGTCGAGATCGGCCGCCGTCCAGCCGGCCTTTTCCAGGGCGCGGCGCGAGGCGGGAATGGGGCCGGACCCCATGATCGCCGGATCGACGCCCGCCTGCGCCCATGAGACGATGCGCGCCAGCGGCTTCTTGCCCGCGCTCGCGGCCCGCGACGCGGCCATCAGCACCACAGCGGCGGCGCCGTCATTGATGCCGGAGGCGTTGCCCGCCGTCACCGTGCCGTCCTTGGAGAAGGCCGGGCGCAGCCGGGTCATGGATTCGAGGGTGGCGCCGTGGCGGGGATATTCGTCGTCGCTGACGATGACGTCGCCCTTGCGCGAGGAAATGGTCACCGGGACGATCTCGTCCTTGAAGCGCCCGGCCTTCTGCGCCGCTTCGGCCTTGTTCTGCGAGGCGACGGCAAATTCGTCCTGCTGGTCGCGGGTGATCTGCCACTGGCGGGCGACGTTCTCGGCTGTCGTGCCCATGTGATAGCCGTTGAAGGCGTCCCACAACCCGTCCTTGATCATGGTGTCGACCATCTCAAGATTGCCCATCTTGGTGCCGTTGCGCAGATGGGCGCAGTGCGGCGCCTGGCTCATCGATTCCTGGCCGCCCGCGACCACGATGTCGCTGTCGCCGTTGAGAATGGCCTGAAAGCCGAGCGCGACGGCGCGCAGGCCGGAACCGCAGAGCTGGTTGACGCCCCAGGCCGGGCTTTCCACCGGGATGCCGGCCGCCACCGAGGCCTGGCGCGCCGGGTTCTGGCCGGCGCCGGCGGTGAGGATCTGCCCCATGATGGTTTCGCTCACCTCTCCCGGCGCGACGCCGGCCCGCTCCAGCGCGGCCGCGATCGCGATCTTGCCCAGCTCATGGGCGGGGAGCGAGGAAAGCGCGCCGTTGAACGCGCCGACAGCCGTGCGCGCGGCGCCGACGATGACGATGCCGTCTTTCATGAATGACGTCCTCCGGTACGGTCCCGTTTTGCAGCGCGGCCTTCGGGCCTGCGCCTCACCTTCTTGAACAGGTGTGACAGCATCGTGGTAGCCACCTGTGATCCATGTCAATGGCACACGGATTTTCTTGACGTCAGGTCAGCATGGGACATGCCCAGCCCCACATTGTGCCGCGCGAGCGGCCGTAAGCCGCCACAATTCCTGTAGCCGGGCGCTGGGAAACGTCCTAGAGTTTTCAATGGGAAACGATCAAGGCGACTGGATCACAATGGCAAAATCCAACGAACCCGTCACCATCAAGAAATACGCGAACCGCCGCCTCTACAATACCGGCACGAGCACCTATGTGACGCTCGAAGACCTCGCGCAGATGGTCAAGAACGGCGAAGACTTCGTCGTCTATGATGCGAAGTCATCCGATGACATCACCCATTCCGTGCTGACCCAGATCATCTTCGAGCAGGAAGGCAAGGGCCAGAATCTCCTGCCGATCAACTTCCTTCGCCAGATCATCCGTTTCTACGGCGACAGCATGCAGATGCTGGTGCCGCGCTATCTCGACATGACGATCGAGAATTTCAGCAAGGAACAGAACAGCCTGCGCGAGAACTTCACCAAGACGCTGGGCATTGGCGGCATTGGTGGCTTCGGCATATTGGACGAACATGTGCGCCGGAACATGGAAATGTTCGACCGCACCTTCAAGATGTTCCTTCCCGGCGCCCGCGCCGAGGACGCCGCCCCCGCGCCGGCCGCCAGCCCGCAGCCGGACGATTTCGACGAACTGCGCCGGCAGGTCGCCGACATGCAGAAGCGTCTCGACAAGCTGGGCGATGGCGGCACGAAAGAGTGAGCCCCGCCAACGGGTGAGCGCCGACAATGGGTGATTGCAAGCCGGCAGGGCGCCGCCGGGCGGCCTGATCGGCCTCGGGCCTCACGCAGCTCCGGTCCCTGCCGCGCGCGACGTGGAAGGCCGGGCACGCCCTCGGCGCGGGGCGAAGCCGCGCAGCGCCTTTCCCATCACCGGCCTCACGCCGCGTGCGTCAGCGCCGCGACACCGCCCCCGCAGCGACGATGGCGGCGGAGGTATCGACCACGGGATCGCTCTCTTCAGGCGCGCCGGCGCTCGACTGGGTGGCAGCGGGAAGCCCCGCCGAAACCTGCGTGGCCCGCATCCGGTCGAGACCGGAGAACTGAATCCCCGCCACCTCGACGGCAGAGCCGCCGCTCGCCTGCGCCGCCCGCGCCAGCATGCCGCGCAGCTGCGGGGCCATTTCCGCCAGCTGGGCGAATTTGGCGTGGTTGAAGCCGTCGGTCGACTTCACATTGGACATGTCGACGACGACGGCGCCCAACTCGACCAGTTCGGCATCGTGGGTGTAGGCGCCGAGGCGCGGCTTGTCGCCAGCGATGAAATCGGAGAAGGCCAGCGCCTTGTCGTCGCTCGACACGATGACGATGAAGGGTTTGGGCAGTTTGCCGAAGCGCTTCAGCTGGCTCTTGAACACGTCAACATCAATGTCGGGCGCGGCCAGCACGATATTGCCGATCTTATTCTCCGGCAGCGGCCGGTCGGAGATCTTGATCTGCCGCAGCGCCTCCACCGTCACCCAATTGCCCATGGAGTGGGCGACGATGCTGACCTGGTCGGCACCGCTGGCGAAGACGAGGCGTATCGTCTCTTCCAGCCGGTCGCGGGCGGCGGTGGCGCTGTTATTGTCATAGACATAATCGGCGATGCCGCCGCGCGAGGCCCAGGTGAACAGCACCGGAACGCCGGGCGTCTTGGAATCCTCCACCATCTGGGTGAGGCGATAGAGCGCCTCCGAGAACAGCGTGTTGTAGCCGTGGACGAAGATCACCGCCTGTCGCTTGCCGGCGGGATATTTCGCCAGCTGGCTCTTGAGGTCGGCGGAGAACTGTGTCGGCGTGTCGCGATACACAGCCTCGAGCACCACCATGTCGGTGGCAGGATTGGGCGGTGATTTCGTCGGCGCTTCCACCATTCCCGGCTTGTGGGTGGGCGGCACGCCAACCTCGACCCTGGCGAAGCTCAGTTCGGGCGTCCGCTCGCCATTGTAGAACACACCGGGCCGCGGGTCGCGGGCGCGGGAGGAGGCGACGAGAAGTGTGTGCTGGCTGGCGCTGACCGTGTCGCCCTCGATGATCGAAAGCGCGTCGTCGCCCGGGCGCGAGGCGCAGCCGGCCAGGACAGGAGCCGCCAAGGCCGCCACGAGCAGCCAGGCGAAGCGCCGGCGCATTCCACGGCTCGCATCACGCAACACGGCAGGCTCCCAGGTTCAGGGGCGGACGGTATCATCGTTCTGGCGGAGCGGTAAGTGCGCCGGAAAGGCACGGCGCCGGCCTCGCTCGCCATGGCTTCTGGATGGTTAGCAGCCAAGCGTTAACGCATCAGCCTTGTACCAGGCTACCCAACGCAGAAAAGCCGGCCTCAAGGGCCGGCTTCAGCAACGCGGGGCAAACGGCCCGGCAGAGGCGATCAAGCCTCGGCCTTGACCTTCAGCACCTGACGGCCCTTGTACATGCCGGTCTTCAGGTCGAGGTGGTGGGGACGGCGCAGCTCGCCCGAATCCTTGTCCTCGATATAGGTCGGCTTGGCGAGGGCGTCGGCGGAACGGCGCATGCCGCGACGCGACGGGCTGGTTTTCTTCTTCGGAACTGCCATCGTCTTCTCCTGTCCCGGCCTGGCTCACGCCCAGTCGGAAGGGCCGGCGCCGGATGGTGCGTAATTCGAGTGGCGGCTTATACAGACTCATGCGCGCGAGCGAAAGAGGCAGACGCAAATCTGTCGCAGACTTCGCGCGTCCGGCCCTTTGCCCTCAGAGGCAGGAGGTCAGTTCGGCCCCCTCGCGCGGAATCCGCGCCTGCAGATTGCCGGCAAGGCGGATCAGCCCACGCCCGGGCTTGCCGGCATCGCGCCGGTGCGGATTTGGCAGCATGACCGCGAGCAGCGCCGCCTGCCGCGCCGAGAGGTCGCCGGCCGAGCGCCCGAAGGCCCGCTGCGCGCCCGCTTCGACGCCGAACTGCCCGTCCGGCCCCCATTCGGCGATGTTGAGATAAATCTCCAGCTGCCGCTGCTTTGACATGACCAGGTTGAGATACAGCGCTAGCGGCAGCTCCAGCCCCTTGCGGATGACGCTGCGCCCGTTCCACAGGAACAGGTTCTTCGCCAGCTGCATGGTGATGGTGGAGGCGCCGCGCGGGGCGTTGAGCCCGTCCGATTCGTCGATCACTCCCTGCAGTTCCACCATGTCGACGCCCGAATGGGTGCAGAAGCGCGCATCCTCGGAGGCCAGCACGGAGCGGACGAGATTGGGAGAGATGTCGTCGAAAGGCAGCCAGACGCGCGTCACCGGCTGGCCTGTGACCCAGCGGCCCAGCATCAGCGTCGAGGGGGCGGGCACCACATTATATAGAAGCCCGAGCACGAGCGGGGTCGCGACGACCACGAGCGCGATCTTCCAGGCCCAACTCCACAGAACACCCATGCTCACTCCCCGGCGCAAACACTCTAGCCGGCTCGCTCGCGGCGGTCGACCAAGGGTTGCGAGTGCGGGCCCGCGCGCGCTTGACCGCGCCGCCCGCCTCGGGCACGCAACGCGCTACCCTTGTTGAGCGATCCCTCGGACCCGATGACCGCCACCCAAAGCCGCCCGCCCCTCGCGCTCGCGCTCTCCCGCACGGCCGAGGCCGTCGCCACCTATATTGACGGCGCGATCGCCCGCAGCGGCGCGCCGGGGGAAAGGCTGGCGGGAGCGATGCGCCACGCCACGCTGGCCGGGGGCAAAAGGCTGCGGCCGTTCCTGGTGGTCGAATCAGCGGCTTTGTTCGGCATCTCCGCCGCCCGAGCGATGCCAGCCGCGGCGGCGCTGGAGTGCATTCACTGCTACTCGCTGGTGCATGACGACCTGCCGGCCATGGACAATGACGACCTGCGGCGCGGGCGGCCGACCGTGCACTGCGCCTATGACGAGGCAACCGCGATTCTCGCCGGCGACGCCCTGCTGACCCTCGCCTTCGAGATCCTCGCCGGCGCAGAAACCGATGCGGACCCGGCGGTGCGCCTCGCCCTGGTCGCCAGCCTGGCGCGGGCGGCGGGCGTGGCCGGCATGATCGGCGGGCAGATGCTGGACCTCGCCGCCGAGGGCCGATTCGCCGAGGGAAAGCCGCTCGACCTGCCGGCGCCGGCGATCATCGAGCTTCAGGCGATGAAGACCGGCGCCCTGCTGCGCCAGGCCTGCGAGGCCGGCGCCCTGCTGGGGCGCGCGAGCCCGGCCGAGCGCGCGAGCCTCGACCGCTATGCCCGAGCCGTCGGACGCGCCTTCCAGATCGCCGACGACCTGCTCGATGTCGAGGGCGAGGCGAGCCTGGTCGGCAAGGCGGTGGGCAAGGACGCCGCCGCCGGCAAGGCGACGCTGGTCGGCACGCTTGGCATTGACGGCGCCCGCGCCGAGCTCGCCCGGCTGACCGGCGAGGCCGAGGCGGCGCTGGCCGGCTTCGGCAGCGCGGCCACACTTCTCGTAGAAGCGGCATATTTCGTCGCCGATCGGCGCAATTAGGACTTTCATCATCTCGACGGAACGATAAGTTCCGGGCAATGTTGTTTGTGACGGGAATGTCCGCGCCGCGCGACGTGACCGTTTCCTGGAGGTTGAGATGCGTGTCGCCCTGTTCGCCCTTGCCGCCCTGGTCGGCGGCACCGCCGTCATCGCCACGGTGCCTGCCGACGCGCAGGAATCCAACCGCATCATCATTCGCAAGCTGCCGCCGCGCTCCTATCTCGATCCCGGCCCGGTGGTGAAGCCCGGCACCTCGCGCGACCTCAACTATGTCTATGTCGCCCAGCCGCTCTACCCGCAATATGGCGATGACAGCGGAATCACTGGCATTCGCTGGCCGCTGCCGAGCCGTTTCGACCTGCCGGGCTACTGATTCGCCGCTGCGGCCTCTTGCCTGACGACGCAAAGCCCGGCCCGCGCCGGGCTTTTTCATGAGTCTTGCAGTTCAGTCTTGCAGCCTCGCGACAGCAAAAAGCCCGGCCGAAGCCGGGCTTTTCGTGTTCTGAAGCCCGAAGGGACGGCTCAGGCCGCCTTGTCCAGCTCGGCGAGGATGGCGTCGCCCATGCCTGAGGTGCCGACGCGGGTCTTGCCCTCGGAATAGATATCAGCGGTGCGGAAGCCACCGGCCAGCACCCCGGCGATCGCCGCCTCGATGCGATCGGCCGCGTCCAGCTCGCCGAAGGAATAGCGCAGCGCCATGGCGAGCGAGCCGATCATGGCGATCGGATTGGCCACGCCCTTGCCGGCGATATCAGGCGCGGCGCCATGCACGGGCTCATAGAGCGCGCGACGGCGGCCGGAGACTTCTTCAGTGCCGCCCAGCGAGGCGGAGGGCAGCATGCCGAGCGAGCCGGTGAGCATGGCCGCGACATCGGAGAGGATGTCGCCGAACAGATTGTCAGTGACGATGACGTCGAACTGCTTGGGCGCGCGCACCAGCTGCATGCCGCACGAATCGGCGAGCTGGTGCTCCAGCTCCACGTCCTCGTAATTGGCGCCGTGCACCTCGCTCACCACCTGCTTCCACAGCAGGCCGGTCTTCATCACATTGTGCTTCTCGGTGGAGACCACCTTGTTGCGACGGGTGCGGGCGAGTTCGAAGGCGACACGGGCGATGCGCTCGATCTCGTAGGATTCGTACACCTGGGTATCGACCGCCCGCTTCTGGCCGTCGCTGAGATCGGTGATGGTCTTGGGCTCGCCGAAATAGACGCCGCCGGTCAGCTCGCGCACGATCAGCACGTCGAGGCCTTCCACCAGCTCACGCTTGAGGCTGGAAGCATCGGCGAGCGCGGGGTAGCACACGGCCGGGCGCAGATTGGCGAAGAGCTGCAGGTCCTTGCGCAGGCGCAGCAGGCCCGCCTCAGGACGCGACTCATAATGCACATGCGTCCATTTGGTGCCGCCCACCGCGCCGAGCAGGATGGCATCGGCGGCGAAAGCCTTGGCCATCGCCTCCTCGGAGATCGGCTGGCCGCAGGAATCATAGGCCGCGCCGCCGACAAGGTCCTCCTCGATGGCGAAGCAGGCGAGGCCGCGCCGGTCGAGCCAGTCGATGACCCGTTTCACCTCGGCCATCACCTCGATGCCGATGCCGTCGCCGGGGAGAAGGAGAAGCTTGTGGGTCGCCATCAGGTCCCTCGCTTGCGCCGTTGAGGAAGCGTCAATGCCGGGCGAACTGCCCGGCGAGCGAGTGCTAAAGCCAGATGATTGCGGTGGCAAGACGTGCGGGGCGCCGCAAAAGAAAACCGCCGGCGCGGACCGGCGGGGGAAGGCGGGGAGGATCGGATGCGGGACCCCGACCCGGAGCACGGCGCAGCCGGCCGCGCGTCAAGTCGCCGCCGACGAAACGCTGTCATGGCCGGGCGTGACCCGGCCACAAGGCTCTCGCGCATCGACCCGAACGAGCGGGGTCCCCGGGACAGCCCGGGGACGAGGGAGAAGCCGCCCGGCCGGTCAGATCGTCTTGCGCGTCATCTCCCCGGCGATGAAATCGGCCTGCCGCAGCGCCAGCGCCACGATGGTCAACGTCGGGTTCTCGGCGCCGCCGGTGGTGAACTGGCTGCCATCGGCGATGAACAGGTTCGGGATGTCGTGGCTCTGCCCGTGCTTGTTCACCACGCCATCGCGCGCCTTGGCGCTCATCCGGTTGGTGCCGAGATTATGCGTGGAAGGATAAGGCGGCGTCGGCAAGGTGCGGGTGGCGCCGACCGAATCATAGATCGCCGCGCCCTGGGCATAGGCATGGTTGCGCATGGCGACGTCGTTCGGGTGGTCGTCGAAATGCACATTGGCCACCGGCAGCCCGTACTGGTCTTTCACGTCGGTGTTGAGGGTGACGCGGTTGGTTTCCTGCGGCATGTCCTCGCCGACGATCCACAGCCCGGCCATGTTCACATAGCCGTCCATGGCGGAGGCGAAGGGCCGGCCCCAGCCGCCGGGATCGAGGAAGGCGGCCATGAACGGCACGCCGATGGAGAGCGTCTCCATCTCATAGCCGCCAGCGAAGCCGCGCTTGGTGTCGTTCACCGCCTCGTCGCGCACGATGCCGGCCATGGTGGTGCCGCGATACATGTGCACCGGCTTCTCGAAGATGGCGTAGACCGAGCCGGTCATGTGGCGCATGTAGTTGCGCCCCACCTGCCCCGAGGAATTGGCGAGCCCGTCCGGGAACATGTTGCTGGCGGAGTTGAGCAGCAGGCGCGGGCTCTCGATCGAATTGCCGGCCACCGCGACGATGCGCGCCTTCTGGCGCTGGGTCTTGCCGTCCTTGTCGACATAGACGACGGCCGTCACCTTGCCGGAGGCATCGTGCTCGATCTTCTGCACCATGCTCTGCGGGCGCACCTCCAGATTGCCGGTGGCCTCGCCGCGTGGGATCTCGGCGATCAGCGTCGACCATTTCGCCCCCGACTTGCAGCCCTGGAAGCAGAAGCCGATCTGCTGGCAGGAACCGCGGTCGGCGCGCGGCTCGCTGTTGATCGCCATCCGCCCGGTGGAGACCTCCTTGTAGCCGACCTTCTTCGCGCCGGCCTCGAACACCTTGAAGTTGTTGTTGCCGGGCAGGCCGGGAATGCCGTTGGTGCGGGTCACGCCCATGCGGTCCTCGGCCTTGGCGTACCAGGGCTCCAGCTCGGCGAGTGTGATCGGCCAGTCGAGCAGATTGGCACCGTCCAGGTCGCCATAGGTGGTGCGGGTCTTGAACTCGTGCTCCTGCAGGCGCAGCGAGGCGCCCGCCCAATGCACCGAGGAACCGCCCACCGCCTTGACGATCCAGGCCGGTAGGTTGGGGAAGTTCTTGTGCACCCGCCACGAGCCGGACGTGGTGCGCATGTCGGTCCAGGCGAGCTGGGAGAAGCTCTCCCACTCATTATTGACGAAGTCTTCCATGTTGTGGCGCTGGCCGGCTTCAAGGATCACCACCTTGATGCCCTTGAGAGCCAGCTCGGTGCCGAGCGTGCCGCCGCCGGCGCCGGAACCGACAACGACGACGACGGAATCATCATTCAGATCGAAGGGTGCGGACATGATGCGAGCCTCCCCTTACAGCCAGGCAATGTCGTTGAAGCCGCGGTCGATGTAACCGCCCTTGTCGGCCGAGGCGCCCTCATAGCCGAAGATCGGCCACACCTCCTCCTGGTTGTAGAGGCCGACCACGAGGCCGCCCCTCACCTTCTGGAAGAAAGCGCTGTCCTCGATCTCGCGCAGCACCGCCACGCGCTGGTCCTCCCAGCCGACATCGGCATAGGCGACGCCGTATTTGGCCTTGGACAGCGTATCGAGGGTGATGACGCCGTCCTCCACCAGCGCCTTCAGCGCGGGGTCCTTGGCGGCGTCCGCCTCATAGGGCTTCATCGCGATGGCGTAGTAGCGGTCGGGAATGCGGTCATGCGGGTAGACGTCGCGCGCCATCACGATGAGCGTGCGCATCGTTTCCGGCTTCAGCGCGGAAACCTCCATGCCCCACGCCTCGCGCGGGTTGAGCACCGCCGCGCCGCTCACCATCAGCGCACCGGCCGCGCCGATGCCGGCAAGCACGGCGCGGCGTGACGGACCGCGCCTGTCGATCAGTGTAGCCATTGTAACCTCCCAGGTATTTTTATGTATTATTGAGTTTTTCCGCGCCGATTGGCGTGTCAGCGCGGTCGTTCAGCGGTAGCGTCCGTGCTTCTGCAGCACCTCGATCTTGTAGCCATCGGGATCGGTGACGAAGAAGAACTTGGCCAGCAGCACGCCCTCGTGGAAAAATTCCTTGATCGGGTTGGGATTGAGGCCTTCCTGCGTGAAGCGCGCATGTTCGGCGGCGAGATCGTCCACCACGAAGGCGATGTGGCCATAGCCGTCGCCCAGCACATAGGGCTCGGCCCGGTCGTGGTTGATGGTCAACTCGACCTCGAAATCGGCTTCCGCGTTGCGCAGATAAACCAGCGTGAAGCCGTCAAAGGGCAGACGCTGCGCCACCTCCAGCCCGAAGGCACGCGCGTAGAAATCAACCGAGCGCGCCTCGTCGAGCACGCGGATCATCGAATGAATGGCCTTCGCCACCTGTTCCTCCGGCCTTGAACTCACCATGGCGACCCTTGTCGCCTGAAGGGGATGCTAGGCCTGCGCCAGGGCGGCAGGTGGTAGACCGCTAACACATCACCACGATGTGCATTGCCGGCCGGCGCGGGGCCGGCAGGTGGGCCAGGCAGGGGGCGTTCTCACTCCGCCGCTTCGAGGTGAATGCGCGTGCTCTCGCACAGATAGCGCCCGCGCGCCGCCACCGGGGCGACGCCGGCGGGGCGCAGCTCGGCGAGGAAGATCAGGCAGGAGCAGCGCAGCAGCGAGGCGAAGTTGCGCACCTCGCCATGCAGCTCCAGCACCTCGTCATGCAGCTTGGTGACGAATTTGCCGACACTCATGCCCTGATGGGCGGCGACCTCTTCCAGCACGGTCCAGAACGCCGCCTCCAGCCGGATCGAGGTGGAATGGCCACCGATCCGCACCGAGCGCGTCTGGCTCTCATAGGTCTCGGGCGCTTGGCCCGCGAAGATGTGGCACATGGGGGCGTCTCCCGGATGTTCTCGTTTTGAACGATTCCATCCCGAGACGGCGGCGCTGTAAAGCGAAAACGCTGCGGCGCGCGCTCAGCCCTGCCGGCGCGCGGTCACTTCGATCTCGATCTTCATCTGTGGTTGCAGGAGACCGGCGACGATGAGGGTGGCGGCGGGCCGCGCCTTGGCGAAATACGCGCCGAAGATCGGAAAGACGATGTCGGCATAGTCGGCATCGGTCACGATGTAGCGCACGCGCACCACGTCATCCAGGCTGGCGCCCGCCAGCGCCAACGCCGCCGCGATGTTGGCGAAACAGCCATGAGTCTGCGCCACAAGGTCGTCGGGCAGCACCATGGCGGCGTAGTCGTAGCCTGTCGTGCCCGAGACGAAGATATCGGCGCCGTCGACCACGGCACGGGAATAGCCGGCCACCGCCTCGAAGGCGGAGCCGGAGGAGATGCGGCGGCGCGCGGTCATAGGGAGCGGTCCTTCCTGTCATCCCGGCCGGAGGCGAAGCCGCAGAGCCGGGACCGTCCTGCCGTTCCGACCTACGATCCCGGATCAGCCGGCGGCTGTCCGGGATGACGTCGAGCGGTGGAATCCGATCACGCCCGGCACGCTCACGCCCAGGGGCGGTCTTCGGCGAGCATGGCCTCGAAGCTGGCGATCTTGTCCGCCTTCACCTGGGTCAGGCCGATATCGTCGAGCCCGTTCAGCAGGCAGTGCTTGCGGAACGCATCGACATCGAAGGAGATCGAGCCGCCATCCGGCCCGGTGATGGTCTGGCTTTCCAGATCGACGGTGATCTTGGCATTGGCGCCGCGCGCCGCGTCATCGAACAGCGCCGCCAGCTGTTCCGGCGTCACCCGGATCGGCAGAATGCCGTTCTTGAAGCAGTTATTGTAGAAGATGTCGGCGAAAGAGGTGGAGATCACGCAGCGAATGCCGAAATCGAGCAGCGCCCAAGGCGCGTGCTCGCGCGAGGAGCCACAGCCGAAATTGTCGCCGGCGATGAGGATCTGCGCGCCCTTATAGGCCGGCTTGTTGAGCACGAAATCGGGATTGTCCGAGCCGTCCTCCTTGTAGCGCAGCTCCGAGAACAGCCCGGTGCCGAGCCCGGTGCGCTTGATGGTCTTCAGATACTGCTTCGGGATGATCATGTCGGTGTCGACATTGACCAGATGCAGCGGCGCCGCGACGCCGGTCAGGGTGGTGAACTTGTCCACGGCACTCTCCTCAATTCCGGAGGCGGCGCGCGCCGCTCCCCGTCAGACATTCCGCCTTCGCCGCTGATGTGCACCGACGGCGCGCCGTTCGCAACCCGAACCCCTTGCGCGATCAGCGGTGCGGCAACATCCGGCGCAGCACGTCGTCCTTCAGGACATAGTGATGCACCAGGGCCGCCGCCGCGTGCAGCAGGGCCAGCACGACCAGCGCATTCGCCAGAAGCTCGTGCAGCTCGATGACCTGGCCGGCGGCCGTCCGGTCCACCTCCACCGGGGAGGGAATGGTGAACAGGCCGAAGAACGTCACCTCATTGCCGCGCAGGAAGGCGAGATAGATGCCGACCAGAGGTGTCGCGACCAGCAGGACATAAAGCAGCACATGAACCGTCGCCGAGGCCAGATGGACCGGCCGCGACAGGGCCGCCGAGGGCGGCGGCACCGGCCCCGCGAGGCGCGTGACGAAGCGCAGCGCGACGAGGCCGAGAATGGTCAGACCCACCGAGATATGGGTCCACCAGATAAGCGCGCGTCCGGGCGTGCCGCGCTCGAAGAACCCTTCGAGATAGGTCACGCCGTAGGTAACGACGATCGCGATGAGCGTCAGCCAGTGAAGCGCCCGAAGCGGCAGGCTGTACACGTGCCCGCCGACCGGATGGGACGAATGCTGTGACATGGGATGTGCCTCGACTCTCGATGATTTAGAGAAATTCTAAGCCGAGCCTCACTCCCTTGCCATGCGGTCCGCTACCTATCCGCCTCCTCCTCGATCCGCTCCATGTCCTCGTCGGAGAGGCCGAAATGGTGGCCGATCTCATGCACGAGCACATGGGTGACGATATCGCCCAGCGTCTCCTCATTCTCCGCCCAATAGTCGAGGATCGGACGGCGGTAGAGGAAGATCATGTTGGGCAGCACGCCGGTCGCCAGCTCGTAGCCCTGCGCCAGGCCGATGCCCTGGAACAGGCCGAGCAGGTCGAACGGGCTTTCCGCCTCCATCTCCTTCAGCACCTCGTCGGTCGGGAAATCCTCGACCCGGATGACGAGATTGCCGCACAGGGCGCGGAATTCGTCCGGCAGGCGGGCATAGGCCTCCTCGGCCATCGCCTCCATGTCGCTGAGGCTGGGCGCGCCGCGCTTCAGCCAGTCGCCGCTCTCGCTCATCGGCTCACCTCAGATAGGTCGCGAACAGATAGACGACGAGGCCGAGCGCCACCACAACGGCGAGCCCGCGCCCGAGGCGACGGCCCCACACTTCCATGGGGTCGTCGGGCGGCGGGTCCCAGAACGGATCGCCCCTCATCGCGCGGCCTCCCGAATGAGGCTCAACCCGCCCGCGGCCAGGTGCGGACGTCGACAAAATGGCCGGCGATCGCCGCCGCCGCCGCCATGGCGGGGGAGACGAGATGGGTGCGGCCCTTGAAGCCCTGCCGGCCCTCGAAATTACGGTTCGAGGTGGAGGCGCAGCGCTCCTCCGGGCCGAGCTTGTCGGCGTTCATCGCCAGGCACATGGAGCAGCCCGGCTCGCGCCAGTCGAAGCCCGCCGCCTTGAAGATGGCGTCCAGCCCCTCGGCCTCGGCCTGCAGCTTCACCAAACCCGAGCCCGGCACGATCATGCCGGAGACGCCCTCGCGCACCTTGTGGCCGCGCACGATGGCGGCGGCGGCGCGCAGATCCTCGATCCGGGCATTGGTGCAGGAGCCGATGAACACCTTGTCGACCGGGATATCGATGATCTTGGTGCCGGCGACGAGGCCCATATAGGCCAGCGCCCGCTTCTTCGCGTCGCGCTTGTCCGGATCGTCGATCAGGTCGGGGTCGGGCACCAGCCCCTCGACCGAGATCACGTCCTCCGGGCTGGTGCCCCAGGAGACGATGGGCGGCAGCGAGGCGCCGTCGAGGCGGATTTCCTTGTCGAAGAAGGCGCCTTCATCGGTGCGCAGCGTGTCCCAATAGCGCAGCGCCGCGTCCCAGGCGGCGCCCTTGGGCGCGCGCGGGCGGTCCTTCACATAGGCATAGGTGGTCTCGTCGGGGGCGACCATGCCGGCGCGCGCCCCGCCCTCGATCGACATGTTGCAGACCGTCATGCGGCCTTCCATCGACAGGGCGCGGAACACCTCGCCGGCATATTCGATGACATAGCCGGTGCCGCCGGCAGTGCCGGTGGCGCCGATGATGGCGAGCGTCACATCCTTGGCGGTCACGCCGTCGGGCAGCTTGCCGTCGACGCTGACCCGCATGTTCTTGCTCTTCTTCTGGATCAGCGTCTGGGTGGCGAGCACATGCTCCACCTCCGAGGTGCCGATGCCATGGGCGAGCGCGCCGAAGGCGCCATGGGTCGAGGTGTGGCTGTCGCCGCAGACGATGGTGGTGCCCGGCAGGGTGAAGCCCTGCTCCGGGCCGATCACGTGGACGATGCCCTGGCGCTTGTCGAGCTCGTTGAAATATTCGACGCCGAACTCGCGGGCGTTCTCGGCCAGCGTCTCCACCTGGATGCGGCTTTCAGGATCGTCGATGCCGAAGCGGCGGTCAGTGGTCGGCACGTTGTGGTCCACCACGGCGAGCGTCTTCGACGGCGCATGCACCCGGCGGCCGGCCACGCGCAGGCCCTCGAAGGCCTGCGGGCTGGTCACTTCATGCACCAGATGCCGGTCGATATAGAGGAGGCAGGTGCCATCCTCCTGGCGGTCGATGATGTGGTCGTCGAAAATCTTGTCGTACAGGGTACGGGGAGCGGACGTGCTCATCTTGGCGTCTCTTTGGAAGAGGAAAACAGGGGGCGGGCAGCAGCGCGGCCGGGAGCGCAGGCCAGAGGGCCCCGGCTCCGGGCAGCGCTCAGCTAAGCCCGGCGACCGCGCAGGCGGTGAAGCGTCCGAAAAAGCGCGCCGGCAGGCGGACATGATCCGGCACGGCGGCGAAGCCGATGGTGGTCGGCAAGCGGCGGCGGGCCTCCGGCCGCGCGGCACCGGGCGCCGGCGAGGTCGCCGCGCCGCAGGAAACCGTCATCGGTGAGCCATACGCCATCATGGAACCCTTCTAGCAAGTCTGGACGCGGCAAACAATCGCCGCCATCCCCCGGCCCACCCCGCGCCGCCGCACGACTGCGTGACGGGCAACCATCGGAACATATGGATGGAATAATGTATTACATAGTAAAATCAGCATGAAACCGGCGGAAAAATCGGAACATAACCGCCTCTCTACGCCTCTTTACCTTTCATATGGCGCCGCTTCATCCCCCGCGCTAAGCTGTTGCGGCGAAGGGAGTCTATGATGCGCCTGTCCGACATCGCCTTGATCGCCGCAACCTTTGTCACTTTCGCCGCTGTCGAGGCGGGAAATCGCACGGATGTGAAGGCGCAGGACGTGGCGCAGGAGGTGACGAAGACGGCGCACCGTCAGCTCATCACCTGCCCCCTGCGCAAGCCGGACTTCGCCACTGTGATGCAGGCCGCGATGCTCGGCGACGGCACCATCCTGGTCGAGCAGCAGACCAATACCCGCGTGCTGCACATCAAGGATTGCTGACGCGCCCCGGGGAGGCCGGCGGGCCGCATGGCACATCGCCTCACATTGTCCCGATCAAGGTTCTCGCAATGCTCAGGACTGTCCTGCTGACGTTCGCCCTCGCGGCCGCGCCGGTCGCCGCCCGCAGCGCCGATCTTCCCGATGGCTTCGTCCGGCTGCGCGATGTCGCTCCCGCCATCCAGCACGATATGCGCTATGCCGGCCCGCACAATTTCGTCGGACGACCCATCGCCGCCTATGCCGCGCCCGACTGTATCCTGACCCGTCCGGCCGCCGAGGCGCTGGCGGCAGCGGCGGACGAACTGGCCCTGCAGGGGCTCGGCCTCAAGGTGTATGACTGCTACCGCCCGGCACGGGCGGTCGCCGATTTCGTCGCCTGGGCGAAGGACCTGGGCGACGAGACGATGAAGCCGGAATTCTATCCCCGCGTACCCAAGAGCGAATTGTTCACGCGCGGCTACATTGCCGAGAAATCCGGCCACAGCCGGGGCAGCACGGTCGATCTCGCCATTATTCGGCTCGGCCAGAAGCCGGCGACACCCTGGGCACCCGGCGACCCGCTCGCCGACTGCGCCCTGCCCTTGGGCGCGCGCTTCGACGACGCCACGCTCGATTTCGGCACCGGCTATGATTGCTTTGATGCGCGGGCCCATCACGGCGCCGCCGGCATTCCGGCGCAGGCCACCGCGAACCGGGAGACGCTGAAGACGCTGATGCAGCGCCACGGCTTCATGCCCTATGCCGAGGAATGGTGGCACTACACGCTGGCGGACGAGCCGTTTCCCGACACGTATTTCGACTTCCCGGTGACAGCCGGCCCCTGAGCCCTGCGGACAAAAGAAAAGGGCGGCCGAAGCCGCCCTGAACGTCGTCTGACAGTCCCGGCCGGAGCCGGGGCCGGAATCACTCGGCGGCAGCGGCCGGGGTCGTGGCCGGGCCCTTCTTGCGGCTGCCGGCGTTCTTGTCCTGGCGCTCGGCGATACGGGCCGACTTGCCGCGACGGTCGCGCAGGTAATAGAGCTTGGCGCGGCGCACCTTGCCGCGACGGACAACCTTCAGGCTGTCAATGTTCGGCGAATAGAGCGGGAACACGCGCTCGACGCCTTCGCCATAGGAGATCTTGCGAACGGTGAAGCTCTCATTGATGCCACCGCCATTGCGGGCGATCACGACGCCCTCATAGGCCTGCACGCGGGTGCGCTCGCCTTCCTTCACCTTCACATTGACGATGACGGTGTCGCCCGGCTGGAAGTCGGGAATGGCGCGCAGCTCGGCGAGCTTGGCGGCCTGCTCGATGTCGAGCTCTCGGATAATATCGACCATGTTATCACCTCAGGCAGGATCGGTCAGGGCATGTCAGAACCCGGCCGCCCGCATCTTGCTGTTGTCAGTTGGTAGTGACGGGGCGCCTATACGCGACCTCAGACGTTTTGTCATGCAATTTTCGTTGCATTCCGTACTTGGGTAGGGTGCACTGCGCGCCTCTTTAAGCGGGAGCATCAAATGCGTCGTTTTCACATCCTGTCGGCCATGAGCGTCGCGGGATTGCTGTGCCTTGTGTCCGAGGGCAAAGCCGATTTCAAGATCTGCAACAGGGCGGACGAGACGGTGAACCTGTCGATCGGCTACGACAGCACCGACTATGGCTGGACCTCGGAAGGTTGGTGGAAGCTGGCGCCGGACGACTGCACAGTGATGATCCGCGGCCGACTGGCCAACCGCTACTACTACATCTACGCGGCGGGCGAAGACGGTGGCACCTGGTCAGGCTCCAGCAAGCAGCAAGGCGGCCACTTCTGCATCGCGGCTGAGAAATACACGCTGCACAATCGCGACCATCAGACCGGCGACACGCTCGATTGCGAAGAAGGCGGCTTCACCGGCGTGAAGTTCGACGAGGTCGACACCAAGAGCAATCAGAACTTCACCTATGAACTGACCGAGTGAGCGCGCCGAAACAGCGGGCTCAACGCCCGCCCGTTTCGCGATAGCGCGCCCACAGGTCCGGCCGCCGCTCCCGTGTGGCGGCCTCCGCCTGCTCGCGCCGCCAGCGGGCGACCTTGGCATGGTCGCCGCCGGTGAGGACCGCCGGAATCTCCAGCCCCTCGAAGCTCTGCGGGCGGGTGTACTGGGGATACTCCAGCAGGCCCGCCGAAAAGCTCTCCTCGGTGCCGGATTCCGGGTGTCCCATCACCCCCGGCAGCAGTCGGACGCAGGCGTCGAGCAGCACCAGCGCCCCGATCTCCCCGCCCGACAGCACCACATCGCCAACCGAAACCTCCTCCAGCCCGCGCGCGGCAATGAGCCGGTCGTCCACCCCCTCGAAGCGCCCGCAGACGATGACCACCCCCTCCCCCGCGCTGAGTTCGCGCACGCGCTTCTGGGTCAACGGCGCGCCACGCGGGGTCATCAAGAGGCGCGGGCGGCTGTCGCCCTCGGGCGCGGCGGCGTCCACCGCGCGGGCCAGCACATCGACCCGCATCACCATGCCCGGCCCGCCGCCGGCCGGGGTGTCGTCGACCGAGCGGTGGCGATCGGTGGCCTGCTCGCGCGGGTCCACCGTCTCAAGGCCCCAGGCGCCCTGCGCCAGCGCCCGGCCGGCCAGAGAAAGACCGAGCGGGCCGGGAAACATGTCGGGAAAAATGGTGATGAGCGAGGCGCGCCACATGGCAGGGGTTCCGTTCATCGTCATCCCGGACGGCCGTCAGGCCGATCCGGGATCGCGAGCCGTTGGAGAGCGATCCCGGCTCTCGCTACGCTCGGCCGGGATGACGACTTGTTTCGTTTGAGGGGCTCGGACAGGCCCTGCCCGATCCCTGCTCACACGCCCGTCAGCCCTGGTCCGCCTCCGGCGGCGGGGCTTCCTCGCGCACCCATTCGCCGGGATCGACGGTGAGGCGGCCGGCCTTGAGGTCGACACTGGGCACCACCGCCTTGGTGAAGGGCAGCATCACAGTCTTCGCGCCACCCTTGCCGCCGGCTTCGGGGGCGATTTCGAGAATGTCGCCGGCGCCGAAATCATGCACCGCCACCACCTTGCCGAAGGGCGCGCCGTCGGTGGTCTGCGCGCTAAGCCCGATCAGGTCGGCCTGGTAGAAATCATCTTCCTCGTCCGGCTCGGGCAGGAGGTCGCGGGCGACATAGACGCCCTGATTGGTCAGCGCCTCGGCCGCCTCGCGGCTGTCGACGCCGTCCAGCCGGGCGACGAAATGCTCCTTGGCCGGGCGCAGCGTCTTGATGCGGAAGGTCCGCGTCCCCGCCTCGTCGGTCAGCGGCGCGTAGTCCTGCAGCGCGGCCGGATCGGCGGCGAAGATGAACAGCCGCACCTCGCCGCGCACCCCATGCGGGGCGCCGATGCGGGCGAGGAGAACACGGTCATGGGGCATAGAGGTGTGCTCTGAAATGACCATCCTTCGAGGCTCGCTCACGCTCGCACCTCAGGATGACGTCGTTCCCGGCAAGAGAACCGCGTCATCCTGAGGTGCCGCGAAGCGGCCTCGAAGGAGGCTCAAGCAGGGCGACGCAAGGCCGCCCCGCCCAAACTCACTCGGCCGACGGAGCGGCAGCAGCGGCGGCAGCGGCTTCGGCGGCCTTGGCGGCTTCGGCGGCGCGCTCCTGCGCCTTCTTGCCGGGAACGGCCTTTTCCGGGTTGTTGCGGGCGGCGCGCTTCACCAGCTCGAGGCTGTCGAGGAAGCGGGCGACGCGGTCGGTCGGCTGGGCGCCCTTGGCGAGCCAGGCCTTGGCCTTCTCGACGTCGAGGGTGAAGCGGTCGGTGGCGTCCTTGGGCTTCAGCGGATCGAAGGTGCCGATCTTCTCGATGAAGCGGCCATCACGCGGGGAGCGCGAATCGGCGACGACGATGCGGTAATAGGGACGCTTCTTGGCGCCGCCACGGGCGAGACGGATCTTGAGGGACATTCAGGTCTTCCTTTCAGGTCGTTTGTTTCGTCGGTTGGTGTCTGTCGTCATCCCGGACAAAGAGAGCGCAGCGAACGCCGATCCGGGATCGTTTGACGCCTAAGGCGCGGAGAACGATCCCGGATCGGCGCTTGAGGCGCCGTCCGGGAGGACGGCAAGGGGGTCAGGTCATCGGGCCGTCACTTCTTCTTCCCCGGAAAGCCCGGCAGGCCAGGCAGCCCGCCCGGCTTGGTGCCCAGACCCGGCAGCCCGCCGGGAAGACCAGGCATGTTACCGGGGAAATTCGGCGGTAGACCGCCACCACCGAGTCCGCCGGGCATCTTCTCGGCCATCTGCTTCAGCTGGTCGGGGCTCGGCATCCCGCCCATCCCGCCGCCGCCGAGGCCGAACATGTTGGCGAGGCCGGCCATCGGGCCGCGCTTGGCGCCGGGGGCGCCCATCGCCTTCATCATGTCCGCCATCTGGCGGTGCATCTTCATCAGCCGGTTGACGTCCTCGACCTTGGTGCCGGAGCCGCTGGCGATGCGCTTGCGACGGGAACCGTCGAGCAGCTTCGGGTTGCGGCGCTCCTTCTTGGTCATCGAATCGATGATGGCCTTCTGGCGCTTCAGCACCCCGTCATTCATGCCGGAGGCGGCGAGCTGGTTCTTCATCTTGCCGACGCCGGGCAGCATGCCCATCAGCCCGCCAAGGCCGCCGAGCTTTTCCATCTGGTCGAGCTGCATGCGCAGATCGTCGAGATCGAACTGCCCCTTGCGCATGCGATCGGCCGCGGCCATCGCCTTTTCGGCGTCGATATTCTCGACCGCCTTCTCGACGAGGGAGACGACATCGCCCATGCCGAGAATGCGGCCGGCGACGCGGCGGGGATCGAAATCCTCCAGCGCGTCCATCTTTTCGCCGGTGCCGAGCAGCTTGATCGGCTTGCCGGTGACGGCGCGCATGGAAAGCGCGGCACCGCCGCGTCCATCGCCATCGGCGCGGGTGAGCACGATGCCGGTGAGGCCGACACGCTCGTCGAAGGCTTTTGCGGTGTTCACCGCGTCCTGGCCGGTGAGGCTGTCGGCGACGAGCAGCACTTCATGCGGCTTGGTCGCGGCCTTCACCTCGGCCACTTCGGCCATCAGCGCCTCGTCGAGGGTGACGCGGCCGGCGGTGTCGAGCATCACAACGTCATAGCCACCGAGGCGGGCGGCTTCCATGGCGCGGCGGGCGATCTGGACGGCGGACTGGCCGGCGACGATCGGCAGGGTGGCGACGCCGACCTGCGTGCCGAGCATGGCCAGCTGCTCCATCGCCGCCGGGCGGCGGGTATCGAGCGAGGCCATCAGCACCTTGCGGTTGCCGCGCTCGGTCAGGCGCTTTGCGATCTTGGCGGTGGAAGTGGTCTTGCCCGAGCCCTGCAGGCCGACCATCAGCACCGGCACCGGCGGGGCGGCGTCGAGGTCGATCGGCTTGGCATCTGAGCCGAGCATGGCGACAAGCTCGTCATTGACGATCTTGACCACCATCTGGCCGGGTGTGACCGACTTGATGACCTCGGCGCCAACGGCGCGCGTGCGCACCTTGTCGGTGAAGGAGCGCACCACGTCGAGCGCGACATCGGCCTCGATCAGCGCCCGGCGCACCTCGCGCATGGCCTCGTTCACGTCGGCCTCGGTGAGGGCGCCGCGTCGTTTCAGCCGGTCGAGTATGCCGCCAAGGCGGTCGGTCAATGAATCGAACATGCGTTCGCTCCGGTCCTTTTCCCACAGCTCACAGCGCAATGCCGAACGGCGCCCGAGGGCGCAAAGCGCTGTCGGGCGTTGACCTCCGGCCTCAGGGGCCGGGCGGCGGATCGGCTCGCGGGGTCTGCGAGGATGTGGGGCTCGTAGCCGCCGCGCGCCAGAGAGTCAAGTTTTGACGCGCTTTTGCGGGAGACTACGGAGGTCACAGCCACGTAACAGCGCCATCCTAGCGTGCCGCATCCATGCGAGGAACCTGGCCATGAACAGCGACACTGCGCCCCTCTCCGCCGCCAGCGACGACGTTGTCAGCGATGACAACGCCCTTTTCGAGACGCTGCTGTCCCTGCGGGCGGCGGTGGTCGAGGAAGCCGCCCCGCTCATCGAGCGCTTCCACCGCGAGGCCGGCCGCGAAGACCCCGCGCTCGACAATCTCGCGCATTATCTCGCTCTGCGCCGGCACGAGCTGCGGCCGCTGCAGCGCCAGCTGATGTGGCGCGGCCTGTCCTCGCTCGGGCGGCTGGAGAGCCGGGTGCTGCCGACGCTCGACGCGGTGCTGGCGGCGCTTGCCGCCCTCGCCGGCCGCGCCCCGGCGATTCCGGCGCCGGAGCCCGCCGCCTTCTTCGCCGGCGAGGCCCGGCTGGAGAAGGCCAGCGCGGCGAGCCTCGGCCCGGAGCCGGAGGGGCGCTACACCCGTATCATGGTCACGCTGCCGGGCGAGGCGGGCGGCGACCCGGCCTTTATCCTGGCGCTGGCGCAGGCCGGCATGGATGTCGCCCGCATCAACTGCGCCCATGACGACGCCGCCACCTGCCGGGCCATGGCGGGCCATGTGCGCGCCGCGGCCGAGGCGGTCGGCCGCCCGATCGCGGTGCTGATGGACATTGCCGGCCCGAAGATCCGCACCGGCGCCGTGCTGCCGATGCGCAAGGACAAGCCGACCGGCCGCCTGCTGCCCGGCGACACACTGCGCCTCGTCGCCGAGGGCGAACCCCGCGTCGACGACGCCGCCCTGTTCAGCGCCGCCGTTTCGCTGCCGGAAATCGTCACCCGCCTCGGGCTCGGCCACCGCGTGCGCTATGACGACGGCAAGGTCGAGGCGGTGGTGGAGAGCGTGGGCACGGGCGAGGCGATCCTGCGCATTCTCCACACCCGCCCCGGCGGCACCAAGCTGAAGCCGGAAAAGGGGATCAACCTGCCCGACACCGCGCTCGGCCTTTCCCCCCTCACTGCCAAGGACGATGCCGACCTCGCCACCGTCATCGAATGCGCCGATCTCATCGGCTATTCCTTCGTCAGCCGGCCGGAAGACCTCGATCTGCTCGACGCCGCCATCGCCCGCCACGGGGCGGGGCGCGCACGTCCGCTCGGCCTGATGGCCAAGATCGAGCGCCCCGAGGCGGTGCGGAACCTGCCGGACCTGATCGCCCGGGCGGCGCGCTACGGCGATTTCAGCGTGATGATCGCCCGTGGCGACCTCGCCGCCGAAATCGGCTTCACCCGCCTCGCCGAAATGCAGGAGGAGCTTCTGTGGATCTGCGAGGCCGCCTCCGTGCCGGCCATCTGGGCGACGCAGGTGCTGGAGGACCTGGTGCGCGACGGCATTCCCTCGCGCGGCGAGATGACCGACGCCGCCATGGCCGCCCGCGCCGAATGCGTGATGCTGAACAAGGGGCCGGCGGTGGTGGAGGCGGTGCAGCTGCTCAACCAGCTGCTCGGCCGCATGGCCGACCATCTCGACAAGAAGACCCCGACCCTGCGGGCGCTGCATTCCTGGTAGCGGCGCCCTGCGTGTCTGAGGCCGTCATCCCGGCCGGAGCGCAGCGGAGAGCCGGGATCGTCATCCGACATCGGCACACGATCCCGGATCGGCCTGCGGCCGTCCGGGATGACGCCTGAAATGGGTTCCGGAGAGCCTACGGCGCGACGAGATAATGCCCGGCCCATTCCGAGGTCGGGATCGCCGCGCCGAGCGTGTAGTGAAAGCGCGTCACGTCCAGGCCTTCATGCGCCGTCTCGCACTCATAGGCGATGTGGTACCAGGCGCCGCCCGAGCGCACCGCCGCGCCCGGCGCGTTGATCTTCGCGCCCTTCACCACCGGGTCGCGATAGGCATAGGCGACCAGTTCGTCCGGGTGCATGCCCTTCTGCCCGCGCTGAATCTCCCCCATCGCCCGCGTATTGCAGACCTGCTCGATCCGCTCCGAGGGCTCCAGCTGCATCATCTGGTCGTCGGTGGAACGCGCCAGCGCAGGCGGCGACAGGGTCATGGCGACAAGAGTGAAGAGCAGGACGCCCGCGGGGGCGGAGGAGATGTGCGGCATAAGCGCTCGATTCCGTTTCGATCGAATCGGGTCACAGTTCAATAGCGCAGTTTTGTCCATCCTGTGGCGATCGATCCGCGCCTGACGCATGCCGCGCCGGTTGCCGGCCCTCGCGCGCCGGATTAGAACCGCCCCATGGCGCTGATGGACCTTGCCAACCCCACCCGCTTCCTCGCCCTTTCCGGGCGCGTCCTGCCATGGCTGACCGGCCTTGCGCTGGCGACGCTGGCGCTCGGCTTCTTCCTCGCCTTCCGCGCGCCGGAAGACTACCAGCAGGGCGAGACGGTGCGGATCATGTACATCCACGTGCCCTTCGCGTGGCTGGCGATGTTCGGCTATTCCATGCTGGCGGCGTCCGCCCTCGGCATCCTGGTCTGGCGCCACCCGCTGGCGGACGTGGCGCACAAGGCGATGGCGCCTATCGGCGCGGTGTTCGCCTTCCTCTGCCTGTTCACCGGCTCGCTGTGGGGCCGGCCGATGTGGGGCACCTATTGGGTCTGGGACGCGCGCCTCACCTCGATGCTGGTGCTGCTGCTGCTCTATCTCGGCCTGCTGGCGCTGCGCTCGGCGATCGAGGACCCCAATCAGGCCGGACGGGCAGCGGCGGTGCTCTCGCTGGTCGGCTTCGTCAATGTGCCGATCGTGAAATTCTCGGTCGACTGGTGGAACACGCTGCACCAGCCGGCCTCGGTGTTCCGCATGGACGGGCCGACCATTCATTCCAGCCTGCTCTGGCCGCTGATGATCTGCGCCATCGGCTTCACTTTGCTGATGCTGGCGCTGCACATGGCGGCGATGCGCAACGAAATCTACCGCCGTCGCCTGCGTGTGCTCGAAGCGCGCGCCGCCGCCGAGGCGGCCTATGCGTGAGGCCTTCTGAATGTTCGGCGAGCACGGCTTCTTCATCCTCGCCTGCTATGGCGTGAGCGCCTTGGCGCTCGGGTCGCTGGCGCTGTGGATCTTCGCCGACGGGCGCCTGGTGCGGCGGCGGCTCACGGAACTGGAGGCGCGCGGCGTGCGCCGCCGCTCCGCCGGGCGGATCGACGCATGAGCCATCCCTCCGACACCCCGCCTCCCGAGGAAGCAACGGCCGGCCGGCCGCGCCGTTCGCGGCTGCTCGTGCTGCTGCCGCTCGTCGCGTTTCTGGCGCTAGCGGCGCTGTTCTATGGCCGGCTGTTCTCCGGCGATCCCTCGCGCGTGCCTTCGGCGCTGATCGGCCGGCAGGCCCCGGCGATCGACCTGCCGGCGCTGGAGGGGCTGACGCGCGAGGGCCAGCCGGTGCCGGGCCTTACCTCCGCCGCGCTCAAGGGCGAGGTGACGGTGCTCAACGTCTTCGCCTCCTGGTGCGTGCCCTGCCGCGACGAGCACCCTTTTCTGGTCGAGCTATCGAAGATGCCGGGCTTCCGCCTCGTCGGCCTGAACTACAAGGACGACGCCGCCAATGCCCGCCGATTCCTCGGCCGCTTCGGCAATCCCTATGCCGCCGTCGGCGTCGACGCCAATGGGCGCACCGCCATCGACTGGGGCGTCTATGGCGTGCCGGAAACCTTCGTCATCGGCAAGGATGGGCGCATCGCCTACAAATATATCGGCCCGATCGACGCGCAGGGGCTGAAGGAACGCCTGCTGCCGCAGATCGAGAGCGCGCGGACGGCGGGGCCGTAGACCCCTGCAGCGTCAGGCTGGCCCGGTTTCCCGGACAAGCTGCACGCCGTGCGGCGCGGATCCGGGATCCAGCGAAGACCCGACGACGCCTCTAAAATCCATGACGCCCCTGCATCCACAGTGAAGCGTCTGCGGCGGACCTTTGCGCTCGATCCCGGCTCTGCGCTTCGCCTTCGGCTCCGCTGGGCCGGGACACCAAGGCCCCTTGCCCTCAGTTGCGCTCGTCCGGCAGCACCGGGAGCGGCAGCACCTCGATCTCGTCCTCGATCAGCGCCCGCACCTCGTCCGCAGTGGCCTCGCCGCGAATGGCGCGCTTTTCTTCCTCGCCCTCATGCATGCGGCGGGCAAGCGTGGCGAAATCGTCGCCGACATCGACCGAATTGGCGACAACATGCGCCCGCACCGCGCGCAGCATGGCACGCAGCTGCTGCTCCTTCTCCGAGACCAGCGCGACCGGCTGCGGGGGCGCCGACGGTGCGGCGTCGGGGGCGTCGGCCGGCGCGGTATCCGCCGCCACGTCAGCGGCGAATTTGCGCGCCGCCCGGCCCAGTGCCGGGGCCATCAGCGCCTTCTCCACCTCGGGAGAACCGCAGACCGGGCAGGTCACGAGGCCGCGCGCGCGCTGGTCGTCATAGGCGGTGGAATCGCGGAACCAGCTCTCGAATTCGTGCTCCTTCACGCAGCACAGGCGATAGAGAATCATGCCACCCCACCGGGAACGACATGCAGCCGGCCATGATCGGGCGGCATCACCAGCTCGAAGCGCCGCCCGTTCGAGAGCGAAGGAATTCGCCCGCGCACGCCCGCGACCTTGGCCGGGTCGATCTCGGCGGCGATGATGCCTGGCTCGGTGCCGCCCTCGGCGAGGATGGTACCCCAGGGATCGATGATGAGGCTGTGGCCGAAGGTCTGGCGCCCGTTCTCATGCGTGCCGCCCTGCGCCGCCGCCAGCACATAGCACCCCGTCTCGATCGCCCGGGCGCGCAGCAGAATGTGCCAGTGCGCCTCGCCCGTCGACTGGGTGAAGGCGGCCGGCGCAGCGATCATCCCCGCCCCGGCCTCGGCCAGCGCGCGGAACAGCGCGGGAAAGCGCAGATCGTAGCAGATGGTGAAGCCGAGCCTGATCTGCGGCAGATCGGCCACGATGGCCATCTCGCCTGGCCGGTACGCGGCGGATTCGCGGTAGACGTCGCCATTGGGCAGGTCGACGTCGAACATGTGGATCTTGTCGTAGCAGGCGGCGATCGTCCCGTCCGGGGCGAGCAGATAGGAGCGGTTGGCCGCGCGGTGCTCGCTCGCCCGCACCGCCAGCGAGCCGATATGCAGGTGCACCTTCAATTCGGCCGCGAGCGCGCGGAAGGCCGCCAGCGCCGGGTCGTCTTCCTCCGCATGCAGCACCTTGAACAGCGCCTCGCGGTTCTCCTCCATGGTGCCGGTCATCTCAGGCGTCTGGATGTAGCTCGCCCCCTCCCCCGCCGCCTCGCGGATCAGCGCGGAGGCCGCCGCGACATTGGCGGCGACGTTCTTTTCCGTCCGCATCTGGATCAGCGCGGCGCGGAAAGGGCTGCCAAGCGGCGGCGTGCCGGGCGTGAGCGTATCGGAAGAGCCGGTCATGGTTTCACTCTCGTTCAGCTGGCCAGAAGCGCGTCCAGCTCGCCGGCTTCCTCAAGCGCGTAGAGGTCGTCGCAGCCGCCGACATGGCGCCCGTCGATGAAGATCTGCGGCACGCTGGTGCGCCCATTGGCCCGGCTCGACATCGAGGAGCGCGCCACCGGATCGCCGGTCACGTTGACCTCAGAGAAATCGACGCCCTTGCGCCCGAGCAGCTTCTTGGCTGCATGGCAATAGGGGCAGGTCGACGTGGTGTAAATCTCGATCTTCGCCATCTAATCGTCCTAACCATCGGCCGCCGCTGCGACCGGCATCCTGGTGCCTTATGATAGGGGCGTGTCCACCGCGTCAGCAACCCGGGCGAACACCAGAACGTCCACCCGTCCCGCCCCCGCGCGCAGCAGCGCCTTGACGCAGGCGTCGATCGTCGCCCCTGTCGTAAGCACATCATCGACCAGAACAAGGCGCCGGCCGCGCAGTTCCCCCTTAGCCATCTCAGGCACCGCGAAGGCGCCCTGCACATTGCGCGCCCGCGCCGCCCGGTCGAGCCCCACTTGCGGCACGGTCGCGCGCTGGCGCTCCAGCCAGCCGGCCCGCACCGGCAGGCCGGCCTCGCCGCCAATGACCCCGGCCAGCGCCGCCGACTGGTTGAACCGCCGCCGCCAGAGCCGCAGCCTGTGCAGCGGCACCGGCACCAGCGCCTGGGCGTCGGAAAGGATGTCCGCCCCGGCACGAGCCATCATCCGCCCCATCGGCGGGGCGATGTCGAGCCGGTCGGCATATTTGAGCGCGTGGATCAGGTCCCGCGCGACATCGCCGAATTCCGCCACCGCCCGCGCCCTTCCATAGGCCGGCGGCGCCTCGCGCGCGGCGAGCGAAATCAGCCGCCCTTCGCCGAACCCATAAGGCAGCGGCGTTCCCAGCCGGTCGCAAAAGGGCGGCGCGATGAAGGAGAGGCGGCTCCAGCAGCCGCCGCACAGGCAGCCCGGCTCGTCCACCGCCGCCCGGCAGGCCATGCAGGCCGGCGGCAGCGCGACATCCACCAGCCCGCGCCATAGCCGGCGCCCTAAGCCGAGCCCAAAGCCGAACGATGGCGCGGCCCGGGTGGCGGGCGGCGCCTGCGCCTCGCGGGCATTCTCGCGCATCGGCTCCAGGAACGGGTCCATGCCGCCAGACTAGCACGGCGCGCGCCGACGCGCCTTTGACCTGTCGCCGCCCCGGCTCTATGCCTCTCGCCGAGGAGCCCCCCCTATGTCCGCTTCCCCGACGCCCACCTCGCCAATGAACGTGTTCGACCCCCAGGCGCTGGCGCAGCGCCGCCAGCGGGCGCGCGCGCTCGGCCCGGAAACCTTCCTGCTCGACCGCGTGGCGGAAGACCTCGTCGACCGTCTCACCGCCGTGAAGCGTGTTTTTGGCACGGCGGGCGATCTCGGCACGCCAACGCCGGTGCTGCGCGAAGCGCTGTCCGGCACCGGCATGGTGGAGCGCTATGTCGCCTTCGGCCCGGCTGAACGGGGAGATGTCGACGTCGTCACCGACCCGGAGATTCTGCCCTTCGCGCCCGCCTCGCTCGATCTCGTCGTCTCCGCCCTCGCCCTGCAGAGCGTCAACGACCTGCCCGGCGTGCTGGCGCAGATCCGCCGCGCGCTGAAGCCTGACGGGCTGCTGCTGGCCGGCTTCCTCGGCGGCGGCACGCTTTCCGAGCTGCGCGAGGCCTTCGCCATCGCCGAGAGCGACACTCTGGGCGGCATCTCGCCGCGCGTGGCGCCCTTTGTCGATCTGCGCGACCTTGGCGGGCTGCTGCAACGGGCGGGCCTTGCCCTCCCCGTCACCGATGTCGACCGCGTGGTGGTGCGCTATGGCGACCCGCTGGCGCTGCTGCACGATCTGCGCCGCATGGGCGCGGCCAACCCGCTCACCGACCGGCGGCGGGCGCCCCTGCTGAAGAAAACACTGGCGCGGCTGTTCGAGGTCTATGCCGAGCGCTTCGCCGACCCGGACGGGCGCCTGCGCGCCACCTTCGAAATCGTCTGGATTTCCGGCTGGGCGCCGCATGAAAGCCAGCAGAAGCCGCTGCGCCCCGGCTCCGCCAAGACCCGCCTCGCCGACGCGCTGAACGTGCCGGAGGGCCGGCTGCCGGGCGAGGGGTAAAGAGGCCCGGCCCGCGCTAGCGCCCCGGCCCCAGCAGGTCGAGCAGCACCGGGATCAGCGGCGCGTCGGCCGGCGGCATCGGGTAGTCGCGCAGCGCGCCCGGCTTCACCCAGGCGAGGCGCTGACCCTCGCGGCCTTGCGCCTGCCCCTCCCAGCGCCGGCAGATCCACAGCGGCATCAGCAGCTGGAAGTTTTCATAGGTATGGGAGGCGAAGGAGAGCGGCGCCAGGCACGGCTCCCTGACCGTGATACCCAGTTCCTCCTCCAGCTCGCGGATGAGGCACTCCTCCGGCCGCTCGCCTGGCTCCACCTTGCCGCCGGGAAACTCCCACAGCCCGGCCAGCGACTTGCCCGCCGGCCGCTCGGTCAGCAGCACGCGGCCATCTGCATCGACAAGGGCGGCGGCGGCGACGAGGATGAGTTTCATGAGCAGCTCCGCAGAATCCGACTTCAGGCCCGAAACGCATCATGGCCGGGCCAACACACCCTCACCTTCGCCGTGGCCAACGCCCTGAAAAAGGCGTGGATCCCCGGGACGAGCCCGGGGATGACGGAGCTTTCTAACCCGTCACGTCTCGGCCGGCGATGTCCGGTCCGCTCTCAGGAACGGTAATCGCCATTGATGGCGACATATTCCTTAGTGAGGTCGCAGGTCATCACCCGGTCCGCACCGCGCCCGAGGCCGAGATCGACGGTGATGTCGATCACATCGTTCTTCATGTAGGCGGAGACTTCGCCCTCGTCATAGGCGGGGTCGCGCGCACCTTCATGCGCCACGCGGATGGCGCCGAACGAGATGGAGAGACGGTCGCGCTCGGCCGGCTCGCCCGCCTTGCCCACGGCCATGACGATACGGCCCCAATTGGCGTCCTCGCCAGCTACCGCCGTCTTCACCAGCGGCGAATTGGCGATCGACATGGCGATGCGCCGGGCGGAGCGCTTCGAGGTCGCGCCGGTGACATGGATCTTCACCAGCTTGCGGGCGCCTTCGCCATCGCGCGCCACCTGCTCGGCAAGGTCCGCCAGCACGCCGGTCAGCGCCTTACGGAAACGGCCAAGGCGCGGGTCCTTGGCATCATCGATGCGCGGCGCGCCGGAGGCGCCGGTGGCGAACAGCATCAGCGTGTCGGAGGTCGAGGTGTCGCCGTCAATGGTGACGGCGTTGAAGCTGTCGGTCACGCCCTTGGAGAGCAGGGCCTGCAGCGCCGGGGCCTCGATGGCCGCATCGGTGAAGACGAAGGAGAGCATGGTCGCCATATCAGGCGCGATCATGCCGGCGCCCTTGGCGATGCCGGCGATCGTCACCTCCACCCCGTCGATCTTCACCTTTGCGGTGGCAAGCTTGGGGAAGGTGTCGGTGGTCATGATCGCCTTGGCCGGCTCGATCCAGGGCAGCGGCGCCAGACGCGTTGCGGTCTCCGCCAGCACGCCCTCAAACTTGGTGGCGTCCAGCGGCTCGCCGATGACGCCTGTCGAGGCGAGGTAGATCTCCTCTTCCCGGCAGCCGAGCGCCTTGGCGGCGATCTTGGCGGTGAGCGCGGTCGATTCCCGGCCCTTGGCGCCGGTGAAGGCGTTGGCATTGCCGGAATTCACCACCAGCGCCCGCGCCGTGCCGTTCGGCAGATTGGCGCGGCACCACTCGACCGGCGCCGAGGGACATTTGGAACGGGTGAACACCCCGGCGACGCTGGTGCCGGCATCGAGCGTCAGCAGCAGCACATCGGTGCGGCCCTTATAGCGGATGCCCGCCTCGGCGGTGGCGAAGCGCACCCCGGCCACGGGGCCGACCTCGGGCGTGGTCTTGGGGGCGAGCGGGGAGACGGGAGAAGCGTGGGCCATCGGGGGAACTCGATCGCGGGAAAGGGCCGGACCGATGTGCCCGAGATGCGCAACATCCGCAAGACGATGGCGCGCCGAAGGCCGTACGCGCGCCTATTTCACACTGGCCGCGCGGACAGGCCAGCCGAGCTGGCGCGGTCTCGCCGTGGCAGCCCCCCGACGAAGCAGCTGCCCGGACGCTTTTGGCCTCGCCGCACCGGCATCGGCAACCGGACCTGCAGGGCCGGACCTGCCCCCCTTCGCGCGGCGCGCGGTTACAAACGGCCCACATCGCCGCGTCTGATCCGCTGCGGCAGGCAAACGGTATGGCCGCGCCTACCGCAAGCGCCCGGCCGGTCGCGCCTGTGCCGCCGCAGCGCGCCGGACCGACCCGCGCAGCCGCGTCAGACCCGCATGACCGTGCCGGGCCGGCTCGGGAAACGTCACCCAACGGCCGGGTGTAACCATTCGGCCCCAGGGCCCGCCCCTCCTCGCGCGCCACATGGTGCGAGCGGTCCCCATAACCATAGCTCATCTGCATGACCGGCCCTGATCGGGCTTCGACATGGGACCCATGGGGCGGAGTCCAGCCCCGCCGGTTCCGCAGGACCGCACATGCTCGGCCGGTCGGGAACACATTCGACGGCTGCGTTTGGCCACCCGGCCCGCTTGGCCTGCATGGCCGCGTCTGATCCGCTGCGGCAGGCAAACGGTATGGCCGCGCCTACCGCAAGCGCCCGGCCGGTCGCGCCTGTGCCGCCGCAGCGCGCCGGACCGACCCGCGCAGCCGCGTCAGACCCGCATGACCGCTCCGGGCCGCGCTCGGGAAACGTGACCTAACGGCCGGGTGTAACCATTCGGCCCCAGGGCCCGCCCCCCTCCTCGCGCGCCACATGATGCGAGCGGTCCCCATAACCATAGCTCATCTGCATGGCCGGCCCTGATCGGGCTTCGACATGGGACTCATGGGGCGGGGTCCAGCCCCGCCGGTTCCGCAGGGCCGCACATGCTCGGCCGGTCGGGAACACACTTGATGGCTCCGTTTGGCCACCCGGCCCGCTTGGCCCGCATGGCCGCGTCTGAGCGCGCTTGGCCGACCTGACGCGAACGGGCGCATCCGTCCGCCGACAGCCCAGGATCGTCGACCCCGCACCACACCGCCCATCGGCGCCGGATCCGCCGACAGCCTTTACCTTTGCGGCGGATAGGGTGAGAAAGAGATGTCAATCCTGCGGCTGATTCGTTCGCCTCATCGCCAGCTCTGAGGAGCCTGATCGGGCCGCACGGGCTTGGCGATAGGGTGCCCCCCGGCCGATGAGGTCCCGGCAAGGCTTAGCCGGCTGATTTGAAAAAATGTAGAAGTTGCGCTACTTTATAATCGATACGGAACGTACCGTTTCAAGAGTCAGAACGTTTCGTTTCATTTGGATTTGCGCGGGAAGGGCGTTGCGCGGCGGTCTCGGGGCAGGCACCTGGAACGACGCCATGATCGTCTCTACATCCACCAGCGTGGTTAAGGAAGATGGTTAACGGAACCATTCGGCAAAGGCCTTTTCATGACGGTGGCCCCCGCGGCCGCCGGAGTTCGGCCGGCCCACGCCGCAGCAAGGCGGCGGCCGAGGCCATTCTGGAGGCGGCGGAGGCGGTGCTTGGCGAGGCGGGCTATGCCGGATTCACCATCGAGCAGGTGGCGCGGCGCGCGGGCGCCGGCAAGCCGACCATTTACCGCTGGTGGAGCGGCAAACCGGCCCTGCTGATCGAGATCTATGCCCGGCAGCCGCTCGACCTGTCCGGCACCAACACCGGCTCGCTGCAAGGCGATCTCGTCGCCGCGCTGGGTCGCCTGCTCGCATTCTGGCGAGACACGCCAGCTGGCGAAGCGTTCACCGCCCTGCTGGTGGAAGCCCAGCACGACCCGGCGGCGCTGGACATGCTCCGGGCCTTCGTCGCTGAGCGCAGCTTTTCCCTGGCCGACCTGTTCAATCGCGCCGCGCGGCGCGGGGAACTGGCGCCGGATTTCGCTCTGGCCGCCGGCCTCGATCTGGTCAGCGGCTATGTCTGGGCGCGCCTGCTGACGCGGCGGCTGGAGGATGACGCCGACAGCCTCGCATCCGCCGCCCGGCTGATGGCGCGCGGTTGCCTTCATCGCTGAGCGCGCTCCGCACCCGTCCCGATCTCGGCGGGGGAACCGGCGACGCGCCGGCGTGCTCACCGCCACTGAGTTTTTCCTTCGAGCGGTGCCAGCGTCCGCCCCAGACGAAGACGGACCGATGAAGAGCGCGAGCTTCACCGAAAATCATCGCGGTCTTGCAGGAGCATCAGGCCAGCGCGACGAGAGCCGATCTTGCGCACAGGCATGGGCTCTGGGAGGCGCGCAATCGACAACTGGACGGCCGAATTCGGCGGATGGACGTGTCCGAGGCCAGCCGGCGGAAGGCGCTCGGCGACGAGAGCGCAAGGTTGAGGAAGCACTTGGCCGAGCAGAGGCGGCGCTTCGTGCAGCCCTTGCGAAATGGCCGCCCCCTCCCTCCGCCAGGCGCGCGGGTCGCGCGTTTGCGGGCCGTCATGGACCTGACGGAGCGACGAGGCTGCCAGATCGTCACCGCCGATCGGAAGACCGTCCGCCACCACTCGTGCCGGCCACCGGACGGCGATCAGCGAGCGACACGGGCGAATGGGGGGGATCGTGTCCGGTCTATGCACGGAATACAACGGCAACGCCATGCGCGCCTGGCGCCGCGACACCCTGTTGAGGGGCGTCATCTCACCGGGCGCGCCGATGCAACGCGGCTTTGTGGAAAGCTCCAACGGCCGTGGAGGCGATGAGGAAATCGCCGCACCGTAAACGGCTGTACGCGCTTGCCCCGCCCGAGACGGCAGCCGCCGAGACCACCACGGTCAGTCCGCCCTGGCTGGCGATATTGAGATGTGGGCGGGTCCCTCAGCCGCCGGTTCTGCCCGCACCAGCGGCCGCCACCGCTCGCACCAATGATTGTGACTGACCGCGACGCCTCGCCCCGCCGGCCGACTCTGCGCGCCCCCCCCCCTGCGCCGCCGGGGCGCACTCAAAGATCTCCATTCCCATCGACTGCCGCACGCCGATCAGGGCGGCCCACATTGCCCCTCAGCGAAGGGGGGAAAGCGCCCAGCCCGGATTGGCCATCTCGTTCAACGATCGGACCTTCACCATAAACCGGTCGCCGACACGAGGCGCGGCCGTCGCGGCGCGAAGGCGGACGCCCGCCATGGGGGATTGAAGCACTCATCCCGCCGCACTAATGTTTGGCCGCTTACCGGCGCAGTCAAAGCTAGAATGGCGGCGTCTTGAAGAGATATTCCGCGCGGCTGGCCGTCAAATTCGCTTCTGATCTCAGCAGCATCTTTATTCGCGCTGTAGAATTGACCGAAGTGCGGCCCGAGAGTTCGGCTCGTTGAGGATGTCGGCGAAGCGATGAGGTCCTCAAACAAGTTGATGAGTGGATGGAGGTCGCTGCGCTGCGCGCGGGTGAACTGTCCGCCCGCTCTGGCAAAGCCTTGCTGGCTTCGCGGCCTCAGTCGCCGGAATCAAACGCCCGGGCTCGACATTGTGGGATATCTCCTCTCCGAAATCGGGCTTGGAGAAGCGGCGCGACTGATGGTGGCCGCGCTTGATGTGGGGGGCATTTCCGCAGGGTTGATCAACGCTCCCCTCCCGGGGCGCATGTCGGAACCGGCCATGGCGGAGCGGCTTGCCGCATCGTCCCAGCACCGCACGGCGCTGACCATCTGCGGTGCGAACGACCTTGGCATGTTCGCAAGCCGGACGTGCCGCCATCAAGCCAACATCGCCTATCCTTACTGGGAATTGCCCACCTTTCCCGCAGCGTGGAAAGGCCTGTTCGACGGCTTCGACGCCTATTGGGCCCCGACGACCTTCATTCAGAACGCTCTTGCAAGCGCCCAGCCCAAAGCTGTCACCCTTGTTCCCCAGCCCATTTACCTGCCGGATGAGCCCAGGCCGCAGGTCTTCCGCGCCCCGCTGAAGTTCTACACCTTCTTCGACTTCGATTCCTACGCCTCGCGAAAGAACCCCTTCGGCGCAATTAATGCGTTCCGCACAGCCTTTCCAACGGGCCGGGAGGATGCCCTGCTGCGCGTCAAGGCACGCGGCAAAGATTCAGAAGCTGGGCGGCTGACGGAACTCCTCGCAATTGCCCGGCAGGATCCACGCATCGAGATTATCGACAAGACCCTCACCCGGGACGCCATGTCGGCGCTGATGGATGAGTGCAATGTGTTCGTGTCCCTCCACCGCTCGGAAGGATTTGGACTTGGATGCGCCGAAGCCCTGGCACGCGGCAAAGCCGTGGTGGCCACCGATTTCGGTGGCACGCGCGACTTCATCAATGAGCAAACCGCCTATCCCGTCGGTTTCACCAAGGTCACGCTGAAGGCTCACGATTATCTTGGTGCCGAGGGCAATTACTGGGCAGAGCCAAGCATCGAGCACGCCGCCAGCCTCATGCGGCGTATCTATGATGACCCTTCGCAGACCGCCGATCGGGCGCTGGCGGGTTTCGCCCACCTCAAGACGCACAATTCGTTTGAATCGGTGGGGCGGCGTATAAAAGAGTATCTGGCCTGACCTGAAATAGAAGCGCGTCCTCGCCCACCCTTTCCTCAGATGAAGTGAAAGGAAGACGGACTCGCACGGCAACGCGCATGATTTCTGGCGCGGCACGCGCAGATCGTGAGCCGGATCTAAACATCGCAAAACCGCTCGAAAACCGCTTGAATGGTATGTATGTATGCAGCGATGGTTGCAGGATCGCCCAACCGCGTGCGGAGTTCAAGGTGAAGAAGGCGCTGATCACGGGCATCACCGGGCAGGATGGCAGCTATCTCGCGCGCCTCCTGCTCGACATGGGGTATGAGGTAACCGGCACCGTCCGCGCCAGCTCGCAGGCCAAGATGACGCGCCTGCGCAAGCTGGGCGTGGCCGACGCCGTGCGGCTGGTTGATGTCGACCTGAGTGAAATCAACAGCATCAACCGCGCCATTCGCGGGACGGCTTTTGACGAGGTCTACAATCTGGCAGCGCAGAGTTTTGTCGGGTCCTCCTGGGACCAGCCGATCTACGTCGCCGATGTGAATGGCCTGGGTGTCGTGCGTCTCCTCGATGCTCTGCGCACCTATTCCCCCCAGACCCGCTTCTATCAAGCGTCGACCTCGGAGATGTTCGGCCGTGTGAGGGCGGTGCCGCAGAACGAGGAAACGCCCTTCCATCCCCGCTCGCCCTATGGCGCGGCCAAGGTGTATGGCCATTACATCACCGTCAACTACCGCGAATCCTTCGGGCTTCACGCTTCGTCCGGCATTCTCTTCAACCATGAGAGCCCCGTGCGCGGCGCCGAAATGGTGACACGCAAGATCACATTGGCACTGGCCCGCTTCGCCCATGGCGATCATGTGCCGGTGGAACTCGGCGATCTCGATGCGCGTCGCGACTGGGGCTTTGCCGGCGATTATGTCGAAGGCATGTGGCGCATGCTGCAGCAGGATGTGGCGGAGGACTACGTTCTGGCCACCGGCATCACGACGCCCATTCGGGACTTCGTGCGTTTTGCAGCCGAGGCGCTCGGCCTTGACCTGACATGGTCCGGCACGGCGGAGGCCGAGCACGCCGTCGACCGTCGGAGCGGTAAGGTTGCCGTCAAGGTCAACCCGCGATTCTACCGGCCAGCCGAAGTCGACCTTCTTCTCGGCGACGCAACAAAGGCCCGCACCCGGCTGGGCTGGCAACCCAAGGTCACCGTCCGCGAGCTCGCGGAAATGATGGCCACGTCGGATTATGACGACTGGCGCGCCTAGAGGGTCGCCCAAGGGCCTCTTCGGATGGCGATCCACGCCGTGCGGCACCTTCTCAGCTGAGCATCTGGCTCCATTCGGACCTCGGCACGGCCGGGGATCTCGGCGCGCTGGCAAGGCGGGGGCAGCGTCTCCCCGCCGGGCCATCATCGGCGGCGGTCGGTCCCGCGCGAGGGCAAAGAAAAAGCCCCGGACCTCACCGGTCCGGGGCCTTTCTTGGTGCCGCGCCGTCCGAAACGGCGCGTCGAGCGCAATCCGATCAGCGTGCGTTGCCGGCTGATCGGCGCGTGCTCCCGATCACGGCGTCGGCTTGGCGGGGGTAGCGGCGGGCGGGGTGAGGAGGTCGCCGGGCTTCGGCGCCGCCTCGGTCTTCTCCACCTTGGCGGCGTCGCGGGTCTTCTGCACCACCTCGGCCTGCGCCTTCTGCGCCACGAACTGCTCGATCTGCGGCTTCACTTCCTCGAAGGTCGGCACCGGCCGCTCGCGCGTTTCCTCAAGCTTGATAACGTGCCAGCCGAACTGGGTCTTCACCGGCTTGGAGACTTCGCCGGGCTTCAGCTCGAAGGCGACTTCGGCGAATTCCGGCACCATCTGCTCCTTGGTGAAGAAGCCGAGATCGCCGCCATCGGCCTTGCCCGAGGGATCCTCGGTCAGCTCGGTGGCCAGCTTGGCGAAGTCCGCGCCCTTCTTCAGCTGGGCCTCGACATCCTGCGCCTTCTTCTCGGCAGCGGCGCCCGAGGCCGGGTCCTTCGGGTCGGCGCGGAACAGGATGTGGCGGGCGCGCACTTCCTTCTCCGGCTTCTGCTGCGCCACGGCTTCCTGGTAGGTCTGCTTCATCGCCTCGTCGGTGAGGGCAGCCTTGGTGGCCTTGGTGAGAATGGCCTGCATCAGCACGCGCTTGCGGATGAATTCCATCTCGCGCTTGAAGGCATCGGTCTCATAGAGCTTCTCGGCCTCGGCGGCCTGCGCCATAGCGTTGAGGTCGATGAGGAAGCCGAGCACATATTCGTCGCGCGCCGGGCCCTGGATCTGCTGGGGCAGGTTCGGGGCCAGTTCGGCGGCGGCGGCGGTTACGTCGCTGCGGCGGATTGGCGTGCCGTTGACGGTGGCGAGCACCGGGTCATCGCTCTGCGCGGCGGCGGTCGCCGGGGCGGGTGCCGCTGCGTCCTGGGCGAGCGCGGGCAGCGCCGGAAGGAAGGCCGTGCCGATCAGGGCGGCGAGAAGACCGGCGCGCAGCGGGCTGGAGGTGACCCGGCCGGCGGGGCGATGGGCCGCCTTGGGCGCGGTGTGCGGGCTATGACGGGTCATGGAGCGTTCCTCAATTTTCGGTTGGCCGCTGCGGGGCCGCGAAAGCTGGCCCAGCCGGGTTCAGGTTGCAAGCGTGTAAGATCACCGACGCCAGATTTTTCGCCGCCGGAGCGTCGGGGACGGGACCGCCGGGGCGATGGCTTGCAGGTTAGCAAAACTGTCGTCCGGCCTGCGATTGACAACCCCCAAACCCGTTCATAAGTGTGGCACGCGGTGCGGGTTCTCGCCGGCACTCGCGCTTATGTGACGCAAGAACCCGCAAGCCGTTCGCGGCGGCCCGGCCCTGAAGACCCATTTCGGCCGCAAATGGCGTCTCGATGAGGCTTCAGCCCGCGCGCTCGCGCCCGCAGCTTGCTCAAGAGGATGCGGCGGCCCGTCACCGCCCGTCCGACACCTGCTCCTGGCGGACTCGGATTGGAAGTCTCATGTTCGGCGCTCTCGCGCGAAAGCTCTTCGGATCGGCCAATGACCGCCGCGTGCGCGGCTATCAGCCCAAGGTCGCGGCCATCAACGCGCTCGAACCGGAGCTGAAGGCGCTCTCCGACGAGGCTCTGCGCGCCCGCACCATTACCTTCCGCGAGCAATTGGCCAAGGGCGCAAGCCTGGACGACCTGCTGGTCCCGGCCTTCGCCACCGTGCGCGAGGCGTCCCGCCGGGCGCTGGGCCAGCGGCATTTCGACGTGCAGCTCATCGGCGGCATGGTGCTGCATGAGCGCGGCATCGCCGAGATGCGGACCGGCGAAGGCAAGACCCTGGTCGCCACCGCGCCGGTCTATCTCAACGCGCTGACCGGCAAGGGCGTCCACGTCGTCACGGTCAACGACTACCTCGCCAAGCGCGACGCCGAGTGGATGGGGCGCGTCTACCGCTTCCTCGGCCTCACCACCGGCATCATCCATCACGGCCTCGACGACAATGAGCGCCGCGCCGCCTATGCCTGCGACGTCACCTACGCCACCAATAACGAGCTCGGCTTCGACTATCTGCGCGACAACATGAAGTATGAGCTGAACCAGATGGTCCAGCGCCCGCACTTCTACGCCGTGGTCGACGAGGTGGACTCGATCCTGGTCGACGAAGCCCGCACGCCGCTGATCATTTCCGGCCCGCTCGACGACCGCTCGGACTTCTACACCACCATCGACGCCTATATCCCCAGGCTGACGAAGGAGGATTACGACGTCGACGAGAAGCAGCGCTCGGTCGCCCTGACCGAAGCCGGCATGGAAAAGGCCGAGAACCTGCTGCGCGACGCCGGCATCCTCAAGGGCGAGAGCCTCTACGACATCGAGAATGTCTCGGTCGTCCATCACGTCAACCAGGCCCTGCGCGCCCACACGCTGTTCCAGCGCGACAAGGACTATATCGTCCGCAACAATGAAGTCGTCATCATCGACGAGTTCACCGGCCGCATGATGCCGGGCCGGCGCTATTCGGAAGGGCTGCACCAGGCTCTGGAAGCCAAGGAGCGGGTGCAGGTCCAGCCCGAGAACCAGACGCTGGCCTCCATCACCTTCCAGAACTATTTCCGCATGTATGAGAAGCTGGCCGGCATGACCGGCACGGCCAATACCGAGGCGGCGGAGTTCCAGGACATCTACAATCTCGAAGTGATCGAGATTCCGACCAACCTGCCGGTGCAGCGTGTCGACGACGATGACGAGGTCTACCGGACGGCGACCGAGAAATACAACGCCATCATCGACCTCATCACCGACTGCAAGAGCCGTGGCCAGCCGGTGCTGGTCGGCACCACCTCGATCGAAAAGTCGGAACTGCTGGCCGAGCTGCTGAAGAAGCGCGGCTTCAAGCAGAAGGACTTTTCCGACCCCGACGCCTTCCGTCCGCTCTATGACGGCGACCAGGGCACGGCGGACGACCAGGTGTTCGCGGTGCTCAATGCCCGCCACCATGAGCAAGAATCCTACATCGTCAGCCAGGCCGGCGTGCCCGGCGCCGTCACCATCGCCACCAACATGGCCGGCCGCGGCACCGACATCCAGCTCGGCGGCAATGCCGACATGCGGATTTCCCACGAACTCGGCGACATGCCGGAGGGCGAGCAGCGCGCCGCCGCCGAGGCCCAGATCCGTGCGGAAGTCGGCAAGCTGAAGGCGAAGGCGCTGGAAGCCGGCGGGCTCTATGTCATCGGCACCGAGCGGCACGAGAGCCGGCGCATCGACAACCAGCTGCGCGGCCGCTCCGGCCGCCAGGGCGACCCCGGCCATTCGCACTTCTTCCTTTCGCTGGAAGACGATCTTATGCGGATCTTCGGGTCGGACCGGCTCGACGGTATGCTGCAGAAGCTCGGCCTCAAGGAGGGCGAGGCCATCGTCCATCCCTGGATCAACCGGGCGCTGGAGAAGGCGCAGCAGAAGGTCGAGGCGCGCAATTACGACATCCGCAAGAACCTGCTGAAATATGACGACGTGATGAACGACCAGCGCAAGGTGGTGTTCGAGCAGCGCGTCGAGCTGATGCAGGACGAGGACGTCGCCGAGACGGTGGCCGAGATGCGCCACGGCATCATCGAGGACATCGTCGTCAAGCATGTTCCCCCCAGTGCCTATCCCGAGCAATGGGACACGGAGGGCCTTGCCGAGCAGCTCCAGCGCGTGCTGGGGCTCGACCTGCCGGTCAAGGAATGGGCGGCCGAGGAAGGCATCGCCGACGAAGAGATGCGCGAGCGCGTGCAGCGCCGGGCCGACGAGGCGATGGCGCTGAAGGCGGCCAAATACGGCCCCGACATCATGCGCTATGTCGAGAAGTCGATCCTGCTGCAGACGCTGGACCATCTCTGGCGCGAGCATCTGGTGACGCTCGATCATCTGCGCCAGGTCATCGGCCTGCGCGGCTATGCCCAGCGCGACCCGCTGAACGAGTACAAGTCGGAAGCCTTCCAGCTGTTCGAGGCCATGCTCGCCAATCTGCGCGAGGCCGTGACCGCCCAGCTGATGCGGGTCGAGGTGATGGCCGCGCCGCAGACCGACGACATGCCGCCCATGGCGCCGCACCATATCGACCCCGCCACCGGCGAGGACGAGTTCGCGCTCGCCGATGCCGAGCTCGCCGCCGAGGCGACGCTGGCGCCGGCCGACGACCCCGCCGCGCCGCCGCGCAACCCCGATGACCCCTCCACCTGGGGCCGGGTTGGGCGCAACGAGGCCTGCCCCTGCGGCTCGGGGCTCAAATACAAGCACTGCCACGGCAAGTTCGTCTGAGGCAGGGCAATGAGCGGCGGCGCGGTGCAGGATGATCCGACTGAGGCGGACCTGCACAGCGTCGCAGCCGCCGAGCGGCTTCTGTGCGCGGCCGCTCTCGCCGGCGATGTCGCCGCGCTCGATGCGCTGCTGGCCGACGACCTGGTCTTCGTCAACCAGTTCGGCCACGTGCTGAGCAAGCAAGACGATCTCGACCTTCACCGCACCGGCGCGTTTGCGCTGGAGACGCTGGCTTTTTCGGACTACCGCTTGAGTTCGATCGCCCCGGGCGTGGTGCGGGCGGTACTGCGGGCCGATGCCAGCGGCACGGCGGGTGGCGCGCCCTTCGAGGCGAAGCTGCGCTTCACCCGCATCTGGCGTCGCGAGCCGGCCGGCTGGCGGGTTGCCAGCATCCACAGTTCTGTCATCGCCTGAAACGGCGCGCTGCGCCTACTGAACCGTGGAGAAGCTGCCCGGCGCCAGGATGCCGGCGGCGCCCGGCAGGGTCGGCACGGTGCCGGACACCGCTTCGCCGCTGGACGACGCCACCGAGGGACGGGCGGGAGACGCCGCACCTGCAGCCGGCGCGGCAATGGGAGCCGGCTGGCTGGCGCGGGGTGTCTGCGGCGGGGCGGCGGGCACCGTCGTAGCCTGGCGCGGCACCGGCGGACGGACGGGCGGCACCGGCACATCGGCGATCGGCTCGGCCGGGGCGGCCGCCGGCGGCGTGCTGCCGCCAAACCAGTTCTTCAGGCTGTCGAGAAAGCCGCCATTGCTGCCGGCATCGAGCGCCGCGACCTGCGGCAGCGCCGCGCGCTCGGGCGGCCGGGCCTGTGCGTCGGCCGGCGCGCTCGCGGCCTGGGGCGGCGCGGCAGCCGCCGGCGCGGCCACAGCGTCGGCCGGCTTCGTCTCAGTGGGAGCGAGGGCGCCGAACAGGCTGAAGAGCCCGCCCGTGGCCGGGGCGGCTGCGACCGCGGTGCGCGGACCACCCGGCGCGTCGTCAGGACGCGGCGCCGGCAGCGGCACGGCGGCGGTCTCGCTCACCGTGTCGGCGGTGGCGAGCGCGATGCTCTCGGCCGGCGCTGGCTCGGTGGTGGAAACGCCATAGTCGCTGCCGGGCGGCTTCACCACCGGCGGCAGCGAACCCGGGGCGGAAAGCTCGGGATTTTCCAGCTTGGCGAGGAACACCTTGTGCATGCCGCCATCCTTGCCGGTCTTGACCGGGGCGGCGGGCTGCAGCGCGCCGGCGCTGGCGATCTTGGTGCTGACGTCCTTCTGGCGGGCGGCCACCGCCTCCTCCAGCCCTTCCGGCATGGTGTAGTCCGGGCAGGGAGCGGAGGCCTGCAGCTTCTGGCTCGGGTCCGCCGGGGTGGCGTTGAACACGTAGCGCTTGCCGCAATAATCCACCTTGGGCGGCGCCTTGGTGATCTCGAACACGTCGCTGCCTTCCTTCAGCATCTTCCAGAAGGCGAGGTTCGGGTTGTTGCGGTGGCGCACCAGATTGTCGGTGCTCATCCGGAACGGATAGGCCTGCACCTGGAACGAGCGCTGGCCGCCATAGAAGCTCTCGCGGCCCAGCGCGAAGATTTCCTGCACCTGCTCGTCGGTCATGGCGTAGCAACCGCGCGAGGAGCAGTCGCCATGCACCATCAGATTGCTGCCCGAGCGGCCCCAGGCGCGGTCATAGGCATTGGGAAAGCCGAGGTCGAAGGCGAGGTAATAGCTGGAATTCGCGTTCATCTGGCCGGGGGTGATGGTGTAGAAGCCCTCCGGCGCCTGCCGGTCACCTTCCCGCACCTTCGGCCCCAATTCGCCGGACCAGCGGCAGATCGGGTAGGTCTTCAGCAGTTCATAGTCGCCGCTATTGGTTTCCTTCCAGACCTCCAGCTCGGATTCTTCCTTGAAGATCCGGACCACGATCGGGCTGGACTTGGTCATGTCCTTTTGCTGAATCAGCGCCAGCGTCTGCGGCGACAGGGTCTTGCTGGCCTTGGACATCGGCGAGTTGCTGTCGCCGCCATTGCAGCCGGCAAGCACCAGCGCCGCACAGCCGGCAAGCAGGGCCGCGCGCCAACGCACGCCGAACCCCCGGTCACGCGCCTGGCGCGAGAGGCTCGAAAACCCGTGAAACCTCAACCCCGGAGTCTCCCCGAAAGCCCGATGCCCAAAGCACCGGCCCAAAGCGTTATACCGCAGCGATGGCGTCCGCAATCCCGCCCCGCGCACCCACTGCATCACCCCTTTGCGAGGGGCCGGCACGTCGGCACAGCACGTCACCTTGGCCGGAGCCGGCAGGCTCAGAGGTTCCGGCCGATGGCGAGGAACTTCTCGCGGCGCGCCTTGCGCAGCGCCGCCGGGTCCATTCCATCCATTTCGCCGAGCGCCGCCTCGATGGCGTCGCCCGCCGCCTGCATCGCCACCTCGGGGGCGCGGTGGGCGCCGCCGGGGGGTTCGGCGATGATCGAATCGATGACATGGAAGCGGAGCAAGTCCTGCGCCGTGATCTTCATGTTCATCGCGGCTTCCTGCGCCTTGGCGGTATCGCGCCAGAGAATCGAGGCCGCTCCTTCCGGCGAGATCACGCTGTAGATCGCGTGTTCCAGCATCAGCACCCGGTTGGCCGTGGCTATGGCGATCGCGCCGCCGGAGCCACCCTCGCCGATGATGACGGCAACATTGGGGACGCCGAGCGAGAGGCAGGCATCGGTGGAGCGGGCGATGGCTTCGGCCTGCCCGCGCTCCTCGGCGTCGAGGCCTGGGAAGGCGCCGGCCGTGTCAACCAGCGAGATCACCGGCAGCGAGAAACGGTCGGCCAGTTCCATCAGCCGCACCGCCTTGCGGTAGCCTTCGGGCCGGGCCATGCCGAAATTGTGCTTGATACGGGTTTCCGTGGTGGAGCCCTTTTCCTGCCCGATCAGGCAGACGGCGCGGCCGCGAAAGCGCGCGAGGCCGCCGAGAATGGCATTGTCGTCGCCGAACTTGCGGTCGCCGGCCAGCGGGTCGAACTCTTCGAACAGGCTGGCGGCATAGTCGGAAAAGTGCGGGCGCAGCGGGTGGCGCGCCACCTGCGTCTTCTGCGAGGGGGAGAGATTCGCGTACAGCTGGAGCAGCGCGTCGCGCGCCTTGCCCTCCAGCCGGGTTATGTCGTCGCCAATGGCGACCGCATCGCCCTGCGCCGCCATGGCGCGCAATTCTTCCAGCTTGGCCTCAAGCTCGGCCACGGGCTTCTCAAAATCGAGGTAGCTGCGCATTGGAAATGACTGAACCGGCTGACAAGGTAAGGGGGGCCGCCCGGAGGGGAAACCCGCGAAGTTGCGCGGAAGCTGCCCCGAGAGGGTGGCGACGTCAAGGCAAGGCCGCAAATGCGCTTAATCGCCGCTGCCATCGCTGAGCGGATGCAGGTCGCGCACCAGGCTTTTCAGCCGCTCATCCAGCACATGGGTATAGATCTGCGTGGTCGAGATGTCGGCATGGCCAAGCAGTGTCTGCACGATGCGCAGCTCCGCCCCATGCGCCAGGAGATGGCTGGCGAAGGCATGGCGCAGCACATGCGGCGAGAGCCGGGCGGGGTCGAGCCCCGCCGCCAGAGCGAGGTCCTTCAGGTCCAGCGCCACCTGCTGGCGGGTGATGTGGCCGCTGGCGGCGCCGGAGGGGAACAGCCAGCGCGCGCGTGGCGGCGGCGCCGTGCCCGGCCCCTTGCCCGCCTTGCCGGCGCTCGCGGTCTCCAGCGCGGCGCGGTAGTGCCTCATCGCCGCCTTGGCCGGCTCGCCCAGCGGCACCAGCCGCTCCTTATTGCCCTTGCCGCGCACGATGAGGGCATCGCCCTTCATGGTCGCCGCCGAGGCCGGCAGCGCCGCCAGCTCGGAAACGCGCAGGCCGGTGGCGTAGAGCAGTTCGATAAAACAGGCCGTGCGTGCCCGCCGCGCGCCTTCCGCAAAGCTCGACACCGCCTCGCCGGCCCGCGCATGGGCGGTGGCGATGAGGCCGCTCACCTCCTCCAGAGTCAGCACCTTGGGCAGAGGCCGGCTGCGGCGCGGGCCTTCCAGCACGGCGGCGGGGTCGTCGCCGCGATGGCCTTCGGCATAGAGAAAGCGGTGGAACTGGCGCACCGCCGAGAGTTTTCGCGCCACGCTAGCGCTGGCGAGCCCGCGCACGGAGAGTGACGCGAGCCAGGCGCGCAGCTGCGCTGTCCCGGCGGCCAGTGCGTGCGAGCCCTGCGTCGCCAGAAACCCCTCATAATCCTCTAGGTCGCGCTGATAGGCACCCAGCGTGTTCGCCCCGGCCCCGCGCTCGGCCGCCATCATGTCGAGAAACAGCCGCGCCTGTCCGGGCGCCGGCGCGTTCATTTGGCGAACCGATCCGGCGGCACCACGATGCTCATCTCGCGCATTTGCGGCTTCACCAGCGTGGCGAACGCCCACAGCGTGCCATAGCCGATGCCGCCGAGAATGCCGAGGATGACGAGAAGACGGATGAGGCTCGGCATGGGGGAGCGGGGCCTTGCGCGATTCGATGGAGGGTGGTGGCGATCCTAAGGCCTTTGGCCGGCCGGCGGAAACGCGCCCGACCCGGGCGATGTCGGTTTCACCCTGCCATTTCTGTCTGAACGGAGCGTTACAGTGCCACCGCCGCGCCCGGCGGCTTCCCATTGCGTCACCCTCGCATTGCGTCACCCTTGCGCCAATGCTAGTCCGCGCTTCGTTTGAGCGAGCAGGGTGCGATGACGGCGGAACCCGAACAGGATGAGACGGCAGCGCGCCTGCGCGAGCTTCAGGGCGCGCGCTCCATCGTGCTTGTCGGCATGATGGGCGCCGGCAAATCCTCGGTCGGCAAGCGCCTCGCCCGCCGCCTCGCTCTGCCCTTCGCCGATGCCGACACCGAGATCGAGACGGCGGCGGGCATGACGATCCCCGAGATCTTCGCCCTGCGGGGCGAGCCCGCCTTCCGCGATGGCGAGAAAAAGGTGATCGCCCGCCTGCTGGAGGCCGGGCCGATGGTGCTCGCCACCGGCGGCGGCGCCTATATGAGCGAGGAGACGCGCGCCGCCATCGCCGCCCGCGGCATCTGTGTGTGGCTCAAGGCCGAGCTCGACGTGCTGCTGCGCCGCGTGCGCCGGCGCGATGACCGGCCTCTGCTGAAGAATGATCCGGAGGGAACGCTGGCGCGGCTGATCGACCAGCGCTATCCGGTCTATGCGCTGGCGGATGTCACCGTGGTGTCGCATGACGTGCCGCAGGACGTGATGGTCGACACGGTGATCGAGGCGCTCATTGGCCATCTCGCCGCGCCGGCCTCGGGAGACGAGATATGAACATGCCCGCCGCTTCTGCATCTGTCGCCCCCGCCGCCAACCGCACGCAGCTGCGCGTCGGGCTCGGCGAGCGCTCCTATGACATCGTCATCGGCCCGGGCCTGCTGGCCGAGGCGGGGGCGCGCATCGCCGCCCTGCGGCCGGGTGCCCGCGTCGGTATCGTCACCGACCACAATGTCGCCGACCGCCATCTCGGCACGGTGGAAACGGCGCTGCGCGAGGCCGGCCTGTCGCCCACCCCGGTGCTGGTCGCGCCCGGCGAGAAATCGAAATGCTTCGCCGTGTTCGAGGAAGTGGTGGACGCCCTGCTCGCCGCGCGGATCGAGCGCGGGGACCTTGTCCTGGCGCTGGGCGGCGGCGTGGTGGGCGATCTCGCCGGCTTTGCGGCGGCGGCGCTGCGGCGCGGGGTCGATTTCGTCCAGGCCCCGACCAGCCTGCTGGCGCAGGTCGATTCCTCCGTCGGCGGCAAGACCGGCATCAATTCCCGCCACGGCAAGAACCTCGTCGGCGCCTTCCACCAGCCCATTCTGGTGCTGGCCGATACCGGCGCCCTCGACACGCTGCCGCTGCGCGAGTTCCGCTCCGGCTATGCCGAGGTCGCCAAATACGGGCTGATCGACAACGCCCCGTTCTTCGCCTGGCTGGAGCGCAAATGGCAGGCGGTGTTCGGTGGCGGGCCCGAGCGTATCGAGGCCATCGCCACCAGCTGCGCTTCCAAGGCCGCCGTGGTCAGCCGCGACGAGAAGGAGACGGGCGATCGCGCCCTGCTCAATCTCGGCCACACATTCGGCCACGCGTTGGAAGCGGGCGCCGGCTTCTCGCAGCGCCTGCTGCATGGCGAGGCGGTCGCCATCGGCATGGCGCAGGCCTTCCGCTTCTCGGCGGCGCAGGGCTTGTGCGCGCAAGGCGATGCGGCGCGGGTGGAGGCGCATCTGCGCAGCGTCGGCCTGCCGACGCGCATCGCCGACATTCCCGGCGCGCTGCCGGACACGGACGGGCTGATGGCCCTGATCGGCCAGGACAAGAAGGTGTCGCGCGGCGCGCTCACCTTCATCCTCGCCCGCGGCATCGGCCAGAGCTACATCGCTCGCGACGTCGACCCTTCACAGATCCGTGCCTTCCTTGAGGTGGAACGCCAGCCCAGCTAAGAAGGCGCCATGACCGCATATGACTGGATTGCCCTCAGCGCCGTTATCATCTGTCTTCTGCTGTCTTTTTTCTTCTCGGGAAGCGAAACGGCACTGACCGCCTCCTCCAAGGCGCGGATGCACACACTCGAAAAGAACGGCGATGTCCGCGCCGCGCTGGTGAACCGGATGATGGGCCAGCGCGAGCGCCTCATCGGCGGCATTCTGCTGGGTAACAATCTCGTCAACATCGCGGCGTCCTCGCTGACAACCGGGCTACTGCTCGCCTGGTTCGGCACCGCCGGCATCGCCTATGCGACGGTGGGCATGACGATCGTCGTCGTCATCTTTTCCGAAGTCCTGCCCAAGACCATCGCCATCAACCACCCTGACCGCGTCTCGCTGCTGGTGGCGGGGCCGATCCGCTTCATCGTCGGCCTGTTCGGGCCGCTGACGCTGGCGATCGAGGCGCTGGTACGGGCCCTGCTGCGCGCCATGGGCGTGCCGCTCGGCGCCACCACCAACGTGCTTTCCGCGTCGGAGGAACTGCGCGGCACGGTCGACCTGCTGCACCGCGAGGGCAGCGTGGTGAAGGACGAGCGCGACATGCTCGGCGGCCTGCTCGACCTTGGCGAGCTGGAAGTCTCCGACATCATGGTCCACCGCACCAAGATGGCGAGCCTGAACGCCGACGAACCGCCCGAGCGGATCGTTCACGAGGTGCTCGCCTCCCCGCACACCCGCCTGCCGCTGTGGCGCGATCGGCCGGACAACATAATCGGTGTGCTGCACGCCAAGGACCTGCTGCGCGAGCTGATCGCTCTTGGCAACGACGCCACCAAGCTCGATGTCGAGAAGATCGCCCGCGCCCCGTGGTTCGTGCCCGACGTCACCTCGCTGCCCGACCAGCTCAAGGCCTTCCGCCGCCGCAAGCAGCACTTCGCCCTCGTCGTCGACGAATATGGCGAGGTGATGGGGCTGGTGACGCTGGAGGACATTCTGGAGGAGATCGTCGGCGACATCTCTGACGAGCACGACAAGGCCTTCACCGGCGCGCGCCGCAACCCGGACGGCTCGGTCAGCGTCGAGGGCACGGTGGCGATTCGCGACCTCAACCGGGCGATGGGCTGGCACCTGCCGGACGAGGAGGCCACCACCATTGCCGGCCTCGTCATCCATGAGGCCCGCATCATCCCGGAGCCGGGGCAGGCCTTCATGTTCCACGGCTTCCGCTTCCAGGTGATGCGTAAGCAGCGCAACCGCATCACCCTGCTGCGCATCTCGCCGCTGCGGCGGCCTGCGGTGGCGGCGCCCGGAAGCGCCGCCGGCCGTAAGGCTTAGAGCACGCGCCGACCGGCTTGCAACGCAAGCGGATCGGATAACGCGTTCTCTCGCTTCGAGTTAGAGGGCGAATGACCGACCAGATTGATTCGATCGGATCGGATCGCGCTCTAGCCTTTCGCGTCGCGGCGGGCCTGGGCTGCCTTGGTACGCTGGGAGACGCGGCCCACCTTTCCGGGATGCACCGTGGTGCGCCGACGTCGACTGGCGATGACCTGCATGCCCTCATTGGCGGTATCGGCGGCCGCGTGCGAGGCGTTGAAATTCTCGCGCCGCATCGCCAGGGCCCTCTCGGCAATCTCGGCCTGCGGCGCCCGCGCCGCGATCCGCGCCCGACGGTCGATCTCCCGACTGAGCCGCTTGACGGCAGCGGCGAACACCTGTTTGCGCTGGCTCGGGCGCTCCTGGGTGCCGGGAAAGCTGCCGCCGCGCGGCTCGGCCTTGCCGCGCGAGATGCGCCGCTTCTCCCGCGCCAGGGTCCGTTCCTTTTCCTGCAGGTCGCGCAGACGCTTGCGGGTCGCCTGGAGATCCTCGCCGGCCACATCATAGATATCGGGGTGATGCGTCAGGCGGACAATCTCGTATTCCTCGTGGCTGATCAGGCTTCGTTCGGCCTTGTTCGTCAACGACATCAGCAACCTCCCACATTGAGATAATCAGGCTGTGCTGCCTTGCGAAGAAGGATCGCACGCGCAGGGAATGCGAGCCATTCAACGCGGCAGCACACCTTGAACATGGAAGGGAGGAGCGAAAAGACAACGCCCTGCCTCTGCGTCACTCCCGCCCAGCGCGCGGACGTGATCGACAGCGCGGGGTGTCCTGCGACGCCCGCTTCCTTGGTGGCAGGCCTTTCGCGCTACTGGATAAAAGCGCCCGCGCTTCCTATATCGCGCAGGCCGCTGACGGGAGGACGCGCGCCGGGGCTACTCGCCGGGCGCCTTGGCTTCGATGGCGAGTGCGTGCAGGCCGCGCGCAATCTCGTCCGCCAGCAGGCCATTCACCAGGCGATGGCGCGCCAGCCGGCTCTGGCCGAGGAACGCCTGCGCGACAATTCGCACGCGAAGATGCGTCAGCTGACCAGGACGATGCCCGCCATGGCCTTCATGCCGATGACTTTCATCCTCAAGTTCCAGGACGCTCGGCGACAATTCGGCCAGCGCCGCCCGGACGCGGGCCAGTGCCTGCGCGACGGCATCATCGGAGGGCGTGGGCGGGCGTGGGATTTGCGTGCTCATGAACGATGCGGTACGCCCACCCCCTAGCCGCGTCAACATTTCGCCCTCGCCTTCCCCCGACCCGATGCAACCGCAATCGGGTGGGACACTCCTTCCCCCTCACCGGGTACGGTGAGGGAATTGTCGATTCCGCCCACCGCGATCTGATCGGCCCAGCGCCCCGTATGTCTCTTCAGGGCGGTGACGAACCAGCGGTTTCTTGTATACCTGCTCCAGCAACAGCATAATCGTCGGACCATGAAGCTCGACTCCCCTCTCTTCGATCGCATCCGCGTGAAGCCCGATCGCGATCGCCGCCTGAAGGCGGAAGGCCCCGCTTGCGAGTGGGAGGGCTGCTGCAACCCCGCGACTCATCGCGCGCCGAAGGGCCGGCAGATGGAGGGGCAGTTCTGGCGCTTCTGCTTCGAGCATGCCCGCGCCTACAACCAGTCGTATAATTATTTCAACGGCATGGCGGACGACGCCGTGGCGGCCTACCAGAAGGACGCGGCCACCGGCCATCGCCCGACCTGGAAGATGGGCTCGAAGGGTGGCGCCGCCCGCGCCGCCGAGCACGCCAAGCGCCACGCGACGGAAAACATCGCCGACCCGTTCGGCATGTTCGGCGAAGTGGGCGGGCGCGCCCGGCCGGAGCCGGAGGCGCCGCGCGAAAGCCGGATGATCCGCAATGCCGAGCGCCGCGCCTTCGAATCCCTCGGTGTGGAGATTTCCGCCACGCCCGAGGAGATCAAGGCCCGTTTCAAGGTGCTGGTGAAAAAGTACCACCCCGACGCCAATGGCGGCGACATTTCAACCGAGGACCGTCTGCGCGACGTGATCCAGTCCTATAATCATCTCAAGAATGCGGGCTTCTGCTAGGAAGCACGTGTGCCAGACCAGCCCGCGCGACCACGCGCGGCAACGGAGGAAGAATGACCGCCCCGCTCACGCAAGCGCCCGCGCTGCCGGACATGAAGGTCTCTGTTCGTCAGGTGTTCGGCATCGATGTCGATCTGGATGTGCCGGCCTATGCCGAACCGGACGCCCATGTGCCGGAAATCGATCCCGACTACCTGTTCGACCGGCCGACCACCCTCGCCATTCTCGCCGGCTTTGCCCATAACCGCCGGGTGATGGTCACGGGCTATCACGGCACCGGCAAGTCGAGCCATATCGAGCAGGTCGCTGCCCGGCTCAACTGGCCCTGCGTGCGCATCAACCTCGACAGCCACATCAGCCGCATCGACCTGATCGGCAAGGACGCCATCGTGGTGCGCGACGGCCTGCAGGTCACCGAATTCCGCGACGGCATCCTGCCCTGGGCCTACCAGAACAACGTCGCCCTGGTGTTCGACGAATATGATGCCGGCCGCCCGGACGTGATGTTCGTGATCCAGCGCGTGCTCGAATCCGCCGGTCGCCTGACGCTGCTGGACCAGAACCGGGTCATCCGCCCGCACCCCGCCTTCCGCCTGTTCTCGACCGCCAACACGATCGGCCTCGGCGACACCACCGGCCTCTATCACGGCACCCAGCAGATCAATCAGGCGCAGATGGACCGCTGGTCCATCGTCACCACGCTGAACTATCTGGCCCATGACAAGGAGGTCGACATCGTCGTCTCCAAGGCCAAGAACCTGCAGACCCCGGAAGGCCGCGACGTTGCCGCCCGCATGGTGCGCCTGGCCGATCTCACCCGGCAGGCCTTCATCAATGGCGACCTGTCGACCGTGATGAGCCCGCGCACCGTCATCACCTGGGCCGAGAACGCCGAGATCTTCCAGGAGCTGGCCTTCTCGTTCCGCGTCACCTTCCTCAACAAGTGCGACGAGCTGGAGCGCCCGCTGGTGGCCGAGTTCTACCAGCGCTGCTTCGGCAAGGAACTGACCGAGTCGGCCATCAACGTCGTCATGTCCTGACGGCCATCCTCGGGACCGGCCGGCCGCCGGTCCCGCCTTCTCTGTTCCGAGAGAGGGCTGCCCATATCCAAGGCTTGCCATGTCCACGTCGAACCGCACCAGCCGCACCCCGCCCAAGGAAGCCCCGACCGAGCCGCTGAAGCGCGCCGTCACCGGCTGCCTGCGTGCCATTGCCGGCAATCGCGAGATCGACGTGACCTTCGGCTCGGAAAAGCCCGGCTTTGCCGACGGGCGCGCGCGCCTGCCCGAGCCCGCCCGGCGCATGTCGAAGCAGGACGCCGCCATCATGCGCGGCCATGCCGATTCCATGGCGCTGCGCATGGCCTGCCATGATCCCAAGGTGCATCAGCGGCTGGTGCCGATGGGCCAGGAGGCACGCGCCGCTTTTGAAGCCGCCGAGCAGACGCGCTGCGAATCGCTCGGCGCCCTGCGGATGGACGGGGTGGCGCTGAACCTGTCGGCCATGCTGGAGGACCGCTACCAGAAGGCCAATTACGCCAATCTGGCCGACCGCTCCGACGCGCCGCTGGAGCATGCGCTCTCGCTCATCCTGCGCGAGCGCATGACCGGCATGGCCCCGCCCGCCGCGGCGCGCGAGATGGTCAATCTGTGGCGTGGCTTCATCGAGGAGCACGGCGCCAGCGCGCTCGACGAGCTTTCCGGTGCCGCCGACAATCAGGCCCGCTTTGCCGAGGCGATGCGCGACCTGCTCTCCTCGCTCGGCATGGGCGAGGACATCGCCCCCTTCGACGAGAACAACGACCCCTCCACCGAGGCCGATGACAGCCGCGACGACGACAACGGCAAGGGCAGCGACAGCGAGGAAGAGGACAACGCCGAGGGCCAGACCGAGGTCGATTCCGACCTGTCCTCTGACCAGAACCCGGAAGAATCCGAGGAACAGCAGGACCAGCCCAATTCCGAGCTTTCCGACGATGCGGAGCTGGGCGAATCCGACGATGCCTCCGAGCCGTGGAAGCCGGAAAACGCGGTGCCGGCCGAGCCGCGCCCACCCGAATACCACCCCTTCACCCCGCGCTTCGACGAGACGGTGAACGCCGACGAGCTGTGCGACGCCGATGAGCTGGCGCGGCTGCGCGCCCATCTCGACAAGCAGCTGGTGCATCTGTCCGGCATCGTCGCCCGCCTTGCCAACCGGCTGCAGCGCAAGCTGATGGCGCAGCAGAACCGTGGCTGGGAATTCGACCTCGAAGAGGGCATGCTCGACCCGGCGCGCCTGCACCGCATCATCCTCGACCCGATGCAGCCGCTCTCCTTCAAGCGCGAGCGCGACACCGATTTCCGCGACACCGTCGTCACGCTGCTGCTCGACAATTCCGGCTCGATGCGCGGGCGCCCGATCACGGTCGCGGCCGCCTGCGCCGATATTCTGGCCCGCACGCTGGAGCGCTGCGGCGTGAAGGTCGAGATTCTCGGCTTCACCACCAAGGCGTGGAAGGGCGGGCAGGCGCGCGAGGCGTGGCTCTCGGCCGGCAAGCCGGGGGCGCCGGGGCGGCTGAACGACCTGCGTCACATCATCTACAAATCCGCCGACGCCCCCTGGCGCCGCGCCCGCCGCAATCTCGGCCTGATGATGCGCGAGGGGCTGCTGAAGGAGAACATCGACGGCGAGGCGCTGGAATGGGCGCATAACCGCCTGCTGGCGCGCACTGAATCGCGCCGGATCCTGATGATGATCTCCGACGGCGCGCCGGTCGACGATTCCACCCTGTCGGTCAATCCCGGCAATTATCTGGAGCGCCATCTGCGCTGGATGATCCAGCAGATCGAGGACAAGTCCCCGGTCGAGCTCATCGCCATCGGCATCGGCCATGACGTGACGCGCTACTACAAGCGCGCCGTCACCATTGTCGACGCCGAGGAACTGGGCGGCGCCATGACCGACAAGCTGGCGGAACTGTTCGGCGAGCAGGGCGCGCGCGCCAGCGCCAAGGAACAGAAGGGCCGCAGCGCCGCGGCCTTCGCGCCGGCGGCCAAGGCCGGCAAATCCACCGGCCGCGCCTCCCCCGCCCCGCTGTCCACCCGCCGGGTGAAGTGAGCGGCACGGGCGCGCGGTTTCCTGCATACCGTTCCGCACGCTGTCATCCCGGCCGCAGCGAAGCGGAGAGCCGGGATCGCGCCCCGAGGTGCGGGAGACGATCCCGGATCGCCCTGCGGTCGTCCGGGATGACAGCGTGCACCGATCCGACAACGCCCCCTTGAATGTCCGGTGGCCCGCCCCATATAGGCATCAACCCCGTCAGAACAGGGCTTCCGGCACGTTGGCACCTCGTCAGTGCCTCGCCGGATGAGGGGCGGTCAGGACGGATGTACTCCGGCCGCACCTGTACCCTCCGGCCGCTGGACGAGCGGCCGGTTTCTGACCGGGCACCTCTACGGGGAAAATAGCGCGCCGCTTGGCGCGCTTTTTTTTGCGCTTTTCAGGTCTTTGCGCTTTCGACGGACCGACCGCCACCTTTGAGGGCGAGCACGCGGCCCCGCCCTCAAAGGCGGCGGCCGCGCGCGGCCTCACATATAGGGCCCGCGCGGCACCGCGCCGGGCTCGTCGGCGAAAGGCGCGCCGGGGCCGGGATCATCCGGCAGATGCGGCATCGCCACCACAGGCGTCGCCAGCGCGGCCAGCTGGGGCGACGCCTTCGCCGCCACCTTCTCCGGCTCCGCCTTGCCCCCGGCCTCCGGCGTCACGCTTGCCAGCGTCGCATTGGCCGGCGCCAGATGTGCCGGCGCAAGGCTCGCCGAGCCGCCAGACGCCGACAGATCGACCACTGGCCCCTCCGCGACAGGCGGGCGGCTCTCGATGGCGGCGGCGATCGCCAGCTTCACCCGCTCCGCCTCGTTCTCCAGCATCGGCGTCGTGGCGAGGCCGGGCGGCAGCTTCCATTCATAGGCGTCGAGCCGCCCGCTGACCGGGGAGATCGGGCCCCAGGCCTCGGCCACCACGCCATCGGCCACCCAGGCGGGGTCGCGCTGGGCGCGCACGGCGCGGGCGGTCCATTCGCGGGCCTTGCCGACATCGCCATGCTCGCCCGCTTCCAGCTCCGCCATCAGCAGGCAGGCGCGCTGGGTCGGCGCCACCAGCAGCGGCGCCAGCGCCGTGCGGGCCACGTCGAAATCCTGCGCGTCGAGCGCGGCGCGGGCCAGCGCCATGGCGCTTTCCGGGTGGGCCGGCTGATAGGCGGTAAGGGTGCGCACCCGCTTCAGCCGCTCGCGCGAGGCATCGCCCGGCCGCAGGTGCAGATAGGCGTCGGCGAGGTCGGGATGCGGGGTCGCCGCATAGGCGGCTTCGAGGATCTTCGCCGCCTTGCGCACATCGCCGGCCGCACCGAGCAGGCGTCCGGCAATATCGGCCGCCGGCACCAGCGTGGGGGCGAGGCGCGCAGCTTCCTGCGCCTTATCCCGCGCGCTGGCGGGGTCGGAAAGCTCGATCGCCTGCGCCTGTGCCGCCAGCAGCACGGCGCGCCGGCGCCGATGGGTCGCCCGGTCGAGCGCGCCATGCGCCGCCTCGCGCTCCAGCATCGCCAGCGCCCCGGCGAAATCGCCATTGAGGCAGCGCGCTTCGATCACCGCGTCGGCGGCCCAGGCGAGGCCGGGCTCGTGCCGGGCCGCTTCCTCCGCCGCCTGCAGGGCGGCGCTCTGGTCGCCGCGCCGGCGCGCTTCCACATGCAGGCCGCGCAGGCCGAGCAGGCGCGTGCCGGAGGCCTCGGTCATCGAGCGGAACACCGCTTCGGCGCCGGCGGCATCGCCGGAAAGCTGCGCCGCCTGCGCCGCCAGCAGCTTGCTGAGCGGTTCCTCGCCCAGCAAGCGCTGGGCGTCATTGGCCGCCCGGCGGGCGCCCACGGCGTCGCCGGAGCCCACCGCGACAAGGCCGCGCGTCACCGCCGCCCAGCCGCGATTGCGGCGCCGGTTGCGCCAGGAATGGGCGATGGTGTCGGGCGAGCGCACGATCAGCCGCAGCAGCGTCCACAACAGGATCACCGCCGCCAGCAGAGCCAGCAGGGCGCTGGCCGCGACCAGAATGCTGGTCTCGACCTGCCAGCCCTGCCAGTCGATCACCACCGCGCCCGGCCGGTCCGCCAGCCAGGCGATGCCGAAGGCCAAGAGGGCGACGACGAGGAGATAGACGACGAGCCGGATCACTGGCTTCCTCCCGCGAGAGTGGCGAGCACGCGCCGATGCAGCTCGGCGAGGGTGGCGAGCGCCGCCTGCCGGGCGTCCAGCGCGGCGAGCACGGGCTGGACGGCGGTGCGCTCGGCCTCGGGAAGCGCGGCGAGAACCGCCCGCGCGCCCTCGAAATCCCCCTGCGCCAGCGCGGTCTCGGCCCGGGCGATGTCGGGCGATGCCGCCGCCTCGTCCGAACGACGGATGGTGACGAGCTTCTGCGCGCCCTTCAGCAGGGTGGCGACAACTCCCTCATCCGCGGCCGTGCCGGGCGCGTCCGTCGCCGGGGTGGGCGCGGTGGCGGCGCGCAATTGCGCGGCCAGCGCTGGGCCGGAGGCGAAGCCGGTGGCAGCGGAAGCCTCGAGCGCCGCCAGCGGCGCCGCGTCCCCGGCCAGCAGCGCCTGCGCCGCCTTCAGTTCGGTGGCGAAGGGGCCGCCGGCGAGGATCGCCTCGCGCAGCGTGCCCAGCACCACGAGCTGCGCCGTGCCCTGCCCACTGGCGCGCTGCGCGGCGGTGGCAGCCGCGAGCTTGCCTTCCAGCGCGTCGAGGCGGGCGGTGGCGGCATTGAGAGCTTCGGGCGAAGCGGCCGGGGCCGGCGCGGGAAGCGCGCTCACCTTCTGCTCCAGCGCCTCCACCTGGCCCTTCACCGCCGCGACATCGTCCGGCGAGGCGGCAGGCGCCGCCGCAGTGGCCGGGACCGCCGGCAAGGCGTCGACCTTGGAGCCGAGCGCGTTCAGCCCGCTCTCCAGCGCATCGAGCCGGGTCGCCAGCTCGGCGGGAGCATTGAGGCCGGCAGCCGGCGCCTCGCCAGCGCGGGCCTCCAGCAGCTCCACCCGCTGGCGCAGATCCAGTGCCCGCGCCTCAAGCTCGGTGATCGCGTCGACGTTCTCCTCGGCGCCATAGAAGGTCGACACCACGCCCAGCGCGAAGGCGCCGCCGATCAGGCCGGAGAGCAGCGCGACAAAAAGCGTGCCGACAAGGCCAAGCGGACGCTTCGGACTCGGCTCGGCCGGCGGGGGCACGGGATGAACGGGCGGCGGCACGTCGGCCGTCTCGCCCTTCGCGCTCCCCGTCTCGCCGGTAGCGTCGAGCACCGGCACCTCGTCGGTGGCGGCAGCAGCATCGGGCTTCAGCGTCTCGGGGGGCATGTCGGGGGATGTATCCGGCTTGGAGGCGTCCGATTTGGAGGCGTCCGGCAGGGCGTCGCCTGCCTTGGAGGTGTAGGATTTGGACGTGTCGGGTGTGGAATCGTCCGGCGCGGAAGCCTTTGGCCCGGCAGGCACCACAGGCTCATTGGTCGCCGCCTCGTCGGAAACGGGCGTCACTTCCCGAGCGGAAAGGTCGAGCGTCGGCGGCCGGCGGCGCGCGGGCTTGCCCCCGGCCTCGACCTTGTCCTCGGCACCTTTTTTGGGATCGTCTGTCGCCACGTCCTTACCTCTACCTTGATAAAGCGCCGGGCCGGCCCTTGTTCCGGGATAGACCGCCTGTCCCTGCGCCGCAACCTCGGGAGACTGCGATGGCCTACCCGTTCAGGAGATCGAACAGGCCCTCTTCCGTCGGCGCGGCGGCGATCCGGGTCGGCCAACCGGCCGCCGCCAGCGGCTTCGCCACATTGGCAGAGAAGCACAGATGCACGACATGGCGGAAATACGTCGCCACACCGGCCGCCTCCGCCCGGTCGGCAAGGGTGGCGGCGGTACGCGGCGAGAAGTGGAAGGCCGCGTCGATCCGTCCCTCCCGCACCGCCGCCACCGTCGCGGGCGCCAGCGCCTGCGCCGGGACGGTGCGGTAGATCACGAAAAGTTCGGTGGAAATGCCGTCACCCGCCAGCACCGCGCCGAGATCGACCGCCCGCTCCTCGCCCGCGACATAAAGCAGCCGGGCGCCCGCGGGCAGCTTGGCGCGCAGCAGTTCGGCCAGCGCCGCACCGTCGCCCCCGGCGACATGAACCGTGCCGAACGCCGCCGGCGCCGCCGCCGCCGTGCGCCGGCCGACGGCATAAAGCGGCAGCCCCGCCAGCGCCGGCAGTTCCGGGCGGGCCCCCAGCAGGCGGGCACCATTGACGCTGGTCAGTGCCACCGCGTCGAAGGCCCCCGGCGGCAGGACGGCCGCCACCGCCTCCACCGCGAGCAGGGGATCGACCAGCGCGCCATGCCCGGCGGCATCAAGCCGCGCGGCGGTGGCCTGCGCGTCCGGCTGTGGCCGTGTCACCAGCACCCGCATGTCACGCACCGTCAATGCGGGAGAAGTTCGGGCGGCACTAAAGCGCGCATCTCCTGCCCTGCGGCGATGCCGAGCTCCAGCGCGCGGTTGCGCGGCCCATAGCGCACGATCTCGTAATAGCGCGCGCCATCGGGCGAGAGCACGGCGCCGCGAAAGCGGATCTCATCGCCCTCCAGCTGCGCCAACCCGCCGATCGGCGTGCGGCAGGAACCGTCGAGCTGGCCGAGATAGGCCCGCTCCACCCGCAGCGCCAGCCCGGTGGCCGGGCACGCCACCGGCACCACAAGCGCGTCCACCGCGATATCGCCGAAGCGAGTCTCGATCGCCACCGCCCCCTGCCCGACAGCCGGGAGGAAGTCAGCCGTCTCCAGCACCGAGCTGACCCTGTCGGCGAGGCCGAGGCGGTTCAGCCCGGCATAGGCGAGCAGCGTGCCGTCGAACTCGCCGCTCTCCACCTTTGCGAGGCGGGTGTGCACATTGCCGCGCAGCAGCGAGACATGAAGGTCAGGCCGCAGCCGGCGCAGCTGCGCCTCGCGCCGCAGCGAGGCGGTGCCCACCCTCGCCCCCGGCTTGAGGTCGCGCAGCGCCACGCCCTCGCGCAGGATCAGCGCGTCGCGCACATCCGCGCGCGGGAGATAGCCGACCAGGTGCAGGCCGTCCGGCAGGCGGGTCGGCATGTCCTTGGCTGAATGCACGGCGAGGTCGATGCGCCGGTCGAGCAGCGCCTCCTCAAGCTCCTTGGTGAACAGCCCCTTGCCGCCGGCCTCCGACAGCGCCCGATCGGTGATGGCATCGCCGGTGGTGCGGATCACCTGCACCTCCACGGCCTCGTCCGGCCAGCGATGGGCCTTGAGCAGCGCGTCGCGCACCGCATGCGCCTGCCAGAGCGCCAGCGGGCTGCCGCGCGTGCCGAGCCGAAGTTTGGGAAGCGATTGCGTCATGCCGTCCTGCGGTGCTAGTGGGTAAAATCCGGCAGCTGAAATTCAGATGTCGGGTTTTTGGCCACAATATCAATATTTTGTGGCCCGACATGGCCGTATCATTGCGAAGCCGGATGATACCGTCGGGCCACAAGCGGTTCGGTGCCGGCTCAATTCACTGTCCAACCCCGTAAAGTCAATGCGCGATCTTCTCCTGCTCGGGATCGAGACCACCTGCGATGAAACCGCCGCTGCGGTGGTGCGCCGGCGCGCCGATGGCACCGGCACCATCCTGTCCAACATCGTCCATTCCCAGACCGAGGACCATGCCGAATATGGCGGCGTGGTGCCGGAGATTGCCGCCCGCGCGCATGTCGAGGTTCTCGACCATCTGATCGCGCGCGCCCTGCGCGCCGCCGGGCTGAGCCTCGGCGAGGTCGACGGCATCGCCGCGGCCGCCGGCCCGGGGCTCATCGGCGGCGTCATCGTCGGCCTCACCACCGCCAAGGCGCTGGCGCTGGCGGCGAAGAAGCCGCTGATCGCCGTCAATCATCTGGAAGCGCATGCGCTGACCGCGCGCCTCACCGACAAGGTGCCCTTCCCCTTCCTGCTGCTTCTGGTCTCGGGCGGACACACCCAGCTGGTCGCCGTCACCGGCATCGGCGACTATGCCAAGCTCGGCGGCACCATTGACGACGCGGTCGGCGAGGCCTTCGACAAGACCGCCAAGATGCTCGGCCTGCCCTATCCCGGCGGCCCGGCGGTGGAACGGGCGGCGCTGAAGGGCGACCCCGGCCGCTTCGCCCTGCCCCGCCCGCTGCACGGCAAGCCGGTGCCCGATTTCTCGCTCTCCGGCCTCAAGACCGCCGTACGCATCGAGGCGCTGAAGATCGCCCCGCTGAGCGAGCAGGACGTGAACGATTTGTGCGCCTCCTTCCAGGCCGCCATCGTCGACATCCTGTCCGACCGCGTGCGCTGCGCCCTGCGGGTGATGCGGCAAAAGGCGCTGAAGCCTTCCGCGCTGGTGCTGGCCGGCGGCGTCGGCGCCAACCAGGCGGTGCGCCGGGCGCTGCACAAGGTGGCGGCCGATGGCGGCACCCGCCTCGCCGTGCCGCCGCCGGAACTATGCACCGACAATGGCGCGATGATCGCCTGGGCCGGGGCGGAACGGCTGGCGCGCGGCCTTTATGACGGGCTCGACGTCTCCCCCCGGGCCCGCTGGCCGCTGGCCGAGGTGGAAGCGGCCGCGCTCGCGGTCTCGGACAGCGCCCCGGAGGCGGAAGCAACCGACCCGGCGGCACCGGTCAACCCGGCGGCGGCTCTTCCGGCTCCCTCCTTTGGCCCGGCCGGGACCAGCGGCTGATGTCCGCGCGCTACGCCTCCATTGGAGTGGTCGGCGCCGGCGCCTGGGGCACCGCGCTGGCCAATGCCTGCGCCCGCGCCGGGCGCGAGGTGATGCTCTGGGGCCGCGACCGCGACCTCATCGCGGCGATGGCGCGCACCCGCAGCAACCCGGCGCATCTGCCGGGGGTCGTTCTCGCCGACGATGTCCGCCCGACCGCCGATCTCGCGGCGTTGGCGGGCATGGACGCCATCCTGCTTGTGGTGCCGGCGCAGGCGAGCCGAGCCGTCGCCGCCGAGCTTGCCCCGCATCTCGCCGCAGGAACCCCTGTTGTCACCTGCGCCAAGGGCATCGAGCGCGGCACCTCGCTGTTCATGACGCAGGTGCTGGGCGAGGCCTGCCCGCAGGCGGTTCCCGCCATCCTCTCCGGCCCCAGCTTCGCCGCCGATGTCGCGGCCGGCCTGCCGACCGCCGTCACCCTCGCCGCGCGCGACCCCGGCATGGCCGAGGCGCTGGCCACCGCGCTCGGCTCGTCCTCGTTCCGCCTCTACCACAGCGCCGATGTGCGCGGCGTCGAGATCGGCGGCGCGGCCAAGAATGTGCTGGCCATCGCCGCCGGCATCGTCGGCGGCCGAAAGCTCGGCGCCAGCGCCGGTGCGGCGCTGATCGCACGCGGCTTTGCCGAGTTGATGCGCTTCGGCAAGGCCTATGGCGCGCGGGCCGAGACGCTGACCGGCCTGTCGGGCCTCGGCGATCTCATCCTCACCTGCTCCACCGCGCAGTCGCGCAATTACGCGCTCGGCCTCAGCCTCGGCCAGGACGAGGGCCTGCACCCGCCGGGCAAGCTGGCGGAAGGCGCGCTCACCGCCAGCGTGCTGGTGGCGATGGCGCAGGCACGCGGCGTCGACATGCCGATCGCCCGCGCCGTCGAGGCGGTGTTGGCCGGGCGCAGCGATATCGAACAGGCGATCGGCTCGCTGCTGGCCCGCCCGCAGAAAGCGGAAGCGTGAGATGCGGTGGCCTCGGGGGGTTAGAGGCTCGTCATGGCCGGGCTTGACCCGGCCATCCACGCCTTCAATGAAGCGTGGTACCCGGCACGTCGTGGATCCCCGGGCCAAGCCCGGGGATGACGGCATTCTGGGTGTGGTTGATATTTGAACGAACCTCTCGGCGAGGTCACGGGGAGTGGAAATGGCGCACTGGCTCTACAAGTCCGAACCCTTCAAATGGTCCTGGGACCAGCAGGTCGCGGCCGGGGCCAAGGGGACGCATTGGGACGGGGTGCGCAACCACCTCGCCAAGCAGCAATTGCTCGCGATGAAGATCGGCGACCGGGGGTTCTTCTACCACTCGAACGAGGGCAAGGAGATCGTCGGCATCGTCGAGGTGATCCGCGAGGCCTATCCCGACCCCTCCGACCCCTCGGGCAAGTTCGTCATGGTCGATGTAAAGGCGGTCGAGGCGCTGAAGAACCCGGTGTCGCTGGCGGCGGTCAAGACAGAGCCGCGCCTCACCGAGATGGCGCTGATGAAATTCTCCCGCCTGTCGGTGCAGCCCGTCACCGACGCCGAATGGGACATTGTGCTGGAGATGGCGGACGGCACACGGTGACGCCCCGCGTCATCGCCGATCCCGACAGCTTCATCCGCACGGAGACGGCTCGCCTCGCCCCGCCGCTGGTGCCCGAGATCACCCTCCACCTCGCCACCGAATCGCTGCCGATCTGGCAGCGCACCGAGGAGGAGCTGGGCGAGATCGGCCTGCCGCCGCCTTTCTGGGCTTTCGCCTGGGCCGGCGGGCAGGCGCTCGCCCGCTACATTCTCGACCACCCGGAGACGGTGCGCGGCAAGCGCGTGCTGGATTTCGCCTCAGGCTCGGGCCTGGTCGGCATCGCGGCGATGAAGGCGGGCGCGGCCCATGTCGCCTGCGCCGACATCGACCCTTTCGCCCACGCCGCCATCGCGCTGAACGCCGCGCTGAACGAGGCCGATACTGTAACGGTGCTGACCACGGACGTGGTGGGCACGGCCGGCGGCTGGGACGTAGTGCTCGCCGGCGACATCGCCTATGAGCGCGACCTCGCGGAAAGGGTCTTCGCCTGGCTGGAAGCGCTCTCCGCGGGGGGCACCGATGTGTGGATCGGCGATCCCGGCCGCTCCTACCTGCCGCGCGACCGGCTGGAAAAGGTGGCCGACTATGCCGTGCCGGTGTCGCGCGAGCTGGAGGATGCGGAGATCAAGGCCACCAGCGTCTGGCGCCCGCGCCAGGGCTGAACGTCGGATATCCCCAGCCCGTCCTGCCGGGCACGCCGTCAGCCCGGGGTTCGGCCCGGAATCCACGACTTTCTCCCCCCTCCCTCACCCCCACCGAAGGCGGGGGGATGGCCTTGCCAAGCCCGGCCATGACGATGTTCCGGAGGGACCGCAGGCACGCCCGCGCCCTCCGCGCGACTACCTACCGACCAAAGTTGCGCGCGGCATCGGCTTGTCCAGCCGGGGCCGGCTCCCCATAATCCCGCCGAAGCAAGAGAGGGCGCACAGCGCCAGCCTGAAGGGGAAGAAACGCCATGTCCGATAAGATTTACGACGTGCCCGCGGAATGGGCCAAGCGCGCCTTCCTCGACGATCGCGCCTATCAGGCGAAGTACGAGGCCTCGCTGCGCGACCCGCAGGCCTTCTGGGCGGATGAGGGCAAGCGGATCGAATGGTTCGAGCCTTATACGGTGGTCAAGAACACCTCGTTCGATCCCGGCCATGTCTCTATCAAATGGTTCGAGGACGGCGTCACCAATGTCGCCTGGAACTGCATTGACCGGCATCTGCCGACCCGCGCCGACCAGGTCGCCATCATCTGGGAAGGCGACAACCCGTCCGAGCACCGGCACATCACCTATCAGGAGCTGCATGACGAGGTCTGCCGCTTCGCCAATGTGCTGCGCAACCGCAATGTGGAGAAGGGCGACCGCGTCACCATCTACATGCCGATGATCCCCGAGGCGGCCTATGCGATGCTCGCCTGCGCCCGGCTCGGCGCCATTCATTCCGTGGTGTTTGGCGGCTTCTCGCCGGACAGTCTTGCCAGCCGCATTCGCGACTGCGATTCGCGCGTCGTCATCACCGCCGACGAGGGCCTGCGTGGCGGCCGCAAGGTGCCGCTGAAGGCCAATGTCGACGCCGCGATCGCCAAGGTCACCGAGTTTGAGGTCGACCATGTCGTGGTGGTGCGCCGCACCGGCGGCACGGTCAACATGAAGCCCGGCCGCGATGTCTGGTACCATGAGGCCGCCGAGCTGGTGACGAGCCACTGCCCAGCCACGCCGGTGAACGCCGAGCACCCGCTGTTCATCCTCTACACCTCGGGCTCGACCGGCCTGCCCAAGGGCGTGCTGCACACCACGGGCGGCTATCTCGTCTATGCCGCGATGACGCACCAATATGTGTTCGACTACCACGAGGGCGACATCTACTGGTGCACCGCCGATATCGGCTGGGTCACCGGCCACAGCTACATCGTCTATGGCCCGCTCGCCAATGGCGCCACCACGCTGATGTTCGAGGGCGTGCCGAACTACCCGACCAATTCCCGCTTTTGGGAAGTGATCGACAAACACAAGGTCAACATCTTCTACACCGCCCCCACCGCCATCCGCGCCCTGATGCAGGGCGGCGACGCGCCTGTTAAGTCGACCAGCCGCGCCTCGCTGCGCCTGCTCGGCTCGGTGGGCGAGCCGATCAACCCGGAAGCTTGGGAATGGTATTACCGGGTGATCGGCGAGGAGCGCTGCCCCATCGTCGACACCTGGTGGCAGACCGAGACCGGCGGCATTCTCATCACCCCGCTGCCCGGCGCCACCAAGCTCAAGCCCGGCTCGGCCACCCGTCCCTTCTTCGGCATCATCCCGGAAGTGGTGGATGCGGAAGGCAACCCGCTCAGCGGCGCCTGCGAGGGCAATCTGGTGATCGCCGATTCCTGGCCCGGGCAGATGCGCACGGTCTATGGCGACCATGAGCGCTTCATGCAGACCTATTTCTCCACCTATCCCGGAAAATACTTCACCGGCGATGGCTGCCGGCGCGATGCCGACGGCTATTACTGGATCACCGGCCGCGTCGATGACGTCATCAACGTTTCCGGCCACCGCATGGGCACCGCCGAGGTGGAAAGCGCGCTGGTGGCCCACCCGAAGGTGTCGGAGGCGGCCGTGGTCGGCTATCCCCACGACATCAAGGGCCAGGGCATCTATGCCTATGTGACGCTGATGTCCGGCATCGAGCCGACCGAGGAGCTGCGCAAGGAGCTGGTGTCCTGGGTGCGGCAGGAAATCGGCCCGATCGCCTCGCCCGACCTGATCCAGTTCGCCCCCGGCCTGCCCAAGACCCGTTCCGGCAAGATCATGCGCCGCATCCTGCGCAAGATCGCCGAGGACGAGTTCGGCAATCTCGGCGACACCTCGACGCTCGCCGACCCGCATGTGGTGGACGACCTGATCTCTCACCGCCAGAACAAGAAGCACGCGGCGGTGTAGCCGGGTTCGAGCGGCGGCGGGGATCTGGCCAACCCGGCCGCCCGTCCGTCATCCCGGCCGAAGCGAAGCGGAGAGCTGGGAACGCTCTCCCCTTCGCAGCCGAGCCCGGACCGAACTGCTTCCGTCCGGGATGACGGCCCTGGGTGCGACCGCCGGCATCGCCGGGTTCGGCCATCGCTTTGGGAAGATGATTGCGAGCCGGCCGCGCCACACGCGGCCGGTCTTCGTTTGAAAGGGGCCCGCCGTGCCCGGGCGGCCGGCCGGAAGCGGCGTTCTAGCCCCGCACCAGGTCGCCGATCAGGCTGGCTGCCACCGAGAGCTTCGACACGCTGAGCCCCGAACCGGCGATTTCGTGCACGCCATTGCGCGCCCGCTCCACCACCTCGCCCCGCGCGCGTGCCCAGCTCGACACCCCGGCAACGCCGGCGCCATGCTCCTCGATCACCTCGGCGGTGAGCCGGCGCACCGCGCTCTCGAAAGCGGCGAGCGCCCTCTCCAGCGCCAGCCGGTCGTAATAGTCGCTCACCGAGAGGGTCCGCGCCGGGCCCAGGATGCGGTCGAGCCGGAACAGCAGCGCGACGGCGAAGAAGGTCACGGCCGCGTCGGCCAGCGGCGCCCGGGTGCGGTCGGCGATCAGCACGATGTCGGTGGCGCTCTCCACCGCCGGCAGCCGGGCGATGCGCCGCGCCAGCGCCTCGGGCACACCGGCCTGCGTCCACTGGTCGACGCGGGCATCGTGCAGCACCCGCGATTCCTCGGGCAGCAACTCGCGCACCGGCCCGGCGAGCACCTTCTCCACCGGGGCGATGCCGGCGGCGTAATGGCCGACCAGCTCGTCGAGATTGCGCCGGAGGTCGACATTGCGCAGGAACCAGATCGAGCGGTCGAGCAGCATGTCCTGCACGACGCCATAGAGGTCGAGCTGCACTGCGCCGGCGACCAGACCGTCCAGCGCGTCGATCTCGCGGTTGAGACCCGCGAGGCCGAAACCGTCGCGTACCACGGCGAAGGCCTTGGCGATGCTGTCGATGCCGGCCCCGGTCTCGTCCGTCAGCCGGGCGACGAAGGCCGGGCCGCCATGGTTGATCATCGCGTTGGACAGGCGGGTGGCGATGATGTCGCGCCGCAGCCGGTGGTGCTCGATGCCTTCCGGGAAATGCTCGCGCAGCTCGGCGGGGAAATAGGCTGCCAGCTCGCGCGCGAGATAGGGATCATCAGGCACGTCGGTGTCGATCAGGTCGGCCTGGGCGGAAAGCTTGGCATAGGCCAGCAGAACCGCCATTTCCGGCCGGGTGAGAGCCTCGCCCCGGCCGCGCCGCTCGTTCAACTCACTGTCGGAGGGCAGATATTCGACCGCGCGGTCGAGCAACCCGCGCCCTTCCAGCCGCTGCATCAGCCGCTGCAGGAAGCCGAGATCGTCGAGGCCGCGCATTTCGGCCAGCGAGAGCGCCAGCGTCTGCAGATAATTGTTGGCCAGCACCAGTGCGGCTACATCGCCGGTCATGCCGGCGAGCACCTGCGCCCGCGCCTGCGGGTCGAGCCGCCCCTCGCGCAGGGCGGGAGCCATGGCGATCTTGATGTTCACCTCGATATCGGAGGTGTTGACGCCGGCGGAATTGTCGATGGCGTCGGTGTTCAGCCGCACGCCCCGCCGTGCCGCCTCGATCCGCCCGCGCTGGGTGACGCCGAGATTGGCGCCCTCGCCGATCACCCGGGCCCGCACCTGGTTGCCGGCGATCCGCACGGCGTCATTGGCGCGGTCGCCCGCCTGCGCGTCGGTCTCGCTGGAGGCGCGCACATAGGTGCCGATGCCGCCGAACCACAGCAGGTCCACCGGCGCCCGCAGAATCGCGCTGATCACCTCGGAGGGGGAGGCCGAGCTCTTGTCGAAGCCCAGCACTTCGCGCATCGCCAGGGTCAGCGGAATGCTCTTGGCGGAGCGCGGGAACACGCCGCCGCCCGGCGAGATCAGCGACTTGTCATAGTCCTGCCAGCTGGAGCGCGGCAGCGCGAACAGCCGCTGGCGCTCGCGGAACGAGGCTTCCGGGTCCGGATTGGGATCGAGGAAGATGTCGCGATGGTCGAAGGCGGCGACCAGGCGGATCGTGTTTTCCAGGATCATGCCGTTGCCGAACACGTCGCCCGACATGTCGCCGACGCCGGCGACGGTGAAGGGCGTGCGGCGGATATCGACATCCATCTCGCGGAAATGCCGGCGCACCGCCTCCCAGGCGCCGCGCGCGGTGATGCCCATCGCCTTGTGGTCATAGCCGACCGAGCCGCCGGAGGCGAAGGCGTCGCCCAGCCAGAAACCGCGCTGCAGCGAGAGTGCGTTGGCGGTGTCGGAGAAGGTCGCCGTGCCCTTGTCGGCAGCCACCACGAGATAGGGGTCGTCCTCGTCGTGCCGCACCGTGTGCGCGGGATGGACGGTACGGCCGTCCTCGATATTGTCGCTCACGTCCAGCAGGCTGGAAATGAACAGCTTGTAGGCCTCGACACCCTCGGCCTGAATGGCCTCGCGCGGGCCGGCGGGGAGCTGCTGGGGCACGAAGCCGCCCTTGGCGCCCACCGGCACGATGACGGCGTTCTTCACCTGCTGCGCCTTGACGAGGCCCAGCACCTCGGTGCGGAAATCCTGCGGCCGGTCGGACCAGCGCAGGCCGCCGCGCGCGACGCGGCCGAAGCGCAGATGAATGCCCTCGACGCGCGGCGACTGCACGAAGATCTCGAACAGCGGGCGCGGCTGCGGCAGACCGTCGACCTCAGCGCTCAAGAACTTGATGGCGATGGTCGGCCGGTGGCCGCCCTGCGCCCCGCGCTGGAAGAAATTGGTCCGCACCGCCGCACCCACGAGGTTGGCGAAGCGGCGCAGGATGCGGTCCTCGTCGAGGCTCGGCACATCGGCCAGAGCGGTCTCGATCGCGGCGCGCAATTCCTCCTGCCGCTCCGCCCGACGCTCGCTGTGGTCGGGGTCGAAGCGGGCATGGAACAGCGCGACAAGCTTCTGCGCGAGGGCGGGATGGGCGTTCAGCGTCTGCCAGAGATAGTCCTGGCTGAAAGGAATGCCGACCTGACGGAGATAGCGCCCCAGCGCCCGCAGCAGCGCGATGTCGCGCCAGCCGAGCAGGGCGTTCAGCGCCAGCGCGTTGAAGCCATCGCTCTCGCCGCCGCGCAGCACCGCCATCAGCGTCGCGTGCAGCCGCGGGCCCAGCTTGTCCAGCGGGATATCGCCGCCGCCGCGCCGCGACAGCAGCATGTCGTGCAGATAGACCGGCGCGCCGCCGGCCGGCTTCAGCGTGAAGGTGCGCTCGTCGATGACGACGAAGCCCATCGATTCGAGCAGCGGCACCCGCTCGGAGAGCAGGCGCGGCACCTTGTAGCTGAACACCTTGAGCGAGACCCGCCCACGTTCGCGCAGCGCCGAGGGCCGGAAATCCGCCGCAACCGGGCTCGCATCGCTGAGATCCTCGATAAGGCGCAGATCGTCGATCGCCTCGGCCGGCATCGACGCCGCCTGGTAGCCGGCGGGGAACGCCTTGGCGTAGCGCTCCATCAGTTCGCTCGCCTTGCTGGCGGGCACCGTGGCGGCCAGCGCCTCGGCAAAGCCATCGCCCCAGGTGCGGATGATGGCGCCGATCGCCTCCTCAAGCGTGGCACGATTGACGGTCGGCACCTCGCCGGGGCCGCGCTCGATGATGAAGTGGACGCGGATCAGCGGCCCTTCCAGGAACATCGGCCGGAAGGCGACGATCTGGCCGCCGAAGCTTCCTGCCAGCAGATGGCCGATCTTCTCGCGCACGTCGCTGTCGTAGCGCTCGCGCGGCACGAAGACGAGGATAGAGACGAAGCGGTCGAATCGCTCATTAAGCGCCAGCACCCGCACGCGCGGGTGCTCGTCGAGCTGAAGGATGGCGAGCGAGAACTGGTAGAGCGCGGTGGTGTCGATCTGGAACAGGTCGTCGCGGGGATAGGTCTCCAGCACCTTCACCAGCGCCCGGCCGGAATGGCTCTCGGGAGCGAAGCCGGCCCGCGCCAACACCGTGGCCGCCTTGCGCCGCAGCATCGGGATGGTGCGGACCGAACTCGTATAGGCGGTGGCGGTGAACAGCCCGGCGATGCACAGCCCGCCGACCACGCGCCCCTGCGAATCGTAGCGCTTGACCAGAACCACATCGATCCAGGCCCGCCGGTGGACATTGGACACGGCGCGCGACTTGGTGACGATCAGCGGGCTGGGATCGGCCAGCGCTTCGGCGAGATCGGTGCTGACGGTGCGCGGGTCGCCGGTCGGGCGGAACAGACGGAACTCCTCATCCGCCATCAGCCCCAGCGCGTCCTCCATCCGCCGCTCGAACACCGTCACCTTCGCGCCGCCGGGGGTGCCCGTGGCCTGGTAATGCCGGCAGCCGAGAAAGGTGAAACGCCCGGCCAGCAGCCATTCGAGGAAGGCGATCGCCTCTTCGCGGTCCTCGCGCGGCACCATGGCGGGGGCGAGGGTGAGATTGGTGACGGCGGCCCGCACCTGCGCCATCATCGGCTGCCAGGCGCCCACCACCACGCGCACCTGGTTCAGCACCAGGGTGAGTTCGTCGATCAGCGCGACGCGCCGGCCCTCATCCTCGATACGCGGGACGTGGATCTGGATCAGGCTTTCGCGCCGCATGCGGGCGCCGGCCGGCGTCTCGCCGGGGACGAGGCTTGTCACCTGCCCGGCTGCGTCGCGGTCCACGCCCATGATCGGGTGCACCACGAAGCTCGCCGTCAGGCCCTGGGCGTTGAGCGCGCCCATGACCGAATCAAGCAGGAAGGGCATGTCGTCATTGATGATCTCGATAACCGACACCCGGGCGAGCCGGTCGCCGCCCTCGGCGGGCTGGGGCTGTTCGATGCGGATGTCGGAACTGTCGCGCCGCCGGACCTTCAGATGGCCATAGGCGAGGCGCGCCAGGCCGGCGAGTTCGTGCGGGGTGTAGACACGGACATCCTCCGCCACCGCCCGACCGAACAAACCATGGGCAAACCGGGCCGGCACATCGCCGTCGGTCGCCTGCAGGATAAGGTCCGCCTGCTCGACGAGCTGGCGCGCGACGCGCTCGTCCTCGCTGGCCAGGAACCCTTCGACACCCATCATTTCCCCCCGCCGGATGCTGCGGGCCCCGCTTGGCCGCCCGCCCACCGGCTGTAGCCGATCGTTCTATTATACGTCTATTCTTCCCGCTGAAATGCCGGAACCGCCGTCGCTTCTCCTCCTGTTGCCGTCCGGTCACAGAAGGACAAGAGTATCGCCGGTTTGATCTCGATCAAGCTCAGGCCCGCCCTCTCCGCTCACCACTGGGGCCGCGCTCCGCACAGGGGCAAGGGAAACAAGGGGTTTGGGGCATGCCGTCCATCGGATCAACACTTCATCGTCTTTCCGCTCCGGCGGCGGGTCTGGCTCTTCTCGGCACGGTGCTGGCCGGCGCCCCGGCGCTGGCCGCCGACATCGCGGGCACGCCCCCGCTCGCCTACAAGGCCCCCGCGCCGGTGGTGGAGCAGAGCCCGTGGCAGATTCGCCTGCGCCTGCTCGGGGTCATCCCCGAGGATGACGGTTCGGTGCGGGGCATCAACGGCTCGAATCTCGACGTGTCCGACTCGGTGGTGCCGGAACTCGACATCACCTACTACTTCACCAAGAACTGGGCGGCCGAACTGATCCTCGGCGTCACGCCGCACGACATCAGCGGCGCGGGCTCGATCTCCAGCCTCAACAAGATCGGCGAAGTGTGGCTGCTGCCGCCGACCCTGACGCTGCAGTACCACTTCACCGATTTCGGCGCCTTCAAGCCCTATATCGGCGCCGGCATCAACTACACCTTCTTCTTCGACCAGAAGGCTTATTCGGCCGATTCGATCGACGTGAAGGACACGTTCGGCTGGGCGCTGCAGGCCGGCTTCGACTACATGTTCGACGAGCACTGGGGCTTCAACGTCGATGTGAAGAAGCTGTTCCTGAAGCCCGACTTCGACGTGGTGGTCGCCGGCCAGCCGCTGACCGGCAAAGCCAATCTCGACCCGTGGATCGTCGGCGTCGGCGTCACCTACCGCTTCTGAGACGGGGCCCCCGAGGGCCCTCGCCTGAAGGGCGATCATCACCCGAACGACGTAATGGCCGGGCTTGTCCCGGCCATTCACGTTTTGGGTCGTGGCCCGGCGCTCGCCCCGCGTGCAACGACCTGCATAAGGGGACCGCTCTCCATAATCCGCCCTCCCCTGGAATGCGAAGCAGCTCCGACCGCTCCCCGGCTCCGCGTGAGCGCTAGAAGCCTGCAGCGCCGTTCGGTACGCGCCGGGCTTTCCATTCGTCGGATGCGGCGGACGCCAGGAGTGTTTCCACCGCCAGCTGGGCTACGGCGAGGGTGGCGCGCGACGAGGGGCGGTTGAGGGGCGTGGCGAGATACACGGTGCGCCTGAAGCCGGGTTCGACGACCCGGAAGGTGTGGAGTTGCCCGTTATCCGCCGAACTCACCATCGAGCCGGGATGCCGGGCCGCCAGCGAGCAGATCGTGGCGCCATGCCCGCGACGGATGAGCGCGAAAATCTGTGGCGATGCATCGACTTCCATCACCACGTTGAGCGGCACGGAATGGCGTCGCGCCGTGGCCTCAACCAGAAGCCGAAGCCCATGCTCCGGACCTGGCATGACGAGACGCAGATGTCGGACATCGCGCATCCGAATCTCGCCCTTGTCGGTCAGATACGGGGCAATGGACGGCAGATCATAGGTGCCGACATAGAGGTCCTCTTCGGCGATCGCCTGCAGCGAGGCGCTCCGGTCATTGGCCGCGCCGCCGCCGAAGATGATGGCCGCGTCCAGCGTGCCTTCGCGCAGCCAGTTCGCGATGTATCCCGACATGCTCTCCACGACCCGCAGCCGAACCTGCGGCAGCCGCTCCAGGCAGGATTCGATCAGACGCACCGTCAGGAGTCCCACGAGCGAGCCGGGAACGCCAAAGCGGACGGTGCCGATCGGCGGTTTGTCGCGGCTGAGCATGCTCGCCTTGGCATCCTCCGCCTGCTTCAGGATGGCATAGGCGTGTGTCTGGAACTCGCGGCCCTGCTCGGTCAGCGTCAGCCCGCGTGCCCAGCGCTCGAACAGCACGGTGGCCAGTTCGTCCTCGAGATCCCTCAGCCGCGCGCTTAGCGAGGGCGAGCTCATATGGAGCACCTTGCCGGCGGCGGCCAGGGAGCCGGTCTCCGCTATCGTGACAAAAACCCTGAGATCGCGAAGGTCCATGGCACCGTCAGGCTTGCAGGGCGACCTCCGCCCTTTGCGCCTTCATGTGCGCCAACGCGTCGTTGCGGGCAAGGATGGCGCGTGCGCGATCGGCGACCGGCAGATCGACCATGGCGCCTCGATACGTCACGGCGCCGAGTCCTCTGGCCAGCGCCGCGTCGAAAACCTCCAGCGCGCCACTTGCCCAGTCGACTTCCGCCGGCGAGGGCGAGAACACCTCATTCATGATCGGCACCTGGCTTGGATGGATGCAGAAGCCGCCGGTAAAGCCCATTTCGCGAGCCTGGGTAATGGTGCGGCGGAACTTGGCGGTGTCGGCATAGTCCGCCACCGTGCCGACGAAACCGATGGGATGGATGCCGGCACTACGGGCGGCGACAACCGCCTGGGCATTGTGAATGTAGAGCGTATCGTAGGTCGGCGAGGCGCCGAGCGAGAGAGCGAGGTCCTCGGCGCCGACGATCATCCCCGCGATGCGAGGATGGGCGGCGGCGATGGACGCCATGTTGAGCAGTCCCTCTGCCGTTTCGATCATGACCACGAGCCTGGTATGGCCCACCTTCAAGCCGCGCTCGCGCTCCAACTCGTCGAGGATTTCGGCGATGGCGCGCACATGGGAGGCGTCCGGGACCTTGGGAAGTGTCAGGCAGCAGACATCGGGCCCAACCGACGCTTCGATATCGGCCAGCGCCTGCCGCCACGGCCGATTAATGCGCACGACCACATCCAGCCTCTGCCGGGCGAGGCGAGCGGCGGCCATCGGCACGGCAAGGCGAGCCTCGTCCTTTTGCGCGGGAGGAATGGCGTCCTCGAGGTCGAGTTGGATCGCATCGGCGCCACGCTCGGCGGCACGGGCGAGAAAGCGCTCATTGAGAACCGGAATGAAGAGCATGGAGCGCCATGCCGGAGCGGTATTCATGACGAAACCTCGACTGCCTTAAGGCGCGCACCGAATCCGAGTTCACGCCGGATTTCCTCATTGTGCTCGCCAATGTCCGGCGCCGGACGGCGGAAGGCCCCCGGCGTGACGGAAAAGCGGGGGATGATGTTGTGCATCGGCAGCGAGCCGAGATCGCGGTCCTCGACCTCGACGATGGCTTCGCGGCCGAGCACGAACGGGTGGTCCAGCAGGTCGGCGACCGAGCAGACCGGGCCGACCGTGACGCCGGCGGCCTCGAAGAGAGCGAGGTTGTCGGCCTGGCTTCGGGTGATGATGAACGCTGCAATGATGGCGTCGAGCGCATCGCGGTTGGCGACGCGGGCGGCGTTGTCGACGAAGCGCGGGTCCGCCTTCAGCTCGGGATGGCCGATGGTCTCGAAGATGCGCTCCGCCATGGACTGCATCGAGCCCGACATGGCGACATAGGCGCCGTCCGAGCACTGGTAGACATTGCGCGGCGCGGTGTGGGACGACTGGTTTCCCGCCCGCGGGGTCGGCGCGCCGGTGAGGCGGATCTGCGCCGCCTCGGCGCCGATCATGGCGTGGATCGGCTCGAACAACGACAGGTCGATCACCTGCCCCTTGCCGCCGCCCTGCTCGACCGAACGCAGCGCGGCGAGGATGGCGGCGGAGCCATAGAGGCCGGCGATCATGTCGGCCAGCGCCAGTGGCGGCAGGGTGGGCGGCTTGTCGGCATGGCCGTTCATGAAGGCCCAGCCAGACATCGCCTCCACCAGCGTGCCGAAGCCCGGCCGCAGCCGCCACGGCCCGGTCTGTCCCCAGCCGGAGACCCGGAGGATGACGAGGCCGGGGTTGCGGGCATGCAGCGCCTCGGGCCCAATGCCCCAGCGTTCCAGCGTGCCGGGCACGAAGTTCTCCACCAGCACCTGCGCGGTGTCGATGAGGCGCAGCAGCACCTCTCGCCCTTCTGCCTCATGGATATCGAGCGACATGCTGCGCTTGTTGCGCGCATAGACTTTCCAGAACACCTCGACGCCGTCGACCCGCCAGTTGCGCAGGTCGTCGCCCTTGCCGGGACGCTCGATCTTGATGACGTCCGCGCCGTAGTCCGCGAGGACATGCGTGGTCATGTTGCCGGCGACCAGCCGGGACATATCGACGATCCGCACGCCGTCGAGCGGCCCGCGCTGGTCTGGGGCGAAATGATGTGTATCGGCCATCGCTCGCCCCTCAATCCATCACGATGAGCGGCTTGATCTCTTCAAGCCGATGCATGCGATCGAGCGCTACGTTCACCTCGTCCAGCGTGTAGCGGCCGGTGATCATCTTGCCGAAGGGGATATGGTCGATATGCGCGGAGGCAAATTGCAGCGCCTTCCAGTAGGACTTCACGTCGCCCGAGAACGAGCCGAGCACGCGGATGTTCTTCTTGACGATGGTGGAGGGGCTGAAAGTGGTCGTGCCGGTGCCGAGCTGTCCGACGGTGAGATAGCGCCCGCCCTTGCGGACAATGTCCAGCCCCTGGCCGAAGGCGTCGGGAAAGCCGGTAAACTCCATCACAATGTCCGGCCCGCGCCCGTCGGTCAGGTCGCGCAGTCCCGCCACCCGCTCTTCATGGGTGGTTCCCTCGATAGTGAAGGTGTGGGTGGCCCCGAAATCCCTGGCGAGGGCGAGCCGGGCCTCCGGCGCGCCGATGACGCTGACCGTGCGCGCGCCGGCGACGCGGGCGACGGCCGCGGCCAATATGCCGAGCGGCCCCGCGCCCTGGATAGCGACATGTTCGGACGGATCGATGGGCCCGAGATTGTCGAAGGCGTTCATCACCGAACGAAAGGCGCAGCTGCAAAGGCTGGCGACGCCATCGTCGAGATTGTCCGGCACCCGCACCCGGCCGGATTCGGGCAGCACATAGCCATATTCCGAGAAGCCGCCGAGGAGATAGGGCGGTTTCTCGATGTTCTCGTACATATAGGCGCGGCGGTTCTCGCACAGAGTCGGCTGGCGGGCGACGGTGCAGTAGAAGCACTTGCCGCAGGCGGTGTGGGTCCACAGGATGCGGTCGCCGATGGCGAGTTTCTGGCCGACGCTGTCGCGCCCGGCGCCGTCGCCGATGGCGACCACGCGCCCGACCATCTCATGGCCGAGGATGATCGGCAGGTCGACGGTGAGCGAGAGATTGCCGCGCGAGAGGTGCACGTCGGTGCCGCAGATCGAGCAGGCCGTGGTGCGCACGATCAGCGCGCCCGGTTCCGGGGCCGGAGGGACGGGCACGCATTCGATCTTCACCGGCTCGCCGAACCGCCGGACGACCGCGGCGCGGGAGAATTCGGGAAGCGCGGTGATATCGCGGGTGTCACCAGACATGAGCATGAGTCACACAAGGCTAGAGGTAGCGGAACCACAGCGTGGCAAACGGAACGAAGGTGATGATCGCCTGGCCCAGCAGCGCCGCGCCGAAGAACCAGCCGAGATAGGGCATCATGTCGGCCAGCCGGGCATTGGCGGCGCGGGCGGCGACATAGAGATTGGCGGCCATGGGCGGGGTGAGCAGGCCGATTTCCAGATTGGTGGCGAGGACGATGCCGAAATGCACCGGGTCGATCCCGAAGCGCTCGGCGGCCGGTGCCAGCAGCGGGCCCATCAGCAGGATGGAGGCGTTGGTCTCCATGAAGGTGCCGACCAGCAGCAGCACCACATTGACCATCAGCAGGAAGGCGATCGGGCTCTCAATATAGGTCGCGACCCAGATGGCGATGTCCTGCGGCACCTGGTTCAGCACCATGGCGCGGTTGAAAATGCCGGTCATGGCGATGATGATGAGGATGCCCGAGCCGGTGATCGCCGCCGCGCGGAAGGAGCGGGTGAAGCCCTCCCGGCTGATCAGCCGGCGCCCGACCGAGACGCCGATCGCGTAGAGGCAGCCGATCGCGGCGGCTTCGGTAGGGGTCATGATGCCCCCGTAGATCCCGCCAAGGATGACCACCGGCAGCAGCAGCGCCGAGGTGGCGTCGAACACGATCCGGGCCGGCGATTTGCGGGGATCGAGCACCCCGTCGGCTTCGGAGCGGCCCTCGATGCCGCCGCGCAGGACCTTGCGCGACAGGCGGTTGTGCACGAACAGAAACAGCGCGCCCATCAGCAACGCCGGCACCATGGTGGCGATGAAGAGCTGGGAGATCGAGACGCCAACCGTCGCGCCATAAAGGATCAGCGGGATGGAGGGCGGCACCAGCACGCCGAGCAGCCCGGCGGAGGCGGTGAGCGAGGCGACATAGCCCTTGGGATAGCCGCGCCGGATCATTTCCGGCGAGACGATGCCGCCGACCGCCGCGACGGTGGCGACCGAGGAGCCAGTGATGGCGCCCATCATCGCCGAGGCGGCGACAGTGATATAGCCGAAGGCGGCGCGGATGCGGCGCAACAGCAGGTCGGCGAGCGCGATCAGCTCCGCCGCCATGCCACTGCGGTTCATCAGCTCGCCGGTCAGCATGAACAGAGGGATCGCCACCAGCGGATAGCTCGATATCTCCTCGTAGGGAATGTTGCTGAGGCCGGCGATGGACAGGCCGTAGCTGCCCATCTGCAGGAAGATGACGAGCCCGAAGGTGACGGCCAGCGGCGCGCCGAGCACCAGGAACAGGGCCATGAGGCCGAAGGTCAGTGCCACGGGTTGAACCCTCCCGGCTCGCGTCCCACCAGCGCCCGCCAGATGTCGAGCGCCGAGTGGAAGGTCATCAGGGCGGCGCCGGCGAGCATCAAGCCGGCGGGAATGGCGACGGGGGTGCCAAGGTCGATCAACGTCTCGCCGGAGGAGCGGGCGTAGTCGAACAGGTCCCAGGCCAGGGCGATGAAGAACAGGCCGAACACCAGGCAAAGCACGGCGGCGATCGCGTCGAGGCCGCGGTGCAGAGGTCCCGGCGGCAGCATCTCGACGATGTCGGCGGTGAGGTGCTTGTGCAAATGGCTGCACAGCGCCGCTCCGATGAAGGTGAGCGGCGACATCGCCACCATCGCCCATTCGCCGGTGTCGGAGAAGGGCAGGTCGAAGGTGCGGATCGCCACCGACGCGCCCACCGCAAGGATGGCGACGACCATCGCCGTGATGACAACGGCATTCTCCATCCGCGCCATCACCCGCTCGACACGCATCAGCGTGTCGAGCACCGCGTGCCGTCGGGGCGGGGCGTCGGCGGAGGCCGGTTCGTGACCGCTCATAGCGGCCGTCCCGTCGTGGGCCATGGCCTCACTCGCCCCGAGCCGTGGCGATTTCCTTCTTCAGCTCGGCGATGCGGTCCGCACCATAGATCGGCGTCAGCTTCTCCCAGCCGATCTGGCCGACCTTGGCGAATTCCGCCATCGCTTCCGGCGTGGGGGTGATGACGGCGACGCCTCCGGCCTTGATCTTGTCGAGGAAGGCGCTGGTGGCGGCGCGGTTGCGGGCGATGCCTTCGCGCGCGGCTTCCTGCGCGGCTTCGGTCAGGATCTTGCGCTGGCCCTCGTCGAGCCCGTCCCAGAAGCGCTTGCTGACCGTGATCGCGCCCATGGCGTACACATGATTGGTCAGGGTCATGTATTTCTGGGCTTCGAACAGCCGGGAATTATAGGTGATGCTGGCGCCATTGTCCTGGCCGTCGACCGTGCCCTGCTGGAGCGCGACGAACAGGTTCGGCATTGGCATGGTGACGGTCTGTGCGCCGGCCGCCTCGAAGAAGGAGCGGATCGAGGCCGAGCCCGGCACCCGCAGCTTGAGGCCCTTGAGGTCCTCGGCAGTGTTCACCGGGCGGTTGGAGTTGGTCACCGCGCGGAAATCGAGCTCGAAATAGGCGAGCGCGACCATATTGTGCTTGGCCAGCGTGCCGGTGAGCGTGCGCTGGAGGATGCCCTGCGGGTTGTAGAAAATCTTGTCGACCTGGGCGTAGTCGGTCGCGATATAGGGCAGATAGTGGATGTCGAGCAGCGGATCGAGGCCGGTCAGCGAGCCGATGTTGAGGAAGGCGAACTCGACCGCGCCGCGGCTGAGATCGCGCCCCAGCGCCTCATCGCCGCCGAGCTGGCTGTTCGGAAACACGGTGATGTCGATCTTGCCGTCGGTGCGTTCCTTGACCAGGCGCGCAAAGATCTGGCTCGCCTCGTCGGCCGCATTGCCCTGGGCAAAAACGTGCCCGAGGCGGGCCTTGTCGGCGGAGGCCGCCTGCGGCAAGACAGCAAACGTCACGGCTGCCAAAGCAGCCACGATAATGTTCTTCATGATATTCTCCCTAGATATGTAATTGTTTTTGTTATCGACGCCGACTTTTTGTCAGCTTGAGTGGTCGATGACCACGGTTTTGGCGACCGTGTATTCACGCAGCGCTTCGAAACCCTTCTCGCGGCCGTGGCCACTCTTGCGGAACCCGCCGAACGGCAATTCGACTCCGCCGCCAGCGCCATAGCCATTGATATAGATCTGGCCGGCGCGGATGCCCTTGGCCATGCGCATCTGGCGCCCGCCGTCGCGGGTCCATACGCCGGCAATCAGACCGTAATCCGTGCCGTTGGCGATGCGCAGCACGTCGTCCTCGTCGTCGAACGGGAGGGCGGCGAGCACCGGACCGAAAACCTCCTCGCGCGCCAGCTCATGCTCGCGCGGCACCAGCCCAAACAGCGTCGGCGGCACGAAATAGCCGGCCTTCGATGCGTCGGGATGGATCTTGCCCTGCGCCGCCACCTCGACCTTGTCGGTGGCGGCGCGGTCCAGGAAAGCCATGACGCGGTCGCGCTGCACCTGGTTGATCACCGGGCCGCATTCGAAATCCTGTTCGGGAAAGCCCACGCGGACCGTGGCCATGCGCTCCGCAAGCTTCCGCATGAAGGGCTCATAGATGGCGCGCTCGATCAGCACGCGTGAGCCGGCCGAGCAGGTCTGGCCGGCATTCTGCACGATGGCACCGATAATGACCTCGCACGCCTTGTCCTGATCGGCATCGGCGAACACGATCTGCGGCGACTTGCCGCCGAGTTCCAGAACGCAGGGAACGTGGTTCTTCGCGGCGGCGGTCTGCACCAGCGTGCCGACCTCCGGCGAGCCGGTGAAGGACAGGAAGTCGATCCCGGGATGGCTCGAAAGGGCGGCGCCAGCCTCCTCGCCGAGCCCGGTCACCACGTTGATCACGCCGGCCGGGAAGCCCACTTCCTCAGCCAGTTCGGTGAAGCGAAGGCAGGAAAGCGAGGCTTCTTCCGCCGGCTTCAGGATCGCGGTGTTGCCGGCCGCGAGCGCGGCGCCAAGAGTGCGGCCGAACATCGAGGCCGGGTAGTTCCAGGGAATGATATGGCCTGTGACGCCCCGTGGCTCGCGCAACACGATGACCTGATAGCCCGGCAGGAAGGGGATGGTGTCACCGTGAATCTTGTCGGCGGCGCCGCCGTAATATTCGAAATAGCGGGCAGTCACGCGAATATCGTTGCGCGCCAGCTTCATCGGCTTGCCGGTGTCGGCGGCTTCGAGCTGGGCGAGTTCCTCGAGACGATCGAGGATGAGAAGGCCGAGCCGGCTGAGCAGGCGGCCGCGCTCCAGAGCCGCCATGGAGCTCCACACGGTTTCGAAGGCATGGCGGGCGGCCGTCACCGCGAGATCGATATCGGCGGCGCCGCCGGCGGCGATCCGGCCGATCGTCTCACCCGTGCTGGGGTTGACCACCGGCAGAAACCTCCCCGACGCTGACCCCACCCACCGGCCATCGATGAAGAGCTGATCCCGACCCATACGCATCCTCCCAGAGCTTATTTTTAAGATTGCGGCGATGCTTCTATGTCGGCGCACGTTAGACAACGCTGAAAACTCGTAAGGCCCGTTAGGCTCAGCCTAAGGCACTGGCACCTCAAGCCTTCGCACATGGACGCGGACGAGGGCATCGGGATCGCCGCGCCGCGGCTCGATCGCCGGGCGTGTGAGTTCCAGATGCTTGCTCGGCCGGCAGATGCCGCCGCTCTGCCCGACCATGGTGGCAATGTTGACGTCCGCAGGGCGTGGGTCCGACTTTGCCGGGCTCGCGCGGCTCTGAGATCATCATCCGGTCAATCCGAGTGAAGCGATCAGCGTCAACGTCATGGCGCGGCTTGTTCTTCAGATTCACCTCGGTCTGCGGACCGCGTTTCAGCGTCATCAGTTCGTTCGCCCGGTGGCGGATGCCTGGGCGATGTAGTCACCGGCGATGGTGAGAACGCATCCATTGCCCAGCACGCCCCGGACGAGGATATGCCGCGGAAGTGACCGGTGTTGCGATGATTGTCTTTGATTGAAGCGCGTGGCACGTAGCGCACCCCACGGACCCTCACTCAGTGCCGAATACATCAGCGACTGGAAGTCAAACTCGCTCCCGAGACACCAAAACAACTTCGCCTCATCTGACGGCGCAGATAAGGCGGAACCGCTCTAAAGCCTGCGCGCAGGATGAGGAAGCACTGGCGAACACGCCAGGCATCCTCGATCATCAAGGAGAGCGTCGAACGGACAGGCTCCCACCCCAGCTCCCGCATGGCTGCGGTACTGCCACATACCAAGCGCGCGGCATCGCCCTTGCGGCGCGGCCCGCTCTCGAAGTGAATGGCTCGGCCCGTCACCTCCTGCGCCTCGGCTATCACGCCACGGACCGAGAAACCCTGACCGCTTCCTAGACAGAAGACACGCCCCGCGCGCCCCGCTTGGAGCCAGCCAAGTCCCAGAACGTGGGCGTCCACCAGGTCGCTGACATGGACATAATCGCGAATGCAAGTCCCGTCAGGCGTCAGGTAATCCGTCCCATAGATTGTGAAGTTCTCACGCTCCCCGCTCGCCACCTCAAGCAAGGCAGGGATAAGATGCGTCTCGCGAACATGGAACTCTCCAAGCTCCGCCTCTGGATCGGCATCCGATACGTTATAATAGCGGAATATAACGGATTCTATGGAATAAGATTCAGTAAAATCAATAATCATATTCTCAATATCGCGCTGATCGAGCCATACGCGTTTATCGGGTGCTGTGGAGTGCCCTCTTGCAATAAGACGCCGTCTTGATCCCCATAAATGGCGCATGTCGAAGAAAACACGATTCTCTTGCATCCATGTCCAACCATTGTATTCAGAATATTTATCGACCCTGAAACATTGTATGTCCAGTATTTACCGGGATCCCGAGCCGCTTCTCCAACTTGATTCAAAGCAGAAAAATGCAACACAGCGGCTGGATTCCAGCGATGGAATACTTCAGAAAGCCGCGTCGAATCGGGAAGGTCCCCCTTTTCGAATGGACCAAATTTCACCATTTCGAGCCAACCGGCTTCCAGATTGTCATAGGTCACCGGGGTGAAACCAGCCCGGCGCAAGGCCTTGCAGGCATGCGAGCCAAAATAGCCGGCGCCACCCGTGACAAGGATGGTCTTATTACTCATCGATCATGTCTCGTGAAGTGGTGTGGTTGGCGGCTGCGGTCATCGCGCGGCGTGCCGGAGCCGGATGCCGAGGCGGGCATTGTCTTACTGGCCAAGAAGCCGCGAGGTTTTACTCGCCGGAGGTCGCAATGCCCGTCGCGACGAACGCTGCCCAGCCCCCTGCTTGGCCATATGCGTCGCCGCAAAGGTTGCGGGCTGGCGCTAATCAATGAGTCCTGGGCTTAGCTCCAGGTCATTTTTCTGCCAGATCTCTGCACGCGGCGCGCGGCCAGCCAATAGGCGACGCGGCGGGGCGACGAAAGGCGATGCGTTGCCAGGACTTCCGGAATGAGGCGATGTCGAGAATTTTCTCCCGGGAGCGCAACTGACGAGGCAGTGTCGCGCAAGCGAGCGCGAACAGATCCATCCTATGGCTGCCATCGGACCCAATACGGCCGAGCCGCCGTAGCGCGGCCGCCTCCGTCAGGGAAAAACGCCGGGACTTGAGCGCGCCGACCCACGAAAACGGCCGGGCGCAGGCAGAGCGAAGCGCATGTTCCGAGCGCAGATGGGGCGGCAGAATGGACAGGCACAACGCTTCAGCCAAGAGCGCCGTGCCGATCTCTGTCGTGGTCGGCGCCTGTAACGACTGAGCCAGCGCAAATTGCAGTGCGGGTCGAAGAGGACCAGCGACGGCGTTGAGATAGGGGCGCAGCGAACGCATGAAGTCCGCGTCCGCGAAGTCGCGCCCGCGCAGCATCGTATCGTCGCTCTCACGATACCAGAAGAGCGGCTCCGGAACGTTGATGATGGCTAGACCCATCCGGGAAGCGCGGCCGAAGATCTCCCAATCCTCGTGACCGGCGCCGTAATCCTCGGTGAAGCCGCCCGTTGCCTCGAGCGCGGACCGCCGAAAACAGGCGTGGGCGTCGCCGAAACCGTTGACATAGAGACCGGCACCGGTGCCGTTCCCAATGAAGGCCCAGACCGGCTCGGTCTGCCGGCTCGGCCCCGCCGGGCGCTCGCCGCGATAGGTGGCCATAGTGCAGGTTGCGATGTCCGCGCCCGAAGTGAGGATGGCCCGGACATAGGTTTCGACGAGGTCAGGCGGCGAATAATTGTCGTCGTCGTGGAAATGACGAGATCCCCCGTCGCCGCGCGCCACCCCGCATTGCGCGCAGCTCCGAGGTAGCGGTTCTCCTGGCGGATCAACGTCCAGCCGGCGGCGCGGAACTCGCGGCCAAGGCTGTCGAGATAGGCTATCGCCTCGGGATCGTTGCTGCCATCGTCGACGAGGACGACCTCAAGCGACCGCCAGGACTGCTCCCGCAGCGCCTGGATGGTTTCGGCGAGGGATGCCGGTCGGTTGAACGTCGTCACCACGACGGATACGCGGGGCCTCTCGGCACTGGGCACGACTGGCGGAGCGGGTATCTCGCCGACTGCGGAGCACCAATCGGCGGCGACCGCTTCGTCGGCAAAGGCCGAACGCACGCGCACCGCGCCGCTTCGAACCGCGCGCGTGATGGCGGCCGCAAGATGGGACGGCGTCGGCTCGAACAGCACCGCCGCACGGTCCTCCACTGCGATCAACTCGGCTATCCCGCCGACGTTCGACGCAATGAAGGTAATATCGAGAGCGATGCATTCGCGCACCGTCATCGGTGAATTTTCGACGAGCGAGGCGATCACGGCCAGACGGCCAGGCGCCCTCGGATAGTTTAGGGCTTCATGTGAATTTTAATCGTCCACTATACGAAAGTCACGAAATCCGCTTCCGCAATTTTTGGAAATGAAGGAAAGAGTCACACTGGGCGAATCATCAGTCTTTCCTAGGAAAGTGACCTTCACGCTGGCGCCGTCGGGCACATGATGAAGGTAATACCGAGCTCGTCATAGATCCGAAGTCAACTGTCGTTCGCCGTCTCCTTGTATCCGTCATTGGCATAGAGAATCGTGACATCATGCCGGGCCACTCCGCCAAATCTTCGCGATCTCGAAACAGGCGGATCCAATGCCGCCATTGCGGATAGGACCCGGAATGTCGGGTGTGGCGATGCAGATCGAATGCCTGCAACCTCTGGATCAGCACTTGAATAAGGCCGACGTGATCCTCGGCCGGATGGGAGTTGACCCCGACTTCTCGCATTCCTTGCCGAATGCCATCATGATGTCCGCGCCAAGACAGGAATTCTGGCTGTTCGTCATCCAGCTTCTGCTTGACCGCGCGTCGCAGGACGCTCGACCTGAGTTCAAGACCGGTCCTGAGATCATCAAGAAGGCCTTCGACGTCTATACCGATGCGCGATCCAACGCGGAGTTCCGCCGCAGGATGGCGCCTTTGCTCCGAATGCTGAAGATCGATGCCTCGCAATTGCGGCCGACCGACATCATGGTCGCCCATCCACGACTGTTCTATCCGGTGGACTGGACCGATGCGATCCATCAAATCTACATCCGTCGGCGGATCGTCCGAGACGGGCGTTGTTTCACCGGGGAGGAGAAGCAGGCGCTCTTCCCCGGCTCCTCGCTGGTGACCTATTGGACTCACAACTGGGAAGCCGAGCAGTGGGACGAATAGAGCCTCTTCGAGCCGCCGCAGCGAAGGGTTCGCCAACATGATCCTGCATCTTCACGCAGCGAGTTGGCGCGCCGGAGGCAATAGGTAAGAACCGGAGCGTGTCCGCAAATGGATCCAGAAGATCTCACATCGCGCTCACGAGCGTGTGTCGGAGCCGGTTGAGACCTGCCCGGGGTGTACCGGAGAGACGGTGCTGTGCGGCTGGGAGGACGGTGCGCGGGCGTGCACGCCCGGCCCCTCCGCTCAGTGCCGGAAGTGCCGCACGCCGGTGAACACCATGGCGATGCCGGCCGCATCCGCCGCCGCGATCACGTCCGCGTCGCGGATCGAGCCGCCCGGCTGGATCACGGCGGTGGCGCCGGCCTCGATGGCGGTGATCAGCCCGTCGGCGAAGGGGAAGAAGGCGTCGGAGGCCACCACGCTGCCGCGCGTCAGCGGCTCGGCATGGCCGGCGGCCTCGGCTGCGTCGCGCGCCTTGTGCGCGGCGATCCGCGCCGAATCGACCCGGCTCATCTGCCCGGCGCCGATGCCCACCGTGGCGAGGTCCTTGGCATAGACGATGGCGTTCGACTTCACATGCTTCACCACCCGGAAGGCGAAGGCGAGGTCCGCCAGTTCCTTCTCGGTCGGCGCGCGCCGGGTCACCACCTTCAGCGCCATGTCGTCCACGACCGCGTTGTCGCGCGACTGCACGAGAAAGCCGCCGGTCAGCGACTTCACCAGCCGGCCGCCGCCGCGCGGGTCCGGCAGCGCGCCAGTGACGAGCAGGCGCAGATTCTTCTTGGTGGCGATGATGGCGGCGGCTTCCTCGGTGGCGTCGGGAGCGACGATCACCTCGGTGAAGATGTCGACAATGGCGCGGGCGGCCTCGGCGTCCAGCGTGCGGTTCAGCGCCACGATGCCGCCAAAGGCCGAGGTCGGGTCGCAGGCCAGCGCCTTGCGATAGGCCTCGACCAGCGTTTCCCCCTCGGCGACGCCGCAGGGATTGGCGTGCTTGACGATCACCACCGCCGGCGCGCGGGCGGGGTCGAACTCGGCCACCGCCTCGAAGGCGGCGTCGGTGTCGTTCAAATTGTTGTAGGAGAGCGCCTTGCCCTGCAGCTGGCGGGCGGTGGCGACGCCGGGCCGCGCCGGCCCGCCAATATAGAAGGCCGCGCTCTGGTGCGGGTTCTCGCCATAGCGCAGCGCCTCGGCGAGGCGGCCGCCAAACACCCGGCTTTCCGCCGCCGCCTCCGCGTTTTCCTTCGCCTCGACTTCCGCGAACCAGGAGGCGATCGCCCCGTCATAGGTGGCGGTGCGGGCATAGGCGAGCTGGGCGAGCTTGCGGCGGGTGGCCAGCGTGGTGCCGCCCTTCGCCTCAAGGTCGGCCAGCACGGTTGCATAGCTGGCGGGATCGACCACAACAGCCACATCGGCATGGTTCTTGGCGGCGGCGCGGATCATCGCCGGGCCGCCAATGTCGATGTTCTCGACGCAGTCATCATAGCCGGCGCCGCGCGCCACGGTGGCCTCGAACGGGTAGAGATTCACCACGACGAGGTCGATCGGCAGGATGCCGTGCGCGTCCATGGAGGCGCGGTGGCCTTCATCGTCGCGAATGGCGAGAATGCCGCCATGCACGCCGGGGTGCAGCGTCTTCACCCGCCCGTCCATCATCTCCGGGAAGCCGGTGAGGTCCGACACATCCGCCACGGCGAGCCCCGCCTCGGCCAGCGCCTTGCGCGTGCCGCCGGTGGAGACCAGCGCGATGCCCCGGGCGGCCAGCGCCTGGGCGAAGGGCACGAGGCCGGTCTTGTCGGACACCGAAAGGAGGGCGCGGGCGATGGGGCGGATGTCAGCGGACATGGAAGCGGCCAGTGCGTTGGAACCAGGATGCCGCCGCCCTATCACGTCTGGCCCCCGGGGTGAACCTTCGAGCCCCCCGGACAGCTATGCATCCTTCGAGGCTCGCTGCGCTCGCACCTCAGGATGACGGCGCTTCAAGAGGCAACCTCGTCATGCTGAGGTGCCGCCGGAGGCGGCCTCGAAGCACGCAGGCGCTCCGGCCGGCATGACCAAAGGGGTCAGCCCCGCAGCGCCCGCAACTGGACGAAGGTCCATTCCACCCGCGGCGTCTGCCGGGCATTGCCTGTTATCACCAGTTGCTCGGCGCGGCGGGGGCCGGCATTGCTGCCGAGAAAGATGCTCTCCTCGATGACGACGGCGCTCTCCGGGGCGGTGAACGCCCAGTCATCGCCATCCGGCAGCCGCAGGATCACCGTCTGCCCGTCCGAGGCGCGCGAGGGCTCGATCGAGGGGTGCAGGTGGAAGCGCACCGCGTAGCGCCCCGGCTGGTCGGTGGGGAACTCCTCGCCCTGCGCCACCCGGAACAAATCCTCGCCGTCGAGCCGCATGCCGTCGGCCGACAGCCGCCAGGAGCGCTGGTGCACCACGCCGAAGCGCCTGACATAGCCGTCATGGCTGGCGCGCAGCACGTCGGCGCCGCCGCGCTCGCCCCGGTCGACATGCAGATCCGCCGGCCCGCCGAGAACCGGCGCCCCGCACAGCCGCGTCAGCGGCCCGGCGGAGAGAAAGCGGCAGGATGAAGTGTCCTCGACCACCACGGTCGAATGCGCCGCCGTCTGCCGCGCCACCGCGCGCCATTCCTCGCGCCCGGCGGCGGGCAGGCCGCAATTGACCACGATGCGGTGCCGCCCGGCGGAAAGCTCGAACGACAGGCACCCCGCATGCGCCTCCAGGCTCAGCGGCAAGGGCGGCGGGGCGCCGGTATCGGCGATCACCACCGTGCCGCCCGCCTCCATGCGCTGATAGCCGGAATAGGGCGCGTTCGACACCGGGCGCCCGCGCGCATCGTCATAGGCGAGCACGGTGGCGAGCACATCCGCCGGCGTCGGCCCCATGCCGTTGAACAGGGCGAAGGCGCCGTCCACATGCCGGAAGAAGCGCAGCATCGGCATCATCCGGTCGATGGCGTTCAACAGCGCCGGCGGCGGCGCCACATGGCGGGCGGCATAGCTCTGGCGCAGCGGCAGCAGGTCGAGCAGAACCTCGATCAGCATGCCGGGATTACGGCTGACATGGCCGCCATCGCCCAGCACCTGCCGGTCGAGCTCGTCGATCAGGCGCTTCTGCGCCGCGCGCATCAGCCTTGTCTGGTCGGCCATGCACAGGCTGGCCAGCGAGAGGGTGAGCGCGCAGGCCAAGCGTGCCCGCCCGTCCGGCGCGTTCGGCCCGACGCTCTTGATATAGCGCACCTGCGCGGTGAGGCTGCGGATGAAGCGGCGGTGAAAACCGGGATCGGCATCCTGCAGGATCAGCGGCGCCTGGGTGAGCCAGCTCGCCACCCGCCGCGCCGCGATTTCCGGCGCCGAGGCCTGCGGCAGGCGGTGGCCGCGCATGGCGATCCAGTCGCCCACCAGCGCGCGGGCATGGGCGCGGGCGATCGGCGAGGCGGCGGCTTGCAAATGCCGCAGCCAGCCGAAGGAATAGAGCTCGCGCGCCCATTCCGGCGAGGGCGGCACCATCTCGAAGGGCGAGGCGCCATCGGTCAGCACCAGCTTGCCGGCGAAGCTGTAGCGCCCGGCATAGAATTCGCCGGCCCGCGCCGGGTCGCCGGTGCGCAGCTCGTGCGGGGCGAACAGCAGCCGCGAGGGCAGCGGCACGGCGGTGGCGCGCCACGGAAACCACGGATGCGCCAGGGTGCGCGCCACCAGGCTGTTCCAGCCGGTCTCGATCGCGAACAGCGCCAGGCGGGCGCGATCGGCATAAATCTCGCGGGCCATCAGCGTCTCAGCCCCTCTCGAAGACGCCGGGAATCACCAGCACATGCATCGTGCGAGCTTAGCGGAGCGGGTCCCGGCGTCCAACCGGGCGACGAGCGACCCGGGGCGCGCGCGCAAAACCTCACCCCTTGCGCAGCCGCGCGGCGAAGAAACCGTCGAGGCCGGCATAGCGCGGGTCCTCGTCCGGCAGATGCGTCGGCAGGGTGCGGACCTCACCCGCCGCATTGATCCATTCGGCCGGAATGCCGCACTCGCCGGGAGTTACCGGTTCGCGGGAAAAATCGGGGCGTCGCGCGAGGAAGGCGGCGATCTGCCGCTCGCCCTCCTCCGGCTCCAGCGAGCAGGTGGAATAGACCAGCACCCCGCCCGGCTTCACCAGCTCGGCGGCATTGGCGAGCAGGCGGGCCTGCAGCGAGGCGAGGCTGACAATATCGGCTGGCGCCTTGGTCCACGCCACTTCCGGGTGGCGGCGTATGGTGCCGGTGGCCGAGCAGGGCGCGTCGAGCAGCACCCCGTCATAGGGCCCGGCCTTGAGGCGGGTGGCATCGGCCTCGATCACTTCGGCGGTGAGGTTGAGCCGCGCCAGATTGGCCTTCAGCCGGCGCAGGCGCGGGGCGGAACGGTCCACCGCCACCACCCGCGCCCCGGCGGCGGCGAGCTGCGCCGTCTTTCCGCCGGGTGCGGCGCACAGGTCGGCAAGGGTCATGCCGGCGGCGGGATGAAGCAGCCGCGCCGGCAGCGCCGCCGCCGCGTCCTGCACCCACCATTCGCCCGCCTCGAAGCCCGCCAGCGCGGTGACGTTGCCGGCCTCGACCAGCCGGATCGAGCCGGTCGGCAGCAGCCGGCCGCCGAGCTTTTCCGCGAGGATTTCCGGGTTCTCACGCGCGGTGAGGTCGAGCGGGGCCTCATGCGCCAGCGCCCGCGAGATCGCCTCGCCGGCCGCCGGGCCATAGGCTGCGGTCCAGCCTTCTACCATCCATTCCGGCTGGTCGGCGACATCGGGAAGGATCGCCTTCCCCTCCCGCGCAATCCGCCGCAGCACGGCGTTTGCAAGCCCTTTGAAGCCGGCCGTGCTGGCCTGCTCGCCGACCAGCGTCACGGTGGTGCCCACCGCCGCATGGTCGGGCACATCCATGAACAGGATCTGCGCCGCGCCGACCAGAATCAGCATCTCGACCCGGCGCGCCTTCTCCGGAATGCCGCGCTCCATCAGCGTGCGCAGCAGCGCCCGCAGGCTCCCCTGCTTGCGCAGCGTCGTCGCCGCGATCATCCGGGCCAGCGCGCGGTCGCGCTCGTCCAGCTCGCGGGTCAGGCGCTCAAGCGTCTCTTCGAGCGGATGCCCGGTTTCCATGACGGACTGGACGGCATCGGCGGCCGCCCGGCGGGCGGCGAGGCCGGGCGCATCGGCGGCGGGGGAGCGGGCAGGCGGGCGCGGTTCTTTCATCGCGATGGGACTAGGCCGAGCCACGCTGGAAGGCAACCTTATCCCGACGATCGTGCGGGGCGAGGCATCCAAATGGCCGCCTGGGGGTTGTCGAAGCGGGCAAGATTGGGTCCTATCCCCTATCGGCCCGCCCACCCGCCTCACCGGCCCGCCTCACCGCCTAGCGCCTGCAGCGAACGGAACATGCCCCACCAGATCCTCATCGCCGATATCGGCGGAACCTCCTCCCGCCTCGCCCTTGTGGGCCCGGACGGCGTGCCCCGCGACATCCAGATTCACCGCAATGACGACTTCGCCGGCTTCAAGCAGATGATCGAGGCCGACCTCGCCCAGCGCGGCGAGGGCGCCCATGCGGCCGTTGGCGGCGCGGTGCTGGCGGTGGCCGGGCCGGCGGATGAAGAGGTCATCCGGCTGACCAACCGCGACTGGTCGTTTTCCAAGCGCGACATGCGCCGGCATTTCGGCTGGCAGAAATTCGCCGCGCTGAATGATTTCGAAGCGCTGGCGCTGGGCGTGCTCGCTCTCACCCCGGACGACCTCGTCCCGGTGGGCGGCGGCCACGCAGAGCGCGACGCCCCCATTCTGGTCTGCGGCCCCGGCACCGGCTTCGGCACCGCCATTCTGGTGAAAACCGGCCGCAACCGCATGGTGCTCACCGGCGAAGGTGGCCGGGTGCGGCTCGGCGCCGCCGATTCGGAGGAGGCGCTGCTGCTCGGCCACATGGTGCGCGAGCTTGGGCCCGTGGTGGTGGAGCACGCGCTGTCCGGCTCGGGCCTTGCCCGCATCCACCGCATTCTCTCGGGGGTGAGCCTGTCACCGGAAGAGGTGATCGCGGCGGCGAGGCGCGACGAGGACGCCGCAAAGCACAGCTGCGGCGTGTTCCTGCGGCTGTTCGGCCGCATTGCCGGCGATCTCGCGCTCATCACCAATGCACGCGGCGGCGTCTATATCGCCGGCGGCGTCTCGGTCGGTCTTGCCTCGCTGTTCGCCGGCTCGGCCTTCCGCGCCGCCTTCGAGGAGCATCCGCCCTTCGAGGGACGTCTGGCCGACATTCCGGTGCAGGTCATCACCCACCCGACACCGGGGCTGATCGGCTGCGGCCAGTACGGCGGCCGGCTGGCCCGCACGCTCAAGCCCGGTTTGCGGGTCGTCTAAGCTGGGGCACGTTCCACTCTGATGACGGGGCCATCAGGTCAGAACGTGCCCGCGCGTGACAGCAAAGCCCCAGTGTTATTTTTCGCGCCGGAATAGAGTGCAGGACGCAACACTCGGCGCTACCTGCGCATAGCACAGTTCAAAACTGTTCGAATCGATGATGTGGCCGAAGGAGTTTCCGTCACTGTCCGCCGAGCGGAGCGTCTTTCGGTCTTCGGAGACCACCATCAGTTTTTCTTCCTTATGACCCGCGGATACGATCGTGCCGATGTAACGGCCCTGATCCTGCTTCGTAATCTCGACAACGAGATCGGACGAGGCGAACCGGGGCTCGCTGCCACCGCCGGCGCTGCCATAGTGACCCGCTGGGCTCATAATAACGGCTCGGCTCTTCCCGCCCCACTTGCCGAGAAGATCCGGCCACGCTTCCTGCGCAACCGCCGGCCCCGCGAAACTCATGGCAGCAAACAGAAAAATCACGCTCCCACGCATGGGGACCTCCTGATACCGTAGACGATATAAGGTATTATATTGCCATATGTCATGGGATACGCAAAGGCCCACCGCTACCGGGTGCGCAATTGTGGCGCGCTCTGGGCTACGGGGCCGCGCGTGGTGTGAAGACGGCGGCGTCCGCCAGCGCCTCCAGCGCGGCGGGGTCGAAGCCCGCCCGCTCCAGCGTCGCCCGCATATGGGCGGGCAGCGGCGCGCGCACATCGATGGGATCGCGCCCCTTCTTCTGCGGGATCACCGCCCGGCGCGAATGCAGGTGCAGGATCGGCCCGCCCGGCAGGCGCGAGGACCCGCCATAGATGCTGTCGCCCAGAATCGGGTGGCCGATGGCGTCGAGATGCACCCGCAGCTGGTGGGTGCGCCCGGTGAGCGGGGAAAGCGCCAGCACCGCCAGCCCCTCGCCCACGGCAATGGTCTCCCACTCGGTGATGGCTTCCTGCCCCCTTGGGTCCACCGCCATCCACCAGCCGCGCGTCGGCGAGCGCTTGGCGAGCTTGAGCTCGATCCGCCCGCGCGGCTCGCCCGGCACGCCGCGCACGACCGCCATATAGGTCTTGCCCACCGTGCCATCGGCAAACGCCTTGCCAAGCTCGGCCAGCGCCTTGCGGTGGCGGCCGAGCACGAGGCAGCCGGAGGTGTCCTTGTCGAGCCGATGCGCCAACTCGGGCGCGTTCGGCAGGCCGAAGCGCAGCGCGTCGAGATGATCGGCCAGCGTCTCGCCGCCCTTCGGCCCCTTGTGCACGGCAAGGCCCGGCGGCTTGTCGATCACCAGCATCATGCCATCGCGGTGCAGCACGCGGGCGGCGATGTCGAACGGGGCGTCGGAGGCGGATAGGTCGTCGGAGGCGGTGACGGACTGGCTCATCGCGCCGTCACACCACAAAGCCGGCCGCGCGTCGAGAGGCGGCTACTTCGCTACCCAGCCGCCATCCATCTGCTGCAGCGCGCCGGTGATGGAGCGGGCATTGTCGCTGGCGAGGAACACCGCCAGCGCCGCCACCTCCTCGACGGTGACGAACTGCTTGGTCGGCTGCTCCGCCAGCAGCATGTCCTTCACCTGCGCCTCGGTCATGCCGCGCGCCTTCATGGTGTCGGGAATCTGCTTTTCCACCAGCGGCGTCCAGACATAGCCGGGACAGATGGCGTTGACGGTGATGCCGAACGGCGCCGTTTCCAGTGCCACCGTCTTGGTCAGGCCGGCAATGCCGTGCTTGGCCGCGACATAGGCCGACTTGAACGGCGAGGCGACCAGCGCATGGGCGGAAGCGGTGTTGATGATGCGCCCCCATTTGCGCGCCTTCATGCCCGGCACGGCGGCCTTGATGGTGTGGAAGGCGGCCGAAAGGTTCAGCGCCAGGATGAGGTCCCATTTGTCGTCCGGGAACTCCTCCACCGGCGCGACATGCTGCACGCCGGCATTGTTCACCACTATGTCGACCGTGCCGAGCGCCTTGTCCGCGAACGCGATCAGGCCGGCGCAGGCGGCGCCCTTGGTGAGATCGGCGTCGGAATAGAGCGCCGTGACCCCGAAAGTGGTCTCGATGTCGGCGCGCTGCGTCTCGATCTCGGTGGGATCGCCGAAGCCGTTGAGCACGACATTGACGCCTTCGGCGGCGAAGGCGCGGGCGATGGCGAGACCGATGCCGCTGGTCGAGCCGGTGATGACGGCGTTCTTACCCTTCAAGGACATGCACGGTACCTCATTCGACAGAACGAGCGGCCAGGGACGAGCCGCATCGGCCCGCTCGCCGCAACTTAGAGCGGGGCGATGACATGCGCATCACCGCCCCGCTTATGTTCAGGCGCGGGAGATCACGGCTGCTTGAGGCAGACCGCGACGACTTCCTTCACCGGATGTTCGCAGGCGACGACGGTCTTGCCGCCATCATCGGCAAAGGACGCGATGTGCTGGAAGCCACGCTCGGTATTGACGCAATAGCCCGAGACGATGACCTCGCCGCTCTCGCAGCCGCTGGTGCAGCCCGCCGACGGGCAGGGCGCACTGCGCACGGTGATGGATGACGAACCCGACGCACCGGGCGTGCCCGCCGTGCCGGCGGGCCCCTGCGGACCGATGGGACCGGCCGGGCCAGCAGGCCCCGCAGGACCGGCGGGACCGGTGGCGCCGGCAGGACCTGCGGGGCCGGCGGGGCCGGCCACACCGGCCTCGCCCTTGGCACCCGCCGAGCCGGCGGGCCCGGCCGGGCCTTCAAAACACGCTGCCAAGGGCAGAGCCAGCGCAGCGACGAAAAGGAATTTGAGAACCTGCATGATACCCCCACTAAGCGACCCAGCCACCTTATCCTGCTCCGGCTCCCGAAGCGTCACAAGGGCGCGGCGGCGGGAAAATGGCTGATGGCGACGAGACTTTTATGACCCGGCGGCGCCGTCCACCGGTGGCGGCCGGATTTCCTCGTCACGGCGCCGCGACTCCGCGTCATGGCGCCGTGACCCGTGAGGGTTTATATTGAGCCTATGTCGACATCCTCTTCCCCGCCCGGCGGCCCGCACGGGCAAGACCACCATGGCCACGACCACGACCATGCCGCCTGCGTTGCCGGCGCCATTGCCCGCTTCGAGGAAAGCTGCGCCCGCAGCGGCGCGCGGCTCACCCCGCTGCGCCGGCGCGTGCTTGAGGAACTGGCGGACAGCCACACCCCGCTCGGCGCCTATGACCTGGTGGAGCGCCTCGGCGCTTCCGGCGAGAAACCGGCGCCGATGTCTGTCTATCGGGCGCTGGACTTTCTGGTGAGCGAGGGGCTCGCCCACCGCATCGAGAGCCGCAACGCCTATCTCGTCTGCGGGCGCGAACATGGCCCCGATGACGTCATCGTGTTCCTCATCTGCGAGAGCTGCGGCGTGACGGCGGAAGTCGCCTCGCACGCCATCGGCCGCGACCTCGCCTGGGCGACCCGCGCCGCCGGCTTCACCCCGCGCACCCCTGTGATCGAGATAGCGGGCACCTGCGCCCGCTGCCGCACCGCCGCCGGGGCCGAAGCTGCCGGCGAGGCCCACACCCACGCGGCCCACGCCGAGGCTGCCCGTTGACGCCCCGCCCGCGCCGGCTTACCCCCTGCCGCACGCTGCGCTCCCAAAGCACGACCCTGGTCCCCGGACGATGAACGCCATGGACGCCCTCTCCCCCGCCCCCGTCGTCGCCCCGGATCTGGAAGCCGCCGGCCCAGCCCCCCGCCGCGCGACGGTCGCCGTCAAGGTCGGCGGCATCACGGTGGGCGGCGGCGCGCCGGTTGTCGTACAGTCGATGACCAATACCGACACCGCCGATGCCGAGGGCACCGCCCGGCAGATCGCCGCGCTCGCCCGCGCCGGCTCGGAAATCGTGCGGATCACGGTCGACCGCGACGAGGCCGCTGCCGCCGTGCCCGAAATCAAGGAACGCCTGCTGAAAATGGGGCTCGACACCCCGATCGTCGGCGACTTCCACTACAACGGCCACCTGCTGCTGACGAAGTACCCGGACTGCGCGCAGGCGCTGGACAAGTACCGGATCAATCCCGGCAATGTCGGCTTCGGCGAAAAGCGCGACCGTCATTTCACCACCATCGTCGAACAGGCGATCCGCCACCGCAAAGCAGTCCGCATCGGCGCCAATTGGGGCTCGCTCGACGACGATCTGCTCACGGCACTGATGGATGAGAACGCGAAGCTGCCGCAGCCGGCGGCGGCCCGCGCCGTCACCCGCGAGGCGCTGGTGCGCTCGGCCCTGCTCTCGGCGGCGCTGGCCGAGGAGATCGGCCTGCCGAGGAACCAGATCATCCTCTCCGCCAAGGTCTCGGCGGTGCAGGACCTCATCACCGTCTATGCCGAACTCGCCCGCCGCGCCGACTATGCGCTGCATCTCGGCCTCACCGAGGCGGGCATGGGCTCGAAGGGCATCGTCGCCTCCTCCACCGCCATGGGCGTGCTGCTCCAGCAAGGCATCGGCGACACCATCCGCGTCTCTCTCACCCCCGAGCCCGGCGGCGACCGCACCCGCGAGGTGACGGTGGCGCAGGAAATGCTCCAGACCATGGGGCTGCGCACCTTCGTGCCGCTGGTCGCCGCCTGCCCCGGCTGCGGGCGCACCACCTCCACCACCTTCCAGGAACTGGCTTTCGAGGTGCAGGACTTCATCCGCACCTCCATGCCGGAATGGAAGAAGCACTATCCCGGCGTCGAGACGCTGAACGTCGCGGTCATGGGCTGCATCGTCAACGGCCCGGGCGAGAGCAAGCATGCCGATATCGGCATCTCGCTGCCCGGCACCGGCGAGTTCCCCACCGCCCCGGTCTATCTCGACGGCAAGAAGGCGATGACCCTGCGCGGGCCGAGCCTGCGCGAGGATTTCAAGAAGATCGTCGAGGACTATGTCGAGCGCCGCTTCGGCGTCTCCGCCAAGGCCCCGGCGCAGGGCATCGACGCGGCGGAGTGAGGGCGATGAAGACGGGCTACAAGCAGCTGCTCGCCGAGGCCGAGGCCGTGGTTACGGCCATCGAGGTGGCCGAGGCCGCGACCCTGCAGGGCCGCGACGACGTGGTCTTTGTTGATCTGCGCGACCCGCGCGAACGCGAGCGCGAGGGCGCCATTCCAGGCGCCTTCTCCTGTCCGCGCGGCATGCTGGAATTCTGGATCGACCCCGAAAGCCCCTACGCCAAGCCGGTCTTCGCGCAGGACAAGCGCTTCGTGTTCTTCTGCGCCAGCGGCTGGCGCTCGGCACTGGCGACGAAGACGGCGCAGGAGATGGGGCTGGAAAAGCTCTGCCACCTCAAGGGCGGCTTCACCGCCTGGAAGGCGGCCGGCGGCGCGGTGGAGAGCGTGGCGCCGAAGGGCTGAGGGGGCGCGTGCCCGACGCCCATCCTTCGAGGCTCGCTACGCTCGCACCTCAGGATGACGTGGTTCCTCAAGGAGTTCATCACGTCGTCATCCACCAACGCGCCGGCATCCGGAGGTGCGAGGCATCGCCGGACCTCGAAGGAGGGTCGTCCACGCCCCTTGCCTTCCCCCCGCACAACGTCATCCTGAGGTGCGAGCGCAGCGAGCCTCGAAGGATGGTCATCCGGGAGAGAAGATGGGTGCGTTCGTCTACATGCTTCGCTGCGCCGACGGTTCGCTCTGTGTCGGCTCAACCAGCGGCGCATTGGAAAAGCGCCTCGCCGAACACCAGAGTGGCAGCTATCCCGGCTACACGTTTCGGCGCCGGCCGGTAACGCTGGTCTGGTCGGAAGCGTT
>NZ_JAUSUH010000012.1 GCF_030813595.1 Ancylobacter vacuolatus | reverse complement strand
GCGTGTGGCGGGTGTCTACCCAACACCATGGCGCCCTCGCCACAACCGCCGCACGGACTTCCGGCTGAGGCGGACGCGCAACTGCGCCAGCCCTCCCTACATATCGCACCCCAAGGATTGACCATGGCCAAGACCGCTGCCGGCGCCGCTATCGCGCTGTTGCTCACCACCCTGCCGCTCCAGGCACAGAACGTCGGCGAACCCACAAACGACCCCGAGATCAGGATCAAGCGAGGCCGGCTTCTCATCGGTGGCTACTGCACCTTCTCCGCTGTCGTCGCACGCGGTCAGTCCCGCATGCGGATGATTGCCGATCAAGCCTGCGCCCTCATTGTCGACGAGGAGGGACTCGAGAAATCCGTCGATATCTACATGTACGATGGTGGCGCCCAACAGTACGATCTCTCCTATGCCTTCCGCCTCACCAGCAGCTACGACGGAGAAGGTCGGGAGATGCGACGCGAGCAATATCTCTACTGGAATGCCATGCCGGGCTCCGATCTCATCGACCAAAGTCTCGGCTTCGTCAGTGGAGCAGACAGCTTCGATGAGGTCGATGGCGCCTGCTGGGTCACCAAGACGGTGAGGCTCTGCATGCAGCTCCGCAGCGGGCGTGACGTCCGCACCCTCGCGCCGGGGCTGGGACCCTTGAGGAAGTAGTGCCCAGCTATTGGGGCGCCAGCCGCCCAGTCACCTGCGCGGCCGGAAATCACCAAAGCCCCCGGTCGGGCTCAGAACAACCTGAGAGATGGCCCGCCTATCGCCCGAGATCGGCGCGCTTACGCGGACTGAAGTCGATCCAGCAGGATGCGGTAGACACGGACGCCGTTGCGAAAGCGCCGAGGTGCATGGATCGATATCTTCGGCTTGGTGCCTGTCCCGCCTTTGATGATGCCGCGATCGCGAAGATCCCGGGCCAGCTGACCGGGGTTCTGGAAGGCCTTCTCAAATGCCGGCACCGGCACCAGCAACTCGGCTCCATTCGCCGTCGTGCGGGTCAGGCCGCGAAGCGACTTGAACCGATCGCGCGTGAGGTCGGCCGGGGCTGCCTCCACATCGAGAAATTCCGCCTCGTACTTCCTGATGTACCTCTCAAGCCGAGATAGCGCTTTCGGCCGGGAGGGTTCAGGCGACCGCCCTACCGCACGAAGAGGCCAGGCAGCACTGAAACCCCAGTCCTTGCCCATGATCCCCATGTCGGTCGCGACTTTCCCGGCGGCATAGATCGCAGCCAGTATCTGACGGTGCCGGGGATCAACGATACCGGCCGCCTCGGCTTTTGCCAGCATACGCGACCACCACTTCGATACGCGACGGCGCAGTCTCGCAGGATCGGCGGCTACCAACCGCTGGACGAATGCCCGACCGGCGCATCCATAATGGGCGTCGATCTCCCTCCGCAGAAACTGAATCGCCTCCTCCCTGTTGCCGAAGTCGCGCGGCTTGCGCGGGAATACCCCGCCGTATTTCGCCTCCGGAACCAACAACGTCAGCACGCGGCTACGGACGGCGCGATCATCATCCGCATCTCTCGAGAAGCGCTCGGCAACGGATCTGTTGCTTGTCGAAATGAGGACGGCGCGGAGAGCGTCTGTCACCGGCTTGTCGCCGAACCGCTCTTTCGCTCCCGCGGAGGTCAGGCCGAAGTAAGCCGACCGGATAAGTTCGCGTTGCTGCTCAGACGCACCGGCAGTGTTCACCTCGTCCCAGACGAGGAGGCCATCCGCGCCTCGTCTTTTCCGCGCATCGACGGCATTGGCGGTCATCTGCCAGGAATCGGCACCGCCGAGAGGATTGCCAGCATCGCCAGCCCATACCGAGGCGGCGAGCAGGGCAACGGTGCTCTTCCCGCAATGCGGCGGGCCGACGAGTTCGAGGAGCACAGTCTGTGACCCCGGCGGGAGATAGGGGTGAAGGGGACCGACGAAGGCCGCCGCCATGGCCGTTAGGATGAACTCCTGCTTTTTGGCGACGCACCCGATGGCAGCTTGCCATCCCTCCAGGCTGCCGCGCGGCACGTACCGCTGGTCTGGCTCAAAAAGGATAGGGCGGGAATCATCGGCTGAGGTGCGGGTGCCATCGCGGAAGAAGTACACGTCCCCCAGCCAGCCCGGTCGCGTTGCAGCCGAGCCGCTCGGAGCGAAATCCGCATACTCACTGATAGCTCCTTTCGCTTTGGCGAAGTCGGCCGGGCCGTGCGTGATGCCGAGATTTTCGAACTGCGCGAAGACTTCGCGAGCGTTCAGCGCGAGAGCGCCCTTCTCGACCCACATGCTGCTTTTACTGGTGCCATAGCGGACGTGCCGGCGACCATCTCCTTCGATCGCCTCCAGGACGCGAGGCGCGTCGTTATTGGACGTTGCCGGCGAAGTACCCGGCGCCTTCTTTTCAGATTTCTTCGTCATGTCTTTTCTCCATGCGCCACCGCGCCACCTGCGCCACCTCAATTGGCAGCGGGGGGCAGTGGCTATCAGATCGGTGTTTGGGGTGAGGGGCAGTGTTGCAGGGGTGGCAAACCGGCCAAGTCGCGCCGACGGCGAATTCAAGGCCCTGTGCCGCCTCCGCAAGGCCGCCGATGGCGTGCTCGGCCCCGTCTCAGAAATCGCTGTCGGCGTCGTCGACCACAGGGCAACTCAGCCGCAGCTCGCCGTTGGGCAAAAAGCGGCCACCCTGCACGATGGTCATGTCGCCGAGGGTCTGCCGGTGAAACCAGCACAGGACCTCGGAGTGATACGGCTCGGGGATGCGTCGCTTGTCGCGGTTGCGCCTTTGGACCCCGTCCACTTCGCGCACGGCTCGCGATGGCCAGTAACTTTTGAGCAGATACGAGACCTGTGCAGCTCGATTCCTCACCATTTCAACCCGAATGGGATGAGAACCCGTCACGGTCTTTAGATACCCCCAATTTCCCTTCAGGCGGTGAAGCGCACGGACCTTCTTTCGAGTCCCCATACCGTGGAGATGAAGCTGGAAGAGGCCTGAGGTCGGTTCGAACTCCCCATGGATGAATGCCACCAGACACCCCTCAATCGATGAGATGCCGGATCGCTCGAGGTGGGAAAGGAACTGTCGCTTGAGATGCTTGGCGGTGAGGATTTGAAGACGTTCAGGGTCAATGCACCATGACCTCGAGATCACGGTGAACGTTCGAACTTCCTCGTCCTCGAAGACCTCAAACTCCTGCATGATGGCGCGAAAGACCTTTCTGCGGACCCGTCGCATTTTTCGGGACGAAGCGAGGGTGCGCGGGATGCGCCCCTCTTGGACACGCTCCAGGCGGGCCGCCAGCCTGCGAAGCTCTCGGGCGCCCGAAAGGACCGGGACGTTGCCCGACACCGGAATGTTCGCGGCCGTCTTGCGCAGGAGACGCGCTCGCTTCTTATCCTCCCGGAGGACTTTCTCCCGCGTCTCGAAGCGATGAAACGTGGTCGAGCGACGGGGCTTTGAAGACCTATCCCTGCGCATCAGTCGCCTCCTCTGTGTCATCGCCAGCCGAGGTGAGGCGGGTCAACAGCGAAATGGCGAAGTCGTCCCAGCGGAGGTTCTTCTCGGTCAGAACCTGCCGGAGGATCGGCAAGACATCGGCAGGGACTTCGAGATAGGACGGTCCGGAAGAGCCTTCTTCCCCGCAGAGGCGAAGTTGAAGGCGAACGCCGGCAGTCCTCTTCTTCGTCTTGTTCCTGGACACGGCCGCCTTGGCGTCACGCAGGGGTGTCTTCGTCGCGAAGTCTGCGAAGGCTGAAACAGTCACTTTCTGCTGTTCAGCGAAGCGGAGCATGGCCGCATATTCCGAAGCTGCCTTCTGGGCCTTGAGGTTGCCCGGCGAGACGATCAACTGCGCACAGGCGAGGGCGAGATCGGCCTTTCGGCCCTTCGTCTTTCCGGAGTTCGCCCTGCCCTGGACCAGCTCAGCAGCCTCAGCGTCGCCCTCGGCAGCGACGAGCAGCGCGTAGGCGGGTTCCAGCGCTTTGACGAGGATCGACTTACGGTCGAGGACGGCGTCGGAGAGTGAAACGCGGGCACAGGCTTCAATTAAAGACTTAATCGACGGAATCGTCCGAGGCGCCGCATCAATGCGGGCAACTTCGACTTTCGCGTGCTCGTCCCGGATATGCGGCTGGGAGGGTCTATTTTCGGTCGGACCGAGAATTACGGGCGGGAGAACAACCGTTCGTCCCCTACGCAAGACGGAATGGGTCGACATGTCACTCCCCCCCCTGATGGAGGGTGAGGACCAGATTAGCGACGTAGGCGCGCGGCCAGACCGTCACGCCGGGGCTGAGCTTGATGCCGGCAGCGACCTTGCCCTTGTTAACCCAATCGTGCCACGTCGAGCGGCCGATCGGCAAAAGGCCCTTCGGCGCGACGATCCCAGCGACACGAATCAAGCCTTTGTTCAGCTCGCTCTGAGTGATTCCAAATCGGTCCAAGACCTCGGAAACGCCCCCCACCGGGGGATCGGCGCGCTTTGACTTATTCTGTCGACCTATCTCGTGCAAATTACTCGACGCATCAGCGTCAGAGAACCCGCCAAGACCTTGATATTCAATCATTGTGACGCCCTCCTGCGATTAATTCGCCGGAAGATCATCTCTAAATGCGACACACTCTCATATGCGCGGGCTTCGCGACATAACTTACAGCATTGATTTAAAGAGCCTTTTCGGCTTTTTAGCCAACAAGATGTGACGCGGCACTGCCGAGAAGCACGCCAGATCGAAACTCAGTTTTTGACGTATGATTCCACATCGTCCGGCAGCGGAGCGTGCGCTACGAACAGAGGCTCTAGCTCGCTGGGAAAACCTGGAAAGGCGATACCGTGGAGCGCGCGGCGGTCAAGCTTCTCTCGCAGCTCAATCCACACTCCCAGCGCCATGCGCATGAAACGCTCGATTTTGTCGGGACTTGATACGATACTTACGAACTTATTGCGCATGTCGGGCTCATTCGGATCGAGCGTCCACCCAACATTCAGTAATTTTGTATCGACGTATGAGAACGGCGCGATGACAGCCCATTGCCGCCAAAGCTCCCGGGCACGACGTGGACCATATCCCGTATTATCTTCGAACAAGCCATTTGAGAATGCTCGGAAAGCTTTATTTAAACTCGCCGATTTACGAGAATCAGTGGACTTTGTTTTGAATGATAAAATAAACCATACAATATCCGAAACAAAATTAGATACATAATACGAATTATGATCGATTGGGTACACGTCAGAAATCATATCTCCATAATATTTATATGAATAGAATCTACGTATTCGATCAATCGATATATTTTCCGCCAACCATTTCCTGTCGGCTTCGTCTAAATCTTTCAACAAGGTTCCGTGAGAAGCGTTCATCGTCGAAATTTTCATAGGGACGATCAGATCATTCTGATAGGATGTATTACTGGGGAAACGGATCCACGCGGCAAACCGTAAGACGGACTCCTCCAGTCTGTTTCTGCCAATTTGCGTAGAAAAACACAGGTTATAAATGTGTTTTGAAATGGGATCTTGATCTGATCTATCGTTCTTCACAAAGAAGTCACTCTGAAATTCAGTTGCCCATCTACGCAACGAGGAATCAGAGACTTCGTATTTTTCCAGGAGAGAGCTATAGCTTACGCTTGTATTATGCTCCGATTGCCAAATAATGTCTCGAAGAATGCGCACGCGCTGCGCCGTGGTGCGCCTCCGCCCGCGCCGCTTATTGGATGCCTCGATGTCACGGTTCATGATGGCGCCATTCTAGGAACGGCACAGCGTTCTACGTAACAACGAAAGACGTCAAGCAAACTCGTGTTGGCATTTTTGTTGGCATCGCGATTCATTGTATGATAAAAACGACTGACTTTTCATCTTCTTAGAGATATGTTGCGAGTCCTCTCCTGGCACCATTTGACCGTCGCAGACGGTCCTGGGACTACCGAAAAGCCGCTGAAACCAAAGGGTTTCAGCGGCTTTTTCGTTTGGGACAGTCCGATACGATCCGTTGGCATCCCGTGGGTTTTGCTGATCTATGTGGCGGCGTCGTAACCAGGCCATCCCACCGGCGGCCATGGCGGGTGGTCACGCCGGGCGGCAGGGCGCGGGCCGAGGCTCGCCTGATCGTGCACGCCTGATCGTGCACGCCTGGCTGGGGCGCCCTTCGGCGGAAGTGCCAGCCGCCGCGATGCACCCGCTTTCGGGTGGGAGGCCGCGCACGCAGAGAGCGGCCCGCGCGGCGCGCGCGGCGCCTTCCCGTCACTCCGCTTTCGAAAGCGCGCGCGGGCGATCCGCCAGCCCCTCGACGCCCTCGGCATTGTAGCGGGCGATCCAGTTCTGCAGGGTGCGGGTGCGCACATGGGCGCCGGCGGCCGCCTCGGCGAGGGTGGCGCCGGCGAGCACATGGGCGACGGCGCGCATACGCAGCGAGGCGCGCAGGCTGGGTGTCCGGCGGGCGAGCAGTCGCAGCGTATGCGCGCTGATGTCCGCGCGGACGGCAACCTCATTGCCGGGCCGGCCGGGCCGGGCGCGCGCCTCCCCCGCCGGGCGCCCCCCGGCCTGGGGGCGGGCATCCGGGGTGGAGGTCACGCCACCTCCGACGCCAGGGTCGCGGCCAGCAGCGAATCACGGTCGAAGCCAGCGCGCGGCCGCTCCACCGCCACCCGGCCGGAATGCACGACCATGATCCGCTCGCTCAGCGAGAGCAGTTCGTTGAACGAGGTCGACATCAGGATGATGGCGGCGCCGTCGCGCGCCATTTCCAGCATGATCTCGTAGATCTGCCGGATGGCGCCGACATCGACGCCGGAGGTGGGCTCGGAGAAGATGTAGATCTTCTGGTCCCGGCTCAGCCATTTGCCGATCACGGCCTTCTGCTGGTTGCCGCCGGAGAAGTAGCGCATCTTGGTGCCCGGCGCGGCGGGATAGACCTGCAGCCGCTCGATCACCCGTCGCCCGCTGGCCATTATGTCGGCCGTGCTCACCATGCCGAAGCGCGAGAGCCGATCGAGAATCGGCAGCGAGACGTTTTCCGCCATGGTGAGGTTCGGGAACAGCGCCTGCTTGCGCCGGTCCTCCGGAATCAGCGCCACGCCGATGTCGAGCGCGTCGGAGGGGCTGTCGATGCGCACGGGACGCCCCTCGGCGAAGATCTCGCCGTGATAGGCGATGAGGCCGCTCAACGCCTTCTCGATCTGCTCCATGCCGCCGCCAATGGGGCCGGTGATGCCGAGAATCTCGCCGCGATGGACACGGAAGCTGGTCGGGCTCAGCTTGGCGGTGCCGAGCGCCTTCACCTCCAGCGCCACTTCCGGGCGGGCGAAGCCGGGATTGGTGATCTCGAGGTCGGAGGCCGAGCGGTTGACCATGAGCCGCGTCACCGCCGCCTCGTCGATCTCGCCACGGGCAAGCGTCGCCACCACCCTTCCGTCGCGCAGAATGGTCGCCCGGTCGCACAGCAGCTTTACCTCGTTCAGCCGGTGCGAGATGTAGACGATGGTCAACCCTTCCGCCTTGAAGCGCCGGATGAGGGCGAACAGAAGCTCGCTCTCCCGCCCGGACAGCCGCGCGGTCGGCTCGTCGAGAATGATGACCTTGAACTTGCGATGAAACAGCGTCGCCAGCGTCAGCATCTGCATCTGCGCGGCGGTCAGCGCGCCGGCCCGGGCGGCGGGGTCGATGTCGAGGCCGATGCGGGAAAGGATGTCCCGCGCCTCCCGCTCCATCGCCCGGCGGTCGATCCAGCGGCGCTCGCTGCCCAGCAGCAGATTCTCCGCCACCGTCATGTTCCAGGCGAGCTCGGCGTCCTGATAGACCGCGCCGACGCCGGCATCATTGGCCGCTTTGGGCGAATGGCCGTGGAACGGCGCGCCCTCGATGCGGATCTCGCCGCTCGACGCGGTGTAGACGCAGGTCAGGATCTTGATCAGCGTCGACTTGCCCGCGCCGTTCTCGCCCAGCAGGCCGTGGATTTCCCCGCGGTCGAAGGACATGTCGATGCCCTTGAGAACATGGACTCCGGAAAAATCCTTCCGGAGATCGCGGATCTCAATGATGGGACGCGCATCCATGATCGGTCCTCAGATGAAGCGGAGATGAAGTTCTTCGCGATTGAGCAGCGCATTGGTGCCCACGGCCGCAAGCAGGACAAAGCCGTTGAAGATGTTGCGCGCGGAACTGTCGACGCCGAACTGGGTCATGCCATTCGACACCATGTAGAGGAAGAACACGCCCAGCAGCGTGCCCAGCACATGCGGCTTGCCCTTGCCCAGGATGGTGGCGCCGAGGAACACGGCGGCGAAGGCCTCCAGCAGATAGCCCGCGCCTCCGGTCGGCTGCGCCGAGGACGAGGTGGAGGCGAGGAAGATGCCGGCGATGCCGCAGAACAGCGCGCTGAGCACGAAGCTCGAAATCACCCAGCGATAGACCGGGATGCCCGAATAGTAGGCCGCCAGCGGGTTGTCGCCCACCGCGTTGATGTAGTGGCCGATGCGCAGCCGGTTGGCGATGATGAAGGCGATGATGAAGAAGACGAACAGGAAGACCGACTTCACCGCGATGAAGCCGTAGCGACCCTGGCCGAGCCAGCGGAAGAAGTGTTCGTCATAGCCCACCGCCACCTGGTAGCCGCCGGTGAGATATTGATTGCCGCCTTCCAGCAGGAACATGACGCCGATGGTGCCGACGATGCCGGAGATGCGGAACCACGTCACCAGCACGCCATTCGCCAGCCCGATCAGCATCGACACCAAGAGCGCGACGATGATCGCGGCGGGGGCGCCGAGGACCGGAATGCACAGCGCGCACACGATCGAGGAGGTGGTGACGATGGTGCCGATGGAGAGATCGAAGCTCCCCGCCGCCACCACGAAGGTCAAGCCCATAGAGAGCAGGGCGCAGGTGAACATCGAGAACAGGATGTTGTTGATGTTCGACACGGTCAGGAAATAGGGCGAGGCAAAGGAGAACGCCACGGCGACCAGAAGGATGACGAGGATGGTTCCCCACACCCGCAGGAAGCGCACCAGGGGGTGCGACGTGTCGCGCCCGGCGGCCTCGGAGCGCGAGGGGGGCGCGCCCGCGGCGGGGGCCTGCTGCTCAGCTATGGTCATGGTCGTTCCTCTTGAGTCATCCATCCCGGGCCGGGCATCGCGTGGTCCGTCACCGACGCCCGATGGATCATCTGCGCGCCGGCGCGCCAAAGCGATGGCGACGTGTTGTGGCGTGCCGGAGGCCTGCCGGCCTCTCGGTGCGGGCATCAGCGCCCCGGCGACCCGACGCCTGCGCCGGATCGCCTGAAGGGGCCGCACCGCGAGGGCGTGGGGCCTGGTCCGTGGGCGAAGGCGATGCCGCCTTCGCGAGGGAGATTCAGTCGCTCGATCCTAAAGCTAGAGCGACTTGCCGATCGGATCGATTCGATCGGACCGGATCACGCTCTAGCCGCCGAAAGGCTTGAGATAGGCGATGGCGGCGGCGTCCATGGCGCGGATCTCGTCGAGATATTTGGCGGCGTCCTGCGGCAGGATGGTGGGCACCGGCACGTAATCGACGTTGTTGGGCACCTTCTCGCCACGGCCCAGCTGCAGCGCCAGCTTGCCGACGCGCTCGCCGATGGTGTGGTAGGGCACATCGGTGGAAAACACGACCGGCACGTTGCCGGAAGCGATGCCGGCGAGCAGCTGGTCCGACGTGTAGTGGTTGTACAGCTTGATGTCGTCGCGACCCATCTGCTGCATCGCCTGCGCCGCGCCGATGGTGAGAGGCCACCACCAGGACATGAAGGCGGAAATCGAGCCCGGCTTCGGGTTGGCCTGCAGCAGCGCGAGCATGTTGTCGCGGCCCTTGGAGATCTGGTCTTCCGTCGACACCGACCCGGAGATGAACGGCAGCATCTTCATGCGCGGCTCATAGGAGGTCATCAGCGACAGCATGTCCGCTTCCTGATCGAACGGCGTGTAGAAGCCGCGCGCTTCGGCGGTCTGGGCGATGGTGCCCTGGCGGCCCAGCATGTTCTGCATGTGGTAGCCGATGGTCATCGCGGTCGCCCAGGTGTTCTCGCTCACCGCCGGCGAATCCTTGACCGTGACGACGAAGCCGACCGTCTTGATGCCGCGCTTGCGGGCCTCGTCGACGATGTAGGCGGTCTCGGATTCGAGCGAGTAGATGCCGAGCACGAGGACGTTGATGTCGCGGTCGAGCAGGGCCAGCGCCGAGCTCTGCTCGGAATTCTTCGAGGGCTCGCCGCGCACCGTCACCAGCTCGCCGCCACCTTCGGTGACGGTCTGGGCGATCTTCCAGCAACCGCGCCGCCAGGGCTGGTTGAACGGACCGTAATTGAGGCCGAGGCCGACGCGGACCTTCGAGCCCTGGGCCCGCACGAGGCTCGGCATGGCGATGCCGGACGCCGCCAGCGTGGCGAAGCCGACGCCGGCGCCGACGCCGCCGAGCAGGCTGCGGCGGGTGACGCCGGTAGCGTTGCCTGGCGTCACGTCCGGCGTTGCTTCGGTGGTCTCGAGGGTGGCGCCGTTTTCAGTGTGATGGGTGCTCATTGTTCCTCCCAATGCGCTCATGGCTGTCAACCGGGCTGTTGCTCAGCCTCTGGCAGTCGGTATACGGATTATCGATAATCTCGTCTATAATTTTTTTCATCATGCACTCGATGTTATTATCGAGCGAATTGACAACCGACGGTTCTTGTCGGTAGCGTCACCGGGCAATGGAGGGTTCGATGCCGTCGTCCCAAGTCATGAGACGGCCCAGCGGTATGGGCGCCGAGGAGATCTACGAGATCCTGCGCCGCGACATCGCGCTCGGGCGACTGATGCCGCGTCAGCGCCTGGTCGAAAGCGACCTGTGCGAGCGTTTCGGCGCGACCAACCACAATGTCCGGCGTGCCTTCGACCTGCTCGATCGCATCGGCGTCATCGAGCGCAAGGCCAATCGCGGCGTCGAGGTGCGGGCGCTGTCGGCACGCGAGCTCCAGGATCTCTACGACATCCGCTCCATGCTGCAGGCCGAGGGGGTGCGCCGGCTCGATGTCGACCGGCTGGACGAGCTGGCCGACCGGCTGACCGCCATCAACACCACCTATGAGCAGGCGCTTAAGGAGGGCCAGATCGAGGCCGCCGTCGACGCCAACGACCTGTTCCACACCACCCAATTCGACTACTGCAAGAATGCGGAACTGGCGGCACTGCAGCTCAACTATTGGCTGCGCGCCTCGGCCATCATCTCACGCGCGCTGATCGAGCAGGGTTCCTCGCTGAAATCGCTGCAGGATCACTGGGACATCATCGCCGCCATGCGGGCGCGCGACATGGCCCGGCTGGAAGAGCTGACCGTGACCCACATCCGCCCGCCCCTCGCCGCCTATATGCGCGTCTACGGCCTGTACTGAGCGGCCGTCGGCACGGGAAAGCGGCACACCCACACGAAGCGCCAGGCGCTTCCAACAAGAACCCGGCGGCGCGGGACGCCTTTCGCGCCGCTGCAATGAAAATCTCGCTACACGTGGAGGAAGCAATGAGCGACGCCATTCGGCTTTATTTTTTCCAGACCGGACGCATTCGCCAGAAGGAAGTCGACATCAAGCTCGGCTACGGCCAGGAAGATTTCTTCACCCCCATTCCCTGGTTCTTCATCACCCACCCGCGCGGCAATGTGGTGATCGACGGCGGAACGGCGGTCGAGGCGGCGCTGGACCCGGAAGGCCACTGGGGCGCGCTGATCAACAAATACTACCCGCTGATGGACCCGGAAGACGGTTGCGTGAACCGGCTGAAGCAGGCCGGCTTCGACCCGGCGGATGTGAAATACGTCATCCATTCCCACCTGCATCTCGACCATACCGGCGCCTGCGGGAACTTCCCCAATGCCAAGCATATCGTGCAGCGGCGCGAATATGAGTGGGCGTTCAGCGCCGACTGGTACATGAAACTCGGCTATGTGATGAAGGACATCCTCAAGCCGGGGATCGAGTGGGAGTTCCTGGAGGACGAGGACGGCTTCGACCTCTATGGCGACGGCGTGATCCAGACCTACCAGTCGCCCGGCCACAGCCCCGGCCACCAGTCGATCATGGTCCGGCTGCCCAATTCCGGCCCGATCCTGCTCGCCATCGATGCCGCCTACACGTTCGAGCACTGGAACGACAAGTGCCTGCCGGGCGCCCTCACCTCGGCCATCGAGGTCGCCGCCTCGGTGCGCAAGCTGCGCCGCCTCGCCGAACGGGAAAACGCCATGGTCGTGCCCGGCCATGACCCCGATTCCTGGCCGAGCTTCAAGAAGGCTCCCGATTTCTACGATTGAGCGGCACGGCCGGGCGCGTCCTTGGGGCGCGCCCTGTCGACCCGTCCCTGCGCCTGCCACTCGCCCCCGCCGCACGCTTCCGCGGACGGATCGGCAGGGGCTGCCTGCGCCCGCGCACGCCGCCAGGTTGACCTGAGCGGGGGGCGGAACGAGCCTGCCGGTGCGCGCCACAGCGGCGCACACCGAGCGGTTGTTTCACGCCGAACGGGCAACTCCACTGCGGTCAAGTCCCATGAAGACGACCTACGACTACATCATTCTCGGGGGCGGCACGGCCGGCTGCGTGCTGGCCAACCGTCTGTCGGAAAACGGCCGCCACAGCGTGCTGCTGCTGGAGGCTGGCGGGGAACCGACCAGCCCGTGGATCCCCATTCCCGCCGGCTTCTCCAAGCTGCTGACCAACACCAAGTTCAACTGGAAATTCGTCTCCGAGCCCGAGCCGGGCACCGCCGGACGCTCCATCGCCATTCCGCGCGGCAAGGGTCTGGGCGGCTCCTCGCTGATCAACGGCATGATCTATGTGCGCGGCCAGCCCGGCGATTTCGACAAATGGGCGCAAGGCGGCGCCTCGGGCTGGAGCTTCGCCGATCTCGTGCCCTATTTCCGCAAGGTCGAGGCCTTTGACGGCGCCGAGGGCGAGACGCGCGGGCGAGACGGCAGGCTGGCGATCACCGAGGTAGCGCTGCGCCCGCCGCTGGCCGATGCCTTCATCGCCGCCGCCCGGCAGGCCGGCCATGGCCTCAACAGCGACTATAATGACGGCCACCAGGAAGGCTTCGGCTACTACCAGGCCACCCAGCGCCGCGGCCGCCGGGTTTCCGCCAAAACCGCCTATCTCGATCCGGCGCGCGGGCGGCGCAATCTCGACATCGTCACCGGCGCCCACATCCTCAAGATCGATGTTGAGGGCCGGCGCGCGGTCGGCGCGACCTTCCGTCGACCGGGCCAGACGCTCAGCGTCCGCGCGGGGCGCGAGGTGATCCTTTGTGCCGGTGGCGTGCAGACCCCGCATCTGCTGGAGCTCTCCGGCATCGGCAATCCCGGCCTTCTCAAGCCGCTCGGCATTGAGGTGGTGCAGGCGCTGGCCGGGGTGGGCGAGAACTACCAGGACCATTTCTGCACCCGGATGAACTGGCGGGTCAGCCAGCCGATCACCCTGAACGAACAGTCACGCGGGGTGCCGCTGGCGCGCTCGGTGCTGCAGTATTTCGCCTCCGGGCGCGGCATTCTCTCGCTCGGTACCGGGCTGGCCTTTGGCTTCATCAAGACGCGGCCGGGCCTCGAAGACGCCGACGTGCAGCTCTATTTCATGCATGCGAGCTATGCCGACGCCTCCAAGCGCATTCTCGACCACCAGCCCGGCATGACGATCGGCGTCAGCCAGTTGCGGCCGGAAAGCGCCGGCTCCATCCATTCCCGCTCCGCCGACCCGCTGGAGCCGCCGGCCATCCGGCCGAATTTCCTTTCCTCGCAGGTCGATCTCGACACGATGCGGCGCGGCATGCAGATGGCCCGCGATATCGTCGACCAGCCGGCGCTGCGCCCCTTCGTGGCGCATGAGATGAGCCCGGGCGCCGCCTGCCGCAGCGATGCCGACTGGGACACGTTCACCCGCAGCAACGGGCAGACGATCTACCATGTCTGCGGCACCGCCAAGATGGGCACCGACCCTTCCGCCGTCGTCGATCCGGCGCTGCGGGTGATCGGGCTTGCGGGCCTGCGCGTGGCCGACGCCTCGATCATGCCGGCCATCGTCTCGGGCAACACCCAGGCCGCCGTCTATGTCATCGCCGAAAAGGCGGCCGATCTCGTTCTGCGCGACGCGCAGGGAACAGGCGGCAGCTGACGCTTTCGCGCGACCCGCGACGCGGCCGGCTGGAAGAAGAGACGCCACGACACCGACCGCGCGGACCTGCGCGGAACGTGCGTTCAACCAAGACGATCCCGATACGCGGCGGCGCATGGCGTCCGTTTTCCGCGCGGGGGAGTCGTGCGCCATCAACAAACACAGACGGGGAAGTCACATGTCGCTGCTATCGGTCACGAACGATGTTGAAACGCGCTGGAATGCAGCGGCATCGCCGTGGGATGCCGCCGCCCTGGCCGATATCTACAATGACGATGCCCTGTTCTTCGGGCTCCTCCCTGAGTTTTTCGTCGGCCGGCGCGCCATCGAGGCGTATTTCTCCCATTATGTCGGGCTGTATAGCGGCGTAAGCCTGAGCCTCGTCGATCAGGAAATCCGCGAAATCTCGCCCACCATCGTGGCCGCGCAAGGCTTCGGCGAGATCCGCAACACCCATTGCGACGGCCTTGTCGTGTCGTCGCGGGTCCGCACCTCGCTGGTGATGACCCGCTCCGCCAAGGGCTGGGGCATCAGCCTGCATCATTTCTCCCATATTCCCGCCAGCTTCCCCAAGAGGGCGCTGCCGGCCGAGGCGTAGACGCTGCTCAAGCGCGATGTCGCCCCCATCCGGCCGAGTGCCGCCTCGGGGTGAATGGGTGCGCCTTCACCCAACAAAGCGGGCGATCCCGGCGGCCAGCGCGTCCATGTCGCGCTCGCGCAGGGCGAACAGCCTGTAGGGAAGCGCGATCGCCAGACTGCCGATGCGCGCCACCCTCCCCGCCTCCAGATGCGCGCTGGCCGCCCGCTCGGGCAAGACGGCGAGGTGGCGCCCGGCCCTGAGCAGCGAAAGCACCGCCATGGTGGAGGCGAGCCGCAGCTTCGGGTCGAGAAGCCGGCCGGGGTCCAGCCGCTGCGCCGTCAGGCCCGCGGTGATCGTGGGCGTCAGGTCGCTCTGTTCCCAGACCAGCGAGGCGTGATCGGCCAGCTCGCGCCAGCCGACATCCGCCGGCAGGCGCCCGGCAAGGCTCGGATGCGCGCAGACGATCAGCGTGTCGGCGAAGACGCGGGCGAGGCGGAACCGCGGGTGGCTCGGCAGCACATTGGTGATGCCGACATCGGCGCTACCGCGCATCACCAGCGCGGTAACATCGTCCACCCCGGCGCGCTGAAGCCGCAGGCCGGGAAAGCCCGCGCCGGCCGCCGCCGTCATCCAGTGGTCATTGGCATGGCCGGTGCCGGCCACGATCGCGAAAGCGTCGAGCGGGCGCCGGCTTTCAATGCGCAGGATGGTCAGCTCCACGTCGCGCAGGATGCGCTCCGCCTCGCGGGACACCCCCACCGGGCCCGACGTGGCCGCCTGCCTCGCCATCGCGCAGCAGGCCGAGGCGCTGGGCTTCGATTTTCTCTACGCCTCCGAGAACCTGCTCAACTGCATCCACGGCCCGCGCGAAAGCGTCGCCGATGCCTGGACCATCCTCGCCGCCATCGCCGCCGTGACCCACAAGGTCGGGCTGTGCGGCGCGGTGAAACCCGGCTTCCGCTCGCCCTTCCTGGTCGCCCGCATGCTCGACACCCTCACCCGCATCTCCGAGCGGCGGCGTTCGATCTCTCCGGTGTCGACTGGCTCGACCATGACGGCCGCCACGACCGGGCGGCGGAGTTTTTGCGCTCGCTGCACGGGCTGTTCAACCGGCCCGCCGAGGCCAACGCCGCCAGCGGAACGGAGGAGACGGGCATTGGCGAGCCGCCCAATTATGGGCTCGATCCCGCCGCCCTGCCGGAAGTGTGGATCGCCGGCCATTCGGACCGCGCCATCCGCATGGCGGCGGAGTGGGGCACTGCCTGTTTCTCAACGGCATGGGCGATGACGACCTCAAGCGGCACATCGGCAATGCCCGGCGCCGACGGCTTCATGCTGGCCGCCACCTATACGCCCGGCTGCTTCGAGGAGTTTGTCGATCTCGTCGTGCCGGAACTGCAGCGGCGCGGCCGGCTGCGCACCCGCTATCAGGGATCGACACTGCGCGAGAACCTGCTGGAAAACTGAAAGCCGGAGCGGCCGCCCCTCACCGCAGCAGCAGCGACGCACCCGCCGCCAGCAGGGCGAGGGCGCTCGCGCCGGCCAGAGCGAGCGCGAAGGCCCGCGTGCCGAGCAGGGCGGCATAGGCCGCCTTGGCCAGCATGTTGGCGAGCACGGCAAGGCCGAGCGCCCGCGCCGCCACGGCGGGGTCGAGCGTCGGCAGCATGCCGGCCACTGTCACCGTCACCGCATCGACATCAGCCAGCCCGGCCAGCGCTGAGGCGGCATAGAGCCCGCCATCGCCCCAGAGCTGGCTCGCCACCCGCGCCGCGAAGGCCACGCCGACCAGCAGCAGCGCCATCTTGAACACCGAGGCGAGATCGAACGGGTTGCCTGGCTCGGAGTTGCCTGGCTCGGAGTTGCCTGGCTCGGAGTTGCCTGGCGCGGGGTTGCCTGGCGCGGGGTTCTTCGGCTGCCCCTCCGCTTCCCGATCCTGCGCCGGGGCACTGGCGCGCGCCAGCACCAGCGCGCCGGCGAACATCACGGCCGCGCCGGCCGCCAGAGGCAGCAGCAGACGCTCCGCCAGCGAGGGCAGCACGGCCACCACCAGAAATCCGGTCCGCAGCAGCGACACGCCGCCGGCGCTGACCGCCCCGGCCGCCAGCGCCCGCACGGCCGGGCTCTGCCGTGAGCGGCGGGCATTGGCGATGGTGGTGGCGGTCGACGAAATCAGCCCGCCAATGGTGCCGGCGACCAGCTCGCCGCGCGTCGCCCCCAACAGCCGCACGGCGATGTAGCCGCAGAAGGAGATCGCCGCCAGCACGATGGCCATGATGAGGATCTTGGCCGGCGAGACGCCGCCGAACGGCCCGATCGGCTCGGTGGGTACGATGGGGCGCAGCACGAAGGCGAGCGTCAGCAGGATGAGGGCGGAGCGCAGTTCCACCCAGCGCAGCCGCCGGATGGCCCGATGCAGGAATTCCCGGCTGGCGAGGATCACCGCCAGCACCACCCCGCCGGCCGAGGCGAGCATCGTGTCGCCGATCAGTGCCAGCGCCCCCAGCGCGAAGGTCAGCATCGCCGCCACCACTGCCGTGGCGCTGAAGCGGTGCTCGGCGACGCCCTCACGGTACTGGAACAGCGCGAACACCGCGGTCAGCGTGACCAGAAACCCGACCAGGACGAGGCCCGGCGGCGCGGCGGCCTGGCCCGCGCCGGCCAGCAACTGCTCCAGCAGCCCGGCGAGGCCGCCCAGCATGCCGATGAGGGTGTAGGTGCGGATGCCGGCGGTGCGGGAGCCCTCGTCCTCGTCGCGCTCGCGCCAGTGGCGTTCCACCCCTACCAGCGCGCCGATGGCGATCGCCAGGGCCATGCGCTGCAGGATTTCCATCTCGTCCACGGCACCGCCTCGCGCAAGTGCGGCCCTGCGGCCGCCCGCCGGACTATCCGCCCGGGGCAGGCCCACCCGCAAGCGGGAGCACTACGCACGCCGCCTCACCTGCGCCCCGCGCGACGGCCTCGACAGTTCCGCCCGTTTGCGCCATGTCCTGCGGCGGCGCTGCAAGGGATCCGCGAGGGGAGCGTGATGCGAGTTCAGATGAGGACTGCTAGGGGGCGCCGGCTCGGGCTGCGGCGCCTGCTGTGCGCCAGCCTTGTCGTCGCCTTCGCCGGCCTGCCCGCGCGCGCCGAGGAAGCCCCGGCCTGGCCGGACACTGCCGTCAGCCGGCTTGCAGCGCTGGCGCTGGTGCAGACGCTCAATGCCGATCTTCTGAGCCATGCCAGCGCCACGCTGACGCTGGACCGCTGGTGCGCGGCGCATCGCCTTGCCGACAAGCCGGTCATCGTCGCCGACCGCGTGCGCGGGCAGGACAAGCCGGCGGGCGCGGAGATCCGTGGCCTGCTCAAGGTCGATGCGGATGAGCCGGTGCGCTACCGGCGGGTGCAGCTGCGCTGCGGCGACAAGGTGCTCTCAGAAGCCGACAACTGGTATCTCCCCGCCCGGCTGACCGCCGCGATGAACGAGACGCTGGAGACCACCGACACCTCGTTCGGCCGGGTGGTGAAGCCGCTCGACTTCCGCCGCACCACGCTCACCTCGCGCCTGCTGTGGCAGCCTCTGCCCGAGGGCTGGGACATGGGCGCGCCGCTGCCGCCGCCCGGCCCCGGTGCGCTCGCACTGCCGGCCTTCCTGCTGGAGCACCGCGCCGTGCTGACGCTGCCGGACGGCACCCCGTTCAGCGCCCTGGTGGAGAGCTATACACGGCAGGTCCTGGCCTTCCCCCCGCCCGTCGGCCCGCCCGGCGCCGCCGAGTGAGCCGACGCCGAAGCGTCAGAAAGCCCCGAGATAATCCATCTTGCCCACAGGCACGCCCTTGTGGCGCAGGATGTCGTAGGCGGTGGTGACGTGGAAGAAGAAGTTCGGCAGCGCGAAGGTCAGCAGATAGCTCGACCCGACGAAATGCCGCTCGCCGCGCCGGGACTTCTGAACAATCTCGCGCGTCTCGCTGCCCTCGAAATCGGCCGGGTTGACGCTGGCGAGATAGTCCAGCGTCGCGGCGATGCGCTGGTGCAGTTCCTCGAAGCTGGTCTCGGTGTCGGGAAAGCTCGGCCCGGTGGTTCCGGTCAGGCGCGCGGCCGCGAACTTGGCGGAATCGCTCGCACTCTGGATCTGGCCGGTCAGCGGAAACATGTCCGGGGCGAGCCGCGCGGCTGCCAGCTCGGCGAGATCGATGCCGCTGGCGGCGGCATGCTCCTCGCCCTTGCGCAGAAGCGCGTCGAGATTGCCCAGCGCGCGCTGGAAGACGGGAACGGAGGCGTCGTACATGGAAAGCGACATGGAAGTCTCCAAAATCAAGCGAACAGGATAAGATCGTACACGCTATATCCTCGTCCTGTGACATCCGGAAGCGTGGCGGCCGAAACGAAAAACCCCGGCGCGGAGGACCGGCCGGGGTTGATCGGGATCAGGTGAAATCAGGCGATCAGATCGCGTTGTTCACCCATTGCAGCATCTTCGCCTTCGGCGCCGCGCCAACCTGGCGCGAGGCCAGCTGGCCGTCCTTGAACAGCAGCAGGGTCGGGATCGACATGATGCCGTACTTCGAGGCCGTCGCCGGGTTCTCGTCGACGTTCAGCTTGACGATCTTCACCTTGTCGCCGAGTTCGCCCGCCATCTCGTCGAGAACCGGGGCGACCATGCGGCAGGGCCCGCACCATTCGGCCCAGAAATCGACGATGACGGGAGCGGAGGAGTTCAGCACGTCGGACTCGAAGCTCTGGTCCGAAACCTTTTCGACGCCCATTTGGACACCTTTCACGAATCTAGGAAATTCAGGAAGTTGAGGCTGAAAGTAGGTAGCCGCCCCCCGGTGCGTCAAGGCGGCGTCACCCCAACGTGACACTTTCCACCGCCCTCTCCAGCGCGGTGCCGTCGAGAGGGTGGACAAGCGGGCCGGCCGTATAGACCAAGAATGCCCGCACTTGCTTGCGTGGGAATAGCCTGCCCAGCAGCCGAGCATAGAGCGCGACCTGCCGGACATGCGCCTGCGGCATGGCAGATGCGACGGCCGGGACATGCCGGTCGGTCTTGAAATCGGCGATCAGCACAAGATCCTCGCTGACGCTCAGCCGGTCGATGCGGCCGGAAACCGGCGTGCCGTCCTCCAGCTCGCCGGCCAGCGGCACCTCGCCAAGGCTGCCGGGCGCGAACAGGGGGGCGAGTTCCGGCAAAGCGAGCGTCGCCAGCGCCTCGGCCAGCAATTCCTCGCGCGCCGCCTCCGGCCAGTCGGAGCTTGAAGCCAGAAGCCGCCGGCCCGGCTCGGCCCGTGCCGCGCCCGGCAGCGGCGCCAGCGCCGCCATCAGCCGGTGCAGCAGGTCGCCGCGTTCCAGCGCCCGCGCCATGGGGCCGGTGGGGGTGGGCGCGAAGACATCGGCGGCAGAGGGGCGCAGGCTGGCCCGCGCCAGCGGCTCGATCACCGGGCGCGCCAGAAGCCGCGCCAGTGCCCGCTCCTGCGCCTCCAGCGGCGAGGCGACGGGGGCCGGCAGCGCCACTGCGGCGGTGGCATCGCTGCCGCCGCGCCAGCGCAGCACCGTGCCGGCAAAGCCGGTGGCGGGGTGCTCGGCCGCTTCCGGCTCCAGCGCCCCGCGCACGAGGTCGTACCAGCACTCGGCCGGGCGCTGGCGCGCGCCATCCGCCCCGCACAGCACCAGCGCGGTCTCGGCGCGGGTCAGCGCGACATAGAGCAGGCGGCGATATTCATCCTGCTGCGCCTCGTCGCCACGCTGGCGGGCCGCCGCCATGGACGGCGTGTCGCCCTTCTTCGCGGGAGCGTGCAGCGCCACCCGGCGCCCGTCCGGCAGTTCGACCCGCAGCAGCCCGGCTGTGCGGCGGGTCATCGGGCCGGAGGTGGTGTCGGCGAGGAGGACATAGGGCGCCTCCAGCCCCTTGGCGCCGTGCACGGTCATCACCCGCACCTCGTCGCGCCCGGCCTCCATGTCGCGCTTGGCCTCGGCGCCGCCGCGCCGCAGGAATGCCAGAAACCCGGCGAGCGAGGGCGCTTCCAGACTCTCATAGGACCGCGCCAGCGCCAGCATCTCGTCGAGCGCATCCGCCGCTTCCGGCCCCAGCCGGGCCAGCATGGCGGCCCGTCCCCGCTCGCGCCCGAGCACGCGGGTGTAGAAATCGAACGGCCGCAGCCGCCGCGCCTCGCCGCGCAGCCGTTCCAGCCGCCCGGCGGCCGCCGCCCATGTCGGGTTCTCCCCGGCGCGGGCGGCCAGCACCTCTTCCAGCCGCCCATCGCGGCCGGGCGCCAGCTTCATCAGATCCGCGTCGTCGAGGCCGAAAAGCGGGCTCTTCAGCACGCTGGCCAGCGCCAGCTCATTGTCGCGCGCCAGCAGCGCGTCGCCCAGCGCCATCAGGTCCATGACCGCGATATGCTCGGCCACCACAAGCCGGTCCGCGCCCGCCACGTTCACCCGCGCCTGCTTCAGCTCGCGGATGATCGAGGTGAACAGCCCGTCGCGCCGCCGCACCAGAATGAGGAAATCGCCCGGCCGCGCCGGGCGGGTGCCGTGCCGCCCGGTGACGGGAAACCCTTCCGCGATGCGCGCGGCGATATGGGCGGCGATCTTCTTCGCCAGCCTTCCCTTGGGGTCGTCGGCGCCGGGCGCGTCGAGCGGGCGCTGCCAGGCGTCGACATCCACCTTCTCGCTCGGCACTTCCGGCTCCCACATCTCCACCAGCGCCGGCAGCGCGGCGTGGATCGGTGCGTGTACCGGGGGCTTGGCCTCGGCGGAGAGGCCGCGATAGGAGGCCTCGCGGCCAAACACCGCGTCCACCGCCTCCAATATGCCCGGCGCCGAGCGGAAGGAGTGCTGTAGTTCCACATGCACGAAGCCGGCGCCGCCCGCCGCCTCGAATTCGCGCCGCACCGTATCGAAGCGGCGGGGATCGGCGCCCTGAAAGGAGAAGATCGACTGCTTCTCGTCGCCGACCACGAACAGCGTGCGCGGCAGCGGGCTGTCCACGCCGCCGCCCTCGCGCGCGCCCATGCCGGCGAAAAACTCGGCGACCAGCGGGCGGATCACCTCCCATTGCTCGGGGCTGGTGTCCTGCGCCTCGTCGAGCAGCACATGGTCGATGCCCTGGTCGAGTTTGTAGTGCACCCAGGCCGAGGCGCCCGAGGCCAGCAGCCGCCGCGCCGCATCGACCAGATCGGCGAAATCGAGCACGCCGCGCACCGCCTTGGCCCTGACATAGCGCCGCGCCGCCTCGCGCCCGAGGATCAGCACCGCGCGGCTGCGCTCGAAGGCGCGGGCGGCCGCGAGTTCGCGCGCCAGCGGGGCGATGCGGTCGCGCTCAGCGATCAACTGGGGGTATTTCGCCCGCGCCGCCGCATTGCCGAACTGGCCATCGGCATAGGGCTCGCCATCCTCCTTCAGGAACACGCCGGCATAGGCTTCGGCCACCGCCTCGTCAGGCGCCAGCGCCGCGGCGCGCAGGCCCTGGCCGCGCCTCGCGCAATTGCCGCCTTCCAGCACCAACGCTTCCGCCAGCCCAATCCAGGCGCCGCGCGGGATCAGCGCGCCCTCGATGATCGCCCGCTCGATGTCGAGGGAGGCCACCGGCGCGTCGAGCCCGACGGCGCGGGCCAGTTCCTCGTCGCTGGCCTCCAGCGCCGGCGCGTCGGCCACCAGCTCTTTGAGCAGGTCGCTGATGCCGGTGTCGGAGGTCAGGCCGACGATCAGCGCCAGAGCCTGGCCGAGATCGCTGTCGGGGGCGCCGGCGGCCTGCAGCACCACCTCCGCCCGCACCCGGGCCAGCAGTTCCAGCCGCGCGGCTTCCTCCAGCTCGCCGAAGCCCGCCGGCACCCCGGCCTCGAAGGGGAAGGCGTGCAGCAGCGCGCCGCAAAAGGCGTGGATGGTCTGGATCTTCAGCCCGCCCGGCGTCTCCAGCGCCTGCGCGAACAGGCGCCGCGCCTGCGCCCGCCGCAGCGGGGCGGGCTCGCCGCCATCGGTCCTGAGGATTTCCTTGTCGAGTTCCTCGTCCGACAGGGTGGTCCATTTGCGCAGTTCGCCCAGCACCCGGTTGGCCATGTTGGCGGCGGCGGCCTTGGTGTAGGTGAGGCACAGAATGCGCCCGGGCGGCACGCCGCGCATCAGCAGGCGGATCACCCGCCGCGCCAGCACATGGGTCTTGCCCGAGCCGGCATTGGCCGAGACCCAGGCCGAGAACATCGGGTCGGAGGCGGAGGTCTGCAGCACGGTCGCCGCCCGCAGCGCACCGGGGGCAAGGTCGGTGGTCTCGCTCATTCCTCGCCCTCCCCGCCGGTCGACCATTCCTTGGCCCGCGCCAGATGGTCGTAATCGCCATAGCGCCCGCCGAACATCGGCCGCGCCAGCGAGGCATAGCCGCGCGAGGGGTTCTCGAAGGCCGCGATCAGGGTCTGCAACCGCGCCAGCGTGTCGGTGGCGAGGCCGGCGGCGGTGGTGTCCTTGTCGACCGCGCTCACTTCCTTCACCTCCGCCGTGCCGAGCCTGACATAGACCAGCGCGGCGGCCTCTTCGCCCGGCACATCGGGGAAGCACCCTTGCGCCGCCATCGCCGCCTCCAGCGGCAGCTGCGGGGAATAATGCACCGCCGTCTGCCGGGCGGTCGGCACCGCGCCGGTCTTGAAGTCGAGAATGGCGAGGCCGCCATCAGTCAGCTGCTCGATGCGGTCGGCGCGGCCGGTCAGGGTGAAGCGCCCGCCGGCCAGCGGCAGCCTGCCATATTGCTCGGCGAGCACGCGGCGCGTGCGCTCCCGGCGGGTCCGCTCCCAGGCGATCACCCGCGGCACCAGCCGGGCAAAGCGCGCCCACCACAGCGCGTGCTCGGCGGGAAACTGTTCCAGTGGCGCGAAGGCGGCGCGCCCATAGTCCAGCAGCACCGCCTCGGCGTTCGCCGGCAATCCTTCGGGAAACGCCTGCGCGAAGGTGCCGAGCGCGTCATGGATGGCGCTGCCGCGCTCCCCCGCGCCCGGCGCCTCGTCGAGCCCGTCGAGCGGGGAAAGGCGCAGCACATGGCGGGCATAGATGGTGTAGGGGTCGCGCAGCCAGGTCTCGATCTCGGTGACGCTGAGCTGTTTGGGGCGCAGCGCCAGCGGCGGCGCCGGCTCGGGCCGGGCGATGCGGGCCGCCGGCTTCTCCTCCTCGATGAAGGCGGCGAGGCGACGGAAACGGTCGCCACGGCTGATCGCCGCCTTCCAGCGCGCTTCCCCGCTCACCGCCGCGAGGCGCTGGAGGAAGCGCGAGGGCACGGTCGGCGCCCCGCCGAGCTTGCGCGGATAGGACAGCACCAGCTCCGGCGCGCCGCAGCCCTGCGCGAAATCGTGGGCGGAAAGGCCGATCCGCCGCTCCGGCGCCTCCAGCCCCAGCGCCGCGCGCATCGGCCGGCTGAGCCAGGGGTCGGCGCGCACCGCATTGGGCCAGGTCTGCTCGACGAGGCCCGCCAGCACCACGAGGTCGACGCCGACAAGCCGCGCTTCCAGCGGCCCCAGAATGCGCAGCCGCGCGCCGGGCAGCAGCGGCGGGCGCACCGGCTGGCTGGAGAGCAGCAGCACCAGCGCGGCGGCATAGTCGGCCAGCGTCATGGCGGGCGCGTGCGGGGCGCCCTCCGCCAGCCTGTCGAACGCATGCGCCAGCTCGGCCAGCGCGGTCGCCTCGGCGGCGGAGTCGCTCTCAGGCCCCCCGGCCTCCGGCCCGCTCCACGCCGCCGCGATGGCGGCCCGGTGTGCCTCAAGCAGGGCGGCGAAGGGGTGCTCGCCCTCCCCCAGCGCCAGCAGCGGGGCGAGGCCGTCCGCGATCTGCCGCGCCAGCGCGTCGGCCAGCGCACGCCGCTCCTCGCCGATCGACGCCCGCGGATCGCGCGGGTGAAAATCGCGCGGGTTGAAACCCGCCGCCGCCTCGGTCAGCCCCTGTGCGCCCGCCGCCGGGCGCGGGCCGCGCAGCACCATCATTTCAAGCGCGTCGGCGCCGGCGTCGAGCGTGGCGCGGGCGAGCCCGAAGCGGGCGAGCGGGTGGCGCAGCAAAGCGGAGAGCGGCAGCGGCGCCAGCGCGTCGCGGCAGGCATCCGCCACCAGCCGGGCGAAGCGGCCCGGCCCGCTCTCCGACAAAGGCTCGCCGGCGGAATCGTCGATGGCGACCTCGAAGCGCAGCAATTCGGCCGTCACCCGCCGGGCGAGGTCGCGGTCGGGGGTGATCAGCGCGCCGGTGCGCCCCGGCGTCTCCAGCACCTCGCGCAAGGCGAGCGCGATGGCCAGCGCCTCCTCGCGCGCATCCTCCGCCTCGATCACGCGCACATCGGCCAGCGCCGCGTCGATGGCGGCGGGGCTGAGCCGGTCGGAAAGGGTGGCCCATTGCTCGGTGGAGGCGACGGGACGCAGCGCTTCGGAGAGCAGCCGCTCGCGCCCATGGGCGGCCGGCGGCGCCAGCTCGCGCACGGCGTCGCGGGGTACGCGCATATGGCGCTGGAGCAGCAGCGCGAGGCCGTATTGCGGGTGGCTCGGCGCGCTGGCCTGCTCGTCCGTCAGCGCCTCCCATGAGCGCGGGTCGAGGGTGAAGTCGAGCCCCGGCAGCACCACGGCGCCGCGCGGCAGATGGGCGATGGTGGCGAGCAGCCGGGCGGTGGCCGGCATCGAGCCGGTGGAGCCGGCGGCGATGACAGGCCCGCCCTCGGGCAGGCTCGCCAACCGCTCGGATTCGGCGGCGATCAGCCGGTCGCGGCGCACGCTGGCATCGACGCAGCCCTCCGCCTCCAGGAAGGCGGGCCAGAAGTCGCGCGCGATCTTCAGGAAGTCGAGCGCCATGTCCCAGTAGCGGTCATGCTCGCCCGGCACCAGCGCGTCCAGCCGCTCCCACGGCACTTCCTGCGCCGCCATTTCGTCGATCAGCCGCGCCAGCTCGTCGGCCAGCGCGAATTCCGCCCCCGGCCCAGCGGCGACGGCGACGCGGCCATCCTGCCCCGCCAGCGCCCGGCGCCAGGCGCGGATGAGGCTGGCCAGCGCCAGCCGGCGGGTGGTCGGCGGCACCTGGCGCGGCGGGTCGGTGTAGCTCTCGGCAAAGGCCAGCGCGTCCTCGTCGACATCGCCGACCGGCACGATGCGCGGCAGCAGCGTCACCCCCGCGCCCATGCGCTGGCGCAGCGCCTCGGCCAGCAGGCGCCCGGCGCGGCGGGTCGGCAGGAAGACGGTGGCGGTGGCCAGAAGCAGCGGATCGCCGCGCGGGGCGAAGCCCGGAACGAGGTCGCCATCGAGCAGCGCATCCGCCAGGACAGAAACGAAGGGAGCGGAGGGCGGAATGGAGAACAGCCGGGGCCCCCGGCGCTGCGCGTCAGGCGACAGCTGCGCGTCAGAGGTCATGCGCGCGCTCCACGGGGCATCGGGGGGGCGGGCACGGCGTCAGTCCTTCGAGCGCGCAATGGCCTCTTCGGCCTCGGCGATGGCTTCAGGCGTGCCGACATGCATCCACACCCCTTCCATGCGCTGGCCATAAAGCCGGCCGGCCTCGGCGGCGCGGCGGAACAGCCGGCTCAGCGAGAACGCCCCCTCCGGCACGTCGCGGAAGATACCGGGGGAAACCACCGCCGCGCCAGCATAGACGAAGGGCACGGTAAGGCGTTCCGGCCGGGGGGTGAGGCGCCCCTCCCCGTCCATCAGGAAATCCCCGCGCCCCTCATAGCCGATGGAGATCACGGCCGGCGCCAGCAGCAGGCAGATATCCATCAGCGCGGGATCGAAGCGGGCGGCGAGCGTGGGCAGGTTCGGGCGAATGCCCTCGATCCAGATCGTGTCGGCATTGACGACGAAGAACGGGTCGGGCCCGAGCAGCGGCAGCGCCCGGGCGATGCCGCCGCCCGTCTCCAGCAGGGCGTCGCGCTCGTCGGACAGCACGATGCGCGGCCGGGTGCGGGAGGCGAGATGGCGCTCCAGCAGATCGGCATGGGCGTGCAGGTTGACCACGGCGGTCGTGACACCGGCCGCGTCCAGCCGGTCGAGCGCGACGTCGATGAGGGTTTTCCCATTGACCTCGACCATCGGCTTGGGCAGGCGGTCGGTGATCGGGCGCATGCGCGTGCCGAGGCCGGCGGCGAGCACCATGGCAGTGGTGATGGCGGTCATGAACGGCCGGGCTCGTTCGGCGTGGAAGACGCGGGGGACGGCGCGGACGGCACCGAAGACGGGGCGGCCGGCGCTTTCGCCGCGACGGGAAACACCGCCGGCCGCACGCCGGGCGGCAGCCGCGAGGCGCCGGGCGCCGGCACATGGTCCTTGTACCAGCTCGCCAACCCGCCGAGTTCGGGGAAGGACAGGCAGCGCTGGAGATAGCCCCAGATGCGCGGCAGATGGGCGAGATAGACCGGCTTGCGGTCGCGCTGGTTCAGCCGGGCGAAGATGCCGAGGATCTTGGTGGCGCGCTGGGCGCCCATCACCGCATAGGAGGCGGCGAAGCCCTTGGTGTCGAAGGAGGCATCACCCGCGCGGCGGGCCTTCACATAGCGGGTGAGCAAGGCGAGTTCGAGCGCCTCGGCCACATCCACCCGCGCATCCTGCGCCAGCGAGACGAGGTCATAGGCGGCCGGGCCCATTACCGCATCCTGGAAGTCCAAAAGGCCGATCCGCGCCAGCCCGGTGCGCTCGGGCAGCCACATCAGGTTCGGCGAATGATAGTCGCGCAGCACCCAGACCGGCTTCTGCGCCAGCGAGGGCGCCAGCGCCGCCGCCCAGAGCTGGCGGAAGGAGCGGTGGGCGTCCGGCGATACCCGTGTGCCGGCATGGGGCAGGTACCAGTCGAGCAGCAGCTCCACCTCGATCAACATCGCGTCGAGATCATAGGGCGGCAGGCGGTGGTCGAGGCCGGTGGTGACGGAAACCGTCGACGGCAGGTCCTGCCCGTGCAGTGCCGCCAGCACGTCGACCGCGAGTTCGTAGCGCTCCGGCACCGGCGCCGGCGGGGTGCCTTCCAGCACCCCCTCACGGCCGAGATCCTCGATAACAAGCAGGCCGGCATCGAGATCGCCGCCATAGATGGCCGGCGCCGAGAAACCGCGCGCCCGGAGCGCCCGCGCCATCGCGACAAAAGGCTTCACGTCCTCGGCGAGATGGGCGATGGCGCTATAGGGTTTGCCGCCGCGCACCGGCGGGCCGTCGGGACGGCGCGGGGCGTTCATCAGCACCGCGCTGCGCTTGGCGCCGATCAGCCGCTCATAGCTGCGCGAGGAAGCGTCGCCCATGAGGTGCCGGCGCTGCGCCGGGCCGAAGCCGACCTGGTCGATCAGCGCCCGGATCGCCTTCATGCGGTAGAGCCCGCCGGCCATCCTGCCATAGCCGAACAGGCGCACCCGGCGCATCTTCTCGGCGCCCTCGGCGGGAAGGGTGATGTGCACTTCCATCCGGTCCGGCTGCAGCACCGCGCCCTCGGCGCGCTCGGCCCATTCCACCAGCGTCACCGCCCCGTCGGTCTGTTCGGTCCAGCCGAGCTCATCCAGCTCGGACGGATCGCCGAGCCGGTAGAGATCGGCATGCACCACGCGGTGGCGCGGCAGGTCGTAGGTCTGCATCAGGGTGAAGGTGGGGCTCGGCACTTCGAGCGCCGGGTCGCCGGCGAGCTCGCGGATGATCGCCCGTGCCAGCGTGGTCTTGCCGGCACCGAGATCGCCGCCCAGCGTCACCAGATCGCCCGGCCGCAGCAGGGCGGCGAGATCCATGGCGAGCCGCCCGGTCGCGGCCTCGTCGGGCAGCACGACGTCCCAATGCGCCACCGGCGAGGTCGGAACGGCTCCCGTGCTGCGGTTGTCGATCATCGCTCTACTCCGCCGCGTCCCGGCCGGCGTCCGCCGCGCGGGGGAAGGTGCAGGTGACGAGGGTGCCCCCGCCCGGCGCCGCGCTCAGGCTCACTGTACCGCCATGCAGCGCCACCAGCGAGCGCACGATGGAAAGGCCGAGCCCGACGCCGCGGTGGCGCGAGCCGGCGGTGTGGCTCTCGAAGCGGTCGAACACCCGCGCGCTGATTTCCGGCGGGACGCCCGGCCCGGTGTCACGCACGCGGAACACCACCTTGTCGTCGCGCCGCTCGGCCGAGAGCGTGACAGTGGAGCCCTCGGGCGCGAAGCCAACGGCATTGGAGAGCAGGTTGTACAGCACCTGCCGCACGCGCTTGCCATCGGCGCGGAAGGTGCCGGCGGCCGGCGGCGGCTCGATCGAGAGGCGGATTCCGCCCTCGGCGAGGCGGTCGCGCACGCCTTCCGCCGCCGCCTCCATCGCCGCGCGCAGGTCCACCTCGCCCAGCTCCAGCGTCATCGCGCCGGCGTCGATGGTGGCGAGGTCGAGAATGTCGTTGATGATCGCCAGCAGCGCCGCGCTGCTCTCGGTGATGTGGTTCACATAGGCGCGCTGCTTGGGGTTGAGCGGGCCGATGCCGGTGTCGTCCAGCAGCTGGGCGAAGCCGATGATCGTCGTCAGCGGCGAGCGCAGCTCATAGGAGACATGGCCGACAAAGGTGCTCTTGAGGTGGTCGGCGGCGACCAGCGCCTCGTTGCGCTCCACCAGCGCGCGCTCGACATGCACGCTGTCGGTGATGTCGCGCAGCGTCACCAGCGTGCCGCCATCCGGCAGCGGCTGGGTGGAACCGTCGAGAATGATGCCGTCGCTGCGCTCCATGCGGAACTCGGTCGGCACCCGGGCCTCGATGCCGGTAACGGCGGCGCGCAGCGTCGGCCACACCGCACCATCGGCGGTCAGCCGCCGGCAGGCCTCGGCCACCGCGTCGATATGGGGATGGGCGCCGAGCGCGGCCTTGTCGAGATTCCACAGCCGCCGGAAGGCGGAATTGGACAGGCCGAGCCGCCCGTCGCTGCCGAACACCGCCACCGCCTCGGCCAGCGCGTCCAGCGTCTCGCTCTGGATGCGGGTGAGCGAGTTGAAGCGGCTTTCCAGCGCGAGGCGCTCCGTCACCTCGTCGAACAGATAGGTGACGCCGCCCTCGGGGTTCGGGGCGGTGACGACGCGCAGCGTGCGCCCGCCCGGCAAATGCCACCAGTGCTCGCGCGGCTCGATGGCGCGGTAGGCGCCATGCAGATCCTCGCGCCAGACGCGGAAATCGGCCTGTTCGGGCAGGCGCCGCGCCGCCCGCAGCCGGTCGAGCACCGCGCCGTCGGTCGGCCGGTCGTCGAGAAAGGCGGCGTCGAGCTCGAACAGGCTGGCATAGGCGGCATTGTGGAACACCAGCCGCTGGTCGGCGCCGAAAATCGCCACCGCGGTCGCCAGCTGGTCGAGCGTGCGGCGATGGGCGCCGACGACATGGGCGAGCTCGGCCCGCACCGTCTCGGCCTCCGTGGCGTCGAGCGCGATGCCGGCGGCGCCGCCGCCAACCGGCACTTCCAGCACGTCGCGCACCTGCCGCGTGCCGGCGATCACGACCGGCAGGCGCGCCTTGAAGGGCTGGCTGTCCGCGTGCAGCGCCTGCGCCCGGCTGCGGGTCTGCCGGTCGAGCAGCGAGAGGTCGCGCTGGGTGGCGTCATGGCCGTCGCGCGCTTCCACCGCATGGGCGTAGGCGGCATTGCTCCAGCGCAGCCTTCCGTCCTCGCCGCCGACCCAGACCGGGGCGGGCAGTGCCTCCAGCAGCGCGCGCAGCGCCGAGGTCTCGTCGTCAAGGGCGCGATAGGCGGCTTCCAGGCGCGCCTGGTCGAGCCGCACGCCGGTAATGTCGCGCAGGCGCAGCACCACGGCCGAACCGACCGGACGCCCCTCCGCCTCGACGAAGCGGCCATCCTGCGTCGCCAGCGTGGCGGTGAGCGGCGCGCCGCGTGCCCGCAGCCGGTCCACCGCCGCCTCGATCTCGCCCGCCGAGGCCGGGCTGAGCCAGGCGCCAAAGGCGAGGATGCGCGCGGGGGCGGCGACGCCGGTGAAGGCGGGGGTGTTGCCGATGATCTCCGGCTCGGCGGCGGGATCGCGCCAGACCACGACGATCTGCGGCTCGGCCATCAAGAGGGCGCGCGCCTCGTCGATCTGCGCCTCCAGCCGGGCGATCTCGCCGAACGCCTCCGCCTCGCGGCGCAGCGACTGCCGGCGGTAGCGCAGATGCACGATGGCGGTGGTGGCGGCGAAGACGATGAGGCCGACGACGAGGGCGAGCCCGATCAGCGCGCTCGGGTCCTGCACCGCCAGCACGGCGAACAGCCCGTCGGCGGCGGGCTGCCCGGCGGGCTGGGCGTGGGCGGGAAAGCTGTGGGCGGCAAGGCCGGAACCGGCCACGCCCGCCACCTTGGCCGGCGCAGAGGCGAGAACGCGCGCCATCTGGCGGGCAAGGCGCCTCAGCAGACGCGCGGCGAGGCGTCGCCACTGGCGCGGGGCCAGGCGGATAACAAGACTGGGAACCGGACGCGGACCACTGGCGGCGCGCGCGTCGAGGCGCCAGCCGTCTTCCGTCCCGCCCTTGCCGGCCGGATGCGCCATCCGCGCCCGCCTCCCCTTGCCGACTGCCGCCCTCCGGCAGGCGCCCCGCCCATGGCGAGGCACCGAATCAACGCGACTTTATCGAAGCCGGAGTCGCACTAGAAGGGCCGGGGGCGCGCTACACAGGCCAAGGACTAAAGTCCGCTCAAAGTCCTTCGAACAGGGCGGTAGAAAGATAGCGCTCGGCGAAGGAGGGGATGATGACCACGATCGTCTTGCCCTCGTTCTCCGGCCGCGCGCCGACCTCCAGCGCCGCCGCGATCGCCGCGCCGGAGGAGATGCCGACCGGAATGCCTTCCAGCCGGGCGATGGCGCGGGCGGTCTCGAAGGCGGTCTGGTTGCCCACCGTCACCACCTCGTCGATCACCGAACGGTCGAGCACGTCGGGCACGAAGCCGGCGCCGATGCCCTGGATCTTGTGCGGGCCGGGCTGGCCGCCTGATAGCACCGGGCTGTCCTCGGGCTCGACCGCGACCATGCGCAGGCCGGGCTTGCGCGGCTTCAGCACCTGGCCGAGGCCGGTAATGGTGCCGCCGGTGCCGACGCCGGAGATGATGATGTCGACCGCGCCCTCGGTGTCGTTCCAGATTTCCTCCGCCGTGGTGCTGCGGTGGATGGCGGGATTGGCGGGATTGCGGAACTGCTGGGGAATGATGGCATCGGGAAGCTCCTTCACCAGCTCTTCCGCCCGCGCCACCGCGCCGCGCATGCCCTGCGCCGCCGGGGTCAGCACCAGTTCGGCGCCGAGCAGCGCCAGCATCTTGCGACGCTCGACCGACATCGATTCCGGCATAACGAGGATCAGCCGATAGCCGCGCGCGGCGGCGACGAAGGCCAGCGCGATGCCGGTATTGCCCGAGGTCGGCTCGACCAGCACGGTGCCGGCCTTGATGACGCCCGCCTCCTCCAGCGCCTCGATCATCGAGACGCCGATGCGGTCCTTGACGCTGCCGATCGGATTGAAGAACTCAAGCTTGGCAAGGATGCGCGCCTTCACGCCGCGCTCGGCCGGCAGCCGGTTCAGCTGCACCAGCGGCGTGTTGCCAATGGTCTCGGTGATCGAGGAATAGACGCGCCCGCGCCCCGGCTTGTCGGCGGTGGCGGCGGTGTGGGGAGCGGTGTCGGCCATGGGTGCCTCCAGCAAGCGGACCGGCAAATTGGCGCGGCCCGTCAGTAGCGAGTTGTTCTTCAACGAACGGTTTTCGCCGGCAGGGCTAACATATTCACGACTCAAAGTCGAGAAAACAAATTAACTACAAAATCAGATGGTGAAATCGATGCCTTCGGGCATCCCCTTGCGCAGCGTGTTCTGCGCGGCGGCGCGGCAGAGATCCTCTACCGTCACCGCATCCAGCGCCGCCTCGAAGGCGCGCTCCGCCTCGGCCACTGCCGGCTGCACGATATCGCGGACGATGGCGGGGAAGGCGTCCAGCGCTTCCTCGCTCTCGGCCTCGACCACGCGCACCACTTCCGCCACCGTGATCCGCCGCCGCTCGCGGGCCAGCTCATAGCCGCCGCGCGGGCCGCGCACACCCTTCAGCACCCCGGCATGCACCAGCGCCTGCAGCACCGGCTCCAGATGGCGGGGCGGCAATTCGTGCCGCGCGGCGAGCGCCTTGGCCGCCACCGGCATGCCGCGGGCGTGCAGCGCGACGTCGACGACGGCGGCGATGGCGAGGAGGCTTTTATCGGAGAGGCGCGGCATGGCTCTTGGCTAGCGCGATATTTGCCGGCCGTCGAGCCCTGTGGAGCCAAATCCACCTTCTCCCCGCGTTGTTTCCTCCAAATTCCCGACTTCGACCAGATGAATGCGTGTCACCGGCGCCACCACCATCTGGGCGATGCGCTGGCCGCGCTCCAGCACCACCGGCTCGGCACCGAGATTGACGAGGATCACCTTCACCTCGCCGCGATAGTCGGCATCGACCGTTCCCGGCGCGTTGAGCACCGTCAGCCCCTGCTTGAGCGCGAGGCCCGAGCGCGGGCGCACCTGCGCCTCGAACCCGTCAGGCAGCGCCAGCGCCAGCCCGGTGGGCACCGCCGCGCGCGCCAGCGGGGCGAGCGTCAGCGTCTCGCCCTCCGCCAGCGCCGCCATCAAATCGAGCCCGGCCGAGCCCGGTGTGGCATAGGCGGGCAGCGGCAGGCCCTCGCCATGCGGCAGCACGCGCACAGTGACCTCAATACTCATGATTCACTCTCCCTCTCGCCCAGCGCGGCGGCGATGCGGGCGATCAGTCGCTCGGCAACCTCCGCCTTGGAGGCCGGCGGCCAGGCTTCGCCGCCGTCGGCGGTGATCAGATGCACCTGGTTGGAATCCCCGCCCATCACCCCGCCGGGAATGCCGCTCTGGGCGGAGACATCATTGGCGACGATCCAGTCGCAGCCCTTGCGGGCGCGCTTGGCCTGCGCATAGGCCACGACATTCTGCGTCTCCGCCGCGAAGCCGATGACGAGGCGCGGGCGGCCCGCCGTCCGGTGCGCGATGGTGGCGAGAATGTCGGGATTTTCGGTCAGGGCCAGCGGCGGCAGGGCGCCGCCGTCCTTCTTCATTTTCTCCGGCGCCTCGCTCGCGGCGCGCCAGTCGGCCACCGCAGCGGCGAAGATGGCGACATCGGCCGGCAGCGCGGCCTCCACCGCCGCCAGCATGTCGCGCGCGCTTTCCACCGGGCGCACCGTGACGCCAGGCGGCGCGGGCAGGTTCACCGGGCCGCTCACCAGCGTCACCCGCGCCCCAGCGCGGGCGGCGGCGGAGGCGAGGGCGTGGCCCTGCTTGCCGGAGGAACGGTTGGCGATATAGCGCACCGGGTCGATCGGCTCATGCGTCGGGCCTGACGTGACCAGCACATGCCGCCCGGTCAGCGGCCCCCCGGCCGCCAGCATCGCTTCTACAGTGGCGGCGATCTCCAGCGGCTCGGCCATGCGCCCGGCCCCGTCCTCGCCGCGCTCGGCCATCGCCCCGGCATTGGGCCCGACAAAGGCGATGCCGTCGGCGGCCAGCTGGGCCGCGTTGCGGCGGGTGGCGGGGTTGGCCCACATCGCCGGGTTCATCGCCGGCGCCAGCAGCACCGGCCGGGTGTTCGCCAGCAGCACGGCGGAGGCGAGGTCGTCGGCGAGGCCATGCGCCATCTTCGCCATCAGATCGGCGGTGGCGGGGGCGACGATGATCAGCTCCGCCTCGCGCGACAGGCGGATATGGCCGATATCCTGCTCCGCCTCGCGGTCGAACAGCTCGGTGAAGACGCGGTCATGCGACAGCGCCCCGGCCGCCAGAGGCGTGACGAAATGCTGGGCGGCGGATGTCATAACCACCCGCACCGAGGCGCCGCGCTCTTTCAGCCGGCGGATCAGGTCGAGGCTCTTATAGGCGGCGATGCCGCCGCCGATGATGAGCAGAAGGCGCTTATTGGCGAGCATGGCGTTTCCCGAAGGCCCGGAGCGGGAGGTCGGGCGTTCATACAGCCAAACGCCGATTCGGCCGAAGGGCAACCGCGAACATGCTGAACGCCCGCCGCCGGCAGGAGGGCACCGGCGGCAGGCGCGCGCCTTACTGCGCGAACTGAAAACGCGTCGGCATCGGCGTGGCGAGGCTCGGCAGGAAGCTGAAATCGGACGGCGTCTTGTTGTCCACCAGCGTCGCCGCGCGGTGGCAGCCGATGCAGGAGCCGACACCGCCGGAAGCGGTCGGCTGGGTGTTGTTCTGGATGTAGGTTTCCAGCGTCGCGTTGGAGAGCAGGCCGGGCACGGCGTCGGCCGGATAAGGCGCGAGGCGCGTTTCCAGCCCGGCCCCCCATTGGGTGCCCACCAGCTGGTAATTGGCCAGCGGCGAGCCGGCGAGCGCCTTTTGCCATTGCTGGTTGAGCGCCACCGTCAGACTGTAGATCTGCCAGCAGCGCACCACCTGCGGGCCGGAATAAAGCGTGCGCGTGCCCACGCTCACCGGCTGGGCATAGCCCTTGGCAAAGGGCTGGACCGGGCTCCAGACGAAGTTGGGCAGCGTGGACGAGGCTGTGGGAGGAACGTTGGTCGTCGTGCTGGAGGACGGGACGAAATAGGACGCCGCAGCGGCGCTCGGCGCCGCGCCGCAGGAGGGGCGGTTGAGGTTCACGCACCCGACCGGAGCGGCCGGATCGCAGGCCGCCGGTGCCAGCGGGGCGTTGTCGACATGCTCGAAAGTGGACCAGATCCATTCGGGCAGCAGATTCTTGTTCGTTGCATAGTCGGGATTGCGCTGGATGATGTGCATGCCGACCATGCCCACCGTCACATTGGCGCAGATCGGCTGGGTGTTGCTCACGAGGTCCGGCGCCACCGCCAGCAGCACGTTCTGGGCGATGTAGCGGCTCGCATTGTCATTGGGCCCGAGCACGCGCCAGGCGATCTTCAGCTCCATGGAGCCGCGCGCGCCCTGGGGGTCGGTGGAGGAGGCGGTGAAGGCGACGCTGTTGCCGGCCGCGACGAAGTTCGTCTGCCCCGCGACGGTGAGCAGCGTGTTGAGCAGGTTGCCGTCCGGCGCCGCGAGATAGGCGATTTCGGTGACGTTGAGCCGGCGTTCATAGAGGGTCCAGTTGCCGTTGACGTCGATCAGCGGCACGTCGGTGGAGGCCTGGTAATAGTCGTCATTCTTCTGGGAAGGGTTGCCCTTGCCGTCGCTACCGATGGAAATGACCGGCAGTTTGGACGGGTTGGCGCAGGAAGCCTGTACGGGCGAATTGCCGAACACCTGGTTCACCTTCGCCCAGCCCTGCCAGACGCGGGAGCCGGCGGCGGCGAGGCCGGTGGCGGCGGGGGCGGATTCGGTGCCGGCGATCCAGTTGAGACCGACGAAGCTCTGCCACGACATGTTGTCGAACGGAGTCTGCGAATCGTCGGCGCTGCTCGTGGGCAATTGCCCGATGATGCCTCTGTAGCCGACGTGTTGGCCGAGCGTCGGATCCGGGCCGATATAGGCCGGGATGATCGCGCAGGGCGCGCTGCTGCCATTGGCGCAGAACTGCGCGGCCGGCACATAGGGCGACTGGCTGTAAGCGTATTGCGCGGCGGCCGAGGTGAGGCCGACCGCTCCGGCGAGGCACAGCATGGTGAGGGCACGCATGGTCCTTCTCCCCGCAAAGGTTGCAGGGAGTAGCATTACACCATTTTCGCCAAGTTCGCAGCCTAAAGTTGCGTAGATCCGGCTGCGCAATCCGGCCTGACGCGCCCCCGCCTCAGAACAGCATCTGCACCAGGATCAGCCCGGCGATCGCCCACAGCGCCAGCGTCATCCAGCGATTGCCCCGCCCCTCGGCGCGGCCGATGGCGTCGGTGGTCTGCGGCGAGAGGGTGAGCCCGTCGCGGGTGGCGGCGTCGAGCTGGGCGGCGATACGCTGGCCATGGGCGATCAGCTCGGGCAGCGTCTGCAGCGAGCGGCCCACCGCGCCGATGCCGGTCGCCACCTCCTCGATCCGCCCGGCCGGGCCGAGATTGCGCTCGATCCAGGCCCGCACCACAGGCTCGGCGGTCTTCCACATGTCGAGCTGCGGGTCGAGATTGCGGGCGACGCCTTCCACCACCACCATGGTCTTCTGCAGCAGCAGCAGTTCGGGCCTTGTCTGCATGTCGAACAGCGCCGTCACCTCGAACAGCAGTGTGAGCAGCTTGGCCATGGAGATCTGGTCGGCGCGGCGCGAATAGATCGGCTCGCCAATGGCGCGGATCGCCTGGGCGAAATCCTCCACCGAATGGTGCGGCGGCACATAGCCGGCCTCGAAATGCACCTGCGCCGTGCGCAGCCAGTCGCGGGTGATGAAGCCGAACAGGATCTCGGCGAGGAAGCGCCGCTCCTTGTGGCCGAGCCGCCCCATAATGCCGCAATCCACCGCCACCAGCTTGCCGTCCGGGTCGATGAACAGATTGCCGGGGTGCATGTCGGCGTGGAAAAAGCCGTCGCGCAGCGCGTGCCGCAGGAAGGACTGCATCACGATGCGCCCGAGCTGCGGCAGATCGTGCCCCGCCGCGCGCAGCGCCTCCAGATTGTTCAGCTTGATGCCGTCGACCCATTCGGTGGTCAGCACCTCGCGGCCGGTGCGGTCCCAATCCACTGCCGGCACGCGGAAATCGGGGTCCTCGGCGGTGTTCTGCGCCAGTTCGGACATGGCGGCCGCTTCCAGCCGCAGGTCCATCTCCATCGTCACCGAGCGGGCGAGCGTATCGACCACCGCCACCAGCCGCAGCCGCTTGCCCTCCGGCGAGGAACTCTCGCCGAGCCGGGCGGCGCGGTAGAAGGAGGAGAGGTCGATGCGGAAGCGGCGCTGCACGTCCGGGCGCAGCACCTTCACCGCCACGCGGCGCGCGGTGCCGTCGGCCTCGATCACCTCGCCCTGATGCACCTGCGCGATCGAGGCGGCGGCCAGCGGCAGGTCGAGCCTGGCATAGACCGCGCTCACCGGCCGGTCGAAGGTGCGGGCGATGGTCGCCTCTGCCACCTCCTGCGGAAAGGGCGGCATGCGGTCCTGCAGCAACTCCAGGTCGCGGGCCAGCTGCGGGCCGACCACATCCGGCCGCGTGGCGAGGAACTGGCCAAGCTTCACATAGGACGGGCCGAGCCGCGACAGCGCGGCGCCGAGCCGGGCGGCGCTGGAGGCCGGGCCGCGCCGCTCGATCAGCCCTGCCAGCGCGAATAGGGGTTCCGAACCGGGCGGGCGCACGCCGGGGTCGATGCGCGAGGCGACGCCCTCGCGCGCCATCACGAAGCCGGCCCGGGCGAGGCGCAGATAATCACCGAGGGGAGTGGCCACGGCGCTAGATCCGCACGCCGGAATGCAGCGCGACGATGCCGCCGGTGAGCGGCTGCCACGCCACGCGCCTGAACCCCGCTTCGCGCATCAGATCGGCGAAGGCTTCCGGCGGGGGAAATTTGCGGATCGATTCGACGAGGTACTGGTAGGACTCGGCGTCGCCCGTCACCAGTCTGCCCATGCCGGGAATCAGCTTGAACGAATAGGTGTCGTAGATCGCGTCCAGCCCCGGCACGTCGACTCGGGAGAATTCCAGCACGAAACAGCGCCCGCCGGGCTTGAGCACCCGGCGCATCTCGGCAAGCGCCTTGTCCATGCGCGGCACGTTGCGGATGCCGAAAGCGACGGTGGCGGCATCAAAACTCTTGTCGGCGAAGGGCAGTTCCTCGGCATTGGCCTCGACGAACTCCACCCGCTCGGCGAGCCCGAGCGCTTGCGCCCGCTCGCGCCCGACGCCGAGCATGCCGCCATTGATGTCGGCCACGACAGCGCGGGTGCCCGGCCCACCGGCTTCCACCGTGCGGAAGGAGACATCGCCCGTGCCGCCGGCGACATCGAGCAGGCGGAAGGCGCGCTCGCTTTTGGGCGGGCGCAGGCGCGAGACCAGAAGGTCCTTCCACACCCGGTGCAGGCCGAGCGACATGAGGTCGTTCATCAGGTCGTAGCGGCGCGCCACCGAGTGGAACACCTCGTCGACCATGCGCTGCTTCTCGCCGAGCGGCACGGTGCGGAAGCCGAAATGGGTGTCGGCGCCGGCGCCGCCGGCCTGTGTGTCGCCAACCATGGGTGCGCGGCTCCCGCGTTCGATCCGAATTCGGGCCGGACCATAGCGGAGAGCCCGCGCCGCTCCAAGCCGCCGGGCGGGCGCTGGGGACGACCCAGCCCTGCGCGCGGCGCGCCCCCGCGCGCAGCACTCAGCAAGGCGCGGCACTAACCCGCGCGCGTTTTGCCCGGCGAATCAGTCCCGCCCGCTCAGGGGCAGCGGACATAGACCATGGTGCCGTAGCGGCCGGCCACTTCCGGGTCCATCCATTTGAGCACCAGCACCTGGCCGTCGAAGCGCAGCACTTCGCGGTCCGAGCGCGCGCCCGGCGGCTCGTCCGGCAGACCGATATAGATCGGGCCGTTGCCGACCTGCTTCGACACCACTTCGGAGGGCTGCGCGTCGTCGGCCAGATACATCATGAAGCCGCCGGACGGGCCGGCATTGATGACATAGGGCTGGCGGCAGCCCTGGCGGGCCTGCGCCTCGGTACGGGCGGCGTCCTCCGGCCGGTGATAGGCGGCAAGGCCCCATTTACCCATCACCTGCTGCGCCGAGATCGGCGAGGTGAACTGGGGCCGCGCCGGCTCGATCGGCCGGGGCGGAGGCGGGGAGGCGCAGCCGGCGAGCATGGCGGCGAGGGTGGCGACAAAGGCCAGACGGGCAACACAGCGAGACACGTTCATTGAGCACTCCGGAACGGAAGGCTGGCGGGCGGACAGTCACGGATCAAGCGCGGGCCTGCCATTTCAGATCCATGTATCGGGCATAATGAATGGTCTTTACGCCAGAAGACCAGCCGAACATAGTCCGCCCGCGCCCCGCCGTCGAACTCTCCCAGCCTTCCCGGTGAGAAAATGGACCGCCGGGCGGGAGTGTGTGACGTGAGCGATATCCTGATCCGGCCGGCGAGCGATGCGGATGGCGATGCCATTGCCGCGCTGATCGCCGCCGCCTTTGCCGAATATGAGGGCTGCGTGTTCGACCGCGCCGCCGAATTCCCCGAACTCGACGCCATCGCCAGCCATTTCGCCGGGCGCGGCGGCACGATCTGGGTCGCCGAGGACAGCGACGGCGTCATCGGCTCGATGGCGCTGGCGCCCACAAGCGACCCCGACGCCCCGCCGGGCGGGCTGGAGATCTTCAAGGTCTATGTGGCGCAGGCCGCCCGCCGGCGCGGCATCGCCCGCGCGCTGTTCGCCACCGCGCTGAACGCGGCCCGCGCCGCCGGCGCGCCGGAAATACGGCTGTGGACGGACACACGCTTTGCCGATGCGCACCGCTTCTATGAGCGCTGCGGCTTCACCCGCGAGGGGCCGGCGCGGGAGTGCCACGACCTCTCCGCCACCTGGGAATATTCCTACCGCCTGCCCCTCGGGGCCGCCGGGCCGCGCGAAGGCTGATCCCGTATGTTCCCCGCTTTCATGCGCGGCCGCCGCCTCGCCGGCCCCGCGCTCGTCACCATCACGGCGATCGGCTTCCTGTCGATCATGGATGGCATGATCAAATACGCCACCGCCGAGTACAGCGCCGGCCAGATCGCGGTGCTGCGCTATGCCTTCGGGTCGCTGGCGGCGGGCGCGGTGTTCCTCGCCACCCGCACCCCGCTGCCTGCCGCGACGACATGGCGCCCGCATCTGTGGCGCTCGGTGCTGGTGTCGATCACCGCCGTCACCTTCTTCTATTCGCTCTCGGTGCTGCAGCTCGCCGTGGCGCTGGCGCTGTCCTTCACCTCGCCTTTGTTCATCGCCCTGTTCGCCGCGCTGTTCCTGGGCGAGCGGCCGGGAAAGTCCATTTTGCTCGCGCTCGGGCTCGGCTTTGCCGGCGTGCTGGTGGTGCTGTGGAACGAGCTGGATGTGAGCGCCGGCGGCAGCCTCGCCAGCGGACCGGGCATCGCCGCCGCGCTGGTGGCGGCCGTCACCTATGCCCTCGCCATGGTGACGCTGAAGAGCCGGGCGGCGCGCGACCCCGCCCCGACCATCGTGCTGCTGCAGAACGTCTTTTCCTGCATGCTGGTGTCCCCGCTCGCCGTGCTGCACTGGACCCCGCCGACCGGGGCGGCGCTGCTGCTGTTCGTCGGCATCGGCCTGCTCGGCACGGCCGGCCATCTGTGCATGGCCTGGGCCTATGCGCGGGCGGACGCCAGCCGGCTCGGCGTGTTTGAATACACCGCCTTTGTCTGGGCGCTCGCCATTGGCCTGCTGGCCTTCAACGAGATTCCGGCACCGAGCACGCTGGCGGGCGCCGCCCTCATCGCCGGCGGCGCGCTGCTCGCCTCGCGGCGCAGCAAGGTGCGGGAGGCCGAGGTCGAGATCGGCCCCTAGGCCGAGCGACACCGGCGCGGGGCTGGACCCCGCGCGGCAAGACGATAGGTTAGGCCGGCAAACGCCCCCCTCGATGCCCCTTCGACGCTGCCCTCGTCGATCCACCCGGAGTTCTGCGATGCGCCCGACCCAGCGCCTGCGCGCGGCCCTGTTCACCGCCGCCGCCCTCGCCGCCGCGCTCATGTCGCCGGTTCTCTCCCCGGCGATGGCCGCCGAGCAGATCCGAATCGGCGAGCTCAACAGCTACAAGGCGCAGGCGGCCTTCCTCGATCCTTATCGCAAGGGCATGGAGCTGGCGCTGAAGGAGATCAACGCCGCCGGCGGGGTGATCGGGCGCCCGCTCGAACTCGTCTCGCGCGACGATGGCGGCAATCCCGGCGACGCGGTGCGCGTCGCCACCGAATTGCTGACGCGCGACAAGGTGGACCTGCTGACCGGCACCTTCCTCTCCCATGTCGGGCTGGCGGTGGCCGATCTCGCCAAGCGGCGCAAGGTGTTCTTCCTCGCCGCCGAGCCGCTGAGCGACAAGCTGACCTGGGCCGACGGCAACCGCTACACCTTCCGCCTGCGCCCCTCCACCTACATGCAGGTGGCGATGCTGATGCCGGAGGCGGTGAAGGCCAACCGCAAGCGCTGGGCCATCGTCTATCCCAACTACGAGTACGGCCAGTCCGCCGCCGAGACCTTCAAGCGGCTGCTCAAGGCGGCGCAGCCGGATGTCGAATTTGTCGCCGAGCAGGCCACCCCGCTCGGCAAGATCGACGCCGGCCCGGTGGCGCAGGCCATCGCCGACGCCAAGCCCGATGCGGTGTTCAACGTGCTGTTCGCCGCCGACCTCGCCCGCTTCGTGCGCGAGGCCAATACGCGCCGGGCGCTGGACGGCACCTTCGTCGTGAGCCTGCTGTCGGGCGAGCCGGAATATCTCGACCCGCTGAAGGAAGAGGCGCCGATCGGCTGGGTCGTCACCGGCTATCCCTGGTACGCGATCACGATCCCCGCGCACCAAAAATTCCTCGATGCCTACCGCGCCGCCTATGATGACTATCCCCGCCTCGGATCCATCGTCGGCTATGCCACCATCAAGTCCCTTGCTGCCGGCATCGCCAAGGCCGGCAGCACCGACACGGAGAAGCTGGTCGACGCCTTCGAAGGGCTGGAGGTGGACGGGCCCTTCGGCCCCTTCGTCTACCGCGCCAGCGACCACCAGGCGACGATGGGGGCCTTTGTCGGCACGCTGGCGGTGAAGCACGGGCGCGGCATCATGCTCGATCCCGTCTATATCGACGGCGCCAGCGTCCTGCCCTCGGATGCCGAGGCATTGAAGCTGCGGCCGGCAGCGAACTGACGCGACGGCAGGCGGGAAGACTTCATGTCGTTCGAGGCGCTGCTGTTTCAGGCGGTCAACGGCTTCGCCTCGGCCTCCGGCCTGTTCCTCGTCGCGGCGGGGCTGTCGATCATCTTCGGCGTCACCCGCATCGTGAACATGGCGCATGGCTCCTTCTACATGCTGGGGCTCTATCTCGCCGTGACGCTGGCGCCGCTGCTGGGAGAGACCTTCGGCGGCGCGCTGGGATTCTGGGGCGGCATTCTCGGGGCGGCGCTGGTGACGGCGGCGCTCGGCGCGCTGGTGGAGGTGGTGCTGCTGCGGCGCATCTATGCCGCGCCCGAGCTCTACCAGTTGCTCGCCACCTTCGCCCTGCTGCTCATCATCAACGACGCCACGCTCTATTTCTGGGGACCGGAGGACATTCTCGGGCCGCAGGCGCCGGGGCTGTCGGGCTCGGTCGAGTTCCTTGGCCGGCGGCTGCCGGAATACGACATCTTCCTTGCCCTCATGGGTCCCATCGTCCTCATCGTCCTCCACATTACCCTCACGCGCACCCGCTTCGGCCGGCTGATCCGGGCCGCGACGCAGGACCGCGACATGGTCGCCGCGCTTGGTATCAACGAGGCGCTGCTGTTCACCGCCGTGTTCGCGCTGGGCACCGGCATCGCCGGCTTCGGCGGCGCGCTGCAAATGGCGCGCGAGCCGGCCAATCTCGCCCTCGACCTCTCCGTCCTGGGCGACGCCTTCGTGGTGGTGGTGGTCGGCGGCATGGGCTCGATCCGCGGCGCCTATCTCGCCGCCCTGCTGGTGGCGGAGGTGAAGGCGCTGTGCACGGCACTGGGGCTTGTGGAGGTCGGCGGCTTCACCTTCAACATGTCGCGGCTGACCCTGGTGGCGGAGTTCCTCGTCATGGCGGTGGTTCTGGTGCTGCGCCCGCACGGCCTGTTCGGCCGGCCGCAGCCGGCGCAGGCCCGGCGCGGAGAGGCCGAGGCGCCACTTGTGCCGCTCGGCCGGACCGGCCGCCTCATCGCCCTGGCGGTTCTAGTGTGTTTCGCCGGCATACCCCTGCTCGGCGCCGTCGCCAGCTACGCCCCGGTGCTGGCGCTGGACATGGTGATCGCGGCTCTGTTCGCCGCCTCGCTGCATCTGCTCATGGGCCCCGGCGGCCTCGCCTCCTTCGGCCACGCCGCCTATTTCGGCCTCGGCGCCTATGGCACCGCCTATGCCGCGACCGTGCTCGGCCTGCCGACCCCGCTGGCCTTCGCCGTCGGCATGGCGACGGCAGCGGCCGGCGCGGTGCTGTTCGGCTGGTTCTGCGTGCGGCTGGAAGGCGTGTATTTCGCCATGCTGACGCTGGCCTTCGCGCAGATCGTGTGGTCGATCGCCCATCAATGGGAAGAGGTCACCGGCGGCTCGAACGGGCTGTTCGGCGTCTGGCCCGACCCGCCCTTCGACAGCGCCAACGGGCTCTATCTCGCCGCGCTGGGCGTGACCGTGTTGGGGCTGGCTCTCATCCGCCGGTTGGTCTTCGCGCCCTTCGGCCTCGCTTTGCGGGCGGCGCGGGATTCACGCCTGCGGGCGGAAGCCTCCGGCATCGCCGTGGAGAAAGTGCGCTGGCTCGCCTTTGCCATCGCCGGCACGCTGTGCGGCGCGGCGGGCGGGCTGTTCGCCTTCGCCAAGGGCTCGATCTCGCCGGAAGCGATCTCGGTCGGGCGCTCCATCGACGGGCTGGTGATGGTGCTGCTCGGCGGCGTGCACAGCCTAATGGGGCCGCTCCTCGGCGCCGGCGGGCTGACCCTGCTGCAGGACATGGTGATGCGCGAGAGCCCCTATTGGCGTGGTCTGCTTGGCCTGATCATCCTCCTCATCGTCCTCATTTTCCCCTCCGGATTGGCCGCCGGATTGCCCCGCAAAAGGGGGGCGCCATGAGCCCTCCCGTGCTGGAAGTCTCAGCGCTGACAAAGCATTATGGCGGCGTGCACGCGCTGGACGGCGTCACCTTCTCCATCGCCCGCGGCGAATTGCTTGCACTCATCGGCCCAAACGGCGCCGGAAAATCCACCTGCTTCAACATCCTCAACGGCCAGCTGCGGCCGGATTCGGGCTCTGTGCGCCTCTACGGGCGCGATATTACCGGCCTCGCGCCGCGCCGCATCGCCCGGCTGGGGGTGGGGCGCACCTTCCAGGTCGCCACCGTCTTCGCCTCGATGACGGCGCTGGAGAATGTGCAGATGGCGCTCATCGCCGCGCGCGGGCAGGTCTTCGGGCTCTGGTCGCCGGCGCGCCGCATGGGACGCGAGGACGCGCTTGCCCTTTTGGAACAGACCGGCATGGCGGCACTGGCCGAACGCCCCGCCGCCACCCTCGCCTATGGCGATGTGAAGCGGCTCGAACTCGCCATGGCGCTGGCCGGCGACCCCGCCCTGCTGCTGATGGACGAACCCACGGCCGGCATGTCGGGCGATGAGCGGCAGGCGATGATCGCGCTCGTGCGCCAGCTCACCCGCGCGCGCGGCCTCGCCGTGCTGTTCACCGAGCACGCGATGGACGTTGTGTTCGGCCATGCCGATCGTGTGGTGGTGCTGGCGCGCGGCCGTCTCATCGCCGATGGCAGCGTCGAGGCGGTACAGAGCGACCCGGCGGTGCGCCAAGTCTATCTCGGCGGCGCCCCCGCCTCCATCAGCGAGGCACCATGAGCGCGACCCCTCCCCTGCTGCTTGAGATCGAGGGCCTCGACGCCTGGTATGGCGAGGCACAGATCCTGTTCGGCCTCGCGCTTCAGGTCGCGGCGGGCGAGGCCGTCGCGCTGGTCGGCCGCAACGGCGTCGGCAAATCCACCACGATGAAGGCCATCATGGGCCTTGTGCGCCGACGGGCCCACCGACTGGCTTTTCGCGGCAGCGATCTCGCGGCGCTTCCTACCCATGCCATCGCCCGTCTCGGCATCGGCTATGTGCCGGAAGATCGCCGGATCTTCGCCGAGCTCACCGTGCGGGAAAATCTCGATCTCGGCCGCCGCCCGCGCCCGCCCGGCGCAACCCTGCCGGACTGGTCGATAGACGCGGTATTCGATCTCTTCCCCCAGCTCGCCGACATGCGCGCGCGCCTCGGCGGACAGATGTCCGGCGGCGAGCAGCAGATGCTGGCGGTGGCCCGTGCGCTTGTCGGCAATCCGGCGCTGCTGCTGCTCGACGAGCCCTCGGAAGGGGTGGCACCGATTGTCGTGGAGCATATGACCCGCGCGCTCTTGCGGCTGAAGGCGGGCGGCCTTTCCTTGCTGATCTCCGAGCAGAGTTCGGATCTATGCGCGGCGATCTGCGACCGGGGCTATCGCATTGAGCAGGGGGCATTGCGCGTGCACGGTCCGATAACCACACGGGCGCCAGATATTCCGCCGAATGCACAACCGGCATCACCGACTGCGTCACCTCTCTGACAATTTGCATTTGCGAGCCGGCTGGGTTGTGCTCTCATGGTTTGCGGTATTGGGGGAGGTTACGGTCATGAACAGGGGCGGTCCGGACCAGCCGGACGGCGCCGGTGGCGAAGGTGGCGCTGCCTATCGGCTCGACGAGCAGGTGGGCTTTCTCATGCGCGTCGCCAGTCAGCGCCATACCGCACTCTTCGCCGCGCGGATGATCGAGGGATTGACCCCACCGCAATTTGCCACCCTGGCCAAGCTGCGCGAAATCGGCCCTTGCTCGCAGAACCATTTGGGACGGCTGGTCCACCTCGACGCCGCCACCATCAAGGGCGTGGTCGACCGGCTGCAGGCGCGCGCGCTGCTGGTCATTGCCGACGACCCACTCGACCGGCGCCGCCGCGCCGTTGACCTCTCCGTTCGCGGTCGCGAGGTCACCGACGCCGCCATTGTTGTCGCTCGGGACATCTCGGCCGCAACCCTCGAATCACTCACCCCCCCGGAACGCGAGCAGGCCGTACGGTTGCTGCGCAAGCTCGGCGCAGGCGACTCAATCGCCTGAGGGGGCGAAATCGGCCAGCCGGCCGCTATAGGCCTTGGCGCGCGGAGCGGCATAGGCCCCGCTCTTCGAGGTGACGAGCCCGACCCGCACCAGCCCCTCGGCCAACGCCACCGCGCTCGCCACGCCGTCGATAACAGGCACGCCATGCGCCTCGCCGAGCGCGCGGGCGAGATCCGCCATGCCGGCACAGCCCAGCACAATTGCCTCCGCCCGGTCCTCGCGCACCGCCCGGCCGACTTCCTCCGAGATGCGGGCGCGCGCATCTGAGGCAGGATCCTCCAGCTCCAGCACCGCCACTTCCGAGGCCCGCACACGGGCGCAGCGCCGTTCGAGACCCGAGCGCAGCAGATTGGCCTCGATGACAGGGATGGAGCGCGACAGCGTCGTCACCACGCTGAAGCGATGGGCAATGAGGCTGGCGAAATGGAACCCGGCCTCGCCGATGCCGACCACGGGGGCACGGGCGAGGCTGCGGGTCGCGTCAAGCCCGGTATCGTCGAAACAGGCGATGATGTGCGCATCGACGCCCGACGCCTCCGCCTGCGCAACAGCCGCCAGCAGGCCGGGCAGGGCGAGGGCGTCGTCGTAGTGACCTTCGATCGAGGCCGGCCCCATGGTCGACGTCGCCTCGACGATCTCCGTCCCCGGTGCGGCCACCGCTCGCGCCGCCGCCGCGATCTTCTCGGTCATGGAGCGGGTGGTGTTCGGATTGACGAGATGGATGCGCAAGGGAGAAGCCCGGGAATAGGAGAATCCGCAGCCTTTTCTAGCACGGCCCGGCACGAAGGTGGAACGCACGCGGCCGCTCTCCCAAGCTCAGGCGCCGCCTCCGCTCTGTCCCCCGAGGACCTGCCGCAGCGAGGTTTCGATCTCGCCGCCGCAATAGGCAGTGCCGTAAAGCTCGAACGACCTCTGCCGCAGCGCCGCAAGCGCCGGAACCGCCGCCACGCGCCGCGTCAGAGCCGCAAGGCACGGCGCGTGCGTCTCCAGCACTTCCTGGATGGCCGGAAACCGCTCGCCCATGGTCGACCACAAGGTGCTGGTGACGATATCGGCCACCCCGGGCTCTGCCGTGCCGAGCAGATAGCCACGTTCCTCGATGAGTCCATGGCGGAGGCCGGTCGCCTCCCCTATCGTCATCCAATGGATCAGCCGGGGCACGTAGGCCTCCCATTTCGCCCGGGTCCACATCTGCCGCCCTCCGTTCAGCGTCACTTCGTCGAGCACGTCATTGGCGTCATTGACCACTTTCACCGTCAGCGCCCGCCGCCCCGCCTCGTTCGCGATGAGGCCAAGCGTCTCGCCGAGATAGAGGGCGATGGCGGGCATCTGCGACAGGGCAAGGCCGGAACTGCGTTCAATGAGAACCGGCGGCCCCATGAAGGCGACCGGCTGACGCGCGGGCGGGCGCTGCATCAACGCCTCGATCTCGTCCGCCCCGTGCTCGTCCCAGCTCTTGCCGGCATAGGCCATCAGGGCGCGGATGAACTGACCGCGAAACGGCACTGGCCAGTAGTAGAAATCATAGTCGCTCACCTATGGCTCCTTCGGTACGCACCCCTCCGATAAACCCACGGATCAGGCGTCGGTTCGACCGGACAGCACACCGCCAGCACGCCAGACCGATGCGTGCCAGGTGGACGGTATGGGAAAGACTGCGTCATGTCCCTTCATGCCAGGTTTGGCATGGCCGCTGCCGACGGCAGACCTCGAGCGAGATTGAGGCGGCTCGACTGCAAGCCGCGAATAGAATGGCTGGGGCGGGAGGATTCGAACCTCCGCATGGGGGAATCAAAATCCTCGGGCGCTTCTGCCTAACGCATTGATTATATGAGATATTCACCAAGTATCCCCTTGCACTGTGCCGGCTATTGTGCGGGCGGGGCGGTTACGAACCTGCGACCGCCCCTTTTTTAGACCGTCGACCTTGTTGAGGTTTTACAACGGGTTGAGCCTGCGCGGGCTGTGCCGGCGGCTCTGTGCCGGGATTTGTGCGGCCGACTGCCGAGCGACGCGTTTCGACTTCGAGGAAGGCATAGGCCTTTTCGGTCTGCACCACGCTGGCATGGCCGAGCTGGTCGCGCACCATGGCGATGGTGAAGCCGTGATCCTGAAGCAGGCGGCAGCCATGGGTGCGGCGCAGATCATGCCAGATGAGATCGGAGACGCCGGCCCGCTCGGCGGCCATCTTGAGGCCGCGCAGCATGTGATTGAACCGGCTGCCGTCCTTCTCTACCCGCGAGATGCGCCGCGGTTCGGTCGGGCCTATTGCCTTCGGGCCGCCGTGGAAAAACACATAGGGCGAGCGGATGTGCCGGGGCATGCTTTTCAGCACCTCGACCGCCGGATCGAGCAGGATCACGACGCGGTCGCGCTTGCCCTTCGCGATCTCTTTCGGAATCACCACCTGCTTGCGCGCCAGGTCGACGCGGTCCCATGTCAGGCCCCATTGCTCTTCCGAGCGCAGGCCGGAATTGATGGCGACGATGATGGCGGCGCGCACGCGCGGAATGGCGCCTTCCAGCAGGCGGGCTTCCTCCACCTTGGATAGATAGCGGGTGCGGGGCGGGCTTTCCTTCAGGCCGCGCTTCTTGCGCGCGCGCAGGAACGCCGAGACGGGGTTGACCTCCACCCACTCTTTCTCGATGGCGAAGCCATAGATGGAAGACAGGCAGGCGAGATCGCGGCGCACGGTGGGTGCCGAGGCGCCCCGGGTGCGGCGCCAGGTTTCAAACTCGCGCAACTCGGCGGTGCCGATGGCCGTGAGCAGCTTTTCGCCCATCTGCTCGGTGAGCCATTTGATAGACGAGTAATAGCGCTTGACCGAGCCGGGGCGCAGGGTTGGCCCGTGTTCGCGCAGGAACAGGTTGCAGGCGGTGTCGACGGTGATCTTGGGGCGCTTGCCCCACTTCTCGCCGTCTAGTTCGTCGAGCCATGTCCTAAGGCGATCGCGAGCGACGCTTTCAGATCGAGTTTCGAGGGAGCGCCGAAACTCTTCCCCGCCCTTTTGCGCCCGGCCCCACCAGATTTCGCCGCGCCTGTATATGTTGGCCATTCGCTCACCTGCCTGCGCTGCGCATCCCACCAGCGGGCGACGACATCGGGATCGAACACCCAGCGGCCGTGCGGCCCGAAAGGCTGCCGGGCGCCGGGTACCTTGCCCATGGCGGCGAGCCGCGTCCAGTGCCGTGACGTAAAGCCGTAGCGCTCGACCAGCACTGAGACGGGGATAGGCTTCGCCATGCTACCCTCTCCTAGAACGGAATCTCGTCGTCCATATCCGCCGAGCCGCCCGTGTCGCCGAAGCTTCGGGTGGCGCCGGCGGTTTCGCGCGGCGGGTCGGTGCGGGTGTAATCGTCCGGCGAGCCTCGGGAGCCGGTGTCCTGGCGATCGAGCAGGGTGATTTCGCCCCGGAAGGGGCGCAGCACCACCTCGGTGAAATAGCGTTCCACGCCCGCCTCGTTGACGTGCTTGCGCGTCTCTATCTGCCCCTCGACATAGACCTTGCTGCCCTTGCGCAGACACTGCTCGGCGACCTTGATCAAGGGCTCGTTGAAGATGACGACGCTGTGCCACTGGGTGCGCTCCTTGCGCTCGCCCGTATCCTTGTCGCGCCAGGTTTCCGAGGTGGCGAGGCGCAGCGAGGCGATGCGCCCGCCATTCTGGAAGGTGCGGATTTCCGGATCGCGACCGAGATGGCCGATCAGGATTGCCTTGTTGACGCTGCCGGCCATTAGAAGGGGTCCTCCGATTCGAGTGCGGTGCGGGCGCTGCGCGCCTCATCGATAAGGGCGAGAGCTTCGACGCGCGGGGATGGGGGCGGCGGCGGGGGCGGCTCTTGTTTCAAGCGCGGCTTCACTCGGAACATGCGTTCCTTGAGGCGCTTCACCCTGGCGATGTCGCGCTCAAGGCTCGCCTGCCCCTTGCTGTCACCGGCCTTCTTGGCATCCAGGCGCCACGTGCGAAGGCTGCCCTCCCAATGCCAGAGCGCCATCGTCATGATGTCGAGCTGTTCCCGCGAGAGCGGGACAGGAATCGTGACCGGTTTCATGGCGCCGTCTCCCGCCCGTCGCGGAGCTTGGCGCGCTTGGCCTCGAAGGCGTCAGCAATCTCGGCAAGGTGGCGGACGAAGGATGCCGGGGACCAGACCGCCCAGGTGACGAGGTAGATTGCCGTGAAGCTAAGGCCGCTCATAGCCGCGCCTCCGGCATGTCGTTGTGCATGACGCCGTCGAGCAGGCGGCCGGCGGCACGCTTGCCGACTCGGCGCATGACGTGGAAGCGCTCGCCGTGGAAACCCGTGCCGCCGGCGAGATTGAGCCATGTGTGAGGGGCGCGATCGGCGAACTTGAAGCTGTAATCAAGGCGCCAATCGGGATCGTTGCGCTCGCGATCTACCGCCGCTTCCCACTCGCCCCACTGCTTGAAGAAAAACGCGGTGCCGGCGGCTGCGCACTGGTCGCGCAGGGAGCGCGCCCAATCCGGGTGCATGGGGCGCGCCTTGGGGCCGCTTTCGCCGCCTGATATGACGAGATCGAGCTTGGCGGTTTCCTCGGACGGGCCGAAGCGCAGGCCGCGCAGGGAATCGTGCCAATCGGTGATCGTGCCACGGTCGCCGCGTCGCTCATTCAGCGAGAACAGATTGACCGGCCCCAGCAGAGGCTCGGCGCTGATGAAGCGGACAGCGGCGGGGGTGGCGAGCAGATCCGGCACGCGCTCGTCGGCGCGGCGCTGATCCTCGGTGGAGACGCCGAGCCAGACGTTCGGGAGGGGCCATTCGCCGGGCGTTTCTGGCCGCCAATCCTCGCCCGTAAGCGCGGCAGCGGCTTCCTGTATCCGCTCCGCCCCCGGCATGGGCGGGCCGCGGCTGCACCATGTCTCCCGGACCTCGGAGACATATGCCCGCATCCGTGCCGAGCGCTTGGTGAGCACCATGAAGGTGTGCTGCGGGGCCATCGCCATGACAGCGAACACCTGGTCGATCCACGCGTCAGGCGCATCTTCGTGGAACAGGTCGCTCATGGAATTGACGAAGATGCGGCGTGGGCGGCTCCAGCGCAGGGGCTGGGTGAGGATGTGATCGGGCGCCAGGGCGAGCTTGCCCGACCAGACTGCGCCGGACTTGGTTTTCTGCGTCGTGCCGGCATAGTGCGTGCCGGGCTGCATGGCCTCGATCCGCGCGGCCTGCTTCATGGCGTAGCAGTTGGTGCAGCCGGGCGAGACGATGCTGCACCCGACGATGGGATTCCATGTCGAATCCGCCCATTCGATGCCGGTGTGATCAGCCATGGGAAGTGCCCTCCTCTTCCCCGCGTGCCGGCACCTTTGTGTTGGGGTGGCGCCAGACGGGCGGCATGGGGAATTCGGCGGTGATGGTGGCGGCGAGCCTGTCGAGCGCCGGCCGGGCTTCGGCCGTGAGCAGCGGGGCGATGGCACCGCGCAGGCGGGCGATTCCGTCGCGGGCGCCGGCGACATAGGCGCGGCGGTGACGGCGGCTGTTCTTGCTCATGAGGCACCTCCGAACAAAGCGGCCAGCGCGCGCGGGATGAGGGCGGTGTGCTGGAGATCGAGCGCCACCAGGCAGAGCGCGAGGAAGCCGAGCAGCACGCGGGTGATGGGGCGGGCGGGGTTGTCGCTCATGAAACCCTCATCGGCATGAGGACGCAGAGCGCGTCGCTGGCTTCGGGGCGGCGGAGGATGGTGGGGGAGCCGGGATCGGCGAGCGCGATCTCGATGGGGCCGGTTTTGGCCGTGGCGTTCAGCAGATCGACGACGTATTTGCCGTTGAAGCCGATGATGATGTCGTCGGCCGCATAGGCGATATCGACCTCTTCGGACGCGGAGCCCCCGCCTTCGGCGTTGATGACATCCAGCACCAGCTTGCCGGCGCCGAAGGTGAACTTGACCGCCCTGCCCCGCTCGCTGGCTACGGTGCCGACGCGATCGACGGCGGACAGCAGTTCCTCGGCCTGCAGGGTGGCGACATGCGCGTTGCCCAGCGGAATGACGCGGCCATAATCGGGGAACGTGCCGTCGATGAGCTTGGTGGTGAAGCGCGCCTTGCCCAGCGTGGCGGCGAGCTTGACCGGGGACAGAAGCAGCGCCAGCGGCGCCTTGTCCGCCGCCTGGGCGAGGCGCTCCAGTTCGTCAACCGCCTTGCGGGGCACGATGACGCCCGGGAATTCCGGCAAGCCTTCGACCGTGAGAGAGGCGAGCGAGAGGCGGTGCCCGTCCGTCGCCACCAGGCGCAGGCGATCGGCCACCTGCGGGTCGCGGTGCAGGTAAATGCCGTTGAGGTAATAGCGCGTCTCTTCCGTCGAGATGGCGAACTTCACCCGCGCCAGCGCATCGGCCAGCGCGTGGCCGGGGATATCGAACGCCACGCCGTCTTCCAGCCGGCCGAGGCTGGGGAATTCCGAGGCCGGCAGCCAGTTGAGTGCGAAACGGGAGCGGCCGGCGCGCAAGGTGGCGGTGCCGTTGTCGGTGGACACTTCCAGCTTGATCTGCACGCCTTCGGGTAGCTTGCGGACGATGTCGAGCAAGGTCTGCGCCGGCAGGGTGGCTTCGCCCTCGGCAGCGCATTCGGCCGGCAGGCTGTCCTCGATCTCGATATCAAGATCGGTGGCGATGAGGGTGAGGCGCCCGCCTTCCGCCCGCAGAAGCACGTTCGCCAGAATGGGGATGGTGTTGCGGCGCTCGACGGCGCGATGGGCGCGCTGGAGCGCGGCGAGGAAGGCGGCGCGCTCGACGGTGATGTTCATGATCTGCGTCTCGCGTGAGGGGAAAAGGTGAGCCGGGCGGTGGGGCTGGGGGAGCGGGATCACCGCCCGGCTCGACGCGGCGCTTTGGGGGCGCGCCGCGATGGGGATGGAAAAGCCGGGCGGCGGAGGAGGGCGCCGCCCGGCAGGTGTCCCGGCGCCCCGCCAAAGGCACCGGGGGGAGGAACGGGATCAGGTTTCGGGGGAGCCTTCGAAGGTGGGCAGCATCGTTTCCTTGGCGACGCGGTTGAGATCGTCGCGCACGCGCTCGGTGACGAAAGTGTCCGGCCGGTAAAGCAGGATGCTCCACACCACCTTTCCGCCGCCGGCGCGGTAGCGCAGGCTGACCGGCATGCGGACCGGCTCGCCGCCGAAAAACGGCGCCACGGTGAGAAGGAAGGCGCCGGGAACCTTGAGCGGCTTGCCGTCATGATCCTTGTGGGTTTCTTCCCAGCTGATCTGGCCTTCGCCGCTTTCGAGCGTAACCGCCTGCTTGACGGCGGATTCGACATGGACCTGCAGGCCGCGCGAGAGGCGGATCAAGTCGGCCGGGGAGGCAACCGTGGTCTCGAATTCACGCTCGATCGCGATGCGCTCGGGGTCGAAGGGGGCCGCAAGCTCGGCGAGGTGATCGCGAATGAATTCAGCGAAGCGGCCCTGCTCCATCCACTCGCCGTGCGCTTGCGTCCACGCCTTCCACTCATTGGAGAGAGGGAATTCATAGGCCACGCGGTGCTTGAGGTTGGCCGGCGTGCCGATTGCCGTTTCGCCCGCGAGCGACGACGGCTCTTCCACGATGGCGTTGAGGCCGTGATAGTCGATGACCGCCTGGAAGCCCGGCTTCTCCCAATTGGTGTCGGCGAAAACGGCGCTGTCCGCCGTCTTGTGGCGGTTCACCAGGTCGATGAAGCTGGTGAGGGTGAGCGCACGGGCGGTGCCGGTCTTGCGGCGGGGATGGTCGCGGTAGGCCTCGAACAGGCTGGCCACGCTGTTGAGCGCGGGCGTGGTGCCATGGTGGATGGCGACCGGGATCGCCTCCGGCACCCCTTCCAAGCCCGGCGGCGCGATCAGGTTGACGATCTCGACGCCGCGCGCCTGATGGGCAAGCGCGACCAGTTCTTTAATGCCCTCGGCTCCGGAGGGGATCGACGTGACTTGCTGGCCCATGGGGCGCTCCTGTGTTGCGAGGGGTTCAGCCGGCGGCGGGCTCGCGCGCGTTCACACCGCGCGGGCCGGAAAACATGTTCATCTGCTGGGGATGCTCGGTGCTGATGGCACCGTCGGTCATCACCCAATACATGGAGGCGCCGCGCTTCTTCTTCGGCAGCGCCACCTTGATGTCGCCGGTGATGGCGAGGATGCCGCCCTCCTGTTCAAGGTTGAGCACCAGCGTGACGGTGCCCTTGGCCTTGCCCTTCTGGCCGGCGCGCTCCTTGATGGCGGCGTTTACGCGCAGGATTTCGGCCGACAGTTCGGCGGCAAGATCGCCGTCGTCGACCATGCCGACGATCTGCAATCCATCATGGACAATGGCCATGGGGTTCTCCTGAGGCGGCTGCGGTCAGCCGTGGTTGGTGATGAAGAGATCGAGATCGGCGAGCAGGCTGGGCTGCATGGCGGCCCGGGCGACCTTCTTGGCGCGCTCGGCGGCGCGGGCTTCCTCGGCCAGCTGAACCTGCAGTTGGCGCGTGGTGGTGCGCTTCAGCTGCTGGGCGACGGCGGCGCGAGACGCGTGGGCCTTGCGGCGTGCGGCATAGTCGGCCGCGAGGCGCTGGCGATCATGGGCGAGGCTCATGCGGACCTCCGGCTGACGGGCGCGGTGCGGGCGCTTTGCGCGCGGGCGCCGGGCAGATGGCTGATGAAAAGCTCGTGCAGCGCGAGGGCGGCAGCGGCTGGCGGCAGAAGGCGCTGGCGGGTGGAAAGCGGGAACACGGCCTCGATGGCGGCGCCCCACCGCATGGGCGGGGGGGCGAGGAAATCCCGCCGCTCGGTGTTGAGGGCGACGATGTCGCAATGCTTGACGAAGGCATGCTCCGCCTCATTGGGCGGGGCGATGCCGGCGGCGGCATAGATGGCAGCGTCGTGCCGGCGCTCCACCTCGGCCATCACCTGGCGCAGCGTGTCCTCGGCGGCGGCGCCGAACATTTCCCGCGCGACGGCGAACTCCATCGCCTTAACCGGGGTGGCCTTGTCGCCGATGCGGCTCTCATGCGCATCGTGCAGCAGCACCAGCGCCCTCTCCCGCTCGGTGGCGCCGGCACGCTCGGCGGCGCGGTAGGCGATGAGCGTGTGATTGGCGACCGAGACGGCGACGGTGGAGGCGCCGACATAGCGGTTGATCAGGGCGAGCTGGTCCGCGATCTCGGCAAAGCTCACCTGATCCGCGCGGGGCTCGACCAGATCGAGCGCGCGGCCATAGCGGGACTGCTTCCAGACGCGGGGGGTGAGGCTCATGCCGTGCCCTCGGTCTTGAGGCGGGCTGTATGGCTCGCCTGTATGGCGCGCGCCGTGTCGATTACGCCGCTACGGATCACCTCCAGACAGTCATGCACGAAGGCTTCGGGGTCCTGCGCCGTCGCGGCCGCGCTGCCGACCATGATGCCAAGCATCATGGTGCCAATCGAGAACGCGGCGGAGGCGGGGTCGGAGGGTTCGGCCCGCACGCCTTCCGCCATGGCGGTGTTGACATGGCCCCGCGCCATCATCACCAGCGGCGCGCCTTTGGGGTCGGTGCCCATCACGCGGCCTCGCAGACGCGGGCGGCCTCGGTGGCGGCTTTCCGGGCCTGCCAATAGCGGGCCTGCGCGACCTTCATCGCCTCGGCCAGCTGGGCGGCGGTGATGGCTGCCTCGGCGATCTCGGCGCTGGTGTAGCCTTCGCAGGCGAGCGTATCCGGCATGACGTGGATGCCGGCGAGATCGAGGCGGCGCATATCCAGCGCCATGCGGTCCACCAGCGCCTCATAGGTGGGGGCGCGGTCCACAAGGCGGCGGGTGTCGGCACACTCGGCGACCATCTGCGCGAAGCAGTGGGCGTCGCCGCTGGCGGCCATCCAGTCATCAACCGCGAAGACGTGGTTGCCGAAGGCGAAGGCGCCGCCTTCCGCCGGGGTGGCGCGGAAATGCGCGTCGCGCATGGCGAAGCCCATGGCGAGCACCAGGCCGTGGCGCTCGATCAGCCCATCGGCCTCGGTGTGGGGCGCGACAAGGCCGTGGCGGCGGAAGAAGGCGACAAGCGCCGATTCATGGTGGGCGGGGTGCATGCGTCGCTCCCAATCGCGTGGATTGGGGCGGAGGTTGCATTAAACTCAACACCTCGTCAATGACAAAGTTGCAGTTAATGCAACATCTCAGCCATGGGACATGCAACCCGGCCTCGCGGGAGCTCAGAACGCCCGCGAGGTGGCCTGCCCTTCAGCTTGCAGGCGCCTTTTGGGCGACATCGATCTGATGCACATCGCTGCCGATAACGACTGTTATCCGATACTGCTTGCCGGATTCCGTTGCCGTTGGCTTGGCGAAATGGACCTGGCCCCCGATCCACTCCCCGGGCATGACCGTGTTGTCCTTCAGCACTTGGTTTTCAAGCGCGGCGAGGCTTTGCTGACCGCGCTCAATGACCGCCGACGTCATTGCGGCGTTCTCATATGCGGCAGCGTTCCGCGCCATCGACGCGGCAGCCGGGCTGTATCCAGACGTGTAGACCGTTGCCGGACCTCGCGGCGTGTATATGGTTGATTGACTATTATAATATCCAGCGTTGCTGGCTGAGATGGTGTTTGCCGCAGATGAAACGCCAGTCAATATAATAGCGACCGCTTGGCGCGTTTGTTCCTCCTTTACCAAATCCTCGTAGGTGAACACCTTTAGTGAACCAATCGGCTCGCCATTATTTGTTTGTTCTACGGAAACATTCGATACCGAAAGAAGAGTTGGCGCCGACCCGGCATTGTAGGCGGCAACCACGAAGACGGGCCGCGCCATCGGGTCCATCTCCCGCTTGGCCGGCCTCACCATCACAATGGACGAAGCTTTCTTAGAGACAAGAGCGGGGCTGCCATCTCGCACGATGGCTTCCTGTCCCGCAGATGGTGTGAATTCTGCCTTTTCTGTCGTTACACAGCCGGCAACGGCCAACGCCGTCGCGGCAACCAATATTAACCGCATGCCACTCCCCCAACCTATGGCTGAATGCTGGCGTATCGGCGCCCATGAGTCGAGCGGCAAAACATGTCTTCGGCTCGCCCTGGGCCGCTCGCCCACATTGGATTTGGCACGGGTCAACGATAGTCTGATCTGTAGGCTGTGCCGGGTTGGGGTGGTAGGCGATGACGATGGGCGAAGGGCTGCTGGTTCTAATTGTCATTGTGAGCCTAGCGGCCTGGGCTTTCATGCGCTTTGCGCGACCGAAAGGACGGCGGGTGATCCGCTATATCGGCGATGGCTCATTTGCCGAGAACATCGTTGGCGAGAGCAATTACCAAGCCGAACTGGAAAGCTTTGTTGGCCGTTCGGAAGATGGCGCTGAGTTCATGATTGATGCCTGGCTGGTGCCAGAGCCAGACAACCGGCATGATCGCAAAGCAATTCGCGTTGACATCATGGGCAGGACGGTCGGTTATATTCCTCGCGATGCCACCTCCTATTATCACGCCGGGCTTAAGGGAGGGCGCGGCCGCTGCCGTGCGATGATTGTAGGCGGCTGGGATCGAGGCTCGCGCGGCAAGGGGAGTTTTGGCGTCAAGCTTGATGTCAAAAGCAGGACCCTGTTCGAAGTGATCTCATAGAGGGCGGCAGCCCTCACCTCGTTATCAGGCCCGCCTGCGGGGGAACGCCGCTTCAAGTGCCGTGATCATGCGGCCCCGCTCATCTTCCGACCTATCTGCGAAGAACCGGGCCAGCCAGTCTTCGTCGGGATGGCGGAAGAGAGCCACCGGCTCGTCAAGGTGAAAGGCTTCGACCAGAGCCGACAGGTAGCGCTCGCCCGGAACCACACCTTCGTTGAACCAGCGGGACACCAAGCCCTTATCAGCGCCGGTTTTGCGCGCCACATCTGCCTGCGTCATGCCGCGCTTTTCCGCCCACTCCCTGATGTAGTGGAGACGGGGCGGCGTCTTGCCCGCATGAATCGTGTCGCGTTGCACCATGCGCAACATTTTGCACCTGCGAGGCATCCTGTCGTTAAATCGGGATGCAACAGCCGGCTTGACGGGCGGTTGCACAAAATGCAACATCGCGATCATGAGCACCGAGCCCCCTCTTCGTCTGTATCGCGAAGCCAACGGCCATAGCGTGGCATCGCTGGCACGTCTCGTCGGCGTGAACCGCAGCACGTTTCTTCGTTGGGAAGAGCGCCGCGTCCCCGCCGAGCGCGTGCTCGATGTGGAGCGCGTGACCGGCGTGCCGCGCCATGAGTTGCGGCCTGACCTCTATCCCGCGCCGACCCTTGCACCCGCTGCATCAGGCGAAAACGATAATCCGGCGGTGGAAAGTCTCACCCCAGAGGAGTGCGGCGAATGACCAAGCGGCCCGTCATCGGCTCGGCGCATGAGGCGCTTGACCGGATGTTCGACCAGATCGGCCGCGCGCATGGGCCGAATGGTTCGCCGAGCGAAGGCATGCTGGTGGCGGTCGGCTTTCTCAACATCGCGCGCTCGACGCTGTACCGGCAGATGGACCCGGACCAGCCGGGCGAGTTCGCCTTTGCCCATGCCTGCCAGCTGGCGGAGCGCTATGGCTGCACGGAAGGCGCGGCGTATCTGGCCGCGTGCGCCGGCGGCTTTTTCGTGCCTGCCCCCCCGGAGGGTGACGCGGCGGTGCAGCTGACCGCCGAGGCGATGCGCGAGACGAGCGAGGCGGCGGCCAAGATATTCGCCAGCGCGGCGATTGATTCCGAGGGCGGGGTGGAGATTACCCCTGCCGAGGCGCGGGCCGCCCTGCCTGACGTGCGCGACGCGCTGATGGCGATGTCGAGCCTCTATGCCCGGCTTTCCGCCAAAGCGAATGGGGTGCGGTGATGAGGCGGCAACCGCGCGGCTGGACAGCGGAGATGGACGCGGCGCTGTGCCGGATGCGCCATGCCGGGCTGAACTATGCGGCCATTGCCGCCCGCCTGCAGGCTGAGGGGCTGGGCACGCGCTCGCGCGACGCGGTGAAGGCGCGGGCGTTCCTGCTCGGCATCGCGGCCGAGACCGGAGCGCCGGAGCCGCTGGACTGCCGCGCCGGCAACGGCGCCGACCCGCTGCTGGCGGCGCTTGCCGCCGCGCACAAGGCGGCACCGGCCGATGCCGCGCCGCCGCCCTTCGATGCCCGCCCGCTGCGCTGGCGCGGGCTGCTGCCGAATGCCGGCTGTGCCGGCAGCCCGGCCTCGCAATGCGCCGAGATCGGCGACACGGGGAAATGGTGAGCCATGCTCGCGCGCACCCCGATCGTTTTCATCGTCAAGCGGCCGTGGCGGCGGGTGGTGCCCGTGGTGCGCCGCATGCACGCGCTGGGGCGCCCGCGCTGGGAGATCGCCCAGCGGCTGCGCATCAGCCCCCGCTATGTCGAGCGGGCCTTGTCGAGCGGCGGCGGCGTTTGGGCGCCGGACCATTGGGCGCGGCTGACCGAAGCGCTGGCGCGGGAGATGGGGCGGTGAGCGAGATCGATCAGGACGGCATCACCACCTTCACCCGGCGCCCGACCTCCGCCGACGACCCGGGCGGCACCTTCCGCCGGATCACATGCCGGTGCTGCCCCAACGCTTTCGAGATGCGGGCGCGGCGCTTCATGGGGCGGGTGCCGGACCTTGAGGGCGAAGTGCTGCCGGAGGCGAAAAAGGCCGGCTGGGACGTGCTGCACGGTGCGCGCAAGGCCGTGTGCCCCCGCTGCCTTTCCCTCCAGTCGAAGGCCAAGGCCAGGAAAGAGGCGAAGATCATGGTTGCGAAGATGCCGACCCCGATGCCGCGCGCGCCGCAGGCCGAGCCGGCAGCCCTGAAGGCTGTCCCGGCAGGCAAGGCGGAGGCGCCGCCTGCCATGGATATCGATGCGGCCTTCCTGATCCGCGACAAGCTGGGCGAGGTGTATCTGGACGCGCAGCGTGGCTATGGCGAGGGCTGGACTGACAAGCGGGTGGCGGAATCGCTGACCGTGCCGCGCGACTGGGTGCGGCAGGTGCGCTGCAAGGTTTATGGCGCCGGCAGCGCCGGCGGGGCGGAGGATTTCGCCCCCGTGCTGGCCGAGGCGCGCGCCGCGCTGGCGGCGGCGAAGGACCTGACCGAACAGGGCCTGAAGGTGCAGCAGGAAATGGCGGTGTTCGACCGCGCGCGCGGCGAGGTGCTGGCGCAGGTGGGGCGGCTGGAGCGCCGGCTGGCCGATATCGAAAAGGCGGTCGGGTGATGGGCTGGCCTTTCGCCCCCCTGCACATGTTCGCCTATGACGTGGTCGAGCTCGACCCGCCGTGGCACTTCGACCTGTATTCGGCGAAGGGCGAGGCGAAGTCGCCGCAGGCGCAATACGCGACCATGTCGCTGGCCGATATCGCCGCGCTGCCGGTGGGCAACCTGCTGTCGCCGGGCGGCGTGTGCGTGATGTGGACGACGTGGCCGCTGGTGGCGATCGGCGCGCATGTCGAGATCATTCGTGGCTGGGGGCTAAAGCCGGTGACCGGCGGCGGCTGGGCCAAGCGCACGGCCAGCGGCAAGCTGCAATGGGGGCCGGGCTATGTCGCCCGTTCGCTGCACGAGCCTTACATCATCGCCCGCCTGCCCGGCGGCGACTGGAGCGGGGCGAGCTTTCCCAACCTTGTGGAGACGCTGGAAGCGGATTCGCTGGACGGGCTGGCGCGCGAGCATTCCCGAAAGCCCGATGAATTCTATGCCCGTTGCGAGGCGGCATGGCCGCAGGCGCGGCGCGCCTCGCTCTTCTCCCGCCAGGCGCGTGCCGGCTGGGATGTGTGGGGCAATGAAGCGGGCAAGTTCGATCAGGTGGGGGGGGTGTGATGATCGCTCATGACGGCCTTCAGCCCAACCAGACTGGAACTAATCTGGTTGAAACTTATTGCGGCGGTACCAGAGATGAATATAGCGATAGCTTGTTGTGTATCGTCTATTGCCGTCATCACGCCGTGTGGATGAAGAAGGTTAAGTTTATCTACGACGTTCGCTTCCGCATTCATAATGGGCCGAACGTATATGCTGCATTCGAGGTTCACGACCGAAAGAGCGACCTCTGCGTCAACCCGGGATGGCGCGACACGGCCGTTGTCGCGCAGCGACTTAAGGTCAGAGAATGCCAGCACTCTGCGGTTAGCATCGGTATTCATAAGGGCGGCGTTAGCGGCCTGGAGTGCTTGGTCGCAGAACAGTTTTGCACTGTTCGCGTACGCCCAGAGCATCTGAAGTGCACGCCGCTTTTCTTCAGCCTTTCGCTGCCGTTCTCCGTCCGCTTGCAAATAGTAAACAAGAAGGGCTGCCCCGGCCGCGACGACTGTGAACGCCCCGCCGATTACGTTTCCAGCAAGACTGACCCATATCGGGCTCAATTCGGTCGCCCAGCGATTTGGTGCCTCTCCAAACGCGGAAAACATAGCCGCACCCAGCAAGAGCAAGGGAAAGCAGCAGACAATAGCAGCCATGAACTTCAGCAAGCGGTCGAGCATCCACCAAAGTTGCGCCCGAGCCCGAAAGTTGTCGAGAGGGCGGCGGCATGACTGCACCATTTTCCCTACACGATCACCCCGCCCCGCTGCGCGTCCTTGTCGGCTGCGAGACGTCCGGTGTTGTCCGCCGGGCCTTCGCCGCTTTCGGACACGACGTTTGGTCGGTTGACCTGCTGCCTGCCGAGGATGGCAGCAACCGCCACATGATCGGCGACGTTCGCGATCATCTCGATAGCGGATGGGATCTGCTGGTGGTGATGCACCCGCCCTGCACGCGGCTTTGCAACAGCGGGGTGCGCTGGCTGCGCACGGCGCCTCCGGGCCGGACGCTCGAAGAGATGTGGGCCGAACTCGACGCCGGTGCGGCTCTGTTTTCCGACTGCTGGAATGCGCCCGTCGAGCGGGTGTGTGTCGAAAACCCTGTCATGCACCGCTACGCGCGCGAGCGGATTCAGAATTGGGCAAAGCCCCAGACGGTCCAGCCCTGGTGGTTTGGTGACCCGGCGTTCAAGGCAACGGGGCTCTATCTGCGCGGGCTGCCGCCGCTGGTGCCGACCAAGAAGTTGATGCCGCCGGCGCGTGGCACAGACGAGCACAAGGCGTGGTCGAAGGTGCACCGCGCCTCGCCCGGCCCCGACCGCTGGAAAGACCGCAGCCGCACCTATGAGGGCATCGCCGCCGCCATGGCGGCACAGTGGAGCACCGTCGCCGCGCGGCAGATGGAGGCGGCGGAATGATTTCCGAATCCTCCCTCGCGGATCTGCGCGCCCGCAACCCGGTTTCCGATGTCGCCGGCAAATGGGTGAGCCTACGGCGGGGCAGCCGCAAGGGGCGGCTGATAGGCCCCTGCCCGCTGCACTCGCCGGACCCGCACGCCAAGGATTCCACCGCCTTCGAGTGCTGGGGCGATGGCTGGGTGTGTGCGCGCTGCCAGGATGGCGGCGACGTGATCCGCCTGGTGCAGCTGCGCGAGCGGCTGGGCTTTCGCGAAGCGGTGGACTGGCTGGGCGGGGCGCAGGAAACCGACCCGGCGGAGGATGAGCGGCGCGCGCGGGCGGCGGCGGAACGCAAGGCGGCGGACGACGCGAAAAACGCGGCCTTTCGCGAGGCGGAGCGCAAGCGGTGCTGGGAGTTCTGGCAGGGGGCCGGGCCGCTGGCCGGCACGCCTGTCGAGGCCTATCTGCGCGAGATTCGCCGGGTGGACTGGCCCGACGGCGCGGCGCTGCGGGCGCACCCGGCCATGCCCTATCTGGAACACGGGCAGGATGAGGCCGGGCGGACAAGCTGGAGGCTTCTGCATGAGGGGCCGGCGATGCTTGCCGCCATTGCCGGGCCGGACGGGCGGATGGCGGGGCTGCATATCACCTGGATCGACCTCGATGCCCCCAAGGGCAAGCTGGCGCTGGTGCACCCGACCACTGGCGAGAAGCTGCCGGCCAAGAAGGTGCGCGGCTCTCTCGCCGGCGGGCGGATCGAGCTTCTGCGCGCGGCTTCGCCCTGCCGGCTGTTTATCGGCGAGGGGATTGAGACGGTGCTGACCGTGTTTACCGCGCTGCGGGCGGCGGGGCGCTGCCTCGATGGCACGGCGATGTGGACCTCGATTTCGCTCGGCAATCTTGCGGGCAAGGCGGCGGACCATTCGCGCGTGCCGCACCCCAGCGAGCGCACCCCCGCCGGCCGGGTGAAGCAGGTGCCGGGGCCGGAGCCGGACATGGACAGCGCCGCGGTGCCGGTGCCCGACAGTGTGATGGACCTTCGGCTGCTGGGCGATGGCGACAGCGACCCTTTCACCACTCGCCTGACCATGGCCCGCGCCGAGCGCCGGCACATGCGGCAGGGGCGCCGGGTGGCGACGTGCTGGCCCCCGGCGGGCCACGACTTCAATTCGATGGTGGTGGCGTGATGGACGACAACCCGAGGCAGGACGCTTTCGAGGCCATCGCCGAACTGGTCGACCCGGTGGAGGGGCTTGCGCCCGCCGCGCCTGCCGCGCCGGCGCCGGACGATGATCCCGTTGGCGAGGAAGCCCCAGCGCCTGCCAAGCCGCGCCGCAAGCGCAAGCCGGCGGCCGATGTCGGCGAGGATGACGCGCCGCCACGCGGGCGTGCCATGGGCTATTCCACCGACGACATGAACGCGGAATGGGCGCTGGTGCTGATGGGCTCCAAGGCCGTGATGGTGCGCGAGCAGGGCGCCGGGCCGATCGAAGATCGGCTGCGCATCATCTCCGTCGACGCCTTCCGGCAGTGGTTTTCCAACCGCTTCACCGAGACGGTGAATCCCCAGGGCGACCTGAAGGTGGTGACATGGGCGACGCGCTGGCTGAGTGCGCGGGACCGGCGGCAGTTTCAGGGCATCGAGTTCAACCCCGGCCCGGACGCGCAGGCGACGGACGGCTATTTGAACCTTTGGCGCGGCTTTGCCGTGGAGCCGCGAAAGGGCGGCAGCTACGCGATTTTCCGCGATCACCTGCTCAACAATGTCTGTGATGGCGACCCCGATCTATTCCGATGGGTGTTCGGCTGGTTTGCCCACCTGCTGCAGCGCCCGCGCGAGCGGATCGGCACCGCCGTGGTCATGCGCGGCAAGATGGGCACCGGAAAGACCAAGATCGGCGAGGTGATCGGCGGGCTGATTGCCGCCCATTATTTCGCGGTCGATGACCCGCGCTACATCACCGGCCAGTTCAACGCGCACATGGCGTCGTGCCTGCTGCTGCAGGCCGAGGAAGCGGTGTGGGCCGGCGACAAGGCGGCGGAAGGCCGGCTCAAGGGCCTTGTCACCTCCAAGTTCCAGATGATCGAGAACAAGGGCATCGACCCCATACGCATCGACAATTTCGTGCGGCTACTCATGACCTCGAATGAGGACTGGGTGGTGCCTGCGGGCAAGGATGAGCGGCGCTTCTGCGTGCTCGACATCAACCCGCGCTGCGCCCAGAACACCGACTATTTCCGCGAGATGGACGAAGAGCTTGATGCGGGCGGGCGCGAGGCGCTGCTGCACGATTTGCTGGCCTTTGACCTTTCGCAGGTGGACTTGCGGAAGATACCGCGCACCGGCGGCCTGCTGGAACAGAAGCTGCGCTCGCTCGACAGCGTGGAATCATGGTGGTTCGGCCGGCTGGAAAAGGGCACCAGCACCCGCAACTCGGCGACATGGCTTGAAGAGGTGTCGTGTGACGCCCTGTTCGCCGACTATATCGACATTTCCGACAAGATCGGCATACGGCGGAAGGCGGAAGAAACCGCCCTCGGCATGAAGCTGCGCAAGCTGGTGCCGGGCATCACCAAGCGCCGGCTCACGATCGAGGCTGAGGCGGGCGTGATGCGACGCGCCTGGTGCTTTGTCATGCCAAGCCTCGCTGACTGCCGCGATGCCTTCGTCAGCGAACTCGGCCAAGCCGTGGATTGGGGCGATGACGAGGCGTGAGAGAGATCGGGTTGAAGGGGTAGAGGCGCTTTCGTCCAACCTAGGTTGGACGCGGCGGGAAAGGTTGGACAGGAAAACGCTAGCGATATCAACGCGCTGCCTAACCTGTCCAACCTGTCCAACCTTTTTCCTCGCACGTGCGCGTGCGCTCGCGTGCCCGTGAAGGCCGCTGGCGGAATGTGAATTGCGCCGAAGGTCCCTGTCTCACGGGGAATAGGTCGAAATTAGGTTGGACAGGTTGGACAGGTTGGACAAAGCGAGCGACTGCAAGGCTTTGCGAGTGTCCAACCTCTTATTTCTGTTCTGAAAAGGTTGGACAGGTTGGACAGCAACAGGGGCCGGCGATGAAGACGACCACCGATATCGAGGATCTGCTGATCTGGGCGTACCGGACGGAACTGCCGAAGGTGCCGGCAGCGCCGACAGGGCCGGCGGCGCACGGGGCGGGCTGGGCCTCCATGTCGCTCTTTGGCAAGCTGGGTACGGTGATCGACGACCGGGATGTGCGGAACGTCTATGGCGTGACGCCTGACCGGATGGCGACGGGCGGGCCGCATGCGGACGCGCTGGCCATCGACCGCGTGGTGGCGGAGCTGGACGGGCTGCACCTCGATGTGCCGGCGGGCTGGTGGCCCTTCGCCGACATGGCGCCAGCCGATGGCTGGGGCGAGGCCGGCGCGAAGGTGATTTCCGATGCACTCGACCGGCTGGCGGTGCCCGGCGAGGATGGGGGCTTGAGGTTCAAGACCTCGCCCGGCTGGCTGGTGCGCAAGCATGCCATGATGGGCACGGTGCCGGACTGGGAGGCGGAGCCGATCGAGTATCGCTATGTGCGCGGCGACAATGGCGGGCACCCCAAGTGGTTCATGAAGCGCAAGGTGCCGCAGACCGTGAACGGCGAGATCATCGGCTATAACGAGCATGAGGTGGATGGGTGGTGCGCCTCGCGCCGACGGGCCTACCCCGGCGCCTATCGCAAGATGGAGCTGGTGCCCTCACCGGTGCATGCCGCCTGCGACCGTGCGGAATATGAGGTGTGGCATGCCGCCCTCACCGCGCTGGCGAGCATGCTGGGCGAATCGCTCGACGCGCACAGGGCCACCGGGCCGGCACGCGCGGCCCGCCCGTGGGAGCCGGAGGGCCGGCAAAGCCGCATTCTCCCGTCATTGCGCGGTTTGTCGATGATGGGGGCTTGACGCGCGCCTTGGTTTTGGTGCTCACTGTGCACGGATAAAGAGGCCCGGGCGAAAACGCTTCGGGCCTTTCGCATGTCTGGAGGGTGGCGATGGGGCGGCTGAAGGCGATCCCCTCGCGCTACAAGGTGGCCCCCTCCCGTCTCGCCACTCAAGCCCATGATGGCCCCTCTCGGGATAGGTTGCGCTATGCGACCAAGCCGTGGCGCGCCTGGTACGATCTGGCCCGGTGGAAACGTCTGCGGCTGAAGGTGTTCCTGCGGGACCTGTTCGCCTGCCAGATGCCCGGATGCAGGGTGATAGAGCCGAACACGTCACGGCTCGTCTGCGATCATCGCGTGCCGCATCACGGTGACGAAGCGTTGTTCTGGGATGAGAACAACCTGCAGACCTTGTGCAAGCCGTGCCACGACAAGGTGAAGCAGGCAGAGGAGCGGCGTGCTGGCTGGTGATGCCCTCTGTGGCAAGGGATCAACAAGCCCACAAGGCAAGCCTTACGCTCACAATATTGGATTTTCGGCAGGGGGTGGGGGGGGTGAAAAGTCTCCCAGCCCCCCCGCTTCCCTACCCGCGTCCTTCTCATTCGGGGATTTTTTTCTGATGGACGAAAAATTCGACCTGTTCGGGCATCCGATCCGGGTCGGTCAGGGGCGGCGTGGTCGCCCTTCGTTTGAGCCATCGGAGAAAGATCGTAATAAAATCAAGCTCTTACTGGCTCTTGGTTGGTCTATCACGCGGATGGCCAACGGGATTGGCGTCTCACCGGCGACCGTGAAGCGCTATTTTAGAGCCGAGCTCCGGGCGCGGGACGCGATGCGCGACCGGCTCGATGCGCGGCGTTTCGAGATCGCCATGGAGCAGGCCAACGCCGGGAACATACAGGCGTTGAAGGAGCTGGGCCGGATGGTCGAGCGCTCCGACCTGATGCGGATGGAGGATGATATGGGCAAGGCGCCGCCGAGTGATCGCGGAGCGCCGGCGCCGGAGCGGATCGGCAAGAAGGTGATCGACAAGGAGCGCGCGCTGGAGGCCGACGCCGACCTGATGGCTGATCTGGAGCAGGAGGCGGCGAGCTTTGCCCGCCACTGACGCCCTTCCCCGCTTCGCCTGCCCGGACTGGTGGGAGCGGCTGCAGGCCGGGCTGCCGCCGATGGCCGACGTGCCATTCAATCCGGCAAAGGCGGCCAAAGGGAAGGCGTTCTTCAACCGTCTGCGGCTTCCGGATGTGCCGGGAAACCCGCCAATGGTGGAGGCCTGCGGCGAGTGGTTCCGCGACATATTGTGCGCATTCCTCGCCAGCGAAGACCCGGAAACGGGGCTAGCGCTGGTTTGGGAACTGCTCTGCATGGTGCCGAAAAAGAACTCCAAGACCACCAATGTGGCCGCGCTCGGCTTGACCGCGCTCTACATGGAGGAGACGCCGAACCGGCAGATGTTGCTGGTGGCGCCCAGCCAGAACATTTCGGAGCGCTGCTTCGACCAGGCGCAGGGGATGATCCGCCTCGATTCCCGGCTGCGGGATATCTTCAAGGTGCAGGATCACCTCAAGTGCATCACCCGCAACAAGACCGGCACCGCGCTCGATGTGAAGACCTTCGACACGACCATCGTGACGGGCGAGATACCGATTCTCACGATCATCGACGAATTGCATGAGCTGGGGAAGAAGGCCAAGGCGGCGGCGGTGATGCAGCAGATCCGAGGGGGTGGCATCACCAAACAGCGCGGCAAGGTGCTGATGATCACGACCCAGTCGGATGAACCGCCCGCGGGCATCTGGAAGACGGAACTGGAGAAGGCGCGCAAGATCCGCGACGGCAAGGGAGGCCCCTCCCCGATCATGCTGCCGGTCCTGTACGAATTTCCTGTCGAGAAGCAGCTCGACCAAGCCTTCTGGCGCGACCCGAAGAACTGGGATCTCGTACTGCCGAATATCGACCGCTCAATCGATCGCCAGGCGCTGATCGACGACTATGAGAACAATGGCAAGGTCACGCGGGAGGCCGAACAGATATGGGCCTCGCAGCACCTCAATATAGAGATCGGTGTTGGCCTCTCCGGTGACGGTTGGTCTGGCACCCCCCACTGGGCGAGCTGCATCGACAGCCGCCTTACAGGCCTTGATGAACTGCTGGCGCGATCGGAAGTGTGCACGGTCGGGATCGACTGGGGCGGCGCCGACGATCTCGCCGCGCTCTATGTGCTGGGCCGGGAGACGCGCACCAAGCGGTGGCTTGGCTGGGGGCGGGCCTGGGCGCGTCCGAGTGTCTTCGAGGAGCGCAAGAGCATCGCCTCGCGGCTGCGCGACTTCGTCGAGGATGGCGATCTTGTTCTGGTCGAGACCGGCGAAGAGCAGGCCGAGCAGGCGGCGGAGATTTGCCGGGTGCTGAAGGAAAGCGGCCTGCTGCCGGAGACGAGCGGGATCGGGCTGGACAGCGCCGGCATCGCGCTGCTGCTCGACGCGCTGGAAGAAAAGAAACTGACGCAGCCGCTGGTGGAGGCGGTGACGCAGGGCTGGAAGCTGCAGACGGCGATTTCCTCGGTGCCGCTGAAGCTGGAAGGCGGGCGGATGGTGCATGGCGACCAGCCCATCATGGCGTGGTGTGTCAGCAACGCGAAGCAGACGCTGCGCGGCAGCAACTATGTCGTGACCAAGGAACTGGCCGGTGCCGGGAAGATCGACATGCTGATGGCGCTGTTTAACGCCGCCATGCTGATGTTCCTCAACCCTGTCGCCCATAACCCGCGCTCGGTCTACGAGACGCGCGGCGTTCTTTATGTGTGAGGCATCATGAGCGCCCTGGGCTGGCTGCGAGGCATGTTCGGTGCCGGGACGGCATCGGTGCGCGCAAGCGCCGGCGATGGCGGTGTCGAGATCGACATCAGCGATCCGAATTTCGCCGCCCAGCTGCGGGGCGGAGCCGAGACCGAGAGCGGCGTGGTAATGACGCCGCTGGCGGCGCTGCGGGTATCAGCGGCGTTCCGGTGCATCGACCTGATCTCTTCCGCTGTCGGGCGGCTGCCGGCCCCGGTGATCCGTGTGCTTGCTGATGGCACGCTGACGACAGAGGTGAACCACCCGCTCTACTGGGTGCTGATGCATGAACCGAATGGCTGGCAAACGCCTTTCGAGTTCAAGAGCACGATGCAGGCGCGGGCGCTGCTTTATGAAAACGCCTTCGCCCTGGCGGTCTGGTCGATGGGTCGGGTGATCCGGCTTATTCCGCTTGACCCTCACCGGGTGCGGGTGGAGCAGATGCCGGACTATAGCGTCCGCTACCATTACAGCCGCCCCGATGGCGGGGTGGCGATCTTCACGCCGCAGGAGATTTTGCACCTGCGCGGTACGTCGGTGGACGGGCTGAACGGGCTTTCGCGCACCCGCTACGCCAAGGAAGCGCTGGGGCTGGCGCTGAAGGCCGAGCAGGCGGCGGCCAACCTGTTCAAGAACGGACAGATCACACCGGGCGCTTTCCAATTCCCGGAGCATCTTTCGCCCGAGGCCTATCAGCGCCTGCAGGAAGGCATGGCCTCGCGGCGCGCCGGCGGCGAGAACGCAGGGCGCCACCTCATTCTTGAGGAGGGCGGAACCGTTGCCGCCATCTCCAGTTCGGCGGTGGACAACCAGCATCTGGAAACCCGCCAATACCAGGTGGAAGAGGTTGCCCGCGCCTTCGGCGTGCCGCGGCCGCTGCTGATGGTGGACGAAACGTCCTGGGGTTCCGGCATCGAGCAGCTGGCGACCATGTTTGTCCGCTTCGGCCTCGCGCCATGGTTCACGGTGTGGGAGGAGGCGCTGGCGCGCTGCGCCCTGACCCGTGAGGAGCGCCGCGCCGGCTATCGCGTGGACTTTGACGAGCAGGAGCTGCTGCGCGGCTCGATGAAGGATCAGGCCGACTTCTTTTCCAAGGCGCTGGGCGCCGGCGGACGGGGCGGCTGGCTTACCAAGAATGAGGCGCGCCGGGCGACCGGCTTCAGCCCGCTGCCGGGCGGCGACGACCTGCCGTCCGATGCCATGCCATCCGCCCCCGTGCCGCCGCCGGCAACACAGGAAGATCCGAGCAATGAGCCTCAAAACCCTGCGTAAGGCGAGCGCGGTGGCGCTGCCCAATTGCTACAGCTGGGATGCACGGGCGGATGCCTTGTCGCATTGGGCGGAGCGCCCGCTGGCGGCGGATGACGACGCCAACACGATCTCGCTCTATGACGTGATCGGCGAGGACTGGTGGTCGGGCGATGGCTTCACCGCCAAGAAAATGGGCGGGATCCTGCGCAGCATCGGCGGTCGCGACGTGACGGTGAAGATCAATTCGCCGGGCGGCGACATGTTCGAGGGCCTGGCGATCTATAACCAGCTGGCCGAGCACCCGGGCAAGGTGACGGTGAAGGTGATGGGAATCGCCGCCTCCGCCGCCTCGATCATCGCCATGGCCGGCGACGAGGTGCTGATGGGCGAAGGCACCACCATGATGATCCATCGCGCCTGGGGCGCGGTGATCGGCAACTATCACGACTTCACGGCGGCAGCGCCCGTGTTCGACGGGTTCGACCGCAACATGGCGGCGATCTATGCCGGGCGGACGGGGAAGAGCGAGGCCGACATCATCGCCATGCTCGACGGCCCTTCTCGCCGCTCGGATGGCACCTATCTGACGGCGGCCGAGGCGATTGATCAGAAGTTCGCCGATGGCACTTTCGACGGCGCGGCGGATGCCGCCCCCTCGGCGCGGGCCGACGTTCCCGAACCCATTCTCGCCCGCCGCCGCTGGGAGGCCAAGCTGGCGCATGCCGGCCTCACCCGGAAGCAGCGGGACGAAATCTTCTCTCTGGGCCAGCGCGATGCAACCCGGAACGCCACGCGCGATGCAGGCGTCGACCTCGCCGACATTCGTCGGTTCATGGAAAACCTGAAAAGCTGAAAGGACGCGCCATGAAGCGCAACATTCTGCTCGCGGCGCTGGCCGTCGCGGCAATCGCCCTCCTGTGTGTCGACGCCCATGTGATGACGGCTCTCGCGCACTATTCCAGCGGCCTCGCCGCCCCTGCCGCCATGGCGATGTTCGCCGCGCCGGCGTCTTCGTTTCGCGGCATCCAGCGGGTGCGCGCCGATGCCAATGACGACCCGGTGAAGGTGTTCAATGAACTTCGCCGCACCGTCGAAGCCTTCAAGGCCGAGCAGGAAAAGGCCTTGGCCGACATCCGTAAGAAGGTGGATGACCCGGTGCAGACCGAAAAGGTCGAGCGCATCAACGCCGACATTTCCCGGCATACCGCCGCGCTCGACGAGATCAATGCCGCTATTGCCGCGCTGAAGCTCGGCGGCGGTGGCGGCGGTGCGCCGAATGCCGATGTGCAGGCGCATGCCCACGCCTTCGAATCCTACTTCCGCCGCGACGTGAAGGATGGCCTGCGCGATCTGGAAGTGAAGGCCGGCCTCACCAGCCAGTCCAACCCCGATGGTGGGTTCGTGGTGCCCACCACGATGGAAGCCACCATCGACCGCGTGCTCGGCACCGTCTCGGCGCTGCGCTCGGCCTCCCGCGTCATCACGATCTCGACCGGCTCCTACACCAAGGATGTCAATATGGGCGGCGCCGGCGCCGGCTGGGTGGGCGAGGAAGATGCGCGCACCGAGACGGAAACGCCCAAGCTGAAGTCGACGGAATTCCCGGTGGCGGAGCTCTATGCTGAGCCCTACGCCACCCAGATCGTGCTCGACGACGCGCGGATCGACATCGAGCAGTGGCTGGCCGACGAGGTGTCCACCACCTTCGCCGAGATGGAAGGCGCCTCCTTCATCACCGGCAATGGCGTGAAGAAGCCCCGCGGGCTGCTCTCCTATGACATGGTGGCGAATGCCTCCTATGCCTGGGGCAAGCTCGGCTTCATCGTCAGCGGCGCTGCCGCGGCCTTCGCCACTTCGGCGCCGGCCGATGCGCTGATCGAAGTCTTCCACGCGCTGAAGGCCGGCTATCGCAACAATGCCAACTGGCTGATGTCCGATGTCACGGTGGGCTCGCTGCGCAAGATGAAGGACGGACAGGGTAATTATCTCTGGGCGCCGCCGACCACCCCCGAGGCGCCGTCGACCATTCTCGGCAAGCCCGTGATCACCGACGACAACATGCCTTCGGTGGCGGCCAATGCCTTCCCGATCGCCTTCGGCGACTTTCAGCGTGGCTATCTCGTGATCGACCGCGCCGGCATCCGCGTGCTCCGCAACCCCTACAAGGTGAACGGCAAGGTGGCGTTCTACACCACCAAGCGGGTTGGCGGCGGCGTGCAGAACTTCGAGGCCATCAAGCTGCTGAAGATCAGCACCTGACGATATCGCGCCCCGGCCGGCGGCGCGCGCCGCCGGCCTGATGCCGCGCCCCTGCGGCAAAACCCACCTCTTCGCAAAGGGCTTCCCCATGAAGGACATTCATTCGGGGCTGACGGCGGCCGTTGCCATCGGCAACGCCACCCTGTCGGCCGACAATACCCCTGCCGCCATCGACCTGCAGGGCTACAACGCCGCCGAGATCGTGCTCGCCATCGGCATTGGCGGCATCACCTTTTCCGGCACCAACAAGGTCGAATTCAAGCTGACGCACAGCGACGACGATTCGACCTATGACGCGGTGGAGCAGAAGGACGTGCTCGGCGTCACCGTCGCCGCGGGCGGGATCATCAAGTCGCTGGTGGCGGCGCATGCGGCGGCAGCGGTCTACCGCGCCGGCTACAAAGGCGGGCGGCGCTATCTGAAGCTTCTGGCCGACTTCGCCGGCACGCACGGCACCGGCACGCCGATCGCCGCCATCGTGCTGAAGGGCCATGGCTTCAACAAGCCCGAAGCCGACCAGGCCTGACGCCATGCTGCCGAGGGTCGTCGAAGCACCGGATCCGCTCGTGACGCTGGTGGAGGCCAAGCTGTATCTGCGCGTGGATTCCACCCTGGAAGACGATCTGATCAACGCCTTCCTCGCGTCGGCTTCGGCGTTTTTCGACGGCCCTCGCAGCATCGGCCGCGCCATTGGCGCCCAGACGCTGGAATTCGATCTCCCCTGCTTTCCGTGCGGGGGCATCGACATTCCGGCGCCCACCTTCACCTCGCTTGTCAGCATCGCCTATGTCGATGCCGAGGGTGCCGAGCAGACCATTGATGCCGCTGACGTGCGCTTTGCCGATGGGCGGCGGGTGGATGGGCAGCTTCTGCCTGCTTCCCCCTGGCCGTTGGATGCCGCGCCGGACACGATCCGCATTCGCTATGTCGCCGGCTGCCCGGAAGGCGAGCCCTTTCTCGCCATTGCGAAGCAGGGCGTGCGGCTGCTGACCAAATACTGGTACGACGACCGCGAGGCCTTCGGCCAGTATCCCGCCGCCGCGCATGATTTGCGCAAGCTGATCCGGGTGCGGAGGTTCTGATGGCCGACCCCGGCAAGATGGACCGCCGCATCACGCTCTATGAGCCGGGTGCCGAGACGGGGCGCGACGGCTTCAACGCACCGATCCTCGGCGCGCCGGTGGCGCGGGGGGTGTGGGCGGAATATGCGCCGGCCTCCGACCGCGAGCGGATGCAGTCGGCGGAGGTGGGGGCGACGATCACCGCCCGCTTCCGCATACGCTGGAGCCCTGATGTCGCCGCCCTGTCGCCTCTGTGGTGGCTGGATTTCGAGGGCCGGACTTTCGACATATCAGGCGCCAAGGAGATCGGTCGGCGCGACGGGATCGAGATCACCGCCTCGGCGAGGGCCGAGTGATGGTCGGCAGGCTCAAGGTTTCCGTTGAAGGCCTTAAGGAACTCGACGCGGCGCTGAGCGAGCTGTCGAAGGCGACGGCGCGCGGCGTGATGCGGCGGGCGCTTATCCGCTCGGCGCAGCCCATGGTGGCCAAGGCGGCGGCGCTGGCGCCGAAAGGCGAGACGGGCGAGCTGTCGGAATCGATTATCGCCGCGACGAAAAACAGCGTCGAGGGCGATGCCGGGCTGCGGGCCTTTGGCGAGGTGATGCGCGCCGGCGGCAGCAAGGGCGAGGCGCAGACGGCGCTGCGCGATGCGCGCCGGCAGGCCGGCGCGGGCAAGGCATTCGTCGAGGTGTATGTCGGCCCGGCCAAGGCGAAGAGCAAGCGCAACGCGATCAAGCGCATCGTGCAGGAATTCGGTTCGGTCAAGCAGGCGCCGCGCGCCTATCTACGCCCGGCCTTCTCCGCCACCCGCGAGCAGGTGCTCGGCCGGATCAAGGGCGAGCTTTCCACCGAGATCGACAAGGCGGCGCGGCGGGCAGCGGCGCGGGCACTTAGACCTAAGCGCGCGAGGGCCAAGCGTGCGCCCAAGGCCGGGACCACAGGGGCGAGGTGATGGAAGAGGCGCTTGTTTCCCTGATGCTGGCCGACGCGCCGCTGGCGGCGCTGGTCGGCACCCGGATCAACTGGAATGTGTTCCCGCAGGGCATCGCCTCGCCAGCCATACGGCTCGCCCGGGTCGGTGGCGCAGTGGGCATGCACATGCGCGGCATGGACGGGCTCGATGGCGCTCTCGTGCAGATCGACGTGCGGGCGCGGGCAGCCAAAGACAAGCCGGACACCAGCGCGGGGCGTCCGGCCCTCTTGGCTGGGCGAGCCGTGAGTGCGCTGCTGGCCGGCTATCGCGGCACTCATGCCGGCATCGTCTTCGGCGGGGTGTTCCCCAGCGCCCAGCGCATGAGCGCGGAGAAGATCGAGAGCGAGGTGTTCCACCTCGTCTCGCTGGATTTCGACATCTGGTCGCGCGTCGCGGCCTGACCCTTTCCACATCATCCATACTGGAGTTGCGACCATGGACGAGCCCGGCATTGGCTACGGCAGTCTTTTCGAGATCTCGACCGATGGCGGCGCGACCTGGGCGTCTCCCGGTCAGGCTACCTCGCTGACCCCTCCTTCGTTCGCGGTGGACGCGATCGATGTGACGCATATGCAGTCGCCCAGCGGCACGCGGGAATTCATCCCCGGCCTCGTGGACCCGGGCGAGTGCTCGATCGAAATGAACTTCATGCCCGGCAGCGCGGGCGAGGCGATCATCCTGAGTGTGCTGCGCATGAAGGTGAAGGCCCGCGCAACCTTTCCCGACGGGGAGAGCGTGACTTTCGACGCTATCATCACCGGCTACTCCCCTGCTGTGCCGATGGACGAAAAGATGACCGCCACACTTACGGTGAAGGTGAGCGGCGTTGTCGAGCACGGTGCTGCTGCGGCCCCGGTCAACTCCATCAAGCCGGCGATCTCCGGCGTGGCGCAGGTGGGGCAGGTGCTGACCGCCTATCCGGGCGTGTGGAGCGGCGCGCCGAGCTATGACTACCAGTGGAAAAATGAGGGCACCAACCTCGCGGGCGCCACCAGCCAGACCTATACACTGCAGGCCAGCGACGCAGCGGACACCATCACCGTGACCGTCACCGCCACCAATTCGGAAGGTAGCGCCAGCGCCACCAGCGCCGGCCTTGCCGACATCGCGGCGTGAGCACCATGGCAAACCCGCATCGCGGCCAGGTGCCGCTCACCGCCGGCGGCGTGACCTATACGCTGTCCATGTCGATCAACGCCATGTGCGCTCTGGAGGCGCATCTCGGACGGCCGATGGGGGCCGTGATGACCGATCTTCTGGCCATGCACGGCGACCCCAGCCTCATGTCGCTTACCCTGCTGCGCGCGGTGCTGTGGGCAGCCTTGCGCGACCACCACACGGTGGATGAGGCCAAGGCGGGTGACGTGCTGGGAGAGGCGGGCCTGCCGGCGGCACTGGCGGGGGTGACGCAGGCGTTTACCCTTGCCTTTCCCCCCAAGAAGGCGGGGGCGGACGCCCGCCCTCCGCTGGCGGCGGGCTGATCGACCCCGGCCCGCTGCTGTCCGGCTGGATAGAGCTTGGCCTCGACCCGTCGCCCTTCTGGGGGCTCACCCTACGCGAGATCACGCTGATGATGGAAGCCGCCGGCGAGCGTGATCGCCGCGCCTACAACGACCGTGCCGGGCTGACGTGGATCGGGGCAGCGCTGGCGCGCGGCAAGCGACTGCCGAAGCTGAAGACTCTGCAAATCGCACGGCGCGGCGCGGCGCCACGCCCGCAGACGGCGGAAGAGCAGATGGCGATTCTTCGCCAATGGGCGGCGGCGACGACCGGCTCTGCACGGAAAAGGTGAGAAATGGCAAAGGGACTGGTCGTCGGCAGCCTGCGGGCCATACTTGGTCTCGACACGGCCGAATTCGACGACGGTGTCGCGCGTGTCGGCCGCGATGCCAAGGGACTGGCCGCCAATCTGCGGAGCGGGTTGGCCGGCGCCGCCGGAGTTGTTTCCTCCGCCGCCCTCGGCATGGGCGCGGCGCTGGCCGGTATCGGCTTTGCCGGGGTAGCAGCGGCGGTACGCAATGCCGCCGCCGAGATGGCGACGCTGGGCGATGAGGCCAAAAGGGCGGGCCTTTCCATTACCGCGTTCCAAGAATGGAAATTCGTCGCCGAGCAAAACCGCATCGGCCTCGACGCTATGGTCGACGGGTTCAAGGAGCTGAACCTCCGGGCTGATGAATTCATCGTCACCGGCGGCGGCAGCGCAGCAGACGCCTTCCAGCGGCTGGGCTATGGCGCCGAAGACCTCAAGGAGAAGCTGAAAGACCCTTCGGCGCTGATGCTGGAGATCATCGATCGGGTAGGGCAACTCGACAAGGCAGCGCAGATTCGTGTCTTCGATGAGCTGCTCGGCGGCTCCGGCGGCGAGCAGTTTGTGCAGCTGATCGATCAGGGTTCGGCGGGGATCAAAAGGACGATCGAGCGCGCGCATGAGCTCAATCGCGTGATCGGTGAAGACACCGTCAAGTCTGCGGTCGAACTCGACAAACAGTTTCGCGAGTTGTCGGCGACGGTAGACACCTATCTCAAAACGGCCATTGTCGATTCAGCAGCCGCCCTGCGCGGGTTCCTGGACATGCTTAAAAAGCCGGCGGATCAGGGCCTTACGACGATCCGCGACCGGCTCAAAGAGATCGAGCGCATCGCATCCTCCTCGGGGGCACAGCGATTTCTTTATGAGACGCAGTATGGCGGCAAGGGCATGCCCTGGCTGGAGCAGGAGCGCGACAATCTCCAGATGAGGCTGAAGCTGCGCGAACAGTCGCAGCCGGTGGATTTCGGCGGCAACCTGCCGCCTCCCTCCAGCGCGCCGCCAGCGATAACGAGTGGCGGCGGTGGTCGCGCGCAGGCAACCGAAGTGGATCAGCTTGGCGCACGGGTGGAGAGCTTGCGCCAGTCGCTGATGACCGAGGCGGAACTCGAAGAGCAAACTTATGCGCAACGCATGGAGACGCTCGCGACCTTCTACCAAGGGCGGGAGGGAATGGAGGCCGAGTGGCGCGACCTCTCTCTGCGGGCGCAGCAGGAATATTCCGACAACATGAACGCCATTGCTGAGCGGCAGGCGGCACGCGATCAGCAAATCCGGGACATGACATGGCGGGGTGTCTCTGACACGCTCGGCTCGCTCTCGGATCTCGCAGCAGCGTTTGGAGAAAAAGGGTTCCTCGCGGCCAAGGCTTTCGGCATCGGGCAGGCGGTAGTGAATACCGCCGTGGGTGTGACCGAGGCACTGAAGTTGCCGCCTCCGGCGAACTTTGCCGCCGCCGCCGCTGTCGCCGCCGCCGGAGCGGCGCAGATCGCCAGTATCGCCGCCGCGCGACCGGGCGGCTCCAGCCGGCCAAGTGTGCCCTACTCGTCTGTCGCCACATCTGCGCCCGCTGGGTCCAATGAAGGGGCGAGCCGTGCGCCGGCCTTTGTCGAGATCAAGGGCGACACCTTCTCCCGCGCCGCCGTGATCGAAATCATGCGCCAGATCAGCGACCTGATGGGGGATGGCTATGAACTCAAGTTCTGACCCCATGAACCGCGCGCGGGGCTGCTGATCATGGCGCTTGTGCTTACTTCCGCCCTGGTGCTTTCCGAACCGCTCACCAGCACCGACGCGGCCGCGCCGGCCATCGGCTGGCACAACGTGGTGCAGGCGGGCGGCATCACCGCCGAATTCGAGTTGCCCGGCTATCCCGCCAGCAACATGGCACTGCCCACCACGGCGGAGGGCTGGCGATCCTCCAGCGCAGACGAGCAGACCGTGACCTTCGCCATCCCTGGCGGGGTGGGCGTCGATTATGTCGGGATCGAGCGGCACAATCTCGGCTCGATCGGCTGCAATCTCTCGCTTGAAATCCCCGATCCCGAGGATGAGGGCGAGTGGATTGAACTGGCGGCGCCGCTGGTGCCGGCGGGCGATGCGCCGCTGATGCTGATATTCCCGCTGACCTATCCCGGCGGGGCGCTACGCCTGCGCCTGGCGATGCCGGATGGCGCGGCGGCGCCCCGGATGGCGGTGGTCTATATCGGACGGCTTACCCGCGTGCCGCGCGGCATTCAGCCCGGTTCCACGCCGATCCCCTTTGCGGGCTCGACGGACATTGTCACCGGCATGGCGGAGAGCGGCGACTATCTCGGCCGCATCGTGACCCGCCGGGCGCTCTCGACCGCCGTGACCTTCCGTTATCTGCCGGACGCATGGTTTCGGGCGAATATGGGCGCCTTCGCGCGGGCGGCGCTGGAAACGCCGTTTTTCTTCTGTTTCCTGCCGGCGCTCTACCCCGGCGATGTCGGTTATGGCGTGCTGAAGGGCGACCTTCGCCCTGACCCGGAAATGACCGGCGAGGGGGTGATGGTGCATGTCACGCTGCAGATCGATGCGGTGGCGCTATGAGGGCGATCACCTTTGTCGAGATCGACCTTGAAGTGTGCTCGCTCTCCTATGGCACGGCACCCTGCACGGCGACCCTGACCGGCGAGGCGCCGACCGGCACGCGCAAATGCTTCAATACCAAGCGCACCTGCCAGGACCGGGAGAACTACGCGGCAGCCGCCACGCCGCTGACGCTGCGCTTCGCCAAGGGCACGGCGGACCTGGCGGCCAGCGGGATTGAGGCGATCGGCTGCCTCGACGATGTGAGCCTGACGCCTGCGGTGATCTCGCTCGGCAAGGATCTGGGCACGCGGGCCTCGGCCTCGGTGCGGTTCAAAGATTTCCGGTGGGGCGACAGCCCGCTGGGCTTCGATCCCTACCGCACCGAGCGGGACTATGTGCCCTTCGCCACCGGCACCTTTTGGGGGAAGTTCCGGGCGCGCCAGCCCTATCTGCGCCACCGGGCGCTGCGGGTGATCGAGGGCAGCCTCGGCCAGAGCCTCGACCAGATGGAGACGCACCATTTTCTGATCGAGAGTTTCGAGGGGCCATCGCTCGACGGCGCCTTCACCATCACCGCCAAGGATACGCTGAAGCTGCTCAGCGGCGACCGGGCGCAGGCGCCAAAGCCTTCCAACGGCTTCCTGCTGGCGGATCTCACCTCGGGCGCCACCACAGCGACGCTGGCCCCTTCCGGGGTGGGGAATGCCGAATACCCTGCCAGCGGCTTTGTGTGCATCGCGGGCAAGGAATCCTGCGCCTTCACGCGCTCCGGCGACACCCTGACACTCACAAGGGGGCAGCGCGGCACCGCGGCAATCGCGCATGAGGCGCAGGACCGGGTGCAGCTGTGCCTCGACTATGTCGGCAAGACCCCGGCCTTCATCATCAACGACCTGATGGTGAACTATGCCGAGGTGCCTGATACCTATATCCCGCTCGCCGAGTGGGAGGCGGAGTGCGAAACGTTTCTGCGCCGGGTATTCTCCCGCCACCTCCCCGAACCGACCGATGTCGATGAACTGGTCGAGGCGCTTATAGAGCAGGCCGGGCTGGCGGTATGGGATGACGACGCGGCGCGGCAGATGCGGCTGCAGGTGTTGCGTCAGGTGCCGGCGAATTCCGAGGTGATCGACGACGCGGTGATGATGGCCGGCACGCTGCGGGTGCGCGAGCAGCCGAAAGAGCGGCTGTCGCAGGTGTGGACCTATTTCGGCCAGCGCGACCCGACCCAGAAGGCCGACGATGCCGACAATTACCGCTCGGCCGCACTGACGATCGATGCTGATGCGCAGGCCGATTATGGCTCGCCGGCCTATCGCAAGATCCATGGCAGCTGGATTTCCGCCTTCGCTCGGGTGGTGGCGCAGCGCGTCAATAACATTCTCCTCGGCCGCTTTCGCGACGCGCCGCGCCGCTTCACCTTTTCCATCCTGCGCGGCGGGCGACTGACGCCGCTGGCGGGGCGCGGCTATTTCCTCGCCTCGCGCATCCTGCAGACGGATACGGGCGAGCCGGAGCTGGTGCCGGTGCAGGTGGTGAGCGTGCGGCCGAGCGCGACGGAATATGAGGTGGAAGCCGAGGAGATGCGCTTCCTCATTCTCGATGACGATGACCTGCTGAATCGCGTGCTCACCATCGACGCCAATGATTTCAACCTCAACCTTCGGCAGATCCACGATTACAGCTACCCGGCGCCCACCACCGGCGACACGGTGACATTCGTCATCGAGGCCGGGGTGGTGGTCGGCTCGAATTCCACGGCGCTGCCGGCGATCGACCTCGGCGAGTGGCCGGGCTTCACCACGCCCACCATCATCCTGCGCGGGCGCATACAGGGCGCCGGCGGCAATGGCGGCTGGCAGCAGGAACTGTTCGGCAAGCCGGGCGGCCCGGCCTTGAAGCTGGCGCAGGCGGCGACGCTGCAATTCGAGGGTGGCGGCGTGTGGGGCGGCGGCGGTGGCGGCGTCGCCTATGTCAATGGCGGCACGGTCTTCGGCGGCGGCGGCGGACAGGGCGCGATCGGCGGCAAGGGCGGGCCGGGCAGTGGCAACGGGGCCGCCGGCACCTCGGAGGCGCCGGGCGTGGGCTTCGGCGTGGCCGGGCGCGGTGGCGGGCCGGGACAGGCCGGCCGGCCAAGCGGCTCCAGTGGGTTCGTCACCGGCGGGGCGGCCGGCGCGGCGATCGATGGCGTGAGCCACCTCACCATTTCGGGCACCGCGGACATTCGCGGCGCGCAGATCAACTAGGAGCAGACCATGGCCGACACTTTCGCCAATTTTTCCACTGGCCTGACCGCGCCGGCGGACGACGCTTTCGCCATCACCCCGGCGGATGGTGCCGATCTCGCGATACTGCCCCGGGCGCTGTGGATCGGCGGTGCGGGCACCGTCAAGGTGACGATGAAGGGCGGCGGGGAGGTGACGTTCACGCATCCCGGCGGCGCGCCGCTCGACATTCGCGCGCGCCGCGTGTGGTCCACCGGCACCACGGCGACCGGCATCATCGGCCTGGTGTGATGCACCCGCACGATAGAGCGAGGGCCGCGACATGACGCTTTACCGCTGGCAGGCGACGATCACGGATGAGGCCGGCAATGTGATGCCCGGCGCGCAGGTGACGGTGCGCAATGAGGCGACCGGCCTGCTGCCGGCGCTCTTTGCCGACAAGGCCGGCGCCGTGCCACTGGGCAACCCCTTCGATGCCGACGATGACGGCGCGGCGGCGTTCTATGTGGCGGCGGGCTTCTATGAGATCACCGCAACGCTCGGCACGCTGATCGCTGAGGCGCAGGATGCCAATGTCGGTGCGATGAACGCCGCAATCTACGACCCCGAGGGCATCGAGGCCGACACCTTCGACTCGACCAATATCCGTTATGACAACACGGAATCCGAGCTGGCGGCGACCCATGTGCAGGGCGCGATCGACGAGCTCGCCGCCCGGCTCACCTTCACCGGCGCCGTGGTGGCGCTGGCCTCCGGCTCCGCGCTGCCGGGCACGGATAGCGGCCCGGTCTATCATGTCGACTATGCCGACACCATGAATTGGGCGGTCTATGACGCCAACGGGGCAAGCTATGCCGGCTATGCCAGCGACGGCATTGGCGACCTGGTGAAGCTCGGCCGCTCGACGGCGCGGCGAGGCACCCTGAAGCTCAATGGCGGCGATATCAGCACCACGACCTATGCCGCGCTCTATGGCTGGGCCAAGCACCACGGGCTGGTGGATTCATCCGGCGTGTGGGCGGCCGGCACCTTCCGCTTCCGCGAGAACGGCGGCGGCACCTTCCGGCTGCCGGATCTACGCGGCGAAACAGATCGCGCGTGGGATGACGGGCGCGGCGTGGATAGCGGGCGCGCGCTCGGCTCCTGGCAGAACCATCAGCTGCAGGACCATATCCACCAGATCAACGTGCCGAACAGCGTCGGCCTCGGCTGGGGCGATGGCGGTTCGGCCGGCAACAACCCGGCTAACACCTCGAACCCCACCACCGGCAATCACGGCAGCGAGACGCGCAGTCGAAATGTCGCGGTGCTTTACGCGATCAAGTTCTGAGGGCTTCCCGATGAAAGTCTATGGCTATGACGGCGCGACCGGCGAATATACCGGCGCGACAGATGCCGCGCGCGACCCGCTGGCGGGTGACCGCTATGTGATGCCGCACAACAGCACGCGCCGCACACCGCCCATGCCCGGCCCAAAGCAGGCGGCGGTGTTCGACGGGCAGGAATGGGGCCTTGTGCCCGACCATCGCGGCGAGACGTGGTGGAATGCGGCCGGCACGCCGGTGATCGTCTCCACCCTCGGCGACCCGGCCGACGGCGGCTTGAGCGCCGAGGCCCCGCCCACGCCGCTGCCGAGCCTTGCGGACTATGCCGCCGCCGCGCAGGCGATGCTGGACACGCGGGCGCGCGAGCGCGGCTATGACAGCATTCTCTCCGGTGTCTCCTATCTCGATGATCCGCACCCCGCCTTCGCGGCCGAGGCGGCGGCGCTGAAGGCGTGGCGCTCGGCCATATGGGCTTATGCGACGGCGGCGCTCGCCGAGGTGGAGGCCGGCGCACGGCCGGCGCCGGGCCTTGATGACTGGCGCACCGAGCTGGCCGGAGCCTGCCCCTTTACCTGGCCGGAGGCCGCGCCGTGAGCGGTGTCGGCTCGGGGCTTGTGATCACGCGCCGGCGGGTGCTGCCGCCCGTCATCACCATCGACGCCGAGGCGGTGACAGGCGGCTATGCCGGCTCGGTCTATCATGCCGACCAGCCCGGCGGCGTGTGGCGGGTGGATGGCGTCGACCTGCCCGGCGAGACGGCGCAGGACTGGGAAATGACGCTGGCGCTGGAGGGGCGGGCGATCACCTATCGTGTCGGCGACAAGGTGAGCAACACGATCCAGATGTGGACGCCGAAGGCGCTGCCGGGCCTTGTCGGTGCCTTCGACATCCGTCAGGGGCTCTATCTCGACAGCCTGCGGCTCTATGGCTGGACGCCGATCTCCGGTGCCATGTACTACACCCAGCCGACACCAGCGCTGCGCCCGCTTTATCAGGCGACCGGGGCGGATGGGTGCCCCGAGATATTCACCGATTTCGACCGCACTCTGCTGGTCTCCAATCTCTCCCCGGCGCCGGGGGCGCGCAGCTTCATCGGCCTGATGCACTTTCGGGAAACCGACCCGGTCAACTGGGCGCAGATCTATGGCAACGGCCGGCCCGGCACGTGGCAGATGCTCAAACGATGGGCTTTCCCGGCGAGTGTTTCGGGCCTGCGCACGATTGCGGTGACGAGTTCCAATGTCGAGAATATCCAGCAGAGCGGGCAAGACATTGTCGACGGCGGCACCTATCTGGTGACAGCACAAAGCGCGCGGCCGGCCGGAACCTATAATTTCCGGATCGACGGCGCCGCCTCGGCTTCGGGCACCTCAAGCGTGCCGGCCTTTGTCGATGATGCCGGCGACTACACGCTTGCCTCCTTTGGCGGCCTTTCCTCCCATGTGTTCGCCGACAGCTACCTTTCCGCCGACGACGCGGCGCGCACCGAGGCATGGCTCGCCTGGACGCTGGGCGATGCCGGGCGGCTCGATGCCGCGCAGACGTACAAGACCGCAGCACCGAGGATCTCGTGATGGGTGGATATGGATTCGGCTATGGTTTCTGGCGGCACCGGACCCCGTCCTTCATCGGCCCGCTGGACGGGCTAGGGCCGCTCTACGCTCTGCCCGGCCCGCATCGCTCCCTCTCGTCTTACACTGGCCTGTGCTGGCGCGTGCGCCGGTCTATTGACGCTGGAGAGGAAGACATCGGTTTTACGCCTGACGGCTGGGTGGACAAGGATTGGCTGCTCGCCGTCGCCGGCGGCGGGTCCCTCACTGTCATACGGGATTACGACAAGGCCGGGCAAGGGCACGACCTTGTGCAATTAAGTTCCGGCAGTCAGCCGCGCTGCGTGCTTAATGGCGTTGTGGACGTTGGGCCAAACGGGCACCCGGTACTCGTTTACGACGGCATCAACGATTACATGGACGTTCATGATTCGGCAGGTTTTTCGCGCAATCAGGCAGCCTTGACCTATGCGGGCGTGGTGCGGAATACGACAACTGGTGCCATTCTATACTATCCGGTCAATGCCGGCGTGGGGTCCGTCCGGGGTTATATAGGCTTTTCGCCAGGCGCGACGGCGCCCTTGCTGCAAACGCGATCAACCGACGTGGCCGCGAACACTTCGGTGGCGGGGGCAGCCATCACTTCCGGCACATGGAACCGACTTATCGGGCGAGGGCGGTACGCAGCAGGGGGTGCCGATATATCGGTGAACGGCGCAGTTGTGGCGAACAACACCTTGACGCCTGCGCAGAACACGCCAGACGCCAACCAAGCCGCGAACGTGCGGATAGGCGCGGCAACTTTCGGAGGCGCCTACCTAACCGGGGCTATGTCCACCGTTGTGCTGGCGCAGGCGTCGCTAGATATGGCGGCTCTTGAGGCCGCTCTCGCCAAGATTATGCCCTAATCGCAGGAGGCCAGAATGAATACACCAACCGTCATGCTTGTTACCGCAGCGTCGAAGGTCGCCGCCGACGCGATCGGCGCGGCGCTGGGCTATGGCCCCGAGAGCTTCAACGTGCGACTGACCACAGACCCGGCGGCTAACGGGTACGATGCCGACGTGCTCGGGCCTTTCCCCGGCGTCGTGACTCACTACGGCGCTATGTTCTCTGTGCTGGAAAAGCCGGACGCCGACGAATGGCTCTCTATTTCCAACGGCTTCCTTCCTGCGACGCTGCCAGGCGGGCGCGAATGGGGCGAAGGAGGCGTCATCAGCTACGCCGACGCGCTCGCGGCGGTGACCCCCGCCGGCAAGCTGCAGGTGTGGGAAGGGTCCGATTCCGTTGATGCCTACTCCACCTTTTGGGGCATCGTCGCCGGCTGGCGAGATCCTTCTGACAGCGAAAAGCGGCTGTACAACTACCCGATGGCGATTTTCGGATAGCCATCGAATTCAGCGCGACCTGACCGCAGCCGCCTCCGGGCGGCTTTCCCATATCTTGAGGCGGCTGCGGTCAGGATCGGCCCTGGCTCTGTAATATCCCGGCACCTGCGCGTGCGAGCCTATCCCCCTTGCAACCCAAGGGGACGACAATGCCTTCCAATCTCGACCACCTGCTGATGCTGCGCCAAGAGGCCCAGCGCCTTCACGATCGCCTGCGCGCCGAGCCGGGGCTTTCTCTGGCGGGCCACATCGCCTCGATGCTGGTGCTGGCGCTTGCCGAGCACATAGCCGATTCCGCCGGGCCGCCACCAAGCGGGTCGCGCCGCCACTGAAACCACTCAGGCCGCCCCACCGGGCGGCCTTCTTGATTCCTGACAATCTGGAGACCTGGCCATGCGCCTCATACCCAACTGGCGCAGGGTGCTTCTGCGCGCCTGGAGCGTGCGGCTTGGCCTGCTGGCGGGCCTTTGCGAGGGCGTCAACGTCGCCCTGCAGATCACCATCGAGCGCCTGCCAGAGGTGTCGCTTGCCCTGCGCCTCGCCGCCGGGCTTGCCGCCTGTGCCGCGCTCGCCGCGCGCTTCATCGCGCAGTCCTCCATCCACGAGGATTGACCATGTCCAAGCTGCGCCCGTCCAAGCGGGCTTCGGCGGCGATTGCTGCCGTGCTCGCGACCGCCACGGCCGGCGGCTATATCCTGCTGCCGACCGGCGAGAAAGTGCCGCCCTCTGTCGTGCTCGCGATGGAATCGCTTGTCGAGCCATGGGAGAGCGTCGAGCTTCGCGCCTATCTCGACCAGATAGCCAAGCCGCCCGTGTGGACCATCTGCGCCGGCGACACCCAGAATGTGCGCCCCGGCATGGTGGAGACACGGGCCGGCTGTGATCGGCGCCTGCGGGTGCGGCTGATCAGCGACTATTACACGCCGCTCACGCGCTGCATCGCCGGCTTCGACAAGGCCCCGGCCAGCTGGGGCGCGATGATGATCTCGCTGGCGTGGAATATCGGCGCCAGCGGCGCCTGCAAATCGACGGCGGCCCGGCTCGCCCGCGAGGGAAAGTACCGGGAGAGCTGCGACGCTGCGACGGCGTTCAACCGCGCCGGCGGCAAGGTGATCCGGGGGCTCCAGCTCCGCCGGGAGATGGGCGACGCAACCCGGATTGGCGAGGGCGAACTGTGCGTGACCGGGCTGGAGATGCGCGCCGCTACCAAGGCGCCGCCGCCCGCGCCTGTGGCGCCTGTTGAGGCGCCAGCGGCCCCCATCACCCCGCCGCATGATCCTGCCACTGGCGGGCCGCCTGTGGCCCTCTTCATCGGGCTCGGGCTCGGGCTCGCGCTGGCGCTCGCCGCCGGCGCCGGGTTCCTGATCTGGCGGCGGAGGAAGTGAGCCATGGGCATGATTTCGCGCAAGCTCCGATCGGTCGAAGGCGGCGGGCTGATGTTCTGGTGTCCCGGCTGCGACGGGGGGCACATGGTCCGCGTCGGAGAGGGTTCCGGCCCGCGCTGGGGGTACAACGGCAATCCCGACGCGCCGACCTTCACGCCCTCCGTTCTGGTTCGTGGCGTCGACCGCCTTACCGACGAGGAGCGCGAGCAGGTGATGGCAGGCAAGCACGTCGATCCCCGCCAAATCGTCTGCCATTCCTTCGTCACCGACGGCCGAATCCAGTTCCTCGCCGACTGCACGCATGACCTCGCCGGGCACACCGTCGATCTGCCGGATTGGGAGGCTTGAGCCATGACGTTCTTGGTCGGGCTGCTTTCATTCTTCACCGGCCCCATCGGCCGCTATGTGCTCATCGCCCTGCTCGCCGCCGGAGCGGTGAGCGGGATCTATCTCAAGGGCCGCTCGGAAGGCCGGGCCGCCTGCATCGCGGAAGGAGAGAAGGATGTGCTTCGCACGATCGAGCGCGCGGATGACGCGCGGGCTGCTGCTGATCGCCGCAATGCTGATGACGGCCGGCTGCGCGACGACGACACCTTCCGCCGCGACTAGGGGGGCGTGCGGCGCCTTCCGGCCGATCACCTGGGCGAGCGCCGACACCGACCCGACCATCCGTCAGGTGAAGGCGCACAACGCGGTGGGGCGTGATCTTTGCAACTGGCGGGGTGGCAGCTGATGAGCGAGATGCCGCGCCCCGCCGATGCCACCCGATTCCGCTTCGACTACACCATCAACATCGTCAACATTGCCGCCTTCATGGGGGCGCTGATGTCGGCCGGCTATGCCTACGGCCTCCTGCACGCGCGCATTGGCGTGCTGGAGGCGCAGATGTCGGCGCAGGCGCAGACGCAAGCGCGGCAGGTGGACCTCATGGAGCGATGGGTCCGCACCGATGAAAAGCTGGCGGGGCTTGCGGTCACGGTCGACAAGCATGACAGCCGGATCGAGCGCCTTGAACGGCAATAACCCCACCCGCTCCAGCTTCGACGCGGCAACCGGCCGGCTCACAATCGCGTGGCCGGGCGGGGCCGGCACCTGCGCGCTGGAGCAATGGGAGGCTGTCGAGCGCCTGATAAAGCAGGCCCGGCTTGCCGCCCGGCTTGACCCCTATGAAGGGAAATGGCCAGCGCCGCCCGCGCTGCCGGAGGTGTGAGCGATGGCGGAAGAAGCGGAACGCATCGTCTTCGACAGGAAGCTTGGCATGATCTTCGTCCGGCTCGGCCATACCCGGGTACATGGCTCGCCGGAGTACATCGAGGCGCTCGGCGCTTTTCTCTTCCGCGCGGCCGAGGAATCACGGGCCGGGCTGCACGACGCGCCGCAGATGCCGCGATCGACGTGGGCGCCCGGCGAAATCAAGGATATCGCGGATGGATAGGTCGGCGTCACCCCGCCGGCTTGTCGACGCTCTCCATGATGAGGCGCTCGATCTCTTTCGATCGCTGGCCGGGCTCAACGCGAGCATCAATCAAGGCGACGGCCTCGGGCGAGAGAGAGATGTTGATGCGGACGGCCTTGCTGTCGTCCGCAACCGGTGGGCGTCCGCGCGGGCGCTTGGGGGTGGCGGCGGTCATGCGTCGAACCGATAGTCGACGGCCTGAGCGGGCGAGAACAGTTCGCCCGCGACTTCGCCGGCCGGGTAAACGGTGGCAGACCAGTTGGCCCCGTCGAACCAATCGAACCCAGAAATGTCGAGGTCATCATTCTGCTCGAGAATTTCAAGCGCAGGGATGATGCCGAGAGCGTGGGCGGCGGCGAGACGATGGGAGCCCTCAAGCGCCATGTAGTGGTCGCCGCAATCAACAACTTTGATCGTGGGTGCGCCGAGCGAAAGCATTTCGGCCTTCACGGTTTCGAGCTTGCCGGCTTCGGCGCCGTGGATCGCATAAACCGTGAAGCCCATCTTGCTCTCCTGTGTCGCGCCGCAACGCCGCCGTCCATGTGAATTAATATACACACGACAATTCGAGCGCGCAACAGGTTTTTGGTGTGTAGATAAAATAAGCTGACATTCGCGCGGGAGCGCGGATCGCCGCCGGGACGCCTCCCGGCTCTTGCCTTCGGGCGATCCTATCTGTCACCTCGCCCCGCTGCCCTCACGGGCGGCGGGGCTTTTTCGCGTTAGGTGCCCTCCGCAAGAATTGCGTCGATCATGGCGCGCCAAACCTCGGAACTATTTTTCATCTCGTCGCTGCCATCGGTCCTTATCGCCTCAATTGGCTCCCGCATTGCCTCTATGGCAGCCACTGCGCGCGGAACATACCGTCGCCAATAGGGTAGTCGCTTACCGGAAATATCCGCCGGGTCTGTCTCGTCGGGATCGAGGTTGTCTGCCTCGCACAGCGCCCTTGCCACCTTCTCCACCGTCCACATCACGCCGTCTCCATCTCTTCGCTCTGCTTGCCGCTCACCTGTTGGCCCGATGCTATATTGCCCCGCATGGGCTCTTCTAATGGCACCCTCGGCGAGTGCATCGCCAGCGGCACCGGCATCCGCGCGACGTGCGTGGCGTGCCGGCATCATCGTGAGCTTGACCTGCCGGCGCTCGCCGCGCGCCTCGGGCCGGATCACGGCGCGCTGCATGCCGACCTGGTGCCGAGGCTGCGCTGCGCGGAATGCGGGTCGAAGCGAATCGCGCTCACCATGCTGCCGCCGGATGTGCCGACCGAGCGGTGAGCGGGCTATTTGATCGCCCACCAGCCCATGCACTCCCTGCACATTTCTCCGCCCGGCCCGCGACGCGGGCAATTATCTGGGCAAGGGGAGCGGACCCACCAGAGCCAAAGGCGCAGCCAGATGAGGCGGGAAAAAGCAATCGCGCGCTTAAGCATGCGCGCCACCGGTAAAGCGAGCCGAAAGCATGGCGCAGGTGGGCAGGGAATTGTGCCGACTTTTGTGCGGCCGAAATTCTCGGTCTGTTCGCTTTTGTCCGGCGCGTCCTAGGTGCAAGCCATTGACATGAAACAGAAAAATGGCTGGGGCGGGAGGATTCGAACCTCCGCATGGGGGAATCAAAATCCCCTGCCTTACCGCTTGGCGACGCCCCAACGGGTTCGCGACCGGGCCGGCGCGTTCCGTGGGCGCGGAGATAGCCACAGCTGGCCGCCGCTTTCAACCTCGACGCTCGGGCAGGCCACAGGCAGCTTATCCACCGATCCCCAAGCAAGTGGTGGCAGGCCCCTTGTCGGCCCGCTCATTCGCATGCTAGAGGCTCGCGCCAAGGCGGAGTGTAGCGCAGCCTGGTAGCGCACCTCGTTCGGGACGAGGGGGTCGCAGGTTCAAATCCTGCCACTCCGACCATACTTTCCCGAGACTATCCACGTTTCTGCCGAGTCGACCCACCGCCCTTCGGGGCGGTGGCGGCGGCGTGCGTGCGATCTGGACAAGGCGCGTGCCCTCCCCATATCCGGTGGATGAACCAGTCCCCTTGGCGCCTCGCGTGAGCGCGCCTTCCCCGTCCTTCCAGCCGCTGCCCTCGCCACTGACCGTGGAGGGGCGCCCGCGTCTGGTGGGCGTCGAGATCGAATTCGTCCATCTGTCCGAACGAAAGGCGGCGGAACGCCTGCAGGTCGTGCTCGGCGGCACGGTTGAGGAGGAAGACCCCTACGCCTACCGGCTGGCGGGCTCGCGCCTTGGCGATATAGGCATCGAGCTGGACATGCGTCATGTCCATCCCCGGCGCGACGGGCCGGGGCGCTGGCTGGCGCCGCCGCTCGCCTCCTGGCTGGGCACGGCGGTGCAGCCCTTCGTGCCGCGCGAGATGATCACGGCGCCGCTGGACCCGGCACGACTGGGCGAACTCGACACGGTCACACAGGCGCTGCGCGAGTCGGGAGCGGGCGGCGAAGGAGCGATCCTGACCGATTCGCTCGGACTGCATTTCAACATCATGCCCGTGGCCACGGATGCGCCGACCCTGCTGCGGCTGTTGCAGGCCTATCTGGTGCTGGAGCCCCGCCTGCGGGCGGAAAGCCTCACAAGCTGGCTGATGCGCCTTTACGCCCCGCCGCCCTATCCGTCGACCTATGTGCGCCGGGTGCTGTCACCCGACTACCGGCCGGACCTCGGCGATCTCTGCGCCGACTATCTGGCGGCCAATCCGACGCGCAAGCGATCGCTCGATCTGCTCCCGCTCTTTCTGCAGCTGTTTCCTGAGCAGGTGGGGCCGCGCATTCGCGGAAAGGTGAAGCCGCGCGCCGTGATGCACTACCGGCTGCCGCTGGCCTTTGTCGGCCGGCCGGGTTGGAGCCTGGCGGCGGACTGGAACCGCTGGGTCGCGGTCGAAGCGCTCGCCGGCGACCCGGACCGGCTCGCCGAGGCGTGCCGGCGCGCCAATGCCTAGGCGGCAGGAATCGCGTGCAAGGCCTCAGCTGGCGATCGCCACGGCCACTGGCCCATGTCCGCCCTTCCCCAGCGCACGGGGATTCAGCCGCTTCTCGGCCAGCTGGCGCATCGTCTCCGCTGTCCGCTGGTGCTGAACCAGCCCGGCCTGCAACAGCCGCGCGCAATCGGGACGCCCAACGGCGTCGAGCCACCCCATCAGCATGGCATAGCGCGCCGAAGCATAGGTTGCAGCCGACTGGACGGCGCCGGCAACGGCGGTGTCGAGCACGCGGCAATCGTCGATTTCGCCGGAGAGCTCTTCCGCACTGATGAAGATGCCATCGATGGCCGGGCTTTCCGCAACCTGCGGCCGGCAATCGCGCCGCTGGCAGACCTGTTCGATCTGGGTGACGTTGGCGGTGCCCGCGTTCGCGCACTCGTCCAACGCCCGGCACAGGGCCGCGTCCGATGTCTTGCCAGCCATAATCGCCAGCGTCTTGGCAATCCGACGCTCGGTATAGAGAAGCTCGCCCAGACCCTGGACGAGGAGGTCATCGAGTGACCTGATATCTTTCGAGAGCAGTCCCATGGCACATCCTCCCGCCGTGACTGAAGGTCGGGAGAACCCGGCCATCCGCGAAACGCTCGGGTGGACGGCTGGGTTCCATTATGATGCGCCGAAAGTATTAGGCTGGCGTGAAGGTCCCATCCGGGCGCAGCTTTTCAAGCACGCCGGTGGCCACGGCGAAATAGGCACCCTGCAAGGCGAGACGGCCGTCCTCGATCCGCTCGCGGACCCAGGGGAAGGTTTCAAGATTGCGCAGCGAAAGCTTGACGCACTGATATTCGAGAATCGTCCGGCGCTCGGCGGGATCGTCGCTGAGCTTGAGAGCGATGTCGCGGGCCGGGCCGCCGATTTGGATCCAGTCGGGCAAAAAGTCCTGCGCCTGCGGCGGCGCCCCGTCGATCAGCGCGCCGGCACCGCCGCATAGCGCGTGGCCGAGCACCACGATCTCGCGCACCTCCAGGACCCGAACGGCAAACTCGATGGCCGCGCTGGTGCCGTGGTGCAGGTGATCGGGGATCGTGTAGGGCGGGACCAGATTTGCGACGTTGCGCACAACGAAGAGTTCGCCCGGCCCGGCGTCGAAAATCATGGACGGATCGACGCGGCTGTCGGAACAGGCGATGACCAGCGTCTGCGGCTTTTGCCCGAGAGACGCCAGCCTTTCAAAAAGCGCCTTGCGCTCCGGCCAGGCGGTGGCACGAAAGCGGCGATAGCCGTCAAGCAGTTTGTCCATCCCTCATCCTTGCGATAGGCAGGCCGCGCAATAGCTGAATAGACGCGCCGGGGCCGGCGCGCAAACGGGTTGGAGCCGACGGGCGAAGCGGCGGCCGCGAGAGGCACATCATGGCGGAAGACATTCCCTTCGACCGGCGCTTCGACGCCCTGCCGGGGGTGGTGGAAGAAGTTGCGCCGGGCGTGCGCCGGGTGCTGGCGCCCAATCCCGGGCCGTTCACCTTCACCGGCACCTGCACCTATATCGTCGGGCGCGGCGAGGTGGCGATCATCGATCCGGGGCCGGACGACGCCTCGCATGTCGCCGCCGTGCTGGCGGCGGTGAGCGGCGAGAGGGTGACGCACCTGATGCTCACCCATACCCATCGTGACCATAGCGGCGCGCTGACGGCGCTGCAGGCAGCAACGGGGGCCCCGACCTATGCCGAAGGCCCGCACCGTGCTGCGCGACGGCTGCACGCTGAGGAGACCCCCGGGCTCGATTCCGCCGGCGACCGTGCCTTCCTGCCCGATGTCGCGCTGGCCGACGGCGCGCGGGTGGAAGGCGCCGGCTGGACGCTCACGGCACTGGCGACGCCCGGACATACCGCCAACCACATGGCCTTCGTGCTGGAGCAGGCTGGGGCCATCTTTGTCGGCGACCATGTCATGGGCTGGTCCACCACCGTGGTGGCGCCGCCCGATGGCTCGATGAACGACTACATGGAATCGCTCCGCCGGCTCGGCGAGCGGCCGGAGTCGCTGTATCTGCCCGGCCATGGCGGCGTGATCGCCCAGGGGCCGGCCTTCGTGGAACGCTTCCTGCGTCACCGTCAGTCGCGCGAGACAGCGATCCTGCGGGCGCTGGAGCGTGGGCCTCGCGCGATCCCGGACATCGTGCGGGCGATCTATTTCGGCCTCGACCCCCGCCTGGCGGGCGCGGCGGGGCTTTCCACGCTGGCGCATCTAGAGGACCTGGTGGAGCGTGGCGACGTGGTCACTCAAGGCCCCGCGATGCTCACCGGCCTCTACCGCCTGCCCTGAACCGTGTTTGACGCCGGCTGGGGTCCCGAGCCGCCGAACGTATAGGGGCGGTCCCAGGCCGCGTCAGCGGCGCAGCGGGCGCCCCTGCTGATCGGCGAGTTCGGCAAAGAGTTGGGAAATGCGCCGTGCGTTGGAGCCAAAATCGGCATCGCCGCTGCGCGCCGTGGAGCGCATGTCGACCCGTGTGCCGGTTGCGATCGGGCGGATGCGGATCACCAGATCGTCGCGCAGCCCGAAGGGCAGGCTGCGGGCCACGGCCTCGACCCGGCCATCGCGGCCCTCGCGCGGCGGCACCGCATCGACGATCAGCCATTTGTGGCGCTTGGCCAACGCCAGCACCCCGCGGAAGATCTCGTCAGGGGGGGCATCGAAGGTCATCGGCTTGATGCCGGGGTAAAGATCGAGCTGCAACACGGCCAGCCGGTCGCCGGGATAGACCAGGCTGTTGGCGACGCGCGAGCGAGCGGCACCCAGGGTGACGAAATGCGGCGGGTCCAGCGGGTCGGTGGTCACATCGGGCAGGTTGCGCACGCCCATGCCGAAAGCGGCGAGCGTCGCCGTCGGCATGATCAGCGCCAGCGCCAGCGCGGCGGCACCGATGACGCGCCAAAGCCCCTTCAGCCCCTCATTCCAGATCACCACGAACCCCGCCAGCGCCAGCACCAGCGCCAGCGCCGCCACCGCCACCCCCGCCAGCACGGTGTAGAGCGCGCTGCGGAAATCGAGCGTCTCGGTGGCAAAGAGCACCGCACCGATGAACGTGACCGGAAAGGCGAAGATGGCGGTGCGCAGGCTCCAGACGGCGAGCCGCGACATCCGCTCCTCAATGTAAAGCCGCCGGCGGATCATGGCTGACACTCTCCCGCTCGCCTCACACCATGGCGACCTGGGCCCCCGCCGGGCCGAGGATCAGCGTGGCAAGCTCTTCCACCGTGTCGACGACCAGATCGGCTTCATGGGCGAAATCGTCGACGGGCGCCGGGCCGCACCGGACGAGCACCGCCATCGCGCCGGCGGCACGGGCGGTCTCAAGATCATGCCGTGTGTCACCAACCAAAGCGATGGCCGACGCAGGCAGACCCGTCAGCGCGGCGAAGGCCTGCACCATGCCGGGCGCCGGCTTCGAGCCATAGCCCGAATCATGGCCATAGACAGCGCTCAGATAGGGCGAGAGACCGAGACGGTCGGCCTGCAGGCGCGCATTCGGCTCCGCGTCATTGGTGGCGATACCGAGCGGCAGCCCGAAGGCGTGCAATCGCGCCAGCGTTTCAGCCGGCCGGCCAATCGGCGTGAGGAATCGCTCCCCCTCCTCGCAAAAGAGGAGGTCGACCTGATGATAAAAGGCCGTATCGGCAACCCGCGCCAGTATCTCCGCCCAAGCTGGACCATATTGACGGGATGAGCCGGCGATCAGCGGCGAGGTTTGCAGGAAGCGCCGCTCGTCGGCGATATAGTGGCTGGCGTGGAACAGACGTTCCAGCGTCACGCCCTCGTCTCCCGCCAAACGTCGCATCACCGCACCGGCGGCGGGTCCCCAAGTGTGGTCAAAGTCGACAAGAGTACCATCCTTGTCGAACAGAATGGCGCGTGGCGCGTTCACTGTCTGTCGCAATCCGGTTCGTCCGGGCCTGTAAGCCGGCATTAGAGGCCTGATAGCATGGATTTTCCTCGGCTCCCATCCGGCCCCGTTTTTCCCCTAGCGGCGCTCGCCGGTCTGGCGCTGGCAATGGCGAGCGCCGCTCCGCTCGCGGCCCAGCCTGCGCAGGAGCTGAAACAGTCGATCGACGAGGCCGGCACGGCGGTCAACCGTCAGCTCGGCGAATGGCTTGGCGTAACGCCGGAAAAACCCGCCCGGCGCAAGGCCTCGAGCAAGCCGAGGGCGAATGCCAGCATTCCGCTGCCGCGCCCCCGCCCCCAGGACATAGAGGCGGCGGCGAGCACCGCGGCAGACATTCCGTCGCCCGCGCCACGCGACGTGACCGACGCCGCGAGCGCCCCGGCTGATATCAACGTTTCCGCTCCCGTGACTCTGGCGCCGCCCGCCCCACGCGTGGTCCCAATAGAGCCGCGACCCAGCCGGCGGGAGCCGTCCGTCGCAGTCTCGTCCACGCCCGAAGGCACGGCTGAGCCGGCCGAGACGCCCTCTTCGTCAGCGCCCACGGATGCGCGGGCTGAACCCGTTATCGAAGCTACCGTCCCTCTCCCCCCGCCCGGGCCGGAGCGCCAGCTGGCCGCCCTGCCACCGGTGCCGCCGTCGGACCCCACGCCCGCCCCGGCAAGCGAGCCCCAATCCAGCGTTGCTGTCCCCACCATCTGCCCGGAACTGTCGAACGAGAACCTCGGCGTCTTCACCCCCGTCGCGGTGACGGCCACCAACGCCGCCTGTACCGTCGACAGGGGCGTCAGCCTGTCTGCTGTCCGGATGAAGGACGGGCGGCTGGTAACGCTGGAGCCGGCGGCGACGCTGCGCTGCGAAATGGCCGCCGCCGTCGCCCGCTGGGTGCGCGAGGGGGTAGAGTCGGCGGTGGCCACGCTCGGCGCTCCGCTCGACAAGGTGCTGGTCGCCGCCTCGCAGCAATGCCGGCCGCGCAACCGCGTCGCCGGCGCCAAGATCAGCGAGCATGGCAGGGGCAACGCCCTCGACACCGGCGGCTATGTGCTGAAGGATGGACGGCGCTTTATCATCGGCGTGCCCCCGCCGGGCAGCGCCGACCAGCCCATGCCGGTCGCCTTCCAGGAATTGCTGAAGGCGAGCGCCTGCGCCGAGTTCACTACCATTCTCGGACCCGGCTCCGACGGTTATCACGAGTTGCACCTGCACGTGGACCGGGCCGAACGGCGCAGCGGGGCGGTGCTTTGCCGCTGGGCCGTCGCCGAGGCGCAGGCCAAGGTGCCAAGCCCACCGAGGAAGCCGGATATTCCGGCCGCGACTGACGATGGGGAAGATGCCGAAAGGGCGGATCACCCGGCCCCTGACGGCCCGGCTACCGTCGAAACCCCCGGAACAAGTCAATAGGAACGCAGTTCCGACCAAGGGCGCGCTTCCGGCGCGCCCGCTGGCGCTTTAGGGTGGGTTCGGTTCCACCCGGCCGGCGGAGTAGCTGCCATGCTTACCAATCTTCAGGCTCGCGACGTCGAGACCCTCATCCATCCTTATACCAATCTCGCCAGCATTCGCGAGACCGGGCCGCTCATCCTCGAACGTGGAAAGGGCGTGTGGGTTCACGATGTCGACGGCAAGCCCTATCTCGAAGGTATGGCCGGCCTCTGGTGCACGGCGCTGGGCTATGGCAACGACGAACTGGTCGATGCGGCGGCGACGCAGATGCGCAAGCTGCCCTTCACCCACATCTTCGGCGGCAAGAGCCACGATCCCGCGATCGAGCTGGCGGAAAAGCTGAAGGAGATGGCCCCGGTGCCAATCTCCAAGGTGTTCTTCACCAATTCCGGCTCCGAGGCCAACGACACCCAGATGAAGCTCGTCTGGTACATGAACAACGCGTTGGGCCGTCCGAAGAAGAAGAAAATCATTTCCCGCATGCGCGCCTATCACGGCGTGACCATCGCCTCCGCCTCGCTGACCGGCCTGGCCGGCAATCATAATGATTTCGACCTGCCGATCGCCGGCGTGCGGCACACCAGTTGCCCGCATTATTACCGGCTGGCGGAAGCGGGGGAGACCGAGGAAGACTTTGCCACCCGCCTCGCCGCCGACCTGGAAGCCCTCATCATCGCCGAGGGGCCGGAGACGGTCGCCGCCTTCATCGCCGAGCCGGTGATGGGCGCCGGCGGGGTGATCGTGCCGCCGAAGACCTATTACCCGAAGATCCAGGCGGTGCTGAAGAAGTACGACGTGTTCTTCATCGGCGACGAGGTCATCACCGGCTTCGGGCGCCTGGGCACCGCCTTCGGCAGCGAAGCGATGGAGATGCAGCCCGATTCGATTTCCGTCGCCAAGGCGCTTTCCTCCGCCTACCAGCCGATCGGCGCGGTGATGATTCCGGAGATGATGTATGAGGCCATGCTGACCGAGAGCACCAAACTCGGCAACTTCGGCCATGGCTACACCTATTCCGGCCACCCGGTAGCCGCCGCCGTGGCCGTGAAGACGCTGGAAATCTACGAGCGCGAGAGCATCTTCGAGCGGGTGCGGGCGAAGATCCCGCAGTTCGACGCCCGCTGCGCCGCGCTGGAAGACCACCCGCTGGTGGGCGAAGCCCGCCGCAAGGGGATGGTGGCCGGCATCGAGCTGGTGGCGGACAAGAAGACCAAGCACCAGTTCGACCCCAAGCTCGCCATGGCGGCCAAGTGCGTCGCCTTCTGCCAGCAGGAAGGGCTGATCCTGCGCAACGTGTTCAGCGACGCCGTCACCATCTGCCCGCCGCTGGTCATTTCGCCCGCGGAGATCGACGAATTGTTCGACCGCCTGACCCGGGCGCTCGACAAGACGCTGGACTATGCCGTGCGCGAGAACCTGCTGGCGGCGTGAGGCGGCGACGCATCCCGGTCATGCATCCTGGGCTCGGCCCGGAGATGCATGACTTCGGGTGAGCCACACGAAAAGGCCGGGGATGGCCGGGTCGGGCCTGGCCATGACGTCCAGCGGCCTGCACGGCTGATCGGGACGACAGCACCAAGGGCACAGAGTCGCCCCGCACAAACAAAAAGGGCGCTGCCAGCGGCAGCGCCCTTTTCATATGAACCGTGCGGCCAGCGTCAGAGGACGACGACGTTGGCCCCCTGCGGGACGCGGGTATAGAGGTCGATCACGTCCTCGTTGAGCATACGGATGCAGCCCGAGGAGATCGCGAAGCCGATATATTCGGGCTGGTTGGTGCCGTGGATGCGGAACAGCGTGTCCTTGTTGCCCTGGTAGAGATAAAGGGCGCGGGCACCCATCGGGTTGTGCGGGCCGGGGCCAACGAAATTCGGAATGCCCGTCAGCCGCTGCTTGATCTCCGGGGTCGGCGTCCAGGTCGGCCATTCGGCCTTGCGACCCACCTTGGCTTCGCCCTTGAAGGCGAGGCCTTCCTCGCCGACGGTCACGCCGTAGCGGATCGCCTTGCCGTTGCCCTCGACGAGATACAGGAACTTCTTGTCCGTATCGACGACGATGGTGCCCGGCTTCTCCGTGCCGGCATAATCGACGATAGCCCGCTGATACATCTCCGGCGGCAGTACCTTCTTGTACGGCGCACTGGCCAGCAGCTTCTTATCCCGCGGCGTCAACGACGCCTCGGGTGCCGCCTGCCGCTGTGCATTGCTGCACGCACCCAGAAGAACCGCCAACAGGACAACCGCCGCCCCGCGCAAAACCATTTCCAAAGCTCCGAATCCCGCCACGCGCCTCGCGCGTCAAATCGCTCGCTACCCGTCGATTAGCCCATGTGCGATCCGCCTTGAAGGGGCCACATGAGTGACACCGGTTCGTCGCCATAAGTTGTTGCGCAAAAACATCAGTTCCGTTGGAAGAGGTCGAAAAAGCCGATAGGAGGCCGGCTACGCAACGAGAGGCCTTATCTCGGACCCCGACTTTGCATATTTTTGACGCAGTCGGCGCCCACTTCGTCGGCAGCCACCCGGAGCGGGGTGGTCCAACCTGGAGAACGTCATGTCTACCGAAGAAGAAAGCCCGGCCCAACAGAGCCGTGCGACCGAGAGCCGCCCTAGCGAGCGCTGGGACCGCGCCGAGCAGAGTGCCCATTGGCGCGAGATCGGCATTTCCGCCGTTGCCGCCGCCGCCCGCTACGCCTCCTCCAAGAAGACGGTATCCGATGCCCCCGTTCCGGGCGCGGCGCGGACCGACGATGCGGAAGCCAAAATCATTACGCTTCGCGACGTGGAATATTTCGCGGCCTGACGCCGCCCCTTCTCCCAGAGCCGATGAAGGATGAACCGCCCCCGACCGGGTGCCGCGCTCGCGTGCGCCCGGACAGGACAGGCGCGCCCGATTCGCGCTGGGAGACCGCAATGGTGCGGCTCTGCGCCTTGGCATTTTCTGAGTGATCGGGTGATTGCACCCGATCGGAAAAGGCATCGGGCGGGGGCCGGCTGGAATCCGCCTGCGATCCAGAGCATGGTCGGCGCCGGCGCGAGACTGCCGGAGGATTCATGATCACCGCCTATTGCATCCGCGAGGGACTGCTCGCCCCGGTTCCCGTGCGGACCGTGGACGACATGCCCGCCGACGCCGTCTGGGTCGACCTGTTCCGACCCTGCGAGGGCGAGGACCGGATCATTGAGGCTGCGCTGGCCCTATCGGTGCCGACGCGAGAGGAAATGGTCGAGATCGAACCCTCCAGCCGCCTTCGGGTGGAAAATGGCGCGCGCTACATGACCGGCGCCATCGTCTGCAACAGCGAGGGCGAGAAGCCGGCTCTGGCCGAGATTTCTTTCATCCTGGCCGGCAGCCGGCTCGTGACCGTGCGCTATGAGGAACCCAAGCCGTTCCGTCTTGTCGTCGCCAAGCTTGATCGCGCCTGCCCGCCGGGCACGCGAGGGGAACGGCTGCTGCTGATTCTGCTCGACACCATCATCGACCGCGCCGCCGACATCATCGAGCGGCTAGCCGCCGACATCGACGCCGATTCGCAGGAGGTTTTCGCCAGCGAGTCCGAGCGCTCGGGCGACAGCCATCGCTTCCGCACCATCCTGAAGCTGCTCGGCCGGCGGGGCGATCTCGCCTCCAAGGTGCGCGAGAGCCTCGTCTCCATGGGGCGGCTGGTCACTTTCCTGGCTACCGAGGGCGAAGCGCAGCGCTTCGACAAGGACCAGCGCGCGCTGCTGAAAAGCATGCAGCGCGACGTGGTCTCGCTGAACGACCATGTGTCCTATCTCGGCAACAAGATCACCTTCCTGCTCGACGCCACGCTCGGCATGGTGGGGATCGAGCAGAACAACATCATCAAGATATTCGCGGTGCTGTCGGTGGTGTTCATGCCCCCAACCCTGATCGCCTCGATCTATGGCATGAACTTCCAGCACATGCCGGAACTCGACGATCGCTGGGGCTATCCGCTCGCCCTCATCGCCATGCTGGCGGCCGCCATAGGCCCCTATCTGTTCTTCAAGTGGAAACGCTGGCTGTAGCGCCGGCCTTCTCACAAATACCCTCAGCCCGACCGGAGGTCGCAACGTCATGCCCGGCCTTGAACGGGCATTCGCGACCTACACACTGAAGGCATGGATGGCCGGGGCAAGCCCGGCCATGACGCGCACAGGGGGCGCCAAGCCCGCCGGCTCAGACGTGCTGGCCGCCATTGATGTGGATTTCGGCGCCGTTCAGATAGGACGAGGTGTCCGTGCACAGCACGTAGATGATCTTCGCCACCTCGTCGGGCGTGCCCAGCCGCTGCATCGGGATCTGCTCGACGATCTTTTCCGTGCCCGGCGACAGGATCGAGGTGTCGATCTCCCCCGGAGCGATTGCGTTCACCCTCACGCCCAGACGGCCGAAATCGGCCGCCATCTCACGGGTCAGACCGGCCAGCGCCGACTTGGAGGTCGCATATGCCGCACCGGCGAAGGGGTGCACCCGCGAGCCGGCAATGGACGTGACGTTCACCACCGCGCCATGCGTGCGCTTCAGTTCCTCCAGCAGGCCTCGCGCCAGCAGGATGGGGGCGAAGAAGTTCACCTGGAATACCCGCCGCCAGTCTTCTTCCGGCGTGTTGAGCGTGCCGAGCCGCGCGCCGCCCGCTCCCTTCGGCGAAATGCCGGCATTGTTCACCAGCGCATGCAGTTCGCCATTGGCCAGCCGGTTCTTGATTTCGTCCACCGCCCGCAACGTGTCCACCGGGTCGGAGAGATCGACCTGGATATGATCCTCCGGCCCCATCTCCCACGGACAGTTCTCGGGAAAGGCATGACGCGAGCAGGTAATGACGCGCCATCCCGCCGCAGAGAAGCGCTTGACGGTGGCGTGGCCGATGCCGCGTGAGGCGCCGGTGAGCAGGAGGGTGCGGCGAGGCTGATTGTTCATGGGCGATGTCTTAGCTCAGAGGCGGGGCGGTGTCAGGGACAAAGCCACTCAGGGAAAAAGGCGGGTCTTGGTCCAGTCGGGCATGTCGGCAGTGTCGCGCGCAAACACGACACGGTCATGCAGGCGGAACGGCCTGTCGTGCCAGAATTCGATCTGAATCGGGCGGATGCGGAAGCCGGTCCAGTGCGCCGGACGCGGCACCGAGCCCAATGCGTATTGCGCCGTGACCTTCGCCACCGCCGCCTCCAGCGCGAAGCGCCCTTCCATGGGGCGCGACTGCTGGCTCGCCCAAGCGCCGATCTGCGACAGGCGCGGGCGCGAGGCGAAATATGCGTCGGCCTCCGCGTCGCTCACCGTTTCCACCGCACCGCGCACCCGCACTTGCCGGCGCAGCGATTTCCAGTGGAACACCACTGCCGCCTTGGGCACGGCCGCCAGTTCGCGCCCCTTGGCGCTGCCTGTATTGGTGAAGAACACGAAGCCGCGCGCGTCGCGCTGGTTCAGCAGCACCATACGCACATCAGGCAGGCCATCCGCGTCCACCGTGGCGAGGGCCATGGCGTTGGGATCGTTCGGTTCGCTCTTCTTGGCCTCAGCAAACCATTCCTCGAACAGGAGAAAAGGCTCCATCGAGGCAGTGAAATCACCGGATGTTAACTGTTCAGGCGCTTCCATGAGGGTCTCTTCAGGCGGAAGAACACGGGACCCATGGGCATGTTCCACAGGCAGCGGAGGCTTAAGGCGGGCGGTGCGACGTGCACCCTCCACCCATATAAGCCCGCGGCATCGTTCCGCACAGCACCCTGCGCGCTCACTTTGCTGGCCGTCGCCCTCCTCGCGGGCGGCTGCTCCACCGGGCCGGATCTCGACACCTTGGCCACCGGCTCGGTGACGCCCCGCGCCTATGCCCGCGAGCCGGTGCCCAAGGGCATCGCGCCTGACGATTGGGCTGCCGCGCGCACTGCTCTCGCCGAAGCGTTGCACGACAAGGACGCCGCGCCCAGCGTACCGTGGGAAAACTATGCGAGCGCCACGCGCGGCACGGTGACGCCACTCGGCGAGACGCGCGATGGCGGCAAATGCCGGGAATTCCTCATGAGCTTCGTACATGAGGCGCGCGAGGACTGGCTGCAGGGCGAGGCCTGCCACGCTGGCAAGAGCGGCTGGAAGGTCGATCAGGCGCGCCTACTCGACCGGAGCTGATCCACTCACGCGCGTTCTTGACCGGGCTTCGTGCCGTTGCATCCCGGCAACACCGTTACTACATGCTGAGAAGCCGGAACCGCCGGACGAGAACACCATCCATGCGCGATCCCTATGAAATCCTCGGCGTTGCTCGCAATGCTGACCAGAATGAAATCAAGCGGGCTTTTCGCAAGCTCGCGAAGAAGCTGCATCCGGACGCCAACAAGGACAGCCCGAAGGCGCAGGAGCAGTTCGCCGAGTTGAACGCGGCGCATGAGATCCTGTCCGACGTCGACAAGCGGGGTCAGTTCGACCGTGGCGAGATCGACGCCGAAGGCAAGCCACGCGGCTTCGAGGGCTTTCCCGGCGGCGGGTTCAATCGCGGCTTCCGTCGCGCTGCCCCGGGCGAAAACCCCTATGAGAGCTTTTCCTTCGGTCCTGAGGGCGCGCGCCGTTCCGGGCATGGCCCCCATGACGCTGGCGGCTTCGACGACGTGATCGCCGACATACTCGGCGGCCTCGGCGGGCGCGGACGTGGCAAGGCGCGCGGCGCGGGTGGCGAGATGCCGCGCGGCGGCGACGTCGATATCACCGTGCCGGTCGCGTTGGAGCGGATCGTCGAGGGAGGGTCAGTGAAGGTTCACCTGCCCAATGGACGCGCCGTCGAGGTCAAAATCCCCGCCGGCGCGGTCGAAGGCCACCGCATGCGGCTGAAGGGACAGGGCGAGCCAAGCCCGTTCGGCGGCGCGCCGGGCGATGCCTATGTGGTCGTCGCCTATGCTCCGCACCGTCACTTCCGCATCGAGGGCTCGGACCTGCGCACCGATGTGCCGCTGCCTCTGGCCGATGCCGTGCTCGGCGGCAAGGTGCGTGTGCCGACGCTGGGCGGCGAGGTCGCGCTTTCCGTGCCCGCCCACACCCAGTCGGGCCGCACCTTCCGCTTGCGTGGCAAGGGCCTGCCCAAGGCCGATGGCGCCGCCGGCGACCTACTCGCCACCATGCGGATCATGCTTCCCGAGGCGCCGGACCCGGAACTTGAAGAGCTGATGCGCCGTCGGCGCGAGGCTTCCGCCTGAGCCATGCCGCCGGCGGGAGCCGCCCGCGCGCCACCGCTCGCTTGAGCGGGTCCTGTTGCTGTGCGATAGGAACCTGCGCCCAGAAAGGTGGGCAGCAGTACGGAGCATCGTGACGAGCATGGCATCGGGCGGATTGATGAGCGGCAAGCGCGGCCTGGTGATGGGAGTGGCGAATAACCGCTCCATTGCCTGGGGTATCGCGAAGGCGGCCCACGCGCAGGGGGCGAAGCTCGCCCTCACCTATCAGGGCGAACCGCTGCGCAAGCGCGTCGAGCCTCTCGCCGCCGACCTTGACGCCGCCATCGTCGGCCATTGCGACGTCACGGATCCCGCCACCATCGACGCGGTTTTCGCCGAGACCGAGCGCCAGCTCGGCGGGCTGGACTTCCTCGTCCACGCCATCGCCTTCTCGGACAAGAACGAGCTGGATGGGCGCTATGTCGACACCACGGCGGAGAATTTCAGCAAGACGATGCTGATCTCCTGCTACAGCTTCACCGCCGTCGCCCAGCGGGCGGAGAAGCTGATGTCTGAGGGTGGCTCGATGCTCACCCTCACCTATTACGGCGCCGAGAAATGGATGCCGCACTACAACGTCATGGGCGTCGCCAAGGCCGCGCTGGAGGCCAGCGTGCGCTATCTCGCGGCCGATCTCGGCCCGAAGAACATCCGCGTCAACGCCATTTCCGCCGGCCCGATCAAGACCCTGGCCGCCTCCGGCATCGGTGATTTCCGCTACATTCTGAAATGGAACGAGCTGAACGCCCCGCTGCGCCGCACCGTCACCATCGACGAGGTCGGCGACGCCGGGATGTATCTGCTCTCCGATCTCGGGCGTGCCGTCACCGGCGAAGTGCACCATGTGGATGCGGGCTACCATATCGTCGGCATGAAAAACCCGGACGCGCCCGACCTCACCCTCGATCGAGACTGAGTCGACCCCCAGCGGAGCACGCGCATGATGAAGGCCCGCCTGAACACGCTCTTCCGCCCGCTCGCCTTGGCGGCACTCGCGGCTGCGACGCTCGGCCTCACCGGCACCGGCCCGGCGGCGGCTCAGTCCGGCCCCATCATCATCAATCCGCCGCCTGGGTCGGGACTTCCCTATGTCCCGCCGCCGGACGCGCAGGACAGCGGCGTGCCGCCGACCTTCCAGCAATACCCGCTGATGAACCGCATCTTCGGGTTTGGCGGGGCGATCTTCCCCGGCTATGTGAGCCCCAGCGACGGGCGCAATGATCGCGATCGCCGCGGGTTTCTGACGGGCGGCCGCCAGGGTCCCGTGCTGTTCGCCGCCGGCTCCGCCGATTCGCTGTGCCAGATGACCCAGGCCCCGCAGGTGAAGGTGCTCTCCGCACCGCCGGGGGTGAGGCTGAACTTCACCATCGGCAAATTCACCGCCACCGGCGTCGACGGCGGCTCGCACCGTTGCCTGGGGCGCACCATTGGCGGCGTTCTCGTCACCGCCACGGGGCGGGCGCCAGCCGGCGCCACCGCGACGCTGCGCGTTTCCTATCCCTTCAAGCGGATCAGCTACACGCATGTCGTGAGCCTGCCGTCCAAATGACCCGTCGCATCTTCCTCGTCCGGCACGGTGAGACCGACTGGAACCTCGCCGGCCGCCTGCAAGGCACGCACGACATCCCGCTCAACGATCTCGGCCGCGAGCAGGCGGCCGATACGGCGCGCGTGGTCGAGCGGCTGAGCGGCGGCGCGCGCCATCTCGATTTCGTGGCGAGCCCCCTCAGCCGCGCCGCGCAGACCATGGCGATCCTGCGGGCCGAGCTCGGCCTGCCGCCCGACAGCTTCCGCCGCGACCCCCGCCTGCGCGAGATCAGTTTCGGCCGCTGGGAAGGCTCGACCTGGCCGGAACTGCGCCGGCGCGACCCAGTGGGTCTGGCCGCGCGCGATGCCGACCCTTGGAACTTCGCCCCGCCCGGCGGCGAAAGCTATACCGAGCTTTCCACCCGGGTGCTGGCCGCCATCAGCGAACTTCAGGGCGACAGTGTGGTGGTGACGCATGGCGGGGTGGTGCGGGCCATGCTGCACGCCTTTGCCGGCATGCCGCCCAGCCAGGCGGTTGAGCTACCCGTCCGCCAGGGCGCGGTCTATCTGATCGAGAACGGCGCGTTTGAACTCGCCGTCGCCTGACGGCGCTTGCGGAGACGACACCATGGCCGCCCAGCTGATCCACGCCGATGCGGCTCTTGCGCCCCGCCCGATCTGGTGCGTTTCGCCGCTGAACTGGCGTAGCGTGGCGAGCGACCTGCCCGCCCCGGCGCTCGCCTTCGCCGAAGCCAGCGGATTCAAGGCGGAGGCCGGCGCGCTGCTGGTGCTGCCGGCGGCGGATGGGTCGATTGCCGGCGTGCTGTTTGGCTGCGAGGAGGCGCCGCGCGACCCGCTGAGCTTCGGCAAGCTCGCCACCGCGCTGCCGGCGGGCGACTATGTCCTCGCCCACCCCCCCGCAAATCCGCGCCTCGCCGCGCTCGGCTTCCTCCTCGGAGGCTATCGCTTCACCCGCTACGGCAAGCGGCCCGTGGCCGCTGTGCGTCTTGTCGTGCCCGATGGGACCGATGAGGCCGATCTGCGCCGTACCGCCGAGGCGGTGGCGCTGACCCGCGACCTCGTCAACACCCCCGCCAATGACCTCGGCCCGGCCGAGATCGAGGCGGCGGTGCGCGCCCTTGCAGCGCGCTTCGACGCGCAGGTGAGCGTGACCACCGGTGACGACCTGCTTGCCGCCAATTTCCCACTCGTCCACGCAGTCGGCCGCGCCTCGCCGCGCGCGCCGCGCCTCATCGACCTGTTCTGGGGCGATCCGGGCGCGCCCAAGGTGACGCTGGTCGGCAAAGGCGTGGCTTTTGATACTGGCGGGCTCGACATCAAGCCGTCGAGCGGCATGCTGTTGATGAAGAAGGACATGGGCGGCGCCGCCAACGCCATCGGCCTTGCCCAGATGATCATGGGGCGAGCGCTGCCGGTCCGGCTGCGGCTCATCGTGGCCGCGGTGGAGAACGCCATTGACGGCTCGGCCTTCCGCCCCGGCGATGTCTTCCCCTCGCGCAAGGGCCTCACCGTCGAGATCGGCAACACCGACGCCGAGGGCCGGCTGATTCTCGCCGACGCGCTCAGTCTGGCCGATGAGGAAGCGCCCGAGCTGCTGATCGACTTCGCCACCCTCACCGGCGCCGCCCGCGTCGCGCTCGGCCCGCAGCTCCCGCCCGCCTACACCGAGGACGACGCGCTCGCCGCCGACCTCGCCCGCCACGGCGCGGCGGAGGCCGATCCTTCCTGGCGGATGCCGCTCTGGGCGCCCTATGCCTCCATGCTGGACAGCAAGATCGCCGACCTCAACAACGCCCCCGGTGGGGGCTTCGCCGGCTCGATCACCGCGGCGCTGTTCCTGCAGCGCTTCGTCTCCCGTGCCGGGGCGTGGCTGCATCTCGACATCTATGCCTGGAACCCCTCCTCCCGCCCCGGTCGGCCGGAAGGTGGCGAGGCGCAGACCATCCGCGCGCTCGATGCCCTGCTTGCTGAGCGCTACGGCGCCTGAGTCGCACGACGCTGCGTCACATCGCGCGCTGTTAATGCTTTCTTCGTCGCGAAGCCGCCATAGTCCGGGGAACAATCCGCAGCCGTAACGATTGCGGACCGGGAACACGGCAATGGCGGTCGAGCTGCGTCCATCGCAGGCGTTGCGTCTCCTGCACGAGCTCTCCCTCGCGCAGGTGCGCGACGACGCGCCCGATCTCAGCCCGCGCCAGCTCGCCATCCTGCTCAGCGTCTATCTGGAAGCCCCGCCGCACACGGTGCGCGGCCTGGCCGCCCGGCTCGGCGTCACCAAGCCGGTGATCACCCGCGCCCTCGACACGATGGGGCAGCTGCGGCTGGTGTCGCGCCGGCGCGACGAGGCGGATCGACGCAATGTCATCATCCAGCGTACGGTGGAAGGGGCTCTCTATCTGGAGCGGCTGGGCGATCTCGTCGTCGCCACCGCGAGAGCACTGCCCCGCTAACTTCCTGCCGCGCTGACCCGCCGAGTGAGTGACCCCGCCGTGAGCCTCGACCCCCGCCTCACCCCCGCCCGTCCTGACCTTGCCGCACGCCACCTCGAAGGCATTGTGACGGCGGAGCGTTTTGTCGCCGGAGAGCCGCACCGCGTCATCCGCGCGGGCGTACCAATGCGCGGCACGCCGGACCCGACGGCGCCTCTCGCCACGGAAGCGCTCTTCGGCGAGACGGTGACGGTCTACGAGATAGATATCGAAGGCTGGGCCTGGGGCCAGCTCGACGCGGATTCCTATGTCGGCTGGCTGCCCGCCGAGGCGCTCGCCCCGGCGGGTGCGGCGCCGACCCACAAGGTCGTGGCGCTGCGCACGCCGGTGTTCCCCGGCCCCTCGATCAAGCTGCCGCCGACCGAGCTTCTTTCCTTCGGCAGCCGCCTCACCCTCACTGGCACGCGCGAGCGTTTCGCGGTGACGGCGGAGAGCGGATTTGTCTTTGCCGGCCATCTCGCCCCGCTCGATGCCTTTGAGGAGGATTTCGTCGGGGTGGCGGCACGGTTCCTCGGCGCCGTCTATCTCTGGGGCGGGCGCTCCAGCTTGGGACTGGACTGTTCCGGCCTCGTGCAAATGGCGCTCAACGCCTGCGGTGTCCCCTGCCCGCGCGACACCGACATGCAGGAATACGCGGTCGGCGCGCCTTTGGCCTTCTCCGGCGACCTTAGCGACCTGCGACGCGGGGATCTGCTCTATTGGCCCGGCCATGTCGGCATCGTCGAGGATAGCGCCACGCTCCTGCACGCCACCGCCCATTTCATGTCGGTGGTGCGCGAACCGCTCGGTGCCGCGCTCGCCCGCATCGAGGCCTCCGGCACGCCGCTGCGCAGCGTGCGGCGGCTTTAGCGACTGGCCGCGACGAAGGCCGCCACCCGCTCCCGGTTCAGCGCGAACCATTGCAGCGCGATCAGCACGAAGCCATTGGCGATGGGCGCTGGAAACGGCGCGGCAAGGCTCGCCAGCGCCTCGTCGACAGGAACCAGAAAAGGCCGCGTCAGCTCGGTCTCGCCCGGCTCGCCGGCCACATCAGGCACATCAGTAGAATCGACAAGGCCGAGATAGACCGTGGCATGTTCATCGCTCACCCCCGGGCTGGGGAGGAAGCGGGCGATCAGCAGCAGTGCGCGCGGCGCCACACCGATCTCCTCGACACATTCGCGGCGCGCTGCGGCCTCGGCCTCCTCGCCCGGATCGATGATGCCGGCCGCGATCTCCACCAGTTCGCCCTCACCGGTGGCAAGCTGCGCGCCGAGCCGGAACTGCCGGATGAGAACGAAGCACGCCGCCGCCGGATCATAGGCGAGCACGCCCACCACCGAACCGACCCGCAATATGTCGCGTCGCTGGCGCAGCGGGGCGCCGTCGGCCCCCTCGAAGGTGGCGATAAAACGGTGATAGGGGCGAAAGCCAGCGCCGACCTCCTCGGGCCCGGTCAGGTCGAGTTCGATGGAGCGGTCCGCGAGTTCGCCGGCCTTCGCGCGCCCGCTCATAGCGGCGCCGCCTCCATGTCGAATGCCGCAGCGAACAAGGCGCGGGTATAGTCGGTCTTCGGCTGCGCGAAGAGATCGGCCGCCGGTCCCTCCTCCACCACCACGCCGCTCTTCATCACCATCACCCGCGAGGCCAGCGCCGCAACGACGCGCAGATCATGGCTAATGAACAGATAGGTGAGGCCGTGCTTCTGCTGCAGGTCGCGCAGCAGATCGACGATCTGCGCCTGTACGATCATGTCGAGCGCGCTGGTCGGCTCGTCCAGCACGACGAAGGACGGCTCCAGCACGATGGCGCGTGCGATGGCGACACGCTGGCGCTGGCCACCGGAGAATTCGTGGGGGTAGCGGTGGCGGGCCTCGGGATCGAGCCCGACATCGATGAGTGCCGCGACGACGCGGGCGTCGCGCTCCTCGACGCTGAGCGTGGGCTGATGGACCCGTAGCCCCTCGCCAATGATGTCCGTGACCGACATGCGCGGGCTGAGCGAGCCGAACGGGTCCTGGAACACCACCTGCATCGCCTGCCGCCGGGAGCGCATCTGCTTGAATCCGAGCGTGTCGATCGGATCGCCCATGAACACGATCGGCCCCTCGCTGGAGATGAGCCGCAGCAGGGCAAGGCCAAGCGTCGTCTTGCCCGAGCCGCTCTCCCCCACCACGCCCAACGTCTCGCCGCGCCGTATTTCGACCGAGATGCCATCCACCGCCTTGATGTGGCCGACGGTCTTGCGCATCACCCCGGCCTTGATCGGGAACCAGACCTTGAGGCCGGTCGTCTCCAGCACAACAGGCGCCTCGGGATGGGGCACAGCCGGGTTGCCGCGCGGCTGGGCGGCGATCAATGCCTGCGTATAGGGATGCCGGGGATGGGCGAAGAGCTCTCCCACCGGCCCTTCCTCGACGATCTTGCCATGGTTCATCACGCAGACCCGGTCGGCGATCTTGCGCACGATGCCGAGGTCATGGGTGATGAACAGCATAGCCATGCCGAGCCGGCGCTGGAGGTCCTTCAGCAAGGCGAGAATCTGCGCCTGCACCGTCACGTCGAGCGCGGTAGTCGGCTCGTCGGCGATAAGCAATTGCGGCTCGTTGGCGAGCGCCATGGCGATCATCACCCGCTGGCGCTGGCCGCCGGAAAGCTGGTGGGGGTAGGAGCCGAGCCGCGTCTCCGGCGCGGGAATGCCGACCTCGGTGAGAAGTTCGATTACCCGCGCCCGCGCCGCCGGCCCGCGCATGCCGCGATGCAGAAAGAGGATTTCCGCGATCTGCTGCTCGACCGTGTGCAACGGGTTGAGCGAACTCATCGGCTCCTGGAACACCATGGTGATGTCGTTGCCGCGCACCCGGCGAATGTCGCCCTCCTCCATGGCGAGAAGGTTCTCGCCCTGAAACAGCACCTCGCCGGAGGGGTGGCTGGCGGCGGGGTATTGCAGCAGCTTGAGGATGGAGAGCGCCGTGACCGACTTTCCGGAGCCGCTCTCCCCCACCAATGCAACCGTTTCGCCACGGTTGACGTCGAAGGACACGCGGTCAACGGCGAGCGTGGCACGCCCACCCTGCGCGAAGGCGACAGAGAGATCGCGGACGGAAAGGAGGGGGGTGTCTTTCAACGGCGTTTCGCTCACTGGAACGTCTTCCGCGGGTCGAAGGCGTCGCGTACCGCTTCGCCGATGAAGATGAGCAGGCTCAGCATCATGGCGACGGTGAAGAAGCCGGTGAGGCCGAGCCACGGAGCCTGCACGTTCGACTTGCCCTGCGCCAGCAATTCACCGAGCGAGGGCGAGCCGGGGGGCAGGCCGAAGCCGAGGAAGTCGAGCGCGGTCAGCGTCATCACCGAAGAGGAGACGATGAAGGGCAGCATGGTCAGCGTCGCCACCATCGCGTTGGGCAGCATGTGCCGCCACATGATGACGCCGTTCGACACTCCCAGTGCCCGCGCGGCCTGCACATATTCAAAGTTGCGGGCGCGCAAAAACTCTGCCCGTACCAGCCCGACCAGCGAGACCCAGGAGAACAGCAGCAGGATGCCCAGCAGCACCCAGAACCCGGGCGCCAGAATCGAGGAGATGATCAGCAGGAGATAGAGCGCGGGGATCGACGTCCATATCTCGATGAAGCGCTGGAAGATCAGGTCGGTCCAGCCGCCGAAATAGCCCTGCACCGCCCCCGCCGCGACGCCTATGACGGAGGAGATGATGGTGAGCACGAGGCCGAACACCACCGAGAGGCGGAAGCCGTAGATCAGACGGGCCAGCACGTCGCGGCCCTGGTCGTCGGTGCCCAGCCAGTTCCACTCCAGCGCACCGCAGCCGCCGGTGCGGCCGAGCTTCTCCACCACCGGGGCACATTGGGCGTCGGTCAGCATCCAGGTCGGCGGTGAAGGGGCGGGGGTCGGCAGATCGAGATTGTGGGTGGAATAAGAGTAGCGGATCGGCGGCCACACCATCCAGCCGCCCTTCTCATGGATCAGGTTCTGCAGATAGGGGTCGCGGTAGTCCGCCTCGGTCTCGAAATCGCCGCCGAACGTGGTTTCGGGATAGGCGACCAGGCCGGGGAAGTAATAGCCGCCGTCATATTCGATCAGGAACGGCTTGTCGTTGGCGATGAACTCTGCCCCTAGGCTGAGGATGAACAGCACGGAGAAGATCCAGAAGCTCCACCAGCCGCGGCGGTTACGCTTGAAATTGGCCCAGCGGCGCTGGTTGAGCGGCGACAGGAAGGGACGGCGCGGCCGGTCGGACGCGGCATTCACCGGGGTGGTCGGCAAGGCAGTGTTGGCGGCGTCCATGCTCAGACGTCCCGCGTGTCAAAGTCGATGCGGGGATCGACCCAGGTATAGGTGAGGTCGGAGATCAGGTTCACCACCAGCCCGACCAGCGAGAAGATGAAGAGATTGGCGAACACGACGGGGTAGTCGCGGTTGAGCACGCTCTCGAAGCCAAGCAGGCCGAGCCCGTCGAGCGAGAAGATGGTCTCGATCAAGAGCGAGCCGGAGAAGAACGCGGCGACGAACGCACCGGGGAAGCCGGCGATGATGATCAGCATGGCGTTGCGGAACACATGGCGGTAGAGCACCGCCCGCTCCGACAGCCCCTTCATCCGCGCGGTGACCACATACTGCTTGCGAATCTCGTCAAGGAACGAGTTCTTGGTCAGCAGCGCCATGGTGGCGAAGGCGCCAAGCACCATGGAGGTGATGGGCAGCGCCAAATGCCAGAAATAGTCGAGGATCTTTCCTCCCAGCGAGAGCTGGTCCCAGTTCTCCGAGGTCAGCCCGCGCAAGGGAAACCAGGAGAAGAACGAGCCGCCGGCAAACAGGATGATAAGCAGGATCGCGAAGAGGAAGCTCGGAATGGCGTAGCCGACGATGATGACCGCCGAGGTCCACACATCGAAGCGCGAGCCGTCGCGCACTGCCTTGGCGATGCCGAGCGGGATGGAGATGGCATAGGTGATAAGCGTCATCCATAGGCCGAGCGAGATCGACACCGGCATCTTCTCGGCGATCAGGTCGATCACCGATACGTCGCGAAAATAGGACCGGCCGAAATCGAAGCTGACATAGTCCCACATCATCTTCAGGAAGCGCTCATGGGCCGGTCGGTCGAAGCCGAACTGCTTCTCCAGGTCCTTGATGAAGGCCGGGTCCAGCCCCTGCGCGCCGCGATATTTGGAAGAGACCGGGTCGCCTCCCGGCGCGCTCTGTTGCATGCCACCAAAATCGCCACCCCCACCGGAAATGCGGGCGGTGGCGGAGGTGCCCTGCCCGGTCAGTTCGGCAATCACCCGCTCGACCGGCCCGCCCGGCGCGAACTGCACGACAGCGAAGGAAACCAGCATGATGCCAATGACGGTGGGCACCATCAGGGCGATGCGTCGGACAATATAGGCCAGCATACGATCGGGTTTCCTCCGCGAGGCGGGCACAAGGTGGAGGGCGGGCGCACCCGCGTCAACTTAACGTCCGTTCATGCAGGGGTGTTGCCAGTTGCACGACTTGCGACAATGCCGGCCTGACAGATCGCCCGCTCGGATGACGGCGCGCGCATGTTTGTCATCCCGCCGACCTCGTGCGCGCCGACCAGAGTTCCGGAATGGCGCGGGCATAGGTGGGACGCGGCGCGGCAGGCCAGCCGAATTCATCCCAGAAGGCGATGCGGAATTCGGCCGAGTACCATTGCGGCACCCAGTAGCGTCCCGCGCGCAGCCGGCGGTCGAGCACGCGGCAAGCGGTGCGCAGTTGATCGCGCGTCGGTGCGGCGATCACCTCCTCGATCAACAGGTCGACAATCGGATCGGCAATGCCGGACAGGTTATTGGAACCGGGCGTATTGGCCTCCCTCGAGCCGAAATAGTTGCGCAGCGATTCGCCCGGCACAGTGGAGAGCGAGAAGCGCCGCACCGTGGCGTCGAAGTCGAAGTCGTTGAGCCGGCGCTGGTATTGCGGAGAATCGACCAGGCGGAAATTGGCCGCGATGCCGAGCAGTTCGAGGTTCTTGATGAAGGGGGCAGTGTGGCGCTCCAGCCCGTTCTCGTCGTCGAGGAATTCGATGGTCAGGCCGTCGCCCTGCGGGTCGACGAGGCGGCCGTTCTTGACGGTCCACCCCGCTTCGCGCAGCAGCTGCGTGCCCCGGCGCCGCAGCGCCCGGTCCTGCCCCGAGCCGTCGGAAACCGGCGGCGACCAGGGTGGGGCCTTCAGCACCGCCACGTCCTCAGCGGTGAGCTGATCGCCCAGGCGCGCGATCAGTGCCACCTCGTCCGGGCCGGCCGGGCCTTCCGCCTTGAGGTCGGAATTCTCGAAGAAGGATGTCGTGCGCTTATAGGCGTCGTACATCAGGTTCTTGTTGGTCCACTCGAAATCGAAGGCGTAGGATAGCGCCTCGCGCACGCGGGGATCGGCGAATTTCGGCCGGCGCAGATTGAGGAACCAGCCCTGCGCACCGGAAGGCGTGCGATCGGGCAGGATCTCGCGCTTCACCCTTCCCTCGTTCAACGCCGGGAAATCATAGCCAGTGGCCCAGGTGCGGGCCGTGAATTCCTGCCGGAACAGATAGGCCCGCGCCTTGAACGCCTCGAACCCGACCTCACGGTCGCGAAAATACTCGTAGCGCAGCACGTCGAAATTGTTCACGCCGGCATTCACCGGCAGGTCCTTGGCCCAGTAGTCGGGATCGCGGCGATACTCGATGAAGCGGCCAACCTCAAACCGGCCAACCTTATAGGCGCCCGAGCCGAGCGGCGGCTCCAGCGAGCTCGCGTCGAACGGGGTGGAACTGTAGTAGGCCTTAGAGAAGATCGGCAGCGAGGCGGCGAACAGCGGCACGTCGCGGGCCCGCCGGGGTGCAAAGCGCAACATGACGATCTCGTCGCCCTGCGCCTCTGCTCCCTCCATGTCCCGCAGGTTCTGTGCGATGATGGGATGGCCCTTACTCTTCAACAGGTTGAGCGAGAAGGCGACATCCTCGGCGGTGAGCTTTGTGCCGTCGTGGAAGCGCGCCTGCGGCCGCAGGCGGAAGCGGTAGAGCGTGCCGTCTTCTGAAACGGCGACGCTCTGCGCCACCAGACCATAAATGGCGTCCGGCTCGTCAAAGGCCCGCGCCATCAGCGTATCGAAGATGAGATCGATGCCCTGCGCGCCGTCACCCTTCAGGATGTAGCCATTGAGCGAATTGAAGGTCTGGAACGACTGGTTGAACGCCGCGGTGGGGCCGACCTGCGAGAAGGTGCCGCCCTTGGGCGATGCGGGGTCGACATAGTCGAAATGGGCGAAGTCGGCGGGATATTTCAAGTCGCCGAACACGGAGAGCCCGTGCCGCTCCGGCCCGAAGCCGGGCGCCGCGGTGGCCGGAGCTGCGGCGGAGGGGGGCGCCACCTCCTGCGCCAGGGCGGGGTGACCGAGCCAGGGCAGGAGCGAGGCGCCGGCGGCGAGGGTCAGAAGCGCGCGGCGGGAGACGGGACCGCCGTCATCCCGGACGGCCGGAACGGCCGCTCCGGGATCGCGGGCCAAAAACGGATGAGGGGGATGACGATCCCGGCTCTCCGGCTTCGCCTCCGGTCGGGATGACGAAGCGCGGCCCCAGCGGGGCCCCTGCCCGCTCACCGGGCGGCCCCGGTCTTGGCCGCCTTCTCCGCGTCCCACCACCAGATGTTCGGGAAGGAATCCCCTCCATACTCCGGCATCTTGTCGGGGTGGCTGAAACGGTTCCAGCGCGCCGTGCGCGTGTTCGGGTAGTTCCAACTTGGAACCACATAGTCATGCGCCAGCAGCACCCGGTCGAGCGCACGGGTGGCAGCGACGAGTTCCTCGCGGCTGGTGGCGTAGATCACCTTCTCGATCAGGGCATCGATGCCGGCATCCTTGATGCCGGCATAATTGCCCGAGCCCTCACGATCGGCGGCGCTGGAACCCCAGAAATCGCGCTGCTCATTGCCCGGCGAGAGCGACTGAGCCCAGCCGGTGATGATCATGTCGTAGTCGCGGGCGCGCAGGCGGTTGATATATTGCGAGATATCGACCTGCCGCACATTCACGGTGATGCCCAGGCGCTCCAGCGACGGCTTGTAGAACAGCGCGACACGCTCGAAGGCGGGATTGGAGATCAGGATCTCCATGGTGAAAGGCTCGCCCTTGGCGTTCACCAGCTTGCCGCCCTTCACCTCATAGCCGGCCTGCTTGAGCAGGTTCGCGGCCTCGCGCAGATTGCCGCGCCGCAGCCCTTCGCTCCAGCCTTCCGGGTTGGTGTAGGGCGTGGTGAAGACGCTGGCGGGAATCTTGTCCTTCACGCTCTCCAGAATCTCCAGTTCCAGCCCCTGCGGCAGGCCGGAGGAGGCCAACTCGGTGTTCTGGAAATAGCTTGATGTCCGCTTGTACTGGCCGAAGAACAGGGTGCGATTCATGCCGTCGAAGTCGAGCGCCAGGTTGAGCGCGCGGCGCACCCGCTGGTCCTGGAATTTCTCGCGGCGCAGATTGGGGATGAATGCCTGCATCGAGCCGGAAGACCGGTTGGGGAACTCTTCCAGGATGACCTTGCCGTCCTTCACCGCCGGAAAATTATAGGCTGTGGCCCAGTCCTTGGCCGAAGTCTCGATGCGAAAATCATACTGGTCGCCCTTGAACGCCTCCAGTTCCACCGTCGAATCGCGGAAATACTCGTAGCGCTGCTCGGCGAAATTATCGCTGCCGATGTTCACCGGCAGGTTCGCGCCCCAATAGTCGGGCACGCGCTCGAAGGAAATGGAGCGACCGGGCTGAACCTGCTTCACCTTGTAGGGACCCGAGCCGAGCGGCACTTCCAGCGTGCCCTGGCTGATGTCACGCGGCTTGCCGTCCGGCCCGTTCGCCGTCCACCAGTGCTTGGGCATGACGCGCAACTGGCCGACGATTTGCGGCAGCTCGCGGTTACCCGCCTGATCGAAGGTGAAGGTCACCTCGCGCTCGCCGGTGACGGCGGCGCCCTTCACGTGGCTGTAGTAATAAGCCTGCCGTGGATTGTTCTTGGTCAATTGCTCAAACGACCACACCACGTCGTCCGCCGTGATCGGCTGGCCATCATGCCACTTCGCCTCCGGCCGCAGGCGATAGGTCACCGAGGAGAAGTCGGCGGGATAGCGGACGCTTTCCGCAATCAGCCCGTACTCGGTCGCAACCTCGTCGGCCGCCGGGGTCATCAGCGTGTCGTAGATCAGATGCAGCCCGGCCGCCGCAGCGCCGCGCGGGATGATGTCGTTCAGCGAATCGAAGGTGCCGTCGACCGACTGCCGCACCAGTCCTGTCTTTGGCGCATCCGGGTTTACATAGTCGAAATGTTTGAAGTCGGCGGGGTATTTCGGCTGCCCCATCAGCGAGAGGCCGTGCCGCCATTCGCCCGCGCCTGCCGACGTGGCGGGGGGGGCTGCGGCGGGCGCCGGCTCCTGTGCCCGCGCCGTTCCAAGCAGACTGATGCCGAGCGCGGCGATGGCCAGGGACCGGGCCGTCGCGCCGCTCCATGCCGGCGGGCGCCAGCCGGGAGCGGCGGGGCGGTCGGAGCGGCGGAGCCGGGTCATGCGCATCATCCCTTTGGCACGTCGTCTGGCGAGGCGGCGCAGGCGCACGCCCCATGACGATTATGAACATTGGCGGTCAATATGAAGGGGGTAGTCCGGAAAAGAATAAGGCCGGCGACGCATTGCGCCGCCGGCCTGACGTGATCGTGAAAGCCTCAGCCCGCAGGGCGGGCGCCTCAGGGCGTGGCGGGCGCCGCGGGAGCAGGCGACGCCGGAGCCGGTTCCGCCGGTGCGGGAGCCGCAGGCGCTTCGGGAGCGGGCGCCGCAGGCGCTTCGGGAGCGGGCGCCGCAGGCGCTTCGGGAGCCGCAGGCACAGCCGGCGTGGGCGCTGGCACGGTGGTCGCAGGCGCGGCGGAGCCGGCCGGCGGCGGCACGTTGCCACCCGTCTCGCCCGAAGCCGGCACCGTCGCCGCAGGCTCGGCAGCGGCGGGCGCCGCCTCCGGCGAGGGCAGCGGCAGCGGGCTATGCGAGAGCGTGTTGAGATAGGCGATTAGGTCGGCGCGGTCCGTGTCCTTGGCGATGCCGGCAAAGCCCATCGCCGTGCCGGGAATGTCGGCCTTCGGATTCTTGATGAAGTCGCTGAGGTCCTGGAAGGTCCAGTTGCCGCCATGGGCCTTCATCGCCGCAGAATAGGCGAAGCCCTCGGCGCCCGCCACCGGGCGGCCGACGATGCCGTAGAGATCCGGGCCGACCTTGGCGCCGGCGCCTTCCACGAAATTGTGGCAGGCGGCGCACTTCTTGGCCTGGGCCTCGCCCTTCTGCGGGCTGGCGGCGGCGAGGAGCTGGGCAAGCGGAACCTCTGCGGGCGCGGCCTGCGCCTCGCCCGTCAGTTCCTCCTGCACGGCGATCTCGTAGCCCGCCTTCTCCGGCCCATGGCTGGAGAACAGGATGTCGGCGAACACGTTCAGACCGAGCGTCAACGTCAGCACGCCCAGGACCGCACCAGCAACCTTGTTCAGCTCGAAGCTGTCCATCGAAATATTCGCTCCCTCACCCGGCACACGGACCATCCGGCTGGCCTGCAATACCCTGCGCGCAATGTATCAGCGCTCGCTTGCGACCGCCAATGGCGCGCGGGAACTAATCATTTTGACGGTTCGCGTGCAACCCGTATAAGCGCGCTGCGGTGCTACGTTTCGCCACTCTGAGAGAGGAGCCCGGCACCGCGCAGGACGATGACAAGGCACCGACATGTCCTCCCAGGACACACTTATTCTTATTCCAGCCCGCATGGCCTCGACCCGTTTGCCGGGAAAGCCGCTCGCCGATCTTGGCGGTCGTTCGATGATCGTCGAAGTGGCGCGGCGTTCCGCCGCGGCGGGCATCGGCCGGGTGGTGGTCGCCACGGATGACGAGGGCGTGCGCGCCGCGGTGGAAGGCGCCGGATTCGAGGTCGCCATGACCCGTGCCGACCATGCCAGCGGCTCGGACCGAATCTTCGAGGCGCTCGAGCGCATCGACCCGGAGCGTCGTGTGACGCGCATCGTCAATGTGCAGGGCGACCTGCCGACGATCGATCCCGCCCTCATCCGTGCGGCGCTCGACCTGCTCGATGACCCGGCGGTGGACATCGGCACGCTGGCGGCCGAGATCACCGAGACGGGCGAGCGCACCAATCCCAATGTGGTCAAAGCCGTCGGCAGCCCGATCACACCCCGGCGACTGCGCGCGCTCTATTTCACCCGCGCCACCGCCCCTTACGGCGAGGGGCCGCTGTTCCACCACATCGGCCTCTATGCCTATCGCCGCAGCGCGCTGGAGCGCTTTGTCGCCTTGCCGCCCTCGCCGCTGGAGAGCCGCGAGAAGCTGGAACAGCTGCGCGCGCTGGAGGCCGGAATGAGGATCGATGTCGCCATTGTCGACACCGTCCCGCTCGGCGTCGATACGCCGGAAGATCTGGAAAAGGCCCGCGCCATGCTTGCCCGGGAAGCGGCGCAACTGAAGGCCGCGCACGAATCAAGGACGCTCTCATGACCAGCCGCCGCACCATCGTCTTCCAGGGCGAACCGGGCGCGAACTCGCATATCGCCTGCCGCGAGGTTTATCCCGAGCACGAAGCCGTGCCCTGCGCCACCTTTGAGGACGCTTTCGCCGCGCTTCAGAATGGCGAGGCCCATCTCGGCATGATCCCGATCGAGAATTCGGTTGCCGGGCGGGTGGCGGACATTCACCACCTGATGCCGACCTCCGGGCTCACCATCATCGGCGAGTTCTTCCTGCCGCTCTCGCACCAGCTGATGGCCATACCCGGCGCGTCGCTGGCAACGGTGAAGTCGGCGGAGAGCCATGTCATGGCGCTCGGCCAGTGCCGCAACATCATCCGCAAGCTGGGGCTGAAGGCCATTGTCGGCGCCGACACCGCCGGCTCAGCGCGCCTGGTGGCGGAATCGCAGGACACGAGCCGCGCCGCCATTGCCTCGCGGCTCGCCGCCGAGATCTACGGCCTCGACATCATCGCCGAGAACATCGAGGACGAGGCGCACAACACGACGCGCTTCGTCATCCTCGCCAAGGACGGCGAATGGGCCCCCGCCAATAACGGGCCGACCGTCACCACCTTCGTGTTCCGCGTGCGCAACGTGCCGGCGGCGCTGTACAAGGCGATGGGCGGCTTCGCCACCAATGGCGTGAACATGACCAAGCTGGAATCCTATCAGCTCGACGGCGAGTTCTTCGCCACCCAGTTCTATGCCGATGTCGACGGCCACCCCGACGACCCGAGCCTCAAACTGGCGCTGGAAGAACTGTCGTTCTTCTCCAAGGAAGTGCGAATTCTCGGGGTCTACCCCGCCCATGCCTACCGGATCGCGCTGCGCGCGTGAGGAATCGCTAAGCGGTCCTCGACAGCAGCAGCCGCATTTGGGAGTCTCCCACTATGACGAGCCCCACTGCGCGCATAGTCGCCGCCGGATATGACCGCCTGGCCGATGCCTATCTCGATCGGTTCGGCCTTTCAGCCGTGCGGCAACGCTGGCTCAATCGCCTCGCTGCGGCCCTTCCCAAAAAGGGAGGCCGGGTGCTGGACCTTGGTTGCGGGGCCGGCATCCCGGTGGCACGGGATCTGGCTATGCTTGGTCATTATGTCATCGGGATCGACGGCTCGCCCGAACAGATCGCACGCGCGCGACGTAATGTTCCGGGCGCATGTTTCGCGGTGGCCGATATGTGCGACGTCCGCTTTGAAAGAGCCACGTTCGACGCCGTGGGAGCTTTTTACTCGATCAGCCATGTTGTTGCCGCCAAACAGCCGAAGCTGATCGCCCACGTTGCCGAATGGCTGCGACCGGGTGGAGTATTCGTGGCCAGTTTCGGAGCGGGCCCTGCGGGTGAATGGACCGGAGAATGGCTGGGCGCCGAAATGTTTTTTAGCCATGCCGGCGAAGCGGCGAGCCTGGCACAACTGCGGGATGCCGGGCTCGTCGTGCGCGAAAGCGCGGTTGAGCGACAGGACAACGAGGAGATCGACTTTCTCTGGATCGCCGCTGTCAAACCGCAGGGGTAGGACCTACTCCGCCGCCTCGCCGGCCGCCCGTTCCTCGGCATCCTCAATGGTCTTCAACGCGTCGGGATGCGGCATCGAGATAATGTTGTAGCCGGAATCGACGAAATGCACCTCGCCGGTGACGCCGGTCGAGAGGTCCGAGAGCAGGTAGAGCGCGGCGCCGCCAACCTCGTCGAGCGTCACGGTGCGACGCAGCGGGGCATGGCGCTTCTGGTAGTTGAACATGAGCCGCGCATCGGCGATGCCGGCGCCCGCCAGGGTGCGGATCGGCCCAGCGGAAATAGCGTTCACGCGCACGCCCTGCGGCCCGTAATCGGCCGCGAGGTAGCGCACACTCGCTTCCAGCGCCGCCTTGGCGACGCCCATCACATTGTAGTTCGGCATCACCCGGGTCGAGCCGCCATAGGTGAGCGTGATAAGCGAGCCGCCTTCCGTCATCAGCGGCGCCGCGCGCTTGGCGAGCTCGGTGAAGGAGAAGCAGGAAATCACCATGGTGCGGGTGAAGTTCGCCCGCGTCGTGTCGGCGTAGAGGCCCTTCAGCTCGTTCTTGTCCGAGAAGCCGATGGCATGGACGAGAAAGTCGAGCGTGCCCCATTTCTCCTTAAGCGCCGCGAACACGGCGTCGACCGAGGCAAGGTCCTCGACATCGCAGGCCAGCAGCGTGTCACTGCCCAGGCTCTGGGCGAGCGGCTTCACACGGCGGCCCAGTGCCTCGCCCTGATAGGTGAAGGCGAGTTCGGCGCCCTGCGCCGCCAGCGTCCGGGCAATGCCCCAGGCGATGGAATGGTCGTTCGCGACGCCCATGATAAGGCCGCGTTTCCCCTGCATCAGGCTCATGCTGGCTGTCCCTTCCGCCGCCGCAGCGCGTCGATCAAGCTTCGGGGTGCTGGAAAACCAGCACCGCATTGGCCCCGCCGAAACCGAAGCCGTTGGAGAGCACCCGCTCCAGCCGCGCATTGTCGACGCGCTCGCGCACGATCGGCATGTCGGCAAAGGCGGGGTCGATCTCGTCGATATGGGCGCTGGCCGAGATGAAGCCGTTCTGCATCATCAGGATGGAGTAGATCGCCTCATGCACGCCGGTCGCGCCCTGCGAGTGGCCGGTGAGCGACTTGGTGGCCGAGATCGGCGGCGCCTTGTCGCCGAACACGGCGCGGATCGCCTCAATCTCCTTGAGATCGCCGATCGGGGTCGAGGTGGCGTGCGGGTTGATATAGTCGATGCCACCCTTCACGCCGGACAGGGCCAGCTTCATCGCGCGGGCCGCGCCCTCGCCGGAAGGGGCGACCATGTCGGCACCGTCCGAGGTGGCGCCATAGCCGATGATCTCGGCATAGACGCGCGCGCCGCGGGCCTTGGCGTGCTCCAGCTCTTCCAGCACCAGCACGCCGGCGCCGCCGGAGATGACGAAGCCGTCGCGGTTCTTATCATAGGGGCGCGAGGCGACGGCTGGGCGGTCGTTATAGTCGGACGACATGGCACCCATGGCGTCGAACAGGCAGGACAGCGTCCAGTCGAGATCCTCGCAGCCGCCAGCGAACATGATGTCCTGCTTGCCGTACTGGATCATCTCGGCGGCGTTGCCGATGCAGATATTGGTGGTCGCGCAGGCGGCGGAGATCGAATAGCTCAGCCCCTTGATCTTGAACCAGGTCGAGAGCGTGGCCGAGGCGGTGGAGCCCATCGCCTTGGGCACCGCGAACGGGCCAACGCGCTTGGGGCTGGAATTCTTGCGGGTGATGTCCGCCGCCTCGACGATGGTGCGGGTGGACGAGCCGCCCGAGCCCATGATGAGCCCGGTGCGCTCATGCGAGATTTCGTGCTCTTCCAGCCCGGCATCGCGGATCGCCTGGTCCATGGCGACATGGTTCCAGGCGGTGCCGCCGCCATGGAAGCGCATGGCGCGGCGATCGACCACCTCACTGGCGTCGAGCTGCGGCGCGCCCTGCACCTGGCTGCGGAAGCCAAGCTCGACATATTTCTCGGCCCGGCTGATGCCGCTCCGTCCCTCGCGCAGGGAGGCGAGTACCTCCTGCGTGGAGTTGCCGATGGACGAGACGATGCCCATTCCGGTTACGACAACACGGCGCATAGGCTTCCTTTCCTTCAAAGCACGCGAGGAATCTGGCACGCGAGGGGATCTAGGCACGCGAAATGGCCCTGCGGGCAGAGCCCCGCAAGGGCGCCGGGATCAGGACTGGAACAGGCCGACCTTCAGATCTCCCGCCCGGTAGATGACGTCTCCATCGGCTTCCACCCAGCCATCGGCGATGCCGAGAACCAGCTTGGAGCGCATGACGCGCTTGAAATCGATCCCGTACACGACCTTCTTGACGGTCGGCAGGACCTGGCCGGAAAACTTGATCTCGCCGGCACCGAGCGCACGCCCGCGGCCGGGAGAGCCGAGCCAGCCGAGATGAAAGCCGACAAGCTGCCAGAGCGCATCGAGGCCAAGGCAGCCGGGCATCACCGGATCGCCGATGAAGTGGCAGCCGAAGAACCAGAGGTCGGGCCGGATATCGAGCTCGGCGCGCACATGGCCCTTACCGTTCGGGCCACCATCCTCGGAAATCTCGGTGATGCGATCAAACATCAGCATGGGCGGCGCAGGAAGCTGCGCGTTTCCCGGTCCGAAAAGCTCTCCGCGCCCGCACGCGAGCAGTTCCTCGTAAGTGAAGCTCGTCTGCCGCTCGACCATCGTTTCGGTAATACCCACGCTTGCTGTTTCCATCGCCTTGAGCAGCCCGCGGCCGCCGGTTTTCGCGGCATGGGCATGGGCTGCTGCCGCCCCGGCCACCTGACGCAGCGCGCTTCCTATCACAGCGCCCCGCCCGCTCAAAGCCACAGCTCCCGCGCAGGGACATTCAAAATGTCACTCGCGTGACGGCAACCCGGCACCATCGCCCGAACAAAACGGCCGCCGCCGGTCTGAGGCGCCAGCGGCCTCGGGCGCCGCGCAGATTGGAACCATTACGATTATTCCGCACGATATTGCCCCGCCGCATAGCGTGCCGATATAATGACAGCTGAAAAAGGCACCGTGCGCGTGCTTGCCGCACAGTCGGGCGGCGCGCCGAGTGTCTGTTGTGCTGCGGATCGACCTTAACCCCTTCGGGGCGGGAAGGCGGTAATGATGGTTCGGAAGACGAGATGAGCGAAGGTTTTCGCCCCCAGAACTTAGCCTTCTCCCGCATGGTGGTGGAAGAAGACGGACCTGTGTTGCCCGTCGCCAAGCTGCGCGATGGCGCTGGCCGCACGGGCTGCCCGTTCCACGACGTGCGGCACATGCTGCGCGATGTTGGCCTGCGCCCCACCCGCCAGCGCCTCGCGCTCGGCTGGCTGCTTTTCGCCAAGGGCGACCGCCACGTCTCGGCGGAAATCCTGCACGAAGAAGCGATCAAGGCCCGTTTCCCGGTGTCGCTGGCCACCGTCTACAACACCTTGCACCAGTTCACCGAGGTCGGCCTGCTGCGCGAGCTGGCGGTTGACGGATCGAAGACCTATTTCGACACCAACCCGTCGGATCATCACCACTTCTTCCTCGAAGGCGAGAACAATCTCGTCGACATTCCCAGCGCTTCGGTCGAGGTCGAGCGCATTCCCGAGCCGCCGGAAGGCTATGAGGTTGCGCGGGTTGACGTGGTGGTCCGACTGCGCCCCAAGCGCCGCTCCTGATCGTCGTTCACCATCATAGAACCCGAAGGGCCGGTCGTTGACCGGCCCTTTTTCGTTGCCTGCGGCGATGGCCTAGGCCCGCAGGAAAGCCGCCAGTTCGCGCAGCGCCGTCTTGGCCGGCGCGTCGCCAGCGCGGGCAACCAGCATCACCGTGGCCACCGGGAGAGCCGGCAACTTCAACGCCGGGCCGACATCGACGCTGCCGGGGGGCGCGAGATGGGCGGCAAGCGGCGCCACGGCCAGTCCCGCCGCCACCGCCGCGCTGACCGAGGAGACGCTGCCGCCGGTGAAGGCCTCGTGCCAGGCGATGCCGGCCGAACCCAGCCCGCCGATGGCCGTGGCGCGAACCCCGCAGGGAGGCGCCAGCAAGGCCAGAGGCAGGGACTCACCACGCGCCTGCCAGTCTCCGGCGGCAAACCATCCATAGCGATCCTGCCGCAGGACCTCCCCGTCGCGCCGGCTGCCCTCGCGCCGCACCACGGCTGCGTCGAGTTCCCCCGCATCGAAGGCGTCGCAAAGCACCCGGGAGAACCCCATGCGAACGTCGAACACGATGCCGGGGCTGACCGCCGAGAGCCGCCGCAGCAGCGCTGGCAGCGTATCGCCGGTGGTGTGGTCGCTGATGCCGAGCCGCAGCCGGCGCACGGGCGCCGCATCCCACAGGCGAGCCTCGCGGTCGGAAGCGAGCAACCGGCGGGCGCGCTCCAGAAACAGGGCGCCGTCGGCGGTGAGGCGGACGAGGCGGGGGGTGCGCTCGAGGAGTGTGCGACCAAGCCGGGCCTCCAGCTTGCGCAGTTTGAGGCTCACCCCCGCCTGCGTGCCGCCCAGCGCTTCGGCAGCGCGGGTGAAGCTGGAGAGATCGGCCACATGCACGAAGGCGCGGACGAGTTCGAGATCGAGCGGGCGATCACTCATAACAAACCACTATCATTGTTAGTATCAATGATAGCGTTCTATCATTTTTCTGCAGGCGCTACGACTCCCTCCACACCACTCGAAGGGAGCCACGCCATGCCGATGATCCAGATTCGATTCGCCACGCCTTCTCCCGCCGCCGGGCGGGAGGCCGCCCTCGCCGCATGCGCCGCGCAGCTGGCGCGGCAATGGCTGGGCAAGGACCCCTCGGTCACCGCCGTTCTGGTCGAGCGGGCCGATCCGGCAAACTGGTTCTGCGCCGGGATAAGCTTGGCGGAACAAAGCCTTGCCGCCTTCTGGCTCGACATCCGCGTGACAGAGGGCACCAACACCAAGGATGAGAAGGCGGCCTTCATCGCCGCGATCTTCGCCGCCTTCGGCGACGTTCTCGGCCCGCTCCACGCGGAAAGCTATGTGCATGTGGTGGAGGCGCGGGGCGACGCCTATGGCTATGGCGGCCTCACCCAGGAGCGGCGCTACATCGCCGCCCGTCCGGTGTGACGCCTACTCCAGCTTTTCACCGGGATAGACGCCCCAGAGCCGCTCCTGCTCGATGAAGCCGTCGAAGCCATTGTCGAAGAAGCGGCACCATTTGCCGTCGCAATGCTCGACCTTGCCGAGCACGCCGGCCTCCAGCCGGGCGCGGACCGCCGAGCCGGTAGAGGGTTCCGAATAAAGGGATATTTCCTCGCCGGCCTTCCACGGATTGACCAGCGCGGTGCGCCGGCCCGACAGCATGGAGTGGTACACCCAGCCCTCGGCTCCATCAGCATCGCGGATCCGCCGCCAGGTCTCGAATTCGGCAGTGATTTCAACGGGAAGCCCGGCGCGGGTGAACACCCAGGCCACGCCATGATCGCGCGTCGGGCCGGAGCGGACATTCACCTTGTCGGCCTTGAGGCTGACAAAGCGCGGCACCGGCAGGCCGCTGGTGCGCCCCGCGGGGCCCGCCATATCGGCCGGCGCCGGCTCCTGCGCCATGGCCGGTGAGTGCAGTGTGGTGGACAGTGAGGCCAGTGACGCCAAACAGGCCAACAGAATATTCGTCCGCAGCTTCGTCCGGCCTCGAAGCTTTTTGTTGCGCATCGTCTCAATCACCCTTCGCCCATCGCGGCGACGCTGTCCGGCAGCGCGATCGTGAAAACACGCCTGCACTGCGAATCGGTGCATTTTTGTGTTTCCTGGACCTGTCTGCTAAGGAACGCCTCGCCCGGTTTTGGCGCGAGTGTGGGGCCCGTAGCGTTAACGGGAGCTTGATCGCCACGGTGAATCGTACGGGGAGCAACATGGCCCGCAGGAAGCCGCTGGTCGTCGTGACGCGAAAGCTGCCCGACAAGATCGAAACCCGCATGCGCGAGCTGTTCGACGCGCGGCTCAATGTCGATGATGTGCCGATGAGCCAGGCCGACCTCTGCGAGGCGATGGCCACCGCCGACGTACTGGTGCCCGCCATCTGCGACCGCATCGACACCAAGGTGATCGAGGCCGCCGGCCCGAATCTCAAGCTGATCGCCAATTTCGGCAATGGCGTCGACCATATCGACGTCACCGCCGCCACGGAACGCGGCATCACCATCACCAACACGCCCGGCGTCCTCACCGAGGACACCGCCGACATGACCATGGCGCTGATTCTCGCCGTGCCGCGCCGGCTCACCGAGGGCGCGGCGCTGATCACCAGCGATGACGGCGCCTGGCCCGGCTGGTCGCCGACCTGGATGCTCGGCCACCGCATCTGGGGCAAGCGGCTCGGCATCATCGGCATGGGCCGCATCGGCCAGGCGGTGGCGCGCCGCGCCCGCGCCTTCGGCCTGCAGATCCATTATCACAACCGCCATCCCCTCCCCGCCCAGATCGAGGAAGATCTTGAGGCGACCTATTGGGACAGCCTCGACCAGATGCTGGCGCGGATGGACATTCTCTCCATCAACTGCCCGCACACCCCGGCCACCTTCCACCTGCTCTCCGCCCGCCGGCTGAAGCTGGTGCGAAAGGACGCCTATATCGTCAACACCGCGCGCGGCGAGGTGATCGACGAGCACGCGCTGATCCGCATGATCGAGCATGGCGAGATCGCCGGCGCCGGCCTCGACGTGTTCGAGCGCGAGCCGGCGGTGAGCCCGAAGCTGCTCAAGCTCGCCCGCGCCGGCAAGGTGGTGCTGCTGCCGCATATGGGCTCGGCCACGGTCGAGGCCCGCGTCGACACCGGCGAAAAGGTGATCGTCAACATCAAGGCCTTCATGGACGGCCACCGCCCGCCCGACCGGGTGCTGCCGTCGATGCTCTGAGGCGGGCTGAGGCCCGGAGGCGTTCCCCGGACCAGCCGCGCCCCGCGCGGCGCCGATCCGGGGGCCATGCCTGAGGCCGCGCCTGCGTGCTTCGAGGCTCGCTACGCTCGCACCTCAGCATGACGTGGGCCTTTGTCCGGCCCACCGTCATCCCGGCGCAGCGCTCCGCCTGCGGCTCCGCTGGGCCGGAACACGAGGGTGGCGCGAGGATCGCCGGGCGGTGCCCGATCTACGCATCTGCGTGCTTCGAGGCGCGCTGCGCGCGCACCTCAGCATGACGGGGGCCCGGCGTCCGGCAGATCGTCCCCGGTGCGACGCTTCACTTGCGGCTCAGCGTAACGCAGCCTGCCTGGGATGCAGCGGCATCCTGAGGTGCCCGGGCAAAGCCCGGGCCTCGAAGGATGGACCTCAAAGTAGGACCCGCCCGGCGCTTCAGCGCATATGCTCCGACAGATCCTTGATCGTCGGGTTCTCGCCGGTGAGCGGGTTTTCCGGGTCCCAGCCATAGCTCAGCGTTTCGAAGCGCATGGTCAGGGTGTCGATCATCAGCAGCCGCCCGACCAGCCCCTCGCCGAAGCCGACGACGGCGCGCACCGCCTCCAGTGCCACCAGCGTGCCGGCGACACCGGCCACCGCGCCGAGAATGCCGGCCTCGGCGCAGCTCGGCACCGTGCCGGCCGGCGGCGGCTCCGGGAACAGGCAGCGATAGGTCGGGTTCGGCGTGCCGTCCGGGCCCTTTTCATGCGGGCGCAGCGTCGTCACCGTGGCGTCGAAGCGCCCGAGCGCGGCGGACACCAGCGGCCGGCCGGCCAGCGCGCAGGCGTCCGAGACGAGATAGCGTGTGGAAAAATTGTCCGAGCCGTCGATCACCACATCGGCCTCGCCCACCAGCGCCAGCGCATTTTCCGCCGTCAGCCGCGCCGTCAGCCCCTCAAATTCCACATGCGGGTTGAGCGCGGCGATGAAATCCCCCGCGCTCTCGGTCTTGCGCCGGCCGATGGCGGCGGTGGTGTGGATGATCTGCCGCTGCAGATTGGACAGTGACACCTCGTCATCGTCGATGACCGTGAGATGGCCGACGCCGGCGGCGGCGAGGTACATCAGCGCCGGCGCGCCGAGCCCGCCCGCGCCCACGACCAGCATCCGCGCCTTTTTCAGCTTCTGCTGGCCCGGCCCGCCGATCTCACTGAGCACGAGATGGCGGGCATAGCGCTCCACCTCCTCGGGGGAGAACAGCGGCGCGCGGCGGGGCGCTGGGGGGCTGGCGGGAGTGTCTGTCATGGCTGAGCTATATAACAACCCGCCGCCCGCCCGCCACACTCTGCGTGGCGAGGCCGCATTGGCCGCCGGCCGAATAGCGGTTATCTCCATGCCATGACTGGGGATCACGCAACGCTCTTCGCCGCCGCCGCGCGCCATGGCGACACGCTCGCCCGCCAGCGCCTCGTGCTCTATGCCGGCGCCAACCTGCCCTCGCCCGAGGTGATCGCCGCCTACGCCCCCGGCCTTGGTGCCATGCCCTCGATGGGGCCGAGCTTCGACAAGGAGCAGCCCGGCACGGAACTGGTCTCGGCGCTGGAGGTGGCGGTGCGGCAGGAGGCCTGCGCCCTCTTCCGCGCCGGCTGGGCCGAGCCGCGCCTGCCGAGCGCGACGCTGTGCAATCTCGCCGTGTTCCACGCCTTCGCCCGGCCGGGCGACCTCATGCTGGCGCCTGACAAGGCGCAGGGCGGGCATCTGAGCCAGCGGCGCGGCGGCACGCCTGATCTCGCCGGGCTCGTCTGCGACGAACTTCCTTTTGATGCCGCCGGCCTGTGCCTCGACGCGACAGGCGCCGCGCGGCTGGTGGAACAGCGCCGGCCGCGCCTCGTCATGCTCGGGCGCAGCGTGATGGTCGGAGCGGACGACATCGCGCCCGTCGTCGCGGCGGCGCGCGCGGTGGGGGCCACCACCGTGTTCGATGCCTCGCATGTCGCCGGGCTGATCGCCGGCGGCACCTATCCCAACCCGCTGGAGGCCGGCGTCGACGTGCTTGTCACCTCGACCTACAAGACCCTGCCGGGAATGCCGCACGGCCTCATCCTCGGCCGCGACCCGGCGCAGGGCGAGGCGCTGGCGCGGCTACTCGATGCGCGCTTCCTCGCCAATTCCAACGCCGCCCTGCTGCCGCCTCTGCTGCGCCTGCTCACCGACATGCGTGCCGGGGCGGCCGACTATGCCGGGCGCGTGGTGGCCAACACCGCCGCGCTGGCCAGCGCCTGCCGCCGGCGCGGCCTGCCGGTGATCGCCCCCGAGGCGGGCCATACGCACCAGATGCTGATCCCGATCGCGGCGGAGGCGGCGCCGCGCGCGCTGGTGGCGGCGCTGGCGGAGAGCGGCGTGATCCTCGGCCTCTGCCCCGACATCACCGGGCCGGGGGGAACGGCGCTGCGGGTCGGCACGCAGTTTCTGGCGACGCTGGGGCTCCGCGCCGCGGACATGGCAGCGGTGGCCGATATTCTCGCCGGCCTGCTGTCGGGCGAAGACGCTGTCCGCCTGCGCCCCGACGTGGCACCGGACCTCGCGGCGCGGATCACCACCCTGCTCGCCGGGCCGGCGTGAGGGCGCCACGCGCGCGGCGTTCATTCGCGATACCGGCGGGCCGGGGATGCTGCTAGGTTTCGCCCACCTTCCTCAAGGCAATGGCCGAGCGCAACATGACATACACCGTAGGTAGCTATCTTGCCGCCCGTCTCGCCCAGATCGGGCTGAAGCACCATTTCGCCGTCGCCGGCGACTTCAATCTGGCGCTGCTCGACCAATTGCTGACCAATGAGGAAACCGAGCAGGTCTATTGCTGCAACGAGCTCAATTGCGGCTATGCCGCCGAGGGCTATGCCCGGGCCAATGGCGCGGCGGCGGCCGTCGTCACCTTCAGCGTCGGCGGCCTGTCGATCATCAATGCCATTGCCGGCGCCAATGCGGAAAACCTGCCGGTCATCCTGATCTCCGGCGGGCCCAACACCAATGACCGCGCCACCGACCATCTGCTCCACCACACGATGGCGACGTCCGATCTCTCCTACCAGCACGACATCGCCGCCCGGATCACCTGCTGCGCCGTCACCATCATTTCGCCGGACAAGGCGCCGTACCAGATTGACAGCGCGATCCGCGCCGCGCTGCGCGAAAGCAAGCCGGCCTATATCGAGATCGCCTGCAACATTGCCGGCGCTTCCTGCGCGGCGCCCGGGCCGGTGAGCAGCCTTCTCGCCGGCGCGCCCAGCGATCCTGCGACGCTTGAAGCGGCGGTGAGCACGGCGGCGGACTTCATCAAGGGCCGCAAGAAGCCGCTAATCCTCATCGGCTCCAAGCTGCGCGCGGCCAAGGCCGAGGCCGCAGCGCTGGCGCTCGCGCAGGCGCTGGGCTGCCCGGTGGCGGTGATGGCGGCGGCCAAGAGCTTCTTCCCCGAGACGCACCCGCAATTCGCCGGGGTCTACTGGGGCGAGGTCTCCTCGCCGGGCACGCGCGAGATCGTCGACTGGTCGGATGGGCTGATCTGCATCGGCACGCTGTTCAACGACTATTCCACCGTCGGCTGGACCTCGAACCCGGCCGGGGCGAACGTGCTCACCCTCGACATCGACCATGTCAGCCTTGCCGGGCATGATTTCAGCGGCGTGCGGCTGGCCGAGGTGCTGGACGGCCTGGCGACGCGGGTGGAGGCCAACCCCACCGCCCTGAACGAGCTTCACCGTCTGCGCGCCGCGCCGGCCGTCGTGCCGGAGGCGCCGCCGGAGGCGAAGCTCTCGCGCACCGAGATGATGCGCCAGATCCAGGGACTGCTGACCGGCGACAGCACGGTGCTCGTCGAGACCGGCGATTCCTGGTTCAACGGCATGAACCTCGCTCTGCCCGAGGGCGCGCGCTTCGAGATCGAGATGCAGTGGGGCTCGATCGGCTGGGCAGTGCCGGCCACTTTCGGCTACGCGGTGGGCGCGCCCGGCCGGCAGGTGATCGCGATGATCGGCGACGGCTCGTTCCAGCTGACCGCGCAGGAAGTGGCGCAGATGATCCGGCGCAAGCTGCCGATCATCCTCTTCCTCATCAATAATCGCGGCTACACGATCGAGGTCGAGATCCATGACGGGCCGTATAACAACATCAAGAACTGGGACTATGCCGGGCTGATCAACGTCTTCAACGCCGAGGACGGGGAGGGGCTCGGCCTGCGCGCCGGCACGGGCGGCGAACTCGCCGAGGCGATCACCCGAGCGCTGGGCAATGCCAACGGGCCGACCCTGATCGAGTGCGCCCTCGACCGCGACGATTGCTCGCCCAACCTCATTTCCTGGGGACGCCGCGTCGCCACCGCCAATGCGCGCCCGCCGCAGCCGAAGTGACGCAGGCCGCGCCGGCACGGCCCTGAGGCGGCGCGTGCCGGCGCCGGTTCGCTGCGCTTCCGACGAAAGGCCGCTCGCACCCGGTTGCCGGGGGGCCATGGTTCGATTATGAAGACGCGGCACAGGCGCCTCGCGCGCCTCGGCACCCGTAGCTCAGCTGGATAGAGCGCTGCCCTCCGAAGGCAGAGGTCGCACGTTCGAATCGTGCCGGGTGCGCCATTTTCTAACGCAAAATCAGTGACTTATCAAGCTACCCTTTCGCGGCTGCACGCCTCTCGCCCTCTGCGAAAGCACCGCAGCGGCAGAATGCGGCGGGGGGCGGCGTGCGATCGCGTCGAGCGGGTCGCGCAGAGATTCGCGCATTGCGCGCTCGGCCGCCAAGCCGCCCCCACACCTTGTTGACGGTCTGCGTCGCCAGGGCCGCCTTGTCCTGGCGCAGGACGCGGCCGTCGTCACTGGCGACCATGTCAGCGGCGACCTGGATGGCGTCACTCGCCTGCTCCTGGAGCCGGTCTTCTTGAGGATAGGGGGCGCGAGCACGTTTCGGATATTGTATGGCCCGCGTGGAAGCAGGCCCTTGATCGCGCCATGGCCGGTGCAGGGGTTGTGAATGCCATGACGCTGGATCGCCACTCGACCATCGGCTATCTCAGCCCGGTCGCGTTCGAAAAAAGGTCGAATTGGCTTAACTGACCGACCACAACGCCGGCAGCAGGCCAGCGGTAATCCTCGCGCAACGATGTCGTGCGACTGGAGTCGGGATCTCGAAGGGGACGAGCTTGCGACTTTTGGTAATAGAGGATGATGACCAGCTGGGGCCGTGGCTGCGGGAAACGCTGGAAGACGCCTTAGGCGGCGCCGACCTTGTGACGTCGCTGGACGAAGCCAAGGCCGCTCTTGCCGTGCGCGAATTCGACCTCGTGGTGATGGACAGGCGCCTGCCGGATGGAGATGCCATCAACCTGATCGGTCACCTGCGGCACCTGCAGCCGCGCCCCAGCATTCTCGTGCTCACGGCCCTGGACGATCCCGGCGATATCGCCAAGGCCCTGGATGCCGGCGCCGATGATTACCTCTGCAAGCCGTTCGAGCCCATTGAACTTGTGGCCCGCGCGAGGGCCGTGGTGCGACGGCTGCATCTGGACCAGACGGGCAGCATCACAGTCGCCAATCTGCGGTTCGACACCTTCTCGCGAACCACCTTCGTGGACAATGCTCCCCTCATCCTGCCCCGCCGCGAACTGGCGCTGCTGGAGGCCCTGGTTCGGCGGGTGGGTCAGGTGACGCTTCGGGAAACCCTGGAAAACGCCACCTATGGTTTCGACGACGAAATCCAGTCCAACGCCATCGATGCCCATCTCTCCCGGCTGCGCAAGCGGTTGCGGGAGCATCACTGTCTTGCCATCATCCGCCCTCTGCGCGGCCTGGGCTACATCCTCTCCGAGGCCTGATGCACCGAATCCGGGGATCCATCGCACTTTCCGCCTCCGTGCTCATCGGAGTGGCCATGACGGCCGTCCTGCTGTGCGCCTGGATCGTGATGGGGGTGTTGTATGGAGATGATGGCGGCTACGCCCAGTTTGATGCGGCCATCGCTATTCGCACGGCCATCCAGCCCGATGGTAACGGGAGCTTCAAGCTCGAGCGGACGCCGGAGCTGGAGAGCTACAAGGCCCAGTTCCCCACGCTCTGGTTCCTTCTGACCGACGGCCACACGACGATCTCCTACGGCGCCGTCCCCGGCTGGGTCAGCGCCGGAGCGACGGTGTGGGACACCCCCCAGGCCATGTCGGGCTATGTGGTCCATGGCTCTGACATGACCCTCGAACGGCTTGTTGCGGGCGATAGTGACACGGATCCCACGATCCGCATCGAGGTCGGCGGCGTCGCCTATACGTCGAGCCAGTTGACGCGCGCCATCCTTGCGGATCTCGACATGACCACGATCCCGCTGCTGATCGTGCTCCTGGCGACGATCCTGCTGACGGTCCTCGTGGTACCCGTAATGATCGCCCGGCCGGTGCGCCGGGCGGCACGGGCAGCGGAACTGATTGATGGATCGCGCGAGGGCGTCCGCCTGCCCGAAACCGGGCCACCGGCGGAATTGCGGCCGCTGGTGAGCGCCTTCAATCGAGCCCTCGATCGCATCGACATGGCGACCGCCGAGCAGCGGCGCTTTCTGTCACACGCCGCGCACGAACTGCGCACCCCGCTGGCACGGGTGCGCACGCGTCTGGAGCGGGTGGAGGACGGTCAATTGCGGGCCGAACTGGTGGCCGACGTGCAGGACCTCTCCGCCACCGTCACCATGCTGCTGCAACTGGCCCGCCTTGCGGCGGAGCCCACAGCCCTTGGCCGGCTCGACCTGGTGGGCGTGGGCTTGCGCGCCCTCGCGCAGGATGCGCCCATGGCCATCGCTGCCGGCCTGGAAGTCGAGTTCCGCAATGAGAAGGGGCCCATCCCCATCGTCGGCTCGGCGCAGGCCATCGGCATCGCCCTGTCGAACCTCATCCGCAACGCCGTGCAGCACGGTGCCAAGGGCGGGCGCATCATCGTCGAAGTGCAGCGACCGGGGCGCATTGCGGTGATCGATGAAGGCGAAGGCATCGCCTGCGCCGTCGGCGGGGCGGAGGCGCTAACCTCCATCGCCCGCGCGAAGAACAGCGGAACCGGGCTCGGCCTGACCATCGTGGCGCAGGTGGCGGCGCTGCATAAGGCGAAAGTGTCCATCGAGGAGACCCCCGGCGGCGGAACCACCGTGGCCCTGATCTTTCCCCCCGCCCGCGAAGGCATGGAAGGATAGCCGCCCTCGCCTTTCGCAGGAAGTCAGCGCTTTCCGCCGGCAGGCGTAATGCCGTTGTAATCCAGCCCCCTATTCTGGGCCGTGAAGTTCACATTCCGAGTCCGGTCCCGACATGAACGTCCACAGCCGCATATTTGGGTCGATCCCGACAGCTGCCGCTCTTCTGAGCGCCCCGGCTGTGCAGGCCGGCCCGCAACCCGACCCGCTGCTGTCTGGCTTCGTTGTCGGTGTCGCCGTAGATACCCGGGCGACAACGGCGCCGGAACCTCCCCCATCCTATGCGTCCCCCGGCGGGGCCTGGCATGCGCAGCCGGACCATGGCGACCACGACGCGGACGTGTCCGACGAGTAGAACCCGTTTTCGCCGCCTGATGGCTGCGGCTTCAAGGCTTTCGTTTTCCGCATCAGATGGCGGGCGGCATTGCGGGTGCCTTTCCATCATCGGGGCGCCTCTTGCGGCGCCGCGTCCGTGCGCCGCCGGCCCCCCTCAGCCTTGGGCGGCATCGGCACGTTGTCACACGGTGCCGCTCACGCCGACTTTCTCAAGACAGCTTCAGGAACGAGCCCATGCATTCGGCAGTTTCCGCGTTCAGCAGCATTCCCGCGCCAGTCTGGGATGGCTTCTTTCCGGGCGAGGTGGAAGGCCTGCGCTATTATCAGGCCTGCGAGGCCGCCAGGCCGTCGCATGCCCACACGCAGGCACTCATGGTGAAGACAGCGCACGGTGCGGATGCCGTGGCTCCCATGTTCCGCATGGACTACGCGCTTCATACCTCCATCCAGGAGGGCCGCCTGGGCGACGCGTTGCGCTGGATCGATCAAAGATTCCCGCGCGCTTTGAAGCTGCCGCTGCTCGGGCTCGGCTCCCCCTTTGCCGAGCGCTGCCATTTCGGCTTCGCGCCGCTATCGAGCCCCACCGCCCGCCAGGAGGCGGCAGGCCGCATGCTCGATCTTCTGGAGCAGCAGGCCGCCCTCTCCGGCATCGGGCTCACGGTCGTGAAGGATGTGCATGACGCCGATCTGCCGGTGCTGGCGCCTGTGCTGCGGAACCGCGGCTATACGCGCCTGTCCAGCCTGCCGATCGCCGTCCTTCATCTGCCCTATGCAACGCTCGACGCGTATCTGAACTCCCTGTCCGGCGCGACACGCAAGGACATGCGCCGCAAGCTGCGTGCGGCAGAGGCCGTCGAGATCGAAATTCGCACCGACGTCTCGGACATTCAGGACGAGCTTTACGCGCTCTATGAAGAGACGCGGCAGACCAGTTCGTCCGACTATGGCGATTTCGAGCGGCTGCCGCGCAGCTACTTCCACCAGGTGGTCTCGGCCCTTTCGCCACAGGCCTTCTGCGTGCTTTACCGGGTCGAGGGGGTGCTGGCGGCATTCAACCTGCTGATGGTCGAGGACGACCGCGTGATCGATAAGTTCCTCGGCATGCGCTATCCGCTGGCACGCACCCACAATCTCTACTTCGTCAGCTGGATGCAGAATGTCCGCTACTGCATCAACAGCGGGAAGACCCGCCTCCAGACCGGTCAGGGCACCTTCGCCAACAAGCTCCGGCTGGGCAGCAGTCTTGAGCCCATGCACAATTACTTCCGTCACCGCAATCCCGTGCTGAACGGCGCACTGAAGCTGGCCTCGAAATTCTTCGGCTTCGAGGAGATGGATCCCGGCCTGCGGGCCGCGCGCAAGCGGGAGGACGAGCTCTCGTCTTTGTGAGGCGGGAAAGGGCGTGCCGCTGCAGCTGTAATGCAGCGGCAACGCCCCCTTGCTGAATGGACCCGAAACCATGGCGGTGAGCATCCGCCCGCTTCGGGAACCAAGATCATGACTTTGTCCATCTCGCGGGCGCCGCACCCCACCCGGCACCTGCTCCTGCTCGAGATCCTGCAACTGCTCCGCCCGTTCTGGAAGGCGATCCTCGGCGCCACAGTGGCGGGGGCGGTCGGCGGCAGCGCCATGGCGTGGCTGCTGTCGATCATCAACACCTCGCTCTCCAGCTCGGTCTCGGTCGCCGGCCTGGTTGGGTTCGGCCTGCTTGCGGTCTTGAGCCTTGCCGGGCAGGCCCTCGCGGGCGTCGGCAACAGCATGATCGGCCAGAAGATCGTCGCCCGGCTGCGCCAGCAGATCTGCCGGCGCATCCTCAGCGCGCCGCTGGCGACCGTCGAGAATGCCAAGGCCCACCGCCTCCTGGCGGTGCTGAACAACGATGTCGAGAAGGTCGCCGAGTTCGCGCACCATTTCGCGGGCTATGCCACCGCCCTGACGGTCGTGCTGGGATGCCTCGCCTACCTGTTCCTGCTTTCCCCGGCGGTGCTGGCATTCGCCCTCGGGCTGGTGGCGCTCGGAGCGTGGCTCAATCATGTGGCCATGAGCGTGTGGGTCGTGCGGTTCGAGGAGGCGCGCAAGCTGGAGGATACGCTCCAGAAGCATTATCGCAGCATTATCGAGGGCGCCAAGGAACTGCGCCTCAACCGAACGCGCCGCCGGTTGCTGGAACTGCAAAAAATCATCCCGCTCACCGAGCGCATCGCCGGGCTTAACAGTCGGGCATTTGCCATCTTCTGGGCTGCCGACACGCTGAGCATCGCCCTGCTGCTGGGCATGATCGGCGCCATCCTCGCCGCGCGGCCCTATCTCGGGATCGGCAATGATGCCATCACCGGTTTCATCATCGTGATGCTGTTCGCCAAGGGGCCGGTGGAAGAACTCGCCGGCGCCCTCCCGGTGTTCAGCCAGGCGCAGGTCGCTTTCAAGCGCATCAGCGCCCTGTCCATTGAGTTTCGCACCGCCGCGCCGCGCGAGGAGGCCTGCTCCGCTCAGGCGCCGATCTTCCTGCGCGACATCGCGCTCAGGGGCATTCACCACAGCCGCTTTCCCGGCGAACCGACGGGATTTGCGCTGGATATTCCCAGCCTCACCATCGCGCGGGGAGAGGTCGTGTTCATCGTCGGCGGCAATGGCAGCGGCAAGACCACGCTGATCAAGCTGCTGCTTGGGCTCTACGAGCCCGCCTCCGGCACTGTGCTCCTCGATGGACGGTCGGTGACAGCGGAGGGGCTCGAAGCGTATCGCCAGCTCTTTTCAGCGGTTTTCGCCGAATACCATTTGTTCGAAGACATCGTGGCGGCTCCCGGCGCACTGGAGCGCGCGACCGCCTGGCTGCACCGGCTGGATCTTGCCCATCTGGTGGATCTGGAGGCTGGCCGCTTCTCCACGGTCGATCTCTCGACCGGCCAGCGAAAGCGGCTGGCGCTGCTCCACGCCATACTGGAGGACCGGGACATTCTCGTGTTCGACGAATGGGCCGCGGATCAGGATCCGGGGTACCGAAATCTGTTCTACACCACCATCCTGCCGGAGCTGCGGGGCGCGGGCCGCACCGTGATCGTCGTCTCCCATGATGATCGCTACTTCGACACGGCGGATCGCGTGGTGCACATGGAACACGGGCGCATCGCCACCATCGTCCCCGGCCACCAAGTGCGCGTGGCTGAACCCCGGCACCTCTTTGTGCCGTGATGCTCGCTTCTTCCCAGATCGCGAACGGGTCACAGAAGACTTCTACTTTATATTTTTCAAAATTGCGCCAAATAGGCGCCAAACATGCGCCATTATTTGAATAATGTCGCAATGAATAGTCTAAATTACTTCGGTGTAATGTAGCCGTAATGTCGGATTGCGAGATAGTGCGTGTCGCAAAACTTGGCGACTTCACGTGCAATCAGAATCAAATGCAATGACTGATCGGCTCAATATCCTTCTGGACTTCGATGGGACCATTTCACGGCACGACACGACGGACCTGATACTTTCGGCGTTTGCGGATCCCCAATGGCATGACATCGAACGGGAATGGGTGACCGGGCGCATCGGCTCGCGTGCCTGCATGAGCCAACAGGTGGCGCTCATGCAGGCCTCGCCCGCCGCGCTCGACCGGCTGGTTGATGGCATCGAAGTGGATGCGCACCTGCCGCAGCTTGTTGACGTCTGCCGGGACAAAGGCGTCGCGCTGACCATCGTGTCCGACGGCTTTGACCGGGTCATCGCCCGGGTTCTCGACCGCTTCGGGCTGCGTGTGCGGGTGGTCGCCAATCGGCTTGTCGGTCTGCCGCAAGGACGGTGGGGCCTCGAGTTTCCCCATGCCGCGCCGTATTGCGAGGCGGGGACCTGCAAGTGCCTCTCAGCCTCTGCACGGTCCGGCTCCACCATTCTCGTCGGCGATGGACGCTCCGACTTCTGCGTCGCCGAAGCCGCCAGCGTGGTGTTCGCCAAGGCCAAGCTGGCGGAGCACTGCCGCCTCAACGGCATTCCTTTCCTGCCGCTTCCGCACCTCGGCGCCGTCGCGCACTGGCTGGCGGATGCGACTCTCCCCCTCACTACGCAAGGAACCTTGTGATGACACCTGCCACCGCCCATCTGGCGCGCCCTGTCCATGAAGAAGCCAGCGAAGAGGCGCGGCTTCTTGCGCTGGAGGCCCGTTATTGCTCCCATGGTGATACGGTTCACTACACGGCTCCGAAGATCTTCGACCGCTGCGAAGGCTCCTATCTCTATGATGCCGAGGGCTTGCCTTATCTGGACCTTCAGATGTGGTACTCGGCGGTCAATTTCGGCTATGGCAATCCGCGGCTCAATACGGCCCTGACCCGTCAGCTCAACCGCCTGCCCCAGGTGGCCAGCCAATATCTGCATGCGGAAAAGATCGAGCTTGCCGCGCTCATCGCGCAACGTGCCGAGAAGACCTGGGGCGCCTCCGGGCGGGTGCATTTCAATGTGGGCGGCTCGCAGGCCGTGGAAGACGCCCTGAAGCTCGTGCGTAACGCCAAGCGCGGCAAGGGCACCATGTTCGCCTTCGAGGGCGGCTATCATGGCCGCACCCTTGGCGCCTCCGCGATCACCTCATCCTATCGCTATCGCCGCCGCTACGGTCATTTCGACCGGGCCCTGTTCGTGCCCTTTCCCTATCATTTCCGGGGTCCGAAGGGCATGGACAAGGAGGAGTACGGGGCGCATTGCGTGCAGCAGTTCGCGCGCCTGTTCGAGAGTGAATATAATGGCGTATGGGACCCCAAGGCCGGCGAGGCCGAATGCGCGGCCTTCTTCGTCGAGGCGATCCAGGGCACGGGCGGCTATGTCATTCCGCCGAAGAACTTCTTCATTGAACTGAAGAAGGTTCTGGATCGATACGGCATTCTGCTGGTCGTGGACGAGATCCAGATGGGCGTCTACCGCACCGGGAAGCTGTGGTCGATCGAACACTTTGGCGTCACGCCGGATGTCCTGGTGTTCGGCAAGGCCATCACCAATGGCCTCAATCCGCTTTCGGGCATCTGGGCCCGGGATGAACTGATCAATCCCACCGTCTTCCCGCCGGGCTCCACCCATTCCACATTCGCCTCCAATCCCCTCGGCACGGCCGTGGCGCTGGAAACCCTGCGCATGGTGGAGGAAGCGGACTTCGGTGCGCAGGTCGCCGCGAAGGGCGCCTATTTCCTCGCCGGCCTTGAGGAACTGAAGCGCCGTCACGCGGTGATCGGCGATGTGGACGGCCTGGGTCTCGCCCTCCGCATGGAGATCTGCGAAGCCGATGGCTACACGCCCAACAAGGCGCTGGTGGACCGCATGGTGGAGGTCGCGCTGGCGGGGGATCTGGTGGTCGGCGGCAAGCGCCAGGGCCTCGTGCTCGATATTGGCGGCTACCACAAGAATGTCCTCACCCTGGCGCCCTCGCTTCTCATCACGCGGGAGGAGATCGACCTCGCTATCAAACTGCTGGACGCGCTGCTCATTCGCGTGACCCGAGACTGAATCATGCGGCTGTGCGTCCTCGATCTCGACGGCTCCGTGGCCGCGCAGCCGCCCCTTCTCGCGCGCGTCGCCGCCGGCATGGCGTGCCACGCGGACCTGCGCGATCTCGCGCCACGCCTGCGCCTCGCCGCGTCCCGTTCCGCCATCCGGGCCTTCTTGGAGCGGCTGGAGCAGGTAATGGACAGCGGCCCCGGGCCGGAGGTGATATTCTATGGCTCCGGCGATTTTCATCATCTGACGGCAGCCTTCCTGCTGCGACGGAAAATGCCGGTAACCGTCATCCATTTGGACAATCACCCGGACTGGGTGACCTTCCCGGCCACCTTCAACTGCGGGGCCTGGGTGAACCGGGCGCTCGAAAACGCCAACGTCGCCAAGGTCATCACCATAGGTCCGTGCAGCGATGACCTCGCATGGCCGCAATTGAAGGGCGCCAATCTCGCCGCCATCGCCGCACGCCGGCTGGAGGTGTACCCGTGGCGCCATCCGCCGTCCCGGCTGGTGCCGGCGCTGCCGCGCCCGAAGGGGCTACCGGCTGTGGGGCATCGTCTGCACTGGCACACGGTTGGTGGCGCCGCCTGGACCGGCTTCGTGGCCGACCTCAGCCGCCGCATTCCCACCCGCGACGTCTGGATCACCATCGACAAGGACGTGTTCGCTCCCGACGAGGTGGTGACAAACTGGGACCAGGGCGAGATGCGCCTCGCGCATGCCATGGCCCTTGTGCGGGAGGTGGCCGAGAGACACGCCATCATTGGCGTTGATGTATGCGGCGACTACTCGCCGCCACGGCTCGGCGATCCCTGGCGGCGGGTGCTGGCGTTCCTCGACCGCTCCTGCCGCCCGCTCGTGACCCAGCCCCATGAGGCGCTGAACGCTGATGCCAATGCCCAGCTGCTGCGCCTGTTCGACGACGTGCTCGCCTGAGCGCTCTCCTGTTGCACGCCTCCGCCTTTCCCTCGCGCCTACAGGTCCCCCCCATGCAGAGCCTCCCCGCCCCATCGGAACATGACATTCTCTATGAAGGTGGCTCGACCGGGGTCCTGCTGATCCACGGACTGGGCGGCACCCCCATCGAGCTGAAGCGCGTGGCGCGGGCCGTGCACGCGGCAGGCCATACCGCCCTCTGCTGCACCCTTGCCGGCCATTGCGGCAGCGAGAGCGACCTGCTGGCGACGCGATGGCAGGATTGGTCCGCCAGTGTCGATGCCGCCTACCAGCGCCTGTCGCAGCGCTGTGACCGCATCGTCGTCGGCGGCCTCTCGCTCGGCGCCGTGCTGGCGCTGCATCTGGCGGCCGAGCGTCCCCGGCAGGTGCACGGGCTGGCGCTGTATGCTCCTACCCTGTGGTACGATGGCTGGTCCATTCCCTGGTACCGCTTCCTGCTGCGGCTCGCCGTCTACACGCCCTTCGGTGCCCGCTACCGCTTCATGGAGCGCGAGCCCTACGGCATCCGCGACGAGCGGATCCGGGCGCATCTCGTGGCTGCCATGAACAGCGGCGACAGCAGCGCAGCCGGCCTCGCGGGCACGCCGGGTCCGGCGGTGCGCGAACTCTTGCGCCTGGTGGCGAAGGTCGTCCCGGAATTGCCCGGCATCAGCGTGCCGACACTGCTGGTGCACGCGCGCAACGATGACGTGAGCAGCCTGCGCAACAGCACCTATATCGCCAGTCGGCTGGGTGGCGCGGTCGACCTCACCGTGCTGGAGGACAGCTACCACATCGTGACTCTCGACCGGCAGCGGAACATCGCCATCGCCCGCACGCTCGACCTTCTGGAGCGGGTGCGGGCGCCGCAGGGGGCGGACGTAATGCAGCGGCAATATCGGCAGGGCATGCCGGCGCCCAAGCCTGCCGGCCGGCTGGTGCGGCTGCGGGCGGGCGTTCATCGCATCGCGTCGCAGTCGCGGCTCTGACGTCTCCGGTATATCGGCAAGAGGAACGGGCGCTCATGTGGTCTGTGCCAACGCCCATCCGGCTCGGTCGAGGGCCTGCGGGAAGCGTGTGCTTGCGGTCGCCGCGCCGCGGGTTGGCGGCTGCCGGCGCTGTGCTTCTCGGAGGGCTTCTTCTGGCAGGCTGCGCTTCTTCCGGGTTCGACCCCTCCGATGTGACGGCCGATGTCTCTGCCTATGCAAACACCGGGGTGCCCGCTGTCCCGCGTGACCTCACCGCTTGGTGGCGGACCTTCCACGATCCCGTTCTCGACCATCTGGTGGAGCGGGCGGCGGCGGACAATCTCACGCTCGCCCAGGCGCGCGCCCGCCTTGTCGCCGGCCGCGCGCAGGCTTCGGCCGCGCATTCCCTGTTCCTGCCCACGCTTGGCGCTGGCGGCACCGCCGTGGCCGCGACGCCCAAGATCGACAACAGCGATCCGCTGCGCCGGCCCTTGATGGCGGGGTTCGACATGAGCTGGGACGTGGGGCTGTTCGGCCTCTCGGAAAACACGGCTCGCTCCGCCGATGCGGGGGAGGCGGTTCTCGCCGCGGATGTCGAGGCTGTACAGGTGGCGATGACGGCGGAAGTGGCCAGCGCCTATATCAGCCTGCGCGCGGTCCAGCAGCAGCAGGCCCTCGCGGCCGCGCTGGTTTCCGCGCAGCGCCGGCGCATGCAGGGGGGAGCCGCGCTGGTGCACTCGGGCCTCGCCACCTCCGCTGCCCAGATGGAGGTTGCTGCGACTGTGGCGGAAGCTGAAGCGGAGCAGGCAAGCCTTGAGGCCCGCGCCAGCGCGCTTCGCCAGCAGATCGCGACCTTGCTAGGCACCTCGACACCCGATCCAGCCTTGCTCCGTGCCGGGGACCAGCCGCAATCGACGCAGGCGCCAAACGCAAGCCGGCCCAATGATCTGCTTCGAGCAAGGCCGGACGTGCGCGCGGCGGAGCAGAAGGTGCTGGAGGCGGCGGCGGAGATAGGTATCGCGCAAGCTGGACTCTATCCACGTCTGCGGCTGGTGGGCACGATCGGTGTGGGTGCCCCCTTCACCAACTCGCCCTTCGGCGTGGCCGGGGGACCGGTGCTCGAAATTCCCCTGCTCGACTATGGCCGCCGGCTGGCGGCGGTGAGAGCGCGGCAGGCTCTCTATGACGAGGCGGTGGCGGCCTATCAGCAGAGCGTGCTGCTTGCCTATCAGGAGGCGGTGACCGCCCAGGCCCAGTGGCGCGCGAGCCGCGCCGCCACCGTCCAGCAGCGCAGCGCGCTGAAGGCTTCCGAGCGCAAGGCGCGCGAGATGCACGTGCTGAACGGGGAAGGGCTGGCGGATCGCGGCCAGGTGGCGGAGGCCGACGCCGGTGTGCTGGACCGCCGGCGTCGGCTGGTGCTGGCCCGCGAGACCGAGGCTCTCTCGCTTGCCGCCTTCTACAAGGCCATCGGCGGGGCGTCGGCTTCTGCCGCCGTTGCGGGGCCGCGCTGATGGCTGTGCCCCTGGCCCGCAGAATCCTTGTGTATGAATGGCGCCGGTTCCTGCCGGCCACCATTTCGGTGGCCTTTTCCGGCGTTCTCATGATCGTTCAGGGGGCGCTGCTGCTCGGCATTGTCAGCGCCAACGCGCTTTATGTCACCCAGTCCGGTGCCGACCTCTGGATCGGCTTTCCGGGGACGCAGAGCGCAGATCTCGGGCGCGCCATCGATCCCGGCATCGCCGCGAACCTGTACATGGACCCGCGCATCGCCCGGGTCGAAGCCCTGCTGCTCGGCGCTGGCGACTGGCGCGGCGCCCGGGGCGGCGGCACCAGCGTCACCCTGGTGGGCATCGACCCGCGCCCGGATGGGGTGGGCCTGAGCAAAGCGATGTCGCCGCCGGTGCGCGTTCTGCTCCAGGAGCCGGGTGCGGTGCTGGTGGACGAAACCGATCTCGACAAGCTGGCGACGGATATCGGCCAGAAGGCCGAGATCAATGGCCATCTGGTCCGCGTCGTGGGAACCACGCGCAACCTGCGCGCCATGGGCGGGGTCAATGTGGTGGCCTCCCTGGGTACGGCGCGGATGCTGGACAGCGCGATTTCCGCCTCTGACAGCGTGACCTATTATCTGGCGAAGGTGCCGGAGCCCCGGAACATTTCGGCGGTGCATGCCCATCTGTCGTCCATCCCGGGAAGCGCCGGCTTCGAGATCTGGACCGCCGGGGAACTGGCCGGCCTCTCGGTGCGCTACTGGCTGCTGGAATCCGGGGCGGGCATCGGCTTCGTCTTTGCCACCGTCATTGCGATGCTGGTAGGCACGCTCATCACGAGCCAGACGCTGATGGCGGCCGTGGCCGCCTCCATCACCCAATATGCCACCCTGCGGGCGCTGGGGGTCTCGTTTCCCGAGTTGCGCAAGATCGTGATCGAGCAATCCGGCTGGGTCGGTGCGGTGGGTCTCGGCATGGGGCTGGTGTGCAGTCTTCTGGCTGCCGCGCTGGCACGGCTGAACGACATCCCTTTCGAGCTGCGGGCGGGCATGATGCTGTTCTCCGCCGCCGTGGTCCTCTCGGTGGCGCTTGTCGCCGGCCTGCTGGCCCTGCGCCGGCTGCGCCACGCCGACCCCGCCGCCCTGTTGCGCTGAACCATGGAGGCGAATCTGAGCGCGCGGATGCTTTCCAAATCCTACACGGTGCAAAACATCCGCACCGATGCCCTGCGGGACGTCTCGCTGGACCTGTGGGCCGGAGAGCTTTCGCTCATCATCGGGCCATCCGGGTGCGGCAAGAGTACATTGCTCTCGCTGATGAGCGGGTTGAGCCGCCCGGACAGCGGCACCGTGTATGCCGCCGGCGTTGAGCTGAGCGCGCTCAGCGATGCCGAGCGCGACGCGTTTCGCCTCGCCCATTGTGGCTTCGTCTTCCAGGGGTTCAATCTGTTCCCGGCCCTGACCGCGCTGGAGCAGGTGCAGATCCCGCTCGACTATCTGAAGGTGCCGCAGGATCGGGCGGCCCGGCGGGCCGCCGAGGCTCTCGACATGGTGGGCCTGTGGCATCGTCGGCACCTGCGGCCGGCAGAACTCTCCGGTGGCGAGAAGCAGCGGGTGGCTATTGCGCGCGCGCTGGTCAAGCGACCGTCGCTCCTGTTCGCGGACGAGCCCACCAGCGCCCTCGACAGCACCAATGGCGGCACCGTCACCGACCTGTTGCGGCGGATCGCCCATGCCACCGGCGCGGTCGTCGCCTGCGTGTCGCATGACCCACGCCTGATCGCACGCGCGGACCGCGTGCTGGAAATGGAGGACGGGCGCCTGCTGCGGGACCGTCGCCCGGCTCATTCCGAACCCATGGAGCCCCTATGATGCGCAGTTGGTCTCTCATTGCTGCCGGAACGCTGGGCCTCCTGCTGTTCTTCTCCCTCGGGGCCGGACTGGCGGCCTTGCTGTCCCCCGCCGCCGGAGAATCGGACCCTGCGGCCATTCTGTCTCAGTCTCCGGTGATCGCGGTGGGGCGCGGGCGGGTGGAGGTGGACGGCGGCCTCTCCCGCGTCCTCGCAGCGCGTGACGGGATCGTGCGCGAGGTGCGGGTCACGGAAGGCCAGCCGGTCAAGGCTGGCGATGTACTGGCCGTGCTGGACGAACGCGCGGCCGACTTTGCCGTTCAGGCCGCCGTGGCGGAGCAAGCGGAAGCTCAGGCGCGTTTATCGGCCGCCCAGGCCCGGCGCGACGGACAGGCCCGTCAGGTGGAACGGTTGCGCCGCGCCGCGAAAGCCCAGGCCATCACCCCTCAGGCTCTGGACGAAGCCGAAGCCGCGCTGGCGGCGGGAACGGCTGACGTGCGATTGACCGAGGCGGCGGTTGCCGCTGCCACGACCAGACTGGGCATCGCGCGCTTCGAGCTCGACCAGCGCCAGATCCGCGCCGCTCTGGACGGCGAGGTGGTGCGCCGCGCGGTGAAGCGCGGGGATACGGTCTTGGCTGCGGCCCTCACCGAGATGTTCGTCATCCTGCCGGATGCGCCCTTGGTGGTGCGGGCGGAGATCCAGGAGCAGTTTGTCCGCCAGATCAGGGCCGGTCTTGAGGCCGAGATCGTGTCGGAGAGTGATGAACGCGTGACCACTGTTGGGCGGGTGCTGCGGGTGGGGCAGTTCCTCGATACCCGTCGCTCCAATGAGAATGTGGCCGAGCGGGTGGACGTGCGCGTGGCCGACTGCATCGTTTCCCTGGATGCCAGCGACGCGTTTCTGGTGGGGCAGCGTGTATATGTGCGGTTCAAGCGCCCCTCGTCGTGACGCGGCCGGGGGGGCAACCAGGCGCAGGAGCCAGCAGATCGCGTTCGACCGTTTGGAAGCGCCATCCGAACCGATGGCGGGCGCGATCCACGCGACCTCCACACAACCTGCACGCAGCCTCGATCTTCGATGGATAAGGTCTCACCGAAACGGGTGTCGGCAGGGAGCCGGCCGAACAAGGATAGCTGCATGACCGAAGTGCTCCGAATACGCCGCAGTGTCCGATATCCGGTGTCGATCCGCATCCTGCACTGGCTGCGAGCAGTTCTGATCCTGGGGTTGATCGCGTGTGGCTGGTATATGACCGGCCGCGCCGAATACGATCCCACCGCCGGCATCTTGTATCCCAACCATAAGCAATTCGGAATCCTGGTCTGGCTACTGGCGCTGCTGCATCTCACGCTGCGCTGGCGGTACCGTGCGGTGCTGCCACATGAGCCAGAGGCTCTGAAACCTTGGGAAAAATGGCTCTCCCACGGCATTCACCGGATGCTTGTCGCTTTGACGCTCCTCACTCCGCTGCTGGGCTACGCCATGTCGAGCAGCTTCCCGGACAGCGACGGCGTGCCGTTCTTCTTCCTCTCGCATGTGCCGGAGATCCTGCCGAAGAGCGATGCGGCCTTCGCGGTGTTTCAGGCGCTGCACGAGTACAGCGCCTATCTCCTGCTGGCCCTCATCGTTCTGCACGTAGCGGGCACCCTGAAGCACCGGCTTGAGGACAAGGGCGGAGAGACCGACGTTCTCCCACGCATGCTTTGAAATGCGCCGCGGTTCCCCGCAGCGCACCCGTTACGCATCGTGTGCTGCGGGAGAACGATTTGCCTTCACAAAAATCATCTCGAACAGCGCGCCGCCCCCCGGCGCGCCACGGTAGCGAAGTCGACCGCCATGCGCCTCCACGATCGCGCGCACCACTGACAGGCCGAGTCCGTTGCCGCTCATGTCCGGCGAGCGGGCCGGCTCGCCCCGCACGAAAGGATCGAAGACACGGGTCGTCATCCCGGGCGAAAGTCCCGGCCCCTCATCGGCGACACCCAACCGGATTTCCCCGTCCTCCTCAGCCAGCGAGATCGTTATCGTGCCCCGAACCGAATAGCGCCGCGCGTTGGTGACGAGAGCCAGCAGGGCCTGGCGGATGCGTGTTGCATCGGCGTCAACGACGACGTCGGCGAGATCGAGATCAAGTTGGAAGCCGCTGGTGCTCAGGTCGTGCGCCATCAGCTCGGCCATCTGCTCGATTTCCGGTGCGAGACGAATGGGCTGGATGCGCAGGTCCAGATGACCGCTGTCGGCGAGCGTCACGGTCCGCAGATCCTCCACCAGCCGGGCCAGCCCATCCACCTGCAGAACCAGTGCAGAAAGCGAGCTTTCGTCCGGCTCGAACACTCCATCGATCATGCCCTTCAGGCGCCCCTTCAGAATGGTGAGCGGCGTGCGCAACTCGTGTGCGATGGTCGCGTTCCACAGGGCCATGTCGGCGGCCATGTCCTGCAGGCGCTGCGCCATCGTGTTGAAGTCGTCGATCAGGGCGGCCGTCTCGCCAAGGGCGCGATCGCCGACCCGCGCGCGGGCGGTCAGGTCACCCGCCGTGATGCGTCGTGCGTTCTCGGCAAGCGACTCCAGGGGCTCCAGGATCCGGCGCGCGAGACGGAAGGAAATCAGGGCCGCGATGGGCAGTGTAATGATGATCACCCCGCCGACGATCAGGAGATCGGTCAGCGTCAGCGACCCGTCGGCGTCCGGCATAGGGTAGAACGCGACGATCGCCGTGTAAGCAAGATAGGTCCCAAAGAAGACCAGAAGTCCGGCCGTCACGGTGATCGCCGACATGGCGATGAGAATCTGCCGGCTCAATCCGGTACGGGGGGCCATCATGTCATGCCGTCAGCCGGTAGCCCACGCCGCGCACGCCGGGCAGCAAGCCCACAGCGCCAGCCTGCTCGAGCTTCTTGCGCAGCTTGCTGAGGTGGCTGTCCACAGTGCGGTCGAGCGCGTTTGAACCTGGCAGGCACGCATCGACCAGTTCGCTTCTGGTGAAGACCTTCGCCGGGTTTCGGGCCATGTGAGCGAGGATGCGGAACTCGGAGAGCGTCAAGACGAGCGGGATCGCCTCGGCGCCGGCGCCCAGGCTTGCCTGATAGGCATCGAGGTCGATCGTGAGATCGCCGACCCGCAGGACGCCCGCCGCCGTTGCAAGTCCCGAGCGGCGAAGGACGGCCTTCGCGCGTGCCACGACCTCGATCGGATTGAAGGGTTTCACGACATAGTCGTCCGCCCCGATGCGCAGCCCCTGAATACGGTCAATGTCCTGGTCGAGGGCGGTGATCATGATGGCGGGCGTGCTTCCGCGGCGTCGCAACTCGGCCAGCACCTCCCATCCGTCGAGGCGGGGCATCGTAACGTCGAGAAGGACAAGGTCCGGCTTCAGAGCGAGATGCAGGTCGAGTGCCGTGCGGCCATCTCGTGCCCGAACCGTCCGGAATCCTTCGCGCACGAGGTAGGCGTCGAGGATCGCGGCGATCTCGTCGTCGTCTTCAGCAATCAGAACGAGGGCTGTCATGGGTGTCTCCTAACACGATGGATGTCATCCGCAGCCACGTGCGTCGAGCGGTCTCGCTGCCTCTCCATCAAGTCGCAACATTGCCTCCACACGGCATCGACACGGCGGATCGATAGAGGCGGGGTCGCCCGGAGCGACAGGACCGCTTTGACGGATGACCGTGATGATGCGTCTTCGCCCATCCCTGATACTTGTTCTCATCGCCGCCACGGCGATGGTTCTCGTCGCCTGCTCGGATGGGGCCGTAAACCCGAGATCCGATGCCGCCGAAGGGCGCGTGGAAGCAAACGTCGGCGCCATCCGCGTCTCCGTCCTGAAGGTGCAGCCGCGTCAGGTGGTCGTCTACGACGAACTGCCCGGTCGGGTATCGGCTCGCCGAACAGCCGAGATACGTCCGCAAGTAAACGGTATCGTGCGGAAGGTGATCTTCACGGAAGGGGCGGAGGTTTCCGCGGACCAGCCCTTGTTCCAGATCGATCCCGCGCCGTTCGCGGCCGATGTCGAGGCCGCCTCGGCCGTGCTGGCGCGGGCTGAGGCCGATCTCGTCAATGCCACGGTCAAGCATGAACGGGTCACGGCGCTGGCGGCGTCACAGGCCACGAGCGCCGCAGCGCTCGGCGACGCGAAGGCGGCGCAGGCGCAAGCACGCGCAAGTGTCGCCGAGGCAAGGGCCAATGTGACCCGCCGCGAACTCGAACTGTCCTATGCGACAGTGCGAAGCCCTATCGCCGGTCGAATCGGTCAGGCCCTCACCACCGAAGGCAGCTTGGCTTCCGTCGGCGCCTCGACCGCCCTCGCCGTGGTCCAGCAGATCGACAGCGTCTATCTCGATGTCCGTCAGTCCTCCATCCGTCGGGAGCAACTGGAGGAAAGGCTCGATCCTGGCCGCAGCGAGCATGCCGACGTCCTTCCGGTCGGGATTCTGACGATCACGGGAAAGCCCTACGAGTTTCCGGGCAAGATATTGTTTTCCGACAGTACTGTGGATCCCGGCACGGGCAGTATTGCCATGCGCGTGGAGGTGCCGAACCCGCATCGGCAGTTGCTGCCGGGCATGTATCTGCGCGCCAGAGTGCCCAGCGCCATCTACCCCGATGCTTTGACGGTGCCGCAGCAGGCCGTGCGTCGCGACCCGTCGGGACAGGCCCAGCTCACGGTGATCGGGAGCGACAACGCCGCCGGCATCCGCGATGTCGAACTGGGGCCGCTTGTGGAACGGCAATATGTCGTGCTGTCAGGCCTGAGGCCAGGCGAGACCGTAGTGGTCGAGGGGCAGGATCGCACAGCGGCCGGCCAGCCGCTGGAGCTCGTTCCCTACCAGCGCCCCTCGCCCAAGTCCGAAAGCTGAGGAGCCCGGTCCATGCCCCAGTTCTTCATAGCGCGCCCCGTCTTCGCCTGGGTCATCGCGATCTTCATCGTGATGGCCGGCCTCGCCGCGATCCCTCAGCTTCCGGTCTCGCGCTTTCCGGTGATCGCGCCGCCGAGCATCAGCATTAGCGTCACCTATACCGGCGCCAGCTCCCAGACGATCAACGACAGCGTGACGGCGCCGATCGAGCGCGAACTGACAGCCCTGAAGAACGTCCTCTATTTCGAATCGTCCTCCGACTCGACCGGCAACGCCAGCATCACGGTCACGTTCAAGCCCGGCACTGACCCCGAGCTCGCCCAGATCGATGTCCAGAACCGCCTCAAGGCCGTCGAGCAGCGCCTGCCCGAGCCTGTCCGGCGCGCGGGCCTCTCCGTGGAGGGCGTCACGTCGGGCTTCCTGATGATCGTATCCCTGCGTTCCGAGCGCGGCAGCGCCGCTTCGCTGGTGCTTGACGACTATCTCGCCCGCCGCCTCGTCCCGGAGCTGAAGCGCGTGGCCGGCGTCGGCCGCGTGCAGTCCTTCGGCTCGGAGGCGGCCATGCGTGTGTGGATCGATCCGGCACGGCTGATCTCCTATTCGATCTCGATGGCCGAGATCGTGCAGGCCATCCAGTCCCAGAACGTTCAGGTGGCGCCGGGCCGGCTCGGCGAGGCACCCAGGGTCCCCGGTCAGTCGATCAGCGTGCCGCTCGGGCTCGACGGGCAGTTGAAAACGCCCGAGGAATTCTCCGCCATCGTGCTGCGCTCCAACCCCGATGGCTCGAAGCTGACGCTCGGCGACGTGGCCAAGGTCGAGATCGGCGCCCAGACTATGGGCTTCTCGATCTTCGAGGGCGGAAAGCCGGCCACTGCCGCGGCCATTCAGCTCGCGCCCGGCGCCAATGCCGTCAGCACGTCGGAAGCTGTCCGCGCGCGCCTTGCGGAACTCGCCGTATCGATGCCGGAAGGCGTCGCCTATGCCGTCTCCTACGATACGGCGCCCTTCGTGAAGCTCTCGATCGCAAAGGTGGTGCAGACTCTCGCCGAGGCCATGGTCCTCGTGTTCCTGATAATGCTGCTTTTCCTTCAGAACATCCGCTACACGCTGATCCCCGCGATCGTCGCGCCGATCGCGCTCCTCGGCACCTTTGCCGTGATGTGGGTGATCGGCTACTCGATCAATGTATTGACGATGTTCGGCATGGTGCTGGCGATCGGCATCATCGTCGACGACGCGATCGTCGTCGTCGAGAACGTCGAGCGGCTGATGGTGACCGAAGGCCTGTCGCCGCGCGCGGCAACCCGCCGCGCCATGCGCGAGATCACGGGCGCGGTCATCGGCATCACTCTGGTTCTCACGGCCGTTTTCCTGCCGATGGGCCTCGCCGACGGCTCGGTCGGCGCGATCTACCGCCAGTTCACGGTCTCGCTCGTGGTCTCGATCCTGCTCTCGGCCTTCCTGGCCCTCAGCCTGACGCCCGCGCTCTGTGCCACGATCCTGAGGCCGGCCGCGCCTCATCACGAGCGCAAGGGTTTCTTTGCCTGGTTCAATCGCAGCTTCGAAAGGCTGACCGGGAGGTACACGTCTTGGACGGCATGGCTCGTGAGGCGGACCGGCCGCGTCATGCTGGTCTACGGCGTCCTCGTTGGCGCACTGGCGCTCGGCTACAGCACGCTGCCGACCGCTTTCGTTCCGTCGGAAGACCAGGGAACGTTCATGACCTCTTTTACACTGCCGGCCGACGCGTCGGCCGAGCGCACCCAGGCCCTCGTCGAACGCTTCGACCGTCACGCCGCGACGCGCCCGGACATCACCAGCAATCTCTCCATCATCGGCTTCGGCTTCTCCGGCTCCGGCTCCAACATGGCGATGTCCTTCACCACGCTGCGGGATTTCGAGGCGCGGAGCGGCAGCACCGACATTGAAATCGCTGCGGCCGAAAAGGCGATGCAGGAGGCGACGGAAGGCGAGATCGTGGTCACGAAGCCGCCGGCCATCGACGAGCTGGGCACCACGTCCGGCCTCGCGCTGCGTCTGGTGGACCGCGCGGGCCGCGACGCTGAGGCATTGCGGGATGCAGCAGAGAAACTCGTTACCCTTGCCGGGCAGAGCCGGCTTCTCCGGAACGTCCGTGTCGATGGGCTGCCGAACGGGCCCGCCGTGAACCTGCGCGTCGACCGGCAGAAGGCCGGCGCGCTCGGTGTCTCCTTTTCGGCGATCAGCGACATGCTCGCCTCCGCCATGGGCTCGACCTATGTCAACGACTTTCCCCGCGCCGGCGGCCTTCAGCAGGTTATTCTGCAGGCGCAGGCGAAGGACCGCATGCAGGTCGAAGACGTCCTGAAGCTGCATGTGCGCAACGACAAGGGCGGCATGGTTTCCCTGTCCGAGATGGTGACGCCCGAATGGTCTGTCGGCCCGCTGCAGCTCAATCGCTACAATGGATATCCCTCGCTCAGCATTTCTGGAGACGTTGCGCCCGGCGTGTCGACCGGCAAGGCGATGGACGAGATCGAGCAGTTGGCCGCGCAGCTTCCTGCCGGCTTCGCCGTCGAATGGACGGGCCAGTCCTTCCAGGAGCGCGAGTCCGGCGCGCAGGCGCCGCTTCTGGCCGCGCTCTCTTTCGTCGTCGTGTTCCTCGTGCTCGCCGCCCTCTACGAGAGCTGGGCCATTCCGCTCTCGGTGATGCTCGTCGTTCCGCTCGGGATTCTGGGCGCCGTCGCGGCGGTGCATCTCCGGGGCCTGGAGAACGACGTGTTCTTCAAGGTCGGCCTGATCACCCTGATCGGCCTCTCGGCCAAGAATGCGGTGCTGATCGTGGAGTTCGCCCGCAAGCTGGTGGCGGAGGGGCGGTCGATCGGCGACGCGGCCGTCGAGGCGGCGCGCCTGCGGCTTCGGCCCATCATCATGACATCGCTCGCCTTCACGCTCGGCATCGTGCCTCTGGTCATCGCCAAAGGACCGAGCTCCGAGACCCAGAACGCGCTCGGCACAGGCCTTTTCGGCGGCATGATTTCGGCCACCGTCCTCGCCGTGCTCTTCGTGCCCGTCTTCTTCGTCCTCATCATGGGGCTCGCCGGCCGCAGGGCGCGGGCTGAAGGCGAGGCGAACCCCGCGGGCGCTCAAGCCTAGCTGACAGTCCCCCCTGGTGAACTGAACAGCCGAGCCGGATCGGGCTGGCCCGGCCGTCACCCCCTTCCATTGGAATTGACCGATGACTGCCGAACTCAACAAGAGCCGGGTCACCCTCGATATCGCAACTGAGGCCGACCTTCCCCGCTTCCGCAAAGATCTTCAGGACGCCTTCGCGATCGCAGTGGTTGAAGATTTGGGATCGGTCGGCGAGGGGCCCATTCCTTCCGACGACGATGTGAATGCGTCCTTCGAGGCGCCAAACGCCGTGGTGCTCCGTGTCCTCGAGGACGGACGATGGGTCGGCGGTGCGGTCGTTTCCATCGACGCCGCGACGCAGATCAATTCACTCGACTTCTTCTTCATCCAAGCCGGCGAGATCGGCCGGGGCCTCGGCCGGAAGGCGTGGACGGCGATCGAGCAGTATTATCCCGATACGAAGGTCTGGATCACCCACACGCCGTATTTCGAAAAGCGCAACATCCACTTCTACGTCAATGTCTGCGGTTTCAGCATCGTCGAATACTTCAACAATCGCCACCCTGATCTGAACCATCCCTCGGGCCCGGACCTGCCCGAGGACGGTGGAATGTTCCGCTTCGAAAAGCGCGTCTGACCTCCCGGCGCGGTTCAGCCCTCCAGCGTGGCCCTGCCGGCCAGCCACGCTGGAGTGGGCGACAGGCGTGATCGCCTGCCGCTCAGGCCTCGCTGCGTATCTGCCGGCGCAGCTCATCCGCCAGCGGATGCAGCCGGTCCGGGGCCACCGCTCCGATGAGGCTGTAGCCCAGGCCGTCATCGGCCCAGGCGAAGCCGTTGAGGGCGCCTTCGGCGTGAGGCGACATCGGCAGGGCCGGATCGGCCTTCATCGGGCGCGCCAGCATCACGAGGCGCGTTCCGCGATCATCGTCAAACATGAACAGCGCAGCAGGACCGTGCTCGGTCGGCACCACGCGCCCGCCCATCAGGCGATAGCCCGCCGCCGTCAGGTCCGGAATGCCGATCGGACGACCGATGCGCTTGGCGGTCCAGGCCGCAAGCACGTCGCGATCGCTGGCACGGATTTCGACCGGCCGCACCTGGTCGGGCACATAGGTCGCATAGCTCGCCGCCGCCTCGCGGGCGAGCGCCTGGACACCTTCGGAGGTCGGGGGCCTCATGTCGCGCAGCGACCAGCCGCCGGCGGCGCCCACCGACAGAAGCAGCACCGCCGCGGCGGCTATCGCCCAGCGCGGCGCCTGCCGGGGAAGGCGGCGTTCCGCGATCATGCGCGAGAGGTCGAGCTCCGTCGGCACCGGCTCGTCCATGACAGGCGCGAAGGCGTCGCGCAGCATGTCGCGCTGCTCGCCATAGACCGCGATGCGTCGGGCAATGTGCGGATGTGCGTCGAGATAGGTGCTCACCTCGGCGCGGCGTTCGGGAGTGAGCGTGCCGTCGACGAAACCGTTCAGGTCGTCTTCGGTGATCGGAAGAGGGTTCATTTCACGCTCCGGAGATGGGGCGACGGACGGGATGCCCGGGGCTCGGCGGACATCAGCTTCGCAAGGCGTTCGCGGGCACGCGACAGGCGCGACATGACCGTGCCGATCGGCACGCCTAGCACCTGCGCCGCGTCGGCATAGGAGAGTTCCTCGACCGTGACCAGCAGAAGCACGGTCCGCTGTTCATCCGGCAATTGCGCCAGCGCGGTAACGAGGTCTCGATGGCGTAGCCCGTCCTCCTGTCGCGCCTCGGAGGCGAAGCTCGCCGGATCGGCGTCGTCGAGCCCGATATGGATCGGGCGCTGCGTGGTCCGGCGCAGCCGCGTCATGGCGAGATTGTGCAGGATGGTGAAGATCCAGGCTCGAGGGTCTTCGCCCGGCCGCCGCTGATGCCAGCGGCTGATGGTACGCTCCAGACAATCCTGCACCAGATCGTCCGCCGCCGTCCGCTCGCGCATCAGCGCGCGCGCATATCGCCGCAATGCGGGGATCAGCGGCTCGATAAGGCGCACCATCTCGTGGTTCACGGTGTCTCCTTTCGAGGAGAGGCAGGCCTCCCCCATGAGCGACTGTCCTGGCGGAGGCGGTGGCGCGTCAATCCAGCGTCTGGCGCTGGACGACGGCGCCCGGCTGCGCGACCGTGCCCTCCGCGATGACGAGATAGCGGCGCTGGGCCTCGGCCTCGTTCTGCACGATCTGGCGGATCGGCCCGGCGGCGTTGACGATCGCCGAGCCGGCGGGATTGGTCATGAATGCCGAGAGCGGCTCGATCGTGCCGGTGCCGTCGGGCTGGCTGGCCAGCGCCAATATATGCGGCGTCTTCGGCGCAAGGCCGGTCACTGACGCCTGCAGGACCTGGATCAGCCCCTGGTCGAACAGCGTGATGCTGGTCGGGGGCGTGTCGGCGGCCTTGCCATCCTTGGTCAGGCTGAGATGGGCCGCCTGTCCGGCGACGCCGAGCGGCTGGAGGTTCTGCGTGCCCTCGCCCTCCGGCACGGCGCCGGGCACATAGTTGACCGCCTGCGGCGCCTGACCGATGGGAATGGTGGCAATCACCTTGTTGGTCAGTGTGTCGATCGCGGCCAGCGCATCGGCGTTCTCCAGCCCGACATAGACGCGCGAACCGTCGCCGGACGGCCAGAGGCCGTGCGGCAGCTTGCCGACAGGAATGGTCGCGACCAGCGAGAAGTCGTCGGTGCGGAACACCTTGACCGCGTTGAGCCCGCCCACCGTGACATAGGCGAAGGTGCCATTGGCGTTCCGCGCGAAATTGACGTGGTTGGTGAGGGGGCCGGTGTCGATCGTCTTGATCACCTCGAAGGGCGGCTGCGCATTGAACACCTGCGTCTTGCCGATGTCCTTCAGCGTGAGCCAGACCTGCTTGCCGTCCGGCGTCGCGGCGATGTTCGGACAGAACGGGCTCGCCTGCTTCACATGGCCGACAATCGCGTGGTCGGCGACCGAGATGACCACCGTCTCGGGCATGAAGGAGGAGCAGACATAGCCGTATGAGCCGTCAGGCGAGAAGATCTGCATGCCCGGGCCGTTCGGCACCTTGATGCGCGTCTTCTCCTCATAGGTGGCGCTGTCGAGCACGGCGATATAGTCCTCGCCGCGCACCGTTACCCATATCTCCTTGCCGTCCGGGGTGAAGAACACCTCGTGCGGCGAGCGGCCGACATAGGTCGTGTGCTTCACCGCATTGGTGGCGGTGTCGATGAAGGTGACGGCGTTCGAGCCGATCGACACCACCGCGAGCGTCTTCGCGTCCGGCGCGAAGCCCATGCCGTGCACCAGCACCTGCCCCTTGTAGAGCGGGCTGAAATTCATCGGCTGCGGCTCGCCCAGCCGGATGATGCCGAGCAGCTTGTTGGAGGCGGGATCGGTGACGGAGATGGTGTTCGAGAACTGCTCGGCGGCATAGACGCGGTCGCGGCTGCTCAGCGGGATGTCCGGGGCGGCGGCGGCGAACGGCGCCTGTCCGGCAAAGGCAGGCACCGCACAGGAGAGCATGGCGCTGGCGAGCAGGCCACTCAGGAAGGAATTGTTCATGGAACGGCTCCTACTTCACCGGGGCCGGCATGGCCGGCATCGTCATGTGGCGGGCGGATAGCGGGCTGGGCGACAAGGTGCTTTGGGGCATGGCGGAATGGTCATGGGCCGCGCCGGTCTCTGGTTGGGTCGGAGCCGGCGCGGAAGGCGGCAAGGGCTGGCCGAGCGCAAGCCGCATCGCGGCGATCTCCTGCTGTTGCTCGATGACGATCTCCTGCGCGAGGCGGCGCAGCTGGGGGTTCTGGCCGTAGCGCAGATAGGCGACGGCCATGTCGATGGCGCCCTGATGGTGCGGGATCATCATCGCCGTGAAGTCGGCGTCGATGTCGCCGGTCGGCGTCACCTCCATGTCCGCCATCATCTTGTCCATGGCGGCGGCATTCTCGGCGAGAAACGGCGATTCGGCGCTGGTTGTGGAAGGCTTAGCGGCGCCATGGCTGTGGTCGCCCGCCCCGGCCGCGCTGCCAGCCAGGCAGAGCGCGACCAGCACGCCGAAACGGGACAGGTGTCGTTGTCGCATGGGCTCTGCTCCTTTGCGTAGGATGACGCCTTCGGAAGGTGGGACTCGCAGCCGGCGCGATTATTCCGCCCGGGCGCGAATTTTCTCCGGCCCTTCGCCCTCGCCCCCGACGCCACCCCATCCGACGCGAAAATCGGAACGTGAGCCCTGTCCGGCGGAATAAAGCGGCGCGGCACGAGTCTCCCGGTGCAGGCCCCATTGGAGATCGAGGCACATGCGCCTTTCAACCCTCGCCGCAACATTCGTCTTTATCGCCGCTTCCGGCTCGGCTGCGCTGGCGGGATCTGCCGAAGATCTCGCCAGGTCGCGCATCGCCGCCATTGCCGGCGGCGACCTCGCGGCCGTGTCTGCGGCCTACGGGCCCGGCGCGACCCTGCACTGGGTCGGCGGCCCGCTCGACGGCACCTATAGCCAGCCGGCCAAGATCAAGGAGGTCTGGTCGAAGTTCTTCGCCGTCCAGGGCGCCCAGAAGGCGACCATCGCCGCGGCGGGGGAGGCAGCCAATCCCAAGGGCGGCACGGTCACGGCCGACATCACCTTCGCCGGCAAGAACACGGTCAAGGTGCGCTACGTGCTGCTCTATCGCGCCGACAGGCTGGTCGACGAAATCTGGCAGGTCAATCCAGCCGCGACGTATTGAGCGGGCTGATCGCGCAGGGGTGGCGATCATGGCCCCCCTGCGCGGACGTGCATCCATCCGTTTCTCTCGAAGAAGCCCCGGGATCCCTGCCCGCAGCGTCGCCACGACGATCGGTAGCCACAACCACTATTGCGACGACGGCTGAGCCGACAGCGCTCGCGCCAGCCTGTCCACCATCCCCGCGCGATGCCGATGGTCTTGCCCCCGCTCGGCACAGGGAAGGCTTGGCCCGACTGCCGCGCTGCATTGGCTTGGCTGGCAAGAACGAGAAGCGTTGCCGATCCCGGACAGAGGCCGCCCTGCGGACCTGCCCGCAAACCATCCAACCCAACCAAAGGAACTACGTCATGGCACTGACCCAGCTCTCGCTTTCGCTCGCCGGCACTCTGCTGATCGCCCTGGCCGCCACCGTGCCGGCCCGTGCCGCCAACCCGGTCAAGAACGTCGTCATCGTTCATGGCGCCCTGGCCGACGGCTCGGGCTGGCGCAAGGTTCACGACCTGCTGATCGGCAAGGGGTTCAACGTCACCATCGTGCAGCCCCCGATGACGACGCTCGACGCTGACGTGACGGCGGCAAAGCGGATCCTCGATCTCCAGGACGGCCCCTCGATTCTCGTCGGTCACAGCTATGGCGGAATGATCATCACCGAGGCCGGCAATGCCGATAACGTTGCCGGCCTGGTCTATATCGCCGCCTTCCAGCCGGATGCCGGCGAGACCCTTCTGGACCTCGCGGGGCAGACGCCCGCTGCGACGACGGGCATCAAGGCGACGGCCGACGCGTTCCTTTATCTCGACCCCAAGGTCTACGCCGCCGATTTCGCCGCCGATGTGCCCGCGGCGGAGGCCAAGTTCATGGCGCATTCGCAGGTCTTCCCGTCCAAGGTGGCGTTCGAGACCAGGATCACGCAGCCGGCGTGGAAGACCAAGAAGAGCTGGGCCCTCATCGCGACCGCCGATCGCGCGATCAATCCTGAGCTGATGCGTACGATGGCCAATCGCGCCGGCAGCACCGCGGTCGAGGTCGAGGGCAGCCATGCGGTGTTCATGTCGCGGCCTCAGGCCGTGGCGGATCTAATCGAGAAGGCCGCCAAGGCGTCCGCCATGTGAGAGCCTGCTGCCCCCGGTGCTGTCGGGGGCAGCACGTTCGGCGCAGAGACAGGCCAACGCGCAGCCATTGCAGGCAGCTTGGATCGTATCTCGGTGATCAATGGCGCGGCCGGCCTGCTGATCAGTCGCAATCACGCCGATGGCGGCCTTCCCCGCTCTCCGGGGCCAACGCTGGCACGCACTGACAGGGTGGACCGGCAAGGCACACGCCCAGGCCGAACGGCCGAGAATTCGACACCACAGCCGGCGTGAGCCGCGCCTGGCCACAGGCCGGGCGATGGCGGCGCACGGGCCGGCGCGGTCACGAGCGGGCCTCCGTCGTCAAGGCAGCGACGCCTTGTGGCCTCGCTTCGCGGCCGGCCGGGCCGATGTAGCACAAAGGCTATATTTGATTGATTTGATAAATTTGATACCACGTCGCTGTTCAAAGGAGTTTGCGACATGAGCGAGATGGACAGGGACGACGCGCTGGACTTCGCCAGACGGGCCGCCGAGAACCAGCACCGGCTGCGGGAACGACCTCCGGCGCAGTACAATTTCATCGTCTGCGGCGCCGGCTCTTCCGGCTCGGTCGTGGCGAGGCGCCTGGCCGAGAACCCCGATGTGGACGTGCTCCTCGTCGAGGCGGGGGGAGATGACGACGCGGAGACGGTGCTCGACCCGTCGCAGTGGCCGCTCAATCTCGGCAGCGCGCGTGACTGGGGCTTTCAGGCGACGCCCAATCCCCATCTCGACGGCCGAACTCTGTCGATGTCGATGGGCAAGGGTCTGGGCGGCGGGTCCAGCATCAATGTGATGGTGTGGGCGCGTGGGCATCGCAGCGACTGGGATTTCTTTGCCAAGGAGAGCGGCGATCCCGCCTGGGGCTACCCGGCGGTGCTCGATATCTATCGTGGAATCGAGAACTGGCAGGGCAAACCCGATCCGCATTATCGCGGCACATCGGGCCCGGTGTGGGTGCAGCCGGCGCGCGATCCCAGCCCGGTCGCGCTCGCCCTGCTCGATGCCGCGACAGAAATCGGCATCCCGCGCTTCGATCATCCCAATGGTGCGATGATGGAAGGCGCTGGAGGCGTCGCCCTCTCCGACATGCTGGTGCGGGATGGGCGACGCCACTCCCTCTTCCGCGCCTATGCGCGGCCCTGGATGGACCGGCCCAACCTGACGGTGCTTACGGGAACGACGGTGCGCCGGGTGATCTTCGAAGGCCGGCGCGCCGTCGGGATCGAAGTGGTTCGCGACGGACAGGTCTCGCGAATCTGCGCCAGCGCGGAGGTGATCCTTTCGCTCGGCGCCATCCATACGCCGAAGGTTCTGATGTATTCGGGTATCGGCGATGCCTCGGAGCTCGGGCGACATGGCATCACCGTCCGCCAGCATCTGCCCGGCGTCGGTGCGAACCTGCAGGATCACACGGCTTTCTGCTGCATCTGGGAGTACCGCGACGCCATTGCCCCGCGCAATAATGGGAGCGAGGCGAAACTTTACTGGAAAACACGTCCCGAGCTTGAATCGCCCGACCTGCTGTTCTGCCAGGCCGAGTTCCCGGTGCCGAGCGAGCGGACGGCGGCACGGGGTGTGCCCGCGCAGGGGTGGACGATGTTCGCCGGCCTGGCGCGGCCAAGCAGCCGTGGCCGGATTCGCCTCACCGGTGCAGATCCGCTTTCCGCGCTCGAGATCGACGCGAACATGTTGTCGGACCCCGCCGACATGGAATCGGCACTCGCCTGTATCGAGCTCTGTCGCGAGCTTGGCAATGCCCGGGCCTTCCAGCCCTTGGTGACGGGCGAGGCGCTGCCGGGTCCGCTCAAGGGCGAGGCGATGAAGCAGTTCGTGCGCGATTCCGCCGTCACCTACTGGCACCAGAGCTGCACGGCGAAGATGGGGCGCGACGAGATGTCGGTCGTGGACGCCTCTCTCAGTGTGTACGGGGTCGAGGGTCTGCGCATCGCCGATGCTTCCATCATGCCACGCGTCACCACCGGAAACACGCAGGCGCCCTGCGCCGTCATCGGCGAGCGTGCCGCCGGGATGATCCGCCAGACCTACGACCTCTGACGTCCTCGCGCGGGGCCGGCCACGAGGCGATGGCCCTGGCGCCCATTGTGGGATTGCCCATGAATCACACCCCTTCCACCGACTGGACGGCGGCAGCGCCGTCCGGTTCGGCCGCTCCTGCGCTGAACGTGCTGGTCGTGACCAGGGATCGCGATCTGCGCGAGCGCTTCACCACCTATCTTCGCACCCATGGTTGCGGTGCCGTCGGCAGGGCCGCCATGCCCACGGCCTCCCGGCTGCAGGCCGACGGTTTGAACCTCCTCGTGCTGGACGTGCAGCTTGAGCCCCTTGACGGCCTTGAGGTTCTGCGCCGGGTCCGCATGGAAACCGATATTCCCGTCATCATGATCACGCGCGCCGGCGGCGGCGGCGGCGGCGACTGTGTCACCGGGCTTGAACTCGGCGCCGACGACTATCTGAGAGAACCGCTGGACCCGCGCGAACTTCTGGCGCGCGCACGCGCCATCCTTCGGCGCCATGGCAGGGCGCACGCTTTTCCCCTGGAGTACCCGCGCGCCGGGTGGCGCTTCATGGGCTGGGAACTGCGGCGCCGGATACGGACCTTGAAGGATCCCTCCGGACAGATCGTCAAACTCTCCCGAAACGAATTCGCTCTGCTCAACATGTTTCTGCAGTCGCCACGCCGCCCGCTGTCCCGGCTGCAGCTCATGCGCGCGAGCCGGCCGCACGACGACATATTCGACCGAAGCATTGACGGCCAGATTCTCCGGTTGAGGCGGAAGCTGCAGTCCCCGCTCTCACCGCCGCAGATGATCAAGACCCATCGCGGCATCGGCTACGTGCTCGATGCCGATGTGGACCCGCTTTTCTGACCGGGGCTCCGCGATGTTCGCGGAAGTGCTCCAGCGCCCCTGGGCGAGATGAGAGTGAGACAATGAACGCCACGACTTTCGAGACCGACCTCCTTCACCTGCCGATCGACGCGATCGATGTGGCGCAGCCCGAACTGTTCAGACAGGGCTTGGCGCCACGCTATTTCGAGCGCCTCCGCCGGGAGGCTCCCGTGCATTACTGTGCGAATGGACTGTTCGGCGCCTACTGGTCGATCACGCAACACCGCGACATCGAGGCCATCGAGCTCGATTCGGAGACGTTTTCATCCGACCACCTCAATGGCGGCATAACGATCACGTCCAGCCCTGCCGATCCGCAGTTCTTTCCGTCCTTCATCGCCATGGATCCGCCGCGGCATGGGGAGCAACGCAAAGTGGTTGCCCCGGCATTTGCGCCGGATCGCCGGCGGTTTCTCGCGGATCAACTTCGCCTGTGGTCGGAGGAAATCCTGGATCAACTGCCGACCGGCGAGACGTTCGACTGGGTGGACCGGGTGTCGATCGAGCTCACGGCCCGCACGCTCGCCCTGCTGCTCGGTTATCCGCAGGAGCGCTGCCGCGATCTGATCCGATGGTCGGAAGCGATGGTCGCACTTCCCGGCAGTCCCGCCTTCCCGACCCTCGCGGACAAGATGCGCGTCATGCAGGAGTGCTTTGCCGCGTTTGACGCGATCTGGGAAGAACGGTTGAAAGACCCGTCCGGCGATGACCTGATCTCCAGGCTCGCGTCCGGGGCGCAAACGCGGGGCATGTCGCGCGCCGAGCTGCATGGCACTCTTCTGCTGCTGATAGCCGGCGGCAACGAGTCGAGCAGGAGCGCCATCACCGCCAGCATTGTCGCCTTTGACCGGTTCCCCGAGGAACTAACGAAGCTGCGCAAGCGCCCTGAGCTGATCTCCGGCCTCACCCCCGAAATACTGCGCTGGCAGACGCCGATTGCGCATATGCGCCGGACTGCCATGCGCGACGTGACCCTGGGCGACAGGACCATCAGGAAGGGCGACAAGGTGGTCTTGTGGTATCTCTCCGGCAATCGGGACGAGGGGGTTTTCGAGCGCGCCGAGAGGTTCGACCTCGGCCGCCCGAACGCGCGCCGGCACCTCTCCTTCGGTGCTGGCATCCATCGCTGCGTCGGCGCGCGCGTGGCCGATCTGCAGATAAAGATCCTCTGGGAAGAACTTCTGAAGCGTTTCGAGAGAATAGAGGTCTGCCATCCCCCTGTAAGATCGGCCTCGACCTTCATCCACGGCTATACCGAACTCGTGGTCAAGATACCGGGATGAGGCAGATCCGGATGGTCTTCCACCTCTCGCGAGGTCGCGACCACACGCCGGTAATGACCTGATCCTCGACCGGCAGCCAAACGCCGTCACCTCAATGCCCATCCGCAGCCGGATTACCCCGCTCTCGCCGGCGCATAGCGCTGTTTTCGAGGACGGCTGGATGAAACACGCGAAGGACGAACACATGAACGAGACGATGATGCGACTTCTTGATCGACCGGCGGTGAGCCTGCTCGCGCGCCTGTTGCTGACGGCGCCGTTCTGGTTGAGCGGGATCTCCAAGTCCCTCGATTTCAGTGGCGGCGTCGCCGAGATGGCGCGGGCCGGACTTGAGCCGGCCATCGGCTTCAACATGGCCACCATCGCCGTGCAACTGGCGGCCTCGCTGCTCATCATCAGCGGTCGCTATGTGTGGCTCGGCGCCGCCATGCTCGTCATCTTCACCGGGCTGACGATCCCGCTGGTCCATCACTTCTGGGCCATGACCGCAGAGCCCTTCCGGACGATCGCTTTTCACACAGCGACCGAGCATATCGGGCTTATTGGCGGCCTGCTCGCGGTGGCGGTTCTGTCCGCGCGCAATGAAGCGGATCACGCGAAGGGCCGCCGCTGAATCGGCGGGATGAAGGTCGGGCGGGTCGGAGCCGGGACAGCGGGTCGGAAGGGTATCGTGCGTTTTCCCGACCTCCGGGCGAAGCCGGCTTTGGGAGGTTCTAAGCCCTGCTGGGTGAAGGAAGCTCAGACCTGAACCTGGAGACGCGCAGGCCCGGCTGGGTCGACCGACACGCTGTGGCCCTGGCCAGGTGTCTGCCGCTCTGCCTTGCGAAGCGCGTCCCGCAACTGCCGCTCGATGGAGCGAAGCCGCACCTCGTCGGATGCCAGCGCCGCAAGCGCCAAGAGGGTCCGCCTCTCGCCGTCGTCCAGCTTGCGCGGCCGCCGGTCGATGATGCACAGCGACCCCACGGTGAAGCCCTCACTGTCGTGGACGGGGGCGCCGGCGTAGAAGCGGAAGCCGAGATCACCAGCGACGGCCGGATTGGCGGCAAAGCGCGGATCGCTCGGCAGGTTCTCCACCGAGAAGACACCCTTCTGCAGGATCGTATGATTGCAGAAGGCCCAGCTTCGCGGGGTTTCCGGCGTGTCGAGGCCGATGCGCGACTTGAACCATTGCCGCGTGGGTGTGAGCAGGGTCAACAGCGCGATCGGCGCGTCGAGATTGCGAGAGGCCAGCCAGGTCAGGCGGTCGAACGCTTCCTCGGGAAGGGTGTCCAACAGTCCCGAACGCTCGAGCGCCACCAGTCTCTGGCTCTCATTGAGCGCGATCGGAAACAGCGTCTCGGCGGGCGGCGGGGCCTGCGTGCCCGCATCGATCACGGACACACGCATCGCGGCGGCCGCCTGTTCGGCGGTTTCGACATGCACGACGCGGCTGGGCAGATCGGCGCTGGCGATCTTGCCTGCGACCGCGAGAATCCGGCTGTGGCCCAGCGATGGGTTGGCAGAGAGACTGTGCAGCAGCCTCTCCCGCTCGGCATCGGGCGGCTCAAGATCGACGATGATGGCGTGCGGCCGGACGGAGCCGATGGCAAACAGGGCCCGGTGGACATTGTCGAAGGCCTCCACCGTGCATTCGGCAATGCCGGCAAACAGGCGATCATAGTGGGCAAGGCGTTCGGACGAAGCGACAATGATGACGGTGGCGGACGGGAGCGGCGCGCCGGGTGCGCCCGGTGCGGGCCGTTCAATCAGTCCCATCACGTCCGCGCGGTAAACCCGGCGGTGCCCGCCCGGTGTCTTCCACGACGGCACGGAGCCGCCCTCGATGAGCAGCTGTGCGGTGCGGACCGACACACCAAGTATCCTGGCGGTTTCAGCCGTGGTCAGGATGTCCTTGTCCGTCTTTCCCATCGCTTCCCCACCCGCGGAGATCGGCGCACCACCCCGGCAGAGGCGTCGGGAAGGGGCGCGAATGTCGCAATATAGGGTGTGCAGCGAAAAAATGGGAGAGTCGCTGGATTTGATTGAAACGATAGCCGCCTGCGCGGTTGCCCGCCAAGGGAACGCCCCCGCCTTGTCGGGAGGGCGCCCGCTGAGGGTGCCGATCCCGACAAGGCGGCATCATCGACCGGTCACGGCTGCTTGGAAACCGTCCGCGCCGCCTTGTCGATCGTGTCGGCGACCACCTTGGGCTGGGTCATGAAGAGGGCGTGACTGGCGGAGACCATGGTGATGTCGGCACCGATCCGCTTGGCCATGTGCAGAAGCATCGCCTGGTCGAACGCCTTGTCCTCCGTCGCGATCACCGCCCAGCTCGGCTTGGAGCGCCAGGCCGCCGTCGTCAGCTTCGTGCCGAACGCTGAGATGTTGATGGGCACCTGCGAGTCCCGCATGAAAGCGACGTCCTGATCGCTGACGTCATGGGCGAAGCCCGCCTTGAACTTCTCGCGATCGACAAAGCCGAAGCCGTCTTCCGCCTTGTCGATCACGAAGTCCGGGGCCGGCGGGAAGCCTTCATACTGCTGGCCGGCCGTTTCTCCGGCATCGGGCGAGAACGCGGAGACATAGACCAGCCCCGCCACCTTCGGGTTGTCACCGGCCTCGGTAATGACCGTGCCGCCCCAGGAGTGGCCGACGAGAATGGCCGGGCCGCTCTGCCGTTCCAGTGCGCGCCTGGTGGCGGCGACATCGTCTTCCAGCGAGGTCAGCGGGTTCTGGACGATGGTGACGCGGTAGCCGCGCTTGGTCAGCTCGTCATAGACGCCGCGCCAGCCCGAGCCGTCGGCAAAGGCACCGTGAACGAGCACGACGTTCCTGACCGCCTGGCTCTGCGGGATGGGATCGGCCGCGTGCGCCGGCTCCATGCCGATGATGGCGGCGGCCGCAGCGGTGGCGGCAAGTATATTTCTTGTCTTGGTATTCATTGGTCTTCTCCTTGTCTTGCGCGATACCATTATCGGCAATTTCTGCTTGAAATTCAGACATAGAGAGCGCGCACCACCGCACTCGTGGAAATTATTGTCCACGATGACATTGCGTTATTTGGCGCTGTTGATCTCTATGGCTGATCGACGGCACAGGCCGCGCCGAAGGGGCCCGTTCTCCCCCGCTTCGTGCGCGCCCCGCGCCTAGGCGGTGGGAACCGTGCCGCCGTCTATGATGTATTCGGTGCCGGTGATCGCTGCGGCGCGGTCGGAGGCGAGAAAGGCAATCAGGCTGGCAACTTCGTCCGGCTTGGCCGGGCGGCCGAGCGGAATGCCGCCCAGACCGTCCATGATGATCTTCTTCCCGCCCTCATAGTCCGTGCCGGCCTGCTCGGCGAGGCGCTGAACGAGCCGTTCGGCGGCTTCCGTCTCGATCCATCCCGGCGCGACGCGAACCACGCGCACGCCCTTCGGGGATACTTCCTTCGACAGGGCCTTGCTGTAGGTCGACAGCGCCGCTTTTGCGGCGGCATAGGCCGTTGTCGATTCCGGGAGCGGCAATACGCGCTGGATCGACGAGACATGGATGATGACGCCGCTTCCGCGCTCGACCATGCCCGGGACGAGCTGCCGATCGAGGCGAACGCTGGGCAGAAGGTTGAGATCGAACTCCTTCTGCCATTGGGCGTCGGTCAACGCCGCAAAGCCACCTCCCGGCGCCGAGGACCCTCCCAGCATGTGGACGATGATGTCCACGCCGCCCAGGCGCCGGCGGGTCTCTTCGGCCACCCGCGCGCAGCCCTCCTCGGTGGTCAGGTCAGCCGCAACGAAGAGGTCTTCGGGCAAGTCCTCGGGGCGCACGCGGGCCGTCGTCAGCACCTGCGCACCCAGTTCGCGGAACAACGCGACGGTGGCCGCGCCGGCGCCCTTGGTTCCCGCCGTGATCAGGGCGCGCTTGCCGTCCAGGTTCAGGAAATCGGTCATCATCCGATTTCCAGCTCGACGATCTTGCCCTGCTCGATGGTGAACGCGAAATCGAGCGTCGCCGGGCTGTTGGGGAAATCGCCGGATACCAGCGCGCAGACGGAAACCTTGTCGCCACTTCCCGCCAGCTCGATAGGCGCGGTCACGTGGTGGGTCTTTTCCTTTGCCGCGATCCACCAGCGGCGGATGGCGGGGATCCCCTCATGGACGGCGCCCTCATCCCGCACGACCGCGCCGGCGGCAAATGCCGCCGCCAGCGCATCGGGGTCGTTGCGACGCTCGGCGTCGAAATAGGCCTTCACACTCTCTGGCATATCCATCGTTCGGCTCCTCACTGGGAATGTCTGATCGTGAGAATAGGGCTCGACGATTGCTCGCATAAGTGGGACAAAGCGGCATCTCGTATGGCGATTTTCGGGACAATGAACCGCGCGGGCCTGAGTGAACTGGACGCCATCATCGCGATTGCCCGGCGCGGGACCTTCCGGGCCGCCGCGATCGATCTCGCCATGTCGACCACCGCGCTCAGCCACACCGTCGGCAAGCTCGAGGCGAGCCTCGGCGTCCGCCTGTTCAACCGCACCACCCGCAGCGTCGCCTTGACCGAAGCCGGCAAGCTGTTCGTGGAACAGGTGGGGCCGGCACTGCAGGACATTCACGGCGCGCTGGAGGCGGTGCGCGCGAAACGCGAGACCCTGTCGGGAACGATCCGGATCAACGCGGCGCCCTTTGCCGCCCGCGCCATTCTCTCACCCCTGGTTCTGGAATTTGTTCGTCGCTACCCCGACATGAACGTGGATCTCGTCACCGAGGGGCGCTTGATCGATGTCGTCGCCGAGGGGTTCGACCTCGGCGTGCGCGTCGCCGGGCTGGTTCCCACGGACATGATCGCCTTGCCGCTCGGGCGCCCGCAGCGGCACGCCATTGTCGGGTCGGCCGACTATTTCGCCCGGCATGAGAGGCCGCGCGTTCCCCCGGATCTGTTCAACCACCGATGCATCCGCGTGCGCCTGCCGGACGGTTCGCTTTTTCGCTGGCGCTTCGAGAAGGACGGGGAGGCCGTCCAGATCGACGTGCAAGGCCCCCTCATCCTCGACGAAGCCAGCCTCGCCCGAACGGCGGTGCTGGAGACGATCGGCATTGGCTACTTCATGGAGCAAAGCGTTCTTGCCGACATAGAGGCCGGCCATCTGATCCGGGTGCTGGAAGACTGGACGCCCCCCTATCCCGGTCTCAGCCTCTATTACCCCGGCCGCCGGAATCTCTCGGCGGGCGTGAAGGCGTTCCTTGCCTTGGCGCGTGAGATGGCGGGCCGCCAGGGCACTGATACTGTTCCGCCGGTCTGACGCCGTGGATAGAGTCCGCGCGGTGGATGAAGACGCCGAATCCCTTGGCGCGACCGTACCGTTCTGTCGCGCAGAGGCGAGCGGCTGAGGGGCCGGGTCGCGCCGGCAGCGGGCGGTCGGCTGAAGGCCGAGAGCGAGCACCCCACCGGCCGGGCTCGACAGACACGATCTCTGCCGCGCAATACTCGCGCCGACGACGTCAGCGCAGGTGGTCGGCGAGATAGTCCACGAAGACGCGCACGCGTGCCGGCATGTTGGCGCCGCCCACGAAGACGGCATGGATCGGCTCGACATCACCGGGATTAAACGCCTCCAGCAGCGGCACCAGACGGCCGGCCGCCAGATCGTCGACGACCCCGAAATTGCCGACACGGGCAATTCCGACCGCATCCGCCGCGAGTTGGCCCAGCGTCTCGCCATTATTGGCCTCGATGTTGCCGGTGACGGTCAGCGCATAGTCGCGCCCCTCCCGGCGAAAGGGCCATACCGGCTCGGCGCGGCGGAAATTGAAGTTCAGGCAATTGTGGTGGAGCAGGTCCTCCGGCACCTCGGGCGTGCCGTGCCGCTGGAGATAGACGGGTGAGGCGACGATGGAGCGGCCGGTCTCGCCGAGCCGCCGTGCGGTCAAGGCGCTGTCCGCCAGCGGTCCGAACCTGATCGCCACATCCGCCTGCCCTGCGGCTATGTCGACGACGGCGTCGGTCAGGCTGATATCGACGAGAATATGCGGGTAAAGGCGGGCGAAATCGCCCAGCAACGGTACGATGCAGAGCCGCCCGTGAGAGAAGGCGGCGCTCACCCGCAGCCGCCCGCGCGGCGCGCCCTGGTCGGCGATCACCCGCTCGGCCTCGTCGAGATCGGCCAGGATGCGCCGGGCGGCGGCGAGATAGCTCTGCCCCTCCGCCGTGAGTGTGAGGGCTCGCGTGGTGCGGATCAACAGCCTTACGCCGAGACGTGCCTCGATCCGGTCGATCGTCCGGCTCACCGCCGAGGGGGTAAGGCCGAGCACGCGGCCGGCGGCGGAGAAGCTGCCGGTGCGCGCAATCGCTGAGAACACCTCCATCTCGCGCGCGCGATCGGACCCTTCGTTTCCCATCTTTGCGCTCCATTCAAGAATGCTTGGCCTGCAACAGGCCTACTCCCGCACTTCGCGATCGTCCATCTGTGCGGGGAAACATATTCTCGCCTTTGGAGGCCATCTTGGAATACAGGCAGTTGGGATCGTCGGGCCTGCGTGTGCCCGCCCTCAGTTTCGGTGCGGGGACGTTTGGCGGCACCGGGCCGCTGTTCGGCGCCTGGGGCCAGAGCGACGCCAATGAGGCGCGCCGGCTGGTCGACATCTGCCTTGAGGCGGGCGTCAATCTGTTCGACACGGCGGATGTCTACTCCGACGGCGCCTCGGAAAGGGTGCTGGGCGAGGCCATCCGGGGACGGCGCGACGCCGTGCTGATCTCGACCAAGACCGGCCTGCCGACCGGCGACGGGCCGGCCGACTGGGGCGTGTCGCGCAGCCGGCTGATCCGCCAGGTCGAGGCGGCGCTGCGCCGGCTCGGCACGGATTACATCGACCTGCTGCAGTTGCACGCTTTCGACGCCTCGACACCGGTCGAGGAGTTGCTCGCCACGCTTGAAACGCTCGTCGCTGCCGGCAAGGTCCGCTACACCGGCGTCTCCAACTATCCCGGCTGGCAGCTGATGAAGGCGCTGGGTGTCGCCGCGCGCGACAGCCGCCCGCGCTTCGTCGCCCATCAGGTCTATTACTCGCTGATCGGCCGCGCCTATGAGGCCGATCTGATGCCGCTCGGGGCGGATCAGGGCGTCGGTGCGCTGGTGTGGAGCCCGCTGGGCTGGGGCCGGCTGACCGGCAAGATCCGACGCGGCGCGCCGATCCCCGCGGGCAGCCGCCTGCACGAGACCGCGATTTTCGCCCCACCCGTCGAGGAGGAGCATCTCTTCCGTATTGTCGACGCTCTCGACGCCATCGCCGAGGAAACCGGGAAGACCGTGCCGCAGATCGCGATCAACTGGCTGCTGCAACGCCCGACGGTCGCCTCCGTCATCATCGGCGCGCGCAACGAGGAGCAGTTGCGCCAGAACCTCGGCGCGGTCGGCTGGTCGCTCACGCCGGCGCAGATGGCGGCGCTGGATTCCGCCAGCGCTGTGCTGCCGCCCTATCCCCACACGCCCTATCGCCAGCAGGAAGGGTTCGCCCGCCTGAACCCGCCGCTGGTCTGAACCGGAAGCCTTGCCATGAAACTGAATCCTCCGCTTCTCGCGCTGGCGGCCGGCGCCTTCGGCATCGGCGTAACCGAGTTCGCGCCGATGGGGCTTCTGCCGGTGATCGCCAGTGATCTCGGCGTCTCCATCCCGAGCGCCGGACTGCTGATCAGCGCCTATGCCGTCGGCGTCATGCTGGGGGCGCCGCTGATGACGCTCACCACCGGCCGTGTGCCGCGCCGCACCCTGCTGATCGGCCTGATGGCGATCTTCACCCTCGGCAATCTCATGGCGGCGCTGTCGACCAGCTATGAGATGCTGCTAGCGGCACGGCTGATCACCTCGCTGAATCATGGCGCCTTCTTCGGCGTCGGCTCGATCGTCGCCGCCAATCTGGTGCCGGAGAACCGGCGCGCCGGTGCGGTGGCCGCCATGTTCATGGGACTGACCATCGCCAATGTCGTCGGCGTGCCACTGGCGACCTGGGCCGGAGACCTGATCGGCTGGCGATCCGCCTTCTGGGGCATTGCCGTGCTCGGTGTGGTCGCGATGGCGTCGCTGCGCCTCACGCTGCCCGATATGCCCGCCGAGGCCGGCGGCGACATGATGTCCGAGCTGAAGGTGCTTGGCCGCGCCCCTGTGTTGCTGGCGCTCACACTCACCGTGCTGAGTTCCACCGCCATGTTCACGGTCTTCACCTACATCGCGCCGATCCTGCAGCAGGAGACGCAGGCCTCCATCGGCTTCGTCACCGCGATGCTGGTGACTTATGGCGTCGGCCTCACTGTCGGCAACTGGCTGGGCGGCCGGTTCGCCGACCGCTCGGTGGACCGGACGCTCATCGTCACGCTCGCATCGCTGGTCGTGCTGCTGGTTGCCTTCGCCTTTGCCATGCCGTTCGCCGCGGCCAGCGCCGTGCTGATCTTCCTGTGGGGCATCGCCAGCTTCGCGCTGGTGCCGCCGCTGCAGATGCGGGTGATGGAAGCCGCCTCGGACGCGCCGAACCTCGCCTCATCGGTGAATATCGGCGCCTTCAACCTGGGCAATGCCATCGGCGCGGCGCTGGGGGGCGCGGTGATCAGTGGCGGGCTGGGCTATCCCGCCGTCTCGCTCGCCGGCGCCGCGGCGGCCGCTTCCGGCCTGGCGCTGGTGTTGACGATGGCCCGGCGCCGTCGGCCTGTCATGGTCTGCGGTCTGCCCTGACCTTTAGGACGCGCCAAGGGGACGAAGCCGCTGGCCCGGCAACCGCGCTGCATGACGGGTGTTCGGTTGTTTTCGATGGGGCGCCCGGCATAGGCCGACGGACGATCATGGGGTTTCTCAATCGTAGGAGAGCCCCATGGACGCTTGCGCGCCTTCCACCAGCGCCGGCCAGCCATCAGCCCGCTGCGGCTGCGGATGATCGAGGACATGACCATCCGCCGGTGTGGCGACCACACCTAGCGGGATGCGGACCGCCAGGTCGCCCGTTCTCCGCCGGCCTCGGCTGGGCGCGGGACCAAGCCGAGCCCGAGGATCTGCGGCGCTGCGCCGCGTGGGAGGTCGACGCCAGGCGCCCCTTCGCGCGCCCCACGGCCCATCCCGAATGGCCGTGCGCGGCGTGACTTCGGCCAATTCGCTCCGATGTCAGGTTGCCGTCAGTTACCGCTGCGAGGATTGCGGCGCGGACGACGGCTGATCGGCCGCGGTTCCCGTGTTCGGTCAAGGCTGCCCCTCGTGCTTTTATCCCTTCAACAGCCTGTTCTCGTCTCCGTCATCGTGCCCACCCTCAACGAAATCGACAATATCGACCTGGTCCTGGCGGCCATTCTCGCGGAAGCCGGCGATAGCATCGCCTTTGACATTCTCGTCGCCGATGGTGGCTCGACCGACGGCACCATCGGGCGGGTGCGTGAATGGGAGGCCGTCGCCAAGGTGCGGCTCGTGGCGGGAGGTGGCGGTAAAGGCCTTGCCTGCGACGTGCTGACGGCCGCACGGGCCGCCAAGGCGGACATTGTCGTGGTGCTTGACGCCGACCTCAGCCATCCCCCCGCGCGGATTCGCGACCTGATCAAGCCGGTTATCGACGGCACCAGCGACATGGCGGTCGGAAGCCGCTACGTGCCCGGCGGCGCGACGCCGGGCTTGCCGTGGCAACGGCGGCTGCTCTCGCGGCTCGGCGGCCTGCTCGCCTGGCCGCTCACCGAGCTGAAGGACCCGATGTCCGGCTTCTTCGCCGTCCGCCGGCAGCGCCTGCTGGAGCTCGACCCGGCAGTGGCCGGATTCAAGCTTGGCCTGGAAGTCATCGCCCAAGGCGGCGGGGCACTTCGGGTGACGGAAGTTCCCATCGTTTCCCGCGACCGCCTTCACGGCCAGTCGAAGATCGGCATCGGGCAGATGGTGGCCTATATGCGCCGGCTGCTGGTTCTGGCCGGTGGGGCGATCTCGCCCGGGAGCGCGGGGCGCTTCGCCGCCGTCGGCATGATCGGCATGCTGGTCGACCTCGCTGCGTTCGAAGTGTTCTTCGGCATGGGCGCGGCGCTGCTGGCCGCCCATATCGGCAGCTTCTGCATCGCTGCCGTCTGCAATTACGGCCTCAATTCGCGCTGGGCCTTCGCGCCCGGTTGCGGCGCGGGTCAGGAGCGGTCCCCCGCGTATTTTGGGCGCTTCCTCACCGTATGCCTGCTGGCGTTGGCGATCCGCGGCGGGGTGCTCGCCGGCGCGATAAGCCTGTTCGCGCTGCCGCCGCAGATCGCCATCCTGTTCGCCATCGGCGCGGCGGCGATCGTGAGCTATCTGGGCTCGGCCTTCTTCGTGTTCCCCTCGATCAACCCCCGCGTCCCCCAGCACATTCGCTGGCGCGTCGCCGCGATCGGCGTGGTCGCCTATGTCCTCGTGCTGCGGCTGCTCTTCCTCGGCCTCGCCGACCTGCTGCCGCAGGAGGCGTATTACTGGAACTACGCGCATCATCTGGATATCGGCTATCTCGATCACCCGCCCATGGTCGCGTGGCTGATCTGGGCTGGTACCGGCGTGTTCGGCGACAATGAGGTGGGCGTGCGGATCGGGGCCTATCTCGGCTGGTTCGCCACGGCATTCTTCAGCTTCAAACTGGCCCAAAACATGTGCGGCAAGTCGGCGGCGTTTGTGAGCCTGCTGCTTGTCGCCACGCTACCCTTCTTCTTCGCCTCGGGGCTGGTCATCACGCCGGATGCCCCGCTGACCGCGGCCTGGGCCGGCGCGCTTTTCTTCCTGGAGCGCGCGCTGGTGGCGAACAAGCGGCATGCGTGGTGGGGCGTGGGCATCTGCATCGGGCTGGGGATGCTGTCCAAATACACCATCAGCCTGCTCGGGCCGGCCACGCTGGTCTTCATCCTCGCCGATACCCGCGCCCGGGCATGGCTGGCGCGGCCTGAGCCTTATCTGGCGGCGGTGCTCGCTTTGCTGATATTCTCCCCGGTCATCTACTGGAACCTGGAGCACGACTGGTCCTCTTTCGCCTTCCAGAGTTCCCGCCGCGTCGCGGCGCCGGCCAACTTCTCGTTTCCCGCCCTCGTGCTGGGTGTGGCCGCGCTGCTGACCCCGCTGGGGCTCACGGCGGCGGCGATGGCGCTGGGCAAGCGCGGTTCACCCCGGCGGGAGGGCGGCCTGCCCTCGCCCCTTCGCCGCCACCGGCGCTTCATCGCGATCTTCACCCTTGTACCGCTGTCGGTCTTCGTTCTGTTCAGCCTGTCGCACACCGTCAAGCTGAACTGGACCGGCCCGCTCTGGCTCGCCGTGCTGCCGGCGATATCCGCGAGCATCCTCGCGCTCGCGGAGAGCCGGTCCAGCCTCGAGCTGCGCGTCCGGCGGCTCTGGATGCCCACCGTCGCGGTCACGCTGGTGATGTACGGGCTTGGCCTGAACTATCTGGTGCTGGGCTTCCCCGGCCTGGGCTATCTCACCCCCTTGCCGGACGTGCCGATCGCCTGGCGCGAATTCGGCCGCGAGGCCATGTCCATCGAGCGGGACGTCGAGCTGGAGGCCGGGGCGGAGCCGATGCTGATCGGCATGGACACTTACAATCTCGCCAGCCAGCTTGCCTTCTACGGCAATCAGACGGGCGAAGGCGTCGCCAATTCCGTCGGGCGTGGCGTGCTGGGAAAGGCGAGCCTGATGTATGACTACTGGTTCAAGCCCGACGCCATGCTGGGCCGGCCGGCCATTCTGTTCGCCTTCAAGCGACAGCAGATCGACGATGGCGCGCTTGACGCCCAGTTCGCGTCGCTCAGCCCCGTGGCGGAGCGCGTCATCACCAAGAACGGGCGCCCGGCCGGACACTTCTATTACCGTATCGGGCATCGCTTTCAGGGCTTGAAGGGCGAGTCGGCGCCGCAGAACCAGGCGTCAGCCGATTTGCAGCCGGGGCCGCAACGGGTCTCGAACCAATGAAGCCGGGATCGTACCACGACGCAGACAGGCGGGGTCAGAGGCCCCGGTGGCTGGTCGGCAGATAGACCCGGACGCGGGTGACCGTCGTCCCCGACACAAAGGCGGCCTCACCGCCGTGATTGCGCGCGACCTGACGGACGATGGCGAGGCCAAGGCCCGTGCCGCTTGAAGAAGAATTGCCTTTTCGGAAGCGGGTGAACAGCTCGTCGTCGAGCGCGGCCACGCCTTCATCCTCGACCTCGATGACAAAGCCATGCCCGGGGTTGTCGACCGGCCAGGCGCTGACCTTGATCCGGCCGCGCCCGTGGAACAGCGCGTTCTCGATGAGGTTGCGCATCATGTCGCGCAGATCGTCCGGCTGACCGCGCATCTGCGCGCTGTCGGGGACGCCGATTTCGATCGTCCGGCTGGCTTCTTCCGCAAGCGGAAGAAGCATGGCCGCGGCCTCGCGAACCAGGCGCGAAAGGTTGACGAGAGCCATGCTCGACGCATCGCGATCGTGTTCGGCGCTTTCCTTGCGGGCGAGGTCGAGCAGCTGGGTCACCAGCTTGTTGAGCGTGGCGATCTCCCGCTCCACGGTCGGCCAGTCCACCATGTTCTTCATCTTCGCCTGCTGCAGCCGCAGGTTCAGGACGGACAGCGGGGTCCGCAGCTCATGGGCAGCATCGGCGGTCAGGCGTTTTTCCACCGCATAGGCCTTGGCGAGCCGTTCGACCGCGCCGTTCGCCGCATCGGCCAGCGGGCGGATTTCCGTCGGCAGCCACTCGGTCGCAATGCGCCCGGCGGGGTTGCCCGGCCCGATCGCCCGCGCCTGCTCACACGCCCGCGCCACCGGGCGCAGGCTCCACTCGGTAATGAGCCAGATGATCATCAGCGAGATGAGCACGAACGGCACGAGCACGTAGAAAAGCCCCTCCAGTTCCTCCTCGATGACCGTGAAGGCCAGGGCATCCTCATCCGGCCTGCTGCGGCCGACGACGAGTGTGTGGCGGTCGCCTGTCAGGGTCGACAGCACGATGATGTAACCGGGCTCGGCATTGATGAAGCTCATAGGGCCGAAGCGTCCCGAAGCCGGGGCCTCGATCAGCGGCAGTTCTTTAGCGAGGTTCGGGGATCGGGCGACCGGCCTCCCCTCCTTGTCGTACAGCGAGTAGAACGAGGTGCCCTCGGGGCCGGTGTATAATGTCGCCAGATCCTCCGGCAGCGAGACCGTGATGGCGCCCGTCTCAGCGATGGTCAGCGCGCTGATCAGCTCGCGCGCCTGGCTTTGCAGCGTGCGCTCCTCCAAGTGTTCGCCGACCGCAAAGGCCTCGCGATAGTAATAGATCATCGCCCCGCCGAGGCCGAGCACGAAGGTGAGCGACATCGCCACCAGAAGCCGGCGGCGCAGGCTGTATTCACCCTTCATCATCGCCGCCCAGCGCCATGCAGTAGCCAATGCCGCGCATCGTCGTGATGGTCACGCCGGCCTTGGCTGCCGCAAGCTTCTTTCGAAGCCGCGAGACCGCCGCCTCTATGGCATTGCTGCTGACCTCCTGCTCGATCGAGTACAGCCGATCCTCCAGGGCATCCTTCACCACGACCCGCCCGGCTGCCCGCAGCAGTTCCTCCAGCAAAGCCAGTTCGCGACGTGCAAGCTCAATGGGTATGTCATCGACAAGGGCCTGACGCGACATCGAGTCGAAGGACAGCCGGCCGCAGGCATAGCGGACGGAACCGCGCTGTCCGGGCCGGCGCAGCACGACACGCAGCCGCGCCTCGAGCTCAACCAGCTCGAATGGCTTCACGATGTAGTCGTCGGCACCGGAATTGAGCCCGCTCAACCGGCTCTGCAAACTGTCGCGCGCGGTCACGATCAAGGCCGGAAGCCTGTCGCCCGTGCGCGCCCGCACCTGCCGGAGCACGTCCATGCCGTCAATATCCGGCAGCCCGAGATCGAGCACCATGGCGTCGTAGGGCACGGTGGCCACCGCCGCGAGCGCCTCATTCCCGGTCCTGACCGCATCCACCACGAAGCCGCTCCTGGTCAGGTGATCGGCAACGATCTCGCGCATCGACGGATTATCTTCCAGCAGAAGGATCTTCATCAGACTTCATCGGTGGTTGGGCGCCATAGCCAACGGGGGCGCCGTCGGCTTTGGGTACGCGTGACCCGTCCGTTTCCGGCCATGTCTGGCGTGTCCGGGATGCGGGTGGAGGACATGAAATGAGAACATTGCTCGACATCGCGTCGAGCGCTGCAAGGGCCATGATGACGCGCACGCTAACGCCCTCCTGGCTGAGGCGCTAGGCAGGATCAGGCGTTGACGGCGCCGCCGCAGGCGGCAGCCGCAACAGCGCTTTCGTGCCCCGCGGCTCGTTTGCCGTGAGCGTGAAGTCGCCGCCGTGCAGCGCTGCGATGCGGCTCACAATCTCCAGACCTATGCCAACCCCGCCCTCCGGCGCATAATAGCCTTCGGTTCCGGCGAGACGGTACCCTTTGCCGTCGTCCATCACGGTCACGCATGGCCCCGGCTCTGTGCCGACAAGGACCGCGACACCCGGACCACCATGGCGGACGGCATTCTCGACGAGGTTGCGGACGGCATCCTTCAGCAGCCCGACATGCGCGATCACCCGCGCGTTTCCAGAGGGCTCGAAGGCGATGGTGGCGCCATGCGCATAGACCCATGGCGCAAGCGAACCCACGACCTCGCCCAGCATATCGTCCAGCCCCATGGGCGTGAACGTGGCACGGTCCGTCGCCTCCAGCCGCGCCAGCGTCACCAATTGCTGCAGCAGCCGGGTGAGTTCGTCCACCTCGCCCATCGCCCGGCGCGCGCGTACATCGTCGATGCCCTCCAGCTCCAGCCGGATCACCGCAAGCGGCGTGCGTATCTCGTGCGCGATCGCCGAAGTGAACAGCTTCTGCGCCGCCATCAGCTCCCGGATACGGTCGAAGCTCCGGTTCACCGCGCCGGTGAGCTGGGCGATCTCCCGCGGCATGCCGGCATCGTCAAGCCGCGCATCGCTGCGCAACGGGTCGAGCGTCTCCGCCTTGTGAGCGGCGCGCACAACGGGGCGCAGCGCCGCTCGTATCGACAGCAGGGTGGCGCCGAGGACGAAGATCACCGTCAGGCTCATTGGAACGAGCATGTGCTCCAGCGCCTCGTCGAACAGAACTCCCCAGACGGCCGCGCGCGGATCACCGGCGATCGCGATTTCGATGAAGACCGCGCGGTCGCCGATTTGAACCGTGCGGCCGCCGGCGATCGACATCGGGTAACCGGGCGCGATGTGGCGCAACCAGAACGACGGCGGGTTTACGTCGAGGGGGAGGAAATGATCGGCGCACGCCGCATCGCAGTGCGAGAACAGCACAACGCCGTTCGCCGTGCGAACCCGCGCCACATAGCCGGAGCCGGCAACGTCATAGCGGCTGGCGAGGCCCGTTGGCAGTTCGTAGGCGAGACGGGTTCCGTTCTCCCTCAGTCCGCCCGCCAGCGCCGTGGTTTCCTGCTCCAGCATCAGCCGGCCAAGATTTTCCGGATCCCGGCCATATTCCCAGAGCACCGCGACCAGCTGCGCCAGCATGGCGAGGCCGGCGAACAAGACGATGCGCACGCCCACAATGCGCCCGAGCGGGCGCGCCGAGCGGGCCGGGCGGGCTCCTGGAAAATCCTTCACGCTTCGGTCTCGCGCAGCAGATAGCCGACGCCGCGCACGGTCTCGATGGCAACCTGCGTGGGATAAGGCGCGAGCTTCCGGCGCAAACGCGAGAGCAAGACCTCGATGGCGTTGGCGCTGGCTTCGGCGTCGTATTCCGACAGTCTTTCCTCCAGCCCGCGCTTGAGTGTGACGCGGCCGACATTGCGCATCAGGATTTCCAGCATGGCGCGCTCGCGCGGCGCAAGTCGCAGGACGGCGCCGGCGCAGCCGAACTCCTGCGTCGCCGGATCGAAGCTCAGCGCGCCGGCAACGAGCACGGGATCGCTGGAGAGCGGGGCGCGGCGCAGCAGGGCGCGAACGCGCGCAAGCAGTTCGCCATTGTTGAACGGCTTGGTCAGGTAGTCGTCGGCACCGGCATCGAGCCCGGCGATGCGCTCGTCAATGGCGGCCCGCGCCGTGAGCATGAGAACCGGCGTCGGGTCTTTGCGCCGCCGCAACTGCCGCACTATGTCGGTGCCGTCTCCATCGGGCAGGCCAAGGTCGAGCAGCACCAGGTCATACTGCTGGTTGGCGAGCGCTTCCTCGGCATCGAGCCGGGTCGCCACCGCGTCGAGCCGCCAGCCGGCGCCACGGATGGTTTCGCCGACCAGATCGCGCAGCCGGGCGCTGTCCTCGACGAGAAGCAGTCTCATGCCAGCGTTCTCATGCGCGCTTTCGCCCCGTCACCATGGACCAGACAAGATTCTCGCTGTGCCGCCAGCTCTCGAATAAAGCGGCCGCCGCATGGAGCAAGGCAAGCACCAGGATACTGTTCGCAACAAGGCCGTGCAGCTCCTCCACCCATTCTTCACCCCAGAAGGCATCGAGCCCCATCATCCACCCGGTGACGCAAACCCCGGCCAGCAGCACCATCAAGGCCAGCATCATCAGCGCCCCGGCCGGGTTGTGGCCGAGAGTGCGTGGCTCTCGGCCCTTGACCAACTCCGACATATAGGACGCGAGGCGCTTCGGCGTCGGGATAAAATCGGCAAAGCGCGCATGGCGCGTGCCAATAAAGCCCCAGACCACCCGGATTGAAAGCGCCACGGCGACGGCATAGCCAACCACCTCATGGGGAAGTTCGCCATCGTCGAGAATGAACAGGTTGAGGACGCAGCCGGTCACAACAGTCCAGTGGAACACCCTGACCAGGAGGTCCCACACATGGACGGTTGCGCCTGCCACTGGCGCGTTAGCGGCCGAGGGAACGACGCCCTCGGCCTCCATTGTCTGGCGCGACATCAGTCGATCTCGGACTTCACGACAGCGCCGGTCACCGGGTTGAAATAGACCTCGGCCTTCCTGTTGTCCTTGGTATAGCCGTAGATCTCGTAGCAGCTTCCAGAGACCTTGAACGTCTTGATCTTCTGGTAGCCCATTTCGGTGACCTTGGCCTTCATGGCATCTTCGGTCATCCACTTGTCTTTGGCCTCGGTGGTGCAGACCGGACCGGCGAAGGCGGCGACAGGAGCGAGGATGGCGGCAGCCGTCAGCGTGGCGATAAGGTAGCGCATGGGAGATCCTTCCGTTGAGATCAGCGGTGTGTTGCGATCGAGCGGAACCTAGCGGCGCCGACCTGTCGGGAACCTGTCGGCTGAGCCGCCGCCTATAGGGAGAGTGCCCATGCACAGCTCTGCGCTCTCTTGGCGCCATTTTGTCGAAAACAGGCAAGGTCCAGCCCATTCCGCAGACGTGACCTTTCGCTAAACTCGCCATTCAGCGACAGGGCAAAAATCGGCCGCGAGACGCGAAGAGACGTCGAGATTTGCAGGGCACGGGTAGAAAAATATGGCTGTCCCCACGAACAAAGACGAACTGCTCAACGCGATAAATACAAATTTCGATAAGCTCATTGCCGAGTTAAGCAGCTTCCCGCTGTTGGTCGTCGATCAATGCAGCCTGGAGGGTCACGCCAAGAAAACCCAGATGAGCGTTGCTAATCTCGTCGCCTATCTGGTCGGGTGGAATGAGCTGGTGGTGAAATGGCTCGACCGAGACGCGGCAGGCGAGCCGATCGATTTCCCCGACACCGGCTTCAAGTGGAACGAGCTGGGCCGCCTCGCTCAGCGATTCTATCGCGATTATGAAGGCGTCCCCTATCTCCAGCTCATCGAGCGTCTGGCCGCAGCAAAGGCCCGGATCGTGTCGCTGATCGAAGCCCGCAGCGACGGGGATCTATATGGCCGTCCTTGGTATGAGAAATGGACGATGGGCCGGATGATACAGTTCAACACGGCATCGCCTTACGCCAATGCACGCGGGCGGTTGCGGAAATGGCGGAAAACGAAAAGCCTGTCGCACTGACATGCTGCCTCCTCTCCTGCCGGCCATGCTTTATGTGCGACGACGGACCGAAAGCGCGGACCATGTCCGCGATCGTGTGGTGACCCGGCGAACAGCCTTCTCGCGCATCCGGGCTTTCGCCGATCGTCGTCGAGCTCACACGCTGATGCGCCCGGTTGCCAGGCCGAAGATCGCCAGGGCCGCCCCCGCGACGGCGAAGGCGAACAGCAGACGTTCGACGGGTGTGAAAATGGGCTGGCCGCGCTCGCGCTGCGCCAGGATGAAGAGGGCAGTTCCCGGCGCATAGATCACCAGCGACAGCAGCAGGAACTTCAGTCCGCCGGCATAGATCAGCCCGACGGTGTAGAGCGTGGCGAGACCGGCGCGCACCAGATCGCCCGCGCGGCCCTTGGGCTTCTCAGCATAGGTGGCGCCGCTCCACGCCAGTTTCAGCGCATAGGCCGCGACCAGAAGATAGGGCAGCAGGATCATCGACGAGGTGAGCTTGAGCGCCAGCAGGAAGGCCTGCTCGGCGAACAGCGTCAGGATGAGAAAGACCTGCACCAGAAGATTGGTCAGCCACAGCGCCGCGAAGGGCACCTTGTTGCGGTTCTCGGCCCCGAGAAAGGCCGGCATGGTTTCCATCCGTGCGGCCGAGAACAGCACTTCGGCAGCCAGCAGGGACCATGAGAGATAGGCGCCGAGCACCGAGACGATGAGCCCGACGGAGATGAACACCGCCCCCCAGGGGCCGACAACGGCCTGCAGCACGCCCGCCATGGAGGGGTTGCGCAGGGCCGCGAGATCGGGGCGCAGCAGCACGCCATAGGACAGCATCGTCACCAGAACGAGCAGGCACAACACGCCGACAAAGCCCAGCAGCGTGGCGAGGCCGACATCCGAGCGCCGGCGCGCATAACGTGAATAGACGCTGGCGCCTTCAATGCCGACGAAGACGAAGACCGTGACCAGCATCGTGCCCCGCACCTGGTCGAACAGGCTGCCGGCGTCCGGACCGCCCCAGAAGTTCGCGGCGAAGATGTCGGCCTTGAAACCGAAGCCGACGAAAACGAGGAACATCAAGATCGGAATGATCTTGGCGACGGTGACGAGGGTGTTGAGTGCCGCCGCCTCGCGCACGCCGCGCAGGATGAGAAAATGCACGGTCCACACGCCGACCGAAGAGACCGCCACGGCGATGACGGTGTTGCCATCGCCGAAGATCGGGAACAGCGCGCCGAGCGTCGACTTGATCAGCACCCAATAGGACACGTTGCCGAGGCAGCACACCGTCCAGTAGCCGAGCGCCGAGGCGAAGCCGAGATAATTCCCGAAGCCGTCCTTGGCATAGGCGAATACGCCGGCATCGAGATCGGGCTTGCGACGCGACAGGGTCTGGAACACGAAGGCGAGCATCAGCATGCCGCCGCCGGCGATGGCCCAGGCGATAAGCGCACCGAGGCCGCCAGTGACACGCCCGAAGGTCTGCGGCAGCGAGAAGATGCCGGCACCGACCATGGAACCCACGACCATGGCGGTCAGCGTCGGCAAGGCGAAGGTCTGCGGCGTGGGCGAGGTCATGGGTGCGCCTGGAGTCGTGTGGGTGCGCCCTGCCCTCACCCCATCGGCAACGGCCTGCGCCTGCGGGCACGGAAGGATGCGCGGCTGCCGAGCGTCGAGGGGCCCTCGTCGCGGCCCTCTCGCCGCCGGGACGAGCGCGGTGCGCCGCGATCAGTAGTCCACCGCGTCGCGAATGATCGGGCACGTCATGCAATGCCCGCCGCCACGCCCGCGCCCGAGTTCGGAACCGTCAATGGTGATGACCTCGATGCCGGCCTTGCGCAGCAGCGTATTGGCGTAGGTGTTGCGATCATAGGCGAATACGACGCCCGGCGAGGCGCAGACAAGGTTGGCGCCGGAATCCCACTGCGTGCGCTCGCGCATATAGTCATTGCCGCCGGTCTGGACGACCCGCATGTCCTTCAGGCCAAGCGCCTCGCGCACCGTCTCGACAAGGCCACCCTTGTCCTTGTGCAGCTCGACGCCGCCCTTGCCGTCCGGGCGATAGGAGAAGCAGTCGATCTTGTCGACAATGTCAGGATAGAGCAGCACGCAGTCGCGGTCGGCGAAGGTGAACACCGTGTCGAGATGCATCGCCGCGCGCAGCTTCGGCATGGCGGCGATGATCACACGCTCGGCGGCGCCCTGCGCGAACAGCGCGGCGGCCAGCTGACTGATGGCCTGGCGCGAGGTCCGCTCGCTCATGCCGATCAGCACGTTGCCCTTGCCGATCGGCATCACGTCGCCGCCTTCCAGCGTGGCAAGGCCCCAATCCTTGGTCGGGTCGCCCCACCACACCTTCACCTTGCCGGCGAAGTCCGGGTGAAACTTGTAGATCGAGGTGGTGAGGATGGTTTCCTCATGCCGCGCCGGCCAGTAGAGCGGGTTCTGCGTCACGCCGCCATAAATCCAGCAGGTGGTGTCGCGGGTGTAGAGCGTGTTCGGCAGCGGCGGCAGCAGATATTCGTTCACGCCGGCCGCGTCGCGGATCAGCGCCAGCGTTTCGCCGCCGATGGTCTCGGGAAATTCATAGGTGGAGAGACCGCCGATCAGGGTCTCGGCCAGCTGGCGGTTGGGCAGGCCGTCGAGATAGGAACGCACCTCGTCGACAAAGCCGACCCCGATCGTGTTCGGCACCACCTGATGGTCGAGAATCCAGGCCCGTGCCTCGGGGATGGCGACTGTCTCGGTCAGCAGATTGTGCATTTCGACGACCTCGATGCCGCGGTCGCGCATCTTGGTGATGAAGTCGAAATGGTCGCGCTTGGCGACGTCGACCCACAGCACATCGTCGAACAGCAACTGGTCGCAATTGCTGGGCGTCAGCCTTTGATGGGCGCGGCCGGGCGCGCACACCATGACCTTGCGCAGCTGGCCGACCTCGGAATGCACACCGAAGGGGGATTCCATCATGAGGCTCCTATGTCTGGTCGATCAGTGGGTGATGGTGCCGGTGAGAAGGCCATAGGTGCCGATGGCGGCGGCCACGAGCGTGATGGCGAAGACCAGCATCTCGGCCCTGGTGAACACGCGCGCCTTCTGCTCGCGCCGGGCCCAGAAGTAGAGAAGAAGGGTGCCGGGCACGAACAGCACGGCCACCAGCAGCACGTATTTCAGGCCGGCGGCGACGAACATGAACAGGGTGTAGATCACGGCGATCCAGGCGATGATCTGGTCGCGGCCGCGCTCCTGCGGGGTGGTCTCGTAGCCGACCCCGCTGCGCGCCAGCAGCACGCCGTAGCCCGCGACCAGCAGATAGGGCAGCAGCGCCGTCACGCTGGTCATGTCGAGCATGAAGTTGAAGGCGTCGCGCGACCAGTAGGTCGAGACGACGAAGGCCGAGACGACGCCATTGGTCAGCCACAGCGCGTTGGCGGGCACGCGGTTGCCGTTCTGCGCCGCGAACAGCTTCGGCATGTCCTGCGACTTGGCAGCCGCGAACAGCACCTCCGCGCAGATCAGCGACCAGGCAAGATAGGCCCCGAGGACGGAGACCAGCACGCCGATGGAGATGAACACCGCTCCCCAGTGCCCGACGACGAGTTCCAGCGCTCCCGCGAGCGACGGGTTGGCGACCCCGGCAATCGCCGCGCGCGGCGCGGTGGCATAGGGCAGCAGCGTCACCGCCACCATCAGGCCGGTAACGGCGACAAAGCCGAGGATGGTGGCGGTGCCGACATCCGAGCGTTTCTTGGCGTAGCGCGAATAGACGCTCGCGCCTTCGATGCCAAGGAACACGAAGACGGTGATCAGCATGGTGTCGCGCACCTGCGCCAGCAGCGTCTTTTCCGGCATGTCCACGCCGCCGAAGAAGTTCTCCGAGAACTGCGCGTAGTTGAAGAAGAACACGAAGGCGAGGATCGCCACGATCAGCGGCACGATCTTGGCGATGGTGACGATGGTGTTGATCACCGTCGCCTGCTCGATGCCGCGCAGGATCATGAAATGAAAGGCCCAGATGCCAACCAGCGAGACGATGATCGCGGTCGCGGTACTGCCGTCGCCGAAGATATCGGGAAAGAAACGCCCGAGCGTCGAGCCGATCAGCACCCAGTAGAACACGTTGCCAAGACAGCTTCCGAGCCAGTAACCGAACGCCGACAGGAAGCCCATATAGTCGCCGAAGCCCGCCTTGGCGTAAGCGAAGACGCCGGCGTCGATGTCGGGCCGCTTCTCCGCCAAGGCCTGGAACACCCGCGCCAGCATATACATGCCGGTTCCGGCAATCGCCCAGGCGATGATGGCGCCAAAAGGGCCTGTCGCGGTGGCGAAGCGGCCCGGCAGGTTGAAGATGCCGGCGCCGACCATGGAGCCCACCACCACCGCGGTCAGGGCGGGAAGCGAGAGCTTGCCAGCGGAGCTGTTAGCCATGTTGCGCCTCTTGGAAAAGGAGGAAGCGTGGTGCGTTCAACCCTATAGACCAGCAGTCATTCCCATAAATGGGCCAGACGTCCCAATTGTTGGCCTGCAATCCCAATCTTACGGCTTTTACCGCAAAGAGCCAGATCCCCAACATGCTGCACATGCGAAGGAAAAACGAGCTCAACTGGCAAATAAAGCCTGGGTTTTGTTCGCAAGTGCCACATGAACTCTGTGTCGGGTGAGGCGGAGATGCTGAGCCTGGACAGCCGATTTTTCCGCGCACGTGCAAGCGGATCGCAACAACGACGCTCAGGCGCTCACGGGCGATGAACAACTTCCCCGAAAACCACGGCTAGGCGGCGAGCCAGCGGAGCAGTTCGGCGAGGCTCGGCATATTGCCGGAGACCATGCCGCTCCCCTCGAAGCCGCCTGTTCCCCGCAGGCCGATCCGGCCGGTCTCGCGCGCCTGCTTGGGCGAGATCCCGAACTCCTTGCGGAAGGCACGGCTGAACACGGACGCATCGGTGAAGGACCATTGCTCGGCGATGAGCGTGATGGGGCGGACATCCAGCGGGTCCAGCAGCGCGTGCCGCGCCGCCAGCAGCCGCTGCCGTCGCACATAGGCCGATATGCCGCCGATCGGTTCGAACAGACGGTAGAGGCGCGAGCGCGATACGCCGAGATCCTTGCAGATTGCCTCAGGGCTCAGTTGCGGCTCGGTCAGCCGGCGCCGGATCCGCCGCCGTGCCCGTTCAAGCAGGGCAAGGTCGATCGGCGCCTGCGCCTGCGCCAAGCGGTCGCGGGAGGGTCGTGCGCAGGCGTCGAGGAAGCAGCGCGCCGCCTCGGTAATGTGATCGAGTTCGTAAGGCTCGACCAGCGGAAGCCGACGGTCGAGCGCCAGCATCAGGTCGGCCAGCAGCGCCCCGAGGCCAGTGTCGAGCGGCACGTCAAGGAGGTTGTCGAGACAGGAGCCGGCCAGCAGGTCGCGCGGGACGAACAAGGTCAGCGCGCCGTCATCCTCGATCTCAGTGGTGAGTGGCCGCGCCAGCGAGTGAATGAGAGGCCGTGCTTCCGGCCGCTGATGCGCCGGCTGCCCCTCGTCGAAGCTGCACGGCAGCACGACGTACCAGTGATCGAGCACGCCCTTCCGCCAATGCGTCCAGCGCACGGGATGGCCTTTGCGCGGCAGGCTCGTGCTGGTGAGCACGAGGCGGCCGAGCGGCCAGATGCGCTGCGACATGGCGAAGGAGGCCTGCCCGTCCACGTCCGACCATATGTCCACAATCGCCTCATGGGCGGCACGGAACGCCTCGAACTGCTCGCGCGGCGGCAGGTCGGCGGTGGTAAACAGGATCGGGTGCACGCGGGTCGTTCGGTTGGACAACAGCTTCTGGATGACGCTCGCTCGCACGTTGCGATGCCGCCTCACAGGCGGGCGTGACGACTCGACATAGCCCGTGAAAGGACGCGATAGTCTTCGACGCTGGCAAAGCCCGCGACGAAGGTCGCCCTCTTTGCCGACTGCCGCCTGATACCGCTGGAAAGAACGCAGGCCATGCCCGCGCGACACAAGCTGGAGCTGGATTTTCGCGCGGTGCAATCCGGCCTCGGCATCGGCGAGTTCGTGCCCTCCGGCAAAGTGCTGGGAAATGTCGATGGGGTGTTCCGCGCCAAGGAGCATGGCTATCGCCGCATCGACGCGTTCACCCTGCTCCACGTGATGAACTTCGAGGTCGGGGATCCCTACAGCCTGAAGATGGCGCGGGCCGACCTCGTGTGCATCCAGGCCACCCTTGTCGGCCGCTACAGCCGATGGATCGGCCAGCGCATGGACCTCATCAGTCCGCACATGCTGCAGGTCAGCAATGTCCCCTTGTCGGTGTCCGGCAGCGATGCCGGCGCACGGCTGCGCGGCGTCCTCATCGTCTGCGATCGGCGGCATTTCATCGACCGTTACGGGCTCGACATCGCGCGGGTGCCGCCGGTCTACCGGCCGATCTTCCTTTCACGGGAAGGGACACCGGACGTGCTGTCGTTGCCGCTGTCGCAGGCCGGTATCGGCCTGGTGGACCAGATCGTCTCCTGCCGCTATCCCGAGCCGCTGCGCGGCATTTTCGTCGGGGCGAAAACCGTCGAGATCATCTGCGATGTCGTCTCCCAACTGCACGGTCTGCGCCTGCGCGCCGCGCCGCGGCTCATCACCGAGCACGCGAAGCTGAAGGCGATCGAGATGGCGGCGGAAATCTACCGACGCGAACTCGGCGATCCCCCGACCATCGAGCAACTCGTACGTCGCGTCGGGCTGAACCGCAATGAGCTGACCCGGGGCTTCCGCGATGTCTTCGGCGTCACGCCCCACGCCTATGCGCAAACCCTTCGCATGGAGCGGGCGCAGGACCTGCTGCGCGGCGGCGAGCTCTCGATCAGCGAGGTCGCCCGACGCATCGGCTATGAAGGCTATTCAAGCTTTGCGCGGGCCTATCATGCCCATTATGGCCGTGCGCCTTCACCCGCCGACCCAGGCGGGTAGACATTTTCGAGCCAAGCGAGCTCCGGTTCGCGCGAAGGAAATGGTTAAGAACAAGACCCTGGAGCACATCAGGTGAACCGGCTTCCACCGGACGTGCTCTGGCGTCGCGAAGGATGCGTCTCAGGAGATCGGCATGTGCGCTGTCTCGGGCATGCGCCAGACCACCAGCAAGCTCGTCGCGCCGGCGGCAATGACATAGCCGGCGGGCGCTAGCGGATTGTCCACCATCGCGGTCAGCCACACGGCGATGAAGGGAGCAAAGCCGCCGAAGATGGCCGCCGCCATCGCATAGGACACCGACGACCAGCGGGAGCGGTCGGGGGTCAGGAACAGTTCGGCCACTACCGCTGGAGCCGGCCCCGAATAGAGGGCAATGGTGACGCCGAACAGCACTTGCACCCCGACCACCAGCGGGAAGCTCTGAAACGCGACGATGGCCCACATCGCCGGGACCACCAGCGCCAGAACGAGGAGGCAGGAGCAGAGCAGGAACGGCCGGCGGCCATATCGGTCAGACAGCCGGCCGATGAGGGGAACGAGCAGGATGATGGAGGCAATGCAGATCGTGTTTGACCACGTCGCCTGTGCAGCGCTCAGCCCGGCGTGCCTCTGGGTGAAAAGCGGCATGTAGATGAGAAAAACATAGTAGCAGACCGTCCAGTGCATGGTGAACCCGAGCACGGTCAGGCCTGGGCGGCGTATCCGCCGCAGCACCGTGCCGGCGGAGGCACGTGCCGCCTGCACCCGGCGGTAGACCGGCGTCTCGTCGATGCCGCTGCGCAGCCACAGCGCCACGATCCCGAGGGTCCCGCCAAGGAGGAAGGGCATCCGCCATCCCCAGTCTTCCATGTTCTCGGGCGACAGTGCGGTGACGAGCAGCGCGGCAACAGCGCTGGCGAGGCCACTGCCCAAGGCCACGGTGACCGAGAGAAAGCTGGTGGAGAATCCCCGCCGGCCCTCGGGCGACGTTTCGAGCAGGAAGGCATTGGCGATGCCCCATTCCCCGCCGGCGGAGAAGCCCTGAACCAGCCGGGCCACGAGCAGCAGCACCGGGGCGAATACGCCGATCGCCTCGAAGGTCGGCAGGAGGCCGATGGCAAAGGTGCCGGCCGCCATCAGAATGGCGGCGATCATGAGGGCGGGTTTGCGACCCTGGCTGTCGCCAAGGCCCCCGAGCAGCAGCCCGCCGAGCGGGCGCATCACGAAGCTGACGCCGAACACCGCGAGCGTTGCCAGCAGCGCGACCGTGTCGCTTTCCTGCGGGAAGAAGGCACGCGACAGGTGGACGGCGAGCAGGCCGTAAATGACAAAGTCATACCATTCGAGGACGTTGCACAGCAGGACACCGATGAAAGCGCGCCGCCCCGAGCGAGCCGTTGGCCCGGATGCCGCCGGCTTCATCTCGAAACGGCCCTGACCGGGCGGAGCGGGCGGGGGTGCGGACATGCCACCTCGGGGGAAATCGACGCGCGAGCGCGGTACAGAAGCACGGCCGGCGCCCGTGGAGAAGCAACACTGTTTCACGGGCTTGGACGGTTGCGTCCGGCATACGATGCCCCGATTGGGAAAGGCGGCCTCGCTGGGCTCGCTCGTCGCGCGTCGGCCATCTCGGATGTCAGGCAAGCCCGGTCACGGAGCGCCGCTGTGCCGCTCAATCCACTTTGCGCACGTCATTGCGCAGATTGAAGACACAGCCTTCGCCGGCAATCCTTGTGTCGAGAATGAACCGTTGCGGCGTCAGTAGCCGGGCCTTGTAGGAAGTCACCATGCCGTCGCCGCCGCCCGCGCCGGCAACGGTATGGCGATCGAGCTGCGTCCATTTCGGGTGGTCGTCCTCGGGTCCCGGCTTGGTCGCCGCCTGGAATGCGTTCATGTCGAACGCGCCCTTCCAGGCGACCCGCACCTTCATGCCTTTGCCGTTCATCATGGTGACGACCATGGCCCCGATCTGCCGGCATTCGGCCGCGCCGGAAACCCCGCGCAGCAAGGTCGTTCCATCCCAGGTCCCGTCTTCCGGGCTCCAGTCCTGGAACAGCTCGAGGTCGCAGCTGCCGTCGCCGCCAAGGGCGATTTCCGCGTCGCGAATGCTGACCTTGGACCAGCCGATCTCGTCGCCATGGATCATCACGAAGCTCTCGGGATCGGTGGGGACGTCGGTGCCGAGCAGGATGGCCATGTCGTTCAGGGTCAGGTCGGAGAGGCGGCAGCGGCATTCCTTGCCGCTGCAGTCCGCAACCATGGCCTTCTTCCCGGCGTCAGCCTGCGCAAGCGCGGGGCGGGGAAACCCCGCGCCGAACACCAGGAGGAGGACGGCAATGATCGCGAAGCCAGAGTCTTTCATCGATAAACCTCGTCTGTCGCGCGCCAGCGCGTCACTTGCCCACCCGCGTGAAGTCATAGACCGCCGTGGTCCGGCAGTTGGCCATGCCCAGCGAGCCGAGCGCGGCCGCGTTGGCGCCCTCGCCCGCGCCGATGCGCAGATGCATCGTGGCCGTTGCGCGCTCCGGCGTGAGCAGCGTCGCTGTCAGGGAGATAGCGACCTTCAGCATCCCGTTGTTCGGGATGCTGATCAGGCCCTTGAAGCGACCCGGCGCGGTTTCGGTCCACTCGACCACGCGGGTCACCCCGCCGCCATCCAGCTTTGCGGGGTCGAAACGCCCGTTCCAGCGGACCGGCACGCTGGCGCCCATGTTGGCGACGATGGGCGGGACCCTCTCCGCGACCTGCGGAAGGCAGCCGGACATGGAATGGACGCGGACCGAGCTGCGCCACATGCCGTCAAGCGGCAGCATGGGTTCGAACAGCCGGACCTCGCACCGTCCCGTCCCGCCGGCCGCGCGATGCACCTCGTCGGCGGAGCGCGGCGACAAATAGGTCTTGCCCCCCACCGACACCAGCGTCATGCGCGTCGCTTTGGCGGGAATGTTGGGCCCGAGCAGGAACGCAAGATCCTCCTGGCTGGTGTCGACCAGGGCGCAGCGACAGCCACCCGCTGCGCAGCGGGCGACCATCAGCTCCTCGCCGCCATTCTGCTGCGCCTGTGCGGCCACGGGAGTGAGGGCGGTCACGGCCGCGAGGAGAAGATGCCGGATCACGCGGGTCACTCCGTCACGGAAAGCTGGGGGGCGAGGATGTCGACGGGGTCGAGCCCGTCGGGACCCCTCACCTCGATCCCGCCGATGGCCTTGACCATGCCGGCGGGCGCCGTGCCTCCCGTGACGGCGCGGGTGCCGGAGGCACGGGATGTCGGCCCGGCGACATCCAGCGTGGCCGCGAGGATGCGATAGGCCTGCCGGTCGGCGTCGCTCATGGGCTCGGTGCGGCAGAGCCGGCCGATCGCGATGTCCTCGCAAGGGCCGAGCATCGCGTCCCACTGGCGGGTGTTGAGCGCGATCATGGTCTCGTTGCGGTCCGGCCGCAGGGGCAGGAACACGGTAGAGGGATGGCGGGCGGCGACGCCGGCCGCGGTTTCCATCACTAGCGCGGCCTCCATGCCCCAGCCGCTGGGCAGCAGCAGGCTGAGACCGGTTGCCGCGTCGCGATGGAGGCAGGGCTGCGGGGCGTCGCAGGCGCTGTCGAGACCGTCGATCTCCGGCGTCTTGCGGGTCGCGTGGGCGGGCGCGTGGACCGTGAGGTCGAGCGGTGACGGCGAAGCGGAGAACGGCTCCAGCACCATGTGGGCGATGGCGCCGCCGCCGGCCGGCGTGCCGGTGATCAGCCAGAGGCCTGGCTCGATCCGCGTCTCCCACGGCCCAGTGACGGCATCGCCACTGGCGACGGCAAGCGCGTCCTGGCCACCGACGGGAGCCGCGAACCAGCGGACCGCCCCGCTCTCCGGCCCCCCGGCGAGCCGGAGCGTCACCAGCCCATCATCGGCGCGGGGCGCGTCCTCTCCGGCGGGGCTGCGCGCGCGCGAATGCGGAATGATGAAGTGGTTCCGCCCTCCCGCGACGACCGTGATCCGGCGGGCGAAGACATTGTCGCCCGCATCGCCGACGACATCATACTGGCCGGGGAAGAAGTCGGTTTCGACCGGATCCGCCGTTCCCTCATCCATCGCCCAGGCCTCGGGTGGCAGATTCTGGCCGGGAACGGGCGTTGCCGACCACACCACGTTGAACCCCATGGTTCCCATGTCCGCCTGAAGGGTGATCGGAACGAGATCGCGCGCTGTCAGCGACGAGCCGTCACCGCTTGTCGACGCTGAAGCGGCTTCGGCCCGGCCGGGCGGAACGGCGGGAGCGGCGTCGACCTTCTCCAGCACCACGGTGATCGGGCGGCGCGCGATCACCTCCGTGTCCCCAAAGACATAGAGAAACTCGTGCCCGCCCGGCTCGTCCGGCATGCGGAAGGTGAGCGGCTGGTCCTTTACGTACTCGTAGGTGATGCGCTCGCCATCGCTCTGGCGCACCAGCTGGATGTTGTCATAGGCGGCCGCCGGCCCTTCCCACGCGACGACGACCTCGGCGCCGACCTGCGCCCGGTCCGGGGCGGTCAGCGTGACCTTGGCCTCGGTCAGGCGGATCGGCCGCGAGAAGATGGTCTCCGCGTTATTGAACGAATAGACCAGCGTGAAACCCCCGGGCGTGAACGGCAGGCGCAGGCGGACCGGGTTGTCGCCGCCGATCGCGGCTTCGGCCACGCGCTCGCCCTTCGCGTCGAGCAGCTTGATATAGTCATGCTGCGCGGCAGGTCCGGTCCAGCCGATCTCGATCAGCGAGCCGGCGGGGGCGCTGTCGGGCGCGTTCAACATGACCGCCGCCTCGGTCACGGTGAGCGGCCGGCGGGCGATGATGCCGGCCGCGTGGCTGGAATAGGCGAGCTCGTATTTTCCAACGTCGAAGGGCAGCCGGAGCGAGACTGGGTTGGCGTTGCCGACAGCGGCCTCTGCGACGCGCTCGCCTTTGGCGTTGAGCAGATGGATGTAGTCGAACGGTCCCGTCGGCGCCGTGAAACCGACCGCCAGCACGGATCCCGCGGGGGCGCTGTCCGGCGCGCTCAACGTGGCGGTGGGAGCGACGGGTTTTGGAGCGGGGGGCGGTGCCGGCGCGGCCACGGTCGTGGCCAGCGCGTCGCGCAGGGCGTTGGCGTTCGAAGCCTCGATATAACGGCCGCCGGTGTTCTCGGCGAGGCATGCGACCTGCGCCCCTTCCGCCTTGGTGAGGCCGAACCCGATGACGTGGGTGGTGAAGTTGAGGCCAGCCGCCTCCAACTCACGCCCCAGGGCACAGGGGTCGGCCTTGCAGGTCTCCAGCCCGTCGGTGATGAGCACGACAGTGGCCGCCTCCTCGCCATAGCGCAACGCCTCGGCAGCCTGCCGCACGGCCTCGGAGAGCGGGGTCTTGCCGAGGAAGCGCATGGTGGCGACCCGCTCGCTGATCTCGGCGGCCGTGCCCCTGGCCGGCGCGACCATGAGTTCGATGTCGCGGCAATCGCCCTTGGAGCGGTGGCCATAGGCCAAGAGCCCGAGTTCCTGATCGGCCGGCAGCGTGCCCAGAACCTTGGCCACGGTCTCGCGGGCGATGTCGAGCTTGGTCCGCCCGTCGATCTGGCCCCACATCGAGCCCGACCCGTCCATCACGATGATAGTGCGCGGCGCCTCCGCCTGCGCCAGCCCGACCGACAGCAGCATGGCAGCCGCTGCGCCGGTGAAGGGACGCCTCATGTCGGTTCTCCTTGTGCCGAATAGCCCATGCGCCCGCCCACCCACGTGCCGGCGCGCTGGCCGAGGGCCTTGAACCTGTCGGAAGTGGCATCGAGCTTCGCCTCCCATTCGGGATCAAGCGTCTGGCCGGCGGTTACGTTGAAATAGGCCTGCAGCATGCAGGCGACGGCGAAGGGCTCGATAAGGGCGGCCTTGATCGACCATGCGAACAGGGCGGCGAAGATGAGGCCGCCCGCCGACAGCTGGCCCGGCATCAGCCATACGAGGGCTCCCGCCGGCCCCAGCATCACCAGAAAGACGAGAAGGGAGAGCAGCCAGACTCCGGCCGTCACCCAGGCCGCGCTGATCATGAGCCGGCGCGCGTTCTGGGCGTAAAGTACCAAGGCCGTGCGCGAGGCGGTGTATGGGTCCCGCCCGCGATCGTCGAAGCATTGGGCGAGCATCACCTCGTCCATCAGCCCGACAGCGATTTTCAGATAAGCGCGCAGGAGCGAGGCAAGCCCGTCCACACCGGGAAGAGGCAGGATCGACAACAGCCCCTCCAGCAGCCCGGTGACGGCACTGATCACCCCCTTGACCAGTTGATCGATGCCGAACAGCACGTTGGAGGCACCGAAGCGTTCCGTCACCAGGACGCGTGCATGGGCGATCTGGCTTTGGCCGTCCGCAACCGCGCGTCCCCGCAGCAGCTCGACCATCACCGCGATGTGGCCGGCCTTGACGATGTAGAGGATGTATTCGCGCAGGAAGTACAACACCGCGGCGACCAGCCCAAAACCGGCGGCCGCACCGACAAATCCGGCCGATAGCCGGCTCTCATCCTCCCACAAAGCGCCCACGCCATAGCCAATGCCGGCCCCGACACCCGTTGCCAGCACATAGGCCGCAGCAATGCCCGCATAAACCAGCAGGCGGAAGAACAGGAAGGGCGCCGTTCGACACATCAGTGCAAACGAGGTGGAGACCTTGAAGGCTGACACTGTCGAGTTTCCCGCTGTGGCCGCGCGGGTAACCCTATGGTCAAGAGGGGACCGGGCAAAACTACCAAATGGTAATCGAACTTACCTTTCGGCAGCATCGCCCCCTGATCAGTGGTCGAGCGTGTCGAATCCCAGCCCTGCCTTGTGAGCCGCTGCCAGCACATGGCGCAGGATGAAAGCGGTATGGCTCAGCGGGAGGCTGTGGCCGCCATCCTCGATCGCCCGGAACCGGCCATGCGGCATCTCGGCCGCAAGTTCCCTGACGGCCTGGCCGGAGACGGTGAGATTATGCGTCCCGTGCAGGCAGTGAAACGGCACGCAGACCTGGAGGGCTTCCTGGCGCCAGTCTTCATTGGTCAGCCGCATGTCGCTGCGAAATCCCGCCCCCTGCTGCGACCATGCGAGATGGAACCCCTCCTGCAGGGCGGCCTGGCAGTCCGGCCGACGCAGTACGGCCTGATCGAAATCGCAGCCGTCGAAGACCAGTTTCGGCAGCACGTCGACGCCCTGGCGGGCAATCTGCGACAGGCCGAGGCCAACGATCTTATCCATCAGGCCCGGAAGCTTCTGTGCCGCCCATGCATTCACCCGGTGACGGGTGGGCATGCCGGCGGTCTGGGCCCAGGTCTGCATCGGCGGTGTCGTCGAGGCGGCGACAACGGCCGCGACACGCTCAGGTGCGAGGCGGGCGAGGCGGGCGGCGAAGCGCGTTCCGATATCGTGGGCCAGCACGACGACACGCGGTTTGCCAAGCGATTCAAGAACATCCAGAGCCTGCGCGCAGGCCAGTTCCACCGGGTCGGCGTCGTCAGGCAATTGCGTATGCCCGAAGCCGGGCCGCTCGGGGGCGATGATGCAAAGCCCCAGCATCTCGGCGGCTCGCCGGAACTCGCCATGGCCGGCGATGCCGAAGATCGCACCATGGAACAGAAAAACCGGTACGCCGTCCATGGCTCCGAAACAGTGGAGGCCCAGCGGGCCGTGCCGGCTGTCGAACAGCGTCGCCCCAGGAATATCCACGCGCGTCCCAGCGCCCGCGACGCCGCGAGAAGGCGACTGGGTGCGCTCGAACATCAGCGAGAGCGCGTAAGCCGTCGAGATGAGTTGGGTCTGGGAGTTGACCCCCATCTTGGTCATGATCGACTTAACCTGCTGGCGCGCCGTTCCCTCCTTGCGCGACAGGGCGGCGGCGATCTGGTCGATGGACTTGCCGTCCATCAATCCCGCCAGCACCTCGGTCTCCGAGGGTATCAGGCTCACAGCATCGGCCAACTGGTTCAGCACATGCCGGCCGATCCCGCGGCGGACCTCCGCCAGCGAAATGGTGCCGCCGGCCTCGGGCTGCGAGCCCAGCAGAAAAAGCGAATGCCCGGCACGCGTTGCCACAGCGAGAGGAACTGGCCCCTCCCCGCCCCCCAGCCGATCCAGAAAGGCTGGCAGAGCCTGCGGCGTGAGGGCGGCTTCGGCGATCGTGCTGCCGATCGACAGGCCTAGCGCCTTGGCCGCCACGGCGTTCTGGCTCATGACGAGCCCCGTCGGGTCGATCGTCAGGAGTATACGGCCGCCATCAGGCAGGGGGCGGTCGAGGTTGCGCAGTATCTCCGGCACACCTTCGAGATGGGAGGCCAGCTTCTCGATGCCGGCGGGATCGTCCAGCGAAGCTTCTATGTCGTCGATCAGCCGGATGTAATGCGCTTCGCCCCTGCTGCTTCGCATCTATCCATCCTAGGCTGCTTCCGCAGAGCGAATGGGATTTATCCGGGCGCCCTGCCGCTAGGTCAAGGCGGAAAGCGACATAAGGCAAGGCAAAGATCACGTCCCGCAGTGCCGGCGCCCCTCCACCGCGAAGACCCCTACACCCCGTTTCCCTGCATCCGAGCACGGCGAAGAACAAGAGCGTGTGCACTGCAGAGCCGGAACAGAGGCCAGAGCACTTTCGAGCGAAGTGGTTTCCGGTTCGCTGGAAGAAAATGCGTAAAAATAAAAACCTGGAGCACTTCCGGTGAACCGGCTTTCACCGGAAGTGCTCCAGGGTGATCGTTGCACTCCGCTGAGGCTGAACAGAGATCGTCCCCGACCCAGGCCGGGGACGATGGGTATCGTTCAGGCTTTCCTCAGCCGACCCGCGTCAGTTTTTCTTCGGCGGGGTGGCGGGCCAGGAGCCGATGAGCGTGTCGTAGTCGACGGTCTCGCCCTGCGGCTTCTCGTT
>NZ_JAUSUH010000011.1 GCF_030813595.1 Ancylobacter vacuolatus | reverse complement strand
GGCTTCCAGCTGGTCGACGAGGTCGCCTTCCGGGCGCTGCCCGGCCCGGTGCTGGCCGAGTTCCACGCCAAGGGCTGGCTCGACCTCATCGTCCTCCACCTCGCCTCGCAGCAGCGCTGGCCCGCCCTCGCCACCGAAGCCGCCAACAGCCGCACCCACAACGCTAACTGAAGGGCTGAGATCGCCGCGACGGGACGGGCGGGATGGAGAGGCGGTGGGGCGGCAAGACCGCAGGCCGCCCGCACCCGCCCCATCGCCGCAGGTGGACCCCGCGTGGTCCCCTCCGAGCGGGTGCTCGGCTGGCTGGACAGAAAGGCCCGGGCTCCCGCGGGAGGGGCGTGAGGGTGTTGGCGATTCAAACACGAGCGAAAGCGCTTTAGAGATAGGCGGGACGCCCCTGAATCGCGCCCCCGAATCGCCCCCCGGGAGCCCGCCGCCGAGACCGCTGACCATGACCGATACCGCCCGCTCCCCCTCCTCCCGCGACGAGGACGGCCTTCTCGCCAGCCTCGCGGTCTATCTGCGCCGGCGCGTGCTCATCGTCGTGCTGCTGGGCTTTTCCTCCGGCCTGCCGCTGGCCCTCTCGGGCGCCACGCTGACCATCTGGATGGCGGAGGCGCAGGTGAACCTCACCACGATCGGCCTCTTCGCGCTGGTCGGCGTGCCCTATAATTTCAAGTTCATCTGGGCGCCGCTGGTCGATGCGCTCGACGTGCCGCTGCTGGGGCGCTGGCTCGGGCGGCGGCGCGGCTGGCTGGTGTTCACCCAGCTTCTGCTTGTGCTCGCCGTCGCCTGGCTCGGCTTCCAGGACCCGGTGCTGTCGCCCTGGCACGTGGCGTTCGGCGCCCTGCTGGTGGCCACGGCTTCTGCGACGCAGGATATCGTGGTCGATGCCTTCCGCGTCGAAAGCTTGGAAGTGCGCGAGCAGGCTGCCGGCATGGCGGGCTATGTCGCAGCCTATCGGGTCGGCATGCTGGCTTCCGGCGCCGGCGTGGTGCTGCTGGTGGCGTGGTTCGAGCTGCTGGGCATGCCGCGCGCCGAGGTGTGGGCGTGGGGCTATCTCGCTGCCGCCGCCATGGTCGGCGTGGGCCTGTTTGCCGCTCTGATGGCCAAGGAGCCGCCGGTGCCGGCCGACGCGCCGCCGCGTGAGACCAAGGTGGCCAAGCGGGTGATGCAGACGGCGGTCGGCGCGTTTTCCGAGTTCCTCACCCGCAACAGCGCCGTCGCCATCCTGCTTTTCGTGGTGCTGTTCAAGTTCTGCGATGCCTTTGCTGGCACGCTGACCGGGGCCTTCGTCATCGGCATCGGCTTTGACAAGGCGACCTATGCCGGGGTGGTCAAGGGAGTGGGCTTCGCGGCGGCGCTGGCCGGCGGCTTCGCCGGAGGGGTGATCGCCCGCGCCCTGCCGCTCTCCACCGCGCTCTGGGTGGGGGGCATCCTGCAGATGCTCTCCAACCTCGCCTTTTCCTGGCAGGCCTGGATGGGCGTGAACGTGCCGGCGCTGATGACGACCATCGTGATCGAGAACTTCGCCGGCGCCATCGGCACCGTGATCTTCGTTGCCTATATCTCGGCACTGTGCGGCAACCGCGCCCACACCGCCACCCAATACGCGCTGCTGACCGCGCTGGCCGCCGTGGGGCGGACCTTCCTCGCCTCCTCGGCCGGCTTCATTGCGGTGGAGACAGGCTGGATCGTGTTCTTTGCCATCACCTCCGTCGCCGCCCTGCCGGGGCTGGCGCTGCTGGCCTATTTGCAGGCGCGCGGCCATTTCCGCGAATTGGCGGCAAGGCCTTAGTCATCCCCGTCGGTCCGGCGGCGCTCAGGTACTCGTGCGCGCCCGGATCGCCGCCGAGAGCGTGCCTTCGTCGAGATAATCCAGTTCGCCGCCTACCGGCACACCATGGGCGAGGCGCGTGACCTTGACGTTCGCTTCGCGCAGAAGCTCGGTGATGTAGTGGGCCGTGGTCTGCCCGTCCACCGTGGCGCCGAGCGCGAGCAGGACTTCCGTCACCGTGCCGCCCTGCACCCGCTCGACCAGCGCCGGCAGGTTGAGTTCGTCCGGGCCAATGCCGTCGAGCGGCGACAGTGTGCCGCCGAGCACGTGGTAGCGCGCGTTCAGCGCGCCGGCCCGCTCCAGCGCCCACAGATCCGCCACATCGGCGACGACGACCAGCAGGGTTGGATCGCGGGTGTCGTCGCAGCAGATCGAGCAGGGATCGCGCACGTCGATATTGCCGCAGACGCGGCAGGTGCAGATCTTGCCCAGCACGTCTTCTAAGGCGCTGGCGAGCGGGCTCATCAGCTGCTCGCGCTTCTTGATCAGGTGCAGCGTGGCCCGCCGGGCCGAACGGGGTCCGAGGCCGGGCACGCGGGCAAGCAGCTGGATCAGGCGTTCGATCTCGGGGCCGGCAACGGCACGGGGCATGGCATCCTCAAGGTCGGCCGGGTGGCCACCATGCTGCCTCGTCTAGCGCACCGGGGCGCGGGTCGCAAAGGGCGCACCTTTCGCTTCCGCGCATCGGTAATATCAGGCCGCCGAGCTGCGGTTTCGCTCGACACTCCGACGGCTGGTTGCTAACCGGATTCCAGCGCGGGGAGCGCCGATCCGGGGGAGACTGATGACGACCACGAAAGCCGCCGCGCGTGCCGTCCTGCGCCTTGCTCTGCCCCGCTTTTCTCTGCCGCGCGTTTTGGTCCGGGGCTGTGCCTTTCGCGGCCTTGGGCTGCTCGCCGCGCTGCTGGTCGGGGCGGCCCTGCCGGCCCAGGCCGCTGAGGGCGTGGGCATAGACGGGGCGCAGCTGCCGCTCGCCTGGGGCCTGCCCTTTGTCGGCATGCTGCTGTCGATCGCTGTCATTCCGCTGCTCGCCGGGCATTTCTGGCACCACCATTATGGCAAGGTGGCGCTGTTCTGGGCGCTGGCCTTCCTGGTGCCGTTCATCGCCACCTATGGCGGCGGGCTCGCCACCCATGAGGTGGCCCATGCGGCCCTGCTGGAATACATCCCCTTCATCATCCTGCTCTTCGCGCTGTTCACCATTTCGGGCGGCATCCTGCTCACCGGTAATCTGCATGGCAGCCCGGGGGTGAACACGGCGCTGCTCGCCATAGGTACGGTGCTGGCAAGCCTGATCGGCACCACTGGCGCCTCTATGGTGCTGATCCGCCCGCTGCTGCGCGCCAATGACGAGCGGCGCTTCAACGTGCACACGGTGGTGTTCTTTATCTTCCTGGTGTCGAATATCGGTGGCTCGCTCACCCCGCTGGGCGACCCGCCGCTGTTCCTCGGCTTCCTCAAGGGCGTCGATTTCTTCTGGACCACCAAGCATTTGTTCCACGACACGGCGCTGGTGGCAGCGCTGCTGCTGGGCGCCTTCTACCTGCTCGACCGCCACTTCTATGCGCGCGAGGAAAAGCTGCCGCGCAAGCCGGACCCGACCCCCGACACGGAGCGCCTCGGCCTGCGCGGCCTGTGCAACCTGCCGCTGCTGGGCGGCGTCATTGCCGCCATCCTGATGAGCGCGCTGTGGAAGCCGGGCATTGAGTTCAACATTCTCGGCACCCATCTGCCGCTGCCCTCAATCACCCGCGACCTCAGCCTGCTGGCGCTGGCCGGCATTTCGATCTGGATCACCCCCGCTTTCATCCGTGAGCGCAACGGCTTCGACTGGGAGCCGATCCGCGAGGTCGCCAAGCTGTTCGCGGCGATCTTCCTTACCATCATCCCCGTCATCGCCATCCTGCGGGCCGGGCCCGACGGAGCGCTCGCGCCGCTGGTGGCGCTGGTGACGGATGAGGCTGGCGGGCCGGTGAATGCCGGCTATTTCTGGATGACAGGTCTGCTCTCCGGCTTTCTCGACAACGCACCGACCTATCTCGTCTTCTTCAACCTCGCCGGAGGCGACGCGCAGGAGCTGATGACGCGCCATGCGGTGACGCTGGAGGCGGTTTCGGCCGGCGCGGTTTTCATGGGCGCGCTGACCTATATCGGCAACGCGCCCAATTTCATGGTGCTGGCCATCGCCAAGAGCCGCGGCGTCGCCATGCCAAGCTTCTTCGGCTACATGGCGTGGTCCGGCCTGTTCCTGCTGCCCTGCTTCGCGCTGCTGACCTGGCTGTACTTCCTGTAGGAGGGACGCGCGGGCGGCGACGCTATTCCGCGGCGACAGCCATCCCCGGCTGCGTGTCGCGCGCTTCCTCGCCCAACGCCGTCTCCAAGCGGGCGAGGCGGGCGGCGAACTCCCCCGCCAGCGCGCGGGCGGCCGCGTCATGGGCGCTCCGGTTGGCGAAAGCCCGCGCCGGATCGAGCAGGCGGGGGTCGATGCCTTCCAGCGCGGTCGGCACCTCGAAACCGAAATGCGGATCAGTGCGCCAGTCACCCGTAGCCAGCTCGCCCGCCTGCGCCGCATCCACGAGGCGGCGGCTGGCCTCCAGCGACACCCGCCTTCCCACGCCGGCGGCCCCGCCGATCCAGCCGGTATTGACCAGCCAGCAGCCAGGCGCGTGACCTGCCAGGAGATCGTGCAGGCGGGGGCCATAAAGCTCCGCCAGCGCCGGGGTGGCGTCCATGCAGGCAAGGCAATGGGCGAGCGCCTGCGCCGGGTTCAGCCGGGCAATGGCGGGGAGCGCGCCGCTGGCGTCCTGCACCAGCACGAACAGTTGCGCCGGCGGGCCCAGCTTGGGCTCGCGCGCGCCATCGGTGGAAGGCTGGGCAAGAATGACCCGGGACACGTCCGTGTTTGCCGCCTCGGCCAGGTCGGGCGTGCGGCTGGCGGGATCGAGGGCGATATTCTCCAGCACGGCGCCAAAGCCCGGTGCCTCGTGCGCCAGGCGGGCGAGGTCGGCGGGCCGGGCATAGGCGGCGTTCTCCAGCGCGACGAGCCCGTCCTCACCCCAGCCGAGCGCGCCATCCACGAGGCGCGCGGGTGCGCCATCCTCCCCCTGTCCCCTTGCAAGGGCGCCGGCGAGCGTGCTCTTGCCGGCGCCGGCGGTGCCGAGGAAAAGGGCCACCCTGCCGGCCGTGCCAATGGCGGCGACACCGTCGAGCGGCAGCACGCCCGCGTCAGTGAGCGGGCCGTCGATCAGGCGGGCGAGCGCCGCGCGGATCGCCTCGCTGCGCGCCGTGCCGGCGATGAGCGCCAGCCCGTTGGCGAGGTCCAGCGCAATGGCGCCATCCGCTGCTACGCCATGGGTCTCGGGGGTGGGGCGAAAGCCCGGCGCGCACAGGACCGTGAGGCGCGGCACGGTCTCGCCCATGTCCGTTGCCTCGCAGGGGCGCATGAGGTGGCGGCTGAGGAGCGCGTGCCAGGCCTGATCGGACAGGACTCGCAGCGGAAGGCGTTGGCCGGCCCCGGCCTCGACGCACAGATCCTGCCCGAAAAGGGTGCGGCGGCCGACATAAGCGAGCAGGTCGGTCTTCAGGGCCTCGAACTGCGCGCGGGTGAGGACGGAGGCATATCCCGAGACGGTCTCCGGCAGCGGCTCGCCGCTCGCCCTCGCCGTGTCGTCGACCCGCACGAGGCTGATTTCCTGGCCGCTCTGGACGGTGGTGACGACCAGCGCGCCGGCCTCGGAAAGTCGCACTTCGCCGCGCGCCACGGCGCGCTCGCACAGGGACGCCATCCCGAGGTTCCAAAACACCCGGCCGGTGCCGGCATGGTCGAGGCCCTCAAGGCGGGAATGGTCGCTCTGCGTGCCGGTTTGCTTCACGGTCGGCTCCTCCTACGCATGACAGGAGGTGGGACGATGGGAGGCCAAAGGGGCGTTTTGCGCGAGTTTCCGAGACGATTCTGTGGCCAAAGCGGGGATTGTCGTCGGTAGGTTAATTCTCACACCGCTGCCGCCCGGGCGGTATTTGCGCGCTCGACCAGTGCGGCGCGCATCTCCTGCGCATTGGTGACACGGTGGCTGAAATCGAGCCGGCGCACCTGCGCCCCGTCCATCAGGTCGCAGCCCTCGGGGTCGAGGCCAACCAGTTTCCAGTGGCCGGGGCCGGTGCCGATGAGGTGAAGAGCATAGAGCTGGATGGCGTCGGTATGCTCGGCATTCATGTGCGCCACCGCGCCCTCCTCGGCCGCCAGCACCCCGGCGGCATCGTCGATGCGGGTGGACAGGGCGGCGCCGTCCACATCCTTGATTCGCCCGAAGCCGGCGACCAGATGGGCGCTCTCCACCTCCACCCGATAGAAGGCGAAATCGCTGAAGCCGGCGAAACCGGCCGCATCCGGGTGCCGGGCGAGAAAGCGTCGGCGCGCCGTGGCCAGCATGTCGGGATCGCTGATGGCCTGGATGCGGCCCTTCAGCCCCGCGCGGGCACCCTGCAATTCGTCGCCCAGCCGGTGCTCGTCGACCAGCAGCGAAACGCGGGCGTCGCGCTGGAGGTTTGCGGTGTGGCGGGCAAGCTGGGAGAGCAGAAGCAGCGGCGCGCCATCGGGCAGGGTGGCGAGTTGCACCAGCGAGGCATAGGGGCCGCCATCGGCATCGAGGGTGGCGAGGGCTGCGGTCTGGCTCTCGCGGATGAGGCGCTTGACGGCCCGCGCCGGGTCGAACGTGTCTGACGCGGATGAGATCTGTGACATATGGAAACGCTCCGCCCTATATGCCCAAGAGGTGTGCGTCGCGGCTCCCGCCGTCAAGCGCTTCGCCACAATTGGCGGGCGGGCGCGAAACGCGCTAATTTCCGCTGAATCAGTTTGCGTGTCACATTGTGGCCACGCCGGCGGGGTTCACCCCTTCGTGTACCGCCGCCGAACAGGAAAGTGCGCAGATGCCGACCATCGCTCTCGTCGACGACGATCGCAACATTCTTACCTCCGTTTCCATCGCCCTGGAGTCGGAGGGCTATCGCATCCAGACGTACACCGACGGCGCCACCGCCCTGGACGGCTTCAAGACCAACCCGCCCGACCTTGCCATCTTCGACATCAAGATGCCGCGCATGGACGGCATGGAGTTGCTGCGCCGGCTGCGGCAGAAGAGCGACATGCCGGTCATCTTCCTCACCTCCAAGGATGACGAGATCGACGAGTTGTTTGGCCTCAAGATGGGCGCCGACGACTTCATCAAGAAGCCGTTCTCCCAGCGCCTGCTGGTGGAGCGTGTGAAGGCGGTGTTGCGCCGCTTCGCTCCCAAGGATGGCAGCCTTCCGCGCGAGACCGACAGCGCCAAGGTGCTGGAGCGCGGCCTGCTGCGCATGGACCCCGAGCGCCACACCTGCACGTGGAAGGGCGAGAACGTCACCCTTACCGTGACCGAGTTCCTCATCCTCCAGGCGCTGGCGACCCGGCCGGGCGTGGTGAAGAGCCGAAACGCGCTGATGGATGCCGCCTATGACGACCAGGTCTATGTCGACGACCGCACCATCGACAGCCACATCAAGCGGCTGCGCAAGAAGTTCAAGGTGACGGACGACAATTTCGAGATGATCGAGACGCTGTACGGCGTCGGCTACCGCTTCAAGGAGTAGGGGGTCCTTGCTCGATCCGGAACTGACCCGGAACGGCGCCGGCCATGCGGTCGTCGAGGACGGGGACCCGACTGACAGGCCGTTCCGCTCGCCTGAGCGGGCGGGGCTTCTCGGCGCCTTGCGCCGGGCGCGCAACTTCGTCGCCTTCAAGAGCTTTTCCAGCCTTACCCGCCGGATCGTGCTGCTCAACCTTGCCGGCATGTGCGTGCTGGTGTCGGGCATTCTCTACCTCTCCGAATTCCGCGCCGGGCTGATCGATGCGCGGGTGCAGAGCCTGATCGTGCAGGGCGAGATCATCGCCGGCGCGATCGCCGCCTCGGCGCAGGTCGAGACCAACGCCATCACCATCGACCCCGAGCGGCTGCTGGAGCTGAGGGCGGGCGAGAGCTACGGCCCCGGCGAGGACGGCTTCGCCCCGCTCGAATTCCCGATCAATCCCGAGCGCGTCGCCCCGGTGCTCAAGCGCCTCGTCGAGCCCACCGGCACCCGAGCCCGCATCTATGACCGCGACGGTGCGCTGCTACTCGATTCGCGCTCGCTCTATGCGCGTGGCGAAATCCTGCGCTTCGACATGGCCGCGCCGACCACGCCCAAGCCGAACTGGATGGAGCGCGGCTGGAACAGCATGAAGTTCTGGTTCGAGCGCGGCGACCTGCCGCTCTACAAGGAGCTGGGCCCCAACAATGGCAAGGGCTACCCGGCGGTGATGGAGGCGCTGCAGGGGCAGAAGGCCAGCGCCGTTCAGGTCAATGAGCGCGGGCAGGTCATCGTCTCGGTCGCCGTGCCGGTGCAGCGTTTCCGCGCCATTCTCGGCGTGCTGCTGCTCTCCACCCAGGGGGGTGAGATCGATGAGGCGGTGGCGGCCGAGCGGCTGGTGATCGTGCGGGTGTTCCTGGTCGCGATAGCGGTTATGGTGGTGCTGTCGCTGCTGCTCGCCAGCACCATTGCCGGCCCGGTGCGCAAACTGGCCGACGCTGCCGAAAGGGTGCGTCGGCGCACCCGTTCCCGGGTCGAGATTCCCGATTTCACCAGCCGCTCCGACGAGATCGGCCATCTCTCCGGCGCGCTGCGCGACATGACCGACGCGCTGTATTCGCGTATCGAGGCGATCGAGAGCTTTGCCGCCGACGTCTCGCACGAGTTGAAGAACCCGCTCACCTCCCTGCGTTCCGCCGTGGAGACCCTGCCGCTGGCGAAGTCCGACGTCTCGCGCGGCAGGCTGCTGGAGGTGATCCAGCACGATGTGAAGCGGCTCGATCGCCTGATTACCGACATTTCCGATGCGTCGCGGCTAGATGCCGAACTGCAGCGGCAGGAATCGGAGCCGGTGGATCTGGTCCGCCTGCTCAACACCGTCACCGGCGTGCACAATGACGTGCTGCGCGGCGACGGGGTGCGGGTGAGCCTCTCCTTCGAGCCGCCGCCGGGATCGGGGGCGGGCGCCACCTATGTCATCCCCGGCCATGATTCCCGGCTCGGCCAGGTGATCAACAATCTCATCGACAATGCCCGCTCCTTCTCGGCCAAGGGCGGGGAGGTCCGCGTCACCTGCCGGCGCCACCGCGACACGGTGGAGATCATCGTCGACGATGACGGGCCGGGCATTCCGCCGCACGCGGTGAGCCGCATCTTCGAGCGCTTCTACACCGACCGGCCTGAGGAGCAGGGCTTCGGCCAGAACTCCGGCCTCGGCCTGTCGATCTCGCGTCAGATCGTCGAAGCACATGGCGGGCGTATCTGGGCCGAGAATCGCCCGGCCGAAGCCCGCACGCCGGACATCCGCCCGGCGGTGCCGGCGGGGAAGAAGCCGAGGGCCTCGCGCGCCAAAGCCAAGAGCGCCGCTGCTGTCGCGTCCGCTGACGAGATGGCGGCTGCTGCCGTGACGGCCGCCGCCGTGGCGAGCCTGGATGGTGAGCCCTCAGCCCCGGTGGCGGCGCCCGGCGGCGCCCGTTTCATCGTACGGCTGCCGGCGAGCTGAGGCGGCGAGCTCATGGCGCAGGCGAAGGACAGCGCGGCAGCCCCGCTTCCCCCCTCGGTGCATGCCTCCTGCGTCCGCATCGGCGGCCGGGGGGTGCTGATCCGCGGCGCGTCGGGGGCGGGCAAGTCGCATCTGGCCTTCGCTCTCATCCTGGCCGGGCGCGGCGGGCTGGCGCCGCCGGCCGAGCTAGTGGCCGATGACCGGGTGCTTCTGTCGCGGCGGGGGGCGCGGCTGTTCGCTGCCGCGCCGCACAATCTCGCCGGACTGATCGAAGTGCGCGGGCTCGGCCTGCGGCGCCTGCCCTTTGTGGCTGAGGCCGCGATCGATCTGGTGGTCGATCTCGGCGCCGCTGACGCCGCCCGACTGCCGGAGGCCTCGGCCCGGCGTGTGGTGATCGAGAGGCTGGAAATCGAGCGCCTGCCTGTGTTCGCGGGCGGGGATGGAGTGCAGCAAGTGCTGGCGCTGCTCCTCACCGAGCCCGCGCCGGACTAGGTTCTCGCGGTGCGGCAGCGGGCCGCCTGCGACCTCGCGCGGATTTTCCCCAGCGGTACTTGCCATTCATGTGCAGCGCAACGATGATGTGCGCCCCGCAAAGGGGGCGGCGGGCGATCCCATATCAAGGCCTCCGGCAGTAGCATTGCAGTCGCGTCGACCGACGTGCGGCGGAGCAAGATGATAGGTCTCGTACTCGTAACGCACGGACGCCTTGCCAGCGAATTCCGCGCCGCCCTCGAACATGTCATGGGACCGCAATCCCATATCGAGACGATCACCATTGGCCCGGACGACGACATCGAACGGCGCCGGCAGGACATCGTCGATGCGGTCGCGGCGGTGAACACCGGCGGCGGCGTGGTGATCCTTACCGACATGTTCGGCGGCACGCCGTCCAATCTCGCCATCTCGGTGATGACCTCGCCGGATATCGAGGTGGTCGCCGGTATCAACCTGCCGATGTTGGTCAAGCTCGCCACCGTGCGCGGTGAGGTGCCGATGGGCGAGGCTGTGGCCCAGGCCCAGGAGGCCGGGCGCAAATACATCAACATCGCCAGCCGCGTCCTGGCCGGAAAATGAGCGCCACGACCGATGCCCTCCGACGCGAGCTGGCCATTATCAACAAGCGCGGACTGCATGCCCGGGCCTCGGCCAAATTCGTGCAGACGGTGGAACGCTTCGACGCCGATGTGCGCGTGACCCGCGCCGGCGAGACGGTCGGTGGCAGCTCCATCATGGGGCTGATGATGCTCGCCGCCGCGCCCGGCACCACCATTCTCGTCGAGGCCAGCGGCCCGCAGGCGCAGGCCGCGATCGACGCGCTGGAAGCTCTGGTGTCCGACCGCTTCGGCGAAGGCGAATAGGCATCGCCCTGGTCAGTAATTCACCCGCACTGTTGAGTTGATCGTCGGGCTCGCTTGGTGGCGCGCCGGTAACGCCGTCGCCGAACGTGCCGGCATGGGCGACGCCGCGTGTGGCTCCGGCAGGCTCGCGAAAGGCTCCGGGCGTACCGTCCGAGGCCTCCCGCGCGCACCCCCGCGCAAGCCGGCCGTCGCGCCGAAAGCGGCGCTCCAGACCGTCACATAAAGATATCTTTATATCGTTATTGTATTTTCAGATCGGGGCTGCTATCACCCAGCCAAACGATCAGCACAGGACACCCTCATGGCCGCCGTCACCGACTACATCGTCAAGGACATCAACCTCGCCCCGTTCGGCCGCAAGGAGCTCTCGATCGCCGAGACCGAAATGCCGGGCCTGATGGCCACCCGCGAGGAATACGGCCCGTCGCAGCCGCTCAAGGGCGCGCGCATCGCCGGCTCGCTGCACATGACCATCCAGACCGGCGTGCTGATCGAGACGCTGGTCGCGCTCGGCGCCGATGTGCGCTGGGTGTCGTGCAACATCTACTCGACGCAGGACCACGCCGCCGCCGCCATCGCCGCCGCCGGCGTGCCGGTGTTCGCCATCAAGGGCGAGACGCTGACCGAATATTGGGACTACACCGCCAAGCTGTTCGACTGGCATGGTGGCGGCTATCCCAACATGATCCTCGATGATGGCGGCGACGCCACCATGTATGTCCATCTCGGCCTGCGCGCCGAGAACGGCGACACCGCCTTCCTCGACGCTCCCGGCTCGGAAGAAGAGGAAGTGTTCTTCGCGCTGCTGAAGAAGCAGCTCAAGGAGAAGCCCAAGGGCTACTTCAAGGCGATCGCCGACAGCATTAAGGGCGTCTCGGAAGAAACCACCACGGGCGTGCACCGCCTGTACGACATGCAGAAGGCCGGCACGCTGCTGTGGCCCGCCATCAACGTCAATGACAGCGTCACCAAGTCGAAGTTCGACAACCTCTATGGCTGCCGTGAATCGCTGGTCGACGGCATCCGCCGCGGCACCGACGTCATGATGTCGGGCAAGGTCGCCATGGTCGCCGGCTTCGGCGATGTCGGCAAGGGCTCGGCCGCCTCGCTGCGCCAGGCCGGCTGCCGGGTGATGGTTTCCGAAGTCGACCCGATCTGCGCGCTGCAGGCGGCGATGGAAGGCTACCAGGTCGTGACCATGGAAGAGGCGGCGCCGATTGCCGATATCTTCGTCACCGCCACCGGCAACAAGGACATCATCACCATCGAGCATATGCGCGCGATGAAGGACCGGGCGATCGTCTGCAACATCGGCCACTTCGACAACGAGATTCAGATCGCGTCGCTGAAGAACCTGAAGTGGGACAACATCAAGCCGCAGGTCGATGAGATCACTTTCCCCGACGGCAAGCGCATGATCCTGCTGTCGGAAGGCCGTCTGGTGAACCTTGGCAACGCCATGGGCCACCCGTCCTTCGTGATGTCGGCCTCGTTCACTAACCAGACGCTGGCGCAGATCGAGCTTTACGCCAACAACAAGGACGGCAAGTACAAGAAGGAAGTGTACGTGCTGCCGAAGTCGCTGGACGAGAAGGTCGCCATGCTGCACCTCGCCAAAATCGGCGTGAACCTCACCAAGCTGCGCCCCGACCAGGCCGACTATATCGGCGTGACGGTGGAAGGCCCCTTCAAGTCGGACCACTACCGCTACTGAGCGGCGACTGCCGCGGGTTCCTTCTACCCGGCACCGGGGTCGGGAACGGCTCCGGTGCCGGCAGCGCTCGGAGTGGCAGCGCTCGGGCCGGGCAAGGGCGACAGGCGGCGATAGGGCGTGCCCAGTTTCGCCGCCACCAGCTCCCATATCTGCCGCAGCCGGTGGACGTGCAGATCGTCCAGCATGGTCTCGAACAGGTGGCGGCGGTCCTCGTCGTCGAGCGCGACCGGGGGCTTGGCCGCCGGGGTCGGCTCGGGCGCGTCGCTCGCCGTCCTCGGCGCCGGCTTCTTCGCCGCCGCCGCCTCGTCTCGGGCGCTTTGTTCGAGGACATCGGCGATCATCGCCCGCAGATTGGCGGTCGCCCCTTCGCGCACCGTGGCGCGCTCCAGATCGAAGATGGTGCGGATGTTGTGCCGGCGCAGCGCCAGGAAGGCGGTGGGGCCGACAATGGTGCACAACTGTGCCTGGGCGATCCAGTCGATGCATTCGTAGAGGCCGAAGGGCGTCTCGACATAGAGCATGATCGGATTGGCCGTGGCGAGGTTCTGCACGTCCATGATCATCATCTCGTCGAGCCGGAATCGCGTCCAGGCATCGATGCCGTCGATCACTTCCAGGGGCGTGCCGCGCGCGCGTTCGAGCAGCTCAGTGCGCTCACTCTTGAGCGGCAGCCATGTCGCGCGGCTGATCGCGTAGCGCAGGCCGAGATCGGGAAAGAAGCCGAACAGGAAGGCGGCGAGGAACCACAGTGTGCCGGATGGAATCCAGTCCGGCCCCACCGGCGCTGCTCGCCACAGCACGACGACGGTGACCACGGCCATCAGCATGTGCGTGGTGGCCCGCAGGAAGCTGAGCGGCCCGAGTTCGAAATTCGTCACCGCGCGCATGAGGTAGCCGAGCGAGAACAGGATGCCACCGGCGAAGACGAAGCCGAGCAGCGCCGTGACCTCCCCCGCCTTGGCGCCATCGGTGCCGAGCAGGGCGCTGGCGGCGATCCACCTGCCAAGCTTCGCCCCCTCCGGGCCGGCCTGGGCGAAGATGATCTCCAGCCCGAGCATCGCCACGAGGCAGAAGGGAATGGAGCCGATCAACAGGCGCGGCCAGGCACGGTCCTTCGGATCGGCGGCATATTTCGCCTCGACGAATTCGAAGGAGGGCGTGGCGTCATCGGCGAAGCCGAACCCCTCCTTGATCTCCTTGGCAATGCCGGCCCGCTTCTGCCGCACGCTGTTGCGGATGAAGATCAGAATGGCCGGAATGCCGAAGGCAATGATCAGCGGCAGCAGTAAGTCATAACCCCAGCCCATGGCGTGTCCTCTGCCTGATGATGGTCACAGGACACCATACAAGCAAGGGTTGTTCAACGAATTATTGCAGCTCCTTTTGCATGAAAACGAGGTCGAGACGCCTGCCGAACTTGGTGCCGATGCCGGGCATGTGGCCGGTCTCCCGGAAGCCGAGGCGGGCGTGCAAAGCGAGCGAGGCCTCGTTGCCGCCAGTGACGCCGCCGATCATCACCTGCTTGCCCAGCGCCCGCGCCGGGGCAAACAGCGCCTCCACTAGCGCCCGCCCCAGCCCGCGCCCGCGCGCGGCCTCGGCCACATAGACCGAGTGTTCGACGCTGATGCGGAACCCCTCAAAGGGCCTGAAATCGCCGAAGCTGGCATAGCCCAACACCTTGCCCGCCTCCGCGGCGACAATCACCGGATAGCCGCGCCCGCGACGGTCGCGCAGCCAGGCGAGGCGATTGGCGAGGTCGGCCGGGGTGTCGTTCCAGATTGCTGTTGTGTGCAGCACGGCATGGTTGTAAATGGCGAGAATGCCGGTGATGTCGTCTTCCACCGCGTCGCGTAGCATCAGGATCCCCGTTCCGGCTGGACAAGCCCAAGCCCTCCCATTGGAACGGGCTCCGGGCGCCGTGTCATTGAAATTGCACGCGCGGCGCTGGAATGCCGCGTGCCGGCTCCCCATATCGCCTTTTCGCGGGGCGACCGCGTCAGGAGGAAAGACCTAGAGGATGAGCTCGACCGACCCGTTCGATCGCATGCGTTTCACTGTCCGGAAAGTGAGCTGGTGGCAGGTGGCGCTCGTCGTTGCCGTCGCGCTGGCGCTCGGCACCGCGCTGGCGCTGGTAGCGGCCAGCGTCTTCCTTGTGGTCTTCCCCATCATCGTGATTGCCGGCCTGGCCTACCGCCTGTTCGGCGGGCGCCAGCGCACCGGCCGCAGCGGTGGCCCCGAGATCATCGAGGCCGAGTATCGCGTCCTGTCCCCGGAAGAGGCGGCGCGCGCCGACAAGGATCGCTGGGACTCCGACCGGCGGGTGCGCTGAGAGCCGCGGCCGCCTCTGCGGCGGCCGCGCGGCCTCACTTTTCGACGAATGCTTTTTCGATCACGAAGTCGCCCGGCTCCGTGGTCGAGCCTTCTTCGAAGCCCTTCTCCTTGAGAATGACGCGCATGTCGTCGAGCAGCTGCGGGCTGCCGCAGAGCATGACGCGGTCATCCTCCTTGTCGAGCGGGGGCAGGCCGAGATCGGCGAACAGCTTGCCCGAGGTGATGAGATCGGTGATGCGGCCCTGGTTGCGATAGGGCTCGCGCGTCACCGTGGGGTAATAGACCAGCTTCTCGCGCACCAGTTCGCCGAAGAACTCATTGTCCGGCAGCTCGTTCTCGATGAAGTCCTGATAGGCGAGCTCGCCCACCGTCCGCACGCCGTGCACGAGGATGACCTTCTCATAGGCCTCGTAGGTCTCCGGATCCTTGATGAGGCTCATGAAGGGCGCCAGCCCCGTGCCGGTAGACAGCAGGTAGAGCCGCCGGCCGGGAACGAGATAATCCACCAGCAGCGTGCCGGTGGGCTTGCGCCCGACGATCACCTCGTCGCCGACCTTGAGGTGCTGCAGGCGCGAGGTCAGCGGGCCGTTTGCCACCTTGATCGAGAAGAACTCCAGCGTCTCCTCGTAATTGGCGCTGGCGATGGAATAGGCGCGCAGCAGCGGCTTGCCGTCCACCTGAAGGCCGATCATGACGAACTGGCCGTTCTTGAACCGCAGCGCCGGGTCGCGCGTAGTGGTGAAGGTGAACAGGTTGTCGGTCCAGTGGTGCACCGACAGGACGCGCTCGGTGTGGAGATTGCTCATTTACAATCCATACAAGTGAAAACTTCCAAACAAACCGGAAGCGGATGTAATTCTCGGGGCCCCGTTTACTGCGCATTCGGGCCGGTGTCGACCCTTTGTCGCGGCTTTGCCGGCCAATCTCACCCCCGGCTTGCGCGTGGCGCCTCGGCTGGGGAAACATGCGTCGCCGGCGCGGCCGGGCCATGAGCAGGATCAAGGAGACCCCCGATGTTTAGCCACATCATCCTCGGCGCGCGCGATCTCGCCCGGCTGACCGTGTTCTATGACGCGGTGCTGGCGCCGCTCGGACTCGAAAGGGTCGATGAGCCCTCCGATGGTGGGCCGCCCGGCTCCATGTGGCTGATGCCGGGACGGCGCTGGCCGCAATTCTTCGTGCAGCTGCCCTTCAACGGCCTGCCGGCAACGTGGGGCAACGGCACGCAGGTGAGCTTCGCCGCGCCCTCGCCGGCGGCGGTGGATGCGGCCTGGCGGGCGCTGATCGAGCATGGTGGCTTCGACGAAGGCGCGCCGGGCCTGCGGCCGGACTATGCCCCCGACTATTATGGCGCCTATGGCCGCGACCCCGAGGGCAACAAGCTGTGCTTCGTTCACCTGGCCGAGCTGGAAGACCTGACCGTACGAGCCGGCGCCTGAGGTCGGCGCAGGTCGGCGATCACGGGGCCAGGTTCAAAGGCCGGAATCGGCCAGGCGCCGGTCCTCGACCATTTCCGCCTCCGCCCGGCGGACCACCGATTCCAGCCGGTCGCCCGGCGCGCTGGTGGCGAGGCCGAGTGACAGGCTCAGCGTGCTGGCGGAATAGAACTGGTTGTTGAGCGCCGCCAGCTCGCGGATGTTCTCCATCACGGCATGGCCCGCTTCCGCATCGGTTGCCGGCAGCAGCACGGCGAATTCGTTGCCGGCGATGCGGGCGGCGCAGTGCTGCGGGTCCACCGCCTTGGCGATGATCTCGCCGGCCCGGCGCAGCAGCATGTCGCCGGCAGCCTGGCCGAGTTGGTCGTTCACCTTCTTCAGGTCGTTGAGGTGGATCATGATCACTGTGACCGGGAACGGCCCGCGCCGTTCCAGCCGGTTCAGTTCGTCGACATAGAAGGTGCGGTTGCACAGCTTGGTCAGCACGTCGTGCTTGCCAAGATATTCCAGATAGGCTTCGGCCTTCTTGCGGGCGGTGATGTCGGTGAGCGCCACCTGCACCAGCGACCAGTCATCCTCATGGCCGGGCAGGACCGAGAACTGCAGATGCACATGCAGCAGTTCGCCGCCCAGCGTGTAGTTCACCACTTCGCGGGTGTGAAAGAGCCGGCCGTTCCACAGCTCGATGAGCTGCTCACGGAAATGGCGCTGCATGTCGTCTCGGAAAACCTCCGCCACATTGTCGGTGAGTTCGGCGACGCTGCCGGCGCCAAACATCTCCAGCGTGTGGTGATTGACCTCGATGACCCGGATCTCGCTGACGCAACGCTGCACAAATTCCGGGTGCACATCGGTGAACACCCGAAAATCCTCAATGCCGCGAAAGCGCAGATCGTCCATCAGCTGTTTAATGGTTGAGAAGTCCTCCACCCACAGCGACACTGGCGAGTGCTGGAACAGCCCCTTGGCGTAGCGCTCCGCATTGGCAGCCTGGCGGCGGGCGGTCTCGCGGGCTGTCACATCCTCTGCGGAGAGCAGGACGCGGCCCAGGCTCTCCTCGTAACCCGGCAGGACGATGCCCTTGAGCTGGATATCGAGGCGCTCGCCGGTCAGCGTGTAGTTGACGGCCTGGCTGGAAAAACTCGTATGTCCGTCCCAGAGCTGCGACAATTCTTCGATATGGGTGACGAGCATATCGTCGCGAAAGACCTTGTCGAGATTGGCGACGAGGTGGGACAGGCTGCTGGCCTCGAACAGGGTGAGCGTGCGCTGGTTGACCTGCAGCACCTTGATGCGCGCCGAGCACTCGGCCACGCGCTCGGGGTGGCCGCGCAAATGGTCGCGCAGCGAGGTCACGCCCTCGGCCCGCCAGCGGTCGAACAGCTCTCGGACGGCGCTGAAATCCTCCAGCCACAGCGAGATCGGCGCGAGGTCGAACATGTCCTCATGTTCCCCCCGCGAGGGGCGGGCGACGATTCGCGGCCCCAGCGGCGACACGCTCGACTTGTTCGGCTTCATCGCAGGATCCCGGCGAGGGTGACGAGGGGGGGCGGGAAGGCTTGGCATGGTTACCCTGACGCATTCCGGGCGTCGGCGGGGGTATGATAAGGCCGATCGTTTCGAATTACAGGAACTTGGGGGTGTTTCTTTTTGTTTGCAATCCGGAACGGCGAAACCCGCAGGTGCGCCGAGGGCTGTACGGGTGGCGCGCATCTTATATCTTCCAGTCATCGCGGAGCGCCCTCCGCGAGGTGGGTGCAGGTGTGGCATGAGCGATATTGTCTGTATTTCTCCGATTGATGGTTCGGAACTGGCGCGCCGGCCGGCGGCCTCGGACGCCGAGGTGGCGCGGGCGGTGGCCGGTGCGCGTGCCGCGCAGCGCGACTGGCGCCGCGTGCCGATCGCCGAGCGTGCTGCTCATGTGCTGCGCTTCCTCGACGCCATGCTGGCGATGAACCAGGAGATCGTGCCTGAACTCGCCCAGCAGATGGGCCGTCCGGTGCGCTATGGCGGCGAGTTCGGCGGCTTCGAGGAGCGGGTGCGCTATGTCGCGGACATGGCGGAGGAGGCGCTGGCCCCGGTCATCCCGCACGATGTGCGCCCCGGCTTCACCCGCTACATCAGGCGCGACCCGCTCGGCCTCGTGCTGGTGGTGGCGCCGTGGAACTACCCCTATCTCACGGCAGTGAACACCATCGCCCCGGCGCTGATCGCCGGCAATGCCGTGCTGCTCAAGCATGCGGCGCAGACCATTCTCGTCGGTGAGCGGTTCCAGAGCGCGATGGACCGCGCCTGCCTGCCGCAAGGCCTGTTCGCCAATCTCGTGCTGACCCATGACCAGACCTCCCGGCTGATCGGCTCGGGGGCGGTGGACTTCGTCAACTTCACCGGTTCGGTGGAAGGCGGGCGCGCCATCGAGCGGGCGGCGGCGGGCACCTTCACCCCGCTGGGGCTGGAACTTGGCGGCAAGGACCCGGCCTATGTGCGCGCGGATGCCGATCTCGATTTCGCCGTCGCCAATCTGGTGGATGGCGCCTTCTACAATTCCGGCCAGTGCTGCTGCGGCATCGAGCGCATCTATGTGCATGAGAGCCTCTATGACCGTTTCGTCGCCGGCTTCGTCGAGCTGACGTCCCAATATGTGCTCGGCAATCCGCTCGACGAGGCGACCACGCTGGGGCCGATGGCGCAGAAGCGGTTTGCCGACCTCATTCGTGGCCAGATCCGCGAGGCGGTCGACCGGGGCGCGACGGCCCATATCGACCCCGCTGCCTTCCCTGCCAACAAGGAGGGCACGCCCTATCTCGCGCCGCAGGTGTTGACCGGGGTCGACCATTCCATGTCGGTAATGCGGGACGAGAGCTTCGGCCCGGTGGTCGGCATCATGAAGGTGAAGGGCGACGAGGAAGCGCTGACGCTGATGAATGACAGCGTCTACGGCCTCACCGCCTCGGTCTGGACCACGGACCTTGAGGCCGCGGAACGCCTCGGCGGCGAGATCGAGACCGGCACGGTGTTCATGAACCGCTGCGATTATCTCGACCCGGGCCTCGCCTGGACCGGGGTGAAGGAGACCGGGCGCGGCGCCTCGCTCTCGCGGATCGGCTTCGAGATGCTCACGCGGCCGAAATCCTTCCATCTGCGCCACGGCTGAGATCCCCGGCGTCGCGGCGGCCATAGCGGCGGGCGGCCTCGATGGCGAGGCCGGTGCCGACCGAGCCGAAAGTGTCGCCATCGATGGCCCGCGCCTGCGGCACGGTGGCTCGGATGGCGGCGCGCACATGGGCGAGCCTAGTGGATCCGCCGGTGAGGAACAGCGCGTCGATGTCGCCCGGCTTCAACCCGGCCTGGTCGAGGCAGAGGCCGACCCGCCGGGCGATGCGTTCAGCGAGACCCTGGGTGTGGGCGACAAGTTCGGCCGGCGTCAGACCCACGGACAGGCCCGCCTCCAGCCAGCCGAGATCGACCCGTGCCTCTTCCGCTTCGGCAAGGGCGATCTTGGCCGCTTCCGCCTCCATGGCGAGGGTATGGCCGCGCTGCTCCTCGATCACCCGGATCAGCCTCTCGACCCGGTGCGGCTCGGCCGCCTCGCGGCGAACCTCGTGGAGCTCGCGCACGGTCTTGGCCGTGTAGAGCCGGTTGATGCTCGACCAGGTCGCCAGCTCGTGGAAATAGCCGCTCGGCACGTCGCGTCCGGGGCGTTTCATCGGGCTGCGATAGCCGAGCAGCGGCATCAGCGTGCCGAGGCTGAGCGTGCGGTCGAAATCGGTGCCGCCGATCCGCACGCCGTCATTGGCGAGAATGTCGTCGGCGCGGTCCTGGCGCGCCCTTCGCCCTTCGCCGAGGCGGACGATGGAAAAATCCGAGGTGCCGCCGCCGATATCGGCAATCAGCGCGATTTCCTCGCCCGCCACCTGCTGCTCATAGTCGAGCGCGGCGGCAATGGGCTCGAACTGGGTGGACACCTCATGAAAGCCAATGTCGCCGGCGATGGCGCGCAGCGTGTCCTCGGCCTTGCGATTGGCGGGCGCGTCGTCGTCGACGAAGAATACGGGCCGGCCGAGAACGACGCTGGCCAAGTTCGTGCCGGCATCCGCTTCCGCCCGTGCCTTCACCGCGCTGAGATAGTCGGCGATCACGTCGCGGAAGCCGATGGCGCGGCGGCCGATCTGGGTCTTCTCCTCGATCAGAGCGCTGCCCAGCACCGCCTTGAGCGAGCGCATGAGTCGCCCGTCCTCGCCCTCAACATAGCGGGCCATGGCGGCGCGGCCGATGCTGAGGTGGCCCTGCCGGTCGTAGAACACGGCGCTCGGCACCGTTGTCTTGTTCTCCTCCAGCGCCGCCAGCACCGGGCCGCCGCTGCGCCAGAAGGCGAGCGTGGTGTTGGACGTGCCGAAGTCGAGGCCGCAAAATGTCATCGTCAGGCTCCCGCCGGAAGGGGCGCCTTCCTAGAGGCTTCGTCGGACATCTTCAACTGACATGATGTTGACGTTGCCCGCGAGAGGCGCCACAGCTGGGAGACATTCACGAGGGAAGACGCCGTGACGCTGCACAACTGGACGATGAAGCACTCGATCGCCGTGGTGGTCATCACGCTCGTGGCTGTCGGCGCGTTCCTGTTCAGCTGGACCTGAGCGGCGACAGGCACAGCCGGGCTTCTGGCCGCCGCTTCTGGTTATTGTCACATTCTATCCCTATGTGAAGGCAAGGTCCCGTCGCGGGCCTGATCTGGGTGCGCGACCCCCTTGTCCCGTTCCGCAGCCGTGCAGGGTGCGCGTCCGGTCTCCAGGTCCCCCGGGAGGAGTTTCGCCCGCCGTGCTGTCCCCGCCGCCGACCGAAGACCGTGCCGATGCCCCGCAGAGCGCCGGGCCGGACGCAGCGTTACGCCTGTCCGAGGTGCTGAACGGCATTGCGGCGGATGAAACGCGCGAGCGTATCGCGGTGGGTGATCTGCTGAAGGTGATGCAGGAGCGGGCCTTCGGGCCGCTGATGCTGATCTTCGCGCTGCCCAACGCGCTGCCGACCCCGCCCGGCACCTCCTCGGTGCTCGGCGCTCCGCTGGTGTTCCTCACCCTCCAGCTCGCGCTCGGCTGGTCGCCCTGGCTGCCGCCGATCATTGCCCGGCGTTCCATCGCCCGCAAGGATTTCGCGGCCTTCGTCGCCAAGGCGACGCCCTGGCTGGCGCGGGCTGAAAGGCTGCTGCGCCCGCGCCTCGGCGTGCTCGCGCACCCACCGGCGGAGAATATCGTCGGGGTGATGTGCTTCGTGCTGGCGGTGGTGCTGGTGCTGCCGATTCCGCTCGGCAACATGCTGCCGGCGCTGGCCATCTGCATTCTGGCGCTCGGCATTCTGGAGCGCGACGGGGTGTGGATCCTCGCCGGCATGGCGGTGGCCATCGCCTCGCTCGGCGTCGTCTCGGGTGTGATCTGGGCCTTCATCAAGGCCGGGCTGTTCCTGCTGCATCAGCTGATCGGCTGAGCGATCGGGCCGGCCCTCAGACGGCTCAGCCCTGCGCGCGGGCGCTCTCCAGCGCGCGAGTCAGCATGTCGAGGCACTCATGCGCCTGCTCCTGCCCGCTCGCATCGCCGCGCAGCCGGAAGGCGATGTCGCGCAGATCGCGGATGGCGACGTCGACGGCGGTGAGGAGGTCGATGTCGAACGCGTCCTCGCTTTCGGGGGCGGCGACGCGGACGGGGAAGGGAACAACGTTACTCATGCGACTTCAGGACTCGTGTTCGGCGAATCGCCGTGGCGTTTATCCCCGGAAACATGCCCGCAATTGGTTAATGACCCGCTCCCGTTACCGGCTTTGCGCCGAACGCTCGGGGGAAGCATCGATATGCAGTCAATGTGCATACAATACATCATTTCATTGACATTGAATGCTTTCGTGACTAGCTCTTGAATGTAGCGCGCGAGATGCGCGCGAGCGCCCATGAGTGTTGGCGCGCAGGAGAACCGCCATGTCCGCCCGCTTGCCTTCCGTGCCGGTCGCCGACCGGCCCTATGCCCGGCTGTCGCCTTTCACTTGTGGCATGCGTGCCTGCTGCCCTCGCTGTGGCGAGGGCAAGCTGTTCGACGGGTTCCTGAAGCTGGCGCCGCGCTGCGATGTCTGCGGCCTCGACTATTCCTTCGCCGATCCGGCGGACGGCCCGGCCTTCTTCGTCATCTGCTTCGTCTGCGTGCCGGCGGTGATCTTCGGCCTGTGGCTGGAGGTGGCGTTCCAGGTGCCCTATTGGGTCCATCTCGTCACCACCCTGCCGGTGCTGCTGCTGACGTGTATCCCGCCGCTGCGCCCGCTCAAGGGCTGGATGGTGGCCAGCCAGTTCTACTACAAGGCCGAGGAAGGGCGCCTCGTCATGGCCGACGAGGCGCCGCACATTGCGTCAGCTCCCCACGAGTGAGGGGACGCTCCCCGTGTCGCGAAAGCGTGCCGGACGCCGCCCCGCCGCCGCCAGATCCTCGCCGCAGGCCTCGGAGCTGAGATAGGCGTATTCCCTCGCGCGCGGCTCCAGCAGCGGGTCGAGCCGGCGCAGTTCCGCGTCGACATGACCGGGATGGCAATGCACCAGCACGCGCTCGCCGGGCCCGGCAAGGCTCGCCCGAAAAACCTCGTGATAAGGCGGCTCGGAGGTGAAGCCATAGAGGCCGCGAAAGCTGTCATTGCAGGCGATGCCGGCCCGTGTGGCCCGCAGGGCGCTGCCGGCGGCGAGGGTTCCGACAACCAGCGCCTTGCGCAGGCCGAGCCGGCGCCGGCGAGCCCATGAGGCGGGCTCTGTGCAGTTGCGCAGCCACGGCAGGCGCCCGCCATAGCGCAACGTCATCTCGGCGATGACGATCTCGCGGATTCCCGGCAGCGCATGGGCATGCTGGTGGCCGTCGATGAAGTCCGGCGGCGCACCCCATTCATCCTCGAAGGCGTCGAGCTGGGCGCGCAACTCTTCCGCCAGCGCGTCACGCGGCAGCGCCCCAGCGAGCGCGCGCAGGACCAGCGGCCCGATCTCCGGCAGGCGGCCGTCCCGCGCCAGTCCGCGCGCGGGGGTAAGGGGGCGCTGGCTGGTGAGCGTGAGATGCAGGCCAATATCGGCAGGATGGCGGGCTACCAGTGCCTTGAGGCCGGCGGCCCGCCGCTTCCAGCCCGGCAGTCCGGTCATGGCGCCGGTGGCCGAGAGCCGGCCGCGCGCAATCAGGTCCTCGATGGCGGCGCTGACGCCGTCGCTCAGCCCGTAATCGTCGGCGCAGATGACGATGGCTTTCAGGATGTTTCCCTCTATGTCTGCCTGACAAACAAAGAGCACAATCGGCTCATACGTCAATGCAAGCTTCACGAAAGTTGGTTGTGTCTTTACTATAGGTAAGAGCGTCTTACCTGACGTAAACATCGCCTGCCTCTGTGGCTGCAATCAAGTAAAAACAGCTTGAAATCATGACGACAGCTTCTGAAAAATGGCCGGGCCTGATCTCGATCGTGGTGCCGGTGTATAATGAGGCGGGGTGCCTGGCGGCGCTTCACGCGCGCCTGTGCGCGACGCTCGACGCCTATCCCGGCCTGCGGCGGGAGTTCGTCTTTGTCGACGATGGCAGCCGCGACGACAGCTTCGATTTGCTGGCGGCGCTCGGCGCGCGTGATCCCAGCATCAAGGCGCTGCGCTTCGCCCGCAATTTCGGCAAGGAATCGGCGATGGCGGCCGGCCTACGGGCGGCAGTCGGCGATATCGTGGTGCTGATGGATGCCGATCTACAGCATCCGCCGGAGGTCATCCCCGAGATGATCGAGCGCTGGCGCGGCGGCGCCCAGATGGTGACGGCGGTGCGCCGGTCGCGCCGCACCGACCCGCTGGCGCGGCGGCTGTTCTCGCGCGGCTTCTACCATTTTTTCCACGCGCTGTGCGAGGTCGACATTCCGGAAGGGGCGGGCGATTTTCGCCTGTTCGACCGCCGCGTTGTCGACGCCATCAATGCCCTGCCCGAGCGCAACCGCTTCATGAAGGGCATCACCAGCTGGGTCGGTTTCCGCCAGGAGGAGGTCGACTTCGAGGTGGCCGAGCGCGCCGGCGGCGAGAGCTCGTTCAACACGCTGCGCCTGCTGCGCTACGCCATTGACGGGCTGTCCTCCTTCTCCATGGTGCCGCTGAGGGTATGGTCGCTGGCCGGCGTGATGCTGGCCGGGCTGTCGGGCCTGTACGGGCTTTATCTGCTGGGTGAGGCGCTGGTGTTCGGCGTGCGGACGCCCGGCTTCCCCACCATCATGGTCAGCATGCTGTTCGTTTCCGGCGTGCAGCTCATCAGCCTCGGCGTCATCGGCGAATATGTCGGGCGCATCTTCACCGAGGTGAAGCGCCGGCCGCTCTACCTCATTGCCGATGAGATCGGCTTCGCACCGCCCGCCGCGCTCCCGGCTGCCTCGCTCCAGGCTGAGATGCGGCAGGCGCCGGCGCTGGTCCCCGAGGGCTTTGCTCCGTGAGCCTCGCCTCCTCCCGCCTTCGCGCAGCCCAGCCCTCGGCCCTGCGCTGGCACTCCCTCCCGCTCGTGCGCCTCGCCAGCCTCGCCGTTTTTGCGGCGGTAGTGGCGTTCATCGTGCTGACCTTCCGCGACTACGGCATCAGCAATGATGAGCCGGTGCAGCATACCTATGGCCAGCTGCTGCTGGCTTGGTATGCGAGCGGATTTACCGATGACCGGGCCTTCCATTACATCAACCTCTATCTCTATGGCGGCCTGTTCGACCTAATCGCGGCCGGGCTCGAGCCTTATGTCCCGCTGCCGCTCTATGAGTGGCGCCACCTGCTCTCCGCCGGCTTCGGCTTTGTCGGCCTGATCGGCACCTGGCGGCTGGCAAAGCTTCTCGGCGGCGAGGGCTCAGGGGTGGTGGCGGTGCTGCTGCTGGCTTTTACCGGCATGTATGGCGGGGCGATGTTCACCCACACCAAGGACGTGCCCTTTGCCGCCGCCATGGTGTGGAGCCTCTATTTTATCACCGCCTTAGCGGGCGAAATGCCGGCCGTGCCGCGCTGGCGCACCGTGCTCGGGCTCGGCGTCGCGGTGGGCTGCGCGCTCGGTCTGCGGGTGGGCGGGGTGTTCGCGGTCCTATATTTCGTGCTGACGATCGGGGCGGCAATGGTGCTGCTGCGCGATGTACGCCTGCCGCTGCTTCTGCTGCCGCGGCTGATGGTTGCTGGCCTTATCGCCCTCGTGCTCATGGCCGTGACCTGGCCGTGGTCGGTGCTGCCGCCGACCAACCTGTTCAAGGCGATGGGGGCGTTCAGCCATTTCAGCTTCGACCTCAAGACGCTGTTCAATGGCCAGCTGTTGCCGATCGACCAGCTGCCGTCGATCTATATGCCGGAATATCTCGTCATCAAGCTACCGGAGGTGACGCTGCTTGGCCTCGTGGCGGCGCTGGTGCTGGTGGTTCTGGCTCTGGGGAAGCGCGTGCGCGCGTCGCGTGTGGAGACCGGCCTTTCGTCGCACCGGATGCTTGCCGCGTCGATGCTCACCTATCTGCCGCTGGCGCTGGCGATCCTGGTGCCGATCGCCGTTGCCGTCCTGACCGATCCCCCGCTTTACAACGGCATCCGGCATTTCCTGTTCGTGCTGCCGCCGGTGACGGTGCTGGCGGCGCTCGGGCTGGTAGGCGCCTGGCGGGCGCTACACCAGCGCGCGCGCCTTGCGGGGGCGGGCTTCGCGCTCGCGGCGCTGGGGCTGTTCCTGTTCAACGCCTCGGTTCTGTGGCGGCTGCACCCTTACGAATATGTCGCCTATAACCAGATCGTCGGCGGCACGCCGGGGGCCTGGGGGCGCTTCGAGGGCGATTACTGGTCCGCCAGCCTGCGCGAGGCGGCGCTGATGCTGCGCCATGGCGTGGAGCGCGAAAAGCCGCCGGCCCATCCCTACAAGGTCTCGGTCTGCGCGGAGGACGTGCAGGTGCTGACCTATCTTGGCCCTAATTTCGAAGCGGTGGAGGACTGGGAGGATGCCGATTTCATCCTCACCGCCCTCAATGTCGGCTGTGACGCGGCGCCGGGCCTGCCTTATGCGACGGTGAGCCGGATGGGCCTCGCCTTTGCCTCGGCTCGAGACCAGCGCCTGCGGCACATGCCGGTGGAGGTGCCGGACCAGGACGATGACGGGCCGGACCTCGACGCCCCGGAGGTCTCGCAGAACGGGGGCGGATCGCCGCAGGGAACGGGGCCACAGGTCGCCAAGGCCAAGCCATGAGAGGCCAAGCCGTAAGAGGCCGGGCCATGAGAGGCGGCGCATGAACGAGGCGGCCATGCGGTGGGCGGCGCTTGCCGCGCGGGGGCGCCACATCCTGCTCTTCGCCGCCCTTGGCAGCGTCGGCACGCTGGCGCAATACGCCGTTCTCATCGCCCTCGTGCAGGGCGGCCTGGCCGGGCCGGTGGCGGGTTCCTGCGCCGGCTTCGTGGTCGGTGGGCTGGTGAACTACCAGCTCGGCCGGCGCCTGGTGTTCCGCTCCTCGACGCCGCACCGCGAGGCGCTGGCGAAATTCTTCACCGTGGCCGGCGTCGGGCTGGGGCTGAACGCGCTGCTGATGGTGCTGCTCACCGGCCCTCTCGGCGCGCCCTATCTGCCGGCACAGATCCTCGTCACCGGCCTGCTGGTGCTCTGGCACTATGCCGGCAACGCGCTGTGGACGTTTCGCGCGGCGCGGCCGGGGGAAACCCCGAAGCAGGGGTGAGTCTCCCACAGACGGCTTGACTCTCGGCGCGGATGGAGTCGTTTTAAGGGAACAAATCATGAACAATAATGAGCGTTCCCATGGACACGATCCGCGATGTGGCGGCGCTGAGGCAGATGCTCGCCGGGCTGGAGGCGGCGCGTCTGCCCGGCGTCGAACAGTCCTTCTGCCTCGGTGCCGCCGGACCGGAGGCGGGCGGCGTGCGCCTTGCCCGTGGCGCCCTGCATGAGGTGCAGGCGGCGGCGAGTGCCGACATGCCGGCCGCCACCGGCTTCGCGCTGGCGCTGGCGCTGCGTGCCGCGCGCCCTGGCACGGCCGGGGAGAGGCGCCCGCTTCTATGGGTGCGCCAGGACATGGCGGAGGCCGAGTTCGGCCGCCTCGACGCGCCGGGTCTCACCGCGCTCGGCCTGGACCCGGCGCGCCTCATCCTGGTGCGGGCGCGCGACGGCGCGGAAGCGCTGCGGGCGGCTGGCGATGCGGTGTGCTGCGCCGGCCTTGGTGCGCTGATCATCGAGATATGGGGCACACCGAAGGCGCTCGACCTTACCGCGACGCGGCGTCTCGCCTTGCGGGCGGCCGCCTCGGGGGTGACGAGCTTCCTGCTGCATGGCGCCCCGCAACCCGCCGCCACGGCGGTCGCAACGCGCTGGCGGGTGGCGCCCGCCGCCTCGACCCCGCTGGCGGGCGACGCGCCGGGGGCACCTTCCTTCTGCGCGACCCTGCTGCGCCATCGCGGCGGCGAGGGCGGGCGCCCGGTGGAGGGTGGCGACTGGAAACTGGAGTGGGACCATGCGGCCTGTACCTTCCGCGACCTCGACCCGCTATCTCGCACTGTGGTTCCCGTTCCTGCCGGCCGACCGGATCGAGCGGCTGCGCCAGAGGCGCGGCGGGGCACGGTCGTCGCGCTGCGTCGCACCGGCTGAGGGGGGGCAGGCGCGAGAGCGGGAGGGCGATCGGCAGGGCGGCAAGCCACAGATCAACGACCCCTTCGCCCCGGCGCCGCTGGTCTTCGTCGAGAAGGTGCAGGGCGCGCTGCGCCTCACCGCGCTCGACCGTGCCGCGCGCCGCGCCGGCCTTGCCCCCGGCCTGACGCTGGCGGATGCGCGCGCCCGCGTGCCCGGCCTCGCCGTGCTCGACCATGACCCTGCCGCCGACGCCGCCTTTCTCGAGGTGGTGGCGGATGATTGCGACCGCTGGACGCCGCTGGTGGCGCTCGACATGCCCGAGGGTGTGCCGGACGGGCTGATCCTCGACATCACCGGCTGCGCGCATCTGTTCGGTGGCGAGGCGGCGCTGCGCATGCGCCTTCTCGCCCATCTCCAGCGCCATGGTGTCAGTGCGCGCGCGGTCATCGCCGGCACGCCCGATGCTGCGCGGGCGCTGGCCCGCTCAGGGCAGGGCGGCGTGGTGCCGCCGGGCGGCGAGGCGCAGGCGGTTGCCGGCCTGCCGGTCGCTCGGCTCGGTGTGAACGCGCAGATCGTCACAGGCCTTTCCCGCGCCGGGCTCAAGACCATCGGTGATCTTGCGGCCCGCCCCGGTACTCCGCTCGCCGCCCGCTTCGGCGCGGATCTGCTGACCCGGCTGGCGCGCACGCTGGGACGAGAGGATGTGCGCCTGGTGCCGCGCCGCCCGCTGCCGGAATGCATCGCCGAGCGTCGCTTCGCCGAGCCCATCGCCCGCACGGCCGATATCGAGGCGACGCTGGCCTTGCTGGTCGACGACCTCGCTTTGATGCTGGAGTCGCGAGGCGAGGGCGGGCGGGCCTTCGAGGCGTGCTTCTTCCGCACCGACGGGGCGGTGCGGCGGCTGAAGATCGAGACGGCACGGCCCCTGCGCGACGGCGTGGCGCTGGCCCGGCTCTGGCGCGAGCGGATCGAGGCGCTGGCCGACCCGCTCGACCCCGGCTTCGGCTTCGACCTCGTGCGGCTCGGCGTGATGCGGGCGGAGAAGCTCACCCCGGCGCAGGTGAGCCTTGATGGCCGCGCGGTGGAGGAAGAGGAGGTTGCCGCGCTGATCGACCGGCTTAGCGTGCGGCTGGGCCGCGAGCGGGTGCTGCGTTTCCTGCAGCGCGACACCCATGATCCCGACCGCGCCAGCGCGCTGGTACCGGCGGATGGCGCTTCTCTTCCGGCGCTACCGCCGCCGCCCGAGGCGCCGGCGCGCCCGCTGACCCTGTTCGACCCGCCCCAGCCGGTGGAGGCGCTGGCCGAAGTGCCGGACGGCGCGCCCCTGCGCTTCCGCTGGCGGCGCGTGGTGCATGAGGTCGCCCGCGCCGAGGGACCCGAGCGGCTCGCCCCGGAATGGTGGCGGCAGCCGGAGGCGGCACCGACGCGCGACTATTACCGGGTGGAGAACCGCGAGGGTCGGCGCTTCTGGCTGTTCCGCGCCGGCCTGTATGAGCGCGAGGCGCAAGCGGAGGCCGGCCCGCCGCGCTGGTTCCTGCACGGCCTGTTTCCGTGAGGCGATGATGCACACAGATGCGAACGCGCCCTTCTATGCGGAACTCGTCGCCGCCTCGAACTTCTCCTTTCTGCGCGGCGCCTCCCACGCGGCGGAGCTGGTGGCGCAGGCGATTGCGCTCGGCCATGCCGGGCTTGGCATCGCCGATCGCAACACCGTGGCTGGCGTGGTGCGCGCCCATGCGGCGGTGAAGGAGGCCGCAGCGCGGTACAAGGGGTTCTGGGAGGCGCGGAAACAGGCGACGGATCTCCAGGAGGGCGGCGCGCCTGCGCCCACCGTGCCGGAATGCCTGGCGCGGGGCAAACCTGTCTCCTCTCCCGATGGGACGACGCAGAAGGAGGAAGAGGACATCCTTGCCCGTCTTCTGCGCCACCGGGCCGCGGCGGCGGCCGATGCCGGCCGGGGGACGGAACTGCCCTTCACCCTCGCCGTGGGCGCCCGGCTGGTCTTCGCCGACGGCACGCCCGACATCGTCGCCCATGCGCAGACGCGCGTGGGCTGGGGCCGGCTGTGCCGCCTGCTGACCACGGGCAATCTGCGGGTCGGCAAGGGCGAATGTCGGCTGCTGCTCGACGATCTGCTGACCGATGCCGGCGGGCTCTCGCTGATCCTGATGCCGCCCGATGATATGCCGGCCAGGGGGCTGCCGGCCCTAGCCTCCGTTCTGGCGCGGCTAAAGGAGACGGCGCCGGGCGCGCTGTGGCTCGGCGCAACCATGCGCCGACGCGGGGACGACCGGCGCCGGCTGGCGGCGCTGGGGGCGCTGGCGGCAAAGGCGGGCCTGCCGCTCATTGCCACCAATGACGTGCTCTACCACCACCCCGCCGAGCGCGACTTGCAGGACGTGCTCGCCTGCATCCGCGAGGGCGTCACAATCGAGAGCGCGGGGCGGCGGCTGGAGGCCAATGCCGAGCGGCATCTGAAAAGCTCGGGCGAAATGGCGCGTCTGTTCCGCGAGGCGCCACACGCGATGGAGGAGATTTCGGCCTATCTCGCCCGCCTCGACTTCTCGCTGGCGGAGCTCACCTATGAATACCCGCAGGAGCCGGTGCCGCCCGGCTATACGCCGCAGCGCCGGCTGGAGGAGCTGACCTTCCAGCGCGCGGCTATCCGCTATCCCGACGGCGTGCCCGACAAGGTGGAGCGTCAGCTCAAGGTGGAGCTGGCGCTGATCGACGAGCTCGGCTACGCCCCCTATTTCCTCACCATCCGAGATATTGTCGACTTCGCCGAGAAGCGCGGCATTTTGTGCCAGGGGCGCGGCTCGGCGGCCAATTCGGCGGTGTGCTTTGTCCTCGGCATCACCGCTGTCGACCCCGCCACCAGCAATTTGCTGTTCTCCCGCTTCATCGCCCGCGAGCGTAACGAACCGCCGGATATCGACGTCGATTTCGAGCATGAGCGGCGCGAGGAGGTGATCCAGTACATCTATGAACGCTATGGCCGCGAGCGGGCAGGCATCGTCGCCACCGTCATCTCCTATCGCCCGAAAAGCGCCATCCGCGATGTCGGCAAGGCGCTCGGCCTCACCGAGGACATTACCGCCCGCCTTGCCGGCACAGTGTGGGGCAGTTGGGGCAAGCAGATCGAGGAAGGCCGGGCGCGCGAGGCCGGGCTCGACCCGTCAAACCCGCTGGTGGCGCGGGCGATCGGCCTTGCCACGCGCCTGCTCGGCTTTCCCCGTCATCTCTCCCAGCATGTCGGCGGCTTCGTGCTGACCCAGCACCGCCTCGACGAGACGGTGCCGATCGGCAAGGCGGCGATGAAGGACCGCACCTTCATCGAATGGGACAAGGACGACATCGACACGCTCGGCCTCTTGAAGGTCGATGTGCTGGCGCTCGGCATGCTCACCTGTATCCGCAAGGCGCTGGACCTGTTGCGCGCGCATGAGGAGATCGACTGGGGCCTCGCCGAGGTGCCGCGCGAGCAGGCCGATGTCTACGACATGCTGTGCACGGGCGATTCCATCGGCGTGTTCCAGGTGGAGAGCCGGGCGCAGATCAACATGCTGCCGCGGCTGAAGCCGCGCCGACTCTACGATCTCGTCATCCAGGTCGCCATCGTCCGGCCGGGGCCGATCCAGGGCGACATGGTGCACCCCTATCTGCGTCGGCGGGATGAACTGGAGAGGGAGGACTATCCCTCGCCGGCTCCGCCTCATAACCCCCACGAACTGCGCGAGGTGCTCTCGCGCACGCTCGGCGTGCCGCTGTTCCAGGAACAGGCGATGCAGCTTGCCATGGTGGCGGCGGAGTTCACCGATGTGGAGGCCAACCATCTGCGCCGCGCCATGGCGACCTTCCGCCACCACGGCACTATCGGCACCTTCCAGAAGCTGCTGGTCGAGCGCATGAGCGCGCGGGGCTACGATCCCGCGTTCGCCGCCCGCTGCTTCGAGCAGATCAAGGGCTTTGGCGAATATGGCTTCCCGGAAAGCCACGCCGCTTCCTTCGCCAAGCTGGTCTATATCTCCGCCTTCCTGAAATGTCGCTATCCCGCCATCTTCGCCTGCGCGCTGCTGAACGCCCAGCCCATGGGCTTCTACGCCCCGGCGCAGATCGTGCGGGACGCGCGCGAGCACGGAGTCGAGATCCGCGGACCGGACGTGAATTACAGCTTCCACGACAGCACACTGGAACGCGATGCGCCGGGCGTGCCGCTGGCGCTGCGGCTTGGCCTGCGCCAGCTCGACGGTTTCAAGGAAGAGTGGAGCACGCAGCTGGTCGCGGCACGGGAGCGGGGCTTCCTGCACGACATCGAGACGCTGGCCCATCGCTCGCGTCTGCCGGCCGCGGCGCTCGCCAAGCTGGCAGATGCCGATGCCTGCCGCTCCATGGGGCTCGACCGGCGCGAGGCCGCCTGGGCCATGCGCCGGCTGCCGGATGACGCGCCGCTGCCGCTGTTCGCGGTGGTCGAGGCGCGGGAGCTCGGCACGGATGAGGACGCGCATCTGCCGCTCATGCCGTTGCCCGAGCAGATCGCGGTCGATTACCAGACCACGCGCCTGTCGCTGAAGGGCCATCCGATGGGGATGCTGCGGGAGGTGTTTGCTGCCGAGGGCGTGGCCTCCAGCGCCGAGGTGACGGGCGCGCGTGATGGAACACTGGTGCGCGCGGCGGGCATCGTGCTGGTGCGCCAGCGGCCGGGCAAGGGCAACGCCATCTTCATGACGCTGGAAGACGAGACCGGCATCGTCAACGTGCTGCTGTGGACCCGCCAGTTCGAGCGCTACCGGGCGGAAGTGATGGGCGCGCGGCTCGTCGTGGTCGAGGGACGGGTGCAGAAGAGCAAGGAGGGCGTGGTGCACGTGATGGGCGAGCGGGTGTTCGACCGCACCGGCGAACTCGCCCGCCTGTTCGAGGACCCGCGCCATATGCCCTCGCCGCAGGCCGATCCCGGACAGGACGAGCGGGTGCGGGGCGGGCGCGAGAAGGGGGCGCCTTCGCGGGAAGAGCATCTCCTCGCCGGCCGCCGCTCCGGTCAGGGCCATCCCCGTCAGGTGCGGGTGCTGCCGAAGTCGCGCGACTTCCATTGACCAGCGGGCGCGCTGGGCGCAAGGCGCAACCTGTCGCGCACGCCCCATTAGGTGCTAGACGGGGACGAAGCAGAAAAGGAGACACCCATGGCACAGCGTTTCGACGATTGGGAGAAGGACGACAAGGGCCACCTGAAAGTGTGGCCAATGCTGGCCTTCACCACCGCCCTGTTCGGCACCGACAAGGTGGGCCTGCGCCTGGAGATCGGCTCCCAGCAGCCCAAGCCCGGCGAGCCGGTGCCCGCGCTGCAGCTGGTGCTTGACCCCGCCCAGGTGCGCCAGCTCGCCGAGGCGCTGGCCGAGGCCGAGGCGCGCCTGCTCGACGCCCGCTTCACCACCCTTGCCAACTCCCCTCCCGGCAGCGCCTGAGGGGACATCCTTCGGCACACGGCGCTAACGCCTCGGGATGACGGCGTTCTGGTTCGGCCCCGCGCCGTCACTGCACGTGAAGCCCCCTCATGCTGAGGTGCCGGCCAAAGGCCGGCCTCGAAGCATGCAGCGGCCGGCAGCCCTTTCTCCGGCCTCTCATGAGGCCAAGCCCGGCTTGGTTCTGCCCACTGTCGGAGATGACGTGCGTTCTTGCGAAGCGTCCCGCTACGCCGCCAGGAACTGCGCGTCAGCCTGGTCCAGGCGGCGGCGGATCTGGGTGACGATGAGCTGCTCGTCCGGCAGGCAATTGTCATAGGTCAGCCGCTCGCCGGCCTTGACCGGCTTCAGCACCCGGGCGCGTTCGGCAAGGCCCAGAGGCAAAGCGAAGCTGTCGCGGGCGTCGCGCCAGCTCATCGTGTAACCGCGATAATCATATTCGCCGATCCGGCCGAGCAGCGCGCCGGGCTGCAGGTCGCGCTTGGCCACCGCCGTGCACTCGGCGACGGGATGGTCCAGCACCTCCATGTCGCGGGTGCCGTGCATCACCGCCCGCACCGCCGAGAGCGGCACTTCGAGGCTGGTGAGGTGGAACGGGCGGATCAGCGCGAAGCAGGGGCCGGGGCCCACCTTGAGGTCGGTCATGCGCTCGCTCACCCGGTCATGGCGCGGCTTGACGATGCAGAACACGCCGGGCGCCACGCCCTTGCCGAGGGTGAAGTCGACCACGCCGGAGCGCGAGAGGATGCCGCCATCCTCCTTGGTGCACAGCACCTGCGCCAGCACGTCGCGGTCGGCGTGCGGCCCGTGCATGCCCGGCACGTCGGGCACCAGGCCGGTGGCGTTGGCCAGCGCCGTCATCTCCACCATGGTCTTGGAACCGTCGACGAACTCGACCAGCATGCGCGGGTTCATGTTGCGCGCCTTGGCCTCTGCCTCGAACTCGTCGGGGATGGCGTCCGGCTTGAAGGCGTTATTCTTGGCCTTGCCGGCGCAGACGATCTCGAAGCCGAGCGCTTGGGCGAAGCCGATCAGCTCGATGGTGGCGGCCGGCTCGTCGCCCGCCGCCCCGGTGAGCACAACGCCCGCAGCCCGCGCTTCCTGCTTCAGGTAGCGGCCGATGGTGATGTCGGCCTCCACGCTCAGCAGCACCACATGCTTACCGTTACGGATGGCCTCCAGCGACACCAGCGTGCCGATATTGGGGCTGCCGGTGGCGTCGATCACCACGTCGATATGGCCTGAGGCGCACATGGCGCGGTAGTCGTCGGTGATGACGAAATGACCGGCCTCGATGGCGCGGTCGATGGCGGAGGTGTTCGAGGCGCTAACGATGTCCTCGCGCCGGTGGCCGGCCATCAGCGCGGCGTCGATGGCGACCTGTGCGTTAAGCTCCGTCACCGCGCCGATGCGGACGCCCGGCATGAGGGCCGCCTGCACGATGAGGTCGGTGCCCATCTGGCCCGCGCCGGCGAGGCCGATCGTTACCGGCCCGTGCTTGGCGGTCCAGTGTTCCAGTTCGGCGGCGATACCCGTCCGCACGATCCCGCTTACACCGAGCATAGTTGCACCGAGCATACGCCCAACCCTTCCCTGAGGCGCGCCTACGCCTTTCGGCGCACGCGTCATTGTTCTTCGGTACTCGACATTTGTTCCGAGGCAAAGAGCGCGCACGCCTGCATCCCGCGCTTCCGCGTTCAGTAAGTGGCGCCGGCCTCTTCCAGTACCGCGGCGGCGGTGATCTCGTCAGTGATGAAGACGGTCGGGCGCAGCATGCGCAGCGCGGCGAGCGCGGCCTTGGCCTTGCCCGGCCCGCCGGAGGTGAGGATGCGCTCGGGGGTGGCCTGCAGCGTCTCGATCGGGATCGACATGACGCGGGTATTGATCGGATGGTCGACCGGCCGGCCCTCAATGTCGATGAAATTGTAGACGACGTCGCCCACTGCGCCGGCGGCGATCAGCGAGGCCCAGTCGGCATCGGAGAAGAAGCCGAAGCGCAGCGAGGTGCTTTCCGATTCCATCTCGCCGACACTCAGCACCACCGCGTCCATCTCGCGGGCGAGAGCGTAGACCGTGCCGAGGCCGCAGCGCTCGATAAGCGCCTGCTTGGTCTCGATGCTGTCGACGATGGCTGGGGCGGCGATCAGATGGCAGTCGGCCTGGAACAGCCGCGACAACTGCCAGGCGAATTCGGACGGGTTGTACTGCTTGGCCTTGGTAATGCCGCCCAGTAGCGAGATGACGGAGAGGTTCGTCACCGTCTTCTCGTCGATGAAGCCGAGCGCCCGCATCAGTGTGCGCCCCCAGCCGAAGCCGATCTTCATGTCTGAGCGGATGAGGTCGGAGATGAACAGCCCGGTGGCTGCGCCGATGGCGCTGGTGGCGTCGGCGAACGGGCCGGAGACCGGGGCGACTACCGCCTCGCGCAGCCCGAACGCCTTCTGCAGCCCCATTTCCAGTCGTGGCAGTTCGGCGATCTCGCGCGAGAGCGAGATTTTTACCTCATTGAGCTGCCGGGCATCGGCGAGCAGGCGCACCACGGTGACGCGGCCGATGTCCAGCGCCTCGGCGATTGCGCTCTGCGTCATGCCCTCGACATAGTACATCCAGGCTGCGCGCAGCCGCAGCCGCGCTGAGCGCCGGCCGGTCGGGCTCAGATCGGCGAGCGAGGGTGCCTCGCTCAGGCCGCCCGGCCTGGTCGTCGCAGCTCCACCCGACATAAGCACCTCATCGCCCGCATGACGTCTGCGCCTGCTATAGAGGACCCCGGCGCCATCTTCAAACCGGCCGGCCCGGCCGCGCTGGTAAACTGGCCGGCGTTACGCAAAAACCCGCTTGTCGGCGGCGCCAGCGGGGCGCACGGTGCCGGCAAAAGGCACGCATGGTTTCAATATGTCCAGCACCGACGACACGCTCAAGCTCAAGGATTTTCTCTGCTTTGCGGTCTATTCGGCCAATCACGCCTTCAACCGCGTCTACAAGCCGATGCTGGACCGGCTGGGGCTGACCTATCCGCAATATATCGCAATGGTAACGCTGTGGTCCGAGGAAGGTTTGACCGTCGGCCAGATCGGCGACCGGGTGCTGCTGGAAACCAACACGCTGACCCCGCTGCTCAAGCGGCTGGAAGTCGCTGGGCTGGTGCGCCGGGTGCGCGACGCGGCCGATGAGCGGCAGGTGCGGGTCTATCTCACCGACAAGGGCCGGGCGCTGCGTTGCGAGGCGCAGCTTGTTCCCGCCGAGATGGGCGTGTGCCTCGACCATGATTCGCAGGAACTGCGCGAACTGACGGACGATCTCAGCCGGCTGCGCGACAGGCTTCTGGCGCGCCTCAAACCGTAGCCTCGGGGCTCGGCGCCGCCTTTTCCGCCACACCCTTATCCGATCCGATCTCGTCGGGTAGCTCGAGCTGCCCCTCGATGAAGCGCCGGTGCCGGGCGATCTCGCCAGCGAGAAAGTCGAGAAAGGCCCGCACGCGCGGCGAATGGCGCAGGTCCGGATGGGTCAGCAGCCACAAATCGGCGGCGTAATCATTATTGGGCGGCCCGAGCCGCACCAGTGAAGGCCGCGCATCGCCGATCAGGCACGGAATGTGTCCGATGCCGATGCCCGCCTCCACCGCCTCGGCAATGCCGAGCACGCTGTTGATCTTGTAGGCGACCTTTTCGGCGGCGACGTTTTCCTGAACGAATTTGACCGTCTTCAGGGAGCCGAGGCTGTCGCCCAGCGACACCCAATTGCACGCCTCCAATTGCTGCGGCGTTACGGCGCGCGGCTCGGGGAAGTCCACGGCGCGCCCGTACAGCGCCCAGGCGATGCGGGCGACGCGCCGGCCGACCAGGTTCTCCGGGGGATTGTCGGTGGCACGGATGGCGACGTCGGCGTCGCGCTTGGACAGGTTCAGCGGCTGGTTGCTGAGCACGATGTCGAGCCGCACTTCCGGGTAGCGCTCGCGGAAGGTGGCGAGCATCGGCATCAGCAGGTGAATGAGCAACGAATCCGGCGTCGTCACCCGCAGCTCGCCCGAGGGCGCCGGCTCGCGCCCGGCCAGCTTGCGGCCGACGGCGGTGATCTCCTCGTCCAGCCGGTTGGCCAGCGCCACCATCTCCTCGCCGGCGGGGGTGAGAGCGTAGCCAGTGCGGTGGCGCTCGAACAGCAGCGTGCCGAGCTGGTCCTCGATCTGCTTGAGCCGACGGAACACGGTGGAATGGTTGACATTCATCGCCATGGCGGCTGCCGGCAGGCCACGGGCATCGGCCACCGCCTTGATCAGCCGGAAATCGTCCCAGCCAAGGTTCTTGAACGGCTCGGCCATGCGTGTCCCCGCTGATACGTCGCCTTAAATCGCTGTGGTGACGCGTTAACTCGTCCCTGTCATCCAGCCTGACGGCGAAGCCGACGATAGCAGCACAGATGAGATTGCGTCAACGCAATTGATAAGGGATGGCATTGCGTCGTTGCCGGTTTATCTCTTGTCGCAACAGGAGCGCAGGTCGCGCTCACACGAGGGCAAGATCATGAACCGCAATGGCATCCATCATGTGACGGCGATAGCCGGCAATGCGCGCCGCAATGTCGAATTCTACACCCATACGCTCGGCCTGAGGCTGGTAAAGAAGACAGTCAATTTCGACGATCCCGGCACCTATCACTTCTATTATGGCGACGAGGCGGGTTCGCCCGGCACCATCCTCACCTTCTTTCCCTGGGATCACGTCGCCCCCGGTCGGCTCGGCATCGGCGAGACGCAGGAGACCGCGTTCCGCGTGCCGGCGGTCTCCATCGGCTACTGGACGCAGCGTTTCGTCGAGAAGGGCGTGGCGCACAGCGCGCTGGTGAAGCGCTTCGGCGAGACCGTGCTGGCCTTCAAGGACCCGCACGGCATGCGCCTCGCGTTGGTTGGTGTGGCCGGCGCCGAGAATGAGCCGGCCTGGCTCGGCACCGACGTGCCCGCCGAGAACGCCATTCGCGGCTTCCACAGCGTGAACCTGCTGCTGGCGGAGGCGGCGCCCACCGGCGCCATCCTGACTGATGTGTTTGGCTTCACGCAGATCGGCCGCGAGGGTTCTCTGGTGCGCTTCAAGGCCGAGGGGACGGAAATCGGCGGGATCGTCGACATCCATGAAGCCGGCGGTTTCCTCCCGGCCCGCATGGGCGGCGGCTCGGTGCACCACATTGCCTTCCGCGCGGCGGACGACGCGGCCGAATTCGCCATGGTGAAGAGGCTGAACGAGAACCACGGCATCGTCACCACCGAGCAGAAGGATCGCAACTATTTCCGGTCCATCTACTTCCGCGAGCCCGGCCACGTCCTGTTCGAGATCGCCACCGACATTCCCGGCTTTGCGGCCGACGAGCCGGCGGCGAGCCTCGGCGAGGCGCTGAAGCTGCCGGACTTCCTGGAGAGCCGCCGCAGCCAGATCGAGGCCGTACTGCCTGAGATCGCGTGAACAACGGCGCCGCCCGTGACAGGGCGGCGCCTTCCCCTTACCGACGAGGAGGCCGTCATGACCGACGCCGCGCTTTCCTTCGTGCATCGCTTCCAGCCCGCCACAAAGGCGGATGCTCCCCCGCTGCTGCTGCTGCACGGCACCGGCGGCGACGAGAACGACCTGATCCCGCTCGGCGGCATGATCGCGCCGGGCGCGGCCCTGCTGTCCCCGCGCGGAAAAGTGCTGGAAGGCGGGATGCCGCGCTTCTTCCGCCGCCTGCGCGAAGGCGTGTTCGATGAGGACGATGTGCGTGCCCGCGCCTCCGAACTCGCCGGTTTCATCGCCGAGGCCCGCGTGGCCTATGGCCTTGCCGCGCCGATCGCGGTGGGCTTCTCCAACGGCGCCAACATAGCCGCCGCTCTGCTGCTGACGCAGCCGGACGTGCTCGCCGGCGCGGTGCTGATGCGCGCCATGGTGCCGCTGGCTGTTCCGCCCCCTGCCGACCTCGCCGGCCGCCGCGTCCTGCTGCTATCCGGCGCGATGGACCCCATCGTTCCGGAAGAAAACGCCGGGCGCCTTGCGAGCCAGTTGCGCGCTTCGGGGGCGGATCTCGACCACCGCACCCTGCCGGCCGGGCATGGCCTCTCGCAGGCCGACCTGCCCCTCGCCCGCCAGTGGATCGAGGCCCCAGTGCGCGCAGCGGCGTAGCGAGGGCGGAACCGGATGCCTCCGCGCGCATTGCTGCCTTGCTGTGGGTGCTTCACACTCGCGCGAGGCAGCAAGCTGGGCGGCGGAGATTTGGAATGCGTTGGGAGGATTTCCGCCGGAGCGGGAACGTCGAGGACCGGCGTGGGCAGGGTGGCGGATTCGGTGGCGGCGGAATGGGCCGTGGCGGGCTCGGCATTGGCGGGCTGATCATTGTCGGCCTCATCGCCTGGGCCACCGGTATCAACCCGGCGGTGCTTATCGGTGGCGCCGAAATCCTGCTCGGCGATGGCAGCGGCACCAGCCAGCAGACATCACCGCAGCGCCAGGGCGCTCCGGCGCGCCCCCTCAGCGCCGAGGACCAGAAGCTCGGCGACTTCGCTGCCGTGGTGCTGGCACAGACCGAAGATGTGTGGACGCCACTGTTCAAGGGCGAGGGCTCGGCCTATCGCCAGCCGGGCCTGGTGTTGTTTTCCGGCGCCACTCGCTCGGCCTGCGGCTCGGCCGATTCCGCGACCGGCCCGTTCTATTGCCCGCGCGACCAGAAGATCTATCTCGACACGGCCTTCTTCACCGAGCTGAACAAGCGCTTCAAGGCGCCGGGCGATTTTGCCGCCGCCTATGTCATCGCCCATGAGGTCGGCCATCATGTGGAGAACCAGATCGGCCTGCTCGAACAGGTGCAGGCGCGCCAGCGCCAGGCCTCACGCACGGAAGCCAATGCGCTCTCGGTGCGGGTTGAGCTGATGGCCGATTGCCTCGCGGGCGTGTGGGCGCATCATGCCGATGCGCAGTGGCGCATTCTCGAGGACGGCGATATCGAGGAGGCGATGAATGCGGCCGCTGCCATCGGCGACGACCGCCTGCAGAAGCGGCAGCAGGGCTATGTGGTGCCCGACAGTTTCACCCACGGCACCTCTACCCAGCGGGTGAAGTGGTTCAGGCAGGGGCTCGATAAAGGCTCGCTGGCGCAGTGCAACACGTTCAAGGGGGCCATCTGAGGGCCGCCCACCGAGAGGCCGACATGAGTTCCGGTATTGCCTTCGTGCCGCTTTCCATCGCGGTTTTGACCATTTCCGACACCCGCACGCCCGAGGATGATCGTTCCGGCAACACGCTGGTCGAGCGCATCAGTCAGGCCGGCCACGACCTCGCCGCACGCGCGATCGTGCCGGATGATGTCGAGGCGATCCGCGCGCAGGTTTCCGGCTGGATCGCCGATCCGCAGGTGGATGTGGTCATTACCACCGGCGGCACCGGCTTCACCGGCCGCGACGTGACCCCCGAGGCGGTGGAGCCGCTGTTCGAGAAGCGCATGGAAGGCTTCTCGACCGTGTTTCACATGGTGTCCTTCGGCAAGATCGGCACCTCGACCCTGCAGAGCCGCGCCACCGCCGGGGTCGCCAATTCCACTTATGTGTTCTGTCTCCCCGGCTCGCCCGGCGCCTGCCGTGACGGATGGGACGAGATTCTCGTCCGCCAGCTCGACATCCGCCACAAGCCCTGCAATTTCGTCGAGATTCTCCCCCGGCTCGACGAGCACCTCAAGCGCGGCAAGCTGCGCGCGCCCGTCTGATCTCGGCGCCGGGGGGCCCCTACTGAGGGTCAGCCTTCCTCCGGCAGCAAGATCTGCGAGCGCAGCAGCACCAGCCGCTTGCGCCCGACCCGCGCCAGCAGGCGCCGATTGGCGTTCGGACCGGGGGTGTGGCCCCCCAACGCCTCATAGAGACGGCGGTGCAGCAGCAGCCCCTGCTCGGGACGCGGCCGGCCGGTGATGGCATGGCGCATCATCGCCGCCGCCTCCTTCACCCGTGGCGAGACGCCGAAACCGTCCAGCGCCAGCCGGAAGGTGGCGGCCCGCCGTTCATTGGTCCCGGTCCGCTCGACCTGGTCGGTGAAGTTGCGCACCTCGCGCGCCCAGCCTTCCTGCAAGAGGCCAGTCGGTTCCAGGAACAGCAGCCAGGAGGCCCGTGCCGCCGCCGCGCCCTGGCGCAGCCGCGCGCCGTGATCGGCCGGGCCGGCTAGATATTCGCATCCGGCCGCGTCGGCGATCTCGGCGACATCGCCGGACATGGCCGAATCAACCAGCAGCACCTCGCGCACCAGCCCGGCGGCGGCGCCCGGCACGAGCGAGGCGAGGGTCGGAATCAGCCGCTTGGCGCCCGCGCTTGTGGGAATGACGACCGAGATCACGCCGTGGCCACCCTTGATGATCTGGGTCTGGAGAAGGCCGGGGAGGCGCCCCGAGCCTGACGGAGAGAGCGTTTCCTGCCTATCGCACCGTTCTGTGCCCGTACAGCCCGGCTGTCGCAATTCGATCAATGTTCTTGATATGTTCTCAGTGCCGCGTTAGAGAAGAACTCCGCCCGAGAGAATCCGCCATGCACCGCACAACTCCCGATCGGCCCTCCAGCCCGCCCGCGCCCCCCGCCGCTCCCCGGCACTTGGGACGGCTAGCGCAACAGCGCCGCGATGCCCGCGCTCTGGAGCGGGCGGAAGCTGCCCGCGACCGCACCGGCCTGTCGGATATCGATGCGGTACCACCGCCGCCCATGCCCGACTGGATGGTGGAGGAGAATCGCCGGCGCGGACGCGGGGCGCTCTCCAATCCGGCGGGACGCTTCGAGCCGCACAGCCGCGAGCGCTTCGACGATGGCTGGCAGGGGCTGGACGATCTGCCGCCGTTTCGCACCAGCGTGACGGTGGAGAAGCCGCGCACCATCATTAACCGCAACGAATCGCCCGATGTCGGGTTCGATCGCTCGATCAATCCCTATCGCGGCTGCGAGCATGGCTGTGTTTATTGTTTCGCCCGGCCGACCCACGCCTATCAGGGTCTTTCGGCCGGGCTGGACTTCGAGACCAAGCTGTTCGCCAAGCCGGATGCGCCGGAGCTTCTGGCCAAAGAACTCGCCAAGGCCGGCTACGAGCCGCGCACCATCGCGCTCGGCATCAATACCGACGGCTACCAGCCGATCGAGCGGGAGTGGCGTCTGACCCGACGCATCCTCGAAGTGCTGCGCGATTTCGGCCATCCGGTTGGCATCGTCACCAAATCGGCACTGGTGGTGCGCGACCTCGATATTCTCGGCCCTATGGCGGAGAAAGGGCTGGTGAAGGTGGCGCTGTCGATCACCACGCTTGATGCCAAGCTGGCGCGGATCATGGAGCCGCGCGCGGCGACCCCGTTGCGGCGGCTGGACACGCTGCGCCGCCTCTCAGAGGCCGGCGTGCCGACCGCCGTGCTGGTGGCTCCGGTCATCCCCGCCGTGACCGATGCGGAACTGGAGCGCATCCTCGACGCGGCGGTGGCGGCCGGCGCCTCGGAAGCCGGCTATGTCATGCTGCGGGTGCCGCTGGAAATCCGCGACCTTTTCCGCGAATGGCTCCTCACCCATTTCCCCGACCGCTACCGCCATGTGCTTTCCCTGCTGAAGGAACTGCATGGCGGGCGCGAATATGATTCCACCTTCGGCCAGCGGATGACCGGCACCGGCCCCTATGCCTGGACCCTCGCGCGGCGCTTCGAGATCGCCAGCGAGCGGCTCGGCCTGAACCGCCGCCACACCCGTTTGACCACCCGCCATTTCACCCGCCCGCCGCAGAAGGGCGAGCAATTGTCGTTGTTTGGAGAAGGCGCATGAGCGGGGACGGCCGGATGGAAGCAGACGAGGAAAGAGCCGGTCGGACGCGCGGTGCCGCTGCGGGCGAGACGGCCGTGGGGGAGGCAAGCGCGGTGGAGCCGAGGGGCACGACGCGCGCGATGGCGCCGCTGCAGCTCTCGCTAGTGACGCTCGGCGTCGCCGACCTCAGGCGGGCGGTCACCTTCTACGAGGCGCTGGGCCTGGTGCGGCGGGTGAAGGAGGCGACAGGCGCGGCCTTCTTCGATGCCGGAGGCGTGGTGCTCTCGCTTTATCCGCGGGTGGAGCTCGCCGCCGATGCGGGCGTGGTGGCAGGCCGTCCGGGCGCGTTCGGCGGCATCGCGCTGGCCTGCAACCGGGCGAGCCGATCGGAGGTCGACACCACCCTGATCCGCGCCGTGGCAGCCGGCGGGCGCGCGCTGCGCCCGGCGCAGCCGACCTTCTGGGGCGGCTATTCCGGCTATGTCGCCGATCCCGACGGGCACCCCTGGGAGATCGCCCACAATCCCGGCTTTCCCTTCGACGCCGCCGGCCGCATCGTGCTGCCGGACTGACGCTGGCGCCCTCATGGACGGCGGCAGGGTTCGCGTCCAGTGCAGGGTTCCCGGCGCGCGGGAACCCTTGGAAAAGGATGGACGTCAGTTGGCGCCGAGCAGCGGCGCCAGTTCCTTATCCAGTTGCTCCGGGCTCAGCGCGCCCGACACCTTCTTGCCGTTGATGAAGAAGGTCGGGGTGGAATCGATGCCGAATTCGGTGGCGCCGCGCTTGGCGACCTCGTCGATCTGGCCGGCAAGAGCGGTGTCGTTGAGGCAGGCGTTGAACTGCGCCTCGGTCATGCCGCTCTGTTTGGCGATGGCGAGCAGAGCCTGCGCCGGGTTGCTCGAGAAGGCCCAGTTTTTCTGGGTCTCGAACAGCGTGTCGGTCATCGGGTAATATTTGCCCTCGCCGCCGCAGCGCGCCAGCATGAAGGCTGCCTTGGCAACGATGTCGAGCGGGAACTCGCGCAGGATGAAGCGCACCTTGCCGGTGTCGATGTATTTTTCTTTCAGCACCGGATAGGTGGTCTCGTGGAAATGCGCGCAGTGGCCGCAGGTCAGCGAGGCATATTCGACGATGGTGACGGGCGCGTCTGCCTTGCCGAGCACCTGGTCTGGCAGGGCGCCCGGCGCCATCAGCTTCTCGGGGTCGACTGTCTGCGCCTCGGCGCGGCCGACCAGATTGCCGCCCAGCGCCTTGAAGGCGGCAAGCGTGAGGGCGAGGGCGCCTATACCTTCGAGGAAGCGACGGCGGTCGATCATTGTCGGTCTCCAGAAGCAGCCCGGCGTTCCCGCCGGCCTTGAATGCCTGTGTGTTGTGTCCGCGTCTTGCGTCTTGCTCTAGCGCCTACAGCCCGCGCGGCGTCCTGGCAACGGGGCGCCGCCGCCCCGTGCCTCACCGCTGCGTGAAACCCGGTCCATTCCCTCGGCTGCCGTCGCCGCTCGTGCCTCTGACCTTGCCACCCGCCTCGCGCGCCACCAGCGCGCCGAGCCGCGCCAAGGCGGTGGCCAGTGCGTCATCCTCGAACGTGCCGGCGATGGTGGCTATACGCTGCTGGGCGGCGCCGCATTCCGCAGCATCGGGCTCCTTGAAGCGGAAGCGCGGGCGCGGGCGCGGCACAGGCCCCTGCTTCAGCGCCAGCCGGCCGATGCAGCGCCAGCCGAAATAGCGGTTCACCCGGTCGATGACGATCGGCGCGTCGTGCTGCAATTCAATGGCGAAGCCACCCTCGACCCGCACATGCAGCACGCCGGGCTCGCCGCTGTCCGGTCGTGAGGGCCAGGCGAGCTTGATCGGCATCGCGCGGGCCGCCAGCGCCTCGCCGACAATGTCGGCCCAGCGGGTGACGATCTCCACTGACGCGAGGCCGCGCTGGCGGCAGCTCTCGGCGATGGTCGCGTCGATCAGGTCGGCGAGCGGGCGGGGGCGGGAACGGGGGGCCATCATAATCTCGTCTTGCCCGGCGCCGCCGATACGGCCACGGTGCGGGCGTTGTGACTGAGGATCGCATGCCTGCCGCCGCCAATCCAGCCGTCGCCAAACCCGTGCCTGCTCTGCCCGATCCGGGCGCGCTGCTCGCTTGGTATGATCGCCACCAGAGACGCCTGCCCTGGCGTGCGCCGTCGGGTCTGCGCCAGGACCCCTACCGGGTGTTCCTATCGGAAATCATGCTGCAGCAGACCACCGTGGTGACGGTCGCCCCCTATTATGACGCCTTTCTGCGGCGCTGGCCGGACGTAGAGGCGCTGGCTGACGCGCCGCTCGAAGAGGTGCTCTCCGCCTGGGCGGGGCTCGGTTATTATGCCCGCGCCCGCAATCTGCACGCCTGTGCCAAGGCGGTGTGCGAGCGTCATGGCGGGCAGTTTCCGGCTGATGAGGAGGCGCTCCTCGCTTTGCCCGGCATCGGCCCCTATACGGCCGCCGCCATTGCCGCCATCGCCTTCGAGCGTCGCGCCGCGCCGGTGGACGGCAATTGGGAGAGGGTGGTGGCGCGGCTCTTCGCGGTGGCAGATCCGCTCCCTAAAGCGAGGGCCAAGCTTCGGGTGCTGGCGCTCACGTTGCTGCCGCGGGCGCGCTATGGCGATTTCGCCCAGGCGATGATGGACCTTGGCGCCACTATTTGCACGCCGCGCAAGCCCGCCTGCGCCCTGTGCCCGTGGCAGAGCCCCTGTGCTGCCCGCGCCTTGGGCGCGCCGGAGCGCTATCCGGTGAAGGCGGCTAAGGCGGCGCGCCCGACCCGCCAGGGTGTCGCCTTCCTCGCGGTGCGGGCGGATGGCGCCGTGCTGGTGCGCTCGCGTCCCCCCAAGGGGCTGCTCGGCGGGATGAGCGAGGTTCCTTCCACCCCGTGGGAGACCGGCGGCAGCGTCCATCCCGCCATACATGCCCCATTCTCCGCGAGCTGGACGGCGCTCAACGCCACCGTTACCCATGTCTTCAGTCACTTCGCACTGGAATTGCAGTTGTGGCGGGCCGACGTGCCGGCCGATGCGCGGGCCCCGGCCGGGCACCGCTGGGTGCTTCCAGGAGGCTTCGATGCCGAAGCGTTTCCGAGCGTCATGCGCAAGGTGCTGGCCCACGCACAGCCGTTTTTCACCGGCCCCGAATGAACCTTCCGCCGCCTCGCTCGTTATTCCTGCAAGCCGCAACCGAGCGGATCAGAACAGGAGATGACGACCATGGGTAGCACGATGGACAAGGCCAAAGGCATGGGCAACGAGGCCGTCGGCAATGTGAAGCAGGGCGTCGGCAAGATGACCGGCTCCGAGCGTCTTCAGGCCGAAGGCAAGGTGCAGGAAATCAAGGGCGAGGCCCAGCAGGCCAAGGGCGAGATCAAGGAGCAGGTCAAAAAGGCCGGCAACCTCTGACAACCCAGTATCGCCGATGATGAGGCCGCCCTTCTGGGCGGCCTTTTTCATGCTCGGGTGCCGCAGCGAAGGGGAGGCTACTCCGCCGCCATCGCCATTTCCGAGCGCACCACGGCGCGCAGCGTGTCAATCGGCTTCAGCCCCTCGCGCGTGGCGATGTGCCAGTAGGTCCAACCATTGCAGGCCTCCAGCCCCTGTGCGAGGGCGCCGGCGCGGTGGATGGAGCCGATCTGGCCGAGGCCCGGCGCGGTTTCCAGCGACAGCGTGCCGTCCGCCCGCACCATCGCCCGTACCTTCGCCTTGGCGTCGGTGAGCTGCGTGCCGGGGGTTAGCAGGCCGCGCTCAACCAGCGAGTTGAAAGCAATGCGCGGCGCTTCGCGCGCGGTGGGGGCGGGGATGAGCGCGAGATCGGGCAGCGGCTGCACCGCGTCGATCCGGGCCTGGGCCGCGTCGGCATAGGTGGCGTCGCGTTCGATACCGATGAAATGCCGGCCGAGCCGCTTGGCCACCGCCGCCGTGGTGCCCGAGCCAAGGAAGGGGTCGAGAATCACGTCACCGGGCTTGGAGGCCGAAAGGATGACACGGGCCAGCAGAGCCTCCGGCTTCTGCGTCGGGTGGACCTTGTGGCCATCCTCATCCTTCAGCCGCTCATGGCCCGAGCAGATCGGAAACAGCCAGTCGGAGCGCATCTGCACATCCTCATTGGCCGCTTTCAGCGCCTCGTAATTGAAGGTGTATCCCTTCGCCTCGGGCTCGCGGGCCGCCCAGATCAGCGTCTCATGGGCATTTGTGAAGCGCCGGCCGCGGAAGTTCGGCATCGGGTTGGTTTTGCGCCAGACGATGTCGTTGAGGATCCAGAAATCGAGATCCTGCAGCAGCGCGCCGACGCGGAAAATGTTGTGATAGGAGCCGATCACCCACAGTGTGCCGGTGGGCTTGAGCACCCGCCGCACCGCCAGAAGCCAGGCGCGGGTGAAGGCGTCATAGGCCTCGAAACTGTCGAACTTGTCCCAGGCGTCGTCCACCGCGTCGACCCGGCTGTCGTCGGGGCGCTTCAATTCGCCCTGAAGCTGGAGATTATAGGGTGGATCGGCGAAGACGAGGTCGACCGAGGCGGCCGGAAGCCGCGACAGCGCGGCAATGCAATCGCCGCGCACAATGCTGTCGAGGGGGAGGTTGGAGGGCAGGCCAGCGGAACGGGCAATGCCGGATCGGGGAGCCCTCAGGGCCTCCCCGTTGCGAACGACCTTCATGAACGCTCTACCCTACTCGTAACGGACGCAACGGAACTCGTGTATCCACAATCTCCGCCGGACAGGGTAAAGACCGGGTAAAGCGATGCCGCCAAATCTGCATTCATCGAGATCATCGGTGGACCCGCCCGCGAGCCCGTCACGACCGGGCCCGTTCCACTCCACCGCTGGGGGACTGCCGCGTTGGCATGGCGACGGGCTGCTTGCCCGCTCGCTGCGCTTCACCGTCACGGTGATGGCGCCGATGGCGGCAGGCCTGGCGCTGCACCAGAACTACTGGGTCGGCTACGCGCTGCTCACCTGCATTCTCGGCTTCACCCTGGATACGGGGGGCACCGCCCGGCAGCGCGCTGTGCTCTTCGCTACGGCTGGCTTGGTGGTTCTGGCGGGCGCCATGCTCGGTGCCGTCGTGGCCGGCCATCTCTGGCTGACGGCCATCGCGCTGGTGGCTACCGCCGCGCTCTATGCGTTGGTGGAGGCGGTGCATCCTAGCGCCGCCTTTGCCGCGCGTTTCTTCTGCCTCGCCACCGCGATTGCCGCGCTCGACGTGCCCTTCCAGCCGGGTGACGTCGCCGTGGTGGCGGTGTTCGCCGCCTATGCCTGGCTGGTATCGGTGGGGTGGGATCTCGCCACCGGGCTGTGGCGGCCTTCCACCGCGCCGACGCTCGCGGCCATTGCCGCGCATCTGCGCGCAACGCGAGGGGAGCGACTGCTTTTCGCCGGTATCGTGGCGGTGGCGGTGGCCGCTTCTTTTCTCGTGGGACGCCTGCTCGGCCTGCCGCACCCGCACTGGGCGGTGTTCGCGGTGGTGATCGTGCTGCGCGACGACTCCCATTTCAGCCGCCAGATGATGATCGACCTCGCGCTGGGCACGGTGCTCGGGGCGGGGGCGGCCTTTCTCTATGGCGCGCTCATTACCTCGCCGGCGGGGCTGATGGCCGGCCTCGCCCTCGCGGCGCTGGTGCGCTGGCCGGGGCAACGTGTGCACGGCGCGCTCGGCATGGCGGCGATGGCGACGTTCATCATCCTGCTGCTGCAGCTTGTCGGCACGCTGATGGCCGTGCCCATCTACGCCGCCGCCGACCGGGTGGTGGACGTCACGCTGGGCTGCGCCTTCGCACTGGCGGCGCTGGTGATCAATGCGCGCCTGCGCCGGTGGCTCGGATGGCAGACCTGATCGGCCTTCGAGGAGGGGAATGAGCTTGCGAATCGCAACATCTCGTGGATCGAGCCACCCGCACCACTTGAACTTGTGTCCGCCTGGCGGCACCCTAGGGAAATGAAATTCACCCGCCTGCGTCTCACCGGCTTCAAGACCTTTGTCGAGCCGACCGAAATGCTGATCGAGCCCGGTCTCACCGGCATTGTGGGCCCGAATGGCTGCGGCAAGTCGAACCTTGTCGAGGCCATGCGCTGGGTGATGGGCGAAAGCTCCTACAAGGCGATGCGCGCCGAAGGCATGGACGACGTCATCTTCGGCGGCTCGACCACGCGGCCTGCGCGCAACACCGCCGAGGTGGTGCTTGTGGTCGACAATGCCGATCGTTCCGCCCCCGCCATCTTCAACGACGCTGATCTGCTCGAAATCTCCCGCCGCATCGAGCGCGAGGCGGGTTCCTCCTACCGGATCAACGGGCGCGAGGCGCGGGCGCGCGACGTGCAGATCCTGTTCGCCGACGCTTCCTCCGGCTCGCGCTCGCCCTCCATGGTGCGGCAGGGTCAGATCGGCGAGATCGTCGGCGCTAAGCCGACCGCGCGGCGTCGCCTGCTGGAGGAAGCCGCTGGCGTCGCCGGCCTCCATGCCCGCCGGCACGAGGCGGAAATGCGCCTGCGCGCTGCCGAGACCAATCTGACCCGCCTCGAAGACGTCATCGGCCAGATCACCGGCCAGCTCGACGCGCTGCGCCGCCAGTCGCGGCAGGCGGCCCGCTATCGGGTGCTTTCCGCCGACATCCGCAAGGCCGAGGCGGCGCTGCTTTGGCTGCGCTGGCTGGAGGCAGAGGGCGGGCTCGGCGAAGCGAGCCGGGCGCTCGACCTTGCCGTGCGCGAAGTGGCCGCCCGGACCGTGCAGCAGGGCGAGGCCGCGCGTGCTGCAGCCATAGCGGCCCACGGAATCCCCGCCTTGCGCGAAGCCGATGCCGTCGCCGCCGCCACGCTCCAACGCCTTACTTTGGCCCGCGGCGAACTTGACCGTGAGGAAGCCCGCGCCGGCGCTCGCCGCGAGGAGCTTGACCGCCGCCTCGCCCAGCTGGGCGGCGACATGGAGCGCGAGCGGGCGCTGGAGAAGGACGCCGGCGAGATGCTGGAGCGTCTTGCGCAGGAAGCCGAGGATCTGTCTTTCGCCCAGGAGCAGGCCGTCCAACTGGAGGACGAGGCACTGGGGCGCAATGGTGAGGCGGTGGGCCGGCTTGCCGAATCCGAGCGCGCCTTCGCCGAGGCGACCGCGACCAATGCCGAAGCCGCCGCCCGGCGGGGGGCGCTGGAGCGTGCCCTGCGCGAGGCGGGCGAGCGTCTGTCCCGCCTCGACCGTGACGTGGAGCAGCTCTCCGGCCAAAAGCGCCAGCTGGAGGCCAATGTCGATGCCGCTCGGCTCGACGAACGGCGCGAGCGGGCCGAGCTGGCGCAGGAGGCCTTCGTCACCGCCGAAGCGGCGGCGCAGGAGGCGGAGAACGCCCATGCGAGCGCCCGCGCCGCGCTCGACCAGGCTCGCCGCCCGCTGGCCGAGGCCGAGCGGGCCGCCCAGCGGCTGGACACCGAGGCGCGCACGCTTGCCAAGCTGCTCGATGTTGGCACGCCCCGCCGCTGGTCGCCGGTACTGGACTTCATCGAGGTGGCGCGCGGCTTCGAGGCCGCTTTGGGCGCGGCGCTCGGCGACGATCTCGACGCCCCGTCCGACGCCGCCGCGCCGGTGCACTGGTCGCTGGTCGGCCCCCTCGGCGACGCGTCGCTGCCGGAAGGCGCCGAGCCGCTCGCCGCTCATGTCGTGGCGCCCAAGGTGCTGTCCCGCCGGCTCAATCAGATCGGCGTCGTGTCGCGTGCGGACGGCCCGCGACTCGCCGCCCAGCTCAGGAGCGGCCAGCGGCTTGTCTCCCGCGAGGGCGATCTGTGGCGCTGGGATGGCCTTGTCGCGGCCGCAGATGCCCCCACTGCCGCGGCCCGGCGCCTCGCCGAGCGCAACCGTCTTGCCGATGTCGAGGCGCAGCTTGAAGGTGCCCGCGCCGAGGTGGCCCGCCATCGCCGCGATCTGGAGGCCTCGGAGGCCGCCCTGCGCGCCGCCGGCGCCCGCGAGAATGCCGCCCGCGAGGCCCGCCGCGCTAGCCTGCGCGCGATGGAGACCGCGCGTGACGAACTTGCCCGTGCCGAGCGCGCCGCCTCCGAGCAGACCGCCCGCCTCGCCGCCCTCGGTGCCAATCTGGTGCGCCTTCACGAAGATCGCGAAATCGCCGCGATCGCGCTGGAGGAGGCCCGTGCCGACGTTGCCGACCAGCCCCCGCCCGCCGAAGGCGAGGCGCAGCTGGCGGAAGTCCGCGCCCGTGTTGCCATGGACCGCGCCGTGCTGGCGGAAACCCGGGTGAGGGCCGATGCGCTGGTGCGCGAACGCGAGCAACGTGTGCGGCGCCTCTCCACCATCGCCGCCGAGCGGGCCTCCTGGGAAGCGCGGGCCGGCGGGACGGGTGAACGTGTGGCGGCGCTGCAGGCACGCCTCTCCGAAGCTGCCAGCGAACGCGACGATCTTGATGACGCGCCTGTGCGCTTCGCCGCCCGGCGGCGGGCGCTGCTCGACGAAGTCGCCCGCGCGGAGGCCGCGCGCCGCGAGGCGGCCGACCGGCTGGCGAGTGCCGAATCGCTGCAGGTGGAGGGTGACAAGCTCGCCCGCGCCACGCTCGACGCGCTGGCGGCCGCCCGCGAGGAGAGCGCCCGGGCCGAGGCGCGGGTGGAAGCCGCCCGCCAGCGCCGGGAGGATCTGGCGCGCGAAATCGGCGACGTGCTCGACGGGCCGCCCGAGAGCGCGCGCGAGATCGCCGGCTTCACCCCCGAGGCGGAAGTTCCGGTTCTGGCCGAACTCGACCAGCAGCTCGGTCGGCTGAAAGCCGACCGCGAGCGGCTCGGCGCGGTCAATCTGCGCGCCGAAGACGAGTTGATCGAGATCGAGACCCAGCAGAAGGGGCTGACTGGCGAGCGCGATGACCTGACCGAGGCGATCAAGCGGCTGCGCCACGGCATTTACGGCCTCAACCGCGAGGCGCGCGAGCGGTTGCAGGCGAGCTTCAATGTCGTCGACGGGCATTTCCGCCAGCTCTTCAACACGCTGTTCGGAGGCGGCGAGGCGCAGCTGGTGCTGACTGATTCGGACGACCCGCTGGAGGCGGGTCTCGACATCATTGCCAAGCCGCCCGGCAAGAAGCCGCAGTCACTGTCCCTGCTCTCTGGCGGCGAGCAGGCGCTGACGGCCATGGCGCTGATCTTCGCCGTGTTCCTCACCAATCCGGCGCCGATCTGCGTGCTGGACGAAGTGGATGCGCCGCTCGACGATTCCAATGTCGAGCGCTTCTGCAACCTGCTCGACGAGATGCGCCGCCTCACCGAGACCCGCTTCGTCACCATCACCCACAACCCGATCACCATGAGCCGGATGAACCGCTTGTTCGGTGTCACCATGGCCGAGCGTGGCGTGTCGAAGCTGGTCTCGGTCGATCTCGCCGCCGCTGAGCGCTTTCTTGAGGCGAGCTGACGGGCGCGGCTTCTGTCATGCTGGGCGGCCTTAGGGCGTCCGGCACCACGCTCTGCCGCGCCCCGCGTGTGGGCCAGCGCGCCTCATAAGGCGCGATGCTGGCATGCCAAAAACATCTCGGACCCCTTCCCTTGGTGCAGGATGCGATCGAAACGCCTGCGACAGAGCGTCCTGACTTTGCTTTTATCTAGGTATTACAGTCACTTAAAAGATGTGTTCACATCCTTGACACCCCTAGGGGCGAACACTATGGTGCGCCCGTCTTCGGGGTCGGGAAATCCTTCTCCGGTCAGGCTTGAGTGCGAATGATGGGCGACCGAAAAAACACGGACGACCATGGCGGCTCAGCCCGTCCGGACCCGTCCGAGGCTGAACTCTCCGGCCGACTTCGCGGTCTTGGCAGTGCGCTGGACAAGGTGCAGGCCGAGCGGCAAGCCGAACAGAAGGCGTCCGCCACTCAGGATCGGACGTCGTCTTCAGCCGGCATGACGCTGGCGTTTCGGCTGGGTGCCGAATTCGTCGCGGGCGTGCTGGTCGGTGCCGGCCTTGGCTGGGCCATCGATCGTTTTCTCGGCATCGCGCCGTGGGGGATGATCGTCTTCATGCTGCTGGGCTTTGGCGCGGGCATCGTGAACATGATGCGCGCGGCGGGGGAAACCGGCCGCAAGAGCCCGCCGAAGGGCGGGGCGTGACGAATTTCGGCGCCGGCCTCGCGGTGGGTGCCAGATAAACGGACGGTGCCGCTCCGGCGGTGCTTGAGATGGGGACGGGCGCCGACGGCGCCGCGTGTTGAGGGCAGCGACCGACGATGGCCAGCGGCAGTGTGATCGACCCGATCCATCAGTTCCAGATCATCAAGATCGTGGAATTGGGGCAGCCTGGCGGCGTCGAGCTCGCCTTCACCAATTCTGCCGCCTTCATGTTCGGCATTGTGGCGCTGGTGTTCTTCTTCCTCACCTTTGCCACCCGTGGCCGCACGCTGGTTCCCGGGCGCCTGCAGTCGCTGGCCGAACTTTCCTACGAGTTTGTGGCTTCGACGGTGCGCGGCTCGGCGGGCAATGAGGGGATGAAGTTCTTCCCCCTCGTCTTCTCGCTCTTCATCTTCGTGCTGACCGCCAACATGGTGGGCATGATCCCCTATGCCTTCACCGTCACCAGCCATCTGATCGTCACTGCCGCGCTGGCGCTGCTCGTCATCCTGACGGTCATCATCTACGGCTTCGTGCGCCACGGCACCCACTTCCTGCACCTGTTCGTTCCCTCGGGCGTGCCGGCTTTCCTGCTGCCCTTCATGGTCGTGATTGAGGTCATCTCGTTCCTCTCGCGTCCCATCAGCCTCTCGCTGCGTCTCTTCGCCAACATGCTGGCCGGCCATATCGCCATGAAGGTGTTCGCCGGCTTCATCGTGATGATGACGGCTTCGGGCGTCGTCGGCTGGTTCGGCGCGGTGCTGCCGCTGTTCATGGTGGTGGCGCTGACGGCTCTCGAATTCCTGGTCGCCGCCCTGCAGGCCTATGTGTTTGCGGTGCTGACCTGCATCTATCTCAACGACGCGCTGCACCCCGGTCACTGACCCGCGCGTCGCGGGAACCTCATCCAGCCATCCAACCAATCTGACTATTCCAACAGGAGAAGATCATGGAAGCGGAAGCCGCCAAGTTCCTCGGCGCCGGTCTCGCCACGCTCGGCATGGGCCTCGCCGCCATCGGCGTCGGTACCATCTTCGGCAACTTCCTCGCGGGCGCCCTGCGCAACCCGTCGGCGGCCGATGGCCAGTTCGCCCGCGCCTTCATCGGCGCGGCGCTTGCCGAAGGTCTGGGCATCTTCTCGCTCGTCGTCGCCCTCGTCCTCCTCTTCGTGGTCTGATGTCTCACCCTGCCGCGCGGGCTCCAGGCGGGCCTGCGCGGCAGGGATGAATCGACATCAGCAGTGATTGAGGAAGCCTAAACCCATGTCCGAGCCCCACGGTCCGGCCGGTATCATAGTCGCCCAGGCGTCGCCCGGCAGCTTGCCGGCCGCAAGCGGTGTGGAGATTGCCGTGCCCGCAGCAGAAGCTCACGGTAGCAACTTCCCTCCCTTCGATGTTCACACTTTTCCCTCGCAGCTCCTCTGGCTGGTGATCGCCTTCGCCGCGCTCTACCTGCTGATGAGCCGCGTGGCTCTGCCGCGCATCGCCACCATCCTTGAAGAACGGCATGACCGAATTGCCGACGACATCGAGGAAGCGGGCAAGCTGAAGGCGGAGAGCGAGGCGGCGGCCGAGGCTTACGAAAAGGCCCTCGCCAGCGCCCGCACCAAGGCCCATGGCATCGCCACCGAGACGCGCGACACGCTAGCGGCGGAAGCCGAGACGCGCCGCAAGTCGCTGGAGGCCGATCTGAACGTCAAGCTGGCAGCGGCCGAAGTGCAGATCGCTGCCACCAAGACAGCGGCTATGGCCAATGTACGCGGCATCGCCGTCGAGGCGGCTAGCGCCATCGTCAACACGCTGATCGGCACCACGCCCACGTCGGGCGCGGTCGAAGAGGCGGTAGATACCGCCATCAAGGGCTGAGGAGCGCACCATGGGTAGTGATACTTTCTGGGTCGCCGTCGCCTTCGTGATCTTCTTCCTCCTGCTCGCCCGGGCAGGGGCCTTTTCGGGCATCCTGTCCAAGCTCGACGCGCGCGGCGACCGCATCCGGCACGAGTTGGAAGAGGCGCGCCGACTGAAGGAAGAGGCGCAGAAGCTCGTCGCCGAGTACAAGCGGCGCCAGCGGGAGGCCGAGGAAGAGGCCGAGGCGATCATCACCACCGCCAAGGCTGAGGCCGAGCGTCTTGCCGCCGAAACCAAGCAGAAGCTGGAGGACCTCATCGTCCGCCGCACCAAGATGGCCGAGCAGAAGATCGCCCAGGCCGAGGCGCAGGCGCTCGCCGAAGTGAAGGCCGCTGCCGCCGACGCGGCGGTGAAGGCTTCCGAGCTTCTTCTGACCACCCAGCTTGTCGGCAGCGCCGCCGATCGGGTGCTCGATGCGGCCGTGGCCGAGGTAACTTCGAAGCTCAACTAAGCCGCTTGCCCGCTGCGGCAACTGCTGTTGATTCGAGAAAACGAAAAGCCCGGTCGAGAGACCGGGCTTTTGTCATATGTATCGCGCTGCGTTCTCGGGGGGGCCCGTTCTTAGCGGCTGACCAGAGCCACCCCGCCAGTCGAGAGGTCATAGATTCCCCCCACGATCTTGACCTTGCCGGCCGCGACCGCCGTTGCAACGATTGACGGCCCGTTCGCAAGCCGCTCCATGGAGTAGACCACGTTCTGCCGGATGGCTGCGGCGACCGGATCGGCCGGGTTGCCTGCGAGAGCGGCGCGGACCGGGATGCTGAGCTGATCCGTCAGCGCCGACAGATGGCCAGGAAGCGCCGTATGGTTCTGCTCGACCCCGACGGCGGCCGTGAGCGCGCCGCAGCTGGAATGGCCGAGCACGACGATCACCGGGACGCCGAGGTGATCGACCGCGTACTCCATGCTGGCCAGCCCTTCCACGTCGACGAAATTACCGGCAACGCGAACCGTGAACAGTCGGCCGGGTGCCTGATCGAACACATATTCCGGCGCCACCCGCGAATCGGCGCAGGCAAGGACGATCGCGAGCGGATGCTGGCCCTTGGCGAGGGCAGCCCTGTTGGCGAGGAAGTCGGTGCAGGTCTGCACGCCACGGACGTGGCGGGTATTGCCAGCCACCAGTTCGTTCATCACATGATCGGGGGTTGGCGCGGGCTCGGCGCTCGCTGTGGCAGCCGCCCGGCCCGCCCAGAACAGGGCGCCGGCGGAAAGGGTGGCGGATGTCGCGCCGCGCAGGAGCGACCGGCGCGACAATGCGACACGGGTGATGCAATCTTGGCACATGAGGGAGACGGTCCTTGGCAACGGCGCGTCCCCGGCCGGGGACAGGCACGACTGACGGGTTTTACGGACGGCGGTGCCAATCCGGTCCCATCGGGCCGCACCGCCGAAGCGGCAATGTTGCCGGGGGAAGCTGCCCTCAGGCTGACGTCGCGTGCCGACCCACCGCCTCAACTGGTCCAGCGGCGAGGACGGTAGAAGGTGTGCTCGCCGATGCGGTCGAGCTTGCGCATCTCGCGGATCCAGTTCGGGCGTACCGAACGCGCGTGGTAATGCGTCGCCCGACCGACCTTTTCGTCCCAGACATGCCCCTCCAGCATGTCAGCGGCAATCTCCTTCGCCTGATTCCACAGTTCCGGCTCGGTGACCACGTCGCGGACATTGTCGCAGGCGAAGGTGAACTGGCAGGCAAGCCGGCGGTGTGCGTTCTGGTAAACGGCGCGGCAGATGTCGGCGGGGTAATAGCCGGAGAAGACGCGGTTCATCACCACCTGCGCCACGGCCACCTGTCCGCGCCGGGGCTCGCCCCGGCTCTCGAAATAGACCGCTTCGGCGAGGCATTTTTCCGCCCGCTCGCGCCGCTTGCCGGCGAGGCCCAGACGCTCGGCCGGCGAGGGACCGTCCGTGACGCGCCGGGAGTCGGCCTCGGCCTTCTGCGCTTCCGTGGTGCCGCTGTCGCCGCCCGGCAGGGCGCTCATGTGCATGAAAGGCTGCGGCGGAAGGGCCGTCTCGTCCAGCCCGAAGATGAAGGCGCTCTGGCGATAGAGCGGTAGGGAGGGGTCGGAGTCGAATGTCGGGGCGGGCCCGGCCTGGGTGCCATCCAATGCCGCGGCCAGCGCGCCATTGCCGGGTACGCGGATCTCGGTGTCGTCGCCATCGAGGCTCGCGCCCTCCGGCTCCAACTGGGCGGGATCGCCGGTCGGGTCGCCGGCCGCTATGGCGTAAAGGCCGTCCGTTTGCGCGGCGGCAAGTTCGGCGTCGTCTTCTTCTTCCAGCGGATCGGTCCCGGTGCCGAAGAAGCCGGCTGCCTGTGTGCCGATGCCGGCGTCCGTGGTGAGAAGGGGGGTGGCACTGGCGATCGTCCCGGTGCCAGCACCGGCTAGGCTGGCGGGCGTGGCCACGCCGGAGACGGCGAGCGGATCCGCATCGAGCGGCGCTACCGGGGTGAGCGCCAGCCGGTCCGCCTTGCTGGCGCGGTTGATGTCGACAGCCAGGGCGGCCAGCGGCGGGACGGTGATTTCGGAAGGGGCCAGCAGGGCGGAACGGGAGGGCCAGGCGAATGTGGAGGCCTTCAGCAGATGCACCGGCCCGCCGAGGATGGAGATGCGGGCGCGTTCGGCGACGCCGGGCTGGCCGGCCAGCCGGCTCCGCACGTCCTGCAGGCCGATGGTCGAGGAGCAGACGAAAAAGAGCGCGAGCGCAGCGGCGCCGGTCCTGCCCATATTCCGAACGCGCGTGGAATTTCGCATGTTCACCCGACGCCCACGTATCATCACGCAACTGAACCCGCCACGCGTGCCCGCTTCGCCACAGGCAAGGGCGAGCGCATCTGGCCCTGTAGTTGTCGCGCATTAACCTTGCCCGAGCGTTAATGCCGCAGCGGCAGGTGGATGGCGCTTCTCCGTCGTTCAGTCGGGGCGGGGTGCGGCGGCCCGGCGCAGGCGGTCGGCGATCGCCTCGCCGAGATTGTGGCGCGGCAGCGGCACCACGGCGATGCCTTCGGCCCCGGCCGCATCCAGCTCCCGCAGCAGAGCGAACAGGCGGGAAGCCGCCTCGACCAGATCACCAGCGGGGCTTAGGTCGCGCAGCAGCGCAGCCCTCTCGCTGCCTGGCGGGCGGGCGCCGGCGAAGCTCAGCAGCGCCTCGCCGTGCCGAACCTCGGTGACGTCGAGACGTACGGGAACCGAGGGGGCATAATGCGAGGCGAGCATTCCGGGGGCGAGCGGCGCGGTCTCCGGATCATATGTCTCCGGGGCAAGCGGGGCGGCTGACAGGGACAAGCCGAGCACCGCCTCGATCGCCTCCCGTGCCAGCCCGCCTGGGCGCAGCAGGACAGGCGTGTCGCCGGTGCAGTCCAGAATGGTCGACTCCACCCCGACCGCGCAGGGGCCTGCATCAAGGATCAGGTCGATACGCCCGTTGAGATCGGCGAGGACATGGGCGGCCGTTGTGGGTGAGACGTGGCCGGAGCGATTGGCGCTCGGGGCCGCGATGGGCCGCGCGGCAGCCGCCAGCACCGATTGCGCCGCCGGATGGGCGGGCACGCGGATGGCGACGCTGGCGAGGCCAGCGCGGGCAAGCTCGCAGGTGGCACCCTCAAGAGCCGGCACCACCAATGTCAGGGGGCCCGGCCAGAAGCGGGCCGCGAGCCTCTCGGCGGCCGGGGTGAGGATGCCGACACGCTGCGCCGCCGCAAGGTCTGGTACATGGGCGATGAGCGGATTGAAGCTCGGCCGGCCCTTGGCGGCGTAGAGGCTGGCAACGGCAAGAGGATCGGTCGCGTCGCAGCCGAGGCCGTAGACGGTCTCCGTCGGCAGCGCCACCAGCCCCCCGGCTCGCAGCAGGCGTACGGCTTCAGCGATGCCGGCGGCGTCCGACGGCAGCACCCGGGTCGTCCGCCGGGGCGTGGGCGTCATCGACGCCGGCCGCCCGCTCGTGCTTGTCGCCACGCTTGCATCTCCCGCTCAGGCGCGCTCGGATAGGCGCTCCGGCCTGGCGGGTCAACGGCGTGCCGGAGCTGGCGGGGGCAGGAGGCGGAAAAAACGCCCCGCGCATGGCTGGCCCCCTCCGGCGGCGTGGCCTATCGTCCACCGCTTGCCAGGCCCTGAGAGCCAATGACCAGCACGACCAAGGATCTGCCAAAGGAACGCCATGACCACATTGCTGATCGCGCACGACGCCTGCCTCGAACACCTCACGCCCTCCGGCCACCCCGAGCGTCCCGACCGGGTGCGGGTGCTGAACCGGGTGTTCGAGGGCGAGCAGTTCGCCACACTGGCGCGCGAACAGGCCCCGGTAGCGGCGCGCGAGGATATCGTGCGTGTCCATCCCGAGGATTACGTGGCAGCGCTTGAAGAAGCGATGCCGGATGAGGGGATGGTGCGGATCGACGGCGACACGGTGATGTCGCCTGGCACCGGCGAGGCGATCTGGCGCGGGGTCGGCGGCGCGGTACTCGGGGTCGACGAGGTGCTGTCGGGCAAGGTGGACAACGCCTTTGTCTCGATGCGCCCGCCCGGTCACCACGCTGAAACCCGCACCCCCATGGGCTTCTGCCTATTTAACAATGTCGCCATCGCCGCGCGCCACGCCCAGAAGGTGCATGGCATCGGCCGCGTCGCCATCGTCGATTTCGACGTGCATCACGGCAATGGTACGCAGGAGATCTTCTTTTCGGACCCGAGCGTGATGTATGCCTCCACCCACCAGATGCCGCTTTTTCCCGGCACCGGCGCGGTGGGCGAGCGCGGCACCACCGATAACATCGTCAATGCGCCGCTGCGCTCGGGTGACGATGGCGAGCATTTCCGCCAGGCGTTCGAGAGCCGCATTTTGCCGCGCCTGCAGGCTTTCGGGCCGGAGCTCCTGATCATTTCCGCCGGTTTCGACGCTCATACGCGCGACCCGCTCGGCAATATCAACCTGCTGGAAGACGACTATACCTGGGTGACGAAGAAGCTGATGGACATCGCCGACACGCATTGCGGCGGCAGGATCGTCTCGGTACTGGAAGGCGGCTACGATCTCGAGGGGCTGGCCCGATCCGCCTCCGCCCATGTCATGGCGCTGATGCGCGGCTGACCGCGAGGGGGTGAGAACGGCGGTTCCTGCCTGTATAAGGGGCCCCGACTCATGGAGGGATGACGCAATGGTCGATGCGGCGGATGTGAACGCGCTGAGCTTCGAGAAGGCGCTCGCCGAGCTGGAGACCATCGTCGCCAAGCTCGAGGGTGGCAATGTCCCGCTGGAGGAATCCATCGCGCTCTATGCCCGAGGCGAGGCGCTGAAGGCCCGCTGCGACACGCTGCTGAAGGATGCCGAGGCGCGGGTCGAGAAAATCACGCTCAGCGCCGATGGCCGCCCGGCCGGCACCCAGCCGCTGGATGGGGAATAGGCGCGGGCCGCGCCCCATGACCGTGCGGCTGCGCCCCCACCACCTGCTCTGCCTACTGACCTTTGTCGGGAAGGGCTACACACCCGCCTTCACCGCGCAGTATCGGCGGATTGTCGCCCGGTTGAATGAAGGCGAGGCGGTGGAACTGGTGGAAGGGCCAGACGATATCTGCGCGCCGATGCTGGGCGAGTCCGACCACCATTGCCGCAATGCCAGCGTGGCCCTGCGCGACACGCAGGCCCGCGCGGTCCTTGCTGGACTTCTCGGCCACCCGCTCGAGCCTGGCAGGGCAATCGCCCTCACGGAGGCGCGGGTCGGGCGGATGCGCCGGGCCTTTGCGGAAGGCGGCATCCGCGCCGCCTGCGCGGGGTGCCAATGGTCGGATTTCTGTACCCAGATCGCCGGTCAGGGTTTTGCGGGAACGCGGCTCGCAGGCGCAGGCTTCAGCCCGTCCGGTGGCTATGGCACGCCGGATTGAACACCCGCACCGTCGAGGCGGGGTGGCGGGCCAGCGCCGCCTCGGGCCGCACCGGGCGGCGCACCAACTCGCCCGCGCAATTGGGGCAGCTGCCGCCCAGCACCTGCGCGGCGCAATCGGCGCAGAAGGTGCACTCAAACGTGCAGATCAGCGCCTCGCGCGAGGCCGGCGGCAGGTCGCGGTTGCAGCATTCGCAATTCGGCCGAAGCTCGAGCATCTGGACCCCGCTCAGTACACGCCGGGGATCAGCCGCGCCGTGCGGGCGCTGTAGGCGCGGTACTCGTCGCCGAAGGTGTCGAGCATCATCTTCTCCTCGCGGCCGATGCGGAAGGCATAGAGGATTCCGAAGCCGATGAGGCCGGCCGGGCCGGCGATCCAGTTCGGGATCAGGATGAGCTGCGCCAGCGCCCACAGGAAGAAGGCTGAATACATCGGGTGGCGCACATGCCGGTACACGCCACCGGTGATGAGCTTGTGCGTGTCCTTGATCTCCAGTGTTACCGACCAGTTCTTGCCGAGGTCGCGGTGGGTGCGGCGGAACAGCCAGAGCGAGAACACGAAGGTGAGGGTGCCAAGCGCGAACTGCACTCCGGAATAGGGGTAGTCGGCGCCGTTGAAGATGGGGGAGGTCGCCCACAGCAGCGGGACGATACCGAGGCCCATTGTCGAGCAGGAGAGCAGCACCAGCTCGCGCAGCCGGTCGCGGGCGTCGATTACGCGCTCGCGCTTCACCTTGCGCTCGAAGGGCAGGCGGATGACATACCAGCCGATGCAGCCGGCGGCCCACACGATCTTTGCGGCGACGATAAGGGTCATGAAGCGTCCGTTGGTTCAGGCGATCAGGGAGCCATCCGCCGCGAAGCGACCGACCGGCCCCTCCGCGCGCGCGGACAGGTCGGGGAAGGACAGCGGGCCGAGGGCGAACATGAAATAGTCGTAGGGCGCCTTCTGCTCATTCGCCAGCAGGAACTGGTAGTGCAGCCGCATGGCGTGCCAACGCAGCCGCTTCAGCTTGGCGTGGGTGAGCATTTCCTTGATGTTGGCGTTGCGCAGCAAAGGCGGGCTGGGCTCGGCATGCTCGAAACCGGCGCGGCGCAGCGTCACCGGGTGAAACTTGTAGAAATTGATAGCGTCGTGCCGCGCCTGGTACTCGACCCAGGTGAGGCCGGGCGTCTGCGCGATGCGGGTAGCCTGCCGGCGCACCTTGCCGCCCTTGGCGTGCAGGGCGAGCTTCGGGATGGTCGCGCCGCAGGTGAGCAGGTTGACCCGTGTCGGCCCATCCGCCAGGCCGGGATCGCGATCGAGCGCGCGGTCAATCACGCCGAGCATCAGCGTCGCCCCTAGACTATGCCCGACGAGGATGATCTCGTCATGCGCGCCGGCGCGGACCGCCTCCACCAGTACCTCGGCGAAGCGGTCGAGCCGGGCGTCGAGGGTTGGCGTGCTGTCGTGCAGATAGTCGCGCGCCAGGTCCCAGTCGTCGAGCGCCTGATGCAGGCGCCAGTCGCGTCCCGGCCGGTGGAACAGGGCGAAGAAGATGGCAGTGCCGGTGGCGAGGGCCGCGAGCCAGGCGAACGGGGCGGGGAGGACCGACCCCAACCCCCACAGCACCAGCGCCCCGGCGAGAAATCCCCCGGCGACAAATAGCGCGCAGATGAGATAGGGAAAGAAGAAGAACAAGCCATAGCGCGGGCTGGCGCGGAAATAGCCCCGCGCCGCGCCGCCGCGCAGAAAGTCCCACAGCCCGCCAAAGCCGCGCCACAGCCGCACCGGGTCGGGCCGTGCGTCCAGCGCGCCGATGATGTCCTCCCAGCGCAGGATGCGGTACTCGGTGCGGGTCGACCAGTTGGGGCCGCGTGCAGTGGCCTCCCAGCGGGCATAGGGCTGCGCGCCGTCGTCGAGCCGGGGCGTCACGCTGACTTCCACCGACCACAGCTTGCCGAACCGCTCCGCCTGGTTGGCGAAGCGGCCATGGTGATAATCCATGTCAGTCGGGTCATGGCCAGGGAAGAACAGCACCAGTCGCCGGAATGCCTGCCTGGCCGGCGTGTCAGCGCCCGCCTTGTCGACGAGGGAGGCGACGATGGCCGCACCCGCGCCGGCGGCTTCCCCCGGTCTGTCGTCCCTGTGCGTCGACGTCGCGACTCGTGTGTCCATGCCGCGTTTTTAAAGGAAGCCGGGCCCCGAGGCCAACGCCGCGTCGGCCTGCGGGTGCGGTCTCCACATGCGGTTGCGCGCGGCACCCCGCCAGAGGTGGCGCCCGGGTCGCGCGAGCGTGCGTTGCGCGCCCCGCCGTCCTTGTGTATGCCGTTGGACTTCGCCCGGCGGCGCGTGCCCCTGTGTGCGCGCCGTCGGCGAGTGTGTTTTCGGAGCCGTTCTTGACCCGTCCCTCGACGCCGCTACTCGACACGATCCGCGAGCCGGCCGATCTGCGCCGCTTGCCGGAGGAGCAGTTGCCGCAGATCGCGGCGGAATTGCGCGAGGAGATGATCGACGCAGTTTCCGTTACCGGCGGCCATCTCGGCGCCGGGCTCGGCGTTGTTGAGCTGACGGTGGCGCTGCATCATGTGTTCGACACGCCCAATGACCGGCTGATCTGGGACGTCGGCCACCAATGCTACCCGCACAAGATCCTCACCGGGCGGCGCGAGCGCATGCGAACGCTGCGCCAGGGCGGCGGGCTTTCCGGCTTCACCAACCGGGCCGAGAGCGAATATGATCCCTTCGGCGCCGGCCATTCCTCGACCTCGATCTCGGCCGGGCTCGGCATGGCGGTGGCGCGCGACCTCGCCGGCGGCCAGCGCAACGTGGTGTGCGTGATCGGCGACGGCGCCATGTCTGCCGGCATGGCCTATGAGGCGATGAACAATGCCGGGGCGATGGATTCGCGCCTCATCGTCATCCTTAACGACAACGACATGTCGATCGCCCCGCCGGTGGGGGCCATGTCGGCCTATCTGGCGCGGCTGCTGTCCGGGCGGACCTATCGCTCCCTTCGTGAGACCGCCAAGCAGCTCGCCGGCAATCTGCCGAAATTCTTCGGCCGGCAGGCGGCGCGGGCGGAGGAGTTCGCACGCGGCTTCTGGACCGGCGGCACGCTCTTCGAGGAACTCGGCTTCTATTATGTCGGGCCGATCGACGGCCACAATCTCAGCCACCTGCTGCCGATCCTGCGTAATGTGCGCGACGCCGAGACCGGCCCAGTGCTGGTTCATGTCGTCACCCAGAAGGGCAAGGGCTATCCGCCGGCGGAAGCTTCCGCCGACAAGTATCACGGCGTGCAGCGCTTCGATGTCGCCACGGGCGCGCAGAAGAAGGCGGCGTCCAACGCCCCGAGCTTCACGCGGGTCTTCGCCGAGAGCCTGATCGAGGAAGCCCGCCACGACGACAAGATTGTCGCCATCAATGCCGCCATGCCGGCCGGCACCGGGCTCGACCTGTTTGGCGAGGTCTTTCCCGAGCGCTCCTTCGATGTCGGCATCGCCGAGCAGCATGCTGTGACCTTCGCCGCCGGGCTGGCAACCGAGGGCTACAAGCCGTTCTGCGCCATTTACTCGACCTTCCTGCAGCGGGCTTATGACCAGATCGTCCATGATGTGGCGATCCAGCGCCTGCCGGTGCGCTTCGCCATCGATCGCGCCGGTCTGGTGGGGGCGGACGGCGCCACCCATGTCGGCGCCTTCGACGTGCCGATGCTCGCCACCCTGCCGGGCATGGTCGTGATGGCGGCGGCCGACGAGGCCGAGCTGATGCATATGGTCGCCACGGCTGCGGCTTATGATGAAGGCCCGATCGCCTTCCGCTACCCGCGCGGCGAGGGTGTGGGCGTGGAGCGCCCCGCGCGCGGCACGCCGCTGGAGATCGGCCGTGGACGGGTGGTGCGCGAGGGCTCGAAGATCGCCCTGCTCTCGCTCGGCACGCGGCTCGCCGCATGCCTTTCCGCCGCTGACCAGCTCGCCGGCTTCGGCCTGGCGACCACAGTGGCCGATGCGCGCTTCGCCAAGCCGATCGACCGCGATCTGGTGCTGCGGCTGGCCCGCGAGCACGAGGTGCTTGTCGTAGTGGAAGAGGGCGCCGTCGGCGGTTTCGGCAGCCATGTGCTGACCCTGCTGGCCGAGGCGGGAGCGCTCGATCGCGGCCTCAAGATCCGCACCCTCGCCTTGCCTGACCGTTTCATCGAGCAGGATTCCCCTTCCAGCCAGATGCACGAGGCCGGCCTCGACGTCGAAGGCATCGTGCGCGGTGTCTTCAATGCCCTCGGGCGCGAGGAAGAAGCCGCGCTCGCCCTGCTGCGCGGCTGAGCCGGACCGACCGGCGATGCGCCCGCCGTCCGCTGCAAAGCCGCCCCCCTCATCCTCCCGCCGCGACCGCGCCGACCGGGTGCTCGTGGAGCGTGGCTTGTTCGACAGCCGCGCCCGCGCCCAGGCGGCGATCGAGGCTGGCCTCGTCACAGCCGATGGCAAGCGGGTCGCCAAGCCCTCCGAGACGATTTCCGCCAGCGCCGCCATCGCGGCACGCGAGGCGTATGAATGGGTGTCGCGGGCCGGGCTGAAACTGGAAGCGGCGCTCGATGCCGCCGGGCTTAGCGTTGCGGGGCTGGAGGCGCTGGATGTCGGCGCTTCGACCGGCGGCTTTACGGAGGTGCTGTTGGCGCGCGGCGCTTTGCGGGTGCACGCCATCGATGTCGGGCGCGACCAGCTGCATCCCCGGCTGCGGGGCCATCCGCGCCTTGTCTCCCGAGAGGGGACCGACATTCGCAACGTCGCGCCGGGCGAGGTGCCGGCAGCCGGCATCCTGACGGTGGATGTGTCGTTCATCTCGCTGCACCAGGTGCTGCCGGCATTGCTCCCTCATGCGGCGGCAAAGGCGCATCTGGTGGCGCTGGTGAAGCCGCAATTCGAGGTCGGTCGCGACAAGCTGTCCAAGGGCGGCATCGTGAAGGACGCCGAGGCCCGCGCCGAGGCAGCGGCGCGCATCGCCGATCTGCTGGAAGAGCACGGCTGGAAGGTGACGCATCGGCTCGTCTCGCCCGTGCTGGGCGGGGACGGCAATGAGGAAAGTCTCCTCGTAGCGGCGCGGGCGGAGTGATGCCGCCCGCGCCTTTACCCCATGAGTGGCACCGGTCAGGCGCGCCGCGTCTGGCCGCCACTGGCGACCAGCATCCCCGCGACCTTCTCAGAGACATAGCCGAGCGCGGCGCCGACGATCATCGACAGCACGATCGTGACCAACGGGTTGGCGAGGCTGGCGGCGGTGAGGTTGGCGAGGCCGTCCGCCGTCAGCAGCGTGTAGCCGGCCATGGCGGCAAAGCCGTAGACCATCGCCGGAATGGCGGCGAAGGCCGGCAGATGGCCGAGCAGGATCATCACCAGCACGCCGACGCCGACGCAGATGCCGGCCCATACGGGCAGGCCGAGCGTATCGCCGAGCCCGCCGCGGCTGACCGCCAGCAGGGTCAGCCACGCCATGACCGCGCCCGCGATGTTGGCGAGGATGGTGGCCTTGAGCCCGGCTTCCTTGCCACCGCAGTGGAAGAAACAGGCCCAGGCGATGAAGGCGGCCCAGATTTGCAGGCCACCAGCGAGAGGCCCGAGAAACAGCCAGGTAGCGAGGCCCCCAAGGACGCCAACGCTGATGGCAAGTGCGGAAACAAGCGGCATTCTTTCCCCCTTTTGGTTGTTTAGAGACTTATTATTATGTGCATGTGCTAAGTAAACGACGCTGTCCATTTGAATAAACGGAATCAGCCACTCTTATATTAGCGTAGATTCTTGAGATCAGCATGCGGATTGTAGTCATTGTCTGCGCTCTGGGTGATATTTGCTCTCAAATACATTATAACTTATGGATCATGATAGAGGTGAAGCCCGGATGAGCATGACCAAGCTCGATATTGCGCGGATCGGCCACCGGGGCGATGGCGTTGCCGACACGACGGAGGGAACGGTCTTCGTGCCGCTGACCCTGCCCGGCGAGGTGGTTGAGGTTGAGCGCGAGCATGACCGGGCACGGCTGCTGGCGGTGCTCGCGCCCAGCCCCGACCGGATCGCGCCGATCTGTCCGCATTTCGGACCGTGCGGCGGCTGCGCGCTCCAGCATTGGGCGCCCGCGCCCTATGAGGCCTGGAAGCGCGCTCTCGTTGTCGAGACGCTGGAGCGGGCCGGGATCGAAACCGAGGTGGCGCCGCTGGTTGCCGCTCATGGCGAGGGGCGCCGGCGGGCAACCTTCCACGCGCGCGGCACGGGCGGCAGCGCGCCAAAAGGGCGGGACGTGCTGGCGGTGGGCTTCGCCGGCCGGCGCAGCCATGCGGTGGTGGCGATCGACGCCTGCCCCATTCTCGCGCCCGGCCTTGATGGTGCGCTCAAGGCGGCCTGGGCGGTGGCGCAGGAACTGGTGCCGATCGCCAAGCCGCTCGACATCCAGGTGACGGCGACGGAAACCGGGCTGGACATGGATGTGCGCGGCAGTGGCCCGCTGAAACCGAACCGTGTCGTCGCCTTGGCGCAGATCGCCGGCGAGCATGGGCTGGCGCGCCTCACCCGCCATGGCGAACTGGTACTGCAGCGCGAGCCGCCCATGCTCACCATGGGCCGCGCGCGGGTTGCCCTGCCGCCGGGCTCCTTCCTGCAGGCGACGGCGGCCGGCGAGGCGGCGCTCGTGCGGCTAGTGACGGAGGCGGTGGACGGCGCCAAAGGCGCGGCGCGCGCGGTCGACCTGTTCTCGGGTGTCGGCACCTTCGCGTTGCGGCTTGGCGAGCGGGTGCGGGTGACGGCCTATGAATCCTCGGCATCTGCCATCGAGGCGCTGACCAAGGCCGTGCGCGGCGCGGCCGGGTTGAAGCCGGTGACGGGCGAGGTGCGCGACCTGTTCCGCCGCCCGCTGCTGGCGCAGGAGATGAAGGGCGTGGATGTGGCGGTGTTCGACCCGCCGCGCCAGGGCGCGGAGGCGCAGGCGCGCCAGCTGGGGGCGAGCGCCGTGCCGCTGGTGATCGGCGTGTCCTGCGACACAACCACCTTCGCCCGCGACGCGCAGATCCTGATCGAGGGCGGCTACCGGCTGGAACGTGTCACCCCGGTCGACCAGTTCCTCTATTCCGCCCATGTGGAGCTGGTTGGGGTGTTCCGACGGTAACCACGTCGGCACGCGCCGGCCGGGAGGACGGCAAATGTGCTGGCGTTCGCCCGCGGGGCGGGCGAGGATAGCCCTAAACCGCGTTCCGGGAGGACATCGTGAAGGCTCTGCTTATTGCTTCGGTACTTGCACTGGCCGTGGGTTCGACCTGCGTGCAGGCCGAGACCATGTCCTCCATGACCATGCCCTCCATGGGCGGGCCGACGCCGCAGGCGCTTGCCAAGGCCGCGAAGGTGCCGTCGACTGCGGCCTTCATCAACACCGCCGCCGCCGCGAACCAGTTCGAGATCGCGTCGAGCCGGCTCGCGCTGCTGAAGTCGTTCAATCCCAGGATCCGGGCCTTCGCGGCCAAGATGATCACGGACCACAGCCGCATCGGGACGGCGTTCGTCGCCGCGCTCGGCAAGGCGGACACCGGTATCGTGCCGCCGCCCGGCCTCGGCGCCGATCTCGACGCGGAGATGGCGCGGTTGCGCGGCCTCTATGGTCCCGCCTTCGAGGCGGAATACGTTGCCGCCCAGACCAAGGGGCATCAGGCCGCCGTCGGCCTGTTCGCGGGTTATGCGAAAGGCGGCGCCAATCCGGTGATGAAGGCTTTCGCCAAGGCGACCCTTCCCACCATCGAGATGCATCTCGGCATGTGCTACGAGCTGGCCGCCGCGCTGAAAAAATAGACGCTGGCCGGCAGGGAGAGCGATCCCGGCTCTGCGCTTCGCGCCGGCCGGGATGACGGCGGCAGGGGTGCGGTCGCGAACCCTTCTCAATTGCCCCAGCGCTCCATCCACATGCGCTCGCCGATGGAGCAGGACACGCGCGGCTCCTCGGCGCCGGCGGGGCGGATCAGCGCCGGCTTCGGCGGTTTGACTCCGGCGATCTCCAGCACCAGCTTGGTCTTGATGGCGTCGGCGAATTCATGCGGGCCGCGCACCGGAATGACGAAGGCGCCGGGGCCACCGATGACGCAGTCCTCGTAATAGATGTCGAGGTCGCCAATATCGAGCAGCGAGCCGCTGGCCTGCTTCAGCATCAGCGGCAGGCCGTTGATGGTGATGCCGCGCGCGGCGATGGCGTCGCGCGTCACATCCACCAGCGGGCCCTGATTATTGGTGCCGTCGCCTGATATGTCGATCACCCGCCGGAGGCCGCGAATGCCGTTACCCTCGATGAGGTCGGCGCTGAAATTCATCGCGCTGGAAATCGAGGTGCGGTAGACGCGGCGCAGCGGTGCCGCGCCGATGGCGGCGGCAAAGGCGCGCGCCTCGCCGGCGCTGCCGACCAGCGTCCAGTCGACCACCAGCTTCTGCTCGTCCGCGCCCGCCCATTCGACATAGGCGATGGCGATGCGGCCATTGGGGCCGAGCCGCAGCGCGCTGAGAAATTCCGGCGAGGTGACGGCCTGCATATAGCCTTCGCGCTGCAAGGCGAGCTCGTCCAGGTCCATCGAATAGGACACGTCGACCGCCAGCACCAGCTCGACATCGACGATGTCATCGGCGCGGGCGCCGCCTGCTGCCGTGAGGCTGCACAGGGCGGCGATCAGGGCGAGAAACGCACGCACGCGCGACATCGCGACCTCCGTCGGTGACGGGACCTCGACGTGTCAGAGAACCGTCATGCCCATGGTGACATGAGGGGGGCGGGGGCACGAGCCGAAAGTGTGGGCGGGCGCCCCGACCCGATGCCGTTCGCGTGAGCGAACGCTACCGGGGTAGCGGCGCACCCCGCTACCGGAGTAGAGAGCGCCCGCGCGCGTCACACGTCCAGCGTCTCGGTGTCGGTTATCTCGATGCCGAAGCCGGCGACGCCGACATAGGTGCGCGCGCGCGACGCCAGCAGGCGGATGGAGGAGATGCCGAGATCGCGCAGGATCTGCGCCCCGAGCCCGACCTCGCGCCAGTTCTGGTCGCGCATCTTGGCGCTCTCAATCCGTTCCTCGTCGCCCATGGTGGCGGCCGGCACGCCTGTCGTGCCGTCGCGCAGATAGACCAGCACGCCGCGCCCTTCCGCCTTGATCCGCTCCAGCGAGGCGCGGATCGCCTTGCCGCCGGTGAACACATCGCCGATCGGGTCGGCCCGGTGCAGGCGCACCAGCACGTCGCGTCCATCGCCGATCTTGCCGTGGATGAGCGCGAGGTGGTTCACCGGCTCGAACGGCGTGACATAGGAAATGGCGTGCATCTCGCCCACCGCCGTCGGCGCGGCGAATTCGGCGGTGCGGCTGACCAGCTTCTCGCGCAGCTGGCGATAGGCGATGAGATCGGCCACCGAGATCCGGGTGAGCTTGTGGGTGCCGGCGAATTCGGTGACTTTCGGCCCCCGCATCACCGAGCCGTCATCGTTCACCAGTTCGCAGATGACGCCGACCGGCTCCAGATTGGCCAGCCGGCACAGATCCACCGCCGCCTCGGTGTGGCCCGAGCGCATGAGCACGCCGCCTTCCCTCGCGATGAGCGGGAAAATGTGGCCGGGGCGGACGAAATCCACCGCGCCGGCATTCGGGTTGGCGAGGCCGCGCACGGTGGCGGTGCGGTCCTCGGCGGAAATGCCCGTCGTGGTGCCGTGGCGGTAATCGACCGAGATGGTGAAGGCGGTGGAGTGGGGGGCGTCGTTGTCCGTCACCATCGGGTTGAGCCGCAGCCGCTTGGCATGTTCGGCGGTGAGCGGGGTGCAGACGATGCCCGAGGTGTGGCGCACGATGAAGGCCAGCTTTTCCGGCGTGGCGAACTGGGCGGCGACGATGAGGTCGCCCTCATTCTCGCGGTCGTCATCATCGGTGACGACGAGCATCTCGCCACGGGCAAAGGCTTCGATCGCCGCTTCGACGCGGGCCTGCAGATTGTCGGTCATGAGTATCGCCTCCACGCTCGCGAGCCCGAGGAAATCGTTCGGCGTCACCGCGCCGCCGGTAGCGGCGGCGATGCGCCCGCCCGCTTCCCGCGAGATCCAGGCCGTTTCGTCCTTGCACAGCGCGGTGATGCTGGCCGGTGACAGGCCGACGGCGCGCGCGAAGGCGCTCTTGGTCGTGCCTGTGGTGGTGAGCCAGTCCGCGAGTTTCATGACCCGACGATAAAGCTGCGAATATTCACTGGCAATGAAAATTGTAGATCGTTTCAGCGATACTGAAATGCGCCCGGCGCGTAGGCAGGCTGAAGCGCCCCGTCGCCTTCTCTGGCGCGGAGCTGCGGGCCGGCACGTCGCCTTCGCCCCTTAGATCAAGGGGCGTGCGGGGCGCCGGGACGGGAGCCCCGGCGGTCGCCTGCACCGTGTGTGAAAAGGTGGTGCAAGCAGGTCGTCAACCGTCCGACGCGCCGTCTCCAGCGCCCCGCAACGCGGTGTTTCTAGGCTTGCTCCATGCGCGCCCGGGAGGACTGTCACTTTCTATCCTCCCCTGTGGGGTGCGTGACGCACCGGCGCGCCCTTGCGGGCGGACGGCACGCGTCGCCCCGTGGCCGGTGGGAAGACCGACCGGGGACGCATGGCTTGGGCCGCCGGACGCCGGGGTGCGTTATCCCCGCCACTCGGCCACCGCCCCCCATCCCGCGCGAGCCGGCCGCTCCGGTTGCGCCCCCTTCGTCGGGATGAGGTGGGGGGATTATCGCGCCGGGGGCAGGGGGGGCGGATAGAATTGTGTTGGCGCGGTCCTTCGCTGCGTTCCGGCCGGGAGGACGAGGCTCAGCGCGGGAACGGCCAGGCCGGGGGCGTGCCGACCTGGCCGCGCTGGCGCAGGAAATGGTCGGCCAGCACGCAGGCCACCATCGCCTCGCCCACGGGGACGGCGCGGATGCCGACGCAGGGGTCGTGCCTTCCCTTTGTGACGATTTCCGCATCCTCGCCATGGCGCGTCACGGTGCGGCGCGGGGTGAGGATGGAGGAGGTCGGCTTCACCGCGAAGCGCACCACCACCGGCTGGCCGGTGGAAATGCCGCCGAGCACGCCGCCGGCATGGTTGGCGAGGAAGACCGGGCGGCCATCATTGCCCATCCGCATCTCGTCGGCATTGTCCTCGCCGGTCAGCGTGGCGCTGGCGAAGCCCTCGCCGATCTCCACGCCCTTCACCGCATTGATGCTCATCAGCGCCGCCGCGAGGTCCGCGTCGAGCTTGCCATAGAGCGGCGCGCCAAGGCCCGGCGGCACGCCCTCGGCCACCACCTCGATCACCGCGCCGACGGAAGAGCCGGACTTGCGGATGCCGTCGAGATAATCCGCCATGCGTGCGGCCGCCTGCGCGTCCGGGCAGAAGAACGGGTTGCGGCCGATCTCGGCGCTGTCCCAATTGGCGCGGTCGATGCCGATCTCGCCCATCTGCACCAGCGCGCCGGTGATCGTCACATCAGGCAGCACCTTGGCGGCGATGGCGCCGGCGGCGACACGCACCGCCGTCTCGCGCGCGGAGGAGCGCCCGCCGCCGCGATGGTCGCGCAGGCCGTATTTCACGTCATAGGCATAATCGGCATGGCCGGGGCGGTAGCTCTCGGAAATCGCCGAATAGTCCTTGGAGCGCTGGTCGACATTCTCGATCAGAAAGGCGATCGGCGTGCCGGTGGAAATGAGCGTGCCGTCTTCCTCCGCCAGCGTGCCGGAGAGGATGCGCACCTCGTCCGGCTCGCGGCGCTGGGTGGTGAAGCGCGACTGGCCGGGCCGGCGACGATCCAGCGCGGCCTGCACCTCGTCGAGCCGGAAGCGCAGGCCGGGCGGGCAGCCGTCGATCACCCCGCCAATGGCGGGCCCATGGCTCTCGCCAAAGGTGGTGACGCGGAAGAGGTGGCCGAAACTGTTGAAGGACATAGCGGTTCCGCCGGCGACAGGGGAGGGGCCCGGCGCTTCTAGGCGCCCGCGCGGCGGGCGTCAAACACGCCTTGGCCGGCCCCGTCCGTCGCGGAAGAGGGGTCCGCCATGGAGAATGGCGCCAATCATGCTAGAGAGTGTCAATCCCTGATTGCCAACCCCGAGCCGATGCCCCTTTTTGAAATCGCCGTTGTCGTCCTGCTCGTCCTGATCAATGGCGTGCTCGCCATGGCCGAGCTTTCCGTCGTGTCCGCCCGCCCGGCGCGTCTGCGCTCACTGGCCGATAATGGCTCCCACGGCGCCCGCATGGCGCTGCAGCTGGCCTCCGACCCCGGCCGCTTCCTCTCCACCGTGCAGATCGGCATCACCCTGATCGGCATTCTCGCCGGCGCCTTCTCCGGCGCCACGCTCGGCGGCATGCTGGGCGAATGGCTGCGGGAGCAGGGCGTCTCGCCCGGTCTCGCCGGCGGCCTTGGCTATTCGCTCGTCGTGGCGGCGATCACCTATGTCTCGCTGATCATCGGCGAGCTGATCCCCAAGCGCCTGGCGCTGCGCAGCCCGGAAAAGCTCGCCAGCCTGGTCGCGCCAGGGATGGTGATGCTGGCGCGCATCGGCGCGCCCGCGGTGTGGCTGCTCGACATTTCCTCGCGCCTCGTGCTGCGCCTGCTGGGCGAGCACGGCACCAGCGACGACAATAATGTGACCGACGAGGAAATCCGCGCCATCGTGATGGAGGCGGAGACCGCCGGCGTGATCGACCCGGACGAGCGCAAGATGATCGCCGGGGTGATGCGCCTCGCCGACCGGCCGGTGCGGGCGGTGATGACGCCGCGCACCGATGTCGACTGGATCGACCTCACCGACGAGCCCGACGCGGTGCGCCAGACGATCCGCGAGACACGCCACACCCGCATGCCGGCCTGCGAGGGCACGCCGGAGGAGGCGGTCGGCGTCATCGACATTCGCGACCTGCTGGAGGCCTATCTCAATGGCGAGACGCCGGACCCGCGCCGCTTCGTCAAGCCGGCGGTGGTGATGGTGGAGACCGCCGGGGCGCTCGGCGCGATGAAATCGCTGCGCCACGGGGAATCGCCGCTGGCGCTGGTGGTGGACGAGTATGGTTCGATGGTCGGCATCCTCACCCCGGCCGACCTTCTGGACGCGATCGCCGGCACCGTGGTGCTTGACGAGGACGGCCAGGCCAAGCCCGACGTGGTGGAGCGGGCGGATGGCAGCTATCTCGTCGCCGGCTCGACCCCGCTCGACGAGCTCTCCGAGGTGCTGGGCATCCGCATCCCGCAGGATGCCGGCTTCCACACCGCCGCCGGTCTGGTGCTGCACGAATTGAAGGCGCTGCCGCAGGAAGGTGCCACCTTCGAGACGATGGGCTGGCGCTTCGAGGTGGTCGACATGGACGGACGGCGCGTCGACAAGCTGCTGGTGCAGCGCGCCGTGGTGCCCCGGCGGCGGGCGCCGCTGCTGGGCTGAGCCGCCGGCGGCTCAGCGGATGCTGGCGTCGACCGAAAGCGCCGGCGTGGACGCCGGCAGCCCGCCATAGCGGGTGCCGACGCCGACGACGACGGTGACGATGGCAACGGCCAGCGCCGCGGCGATGAGGCCATATTCGAGGCCGGTGCCGTGGGGCCGGCGTGCGACGGCGGTGCGGCGGCGCGATGCCATCGACTGCCCGACCATTTCCCGTTCCACCATTTCGCGCATGGACCTGTCTCTGCTTGAATACATCCGCATGACATCTGTCTTGGGACAGATCTTGTTATGAGGACACCTTGCGCCCCACACCTTGACCGCACGTTAAAGCCGGCGCAGGCCGCCAATCCTCTTGGCGTGTGGTTAATGTTTGCCGGTGGGGGATGGTTAATACTTCACGACCGCGACCATCGGCCGGGCGTCATCTGACGGGCAGGCAGGAGGGCCGTCTTGGCTGCGCTTGGCCCGGCGTGACACGGAGCGCCGTCAGGACCGGGCCTGGCCCGGTCCTGCACGACTTTGCTGGCGCGCCTTCCGACAGAAGCCGTCATCCCCGGGTCAGGCCCGGGGATGACGGTCTCCCTCGGCGTCTCTAAACCCGATCAACTGCGCGGCTTTGCCCGGCGCGTCGGCTCGGCCTGGGCCGGGTCTTCCGGCCAGGGGTGGCGGGGATAGCGCCCGCGCATCTCGGCGCGCACGTCGCGCCAGGAGCCGGCCCAGAAGGCCGGCAGGTCGCGGGTCAGCTGGATCGGCCGGTGCGCCGGCGAGAGCAGCGACAGGATCAGCGCCACCCGCCCGCCGGCGATGCTGGGATGGGTGGTGAGGCCGAACAGCTCCTGCACCCGCACATGCAGCGTCGGGCCGCCATCCGTGGCGTAGTCGATCGGCAGGCGCGAGCCGGTCGGCACCTCATAATGGGTCGGCGCCTCGGCCTCCATGCGCCGCGCCTGCTCCCAGGGCAGCAGCAAGGTGAGGGCACGGCCGAGTCGCTCAGTATCGAGCGCGCCGAGCGCGGTGATGTCGCCCAGGACAGGCGCCAGCCACTCCTCGACGGTTTCCGTGAGGGCCGTCCAGGACAGGTCCGGCCAGAGATCGGGGGCGCTGGCGTGGAGGAAGCGGGCGCGATCAAGCCATTGCCGCTGCGCATCGGACCAGTTCAGCCGCTCCAGCCCGCGCGCGGCGGCGGCGCGGGCCAGCGCCCGGGCGGTGTCTTCCCCCGGCTTCAGCGCGGCGGTGCGCTCGGCCAGAACAAGCGCGCCGAGCCGGCGCACATGGCGCGCGCGCAGCGCGCCGGAGGCGACATCGAAGGCGGTTTCCACGCCCTCGGTGATGGCGTCGCCGAACTCCGCCTCGATCTCGGCCTCGGTGAGCTCGGCGGCGAGCAGGATGCGCGCCTCATCCGCCGTGCCGGTGAGTTCGGCGATGGCGAGGAAGCGGGCGCGGGCGAGTGAGGAGGCGGGGTCCAGCGCCGCGCCGCGCCCATTCGCCAGCACGAAGCGCCGCCCGTCGCCGCGCCCGCGCGCCACCCGGTCGGGGAAGGCCAGCGCCAGCAGAACGGCGGGGGAGGGCGCATCGCCGGCCATCCGGGTGCCGGAAACCTGCCGTTCCGCCTCCCCGGCCCAGCGTTCGACCAGCCGCCGGGCTTCCTCGCTGCGGCGGGAGCGGTCGCGGGCGAAATCCATCAGCCGGTGGGCGAGGTCGGGGGCGTCGCCGCCGAGCCCGCGCTCGGAGACGAGGGCGGCGATGCGCGCCGCCTCTTCGCCGGCGCCGCGCCGCGCGCCTTCGATCACCATGCGGGCGAGGCGCGGCTCCAGCGGCAGCCGGGCCATGGCGCGGCCGAGCGGGCTCACCTGCCCGTCCGTAGCGAAGGCGCCGAGCGCGCCGAGCAGCGCCCGTGCCTCCGTCACCGCCGGAGCGGGCGGCGGATCGAGAAAGGCGAGGCTCGCGGGATCGCGCGCGCCCCAGACGGCGAGATCGAGCACGAGGCGCGAGAGGTCGGCGGCGAGGATTTCCGGCGTGGCGAAAGCCGGCAGGCTCGCGGTCTCCGGCTCGTGCCACAGGCGCAGGCATACGCCGGGCTCGGTACGCCCGGCGCGGCCGCGCCGCTGGTCGGCGGCGGCGCGGGACACCCGCACGGTCTCCAGCCGGGTGAGGCCGACGCCGGGCTCGAAGCGCGGCACCCGGGCGAGGCCGCTGTCGATGACGAGGCGCACGCCCTCGATGGTGAGGCTGGTCTCCGCGATCGAGGTGGCGAGCACCACCTTGCGCCGCCCCGGCGGGGCGGGGGCGATGGCGCGGTCCTGCTCGGCGGGGGTGAGCGCGCCATAGAGCGGGGCGATATCGATGGCGGGATCGCGCACGGCCTCGCGCAGAAAACGCTCGGTGCGGCGGATCTCAGACGCGCCGGGCAGGAAGGCGAGCAGCGAGCCGGTCTCCTCGCGCAGCGCGCGGGCGATGAGCTCCGCCATCTGCCGCTCGATCGGCGCGCCCGGTGTGCGTCCGGCATAGCGGGTTTCCACCGGGAAGGCCCGCCCCAGGCTCTCGACGACAGGCGCGCCGGCCAGCAGCCGGGCGACGCGGGCGCCGTCCAGCGTCGCCGACATGACGAGGATGCGCAGGTCCTCGCGCAGCGCGGCTTGGGCGTCGAGCGCCAGCGCCAAACCAAGATCGGCGTCGAGGCTGCGCTCGTGGAACTCGTCAAACAGCACGGCGGCGACGCCGGAAAGCTCCGGGTCATCCAGCATCATCCGGGTGAAGATGCCCTCGGTGATGACCTCGATGCGGGTGTTCCGGCCGATTTTCGAGCCGAAGCGGGCGCGGTAGCCGACCGTCTGCCCGGCTTCCTCGCCCAGCGTTTGCGCCATCCGGGTGGCGGCGGCGCGGGCGGCGAGGCGGCGCGGCTCCAGCACGAGGATCTTGCGACCGCCCACCCAGGGCTGGTCGAGAAGCGCCAGAGGCACCCGCGTGGTCTTGCCCGCGCCGGGCGGGGCGACGAGCACGGCGGAAGGACCCGCGCGCAGGGCGGCGGTCAGTTCCGGCAGGGCGTCGTCAATGGGCAGGGGCGAGAGGGGCGCGGGCATGGCGCAGGGCTATACAGCCTGTTGCCCGATCCCGGAACTGCTGCCGGGCACGCCATCCCGGAAGGGCCCTGTCTCCCTCTCCCCGACGGGGAGAGGGTTGGGGTGAGGGGTCTTCGACGCTCCGCGAGCGTGGGGGGGCGCCCCCCCCCCCCCCCGCCGCCCCCCCCCCCCCCCCCCCCGGGGGGGGGGGGGGGGGGGGGCCGCCCTCTTCGACGCTCCGCGAGCGTGCCCCCTCACCGACCCGCTTCGCGGGCCACCTCTCCCCCAAGGGGAGAGGAAAGTCACGTCCGACCGCCCGCTCAGAAGATGGCGTCGAGCGTGCGGCCGATCTTCTCGACGATCTCGCCCATCTGGCTCTCGCTGACGATCAGCGGCGGGCTGACGGCGAAGGTGTCGCCGGCGGTGCGCACCATCATGCCCTCGTCGTGGAACAGCCGCTCCATGCCTTCATAGGCGCGACGGCCGACGCCGTCGGCGCGCGATTCGAAGTCCACCGCGCCGACCAGGCCGACCGTGCGGATGTCGAGCACGCCGGGCTTGGAGCGCAGCGAGTGGAAGGCATCGGCCCAGATCGGCTCCAGCGCCCGCGCCCGCTCGAACAGGCCTTCCTCGCGGTAGAGGTCGAGCGTGGCCAGCGAGGCGGCGCAGGCCAGCGGGTGCGCCGAATAGGTGTAGCCGTGGAACAGGTCGATGACAGGCGCGTCGCTCTTCACGAAGGCGTCGTAAATGTGCTTGCGCACCAGCACGCCGCCCATCGGCACCGCGCCCGAGGTGACGCCCTTGGCGAAGGTGATCATGTCGGGCACCACGCCGTAGCGCTCGGCGGCGAAGGCATAGCCGAGACGGCCGAAGCCGGTGATGACCTCGTCGAAGATCAGCAGGATGCCGTATTTGTCGCAGAGCTCGCGCAGGCGCTTGAGATAGCCGACCGGGGCGGGAATGGCGCCGGTGGAGCCGGCCATCGGCTCGACGATGACGGCGGCGATGGTGGAGGCGTCGTGCAGGGCGACGAGGTTCTCCAGCGCGTCGGCGCGCTCGGCGCCCCACTCCGGCTCGCCCTTGGAAAAGGCCTGCTTCTCGCGATTATAGGTGTGCGGCAGATGGTCGACACCCGGCAGCAGCGAGCCGAACATCTTGCGGTTGGGCGACATGCCGCCGACCGAGATGCCGCCGAAGCCGACGCCGTGATAGCCGCGCTCGCGGCCGATGAGGCGGGTGCGCGTCGCATTGCCCGTGGTGGCGTGATAGGCGAGCGCGATCTTCAGCGCGCTGTCGCCGGCTTCCGAGCCGGAATTGCACAGGAACACATGGTCGAGATCGCCCGGCGCCAGCGCGGCGATGCGGGCGGCGACGGCGAAGGCCTTGGGGTGGCCGTACTGGAAGGGCGGGGCGAAATCCATTTCCGCCGCCTGGTGCTGGATCGCCTCGACGATCGGGTCGCGGTTATGGCCGGCATTGGCGCACCACAGACCGGCGGTAGCATCAAGCACCGCGCGCCCTTCCGGCGTGTAGTAGTGCATGTCCTTGGAGCGCGAGAGCAGGCGCGGCTTCGCCTTGAACGCCCGGTTGGGCGTGAAGGGCATGAAGAACGCCTCAAGGTCGTTCGGGCTGGCGGCTGCGGAAGAGTAAGCAGACATGAATGACTCCGGCTGATACGGCGAAGGGGACAAGCCGCGCTTTTTTAGTCATGTATAATACGTAAGCAGGTTGCGCTCACGAGAAATAATCATGATGTGATCACTTTCCTTTCTGCCGGGCCGGCGGCGTCATTGGCCGGCTTGACCCGGCGGCCTCATCGCGGCCATCAACGCACGGCAGAGATGGAGGCGTTCACGCTGCGTCAGCGGGGGTGAGCGCGGCGCCTCCCATGTGAGGGCGTTTCTGCCGGTCCGGGGCGGGGTCGCCCGGGACGGCGCAGGATAGGACGTTGCGGTGCCCGAGAGCACGACAGTCGAGACGCCCGGAGCCGACGCGGCCTCCCCCGATGCGGTGCGGCGCGCGCTGGCGCATGTGCTCGCCTCCGATGAGCTGCGTTCCTCGCCGCAGCTCGCCAACATCCTGCGCTTCGTCGTCGAGGCGACGCTGGATGGGCGCCGGGAGGCGATCAAGGGCTACACCATCGCTGTCGAGGCGCTGGGGCGCGACCCCTCCTTCGATCCGCAGACCGACCCGATCGTGCGGGTGGAGGCCACGCGGCTGCGCCGGGCGCTGGAGCGCTATTACGCTGGCGCCGGCGCCGCCGACGACCTCGAAATCGCCATTCCGCGCGGCAGCTATGTGCCGCATTTCCTGCCACGGCCGGCGGCGGGGGCCATGGCGCCCGCGCCAGCGCCAGCGCCCGCGACAGCGGAAGAGGCGCCGGAGGCGCTGGCCGATCTGGCGGGTGCCGACGCTTTCCTGGACGGCCTTTCGCGCGGAAATCCGGCTGAGCGGCCGGCCGAGCCGGTTGCCGCCCCGCTGCCGGTCGCCGTGCCGCGCCGCCGCATCGGCGTCGGCCTGGCGTTCGGTGTGCTTCTGGCTGCGGTGGTCCTTGTCGTCTCCGGCCTTGCGCTCGGCAGTCTCGACCCGCTTGGGCTGCGCGGCGTGCTGGCGGGCTCCCAGTTGGAGCCGCTGGAGCGGGCCAACCGGCTTGGCATACCGATGATCGAGGTGCGCAACTTCGAATCCACCGGCGGCCCGGTGCTGCCGCCCGGCGACACGCCCGCCCGTGCCGGCGCGGCGGGCAGCGGCGACTTCACCGCCGAGGCGATCGAGGTGCGGGTGCGCGACGCGCTGGCCCGCTTCGACCTGCTCGACGTGCTGGCGAGCCCGGACGCGCGCCCGGCGCTGCGCTGTGCGGGCGAGGAGGCCTCGCCCAGCTCCGCCTTCGCGCTGGGCGGGCTGGTGGAGAATCATGATGACGGCACGCTTTCCGTGCTGCTGCGCCTCTCCGACCTGTGCGACGGCACCATCGTCTGGTCGCGGGAGTTCGACAGCCTCCGGCGCGGCGGCGACGCCACGGCGCTGGAAATCGGACTGGTGCGCGACATCATGGCGGCCATCGCCGAGCCCTATGGGGTGATCCAGGCGCGGGCGCGGGCCCGCGTCACCGCCGCCGGCGGGCCGGCGATCGCGGGGCCCTATGGCTGCGTGCTCATCGCCTATTCCTATTGGCGCTCCTATCTGCCGGCCGAGCACGAGGCGGCGCGCGACTGTCTGGAGAAGGCGGTGGCGGCGGACCGCACCTTCGCGCTCGGCTACGCGCTGCTGGCGGAACTCAATCTCGACGAGATCCGCGCCGGCGTCCCGCCGCGCGCCGCGACCCCGGCGCTCAACCGCGCGCTGGCGGCGGCGGAGCAGGCGGTGGAGCTGGCCCCGACCAGCGCCTTCGCCCGCCGGGTGCTGATGGATGTGCATTTCTTCCGGGGCGAGCGCGCGGCCACGCTGGCGGCGGGGGCGAGCGCGCTGGAGCTCAACCCCTATGATGTCGACATATTGGCGGATTTTGGCGGGCGGCTGGTCGCTTTGGGCGACAGCGCGCGCGGCGAGGCAATGCTGGCGCAGGCCGCCCATGCGGCGCCGGGCATGCCGCCCTGGGTGGATTATCACCGCGTCATCGCCGCCTATCTCAGGGGCGATGCGGTGGCCGCCGCCGCGGCGGCGGACCATCTGATGGGCGAGGGCTACGCGCCGGGGCTGCTGGCGCGGGCGCTGGCCAGCCATCTCGCCGGCGAGGATGACGAGGCGCGGGCCGACCTCGCCAAGCTGGTGGCGATCGCGCCGGGCTGGGCGAGCGAGCCGGACACCATGATCCGCCGCTTCTTTCCCGATGCCGGCGTCGCCCGCAAGGTGCGGGCCGATCTCGCTGATCTCGGCCTGAAGCTGCGCGATTCCGCCGCCGCGAACTGAAATCGGCGGGCGCCGGGCCGGCGCGCACAAGGTCGCGTGGCGCGGGCGGGCGAGAGCGGCTATAGGCTGGGCCGCTTCCCGGATCTCCCCTCCACGCGGACCTTTCTCATGTCGGACAGTTTCGATCTCGCCATTGTCGGTGCGGGCGTCGTCGGTCTCGGCCACGCCATAGCGGCGCGGCGGCGCGGGCTGAAGACGGTTGTCATCGACCGTGACGCGCAGGCCAATGGCGCCTCGGTGCGCAATTTCGGCTTCGTCACCGTCACCGGCCAGCAGCGCGGCGAGTGCTGGCGCCGGGCGATGCGCTCGCGCGACATCTGGGCCGAAATAGCGCCCCGGGCCGGCATCGAGGTGGTGCATCGCGGCCTGCTGGTGGCGGTGCGGCGCGCCGAGGCGCTGCCGGTGCTGGAAGCCTTCCGCGCCACCGAAATGGGCGAGGGCTGCGAACTCCTCACGCCTGAGGCGACGCGCGAGCGGCTGCCGGCGCTCACCGGCGCGCTTTCCGGCGGGCTGTGGAGCCCGCACGACATGCGGGTGGAATCGCGCGACGCCATCCCCCGCCTCGCCGCCTGGCTGGCCAGCGAGGGCGTGGAATTCCGCCGCGAGAGCGCGGTCACAGTGGTCGAGCCGGGCCGGGTCGTCACCTCGTCCGGCACGGTGACGGCGTCGCGCATCGTGGTGGCGCCGGGCGATGATTTCCACACCCTGTTCGAGGACCGTTTCAAGGCCTATGGCGTCACCCGCTGCAAGCTGCACATGCTGCGCGTGAGCGACCCGGCGCTGGGCATGCTGCCGGGCTCCGTGATGACCGACCTCTCGCTCGGGCGCTATCTCGGCTATGCCGAACTGCCCGAAGCCGAAGCGCTGAAGCGCGTGCTGGAGGCCGAGCAGGCCGACCACCTCACGCATGGCGTGCATCTCATCGTGGTGCAGTCGGCCGATGGCTCGCTGGTCGTGGGCGACAGCCATCATTATGGCGCGACGCCGGACCCGTTCGCGCCCGATTTCGTCGACGAGCTGATCCTCGACGAATACGCCGCTCTGTTCGGCCGCCGGCCGCAGGTCAGCGAACGCTGGATCGGCACCTATGCCTCGGCCCCCGACCGGCTCGCCTTCATCGACCGGCCACACGAGCATATCCGCCTCGTGGTGGTGACCAGCGGCACCGGCGCCTCCACCGGCTTCGCGATCGCCGAGGAGGCGATGGCGGAACTGTTCGACTGAAGCGCCGGCATTGCCGCACGGCGCCCCATCCTCTAAACCCGCGCCGACACTCGTGAAGGACGGCGCCCATGGCCAAGGACAAACCCACCAAGCTTCGCGCCCGCATGCCGCGCGGCTTTGCCGATCGCGGGCCGGGCGAGCTCGTGCCGACGCGGGCGATGCTGGAGACGATCCGCAAGGTCTATGAGCTTTACGGCTTCGAGGCGCTGGAAACCCCCTTCATCGAATATACCGACGCGCTGGGCAAATTTCTGCCGGACCAGGACCGGCCGAATGAGGGCGTGTTCTCGTTCCAGGACGATGACGAGCAGTGGCTGTCGCTGCGCTATGATCTGACCGCGCCGCTCGCCCGCCATGTGGCGGAGAATTTCGACAAGCTTCCCAAGCCTTTCCGCAGCTACCGCGCCGGCTGGGTGTTTCGCAACGAGAAGCCCGGCCCCGGCCGCTTCCGCCAGTTCATGCAGTTCGACGCCGATACGGTGGGGGCGCCGACCGTGGCCGCCGATGCCGAGATCTGCATGATGATGGCGGACACGCTGGAGGCGCTTGGGCTCAAGGGCAAGTACGTCATCAAGGTCAATAACCGCAAGGTTCTGGACGGCGTGCTGGAGGCGATCGGCCTCGGTGGCGACGAGAATGCCGGCCGCCGGCTAACGGTTCTGCGCGCCATCGACAAGTTCGACAAGGTCGGCATCTCGGGCGTGCGCGACCTGCTCGGCGCAGGCCGCTGGGAGAACCCCGAAGCCAAGAGCGGCGACTTCACCAAGGGCGCGGGGCTGGATGAGGGGCAGGCGGACATCGTGCTGGCGTCTCTCAATCCCGGCGCGGGCCAAGCCGCCGAGAACGAGGCCTACCGTGCCGGCAGGGCGGAACTCGACGAGATTGGCGCGCTGGTGAACGCCGCCGGCTATGGGGATCGGGTGAAGATCGACCCCTCCGTCGTCCGTGGCCTCGAATACTATACCGGCCCGGTCTTTGAGGCGGAGCTGACCTTCGAGGTGAAGGACGAGAAGGGCCGCCCGGTGCGCTTCGGTTCGGTCGGTGGCGGCGGGCGCTATGACGGGCTGGTCGGGCGCTTCCGTGGCGAAGCTGTGCCGGCTACGGGTTTCTCCATCGGCGTCTCGCGGCTGGCTTCCGCGCTGTCCTATCTCAAGACCGACGCCACGCCGGAATTCGGCCCGGTCGTGGTGGTGGTGATGGATCGCGACCAGACGGCGCATTATATGGGCCTCGTCGCCACGCTGCGGCAGGCCGGCATCCGCGCCGAAATGTATCTCGGCAACCCGAAAAATCTCGGCAACCAGTTCAAATATGCCGACCGCCGCAATTCGCCTTGCGTGGTCATTCAGGGCTCGGATGAGCGCGCCAATGGCCAGGTGCAGATCAAGGATCTGATCGAGGGCGCCAAGGCCGCCGCCGCCATCACCGACAATGCCGAGTGGCGCGAGACCCGCCCGGCGCAGTTCGCCTGCACCGAGGGCGAGCTGGTCGACAAGGTGCGCGAGCTGCTCGACCATCACGGCGTCCCGCACGGCGCCGCGCGGGGGTGAGGGGGCTGCGTGCTTCGAGGCCCGGCGTTGCCGGGCGCCTCAGCATGACGAGGGCCTGACCGTCCGCACTGTCCGGGAGCGTCGTCATCCTGAGGTGCGCGCGCAGCGCGCCTCGAAGGATGGGCCGTCGCGCTCCGGCCCGTGCGGCCGCCTGGGGCGTCGCTGGTCCGGGAGACTCCCGCCCGCAAACCATCTCGCACCCCGCGCATGGACCCGGACGGTCCCCTTTGCTAGAAGCGCGCAGCTTTATCCAACGCCCATTTACCGCAGACCGGACCCGCCCATGCCCGCCGACCAAAGCCACGCCGAGGAACTGCTCGCGCTCTATGCGCGCGCCGGCTTCGCGCGCGTCGAGCCGCCGGTGCTCCAGCCCGCCGATGCCTTTCTCGACCTCTCGGGCGAGGAGATGCGGCGCACCATGTTCATCACCATGGACCCGGACGGGCGCGAGCTGTGCCTGCGGCCGGACCTCACCTTGCCGGTGTGCCGCCATTACATCGCGGAAGGCGCCGCGCAGATGCGCGATTTCGCCTATCTCGGCCCGGTGTTCCGTTCCGACGTGCCGGGCGGGGAACTCCTGCAGGCCGGCGTCGAATCCTTCGGCCGGCAGGACCGCGAGGCGGCCGATGCCGACCTGCTGGCGCTGGGGCTGGAGACGGCGGCGCTGTGGGGGGTGATCGACCCGACGATACGGCTCGGCGATGCCGGCCTGTTCGCCACTTTGCTCGACGCGCTGAACCTGCCCCCCGTCTGGCGGCGACGGCTGATCAAGGATTTCGCCCGCTCCGGCGATCTCGGCGCCGATCTCGCTCTGCTCAAGCAGCGCCCGGAAGAAGGCGGCGTCACCGCCCATGCCGGCGTGCTCTCGGCGCTGGCGGGCTCGGACCCCGACGCGGCGCGGGCGCTGGTGACGGACCTGCTCTCCATCGCCGGCATCTCCACCGTCGGCGGGCGCAGCGTGTCGGAAATCGCCGAGCGCTTTCTCGAACAGGCCGCGCCGGGCGACGGCGAGGGGCTGTCGGCGGAAAAGGTCGCGGTGATCGAGCGCTATCTCGCCATTGCCGGCACGCCCGACCAGGCGGCGGCGAGCCTGCGGGCGCTGGTCGAGGAAGCGGGGCTGGATCTCGCCCGCGCGCTCGACGCCTTCGAGAACCGCACCCATTTCATCGCCGCGCAGGGCATCGAGCCGGAACGGCTTTCCTTCGCCACCGCCTTCGGCCGGCCGCTCGATTATTACTCCGGCATGGTGTTCGAGCTGCACGAGAACGGCGCGGGTGCGCCCTTGGTGGCCGGCGGGCGCTATGACGGGCTGCTCGGCCGGCTCGGCGCCGGGGAACCCATCCCCGCCGTCGGCTTCGCCGTCTGGCTTGGCCGGCTCGACGCCGTGGAGGCCCGCTGATGAGTGCGCCGCTGATCATCGCCGTGCCGTCCAAGGGCCGGCTGCAGGAAAACGCCACCGGCTTCTTCGCCCGCGCCGGCATGTCGCTGACCCAGTCGCGCGGCGTGCGCGACTATCGCGGCACGCTGACCGGGGTGGAGGGGGTGGAAGTGGCCTATCTCTCCGCCTCCGAGATCGCCAGCCAGCTGGCCGCCGGCGCCGTGCATCTCGGCGTCACCGGCGAGGATCTGGTGCGCGAGAGCATTCCCGACGCCGATTCCAAGGTGCTGCTGGTGGAAGGGCTGGGCTTTGGCCACGCCAATGTGGTGGTGGCGGTGCCGCAGGCCTGGATCGACGTGCGCACCATGCGCGACCTCGACGATGTGGCGACGCATTTCCACGCCACGCGCGGCCGGCGGGTGCGGGTGGCGACGAAATATCTCAACCTCACGCGCGGCTTCTTCGCCCGCCACGGCATTGTCGACTACCGCATCGTCGAGAGCCTGGGCGCCACCGAGGGCACGCCGGCGGCGGGCACGGCGGAGCTGATCGTCGACATCACCACCACGGGCTCGACGCTGGCGGCCAATGCGCTGAAGGTGATCGATGACGGGGTGATGCTGCGCTCGGAGGCCAATCTGGTCGCCTCGCTGCATGCGGACTGGAACCCCACCGCGAAGGCGGCGGCGCGGGCGCTGCTCGACCGGGTGACGGCGGCCAAGCGCGCCGCCACCATGCGCGAGGTGAAGACGCGCTTTGCCGCCTGCGATGCCGGGGTGGTGCAGGAGGCGGTGCGCCGCTTCCGCGCCGTGGCGCCCTTCGGCGCGCCGACCTCCTCCGGCATGGTGACACTGCACTGCCCGCCGGACACGCTGCACGCTCTGGCGGTGTTTCTGCGCGAGCAGGGCGCGGCGACGGTGTCGGTCGGCCCGCTCGACTATGTGTTCGCCGCCGAGAACCCGCTTTACGAAAAGCTGGAAGCGCGGATCGGCTAGGGTCTTCGCCGCGCGGGCCTGCGTGCCGGGCCTGCGTGCTTCGAGGCTCGCTTGCGCTCGCACCTCAGCATGACGGGAGCTTCGGGAGTGGGGCGTTCGTCATCCTGAGGTGCCCCGGCGCCGCCGGGGCCTCGAAGGACGCAGGCGGCCACTCGCCCTGCTCCCCACTCAAGACGTGGATCCCGGATCGGCCTTCGGCCGTCCGGGATGACGTTCAAGGATGAGAGATCAGCCCTGGGCGGCCTGCGCCGTCTCCGCCACTTCCGGCAGCGCGAAGGCCGCCGCCTCGCCGATGGCGTGGCCGAACAGCACGAGGCAGGGCCCGCTGGCGCCGTCGGCCACGGCCCGCTCCAGCGCGCCCTGCAGCGTGGCGACGGTGGCGGGCACCTGCCGCTCTTCCGGCCGGGTGGCGGAGAACAGCGCGATGGCCGGCGTCGCCGGGTCGAGCCCGGCCGCCATCGCCTTGGCCGCCAGTTCGCCCCAGGTGCGCTGGGGCATGTAGACCACGGTGGTGGCGGCGGGGTCGGCCAGCGCCTGCCAGTCGAGATCGCGCGGCAGCTTGCCGTCGCGCGCATGGGCGGTGACGAATTGCAGCCGGCGGGCATGGTCGCGATGGGTGAGCGAGGTGGTGAGCCGGCTCGCCGCCCCCTGCGCCGCGGTGATGCCCGGCACCACTTCCACCGGCAGGCCAGCCTTGCGCGCCGCGGTGATTTCCTCGCCGGCGCGGCCGAACACCATCGGGTCGCCGCCCTTCAGCCGCACCACCCGCTTGCCCTGCTTCGCCAGCGAGACCATCAGCGCATTGATGTCGTCCTGCTTGCAGGAGGCCTTGTAGCCGGTCTTGCCGACCAGCATCTTGCGTGCCTCGCGGCGGGCGACATCCAGCACCGCCGGGGCGACGAGATCGTCATAGAGCACGACATCGGCCGATTGCAGCACCCGCACCGCCTTCAGCGTCAGCAGTTCCGGGTCGCCCGGGCCGGCGCCGACAAGGGCGACCGAGCCGCGCGGCGTGTCGGTGCGCTCCATTTCGGCGCGAGCGAGAAACTGTTCGCGCAGCGCCTCGGACGGTTCGTCCTCGGGGGTCTCCAGCGCGGCGCGGGTGAAGCGCTCCCAGAAGCCGCGGCGGCCCTGATAGGACAGGGCGAGGGCGGACACCGCCGGGCGCCAGCTGCGCGCGGCCTCGGCCCAGCGCTTGAAGCCCTGCGGGATCACCGCCTCGATCTTGGCCCGCACCGCCTGGCCGAAGACCGGGGCGGCGCCATCGGTGGAAATGCCGACCACGAGGGGCGAACGGTTGACGATGGCGCCGAAGGCGAAATCGCAGAAGGCCGGCTTGTCGACCACATTGACCGGCACGCCGGCGGTGTGGGCGGCCTGCGCGAAACGGGCGCATTCGTCATCGTCTTCGATCGCGCCGATGGCGAGCGCGGCGCCGGCAAGGTCTTCCAGCGTCCAGTCGCGGGCGATGAGGATCAGCTCGCCGTCGGGCGGGGCGGCGGCCAGCGCCAGCAGGTCCTCGCAGGGGTCGATGGCGAACACGTCCACCCGCGCGCCGGCGGCGGAGAGCAGTTCCGCCTTCCATGCCGCCGCCTCCGAGCCGCCGGCCAGCACCACCCGGCGCCCGGTGAGGGCGAAGAACACCGGCAGGCGGGCGAGCGGGGCCATGCGCGCCGGCGCGCGGGCAGCGCGGCGCTCAGTGGCGGGAGTGGGGGAGGCGGAATCGGTCATCGCGGCGGTCGTCCGAAAGAGCACTGTCGACTTATCACACAAAATCCACGTCCATTAAAGTCAATGAACTAAAATATTGCGGAAAATGTCAGTGGCTCTTTTCCGACAGCCGGTCGGTCCAGGCCAGCACCACGCCTGACAGCACGAACACGACATGGATGATGACCAGCCACATCAGCTGCTTCTCATCGACGCCGCGGTCGAGATTCATGAAGGCTTTCAACAGCGCGATGGCGGAGATGGCGACGATGGAGGCCAGCAGCTTCTGCTTGAGGCCGGCGAAATCGACCTTGGTCATCCATTCCGGCCAGGCGGCATGGCCGGAGCCGTCGATCTTGGCGACGAAATTCTCATAGCCGGAGAAGATGACGATGATGACCAGGCTGCCGGTGAAGGTGAGGTCGACCAGCGCCAATATGCCGAGAATGGTGTCGCTCTCGTCGAACTGCGTGGCATGGGTGACGAAATGGAACAGCTCGACGCCGAATTTGTACAGCAGCACCGCCAGCGCGATCACCAGCCCGAGATAGAACGGGGCCATGATCCAGCGGCTGAGCAGAATGATGCGTTCGATGACCTTTTCCATGCGTCCGTCACCCCGGCCTGACCCCGCTTCTCGCGGCTGCGAGAGGGGTGCCACGGCGCCGCGTCAGCGGCAAGGGGCAAGAAAGCGGGGCAAGAAAGCGGGGCAACAAGCGAGGCACCCGGCCGGCCCCGGCGGCCCCATCGCGCGTCAGAGCTCTTCCCTGACGGGCGCAGCCTCGACGCTGCGCTTCAGCCGGCCGAGCATGGAGGCCGCATAGGCGGCGTAGGGGCCGATCCAGCGCTCATGGAGGGCATGGATCGGCAGCGCGTCGAGATGGTTCCACCGCTCGCGCCCGCGCCGCTCGACGACGACGAGACCGGCCTCCTCCAGCACTTTGAGGTGCTGCATCACCGTGCAGCGGTCGAGTTCGGGCATCGACAGGCACAACATGCCTGTCGTGCGCGGCCCTGCCTTCAGCGCGTCCAGCAAGTGCCGCCGGGCGCGATGGCCAAGGGCCTTGAACAGGGTGTCGTCGGCGTCGTCGATTGACATGTTATAAATATATAACATATCGTGCCTGTCGCAAGAGGGGGAAAGCTTATGGAACCGGAATTCACCGTGGGCGGGCGCATCGACAGGCCGGTGCATGAGGTGTTCGAAGCTGTGGTCGATCCTGGCCTTCTGTCGCAGTTCTTCACCACTGGCGGGGCCACCGGCCGGCTCGCGACGGGCGCGGTGGTGACATGGGATTTCCATGAATTTCCCGGCGCCTGTCCCGTCCATGTGGTCGAGGTGGTGCAGGACCGGCGCATCGTGCTGCGGTGGGACGCGCCGGAAGGGACCGCGACCCCGGACGCATCCGGGGCGCGCCAGACCACGGTGACGATGACCTTCGAGCCGCTGGAGGACGGGCGCACGCTGGTGCGCATCAGCGAGCGCGGATGGTCACCGAGCGCGGCAGGCTGGAAGGCCTCCTACGGCAATTGCGAAGGCTGGACCGGCATGCTCTGCGCGATGAAGGCCTGGCTCGAACATGGCCTCAATCTCCGGCAGGGCTTCTATCGGTAGCGCGCCCGCCGGCGGGCGCGTCCACCTCGTTCAGTTCGCAACCACCTTCTGGTAGGTGTTCTTCATCTCGTCCTGAATGACGATGGCCGTGCCCTTGGCGACCAGAAGCAGGTCCGTGTCCGGGGTGCGGGTGCTGTAGTGCCAGCCCGCCGGCGGCTTCAGCCGGCTGCCGAGGCCGGCGAGGTCGGCATAGGTGAGCGCGGGGTCGACGATCTGGGCGTAGGACTGCATCACATAGACCGCGCCATCCGGGGCGGTGAGCTGGAACACCGGCTTGCCGGCGTCGAAGCGATAGGTGGTGTTGCGGTCGATGGTCTGCTCGGTATAGGCCGGCCCCATCGCCTGGTGCAGCGAGAGCGACACCTCGGCCCGCTTGGCCATGACGATGCCGCCGACCGTGATGATCTCGCCGGTCTTGGTGTCGCCCGAGGCGGAGATGCCGTCCATGATGAAATGGCGCGGCCCGTTCATGACCACGGCGAGCGTGTCGAACTGCGCGAGCAGCTCGCGCCGTGTGAGCGCGTCCCATTTGTCGGCCGGGCAGTCGTCGAAGCCGAGCGTGTTGAAGACGGAGGCCTTGAGGCCGTCCAGGGTGAGATGCACCGCCACCAGCTCGCAATAGCGCGCATCGCGCAGCACGGCCGGCAGCTTCGGCGTCGGCGCCGGCTGCTGCGCCACCGCGGCGCCGCCGGTCAGCGGAACCAGCAAAGCGAACAGGGCGGAAAGGCGGGAGCGGGAAGATGAGGTCACGGTCGTTCCTCGTTACGTCGGCGAGGCGCGAACGTTACGGCGCGGGTGCCGGGCGAGGGAAGACGGCCATGCGATGCGATCAAGAATAGACAGGGCGCCCCGTTGCGCGAGACGCGGGGGCGCGGCGGGAAATGCCGCCGCACCTGTCCTCGTCAGGCGGCGACGCCGGTGCCGATCGGGCAGGAGACGCCGGTGCCGCTGAGGGCGCAGTACCCGTTCGGGTTCTTGGCGAGGTACTGCTGGTGGTATTCCTCGGCGAAGTAGAAATGCGGGGCGTCGACAATCTCGGTGGTGATCGCCGGGAAACCCTTCGCCTGCAGGGCGACGTCATAGGCGGCGAGGCTGGCTTCCGCCTGCGCCCGCTGCTCGGCCGAGGTGACATAGAGGCCGGAGCGGTAGGTGGTGCCGACATCATTGCCCTGGCGCATGCCCTGGGTCGGGTCGTGGATCTCCCAGAACAGCTTGAGCAGCTGCGCATAGCTGATCTTGGCCGGGTCAAAGACCACCAGCACCGCCTCGGCATGGCCGGTCAGGCCGGTGCAGGTTTCCTCATAGGTCGGGTTCGGGGTGATGCCGTTGATGTAGCCGACGGCGGTCACATAGACGCCGGGCGTCTGCCAGAACTTGCGCTCGGCGCCCCAGAAGCAGCCGAGCCCGAAAATGGCGGTCTCGAACCCTTCCGGGTAGGGGCCCTTAAGGGCGTGGCCGTTGACGAAATGGGTTTCGGCGGTGGGCAGCGGGCGGGCGCGGCCGGGCAGCGCCTGCGCGGCGGTGGGCAGTTCGGCACTCTTCTTGAAGAAGAACATGGGGCAAATCCCTTCATGGACTGGCGCCAATATGGGGCGTGGCGTGCCCTTGCGCGAGGGCGGGCGCCATCACGCACGCGGCATCAGGTGCGCGGCATCAAGGTGCGAGGCATCACGCACGTGGCCCTTGCACGGCGGGCCGGCGGCCGATCAGCAGCAGCAGCGCGCCGGCGATGCCGAGCACCGCGAAGAGCGGCGCGCCGAGCACCGGCACGACGAGATAGTCCCACACCGTCGCTGACAGGCTGCGCGTGATGAAGGCCTGGAAGCGCGCCAGCGAATCCGGGCTCACCGCCAGCCAGGTGACGCCGAGCGGGGTGGTGACGATTTCCGACGAGGCGATGGAGCGCACGCCGTCCAGCACCAGGGCGACAAAGGCGCCGGCGAGAACCCACAGCCCGACGAAGCGGAAGAAAAAGCGGATCATGCGGCGTCCCGGTCCTCGTGCGCGAAGGGCGCATCTGTCGCGTCCGACCGTCTGTAGGCGGGGCGGGCGGGGGAGGCAAGGCCCCCGCGCCGGGTGGCGGGGGCGCCGCCACCCGCTGCAACGCCCGCCCGCCCGCCGCTTCGCGCGGCGTTGCGCCGCCGGCTCCCGCGTCCGTGAAGACCCTTAGCCTTGATGTGGATCAAGGTTGTCGACCTCCAGTGGCGCGAAAGCTCCCTCCACATCATGGAGTCGTTCCAGATCGGCCGATCGGAACGTGGAGGGTCGAATGACGCAGCTACACAGCTCCGCTGGCGAGGGACGCGGCTCGGGTGCCACCGAGCCCGGCGTCGACCAGAGCGGAAAGAAAATGACCTTTGGCGAGGGCGGGCTCGCCTTTGTCTTCGCGGTCCTGACGCTGTCCTGCATCACCGTGGCGGCCAAGACCCACGACGCGGCCTATGCCTTCCACGCCTATCTCTCCGCCTTCGCCAGCCTGGCGGCGGTGTTCGTCATCCTCAACCGCTATGCGGACCGCCCGGCGGCCCTGCCGGCGCGGGAGATCGAGGGCAAGCCGAACTACAATTTCGGCCCGGTGAAGTTCGCCACCCTCGCGGCGATGTTCTGGGGCATTGCCGGCTTCCTGATCGGCGTCATCATCGCCTTCCAGCTGGCCTTCCCCTGGCTGAACCTCGATTTGCCCTGGACGGCGTTCGGCCGGCTGCGGCCGCTGCACACCTCGGCGGTGATCTTCGCCTTTGGCGGCAATGTGCTGATCGGCACCTCGTTCTATGTGGTGCAGCGCACCTCGCGCGCCCGCCTCGCCGGCTATCTCGCGCCGTGGTTCGTGGTGCTGGGCTATAATTTCTTCATCGTCATCGCCGGCACGGGCTATCTGCTGGGCATCACCCAGTCGAAGGAATATGCCGAGCCGGAATGGTACGCCGATCTGTGGCTGACCGTGGTGTGGGTGACGTATCTGCTGGTCTATCTCGCCACGCTGTGGCGCCGGCAGGAACCCCACATCTATGTGGCGAACTGGTTCTACCTCGCCTTCATCGTCACCATCGCGATGCTGCATCTCGGCAATAATGCCAGCATCCCGGTCTCGGTGTTCTCGCCCAAATCCTACATCGTCTGGTCGGGCGTGCAGGATGCCATGGTGCAGTGGTGGTATGGCCACAACGCGGTCGGCTTCTTCCTCACCGCCGGCTTCCTCGCCATCATGTATTATTTCATCCCCAAGCGGGCCGACCGGCCGGTCTATTCCTACCGGCTGTCGATCATCCACTTCTGGGCGCTGATCTTCATCTACATCTGGGCCGGCCCGCATCATCTGCACTACACCGCGCTGCCGGACTGGGCGCAGACGCTGGGCATGACCTTCTCGATCATCCTGTGGATGCCCTCCTGGGGCGGCATGATCAACGGCCTGATGACGCTCTCGGGCGCCTGGGACAAGCTGCGCACCGACCCGGTGCTGCGCATGATGGTGGTTTCGGTCGCCTTCTACGGCATGTCGACCTTCGAGGGTCCGCTGATGTCGGTGAAGTCGGTCAACTCGCTCAGCCACTACACCGACTGGACCATCGGCCACGTGCATTCCGGCGCGCTGGGCTGGGTCGCCTACATCTCCTTCGGCGCCATCTACTGCCTCGTGCCGTGGCTCTGGCAGAAGCGGGAGCTGTATTCGCTGCGCCTCGTCAACTGGCACTTCTGGATCTCGACCATCGGCATTGTCTTCTACATCTCGGCGATGTGGGTGGCGGGCATCCTGCAGGGCCTGATGTGGCGCGCCTACACCTCGCTCGGCTTCCTCGAATACTCCTTCATCGAGACCGTCGAGGCGATGCACCCCTTCTACATCATCCGCGCTTTGGGTGGCGTGCTGTTCCTCGTCGGCGGGCTGATCATGGCGTTCAACATCTTCATGACCATCCGGCAGCCGGAGACGGCTGAGGCCGACACCGGCGCGCGCAACCCTTCCCTCGTGCCGGCTGAGTGAGGACGCAAGATCATGGCTGAAGCCGCCGCTCCGAAAAAGTCCCTCTGGGCCAAGCACGCCTTCCTCGAACGGAACTCGATCTGGCTGATGATCGGCATCCTGCTCGTGGTCGCCATTGGCGGCCTCGTCGAGATCGTGCCGCTGTTCTACCTCAAGAGCACGATCGAGAAGGTCTCCGGCGTGCGGCCCTGGTCGCCGCTGGAACTGGCCGGCCGCAATATCTATGTCCGCGAGGGCTGCTACAATTGCCACTCGCAGATGATCCGCCCGCTGCGCGACGAGGTGGAACGCTACGGCCACTATTCGCTGGCGGCCGAGAGCATGTATGACCGCCCGTTCCAGTGGGGCTCCAAGCGCACCGGGCCGGATCTCGCCCGCGTCGGCAACAAGTACTCCGACGAATGGCAGCGCCAGCACCTTGCCGATCCGCGCTCGGTGGTGCCGGGCTCGATCATGCCCGGCTACCCCTTCCTGGCGCAGACCCCGCTCAAGACCTACGAGATCGCCGACGACATGAAGGTCAACGCCGTGCTCGGCGTGCCCTATTCGGAAGCGATGATTGCCGAGGCGCTGGCCGACCTGAAGGCGCAGGCCACCCCCGACGCCGATGGCGACGGGCTGGTCGAGCGCTATCCCGGCGCGCAGCAGCGCGACTTCGACGGCAACCCCAAGGTTGTCTCCGAGGCGGATGCGCTGATCGCCTATCTGCAGGCGCTCGGCACCATGGTCGACTTCAAGCTTTACGACGACAAGGCAAACATCCGCTGAGGAGGCCGGGATGAACGAGACCTATCGCGCCCTCGCCGAATTCGCCCAGACCTGGGGGCTTCTCTACTTCGTCGGCATCTTCCTCTGCGTGCTCGCCTATGCGCTTTCGCCCCGGCGCGGCAAGCAGTTTGAAGACGCCGCCCGCATGCCGCTGCGCGAGGATTGACCATGGCCGAGCATCAAAAGAACGTGGACGCCGTCACCGGCGTGTCGACGACCGGCCACGAGTGGGACGGCATTCGCGAACTGAACAACCCGCTGCCGCGCTGGTGGCTGTGGACCTTCTATGCCTGCATCGTCTGGGCGGTGGTCTACTGGATCGCCTATCCCGCCTGGCCGCTCGTCTCCGGCTACACCTCCGGCGTGCTCGGCTGGAAGTCGCGCGACGCCATCGAGGTGCAGCTTGCCGATCTGCGCACCCAGCGCGGCGCGTTCGCCGAGAAGCTGCAGCAGGCGTCGCTCGCCGAGATCGAGGCCAACCCCGAACTGCTGTCCTTCGCCCGCGCCCAGGGCCGGGCGGCCTTCGGCGACAATTGCGCGCCGTGCCACGGCACCGGGGCCGCCGGCTCGGTCGGCTACCCCAACCTGAACGATGATGACTGGATGTGGGGCGGCTCGCTGGAGCAGATCCAGCAGACGCTGCTGCACGGCATCCGCTCCACCGATGCCGACGCCCATGTCGGCGACATGCCCGCCTTCGGCCGCGACGCCATGCTGCCGCGCCCGGAGATCGTGGCGGCGGCGGATTATGTGCGCTCGCTCTCCAATCTGCCGGTGCCGGCCGGGGTCACCCCCGATCTCGCCAAGGGCAAGGAGGTGTTCGAGACCAATTGCGCCGCCTGCCACGGGGCGGACGGCAAGGGCAATATCGAGCTCGGCGCCCCGAACCTCACCGACGGCATCTGGCTCTACGGCTCGGGCCGCGACAATGTGATCGCCTCGATCACCAATGGCCGCGCCGGCATCATGCCGGCCTGGGGAGGTCGTCTCGACCCGACCACCATCAAGGCGCTCACCGTCTATGTGCATGCGCTCGGGGGCGGGAAGTAACGCCTGCGCTTGACGGAGTGAGGCGATGCGGCGGGGTGTGCGGGGGAGTCCTTCCGCGACGTCCCGCCGCATAAGCATTTTTCCGCCCGGCAAGCCCCGGATCAACGGCCGCGAAGGGCGGGTTTAGAAAGCCTCCATGACAGGCGCGAACCGCTTAGAGGCGCGTAGCGCACGCTCCGGGGACCGACATGAACATGGCGACCAAGGTGGAACGGCTTGAAGAGCCGGAATATGACGACGACGCCCCGCTCTACGAGGCCCGTCGCAAGATCTACCCGATCGCCGTGCACGGCACCTTCCGCCGCATCAAATGGGCGCTGCTCATCGTCACGCTGGGCATCTATTATCTGCTGCCCTTCCTGCGCTGGGACCGTGGCCCCAATGCCCCCTCGCAGGCGGTACTGGTCGATCTCGCCAATGGGCGGTTCTATTTCTTCTTCATCGAGATCTGGCCGCAGGAAATCTACTACGTCACCGGCCTGCTGATCCTCGCCGCGCTGGTGCTGTTCCTGATGAACGCGGTGGCCGGCCGGCTCTGGTGCGGCTATCTCTGCCCGCAGACCGTGTGGACCGACCTGTTCCAGGCGATCGAGCGCATGGTCGAGGGCGACCCGCGCGAGCGGCGCGAGAAGCTGAAGACCGCCTCGCGCACCCAGCGCGTGTTCGAGGCCGCCGCCAAGCACACGCTGTGGCTGATGGTGGCGTGGTGGACGGGTGGCGCCTGGGTGCTCTATTTCGCCGATGCGCCGACACTGGTCTGGCAGCTCTTCACCGGCACGGCGCCGCTGGTCGCCTATCTCTGGATCGCCATCCTCACCTTCACCACCTATGTGCTCGCCGGCCATATGCGCGAGCAGGTGTGCACCTATATGTGCCCCTGGCCGCGCATCCAGGCGGCGCTGACCGACGAATACGCCTTCAACGTCACCTATCGCTATGACCGCGGCGAGCCGCGCGGCTCGTTCAAGAAGAGCGAGGCGCTGCGCGCGGCCGGCGTGCCCTCGGGCGACTGCATCGACTGCAAGCAATGCGTCGCTGCCTGCCCGACGGGCGTCGACATCCGCCTCGGCAGCCAGCTCGCCTGCATCCAGTGCGGCCTGTGCATCGACGCCTGCGATACGGTGATGAACAAGGTGGGCCGCCCGACCGGGCTGATCGCCTACGACACCGAGATGAATGTCGAGCGCCGCCAGCAGGGCCTGGCGCCGGTGGCGAAGGTTTTCCGCGCCCGCACCCTTCTCTATGCCGGGCTGATCGTCGTCGTCGGCGGCATCATGGTGGCGACGCTGGCGATGCGCGGCTCGGAGGGCGTCTCCGTCATCCATGACCGCAACCCGCTCTTTGTCCGGCTCTCGGACGGATCGCTGCGCAATGCCTACACGCTGCGCATCGTCAACAAGCAGTCGCTGCCGCGCCGTTTCGCCATCGCGGTGGACGGGGTGCCGGAAGCGCAGCTCGAAATCGTCGGCGGCATCTCGGAAACCGAGAATGGCCATCCCGTGGTCGAGGTCGGGCCGGACCAGACCTATGAGCTGCGGGCGCTGGTTTCCACCCACGCCAAGCTGCCGGCCAGCGCCTCGCTGCCCGTCACCTTCTCCGTCACCGATGTGATCGGCGGCGAGACCACCACCGCGCCCGACCATTTCAAGGGTCCCTGAGCGCCGACCGGAGGACGATCATGGCCGCACGCCGCAACGCATCAGATAAGGGGAAGGGCCGGCCGATTACCGGCCGCACCGTGCTTGTCTGCTTCATCGGCTTCTTCGGTGTCGTCTTCACCGCCAATTTCTTCCTCGTGCGGGCGGCGGTGACGAGCTTTGGCGGGGTGGAGACGGAAAGCTCCTACAAGGCCGGGCTCGCCTTCCGCGCCGAGAGCGAGGCGGCGGCGGCGCAGGATGCCCGCCACTGGCAGGTCGACGCGCATATCGAGCCCGGGCGGCTCGATGTCGCCGCCCACGATGCCGACGGCCGGCCGCTGACCGATGTCGCTCTGGTGGCGACGCTGCAGCACCCGACCGACCGCCGGCTTGACGTGCCGCTCGACCCGGTGCGGGTGAGCGCGGGCCAGTGGCGCGCCACCGACACGGTGGCCTCAGGGCAATGGGAGCTGGTGATCGAACTCAACCGCGACGGCGAGCGTCTGTTCCGCTCCACCAACCGCGTCATCATCCGGTAGCGACGATGGCGAGCGAAACCCTGGCCCCCAACGTCACAGCCCTTGCCGGCGCGTCATGGCCGGGCGCGCCGGTTCAGGACGTGGATGCCCGGGGCAAGCCGGGGGATGACCGGGCACGGACGGAAGCGCCCGCCCAGGATTTTTCGCTGTTCCTGCGCCGCGACCCCGCCGGGCAGGCGGAGATGGCGTTTGCGGTCGAGGGCATCGACTGCGCCGCCTGCATCGACGAGATCGAGGACGGGTGCGAGGCGCTGCCCGGCATCGTCCGCGCGCGGCTGAACTACACCACCCACCGCCTCACCATTGGCTGGGACGCCCGCGCCGAGCCGGCGCCCGCGCGGGTGCTGGAGGCGCTGGCGAAGGCGGGCTATCGCGCCTGGCCGTTCGAGGCCGATCGGCTGGAGGAGATCGACAACGCCACCTCGCGCCATCTGCTGCGCTGCCTCGGCGTCGCCGGCTTCGCGGCGATGAACATCATGCTGCTTTCGGTCTCGGTCTGGTCGGGCAATGTCACCGACATCACCCCCGAGACGCGCGACTTCTTCCACTGGCTCTCGGCGCTGATCGCGCTGCCGGCCGCCGCCTATGCCGGCCAGCCCTTCTTCCAGAGCGCCTTGCGGGCGTTGAAGGCGCGCTCGCTCAACATGGATGTGCCGATCACGCTCGGCGTGCTGCTGGCGCTCAGTGTCTCGGTGTACGAGACGCTGCACCATGCCGAGCACGCCTATTTCGATTCGGCGGTCATGCTGCTGTTCTTCCTGCTCGCCGGGCGCTATCTCGACCACGCGATGCGCCGGCGCACGCGGGCGGAGGCGGGCAATCTCGCCGCGCTGAAGGCGGTCTCGGCCAACCGCATCGAAGCGGATGGAAGGCTCGTCACCGTGCCCGCTGCCGCCGTGAAGCCCGGCGACGAGGTGATGCTGCGGGCGGGCGAGCGTGCGCCGGTGGACGGGAGGGTGCTTTCCGGCACCGCCTCGGTGGATGAGAGCCTGGTGACGGGCGAGACGCTGCCGCGCCACGTGGGCGTCGGCGGCACGGTGCATGCCGGCAGCCTCATTCATGACGGCGTGCTGCGGCTGCGCACCACGGCGGCGGGGGAAGACACGTTCCTCGACGAGATCGAGCGCCTGCTCGACAAGGCGTCGACCGCGCGCGGGCGCTATATCAGGCTCGCCGACCGTGCCGCCCGGCTCTACGCGCCGATGGTGCATACCACCGCGCTGCTGGCGCTGATCGGCTGGCTGATCGCCGGCGCGTCGCTGCATCAGGCGGTGCTGATCGCGGTGGCGGTGCTCATCATCACCTGCCCCTGCGCGCTGGCGCTCGCCGTGCCGGCGGTGCAGGTGGTGGCGGCCGGCACGCTGATGCGGGCCGGCGTGCTGATCAATTCCGGCGACACCTTCGAGCGGCTGGCCGAGATCGACACTGTCGCTTTCGACAAAACAGGCACGCTGACCCTGCCCGATCCCAGCCTTTCCGACACCTCTCACGTGCCGGCGCCGCTGCTGGCCGCCGCCGCGCGGCTCGCTCTGGCGAGCACCCATCCGCTGGCGCGGGCGATCGCCGTCGCCCATCCCGACGCTTTGCCGCTGGCCGAGGTGCGCGAAGTGCCCGGCGCGGGGGTGGAGGCGGAGATCGACGGGGTGACGGCGCGGCTCGGCAGCCCCGCCTTTTGCGGCTGCGAGGCGCTGGCGGCCGCGCGGGCCGATGCGGCGCCCGATGCCTCGCTGGTCGCGGTGCGGCTGGGTGAGGCCTGCGCCGTGCTTGAGATCCGGCAGGCGCTGCGCAGCGATGCGCGCGCGGTGATGGACGAGCTGCGCGACGCCGGCCTCGCCATCGTGCTGCTCTCGGGCGACCGCCGCGCGGCGGTGGCGCCGGTGGCGGCGCGGCTCGGGGTGACGGACTGGTGGGCGCAGATGCGGCCGGGCGACAAGATCGCCGTGCTGGAAAGCCTCGATGCCAAGGGGCATGGCGTGCTGATGGTGGGCGACGGCATCAATGACGCGCCCTCGCTCGCCAGCGCCCATGTCTCGCTCTCGCCGATCAGCGCCGCCGATGTGACGCGGGCGCAGGCCGACGCGGTGTTCCTCGGCGAGAAGCTGGCCCCCGTCGCCATCGCGCTGAAGGTGGCGCGCCGGGCGCGGCATTTGATGCGGCAGAACCTGATGATCGCCGTGGTCTATAATCTCATCGCCGTGCCGCTGGCGGTGGCCGGCGCCGTGACGCCGCTGGTGGCGGCGCTCGCCATGTCCGGCTCCTCCATCATCGTGACGCTGAACGCGCTGCGGGCGCGGCAGGGCGGGCGCGCACTGGAAAAGGCAAAGGAGGCGGCATGAGCGTGCTTCTCTATCTGGTGCCGGCGGCGCTGAGCCTCGGCCTGCTCGGGCTGGTCGCCTTCCTGTGGACGCTGCGGGCTGGCCAGTATGACGACATTGAAGGGGCGGCGGTGCGCGTGCTCTCGGATGACGATCTGCGCGCGCCGCCTGAGGGGCGCCCCGTCGAGCGGGACCGCCCCGCATGAGCGCCAGTGATTATTTCGACGCCGAGGCGGAAGCGGCCCGCGCCGGCCGGCTCGGCTGCGCCTGCCCGGAAGACGCGCCGCGCGCGCTGCGCCGGTCGCTCGGCATCGGGCGGCTGGCCGGCGGCTTCGCCCTTGTGGTGCTGGCGCAGGCGCTGACGCTGGGCGTCCTGCCGCTGGCCGGCGCCATGCTGGCCCCGCGCCCGGAACTCGCCGCCCTGCCGCTCGCCGCCCTGCTGCTCGGCGCGGCGCTGGCGAGCCTTCCCGCCAGCTTCCTGCTCGACACGTTCGGCCGGCGGGCCGCCTTCGCGCTCGGCGCCAGCCTCGGCGTCGCCGGCGGGCTGGTGGCGGCCTATGCGCTGATGCTCGGCGCCTTCCCGATGCTGGTGCTGGGCGCCGCCTGGCTCGGCGCGGCACAGGGTTTTGGCATGTTCTACCGCCACGCGGCGGCCTTCGGCGCGGCCTCGGGGCTGCGGGCGGGCATGGTGGCGCGGCTCCTCGGTGCCGGCGCGCTGGCCGGCTTTGCCGGGCCGCTGCTGGCCGGCATGGCGGAGGCGGCCTTCGCCCCCTACACCTTCGCCGGCACGCTGATCCTCGCGGCGCTGGCCCAGCTCGGCGCGCTCGGCTTTGCCGTGTCGCTGCCGGAAGCGCGCTTTTCCCATGCCGAACTCACCGTCGAGGCGATGGCGGTGGCGCAGCCGCAGGAGCGCCCCGCGCCGCTGGCCTGGCGGGCGCTCGTCCTGCCGACGCTGATCGGCGCTCTCGCCTGGGGGGCGATGACCTCGGCGATGGCCGGCGCGCCGCTGTCGCTGGCCGGCTGCGGCGTGGGTGTGCCGTTGATTTCGGGCGTGGTCGCCTGGCATGTGGTGGCGATGTACGCGCCGGCGCTGGCGGGCGGGGCGCTGGCGCGGTGGATCGGCGCGGCGCCGCTGGCGCTGCTGGCGCTCGCGCTCTGCATCGGGGCGGCGCTGATGGTGGCGCAGGCCAATGAGGCGGTGACGATTTCCCTCGCCTTCCTCGCGGTGGGCGCCGGCTGGGCGCTGGCGAGCCTCGCCACGACCCTGATGCTGCACGGCGCGGGCACGCCCTCCCGGCTGCAGCTCGGCGTGCATGACGGGCTACTGCTCGCCGCAGCGCTGGCGGGCGTGCTGGTTTAGCCCTCACGTCTCCCGTCATCCCGGACGGCCGCAGGCCGATCCGGGATCGCGTGCCATGGGGGAGCGATCCCGGCTCTCGCGTCGCTCGGCCGAGATGCCGGCCTTGTGGGAGATGTTGACGCCTTCGCGTCTTTATGTAAGTGATCGCTCACTGACAATGCGGTGAGGGATCGAGCATGTTCACACGGCTGATGACGGCCCGGCGGTTCGCGCCGCTGTTCTGGTGCCAGTTCTTCGCGGCCTTCAACGACAATTTCGTGAAGAACGCGATGGCGCTGCTGATCCTTTACGGCATCGCCCATGTGAATGGCGGCGCGCTGGTGACGCTGGCGGGGGGCATCTTCATCCTGCCCTTCTTCCTGTTCTCCAGCCTCGGCGGCCAGCTGGCCGACCGCTACGACAAGTCGCTGATCGCCCGGCGGGTGAAATTCGCCGAAATCTGGATCGTGCTGATCGCCAGCGCCGGCTTCGTCATCCAGTCCATCCCGCTGCTGTTCGTCGGCCTGTTCTTCATGGGTACGCTGAGCGCGCTGTTCGGGCCGGTGAAATACGGCATCCTGCCCGATCACCTCGCCAAGGACGAACTCGTCTCCGGCAATGCCCTGATCGAGATGGCGACCTTCGCCGCCATTCTCGGCGGCACGGTGGGCGGGGCGCTGGCCTTCACCCATACCGGGGAATGGGCGGTGGCCGGCTTCACCTTCGTGCTGGCGGTGATCGCCTGGCTGTCGGCCCGGGGCATCCCCCACACGCTGCCGGGCGCGCCGGACCTCAAGATCGACCACAATGTCTGGCGCAGCACGATGACGCTGCTGGCCGATATCCGCGCCGAGAAGCCGATCTGGCGCGGGGCGCTGATCGTCTCCTGGTTCTGGCTGGTCGGCGGCGTGGTGCTCTCGCTGCTGCCGACGCTGGTGAAGGACAGCATTGGCGGGCTGGAAAGCGTCGTCACCCTGTTCCTCGTTCTGTTCACCATCGGCGTCGCCATCGGCTCGACGCTCGCCGCCAAGCTGTCGGAAGGGCGCATCCTGCTGGCGCTGGTGCCGGCGGCGGGGCTGCTGATGGGCGTCTTCGCCATCGATCTCGCCTTCATGATGGGCACGCTCGCCCCCGCCGCGCCGCCGATTGGCTGGTATGACTTCCTCACCTCGGGCGCGGGTGTGCACGCCGCCATCGGGCTGATCGGCCTTGCCGCCGCCGGTGGCGCCTTCGTGGTGCCGACCTTCGCCTTTGTGCAGGCGGCCGCCGACGAGGACCGCCGCGCCCGGGTGATCGCCGGCAATAATGTGCTCAACGCCGCCTTCATGGTGGCGGGCGCGGTCATCGTCGCCGGGCTGCAATTCGCGGGATTCGGCGCCCCGGCGCTGCTCGGCCTGCTCGGCGCGGCGAGCCTCGTCGTCGCCATTCTCGCCGGGCGCGCCTTCCAGGGCCAGGTGCTGCGCGACCTGATCAAGCTGGTGTTCCGGGTGCTGTTCCGGGTCGAGGTGACGGGGGCGGAGCACCTGAAGGCCGCCGGCCCCGGCTCGGTGATCGCCATCAACCATGTCAGCTTCCTCGACGCGCCGCTCATCATGGCGCTGCTCGACAATGACCCGGTCTTCGCCGTCGACCGCGCCATTGCGGAGGCCTGGTGGGTGAAGCCGTTCCTGAAGCTGGTGCGCGCCTTCCCGCTCGACCCGACCAAGCCGATGGCCACCCGCGACCTGATCCGCCAGGTGCAGCAGGGCGAGCAATTGGTGATCTTCCCCGAGGGGCGGATCACCGTCACCGGCTCGATCATGAAGATCTATGACGGCTCGGCGCTGATCGCCGATAAGGCGGACGCGCCCGTGGTGCCGGTGCGGATCGAGGGGTTGGAGCAGACCTATTTCTCCCGCCTCGACGGCCACCAGACCCGCAAGCGGCTGTTCCCCAAGGTGCGCGTCACCATCCTGCCGCCGCGCAAGCTGAAGGTCGATCGCGAGCTGTTCGGCCGCAAGCGCCGGCGGGCGGCGGGCGCGGCGCTCTATGACGTGATGAGCGATCTCGTCTTCGAGACCAGCCACACCAATGTCACCGTCTATCAGGCGGTGGAGGACGCGGCGATCCGGCTCGGCATGAAGCGCATCGTGCTGGAGGACCCGCTCGGCAGCATCCTGTCCTATCGCAAGCTGCTGCTGGGGGCGAAGATCCTCGGTGACAAGCTGGCTAAGGAAACCGCGCCGGGCGAGAAGGTCGGCGTGTTGCTGCCCAACGCCGCCGGCATCGCCGTGGTGCTGCTGGGGCTCTCGCGCCATGGCCGCGTGCCGGTCATGCTCAACTACACCGCCGGCGCCACCAATCTCGTCACTGCCTGCAAGGCGGCGGAGGTGAAGCTGGTGGTCGCTTCGCGCGCCTTCATCGAGAAGGCGCGGCTGGAGGCGGAAGTCGCGGAGCTGGAAAAGCATGTGCGGGTGCTGATGAGCGAGGACATCCGCGCCTCCGTCACCACGCCGGACAAGATCCGCGCCCTGCTGCCGCTGCCCGCGCCGAAGCCCGCCCATCCCGACGATCCGGCCTTCGTGCTGTTCACCTCGGGCTCGGAAGGCACGCCGAAGGGCGTCGTACTCTCCCATCGCAACATCCTCACCAATGTGGCGCAGGTGGCGGCGCGGATCGACTTCTCGCCCGCCGACATCATGTTCAACGTGCTGCCCGTCTTCCATTCCTTCGGCCTCACCGGCGGGCTGGTGCTGCCGATGGTGTCGGGGCTGAAGACCTATCTCTACCCCTCGCCGCTGCATTACCGGATCATCCCGGAACTGGTCTACGCCACCAATGCCACCGCCATTGTCGGCACCGACACCTTCCTCATGGGCTATGCCCGCACTGCCAACCCTTACGACTTCCGCTCGCTGCGCTTCGTGGTGGCGGGCGCCGAGCCGGTGAAGGCGGAAACGCGTCGGGTGTGGATGGAGAAGTTCGGCCACCGCATTCTGGAGGGCTATGGCGTCACCGAATGCGCGCCGGTGCTGGCGGTGAACACGCCGATGTTCAACCGCGTCGGCACGGTGGGGCGGATGCTGCCGGGCATTCACCACCGACTGGAGACCATGGCCGGCATCGAGGAAGGCGGGCGGCTGCAGGTGCGCGGGCCGAACGTGATGCTCGGCTATCTCCGCGCCGAGAAGCCCGGCGTGATCGAGCCGCCTGAGATGGGCTGGTACGACACTGGCGACATCGTCACCTTTGACGACGAAGGTTTCGTCGCCATTCGCGGCCGCGTGAAGCGCTTCGCCAAGATCGCCGGCGAGATGATCTCGCTCGCCGCCATCGACACCATGGTCGCCGCGCTGCGCCCGGATGCCGAGCATGTGGCGGTGGCGGTGCCGGACGCGCGGCGCGGCGAGCGCATCATATTGATGAGCACCGCGCCGGACCTCACCCGCGCGGCGCTGCAGGGCCATGCCCGCGAGCGCGGCGTGACCGAGCTGATGGTCCCAGCCGAGATCCTGCGTATGGACGAGCTGCCGCTGCTGGGCTCGGGCAAGGTGGACTTCACCAAGGCGCGCGCCATCGCGCTGGAAATGCTCGCCGCGCGCGGCACCGGGCCGGGAGAGGGTGCGTGAGCGCGGCGCCCGCACGTCGCGGCCGCGACGGCGCGGATACCCGCGCGCGGATCGAGGCGGTGGCGCTGGAGCTGTTCGCGCAGAAGGGCGTGGCCGGCACCTCGGTGCGCGACATCGCGCTCGGGGTCGGGGTGAGCGAGGGGGCGCTGTACCGGCATTTCCCCTCGAAGGAGAAGCTCGCCCGCGAGCTGTTCCTCACCCGCTACGCGACGCTGGCGGCGGAGATCTGCGCCATCGATGCCGGGGAGCGGGAGCTGGAGCGCAAGCTGCGGGCAGTGGTCGGTCTGGCCTGCGCGCTGTTCGATGCCGAGCCGGCGTTGTTCGCCTATCTGCTCATCCACCAGCACGAGCATCTGGGCACCGTGCCGGACGCGCCGGAGGCGAATGTGGTGGAGGCGGTGGCGCAGATGCTGCGCGGCGCCGGCGTGCCGGAGGCGCGGGTGACGCTGGCGAGCGCGCTGGCGCTCGGCTGCGTGGTGCAGCCGGCGGTGTTCGCGCTCTATGGCCGGATCAACGCGCCGTTGATGGCGCAGGCGCCTGAGATCGCGGCGGCGGTGCTGGGCATCGTGGAGGCGGCACTGAAGGGATAAGGGGGGCGCCGGCCAGCTGTTCTTTACCTCTCCCCGTGGGGGAGAGGGAGCCGGCGCCGTTCTGTGTCAAAACGGGCCTTGCCGTTCTCACCTCTCCCCGTGGGGGAGAGGTCGCCGCGCAGCGGCGGGTGAGGGGAGCGGGCGGGCCCGCGCAACAGGCGGGGGGGGGGGGGGGGGCGCCCCCCCCCCCCCCCCCCCCCCCCCCCCCCCCCCCCCCCCCGCCCCCCCCCCCCCCCCCCCCCCCCCCCGGCCGCGCCCCGCGCTCGCGGGCGCGGCGCCGCCCCGCCCCCCCCCCGCCGCCCCCCCCCCCCCCCGGGCGGGCCCGCGCAACAGGCGGGCCCCTCACCCCAACCCTCTCCCCCACGGGGAGAGGGAGCCGTCGCCCTCGAAGTCGCGCGGCGCCCGTCTCAGAACAGCTTCATGCCGGGCGGGATCGGCAGGCCGGCGGTGATTGCCTGGGTCTTTTCCTGCACGATGCGATCGCCCTTGGCGCGGGCATCGGCATGGGCGGCGACGATCAGGTCTTCGAGGATTTCCGCTTCCTCGGGGTTGAGCAGGCTGGGGTCGACATGGATCGCCTTCAGCGCGCCCTTGGCGGAGAGGCGCACCGTGACCATGCCGCCGCCGGCCGCGCCCTCGACCTCGATGGCTTCCAGCTCCGCCTGGAGCTGCTCCATCTTGGACTGCATCTCCTTCACCTTGGACATGATGCCGAGAAGGTCTTTCATCCGGGACTCCTGTGTCAGAATTCGATCTCGTCGTCCGCGCCCGGCCCGTCATCGCGGGCGGCCATCAGATCGGCGTCGTTGGTATCGGTGGTGAAGGCGCCGGCAGGCTCTTCGGTTGCGAGCGAACGCACATCGACGATCGAGGCGCCGGGAAAGCGGGCCAGCGCCGCCGCCACCAACGGGTCGGCGCGCACGCCGGTCATCATCGCGTGGCGCTGGGCGGCGGCCTTCTCGGCCAGAGTGGGCTCGCCCTCCTCGCGCGACAGGGCGACCAGCCAGCGTTTTCCCGTCCATTCGGAAATCTTCGACTGCAGTTCCTGGATCAGATTGGGCGAGCCGCCGGGGGCCAGCGCCACTTCCAGCCTTCCATCCTCGAAGTCGACCAGTCGCAGATGGTTCTCCAGCGCGAATTTGAGCTTGAGGTCGCGCCGGGCGGCGGCGAGCGCGACGAGATCCTCGAAGGTCGCCACGGCGAGGCCCGGGGCGGGGGCGGGCGCTGCCGCCGGCGAAACGGCCGGCGCGGCCGGGCGCGGGGCGCTGCGGGAGGCGACCGAGAGATGGCTCGCCGCGCTGGGGGCGGCCGAGGGAGCCGAGACGGGGACGGAGACCGGCGCGGCATAGCTGCGCGGGGCCATTGCGGCCATCGCCGAGCCGCCACCGCCCGAGCCACCGCCCATGCTTGCGCCGCCGGAAGGCCGGCCGGCGGGCGCCTCGGGCGCGCCGTCGCGCAGGCGGCGCAGCGCTTCGTCCGGGGTCGGCAGGTCGCTGGCATAGGCGAGGCGCACCAGCACCATTTCCGCTGCCTGCATCGGCTTTGCCGCCTGCTGCACCTCGGTGAGCCCCTTGGTCAGCATCTGCCAGGCGCGCGAGAGCACCCGCATCGACAGGCCGCGGGCGAAATCGCGCCCGCGCATGCGCTCGGCCTCCACCAAAGCGGCGTCGTCGCCGGTCTCGGGCAGGATCTTCATCCGTGTGACGAGGTGGGTGAACTCGGCGAGGTCGGCGATCACCACCGCCGGGTCGGCGCCGGAATCATACTGTTCGCGCAGCTCAGTCAGCGCCTTCGCGATGTCGCCCTTCATCAGCGCCTCGAACAGGTCGATGACCCGGCCGCGATCGGCGAGGCCGAGCAGCGCCCGCACCTGCTCGCCATGCACCATGCCGCCGGTCGCCTGCCCGCCGGAATGGGCGATCGCCTGGTCGAGCAGCGAGAGCGCGTCGCGCACCGAGCCTTCCGCCGCGCGGGCGATGAGGCTCAGCGCCTCGGCGTCGATGTTCACGCCCTCCGCCGTGCAGATGCCGTGCAGGTGGCGCGCCAGCACGCCGGCCTCGACCCGGCGCAAATCGAAGCGCTGGGTGCGCGAGAGCACCGTCACCGGCACCTTGCGGATTTCGGTGGTGGCGAAGATGAACTTCACATGCTCGGGCGGCTCTTCCAGCGTCTTCAGCAGCCCGTTGAAGGCCGCCGTGGAGAGCATGTGCACTTCGTCGATGATGAAGACCTTGTAGCGCGCCAGCACCGGCTTGTAGCGCGCCGCCTCGATGATCTCGCGGATATCGCCGATGCCGGTATTGGACGCGGCGTCCATTTCCTGCACGTCGACATGGCGGCTCTCGATGATGTCGCGGCAATGGCGGCCGAGCACCGGCATGTCGAGCGTCGGCTGCCCGCCGCCGACCGGGCCGTCCGCCGGCTCGTAATTGAGAGCGCGGGCGAGGATGCGAGCGGTGGTGGTCTTGCCGACGCCGCGCACGCCGGTGAGGATATAGGCCTGCGCGATGCGCCCGGAGGTGAAGGCGTTGCTCAACGTGCGGACCATCGCCTCCTGGCCGATCAGGTCGGCGAAGGTCTGCGGCCGGTATTTGCGGGCGAGCACGCGATAGGGGGTGGCGGCGGCCGGCACGGCAGCGGGCACGGCCGGCACGGCGCCAAGGTCGAAGCCCAAGGGGGCGTCGACATCGCGGGCGTCGACATCGCGGGCGTCGTCCGCTGTCGCCGGAAAATCAGGGCTGTCCGCGCTCATGGTCCCTCGCTGCTGGCCCCTTCATATCATCGCGCAGCACCCATAGGGCAACCGCGCCGCCGGCCGGGTGGGGAAAAATCGGCAAAGGGGGAGGCGGCGGGAGGCGCTCATGCGCCGGCCACGCGCACCAAGAGGACAGCCCGCAGGGTGCGGGCTCTCAGGGCATCAGCGCTGGAAGAGGGTGGGAGGCTGGACAGAGACCCGATCCGGGCTCGTTGGGGCTGCTTCCTTCCGGACCTGACCCGGTTGGCGAGTGGCTCGTCCACCGCCAACCTCCCGCCGCCTATATCGTCCAGATGCGCGGGGGATGCAAGAGGCGGGAAAGCACGGCCACGCGATGGCGGTCCGTCCGCTGCCGCGCGCGCCTTCTCCAATGTGGGCGGCGCACGGTCTAGGGCACTGGCGCCATCCGTAAAGCCTGACCTCAAACCGTTGTGAACTAAAATTCCTCAACGTTAATTGAGTGGTACGTGACAATCTAGAATGTTACCCAAACGGAAAGTCGCAATAGAGGTCGACAAGTCAAGTATCAACCGAAGGAGAGGTAAGTTGTTACGGGCAATCGACGACGAATCAACTGTATCAAATTGTATCAATAGAAGAGATAGTCATGCATTGATCGTGACGCCGAGGCGCGTGTCACGACGTGTGCCGCGTTCCGGCCTTCTGGCGGGCGCCATCGCGGTGGTGATGTCCACCGGGGCTCTCGCCCTGGCCACTCCGGCACTGGCGCAGACGGCGCCCCCGGCCCTCGCCCCGCCGCCGGCCGCCGCCCCGCCTGATATCATCGCCCCGGCGGCGGAGGGCTACGATCCCAAATCCGGCCAGCCCGGCAAGGATGTGGTGTGGGTGCCGACGCCCGACAGCCTGGTCGAGCGCATGCTCGACATGGCGGCGGTCGGCCCGCAGGACTACCTGATCGATCTCGGCTCCGGCGATGGGCGCACCGTGATCGCGGCGGCGCAGCGCGGCCTGCGCGCCCATGGCATCGAGTATAATCCCGACATGGTGACGCTGGCCAAGCGGCGGGCCGAGTCGTCCGGCGTCGCCGACCGCGCGACCTTCGAGCAGGCCGATATCTTCGAGACCGATTTCTCCAAGGCGCAGGTGCTCACCCTGTTCCTGCTGCCGGAGCTGAACGAGCGCCTGCGCCCGCAGATTCTCGAACTTGAGCCCGGCACCCGCGTGGTCTCCAACAGTTTCGCCATGGGCGACTGGGAGGCCGACCGGGTCGACCGCCTCGACGATAACTGCAGCCAGTGGTGCACGGCGCTGATGTGGATCGTGCCGGCCAAGGTGGAGGGCGACTGGCGCCTCGGCGAGCAGCCGCTGCGGCTGGAGCAGACCTACCAGAAGGTCACCGGCGACCTCGGTGGCACGCCGATCGAGAAGGGCCGCGTGGTCGGCAAGGAACTGCACTTCACCGCCGGCGGTATCGATTATGTCGGCGCCGTGGTCGGCAACAGCCTCTCGGGCACCGCCTCGGACGGTCCGGTGCGGAACTGGACCGCCATCCGCAGCTGAGGCCCCCCCCCGCGCGCTCCCGGGCGGCGGCTCCCGCGCCGCCCGGCTGTTCCGGCGCGCCATGTTCGGGCGCGCCTCGTCCTGGCGCGCCTCGTGCCGGCGCGCGCCTGCCGGCGGCCCGGCGCCGCTATTCCCCGTTAGAAACTGGAGAGTGCTCCGTGAAGCCCCTCGCGATTGCGCGCGATTCCGCCGTGGCTGCCGACCCCGCTTTGGCGGCGCGGGGCGGGCCGCAGGGCACCCCGACGTCGAGCCTGTCGGCGCTCGACGGCATCGCCATGCTGGTCGGCATCGTGGTCGGCATCGGCATTTTCCGCACCCCGCAGATCGTCGCCCTCAACGTGTCGAGCGAATGGGCCTTTGTCGCCTTCTGGCTGATCGGCGGCGCCGTCACGCTGATCGGCGCCTTCGTCTATGCCGAACTCGGCTCGGCCTATCCCCATGCCGGCGGCGAGTATCATTATCTGCGCCGGGCGCTTGGGCGGCCGGTGGCGCTGCTTTTCGCCTGGGCCCGGCTCACCGTGATCCAGACCGGCGCCATCGCGGCGGTGGCCTTCGTGTTCGGCGACTACGCGCAGGGTATCCTGCCGCTCGGGCCCTGGGGCTCGGCACTCTATGCGGCGGGGGCGATCCTGGTCTTCACCGCCATCAACCTGACCGGATCGAAGCAGAGCCGCACGCTGCAGATTGTCTTCACTGTCCTCATCATCCTCGCCATCGTCCTTGTCTCCGGCTTCGGCCTGGCGCTGGGCAGCGCCCCGACACTCGCCCCGGCACCGGACGCCGGCTCGGCCAGCGGCGCGTTCGGGCTGGCGATGGTTCTGATCCTGCTGACCTATGGCGGCTGGAACGAGGTGGCCTATCTCTCGGGCGAAATGAAGAATGTGCGCCGCAACATGCCGCGCGTGCTGGTGACGAGCGTCGCGATCATTACCGCTTTGTATTTCCTCATCAATCTCGCCTATCTCAACGTTCTCGGCCTCGAAGGGCTGCGCGCCAGCGACGTGGTGGCGGCCGACACGCTGCACCAGCTCTTCGGGCCCGGCGCCTCGCTGGCGGTGGCGCTGCTGGTGTGCTTTGCCGCGCTGAGCACGATGAACGCCACCATCTTCACCGGGGCCCGGCTCTATTACTCGCTGGGGCGGGAACTGCCGCTTCTCGGTCGCATCGGCCTGTGGGAGGAGCGCAGCAACATGCCGGTGAACGCCATTCTCGCCCAGAGCGCCATCGCGCTGGCGCTTGTCGTGTTCGGCGCCAGCACGCGCGTCGGCTTCCAGGCGATGGTGGAATATACCGCCCCGGTGTTCTGGTTCTTCCTGCTGCTGGTCGGGGTGTCGTTCTTCATTCTCCGCACGCGCGAGAGTGGCCGGACCGACCGCTTCCGCGCGCCGCTCTACCCGCTGACCCCGGCGCTGTTCTGTCTCACCTGCGCCTATCTGCTGTATGCCAGCATCGCCTATACCGGCTATGGCGCTCTGGTCGGCGTCGGCGTGCTGCTGGTCGGCGTGCCCTTCATAAGGCTGAGCGGTGCGCCCGCCAGGGGGGCGTGAACGGCCACCGAGCGCAGGCTCTCCCGGTGATGCCTCGATCGGCGGGGCTGGACGGCACTATTTCAAAGGCGACGAAACGCACCTGTGCGCGGGGTGATCAAGCTAGATAAACGCTATCCCCTGTGTCAAGCTTGTGCGATGACAGCGCCCTGTAATGAGCCGTTTTTGCAAGGGAAGTGTTTCCGTGGCCCACATTAGCTCGGATGGCCTCGATCCGCGGTCTCTTTCCAATATTCGTGATTTTGTTGGATACTCTTCGAAATTAAAACTAAAAATTGCCAATTTCACAGGCCTTCAACTTCAGAGAGAAATTTACTATCAAAATATATTAAATCATATAGTAAATTTTCATAGTTTTAAGTATATACCTTTGCCTGTGGCGGCCGCGGCGAACTACAGCCTGCTTTATGTCATCTATCGAATCGTTCGGGATGGGAAACCGACACGTATTGCCGAGCTGGGCGCAGGTCAATCGTCTATATTCCTGGACAGCATGCGGGATGTCCAGCCGTTCTCTGTGCTCACGATTGAGCATGATGCGGCCTGGGCTTCTTCGGTCAGCGCATCCGTGCGCCATGAAGTCAGGCTCATCGATTTGGAAGAGATTTCATTTCGGGGCCATATTGCCAAGGGATTTCCCGTGACGGCGCTGGATTCCTTTGACGCCGACGTCCTGATTGTCGACGGACCGATCGGAGCGCCGCACCGCTCACGTTGGGGCGCCGGTCCGATGATCGAACGAATGGCCGGGCGGGAGTTCATCATCGTTTTCGATGACGCGGAGCGACCAGGCGAAAAAGAGACGATCGCTGAGGTGATGAATATGCTTCGAGAGGCAAATGTAGAATTCTTCGTGAAGTGCATATTTGGAATGTCGTTTCAGTTTATCATAATGACGAATAAATACAGAATGTTACTGTTTATCTGATATATTTGAGAATATTGATGTCTGCATTGGCAAATAATCCCGGGCGGCCTTTCGTTACGGTGGTCATGACCGTTTACCGAGAGCCTGTGCAAATCATACGAGCTTCGTTGCAGAGCGTGCTGGACCAGACATGGCCGGCGTTTGAAATCATTCTGGTGAATGACAGCGGCGCTGGCAGGCCGGAAATCTCTGCACTTGCTCAGCTCGGCGGGAACATAAGCATCATCGATCATTCAAGGAATAGCGGCGGCTCCGTCGCTCGCAACACCGGTATAGATGCGGCGCAGGGCACACTGATCGCCTTTATCGATGCAGACGACCTGTGGTACCCGACCAAGCTGGAAACACAGCTTGATGTCGACGCCGATCATCACGGATCCTTCTTCGCTTCCAATTGCATGCTGGTTCGGAAGGGCGGGAGGAGGCTCTGCAACGCGAGGCCGCCGGACCTCGACAGGTCCTTGAGCACGTTTCTGCTTCGCGAAGGTGGTGCGCTCCAGACATCTACCCTCATCGTCCCTGCAGCGCGGGCGAAAGAGATTGGATTCAGAGCGGGCCTGAAGCGGCATCAAGACTGGGATTTCGTGTTGAGATTGCAGCAGGCCGGCGTTCCGCTTGTCTATCAGCACCAAGCCCTGTCGGATTACATCCTGGGTGATAATCCAGACCGGGTTAGCTTGCAGAAAAAGGGATACCTGGCGACGGTCGAGTGGTTTAAGCTAACCAAGGGCCAAGTATCGGCTGCGGACCAGCAGTACTATTTCTTTCGCCATTGCATGACTCTCAAATCCCTTCGAACGCCGGTTTCCCTCACCATTGCAGCGCTACACGTTATCGCGCTGAGCCCGGTCAACGGGGTGAAGGAGGCCATGGGAGCTGTGTGGCGAGGGCTTGTTCGCAGCCGGCGGCGCGAACTCGCCGACCAGACAGGGCTCTAAGGGCCCCTGCATCACGCCCCCCGCAGCCCTTCCACCAGCGCGTAGACCGCCTTTACCCGCTCCTCGTTCGGATAGTTCCGGTTGGCGAGCACGACGATGCCGAGCTTTTCCGCCGGCAGCATCACCACATAGCTGCCGAAGCCATTGGTTGAGCCGGTCTTGTTGATGAAGCTCGCCGGCGCCGGCGGGGAGGGCGGGTCGAGCCGGGTGATGGGCTGCGGCTTCATCGCCATGTCGGCCGAATTGCCGGCGAGCAGCCGGTCGCGCCCGACCGGCCAGGGATAGCGTTCCCAGACCATCTCCTGCACATAGCTCTTGGTCTCGAAATAGCCGGTATGGGTGCGGGCCAGCGCCCGGGCCATGTCAGGCTCCACCGTGCCGACGCCCATATTGGCGTCGAGGAAGGTGAGCATGTCGAGCGCGGTGGACTTCACGCCATAGGCTTCCGGGCCCAGCAGGCCCGGGGTGAGGCGGGCCGGCTTGTTGTCCTTGGTGGTGCCCATGGCATAGCGCGCCATCGCATCCTCGGGAACGTCGATATAGGTGCTGTTCAGCCCGAGCAGCGGGAACAGGTCGCGCTGCGCCGCGCGGGGGAAGCTGACGCCGAGCGCGGTGGCGGTGACAAGGCCGAGCACGCCGATGCTGATATTGGAATAGGCCCGGCGCGTCGCCGGCGGCGCGGCCGGTTTCCAGGCGGCGAGCCACTCGACCAGTTCCTTCTCGTTGCGGATGCTGTCGGGAAGCTGCAGCGGCATGCCGCCCGTGGCATGGGTGGCGAGATCGAGCGGGGTGAGCGCGCCGAAGGCGGTGCCGGTGAGCCGCTGCGCCACCTTTTCCAGAGGCGCATTGAGATCGAGCTGCCCGCGTTCCGCCGCCAGCGCGGCCAGCGCCACGATGAAAGTCTTGCTCACCGATCCCAGCTCGAACAGCGTATCGCCATCCACCGGCTGCCCGCCCGTGCGGGCGGTCTGGCCGATGGCGAGGATTTCGTGCTCGCCCTTGCGGGTGATGCCGACGACAAGGCCGGGAATGTCGTTCGCCTTGGCCAGCGCGCTGAAGATCGGCGGCGCCACCTTGCCGAAATCCGGCGCGCTTTGCGCGCGGGCCGGCGCCAGCGCGGCGCCGAGCGGCAGAAGGGTGGACGCGAGCAGAGCGCGGCGGGACAATGTGATCATCGGAACCTCTCTGGCACGGACACCTGCCCACTAGCGCGCGAATGTGTCCGTGGCGCGGATGAGGCGGTCGAGAATGCCGGGCTCGGAATAGGCATGGCCGGCGCCTTCGATCAGATGCAGCTCGGCATCGGTCCAGATCTTCGACAGCTCCCACGCATAGCGCGCCGGGCAGGGCATGTCGTAGCGCCCATGCACGATCACGCCGGGAATGCCCTTGAGCTTATGGGCGTCGTCGAGCAGCTGGCGCTCGCGCAGCCACGCCTTGTGAACGAAATAGTGGTTCTCGATGCGGGCGAAGGCGAGGGCGAAATGCCCGTCGCTGAAGGCGGCGGAATAGCCGGCATCCGGCAGCAGGGTGATGGTCTCGCCTTCCCAGGTCGACCACGCCTTGGCGGCTTCCAGCCTGGCCGTCTCGTCCGCGCCGGTGAGCAAAGCGCGATAGGCCGTCACCGGGTCGGCGCGTTCTTCCTCGGTCTTCAGCGGCTCGAGGAAGCGCTCCCATTTGTCGGGGAACATCTCGGAGACGCCGAAGCGGTAATACCAGTCGAGCTCGGCCTGGGTGAGGGTGTAGACCCCGCGCAGGATGAGTTCGCTGACGCGCTCAGGGTGGGTTTCGGCATAGGCGAGCGCCAGCGTCGAGCCCCAGGAGCCGCCGAACACCTGCCATGTCTCGAAGCCAAAGGTTTCGCGCAGCCGCTCAATATCGGCGACGAGGTCCCAGGTCGTGTTGTGTTCCAGCTCGGCATAGGGGGTGGAGCGGCCGCAGCCGCGCTGGTCGAACAGGATCACCTCATAGCGGGCGGGATCGAACAGCGAGCGGTGGGCGGGCGAAATGCCGCCGCCCGGGCCGCCATGCAGGAACACGGCGGGCTTGCCGCCCGGGGTCCCCGCGCGCTCCCAATAGATGGAATGGCCGTTGCCGACATCGAGCATGCCGGTCTCGAAGGGGTCGATCGGCGGGTAGAGGCTGCGCAGTTCGCTCATGGGTGGGGCCATTGTTGGGAGGTTCAAGACACCCGCGCGCCGCGCAGGCTCGGCAGCAGGAAGGCGAGCAGGCCGAAGGCCGGCAGGAAGGCGCAGATCTGGTAGACCGCATCGATGCCGTAGCGGTCCGCGAAGATCCCCAGCGCCGCCGCCGCCAGCCCGCCAAGGCCGAACACCAGCCCGTAGAAGAACCCGCCGACAAGGCCGATGCGGTGCGGCATCAGGTCAATGGCATAGACCAGTATGGCGGCGAAGGCGCTCGACATGATGAGGTTGATCAGGACGGTGAGGATGGCGGTGCCGAACAGGCCGGCATAGGGCAGCGCCAAAGTGAAGGGCAGGGCGCCGAGAATGGAGAACCAGATGATCTTGTTGCGCCCGATGCGGTCGCCCAGCATGCCGCCGAACAGCACGCCCGCCGCCGAGGAGACGAGGAACAGGAACAGCATCAGCTGCGAGACCTGCACCGACACGCCGAAACGCTCGATCAGGTAGAAGGTGTAGAACGAGGTGAAGCTCGCGGTATAGGCGGTCTTCGAGCACAGCAGCACGATCAGGATCGCCAGCGGAAAGGCGACCTCGCGGAACGGCTTGTGCGCCACCTCCGGCTCGGCCCGCTGTCCCGCCGGACGAAACGGCACGGCCAGCGCGCGGTGGCGCGCGGTCCAGAACAGCAGCGGCATGGCGATGAGCGCGGCGGCGCAGAACCAGGCGAGGCTCGACTGGCCGTTCGGCACGATGATGAAGGCCGCGAGCAGCGGGCCGATGGCGCCGCCGGTCTGCCCGCCGACCTGGAACAGCCCCTGCGCGAAGCCGTGCCGCCCGCCCGACGCCTTGCGCGCCATCCGCGTCGCCTCGGGGTGGAAGATCGACGAGCCGATGCCGACAAAGGCCGCCGCGACCAGCAGCAGCGGGTAGGTGCCGGCATGGGCGAGGCCGATCAGGCCGACAAGGGTGAACCCCATGCCCACAATCGTCGAATAGGGCATGGGGTGGCGGTCGGTATACAGGCCGATCACCGGCTGCAGCAGCGAGGCGGAAATCTGGAAAGTGAGGGTGATGACGCCGATCTGGGCGAAGTCCAGCGCGTAGGCGTCCTTGATCAGCGGGTAGATCGCCGGGATCAGCGACTGGATCATGTCATTGAGGAAATGCGCGGCGCTGAGCGCGACGAGCACCGGCAGGGCGGTGCGGCGCAGGGAATCGACCGGCACGGAGAGGGTCATGGCACGCTGCTTCTACGGGGCGCGTTCTACGGGGGCGCGGCCTTCTCTCTAGGCCATGGCGCCGCGGCCGACAATTGCCGCCTGCGGGGAGCTGATCCGCCCCGTTTGCGGCCGGGCCGCGATGGAAAGGCGCCCCGCCCGGCGCTATAGCTTTCCCGCGCCCGCAGTCCGGCCGGGCATGGGAGCGTGCGCCAGCATGAGCGATGCCTCGACCTTCGTCCTCGACCCGCGCCTTGAGGGCGACAGCTTCCCGGTGCTCGACCTCACCCTCGCCACCGTGCGGCTGATGGACGATGCGCGCTTTCCCTGGGCGATCCTGGTGCCGCGCCGGCCCGGCCTCGCCGAGCTGATCGACCTCGATTCCGAGGCCCGCGCGACGCTGTGGGGCGAGATCGACGCGGTGAGCCGGGCGCTCAAAGCCCTCACCACCTGCGACAAGCTGAACGTCGCCGCGCTCGGCAATATGGTGCGGCAGCTGCACATCCATGTCATCGCCCGCTTCGAGCGGGACGCCGCCTGGCCGGGCGCGGTGTGGGGCGCGGGCGGCGAGCGCCAGACCTATGGCGCGCCGCAGGCGATGCGGCTGGTGGGCCAGCTGCGCGGGGCGCTGGCAGCATGAGCGCGATCGTCACCACAGACCTGGCCTCCACCGACGACACCTCGCTCGGGCTCTGGCCGCATCTTGGCTATACCGGCGCACGGCTGGACCGGGCCGGCCTGCGGCGCGGCGAGATGGAGAGCTTCCTCGCCGACCCGCACGCGCGGGCCTGCGTGATTTCCGGCGAGAGCGTCGTCCTGCGCCGCCTGCCGGGTTTCATCGCCGGCATGGAGGAAGGGCCGGGCTCCTGCACCGCGCTGTTTCCGCTGGCCGAGGCGGTGGCGCTGGGAGGGCGGCTCGGCGAGGCCTGCCTGCTGGGGCTGGATGGCGAGGTTCCCCATCTCGTGCTGCCGCTTCCCGCCGCCGCCTTGGGCGCGCTGACCGAGCGGCCGGAGCTGCGGCCCGACCTGCTGGTGATCGATCTGCGTTCCATTGCCACGCGCGAACTCGCCAGCGTGGAGGAGACCGGCCAGCTCGCCACCGCCAAGGCGATGCTGGCCTGGCACGCGCGGCGCAGCTTCTGCTCCAATTGCGGCGGGCGGCTCGGCATGGCGGAGGCCGGCTGGCGGCGCGACTGCCCAGCCTGCGGCGCGCAGCATTTTCCGCGCACCGATCCGGTCGTCATCATGCTCACGGTGGATGGCGACGACTGCCTGCTCGGCCGCTCCGCCCGCTTCGCGCCCGGCATGTGGTCCTGCCTCGCCGGTTTCGTCGAGCCGGGCGAGACCTTCGAGGACGCGGTGCGGCGCGAAACGCTGGAGGAGGCGGGCATCGCCACCGGCGCGGTGCGCTATCTGTGCTCGCAGCCCTGGCCGTTCCCGATGTCTGTTATGACCGGATTCCATGCCGTAGCGGCGTCACGCGAGATCGCCATCGACCCGAACGAGCTTGAGGGCGCGCGCTGGTTCTCGCGCGACGAGGCGCGGCTGCTGCTCACCCGCACCCACCCGGACGGGCTGGTGGCGCCGCCGCGCATGGCGATCGCGCACCATCTGCTGCGCGCCTTCGTCGAGGGGAAAGACCCGCCGGCGGGGTGAGCCGACCGGCCGGTGCGCCCCGGCGCGGTTCGTGGAGTGGGCGTGGCGAGAAAGCGCTTGACCTGGAGTGCGCTCCAGCACCTAGACCCATGAGCGTCGTAACATTCGAGACAGAGATGAAGATCGGCGAACTGGCCCGGCGCACGGGATTGAGCATGGACACGATCCGCTATTACGAGCGCATCGGCCTGCTCCCGCGCGCCGACCGGAACGCGGCGCGCCAGCGCGACTATGACCCGTCCATCCTCACCTGGATTGCTTTTCTCCGGCGGCTGAAAACCACGGGAATGCCGATCCGCGACATGGTGCGCTATGCCGCGCTGCGGGCGCAGGGTGAGGAAACCGCCGCCGCGCGCGGTGCGTTGCTCACGCATCATCGCGCGGTGGTACAGGCGCATGTGGACGAGCTTCACGCCTGCCTGGATGTCCTCGACACCAAGATCGCCGGCTATGCCGGCGCCAACCGTGAGGACGTGAACCATGACCCCGACGATCAACGCCCCGGCCCCGCGCCCGACGCCGAACGCCGACAGTGACACCAATGCCCGCTACGCGGCCGGATGGGCGGCGCTGGCGCGGATCGACGGCGAGGCCGGCACCCGAGTGGTGGACCAGCTGAGCGACATCGCCCCGGATTTCGGTCGGCTGCTGATCGAGTTCCCCTTCGGCGACATCTACACCCGCCCGGGGCTGGACCTGCGCCTGCGCGAGGTGGCGACCATTGCCGCGCTCGCCGCGCTGGGCAATGCCGCGCCGCAGCTGAAAGTGCATATCGAGGCCGGGCTGAATGTCGGCCTCAGCCGTGAGGAAATCATCGAAATCCTCATGCAGATGGCCGTCTATGCCGGCTTCCCCGCCGCCCTCAACGGGTTGTTCGCCGCCCGCGAGGTGTTTGTGGCGCGTCCGGCCTGACGGCGCTCAGTCCCGCGTCCAGGCCTTGAAATGCTTGGAGAGCTTCAGCCCCTGCGCCTGGTAGTTGGAGCCGAGGCCCTCGCCATAGAGGGTGCGCGGGCGCTCCAGCATGGTCTCATAGACGAGGCGGCCGACGATCTGGCCGTCCTCCAGGATGAACGGCACCTCGCGCGAGCGCACTTCCAGCACGGCGCGGGCCCCTCGCCCGCCGGCGGCGTCATGGCCGAAGCCGGGATCGAAGAAGCCGGCATAATGCACGCGGAACTCGCCGACCAGCGGGTCGAACGGCACCATCTCCGCCGCATGGCTGGGCGGCACATGCACCGCCTCCTTGGAGGCGAGGATGTAGAAGGCGTCCGGGTCCAGCACCAGTTCGCGCCGGCCGCGCGTCACCAGCGGCTCCCAGAAATCCTCGACCTCGCAGGCGGCGCGGCGGTCGACATCGATCACCCCGGTGTGGCGCTTGGCGCGGAAGCCGAGCAGCCCGCCAAATCCCTCGCCCGAGAGATCGACGCTGACCGCGATGCCGCCGCCGGCGACATCGGCGAGCGGGGCGTCGACCAGCCGCTCACTGGCGTTGAGCGCGGCGATGCCGGCCTCGTCGAGGCGCGCGTCGCCGCGCCGGAAGCGGATCTGCGACAGGCGCGAGCCCTGCCGCACCAGGATCGGGAAGGTGCGCGGGCTGATTTCCAGATAGAGCTTGCCGGCATAGCCGGCGGGCACGATGTCGAAGGCGCGCGAGCGATCGGCGATGACGCGGGTGAACACGTCGAGCCGGCCGGTGGAGCTTTTCGGGTTGGCGGAAGCGGCGATGTCGGCGGGCAGCGCCAGCGCCTCTTCCAGCTCGACCAGATAGACGCAGCCGGTTTCCAGCACCTCGCCGCCGGTCAGGTCCAGCTGGTGCAGGCCGAGCCGGGTGAGGCGGTCCGCCACCGTCTCGTTCGGGCCGGGCAGGAAGCTGGCGCGGATGCGCCAGGCGACCGGGCCGAGCCGCAGATCGAGGCTGGCGGGCTGCACCTGGTCGGCATCGAAGGGGCGAGCGGTGCGGATGGCGCCGCGCGCGGCCAGCGCCTCGATGGCGTGGCCGGGCAGGATGCCCGCGCCGGCCAGCCCGGATGTCGCCGTGCCCGAAACTGTCATGCCGTTCTCGGCCACGCGCGCCGCTCCGCTGATGATGGCTGTTCACTTGTGCCGTTGGCTTTACCGGACGGGCCGGTAAGAGCCAAGTGCGGCTTGACGGCACCTCTGGCCTGGGAGTAAGCGAAAAGCACGACGTGGTCATTTGAGCCGGCCGGCTTGCCGCCACGCTAAACAAGGTTGCTAAACAGGCCGGGGCCGCGCGACATGACGCGCGGGCGACCCCGGTTGATGCGAGAGACCGGAGCCGCAGATGACCGAGACACCCAAGCTTTCCGCCGCCGACATCGCCCAGCTGCGGCCCGAGACCCGCCTCGTGCAGGGGGGCATCCTGCGCTCGCCCTTCGGCGAGACGGCGGAGGCGCTCTACCTCACCCAGGGCTATGTCTATGAGAGCGCCGAGCAGGCCGAAGCCCGCTTCAAGGGCGAGGACCCCGGCTTTATCTACACCCGCTATTCCAACCCGACGGCGGCGATGTTCGAGACCCGCCTCGCGCTGCTGGAAGGCGCGGAAGTGGCGCGCGGCACCGCCTCGGGCATGGCGGCGGTCACCGCCTCGCTGCTGTGCCAGCTCAAAGCCGGCGACCATGTGGTGGCGGCGCGGGCGCTGTTCGGCTCCTGCCGCTATGTGATCGAGGAATTGCTGCCGCGCTTCGGCGTCACCTCGACGCTGGTCGACGGCACTGACCTTGCGGCCTGGAAGGCGGCGGTGCGGCCGGAAACGAAGGTGTTGTTCCTGGAGAGCCCGACCAACCCGACGCTGGAACTGGTCGACATCGCCGCGGTGGCGGAGATCTCCAAGGCGGCCGGCGCCTGCCTGATCGTCGACAATGTGTTCGCCACCCCGATGCTGCAGAGCCCGCTGGCGCTGGGCGCCGATGTGGTGGTCTATTCCGCCACCAAGCATATTGACGGGCAGGGGCGGTGCCTCGCCGGCGTGGTGCTGTGCTCGGAGAAGTTCCTCACCGATCATCTGCAGACCTTCCTGCGCCAGACCGGCCCGTCGATCTCGCCCTTCAACGCCTGGGTGATGCTGAAGGGGCTGGAAACGCTGCCGCTGCGGGTCGAGCGCTCGCAGGCCAGCGCGGCGCTGCTGGCGGACCGGATGGCCGAGCTGCCGGGGATCACGCGGGTGATCTATCCCTACCGCGCCGACCACAAGCAGTATGAGCTGGCGATCCGCCAGATGCGGGGCGGCGGCACGCTGGTGACCTTCGAGGTCGAGGGCGGCAAGGCCGGGGCGTTCCGCTTTCTCAATGGGCTGAAACTGGCGCGGATCTCCAACAATCTCGGCGATGCCAAGAGCCTCGTCACCCACCCCGCCACCACCACGCACCAGCGCTTCAGCCCCGAGGCGCGGGCCGAGATGGGCATTTTCGACGGCATGGTGCGGCTCTCGGTCGGGCTGGAGCATGTCGACGACCTCACCGACGACATCACCCGCGCGCTGCAGGCGGTGTGAGCTGGGGTATCGGGCGGCGGTGCACAAACGCAGGCGTGAAGCCCCGCCGCCTTGCCCTCTCCGGGCAAAAGCCTTTCAGTAGTGGCACTTGAGCGATTCGGGAGGCGCAGGGGAGCGGGCATGTATCGGGCGACGACGAAAGGCGTGCAGGTGACGGTGACGCCGCGCTTCGCACCCGAGCGCTCCGATCCCGAGCGTAGCCAGTATTTCTGGGCCTATACGGTCGAGATTCTCAATCTCGGCGTCGATACGGTGCAGCTCAAATCCCGCCACTGGGTCATTACCGACGCGCTCGGCCGGGTGCAGGAAGTGCGCGGGGCCGGGGTGGTGGGCGAACAGCCGGTGCTGCCGCCCGGCGGGCATTTCGAATACACCAGCGGCGTGCCGCTGCCGACCTCCACCGGCATCATGGAAGGCAGCTACAGCCTGGTGACGACGGCCGGCGAGGGTTTCGAGGCCGCGGTGCCGGCCTTCTCGCTCGATGTGCCGGGCGAGGCCCGCACGCTGAACTAAGCGGGTGGCGGCGCGCGCTTGGCGCTTCCGGCCCTGCGGCGAAGCAGCTATGGTGGCGGCAGCTTCCACGCCGTGAGCTTCCCGCCGCGCCGAACGGTCTTCTGATCCCGTGATCGACTTTCGCCCGATCGCCGCCATTCTCGGCGTCCTGCTCGCCATTCTCGGCACGATGATGATGATTCCGGCGCTGGTCGACCTCGTCGCCGGCCGGGGCGACTTCCTCGCCTATACCGCCTCCTCCGTCATCACCGTGTTCGTCGGCCTGTCGCTGTGGCTGGCCGGCCGCTCGGGCGAGGTGGAGCGGCTGTCGCTGCGCCAGGCCTTCGTGCTCACCACGCTGAGCTGGGTCCTGCTTTCCGCCTTCGCCGCGATCCCGTTCATGTGGGCGGAGAGCGACCTGTCGCTGGCCGACGCCTATTTCGAGGCGATGAGCGGGCTGACCACGACTGGCGCGACGGTGATTGGCGGCCTCGACAAGCGCCCGCCCGGCCTGCTGATCTGGCGCGCCTTCCTGCACTGGTATGGCGGCATCGGCATCATCGTCATGGCGATCGCGCTACTGCCGATGATGCAGATCGGCGGCATGCAGCTGTTCCGCGCCGAATCCTCCGACAAATCGGAAAAGATGCTGCCGCGCGCGGCGCAGATGGCCAAGGGCATCCTCGCCTCCTATCTCTTCCTCACCTTCGCCTGCGCGCTCACCTATGCCTTTTGCGGCATGAGCGTGTTCGACGCCGTCGCCCATGCGATGGCGACGATCTCTACCGGCGGCTTTTCCACCCACGACGCCTCGATCGGCTATTTCAACAGCCCGGCGATCGAATATGCCGCCATCTTCTTCATGCTCTCCGGCTCGCTGCCCTTCGTGCTCTATGTGCGCGTGCTGGCCGGCGACTTCAGCCGCGTGCTGGCCAATCCGGAGGTGCGGCTGTTCCTGTCGCTGGTGGCGCTGTTCACGGTGATCTCCACCATTCAGCAGGTGGGCGGGCAGATCAACCAGGGCGAGACGGCGCTGCGCAACGGCCTGTTCAATGTGGTGTCGATCATGTCCACCACCGGCTTCGTCGCCGACGACTACACCAATTGGGGCCCGCCGACCGAGGCGCTGTATTTCATCGTTCTGTTTCTGGGGGCCTGCACCGGGTCCACCGCCGGCGGCATGAAGAGCTTTCGTATCGCCATTCTCGGCTCGGCGCTGAAACAGCATCTCCGGCGCGTCATCTATCCCAACGGGGTGTTTCCCGTGCTCTATGGCGGCAAGCCGATCGGTGACGATGTGGTGGCCTCGGTGCTCTCCTTCGCCTTTCTCTACCTCACCACCTTCCTGCTGATCGGCATCGCCATCAACGTGCTGGGGTTTGACCTCATCACCTCGTTCTCCGCCTCGATCACCGCCCTGGCCAATGTCGGCCCCGGCCTCGGCCCGGTGGTGGGCCCGGCGCAGAACTTCGCCAGCCTGCCGGACAGCGTGATCTGGCTCCTGTCGCTGGGCATGCTGGTGGGGCGGCTGGAACTGTTCACCGTTCTCGTGCTCTTCCTGCCGAGTTTCTGGCGGCGCTAGTTGGGCGCTGCAGCATAACCCGGTATGCTGGCGCTCACTTCGCGACGGGGATTCTCCATGCTGGCCGTACGTACGACGACCGAGGAACTTCTGGCCTATCTGGTCGCTTTCGACACGACGAGCCGTAATTCCAATCTCGACCTCATCGCCTTCGTGCGCGATTACCTCGCGGCGTTCGGCGTCGAGAGCGTCATCGTGCCGAGCGAGGCCGGCGACAAGGCCAGCCTGTTCGCCACGATCGGCCCGGCCGGTGTCGGCGGCGTGTGCCTTTCCGGCCATTCCGACGTGGTGTCGGTGGACGGCCAGCCCTGGAGCACCGACCCCTTCACGCTGACGCCGCTCGATGATCGCGTTTATGGCCGCGGCGCCTGCGACATGAAGGGCTTTCTCGCCTGCTGCCTTGCCATGGTGCCGCAAATGGTGGCGGCGCCGCTGGCGACGCCGATCCATCTGCTGGTGTCCTATGACGAGGAGATCGGCTGCACCGGCGTGGTGCCGGCGGTGCGCCGGCTGGGGGTGGACCTGCCCTTGCCGCGCGCGTGCATTGTCGGCGAGCCGACCTCGATGCGGGTGGTGGACGCGCACAAATCCGGCTTCGCCTATCTCACCACCGTTACCGGCCGGGAGGCGCATTCCTCCATGCCGCAGCTGGGGGCCAACGCCATTTTCGCCGCCGCCGCGCTGATCGGCGAGCTCGACCGCATCCGCGCCGAGCTGATCGAGGCCGGCGATCCCACCGGCCGCTTCGACCCGCCCAGCACCACCGTGCAGGTGACTGTCGTGAATGGCGGCACCGCCGGCAACATCGTGCCGCGCCAATGCGCCATCCGCTGGAATGTGCGCGGCTTGCCGGGCTTCGACGAGGACGCGCTGCTGGAGCGCTTCGAGCGCTTCGGCCGCGAGAAGGTGCTGCCCGGCCTGCTGGAGACCGCGCCGGACGCGGCGATCACCACCGATTTCATCTACAAGGTGCCGCCGCTGGCGCCTGAAACCGGGTCAGAAGCCGAACTTCTGGCGCTGCGCCTCGCCGGCCAGAACCGCACCTATACGGTGGCCTATGGCACTGAGGGCGGGCATTTCCAGGCGCAGGGCATTCCCACCATCATCTGCGGGCCGGGCTCGATCGACCAGGCGCACAAGCCGGACGAATATATCGAAATCAGCCAGCTGCGCGCCTGCGAGCGGTTTCTCGCCGGGCTCATCGCGGAGTGCGTGGGGTAGGGGGCAAGGTCCCTCGGCGCGCAGCGCCGCATCTGACGGCCAAGCCGTGGATCCCCGGGCCCAGCCCGGGGATGAGGTTGTGCGGGAGGGACCGGGCGCTTCAGCCCTGCGCCGCGGCGTCGCTGTCGCCGGAGCCGTCCTCAGCGACGTCGACGATCTCCTCGGCCTTGAAGTCGTAGGTGCGGCCGCAGAATTCGCAGGTGACGGCGATCTTGTCGTTTTCGACCAGGCTGGTGCGCTCTTCCGGCGTGAAGCTGGCGAGCACGTTCATCACCCGGTCGCGCGAGCAGGAGCATTTGGCGACCACGTTTTCGGTCTCGAACACCCGCACGCCGCGCTCGTGAAACAGCCGGAACAGCAGCCGCTCGCTGGACAGATCGGCGTCGACCAGCTCGACATCCTCCACCGTGCCGACCAGCGACAGCGCCTCGACCCAGGAATCGTCCTCCTCCGTCTCGGGAAGATCGGTGCCTTCCGGGGCATCGCCGGGATGCAGGTCGACCGGGCGCACCCGCCCGCCCTCGGTGGGCAGGAACTGCACCATCAGCCCGCCGGCGCGCCAGGAGGAGGGCGCCCCGCCCGGGCGCATCTCCTCCGCCACGGCGAGGCGCACGCGGGTGGGGATCTGCTCCGACTGGGTGAAATACTGGTGCGCGGCGGCTTCCAGCCCGCCGCCTTCCAGCGCGACGACGCCCTGGTAGCGGTTGACGCTCAGCCCCTGGTCGATGGTCATGGCGAGATGGCCATGGCCGAGCAGCGCGCCGCTGTCGAAGCCGGCGCCGGCGGGAAGGCCGGCCTGCATCGCCTGCAGCCGCTCCAGATCGAAGCGGGCATAGGCGCGCACATCGTGCGGGGCGGTGAAATCCACCACCAGCAGGTCGACCGGCCCGTCGGTGCGGGTCTGCAGGATGAAGCGGCCCTGGATCTTCAGCGTCGAGCCGAGCAGCACGGTGAGCGCCACCGCCTCGCCCAGCAGGCGTTTGACGGCGGCGGGGTAGTCATGATGGGCGAGCACGGCGTCGAGGCTGGTGCCCAGACGCACGACGCGCCCGCGCACATCGAGCCCGTCGATGTGGAACGGGGTGACGCGGTCATCGACCGCGCGCGGATCGGGCCCACGGGGGGCGGGGGAGGGGGAAGCGGAATGTGTTGTCATGTCGCCCGCCCATATAGGAGCGCGAGGGGAACTCTGCGAGGGGCCGCCGCGTTCGGGCATGCGGCGCGGCCCGCCCCTGCCGTGGCAGGGTAGGCCTTCCGTGTCGGCTCAGCCGGCGGCGCCTTCCAGGCACCAGGCGAGGATGCCCTTCTGCGCGTGCAGCCGGTTCTCCGCCTCGTCGAACACCACCGATTGCGGGCCGTCCATCACCTCGTCGGTGACTTCCTCGCCGCGATGGGCCGGCAGGCAGTGCATGAACAGCGCGTCCGGCGCCGCCCGGCGCATCAGCGCGCCATTGACCTGGTAGGGCTTGAGCAGATTGTGCCGGCGCTCGGCCTCGGCGTCGCCCATCGACACCCAGGTGTCGGTGACGACGCAGTCCGCCCCCTCCACCGCCGCCTCGGCGGCGTGGCCGAAGCTCACCTTGGCGCCGGTCTCGCGCACCCAGTTCACCAGCGCCGGGCGCGGGGAAAGCTCCGGCGGGGTGGCGACGTTCAGCGCGAAGTCGAAGCGCTGGGCGGCATGCACCCAGGACACCAGCACATTATTGGCGTCGCCGGTCCAGGCGACGGTGCGACCCGTGATCGGCCCGCGATGCTCCTCGAAGGTGAGCACATCGGCCATCACCTGGCAGGGATGGGATTCGCGCGTCAGCCCGTTGATGACAGGCACGGTGGCGTGCGCGGCCAGCTCGGCCAGCGCGGCGTGGTCGAGGATGCGGATCATGATCGCGTCGACATAGCGCGAGAGCACGCGGGCGGTGTCGGCGATGGTCTCGCCGCGCCCGAGCTGCATCTCGGCGCCGGTCAGCATGAGGGTCTCGCCGCCGAGCTGGCGCATGGCGAGGTCGAAGGAAATGCGTGTGCGGGTGGAGGGCTGGTCGAACACCATCGCCAGAACTTTGCCGGCGAAAGGCTTCTCCAGCGCCACTTCGCGCCGACGGCTCTTGAGGTCCTTCGACAGTTCCATCACCGCGCGCAGATCCCCGGCCGGCAGCTGGTCGAGGTCGAGGAAATGCTTCACGGTGCCTGGATTCATCGCGTTCATGCGGCCGCTCCCTTTGCGGTATCGGCCTTCAGGCCCTGCTCGATCCGCGCACAGGCGGCGTCGAGCTTCTCGAACGCCGCGTCGATCTCGGCATTGCCAATGGTCAGCGGCGGCAGCAGGCGCACCACATTCTCCGCCGCCGAGGGGGCGAGCATGCCCTCGGCCCGCATGGCGGCGATGAGGTCGGTGTTCGGCACCACGGTGCGCAGGCCGAGCAGCAGCCCCTCGCCGCGCACTTCCGCGATCACCAAGGGGTGGCGGTCCTTCAGCTCGGCGAGGCGCTGGCGCAGCCGGGTGGAGGTGGCGAGCACGCGCTCGAAGAAGCCCTCTTCCAGAACCACATCGAGCACCGCATTGGCGACGCTCATGGCCAGCGGGTTGCCGCCATAGGTCGAGCCATGGGTGCCCGCCGTCATGCCCTTGGCCGCCTCCTGCGTGGCGAGGCAGGCGCCGACCGGGAAGCCGCCGCCAATGCCCTTGGCCACCGCCATGATGTCAGGCGTGATGCCGGCCCATTCATGGGCGAAGAACTTGCCGGTGCGCCCGACGCCGCACTGCACCTCGTCGAGGATGAGCAGCATGCCGTGTTCGTCGCACAGCGCCCGCAGCTCGCGCAGGAAGGCCCAGGGGGCCGCGCGCACGCCGCCCTCGCCCTGCACCGGCTCGATGAGGATGGCGCCGGTCTCGGGGCCGATCGCCGCCTTCACCGCGTCGAGATCGCCGAACGGCACCTGGTCGAAGCCGGGCATGGCCGGGCCGAAGCCCTCCAGATATTTCGGGTTGCCGCCGGCGGCGATGGTGGCGAGCGTGCGGCCGTGGAAGGCGCCCTCGAAGGTGATGATGCGGGCGCGCTCGGGCCGGCCATTCGCGGAATGGTACTTGCGCGCCATCTTGATGGCGCATTCCAGCGCCTCCGCCCCGGAATTGGTGAAGAACATCGTGTCGGCGAAGGTCGCCGCGACAAGGCGCGCGGCCAGGCGCTCGCCGCCCTCGATGCGGAAGAGATTGGACAGGTGCCAGAGCTTGCCGGCCTGCTCGGTCAGCGCCGCCACGAGATAAGGATGGGCATGGCCGAGCACGTTCACCGCGATGCCGGCGGTGAAGTCGAGATAACGCTCGCCGTCCTTGGTGTACAGCCAGGCGCCTTCGCCCCGCTCGAAGACGAGGTCGACACGGTTATAGGTCGGCAGGATCGGGGTGATCACCGCGCCCCTCCCTCTCTCAAGCTTGCGGCGCCCCTGATCGGCCTGCGCCTGCCCCAAAACGAAACGTGCCGCCCTTGCGGGGGCGGCACCCGATGGCGGCAATTCTATCTATTGGGGACGTGTGGTCAATATTAGGCCGGCCTTGCGGGCGCGAATTGCCGCCGGGCCTTGCGGGCGGCGCGCGCTATTCCTGCTCGGCCTCGAAGATCCACCTTGGCACGCGGATTGATCGACATCTTCACTGAGAGCGGGATGCACCCCCCCCCCACACCCGTCGCCACGGCAAAAGGCAATGGCCGAGCGTGTCGTACAAACCGGAAGAAATCCGTTGAGTTCCCACGCTCACGCATGGCTGATGTGCGCCGGAATGCTAAAGGTTGCCCCGGCGCCCGCGAGCAGGGCGCTGCCAAGTGCTTGATGCGACTCTCGTTCACAGGGGAGTGTTGCAGCGCGGACTCTAGCTGGGGAAAACGATCGTTTCGGCCCTGAACCTACTCGCCCCGAGTCCGCGCATATTGTAGCATCCCCCCAGTGAGATACGACATCTCGTGCGGCGGCAATTCCCTGGTGGCGTTTGCGGGCGTTGGCTTCGGCAAGTTGACTTGCCGAAGGGGTGAGGGATTCCGCCTCCCGGTCGGCACGAAGGAGGCCATGCAATGAACTGGACGGACGAGCGCGTCGAGCTGCTCAAGAAACTCTGGTCGGAAGGACTCTCGGCGAGCCAGATCGCGGCGGAACTCGGCGGCGTGACCCGTAACGCGGTCATCGGCAAGGTGCATCGGCTTGGCCTTTCCGGCCGCGCCAAGGCAGCCGCCTCGCCGGCACCCCGTCCTCGCAAGCCGCGTCCCGCCGCCACCACCCAGGTCATGCGGCCGATGGTGCAGGGCAACACGGCGCTGGCGCCTGTTGTCGAGACGGTGACGGCGCCGGAGCCCGAGGTCGCGGCCGACCCGATCGCCAAGGTGATCCCGATGGGCGGGGGCTGCACCATTCTCGACCTGACCGAGTTCACCTGCCGCTGGCCGGTCGGCGACCCCGGCAAGGGCGATTTCCACTATTGCGGCAGCCGCTCCAAGACCGGCCTGCCCTATTGCGCCTATCACGCCCGCATCGCCTATCAGCCGGTGCAGGACCGCAACCGGCGCCGCCTCGCGCGCTGAGGCGCGCCCGCATCGCCTGACGGGCGGGCGAAGGACGAGGCTGGCGCCTGCGTGCCAGCCGGTGCCATAATTGGGACCAACTTTCCCGGCCCGGTCGTTTCATGCTCTTCCGCGCCCTCACCTCCGCCCGACGCAAGACACCGGCCGCGCCTGAGCCCGGCCATTTCACGCTGCGGCTGACGGCCGAGGAGGTCGTCGTCCAGCTGCGCCGTAACCCGCGCGCCCGGCGCTACACGCTGCGGGTCCGGGCGGCGACGCGCGACGTGATGCTCACCCTTCCTGCACGCGGCACGCTGCCGGAGGCGCTGGACTTTGCCCGCCGCCATGCCGGCTGGGTGGAGGTGCGCCTCGCCCGCCTGCCCCAGGCGGTGCTCTTCGCCCCCGGCGCGCTCCTGCCGCTGCGCGGCACCCCGCACCGCATCGTCCATCGGCCCGACGCGCGCGGCACGGTGTGGACCGGCAGCGAGGACGGCGAGTTCATGCTCTTTGTCGCCGGCGATGGCGCGCATGTGGCGCGGCGGGTGGGCGATTTCCTCAAGCGCGAGGCGCGGCGCGATCTGGTCGAGGCGGCCCAGCGCCATGCCCGCGCGCTGGGTGTCAGCCTCGCCCGCGTCACCCTGCGCGACACGGCGAGCCGCTGGGGCTCCTGCTCCAGTGCCGGCGCGCTTTCCTTCTCGTGGCGGCTGATCCTCGCCCCGCCCTCGGTGCTGGATTATCTCGCCGCCCATGAGGTGGCGCACCGGCGCGAGATGAACCACGGGCCGCGCTTCTGGGCGACGGTGGACGCGCTGTTCCCCGAACGCCACGCCGCCGAGGCCTGGCTGAAGAAGCACGGCGCCGGCCTGCACCGCTACGGGGCGGGCGACTGACATAGGCGCGCCCGCGCCGCGTCACGCCCGGGGATGACGTTGAGCGCGGCCGGGATGACGAGAGAACTACCCGCCTCAGCCACTTCCGAACAGCTTGTCGAGCAGCCAGTTGTCGAGGCTCGGGCGCGGGGCGGCGGGGGCGCGCTGCGGGCCGCCGGTGACAACCGGCTCCTCCGGCACCACGCCGGGCGGCAGCTGGCCGCCGGCGACGGGGGCAGCAAGGTCGGTGCCGGGCAGGGCGACGACCGGCTGGTCCTTATGCGCCACCTTCATCACCTGGCTCCAGATGTCCACCGGCAGGCCGGAGCCGCCGGCTTTCTTGGTCGGCGATGAATCGTCATTGCCGAGCCAGACGCTGGTGACGAAGCGGCCGGTATAGCCGACGAACCAGGCGTCGCGGTAATCCTGGCTGGTGCCGGTCTTGCCGGCGGCGGGCCAGCCCGGCAAATCGGCGCGGCGGGCGGTGCCGATGGTGAGCACGTCCTGCAGCATGCGGTTCATCATCGCCACATGCGGCGGCGCCATCACCAGGCCGCGCCCGGCCTCGGCATAGGCGTAGAGCAGGGTGCCGCTCTTGTCGCGCACCCGCTCGATGATGTGCGGCGTGACGCCGACGCCGCCATTGGCGAAGGGCGCATAGGCGCTTGCCATCTCCAGCACCGACACCTCGGACGTGCCGAGCGCGATCGAGGCGTTGGGCTCCAGCTTGGAATGGATGCCGAGGCGGTGCGCGGTCTTCACCACCTCGTCCGGCCCCACTTCCAGCGCCAGCCGCACCGAGACGGTGTTGAGCGAGAGCGCCAGCGCGGTCTTCAGGTCCACCGCGCCGCGATATTCGCGCGAGAAATTCTCCGGCTTCCAGCCCTTGAGCTGGATCGGCGCGTCGGCGCGCACGGTCTCGGGCGTCAGGCCGCGCTCCATCGCGGTGAGATAGACGAAGGGCTTGAACGAGGAACCGGGCTGCCGGCGCGCGGTGACGGCGCGGTTGTACTGGCTCTCCTCATAGGAGCGCCCGCCGACCAGCGCCCGCACCCCGCCGCCCGTGTCCATCACCACAAGCGCGCCCTGCTCGACGCCCAGCTTCTTGCCTGATTTCGCCAGCGCGTCCTTCAGCGCCTTGTCGGCGGCGCTCTGGAGGGCGGGGTCGATGGTGGTCTGGACGATCAGGTCCTGCGTCACCGGGCCGACCAGCGTCTTCACCTGCTCCAGCACCCAGTCGGCGACATAGCCGTAGGAATCCGGCCCCTGCGCCTTGGCGACGGTGGCGGGCCGGGCCAGCGCGGTCTGGCGCATTTCCGGCGTGATGAATCCGGCCTCCTGCATCGCGCCCAGCACCACTTCCGCCCGGGCCTGCGCGCCCTCCAGATTGCGGGTGGGGGCGAGCGCCGAGGGGGATTTGACCAGCCCGGCGAGCATGGCGGCCTGCGAGAGCGACACCTGCCGCGCCGACACGCCGAAATAGCGCTGCGCGGCGGCTTCCACCCCATAGGCGCCGGCACCGAAATAGACGCGGTTCATATAGAGTTCGAGGATCTCGTTCTTGGAGTATTTGGCCTCCAGCCACAGCGAGAGAATGAGCTCCTGCACCTTGCGCGAGAGGGTGCGCTCCTGGGTGAGGAACAGGTTCTTGGCCAGCTGCTGGGTCAGGGTCGAGCCGCCCTCGCGCAGCCGCCCCTGGGTGAGGTTGACCACCACCGCGCGGGCCAGGCCCAGCGGGTCGAGGCCGAAATGAGAGTAGAAGCGCCGGTCCTCGATCGCCACAAAAGCCTGCGGCAGATAGGGCGGCAGCGCCCGCAGCGGCACATTGGTGCCGCCCATCTCGCCGCGCGTGGCAATCGCCTGCCCGTCCGCGCCCTGGATGATGACGGTGGGCGGGCGGTCGGGAATGGCCAGATTCTGGATCGGCGGCAGTTGGCTGGCCTCGTAGAAGATGAGGCCGGCGAGCCCGATCACCCCCCACAGGCCGAGCACCACGCCCCAATAGACCAGCCGGCCCAACAGGCCGCGCCTGGGCTTGCGGCGGCGCCCGCCGCCGCGGCCGGTGTCGCGATTGCGTCGGTCATCGCGGTCCCGGTCACGGCTGCGGCTGCTGCGGGCCCTGCGCGGCTCGTCCTCGTAATCGGCCTCTTCCGCGTCGGACCAGTCGTCATGTCGGTTGCGGCGGCTGGACTGCGCCGGCGGACGCGGCGTGGGCAGCGCTTTCGGAGGCGCCTTGCGCGGGGTGCGGGCGCGCTCGCGCTCCAGCGGGGCGGTCGGAATCGTCGGGCGGTCGTCGGCATTCAGGCGCAGGTCGCCGTCGAAGCCGGGCGTGCCCAGCACCGGTTCGCGTCTCTCCCTGTCGCCGCGTCGTCCGAACATGAACCTCCGCCCCCGAGGGCACCTGATGTTGAGCCGGTAAACGAACTCTAAATCAGGGCTTTTAAGCGGGGGTTAAGGGGCCATTTCGGGAAGGGGCCTCACGCCGCATTGGCCTCGTCGTCGGCGTCGAGCACCTGCAGCAAAGCGCGGCGGATGGCGGAGTGGCGGGCGGCGCCCATGATCTTCGCCCCCATCAGGTCGGTGACGTAGAACACGTCCACCGCCCGCTCGCCGAAGGTGGCGATATGGGCGGAGGCGATGTTGAGGTTGAGCCGCGAGAGCGTCTGCGTCAGCCCGTAGAGCAGGCCCGGCCGGTCGAGCCCGGACACCTCGATCACGGTGTGGCGGTTCGACCAGGAATTGTTGAGCGTGACCTCGGGCTCGACAGTGAAGGCGCGCGGGCGCTTCGGGATGCGGCGGGCCACCACCTCGGGGAGCTTGATCTCGCCGGCCAGTGCCTTCTCGATGGCGCCGGCGATGCGGTCGGCGCGGCGCACCTCGTCCTCGTCCTGCTCGAAGGCGCGGGTCAGCGAGATGGTGTCGAGCGCCCGCCCATCCGTGGTGGTGCTGATCTGGGCGTCGACAATGTGCGCCCCGGCGCTGGCGCAGGCGCCGGCGATCACCGCCAGCAGCTTGGGATGGTCGGGCGCGAAGACGGTGAGCTCGGTGATGCCGCGCTTGGGGTCGGTCTTGGCGCGGGTGGCCAGCGCCTTGCCCCGTTCCTCGGTCTCGCGGATGAAGCGGGCATGCTCCATCTGGTGCGTGCGGTCGGTCTGCAGCCAGTAGGTGGGGTAGTGGCGCCCCATATAGGCGTCGAGCGCGGCGGCATCCCAATCGGTGAGGGCGGTACGCAGCTCGGCCTGGGCGCGGGCGACGCGCAGATTGCGGTTGCTCTCCGAGAAGCCGCCGGTGATGACAGGCTCGGTCTCGTGATAGAGCGTGCGCAGCAGCTGCGACTTCCAGTTGTTCCACACCCCCGGCCCGACGGCGCGGATATCGGCGGTGGTGAGGATGAGCAGCAGCTTCATCCGCTCCAGATTCTGCACCACGGCGGCGAAGTTCTCGATCGTCTTGCGGTCGGAGAGGTCGCGCGACTGGGCGATGGTCGACATGGTGAGGTGCTGTTCGATCAGCCAGGCCACCGTGTCGGTGTCGACCGGGCTGAGGCCGAAGCGCGGGCACAGCCGGCGGGCGACGCGGGCGCCGGCGGTGGAATGGTCCTCCGGCCGGCCCTTGGCGATGTCGTGCAGCAGCACCGCGATATAGAGCAGCTGGCGGTTCTTGATCGTCGGCATCAGCTCGTTGGCGAGGCCGTAATCGGGCCGGTCGCCGCGCTCGATGCGCGAGAGCGCGCCGATGGAGCGGATGAGGTGCTCGTCCACCGTGTAGGAATGATACATGTTGAACTGCATCATCGCGACGATGCGGCCGAATTCCGGGATGAAGCGGCCGAGCACGCCGGTTTCGTTCATCCGCCGCAGCACGATTTCCGGGCTCTCCTTCGAGCACAGGATCTCGACGAACAGCCGGTTGGCCTCCGGGCTCTCGCGCAGCGTGTGGTCGATCAGCTTGAGCGAGCGCGTGGCGAGGCGCATCGCGTCGGGGTGGAAGTTCAGCCCGTGCTTGCCGGCGAGATGGAAGATGCGGATGAGATTGAGCGGATCGCGGCCGAAGGCGCTGGCATCGGCGACATTGATCCGGTCATTGTCGACGATGAAATCGGCGCTTTCCTTCAGCGTGCGCCGGCCCGAGCGGCGCAGCCGGGCGATCATCCGGTCGAGACGCGGCACCGGCTTGTCGTGGCGCTCTTCCAGCGCGGCGGAGACAATGGCGGTGAGATCGCCGACGTCCTTCGCCACCAGGAAATAGTGCTTCATGAAGCGCTCGACATCCTTCAGCCCGGGATGGGCGAGGTAGCCGAGGCGCTCGGCCATTTCGCGCTGCAGGTCGAAGGACAGGCGCTCCTCCGCCTTGCCGGTGAGAAAGTGCAGGTGGCAGCGCACCGACCAGAGGAAGTTCTCGCAGCGGCGGAAGATCTTGGCTTCTTCCGGCGTGAACACGCCCTTGGCCACCAGTTCGCGCGTCTCATGCACGCGGTAGACATATTTGGCGATCCAGAACAGCGTGTGCAGGTCACGCAGGCCGCCCTTGCCGTCCTTCACATTGGGCTCGACGACATAGCGCGACTGGCCGGCGCGCTTGAGCCGCTCTTCGCGCTCGTTCAGCTTGGCGGCGACGAATTCCACCGCCGTGCCCTGCACCACGTCCTTGTCGAAGCGCTCGACCAGCTCGTCGAACAGCTTGCGCTCGCCGATCAGCAGCCGCGCTTCCAGCAGCGAGGTGCGGATGGTCATGTCGCCGCGCGCCTGGCGGATGCACTCGTCGACCGAGCGCGTGGCATGGCCGACCTTCAGCCCCATGTCCCACAGCACATAGAGAATGGCCTCGGCGACGCTCTCGCCCCAGGCGGTCTGCTTGTAGGGCAGCAGGAACAGGATATCGGTGTCCGAGCCCGGCGCCATCAGCCCGCGGCCATAGCCGCCGACGGCGACGATCGCCATGCGCTCGGAGGTGGAGGGGTTGTCGGAGGGGTAGAGCGTCTTCACCGCCAGCTCGTGCACCAGCGTGATGATCTCGTCCTGCAGCCGCGATAGCCGCTCGGCGCAGCGCCGGCCGGAGCCTTCCACCATCAGCCAGCGCTCGGCGACCTGGTGGCCGTGCTGATAGGCGGCCTTCAGTCGACGCGCCAATTGCGTGCGCAATTCGATCTCGCGGCCGGGTTGTCCCCGCCCAAGCACCTCGCGCGCCAGCGCGCCGAGCTCGACGCGCATGGCGTCGATGTCGAACAGGTCCTTGAAGGGATGGTCGGGGCGGCGGCGGGGTTCGGTCATGGCGGGGTCCGGCTGGTCGGATACCCGCTTTACCCGATCCGGCGCGCGCCGTCATCGTGCGCTGCCATAGGCAAAAACGAGACCTGCCCGGCGCGAGGGCCGGGCCAGGTCCTTGAACGAGACATGCCCGGCGCGAGGGCCGGGCAAGGTCCTTGAACGAGACCTGCCCGGCGCGAGGGCCGGGCAAGGTCCTTGAACGAGTCCTGCCCGGCGCGAGGGCCGGGCAAGGTCCTTGAACGAGACATGCCCGGCGCGAGGGCCGGGCAAGGTCCTTGAACGAGACATGCCTGGCGCGAGGGCCGGGCAAGATCCTTGAACGAGACATGCCCGGCGCGAGGGCCGGGCAAGATCCTTGAACGAGACATGCCCGGCGCGAGGGCCGGGCAAGGCCCTTGAACGAGACCTGCCCGGCGCGAGGGCCGGGCAAGGTCCTTGAACGAGACATGCCCGGCGCGAGGGCCGGGCATGTCCATCCTGACGGCACGGCTGGCGCCGGCGGTCGCTAGGCGAGGGCCGCGCGCGGCGGCCGAACCGTTAGGGGCTGGATCAGTTGGTGGTGGTCGTGGTGGCGCCGGTGCTGGGCGTCTCCGCGCGGGCCTGCTCCAGGCTCTTGAACTCCGGCGCCGCGTTCAGCTCTTCCTTGGTCAGCGTGACGACTACCTTCTCGCCATCATCGGTCGGGGTGGCGGTCAGCGAGTCGAAGGACACCGCAACCGGCTTGGCGCCGAGGCCAAGGAAGCCACCGACATCGATCACCACGGCGACGATGCTGCCATCGCGCTCGACGAGCACGTCGCTGATCGAGCCGAGCTTCTCATCGCTGGACGTGACCACTTCAGTGCCGGTCAGGTCCGAGCCGAGCCACTGGCCCGAGCTCTGCGCGCTGACGAATTTCGGCATGGCCGGGGTCGCCATCGCCGAGGTTGCGGGGGCGGCGCTATCGGTGGTGCCGGGGGTGGGAGTGGTCGCGGGCATCTCGGAAGCCGGGGCCTGCGGATTGCCGGCATCCGGCTGCACCGGGCTGGCGGCCGGCGGCGTGGTGGTCTGGGGAGCCGGGCTCTGGGCGAAGGCAACCGCCGGGGCGAGCGCCAGTGCAGCGGCGGCGGTGAGTGTCGCAAGCTTGCTGGTCATCGTCTTCTCCGTCGTGGTTCAAGATTTCTTAAGTCAGGTCGATCGTTCAACCGTCTGTAGAAAAAACGAAATACCTTGCCAGAAGTTCCGACGATTTTTCAATTTGCGTCGAGAGGTATATAGTTAAGAGTACGTCAGCCCCGACTGATCATCGAGGCATCGGCGACGCAGACCGTCAGCTCCTCAGTCGATAGACTGGACTTCGTCACGCCCAGCGCCGAGAGGCAGCCCTTGGGGGTCCGCGTGGCGCGGCTCGGCGTCACCGGGGCCGGCTCGGGCAGATTGTTGACGATGGCCCTTGCCGGCGTCGCGGCGGGCGCGGGTGCGGGCGCGCGGGCCGGCACGGTCACCCTCGGAGCGGGGGAGGCGGCCGCCGGGCGCGGCGCGCTATCCAAGCGCGAGGCCTTGGCGGTGCGGTTGACGAGATGCGACTGCATTGCGCCGGTGCCGGGCCCGAAGGCGTCGATCGCCATGGCCTGGGGGGCCAGCCGCGTCATCGAGCCGGTGGCGAGGGCGCCGGCGGTGAGCGGCACCATGAGCGCGACGCCGGTGACGGCGCCGATAAGATAGGCGGAACCCTTGAAGATGCTGTCGATGCCCGTCATCACGGCTTCCCCTTCCGGCTGGTATCCGCAGGCAGCCGCCATCGGCAGGGCGACGTGAACCACGCCGCCGCCGGAGCTTGTCCGCAGACGTTTGCTTCGGTGAAATCTCGCGGCGACCGTGTCGCCGCCTTCTTAAGGTTAATGCGCGGGAAGGGATCGCGTTCCCGCCCGCGATCACGTTTTCGCGCGCGGGCGGAGAAGGCGTCGCCGAGGAAACCGTCGCGGAAGGGCCGGACCGGTGCGCTCAGCGGTCCGGGATCAGGTGGTTCTCGGGCACGCTGACGGTGCAGACGAGGCCGGAGGGCGCGAAGTCGAGCTCGACCGTTCCATCAAGAGCGCGCGCCAGATTGCGCTCGATCACCAGCGAACCGAAGCCACGCCCGGCCGGCTTGGTGACGGGCGGCCCGCCGCGCTCGTGCCAGGCCAGCTCGAAACCACCGCCGGCCTCCGGCGTGCGCCGCGCCCAGGTGATATCAACATGGCCGGTCGGCACCGATAGCGCGCCATATTTGGCGGCATTGGTGGACAGTTCGTGAATGGCGAGGCCGATATTCTGCGCCGCTTCCGGCTTGAGGAAGAGGTTCGGCCCCTTAATGGTGAACTGGCTGTTCTCGCGGTCGAGATGGTGGCCGAGCTGGGAGCGCACCATGTCGGCGAGCGAGGCGCCATACCAGCTCTCCTGCACCAGAAGGTCGTGCGACTTGGACAGCGCCTGCAGCCGGGCGCTGAAGATTTCCACGAAACCGTCAATCGAGCCGGCATGGCGGGCGGTCTGCCGCGCCATGGCCTGGATCACCGCCAGCAGGTTCTTCGAGCGGTGGGTCAGTTCGCGCATGAGAAGGCGCAGATGCTGCTCATTCTCCTTGCGCTCGGTGACGTCGACGGCGGCGCCGGTCAGCCCCACCGTGGTGCCGGCGAGATCGCGCAGCGGATCGATATGGATGTCGTACCAGCATTTGCGGCCGGCCTCCTCGATCTCGATCTCGCCCTTGCGCGAGGATGAGGTGGCCAGCGCCTCGCGCTTCAAAAGGGTCAGCGCCTGCGCCTGTGCCTCGCCGAGCAGGTCGGCATCGCTGGAGCCGAGCACCTGCTCGACCGGAAAGCCGAAGAGCGGCTTGCTGACCGAGGTGTAGCGAAGCTCGCGATCCTGGGTGAAGATCGCGACATTGGAGCCGCGCAGCGCCATCTCATAGCGCTGCAGGGCGGTGGCCAGCTCCAGCGTCAGCCGGCGTTGCTCGCTCACCGCGTGGCGCGGCGTCGGCATGTCGAGCAGCGCCGCGTAGTTCGACCACAGCGCCACCGCCCCGAGCAGGTTCAGCAGGCCGATGCCCAGCCGCACCGCCGTCGGCGCCATCGGGAAGGTGTCGCCGGTGTCGAAGATGACGAGCAGCGACAGCAGGCCGAACATCAGCACCAGGGTCGCCAGCAGCAGACCCAGGAGCCGCGTGCGCAGGGAAAGATTGCGGCGCACGTGCAGCAGCCGCACGAGCCCCACGAAAATCGCCAGCGACGACAGGACCGTGATCCAGCGTGCCGCGTTGTCGACGAAAGCGATGTCAGGCAGGGGCATTTATCTGCGCTCAGGCGGTGGCGCGCTGCTCCCGGGGGCGGGCGCGTCGCTCGAAGAACAGCGCCTGGCTGATCACGGCGGCGACGGTCGACGGCTGGAACGGCTTGGCGATCAGGAAGGCCGGCTCGGGGCGGACGCCGGTGAGGAAGCGCTCGGGATAAGCTGTTATGAAGATGACCGGGACTTCGGTCTTCTCGATCAGCTCGTTCACCGCGTCGAGCCCGGACGAGCCATCGGCCAGCTGGATATCGGCGAGGATCAGGCCGGGCGCCTTGCGGCGGGCCAGGTCCACCGCCTCGGTGTGGGTGCGGGCGATGCCGGTGACGCGGTGGCCAAGGCCTTCCACGAGGCCTTCCAGATCGAGCGCGATGAAGGGCTCGTCCTCGATGATGAGCACGTCGGTGGCGATTTCGGCCGCCAGTTCGCGCCCGGCATCTTCCACCAAATTGCGCAGGGTCGGCACGTCGATCTCAAGGATGCTGGCCGCCTCCTCCTCCGAGAACCCTTCAAGGGACACGAGAAGAAAGGCCTGCCGCACCACCGGCGTGATGTGGCCGAGACGGCGTTCGCCCTGCAGCGGGGCGGGGGCGGCGTCCACCTGCGCGTTCAGGGTCACCGAATCCCACAGGCGGGTGAGCAGGCTGTAGAGCGCCACGCGGGGATCCACGGTCCGGTCGAGCGTGCCGGGATCGGCGATAAGGGTCTCGAGCATGGCCGTGACATAGGCGTCGCCAGCCGATTGGCTGCCACTGAGTGCGCGCGCATAGCGGCGCAGAAAGGGCAGGTGCTGCGCGACAAGTTGAGAAGTGCTCACTCGCGTCTCCCCGAAGCTGCATGTGTGAAGCGCCTGATAACGCATCATGGACCGATCGGTTCCGGGGTAGGCGAAAAATTTATGCGTCACATCGACAATTGGCCGGAACCGTTTCGCAACTGGCCCGTTGTGACTGCGTATGTAGCGACGGAGCCAACTCCTCTCGACCATTCCGGGGGCTCAATGTCGGGAAAGAAACTGATGAGTGACGATCATTCCGAGAGCGCGTCCGCTGCGGCGGGTGGGCTCTCCTCGCATCATGAAGGCGGTAAGGAAACCGTCCTCGGCAGCGATATCCAGGCTAAGATCGGCCAGCATCTGCGGGCCATGTATGACGACGTGGTGCGCCAGGGCGTGCCGGACCGGTTCATGGACCTGCTTTCCAAGCTCGACAAGGCGGACCCCACGTCCGGCGAGGGCGGAGGGCGCAAGTGAGCAGATTCGATCCGACATTGCGCGACGAGATCATCGCAGCCATTCCCAACCTGCGAGCCTTCGCCATATCGCTGTCGGGCAGCGTCGACCGCGCCGATGACCTTGTGCAGGAGACGCTTCTGCGCGCCTTCGCCAATATTTCCAGCTTCCGGCCGGGGACCAACCTGCCGGCCTGGCTCTTCACCATCCTGCGCAATTTGTTCCGCTCGGAATACCGCAAGCGCCGGCGGGAAGTGCCTGATTCCGATGGGGCGTTCGCCGCCACGCTGACCAGCAATCCCGACCAGAACACCCATCTGGATTTCGAGGATTTCCGCGCCGCCCTCGAACAGCTGCCTTCCGACCAGCGCGAGGCGCTGGTGCTGGTGGGCGCCTCCGGCTTTTCCTATGAGGAAGCCGCCGACATCTGCCAATGCGCGGTGGGCACCATCAAGAGCCGGGTGAACCGGGCACGCAAGCGCCTTGGGGAAATGCTGGCGCTGGACGATGCCAGCGATTTCGGTCCCGACAAGACCACGCGGGCGGTTCTTGCCGCCGAGCGCACCTGAGCGGCGGCACTGTCGACGCACGCACCCGCCTTATTCCGACGACCGAGCCCTTAAAAGACATTCCAGTTCAGCTCGCGCCCCTCACGCGAGGACGCCCCCGGTTTGCCGCCGGGGGCGTCTTGCGTTCAGCTCGCGCCCCTGATGCGAGAACGCCCCCGGTTTGCCGCCGGGGGCGTCTTGCGTTCGGTGCCGATCCGGCTGCGCGCCTGGTCAGGGCGCCCGGCCGCGTCGCATGAAGCCGAATACCGCCGACACCAGGAACAGGATGATGGCGACGAAAAAGATGATCTTGGCGATCTCGATGGCGGTTCCGGCGATGCCGCCGAAGCCGAGAACGGCGGCGATCAGAGCCACCACGAGAAAGGTCAGCGCCCAACCCAGCATGTAAGCCTCCACGTCGTTTCGCGGCATGCGCCGCGTCGCGGGGTAAACCGTTCAGACCGGCGACAGTTCCGCCCGCGCTGCAGGAGAGTGAGCCGGGCCTCCGCCAGATGTGGCGATCTGTCTGTTTGCCAGCCCACGCGCGTGTAGGATGGTGGTCCATGAGGGCGTCGGTGAAGGTAAATGCATATGAGTGTCAGGGCGAAAATTAGGCCTTTTATTCCAGATGTCATTGTTCAGTGGAAACGGAAGAGATTTCCTAGTGAAATAAGTGCTTATGAATTTTCTTATACGGACGTGGAAGATGTTCACAATGATATTGCACGTAAATATGATTATAAAGGGGATTTGCTGAGATATTTCTCAGATAATGAAGCGGGTGTTGTTCATAAGTGGCATCATTACATTCCATTATACGATAGATATTTTTCCCCGTTTCGAGGGAGTAGAGTAAGATTTCTGGAGATAGGCGTCAGCAAGGGCGGAAGCTTGCAGATGTGGCGTAAGTATTTCGGCCCTGACGCCATCATCTACGGCATCGATATTGACCCCGAATGCATCAAGTATGACGGAGTCGCCGGGGCGGTCCGGATCGGGTCGCAGGATGACACGGCCTTCCTGAAATCCGTCGTCGACGAGATGGGCGGCGTCGACATCGTGCTCGACGATGGCAGCCACCGGATGAGCCATCTGCGTGTGACGCTGGAGACGCTTTTCGGCCGTTTGTCCGACGGCGGGCTCTATATGATCGAGGACCTGCACACCGCCTATTGGCGCGACTTTGGCGGAGGCTATCGCAGCCGGCGCAATTTCTTTCGCTATGTCGGCGAGGTCATCGCCGACATGCACCGCTGGTATCATCGGCACGGGGTGATCCATCCGGCGGTGAGCGAGCGCTGCACTGGCATTCACGTCCACGACTCGCTGGTGATACTTGAGAAAGGGCCGGTCTATCCGCCGGTCGCTTCCCAGATCGGCCCGGAGGCGCCGCGGCGCAGGGCGTGAGCGGATCGGAGCGCCCTCCGGTGTCGCCCTGCGCGGCGGCGCGCGTCAGATCCGCTCGGTCAGTCCCGGAGCGACGGCGCGGGCCTCGGTGAGCAGGGCAGCGACGATCGGCGTCATCGGCTCGCGGTCGAGCACGACGAGGCCCATCTGGTGCAGCACCTCCGGCCCCTCGATCGGGATGGAGCGGATGCTGGGGGGAAAGGCGAACACGTCCGCCAGCGTGTTGGCCACCACGCTCGCCCATTTGCCGGTCCGCACATGCGAGAGCAGCGCGATGGTGGAATTGGCCTCCAGCATGGGAATCGTCGCGTGGCCCGCCTCGGCGAGCTGCTTGTCGACGATCCGCCGGTTCTGCATGTCGGGGGTGAGCAGGCAGAGTGGCACCTGCGCGACATCTTCCCACGTCACCTTGGCCCGGTCGCCCAGCGGGGCGTCGACGGAGGTGAGGAAGCGGTACCCCTCCTTGTAGAGCGGCACGGTCTTCAGCCGGCCGAGCGGGTCATTGTCGAGATAGGTGATGCCGGCATCGGCCTCCAGATTCTCGATCAGCCGCAGCACCTCGTTGGAGGAGGCGGAAATGAGGGTGAAGCGCACATCGGCATGCTTGGCATGGAATGGCGTGGTGAGTTCCGACAGCATCGGCATGGCGGTGGGAATGGCGGCGATGCGCAGATGGCCGGAAAGCCCCTTGCGCATGCCGGCGATTTCCTGCCGCATGGCGCGCACATCGCCAATGACCCGCCGCGCCCATTGCAGCGCCCGCTCGCCTTCCGGGGTGAAGCCGATGAAGCGCGAGCCGCGCTCGACCAGGCGCACGCCCAACTGCTCCTCAAGCTGCTTGAGGCCGGCCGAGAGGGTGGGCTGGGTGACGCCGCAGGACTCGGCGGCGCGGCCGAAATGGCGCTCCTTGGCGAGGGCGAGCAGAAGTTCGAAACGGTCGATCACGCGGGAGGCTTTCTGAGACGTAACGATAGAAACGTTCTATCAAACTATCAGAAAAGCCAGTCCTTGCGAATTGGACGGATTAAAGACCGGCGCGCTATTCCGCCGCGCCGCGTAACGAAGATGTGGAAAGCGGGAGGGTCGGCAGCAACTCCGCCAGCCCGGGATCGCCGGCCGGCCCATCCGCCTCGAATTCGAGCTGCTCGATCCGCTCGCCGCGCTTGGCGATCTTGTCGGCGGAGGTCAGCGCCTGCGCCACATCCTCGTTCATCTGGCCGAAATGCCGCTGCAGATTGCCGACCCGCTCGCGCAGCCGGACCACATCGGCGACCAGCTTGCCGCATTCCGCGCGGATGAGGTCGGCCTGCTCGCGCATGCGGGCATCTTTGCAGATGGACTGCACCACCTGCACCGCCAGCATCAGCAGCGAGGGCGAGACGAGGATGACGCGGGCGCGGAACGCCTGCTGGATGATGTCGTCGAAATGCTCGTGCAGCTCGCCATAGACCGATTCCGACGGCACGAACATCAGCGCCACGTCCTGCGTCTCGCCGCTGACGAGGTAGCGCTCGGCAATGTCCTTCACATGCCGGCCGACATCGCCCTTCAGCCGCGCTTCGGCCGGCTTGCGGGCCTCCGGCGTCTGCGCCTCGCGAAAGGCGGTGATCGCCTCCAGCGGAAATTTGGAATCGACCAGCAGTGGACGCTTGTCGCCGGGCAGGAAGATCGCGCAATCGGCGCGCCTTCCGTTGCCCAGCGTGTGCTGGAAGGCGAAGCTGTCGCGCGGCAGCGCGTCGGCGATGATCGCCTGCAGCCGGCCCTCGCCGAAGGCGCCGCGCGCCTGCTTGTTGGAGAGGGTCTCGCGCAGGCTCATCACCTGCCCCGAGAGTTCGCCAAGGCTGGCCCGCGCCTGGTCGACGATGGCGAGGCGATCATTGAGCCGGGCGAGGTTTTCATGCGTCGCCTCGCTGGCCCGCGCCAGGCTTTCGCCCATGCGGTGGGAGGAGGCGTCGAGGCGTTCCGCCACCGCGCGGGCGAGTTCGCCCTGCCGGTGCGCCAGAACTTCGGCCATGGACTGCACCCGGCCGATGGTTTCCGCCTGCGTGCGGGCGAGGTCGGCGAGGCGTTCCTCCAGCTCCTCGGCGCGGCGCGCCTGCTCGTCCGCCTCGGCGGCGTTCTGCCGGGCGCTGCGGGAGACCGCGCGCAGCACCGCCACCAGCAGCAGAAAGGCGAGCGCGCCCGCGCCGGCCAGCAGTTGCGCCAGCGTCACGGGCTGCGCGCCGATGACGAACAGAACCTGATCCATGATCCGCTTCTAGCAGATTCGACACGGCACGCGAACGTAGAGTGAACATCCCGCCGGAACCGTGCATTCGTTCCGTTGACCGAAGCTCGGCCAGCGATTATCTGGACGGCATGTCGATACGTCCGCTCGTGATCCTCCCCGATACCCGCCTGCGCCAGCTCTCCGATCCGATCGTGCGGGTGGATGCGCGCGTGCGCGCGATCGTCGAGGACATGTTCGAGACCATGTATGACGCGCCCGGCATCGGGCTGGCGGCGATCCAGGTCGGCATTCCCGAACGCATCGTCACCGTCGATGTCGGCCCGCGCGAAGCCAGGGCCGAAGGCGCCGACGACGAGGAGGCCGAGCGCGAAAAGCACCCGCTGGCGCTGATCAACCCGGAAATCATCGCCTCGTCGCAGGAATTGTCGGTCTATTCCGAGGGCTGCCTGTCGATCCCGGAATATTACGCCGATGTCGAACGCCCGGCGCGGGTGAAGGTCCGCTATATGGACCTCAATGGCGAGACGCAGGAAATCGACGCCGATGGCCTGCTCGCCACCTGCGTGCAGCACGAGATCGACCATCTCAACGGCGTGCTGTTCATCGACCATATCTCCAAGCTCAAGCGCGACCGGGTGATCACCAAGTTCACCAAGCTGGCGAAGAAGGAGCGGGTCGGGGACTGACCCCCGCCGCTCGCGACGCTTCGTTTCCACATTCCAGCGGAGAGCCGCATGCGCATCGTCTTCATGGGCACGCCCGATTTCGCGGTTTCCACGCTGGTCGAGATCGTCGGCGCCGGCCACGAGGTGGTGGCGGCCTATACGCGCGCCCCGGCGCCGGCCGGGCGGCGCGGGCTCGATCTGGTGCCCTCGCCGGTGCACCGCGCGGCCGAGCGGCTCGGCATTCCGGTGCTGACCCCGTCGACCTTGCGCACGCAGGAGGCGGCCGAGACCTTCGCCGCGCATGAGGCGGACGCCGCCGTGGTGGTCGCCTATGGGCGTATCCTGCCGCAGGAGATTCTCGATCTGCCGGCGCTGGGCTGCCTCAACCTGCACGCCTCGCTGCTGCCGCGCTGGCGCGGCGCCGCGCCGATCCAGCGCGCCATCATGGCCGGCGATGCCGAGACCGGCGTCGCCGTGATGAAGATGGAGGCCGGGCTCGACACCGGGCCGGTCGGGCTGGTGGAGCGCGTCACCATCGGGCCTGACATGACGGCGGGCGAGCTGCACGACCGGCTGATGATCGTCGGCGGCGACCTGATGGGCCGGGCGCTGGCGGCGCTGGAGCGCGGGGCGCTCTCCTTCACGCCGCAGCCGACCGAGGGCGTGACCTATGCCGCCAAGATCGACAAGGGCGAGACCCGGATTGACTGGGCAAGGCCGGCGCAGGCGGTGCACGACCATATTCGCGGCCTTTCGCCCTTCCCCGGCGCGTGGTTTGATCTCGCCGGCACGCGGGTGAAGGTGCTGCGCTCGACACGTGTCGAGGGAACAGGCGCGCCCGGCACGCTGCTGGACGCGGCGCTCACCATCGCCTGCGGGGCGGGGGCGGTGCGGCTGGTCGAGGTCCAGAAGGCCGGCAGCCGGGCGATGGCGGCGGATGAGTTCTTACGCGGCAGCGATCTCGCCGCGGGCATGGTGGTGACATGACAGAGATACGCGCGCTTAACCCGGACGATCATGCTCTCTGGCTGCCGCTCTGGCAGGCCTATCTCGTCTTCTATGAGGCGACGCTGCCGGACGAGGTGACGCAGACGACGTGGCAGCGCCTGCTCGACCCTGCCGAGCCGGTGCATGGCGCGCTGGCCTTCGATGCCGGTGGGCAGGCCGTGGGGCTGGCGCACTGGCTGTTCCACTGCTCCACCTGGACGGTGGGCGAGGTGTGCTACCTCAACGACCTGTATGTCGACGCGAGCCAGCGCGGGCAGGGCCTCGGCCGCCGGCTGATCGAGCATGTCGCGGCCGACGCCACGGCCAAGGGCAGCCCGAAGGTCTACTGGCTCACCCACGAGACCAACCTGACGGCGCAGCGGCTCTATAATAGCGTGGCCGAGCGCACCGGTTTCATCCAGTACCGCAAGCCGCTGGCGCCCTGAGGGGGGTGCCGCACGGCACCGTCATCCCGGACGGCCGCAAGGCCGATCCGGGATCGCGTGACACCGCCTCACGCCGTCATGGCCGGGCTTGACCCGACGTTCGTGGCTCCCCGGGTCAAGCCCGGGGATGACGTTGTTCCGGCGGGAAGACGGTGCCTCTCGCAAGAGGCGGCCGCCCTCATTTCCCCGGCTGCGGGACCATGCGCAGATAGGGCTTGAGCGTCTTCCAGCCGCCGGGAAACTTCTCCTTCGCCGCCTCGTCGCTGACCGAGGGGACGATGATCACGTCCTCGCCGTCCTTCCAGTTCGCCGGCGTCGCCACGGCATGCTGGGCGGTGAGCTGGAGCGAGTCGATCACCCGCAATATCTCGTCGAAATTGCGCCCGGCGCTGGCGGGGTAGGTGAGGGAGAGCTTCAGCTTCTTGTCCGGCCCGACGACGAACACCGAGCGCACCGTCATCGTGTCGGAGGCGTTGGGGTGGATCATGTCGTACAGGCCCGAGACGGTGCGGTCCGGGTCGGCGATCAGCGGGAAATTGGGGGCGTAGCCCTGCGTCTCGGCGATGTCTTCCGCCCATTTGGCGTGCGCGTCGAGCGGATCGACCGAGAGGCCGATCACCTTCACATGGCGGCGGTCGAATTCCGGCTTCAGCCGTGCCACCTGCCCGAGCTCGGTGGTGCAGACCGGGGTGAAGTTCTTCGGGTGCGAGAACAGCACGCCCCATGAATCGCCGAGCCATTCATGAAAGCGGATCGGGCCCTCGGTGGTCTCGGCGGTGAAATCGGGAACGACGTCCCCAAGGCGGATGGTCATGACGAACTCCCGTGAGAAATCTATTATTTTTATAGCATAATCGGCGCGACGGCGTTTTGGAAGCGTGATCCTACTCATACTCCATGACAGTGGAACTGGCAGGCGCAGAACACGTTACCCCCTAAGTGCTCCGCCGCAGCCGACGCGGTGGCGCGGGGCGCCGTCGACATCGGGGAATTGCCGTCGTGATCTGCTGGGCAGGTCCGGCATGCTCAAAAGGAGAGGGATCATGCTCAAGATCGTTGTGCTTTCGCTGGCCACGCTCAGCATCGCTGCTTGCACCACCACCGAACGCCGCGCGGCCGGCGGCGCGCTGATCGGCGGCGGCACGGGAGCTGTGATCGGCGGCATCGCCGGCGGCGGCACCGGCGCGGCGATCGGGGCGGGCGTGGGTGCCGGCACCGGCGCGCTGATCGGCGCGGCGACCTCGCCCGGCGACTGCTACGCCTATGATCGCTATGGCCGCCGCGTGGCGGTGCGCTGCTGACCGCAGGCGACAGACAATTTCGAGAGACGGCCCCCCAGCGGGGCCGTTTTCTTGCGCGGCTATTGGCTCGCCCATAGCACGCGGGCGATCCAGGCGATCTCGCCGTCCTGCAACAGCCGGTCGGGATGCTCAGGGTTGAGCGAGCGCAGTTCCACGGTCTTGGCGGTCTGGCGCTTCAGCTCCTTGGCCAGCACCTCACCCTCGCGGGTCTTCACCACCACCCGGTCGCCGCGCCGGATCGGCGCTGCCGGCGAGACTACCACAATATCGCCGTCGCGGTACAGCGGCAGCATGGAATCGCCTGATATCTCCAAGGCATAGGCGTGTTCGTCGCCGACATTGGGAAAGGCGATCTCGTCCCAGGCGCCGCCGACCGGGAAGCCGGCATCGTCGAAAAAGCCGCCTTCGCCCGCCTGCGCGAAGCCGATCAGCGGGATGGCGCGGCGCCCGCTTCCCGCGCCGTCCATCAGCGCCATGAACTCGTCGAGGCTGGTGCCGGTGGCGGCCAGCACCTTGGCGATGCTCTCGGTGGAGGGCCAGCGCGGCCGCCCGTCCGGCGCCTCGCGCTTGGAGCGGTTGAAGGTTGTAGCGTCCAGCCCGGCGCGGCGGGCCAGCGCCGAGGCGCTGAGGCCCAGCCGCTCCGCCAGCGTGTCCAGGGCGCGCCAGATATGCGCGTGGCTCAGCATGATTCGCCGCTCGGAATTTTATCGGATGGATAGGAATTATACCCTATTCTTGCCGCTGTCCAGCCGCTGCGCGGCCCTTTGCGCGCCGTCCTTGCCCGGCGCTGGACAGGGCGCGCGTGCTGCCTAGGATGGCTGCCCTTTCGGGGCAGGGGCCGGGATGACACGCGACGACGCGCCAGACGATGACACGGAGCGGCTGCTGCTGGCGGCGGCGCACCAAGCCATTGCCTATCGCACGGCGCTGCCGGCGCACCAGCGCGCCGAGGCGGGCTATGCCGCCTGCGTCGCCGCCTTCGACGACCCACTGCCCGAGGAGGGCGAGGCGGCACCGGACGTTCTGGCGGCACTGGTGGCGCGGGCAGAGCCGGGCCTGCACGCCGCCACCGGGCCGCGCTTCTTCGGCTGGGTCATCGGCAATTCCCACCCGGTCGGTGTCGCGGCGGACTGGCTGACCGCTGCCTGGGGCCAGAACACCGCCAATCACTTCGCCGCGCCCGCCGCCGCCGCTGCCGAGACCGTGGCGGCGCGCTGGCTGCTGGAAGTGCTGCGCCTGCCGGCGGAAAGCTCGGTCGGTTTCGTCACCGGCGCCACCATGGCGAGCTTCGTCGCCCTCGCCGCCGCGCGCGGCGAGGTGCTGGCGCGGGCGGGGTGGGATGTGGAGGCGCAGGGCCTGTTCGGCGCCCCGCCGGTGCGGGTGCTGATCGGCGAAGAGGCCCATGCCAGCGTGTTTTCCGCCCTGCAGTATCTCGGCTTCGGCAAGGCGAGCCTGATCCGCGTGCCGGCCGACGCGCAGGGCGTCATGGAGCCGGATGCCTTCGCGGAGAGACTGGCGCGCGACGTGCCCGAGGGCGCGCCGCTGATCGTGGTGACGCAGGCCGGGCACATTCATAGCGGCGCCACCGATGCGCATGAGCGGATCGTCCCTCTGGCCCATGCGCGCGGCGGCTGGGTGCATGTGGATGGCGCCTTCGGCCTGTGGGCGCGGGCCTGCCCCACACGCGCGCCCCTCGCGAACGGCGTCGAGGGCGCGGATTCCTGGGCCACCGACGGCCATAAATGGCTGCAGACGCCGTTCGATTGCGGCTATGCCATCGTGCGCAATGCGGGCGCCCATCGCCGGGCGATGACGATCGCGGCGAGCTATCTGCCGCCGGTGAGCGAGCATGAGCGCGACCCTTCCCATTACGTGCCGGAGCTGTCGCGCCGGGCCCGCGGCTTCGCCACCTGGGCACTGCTGCGCCATTTCGGCCGCACCGGCATCGCCGCCATGGTCGAGCGCCATTGCGCGCAGGCGCGGCGGCTGGCGGACCTGCTGGCGCAGGAACCGGGCGTCATGGTGCTGAACGAGGTGGTGCTGAACCAGGTGGCGGTGCGCTTCGGCGGTGCGGCGGACGAGGGCGCCGGCGATGCGCTGACCCGCGCCACCCTCGCGGCGGTGCAGGAGGAGGGCACCTGCTTCGCCGCCGGGGCTTCCTGGCGGGGGCGCTGGATCCTGCGGCTGTCGGTGATCGGCGGCTCGACCACCGATGACGATATCCGCCTCTCGGCGCAGGCGATCATCCACGCCTGGCGCCGCGTTGCCAGTGCGGCCGGGGCCCTGTAGGACGGACCCCGACGGCAAAGCGGGGGGAGATGGACATGGCGGCAGCGCAGGCAAGCCTCATCTACAAGATCGCGCCGCGCACGCTCTGGCAGGCGGCCGAGAGCGCCGGACGGTTCGACGGCGCGCCGGTGGATGTGGCGGATGGCTTCATCCATTTCTCCACCGCCGGGCAGGTGGCGGAGACCGCCGCGAAGCATTTTGCCGGGCAGGACGATCTGCTGCTGGTCGCGATCCGCACCGAGCGGCTCGATCCGGCGCGGCTGCGCTGGGAGCCCTCGCGCGGCGGCGACCTGTTCCCCCATCTCTACGGCCCTCTGGCCCTCGACGCCGTGGCCTATGTGCGAGACCTGCCGCTCGGCTCGCACGGGCGGCATGTGTTCCCCGCGCTGGAAGGTTGATCCCATGAGCCGCCTGCTCGACCTCGCCCTTCCCTTCGCCCGGATGCTGGACCCGGAGACCGCGCACGGCCTGTCCCTGCGCGCGCTCGCCTGCCTGCCGCCGCGCGCGGCGCCGGTGGACGATTCACGCCTCAACGTTTCGGCCTTCGGCCTCGCCTTTGCCAACCCGGTGGGGCTGGCGGCGGGGTTCGACAAGGAGGCGGAAGTGCCGGACGCGATGCTCGGCGCCGGTTTCGGCTTCGTCGAGGTGGGAACGATCACCCCGCGCCCGCAGCCCGGCAATCCGCGCCCGCGCAATTTCCGCCTGGTCGAGGACCGCGCGGTGATCAACCGCTATGGCTTCAACAGCGGCGGCCATGGCCCGGCGCTTTCCCGCCTCACCGCCCGCACAAAGCGCGGGGCGCCGGGGATCGTCGGGGTGAATGTCGGGGCCAACAAGGATTCCACCGACCGTGCCGCCGATTACGTCTCCGGCATCCGCGCCTTTGCCGGGGTGGCGGGCTATTTCACCGCCAATGTCTCCTCGCCCAACACGCCGGGCCTGCGCGACCTGCAGGAGGAGCACGCGCTCGACGAGCTGCTGGCGCGGGTGATCGCGGCGCGTGATGAGGCCGCGCCCGGCGTGCCGCTGCTGCTGAAGATCGCGCCCGATCTGGCTTTGCCGCATCTCGACGGCGTGGTGAGTGTGGCGCGGCGGCGGCGGATCGACGGGTTGATCGTCTCCAACACCACACTCTCCCGCCCCCCGAGCCTGCGCTCGCCCTTCAAGGGCGAGACCGGCGGTCTCTCGGGCCGGCCGCTCTTTGCCCTCTCCACCCGCATGCTGGCCGAGACCTATGTGCGTGTGGACGGCGCCTTCCCGCTCATCGGCGTCGGCGGCATCGACAGCGCCGCCACAGCGCTGGCCAAGATCGAGGCCGGGGCGAGCCTGATCCAGCTCTATTCCGGGCTGGTCTATGAGGGGCTGGGCCTGGTGGACAAGATCAAGCAGGGCCTGCAGGTAAAGCTCACGCGCGAGAACACCACGCTCACGGCGCTTACCGGGCGTCGCGCGCGCGAGCTGGTGGCGGCGCCGTTCCCGGGTTAGCCGAAGGTGCCCCGCTCCAGCGCCGGCAGCCGCAGCGCGAGAAACACCCCGCGCCCGGCGATGAAGGTGAGATAGGCGAGCCACAGGCCGCTATTGCCAAGCGGCAGCGTCAGCCACCAGGCGAGGAAGAACAGCGCCACCGCCGGGATCATCATGTTGCGCATGTCGCGAGCCCAGGTGGCGCCGGCATAGATGCCGTCATAGGCGAAGGCGGCGACGCCGAGCAGCGGGGTGAGCGCCGCCAGCGGCAGGAAGGCGCGGCCGACCTCGCGCACCTGTTCATTCGCTGACAGCAGGTCGATCAGCGGCCCGCCGCCGACCAGCAGAAGCGCGGTGGCCGGCGCGGCGAAGCCGAAGCCCCAGAACAGCACCAGCCGCACCGCGCGGCGGAAGCCCGCACGGTCCTTCGCCCCGACGCTCTGGCCGCAGATCTGCTCGGCGGCGGTGGAGAAGCCATCGAGGAAAAAGGCCGAGACCATGACGATGTTGTAGAGCACCGCATTGGCGGCGAGCGTCACGTCGTCATGCCGCGCCCCCTGCGCGGTGAAGAACAGGATCACGCTCATGATCAGCGCGGTGCGGATCATGATGTCGCGGTTCACCGCCACCGTCTCGATCAGCCGGGCGCGGGCGATCACCGTGCGCCACGGCACGCGCCAGTCGCGCCCCACTAGCCGGGCGGCGGCGAGGAGGCCGAACGCCGTGCCGGTGATCTCCGCCAGCACATTGGCGATGGCCGCGCCGGCAATGCCGAAATCCCACCACAGCACCAGCAGCAACGTCGCCACGGCATTCACGGCGGCGATCAGGATCTGCAGGCCGAGGCCGATATCGGTGCGGGCGATGCCGACCAGCCAGCCGAGCACGGCGAAATTGCCGATGGCGAAGGGCGCTGACAGGATGCGGATGGAGAAATAGACCGTCGCCGCGCTCCGCACCCCCTCGCTGGCGCCCATGCCGAGAAAGGCGAGGTCGGCGAGCGGGGCGTGCAGCACGATGAGGACAAGGCCGATGGCGGCTGAGATCAGCAGCGCCCGGATCAGCACGGCGCGCAGCTCCACGCTCTCGCCGCGCCCCAGCGCCTGCGCGGTGAGGCCGGCCGTGCCCATGCGGATCGAGCCGAAGATCCAGAAGGCGAAATCGAACAGCAGCGCGCCCAGCGCCACGGCGCCGAGCAGCACCGCATCGCCCAGCCGGCCGATGGCGCCTGTCGCGACCAGCCCGAGCACGGGCGTGGTCATCTGCGCCAGCGTCGCCGGCAGCGCGATGGCGAGGAAGCGCCGGGACGTGACTTCGACCCGGCCAGCGACCGTGACGTTCACGGGATCAGCGGCCGCGGCTGGCGATGCGCAGGATCAGCCAGAGCGGGATCACGATCACGGCGCCGAGGACGAAATAGCGCCACAGCCGCTCGATCGCCTCGAAGCTGAAATTGAACAGATGCCGCAGCAGGCTCTCAATGCTGGAGAGAATGTTGAACGGGTCGAGCCCGAGCGCGGCGAGGATGACGCCGACCACCACCGAGAGCGCGATGAGCCGCAGGAGGACCCAGAAGGGCGAACCGCCCATCCAGCGGGCAAGCTGATTATCGGCCATGACTCACATTTCCCCGGCAGGCGAACGCTGCTTCCCTAGCACGGCGGCGGGCGTGCGGGGAGCATGGCTTTCGTCACCGATCATCTTCTCCAGCGTCTCCAGCCGGTCGGCCTCGCCAGGAGGCTTGTCCCAGCGCAACCGGGCGATGCGGGGAAACCGCATGGCGAGCCCGGAGCGGTGGCGGGTGGAGCGGGCCAGCCCCTCAAACGCCACTTCCACCACCAGCCCCTCGGTCGGCGTGTGCACCACCTCGCGCACCGGGCCGAAGCGGTTCACCGTGTGGCGGCGCACGAAGCGGTCGATCTCGATCAGCTCGGCATCGGTGAAGCCGAAATAGGCCTTGCCGACCGGCACCAGTTCGCCCGTGCCGGAGGTCTCTCCCGTCCACACCCCGAACGTGTAGTCGGAATAATAGGAGGAGCGCTTGCCGTGGCCGCGCTGGGCATACATCAGCACGGCATCGACGCTGTGCGGGTCGCGCTTCCATTTCCACCACGGCCCCTTGGGGCGGCCGGGCAGATAGAGGCTGTCGGCGCGCTTCAGCATCACCCCTTCCACCGCCTCGGCATCGGCGCCGGCACCATGGGCGGCCGGGTCGGCGCGGGCCTGCGCCAGCGCGTCCCAGCTCGGGAAGGGCACGAGCGGGGAGAGGTCGAGCCGTCCTTCCGCCGGATGGGCTGATATCAGCGCCTCCAGCCGCGCCCGGCGGGCGTCGAAGGGCTGCTCGCGCAGATCCTCGCCCTCATCGACCAGCAGGTCGTAGGCGCGGATATGGGCGGGGAACTCCAGCATGAGCTTGGCCGAGACGGTCTTCCGGTTCAGCCGCTGCTGCAGCACGTTGAAGGACTGCACCCGTTCCTCGCGCAGGATCAGCAATTCGCCGTCCACCACCCCGTCGAAGGCCAGCGCCTCGGCAAGGTCGGGGAAGGCGCCTGAGATATCCTCGCCGGTGCGGCTGTAGAGCCGCGTCACATGCCGCCCGTCCGGCCCGGCGGCGCGTGCCGCCTGCACGCGGATGCCGTCCCATTTCCATTCGGCGCGGAAAGCGGCCGGGTCGAGTTTTTCGACATCCGCCTCCTCCAAGGGATGGGAGAGCATCACCGGCCGGAACGGGGCGGGGTCTTCGGTTTCGGGCTTCGGCCCATGCCCCTCGGCCCAGGCGAACAACTCCGCATAAGGCGGGGCCAGCCCCGGCCAGACCAGCTCGATCGCATCCGGCGCGTGGTCGCCCAGCGCCGCCACCGCGGTCTTGGCGAGGCGCGCCGAGACGCCGATGCGCAGGCCGCCGGTGATGAGCTTCAGCAGCGCCCAGCGGCCGGTCTCGTCCAGCCGGTCGAGCAGGGAGGTCAGCACCGCCGGCATCTCGGCGCGGCCCATATGGGTGAAGGCGTGGACGATGGCTTCGAGCGACGGCGGCTCGGTGTCGTTGAGGCCGTGCGGCGCCGGCCACATCAGCGCCACCGTCTCCGAGAGGTCGCCGACATAATCATAGGAGAGGGCGAACAGCACCGGGTCGGTGCGCTCGCCGATGAGCTGGCGGATGAGGCCGGGCTTGGCATTGCGGAAGGACAGCGCCCCGGTGAGCGCCGCCAGCGCCCAGCCGCGCTCGGGGTCGGGCGTGTGGCGGAAATAATCGGCGATGAGCCGGATCTTGCCATTGCGGCGCGGCTCATAGGCGAGGCGGTCGAGCAAGGCGGCGAAGCGGTTCACGGCGCCACCTCCGGGTTGACGCCAGCGGGAGCATCGGGGGCCGGCGCGTCGGCGGGGGCGTCCGGCGTGGCGCCCTCGCCCTCTTCCTCGCCATAACCGACCATGTGCAGCGGGCGGGCGCGGAGCCCTTCCTGCGTCGCCCAGTGCACCAGCGCGTCCTCCTGCCCATGCGTGACCCACAGCTCCTCGCAGCCGGTGGCGCGGATGGCGACCTGCAATTCGTCCCAGTCGGCATGGTCGGAAAGGATCAGCGGCAGCTCGACGCCGTTCTGCCGGGCGCGGGCGCGGATCCGCATCCAGCCCGAGGCGAAGGCGGTGACGGGATCGGGAAAGCGCCGCGACCACACATCCGCCAACGCGCCCGGCGGGCACAGCACCACCGCCCCGGCGCGCTCAGCCGGGCCGGCGTCGCGGGCGGGGCGGGTCTCGCCGAGATCGATGCCCTGGGTGCGGTAATAGGCGGTCAGCTTCTCCATGGCGCCGTGCAGCAGGATCGGCCGGTCGTGCCCGGCGGCGCGCAGCAGCGCCATCACCCGCTGCGCCTTGCCGAGCGCATAGGCGCCGACCAGATGCGCCCGCTCGGGAAACAGCGCCAGCGAGCTCATGAGCTTGGCGATCTCGTCGGCCGGCGCGGGATGGCGGAACACCGGCAGGCCGAAGGTCGCCTCGGAGATGAAGACATGGCAGGGCACCGGCGCGAAGGGCAGGGCGGTGGGGTCGGCGCCGGGCTTGTAGTCGCCGGAGGCGACAATGGTGCAGCCGCGCCAGTCCAGCGCGATCTGCGCGCTGCCGAGAATATGGCCGGCGGGATGGAAGCCGACGCCGACGCCGTTGACCTCGATCCGTGCGCCATAATCGGCCGCCTGCACCGTGCCGGCGAAGGCCTCGCCATAGCGGATGGCCATGATGTCGAGCGTCTGGCGCGTCGCCATGACGGCGCCATGGCCGGCGCGGGCATGGTCGGAATGGCCATGGGTGATCAGCGCCCGCGCCACTGGCCGCGTCGGGTCGATGAAGAAGTCGCCGGCCGGCGAATAAAGCCCCTGTGGGGTGGTGTGGAGAAGCTCTTCCGGGCGCATGGTGGAACCTATATAGGGCGCCCTCCAGCTTTTTCGCGAGACATCCCGCCCATGGCCTCCGGCCGGCTCATTCTTTCCTCCGGCGACCCCACGGTCGATCGCCGGATCGACTGGGCGCGCGCCCTGCTGGAGGAGGGCAATGCCGCCGACGCGGCCGAGCTTCTGACCGAGGCGGTGGCCCGCGCCGGCCAGTACGCGCCGGGCTGGTTCCTGCTCGGCGAGGCGCGCGAGGCGGCCGGCGATACGCCCGGCGCGCGCGTCGCCTTCGAGGAAGTGCTCGCCCTCGATCCCGCCGACACGCTGGGCGCCACGCTGCGCCTCGCCCGGCTGGAGGGCGAGGTGGCGGGCATGAGCCCGGCCTATGTGCGGGTGTTGTTCGACCAATATGCCGACCGCTTCGAGGCGGCGCTGGCCCGGCTCGACTATCGCGGGCCGGAGGTGATCGACGCGGCGCTGGCCGATGCTTGCGCCCGCCTTCGCCGGCCCTACGCCTTCGCGCACGGGCTGGATCTCGGCTGCGGCACCGGGCTGGTCGGCGCCCGCCTCGTCGACCGCATCGGCATGATGGAGGGCGTCGATCTCTCGCCCAACATGGTGGCCCATGCCAGGCGCCGGGGCATCTATGACGCGCTGGTGGCCGGCGAGATGGTCGCCTTCCTGCGCGGGCGCCCGGCGCGCGAGGTCGATCTGGTCTTCGCCGGCGACGCTTTCTGCTATCTCGACGATCTCGGCCCCATCCTCACCGAGACCCGCCGCGTGCTGGAGCCGGGTGGGCTGCTCGCCTTCACCACCGAGACCCATGACGGCGAGGACGTGCTGCTGCGCGCCACGCTGCGCTTCGCCCATGCAAGGGATTATGTCCGCGCCACCCTGATCGCCGCCGGGCTGACGCCGCTGACGCTGGACCCGGTGTCGGTGCGCAAGGAAAAGGACCAGCCGGTCGCCGGGCTCGTGGTGGTGGCGCTGCGCGAGGGGTGAGGGGCGCGCTACGCCGACCCCAAGATGTCCCCCATCTCTCCTGCCCCTCTGGTTGACGCGCGCGCGGCCCCGCAGAATGATGGTACCAAAGGGTGGGGTGGACGCATGGACAATGAGAACAAGCCGGCCGGCACGCATCCCGTCGCTCCGGCGGCGCCTGGCCTCGGCGCGGCGGTGCCGAAGCCGCCGCCGCACCCGCTCGACGGCGAATGGTATGTCCATCTCGACGGCCAGGTGTTCGGCCCCTTCACCGGCCACCAGCTGCGCGGCTTCACCCAGGAGGAGCGGGTCGGTGCCGAGACGCAGGTGGTGCGGCTGGGAGCGGAGACCTGGACCCGGGCGGTCGACGACCCCGCGCTCGTCTCGCTGTTCCCCCGCGCCGCTCTGCCTGCCCCGCCGCCCGCGGGTCCGGTGCGGGCGGAGGCTGGTGCCACCGTGGTTCAGGTGACGAACAACATCACCAGCGAGCCGCGCCCCCAGCAGGTGGTGATCCTCGATCCGGGCATCGCCAAGCCGAAATCCGCCGGCACGGCGCTGATCCTCTCCATTCTCATCGTCGGGCTGGGCCAGCTGTATAATGGGCAGATCGGCAAGGGCATTCTCATGTTCTTCGCCTGCATTCTGCTCTGGTTCGTGCTTCTCGGATGGATCATCAACATCTGGTCGTGGATCGACGCCTACCAGACCGCCAAGGCCATGAACGAGCGCTATCTCCGCAATCTCGCCGCGGGGATCCTTCGTTGAGCGTCGAGCGCCTACGCACCAGCCTGCATTGCCCGGCCTGCGGGTTCCGCATCGCCGCCCGCACGACGGTGTGCGAGAATTGCGGGGCGGTCATCCCGGTGGCCGAACTCGCCGGCAGCGGGGTCGTCAGCAATGCCGTGGCGACGCTGCTCGGGCGGCCGCTCGGCAGCCTGAGCCTTCTGGAGATCGCCCGCATTCTGGCGTGGGTGCCGCTGCTGGTCGGCCCGCCCATCGCCGCTTTGGCCATCATCGGGCTGAAGGTCTCGCAGCAGCCGCAGCGTCTGCATGACCGGGCGTGGCAAGGGCCGGCGCTGGTGGCGGCACTCAATATCGCGCTCAGCCTGATCGTCTGGCACTATGCCGCGCAGGAAATCGGCGCGGCCGCCACGGCACTGTGGACGCACATCGACCGTCTCGCGCCAACGGCGCTGCCGGCGGGGCCGGGCAAGGGCGTCGATATCTAGCCGTCGCCGGCGGGCCGGGCGCGGCCTCCCCCCCTCGCAATTGCGCGCCGAGGCATTAGCTTGTTGCCGTGCCTGACATTGATGCCGCGCCCGACGATCTTCTGCCCGAGCCGTTCCGCAGCTGGTTTGCCGGCAGGGGCTGGGCGCCGCGCGCGCACCAGCTGGAACTGCTGGCGCAGGCCCGCGCGGGCCGCTCCACCCTGCTCATCGCCCCCACCGGCGCGGGCAAGACGCTGGCCGGCTTCCTGCCGAGCCTCGTCGAGCTCGCCGGCCGTCCCACCCCGCGCAACAGCGCCCGCCCGCCCGGCCTGCACACGCTCTACATCTCGCCGCTGAAGGCGCTGGCCGTCGATGTCGCCCGCAATCTGGAACGGCCGGCGCAGGAAATGGGCTTGGCCGTCCGCATCGAGACCCGCACCGGCGACACCCCGGCCTCGCGCCGCCAGCGCCAGAGGCGCGACCCGCCTGACATATTGCTCACCACGCCGGAGCAGATCGCGCTGCTGCTGGCCTCCGACGATGCCGAGCCGCTGTTCGCGGACCTGAAGCGCATCGTGCTGGACGAACTCCATGCGCTTGCCGGCTCCAAGCGCGGCGATCTGCTGAGCCTCGGCCTCGCCCGGCTGCGCGCGATCGCCCCCATGGCGCAGACGGTCGGCCTCTCCGCCACCGTGGCCGACCCGGACACGCTGCGCCGCTGGCTGGTGCCGCAGCGCGGGAACGGCGAAATGGGCGAGCTGGTGATCGCCGATCCCGGCGCCGCGCCGGATCTTTCGATGCTCGACAGCGCCGCCCATGTGCCCTGGGCCGGGCATACGGCGCGCCATTCGCTGAAAGAGATCTACGGCCTGATCGCGCGGCACACCACGACGCTGGTCTTCGTCAACACCCGCATGCAGGCGGAACTGTTGTTCCAGGAGCTCTGGCACATCAACGACGCCAACCTGCCGATCGCGCTGCATCACGGCTCGCTCGACGTCTCGCAGCGCCGCCGGGTGGAGGCGGCGATGGGCGAGGGCAAGCTGAAGGCGGTGGTGTGCACCTCCTCGCTCGACCTCGGCATCGACTGGGGCGCGGTGGACCTTGTGGTCAATGTCGGCGCGCCGAAGGGCTCCTCGCGGCTGATGCAGCGCATCGGCCGCGCCAATCACCGGCTGGACGAGCCGAGCCGCGCGGTTCTGGTGCCGGCCAACCGCTTCGAGGTGCTGGAATGTCGCGCCGCGCTGGAAGCGGTGCGGGCGGGGGCGCAGGACAGCGCGGTGGTGCGCTCCGGCGCGCTCGACGTGCTGGCGCAGCATGTGCTCGGCATGGCCTGCGCCACCCCGTTCGACGCCGACGATCTTTACCGGGAAGTCACCTCCGCCGAGCCCTATGCCGACCTCGCCCGCGCCGACTTCGACGATGTGGTGGGGTTCAATGCCAATGGCGGCTATGCGCTGCGCGCCTATGAGCGCTTCGCCCGCATCCGCCAGATGAAGGACGGCCGCTGGCGCGTCGCCAACCCGCAGGTGGCGCAGCAATACCGGCTGAATGTCGGCACCATCGTCGAATCCACCATGCTGAAAGTGCGGCTCGCCAGCGCCAAGTCGCGCTTCGGCGGGCGGGTGCTCGGCGAGGTGGAGGAGTATTTCGTCGAGACGATGAGCCCGGGCGACACCTTCGTCTTCGCCGGCGAGGTGCTGGAATATCTGACCATCCACGAGAACGAGGTCCGCGTCGCCCGCACCAGCGCCAAGGAGCCGCGGGTGCCCTCCTATGCCGGCGGCAAGTTCCCGCTCTCCACCTTCCTCGCCGCGCGGGTGCGGGCGCTGCTCTCCGAGCCCGAGCGATGGCAGAGCCTGCCGGGCCAGGTGCGCGACTGGCTGGAGCTGCAGAAGCTGCGCTCGCGCCTGCCGGGGCGGGAAGATCTGCTGGTCGAGACCTTTCCGCGCGGCGACCGCTACCATCTCGTCGCCTACCCGTTCGAGGGACGGCTCGCCCACCAGACGCTCGGCATGCTGCTGACCCGAAGGCTGGACCGCGCCGGGCTGCACCCGCTGGGCTTCATGGCCAATGACTATGCGCTTGTCATCTACGGCGTCTCCGACATGTCGCTGGCGATCGCGCAGGGCCGCCTCTCGCTCGACGCGCTGTTCGACGCCGACATGCTGGGCGACGATCTGGAGGAATGGCTGGCGGAATCCGCCTTGATGAAGCGCACCTTCCGCCAGTGCGCTGTCATCGCCGGGCTGATCGAGCGGCGCTTTCCCGGCAAGGAGAAGAACTCCCGCCAGGTGACGATGTCGACCGACCTCGTCTATGACGTGCTGCGCCGGCACGAGCCGGGCCATGTGCTGCTGCGCGCGGCGCGGGCGGATGCGGCGACCGGGCTCTTGGACATTCGCCGGCTCTCCGACATGCTCACGCGGGTAAAGGGCCGAATCGACCATCTCGCTTTGACGCGCGTCTCGCCGCTGGCGGTGCCTGTTATGCTGGAGATCGGCCGGGAGATGGTCGCGGGCGGCGCGTCCGACGCGCTGCTGGCCGAGGCCGAGGACGAACTGATCAGGGAGGCGATGCGTGCCGGCGACGATGACAGCGGGCCCCGCCGATGAGCGTGTGGGCGAGAGCGAGATCGGCCTCGCCGGCGCGCGCCTCGTGCTCGACCCGGCCGGCGCGCTGTGGTGGCCGGCCGAGCGGGCGCTGATCGTCGCCGATCTGCATCTGGAAAAGGGCTCCGCCTTCGCCGCGCGCGGCGTGCCGCTGCCGCCCTACGACACCCGCGCCACGCTTGCGCTGCTGGAACGGATGGTCGCGCGGTGGCTGCCGCGCACGCTGATCGCGCTGGGCGACAGCTTCCATGATCGCGGCGGCGCCGGCCGGCTCGGCGCGGAGGAGCGCGCCAGCCTCGCCCTGCTGGGGCGCGGGCGCGACATGGTGTGGATCGCCGGCAATCACGATCCCGAGCCGATGCCGGACATCGGCGGCCTGCATGCCGGGGAGCTCAAGCTCGGACGGCTGACGCTGCGCCACGAGCCTGCCGCAGAGGCGGGGGACGGCGAGATCGCCGGGCATTTCCATCCCGTCGCGCGGCTGGTGCTGCGCGGGCGCAGCCTGCGCCGGCGCTGCTTCGCCACCGATGGGGGCCGCCTCGTCATGCCGGCGCTCGGCGCCTATGCCGGCGGGCTGAACATTCGCGACGCGGCGCTGGCGGGCCTGTTCGGCGGCGCGTTCGACGCGCATCTGGTGGGGGCGGCGCGCACCTACCGCATCGCCCACCATGCCTGCCTGCCGGACCGCTGATCCGGCTCGGATCACGCTTTAACGCGAGAAGAAGAGGCTGGACGGAGCGGCCGGGGCGCGCGGGGCGGTGCCACCGACCGAGCCGGTGATGTCCTCGGGCCCCGGCACCGTGGCGGGGCCGGCGGCGCGCAGCTGCTCCTGCCGCAGCTGGGCCACGAGGTGCCAGGAGCCATAGGCCAGCGCCGAGCCGCACAGCGCGATCACCAGCGTGGCGCGGATGCGCGCCAGCCAGCGGCCGGGCGGGGGGGCCGCGCGCGTGCCGATATGGCTGCGCAGTTCCACCGGGGCGCCCGGCTGGGGCCGATTGGCGGCGTGGCTGGCCACGGGGCTCGCCGCCGGGCTTGCGGCGCGCCGGGCCTGGGCGATGAAGGCGGTGCGGCGCGGGGCGTTGTCGCCCGCTGCGTCCGGCGCCGCCGGGGCGGCGGTTTCGCTCTCGATCTCGGCGACCGGTGCCACGGTGCGGCGGGTTGCGGCGGAGGTGCGGCTGAGCGCTTCCAGCGCGGCGCGCATCAGCTGCGGCTCGAACGCCTTCGGGATCGAGGCCGGCGCCGGGGTGAACACAACCTCCTGCGCGGCCGCCGCGCCGGCCTTCAGCGGGTGCGGTGCGGCAGGGTGCGGTGCGGCCGGGCGTGGCGCAGCAGGCGCGGCGGCGAGGCTGGCCAGCTCGGCCGCGACCGCCGCTTCGGCGGCGGCGGAGACGGACCCACGCTCCGTCGGCTTCTCGGCCGTGCGCCTTCCCTCCAGCGCGGCGATCTCTCGCCGGATGAGGGCGGTGACGCTGTCGGGCTCGCCGCCGGAACCGGAGGGCGGGCGAGGGCGGGAGGCCGCCAGCAGGCTCGCCCGCGTCTCTTCCATCTGAATGAACAGGTCGTTGACCGCCCGCTCGATGCCGGCAAGTTGGCCGGCAAGCTGGCTGGCAAGCGGGCGGGAGGCTTCCGTGCCGCCGAGCCCGGCTTCGCTCATCCCGGCGCCGATCCGGCGCGAAAGTTCCTCGATCTGCCGGCTGAGCGCCTCGAAGCGGGCGCCGTCATCCACCGGCGGCAGCGGCCGCTCGATGCGCTCGATGCGCTCGGACAGGCCCCTGATCAGCGTCTCCATGCCGGCGGGCAGCTCGTGCCGGGCACTGGCGAGATCGCTCTGGATGGCGTCGAGGCGGCCCAGCAGGTCGTCGAGCGGCAGGGGAGAGGGCGTGCCGATCCGGTCCGACAGCGTCTCGATGCGCCGCTCCAGCGAACCGAAGGCGGTGCGGAGGGCCTCGTCCTCGTTTGCCGCCATCTCGGCCACGCGGCTGGCGAGCAGCGATACCTGCTCGGCCAGCAGCCGCACCGAATCCGACGACAGCGCCCGCGCCAGCAGCTCGCGAATCTCGCTGATCTGCGCCTGCAGGCGGGCGACGGTGGCGCCGTCCACCACCTTGGCATTGACGATGTCGATCTTGCGTTCCAGCGCGCTGATGCGCCCGAGCAGCAGGTCCGGCGGCTCGGGCAGCCGGAGACCGCCGATCATCTCGCGCAGCGCGGCCAGCGTGGCACGCAGCCCCTCGTCGTGCGTGTCGGAGCGCTCGACCCGCTCGACCAGCTGCTGCACCACGCGCTGGAGCTCGTCGACCGCCTGGCGCGGCGCCAGGGTAGCGACGGCCTGCCGCAGGCTGGACAGTTCGTGCTGGAGGGCGGTGAGCGCCTCCTGTGGCAGCGGCGCCGGGGAGGGGGCCGGCGGGCGCTCCGCCGCCTCCGGCACGAGGGGTTCGGGCTCAAAGGATGGGGGCACGAAGGAGGCGAGCGTCGGCGCGGCGGGTGTGAAAGCTTCCCGCGGCGTGGGCTCGTGCCGTTTCGTGGGGCTCTCGCCACGCCGACGCGGGCCGTCGCGATCCAGTTCGCTCTGGCGGGCGGCAATTTCGGCCACGGCGGCCTCGATGGCGGCGGGGCTGGGGGCTTCTTCGGGCGTCGCCACGCGGCGGCGGCTGAGCTGAAGCGCCTCCAGCCGCTGGTCGATCTCGCGCATTGCGGCGGCGAGCCGTTCATCGGCATAGGCTGAGCCGGTGGAAGACGGTGCGCGCGGCCTCTCCGGCGCCGCGACGCGGGCTGGCGGCTGCGGTGCGGGCGCCTCGGCCGGGGGGGAGGCGACAGGACGCTCGGCCGGGGCGGCAAGGTCGGTCCGGCCGATCTGGCCGGCGAGTTCTTCAATGCGCCGCCGCAGCTCGGCCAAATTGTTCAGCCCGTCAATGCCGACCGGCGGCGTGCCGGCGGCGGTGGTGCCCATCAGCTGCCCGCGCAGCCACTGGTCGAGCGGCAGCCCAGCCCTCTGGGCCGCCTCGCCCATGGCACGCCACGCTTCGGGAGCGATCTGTCCGGTTGTCGAAGGGGCCTCTTGCCTCACCTTGGTCTCCGTCGCTCCGGCACGAATGGCGGCAGGAATCACCGCGGCGACCGCGGGAGGCTGCCTGCCGCAACTGTTACGAATCTTGGTAAAGGGCGCGTTAACGACCCCCACGCCGCACGGGTCCGCCCCCGGCGGCGGGTAGCCCCTCTGCGCGCCGGGCGGGGCGGTCATCCCGTGCCTCGGCGGGGCGCGTCGCCCTGCCGGCGGGCGACCAGACCTCCGGCTAAACCGGCCGTGAGGCGCTTAGCGCGGGCGGGGAGGGCGAGAGGAGGAATCAAAAAAACGACATGAAATCAATCGGATAGATTTCCATTTAACAGTAAGTTTCCCTAACGTCGGGTGTGACTTTCTCCCCTTGCGGCAACCTGTCTGCGAGAGTGGGGCAACATCGCTGTCGCGTTACCCGTCGTTTTCCCGGAGTTGCCCAGATGGATTTCACCTCCTACGAGGCCGAACGCACCACCGACATCGCCCTCGCTTCGTCAGGCGAGAGCGGTTTTTTCACCATTGGCGATCTCGCCCGCGAGTTCGGCGTGACGCTGCGCGCCCTGCGCTTCTATGAGGACAAGGGCCTGCTCGCCCCGCGTCGCGAAGGCCTCACCCGGCTCTACAGCGCCGCCGAGCGCTCCCGCCTCGCCATCATCCTCAAGGGCAAGAAGCTCGGCTTCACCCTGGCGGAGATCAAGGCCATGGTCGCCCTGCGCGAAGGCAGCGCGGTGCCGGCCGGCGGCCTCGCCCTCACCGCCGAGAAATGCGTCGAGCAGCTCGCCCTGCTGGAGCAGCAGAAGGTCGAGATCGAGGAAGCCATTGGCGAACTGCGCCAGATGGTTGCCGCCTTCTCCGCCCGCAGCGCCGCCTGAGCTTTCATCCTCTTCCTCGTCGAACCTTGAGCGGCGCCCCAATGGGCGCCGTTCGCTTTTGTGGGGTGTGCATTCCCACCGGCGCCAGTGTGCTTTAGCGTGGGCGGCAAGGTCCAGATCAACCCGCTCTGCCGAGTGCCCGCATGTCCCGTTCCATCGACTACTATTTCTCCGTCGTCAGTCCCTGGGCCTTCATCGGCCATGACCCTTTCCTCGCTCTGGCGCGCCGCCATGGCGCGCGGGTGAATTTCCTACCCGTCCAGCTGGGCGATCTGTTCGCCGAAACCGGCGGGCTGCCGCTGGCCAAGCGCCACCCGGCCCGGCAGCGCTACCGGCTGCTGGAGCTCAAGCGCTGGCGCGAGGCGCGCGGGATCGAGCTCAACATCAAGCCGGCCCATTGGCCGTTCGATCCCAAGCCGGCCGACCGGCTGATCATCGCGGCGCAGATCGCCGGGCATGATGTGGGGCCGTTGGCCGCGCGGATGATGTCCGGTGTCTGGCAGCGCGAGGAAAACCTGGCCGAGCCGGCGACTTTGGCCGCCGTGCTGGCGGAGCTCGGCCTGCCGGCCGAACTGCTGGAGGCCGCGGCGCAGGACCGCACCGCGACGATCTACCAGGCCAATCACGATGCCGCCATCGAGGCTGACGTGTTCGGCTCGCCTGCCTATGTGCTCGATGGCGAGGTGTTCTGGGGCCAGGACCGGATCGAACTGCTCGACGGTGCGTTGACCAGCGGGCGGGCGCCTTTCACGCCTTGACGCTGAGAGCGCCCCGCCCCGGACGGCGAAGGAGGCGAAGCATGCGGCGGACCAACGGTTCAGTGAAAAGTCTGGGGCGCGCGGCGCTTCTCGCGGGCGCGGTTCTGGTTGCCGGCGGTGCGCAGGCGCAGCCGGCCGATCCCGCCGCCGCCGAACCGGTCCGCTTCACCGTGCAGACGGTGGAGGGCGGGCTGATGCGGCTCGACACGCAAACCGGCGCCCTGTCGTTCTGCACCCAGCGTGCCGGCGGCTGGGCCTGCGAGGCGGTGCCGGACGACCGCGCCGCGCTGGAGGCGGAAATCAGCCGGCTGCAGGCCCGCCTCGCGGCGCTGGAGAAGAACCGCGCCTCGGGCGGTGCCGGCGTGCCCGACATCATGGCCCCGCCGCAGACGACGCCCCCCGACGCGACGCCGCCCGACGCGGCTCGCCCCGACGCGGCTCGCCCCGACGCCTCGCCGCCCGCCGCCGCACCTTCGCCCGGGGCCGACGGGGAGCTGCCGGCACAGGCGCGCCAGCGTCTCGACCAGGCGATGGACCTTGCCGAACATGCCTTCCGGCGCTTCGTCGAGATGGTCGAGCGCCTGCGCAAGGACCTGCCGCCGGACGGGCCGCCGGCACCGCTGCCCCCGAAGGGCGAGCCGTTCTAGCTTCAGCAGGTGCCGATAAAGGCGTGGATGCGGGCCAGCGCCTGGTCGGCCAGCGAGCCGGGAAAGCCGACAAAGACATGGCAGCCGCCGGGATAGACGGCGAGTTCCGCCCCATTGCCGGCGGCAAGCCAGCGCGGCGCCATGAACAGCGTGTCGTCGAGCAGCGCGTCGCGGGTGCCGATGGTGAACAGCGCCGGCGGCAGGCCGGTGAGATCGGCATGCAGCGGCGAGACATCGCTGGAGGCGACATCGCCGCCCTCGCGCAGATAATGGCCGACGAAGACATTGATGTCCCGCGTGTTCAGCACCAGCGGCTCGTCGCCCCAGTTGCGCGCGCTCGGCGTCAGGGCGAGATCATAGGCGCCGGCATTGAGATTGGCGGCGCGGAAAGGGGTGAGCCCGTGCCGGTCGCGCAGGCGCAGCAGCGTGGCGACCGAGAGATTGGCGCCGGCCGATTCCCCGCCAATGGCGAAGCGGTCGGTGCCGAAGCGCGCCGGCCCCTCGCGCAGCAGCCAGAGCGCGGCGGCCTCGCAATCGTCCGGGGCGGCTGGATAGGGGATTTCCGGCGCCAGCCGGTAGTCGACCGAGACCACGGCAAAGCCGGTGCGCTCGACGAAGCGATGGTTCAGCCCGTCATTCTCGCGCGCCGAGCCGAGGCACCAGCCGCCGCCATGCAGATGGAGATAGACCCCTTTGGGCGGGGCCGGCGGGGTGAGGATGCGCAGCGGCACCGGCCCGTGCGGCCCCTCGATTTCGATCACCTGCGCATAGGGGCTTTCGGGCGAGAGCGGGAACGGCCCCTTGCCCTCCAGGCGCAGCTTGCGCAGCATCGCCATCGGAAACACCCAGCGGTCCGGCACGGCGCCGAGCGCCTTGACGATGCCGGTATTCACCGCCCGCGTGTCGGGGGCGATGGCGGCGGGGTCGAACAGAGCGGGGTCGACCACCAGCGGGGCGGCGGCGCGCGCCGGGGTCGGCGCGGGGTTCACGGAATTCATGGGAAAGCGACACTCCGGAATGGGCGTGGCGAAGGACCTGTCATCAGCGGCTGATCGCGTCTATCCAAGCCTAGCTGGTGCGCGACGTCCAGCGCGCAAGGGTGACAGGAGGCATGCCGATGACGCGGATCCGGCACGGCGAGGTGCGCGAAAGCGTGGTGACGCGGCGGTTCACCACCATTCTCGCGGTGGACACGAAAGGGCGCGGCTTTACCGAAATCACCGGGGCGGTGGCGGCGTTTCTCGCTGGCATCGGCGCCGGCGAGGGCGAGGTTTCGGTGTTCTGCCGGCACACCTCCGCCTCGCTCACCCTGCAGGAAAATGCCGACCCTGACGTGAAGACCGACCTCCTCACCGCGCTGGAGCGGCTGGCGCCCGAGCATGCGGGATGGGTGCATGATCTCGAAGGGCCGGACGACATGCCCGCCCATATCAAGGCGGTGCTCACCGGCGTTCATCTCGCCGTGCCCGTTATCGGCGGGCGCATGGCGCTTGGCACCTGGCAAGGGCTCTATCTCGTCGAGCACCGGGTGCGGCCGCACCGGCGCGAATTGGTTGTGGCGTTTGTCGGCGAGGCCCACTAAAGGTCGAACATTGACCTGTTCAGGCCTCCAAGGCCCGGCGGCTTGCGGTGGCGGGCCGTCCGCACCATGATCGCGGTGCCGGCCTGCGCCGAGAGCGGGTCTGTGCAGGTGGAAGGGGCCGCTGCGCGTGGATATGACGACGAGTTTCCGGCTGGTGATCGCCGATGATCACCCGCTGTTCCGGGGCGCGCTGCGCGAGGCGGTGGCCCGCCAGTTTCCAGCGGCGGAGCTGTTCGAGGCCGGCGGCTTCGAGGATCTTCAGGCGCTGCTGGAGCGCGAGAGCGACCTCGATCTCATCCTGCTCGACCTCACCATGCCCGGCGTGCGTGGCTTTTCCGGGCTGATGTATTTGCGCGCGCAATATCCCGGCATTCCGGTGGTGGTGGTTTCCGCCAATGAGGAATCCGGCGTCATCCGCAACTGCATGGAATTCGGCGCCTCGGGCTTCATCCCGAAGACCAGCGCGGTGGAAACCATGCGCGCCGCCATCGCCGCCGTGCTGGAGGGCCGCACCTGGACCCCGCCCGATGTCGACCTCGCCGGCGGCGCCGACAAGGAGACGCAGGCCCTCGTCTCCCGCCTCGCCACGCTGACCCCGCAGCAGGTGCGGGTGCTGATGATGCTGTCCGAGGGGCTGCTGAACAAGCAGATCGCCTATGAGCTCGGCGTCTCCGAGGCGACGGTGAAGGCGCATGTCTCCGCCATCCTGCAAAAGCTCGGGGTGGAGAGCCGCACCCAGGCGGTGATTGCCGCTTCCAAGATCGAGGGCGGCACCTGGGCGCAGGGCTCGCAGCCGGCGGGGTGAGCGGATGGCGGGGCGGGATACGCTGTTGCTGCTGCGGCCCGGCTTTGCCGATCCGGCCTATCCCGGCCAGCTGTTCTATTGCTGGCACTGTGCCCTGATCGAAGGCGTGCTCGCCTCCTTCCCCCATCTGGCCACGCGCCTCGACATCGAGCGGATCGCGTGGGCGCGACCTCGCCATGCCGCCATCCTCCTCGCCGGCGCGACGAACCAGTCCCTCCCGCTTCTCATACTGGCCCCGGGAGAAACCTCTCCCCACGCGACGGGACGCCATGAAGGGCGGCACTTCATCGCCGACAAGGACGGCATTCTCGCCGCCCTGAGCGAAAGGCACGGCTTTCCGGTTCCGCATCCCTGACGGCGGCTGGCCTCACTCCGCCGCCGCCCGCGCGGCGCGGCACTGGGCGAGCAAAGCGCGCAGCGCCGCCGGGCGCACCGGCTTGTTCAGCACCTCCATCTCGGTCGCCTTCGCGCCGTCGCGCACGCGCTTGGAGCGGTCGGCGGTGATCAGCACCGCCGGCAGACTCTGGCCGAGCTTCCAGCGCAGCTGCTTGGCCGCCTCGATGCCGTCGCCGGTGTCGAGATGGTAGTCGACCAGCAGCACGTCCGGCGGGGTGCGCCGCTCGCGCAGCATGGCCAGCGCCTCCTCGATGCCCGGCGCTTTGAGCACCTCGCAGCCCCAGCCGCTCAGCAGCGTTTCCATGCCGTCGAGAATGGCGGGGTCGTTGTCGATGCACAGCACGGTGAGCCCCTGCAGGCTCGCCAGCGGCGCGGCCGCGCGCGGAGACGGCGCCTCGCGGGCGGGAATGGCCGGGGCGGCCGGCAGCTCGACTGAAAAGACCGAGCCCTTGCCGGGCGTCGAGGCGAGGGTGATGGCGTGGCCGAGCACGCGGGCGATGCGCTCGACGATGGAGAGGCCGAGCCCCAGCCCGCGCGCCGCCCGGGCGCCCTCGTCGAGGCGCAGGAATTCCTTGAAGATGAGCTTCTGCTTGTTGACAGGCACCCCGACCCCGGTGTCGAGCACCTGAATGCGAAGCTTGCCGCGCCGGCGCCGCACGCCCACCAGCACCCGGCCGCGCGGGGTGTATTTGATCGCGTTGGAGACGAGGTTCTGCAGCAGGCGGCGCAGCAGGCGACGGTCGGAGCGCACGGCGGCGGAACTGGGCACGAAGGTGAGCCGCAGCCCCTTCTCCATCGCCATCGGGGCGAATTCGACGTCGAGCTGGCGGAAGATCTCGTCGAGCCGCAGCGCGGCGAATTCCGGCTTGTGCGCCCCGGCGTCGAGGCGGGAAATGTCGAGCAGCGCGCCGAGAATTTCCTCCACCGCCTCCAGCGAGGCATCGACATTGCGGGCGAGGCGGGCATCGTCGCCGCCTTCGGCACGCTCGACCAGGCTGGTGGCATAGAGCCGGGCGGCGTTCAGCGGCTGCAAAATATCGTGGCTGGCGGCGGCGAGGAAGCGGGTTTTCGAGATGTTGGCTTCGTCCGCCTCGGACTTCGCCTGCGCCAGCTGGGTGTTGAGGTTCTCCAGCGCCTTGGTGCGCTCGCGCACGCGCCGCTCCAGCGTCTCGTTCGCCCGCTCCAGCGCCTCGGCGGCTTCCACCGTCGGGGTGATGTCGGTGAAGGTCACCACCACCCCGCCATCCGGCATGGTGCTGACCCGCACCTCCATCACCACGCCGCGCGGGGCGAGGCGCTCCTGGAAGGCGACATTGCGGCGGGCATAGCGCGAGAGCTTCTCGCGCACGATCTCCTCCACCGTGCCGGGGCCGAACTGGCCGGCAACGGCGTTGAAGCGGATGATCTGGTCGATGCCGACGCCGATGCGCAGGATTTCCGGCGGCAGGTCCAGCATCTCGCCGAACTGGCGGTTCCAGGTGACGAGGCGCAGGTCGCGGTCGAACACGGCGATGCCCTGGCGCACATGGTCGAGCGCGGTCTGCAGGATCTCGCGATTGTACTGGATGGCGGCGGAGGCGTCGTCGAGCAGCTTGAGCGCCGCCTTGGTGGAGACGGTGCGCTTGCGCAGCATCAGCGACAGCACGAGCCGCGAGGAGGCGGCGCCGATGGCCGAGGCGAGCAGGTGCTCGGCATAGCGGATGAGCTGGAAATCCGCCTCGCGCCCCGGCTCCAGCGACACGCCGCGCATCGCCGCCACGCTCTCGAACGAGGCGCGGGTGCGCTCCTCGCCGAGATAGCGGGCGACGGTGGCGATCAGCTCGCCCACCGTCACCGGCGAGCGCCACAGCCGGAAACTGGGGGCGGAGGGGACATGCTCGCTCTGCACGAACACGCTCGCCTGCAGCCGCTCGATCGGGGTGGGCCGGCGGATCATCGAGGCGGCGAAGAACACCAGCACGTTGACCGTGAGGCTCCACAGCACGCCATGCACCAGCGGGCTCGCCTGCACGCCGAACAACGCCTGCGGCCGCAGGAAGGCGAGGCCCATCGGCCCCTCGCTCACCAGTGCCGGGCTGAACAGGCCGGCATCGACCAGATTGGGCAGCAGCAGCGTATAGGCCCAGAGCGCGATGCCGGCGGCGATGCCGGCCAGCGCGCCGAGGCCAGTGCCGCGCCGCCAGACCAGGCCGATCAGCAGCGCCGGCCCGAACTGGGCGACGGCGGCGAAGGACAGCAGGCCGATCTGCGCCAGCTGCGCCTCGCCGGTGACGCGGTAATAGAGATAGGCCAGCAGCAGAATGGCGAAGATGGCGATGCGCCGCACCGTGAGCAGGCGGTGCCCCATGTCGACATGATCCGGCGGGGCGCCGGCGCGGCCGGAATCCTCGCCCTCCCGCAGCCGCCGGCCGCGCACCATCAGCGGCATGAAGATGTCGTTCGACACCATGACGGCGAGCGCCACCGTCTCGACGATCACCATGGCGGTGGCGGCGGAGAGGCCGCCGACAAAGGCCACCAGCGACATGATCTGCGCCCCCGCCGACAGCGGCAGGGTGACGACATACATGTCGCCATCGATGAAGCCGGGCGGAAAGGCGACGAGGCCGGCGACGGCGATGGGGATGACGAACAGGTTGATCAGCACGAGATAGAGCGGAAACAGCCAGCGCGCGGTGCGGATCTCGTTCTCGGAGGTGTTCTCCACCACGGCGACGTGGAACTGGCGCGGCAGCAGCAGGATGGCGAGCGCCGAGAGCAGCGTCATCGCCGCCCAGCTGCCGAGCGTGAAGCCGTCGGTCAGCACCGGCAGCACGCCCTTCTCGGCCGCCTTCTCGAACAGGTCCCACGGGCCGGCGAACATGCCGAACACGACGAAAAGCCCCACCGCCAGGAAGCTGACCAGCTTGACGATGGATTCGGTCGCCACCGCCAGCATCAGCCCTTCCTGATGCTCGGTGGCGTCGATATGGCGGGTGCCGAACAGCACGGCGAACACCGCCATCGCCACCGCAATGGTGAGGGCGAGGTCGCCGACCATCGGGTATTGCAGGCCCAGCCCCTCGAAATCGCCGAGCATGGCCAGCAGCGAGGCGGAGACCGCCTTCAGCTGCAGGGCGATGTAGGGCAGCGAGCCGACAATGGCGACGCACGCCACCAGCGCCGCCACGCCCTGGCTCTTGCCATAACGGGCGGCGACGAAATCGGCGATCGAGGTGATGTTCTGCGCCTTGGCGAGGCGCACCATGCGCAGCAGGAAAGGCGTTCCCAGCGCGAAGACCAGGATAGGGCCGATATAGATGGTCAGGAAGTTGATGCCCTGCGTGGTGGCAAGGCCGACCGAGCCGAAGAAGGTCCAGGAGGTGCAGTAGACCGCCAGCGACAGCGAATAGATATAGGGCCGCCCCTCGCGCCCGCGCCGCGGCAGGCGCCGGTCGCCGAAGCTCGCCACGGCGAAGAGAAAGCCGATATAGACGAGCGCGACGGCGATGATGGACCATGCCTGAAGCATGCACTCTCCCGGCGGCGTGGAGCCGCTGCCTTTATGCGCCGCGCCCGCCCGCTCCGGCAAGATGCGTGCGCCGGCGCGCGCGCCATGCGCAGGGTTGCCCGCGCCGGTCCGCCGTATCACAGTGGTGTCTTAGGCTAGCCTTACGTCGGAGGTTTCATGAGCAAGGTTCTCAGCGAGTTCCGCGAATTCGCGGTGAAGGGCAATGTGGTCGATCTCGCCATCGGCGTGATCATCGGCGCCGCCTTCGGCCAGATCGTGTCATCGATCGTCACCGACCTGTTCATGCCCGTCGTCGGTGCCGCCTTTGGCGGGCTGGATTTCTCCAACTACTTTGTCGGCCTGTCCTCCAGCGTCACCGCCACCTCGCTCGCTGCCGCGCGCGAGCAGGGCGCTGTGTTCGCCTATGGCCATTTCCTCACCGTGGTGATCAATTTTCTTATCATCGCCTGGATATTGTTCCTGGTCGTCAAGGGCATCAACCGGCTGCGCCGCAACGCGGCGAAGGAGCCGCCGCTGCCCGCGCCGCCGACCAAGGAGGAGGTGCTGCTGGCGGAAATCCGCGACATTCTGGCGAAGAAGGCCTGAACCGCCGCCGGCTCCGCCGCCACGCAAGGGCTGTGATGGGAACGCAAGACCGGGTAGAAGCGCGAGAGTTCCCGTCGAGTGCAGAGCGATATGACCAGCTTTACCCGCCTTGCCATTCCCGATGTCGTCCTCGTCCAGCCGGTTCGGCACGGCGATGCGCGGGGCTATTTCTGCGAGACCTACAAGAAGCCGGAATTCGACGCCTTCGGCCTCGACATCACCTTCGTGCAGGACAATGAATCGCTTTCGCGCGAGGTTGGCGTGGTGCGCGGGCTGCATTTCCAGACCCCGCCAATGGCGCAGGCCAAGCTGGTGCGGGCGGTACGCGGCGCCATCTTCGACGTCGCGGTCGACATCCGGCAGGGCTCGCCGAGCTATGGCCATTGGGTGGCGGCGACGCTGACCGCCGACGGGGGCGAGCAATTGCTGGTGCCGCACGGCTTCGCCCATGGCTTCTGCACGCTGGAGCCCGATACGCTGGTCGCCTACAAGGTCGATGCGCCTTATTCGACGGCAGACGACGCCGGCATAAGCTGGGACGACCCGGACCTTGCGATCGACTGGCCGGTGGCGGAAGGGGCGGCGATCCTCTCGGGCAAGGACCGCACGGCGCCGCTGCTGCGCGACTATGCGACGCCCTTCGTGTTCGAGCCGGCGGGAGCGTGAGGCCATGAGCGCTTCCATTCACGGCGTTCCCGCCCAGCGCATCCTCGTCACCGGCGGCGCCGGCTTCATCGGTTCGGCCGTGGTGCGCCGGCTGGTGCGGCAAGGCCGGCAGGTGCTGACCTATGACAAGCTGACCTATGCCGGCAACCTCGCCTCGCTGGGCGAGGTGCACAATCTGCCCGGCCACAGCTTCCTGCAGGCCGATATTTGCGACGGCGCGGCGTTCCGCGCCGCGCTGGCGGAGTTCCGTCCCGACCTGGTGATGCACCTCGCCGCCGAGTCGCATGTCGACCGCTCGATCGACGGGCCGGGCGACTTCATCCGCACCAATATCGTCGGCACCTACACGCTGCTGGACGAGACGCTGGCCTATTGGCGCTCCCTCGACGCCCCGGCGCGCGGGCGCTTCCGCTTCCACCACATCTCCACCGACGAGGTGTTCGGCACGCTGGGCGCGGAAGGGCTGTTCCATGAGGACACGCCCTACCAGCCCAATTCGCCCTATTCGGCCTCCAAGGCCTCCTCCGACCATCTGGTGCGGGCCTGGTTCCACACCTATGGGCTGCCGGTGGTGATGTCGAACTGCTCGAACAATTACGGCCCCTACCATTTCCCGGAAAAGCTGATCCCGCTCACCATCCTCAACGCGCTGGAAGGGGCACCGCTGCCTGTCTATGGCAAGGGCGAGAATGTGCGCGACTGGCTCTATGTCGACGACCACGCGGCGGCGCTCGACCTCATCGCCACCCGCGGGCGGCCGGGGGAGAGCTACAATGTCGGCGGCAATAATGAGCGCCGCAACATCGACGTGGTCCGCACCATCTGCGCCATCATGGACCGGGTGAGGCCCGACGCGAAAATCGGCGCGCGGGAAAAGCTCATCGCCTTCGTCACCGATCGCCCCGGCCATGATGCGCGCTACGCCATCGACGCCGGCAAGCTGCAGCGCGAACTCGGCTGGGTGCCGGCGGAGACCTTCGAGAGCGGCATCGAGAAGACCGTGCGCTGGTATCTCGACAATGCCGGCTGGTGGGAGCCGCTGAAGGCGCGCTATGCCCGCCAGCGCATCGGCCTCGCCACATGAGCCGGCTTCTGCTTCTTGGCGCCGGCGGGCAGGTGGGCCGCGAGATCGCCGGCCGGGCGGGCGAGGCCGGCCATGAGCTGGTGGCGCTCGACCATGCCGGGCTCGACATAACAGATGCCGCCGCGCTGGCGCGGGCGCTGGCGACGGCACGGCCGGAGGTGGTGATCAACGCCGCCGCCTATACGGCGGTGGACCGGGCCGAGAGCGAGCCCGAGCGGGCGCATCTCATCAACGCGGTGGCCCCCGGGCTGATCGCGCAGGCCTGCGCCGAACAGGGCGCGGCGCTAATCCACCTCTCCACCGACTACGTCTTCGACGGCACCAAGCAGGGCGCCTATGTCGAGAGCGACCCGGTCTCCCCGCTCGGCGTCTATGGCGCCACCAAGGAAGAGGGTGAGCGGGCGGTGCGGGCGGGGCTGGCGCGCCATCTCATCATCCGCACCTCCTGGGTCTATGGCATCCACGGCGCCAATTTCCTCAAGACCATGCTGCGCCTCGCCGCCGAGCGCGACCGGCTGACCATCGTCGCCGACCAGCGCGGCTGTCCCACCGCGACGCGCGACATCGCGCAGGGCCTGCTGGCCGCAGCGGCGCCTCTGGCGGCGGGGGCGCTGGCGCCGGGCACCTATCACCTCGCCGGCACCGGGGCGACGACCTGGTTCGACTTCGCCACCGCGATACTGGAGCGGGCCGGCCTGCACACCGGCCGCCATCCCGAGATCGTGCCGATCGCGACAGCGGACTATCCCACCCCGGCGCGCCGCCCGGCCAATTCGGAACTGTCGAGCGAGGCGTTCGCGCAGGCGAGCGGCATCCGCGCCGCGCCCTGGCAGGACCGTGTGGCCGAGGTGGTCGACGCGCTGCTCGCCTCTCCCGCGGGCTGATCTCACAGGACACGGACGCACATGAAGGGCATCATCCTCGCCGGCGGCTCCGGCACGCGGCTTCACCCGATCACGCTGGTGGTGTCGAAGCAGTTGCTGCCGGTCTACGACAAGCCGATGATCTATTACCCGCTGACCACGCTGATGATGGCGGGGATCCGGGACATTCTGGTCATCACCACGCCGCATGACAGCCCGCTGTTCCAGAAGCTGCTGGGCGACGGCGCGCAGTTCGGCCTGCGGCTCAGCTATGCGGTGCAGGAAAGCCCGCGCGGGCTGGCGGATGCCTTCATCGTCGGCCGCGACTTCATTGGCGACGATCCCGTCGCGCTGGTGCTCGGCGACAATCTGTTCTTCGGCCATGGCCTGCCGGAACTGCTGGCCAAGGCGGCCGCGCGCGAGGCCGGCGCCACCGTGTTCGGCTATCCGGTCAAGGACCCCGAGCGCTACGGCGTGGTCGAGATGGGCGAGGGCGGCAAGGTGCTCTCCATCGAGGAAAAGCCGGCCGTGCCGCGCTCCAATCTCGCGGTGACCGGGCTTTATTTCTACGACAACCGGGTGGTGGAGATCGCCGCCGGGCTCGCACCCTCGCCGCGCGGCGAGATCGAGATCACCGACGTCAACCGCGCCTATATGGAGAGCGGCGAGCTCAATGTGCTGATGATGGGCCGGGGCTTCGCCTGGCTCGACACCGGCACGCCGGAATCGCTGATCGAGGCGGCGCAGTTCGTGCAGATCCTGGAAAGCCGGCAGGGGCTGCGCATCGCCTCGCCGGAAGAGATCGCCTTCCGCGCCGGCTTCATCGACGCCGCCCAGCTGCGCCGCCTCGGCGAGGCGCAGAGGAAGTCGGCTTATGGCGCCTATCTGCTGCGCATCGCCGACGAGGAAGGCTGAACGGCCGCGCGCGATCCATCGTTTTCCTTCATTGCCGGCTCATCTCTTTTGATGAATCCGCGCGGGCCGCCAGATGTAGACTGGCGGCCCGCGCTTTTGCAGCTCTCCCGCCCCGCGCCCTTTTTCAGGTTCTCCCATGTCCGCCGACGCCGCGCCCTTCTTCGCCAAGCCCTCGCTGCTCGACCATATCCGCCCGCAGGCGCTCTCCCTGCCGGAAAGCGGCATTGTCGAGGTGATGAATTATGGCCGCCGGCACGAGGGGCTGATCCCGCTCTGGGCCGGCGAGGGCGATCTGCCGACCCCGGCCTTCATCAGCGAGGCGGCGACCCGTTCGCTGGCGGCGGGGGAGACCTTCTACACCTGGCAGCGCGGCATTCCCGAGCTGCGCGCCGCGCTCGCCCGCTACATGCACCGGCTCTATGGCGTGGCGGACGACCCGGAGCGCTACTACGTCACCGGCTCGGGCATGCAGGCCATTCAGGTGGCGCTGGCGCTCACCCTGTCGGCGGGCGACGAAATCCTCATCCCCTCGCCCTCCTGGCCGAACGCGGCGGCGGCGGCCGAGGTGGTCGGCGCGCGGCCGGTCTTCGTGCCGTTCTCCTTCGATGAAACACGCGGCTTCTGGCTCGATCTCGACCGGCTGGAGAGCGCGGTGACGCCGCGCACGCGGGTGATCTTCATCAATTCGCCGGCCAACCCCACCGGCTTCGTCGCTTCCCCGGACACACTGCGCGGCGTGCTCGACATCGCCCGCCGGCATGGGCTGTGGATCGTCGCCGACGAGATCTATGGCCGCTTCTTCTATGAGGCGGAGGAGGGCGGCCCGGCCCTGGCGCCGTCCTTCCACGACGTGATGGAGGAGGACGACCGCATCCTTTTCGTGCAGACCTTCTCCAAGAACTGGGCGATGACCGGCTGGCGGCTCGGCTGGATCGAGGCGCACCCCTCGCTCGGCCCGGTGCTGGAGAACCTGATCCAGTATTCGACCTCGGGCGTCGCCGCCTTCATGCAGCGGGCCGGCGTGGCGGCGCTGGAGCGCGGCGAGAGTTTCGTCGCCCACCAGATCGAGCGGGCGCGGCGCGGGCGCGACATCGTGGCGAAGGGGCTCGCCACCTCCAACCGGGTGCGCTTCGCCTCGCCGCCCGGCGCCTTCTACATGTTCTTCGGCGTCGAGGGCGAGGCGGACATGCGTGCCCTCGCGCTGAAGCTGGTCGACGAGGCGGGCATCGGCCTCGCCCCCGGCACCGCCTTCGGCCCCGGCGGGGAAAACTATATCCGCATGTGCTTTGCCCGCGGCGAGGCGCAGATGGTTGAGGCGACCGACCGGCTGGTGCGCTGGCTGCAGAAATGAGCCACCGGCAGGGCCGCACCGGCCGAAATCAGGCACAGATCGGTTGCGGCCGGCGCCCCGGCGGAGCACACTGAAATCATGAAGGATTTCGCGCCAACGTCCGATGCGCCGCACCCGCCGACCGTCTCCGAGGCGCGGCTGCTCTCGGTGCTGGACACCGCCGCCGACGGCATCATCGTCATCGACGAGCACGCCCGCATCCTCATCTTCAACAAGGCCTGCGAGAAGATGTTCGGCGTCACCACTGCCGAGGCGGTGGGGCAGAACGTCAAGCTGGTCATGCCGACCGACTATGCCCGCCAGCACGATGCCTATGTCGGCAGCTACATCCGCACCGGGGTGAAGAAGATCATCGGCATCGGCCGCGAGGTGCAGGGCCGGCATGCGGATGGCACGGTGTTTCCGCTGGAACTGTCGGTGGGCGAGGCGGCGACGCCGGACGGGCGGCAGTTCATCGGCATTTTGCGCGATCTGCGCCCGCGCAAGGAGAGCGAGCAGCGGCTCGCCGATCTGCAGAGCGAGCTGGTCCACCTCGCCCGCGTCTCCGCCATCGACGAGATGGGGGCCGCCATCGCCCATGAGCTGAACCAGCCGCTGACCGCGCTGATGCTCTATCTGCAGGCGATCCGCCGCGCCCACAGCCGGGGCATCGACATCGTCACGGTGGTCGGGGACATTCTCGACAAGGCGGCAAACGAGGCCGAGCGCGCCGGCCATATCATCCAGCGCATGCGCCAGTTCGTGGAAAAGCGCGACCCGGAGCGCCATGTGCGCCCGCTCGATCCGCTGATCGACGAGGCGATCGACCTCACCCTGCTCGGCCAGCGCCACCGCATCCGCATCGACCGCCAGACGGGCGAGAACCTGCCGCCGGTCTCGGTCGATCCGGTGCAGATCCAGCAGATCGTGGTCAATCTGGTGCGCAACGCCATCGAGGCCGCCGCCGGCGTGCCCGATCCGGCGATCGAGATCCGCACCCGCGCCAGCGACGGCAGCGTGCGGCTGGAGGTGCAGGACAACGGCCCCGGCATCGCGCCGGAGGCGCTGTCGAAGCTGTTCGAGGCGTTTGCTAGTTCAAAACGTCGCGGCATGGGGCTCGGCCTTGCGATTTCGCGGACGATCGCCCAGAACCACGGGGGAGACCTGCTGGTCGATCCCGGCGGCAATGGCAGGGGCGCGTGCTTCACGCTGGTCCTGCCGGCGGCGTCGATGCCGGACGAGGTCGGGTAAGGGGGGCCGTTGATGGCGCATCTGGGTGAGGTCTTCATCGTCGACGACGATGCTGCGGTGCGCGATGCGCTCTCGCTCGTGCTCAGCCTGGAGGGCTACCATGTGCGCGGCTTTTCCGACGGCGCGGCCTTCCTGTCGGTGGCGCGCACCCATGTGCCGTCCTGCATCGTGCTCGACGTCCACATGCCCGGCCGCTCCGGGCTCGACATCCTGAAGGAACTGGAGGCCGACCGCTACCCGGCGCCGATCTTCATCATTTCCGGCCAGGGCGACATTCCCATGGCGGTGGACGCCATCCGCCACGGCGCGCTCGACTTCATCGAGAAGCCGTTCGACGCCGACACGGTGCTGGAGCGGGTGCGCGACGCCATCGCCGCCCATGGACGGCGCGCCTCGGCCGAGCCGGGCGACCTTTTGACCGCGCATTTCCCCGGCCATGACCTGCTCACCCCGCGCGAGCGCGAAGTGCTGGTGCAGATCGCCTCCGGCGCCTCAAACAAGGAGGCGGGCCGCACGCTCGGCATCTCGCCGCGCACCATCGAGGTGCACCGCGCCCGCATCATGGAAAAGCTCGGCGCCAAGAACGCCGCCGATCTCGTGCGCATCGTGCTCAAGGACATGCGCGACTGAGCGGGTCGCGGCCGGCCGCCATGCCGGTGCAGGACGCGGCTCTCTACGCATCCCTACGAATTGCTGATGCCGCTGCACTTTCTCACTCTCGGGTTAAAAGAGTGGGAGAGAGCCCTTGCGTGTTCATGTGGTCGAGGATGATGCCGGTGTGAGCGATTCGCTCGCTCTCATCCTGCGCAATATCGGTCACACGGTGGTCTCCCACCGCGATGCGGAAAGCCTGTTCAAGGGCCCGCTGCCGACGGCGCCGGACGCGGTCATCGTCGATCTCAGCCTGCCCGGCATACCGGGCGCGCAGCTGGTGCGCTGGTTGCTCAACCTTGCCGCGCCGCCGCGGGTGGTGGTCATCACCGGCCAGTCGCAGGGTTTCATCGACCACCAGCTGCGCGGTCTGGTGCCGGATGGGGTGATGCGCAAGCCGCTCGATGTCGACGCCATCGCCCGGGTTCTGCCCCCGCTCTGACACGCCGCGCCGGCGGGAATCGGCGCGCCGGAGGGCGGTTTCCGCCGGCGCTTCCGGAAAGTCCCTTACGCAGCCCACCGAACTGTGCCGGCCCGCTTTGCCCGCTAGCTTTGCGCAAGATCAAGGGTGGAGCGATAAAGATGCGACAGATCATCGACGAACGCACCGGCGGCACCGTTCGCCCGCCCTGTGGCGCCGAGCCCCATAGCGCGCTCCATGGCCCGTCTCACGCCCCGACGATGCGGATCGCCGCCCATGTCACCGTGCTGCATGAGGGCGATCCCGCCCGCCGCATCATGGAAGTGGTCGACGGCGCTGTCATGCTGAGCAAGCTGCTCCCCGACGGGCGCCGCCAGGTGGTGGAACTGCTCGGTCCGGGCGACGTGTTCGGCCTTGCCCATGCCGATATCTATGCCTGCTCGGCCGAGACGCTCACCCCCGCCACCATCAACACCCATGACCGCAGCGCGCTGGAGCGCGACCCGGTGCTGGGCGCCCGGCTGCTGCGGCGCTTCGAGGCGCAGCTCTGCGTCATGCATTCCCACGCGCTGGTGTTGGGGCGCATGTCGGCGCTGGAGCGCGTCGCCTTCTTCCTGCTGCGGCTGATGCCGGAGACCATGGTGGGCGGCACGCTGCATCTCTCCATGACCCGGCAGGAAATCGCCGACTTCCTCGGCCTGACGCTGGAAACGGTGAGCCGGGCGTTTTCCGAGCTCAAGCGGCGCGGCCTCGTGGTGCTGCAGCGCGCCGACGAGGTCCGTATCCAGGATCGCGGCAGCATGCGCCGCCTCGCCGGGGCGCTCTGAACGCCTTCCGCGTCTCTTCCCGCCGTCCTGTCCAGAGGGCGGCGCTTCTTCCCCCTCCAGCACCTGGGCGCCCCGCTTCGCGGAGCGCCCTTTTCTTTGAGCAGGGATCGGGCGCCCCACATCGCGGGGCGCCCTTTTCTTTTGGCGGGTAGCGAAAGCGCGGATCAGACGGCGGCCGAATGGCGGGCGGCGGTCTGGCTTTGCAGCCGGTGGTCCAGCGCGGCGGCGGCGAGCCGCACGAAGGGGCGCCCGCCGGCGGTCATGGCGACGTGCTGGCCCTCCAGCGTAATCAGCCCGTCGGCGGCGAGGCCGGCGAGGCGCGGGGCGGCCTCGGCGAGGGTCGAGGGATCGAGATCAACCTCCAGGTCGCACATCAGCCGCTCGATCAGGGCGCCGCGCTGGCGGTCCTGCGCGGTGATGGCGATGCCGCGCACCGTGGCGAAGCCGCCATCATCGATGGCGCGCATATAGGAGCCGGCATCCGGCGCGTTCTGGGTAAAACCCTGGGGAAAGCGGCTGATCGCCGAGGCGCCCATGCCGATCAGCACATCGGCCTGGTCGGCGGTGTAGCCCTGGAAGTTCCGCCGCAGCTGGCCGGAGGCAGCCGCGCGGGCCAGCGTGTCGTCGGCGCGGGCGAAATGGTCGAGGCCGATGGCGACATAGCCATTGGCCAGCAGCACCTCGCGCGCGGCTTCCGACTGGTCGAGCCGCTCGGCGGCGCCGGGCAGCGAGGCCTCGTCGATCATCTTCTGATTCGCGCGCATCCACGGCACATGGGCATAGCCGAACAGAGCGAGCCGCTCCGGCGCCAGCAGTGTGGCGAGCTGGGTGGTGCGGCGGATGTCGCGCTCGCTCTGGTGCGGCAGGCCGTACATCAGGTCGAGATTGATCGAGGAAATGCCGGCCTCGCGCAGCAGGCGCATGGCGCGTTCCACCGTGGCGAAAGGTTGGATGCGCCCGATCGCCCGCTGCACATGGGCGCTGAAATCCTGCACACCGAGGCTGACGCGGTCGACCCCCATCGCGGCCAGCGCATCGGCGAGCGGCTCGTCGGTCTCGCGCGGGTCGAGCTCGAAGGCATATTCGGCGAGATGGTCGAGCTGGAAGCCCTCGGCCAGCCTTTCGCCGAGACGCTTCAGCATCGCCGGCCCCAGCAGGCTCGGCGTGCCGCCGCCCCAGGCGATGTGCGTCACGCTGCGCCCGCCAATGCGCGCGGCGACGAGGTCGATCTCGCGCTCCAGCCGCTCGGCATAGGCCGCCACCGGCTCGGCGCGGCGCGTCGCCTTGGTGGTGCAGCCGCAATAGAAGCACAGCGCCGGGCAGAACGGCACATGCAGATAGAGCGAGACGCTGGCCTGCGCCGGCAGGACGGCGAGCCAGTCGGCATGCGCGCCGGCCCGGATCGCGCCGCTAAAATGCGGCGCGGTCGGGTAGGAGGTGTAGCGGGGCACGGCCCGCTCTGCATGGATGAGCGTTGTGTTATGCATGGAGAGGATTTGACCCGAGCCGCCATTCGTCGCATTGATCCGGCGCAAATGTCGCCGCGTTGCGGGCGTTCGCGCAGGCCCTCGGGCATGCCGGGGCTCCCGCCCCAGGTTCCTGCCCGATGCCACTGCCCGCCTTCCTCTCGTCGCCTGCCGCTAAACGTTCTGCCTGGTATGGCGCGACGCTGGCCCTCGCCTTTGCCGGCGGCGCTTTCTTCGCCTTTCTCGCCATGCCGGCGGGCTGGCTCTCCGGCGCGCTGGTGGCCACCGCGCTGGCGGCGCTGCTCGGCGCGCCTGTCGGGGTGGAGAAGAACACAAGGCTCGGCGTCTACATCATCCTCGGCACCTCGATGGGCTCGGCGATCACGCCCGAAACGCTGAGCGGCATCACCGCCTGGCCGGTGACGATGGCGGTGCTGGTGGCCTCGGTGCCGGTCATGATGGTGGCGGTGATTGTCTATCTGGAGAAGGTCGCCGGCTGGGACCGGCGCAGCGCCTTCTTCGCCGCCGCGCCGGGGGCGCTCTCCACCGTGCTGGTCATGGCGGAAAGCTCGGGCGCCGACACGCGCCGGGTGGTGTTCGGCCAGTCGCTGCGGCTGTTCGTGCTGGTGGCGCTGCTGCCGGCGGCGATTGGCGGGCTCGGCCATGAGCCATCAGGCACGCTGCCGATCAACCCTGTCGTGCCGGACCTGACGAATTTTCTCGCCTCGCTCGGCGTCGGCATCTTTGGCGGGTTTCTCGCCGAGCGCAGCCGCTTTCCCGGCGGCGCCATGGTCGGCGCCATGCTGGCGAGCGCGCTGGTGCATGGCTTCGGGCTGATCGAGGGGCGGCTGCCCGACATTTTCCTCATCGTCGGCTTCGTGGTGCTGGGCGCCAATACCGGCAGCCGCTTCGCCGGCACGCGGATTTCCACCCTGCGCCACTTCCTGGTCGATTCGCTGGTGGCGCTGCTGATCGCCACCGCCGTCGCGCTGGCCTTCGCCGTGCTCGGCGCCTGGCTCGCCGACGAGCCGCTGCCCAAGGTGCTGGTGGCCTATGTGCCCGGCGCGCTGGAGGCGATGACCATCATGGCCTTCGTGCTCGGCATGGACCCGGCCTTTGTCGCCGCGCACCATCTCGTGCGCTTTCTCGGCCTCGCCCTGGCGATCCCGCTCATCGCCCGGCTGTGCTTCGGCCGGGCGGACATTCCGTCCGAGAATGTCGATATCGACAAGACCGAGCCGAAGGACTGAAGCGCGGCGGATGGCTCCGCCGCTCGCTTTCCTTCTGCGGCGGATTATTCCGCCGCTTGCCTTCGTTTCGCGGCGGCTTACTCCGCCGCACTTGGCCGAGTTTCCCGGCGGCTTACTCTGCCGCTTGCGCCCGCTTGACGAAGCCGAGCCCGAGCCGGCTCCACACATCGGTCAGCGCATGCGCCAGATGCGCGATCAGCGCGTCGTCATGGAACGGGCCAGGGGTGATGCGCAGCCGCTCCGTGCCGCGCGGCACGGTGGGGTAGTTGATCGGCTGGATATAGATGCCATGCTCTTCCAGCAGCATGTCGCTGGCCGTCTTGCAGGCCTCGGCATCGCCGACCATGATCGGCACGATATGGGTGTCGGTGACCATCTGGGGCAGGCCGGCGAGATCAAGCGCGCGCTTGACCTTGGCGACCTGCGCCTGCTGGCGGGTGCGCTCATGGGGCGAGGCCTTGAGGTGGCGCACCGAGGCCGCCGCCGCCGCCGCCACCGCCGGAGGCAGGGCGGTGGTGAAGATGAAGCCGGGCGCATAGGAGCGCACCGCGTCCATCACCGCCCGCGTGCCGGTGATGTAGCCGCCGACCACGCCAAACGCCTTGCCCAGCGTGCCTTCGATCACGTCGACCCGGTGCATGACGCCGTCGCGCTCGGCGAGGCCGGCGCCGCGCGGGCCATACATGCCCACCGCGTGCACCTCGTCGAGATAGGTCATGGCGCCGTAGCGCTCCGCGAGGTCGCAGATCGCGCCGATGGGCGAGACGTCGCCATCCATCGAATAGATGCTCTCGAACACGATCAGCTTCGGCCGGTCGCCGGCGGCGCGCAGCAGCTCTTCGAGATGGGCGAGGTCATTGTGGCGGAACACCACCTTCTCCCGCCCGGCCTGGCGCACGCCCTCGATCATCGAATTATGGTTCAGCGCGTCCGACAGGATGAGGCAGTCGGGGATGAGCTTGGCGAGCGTGGCGATGCCGGTCTGGTTGGAGACATAGCCCGAGGTGAAGACCAGCCCGGCTTCCTTGCCGTGCAAATCGGCGAGCTCGGCCTCCAGCTCGACCACGGCATGGCTGTTGCCGGAAATGTTGCGGGTGCCGCCCGCGCCCGCGCCGGCCTGCCGGGCGGTGGCGCACATCGCCTCGACCACGGCCTCATGGCAGCCCATGCCGAGATAGTCGTTGGAGCACCAGATGACGATGTCGCGCTTGCCCTCCGGCGTGTGCCAGATGGCGTGGGGGAAGCGCGCGGTGTCGCGCTCGATCTCGGCGAAGGTGCGGTAGCGGCGCTCATTCTTGAGCGTGTCGACGGCATCCTGGAAGAAGCGGGCGTAGTCCATGGCGCATCCCAACTGGGCGTCGCCGGCGAGCCAGCGAGGCACTGTGCGGGCACCATGAACTTTGGAGCCGTTCCGATCAACCCGGCAAAGCCCTGACGCGGCGATCGGGCGCGCCTATCGGAAAAGCGCCGCGCTCAACTCTGCGCGAGGGCGCGCACCTGCGCCAGCGTCAGCGGCAAAGCGGCGGCGCCGTCGAAATAGACGAAGCGCAGCGTGCGCCGGCGTGAGGTCATGGCGGCCGGCAGCGGGTCGTAGCGGAAGCTGCCGCCGCCCAGATGCGGCATCACCGCGCCGATATCGGTGGTCTCGCCGGTCTCCACCCGCAACAGGCTGACGCGCGTGCCCTCCACTGTGACCGCATCGAACGGCACGCGGGCGAGGCGCAGGAAGCTGGTCGGGTCGCTCGCGCTGGCGAAGCCTTCGACGAAGGCTTTTTCCACCAGGTCGAGATCGGGCTCGGCCGGAGCGTGGTCGCCCGCCTCGGGTGTGTGCGGCAGATGCGGCGTTTGCCACTGCGCCGCCGGGCGCGGGGAATGGCCGTGATTATGGCCATGCGCGTGGGCATGGGCGTTTGAATGGGCGTGGGAATGCGCCTCGGCATGGGAATGCCCGCCGGCGCCGTGGTCAGGGTGATGATGGTCGTGGCCGCGATGCATCGTGGTTTTCCTTTGCTTCCCTCTCCCCGTCGGGGAGAGGTGGCCCGCGAAGCGGGTCGGTGAGGGGGGGGCCGGTCTCCGCCCGTCGAAGACCCCTCACCCCAACCCTCTCCCCGTCGGGGAGAGGGAGGCTCGACCCTCAGTAACTCACCGGCTTGTCGATCATGTGCCGGTGCGAGCCCAGCTTGCCATGGGCGAGCATGGAGCCGAGCGCCTCCACCACCACGCGGGTGGCGAACAAAGCGGTGATGTCGGACGTGTCATAGGGCGGGGAAACTTCCACCACCTCCAGCCCGCACAGGCCTTCCGCCGCCACCAGGCCGAGGATCTTCAGCGCCTCGCGCGGCAGAAATCCGCCCGGTTCCGGCCAGCCGGTGCCGGGCACGAAGCCGCAATCGATGCTGTCGACGTCGAAGGAGATGTAGACCGCATCCGCATCCTTCCACGCCAGCTCCAGCGCGATCTCGGCCGCCTTCTCCAGCCCGATCTTCTCGATATCGTCGATGGTCAGCACATTGGTGCCGCGTTTCCTCGCCTCCTGCACGCCGTAGCGCGGCACCTGCCAGCCACCGATGCCGAGCTGCACCAGGTTCTTTGGCGAGACATTCGGCAGATTGGTCGCCCAATACCAGGGCGTGGTGTGCATGCGCTCGTCGAGATCCTTTTCCTGGATGTCGATATGCCGGTCGAAATGGATGATGCCGATGCGCTTCGACGTGCACTCGGCGATGCCGCGCACGCAGGGAAAGCCGATCGAATGATCGCCACCGAGCATGATCGGCAGCGCGCCGGAGGAGAAGACGTGGCTCACGCCCTTCGAGATCTGGTCGAAGCTCTTTTCCAGATTGGCGGGAATGGTGAACACGTCGCCGGCGTCGCACAGCGTCATCTGCTCGCGCAGATCGACGCCCAGCTCGTAATTATAGGGGGTGTAGAGCGCGGAGATGCGGCGGATGCCCTGCGGCCCGAAGCGGGTGCCGGGGCGGTAGGTGGTGCCGGAATCGAACGGAATGCCCAGCACGGCGGCGTCATAGCGGCCGACATCGCGGACATTCTCGACATAGGGGGCCTTCATGAAGGTGTTGATGCCGGCGAAATGCGGCAGCTCGCCGCGCGCGAAGGTCGGGATCGACTTGTCGGTGATCGAATCCGCGCCGGGCAGGCCCATGTCGAGCGCCCATTGCTGCTCCTTGCGCCAGCCATCCTCGGAGAGCTTCTCCTCCGCCTCCAGCGCCTTCCAGCCCTGCATGCCCCGGATTTCGAAATTGGGGTGATGACGGCGCTGCCGCTGCGGGGCGGGGGGAAGGCCGGCGAAGCGGCGGGTTCGCGTGAGGGAGTGACGCATGCTGGACGGGTGAGGCATGTCCTGTCTCCATTCGTCGAAGGGCCTTGACGGCCCTCGCGTGGAGACCCCGGCGCGCACGCGGAAGGGTCTTCGCCGCGAATGCCGCCGCGCGAGCCTCCCGGGCTTTTGTCCCGCCGTGGACCGGGCCCTGTCAGGCGTGCCCGGCTGCCCCTCTCGGACCAGCGTGCTGCGACAGCGTCACGGCACCGGAACCCTAGGGACATTTGCGATGAGGTTAGATCGGTCCGGCGCCGGGGAGAAGCCCCGATAAGCGGCAATTGCCCGCGCCGGCGCCGAAAGTTCGGGCGCTTTATTTGGTGCCGATTTGCTTGGTGCCCATTACTTGGTGCCGAAGATGCGGTCGCCGGCGTCGCCGATGCCCGGCACGATATAGCCGTGGTCATTGAGGTGACTGTCGACCGCCGCCGTATAGACCGGCACGTCGGGATGGGCGTCGTGCAGCGTCTTCAGCCCTTCCGGCGCGGCGATGAGGCAGACGAACTTCACCGACTGGCAGCCGGCCGCCTTTACTTCCGACACCGCCGCCGCCGCTGAATTGCCGGTGGCCAGCATCGGGTCGAGGATGATGGCGGTGCGCTCGGAAATGTCGCGCGGCAGTTTCAGATAATATTCCACCGCCGCCAGCGACACCGGGTCGCGATAGAGCCCGACATGGCCGACCCGCGCGGCGGGCAGGATTTCCAGCATGCCTTCCAGAATGCCGCCGCCGGCGCGCAGCACCGAGACGAGGCACAGCTTCTTGCCGGCGAGGATCGGCGCCTGCATCGTCGTCAGCGGCGTCTCGATCTCGGTCATCTCGGTCGGCATGTCGCGCGTCACCTCATAGGCCAGCAGCATGCTGATCTCGCGCAGCAGCAGCCGGAACTCGTTGGCCGGGGTGCGCGAGCGGCGCATGAGGGTCAGCTTGTGCTGGATCAGCGGGTGGTCGACGACGACAATGTTCGGCGGCAGGGCGGCCTTGGGGCTGGTGGGCGCGTTCATCTCGGCGTCGTCCTCGGGGTGGGAGCGGTCTCCGGCAATTTGCCGGAGCCTGCAATTGGCGGCAGGATAGCGCGAAATCCGATACAAGAAACGGACCATCCCGTCCGTTTTTCCTCCGGCCGGCGCGACGCCCCCCTTGCGGAAGCCGCGTTTTCACGCTCACATACGTTGCTTCCAGGACGCCGGCGATGTCCGCCGGACGCGAAGCGAGCCAATCATGTCCGTCAATGCCAGTGCAGGCGGTCGTTCCCGCAATCATATCGTCCTCACCTCCCATGGCGCGCCCACCGGCGTCGCCGCTGACGGCCCGGTGCTGAACTGGGGCGCGCCTGACCCCGCCTTGCGCGGCCCTGTCGTCGCTACCCTCACCGAGATGAAGCGGCGCAACGCCATCGGCACCCATGCCGGCGGCTATGCGGTCTATCGCGCGCTGGCCATCGCGGCCGGGGCGCTGCCGGCTGATTTCAAGGCCGACCTCACCAACACCGCCCCCTCCGACATTATCGGCCCGCATCCGCAATGGGGCGACCCGGGCAAGATCGTCTCGCTCGATCCGTTCGGCCATATGATCGGCGAGGCTTTCGGCGCCGAGGTGGCGGCGGGGCTGGATGTGCGCCCGAGCATCGCCATCACCCGCGCCCATATCGACATGCCGGAGATCCGCGACGCGCTGCGCGCCGGCCGGCTGAAGATCGACGGCGACATCATCGGGCCGAAGGGCGATGTGCGCGTGACCAAGGCGGCGATCGAGCCGGTGTGGTATTTGCCGGGCATCGCCGCGCGCTTCGGCGTCAGCGAGGGCGCGCTGCGCCGGGCGCTTTTCGAGCATACGGGGGGCATGTTCCCCGAGCTGGTGACGCGCGGCGATCTCAAGGTGTTCCTGCCGCCGATCGGGGGCATGACGCTGTATCTGTTCGGCGACCCGTCCAGGATCGGCGACGGCGTCACCCCGCTCGCCTGCCGGGTGCATGACGAGTGCAACGGCTCGGACGTTTTTTCCTCCGACATCTGCACCTGCCGGCCCTATCTCGCCCATGGCATCGAGATCTGCGTGGAGATGGCGCAGCAGGGCGGCGTCGGCCTCGTGGTCTATAACCGCAAGGAGGGCCGGGCGCTGGGCGAGGTGACGAAGTTCCTCGTCTACAACGCCCGCAAGCGGCAGGAGGGCGGCGACCTGCCCGAAACCTATTTCAAGCGCACCGAATGCGTCGCCGGCGTGCAGGACATGCGCTTTCAGGAACTGATGCCGGACGTGTTCCACTGGCTCGGCATCACCAGGATCGACCGCTTCGCCTCGATGAGCGACATGAAGTTCAACGCGCTGGAGCGCGCCGGCATCGAGGTCGGTGAGCGGGTGGCGATCCCCGAAGAGCTGATCCCGCTCGACGCCCGCGTCGAGATGGAGGCGAAGGTCTCCGCCGGCTATTTCAGCGGCGGTTTCCAGAGCCAGTTCGACGCCACGCAGGGCCGGGCGCTGGAGGAGTAGGGGGCTCTTTGTCCTACAACGCCACGTCATCCTGAGGTGCCCGGCGCACGCCGGGCCTCGAAGGATGGTCATCGCAGAGCTGCCTAAGAGAACATCCTTCGAGGCTCGCTGCGCTCGCACCTCAGGATGACGTCGCTCCGGGGAGGACGTCGCAGAAAGAAAGTACCGCATGACCCCGCCCCAGAGCGTACCCCCCGAACTCGCCGCCCTGCGCTCGCCCGCCGCCGTGCGGGCCCGCAGCCATCAGGTGCTTGATTATGTGCAGGCCGGGCGCTCGCCGCATTTCACGCTCGATCTCGCCGCGCTGGACGCGGTGGCGGATTATGTGGCCGGGGTGACGCGGCAGGACTATCCCGGCCTCGACATCCCCTATCACAGCCGCTGGCGGCACTTCGATGCCGGCGGGGTGGCGCGCTGGCAGGCTCTGGCCGGGCGGCTGGAGGGCGTGGACGCCGCCGAGCGGGCCCGCACCATGATCGACCTCGCCGTCGTCAGCGTGCTGCTCGACGCCGGGGCCGGGGACGCCTGGCGCTACCATGAAGAGGACACGGGCCTCACCATCGGCCGCTCGGAGGGGCTGGCGGTGGCGAGCGTGAACATGTTCGCGGCCGGCGGCTTCTCGACCGACCCCAGCCAGCCTTTGCGCGCCGACGCGGCCGTGCTGGTCGCGCTCGATGCGGGCACGCTCGGTCGGTTCTTCCAGGTGTCGGAGGAGAATCCGCTCGTGGGTCTCGCCGGCCGGGCGGCGCTGTTGAACCGGCTCGGCGCGGCGGTGGCGGCGCGGCCGGATATTTTCGGGCCGGGCGGGCGGCCGGGCCGGCTCTACGACACGCTGGCGCCGCAGGCGCGGATCGGCCGCCTGCCGGCCGAGGCGATTCTCAAGGCGCTGCTCGACGGGCTCTCAATCATTTGGCCCTCGGGGCTGGAAGTGGCGGGCGTGGCGCTGGGCGATGTCGGGCGCCACCCGGCGGTACGAGTCGACGATCTCTCCGACCAGCTCGTGCCCTTCCACAAGCTGTCGCAATGGCTGACCTATTCGCTGCTGGAGCCGTTCGAAGCGTCGGGCCTCGCCATCACCGAACTCGACGCGCTCACCGCCCTACCGGAATACCGCAATGGCGGCCTGCTGATCGATCTTGGCGTGATCATGCCGCGCGCCCCGCTCGATCCGGCGGTGAAGCACCGGGTCGAATCCGAGATGGTGGTGGAATGGCGGGCGCTCACCGTGGCGCTGATGGACGGGCTCGCCGACCGGGTGCGCGAGCGGCTCGGCCTCGATGCGTCGGAATTTCCGCTCGCCAAGCTGCTGCAGGGCGGCACCTGGACGGCGGGACGGCGCATCGCCGCCGAGCGCCGTCCGCCCGCCGGCCCGCCGCCGCTCGCCATCGACGCCGACGGCACGGTGTTCTGAGGGCGTACCCCCTCACCCCGTCGGGGAGACGGCTGGGGTGAGGGGCGTGCAAAAGTGCCATGACCCCTCACCGACCCGCTTCGCTGGCCACCTCTCCCCAATGGGGAGAGGGAGGGCGAGGGACGAGCGGCCTCTGCCTCAATCCAGCTGCGCGCCGGACGCCTTCACGATCGGCGCCCATTTGGCGATTTCCTTCTTCACATGCTCGCCCAGCTCTTCCGGCGTCGAGCCGACCGAGACGGCGCTGAAATCGGCGAGGCGCGCCTGCACCTTCGGGTCGGCCAGCGCCTTGTTGGCGGCGGCGTTCAGCTTGGCGATCACGTCAGGCGGCGTGCCGGCGGGGGCGAAGACGGCGTTCCAGGTGTAGGTCTCATAGCCCGGCACCGCCTCGGCGATGGCCGGCAGGTCGGGGAAGGAGGGCGCGCGCGTGGCCGTGGTCACGCCCAGCGCCCGGAGCTTGCCGGACTTGATATGGCTGGTGGAGGAGGGGAGATTGTCGAACATGATCGGCACCTGCCCCGACAGCACGTCGACCAGCGCCGGGCCGGCGCCCTGATAGGGAATGTGCTGCATGTCGACATCAGCCATGCTCTTGAACAATTCGCCCGAGAGATGCAGCGGCGTGCCATTGCCTGACGAGGCGTAGGAATATTTGTCCGGGTCCTTCTTGAGCAGCGCGATCAGCTCCTCGGTGGTCTTGGCCGGGAAGTCCGGATTCACCACCAGAACGTTCGGCACGATGACCAGCAGCGACACCGGCGCGAAGCTGGTCACGGGGTCATAGGGCATCTTCTTGTAGAGAGTGGGATTCAGCGCGTGGGTGGCGACCGTGCCCATGAGGATGGTGTAGCCGTCCGGCGTCGCCTTGGCGACCTGCGCCGCGCCGAGATTGCCACCGGCGCCGCCCTTGTTCTCGACCACGACAGACTGACCAAGCTCGGCGCTCATCCGCTCGGCGATAAGCCGGCCGACGAGGTCGGTGGAGCCGCCGGCGGCGAAGGGAATGACCAGCGTTACCGGGCGGGTGGGAAAATCCTGCGCCAATGCGGTGCCGGCGGCGAAGACTGAGGCCATGGCGGCGGCGATGAGCGTGCGTATCATCCGGCGGTCTCCCTGTGGTCCGCGCGCCATGCGCGGGCGTGCCTCTGCGGGCTCTCGATCTATCTAGAGTGCGTCATCGCCGCGTCACGCTCAATTCGTCATGCGTCGCAGTCCGGCGTGCCACGCGGGCGCGATCTGGGCGGGCATTTGGGCATTTGGCCGGCGTTCTGCCTCTTCGCTAGGCAATGGCGCGGCGCGTGGGGTACTCTGCTCCGTACAGGGACGGCGCCGGCTTCCGGCGAGCGAGACGGGCCGGGATTCGCGGCAGGGTTGCCCCGACTGGCATATCGCTTGCGAGAGCCACCGCCTGTTCGCAGCAGCAGGGGAGCCATGCCGACGACATGAGCAAGGGCGCCGACATTGAACTCATCGACGTCACCAAGCGCTACGGCGCGGCGCTGGCGGTCGACCGCGTCTCGCTGAAGATTCCGGCCGGCACCTATTGCTGCCTGCTCGGCCCGTCCGGCTGCGGCAAGACCACGACGCTGCGGATGATGGCCGGCCATGAGAGCATCACGGAAGGCGATATCCGCCTCGGCCCGACCGTGGTGACGGACCTGCCGCCGGCTAAGCGCGGCACGGCGATGATGTTCCAGAGCTATGCGCTGTTCCCCCATCTCGACACGGTCGACAATGTCGCCTTCTCGCTGAAGATGAAGGGAGTGGACAAGGCATCGCGCCGGGCGAAAGCCATGGAGATGCTCAAGCTGGTGCAGATGGACCATCTGGCCGAACGCCGCCCGGCCCAGCTTTCCGGCGGCCAGCAGCAGCGCGTGGCGCTGGCGCGGGCGCTGATCACCGATCCGCAGGTGCTGCTGCTGGACGAGCCGCTCTCCGCCCTCGACCCCTTCCTCAAGATCAAGGTGCGGCAGGAGCTGAAGAAATTGCAGCTGCAGCTCGGCATTTCCTTCATCCACGTCACCCACAGCCAGGAGGAGGCGATGGCGCTCTCCGACCTCGTGGTGGTGATGAATGGCGGGCGGATCGAGCAGGCGGGCACGCCGCGCGAGGTGTTCAACCGCCCCGCCACCGCTTTTGTCGCCCGCTTCATGGGGGACCATAATGTGATCGCCGGGCGCGTGACCGCGATCGGTGCCGAGGACGTGACCTTCGAGGTGCCGGGTGGGGCCTCCTTCCGGGCGCCGGCCGGGCCGGAGCTGGCGGCGGGCCTTGAGCCGGGCGCGCCGCTGGAGATCGCCGTGCGCACCGACCGGGTGACGCTGGGCGCCGGGGCGATGCTGGGGTGCGGCCTCACCGGCCTCGTGCAGAACATCGAATATCACGGCCAGAAGGTGCAGGTGGCGCTCGCCGCCCCCGGCGTGGCGGAATTCGCCGTGCAGGTGCCAGAAACCGCCTTCTTCGCCGCGCCGCTCAACGTCGGCGACGCCGTGCCGCTCGCCTGGACGCCGCAGGACGTCCACATCCTCAAAGCCTCGCCTGCCGCCTGAATCCTCAACCGCTTCACGCCACCGCCGATAGCTCGGGAGACAGTTCATGAGCCAGAAGACCACGGATCGCACCGGCGCCAAATCCGCCAAATCCGGCAAGCCTGCGGAATCCGGCGCCGGGGTGAGCCGCCGCGGCCTGCTCAAGGGGGCGGCGGCGCTGGGCGGCCTTGCCGTCGGCGGGCAGGCCGTCACCGGCTTCCCGACCGTGTGGGCGCAGAACCCGATCACGCTGCGCCAGTTTGGCACCGGCGTGTCGAACCTCAACGCCATCGCCGAGAAGTGCAAGGCGGATCTCGGCATCACCCTGCAGATGACCGCGCTGGATTCCGACGCGGTGTCCCAGCGCGTGGTGACGCAGGCCAACTCCTTCGACATCGCCGACATCGAATACTGGATCTGCAAGAAGGTGTTCGCCGCCGGCACGCTGCAGCCGATGGATGTCAAGAAGATCAAGTATTACGACCAGATCGTGCCGATCTTCACCACCGGCAAGCTGACCCCGGAATCGCAGATCGCGCAGGGCACCGCGCCAAACACGGTCAGCTTCGTCGACGGCCCGGACTCCAAGAAGTTCGCGCCCGCCCCGACCCAGTGGATGACGCTGATCCCCACCATCTACAACGCCGACACGCTGGGCATCCGCCCCGACCTTGTCGGCCGGCCGATCAAGAACTGGAAGGACATTCTCGACCCCGCCTTCAAGGGCAAGACCTCGATCCTCAACATCCCGTCCATCGGCATCATGGACGCAGCGATGATCTGCGAGAGCGCCGGCATCGTGAAATATGCCGACAAGGGCAATATGACCAAGGCGGAGATCGACATCACCATCGATTTCCTCATCAAGACCAAGCAGGCCGGCCAGTTCCGCGCCTTCTGGAAGACCTTCGACGAGAGCGTGAACCTCATGGCCTCGGGCGAGGTGGTGATCCAGTCCATGTGGTCGCCGGCGGTGGCGGCGGTGCGCTCCAAGGGCATTCCCTGCGTCTACCAGCCGCTGGAAGAGGGCTATCGCGCCTGGGGCGGCGGCCTCGGCATCGCCAAGCATCTGAAGGGCGCGCAGCTCGATGCGGCCTATGAATACATCAACTGGTATCTCTCCGGCTGGGTCGGCGCCTATCTCAACCGGCAGGGCTATTATTCCGCCGTGCTTTCCACCGCCGAGAAAAACATGACGCCGGACGAATGGGCGTTCTGGATGCTCGGCCAGCCGGCCAAGACCGACATTCTCTCGCCCGAGGGCAAGGTGATGTACACCGCCGGCGCGGTGCGCGATGGCGGCTCGTTCAAGGAGCGCATGGGCGCGGTGGCCTGCTGGAACTCTGTCATGGACGAGGACCGCTACATGGTCCGCCGCTGGAACGAGTTCATCGCCGCGTGAGGCGCCGGCAGCGAAGGGAGCGGCTCCGGCTCCCTCTCCCCGTCGGGGAGAGGGCTGGGGTGAGGGGCCTCTCCGGGCCGCCGCATGCTCCCCTCACCCAACCCTCTCCCCGACGGGGAGAGGGCTTTCGTCCCGGACGTTCGCTCACCGGAAGCTCCGCATGACCCTGTCCCGGATCGCACCCTATCTGCAGGCGGCGCCACTCACGCTGATCCTGGCGGCGTTTCTCGTGCTGCCGATCGCCACCATCGTGATGGTGAGCTTCTGGGACTATGACTCGATCCAGATCTTCCCGGATTTCGTCTTCACCAATTACGAGGAGACGATCACCTCGCCGGTGACCTGGCGGACCTATCTCAACACGCTGAAATACACCGTCATCGTCTGGGCGGTGACGCTGCTGGTCGGGTTCTGGGTGGCGTACTACCTCGCCTTCCACATCCGCTCGGCCACCATGCAGATGGTGCTGTTCCTGGTCTGCACCATTCCGTTCCTCACCTCGAACATCATCCGCATGATCTCGTGGATCCCGTTCCTCGGCCGCAACGGGCTGCTGAACCAGAGCCTGATGACCATGGGCGTGATCGACCAGCCGCTGGAATTCCTGCTGTTCTCGGATTTCGCGGTCGTGCTGGCCATGGTGCATCTCTACACGCTGTTCATGGTCACCCCGATCTTCAACACCCTGATGCGGATCGACCGGGCGCTGATCGAGGCGGCGCGGGACGCCGGCGCCAGCGCGTTCCAGATCCTCACCAATGTGATCATTCCGCTGGCCAAGCCCGGCATCGCCATCGGCTCGATCTTTGTGGTGACGCTTGTCATGGGCGACTTCATCACCGTGCGCTTCATGTCGGGCGGGCAGTCGGCCTCGGTGGGGCTGATGATGGCGAACCAGATCGCGCTGCTGCAATACCCGGCGGCGGCGGCGAATGCGGTGATCCTGTTGGTGCTCGTCCTGCTGCTGGTCGCCGCCATTCTGCGCATCGTCAACATCCGCAAGGAGCTGTGAGATGGCGGGAATGGCGCGCGCGATGACCATCCTTCGAGGCCCGGGCGATGCCCGGGCACCTCAGGATGACGTTGACCCGGGGAGGGCAACGGCCCGTCATGCTGAGGTGCGAGCGACAGCGAGCCTCGAAGCACGCAGGCCCTCGCGGAGGATCTGCCGATGAACTCAGAAAAGCGCGGGCCCGGCTTCTACGTGCTCACCGCCTTCTTCATCCTGTTCGTGCTGTTCCTGTACGGGCCGCTCTCCACCATCTTCATCCTGTCCTTCCAGGGGCCGAATGGCGGGCTCACCTTCCCGATGAACGGGGTGTCGCTGCGCTGGTTCGAGAACCTGCTGTTCGAGCAGCAGGCGGTGGGCGATTTCGGCGGCGCCTTTTCGCGCTCGCTCATTCTCGGCCTGATGACCATGCTGACCACGGTGGTGGTCTCGCTGCTGGCCGGCCTCGCCTTCCGCCGGCGCTTTCTCGGCAGCGGGCCGCTGTTCTATCTCACCATCGCCAGCCTGATCGTGCCCTCGATCCTGATCTCGCTCGGCATCGGCCTCGCCTTCAACGTGTTCGGGCTGGAGCCGGCCTGGTATTCCTCCGGCTTCGGCGCGCATCTCACCTGGACGCTGCCCTTCGGCCTGCTCATCATGTTCGCGGTGTTCAACCGCTTCAACCCGGCCTATGAGGAAGCCGCGCGCGACCTCGGCGCCAGCCCGTGGCAGACCTTCGCCCATGTGGTGCTGCCGATCATTCTGCCGAGTCTCATCGGCGTCGGCCTGTTCGGCTTCACGCTGTCCTATGACGAGTTCGCCCGCACGCTGATGACCTCTGGCAGCTTCAACACGCTGCCGCTGGAAATCTACGGCATGACCACCAATGTCACGACGCCGGTGCTTTATGCGCTAGGCACGGTGACGACGCTGTTCTCCATGGCGGTGATCCTCATCGCCCTGGCGACCATCGCGGTGCTGCGCAAGCGCCGCGCGCGGCGCCTCGCGGGGTAAGGCACCGCGCCCGGCGACTGGCGGGGCGAGGCCGCGCCTCAGGCGATCTCGCGCGAGACGGTGCGCAGTTCCTGCGTCGCGTGTTCCACATGGCGGGTCGAGGCGGCGATGGCCGCCATGCTCCTTGTGATGGAGGCAACGCCGTGCGCGGCGTCCTGCATGCTGTGCGACATGTCCTGTGCCACCGCCGACTGTTCGTCGACGGCGGCGGCGATGCTGGTCGAGATCTCGTTGATGCCGCGGATCCGGTTGCCGATGGCGGCGAGGGCGGTCACGGCTTGCTGCGTGCGCTGCTGCACAGCGGCAATCTGCGTGGCGATTTCGTCGGTGGCGTGGGCCGTCTGGCCGGCCAGGCTCTTCACCTCTGTCGCCACGACCGAGAAGCCGCGCCCGGCCTCTCCCGCCCGCGCCGCCTCGATGGTGGCGTTCAGCGCCAGAAGATTGGTCTGGGAGGCGATCTGCTTGATCAGGTCGATAACCTGGCCGATCCGCTGCGCCGCCTCGGCGAGGGCGGAGACGACCTCGTTGGTGCGCTCGCTCTCGGAAACCGCGTCGCGGGAAATATCCAGCGCAAGGCCCAGCTGGCGGCTGATCTCGGCCACGGAGGCGGAAAGCTCCTCGGCGCCGGAGGCGACCGCATTGATGCCGGCGGCGGTCTGTTCGGTGGCCGCCGAAGCGGTGGCCGCCTGGTGGCTGGCATCGGAGATTTCCTGCGCGATGCGCTCGATATCGGTGCTCATCGAGGTCTGCGTCGCCTCCCGCCGCTGGCGCCGCATCACCTGCGCCGTGGTGTCGGTGGCGAACTTCACCACTTTGGTCAGCTGGCCGGCCGCATCGTAGACGGGGTTGTAGGACCCCTGGATCCAGACGTCCTGCCCGTTCTTGGCGATGCGGCGGAACTCGCCAGCCTGGAACGTGCCGCGCCCGAGCTCGGCCCAGAAGGTGCGATAGGCCGGCGTCTCGCGCTCCTTCGCGTCGACGAAGAGCGAATGGTGCCGGCCGCGGATCTCGTCGAGCGTGTAGCCGAGCGCGTCGAGGAAGTTCTGGTTCGCCTCCAGCACATGGCCATCCGGCGTGAACTGGATGATCGCCTGCGAGGTGCTGGCGGCGCGGATAATGCTCTCGCACTCCGCCTGCACGGTCTTCTGCCGGGTGACATCGGCGGCGAGCTTGACGACCTTGATGACCTTGCCGCCGACCATGATCGGGTTGTAGGTCGCCTGGATGAACACGATCCGGCCGTCCTTGGCGACGCGCTGGAATTCGGCCGACTTGAACGTGCCGGCGCGCAGATCCTCCCAGAAGCTGCGATAGGCGTCGCTGGCGCGCTCCTCCGCGGTCAGGAACAGGGCGTGCGGCTGGCCCGCAATGTCAGCCAGTTCGTAGCCCATCAGGCCGAGAAAATTGGCGTTCGCTGTAATGACCCGGCCGTCCGGCGTGAACTCGATCACCGCGAGGGAGCGATCAAGCGCGTTCAGGGTAAGCTGGGCGTGATTGCGCGATAAGAGGTGCATTCAACGGGCTCCGTCCGCCGTCACCGTGCGGCAGCAGCCACTTGGTAGATGTGAAGGCTTGCTCCGGGATTGCGTCGGCGTCGGCGCGGGTGAGGGCGTGGGGCCGGGCGAGGCTCGCGAGGCCCCGCGCATCCGGCGATCGGCCCCGCGCACTGATCCGCGGCGCCGGCGGGGGCGTATCGTGCCGGGCTGTCAACGCCGCTCCTGTTGCCGCGCTGCGGTTTTGCTAGGATGGCGCGACGGACCTGACCGGAAGGGTCCGCCTTTGCGCCCGCTCCGGGCGTCAACACATCGTTTTGCGGGAGCCTAACATGCGAAGCATTCTCCTCCTGTCTGCCGCGCTCTTCCTTGCCGCCGCCCCGGCCTCGGCGCAGGAAACCCCACGCTCCACCTCGATGAGCTGCGCGGCGGTGGCGGCGCTGGTGCAGGAGCGCGGCCAGGTGGTGTTCGACACCGGCGGCGGCGACCTCAGCCGCGTCGTCTCCAATCCCAGCCTGTGCATGGCCTCGGATGGCGGCGCGCCGAGCTGGATTCCCTCGCAGGACCAGAGCCAGTGCCTCGCCGGCTATCGCTGCCAGGAGCGCTCGGGCCACGGCAACTAAAGCAATTTCGGCGCGTTTCCGCCCGGAGGCGCGGGCCTAGTTCGGGCGCTGCGGCAGCGCCCGCTGGGCCTCGCCGATGGCAAGGTCGACAGTGACGGCGAACAGCGCCACCAGCACCGTGCCCTGCAGCACGAAGGCCGGGTTGTCGCCGGACAGGCCGTCGATGATCGGCGAGCCCAGCGTCAGCGCGCCGACCGTCGAGCCAATGGTCGCGGTGCCGATGCCGATCGTCACCGAGGTGCGGACGCCGGCGAGCAGGATCGGCGCCGCCAGCGGCAATTCGATCCGCCAGAGCCGCGTCCCGGGGGAAAAGCCGGTGCCATCCGCCGCCTCCAGCACGGCGGCCGGCACGCTGCGCAGCCCCGCCATGCCGGCCCCCATGACAGGCAGCACGCCGTAGAGCACCAGCGCGAAGCCGGTCGGCAGCGCGCCATAGCCAAGGCTCGGCACGGCCAGCGCCAGCACGGCCACCGGGGGAAAGGTCTGGGCGAGCGCGCCGAGCCGGTCCAGCGTCGCCGCATAGGCGCGCCCGGCCGGGCGGGTGGCGAAGAGCGCGGCGGCGAGGCCGATGGCGATGGCGATCAGGCTTGCCGCTCCCGTCAGCAGCGCGTGCGACGCGACCAGCTCGGGAAAGCTGGCCCGCGTATAGACGAGGCGGGTGCCGGCGCGGAACAGAAAGCCGAGATGCGGCGCCAGCCCGCCCATGCCGAAGGTGAGGGCGAGGAAGATCGCCCCGACCCACACCACCGGCCGTCGGGCGAGGCGCCCCGCCATCCGCATTACAGCCCTCATGCGCATGACCACCGTCTCATGACCACCGTCTCATGGCCGCCGTCTCATGGCCGGACCAGATCGGCGAGGTCCAGAACACCGGGCGCGCCATTGGCGAGGCGGCGCACCGGCAGCCGCGAACGGCCCTCCGCCACCATGCGCGCCAGCGCCGCCTCCAGCGTGGCTTCCGCGTCGATGGGTTCGCCCTCGCCCGGGGAGGGGGCGCCGGCATGCGCCCGGTCGCCGACCCGCAGCGCCTTCAGCCGGTTGAGCCCCAGCAGCGGCCCGCCGAAGAACCGCGCCACCGCGTCGGTCGCCGGCTGCGCCAGCACCTGCGCCGGGGTGCCGGTCTGCAGAAGCCGGCCCTGGTCGAGAACGGCAAGGGTGCCGCCGAGCCGGATCGCCTCCTCCACATCATGGGTGACGAGCAGGATGGTGGTGCCGGTGCGCTTCTGGATGGCCATCAGGCTGTCCTGCAGCCCGCGCCGCGTCGGCGGATCGACCGCGCCGAACGGCTCGTCCATCAGCAGCAGCTCGGGCTCGCCGGCGAGCGCCCGCGCCACCCCGACCCGCTGCTGCTGGCCGCCGGACAGTTCGTCCGGGTAGCGTCGGGCATGCAGGCCGGGCGGCAGGCCGACAAGGTCGAGCAGCTCGGCAACCCGCTGGTCGATCCGTGCCGACGGCCAGCCGAGCAGGCGCGGCACGGTGGCGATGTTGCGCTCCACCGTCCAGTGCGGGAACAGGCCGACCGACTGGATGACATAGCCCATGCGCCGGCGCAGCTCGACCGGGGGGATGTTGGTCACATCGGCCCCATCGAACCGGATGCTGCCCTCATCGGCCTCCAGCAAACGATTGGCCAGACGGAGCAAAGTGGACTTGCCGGAACCGGAGGTGCCCACCAGCGCGCACAGGCTTCCCCGCGCCACGTCGAGCGTCACGTCGTTGACGGCTCTCGCGCCGCCGAAGCTTTTGCAGATCCCCTCGAACCGGATCACGGAGCCGGCCTCCGCAGGAGGAAAAGGGCGAGCCCGCGCAAGGCGGTATCGGCGATCAGGGCGAGGGCGATGGCCGAGAGCGCGCCGAGCAGGACGAGGTCGGCGGCCGTCTGTCCGAGCCCCTGGAAGATGAAGGTGCCGAGCCCCCCGGCGCCGATCAGCGCCGCCAGAACCGCGAGGCCGATGAGCTGTACCAGCGTCAGTCGCAGCGTCTGCAGCAGGGTCGGCAAAGCGAGAGGAATCAGCGTATGGCGGACGATCTGCCCCCCCGTCATCCCCATCCCGCGAGCCGCCTCCACCACGGCGGGAGGAACCGCGGAGAGGCCGGCATGCACGCCGCGCGCGACCGGCAGCAGCCCGTAGAGCCCCAGCGCCAGGATCGCGGGAAATGGCCCGATCCCGGCGATTCCCAGCTGCCGGAGCGCCGGGAACAGCCCGGTCAGCACCGTCAGCGGCCCGATCAAAAGCGCGAACAGCGCCAGGGACGGGATGGTCTGGACGATGTTGAGCACCGCGAAGACCGGCCCGGCCCGCTGCGGCCGGCGATAGGCCAGCAGCCCGATCGCCCCTCCCGCGACCAGCGCCAGAGCGAGGCCCGCGCCGGTGAGCTGGAGATGGCGCAGCAGTTCGTCCAGATAGGCCTGTTGGCGCACGGCATATTCCCGCGCCAGCGACAAGTGCGCCAGGCGGCCGCTGGCGATGAGCGCGGCAAGGCCAAGCAGCGTGGCGAGGAGGGGCAACGCCTTGCCGGCCCGGCGGGGCTCCCGCTCGGCGCCATCGGCCAGCAGGAGCAGCCCGGCCACGAAAAGGGTCCAGAAGCCGGCGCCCAGCGACACCCGCGTCAGCCGGCCGGCGGCGACCGCCTGCTCGCTCGCGGCCATCCCCGCCAGCGCCAGCGACAGCAGCATGAGGGCGCCGGCGGCGAGGCTGATCAGCACCCGCTGCAAGCGCAGCGCCGGGCGCGCCGCAAGCAGCGCGATCACGCCAAGGATCGCCAGCAGGCTCGCGGCCCCGCCGGGCCCCGCCGCTTGCCAGAGGCTGAGGGGAGAGCCCGACAGCAGGCGGTTGGGCGCCACCACGACGAAGCCGCCCAGCAGCAGGGCCGCAAGGGCGAGGGCTGAGATGAGCAGGGGCAGGACATCGATGTCCGTGCCGGCGCGCAGGGCAGGGGCCGGCTCCCGGCCGGCCGGGATTCTCACCCGAGCAGCCCCTGCGCCTTCAGATAGCCCTCGGCGACCGCCCGGGCATCGAGCCCTTCGAGCTGCACCTGCGCGTTCAGCTGCTGCAGCACCGGCAAGGTGAGGCCGGCAAAGGCCGGAGCGAGCAGGGTGGCGATCTGCGGATAGGCGTCGAGCACCACTTTGCGGATCACCGGCGCCGGCTGATAGACCGGCTGCACCTGCTTGGTGTCCGCCATCACCTTGAGGTTGAGCGCGGCAATGGCGCCGTCGGTGCCATAGACCATGGCGGCATTGACGCCGGAGGTGCCTTCCGCCGCCGCCTTGATGGTGGCGGCGGTGTCGCCGCCCGACAGCACCAGCAACTGCCCGCCGGAAAGCGTGAAGCCATAGGCGCTCTGGAAGGCCGGCAGCGCCGCCGCGCTCTCCACGAATTCGGCCGAGGCGGCGAGCTTCACCTTGCCGTCCTTGGTCCAGCGGGCGAAGTCCTCCAGCGTCGCCAGCTTCTCGCGCGCCGCCACATCGCCGCGCACCGCGATGCCCCAGGTGTTGTCGGCCGGTGCCGGGGCGAGCCAGACGAGGCTATTGGCGGCGTCGAGGTCGCGGGCCTTCTCATAGGCGGCCTTGGCATTCTTCCAAACCGGATCGTCCGCCATGGCGAAGAAGAAGCCGGCATTGCCGGTATATTCGGGGTAGATGTCGATCTCTCCCGCCAGCAGCGCCGTGCGGACGATCTTGGTCGGGCCGAGCTGCAGACGCCGCGTCAGCGGGATGCCGGCATGTTCCAGCACCAGCGCGATGATGTTGCCGAGCACCGCGCCCTCGGTGTCGATCTTGGAACTGACGACCACGGGGGCGGCGGCATGCGCAAGCGCCGCCGGCACAAGGCTCGCGATGGCGGCGGTTGCCAGCAGGCGGCGACGGCTGATGGATGCGACCATGGAGTCCCCCGGTGTGGATGGTGTCGAGATGCTGCCGACAAAAGCCGGCGCGGGCCCGATTGTTCCACCATCCGCACCGCGGGCAAGCTGAAAAGGCCTCAGCCCTTCATCTTCTGCAGCGCCTGGGCGCAACCGACCGACATTTCCTTGCCGTGCGCCTTGAGGCACTGGATGATCTTGCCGCCACCGGGGGGCACGTTGGGGCACAGCCGTGCCACGTCCGCCTTGCAGTATTTGGCGAGGTCGTTCTGCTGCGCCTGCGCGGCGCTGCCGGCCGCAAGGGCCACGAACATCGACAGTCCCATGATGATAGCGCGCATGTGGGGCTTCCTTCCCTGAGTGGATCTTCTTCGTTTCTCAGCTGCCACCATAGTCGTTCCGCGCGCCGGGGTGGATGGCGAAGTTTGGGCGGTTCGGCTTCGCGTCCTGCGTGCGTCAGGCCGAGCAAACAGCACGAGGAAACACTTGGCCACCTGGGGCGTTCTCCTCCCGCCCCCCGTGCGGGACGAGCCCGCCCGATCCTCCAGCCTCGCCGGATCATCACACATGCGCGCCGAGCCTGCCGCCCGCCTTCGCATCGGCTATCACGCCTCGCACGAACAGTTCGCCCCGAGCGCGCTGCTCGGCTGCGTGCAGGCGGCGGAACAGGCAGGCTTCGACGCGGCCATGTGCTCGGACCATTTTGCCCCCTGGAGCGCGCGCCAGCCGCATTCCGGCTTCGCCTGGAGCTGGCTCGGCGCCGCCCTGGCGACGACTGCGCTGCCCTTCGGCGTCGTCACCACCCCGATCGGCCGGCGCTACCACCCGGTCATCACCGCCCAGGCGGCCGCCACGCTGGCGGAGATGTTCCCCGAGCGGTTCTGGATGGCGCTGGGTTCCGGCGAGGCGCTGAATGAGCGCGTGACCGGCGCGCGCTGGCCGGCCAAGGCGGAGCGCGATGCGCGCCTGATGGAGGCGGTCGACATCATGCGGGCGCTGTTCGCCGGCGAGACGGTGAGCCGGCGGGGCGGGCTGATCGATGTCGAGGAAGCGCGGCTTTATACGCGGCCGAAGGTGCCCCCGCTCTTCATCGCCGCCGCGCTGACGCCGGAGACGGCGCGTCGCGCGGGCGGATGGGCAGATGGTCTCATCACCATCAACCAGCCACTGGACCGGCTGCGGGCGATCATTGAGGCCTTCCGCGACGGCGGCGGCGAGGGCAAGCCGTTGTCCCTGCAGGTCCATCTCTCCTATGCCGACACGCTGGAACAGGCCAGCGCCAACGCGCTGGACCAATGGCGCTTCAACACGCTCTCCTCCTCGGTCGCGGCGGAGCTGAAGCTGCCCGAGCAGTTCGACGCCGCCACCCGCCACGTGCGGGCGGAGGACCTCGAGGACAGCATCCTGATCTCCAGCGATACCGGCTGGCATGCCGCGCGGCTGGCCGAATTTGTCGAACTCGGCTTCCGCGACATCTACCTTCACAATGTCGGGCTAAACCAGCGGGCGTTCATCGAAACGTTCGGTGCCCTCGTGCTTCCCCAGCTGCGGGGCGGGGCCTGACCAAACCTTCAGGAGGCGCGGATGGCGCAGACACAGTGGTGGCAGCGCGGGATCTTCTATCAGGTCTATCCCCGTTCGTTTCAGGACACGAATGACGATGGTATCGGCGATCTCGATGGCATCCGCGCCCGGCTCGACTATCTGGTCGCGCTTGGCATCGACGCGGTCTGGATCTCGCCGATCTTCCCCTCGCCCATGGCGGATTTCGGCTATGACGTGGCCGATTATTGCGGCATCGATCCGATGTTCGGCGACCTCGAGGCCTTTGATCGCCTGATCGAGGAGGCGCATGCCCGCCGCCTCAAAATCGTGCTCGACTTCGTGCCGAACCATACGTCGGACCAGCACTCCTGGTTTGCCGAGAGCCGCGCCTCGCGCGAAAATCCCCGGCGCGACTGGTATATCTGGCGCGATCCCGCGCCCGATGGCGGGCCGCCGAACAACTGGATGAGCAATTTCGGCGGGCCGGCCTGGACCTATGACCCGGCGAGCGGGCAATATTATTACCACGCCTTCCTCAACCAGCAGCCGGACCTGAACTGGCGCAACCCGCAGGTACGCGCCGCGATGCACGACGTGCTGCGCTTCTGGATGGCGCGCGGGGTCGATGGTTTCCGCGTCGATGTGATCTGGCACCTGATGAAGGACGCTGATTTCCGCGACAACCCGCCCAACCCGGAATACGGGCCCGGCGATCCCGACATACGTCGCTTCCTGCAAACCCGCTCGACCGACCAGCCAGACGTGCATGCGATCATCGCCGAGCTGCGCGGGGTGATCGACGAATATGAGGACCGGGTGCTGATCGGCGAGATCTACCTGCCGATCGACCGGCTGGTCACCTATTACGGCGAGAATCTCGAAGGCGCCCACCTGCCGTTCAATTTCCAGTTGATCCACGCCAGCTGGAGCGCGCCCCGCCTCGCCGAGCTGATCGCCGACTATGACGCCGCCGTGCCGGAAGGCGGCTGGCCGAACTGGGTGCTGGGCAATCACGACCAGCCGCGTATCGCCTCGCGCATCGGTGCCCGCCGCGCCCGGGTCGCGGCGATGCTGCTGCTCACCCTGCGCGGCACGCCGACCATGTATTACGGCGACGAGATCGGCATGGAGAATGTGCCGATCGCCACCGAGGACGCCCATGATCCCTGGGAGAAGAACGAGCCGGGGCTTGGCCTCGGTCGCGATCCCGAGCGCACGCCGATGCAGTGGGACGCCTCGCCCAATGCCGGCTTCACTAATGGTCGGCCCTGGCTGCCGCTGGCGGCGGACTTCACCACGCGCAACGTCGCTGTCCAGCTGGAACAGCCCGCGTCGCTGCTCGGGCTCTATCGGGAGCTGATCGCCCTGCGCCGTGACCATCCGGTGCTGCACGCCGGGACCTATCGCAAGATCACCGCATTGGGCGATGTGCTGGTCTTCCTGCGCGAGAGCGCTGAGGAATGCGTGCTGGTGGCGCTCAATCTCGCAGGCACCGCGCAGGACGACATTCCGCTGCCGCCCGGCACCTATGGGCGGGTGCTGCTCTCCACCGAGAGTGACCGTCCGCGCCAGGAGAGGGTGGAGGGCCACCTTTCCCTGCGGCCCAATGAAGGCGTCATCGTCTCGCTGGACGCACGGGGCTAGAGCGGGCGCCGGTCAGCTTGCGGTGCAGGCTGACCGGGAGCGCCTTCTAAAGCTCCGTGCGGCGGAAGGCATAGTCGAGCCCGCCCATGCGGAACCACCGGTAGCCATAGGGTTCCAGCGTGATGGCGTGCCGGCCCTTGCCATCCGCCTCGCTGTGGGTATCCGATAGAAGGTTGACGAGGCGGTTCGGCTCGCCCTCCGGCGGCGTGAGCTTGAACTGCACGCTCACCCCCTCGGGGTGGAAATTGTGCAGGAACACCGCGACGTTGTTGCGCCATTCATAGCGCAGGCACAGCACCGCGTCGTGGCCGACATCGACGACCTTAAAGGCGCCCCAGCCGATCTCCTGCGTCTCCTGCCGGGTGCGGATCATCCGTTCCATCCAGTTGAGGAAGGATTGCGGATCGCGGCGCTGGTCGGCGACGTTCACCTGCTCGAAGCCATAGGCGCCCTCGGAGATGACGGGCAGATGGGTCTTCTCCGCCGCGCTGAAGCCGCCCTGCGGCTCGTTCGACCACTGCATCGGCGTGCGGGCACAATAGCGTTCCGGCAGGCTGAGATCGTCGCCCATGCCGATCTCGTCGCCATAGCGCAGTACCGGCGTGCCGGGCAGCGACAGCATGAGGCTGTAGGCCAGCTCCATCATGCGGCGATCGCCCTTCAGCATCGGGGCGAGCCGGCGGCGGATGCCGCGATCATAGAGTTGCATCGATTTGTCAGGCCCGAACGCCTGGAACACCTCATCACGCTGCGCCGGCGTCAGCCGGCCGAGGTCGAGCTCATCATGGTTGCGCAGGAACAGGCCCCATTGCGCCGTCGCATAGTCCGGCCTCGTGGCGTTCAGTGCCTTCACCAGCGGCTTCATGTCGGCGCTGGCCAGCGCGTAGAACAGCGACTGGTTGACCTGGAAGTTGAACATCATGTGCATGCGGTCGCCGTCTTCGCCGAAATACTTCTTGTCGTCTTCGGGAAGAATGTTGGCCTCCGCCAGGATGATGGCGTCGCCCCGCCGCCACTGCAGGAATTCGCGGAAGGTGCGCAGCATGTTGAAATGCTCGATCGGCTGGCCATCGATGTCCGCCCCCTTCTCGGCGATCACGAAGGGCACAGCGTCCATGCGGAAGCCGGAGACGCCGAGTTCCAGCCAGAACCCCATGATGCGGAGAATTTCCGCCTGCACGTCCGGATTGGCGGTGTTGAGGTCGGGCTGGAAATCGTAGAAGCGGTGGAAATAATATTCCTTAGCCGCCTTGTCATAAGTCCAGGTGGTCTTCTGCACGCCGGGAAACACCATGCCCTCATTGGCGTTCTTCGGCTTGGTCTTCGACCAGACATACCAGTCGCGGTAGGGCGAGTTCGGGTCGGAGCGGGCGGATTTGAACCAGGGATGCTGGTTTGAGGTGTGGTTCACGACGAGGTCGATCAGCACCCGCATGCCGCGCTGCTTGGCGGCGTGGGTGAACTCAACGAAATCGCCCAGCGTGCCGTAGCGGGGATCCACGCCGTAATAGTCTGCGACGTCGTAGCCGTCGTCCTTCCCCGGCGAGACCTGGAACGGCATCAGCCAGATGGCGGTGACGCCGAGGCCGTGGAGATAGTCCAGCCGCCGCATCAGGCCGCGGAAATCGCCTGTCCCGTCGCCGTTCGAATCCATGAAGCCTTCGACGGAGAGGCAATAGACGATGGCGTTCTTGTACCAGAGGTCGGTGATCACGCGCGCGCTCCCGTTGAGATACCCGGGGGCGCAACGCCTCACGCGGCGCGCATGTTCCTCTCACCGCCGCGCGCCGACCTTGGCGGTCATGTTTAACGTGCGAAGGCCGGCGCAGCGCGTCAGAAGCGGTAGTTGAGGCCAATCTTCAGCATCTGCAGGTCGGCCTCATTGGAGGCCTCGCGGCCGTTCACCGTCTCCGAACTCCCGGTGAAGTTCTCGGTGATGACGACGAAGCGGCCGCCGGGGCAGGGGGGCGTCGAGTTGTTGCGGGTACAGCGTGGTGCCGAGGCGCTCGGCGATGGCATCGGCGACGTCGCGGAACAGGCCATCCTGGCGCTCCGCCGGCAGCGCCTCGACCCAGCCCTGCGCCTGCGTGCCGAAGGTGATGATGCCGGCGACCGACACGGCGGCACTGTCGCTGACCCTCCGCTGCCGGACCTGACCCGACGCTTCGCGGCGCTGATCGCAGATCAGCCGCAGCTCACCTCCGGTGAGATTGGCAAGCAGCACCCGGTTGCGCACCGTTCGGTCGCCGTCCACATAGCCGGGCTGGGCGGTCGAGCCGCAGATCGTGGTTACGCTGGTTGTTCGTGGCGACGCGGTGCTTGCTCCTGATCCGGGTGGAGATGGCGCGTGGATTGGCGAGGGCCGCGGGGCCCAGGTGCGACATCTGCATAACCTACTAGCCGCAACCCGGGTTGCGGCGTAGGCGAAGGGGACCAGAGCCCCCTTTCGAACCCCCCGAAGTGCAGGAGTCCCGCCCCGTGTTCGACGCGCCGCAGGCCGTCGATCTGACTGTCGGGACGCCCCGCGTCCCGACGCCCTCCGCGCCGCCGGCGCGCGTAGGGGCTGTCGCCGGGGTCAGGCTCCGCAGATAGCCGTTGGCATTGCTGATCTTGTCACTACGCTCATAGATGGCCGCGAGCGTGATGGCCGCGTACTGCTCGCCCAGAACCCTGCGAGCGTCGTTCCAGGCGCTTGGGCAAATTCCCAGCATCCGGCCGACCAGCTGCGTTGTGGCGATGAACTCCCGCAAGTGCCGGATCTGCCCCCCCAGGTGCCAGCTCCCGTACCGCCGGGCAGGCAGCGAGGACAATGCCGAGAGACAGTTCACGTGGCGAAGGAGTGTCCGGGCACTCGGGCGGCGCGCCGTCGCCCGTCGTTCCAGCCGGCCGTTCGGCGGCTTCAATTTCTATCGAGTGGTCTGGTTTTGAATTCTGTATGTGCCCGCCAGATTGGCGTGCATTGGCGCCCGGAATCGATGAATTGGCGAATGATTCCAATGCCTAACGGATTTCGTCCGACAGCTGAGCGAGGTCGGCTGAAATCGTATCGATGAGCTGGCGCGGCGCGGAGCGCGGAAGCAGCGTGATGATCTCCTGATAGCTCCGCTCCGCCCGCGTCCAGTCACCGGGAATGCCCTCGTGGACACTGACGTCGATCATCTTGACGATGTCGCGGCGAAGCAGCGTGAGACGCTCCCTGGCGACCCTGAAGGCCTTTTTCTCGGCGTGGACAGCGTCGGCGAGATCGCGAAACTCCTCGGCGCGGGCGACTAGCGGGGCGAGATCGAAGCCATAGGCCTGCTCGATCTCGCCGCCGCGACCTCTCCGGGCGAAGCGCTTGCCGTTGGGGCTGTCGCGGCGGATGATCAGGCCGCAATCCACGCGCACGCCGATATGCCGGCGCAATGTGGTCGGCGGCATGCCGTTCGCGCGAGCCGCCAGCTGCTCGTTCGATGGCCAGACTATGATCGCGTCGCCGCCGAGAGCCGTCTCAGGATGGAAGCTGAGCAGGGCGTTCAGGACCGAGAGGGACCGCTCGGTGGCGCCGATCAGCTCCCAGGCCTCGCGGATATCGCGGAAGACCCGCCACTTGTGCACAACCGCGTCCCGCTGGACCGCTCGCGCCGCCATCTGGCTGGCGAGCAGGCGAAGCGTCATCGGCTGCCGCCCGAACGGCGTTATTGTCCGCCCCGAAGACCTGTGATAATTTTCGCCTTGGCTGTCTTCGGTATGATCGCCACTACGGATTGCCCCGCCAGCGTTGCCGCGCTTGGCGGGGTTTCCTTTTTGGGGGTCAGGCGGTTCCGCCCTCATTCGTGCGCGCACGCCGGAACGGCCCGAGAACGAACTCCCCGGATTCTCTCCCTGCCCTGACGCAACAAACACGGTTTGTTCCGCTCCGACGCATGGGGGAGCAGGGACAGGCTTCTGGCTTAAGTGCTGATTTTCCTTGGAAAAAATGGTGCTGCGAGAGAGGATTGAACTCTCGACCTCTCCCTTACCAAGGGAGTGCTCTACCACTGAGCTACCGCAGCGCCGGCTGTTGGCGGCACGGGCCACCAAGGCGCGGGGACGTTTGCCACAGCGCGCCGGCCGGCGCAAGCGTTCGGCGTGCAATTCCCCCGCTGCCTGTGCATGGCGTGCGCAAAGAAGGGGGCGGGACCCGCCAGCGCCGCTCTTTTGTGCCTTTTGCGCCCCTTCCTCCCAAAAGGGGCGCAGGTTAAGGCTCTGCACAGTCGGTGGGCCGCAGGGTGCGGCCAGTGGGGAGCGGCGGCGGGTCCGCTCGTGCCCGGACCAGCGGGAGACGGCGGGATGAGCAGCCAGGAGGAAGCGGCGCGTGCCGAACGGCTGGCGGCGGCGCTGCGCGCCAATCTCGCCCGGCGCAAGCAGCAGGCGCGCGGCCGCAAGGACGCGCCAGAGGCGGCGCAGGAGACGGCGCGCGCCGTGCCGGATTCGCCGACCGGCGACGCGAAGTCGCCGGACCTGTCCGCGCTCCCCGACGCTCCGCCCCGGCCGGACGGCGAGGGCTGAGCGCGCGCGTTGTCGCGCCCGGCCACACGCGGTAGAGATTGACGGGAATTGACGGTGGGTCGCCACGAATCGGCCCCATCGTCCAGACATGCCGCTGCCGACAGGCGCCGGATGCGACATTGTTCCGGGCAATGGACAGGTCGCGCCCTCTGTCGCGCGCTGAAGGAGTATCGAACTTCATGGACCGCATCCGCATCGTCGGCGGCAACCCGCTCAACGGAACGATCCCGATTTCCGGCGCCAAGAACGCCGCCCTGCCGCTGATGATCGCCGGCCTGCTGACCGACGAGAAGCTGGTGCTGGAGAATGTGCCGCGCCTCGCCGACGTGTCGCAGCTGCAGCGCATTCTCGGCAATCACGGCATCGACATCACGGTGAACGGCAAGCGGCGGGGCGACGATGCCTATGCCGGCCAGACGCTGGAGATCGACGCGCGGGTCATCGTCGACACCACGGCGCCGTATGAACTGGTCTCGAAGATGCGGGCGAGCTTCTGGGTCATCGCGCCGCTGCTGGCGCGCATGGGCGAGGCCAAGGTGTCGCTGCCGGGCGGCTGCGCCATCGGCACGCGCCCGGTGGATTTCCATCTCGACGCGCTGCGCGCGCTCGGCGCCGAGATCGAGATCGATGCGGGCTATGTGCTGGCCCGGGCGCCGAAGGGGCTGAAAGGCGCGCGGATCGTCTTCCCCAAGGTCTCGGTCGGCGCCACCCACACGGCGCTGATGGCCGCGAGCCTCGCCGACGGCGAGACGATCATCGAGAACGCCGCGCGTGAGCCGGAGATCGTCGATGTCGCCGATTGCATCAACGCCATGGGCGGCCGGGTCGAGGGGCAGGGCACGTCCACCATTCGCGTCGTCGGCGTGCCGCGCCTCAAGGGCGCCCGCCACAGCGTGCTGCCGGACCGCATCGAGACCGGCACCTATGCGATGGCGGTGGCGATGACCGGCGGCGATGTGCTGCTGTCCGGCGCGCGGGCGGATTTGCTGGAATCGGCGCTCGATACGCTGCGCGAGGCTGGCGCGGAAATCACCGTCTCCAATGAAGGCCTGCGGGTGAAGCGCAATGGCGCCGGCATTTCCCCGGTCACGGTGACGACCGAGCCTTTCCCGGGCTTTCCGACCGATCTGCAGGCGCAGCTCATGGCGCTCACCACAAGGGCACGCGGCACCTCGCGCATCACCGAGACCATTTTCGAGAACCGCTTCATGCATGTGCAGGAACTGGCCCGGCTTGGCGCGCGCATCCATCTCGACGGCGAGACCGCCACCATTGAGGGTGTGGAGCGGCTGAAGGGCGCGCCGGTGATGGCCACCGACCTGCGCGCCTCGGTCTCGCTGGTCATCGGCGCGCTGGCCGCCGAGGGCGAGAGCATGATCCACCGCGTCTACCATCTCGATCGCGGCTTCGAGCGGCTGGAGGAGAAGCTCTCGGCCTGCGGTGCCGAAATCGAGCGGCTGGCCGGCTGAGCGGGCGTCTACGCAGTCTCACCGGGCCCCTTGCCGATGCGGCTGCGCGGCGCCATCTGGGCGACAGGCAAGCAGGCGGAGAGAAAACATGGCCGGGTTGAAGCTGATTGCGCTCGATAGCGAGGATCTCGCGGTTCTCTCGGTGCATCTGCAGGACGCGGTGGTCGCGCTGGGCGACATGACCTTCCTGCCGAAAGAGCAGCGCTTCGTGCTGCTCGCCAACCGCTTCGACTGGGAGAAGGCTATCCAGGCCGAGGCGATGGCCGACATCGACGCGCCGATCGGCGCGGCTGCGGCCGCCGCCGGCCCCTGCGTGCGGCGCCGGGCGGGCCTGCGTTTCGAGCGGGTGCGCGGGGCCCGGGTGCGCGGGCTCGACCTCAAGAAGAAGCAGGGGGTCCTCAACCTGCTGGCCCTGACCTTCGAGGAGATCGAGGCGCCTTCCGGCACCGTGACCTTCCTGTTCTCCGGCGGCGGCGAGGTGCAGCTCGATGTCGAATGCCTGGAGGCGGGGCTGGAGGATCTTGGGCCGGCCTGGGACGCCAAGGGAACGCCCTGCCACGAGGTGGAGTGAGGGGCACCCGAGGTCGGGGGCCCGTCTGCGATGCGGGATGGCAGGGCCTTGTCGGAATGCGCTTGTCTTCGGCGAGCGCGGTTGCGATAGGACAAGCCAAAATCGGTGCCTGCGCTTTTGCGCGGCCTTGCGCCTGCTGCGCGTGCGCGGCGGCCCGGCCCGCAGGACCCTGGGCGCCGGCTCTCGACGCGCAGGACCGCCGACCCGCAGGATTCCGACATGCCGCTTCGCCTCGACACACGCTCCCCCGATTTTGCTGAGCGCTTCCGCGCCTTCCTCGGCACCAAGCGCGAGGTGTCGGCCGATGTCGCGCAGGCGGTGGCGCATATTGTCGAGGAGGTGCGCCAGCACGGCGATGCGGCGCTGATCGCCCTCTCCAAGACCTTCGACCGCGTCGATCTCGGCGCGCTCGGCATCCGCGTGACCGACGAGGAAATCGCGGCGGCGGTCGCGGCCTCCGATCCGGCGACGCGCGAGGCGCTGGCCTTCGCCCATGGCCGCATCCGCTCCCACCACCAGCGCCAGCTGCCGACAAGCGGCCGCTATGTCGATGCCGCCGGGGTCGAGCTGGGCCATCGCTGGACGGCGGTGGACGCGGTCGGGCTCTATGTGCCCGGCGGCACCGCCGCCTATCCCTCGTCCGTGCTGATGAATGCCGTGCCGGCCAAGGTGGCGGGGGTAGGGCGCCTCGCCATGGTGGTGCCGGCGCCCGACGGGGTGCTCAACCCGCTGGTGCTCGCCGCCGCCGACCTCGCCGGGGTTGACGAGGTGTACCGCGTCGGCGGGGCGCAGGCCATCGCCGCGCTGGCCTATGGGACGCAGACCATCGCTCCCGTCGCCAAGATCGTCGGCCCGGGCAACGCCTATGTGGCGGCGGCCAAGCGCCATGTCTTCGGCACGGTGGGCATCGACATGGTGGCCGGCCCCTCCGAGGTGCTGGTCATCGCCGATGGCGAGCAGAATCCGGACTGGATCGCCGCCGATCTTCTCGCCCAGGCCGAGCACGACACCGCCGCCCAATCGATCCTCATGACCGACGATGCGGCGCTGGCCGAAGCGGTGATCGCCGCCGTCGAGCGCCAGCTCGCCACTCTGCCGCGCCGGGACATCGCGGCGAAGAGCTGGGCCGAGTTCGGCGCGGTGATCCTGCTCGGCAGCCTCATTGAGGCGCCGGCGCTGGCGAACCGCCTCGCCCCCGAGCATCTGGAGATCATGGCGGCGGATGCCGAAACGCTGGCCGACGCCATCCATCATGCCGGCGCCATCTTCCTCGGCGCCCATACGCCGGAAGCGATCGGCGACTATGTCGGCGGCTCCAACCATGTGCTGCCGACCGCGCGCTCGGCGCGCTTCTCCTCGGGGCTTGGCGTGCTCGACTTCATGAAGCGCACCTCTATCCTCAAATGCGGGCCGGAGCAGCTTCGCGCGCTCGGCCCGGCGGCGATCGCGCTCGGCGAGGCGGAGGGTCTCAGTGCCCATGCCCGCTCCGTCGCGATCCGGCTCAACCTCTGACGGCCGCCCGATGGCCGGGGAGGATCCCTATGTCGAGACCCGCCGCCTGGCGGCGGTGACGCTGGACGGCGCCTCCATCGGCCGTTCCAATGTCGATGTCGAGCATGAGCGGGCCGTTGCCATCTATGATCTGCTGGCCGAGAACAGCTTTGCCCCGCACGGCGATACCGCGCCCGGCCCCTATTGCCTCGCTATCTCGCTGAGCGAGGGGCGCCTCGTGCTGGATGTCACCCGCGAGGACGGCGCCCCGGTCGTGCAGCACCAGCTGTCGCTCAGCCCGCTGCGGCGGGTGGTGCGCGATTATTTCATGGTCTGCGAGAGCTATTATTCGGCGATCCGCACCGCCAGCCCGTCGCAGATCGAGGCCATCGACATGGGCCGGCGCGGCCTGCACAACGAGGCTTCCGAACTGCTGCGCGAGCGGCTGAAGGACAAGATCGCCCTCGATTTCGGCACGGCCCGGCGCCTGTTCACGCTGGTCTGTGCCCTGCACTGGAAAGGCTGAGCGTGGCCGCGCCCGGCACCTTTGAAGGTGCGGCGGCCGGCCCCGGCCCGGCCCCGCGTCGGGATCGGCCGCAATCGGTGCTGTTCATGTGTGGGCAGAACAGCGTGCGCTCGCCGATGGCGGCGGTGCTGGCGCGGCATCTGTTCGGCCGCTCGCTTTATGTCGGCTCGGCCGGCGTGCTCAAGGGCGAGACCGACCCCTTCGTGACCGCCGCCATCGACGAGGTGGGGCTCGACCTGTCCCGCCACCGGCCGCAGACACTGGAGGAGCTGGAGGAGAATGAGGGCCTCGGCTTCGATCTCGTCATCACCCTCTCGCCCGACGCCCATCACCGGGCGCTGGAGCTCACCCGCACCAACGCCATCGACGTGGAATATTGGCCGACCCCCGACCCGACGCTGGCGAGCGGCAATCGCGAGCAGCGCCTCGACGCCTATCGCGGCGTGCGCGACGAGCTGGAGCGGCGCATCCGCACCCGCTTCCGTCCGCGATGAGCGGGGTGGGTAGTGCGCGAAAAGCGTTCAACTTTGCCCGGACATGCTCTAGCGTGCCGGCGAATTGGACCGCCGGGCCTGCCGGCGGAAAAGGAGTGACTGCGTGAGCGCCCGCCCGAAACTGGTGCTGGCCTCGGGCTCGCCGCGCCGCCTGGCGCTGCTGGCCCAGGCCGGAATCGAACCCGATGCCCTGCTGCCGGCCGATATTGACGAGACGCCGGAGCGCGGCGAGCTTCCCCGCCGGCTGGCGCTGCGCCTGGCGCGCGAGAAGCTCGACGCTTCCGATGCGCGCCGCCGGACGCTGGGCGAGCATGAAGGCGCCTTCCTGCTCGCCGCCGATACGGTGGTGGCAGTGGGACGGCGCATCCTGCCCAAGCCCGATGTCTCGGAAGAGGCGGCCGAGTGCCTGCGCCTGCTCTCCGGCCGCGCCCACCGTGTCTATACCGGCCTCGCGCTGATGACGCCGAAGGGTGGCATTCGCACCCGTCTGGTCGAAACAAGGGTGCGCTTCAAGCGCCTCTCGCGCGAGGAGATGGACGCCTATCTCGCCGCCCGCGAATGGGAGGGCAAAGCCGGCGGCTACGCCATTCAGGGCCTCGCCGGCGTGTTCGTGGTCAAGCTGGTAGGCTCCTACACCAATGTCGTCGGCCTGCCGCTCGCCGAGACGGTGGCGCTGCTCGGCGGCGAGCGCTTCCCGGTCTATCAGCGCTGGGGCCACCCGGAATGAGCGCCGCCGTCCCGCCCGCCGCCGCCGGCAAGCCCTGCCCGATCTGCGGCAAGCCGATGGTGGAAAAGTACAAGCCCTTCTGTTCCGCCCGCTGCGCCGATATCGACCTGCATCGCTGGCTCACCGGCGCCTATGCGATCCCGGTCACGGAGAATGACGACGAGGACGGCGAGGAACCCTCCCTCGCCCCGAAGCCGCCGCACGAGGCCTGAGGCGCAGGTTGCGTGCGGGACCTCCGGCGCCCGGTGCTCGCTATCGCCGACCTTCGCTCGGAGACAACACGCGCCAGGCAGCTTTCGATCCCAGCCGGTCGGAGCCTGTTCCAGGGGTGGCCGAGGACTGGCGGGCCCTCCCTCGCCTCCCGGCGACCTTGCGATCGGCCAGCTAAGGGGCGCCTCGATCGAAGGAGCCGATGACGCGCTCCGCCATGCCCCTGGCTAAGCCGTGCCGGCGGGAATGCTGCGCCGGCTGTCCGGACGCCGCACGGGCTGTGGCCCACCGCAAGCCGGCCGCCGCCACGCGCTGGCGTATTGCTGCAAGGCGAGCGTGGAGTTCCGGCGAGGCGCCACGTCCCGTGCCCGGTCGGCGCGGCTTGTCTGCGCTCCTGAAGCTGCCGCCCGACGCCGAGCTGCGGGCGCTGCGGGAACGCAGTTCTGGGGAAAGCCGGAATTTCCCTTTGCCTGGATATGGACAGGGCGCGGCCAAGACTCTATAACCCGCCCGCTCCGCATGGCTTGAAGCCTTGCCGGCTACGCCCAGGTAGCTCAGTTGGTAGAGCATGCGACTGAAAATCGCAGTGTCGGCGGTTCGACTCCGTCCCTGGGCACCATTTCCTAGTCTGGCACAGTCCGACTAGGTCCGGAAAACCTAGCAATATCAACGAAAACAAGCCTGTTGATGGTCCGGCGTCATCCAGCGCCGTCCGGGTGCATCCAACAAAATTGTTGGTATGGTTGTTGGTATCGATTTGGCAGGGTGTTGGTATCGCCCTGAAGTCGGGTGCCGCAATGCCGCTTTCAGATGCCGCCTGCCGGGGCGCCAAGCCGGCCGATTCACTGAAAAAGCTGTCGGATGGCGGTGGTCTGCAGCTGTGGGTGCAGCCCTCTGGCGCGAAGCTATGGCGACTGGCCTATCGCTTTGGCGGCAAGCAGAAGCTGCTCGCCATCGGCCCCTATCCACTGGTGTCGTTGAGCGATGCCCGGCAGACCAGGGACGAGGCCAAGAGGGCGCTGCTGGCGGGGCAGGACCCTTCGGAAGTGAAGCGGGCAACGATTGCGGCGGCCAAGGCAGGGCCGACCTTCAAGGACATTGCGGAGGAGTACCTCGCCAAGCAGCGGCGGGCGAAGCGAGCGGAGCGCACTCTTGAGAAGCTAGAGTGGCTTCTTGGCTTGGCATATGCCGAGCTCGGCAGGCGTCCTTTGGACTCGATCAAGGCGGCCGACATATTTCCAGTTCTTCACGAGGTGGAGTTACGCGGCAAGCACGAGACAGCCCGGCGGCTGCGCTCCACCATTGGCGCAGTGTTTCGCTACGCGATCTCCACTGGTCGCGGCGAGGCGGACCCGACTATGGCCCTGAAGGGCTCTCTGACTGCACCGACCGTCACGCCACGGGCTGCCGTCACCGAACCGAAGAAGCTGGGAGGCCTGCTGAGGGCCATCGACGGATTTGACGGGCAGCCTACCACCCACGCGGCCTTGAAGCTGATGGCGGTCCTCTTCCCACGCCCCGGCGAACTGCGCGCGGCAGAGTGGGCGGAGTTCGATTTCGAGAAGGCCGAGTGGACCATTCCTGCCTCCCGGGCGAAGATGCGTCGGCCGCACCGCATGCCGCTGCCGCCTCAGGCGGTCGCGATCCTCGAAGACCTGCGCCGCTTCACCGGTCGCGGGACATTGCTATTTCCGTCGGTCCGGACCGTTCTTCGCCCTATCTCCGAGAACACGCTGAACGCGGCGCTGCGCCGTCTTGGCTATGCTCAGGATGAGGTCACCTCCCACGGTTTCCGCGCCACCGCCTCCACACTGCTGAACGAATGCGGCCTCTGGCATGCTGACGCGATCGAGCGGCAGCTCGCCCATGTCGAGGGCAACGCAGTCCGCCGCGCCTACGCCCGTGGCGAGCACTGGGATGAGCGGGTGCGTATGATGGCTTGGTGGGCGGATTATCTGGACGGGTTGCGCGTCGCCCCGGCCTGACAACGGTGGATCGCCGACGAGTCAACGGACCCCGCTCTGGGTGAGATTCGTTGCTCTGCGTGAAGATGAGCTCCTAGAATCGCTGGACGAATCAGCGTTGGAGCACTTGTGATGGTCTTCGGGGAAATGGCTGCTGATATTCTTCTCTGGCGGTTCCCCGCCCTTCCGGAAGATGTCGTGTTCGACATCATCGAAGCGAATGCGCGGGAGCGGGAATTTGTGCCGGACGCGCGCGGCTTGAAGCGAATCTGGAAGGAGATGAGGCGCTCCGAGAAGGCAGCGCTTTTCGAAGATTACGATCGGGCCGATGACGGCTTCGGACCGGAACGGCAGGCTGTCCTGAGCGCCACCGTTGCCGAGGCCGTGAAGTTCGACAACGATCTGTATTTCAAGCCAGACGAGGAGATTCACGAGCTCTATGCCCAGATGGCGCGGGAGCAGTCTGTTGTCTTCGATAAGGTGCGCTCGGAGTTCGACAGGGATGCCTTCTTCAATGAGCCGGAAGCCACGGCCGATTTCAGCGTCTGGATGCAGATGCCAATGTGGACCGTCAACGAGGCCGCGGCGCTGTCCTTGGGCAAGAACCCCGACATATTAACGCCCAAGAGCATGAAAGCCATCAGGCGGAGCAAATCGAATTTCGCTCAGGTCTATGCCTTCCGGCGCACCGCCATCAAACGTGCCGTGAGCGGAGGTCACTTCAAAGACCCGATGCCCCGCGCGGACTTCATCAGATGGGCGGCGGAGCACCAGATAGCCCTTCCCGAGCCGTTGGCGGCGGTTGCTGCCGGCCTGCCAGAGTCTTTGCCTTCGCCGCAGGAGCGGATCGCCGGCCGCATTAGATCAGCACATCAAGCCGCGGCAACCAAGCGCGAAGACAAGAGCTTCCACAAGATGATTGCTGGAATGGCAGTAAGATACTATAAATGTGGAAATGACGCTATGTTTTCGCAGGCTGTGAAAGCAATAACAAGCGATGTACATCAGATAGGGCATGACATAGACGACGATACCGTTCGAAAGCACTTGAAGGACGCATTAGCATTGCCGACTAATAAAAAAGTCATCTGAAATCGGCTCGCCGAATTCGTCACGATCAGATATCTGATCGTCCTGCTCAGCGATTGTTGCGCTTAATCAACTCTCCCACCAGACGGCCTTTCGCCGCTCCGGTCATAAGGGAGACGCAGCGATGTTGAATATTGAAGGCAAGTTCGCACACGGCCAGCCTCGGCAGCGAGCTGGGACGAGCGAAACAGATTGCGCAACTCAGCCTATCGACCGATTCCAACTGACCCGCGCGCAATTCGACGAGGGTTATCTACGGGTCGCCGGGATCGTCGCGCCGAAGGGTCTGCTGCCGATCGGCCGCTCGACGTGGCACGAGTGGGTCGCCAAAGGTAAAGTCGCTGCCGGCATCAAGCTGAGCCCCGGCGTGACGGTCTGGCCGCGCGCTTACATCGCCAATCTGGTCCTCACCCTCCAGCAGGGGGGTGAGTGACATGGGCATCATCAAGTCGTCTGGAAAGGCTGATAGTAGCGTCCGTACCGTAGTCAGCGATGCTGCGAAGCTTCGGACTGATTATCGCCGGATGCTGCAGGCCCAACGCACCGAACTCCGGCGCATCCTCCAGCGTGCCTACGCGGCGGCGACACCTCTCCTCAAGTCGAAGGTCACTTGGCGTGCTTTCGTCGCGGACCCGGTATGGAAAAGGCTGGGCGTGGAGCGCCCTGAACACAGCCAGCAGGAGAACGCTCAACTGCACTTTCTACGGCTGGTGCTACATGCCACGCCGCAAAAGAAGAATGCGCGTGACAAGGCCGGAAAATACGCGCGGGCGCTTGATGTGTTGCGTTCGGAGGATTGCGCGGCCGGTGACGTCGCCGCAGAAATCAAGGCGCGCACCATAGAAGGACTGGCGCGCTCGAAGTCTCAGAATGGCGGGGCAATCATTCGCGCGAAGGACGAGCGCAACACCGAGGCGCGACGTTCACCGCCCGTCGACCTCGAAGATCGGATGACCAGCAGCCCCTCAATGCTTCAGGAACGCGGGACTCCCGATCACGCGACGGAAAAGCGCAGCGCCGAAGCCCGGGGCGTGCCGCCTCTCGAAATCGAAAATCCGGTGATTGGCGGCCTGTTTATGTCGGCGAAGACCGAAAGGGCTCTTCGGCAGATGGATGGCCGACGCGCGGCGATCATCGCTCACATCGAAGTCATGAACGACGTCATCATCATCACGACATTTTCGGTGAAAGCGGCGCCGTAACACCACCTCAATGCGGCGGGCGCGCGGACATAATCATCGCGCCCGCCACGGGCTCGGAGCCCCCCTGCATCAGTCCCCTTGATCAGCTGGCGACGCGTTACGCGTCTGCGATCGCGCCAATCAAGCCGGCAGTCGCACACGCTTGTAACGCAGTCGGCGCACTCAACACCCCCAAATCGACCCGTAAATGACCTCACGTAGCCGCCTACGGCCCGTTTGAGCAAACAACAGGTATGTCATGACAACAAGCATCAAGCCTAAGCAAACAAAGTCCTGGACCTTCCCGACGTTAAAGGCCTTTAGGGACAGGCACCTGAAAGTCGCCCTTGAGTTGGACCGCTATCTCCACTTTCCTCGCAAGGGAAAACAGACCCTCGATTTTTTTCAGCTGCGGGGACTGAAGAAAGAATCGTCTCCCTACTGGCTGGCTAGCAATGTCCACTCGCGCATCGCCTTCATGGAAATTGTCGAGCGACGGTTCCGGAAATTCTTGAGGAGCAAGCCCGCTTCGAAGATGCCGATGGCCATGGTCACGTTGTTGAGCAAGGAGTTCGTGATCCCGATCACAGAAGCGGAGACCTATGACACGTCCGAGCTCGCGAGTTGGACGCGACGCACGCTGGCCGGCTTCAACTACATCGGCATGGTGGAGGCCGCACTGATCGGTAACGTGCGCCTGAGCGCCGAAGGGAAACCCGAATGGGTCGTGCACTTCCACACCCACTGTTTGGTATGGGACTTCGACCGTAAAGAACTTGCCAATCGTGAGATCGAGATCAACCGGGCGTTCGAGTCATGGCGTCCGGGGATAACGGTGATGAAAGTCACACCCACCAGCCCAGAGAACTGCCTGAAGCGATTGAGATACATCTTCAAGGGTCAACTCACCGGCCACAAGATCAGTCCGAAGCGAGCATGGGAGGCGGCAGGTCGCAGCGGGGTGCCTGTACGGCGGGAGACTGGGTTCTTTACCTTCTATAGCTATCCGCTGAGGCCGGCCGAGATGGTGCGGATGGTGCGCGTCATGGCCAACCGCACTCTCGACAAACTGATGCTTGCTGGCGGACCGGAGGGCAACGCACTCTATACCGAGATAAGGCGCGAAGCGCTCCTGAAGGTACCCCGCAGACATCGCGAGGAGGAGGGCCAGCTGTTCCTCGACCGTACCTATCCCGACGATGAGGACGCAGCCTAGAACCCCGCGTCACCGAGATGGTGACGCGGGCCCACGCGGGTAGGGGCTGGTCGTGAGACATGCCGGCCCCTACCTCCTTTGGAGCACCTCGCTTCGAGTTGGCCTTCTGGCTAGGCAGCGGCCCCCCGCTACTTCCTCACCGGCCCGAGCCCCGGCGCGAGGGTGCGGACGTCACGCCCGCTGCGTAGCTGCATGCAGAGCCTCACCGTCTTGGTGACCCAGCAGGCACCATCGACCTCATCGAAGCTGCTACCTCCGCTGACGAAGCCGAGACTTTGGTCGATGAGATCGGAGCCCGGCATGGCATTCCAGTAGAGATATTGCTCGCGTCGCATCTCCCGGCCTTCTCCGTCGTAGCTGCTGGTGAGGCGGAAGGCATAGGAGAGATCGTACTGTTGGGCGCCACCATCGTACATGTAAATATCGACGGATTTCTCGAGTCCCTCCTCGTCGACAATGAGGGCGCAGGCTTGATCGGCAATCATCCGCATGCGGGACTGACCGCGCGCGACGACAGCGGAGAAGGTGCAGTAGCCACCGATGAGAAGCCGGCCTCGCTTGATCCTGATCTCGGGGTCGCTTGTGGGTTCGCCGACGTTCTGTGCCTGGAGCGGCTGGGTGGCGAGCAACAGCGCGATAGCAGCGCCTGCGGCGGTCTTGGCCATGGTCGATCCTAAGGGTGCGATATGTGGTGAGGGCTGGCGCAGTTGCGCGTCCGCCTCAGCCGGAAGTCCGTGCGGCGGTTGTGGCGAGGGCGCCATGGTGTTGGGTAGACACCCGCCACACGC
>NZ_JAUSUH010000010.1 GCF_030813595.1 Ancylobacter vacuolatus | reverse complement strand
CACGTTGCAGAACCCCGGCGGTGCCGCCAGCCCACCGCCGTGAAACAGGCCGGAAACTCTAGCCTCCGGCGGTCCAAAGAATGGGGGCGGATCAATCAACAGGACGGACCGCCCTACCGTGGACGAGATGCTGGCGGCAGCAAGCCGGGCCACATTCACCCGCCGTCGGATTGCCCGTGGCGTGTGGGAGGATCCAGTGCGCGCCCCCGGCGGATGGTGGCTGCGGGATGGTTTCGCGTACCTCGGCGATTTGCTGTTCAGAGCGAGCAAGCTCATCCGGTGGGGAACCGACAAGCACGGCCAACTGCTCTCCCCCTACGAGAAGATCACGCTGTCATCCCGCGGCGGCAGGCGGCGTGGCGTGCCGGGCACTCGCCAGCGGATGGCGGTGGACATCGGGGGAGACTGGGACGGCCTGCACCAGAGCCAGGCCGTGTCGCTCGACGATCGGCGCGGCGACGACGCCTTCGACAGCATGGCACGGCTCGCCGAGGCCAATACCGCTCGCCGGCATGTCGGCCCGCACCATGCTGAAGTTCTGGACTTGGCAATCTCCAGCGCCACGGCCCGCCAGATCGGAGAGGCATTGGGGCATCACGGGAAATATGCCGAGCGCAAAGCCATCCGGCTTACAGACGAAGCCCTTGTCGAGTTTGGCGTTCATTTCATGACTGAGGCGCGCAACGACAATATTCCTGCAGAAAATTTTGCGGAAGCCGCCTGATCGTGTGCCCTCAACGCCGATTTCAAGCACCTATAGTGGAAGACCTAGTCAAACTTCCATCTCCATGGAACTTGGCCCCGGCTTCGTGCCGGGGTTCTTTTTCGCTCAAAACTTATCCGCTGGAAAAAAGATGGCAACGAAATCGCAATGCGTGGCGATCGCGTCGCGCGTGCTGCGCGTGCCGCATGCCCGGCAAGTGTTCGCAACTGATCGTCTTCGTCTGGCGGGACACCTACCGTCAGCCCAAGGCGCCATCGTCGATCTAGGGCCGCGTGAAGTTGCGCTTATCATCATTGCGGGCCTGCTCGGCGAGGCCGCCTCAGATCCTCGCCACGTCGTGCGGTTCGCCACGATGCGGGACACGGCTGGCACGTTCAACGAAGCCCTGGCTGCGCTGCTGACCATGCCCAACCAGATGATCCGGCTCCACCTCGATGCCGCCGGCAGCGCCATGATCGTCACCGATGCGGGCACCCGCCACTTCGGCCAGCCTGACGATGACGCCGTATCGCGCCTCACGATTGTCGACGGCGACACCTTCCGCCGCCTCGCGGCTGACATCAACAATGCGCCCCGCCTTCGCGCCGGGCGGCCTCCTAGGGAATAAAATGGACCTCAAGATTTCAGCCGCCATGCAGGCGGCGCGCATCGCCGTAACCGCAGCCCGAACGGCGCGCGACGAGGCCCGTGAAAACGAGCGCCGCACCGTCGCGCGCTATACAGCAGGCCACACCGCCATTGCCGACGTGCACGCCGCCGAGGCGGAAGTCGCAACTGCGGAGGCCCGCCTTGACGATGCTCGGCGCCGCTATGCAGAGGCGCGCGAGAAGTCTGAGCCGCGTTTTCTCGACAGTCTGGCTCCCGTCGCGCGCACCCTGCAGGATGACCTCGCTGCTATTGCGGAACGGCTCGACACGGCGATCGAGCCGGCGCGCCAAGCGGATGCCTTCGCCACCGCGCACACGCTGCCAACGCCGCGCATCGTGGCTCAGGCCAAGCGGGTGGCCGTCCTCGCGGCTGAACTGCGGAGCTTGGCGAATGGTCAGTAGGACACCCAAGCTCGACCGGGCCAAGCGGCTGCTGCGAGCAGCCGCAAAGCCTGCCCCGAAGGTCAAACCGTCGACCACGAACGCCGCGTTCGTCGCCCTGCGTATTGAGGGCGATGTCGATGACGCGATGGCGAACCGCGTTGAACGGCAACTCGCGGCCAACCCCAACGCCAGCACCATTTTCATGCACGTAAACAGCCGCGGCGGGCTGCTGATCGCTGGCCGCCGGATTTTCGACGCCATCCGCAAGCACCCCGCCGGGCGGAAGATCGCCCATGGCCGTGGCACCGTCGCATCGGCCGCGGCGCTGATTTATGCCGCCGCTGATGTCCGGCGGCTGGAGCCTGGCACACAGGTTCTATTGCATCGAGCCGAGGCTGGTTCGCCGGTAGCATCGCAGCGCCTAACCGCCGGACGCTGCGAAGCGATTGCCAAGTCCCTCGCCAGTGTCGACGCCGAGATTGCCGAGGTGCTGGCATCGCGTTGCGACGCCCCGCTGGCTGTAATCCGTGCCGAAATGCGAACCGAGAAGGCGATGCCGCTCGCGAAGGCGGTGTCGATCGGGTTCGCACATGAAGTGGTCGGCGAGACGCCGCCACTATCTGCATCGTGGCCCGCCCAGGCGCGCGCCGTCATGTCCGCCGTCAAGCGGTTCACGGTCGGTGCGGCGGCAAGCCGGTTTAGCAATGGCTACCTCCACGCCTGTCGGGTGGCCGGACGATGAGTGACCTTGAGCAACGTGTCGCCGCTCTTGAAAAGGCCCTCGCCGACCTGTTGCGCTGGCAGGCCGAATACGACGCCGCCGACGCCGCGGCGATGGAGCGGTACCGCGCGATCGACTTCGGCCCCGCCGTCGACGAAGCCTGCCTCCTCGCGGGGCTGGATCCGGTCGACCGGTGACGGGGGGGGGCCAGATTCCCTCCCATCGCGTCGCAGCCGGACCGGCAGGGGTCAATCGCGCACATCCCTGCAATTCAGAGCATGGGGCCAAAATAGAAAATGGATACCAGTTGAGATGCCTCGACCTCGCAAAAGCCTTGAAGCCGCAAGGATTTCAGGCGCCCTGGCTGTCAATCCTGGCCGTTACAAAAACCGAACCGAGCCAACAGTCGCCGACCCGGTCGGCGAACCGCCGGACTGGCTGAACCCCGCCGCTGCTGATGCCTGGAATGCACTAGGGCTCGGACCCATAAAGCGGTTGGCTTCGCCAGCCTGGTGTGATTCACGGCTTCCGGGAGGAGGCGTGGATGAATCGGGATCGTTTCTGGCTTACGGACGCGCAATTCGCACGGATTGAGCCGCATTTGCCGACTGATACGCGTGGCAAACCGCGTGTTGATGACCGCCGCGTGATCAGCGGCATTGTCCATGTCCTGAAGTCAGGCGGGCGTTGGATCGACGCGCCGCCCGACTATGGGCCGCGCAAAACGCTCTACAACCGCTATGTCCGCTGGGCCGCCAAAGGCGTCTGGGTCGATCTCTTCCATGCTCTGGCGAGTGCCGGCGGCCCTCCGGCCCAGGTGCTTATCGATAGCTCTGCCGTGAAGGCGCACCGCTCGGCTTCGGGCGGAAAAGGGGGGAGCGTAACCAGGCCATCGGCCGCTCGCGCGGCGGGCGCACGACCAAGATCCACGCGCTGACGGATCGCCAGTGCCGGCCCATTGCCTTCCTCCTCACCGGAGGCCAGGTCGCGGATTGCACGGCGGGATCGGCTCTGCTGAAGCAGATGCCGCCAGCGCACATTCTCCATGGCGACAAGGGCTACGACAGCAACGCCATACGTCGCCAGGTCGAGGAGAGCGGCGCCATGCCTAATATCCCGCCCAAGGCCAACCGGCGCTGGAAGAACTGTTTCTCCCCCGTGCTCTACCGGAACCGAAACGCCATCGAGCGCATGTTCTGCCGCCTCAAAGACTTCCGACGCGTCGCCACGCGGTACGACCGGAACGCCGTCAACTTCCTCGCAGCCGTCTGCATCGCGGCCACCGTCAGCTACTGGTTATGAGTCTCGACCCTAGTGCCGACGCTGCCGTGGCTCAACGCGAGCCATCGCGGGATCGTCAGCATCACCGCCATTTTGGCCGCGCAACTCGCCGCCGGCACTGCCGGCGTGCCTGCCCTTCAACTGCTTCGCCAGTGCCTCAATTCGCTGTGCGCCACCCCTGTTTCGGCGAGCAAAGTCATGATGCCGACCGCTCCAAGCAGCGAACCGGGTGAAGAGTTTTTCGATTGATGAAGTCCACCGTGAAAATCAGCGGCCTTCGCGAGGCGCTTAAGGGGCTCGATCAACTCAAGAAATCCACCCAGGTCGGTGTTTTGAACAGGGTGCTCAAGAAGGCAGCCAAACCTGTAGAGGTAGCTGCCAAGCGCGACGCCCCGGTCGACAGCGGCGCCCTAAAGGAATCGATCGGCACCGTCATCGTCCGCCGCAACGCTGGCAAATCAGCCTTCGCCGCGGCGATGCGTGGGGGCGAGTCCCGGCAGGATGCGGCAGCCGCAGCCCGTAAGGCCAACTCAGCGGCAGCTGGCCGCGGTGCCAGCGCCACCGTCCGCGTCCGCGCCACGGCGCCCCATGCTCACCTGGTGGAGTTCGGCACCGTGAAGATGGGAGCCGAACCATTTCTCGGCCCGGCCCTCCGCGCCGAGCGCGACGACATCACGAAATCAATTGCGGCCGACATCGAGGCCGAAGTCGCCAAAACCGCCAAGAGAATAGCGGCGCGGGCGGCCAAGAAGGGTACCAAATGACGACAACCGGCGCAGCGCTCGTGCTGCACTTCGATATTCCCCGCATGGCGGCCGCTGAGCAGGCCTTGGGAATGACAATTGGCGCCATCGTAGCCGAAGCTCAGGCGAGCGACGGGGTGTCGTTGCGCGTGTTGCGGACCCTCATCGCAGTCGGCGCCGCGCTCAATCAGACGGAGCGGATGCTGTCGCGCTTCATGGTGTTTCACCTCGATGACCTGAAGCTCACCCACGCCGACGCAGCCATCAAAAAGCACGGTGTCTCCGCCTGCGCTTCGGCCGTCGGCAACGCCCTTGGCGTGTTCCTCGCCAGTATTACGAAGGAACCTGCCTAATGGCAGTCAACGCGGGTGGGGTCTACGTCGACCTGGGCCTGAATAGCGCACGTTTCCAAGAAGGCCTTAAAGTCGCGGGCAAGCAACTCGACAAATTTGGTAAGGAGTCTGGCAGGGTCGGCGGCGTCATCCGCGGCGCATTCGCGGGCATCGGCGATGGGCTGAAACTCGGGCTTGCCGGACTCGGCGTCGGCGGTTTGTTTGCTGGCGCCAGGACTGCCGCCGCTGATCTGGCGCAACTGAATGCCGAGGCACAGAAAGCCGGCGTCCAAGTCGAGAAATTCCAAGAGTTGGGCTACGCAGCGCAGGGTGCGCTGGTCGGCCTAGATGCCATGGCGGACGGCCTGAAGGAGCTACAGCTTCGAGCGGATGAGTTCGTTGTCAGCGGGGCCGGAAGTGCTGCGGAAGCGTTCCAGCGTCTTGGCTATAATGTCGCTGATCTCAAGGAAAAGCTCGCCGATCCGTCGGACCTGTTCGAAGAGATTATCGAAAAGCTTGGACGGCTGGACAAGGCCAGCCAGATTCGCGTCAGCGACGAGTTGTTCGGCGGATCTGGTGGTGAGCAGTTCCTGCGGCTGATCGACCAGGGCTCTGGTTATATTGCCAAGATGCGGCAAGAAGCTCGCGACACTGGCAACGTTATTGATACCGAACTGATTCAGCGGGCCGTCGAGATCGACCGCGCCTTCGCGAAGCTGTCCACCACGATCGGTACCAATCTCAAAGGCGCCCTGGTGTCCGTGGTCGCCTTGATGCGCGACTTCTCCGACATGCTCAATGCGACGGAAGCGCAGTCGAACAGCACGCTCCAGCGCCGTATCGATCTTCTCAAGGCCGCGGCCGACAACATGCAAAAGTCGACGCCGGCCTTCGTGATGGGCGGCGGGCAGCAGGGTATCGATCGGCGACTGGCCGAGGCCGCCGAACTGCAGAAGCTGCTAGACGGCAAGCCGCAGCGCGTCACCATCAACCCTACCGGCGGAATGGGCGACCTTTCCAAGGTCAAGACGCCAGCGGGTGACGCGGCGGAACGCCTGGCGAAGGCCTACGACCAGATCGTGCTGTCCGCCGAACAGCGCATTACCCAGATGGGTGTTGAGCAGCAGGCGCTGGGGCTGACGACCGGCGCCGCTGAGTCCTTGCGCGTGAAGCAGGAACTCATAAACGAGCTCACCCGCGCCGGCATCAAGCTCACGCCCGAATACGCGGCGAAGATTGACGAACTGGCGGCGCGATCGGGCCAGGCTGCCGAGGCACTGGAAAAGCAGGCTGCGTCGCAGGCGGCGCTGGTCGACTCCATGGATGAAATCCGCGGCACTGCCTACGACGTCCTCGGCGGCTTCGTGTCCGACATCCGCAACGGCGTTTCAGCGGCGGACGCACTCTCGAACGCCTTAAACAGTGTGCTCGACAAGATCATCGAGATCGGCTTGCAGCAGGCTCTGACCGGCTTGCTCGGTGCGCCAGGGACGGCTGGCGGCGGGTTCCTGTCTTCGATCCTCGGCGGCGGCGCCAAGCTCCCCGGCCTCGCGGACGGCGGCTACACAGGGCCGGCAGGCTTCTCCATCGAAGGGAAATTGCAATGAGCGCGATGCTGGCTGTGGTGCAGAGCGACCGTATCCACATCATGGCGGACGCGGCGACCTATAACCCGGCGGACGGTGTCGTCACGGCGTTTCGGCACAAGATCGTCCCGCTCCCCATGGCGAATGCCGTGTTCTCGCTCCGCGGCATCACGGGCTGCTTCCTGGAGTTCTATAAGGCGTGCCTCCTCGCCGACTATGAGGGTTTCGATGGCTTCCGTCGTGCCGCTGACGATGTATGGGCGGCCTTCGAAGCCGGGCTACCGGAGGGCATGGACTGCGAGATCTTAGTCGCCGGCTGGTCCGACCAACATGCTCGCGGCGAGGTGTTCTACCGCTGCACCGACACTGTGCATGACAACCTGCCGGCCGGGTGCTGGTTCGTCCTTGGCAATCGCTGCGCGTTCGGCGTCGACCTAGATGACATCGCCGAGGCTCATGTGTTCGATCCTGTCGAGCATGGCGTGCCGGCCTTCGAACGGGCACGTGCGCATATCGACGATCTGTCCTGCGGTCGAGGCGAGCCAGTTATGGGCCACGGCATCGGTGGCTGGGTATCTCACGTTGGGATCGTGCCGGGCCTGATGCCGGATGGCGACGTACTGCACGTGTGGGACGACGTGGTGGGCGAGAAGATTGATCCGCTGCGGCTGGCCGCATAGCCGGGGACGGGCGGCCCGCACGATGCAGCGCAGGTTGGGCCTGCGCGGGAGCGACGTGGCGTAAAGGGCACCTAGCCGGGCGCGCCCGCAACCGCGCCCGGCCACCTGACCACGGCTCGGGCGAGAAATGGTCGGGCGGGTTCCTATAGCGCAGGCGTGTGACGCTGGGGAAGGTTCCTTGCTCACCTACGTTGCTTACTTCAGGATCGTTCCGCAAGCGGAATGCCGCTTGTTCCTCTTTTGTTCTCATGCGATCCATGACGGCTTGACGGAGGTCGCCATGGTCCAGCGAAGCAAGAGAAGCCTATCGGCCCATGAGGCCGGGCAGATGCGGAAGGAATTGCAAGCATTCCACCACCAGGTGCGCGTGTGGTGCGGGACGGTGCCGATCGGTGGCACGGCGTATGTGGCGTTGGAAAGCCTGAACAGCGCTCTCATCCTGATGGATCGCCAGTTGCAGGGCGCGATAGACGGCGAGCGTAAAGCGTGGCCCGCCGGACACGAGGGGCTGCCATGATGGGCGGAGTGGACGGGGCAGCCGAGCCGATCGATGTCACGGACGACGACGTCAACACCGCGCTAGAAGCGTGCGGCGGGGACGCGCGGGCGACCATCAAGGCGCTTCTGATCGCCGGGCAGTTCCTCGAGCGCGAGCTCGACGAGGCGCGGCAGGAGGCGTCGCGGGGGTATGTGAGGCGGGGGCCGGTGCGGCGGGAGGTGGGGCCGGCTCAGTAGGCACACTTCTTAACCACATTGATTCAGCATATCTGGGCAATGGAGGCCTGTCATGGCTGAGACAACGATTGAATGGACCGACGTAACGTGGAACCCGGTGGCAGGGTGTTCCATCATGTCGGCGGGCTGCACCAACTGCTACGCCATGCGAATGGCAGCGCGGCTGGAGGCCATGGGTGTCGAGAAGTACAAAGGGCTGACGCGCAAAAGTGGCGGTCGCGCGAAGTGGACCGGAAAGATTTCGCTCGATCATGCCGCGCTTGGGGCACCCCATCGCTGGAGCAAGCCGCGGCGTGTTTTCGTCAACTCCATGTCAGACCTTTTCCATCCCGACGTACCCACCACCTTCGTGCGCGAAGTTTGGCGCGTCATGGCGGAAACCCCTCGGCACACCTATCAGATCCTGACGAAGCGACCCGATCGGATGGGGGAGACGTTGCATGGCGAGGGCCTCAACGTCCTGCCCAACGTCTGGCTCGGAACTAGCGTCGAGGACTCCCGTGTTCTCCATCGGCTTGATGAGCTCCGGGGAGTGCCAGCCTCCGTGCGGTTCGTCTCATATGAGCCTCTAATCGGATCGGTAGCAGGCGGAAACTTGCAGGGCATCCATTGGGCAATCGTCGGTGGCGAATCCGGTCCCAATGCTCGGCCGATGGATCCGCTATGGGTCGACGAGATATTCGACCAATGCACCGATGCAGATGCCGCATTCTTCTTCAAGCAATGGGGCGGAAAGAACAAAAAGGCGGCGGGCCGAGTCTATCGTGATCGCGTATGGGATGGTTTGCCAGAGTTGAGAATATGACTGGCAATATTTTTCGCCAGGCCAATAGCCTTCGGATCGTTGTTCGATAGAGCAAAGTACAACGAAAATATCTGAGGCCGCCGAACTGGCGGAAGCGCAAATGGCTCCAGAACCATTGGGAATATGGTCCTTAAACGCTTCGTTACGTATTTTTCTAAGCCGGCAACATCTGCGATCCTCTGGCGTTCATGCTTGCTCTCTTGGCCGAAGAGATCAGTATAAACCTCTTCACGCTGATACAGCTCAGCCTCCCATTCACTTGTGCCCAACATTCGCGTAATTGCATTTCTCTTATGCTGATCTATTGCTGAAATATTGCGAGCAGCTTGTCGAAATAGCCCTGAAAGAGAAAACAGATACCATACGTCGATTGCCCCCGTAGATGCGATGCACTCAAGTGTCTTCCAGTCGACGTTCATCCCGTACGGATCCAGAAATATAACCGCCCTGGTTCCTCGCCAGTCGGCGAGATGCAGTTGGCTTTGAATTATTTCGTTGGCGTCACCCTGAAGTACGAAAATATCTCTCGTTGGATGCTGTTGCTTTAGCTCAACTAGTGCATCGTAATGCTTCTTTCTCTGCTCCATGAATATAAGACGATCAAAATTCGGCTGAACGTCCAGAGCTATACGCGCCGAACCACGCTTTCGGTCGACGGTTTCTTCCTTCGCTTCACCGAATATATTAGCGCCAGTCGCGCCGACCTTTATCGTTCGGGAGCCTGTTCCTGCGAAAGCGTCGATATACCAGATGCGGGGGAACTTTCCGCGTAGCGCCGTTGCAAAAGCCTGGATGTACTTCTCAAGGAGGCGTAGCTTCGTTTCTGTTACGTCCTCGGACCCAAATTCGTGACTGTCGTCTACTTCAGTCATCGGCCGCTCCCAGCGATTCGCTGAGAATACTCGGACGGCACCATGGCAGTCGACAAGAATTAGTGCTCTGGCGTCGCGCCAGAGGCCACACAGCAGCCCCTGGCGCCTTACGTCACAGCCGGGCAGCGAACTCCCGCACCTCGTCGAGCGTGGCGTCGTACGGGCGCTGTGTGGCCCCCAGCCGCACGGTGTTGGTGTCGTCCGTTACGATGTAGCCCGGCCCATATTCGTTGCGGGTCCAGTGGCGGGCGGGTGTCTTCTGCAGGCGGAAGCCGGCCTTGGCGAGACGACGGCGGATAGCGGATTCGGAAATGCGCATGGTCATTCTCCTGATTATGGGGAGTGCTGACTTCGATGCGCTGAGAGCCGGGGCGGATCAGTCATGTCCGCGGCGGTCACTTCGCCTCCACCCTCATGCAGAAGGCTTCGCAGGCGAACTTACGATGCCGGAGACCGTGGCCCTCGTCAAGGCTGGCCGGGGCCGTTTTCCTCAGCAACTACCTGGCGCGAGGCCGATCTTATCCGCTCTGAAGAAATATATAAAACCAGCGGGATCTTCGGAAGCAATCCTATCCGCGCCGACCTCCACTGAAGAAGCAAGAGTGTATTTTTGGGGTGAGTATTTTCCCCAAAGCGGAATCTTATTTCTTTATGTGGAGAAACTATAATCTGTCGATCATTGTGACGCGCCTCGTTAATCGCGCTGCCTACTGCTGCCCTGGTGGACGGCGCATCGAAATTCAGATGCATGCCTTTTGGAAATGTGCGTATCCGCTCCACAACTATTGAGTGGATGTCTTCGTTTTTAATACTTAGAAACAGGCAGTCCAAATTCGACGGGCTGGACACTAGGAGAACACGCGGCCATCCGCTGGTCAGGGTTCTAAGGCCGAGGAGGGTGCTCAGGACGGCTCCCCAAAGGGAGAGCCAGAATGTAATTCCCCCGGACATGATCGCGCCCCCTCCGTCAGAGGTAGCAGCGTGCCATGGCCACAACCGGCTGTCACGCTGCGCTGCGGTGGGTGAGATTTTTAAGGGGACATCCTGAGGAGACTTTCCGGAGAAAGAATGCGCTTTCCGACACTAATATTCATGAATAAATTCGATGACTCTTTGAAATTAACCGCCGCTCCGTCACGCACCAGGGTCAGATCGGCTAGGACAGCATTCAATGTTAAAGCTGCCGTAGTCGTCTTCTTATCAATGTCATGACCAAAAACCTCGACCATAACCCCCACGGGCGTGCCGCCTCCCCACATCACTTGTGCAGGCTCGTCGTCCACATCCCAGCCAGCACGGATTAGCATTGTAGCGATGTCATTGCATAGAAAGCGGCTTTCTGGATCTCCTAGCAAGCAATTCAAGTGCGCTTTCTGCCCAGCATGGACGCTCAAGGTCGCTGCGGCATCCGACATTTTATCTGGCGTGATCAATCTAGGTGCGAGTTTTTGTTCAAGACGCAACCGATCCGACCGCTCTCTTTCGAGTTCAAGCTGGAGAGAAAGGTTTGTCTGCTCTATTTCAACCGTACGTTGATTTGCTAACTCTGCACCTTGATTTGCTCTGGCTGTTAATAACTCGTTTGATGCAATTCTCTCATCAGCATATCGCGCTATAGTTGCGTTGGATATGATGGATCCAATAGTTCCGCCTAGAGCGAGGATAGCCCCAATAATTAACGATATATTTGATATACTTGATACGAGATTGGCAATTTCTAAAGGCATCTGATGGCTACATTCAATGTAGTTGGTGTAATACTGATTATCCTACTTAAATACGCTGCAACTTGGTCGTTGGGGTGGTCCGCTGGTCAAAAGATGGAGCGAGGCCGATTGCAGCGATCAAATGCGAATCGTGCGTGCAAATCCAGTAAATACGCTCGCATCTCTCCGTGAGATCGCTGATGGCCGTTACGCTCAAGCGCCTATAGACATTCCGCGCCTCTTTCTCAGTCGACGCCTTGGTTCACTGCTTCGGCAATAGTCGACGCTGCTCTATGTCCTTGATGATCAGAAGTTCGACGTAGGCAGAGACCGTTCTTCGGTCAGCCTTTGCCGCTTCCTCAAGCGCTGCCTTTAACTCAGGTGGGATGCGCAAGGCGAGGTTGGCGGTCTTCGCCATGTACGTGTCCTCTCAGGTTAAGTCGTACTGCGATGTAATGCATTTCTTCGTTGACGACCAGAATTTCCTATGTCATGCATTGTACTGCAATGCATGACATGGGAGCCAGCTCATGCCCACCCTTATCCCCGCCACCCGCGCAACCAATGATGAATTGCGCGACACCTTGGAGCGCCAGGTCGCCGCTAAGATCTGCGCGATGTTGCCACCGGACGACGAGGCGGCGCGCCGCATCCTGGCGCATGCCGGCGTCTTCCTCGAACGGTTCACCTCCATAGCGGCGATCCGCGCCTATGCATTGGAGGGCTGAGCGATGAACATCCGCACCCCCACCGACATCGATCACGCGATCGCCGCTGCCTGCGAGCTGCACGACATCCGTGCCGGCCAGACCGGCACGGCGCCTCCGCGGCTCCCCTCCAACCCCGACCGGCCTTCGGATAAGCCGCCCGTGGAATTCGAGGCAACGGAAGAGGATAGAATTCTGTCTGTCTTCCCCTTCATCACGATGACGTCCGCCGGCCGCGATTTCTGGGCCGTCGAGCCGACCGGCAATTGGGCAACCGATTGTGCCGTCGCCAAAGCCCATGCAGCCACGCTGGCGGCAGCGTTGGGCGAGGATGGCTGCAGCCACCTTGTCGGCAGGCTGCTGCTTGGGTGGACGCTCGAAGCCATCGCCGCGAAGGGCAACGCCGCGCACATGATCGGTTTTGCCAGCGGCGTCAGCTGGGTGCTGACGCGGCATTGACTGGCCGGGCCTTGATGGACGCGCCGCCCGCCGCCGGTACGCCTCGTGTGTTTTGGCGTACCGGCGGCGGGGAATGAGGACAGCGGAGGGGTAGTTTACCTAAAAATGGCACGGCGGCGCCAAAGCAACCACTATTGTGCCGATCTTCCACCGGAGGCGTCAATGACAGTAGCCGCTAACGACAACATTGATCCCAACATGCCGCTCCGGCTGGTTGATGCCGTGCGTTACGGTTTCCCATTCGGCGGAATGACAGCTGCCGGACTGCGCCGCGAGGCGGCACGCGGACGCCTTGCGATTGAGCGAATCGCGAATAAGGACTTCACCACCCTTGCCGCGATAGAGGAGATGCGCCGCCTATGCCTCGTCCAGCCGCCCAAGCTCGCCTGTGGCTTCGAAAGGAGCGGATCGACCGGCGCACCGGGAAGCGGATCGCCAATGCACAGTGGTTTATCAAGGACGGTGCCAAGCGTGTCCCCACAGGATGCCCTGAAGGCGAGGCTGGAGAAGCGGAAAGGCGCCTAGCCGCCTACATCGCCGACAAGTACCAGCCTGATCGGCGGGTACGGATATCGAGGCGATCGACGTCGCCGACGTGTTGTCGATCTATGATGCCGACGCGCGCGATCGGCAGGCCAATCAACGGGTCTTTGATGCCTCGATTGAGCGTCTGAATGACTGGTGGGGCGGCAAGATGCTCGCCGACGTGAACGGCGCCAACTGCCGCGCCTATGTCGAGCACCGCAAAGGCGAGTACCAGAAGCGCCGCAGGAAATCGAACGCGAAGACACCTCCGAAGGCGGACGGTGGAGTCGGCGGCGCGTGCCGTGACCTCGAGGTGCTCCGCGCCGCGATAAATCACCACGCCAAGGAAGGGCTTCACCGTGGCGTGGTCCGTGTTGCGCTTCCCCAGCGAGGCGCGCCCCGCGATCGCTGGTTGACGCGATCGGAGGCGGCGCGCCTGCTATGGACTTGCTGGCGCACCAAGGAAAAACAGCGCCGGCACCGCGGCACCGAAGTGGGCAAGGTGCTGGAGACCGACAAGCGCCCGCTGCGCCACCTCGCGCGGTTTATCTTGATTGGCCTGTACACGGGCACGCGCGCTGCCGCGATCGCAGCCGCATCACCGACGAGAGGCGAGGGGAGGTCGTTCGTCGACCTTGAGCGGGGCATCTTCTACCGACTCTCAGAGGGTAAGCGCCCCACGACCAAGCGTCAGACGCCCGTGCCGCTGCCTGATCACCTCCTGGCGCACATGCGCCGTTGGGCAGAGCTCGGCATCGCGAAAGAGCACTTCGTCGAGTGGCGCGGCAAGCCGGTGCAGTCCGTTAAAACCGCATTCGCTTCTGCAGTGGATAAGGCCGGCCTCGATGGCAACGTTACGCCGCACACGCTGCGCCACACGGCCGCTACGTGGCTCATGCAGAACGGCGTGACGGTTTGGGAGGCTGCCGGCTTCCTCGGCATGTCGCCGGAGATGGTCGAAAAGACCTATGGCCATCACCACCCGGACTACATGAAGGGCGCCGCCCAAGGCTTCCGAAAGAGGCGTATCGGTGGCGATAACGGTGGAGATAAGAAAGGGTAGGGTGGCGAAGTCATTGAAAAGATTGGTGGGCCCGGTAGGACTCGAACCTACAACCAGACCGTTATGAGCGGTCGGCTCTAACCATTGAGCTACAGGCCCGGCCGGCGGCGCTGTGCGGCGCGCGGGCGGGGGAAACTAGCAAAGGGATGCGCCCGCGCCAACCGGGTCGCGGCGGCCGTCCACCTTGGCGTGAGGGGTGGGCCCGCGCCGGCGGGAAAGAAGGGCGCGCAGATCGGCCTCGGGGCTTTGCGCGACCGCCGAAGTGCGGCCATAAGCCACCGCCGCAGCGCCGCCCTGCTCGGTTGCGCAGCGCGGCCGACCTATCTCAGTAAGGTTGCCGGTCTCGCCGCCGCAATCCCGCCGCCTTCGCGCGGTGCTCTGGCGTGCCGCACCGTCAGTGCGTCAGCTCAGGGACGTGCCGGCCCCATCGACGCCTGTCCCGGCAGTTTCAAGGAAGTGAAAGACATGAAGCTCCTCCGCGCCACCGCCTGCGCAGCTTTTCTCGGCGCCGCCGGGTTGTTCGCCAGCCTGTCGCCGCTCGCCGCGCAGGACCTCGCCCCCAACGCCCGGCGGGCGACGCTCTCGGTCTCTGGCGAAGGCCTGGCCAGCGCGGTGCCCGATATGGCGACGCTCACCTCCGGCGTGGTGAGCGAGGGCAAGACGGCGCGCGAGGCGCTCGACGCCAATTCCGCCGCCGTGGCGACGATGATCGAGGCGATCAAGGCGGCGGGCGTCGAATCACGCGACATCTCCACATCTGGCTTTTCCGTGCAGCCGCAATACGCGCCGCAGAAGAAAGAAGGCGACCCGCTACGCATCGCCTCCTACCAGGTGAACAATGCCGTCACCGTGCGGCTGCGCGATCTCGGCAAGCTCGGCGATCTGCTGGACCAGCTCGTCACCAATGGCGCCAACCAGATCAGCGGCATCGCTTTCGATATCGCCGACCCCGCCAAGCTGGAAGACGCCGCCCGAGCCGAAGCGGTGAAGCAGGCGCGCCACCAGGCCGAGATCATCGCCCAGGCGGCCGGGGTGCGGCTGGTGCGGGTGGTGTCGATCGCCAGCGATGCCGGCCCGCAGCCCATGCCGCGCATGATGATGGCGGCCCGGGCGGAGAAGATGGATTCGGTGCCGGTCGAGGCCGGCGAGACGCAGGCCCGCGCCGGCGTCACCGTCGTCTACGAGATCGAGCCGCTCTGAGCCGGAGGGCGGGCAGGCGAGCGCCGAGCGGCGCGGTGGCTCAGGGCTGGGCCGTCTCGGGCGTGGCGCCGGAGGCCCCGGCCGTTGCTGCCGTCCGGGTCGCCGGCCCACCATCGGCGGCGGGCGGGATCAGCAGCTTGAGGCCGCGCGGCACGATCTTGTAGGTAAGCGGCATGTCCTCCCGGCCGAGTTCACCATCGGTCGAGACCCAGGCACGGGCCCGATTGGCGCGGCGCAGCACGATTTCCCGGCCGGTCAGGCTGATGATGCCGGGATTGTCGCGCCAATTATCCGTCACCATGTCGGCCCCCGCCTTCAGCAAAGCGAGGCCGCCGCGATCCTCGGCGACGGTGAGTTCGAGCACGCCCTCGTCGAGCCGGCTGCGCCGCCAGCCCGGGCCGGTGAAGCGGTTGACCGACAGCAGCGCGGCGAAAGCCTGAAAATGGTACGGCGTGCCATCCACTGTCACGTCGAGGTCGAAGCGGCCGCTGCGGCGCAGCGCATAGAGGGCAGCGATCGCCACGGCAAGAAAACGCCAGAGCTTCCAGCGCCGGGCGGTTTCGCGGGCGCGGGCCATCTGGCTGAAGAAGCCCATGCCGGAAATGGTGTGGAATCGCCGCCCGTTCAGCGTCGCCACATCGATCTCCGCCACTTTCGCCTCGCTCAGGGCGTGGAGCGCCGCGTCGAGCTCGCGCGGCATGCCAATATCGGTGGCCAGCAAATTGAGCGTACCGAGCGGCAGGATGCCGAGCGTCTTGTCGGAACCCTCAAGGCTCTGCACCGCCAGGCTCACGCTGCCATCGCCGCCGCCGACGATGACGGTGTCGTGCTCGCCCTCACCGGAGGCACGGATGGCCTGCACCAGGGCCTTACCGCGCAGGAGGCGCACCTCGACCGTTCGCCCTCCGCCGTCCAGCCCGTCGGCAATGTGCCGGCGCACCTCTTCGGCATTACGGTCCAGCAGCGTGCCGGCATTGGCGTTCAGGAGGACGAGGAGCTGGGCCATGGGGAAACCGGATTGGGGGGAGCCACGAGATACTCCCCTGCAATCGCGGCGGTGCAAAGACGTTCCGTCACGTCAGCGATGAAGTTGGCCAATCGGCGCCATCTGAACGGCTGACACGCGAAAAGGGCCGCCCCGGCTTGCGACGGGACGGCCCTTCACAGGAGCGGCTGGGGTCAGCCGCCGACGAGATCGCGGCACAAGGCGACGATGCCGGAATCATAGGCGCGCGGCTCGGACAGGACGCCGGTGCAGCGCACCTTCTTGGCCGCCATGTCGGAGTTGCCGGCTCCCGCGCCGGCGCCCGTGCCGCCGGCCGAGGGACCGCCGGGGGTGCCAGGACCCCCAGGACCACCGGGTCCGCCGGGATTTCCGCCGCCACCACCGCCAATACCGATACCAACGCCAACGGCCGCAGCGTTCTCACCGCCGACATCCACATCGGCGGCGGCGCGCAGGCCGCGCGGGCCGCCCAGCGTGGTGCGGCTGGTGACATCCACCGCCTGCGCCCCGCCGATGGTGGCGCTATTGTTGCTGTTCAGGCCGCGCGGGCCGAGGGCGCTCACCCGCGCATCGACGCCGACCGGGCGGGCGCGGGACGAGCCGACCGCGATATCGGCATGGACGCCGCGGCGACCGAGAACCTTGGCGTTCACATCGGCGATGTTGCCGCTGGTGCTGCGGCCAAAGCGGAGCGGGCGCTGGCCGGGCTTGAGCAGGTCGATCTGCAGGCCGACCACATTGGCGGCCACCGGCGCCCGCCCGGTCACGGAGGTGCTCGCGTCGCCGCGGGCCGGCCGGCCGGCCGCTTCGCCGACGCTGCCGACCGTCGAGCCGAACCCGCCGCCAACGGCCGAGCCGAACCCGCCCGTGGCGGCCGAAACACCGCTGCCCACGCCTGATACGGCACCGCCGACGCCGCTTACCGCGCCGCCAACCGCGCCACCGAGCCCGCTTCCGCCGGCACGTGCACTGGCCGCATTGCCGGCTCGGCTGACGCCCGCACCGACCCCGGACAGTGCGCCGCCGGCCGCGCGGCCCACGCCGGAGACGGCGCCACCGACCGAGCGGCCGAGTCCGGAGGCGGCCCGTCCGGCCGAGCCGCCGAGGCCGCTTTTCCCGCCGCTCCGGCTGGCGCTCGAACGGCTGCCCATGCCGCTGCTTGTGCCGCTGCCCGCGCTTCCTGCCGAAGAGCCCCGATCGCCGCCGCCATCGCCGCCCCGATTGCCGCCGCCGAGCCCGCCCAGCCGGGCTTCGGCCGGGGCGGTCGCCATCACCAGGCAAGCGGCGAGAAAGCCGGTGCTGATGAGGCTCAATCCATGCCGTGTTGTATCCTTCCGCTTCATAACGCTCTCCCTGTTCGAGACAGTGGCGTCATGGCTATTGCGCCCGGCGCCGACAGAACAAAGCGGAGTTTCGAGCGATGGTTGCAGGGGGAAGGACGGGATAAGATTGGAAGATATGAATAATACTGGAGATTATGTCTGTGGCGGTAGCAAAACGCCTTTGAGAGGTTTTGAGGTAAGGCGAGCTGGATCGCTATGACTTATTTGTGATCGGCCGTGGGCGCGACGGCGGGATGCCAAATAGCTGCCTCAGGGCTGAGAGCAGGTATTGCGCCCGACGTCTGGCGGGAGAGAGCCGGGGCAGGAAGGGGGCGGGAGACGCTTCCAAGGCACTGTCGGCCACCATCCGTCTCGCCTCCGCCTCACGGGCGCGCCGAAAGGCGCCGGCCGCGCCTTCCGGGTCGAGGCTGCCGCCAAGCCCTTCCGCCAGCGCGCCGCCGAGCACGCGCAAATCCGCCGGCGCACCGCTCAGTGTGGCGCGTTCCAGCGCCCGCAAAGCGAGGCGCCGCAGCTCGGGTTGCGGCGCTTGCCGAAGGGCGGCGCCGACATGGCGGCAGAAGGCGGGCACGCCGGCCTCGATGCAGCGGGCGAACCACGGGATGGCGAGATCGACCCGGCCGCTGCGTTCCAGCAGCAGGCGGGCATAGTCGAACTGGCCGCGATAATCGCCGCCCTCCGCCCCCCTTCGATACCAGCGCAGCGCCGCTACCGGGCGGGCCGGGCGTTCCCAGCCAAGTTCGAGAGAGCGGCCGATCATGGTGGCCGCTTTCGCGGCAGCGTCGGTTTCTCCACCACGGGCGGCGCGCACGTACCAGTGCAGAGCCTGCGCCCGGTCGGCAGCGATCCCCCGCCCATCAAGCAGCAGCGTGGCGAGGTTGAACTGCGCCCAACCATAGCCGGCTTCCGCCGCCTCCCGGTAATACGGCGCCGCGCGCGCCGGAGCGACGGGCACGCCCCAGCCGAGTTCATGGCAGCGCCCGACCATGTTGATGGCTTCGGTGCTGCCGGCGGCGGCGGCGAGCTGGAACCAGCGCAGCCCCGCTTGCGGGTCCCGCGTCACGCCGTGACCGTCGACCAGCATCTGCCCCCAGGCGATCTGGGCGTTGACGATGCCCGCAAGTGCCGCCGCCTCCACCCAGTGGGCGGCGGCGCGGGGGTTCTCACTGATGCGCGCGCGCAACAGTTCGGGGCCAATTTGTGTCAACTCTGTGAACGAAACCCAGCCGTTCCGCATCCCGTCCTGCCGCTCGCCGCCCTGCTGAAGCGCCGCGTCCAGGCGTCGCCAGCGCTTAATATCCTTATGCTGCCTAATCTCAAGCCAAATCACCCACAGATTTCACACGCTTCTTTCATGTTTTAATAATTAAAAACAATAGTTTTGAATCAATATACATTTTCTATGTTTGAATACGTAAAAAACATAGCGTTTGAAGACATTGTGATTCGTGGATATTAGGCAAAATGAAGAAACATTAGGGGCTGGAGTCTGATGAAGTCGTTGAAGTCACTGCGCGATGCTTCTCATAATACCGCCTGGACGGCTGGTCTTGCGGTGACGCTGTCGACGCTGCCGCTGTTCGCCGCGCAGGCGCAGCAAGCCGCCGCGCCGGCCCCTGAAGAGGAACTGCCGACGGTCACGGTCGAGGGCGAGAACGCGCCGGACAACACGCTTGAGGGCACGACCGGCATCTCGCGTCTGCCCGGCCGGATCCAGGACATTCCCCAGGTCGTGCAGGTCATCAACCAGCAGACCATGCAGGAGCAGGGCGTCACTACGCTGGAACAGGCGCTGCGCAATGTGCCGGGCGTCACCGTCGGCATCGGCGAGGGCGGCGGCGGCATGAATGGCGACCAGTTCCGCATCCGCGGCTTCCAGTCCAAGGGCGATGTCTACATCAACGGCCTGCGCGATTTCGGCGTCTATGTGCGCGACAGCTTCGCCTATGAGAGCGTCGAGGTGCTGAAGGGCCCGTCCTCCGAGAGCTTCGGCGCCGGCACGACGGGCGGCGTGATCAACTCGACGCTGAAGCAGGCGCATATTGGCGACAAGTATGATTTCGAGGGCCAGTTCGGCACCGGGCCGCTCTATCGCGGCGTGTTCGACATCAACAAGCAGCTCAGCGACACCTCCGCCTTCCGCATCGTCGGCATGGTGAACGAGCAGGACGTGGCCGATCGCGACCATGTCGAATCGAACCGCTACGGGCTGATGGCCGATCTCGGCTTCGGGCTCGGCACCGACCAGACCCTGCACCTCAACTATCTCTACCAGAACGGCTCGCGCACCCCTGATTACGGCGTGCCGATCCTGACGCCGCGCTTTGGCGACGCCGCGCGCTACGGCTCGCTCGGCAAGCCGGTGACGGAGTGGGGCGTTCCGCGCACCACTTTCTACGGCAAGGTGACGGACCATGACGACACCGAAGCCAACATGTTCACCGCGAACTTCAAGCGCGAGGTGAATGACTGGCTCACCATCACCAATGATTCCCGCGTCGGTTATTACACCCGCGACTTCGCGACGAGCGTTGCGGGCTGCGCCAACAGCCCGAGCGGCGTGACCACCCCGACACCCCAGCAGTATGAAGGAACCTGTACCGGCCAGTTCTTCGCCGGCAACAACCCGGCGATCGCCTTTGGCGGCGGCAATCCCGGCTTCGACCAGACCAGCTGGTCGGGCCAGAACGTCACCACCGCCATTGCCAAATTCAACACCGGCTTCCTGCGTCATGAAGTGGTGGCGGGCATCGACATGTATGTCGTCGATGACGAGCGCACGCTGATTTCGGTGAACGGGTCGAAGGGTACCTCGACGATCTGGAACCCGGTCTACGCCAACACCACGGGCTATTTCCTCTATCCGAACCCGCTGGGGAATAACGGCCAGCGTGAATCCACCGCCACCGATTTCGGCGCCTTCGCCAGCGACCGCATCTGGCTGACGGACCAGCTCTCGATCCTCGGCGGCATCCGCTATGACAGCTATTCCGCCGATTACAGCGTCTGGTGCGTCGATCCCAACGGCACCAGCACGACCTGCGAGGACAGCAAAGGCGAGTGGGTGAGCGCCCAAAGCACGACCCAGTTCTCCAGCCCCAAGGCCAGCATCATCTGGGAGCCGAGCGCCAACCAGACCTACTATGCCTCCTGGGCGCGCTCCTACTCGCCGCAGGGCATGTTCCCGACCAACGACATCACCGTGGTCAACCCGACCCAGAACAACCTTCAGCCGGAAGAGAACGAGACCTACGAGATCGGCTTCAAGGTCTCGACGCCGGATGGGCGCCTCGGCTTCACCGGCTCGCTGTTCCGGGTCGACAAGAGCAACGCCTTCTATGTCGACCCCTTCACCTTCGATACGGTGGAGACCGGCGAGAACCAGCGGGTGCAGGGCGTCGAGCTGGGCATCACCGGCAACATCACCCGTGCCTGGGTGATCCAGGCGGGCTACGCCTATTACGACAGCGAGATCCGGACCTCGACCACCGCCGACTATGTCGGCAACGAGGTGCCGTTCGTCTCCGAGAACAACTTCACCCTGTGGACGACCTATGAGCTGACCAAGGATGTGCTGAGCCAGATCCCGGGCAAGCTGCTGGTTGGCGGCGGCATCACCTATGCCAGCGAATACTATACCAACAGCGCCAACACCGCGATCATTCCGGAAACCTTCTCGCTCGATGCGCTGGTGTCCTATGAATACGAGAATTACCGCATCGCGCTGAACGCCTACAATCTGACCGACGAACTGAACTATGTCGCCGGCTGGGGCAACCGGGCGGTTCCCTCTTCGGGCCGCACCTTCACCCTCACCGTCGGCGCGACCTTCTGACGAGTGCCTTCAAGACCTGACCGTCTCATCTCGGGGGAAGGCCGTTCATCCGGCTTTCCCCCTCTTTTCGTTGAACGGACCGCGTGATGCTGATCCAGATCCCCGACATCCTCACCCCGGACGAAGTCGCCCATTGCCGGCGTGTGCTGGAGGCCTCGCAATGGGTCGATGGGCGCGTGACCGCCGGGCAGCAGGCCGCGCTGGGCAAGCTCAACCTGCAGATCCCGGTGGAGTCGAAGGAGGCGGCCGAGCTGGGCGACATCGTGCTGCGGGCGCTGGGGCGCAACCCGATGTTCAATTCGGCCGTCATGCCGCTGCGCGTGCTGCCGCCGATGTTCAACCGCTACGATGTCGGCATGAAATTCGGCGCCCATGTCGATGGCTCGATCCGCGCCATCCCCGGCACCGGGATGCGGATGCGGGCGGATGTCTCGACCACGATCTTCCTCACCGAGCCGGAGGACTATGACGGCGGTGAACTGGTGATTGAGGACACCTATGGCACGCATGAGGTGAAGCTGCCGGCGGGCCATGCGGTGGTCTATCCCGCCTCCAGCCTGCACAGCGTCAATGAGATCACCCGCGGCAGCCGCTGGGGCTCGTTCTTCTGGTCGCAATCGATGATCAAGGACCAGGAGCGCCGCACCATGCTCTATGACCTCGACCGCGCCATCATGGGCACGCGGGCGCGGCTGCCGGATGACGACCCCTCCGTACTGTCGCTGGCCAATGTCTATCACAACCTGCTGCGCCACTGGGCCGAGCTCTGACAGCCTCGACGCCAGCCGATTGACAGGAACCGGCCGGCGTGGGAACCGCCGCCCGGCGGCAACACGCCGCGCGAGGCGAATGGCATGGTCGGCTCCTCCCTTTCCACCGAACTGATCGGCGGCGTCGCGGCGCTGCTCACCACGCTGTGCTGGCTGCCGCAGGCGCTGAAGATCCTGCGCACCCGCGAGACCCGCGACCTCTCGCTCATCGCCTATCTGGCATTTGCCGCCGGCGTGGCGCTCTGGCTGGTTTATGGCGTGCTGATCGGCTCGATTCCGGTCATCATGGCCAATGCCGTGACCCTCGTCCTGCTGGTCGGCATCCTCTCGCTCAAGCTGCGCTACGGCTGAACGAGGGGCTTTCTCGCACTCCATCCATGGAACCGCGCATGTTCGGCTTCATCCCCCCGGCGTTGACGCCGATCCTGCTTCTCGTCGCCTCCAACATCTTCATGACCTTCGCCTGGTACGGGCACCTCAAGCACAAATCGAGCCCACTCTTGCTCGCCATTCTGGTGAGCTGGGGCATCGCCTTCTTCGAGTACTGCCTCGCCGTGCCGGCCAACCGCTACGGCTCCGCCACCTATTCGACGGTGGAACTGAAGACCATGCAGGAGGTCATCACGCTTGTGGTGTTCGCCGGCTTCTCGGTGCTGTGGCTGAAGGAGCCTTTCCACTGGAACCACCTGATCGGCTTTGCCTTCATCGCGCTCGGGGCGTTCTTCATCTTCCAGAAATGGTCATAACCGTCAGTCCGCCGGCGCGAGGCGCAGCAGGCGCCCATTCGAGGGGTCGTCGGTGAGCAGCCACAGCGCCCCGTCCGGGCCCTGGCGCACGTCGCGTATACGCTCGCCGAGATCGTCGAGGAGGATTTCCTCCTCGACGACGCTTTGGCGCGCTGGGTCCAGCTTCAGGCGCACCAGCCGCGCACCGGCGAGGCCGCCGGTAAAGAGGTCACCCTTCCACTGCGGCATCAGCGTGCCGGTGTAGAAGGCGAGGCCCGAGGGTGCGAAGGAAGGGTCCCAGTACTTCACTGGCTGTTCCATGCCGGCCTTTTGCGTGCCTTCGCCGATCTTGGCGCCGGAATAGTCGCGGCCATAGGTGATGACCGGCCAGCCATAATTCTTGCCGGCTTCCGGGCGGTTCAGCTCGTCGCCGCCGCGGGCCCCGTGTTCGATGGTCCACAGCAGCCCGGTAGAGGGGTCAAGCGCTGCGCCCTGCACATTGCGGTGGCCATAGCTCCAGATTTCCGGCCGGGCGCCGTTGCGCTCACGGAAGGGATTGTTCCCGGGCACAGTGCCATCCGGGGCGATGCGGACCACCTTGCCGATATGGTTGGTGAGGTTCTGCGCCTGGTCGCGCAGCGAGGCGCGGTCGCCCAGCGTGACGAACAGCGTGCCGTCGCGGGCGAAGACGAGCCGCGAGCCGAAATGATTGCCGCCGCCGGCCGCCGGCGACTGTCGGAAGATCACCTCGACATTGTCCAGGCGGGCATCGCCGTTCTGCTCCACCAGCCGGCCCCGCGCCACCGAGGTGCCGGCGGCGCCTTCGCGCGGTTCGGCATAGGTGAGAAAGACAAGCCGGCTATCGGCAAAGTCAGGCGCCAGCGCGACATCGAGCAGCCCGCCCTGTCCGCGCGCCAGCACGGGGGGCACGCCGGCGACCGGCGCCGAGACGGTGCCGCTCCGGCTGACGATCCGCAACTGGCCGGGCCGCTCGGTCACGAGCATGCGGCCATCGGGCAGAAAGGCGAGGCCCCAGGGGCTGTGCAGCCCGCTGGCGACGGTCTCGACGGCGAGCGGGCCGATGGAGGAGGGGGCCTGGACCGGCTCGCCGGTCGCCGACTGCGCGGCAGCGGGGGCGCTGCTCGCCGCGAGCAGAAAAGCCATCACGCAGGCCGCAGCGCGTGCGGCGCGGCGTGTGTTGGGGCGGGGCAGGGCAGAAGGGTGGCGGCTCACGGCGGCGCTCCGGGGTTCGGTTGCGAGCCGTATGGTTAGAACACCCGGCGCGGCCGGCCAACCGCCGCCGCACGCACGATACCGTTAGGGAAAGGCCGCCGTCAGGCGCTGGCGGCCTTGCGGCAAAAGCGCTGCCGCACCGGTAACACCCGGGGCGTTCAGCCCCGGCGCCGGCGGCTGCCGCGCGGTTCACTGGCGCTCAGCGCGTCTGATGTCTGCAAGGTGTTGCGCAGCATGAAGGTGGTGAGGCCGCACAGGCCGACAAACGTCGCCAGCAGCACGGCGCCGATGGCGAGGCGCTCCTCCGAGGCGGCGTGGACCACCTCGAAGGCGGAGGCGCGCTGCAGGCCGAACAGGCACAGCACCGCGACGATGGCAAAGGTCAGCGACAGCACGACGCCCGCCTCCATCGCGGCGCGGCGCAGACGCCGGCCAGCGGTGTGGCGGGTGGCAAGAACATCGCCGGCGCGGGGCGCGGCGGCAAATGTCTGGTTCGGCATGGTCTTGTCCGGCATGGCGAAACCCCTTCGGTCCGTCCGGGCTGATGCCCCTTAGATGACGGTAACTTGGGAGGGGAAGGCGGCTCCGCGTGGACGCCACTTTGCGCAACCCGGTGCCATTTCGAGGCCATTTCGCGGCAACGGGTTAAGGGCCGTTAACCCGGGTTAATGCGCGTTAATTCCCTTAGGTTACGCGCTGTCGGCCCGAGGCGCGGCGTACTCGGGGCGCCAGTCCATAGCGACATGGCCCGGCTGCGCCGCCACCCGCGCCAGCCAGGCCCGCACGTGCGGGAAAGTGGCGAGATCGAAGTCGCCTTCCTGCGCCACATGGGTGTGGGCATAAAGGGCGAGGTCAGCGATGCTCAGCGTGCCGTCGACGATGAACGGGCGGCGCGCCAGATGGCGCTCCATCACGCCGAGCGCGGCATAGCCTTCCTCCATCCAGCGGTCGATGTCGTGGGTGCGCAGATCGCGCCCGCCGCGCACCAGCTTGAGCCAGAACCGCGCCAGCCCGATCGAGGAATCGACGCTGTGCTGCTCGAAGAACATCCAGCGCAGCGTCTCCGCCCGCCCCAGCGGGTCGTTGGGCAACAGGGGCGTGCCGTCGGCGAGGTAGAACAGGATGGCGTTGGACTCGGGGAGATAGCGCCCGCCCGGCAGCTCCAGCAGCGGCACCCGGCCTTCCGGGTTCTTCATCAGGAAATCCGGGGTGCGGTTCTCCCCGCGCAGCAGGTCGACATCAATGAGCTGGAAGGGCAGGCCGAGCCGGGCGAGCAGCAGCCGTACCTTGTAGGAATTGCCGGAACTCTGCATGGCATAGATCTTGAGCATGCAGCAAACTCCGGCAGAACGGTCTGGATCGCGGCCGCGTCAGGAAAACATGGCCCTCGTGCCGCCCGCAGGTAGGGAATCGCTTGCCGGGGCGCAAGGGCTCGACTAGTTGTCGCGCGCAAAACCCTCAAGGGAGAAACCGGCCATGAGCCTGATATCCGCCGCCCTGAAGCGCATCAATCCCTCCCAGACCATCGCCATTTCCAACAAGGCGCGGGAGCTGAAAGCGGCCGGGCGTGACGTGATCGCGCTGGCGGCCGGCGAGCCCGATTTCGAGACGCCGGACAACATCAAGGAAGCCGCGATCAAGGCGATCCGCGACGGCCAGACCCGCTACACCGCGGTGGATGGCATTCCCGAGCTGAAGGCGGCCATCGTCGCCAAGTTCAAGCGCGAGAATGGCCTCACCTACAAGCCGAGCCAGGTCACGGTTGGCACCGGCGGCAAGCAGGTTCTGTTCAACGCGCTGGTGGCCACCCTCGATGCCGGCGACGAGGTCATCATTCCCGCGCCGTACTGGGTGAGCTACCCGGACATCGTGCAGTTCTGCGGCGGCACGCCGGTGCCGGTGGAGACGAAGCTTGAGGACAATTTCAAGCTGAAGCCGGAAATGCTGGACGCGGCGATCACCCCGAAGACCAAGTGGCTGATCTTCAACTCTCCGTCCAACCCGACCGGCTCGGCCTATTCGCGCGACGAGATGAAGGCGCTCACCGACGTGCTGATGAAGCACCCGCATGTCTGGATTCTTACCGACGACATGTATGAGCACCTGGTCTATGACGACTTTGAATTCGTCACCCCGGCGCAGGTCGAGCCGGGGCTCTATGATCGCACTCTGACCATGAACGGCGTCTCCAAGGCCTATTGCATGACCGGCTGGCGCATCGGCTACGCCGCCGGCCCGGAGGCGCTGATCAAGGCGATCGGCACGCTGCAGTCGCAGTCGACGTCCAACCCCAACTCCATCGCCCAGTGGGCGGCAGTCGAGGCGCTGAACGGCCCGCAGGACTTCATCGTCGCCAACAACAAGGTGTTCAAGGAGCGCCGCGACCTCGTGGTCTCGATGCTCAACCAGGCGAACGGGCTCACCTGCCCGAAGCCGGAAGGCGCGTTCTATGTGTACCCGTCCTGCGCCGGGCTAATCGGCAAGACGACGCCGGCCGGCAAGGTTATCGACAATGACGAAACCTTCGCCTCCGAGCTTCTGGAGGCCGAAGGCGTCGCGGTGGTGCATGGCTCGGCCTTCGGCCTCGGCCCGGCCTTCCGCATCTCCTACGCCACCTCCACCAAGGATCTGGAGGAAGCGTGCCTGCGAATCCAGCGCTTCTGCGGCTCTCTCCGCTGAGGTAGAATGATATTGACCGGCCGGGAGACGCGCCCCGGTCGGCAAGCGCCATAGGGCGGGGGCGCCGGTTCCCGTGAGCCGGTCGTGCGTCGTCATCAGGAGATCTGAATGTTCCGTACTGTTCTGTCGCGCGGGCTGCTCGCCTCTGCGCTTGTCGCTGGCGCCGCCACCCTCGCCGCCGCGCCCGCTTCGGCCCAGACCAAGCGGGTCGAAGTCGGCTCGCTCGCCTGCGCCGGCTCGAAGTCGGTGAGCTTCATCATCGGTTCCAAGCGCACGCTCGACTGCACCTTCACCACGGCCCGCGGCAAGAAGTTCGGCTATGAGGGCTCGATCCGCCGCTGGGGCCTCGATCTCGGCGTGACCGGCCGCAACATCCTGCTGTGGACCGTGCTGGCCCCCTCCAAGGGCGTGCGCTCGTCCGATCTCGACGGCACCTATGTCGGCGTGTCCGGCAGCGTCGCGCTCGGCGTCGGCGTGGCCGGCAATGTGCTGGTCGGCGGTTCCAACAAGACCATCGCCCTGCAGCCGCTCAGCGTCGAAGGCCAGACGGGCGTGAATGTCGCCCTCGGCGTGGGCGATCTGCACCTCGTCTCCAAGTGAACTGACGGGCGCCTTTGCGCCCATGATCGTAGCGAAAGCCCGGCGGCACCCCCGCCGGGCTTTCTGCTTTTGCACGAGAAGTTGAAACGGCGGGTGAAATAAACGGCCCCGTCCGGGCGTACTCTCCTCGTCATTCAAGAGGAGTCCGCCATGCCGATACGCCGTCGCCGGTCCTGGGAGCTGCCAGAGAGCGCGGTTACGCCCGAAGCCACCTATCTTTCCCGCCGGAATCTGCTCGGCGCCGGGGTGGGCCTGCTGGGCGTCGCAGGTTTGTCCGCCGCGCTCTCCCCCTTCGCCGATGCCGCTCCGGCGGTGGGTGACCCGGCCAACGATCCGACCAGGGATCTCTATCCCGCGAAGAAGAACCCCGCCTTCACGGCGGGCGACCGGCCGATCACCCCGGAGGAAATTTCCGGCAACTACAATAATTTCTATGAATTCGGCTCCGAGCGTTCCGGCTACCAGATCGCCGATGTTGCTGCCCGCATGCCGCGCCGGCCCTGGACGGTGAAGATCGACGGGCTGGTCGAGCAACCGCGCGAGGTCGGCATCGACGATCTCATCCGCGCCATGGCGCTGGAAGAGCGCATCTACCGTCACCGCTGCGTCGAGGCCTGGTCGATGACGGTGCCGTGGACCGGCTTCCCGGTGAAGGATCTTGTCGCCTATGCCAAGCCGCTCTCCGGCGCCAAATATGTACGCTTCGAAACGTTCATGAACCCGGAAGTGGCGCTCGGCCAGCGCCGCTTCATCTATCCCTGGCCCTATATCGACGGGCTGAGCATGGCGGAGGCCAATAACGACCTCGCCTTCCTCGTCACCGGCATCTATGGCAAGCCGGCGCCCAACCAGTTCGGCGCGCCACTGCGCCTCGCCGTGCCGTGGAAGTACGGCTTCAAGTCGGTGAAGTCGATTGTCCGCATCTCCTTCGTGGCGGAGCGGCCGGTCGGGCTGTGGGAGCAGGTGCAGGGCCGCGAATACGGCTTCTGGGCCAATGTGAACCCAGAGGTGCCGCATGCCCGCTGGAGCCAGGCCAGCGAGCGCGATATCGGCACCGGCGAGCGGCGGCCGACGCTGATCTATAACGGCTATGGCGAGGAGGTCGCCGGCCTCTACAAGGGGCTCTCGGGGGAGAAGCTGTTTATGTGAAGAGGGCGGCCTGCCACCTCCACGGCACAGAAAAAAGGCCGGGTCCCAAAAGGGCCCGGCCTTAAGTTTTCGCTGCCGAAGCAGCGAACCTTCCAGAGGGGAACAGCCGAAACGCGAGGCGCCTCGGTGTCTGCGCTAGATATGGTCAAAGACCGGGCACTCTGCAATAAATTATGCCTGCATGGCAGGCATGCGTAATTGCATCGTGCCTTTCGCAAGGCTGTCATGCCCGCAAATTGGGCGGCCCGCTACCTCCGACTCACCTTGGCCCTTGCTGAACCCGCCGGAAAGGCGTGTCATTACTGAAAAGCTGCCAGACAGTGGCCCCGCAGGAGGAACGCCATGCCGACCGTTCGCGCCCTCGCTCTTCGTCCTTTTCCGGCGCTCAGTGCCGTGCTGCTGGCGCTGGCGCCCGCCGGAGCCGCGCGCGCGGCGGAGCCCGCGCGGGTCGCGGTCGCCGATATCGGCTTCACCGATTCGTCCGGCGAGGCGCGCGACCAGCGCAGCGACCACGAGGCGCGGCGCCTTTCGCTCACCCGGGACGTGCGGGCCGATATTGGCCGCGCGGAGAGCCTCGGCAGCCTGGCTCTTCCCTGCGAGGGCGCCTGCCGGCTGGATGCGGAAGGGGTCGAGAAGCTGCGCCAGCGGGCACGGCAGGAAGGCGCGCGCTTTCTGCTGGTGGGGAGCGTGCACAAGATGAGCACGCTCGTGCTCTCGATGCGGGTGGCGGTGCTCGATGCCGCGAACGGCAAGCTCGTGTTCGAGCGGCTGCTCAGCTTTCGTGGCGACAATGACGAGGGCTGGCGCCACGCCGGCGCCTATGTCGCCCGCGAGGTGGCCGAGCAACTGCCGCCCCGCTGAGCGCGCTCAGAAGCTCCAGCGCTGGGCCTTGGCGACGAGGAAGTCGCGGAACACCTGGATGCGCGCCACCGAGCGCATTTCCTGGGGGTAGACGAAATAGGCCTCCAGCGTCGGCGTGGTGCGCTCGGGGAAGAGCTGCACCAGCGTGGCGGAATCCTCCAAGAGATAGTCCGGCACGATGCCGATGCCGACGCCGCGCTCCACCGCCCGCTTCAGCCCGAGCACGTTATTGACCGAGAGCGAAGGCACGCGGCCTTCCTGGTCGTCCTCCAGCCCGGCGCGCTCCAGCCAGTTCAGCCCCTGGAAATAGGAAGGAATGGGCCCGCCGAGCAGGATGATGCGGTGCTTGTCCTTGTCGAGCTCGTCGAGCGTGCGCGGATGGCCGTTGCGCTTGAGATATTCCGCCGAGGCGAAGGCGTGGAAATGCACGGTGAACAGCTTGCGCTGGATAAGGTCCGGCTGCACCGGCTGGCGCAGGCGGATGGCGACGTCGGCCTCGCGCATGGCGAGGTCGAGCTCGTCATCGGTGAGGATGAGGGTGATGCGGATGTCGGGATAGAGTTCGAGAAATTCGCCGATCCGCGCCGTCAGCCAATGGGTGCCGAGGCCCATCGTGGTGGTGACGCGCAATTCACCGTTCGGCTTCTCGCGCGAATCCGTCAGCTTGGCCCGCGCGGCCTCCAGCTTCATGAACACTTCATGCGCGGTGCGGTAGAGCAGGTCGCCCTGCTCGGTCAGGATCAGCCCGCGTGCATGGCGGTGGAACAGCGGGATGTTGAGTTCCTGCTCCAGCGCCGAAACCTGCCGGCTCACCGCCGATTGCGACAGGCCGAGTGCCTCACCCGCATGGGTGAAGGACCCCGCCTCCGCCGCGACATGGAACACTTTGAGCTTGTCCCAGTCCATGTCGCGAGCGCGATTGGCCTTGTTGTCCATTCGGCGAGGGCCCTCGTTCATTCGGCGGCTTGCGCGAGCGGCTCGCGCACCGCGAGGAAGCGCTCGACTTCGAGCGCTGCCATGCAGCCCATCCCGGCGGCGGTTACCGCCTGGCGGAAAATATCGTCGGCGACGTCGCCGGCGGCGAACACGCCTTCCACCGAGGTCTGGGTGGAATGCGGCGCCGTCCAGACATAGCCGCTGGGCTTCAGCGTGAGCTGGCCCTGGACAAGATCGGTTGCCGGGGCATGGCCAATGGCGATGAACACGCCATCCGCCGGACGCTCGGAAAGCGCGCCGGTAGCGACATCCTTCAGCACCACGCCCGTCACCTTGGGCGGCTCGTGCTGGCCCTTCACCTCATGCAGGGCGGCGTTCCACACCACCTCCACCTTGGGATGGGCGAACAGGCGCTCCTGCAGGATCTTCTCGGCGCGGAAGCTGTCGCGCCGGTGCACGACCGTGACCTTGGAGGCGAAATTGGTGAGGAACAGCGCTTCCTCGACCGCGGTGTTGCCGCCGCCGATGACCATGACTTCCTTGCCGCGATAGAAAAACCCGTCGCAGGTGGCGCAGGCGGAAACGCCGTGGCCGCGATAGGCCTGCTCGGATTCGAGATCGAGCCAGCGCGCCTGGGCGCCGGTGGCGAGGATGATCGTTTCGGCGATCCACACGGTGCCGGAATCGGTTTCGGCGCGGAAGGGGCGGCGGGAGAGGTCGAGCCGCGTCACCAGGTCGTTGACGATGCGGGTGCCCATCTTCTCCGCCTGCGCCTGCATCTGCTCCATCAGCCACGGGCCCTGGATCGGATCGGCAAAGCCGGGATAGTTCTCGACATCGGTGGTGATGGTCAGCTGCCCACCGGGCTGGATGCCCTGGATCATCACCGGCTCCAGCATGGCCCGCGCGGCATAGACGGCGGCGGTATAGCCGGCCGGGCCCGAGCCGATGATGAGGACCTTGACGTGGTTGGCCGGGCTGGCGGAGGGGGCCGACATGGCAGGCTCACTGTGTTGCGGCGAACGATTCGCCGGACGGGACGATCAGGCTGTGGAGACGCTGCTGGGGCCCGCGCCTGCGCGCGCTGCAAAGGCCGCCCCGGCAGCCATGCGAAAATGTAGGGGCTGACCTGGGCAACCGCAAGGCAGAGGCCTTCTATCCATTAGTTTTCCATAAGGAAGATTGCGCGAGGCTCGCGCGCAAGATAATTGCTCTCGCGGCCGCCGCACTCCTCGCGCCGCCGCAGGCGCGCCGCTCCGGCCGCCGGAAACGGAGACCCCGCTTGGTTCGCCGCATCGACGCGATCGACTGGAACATTCTGCGCGAGCTTCAGGGCGATGGCCGCATCACCAATGTGGAGCTGTCGCAGCGCGTCGGCATTTCCGCCCCGCCCTGCCTGCGTCGCGTGCGCTCGCTGGAGGAGGAAGGCATCATCAAGGGCTACCGGGCGCTTCTTGACGAGAAGAAGCTCGGCTTCGACCTGATGGCCTTCGCCATGGTGCACCTGATCAGCCAGGCCGAGGGCGACCTTTCCGCCTTCGCCGCGCAGGTGGATCGCTGGCCGCTGGTGCGCGCGTGCTGGATGCTCTCGGGCGAAACCGACTTCATCCTGCTCTGCGTCGCCCCTGACCTGCGGACCTTCCAGAACTTCGTCCTGGAGCTCACCGGCGCGCCCAATGTGCGCAATGTGAAGACCGCGCTGACCCTCCAGCAGTCCAAGGACGCTGCGGTGGTGCCGATGGAAGGGGAGACCCGGTGATCGTCGCCACCGCGACCGATACCGCCTATGTCGAGCTGACCGGGGTGATGCTCGCCTCGCTCGCCGACAAGGCCGGCGGCAGCTTCGACCGGGTCTGCGTGTTCTGCGACCGGGTGTCGGAGGAGGACAAGGCGCGGCTTGCCGCCGCCTATGGCCTCGCCAATATCGACTTTGTCGACATGAGCGACGACATGGTCCGCCACTTCGCCGCGCGACCGGTCAACCACCACCTCTCGCGCACCGCCTATGCCCGCATTCTCATGCCTTTGAGCCTGGCGCAGGCGACCGGGCGGCTGCTCTACATCGATTGCGACACGCTGGTAAACGCCTCGCTGGCCCCGCTGGCCGACCTGCCAATGCAGGGCTTCGCGCTGGCGGCGGTGGACGACATCGCCCATCAGGTGCCCGAGCGCCATGCCAAGCGCAATCGCGACATCGGCCTGCCGGACGCCATGCGTTATTTCAATAGCGGCGTGCTGCTGATCGACCTGGAGACCTGGCGCGCCCAGCGGCTGACGGAGCGGACGCTCGATTTCATCGCCTCGCGGCCGAGTTTGCCGATGATGGACCAGGACGCGCTCAACGGCGCCCTGCACGGCGAATGGCTGCCGCTGGACGAGAGCTGGAACCTGCACCGCCGGTTGGAGAAGGGCGTCTACACCGACGACCCCGCCATCTGGCGGGAGGCCCGCATCATCCACTTCATCGGCCAGGTGAAGCCCAACTACACCGACTGCAATCACCCCGCGCGCGGCCTCTTCCTCACCTATCGCGCCGGCACGCCGTTTGCGAATGTGCCGCTCAAGACCAAACTCGGCCGCAAGGTCGAGAAGCGGGCGCGTAAGCTGCGGCGCTTCTTCGGCAAGCTCAAGCGACGCCTTTTCGGAGCCTAGGGATGGCACACAGCCTCGTCGACGAATATGCGAAGCTGCATGCGCGGCACCGCTACGGCGCCACGGCGCGCCACGCGCTGGCCGACATGCTGCCGCACATCCTGGCACTGAAGCCCGCCTCGCTGATCGATTTCGGCTGCGGCCAGAGCAATCTCGCCTTCCTCATCGCCGCCAAGGCGGGAATCGGCGAGATTCATCGCTATGATCCGGCTATCCCCGCCATTTCCACCCTGCCGAACACGCGGGTGGAACTGGCGGTCAATGTCGATGTGATGGAGCACATACCAGACGAGGAAATCGACGCGGTGCTGGCCTCCATCGCCGCCGCAGCCGAGCATGCGCTGTTCGTCATCGACATCGGCCCGGCCAAGATGCTTCTTTCCGACGGGCGCAACGCCCATGTCTCGCAGCATGGCGCGGACTGGTGGCTGGCGCGGTTGAAGCCGCATTTCCCCACCATTCGCGAAATGCCGATCCACCGCCGCGCCCGCGTCGCCTTCAAGACCTGGGACGGCGAGGTGAGGGGGCTCACCGGCCTTGCCGTGCGGGCGCGCGAGCGGGTGATCTACCGCACGCAGAAGCTGACCCGCTCGGCGCATCGCAAGCTGTTCGGGGTGAAGCCGCGCGGAGCCGCCCGGTGAAGCTGCTGGTCCTGCGCGACAAGAAGCCGGGCCATTTCAACCAGGCGGAGGGCGTCGCGCTGGCGGTGGGCCGTCTCGCGCCGACCGAGGTGGCGCGGCTCGACATCCGCCCGACCTGGTTCGCCCATGACGATGTGCGCAAGATCGTCATGCGCCGCTATGGCCGCGACGCGCGCTATTGGCTGAAATCGATGTACGCGGTCGCGGCGGAGAGCCTCGACAAGCCCGATGTCATCATCGGCTCGGGGCGGCCGACGATCGCGGCGGGCATCCTGCTCAGCCGGTTCTTCGGCGGCGTGCCCTTTCTCTATTCCGGCGGTATCGGCGGCTATGACACGCGCGAGGTCAGCCTGATGATCGTCGCCTCGCCGCGCGCGGCCGGCAATCCGCGCTCGGCCTCGGCGCCGATCCCCTCCATCGTCGACCCTGCCGACTATCCCGCCCCGCGCCGGCTTTCGACGCTTGCCGATCTGCGCGGTGCCGAGATCGCGCTGCTGGTCGGCGGCACGGCCTATCGCAAGGAATGGCCGGCGAATGAATGGGAGGCGCTGATCGCGCTCGTGCGCGCGGTGGCGAAGGAGCACGGCGTGCGCTGGCGGGTGACGACCTCGCGTCGCACGCCGGATGAAGTCGGGGCGCGTCTGGCGGCGTTGGCCGGGGAGGGCGTGCTGGCCGAGTTCATCGACTACCGAACGGCCGGGCCCGGCTCGGTGCGGGCGCTGTTCGGCGCCGATGCGGTGGTGGTGACGGAAGATTCGATGAGCATGCTGGTGGAGGGGCTGACGGCGAAGCGTCCCGTCATCGGCCTGCGCTCAGCCAAGGTGCATGACGGCTATGCCAGCGAGGCGATCTCGGCCTGGGCGGCGAAAAGCTGGGCCGCGCCCGCCTTTGGCCCGAGCCTTGCCATCCTGCCGCTCGGCACGGTGACGGCGGCGCAATTCGCCGGCACGCTGATCAAGTTAGATCCGCCGACGCTGGATGTGCGCGGCGAGATCGCCCGCCTCATCGCCCCGGTGCTGGGTCTCGACGCGCCGGCGATCTAATTCTTTGTTTTGTCGCGTTTTCTTCACGCGAACCGGTAGCCACTTCGCTCGAAACCGCTCTAGGCCGCCGCCCAGACCTTCTCGTACACCGCGTTGATCTTCTCGGCCTCGGTCGCGATCGAATGGTTGTCGACGACATGTCGGCGGGACGCGGCCGCCATGTCAGCGCGGCCGGCATCGTCCAGCTGCACGAAAGCCGTCACCGCCGCCGCCATGGCCTCGCTATCGCCGGGCGGGATGATGGCGCCGGTCTTGCCCTCCATCACCAGTTCCTCGAAGGCGCCGACTTGCGTGGCGACGACAGGCACGGCGCAGGCCATCGCTTCCAGCGGGGTGACGCCAAAGCCCTCCCAGCGCTGGGGGGCGACATAGAGGTCGAGCGCCCGGTACCACAGCGCGATGTCGGAGGTCGCGACCTCGCCGGGGAAGAGGATGCGGTCGGCAAGGCCGGCCCTCTCCACCTTGGCACGCTGATCGGCGAAGAAGGCGGTGTGCGCGCCGGTCGCCCGCCCCAGCACCACGCCACCCCAGCCGGGATGGTCGGGGAGCACGCGGATCAGCGCGTCGACAAACACATCCGTTCCCTTCTGGGCGCGGATGCGGCCGAAGCAGCCAATCATCTTGAGATCCTCCGGCAGGCCAACGGCGCGCCGCGCCGTCGCCTTGTCGGGCGCGGGGGCGAAGCTGTCCATGTCGATGCCGTGATGGATGACGGTGGAGGGGCGCTGAAGATAGCCCGCCGTCTTGCCCGAGGTCGCGATCACCGCGTCCATGCGGGAGATGAGGAAGCGGCTCCAGCGCGTATGCCAGCGCTGCGAGGCGGAGGTGAAGACGAGGCTCAGCCTCATCCGCAGCAGATCGCGCAGCACCACGCCGGCGAGCATCTCGACATTGCGGCGGGCGTGCCAGATGCGGGTGGGGCGGCGGGCCGGCCGGCGCCAGAAATGGCTGAGGTCGGCCACGCCGATGCGCGGCACGCTGTTCGCCAGGCCCGGGCCTAAGGCGGCAATGCCGATGGAGCGCGCCTGAAAGGGCAGCACGCGCTCGAGCGTCGAGGTGACGCCGGAGAGGCGGCGCTTGAAATTCGGCGCCACGACTTCGAGCCGTGCCGGATCGATCGCCGCCTTCTCCGTCATGTCGGGCCTGCGTCCGTCCTCAGGCGAAGCGGACAGCGGCGATCTCGTAGGAGCGGGCGCCCTTGGGCGTCACCACTTCCACCGACGTGCCGAGCTTCTTGCCGATCAGCGCGCGCGCCATGGGCGAGGAGATGGAGATGCGCCCCGCCTTGGCGTCGGCTTCCATGTCGCCGACGATCTGCCAGACGCGCTCTTCCTCGGTGTCCTCGTCGATCAGCTTGACCGTGGCGCCGAACATCACGGTGTCGCCGGTCAGCTTGGCGACGTCGATGATCTCGGCGCGGGACAATTTGTCCTCAAGCTCGGCGATGCGGCCCTCGTTCAGCGCCTGCTGTTCCTTGGCGGCGTGATATTCCGCATTCTCCGACAGGTCGCCATGGGCGCGCGCTTCCGAGATGGCCTCGATGATGCGCGGGCGCTCGACCTGCTGGCGGCGCTTGAGTTCTTCTTCCAGCGCGGCGTGGCCGCCGGCGGTCATCGGAATCTTTTCCATTGGTCTGTTCTTGACCTCCCAAAAGCAAACGAAGCCCCCGCGGGCGGAAGATCGGGGCCATCAGCCTCGATCGAACCACCCGCGCGGGCTTATCCGTTATCCGGCTCCTAACGCCGCGAGGCGCCGTCAGGTTCGTCCGGTCTAGAAATAGTCCTGCAGGGCCCGCACTTCCAGATCGCCGCCAATATAGGCCTTGATCCCGCGCGCCGCCGCAATCGCTCCGGACAGCGTGGTGTAGTACGGCACTTTATGCAAGAGGGCGGCGCGGCGGAGCGAACGCGAGTCCGCGAGCGCCTGGGCACCCTCAGTGGTGTTGAACACCAGCTGGACCTCGCCATTCTTGATCGCGTCGACAATGTGCGGGCGGCCTTCCAGCACCTTGTTGATCTTGGCGCTGGGCACGCCATTCTCGACGAGGTAGCGCTGGGTGCCTGACGTGGCGATCACCTTGAAGCCGAGCGAGACAAGAAGCCGCGCCGCGTCCAGAATGCGCGCCTTGTCGCCGTCGCGCACGGAGATGAACACCGTTCCCGAGGTCGGTACCTTGGTGCCGCCGCCGAGCTGGCTCTTGGCGAAGGCGACGGCGAAGGACTTGTCGAGACCCATCACTTCGCCGGTGGAGCGCATTTCCGGGCCGAGCACCGTGTCGACGCCGGGGAAGCGGGCGAAGGGGAACACCGCCTCCTTCACCGCCACATGGTCGCCGGCGAAGGGTTTTAGCCCGAACGAGGCCAGCGGCTCGCCGGCCATGATGCGGGCGGCGATCTTGGCGAAGGGCTGGCCCACCACCTTGGCGACGAAGGGCACGGTGCGGGAGGCGCGCGGATTGACCTCCAGCACGAAGATCTTGCCGTCCTTGATCGCGTACTGGACGTTCATCAGCCCGCCGACGCCGAGCGCCAGCGCCATCTTGCGGGTCTGCGCCTCCAGTTCGGCGATCATTTCAGGCGACAGCGAGTAAGGCGGCAGCGAGCACGCCGAATCGCCGGAATGGATACCGGCTTCCTCGATATGCTCCATGATGCCGCAGATGAAGGTGTCGGTGCCGTCGGCGAGGCAGTCGACATCCACCTCGATGGCGTCCGAGAGATAGCGGTCGAACAGCAGCGGGTTCTTGCCCAGCAGCGTGTTGATCTGCCCGGTCTTGTCGTTGGGGTAGCGGGCCTTGATGTCGTTCGGCACCAGTCCCGGCAGCGTCTCCAGCAGGTAGTCGCCGAGCTGGCTCTCCTCATGGATGATCTGCATCGCCCGCCCGCCCAGCACATAGGAGGGGCGCACGACGAGGGGATAGCCGAGCTCGGCGGTCACGAGCCGGGCCTGCTCCACCGAATAGGCGATGCCGTTGGCCGGCTGGCGCAGCTTCAGCTTGTCGAGCAGGGTCTTGAAGCGGTCGCGGTCCTCAGCGAGGTCGATCGCCTCCGGCGAGGTGCCGAGAATGGGAATCTCCGCCTCTTCCAGCGCGCGGGCGAGCTTCAGCGGGGTCTGGCCGCCGAACTGCACGATGACGCCGTGCAGCGTGCCGTTGGCGCGCTCGCGCTCCAGAATCTCGAGCACGTCCTCGGCGGTCAGCGGCTCGAAATAGAGCCGGTCCGAGGTGTCGTAGTCGGTCGACACGGTTTCCGGGTTGCAGTTGACCATGATGGTTTCATAGCCGACCTCCTTCAGCGCGAAGGCGGCATGGCAGCAGCAATAGTCGAACTCGATGCCCTGGCCGATGCGGTTCGGCCCGCCGCCGAGGATGACCACCTTCTTGGCATTGGTCGGGCGCGATTCGTCGGCCGGGACGCCGGCAAAGGGCATCTCGTAGGACGAGTACATATAGGCGGTCGGGGCGGCGAACTCGGCGGCGCAGGTGTCGATGCGCTTGTAGACCGGGCGCACGTCCAGCGCCCGGCGGCGCTCCGAGACCTCGGCCTCGGAAAGCCGGGCAAGGCCGGCGAGGCGCGAATCCGAGAAGCCCATCGCCTTCAGCCGGCGGAAGGCACCCGCGGTCTTCGGCAGGCCGTGGGCGCGCACCTTGGCCTCGGTGTCGACGATCTCGCGGATCTGTTCGAGGAACCACGGGTCGATCTTGCAGCCGGCATGGATGGCCTCGTCGTCGAGGCCGAGGCGCATCGCCTGCGCCACCTTCAACAGCCGGTCCGGGGTCGGGGTGCCCAGCGCGGCGCGCACGGCGTTCTTGTCGTCGCCGAGCCCGAGGCCTTCGATCTCGATCTCGTCGAGGCCGGTGAGGCCGGTCTCCAGCGAGCGCAGCGCCTTCTGCAGCGATTCCTGGAAGGTACGGCCAATGGCCATCGCCTCGCCGACCGACTTCATCGAGGTGGTCAGCGTCGGCTCGGCGCCGGGGAACTTCTCGAAGGCGAAGCGGGGAATCTTGGTGACGACATAGTCGATGGTCGGTTCGAACGAGGCCGGCGTGGCGCCGCCGGTGATGTCGTTGGCGATCTCGTCCAGCGTATAGCCGACCGCAAGGCGCGCGGCGACCTTGGCGATGGGGAAGCCCGTCGCCTTGGAGGCCAGCGCCGAGGAGCGCGAGACGCGCGGATTCATCTCGATGACGATCATCCGGCCGGTTTCCGGGTCGATCGCGAACTGCACGTTCGAGCCGCCGGTCTCGACGCCGATCTCGCGCAGCACGGCGAGCGAGGCGTCGCGCATGCGCTGATATTCCTTGTCGGTCAGCGTCAGCGCCGGGGCGACGGTGATGGAATCGCCGGTATGGACGCCCATCGGGTCGATGTTCTCGATGGAGCAGACGATGATGCAGTTGTCCGCCTTGTCGCGGACGACCTCCATCTCATACTCCTTCCAGCCCAGCACGCTCTCTTCCACCAGCACTTCATTGGTGGGGGAGGCGTCGATGCCGCGCTCGATGATCTCGATATATTCCGACTTGTTGTAGGCGATGCCGCCGCCGAGCCCGCCCATGGTGAAGGAGGGGCGGATGATGGCCGGCAGGCCGACCTCTTCCAGCGCTTCCAGCGCCTGCGGCAGGGTCTTAATCTGGCGCGAGCGCGGCGTGTCGAGGCCGATCTTGGTCATCGCGTCGCGGAACAGCTCGCGGTCCTCGGCCTTGTCGATGGCCTCGGCGGTGGCGCCGATCATCTCGACGTCATATTCGTCCAGCACGCCCATTTTGCGCAGCGACAGCGCGCAATTCAGCGCCGTCTGTCCGCCCATGGTCGGCAGAAGGGCGAAGCCGCCGGGGATCGCGTGGCGCTCCTTGGCGATGATCTTGGCGACGATTTCCGGGGTGATCGGCTCGATATAGGTGGCGTCGGCTAGGTCCGGGTCGGTCATGATCGTCGCCGGATTGGAATTGACCAGCACGACCCGATACCCTTCCGCCTTCAGCGTCTTGCACGCCTGGGTACCGGAATAATCGAATTCGCAGGCCTGCCCGATGACGATGGGGCCGGCGCCGATGATGAGGATGGTGGAAATATCTGTGCGTTTCGGCATCGGATCCCGTGCGGCTCGCGCATTAGTCCGGGCGCACAAAAAAGGACGCGCTGTGCGACGCGTCCTTGGGCGGACCCGGATTGAACTTTCTGGGCGAGGTCACGCCCCGCAATTGGGGGCTTCCCTTAACGCAGATTCCTTCGGGGGGGAAGGGCGCGGGTGCTGTTAAGCCCTGCGGTCGACGCAGGGGGCGCATGAATTCCACAGGCGACTGTGGCCTTTCCGCTAAACGCGGCGGTGGCGCGTCGTTCCCCCCGTGGGGGAGGGCGCCCGTTTCGGCGCTGGCGACGGTGTGACCGTCACGGGCGGGCGCCCAGTACCTTACTTGGTCTTCTTGAACAGGCCGCAGGACACGGCGTTCCAGGTCGGCAGGCTATCGATCCAGCAGAGTTCGAGCTTGTCGTCGACAAGGCGGCCTTCCACCGTGCCGCTGTCGCCGGACATCAGGATTTCCTTGTTGTCGAACCGGATGACGCCGACGATGGCCTCGCTCTTCCCCTGCGGCCCGGTGGCGACGCCATGGAAAGCACGGCCATCCTGCGCCTCGATCGTGTAGGTGAAGGCCTGGTCGGGCGTGCCGAAGGTGGGCTTGGGCAGGTCGTCGAAATATTTGTTGCTGGTTCCGACGCGGGCAGCGGCGAACGCCTCGTCGGCGAGCGCCCAGGTGCCGATGAGGCTGGGCACCGTGTCGGCGCGGGCGCTGGCGGCCGGCAGCAGGGCGAGGGTCAGCGAAGCGAGCAGCAGGGGGGTCTTCATGGCGGGGGCTCCTCCGAAAGCGGCGGCGCTTGGCGCGTCGCCGCATCGGGCAAGCGCGCGGCGCCGGCAGGGCCCCCGCAATGCCGCCGCGCGCCGCACGCATGGTGACAGGCCCTCATGCAAGCGCAATGACCTTGCCGGCGGTGCCGCCGGCTTGGTTCAGGGCGAAGGTGGCTCAGGCCGCCTTGTTCTTCGCGATCATCTCGACGAAGCGGTCGAACAGATAGTGGCTGTCCTGCGGGCCGGGGCTGGCCTCGGGGTGATACTGCACCGAGAACACCGGCTTGTCGGTCAGCGCGATGCCGGCATTGGAGCCGTCGAACAGCGAGACATGCGTCTCGGTGGCGGTGGCCGGCAGGCTGTCGCGGTCGACCGCGAAGCCGTGATTCATCGAGGTGATCTCGACCTTGCCTGTCGTGTTGTCCTTCACCGGATGGTTCGCGCCGTGATGGCCCTGGTGCATCTTCACCGTGCGCCCACCCACCGCGAGGCCGATCATCTGGTGGCCGAGGCAGATGCCGAAGGTCGGCACGCCGCGGGCGATGATCTCGCGAATCACCGGCACCGCATATTCGCCTGTCGCCGCCGGATCGCCGGGACCATTGGAGAGGAACACGCCGTCCGGCTGGAGCGCCATGATCTCTTCCGCCGAGGTAGTGGCGGGCACCACCGTCACCTGGCAGCCGGCGCGGGCGAGCAGGCGCAGAATGTTGCGCTTGATGCCGTAATCGACAGCGACGACATGGTGGGCGGGGGCAGTCTGCCGGCCATAGCCGTCCGGCCAGCTCCAGGTGGTCTCGTCCCAGGAAAAGCGCTGGGCGGACGTGACCATCGGCACCAGGTCCATGCCCTCCAACCCCGGCCACGCCGCGGCTTCCGCCTTCAGCGCCGGCAGGTCGAACTGGCCGTTGTGCGCATGGGCGATCACCGCGTTCGGCATGCCGCCGTCGCGGATGAGGGCGGTCAGCGCGCGGGTGTCGATGCCGGAGATGGCGATGATGCCGCGCGCCTTCAGCCAGGCGTCGAAATGCCGGGTGGCGCGGTAATTCGAGGGATCGGTGATGGCCGAGTGCAGCACCACGCCGCGCACGCCGGAGGCGCCGGCCATCGAGATGGTCTCGACGTCTTCCTCATTGGTGCCGACATTGCCGATATGGGGGAAGGTGAAGGTGATGATCTGCCCGGCATAGGACGGATCGGTCAGCACTTCCTGATAGCCGGTCATGGCGGTGTTGAAGCATACTTCGCCGACCGCATGGCCGGTGGCGCCGAGGCCGAAGCCTTCGAGCACGGTGCCGTCGGCAAGAACGAGGATGGCGGTCGGGAGCGGCTCGGCCCACACGTCGTCGCCGGAGTGCTGTTCAGCGCTACCGTTCATTGATCTTGTTCCCTGTCATCTCGTGCCCTAATTAGTCCGTTGCCGCGCCGGATGCCAGCCTTGCCGCTGCGTATCTGGGCTACGATTTGCGGATGGCTGCGCCGGAACCGGCGGCGGCGCGTCCGGGTCCGCGCGGCGACCCCCGGAAAGCGCGGGGCTATATCCATTGGAGCGCGAATGGCGTGCGGCCCGGTTTCTCGGGGTTTCGGCACGCCGTCTCGCGGATTGCAGGAAGGCTTGAGCCGTGTTGCGCGACGAGATCAACCAATCGCTGAAAAGCGCCATGAAGGCGCAGGACAAGCTGCGTCTCGGCACGCTGCGCCTCGTCAATGCCGCGATCAAGGATCGCGACATCGAGGCGCGCGGCCATGGCAAGGACCCGCTTTCCGACGACGAACTGCTCGGCCTGCTGACCAAGATGATCAAGCAGCGCGAGGAATCGGCGAAGGTCTATGAAGAAGCCGGCCGCGTCGATCTCGCCACCCAGGAGCGCGAGGAAATCGTCGTCATCCAGTCCTTCCTGCCCGCCCAGATGAGCGAAGCCGAGGCGCAGGCCGCCATCGCCGCGGTCATCTCTGAGATCAACGCCCATGGCCTCAAGGACATGGGCCGCACGATGGCGGCGCTCAAGGAGCGGCATACCGGGGTGATGGATTTCGGCAAGGCCAGCGGTACGGTCAAGGCCCTGCTCACCGCGTGAGCGGCGACGCCGGCCAAACACTCCCTTTCAGCGCGTAGCCCCGCCATGCCGCCAACCTCCGAACCGCACCCGCCCGGTGCCACGCTCACCTGGGCTGGCTGCTGGCGCGGGGCGCGGGCGATTCTTCCCGTCCTGCCACCCGTCTTCGTGTTCGGCATCGCCTTCGGCATCGCCGCGCGCGGCGTCGGGCTGGAGGGTTGGGTCGCCGCGCTGATGAGCATGGCCGTCTTCGCCGGTGCGGCGCAGTTCGCCGTACTGGATCTGTGGACGAGCCCGGTGCCGTGGCTGCCGCTGCTGGTGGCGACCTTCGCCATCAATGCGCGGCACATCCTGCTCGGCGCCTCGCTGCGGGCGCTGTGCCAGGGGCTTTCGCCGTGGAAGGTCTATGGCGCGATGACGCTGCTCAGCGATCTCAACTGGGCGGCCCTGATCGCCGCCGAGCGCAAGGGCGAGCGCGACCTCGGCTATCTTGTCGGCGGCGGCCTGCTGATGTGGGCGACCTGGGTGTCGGCCACGGTGATCGGCGCGGTGGCCGGCGGGCTGACGCTGGACGATGTGAAGACCTATGCGCTCGACCTCGTGCTCGTCGCCTTTTTCGCCACCACGCTGGTCGGGCTGCGGCGGGGACGGGTCGATGACCTGCCCTGGCTGGTGGCGGGTCTGGCAGCCATGGGCGCGGTGTGGTTCCTGCCGCCCAACTGGCATGTGATGGTGGGCGGGTTGGCGGGCGGCGTCGCCGGGCTCATCCGTGACGAGTTGAAGCGCCCATGAGCACGACGGACGCCCTGCTTGTGGTCTGCGCCATGGCGCTCGTCACCTATGCGACGCGGGCGGGCGGCATCTTTTTGGTCGGCTTCGTGCCGATGTCGGCCCGCACCGAGAATTTCCTGCGCTATCTCGCCGGGGCGGTGCTGGTGGCGCTTGTCGTGCCGGCGACGGTGCGCGGCGGGCCGGAGGGCTATGTTGCGGTCGGCGTCGCCATCCTCGCCCGGCTGGTTTTGCGCAAGGCGCTGCCGGCCATCGCGCTCGGCATCCTCGCGGCGGCGCTGTGGCGCGCCTATATGGGAGCGAGCTGAGGGCTGGGGACAGCGGGGACGGCGGCGGCGCGGGCGCGGTTCTTGCGGCCGCGAGTGCCGCCCTCCTGCTATGATGTCCAGCCAAGCTTCACCGTGAGTTCACGCCCCCATGCGCTTTCCGCCCTCGTTCCTCGACGAGATACGCGCCCGCCTCCCGGTGTCGGAGGTGGTGAGCAAGCGCGTGCCGTTGAAGAAGCAGGGCCGGGAATGGCGCGGCCTGTCGCCGTTCAACCCGGAGAAGACCCCGTCCTTCTATGTCAACGACCAGAAGGGCTTCTATCACTGCTTCTCCTCCGGCAAGCATGGCGATCAGTTCGACTTCCTGATGGAGGTCGAAGGCCTGCCCTTTCCGGAGGCGGTGGAACGGCTGGCCTCCATGGCGGGCCTCGCCATGCCGGTTCAGTCGCGCGAGGAGGAAAAGCGCGAGAGCCGGCGCAAGACGCTGCACGAGGTGATGGAACTCGCCGCCCAGTATTTCGAGGCGACGCTGCAGGGCCGCGCCGGCGCCAAGGGGCGTGGCTATCTCGCCGATCGCGGCCTCGGGCCCTCGGTGCAGGCCCGCTTCCGCCTCGGCTACGCCCCGCCGGACCGATTCGCGCTGAAGGAAGCGCTGGGCGGGCGCGGCGTGCCGGTGGAGGACATGGTCGAGGCCGGGCTGCTGATTTCGGCCGAGGACATCGCCATTCCCTATGATCGCTTCCGCGACCGGGTGATCTTCCCGATCACCGATCTGCGCGGGCGGGTCGTCGCCTTTGGCGGGCGGGCGCTGGAGAAGGACGTGCCGGCCAAGTACCTGAACTCGCCGGAAACGCCGCTCTTCCACAAGGGCGCGCTGCTCTACAACGCCTTCAACGCCCGCACGGCGGCCCATAATGGCGCCGCCGTGATTGCGGCGGAGGGCTATGTCGACGTGATCGCCCTGGTCGAGGCCGGCTTTGCCGGGGCGGTGGCCCCGCTCGGCACGGCGCTGACCGAGGAGCAACTCGCGCTTTTATGGAAGATGGCGCCCGAGCCGGTGCTGCTGTTCGACGGCGACAAGGCCGGCCGTCGCGCCGCCTGGCGGGCGATGGACCTTGCCTTGCCGCACCTGAAGCCTGGGGTGAGCCTTTCCTTCGGCCTGCTGCCCGAGGGGCAGGACCCGGACGATCTGGTGCGGGCCGGCGGCCGCGAGGCGGTGGACGCGGTGCTGGCGCAGGCCCGTCCGCTGGCGGATGTGCTGTGGGCGCGCGAAATCGAGACCGCGAGCGTCGACACCCCCGAGCGCCGCGCGGCGCTGGAGGCGCGGATCGGCGAGATCGTCAAGGTGATCGGCGACGAAACGGTGCGCAAGCATTACCGCGCCGAGCTGATGGAGCGCTTCCGCCGCCTGTTCGCCCCGTCCTCCGGGCAGGGGGAGGGCGGGCGCCGCTCGGCCAATGATTATTCCGGCTATTCCGGGCGTGCCGGAGCCAAGGGCGGACGGCGGCCCGGCACCGGTCGCCCGTTGGCGGGGCGGGGTGGCGGCGAGACCATGCGCCGCTCGGCGCTGGTGCGCGGGGCGGCGGCGGAAATGCCGCGCAACGAGGCGCTGCTGCTTTTCGCCCTGATCAACCATCCCTGGCTGATCGACCAGTGCGCCGAGGAACTTTCCGACTTGCATCTGCACAACCGGGAACTGGCCGATCTGCGCCGGGTGCTGCTCGACGCCCATATGGAGGGCGAGACCGAGGCGCCGGAGACTTTGGCGGCGCGTTTGGAGGGGCAGGGGCTGGCGCCGCTGGTCGACCGGCTCAGCCGTCTGGCGGTGGCGCGGCACGATTGGCCGGCCTTCTCGGATGCCGGCCGGGTCGATGTCGAGCTGTGGTGGCACCAGCGTCTGGTCTTGCACCGGCGGGGGCACGCCCTATCTAAGGACCTGAAAGAAGCCGAGAAACGGCTGGCCGAAGAACCCACCGACATGAACTGGGCGCGGTTTCTCGACGTACAAAGGCAGCTCGCGGCACTTGACGGAACCGAAGCTTTGGTAGAGGGGTTCGGCGCTGCGTCGGGTCGCCCGGCGCGGTCGATGTAAGGTCCCATCGGGCTGCACGCCCGCGCGTCTTCAGTCGCGTGGTGCGCGTGGCCCTGTTTGCGTCTCGCGCCGGGCACTGTGCGGGACGCCGGGTTGAACGATCGAAGGGTGGTTCCGCGAGGGCCGCCATCGCACGCCGGGACGCAGGTCGCTGGCGCTTGAGGAGCACACACGCATGGCGAAGCAGGCAGCGGAAGCGACGGAAGCCCCCGAGAAGGAAGGCGACACCCCGGACAGCCCGTTGCTGGACCTTTCGGACGCTGGCGTCCGGAAGATGATCAAGCTCGCCAAGAAGCGCGGTTACGTGACTTATGACGAGCTGAACGAGGTTCTCCCTTCCGAACAGAACACCTCGGACCAGATCGAGGACATTTACGCGATGCTCAACGAGATGGGCATCAATGTCGTCGAGGCCGAAGAGGCCGAGGCCGAGGCGGAGGGCGAGGAAGCCGCTCCCGAGGCGGCCGAGGAAGAGGAAGAGACAAGCGGCGAGCTGGCCGAGACCGGCTCGCGCACGGTCATCCGTTCCGAGACCAAGTCCGAGCCGGGTGAGCGCACCGACGACCCCGTCCGCATGTATCTGCGCGAGATGGGCTCGGTCGAGCTGCTCTCCCGCGAGGGCGAAATCGCCATCGCCAAGCGGATCGAAGCCGGCCGCGAGGCGATGATCGCCGGCCTGTGCGAGAGCCCGCTGACCTTCCAGGCCATCATCATCTGGCGCGATGAGCTGGTGGAGGGCAAGGTGCTCCTCCGCGACATCATCGACCTTGAAGCCACCTATGCCGGCCCCGAGGCCAAGAACGGCCCGATCGTCGAGGGCGGCGGCACGCTGGCCCCCGAGGCCGAGGAAGAGCGCGAGCCGACCATTGGCGAGACCATTGCCGGCGACGATGACGACGACATGGAAAATTCCCTGTCGCTGGCGGCGATGGAAGCCGAGATCAAGCCGAAGGTGCTGGAAACCTTCGACCGCATCGCCGACGCCTACAAGAAGCTGCGCCGCCTGCAGGACCAGAACGTCGAGTCCAAGCTCAAGAACGAGAGCCTCTCGCCCTCGCAGGACCGCAAATACAAGAGCCTGAAGGACGCGCTGATCGTCGACGTGAAGTCGCTGTCGCTCAATCAGGCGCGCATCGACAACCTCGTCGAGCAGCTCTACGACATCAACAAGCGCCTCGTTTCGCTCGAGGGCCGGCTGATGCGCCTGGCCGAGAGCTTCGGCGTCTCGCGCGAGGACTTCCTGCGCCAGTATCAGGGCTCAGAGCTCGACCCGAAATGGGTCGCCCGGGTGAAGAACCTGACCTCGCGCGGCTGGAAGGGCTTTGTCGGGCAGGAGCTCGACGGCATCAAGGACCTGCGTTCGGAAATCCACGCTCTGGCCACCGAGACCGGGCTGGAGATCCAGGAATTCCGCAAGATCGTCCAGATGGTGCAGAAGGGCGAGAAGGAAGCCCGCCAGGCCAAGAAGGAAATGGTGGAGGCCAATCTGCGCCTCGTCATCTCCATCGCCAAGAAATACACCAACCGTGGCCTGCAGTTCCTCGACCTGATCCAGGAAGGCAATATCGGCCTGATGAAGGCGGTCGACAAGTTCGAGTACCGCCGCGGCTACAAGTTCTCGACCTATGCCACCTGGTGGATCCGGCAGGCGATCACCCGTTCGATCGCCGACCAGGCCCGCACCATCCGCATTCCGGTGCACATGATCGAGACGATCAACAAGATCGTCCGCACCTCGCGCCAGATGCTGCACGAGATCGGCCGCGAGCCGACCCCGGAAGAGCTGGCGGAAAAGCTCGGCATGCCGCTGGAGAAGGTGCGCAAGGTCCTCAAGATCGCCAAGGAGCCGATCTCGCTGGAAACGCCGATCGGCGACGAGGAAGACAGCCATCTCGGCGACTTCATCGAGGACAAGAACGCCATCCTGCCGATCGACGCGGCGATCCAGAGCAATCTGCGCGAGACCACCACCCGCGTGCTGGCCTCGCTCACCCCGCGCGAGGAGCGCGTGCTGCGCATGCGCTTCGGCATCGGCATGAACACCGACCACACGCTGGAAGAGGTCGGCCAGCAGTTCTCGGTGACGCGCGAGCGTATCCGCCAGATCGAGGCCAAGGCGCTGCGCAAGCTCAAGCACCCCTCGCGCTCGCGCAAGCTGCGCAGCTTCCTCGACAATTGAGGCGCACCGTCTCCGAATCAAAAAAGGCGGCCTGCGGGCCGCCTTTTCTTTTGTCTCAGCGGCTGGGCGCCTCCACCACGAGGCCGACGATGCGCCGGACCACCGGCAGCACGAGCAGGAGTGTGGGAAAGGCGACCAGCCATGACAGGCCCCAGGCGACCGGCCAGGTGGCGAGGAAGTCGGGGCCGGGCCCGAGGCTGCGCAGGGTTGCGATGGCCGAGACTACGAAGGTCATCAGCACCGACAGCACGAACGGCAGGACGATGGCGGCGTAGCGCGCCGGCAGCTTGCGGGAAGGGGAAGCGGGTTTTGGCGAAGCGGGTTTTGGCATAGGCCATCCTCGTCGGATGGTCTCGGCGGGTCCGGATCGCCATGCGCATCCGGCCGGCCGAGACCGGGTTGGATGCGTTGCCTGACGTTGGACGCTTACGGCCAGGCTCGCGCTGGCCACTGTTCTCTAGCCCACTACCGGCCGCCGCGCCAGTGACGGCGCGGCAAAAGGGCGTCGAACGGCCCGCAGAGGTGCATTTGGCATGCCCGGGAGGAGGCGCGATCGCGTGCCCCCGCCCGGTGCGCACCGGCCTTATTGCTCGTTGTGGCTGAGCCCTACATCGCCCGTGGCGGTCTGCACTGTGTTGCTGTGCAGGCTCGCCGCTGTTGTCGGCCAGCGCGCCTCAAGGAGGCGATTCTTGGCGATCCGTGTCTTGTTCACCATGTTGGACTGGTTGCCGCCGAGGACGTGATAAGCGTCGTCATCCTCGCCGTGATAGAAGCCGACATGGCCCTGGTCGCCCTTGGGACTGCCGCGCCAGAAGACGAGCACGGCGCCGAGGCGCGGATCGGTCTTTTTGCCGAAGCCAAGCCAGCCGCGCGCCCACAGCGGGCCGCGCGGCAGCGGTTCTTCCGGCAGGGTGGCGCCGATGCAATGGGCGACGAACAGCCCGCACCACGGGATATCGTCGTCCTTGTAGTCGATGTTGAGGCCCTTGGCGAAGCCGAGGATGACCGGGTTGCTGTTGCCAGGGCCGGGCTTCTCCTTCGTGCCGACGAGACTGAGCGCCTGCTCGAACCACACGAGACCCTCGGGATCGTCCGCCGCCGGCTCCGGCGCGTCCGCGCCCAGCAGTTTGGCGCGTGAGAGCGGCCCGAAAATGCCGTCAACCTCCAGCCCGGTGGCGGCCTGGAATTTCCTGAGGGCAGCGATGGACTGCCGGCCCCATATGCCGTCCGCCTCGCCGGGGTCGTAACCCTTGGCCTTCAACGCTTCCTGCACGCGCTTGATGCTCTTGCTCGACATAGAACGCCCCAATGGTTGTATTAGCGCGTAATACAACCATTGTTTGGGGCGGACGTCGATAGACCGCGCGGCGCCGGCCGCTCACTCCCCGGGGATCGGGTGGTTGGTGCGGCGCACCGACTTGGTCGAGGCTTCGACATAGGCCAGCGTGGCGGCAAAGCCGCTGAAGGCGATCACGATGGCGGCGACGAAAAACAGGGTCTCGGTCGACATGGTATCCTCCTGGTGGTTTTCCAGCAGGCTAGCGGCGCAGCCGAACCGCGCCTTGCGCTAGGTCAAACCACGCGGCGCGTCGGGCGGAACGATTTGCACGCCCGGCGATTGGCAGGCGGGGGGCTGGCTTCAGAAGGGAGCCCGTCCATGCTGAATCGCCGTACCCTGTTCGCCGCCACCGGCACGATGCTCGCGGCCGCCGCCGTCGGCCGGCCGCACCTCGCCCGCGCCGCCGCGCCTTTCGCCCAGCCCACGCTGCCCTATGACGAGGGCGCGCTGGCGCCGACCATCTCCGCCCGCACCGTGGGCCTGCATTTCCACAAGCATCACAAGGGCTATTTCGACAAGCTGAACGGCCTTGTGCCCGGCACGCCCTATGCGGATCTGTCGCTCGAGGAGGTGATCGTGAGGGCGAAGGAGCAGAGCGAGGCGGCGGTCTTCAACAATGCCGGTCAGGCCTGGAATCACAATTTCTACTGGGCACAATTCGCCGGCGGCCCCACGCCACCCTCAAAGGCCCTGCTGGAGGCGGCCGAGCGGGATTTCGGCGGGATTGAGCCGCTTAAGGCGCGCATGGTCGAGATCGGCGACGGCGTGTTCGGCACCGGCTGGGTCTGGCTGGTGGAGGATGACGGCAAGCTCGACGTGATCGGCCTCGCCGATGCTGGCAATCCGATCGCCGAAGGCGTCACCCCGGTTGTCGGCATCGATGTATGGGAGCACGCCTATTATCTCGACTGGGAAAACCGGCGGACGGCCCACATCAAGGCGCTGCTGGACGAGCGGGTGAACTGGGCCGCGGCGGGCGAAAGGCTGGGCGCCTGATCCTGTTATGAGACCGCCTTGTCGACCAGCATGGCGAAGCCGATCAGCAGCAGGAAGCCGAGGAAGAACAGCCCAAACAGCACCAGCGAGATCTTGCGGGCGAGCTGCGAGACGCCGGTCATGCCGACGGCGCCGGCGATCATCGAAATCACCAGGAAGATCAAGGCGTATTTGATCATGCGAAAGTCCCCGGAGGCGCGGGTGGCGGGTGCGGTATCAACGCACGGGTGCTGCATCGGTTCCCGTGCCGCTCAGGCCCCGTCGGAACGTCCGTCCTGCGGCGAAGGGAAGTCCTCGGCCGAAGCCGGGCTTTCCGGTGCGGGCGTGGGGGCGGGCTTGGTCGCGGCAGGGCGGGCCGGAGCGGGCGACGTGGCGCGGCGCCAGCGCTTGAGCCGCGCCAGCGGCGCCTCTTTGCGCTCCTTGTCCGGCCGGGGCACGGTGCCGGTCGCCGCCGAGGCGATCGGCTCGCTCTTGGTGTCGATCTGCCGCCCTCGCTCGCGCAGCAGGATGCGCCAGAGCACGAACAGTAGCAGCAGCCCATAGGCGCCGGCGGTGAAGAAGAACAGCGCGCCCGGCCCGTAATGCTGCATGCCGAGCGCCGCCAGCGCCGGACCGACCACCGAGCCAAGGCCATAGAGCAGCAGCAGCCCCGCCGCCGTCTCCACCGCTTCGGAAGGGGCGGTGCGGTCATAGGCGTGGGCGGCGGCGAGCGAATAGGCCGGCAGCGAGAGCGCGCCATACACCATGCCCAGCAGGCTGAGGCCGAGCAGGTCGAAAGGCAGCGCCCCCAGCGCCAGCCCGGCCAGCAGCGCCCCCACTAGCAACGCGGCGAGGATGCGGCGGCGGTCCATGCGGTCGGAGAGATAGCCGATCGGCCATTGCGCCAGCGCGCCCGCCACCACGACGGCGCTCATGAAGGTCGCGGCGCCGTCGGAGGTCAGCCCCCGGCCGATGCCGAAGATCGGCCCCAGCGACCAGAGCGAGCCATTGGTGAGGCCGATGGCGAAGCAGCCGACCATCGCCACCGGCGCGGCCTTGAACAGGCGCGGCAGGCGGATGCGCGCGGTTTCGATCGGCGCCGGCTGGCTGCTGGAGGCGATGGCCACCGGCAGCGTCGCCAGCGAGAACAGGATGGCGGCGATGGCGAACAGGTCGAAGGCCCGCACCGGGTAGAGCGTGATCATCATCTGGCCGGCGGTGAGCGCGGCATAATCGACGATGACATAGGCGCTCATGACAAAGCCGCGCGTCTGGTTGGTGGCGCGGTCGTTCAGCCAGCTTTCGATCACCAGATAGAGCCCGGCGAAGCAGAAGCCGGTGACGGTGCGCAGCGCGAACCAGGTGAAGGGCTCGATGAACAAGGGATGCGCCATCATCGCCGCCACCACGCCGGAGGTGAGGGCGGCGAAGGCGCGGATATGGCCGGTGCGGCGCACCAGATGCGGCACGGCGAGGCAGCCGACGACGAAGCCGAGATAATAGCTCGACCCCAATATGCCGAGATTGATCGCGCTGAAGCCCTCGAAGGCGCCGCGCAGCGGTAGCAGCGTGTTCTGCAGGCCGCTCCCGGTTACCAGAAAGAACACGCCGAGCAGGAGCGCGGCGACAGGGCCGAGAGTCTGGGCCATGATGGGAACCGGACGATGAGGGTGGCGGGCGCGCGGAATCGTTTATCCGCAAGGTCCCGTTAGACCTGATCTTGGGCGAAGTCGAGACGGGGATTGGTATGAGCGAGGGTGCGGTGCGGCTGAAATCGGAATTCCTTGAGGTCGAGATCTCGCCCCAGGGCGCTGAGATGGTGGCTTTGCGGGACCGGCACGGGCATGACCTGCTGTGGAACGGCGACCCGGCCTTCTGGACCGGCCGCGCGCCGCTGCTCTTCCCCATTGTCGGGCGGCTGCCGAACGACCAACTGCTGCATGACGGGAAGGTCTACCCGATGGCCCAGCACGGCTTCGCCCGCCGCCGCGCCTTCACCCTTGAGGAGGCGACGGAGCAGGTCGTCCGGCTTGCGCTTCACGATGACGAGGAGACGCGCAAGCAGTACCCGTTCCCGTTCTCGCTCACCGTCACCTACCGGCTGGCCGAGGCGACGCTGACCATTGAGGTCGAGGTGGCCAATACCGGCGAGGGGGAGCTGCCGGCGAGCGTCGGCTTCCACCCGGCCTTCCGCTGGCCGCTGCCCTATGGCGGCACGCGGGACGATCACCGGCTGGTGTTCGAAAAAGCGGAAGCCGAAGCCATCCACCGCCCGGTGGGCGGCCTGCTCTCCACCGCCACCGAGCCGAACCCGGCGGTGGACGCGATCCTCGAGCCGACCGATGCGCTGTTCGAGCGCGACGCCCTGATCTTCCTCGATCTGCGCTCGCACCATGTGCGCTTCGGCGTGCCGGGCGAGCCGGGGCTGGAAGTCGCCTTCCCCGACATGCCGCATCTCGGCCTGTGGTCGAAGCCCGGCGCGCCATTCCTGTGCATCGAGCCCTGGGCCGGCTATGCCTCGCCCGAGGACGGCCCTGCCGAGTTCACGGAGAAGCCGGGCCTGTCGCTGATCGCGCCGGGGGCCACCAAGCGCTTCGCCATGGCGATCCGCTGGCTGCCGGATGTCGGGCGGCTGATCGGACCACATGAGGCGGGGGTTTAGGTGGAGTCCGAGGTCGTGGGATGCCGATTAAATGCAGCCGTCTTCATCCCGCGGCACTCCCGGACGTTCCCGGCCTCGCCCGTCATGCCGTCCCAGTTACGGGCTGTTGGGATTGGGCACCTCGCCGCGCGTTTCCCTCAGCCGGGCTATTTCCGCCCGGATCGGGGCGAAGGGGCCGAAGCGATGCTGCTCCACAGAGAAGCTGTCGGCGTAGGGCGGATAGCCCGCATCCACCGGCTTCAGCAGCAGGTCGGGGAAATCGCGATCAATCCCAGCCAGTTGGGGCCGAGGTTGCGACAGCACGAATGCCGCCACGTCCCAGGCGTCTTCCGGCGCGAGCGTCGGGGCGATCCATGAAGTCCCGTTCGGCATGTTGTCATGGACGAAGTTGGCGAGCGTGATCAGCCGCGCGGTGCCCGCTCCATCGTTGAAGCTGTCCGGGCCCCACAAGGGCGGGACGGCATAGCCCATGTTCGGCAGCGCCTCGTTGCGCCGGACGCCCAGGCCATCACGGCGATGGCAGTCCGCACAGGTGTGGGCATAGACCGCGGCCCCCCGCGACGGGTCCGCCGCGCGATCCATCTCCGGCATGGACCCCGCTCCGGCACCGACGATCGTCGCCTCGGTCGGAATATGGGTCGAGAGGACCTTGAGGTAGGCGAGGATCGCCTGCATCGGCCGCTCATCCTCCGGCATCGGCCGTCCGTTCATGCTGCGCTTCAGGCACTGGTTCACCCGGTCGAAGATCGAGCTGACCGTGCCGGTCCGCGAGCTGTAGGCGGGGTAGTCGGCGGACGCTGCAACCAAAGGAAGGCCGAATTTCTTCAGTCCAGCGTGCAGGTGGCAATTGGCGCAGGCCAGATTATTACCGGCATAACGGGCTTCGGGATTGACGGCTTCCGGCCCAATATGCGCGTAAGTGGCCTCGATGATGGAGCGGCCATAGCGGGCGAGCGGGCCATTCTCATCATCCGGCAGGGCATCGAACGCCGGGACGTCCCAAATGACGATCCCCTTGCGGGGCGATGGCGGCGTGGCATCGGTTTGCGCAAAGGCCAACAGGGTTGAAAATGCCAGCGCAGCGGTGAAGCCGGCGATGACCTTGAGGCCGCAAAAACCATAACGTGTCATTTTCACAGACGACTAGAGTTGCGTCCTGATAATCTCAGACTCCCCTATCCAAGGCAATCTGGCTCGACCAGCACCGCTCCGGTTCACTGCGGCCGGGCATTGCCCCATTGGTCGCCCGGGGGGCCGAACTGGTCGGTGACGTTGGTCAGTTCGTCGATGAAGCGCTGGCACCAATGGTGGATGGTGTTGGTCTCCACATTGTCCATGTTGGTGCGCCAGCGCTGCCGGCGCTCCTCCAGCGGCATGGTCAGCGCCCGGTCCATCGCCGCCGCCATGCCCTCAATGTCGTAGGGGTTGACCAGCAGCGAGCCCTTCAATTCGTCGGCCGCGCCGGCGAAGCGCGAGAGCACCAGCACGCCCGGGTCTTCCGGGTCCTGCGCCGCGACATATTCCTTGGCGACGAGGTTCATGCCGTCGCGCAGCGGCGTCACCACCCCCACCAGGGCGCGCCGGTAGATGGCGGCGAGCGTGGCGCGCTGGAACGGGCGGTTGAGGTAGCGAAGCGGCACCCAGTCGAATTCGGCGAATTCGCCATTGATCGCGCCGCCCAGCTCCTCCAGCTCGCGGCGCAGCGCCTGATATTCGGCCACCTCGCTGCGCGAGAGCGGCGCCACCTGCATCATCGTCACCTTGGAGCGGTGCTCGGGGTAGCTGCGCAGCAACTCGCCGAAAGCGGCGAATTTGCCGGGCAGGCCCTTGGAATAGTCCAGCCGGTCCACGCCCACGGCCAGCCTGCGGCCGGCGAGGCTCTCATTGAGGCGCCGCTCCTCGTCCTTGCCGACCGACTTCCGGGCATCGCTGACGAAGGCCTCGGCATCGATGCCGATCGGGTAGGCGGCGACGCGGAAGCGCCGGTCCTTCAGCCCCACCGTGCCGCCCGGGGCGATCCAGCCATGCACCTCGGAGGAGATGTAGGTCAGCAGCGCCCGCACGTCGTTCTCGGTCTGCAGGCCGACAAGGTCGTAATGCGAGAGGTCGTCCACCAACGCCGCATGCGAGGGCAGGCTGAGATAGACTTCCGGGGTCGGCCAGGGAATGTGGTGGAAATAGCCGATCCGTCCGGCGAAGCCGAGCTTGCGCAGCTCCGCCGCCAGCGGGATGAAATGATAGTCGTGCACCCAGATGTTGTCGTCCGGCTTGAGCAGCGGCAGCAGAGCCCGGGCGAAATGCTCGTTCACCCGCCGGTAGCCTTCCCAGTCGGCGCGTCGGAAGGTCAGCAGGCCGAGCCGGTAATGGCACAGCGGCCACAGCGTGCCATTGGCGTAGCCGGCATAATGGGCGCGCTGGTCTTCCGGGTCGAGATTGAGCAGGGCATAGGTGACGCGGCCCGAACGAAACACCTTGGGCGTGTCGGGCGGGTTGATCTCGGTCTCGCCGCTCCACCCGAACCAGAGCCCGCCACGCTGGCTCAGCGCCTCGCGCAGGGCCACCGCCAGTCCGCCCGCCTTGGCGGCGCGCTCCTTGGGCGATGCCACCCGGTTCGAGACGATTACGAGCCGCGCCAAAAGGCTTCCTCCCAGGTCTTCGACAGCCGCATGGCGGTGTCGATCAGGCCGACCATGGAATAGGTCTGCGGGATGTTGCCCCACAGTTCCAAAGTCTGGTTGTCGATGTCCTCGGACAGCAGCCCCGCCGGGTTGCGCCGGGCGAGCAGGCTGGTGAACATCTCGCGCGCCTCGTCGCGGCGGCCGATCAGGTCGAGCGCGCCGGCATACCAGAACGAGCAGATGGTGAAGGAGGTTTCCGGCAGGCCGAAATCATCCTCGCCGGCATAGCGCATGAGATAGCCGTTGCGCTTCAGCTCGCGGCCGATGGTCTCCACCGTGGCGACATAGCGCGGATCGTCCGGCCGCACGAAGCCCAGTTCCGCCAGCAGCAGCAGGCTGGCGTCGAGCTGGCCGTCTTCCTCCGCGTCGACGAAGGAGCCGCGTGTCTCGTCCCAGGCGAAGGACATGATGCGGGTACGGATCTCGTTGGCGTTCTCGGTCCAGAATTCCGCCCGCTCGGGCAGCTCCAGCACCCGGGCGATGCGCGCCAGCCGGTCGCAGGCGGCCCAGCTCATGACAGCCGAGAAGGTGTGCACCCGGCGCTTGCCGCGCAACTCCCACAGGCCGGCGTCGGGCTCGAAGGCGAATTCCACCGCCCGCGCGCCAACCCCTTCCAGCAGTTCGAACAGCGCCTTGTCGCCGCGGTTGGGCAGGCGTTCGTCGAAGAACATCTGCGCCGCCGCCAGCACGACATGGCCATAGCCGTCATTCTGCACCTGCTCGCCGGCCTGGTTGCCGACCCGCACCGGCCCCATGCCCTGGAAGCCGGAAAGCGCCGGGGCGAAGCGCTCCTCCAGCGGCGTGCCTGGAACGATCGAATAGACCGGCGCCAGCCGGCCGGAGGGCTCGGAGGCGATCACCGTGGTGAGGTAGCGGATATAGTCTTCCATGGTGCGGGTAGCGCCGAGCATGTTCAGCGCCCGCACGGTGAAATAGGAATCGCGCAGCCAGCAGTGGCGGTAGTCCCAGTTGCGGATCGAGTGCGGCGCCTCGGGAATCGAGGTGGTGAGCGCGGCGACGATGCCGCCGGTCTCCTCGAAGGCGCAGAGCTTGAGCGAGATGGCGGCGCGGATCACCGCGTCCTGCCATTCATAGGGAATGGAGAGGTAACGCACCCATTCGTGCCAGTACTCGCGGGTCTTCTCCTCGAAGCCGCGCGTGGTGTCGGCAATGCTCGCGGGGAAGGGCTCGTCCGGCCCCAGCACCAGCGTCGCCGGCTTGCTGAGCACGAAGGGGCGCTCCTCCATCACATAGACGATGGGCAGGTCGGTGGTGGCCCGCAGGGTCACGTCGTCGCCGGAAAAGCGCATGTGGTTGGAACCGCGCACCGGCGCGGGCCGCTGTTCGCCCCAGTTGAAATGCGGGCGCAGGCGCAGCGTCACCCGGCACATGCCGGTGATCGGCTCGATGCGGCGCACCAGCATGGCGGGGCGGTAGATACGGTCATAGAGCTTGAAGCGCGGGGCGAAGTCGATGATCCGCAGCTTGGCGCCCTGGTCGTTCTCCAGAATGGTCTCGATGATGGCGCTGTTGGTCTGGTAGCGGCGCGTCGCCTTGACCTGCCCCTCCAGAACCACGTCGAAGAAGCCGGCTTCCGGCTCGGCGCCGCCGAGCAGCGAGGAGAAGACCGGGTCGCCGTCAATGCGCGGCCAGCAGCACCAGCCGATGCGCCCGTTGCGGTCGATCAGCGCGGCGATGGTGCCGTTGCCGATGGCGGCCAGGTCGAGATGGGTGCTCACGAATCCACGCGCTCCAGTGCCTTGGGAAGGTCGGTCAGCCAGCGGCGCACCTCGCTCGGCGAGGCCAGCCTGTAATCGGCCTGCTCGGTCGGGCGGGCGCCGACGGCAAGGGCGAGGCCGCCAGCGGCGCGGACGGCGCGGAAGCCGTCCTCATCGGTCACATCGTCGCCCAGAAACACCGGGCGGCGGCCGGTGAACAGCGCCGAGTTCATCAGCTCGGCCACCGCCGTACCCTTGTTGCGGCCGGCCTGCCGGACCTCGATGACATATTTGCCCTTGAGAAACTCGACCCCGCCATCAATGCCGGTGCCGATCTCCATCACCTTGTCCATGATCGCCTCGCCGAAATCCGGCACGGCGCGGAAATGCACCGCCAGCGACAGCGGCTTGTGCTCGATGAACACGCCGGGCCAGGTGGCGAGGACGGCGCTCAGCGCCTCTTCCAGCGGTCGGCGCCAGCGCGGCAGGGGAATCGGCACGGAGGGCGCGTCGGGAGCAAGGCGCACCTCGGCCCCATGCTGGCCGGAGGCGGCGAGGCGGGCGGGGGCGAAGCGGCGGTCCATCCAGTCGATGGTGCGCCCCGAAACCAGCGCCACCGCGCCGTCCAGCGCCACTTGCAGCTGCGCCAGCAGGTCCGGTAGGCCGGTAGGGATGCTCACGCCCTCGGGATGGTCGGCGTGCTCGATCAGCGTACCGTCAATATCGAGGAAGAGAGCCCAGTCGGGGCGGGGAAGCAGGGAGAGGGGTTCGGTTGGTGCTGTCGCCATGCTGTCGGTATACCCGCCCGGTTCCGGCTTCTTGAGGTAAGAAGATAGTGAGTTGCGCCCGGCGTGCGTGCCGGCAGCTGTCAACGCCCGAGGAACAGAGGCGTTCCAATACCTTGGGCGAAAAAGCCGATTGGCCCGCCCGTGGCCGGCCGTAAACGCAGGCGGGGCGACGCCGTTCAGGCGCGCTGAGCGACGCCCCTGCGCCGCGTGGAACCATAAGATAGGCGGGTCTTTGCGGGACGGCCTTGCCGCTCAACGGTGCGCGGTTTACATAGCGCGCAACCCACACCGCATGACGCCGCGGCCTCGCGGCCCGATCTCGGCTCGGCCCGAAGCGCAGGAATTTGGTACATGGCTTCCTATCAGTACGTCTACCACATGCACGGCATGTCCAAGGCCTATCCGGGCGGCAAGAAGGTGCTCGACAATGTGCACCTCTCCTTCTACCCCGACGCCAAGATCGGCATCCTCGGCGCCAACGGCTCGGGCAAGTCCACGCTGCTCAAGATCATGGCCGGCATGGACAAGGACTTCTCCGGCGAGGCCTGGGTCGCGGAAGGCGCGCGCGTCGGCTACCTGCCGCAGGAGCCGCTGCTCGACCCGACGCTCTCGGTGCGCGAGAACGTGATGCTCGGCGTCGCCAAGCAGAAGGGCATTCTCGACCGCTACAACGAACTGGCGATGAACTATTCCGAGGAGACGGCGGACGAGATGACCGCCCTCCAGGACGAGATCGAAGGCCAGGGCCTGTGGGACCTCGACAGCAAGGTCGACCAGGCGATGGACGCGCTCGGCTGCCCCGAGGAGGGCTCCGACGTGTCGAAGCTCTCCGGCGGCGAGCGGCGCCGCGTGGCGCTGTGCCAGCTGCTGCTCTCGCAGCCCGAGCTGCTGCTGCTGGACGAGCCGACCAACCATCTCGACGCCGAGACCACCAATTGGCTCGAAGGCCATCTGCGCAGCTATCCCGGCGCGATCCTGATCGTCACCCATGACCGCTACTTCCTCGACAATGTGACCGGCTGGATCCTCGAACTCGATCGCGGCCGCGGCATTCCCTATGAGGGCAACTATTCCTCGTGGCTGGCGCAGAAGGCCAAGCGCATGGCGCAGGAAAATCGCGAGGACGAGGCCCGCCAGCGCGCGATCGCCTCCGAGGCGGAGTGGATGGGGGCCTCCCCGAAGGCCCGTCAGGCCAAGAACAAGGCGCGTATCCAGCGCTATGACGACCTGGTGAAGAAGGCGTCCGAGAAGGGCCCGACCACCGCGCAGATCGTCATTCCGGTGTCCGAGCGGCTCGGCAACAACGTCATCGAGTTTAACGGTCTCACCAAGTCGTTTGGCGACAAGCTGCTGATCGACGACCTCTCCTTCAAACTGCCGCCGGGCGGCATTGTCGGCGTCATCGGCCCGAACGGCGCCGGAAAGACGACGCTGTTCCGCATGATCAACGGGCTGGAGACGCCCGATGCCGGCTCGATCACCGTCGGCGAGAGCGTCCAGCTCGGCTATGTCGACCAGAACCGCGACGCGCTGAACGACAAGAAGACCGTGTGGGAGGAAATCTCCGGCGGCAATGAGGTGCTGTATCTCGGCAAGCGCGAGATCAATTCGCGCGCCTATTGCGGCGCCTTCAACTTCAAGGGCGGCGACCAGCAGAAGAAGGTCGGCATGCTCTCGGGCGGTGAGCGCAACCGCGTGCATCTCGCCCGGATTCTCCAGCAGGGCGCCAACGTCCTGCTGCTGGACGAACCGACCAACGATCTCGACGTCGAGACGCTGCGCGCGCTGGAAGAGGCGCTGGAAGACTTCGCCGGCTGCGCGGTCATCATCTCGCATGACCGCTTCTTCCTCGACCGTATCGCCACCCATATGCTGGCCTTCGAGGGCGATGGCCATGTCGAGTGGTTCGAGGGCAATTTCCACGACTATGAGGAAGACAAGAAGCGCCGCCTCGGCGTGGACGAGATCGTCCCGCACCGTATGAAGCACAAGAAGCTGACGCGCTGAGGGGGTACGTCATCCCGGCCGGCGCGCAGCGCAGAGCCGGGATCGCGCGCTCGACAGGTGGCATACGATCCCGGACAGGGCCTGACGGCCCTTCCGGGATGACGCCGGCGGGGTGACGTCGACCGGTTCTCCTAGTGCGTGGGCGGGAGAGCAAGGGAGCTGGCGATGGTCGACGACTGGAACCCCGCCCTCTATCTCTCCTTCGAGGATGAGCGCACCCGCCCGCCCGCCTCGAGCTGGGCGATCTTTCGATGTAGCCGCCACGGGCGGAAGCCCACCTTCCCCTTAAACTCCGGCACGGCTTTTTCTTGCGTGCCCAATTGTAATATTGTACCGTTTCGTACTTAGTTTTGGAGTTTCGGGGCCAATGAAGTTAGAGCCGGTCGCTCATCAGAACAAGGCCTCAGAAGCACAGGAGAAGAGCGAGGGGTTGAAACGGCCGTGGAATGCCCCTGTCTTGCGGGCTGTGATCGTGGCGGATTTGACGGAGCAAGACACCGTAAACGCTGACGACGGTAACAGTATCGGCAGTTTTTCCTGACCGCTTGCATCGATCTTGTCCCCGGGCGTGGCGTAAGTCCCGGCAGAGGTGCCACCGGGGATGTTCGGTTAGGGTCGGTTGCTGACTTATCGCCAAGACCGAGAGATCCATCGATGCCACCCACATACTGGCTTTCGAGGGCGACGGCCATGTCGAGTGGTGCGAGGCAACTTCCACGATTATGAGGAAGACAAGAAGCGCCGCCTCGGCGTCGAAGAGATCATCCCGCATCGGATGAAGCACAAGAAGCTGACGCGCTGAGCGGGAGGACGGCTTTGGGGGAGGGGAAGGGCCTGCCTTCCCTCATCCACGGGCTTGGCCCGGGGACCCAGCCCGGCCGCGTGGCGGCGGGCGCACGCATGGATCCCCGGGTCGAGCCCGGGGATGAGGTGGAGAGGTTCGCCTGCCGTGAGGGTCGGCGGTGAAAGGGGAGGCACGTCATGGCCGAAGACTGGAACCCCGCCCTCTATCTGAAATTCGAGGACGAGCGCACCCGGCCGCCGCGCGATCTGCTCGCGCGGGTGCCGCTGGAGCGGCCCCGCCGCGTGGTCGATCTCGGCTGCGGGCCCGGCAATTCGACCGAACTGCTGGCCCAGCGCTGGCCGCAGGCCGAGGTGATCGGCGTCGACAATTCCCCCGCCATGATCGAACAGGCCCGCGCCCGCCTGCCGGGCGCGCGCTTCGAGCTGGGCGATCTCGCCACCTGGCAGCCGCCCGAGGGCACCCAGCTTCTCTTCGCCAATGCCGTGTTCCAGTGGGTACCGGCTCATCTCGACGTGCTGGCCCGGCTGCTGGCAGCACTGCCGCAGGGCGGGGTGCTGGCGCTGCAGATGCCTGATAATGTGAACGAGCCCTCGCATCTGCTGATGGAAGAGGCGGCCGCTGCCGGCCCGTGGGCGGACCGCGTGGCCGGGGTGGCGCGTGACCGGCTACCCAGCGTCGGCGCCTATTACGACCGGCTGGCGCCGCTGGCCCGCCATGTCGACATCTGGCACACGCTCTACAACCACCCGCTGGAAGGCGCGCCGGCCATTGCCGAGTGGTTCCGCTCCACGGGGCTGCGCACCTATCTCGCGCCGCTTGATGAGGCCGAGCGCGCCGCCTTCCTCGCCGACTACACGGCGCGGCTGGCGCAGACCTATCCCGCCCGGGTCGACGGAAAGGTGCTGCTGCGCTTTCCCCGGCTGTTCATCGTCGCGGTGGGCTGAGCGGCCCGGCACGGCCGTCATTCGCAGCGGGCGCGATCTGCGCTATCTCAGGGGCATGATCCACTTGCTCCGCCGCCCCCTTCTCGCCGCCGCCCTCACGCTTCTCGTCCTCGCCGGGCCGGCGCTCGCCGATGCCGGCTTTGAGCGCTGGCTCGCCGCGCAATGGCCGGCGGCGCAGGCCATGGGCATTTCCCGCGCCACTTTCGAGCGCGAGACCGCCGGGTTGGAGCCGGACTTCTCGCTGCCCGACCTCGCTTTGCCCGGTAAGCCGAAGGCGCCGGACCGGCAGGCGGAATTCGTGCAGACCCCCGCCGACTACGTCTCCGACAAGGCGATCGCCGCCTATGCCGCGCGCGGGCGCAAACTGGCGGTGCAGTACCGCGCGGAGCTGGCCGCCATCGAGCGCCAGTTCGGCGTGCCGGGGCCGATCCTGCTCGCCATCTGGGCGCGCGAGACCTCCTATGGCGGAGCCAAGCTCAGCCATGACGCGCTGCGCGTGCTGGCGACACAGGCCTATGTCGGCCGCCGCAAGGAGGAGTTCCGGGCCGAGTTTCTCGCCGCGCTGAAGATCCTTGACGAGGGCCATGTCACCCGCGCCGGGATGAAAAGCTCCTGGGCCGGGGCGATGGGGCTCACCCAGTTCCTGCCCACCGGCTATCTCGCCTATGGGGTCGATCTCGACGGCGACGGCACCGCCAATATCTGGACCAATGTGCCGGAGGCGCTGGCCGCCACCGCCAGCCTGCTCAAGGAAAAGGGCTGGCAGAGCGGCAAGCGCTGGGCCTATGAGATCACCGTCCCGCCCGGCTTCGATTGCACAAAGGCCGAACCCGAGGTCACGCTCCCCATCGGCGAGTGGCTGAAGCGGGGAGTCAAGATCGCCGACGGACGCCGGGTGGCGCCTTCCGCGCTGAAGGACGAGGCTTCCATCATCATGCCGGCCGGTCCCTATGGGCCGGCTTTCCTGACGCCGGCCAATTACTTCGTGCTCAAGAGCTACAATTTCGCCGATCTCTATGTGCTCTATGTCGGCCATCTCGCCGACCGCATCGAGGACGACCGGCCCTTCGCCCATGATTGGGAGAAGATTGCGCTGGTGAAGACGCGCGATCTCGAATTCATGCAGAAGGTGCTGGCGAGCCAGGGCTTCTATGCCGACAAGATCGACGGCAAGGCCGGCATGAAGACCCGCGCCGCGCTCGGCGCCTACCAGAAGGCGAACGGCCTGCCGCTGGATTGCTGGCCGGACGCGGCCGTGCTGGCCCATATGAAGAAGGGCGGCTGAGGCGCGGCGACCGATCCCGGATACGGCCCAAGGCCGTTCCGGGATGACGAAGCGGGTTCAGCGCGGCATGCGGTTGATGACGCGCAGATCGGCGTTGACCGCGAGGTCGGCGGCGGAAAGCCAGAATACCTCGCCCTCGCTGTCCTCGGTGTCGAGCCAGAGGAAGGGCAGATGGGGGTATTCGGCCTCCAATATCTCCTTGCCGGTGCCGAATTCGCAGATGAGGCCGCCGCCGGGCGTCAGATGCGCCGGCGCCTCGGCAAGGATGCGGCGGACGATGTCGAGCCCGTCCGGCCCGCCGGCAAAGGCGAGGCTCGGCTCGTGGCGGTATTCCGCCGGCAGCGCCGCCATCGCCTGCTCATCCACATAGGGCGGGTTGGTGATGATGAGGTCGTAGATCTCGCCCGCCAGAGGGCCGAACAGATCGCCCTCGATCAGCCGAACGCGCGCGGTCAGTTCGTGCTCCGCGACGTTCTCGGCGGCAAGCGAGAGCGCGTCGGGCGAGAGGTCGACGCCATCCACCTGCGCATTGGGGAAGGTCATGGCGGCGAGAATGGCGAGGCAGCCCGAGCCCGTGCACAGGTCCAGCACGCGGCCGACGCTTTCCGGCTGGGGCACCAGCGAGAAGTCGCCGCCGGTGAACAGCTCGCCGGCCATCAATTCGCCGATGAAGGAACGCGGCACGATGGCGCGCGGATCGGAGCGGAACGGCACGCCGCCAATATAGGTCTTGCCGAGCAGATAGGCGGCTGGCTGGCGGGTGGTGCAACGCCGCTCGATCAGGTCGGCCAGATGCGCGCGCTCCTCGGCGGTCAGCCGCGCGTCGAGCCAGGGCGAGAGGTCGTCCACCGGCAGATGCAGCGCCTCCAGCACCATGAAGGCCGCCTCATCAAGTGCCTCGCTGGTGCCATGGCCGAAGGCCAGCCGGGCCTTGGTGAAGCGGCTGACGCCATAGCGCACGAAATCCCTGACCGTCCTCAGATCGTCCGCTGCCGCCATCATAGCTCTCCCCGGTTTCGCGCAAGGGTCAGCACGGCGTGGCGCCGAATGCAAGCCGGGCGGATATCATCCGGGCGGCGTGACAGGTCCCCCGGGACTTGTCATCGCGGCGTGGCCGGACGATAGGAAGGAAACATCTCGCACGGGGACATTCCATGGCCGAGGCGCCGGACGACGAAATCACGCTTGTCATCGACCGCTCGGTCGCCGTCGTGCTGTTCGAGTTCCTCTCGCGCACGGTGGACGACGCCGATGGCGAGGCGATGGCCGACTTCATCGAGGACGAGGCGGAGATTCCCGCTCTGTGGGCGCTGCTCGCCGGGCTGGAAAGCGTGCTGACCGAGCCGATGGCGGAAGATTACGAGCGCCGCGTGCTCAAGGCCCGCGACGCGGTGATGAAGCGCTTCGGCGGGGCGTTTTCCGGCAAGGGCGACGATTGAGCTTGTCGGCTCCGAGCGCGCCTGACCGCCTCGATCAGGGTTACGCTTGATCGCTTCGCTCAGGGCGCCGCGCTGGCCGACACCGGCAGGGCGGCAGGAGCCGCGATCGGCTTCGCCGTCACCGACTGGGCCGCGATCGGCTTGGCGGGCGCGCCCACATCGGCGGAGCGCTGCTGCGAGTCGATATTGGCGACGACGGCGCGGCCGAGGTCGCGGGCGAAGCAGTTATAGCCCCAGTCATTCATGTGGAACTGGTCCTTCCACAGGAAGGATTCGAAGCCCATCGAGGCCTTTTCGTGCCAGTCGCGCATCAGCGCGAAGCGCGGATAGACCGCGACGCCTTCCTCCGCCGCCACCTTGGCGATGAGGTTGACCATCGGCCCGCTATCGGCGTCGGCGAGCACGCGCGGGGCGTATTGCGGGTCGACCAGTACGAGATCGGCGTCGATCGCCTTCACTCGGGCGATCGCCTCGTGCAGCAGCGCGTCAGCGGCGGCGAGGCCGCCCTCGCGGAACAGCGCGTTCACCCCGGATTGCCAGATCACCAGCGTCGGCTTCAGCGCCGCGACATCGGTGTCGAAGCGCGCCAGCATTTCCGGTGCGTCCTGCCCATTGATGCCGCGATTGACGACGCTGATATCGGCGGCGGGAAAGCGCTCGCGCAGCATCGCCTGCAGCCGGTTGGGATAGGCGGCATCGGGCACGCTCGCCCCCGCCCCGGCGGTGGAGGAGGAGCCGATGGCGACGATCACCACCTTCTCGCCGGCGCGCAGCCGGGCCGAGGTGCGGGCGAGCGGGGCGTTGAGCTTGGCCAGCGTCTTCGCCGCCGGGCAACTGGCCGGCATCACCGTCTGCGCGGCGGCCGGCTGCGCGGCGGCGAGGAGGGCGGAAAAGGCGAGGGGGGCGAGAAGGCGCAGGTGCATCTAGCGGGAACCGAGCGTTCTGAGGTCGACGCCATCGACGATCATGCCGACCAGAAGACGGCCGATGCAGCTGTGCACATCGTCGAACAGCGAGGGGGAGGGGCGGGCGGTGTCGAAGTCGAAAATGCCTTCGTCTTCCCAGAAGTGCATGATGGCGTAGCGGTCGAAGAACGGCACACCGCCGAGACGCGCCGCCCAGCGCAGCGCGTTGGTATAGGCGCCGATATCGAAGGCGAAATCGGTGCGCGGGCTGTATTGCGGGCTGACCAGGATGAGATCGGCGCCAGCGTCATGGACATAGCCTATGCCGGTGTCGACCGCGTCGGAGAAAATGGAGGTCTCGGCGCCCAGGATGGCGTCGAAGGTGCCTGTCTGCCAGATCACCAGCGCCGGCCGGGCTTCCGCCAGCATCGCCGGGAGTTCGTCGCGAATGGTTTCGGCGGTGGCGCGCGGCTGGCTGCGGGTCGTCACCACCACCCCGCCTTCGGGATAGCGGGTGCGCAGCGTCTCCTCAATATAGCTCGGGAAGCTGCGCAGGGCGACGCTCTTGCCGCCCGCTGTGCCGGCATCAGTCGGCCGCTTGGTCGTGGTAGCGCTGTTCACCACCAGGATGGTGGTCGGCTCCTTCTTCTCCAGCGAGCGCGCCAGGCGCGGCAGCGGGAAGCCCGCCCGCGTGAGGGCGGACGGCGCCGCGCAAACCTTCCCCGTCTCGGCCGCGACGCCGGAGGCGCCGCCCAAGGAAAGGACGCTTGCGAACAACATACCCCAGATCCAGCGTTCCACGTCGAACCGCGCTAGCCAGCCTTCTTGCGCGCCGCTCTGTCGCGCTCGGCGCGAGCATACCACGACAGCAATGCCGAGAGACCTACCATTAAGGCGATGCCGGACAGGCTCATCGTCACTTGCATGAGCACGGTGCCGGAGACCTCGTTCAGCACGAAATGTGCGGCAAAAGAAAGGAAGACGCCGAAACAGAACACTTCCAGCGAGTGCTGGCCGCACATGATCAGCGGCCTCACGGCTTCCCAGCGCAGAAACGGCGCCTGCACCGGTATCAGCCTGACCACCACCACCGCCAGCGCGAGAAAGTGCACGAAGCGCAGCACCGAGAGGTCGGTCTTGCTGATGGGGTAGATGATGTCGCCGATGGCGGGCGGCACCAGCCCTTCCAGTGGCGGCCAGTACCAGCTCGTCACCACCGCCAGTGACAGCGCGAGATAGAACACTGACAACACCAGCACCACCCGCGAATGCACCAGTCCCGCCAGCCGGTCGCTGCCGCCGAGCCCGCACCAGCCGCCGAACACGAACATCAGTTGCCAGGCGAAGGGGTTGAAGAACCACATCCGGTCGTCGGGATAGCCGGGCAGGTTGAAGCCGAGGAACTGAACCGCCAGCCAGAGCAGGAAGGAGGCGAGAAGCGTCGCGTCGGCCCAGCGCTTCAGCGCCCACAGAATCGGCGGGAAGGTGGCGAGCAGCACGATATAGAGCGGCAGCACGTCCATATTGGCCGGGCGGAATTTCAGCAGCAGCGCCTGCACCAGCGCCACGTCGGGCTCGGCGAGGAACTGCAGCGCCCCCATTTCCTCGGCATAGAGCGGGTTCTCGAAGCTGCCGACGACATAGGAGATTTCGGCGAGATAGATCACGAACAGGAAGATGAAGGCGATATAGAGCTGCCACGCCCGGCGCAGGATGCGCGCCGAGGTGACGAGCACGCCGCTGGACTCGAGCTGGCGCCCATAGACCATGGCGGCGGTGTAGCCGGAGATGAAGACGAAGATCTCGGTGGCGTCGGAAAAGCCGAAATTGCGGTTGGTGATCCAGTTGCCGACATTGTTGGGCACGTGATTCAGGAAGATGAACCACAGCGCCAGCCCGCGGAACAGGTCGAGCCGCAGGTCGCGCCCGGAGGCGGCGGGTGGGGCCGGCCTTTCGGCCGGCTCCACGGGAGTGTCCGCCGTCGCGGCGAGGGGCGCAGGCACCGTCAGGGGCTATTTCTTCAGGCCGAAGCCGAGGAACAGCACGGCGATGCCGTTGAACACCAGGTCGATGCCGAGCAGCAGGCCGAGCACCCACAGCCCGCTGACCGGCCAGCCGGCGATGATCTCGATGCCGAGCAGGACGGCGATGGCGGCGGAGAAGGCGATCCAGCCCCAGCCATCGGCCGGGCGCAGCTGGAAGGCGGCGACCAGGCGGAACACGCCGCCGATGATCAGCGAGACGCCGAGGAACAGGGTGAGGAACTCGGCCGCCACCATCGGCACGAAGATGCAGACGAGGCCGGCGGCGAGAAACAGCAGGCCGTCGAGCAGCCAGAAGGCGAAGGCGCCCCAGGTCTTGACCTGGAAGGCATGGATGACCTGGGCGCCGCCGGAAATGGCCATCATCACGCCGATATAGAGCACCGACACCACGGTGCTCAGCACGAGATTGCCGAGCGCGATGGCACCAGCCATGACCATCAGCAGGCCGAGGGCGACGAACCACCCCCATTTGGCGCGCAGCTCGGAAAGATGCCCGGCGACCATGCCGCCCGGCGTCGGAGAGAGGGAACCCGTTTGCGAAGCCATGTGGTCGATCCTCATTCTTGCTCGCTACGCCGGCAGCGCGGTAACGACGTCCCGCCTCCGGAGTTCCAGCGACTCGTCCTGAACGAGCGCCCTATCGTATAGACAGGCGCTGCCGAGCTGTAGTCATGGAATAGCCAGATGTCGAACCCTGACCGGGCCCCGCGATGACGCGCACGCCCCGCACTCCCGCCGATCACCCCCCGCTCGACCTGTTCGGCGCACCGGCGGCAGTGCCGGGCCGTCGCCTGACCGGGCACCTGGCGCGGGCGCTTCTCGCCGACGGGCCGGGCTTTGCCACACGCGAAGTGGAACAGCTGGTCGTCACGCTGGAAGGCATCGTCGGCGATCGCCATGCCGGGCACTCCCGGGCCGCAGATTCGCGCGTGCCGTGGTACCCGCGCGGCACGCGGCTGCGCAACACGCGGCAGGTCTCGCTGGTCGCGCCGGACGAGCTGGCCGAGATCGCCCGGCGTCTCGGCCTGACGCAGATCGCGCCGGAATGGATCGGCGCCAATCTGCTGATCGAAGGCGTGCCGCGACTCACCGACCTGCCGCCGGGCACAAGGCTGCATTTCGAAGGCGGGGCGGCGCTGGTGGTCGAGGGGGAGAACGCGCCCTGCCGCCATGCCGGGGCGGCGATTGCCGCGCAGACGGGACAGGAAGGCGCCGAGCTCGGCTTTGCCAAGGTGGCGAAAGGGCTACGCGGGCTGGTCGCCTGGGTCGAGCGGGCCGGCACGCTCAAGCCCGGCACGCCGATAAGCGTCCGCGTGCCGGCGCAGCGCGTGTGGACCGGCTGAACGCAAAAGGCCGGATCGCGGGGCGATCCGGCCTTTTCTCTGTCTCAAGCCGGCCATGGCCGGCGCGCCCGCTCAGCGGACGGCGAAGCCGGTATCGGCCGGCGCGGTGGCGGTGGCCGGCATGCCGTTGGCGGCGGTGGCCGGCGGGTTGCCCGGCAGCACCACGACCTTGGTGCCGACCTTCACCTTGTCGAACAGCGCTTCCACATCCTCGTTCAGCATGCGGATGCAGCCCGACGACATGAACTGGCCGATGGTGGAGGGCTGGTTGGTGCCGTGGATGCGATAGATCGTGCCGCCGAGATAGAGCGCGCGCGCGCCCATCGGGTTGCCCGGGCCGCCCGCCATGAAGCGCGGCAGATAGGGCTGGCGCTCGATCATTTCCGCCGGCGGGCGCCAATCCGGCCATTCCGCCTTGCGGCTGATCTTTTCCGCGCCGGCCCAGGTGAAGCCTTCGCGGCCGACGCCGATGCCATAACGCTCGGCCTTGCCGCCGGGCAGCACGTAATACAGGTAGGTGTTCGGCGTATCGATGACGATGGTGCCTGGGGCCTCCTTCGTCACATAGTCGACCACCTGGTGCTTGAGATGGGCGGGAAGCTCCTTGGGCGGGCCTTCCTCCGGTTGGTCCTCCGGCGGCAGCATCGCGACGCTGGAGCCGTTGGCGCCATAGGTGTTGGCGCCGCTGCCCTGCACGGGGGCCGGCGGCTGGCCATAGGCGGCGGGCTGGCCGTAAGTCGGCTGGGCAGAGCTGGGCTGGGCTGGCGCGGCGGCGTTCTGGCCATAGGGCGAGGCCATGCCGGCCGGCTGCTGGCCGGAATAGGCGCCCGGCGGGTAGCCGGTGGGCTGGCGCGAGGGGTCGGCATAGGGGGCATTGGCGACCGGCGCGACGCCGGGGGCCGGCGGAGCATAGGGATCGCGCACGCCGGGCGGGGTGCCATGGGCCGCCTGCGGCTGCTGGTAGGTCTGGGCCGGTGCGCCATTGGCGGGCGCGCCATAGGGATCATAGGCCGCCGGAACCTCGACATCCTCGACCGCGCGGCTTCCCGCCGCGTCATAGGCCGAACCGCCCTGAGCGGCAGGGTCCTGGCCTTCGACGGGATAATACTGGGCTGCGGCGGTGCCGACCGATGCCAGTACCGAGAAGGCGACAGCGGGAACGAAACCGAGGCGAACGAGCATCATCAAGCCTTAAAACGAATCGGGAAGGCGCGGGACTGCGCCACTGCTGCTGCCGAGGGGAATGACGCAGGATCAAGGCAGGTTCAAGACCATAAGCCCTCACGAAATGGAGGGTTCCGGGCTGCCATGCGCGTGGCGCGGAGCTGATGCAGCCGGGCCACACCTCAGCCTTGGGGCGGCGGTGCCTCGTCCCCCCGGTCGCGGTGCCAGCCGACAATGGCATCGGGGTGGCAGTCGGTGGAGGGGAAATAGGGCTTGATATCGAGAAGCGGTGTGCCGTCGAGGCAGTCCGCGCCGATCACCGTCAGCCGTCCGTCCTCGATACCAAGCAGCCGCACCGCGCTCATGGCGATGGGGTTGGGCCGCGCCGGGCTGCGCAGCGCGAAGGTGCCGCGCCCCGTGCCGTAGCGGCGAGGTGTCTGCACCACGAGGTTTCGCGGCGCCTTGTCCATGAAATAGAGCAGCCACAGATGGGTGGTGCCCTCCAGCCCCGCCAGCGCCGGCCGGAAGGCAGGGTCGATCTCCACCGTGCAGACCGCCCGCGCCGCATGGGCCTCATGGGCGTTCTTCGGGCAGTCGGCCCGCCGGCTCCAGGGGGTGCGGATGCGGCCGATGAAGTAGAGCCCGGCATCGGGCACATCCGGCAGGTCCACCGTGACCTCGCCCGGGCGGATGCCGAAATCACCGGCCGCAGCGTCCTCGCCACCTTCACCCGCAGCGAGCGCGTGGACGCCGTCCCCATCAACCTCGCGCATGGACTGCGGCAACCTCTTGCATCACGGGTAAATAAGACATAAACATATCTTTATATCTCTCTCGGAGGTCGCGTGACCCTTTCCCCGCTCAGCTTTCCGCTGCTTCTCGACGGCCTCAAGGCGGCCGGCGAGGACACGCGCCTGCGCCTGCTGGCGCTGATCGGTGAGGGCGAGCTGACCGTGTCCGAGCTTACCGAGATTCTGGGCCAGTCGCAGCCGCGAATCTCGCGCCATCTCAAGCTGCTGGCGGAGGCGGGGCTGGTCGAGCGATTCCGCGAGGCCAGCTGGGTGTTCTATCGCCGCGCTGTCGATACCCCCGGCGCGGCGCTGACCGGCGCTCTGCTGGCGCTGATGGCGCCCGACGACACCGTCCTTTTGCGCGACCGCGAGCGGCTGGAGGCGGTGCGTGCCGCCCGTGCCGACCATGCCCAGGCCTATTTTCGCGCCCATGCCCATGAATGGGACGCCATTCGGCGCCTGCATGCCCCCGAGGAACAGGTGGAGGCGGCGATCCATGCCGCCCTGTCCGGCGGGCGCATCGGCAGCCTGCTCGATCTCGGCACCGGTACCGGGCGCATTCTGGAGCTGTTTGCCGGCGAGATGGAGCGCGGTGTCGGCATCGATCTTTCCGCCGAAATGCTGGCGGTGGCGCGGGCCAATCTCGACCGCGCCGGGGTGCGCAATGCCACGGTGCGGCAGGGCGACATCTACAATCTCGCTCTGCCCCGCGATGCGTTCGACGTGGTGATCGTGCACCAGGTGCTGCACTTCCTCGAAGATGCGCCGCGCGCCATCAAGGAAGCGGCGCGGGTGCTGCGCCCCGGCGGACGGCTGCTGGTGGTCGATTTCGATCCGCATGATCTCGAATTCCTGCGCGAGCAGCACGCCCATCGCCGGCTCGGCTTCGCGTCCGATGTCATGGAGAGCTGGCTCGCCCAGGCCGGCCTGGTGCCACAGTCCCATCGCCTGCTCGCCCCCAAGGACCCTGGAAGGTCCGGGGAGGGCCGGCTCACCGTTTCGCTCTGGCTGGCCCGCGACCCGCGTGTCGTGCTGGCCGATGCCCCACAAAAGCAGGAGGTCGCCTGATGTCGTCGGATGTCGAGCGCCGCAGCCGCCGCGCCGGCGGGCGGCCCATTTCGGTCTCGTTCGAGTTCTTTCCGCCGAAGACGCCTGAAATGGAGGCCACGCTGTGGAACTCCATCACCCGTCTCGCCCCGCTGGCACCGAAATTCGTCTCGGTGACCTATGGCGCCGGCGGCTCCACCCGCGAGCGCACCCACACCACGGTGGAACGCATCGTCAAGGAAACCCGGCTGGCGCCGGCGGCGCATCTCACCTGCGTCTCCGCCACCAAAGGCGAGGTCGACGAGGTGGTGCGCGGCTATTGGGACGCCGGGGTCCGCCACATCGTCGCGTTGCGGGGGGATCCGCCGGGCGGCGTCGGCCAGACCTATGAGCCGCATGGCGAGGGCTACCGCACCACGGCCGATCTGGTCGCCGGCATCCGTCGCAGCGCCAATTTCGAGGTGTCGGTCTCGGCCTATCCCGAGAAGCACCCGGAAAGCCCGAGCTTCGACACCGATCTCGACATCCTCGCCGCCAAGGTGGATGCCGGGGCGACGCGCGCCATCACCCAGTGCTTCTTCGACAACGACCTGTATTTCGCCTTTCTCGACAAGGCGCGGGCGCGCGGCATCGACGTGCCGATCGTGCCGGGCATCCTCCCGGTCTCGAACTTCAAGCAAGCCAAGAACTTCTCGGAAAAAACCGGCACCTACATGCCGGACTGGCTGGCCGCCCGCTTCGAAGGGTTGGACAACGACCCCGAGACCCGCAAACTGATCGCCGCCGCGGTGGCGGCCGAGCAGGTGTTCGACCTGGTGGACCGCGGCGTGACCGAGTTCCACTTCTACACGCTCAACCGCGCCGACCTCGTCTACGCCATCTGCCACCTGCTCGGCATCCGCCCGCCGCAGGAGGCGGGGCAGGGCAGCGGGGCGGCGGCGGCATGAGAATTTCGCGTCGGAATGCCCTATAGTAGGGGCATTCCACGGAGACGGTCGATGAGCGAGCCGGAGGACGAGATCGTCGCCGATTTGACGCCTCAGAAGTTCGCCTTGATGGGCTCGCTCAGAGACTTGACGCAGCGATCGCTGAGGCCAAGAAGCGTCAAGATACGTTTCGAAAGGCCCGCGCAATTGACGCCACTTAACCTCTCCCCGTGGGGGAGAGGTCGGCACGCAGCGCCGGGTGAGGGGATATGGACGGTAGGATCGAGCGGGCGCGGCGCCTGAGGCGCGATCAGACCGATGTCGAAAACAGGCTCTGGTCGCGTTTGCGCGACCGCCGCCTCGACGGTTTGAAGTTTCGCCGGCAGGCGCCGGTCGACAGATACATCGTCGATTTCCTCTGCGTCGACGCGAAACTAGTAATCGAACTCGACGGTGGTCAGCATACGGTCACCACTGACGAGGCAAGGACGCGGACGATTGAAGCCTGTGGCTAGGCTGGTCATCCGTTTCTGGAATAGCGACGTGCTGACAAACATGGACGGTGTCCTGTTGACCATCGTCGACGCGATGCGCGCAGGCGCCCCTCACCCCAACCCTCTCCCCAATGGGGAGAGGGAGTAGAAAGTGCTCTGTCATGGCCAACGCCCCGACCTTGCCCGCCGACACCCTCGAAGCCCTGCATCAGGCCGCGCGCGCGCGTATCCTTGTGCTCGACGGCGCCATGGGCACGATGATCCAGCAGCTGAAGCTGGACGAGGCCGGCTATCGCGGCGCGCGGTTCACCGACTGGCCGCAGGACGTCAAGGGCAATAACGACCTGCTCAACCTCACCGCGCCGGACGCGGTGCGCGATATCCACCTCGCCTATTTCATGGCCGGGGCGGACATTGTCGAGACCAACACCTTTTCCGGTACCACCATCGCCATGGCCGATTACGGCATGGAGAGCCTGGTCCATGAGATCAATTTCGAGGGCGCCCGCCTCGCCAAGGAAGCGGCGCGCCTCGCTCAGGAAAAGGACGGCCGCCGCCGCTTCGTCGCCGGCGCCATCGGGCCGACCAACCGCACCGCGTCGATCTCGCCCGATGTGAACGACCCCGGCTTCCGCGCCACCTCCTTCGACGAACTGGCCACCGCCTATGGCGAACAGGCGGCCTCGCTGCTCGATGGCGGGGCGGACCTGCTGTTGATCGAAACCATCTTCGACACGCTGAACGCCAAGGCGGCGGTGTTTGCCATCGAGCGGCTGTTCCAGGAACGCGGCATCCGCGTGCCTGTCATGATCTCCGGCACCATCACGGACCTGTCCGGCCGCACCCTGTCGGGCCAGACCCCGGCGGCGTTCTGGAATTCGCTGCGCCACGCCCAGCCCTTTTCCATCGGGCTGAACTGTGCGCTCGGCGCCAAGGAGATGCGCGCCCATATCGACGAGCTCTCGCGCCTCGCCGACACGCTGGTCTGCGCCTATCCCAATGCCGGCCTGCCCAATGAATTCGGCCTGTATGACGAGAGCCCGGCGGCGATGGCGAAGCTGGTCGGCGAGTTCGCCGCCTCGGGCCTCGTCAACATCGTCGGCGGCTGTTGCGGCACCACGCCGGACCATATCCGCGCCATTGCCGAGGCGGTGGCCCCGCACGCGCCGCGCGTCATCCCTGAGATCGAGCCGATGCTGCGGCTGTCGGGGCTGGAGCCGTTCGAGCTCACCCCGATCATCCCGTTCGTCAATGTCGGCGAGCGTACCAACGTCACCGGCTCGGCCCGCTTCCGCAAGCTCATCACCAATGGCGACTACACCGCCGCGCTGGCGGTGGCGCGCGACCAGGTGGAGAACGGCGCCCAGGTCATCGATATCAACATGGATGAGGGCCTGCTCGATTCCGAGAAGGCGATGGTGACCTTCCTCAATCTGCTGGCCGCCGAGCCGGACATTGCCCGCGTGCCCGTGATGGTCGACAGCTCGAAGTGGAGCGTCATCGAGGCCGGGCTGAAGTGCATCCAGGGCAAGGGCATCGTCAATTCCATCTCGATGAAGGAGGGAGAGGAGGCGTTCCGCCACCATGCCCGCCTCGTGCGTGCCTATGGCGCCGCCGTGGTGGTGATGGCCTTTGACGAGCAGGGCCAGGCCGACACCTATGAGCGCAAGGTCGAGATCTGCTCGCGGGCCTACCGCATCCTCGTCGACGAGGTTGGTTTTCCCCCTGAGGACATCATCTTCGATCCCAACATCTTCGCGGTGGCGACGGGCATCGAGGAGCATGCCGGCTATGGCGTCGCCTTCATCGAGGCGGTCCGCGCCATCCGCCAGCAGCTGCCGCACGCCCATATCTCAGGCGGCGTGTCGAACCTCAGCTTCTCGTTCCGCGGCAATGAGCAGGTGCGCGAGGCGATGCATGCCGTGTTCCTGTATCACGCCATTTCGGCGGGCATGGACATGGGCATCGTCAATGCCGGCCAGCTCGCGCCCTATAGCGAGATCGAGCCGGAGCTGCGCGAGGCCTGCGAGGACGTGGTGCTCAACCGCCGCGACGACGCCACCGAGCGCCTGCTGGCGCTGGCCGAGCGCTTCAAGGGCGGCGGCCGCGAGAAGAAGGAAGCCGACCTCACCTGGCGCACCTGGCCGGTGGAGAAGCGCATCGCCCATGCGCTGATCAACGGCATCACCGAGTTCGTCGAGGTCGATACCGAGGAGGCGCGCCTTTCCGTCGCCCGGCCGCTGCACGTCATCGAGGGGCCGCTGATGGCCGGCATGAACGTGGTCGGCGACCTGTTCGGCGCCGGCAAGATGTTCCTGCCGCAGGTGGTGAAGTCCGCCCGGGTGATGAAGCAGGCGGTGGCCTATCTCATGCCCTTCATGGAGCAGGAGAAGCTGGACACCGGCTCGACCGAGGATTCCTCGGCCGGCAAGGTGCTGATGGCCACCGTGAAGGGCGACGTGCACGACATCGGCAAGAACATCGTCGGCGTCGTGCTCCAGTGCAACAATTACGAGGTGATCGACCTCGGCGTCATGGTGCCGGCGGCGAAGATCCTGGAAGCGGCGCGTGAGCACAAGGTGGACGTGATCGGGCTGTCCGGCCTCATCACCCCCTCGCTGGACGAGATGGTGCATGTCGCCGCCGAGATGGAGCGCGAGGGCTTTTCCGTGCCGCTGCTGATCGGCGGCGCGACGACCTCGCGCGTCCATACGGCGGTGAAGATCGCCCCGCAATATGTGCGCGGGCAGGCGGTCTATGTCACCGATGCCAGCCGCGCGGTCGGCGTGGTCTCCAACCTGCTCAACGACAACACCAACGCCGAGTACGTGGCCAGTCTGCGCGCCGAATACGCCAAGGTCGCCGACGCCCATGCCAAGTCCGACCGCAACAAGGTGCGGGTGAAGCTGGAGGACGCGCGCGCCAACCGGCTGGCGCTGGACTTCGACGCCTATACGGCGCCGGTGCCGACCTTCCTCGGCACCCGCGTGTTCGACGAGTACGACCTCGGGGAGCTGGTGCCCTATATCGACTGGACGCCGTTCTTCCAGTCGTGGGAACTGATCGGCCAGTACCCGGCCATTCTCGACGACGCGAAGGTCGGCATCGCCGCCCGCGCGCTTTATGACGACGCCCGCAAGATGCTGGACAAGATCGTCGCGGAGAAATGGCTGACCGCCCGCGCCGTGGTCGGCTTCTGGCCGGCGGGCGCGGTGGGCGACGACATCGTGCTGTTCGAGGATGACAGCCGGGCGCGGGAACTCGCCACGCTGCACACACTGCGCCAGCAGATGGCCAAGCGCGAGGGCCGCACCAATCTGGCGCTGGCCGATTTCATCGCCCCGACCTCCACCGGCGTGCCCGATTATGTCGGCGGCTTCTGCGTCTCCACCGGCTTTGGCGAGCCGGAGCGGGCGGAGGCCTTCAAGGCCGCGCATGACGACTATTCCGCGATTCTTCTCAAGGCCTTGGCGGACCGTCTTGCGGAAGCGTTCGCCGAGCGCATGCACCAGCGCGTGCGCAAGGAATTCTGGGCTTATGCGCCGGATGAAGAACTTCACAATGAGAATCTGATTCAGGAAGCCTATCGCGGCATTCGCCCGGCACCGGGCTATCCGGCGCAGCCGGACCACACGGAAAAGGCGATTCTTTTCAAGCTACTCGACGCCACGGCTCAGATCGGAGTCGAGTTGACCGAGAGCTTCGCCATGTGGCCGGGGGCGGCGGTGTCGGGGCTGTATTTCGCCCATCCGCAGGCGTCCTATTTCGGCGTCGGCCGCATCGAGCGCGACCAGGTCGAGGACTATGCCGCGCGCAAGGGTATGAGCGTCGCCGAGGCCGAGCGCTGGCTCGCGCCGGTGCTCAACTATAACCCGGCAGGAGCCGCCGCGCTGGCGGCCGAGTGACGCTGATGAGCGCGATCGACGACGACACCCGCCGGGTGCTGCTATGGGCGCTGGTCGCCTTCGTCATCTGGGCCGCGCTCGCCTATGTGATGCTGCCACGGCTGTGGACGCATCACGAGCACCAGCCCGGCATCAAGCGCATGCCGATGGTGACGCAGACCAAGCAGGGCATTCCCGGCGATCCGATCAATGTCGGTCTGGTCGGCAGTGAGGGCGACATCCTGCAGGCGATGAACGCCGCCGGCTGGGTGCCGGCCAACCCGGTCACACTGAAGTCGAGCCTCGCCATCATCGGCTCGGTGCTGCTGCGCCGGCCCGATCCGCAGGCGCCGGTGAGCCCGCTCTATTATGATGGGCGGGTGGAGGACCTCGCCTTCGAGAAGGAGATCGGCCGCAGCGCCGACAAGCGCGACCATGTGCGCTTCTGGAAGGTGCTGGACAATGGCAAGGATGGCGGGCCGGTCTGGCTCGGCTCGGCCACCTATGACCGGGGCGTCGGCCTCAGCCACTATACCGGCGCCGTCACCCACCATATCGGCCCCAATGTCGATGCGGTGCGCGATTTGCTGATCGACGACCTCAAGGCCGCCGGCATGGTGCGGGCGGTCTATCAGGTGACGGGCCTCGGCCCGACCCTGTTCGGGCGCAATGGCGGCGGCGATCGCTACTACACCGATGGCGAGGTCGACTTCGCCAAGCTCGTGGCTGATGGCAGGAAAAATCCCGATCCCCCCACCATCATCGCCTCGCCGCCCGGCGTGGGCGTGAAGAACGCCGTCTGGAGCGCGGCCGCCTCGCTGCTCGGGGTCGACTGACAGAAGCCGGCGGCGAGGTCGTCGCCGCCGGCTTCGGCGCGCTGCGTCTGGCAGACTACTGGCTGGCGGGCTGCCAGATCGCAACGGCATTCGCGTCGACGTCGCGCGGCAGCAGCTTTTCCGCAAAGAAGGCGTCGGCGATCTTCTGCTGTTCGGACAGGCCGCCCTTGGTGACGGCGCCCACCTTGTAGCTGCGCCGCCCATTGGCCACCTCGATGGCCGGCGCATCGATGCCCCACAGCTTGGCGAGCAGCTCGGCTGCCGGCTTCGGGTTGGCCTTCACCCAGTCGCCCTTGGCCTTGAGCTGGTCGAACAGGATGGCGACCACCTTGCCACCCTTGCCGGCAAACTCTTCCGACGTCAGGTAATAGCGCTTGTAGCTCGCCAGCCCATTCCCGCCATCGGCGAGGATGCGGGCATTGGACTGCGCCTGGGTCGTGGCCAGGAAGGGGTCCCAGGCGACCCAGGCATCGACATTGCCGCCGACGAAGGCGGCGCGGCCATCGGCCGGGGTCAGATAGGCGGGGTCGATATCCTTGAAGGCAAGCCCGGATTTCGCCAGCGCGGCCAGCAGCAGGTAATGGCTGCCAGCGCCCTTGGTGACGGCCACCTTCTTGCCCTTCAGCTCGCCCATACTGGCGATCGGCGAGCCATCCGGCACGAGGATGGCCTGCGCGGACGGGGAGGGCGCTTCCTCGGCGTAGAAGACCAGCTTGGCGCCCGCCGCCTGGGCGAAGACCGGCACCGTGTCGGCGACATCGGCCGTGACGTCGATCTTGCCGAGGTTAAGGGCCTCCAGCAGTGGCAGGCCGCTGGTGAACTCGTGCCAGCTGACCTTCACACCCAGCGGGGCCAGCGCTTTTTCGAGTTCGCCATCGTTCTTCAAAAGCGCGGTGAGGGTAGACGAGCGCTGATAGCCGATCCGGACGGTTTCCGGCGATTGGGCGCGCAACGGGGCATTTGCAAACAGCGCCGCGGCTGCCGCCGCCCCGCCGGCGGCACGGATCAGGGTTCGGCGCGAGAAGGACAGCGACATCACGATTTCTCCAATAGTATACAGATTAAATATACTAGTTGGCGGGCGTGTCCAGCGACGTTGTCGCGAGGGCGCTGTTTCGGACGCAAAAAAGCCCCGGACGTCGCCGTCCGGGGCTTTCCGCAACAGTCAGAGGGTGGCGATCAGAACTTGTAGTTCACGCCGGCCTTGAGGGTCTGCATCGACATGTCGATCTTGGTGTTCGACGCGCCGTCCCAGTTGACGTCGCCGAGGTCGATATAGAGATACTCGGCCTTGACGCTCCAGTTGTCGGTCACGGCGTATTCGAGGCCACCACCCAGCGTCCAGCCCCACAGCGTCTCGCTGCGCGAGGAGCCGCCGAACCCGTCAAGCGTGCCGTCGGCGTAGGAGGTGAAGCTCTCGCTCACCTTCACATTGCCCCAGGCGAGGCCGCCGGTGACATAGGGGAGGAAGCGGTCCATCGAGTAGCCGACGCGGGCGCGCACGGTGCCGAAGGACTCGATCTTGGTGTCGATCGAGCCCAGCTCCTGCAGCGTGGGGTCGCCGAGATCGATCGCCGTATAGTTCAGGCGGTCCGTCATCGAGCCGAAGTTGAAGTCGGCTTCCGCGCCGAGAACGACGTTGTTCTCCAGCTGGTAGTTATAGCCGATCTGCGCGCCGCCGGACCAGCCGGTGGGGTCCGAGCCGCCGCTGGCCGCAGCGGAGTCAAAGCCGCTGTAGTAATAGGCGAGGTAGTTGTTCCACGGCGCCGAGCCATCGCCCCAAGCATAGCCGACATTGCCGCCGATATAGACGCCGGTCCAGGAGAAGACCGGGACATAGGCGATCGGCGCCGCCTTGACCGGGTAGGCCATGTCGGCCGCGAAGGCAGGAACGGCCAGGGCCGCTGCTGCGACGGTGCCGAGAAGAAGAGACTTGATACGCATGAGTACGCCCCCGAAGGAAAATGTGAGGAGGCCAACCTAGTCCGGCGTACTTAAGAAACCCTCTTCCTGCGTGCTTAACAAACCGTTTTCCGCGAGACGAGCGGTGTAAACTTTTCGTCAGCGGCCAGGCGCTTGCTGCGCCGCGGGCGCGTCAGGCGGCGCAGATCGCCCGCTCCAGGAACCGCCCGATCTGCATCAGCTCGCGGTCACGCCCGAAGCGGCCGACCAGCTGCACGCCGATCGGCAGGCCGGTGGCGCCGGTGAGGCCGGTGATGTTCAGGCACGGGCTTCCGGTGAGCGTCCACAGGCGGTTGAATGCCGGCGAGCCGGTGCTGGAGAAGCCTTCCGGCGCTTCGCCTGCTACCGAGAAGGTGAGCAGCGCGTCATACTCGCTGTAAAGGTCGCTCAGCGCATGGCGGCCGCGCCGGGCGGTGCGCCGCGCGGCGTCGTATTGTTCCGGGGTGAGGGCGGCAGCTCCCTCCAGATAGGTCGCCAGTGTCGTCGACAGGGCGGCGCGGTGGCGGTCCCATTCATCGGCGAAGGCGAGGCAGGCCTCATAGCCCTGCACCACCCCGTGCGCCTCGTCGGCCGCCTCGACGGCCTCCGGCAGGTCGAGGGTGGAGACGCTCGCCCCGGCCCTTGCGGCGGCGCCGGCGGCGGCATCGAGCGCGGCATGGGCGTCCGTGGCGGCCAGGTGCGCGCGCGCCGTCTTCACCACGGCGATGCGCGGGGTCGGCATGTCGTCGCTGAGCGCGAAGTCGCGCCCGGTCAGCGCCCCGGCAGCGAAGGCGACATCCGCCACATGCGCGCCGAACAGGCCGATCGTGTCGAGCGACCAGGAAAACGGTTTCAGCCCCAGCACGGGGAGCAGCTTGAAGGACGGCTTATAGCCGGTGACGCCGCAGAAGGAGGCGGGGCGGATGATCGAGCCGCCGGTCTGGGTGCCGAGCGTGACCGGCAGCATGCCGGCGGCCACCGCCGCCGCCGAGCCGGCCGAGGAGCCGCCCGGCGAATGGGTGAGGCGGCGCGGGTTGCGCGTCACACTCGGCTGCAGGAAGGCGAATTCGGTGGTCACCAGCTTGCCGGCGATGAGGCCCCCGGCGCGCGCCGCCATCCGCACGATGGCCGCGTCCGTCGCTGGCCGATAGCCGGCAAAGAGCCTGGAGCCGCGCTCGGTGGGGAAGTCCACCGTGTCGAGAATGTCCTTCACCCCGACCGGCAGTCCGGCGAGCGGCGTGGCGGCGAGGCCGGGCCGGGCCGCGTCTGCCAGCAGCCCCGGCAGGTCGACACTGGTAAAGGCCCGCACCTCGTCCTCACGGGCGCGGATCGCTTCGCAGCAGCGTTCGGCGACATCGACCGGGGAGAGGCGTCCAGCATGGACGGCCTGGGCGAGGGCAGCGGCGGAAAGCATCTCTGTCATGGCCTAAAGCCTCTCGCATGGGCAAAGGTTCGGGACAAGGGGGCGGCGCGCCCGGCACGTATCGATTTCGCTTATGGGCACCGCGCGGAATTTCGTTTGAGCGCTTGCGTTTAGGGCGCTAAGCGCGGATCGTCTGCCAAATTCGGGGCGCATACGCATGAATATTCTGTCGATCCAGTCCTGGGTGGCCTACGGGCATGTGGGGAACGCGTCCGCGATGTTCCCGATGCAGCGTCTGGGCCATGAGGTGTGGGGCCTGCACACGGTGCAGTTCTCCAATCACACCGGCTATGGCGCCTGGCGCGGCGAGGTGTTCGGCGCCGAGCTGATCCGCGAGCTGGTCGGGGGGCTGGAGGACCGCAACGTGCTGCCACGCTGCGACGGCGTGCTGTCGGGCTATATGGGCGCGGCCGAGATCGGCGATGCCATTCTCGACACGGTCGGCCGGGTGAAGGCCGCCAATGCCGAGGCGCATTATTGCTGCGACCCTGTTATCGGCGATGTCGGGCGCGGCGTGTTCGTGCGGCCGGGCATTCCCGAATTCATGCGCGAGCGCGCCGTGCCGGCCGCCGACCTGATCACGCCGAACCAGTTCGAGCTGGATTATCTCTCCGGGCGGTCCTCCTCGACGCTGGCCGGGGCGATTGCCGCCTGCGACGCCGTGCACGCCACCGGGCCGCGCGTCATCATGGTCACCAGCCTGCACACCGAGGACACGCCGGACGATTCGATCGACCTCATGGCCTCCGGGCCGGACGGCCGCTTCCGGCTGCGCACGCCCAAGCTCGACATTTCGGTGAACGGGGCGGGCGACGCCATCGCGGCGCTGTTCTTCGTGCACTGGAAGGCCAGCCATTCCACCGCCGAGGCGCTCTCCAAGGCGGCCTCCTCGGCCTATGGCCTGCTCGCCCGCACGGCGGCGGCGGGATCGCGCGAGATCCTCACCATCGCCGCGCAGGATGAATTCGTCACCCCGTCCCGTCTCTTCACGCCGGAGAAGATCTGACCCCATGGCCCGCCGCTTCGTTGTGCTCGACGTCTTCACCGACCGGACGCTCTCCGGCAACCCGCTGGCCGTCGTGCTCGATACGGAGGGGCTCGACGGCAACCACATGCAGGCCATCACCCGCGAGTTCAATCTCTCGGAGACGGTGTTCATCCTGCCGCCGCAGGAGGAGGAAAACCGCGCCCGGCTGCGCATCTTCACCACCAGCCACGAACTTCCCTTCGCCGGGCACCCCACCGTGGGCGCGGCGGTGCTGCTCGCCCTGCGCGAGGGGGTGACCACAACAGACGATTTCGTGCTGGAGGAGAATGTCGGGCCGGTGGCCTGCCATGTCTCGGTCAAGGGCGAGCGCTCCGGCAGCGCCACCTTCACCGTGCCGCGCATTCCGGAAATCATCGACGCCGCGCCGATGAGCCGGGAGGCCTGCGCCCAGGCGCTCGGCCTCGACACCTCCGATATCGGCTTCGATGGCTATGGCCCGGTGATCGCGTCCGCCGGCGTGCCCTTCGTGTGCGTGCCGCTGGCCTCCCGCTCGGCACTGGCGCGCATCAGCCCCAGCGCGGCGCGGCTGATCTCCACCTTCGGCGGCGGTGCGGATTCCGTCTATGTGTTCTGCCGCGACGAGGATGGCGAGGGCGATTTCCGCGCCCGCATGTTCGCCGCCAATATGGGCATTGACGAGGACCCGGCGACCGGCTCGGCCGCGGCCGCGCTGGCCGCGGCGCTGCTGGTGGGTGAGCAGCCGAGCGACGGCTTCCACGCCTATGACATCCTGCAGGGTGTCGAGATGGGACGGCCGAGCCTGGTGCGCCTCGGCCTGCAGGTGGAGGGTGGGGCGATGACCGCCGTCACCATTGGCGGCGGCGCGGTCATCGTCTCGGAAGGCGTGCTGCATGTGTGACGCCCTGGCCGAGCGCCCGGCGGGGCGGTGAGGATGGCGGCGCCGGCGGACCCGCCGACGCTGGTGGTGCTCGATCGTGTCGAGGCGCGGCTCGCGCCCGTCCCTCTCATTTTCTCGGCCGAGGAGCAGGCGGCGATCGCCGCCCATTTCGCCGCCCGAAAGGCGGCCAACCCCATGCTGTGGAACGGGCGCGTGCTGCTTCTTGGCGCGTACCGCTTCGAGGGGCGCCGGATGGTGGCCCGGTATGTCGCGGCCGACTATTCCGCGCTGCTCTGGCTACTGGCGTGCGAGCGCGCGCACCCGTTCCTGCGCGCCTCCTTCGCCATGGGCGCGCTGCGCGGGGCCGATGGCGCCTTCGTCATGATCCGCATGGCGGAATGGACCGCCAATGCTGGCCGCATCTATTTCGCCGCCGGCACGCCTGACCTTTCCGACATCGCCCCGGATGGAAGCGTCGATCTCGAAGGCAGCGTGCTGCGCGAGCTGGCCGAGGAGACTGGCATCGCGGCCGATGAGCTCACCTTGGCGCCGGGCTGGACCGCGCTGCACGATGCGCGCCGGCTGGCGCTGCTGCGCGAGATGCGCGCAAGCGAGGAGGCGGACGCGCTGGCCGCCCGCATCCGCCGCTTCGGTGCCGGGGAGCGCCGGCCGGAATTCGATGAGGTGCTTGTGGTGCGCGGCCCGCAGCATCTTGCCGAGGGCATGTCGCCCCTCATCCGCCGCTATCTCGCCCATGCTTGGGAACAGGGCTGGGGACAGGGTACAATGACGCCGTGACTTTTCGGACCAGACAGTTCGAAAATGGCATGACACTCGCATAAGCGGGGGCAATCGCGGCGCTGCGCTCGGGCGGGTCGCCGGTGCTTTTTCGGGGAGAACAGGAAATGCTGCGCAAGTCGTCTGGGAGCCTGCCGCTTTTTTCGTCAGGCGTGCTCGATCGGCGGCAGTTGCTCGCCCTCGGCGCGGGCGCTCTCGCCCTCACCGTAGCCGGCCGCGACGCCTTCGCCGCCGGCAAGGCCAAGCCGATCAAGGTTGCCGCCATCTATACCGTGCCGGTGGAGCAGCAATGGGTCTCGCGCATCCACAAGGCGCTCAAAGCCGCCGAGGCACGTGGCGACATCACCTATAAATTCTCCGAGAACGTCGCCAACACCGATTATGAGCGGGTGATGCGCCAATATTCGGAGGAGGGCGCCGATCTCGTCGTCGGCGAGGTGTTCGCGGTGGAGCGCCCGGCGCGCAAGGTCGCCGCCGACTACCCGAAGACCGCCTATCTCATGGGTTCTTCCTTCGGCCCGACCAAGCCGAACTTCTCGGTCTTCGACAATTTCATCCATGAGCCCTCCTTCCTCACCGGCATGGTGGCGGGCAAGGCGACCAAGTCGAACGTCATCGGCCTTGTCGGCGGCTACGCCATCCCCGAGGTGAGCCGGCTGATGCAGGCCTTCATGGAAGGCGCGGTTTCGGTGAACCCGAACGTCAAGTTCATCGTCACCTTCATCAACTCCTGGTACGACCCGCCCAAGGCCAAGGAAGCCGCCTTCGCCCAGATCGACAAGGGCGCGGACGTGCTCTACGCCGAGCGCTTCGGCGTGTCCGACGCCGCCAAGGAGCGCGGCGTGAAGGCGATCGGCAACGTTATCGACACGTCAGCCCAGTATCCCGGCACCATCATCGCCTCGGCGCTGTGGCAGATGGAGCCGACCATCGACAAGGCGATCAAGGAAGTCATGGACGGCAGCTTCACCGCCGCCGATTACGGCCCCTACAGCTACATGGCCGAAGGCGGCGCCAGCCTCGCCCCGCTCGACCCCAAGCTTGTGCCGCCAGAGGTTATCGAGATGGTGCTGGTGAAGGAAAAGGAGATCAAGGACGGTCTCTTCCGCGTCAACGTCAATGATGGCGAGCCCAAATCGACGCTGTGAGGCGGGACGACAGCGCCGCCTTCTTCCCTCTCCCCGTCGGGGAGAGGGTCAGGGTGAGGGGGCTGTGACGCCTCGCCCAAACGGCCGTCATCCCCGGGCTTGACCCGGGGATCCACGTCTTCGCCTGATGAAGCCGTCGCGTCTCCACGCCGTGGATGGCCGGGCCAAGCCCGGTCCTGACGCCCTCTCGCCGCTGGCCGGAAGCAACGCCATGCCGTCCCAAGGTTCGACCTGCGAGGCCCCGCACGACCCACGCCCGCTCGTCCTCTCGCTCAAAGGCATCACCAAGCGGTTCGGGCCGCTGACGGCGAACGACCATATCGACCTCGATGTGCGGGCCGGCGAGATCGTGGCGCTGCTGGGGGAGAACGGCGCCGGCAAGACCACGCTGATGAGCATCCTATTCGGCCATTACATCGCCGATGAGGGCAGTGTCTCGATCGCCGACGCCGACGGAAAACTCGCCCCGCTGCCGGGCGGCTCGGCGCAGGCGGCGCTGGCGGCCGGCATTGGCATGGTGCACCAGCATTTTGCCCTGGCGGAAAACCTCACCGGCTTCGAGAACATCGTGCTCGGCACCCAGTCGCTGTGGAGCCTGCGCCCGAGGGGGCGCGGCGCGCGGGACAAGATCGCGCGGCTGATGGCCGAGAGCGGCCTTGCCGTCGACCTCGACGTGCCGGTGGCGCGGCTGTCGGTGGGCGAGCAGCAGCGCATCGAAATCCTGAAAGCGCTCTATCGCGACGTGCGGGTGCTGATCCTCGACGAGCCGACCGCCGTGCTCACCCCGCAGGAAGCCGACAGCCTCGCCGCCACGGTGCGCACGCTGGCGGGGAAGGGGCTGGCGGTCATCTTCATCAGCCATAAGCTGCACGAGGTGCTGGCGCTGTGCGGGCGGGTGGTGGTGTTGCGCGGCGGCACCAAGGTGGCCGACCGGCCGACCGCGGGCGCCGACCGGGCGACGCTGGCTGAACTGATGGTCGGGCGCGCCATTCCCGCGCGCGAGCGCCCGCCCTCCACCCCAGGCGCCCCGGTGCTGAGCCTGCGTCGGGTGAGCGTCGGCGCACTCTCGCAGCGCGACCGGCTGGAGGGCGCCGATCTCGATGTGCGCGCCGGCGAGATCGTCGGCATTGCCGGCGTCTCCGGCAACGGGCAGGGGGCGCTCGCCGCGCTGGTCGCGGGGCTTGCCGCCCCCCGTGCCGGGGAAGCGATGATCGACGGCGTGCGGCTCGCTGGCGCCGACCCGGCCGGGCGCGTCGCCGCCCATGTCGGGCGCATTCCGGAAGACCGCCATCGCGACGGCACGATCGGTTCGCTCAGCGTGGCGGAGAATTTCGTGCTGGAGACCATTTCCGCCCCCGAGAACCAGCGCGCGGGGCTGATCCGCCGTGCCGCCATCCGCGCCCGGGCCATGGAGGCGATCCAGGCCTATGATGTGCGCTGCCCCGGTCCCGACGCGGCGATCCGGGCGCTCTCGGGTGGCAATATGCAGAAGGTGGTGCTCGCCCGTGTGCTGGAGCGCGAGCCGAAGCTCGTGCTGGCGCACCAGCCGACGCGCGGCCTCGACATCGGCGCCACCACGGATGTGCATCGCCGGCTGATCGCCGCGCGCGGGCGCGGGGCGGCGGTGCTGCTCATTTCGGAAGACCTCGATGAGCTTTTCGCGCTGTCCGACCGTATCGCCGTGGTCCATGCCGGCCATCTCTCGCCGGCGCTGGACGCTGCCGGCCTCGATGTCCGCACGGTCGGGCTGATGATGGCCGGCCATGGCGCGGGGGAGGCGGCGTGATGGAGACCGTGCCCGATCGGCATCCTTCGAGGCTCGCTGCGCTCGCACCTCAGGATGACGTTGTTCTCACTGCGCACCGTCATCCTGAGGTGCCCGGCGAAGCCGGGCCTCGAAGGATGCTCGCTTGGTCACTTGCCATGCCCGGAGCCCTCGCATGATCCGCTTCGTGCCTCGCACCCGCACCCCGGTCTGGCTGAGCGTCGCCGTCTCCATCGGTGCTGGGCTGGCGGCGCTGGCGCTCACCGCCATTCCGCTCGCGCTCACCGGCGCGCCTGTCTTCACCGCCTTCGCGCTGATGGCGCAGGGCGCGGCGGGCAACGGCTTCGCGCTGGCGGAGACGCTGACAAGGGCGACGCCGCTGATCTTCACCGGGCTGGCCGCCGCCGTCGCCTTCCGCGCCAAGCTGTGGAACATCGGTGCCGAGGGCCAGCTTTATGCCGGCGCGCTCGCCACTGTGGCGCTGGGCGCCGGCCTGATCGAGGCGCCGTCCTATGTGCTTGTGCCGCTGGTGCTGATCGGTGCCGCGCTCGCCGGGGCGGTGCTGCTGCTGGTGCCGGTGCTGTTCAAGACCCGCTTCGGCGCCGACGAGGTGGTGGTCACGCTGCTGCTCAATTTCATCGTCCTGCTGTTCGTGCAGATGATGCTGGAAGGGCCGATGAAGGATGAGATGGCGCTCGGCTGGCCGCAATCGGCACCGGTGCTGGATGAAGCGACGCTGCCCAAGCTGGTGAGCGGCTGGCGGCTGCATGGGGGCCTCGTCCTCGCCATCCTCGCCGCCGTGCTGCTGCACGTCTTCATCACCCGCACCGTCTGGGGCTTCCGCATTCGCGCGGTGGGCGAGAATGCCCGCGCCGCCCGCTATGCCGGCCTGCCGGTGGGCAAGGCGATGGCGCTGGTCGGCCTCCTCTCCGGCGGCCTCGCCGGGCTCGCCGGGGCGAGCGAGGTAGCGGGGCTGAAAGGCTACCTCACCGCCGACCTGTCGCCCGGCTTCGGCTATGCCGGCATTGTGGTGGCGACCTTGGCCAACCTCTCGCCGCTCGGCGTCATCCCGGCCGCGCTTTTTGTGGCCGGCGTGTTCGTCGGGGCGGATTCGATGAGCCGGGCGATCGGCGTCTCGAATTATCTGGCCGATCTCGTCGTCGCCTTCGCCCTGCTCAGCGTGCTGGTCGGCGGGCTGCTGACGCGCTTTCGCATCGTCTTCGTGCGCCGGGGGACCGCCTGATGTGGGAGGCGCTGGATATTCTCACCCAGGCCAATTTCTGGGCCGCCACCATCCGCATCGCCACGCCGCTGATCTTCGGTGTGCTCGGCGCGCTGCTGTGCGAGCGGGCCGGGGTGCTCAATCTCGGCATTGAGGGCATTTTCGTCGCCGGCGCCATGTCCGGCTGGCTGGCTGTCTATCTCGGCCTGCCGCTCTGGGGCGGGGTGGTGGTGGCGGCGCTGGTGGGGTCGCTGTTCGGGCTGGTCCACGGCGTGCTCACCGTGCCGCTCGGCCTCTCGCAGCACGTCACCGGCATCGGGGTCACGCTACTGGCGACCTCCATGGCCTATTTCGGCTACCGCGTCGCCTTCCCGAATGTGGCGACCCCGCCGCGCATAGAGCCCTTCGCCCCGCTCGACGTGCCGCTGATCGGCGATCTCCCGTTCATCGGGCCGATCCTCGCCCAGCAGACCGGCTTCACCGTGCTGGCCTTTGCCTGCGTCGGCGTGCTGGCCTTCGTGCTCGCCCGGACGCCACTCGGCCTCGCGCTCAGGGCGGTGGGCGACAATCCGGAGGCGGTGGAGGCGCAGGGGCTTTCCGTGGTGGCGCTGCGCATCGGCGCGGTTATGGCCGGCTCGGCGCTGATGGCGCTGGGCGGGGCGTTCCTCACTTTGTCGGCCTTCAACGCCTTCTATTTCGGCATGATCAACGGGCGCGGCTGGGTGTGCATCGCGCTCACTGTCTTCGCCTCCTGGCGGCCGGGCAAGGCGCTGCTCGGAGCGCTGCTGTTCGGCGCGCTGGATGCCTACCAGCTGCGCATACAGACCATTGCCGGCGGCGTGGTGCCGAGCCAGATCTTCCTCATGCTGCCCTATATCTTCTCCATCGCCGCGCTCGTGCTGGTCGCCCGCCGCGCGGATTATCCCCGCGCTCTGATGAAGCCGTATTTCAAGGGCCAAAGGTAGTCTGGAATCCCCATGAGCATCGATCTACTCGTGAAGAATGCGCGCTTGGCCGACGGGCGCGGCGGCATCGACATCGCCTGCGAGGGCGGGCGCATCGTCGCGGTCGAGCCGGGCATCGAGGCCGAGGCCGGGCGGGTCATCGACGCCGATGGCAAGCTGGTCACGCCGCCCTTCATCGACCCGCATTTCCACATGGACGCGACGCTCTCGCTTGGCCTGCCGCGCCTCAATGAATCCGGCACGCTGCTGGAGGGCATCGCGCTGTGGGGCGAGCTGAAGCCGATCCTCACCCATGAGGCGGTGATCGAGCGGGCGCTGCGTTACTGCGACCTCGCGGTGAGCCAGGGCCTGCTCGCCATCCGCACCCATGTCGACATCTGCGATGACCGGCTGCTGGCGGTGGAAGCGCTGCTGGATGTGCGCGAGAAGGTGAAGGACTATATCGACCTCCAGCTCGTCGCCTTCCCGCAGGATGGCTATTACCGCTCCCCCAACGCGGCGGCGAACCTGACGCGGGCGCTCGACATGGGCGTCGATGTGGTCGGCGGCATCCCGCATTTCGAGCGCAGCATGGCCGATGGCGCCGCCTCGCTCACAGCCCTGTGCGAGATCGCCGCCGCGCGCGGCCTGCGCGTCGACATCCACTGCGACGAAAGCGACGACCCGCTCTCGCGCCATATCGAGATGCTGGCCTATGAGACCCAGCGCTTCGGCCTGCAGGGAAGGGTGACGGGCTCGCACCTCACCTCCATGCATTCAATGGACAATTACTACGTCTCCAAGCTGATCCCGCTGATCGCCGAGGCGGGCGTCCACGCCATCGCCAATCCGCTGATCAACATCACCCTGCAGGGCCGTCACGACACCTATCCCAAGCGGCGCGGCATGACGCGGGTGCCGGAGTTGCGGGCGGCGGGCGTCAATGTCGCCTTCGGCCATGACTGCGTGATGGACCCCTGGTACTCGCTCGGCTCGGGCGACATGCTTGAGGTGGCGCATATGGCGCTGCATGTCGGCCAGATGACCTCGCGCGAGGCGATGGGCTGGTGCTTCGAGGCGATCACCGCCAATTCGGCCAAGCTCATGGGGCTGGAAGGCTACGGAGTAGCGCCCGGCTGCAACGCCGATTTCGTGCTGCTGCAGGCGGCCGACCCGATCGAGGCGATAAGGCTGAAGGCCACGCGGCTGTTCGTGGTGCGGCGCGGCCGGGTGATCGCCGAGGGCGCGCCGCGCGTCTCGGTGCTCGACCTGCCCGGCCGGCCGGGCCTGGTCGACCCGTCGGCCTATGCGCCGGTGGAGGGCGGTTAACGTCATCCCGCACGGCCGGAACGGCCGATCAGGGATCGCTCGCCGCGCTTCATGCATCAAGAGATCCCGGCTCTGCGCTTCGCTTCGGCCGGGATGACGCGTGCCTTTCAACCGCCCGGCGGCAGCACGATCACCGTCGGCTTGCGCGGCAGCGTCTCGCGCGAGAGCACCAGCTCGGCGCTTTCGCGCCGCTCGATCGCGTAGTCGCGGCCGGCGAAGCGGGCGAGAAAATTGTCGAGCGTGCCCTCGTTGAAATAGTGCATCGGAATGATGACCGGCGCCTCCAGCGCTTTGAGCACCTCGATCATGCCGTCGACGTCGAGCGTGTAGCTGCCATCGACCGGGGCGAGCACCACGTCGAGCCGTCCGAGCGCGCCGATATCCTCATGGGTGAGCGTGTGGTGCAGATGGCCGAGATGGGCGATGCACAGATCGGCGGCGCGGAACACGAAGATCGAGTTGCCGTTCTGGATGGTGCCGCCCTGCCAGTCGCGGATATTGGTCTGGAGGTTGCCGACCCAGAGATCGCCGATGTCGAGATCGTAATGCACGGGATCGCGGTCGTCGCGCCAGCCCTTGAGCACATGCTCGATGCCGGGATCGGGGTTGAGCGAGTAATGCGTCGAATGCGCCCGGTTCATGGTGGCCACGCGCGGCACGACCGAGGGGCGGACATAGTCGTTATAGTCGGTGGCCACGGTGACGCCGCCGGCGGTCTCGATCAGGAAGGTGGAGTGGCCAATATAGGTCAGCCCCACCTCGCGCGGGCCGACATAGGCGGCGGGAAGCGCGCGCGGGGCGAGGCGCTGCAGGAAGGGATTGTCCGCCACCAGTTTCGGGCATCGCTCCGCCTGGGCAAGGGCTGGCGTGGTGCCGAACAGCGCCGCGAGGCCGAGGAACAGGGCCGGGCCGAGAGGGGTGATACGCGGCAGGGGGCACTGCATGGCTGAGGCTCCGGGCTGGCGTCTCGGGCATCATCGACGCTCCCCTGCGTCAGGGCGAGTCACAGTTTCGTGGCGCGCGCGTCATCCCGGACGCGTCCTCGGCGCGATCCGGGATCACAGGCCAATCGCGGCGCGATCCCGGCTCTCCGCTGCGCTCCGGCCGGGATGACGGCGGGAGGGGAGTGCCCCGTCCTGACGGTCCTCGCCGCAGCGCCCCGCTCAGCGCAAAAACGGATTGGTGCGCTTTTCCAGCGCGATATTGGTGGCGTTGCCATGGCCGGGCAGCACGGTGAAGGCGTCGCCGAGGGGGAGAATCTTCTCCTTGATGCCCTTGATGAGCAGCGGCCCGTCGCCATAGGGGAAATCGGTGCGCCCCACCGAGCGCTGAAACAGCGTGTCGCCGACAATGGCGAGCTTGTTCTCCCGGCTGACCAGCACGATATGGCCGGGCGTGTGGCCGGGCACATGCAGCACCTCGAAAGCGACGCCACCAATATCGACCGCATCGCCTTCCTCCAGCCAGCGGCCGGGGGTGACGGGACGTCCGGGAATGCCGGTACGCACGCCATCGGCGGGCAGATTGTCGAGCAGGAACTTGTCGCCCTGATGCGGGCCCTCCACCGGAATCTTCAGCGTTTCCGCCAGTTCTGCCGCGCCGGCGGCATGGTCGATATGGCCGTGGGTGAGCACGATCTTCTCCGCTGTCACCTCCAGCTCTTCCAGCGCCGCGAGGATGCGGGGCAGGTCGCCGCCCGGGTCGATCACCGCCCCCCGCTTGGTGGTCTCGTCCCAGACGATGGAGCAGTTCTGCTGGAACGGGGTGACGGGAACGATGGCGACCTTGAGTTCAGGCATGGGGGCTCCTTGGCGACAGGCCGCGCGAATGTGGTCGAAGGGCCGCCTGCATGCAAGGCGCCGCCTTGTGGCGTAACGGCGCCAATGCTATCCCGCCCGACATGAGCACCGAGCCGATTGCCAACATCCGCAACTTTTCCATCGTCGCCCATATCGACCATGGAAAGTCGACCCTCGCCGACCGCCTGATCCAGATCACCGGCGGGCTGTCGGAGCGCGAGATGTCCGAGCAGGTGCTCGACAGCATGGATATCGAGCGCGAGCGCGGCATCACCATCAAGGCGCAGACCGTGCGCCTGTCCTACAAGGCCAAGGACGGCAAGGACTACATCCTCAACCTCATCGACACGCCCGGCCATGTCGACTTCGCCTATGAGGTGAACCGCTCGCTCGCCGCCGTCGAGGGCTCGCTGCTGGTGGTCGACGCCAGCCAAGGCGTCGAGGCGCAGACGCTGGCGAACGTCTATCAGGCCATCGACAATAATCACGAGATCGTGCCGGTCCTCAACAAGGTCGACCTGCCGGCCGCCGAGCCGGAAAAGGTGAAGGCGCAGATCGAGGACGTGATCGGCCTCGATGCCTCGCAGGCCATCCTCATTTCGGCCAAGACCGGGATCGGCATTCCCGATGTGCTGGAAGCCATCGTCACCCGCCTGCCGCCGCCCAAGGGCGACCGCGAGGCGCCGCTGAAGGCGCTGCTGGTCGATAGTTGGTACGACGTCTATCTCGGCGTCGTCGTGCTGGTGCGCATCGTCGACGGTGTGATGAAGAAGGGCATGCGCATCAAGATGATGCAGACCGGCGCCGTCTATGAGGTGGACCGGGTCGGCGTGTTCACGCCCAAGCTCACCGTGATGGCCGAGCTCGGCACCGGCGAGATCGGCTTCCTCACCGGCTCGATCAAGGAAGTGGCTGATACCCGCGTCGGCGACACCATCACCGACGAGAAGCGCCCCACCGCCGAGGCGCTGCCGGGCTTCAAGCCGGCCCAGCCCGTGGTGTTCTGCGGCCTGTTCCCGGTCGATGCCGCCGATTTCGAGGATCTGCGCGCCGCCATGGGCAAGCTGCGCCTCAACGATGCCAGCTTCTCCTTCGAGATGGAGACCAGCGCCGCGCTCGGCTTCGGCTTCCGCTGCGGGTTCCTCGGCCTGCTGCATCTGGAGATCATCCAGGAGCGGCTGGAGCGCGAGTTCAATCTCGACCTCATCGCCACCGCCCCTTCGGTCATCTACGAGATCGAGATGAACGATGGCAGCGTGATCGACATGCACAACCCGGCCGATATGCCGGATGTGATCAAGATCAAGGAAATTCGCGAGCCGTGGATCCGCGCCACCATCCTGACGCCGGACGACTATCTCGGCTCGGTGATCAAGCTGTGCCAGGACCGGCGCGGCAGCCAGATCGAGCTGACCTATGTCGGCTCGCGCGCCATGCTCACCTATGACCTGCCGCTGAACGAGGTGGTGTTCGACTTCTACGACCGGCTCAAGTCGATCTCGAAGGGCTACGCCTCCTTCGACTACCAGATCACCGATTACCGCGTCGGCGATCTGGTGAAGATGTCGATCCTGGTCAATGCCGAGCCGGTGGACGCGCTGTCCATGCTGGTGCACCGCACCCGCGCCGAATATCGCGGCCGGGCGATGTGCGAGAAGCTGAAGGATTTGATCCCGCAGCATCTGTTCCAGATCCCGATCCAGGCCTCGATCGGCGCCAAGATCATTGCCCGCGAGACCATCAAGGCCCTGCGCAAGGACGTGACCGCCAAGTGCTATGGCGGCGACATTTCCCGCAAGCGCAAGCTTCTGGACAAGCAGAAGGAGGGCAAGAAGAAGATGCGCCAGTTCGGCCGCGTGGAAATCCCGCAGGAGGCCTTCATCGCCGCGCTGAAGGTCGACGACTGAGCCGCGCGCTACCCAAGGCCGGCGTTTCGTGCTGACATCCTCCTCCTCAACGAGGGGGAGGCAGCCCATGGCCTACAAATTTGAAGTCTACAAGGACAAGGCGGGCGAGTTCCGGTTCCGTTTCCGGGCCTCGAATGGCGAGCCGATGTTTTCATCCGAGGGCTACAAGGCCAAGGCTTCGGCACTCGCCGCCATCGACTCCCTCAAGAAGAACGTTCCCGACGCCGTCGTGGTCGTCACCACGCAGGAAGTGGCGAGCTGAGCCGCGTTTGGCCACACGAAAACGGCCGGGCTCGCGCCCGACCGTTCCGTGATGCTGCGTGCCGCGTCAGATGACGTAGGGCGGCACGTTGTAATAATCGTCGACCTTGCGGCCCCATTCGCGGTCCTGCCACGAGCGCTCGTCCGAGCTGGCGTGGTGCGGCGCGCCGGTGAGCTGCTCCTCGGTGAGATCCACGACATAGCCGTCGAGGGTCTCGTCATATTTGAGCAGCGACCAGGGCAGCGGGTAATAGTCCTCGCCGAAGCCGAGGAACCCGCCAAAGCTCATCACCGCATAGGCGGTCTGGCCGGTCAGCTTGTCGATCATCACCCGCTCGATGCCGCCAATGCGGTCGCCATTCGGGCGGTAGACGGCGGTGCCTTCCACCTTGTCGCTGCCGATCAGCGTGCGGGTTTCGCGCGCGTCGACATTCTGCTGCGTCGTCTGCATGTTGGCCTCCCATGTTGACAGTCTCGCAGGGGCAACGTGCGGAGCCGGCAGCGGTTCCCGACGGTCAGTCTCGCCCTCGGGCCGAACTGACCAGAATTCGGCAGATGCGCGGGCGGAGCGTGGCCGGTATCGTCGCGGCACGGACGAGAGGGAGAATCAGCACATGTCGGACCACGCGAACGGTTTCCGCGCCGACCGCCGCAGCCTGCTGCGGGTCGGCGGCACCGCCCTCGCGCTGGCGGCGGGTGGGCTGCTGCCGGCGCGGGCGCAGGCCCCGGTCGAGGTCGATGCGCTGAAGCCCGGGCAATATGCCTGGTATCCCGAGCGCGCGCCGGAGGGCTTCGTCGCCATCATCGTCTCGCTGCCGGACCAGCGCTGCTATGTCTACCGCAACGGCGTGCGGATCGGCGTGTCCACCGTTTCCACCGGCCGGGCCGGGCATGAGACGCCGACCGGCGTGTTCATCATTCTGGAGAAGGATGTCGACCACCATTCCTCGCTCTATAACGACGCCTCCATGCCGTTCACCGAGCTGCTGACCTGGTCGGGGGTGGCGCTGCATGCGGGCGGTCTGCCGGGCTATCCCTCTTCGCATGGCTGCGTGCACCTGCCGCTGGAGTTTTCCAAGCTGCTGTTCTCCGTCACCCATTTCGGCACGCCCGTCATCATCGCCGACGCGCATTCCCAGCCGGTGGACGTGCTGCATCCCGGCCTTGTGCTGCCGGCGGACGCCACCGCCGCGATCGCCAAGGACGACCCGAAGAACGCCAATGGCACGCCCGACAAGGAAGCCGCGCCCGACCCGGCGCTGGACGCGGTGGCGATGATCGTGAGCCAGGCCGACATGGCGCTCACCGTCATCAAGGATGGCGCGGTGGCCTTCACCTCTCCGGTGACGATCCGCGATCCGCAGACGCCGATCGGCAATGTGGTCTATGTGCTGAAGAGCGTCGGCGGCGAGGTGTCGTGGACGGCACTGTCCTTCGAGGGCTACGGCGCGAGCGCCGGCAAGGCGGCCGGCGCCATCGACCGCGTCACCGTGGCGCCCAGCGCCAACCAGCAACTCGCCAAGCTGCTGGTGCCCGGCTCGACGCTGTTCGTCACCGAGCTCTCCGCCAAGCCGGATACGCGCTCGGACAAGGATTTCGTCATTCTCTCGCAGGCGGCAAGCTGAAGGAGCGGCGATGATACGCGCGATGCCGAGCCGGGCCTGCCTCGCGTTCCTCGCCATGCTGCTGGCCGGGCCGGCGGCGGCGCAAACGGCGCCGGCCGCCCGGCTCGATTCCCTGCCGGCCAAGCAGGTCTTCGGCGCGGCTAAAGCGCCGGCGCCGCTCGAAGCGCGGTCGATCGGCTTCTATTCCAAGGGCTGCCTCGCCGGCGCACAGGCGCTGCCGGTGAACGGCGCGACCTGGCAGGCGATGCGCCTGTCGCGCAACCGCAATTGGGGCCATCCCAACCTCATCGCCTTCCTCGAACGCTTCTCCGCCACCGTGCCGACCGTCTCGCAATGGCCGGGAATCCTGGTCGGCGATCTCTCCCAGCCGCGCGGCGGGCCGATGCTCACCGGCCACGCCTCGCACCAGATCGGCCTCGATGCCGATATCTGGCTGACCCCGATGCCGAGGCGCGAACTCTCCCGCGAGGAGCGCGAGAAGATCTCCGCCACCATGGTGGTACGCAAGGACCGGCGGGACGTGGATCCGGCGGTGTGGACGCAATCGCACATCGCGGTGATCAAGGCGGCGGCGCAGGACCCGGAGGTCGAGCGGGTGCTGGTCAATGCGGCGATCAAAAAGGGGCTATGCCGCGATGCGAAGGGCGACCGCGCCTGGCTGCAGAAGGTGCGGCCCTATTGGGGGCACGACTACCACATGCATGTGCGGCTCTCCTGCCCCGAAGGCGCGCCGGACTGCCGGCCGCAGGATCCCGTCGTGCCGGGCGAGGGCTGCGGCAGCGAGCTCGACTGGTGGTTCTCCGACGCCAATCTCAACCCGAAGCCGCCGACCACCCCGTCCAAGCCCGCGCCCCCCATGCTGATGAAGGATTTGCCCGAGGCCTGCCGGCAGGTGGTGCTGGCGCCTTAGGGCAACCACGTCATGGCCGGGCTTGACCCGGCCATCGCAGACTTTAACCCGCCATGCGGGCAAGTCGTGGATGCCCGGCCCAAGGCCGGGTATGACGGCGGAAGGCGGGACGCCGCTCAGCCCCGCCCGTCCTCCAGGATCATCCCCGCCGCCTTCTCCGCGATCATGATGGTCGGCGAGTTGGTATTGCCCGAGACGATGGTCGGCATCACCGAGGCATCCGCCACGCGCAGGCCCCGGATGCCGAACACCCGCAGCCGCGCGTCCACCACCGCCAACGGGTCGGAGGCAAGGCCCATCTTCGCCGTGCCGACGGGGTGGAAGATGGTGGTACCGATATCGCCGGCGGCGCGGGCCAGCGCCTCTTCGCTGTCGTCGATCCCCTTGCCCGGCAGGAACTCATCCGGCGCGAAGGGCGCCAGCGCCGGCTGGGCGACGATGCGGCGGCCCACCCGCAGGCTGTCGGCGGCGACGCGGCGGTCTTCCTCGGTGGAGAGATAATTGGGCTGAATCAGCGGCGCCGCCGCGCTGTCGGCGCTGGCGAGCCGCACCTCGCCCCGGCTGGTCGGGCGCAGATTGCACACGCTCATGGTGAAGGCGGGGAATTTGTGCAACGGCTCGCCGAACTTGCCGAGCGAAAGCGGCTGGACGTGGAATTCGAGATCGGCATGTTCCACCCCGGCGCGCGAGCGGGTGAAGATGCCGAGCTGTGAGGGCGCCATGGTCAGCGGCCCGCGCTGGAACAGGGCGAAGTCGAGCCCCATCTTCGCCCGGCCGAACAGCGAATGGTACTGCTCGTTCAGCGTCGGCACGCCGGAAACCTTGTAGATCATCCGCAACTGCAGATGGTCCTGCAGGTTGGCGCCGACGCCGGGCCGCGCGTGCGCCACCGCGATTCCATGGCGCGCCAGTTCCTCGCCCGGCCCGATGCCGGAGAGCTTGAGCAGATGCGGCGAGCCGATGGCGCCGGCGGCGAGGATCACCTCTCCCCGCGCGCGCGCCACCCGTGTCACCCCGTTCTGGCGGTAGACGACGCCGGCGGCGCGGCCATCCTCGATCAGCACGCGCTCGGTGTGGCAGCCGGTTTCCAGCCGAAGATTGGGACGCGAGAGCACGGGCTTGAGGAAGCCGCGCGCCGCGCTCCAGCGCAGGCCGCGCTTCTGGTTCACCTGGAAATAGGACGAGCCTTCATTAGTGCCGGTGTTGAAATCCGGGATCGCGGCAATGCCGGCCTGCTGCGCGGCGACGCGCACCGTGTCCAGCAGCTTCCAGGTGAGACGCGGCGCTTCCACCCGCCATTCGCCGCCGCCGCCATGGAATTCGGCGGCGCCGAGATAATGGTCCTCGTGGCGCTTGAACACCGGCAGCACGTCGTCCCAGCCCCAGCCGGCCAGGCCGAGCTGGCGCCAATGGTCGTAGTCGGCCGCCTGGCCGCGCATATAGATCATGGCATTGATGGCGGAGGAGCCGCCAATGGTCTTGCCGCGCGGGTAGTTCAGCGCCCGCCCGTTCAGCCCGGCTTCCGCCTGCGTCTTGAAGCACCAGTCGGCGCGCGGATTGCCGATGGCGAAGAGATAGCCGACCGGAATGTGGAACCAGATCCAGTTGTCGCGCCCGCCAGCCTCCAGCACCAGCACCCGGTTCTTCGGGTCGGCGGACAGCCGGTTCGCCAGCACGCAGCCGGCCGAGCCGGCGCCGACCACGATGTAGTCATAGCTTTCCGCGGAATCGGTCGGGGCGTTGGTCACGGCGGGCACCTGGGCAGCGTCACGGGAGTGCGATAAAGCCGCTCGCCTTCCCGCGCGGCAAGCCGAAATCCCGCGCAAGGGCTGTTCGCTGATGGGCGGTAGTGCGCGGCGAACAGCCGGCGAGGCCCGGCCGCTGGCCGGGCGTCCCAGGAGGCTGACGCGCTGCGCGAACCCTCGTCATGGCGAGGGGCCGGATGCCGAGGGGCCGGTTCGGGCCGGCCTGGAAGCGCGCAGGCCGCTGCCGCCGCGCCGCCGTGTCAGAACTTGTAGCTGAGGCCGAGGCGCAGGTCGTTGGTGGTGTATGAGTGGTTCACCGTCAGGTTGCCGTAATAGGGCACGGACGAGGACAGGTCGCCGTAATCGGTATAGCGATACTCGATGCGCGCCAGGATGTTGTTGGTGACCGCATATTCGAGGCCGCCGCCGACGGTCCAGCCCGACACGGTCTCCGAGGGGGAGATCCGCACGCCGCTCGCCGCATAGGTCGTTGTGGCCGAGCCGAAGGCATAGCCGGCGGTCAGGAAGGGCAGGAAGCGGTCGAAGGCGTAGCCGACGCGCGCCCGCACCGAGCCGAACCACTCCAGCTCGTGCGTCGCCGTGGCACTCGGCACGGGGATGCCAAAGGCAGCGACGGAATCAGTGGAACTGAGGCTTCCACCATTCACATCCGCCTCGATGCCGATGACCAGATTGGAGGCGAACTGGTAATTATAGCCAATGAAGCCGCCGCCGAAGATGCCGCTCGGGCTGCCCGAGGAGGTGGCATAGTCGGGCAGGCCTAGCAGCGAGAGGGAGCTGTCCGCGTCCCCCCAGCTGTAACCGACCTGGCCGCCGAGATAGAGGCCGGTCCAACTGAAGGCGGGCACGTAAACCTCCGCCTTCATCACCGGCGCGGGCGCCGGCGGCAGGTCCGCCGCGAAGGCGGCTCCCGAGGAAAAAATCAATGTCGCAGCGATTGCCAAGGTCTTCATGCTGTCCCCCACGTCGTTCTGTGGCTCCCCGCGGAGCCGACGCAACGGTCCCTATGGCAGGGCTGGCCTCGCCTTGCGTCTGGGTGAAGTGAAGAACCTTCGCAACCTTGGCGTCAAGCATTACCATCCGTAAACGCGGGGGACCGCGCGTTTACGGGCCGGCGTGACGGTAGGGCACCACTTTTTGCCGCCTTCCGGTCCGTCGTCCGTCACCGAGGGCGGGCGTGACCAGGCCTATTGCTTCAGCTTGGCGGCGAATACGCCGATGGTCCGCGCATAGACCTCCGCCTTGTTCCAGCCGAGCAGGGCCTGATAGTTCGGCTCGCCCGGCCCCCAGCCGGCGCCGGGGCGCCAGCCATAGCCGCGCAGATAATTGGCGGTGGAGGCCAGCACGTCGGGCGCGCTGCGCACCAGGTCGGCGCGGCCGTCGCCATCGAAATCGACGGCGAACTTCACATAGGAGGAGGCGAGAAACTGGGTCTGGCCGATCTCGCCGGCCCAGGCGCCGCGCATCTCGTCGAGGGTGAGGTCGCCATGCTGGTAGATGCGCAGCGCGTCGAGCAGCTGGGCGGTGAAGAAGGCGCTGCGCCGGCAATCATAGGAAAGGGTGGAGAGCGAGCGCATGATCGACATCTTGCCCTGGTTGACGCCGTAATCGGTCTCCAGCCCCCAGATCGCCACCACCACTTCGCCCGGCACGCCATAGCGCTGCTCGATGCGGGCCAGCGTCGAGGCGTATTGCTGGAGCTTCTGCTTGCCCTTGGCGATGCGGCCGGCGCTGATGCGGTTGGCGGCGAACTGCTCGAAGCTCATCTTGAAGTGCTTCTGGTTGCGGTCGAGCCGGATCACCGTGGTGTCGTAGGTCACGCCGTCGAGCGCCCGCAGGGCCTGGGGCGAAATGCCCTGCGCCTGCGCCTCGCGTTTGAAGGCCGGCAGCCAGGCGGCAAAGCCGGAGGCGTCATTGCCGCAGGTCGCTGCCCCTGCCGGGGTGAGGGCCAATGGCAGCAGGCACAGCGCCGCAAGGCCGCCGCGCCAGAAATGCCTGAACATGCTCTCGATCATTTTCGCCCCTCGCGGTTAGCCTGCTGCCAGCATGACGCAGCCGGATGAACGGGTCGTTTCACCTTGGCGTCAACGGGCGTGCCTCAAATGCCGATGCGGCCGAAGCCCGGCAGCTTGATGCCTGGCCGCCGCAGGTCCAGCCCGGCGACGGCGCCGAGCAGGTTGAACTCGATGCCTTCCACCCAGGCGACGGTGAGGCCGACATAGCCGTCCAGCGACACCCGCACCCCGGTGCGCGAGGGCGCCAGCCCGACCCATCCGCCATCGACGGGATAGTCCTTGCCGATGGCGGTGGGGGGCAGGGTGACGGCGAGTTCCGGCACCTGCCCGATCACATGGGCGACAAAGCTGTTGGAGTTCGGCCCCGGCCAGACATGGTAGTCGCCGGCGTCACCAAAGGGGTAGGAGGCGATCGCCGCCCGCAGCTTCGGGATCAGCCGCTCGGCGTCGGCACCGGTGGCCTCGAACACGATTTCCGGGTCATTGCCATACCAGCGCCCATCCGGCGCGTAGCCATTATGGCGGATCGGGCGACCCCAGCCGACCTTGTCGTAGCGCTCATAGGCGCCGGCACGCGGCCCCTTGAACACGATCCAGCTATGCACGGCGAAGATGCCGCGCCAGCGCCCGACGCGGGCGGCATAAATGCGGACCATGGCCTCGGGATTGGCATCGGCCGCCGGCAGCGTGCCGGTGCTCGACCAGTCGGCGGTGCCCCAGCTGCGCGACCAGTCGGCCGTCTGCCACTGCACCAGCGCATGGGCGCCGAGCGGCAGGAGGAAGATCAAAACGAAGAGAATGAGGGTGAGGCGGAGGGCCGTGAGCATTGGCGCCGAACATGCCCATCAAGGCACGGAATTTAAAGGGCGGGCGCCGCCTGCACGCGAAAACGTGTCCGGGCGAGGCGACGGCCGGCCGTGCCGTTTGGCCATGTCGTGTCTTGCGCCCGTCGCCCGGCGAGGGTCAGATGGCGCGGTGAGCGCACAGGGCGAGGGCCGGATGGACGGCGGAACCAGCTTCTTCGGCGATCTGCTCGGCACCATTGCCGAGCGTGGCCGCGCGCTGCTCGATCTCGGGCGGGAGCGGCGGCCCGCCGGCGAGGCGCGGGCGGCGAGCGTCGCCCAGTTGTGCGAGCGCCTGCTCTCGGGACAGGGCGAGGCGTCGGGCGTCGCGCTGGCTCAGGAGATTCTCGCCGCCTATTCCGGGCTGCGCACCGGCGAGCGCATCGCCTTCTTCGAGACGCTGGCGACCGCCTTCGGGCCGGATGCCGCCCGGCTGGAGGCGGCGCTGGCCGCCCATCAGGCGACGCCGAGCGGGCGCAGCGTGGCGGAACTGCACGCCGCCAGCGAGCCACGCCGGCAGGAGCTGATCCGCCGGTTCAATCTCGCCCCCGGCGCCACGGCGCGGCTGGTGGCGATGCGCGCCGACCTCGTCGGCTTCCTGCGCCGTCGCCCCGATCTCACCGAGGTCGACCGCGACTTCACCCATCTCTTCGCGTCCTGGTTCAATCGGGGGTTTCTCGTGCTGCGCCGGATCGACTGGTCGACCCCCGCCAATGTGCTGGAAAAAATCATCCGCTATGAGGCGGTGCACGAAATCCGCGACTGGAACGATCTGCGCGCCCGCGTCGATTCACCGGACCGGCGCTGCTACGCCTTTTTCCACCCGGCGCTGGTCGACGAGCCGTTGATCTTTGTCGAGGTGGCGCTGACCCGCGAGGCGCCGTCCGCCATCGCGCCCATCCTCGACACAGCGCGCACGCCGCTGGCGCCGGAGAACGCGCGCACCGCCGTGTTCTATTCCATCTCCAACTGCCAGACCGGGCTCGGCGGGGTGAGCTTCGGCAATTTCCTGATCAAGCAGGTAGTGGCGGAAATCTCCCGCGAATTCCCCAATCTGAAGGAGTTCGTGACCCTCTCGCCCGTGCCGGGATTCCGCGCCTGGGTGGAGGGGGAAATCGCAGATCCGGCCTCAAAGGTGCTCACCCCGGGCGACCGTGCCGCGCTTGCCGCCCTTGCCGGCAGCGAGCCGCCGGACGAGGCGGCGAGGGAGGCGCTGCGCCCGGTGATCGAGGCGCTGGCGGCGCATTATTTCCTGATCGCCCGCTCGTCGAAGGGCAAACCGATCGACCCGGTGGCGCGCTTCCACCTCGGCAATGGCGCGCGGCTGGAGCGGATCAACCCGTTTGGTGATCTCTCCGCGCGCGGCATGGCGCAGGCCTTCGGGCTGATGGTGAATTACCGCTATCTCACCGAGGACATTGAGAAGAACCACGAAGCCTTTTTCGATCGCGGTACCATCGTGGCGAGCCCGCAGGTGCGCCGGCTGGCCCGGGCCGAGGAGGCCCAGAAGCCCCCAGTCCTGCGCGAGGCGGCGGGGTAGCGGGACAGGCCACCAGCCCCCCGCCTGCCCTTGACAGGGCGGCCGGCCTTATGCCCGATGCCCGCGAGGGTCCGGGGGCGGGTCCGGGATCCGGAGTGCGTGCATGCGGTTTCTACCCCATCTCCTGAAGCGGTTCATCCACAAGGGCCGGTTGACCGTGATCGAGCCGAACGGCACGCGCACCGTTTTCGGCAGCGGGCAGGAGGGGCCCGATGTGGTGATCCGGCTCAAGGACGAAAAGCTCGACCGCGAGCTGTTCTTCAACCCCGAGCTGGTGTCGGCCGAGGCCTATATGGATGGCCGGCTCACCTTCGAGGACGGCTCGACCGTCTATGATTTCCTCTCGCTGTTCTCGGTGAACCGGCGCGGCCTCGCTTCCCATCCGGTGCAGCAGGCGCTGCGCCGCTCCTGGCGCGCGCTGAAGCGCTGGCACCAGTCGAATCCGCTCGGCAAGGCGGCGTCCAACGCCCAGAGCCATTACGACCATCCGCCCGAGTTCTATCGGCTCTGGCTGGATTCGCGGATGATCTATTCCTGCGCCTATTTCCCCACCCCCGAGGCCTCGCTGGAGGAGGCGCAGGAAGCCAAGCTGCGCCACATCGCCGCCAAGCTGAAGCTGGAGCCGGGGATGAAGGTGGCGGAGATCGGCTCGGGCTGGGGCGCTCTCGCCATCTATCTCGCCCAGCTCGGCGTGCACGTCACCGCCATCAACGTCGCCACCGAGCAGCTCGCCGAATCGAAGAAGCGGGCGGAAGCGGCCGGCGTCGCCGACCGCATCACCTTCTTCGAGCGCGACTATCGCGAATTGACCGGCAGTTTCGACCGCATCGTCTCCGTCGGCATGATGGAGCATGTCGGCGTCAATCATTTCGACGAGTATTTCGGCACCATCAAGCGGCTGCTGGCCCCCGGCGGCTTCGCCATGATCCACGCCATCGGCCGCATGTCGCCGCCCGGCACCACGGCGCCGTTCATCCGCAAATACATCTTCCCCGGCGGCTATGTGCCTGCCATGTCGGAAGTGTTCACCTCGCTGGAGCGGGTCGGGCTGTGGACCGCCGACTGCGAGATCCTGCGCCTGCATTATTACTGGACCATCCGCCACTGGCGCCTGAACTTCGAGGCGAAGCGCGGCGAGGTGGTCGCCATGATGGGCGAGCGCTTCGCCCGCATGTGGGAGTTCTATCTGGTGGCGGTGGAACTCGGCTTCCTCAACGGCTCGAACATGGTGTTCCAGCTGCTGCTGTCGAATGAGCGCGACGACGTGCCTGTCATCCGCGACTTCATCGTTGATCGCGAAAGGGCGCTGGCCGCCGGCGGGTGAGGGCGGGAACGTTCTGGATGCTGAGGCGTTCGATGTTTCTGTCGAGCGTTGAATCCGGTCCAGAAGTTCCCCCGCATGCCCTGTACGTCACGCCCTCCGGCCCCGTGCCATCCCCTCCTGACCGTCGTTTCGAGCGGCCGTCGCGGACCTCTCACGGACCCCATCGGCCGGGGTGCCCATGTCGGGCGCTGAGCGGGTCGATCTCAGCAATTGCGATCGCGAGCCGATCCACATTCCCGGCAGCGTGCAGTGCCATGGCTGCCTGATCGCCTGCGATCCGCAAGGCGGCAGCGTGCAGCGCCATTCCAGCAACGCGCCTGAGCTGCTCGGCCTGCCGGAGACGCTGATCGGCCGGGACCTTGCCGACCTGCTCGGCGCCCATGCCGCCGGGCGCATCCGCGAGGCGCTGGCGCGCGGCTCCGACCCCTCCTCGCCAGCGCTGCTGTTCGGCGTCGAACTGGCCGCTGGCGGGCGGTTCGACGTCTCGGCCCATGTGTTCAAGGGTGTCGGCATCCTCGAATTCGAGGCCGCCTCGGCGGAGGATGGGCCGGCGCTGGATCTCGCGCGCGCGATGTTCGCCCATGTGCGCGGCGAGAAGGATGTCGACAAGCTGCTGCGGCACTCGACGCGGCTGATCCGCAGCCTGCTCGGCTATGACCGCGTCATGATCTACCAGTTCGCTCATGACGGGGCGGGGCAGGTGGTCAGCGAGGACAAGCGCGAGGATCTGGAGAGCTTCCTGCACCAGTGGTTCCCGGCCAGCGACATCCCCCAGCAGGCGCGAACACTCTATGTCCGCAACATCGTCCGCGTCATCGGCGACGCCAATGGCGAGCGCTGCCCGCTGGTGCCGGAGGAAACCCCGCTCGACGATCCGCTGGACCTGTCCTTCGCGCATTTGCGCTCGGTGTCGCCGATCCATCTGGAATATCTGCGCAATATGGGGGTGGCCGCCTCCATGTCGATTTCCGTCATTGTCGACGGCCAGCTCTGGGGCCTGGTGGCCTGCCATCACTATGCGCCGCGGGTGCTGCCGATGTCGGAGCGCGTGGCGGCGGAGATGTTCGGCGCCTTCTTCGCGCTGCACCTGCAGGCGCTGAAGCAGAAGCGCACGCTCGACGTCGCCACCACGGCGCGGCGGGCGCTGGACCGCGTGATGCGTCTCGCCTCGCAGGACGAGGAAATCGGCGAATTGCTGCGCGCCAACCTGTCCGACTTCGCCAAGCTGATGCCCTGCGACGGCATCGGCCTCTGGCTCGGCGGCCAGTGGAGCGCGCAAGGAGCCGTGCCGCCGGCGGCTGATATACCGGGGCTGGCGAACTTCATCGGCGACAAGGCCAGCGGCAAGGTGTGGGCCAGCCATGAGCTGTCCCGCGAATGGCCGCGCGCGGAAGCGTTCCGCGCCGAGGCGTCCGGCGTTCTCGCGCTGCCGTTGTCGCAGCTGCCGCGCGACTACCTGTTTTTCTTCCGCAAGGAGATCGTGCACACGCTCGACTGGGCCGGCCGGCCGGAGAAGGTCTATGAGACCGGCCCGTTTGGCGACCGGCTGACGCCGCGCAAGAGCTTCGCGATCTGGAAGGAGACGGTCAGCGGCACGGCGAGCCCCTGGACCGACGCCGACCGGGAGATCGCCGAGGCGGCGCGCTCGACGCTGGTGGAAATCGTGCTGCGCCACAATGAGCTGATGGCCGACGAGCGCGGCAAGGCCGATACCCGCCAGCGCCTGCTCAATGAGGAACTGAACCACCGGGTGAAGAACATCCTGGCGGTGATCAAATCGCTGGTCGAGCATTCGCTGCAGGATGGGCGCAGCACGCAGGACTATGTCGACAGCCTGCGCGGCCGGGTGCAGGCGCTGGCCATTGCCCATGATCAGGTGGTGCGCGGCGCCGGCGGCGGTGCGCTGGGCGATCTCCTGCGGGCCGAACTCTCGCCCTATGGCGGCGCGGAAAAGCAGGTGACGCAGGGCGGTCCGCCGGTCTGGCTCGACGCGCGCGCCTTCTCCGTCATGGCGCTGGTGCTGCATGAACTCTCCACCAATGCCGCCAAATATGGCGCGCTGTCCCGCCCGGGCGGGAAGCTGGCGGTGAACTGGGCCATGGCGGCCAATGGCGATTGCGAGGTCACCTGGCGCGAGACCGGCGGGCCGGAGGTCGCCACCACCGGCCGGCGCGGCTTCGGTATGGTGCTGATCGAGCGCAGCGTGCCGTACGACCTCGGCGGCAGCAGCCGCATGGAATTCGCCCCCGGCGGGCTGGTGGCGCATGTGTGCCTGCCGGCGCGCCATGTGTCGGCGGCGCCGGAAGGCGAGGGGGCGGACGGCGGGGCGGCCCAGCCGGCCGACGAGCCGGCCCGTCCGCTGGCGGAACTCGGCGTGCTGCTGGTGGAAGACCAGATGCTCATCGCGATGGATGTCGAGACCATGTTCAGCGATGCCGGCATCGAGAATGTGGTGACGGCGCCCTCCGCCGCCGAGGCGCTGCGCCGGCTGCAGGAATTCACCCCCGATGTGGCGGTGCTGGACGTCAATCTCGGGGCCGGCACCTCGGCGCCGGTGGCGCACGAGCTGCAGCGGCTCGGCGTGCCCTTCATCTTCGCCACCGGCTATGGCGACCGCTCGATGATCCCGGCGGGATGCGAGGGGGTGCCGGTGCTGCCCAAGCCCTATGAAAGCGAGCCGCTGCTGAAGGCGCTGCGCGAGATCGTCGAGGCGACGCCGCGCCGCGCACCCTGAACGGAGGGCGCTCAGCCGGCGCGGGCCGTGCCGTAATAGGCCAGGAAGACGCGCACGGCGCGCTCGACGGTTTCCTCGATCTGTGCCGGCGAGGGCTGTTCGCCGACCCCGAACAGCAGCCCCTTGACGCTGTTGCTCTGGCACAGATTGAAGAACTCATAGGCAGCCGCGAGATCGTCATCGATCCGCAGCCGGCCGAGATCGGCCTGCTGGCGCAGCAGGCTGGCGAGGCGCTGACCGCCATGGCAGGGGCCGGCATCGAAGAAGGCGTGGCCGACACGGGGGAATTTCTCGGCGATGGCAATGACCATGCGCACCAGCCTTATATGGTCCGGCTGCACCATCATGGTCATGAAGGAAATGCCGATCCGGTGCAGCAGGCTCGCCACATCGCCGATCGAGGGATCGACCACGAACAGATGCTCGGCCGAGCGGGCGCGGTCATTGAGCACCAGCGCTTCGAACAGCTCTTCCTTGCTGCCGAAATAGACATAGATCGTCGCCTTGGAGACGCCGGCGGCCCTGGCCACCTCGTCCATGCTGGCGCCGTCGAAGCCCTTTTCAAAAAAGACCTTCCGCGCCCCGTCGATGATGTCGCGGCGCTTGGTGGATTCGGGCTCGGCGCGCGGCGCCTCTGCAACGGTTTCCGTGTCGATCATGGTCATGGCCACCCCTCGTTGCCCTGATAGGGCGCTTGTGGCGGGCTTGTCAAAGCTCTTGACTAAACTGTTTAGTTTGATATGTAAACAATCAGATTGAACTAGACGGTTTAGTTGACCGTTGGAGGCGAAGATGGCGCAAGCGGAAATCAGGCCGGTGCCGGCCGTCGAGAGTGGGCGCCCGGGTGCGGGCGAGCCGATTCCGATCACCGCCCGCAGGCCGGGCTCGACACCCGCCGAGGCCGAGCCGGTCCCGGATCTCGCGGCGCCGGCCGGGGCGACCGCCCCGGACGCCGCGCCACCCCGGCGCTCGCGCAAGAAGCTGGTGTTCGGCGCCATCCTCCTCGCCGCCCTGGCGGGAGGGGCCTATTACGGGCTCGACTGGTGGCAGGTGGGACGCTTCCTCGTCTCCACCGATGACGCCTATGTCGGCGCCGACACCTCGATCCTCGCCGCACGGGTCGCCGGCCACATCGTCGCGCTCGATGTCGAGACCAATCAGAGCGTGAAGGCCGGCGACGTCATCGCTCGTATCGACGATGGCGACTACCGGCTGACGCTGCAGGCGGCGCAGGACAAGATCGCCACCCAGCAGGCGACCATTGAGCGCTATGGCGAGCAGATGGCGGCGGCGCGGGCGCAGGTTGACCAGGCGAAGGCGCAGCTCGTCTCCGCCAATGCCGAGTTGCAGCGGGCCGATCTTGAACTCGCCCGCCAGAGCGAGCTGATGAAGGACCAGTTTTCCAGCCGCGCCACGCTGGAGAAAGCCCGCGCTGACCGCGACAAGGCAAAGGCCGCCGTTGATGCCGGCACCGCCGCCATCGCCTCGGCGCAGGCCGATGTCACTGTCCTCGCCGCCCAGCGCACCGAGGCGACGCGCACGCTCGACGAACTGCAGACCGCCCGCGACCAGGCGCAGCGCGACCTCGACTTCACCCTGGTCCGCGCGCCTTTTGACGGCGTGGTCGGCAACCGGGCGGTGCAGGTCGGCCAGCTGGTGCAGTCCGGCACGCGGCTCGTCGCGCTGGTGCCGTTGTCGCAGGTCTATGTCGACGCCAATTTCAAGGAGACCCAGCTCGGCCAGCTGCATCCCGGGCAGAAGGTCGACATCGCGGTCGATGCCTATCCCGACGAAACCTTCCACGGCCATGTGCTCAGCCTTGCCCCGGCCTCGGGCTCGGTGTTCAGCCTGCTGCCGCCGGAGAACGCCACCGGCAACTTCACCAAGATCGTGCAGCGCGTCCCGGTGCGGATCGAGCTCGACGAGGCTGCCCGCGACAAGGCGGAGCTGCGCCCCGGCATGTCGGTGATCGCCACCGTCGACACGCGCGGCGGCGCCTGAGGAGGCTGCCATGTCCGACACGACAGCCATGGCCGGCGCCGGGCCGGGGGCGAAGCCGCGCGCCGCCTCCTCCGAGGGAAGGCGCATGTTCGCCTTCCTGTGCATGGTGTTCGGCATGTTCATGGCGATCCTGGACATCCAGATCGTCTCGGCCTCGCTCTCGGAAATCCAGGCCGGCCTTGCCGCCTCCTCCGACGAGATTTCCTGGGTGCAGACCAGCTACCTCATTGCCGAGGTGGTGATGATCCCGCTGTCGGGCTTCCTGTCGCGGGCGCTGTCGACGCGCTGGCTGTTCGCCGCCTCGGCGGTGGGCTTCACCATCATGAGTTTCATGTGCGCCACCGCCACCTCGATCAACGAGATGATCGTCTATCGGGCGCTGCAGGGCTTTCTCGGCGGCGGCATGATCCCGACCGTGTTCGCCGCCGCCTATTCGGTGTTCCCGCGCGAGAAGCAGGGCGTCGTCGCCCCGCTGATCGGCCTGGTGGCGACGCTGGCGCCCACCATCGGCCCGACCATTGGTGGCTATCTCACCGACCTGTTCTCCTGGCACTGGCTGTTTCTGGTCAACATCATCCCCGGCATCTTTGTCGTCATCACCACGGTGACGCTGGTGGATTTCGACGAGCCGGACCTCGCTTTGCTCGACCGCTTCGACTGGTGGGGCCTTTTGTTCATGGCCGGCTTCCTCGGCAGCCTCGAATTCGTGCTGGAGGAGGGGCCGACCAATGACTGGTTCGAAGACCATTGGATCGTGATCTTCACCGTCCTCTGCGCCGTGTCGGCGGTGGCGTTCTTCGCCCGCGTCTTCCTGGCGCGCGAGCCGGTGGTGGACCTGCGCGCCTTCGCCAACCGCAATTTCGCCGTCGGCTCGGCCTTCAGCTTCGTGGTCGGCATCGGGCTCTACGGGCTGACCTATCTCTACCCGCTCTATCTCGCCCGGGTGCGGGGCTATTCGGCGCTGATGATCGGCGAGACCATGTTTGTCTCCGGCCTCGCCATGTTCCTGTGCGCGCCCATCGCCGGCCGGCTGATGGGCAAGGTCGATCCACGCGCGATGATCGCCTTCGGCTTCGCCGCCTTCGCCCTCGGCACCTGGCAGGTCACCGGGCTGACGGCGGACTGGGATTTCTGGGAACTGCTGGTGCCGCAGATCCTGCGCGGCGTCGGCATCATGATGGCGATGATCCCGATCAACAACATCTCGCTCGGCACCCTGCCGCCGGACCAGCTGAAGAACGCCTCCGGCCTGTTCAACCTGATGCGCAATCTCGGCGGCGCGGTGGGGCTCGCCCTCATCAACACCGTGCTGAACGACCGCTGGGATCTGCACCTCGCCCGGCTGCACGAGAATGTGCAATGGGCCAATGCCGCCGCCGTCGAGCGGCTGGAGGCGATGACGAAGGCACTCGCCGCCATGGGCTCGGATGCCGGTACCGGGGCGCTGAAGCTGATGTCGGCGCAGGTGCGGATGCAGGCACAGGTGATGGCGTTCTCGGACGTGTTCCTCGTCCTCACCGTGCTGTTCGTCGCGCTGTTCTTCGCCGCCCCGCTGCTGCGCCGGCCCTCGCACAAGGTGGAGGGTGGGCATTGAGTTTACCGCTTCCCCGTCAGGTCCGGCCCGTCCGGGCGTGACGGGGTGGAGCGTCATGGCCGGGCTGCCCCGGTTCGCCACGCCGTTCGGGAGGCGCCCCCCCGCCCGACATCGTGCAGGCCCGGCCTCGCCCGGCCATGACGTCACATTCTTCCGGCGGCCGTCATGCCCGGGCTTGGCCCGGGCACCCATGACTTTCCTTGCCGGTTTCCCCCTACACCCCCGCCCTTGCCGTTTCTCCCGCGCTCGGCTATGACCTTGCGCCAGAGCAACCTCGCGAGAGCCGAGCCGTGACGCTATCGTCCGCCCGCCGTTCTTCCGCGACCCCGACCGCGCTGCGGTTTCCGGGGAAGGCTCTGCTTGCGTTCGGGCTTCTTCTTCTTAGCCGCCCCTGAGGGCCGGCCGGGCTTCGCGCCTGGGCGCTCAGGGGATGACGCCGCCACCAGCCGAACCGTCAGATGTGCGCCGGACGATGCCGCAGGGGACAATGAGCCCCGCTGTACCCGGTGCCGGAGCCGAGAAGGAAGCCCCCATGTCCACCCCCCATGACCGCGTCGTCATCTTCGACACCACGCTGCGCGACGGCGAGCAGTGCCCCGGCGCCTCGATGACGCTGGAAGAGAAGCTGCAGGTCGCCGACCTCCTCGACACGATGGGCGTCGACGTGATCGAGGCCGGCTTCCCCATCGCCTCCAATGGCGATTTCGAGTCCGTCGCCGAGATCGCCCGCCGCACGAAGAGGGCGGTGATCGCCGGCCTCGCCCGCGCCATTCCCGCCGATATCGCCCGCGCCGGCGAGGCGGTGAAGGCCGCGCGCCGCCCGCGCATCCACACCTTCGTCTCGACCTCGCCGATCCATCTGGAACACCAGATGCGCAAGACGCAGGACCAGGTGATCGACATCATCGCCGGCACGGTGGCGCAGGCGCGCAACCTCGTCGACGACATCGAGTGGTCGGCGATGGACGCCACCCGCACGCCGATCGACTATCTCTCCCGCTGCGTGGAGACGGCGGTCAAGGCCGGCGCCACCACCATCAACCTGCCCGACACGGTGGGCTATGCCACCCCGTCCGAATATGAGGCGATGTTCCGGCAGGTGCGCGCCCATATTCTCGACCGGGTGCCCCATGGCGAGCAGATCATCTTCTCCGCCCATTGCCATGACGATCTGGGCCTCGCCGTCGCCAATTCGCTGGCGGCGCTGGCCGGCGGCGCGCGGCAGATCGAATGCACCATTAACGGGCTCGGCGAGCGCGCCGGCAATGCGGCGCTGGAAGAGGTGGTCATGGCCATCCGCACCCGCGGCGACGTGCTGCCCTTCGCCACCGGCATCGAGGCGACCATGCTGACCCGCGCCTCCAAGCTGGTGTCGGCCGTCACCTCCTTCCCGGTGCAGTACAACAAGGCGATCGTCGGCCGGAACGCCTTCGCCCATGAGAGCGGCATCCACCAGGACGGCATGCTGAAGAACAACACCACCTACGAGATCATGACCCCCGACAGCGTCGGCGTGTCCAAGACCTCGCTGGTCATGGGCAAGCATTCCGGCCGCGCCGCCTTCCGCGACAAGCTGAAGGCGCTGGGCTACGAGCTGGGCGAGAACGCGCTGAACGATGCGTTCAGCCGGTTCAAGGAACTCGCCGACCGCAAGAAGGTGGTCTATGACGAGGACATCGAGGCGCTGGTCGATCACGAGATCGCCGCCGCCGATGACCGGATGAAGCTGGTCTCGCTCAGCGTCATCGCCGGCAGCCACGGCCCGCAGCGCGCCACCATGAAGATGAAGGTGGACGGCGTCGTCGTCACCGAGGAATGCGAGGGCAACGGCCCGGTGGACGCGGTGTTCAACTGCATCCAGGCCATCGTCCCGCACGCCGCCAAGCTGGCGCTCTATCAGGTGCACGCCGTCACCGAGGGCACGGACGCGCAGGCCGAAGTGTCGGTGCGGCTGGAGGATGGCGACAAGGCAGTGACCGGGCGCGGTTCCGACCCCGACACGCTGGTCGCCTCGGCGCAGGCCTATATCATCGCGCTCAACAAGCTGGCGACCAAGCGCGGCAGCCTGAACGCGCAGGCCCAGCCGGCGGCGGAATAGTTCTTTCCGGCGCCACGGCACGGCCGTTAACGAAGAGAGCCCCGGCGAAATGGCCGGGGCTCTTTTTGATTCAGCAGCACGTGCCTGTCGCGGCGGCATGCGCCATGCCGGCCATAATGCTGCCGGGAGCATCAAGGATGGCTGTGGGACCACCGGAGGCTTCCCATGCCGGCAGATCCTGCATGACGCTCGTCCCGTCCGTGCCGCACGGCGAGAGCGGATCGCTGGGCGCGGGGGAGTGCCGGCCGGCTCGCGGACGAGGCGGGGCGGAGGCGGCGCAACTGGCCGTGTCGGCGGCGCTGCATCTCGCCTTGCTCGCGGCGGCTGTTCTGGCGGGTGCCCGAAGCTTTCCCGAGCCGGCCGACCCGCCGGCGCTGGAGACCGAGATCATCAGCTCCGACGCCTTCTCCGCCCTGCGCGCGGCACCCTTTCCGCCTGTAACGTCACCTTCGGCGGAGGCATCGCGGCCCTCCGGCCCGGCTTATGCGCCGGCACCGTCGCGCGCTCCTGCCGCTAAGCCGGCCGAGCCGCCGGATATGGTGCGCCCCGCGCGGATGCTTTCCGAACAGGCGCTCGGCAATCCCCGCAGCCGGGGCCTGCGCCGCGAGCTTGAGCGCCTCGGCGACGAGGATCGCCTTGCCCAGCTCTGCGATCTTGAGGCGATGGAGCAGATCCACGCCTGGCGTGCGGATTTCCAGCCCGACCGGCTGGTCGACTACGCCTCGGACGACACGAAGATGGAAGGCGCCGTTTTCACCGCCAGGGGCGGTGCGTTTCGCAGCCAACGCCAATGGTACGAGGTGTCGTATCGCTGCGAGCTGGACCCATCGTTGCGAAAGGTCGTGGGTTTCGCCTTCCATGTCGGCGCGGCGATCCCGCGCGAGGAGTGGGCCAGCTACAATCTCCCGACCCTGCATTGATGTGACGGGCCGCTTCGCATACCTCGCGGCTCGGCGGCCGGCAAAGAAGAAAGCCCCGGCCAATGGCCGGGGCTCGTGTCGTGGAGTCACTCCGCGCCGGGCGGGACCGGGGGCTGGCCCGGCTTGGCGCCACCGGGACCGCCCGGAGGGCGCGGCTGGCCCTGGGGCGGGCGCGCCTGCTGGTTCGGCAGCGGACGGGCCTGAGGCGGTCGGGCCTGCTCGGGCCGGGCCTGCTGCGGAGGCCGGGCCTGCGCCGGGTTGGCCTGCGGCGGTCTGGCCTGCGCCGGGGCCTGCGGCGGCTTCTGCTGGCGCGGCGGTGCCTGCTCCTGACGCTGCTGCTGGCGGGCGCGCTGCTGCTCCTGCTGGGCGTTTTGCTTCTGCTGACGCTCCTGCTGGTTCTGCTGCTGGCGCGCACGCTGCTGTTCCTGCTGGGCGTTTTGCTTCTGCTGACGCTCCTGCTGGTTCTGCTGCTGGCGCGCACGCTGCTGTTCCTGCTGGGCGTTCTGCTTCTGCTGGCGCTCGCGCACTTCCTGGTTCCGCTTCGCCCGGTCGGCATTGTTCTGCGGCACCGGGTTAGGAGCCGGTCTCGCCGCAGCCGGCGGCTGACCGGGCACGGGGCGGGGGGCGCCGGGCGTGGTTTGCACCGCGCCGGGTGTGGCGGCTGGGTTGGGCGCGGTACCGGGCGCAGCGGGGCCTCCCGGCTGGCCGGGGGTGGCGTCTGGGCCGTTATTCGGCCCGCCGGGACGCGGGGGTGTGGTCCCAGGTGCACCGGGGCCTCCCGGCTGGCCGGGGGTGGCGTCTGGGCGGTTGTTCGGGCCGCCCGGACGGAGCGGCGTTGTTCCGGGCGCAGCGGGGCCTCCCGGCTGGCCGGGGGTGGCGTCGGGGCGGTTGTTCGGGCCGCCCGGACGCGGCGGTGTGGTCCCAGGTGCACCGGGGCCTCCCGGCTGGCCGGGGGTGGCGTCTGGGCGGTTGTTCGGGCCGCCCGGACGGGGCGGCGTTGTTCCGGGCGCCGCGGGGCCTCCCGGCTGGCCGGGCATGGCGTCGGGGCCGTTATTCGGGCCGCCCGGACGGGGCGGCGTTGTTCCGGGCGCAGCGGGGCCTCCCGGCGTGCCGGGGCGGCCCGCACCGGGACGGGCGTCCGGCCCGCCCGGGCGACCGGGAGCGCCGCCCGGCGCGAAGCCGGTGGGGCGCGCCTTCTGCGCCCGCTCGGCGCGCTGGCGCTGCTCCGCCTGCATCCTCTCAAAGGTCTGGCGCCGCTTCTCCAGCGCCTCGCGCTGCGCGCGCTGCAAGGTGTCGGCGCGCGCCTCGGCCTGCCGGCGCTCGTCGCGCAGCCCCTCCGCCCGGTCGCGCTGGAGGTCGCGCACCTCGCGGCGGTAACGGTCGGGATTATCAAAACGCTGGTCACGCAATTCGCGCCGGCGATCGGGCTGCAACAGGTTCAGCAGCGCCACCGAGGGGGCGAGCAAGCCCGGCACGTCGCGGTCCTCGCGCACATATTGGCGGATCAGCGGACGGCGGTCCGGCTCGATCTCGCGCACGAAGCGCGGCGGCGGGCCGCGCCGGTCGCCGAAGTCGAGGCGCGGGGCGAAGATGCCCAGCGCGTTGCTGCCCGGGTCATAGAACACGTCGTCGCGCCGTTCGACATAATAGACCTCGCGGCTGGCGAGCCGCTCGCGGATCGGCGCGTCATAGACATTGGTGCCGAAGCCGCGATTGACGTAATAGCCGTCATTCCAGCTCGGCTCGTAGATGTCGGGAGCGGCGCCGAGAAACACGTTGATCTCGGGGATCGGCGCCACATGCACCGCGAGGTTCTCCTCGGCGATGTAGCGATCCTCGACAAACACCCAGCTCTCCGCCACCGGCGGGGCATAGTGGTCCGGTCGGCCGATCGCGTAGCCGGGACGATCGGGGGCGATGGGCGCCCAGCCGGTCTTGCCGCCGCCGCGCCGCCACGTCACCCAGGCCGGCGCCCAGGTGTCGCCCGGCACCCAGAACCAGCCATAGGCGGGATCATAGCCCCAGCGGCCGTAATGATAGGTCGCCCAGCCGAACGGCTCGAAGGATTCCCAGTACCAGCCATAGGCATCCGTCCACACCCAGCGCCCTTCCTGATAGGGCCGCCAGCCCGGGCCGACATCGGAGGGGATGAACACATAGCGGTAGTCCGGATGCTCCACCCAGGTGCCGAAGGCGCCCAGCTGATCGTAGAACAGATCGACATCCATCGTCGCGCCGCCGCCCTGCGGGCCGGCCTGCGCCAGCTGGATCGGGGCGTTCTGCGCGAGGGCGGGGAGGGTGGCGACCCCGGCGAGAAGGCTCGCGCCAATTCCGGCGACGAGCATGGGGCGTTTCAGGCGAAGCATGGGCACCTCCGGCGGCTTTGCAGTGCTCCTTAACGCCGTCGCGGTGCAATGGTTTCAAATATTGGTCAGCCGCCTTGACCTGTCGATGCGGCCGAAATCATGGCGCACCGCCTCGCGGCGAAAATGTGATTCCATTATGTCCGCGATCCGCCGCCTCGGTTTCCCGGATGAGACAAGTAAACGGGCGGAATTATCTCGCACTTTCCGCGCCGTTCAGTACGATGTCCTGCAAATTGCGGACGATATCGCCACCATCCCCAAGTAACACCCCATCCAGCGAGCGCACCGGCCGCAGGAAGCGCACGGAGTTGGTCAGGAACACCGCATCCGCCCCGGCGAGCGCCGCCGGCGCCAGCGGGCGTTCCTCAACGGCAAGGCCCAGCCGTGGCGCCGCCTCCATCACCAGCGCCCGCATGATGCCCGGCAGGCAGCCTTCCGCCAGCGAGGGGGTGATCAGCCGCCCGGCGATCAGCGCGAACAGATTGGCGATGGTGGTGCAGGCGATCCGCCCCTGCGTGTTGAGGATCAGCGCATCGTCGACCCCCGCAAGCGCCGCCTCGCGCGCCGCCAGAATGTGGTCGAGATAGCCCAGCGTCTTCAGGTTCGCGGTGGGCGAGAACTCGTTGCGCCGGCCGCTCGCGGTGATGAGCCGCGCCGGCTGGCCGAGCAGGGAAGGGCTCCATGGCGCTGTCGCCACGATGAGCGTCGGCGCGCCGACGCTGGCCGGCCACAGGCCCCGCGCCGCCGTTCCCCGCGTCACCGTGGTGCGTAGGATCATCGGCGCGGCCGTGATCGCGGCCGCCATCGCCGCCTCAATCGCGGCCGCCTCGATGGCAATGCCGATCCGCTGCGCCGCCGCCACCAGCCGCGCCACATGGCGGTCGCGGGCGAAGACGACGCCGCCCAGCGCCAGCGCGGTGTCGAACACGCCGTCGCCGAGGGTGAAGCCGCGATCCTCGGCGCTGATTGTCGCGCTCACGCCGCGCTCTCCTGCGCCCGCGCCAGCTTGAGGAAATTTCCCATCAGCTCGTAGCCCTGTGGGGTCAGCACCGATTCCGGGTGGAACTGCACGCCGTAAGTGGGGTGGTGGCGATGGGCGAGGCCCATGATCTCGCCATCCTCGCTCCAGGCGGTGGGGATCAGCTCCGAACCCTCGTCCAGCTCCACCGCCAGCGAGTGGTAGCGCCCGGCCGGGAAGGGCGAGGGCAGGCCGGCGAACACGTCCGAGCCGGCATGGCGCAGCTGCGAGGCGCGCCCGTGCATCGGCTCCTTCGCCCGCACCACCCGCCCGCCAAAGGCCTGGCCGATGCACTGGTGGCCGAGGCAGATGCCGAGAATGGGCAGCCTTCCCGACAGCGCCCGCACCGCCTCCAGCGAAATGCCGGCCTCATTGGGCGAGCACGGGCCGGGCGAGATCACCAGCGCCTCGGGTGCCAGCCGCTCGATGGCGGCAAGGTCGAGCGCGTCGTTGCGCGCGACCTCCACTTCCTCGCCCAGCTCGGTGAGGTAGCGCGCGACGTTGAAGACGAAGCTGTCGTAATTGTCGATCAGCAGGATCACGCCAGCGCCTCCGGGGTGAAGGCACGAAACAGCCGTTCCGCCTTGGTCAGGCTCTCGGCATGTTCGCCGGCGGGGTCGGAGAGGGTGGTGATGCCGCCGCCGACGCCGAAGCTGGCGACCCCACCCTCCACCGTCACGGTGCGGATGGCGATGTTGAAATCCATCGTGCCGTCGAAGCCGATAGTGCCGATGGAGCCGCAATAGATCCCGCGCGGGCGGCCCTCCAATTCGCGGATGATCTCCATGGCGCGGATCTTTGGCGCCCCGGTGATCGAGCCGCCGGGGAAGGACGCCGCGATCAGGTCCAGCCCGTCGCTTCCCTCGGCAAGCGTGCCCGTCACCACCGAGACGAGGTGATGCACATTGGCATAGGTCTCCAGCCCGCACAGGCGCGGCACCTTCACCGAGCCGGGCCGGCACACGCGCGAGAGATCGTTGCGCAAGAGATCAACGATCATCACATTCTCGGCGCGGTCCTTTTCGCTGGTGGTCAGTGCCCGGCCGCGAAAGGCGTCGAGCGTCGGCTCCACCGAGCGCGGCACCGTGCCCTTGATCGGGCGGGTCTCCACCTCGGCGCCGTCGAGCTTGACGAAGCGCTCGGGCGAGGAAGAGGCGATGATCCGGTCCTCGTTGACGATCAGCGCCGCGAAGGTCGCCGGGTTGGCGCGGCGCAGCTGGTCGTAGAGGGCGAGCGGGTCGACATCGCCCACCTCTGCCGCGAAGCGCTGGGTGAAATTGGCCTGGAAGATGTCGCCGGCGCGGATGTAGTCGATTACCCGGCTCACCGCGCGGCGGTAGCTTTCCGCGTCGAAGTTCGAGCGCCAGTCCTTTGCCAGCACCGGGGGGCCGAGCGGCGCTTCGGGCACCGCCAGCCGCGCGCTGGCCTCGCTGAGCCGCTCGCGGGCGCGACGGGCGCGGCGGGCGGAGTCGCTCTCCGGCCAGCCGGTGGAGATGAGAAAGGCGCGCTCGGCCACCACGTCGAAGGCGATGACGAGATCATAGAAGCCGAGATCGACCTCCGGCCCTTCGCCGGGCTCGGGCTGCGCGGTGGGGAAGCGGTCGAACAGGCGGCCGGCCTCATAGGCGACATAGCCCGCCGCGCCGGCCTGGAAGGCGGCCTCGCCCGGCAGGCGCGGCTGCGCATAGGCTTTCAGCCGCGCCCGCAGCGCCTCCAGCGGGCCCCCGGGCTCACGCTCGCCGTTCCAGCGCGGCACGCCCGCTTCCACCCGGAAGCGTCCGAACGGCTCGGCCATGAGATAAGACCAGCGCCCGAGCACGGGGTGGCGCATCGCGCTGTCAAGAAAGGTCAGCCCCGCCACGCCCGCGCCCTCGCGACGGCCGAGCCGGCGCGCGGCCTGCCACGGCTCCTGCCAGGCGATTTCGACGACGAGGGGCGGCGGCTGCTGAATCATGCGTCGAATATGGAACGTCGCGGCGCGGCTTCCTAGAGCGGCGACGCGCGTGCCGCTGTCGACGGCCGTATTTCGCCACCGCGCGGCATTTTCTAGTCCAAAGAGTCACTTGACGCTGGGTTGCGCGGGTGGTGGCCTTAGCGCCCCATAAAAGGCGCTCGCGACATGAGCGCTGTGACATCAAAACGGATCAATAAGTCTCGGGAGGGACATATGAGGACTTTCAAGGGGGCCGCCGCCGCTCTGGCCGCGCTGACGCTCGCCGTCCTGCCGCTGTCCGCAGTGCAGGCGCAGGATTTCCCGAACCGTCCGGTGACCATGGTCGTCCCGTTCTCGGCCGGCGGCCCGACCGACACGGTGGCGCGGCTGATCGCCGAATCCATGTCGCGCACCCTCGGCCAGCAGGTGGTGGTGGAGAATGTCGGCGGCGCCGGCGGCACGCGCGGCGCCGGGCAGGTGGCGAAGGCCACCCCCGACGGCTACACGGTTCTTCTGCACCATATCGGCCAGGCGACCGCCGCCACGCTGTACCGCAAGCTGCCCTATAATGTGCTGACCGATTTCGAGGAGGTCGGCCTCGTCACCGACGTGCCGATGACCGTGATCGGCAAATCGGCGCTGGAGCCCAAGGATGCCGCCGAGCTGATCGCCTATGTGAAGGCGAACAAGGACGCGGTGATCTATGGCAATGCCGGCGTCGGCTCGGCCTCGCATCTGTGCGGCATGCTGCTCATGTCGGCACTGGGCACGCAGATGACCACCGTTCCCTATCAGGGCACCGGCCCGGCGATGAACGACCTTGTCGGCGGGCAGATCGACCTCTTGTGCGACCAGACCACCAACACGACCGGCCAGATCAAGGCCGGCAAGGTGAAGGCCTATGGCGTCACCACCAAGACCCCGGTGAAGTCGCTGCCCAATCTCCCGACCCTCGATTCCGCCGGCCTGCCCGGCTTCGAAGTGGCGGTGTGGCACGGCATGTACGCGCCCAAGGGCACGCCCAAGGCCGAGATCGACAAGCTGAACGCCGCCCTCGTCGCCGCGCTGCAGGACCCCAAGGTCATTTCCCGCTTCGCCGATCTCGGCACCGAGCCGGTGGCGCTGGAACGCGCCACGCCGGAGGTGCACCAGAAGTTTCTTGAGGCGGAAGTCGCCAAGTGGAAGCCGGTGATCGAGCAGGCCGGCGTGTTCGCCGACTGACGCGCCTGATCCCTCCTCCCGCCGGTCCGCCGCCCAGCGCGCGGGCCGGCGCTTCACGTCCCGGCCGGCGGAAAAGGTGCCATGACGCGCTTTGTCAAAAATTCGAAGGAGGTCGCCAGCGGCCTCCTGATCGTGTTCCTGGCGGCCTTCTTCGCCTGGCAGGCGATGGGGCTGCCCATGGGGCGTGCCATCCGCATGGGGCCGGGCTATTTCCCGATGATCCTGGCGGGTCTGCTTGGTCTCCTTGGCCTGATCGTCCTTCTCACTGGACTCACTCTCCACCCGGTTGAGGATGAAAACGAGACGCAGAAGATCGGTTTTCGGCGCTGGCCATGGGTGCCGCTTGGGCTGGTGACGCTCGCGGTGGTTGTGTTCGGCCTCGGCATCCGCCCGCTGGGGCTCGGCCCCTCCATGGGGCTCGCGGTGTTCCTCTCGACCCTGGCGAGCCGGCGCTTCAAGCTGACGACGGCGTTGCTCTCTTCCTTCATCATGGTGGCGTTCTCCTGGGCCGTGTTCATCAAGGGGCTCGGCCTGCCGCTGCCCATGCTGGGCCCGTGGCTCGGCGGCTACTGAGAGGCGAAGTCCATGGAAATCTTCGACAATCTCGCTCTCGGCTTCTCCGTCGCGGTCACCTTCCAGAACATTTTCTACTGCTTCATCGGCGTGCTTCTGGGCACCCTGATCGGCGTTCTGCCGGGCCTCGGGCCGGTGCCGACCATCGCCATGCTGCTGCCGATTACCTTCGGCCTGCCGCCGGTTTCGGCGCTGATCATGCTGTCGGGCATCTATTACGGCGCGCAATATGGCGGCTCGACCACGGCGATCCTGATCAACCTGCCGGGCGAGAGCTCCTCGGTCGTCACCGCCATTGACGGCTACCAGATGGCGCGTCAGGGCCGCGCCGGCGCCGCGCTCGCCACCGCCGCCATCGGCTCCTTCTTCGCCGGATCGGTCGCCACTTTCCTGCTCGCCGTCTTCGCCCCGCCGCTCGCCGACCTCGCGCTGAAGTTCGGGCCGCCGGAGTATTTTGCGCTGATGGTTCTAGGACTTGTCGCCTCGGTCGCCCTGGCCTCGGGCTCGGTGGTAAAGGCGCTGGCGATGGTGGTTCTGGGCATTTTGCTCGGCCTGTCCGGGCAGGATGTCTACACCGGCACCCCGCGCTTCACCTTCGACATGCTGGAACTGGCGGATGGCATCGAGTTCGTGGCGCTCGCCATGGGCGTGTTCGGCATCGGCGAGATCGTGCGCAACCTGGAGGATGAGCACACCCGAACCGTGATGGTGCAGAAGGTGAAAGGCCTGCTGCTCTCGAAGGAGGATATCAAGCGCATCATCGGCCCGATCCTGCGCGGCACCTTTCTAGGTTCGTTCCTAGGCATCCTGCCGGGCGGCGGGGCGATCCTGTCTTCCTTCGCCGCCTATTCGATCGAGAAGAAGATTTCCCGCCACCCTGAAAAATTCGGCAAGGGCGCCATTGAGGGAGTTGCCGGGCCCGAGGCGGCCAACAATGCCGGCGCGCAGACCTCCTTCATCCCCATGCTCACGCTCGGCATTCCGTCCAACCCTGTCATGGCGCTGATGATCGGCGCGCTCATCATCCAGGGCATCGTGCCGGGCCCTAATGTGGTGAACGAGCAGCCGAGCCTGTTCTGGGGCATCATCGCCTCGATGTGGATCGGCAATCTGATGCTGGTGGTGCTGAACCTGCCGCTGATCGGCATCTGGGTCCGGCTGCTCACCGTGCCGTACCACATCCTGTTTCCGCTCATCGTCGGCTTTTGCTGCATCGGCGTCTACAGCGTGAACAACAATGCCATCGACGTGTTCACCATGGCCCTGTTCGGGGTGGTCGGCTACGTATTGGTTAAGCTGGACTGCGAGCCGGCGCCGCTACTGCTCGGCTTCATCATCGGTCCGATGCTGGAGGAATATCTGCGCCGCGCCATGCTGATCTCGCGCGGCGATCCCACGGTGTTCTTCACCCGGCCGATCTCCGCCACCATGCTGGGGCTGGCAATTCTCGCGTTGGTCGTCGTGCTGCTGCCCTCCGTGCGCAAGAAGCGCGAGGAGGCGTTCCAGGAGTAGCGGGCAGGTCTCCTCTCGGGCTGGCCTGTGGAAAGATCGGGAAGCCGGGCTGTCCCTATGGACACACCCGGGGGGCTCTGCTACATGACCGCCCGTCCGCAAGGCCACGGTCTGCGGCGGGGGCGCATAGCTCAGTTGGTAGAGCAGCTGACTCTTAATCAGCGGGTCCTAGGTTCGAGCCCTAGTGCGCCCACCAAACTCCGATCCTTCGGAGTTTTGGCGGAACCAAGACGAAGTCATCTTCGTCCATCCCCTGTCTTCATCCGTGTCCGGTGGCGCGTCGCTTGTTAAAGCGGCGCGGGACCAGCGGGTTATCCGGCCAGGATAGCCTCCACCCAAGCGCCCGAGGGCGCGGCCGGGCAGGGGGCTGCACGGCGGACGGGGTCCCGGCGATCCCGACCGTTCCGCTCGGGAGGGCGACATGATCGACCAATCTTCCATGCTCTGTGCCCACTGCCAGCGTTGCGGGCGGCGTTCCGTGCTCGGACGCGTCGATGCGGCCTCTCTGGCGCCCCCGGCCGAGGGGGCGGCGCCCCCGCGCCTGCGCTGCGACATGTGCGGAGGGCGGCAGGTGAAGCTGTTCAACGCCAACGGTCCGGTGGAAATGCTCGCCTTTCTCAATGGGCGTATCTGAGCGGGAGCGAGGCGCCGCGTCCCCTCGAACGAAAGTGCGGCTTGCGCGTTAGGCCTTCAAACAGGCGAACAGGCGAGAGCACGCGATGGCTAATCCCAATAATGACTACGGCTCCTCCAGCCGAGGTCCGTTCAGCGAAGGCGGTTCCTCGAGCCCGGGCGCATCGGGCGGGCCGGGTGGCCAGCCGTCCGGCATCGTCGGCGGATCATATGCGTCGGGCGCCTCGGCGCAGGGTGCGCGCGCAGGGTCGCGCGCTTCCGACAGCGTCGCCCAGGCTGCGGCAGGGCAGGAGCCGACACAGCGCTACTCATTTCGCGCTCTGGTTGCAATGGGCCTGATCGGCTTTGCCGTCGGCCGCCTCTGCTCTCGCTGACATCTCCCGCCTGCCTTGGCCCGCGGGCGGACCTTTTCGGAACTCAACATGCAGACCCTGACCGTCCGACACGTCACCCAGTACACGTACGCCAACCCCGTCACCTTCCAGCCGCATCGGCTGATGCTGCGCCCGCGCGACAGCCACGACCTGAGGTTGGTGGGGGCGAACATCTCGCTGTTTCCGCACGGAAACATTCGCTGGATGCACGACGTGTTCGGCAATTCCGTCGCGGTGGTCGACTTTCTCGAACCATCGGATGAATTGAAGATCGAGAGCGTCCTCACGCTGGAGCGCTATGGGTTGGGCGGGCTCGACTTCGAGATCGAGGAGGGCGCGACCTCCTACCCCTTCGTCTATTCTCCGGACGACCGCATCGACCTCGGCCGCATGCTGGACCCACATCATCCTGACCCGCACGGCGAACTGGAAGCCTGGGCGAAGGGGTTCATCGCCGCGCGGCCGACCGACACCATGGCGCTGCTGACGGATATCAACAACAGCATCCACAAGGGTTTCAGCTATAATCTGCGCTTCGAAGAAGGCACCCAGCCGCCGCTGGAGACGCTGCGGCTGGGCACCGGCTCCTGCCGTGACTTCGCGCTGCTGCTCATCGAAACGGCGCGGGCCCTCGGCTTCGGGGCGCGCTTCGTCACCGGCTATCTCTATGATCCGGCGCTCGACGGCGGCGATTCCGCCCTTGTCGGCGCCGGTGCCACCCATGCGTGGGCGGATATCTACTTGCCGGGTGCCGGCTGGGTCGAGTTCGATCCCACCAACGGCACGATTGCTGCCGACAACCTCATCCGCGTCGCCGTGACCCGCGATCCCAGCCAGGCGGTGCCGGTGGCGGGTGGGTTCACGGGCCTGACCGGCGATTATCTCGGCATGGCTGTCGACGTGTCTGTGCGCTGCGTGCGGCCGGAAGAGCCGCTCGCGGCGGCATAGCCGCAGCGCTTTCCCATAAAAAAGGCCCGCCAGAAGGCGGGCCTTTGTCGTTTTGAGCGAGGAACGCTCAGGCGCCGGCGTTCTCCAGCGTCGGATAGTCCGTGTATCCCTTGGCGCCGCCGCCATAGAGGTGGTCGCGGTCCAGCTCATTGAAGGCGACGCCACGGCGCAGGCGTTCCACGGCGTCGGGCGACGAGATGAAGGCCTTGCCGAAGGCGACGAGGTCGGCCTTGCCGGCCGCGACCACCTCTTCCGCCATCGCCTTGTCGTAGCCGTTGTTCACCATCCAGGCGCCGCTGTAGCGGGCGCGCAGGGCCTCGAAATCGAAGTCCGGCACAATGTCGCGCGGGCCGCCCGTGGCACCCTCGATCATATGGACATAGACCGGGTGCAGGCTCTCGACGACGTCCATCACATGGCTGAACAGCGCCTGCGGATCACTGTCGGTGACATCATTGGCCGGCGTGACGGGGGAAAGCCGCAAGCCGGTCCGCGCGGCGCCGATCTCACCGATCACGGCTTGCAGGACCTCCTTCAGGAACCGGGTACGGTTTTCGATCGAGCCGCCATAGGCGTCGGTGCGCTTGTTGGCGCCGTCGCGCAGGAACTGGTCGATCAGATAGCCGTTGGCACCGTGGATTTCGACACCGTCGAAGCCGGCGAGAATGGCGTTGGCCGAGGCCTGGCGGAAATCGTCGACGATGCCGGGGATCTCGTCCAGCGTCAGCGCGCGCGGCTCGTCGACCTCGGCAAAGCTATTGTTCGCATAGGTCTTGGTGTTGGCGCGAAGAGCGGAAGGGGCGAGAGGGGCGGCGCCGTCCGGCTGCAGCGAGCGGAGCGAGACGCGCCCGACATGCCAGAGCTGCACGAAGATGTGGCCACCGGCGCCATGCACGGCGTCGGTGATCTTCCTCCAACCTTCGATCTGCGCCTGCGTGAAGAGGCCGGGCGTGTCCTGGTAGCCCTGGGCGGTCGCGGAGATCTGCGTCGCCTCGGTGATGATGAGCCCGGCGGTGGCGCGCTGGCGATAATACTCAACCGCGAGCGGCGAGGGGACGAGGTCGGCGCCGGCGCGATTGCGCGTCAGCGGGGCCATGACGATACGGTTGGCGAGGATGATGTCGCCGAGGCGATACGTGTCGAAAAGGGATTTCGTGGCAGCCAAGATGCGCTCCTGTCGAAGAAGGGCCCGTAAGCGAGTACGGGCGTTGGAGTGCACTTAAGCATCGGATTGGCCGTTCCAAGTGCCGGAACGCACGATGGCGCTGAACGCCCGAGCCGGCCGGCGCTGCCGTCACTGGCGTGCCCTGCATTTTCGGCCGGCATGCTCTAGAAGGGGAGGCCGGGCAAACGGGGCCTACCGCATGATCGACATCGCGACTCGCGTCTACAATCACACGTGGAAGATCGACCCGATCGTCCGCTCCGTGCTCGACACGGATTTCTACAAGCTGCTGATGGCGCAGACGATCTATCGTCGGCATTTCCACACGCGCGTCACCTTCGGCATCATCAACCGGACGAAGAGCGTGCGAATCGCCGACTTCGTCGACGAGGGCGAACTGCGCGAGCAGCTCGACCATGTGCGGACATTGTCGCTGACGCGCGGGGAATCGACCTGGCTGCGCGGCAACATGTTCTACGGCAAGCGCCAGATGTTCTCGCCGGATTTCATCGCCTGGCTGGAGACGTTCCGCTTTCCCGCCTATCACCTCGAAAAACGCGACGGGCAGTATGAGCTGACCTTCGAGGGGCCGTGGATCGAGACCACGATGTGGGAGATCCCGGCGCTCGCCATCATCAACGAGCTGCGCTCGCGCGCGGTGTTGCGCAGCATGGGCCGCTTCGAGCTGCAGGTGCTCTATGCGCGGGCGATGACGCGCGTCTGGGAGAAGGTCGAGCGGCTGAAGGCGCTGGGCGGCGCGGGCGTCGCCGATTTCGGCACCCGCCGGCGGCACGGCTTCCTCTGGCAGGACTGGTGCGTGCAGGCGATGATGGAGGGCTTGGGCGAGCGCTTCCTCGGCACCTCGAACTGCCTGATCGCGCTGCGGCGCGAAGTGGAGGCCACCGGCACCAACGCCCATGAACTGCCCATGGTCTACGCTGCCCTGGCCGAAACCGACGCGGAACTCGCGCAGGCTCCCTACAGGGTGCTCGCCGACTGGCAGCAGGATTATGAAGGCAATTTGCTGGTGATCCTGCCCGACACGTTCGGCACCAGCCATTTCCTGGAGCAGGCGCCGGACTGGGTGGCGGGCTGGACCGGCATCCGTATCGACAGCAAGGACCCGATCGAGGGCGGCGAGGAGGCGCTGCGCTGGTGGCGGGCACGGGGGCAGGACCCGACCCAGAAGCTGGCCATCTTTTCGGACGCCCTCGATATTGGCGACATCGAACGCATCTACCGCCACTTCCAGGGCCGCCTGCGGATGGGCTTCGGCTGGGGCACGCTGCTGACCAATGATTTTCGCGGCTTTGCCCCCGAGGGGCGACTCGATCCGATTTCCATCGTCTGCAAGGTGATCTCGGCCGATGGACGCGCAACCGTGAAGCTCTCCGACAACCCCACCAAGGCTATGGGGCCGTCCGAGGAGTTGGCCCGCTACCAGCGAATATTTGGTGAGCTGACCGCGCCGGCGCGGGCGGTGCTGGTGTAGGGGCGCAAGCTGGATTCCCACAACTTATTGCATCCATTGGGTTAATTTGATGGGCGCTTAACAGGTGGGGCCAAGAGTTGCCGCAATCTTTGTTCATAAGGAAATTTCCGGCATGTGACATTCTTGCATCAAAGGGCAAAGTGCCGGTAAGTTGTCACCCGTCGCATACGAAGGCGGTTTACGGAACTCGGTCGCGGGCCTTCGGGCGCCGGCCCGAATGGACTGGAAGAACGCATGCGAAGTGGTCAGCGCCGCACCCCTGAACTGGCCGTCCGTGCCTCCGGGCACTGCCGGCGCGCGCACCGTGCCGACGCTTCCGCCCCTACGGTTTCTTCCGTGCTTCCCCGCCTTTCCCCCGTAGCGTAGAGTCTCCGCGCCATGCCAACGTCATCGCAGCAACCGCGCGGAACCGGGCTCTCCTCCTCTCTGATTTCCGATTTCCGGACCATCGTCAGCTCCCTCGAGCAGGAAAAAGCCGACCGTCATGGTGGCGGCGCCGAGGCGCCGCCCGCCGAGCGTCCGAGCAAGGGCAGTGAATCGCGCTCGATGGGCGATGTGCGCAGCCGCCTCGCGGCTCTCGGAGATATGGGCGATGTGCTTTCCGCCCGCCCGGCGGCGGCGCGGCCGGAAATCGGGAGCGCCTCCAGTGCCGATTCGGCCCAGGCGGCCCGCCGGCGCAGCTTCGGCAGCTCGGCGCGCCAGCCGGGAGAAGCCGAGACGCGGCGCAAACGCAACGCTTCCAAAGATGTCATTACCTGGCAGCGGCTGGGCGTGCTTGCCATCTTCATGGCGGTGGTCGGCGGCGGCGCCGTCCTGCTGCAATCGCTGGCCGCCCGCGAGGAGGCGAAGGTGGCCCCCGAGGTGATCGGCAACGCCGCCGTGGCCAGCGTCGCGCCCTCGGCTGTTCAGCCTGAATCGGGTGCTGGCCCGGCCGCCGCCGTTGCGCTGGTCGAGGTGGCGCCCGCCGCGCCGACGCCAGCGGCCTCCTCCGCCCTCGTCAACGCCCTGCCGGGCAACAGCATCCCGCCCGTTCTGCGCAACACGGCGGCGCCTCTCGACGCGGCCGGCGACACTCTGCCCGTGACGGCCTTTGCAGCGCCGGACGCAGACGTCGGGCCTCTATCGGCCCCGGTCGTTCCGGAGGCGGTGGAGGCCGAGCCCGCCGTCGCCTCGATCGAGTTGACCGCGGCTCCCGCGACGGTGGCGCTGCCGAAGGAGATTCCCCTGCCGCCTTCGCGCGCGCGCGAACGTCAGGTGGCGGCCCTTGCGGCTCCGGCTGCGGAAGCCCAGCCCGCCGCCCCGGCTGAGGCCGCCGAGGAAGGCGATACACCCGCAGGGTTTGGTGGCGAGCCGATCGGCACGGCTGTGACGCGCCGTCCCGTCACCATGCGGGCCGCGCCGAAACGGGGTGCGGCTGCCATCGGCAATCTGCCGGCGGGCCAGAAGGTGGAACTCGTGACCTGCCAGCAATGGTGCGAGATCATCGTCGAGGGCAAGCGCGTCTTCGTCTACAAGAGCTTCATTGACGCTGGCGGCACGGCGGGCGCCGCTGCCGCTGCGGAAGGAACGGGCGGGGCCTCCGAGGCCGACGAGGCAACCGCCGCCGAGTGAGCGCCGTCGGTAACAGGTTGAAGCAATTAGTGAAGCAGTTGGCGCGGCTTTGCGATTCCGCCTCTCTCGCCACGCTTGGGGGCGCGTGTTAGACCCCCGACGACGAATTCAGTTGAAAGGATATGCGCGCATGGTTCAGGACCCGGGCGGGGCAGCAATGCCCGTTCGCGTCGGCGTCGTCGGCGTCGGCATCATGGGTTACAACCACGCCCGCGTGCTCACCGACCTACCGGGCGCCGAACTGGTCGGCATTGCCGACCCCGATGCCGGCCAGCGCGAGAAGGTGGCGGCCCTCCTTGGCTGCCGGGCCTTTGCCAGCCTTGACGAGCTGGTGGCGCAGGGGGCAGACGCGCTGGTCATCGCTGCTCCCACCCATCTGCACCACGATGTTGCGCTCGCGGCCATTCATGCCGGCATGCATGTCCTGGTCGAGAAGCCGATCGCGCCCAGCGTTGCCGAGGCGGAGGCGATCGTCGCCGCCGCCAAGGCCAAGGGCGTGGCGCTGGTCGTTGGCCATGTCGAGCGGTTCAATCCGGCGGTCGAGGCGGTGAAGAACGCCATTCGCGACGAAGAGATCCTCTCCATCGCCATCACCCGCGTCGGACCGTTTCCGCCGCGCATGTCGAATGTCGGCGTGGTGATCGATCTCGCGGTGCACGACATCGACCTCATCTGCCATTTCACCGGCTCGCACATCGTCGATGTGCAGCCGCAGGTAAAGGCAGCGGTGGCGGCGCGAGAGGATATCGCGCTGCTGCAGTTCCGCACCGCCAATGGCGTGCTGGCGCATATCAATACCAACTGGCTGACGCCGTTCAAGGCGCGCACCGTGCATGTCGCCACCCGCAAGAAATATGTAATCGGCGACCTGCTCACGCGGCAGGTGACCGAGTATTTCGACTACAAGCCCGATGGCAGCTATTCGATGCGCCACCTTCCGGTGGCCTATGCCGAGCCGCTTCGACTTGAGTTGCTGCGGTTCCTGGATGCCGTGCGCGGCGGCTCGGCCCCGGCCGTGACGGGCGAGGACGGCGTGGCCGCCATCGCCACGGCAATGCGCTGCCTCGAAGCGCTGGAGCCGACACCGACAGAGCCGCTGCCCGCTGAGCCGACGCCTGCTGAGCCGACGCCCTTGCGCGCCAGCGTGGCCTGAGAGGAAGACCGATGAATTCGCATGTGAAGACCGAACTGGCGCCTATTCCGTTCGTCGATATCGCCGCCCAGCGGGCACGGCTGGGCAGCCGGATCGATGATGCGGTGGCGAGGGTTCTCACCCATTGCCGGTTCATCAACGGGCCGGAGGTGACGGAGTTGGAGCAGAAGCTCGCCGCCTTCGCCGGCGCGAAGCACGCCATCGCCTGCTCCAGTGGCACGGACGCGCTGGCCATGATCCTCATGGCCTGGGGCGTGAAAGCGGGCGATGCTGTGTTCTGCCCCGCCTTCACCTTCTGCGCCACCGCCGAGGTGGTGCCGTGGGTGGGCGCAACCCCGGTCTTCGTCGACATTCTCGAAGACACCTTCAACATGGACCCGGCGAGCCTGGAAGCGGCCATCACGGTGGCCAAGCGCGAGGGCCTGACGCCGAAGGTTGTGGTGCCGGTCGATCTGTTCGGCCAGCCCGCCGACATGGACGCCATCGAGGCCATCGCCACGGCGCATGGCCTCAAGGTGCTGTGCGACACCGCGCAGGGCTTTGGCGCCACCTGGAACGGCCGGCGCACCGGCTCCTTCGGCGATGCCACCGCAACCAGCTTCTTCCCCGCCAAGCCGCTCGGCTGCTATGGCGATGGCGGTGCGGTGCTGACCGATGACGATGAGCTGGTGCCGGTGCTGAAGAGCGTGCGCGAGCACGGCCAGGGCGTCGACAAGTACGAGAATGTCCGCCTTGGCATGACCGGCCGGCTCGATACCATCCAGGCGGCGGTGCTGCTGGAGAAGCTGGCGATCTTCGAGGACGAGATCGCTGCCCGCCAGCGCGTGGCCGAGCGCTACAGCGCGGCGCTGGGCGATGTCTGTGCGGTGCCGGCCGTCGACCCGCGCGCCACATCGGTCTGGGCCCAGTACACGATCCGGCTGCCGCACGGCGTGCGTGACGGGTTGGCGGCGGCGCTGCAGAAGGATGGCGTGCCGACCGCCGTCTATTATCGCCTGCCGATGCACCGCCAGCCGGCCTATGCGCAATTCCCCATTGCAGGGAACGGCCTGCCGGTCTGTGAGCGGCTGGCGGGCGAGGTGATCAGCCTGCCCATGCATCCCTATCTCGACGAGGCTGCCCAGGACCGCGTCATCGCGGCGGTGCGCCGCGCGCTCGGCGCCTAACGTTCGGCGGGACTGGCGAGGCGAGGGCGGGGAGGCTAGCTTTCCGCCCGCACCCGCTTCCGGCAGCCATAACTCCTCCGTCGGCATTCCATGATTCGCAGCATCTTCACCGTCGGCGGCTGGACGCTTCTCTCGCGGCTGACGGGTTTTGTCCGCGATATCGTCATGGCCGCCGTCATCGGTGCCGGACCGCTGGCAGATGCGTTCTACATCGCCTTCCGCTTGCCCAATCATTTCCGCTCCATCTTCGCCGAGGGGGCGTTCAACACCGCCTTCATCCCCGCCTATGCGCGCGTGAAGACGGTGGAGGGCGAGGCGAAGGCCCGGACCTTTGCCGACGGCATCCTCACCGGCGTGGTGCTCGTGCAGCTGGCGATCCTTGCGGTCGCGCTGCTGGCGACCGACTGGGTGGTGGCGACGTTGGCGCCGGGGCTTTCGGGCGACCCCCAGCGCTTCGCCCTGACGGTGGATTTCACCCGCATCACCTTCCCCTATCTCGGGCTGATCGCGGTGGTGACGCTGGTCGGTGGCGTGCTCAACGCCAATGACCGCTTCTGGGCGGCGGCCGCCGCCTCGATCCTGCTCAACGTCGCCATGGTCGCCACGCTCAGCGTGGCCGGTCTGTTTCCCACGGCCGGCCATGCGGCGGCGTGGGGGGTGCTGATCTCCGGCTTCCTGCAGCTCGGGCTCCTCGTTTTCGACGCCGAGCGACATGGGCTGGGTCTGCGCTTCGGCCGGCCAAGGCTCGACCCGGAAATGCGCGCCTTCCTGATCGCGCTGGGCCCGGCGATCATCGGTTCGGCCGGCGTCCAGCTGGCGATCTTCGCCGATACCATCATTGCCTCGTTCCTGCCGGAAGGCGCGGTAGCGGCGCTGTTCTATGCCGACCGGATCAACCAGCTGCCGATCGGCGTCGTGGGCATTGCGGCGGGCATTGTGCTGCTGCCGGAGATGTCGCGGCGTATCGCCGCCAATGACCTCGATGGAGCGCGCTTTTCCCAGTCGCGGGCGATCGAGCTGACGCTGCTGCTGGTACTGCCCTTCCTGGCGGCCGCCTTGACGATCCCCGAGATCATCATGCGCGGCCTGTTCATGCGCGGCGCGTTCACCGCCGAGGCCGCGGCGTCGGCCGGGGCGACGCTGGCGGCCTATGGCATCGGCCTCGCGCCCTTCGTGGTGGTGCGCGCCTTCATGGCCCCGTTCTATGCGCGGGGGGATACGCGCACGCCCGTGCTGGCGACGCTGGGGGCCGCCGTGATCAATATCGGCCTGAAAATCCTGCTGATGGACACTCTCGCGCAGGTCGGCCTCGCCTTCGCAACCTCAATAGGCGGCTGGATCACCGTGCTGGTGCTGGCCTATCTTGCCTACCATCGCGGTTATGAATGCGGCGACGCGCAGTTGTGGCGCAGCCTGCCGCGCCTCGCGCTGATCGGCGCCGCCATCGCCGCAGCTCTTTTCGCTGCCGCGCGGTTCGCCGGGCCGTCTCTGGTCGCCTTCAGCCATGGGCGCGACGAGGCGTTGCTGGCAGTGTGCGTTGCAGCAGGCGGCGCTGTTTATGTGGCCCTGGTGCTGGCGCTGTTCGGGCGGCGCTACCTCAGGGGCCTGTTGCGCGGGCGGCCGCCGGTTGTGCCGAGCTGACGATATATTGCTTACGCGGTGCAGCATAACTGTGGTAGTTCGCAGCGGCGTCTTGGGCTCCGGGCGGGGGGCGTCCATGAAACGCGATCTCGGGACAGGGTCCCGAAATGCCTGAAGAGCCTTCTCGGAGACGGATATGATGACCGCGCTGCCGCGCCTTTCCCTCGCTGCCCTCTCTCTGACTCTGGCGCTGGCAGGCTGCTCCGAGCCGAATCAAGGACAGCAGGGGGCGCCGCCTCCGCCGACCGTGACGGTCGCTCACCCGACCACGCGCACCATCACCGATTACGACGAGTATGTCGGCCGCTTTGCCGCCGTTGACCTGGTGAATGTGTACGCGCGGGTCTCGGGCTACCTTGAGAAGGTGGCCTTCACCGACGGCCAGATTGTAAAGCAGGGCGACCTGCTGTTCACCATCGACAAGCGGCCTTTCCAGGTGGCGCATGATCAGGCGCAGGCCAATCTGCAGCGCGCCCAGGCCGAGCTCGATTTCGCCCAGTCGGACCTGCAGCGCGCCCAGACGCTGATCGACGACAAGACCTCGAACGCCATTTCCAAGCAGGCCTATGACCAGCGCCTGCAGAGCGAGCGCACCTCCCGCGCGGGCGTCGCGGCGGCGCAGGCCGCCTTGCAGGCGGCCCAGCTCGACCTCGATTTCACCGACCTCAAGTCGCCGGTCACCGGGCGCATCGGTGACCGCAAGGTCTCGGTGGGTAATCTCGTCACTGGCGGGTCGGGCGGCACCAATACCAACACGCTGCTCGCCACCATCGTCTCGCTCGATCCGATCTATTTCGAGTTCACCTATGACGAGGCCTCCTATCTGCGCTACCAGCGCATGTCGAAGGCGATGGGCGACAAGGGTCAGTCGATTCCGGTCAAGCTGGGGCTGATCGACGAGAAGGGCTTCACCCACGAGGGCACGCTCGACTTCGTCGACAACCGCATCAGCGAGGACACCGGCACGATCCGCGGTCGCGCCACCTTCGCCAATCCCGACGCCACGTTCACGCCGGGCATGTTCGGCCGGATCGAGGTGCCGTCCTCGGCCCCGCATGAGGCGCTTCTGGTGCCGGATGTCGCCATCGGCACCGAACAGACCCGTAAATTCGTCTATGTGCTGCAGCCGGGCGACCAGCCGCAGGCGCCGCAGATGAAATATGTCACGCTCGGCCGCGCCTATGACGGCCAGCGCGTCATCACCGGCGGGCTGGGCAAGGACGACCTCGTCGTGGTCAACGGGCTGATGCGTATCCGCCCCGGTGCGAAGGTGGTTGGCAAGCTGGACACGCCGCCGGCAACCCCGGCCGCTGGTGGTGGAACCGCCGCGGGCGCTGCCGAGACGCCTGCCAAGGCCTCCGCCACCCCGCCCGCGAACTGAGCGCGGAGGCGGTCCCCATGCGTTTCTCTCACTTCTTCATCGATCGCCCAATCTTCGCCTCGGTGGTTTCCATCGTGGTGATGATCCTGGGCGCCGTCGCCTTCGTCGCCCTGCCCGTGGCGCAGTATCCCGACATCGCGCCGCCCGTGGTCAATGTCAGCGGGCAGTATCCGGGCGCCAGCGCGGAAACCGTGGCGGATACGGTGGTCGCGCCGATCGAGCAGCAGATCAACGGCGTCGAGGGGATGCTCTACATCTCCTCCAACTCGACGGCGGACGGGCGCTTTTCGATCGCCGTGACGTTCGATATCGGCACCGATCTCGATATCGCGCAGGTGCAGGTGCAGAACCGTGTCGCGACAGCGACGCCACGCCTGCCGCAGGACGTGCAGCAGATTGGCGTCACGGTCGCCAAGTCCTCCCCGGACATCCTGATGGTGGTGAGCCTGTTCTCGCCGGACGATTCCCGCGACTCGCTGTTCATCTCGAACTACGCCAACCTGCAGATCAAGGACCAGCTTCAGCGGGTGCCGGGCGTCGGCTCGATCACCGTGTTCGGCTCGCGCGACTATGCGATGCAGGTCTGGCTCGACCCGCTGAAGCTGCAGGCGCTGAATCTGACGGCAGGCGACGTCACAGCGGCCCTCCAGGCGCAGAACCTTCAGGTGGCCTCGGGCGTGCTGAACGCGCCGCCCGTGCCGAACCAGATGGGCTTCCAGGTGGCGGTGCGAACCCTCGGGCGACTTTCGACGCCGGAAGAGTTCGGCAATATCGTCGTGCGGGAAACCGGCAACGCCGTGGTGCGGCTGCGCGATGTGGCGCGGATCGGCATCGAGGCGCAGGACAATTCCTCGATCTCCTATTTCGACTCCAAGCCGTCGGTCGCGCTCGGCATCTTCCAGCTGCCAGGCTCGAATGCGTTGGCCACCGGCGAGGCGATCGAGGCCGCGATCAAGGAGATTGCCAAGGGCTTCCCGCCCGGAGTGACCTATTCCACCGCCTACAACCCGACGCAGTTCATCGCGGAATCTGTCCGCGCGGTGGAACACACCATCATGGAGGCCATCGTCCTCGTGGTGATCGTGGTGGTGCTGTTCCTGCAGAGCTGGCGGGCGGCGATCATCCCGATCCTGGCGATTCCCGTCTCGCTGATCGGCACCTTCTTCATCATGAGCCTGTTCGGCTTTTCGCTGAACAACCTCTCGCTATTCGGCCTCGTTCTGGCGATCGGCATCGTGGTGGACGACGCCATCGTGGTGGTGGAGAGCGTGGAGCACAACATCTCCACCGGCCTCAGCCCGCGCGATGCCGCCTACAAGACCATGGACGAGGTGGGCGGGGCGCTGGTGGCGATTTCGCTGGTGCTGGCCTCGGTGTTCATTCCCTCGGCCTTCATCACCGGCATTTCCGGCGAGTTCTATCGGCAGTTCGCGCTGACTATCGCCGGGTCGACGCTGATCTCGCTGCTGGTGTCGCTCACCCTCTCGCCCGCGATGTGCGCGCTGCTTCTCAAGCCGCACAAGGGGGCCGATCACAAGCCGGCTTGGTATGCCCGACCCCTCACCGGCTTCTTCCATTATTTCAACAAGGGCTTTGACGGTGTCTCGCGCGGCTATGGCTGGCTCACCAGCAAGCTGGTGCGCATCGCCGTCGTCGTGTTGCTGGTCTATGTCGCCATTCTCGCCGGCGGCTTCCAGCTGTTCCGCACCACGCCGCAGGGCTTCATCCCTGCGCAGGACCGCGGCTATCTCATCGTCGCGGCACAGCTGCCCGGGGGCGCGGCCCTCTCGCGCACCAATGCGGTGATGACCAAGGCGGCGCAGGAGGTTCTGGCGACCCCCGGCGTGGCGCACGTAGTCAACATCGTCGGTTTCTCCGGCGCGACCTTCACCAATGCGCCCAATGCCGGCGCCATGTTCGTCATCCTCGGCCCGGCGGCCGAGCGTGCCGAGCATCCCGGCCAGTCTGCCGCCGCCATCCAGGGTACGCTGTTCGGCAAGCTGGCCTCGGTGGAAGAAGCGCAGATGATCGTCGTCATGCCGCCGCCCGTCGCGGGCATCGGCAATGCCGGGGGCTACCGCATGATGATCGAGGATCGCGGCGGGCGCGGCTATGAGGCGCTGCAGGGCGCGGTCTATGCCATGATGGGGGCGGCCAACCAGACGCCGGGGCTCAAGCAGGTCTATTCGCTGTTCGAGACCTCGACGCCGCAGCTCTTCCTCGATATCGACCGCACCAAGGCGCAGCTGCTCGGCGTGAACATCGCCGACGTGTTCTCGACGCTGCAGACCTATATCGGCTCGTCCTATGTCAACGACTTCAACCTGTTCGGCCGCACCTACCGTGTGCAGGCGCAGGCCGACGCACCCTACCGGCTGACTCCGGACGACCTGCTGCGGCTGCGGGTGAAGAATGCGGAGGGACAGCTTGTGCCGCTCGGCTCCTTCACCACGGTGAAGGACATCTCCGGTCCCTACCGCGTGCCGCGCTACAATCTCTATCCGGCGGCGGAACTCGACGGCGACACCATGCCGGGGACCTCGCAGGGGCAGGCGATCCAGAAAATGCAGCAGATCGCCGCCCAGACACTGCCGGATGGATTCGCCTTCGAGTGGACGACGCTGGCCTATCAGCAGGTGAGGGCGGGCAATACCGCGATCTTCGCCTTCGCGCTGGGCGTGGTGTTCGTCTTCCTCGTGCTGGCGGCGCAGTATGAGAGCCTGACCCTGCCGCTGGCGGTGATCCTTATCGTCCCCATGTGCCTGATCGCCGCCGTGGTGGGCATCCAGCTACGCGGACAGGACAACAACATCCTGAGTCAGGTCGGCTTCATCGTCCTGATCGGCCTGGCGGCGAAGAACGCGATCCTGATCGTCGAATTCGCCAAGCAATTGGAAGATCGCGGGGAAAATCGCTTCGTCGCGGCGACCGAGGCTGCCAAGCTGCGCCTGCGGCCGATTATCATGACCTCACTGGCCTTCATCTTCGGCGTGGTGCCGCTGGTCATCGCCACCGGCGCCGGCGCCGAGCTGCGGCAGGCGCTGGGCACGGCGGTGTTCTCCGGCATGATCGGCGTGACCATTTTCGGCCTGCTGTTCACGCCCACCTTCTACGTGACCGCCCGCTGGATCGCCGGCTTTGGTGAACGCCGCCGCGCCCGCAAGCAGGAAGTTGCGTCCGAGCCGCACTGATGCCGGCGGCGCCTTCGCCGACTGCAAAATAGAAAGCCCCGCCGCTCCTCCCGAGCGGCGGGGTTTTTCTTTGCCCGCCGCTCGGGAGGCCCGAGCCGGAACGGTAGAGGCCGCGCCCGTCGGCTGAAGACGGAACGCCACGTTTGGGTGCGCGGCCTATCCCGGGCCGGCATAGGGGCTCTACGGCGGCAGCTCCGTCTCTCCCCCAGCCGGAGGAGCGCAGATCGTCCCCGCGCCTTCGCTTGGTGCGCGTGCGGGCGGCGGGGCTGAGGGTCCATATGGGCGCGCGGCCCGTGGCTTTGGTCGGGCCCCCAACCATTTTGCGTATCGGCGGCGGGCCCGGTTCTCCCGACCTGACGGGTAATCGTGGATCCGCCTGTGCTGCGGCTCCAGGAAGGCGGTGCCGGAGAGGGGACTGATGGAGGCGCCTGTTCCTGCTGGTCGGGAAGGGGGAGACCTGCCCGGCATGGCCGGCCAGCGTGCCCAAACAAAAACCCCCGCACAGGGCGGGGGTTTTCATCAGGCGAGGTCGGCTTAGGGGCGCGTCAGTCGAAGCGGCCGGCGGCGTGGGCCAGCAGCGTATAGACCTTGCCCGTATCCGAGGTCAGATAGGTCTTGGTCAGCTCCTGCCCGCGCTCGTCGCGCGAGACCTGCTCGAGCAGTCGCTCGAACTCGCCGATATAGCGGTCGACCGTGTCGCGGAATTCGAGGTCGCGCCGATATTTGCGGCGGATTTCCTCGAAGGTCTGCTGCCCCTGCATGGTGTAGAGCCGGCGGGTGAAGACATTGCGCTCACCCTTCTTGTAGCGCTCCCACAGATCGACCGCGGCCTCGTGGTCGATCATCCGGGCGATGTCCACCGACAGCGAGTCGAGCGACTCGATGGTGTGGTGCACCGGCCGTTCGGGCTGCCCCTGGCGCGGATCGAAATTGCGGGGGGGCGTGACAGGAACGCTGCGAGGAACGGGGCCGGTCGGTGCCGGGCCTTCGCCATCGGACGCGCGGGCCAACAGCTCGGAAAGCCAGCCGCCCTTGTCGGCTCCGCCACGCTCCGGCGTCGGCGGGGTGATGTTAGCGCGGCGCTGCGGCATGGCACCGCCATTGCCGTTGCCGCGCGGCGGATCGAAATAGGAGGGGACTTCTGAGCGGGCCGGCTCGGGGCGCGGCGCGGGCGGCTGGGCACGCGAGACCGGTGCGCGGGGAGCCGGGGCCAGCGGCGCGGCCGGGAGCGGCGCCGGGCCAACCAGCGGGCCGGCGAGGCGCGGGCGCGGCCCGGCATCGACGTCGAGGGTACGACCGTGACGCGAGACGATCTCGTTCAGCTCGGCCAAGGCCTTGATCTGCTCAGCCACCGTGCGGCGCATGGCGGAAGCGTTGGCCTCGGTTTCCTCCGGCAGCTCCAGGATACCGCGCTTGAGTTCCTCGCGGGTCGTCTCCAGCAGGCGCTGGATGTCGAGCACGGAGGCGCGCAGCGCCTGGGCGGCGCCGGAGAAGCCCTGATTGGCCTGTCGCATCAGCGTGTCGACCTCACGCACGGCCTGCTCATAGGTCTCGTGCAGGGAGGCGACGGTACGCTCGCGCTCGGCTTCGGTCGTCTCGCGCACTTCCTTCTGCTGGCGCACGATGGCGTCAGTCGAGGAGCTGGCTGCGGCGAGGATGGACTGGGAGATGGCGCCCACGCGCTCCTCGGCGCGGCCGAAGGTGCTTTCCAGCGTGCTGGTGTAGTGCGACAGCCGCTCGTCGAGCTCGGCGGTGCGCCCGGAGACCTGCTCGGCGAGGGCGAGAAGCGCCTCGTGCCGGCCGCCGAGCGTATCGTCGAGGTTCTCATGCGCGCTGCCAAGGGCGTTGGCGACGTTGGTGATGAGGTTCGCCTGCTCGCCGAAGGAATGGCTGAGCCGGGCGACATCCTTGAGGACGTCGGTGGAGACGGCGCGGAGATCGCGGATCTGCTCGTCCATGCGGGAGGAGGCGAGCGTGCTGGCTTCCTCGACATTGGTGACCGTGCTGCGGAAGGCTTCCAGCCGCTCGGTGATTGTCTTCTCGGTTTCGGCGAGGTTGTTGACCGAACTGGCGAGCACGTCCTGAAGCTGGACGTTCACATCGCCAAGCCGTTCCAGCAGGCCGGTGACGTCGCCTTGCAGCGCTTCGTTCGTCGCGGCGATTTCAGCCACGGCGGACCGGCCGCTGGCCGCGATCGCCTCGATCAGGCCGCTGCCACGGCCCTCGAGCGATGCCGCGAACTGTTCGGCCAGCCGGGCGAACTCCTCGGAGGCGACGTTGGTGGCCTGGCGGGCGCTGTCGACGAACTGGACGCCCTGACCGCCGAACTCGTCGACGAAGCGGGCGAACTCCTCGGAAACGCCGCCGGTCGCCTGGCGAACGCTTTCGACCAGCTGGGCGCCGCGCCCGTCGAACTCGTCGACGAGGCGCGAGAACTCGCCGGATGCAATTCCGGTCGCCTGACGGGCGCTGTCCACCAGCTGGGCTCCGCGCCCGTCGAACTCGTCGACGAGGCGGGAGAACTCGCTGGAGGCGATTTCGGTCGCCTGGCGGGCGCTTTCCACCAGCTGGGCGCCGCGTCCATCAAACTCGCTGAGCAGCGTATCGCCAGCGCGGGCAATCTCCTGCGTGACCTGGCCGCCGATCTGCTGAAGCGAGGTCGACACCTCGCCGGTGGCAAGCCTGAGCGAGGAATTGACGTCGCTGCCGACCGACTGGAGCGAGGCGGTGACTTCACCTCCTGCGGCCTGCAGAGAGGCAGCGACGTCGCCAGTGATCTGCTGCAGCGAGGAAACGACATCGCCGCTGATCTGCATGAGCTGGTCGGCCCGGCCGGTGGTCGCCGTCTCGAAGGCCGAGATGATGGCGTCTGAACGGGTTTCCAGCGTGTTCAGCAGGTCATCGCTGGCGCGCATGATGTCGGAGACCGCACCGTTGCGGGTGGTGTCGAGCGCCGTCACCAGGTTCTGGCGGTGATCGTCGATGGCCGAGAGCAGTTCGGTGCTGGCGCGGGCGATCTCGCTGGTGATGGAGATGCTTCGGTCTTCCAGCGCCGTGAGAAGGCCATTGCCGCGCTCTTCGACGATGCGGGCGATCTCGTCGGTGCGGGAATCGAAGAGCGTCGTCACCTCGCCGGCACGATCGACCAACGTGCGGCTGACATTGTCGGCGAGCGAGGTCAGGCTGCTTTCGATCTCGGCGGCTTCCGTGCGGAGCTGGCCGGCGACCGCGCCAATGCGCTGGCCGAGGAGGTCGGCCATGGCGGCGCCGCGCACCTCGACCGAGGTGGCGACATTGTCGATGCGGCTGACGACGGTCGCCTCGAAGCGGCCGACCCGATCGTCCAGAGACGTCGCGATGTCCTGGGCTCGTGCCGCAAGGGTGCGGTCAGCCTGGTCGATGTGCTGCGAGAGCTGGTCGGTGATGGTGCCGGCGCGCTCATCGAAGAAGCTGCTCAGCATTTCCAGCGACTGACTCATCGCGTCATTGGCCTGGCGCGCACCTTCCGACAGCGTGTGGGCGAATTCGACGGTACGGTTGCCGAGCGTCTCGTTGAGGCCGTCGACGCCCCGATCCAGCACGCCTTCGATGTTGGCAATGCGCATGTCGAGCGCGGCGGCGACCTGCTCGGCCTTGTTGGAGACCTGGTCGTCGAAGCCGGAGAGGTTGGTGTCGATGGCGCGGGTAACGGCCTCGACGCGGTCCGAAATCCGCTGAACGAGCTCGCCGCCATGGCTGTGAAGGACGCCATCGAAGTCCCGCAGACCGTCGACGATCTGGCGGCCGAGCGTCGAGGTGTCGGTCGAGATACGGTCGGCGATCTCGCCGCCGCGGACGCTGACAAGATCCTCGATGTTGCGGAACTGCTGCTCCAGATGGTCGCGCATGTTTTCGCTGCGCGTGGTGAGGTCGGAGGCGAGATAGTCGGCCGCCTCGCGGAACTGCTCGGTCACGCGGGCGCCATTGTCGGCGAGGGTCTGCGCCGCCTCGGCGCCGACATGGGCGAGCTGCTGGGTCAGGGCCTGGCCCCGATAGTCGATGTCCTGGGAGACGCGGCCCGCTGCCTCGGCAAGGGCGTCGTGGATGCCGGTGCCGGCCTGCGAGAGCTGGTGGACGACGCGCTGGCCGGTTTCGCCCAGGAGGCGCTCCAGCTCGGCGCCGCGCACGGCGACGGCGTCGTAGATTCGGTTGCCGGTGTCGGCGATGCGGTCCGCAAGGTCGTCGCCGCGCACGGTGATGGTGTCGGCGACCCGGTTGCCGGTTTCCTCCAGCTTGCGGACGACTTCGCCGCCGCGCACCGAGAGGTCGAGCACGAGCGCATCGCCGGTGCTCTTGAGCGTCTGATTGACCTGACTGGCCCGAATGGCGATCTCATCGGCCAGCCGCGTGCCGGTGCTCACCAGCGCGTCGGTGATCTCGTCGGAGCGAGCGGTGAGGGTGCTGGTGAGGTTGATGGTGGTGGCGGAAAGCTTGTCACCCATCTCCTCGGTGCGCAGGTTCACCACATGCGACAGCTCGGCGGCGGTGCGCAGCAGGCGATCGCCGATCTCGTCGGTACGCGCGGCCAAAGTGTCGCTCAGGTTTTCGGTGACACCGGCCAGCTGGCGGCTGATCTCATCGGTCCGGGTGGCGAGAGTGTCGGACAGGTTTTCCGTGACGCCGGAGAGCTGGCGGCTGATCGCATCCGTGCGCGAGGCCAGGGTGTCGGTGAGGTTCTCGGCGATGCCAGCAAGCCGCAGGCCGATTTCGTCCGAGCGCGCGGTGAGGGTCTTGGACAGAGTGTCGGTGGCGCCGGACAGCTGGCGGCTGATGTCGTCGGTCCGGGTGGACAGCGTGTCGGTCAGCTGGGTGGTGACGCCGGAGAGACGGTCGCCGATCTGCTCGCTCTGCGCTGAGAGGGTCGAGATAAGGTGGTCGCTGGCGTCGGAGAGGTTGGTGTTGACCTCCGATCCCGTGGCCTGCAGCCGATCGATGAGGTCGCCGCCCTTGTCGGAAAGGGCCTCGATGATGGTGTCGCCGACGCGGCCGAGCGCGAGCGTGATGTGCTCGCCACGGTCGGAAAGCGTATGGGCCACCCGGTCGGCGGCCAGCATGACGGTCTCGTTGATGCGCTCGCTGACGTTGCCGACTTCCTCCGCGAAGGTGTACTGCGAGGAGGCGATCGTCTCGCGCACATGCTCCGTCTGGGTCAGTATGGCATCGCGTTCGAGCTGCAGGCGCTCGATCAGCTGATGCATCTTGCGATTATTGTCGTCATAGGCCTGGGCGAGAGCCGCGACCTCGCCCCGCACGAAGGCTTCCGCCTCGCTGGCGCGGGTGACGGCCTGCTCCAGACCTGCATATTGGGCGAGAGTGTCCGGCGAGACGCCAGCGGGCATCTGGATCGCGGTAAGGCCAGCGCCCGTAGCGGCAACGGCCGGCGAGGGGACAGGGGCGGGTGCCGGGGACGGAGTCCGGGCCGGCTCGGCCAGGCGGATGGCGACCTGCGCCATCGAATAGGCGACGATCCGCATTTCCTGCATGCGCCGCACCATGGCGGCGAGCACGAGGAAGAAGATTGGGGGGATGATGGTCGCAGCGACGCCGGCGAGGAAGCCGGGGGCGTTCACCATCGCGGTGAGGTTGCCGGTCAAGCCGCCGAACTGGGCCTGCAGCAGCACCCCGCCGGCGACGAGCCAGGCGAGCGAGGCGATGGTCGCCAAAACATAGGGCCCGGAGGACGGCCGGCGCTGGAGCGAGGACAGAAGCTGACCGATGCTCTCGCGGTCGTCATTGGCCGCACGGCGCCCCTTGGGGCCCGATCGCGACGTATCCGAAGTCTCAGTTTCCGCACGGGTCTCGCCGCGCGTCAGGGCGGCGGCGGCACCGGCGGCCGCCGCGCTCGCCGCTAGGGCGGGGGCGACCGGGGCAAGGTCCGCCTCGCTGGGAGAGGCGGCAAAGTCGAAATTCGGCTCGCTGCTCCGGTCGAGCTCCGAGGCTTCGGCAAGATCAGCTTCCGTCAGGGTGAAACCGTCATCGTCGAGCGAAGAGGCTTCCAGGTCCTGCGGGTCCGTCGTGTCGCCGAACAGGTCGATGTCATCGAGAAAGCGCGAGGAGCCGGCCTCGCCGGCCGCGCCGGCGCGGGTTTCGATGCGCGGGCCCTCTGGTTCGCGGGCCGGGGGAAGCTCGAAGTCGTCCTGCGCCGATGGGGCGAAGCCGTCATCGGGCGAGTGGTCGAGACTCAGGGCCTCCTCGATAGCCGACAACGCGGCCTCGGCGGGATCCTGCTGAACCTTCTTCGTATTCGTCGACATCGGCGCCTGCCTCCGGTCCGTACTCTACTCCGACCGGCTTGCGCCGTCGGGCCGGGGTTTTGCGGAGTTGTGGTATTCCCGTCAGCGGGAGAAGTTCCGCACTTGACGAGAGGAACGCCAGTCCCCCGCACCTTTATCCTACGCTCTTGACCATGAAAAATGGAACGGGGGTTAACACGGCGATTTCAGTTATCGTTAACGCCCTGTTTACCACATCCCGAAACCTCAGATTCACCCTCCCGGCAAGAACGCCAAAAAGTGCCCCAGCCGGACGAATCGCGCCTGGGTAGAACCAGTTTGATAGCGCCGCTCCTGCGCGACCCCGCTGGCATTCCCAGCAACCGGCGGCTATCTAGGGCGAGCCTTCCTGTAGCCATTCAAAATCATTGAAGCTCCGCCCCATGCCCAAGATCACCTTCATCGACGCCACCGGCACCGAGCGCACCGTGGAAGCCCAGGTCGGCGCCACCGTGATGGAAGCGGCCATCCGCAACGGCGTCCCGGGAATCGACGCCGAATGCGGCGGCGCCTGCGCCTGTGCCACATGTCACGTCTATGTGGACGAAGCATGGCGGACCGCGACCGGCGAACCGGGACCCATGGAGGAGGACATGCTGGATTTTGCCTCCGATGTACGGCCCACCTCGCGGCTGTCCTGCCAGATCAAGATCACCGAGTCGCTTGATGGCCTCGTTGTGAGCACCCCCGAAAATCAGGGTTGAGTGCGGTCCGAGGGCAGCTTCTGGCCTTCTTTGGGGCTTTCCTTGAGCTCGCCTCGGCTGATCAGGCCGGATGCGACATCGCCGAGCGCGGGCGCCGGCAGGGCGACGAAGGGCAGAGGCCGCGTGACCTCGATCGCGGCAAGGCCGAGCCGGGCCGTGAGAAGGCCGTTGACCACTCCCTCGCCGAGCCGAGCCGACAGCTTGGCGGCGATGCCGTGGCCAACCACTTGCTGGATCAGCGAATCGCCCGCCGCCATGCCGCCGGTGACCGCCAGATGCGTGACGACCTGCCGGAACAGCCGCACCATGCCGAGCGCCCCGGGGCGCCCCCCATAGAGCAGCGCCAGCCGACGCACGAGCCCGATGGCCGTGACCAGTACAAAAATGAGGTCTACTGCCGCACGCGGCGAGACAGCTGTGACGACCGAGACGCGTTTGGCCGCGTTCGACACCAGCTGGGTCGCCTCGGCGTCGAGCGGCCCCATCAGCAGGCGCTCGGTGAGCCGGATGAGATCGGCACCGTCGATAATCGCCCCGAGATGGCCGGAGAGCTCCGTACGGGCGCGGAACAGGCGCGGCGAAGTGGCAGCGATGGCCAGCAGTTCCGTCGTCACCGTTTCGGCCAGCCGCCGGTCGTCCTTCGCCACCGCCTCGGCGGCCTGTTCGCGCAAATGGTTCAGCGTGCGCAGCCGCATGAGCCCGAAGGCCTCTCGCGCCAGAATAGCCAGGCTCGCCAGCGCCAGCGCCAGCGCGAAGACGAGGCCGACATAGCCGAGCCAGTCGGCGCGGGCGAACAGATCCTCTACCAGTTTCGTTATCGCCAGGCCGACGCCGAGGCTCACGAGCCCGCCCAGCCCGGTCCAAAATAGCTGCCCCCAGCGCGAGGTCTTGGGCGGCGGCAGTGGAAGGGGGGCGAGGTCGTCCGGGCTTTCCGTTGGGGTCGGGGTGACGATCACAGCGCCGCGCGGGGCGGCGTGGCCTTCTTCGGCCAGAACGACGCCGGGATCGTCGAGACGAAAGGCCTGCGGGCGGCGAGGGGTGCGGTCGCTCATGCGTTTCTGTTTCAGCGGGTTCTATTTGAGCCGATCACCGAGCAGGAATTCCAGCGCGCGATCGAGACGAATATGGGGCAGCGGCAAAGCGAGACCGTCGGCATTGCGCTCGACCTGCGGGGGGCGAAAGCGCAGGAAACGGAAGTCGCCGCCGGCCGCGTCCGAAAGTCCGTTGAAGCCGTGGGCGGGATCGAACAGGGCGGATGGGTTCTCGGGCAGGTCGCCGGGAAAGACGGCGGCCTCGGCTAGTCCGTCAAACGCATCGGCGCCGTGCTGGCCGGCCTCCGGCACGCCGACGATGGCCGGCAGATGCGCCCGCCCCCGCTTGACCATGGCCTCGCGCGTCGCCCGTACGGCGGCGATGGCCACGACGTCGATGTCGGCGCCCGCGCCTTCCGCCCGCGCCAGCGCCCGCTCGACCAGGCGGCGCAAGATCGCCTCCAGTGGGTCGTGGCTGGTGTGGTGCAGGTGATCGGCCTTGGTGGCGGCGAACAGCACCTTGCCGATGCGGTGGCGGAACAGGGAGGACAGCCACGAATTCCGGCCGATGCGGAACGCGGCGAGGATGCCGTCCAGCGCCGATTCGAGGTCAGCCAGCGCCGCCGGCCCTGCATTGAGCGCGGACAGAACGTCGATCAGCACGATTTGCCGGTCGAGCCGGGCGAAATGGTCGCGGAAGAATGGGCGGACGATACGTTCCTTATAGGCCTCGAAGCGCCGCTCCATCATTGCGTGCACCGACCCTGTGGGAGAAACCGCCCCCTCGGCGAGATCGAGTGGGGCGAACGTAAGGGCGGGCGAGCCTTCGAGGTCGCCGGGCATGAGGAAGCGGCCCGGCGGCAGCAGGCTCATCGACACCGTCTCGGCCCGGCAGGCGGCGAGATAGTCGGTGAACAGCGCGGCTAGCCGGCGTGCATCAGATTCGTCGGCGGGAGCAATGGCATCGGTCGCGTCCAGAGCGGCCAGGAACGGGCCGGCCAGCGGGCGGCGGGCCGCAGCGCGAGCGAGCGCCAGGCTGTTGGCGCAGAAATCGGCAAAGGACTGGTCGAGCAGGGGCAGATCGAGCAGCCACTCGCCGGGATAGTCGACAATGTCGAGGGTGAGCGTGCGCCGTCCGCCGCGCGCGGGCGCGTAATCGATAGCGAGGCGCAACTCGCTGATTCGCCGGGTCGATTCTGGCCAGCGACAGTCATCCACCAGCGTCGCGAGATGGCCCTCATAGTCGAAGCGTGGCACGCCGTCGTCGGGCTGCGGCTCCAACCGGGCGGTGGCGATGCGTCCTTCATGCATGGCGCGGAAGACCGGAAGCCTTCCGCCGCGCATCAGCGCATGGATCAGCGCCGTGGTGAAGACTGTCTTGCCCGCCCGCGACAGGCCGGTGATACCGAGCCGCAGCGTCGGGCTCGCGAGGTCCTCAGCCCGGTCGATGAGGGTCTGCGCCGTCAGACGCGCCTCGTCCAGCAGCCAGTCGAAGCGCGAGAGCACGGCTAGTCCTTCTCCTTCTGGACGCCGAGCGCACGCGGGGTAACGAAACGCTCCAGCGTGCCGATGCCGGGTTCGATGTCGGACCAATTCGCGATTTGCACGTCGATGACGGCAAGCGCCCCGGTGGGGAATTTCGGCAGCACCTTGGCGCGTTGCTCGCGCCGCAGGAGGAGGGCGGTGAAGTCTTCCATCCCCGGATTGTGCCCGACCAGCATCAGCGGCGAGACCTCGTCCTGCGCCCTGACCAGGCGCATCAGATTGGCGGCAGGCGCCTCATAGATACTGCGCTCGTAGGAGGGCAAGGGATGGGAAGGCCAAACGCGGGTGGCGATCTCCCAGGTTTCGATGGTGCGGCGCGCCGGCGAGACGAAGATGCGCGCCGGCAGCAGTTCTTCCTGCGCCATATAGGCGCCGACGGCGACCGCTGCGCGCTCGCCCCGCCCGGCGAGGGGGCGGTCGATGTCGGCAACACCGTTCGGCCAGGCGGACTTGGCGTGACGGAGGAGGATGAGGCGCAGCATGGGGTTCGCGTAAGGTCCGGTGGAGAGGATCCGTCAACATATAGGCACGACCGCGCCGGGTGCGAGCACCCGCGCTCCTTACCGTCCAAATGATTGACGTGCGTTAAGTGACTTTTCGGCAACCACTTGGATGCTAGGCTGCTGTAAGGAATAGTTTCTGGGTTTCACAGGATGGTTGCAATGCGGTCAGTCGGCTTCGCTGGTGTCGTGGTTGTCGCGGGGACACTTGGTCTGTCGGCCTCGCTGGCCCAGGCCGCCGACATGACCTACAAGGGTGATCCGGCCTATGCGCCGGCTGAATCGCGCGACCGTCAGTGGACGGTGACGCTGGGCGGCTACGTGATGGCGGTGCCGACCTGGATGGGCTCGGACGATTACGAGTTCGGCTTCAAGCCCATCATCAGCATCAGCCGCGCTGACCGGCTGAGCCAGTTCAAGAGCTTCAACGACAATCCCAGCATCGCCCTGTTCGACACCGGCGTGTTCGAGGCCGGTATCACTGGCACGATGAATTGGAAGCGTGATTCCTCGAATTCCAACGCCCTGCGCGGCATGGCCGACATCGATTACGCCTTCCAGATCGGCGGCTATGCCCAGTGGTTCCCGATGGACTGGCTACGCGTGCGTGGTGACGTGCGCTACGGCTTTGGCGGCTTCGAGGGCGTGGTGGCGGACTTCGCGGTCGACGCGATCCATTTCAGCCCGGAACTCTGGGGTGTCACTCTTTCGGCCGGCCCGCGCATGACGCTGGCGAGCTCGGGCTATATCGACACGTATTATGGCGTGACGCCGACCGAGGCGGCCTTTGCCCAGGCTCTCGGCAATCCGCTGACGCCTTACCAGGCGGGCGGCGGCATCTATTCGGTGGGTTTCGGCGGCCAGGTGGTTAAGCGTTTCACCGAGAACATCACCGGTTCGGTGTTCGCTGAGTACAAATATCTGATGGATGATGCGGCCGACAGCCCGCTCGTTGTGCAGAATGGCGACCGCAACCAGTTCCAAACGGGTGTCTCGCTCTCCTACACCTTCTTCCTCGGTTTCGAATAAGAGCGCGGGTCCCGTTACCGGCCCCGCGGCTGGCGGCGGCGTGGACTATTACCACGCCAGGCAGCAAAGCCTGCTCTTTGCCTCGTTTCGGCGCTCAAGCTGCTGAAAAATCCGGCATTTTGTGTCACCCGCATGACGCTGTGAGGTGTTGTGCGGGGCGGGGCGGGGCGATATAAGCTCGGCCCGTTAGGGGTGCCCCCGGAAAACGAGGACCAAGGCCGATGTCGGTTGAGATCGACCAAGAGTATCGCCCCCGCGAGGACGAGCCTTTCATGAACGAGCGGCAGCGGGAGTATTTCCGCCAGAAGCTGCTGCAGTGGAAGGAAGACATCCTGCGCGAGGCGAAAGAGACGCTTCAGCACCTTCAGGACGAGAATCAGAATCACCCTGACATCGCCGATCGCGCATCGTCGGAAACCGATCGCGCCATTGAGCTCAGGGCACGAGACCGCCAGCGCAAGCTGATCGCCAAGATCGAATCGGCGCTTGAGCGGATCGACGACGGGTCCTACGGCTATTGCGAGGAGACCGGCGAGCCGATCTCGCTCAAACGGCTTGAGGCCCGGCCAATTGCCACGCTTTCGATCGAAGCGCAGGAGCGCCATGAGCGCCGCGAGCGTGTCTACCGCGACGACTAAGAGCCGGCGATCAGTATCCGTCTTCGGGAAAGCTCTGGATTGAAGGCCCGGTGACGTCTCGGTCGTGCCGGGCGTCTCAGGGAGCAGCGGCGGCGAAGGAATACGAAAAAGGGCGGCCCGCATGACGGGTCGCCCTTTTTCGTATCAACGCTTTGGTTCGGCTCCGCAGACTTCGCGCTCAGGGTCGGCGGTTCCGACCCAGAAGATTGGCCATTTCTTCCTCAAACAGATCGGTCGGCTCGGTCGGCCGCAGTTCGTCGGCCGCGGCGGGAAGATCGATCTCCGGCGCGAACATGTCGATGGCGCGAATGGGCGGCGCCGACTGCCCCATCGGGGTCGCCTCGGCCGCACTCACATCCAGCCGAATTTCGGGGGCGGGCGGGTTGGGCGCAGATGCGTCGGGCTGCTCGATCACCGGCGGGGCCGCATGAGGGACAGGCGAGGTTGGGACAGGCGCCACTACGGTTGATGGGGAGCCTGTGATGACCGGCGTCGGTGAGGTCGCGGAGGGGCCGGCCGGACGACCCGGTTCGTCCGGTCGCCGCACCTCGGTCCCGCGCACAGGTGCGGTCGGACGGTCGATTGCCCGCTCAAGGGCGCGCTCGAAGGCCGGCGAGGTGATGGCCGTGGGCTGCAGGATCGGGCCCGGCTGTCGGCCGGCCTCACCTTCGGCAGGCAGCGCCGGGCGTCGCAGCGCCTCCTCGAGATGGTCGGCCATGCCGGCGAAGAGCGGATCGACCTTCACCGTCAGCCGTCCGCCAGTCTCCGGCTCGGAGGGCTGCGCGATCACAGGTTCCGGGCGGTGGACCACCGGGGCCGGCTGGGGGTGGTGGGGCGTTTGAAGTGACGGCGCCGGCCCGCGCACCAGTTCATCCGGGCCCTGAACGCGAGGCTCCATCGACCGACGGGCAAAGGGCGGCGCCGCGACGATGGGCGCCGGGGCCATTGGGGCAGGAGAAAGGGCGGCCGGCTCTACGGGGATATCGCGTGCCGGGCCGCGAGACACCATTGTCGGACGTGGCTCGACAGCTGTGCGCGCTTCAGGCGGCAGAGGAATGGGACGCGGCGACCGCGGCGCGGCTGCGGGAAGCGGCGGCGGTACGTCGCGCGGGCTGCGGACTGGTTCGCGCAGTGGCTCGGCGCGCAGCGGGCCCGCGCGGTGGGGCTCCGCCGCACGCAGAGGTTCAGCGCGCAGCGGTTCCGCCGCCCGCACTGAGTCGTGCGGGGGCGGTGGCTCGTGCGGCCGCGCCACCTCGGCACCCCGTGCCGGCTCGGACCCACGGGGTGGTGCGTTCGGATGCTGTGGTGCACGGGCATGGACGGCGCCAATGCCGCTTTCCACCAGAAAGTCGCTGCCTCCGCCGAGCACGACGAGGTGCTGGACATCGTCGCGCTGGATGAGCACGAGACGTCGGGTATCGTCGATCTGTATATGGTCGATGACCGCCAGCCGGTGGCCAGCGACAAGGCCGTGGCTCCGGTTGCGCCGTGCCCGGCGCCCGAGCCAGACGACGAGGCCCGCCAGCACGATCAGCCCGACAAGGGCGAGGATCGGCACGGTTAACGATCCGAGATCGGCCAGTACATCCATCATGAGCCACATCTCCTGCAAGGCCGAAGGCCTGCGCAGGCGTCGCACAGGCCGATCACATGCGCCCTTTGTGTCGCGTAAGGGCGCGCCGGGCAAGCCCCGCGCCCCTTTCCGCCCATTCGCCCTGCTCGGAACTCGATGCCGGCGGCGGATAAGCCCAATCGGGCCTTGCCCCCGGGGAGCGTGTCAGGCACCAAGAAGGACAGGTTGAATCGCCTCGCTGCGCTGCGTCGGTGGCGGCAGCGAAAGGCTTCTGGCTTGAATATGGCGAACGGCGGACGCGACGATCCCACGATCGACCGAAGCGAGATCGGCGGCAGCATAAGGCTGGTGCTTCTGGTGGCGCTGGCGCTTGTCGGCGCTGTGGTGTCGCTGCTGCTGCTGGGGCGTGACCGCGCCGACCCGTGGATCATCGGGCTGCTGACCGTTCTGGCCGTCATCGGTGTCTTTGCACTTTTCGCCTACGCCGCCGGCCTGCTGCGCTTCGGTGCGCCGGACATGCGCGATGAACTCGCCCGCCGAATCGTCGACAGCGCCCCCGAGGGGGTGAGTATCGTCGACGCGCTGGGGCGTGTGCTCTACGCCAATCCGCGCTATTGCGAGATCACTGGCGCGGCCACTCCTGCGGAGGCGCGACCGGTGGAGCGCCTGTTCACCAGCGACCCCGACGCCTCCGAGGCGGTCTATCGCCTGGTGCAGGGGGTTCGCGAAGGCCGCGCAGCTGTCGAAGAGGTGCGCCTCGCCGGCCCCGGTCAGCCGGTGCGCTGGCTCCGGCTCGGCGCGCGGCGCGCTGCCCACTCCGGCAAGGGCGTGCGCGCCACCGTGTGGACGGTCAGCGACCTGACCCGCGAGCGCGAGCGGCAGGAGACAGCCTTTCTCGAGCTGCAGCACGCCATCGACTATCTTGACCACGCGCCGGCCGGTTTCTTCTCGGCGGCTGGCGGGGCGATCCACTACATCAACGCCACGCTGGTGGACTGGCTGGGCTACGACCTCGCCGAGTTCGGCCCGGGCGGCCTCTCTGTCGGCGACATCGTGCCCGGCCCGGCGGCGGCGCTGTTGACCGGCATGGCGCCGCTGCCCGGTGGGGTCCGTACCGAGGTGCTCGACCTTGACCTGCGGCGCAAGAACGGTCAGCCGCTGCCGGCCCGCCTCTGGCACCGGGTTGCCTACGCCTCGGACGGCACCCCCGGGGCCTCGCGCACTCTGGTGGTCAATCGCTCGCGTGAGGACAATGCCGCCGATCCGGCGCGCGCGGCCGAGGTGCGCTTTGCGCGCTTCTTCCACAATTCGCCGATCGCCATCGCCGAAGTCGATGTGGATGGTCGCATCGTCCGCGCCAATGCCATGTTCGCCCGGCTGTTCGGCGGGCGCGAGGATGAGCGTCGGCGCATCGTCGACATCGTGCCCGAGGCGGCGCGCAGCCCGCTGGAGCTGGCACTGGCGGCGGCGGTGCACGGGCAGGCGCCCGCCGCGCCGCTGGACATCGTGCTGGAGCGCGAGGGCGGGCGCTCGGCGCGCCTCTATTTCGCGTCGGTCGAGGACGGAGCCGGCGCGCGCGAGGCGGCGATCGTCTATGTCATCGAGACGACCGAGCAGAGGGCGCTGGAGGCCCAGTTCGCCCAGTCGCAGAAGATGCAGGCGGTCGGCCAGCTCGCCGGCGGCGTGGCGCACGACTTCAACAATGTGCTGACCGCGATCATCGGCTATTCCGATCTCCTGCTGGCCAATGCCCGGCCCACCGACCCGTCCTTCCAGGACGTGATGCAGATCAAGCAGAATGCCAACCGCGCGGCGGGCCTGGTTCGCCAGCTGCTCGCCTTCTCGCGCCGGCAGACCCTCCGCCCGCAGGTACTGCGCCTCGGCGACGTGATGAGCGACCTCACCATGCTGCTGCGCCGCCTGCTGGGCGAGACCATCAAGCTGGAGGTCAAGGAGGAGCGCGACCTCTGGCCGGTGAAAGCGGATCTCAACCAGTTCGAACAGGTGATCGTCAATCTCGCCGTCAATGCCCGCGACGCCATGCCCAAGGGTGGCACGCTCTCCATCCGCACTGCCAATGTCAGTGCGGCACAGAGCGCGTCCTATGCCGAGGCCGGGCTGCCGGAGGCTGACCATGTGCTGGTCGAGGTGGCGGACTCCGGCACCGGCATCCCGCCCGACATTCTCGACAAGATCTTCGAGCCCTTCTTTTCCACCAAGGATGTCGGCAAGGGCACCGGCCTCGGGCTCTCGACCGTCTACGGCATCGTCAAACAGACGGGCGGCACGCTGCAGGTGGAGAGCGAGATGGGGCAGGGCTCGGTGTTCCGGGTCTTCCTGCCGCGCCACGTGCCCGATGCGGCCGAACTGGCGCCGCGCGCGCCGGAGCCCGAGCTCCCGGTCAAGGCCACCGATCTCACCGGTCGTGGCACGCTGTTGCTGGTGGAGGACGAGGAGGCGGTGCGCGCCTTCGCCGCCCGTGCGCTGATGTCGCGCGGCTATCACGTGCTGGAGGCGGGTTCCGGCGTCGAGGCGCTGGAGGTGATGGCCCAGCATCCCGGCGAGGTCGAACTGATCCTTTCCGACGTGGTGATGCCGGAAATGGACGGCCCGACGCTGCTGAAAGAGTTGCGCCCCACTCATCCCGACATCAAGGTGATATTCATGTCGGGTTATGCCGAGGAAGCCTTCGCCAAGAACCTGCCGGAGGGCGCGGATTTCGGCTTCCTGCCGAAGCCGTTCACCCTCAAGCAGCTGATCGAGGCGGTGAAGGCGAGCATGGGCCGGAGCGAGCCGGGCCGAACCGAGTAATGTCCCGCGAGGGGACCGTCTGGAGGATGAGATGAGCGCAGCGACCGAGGACGTCTTCAAGGCTCTGGCCGCCGACCATGCTTCCCGGGTCGAGGAAAAGGTGGCGAGCCTGTTCGCCGCCGATCCCGACCGTTTCGCCAGCTTCTCCGCCTCTTATGAGGACATGCTGCTCGATTTCTCCAAATGTTCGCTGACCGCGCACACGCTCGGCCTGCTGCTCGACCTGGTGCGCGCGGCCGGTGTCGAGGCCAAGCGCGAGGCGATGTTCACGGGCGAGCACATCAACCTCACCGAGGACCGGGCCGTGCTGCACACGGCTCTGCGCGACCCGGGCGAGACGCCGCTCACAGTCGACGGGCAGGATGTGCGCGCCGACGTGGCCGCCGTGCTCGCGGCCATGGCGACCTTCGCCGAGGGCATCCGCTCCGGCGCGCTGAAGGGTTGGACGGGCAAGCCGATCACCGACGTGGTGAATATCGGCATTGGCGGCTCCGATCTCGGCCCTGTTATGGCGACCATCGCGCTGACGCCCTATCACGATGGTCCGCGCGCCCATTACGTTTCTAATGTCGACGGTGCCCATCTCTACGACACGGTGAAGGACCTCGATCCGGCCTCCACTCTGTTTATCGTGGCCTCCAAGACCTTCACCACCCAGGAGACGATGTCGAACGCCGCGAGTGCCAGGCACTGGATCGTCGAGGCACTGGGCGAGGCGGCGGTGGCGAACCACTTCGCCGCCGTTTCCACCGCGCTCGACAAGGTCGCCGCCTTCGGCATCGCGCCGGACCGGGTGTTCGGCTTTTGGGACTGGGTCGGCGGGCGCTATTCGGTGTGGTCGGCGATCGGCCTGCCTGTCATGATCGCCGTGGGCGAAGCACATTTCCGCCGCTTCCTTGCTGGCGGCCATGCGATGGACACGCACTTCCGCACCGCGCCGCTGGAGAAGAATCTTCCTGTCCTGCTCGCCCTTGTCGGCCTCTGGCATCGCGATGTGTGCGGCTATGCCACGCGCGCGGTCATTCCCTATGACCAGCATCTAGCGCGACTGCCGGCCTATCTCCAGCAGCTCGACATGGAGAGCAACGGCAAGCATGTGACGCTCGACGGCAAGACCGTCGCCCATGACACCGGGCCGGTGGTCTGGGGCGAGCCGGGCACCAACGGCCAGCACGCGTTCTTCCAGCTCATCCACCAGGGCACCAGCCCGATCCCGGTCGAGTTCCTGATCGCCGCCCATGGGCATGCCGAAGAAGCCGAGCCGGGCCTCAAGCGCCAGCACGCGATGCTGATCGCCAATTGCCTCGCCCAGTCCGAGGCGCTGATGCGCGGGCGCACGCTGGAGGAGGCGAAGGCGCAGCTCCTCGCCGCCGGCCGCGACGAGGCTACCGCCGACAAGATCGCCCCGCACCGCGTCTTCACCGGCAGCCGGCCCTCGGTGACGCTCGCCTATGAGACGCTCGACGCCTACACGCTCGGACGCATCATCGCGCTCTATGAGCACCGCGTGTTCGTCGAGGGAGCGGTTTGGAACATCAACAGTTTCGACCAGTGGGGCGTGGAACTCGGCAAGGAACTCGCCAGCACGCTGCTGCCGGCGGTGGAAAGCGGCGTCGCCCCCGACAGCGTCTCGACCTCGGCGGCCGGTCTGCTCCGCCATCTCGTGGCCAAATAACGTCGAGCGTGGTCTCGGCCCCCCGCCCGTGGCGGGAACCGGGACCGCTCGCCAAACGTCTAATGATCCCGGTTCGGCTGCGGCGGCCGGGGATGAGTTGAGCAAAGTCCGGGAGCGAGCATGATCCGCGTCGTCGCCACCACTCCGTTCGAAGGCCAGAAGCCCGGCACCTCGGGCCTGCGCAAGAAGGTCACGGTCTTCCAGCAGCCGCATTACATTGAGAATTTTGTGCAGGGGCTGTTCGACAGTCTCGATGCCTTCGAGGGAGAAACCCTCATCGTCGGTGGTGACGGGCGGTATTATAATCGCGAAGCGATCCAGATCGTCATCAAGATGGCGGCGGCCGCCGGCTTTGGCCGGGTATTGGTCGGCAAGGGCGGCATCTTGTCGACGCCGGCAGCGTCCTGTGTCATCCGCAAGCATGAGGCGTTCGGCGGCATCATCCTCTCGGCCAGCCATAACCCGGGCGGCGAGCACGGAGATTTTGGCATCAAGTACAATATCGGCAATGGCGGCCCGGCGCCCGAGCATGTCACCGATGCCATTTTCGAGCGGACGAAGACAATCCGCGAATATCGGATCATGGAGGCCGACGATGTCGATCTCGACGCGCTGGGCATCACCCGCGTCGGCGACATGGTGGTCGACGTCATCGACCCGGTCGAAGACTATGCCGAGCTGATGGGCGAACTGTTCGATTTCGACGCCATTCGCGACCTATTCGCCTCCGGCTTCACCATGCGCTTCGATGCGATGAGCGCGGTAACGGGCCCCTATGCGGGGGCGATCCTGGAGGAAACTCTGGGCGCTCGGCCGGGCACGGTGATGCATGGCGAGCCGCTGCCGGATTTCGGCGGCCACCATCCCGACCCGAATCTCGTCCACGCCAAGGAATTGAACGACCTCCTGATGTCGGAAGACGGGCCCGACCTTGGCGCCGCCTCGGACGGCGATGGCGACCGCAACATGATCATCGGCCGGGGGCGGTTTGTCACGCCGTCGGATTCGCTCGCCATCATCGCCGCCAATGCCCATCTGGCGCCGGGCTACAAGGAAGGCATAGCCGGCATCGCCCGTTCCATGCCGACCAGCGGCGCGGCGGACCGGGTGGCCGAGAAGCTCGGCGTGAAATGCTACGAGACGCCGACGGGCTGGAAGTTCTTCGGCAATCTTCTCGATGCCGGTCTCGCCACCGTGTGCGGCGAGGAGAGCTTCGGCACCGGCTCGAATCATGTGCGCGAGAAGGACGGGCTGTGGGCCGTGCTGATGTGGCTCAACATCCTCGCCGTGCGCCGGCAGAGCGTGGCGGAGATCGTTGCCGAGCACTGGGAAGCCTATGGGCGCAACTATTACACCCGCCACGATTATGAAGAGGTCGACAGCGCGGCCGCCGATGCGCTGATGGCGGACCTTCGGGCGCGGCTCGACAATTTGCCGGGCACGGTCATCAACGGGCTGACCGTCGAGCGCGCGGATGACTTCGCCTATCACGATCCGATCGACGGTTCAGTGACGACCAAGCAGGGCGTTCGTGTGTTCTTCACTGATGGCTCGCGCCTCGTCTATCGCCTCTCCGGCACCGGTACGGCTGGCGCGACGCTGCGCATCTATTTGGAGCGCTTCGAGCCCGATCCGGCCCGCCACGACCTCGACACCCAGGACGCGCTTGCCGCCCTGGTGCAGATCGCCCGAGACGTGGCGGACATTGAGGGCCGCACCGGCCGCAGCACCCCCACCGTCATCACCTGAGCGGCTTATCAGGAGACGTCCCCTGACCTCGGGGGAAATGCCGTCGGCCGGTGGAAAAAAGCCGGCGCCTCAGCGCAGGGCGCCGGTCCAGTGCAGTTCCAGTCGACGCAGCACGCCATAGGCGATGCCCAGCTCGCCGCTCTGATCGTCGTCCGGGCCGACCTGGCGGCTGTCATGGATCGTGCGGATAGCGTCACATAAGCTCTGCGCCTTGGTGGTCAGACGCAGGCGGGCTGAGCGCTTGTCCCGCTGCGAGGCGGTGCGATGGATATAGTCGGCATCGACCAGCTGCTTGAGATTGTAGGAGGCATTCGAACCGAGATAGTGGCCGCGCTCCAGCAGGTCGCGGACGGAAAGCTCGTCACTGCCAATCGTGAATAGCAACATCACCTGAGATGGGCTGATGTCGTCGACGCCGAGGCGGGTCAACTCGGCACGCAGCACGTCCAGGAAACGCCGATGGGCGCGCTCGATCAGTCGTCCGATCTCCCAATGGGTGATCGGCGTCGCGCCGGCAGCTGGGGCGGCAAAGGCCGTTGCCAGAAAGGCCGCCCGTGGCGCGTCGGAGGTTTCGGCCGTCTCGACTGCCGGGGAAGCTTTTCGTGCGGTTGACCTCATGCCTGACGTTCCCGTCCCAGTATCTACGCCTGTGGCCGATGTGCCCGCCACCGTCTCCGCCGTGACCGGAGCGGTCACGAGCAGAATGGCGATGATGTTGGCCAGTAGATTATTGAGAAATTAGGGCAGTGGCCAACCTATTTATGAGAGGGGCGCCTGGATCCACGGAAAAACATCGACTGGCAGGCTCCAGCACTGCGAGCTCTGCCAGTCGCAAGGGTTCGGACTGAGGAAGGCGGGACTCAGATTCCGTCAGCGCGGGACTTCGAGATGCGATTCGAGAAACCAGAGCGCCTTATCGAGGGAGCGTGAGGCGGCGGTGAAGATGTCGGCGGTGGTCGGGTCGCCAGCGTCGTCGGAATCGTTGATTGCCTTGCGAACATTGTTCGCCACCGTGCCGAAGCGTTCGGCCAGCGCCTTAAGGTGCTCCGGGATGGCATAGATGTCCGTGGGGTACGGCTTCAGGGGGCTTGCCTCGGCAACGGCCTGGGTGGTGCCAAGCGCCGTCCCACCCAGCTGAACAACGCGCTCAGCCATGGTGTCGGTATGGCCGTCCATTTCGGCGCGGAAGCCGTCGAGCATTTCGTGGACGGCGATGAACTGCGGCCCCTTCAGGTTCCAGTGTGCCTGCTTGATGGCCAGCGCGAGGTCGATGCCTGCGGCGAGGTTGGCATTGAGCAACTCGATGGCAACATTCTTGGCGTTCGAGGGGACGTCGTTAGCGGTGTCGTGGACGGGCATGGGAGTCCTCTTCATGGACTGCCCCGCATCGGGGCGGTCAGGCGGTGCGGAAGGTGCATCGTCAGGGAGAAGATTGGACCGATCAAACGGTATTCAAGAGCCCCGGCGGTGAAGAATCCGTCCGATGAAGTTGAGCAACACCTGGGCAGCCAGAATGGCGGTGACGCCGGCAGGATCGTATTCTCGGGCCACCTCGACCAGGTCGACCCCGACGACGTTGCCGCGTTGGGTCAGCCCATCGAGCAGTTCCAGTACCTCGTAATAGGTGAACCCGCCATGGCTCGGCGTGCCGGTTCCGGGGGCGATGGAGGGGTCGAAGCCGTCAATGTCGATAGTGACATAGTAGCGCTTGCCGGCCGGAATGCGCGCCAGCACCGCTTCCGTTCCCAGCTTGCGAATCTGGCGTACGGACAGGATGTCCGACCCCATGGCACGGGCGGCGTCATAGCCCTCGCGCGCGGTGGAGGAGACGTTGCGGATGCCGAGCTGGGTGAGCCCGGTGACATAGGGCTTTTCCGCAGCGCGGCGCAGCGGGTTGCCATGGCCGCGCCGCACGCCGTGACGCTCGTCGACGAAGTCGAGATGGGCGTCGAATTGGACGATATGGATCGGCTCCTGCTCCGAGAACGCCTCGATGCAGGGAATGTTGACGGAATGATCGCCCCCCAACACCACGGGCAGCGCACCGGCCGCGAGGATCTTGCGCACGGCATATTCGATGTTGGCGTGGCTGCCTTCGGTATCGGTGTGGATCATGTCGGCGTCGCCAACATCGACGATGCGGGTGGTCTCCGCCGCCAGATAGGTCACGTCGTCTTCGTGATCATAAGCGCCGGCGTGGCCGAAGGAGAACAGAGTCGAGGCCTCGCGGATGGCGCGCGGGCCGGAACGCGCGCCCGAGCGCCATTGCGTCCCGAGATCGAACGGCGCGCCGAGGATAACGACATCGGCATCGATCTTGTCCCAGTCGAGCTGGAGCGGGTACTTGCCGAACGTGCAGATGCCGACAAACGGAAGATCGAGCCGGCCGCTCTCGTAACCATGAGCCATCAGCGCGCCCCCTTCTTTGCAACGACGCCGGCGAGCACGCAGAGCAGTTCGAACATGATCGTCGCCCCGGTCAGGGCCGTGAGGCCAGAGGGGTCGAAGGGCGGTGCGACCTCGACCAGGTCGGCGCCGATGATGTCCAGTCCGTCGAGCCGGCGCACCATCGCCTGCGCTTCACGGGTGGAGAAGCCGCCGATTTCCGGCGTGCCGGTCCCCGGTGCCTGCGAAGGATCGATGCCGTCAATGTCGAAGGTGACATAGGTCGGGGCTGCGCCGACGATGGCGCGGGCTTCCGCCATCACGTCCTCGATGCCGCGGGCCATGAATTCTTCAATGAAGATGATGCGCACGCCCATGTCGCGGGCATAATCGTAATTGCTGGCGTTGGAGATGGCGCCGCGCAGGCCAATCTGGACGAAGCGCTTGGGGTCGACCAGCCCTTCCTCAATGGCGCGGCGGAACGGTGTGCCGTGGGTGTAGCGGCTTCCGTTGAAAAAGGTGTCGTAGGTGTCGGAATGGGCGTCGAACTGGATCAGGCCCACGGGGCCGTCCTTTGCGAGGCCGCGCAGGATCGGCAGGCTGATGAGATGGTCGCCTCCGGCGGTCAACGGCAGGGCACCGGCGGCGCGGACGCCCTCATAATGTGCGGCGATGATGTCGAGCGAGCGCATCAGGTCGAACGGATCGATGATGACATCGCCGCAATCGGCGACGCGGGCACGGTCATAGGGCGACAGGCCGGTGACATGGTGCACGCGCCGCATCAGGCTCGACTGGTTGCGCAGTTCGCGCGGTCCGTGGCGGGTGCCGGCGCGGTTGGTCGTGCCGAGGTCGAACGGCACGCCGATAATGGCGATGTCCACCTGCGAGGGCTCGGCCACCGGCAGCCGCATGAAGGTGGGGAGCCCGGCAAAGCGGGGGACGGTGCCGGAATCGAGCGGCTCGAAGGTGTTGGTCATATCAGCCTCATTGGGGCGCTGCCCCGTTTTCCTGTGTCCCGGACAAGCTGCGCGTAGCGCGGCGCCGATCCGGGACCCTGCGCAAGACGTCGCCGCGGGCGGCAAAGACAAGGCAAAATGGAGCCTCGGGGTTTTTCCATGGATCCCGGCGCGGCGCTCTGCCTGCGGCGTCGCTGGGCCGGGACACGCAGGCCTACAGCCCGAATTCCTTGCGGATGGCGGCGGAGATGTGGGTGACGTAGTCGGCCATCAGCGCCTCGCCCTTTTCCACGGTCGAGCCGGTGGCGACCGCCAGCACCCCGGAGGGAGGCAGGCCGAAATCGTCCGGCACGGGGAAGCGATCATAGGGCGGGAAGGTTGCGGGTCCGTCGGACGGGACCTTGTCCATCTCGACCAGATCCGGCCGCAGCACCATCATCAGCGATGTCTCCATCAGGCTGGCATGCTCCAGCTCGATGCCGGGGAAGCCCGCGGGAAAGATGCTCTCCAGCGTCGCCCGCTGGGCGAAGTCCCAATATTCCAGCCGCATCACGGTGAAGTCGGTGATGCCGTCGCGGGCGATCTCGCGGCGGGCGAGGTCGAGGCCTTCGACCGAGGGCCACAGGTTCTCGTAATGGCCGTTCAGCACCACCAGCCGGCGCACGCCCTGCCGGGCGAGGTTTCGGATCACGTCGCGCAGCACCAGCGCGAAGGTATGGGCGTCGACGCTGAGCGTGCCGGGGAACTGCTCGCCGCCGCCCGAGCGCGGCATCGACTTGCAGCCATAGGCCACTGTAGGGGCGACGAGGCCGCCGACCTCGCGGGCGATGCGCTCGCACACGCCGGTGGGCAGCACCACGTCGACATTGAGCGGCAGATGCGGCCCGTGCTGCTCGGTGGAGCCGAGCGGCAGCAGCACTGGCGCGCCGGCCGCGATTTTCGCCGCGAATTCCGGCCAGCTGAGTTCGTCGAGACGCACGCTGTCGACCATCCGGTCCCCCTGAGTGTTGATCGCTGATCGGTTCAGTGCATCGCCGCGCCGCCATCGACGCTGAGGCACTGGCCGGTGATGAAGGTGGTGGTGCGGCTCGCGAGGAACAGCACGGCCTGCGCGACCTCCTCGGGCCGGCCGACGCGGCCAGCCGGGTTGCCCGTCTCCAGCCGCTTCAGCTCGTCGCTGAGATTGTCGAAGTCGAGTAGGGGCGTATCCACCGGGCCCGGTGCGATGGCGTTGACGAGGATGTCCGGGCCCAGCTCGCGTGCCCAGGAGCGGGTGAGGGTGAGCACCGCGCCCTTGGTGCCGGCATAACCGGAGAAGCCGGCGCGGCCGAGATAGGCGAGCTCAGAGGCGATGTTGATGATGCGTCCGCGCACCGGCCCCTCGTCGCTGAAGCGCTTTAGGGCCTCGCGCGCCATCAGGATCGGCCCGCGCATATTCACCGCTGTCATGCGTTCAAAAGCGGCGATGTCAAAGCTCGCCAGCGGCGTCTCCACGCAGATGCCGGCGCAGTTGACGATGACGTCGAGGCCACGCATTTCCCGGACCGCCGCCTCCATGCCGCCGATGACCGAGGCCTCGTCGGCCACATTGACCAGGATGGTCGGCCAGTGCGTCTCGTCCGGTGGCGGATGAAGGTCGAAGCCGATCACCTTGGCGCCGGCGGCACTGAGTGCATCGGCGCTGGCCCGGCCGATGCCGCTGGCCGCGCCGGTGACGATGACGCGCAAGTCCCTGTGGGAGGTGTCTTTGTGGTGGGCTACCATGGAAATTCTCCTCGATCGACGCCCAGACTCTGGCCGGTGATGTTGCCGGCAAGGTCGGACGCGAGGAAGAGATAAGTGCCCGCGACATCCTCAGGGTCCATGAAACCGGGGAGAATCTGCGCCGCCACGATCTCCTGCAGCAGAGATTCCGGTGCGATTCCGGTGCGTTCAGCCATGGCGTGCAGGGAGCGCAGCGAGGCCTCCGTGCGCACCCAGCCGGGGCAGACGGCGTTCACGGTGATGCCGCGCGGGCCGAGTTCCTTCGCCCAGGTCTTGGTAAGGCCGATCACCGCGTGCTTGGAGGCGACATAGGCGCCGAACAGTGATTCGGCGCCACGCGACCAGATCGAGGCGGTGTTGATGATGCGCCCGCCATGGCTGAGGCTGGGCAGCAGGGCGCGGGTGATGAGGAAGGTGCCGACGACATTGATTTCCACCACCCGGCGGAAGATCGCTTCGTTCGCGTCGCTCGCATCGTCCAATGGTGTGACGCGCTCCAGCCCGGCATTGTTCACCAGCACGTCGAGATGGGGGAGGTCCTCGGCGACCTTTGCCACGTCCCCGGCCGAGGTGATGTCGGCGCGGTGGCCGCGCGCGCCAAGCCGTTCGGCCGCCTCGAAGATCGCCTCATCCTCGGCGAGCATGTGCAGCTCAGCGCCCGAAGCGGCGAAGGCGCGGGCTATGCCAAGGCCGATGCCACGGCTGGCTCCCGTAACCAGCACGGTGCGCCCGGAAAGGCCGTCGAGTGTCATGGGCGGGACGGGACGCGGCGGGGGAAGACGGGCACGGCGGGCTCCTTGCGACCGGTCCATGCTCGCGCATCTTCACTTCAATAAAAATCGGAATTAATGGAAAGATACATCGGCAAAGGTTGATGTGAGTTTGGCTGGTGTGAGCCGAGCGTGCCGCCGTCATCCCGGAAGGTCCGCAGAACCGATCCGGGATCGTCTGCCGGAGGTGGGGCCGCGTCACGCGATCCCGACTTTCGCTGCGCTCGGCCGGGATGACGACGGCTTCGGGGGCCGGCGCGCCGCCCGGACGGATGGGGAGCCCGCATGCGCCGTCTCGACAATATCGACCTGCGGCTGCTGCGGGTTTTCGTGGTGCTGGCGCAGGAGGGCGGCTTCCAGGACGCCCAGATCGCGCTGAACCTGTCGCAATCCACTCTATCGACCCATCTGGCGGCGCTGGAGCGCAAGCTCGGCGGGCAGCTTTGCGAGCGCGGACGGGCGGGTTTCCGGCTGACGCCGTTCGGCGAATCGACCCTCGCCGCCACCAAGCGGCTGTTCGAGGACATCGACGCCTTCCATGGCCGAATCGGCCGTGATCAGCAGCGGCTGGTAGGGCGGCTACGGGTCGGCATTGTTGATGGTGTCGTCACCAACCCGCAGCTCGGACTGCAGACCGCGCTGTCGCGCTACATGGCCTATGCCTCAGAGGTGTTCGTCGATCTGGAACTCGGAACGCCGCTTGTGCTGGAGCGAGCGCTGATGGACGGCGCGCGCGACCTCGTCGTTGGGCCTTTCTCGCAAAAGGTGCCCGGCATCACCTATGTCCCGCTGAACCGAGAGGCGCAGGCACTGTATTGCGGGCGGGGCCATGGGCTGTTCGATGTGCCAGGCGCCGACATCACCCATGCCCGCATCGAGGAGGCGCTGTTCTCGGTGCGGCGCTATCGCCATCTCGACGACCTCTACCGTGTCAACCACCCGCGCGCGAGCGGCGCCATCGTGCAGATGGAGGCGCAGGTGATGATGATCCTGTCCGGCCGCTTCATCGGATATCTCCCGCGCCATATCGGCGAGGACTGGGTGGCGCGTGGTCAGATGCGGGTGCTGAAGCCAGAGGCCTATGGCTTCGAGACCACCCATTTCGCCGCCACAAGACGGCTGAAGGGCGAGCAGCCGCTGGTCGACGCCTTTGTGCGGGAGTTGCGGGCACAGGCTGCGGATTAGATTCCGCCGCGCACCCGATCGCTGAGATTGCGGCGGTCGCGGATGATGGCCGCCAGCGTCGCTTCTTCCTGCGGCCCGCGCGGCAGCTGGGAGAGCTGGTCGAGCTGATTGAGAGCGACCAGACGAACGAGGTCGTCGCGCACGGCGCCCGTAGCGTCGCGTGGCAAGGCGGGAACGACCTGGAGATGCTCGGGCGGCAGCAGGTCCGGCAGGCGGGCTGCGAGATGGGCGCGCAGCGCCTCCTCGGTGACACCCTCTGCCTCGACAAAGGCATAGAGGCCGAAGGAATGGCCGGCGGTGGGGAAGTCGCAGATATGCACGGCGCGCACGCCCGCCACTTCCGCCAGCGTGGTGGCGATGCGCGGGCCCTGCTCCATGGCGCGCGGGCCGCGCCCTTCGGTGTCGTGATAATTGAGCAGGCGGCGGGTGACGAAATTGTAGACCTTCTTGCCGGTCTTCATCCACACGCGGGTGAACAGGCTCTTGCGGGCCAGAATCTTCTTCTCCCGCGCGGTCAGCGCCTCCGGGCAGTAGCTGCGCTTCTGCTTGAGGAAATGGCGGATGTCCTCATAGGCCGCGACCCGGAACGCCTTGCTGCGCCGGGAAAAAACCATGGCGAGCTGGAAGTCCATCAGCACGGCGCGCCCGTCGGCGGCGTAGAGCCAGTTCTGCGGCTTGGCGAGGTCGTTATGGGCGATGTTGCGGCGATGCACTTCGCGCAAGCCCTTGCGGGCCGAGGCAAAATAGGCGAGGTCGCCGCGCGGTCGGGCGATCTGCAACGGAATGCCGTCGACAAAGCCGCGCACCAGATAGCCTTCCTCTAGGGCGTAGACCGGCACCGTGTGGCCGCTGCCCTCGGCGCGGATCAGCGCGCGGGCCTCACGGGCGGCGAAGTGACGGGCGAGTGGCTTCACCCACCATTTCACCTCGGCATAGTTGCGGCGCACTGCGGGGAAGACATTGCCGGCGGGGTCGTGCCAGAGGCCGCGCTCGATAGTGGAGAATGTGTCGCGCTTGAGCACCGTGTCGAGCTCGAACACGCCGCCCTTGGCGGGGACCGTGAAACTCACGCCGCTGCCTCGTTCGGCTCGTCGGCATTGGCCTTCGCCCAGGCGTCGAGATCGGCGAGGGCGCGGGCGGCGAGCACCTGCTTCTTGGCGACAGTTTTCTGCGCGCCGCGCAGGCGGTTGCCTTCCGTGTCGCGGGTGGGATTGGCGTCGAGCGGCGGAAACAGGCCGAAATTGATGTTCATCGGCTGGAAGGAGCGCGGGCCCGCTTCCACCGTCTCGATATGACCGCCGGTGATGTGGTTGAGAAGGGCACCATGGGCGGTGGTCGGCGGGGGCAGGGCGGGCGCTTCGCCGCGTTGCTCGGCGGCGGCGAACAGGCCGGCCATCAGCCCCATGGCGGAGCTCTCGACATAGCCCTCGCAGCCGGTGATCTGGCCGGCAAAACGCAGGCGCGGCAAGGCTTTGAGCCGCAGAGAGGCATCCAGAAGGCGGGGGGAATTGAGGTAGGTGTTGCGGTGCAGTCCGCCCAACCGGGCGAATTCAGCCTTCTCCAGCCCCGGGATCATGCGGAACAGGCGCACCTGTTCGGAATGGCGGGTCTTGGTCTGGAAGCCGACCATATTGTAGAGCGTTCCCAAGGCGTTGTCCTGGCGCAGCTGGACAACGGCATAGGCCTTCACGGTCGGATTATGGGCGTTGGTCAAGCCCATCGGCTTCATCGGGCCGTGGCGCAGCGTCTCGGGGCCGCGCGCGGCCATCACTTCGATCGGCAGGCAGCCGTCGAAATAGGGCGTGTTGGCCTCGAATTCGCGGAAGGGGACGGTGTCGGAGGCGACCAGGGCGGCGACGAAGGCCTCGTACTGCTCCTTGTCCATCGGGCAGTTGATATAGTCGGCACCGGTGCCGCCGGGTCCCATCTTGTCGTAGCGGGACTGGAACCAGCACACGTCCATGTCTATGGAATCAAAGTGAATTATCGGCGCGATCGCGTCAAAGAAAGCCAGCGCCTGCTCGTCCGCGCGGGCGCGGATGGCTTCGGCCAGCGCCGGGGAGGTGAGGGGGCCGGTGGCGACGATGACGCTGTCCCACTCGTCCGGCGGCAGGCCGGCGACTTCGCCGCGCTCCACCGTAATCAGCGGATGGGCGGTGATGGCGGCGGTGACGGCTTCGGCAAAGCCTTCGCGATCCACCGCCAGCGCCCCGCCGGCGGGGATCTGGTGGCTGTCGGCGCAGGCCATGATGAGCGAGCCGAGGCGGCGCATCTCGGCATGCAGCACGCCGACGGCATTATTGGAAGAATCGTCTGATCTGAAGGAGTTAGAGCACACAAGCTCGGCCAGGCTGTCGGTCTTGTGGGCGTCGGTGGAGCGCGTCGGGCGCATCTCGTGCAGCACCACCGCACTACCGCGCCGGGCGAGCTGCCAGGCGGCTTCGCAGCCGGCGAGGCCGCCGCCGACAATGTGAACCGGGCGCTTTTCGGTGATGCTCATATCCTGCCGCTGCTCAACACATCCGTGCGCGGCTTAGCACGGAACGGGGGCAAAAAAGAACGGCCCCGGAAAATTCCGGGGCCGTACAATGAGTGCAGTGAGGTGGACGATCAGTGCAGTGAGGCGCGTTCGTCCAGCCTCAAGGCCGCATCACGCCGCAGCGGCGGCGCGACGGGCAACGCTGGTGATTTCGCCACGCGACACGTTGATGTCGGCGAGGGTACGGTCGTCGAGCTGGGAGAGCTCGATCAGAGTGCGGCGATACGCCTGGTAGCGGCGGATCTGCTTGGCAACGAGGCCCCAAAGCAGCATGTCAGTCTCCATCGGTTGTCGGTTAACCGGATCGCGGCCTCCGGGCATCCCCGGCAGCTGCACGTCCGTTAATCATTCCGATGCCTATATATTTGACACCCTGCTCATTTGGTAGGAAATATACCGCATCCCAGCCCTGCGGGCCGCGCATGACACGCTCACAATTCGTTCACGATCTGCAAGGCTGGCGAAAGCATGGCGTGAATCAGGCGCCCGCCAACGCCTGATCGAGATCGGCGATGATGTCGGCCACGTCCTCGATTCCCACCGAAAGCCGCACCACATCCGGGCCCGCACCGGCCAGAACCTTCTGCTCGTCGGCGAGCTGGCGATGGGTGGTGGAGGCGGGGTGGATGATGAGCGAGCGGGTGTCGCCGATATTGGCGAGGTGCGAGAACAGCTTCACCCCCGACACCAGCGCGACGCCGGCCTCGAAACCGCCCTTGAGCCCGAAGGTGAACACCGCGCCGGCGCCCTTCGGCGTGTATTGCTGGGCGAGGTTGTAATAGCGGTCGCCCGGCAGGCCGGGATAGCTGACCCAGGACACTTTGGGGTGGTCGGCGAGATGCTTGGCCACCGCCAGCGCGTTGTCGCAATGGCGCTGGATGCGCAGCGGCAGGGTCTCAATACCGGTGAGCAGCAGGAAGGCGTTGAACGGCGACAGCGCCGGGCCGAGATCGCGCAGGCCCAGCACGCGGGCGGCGATGGCGAAGGCGAAATTGCCGAAGGCCTCGCCAATGACGATGCCCTCATATTCCGGCCGCGGCTGCGACAGGAAGGGGTAGCGGCCCTCGCGCATCCAGCCGAACGAGCCGCCATCGACCAGCACACCGCCAATGGAATTGCCATGGCCGCCGAGAAACTTGGTGGCCGAATGGATGATGATGTCGGCGCCGTGCTCGAAGGGGCGGATGAGATAGGGGGTGGCCAGCGTGTTGTCGACGATCAGCGGCACGCCGGCGCGCTTGGCGATCTTTGATATGGCGGCGATATCGGTGACGATGCCGCCGGGATTGGCGATCGATTCGATGAAGATGGCCTTGGTGCGCGGCGAGATGGCGCGCTCGAAGGAGGCGACATCGTCCGAATCCGCCCACACCACGTTCCAGCCGAAGCTCTTGAAGGCGTGGTTGAACTGGTTGATCGACCCGCCATAGAGCTTGCGCGCGGCGATGAACTCGTCGCCGGGGGTCAGCAGGGTCTGGAAGGCGAGCAGCTGCGCGGCATGGCCGGAGGCCACGGCGAGGGCGGCGGTGCCGCCTTCCAGCGCCGCCACGCGCTCTTCCAGCACCGCATTGGTCGGGTTGCCGATGCGGGTATAGATATTGCCGAACGCCTTCAGCCCGAACAGCGAGGCGGCGTGGTCGACATCGTCGAACACGAAGGACGTGGTCTGGTAGATCGGCGTGGCGCGGGCCTTGGTGGTGGGGTCGGGCGCGGCGCCGGCATGGACGGCGAGGGTGGCGAAGCCCGGAGTGGGCGAGGCAGCGTCGGTCATTGGCGTTCTCCTGTCGACGGGCTGGCGATCCGCGCGAGGGCGCAGGACGCTGCGGCCGTCTTGGCCGGCAGTGTCGCGTCTTCGCTAAAAAACGCAACAGGATTGGAGAAAGAATTAAACAGCAGAGGCGACCTGTTGATATCGCCGGCCGCCACGTGTTTGCCGCCTCTCTTGGCCGGCACCGTCGCCGAAAACCGCCACGCCCTCAGGCCGGCCGGGCAAGGCGCAGGCGGGGGATCTCGATCGCCGGGCAGCGGTTCATGATCACCGCGATGCCGCCCGCCTCGGCGCGCGCCGCCGCCGCATCGTCGCGCACGCCGAGCTGGCCCCAGATGAGCTTCGGTCGCGGCGAGAGCGCCAGCGCTTCCCCAACCACGGACTCGAGATGCTCGGGGGCGCGGAACACGTCGACCATGTCGATCGGCTCGGGCACATCGGCGAGATGGGCGTAAGTCGGCAGGCCGGCAATGGCGCGCCCGGCCTGGCCGGGATTGATCGCGAACACCTTATAGCCGCGCTGGGCGAGATAGAGCGCGACGCCATGGCTGGGCCGCTCGGGCTTCGGGCTGGCGCCGACCACGGCGATGGTTCGCACGCCGGCGAGCCAGTCGGCGATGAAGGCGTCGTCATAGGAATCGTGATTCATCGCAGGACCTGAGAGCTGGAGGCGGGGCGCGTCCCGCCATATGGGACTGGGCGGCGAGCGAGGCGAGCTTTTTCGCAGGAGTGGTGCGTGGGTGCGCGCACGGCCCTTCGCGGGTGCCGGGAGCCCGAAATCAAGGGGTTAGCGCGGGGTATTAAAATACCTAAATTGCAACCCTTTGATTAGTAACGTGAATTCGGCGTATGACGACATTGACGTTGCGCGTGGGCTCGTCTAGAAACCCGCCACGAGAGAGGTGCGGGCATTCCGCGCCCTTGCATATGGATTTTCCCATGAAGACGTTTTCGGCAAAACCCGCCGATATTCAGAAGAAATGGGTCGTGATCGACGCGTCCGGCCTTGTGGTCGGCCGTCTCGCGACCATCATCGCCACCCGCCTCAAGGGCAAGCACAAGCCGATCTACACCCCGCATGTCGATTGCGGCGACAACATCGTCGTCATCAATGCCGACAAGGTGGTGCTGACCGGCCGCAAGCGCGACGACAAGGTCTATTACCACCACACCGGTTTCCCCGGCGGCATCAAGGAGCGGACGGCCAAGTTCATCCTCGAAGGTCGTTTCCCCGAGCGCATTGTCGAGAAGGCCGTTGAGCGCATGCTGGCCCGCGGCCCGCTCGGCCGCAAGCTGATGGGCAATCTGCGCGTCTACAAGGGTGCCACCCATCCGCATGAAGCCCAGCAGCCGGAGACGCTCGACGTCGCCGCGCTCAACCGCAAGAATGTGGGGAACTGATCATGGCTGAGCTCATCCAGTCGCTCGACGGGCTCGAAGCCCTCAAGTCCCAGGCACCCGAGGCCCCCAAGCATGTCCAGAAGCTGGACCGCCAGGGCCGCTCCTACGCCACCGGCAAGCGCAAGAACGCGGTCGCCCGCGTGTGGATCCGCCCCGGCACCGGCAAGATCCTGGTCAATGAGCGCGAGATCGAGGTGTATTTCGCCCGTCCCGTGCTGCGCCTCATCATCCAGCAGCCCTTCACCACGGCGGCCCGTACCGGCCAGTATGACGTGGTGTGCACCGTCTCCGGCGGCGGCCTTTCCGGCCAGGCCGGCGCGCTGCGTCACGGCATTTCGCGCGCGCTCACCTATTACGAGCCCGAGCTGCGCGGCCCGCTGAAGAAGGGCGGCTTCCTGACCCGCGATTCGCGCGTCGTCGAGCGTAAGAAGTACGGCAAGGCCAAGGCCCGCCGCAGCTTCCAGTTCTCGAAGCGCTGATCGGCGCCTCGCATTCCCTACGAAAGGGCGGGTCCTTGGACCCGCCCTTTTTGTTTGCCGGCATGGCACAGACATGCCGGCCGGCACAAAAAAGGGGCGCCTCGCGGCGCCCCTTTCCGTTGGTCGGCCGGCGTGCCGGTCAGACCGAATAGTACATCTCGAACTCGACCGGGTGCGGGGTCATCTCGTACCGCATCACCTCGACCATCTTCAGCTCGATATAGGCGTTGATGAAGTCGTCCTCGAACACGCCGCCCTTCTTGAGGAAGTCGCGGTCCTTGTCGAGCGAGGACAGCGCCTCACGCAGCGAGCCGCAGACGGTCGGGATCTTCTTCAGCTCCTTCGGCGGCAGATCGTACAGGTCCTTGTCCATGGCCGGACCGGGATCGATCTTGTTCAGAATGCCGTCGAGGCCGGCCATCAGCAGCGCGGCGAAGGCGAGGTAGGGGTTCGCGCCCGGGTCCGGGAAGCGGGTTTCGACGCGCTTGGCCTTGGGCGAGGTGGTGTAGGGGATGCGGCAGGAGGCCGAGCGGTTGCGCGCGGAATAGGCGAGCAGCACGGGCGCCTCATAGCCGGGAACCAGCCGCTTGTAGGAGTTGGTCAGCGGGTTGGTGAAGGCGTTCAGCGCCTTGGCGTGCTTGATGATGCCGCCGATGTACCACAGGCATTCCTGGCTGAGGTCGGCATATTTGTTGCCGGCGAACAGCGGCTTGCCGTCCTTCCAGATCGACTGGTGCACATGCATGCCCGAGCCGTTGTCGCCGAAGATCGGCTTCGGCATGAAGGTGGCCGTCTTGCCATAGACGTTGGCGACCTGGTGGATGCAGTACTTATAGATCTGCAGCTGGTCGGCCATCGTCACCAGCGTGTCGAACTTCAGCCCCAGCTCATGCTGGGCGGAGGCGACTTCGTGGTGGTGCTTCTCGACCTTGGCGCCCATGCGCGCCATGGCGGCAAGCATCTCGCCGCGCAGGTCCTGGCAGCTGTCGACCGGCGGGACCGGGAAATAGCCGCCCTTGGTGCGAACGCGGTGGCCGAGATTGCCGCCTTCATATTCGGTGCCGCCATTGGTGGGCAGTTCGACCGAATCAAGCTTGAAGCCGGTGTTGTAGGGATCGGCGGTGAAGCGCACATCGTCGAAGATGAAGAACTCGGCTTCCGGCCCGATATAGATGGTGTCGCCGATGCCGGTGGACTTCAGATAGGCCTCGGCCTTCTTGGAAATGCCGCGCGGGTCGCGGCCATAGGGCTCGCCCGTGGTCGGCTCCAGCACGTCGCAGACCACGACCATGGTGGTCTCGGCGAAGAACGGGTCGATGCTGACGGAATCGAGATCGGGCTGCAGGTGCATGTCCGATTCGTTGATGGCCTTCCAGCCCGCAATGGAGGAACCATCGAAAGCCTGACCTTCGGCGAAGAAATCTTCGTCGACCATCGAGATGTCGAAGGTCACATGCTGCCACTTGCCGCGGGGATCGGTGAAGCGCAGGTCGACGTATTTAACGTCGTTGTCCTTTATTAGCTTCAGTACATCCTTGGCCGTCGTCATATTGTTCGTACCTCTTCTGATACTGCCGATTTTTGAGGGGCAGCTGGTCCCAAGCGGATGGTCAACGACGATACGCGCCGCACCCTATCAGGATGCGGCGCGCTCATATGCGCGACCATACTACGCTGGCTCTCAGATGGCGTCGACGCCCGACTCACCGGTACGAATGCGAATGGCCTCTTCGATGTTGGAAACGAAGATCTTGCCATCGCCGATGCGGCCGGTCTGGGCGGCGCGGCGAATGGCGTCGATCGCGGTTTCCACCGTTTCGTCGGCTACCACGATCTCGATCTTCACCTTGGGCAGGAAATCGACGACGTATTCCGCGCCGCGATACAGTTCCGTATGCCCCTTCTGCCGGCCGAAGCCCTTGGCTTCCGTGACGGTGATGCCCTGCAGGCCGATTTCCTGCAGCGCCTCCTTCACCTCGTCGAGCTTGAAGGGCTTAATGATGGCCTCAATCTTCTTCATCTGACCTCGTCTCCCTGACTCGTCGATCCGCGACGCCCGGCCGAGTCGGGTCGCGAAGAAGCAGAACCCATGCCAAGCACCCCAGTGTCGCCGGAAACCGTTAATAGCGCATCATCGCACGGCGCCACGCGGCGGGCCAAACAGCTTCGTTTTCGGCGAACGATGAAGTTTTGGGCGTAATGATTAAGAACTGGGCGACTCCGGCCGATCCCGACGCCCGAGGGCTGCGCGAAACATGGGCATTTGCCGCCGTTTGCTGCGACGCTGGCGTGGCTCGCCTGACAAGGCCGGTTTCGGCTAAGCTCGGTGCTGCCCCGCCGCCCCTGCCGGACCGTTCAGGAACAAGGTTTCATGGAGCTTCTCACCCCCACCGAGATGGCGCGCGCCGACGCCTTCACCATCGCCGCCGGCGTGCCCGGTGCCCTGCTCATGGAAAGGGCGGGAGAGGCGGTCGCCCGCCTCGCGGCGCGGGTGACGCTGGCCGGCGGGTGGGTGCTGGTGCTGTGCGGGCCGGGCAATAATGGCGGCGACGGATTCGTCGCGGCGCGTCTTTTGGCCGCTTCCGGCTATCGGGTGCGCCTCGCGCTGCTCGGGGAGCGCGCCGCGCTGCGCGGCGATGCGGCGCTGATGGCGGCGCGATGGACCGGGCCGGTCGAACCGGCGGAGGGCGCGGCGCTAGAGCGGGTCGATCTCGTCATCGACGCGCTGTTCGGCGCCGGGCTGGCGCGCGATCTCGACGGCGCGGCGCGGGCGCTGGTGGAGCGGGTGAACGCGGCGGTGATGGCCTCCGGCTTGCCGGTGCTGGCGGTCGACCTGCCCTCCGGCATCGACGGCGCTACCGGGGCGGTGCGCGGGGCGGCGATAAAGGCGCGCTGGAGCGTCACCTTCTTCCGGCCCAAGCCCGGCCATGTGCTGTTGCCGGGCCGGCTGCACGCGGGCGAACGGACCGTGGCCGATATCGGCATCCTGCCCGAAGCGCTTGATGTGATCGCTCCCCGCGCTTTCGAGAATGTGCCTGACCTGTGGGCGGGGCAATTCCCGGTGCCGGCGGTGGAGGGGCATAAATATGCCCGTGGCCATCTCGTCGCCGTCTCCGGCCCGGCGCAGGCGACCGGGGCGACGCGGCTCGCCGCCCGCGCCGCGCTGCGGGCCGGGGCGGGGCTGGTGACGGTGGCCTGCCCGGTTGAGGCGCTGGCGATCCACGCGGCCAATCTCTCCGCCGTCATGGTGCGGCCGGTGGAGGATGCCGCCGGGCTGGCGCATCTGCTGGCCGATGCCCGGCTGACGACCGTGGTGCTCGGCCCCGGCCTCGGCGTCGGGCCGGGGGCACGCGAGCGGCTGGCGGCCTGTCGCGACCGGCGGCTGGTGATCGACGCCGATCTCCTCACCTCCTTCACCGGCGAGGCGGATGCGCTCGCCCGCGCTCTCGACGCCGCGCCGGCCGCGGTCGCCACCCCGCATGATGGCGAGTTCGCCCGGCTGTTCGAGGGCTGCCCGGACGTGCTGGAGGCGCCCTCGCGGCTGGAGCGGGCGCGCGCCGGGGCGGCCCGGCTCGGGGCGACGCTGCTGCTCAAGGGGCCGGATACGGTGGTGGCGAGCCCGGACGGGCGCGCCTCGATCGCCGCCAACGCGCCGCCTTATCTCGCAACCGCGGGGGCGGGCGATGTGCTGGCGGGAATCGTCGGCGGCCTGCTGGCGCAGGGCATGCCGCCCTTCGAGGCGGCCAGCGCTGGCGTGTGGCTGCATGGCGAGGCGGCGCGCGAGGCCGGGCCGGGCCTTGTCGCCGATGATCTGATCGAGGCGCTGCGCCCGGTCTATCGCCGGCTGTTCGGCTTTCTCGGGGCTGTGTAGCGGCGAGCGGGGGCGCGCATTTTGCGCTGGCGCAGCGTCATGACCGTGTTATAAGCCCGCACCCGGCTGGCGGTACCTTCTCGGGTGCGCGCACATGCGCCCATGCGCGTCCCTCGCGGACGATGTGGCGGGCGACAGGCGCAACCGCGGGCGTGGCGGAACTGGTAGACGCGCTGGATTTAGGTTCCAGTGGCGAGAGTCGTGGGGGTTCGAGTCCCTCCGCCCGCACCAGTGCCTGCCCTTGTCCGGTGCCGCCTTCCGACCCATTTGCACCGAGCGGGGCCAACGGCGTTCACGCGGCCACGCACACAGACATTCGAGAGCTCGCGCAAGCGGCAAACAAGACGAAGGCCGATTGAAAATGCAGGTCACCGAACTCCTCGCCGAAGGTCTCAAGCGCGAATATCGCGTGGTGCTGCCGGCCGCCGAACTTGACGCTAAGGCCAATGCGCGCCTCAGCGAGCTCAAGGACAAGGTCCGCCTCAACGGCTTCCGCCCCGGCAAGGTGCCGGTCGCCCATCTCAAGCGCATGTACGGCAAGTCAGTGCTGGCCGAGGTGATCGACCAGGCGGTGAACGAGGCCAACACCAAGATCATCGAGGATAACGGCTTCAAGCTCGCGATGCAGCCCAAGGTCGAGCTGCCGCAGGACGAGGCGGCGGTCAACGAGGTGATCGAGGGCAAGGCCGACCTGTCCTTCACCGTGAACCTCGAAGTGCTGCCGGCGATCACGCTCGGCGACTTCAAGAGCATCAGCCTCGACAAGCCGGTGCTGGCCGTGTCCGACGAGGAGGTCGAGGAGACCGTCAAGCGGATCGCCGACGCCAACCGCCCCTATGCCGCCAAGCCCGACGGCACCGCCGAGAATGGCGACCGCGTCACCCTGTCCTTCGTCGGCTCGATCGACGGCGAAGTGTTCGAGGGCGGTTCGGGCGAGGACGTGCCGCTGGTGCTCGGCTCCAACAGCTTCATCCCCGGCTTCGAGGAGCAGCTCGTCGGCATCAAGGAAGACGAGACCCGCACCGTCAACGTGACCTTCCCCGAGGCCTATCAGGCGGCGCATCTGGCCGGCAAGGCGGCCGCGTTCGAGGTGACGGCGAAGATGATCGAATCGCCGACCGAGATGGAAATGGGCGACGAGTTCGCCAAGACGCTCGGCATGGACAGCCTTGAGGCGCTCAAGGAGCAGGTGAAGACCCGCATCGCCCAGGAGCACAACGCGCAGAGCCGCAACAAGGCCAAGCGCCGCCTGCTCGATGCGCTGGACGGGCTGCACCAGTTCGACGTGCCCCCGACGCTGGCCCAGCAGGAATTCGACGGCATCTGGGGCTCGGTGACGTCCGAGATGGCCACCCAGAACAAGACCTTCGCCGACGAGGACACCACCGAGGAAGCCGCCCGCGCCGACTACCAGAAGATCGCCGAGCGCCGCGTGCGCCTTGGCCTGGTCCTTGCGGAAATCGGCGAGAAGAACAACATTCAGGTGACGGACGACGAAGTGACCCGCGCCGTCGTCGAGCGTGCCCGCCAGTTCCCCGGGCAGGAGCAGCAGGTGTGGGAGTTCTACCGCAAGAACGCCCAGGCGCTGGCCAGCCTGCGCGCGCCGATTTTCGAGGAGAAGGTCGTCGACTATCTGCTCGAACTCGCCACGGTCAATGAAGTCCCCGTCTCGCGCGAGGAACTCTACGCCGAGGACGAGGACACCAAGGCGGCCTGAGGCCGACGGAACTCGCGGAGTCGTGCACCACGTGCGGCTCCGCTGTCCGCCACTTCATCGCCGGCGGGCTGGTAGGGACGCGCTTTCCCTTTAGTGTAGGGTGGTTGGATTCGCGGGCGGCGCAGGCGCGCCGTACCGCCGAGGATCGAAATATGCGTGACCCGATTGATACCTTGAACAACTACCTGGTCCCGATGGTGGTCGAACAGACCAACCGGGGCGAGCGTTCCTACGACATTTATTCCCGGCTCCTGAAGGAGCGCATCATTTTCCTGACCGGCCCGGTCGAGGACGGCATGGCGACCCTCATGGTCGCCCAGCTGCTGTTCCTCGAGGCGGAGAATCCGAAGAAGGAAATCTCGATGTACATCAACTCCCCGGGCGGGGTGGTGACATCGGGGCTGGCGATCTACGACACCATGCAGTTCATCAAGCCGGCGGTGTCGACGCTGTGCATCGGCCAGGCGGCCTCGATGGGCTCGCTGCTGCTGACCGCCGGCGAGAAGGATATGCGCTTCGCCCTGCCCAATGCGCGAATCATGGTGCACCAGCCCTCGGGCGGCTTCCAGGGGCAGGTGACGGACATCATGCTGCACGCCAAGGAGATCATGAGCCTCAAGCAGCGGCTCAATGAGATCTACGTGAAGCACACGGGCCAGGACATCAAGGCGGTGGAGGACGCGCTGGAGCGCGACAACTTCATGACCGCCGAGGTCGCCAAGTCCTTTGGGCTTATCGACAAAGTGATCGACAAACGCCCGGAAGAGGCTCCGGCGAAGCCCTGACGGGCGTTTGCGCCGTGTTTCGGAGGCCGGTTTGGCTTCCTATATTGACAAGGAAGCCCGCGCCGAAATGAAGCGCGGGCTTGCATGCTTCGCGGTATCGCGCTTGCATGACTTCAGAATGAAGTGTCGCCCGGAGGTGTGACGGGGGTACGACGAGGCCAGCGCCCATCCGCGAAGTCGGGGATGGTTCGATTGCCCGCTTGATCGTGTCGCTGCTAGCGTGCTTGGCTGTGGCACTGAACAAGGACCCTTAAGTCGCTTCCTTTTGACGGCGTTTTCGAGCCGTCGCGTTTCTCCCCCCTTGGAGGCCCGCGGCGGCCGCGGGACTGGGGCGGTTCCGGGCGATGCCTGGACTGCCGAGCGGACGGAGAGACGCATGAGCAAGGTTGGCGGCGGCGACAGCAAGAATACTCTTTACTGCTCGTTCTGCGGCAAGAGCCAGCACGAGGTCCGCAAACTCATTGCGGGACCCACCGTGTTCATCTGCGATGAATGCGTCGAGCTGTGCATGGACATCATCCGCGAGGAGAACAAATCCTCGCTGGTGAAGTCGCGCGACGGCATCCCGACCCCGAAGGAAATCTGCAAGGTCCTGGACGATTATGTGATCGGCCAGTTCCATGCCAAGCGCGTCCTCTCGGTGGCGGTGCATAACCACTACAAGCGCCTGAACCACGCGACCAAGCACGCCGGCGACGTCGAGCTGGCCAAGTCCAACATCATGCTGATCGGGCCGACCGGCTCGGGCAAGACGCTGCTCGCGCAGACGCTCGCCCGCATCCTCGACGTGCCCTTCACCATGGCGGACGCGACCACGCTGACCGAGGCGGGCTATGTCGGCGAGGATGTCGAGAACATCATCCTCAAGCTGCTGCAGTCGGCCGACTACAATGTCGAGCGGGCGCAGCGCGGCATCGTCTATATCGACGAGATCGACAAGATCAGCCGCAAGTCCGACAACCCCTCGATCACCCGCGACGTCTCGGGCGAGGGCGTGCAGCAGGCGCTGCTGAAGATCATGGAAGGCACCGTCGCCTCCGTGCCGCCGCAGGGCGGGCGCAAGCATCCCCAGCAGGAATTCCTGCAGGTGGACACGACCAACATCCTGTTCATCTGCGGCGGCGCCTTCGCCGGCCTCGACAAGATCATCTCCTCGCGCGGCAAGGGCACCTCGATCGGCTTCGGCGCCGTCGTCTCCGCCCCCGAGGACCGCAAGCCGGGCGAGGTGTTCCGCGAGGTCGAGCCGGAAGACCTGCTGAAATACGGGCTGATCCCGGAATTCATCGGCCGTCTTCCCGTCATCGCCACGCTGGGCGATCTCGACGAGGCGGCGCTGAAGAAGATCCTCTCCGAGCCGAAGAACGCGCTGGTGAAGCAGTATCAGCGCCTGTTCGAGATGGAGAATGTCGAGCTGACCATCCATGAGGAAGCGCTGGGCGCCATCGCCCGCAAGGCGATCGAGCGCAAGACCGGCGCGCGCGGCCTGCGCTCGATCATGGAAGGCATCCTGCTCGACACGATGTTCGACCTGCCCGGCCTGGAAGGGGTGGAGGAGGTCGTCATCAGCAAAGAGGTCGTCGATCAGAATGCGCGTCCGCTCTACATCTATGCGGACCGCGCAGCCGGCGATGCGGGCGCGAGTGCCTGAGGAACCGGCGGTGGGCAGGGCCGGGCAGCCACGCCCGGCCAGCGACGCGGCCCGCTCCCTTGACGGGGGGCGGGGGCATCGCCATCTGAGCCTCAACCCCCGGTCCTCGACCGCATCGACGTGCCCAGCGCGCCTAACGCAGCCCCCGCACAGAGATCAACGTTCGCGTTCCGGCCGCATTGCGGCACGGTGCCGCCCGACGACGCCTGTCGTCGGGACACGTCGCCTGCCGCCAACAGAAAGGAAAGAGCCATGACGAGCCCCAAGCCTCGCACCGCGCTCACCCCGGGAGTCCCTCAGACCTTCCCGGTCCTGCCGCTGCGCGACATCGTCGTTTTCCCGCACATGATCGTGCCCCTGTTCGTCGGCCGTGAGAAATCCATCCGCGCCCTCGAAGAGGTGATGCGCAACGACACCTTCATCCTGCTGGCGACGCAGGAGAACGCCTCCGACGACGACCCGGAGACCTCCTCCATCTACAAGATCGGCACGCTCGCCTCGGTGCTGCAGCTGCTCAAGCTGCCGGACGGCACGGTGAAGGTGCTGGTCGAGGGCATTTCGCGCGCCAAGGTCCGGCACTACACCGACCGCACCGACCTCTATGAGGCCGAGGCGGAGGCGCTGGAGGAGGAGCTTGGCTCCAAGGTCGAGGCCGAAGCGCTTGGCCGCTCGGTGCTGGCCGAGTTCGACAGCTATGTGAAGCTGAACAAGAAGGTCTCGCCCGAAGTCGTCGGCGTCGTCACCCAGATCGAGGAGCACTCGAAGCTGGCCGACACGGTGGCCTCGCATCTCGCGGTGAAGATCCCCGAGAAGCAGGCGGTGCTGGAAATCCTCAAGGTCACCACCCGCCTTGAGAAGGTGCTCTCGCTGATGGAGAGCGAAATCTCGGTCCTTCAGGTCGAGAAGCGCATCCGCACGCGCGTCAAGCGCCAGATGGAGAAGACCCAGCGCGAGTACTATCTCAACGAGCAGATGAAGGCGATCCAGAAGGAGCTGGGCGACGGCGAGGACGGCCGCGACGAGCTGGCCGAGCTGGAAGAGCGCATCAAGACCGTCAAGCTCTCCAAGGAAGCGCGCGAGAAGGCCACGCACGAGCTGAAGAAGCTGCGGCAGATGTCGCCCATGTCGGCGGAAGCCACCGTGGTGCGCAACTATCTCGACTGGATGCTGTCGATCCCGTGGAGCAACCGCAGCAAGGTCAAGAAGGACCTGCCCTTCGCCCAGAACGTGCTCGATACCGACCATTTCGGCCTCGACAAGGTCAAGGACCGCATCGTCGAATATCTCGCCGTGCAGAGCCGGCAGAACAAGCTGACCGGCCCGATCCTGTGCCTGGTCGGCCCGCCCGGCGTCGGCAAGACCTCGCTCGCCAAGTCCATCGCCAAGGCGACGGGCCGCGAATATGTGCGCGTGGCCCTTGGCGGCGTGCGCGACGAGGCGGAGATCCGCGGGCATCGCCGGACCTATATCGGCTCCATGCCCGGCAAGATCATCCAGTCGATGCGCAAGGCCAAGAAGTCGAACCCGCTGTTCCTGCTGGACGAGATCGACAAGATGGGCGCCGATTTCCGCGGCGACCCGTCCTCGGCCCTGCTGGAGGTGCTGGACCCCGAGCAGAACCACACCTTTGCCGATCACTATCTGGAGGTCGACTATGACCTCTCCAGCGTGATGTTCGTCACCACGGCCAACACGCTGAACATCCCGCCGGCCCTCCTGGACCGGATGGAGGTGATCCGCATCGCCGGCTACACCGAGGACGAGAAGGTCGAGATCGCCCGCCGCCATCTCATTCCGCAGACGCTGACCAAGCATGGTCTGCAGCTGAAGGAATGGTCGATCGACGACGAGGCGCTGCTGATGCTGGTGCGCCGCTACACGCGGGAAGCCGGCGTGCGCAACCTTGAGCGCGAGATTTCCAATCTCGCCCGCAAGGCGGTGAAGGACCTGATGCTGACTAAGAAGAAGTCGGTCAAGATCACGGTCCAGCAGCTGGAGGACTATCTCGGCGCGCCGAAATACCGCTATGGCGAGGCCGAGGACGAGGACCAGGTCGGCGTGGTCACGGGCCTGGCCTGGACCGAGGTCGGCGGTGAGATCCTCACCATCGAAGGCGTGATGATGCCCGGCAAGGGCAAGATGACCGTCACCGGCAATCTGCGCGACGTGATGAAGGAATCGATTTCGGCGGCGGCCTCCTATGTCCGCTCGCGCGCCCTCGATTTCGGCATCGAGCCGCCGCTGTTCGACCGGCGCGACATCCATGTCCACGTTCCCGAAGGGGCGACCCCGAAGGACGGGCCGTCGGCCGGCGTCGCCATGGCGACCGTGCTGACCTCGGTGCTGACCGGCATCCCGATCCGCCGCGACATCGCCATGACCGGCGAGATCACGCTGCGCGGCCGGGTGCTGCCGATCGGTGGCCTCAAGGAGAAGCTGCTGGCGGCCCTGCGGGCCGGCATCAAGAAGGTTCTGATCCCCGAGGAGAATGCCAAGGACCTGGCGGAAATCCCCGACAATGTGAAGAACGCGCTGGAGATCGTGCCGGTGTCGCGGATGGACGAGGTGCTGCAGCACGCGCTCATCCGCCAGCCGGAGGCGATCGTCTGGGAAGAGAAGGTGCTGGCGCCGACCACCGAGGTCGAGCCGGTGATCGCCCGCGACGAAATCGGCGGCCTTGCCGCCCACTAGAGCACGTTCCGGTCTGATTGCATCGCAATCAGACCGGTAAAACGTTCTCTATCAATAATTGAGAGACTGATTCACCGATCAGGTTGGTTCAACCTGATCGGATCAGGCTCCAGCGGGCGTTTCAGGACACGAACAGGAACGGCGGTGCCCGCGCGGGCGCCGCCGTTTTTGCATGTCGGGGGCGTGGCCGCGCACCGCCCGCGGGCAGCTTTCCGGGCTGACAGGACGGGGCTTTTCGCGCGAAGAGAGGGCTCCGGCGCGGGGCGGGCGGGGCGGTTTCTCTCCGATCGGGCGCTTCCGCCCCTCCGGGCGGCGCTCCCGTCCGGAGGGGCGCCCGGCGCGGAGGAAGAAAGGGTCGCATCCGCCTAAATTGCGGGCGGGCCGCATTGTCACAAAATGCGGTATCAAAATACACCCAAACCCTCTGAAGTCGTGTATTTGTGCGGGTTTCTAGCCGGGGGCGCTTGCAATCGCCGCATTTTGGGGAAAGTGTGCCCGCCCGTCGTCGGTGCATGCGATCGACGATTCTTGTGCAATCAAGGGAAGGACCGGTCAAATGACCACGAAGAACGAACTCGTCGCCGCCGTGGCCGAGCAGGCCAAGCTGACGAAGGCCGCTGCTGCGGCCGCGGTCGACGCGACCTTCGACGCTATTGCCGCCTCGCTGAAGGCCGGCGAAGAAGTCAAGCTGATCGGCTTCGGCAGCTTCTCCGTCGTGACCCGCGCCGCGCGCGAGGGCCGCAACCCGCGCACCGGCAACCCGGTCAAGATCGAGGCCTCCAAGGCCCCGAAGTTCACGCCCGGCAAGGGCCTGAAGGAAACCGTCAACGGTTGATCCTGACGCTGGGGCCGCGCCCCCCGTGCCGGAAGGCGCGGGGTGCGGCGCGGTGCCATCAGGGCAGGTTCGCCGGTAGCGTTACCGGCGGACCGGCGCCCTGGCCAAGAGAAGCCATGCACGCCGGCGGGGGCGTCGCGTGGTTTCGCGGCGGCAGATGCGCCGCTGCTTCATATCCCCTCGCGCCCGCCGCCTCGGTGCTGTCGCCGCCGAAAACAGGCCGGCGCCCGCCCTGCGGCGCTGCGGCCCGCGCGGCATGAAGCCCTCCCCACACAGAACATCCTGCCTGCCGCCCGCGCTTGCCGCTGTCTGTCGGGACGCAAAACCCGGCGATGAACGCCATCCGCGCGGTGAGCGCGGCTGGTTCGGCCTCTCCTTTGCGCCGGATCGACCCAGAACACGCCCGGGAGCGCCAGGGGCCTTCCCGAGGAAGCTCCGCTGCCGACCGGCGCCGCACGGCGCCACGGGGCCGCTGAGGGCGCCTCGGCGGCCCTCTTGCGCGCACTGATGCTTGCCCGATCCTTCGTGCCGGCCCCGGTCGCCGGCCGTGGCGCCGCTCTCGTGCGGGCGGCCTATGTCAGCCCCGAGCCAGTGCCAGCGCGCAGCTCCGCCATGTCGATGAGCGCCCCGCGACGGCCGATCACCCGCGCGGCCACGCGATGGGCGAAGCGGGCGGCGTCGGCGGGCGCCGCGCCGTCGAGGCGCGCGGCGATGTAGCCGGCATTGAAGCTGTCGCCCGCGCCGGTGGTATCCAGCGGGTCCACGACGGCGACGGGCGCGATGGTCTCGATCCGCTCGCCCACCAGCAGGGTGCAGGGATCGGCGCCGTTCTTGACCACGATCTCCTCGGCACCACAGCCGGTCAGCCGGCGCGCGGTCGCTTCCGGCGAGGTGTCGCCGAACAGGTCAGCCTCGTCGGGGAAGGTCGGCAGGGCGAGGGTCGCGACGCGATAGCCCGCATCGAGCGCGGCGCGGGCGGCGGCGCGATCCGGCCACAGATTGAGCCGGATATTGGCGTCGAACGCGATCATCGCTCCCCGGGCGCGCGCTTCGGCCAGCTGGTCCAGCAGCGTCTGGCGATGCGGCGGGGAGAGAATCGCCAAAGTGATGCCGGAAAAATAGATGCTGTCCGCATCCGCGAGCGCCTGCTGCAGCACGTCCGCGTCGGCGGCGAGCCGCCGCGCCGCCGACGTGTCGCGCCAATAGGAGAAGGAGCGCTCGCCGTTCTGCAGGGCGATCATGTAGAGGCCGACCGGACGGTCGGGCTCGCGCCCGATATGGCCGGTGTCGATGCCCGCATCGGCGATGAAGCGCACCATTTCCCCCGACGAGGCGTCCGCGCCGACCCGCGTCACATAACGCACGCCGACCCGCGCCGGATCGGTGAGCCCGCGCACACCCCAGGCGGTGTTGAGCGTGTCGCCGGCGAAGCCGCGTCGATAGAGCCCCTCGGCAGTGAGGGACATCTCGATCATGCATTCGCCGATGCTGGCAAATATCCTGGTCACACTACGGCTCCGGCACATGAGGGGGTGGTCGCGCGGGCTTCCAGCGAGCGGATGAGCGTGGCGCACGCGGTGCGCAGATGCTTCCGGCAGCTGGCGTCGATGGCGCGCGGGTCGCGGCTGCGCAGCGCGGCGATATAGTCGAGATGCTCCACCAGCGCGGTGGCGCTGCGCGGCTTGGCGTCGTCACGGTTCCAGCGATAGGTGTGGTGAAACAAGGTCGCGACGACGGTGTAGAAGTCCAGCACGAAGCGGTTGCGCGTGGTCTCATGAATGATGCGGTGCAGGCGCTCGTCGAGCTGGGGAAACAGCGCATGGTCCCGGTCGAGATGGGCGAGGATGTCGCGGTGCTCCTGCTCGATCGCCGCCAATTCGCGCCAGGCGGGCGCGCTGTCGGGCAGTTCCAGCAAGCTGCGCGTGGCCCGCAGCTCGAACATTTCCCGCACCTCGTACATTTCCCGCACGAAGTCGCCGGTGACGCCGCCGAACAGCCAGGAGCTGTTCGGCCGGCGTTCCAGCAGGCCGAAATGCTGGAAGCGGGCGAGACATTCGCGGATGGTGGTGGTCGAGGTGCCGAACTGGCGCGCCAGCTCGGCCGCGTTCAGCAACTGGCCGGGACTGAGATCGCCCGTGAGGATCCATTCCATGAAGCGGCGCTCGAACGTCGCGCCCGCCGACAGGGTCTGCGCGTCGGGAAAGTGATCGGCCGGTGTCGGGGCGCGGGCGAGCCGGCGCTGCCCGTCCCGGCGCTCGGTGATGCCGCGCTCCTGCAGCGCCGCCAGTATCGCGCGGACCGTGGTGCGGCTGACCTCCAGCGCGTGGGCGAGGTCGCTCTCCGAGGGCAGGGCGGCGCCGGGTGACAGGGCACCGAGGCGCTGGAGGCAGCGATTATAGCCGCTCTTGAAGACGGCATTGCCTTTCATGATGCCCCGCCCCGCCTCTGCACCCCCGGGTGAGCGGGCGGCCTGTTCTTTCTGTATTAAAAACACATTGACAGCCTGTGTCCAGCGTGGACAGCTGTGGCCGCAATTCTTCCAGTAAGTTGTTCGCACAAGGGATTCAGACGGCGTGAGCGTTCGTATCATCCAGTTCGGCACCAGCCGGTTCCTGCAGGCCCATGCCGATCTCTTCGTGCATGAGGCGCGCGAGGCGGGGCAGGATATCGGGCCGATCGCCATCGTGCAGGCCTCCGGCTCGGGCGACCGTGCCGGCCGGGTCGCGGCGTTCGGCCGGCCGGAAGGCTTTCCCGTGCGCCTTCGCGGCATCGTCGACGGCACGCCGTGCGAGCGCGAGGTGCAGGTGCGCTCGGTCGACCGGGGCCTGTCGGCGGTGGCCGACTGGGCGGCGATCAAGGCGCTGTTCGCGGGCGAGGCCCGGCTGGTGATCTCCAATATGGGCGATTCCGGCTATCGGGTGGCGCCGGAGGAGGCAACGCCCGCGCTGCTCGCCGGCGGGGTGCCGGCCTCCTTTCCGGCCAAGCTCACCGCGCTGCTGCACCATCGCTGGAGCGCCGGCGGCGGCCCGCTGACCGTGCTGCCCTGCGAGCTGATCAACCGCAATGGCGAGGTGCTGGCGGCCGAGGTGGGCCGGCTCGCGACTGCAAGCGGGGCGCCGCCGGCCTTCGCCGGCTGGATCGACCGCTCGGTGATCTTCGCCAATACGCTGGTCGATCGCATCGTCTCCGAGCCGATCGAGCCGGTCGGGGCCGTTGCCGAGCCCTATGCGCTGTGGGCGATCGAGCGCCGGCCGGGGCTGGAACTGCCCTTCACCCACCCCAGCGTGGTGCTGACCGACAACCTCGAACCGTTCGAGCGGCTGAAGCTGCATATTCTCAATCTCGGCCACACCGTGCTGGCCGAGATCTGGGCGGAGGAGGGGCGCCCGGCCGGCGAGACCGTGCGGGAAATCCTCGCCGATGCCGCCGTCTCCGCCCGGCTCGCGACGCTCTATGCCGGGGAGGTGGTGCCGGGTTTTTGCGCGCGCGGCATGGCGGATGAAGCCCGCGCCTATGTCGGCGTCACGCTCGACCGCTTCCGCAACCCGTTCCTCGACCACCGCATCGCCGACATCGCGCAGAACCATGGCGTGAAGATCGAGCGCCGCATCGGCGCGTTTGTTCAGTGGATCGCCGGCCAGCCCGGCGCGCCGGCGACGCCTGTGCTCGCGGACATCCTCGCCCGCCACGCGGCCGGCTGAGGCACACACGGGCGCCGCCTGCGCGCCGCCCGTGTCCTATCGGCCCGCGCTCAGGCGGCCGGCCGGGTTTCCGCCGACACATAAGCGAAGGCGGAAAGCGTTTCCGGCTTCATTTCGATGGAGAATCCCGGCTGGCGGGGCGGCATGTAGGCGGCATTCTCGATCACGCACGGGTCGAGGAAATGCTCGTGCAGATGGTCGACATATTCGATCACCCGGCCGTCCTTGGTGCCGGAGACGGCGACATAGTCGATCATCGACAGATGCTGCACATATTCGCACAGGCCGACGCCGCCGGCATGCGGCCAGACCGGCAGGCCGTATTTCGCCGCCACCAGCAGCACCGCCAGCACCTCGTTCAGCCCGCCCATGCGGCAGGAATCGATCTGCACCACATCGATCGCGCCCTCGGCGATGAACTGCTTGAACATGATGCGGTTCTGGCACATCTCGCCGGTCGCCACCTTCACCGGCGCGATGGCCGCGCGGATCTTGCGGTGCCCGGCGATGTCGTCGGGGCTGGTCGGTTCCTCGATGAAGAAGGGCTTGGCGAAGGCGAGCGCGCGCACCCAGTCGATCGCCTGGCCGACCTCCCACACCTGGTTGGCGTCGATCATCAGATAGCGGTCCGGCCCGATCACCTCGCGGGCGATGGTGAGGCGGCGGATGTCGTCGTCGAGATCGCGCCCGACCTTCATCTTCACATGGTTGAAGCCGGCCTCGATCGCCTCCTGGCAGAGGCGCCGCAGCTTGGCGTCGTCATAGCCGAGCCAGCCGGCCGAGGTGGTGTAGCAGGCATAGCCCTCGCGCTCGAGGAGGGCGATGCGCTCGGCCTTGCCGGCCTCGGCCCGGCGCAGGATGGCGAGCGCGTCGTCGCGGTCGAGCACGTCGGTGAGGTAGCGGTAGTCGACGATGTCGGCGATCGCCTCGGGGGGGAGATCGGCGACGAGGCGCCAGACCGGCTTGCCGGCCTGCTTGGCGAGAAGGTCCCAGAAGGCGTTGACCACCGCGCCGGTGGCGAGGTGCATCGCGCCCTTTTCCGGGCCGATCCAGCGCAGCTGGCTGTCGCTGGTGAGGTGCCGCCAGAAGGCGCCGGGGGCGGCGCGCACCACGTCGAGATCCGTGCCGACCACGAGGTGGCGCATGGCGAGGATCGCCATGCAGCAGATGTCGTTGCCGCGCCCGATGGTGAAGGTGAGCCCGTGCCCCTTCAGCGCCGGCTCGTCGGTGTCGAGGATGACATAGGCGGCCGAATAGTCGGGATCGGGGTTCATCGCGTCCGATCCGTCGAGCGCGTGCGAGGTGGGAAAGCGCAGGTCGATGACCCGCATATCGGTGATCTTCACCATGGTAGGCCTCCCGGCGCGGAGCCGCGATCAGATGTCGGAAACGAAAATCTGCCTCTGCGTGCCCAGCCCCTCAATGCCGAGTTCGACGACGTCGCCGGCCTTGAGGTAGCGTGGCGGCTTGAAGCCGAGGCCGACGCCGGGCGGGGTTCCCGTTGAGATGATGTCGCCGGGGTGGAGGCTCATGAACTGGCTGAGATAGGAGACGAGATAGGCGGCGCCGAACACCATGGTCCGGGTCGAGCCGTTCTGCAGCGTCTCGCCATTCACCGTCAGCCACATGGCGAGGTTCTGCGGATCGGGAATCTCGTCCCGCGTCACCAGCCACGGGCCGATCGGGCCGAAGCCGTCGCAGGATTTGCCCTTGGTCCACTGGCCGGCGCGCTCCAGCTGAAATTCACGTTCCGACACGTCGTTGCAGATGCAGTAGCCGGCGACATAATCGAGCGCGTCGGCTTCGCTGACATATTTCGCCGTCCGGCCGATGATGATGGCCAGCTCCACCTCCCAGTCGGTCTTGCTGGCGCCGCGCGGGATCGGCACATCGTCATGCGGGCCTGAGATCGCCGAGGTCGCCTTCATGAACACCACCGGCTCGGGCGGCACCGCCATGCCGGATTCGGCGGCATGGTCGGAGAAATTGAGGCCGATGCAGACGAACTTGCCGGTTCCGCTCACGCAGGGGCCGAGGCGGGTTCCCTCCGCGACCAGAGGCAGCGTCGCCGGGTCGAGCGCGGCGAGATCGGCCAGCACGGCGGGCGCCAGCGCGGCGCCGGCAATGTCCGCGAGATGGGCGGAGAGATCGCGGATGCGGCCCTGCGCGTCGATCAGGCCGGGCTTTTCCCGGCCGGCAAGGCCGTGGCGTACCAGTTTCATTCTGTCGTCCTCACATGCGGATCAGAGCGACCAGCCGCCATCAATGGCGAAGGCCTGGCCGGTGGTGTAGGTGGCGCCGGCCAGATGCACGGCGAGATCGGCGATTTCCTCCGGCGTGCCGATGCGCCCGATCGGCTGGCGGGCGATGAAGGCCGCGCGCGCCGCCTCATAGTCCCCCTGCGCCCGCAGCCGGTCCTGCAGCGAGGGGCTTTCCACCGTGCCGGGGCAGATGGCGTTGCAGCGTATGTTGTGGCCGACATAATCGGCCGCCACCGACTTGGTGAGCCCGATCACCGCCGCCTTGGTGACGCTGTAGGCGAAGCGGTTCGGCACGCCCTTCAGCGAGGACGCCACCGACGACATGTTGATGATGGCGCCGTCGCGCCGGGCGATCATGCCGGGCAGGACGGCACGGATGGTGCGCACCATCGACTTCACGTTGAGATCGAACGCGAAATCGAGATCGCCCTCCTTCATGTCGAGAATGCTGCCGGGATGCACCACACCGGCGCAGTTGAACAGCACGTCCACCGGGCCGATGCCGGCGATGAAATCGGCGACGGCGGCCTCATCAAGCACGTCCAGCCGGGCGGTGGTGAGAAGCGGTGAGGGCGGCAGTTCCGCCAGCAGCGCCGCGTTGATGTCGGTGGCAATGACCCGCGCGCCGGCGGCGAGAAAGCCGAGCGCGCTGGCGCGGCCGATGCCCTGCGCGCTCGCGGTGACGAGGACGGTCCTGCCCTCAAGAGTGGCCATGGCCAGTTTTCCTTTGCTGATGGTTCAGTCGAGGTGGAACACTTCTTCCATCGACGCCCACCATTCGCCCTCCTTGCGGGTGGCGAGCGGGCGCTGGCAGGGGATGGTCAGGCTCCACCATTCCTGATTCGTCGGATCCGCGGCGATCTTCGCCATGTCGGCGGCGAAATCGCTGCCGTGATATTCCCAGGTGCCGAACAGGATGTTCTCAGGCTCACGCAGGAAGATGGTGTAGTTGCGGATGTTGCTGGCGGTGAGCAGCGCCAGCACCTGCGGCCACACCGCCGCGTGCAGTTCCCTGTAGCGTTCCACACTATGCGGCTCGAGGCCGATCATCATTCCCATGCGTTGCATGCTGTCCTCCCGCTCACGCGCCCTCCCGCTCACGCCACTTCGATCAGTGCCTTGACCACGCCCGCGCTGGGTTCGGCGAGGGTGGCGAATTTTTCCGGCACCTCGGACAGGCGCAGGCGATGGGTGATGAGCGCGTCCGGCACCTCGCCGGCGCGGATCGCCGCCATCACCCGCTCGAAGTCGGCCACCGTCGCGTTGCGGCTGCCGAGCAGCGAGGTCTCGCGCTTGTGGAATTCCGGATCGGAGAAGGTGATGTCGCTGGCGACGATCGACACCAGCACATAGGTGCCGCCATGGCCGACGAAGCCGAAGCCGCGCTCGATCGCCTTGGGGCTGCCGGTGGCGTCGAACACCGCGTCGAAGAAGTCGCCATCGGTGAGCCGTGCGAGTTCCTCCGCATCGCCCGGCCCGAGCAGGACGGTCGCCGCGACGCCGAGATGGGCCCGGGCGAAGGCCAGCCGGTCCTCGCGCCCGTCGATGAGCGTGACCTTTGCCCCGGCGCTGCGGGCGAAGAGGGCGACGGCGGCGCCGATCGGCCCGGCGCCGGCGATCAGCACGCTGTCGCCCGGGCCGGTGCCCGCCCGCGCCACCGCATGGGCGCCGATGGCGAGGAATTCCACCATCGCCGCCTGGTCGAGGCTGAGACCTTCGGCCTTCAGCACGAAGGGTTCCGGCAGGCAGATGAACTCGGCCATGCCGCCGTCGCGGTGCACGCCGAGCACGCCGAGGTTGCGGCAGCAATTGGTCTTTCCCTTGCGGCAGGCGCTGCACTGGCCGCAGGAGATGTAGGGAATGACCGAGACGACATCGCCGGGCGCCAGCCGGCTGCCAATGGGCGCTTCCTCCACCGTCGCGGCCAGTTCATGCCCCATCACGCGGGGATAGGAGAGATAGGGCTGCTTGCCGGCGAAGATGTGCAGGTCGGTACCGCAGACGCCGATGCGGCGCAGCCGGAGAAGGACCTCGCCCTCGCCGCGCACCGGTTTCTCGCGTTCGATGGCCGACAGCTTGCCGGGCGCGTCGCAGATGATCGTCAGCATGGTCGTCTCTCAGTTCGCGGCGGCGAGAGTGTCGCCGTCCAGGCGGTAGAAGCGGGCCGCATTGGCGCCGAACACGGCGTCGTGGTGGTCGGCCGGCACGATGTCGCGGCACAGCGCGAGCCAGCCGGCATAGTCGCCGGCGAGGCGCAGCACCGGCCAGTCGCTGCCGAAGATCAGCCGCGCGGGGCCGAACAGGTCGAGCAGCGTCTCGCCATAGGGGCGCACCGCGGCCGGGCCGCGCCCGTCGGCCTCGGTGAGCAGGCCGGACAGCTTGCACCAGACATTGGGCAGAGCCGCGAGGGCGGCGAGATCGGCCCGCCAGCGCGAGATCCGCCCCTCGCCGATCAGCGGCTTGGCGCCATGGTCGATGACGATTCTGAGCTCGGGATGGCGCGCGGCGAAGGCGAAGAGCGGGCGCAGATGGCGCGGCAGCACCAGCGCGTCGAAGGCGAGATCATGCGCGACCATCGCGCCGACCGCCGGCGCCAGCGCCGGATCCGTGATCCAGTCGTCGGCGGCGATGTCCTGCAGCATGGCGCGCAGGCCCTTCAGCCGGGGATGGGCGGCGAGCCGGGCAATGGCGCCTTCCGCATCGGGCGCCTTCATGTCGGTCCAGCCCACCACCGCCCTGATGAAGGGATGGCGCGCCGCGAGGTCGAGCATATAGGCGGTGTCGGCCGTGCGCTCCATGGTCTGGACGAGGACCGTGCCCTCGATGCCGGCGGCGGCGAGCAGCGGCGCGAGATCCTCCGGGCCGAAGTCACGATAGATCGGCGCGAGATCGGGCGGGGGCCACTGGCCGCCCCGGTCGGCGATGCGCCAGAAATGCTGATGGGCGTCGATACGCATGACCGCTCCCCCCTCAGCCTGGCACCGGAGCGCTGTCGGCGATGAGGCCGCGCTCCTTCAGCCGGGTCCAGAAGGCGGAGGGCACCGCCGCCTCGAACCGCTCGACATTGTCGCGCACCTGCGCCGCGTTGCGGGCGCCGGAGACGACGGTGAGCGCGGCGGGGTGGGCGAGGGGAAAGTGCAGCGCGGCGGTCTGGAGATTCACTCCCTCCGCCGCGCAGGCCGCGCGCAGCGCCTCGACGCGGGCGACGATGTCGGCCGGGGCGTCGCCATAGTTGAACTTGGCGCTGCCGGCGAGAATGCCGGAATTGAACGGGCCGGCGACGACGATGCCGATGCCGCGCGCCGCGCAGGAATCCATGAAGGCGAGGCTCTGCTGCTCCAGCAGCGTGTAGCGGCCGGCCAGCATGCAGATGTCGAGATCGGCGACCTCGATCGCCGCCGCGATGACCTCGAACTCGTTGACGCCGAGGCCGAAGGCCTTGATCGCGCCCTGCTCGCGCAGCCGGGTCAGCGCGCGGAAGCCGCCGCCCTCGGTGAGCTGGCCCCAGTACTGCGCGTGGCGCGCGCCATGGGTGAAGCGGCCGATGTCGTGCACATAGAGAATGTCGGGCGAGAGAATCCCGAGGCGGGACTGGCTGGCCTCGAAGGAGCGCATTATGCCGTCATGGGTGTAGTCATAGACCGGGCGGAAGGGCAGGGGCTCGGCGAAGCCGTCCTCCTCCACGCCGACGCTCGGGTCCGGGGTCATCACCCGGCCGACCTTGGTGGAGACGGTGTAGTCCGCGCGCGGCCGTTCGGTCAGCATCGTGCCGAGGCGCAGTTCGGAGCGGGTGTAGCCATAGAAGGGGGCGGTGTCGAAGGTGCGGATGCCCGCGTCCCAGGCGGCCTCAAACGCGCCGGCGGCCTCGGCATAGGGGGTGACGCGGTAGAGGTTGCCCATCTGCGCGCAGCCAAGGCCCATCCCTGTCAGGGACACGCCGCTGCGGGCATGAATGCGCCGATCGCCGACCTTCATGATGATGCGGATCCGTTCTGGGGAAAGGCGGGACGCGGCACGGATCCGCGTCCCGTGAGGCGGGGAGGAAGGGCTCAGTAGAGGACGTTCTTGGCTTCCGGCTGGTCGATATTGGCCTTGGTCACCACCACAGCGCCGGTGTCGACGAACTTCTCGACCTTCTCCTTCTTGATCAGCTTGGAGACGGTCTGCACGCCGAGTTCGCCCATCTGGAACGAGCCCTGCACGATGATCGCGGCCAGCGTGCCATCCTTGACGAATTCCTGCAGGTCCTGATTGCCGTCGAAGCCGACGGCGACGATCTTGCCGGACTTGCCGGCCTGCTTGATGGCGCGGGCCATGCCGATCGCGGTCGGCTCATTGGCGCCGAAAATGCCCTTGAGGTCGGGATTGGCGGCGAGCACGTCGGTGGTCTGGTTCAGCGCCGTCGCCATCTGCGACTGCGAATAGAACGGGCCGACGATTTCCAGCTTGGAATGCGCCTTGATGTAGTCGGTGAAGCCACCCACGCGGCCGATCTCGGAACCGGCGCCGGCGACATAGGACATGACGGCGATCTTGCCCTCGGTGCCGACCTTGTCGATCAGCGCCTGCGCCGCCAGCTCGCCCGCCTTGCGGTTATCGGTGGCGAGGTAGGACTGGTAATATTGCTCGGCACCCTTCGCGAGCAGGGAGTCGATGATGACCACCGGAATGCGGGCTTCCCACGCCTTCTTGACGGCGGGGACCAGCGCGTCCGGATCGGACGGGGCGAGCACAATGCCGGCGACGCCGCGATTGACGGCGTTCTCCACCATGTTCACCTCGTCGGCGATGGCGGATTCCGAGGCCGGGCCCTGGAAGGTCAGCGTGTTGCCGCCGCCCGCCTGCTTGAGCGCGGCGTCGGCGCCCTTCTGCACATTCTGCCAGAAGGTGGAGTTGACGGTCTTGACGATGACGGCGATTTCGCCGGCCTGCGCGGTGGACTGGGCGGCGACGCCGCCGAACAGAACCGCAGAGGCGAGCAGGGCTGTGACGATTTTCTTCATGGTTTCCTCCTGGTAGATGGCGCCGCCTCGCGGTCGCCGGCTTATTTTCGATTGCGCAGCTGGTCGATCCACACCGTGAGCAGGATCACCAGGCCGATGATGATCTGCTGGGTGAAGGCGGAGACGCCGTTCATGTTCAGCCCGTTGCGCAGGATGCCGATCACGAACGAGCCGATGAAGGTGCCGGAAATGGTGCCCACGCCGCCGATCAGCGACGTGCCGCCGATGACGGCGCTGGCGATGGCGTCGAGCTCGTACATCACGCCCTCATTGGGCTGGGCGGTGACGAGGCGGGACATCAGCACGCAGCCGGTGAGGCCGGCGAGCGCGCCGGAGAGCACATAGGTGAAGCGGGTGACGCCGGCGACATCGACGCCCGACAGGCGCGCGGCCTCGCTGTTGGAGCCCACCGCATAGATGTGCCGGCCGAGCACCGAGCGGTTGAGCATCAGCGAGACGGCGACGGCGATCACCGCCATCAGGATCACCGGGTAGGGGATGCCGGGGAAGACCACGGTGGGAAAGCCGTCATCGGCAATGGTGACGACGCGGAACAACGCGCCATTGCCGAGCACGCCGAAGGATTCGCCCAGCCCCGAGATCGCCCGGGCCCCGGTGATCTGCAGCGCCACGCCGCGCGCGATCAGCATCATGCCGAGCGTGGCGATGAAGGGCGGCAGCCGCAGGCGGGTGACGAGTATGCCGTTGACGAGGCCACAGAAGGCGCCGGTGAGGATGCCGAACATCATCGCGAAGGGCACCGGCATGCCGAGTTCCTTCACCGCCAGTGCGGCGATGACGCCCGAGAGCGCCAGCACCGAGCCGACCGAGAGATCGATGCCGCCGGTGATGATGACGCAGGTCGCGCCGATGCCGAGCAGGGCGATGGAGGTCACCTGCAGGGCGATGGTCATGCCGTTATTGACGGTGAAGAAGGCGCCGCTGCTCAGCGAAAACACCACGATCAGCACGAGAAGGCTGCCCAGCGCGGCGAATTTCTGGACGATGTCCTTCTGCCGGTCGGTCAGGCCGCCACGGGCGGGCGCGGGTGGGGTGGTCACGGTCATCGTCATTCCCTGCTCCGTCAGCCGCGGCCGGCCGGTCGTCCGTAACCGGACGCGAAGTGCATGATTTCCTCCTGGGAGGTGGCGGCGGTTTCCAGCACGCCGGCGATGCGGCCGTGGTGGAACACGGCGACCCGGTCGGTCATTCCCAGTATTTCCGGCAACTCGGAGCTGATGAGGATGACCCCGATCCCCTTCGCCGCCAGTTCGTCCATGATCTGGTAGATCGCGAACTTGGCGCCGACATCGATGCCGCGCGTCGGCTCGTCGAAGATCAGCACTCGCGACTGGCGGAACAGCCATTTGCCGATGATGATCTTCTGCTGGTTGCCGCCCGACAGCAGGCGCACCGGCTGGTCGGGGGAGGGGGTCTTGATGCTGAGCAGGTCGATATATTCCTTCGCGACCTCTGCATGCCGGGTGAAGTCGATCACGCCGAAGCGGTTCGACACCGCCTCCATGTTCGCCAGCGTCATGTTGGCGTCGACCGGCATCTTGACGGCGAGGCCCTGCGCCTTGCGGTCCTCGGAGAGATAGGCGAGGCCGGCTTTGATGGCGTCGCGCGGCGAGCGGATGTCGAGCACCCGCCCTTCCAGCGAGACCGTGCCGGCGTCGAGCGTGTCGGCGCCGAAGATGGCGCGCGCCACCTCGGTGCGTCCCGCCCCCATCAGCCCGGCAAAGCCGAGGATTTCACCGCGATAGAGATCGAAGTCGATGTCCTGGAACACGCGGTGGCGGGTCAGGCCACGCGCCGAGAGGATGACGTCGGTGGTCGGGCGGGCGCGGCGCTCGGGGAATTTCTCCTCCAGCGAGCGGCCGACCATGCGGGCGACGATGGCGTCGACGCTGGTGGCGGCGAAATCGTCGGTGGCGATGTAGCGCCCGTCGCGCAGCACGGTGACGCGGTCGACGATCTCCGCCATCTCGTCGAGACGGTGCGAGATGTAGACGATGCCGACGCCCGAGGCCCGCAGATCGTGGATGACCTTGAACAGCAGGCGCGTCTCCTGCTCGGTGAGCGAGGAGGTGGGCTCGTCCATGATGAGCACCTGCGCGTCGAGCGACAGCGCCTTGGCGATTTCCACCATCTGGCATTGCGCGACCGAGAGTTCGCGCACCAGCCGGTCGGGATCGATGGCCACGCCGAGCCGGTCGAGGCAGGCCTTGGCGTTCGCCCGTAGCGCCTTGCGGTCGACGAAGAAGCCGCGCCGGGGCTCGCGGGCAAGATAGATGTTCTCTGCCACCGAGAGGTGGGGGATGAGGTTGAGTTCCTGGTGGATGATGGCGATGCCGACCGCTTCCGCTTCCAGCGGCGAGGCGAAGCTGCAGGGCTGGCCCTTGTAGACGAGGCGTCCCGAGGTCGGGGCGTAGACGCCGCTGATGATCTTCATCAGGGTCGACTTGCCGGCGCCGTTCTCGCCGCAGACCGCATGCACCTCGCCGCGCCGCAGATTGAAGTGGACCCCCTGCAGCGCCTTAACGCCCGGGAATTCCTTGCAGATATTCTCCAGCGACAGCAGCGTCTCGCCCGCCGCCCGTATGGGCGGCGCGTCGATCCGACCGTCGGCGATCACGCCGCTCGGCATGGCATTCCTCCCGGCCGCCTGAGGCGACATGCGTCCGCTGTGCGGATCTCATTGTCCGTTGGTTGCTACCTGTCTTTATGGTGCCATTCCGTTCAAAGTGGTCAAGCCAATTTTTCAGATTGAAGCGTCAAATCGTACAACCTGAAGAAATATCGCTATTTTCCAATAAGATGAATGCCCTTGGCCGAAAGGCGTATCCGGGATATGGTAAGGCCAAATCAAGAGTGTGACGGATGAACATCAATCGGACCTCGGAGCGGCGGCTTTACCAGCAGGTCGCCGATCAGATTCGCGGCTTGATCCAGAAAGGCCATTTCGAGGTGGGCAGCCGCCTGCCGGCGGAGCGTGACCTGGCGCAGCAGCTGGGCGTGTCGCGCCCCTCCCTGCGCGAGGCGCTGATCGCGCTCGAAATCGACGGCACGGTCGAGATCCGCATGGGGTCCGGCATCTATGTCGCCGCCGCCGTCGAGCGGCGCACGCTCTCGCAGGCGGCGACGGGCGAGAGCGCGGTGGAGCTGATGGAAGCGCGGGCGACGGTGGAGGCGGCGGTGATTGGCCTGGCCGGCGCGCGCTTCACGCCGGCGACGCTGCGGGGGCTGCGGATGACGCTGGAGGCGATGCGGGCCGATATCGAGGAGGGGCGCAAGCCGCTGGGGCATGACCGGCAGTTCCACCTCGCCATCGCCGCGCAGTCCGGCAACAGCGTGATCGTCCGGCTGGTGGGCGAGCTGTTTGACGAACGCCACAGCCCGATCTCGTCGCAGTTCCGCGCGCGCTTCGACACGCCGGCCACCTGGCGCCATGCGCTGGCCGAGCATGAGGCCATTCTCGCGGCGCTGGAGGCGCGCGACGTGCCGCTCGCCCAGATGCGGATGCATGCCCATCTCGAAGAATCGAAGCGCCGCTGGATCGAGAGCGAGCCGCGCTGAGGCGCGCGGGCCTCCGGTCGGCAAGAAGCAGATTGACAGCGCCCGCCTTGCGCTGTCGTTTATACATAAAAGACATTCGCCGTCGGCCCGCCTTCGCCCAGGCGTGGCGTGCGCCGGGCGGCGGGCTTGAGGTTCGGACCCGATGACCACACCGCGCACGCTGCGTCTCAACGCCACCGACAACATCCTTGTCGCCCTCGACAGCCTGCCCACCGGCACGGCCCTCGCCGAGGGGGTCGTGGCGACGCGCCATGTGCCGAAGGGGCACAAGATCGCCACCCGCCCGATTGCCGCCGGCGAGGCGATCCGCAAATTCGGCCAGGTGATCGGCTTCGCCGCCAGCGACATCGCCCCCGGCGACTGGGTGCATGAACACAATGTGCGGCTGCAGGATTTCGAGCGCGACTATGCCTTCGCCTCCGAGGCGACGCCGCAGGAAGGGCTGCGGCCCGGCGAGGCGCCCGCCAGCTTCGAGGGCTTCCGCCGCGCCGACGGGCGGGTCGGCACCCGCAACTATATCGGCATCCTCTCCTCGGTGAACTGCTCGGCGACGGTGGCCGATTTCATCGCCGAGGCGGTGACGCGCTCCGGCATGCTCGACGACTACCCCAATGTCGACGGCGTGGTCGCCTTCACCCATGGCACGGGCTGCGGCATGGGCGCCAAGGGCGAGGAGTTCGACATTCTCGCCCGCACCCAATGGGGCTATGCGAGCCATCCCAATTTCGCCGCCGTGCTGCTGATCGGCCTCGGCTGCGAGGTGTTCCAGATCCCGCGCCTCAAGCGGGAATACGGCCTGGTCGAAGGCCCGCATTTCCAGAGCCTGACGATCCAGGACATCGGCGGCACCCGCAAGTCGATCGAGGCCGGGGTAGAGAAGATCCGCGCCATGCTGCCCGCCGCCAACGCCGTCTCCCGCGAGAGCGTGCCGGCGAGCGAACTCGTGCTGGCGCTGCAGTGCGGAGGCTCGGACGGCTATTCCGGCCTCACCGCCAACCCGGCGCTGGGGGCGGCGGTGGACCTGCTCGTCCGCCAGGGCGGCACGGCCATCCTGTCGGAAACGCCGGAGATTTTCGGCGCCGAGCACCTGCTCACCCGCCGCGCCGAGAGCGAGGCGGTGGGGCGCCGGATCGTCGATCTCATCGAGTGGTGGACCGACTATGCCGCCCGTTCGGGGGGCGAGCTCAACAATAATCCCTCGCCGGGCAACAAGGCGGGCGGACTGACCACCATATTGGAGAAGTCGCTCGGCGCGGTCGCCAAGGGCGGCACCTCGACGCTGCGCGGGGTCTATCGCTACGCCGAGCGCATCGACCGCCGCGGCTTCGTCTACATGGACACGCCCGGTTATGATCCCGTCGCCGCCACCGGGCAGGTGGCGGGCGGGGCGAACATGCTGTGCTTCACCACCGGGCGCGGCTCGGCCTATGGCTGCAAGCCGACGCCCTCGATCAAGCTCGCCACCAATTCCGAGCTGTTCGCCCGGATGGAAGAGGACATGGACCTGAATTGCGGCGATGTGCTCGACGGCGTGAGCATCGAGGAGAAGGGCCGGGAGATTTTCCAGCTGGTGCTCGACATCGCCTCCGGCCGGCGCTCCAAGTCGGAGTTGCTGGGCTATGGCCGCAACGAGTTCGTGCCCTGGCAGATCGGCGCGGTGATGTGACCGCCGCGAACCGGATGCGGCCGCGCGCGGTGTCGCCGGGGCGGGTGGCGGCGTTCCCCGATCCTTACCGGCCGGGATATTCGATCACAGAGGTTTACGCTGCCGCCGAGCCGCTTTATATGGCGGCACGTCGCGAGGCTCTGGAAAAGCGGGCCGGCGTCCTTTGCCGGACACCGCCTGATGACACAGACGCGGCACGGTTGTCGGCCTGAACAGGTCGGGCGGTTAGCTCAGTTGGTAGAGCATCTCGTTTACACCGAGAGGGTCGGCGGTTCGAGCCCGTCACCGCCCACCATCATCCGAAGGCCGGCCCTGCGCGGCGCCGGCGGTACGCCTGATCTTCGTGCGAAAGATCCGAACAGCTTCGCGCAAGGCCGCCATTCCATGGTGCGCCGTCATGTCTCCGAAGCGACCACGCATGGGCGGGTTCTCACCGGGGCATGTTGGCCAGTCCGTGGAGCACCCATGTCATTCAAGAATATGCCGCTAATCGGCAAAATCTCTGCCCTGCTGCTGCTGCTTGCCGTGTTCTCGGCCGGCGGTATCCTTCTCGCTGGCATGAAAATGCAGGAGATCAGCTCGGAATACCGCGCCGCCCTGCTGGGACCGGCCAAGGCGACCGTCCTGATGGCGCGGGCGAACCGCTTCGTCGTCAATTTCAACCAGGGTGTCTACGAGTCGCTGTCGTCGCTGGACGATGAGTCGAACCAGGCCGCCATCAAGGTGCAGAAGGACGCCGTGGCGGGCTTTCACGACCGCATGGCGGAGGTCGTCACGGCCGACCCCGAAATCGCTGACCAGGTGAAGCAGCTGGTGGGGAATTTCGATAACTTCGTCGGCGCGCAGTGCGGCGATATCGTCGCCCGTGCCAATGCCTCGACCTCGGCCGCGGAAAACACCAAGACGGTGGCGGAGTGGAATGCGCGCTGCATGCCGCTCTCCAATGCGGTGGTTACTGAAATTTCGAAAGAGGTGAACACCCGCACCGCCGACATCGCCGCGCTTGCCGACACGCTGCGTGACGCCGCCGATTCCACCGTGACGATGGTCTATGGCCTGATGGCTGGCGGCCTTGTGCTGGTGTTCCTCCTCGCCTTCCTGGCGACCCGCTACGGCATCGTGGCGCCGCTGGAGCGTCTGCGGGCGGTCTTCGACAACCTCGCCCAGGGCGTGCTCGCCGTCACGGTGGACGGCACCGAGCGCAAGGACGAGATCGGCGGCATGGCCCGTTCGGCCGACGTGCTGCGCGCCGCGCTTGTCGAAGCCGAGAAGGCTCGCGAGGAGGCCCGGCTGTCGGAGATTCGCGGTGCCGAGCGGGTGACCGCCCAGCGCCATGCCATCGCCGATGAGTTCGAATCGAAGATGGGCGCTCTCTCCAATGCGCTGGCCAACTCTTCCGGCGAAGTCTCCGAGGCGGCGCGCAATCTTGCCGCCAGCGCCGAGGAAACCTCCCGGCAGGCGGCGGCGGTGGGCAGTGCCGCCTCCAATGCCTCGGGCAGCGTGCAGACCGTGGCGGCCGCGACGGAGGAGATGACGTCCTCGATCCGCGAGATCGGCATTCAGGTCAGCGGCGCCGCCGCGCGGGCGGTGACCGGGGCGGATGCGGTGAACCGCACCGCCGACGAGATCCGCGAACTCTCCGACGCGGCCAGCAAGATCGGCGAAGTCGTCAACCTGATCACCGACATTGCCGCCCAGACCAACCTGCTCGCGCTCAACGCCACCATCGAGGCGGCGCGCGCGGGCGACGCGGGCCGGGGCTTCGCGGTGGTCGCGCAGGAGGTCAAGCAGCTCGCCGAGCAGACCGCCGGCGCCACCAAGGAGATCGGTCTCAAGGTCGCCGATATCCAGCAGGCGACCGGGCGCACCGTGGGCTCGATCGAGCACATCGTCGCCACCATCGCGCAGATCCGCGACGCGACGACGATGATCGCCGGTTCGGTGGAGGAGCAGAGCGCCGCCACCCAGGAGATCGCGGTCAACACCAACCAGGCCGCGACCGGCACGGGGCTGGTGAGCGAGAACATCGTCGGGGTCGGCCGTGCGGCCGAAATGACCGGCGCGGCCTCCGCCCAGCTGACCTCGCTCTCCGGTTCGCTGGCGCATCAGGCCGGCGATCTCAAGCAGCAGGTGGCGGAACTCGTGCGCAGCCTGCGCGCGGCCTGATCCGCCGCACCCGACCGACCGTGCCGCGCGCCGCACCCCTGCGGCGCGCGGTTCGCGTTGTCGGGGGCGCCTGCGGCCGCCGGGGTTGACATCGCCGGCCGCATCCTCGACTTCGACGGCTCTCCCGCGCCGCCGTGCCCTCCCGCGCGCCGCGCGCCTTCCGCCGCGCCAGGGTGTGCCGATGAAACTGGTTCTGTTCGATTGCGACGGCACGCTGGTGGACAGCCAGCACGTCATCGTCGCCGCCATGGGCCGCGCCTTCGCCCGCGCCGAACTTCCCCTGCCGCCGCGCGAGGCGGTGCTGGGCATTGTCGGCCTCTCGCTGGTCGAGGCGATGCAGAAGCTCGGCGAGGACGACCCGCGCTTTCCCGCCGCGCGGCTGGCCGATCTCTACCGCGAGGCCTTCCGCGAATTGCGCACCGAGCCGGATTTCAGCGAGCCGATGTTTCCCGGCATGCGCGGGCTGATCGACACGCTGTCGGCTCGCGACGACCTGCTGCTCGGCATCGCCACCGGCAAGTCGCAGCGCGGGGTTGCGGCGGTGCTCGGCCATCATGGGCTGGAAGGGCGCTTCGTCACCATCCAGACGGCCGATGATGCCCCCTCCAAGCCGCACCCGGCCATGGTGCACCAGGCGATGGCGGCGACGGGCGTGGCGGCGCTGGACACGGTGCTGATCGGCGACACCAGCTTCGACATGGTGATGGCCCGCGCCGCCGGCGCCCGCGCCATCGGCGTCAGCTGGGGCTATCACGCGCCGGAGCTGTTGCGGCAATCCGGCGCGCAAGGGCTGGTCGGCGATGCCGACGAGCTGCTGCGGGCGATCGACACTCTCTGGGAGACGGTGGCGTGAACGAGAAGACCCCCGACGCCCCTCAGCCCCCCGCGCGGCCCGGCTTCACCGAGCGCACGCCGCTGCCCAAGCGCTTCTACAAAGAGGCGCGCGCGGCGGCGACGGAGGGCGGGCTGTTCCGCATCGAGCTGGACGGGCGTCCGGTGCGCACCCCGGGGCGCAACCTCGTCGCGGTGGCGAGCGCGCCTTTGGCGGAGGCGCTGGCGCAGGAATGGCAGGCGCAGGGCGAATCCATCGACCCCGTGACCATGCCGATGACCCGGCTGGCCAATTCCGCCATCGATGGCGTCGCTTCGGCGATGGAGGAGGTGGGCGCCGAGATCGTGCGCTATGCCGGCAGCGACCTGCTCTGCTACCGGGTCGACACGCCGGCGGCGCTGGTGGCGCTGCACACGGAGCTGTGGGACCCGCTGCTTGCCTGGGCGCGCGAGCGCTTCGGCGCCACCTTCATACTGAGCGAGGGCGTGGTGCATGTCGCCCAGCCGCCGCGCACGCTGGAGCTTCTGGCCGCCGCGCTGCCGGACGATCCGCTGCGGCTGGCGGCGCTGAACCTGATGACGACCCTGAGCGGCTCGGCGCTTCTCGCGCTCGCCGTGGCGCATGGCCGCCTCTCCCCGGAAGAGGCGTGGCGCGCCGCCCATGCCGATGAAGAGGTGCAGGAACAGCTCTGGGGCACCGATGCCGAGGCGCTGGTGCGCCGCGCCACGCGCTTTCGCGACTTCGAGGCGGCGGCGCGGGCCTACGCCCTGCTGGAGGGCTGAGGCGCCGCTTTGAGCACATCCGGTGAAAGCCGGTTCACCGGATGTGCTCTAGGTTTTTGTTTTTACGCATTTTCTTCACGCGAACCGGAACCACTTCGCTCGAAAATTCTCTAAGCCGCCGGGCGCAGCAGGCGCAGCGTGTGCAAAGCGATCATCCGTTCCTCGTCGGTGGGGATAACAAGCACGTGCGGGCCGGGTCCGTCAGCGTCGATCCAGGTCTCGCCCGCCTCATTGGCCGCCGCGTCGAGGGCGACGCCGAGCAGGCCGAGCCGGGCGCAGATGCGGGCGCGGATCTCGGGCGCGTGCTCGCCAATGCCGGCGGTGAACACCAGCGCCTCCAGCCCGCCCAGCGTGACGGCCAGCTGCGCCACCGCCTGCGCGACGTGCAGGGTGAAATAATCCACCGCCAGCGCGGCGGCGGGCGCCTCGCTCGCCAGCAATTCGCGCATGTCGCTGGAGAGGCCGGACAGCCCCTTCAGCCCGCTGTCGTGATAGAGCATGTGGCCGACCTCGGCCGCGCTCATGCCCTTCTGCTCGATGAGGTGCAGCACCACGCCGGGATCAAGCGACCCGCAGCGTGTGCCCATCGGCAGGCCGTCCAGCGCGGTGAAGCCCATGGTGGATTCCTGGCTCCGCCCGTCGAGAATGCCGCAGGCCGAGGCGCCGGAGCCGAGATGGCAGATGACGACGCGCCCGCGCGCCAGTTCCGGCGCCAGTTCGCGCAGGGCGCCGGAGACATACTCATAAGACAGGCCGTGGAAGCCATAGCGGCGCACCCCGGCCTCATAGAGCTCTTCCGGCAGGGCGAAGCGGTCGGCGATGTCAGGGTGGCCGCGGTGGAAGGCGGTGTCGAAGCAGGCGACCTGCGGCAGGTCCGGCCGGCGCTCGGCGATGACGCGGATCGGGTCCAGATTGGTCAGCTGGTGCAGCGGCGCCAGCGGGATGAAGCTCTCCAGCGTGCGCAGCACCTCATCCGTCACCCGCTCCGGGTGGGAGTAATGCGGCCCGCCATGCACCACGCGATGGCCGACGCCGATCAGCTCGACATCGTCCAGATGCGGCAATACCCATTCGCTGATGGCGTGCTGAGCCTGCGGGGCGCTGGCGATCTCCTCCGGCGCGAAGCGGCGATCGACCAGCACGGTGCCGGCCTCGTCCTTCGCCTGCAGGCGCGGGCGCGTGCCGATGCCATCCAGCGCGCCGCCGAGGATGAGGGCGACGTCGCGGCCGACCACGCGGTAGAGCTTGAACTTGATGCTGGACGAGCCGGCATTGACGACGAAGATGGCCTCGTTCACCCGATCAACCTCCCAGTCCCGGCTGGCGCAGCCGCGCCTGCGCATAGAGCACCGCCACCGCGCAGGAGGCGAGGCGGGTCTTCAGCGTGTCGGCGCGGCTGGTCAATATGATCGGCACCCGCGCGCCGAGTACGAGACCGGCGGCGTCGGCGCCAGCCATGAAGGTGAGGTTCTTCGCCAGCATGTTACCTGCTTCAAGGTCCGGCACGACGAGGATCTGCGCCCGGCCGGCGACGGGGGAGACGATGCCCTTGATCCGCGCCGCTTCTGGCGAGATGGCGTTGTCGAGCGCCAGCGGCCCGTCGAGATCGCCGCCGGTGATCTGGCCGCGATCGGCCATCTTGCACAAAGCGGCGGCCTCGATGGTGCTGGGGATCGCGGTGGTGACGGTTTCCACCGCCGAGAGGATGGCGACGCGCGGGCGCCCGAGGCCGAGCCCGACATGCAGGTCGATGGCGTTCTGCACGATGTCGCGCTTGGCATCGAGGTCGGGAAAGATGTTCACCGCCGCATCGGTGATGAACAGCGGCTCGGCATAGAGCGGCACGTCCATGACGAAGACATGGCTGATGCGCCGGCCCGTGCGCAGGCCGGTGTCGCGGGCGGTGACGGCGGCGAGCAGTTCGTCGCTGTGCAGGCTGCCCTTCATCAACAGGCTCGCGCGCCCCTCGCGCACCAGTTCCACCGCCCGTGCCGCCGAGGCGGCGCTGTGCGGGGTGTCGATCATCTCGATGCCGGCAAGGTCCAGCCCCTCGGCTTGCGCCACCGCCCGGATGCGGGCGGTGGGGCCGACGAGGATGGGGAGGATGAAGCCGGCCGTGGCGGCATCAAGCGCGCCACGCAGCGAGGAGGCATCGCAGGGATGGGCGATGGCGGTCACCTGTGTTTCCACCTCGCCGGCACGGGCGACCAGACGCTCGTAATTGCCATGGTCGATGGGGGGGACGGTGCCGGGCCGTGTGGCCGTGTCCATGTCTTCGCCTCCATTGCGCCGGCGCCGTGCCGATCGCGTCGCTTGTCCGTGTCGTCGCTTGCCACTGTCGTCGCGACCGCTGACGACAGGACGACACAGACCGGCCCCCGGCGCCAGCGTCCATGATCTGACGCAAACGCTTGGGGGTGAGGGGGCGCTCAGCCGGGGCGGCGGGCCACCAGGTCGATTTCCACCAGCGCGTCGCGGGCGAGGCCGGTAACGCCGACGCAGGTGCGGGCCGGGCGGCGATCGCCGGGGAAATAGGAGGCGTAGGCCGCGTTCATCGCGGGATAGTCGCCCTTGAAATCGGTGAGGTACACCCGCGCCTGCAGCACATGCGACAGATCCAGCCCGATGCCGCCGAGCACCAGGATGAGATTGTCCATCACGCGGCGCGTCTGCGCCTCGACCCCCTCCGGCAGCGGGCGGGAATCATCGTCCGGCCAGGTCGGCATCTGGCCGGTGATGAACACCCAGCCATCGGCCTCCACCGCATGGCTGAACGGGGCGACCGGCGTCGGGGCGCCGGCGATCATGTGGAACTGCGCCAAGGTGTCGTCTCCTGATGGGCGTAGCGGTTACGGACCTTCCCCCGGCGGCGCCCGGCCCGTCAATGCGGGGGCGGATGGCGCGCGCCGGGGGCTGGCAATCGCGGCGGGACCGGAGGACAATGGGCGCGTCGAAGGCCGAGCCGGGCACGCCCGGAATTTCCTGAGTAGCGAGCATGAACCAGCCTGTGGGCGCCCGCATCCGGCGCGAGCCTTTCGGCACCCTGCCGGATGGAACCGAAATCCAGCGTTTCCGCCTTCTCGGCGAGGCCGGATTCGAGGTCGCGGTGCTCGATCTCGGCGCCATCGTGCAGGCGCTGCACGTGCCCGACCGGAACGGCCGGCTGGCCGACATCGTGCTCGGCCATGACGCGCCGGGGGCCTATCTCGACGAGCCGCGCTTCTTCGGGGCGGCGGTGGGGCGCTATGCCAACCGCATCGCCGGCGGGCGTTTCGCGCTGGACGGGGTGGGGTATCGCGTGCCCGCCAATGATGGCGACCACGCCTTGCATGGCGGGCCGCAGGGCTTCGACAAGCGGGTGTGGAAGCTGGCCGAACTGTTCGAGGGGGAGGCGCCCTCGCTGCGGCTCAGCCTCATCAGCCCGGAGGGCGACCAGGGCTTTCCCGGCACGCTGGACGCGAGCGTGACCTACACGCTGAGCGGGGCGTGCGAGCTGACCATCGCCTTCGAGGCGACGACGGACGCGCCGACGCTCGTCAACCTCACCCATCACGGCTATTTCAACCTTGGCGGGGTGCAGGCGGGCGGCGACGTGCTCGACCATCTCCTGACCATCCATGCCGATGACTATCTGCCCGTTGATGCAGCTGCGATTCCGCTGGGGCGGCCCGAACATGTGCAGGGCACGCCGTTCGATTTCTGCACACCGCGCCCGATCGGCGCCCGCATCCGCGAGGGCCACACGCAGCTGCAGCGCGGGCGCGGCTATGACCATAATTACTGCCTCGACGCGCGGGCCGCGCCGGCGCCGCGCCTCGCCGCCCGGGTCGAGCACCCCGGCTCCGGCCGGGTGATGGAGCTTCTGACCGACCAGCCGGGGCTGCAATTCTATTCCGGCAATTTCCTCGACGGCACGGCGCTGGGCAAACAGGGCCGGCTCTACCGCCAGTCCGATGGCTTCTGCCTGGAGCCGCAGACCTGGCCCGACGCGCCGAACCGGGCGGATTATCCCTCCGCCCGGCTCGACCCCGGCGAAACCTACCGGCATGTCTCGGTGTATCGCTTCTCCGCCGCCTGAGGCGCCGGTACGACCTTAGCTGGCGAGATAGCGCCGGGCGAGATGGGCCTTGAACACGCTGGCATCGAGCGGGCGGCCGGTGGCGCGGGTGAGCAGCTCGTCGGTGTCGAGCAGCGCGCCCTGCCCATGCACATGGGTGCGCAGCCAGGAGACCAGCGGGGCGAAATCGCCGCGCGCGATGCCGGGCAGTGCGTCCGGCTCAGCCCGGCAGGCGGCGTCGAACAGCTGGGCGGCGGCGATGGCGCCGAGCGTATAAGTGGGGAAATAGCCCCAGCCACCGCTCGGCCAGTGAATGTCCTGCAGGCAGCCGAGCCGGTCATTCGGCGGCACGGTGCCGAGCAGTTCCTGCATGCCGGCATTCCAGGCGGCCGGCAGTTCGGCCAGCGGCATCGCGTCGGCGATCAGCGCCTTTTCCAGCCGATAGCGCAGGATGACATGGGCGGGATAGGTGACCTCGTCGGCATCGACGCGGATGAAGCCGCGCTCGACACGGGTATAGCGCCGCCAGAGCGCTTCCGCCTCCCAGTCCGGGCCGGAAGCGCCGAACGCTTCCCGCATCAGCGGCGCGGCGAAGCCGAGGAATTCAGGCGAGCGGCAGGCCTGCATCTCCATCAGCAGCGACTGGCTCTCATGCAGCACCATGCCGCGCGCCTGCCCCACGGGCTGGCTCATGAAGGCGGCAGGGCGGCCCTGCTCATAGAGCGCGTGGCCGGTCTCATGGATCACGCCCATCAACGCCTTGGAAAAATCGGCCTCGTCATAGCGGGTGGTGATGCGCACATCATGGTCGGCGCCGCCGCAGAAGGGGTGGGTGGAAACATCGAGCCGCCCGCGGTCGAAATCATAGCCGAGCGCGGTCATCATCCGCTGGCCGAGCCCGCGCTGGGCCTCGATGGCGAAGGGGCCGGCAAGCGGGGCGGGCGTGGGCCGGCGGGCCTGCACCGCCAGCGCCTCTTGCGTGAAGCCTGGCAGGAAGGCGGCGAGGTCGTCAAACAGCGCGTCGATCTTTTCCGAGCGGCCGCCCGGCTCATAATCGTTCAGCAGCGCGTCATAGGGGGAGAGGCCGAGCTTCTCGCCCTTGGCGGCGCCGGCCTCGCGCTGCAGGCGCAGCACCTCGGCAAGGTAAGGCAGCAGCGCGGGAAAGTCCGAATCGGCGCGCGCCTGCCGCCACGCCATCTCGCAGGTGGATATCGCCTTGCTGGAGGCCTCGACGAGATCGGCGGGCAGGGCGGTCTGCGCGGTGAAGACGCGGCGCATCTCGCGCAGATTGGCCTGCTCCCACGTCCCGAGCGTGCCGTCGCCGCCCGCCGCCTCCAGCCAGTCGCTGAGGCGCGGGTCGACCGCCATCTCGTGCTGCATCACCCGCAGCAGAGCGAGGCTTTCCGCCCGGCTGGCGGCGGCGCCCTTCGGCATCATGGTGTCACTGTCCCATTGCAGGATGCCGATGGCGTTCGACATCGCGCTGATGCGGCCGAATTGGACGGTGAGGGAGGCATAGGCGGACATGGAGGCTCTCCGGCAGGTGGCGGCGCGGGCCGCCATGCGTTCTCTTCTAGCTGAGGTGCCAATCGGGCGGAACAGCGCTGGCGCCGGCCACGGCGCCCGCAAGCCCCACCGTGCCCACGATGATCGCCATCTGCTCGAAGGAGCCGGCGAGCGGGTTGGTCCGGCGCCAGACCATGCCGATGGTGCGCGAGGGGCGCGGCGCCGCCAACCGCGCCACCGAGACGGCGGCGGAGCGGGTTTCGATGGCCACCGCCATTTGCGGGATGAGCGTGACGCCGATGCCGGCGCCGACCATCTGCACCAGCGTGGTCAGCGAGCTGCCCTCCATCAGGTCGCGCGACAGGGGCAGCGAGAGGTTGCAGAAGGACAGCGCCTGTTCGCGGAAGCAGTGGCCTTCCTGCAGCAGCAGCAGCCGCATCGTGCGCAGCGTCTCGGGATTGGGCACCGGCAGCGCCGCCTCGTGCAACGGACGCACCAGGACGAACTCCTCCTCGAACAGGGCATGCTCGGTCAGCGAGGGCTCGGAAACCGGCAGGGCGACGATGGCGGCATCGAGCCGACCCTCGACCAGGTCGTCGACCAGCCGCTGCGTCACCGCTTCGCGGGGCCGCAGGTCGAGTTCGGGGAAGCGTTCGCCCAGGCGCTGCATCACGGCGGGCAGCAGATAGGGGGCGACGGTGGGAATGACGCCGATGCGCAGCCGGCCCGCGAGCGGGCTGTGCGACGCGCGGGCGAGGTCCTCCAGCTCATCGACCGCCTGCAAAATGCCGCGCGCCCGCGTGGCGAATTCCTCGCCGAGCCGGGTGAGCCGGATCTGCCGCATGCCGCGCTCGACCAGCGGCGCGCCGAGGATCTCCTCCAGCTCCTTGATCTGGAGCGACAAAGCGGGCTGGGAAATCGAACAGGCTTCGGCGGCCCGGCCGAAATGCCGGTGATGAGCGAGCGCCTCGAAATAGCGCAGATGCCGCATGGAGATGCTTATCATAAGAATTTCATATCGGACCAATTAGAAAATGCAAATTTTCATTATGCTTAGCCTACGATAAGACCTCTTCCAATTCCAAACGCCTCTCGTGCCGGCCAGTGCCCGGGGGGAGCGCCGGCGAATTTTCGCTGCCGTCATGCCATCACGATTGGAGACTGCAATGGACGACATCACCAGCAAGCCGGCCGGCAAATGCCCGGTCATGCACGGCGCCATCACCGAAGTCGGGACGTCGAACATGGATTGGTGGCCCAAGGCCCTCAATCTCGACATTCTCCACCAGCACGACAGCAAGACCAACCCGCTCGGCAAGGACTTCAATTACCGCGAGCAGGTGAAGACGCTCGATTTCGACGCGCTCAAGGCCGACATGCGCGCGCTGATGACCGAGAGCCAGGAGTGGTGGCCGGCGGACTGGGGCCATTATGGCGGGCTGATGATCCGCCTGTCCTGGCACGCGGCCGGCTCCTACCGCCTGGCCGACGGGCGCGGCGGCGGCGGCACCGGCGACCAGCGCTTCGCCCCGCTCAATTCCTGGCCGGACAATGTGAGCCTCGACAAGGCCCGCCGCCTGCTGTGGCCGATCAAGAAGAAGTACGGCAACAAGGTGAGCTGGGCCGATCTGATCGTGCTCGCCGGCACCATCGCCTATGAGACGATGGGGCTGAAGACCTTCGGCTTCGGCTTCGGCCGCGAGGATGTGTGGCACCCCTCCAAGGACACTTATTGGGGTTCCGAGCGCGAGTGGCTGGCGCCGAGCGACAACCGCTATGGCGACGTCAACGTGCCCTCGACCATGGAAAACCCGCTCGCCGCCGTGCAGATGGGCCTTATCTACGTCAATCCGGAAGGCGTGAACGGCCAGCCGGACCCGATGAAGACCGCCGCGCAGGTGCGCGAGACCTTCGCCCGCATGGCGATGAATGACGAGGAAACCGCGGCGCTGACCGCCGGCGGCCACACGGTCGGCAAGACCCACGGCAATGGCGACGCCAAGGCGCTCGGCCCCAACCCGGAAGCCGCCGCGCTCGAAGAGCAGGGCATGGGCTGGTCCAACCCGAACCAGAACGGCCTCGCCAGCCGTGCCGTGACCTCGGGGCTCGAAGGCGCCTGGACCACCCATCCGACGCAGTTCGACATGGGCTTCTTCGACATGCTGTTCGGCCATGAATGGGAGCTGCGCAAGAGCCCGGCCGGCGCCTGGCAGTGGGAGCCGATCAACATTCGGGAAGAGGACAAGCCGGTCGACGCCAGCGACCCCTCGATCCGCCACAACCCGATGATGACCGACGCCGACATGGCGATGAAGGTCGATCCGATCTACAACGCGATCTGCCAGAAGTTCATGGCCGATCCCGCGTACTTCAAGGACACCTTCGCCCGCGCCTGGTTCAAGCTGACCCACCGCGACATGGGCCCGAAGGTCCGCTATATCGGCCCGGACGTGCCGGCCGAAGACCTGATCTGGCAGGACCCGGTTCCCGTCGGCCCCACCGGCTATGACGTGACGGCGGTCAAGGCGAAGATCATCAATGCCGGCCTCACCATCGGCGAGCTGGTCAGCACCGCCTGGGACAGCGCCCGCACCTATCGCGGCTCCGACATGCGCGGCGGCGCCAATGGCGCCCGCATCCGCCTCGCCCCGCAGAAGGACTGGGAAGGCAACGAGCCGGCCCGTCTCGCCAAGGTGCTCGGCGTGCTGGAGACGATCGCGGCCGAGACCGGGGCGAGCCTCGCCGACGTGATCGTGCTCGGCGGCAATGTCGGCATCGAGCTGGCGGCCAAGGCGGCCGGCCATGATGTCACCGTGCCCTTCGCGCCCGGCCGTGGCGATGCCACCGACGCCCAGACCGACGCCGCCTCGTTCAGCGTGCTGGAGCCGCTGCATGACGGCTACCGCAACTGGGTGAAGAAGGACTATGTCGTCACCCCCGAGGAGATGCTGCTCGACCGCACCCAGCTGATGGGGCTGACCGCGCCTGAAATGACCGTTCTGGTCGGCGGCCTGCGCATGCTCGGCACCAATTACGGTGGCAGCAAGCACGGCGTGTTCACCGCCCGCGAGGGTGCGCTGACCAATGACTTCTTCGTCAACCTCACCGATATGGGCAATAGCTGGAAGGCGGTGGGCGAGGGGGTCTATGAGCTGCGCGACCGCAAGACCGGCGCGCCGAAATGGACCGCCACCCGCGTCGACCTCGTCTTCGGCTCCAACGCCATCCTGCGCGCCTATGCCGAGGTCTATGCCCAGGACGACGCGCAGGAGAAGTTCCTCCGCGACTTCGTCGCCGCCTGGACCAAGGTGATGAACGCCGACCGTTTCGATCTGGTGGACTGATCCCCGCCCGATCCGTCCCTTTCCGCCGCTCGCCGGCGGGCAGGCGCGTCCTTCAAAGGCCCGTTGCGCCACGCGCAGCGGGCCTTTACGTTTGACCGGGTGGGCGCGCGCAGCGCCGTCCGGCCTGGGGGCAAGCGCATGATCGAGCCCGTTCTCATCGTCGGGGCCGGCCCGGTCGGGCTGGCGATGGCGCTCGAACTGGCGCGCTACCAGGTGCCGGTACGCATTGTCGACGCCATGACCGAGCGGGCGACCACCTCGCGCGCCGTGGCGATCTGGCCGCGCACGCTGGAGTTGCTGGAGCGCGCCGGCGACGGGCTTTCCGCCGAGCTGGTCGGGCTCGGCAACAAGGTGACGGCCGCCAACATTCTGGCCGATGGCCAGCCCTTGGCCCGCGTTCCGCTCGGCGAGATCGAAACCCCTTATCCCTTCGTGCTGATGCTGCCGCAAAGCGAGACCGAGCGGGTCCTGCTGGCGCATCTGGAGAGGCGCGGGATCCAGCCGGAGCTCGGCATCTCGCTCGCCGATTTCACCCAGGAGGGCGAGACCGTCACCGCCACGCTGCGCCATGCGGACGGGAGCGAGGAGACCGCGCGCTATGCCGCGCTGGTGGCCTGCGACGGCGCCCACAGCCCGGTGCGCCATCATCTGAGTCTTTCCTTCGACGGCGATACGCTCGGCAGCGACTGGGCGCAGGGCGATTTTCACCTTTCCGGCATGCCCTTCCCGGTGAACGAGTTCGCCACCTGCCTGCACGCGGAAGGCCCGGCGGTGCTGTTTCCGCTGGCGCCCGACCGCACGCGCCTCATTGTCGGCCTCGGGCCGTCCACCACTGATGCACCGCCGCCGCCGCCCGACATGGCCGGCTTCCAAGCGCTGCTGGACCGGCGCGGGCCGGGCGGCATCACCCTGCACGACACGCTGTGGTCGACCTCGTTCCGCATCAATGAGCGGCAGGTGGAGAATTACCGGGTCGGTCGCGTCTTCCTCGCCGGCGATGCCGCCCATGTCCACAGCCCGGCCGGCGGACAGGGCATGAACACCGGCATGCAGGATGCGGTGAACCTCGCCTGGAAGCTGGCGCTGGTGCTGCGCGGCCTCGCCACCGCGCCGGCGCTGCTGGGCAGCTACGACCCCGAGCGCCGGGCGGTGGGAGCTGAGGTGATCGCCACTTCCGGCCGGCTGACCCGGATGGCGACGCTGCAGAACCCGGTGGCCCGCCACATTCGTAACGCGGTGATGCACGTCATGCTCGGGCTGGCGCCGGTGCAGCACGCGCTGGAAGGTGAACTGACCGAGACCGCGATCCATTACCGCGACAGCCCGCTCAACGGCATCTCCTGGGGAGCCGGCCCGCGCGCCGGCGACCGCGTGCTGCCGGCCGAGGGCGAGCCGCCCTATGGTGCCGGCGACACGCCCCGCTTCACCCTGCGCACCGGGCCCGAGGTGGGGCCGCCGCCCGGCGATCTGCCCGCCGCGCTGGTCGACCCGGCGGTGCGGCCGCACGAGGTGGCCGGCGGCATCCAGCTGATCCGGCCGGACGGCTATCTCGCCCTGGCGGTGGCGGAAGGGGAATGGGAGCCGATCGTCGCTTATCTCCACCGGCTTGGCCCGGCCTGATCCTGAGGGGGAGATCGAATGAGCGTGTCCTTCCTGTATTCGCGCGGCGACGAGCCGCCGATCAAGATCCCGGCCATCGGGCTCGACCTGTTCGTCCGCCTGCCGCCGGCGATGAGCGGCGGCGAGTTCTGCTTCATCGAGACCATCAACGCCCCCGGCGCCGGCCCCCCGCGCCACCGCCACCGCGAGGCGGAGATTTTTCGCGTGCTTGAAGGGCGTTATCTCTACGAGGTCGACGGCCGGCGCTTCTTCGCCGATGCGGGCGACGTGGTGAGCATTCCCGGCGGCGCGGCGCATGGCTTCGTCAACGTGACCGACGCGCCGGCCCGCCAATACATCCTCATGGCCCCGGCGCTCGACGCAGTAGCCTTCTTCACCGAACTCGCCGGGGTGATGCATGACGGCCTGCCCGACACCGCCGCGCTGAACGCTTTCGGGGCGAAATGGCAGGTGGAATTTCTCGGGCCGCCGGTGCGGGCGGCGGAAGGGGAGACGGCGTGAGCGCCATTGCTCGCTTTCGGCGGCAAACGTCGAGAGAACATATTGCGAACAGCGAACAAAACGAGTACGTTCGCCGCAGTCCTTGAGCCATCACCCTTTTCCCTTGCGTACAGCCCGGAGCCCGGCAATGACTCAGTCTTCACTGCGACTCGTTGAAGGATCTTCCATGGACAAGTCCAAGGCGCTCGACGCCGCCCTGACCCAGATTGAGCGCCATTTCGGCAAGGGCTCGATCATGCGCCTGGGCAAGAACGACAAGATCATGGAGATCGAGACGGTCTCCACCGGTTCGCTCGGCCTCGACATTGCGCTCGGCATTGGCGGCCTGCCGCGCGGGCGGGTGGTGGAAATCTTCGGGCCGGAATCCTCGGGCAAGACCACGCTGGCGCTGCACACCATCGCCGAAGCGCAGAAGAAGGGCGGCGTGTGCGCCTTCATCGACGCCGAGCATGCGCTCGATCCGATCTATGCCCGCAAGCTGGGCGTCGACCTCGACAATCTGCTGATCTCCCAGCCCGATGCCGGCGAACAGGCGCTGGAGATCGCCGACACGCTGGTGCGTTCGGGCGCGGTGGATGTGCTGGTGGTGGATTCGGTGGCGGCGCTGACCCCGCGGGCCGAGCTGGACGGCGAGATGGGCGACAGCCAGCCGGGCATGCAGGCGCGGCTGATGAGCCAGGCGCTGCGCAAGCTGACCGCCTCGATCAACCGGTCGCACACCATGGTCATCTTCATCAACCAGATCCGCATGAAGATCGGCGTCATGTATGGCAGCCCGGAGACCACCACGGGTGGCAACGCGCTGAAGTTTTATGCTTCGGTGCGCCTCGACATCCGTCGCATCGGCGCCATCAAGGAGCGCGAGGAGGTCGTGGGCAACCAGACCCGCGTCAAGGTGGTGAAGAACAAGCTGGCCCCGCCCTTCAAGCAGGTCGAGTTCGACATCATGTATGGCGAGGGCGTTTCCAAGATGGGTGAGCTCATCGACCTCGGCGTCAAGGCCGGCGTGGTCGAGAAATCCGGCGCCTGGTTCTCCTATGACAGCCAGCGGCTCGGCCAGGGGCGCGAGAACGCCAAGTCCTTCCTGCGCCAGCACCCGGAAGTCGCTGGCCGCATCGAGGCGACGATCCGCCAGAATGCCGGCCTCATCGCCGAGCAGATTCTCGCCGGCGCCAGCGAGAGCGAGGACGGCGACGACGCCGAGTGATCCCGGCGGCGGGGCCGGCGGCTCCGCGCTAGGGGACATGCCACCCGGGGTGCGCGTGCCGCGTTTGGCCCAATCGCGCTTGATGACGCCGCTACTCCTCGTAGCGGTGTCGGGCGCGCCGGCGGGCTTTGCCGTCAAGCATTGCCACTTGCCTTGCCGCGCCGCAGTGCCGTCAGCCCTAGGCGACAGTGTTTGCCGGCCGGCAGGCCGCGGGGCGGGGGACGGCGCCCTTCTGCTTTCTGGACAAGGTGTTGATGCGTCGTTAGAACCGTTGCGCCCGCGCCCGATGGTGCGGGACGGCGCTTCTGCGGCGCCGGTATCTGGCATCGGCGGACCCGGGTTCATGAGCGGCGTTAACGAGATTCGCGCGACCTTCCTCGACTATTTTGCCCGCAACGGGCATCAGGTGGTCGATTCCTCCCCGCTCGTGCCGCGCAACGACCCGACATTGATGTTCACCAATGCCGGCATGGTGCAGTTCAAGAACGTCTTCACCGGCATCGAGAAGCGGCCCTATGCGCGGGCCGTCACCTCCCAGAAATGTGTGCGGGCCGGCGGCAAGCACAACGACCTCGACAATGTCGGCTACACCGCCCGTCACCACACTTTCTTCGAGATGCTCGGCAATTTCTCCTTTGGCGACTATTTCAAGGAGAATGCCATCGAGTTCGCGTGGAACCTGATCACCCGCGAATTCGAGCTTCCGGTCGAGAAGCTGCTCGTCACCGTCTACCATGAGGATGACGAGGCGTTCGGGTTGTGGAAGCGCATTGCCGGCCTGCCCGATTCCCGCATCATCCGCATCGCCACCTCTGACAATTTCTGGCAGATGGGCGACACCGGTCCGTGCGGCCCGTGCTCGGAGATCTTCTTCGACCATGGTCCGCACATCGCCGGCGGCCCGCCCGGCTCGCCCGATGCCGATGGCGACCGCTTCATCGAGATCTGGAATCTCGTCTTCATGCAGTTCGAGCAGCTGCCCGGTGGCGAACGGGTGCGCCTGCCGCGCCCCTCCATCGACACCGGCATGGGGCTGGAGCGCATTTCCGCCGTGCTGCAGGGCACGCACGACAATTACGAGATCGACCTCATGCGGGCGCTGACCGGCGCCGTGGAGGAACTCACCGACGTGCCCGCCAATGGCCCGCAGAAGGCGAGCCACCGGGTGATCGCCGATCATCTGCGCGCCGCCACCTTCCTGGTGTCCGACGGCGTGCTGCCCTCGAATGAAGGGCGCGGCTATGTGCTGCGCCGGATCATGCGCCGGGCGATGCGCCATGCCCAGCTGCTCGGTGCCCGCGACCCGCTGATGCACCGGCTTGTGCCGGTGCTGGTGCGCGAAATGGGCCGGGCCTTCCCGGAAATCGTGCGCGCCGAGACGCTGGTGGCGGAGACGCTGCGGCTGGAGGAAACCCGCTTCCGCAAGACGCTGGAGCGCGGCCTGTCCATTCTCGAGACCGAGAGCGAGGGCCTTGGTGCCGGAGCCAAGTTCTCCGGCGAGACCGCCTTCAAGCTCTATGACACGTTCGGCTTCCCGCTCGACCTGACCGAGGATGCGCTGCGGTCGCGCGGCGTCGGCGTCGATGTCGCGGCCTTCAACACCGCGATGGAGCGGCAGCGGGCCGAGGCGCGCGCCTCCTGGTCCGGTTCGGGTGAGGCCGCGACGGATGCGGTCTGGTTTTCGGTACGCGAGGATGCGGGGGCGACCGAGTTCCTCGGCTACGACACGTTGAGCGCCGAGGGCACGGTCACGGCGCTGGTGTCGGATGGCCGGCGGATGGCGGAACTTCCCGCCGGCGCCACCGGGCTGGTGGTGCTGAACCAGACGCCGTTCTACGGCGAATCCGGTGGCCAGGCCGGCGATGCCGGGGTGCTGACCGGCGAGGACGGCCTGCGGGCCCGCGTCATCGGCACCCAGAAGAAGCTCGGCGACATCTTTGCCCATGAGGTCGAGGTCGAGAGCGGCACCCTCAAGGTCGGCAGCGCGCTGGCGCTGGCCGTCGATGCCGAGCGCCGCGAGGCGATCCGCGCCAATCACTCGGCAACCCATCTGCTGCACGAGGCGCTCCGCCGCGTGCTGGGCGATCATGTCGCGCAGAAGGGTTCGCTGGTGGCCGCCGACCGCCTGCGCTTCGACTTCTCCCACCCCAAGCCGGTGGAGGAGGCCGAGCTGCGGCAGGTCGAGGACATGGCCAATCGCATCGTGCTGCGCAACGAGCCGGTGGTTACCCGGCTAATGGCGGTGGATGACGCCATCGCTTCGGGTGCGCGGGCGCTGTTCGGCGAGAAATATGGCGATGAGGTGCGCGTCGTCAGCATGGGCACCGATCCCGGCAATGGCGCGCCCTATTCGATCGAACTGTGCGGCGGCACCCATGTCGGGCGCACCGGCGATATCGGCCTGATCAGCCTGGTCGGCGAAAGCGCCGTCGGCGCCGGCGTGCGCCGGCTTGAAGCGATGACGGGCGATGCCGCCCGCCACGCGCTGACGGCGGACCGGCGGGCGCTTCAGGGCGCGGCTGGCCTGCTCAAGGCGCCGGTCGGCGAGGTGGAGGCACGCATCGCCCTTCTGGTCGAGGAGCGGCGCAAGCTTGAGCGCGAGCTCGGCGAGGCGCGGCGCAAGCTCGCCATGGGCGGCGGTGCCGGCGCTGAGGAGCCGGTGCGCAGCGTGGGCGACGTGAAGCTGCTGGCGCGCGAGGTCACCGGCATCGAGCCCAAGGACCTCAAAAGCCTGGTCGACGAGGGCAAGAAGCGCATCGGCTCGGGCGTGGTGGCGATCGTCGGCATTACCGAAGAAGGCCGGGCCGGCCTTGTGGTCGGCGTCACCGAGGATCTGACGGGGCGCTTCGACGCGGTGGCGCTGGTGCGGCGCGGCGCCGAGGTGCTCGGCGGCAAGGGCGGCGGCGGCCGGCCCGATCTCGCCCAGGCCGGCGGGCCCGACGGCGCGCGCGCCGGCGAGGCGCTGGCAGCCATCGAGAGCGCGCTGGCAGGCTGATCGCCCCAAGCGGGCGGGGGAGTGGCCGTTGATGACGGCGCACAGGCGCGAGGGCAGTTGGTTCACCGCGTCCGGCTGGCGGGCGCGGCGCCGGCGTTGCTACGAGATCTTGGAGCGGGACGCGGCGCATGATCGCACGGCGCATCGGGTCGAGGTCGGCCTGATCGTCCTGATCGTGCTCAACGTCATCGTTGCGGTGCTGGAGACGGTGCCGAGCCTGTTTCTGCGCGACTATGTCGCCTTCCTCGCCTTTGAGCGGCTGTCGCTGCTCGTTTTTGCGGGCGAATACGCCCTGCGCATCTGGGTGGCGCCGGAAAATCCGCGCTATCGCGGCTACTCGCCGCTGCAGGCGCGGCTGCGCTATGCGCGCACCGCTGTGGCGATCGTCGATCTGATCGCCTGGCTTCCCTTCGTGGTTTCGGCGCTGTTCGGGGTCAACCTCGTGACCCTGGCGATTTTCCGCCTGCTGCGCTTCATCAAGCTGGTGCGTTATTCGCCGGGCATGCAGTCGCTGCTCGAAGTGCTGCACCGCGAGAGCCAGTCGCTGATGGCGTGCTTCTGGTTGCTTTCCGCCGCGGTGCTGATCGCCGCCTCGGCCATGTATGTCGCGGAAGGGCATGTCCAGCCTGAGCAGCTCGGCTCGATACCGGCGGCGATGTGGTGGGCGATGGCGACGGTGACGACCGTCGGCTATGGCGATGTCTACCCCCTCACTGTGCCGGGCCGGATCATCGCCAGCCTCACCATGGTGACCGGCATCGTGATGATCGCGCTGCCGGTGGGCATCATCGCCACCTCCTTCGTCGATGTGATCAAGCGGCGCGACTTCGTCATCACCTGGGGAATGGTGGCGCGGGTGCCGCTTTTCGCCGATCTCGATGCGGCCGGCATCGGCGAGATCCACAAGATGCTCTCCGCCCATACCGCGCAGCCCGGCGAGGTGATCGCCCGCCGCGGCGAGGTGGCGCGCTCGATGTATTTCATCGCCTCGGGCGAGGTGGAACTGGACTTCGATGACGGGGTGCATCTGCTGGGCGAGGGGCAGTTCTTCGGCGAGATGGCGCTGCTCCATTCCGCCCGGCGCGCCGCGAATGCGCGGGCGCGCACGCGCTGCATGCTGCTGATGCTCGAGGCGGACGCGCTGGCGGATGTGATCCGGCGTCATCCGGAAATCGGCAGGCGCATCCGCGCTCAGGCCAAGGACGAGGAAGGCCCGCATGCGGTGAAGCGCAGCGCCGATATCGCCGATGACGAATTGGCCACGCCGCCGGCGCAAGGGACCTAGAGCATCTTCGCTCGAAGCGGGCACGGGCCCGCGTGAAGAAAATAGATGAAAGCAAGAGCATAGAGCCCGCGCCGACCAGCTTTCGATGCAGGCGGAACGGATAAGCTCAGTCGCGGATTTCGAGCGGGAGCCGATCGGTTCAATCGGACCGGGCAACGCTCGCGTGCCGGCGCGAGGACTCCTGGGTCCGCTGCCTCGCAGAAGTCCCGAGGCGCCGCGTGCACGGGCATGGGTGGGACAGGAATGGCGCCCGCATTCAGGCCTTCGGCGTGTGAGGCGTTGGCGGGAGCGAGGGGCGCCATCTCTGCCGCCCCTCGTTCGGCAGCGGCTTTGGCGGACGGCGCGGCGCCAGGGCGGGGCGCCAAGACGCGGCGCCAGAGCGGGGCGCCAAGGTGGGGCGCGAAGACGGCGCGCGGACTGCGCCGCCCATGTGCCGAAGACGCGCTAGGCCGCCGGGAAGGCGCGGCCGACGAGGGCGCGCCAGGCATGCTGCGAGGCGAGGTGGAGGACGATGAGGTCGCTCCAGCCATGGCTGTGGAACGTCTCCAGCGTCGTGCCGGAAAGGGCGCGGAAGGCGGCCTCGTCGACCAAGCGGAAACCCTGGATCAGTTTCTCGCTGCCATCCGGCAGGGTGACCCGCGCCTCGCGGGCGACCAGCAGATTCTCGGCTTCGAGCGCCGCGCCGAATTCGCGCGAGCGCTCATGCTCGAGCGCATAGGCCTCGCAGAAGGCGATGGCGGCCTTGGCGGTGTCGGTGGCGCTGCCGTCTTCCTCGAACAGCGCGCGGGCACTGTCGCGGGCCACGTCGGTGCTCACCTGGGCGGCGGAGAGGTCGAGCCCGAGCAGGAGCGCCTCGCCCTCGCCGGGCGTCATGCCGATGAAGGGGTAGCGGCGGACATAGCTCGGCACATAGTCGCCGGCGGTCCAGCCGCCGTCCTGCCGCACGAACAGGTTCTCTCCGGCGGTGAGCCCGGTGACAGCCAGCGGCGCGGCGCCCTCATCGATCGAGAAGACGAGGGGGTAGCTGCGCTGGGCGTGGACGAACTCGCTGGTCACCAGCGGAATCGCCGCTGCCGCCCGGGCGAAGCCATAGTCGACGCCGTCGCGCAGGCCGATCAGGCGGTGATCGGGAAAGCGCAGCAGCGTGGGCGCGCTGAAGAAAAGGGGAAGCCCCGGGGCGGGAGCGGAAGTGCCGGCCGACATGGAGGATGCTTTCGTCGAGAGGGAGCCGCGCGCCACCTGGAGGGCGGTGGCGCGTGCGTGGATCAGGGCTTGAGGCTGGCGTCGAGCGCGGGAGCGAAGCCCTTGAACGACACCGGCAGCGCCACATCCCGCTGCGCACCGTCCTGGAAGATGAAGCTGCCGGCCTCGGCGGCGGTCTTCATGCTCTGCACGGTGGCGGCGTCGAGGGTCGCCTCGGCGACGCAGACCTGGGCGCAGCGCTTATATTCGAGCGGCAGCGGCTTGCCGTTCGCACCGACCTTCAGCGTGATGCCGCTCGGCAGCCACACGCCCTGCGGCACCTGGATGACGATGAGCATCGGCGATTTCGGGTCGGCGCGGCCGACGGCGATGGTGGCCACAAGCCCCTGACCCTGGACCTGGAGTTTCTGGATGACTTCACAGGCGCGGGGCTGGTCGGCCGGGGTGACGCACCGCATCTGCCAGTCCTGATAGGTGGCGGTGGTTTCTGCCGGCTGCGAGGGATCCGCGGCGGCCGCCGCCGGTGCCGGGCGTACGGCGGCCGGAGCCGCCGGGCGGGGCTGCACGGGCTGCGTGACCGGGGCCGTGGCGGTCGGGGTCTGAGCCTGCGCGGGGCCGCCGACAAGGACGCCGGCCAGAAGGGCGGCGCCGACAAAGTTCAAGCTCGCATGCATATGTCTGTTCTTTCGTGAAGGCGAGGGAGGGAGAGCGTGGGCACCGGCCCCCGCCGCGCTCGCTGGGGCGCGGGCGGCAGGATGGCGCCGAACGCGTGTGACGGAAAGGGGGCGGCGCCAGGGCTCTGCACGCGGCTTGTCCGGCGCATGCTGTCAGAACCTCAGCGAGAATTGGGCGGAGAAGGCGTTCTGGCTCGCCTCCGCCGCAATCTGGCCGGCATAGTTCACCTGAAGGGTGACGGTGTCCGACAGGCCATAGGCGAGACCGGCGCCGACGATCAGCGTGTCTTCCGCGATCGGCACGCCCTGGATCTCGAAGGGCGTGGTGCCGGTCAGGAACCGCATGGTCGCGGTCGAGTCGGTGTCGCCGAAGGCGTGCTGCCAGCCGAGCGTCGCGCTCGGCGTCAGCGTCCGGCCGCCCAGCTCGAAGGAGGTCGCCACCCGCGCGCCCAGCGTGGAGTAGAACGTGTCCTGCCCGGCCACATCGACCGCGAGGCCTGCCGCCCCGAGCCAGCTCTCGCTGGCCGAGCCGCCGGCGACGCTCACATAGGCGAGACCCGCGAACGGCTCCAGCTCATAGCCGGCAAACGCCATGCGGTAGCCGGCTTCGCCGAAGATCTGCGTGGTGCCGACCCTGTAGCTCGCGCTTTCCTGCTCGGCGAAGCCGGGGAAGGCGACGGTGCGCTCCACATCGATGTCGTGCCAGCTATAGGAGGCGCCGCCGCGCAGGCCGAGCGCGCCGAACTGGGCGCCGAGATAGACGCCGAGATCGACATTGTCCATCGAGCCGGAGGAGGAGCGGCCATCGACATCGAAGGTCGAGCGGCTGTAGCCCGCCACCAGGCCGGCGCGCACATTGTCGGCGATGGCCGCGTCGACACCGCCGAGAAAGCCGCCGATCGAGGAGGAGATGGTTGCGGCATTGCCATTGCCGAAGGCATCGCCCCAGGCACCATAGCCCTGCGCCCACAGGGTGGGAGCGAGTTCGCGGCTGAGCGCCGCCGTCGCCGGGCCGGCCGCCTTCGCGGCATAGGAGAGGGCGCTGGTGCCCGCGCCCAGATCCGCCTGCCGCAGCCGGGCGCCGACCGCGTCGCGCAGATAGACGCTCTCCTGCTGGATGACGGTGTTTATCGAGGGGTAGATCTCGCCGGTGAGCTGGTTGTACGCCGGCGCCACGGCCCCTTCCGGCAGCATGGTGATCGCCTCGAACACGGCATTGCCTTCGCCCAGCGCCTGCGCCGCCACGGCGACTTCCGCCTGGTTCGGCGTATGGGCATAGGCGACGAACTCGGCGCCGGTATAGATGAGGTCGAGGTAGACATTGTGCAGGTCGTAGGTCAGCGTCGGCCGCAGGAAGGCGAAGTTCGAGCTGACCGTGCCGAATGTGCCGGTCACGGTGCCTGACGTGGTCAGGATGGTGAGCGTGCTCTGGCGGTCATAGGTGCCCGCCGTCGCCACCACCTTGACGCTCGCCCCCGAGGAGAGCGTGACATTGCCGGAGGCGACGATCAGGTCGTGCCCGCCCTGCGGCGTCACGTCGACCGAATAGATCGCGCCGGTGTTGAACGCGACCGGACCGTTGACGGTGAGCGTGCCCGGGGAATAGCCCGGCGCCACGGTGCCGCCCGCGTTCATCGTCAGGGAGCCGACCGTCCCGGTTCCGCCGAGCACGCCGCCGCTGCCGACCACGAAATCCGCCTCGGTGGTGGAGTCGAGGGCCAGCACGGTCGTGGCGTTCGTGAGCTCCACCGTGCCGGAATAGGAGGAGGCGAACACGGCCGTGCCGCCGCCGCTCAGGGTCAGCGTGCCGTCGCCGGTGATCGCCCCGCTGATGGTGTAGCTATCCGAGCGGTTGAACACCAGATTGGCGTTGTTGACGATGTCGCCGCTGATCATGCCGGTGGTGCCGCCATTGCCGATCTGCAGCGTGCCCGCCGTAATGGTGGTGGTGCCGGTGAAGCTGTTGTTGCCGGCCAGGATCAGCGTGCCGGCGCCGGTCTTCTCCAGGTCGCCGCCGCCAGATATCACGCCGGAGAGCGTCAGCGTCTTGCTGGCATCCACCTCGATCGCCGCGTCCGTGGGCGAGGTGACCGCCGTCGACAGCACCACGCCGCCCGCGAAGGTGAAGCTGTCGCTGGCGCGCAGCGTCGCGCCGCGCTCGATGGTGAGCCCGCCTGTGCCCATCGCCTGGGCCGCCAGCACCCGCAGCGTGCCCGAGCCGATGGCCGTGCCGCCGGAATAGCTGTTGGCGCCGGTGAGGGTCAGCGTGCCCGTGCCCCTCTGCGCCACCGTGCCGGTGCCGGAGATCGCCCCGGCGAAGCTGGTGTCGGCGGAGAGATCGAAGACCAGCGCGGCATTGTTGGTCACCGTGCCGAGGATCGAGCCGGTAGTGCCGCCATCGCCGACCTGCAGCGTGCCGGCGGAGATCGTGGTGCCGCCCTGATAGGTGTTGCTGCCGGAGAGGATCAGCGTGCCGGCGCCTGACTTGGTGAGGCTGCCCGTGCCGGAGACGACGCCGCTCAGCGCCAGGCTGGTGTCGGTCGCGGTGCTGAAGGTGCCGGCGCCGGTGAGGGTGACGTCGCGGTCGGAGGTGAAGCTCGCGCTGGTGGCCAGCGTGCCGCCGGCCAGCGTCAGCCCGCCCGAGGCGTCGCCGAGCGCGGCGTCGGCGCCGACCTGCAAGGTACCGGCGGAGACGGTGGTGCCGCCCTCATAGGTGTTGCTGCCGGAGAGGATCAGCGTGCCGTAATCGGTCTTCTCCAGGCCCGCCGTGCCGGTGAG
>NZ_JAUSUH010000009.1 GCF_030813595.1 Ancylobacter vacuolatus | reverse complement strand
TGGGTGAGCTTGATCCCGGTGATCTCCGAGAACGCCTTGGCGAGAACCTTGGCCTCGTATTCATGCGTGGTGATGGTTTCGGAGACGACGTTGATCTCCATGCCCTTGAACGGTTCGGCAGCCTTGATGAACCATTCCATCTCCCGCATCTGCTCGTCCTTGGAGAGCGTGGAGGGCTGGAATTCGCTGTCGATCCACTTCTTGGCGGCAGCCTCGTCCGCGCGGACGGGTGCGGCGAAGGCAATCAGCGCCATGGCGCTGGCGGCCAGCAGAAGCCGGCCTCGGCTCTTAGACGGCAACATGGGTCTTTCCTCCCGTTTCTTCCCAGAATTCCGCGGCTTGTTGCCGCTTAGGCGAATTCACACGAGGCGGAACACCGCCAGCGCGTAGACAAGGCAGAGCGCGAGCGCCCAGCCGAGATTGGGTCCCACCAGGGCAAGCCAGGCGAGATTGATGAAGGCGCTGCCGAGCAGCGTGATGAACAGCCGGTCGCCGCGCGTGGTGGGAATGCCCAGCACGCCGACGCGGGCACGCTCGGGCCGCCAAAGCGCCAGCACGGTAAAGATGGCGAGCAGGCCGGCGATGACGGCGAAGAACGCCGCCGTCGGCCAGGTCCACGCCATCCAGGCGGTGTTCTCGGCGAGGGTTTCCAGGAACGGGGCGGGGGCGTTTTCCATGGCGTCCTCCCTCACACCCGCCCGAGGGCGAAGCCCTTGGCGATGTAGTTGCGCACGAACCAGATCACCAGCGCGCCGGGAATGATGGTCAGCACGCCGGCGGCGGCGAGCAGACCCCAGTCCATGCCAGCGGCGGAGACGGTGCGCGTCATCGTCACCGCGATCGGCTTGGCGTTGGTGGCGGTGAGGGTGCGGGCCAGCAGCAGTTCTACCCAGGAAAACATGAAGCAGAAGAAGGCGGCCACGCCGATGCCGCTCGCGATCAGCGGCATGAAGATCTTGATGAAGAAGCGCGGGAAGGAATAGCCGTCGATCGCCGCCGTCTCGTCGATCTCGCGCGGCACGCCGGACATGAAGCCTTCCAGGATCCACACCGCCAGCGGCACGTTGAACAGGCAGTGCGCGAGCGCCACGGCCCAGGGGGTGTCGAACAGGCCGATGGCGGAATAGAGGTTGAAGAAGGGCAGGGCGAACACCGCCGGCGGCGCCATCCGGTTGGACAGCAGCCAGAAGAACAGGTGCTTCTCGCCGACGAAGCTGTAGCGCGAGAACGCATAGGCCGCCGGCAGCGCCAGCGTGATCGAGATGATGGTGTTCAGCGCCACATAGGTCAGCGAGTTGATGTAGCCCGAATACCAGCTCGAATCGGTGAATATCTTGATGTAGTGCTCGAAAGTGATCTCGTTCGGCCACAGCGAGACCGTCGTGTTGATCTCGAAATTGGTCTTCAGGCTCATATTGACGAGCCAGTAGATTGGCAGGATCAGGAAGGCGAGGTAGAGCGCCATGACGAAGGCGCCGGCGCGCGAGGAGGGCTGCGAGGTCGAGCTCATGCCGGGTTCTCCTCGTGCCGGCGCTCGGTGCCGGCGTTCGTCATCACCGTATAGAACACCCAGCACAGGGCGAGCACGATGAGGTTGTAGACTAGGCTCATTGCCGCCGCCTTGCCGAGGTCGAACTGGCCCAGCGCGATCTTCACGAGGTCGATGGAAAGGAAGGTGGTGGCGTTGCCGGGGCCGCCGCCGGTGAGCACGAAGGGCTCGGTGTAGATCATGAAACTGTCCATGAAGCGCAGCAGCACGGCGATCAGCAGCACCCGCTTCATCTTCGGCAGCTGGATGGTGGTGAAGATCGCCCAGCGCGAGGCGCCGTCGATGCGGGCCGCCTGATAGTAGGCGTCGGGAATGGACTTCAGGCCGGCATAGCACAGCAGCGCGACCAGGCTGGTCCAGTGCCAGACATCCATCACCACGATGGTGATCCAGGCAGCCAGCGGGTCGCCCGTATAATTATAGTCGATGCCGAGCGCGTTGATCGCCCAGCCGCCGAGGCCGATATCGGCGCGGGCGAAGACCTGCCAGATGGTGCCGACCACGTTCCACGGGATCAGCAGCGGCAGCGCCATGATGACCAGCGTCGCGGCGACCTTCCAGCCGTCGCGCGGCATGGACAGCGCGACCAGGATGCCGAGCGGCACCTCGATGGCGAGGATGATGGCGGAGAACAGCAGGTTGCGCCACAGCGCGTCGAGGAAGCGCCCGCCAAGCTCGGTCGTGGGGTCCAGAAGTTCCTGGAACCAGCCAAGGCCGTTCCAGAAGAACTGGTTATTGCCGAAGGTGTCCTGAACCGAATAGTTCACCACCGTCATGATCGGCAGGATGGCCGAGAAGGCGACGATGAGGAACACCGGGGCGACCAACAGCCAGGCGGCATTGTTGACGGGCTTGTCCATCACGCGTCTCCCTCGCGGCCGGCGGCTTCGCCGGGCACCAGCACGCCATCGGCATAGATGTGGATCTGCCGGGGATCGAGGGTGAGGCCGGCGCTGTCACCATCGAGCGACAAGTCCTCTGGCACCATGGCGGCGGCGGGATTGCCAGAAATCTCGATGCGGGCGATGCGGGCGCGCCCGATATCCTCGATGCGCGTCACCTTCACCGGCAGGCCGGTGCCGGGCGCGGCGAGCGTGGCGAATTCCGGCCGCACGCCGAGTTCGATCCGCTCCCCCGCCGGTAGGGCGGCATAGCCGCGATCGAGCGCAATGGCGACATCGCCCACATGCGCCGTGCGCCCCGCGACCCTTGCCGGCAGCACGTTCATGCCCGGCGAGCCAATAAAATGGCCGACGAATGTGTGGGCCGGCCGCTCGAACAGCTCTTCCGGCGTGCCGGTCTGCACCACGGCGCCGTCATGCATCACCACCACCGTATCGGCGAAGGTCAGCGCCTCGGTCTGGTCGTGCGTCACATAGATCATCGTCAGGTCGAGCGCGCGGTGCAGTTCCTTCAGCGAGGAGCGCAGCTGCCATTTCAGATGCGGGTCGATGACGGTCAGCGGCTCGTCGAACAGGATGGCGGCGACATCCTCGCGCACCAGTCCGCGCCCCAGCGAGATCTTCTGCTTGGCGTCGGCCGTGAGGTTCGAGGCCTTGCGGTCCAGCACCGAGGTGAGGTCCAGCCGGCTGGCGATTTCCTCGACGCGGCGAGCGATGGCCTCGCGCGGCATCTTCCGGTTCTTCAGCGGGAAGGCGAGGTTCTCGCGCACGGTCATCGTGTCGTAGACGACCGGGAACTGGAACACCTGCGCGATGTTGCGCGCCTCGGTCGGCAGCCGCGTGACGTCGCGGTCGTCGAACAGGATGCGCCCGCGCGTCGGGATCACCAGGCCGGAGATGATGTTGAGCAGCGTGGTCTTTCCGCAGCCGGAAGGGCCGAGCAGCGCATAGGCGCCACCCTGCCGCCAGACATGGTTGATTTCCTTGAGCGCATAATCCTGCGGGCCGCGCGGATCGGGCCGGTAGGCATGGGCGAGACCGTCGAGCGTGATGCTGGCCATGGTGCTCTCCCTCAGGCGGCCGCGGCGTCGCGGGTGGGCGCGATGGCCTGTCCGTCGGCGCCAAACAGCAGGATATGGCGGGGGTCGATCAGCACCTCCACCGGCGCATCGGGCTCCAGCCGCCGCACGCCGGCAACGAGAGCGGTGAGGCGCTCCTGGCCCATATCCATGTGCAGGAAGCTCTCCGAGCCGGTGACCTCGGTCACGGCGATGGTGGCGCCCAGCCGGATGAGGCCGTTTCCGGTGATGCGCTCGGCGGTGGCGATATCCTCCACCCCCAGATGGTGGGCGCGCACGCCGATCGTGTAGACGCCGTTCGGCACCTGCGCGAGGGGGCCGCTGGCCGGCAGCACGGTGCCGTTCTCCATCAGCACCGTATGGCCCTGCTTGGTCACGCGCAGCGCGTTGAGCGGAGGGTCGGAGAATACCCGTGCGGTGGCGAGATTGGCCGGCCCGCGATAGACTTGGGCGGTCGGGCCGAACTGCGTCACGGCACCCTCCAGCAGCGTGGCGGTGTGGCCGCCCAGCAGCAGGGCCTCGGTCGGCTCGGTGGTGGCGTAGACGAACACAGCGCCGGTGGAGGCGAAGATGCGCGGCAGTTCTTCCCGCAGTTCCTCGCGCAGCTTGTAGTCGAGATTGGCCAGAGGCTCGTCGAGCAAAACGAGATCGGCGCGCTTCACCAGCGCACGGGCGATGGCGGTGCGCTGCTGCTGGCCGCCCGACAATGCAAGCGGGGTGCGCTGCAGATAGGGGTCGAGCTTCAGCAGCTTCGCCGCGCTGAGAACACGCGCCTCGATTTCCGCCCGCGGCAGGCCGGCCACGCGCAGCGGCGAGGCGATGTTCTCATACACCGTCAGCGAGGGGTAGTTGATGAACTGCTGGTAGACCATGGCGACGCTGCGCTTCTTCACCGACAGGCCGGTGACGTCGCGTCCCTCCATCCGCACGCGGCCGGAAGTGGGAGCGTCGAGCCCGGCCATCAGCCGCATGAGGCTGGTCTTGCCGGCAAGGGTGGCGCCGAGCAGCACATTGAGGCTGCCACGCTCCAGCCGCAGCGAAACGTCCTTGATGAAGGGTACGCCGCGCACGCGCAGCGAGACGTGATCGAGTTCGAGCGTCATTGCGCAACTCCCCGCAGCGAGGCCGGCGATGCGCCATGCAGGGCGCTCTCGGCCATGAAGGCGTCGAGCGCGGCGGTTTCCTCGGGCGAGAAGCGCAGGCCGAGCTTGGAACGCCGCCATAGCACATCCTCGGCGGTGCGGGCCCATTCCTCGCGCATCAGATAGCGCACTTCTGCCTCGGTGAGGTCGGCGCCGAATATGCGGCCGAGATCGTGCGCGGAGCGGGCGCCGTCGAGGATACGCATGGCGCGCGTGCCATAGGCGACAACCAGGCGCCGGGCGAGATGCTCGTCGAGCCAGGGATGGGCGCGCAACAGCTGGGCGACCACGCGCGGCTGGTCGTGGACGCCGAAATCGCCGCCCGGCAGGGGTGCGGTGCCGGTCCACGAGGCCTTGGAGGCGCCCGGCAGGAAGGGCGCCAGCTTCTGCATCGCGTGCTCGGCCAGGCGACGATAGGTGGTGATCTTGCCGCCGAACACGGACAGGACCGGCACGCGGCCGTCCTTTTCGTCCAGTTCGAGCACGTAGTCGCGGGTGGCTTCCTGCGCCTTGGAGGCGCCGTCGTCATAAAGCGGGCGCACGCCGGAATAGGTCCACACCACGTCGCCCGGCGTCACCGGCTGGCGGAAATACTCGCTCGCGGCGGCGCAGAGATAGGCAATCTCCTCCTCGCTCGCCACGGGCGGGCTCGGCGTGCGGCCGAAGTCGCGGTCCGTGGTGCCGATCAGGGTGAAATCCTGCTCATAGGGAATGGCGAAGATGATGCGCCCATCCGCATTCTGGAAGATATAGGCGCGGTCATGCTCGTAAAGCCGGGGCACGACGATATGGCTGCCCTGCACGAGGCGGACATTAGCCGGCGAGTTGGCGCGCAGCACATGCGCCAGCACCTCATGCACCCAGGGGCCGGCGGCATTGACCAGCACGCGCGCATTGACGACGCGGCGCGTTCCGTCCTCGTCGAACTCGATGCGCCAGTGCTCGGCCTCGCGGCTCGCCGAAATGACGCGCGTGCCGCGGCGGATGTCGGCGCCGCGCTCGGCGGCATCAAGCGCGTTCAGAACGACGAGGCGGCTGTCCTCGACCCAGCAGTCGGAATATTCGAACGCCCGCCGATAGCCCTCGCGCAGCGGCCGGCCGGCGGGATCGCGGGTCAGGTCCAGCGAGCGGGTGGCCGGCAGCAGCTTGCGCCCGCCGAGGTGATCATAGAGGAACAGGCCGAGGCGCAGCAGCCAGGCGGGGCGCAGGCCCGCATGGTGCGGCAGCACGAAGCGTAGCGGGCGAATGATGTGCGGGGCGATGGCCCACAGCACTTCGCGCTCGGCAAGGGCCTCATGCACGAGCCGAAACTCGTATTGTTCGAGATAGCGCAGCCCGCCATGGATCAGTTTGGTCGAGGCGGAGGAGGTGGCGCCGGCGAAATCGCCCTGTTCCAGGAGCACGACCGACACGCCTCGGCCGGCGGCGTCGCGGGCGATGCCGCAACCATTCACCCCCCCGCCGATGATCGCAAGGTCGTAACTCTCGTCCAACGTGCGAGCGTTCAAGGCGCGTCTCCCGGTGCGCTTCTTTAGGTCAGCAGCGCTTTCGTTTTTATGTTCATATTGACGCTATACGAAACCATTTTGGGCCGCAATAGCGCAAAATCGAAAGAAGTGAACCTTCGTTTAGGTGCAATGCAGCAATATCATGGCTTTTCTGGCATGCCAGCCGCCCTTTTCTTGCGGCGGTCAGGGCTCCGCGGCGCGCGGCGGGAGGGTCAACATGAAATCCTCTCCGCCCCAAGCCCATCAGGGCAGGCTTTCCCTTGAGTTGCGAGGCCTGTTCCCTGCCGGCGAGAATGGATCCTAGCGGTTGCAGCGCACCGCCGCACTGCAGCAACGAATTGCTCTTGTCATGTTGAGCAAAGCGAGCAAAGCTAAACATAAAGCTAAATCGTGCCGGCGCGCAGCGCGCCCGGCGTGAGCCTTGAAAGGGGCAGAAAGCCCCTCGTTCTCTGGGAGGAGAGCATGCTGAAGAAGTGGATACCCCTTCTCGGGGCGACGGCCGTTTGCGCGCTGATGTCCGTGCCGCAGGCGGCGAAGGCCGAACAGCTCACCCTGTGCTGGGCGGCCTGGGACCCGGCCAATGCGCTGGTCGAGCTCTCCAAAGACTTCACCACCAAGACCGGCATCGACATGAAGTTCGAGTTCGTCCCGTGGACGAGCTATGCCGACCGCTTCCTCAACGAGCTCAACTCGCGCGGCAAGCTGTGCGACCTCATCATCGGCGACAGCCAGTGGGTCGGCGGCGCGGCGGAGAACGGCCATTATGTGAAGCTGAACGACTTCTTCGCGAAGGAAGGCATCAAGATGGATGACTTCGTTCCCGCGACCGTCGTTGGCTACTCCGAATGGCCCAAGAACACGCCAAACTACTGGGCGCTGCCGGCGATGGGCGACGTCGTGGGCTGGACCTACCGTAAGGACTGGTTCCAGCGGCCGGAGATCCAGAAGGAATTCAAGGCAAAGTACGGCTGGGATCTCGACGCGCCGAAGACCTATGACCAGCTCAAGCAGATCGCCGAATTCTTCCAGAAGCGGCAGATCGACGGCAAGACCGTCTATGGCGCCTCGATCTACACCGAGCGTGGCTCGGAAGGCATCACCATGGGCGTGACCAACGTCCTCTATGATTGGGGCTTCATGTATGACAACCCCAAGAAGCCCTACGACATGCAGGGCTATGTGAACTCGCCGGACGCGGTGAAGGGCCTCGAATTCTACAAGTCGCTTTATGATTGCTGCACGCCGCCGGGCGCCTCCAACGTCTACATGGTAGAATCGGCCGACGCCTTCAAATCCGGTCAGGTGGCGATGCAGATGAACTTCGCCTTCACCTGGCCCGGCCTCTACAAGGACGAAAAGGTCGGCGGCGACCGTATCGGCTTCTTCCCCAACCCGGCGGAGAAGTACCATTTCGCCCAGCTCGGCGGGCAAGGCATTTCGGTCGTGTCCTATTCCGACAAGCGCGACGCGGCGCTGCAATACATCAAGTGGTTCGCCCAGCCGCAGGTGCAGGCCAAGTGGTGGCAGCTCGGCGGCTATTCCTGCCTAAAGGCGGTGGTCGATGCCCCCGACTTCAAGACCAGCCAGCCCTACGCGCCCGCCTTCCTCGAATCGATGGCGATCGTGAAGGATTTCTGGGCCGAGCCCTCCTATGCCGAGCTGCTGCAGGCGATGCAGAAGCGGGTGCATGACTATGTCGTTGCCGGCAAGGGCACGGCGAAGGAAGCGCTCGATGGTCTGGAGAAAGACTGGACCGAGATCTTCAAGGAAGACGGCAAGATCTGACGCCGCCTCTCAACGGGCATCGGCTTGGGGCCAGTGTGCTTCGAGGCGCGGGGCGTGCCCGCTCCGCGTCATGCAAGACGCGCAGGCGCAGAGCTGCATCCTTCTGAGGCGCGCGGGAAGCGGCCTCGAAGGACGCAGGAGCCCTCCGCGCTCCTTCCCGCCAGAGCGCGATCCGATCAGACTGAACTCATCTGATCGGTAAATCGCCCTCTCACTGCAAGAGTGAGAACGCGCTATCCGATCCGCTTGCGATGCACGCGGATCGGCGCGGGCTCCAGACAGCGACCCGGCCGCTTGCCTGCCGGACCGGGGCGCCCTTCTCGCTGACCAAATCGGATGCGGCCGTGACCATTTCCAACCCTTCTCTTGCCGACAAGGCCGCCGAGGCGGCTGCGCGGGCGACGCCGGACGGCGTGGTGGTGCGGGTGCGGGCGCTGTCGGACCGGGCAATCGCCTGGCTCTTCATCGCACCCACCATCGTCCTGCTGCTGGCGATCAACATCTTCCCGCTGTTCTGGGCGATCTACCTGTCCTTCACGAATTTCCGCGCCAACCGGCCCAATGCCGAGGTCAAGAATGTCGGGCTCGGCAATTACTCGCGGGTGCTGAACGACCCCGACATCTGGGCGTCGATGCAGACCACGGCGCATTTCGTCTTCTGGACCATCCTTTTGCAAACGGTGATCGGCTTCGCGCTCGCCTATCTCATCGACCGAAAGTTTCGCGGCCATGCGTTCTGGACGACGCTCATCCTCATTCCGATGATGCTGTCGCCGGCGGTGGTCGGCAATTTCTGGCGCTTCCTCTATGAGCCGCAGATCGGCCTGTTCGCCTATGCTGTCTCGTTCCTGACCGGCATCCCCACCTCCGATATCCAGATGCTCGGCAGTGTGAACCTGGCGCCCTGGGCGATCATCATCGTCGATACCTGGATGTGGACGCCCTATGTGATGCTGATCTGCCTCGCCGGGCTGCGTTCCATCCCCGACTACATCTACGAGGCGGCGGAGGTCGACCGCGCCTCGAACTGGCGGCAGTTCTGGTCGATCACCGTGCCGATGGCGCTGCCCTTCATCATGCTGGCGGTGCTGTTCCGCGGCATCGAGAACTTCAAGATGTTCGACATGGTGAACCTGCTCACCGGTGGCGGACCCGGCTCGACCACCGAGGTCGCCTCGATCACGCTGAAGCGTGACGCCTTCGAGGCCTGGGCGACCGGTCGCTCCTCGGCCTTCGCCATCGTGCTGTTCGTCGCGGTGTTCGGCCTTGCCAACATCTACGTCAAGGCGCTCAACAGGGTGAAGCAGCGATGAGCCCGGCCAAGACAACCACCGTCAACACCGCCCATTCCGTCGTCGAGCCGAGCTCCCGCTCCAAGCGCATCGCCGCGACGCTGGTGATCGTCTACGCGCTCGTCACCATGCTTCCGCTCGTATGGATCTTCCTCACCTCGATCAAATCGCCGCCGGATTCGATCTCCTATCCTCCGAAGATCCTCTTCACCCCGTCGATCGAGGGCTATTGCAACCTGTTCACCACCCGCACGCGGCAGACGCCGGAATACATCGCCTCGCTGCCTGCGCCCGACGGGGTGTGCGACGCCGTCACAAGGCAGCGCAACATGGTGATCGCGGGACCTTCCAACTTCCTGCCGCGTTTCACCAATTCGCTGATCATCGCCTTCGGCTCGACCTTCCTCGCCGTGGGGCTCGGTACGCTGGCGGCCTATGGTTTCTCGCGCTTCAAGGTGCCGCTGGCTGACGATCTGCTGTTCTTCATCCTGTCCACCCGGATGATGCCGCCCATCGCCGTCGCCATCCCGATCTACCTGATGTACCGCCAGCTCGGCCTGTCGGACACCGCGCTCGGCATGATGCTGCTCTACACGGCGGTGAACGTCTCGCTCGCCGTCTGGCTGCTCAAGGGCTTCATCGACGAGATCCCGCGCGAATATGAGGAGGCGGCGATGATCGACGGCTATTCGCGTCTGCAGGCATTCCGCAAGGTGGTGCTGCCGCAGGCGACCACCGGCATAGCGGCGACCGCCATCTTCTGCCTGATCTTCGCCTGGAACGAATACGCCTTTGCCTCGCTGCTCACCTCAGGCAGCGCCCAGACGGCGCCGCCCTTCATCCCCACCATCATCGGCGAGGGCGGGCAGGACTGGCCGGCGGTGGCGGCGGGCACCACGATCTTCCTGGTGCCGATCCTCGTCTTCACCATCCTGCTGCGCAAACAGCTCCTGCGCGGCATCACCTTCGGGGCGGTGCGCAAATGAGCGATCCCCTCCTCACTCCGCAAAGCCCGGCTCTGCCGCCGCGCCGCCGCCCCTTCTTCCTGCGGCGCGGACCGATGGAGGCGGTGGCCGTAACGGTAATCGGCCTCGGCTTCCTCATGCTGTTCCAGCCCTTCGCGCTGGTGCTCTACACCTATTCCCTCGTCACCCTTCTCGCCGGCACGTTCATGTTCATGATCGTGTCCAAATTCCCGGAGTAGGCGCATGGCCGAGATCAGGGTCGAGCATCTGCGCAAGGCGTTCGGCGAGTTCGTCGCTGTGCAGGATTCGAGCTTCACCGTCGAGGATGGCGAGTTCCTCGCCTTGCTGGGCCCTTCGGGCTGCGGCAAGACCACCACGCTGCGGATGATCGCCGGGCTGGAGCTGCCGACCGGCGGCGCCATCCGCCTCGCTGGCGAGGACGTGACCTACAAGCGCGCCAGCGAGCGCGACATCGCCTTCGTGTTCCAGCTCTTCGCCCTCTACCCGCACATGAATGTGCGCAAGAACATCGGCTTCCCGCTGCTCGCCCAGGGGGTGCCGAAGGCGGAGATCAAGGCGCGGGTGGAGGAGACGGCGCGGCTGCTGCAGATCGATCACATCCTCGACCGCCCGGTGTCGGGCCTGGCGGGCGGCGACCGCCAGCGCGTGGCGCTCGGCCGGGCGATCGTGCGCCGGCCGATGTGCTTCCTGATGGACGAGCCGCTCGGCACGCTCGATGCCGAGTTCCGCGAGGTGATGGTGCGCGAGCTGCGCGAGCTGCACAACCGCATCCATGCCACCACGGTCTATGTCACCCACGACCAGATCGAAGCCATGGCGATGGCCGACAAGATCGCGGTGATGAATCATGGCGTCATCGAGCAGTTCGGCACGCCGCAGGAAATCTATGACCGCCCGGCTTCCATGTATGTCGCCGACTTCATCGGTTCGCCGCCGATGAACTTCATCCGCTTTTCCGCCGGCCTGCCAAAGGGCGCGCGCGCGGCCCACATCGGCACGGCCGAGGTGGAGATGCCCGAACTGCGCCGGGATGTGGCGCCCGGCGAACTGGCGCTGGGTGTGCGGCCCGAGCATGTCCGCTTCTCGGACGCTTCGCCGCTGCGCGGGGCGATCTATGGCAGCGAATATCTCGGCACCAACCAGATCGTGACGGTCGAGATCGAGGGCGGGCTGGTGCGTGCCCGCCTGCCGGCCGAGCACAGCTACGCCATCGGCGAGCCGGTCGGCCTCACCTTCAAGAGCGAGCGGCTGTCGCTGTTCGACGCCGGCTCCGGCCGGGTGATCCCTTCCGTCCTGCACGAGGGCGCGTTGCGCCAGGAGGCCCGTCATGGCTGACGTGACGCTCAAGGGCATCACCAAGAGCTTCGGCAAGGGCGGGGCCAAGCGCGCCGTCGATGGCATCGACCTCGCCATCGCCGATGGGGAGTTCGTGGTTCTTCTAGGCCCCACCGGCGCTGGAAAGACCACCACGCTCCGCCTCATCGCCGGGCTGGAGACGCCCGATGCCGGCATGGTCAGCATTGGCGGGCGGCCGATGGCGGGCCTCGCCCCGGCCAGCCGCGACGTCGCCTTCGTGTTCCAGCAATACTCCCTCTACCCGCACCTCACCGTGTACGAGAATCTGGCCTTTCCGCTGCGCTCCCCGGCGCGGCGCATGGAGGCTGCCGCCATCGACGCGCGGGTGCGGGAGGTGGCGAAGATGGTCCGCATCGACCACAAATTGGAAAACCGCTCCACCCGCCTCTCCGGCGGCGAGATGCAGCGCGTCGCCATCGGCCGGGCGCTGGTGCGCCGGCCCTCCATCTATCTCATGGACGAGCCGCTCTCCTCGCTCGACGCCAAGCTGCGCGGCGAACTGCGGCTGGAGCTGAAGCGCATCCAGAAGGAGTTGGGCGCGACACTGCTCTATGTCACCCACGACCAGATCGAGGCGATGACCATGGCGGACCGCATCGGCATCCTCGCCGAGGGCCGGCTGGTGCAGATCGGCACGCCGCGCGAGATCTATGCCGACCCGGCCAATCTCCACGTCGCCGCCCGGCTCGGCCAACCGCATATCAATCTGCTGCCGGTCGGCCTGCTGCCGGATGTGCCGGCGCCGCCGGGAACGAAGACGATCGGCGCGCGTACCGAGCACATCGCCCTGGCGCGGGAGGAGGGTGGCAATGCGCGGGTCGACTGGATCGAGCATCTCGGCGACCAGAACCACCTGCACATCAAGCTGGACGAGCAGAAGCTGGTGACGCTCGCCGACCCCGACATGGCGGTGTCTCCCGGCGACCGGATCAGCCTGTCATTGCGGAACCCGCTCTATTTCGGGCAGGACGGCCAGCGGCTTGTATAGCGGACATGCGTGAGAACGAACGGTCACGCGCCTGATGTCGCGTCGAACGGATGGGAAGGCAGCCATGAAACATTTCTTCAACCGGCGGGACAGCATCGTTACCGAGGCGCTGGACGGTCTCCTGCGCACGACGCCGCCTGGCCGGCTGGCGCGGCTCGACACCTATCCCGACATCAAGGTTGTGCTGCGCGCCGACTGGGACAAGTCGAAGGTCGCCGTGGTTTCCGGCGGCGGCGCTGGGCACGAGCCCTCGCATGCCGGCTTCGTCGGCAAGGGGCTGCTGACCGCCGCCGTCTCGGGCGAAATCTTCGCCTCGCCCAGCGTCGAGGCGGTGCTCACCGCCATCCGCGCCGTGACGGGCGAGCCGGGCTGCCTGCTGGTGGTGAAGAACTACACCGGCGACCGGCTGAATTTCGGCCTCGCCGCCGAGCGTGCCCGTGCCGAGGGTTATCGGGTCGAGATGGCGATCGTCGCCGACGACATCGCGCTGCCCGACATCCCCCAGCCGCGCGGCGTCGCCGGCACGTTGTTCGTGCACAAGATCGCCGGCCATCTCGCGGAGACGGGCGCCGACCTCGCAACAGTCGCCGGGGCGGCCCGCGCGGCGGCGGCCGATATTGCCTCGCTCGGCGTGTCGCTGTCCTCCTGCTCGATCCCCGGCCAGCCCTTCGAGGCGCGGCTCGGCGCGCAGGAGGGCGAGCTCGGTCTCGGCATTCATGGCGAGCCCGGGGTGGAGCGTATTCCGCTGCAGCCGGCCGGCGAGATCGTCGCGCTGATGAGCGGGCGCCTTGCCGCCCGGCTCGACCCCGCCGCCGACTACGCGCTGCTGATCAACAATCTCGGCGCCGTGCCGCCTCTGGAGATGAGCCTGATCGCCGAGGCGCTACTGGGGTCGGAACTCGGGCGCGGGGTGAAGCTGGTCATCGGCCCGGCGGCGCTGATGACGGCGCTGAACATGAACGGCTTTTCGCTTTCCTATCTCCGGCTCGACGCCGCGCGCGAAGCGGCGCTGACCGCCCCGGCCGAGCCGCTCGCCTGGCGCCCGGCGGTCGCGCCTGGCGGGGTCGAGGTGTGGTCCGCGCCTTCCGCGCCGCGCGACGAGGTGTCGGCCGCCAGCGCCGACGCGGCGGCGGAAGCCGTCATCCGCACTGCCTGCGCCACGCTGATCGGGCTGGAGGAGGAACTGAACCGGCTCGACGCCCGCGCCGGCGATGGCGACACGGGGTCGACGGTCGCCACCGGCGCCCGCGCCGTTGACGCCCGCCTCTCCGGCCTGCCTCTCGCCGATCCTGCCGCCACGCTCAAGGCCATCGGCGCCGAACTCGGCACCGCCATGGGCGGGTCGAGCGGCGTGCTGCTCTCCATCTTCTTCACCGCCGCCGCACAGGCGCGGGGGGACGGGGCGAGGCTGCCGGAGGCTCTGCTCGCCGGGCTGGAACGTATGGTGTTCTATGGCGGCGCCGCGCTGGGTGACCGCACCATGATCGATGCGCTCGATCCCGCCCTGAGGGCGCTCGCGACCGTTGATCTCGCGGCTGCCGCCGCCGCGGCCTCGTCAGGGGCTGAGGCGACAAAAGCCATGGTGCAGGCGCGGGCCGGGCGGGCGGCCTATGTCGCCGCGCGTGATCTGGAGGGTTCGCCCGATCCCGGTGCGGTGGCGGTGGCCAAGGTGTTTGCGGCGCTGGTGGAGCGGGGCTGAGGCCGATGAGGCTTAATGCCGCCGATCTCACGGCCCTCATCGGCCTGTGTCGTGAGCAGATCGAGCAGCATTGCGAGCGTCTCGGCCGGCTCGACAGCGCCATCGGCGATGGCGACCATGGCGCCAATATGCGGCGCGGGCTGGAGGCGGTGTATCGCGAGCGCGACGCCATTTCCGCCCTGCCGCTGCCGGCGGCGCTGGAGCGCATCGGGCTGGTGCTGGTCATGAGCATCGGCGGCGCCGCCGGGCCGCTCTATGGCACGCTGCTGATGGAGCTCGGGCGCGGCCTTGCCGTCGGGGAGGAAGAGGCCGATTTCGCCGCCATCCTCGCCCAGGCGGTCGCGGCGGTGGCGCGGCGGGGCCGTTCCGGGCCGGGCGACAAGACGCTGCTGGATGTGCTCTACCCCGTGCAGGCGGAGATCGCGGGACATGCCGCGCCGCTGCGCATTGCCGAATGCGCCCGCAATGCCGCGCAGGCGACCGAGATGATGCTGGCGCGGCGCGGCCGGGCGTCCTATCTCGGCGCACGTTCGATCGGCCATGAAGACCCCGGCGCGTCGAGCTGCGCCCTGCTCACGAGGGCTATCTGTCTGTATTTCAAGGAGAACGCGCCCTCATGACGCCCGCGCGCATCGCCAATGTGGGGATCGTGATCGTCTCGCACTCGCCTTTGGTGGCGCAGGGCGCCGCCGATATGGTGCGCCAGATGGTCGGCGACTGCGTGCCGCTCGCCTGGACCGGTGGCAATGTCGAGGGCGGGTTGGGCACCCATGTAGCCGGTATCCTGATGGCGATCGAGGTGGCATGGTCCGAGGCCGGCGTGGCTGTCTTCGTCGATCTCGGCGGGGCGGAAACCAATAGCGAGATGGCGGTGGAGATGCTCGGGCCGGCGCGTGCGGCCAAGGTCGCCATCTGCAACGCGCCGCTGGTGGAGGGCGCGGTGGTCGCGGCGGCCGAAGCTTCTGGCGGCTCCACATTGGCGCGGGTGGTGGCGACGGCGGAAGAGTTGTCCGCGTGATGGCCGAGCCCGCTCCCCTCATCGGGCGGCCTTCCGCCCCTCGCTGCCAGGCGGAAGTCGAGGTCACGCATGGGGTTGGGCTGCATGCGCGGCCCTCGGTCGCCTTCACCCGCCTGGCCAAATCCTTCCCCTGCACGATCGAGGTGGCGGTGGATGGATCGGGCGACTGGCTGAACGGAAAGAGCATCGTCAAGATCATCGGCGCCCGCATAAGACGCGGAACTAGAATGAGAATTCGCGCTGAGGGCGCGCGGGCGGAGGAGGCGGTCGCGGCGCTGAGCGGGCTGGTGCGGCGCAATTTCGACGAGGATCGCAAGCCGGGGCGGGCCGATGGTCGTCCCGCGTGAGTTTCGCGGCCATCCCGCCTCGCCCGGTCGGGCGGTCGGCCCGGTGCACCGGGCGGGCGAGCCGCCGGCGCCGTCCGGCCGCGCCGGCAGCGCGGCCGAGGCGCGCGCGGCGCTGAAAAATGCTGTGAACAGAGCGGTTTACGAACTGCGCCAGCTCTCGGCCGGGGCCAACGCGGAGAGCGCCGGCATCCTCGATTTCCAGATCGAACTGCTGCTCGATGGCGAGCTTCTCGCCCCGGCTCTGGCCCGCATCGACCGCGGCGAGGGGGCGGCGCTGGCCTTCGCCGCGGCACTGAACGACCAGATCGAAGCGATGGCCAGTGAGTGCAGTGAGAGCGCCAGTCGGTGCAGTGAGGCCAAACAGGACGAGGGGGCCGAGGTCGATCCCTTCGCCCTGCGCGCGGTCGACCTGATGGACCTGCAGCACCGCGTGCTCGACGCGCTGGCCGGGCGCACCCGTGCCGATTTTCCAGCGGGCGCGGTCTATGTCGGGCGCGACATGCCGCCCAGCGTCTTTCTCGCCCATGACTGGTCGAGCGGCGGCGCCATCGCGCTGGGCGCCGGCAGCACGGCAAGCCATGTCGCCCTGCTGGCGCGGGCGCGCGGCGTGCCGATGGTGGTCGGCCTCGGGGCGCTGCCGGGCGAGACGGGGGAGGCGCTGCTGGTGGACGGCACGCAGGGGCTGGCCTGCCTTAACCCCGACCCACGGCTTTTGCCCGAGGCAGGGCTTTTGCCCGATCCACACCCTGACGCGACGCCCCGCGCCGTCGCCCCCGCCCTGCACGCCGCCCCCGGCGCGGCGCCGTTCCCCGCCGCTGCCGGCGGGAGCGAAACGCCGCTGCTGCTCGCCAATCTCGACACGCTGGCCGATCTCGACACGCTCGATCCCGCCGAGGTGGACGGGGTCGGGCTGGTGCGGACCGAATTTGTGCTCACCAGCGCGGCCGAGGCGCTGAGCGAGGAGCGGCATCTGACGGTCTACCGCCGCCTCCTCGACGCGCTCGCCGGCAAGCCGGTGACGCTGCGCATGCTCGATCTCGGCGGCGACAAGGCGCTGGCGGGCCTCAACGAGGGCGACCCGGCCGGCATGCTCGGCCTGCGCGGGGTGCGCTTCCTGCTCGCCCATCCCGATCTCGCCCGCATCCAGGCCCGCGCGCTGATCCGCGCGGCGGCGCATGGGCCGGTCAGCGTGCTGCTGCCGATGGTGACGCTGCCGGCGGAACTGGCGGCGATGGCGGCGCTGTTCGACGAGGAGACGGCGCGGCTGGCGCGGCAGGGAATCGAGGGCCGACGCCCGCCGCTCGGCATCATGGTGGAGGTGCCGGCCGCCGCGCTGACGCTCGACCTGTTCGGGCAGGCGGCCTTCTTTTCCGTGGGCAGCAACGATTTGATGCAGTATCTCGCAGCGGCGGCGCGCGACAATCCTGCCGTGGCGCCGCTCTATGCGGGAGCGGAGACGGCGATGTTCCGGCTGCTGGACCAGATCTGCACCGCCGCCCGCGTGCTCGGCCGCCCGGTGTCGCTGTGCGGCGATCTCGCCGCCGAACCGGCGGCGGCCGGACGCCTGCGCGCGCTCGGCCTGCACGGGCTTTCCGTCGCCCCGAGGCGGCTTCCCGCCCTGCGCGCGGCGCTGGGCACGAGGCTGGGCGCGACCTTGCCACCGGCGGCGCCGGGCGCCGGCTCCCCCGATTCCGCGCCAGGGCAGGCCTAGGCATGGCGCGCGAGACCAGCGACGAGGCGGTGATCGCCTATAAAACCCTGCTCGCCGGCATTCTCGACAACCGGCCCTCCGGCACGCGCCAGCGGCTGGCGGCGGCGCTGGGCAAGCACCGCAGCTTCGTGACCCAGGTCACCAGCCCGAGCTACGACACGCCGCTGCCGGCCCGGCATCTGCCGACCATCCTGCGGGTGTGCCATTTCAGCCCGGCCGAGCAGGAGCGCTTTCTCGCCGCCTATGAGGCCGCCCATCCCGGCCGACTGCCCGAGGTCGGCGGCGCCTCGGCGATGCGGACCCTGGCGCTGATGGTGCCGGATTTCGGCGACGAGAAGAAGAACCGCAGCTTTGACGATGCCCTCGCCGACTTCGTGGCTAAGATGGCGACGCTGGTGAATGGAGGCGATTGAATGCACGCGAGGAACAGCGGCGCCCCCACCCCCGGCCGGCGGGGCTGAGCCGATGCGGCGGAGGGGGCGGCGTATGGCGCGGGAGAAGGCGCGTTCGGGGGCGGTCGGATGACGCGATTCCTCCACGCCGCCGATACGGCGGCGGCCCAGAGCCTCGCCGGTTTCGTCGCCGCGCATGAGGACCTTGTCGCCTTTGGCGTTGAGGGCAAATTCGTGCGCCGCCGCGTTCTCACGCCCGGCAAGGTGGCGGTGATTTCAGGCGGCGGGGCCGGGCATGAGCCGCTTCATTGCGGCTTCATCGGCGCCGGCATGCTGGATGCCGCCTGCACCGGCCATGTCTTCACCTCGCCGACCCCGGACCAGATCCTCGCCGCCATGGACGAGACCGACACCGGCGCCGGCTGCCTTCTGGTGGTGAAGAACTATGATGGCGACGTGATGAATTTCGAGATGGCGGCGGAAATGGCCGCCGGCCGCCACCGCATCGAGACGGTGATCGTCGAGGACGATGCCGCCTATGGCCCTTCCGTGCGCAGCCGGGGACGGCGCGGGGTCGCCGGCACGGTGGTGGTGGAAAAGCTGCTCGGCGCGGCGGCGGAGCGGGGCGACGACCTCGCCGGGCTGAAGGCGCTGGGCGAGGGGCTTTCCGGCCGGGTGCGCAGCATGGGCGTCGCCCTGCGCGGCGTCAGCCTTCCCGACACGGGCCGCGAGACCTTCGCGCTGGGGCCGGACGAGATGGAGATCGGCGTTGGCATTCATGGCGAGCCGGGGCTCTACCGCACCGGGCGCGCCGGGCCGGAGGAAATCGTGCGCCTGCTGTGCGAGCCGGTGCTGGCGCAGCTTTCCCCGCTGGCGGACGCCTGCCCGCTGCTGATCGTCAACGGCTTTGGCGGCACCCCGCCGATCGAGCTGCACCTTGCCCACAACCTGATCCGCACCTTTCTGCGCCCGCACGGCATCGTGCCGGCGCGGGCGCTGGTCGGCACCTTCGTCACCTCGCTCGACATGGCGGGGCTCTCGGTGACGCTGGCCCTGCTGACGCCGGCGGAGTTCGCCCTCTGGTGCGCGCCGGTGGCGACGCCGACCCTGGTCTGGTGAGGCCGGACCGGGGGGACGCCATTGCGTGGCGGGGCGGGCTGTTGATAATGGGGCCGCGCCGGGTGCCCGGCTTTTTCTCCCGCCGCCACGGAGCGCCATGAGCACGGCCGGCACCGCCTTCCCGACCTTCTGGAAGAGCGTTCGCAAGGCGGTTCCGGTCGATCTCGGCTGGCGTAATGTCGCCTTCTCGCTGCGCACCGCCGCCGCTGCGGTGATGGCGCTTGCCGCCGCCTATTGGCTGGAGCTGCAGGACCCGCAATGGGCGGCGCTCACCGTCTATCTTCTGGCGCAGCCGACCGCCGGCGCCGCGGTGGCCAAGGGCGCCTATCGCGTCGTCGGCACGCTGGGCGGGGCGGCGGCGGGGCTGGCAATTCTCGGCCTGTGGTCGCAGGCGCCGCTGCCGCTGGTGGGTTCCTTCGCGCTCTGGCTCGGCCTGTGCTTCACCCTGGCGGCGCAGCGGCGCAACTATGCCGCCTACAGCTTCCTGCTCGCCGGCTACACCGCGCTGCTGGTCGGGCTGGAAGGGGCGTTCGCGCCGACCGGGGCCTGGCAGATCGCTTTCGACCGCACGGCCGAGATCATCATCGGCATCGCCTGCGTCACGGCGGTGAGCGTGCTGGTGTTTCCGGTCTATGCCGGCGACGTGCTGCGCGGCCAGCTGGCGACGCTGTTCGGCCGGCTCTGCCATTACGGCGCGGTGGCGCTGCAGCCGCGCACCCCGCTCGCCACCTTCGCGGCGCTGCGCCGGGAGATGGTGGCGGGGGTGGTGACGTTCGACGCGCTGCGCTCCTACACCGTGTTCGAGGCGCCTGACATGCGCGCCAGCGACGAGGGGCTGCGCCGCATGACGCGCGAGTTCCTGCGCGTGCTGGCGGTGGCGCGCGGGCTCTATGTGCGGCTCGACGATTTCCAGGTGGAAGGGGCGGGCGTGGTGGCGGACCGCCTGCGCCCGGCGATGGCGGAGGTCGCGGCGCGGCTGGAGCGGCTCGCCGGCGACCCTGCCGCCTTTGCCGATCCGCGCCGGGTGCGGTCCGATCTGCTCGCCGCCCGGGTCGCGCTCAACACCACCCGCGCCGCGCTGGAGGCGATGGCCGGGCGCGTGCCCTTCGTGCCGCTGGCGGATGGGGTGCTGATCCTGCGGCGGGCGGGGGATTTGCTGCACGGGCTCTCCATGGTGATGGTGAGCGAGGCGGCGAGCCTGCGCCCGGCGCGCCGCGCCGCCCGCGCGCCGCTGAAGCCGGCGGGGCCTTCCCCGGAGCAGCGGCGGGAGGCTTGGCTCGCCGGGCTGCGCGCCGGGCTGGTCCTCGCGCTGATGTGCGGCTTCTGGGCGGCGACGGAGTGGACCGACGGCTTCAACGCCGCCTCGGGCCTCGCCGTGCTGCTGTTCTTCTCGGTCAACCAGGACCGGCCCGGGCCGCTCGGCTTCGCCTTCCTGCTGTGGACCGCGCTCGGCATGGCGGCGGCCTTTGTCGCCATGGTGCTGGTTCTGCCGCGCATCGAGGGCTTCGAGGCGCTGGCGCTGTTTCTCATGCTGGCCCTGTTGCCGGCCGGGCTGATGGCGGGGACGCCGCAGCTGGCCTGGCCGGGCATCGCCTTTGGCGGCTTCTTCGTCGCCGAGATCGGCACCGGCAACGTGTTCCTGCCTGATGAGGCCGGGTTCTTCAACGCGGCGCTGTCGACCCTGTTCGGCATGGGGCTGGCCCTGGTGCTGCTCAACCTCGTGCCGGTGACCTCGCGCGCCTCGCGCCGGCGGCTCTGGAGCGAGACGCTGGGAGTGCGGCTGCCGGAGGCGGCGCGGGGTGTGCGCCATGAACGGGTGATCCTGCGCGAGATCGTCGGGGCGCTGGCCGATCTCTTGCCGCGCCTCGCGCTCGACCGGCCGGGCGAGGACGAGTTCCTGCGCGGCACGCTGGGCGCGGCCTCGACGGCGCTGGAACTCGGCCGCCTGCGCCGGCTGCTGGCGGCGCCCGATCTGGCGGAGGGCACGCGCGCGCTGGTTGCCGGCTTCCTCGACCGCTTCGCCGCCCAGCTGGAGGCGTTGCCCGCCGCCGGCCGGGCGCTGCCGGCCCGTGTCGGCGCGGCGGAGGCGGAGGCGCGCGCGGCGGCGGCGGCGCTGGCCGGGCTCGATCTGCCGCCCGGCTCGCCGGCGGCGGGGCTGAATCTGCGCGCCGGGGCGTCGCTGCGCTTCATCGTCGACCGCTTCGACATCGACCGGGCGTTCTTCCTGCACGCCTTCGGGGAGGGATGATGGACACCGCCCTGCCATTCCTGACCCCGGCGGCGTTCGGGATCTATTTTCCCCCCGCGCTGCTCTGGGCGCTGGTGGCGCTGGCACCCTATCTGCTGCTGCGCCGGGGCCTGGCACGGGCCGGGTTCTATCGCTTTGTCTGGCACAAGCCGCTGTTCGACGCGGCGCTCTACATCATCCTGTTCGGCGTGGTCATCTTCCTGCTGCCGGCGCTGGGGGAGGTTCTGCGATGACTATCGGCTCCGTGCTGCGCGTGGGGGTGACGCTGCTGGCCACAGTGGCGGCGGTCTTCGTCGGCTGGCGGCTGTGGCTCTACTACACCGTCTCGCCCTGGACCCGCGACGCGCGGGTGCTGGCGCAGGTGGTGGAGATCGCGCCCGATGTCTCCGGCCTCGTCGACACGGTGAATGTGCGCGACAACCAGCTGGTGCAGAAGGGCGACGTGCTGTTCGTTATCGACCAGCAGCGCTTTACCGCAGCCTTCAAGCAGGCGCAGGCGGATGTCGCGCTGAAGCAGCAGGCGCTGGACTATGCCCGCGACACGGCGGCCCGCGACGCCAATCTGGAGCGTGCCGACACGGCGGCGATCTCCGCCCAGACGGTCGAGCTCACCGCCTCCACCGCCGCCGAGGCGCAGGCGGAACTCGATGCCGCGCAGGCGGCGCTGACCACGGCGCAGATCAATCTCGACCGCTCGCGCGTGCGGGCGCCGACCGATGGCTACATCACCAATTTCAATGTCGATGCCGGCGACTATGCCCGTGTCGGCGAGGGCATGCTGGCGCTGGTCGACAGCCATTCCTTCTATGTCTACGCCTATTTCATGGAGACCAAGCTGCCCGCGATCCGCGACGGCGACCCGGCCCGGGTGGAGCTGATGGCCGGCGGCGTGGTGATCGACGGCGTGGTCGAGGGGCTGAGCCGCGCCATCGCCATTCCCGGCGAGGGGCTGCTGGCGCAGGTGAACCCCAATTTCGACTGGATCCGCCTTGCCCAGCGCATTCCGGTGCGGATCAAGCTCGGCCCGCTGCCGCCCGGCGTGCGGCTGGTGTCGGGCCTCTCCGCCACGGTCGTTGTGCAGCCGAAGATGCGGTAAGACCGTAGGAGGGCATCTTGCGGTTGACAGTTCGGCCGGGCCGGTGATCCTTTCATACCAGCCAGGGGAGTTGCCGTGCTCGATATCGAACCGATCCGCCGCCGTCGCATCTATGAGGATGTGGCCGAACGCCTGCAGCAGCTGATGCTCGACGGCACGCTGGGCGAGGGCGATGTGCTGCCCTCCGAGCGCGAGCTGATGGAGCAGTTCAAGGTCGGGCGGCCGGCGATCCGCGAGGCGCTGATGTCGCTGCAGAAGGCGGGGCTGGTGTCGATCGCCAATGGCGAGCGGGCGCGGGTGGTGCGGCCGGACCCGAAGCACTTCATCCAGGAATTGTCGGCCTCGGTGCGCTCCTATCTCGCCCATCCCGCCGGGATGCGGCATTTCCAGAATGCGCGCCTGCATCTGGAGATGGCGCTGACCCGCCATGCCGCGCGCGAGGCTCGCCCGGCCGACATCGCCCGCATCGGCGACGCGCTCACCCGCAATCGGCGCGACCTTGGCGACATGGCGGCGTTCGAGGCCTCCGACATCGCCTTTCACTATGAGATCGTGCTGGTTTCGCAGAATCCGCTGTTCGACGGCGTCCACCGCGCGGTGGTGCAATGGCTGTCCGAGCAGCGCAGCGTGACGCTGAAGATCGCGCAGGCGAAGGAGATGGCGCTGGCCTTCCATGAGCGCATCTATGAGGCCATTGCCGGGCACGATCCCGACGCGGCGGAAGCGGCGATGCGCGCCCATCTGGAATCGGTGGCGGCGCTCTATTGGGACCGCGACCGCCCGGCCGGCTGAGCCGGCGGCGGCGCATTCGCCGAGCCTCCTGTTTCCGCCACCTATTGACCTATCATACCAGCTCCGCTTAGCATCGCTTCCGGATCGCGAGGCCTGCCGCTTGCGCGGCGGGGCTCGCGCCGTCGCGGCGGCTTGGCCGCGCTGGCCGTGGGCGTGCGACATCGCCCCGGCAAAGAGCGTGAATGCGGCGGGCGAAGGGCCGGCATGCGAGGCCGGCTCAGGCCGGACGCGCGCCGGGACGTGCCTTTGGCGACGCCTGAACCCGTCCAAGGTCGCCCTTCCGCGGAGGAGTTGAACGTTTAGCTGCGGCGCCAGACAAAAGAAGCTTGATCTTTGGCTCTTACAATATCATAGATGATATATGATTTAGTGCGCTGGCGGGTTTGCCACCCCGCGACCGGGCCTTCCTCCGGCGGCGCGCCCAAGGCTGGCTGGCTCAAGGCTGGCCTTCCCGTTCCCACGCCCCCTCGCGCGCGGACGGCCGATCCTTCCCTTGACGCGGCGCGGCCCTCTCCGCCGCCGGGTGCGAGGCAACAGCAACAAGAAGGCCGCCGGCACAGGCGCGCCCGTCACATCGCAATGATTGCCCGGAGGCGGGCGGCGAGAGGCCGCGATGCCGAGGGCAACTGGGAGGAAACGACATGCAGATCACTTCGCTCCGCAAGAGCGTTCTCACCGCCTCGGCGCTCGCCGTCGGCCTCACCGGCGCCACGGCGGCGCTGGCCGAATGGAAGCCGAACCGTCCTGTCGAGCTGGTGGTCTCCGCCGGCCCGGGCGGCGGCTCCGACATCTTCACCCGCGTGGTGCAGGCGGCGCTGACCAAGAACAAGCTGGTCGAAACCCCGCTGATCGTCGTCAACAAGCCGGGCGGTTCCGGCTCCGAGGCGTTCAACTACGCCGAGGACAATGTCGGCAGCCCCTACAAGGTCTATTTCGGCACCCAGGACGCCTATGTGCTGCCGCTCGGCACCAAGGTGAACTACGCGATGAAGGACCTGACGCCTGTCGCGTCCATGGTGTTCGATGTGTTCATCCTGTGGTCGAACCCGAAGGCCTCGGGCATCAACACCGCGCAGGAATTCGTCGCCAAGGCGAAGGAGAATCCCGGCAAGGTCCGCGTCGCCGGCGCCAAGGCCAAGGACGCCGACGAGACCGTGGTGACGCTGGTCGAGCGCGCCGCCGGCATCGACCTCGCCTATATCCCCTACAAGTCTGGCAGCGAAGCGGCGATCCAGGTCGCCGGCGGCCATATCGAGGCCAACACCAATAATCCGAGCGAGAGCCTGGAGCAGTGGAAGGCCGGCAACCAGAAGCCGCTCTGCGTCTTCACCTCCGCCCGCCTCACCGACAAGACCGTGGTGGCCGACGGCATGAGCTGGGCCGACATCCCGACCTGCGTCGAGGCGGGGATCGACGTGAAGGACTTCGTGCAGCCGCGCACCGTGTGGATGGCCGCCGACGTGCCGCCCGAGGCGGTCGCCTACTACACCGACCTGATGAAGAAGGCGATGGATACGCCTGAATTCAAGGACTACACGACCCGCAACGTCCAGATCACCAAGTTCATGGCCGGCGACGAGCTGAAGGCTTTCCTCGCCGAGCAGACCAAGAACTACGAGAAGATCTACGCCGACAATAACTGGCTGCTGCCCGCCAGCCAGTGAACCGCTGTGCCGGCCTGGGCCGGCGCCAGTGATGCACGCGCCGGCCTGGGCCGGCGCCAGTGACGCCACGCGCCGGGTGCGCCCGGCGCGAGTGACGGACCAGACGGGCGCCGGTTGCGGCCGGTGCCGGGGTGGGGCGAGACGGGGCGTCGACGTGTGTCGGCGCCCCGGGCTCCCGCGGAGAGTAGGCGATGGAAATTTCCCGCAAGACCATGGAAGTGGCGACGGCTGTCGTGACCGGCGGCGTCGGGGCACTGATCTGCTACGGCTCGACGGAGAACGGCATTGGCTGGGGGCCGGGCGGGCCCGAGCCCGGCTATTTCCCCTTCGGCATTGGCTGCCTGATCGTGCTCGGCAGCCTCGCCACCCTGGTGCAGACCTTCTGGAAACATGCCGGAGCGCACCCTGCCGGCGCCGGTGCCGTGCCGGAGGAGCCGTTCATCGACGGCACGCGGCTGCGCCTCCTGGTGGCCTTCGTGCTGCCGATCGTGGCGATGACGGCGATCTCGGCCTGGCTCGGCCTCTATATCGGCATGGGCCTGTACATCTTCTACACGATGCGCGTTTCCGCCGGCTTCCGCACCCTGACCAGCCTGGCGGCGGCGCTGCTGGTGATCGCGGTCAATTTCGTCGTGTTCGAGAAGCTGTTCATGGTCCCGCTGCTCAAGGGACCCATCCTCGAATATTTCGGCATCTACTGAAAAAGAAAAGCGGACTGAGGAAGCGTCATGGGCAATTTCGGGCAATTGATGGACGGGTTCGTCGTCGCCCTCACCGTGCATCACGTGATGATCATGGTGATCGGCGTCCTGCTCGGCCTCGTCGTCGGCGTGCTGCCGGGGCTGGGCGCGCCGAACGGCGTGTCGCTGCTGCTGCCGCTGACCTTCACCATGGACCCGATCGCGGCGATCATCCTGCTCACCTCGATGTATTGGGGCGCGCTGTTCGGCGGGTCCACCACCTCGATCCTGTTCAACATTCCCGGCGAGCCCTCCTCCGTCGCCACCACCTTTGACGGCCACCCGATGGCCAAGCGCGGCGAGGCGGTGCGGGCGCTCACCCTGGCCTTCGGCTCGGCCGGCTTCGGCGCCATGGTCGGCGTGGTGGTGATCACGCTGCTGTCCGGCTGGGTGGCGAATTTCGCGCTGCAGTTCGGGTCGCCGGAATATTTCGCCGTCTATTTCATGGCCTTTGCCAGCTTCATCGGCATGGCGGGCGGCTCGCCCTTCAAGACGCTGGTCTGCATCATGCTGGGCCTCGCCGTCGGCACGGTGGGCATGGACACGATCTCCGGCGAGGGGCGGCTGACCTTCGGCATCACCCAGCTCACCAACGGCATTTCCTTCCTCATCGTCGTCATCGGCCTGTTCGGCATCGGCGAATTGCTGCTCACCATCGACGAGGGCTACAAGTTCGACGGGGTGAAGGCCAAGCTCAGCCTGCGGGTGATCCTGCGCACCCTGGCCGAGCTGCCGCGCTACTGGGTGACGCTGCTGCGCAGCGCGCTGATCGGCTGCTGGATGGGCATCACCCCGGGCGGGCCGACCGCCGCCTCCTTCATGAGCTACGCGCTCGGCCGCCGTTTCTCCCGTCGCGGCAAGTATTTCGGCAAGGGCGAGCCCGAGGGCATCGTCGCCCCGGAGACCGCCGACCATTCCGCCGGCTCCTGCGCCCTGCTGCCGATGCTGGCGCTCGGCGTGCCGGGTTCGGCGACGGCGGCGGTCATGATGGGCGGCCTGATGATCTGGGGCCTCTCGCCCGGTCCCATGCTGTTCACCACCCGGCCGGACTTCGTCTGGGGGCTCATCGCCTCGATGTATCTGGGCAATGTCATCGCCGTGGTGCTGGTGCTCGCCACCGTGCCGATCTTCGCCTGGATCCTGCGCGCGCCCTTCACCGTGGTCGGGCCGCTCATCGCCATCGTCTGCCTGATCGGCGCCTATACCGTCTCCAACCACATGTTCGACATCTGGGTGGCGCTGGCCTTCGGCCTCGTCGGCTATGTGTTCAAGAAGCTCGACTACCCGCTCGCCCCCTTCGTGCTGGCGGTGGTGCTGGGCGACAAGGCGGAGGACGCCTTCCGCCAGTCCATGCTGTCCTCCGGTGGCTCGCTCAGCGTGTTCTTCGAGGGCTCGCTGGTCGCCACCATGATGGGGATCGGCATTCTCCTGCTGTCGCTGCCGCTGCTGCAGATCATCTTCGCCGCGCTGTTCCGGCGCGGGGACAGCACCGACGCCGGCCAGACCTCCCGACCCTAAGCCTCGCCGAGATGCGGCGGTCCGGCCGGCGCATGTTCCAAGAGGTATTAAGTAACCCTTAGCCAGTGAGAGCCGCGATGTTCGGAGCCCTGCGCCTGCCCCACACCATCCTCTTCGGCGGCGGCCAACGCCATGTCATCGGCGCGGCGGCCGCCCGCATCGGCACCCGCACGCTGGTGTGCACCGACGCCCGGCTGGCGCAGCTGCCAGTCTTCGCCGACCTGCTGAAGGATCTGGAGGCCCATGGCGTGGAAGCGCGGGTGTTCGACCGCACCATCGCCGACCTGCCGATCGAATCGATCACCGACTGCGTCGCCGGCATCGGCGACTTCAAGCCGGACAGCATCATCGGCATTGGCGGCGGCAGCTGCATCGACATGGCGAAGGTGGTCTCGGTGCTGCTCACCCATGGCGGCGAGGTCAGCGCCTATTATGGCGAGTTCGCCGTGCCCGGCCCGGTGCTGCCGCTGATCGCGGTGCCGACCACGGCGGGCACCGGCTCGGAAGTCACCCCCGTGGCAGTGATCCTCGACAGCGGGCGCGGCAGCAAGATCGGCATTGCCAGCCCCTACATCATCCCGCACATGGCGGTGTGCGACCCCGAACTGACCATGACCTGCCCGAAGGGGCTCACCGCCTGCTCCGGCGCCGATGCGCTCGCCCATGCGGTGGAAGGCTTCACCAGCAAGACCCGCCCGGCCGAGCCGATGCTGACCGAGCAGCATGTGTTCATCGGCAAGAACCTGCTTTCCGACCATTTCGCCAAGCTCGCCGTGGTGAATGTGTTCCGCTATCTCGCCCGCGCCTGCGCGGACGGCAGCGATGTCGAGGCGCGCGAGGGGCTGATGCTGGCCTCGCTCGCCGCCGGCTGCGCCTTCGGCACCTCGGGCACGGCGGCGGCGCATGCGCTGCAATACCCGGTGGGCAACATCACCCACACCTCGCATGGCGACGGGGTGGGGACGCTGCTGCCCTTCGTCATGCAGTTCAACCGTTCCGCCAACCCGGAAGCCTTTGCCGAGCTGGCCGATGTGGTCGGCCTCGGTCATGCGAGCATGGGCGTGGAGGCGCGCTCGCAGCTCTTCATCGACGAGGTGGCGAAGCTGTTCGCGGAAATCGGCATTCCGCGCTCGCTGGAGGCGCTCGGCCTTGGTGCCGACCACCAGCAGGACGTGGCCGCCGGCGCGCTCAAGGCGGAGCGGCTGGTGAAGAACAACCCGCGCCCGCTCGACCTTGCCGCCATGCTGAACATCACCCAGGCCGCCTTTTCAGGCGAACGCGCCGCGCTGCGCGACCTCTGACACGGGATACAAGCGATGACCCTCACCACTTCAGGCGCGACGGTCCAGGCGGCCGGCAGCACCTATCTCGTTCCCGGCTTCGAGGCGGCGGCCTTCCCGGTGCCGACCGATCTTCTGGTCGGCGAGGGCTGGGTGCCCGGTTCGGGCGGCCAGCGCATCGACATTCTCGACCCGGCGACGGGCGGGGTGCTGACCTCGGTCGCCGATGCCACCATCGCCGACGGCATGGCGGCGCTGGACGCTGCCGAAGCGGCCGCCGCCGGCTGGGCCGCGACCCCGCCGCGGGCCCGCGCGGTGATCCTGCAGCGCTGCTTCCAGGCCATTGTCGACAATGTCGACTGGCTGGCGCAGCTGATCGCGCTGGAGAATGGCAAGGCGCTGCCGGACGCGCGCGGCGAGGTGCTCTATGCCGCCGAGTTCTTCCGCTGGTATGCGGAGGAGGCGGTGCGCATCAATGGCGACATCTCCGTCGCCCCGGCCGGCGGCAACCGCATCATGGTGCAGTACCAGCCGATCGGCGTCTCGCTGCTGATCACGCCGTGGAACTTCCCCGCCGCCATGGCCACCCGCAAGATCGCCCCGGCGCTGGCGGCGGGCTGCACCTGCATTCTCAAGCCGGCGGAAGAGACGCCGCTGACCGCGCTGGCGGTGGGCGAGATCCTGCGCCAGGCCGGCGTGCCGGCGGGCGTGGTCAACATCATCAACACCTCCGACCCCGCCGGCGTGTGCAGCGCTATTCTGCGCGACCGGCGCACCCGCAAGCTGTCCTTCACCGGCTCCACCGAGGTCGGGCGCATCCTGCTGCGCGAGGCCTCCTACAACGTCATCAACTGCTCGATGGAACTGGGCGGCAACGCGCCGTTCCTGGTGCTTGACGACGCCGATCTCGACGCCGCCATCGACGGCGCGATGATCGCCAAGATGCGCAATGCCGGCGAGGCCTGCACCGCCGCCAACCGCTTCTATGTCCAGGCCGGCATCTACCCCGCCTTCGTGGAGAAGCTGGTGGCGAAGATGGGCGCGCTGAAGATGGGCGCCGGCACCGACGCCGCCAGCCAGTGCGGCGCCATGATCAACCGCGCCGCCATCGACAAGATCGAGACGCTGGTGAACGACGCGGTGGCCAAGGGCGCCAGCGTGCGCCTCGGCGGCAAGACGCCCGAGGGGGCGGGGTTCTTCTATCCCCCCTCTGTGCTCGCCGATGTGTCGCTCGATGCCGACCTGCTGCGCGAGGAGATCTTCGGCCCGGTGGCGGCGGTGGTGAAGTTCACCGATGTCGAGGACGCGGTGCGGATGGCCAACGACACCGAATATGGCCTCGCCGCCTATGTCTACACCGAGAACATGAAGCGCGGCCTGCAGCTGGCCGAGCGGCTGGACTACGGCATGGTGGCGCTCAATCGCGGCCTTGTCTCCGATCCGGCCGCCCCGTTCGGCGGCGTCAAGCAGAGCGGGCTCGGGCGCGAGGGCGGCCATCACGGCCTGCTGGAGTTCACCGAGGCCAAGTATATCGCGGTCAACTGGTGAAGGCCCTCCGGGCGGGCGGCCCCCACGGAGCCCGCCGCCCGCCCGGAGGCAGCCGCGTGAGGGCGTGGCGCGTGAGGGCGTGGCACGTGAGGGCGTGGCCAGCTGCCGGCTTGGTTGGAATGATGAAAACCTATATCTTATATCATCCGGGGTTTGGGTTCGATTCTCATGGCTGCCAACAATCAGGAGCCGCTGTCCTTCGCGCGGCTGGTCACACTCGACGAACGGCGGCCGGCCTATCCGCAATCGCTGGTGGAGCTGGCCTACGAGCAGCTGCTCTCCATGCTGGTGACGATGAAGATCGCCCCCGGCGCGCATATCGGCATCGAGGCGCTGGCCCGGCAGCTGGACATTTCCCAGACCCCGATCCGCGAGGCGCTGACGCTGCTGGAGGCGCAGAAGCTCGCCTACAAGATTCCCAATGTCGGCTTCCGCGCCGCCGAATTGCTGACCCGGCGGGAAGTGCACGACCTGTTCGAGCTGCGCCTGCTGATCGAGCCGGCGGCGGCGGCGTTCGCGGCGCAGAAGGCGGAGGATGGCGCGCTGGCGCGGCTCGCCGGCCTCGCCGGGGAGATGTCCGACGCGCAGACCGGCAACGAGCTGGCCTATGCCCAGTTCGCCGAGGGCGACGCCAAGCTGCACCATCTGGTGGCGGCGGCGAGCGGCAACCGCTTCATCGCCGAGACGGTGGAGGGGCTGCACGCCCATCTCCACATCTTCCGCTTCCTGTTCAAGACCAACGCCACCACCAAGGCGCTGCAGGAGCACGAGGCGATCATCGCCGCGTTGCTGGCGCGCGACCCGGTGGCGGCCGAGCGGGCGATGCGGGCGCATCTGGAAGCCTCGCGCGCGCGGATGAACGTGGTGCTGGAGGAGCAGGAACGCCTCGCCGCGGCGCAGACGCCGCCCGCGCCCGACGGGCCGACCCGGCGCGGGCGTTCGCGCCGGCGCTGAGGCGGGCCTTCACGGCGACACTCTCCGGCGCGGCGGGTTTGACAGTCCCTCGCCGCGCCGATAAATCATATAGGATATATGAGCGCCACGCTGCCGGCCGCCGCCGCGCGCGGCGCGATGCCGGCCCCGATGCCCGCCTCATGAGGCGTTGGCGGCACCCAATAACAGGCCGTTCGGCGACAGGCGCCGCCAAGGCGCGGGCCGAGGACACTCGAAACGGGAGGAATTTCTGATGGCGCTGCCCCTGCAAGGCATTCGCGTGCTCGACATCTCGCAGGTGATGGCGGGGCCCTTCTGCTGCATGCTGCTGGCGGATATGGGCGCCGATGTCATCAAGATCGAGCCGCCCGGCACGGGTGACTCCACCCGCCATTCCATGGGCTTCCGGCTGAAAGGCAGTGACAGCCCGGGCTTCCTGGCGCTCAACCGCAACAAGCGCTCGATCACGCTGGACCTGAAGTCGCCGGAAGACCGCGAGGTGCTCTACGCGCTGGTCAAAACCGCCGACGTGCTGGTGGAGAATGCCCGCCCCGGCGTCGCCGGCCGGCTCGGCATGGACTACCCGACCTTGAGGGCGATCAACCCGCGCCTGGTCTATGCCAGCATTTCCGGCTTCGGCCAGACCGGGCCGTGGTCGCAGCGGCCGGGCTTCGATTTGATCGCGCAGGCGGTGTCCGGCATTCTCAGCTCCAATGGCTTCCCGGATATGGAGCCGGCAAAGAACTCGATCGCCGTGGCCGATCTCGGCGCCGGCCTGTTCAGCGCCTATGCCATTCTCAGCGCGGTGATCGGCCGGCAGACGAGCGGCGAGGGCCAGCATATCGACGCCTCGCTGTTCGAGGCGGCGCTGGCGCTCTCGATCTGGGAGACCACCGAATTGTGGGGCACCGGCAAGTCCCCCACCCCGATCGGCTCGGCCAACCGCATGTCGGCGCCCTATCAGGCGGTGGAAGCCTCCGATGGCTGGTTCGTCATCGGTGCCGCCAATCAGGGCCTGTGGCTCACCTTCCTCAAGGTGCTCGGCCGCACGGAGCTGCAGGACGACCCGCGCTTTGCCACCAACGCGGCGCGGGTGACCAACCGGCTGCAGCTGATGGAAGAGCTGGCGCCGACCTTCCTCACCCGCACCCGCGAGGAGTGGATCGACGCGCTGACGCAGGCCGGCGTTCCCACCGCGCCGATCCTCGACTATGGCGAGGCGGTCACGAGCGAGCAGGCGGTGGCCCGCGAGATGGTGCAGATGGTGCCGCACCCGGTGGAGGGCGAATTCCGCGCGCTCGGCTTCCCGGTGAAGATGAGCGCGACGCCGCAGGAAATCCGCCTGCCGCCGCCGCTGCTGGACGAGCATGGCGCCGACATCCGCCGCGAGCTGGTGGAGAAGGGCCTGCTCAAGCCGTCGACCACCAAGGAGACCGTGTGATGAGCGCCCCGCGCATCGATTTCGACCGTGAGGGCGACGTCGCCTTCGTCCGTTTCAACAACCCCGAGGCGCATAATGCGCTGACCACCGACATGTGGCTCGGCCTGCGCGATGCGGCGCTGCGGATCGCGGAGGATTCCTCGATCCGGGCGGCGGTGTTCCGCGGCGTCGGCGGCAAGGCCTTCGTCTCCGGCACCGACATTTCAGGCTTCACCAAGTTCGCCAGCGGCGCTGACGGCATCGCCTATGAGCACCGCATCGACGAATGCATGGCGGCGGTGGACGCCATTCCGGTGACGACCTTCGCCGTGGTCGATGGCTGGGCGGTGGGCGGCGGGCTCAACATCGCTTCCGCCTGCGATTTCCGCCTCGCCACACCGGGCGCGCGCTTCGGCTCGCCGATCGGCCGCACGCTGGGCAATTGCCTCTCCGCCCTCTCCATGGCGCGGATCGGCGGCGCGGCCGGCGTCGGCATCGCCAAGCGGATGGTGCTGCTGGGCGAGATCATCACCGCGCAGGAAATGCTCGATAAGGGCTTCCTGCTGAAGATCGTCGAGCCGGCGGCGATGGATGCCGAGATCGCGGCGCTGGCCGCCCGCGCGGCGGAAAACGCGCCGCTAACCACGCGCGCCAGCAAGGAGACGATCCGCCTGTTGGCTCTGGGCACGCTGCCGGATATCGAGGCGATCGTCGAGGAGGTCTATGGCAGCGCCGATTTCCGCCGGGGCGTCGAGAATTTTCTCGCCAAGACCAAGACGGTGCCAAACTGGACCGGCAGCTGAGCGCGGCCGCGCTTACAGATCCGGCTGCAGCTCGTTCTCCAGCACGCGGCGGGTGACGCGCCAGCCATTGAGGTGGTGGGCGCGCAGCAATTCGCGCAGCAGCGGGCCCTGCCGCTGCTGCAGCGCCAGCAGAATCTGCTCATGCTCCATGACAGCGCGGCTCCAGCGCGCGCTCACCCGGTTGCCGGCGAAGCGATAGAGCCGCACCCGCGCGCTCTCCGTGCGGTAGACCCGCGACAAAGCGGGATTGTCGGCGCAGTCGACGATGTTCTGGTGGATGTCCTGGTTGACGCGGAAATAGCCGACCAGATCGCCCGCGCGCTGGCAGGCGACCATGCGGGCGTGCAGCCGGGCCACTTCGGCGAACTGCTCGTCCGTGCCGCGCGCGCAGGCCAGCTCCGCCGCCACGCTTTCCAGCCCGGCGAGCAGCTCCATCGCCATGTCGACATCGGCCGGGGAGAGCTCGACCACCTGCGCGCCGCGATTGGGCACGATGGCGAGGAGCCCCTCGGTTTCCAGAATCTTGAACGCCTCGCGCAGCGGCGTGCGGGTGACGCCCAGACCCTCGGTCAGGCTGCGCTCGGACAGCCGCTCGCCCGGCGGCAATTCGCCGGAGAGGATGCGCTCGCGGATGCGCTCGGCGACATGGGCGGCGCTGCGCCCGCGCAGGCTGCGGGCCTCCGGGGCAGGCTCTGGGGTGGCGACGTCGGGCGCGTATTGCATGCAAACATCGTCGCACATTCGGCGATCTTGGTCCAGACGGGTTGATTTTTGCGGGTGATTGCATGCAATATGGGTCGCGAGTTCACGAAGGCCCGTGCAAGAGGCGCCGGAACGCGAGGAAATGCCGAGGGCGAGGCGCCGCTGCTGCGGGCGCCGTCCTGCGCTTGCATGCATCCGGGCCCCGACGGCGCGGACGCAGCGCGCGTTCCTCGCCGTCCCCCGGCGCCGCCGCGCGGGCCGACCGTGACCAAGGCACTCGACCAAGGCACTGCGACACCAAAGGCAAGCCCATGAACTACCATCGTTATTTCGCCGCCGATCGGGGCCCGGTCGAGACCTGCGTCGTCGGCACCGGCGGCTTCGGCCGGAGTTTTCTCGCGCAGGGCCTGCGGGTGCCGATGATGCGCTGCCGGGTCGCCGTCGACCGCGAGGCGGAGGTTGCCGCCCGCGCGCTGGCCTCGGTCGGCATCGACCCGGCCCGCATTCATGTCTGCACCACGCCGGAGGAGGCGCAGGCGGCTTTCGCGGCGGGGGATTTCGTCGCGGCGGGCGATCTCGCCACCGTGCTGGGCCTGCCCATCGAGGTGGTGGTGGAGGCGACCGGCCATCCCGAGGCCGGCGCCCGCCATGCGCGTTTGACCCTTGAGGCCGGCAAGCATCTCGCCGTGGTGTCAAAAGAGCTCGACAGCGTGGTCGGCCCGGGCCTTGCCCGCCTGGCGGCCACGCGTGGCGTGGTGGCGACGCCGGTGGATGGCGACCAGCCGAGCCTGCTGATCGGCCTCGTCACCTGGGCGCAGACGTTGGGCTTCGAGATCGTCGCCGCCGGCAAGTCGAGCGAATATGACTTCGTGTTCGACGCCGCTACCGATGAGCTGACCAGCAATGGTCGCTCCATTGCCGCCCCCGGCATGGCCGCGCATCTCACCATCGGCACCCGCCCGGCCGCCGAGATCGTCGCGGCGCGGGCGGAGGTCGCCGCCATGCTGCCGCAGCGCGCGGTGCCTGACCTGTGCGAATTGCTCATCGTCGGCAATGCCACCGGATTTTTGCCGGACCGGCCGGAGCTGCACGCCCCGATCGCCCGCATCAGCGAGGTGCCGGACCTGCTCGCCGGCCGCCATGAGGGCGGCCTGCTCGCCGGCGAAAAGCGGATCGACGTGTTCCATTGCCTGCGCGCGCCGCATGAGCCGAGCTTTGCCGGCGGCGTGTTCGTGGTGGTGCGCTGCACCGACCGTGAGACCTGGGACATGCTGGCGGAGAAGGGCCATGTCGTCTCCCGCTCCGGCGCCACCGCGATGCTGTATCTGCCGCGCCATCTGCTCGGCGCCGAGGCGGCGACCACCATATTGGAGGCGGCGCTGCTCGGCGCTTCCAGCGGCGGCATGGACCCGCGCCCGCATCTCGACCTCGTCGCCCGCGCCACCCAGCCCCTGCCGGCCGGCGGCGTGCTCGCCATGGGCGGGCATCACCACACGATCGAGGGCACAACGGCGGAGCTGGTGCCAGCAAGGGCGCTGACGCCGGACGCGCCGGCCCCGTTCTACCTCGCCGCCAACCGCACCCTCGTCCGGCCGGTGGCGGCCGGGCAGCTGATCACCATGGCCGACATCGCGGTGGAAGCGGGCTCCGAATTGCTGGCGCTGCGCCGCCTGCAGGATTCGGCGTTCTTCGGCACGCCCGCTCCCGCGGTGGCTTGACCCTTTGCCGACATCCCAGGAGACACCCATGATCCCCCGCATCGCTATCGCCCCGGGCGACCCCGCCGGCATTGGCGCCGAACTCGTCGTCCGCCTGCTCGCCCATGCGCCGAACCGCGCTGCCGCCGACATTCTCCTCGTCGCCGACCGCGACGAGCTGGAAGAAGCCATGCGGATCTGCGGCGCCCGCTTCGACTATGCGCTGGCGTCGGACCCTGAGCGCCCGGAATTCACCCCCGGCGTGCCTGTCCTGGTGGATTATCGCGGCCGGGGCGAAGCGCCGTTCGAGCGCGCCGTCTCCACCGCCAATGGCGGGCGCTACGCCATGGACACGCTGCGCCGCGCCATCGAGTACACCACGGCCGGCGTGACCGATGCGGTGTGCTTCGCCCCGCTGAACAAGCATTCGCTGCATCTGGGCGGGCTCGGCCATCCCGACGAGACCCACTGGTTTGCCGAGATGCTGCAGCCCAACGGCCCCTATGGCGAACTGAACGCGCTGGACGGGCTGTGGACCAGCCGCGTTACCAGCCATGTGCCGCTGAAGGATGTGGCGGGGCTGCTGACCGAGGAACGGATCGTCGGCGCGATCCGGCTCATTCACTCGACGCTGGTGCGGGTGGGCGTGAGTGCGCCGCGCATCGCTTTGTGCGGGCTCAACCCACATGCCGGCGACAATGGCAGCTTCGGTCGCGAGGAGATCGACGTCATCGCCCCGGCCATGGAGGCGGCGCGGGCGCAGGGGCTGCCGGTGCTCGGCCTGTTCCCCGCCGATACGCTGTTCCTGAAGAAGGACGAGCTCGACGCCATCGTCACCATGTATCACGACCAGGGGCAGATCGCGATGAAGCTGATGGGCTTCTCGCGCGGCGTCACCGTGCATGGCGGCATGCCGATCCCGATCGCGACGCCCGCCCATGGCACCGCTTTCGATCGCTATGGCAAGGGCGAGGCCGGCTGGGGCGCCATTCAGGCGGCGTTCGATGTCGCCTGCCGCATGGCGCGGGCGCGCCGGGACGCGGCGCCGGCCGCCTGATAAAACCGAGGCGTCCTGAACGGAGACCGGTCGATGAAGATCCTGATCCTCGGTGCCGCCGGCATGCTCGGCCGCAAACTGCTCGCCCGCCTTGCCGTGGAAGGGCTCGGCGGGGCGCCGGTGACGACCGCCGTGCTGCACGACGTGGTCGACCCCGCGCCTGCGTCGCCGCTGCCCTTCGCGGTGGAGTGCCACACCGGCGACTATGCCGCCCCCGGTGCCGCCGCGGCGCTGGTGGCGGGGCGGCCGGAGGTGATCTTCCACCTCGCCTCCATCGTCTCCGGCGAGGCGGAGGCGCGGTTCGAGGAGGGCTACCGGGTCAATCTCGACGGCACGCGGGCGCTTTTCGAGGCGATCCGCGCGCTGCCGGACTATCGGCCGCGCGTGGTCTTCGCCTCCTCGCTCGCCGTGTTCGGCGCGCCGTGCCCGGAGGTGGTCGACGACGATTATCTCTGCGCGCCCTCCTCCTCCTATGGCGTGCAGAAGGCGATGGTGGAGCTGCTGCTGGCCGATTACAGCCGGCGGGGCTTCATCGACGGGCTGGCGCTGCGCCTGCCCACCGTGTGCGTGCGCCCCGGCCGGCCGAATGCGGCGCTGTCGGGATTCCTCTCCTCGATCATGCGCGAGCCGCTGAAGGGTGAGGAAGCCGTGCTGCCGGTGGAGGAGGCGATGCGGGTGTGGATCGCCTCGCCGCGCGCCGCCGTGTCCTATCTCCTCCATGCCGCCAGCCTCGACACCGCCCCGCTCAGTGCCCGCCGCAGCCTCAACATGCCGGGCGTCTCGGTCACGGTGGGCGAGCAGATCGCGGCGCTGCGCGCGCGGGCGGGGGAGCGCGTGGCCGGGCTGATCCGCCACGCGCCCGATGCCACCGTGGCGCGCGTGGTCGGCAGCTGGCCGCAGCGCTTCGATGCGGCACGGGCGCGCGGGCTCGGTTTTGTCGGCGACGTGGATTTCGCGGCGATCCTCGACGCCTATATCGAGGAGGAGCTGGGCGGGCGCCTGCCGGCGCTGTGATGCGCCGGCCGGCCGGGTCTCAGGCCGGTCTCAGGCGCTCTGGCCCGCCACCAGCCGGCGCAGCACGGCTTCCATCTCGACGAGGTCGCTATAGACGATGGCGTAGCGCGGCAGCCGTTCCAGCGTGTCGAAGAAGGCGTCGAATTCGGCGGCGTCGGCCTCTTCGGCGAGATCGAACTCCGCTTCCATCAGTGCGAGCAGCGCCTGCGCGGGCGAGAGCGCCGAAACCCGCGTCGGCGAGCCCGCCTTGAAGCGGGGGAAAATGAAGCAGCGGACATGGTTCTCGCCCCCCCCGGGTCCGATGTGCTGCTCGGACGGCACCGGCAGATAGCGCCCGCGCTTCTCGCCGACGCCGATCAGCGGCAGCGCCGCCAGCTGCGGGTGGAAGGGCAGCAGGGTGGGAGTGCTCCCCGGTTTGACATTGATCGCGCCGGGGCAGGGCAGCACCACCGCCTCGCCGTCACGAAAGCCGAGGGCGAGGGAATCATCGGTGCCGAAGCGCCAGCCGCGCGTGACCAGATAGGCGGAAAGCGTGCTCTTGCCGGCGCCGGACACGCCGGCCATCACCACCGCGCCAGCCGTTGTGGCGAGCGCCGCGCCGTGGACGAAGACGGAAGGGTGCGGCGCGCGATAGACGAGATCGAGCAGCCAGAGCCGCACCTTGCCGACCGCCACCGCCACCTTCTCGGTGGACAGGCGGCGCGGGCCGGCGCGCAGCAGGAAACCGTCCGGCGTCACCACCAGGTCGATGGTGGCGAGAGGGGGATGACGTTCCGGGGCGGGATCGAGAAAGCCGCCGAAGAAGCCGACCATGCGCCGCCCGCTCGCCAGCCGGGCGGCGAAGCCATCGGGATCGGACGGGTCGTCGAAAACCGACAGGTCGTCCAGCGCCGCCGCCCCGCCGGGGCCGTCCGGCCCTCCGCCGCCGATGAACAAGCGGAACGCGACGGATGAGCCGGCCAGCCGGACCTGGTAACTGTCAATCAGACGCTCGTCGCCGGCCGGGGCGAGGCCAGCCGCGCGCGCCTCGTCCAGCCGGGGCGTCCTCGCGTCCCGCAACCGCACCTGCCCGGCGCCGTCGCTCTCGATCCAGCCGAAAGCCTCCCATGCAGTGAGGCAATCGCGCAGATCCTGCGCGCCGAGCCCGGAGGCCTCGCCGAGGGCGGTGGGGGTGAGGAAGGCGCCAGGCAAAGTGAGGAACAGCCGGGCGGCTGAGGCATTGAGCGCGTGCGCCATGTCGCGGTCCTTGTCGAAGACAAAGAGCACGTCGTCCAGCACGCGGAAATAGAAGCGCGGCTCGGCACTGCGGGTACCGGCGTCGGTGCCGGTCGTCTCGGGGAAAGCGATGTCCGTCATGGCGAGCCGTCACCAGGCAAGTTGCAGCCTCGGGCGCCCGGCGCCTGTGGCACTGAAGTGTCCGCTGACAAGGCGGCGGGTTCTGGAGCCATCTTGCGGCGCCTTCCGCTCTGGCAGGACATCAACCGGTCAGCATAAAGCGCTGGAGAGACTGTTGCCCGTCTGAGAAGAAGAGGGCGATCAGATCAGATCGGGCCGCGCCGCTAGCTGTCCGCCGCCGCGCGCTTGATCGACATCAGGCTGAGCGTCACCGGCACGCCATAGGCCGCGACCGTGCCGAGCTTGCGCAGCGCGGCGCGCCGGCGTTCATCGGCTATCGGCGCGGGCGTCTTGATGGGGCGGGCGTCTTCTTCGGCGGACATTGGTTACTCCGAACGATCGGTCGCCGCCTCCCGAGGCGGAACACCCATCTGTAAAGCGGCCCCTAAGGCAGGCGTCACTGTAGCACCCTTTCCAATTCGGGAGCCGCCGGGACGTTGGGCGCCCCGGCGCCGAAGGCGAAGCGATCAACAGGCGCGGGCGGAACGGGTCATCGCCATCAGGCTCACCGTGGCGGGCACCGCGTAGACGGCCGTGCGGCCGAGCTTCGCCAGCGCCGCGCGCCGGCGGCTGTCGACCGTCTCGCCGGGCTGCGGAGCGGAGACCGGGAGGGTCGCCGTGGCCGGTGCATCATCGGCAACGTCGTCAGAACGGGTCATGCGGGGTTTCCCGGAAGCGGTGGGGCGAGGGCGAGGCGGAAGGCGGCGCCGGGTTCCCGGGGCCGCCGGTCAATTGCAGGCGCGGGCCGAGCGGCTCATCGCCATCAGGCTCACCGTGGCGGGTACCGCATAGGCGGCCGTCTTGCCCAGCTTCGCCAGCGCCGCGCGCCGGCGGCTGTCGACGGGCTCGTGCGGCGCCGGGTTTGCCGACGGGGCCTGCGTCTCGGGGTGGCTGTCGTCAGAGTGTGTCATGCGCGGTCGTTCCGAAGGGGTGGTGAAAAGCGGGGCAGAATTGTGTTGTCAGCGATGCTGGGGCGGTCAGCTTGCCCGGGCGGACCGGGACATCATCATCAGGCCCACCGTGGTGGGAACGCTGTAGGCGGCGACCCGGCCGAGCCTGACCAGTGCCGCGCGCCGGCGCAGCTCAGCCCCTTCCAGCGCAGGGCGGGTAGCGGGAGCGTCCCGCTCGGTCGTCGATTCGCGATCAGTCGCCATGGCGCCCCCTCGTCTCGCTGAGCCAAGGCCGATGCACGCGCGGCCAAGACTGGAGGGGTAAAAATGCACCTCCGCCGACCGCGCGTCAACTGAGGGCGACGGCCCGGCCCATCGTCATCACCGCCAGCGTCGCCGGCAGGGCATAGGCAGCGCCCCGGCCGAGGCGGCGCAAGGCGTCGCGGCGACGCTCATCCGTGGCGGGCGTCTTTTCCGGCTCGGGCAGGGAGGGGGGCATGGTCGTCTCGTCGGTGAGGGGAAGGGGACGGAGAGGCAAAGGGCCGCCACGCGCGTGCCCGAGGCATTCCCCATCTGCGATTTCGATCAAGAGTAGTTTCAATTTACGGCTAAAGGTCCTATGGCACCAGCGTATTATGTGGCACGTGCTGCTGCTGCGCATGGCTTATGTGTACTCCTGCCGCGCGCGCGTGCTTGCCCGGTCCGCGGGCTTCCATAGCGTTGGCCGGGGTGTCGCAGGCCGACGACGGCCACCTGCCACCAGCGCCAGTCGAGGGGTCGCCATGCCGAGCCGTAACTCCGCCCTTCAAGGCCTGCGCCTGCTCTGCGCCCTCGTCTCGCCCTTCTCCACCCGCGAATCGCTGCTGGCGGACTGGCCGGAGACGCCGCCCTGGCAGGCGCTCCTCGCCCAGGCCGACAAGCACCGCCTCATTCCCGTTCTGTCCGTCGCGCTCGCCCGTCACGGGCTCGTCGACCGGGTCGATCCGGAACTGGCCGAGCTGCTCGCGGCGGTGGCGGCGTGGAACACCGAGCGCAATGAGGGCTTCCGGCGGCAGATGCGGACGCTGAGCGCGGCGCTCAACGCGGCAGGGCTCCAGCCGGTCTGGCTCAAGGGGGCGCTCACGCTGCTGCCGCCACAGGGCCCGGCCGCCGGGCGCCAGATGATGGACCTCGACGTCTGGTTGCCGGAAGAGAGTGCGCAGCGCGGGGCGATGGCGGTGCTCCGGAGCCTCGGCTACGTCTCGGACGGGCCGGTGGAGAGCCAGAGGCATTACCCGCCCTTCTTCCATCCCGACGAGATGGCGCGGGTGGAGCTACACCACAGCGTCGTGGCGCCTTATGAAACCCTGCTGTCCGACGATGAGGCGGCGCAGGGCGTGGAATGGCTGGACTGGGAGGGGCTGCGGATCGGCCGGCTCGACCCGCTGGCGCGGCTGCTGTGCTCGCTGCCGCAATGCACCGACCCCGACGGGTGGTGGCTGGGCATTGCCGAAACCCCGCTGGTGAAGGCCCTCGATCTCGTCCAGCGTGTCCATGATGATTTTGCCGGCACCGTGCCTGCCGCCTTTGTCGCGCGGGTGAGGCAGGCCGGATGGGAACGGTCGGTGCGGGGCCTGCTCACCGTCACCGAGGCCTATTTCGGCCTACCCAACCCATTGCCGGCCGAGCCGACGCATTTGCGGAGGCTGGAGCGCTTCGCAGGGTCTCCGCGCTGGCACTACACGGTGCGGGCGGCGCAGTCCTTCTTCAGCCATGGCGGGCGGCGGATCCTGCGGGCGCCCTGGCAGGTGCCGGCCATGGCGGCGGTCTATGCAAAGCGGCTGATCACGCCGGACGCGCCGCGCGAGCGCTGAGCGCAGGCGGCGGGTGCCGGACGCCGGACGTCTTGCCCTCGCGCGCCCCGTTGCCTAAGCGTTGGCGTTCACGCATCGCCGCCTCCGGCGATCCGCGCCCTCCGCCGCGCCGGGAACCGCGACCGCCATGGCCCTGACCCTTCTCATCTTCCTTCTCGTCTATGTCGCCATGGGATTCGGCAAGCTGCCGGGCTTCATGGTGGACCGCACCGGCGCCGCACTGGTGGGGGCGCTGGCGGTGATGGTGGCCGGCGGCATCAGCCCGAAGGCGGCATGGGATTCGATCGACTATGCCAGCGTCGGCATGCTGTTCGGGCTGATGGTGGTGTCGTCCGCCTTCGTCGTCTCCGGCTTCTATGCCTGGACCGCCGAGCGCGTGGCGCTGCTGCCGGTGAGCGCGCCGGTGCTGCTGGCGGTGCTGGTCGGCGTCGGCGGCGGGCTCTCGGCGCTGCTGACCAATGATGTGGTGGTGGTGGCGATGACGCCGCTGCTGGTGTCGCTGACCCTGGCGCGCGGGCTCAACCCGGTGCCGTTTCTGCTGGCCTTCTGCTTCGCCGCCAATACCGGCTCGGCCGGCACGCTGATCGGCTCGCCGCAGAACATGATCGCCGCCCAGCAGCTCGGCCTGTCCTTCAACGGCTTTCTCGCCATTGCCGGCCTGCCGGCGCTGGCCTCGCTGCCGCTGGTGTGGGGGATCGTGGCGCTGATCTATCGCGGCCGCTGGACGCTGCCGCAGGGCACCGGGCCGCGGGCGCTGGACGCGGCGCCGCCTCCGGTGCCGCTCAACCGGGTGGAGACGGCGAAGGCGGGGGTGGTGACGCTCCTCGTGGTGGCGGCCTTCATCTTCAGCGACTGGCCGCGCGAATTGATCGCGGTCGGCGCCGCCGGCGTGCTGCTGATCAACCGGCAGATCGCCTCGCGCGACCTGCTCGCCCATGTCGATGGCGACCTGCTGCTGCTGATCATGGGGCTGTTCGTGGTCAATGCGGCGATGGCGGCCACCGGCCTGCCGCAGGAACTGCTGGGCGGGCTGCGCGCCACCGGGCTGAACCTCGACGATCCGCTGGCGCTCTATCTCGTGGGTGGCGCGCTGAGCAATATCGTCGGCAACAACCCCGCCGTGATGCTGCTCATTCCCTTTCTCACCCCCGGCGCGGATGCCGAGGCGCTGGGCGCGGCGCTGGCGCTGGGCACCGGCTTTTCCAGCAACCTCATCGTGTTCGGCAGCCTCGCCGGCATCATCGTGGTGGAACAGGCGGCGGCCTGCGGGGTGAAGATTTCCTTCGGCGAGTTCGCCCGCGCCGGCGTGCCGGTCACCCTCGCCTGCATGGCGATGGCGGCCGGCTGGATCGCGCTGATCGCCGCCTGAGCGGCAAGGCGGTGCCTCACCGCCGCCTGAGCGGCAAGGCGGTGCCTCACCGCCGCTTGAAGGCGTCCATCAGTGCCGCGCCGAGGGCGCCCTGCGGCGCCTTTTGCGGCTCGCGGGCCGGCGGGCGGGAATTGGGCGTGCGCGGGGGCTGCGGCGCCTCGCGGGGCTGGTTCGCGCGGCTCTCGCCCGGGCCACGCTGGGGCGCGGAAGCCCCGGCGTCGCGGCGCATGGAGAGCGAGATGCGCTTGCGCTTGATGTCGATCTCCAGCACCCGCACCTTCACTACATCGCCGACTTTCACCACCTCATGCGCGTCCTTGATGAAGCGGTCGGCGAGCTGGGAGACATGCACCAGCCCGTCCTGATGCACGCCGATATCCACAAAGGCGCCGAAAGCGGCGACGTTGGTGACCGTGCCCTCCAGCTCCATGCCGGGCTTGAGGTCCTTCATGTCGTCGATGCCGTCGGCGAAGGTGGCGGTCTTGAAGGCCGGGCGCGGGTCGCGGCCGGGCTTGTCGAGCTCGGCGATGATGTCGCGCACCGTGGGCAGGCCGAAACGCTCATCGACGAAGGCGGCGGGGTTGAGGCCGGACAGCGCCGCGCTGTCGCCCATCAGGCTGCGCAGGTCGCGCCCGCAGGCGCTAACGATCTTGCGGGCCACGCCATAGGCTTCCGGGTGCACGGCGGAGGCGTCGAGCGGCTCATTGCCGTCGCGGATGCGCAAAAATCCCGCGCATTGCTCGAAGGTGCGCGGCCCGAGCCGGGCGACATCCTTCAGCTGCTTGCGGCTGGCGAAGGGACCGTTGGCGTCGCGATGGGCGACGACGGCCTCGGCGAGCGCGGTGCCGAGCCCCGACACCCGCGCCAGCAGCGAGGCGGAGGCGGTGTTGAGATCGACGCCGACCGCGTTCACCGCATCCTCCACCACCGCGTCGAGCGCACGGGCGAGGTGATACTGGTCGACATCGTGCTGGTACTGGCCGACGCCGATCGACTTCGGGTCGATCTTGACGAGTTCCGCCAGCGGGTCCTGCAGCCGGCGGGCGATGGAGACGGCGCCGCGCAGCGACACGTCGAGGCCGGGAAATTCCGCCGCCGCCAGCGCCGAGGCGGAATAGACCGAGGCGCCGGCTTCCGACACCACCACCTTGAGCGGCTTGGAGCCGGTCTCGGAGGCGGGGAGGGCGGCCAGCAGCTCGGCCACCAGCTTCTCGGTCTCGCGGCTGCCCGTGCCATTGCCGATGGCGATGAGATCGACGCCATGCGCGCGGATGAGGCGGGCCAATTCGGCCTGCGTGCCGCGCACATCGTTCTTCGGCTGGAAGGGATAGACGGTCGAGGTCGCGAGCAGCTTGCCGGTGCCGTCCACGACAGCCACCTTGACGCCGGTGCGGATGCCGGGATCGAGCCCCATCGTGGTGCGCGAGCCGGCCGGGGCGGTGAGCAGCAGGTCCTTGAGGTTGCGGGCGAAGACGTCGATCGCCTCCTTCTCCGCGCGCATCCGCAGCTCGGTCATCAGGTCGAGCGAGAGGTGCAGCGAGAGCTTGACCCGCCAGGTCCAGCCGGCGACCTCCATCAGCCAGGCATCGCCGGGCAGCTTGTCGCCGATGGCGTAGGCCTCGGCGATCATCCGCACCACCGGCTTCAGCGGGCGGGGGTCGTCCATGTCGACCTCGATCTCCAGCGCCAGCACATCCTCGTTGCGCCCGCGCAGCATGGCGAGGGCGCGGTGGCTGGGGGCGTTGGCCCAGCGCTCGACATGGTCGAAATAGTCGGAGAACTTGGCGCCTTCCTCCTGCTTGCCCTCGACCACGCGGGCGCGGAGATTGGCGTTCTGCCGCAGGTGCCCGCGCAGCCGGCCCAGCAACTCGGCATTCTGCGCGAATTGCTCGGCGACGATGTCGCGCGCGCCTTCCAGCGCCGCCTTCACATCCGCCACTTCTTCCGTGAGAAAGGCGGCTGCCAGCTCGGCCGGCACGGCGGCGCGCTGGGCCAGAATGGCGTCGGCCAGCGGCCCGAGGCCACGCTCGCGGGCGATCTCCGCCCGGTTGCGGCGCTTGGGCTTGAAGGGGAGGTAGATGTCCTCCAGCTCCGCCTTGGTGACGGCAGCGGCGAGCGAGGCTTCCAGCTCCGGGGTCAGCTTTTCCTGCTGGCGGATGGACTCGAGAATGGCGGTGCGCCGGGCTTCCAGCTCGCGCAGATAGATCAGCCGCTCGCCGAGCAGGCGCAGCTGGGTGTCGTCCAGCCCGCCGGTCGCTTCCTTGCGGTAGCGCGCGATGAAGGGGACGGTGGCGCCCTCGTCGAGCAGGGCGATGGCGGCTTCCGCCTGCTGCGGGCGCGCGCCGATCTCCTGCGCGATCGTCTGCGCGATCTGGCGGGCGATGGCGGCGGCGAGGGTGCTTTTATCGGTCATGCGGAACACGGAATCGCTTGAGAGGAAGGCGAGACCATATTCACTCACGCGGGCGAAGGCCACGCCGCACGACCCGTGCGGCGTGGCTTGTGGATGAGGCGCGGGCCTTCAGCCGATCAGCGGCACATAGTGATGGGGCAGGCGCATCGTCACCAGATCCTTCCGCCGCACCACATTTGTGGGGTAGGGCGTATCGAGATTGGTGGTGTCGATCTCCGCGGTGACGACCCCTTCGCCGGCCCCGAGAATGGCCTCGCGGCGGGGGAACTCGAAGGTATCCGGCCCAAACACGCCGCTCTTGCCGCCATAGCCGGAGGCTTCATCCAGCACATTGGCGAAGGCGAGATGGACATTGTTCTCGCCGGCGCGCGCCCGCATCAAATGCCAGTGATGCGGATCGGCGCCGGTTGGGATCGGGTAGTTCTGGGCGATCGCCGTGCCGGCATGGGCTGAGGTGAGCGCCCCGCGCAGCGCCGCCGGACAAAGGATGAGGTCGCAGCCGCGCAGCGCCAGCACGCGCCCGGCCTCGGGGAAGGCGGCGTCATGGCCGATGATGAGGCCGATGCGGCCGAACTTGGTGTCGAACACGCCCCATTCATCGCCCGGGCTCGCCCAATTATGGTCGGAGGCGTCGAGATGGGTCTTGCGGTAGCGCCCGATCACCCCCTGCGGCCCCACCAGCACGGCGCTGTTATAGAGGCTGCCGCCCTCCTCCTCGGCGAGGCCGGCGGCGAGGTGCAGGCCGTGGCGGGTGGCGATGGCGATGAGGCGCGCCACCGCCTCGCCCTCCACCGGCACGGCGGCCGGCGCGTCGAGCCCGGTGATCGCGCGCTCGGGGAAGACGACGAGTTCCGCCCGGTCGGCCTTCGCGGCCTTGGCCAGCTCCTCGATCCGGTCGAGATTGGCGTTTACGTCGCCGGTGGGGGCGAACTGCGCCACCGCCACCTGCGAGCGCCTTCCCTTGGGCAGCGGGCGGTGGCCATAGAGGCTGAAGAAGTCCAGCGGGTTCCAAGCGAAGGTGGTGGTCGGCAGCTCCATATAGAGTTCCGGCCGGCGCTGCTCGAACACCGGTTCGCCGAGCATGCGGCGGGCGCGGGCGCGCTCCAGGTCGATCTCGACGCAGGCGACGCCGTCGCCGGTATCGATCACCGCCTCGATGGCGCCGTCCGGACCGATGACGCAGCTGCCGCCGGAGAACTGCACGGTGCGCTCCAGCCCCCAGCGGTTGGATTCGATGAGGTAGCAGCTGTTCTCCACCGCGCGGGTGATCCAGTAGGGCGCGGGGGTACGCTCGGCCAGCCAGTTGGAGATGTGGCAGATGATGTCGGCGCCGCCGAGCCCGACCAGGCGCGCGGTCTCGACAAAATGGATGTCCATGCACACGAGCAGGGCGATGCGGCCGAGCGGCGTGTCGAAAACGGCGTGGCCCCGATCGCCCGGCGCCGACCATTTCGGCTCGGCGATATAGGGGTGGGTCTTGCGGTGGGTGCCGACCACGCCCTCCGGCCCGATGAGCACGGCGGAATTGTAATAGAGGTTGGTGGCGGGATCGACCTCCGGCATGCCGATGACGATGTGGCAGCCCTTTTCGCGGGCAAGCGCCGCGAAGCGCTCCGTGGTCGGGCCGGGGATCGGCTCGACGAAGGGCGCGACCTCGGCGCGGTCGAACCAGCAATAGCCCGTCGTGCCCATTTCCGGGGTGACGATCAGTTTCGCGCCGTCCTGCGCGGCCTCCGTGACCAGCGCTTCGAGGCGGGCGAGGTTGCGCTCCTTCTCGAACATGGTCGGCTCGAACTGGACGGTTGCGACCTTCAGCGTCGTGGTCATGGCAGGTCTCCGGGCAAGGAGGAGCGTTCGGCGCCCGGCCGGTTGCGGCGGCGGGCCCGGGAATGTCGCTCGGATGGCGGGTGTTTCGGTGTCAGGCCGTCATGGCCGGGGCTGTCCCGGCCATGACGGTGGGGCCGGGCTCAGGCCGTGAGGTAGGACTTCAGGATCGAGGCGCCCATCGTGTATTTCGGGTCCACCATGTTGCCGAGCCGCACGCGGCCGCACTGGGTGAGCAGCATGTAGGCCTCGATCTCGTCGAAGCCGTAGTCGGACGCCATCCAGCGGATGAGGTCGCGATAGGCCATGCGGGTGGCGTCTTCCATCGGCCGGGTCGAGCCGATGGACATGATGAACTCTTCCGTCTCCAGCCGCGGCGTGTGGATGGTCCAGCCCTTGATCAGGTCGATCTGGATGGTGGTGACGGTGGGGTGCTCCAAAGCGACGCCGCACAATTCGCCATCGCCCTGGGTGGCGTGGCAGTCGCCGAGATAGAGCAGGCCGCCGGCAATGTTCACCGGGAGATAGATGACCGCGCCGATGCCGACATCCGGCAGGTCCATGTTGCCGCCGTAATAATCCGGCTGCAGCGAGGTGATGGCCTCGATCTCCGGCGAGGTGCCGATGGTGCCGATGAAGGGCACATAGGGCAGGGTGATCTTGTCGCTCCACTTGGTGCCGGTTTCGGCATCCACGTGCAGCTTCTTCACCTTGACCGGCAGCGGCGCGTTCAGCATCGCCGTGTCCTTGGTCGGCACCAGCCCGCCGAAATCGGGCATGATCAGCGTGGTGCCCACCGGCTGCGGGCCGCGCGGCACGATGTTCTTGATGTAGACCGCGAGCGTGTCGCCCTTTTCCGCGCCATTGACGAAGATCGGGCCGTTCTGCGGGTTGAGATAGGGGAAGTTCAGGATTTCGAGCGGGTTGTCGGTCTCGTGCTTGATCGCCCCCTCGAAGGCGTCATGCGTCTCCGCCGCCACGACAGCGCCGGGGTCGACCCGCAGCACCGGGTCGACATAGGGGCCGTAGACATAGTGGTACTTGCCCTGCTCCGCCTCGGTGAGGGAGTGGGTGGCGCCCGCCTGGCCTTTGGCGAGGCCTTTGCGTGCCATGAGGGAATTCTCGAGCCAGGACATGATGTTCTCCTTGGGAATTGCTGGCTGTCCGTTCAGACGGCGAGGTGACGGCGCATGGCCTCGCCATCGGCGAGCCCCTCGCGCGTGAGTTCGGCGACGACGCGGCCCTTGTCCATGACATAGCAGCGCTGGGCCATCGCCCGGATCATGTCGATGTTCTGCTCGACCAGCACGACGGTGACGCCGGTATCCTTGTTCAGCTGCACCATGATGCGGGCGATGTCCTGCACGATGTTGGGCTGGATGCCCTCGGAGGGCTCGTCGAGCAGGATGAGCTGCGGATTGGCCACCAGCACCCGGCCGATGGCGAGCTGCTGCTGCTGGCCGCCGGACAGGGTGCCGGCGCGCTGGCTCCAGCGCTCGCGCAGGATGGGGAAATAGCCGAGCACGCGCTCGCGGTCCGCCTCGGTGACGCGCCCCGTGCGCATGCCGCCGACCGCGATGTTCTCGCCCACCGTGAGGCGGGGGAACACGTCGCGGCCCTGCGGCACATAGCCGATGCCGAGCCGCGCCCGCCTGAAGGCGGAGAGATGTTCCACCGGCTTGTCGCCGAAGACGATGGAGCCTTCCATCGCCGGCACGAGGCCGATCAGGCTCTTCATCAGCGTGGACTTGCCCACCCCGTTGCGGCCGATCACGGCGACGATCTCGCCCTGGCGCACCTCGATATCGAGGCCCTGCAGCACCGGCTTGCCGCCATAGCCGGCGCGCAGGCCAAGGGTGGAGAGCATGACTTCCTTACGCATGGGGGCCTCCCGCCGGCTCGTGAGCGGTTTCATGTGCCGTGGTCTGGCCGAGATAGATGGCGGCGACGTCCTCATTGGCGACGATCTCGTCGATCGAGCCTTGCGCGAACACCTTGCCCAGATGCAGCACCGTGACCTGCTGCGCCACCTGGCGGACAAAGGCCATGTCGTGCTCCACCGCCAGCACGGTCATGCCCTGCGCATTGAGCCGCTTGACCATTTCGCCGGTGGCATGGGTTTCCTCCGGCGACATGCCGGCGGTGGGCTCGTCGAGCAGCAGCAGGCGCGGCTTGAGGCTGACCGCCATGCCGATTTCCAGCCACTGCTTCTGGCCGTGCGAGAGATTGCCGGCCAGACGCTTCGCGTCGGCGGTGAGGTTGAGGAAGGCGAGCAGCTTGTCGATCTCCTCGCCCAGCGCCGCCGGCGGGTAATGGTGCTGCATCGCGATTTCGAGGTTCTGCCGCACGCTGAGCGCCTTGAAGATGCCGGGCACCTGGAACTTCACGCTCATGCCGCGACGGATGCGCTGGAACGGCTTGAGGCTGGTGATGTCCTCGCCGCCGAACAGGATGGCGCCGCTGCTCGGCAGATGCTCGCCGAGGATCAGCCGGAACAGGGTCGACTTGCCGGCGCCGTTCGGCCCGATGAGGCAGTGCACCTCGCCGGCCTGAAGCGTCAGGTCGACATTGTTAGTGACGTGCAGCCCGCCGAAGCGCTTGTTGAGGCCTATCGTCTGGAGCATCGGCATCAGGCGTCTCCCGGCTGGCCGTTGGAGGCGCGTTTGGAGAAGGGGCGGGCAAGGAGCCGCGCCAGCGCATAGATGAGGCCGCGCGGCGCCAGCAGCACGGTGAGCACCAGCATGACGCCCATCACCACAAGCGCATATTGGCTGCCATGGATGGTGAGCGCCTGGAACACGGCGAGCACGGTGATGGTGCCGACCAGCGTCGTGGTGAGGTCCGAGCGCCCGCCGACCGCGACCCAGACGATGGGCAGGGCGGCGGCGGTCATGCCCATGGAGGAGGGCGTGATGTACTGGCCCCAGCTGGTGTAGAGCACGCCCGAGAGACCCGCGAGCGCCGCGCCGATGACGAAGGTGCCGAGCTGGTATTTACGGATGTCGTAGCCCAGCATTTCCGCCCGCTCCGGGTTCTCGCGGATGGCGACGAGCACATTGCCGAAGGGCGAGTTCACCAGGATGCGCAGGCCCAGATACACCAGCACCAGCATGCCGAGCACGACGTAATAAAGCTGCACGTCGGGGAACAGCACGATGTCGCCGCCGGGCCAGGGCACGGTGAGCGGGGGCATGTTGCTCATGCCGTTGAAGCCGTTCAGCCGGGCGGCGCCGATCTTCCATTCCGGGCCCGCCGTCTGCGCCATGAAGCGCTCCAGCACCAGCGTCACCGACAGCGTCACGATGCCGAGGAACACGCCGGAGATGCGGCCGAAGAACAGGAAGTAGCCCAGCAATGCCGCGAACAGCGCGGCGATTGCCACCGCGAACAGCAGCGCGACGAAGGTGAAGCCATAGGCGGCGCCGAAATTGATGGTGAGGATGCCATAGGCATAGCCGGCAATGCCGAAGAACGCCGTCTGGCCGAAGCTGAGCGCGCCGCCATAGCCCCAGATCAGGGACAGGCCGAGCGCCATGAAGATCCAGGTGAAGAAATATACCGTGTTGCCGACCGTGTAGCCGTCCGAGAACAGCGGGTAGGCGCAGGCGCCGGCCAGCACGATAAGGAAGCCGATCCAGAAACCGGGGCCCCGGCCCAGCGTCTGCGGGCCTTCGAGGCGGGCGAAGAAACGTGAGAGCGCGTTCATGTCAGTTTTCCGTGTCCGGGATCAGGCCCGCTCGCGCAGGAGGAAGCCGGAGATGCCGCGCGGCAGCACCCGGATGACGATGATGACAGCCATCAGCAGGCCGATCTGCCCGGCCAGCTGGCCGTACCAGGAGGTCATGCTCGCCTTGACCACGGCGAGAATCGCCGCCGCCGGGGCGGTGCCGAGGAACACATCGGCGCCGCCGACCACCACGGTGACGAAGGCTTCCATGATGAAGGTGGTGCCCATGGTCGGCACCAGCGTCATGGTCGGGGCGTAGAGCCCGCCCGCAAGGCCGGCGAGGCCGGCGCCGAGCGCGAAGGTGAGGCTGTAGACGAGCCGGGTGTCGATGCCGAGCGCGGCTGCCATGTGCGGCACCTGGATGGTGGCGCGGGCCATGACGCCAAAGCGCGTCCAGTTGAACAGCGCGTAGAGCCCGGCGATCACCACCACCGCCATGCCGCACAGCACGAGGCGATAGAGCGAATAGGAATAATCGCCGACGGTGAAGCTGCCGAAGGGCGTGCCCACCCCGGCCATGGTGGAGCCGAGCACGATCAGCGTGCCCTGGGTGAAGATGAGGCTGAGGCCCCAGGTGGCGACGATGGTGTCGAGCGGGCGGTCATAGAGATGGCGGATGATGAGGATCTCCACCAGCGCCCCGACCGCCGCCGAGGCGAGGGCGCCGATGAGGATGGCGAGCGGCAGCGGCACGCCGGCATGGGCGGCCGAGACGGTGACATAGGCCCCGCACATGATGAATTCGCCATGCGCCAGGTTGATCACGCCCATCATGCCGAAGATGACGGCGAGGCCGCAGGCGGACAGCACCAGAAAGGCGAAGGCATCGCCGAACTGGTAGAGCGCGGAGAAGGCGAGTGTTCCGACATCCATGTGCGGTGGGGCCCTTGATCTTTCGCTTCGAGAGGACGGCATCATCCTGAGATGCGCGGAAGCCGCGCCTCGAAGGAGGGCCGTCCGGGTGAGCCTCCTTCGAGGCCGGCCTGTCGGCCGGCGCCTCGGGATGACGCCGTTGATGCGTCACCTCGGGATGACGCCGTTGATGCGTCACCTCAGGATGACGCCGTTGATGCGTCACCTCGGGATGACGCCGTTCGTGCAGGACGTCTTTACTGAAGTCGTCTTTACTGAAGTCGTCTTTACCGATCAGGCGATCGCCCCGGCCAAGCTGGGGGGTCGGGCCGGGGCGATGCCTTCGGGTGCCGCCGAGGGGGACAGGGCGGCAGCCGGGTGGGTGAGCTTTCTGTTCCCTCTCCCCGCTGGGGAGAGGTGGCCCGCGCAGCGGGTCGGTGAGGGGCTCTTTGCAGAACCCTGCCAAGCCCCCTCACCCCAACCCTCTCCCCGCCGGGGAGAGGGAGTGGTCGACCGATCAGTTCTTCGGCGGCGGGTTGGAGGGCGTGTACTGCGCGCTCGGGTCGCTCTTGGTCAGGTCGCAGCCGGCTTCGCCCAGCCAGTACGGCTTGATGCCCTCCCACACCTTCGGGAAGGTGATGGAGTGATCCGCGCCGACCTTGGCGAGATAGATGGTGTGCGACATGTGCTGGCTCTTCGGGTCGAGGCAGACCTTGCCCTCGGGCGCGTCCATGCAGACATCGCCCTTGGCGATCTCCTTGCGCAGGTCGTCGCGCTTGGTCGACTTCGCCCGCTCCACCATCTGCTTGTAGAGATAGACGGCGAGATAGGAGTTCTCGGCTTCCTGGTTCACATAGGGCTCGTCCGGGAACTTGGCCTTGAACTTAGCGAAGAAGTCCTTCGAGGCCGGGGTGTCGACTTCCTCGATGTAGTTGGTGGTGACGTACATGTCCTTGAGCGATGGCGGCTTGAAGCGCTTGTGCTCATAGCCCTGACCGACATTGACCGAGGAGGCCATCGGCAGGTTGACGTTGGCGGAGGCGGCCTGCTCGTAATAGGAGGCCTGCGCGGTGCCGACCAGCAGCGTCACCACGAAGTCGGGCTTGGCCTTCTGGATGTTCTGGATGTTCTGCGAGAACTGCGACACGCCGAGCGGGATGAAATCCTCGCCGACCATTTCGCCGCCATTCTCCTTGACGATGTTGCGCACCCATTCGGCCGAGATCTGGCCGAAATTATAGTCGGCGGCGAGTGTGTAGACCTTCTTGCCGTACTTCTCCATGAGGTACGGGATGAGGGTCGAGAACTGCTGCTCGGGCACCGCGCCGGTGACGATCATGTTGGCGTCGCAGACGCCGCCTTCATACTGGTTGTTGTAGAAGGCGAGGCCGTCGAACTGGTTGACGATCGGGCGGTAGGCCTCGCGCGAGGCGGAGGAGAAGCCGGCGAACACCACGTCGACCTTGTCGCGCTGCAGCACGCGGCGCATGAATTCCTGGTAGCGGGTGTTGTCGGACTGGGTGTCGTAGATCACCAGTTCGAGCGGGCGGCCATCGATGCCGCCGGCCTTGTTGATCTCCTCGGCGGCGAGCTGGATGGCGTGCACCTTGCCGATGGTCGCGGCGGCGAAGTCGCCGGACTGGTCTTCAAGCACGCCGAGCTTGATCGGATCGGCGGCGAAAGCGTGGGCGACGCTGAGCAAAAGCGTTCCCGTGAGGGCTGCGGCACGCAGCCCCCGCATGGTCTTTCCGTTCATTTTCTTCTCCTGTGAAAGGTTATCTTCTTTCCGCGCGTGGCTCCGCCGGGCGGAGCTGCATCGGTTCATCGAGGGGGCCAGCCCTCGCCGTCAGGAACGCCTCGCAATAGGCCTCGAGGGTCTGCCGCGAGCGCATGCTTTCGCGCCGAAGCCATTCATAGGCCTCGTCGTCATCGACGCCCGCCTCGGCCATGCGGGCGATGATGGACTTCACCACCGCGCGGCGGCCACGCCGGCGGCGATCCATGTCGTCGAGCCGCGCCCGAAGGTCGCCGCGCAACAGGAACTGGTTGATGCCGAGGAACAGCGCGGTGTAGACGGCGCCGCCCTGCACCGGCTTGCGCAGGAACGCCGAGGCGCCGAGCTGGATCAGGTGCTTCAGCCGGCTGGGCGCTTCCACCCCGACCAGGCCGATCACCGGAACGGGGGGATGATGGGCGCCGGCGTCGGTGTCCAGCGCCACCGGGTTGTCGAGATCGCCATCGATGAACAGGATGTCGCGCTCGGGCTGAAGGCTGGCGAGGTCGATCTGCGCCCGCCCGTCCACCAGTTCGGGATAGACCGCGGTGACGCCGAGCTTGCCGAGCGTCTTTTCCAGCGCTTCCACCGCGGTGAGGCTGGACGTGACGATGTGCGCCCGCCCGCCATTGAAGTTCTGCAGCAGCCGAGGTGCCATCACTTTACCACTCTCAGTGAAGAGTTGCGGGCAGCGACCGCATAGCGCGGCGAGGACTGGACGAGATAGGGGTCCGGGCGCACCGGGCCGGGCGCCTCGACGAGAATGTCGAAGCGCGCCTGCGCATTTGAAATCCCGATTCGTGGCGTGAGATAGGCGTGCAGGGTCTGCGGGTCGATCCGCACCTCGCCCTGCGGGGCGAGCAGATGCTGGCGGGTGGCGGCTTCCTTCACCGCCTCGACATCGTCGGTGCCGGCCTCGGCCAGCGAGAGGATCAGCAGCTTCATCGCGATATAGGAGGCTTCCGCATCGGCCGAGCTGGTGGGGCCGTCGGGGAAGGTCTCGCCATAGAAGCGGGTGAAGGCGGCGTTGGCGGGGGAGGCGAGCGAGGAGAAATAGACCGAGGAGGAGAGATGCCCGTCCACCGCCTCCTGGCCGATCTCCTCCAGCTCCGGCTCGGAGAGGGTGCAGCTGACCACCGGGAAGGCCGTGCGCTGGTCGATGCCGCGCGCGGCGCAGGCGGCGCGGAAGGCGCGGAAGAAGGCGTAGTTGCTGGTGCCGATCAAATTGTTGAACACGAAGGCGGGCCGCGCCTCCAGGATCGCCTCGACCACCTGGTCGATCTCGGTGTCGCCCACCGGCACATAGCGCTCGGCCAGCACCCGGGCGCCGCGCGCGGTCATCGCCTCGCGGAAGATGCGGGTGTTCTCCCACGCCCAGATATAGTTGGAGCCGACGCAGAAGGCGGAGGAGCCGAGCGTCGCCAGCGCGTGGTCGACGAGCGGCAGCACATGCTGGTTCGGCGAGGCACCGGTGTAGATGACATTGTTGGAGCTCTCGAAGCCCTCATAATGCGAGGGGTACCAGAGCAGCCCGTCATGCTTCTCGAAGCAGGGAATGACTTCCTTGCGGCTGGACGAGGTGTAGCAGCCCACGACATGGCGGATGCCGTCATGCAGCAGGTCGCGGCTCAGCGCGGCGTAGCGGCCAAGCTCGCCGCCGGGATTGACCACGACAGGCTCGATGGCGAGGCCCGGTGCCGGACGTTCCGCCACCGCCAGCAGGGCGCCGTTCAGCATCGAGCGCGCGACCACGCTGTAGGGCCCCGTGGTCGAGAACATGACGCCTATGCGGACGGGCTTCGACACGCCTTGCTCCAACCGGGCCTAGGGCCCAAACGATTGCGGGCCGAAGCCCAAAACAAAAAACGCCCGCCGGCCGTCAGGCCGTGGGCGTCGTTGCCACCAACCAGCAGCGCGAAAACGCCGTCGTTGGAAATGTTGTCCGAAAGTGCCGCGACAATGGGCAGCTTTGCCCGTCGCTCGTTTCTTAGGCTCGCGTGAAGTCACCTTCTTGTCAAGAACCTTTTTCACGCGCGGGCCCGCCTGTGGAGCCTGCGCGCGCCTCGCCGAGAATCCAGGCGATAAGATCGCGCGCCGGCTCGGACAGGGTGGCGCCCGGCGCCAGCCAATAGCCGGTCTCGCGGCGTGCCAGCGACGGGCCGACCGCCACCAGCGTGCCGTCCGCCAGCGCCCCGTCGATCAGCCCGGCCCAGCCCAGCGCCACCCCCTGGTCGGCCATCGCCGCCTGCACCACAAGGCCATAGGTGTTGAGGCTGAGATCGCTTCCCGCCGGCCCGCGCGCCAGCCCCATGGCGGCGAACCAGTCGCTCCAGCCGAACCAGCGCGGATGCGGCGTGCTTTCCAGATGCAGCAGCGGCAGGTTGCCAATGCGCGCCGGGTCCTGCCCGAGGCCGTGACGGGCGGCGAAGCCGGGGCTGCACACCGGCCAGATCCGTTCCTCGACCAGTTGCACGCTCTCGGGCGGAAAGTCCCGCCGGGCGCCGAACAGCACGGCGACATCCTCCGCCCCGTCGAGGCCGTGATCGGCGCCGGCGGAGGCGATGATGTGCACGTCGGTCTCCGGGTGTACCTGCCGGAAGGCGGCGACGCGCGGCATCATCCAGAACGAGGCGAAACCGTAATCGGTGAACAGCCGCACCACCGGCCGCCGGCTGAGGCGCCGCACCGCGCGGGCGGCATTGTCGATCTCGCCGGCCGCCGCCCGGGCGGCGCGGTGCAGCACCTCGCCCGCCGGGGTGAGCGCGCTGCCGCGATGGCCGCGCACCAGAAGCGGCGTGCCGAGCTGGGTTTCCAGCTCGCGCACCACATAGCTCACCGCCGGCTGCGACAGGCCGAGCGCGCGGGCGGCGCCTGTGATCGAACCGAGCCGCCCGACCGCCTCGAACACGCGGATCCAGCCAAGGTCGAGAGCGCGTTCAGACATAGAGCCAGCTTATGTCTTTCATCGAAAATATCCGGCTTCACAGGCCAAAGCATTTAACCGCCTGATGTGCGGGAGGCAAGGAAGCGGCCGGTCTCACAAGGCGGCTCCTTGCACATTTCACGCGTCTCATCCCCTTCCAGAGGTGTCTCATGATGACCCGTACCGTGCTGGCCGCTTCGGCCCTTTCGCTGCTTCTCCTGGCCGGCCCCGCGGCGGCGGCCGACGCGCCCGCCTGCAAGACCATCCGCATGTCGGACCCCGGCTGGACCGACATCACGTCCACCAATGCCATTGCCGGCGTGCTGCTGGGTGGTCTCGGCTACACCCAGGACGTGAAGACGCTCTCGGTGCCGATCGGCTATGAATCGATGAAGAACGGCAATGTCGACGTCTTCCTCGGCAACTGGATGCCGGCGCAGCAGAAATTCATCGACGCGCTGAACGAGGCGAAGGCGGTGGACGTGCTCGCCACCAATCTCGAAGGCGCCAAGTTCACCCTCGCCGTGCCGAACTATGTCGCCGAGGCGGGGGTGAAGGACTTCAAGGACCTGGCCGCCAACGCCGACAAGTTCGACAGCAAGATCTACGGCATCGAGCCCGGCGCGCCGGCCAACCAGAACATGCTGAAGATGATCGAGGCCAATGATTTCGGCCTGAAGGGCTGGAAGGTGGTGGAATCGGGCGAGCAGGCCATGCTGGCGCAGGTGAAGCGCTCGCAGAACGGCAAGAACTGGATCGTCTTCCTCGCCTGGGCGCCGCACCCGATGAACGAGACCTTCGACCTCACCTATCTCTCCGGTGGCGACGCCTATTTCGGTGCTAATTTCGGCGGCGCGGATGTGCGCACCCTCGCCCGCGCCGGCTGGGCCACGCAGTGCCCGAACGCGGCGACCTTCTTCAAGCAGCTGACGTTCGACCTCGCGACCGAGAACGCCATGATGGGCAAGATCCTCGATGACGGGCAGACCCCCGAGGCCGCCGCCAAGGCCTGGATCAAGGCCAATCCGGCCGCGCTCGGCCCCTGGCTCGACGGCGTGACCACCTTGGACGGCAAGCCCGGCCTGCCGGCGGTGAAGGCCTCGCTCGGCCTGTGAGCCCTTGCGGCGAGGCCGGCGGCGACCGCTGCCGGCCTGCGCCCGCCTCGTCCTGACCTCGACACTCCGCCTGCCGCCTGGAACGTGCCATGACGCGCCCGAACATCCTCATCCTGATGGTCGACCAGCTGAACGGGACGCTGTTTCCCGACGGGCCGGCCGATTTCCTGCACGCGCCGCATCTCAAGGCGCTGGCGGCGCGCTCGGTGCGCTTTTCCAACACCTATACGGCGAGCCCGCTCTGCGCGCCGGCACGGGCCTCCTTCATGTCCGGCCAGCTGCCCAGCCGCACGCGGGTCTATGACAATGCCGCCGAGTTCACCTCTGATATCCCGACCTTCGCCCACCATCTGCGCCGCGCCGGCTACCACACCGCGCTGTCGGGCAAGATGCACTTTGTCGGGCCGGACCAGTTGCACGGCTATGAGGAACGGCTGACCACGGATATCTATCCCGCCGATTTCGGCTGGACACCGGACTATACCAAGCCGGGCGAGCGCATCGATTGGTGGTACCACAATCTGGGTTCCGTCACCGGCGCGGGGGTGGCCGAGATCACCAACCAGCTCGAATATGACGACGAGGTGGCCTATCACGCCACCCGCAAGCTCTACGATCTCGCGCGCGGGCACGATGCCCGGCCCTGGTGCCTCACCGTGAGCTTCACCCACCCGCACGACCCCTATGTCGCCCGCAAGCGCTTCTGGGACCTCTATGCGGACTGCCCGGCGCTGGACCCTGTGGTGCCGCCGATCCCGTTCGCGCAGCAGGACCCGCACGCGCAGCGCCTGATGCTGGCGAGCGACCATGCCGCCAGTGCCGTGACGCCGGAGGATGTGCGCCGCGCGCGCCGGGCCTATTTCGCCAACATCTCCTATATCGACGAGAAGATCGGCGAACTGCTCGACGTGCTGGAACGTTGCCGGCTAAGCGACGGCACGATTGTCGTCTTCGTTTCCGACCATGGCGACATGCTGGGCGAGCGCGGCCTGTGGTTCAAGATGAACTTCCTGGAGGGCTCGGCGCGGGTGCCGCTGATGTTTGCCGCGCCCGGCCTTCCCGCCGGCCGCATCGACCGCGCGGCCTCAACCCTCGACGTGCTGCCGACTTTGGCGGAACTCGTCGGGCTCGACCTTGGTGGGGTGATGCCCTGGACCGATGGCGAGAGCCTGGTTGGCCCCGCGCAGGGGCGCGGCGAGCGCAGCCCAGTGCCGATGGAATATGCGGCGGAAGGCTCCTATGCCCCGCTGGTGGCGCTGCGCGACGGGCCGTGGAAGCTGATCCTGTGCGAACTCGACCCGCCGATCCTCACCCATCTCGACGACGACCCGCAGGAACGCATCAACCGCGCGCAGGATCCGGCCTGCGCCGGGGTGATGGCGCGCATGACGGCGGCGATGAATGCCCGCTGGGACCTCGCCCGCTTCGACGCCGAGGTGCGCGCCAGCCAGGCGCGGCGCCATGTGGTGTATGAGGCGCTGCGCAACGGCGCCTATTACCCCTGGGATTTCCAGCCGCTGCAGAAGGCCTCGGAGCGCTATATGCGCAACCATATGGACCTGAACGTGCTGGAAGACGGCCAGCGCTTTCCGCGCGGCGAATAAGGTTCCGCCTCTCTTCCCGGTCACGGCTCGAACCGCCAGGAACCGCCAGTATGCTGCGCCGCGGCGCAGATGAGTTGCGGCGCATCACGCTATTGCGATCGAGAAGCGCCCGTCGAGTGGAAACAATGGCGCGGGGCGCACGTTGTCCTGGCAGATTCACCGGCTGCGCAGATGTGATGCGGTGAGGTGAATGAGAGTTGAAACAATAGACGTGACGTGTTTGCGCGCTGACTAATGTGCCAAAGTGTCGCTCTGTTCAAAGGATGTTATTATGAAGAAGACTGTTTCCATTCCGATGCTGGGTGCTGTTCTCGCGGCTGCGTTTGTCGGCCCCGCTCTTGCCGACACCAACCGTCCGATCATCGGCCAGAATTCCGGCTGGTCGCCGCAGACCAACCAGACCCAGAACCATGCCGCGCCGCGCCATGAGGGCTGGTCGCAGCAGGGCCAGGGTACCATGTATGAGGGGCGCAACGCCGCCACCATGTATGAGGGGCGCAACGCGGCCCCGATGGGTAGCCCGAACACCCAGGGCGTCGAGCCCTACATCGCCAACCAGATCGAGCAGAACGCGCGCAGCACCGACTGAGTGCGGCCCTCTCCTGAGGGCGTGCGATGAAACGATGGCGGTCCCGCAGGGGGCCGCCATTTTTCATGGGAGCGCGCTCAGCCCGGCCCGCTGCCACCACCGCCCGGCCGTTGCGGCGGGGCGAGCGCCAGCATCGACGTCACGGCCTCCGGCGCCGGGCCGGCCGCAATGCCGCGCCGGGGCATGCCTTCGACGAAGGGCACGAGTTGCAGCCGGGCGATCTCCAGCACCCGCCGCAGCTCGGCGACGGGCTGGGGATGTTCATCGACGCGCAGATCGAGCGCGCAATACTCTTCCGCGCCCTGCACCCGCAAACTGGCCGATTGCCGGCCGCGCTTGTCGCCGCCCGCTCGGTCCCCCGCTTCCATCGCCCGCATCAGCCGCTCGTCGAGCGGCTGGCCGTCGCTGGCGCGGAAGGCGCTCGCCATGCTGGCGATCACCTCGGGCCCGGTGAGCATGTTGCCCTGCACGGCAAACCCCTCGCCGACTTCCTGCCCGCACCAGGGCGTGCAGTCCGCGCCGGTGAAGGCGCTGGCCTCGCCCGCGTGATCCACCACGCCGATCTGGCGCAGCGCGCGCGCCTCATCCTCCGCCAGCGCCGCATCAACCGCCGCACGGGCGCCTTGCCCGCCGGCAATGGCCTCCAGCACGCCCAGCGCCAGATAGGGATTGACCCAGGACTGGGTCGAGGCGGCGCCCACCTTCGCCCGGGTGAACGGGCACATGGAGCCGACGGCGGGCACAGCCGTGGCCACCGCGACGCCGAAGAGGCCGCTGGTTGAGCAGCGGGCGACGATGGAGAAGGTCATGAATCTGGCCTCACACGCTTAAGTGTTTCAGCACCCTCGCACGGGAATCCGGCTCGGTGGAGGCGCCCGTCTCGGCGATTTCGCCGCGATCCAGCACCGCCCAGCGGTCGGCCACCGCCAAAGCGAAGGGCAGATGCTGCTCGACCAAGAGCATGGTGGTGCCGTGCCGGTCGCGGGCGCTGCGGATGACCCCGGCGAGCCGGTCGATGACCGAGGGCTGCAACCCTTCCGTGATCTCGTCGACCAGCAGCAGCTTCGCCCCCGTCGCCAGCGAGCGGGCCATCAGCAGCATCTTCTGCTCGCCGCCGGACAGCGTGCCGGCGCGCTGCTTGAGGCGTTGCAGCAGGAAGGGGAAGGAGGCTTCCACCTCGGCCAGGGCGGCTTCAAAATCCGGCCGGCGCACGGCGAGGCGCAGGTTCTCCTCCACGCTCATGTCCTGGAACAGCGCCTTTTCCTGCGCGACATAGCCCACACCGAGGCGGGCGACGCGGTGCGGGGGCAGCCGCGTTGCCTCGTTGCCGGATATGGCCACGCTGCCGGTCATTTTCGGCAGGAAGCCCATCACCGCTTTGAGCAAGGTGGACTTGCCCATGCCGTTCTTGCCGAGCACGGCGAGGATTTCGCCCGGCGCGAGCGCAAGGCTCACCTCGCGCAGCACCACGGCGCCGGCATAGCCGCTGGAGAGGTTGTCGACAGCGAGGATGCTCATGCCGGCAGCTCCGTGTGGGGGGAGGGGGCCGTCTCGTGGTCGATGCCGGCATGGCCGGAACCGGCATAGACCTGCTTGACGAGTTCGGAGGCGACCACTTCTTCCACCGAGCCGTCGAGCACGATGCGGCCCTGGTGCAGCACGATGACGCGCGAGGAAATCTCGCGCACGAAATCGAGATCATGCTCGACCAGCAGCACGCACAGACCCTGCTTCTTCGCGAGGTCGATCAATATGGCGCCGATCTGCATCCGCTCGGTCTTGGTGAGGCCGGCGGTGGGCTCGTCCAGCAGCAGCACGCGCGGCTCCAGCGCCAGCACCATGGAGAGTTCCAGCGCCTGCTTCATGCCGTGCGAGAGCAGATGCGCGGGGGTGGAAAGCTGCTTGTCGAGCCCGGTGGTCGCCAGCACATGCATCGCCGCTTCCGGCAGGGGCAGGTCCTGCGCGCGGCGCCAGAGCGAGGGGCGGGCATGGCGCACCCGGGCGATCTGCAGGCATTGCGCGACGGTGAGCGTCTCGAACACATTGGCCATCTGGAACTTGCGGCCGACGCCGAGCGCGACGCAGGCCTCCGGCGGCTTGCGGCCGATATCGTAGCCATTGACGGCGATGCGGCCGGCGGTGCGCTCGGCGCCATCGGCGATGCAGCGCATCAGCGTGGTCTTGCCGGCGCCATTGGGGCCGACCAGGCTGACGAGTTCGCCGGCGCGGGCCTCGAAATCGATGCCCTCCAGCACGGTGAGGCTGCCGAAGCGCTTGACCACGCCGGCAACCGTGAGCGCCGGCCCTTCGCCCGGCTCGACCCCTTGGGTGTCGGCGGGGTCGAGGGTGGAGAGCGTCACGCTGGCGGCCGGCGTCGGCACGCGCGGGCGGAAGAGGCCGAGCAGCTTGCGGGGAAGGTCGAACACCACAGGCAGCAGGCCGCGCGGAAAGGCGACGATCACAAGCACGAACAGCGTGCCGATGATGAGCTGCCAGACGAAGGGATAATCGCCGGCGAGCTGGGCGCTCTCGTAATCGACGATCAGCGCGCCGAACACCGGGCCGAGCAGCGTGCCGCGCCCGCCCAGCGCGGTCCAGATGACGAGCTCGGTGCCGAAGACGAAGCCGGCGAGTTCCGGCGCCACCACCATGGCATAGCCGGCATAGATATAGCCGGCGATGGCGGCGATGGCGGCGCAGGCGAGATAAACGAGGATCTTCAGCCGCGACGTGTCGAGGCCGAGATATTTGCAGCGCTGCTCGTTCTCGCGCACGGCGACCAGCAGGCGGCCGGCATCGCTCTTGACGAAGATGTAGGCGAGCGTCGTTACCCCGACGAGGAAGCTGCCCGACAGCCAGAACCACGCCTCCATCGACAGGTCGAAGCTCATGAAGCCCGACAGGCCGCTGGACGAGCCGGTGAAGGTGCCGCCGGAATAGAGCAGCTGCGTCGCCACGATCGGCAGCACCAGGGTGATCACCGAGGCATAGAGCGCCGAGGCGCCGTGCCAGAAGGCGAGCCAGCCGACGATGGCGGCGACCAGCAGCGCGCCGCCGACCCCCAGCCCCAGCGCCAGGAAGGCGTTGGAAGTGGAAAAATCCATATGGGTGAAGACGAGGCCCGCCGCATAGGCGCCGCAGGCGAAGAACACCGACTGGCCGAAGGTGAGGATGCCGAGGAAGCCCCAGAGCAGGTCCACCGTCAGCGCCACCGCCGCATAGAGCAGCGAGCGGGTGAGCACGTTCACCGAATAGGTGTCGAGCAGATAGGGGCCGGCGAAGATCGCCGCCAGCGCGGCGAAGGAAACGGCGAGGATGAGGGAAAGGCGGCGCGCTTCAGTCACGGGCGAACCCCTGAGGCCGGATGCGCAGAATGATGGCGGCGAGCACGGCGATGGTCAGGCCTCCGAGTACCGGGCTGAAATGGGTGGCGACCAGCACCTGCGCCCCGCCCAGCACCAGGCAGGCGAACAGCAGGCTGACCAGCGAGGCGCCTGACACCAGCACCAGCATGAAGGCGTTGACCAGCCAGGGCACGCCCATGGAAGGATCGACGCTCGACAGCGGCGTGATCAGCGCGCCGGCCACGCCCGCCAGCGCCGAGCCGAGAGTGAAGGTGAGGAAGCGCACCAGCCCGCTATTGATGCCGAGCCCGCGCGCCAGATCCTCGTTCATGATGACGGCGCGGGTCTCCAGCCCCAGCCGCGTGCCCTGAAGCAGCGCGGTCAGCCCGATGCCGAGCACGGCGGCGATGCCGACCAAAGCGAGGCGGTAGGCGGAATAGCTCTCGCCCCACAGATCGAGCGTGCCGTTCAGCGGCGATTCCGCGAACTGCACGCCGCGGCCGAAGGCGATGGTGATCAGCTGGCCGATGATGATCGACAGGCCCCAGGTGGCGAGGATGGCGTCGAGCGGGCGGTTATAGAGCGGGCGGACGACGAAGCGTTCGATCGCCATGCCGACCACGCCGCCGAACAGCGCGGCGGCGGGAATGGCCAGCCAGGGGTTCAGCCCGGCCTGGGTGGTGAGAAGCGCGGCATAGCCGCCCAGCGTCATCAGCCCCCCATGGGCGAAATTGATGATCTTCATGACGCCGAACACGAGCAGCAGCCCGGTCGCCACCGCATAGAGGATGGCGGCGGTGGTCACGATGTCCAGCGTCTGGCCGATCATGTGAAGTCCTTTGGGGTTTGAGGCACGGCGGGTCGAGAGCCACGTCATCCCGCAAAACCCGGCTTTGCCGGGCGCCGCAGGATGACGTCGCAAGGCGGGTCGCAAGTATCGCGCCATCCCGCCGGTAAGTGTGACACGGCGCCGCCGCGAGGCTCCCTCTCCCCGCGGGGGGAGAGAGAGGGGGTGAGGCGCCCCGGCGGGCCAGGCACGGAAGCCGAGGTCCCTCACCCCGCACGTCGCACCCGCCTCGTGGCGATGGCGAGAGGCGGGTGGTTCACGCGGATGGGCTCACTTCAGCTTCGGGCACTGCTCGCCGGGATCGACGTCCTTGAAGGTGGAGATGATGCTCACCGAGCCGTCGCCCTTCACCTGGCCGAGATACATGGTGAGCGGCGCATGGCGCTGCTTGTTCATGATGATGGTGCCGCGCGGGCCTTCCACCGCGACTTCGGCCAGCGCCGGGATCACCTTGGCGGCCTCCGTCGTGCCGGCCTTCTCGACGGCGGCCTTGTAGGCATAGACGGCTTCATATTCCGGCACGGAGAGGTCGTTCGGCGTCTTCAGATCCTTGCCGAACTTCTTCTCCATCGCGGCGAGGAAGGCCTTGTTGGCGGGGGTGTCGATATTGGTGAAGTAGGAGCCGGCGATGTAGATGCCCTCGGCATCCGGGCCCATGGACTTGGCGGTGCCTTCATCCACGGCGAGGTTGCCATAGAGCGACTTGATGCCCGCCGCGCGCAGCTGCTTGGTGAGCGTCACGTTCGGCGCGCCGCCGGCGGTGGAGGTGATGATGGCGTCGGGATTGGCCGCCTTCACCTTGGAGAGGATGGCGGTCCAGTCGGTGGCGTCCATCGGGGCGTATTCGTCGCCGACGATCTTGCCGCCGGTCTTCTCGATGTACTCCTTCGTGAAGGCCAGCATGCCGCGCCCGAAGGCGTAGTCGGAGCCGATCAGGAAATAGGTCTTGGCGCCTTCCTTGTTGAAGAAGTCGACGATGGGGGCGACCTGCTGGTCGGGCACCCAGGCGTTCACGAACATGTAGGGGCTGCAGGAGCGGCCCTCATAGAACGAGGTGTAGATGTAGGGCACCTTGCCGCGATTGACGATCGGCAGGCCGGCATTGCGGGCGGCCGAGGTCTCCATCGAGATCAGCGCATCGACCTTCTTCTGGAAGATCAGCGAATCGAAGGCCTTCTGCGCGCCGGCCGCGCCGGAGGCGTCGTCGGCGACTTCGAGCACCACCTTCTTGCCGAGGATGCCGCCCTTGGCGTTGATCTCTTCCACCGCCAGTTCGGCGGACTGGACGACGGAAGGCGCGACCACGGAATTGGCGCCGGACAGGCCGACGGGAATGCCGATGGTGATGGTGTCGGCGGCGAGCGCCGGGCCGGCGAGCAGGCCGGCGGCGAACACGCCGGCCATCAGCAGGGAGCTACGGGACATAGGCTTTCTCCGGAAGGTTGCGGTTCTTGTTGGGGTGGAGGGCGGAGCGGGGGCCGGTCAGTACCAGCCCCGGGAAATGTCGGAGCCGAGCATCTCGGCATAGACATCGGTGCGCCGGTCGCGCAGCACCTGGTTGAAGTCGTTCCAGTTGCGGGCGCGGCGGGCGGCGCCGAGGTCGATTTCGGCCGAGACGATCTCCTCGCCGGTGCGGCTGGCCGGGCCGGCTTCGGGCCAGCCGGTGTAGCTGAGGATGAGGCTCTGGCCCTCGAAGGGCTGGCCACGCTCGGTGCCGATGCGGTCGGCGCAGGCGATGTAGAGCGAATTGGAATGGGCGGCGGCCATGGCGAGGATGTTGGCCATCGCCTCGCGGCCTTCCATCTGGCCGGGGATCGGCACCCAGTTGGTCGGCACGCAGACGATGTCCGCGCCCTGCAGCGCCTGCAGCCGGTAGGTCTCGGGGAACCAGCCATCGTAGCAGATGGCGACGCCGATCCGCCCCAGTGGGGTCTGGAACACCGGGAAGCCGTTATTGCCGGGCTCGAAGAACAGGTTCTCGTTGCCCCACAGATGCATCTTGCGATAGGTGCCGATATGGCCGTCGGGGCCGATCACCACAGCGCTGTTGTAGAGCGACGTGCCCTCGCGCTCGGTGATGCCGGCGACGATGTGCAGGCCGCGCTCATTGGCGATCTTCATCCACGCGGCGCAGGTCGGTCCGTCGGGAATGGTCTCGGCGAGGCCGAAGGCTTCCTCGCGGGTTTCGAACACGTAGCCGGTATTGGCGAGTTCCGGCAGCACGACCAGCTTGGCGCCGTCGTCCGCCGCGCGGGAGATGAGACCAAGCGAATGGGCGACATTGGCGCGGGTGTCGCCGAAGCGCGGCTCCATCTGGATGCAGGCGACGCGGACAAGGCTGGAGACCGGCATGGAGGCACACCTCTGCGATCGCCGCGGCGGCCCGCGGCGTGAAAACAAAAAGCCCCCGGCAGTGCCTTCCGGCACCATCGAGGGCTGCATAGCCTGGATGTTGAGCGGCAACGCTGCCGCCACGCTCACGAAGCGTTGGACCTATGGAAGCGCAGCGCCGGGGTCCTGTCAAGCGCCAATGCACGCGTTAAGGGCACAGTCGCATTTGCCTAGGAGTTAGGCAGGAAGGCTTACTTGTCCGGCTCGCCGTCGCGGTCGAGCTCGGCCAGCATCGCATGGGCATTGATGATCGAGCCGGCAATGGTGCCGATCGGTACCCGCTTGGCGGTCGCCTGCTTGCGCAGGAACTGGTAGGCGTCGTCCTCGGAAAGATTGCGCAGGCCCATCAAGAGCCGCGTCGCCTTTTCGACGTCGCGGCGGGTGCGCAGCGTGTCTTCCAGCTTGGTGATCTTGGCCAGCAGCCGCCCCTCATAGCCGCGCTGCGAGAGCGCCAGGACGAGGCTGGAGAGCACACCGGAGGCACGGATCGGGCGCACCAGCACGCCATGGGCGCTGGAATCCAGCAGCGCCTTCAGCACGGTCGGGTTCTCGTAGTCGACAATGGCGATATGGGCGATGGCGAGGTCCGCCATCCGCCACGGCATGGAGCTGCGGGTGTCGCGGTCGAGCAGGAAGAACACCGCGTCGAGGGGAAGCGGCAGCTGCGAGGGCGGGGGCCACACCACCTGCACCTGGCAGCCGATGCGCTGGAGCTGGCGCACGAGGTCGTCGCCGTCCTGGTCGCGCGGGTGCACCACGGCGACGCGGGTATTGCGCAGGTTCTGGATGAGCTGCGAGGCGCTCATGCCGGCCGCCTCCGCGCCGTCTGGCGGGCCGGCTCACGCATGGTCATAGATGTGGTCGACGAGATAGGGGTCGGGCTTCACCGGCGCCTTGGCCTCCCACACCACGTCGAAATCGCCATGCTCGTTCACCATGCCGATGCGCGGCAGGAGATAGGTGTGGTTGTTGTCCGGGTCGATGCGGATGCGGCCCTGCGGCGCGTCATATTCGGTGCCGAGCGCGGCGTCGACCAGGCGCTGGGTGTCGAGCGACTTCGCCCGCTTGAGCGCATCGGCGAACAGGTGGATCTGGAAATAGGCGGCCTCGGCATACATCGTCACCGCCGCGTCGCGGCCGAAACGGGCGCGGTAGGCCGCGACGAAGCGGCGATTGGCCGGGGTGTCGACGGTGGAGAAATAGGGCGCCGAGGTGATGTGGCCGACGCAGAGTTCCGGCCCGATGGCGCGGATCTCGCCCTCCGACATGGTGAGGCTGGCGATCGGCAGCGTGCGCGGGTCAAGCCCCGCCTCGCGGAACAGCCGGTAGAGCAGATGCGCGCCCTGGCCGACCACGGTGGAGAACACCACCGAGGGGGCGCGGCGGCGGATATCTTCCACCACGCGGCGAATCTGGTCCTCGTGCGGCTGTTCCGGCACATAGGTTTCCGCCACCACCTCGCCGCCCTCGCGCGAGACGAGGTCGCGCATGATGCGGTTGGATTCGCGGGGATAGATGTAGTCCGAGCCGACTAGATAGAAGCGCGGCCCGAAGCGGGACAGCAGATGGCGGGCGAGCTGCAGGCTGTTCTGGTTCGGTGCCGCGCCGGTATAGATGACGTTCGGCGAATATTCGAAGCCCTCATAGAGCGAGGGGTACCAGAGCAGCGCGTTGCGCCGTTCCACCGTGGCGAGGATCGCCTTGCGGCAGGAGGAAGTGCAGCAGCCGAAAATGGTGCTGATGCCGTCCTCGGTCAGCAGCCGCTCGGCGTAGCGGCGATAGAGTTCCGGGCTCGATTCCGGGTCGTAGCACACCGGCTCGATCGGCCGGCCGAGCACGCCCCCCGCGAGGTTGATCTCCTCGATGGCGAGCGCCGTGCCGCGGAAATGCTCGGTCTCCGGCTCGCGCATATGCCCCTTGCGGGAGAACAGCACGCCGACCCGCCAGGGCGTGCCCGACGTGCCGGAACCGTTCTCTACGCTGCCGAGACTCGTCACCGGCGCCTGCCCTGTGCCCTGTTTTCCCGGCGACGCCGAGCTGGCCCGTTTTGGCGCGCGCGCAGCCAGCAGGTCAAGTCCGCGCGGCGCGCGGCCGGGCAGGATGCTGATATATCGGGCGGCCAATCTGGCAAAAATGACATTACGCCGGGCGGCGCGCAAAAATACTCGGCGCCAAGCCGGCGCGGTGAGCACGCCGCTCACAAGGATTGGTCAGGCGAGGTGTCAAAAGCGTCATTATTCAGATGTCGTCCGCCCGGCGTCTGGCAACGGCCGAAAGCTGCGCTCTATTTCGCCTTGTCTGAAAACAGGGGGAGATTTCTCATGGTGCCAATCTCTCGACTATTTCGGGAACCGGAGAGCGCACATGTCGAACATTTTCCGCAACGGCGTCGACCGTCGCAATTTCCTCAAGACCTCCATGGCAGCGGCCGGCGGCCTCGTCGCCATGCCCTATATCGCCACCCGCGCCACGGGGGCGACGCTGAAGACGGTGAATTTCAGCGAGGCGGTGCACAATCTCGGTTACATCAACCTCTATGTCGGCATGCATGACGGCATCTTCGCCAAGCACGGGCTCGACATGAAGGTCTCGGCCGCCGGCGGCGACACCCAGACCTTCGCCGCCGTGCTCGGCGGGTCGGCCGATTTCGCCATTGGCGACGCCACCATGGCGCAGATCTCGCGCGAGAATGGCGGCCCCGGCGTCGTCGTCGGCACGGTGGTGCAGCGGGCGCATTATTTCGGCGTGTCGAAGACCATGGAGCCCTTCACCGACCCGAAGGACCTCAAGGGCAAGAAGGTTGTCACCTCGCCGGAGCCGAACACCAATTATTCCGTCACCAAGCGCATGGTCGAGCAGGCCGGGCTGAAGCTCGGCACCGATGTGACCATCGTTCCGGTGAGCCCCGGCACCGAGATCGGCGCCATGCTGGCGGGACAGGCCGACATGGCGGTGGCCTACCAGCCGAGCGTCGCCGCCGCCGAGGCGCAGGGCTCCAAGGTGGTGTTCGACTTCTCGAACTATATCGGCCCGTTCTGCAACACCGGCATCATGGTGCTGCCCAGCACCATCGCCAAGGACCCGGAAATGGTGCAGGCGCTGGTGACGGCGTTCGAGGAAGCCTCGCGCAAGACCTATGCCGACCCGGCCTTCGCCAAGAAGGTGGCGCGGCTCGAATTCCCCGATCTGCCGGGCGAGGTGGTCGACAAGGCGATCGACGCCGAGCTGAAATATCTCATCCCGGCGCAGTCGGTCGTCACCAAGCCCGACCAGTGGAAGAACCTGATGGACATGCAGCTCTACCTCGGCAACATCAAGGGCACGGTGAGCTTCGACCAGATCATCGACAACTCCTTCGCCGACAAGGCCGTCAAGCAGCTCGGGTGAGCGCGGTGGTTTCCCCCGCCATCGCGGCAGGGGCGCGCCCCCCGGCGCAAGCCGGCGCGCCGCCCCTCGTGGTCGCGCATGTGGCCAAGAGCTTCGACGCCGATGGGCGGGTGGTGCCCGTCATCGGCGACTTGTCGCTGACCCTGAACGAGGGCGAGATCGTCGCCATTGTCGGCCCCTCGGGCTGCGGCAAGACCACGTTGCTCAACACGCTGTGCGGCCTCATCGCCCCCGATTCCGGCCGCGTGAGTTGGTTCGGCCGGGAAATGTCCGGCCAGCCCGCCGGCGTCGGCTACATGCTGCAGAAGGACCTGCTGCTGCCCTGGCGCACGGCGCTGCGCAATGTGATGCTGGGGCTGGAGATACGCGGGGTGAGCCTTTCCGAGGCGGAGGAGCGTGCCCATGTCATGCTCGACCAGCTCGGCCTGCACGGCTTTGCCGACCATTACCCCACAACGCTATCGGGCGGCATGCGCCAGCGCGTGGCGCTGGCCCGCACGCTGGTGAACGAGCCGGACGTGCTGCTGCTCGACGAGCCCTTCGCCGCGCTCGACTTCCAGACCAAGCTGCTGATCGAGAGCGACACCGCCAAGCTGGTGCGCGAGAGCCGGCGCTCGGTGCTGCTCATCACCCATGACATCGAGGAGGCGGTCTCCATCGCCGACCGGGTGATCGTGCTGAGCAAACGCCCGACGCGGGTGAAGGCGATCTACGACATCGCGCTCGGCACCGAGCGCACCGACATGATCGCCGCCCGCGAGAGCGCCGGCTTCGTCGATTACGTCAGGCGCATCTGGGCCGATCTCGACGTGACGCGGAACTAGGAGGAACGCGATGAACGGTTCCCCCCTCCCGCCCCGCGCCGTCGCCGACGCTGGCATCGACTCGGCCGCAGAAAACGCCGCCGCTCGGCGCCTCGCCGCGCACAGGCGGGCCCGCCTGTGCGCGAGCCTGCTGGTGCTGGCAAGCCAGATCGCGCTGCTGGCGGCCTTCATCGCCTTCTGGGAGTACATGACCGCCTTCGACAAGCAGGCGGCCTTCATGTTCGGCTCGCCCTCGGCCATAGCCGGCTTTCTCCTCACCATGGCGAGCGATGGCAGCCTGTGGCGCGACACCTATGTCACCGGGGTGGAGACGCTGCTCGGCTTCCTGGTCGGCAATGTCATCGGCACGCTGATCGGCCTGTCGCTGTGGTATTCGCGCTTCGTCTCGCGGGTGATCGAGCCCTTCGTCATCGCGCTCGGCTCGATCCCGATCATCGCGCTGGCGCCGATCATCATCATCTGGTTCGGCACCGGCCTCACCTCGAAGATCGCCATGTCGACGCTCTCCGTGGTCATCGTCGCGCTGGTGACGTCCTATAAGGGCGCGGTCGGGGTCGATGCCGACCAGATCAATTTGATGCGGACGCTCGGCGCCTCGAAGTTCCAGATCTTCCGCAAGCTGGTGGTGCCGGCCTCGCTGACCGATATCTTCGCCGGCTTCAAGCTCACCGTCGGCTTCGCGCTGATCGGCGCCATCGTCGGCGAGTTCATGTCGTCCTCGGAAGGGCTCGGCCATGCCATTTTCAAGGCCGGCTCGCTCTACATCATCCCCAAGGTGTTCGCCGCGCTGGTCGCCACCATCGCGCTCGCCCTCGTCCTCACCTTCATCGTCGGCAAGGTGGAAAAGCTGCTCATGCCCTGGCGTCGCCTCGGCTGAGCGCGTTTCGACCTGCCGCGCCCGTGCCCAAAGGAGTGACCATGAACCAGCGTGTCAGCAAGGCCGGCAACATCAAATACGCCCTGTCGGCCAATGATGCCTTCGTCGCCGCAGTCTCGCCCGGCGAGACCTTCGTGGTGGAGTGCGCCATCAACGCCAATGACGGCACCATCCGCCATCTCGGCCAGCAGCTGACCGAGGCGGATGTGTCGCTGCCCTTCGTCAATGGCGCCACCGGACCGATCGAGGTCAAGGGCGCCAAGCGCGGCGACATGCTGAAGCTTGAAATCCTCGGCATGGAGCTCGACACGCTCGGCTTCACCGCGCTGTGGCCGGGCATCGGCATGTTTCCGGACTGGGTGCGGCAGAAGGAGTTCGGCATGCGCACCCATGTCGTCGAGGTGAAGGACGGCATCGTCCACTGGAGCGACAAGGTGAAGCTGCCGGTGCGCCCGATGATCGGCGTCGCCGGCGTCGCCCCGGTGCATGGCGGTGTGCTCACGGTGGACAACGGCACCCATGGCGGCAATCTCGACGTGCAGGAGATTACCCCCGGCAACACGGTGATGTTCCGGGTGAACCATGACGGCGCCCATCTCTTCCTTGGCGATTGCCACGCGCTGCAGGGCGATGGCGAGGCCAATGGCATGGGCGCGATCGAGATCGCCGCCACGCTCACCGTGCGGGTGACGCTGGAAGAGGCGCCGGCCCGGCTCAGTCATCCCCGCATCGAGACGCCGACCCATATCTGCACGCTCGGCTGCGCCCGCCCGCTGGAGGACGCGATGCGGATTGCCTTCCAGGAGATGATCTACTGGCTGGAAGACGCGTACGGCATCCCGGCGGCGGAGGGCTACATGCTGCTCGGCCAGATCGCCGAGGCGCGCTGCACCCAGGTGGTGAACCCGAAATACACCTATATCTGCAAGGTCGACAAAAGCGTGCTCGCCCAGTTCGCCGGCTAAAAGTGACCGGTCAGCGCGGCACGGCGGCGGCGGGGAAGGCGACGACGTTCTCCTCCCGCCGCGTCAGGCTGCCGGCGATCTCCACCAGCTGGTGCGGGGTGAAGGGCTTGCCGATGACAGGAGCGTGGGCGAAGGCGGCCGGGAGGTTTTCCCGGCCATAGCCGCTGACGAAGGCGAAGCGGAGGCCCCGCCGGGTCAGCGCGGCGGCCACCGCATCCACCGGCTTGCCGTGCAGATTGCCGTCGAGCAGGGCGGCGTCGAAGCTCTCGGCCTCGATCATCTCAAGCGCTTCCTCGACAGTACGGGCCGGGCCGCACACTGTGGCGCCGGCATCCTCCAGCACCGCGATGAGTTCGAGCGCGACCAATGCCTCGTCCTCGACCACCAGAAGGCGGCAGCCATCGAGCGCCTGCGCCTCGCGCGCCGGTGCCAGTGCCGGCGCGGCGGCCAGCCTGCCCGTCCGCTCGGCGCCCGGGGCGGCAGGGCCGTCGAGCTTCATGGCGAGGTCCCAGACCACGCCGTCGCTGCGGAAGGAGACGGTGGCGGTGCCGCCATCCGATTTCATGCTGCTGTCGATGAGGGTCGAGCCGAAGCCGCGCTTCAGCGGCGCCTGCACCGGCGGACCGCCGCTTTCCTGCCAGCGCAGCTGCAGTTGCTCGCCTTCCACCGACCATTCCAGCACGACCCGGCCGGCGGGCCGGGAAAAGGCGCCATATTTGAGCGCATTGGTCGCCAGCTCGTGCAGGATCAGTGCGAGGCGCAGCGCCGGCTGCGGCAGCAGCTGCACCCGGGGGCCGCTGGCCTGCAGGCGCGCGGGGTCAATCGTGCCGAGCCGCAGCTGGTCGCGCACGAGGTCCATCAGGTCGGCGCCCTGCCAGGTGCGGTCGCTCAGCATGCCATGGGCGCGCGCCAGCGCCTGGATGCGGCCGGAAAAGGTGGCGGAGAACTGGTCGGGGTTGCGGGTGTAGCGCAGGGTCTGGGTGGCGATGGCTTGCACGCTGGCCAGCGTGTTCTTCACCCGGTGGTTCAGCTCGCCGATGAGCAGCAGCTGGGTTTCCTCGGCGCGGCGGCGATCGGTGATGTCGAGGATCTGCACGCTCAGCGACACCGGCGTGCCGTCCGGGCGGCGCAGCACCGAGCTGTACCATTCGCAGTCGAGCATGCTGCCGTCGCGGGCGCGGCAGCGCACCGTGTCGTGCCCGCGCTGGTGCGAGGTGTCGGCCATCGAGGCGGAGAACAGCGCGACCATATCGGCGATGCAGCTGTCCGGCATCCAGCCGAGATCGGCCAGCGGATGGCCGATCATCTCCGGCGCGGTCCAGCCAAACATGCGCTCGGCGCCCTTCGACCAGCCGAGCAGCCGCATGTCGGGATCGAACTCGACGATGGCGAGCGGCGAATTGTCGGTGTGGGCCTGAAGCCGGTCGAGCGCGCCGCTCAGCTCGGCTGCTGCTTTGGCGAGCGCGTCCTTCTGCAGGGCCAGCTGCTCATGCTGGCGGGCGATGGAGAAGAACACGTCCGCCTTGCTCTTCAGGATGAGCGGGTCGATCGGCTTGTAGATGAAGTCGACCGCGCCGGCCTCGTAGCCCTTGAAGCGGCGGCCCTCATCGGTGGCGGCGGCGGTGACGAAGATGATCGGCACGCGGCGGGTGCGCCCGGTGCCGCGCATCATCTCGGCCAGCTCAAAGCCATCCATGTCAGGCATCTGCACGTCGAGCAGAGCGAGGGCGAAATCATGCTCCAGCAGCAGTTCCAGCGCCTCGATGCCGGAGCGGGCCTTGTACAGCGCCAGCCCGTCGCGGCGCAGCAGCGCCTCCAGTGCGCGCAGATTCTCGTCGATGTCGTCGACCAGGAGGAACTTCACCGGCTCAGGCGACGCCATGGCGGGTCTCCATCTGCGCCACCATCGCCAGCCGGCGATAGATGCGCTCATCGGGGGCGAAGGAGGCGAAGGCGTCGGCGTGCTCGGAAAAGCGCAGGCTCTCATTCATGCCGAGACCGAGAAAGCCGCCGCGCGTCAGCGAGTCCCGGAACAGGCCCAGCGCCCGGTCCTGCAGGTTCGAATCGAAATAGATCAGCACGTTGCGGCAGGAGATCAGGTGCATTTCGGAAAACACCTGGTCGGAGGCGAGGCTGTGCTCGGCGAACACGGTGCGCGCGCGCAGCGACTTGTCGAACACCGCCCCGCCATAGGCGGCGGTGTAGTAGTCCGAGAGCGAGGAATGCCCGCCAGCCTTGCGGTGGTTCTCGGTGAACAGGGGGATGCGGTCGAGATCGAAAATGCCGAGCTCGGCCCGGGCCAGTGCCACCGGGTTGGTGTCGGTGGCGTAGAACATGGTGCGCGCTTCCAGCCCCTCCTCGCGGAACAGGATCGCCAGCGAATACAGCTCCTCGCCGGCGCTGCACCCCGCCACCCACACTTTGAGCGAGGGGAAGGTGCGCAGATGCGGGATCACCTGCTCGCGCAGGGCGCGGAAATAGGCGGGATCGCGGAACATCTCGCTCACCTGCACGGTGAGGCACTCGATCATGAGCGGCAGCAGCTCGGGCTCGCGCAGCAGGCGCGCCTGCACATGCGAGAGCGTGTCGCAGTGCAGACGCTGGCGCAGCAGCTCGGCCCGGCGGCTCAGCGAGGAGCGCGAATAGGAGCGGAAATCATAGTGGTAGCGGCGATGGATCGCTTCCACCAGCAGGTCGAGCTCGATCTTCTCGCTGACACTCGTGTGGCCCATCACGCTGGCGAGGCCCGTCATCGCGACATCCACACCCGGGCGAGGGAGAGCAGCTTGTCGACATCAAGCGGCTTGGCGAGATAGTCATTGGCGCCCGCCGCCAGGCACTGTTCCTGGTCGTCCGCCATCGCCTTGGCGGTGAGCATGATGACCGGCAGCGTCTCCCAGCCCGGCCGCCGGCGGATCTCCCGCGTGGCGGTGAGGCCGTCCATTTCCGGCATCATCACATCCATCAGCACCAGGTCGATTGGCGGACCGCCCTCCGCCTTCTCCAGGAATTCCAGCGCCTCGCGGCCATTGCGGGCGATCTGCACCCGGGCGCCGTGCGGTTCGAAGATGGAGGTGAGGGCGAAGACGTTGCGCACATCGTCCTCCACCACGAGGATGTGGCGGCCCTCCAGGCGGGCGTCGCGGTTGAGCGAGGTGGCGAGCAGCTTCTGCTGCTGCACCGGCAGGTCGGACACCACCTGGTGCAGGAACAGCGTCACCTCGTCGATCAGCCGCTCCGGCGATTTCGCGCCCTTGATGATGATCGACTTGGAGTAGCGGCGCAGCCGAAGCTCCTCGGCATCGGTCAGCTCGCGCGCGGTGTAGACGATAACAGGCGGGAACGCCGCCGCCTCATTGTCGGCGAGCCGGCTCAGCAGATCGAAGCCGGTGGCGTCCGGCAGCGTCATGTCGAGCACCATGCAGTCGAAGGTCTCGCTCTCCAGCCGGGCCAGCGCCTCGGCGGCGGTGGCGGCGCCGACCGTCTCGACCTCCTTTGCCGAGAGAAGCTCGCTGAGGCCCCGCAGCTGGGCCGGGTCGTCCTCGACGATCAGGATGCGGCGCAGCTGGCGCGCCATGCGGAATTCGAGCCGCTCCAGCGCCTGCACCAGCTCGTCGCGCCTGACCGGCTTCATCATGTAGCTGACCGCGCCATAGGCCAGGGCGGTCTGCTCGTAATCGCTGGCGGAGACCACATGGACGGCGATATGGCGGGTGCGGGCATCGTGCTTCAGCCGGTCGAGAACGGTGAGGCCGGAATGGTCCGGCAGCCCCATGTCGAGCACCACCGCGTGCGGCAGATATTGCCGCGCGGCGATCACCCCGTCGTCGGCGGTCGTGGTGACGATGCACTGGAAGCCGAGCTCATGGGCGAGATCGAGCAGGATGCGGGCGAAAGCGAGATCGTCCTCCACCACCAGGATGACCCGGGAGCCGGCGGTGAGGCGGGCGCGGTCGTCGTCGATGCCGGCGGGCGCACGGGGGGAAAGGGTGGCGGCCTCGTCGGCCGGCACGGGTCGTGGCGCGTCCTTGCGGGCGGCCGGGCTGCGGCGGCCCGAGCGGGTGGGCGGGGCCGGACTGGCGCTGTCGACGACGATGCCGCGGAAGCGGGTCGGCACCACCAGGCTGAAGGTGCTGCCCTCGCCGAGCCGGCTCTCCAGCTGGATCTCGCCGCCGAGAAGAACGGTCAGCTCGCGGGAGATCGACAGGCCGAGCCCGGTGCCGCCATAGCGGCGATCAATGGTGCCGTCGGCCTGGCGGAAGGCCTCGAAGATCGCCTCCTGCTGTTCCTCGGCGATGCCGATGCCGGAATCGCGGACCGCGAACACGACATGGTCGTCCGGGTCGGTGTCGATGGCGAGAACCACCTCGCCCTGCGCGGTGAACTTGATCGCGTTGGAGAGGAAGTTCTTCAGCACCTGTTCGAGGCGCTGCGGGTCGCTTTCCAAAAGCTGCGGCACGTGCGGCGCCACCTCGGCCCGCAGGGCGACACCCTTCTGCGCCGCCTGCGGCTCGAAGCTGCGGATCAGCTTCTCGGCCAGCGCCGCGATCGCCACCTGCTGCGGCTTCAGCTCCAGCTTGCCGGCCTCGATCTTCGACAGGTCGAGAATGTCGTTGATGAGGGTGAGCAGGTCGTTGCCCGAGGTTTCGATCATCTGGGCGAAGCCCACCTGGTCCTCGGTCAGGTTGCCGTGCCGGTTCTCGCCGAGCAGCCGCGCCATGATGAGCAGCGCGTTGAGCGGCGTGCGCAGCTCGTGCGACATGTTGGCGAGGAATTCGGACTTGTAGCGGCTGGCGGTGGCGAGGTCGTTGGCCCGCTCCTTCAGCGCCCCCTGAGTGCGGGCGAGATCGTCGCGCTGGGCTTCCAGCAGCTGCGTCTGCTCCTCCAGCTGGGCGTTGAACTCCTCCAGCTCCGCCTGCTGCCGCTCCAGCCGGCGCTGCGACTCCTGCAGCGCCTGGCTCTGTTCGTGCAGCTCCTCATTGGCGGAGGTCAGCTCCTCGCCATGGGCGCGCAGTTCTTCCGCCTGCCGGCGGGTTTCCTCCAGCAGCTCTTCCAGCCGTGTGCGGTACTGCGCCGAGCGCAGCGCCACGCCGACCGCGCCGGCGGTGCGCTCCAGGAATTCCAGCGCCTCGGCGCCCGGCTTGCGGCGGAAGCCGAGCTCCAGCACGCCGTTGACGGCATCGTCCTCGCGGGTGGGGGTCAGCAGCAGCCAGTCGGGCTTGGCCTTGCCGAGCGAGGAGCCGAAATAGAGATAGCCCTCGGGCACGGCGTCGACGGTGAAGCTGCGATTATCGGCGATCACCTGGCCGACCAGGCCGTCGCCGCGGCTTATCCGGGCCGGCACCGGCGCCTCGGCGGGCACGCCATAGCTGGCGGCGCGGGCAAAGGCGTCGTGGTCGCGGGCATAGAAGAGAGCGGCCTGCGCGCCGAGCCGCTCGGCCAGAAAGGCGAGGACGCGCTCGCCCAGCTCCTGGCTGGACAGGTCGCCCATCATTCGGCGCGACAGGTCTACCTGCGCCGTGCGGATCCATTCCTCGCGGCGCACGGCCAGCTTGTTGCGGATGAAGAAGAAGCCCGTCGCCGCCAGGATCCACACCGTGGCCGTGCCCATGGAGCGGTTGAGCAGGGCGATGCTGGGGTCGATGCCGGGGCGGTCGACCATATAGCCCGCGACGATGACGCTGGTGACGGCAGCGGCGGTGACGAGCGGCACGTGGGTGCGCCAGGCGAGAAAGGCGAGCACCACCGGGATGAAATAGATAACCCACACGGCGACGCCGAGCGGAAACGAAAGGTCCGCCAGAAACACCAGCGCGGTGAGCGCGGCGAGAAGGACATAGAGAAGGACCGGCTTCTCCCCGAGCGCCCTGAACTGCACGCTGCCCTCACTCCCCTGAAAAGACGCTGCGAGGCTGCGTGCCGCCGACCCGCCAGATGCCGTGACGTCCGCCGCGTCAGGTGCTGGCGCACCTGCAGCGCCGCTCATTCCGCGCAGGACGCATTTCCCCGGCGCCCATAAACATTTCTGCCGCGGGAAGGTTCCGGCTATTTGGAAAGAAAGTGGAGCGAGCCGGCAGCCTGGCCGGCGCAGCTCACGCCGGGATGCGGTCCGCCTCGGCGAACTGGGTCCGCACCATGCGGGCGTAGAGGCCGCCCCGCGCCACCAGTTCGGCATGATTGCCCTGCTCGGCGACACCGTCACGGGTGACGACGACGATGCGGTCGGCGGTGCGGATGGTCGACAGGCGGTGGGCGATGATCAGCGTGGTGCGCCCGACCGAGAGCGCCGCCAGGGCGCGCTGGATCTCCCACTCGGTCTCGCTGTCCAGCGCCGAGGTCGCCTCGTCGAGAATGAGGATGGGCGGATCCTTCAGGAACATGCGGGCGATGGCGAGCCGCTGCTTCTGCCCGCCCGAGAGCTTCACCCCGCGCTCGCCGATCACCGTGTCGAGCCCGAGCGGCAGCTCGGCGAGCAGGCCGTCGAGCTGCGCCCGGCGCGCCGCCTCCAGGATCGCGGCCTCGCTGGCGTCGAGCCGGCCATAGGCGATGTTCTCGCGAATGGTGCCGCCGAACAGGAACACGTCCTGCTGGACGATGCCGATGTTCCGGCGCAGCGAGTCGAGGCGCACATCGCGTATATCGTGCCCGTCTATGCTGATGCGCCCACCGGTGACGTCGTAGAAGCGTGGCAGCAGCGAGCACAGCGTGGTCTTGCCGGCGCCTGAGGGGCCGACAAAGGCGACGCTCTCGCCAGCGCGTATGTCGAGGTCGATCCCGTTCAGCACCGGCGCCGCAGGGCCATAGGCAAAGCGCACGCCCTCATAGCGGATGGCGCCCTTGACGCCGGCCAGCTCGATCGCGCCGGGGCGATCGGCGACATCCGGCTTGGTGGCGAGGAAGTCGAGATAGGAGCGCAGGCCGGCAATGCCCTTGGGGTAGACTTCCATGACAGCCGCGATCTTCTCCAGCGGCCGGAAGAACACCCCGACCAGCAGCAGGAAGCCGACAAAGCCGCCATTGCTGAGTTCGCCGCGCAGCACGAACCAGGTGCCGGCCAGCATGATGATGACCTGCGTGAGCCGCATGCCGAGATAGGACAGCGAGGCATTGGCCGCCAGCAGCCGGTAGGCTTCCAGCTTGGTGCTGCGGTAATGCGCATTCTCCACCGCGAAAAGCCGGCTTTCATGCTCCTCATTGGCGAAGGACTGCACCACGCGGATGCCGCCGATATTCTCCTCGATGCGGGCGTTGAAGGCGCCGACCCGGCCGAACAGCGCACGGAAATTCGCCGTCATCCGCCGCCCGTAGCGGGTGGTGATGAGGGCGCTGGCGGGCACGATGATGGCGGTGAGCAGGGCAAGGTGGACATTCACGCTCAGCATCACCAAGAAGGCGCCGACGAAGGTCATCACGGCTATGAACACGTCCTCGGGGCCGTGATGGGCGACCTCGCCGATCTCCTCCAGATCCTTGGTGAGGCGGGCGACGAGATGGCCGGTCTTGTGGTTGTCGAAATAGGAGAAGGATAGCTTCTGCACATGATCGAAGGCGCGCCGGCGCATCTCGGTCTCGATATTGATGCCGAGCATGTGGCCCCAATAGGTGACGATGGCCATCAGCGCCGCATTGAGCAGGTAGATCACCAGCAGCCCCACCGCCGCCCAGACGATGAGGTGCCAGTCCTGCCCCGGCAGCAGGTGGTCAATAAACAGCTTCACCGCCAGCGGGAAGCCCAGCTCCAGCAGGCCGGACAGCACCGCGCAGGAAAAATCGAGCATGAACAGCCCCTTATAGGGGGCGTAATAGGTCAGGAACGGCCGGATGAGCTGCATGATGGATCGCTTATAGCGGCCTCAATCGGCCAGATCGATACCGGGATGGCCCAGCCGCCAATAGGCGGCGATGGCGCATCGGCGTTTGGCGAGGCCGCGCTCGCCGGTGATGAGCCGGCGAAGCGCCCGCGCCGTCTTCTGCTCGCAGCCCGCCCACACATGAACGTTCTCCACGTCCCGCGGAAAGGCGAGCGCCCGCACCGCCCGTTCCAGCTGATCGCCCGTGCCGGGGGCGGCGCCGTCGCGGTGCAGCCATTGCACGTCGAGCCGGGCGAGGGAAGGCAGGGGCTGCTGCTCGCGCGCATCCGCCACTTCCAGCCGGATCACGGCCTCGGCATTGGCGGGCAGCGCGGCAACCATGCGGGCGATGGCCGGCAGCGCGGTCTCGTCCCCCGCGAGCAGGTACCAGCGGGCCGGCGGCAGGCCGGCGCCGCCGGGCCCGAGCAGGCCGACCCGGTCGCCGGCACGGGCCTGACGGGACCAGTCCGCCCCCGGCGTGGCGATGCCGGGGTGCTGCATCACGTCGAGCGCGATTTCGCACCGGGCCAGATCCACCTCCCGCACCGTGTAGACGCGCGGCGTCAGTGCGTCCGCGCCGGTGGGCCAGATCGTGCGCCCGTCCGGCGCGGCATGGGGCCAGACCGGATCGCGGCCGGTCGGGGGAATGAGCACCCGCACATGCAGCCCGCCAGTGGCGAAATGCGCGGCGTCGCCTTCCAGCACCACGCGGCGCATCAGGGGAGTGAGCTGCCGGGTCCGGGCGACACGCATCTCGCGGAAATAGGGCAGGCAGGGATTGCCCGCGCCATGGCCTTCCCAGGCGAAGGCGGCGACGGTACCGGCCGTCGCCGCATGGATGTGCTCGGCCAGCTGCATCTTGAGCACCGCCAGCCGGTCCTCGCGGTCGCTGCGGGCGCGCAGGGAGAGACAGCCGGCCGCCTCGACCGCGAGATCGACCTTGCCGCACCAGTTCTCCAGCCGGGCGGTGCCGGGCGAACGGTGGCGGGTCGCCTCCGGTTCCAGCCGGTCGCACAGAAGGGCCAGCAGCTCCGCCGGCGCCGCGCAGGGTATGTGCGCAGAAGCGGTGAATGGGTCAGCCATGCCGGCCTCCTCCCCGTTGCAGAAGCCAGATGAGGTAGGGCCCGCCGACCAGCGCCGCGAGCAGGCCGGTGGGCAGCTGATAGGGAAAGGCCAGCATGCGGGCCAGCCAGTCGGCGAGCAGCAGCACCCCCGCGCCGATCAGCGCCGAGGCGAAGACGAAGGATCGTCCCGAGGCGAAGCCGGTGAGGCGCGCCAGATGCGGGCCGATCAGCCCGACGAGGCTCAGCGGGCCGACGAAGAACGCCGCCACCCCGGTCATCAGCGCCGCCAGCAAGGTGAGGGCGAGCTGGCTGGCGCCGACCGGCACGCCGAGCGCCGCGCTCACCCCCGCACCGAGCGGCAGGATCTCCAGCCAGCGGCCGAGAACGGCAACGGGCAGCAGCAGCACCAGCGCGGCGGCCGCGAGCATCCAGGCCTCATTGGCGCCGACCCTGTCGGTGGAGCCGGACATCCAGGCCAGCAGCCGGAAGCTGCCGGGCCCGCCGGCGGCGAAGACGGCGGAGAGCAGAGCGAACCCGGTGCAGCCGAGGGCGATGCCGCACAGCAGCAGCCGTTCCGCCGCGAATCCGGTCCAGGCCGCCATCAGCAGCACCAGAGCGAGCGCCCCGAGCGCCCCGCCGGCGCTGGCGGCGAGCAGCAGGGCGGCGCTCGGCGCGGGCGAGAGGGTGAGCGCGAGTGCGAGGCCGACCCCGGCGCCGGCGCTCACCCCCAGCACTTCCGGCCCGGCCAGCGGATTGCCGGTGAGCCGCTGCATGATCGCCCCCGCCGCCCCGAGCAGCCCGCCCGCCGCCGCCGCCGCGACGATGCGCGGGATACGGAACACCGCCAGCTCCGCCAGAAGCGGGCCGGTGGTGAGCGCCCAGCCTTCGAGGTCGCGCCCGGCCAGCAGCGCGAGGATGGCGATGAGCGTCGCTCCGGCCGCCAGCAGGGCCAGGGCCCGGCCGGGCCGGCGCAGGCGCCGGGCGTGGCCGGTGGCCCTAAGCGGTTGCGGTGCGGAGGCCGGCAGCCGCGGCAGCAGCCAGAGCAGCAGCGGCCCGCCGAGCAGGCCGACCGCCGCGCCGGTGGGAATGAGATCACCGCCGCCGCTGGCCGTCAGCTGCACCAGGCTGTCGGTGATCCACAGCATCAGCGCCCCGATCAGCGGCGCGGCGAGCAGCACGGCGCCTGGCCGGCGCGCGCCGCCAAGGCGGGCGAAAGCGGGGGCGGCGAGGCCGACAAAGCCGATCACGCCCACCTGGGAGACGACGCTGGCCGCCAGCCAGACGGCGAGCGCGATGATGGCAAGTCGCATGCCCTGCACCGCCATGCCGAGGCTGCGGGCGGCGGCATCGTCCAGCATCATCAGCTCCAGCGGGCGCAGCAGCAGCAAGGCGGCGCCGGCGCCGAGCGCCAGCCGCGTGCCGATCAGCAGCGCCGGCTGCCAGTTCTGCTGGTGCAGCGCGCCGGCGCCCCAGATGAACAGCGAGAACACATAGTCCCCGCGCGCCAGGATCAGCGCCGCGCTCATCGCCCCCGCCATGAGCGAGAGCGTCATGCCGGCGACGACGACCGTGACCGGCTCGAAGCCGCGCCGCCAGCTCATCGCCAGAACCAGCGCCACGGCAAGGATGCCACCGGCAAAGGCGGTGCCTTCGCGGGAGAAGGCGAGCAGCGCCGGGGCGAAGGCGATGGCGAGCGTCAGCGCCAGCTGGGCGCCGGCGGCGATGCCCAGCGTCGAGGGATCGGCGATCGGGTTGCGCAGCACGCGCTGCAGCAGGGCGCCGGAAAGCCCCAGCGCCGCCCCTGCCAGCAGCGCCGTCGCGGCGCGCGGCAGCAGGCTGTGCCAGAGCAGCAGCTGTTCCAACGCCGTGGCGTCCGGTCCCTCCAGCGCCGGCTGGCGGGCCAGCACCAGCGCGAACAGAACCGTGCCGAACAGGGCGAGCGCCAGCCCGGCCTGGAGCGGGCGCAGGCGGGCGGGGCGGGTAAGCGTCAGCTCAGCCAAGGCTTCCCCCTTGCCGGGCGGCGTCGCCCTCGGCCCGCAGCGCCGCGCTCAGCAGCCGGGCGAAGCGCGCGGCGGTCGGCAGGCCGCCGAACGGATCGACGCTGTCAAGCACGGCGAGGCGATGGTCGCGGACATTGGGCAGCGCGTTCCACAGCGCGCTCGTCGACAGCACCCGCGCCGCATCCGGCGGCACCGGGCGCAGGATGACGAGGAAGGCCTCGGGAAAACGCGCCAGCGCCTCCAGTCCGATCGGGGCGGAGGCGGCGTAGGAGGTGCGGTCGCCCCACGCATTGGCGAGGCCGAGGCGGACCAGCACCTCGCCGAACAGGCTGTCGGCGCCGAAGACGCGGAAATGTCTGGAATCGCCGAGATTGAGCACCAGCACCGGCCGGCCGGCATGGCGTGCGAGGTCGCCACGCTCGGCGTCGATCTGCGCGTTGACGCGGGCGATCAGCGCGCCGGCGGCCTCCTCCCGCCCGGTCAGCGCGCCGATCCGCGCCGCCGCCGCCTCGGCGCGCGCGAAGGGCGGGTCGCCGGTGCGGTAGATCGAGAGGGTCTCGACCGGGGCGATGAGGCGCAGCGTCGGCTCCATCTCGGCATAGTAGTTCGAGCTGAAGATGAGGTCGGGACGCGCCAGCCTCAGCGCCTCGAAATTCGGCGCGCCGCGCAGGCCGATATCGATCACGGAAGGCGGCACCGGCGGCTCGACCGCCACCTGGCGGAACAGCACCAGCTCGGCCGCCGCCACCGGCGTGATCCCCATGCCGAGAAGTGTTTCCAGCAGCGCCCAGTCGACGGTGGCGACCCGCAGCGCGGCAGATTCGGCGCGCGCGCCCGGTGCGGCGAGCGCCAGTGGGGCCGCGAGCAGGGCGCGGCGGCTGAGGCCCGGTCCTGATCTCACAGCACATAGCTCATCGGCGTGCCGCTGACCGGGTGCGCCATCACGCCCATGTCGAGCCCATAGATCGCGCGCAGCCGCTCCGGCTCCATGATCTCATGGCACGGCCCATGGGCGATGAGCCGGCCGCCGCGCAGCGCCAGCAGCGCGTCGCAGGTGCGCGCGGCGAGGTTGATGTCGTGCAGGATGACGATGACGGTCATGGCGCCTTGCTGCCCCGGCCCGCCGGTGGCCTCGCCGCCCAATTCGCGCAGGATGGCGAGCACCTCCATCTGATGGGCGATGTCGAGCGCCGAGGTCGGCTCGTCGAGCAGCAGGCAGCGCGCCCCCTGCGCCAGCATCAGCGCCAGCCAGGCGCGCTGGCGCTCGCCGCCGGACAGGCTGTCCACCGCGCGCTCGCGAAAGGCGGCGAGCCCGGTGCGCTGGATCGCCGCCTCCACCCGCGCCGCGTCTTCGGCGCTGAAGCGGCCGAGCGCGCCATGCCAGGGGTAGCGGCCGAGGCTGACCAGCTCGCGCACATTCATGCCGTCGGAAGCCGGCATGAACTGCGGCATATAGGCGACTTCCCGGGCGAAGGCGCGCCCGGCCCAGGCGCCGAGCGGGCGGCCGTCGAAGCGCAGTTCCCCGCCGCTGGGGGCGAGCTGGCGCGCCATCATCTTCAGCAGCGTGCTCTTGCCGGAACCGTTCGGGCCGATCAGCCCATAGACGCGCCCGGCCGGCAGGTCGAGCGTCAGGGGCTCAAGGATCGCCCGCTCGCCGAGCGTGAAGGCCGCCCCGCGCAGGGACCAGTGCGCGCCGGCCGGCGCTGGGTGCGCCCGCTCTACCATTTGTAGGAGAGGGTCCCGACCACGGTGCGGCCATCGCCATAGTAGCAGCCGAAGAAGCCGCAGCTGGCGACATAGGTCTCGTCGGCGATGTTGTTCACATTGAGCTGGGCCTTGAAGGGCCCCTTCTCATAATGGATGGCGGCGTCGAACAGGGTGTTGGAGGAGAGGAAGATGCTGTTGTCGTCCAGCGCGTAGCGGTCGCCGACAAAGCGCACGCCGCCGCCAAAGCCGAAGCCGGCGAGGGTGCCGGAGGGAATGGTGTAGTCGAGCCAGACATTGGCCATGTTCTCGGGCACGTTGGCCGGGCGGTTGCCGGCATATTCGCCCTGCGTGATCTCGGCGTTCATATAGGTGTAGTTGGCGATCAAATTGAGCCCGTCCGCCAGCCCGGCCACGGCGGTGAACTCGAAGCCCTTCACCCGCACCTCGCCGAGCTGGGTCTCATAGCTGACGCCATCGATCAGCTCGGTCGACACCACATTGGACTGGGTGATGTCATAGGCGGCGAGGGTGAAGAAGCCGTTCCAGCCGACCGGCTGGTACTTCACGCCCACTTCCACCTGCTCGCCCTGCATCGGCTGGAACGCCGCCCCGCCGAGCTGGGTCGGCATGTTGCCGATGACCGGCTCAAAGGAGGTGGAGTAGTTGAAATAAGGGGCGATGCCGTTGTCGAACAGATAGGTCAGCCCGACGCGGCCGGTGAAGGCGCTGTCGTCCTGGTCCTGTGCGGTGTCGCCGAAATTGGTCAGGCTGGTCGAATCGGTGGTCGCCCAGTCATGGCGCAGGCCGACGGTGAGCAGCCAGTTCTGCAGGCGGATCTGGTCCTGTGCATAGACGCCGGTCTGGGAGATGGTGCCGTCGACATCCGCCGTGTACCACGGCGTGCCGCTGACCGGCTGGTTGTAGACCGGGAACAGGATGTTGATCGGCGAGGCGGTGCCGAAGGCGGTGTCGTTCGATTCGCTGTAGCGGCGATAATCGACGCCGATCAGCACCTTATGGCTGAGCGGGCCGGTCTCGAACGTTCCGTGCAGCTGGCTGTCGACGTTGAAGGTCTGCTGGTCTTCCGAATTCTCCGACGAGCCGCGATTGGCGACCAGCGGATCGGTGGTGCTGAGCGCGCTGTAGTAGAGGCTGTTATAATCCCAGTCGAGCACCGCATAACGGGTGTTCTGGCGGAATTCCCAGGCCTCGTTGAGGCGGTGCTTGAACTCGTAGCCGACGCTGCCGAAGGTGCGGTTGGAGTTGTCGTAGTCGGGATCGCCGAGGAACAGGCTGCGCGGCAGGCGAAGGCCGCCATCGGCATCCACCGTGTACTGCACCGGCAGCCCGACCGGGGTGCCCGACTGGTCGTACTGGATGTTGGCCAGCACGGTGAGCGAGGTGTCGGTGGAGGGCTGCCAGGTCAGCGCCGGGGCGAAGAACAGGCGGTTATCGTCGACATAGTCCGTCTGGGTGCCGCCGTCGCGGGCGAGACCGGTGAACCGATAGGCGAAATCGGCATGATCGGGGATCACGCCGCCAATGTCGAAACGGCCGGTGTAGCGGTCGAAGCTGCCAAATTCTGCCTGCACCTCGCCGAAATTGGTGAAGGTTGGCCGCTTGGAGATGAAGTCGATCAGGCCGCCGGGATTGCCCTGGCCATAGAGCACCGAGGCCGGGCCGCGCAGCACGTCGATCCGCTCCATGCCATAGGGATCGAGCGCCGTGACGCCGGCCTGGCGCATCAGCTTCAGGCCGTTGAGATACATGCTGTTATCGGCCTTGAAGCCGCGGATGATCGGGCTGTCGAAGCGGGGGTCGGTGCCGAAGGGCTGGGAGACGACGCCGGCGGTGTAGTCGAGCGCCTGGCCGACATTCTGCACGGCGCGGGCGTCCATCTGGTCGCGCGTCACCACCGAGATCGACTGCGGCACCTCGATCAGCGGCGTGTTGGTCTTGGTGCCGGCGGTGCTGGTGCGAGCGACATAGCCATCGGTGTCGTCGGTACGCTGGCCCTGGATGTCGATCTGTTCGAGCTCGATCGCCGCCGCGCCGTCCTGCGCCCGCGCCAGGCTGGCCGGAACAATCATCGCCGCGCTGCCCATCAGCAGCGATACCATCGAGAGGCCCAGCCGTTCGCGCATCATGCTACCCGTTCTGAAACAGTTGAGATGAATTATAAAGAAGCGTTTCCCTCCGGCCCCAGGAAACACCGCTTCATATCAATGAACATCCCGCCGTTCTTGTCGCATCCTCTTGTGTTTTGGACGATCGTGTTTTCTATTGCGCGTTGATCGAATGGATTTGGCGCCAGAATAAGGCGAAGTGCTAGTTCATATTGATTCTAAGCTATGAAATCCCGCATTGATCTTGGCGAGCGGCACGCAGGATGACATTCCAACCTCGCATGACCTCGTCGGTGGAGGGCATAACCCTTCTGGATGAGCTGCACTGGCGGCGCTGGAACGGGATCATCGCCGATGTCTGGCATGTCGCCTGCGCGGCGGGGGCGCGTGGCCACTATGTCTCGCGCGACGCCCGGCTGTTCGTGGTGCTGGAGCGCGAGGGCGCGCGCTCGGATGTGCAGCTCTCGGCCGATGGCAGCCCCCGCACGGTGCAGCGCGTCCCGCACCGGATGAGCTTCGTGCCCGCCGACATGCCGATCTGGTCGCATATCGACGAGCCGGTACGGGTGCGGCATCTCGATCTGCATTTCCATGCGCCCACGCTGAGCGAGCGGCTGGGCGAGGATCTCGCCGGCGACCAGCTGTCGACGCCGCGGTTGGACTTCCTCGACCCGCGCCTCTTCACCCTGGCGCAGCTGATCGCCGAGGAATGCACCGGCCCGGACCGCCATCATGATCTCTATGGCGACGGGCTGACGCTGGCGCTGTTCATCGACCTGCTGCGCCTCGGCCGCCCCACGCCGGGGGCGCAGGCCCCGCGCGCCACGCTGTCGCCGCGCCAGCTCCGGCGCGTGACCGATTTCATCGAGGCCAATTGCTCACGCAATATCCGGCTGCATGAACTGGCGGAACTGACCGGCCTGTCGCAGTCCTATTTCAGCCACGCCTTCAAGGCGGCGACCGGGGTGCCGCCTTATCAGTGGCACATGAAGGCGCGGCTGCGGAAGGTGCAGGCGCTGCTCGCCGATTCCGACCTGCCGCTCACCCAGATCGCCTCCGCCACCGGCTTTACCGATCAGGCGCATCTGACCCGCAGCTTCCGCCGCCTCACCGGTGCCACCCCCGCCGCCTGGCGGCGCGCCCAGGGAAGCTGAGGCCACGCTCCCCCGATTGCCGGAGCGGCCGCTGGGATGCGTGCCTCGCCGTGGTCGACATCGACGCGGCGCTTGACCCCGCCTGCCATGACACGGACCGGGCGGTGGTAGCGCGGCCCCGCGTCACCCCCGATCTTGTGGGGGAGGACGGCACAGGCTTGCCGGCGCGCGATCGGCTGCTGGTGGTCAACCATACCGGGGCCACCGCGCCGCAAGCGATTCAGGGGGGCCCGCACGGCCATGCCGGCGCGGTGGCACTGTTCGATCTGCGGGCGATACTGTCGGGGGAGGCGACGGCGCCCGCTCTGCTGCTGGCGACCGGCACGTTCGGCCCGGTGGACTGCGTCGTCGCGCCGGATGGTCGCCCTGTGCTGGCGGCGGCCGGCGAGGGCGCGGGGCTGGAGGATGGCGGCTACCGGATCAGCGTGATCGACTTGGAAGCGTCGGCGCTGCGGCACAATTTCGAGATGCCCCATGCGGGCGACCCCTGCCCGCACCCCTCGCCGGATGAGGGCTTTGGCGGCTTTCCCAACCCCGCCGGCCTCGCTCTTGCGCGCGGGGCGCCGGACCTTGTGCTGACCGCCGACGGCGGCAGCGGCACGGTCAGCGTGTTTGCGCTGGCCGATGTGCTCGCGGGCGGGCGGCATCCGCCGCTGGCGCGCGTGGCGGTGCCGAGCGGACCTTTCGGCATCGCCGCCAGCCCCGATGGCGCGCAGGCGGTGGTGGCCAACCGGGAATGCCCGCGCACCGGCGCGGAAGGCAACAGCGTCAGCTTCCTCGACCTTGCCGCCCTGCGTCGCGGCGAGGCGGCGGCCCTCGTCCATGTCGTGATCTGCAGCGAGGACGGGCAGCCGAGCCGGCCGATGGGCGTCGCCTTCGCCCCCTCCGGCGCCGCTGCGGCGGTGCTTTTCATCGCCATCCCGGTGATCGCCGGGCTACATCTCTATCTCGGCACCCGCAATGTCGACTTCGCCGACATCTTCCGCTGCGCGGCCGCGAGATCATTGCTCACATCGTGGAGAAGGCCATGGCGCGCGAAGCGGTGGGACAGGGTGATGTCCGTTGCCACGGTCCTCCGCCGGCCCCGGCGTTATCTGGCCGGTGTAGCGACGATGGAGCGCGTCACCACATCGACCACGATCGCCTTGCGCCGGGCCAGCCAGTCGGGCGCGGCGAAATCGTGCTGGAACATGCTGCCGAGCGTGTAGCGGTTCGACACATGGATGAAGCACAGGCCGAGGATCGAGATATAGAGGTCCTCGGCGTCCATCTCCCGGTGGAAGATCTTCTCCTTCTGGCCGCGCGCCAGCAGGGTGCGCAGCTGCTCCAGCAGCGGGCGCGTCATATGCGGGATGGTGGCCGAGCGCTGGGCGGTGCGGCCCATCATCAGGTTCTCGTTCATGATCAGCCGCACGAAATGCGGATCGGTGCTGAGGAAATCGAAGGTCAGTTCGACCAGGGCCTTCAGCGCCTGGCGGGGATCGGCATGGGCGATGTCGAGCGTCTGCTCGCGGTCGCGGATGATCTTGTAGGAGGCCTCCAGCGCCGCGAGGTACAGATCGTCCTTGTTGCCGAAATAATGGTAGATCATGCCGACATTGGCGCTGGCGCCGGCGGCGATGCGCTCGATGCGGCTGCCGCTGAAGCCATGCTCGGCGAATTCCGCCAACGCCACGTCGAGAATGCGCTGGCGGGTCGCGGCGGCGTTGCGCTTGCCGGGCGTGCGGGCGGGGGGCAGCGCGGCATTCTCGGGCGCGGCATTCTCGGACGGGGCAGAACTCATCGTTTCTCCGGCGGGCTTGGCAGGTCGGCGAAAGCCTGCGCTGCAACCTCCAGCAATGCCATGTCCCGGCCGCCTCGCGCCAGGATCGACAGCCCCACCGGCGCGCCATCCACCGCTCCCACCGGCACGGTGATCTGCGGCAGGCCGCCGAGCCCCGCCGGGCACAGCAGCTGCATGGCGCGCGCCCGATAGGCATTCTCGATCTCGGCCGAGGCGGTGGCGCGCAAGGGGGGCAGGCCCGGCGTCGTCGGCAGACAGATGAGCGCGTCTGCGATGGTCGCGTCCAGTTCCCCGGCGATGGTGTCGGCCTGCTGCCGGGCGGCCTGCGCCTCCGTTCCGCCGACCTTGGCGGCGGCGGCGAGGCGCTGGCCGACGCCGGCGCCAAAGCCGGGACGCTCGCGCTCGATCCAGCCGCCGAGCGACTGCCAGATTTCAAAGGCCTGCACGCTGCGGAAAATGTCCAGCCAGCGGTCGAGTCCGAGCGGGCTGAGCGGCGCCGCGCCGCGAGCCGGCAGGAGGCGCGCGAGCCGCGCCACGCCGTCATCGAGAACGGCGCGGACATTGGCATCGCAACGCGCGAACGCATCGGTGGCGACGACGAGGCGGGAGAAGCCGGGGCGCGGTGCGGGCTCCGGCGCGCTCCCGAGCAGCACCACGCCAATCTTCTTCAGCAGGGCGGCGTCGCGGGCGAACCAGCCAACCGTGTCGAAGCGCGGCGCGAACGGCGCGACACCGGCGAGGGACACGCGGCCATGGGTCGGGCGCATGCCGAACAGCCCGCAATAGGCCGCCGGCACCCGCACCGAGCCACCGCAATCCGTGCCAATTGCGAAATCCACCAGCCCGGCCGCCACCGCCACCGCCGAGCCGCTGGAGGAGCCGCCCGGCAGCCGGTCGCGCGCGGCGGGGTTGATCGGCATGCCGTAGTGAAAATTCTCGCCCGAGATCGAGTAGCACAGCTCGTCGCTCAGCGTGCGGCCGCGCAGATCGGCGCCGGCGGCGAGCAGGCGCGTCACCGCCTCCGCCGTCACCATGGCGGGGGGGTGGGTGGCGAGCCAGGCGGGATGGCCGAAGCCGGTGCGGCTGCCGGCGACGTCGAACACGTCCTTCAGGCCGAAGCTGAGCCCCGACAGGGATCCTTCGCCGGTGGCCGGGTGGGCGACATGGTTCTCCTGGCAGAACGCACCGAAGGGCTCGGCGGGCGGGTGGGCGTCGGGGGGCATGCGTGTCACTCAGCGGGCCGGCGGGCGATGCAGCATTGCTGCGGGCCGCGTCAGGGTGCGTCGGCCTCGCTTATAGGCGAACAGGACGGGGGCGAGCTCGGCCACTGCTTCTTCGGTCCGCGCGCAGTCGAGCACGACGAAATCGGCCGCCTTGCCGGGAGCGAGGCCATAGTCGGGAGCGTTTATCAGCCGGGCCGAGCGCTCTGTTATCATGTTGAAGCACTCGCGAATGTCGGCGGCGGCGCCGATATGGCAGATATTGGCGTTGAGGTTGGCCATGCGGACGAGGGAGCAGTCGCCGAACGGTGTGAACGGGTTGAGCACATTGTTGGTCGACAGCGAGCAGTTCACCCCGTGATGCAGCAACTTATGGGTGTGGGTGACGCCGCGCGACTGGTGGCAGTCACAGTCGCGACCCATGAGGAACAGGTCGGTGGAGGGCAGCACGGTGAGCGCCACGCCGGCGTCGCGCATCCGCCGGGCCGCCGCCTCGAAACGAGCCGGGCTCGCCCCCGCCAGTTTGGTGACATGGCCGATGGCGGTGCGCCCGCCCCAGCGGTAACGATCCGCCAGCGTGCAGACATAGTCGAGGTCGAGATTGTCGGCGCTCGGGCCGAAGTCGAGATGCATGTCGATATCGGCGTCGAATTCGCGCGCCAGCTCGAAGACCCGGTCGATCTGGCCGTGCGGGTCGCTGTCGGTATAGGGCGCGGCGCCGACCACGCGGGCGCCGTTGTTCAGCGCCGCGACCATGAGCTCGTCAGTGCCCGGATTGTTCAGCAGGCCTTCCTGCGGGAAGACGCAGATCTCGATGTCGATCGCCCAGCGATATTCCTCGATCAGCGCCCGCACGCCCTCCAGCCCGCGCAGGCCGATGCCGGGGTCCACCTCCAGCTGGGTCCGCATATGGGTGGTGCCCTGCAGCAGGCATTTTTCCAGCGTGCGCTTGGCCCGGGCATAGACATCCTCCGGGGTGAAGCCGGCCTTGGCCTTCGCCACCTCGCCAATCGCCTCGGACAGGTCGCCGCGCACCGACTGGCAGCGGTCGAGGATGCAGGATTTGTCGAGATGGATATGGGTCTCAATGAAGCCGGGCGAGACCAGCCGCCCGCCGACATCCAGTTCCTCGCCCTCGGCGGCGAGACCGGCCTCGATCACCGCGATGCGCCCGGCTTTGATACCGATATCGACGGTACGGTCGGGGGCGCCGGGAAGGCGGGCATTCCTTACGATCAGGTCCATTGCGGGCCTCCTCCGGCCGGCGTTGCGGGCGGCGTGCGGTTCAGTCGGCGCGCCGGGAACGGGGCCGGTCGGCGCGCTCATCAGCGCCGCGCATCGGGCCCGGGGCGAACAAGGCGCGAGAGCGACGCAATTAAGCGTTTACTTAGTTTGCGGCAGGGCGCGGGCGCGGTAAAGCCGATTGATTGGCCATCCTTGGCCCATTCAACATGCTGCTGCCGAAGGGGTTTTCGCAAAAGTCGGGGCGCCGTGCGCGCCACGCGGGCAGGGGGTGCCTAGAATCCGCTCGGGAAGCCGCTCCCGCGCCGGAGCGGCGGGTGACTCAGGCGCTCTCGCCCTTGAGCGTGCGCATCACCGCCTCGCCGGTGAGCCGGTTATGCTCTTCCAGCCGCTCGGCGAGATCGAGACGGGCGCGGGCGCGGAAGGCGACCATGATGCCCTCATGCTCGCCGAAGGATTCAAGCACGCGCTGCGGGTTCTCGTTGACGACAAAGCGCAGCCGCAGCACCCGTTTCTGCAGATTGTCATAGCTCTGCAGCAGCACGGGATTGTGCGTCGCCACCGCCAGCGCGCGATGGAAATCCTGGTTCAGAGCCGTATAGGCCGCCGGGTCGGCAGGCCGGCCGAGCGCGGCATGGGCCCGCTCGATCCGTTCGGCGTCCTCCGGCGTGGCCCGCACCGCCGCGAGGCGCCCGATCATCTGCTCAAGCGCGCCCTTCATCTCGAACAGATGGCCCACCTCGACCGGATCGATCGGCGCGACAATGGAGCCGCGATTGGGCCGAAGCTCGATGAAGCCCTCGGCGGCGAGCACCTTCAGCGCCTCGCGCAGCGGGGTGCGGGAAATGCCGAAGCGCAGGCACAGCTGGGCCTCGGGAATGCGCGTGCCATCGGCCAGCTCGCCATTCAGCAGCACGGCGCGCAGCTTGCTGACGATCTGCTCGTGCAGCGTGCCGGTTTCGGCCTCGCTCAGCGCCGGCGCGGCCATCGCCCTCACTCCCCGGCCAGCGCCAGGCCGGACCCGGACGGGCCGGCGAAGAGCGAGCCGAAGGGGGTGAGCGGGGCGGTGGGGACGCCCATCGCCCGCAGGCAGCCCCACAGCGTGGTGCTGACGGAATCGAACACCGGAATGCCCAGCGCGCGCTCGACCTGCGCCCCCACCAGCGCACCGCGCATATTGGTGCAGACAATGGCGATGGCATCCGGTGCCGCGCCGGCGACGTCCGTGCACATCTGCCCGATGCGGTCCTCGTCGATTTCGGCGAAGGAGAAATTGTCGGACAGGCCCTCATGCGCGCCGGCCACCACTTCGACGCCGATCGACGCGTAATTGGCGACGATGCGCGCGCCGACATCGCCGGTATAGGGCGTGACCAGGCCGAGCCGCTTCACGCCGCGCTCCGCGATCAGCCGGTTGAGGCTGAGGATGGCGCTGGTGGCCTGCACGCCGGTGCGGGCCTGGATTTCCGCGCAGAGACGCGCGTCGGTGTCGAAGCCGAGCCAGCTCGCCGAGGTGCCGTTCCAGGCGATGATATCGGTGCGCGCATCCGCCAGCAGCTCGGCGGCGGCGAGAATGGGCTCCTGGCGGAACTGGTCGGAGGCGCTGTCGTCGAGGGCAATGCGCGTCACCCGGAACCGGCCGAAATGCGCCGAGACGCCGGGAAACAGCGGTTCCAGCATGCGCGCCGTGTAGGGCTCCAGCACGGTGTTGGACGAGGGCGTGAGCATGCCGATGAGATGCCGGGTGTAGGGGACGACATTTTGCATTCAAAAATGACCCGACAAAAGCGACGTTGATCACCGGGCGTGGCCTTCACCTGCGTGCATGCCGCGCCCCTCATTCTTCGTCTTGCCCTGAGCGCCGACATCCGTCAATCCGGACGAGCGCTCTGAAATCAACGAGAATGCATAGTTATCGTGCAGGGCCTGGCGCGCCGCGCGGCAGCGCCCTGACCGCGCTTCCGGCGCCGTGCCTACTATTTGGTATTTAAGTGACCACTTAGTTGCTGCAGACTTGGCTCACGATAATGAATGCAAAAAATCCTTCCAGGAGCCGTGTCATGCGCTTGCCCCTTCTGCTGACCACCGCGCTTTCCGCTGCCTTCCTCGCCGCCGCGCCGGTGCTGTTCCCGGCTCCGGCGCAGGCGCAGGAGGGCAAGACCTTCCGCTATGCCTACCGGGTCGATCCGGCCTCGCTCGACCCGCACGCGTTGGCCGAGACCTTCACCCTCTCCTGGCTCGGTCAGGTCTATGAGCCGCTGGTCGGGCGCGGCAAGAAGCTGGAACTGGTGCCGGCGCTGGCGACCACATGGGAACAGCCGGAGCCGAATGTGTGGCGCTTCCATTTGCGCGAGGGCGTCAAATTCGCCGATGGCACGCCGCTCACCGCCGACGATGTCGTCTTCTCGCTGCAGCGGGTGAAGAAGGACGGCTCGGACATGGCCTATACGGTCGCCTCGGTGACCGACATCAAGAAGGTCGACGATCTCACCGTCGATCTGGTCATGGCCAAGCCGAACCCGATCCTGCCGGTGCAGATCACCTCCACCTACATCATGAGCAAGGCATGGGCGGAGAAGAACGGTGCCACCGCGCCGGCGAGCGTGAAGGCGAAGGTCGAGAACTTCGCGTCCACCAATGCCAACGGCACCGGCCCGTTCATGATCGCCTCGCGCCAGGCCGGGGTGAAGACCGAGCTGGTGCCGAACCCGAACTGGTGGGGCGAGAAAAGCTCCAATGTCGACAAGGTCGTGTTCACGCCGATCCAGTCCGACGCCACCCGCGTCGCCGCCCTGCTCTCGGGCGAGGTCGACATGGTCTATCCGGTGCCGCAGCAGGACGTGGCGCGCATCGAGGGCAACGATGGCACCAAGGTGATCAAGGGCTCCGAGCTCCGCACCATGATGCTCGCCATGGACCAGCACCGCGACGAGCTGCAGAACTCCGACGCCAAAGGCAAGAACCCCCTCAAGGACAAGCGTGTCCGTCAGGCGATCTACCAGGCGATCGACATGAACGCGATCCGCGACCGCATCATGGGCGGCACCTCGCACATCGCCGGCACCATGATCGCGCCGGGAATCAATGGCTACGACCCCAAGCTCGACGACCGCGCCGCGCCCTATGACCCGGAAGCGTCGAAGAAGCTGCTGGCCGAGGCGGGCTATCCCAACGGCTTCACCTTCACCATGGATTGTTCCAACGACCGCTATGTGAATGACGAGCGCATCTGCCAGGCCATTGTCGGCATGCTCGGACGTGTCGGGCTGAAGGTGACGCTGAACGCCCAGACCCGCTCCAAATTCTTCGAGAAGGTGCTCTCCCGCGATACGTCCTTCGCGATGATCGGCTGGCAGCCGCTGAGCTACGACGCCCATTCGACGCTGCAGGACACGATGAACACGCCGGTGGAGAAGGTCGGCACCTACAATGTCGGCAACTACTCCAACCCCAAGGTCGACGAACTGACCCAGAAGATCGAGGTCGAGGTCGATCCGGCCAAGCGCAACGCCATGATCTTCGAGGCGATGATGCTGGACAAGGCGGACTATGGCCACATCCCGGTGCATCAGGCCGGCCTCGCCTGGGGCGTGCGCAAGGGCGTGAACGTGGTGCAGCGCTCGGATGACAGCCTCGAGCTGAAATGGGTGAGCGTCGACTGACGCTCTGAAAGGGAGGCCGCGACATGAGCTTCGTTCTCGGACGGCTCGGGCAGACCGTGCTCGTGCTGCTCGTCGCGGCCTTCGTCAGCTTCGCGCTGTTCCGCTATGTCGGCGATCCCGTCAACAACATGGTCGGCCAGAGCGCCAGCCTCGCCGACCGCGAGGCGATGCGCGCGGCGCTGGGGCTGGACGATGCCTTCATCCTCCAGTTCGCCCGCTTCGTCGGCAACGCGCTGACCGGCGATTTCGGCATGTCCTACCGTTTCGGCCAGCCCGTGGCGACGCTGATCGCCGAGCGCTTCCCGGCGACGCTGGAGCTGGCGCTGATCTCCATGCTGATCGCCACCGGCCTCGGCGTGCCGCTGGGGGTGTGGACGGCGCTCCACCGCGACCACTGGGCAGCGCAGGCGCTGATGGCGGCCTCGCTGATCGGCGTGGCGCTGCCGACCTTTCTCATCGGCATCGCGCTGATCCTGTTCTTCTCGGTCTGGCTCGGCTGGCTGCCCTCCTTCGGGCGCGGCCAGGTGGTCGCGATCGGCGGCTGGAGCACCGGGCTGCTCACGACAAGCGGCCTGCGGGCGCTGGTGCTGCCCGCCGTCACGCTCGGCGTGTTCCAGCTGGCGCTGATCCTGCGGCTGGCGCGGGCGGAGATGCTGGAGGTGATGCGCGCCGACTTCATCCGCTTCGCGAGGGCGCGGGGGCTGAAGCCGCGCGCCATCCAGTACCGGCATGCGCTGCGCAACACGCTGGTGCCTGTGGTGACCATGATCGGGCTGCAGTTCGGCAATGTGTTCGCCTTCTCCATCATCGTCGAGACGGTGTTCCAGTGGCCGGGGCTGGGGCTGCTGGTGATCCAGGCGATCCAGTTCGCCGATGTGCCGCTGCTCGCCGCCTATCTCGTGCTCATCGCCCTGTGCTTCGCCGTGATCAATCTGGCGGTGGACCTTGCCTATGTCGCCATCGACCCGCGCGTGCGGTCCGGTGCCGGCGTGAGGAGGACGGCATGAGCCTCGCCGCGCTTCGCCATAGTCTGGGTAATTGGTGGCGGGGCGATCTCGCCTATCGCTTCCGCCGCTCGCCGGTGGCGATCCTCGCCGCGCTGGTCGGCCTCGCTTTGCTGGTCGCGGCGATGGGCGCGCCTGTCCTGGCGCCGTATGACGCCTTCGATCCCGCCGCCGCCAATGCCGCCGATGCCCGCCTGCCGCCCTGCGTCGAGGGGATGTTCGGTGATGTCTATCTGCTCGGCACCGACCCGCAGGGCCGCGACATGCTCTCGGCCATGCTCTACGGGCTGCGCACCTCGCTGGTGGTGGGCCTCGCCAGTGTCGCCGCCGCCGCCCTTGCCGGCGTGCTGCTGGGGCTGATCGCCGGCTATTTCGGTGGCGTGCTCGACGCCTTCATCATGCGCGCGGCCGATGTGCAGCTGAGCTTTCCCGCCATCCTGATCGCCCTGCTGATCGACGGGGTGGCGCGCACCGCCATGCCGGCGGCGCTGCATGCCGAACTGGCGGTGCCTATCCTCATTGCCGCCATCGCCGCCTCGTTCTGGGTCCAGTATGCCCGCACGGTGCGCGGCCTCGTGCTGGTGGAGCGCGGACGCGACTATGTGCTGGCGGCGAAAGTGACCGGGGTGAGTACGCCGCGCATCCTCATCTCCCATATCCTGCCCAATGTGCTCGGCCCGGTGCTGGTGATCGCCACCATCAATCTCGCTCTGGCGATCCTGACCGAATCGACGCTGTCCTTCCTCGGCGTCGGCCTGCCCTCGACCCAGCCCTCGCTCGGCTCGCTGGTGCGGATCGGCAATGAGTTCGTGTTCTCCGGCGACTGGTGGATCAGCGCGCTGCCCGGGCTGCTGCTGGTACTGCTCTCCCTGTCGGTGAACATCTTTGGCGACTGGCTGCGCGACGCGCTCAACCCGAAGCTCGCCTCATGAGCGCGCTTCTCTCGGTTCAGGGCCTCCGGGTCGAGATCGCCCGACGCGGCCGAGCGATGACCGCGATCGATGATGTGTCGTTCGAGATCGCCGCTGGCGAGATCCTTGGTGTCGTCGGTGAATCCGGCGCCGGCAAGTCGGTCACCGGCACCGCCGTGCTCGGCCTGCTGGAGCGGCCGGCCCGGCAGGCCGGCGGGCGTATCCTGTTCGACGGGCGGCGGATCGACACGCTGGACGAGGACGCGATGCGCGCCTTGCGCGGCAAGGAGATCGCCGCCGTGTTCCAGGACCCGCTGACCAGCCTCGACCCGCTGATGACCATCGGCGACCAGCTGACCGAAACCATCCGCACCCATCTCGACCTGAACCCGGCCGAGGCGGTGGAGCGCGCTGCGCGGCTGCTGGCGGAGGTCGGCATTCCCGCCCCGCGCGAGCGGTTGGCGAGCTACCCGCACGAAATGTCCGGTGGCATGCGCCAGCGCGTGGTGCTGGCGCTCGCCTTCAGCTGCGAGCCGCGCCTCATCATCGCCGATGAGCCGACCACGGCGCTTGATGTGTCGATCCAGGCGCAGATCCTCGACCTGCTGCGCGCCATGTGCCGCGAGCGCGGCACCGCCGTGATGCTGGTGACGCACGATATGGGCGTGATCGCCGAGGTCGCCGACCGGGTGGCGGTGATGTATGCCGGCCGGCTGGTCGAGGTCGGGCCGACCGCCAGCCTGCTCGCCGCCGCCGCTCATCCCTATACGCGCGGGCTGATGGCCTCGATCCCCGACCTGCACCGGCGGGATGTGGAGCTGGCGCAGATTCCCGGCTCAATGCCACGCCCGGACGCGCCGGTGCCGGGCTGTGCCTTCCATCCGCGCTGCCCGCGCGCGCTGGTACGCTGCGCCAGCGAGCGCCCCCCGACCTTCACTGTCGGCGCCTCCGAGGTCGCCTGCTGGCTGGCCGACCCCGTGGCGAGGAGCGCGGCATGAGCGGTGGCAAGGACACCCTTCTCTCGGTCGACCGCCTCACCGTGCGCTTCGATGCCTCGCCCTCGCTCATCAAGCGGCTTCTCACCGGCGCCCGTCGGCGCACCGTGCACGCGGTGGAGGAGGTGGAGTTCGAGGTGACGCGCGGCTCCACCTTCGCGCTGGTGGGGGAATCCGGCTGCGGCAAGTCCACCATCGCCCGCACCATTGCCGGCATCCAGCCGCCGAGCGGCGGCAGCGTCTCCTTCATGGGCGTCGATATCGCCGGGTTCCGCACCCGCCACGCCGCCATGCCCTACCGCCGCAACCTGCAGATGATTTTCCAGGACCCCTATGCGAGCCTCAACCCGCGCTGGCGGGTCGGCCGCATCATTGCCGAGCCGATCCTTACCCATGGGCTGATGAAGCGTGGCGTGGCGCTCGACGAGCGGGTGGCGGAACTGCTTGATACCGTCGGCCTCGCGCCCGGGGATGCCGCCAAATTTCCGCACCAGTTCTCCGGCGGCCAGCGCCAGCGCATCTCCATCGCCCGCGCGCTGGCGGCGAACCCGGCCTTCATCGTCTGCGACGAGCCGACCTCGGCGCTCGATGTGTCGGTGCAGGCGCAGATCCTCAATCTGATGAAGCGCCTGCAGCGCGAGCGTGGGCTGACCTATCTGCTGATCTCGCACAATCTCGCCGTCGTCGCCCACATGGCCGACGCGATGGGGGTGATGTATCTCGGCCGGCTGGTGGAGCAGGGCGATGCCGGCCAGATTCTCGCCCGGCCACTGCACCCCTATACGCGGCTCCTGCTCGACACCGTGCCCGATCCGCGCGCGCCCAAACGGGCCCGTGCCCGGCTTGCCGGCGAGGTGCCGAGCCCGCTCGCCCCGCCGACGGGCTGCGCCTTTCACCCGCGCTGCCCGCTGGCCAATGCGCGCTGCGCCCGCGAGCGGCCGCTGCCGCTCCGCGTCGAGGCAGCCCTCGTCGCCTGTCATGCCGTGGAGGAGGGGCGGCTGCCGTCCCGCCCGCCCGCCAATGAGAACTGCCTCGCCACATCGGGAGACGCCGCATGAAGACCACGATTCTCAACTGCCGCGCCCTGCTCGGCGAGGCCGCTGCGCCGTCGCCGGGCCCGGTCGATATCGAGATCGACGGCCGCGTGATCACCGAGATCCGCCCCGCCGGCGCGCGCGAGCCGGCCGCTGGCGAAGTGATCGACGGGCGCGAGCTCTTGATCGCCGCCGGTCTCATCAATGGCCACCATCACAGCCATGAAGGCTTCTACAAGGGCCGCAAGGACAATCTGCCGCTTGAACTCTGGATGAACTATGTCCGGCCGCTCAAGCCGATCGAGCTGACCCCGCGCGACGTCTATCTGCGCACCATGATCGGCGCCATCGAGGCGGTGAGGAGCGGCACCACCACATTATGCGACGACACCAACCAGAGCCCGCGCATCCGCCCCGACCATGTCGAGCAGGTGTTCCAGGCCTATGAGGACATCGGCATCCGCGCCAATGTCGGCATCACCCTGTTCGACAAGCCGTTCTTCCGCGCGGTGCCCTTCGTCGACGAGGAGTTCCCCAAGGACCTGCTCGCCGAATTCGACGGCACCCGCATGTATAGCGGCGCCGAACTGCTCGACTTCGTGCGCGGCCTCGCCCGCGACCATCACCCCTCCACCCACCGCGTCGCCTATATGGCCGCGCCCTCGGCGCCGCAGCGCTGCACGCAGGAGTTCCTGCTCGATGTGCGCCGCATGGCGGATGATTTCGACCTGCCGCTGATGATCCATGTGCAGGAGACGCGGATGCAGGTGGTGACGGGCCATCTGTTCTACGGCTCGACCATGATCGAGTATCTCCACCGCATCGGCTTCATGAAGCCGAAGACAGCCTTCATCCACGGCATCTGGCTGAACCCGCGCGAGATCGAGCTGCTGGCGAAGACGGGCGTGTCGATCCAGCACAACCCGCCCTCCAATCTGAAGGTCGGCTCCGGCCTCGCGCCGTTGCGCGAACTGCTGAAGGCGGGGGTGAATGTGAGTCTGGGCACCGATGGCTGCGGCTCGATCGAGGGCACCGACATGCAGAACGCGCTCTATCTGGCCGCGCTGCTGCAGAAGCTGCGCGGCGACCACACCGACTGGGTCGGCGCCGAGGAGGCCTTCCATGCCGCCACCATGGGCGGGGCGCGCGCGCTCGGCCGCGACAAGGAGCTGGGCGCGGTGGAGGCGGGGCGGGTCGCCGATCTCGTCGGCTACCGGCTCGACCGCATCCCCTTCACGCCGCTCAACAATGCGGTCAACCAGCTGGTCTATGCCGCGAGCCGGGCGGAAGTCGATCTCGTCATGGTCGATGGCGCGGTGATCGAGCGCGACGGCCGGCTGACCCGCATCGATGAGGCGGCGATCATCGACGAGATCCGCGAGGCGCATGCCCGCATCGCGCCGCAGCTCGCCGCCTCGGAGGCGGATGTGGAGCGCATCTCCCCGCATTATGAGCGCATCTATCGCCGCTGCCAGTGCATGGACATTGCTGCCGACACCTATCCCGCCCGCCTCAGCCACTGAGTGACATCATGACCCGTCCCGCCGATTTCCACGCCCGCGCCATCGAGGTGCTGCACGATGCCAATGAGGCGGCCTGGCGCGAGAGCGACCCCGAGGAAGGGGTCCGTCACTTCACCAACGCCACGCGCGGGCTGCTCGGCGACCCCGACGTGGTGAACCAGCCCGGCGCGCTGAAGCCGGGCGAGACGCAGTTCGTCGTCTCCGCCTGCTTCTTCATCGCGCCGAGCCGTGACCACATGATTGTCTTCGCCGATAATTTCGGGCTGGGCCGGGCGCGCATCTCAGTCACCGACAGCCGGCCCGGCCACACGGTGCAGACGAAGCAGGCGGCGGTGGTGAAGAACACCGATGTCGATCCGATCTTCCGCCAGATCATCAAGACCGGGCGGGTCGGCTGCTCGATCTATGTGCCTGTTATGTGGAAGGGCGAGGTGATCGGCATGTTCAACACCGCCTCGCAGGCCCGCTACATTTATGACGAGACCGACATGCGGGTGCAGAAGCTGTTCGCCGCCTGCGCCGCCGCCGTGTGGATGGGGCTCGGCGGTTCCCAGCGCGTCGCCGAGGTCGCCGAGAGCCTCGGACCGTGGAACGCCTGAGGGCGCTCCACGGTCCGGCGCTTCAGAAGCCCATCGCGCAGCCATCCTTGCGCGGGTCGGAGCCGGCCATCAGGAAGCCGTTGGCGGGATCGCGCAGGATGATCTGCGCCCCGCCGAAGGGCTCGATGGCGAAAGTCACCTTGTGGCCGCGCGCTTCCAGCTCGGCCGGCAGGCTTTCGGGATAGGTTCGCTCGATCTCCAGCACGCCGTCATGGGCAAAGGCGCGCGGCGCATCCACCGCCGCCTGCAGGTCGAGGCCACGGTCGAGCAGGCCGGAGAGCAGTGCCGCCTGGCCGGAGGCCTGGTACTGCCCGCCCATCACGCCGAACGTGCCCACCGCCTCGCCATCCCTACGCAGCAGGCCGGGAATGATGGTGTGCATCGGCCGCTTGCCGGGCGCGATGGCGTTGGGGTGGCCCTCGATCAGCCGGAACGAGGCGCCGCGCGAATGCAGCAGCACGCCGGTCGCGGGGTCGATGCGGGTCGAGCCATAGCCGTGGAACAGCGAGTTGATGAAGGACACCATGTTGCCGTCGCGGTCGACGACGCTGATATAGACCGTGTCCTTGTGCTCGGGCTCGTCCCACAGCGCCGGCGGCAGGGCGCGTTTCATATCGATCCGCGCCGCAAGACGGCGTGCGGTCTCGCGCGAGAGCAGGGTTTCGACCGGCACCGTCATCGCCGACGGGTCGGCGAGCAGCGCGTCGCGGTTGTAATAGGCGAGCTTGCCGGCCTCGGCGTGGAGATGCACCCGGTCGGCGACCGACATTTCCTCGCCCAGGTCGAATTCGCTGAGGATGTTGAGGATCATCAGCGCCGCGAGGCCCTGTCCGTTGGGCGGGCACTCTTCCACCGTGTAGCCGCGATAGTCGCTGGAGATCGGCGTGGTGTAGAAGGCGCCGTCCTTCATCGCCGCGAAGTCGTCCAGCGTATGCAGCCCGCCCAGGCTGTTGAGATAGCGCACCACGGACTGCGCGGTCTCGCCCTCATAGAAGGCAGCCGCGCCCCGGGCGGCGATGTCGCGCAGGCGCTGGCCCAGAAGCGGCTGGGCGTGGCGGTCGCCGGCCACCAGCGGCTTGCCGTCCTTGAGGAAGAAGGCGGTGGCGTTTTCGTCCTGCACCAGCAGGGGGAAGTCGTCGGCCCAGTCGAAGGCGACGCGCTGGGTGATGGGATAGCCGTTCTCGGCATAGTCGATGGCGCGGGCGAACAGCCGGTCGAGCGGCAGGCTGGCATAGTCCGCGTGCAGTCGGGTCCAGGCGGAAATGGCACCCGGCACGGTGACGGCATGCGGGCTGGTGCGGGGAATCTCGCTGGTGAGCCCGGCCGCCTTCAGCGCCTCGATGCTGGCGGCCATCGGCGCCCGGCCGCTGCCGTTCAGCGCCACGGTCGGCTTGCCCTTGGGCGCGTAGAGGACGAAGCAGTCGCCGCCGATGCCGGTCATCGCCGGCTCGACCACGCATTGCGTCGCCACTGCCGCCAGCGCGGCATCCATGGCGTTGCCGCCGGCCTGCAACACCTCCAGCCCCGCCGCCGTGGAAAGCGGGTGCGAGGTGGCGATCGCCGCGTCGCGGGCAAAAAGGGTCGGACGGGCCGGGCCGAAGAAGTCGGTACGTTGGGTCGTGATCACGGGAGGCGTTCCTGCTCACCTGATGGACGGTCGAAGCCATACAGCTCCGCCGCATTGTCTGTCATGATTTTCGTAGCAATGGCATCGCTGCCGCACCAGTCGCGGAACAGGTCGACCAGTGCCGCGTCGTCCGGCGGGTTGCCGGGCTTGGACGGGTGCGGCCAATTGGTGGCGAACAGGCAGCGCTCCGGGGCATGGGCGATCAGCGCGCGGGCGAGCGCCGCGACATCAGCGTAACCGGGCGCGCCGAGGCGCGAGGTCTCGTAGACGCCTGACGTTTTCACAAAAGTGCGCCCATTGTCGAGCAGCCGGCGGAGGGCGACAAAACCGGGATGATCGAGGCCGACCGGCTGCAGGAACTTCCCATTATGGTCGATCACCAGTCGGCCCGGCAGGCGGGCGAGGCGCTCCGCCTCCTCGTGCAGCAGGCGCCCGTCCATCTGCATCTGTACATGCCAGCCAAAAGCGGCGGTCTTGGCGGCCAGCGTCTCGAGATCGTCCCAGCCGAGCGCCCCGCCGCCGATCATGAAGAAGCGGATGCCGCGTATGCCGAGCCCGGTCAGCCTTTCGAGTTCGTCGTCGCTCACGTCGGGCGGCACCACGGCGACGCCGCGCGCCTCCGTACCCAGCACCGCCATCGCGTCGAGCGTCGCGCGGTTGTCGAAGCCATAGACCGAGGGCTGCACAACCACGGCGCGGGTGAAGCCGAGCGTTTCGCGCACCTTCAGATAGGCGGCGATGTCGCCGCCGGCGACCGGGGGAAAGGGCGAACTCGGCGCCGGCGGATAGGTCTCCGCCGGGCCATAAATGTGCATGTGGCAGTCACAGGCGCCCGGAGGCGGCGTGAAGACCGGCGCCCGGCTGGGCAGGAGCGCGCTCATCGCGACAGCCAGTTGGGGATGCGGTGCGGGTTCCGGGCATGGATCGGCAGCCGGCCCGCCAGCATCGCCTTCACCTGCTCCACCGTCTCCATCGCCTGGAACTCCGAGGGCTCGATCATCAGCGCCGCCGAATGCGGGGTGGCGATGACATTCGGCAGGCGGGCGAGCCGCAGCGACGGCTGCTGGTCCGGCCCGTCGCCGACATCGAGCCCGGCCCCGGCGATGGTGCCCGATGTCAGCGCCGCCTCCAGCGCGTCCTCGTCAACCAGTATGCCGCGCGAGATGTTGATGAAGAAAGCGTCGCGGCGCATTTTGGCGAAGGCGCCCTCATTCATCATCCGCTCGGTTTCCGGCGTCGCATAGGCGGCGCAGACGACGAAATCCGGCTGGGAGAGCACCTCGTCCAGCCCCACCGGCATCACCGCGCCATTGTCGAAACGGGCATAGGGATCATGCACCGTGACCTTCATCTTGAAGGCCAGCGCCAGCTCGACAATGCGCCGGCCGATCGAGCCATAGCCGATCACCCCGACATGGGCGCCGGCCAGCTGCCGGCCGAACACCATGGCGTGGGAGGCCTCGCCCGCATGGTAGCGCTCGGCATCCCGCGTGATGTTGCGGGCGAGGTCGAGCATCAGGGCCAGCGCGTGCTCGGCCACCGCGTCGGCATAGCCTGAGGAGCAGTTGCAGACCAGGATGCCGGCCTCGGAGGCGGCGTCGACGTCGATATTGCGCATGTCGACGGCGCAGCGGGTGAACAGCTTCACGTCCTTCAGCCGCTCCATCACCGCGCGCGGGCCGGCTGCGAGGCGGTCTGATATGACCACCTCGCAGCCCTCCGCTGCCTTCACGAGGGCGTCTCCCGACAGGGGCTCATTACTGTCGTTCATCACCAGCTCGATCGGCAGTGCCTTCAGGGCGTCGACGGCCCTGTAACCATAGAAATGCTTGAGCAGGTCGTGGTTATGGGTGAGCAGCACGCGCATGTCGGTCATCCGTTTCCGTCGGTCATGCCGGCGACGATGTCGGCCGGCAGCTGCGCCATCACCCAGCGATTCATCGCCAGCACCATGTCGTCGCGCCAGGAGAGCGGGCCGGGGCGGGCGAGGCAGGAGGACAGGCCGACCTGCTGCTTCTCAAGGATGTCGACATCCTCCATCGCCACCGCTTGCCAGCGCTTGTAGTAGGGCGTGGCGCGCTCTTCGAAGTCGGGCAGCTCGGTATAGGCCCGGGGAAAGCAGCCGCCGACCGAAAGCACTGACCTGTCGACCGAAATCGGTCGCACGGCCAGCCACCACATGCAGTCCTGCGCGTAGACGAACTGCACGGTCGGCTCGATCACCGTGAAGAAGGTGCCCTGTTGCGCCTGCTCCGACAGGCCCTCAATGGCCGGGAAAGGCGGCTCCTGGCCGAGCACGGCGATCGACCGTTTGGCCTGAACCTGGATCACATGCCAGTTGCCAAGTGTCGGAAAACTCACGGATCTCTGGGCGCCGACGGTCGCGGCATGGACGATGCCGGTGTGGTAGGTCTCCATGGCGTTTTCGAGCAGCAGCTTCCAGTTGCAGCGCGTCTCGATCTCCATGTGCCAGGTCTTGACCATCTCGCCGAGCCGGTGGCTGCCGACCAGCTCCGGCATGTTGCCGAGATGGGTCATCAGGTCGGGGGCGTTGTCGTCGTAATTGAGGAAGACCGAGCCTTCCCACATCTCGAGGCGGATCGGGATGAGGCCGTGCGGCGGCTTCTCGAATTTCGGCACTTCGCGCATGCCCGGCGCGCCGGCCAGCGTGCCGTCGAGGCGGTAGTTCCAGGCGTGGTAGGGGCAGGTCAGGTTCTTCGCGTTGCCGCAGCCTTCCATGATGATGGAGGCGCGGTGGCGGCAGACATTGGCGAAGGCGCGCAGCACGCCATCCTCGCCGCGCACCAGCAGCGCCGGCCCGCCGACGCTGTCCAGCGCCTTGAAGTCACCCGGGTTCGCCACCTCTTCCACCCGCCCGGCGAAGAACCAGTTCTTGAGGTGGATGTGCTCCACCTCGGCCTTGAACACGGCCGGGTCGGTGTAGAACCGCGTCGGCGCGCTCTTGGCGTCGCCGAGCGGCGGCTCGGACCAGACATAGGGTTCGGGAACCAGCGTCGTTTCCAGACTCATGACGGCCTCCGTTCAGCGATGCCCGGCATTCAGGCGGTGCTCCGCCTGACCGAGCTGGACGAGATGAAGGGCGATGACGGCGACATGGCCGGCCAGCATGGCCGACATGCCTTGCACGTCATGAGGCGGGCTCAGCGTGTTGATGTCGACGCCGACCAGATCCAACCCCTTGAGCCCGTGCAGAAGATCGAACACTTCCGCCACCGGCGGCCCGCCCCAGGTGGGGGTGGCGACGCCGGGCGCGGCGGAGGGATCGAAATAATCCATGTCGAAGGACAGGTGAACGGGGCGCGTGCCGACCACCGCGCGCACCTCGGCGGCGATCGCCTCCGGCCCGCGCCGGCGGACCTCCTCGCCGGGGATCAGCCGGTAGCCCAGCGCCCGCGTATGATCATAGGCGCCGCCGACCAGCATGGTGCCGCGCGCGCCGATGTGGAAGGAGCGCTTGGCGTCGACCAGCCCTTCCTGCGCCGCCAGCGTGAAAGTGGTGCCGGTGTTGAGCTCCTCGCCGGGATAGGCGTCGGTATGGGCGTCGATATGGATCAGCACCAGCTCGGGAAAGCGCCGGGCCAGCGCCCGCAGCACCGGCAGCGTCACCGTGCCGTCGCCGCCGACGCAGAGCGGCACCGCATCGGCCTCCACCACGTCGAAAATGGCGGCTTCCATCGCCGCCATGGAGGGGCCGAGATCGGAGGCGACCACGTCGACATCGCCGAGATCCACCACGCGGCCGCCCGCGCGCGGGTCGACATCGGCGAGCGGGGGATAGAACGGGCGCACCTCGCTCGACATGGCGCGGAAGGAGGCCGGCCCCTGGCGCGAGCCGATGCGGGTGGCGTTGGTGCCGCAATCGAAGGGCAGGCCGATGACGGCGATCTGCCCGGCGCTGGCGGTCGTCGCCTGGGGCACGCCGAGAAAGGTTCCGAGCCGCATCCGGGGCGCAGCGCCAGGGTAATCCGTCATGAATCGGCTCCAAGATAGAAAGACTTCACGCGCTCTGGATCAATATTCGCGCCGCTATCCTCATGGACGATGCGGCCGAGGCGCATGATGTAGACATGGTCGGACAGGCGCATCGCCTCGACGGCGTTCTGCTCGACCAGCAGAACCGTCATGCCCTGCTTGCGGATCTCCAGAACCGTGTCGAGGATCAGGTCGATCATCTGCGGGGCGAGGCCCATGGTGGGCTCGTCCATGATGAGGAGGGACGGGCGCGACATCAGCCCGCGCGCGATCGCCAGCATCTGCTGCTCGCCGCCCGACAGCGTGCCGGCGAGCTGCGCCATGCGCTCGCCAAGCCGCGGGAACAGCGCCACCATCCGCTCAAGATCGCTTGCGATATCAACGGCATCGCCGCGCGAATAGGCGCCGAGCACCAGGTTCTCGCGCACGCTCATGCCGGCGAAGACGCGGCGGCGTTCCGGCACATGGGCGATGCCGCGCGCCACCCGCAGCTCCGGCGCCAGGGTGGTGATGTCCTCGCCGGCGAAGCGGATCCGGCCCGCCGCCAGCGGCAGAAGGCCGGACAGCGCCATCAGCGTGGTGGTCTTGCCGGCGCCGTTGGAGCCGACCAGCGACACGATCCTGCCGGGTTCCACGGTGAGGTCGATGCCGTCCACGGCGCGGATGCGGCCATAGGAAACGGCGAGCCCTGCAACCTGAAGTAGGGGCTCCGTGGGGTGGAGTGTCAGTGCAGTGGGGTGGACGATCGGTGCAATGGGGTTCATCTCGCTCACCTCGCCCGGCCGAGATAGGCGGCCTGCACCGCCGGGTCGGCCAGCACCTGTTCCGGCGGTCCGTCCGCCAGCTTGCGGCCGTATTCCAGCACCGTGAGGTGATCGCACAGCCGGCGCACCACCTGCATGTCGTGCTCGATCAGCAGCACGGCGATACCCTGTGCCCGCACCTGCCGGACGAGGTCGGCGATCTCGGCCTTCTCCACCGCGTTCATGCCGGCGAGCGGCTCGTCGAGCAGCAGCAGCTTGGGCGAGGAGATCAGCGCGCGGGCGATCTCGACCCGGCGCTGGTGGCCATAAGAGAGGGTGGTGGCGACCCGGTCGGCCACGTCAGCCCCCAGCCCGACAAACTCCAGCAGCTCATAGGCGCGCGCGATCATCGCCCGCTCCGCCGCGCGGGCGGAACGCCGGGCGAAGACGAGGGAAAGCGCATTGGCGGAAAAGCGCTGATGCGCGCCGACCAGCACGCTCTCCAGCACGGTCATGGCGCCGAACAGGCGGATGTTCTGGAAGGTGCGGGCAAGGCCGCGCCGGGCGAAGCCGTTGACGCCGAGCCCGCCGATCTCGGCGCCGTCGAACACCAGCTGGCCCTCGGTGGGACTGATGAAGCCGGTCAGCACGTTCAGCACGGTGGTCTTGCCGGCGCCATTGGGGCCGATCAGCCCGTGAATGGCGTTGCGGGCGATGGCCATGTCGAGATTACCGACCGCCTCCAGCCCGCCGAAGCGCACGGTGATGGCGCGGGCTTCCAGCAGCGGCGCGGGGGAGGGGGCGCTCATGCCGCCTCCTTCGCTTTGGCGGGCCGAGTTCCCGGCATGGTGAGGGCGACGCGGGCGCTGGCGGCCAGCCCCTGCGGGCGGAACACCATCAGCACGATGAGTACGATGCCGAGCAGGGCGAAGCGGGTTTCCGGGTAGGCCTGGACGAAGGGCAGGTCGAGCGCCAGCTGCAGGAACACGATCCAGATCAGCGCGCCGATGAACGGCCCGATAAAGGTGCCGAGCCCGCCGAGCACCACCAGCATCAGGAGCAGGATGTTCTCGAACAGCGAGAAGTTCAGCGGGCTGATATATTGCTGGGTGTGGGCGTAGAACACGCCGACAAAGCCGCCGACAAAGCCGCTGGCGGCATAGGCATAAAGCTTGTAGCGGGCGGTGGGCACGCCCATCGCCTCGGCCGCCTCCTCATCCTCGCGGATCGCCACCCAGGCGCGCCCGACATAGGAGCGCACCAGCCGGGCGATGGCGAACACGACAAGCACGGCCAGCGCCAGGGCGAAGAAGAACTGGGCGCGGGGCGAGCCGAGCGCGATGCCGAACAGGTTCGGCGCCGGAATGCCGCGAATGCCCATCGGTCCGTTGGTCAAATCCATCCAGTTGATGGCGACCACGCGCACGATCTCGCCGAAGCCGAGCGTCATGATGGCGAGATAGTCGCCGCGCAGCCGCAGGGTCGGCGTGCCGAGGATTACGGCGAAGCCGGCGGCGAGCAGGCCGGCCAGCGGCAGGTTGAGATAGAGCAGCCACCAGATATCGGCCGGGGCGACGCCGAACTGGTCCTTCAGCACCAGCACGAACAGGATCGAGGTGAGGTAGGAGCCCACCGCCCAGAAGGCGACGAAGCCGAGGTCGAGCAGGCCGGCAAAGCCGACGATGACATTCAGTCCGCTCGCCAGCATGCCATAGATCACCACCATGGTGAGGATGCGCAGCCAATAGTCGGACGGCACCAGCAGCCCGACGAGAATGGCCACCGCCAGCAGGGCGAGCGCCGCGCGCGGGCCGGCGGCGGCGGCGCGGGCCAGCCCGCCATCGACCTTGGCGAAGGCGGCGCGCAGCCAGCCGGCGCCAAACTCCGAGGCGCCGCCGAGCAGGCTGCCGCGCCCGGCGGAATTCAGCTCCGGTTTGCCCAGCAGCCCCTGCGGGCGCAGATACAGCAGCCCGACCAGCAGCACGAAGCTGATCGCGTCCTTCCAGGCGGTGCCGTTGGGCAGGTAGCCCGACCCCAGCGCCTCGACGAGGCCGAGGATGAGCCCGCCCAGCGCCGCGCCGGGAATGGAGCCGATGCCGCCCAGCACGGCGGCGGTGAGCGCCTTCAGCCCGGGCAGAAAGCCCATGCTGGAATGGGCGAAGCCATAGGTCTGCGCATAGAGCAGCCCGGCCAGCGCGGCGAAGCCCGAGCCGATGGCGAAGGCGGCGGCCACCACCCGGTTGACCGGGATGCCGACCAGCGTCGCCGCCATCTGGTCTTCCGCGCTCGCCCGCATCGCCCGGCCGAGCGAGGAGCGGGCAATGAAGGCGGACAGGCCGAGCATGGCGGCGAGCGCGGTCGCCATGACAACGAGGTCCATCACCGAGAGATAGATCGAATCGAACAGCACCACCGGCGGCAGCGTGGCGAGGTGGAATTCGGGAAAGCGCAGCTCCTCGGCACCCCAGACGGTCTGGGCGAGGCTCTGCAGCACCACGGAGACGGCGATGGAGGTGATGAGCGGGGCAAGGCGCGGGGCGTTGCGCAGCGGGCGATAGGCGATGCGGTCGACCAGCACGCCGAGCGCGCCGGTGAGAAGGATCGCGCCCGCCGCCGCGACCGGCAGCGAGAAGCCCGGCATCGGCACCACCATGCCGATGAGCCGGACCTCGGGCAGCATCAGCGACGCGGTGAGGAAGGCGCCGAGCATGAACAATTCGCCAAAGGCGAAGTTCACCAGGCGCACCACGCCGTACACCAGGGTGAAGGCCACGGCGGCGAGGGCGTAAATCGCCCCGAGCACCAGTCCGTTCGCCAGCAGCTGTCCGAGATAGTCCATTGCCTGCCTGCGTTGCCTTCCGGGGCTTCCCGTTCGAGGTCGTGGTGGCCGCGAACGGGTGTGGTTCTGCGCGGAGCGCGGGTCTTCCCTCTCCCCGGCGGGGAGAGGTGGCCCGCGTCAGCGGGTCGGTGAGGGGGTAGGTCGGCGGCCGGGCTTGCCCCTCACCCCAGCCCTCTCCCCGAGGGGGAGAGGGAGCGTGGCGCGACGCTTACGGCTGCTTGGGCGCGAGGCCGAACTTGCCGTCCTTCACCTCCAGGAAATACAGCGCGCCGGCGCGGTCGCCCGAGGGGTCGAAGGTGGTGGGGCCGGTGACGCCGGGCACGTCCTTGAGCTTGCCGAACGCCGTGTTCAGGCTCTCGCGGGTGACCGGGCCGTCCTTGGCGGCGAGTTCCACCGCCGCGCCGAGCGCCATGCCGGCGTCATAGCCCAGCGCCGCCCAGGCGCTCGGGTCTTCCTTGAAGGTCGCCTTGTAGGCGGTGAGGAAGCTCTCCGTCGCCGGGGTGGCCACCGCCGGGTCGAACATGCCGTAGACGATCATGCCTTCCGCCGCGCTGCGGCCGAGCTTCATCAGTTCGACATTGAGCGCGCCGTCGGTGGAGAGCAGCTGCGCCTTGATGCCGAGGGCGCGGGCCTGCTCGGCGATCTTCGCCGCCTCGGTGTAGAAGCCGCCGATGAAGATGGCATCGGGCTTGGCGGCGCGCACCTTGGTCAGCAGGGTGCGGAAATCCTTGGAGCCGAGCAGGTAGGATTCGGTGCCGAGGATCTTGGCGCCGTCCTTCTCCGCGGCGGCGGAGAACGCCTTGGCGACGCCGATGCCGTAATCATCCTGCTGGTTCAGCACATAGATCGACTTCAGCCCCAGCGTCTTGGCGGCATAGTCGCCCATCATCGCGCCCTGCACCGCATCGGTAAGCACGTTGCGGCGGAAATAGGGGCTGACATTGGAGAGCGCCGGGCTGGTGACGGCGGAGGCCAGAACGGGGAGCTTGCACTCGTTGAACACCGGGATGGCGGCGAGCGCGATGGAGGAGAAGGAATAGCCCATCACCACGTCGACATTCTTGTCAGAGCAGAAGCGCTGGGCGATCAGCACGCCCTCGCGGGCCTCGCCGCGATCGTCCACCGCGTCGATCTTGTAGGTGTTGCCGCCCTTCTTGTTCAGCGCGTCGACCGCGAGATCGAGGCCCTTGCGCATGTTGAGGCCGAAGGCGGCGAAATCGCCTGATAGTGCGGCGGTGAAGCCGATGGTGATCTCCTCCGCCCGCGCGAGGCCCGGGGAGGCGAGAAGGCCGATGCCGAGCATGGCAGCAGCAATGCGAGTGATCGTCATGCGAGTTCTCCTCTGGAAGAGACGGGGCGTTCGGCACGCTGCGGAAGGTTCCGGCCTTGGGGCCGTGTGGTTGGTTGGGTCGGCGTCGGGATCAGTGGAGTTCCACCGTCACCCAGGTCTCGAAGCAATAGTCGTCGGCCAGCGACATCACGCCGATCGAGGCGCGACCGCCGACGCCGATCTCGGGGCCGAACACCTGCTCGAACAGGTCGGAAAGCCCGCTCGCCACCAGATGCGGCTGGGTGAAGGAGGGGTCGCAGGCGATGAAGTTGAGCGAGCGCACCAGCCCCTTCACCCGGTCGAGATCGCCGACCGCGTCCTTGATGCAGCCTAGGCAGTTCAGCGCGGTGAGCCGCGCCGCCTCATAGCCCTGTTCGACGGTGAGATCGCGCCCGAGCCGGCCGGGAAACAGCGCCTTGCCGGCCGCGTCGACGCCGGCCGTCTGGCCGGAGAGGAACAGCAGCTTGTCGCTGAGATAATGCGGCTTCATCTTGCCGTAGAGCGTGCCGTAGTAGTCCGCCCCGCCGCCCGCGCTGGGCAGGACGAGGCCAAGTTCCGCCACGCGCCGCGTCGCCGATTGGGTCATGCTGGCTCCCTCAAGCAGGCCATTCTTACCCCGCTGATCTCCGTTCTATTTGGCGTCAAGGTCAATCGGGAAATAGCAGGGAATCCATAAAGCAAAGTTATGGCCTGCGCTTCGCCCGGGCCCCTCTGCCTCAGGATTGAGCGGGCGGCGGGTGACGAGCCGCCGCTTTCAGCGCGGCGCGACGAGGTCCTTCGCCACGGTGCGGCGGAAGCGCTCCATGAAGGTGATGGCGATGCGCGAGGGCGGGCGGGTGCTGGGACGGAACATGCCGAAGCGGTAGGGCAGGACAGGGCGGAAGGGTACAGCCACCAGCCCCATCGCCTGGAAGAAGCGGGCGGTGGCGGGATCGACCAGCGTCACCGCGCCGAGCTGCTGCACCAGCACGCAGGCGGTGCCGAAGAACTCCACCTCCGCCACCACGTTCCAGTGGGCGTGCGCCTCGAAGAACGCCTCGGCGGCGGCGATATGGGTGATGTGCTCGGGAAACAGCGTGACGAAGGGCTGGGAATCGAGCTGCTCCGGCCCGACGCAGCGCTCGCCGGCGAGGGGATGGTCGGCCCGCATCACGCACATGCACGCCACCTCGAACAGCTCCAGCGAGGCGACATGGATGTCGATCGGCAGTTCCGCGAACCCCACGTCGAAAGCGCCGATAGTGCCGAGGTCGCGCACCGCATAGGAGGAGCGGGTGATGAAGCGGGCGGTTGCGCCCGCATTCTCCCTCAGCACATCGGCGATGATCGGCGGCAGCAGATAGGTGGCGAGGCCCGGCGGGCTGGCGATCAGCAGCGTCGCCGAGGACAGGCCCTTGAGGTTGCGGGAGATGGCGAGCGTGCGGTCCATCGCGTCGAGCGTGCGCACGATGGCGGCGAAGAAGGTCTCGGCCTCGGGCGTCGCCTCCAGCCTGCCATGGGCGCGGTGGAACAGCTTCAGCCCGATCTCGTCTTCCAGCCGGGCGATGAGGTTGCTGATCGCCGGCTGCGACTTGCCCAGCAGCACGGCGGCGGCACTCATCGAGCCGTTCTCATAGACGGCGCGGAAGGCTTCGAGATGGCGGGTGTCCATCGCGCCCGTCCCTAGCGCCGGCCGTTCCGGGAGACGGCGGCCGCCATCATTTCCTCGATCCTGGCGGCAAGCGTCTCGATGGCGAAGGGCTTGGTGAGCATTTCCATATGGGTGCCGAGCACGTGCGAGCGCGCCACCGTATCCCCGGCATAGCCGGTGAGGAACAGGATCGGCAGGTCCGGCCGGTGGCGGCGCGCCACCTCGGCCAGTTCGCGCCCATTCATGCCGGGCAGGCCGACATCGGAGATCATCAGCCTGATGTCGCGGCCGGAGGCGAGTTCGACGATGGCGCCCGGCGCGTCGGAGGTCTCGATCGCGGCATAGCCGAGCTCGGCGAGAATATCGGCCACCAGCACCCGCACCGAGGCGTCATCCTCGACCAGCAGCACGGTCTGCCCCTCGCCCCCGGCCAGCCGTGCCGGCAGGTCGGCATCCGTCTCGCCGGGCGGCTCGGCGGCGGGCAGGAAAAGCTCCACCGTCGTGCCTTCGCCCGGCGCGCTGGTGATGGCGACATGGCCATCGCTCTGGCGGGCGAAGCCATAGACCATGGACAGGCCGAGCCCGGTGCCCAGCCCCACCGGCTTGGTGGTGAAGAACGGCTCGAACACCTTGCTCAGCACATCAGCCGTCATGCCGGTGCCGGTATCGGTGACGGCGATGACGACATAGCGGCCGGGCTTGGCCTCCGGCGTGCCGGCGGCGTCCTGCGCCTTCAGCACCGCCGGGCGGGTGGCCAAGGTGAGGCGCCCGCCAGTGGGCATGGCGTCGCGGGCGTTGATGACGAGGTTGAGGATGGCGCTTTCCAGCTGGTTGGCGTCGGCGGTGCCCCAGCCCACCTGTTCGTCGCAGGCGATGTCGAGCGCGACCGATTCACCCAGCGTGCGGCTCAACAGGTCGTGCAGCGAGCCGACCAGCGCATTGATGTGCACGGGTCGCGAATCCAGCGACTGCCGGCGGGAGAAGGCGAGCAGGCGCTGGGTCAGCGCCGCCGCGCGCTGGGCCGAGACCGAGGCGACCTCCAGGAACCGGTCGAGATCGTCGAAGCGCCCGGAAGCCAGGCGGCGCTTCATGATGTCGACGGCGCCGATGACGCCGGTCAGCATGTTGTTGAAATCGTGCGCGATGCCGCCGGTGAGCTGGCCGACCGCCTCCATCTTCTGCGCCTGCCGCAGCGCTTCCTCGGTGCGGCGCAGCGCCTCCTCGGCCTCGCGCTCGGCGGTGATGTCGCGGCCCACCGCCTGCAGCAGGTCGTCGGCCGCCACCGCGCTCCATTCGATGCAGCGCACACCGCCATCGCGGGCGCGCAGCTGCAGCGCGAAGAGCTGCGGCGCCGTCTCCTGGCTCAGCGCGGCCAGTATCTCGCGGAAGCGCGGCCGGTCGGTGGGCAGGATGAAATCGAGCAGGTTGGCGCCGGCGAGTTCCTCGGCTTCCCAGCCGAGGATGCGGGTCCAGGCCGGGTTGGTGGCGTTGACCACGCCGTCGAGCCGGCCGACCACCATGATGTCGGTGGACAGGCGCCACATGCGGTCGCGGTCGGCGGTGCGCTCGGCCACGCGCCGCTCCAGCGTGAGGTTGAGGCCGCGCAGCTCCGCCTCGGCCGCCTTGCGCTCATTGACGTCGCGCAGGATGGCGGTGACGAAGAACCGCCCATCGCTCGACCAGCGCGAGGCGGTCAGCTCCAGATGGCTCGGCGAGCCGTCGCGCCGGCGGGCGGTGACTTCCACCGGGCGGGTGAGGGGCGTGCCGGCGCGCACGCTCTCCCAGACGGTGCGCCAGGCGTCGGGCTCCTCCAGCAGCGCGGAGAGGGTGGTGCCGACCAGCGCCTGCGGCGCGGCGCCGAACTGGCGGGCGGCGGAGGGGTTGGCGAGCTGGACCACCCCGTCGGCGTCGAGCGTCAATATCGCGTCATGGGCGCTGTCGACCACGGCGTGGTAGCGGGCATTCTGCCGCTCGCGCAGCACCCGCTCGCGATTGGCGCTGGCGGTGACGTCGACCACCTGCACCAGGCAGAAGCCGTGCGGCTTGCCCCCCAGCGCCCGGATCGAGGTGTTGTGCACCATCGGCAGGCCGGCGCGGGTGCGCAGCGGAAACACGGCGGGATGCAGCGAATGGGTGAGCAGGCTGGCGGCGCCGGAGGCGAAGCTCTCCGCCAGGGCGGAGTGGAAGCGCGCCGGCAAGCCGGGAAACAGCGCCGGCAGGCTCTCGCCCACACACTCGGCGGCGGGGCGGCGGGTGGCGGCGGCGATCCACTCGTTCCACACCACAATGCGCCCGGCGCGATCGACGACGATGACGCCGCCATCCAGCCCGTCAACAATGGCGCGCGCCAGATGTTCGTCAGACAGGGGCATCGGCCTCAGGCGCCATTCCGCCCGCTGTGCGCTCGATGAACTCGTCGAGGAGCCCTTCCAGCGCGGCCAGCGAGGGCATGTCCATCAGCATCGCGATATAGCCGCGAATGTCGCGCTCGCGGACGGCGAAGTTGATGTAGAGGAACAGCACCACATCGCCGGAATCAGGCGGCGGCGCCAGCTCGAACAGGTCGCGGCTATCGCCGCGCAGGATTTCCGGCAGCGACATTTTGAGGCTGCGGTGCAGCATGTTGGCAATGGTCGCCAGGCAGCCATTGAGGATGATGTTGCCGGTTTCCGCCAGCGCTTCCTGTTCCAGCTCGATGATGTCTTCCAGCGGCAGCCCGCCGCCTGTCACGGCGCGGACCAGTTCCAGGCTGTTGATCTCCGGGAAGATCAGCAAGGCGCGGCCGGTGATGTCGCCCTCGAACAGCTGGTGGACGGCGACCAGCTGCTTTTCCTCGGTGGCGCCGACAATCTCGATGGCGTCGTCGCGGCTGAGCAGCGTCACCCGCGGCACGGAGAGCAGCACCTGCTGCCCCACCAGCTCGCGCAGGCTCGCCGCTGCCCGGCTGACGCCGAGATTGACCAGCTCGGTCAGCGCGTCGATCTGCAGCTCGTTGAGGGCAAGGCGGCTCTGGTCGCTCACATTTTGCCCTTGGACAGCTGCACCTGAGCGAGAAATTGGCCCAACTCGTCTTCCGTCAAGGGCTTGGAGAGAAATATCGCGCCGACATCATGCGCCTGGGCGACGATTTCCTTCTGGTGATTGGCGGAGATGATGGCCATGGCGATTGTCGGCATCAGCGCGCGCAGCTCCGCCGCCAGTTCAAGTCCGTCGCGGCCGGGCATGTTGAAGTCCAAAAGGGCGATGTCGAAAGGCTGCTGGTGGGCAAGGGCGAGGGCGTCGTCGGCATTGGCCGCCTCGCTCCGCGCCCAGTCGGGGTGGAGCTTGTTCATGGCCTTGGCGATCGCCATGCGGGCGAGCTTGCTGTCGTCGACGATCAGAACTTGGAACGGCATGGGAGGACGGCTCCGGCGGGCGATGGCGAACCCTTGGTATCCAATGTGCATCTATGCCTCAAGCCGGGCCGCGCCGCCAGCGGGCGGGCGGTTCAGCAGCGGCGCCACATGGCGGGCGAGGAAGGCGCTGGCCGGCACGCCGCGCAGCTGTGGGCGCAGGGCGAGCAGCACCTGCACCACCGCCATGTGCGCCTGTTCGCAGCCCTGCCAGTCGACGGTGGCGCCGGGTGTGGCGATGAGCAGCGCCAGCAGCGGTTCCGCCTCCTCGCTGCCGCAGGCGCCGTCGAGATAGATTGTGCCGTCGCCGGCACGGTGCACCGTCATGGCCTTACCCTCATGACTTTGCCTTCATGGCTGCAACGCTTCGAGATCGAGCACGATGAGCACGCGGCCATCGCCGAGCAGGGTGGTGCCGAGGCAGGGCAGGCCGGCGAGCAGCCCTTCCAGCGGCCGCAGCATCACCTCCATGCGGGCGCCCAGCCGATCCACCTCCAGCCCGCCATACTGGCCATCGAGGCGGGTGATGACGACCAGCGCCTCACCATCGCCGGACGGCGAAGGGGCCGGGGTCTGGGTCGGGGACGGGGCAAGGCCGATGGACTGCGACAGATCGATCAGCGGCACGGTGCGCGCGCGCCAGACAAAGGCCCGCGCCGCGCCGATGCGGGAGATGGCGCTGCGCGGCAGGCGCACCGTCTCCACCACCGCTTCCAGCGGCAGGCCCAGCACCTGCCCGCCGGCTTCCACCGAGAGGACATCGCTCTTCAGGATGCTGACCGGCAGGCTCAGCGCCATGCGCGTGCCCTCGCCCGGGCGGCTGTGGACGCTGACCCGGCCGCCGAGGCGCGCCAGGGCGACGCGCACCGCGTCCAGCCCCACCCCGCGCCCGGAATAGCCGGTCACGGCGTCGCGGGTGGAGAAGCCGGGGGCGAAGATCAGGTCCAGCGCCTCCTCCTCGCTCAGCGCCGCCAGCGCGTCCGGCCCGGCCAGCCCGCGGGCGGCGGCGCGGGCGCGCAGGCGGGCGGTGTCGATACCGGCGCCGTCATCCTCGATGTCGATGGAGAGCCGGTCCTCGACGCGGCGGGCCCGCACCGCGACGATGCCGGTTTCCGGCTTGCCGGCGGCGGCGCGGGCGCCGGCCGGCTCGATGCCGTGATCGGCGGCGTTGCGCAGAATGTGCAGCAGCGGCTCGAACAGCGCTTCGACGATGGCCTTGTCGGCCTGCGTCTCCTCGCCCTCGATGACGAGGCGGATCGGCTTGCCCAGCGCCTCCGACATGTCGCGCACCAGCCGCGGCAGGCGCTGGAACACATGGCGCAGCGGCAGCACGCGCAGGCCGAGCACCGCATGCTGCAGCTCGCCCACCAGCCGCTCCAGCGTCTCGTGATGCGATTTCAGCCGTTCTGCGAGTTCCTTGGTGGCGAGATCCTTGGCCACCTCGCCGCTGCCGGCCGGCGCCGCCGCCAGCCGGGCATGATGGGCGGCCTGCGTCTTCAGCACGGTGAATTCGCCGGTGAGGCGGACCAGCGCGTCGACGCGCTCGACATCCACCCGCAGCGAGCGCGCCCCGATATCGGCGATCGCCGGTTCCGCCGGGGGGGCGGGCGGTGCGGCGGCCGGGGGAGGGGCGGCCGGCGCCCCGGCGAGCATATCGGCGAGACTGTCGGCAAGACTATCGGCGAGGCTTTGCGGCTCGGCGCCGCTCGCGGCGAGGCGCTCCAGCGCGTCGGCCTCAGGCGCGCGGCCGCTGGCCCGCAGCACCTGTACTGCGGCGCGCAGGGCGCTCGCCCGCCGGCCCTCGAACCCCTCGTCGCGCGGCCCGCGCAGCAGCGCGATCTGTGCCTCGATCAGCAGGGCGGCGGCGTCGGGCGCCCCCGCGCCGGGGGGCGGCACGGAGGGGACAAGATCGCGCCATTCCACCGTGCCGGACAGGCCGGCAAAGGCCGGCGCCAGCCGGGCGCGCGGTTCCGAACCGGCGATGAAAAGGGTGAGCCGGCACTGGAACGGGTCGATCTCCGCCGGCGCCGGCGGGGTCCCGTTAAGGGCGAGGTCGAGCGCCAGCAGGCCGGGAAGCGCCTCCGCCGTGGCGAGCGGGTCCTCGCCGCGAAAGAAGGCGTCGGCGGCCGGGGTGTAGGCGAGAGCGCAGCGGGCCTGCCGCGCCGTCGCCGTCGCCAGAAACCGCTCCAGCCAGCTCTCGAACGCGGCGGGCACCGCGCCGCTCTCCACCGCGATCACCGGCCCGGAAGAAGGCGGCGCGGGGGCCTCTTCTTCCGCAAACAGCGCGATCATCGCCTCGGCGGCGGGGTCGGCATCGGTCGGCGGTTCGCCTGTCGCCTCGATGGCGTCGAGCCAGCGCACCACCTGGTCGAGGCAGGTCAGGCACCGGCCGATCAGCTCGCCGGTGACGGGGACGGCGCCGCTGCGCGCCTGCGACAGCGCGTCCTCCGCCGCGTGCAGGGCGCGGGCCATGGCGGCGAAATCGATGATGCCGGCCGAGCCCTTGAGCGTGTGGAAGGCGCGGAACGCGCCGTCGATCGCCGCCGCGTCGCGCGGGCGTTCCTCGGCCGCCAGCAGGTCGGCGGTGCCCTGCGCGACCAGTTCGCGTGCCTCGATGAGGAACTGCTCGATGAACTCGTTCACGCCGGCACCCCGCACAGCAGCCGGGCGTGAAGCACCAGTGCCGCCGGCTCCAGCGGCTTGACCAGATAGAGATTGGCTCCCGCCGCCCGGGCCGCCGCGACATCCCCCGCGCCGGCCTCGGTGCTGGTGACGAGCGCCGGCAGGGCGGCGAGCGGCAGCGGCTGCCGGCGCAGTGCCCGCAGGAAGGTGATGCCGTCCATCAGCGGCATGTTGACATCGACGATGACGAGATCGGCCGGCGCCCGCAGCAGCTTCTCCAGCGCCTCGACCCCGTTCAGCGCCTCCTCGACGGCAAAGCCGACGGCCTCCAGCGCCTGCCGGTAATAGAGCCTGACGAGGCCGGCATCGTCGACCACCAGAATGCGCGCGCGCCCCGCCTCAGCCATCGCCGCGCTCTCCCGGCCGCTGGTAGATGATGGCGTCGGCAAAGCGGCGCACCTCGAACAGGGGCGAGATCCGGCTCATCGATTCACTGTGGCCCAGGCAGATGAAGCCGCCCGGCAGCAGGTTCTCATAAAGGTTCTCCGCCGCCATGCGCCGCGAGGCCTCGTCGAAATAGATGAGCACGTTGCGGCAGAAAATGACATCGAAGCGGCCATGGGCGCGGGTTTGCGCTAGATCAACCAGATTGACGGTGGAAAAATGGATCGACTGCCGCAGGTCCGCGATCAGCCGCCAGTGCTCGTCATCCACCGGCTCGAAATATTTGCCGATCAGCGCCTCCGGCAGCCGCATCAGCGCCCGGCGGCCGAAAAGCCCGGCCCGCGCCGCCTCCAGCGCCCGCGTGTCGATGTCGGAGCCGACGATCTCGATCTCATAGGCGTCGACCTGCGGCCAGTGTTCCAGCAGCCAGATGGCAATGGAATAGGGCTCCTCGCCGGTGGAGCACGGCACCGACCAGATGCGCAGCGGCCGGCCCGCCGGGCGCTCCATGAGGCGCGCGGGCAGGAGATCGGTGCTCAGGCACTGGAGCTGGTGCTCCTCGCGGAAGAAATAGGTCTCGTTGACGGTGAAGGCGTTGATGAAGGGCTCGACCTCGCCGGGCTGGTCGCTGCGCAGGCGGGCGAAATAGCTGGCGAAGGAGGTGGCGCCGGTGACGCGCATGCGCTCAGCAAGGCGGCGCTCGACAAAATAGCGCTTGGCCTCGGTGAACACCATGCCGCTGCGCCGGTAGAGGAAGTCGCACAGGCGCCGGAAATCCTCGTCGGTCACGGGTGCGCTCACGGGTCGGTGTCGGCGGAGGCCCTGATCCGCCTGATGGCGACCTCAAAGGCGAAACGCAGGAACGGCGTGGCGTCGAAACGCCGGGCGCCGCGCTCCAGCACGGGCAGCGCCTGCGGCCCACCCAGCTCGGTGAGAACGTCAAGCGCTGCGGCGCAAACGTTCGGCTCGCTCTCGCGTTCCACCACAGCGCACAGCAGCGTGGTCGCCTCGGGCGCGGGCAGGGCGCGCGCCAGTTCGCAGGCCAGCAGCCTTATGTCGGCATCGGGGTCGGCGAGCAGCGCCGGCAGCCGGGCGGGAAGCCGGCCCGGCATGGCGGCAAGCGCGGCGAGCGCGCCGTTGCGCAGGCTCGCTTGCCGAGCGCGCAGCAGCGGCAGCAGCGCGTCGGCGGCCTCCTCGCAGCCGAGGCGGGCGAGGGCGGTGAAGATCACCTCGCGCACCGCCGGCTCGGCCTCGACGTGCAGCGCGGCGCTCAGCGGCGCCACCGCGCCCGGCAGGGCGGCCAGCGCGCGGGCGGCGTGGAGGCGCTCCCCGGCGCTGCCGCCCTCAAGCGCGGCGATGAGGGAGGCGCGATCGGCGGGCAGCGCGGCGGCCTCGCCGGCTCGGGCGCGGATCAGCGGCATGTCAGCGTACCATCCATCACGGCACCCTCTTTCACGGCACCATCTTTTGAAGGCGGGCGGCGATGTCCGGCAGCGGCTCGACGAACTCGGCGCCGCCGGCCTTCACCAGCTCGCCGGGCATGCCCCATACAATGGCGGTTTCCTCCGCCTCGGCAATGGTGTGCCCGCCCTGCGCCCGCAGCAGGGCCATGGCCTGCGCGCCATCATTGCCCATGCCGGTCATCAGCACCCCGACCAGCTGGTGGGGCGGCAGATGCTCCAGCGCGCTGCGCACCAGCCGGTCGGTCGAGGGGTGCCAGAGATAGGTCGCCTGCGCCGGGGCGGCCATCGCCACCAGCCCGCCGGCGCGGCGCGAGACGATGAGGTCGGCATCGCCCGCGCCGATATAGACCGTGCCGGGCTGCAGCGGCACCGGCCGGCGCACCTCCACCACAGTGAGCGCGCACAGCGCGTCGAGCCGGCGCGCCAGCGGTCCGGTGAAGCTGCCCGGCATGTGCTGCGCCACCAGGATCGGCCAGGAAAAATCGGCCGGCAGCGGCACCAGCAGCGCCTCCAGCGCCGGCGGGCCGCCGGTGGAGGTGCCGACCAGCACCAGCCCCTCGCCGGGCAGGGGCGCCTCGCTGGGGAAGAGCGCCTCGCCAATGCCGCGAACCGAGGCGGCGTCGGGACGGGGGGAGGCGGCGGCGCGGCCGATGCGGTGGCGCACCCGCTCGCGCAGGCGCAGGCTCGGCCGCACCCGGGCGCGGGCGGCGCCGCGCACCGCCTCGACCAGAGCCGGCGCCCATTCGCGAAGGTGCAGCGACACCGCGCCGGTGGGCTTGGGCACGAAATCCACCGCGCCCAGCTGCAGCCCCTTCAGCGTCGCCTCGGCTCCCTCCTCCGTGTGCGAGGACACCATCACCACCGGGCAGGGCCGCTCGACCATCAGCTGGTCGAGGCAGGCGAGGCCGTCGAGGCGCGGCATGTTGAGATCCAGCGTGATGACATCGGGGGTGAAGGCGCGGTTCTGCTCCAGCGCCTCCAGCCCGTCGCGGGCGAAGCGCAGCTCGAAGCCGCCCGCCTCTGTGAAGACCTCGCCGAGCAGCTTGCGCAGCAGCGCCGAGTCGTCGACCACCAGAAGCTTGATCACGCCCGGGCCGGCCGGGCTTTGCCCGCCGGCCGGGTCGCCGTCCTGGCTCCGGCTTTGGCGAAGGCGTCGAGCAGGCCGCGCTCGGTGCGGGTGAGCAATTCGGCCGGGTCGAGGAGGAGAATGAGCCGGCCGGCCTGTTCGAGATTGAGGATGCCCGACACCAGCCGCGTCGGCTCGCCGGCAAGGTCCGGCGCCGGCGCGATGTCGTCCTGCGGGCGGCGCAGGATTTCGCTCACGCCGTCGACGACGATGCCGGCGCGGTGCGGCCCGCTGCGCAGCACGATCAGCCGGCGGCGCGCGCCCTGCGTCAGCGGTGGCAGGTCGAAGCGGCGGCGCTGGTCGATGACCGGCAGCACCGCGCCGCGCAGATTGATCACGCCTTCCAGAAAGGCGGGGGTCTTCGGAATCCGGGTGAGGGTATCAGGCACCTTCATCACCTCGTCCACCGCCGCGATCGGCAGGCCATATTCGTCGCCGCCGAGGCTGAACACCAGGAAGGACGCGTCGTCCTCGCCCTCGACCGGGGCGGTCGCGGCTTCCGCCGCGTCGTGCGTGTCGAGGTGCTGCATGACCTCCTCCCGGAACAGAGTGTGGCAATCGAGGATCGAGACCAGCCGGCGGCCATCGCCGGCACGGAAGATCGCCTTCAGCCGCGCCTCGCCACCCACCCGCGCCGCCAGCGCCGGCGGGATCGGCTCGACCCGCGCGGGATCGAGCGGCAGCACGGCGGTGATGCGGTCGACCACCAGCCCGACCCACAGGGGGCCGAGCTTCACCACCACCACCTTGGCCGTGCGTGTGGCGGCCGCCGGCGGCAGGCCGAGCAGCGCCCGCAGCGCGAACAGCGGCAGCAGCCGGTCGCGATAGACCATGACGCCGCGCGCCACCGCCTCAGTGGGAGAGGCACGCGCCTCGCCGAGCGGCAGCGTGGTCACGGCGTCGGGCAGCGGCACCACCTCGCGCACCTGCTCGATCGGCAGGGCGTATTCCTGGCCATCGGCCTCGAAGCTGATGAGCTTGCCGGCGCTCGCCTCAATCGCCGGGGCGGCCGGCGCGCTCGCGGCACCCGTGACGGGGCGGCGGGCCGGCCGGGCGCGCGGGGCGAAGGCGGTGGCCAGCAGCGGCACGATATCCAGCACCCGGGCGACGTCGCGCCCGCCATGGAAGCGGAAGGCGCCGGAGATCCTTTCGCCGGGGCGCACCAGGGCGCTCGCCTGCGCGTCTTCCAGCTGGTCGGGATCGATCGCCACCAGCTCGCCCACGCCATCCACCGCCAGCGCCACCGGGCTCTCGCCGCGCAGCACGATGGCCCGCGCGGTGGCGAACGGGGCGGCCGCCTCGGCCCGGCCGAGCAAAGCGCGGGCGCTGGCAACCGGCAGGGCGGCGCCGCGCAGATTGCCGATGCCGAGAAGGCCGGGCGGCGCCTGCGGCAAGCGGGCGAGGGCGGGCACCCGCACCACCTCCGCCACCTCGTCGGCCGGCAGCGCATAATGGCCCGCCTCGACCCGGAAGGTGAGGAAGCGCAGCGGTGCGCGGCCGGCGGCGGGGCGCGGCTCAGACATCGGGCTGCTGCAGCTCGTCGGCGAGCGAGGCGATCTCCTCGATGGCGGCGGCAAGGTCGTCCGCGCCTTCCGCCTGCTGCGAGGAGGCCGTCGCCGCCTGCTGCGAGGCGGCGCTGGCCTGTTCCGCCGTCGCGGCGATCTCGCGCGCCGCCAGCGCGCACTGGCCGGCGGCGGTGAGAATCTCTTGCGCCCCGAGAAGGATCGCCCGGTTGACCGCACTCAGGGCGGCGATATCGCCATCCAGCTTTTCCAGCGCGCCGAACAGGCCGCGATTGGCCTGGATCTCGGCCTCGGCGGCGAGTATGGCCTGCTCGCTGTCGCGGCGCAGCGCGCCGACCTGCTCCAGAATGGCGCGCACCCGGTCCTTGATGCCGCCGACGCTTTCGGAAGCGTCGCGGGCGAGGCTGCGAATGTCGGCGGAGACGAGGGCGAAGCCGCGCCCGGCCTCGCCGGTGCGGGCGGCCTCCACCGAGCCGCTGACCGCGAGCATGGTGATCTGCACCGCGATGAGCGCGGTGGCGTCGACGATTTTCTCGATCCGGCGCCCCAGCTCTTCGAGGTTCTCAAGAGTGGCGAGCCCGGCGCGGGTGCCGGCCAAGGCTGCCTCGACCCCGTCCATCAGCCGCTCCAGCGCGGCGCGGCTCTCGCTCAGCCCGGCTTCAACCGCCGCGACGCGCGCGCTCGCGGCGGTCGCCTTGTCGCGGGCGAGGCCGGCGCCGGCCTCGATCTGCGTCAGCGCGGCGGAGGTCTGCTGGGTGGCGCCGGCCTGCTGCTGGAAGCCGCGGTCGATCTGCTCGATCGCCGCCATGATCTGCGCGGCGGCGCTGGAGAGCTCCTGGATGGTGGCGGAAAGTTCCTCGGCGGTGGTGGCGATCTGCTCGACCTGCGCCTGCGCCGTCGTGCCCGCGCGCAGGCCGTCGGTCACGCGCGCCAGCGCCTGGGCCGCGACCTGGCCCTGTTCGAGCGACAAGGCCTGCTGCTGGATGGCGGTCTGGGCCTGCGTCGCGGCCGCCGCCTGCGTTTCCGCCACGCTGGCGATCTGGGTGGCGCCGCGCTGGGCTTCCGCCGCGGCGCGCTCCGCCTCCAGCGCGGCTGTGGCGATCTGGTCGCTGCCTTCGGTCAGGTGCCCCATATCGGCGCGCAGCGCCTCCAGCGCGGCGACGATGGCGGCGCCGGCCCGGGCCTGCCCCCGTGCCGCCTCGGCGCCCTGCTTCACCCCGTCGGCGACGGAGCGGACCTGCGCCTGGATGGTCTCGGCAAGGCCCTGCACCTCGCCGGCGCTGGTCTCCGAGACTTCCGCCAGCGCCCGCACCTCTTCCGCCACCACGGCGAAGCCCCGCCCCTTGTCGCCGGCCCGCGCCGCCTCAATGGCGGCGTTGAGCGCGAGAAGGTTGGTCTGGTCGGAAATCCGCCCCACCGTCTCGGTGATGGCGCCGATGTCGCGCGCCCGGCGCTCCAATTCGTCGATCCGCGCCACCGAGGCCTGCTGGCGGTCGGCATTGCGCTCGATCGAGCGGATGGACGCGGTGATCTGCAGCGCCGTCTCGGCCACCACGAGCTGCACCGCCTCGGTGCGCCGGCGCCCGGCATCGACCTCGGCGCGGGCGCTCATCAGGGTGGAGGCTACCGCCTTGATCGCGGTGAGCTGCTCCTGCGACCCGCCGGCGGCCTCGTCGGCGCCGGCGGCGATCAGCTCCATGGAGCGGCGCAGTTCCTCGGCGGCGGCCGAGGCTTCCATCAGCCCGCTGGCCAGTTCCTCGGTGGCCGCCGCCAGACGCTCGGACACCTTGTCGAGCGGCGCGGCGCCGTTGCGGCGGGCCGGGGCGGGCTTCGACGCCCCGCGCGCCGGCGGCTCCCCGTCCTTGCTGGAGGCCGGGGTCAGTTTGGTAGATTTCACAAGCGCCATGCCGCCCTCTGGATCGTCGGCCCATTTTTCGTTGCGGCCCGCACTGTGCGATGGCCCACCGGCGGGCGCAACGCCCCCGCCTGTGGCCGCCGATGATCGCGCCAGAGGGTTAAAGTCGGCCGGCGGCAAAGGGTTCCGCACAAAGTCAGGCGGAGGCCTTGCGCGCCGCCAGCCGTGCGCTGCGGTACTGCCTCGGCGAGGCGCCCAGCGCATTGCGGAACTCGCGCGAGAAATGCGCCGCATCCGAGAAGCCGCAGTCAAAGGCGATCTCGGTGATGCTGCGCGGGCTGTTCTCCAGCATCCAGCAGGCATAATGGGTGCGCAGCTGCCGCTGGAAGGCCGCCGGGGCGATGCCGAGCGTCGCGCCGAAAGCGCGTTCCAGCTGGCGGGTGGAACAGCCGACATAGCGGGCAATGGCCTCCATCGAGGGGGGATCGTCCAGCCGCTGCTCCATGAAATGCACCGCCTGATGCACCCGCGCATCGGTGACGCGGGCGAGATCGGCGACGAAATGCGGCTGCGGCAGCGAGGGCGGACGCATGCCCTGCAGCATCATGTGCCGTACCGCCTGGTTGGCCTTGGCCGCCCCGCAATGGCGGGTGACGAGATAGAGGCCGAGATCGATCGCCGCCGTGGAGCCGGCGCAGGAGAGCAGATCGCCCTCGTCGACGAAGAGCTTGTCGGTCACGGCGGTGAGCGTCGGAAACTGCGCCTGGAACGCCTCCAGCACGTTCCAGTGGATGCACACGGTGCGCTTGGCCGCCAGCCCGGCCTGGGCGATGGCGAAGGTGCCGGTGCACACGCCGATCAGCCGCGCCCGGCAGGCGGCAGCGCGGCGCAGATAGTCGAGCAGCGCCGCCGGCGGGTGCTCATTGAGATAGTCATTGCCGCCGCACACGGCGATATAGTCGAACTGGGCCGGATCGAGCAGCGGCGCGCTGTCGGAGATCACCACGCCGCAGCTGGCCCGGCGCGGGGTGCCGTCGAGGCTCATCACCGTCCAGGAGGCGTGGATCTGCCGGCTGCGCCCGCCATGGTCGGCGGCGAGCCGCAGCGCGTCGATCAGCCCGCCAAAGGCGGCGAGGGTGAACTGGTCGAGCAGCACGAAGCCGACGCGCAGCGGCGACAGCCGGCCCGGCACGGCGGGGGGCTCGTCGTCGGGGCGCGGGGCGAGGGATGGCGCAGAGTTCATGTCGCTCATATCAAAGTTTCTGGCCCGATCCTGCAAGCCAACGCTGCGTCAGGCGACGACACTGGCCCTTGCCTGCACATGAGGGGAGACAACAACATGGCACGCTTACCCGGTCTTGTTACGGCCTCGGCGCTCGCGCTGGCCGCCGCCATCGCGCCGGCATCGGCGCAGGAGGCTCTCCATGTCGCCTGGTATGGCGGCAATTGGGGCGACGCCTTCAAGGCCTGCGTCGCCGATCCCTTCACCAAGGCGACGGGCGTCGCGGTGGTGCCTGAGGTCGGCACCTCCACCGTCACCCTCGCCAAGCTGCAGCAGCAGAAGGACGCCCCGACCATCGACGTCGCCTGGATGGATGGCGGCGTGAGCGAGCTGGCGGAAGCCGCCGGCGTGCTGGCGCCGATTACCGAAAAGGGCGTGCCCAACCTGAAGGACGCCCTGCCGCAGGCGGTCTATAGCAATGCCAACGGCACCTATGCCGTCGGCACCGGCTATTATTCGCTCGGCCTCACCTACAACACCAAGGAAATCCCGCAGGCGCCGACGTCCTGGAATGACCTCTGGAAGCCGGAATATGCCGACGCGGTGACGATTCCCTCGCCGGCCAATTCCTCCGGCGTGCCGTTCCTGTTCTTCCTGCACAAGATCTGGAACGCCCCGGCCGGCGATTTCGCCCCGGTCTTCGCCAAAATCAAGGAGCTGAAGCCGGCGCTGTTCTTCGATTCCTCGGGCGCGGCTTCCAATGCCTTCCAGAGCAGCGAGGCGATCATCGGCGCGCATTTCAATGTCGGCGCCTTCGACCTTGCCGCCAAGGGTCTGCCGATCGGCTTCACCGTGCCGAAGGAGGGCGTGTGGGCCACCGATGCCCGCCTGCATCTCGTGAAGAACGCGCCGCGCGCTGAGATGGCGCAGAAGTTCATCGACACCGCGCTGACGCCGGCCGCCTCGCAGTGCCTGGCCGAAAAGCTGTTCCTCGGCCCGTCGGTGAAGGGCGTGAACGTGTCGCCCGAGACCGCCGCCAAGCTGCCCTGGGGCGCGAAGGGCTCGGTGGAGACGCTCTATCTGCTGAACTGGACCGAGGTGAACGCCAAGCGCGCCGAGCTGGTCGACACCTGGAACCGCGAGATCGCCCGCAAATAGCGCGCGAACCAACGCACCCGCCCGGGCGAGGCTTCTAGCCGAGGCTTCCGGGCGGGGTTTTCTCCTCACCCATGCCGAGCTTTTCCGTGCCGGGCGGCCGTGATGGCCCCAGCGCGCCGGCTCTGGCGTAATCTGGCTTCGCCGACTTCGGACGGCCACCCTTTGCCGCGCCGTCCGCTCTCCCGCGAGGACACCCCTGTGCCGCCACTTCTGTCCATCGACGCCGTCTCGAAGAACTTCGCCGCGCACCGGGCGCTGGTCGAGGTCGACCTCGCGGTCGAAGCCGGCGAGTTCATCGCCCTGCTGGGACCGAGCGGCTGCGGCAAGACCACGCTGCTGCGCTGCATCGCCGGCTTCCTCACCCCCGATGCCGGCCGCATCCGCATCGAGGACGAAGACATCACCCGCGCGCCGCCCTATCGCCGGCCGCTGAACACGGTGTTCCAGAGCTACGCGCTGTTTCCGCATATGAGCGTCGCCGACAATGTCGCCTATGGCCCGCGCCGTGCCGGGGTGGGCCGCCGCGAGGCGCAGGCGAGGGCGCGCGAGGCCTTGGCGCTGGTCGGGCTGGAGGAGATGGGCACGCGGCTGCCGCGTGCGCTTTCCGGCGGCCAGCAGCAGCGCGTGGCGCTGGCGCGCGCCATCGTCAACCGGCCCAAGCTGCTGCTGCTCGACGAACCACTCTCCGCGCTCGACCTCAAGCTGCGCCGGCGCATGCAGATCGAGCTGAAGCACATCCAGGAAAAGCTCGGCATCGCCTTCATCTTCGTCACCCACGACCAGGAGGAGGCGATGGCGATGGCCGACCGGATCGTGGTGATGCATGCCGGGCGCATCGAGCAGACCGGCACGCCGGAGGCGATCTACCGGGCGCCGGCGACCCGCTTCGTCGCCGAATTCGTCGGCGAGCCGAACCTCATTCCGCTGGAACCGGCCGGGCCGGGGCGGGCGCGGCTCGCCCTTGGCGGGGCGGAACTGCCGGCCGCCGCCGGCATGCGCTTCGCCATGGCCAGGCCGGAGGACATCGTCCTCGTCGACGGGCCGGTGCCGGACGATCTCGCCACCTTTCCCGGCATCGTCGAGGAGGTGCTGGCGATCGGCCCGCTCACCACGCTGTTCGTGCGCTGCGGCGTGCTGCTTTTGAAAGTGGCGCGGCTCGGCATGTCCGGGGCCGAGCTCACGCCCGGCAGCACTGTGACAATCGGCCTGCGCCCCGCCGCGCTGCACCTGATCGCGGAGTGAGTGCCGTGATCGCGCCCCGCACGACACTGGCGCTGCTGCTGTTCGCGCCGCTGGCCTTTTTCGCCGCCTTCTTCCTGGCGCCGATGGCGGTGGTGGCGCTCGCCAGCTTCACCACCGACGAGGGCGGGCTGACCTTCGCCCACTATGCCCGCATCCTGCTCGACCAGTATCATTGGGACGTGCTGTGGGTGACGTTCCGCATCGCGCTCGCCACCACGGCGCTGTGCCTGCTGATCGGCTTTCCTCTGGCCTGGTACCTGGTGCGGATCGTGCGCTGGCGCAGCTGGCGGCGGGCCTGTGTCATTCTCATCGTCGTGCCGCTGTTCACCTCCAACATCGTGCGCTCCTTTGGCTGGATGGTGCTGCTGGGCCGCACCGGCCTCGTCAATCAGGGGCTGATGGGGATGGGGCTCACCGAGCGTCCGATCCGATTTCTCGGCACCGAGACCGGCATATTGATCGGCATGGTCTACATCCTCATGCCCTTCGTGGTGCTCTCGGTCGGCAATGCGCTGGCCAAGATCGATACCGCGCTGGAGGATGCCTCGGCCGATCTCGGCGTCGGGCCGGCGCGCACCTTCTGGTTCGTCACCCTGCCGCTGTGCCTGCCGGGCGCGGTCTCCGGCGCCATCATGGTGTTCGCCTTAGCGGTGAGCGCCTATGTGACGCCGGCCTTGCTCTCGGGCGGGCAGATCACCGTCTTCTCCATGCTGATCTTCCAGCAATATTCCTCGGTGTTCGACTTCCATTATGGCGGCGCGCTGAGCGTGACGCTGCTGGTGCTGACGCTGGTTCTCGTCACCCTCGCCGGCCGTGTCGGCGAGCGCGGAAGGAGGGCGGCATGATCGCGCGCCTTCTCATCCGCATCGTCGCGCTCGCCGCCATGGCCTATCTGGTGCTGCCGCTGGTGGTGATCATCGGGGCGTCGCTGACGGAGACGAGCTACCTCGCCTTTCCCCCGCAGGGGCTGACGCTGAAATGGTTCGGCGTGCTGTTCGACGACCCGTCCTATGTCTCGGCCTTCATCACCTCGACCCTGCTGGCGCTGGCGGCGACCGGGGTGGCGGTGCTGCTGGCGGTGCCGGCGAGCCTCGCTTTGGCGCGCTACGTCTTCGCCGGGCGGGCGGCGGCGGCCTCGCTGCTGATGTCGCCCCTCGTGCTGCCCTATGTCGTGCTCGGCGCGGCGCTGCTGCAGTTCGGCACCGATTTCGGGCTGGCGCGCTCCTTCGAGGCGCTCCTCGTCGGCCATGTCGTCATCGTCATGCCCTTCGTGCTGCGCTCGGTGCTGCCGCTGCTGACGCCGGAGCAGCGGGCGCTGGAAGAAGCCTCGATGGACCTCGGCGGCACGCCGCTCGCCACCTTCTTCCTGGTGGTGCTGCCGCAGATCCGCGGCGGCATCGTCTCCGGCGCGCTTCTCGCCTTCATCTCCTCCTGGATCAACGTTGAACTGTCGATCTTCAACACGACGTCGGCGCTCAACACCATCCCGGTGAAGATGTTCAACTACGTGCAGTACACGATCGATCCCACGATCGCGGCGGTGTCCGCGATCACCATCGTCGCGGCTGCGCTCGTCATCATCCTTCTCGATCTGCTGATCGGCCTCGACATGCTGTCCGAGCGCCAACAGCCCTAAGTCCAACGGAGCCTTCGCGATGCGCAAGCAGGATAGTTTCGACGTTATTTACACCCACACCGAGGGTGAGCCGCTCTGCATCATCCATAGCGGCATTCCCTATCCCGCCGGCTCCACCATCCTGGAGAAGCGCGCCTTCCTGGAAGCCAATTACGACTGGGTGCGCACCGCGCTGATGCGCGAGCCGCGCGGCCATCGCGACATGTTCGGCGTGTTCCTCACCCCGCCTTCCTCGCCCGACTATGACGCCGGCCTGATCTATATCGACGGCACGCAGTATTCGCACATGTGCGGCCACGGCACGATCGCGGTCGCCATGGCGATGGTTGCGCACGGCTTCGTGCGCCGCTCGGAAGACGGCCTCACCAAGATCCGCTTCGAGACCACCGCCGGGCTGGTGCAGGCGGAAGTGGCCACGCAGGGCGACGAGGTGCTGTGGACGCGCTTCGAGAACGTGCCGGCCTATGTCGCGGCGCAGGATGTGGCGTTCGACCTGCCGGGTGTCGGCGCGCTGAAGGCCGACATCGTCTGGGGCGGCAATTATTTCGGCATTATCGACCTGCGCGGCACGGCGCTGAAGATCGGCCCGGAGAACGGCTCGGAGCTCTCCCGCCTCGGCATTCTCGCCCGCGAGGCGATCCGCGAGAAGGTGAAGATCCAGCACCCCACCGCCGGCCATATCAACAATTTCAACTTCGTCACCTTCTGGCACGAGCCGACCATTGCGGGCGCGCTGTACAAGAATGTGCATGTGTTCAGCGCCGGCCAGCTCGACCGCTCCCCCGGCGGCACCGGCACCAGCGCGATGATGGCGATGTTCGAGGCGCGCGGCGTGATCGGGCTCAACCAGCCGATCACCTCCGAGGGCCTGCTCGGCACCGGCACCTTCGAGGGCGAGCTGATCGGCGAGACCCGTCTCAACGATGTGCGCGCCGTGCGCCCGACGGTGAAGGGCACGGCCGGCCTGCTCGGCACCGCGCGCTGGCTGATCGACCGCAAGGACCCGGTCGGCGCCGGCTTCCTGGTCGCCTGACGCCCACGACGCTTTGCGAAAATGAGAAGACCGGCGCCATCCGGCGCCGGTCTTTTGCCGGCTTATTGATAAAACGCTCTAGCGTGCCATGGCGCGCAGTTCGGCGATCTCGTCTGCCGTTAGGTAACGGATCTTCTCGCCGCGCAGCAGGAAGGCGAGGCGGGCGGTCTCTTCCAGCTCTTCCGCATTGTTGACCGCGTCTTCGAGGTCCTTGCCCAGCACCACCACGCCATGCGAGGCGAGCAGGAAGGCGTTGACCGGGTGCGCCCGGGCCGCGATGGCGAGGTCGCGGGCGATTTCCGCCGCGCCCGGCCGGTAATAGGGAATGACCGGCATATAGCCGGCGCGCATCACGTAATAGGGCGTGAAGGGGCGCAGGGCGTTGTCGGTCGGCAGGTCCTCAAGGCAGGACAGGGCGGTGAGATAGGTGGAGTGCAGATGCACGATCGCCCCCGCCTCCGGCCGCGCCTCGAACAAAGCGAGATGGAAGGCGAATTCCTTTGACGGCTTCGGCCCCAGCACCGGCTGGCCATCGCCGTCGATCCGCGCTAACGCGCCGGGGGAGAGGCGCCCGAGGCTGCCGCCCGTCGGCGTGACGAGAAAGCCGCCTTCCTCCAGCCGCACCGACACATTGCCGGCGCCGCCGACGCTATAGCCGCGCTCGAACAGGCTCTTGCACAGGGCGCAAAGCAATTCGGCTCTGGAATTCGCGCTCATCTTCTTCTCCACGCGATGGATGAGGGCCGGCACCGCAGCGGCGCCGGCCGTCAGCGGGGTTAGTTCGACAGCGCCCAGCTGGTGAAGCCGGGCACATAGGTGACAAGCGCCAGCACCGCCAGCATGATGCCGATGAAGGGCAGCATGGCCTTGGACAGCTTCATGACCGGCACGCCGGAGATGCTGCTGGCGAGGTAGAGCGCGGTGCCCACGGGTGGCGTGAGCAGGCCGATGGTGAGGTTGATCACCATGACCAGGCCGAACTGCACCGGGTCCACATCCAGATGCGCCGCGACGGGGCCGAGGATCGGCGTCATCAAGAGGATCGCCGGGCCGCTGTCGAGGAACATGCCGACCACCAGCAGCATGATGTTGATCAGCAGCAGCAGCAGGATCTTGTTCTCGGTCAGGCCGAGAATGGCGCCGGCGATGGTCTGCGGCAGCCGTGCATTGGTCAGCAGCCAGCCGAACAGCGAGGTCGCGGCGATGATCGCGGCGATCACCGCCGTGGCGATGGCGGCCTCGATGCAGATCTTGGGAATGTCGGCGAGGGTGAATTCCTTGTAGACGAACAGCCCGACCAGGAAGGCATAGACCGCGACCACGGCGCCGCCTTCGGTGGGGGTGAACACACCCATGCGGATGCCGCCGATGATGATGACCGGCATCATCAGCGCCCAGCTCGCCTCCTTGAAGCGCTTCCACTTCTCGGCCCCGCTCACCCGGCCCTCAATGGGATAGCCGTGCCGGACGGCGTAGAAATAGGAATAGAGCGCGAAGCCGAGGCCGATCAGGATGCCTGGGGCGATGGCGGCGAGGAACAGGTCGCCGATCGAGGCCTGGTTGGACACGCCATAGATGATGATGGCGATGCTCGGCGGCAGGATCAGCGCCAGACTACCTGAGGAGGCGACCAGCGCGGCGGAGAAGCCGGCATCGTAATTGCGCTTCTTCATCTCCGGGATCATCACCGAGCCCAGCGCCGCGACATCCGCCACGCCCGAGCCGGAGACGCCGCCCATGATGACGCCGCTTGTGGTGACGACATGGGCGAGGCTGCCGCGGATGTTGCCGACCAGCGCCAGCGCCAGATTGATGATGCGCCGCGTGATGCCGCCATGGCCCATCAGCGAGCCGGCCAGCATGAACAGCGGGATCGCCATCAGCGGGAAGGAATCCACCGAGGTGAACAGCCTCTGGCCGAACAGCGCCATCGGGTAGCCCTGATAGAGGATGGCGCCCAGCGAGGCGAGGGCGATGCCGAAGGCGACGGGAACGCCGAGGATGAGAAACAGCGCGAAGCCGCCGAAGAGGAGAAGGGCAATCATGAGGCGATCTCTCCGCCGGAGGTCATGTTCTTCCAGGTCGCGCGCAGGGCGAAGTACAGCAACGCGGCCCCGCTGAACGGGATGACCGTGTAGACATAGTACATGGGCAGGCCGAGGGCGGCGCTGCGCTGGTGCAGGCCGAACTTGATCAGCGACAGGCCGCCGACGACCAGCGCCAGCCCGACCACGCCGACCAGCACTGTGTTCAGTATCACCAGCCCGCGCGAGGGCCTGGCCGGCAGCAGCGACACCAGGAAGTCCAGCGCGATATGCGCCTTGGACTGGAAGGCGGCCGCCATGCCGAGGAAGGTGATCCAGACAAAGATGTAGCGGCCCAGTTCTTCGGACCAGCTCAGCGAATTCTCGAAGACATAACGGGAGATCACCTGCGCGAAGGTCACGCCCATCATGGCGAACATCAGCGCGCCGATGGCCCAAAGCAGAAATGTGTGTATCAGCCGATCCAGCTTGTCCAAGCTCGTTTCTCCCTTAGGCGGCGCGCCGAAACCCGGAACGGAAGGGAAGGCTGGTTCCCACCGTTCCGGGAGCGTGGCAGATAAAGGCCGCGCAGGCCGGCGGGCTAGCGCCCGAGTTCCTGCTTGATGCGGTTGTAAAGGTCGGGGTCGACCTTGGCGCCGAAGGCGTCATGCGCGGACTGCGCCGCAGCGGCGATCGGGGCGGTGTCGGGATGGCTGACCTTGAGGCCGGCGGCCTCCATCTTCTTCAGCATCTCGTCGGTCTTGGTGCGGACCTGCTCGTTCTCGAACGCCGTGGCGGCATTGGCGGCCTCGACCACGATCTTCTGCTGCTCGGGGGTCAGCTGCTTCCAGCGCATCTCGCTGATCGACAGCGTGACATATTCATACTTGTGGTTGGTGAAGGACAGGTTCGACTGCACTTCGTTGATCCGGCCGCCAAAGATGAACGGGATCGGGTTTTCCTGCGCCGAGATGACGCCCTGCTCAAGGCCGGTATAGACCTCGCTCCAGGCCATCGGGGTCGGGTTGGCGCCGATGGCGCGCCACGTGGTGACCATGGCGGGGATTTCCGGCACGCGGATCTTCAGGCCCTTGAGGTCCTCGATGCCGTTGATCGGCTTGTTCGCCGTCACCTGGCGCGAGCCGCGCTCCCACCAGTCCAGAATGCGGACATTGGCGGTTTCCACCACCTTGCCGGCGATTTCCTCGCCGATCTTGCCCTTGACGACCTTGTTGAACTCGTCCTGCGACTTGAACAGATAGGGCAGTTCCAGCAGCTGGATCGAGGGCGCGAAATTGCCGAGCACGCCGGCGATGAGGCCGAAATCGACCGTGCCCATCTGCATGCCCTCGACCAGGTCGCGGTCGCCACCGAGCGTCGAGTTCGGGTAGATGGTCAGCGTGATGGTGCCGTTGGAGCGCTTCTCCAGCTCTTCCTTGAACTTCTGGGCGCCGAGATGCCACAGGTCCTGCTCGGACTGGATGTGGCCGAGCTTGAGGTTCAGCACGTCCTGGGCGAGGGCGGGCGCCGGCACTGAGGCGAGAGCGAGGGCGGAAACGGCGGAGAAGACCGCCAGCTTCAGCATCTTCACGGTGTTGTTCAACAAATCATATCCTCCTTTTGGTCTTGTGATTTGCGGCCTGTGTCGACATGCTTTGCCAGCTTCAGGCCGCGCGTTCAGTGGCCGCGCAGGACGGCATCGGCCTCGGCGAAGAAATTGACCCCGCCGAAATTCCCCGACTTCAGGGCGAGCGCTACCGGGCGGCCCCCGGCCGGAACGGCGCGCAGCGCGGGGGCGCCCGGCGCGATTTCCGGGCCGATGTCCAGCGCGCTTAGGTCCAGCCCCTCGACGACGGCGCCCGAGGTCTCGCCCCCGGCGACGATGAGGCGTCCAACGCCCCCGGCGACGAGGGCTCGGGCGATGGCGGCGAACAGTTTTTCGATCGCCGCCGCCACGGTCTCACGGCCATGGATGTTCTGGGCGCGCCGCACCTCCTCGGGATCAGCCGAGGAGAACACCAGCGGGCGCGCGGTCTGCGCCAGCGCCCAATCGGCGATGGCCTGCGGGTCCAGCCGGCCGGCGACGGCGTCATCGGCGGCGATCTCGAACACCGGCAGGCCGTCCGTGCGATGGCGCGCGACCTGGCCGCGCGTGGCGGTGGAGCACGAGCCGGAGAGCACGACGCACGGCCCCTCGACTCCCTGCCAGGCGCTGCCTTCGCCCGACAACAGGCCCTGACGGCGGAAATTGTCCGGCAGCCCCATGGCGATGCCGGAGCCGCCTGTTATGAGCTTGGCCCCGTCCAGCGCCGCGCCGATTTCCATCAGATCGGCGTCGGACAGTGCGTCGACCACGATCAGCCGGGCCCCGTCCGCATCGGTGCGGGTGAGCGCCTCGCCAATGGCGGCGGCGCCCTTGCGCACCTCGGCGAAACCGACATGGCCGACCTTCATGTCGGTCTGCCGTGCCAGCCAGCGCCTTATATCGGCATCGGTCATCGGGTTGAGCGGGTGGTGTTCCAGGCCGCTCTCATTCAGAAGCCGGTCATGGACGAACAGATGGCCCTGATAGAGGGTGCGGCCGGCGCCGGGAAACACCGGGCAGACCACGACCTTGCGGGCATCCAGCGCCTCGGCAAGCGCCGCCGCCACCGGGCCGATATTGCCCTCGGGGGTGCTGTCGAAGGTCGAGCAATATTTGAACAGGAACTGGGTGCAGCCCTGCGCCTTCAGCCATTCCAGCGCCTGCAGCGACTGGGCGATGGCGTCCTTCGCCGGAATGCTGCGCGATTTGAGCGCCACCACGCCGGCCTCGACCGAGGGATCGGCCGGCGCGGTCGGCACGCCGGAATATTGGGTGACGCGCATGCCCTGCTTCGACAGGGTGTTGGCCAGGTCGCTGGAGCCGGTGAAGTCGTCGCCAATGCAGCCGAGAAGCATGTTCAGAGCCTTTGCAGATGTTCGGTCCGGAGGGGCGCCCGCTCAGGGGGCGTCCAGGGTTTGCGCGCGCATGTCCCAATAGGTCTGGATCACCGTTTCGAGATGCGCGCGCATCGCCGCTTCGGCGCGGTCGGCGTCGCGGTCGCGGATGGCCTCGAAAATGTGGCGATGGGCCGCCATCGCCTTGCCCAGCCCATCGGGATGGCTGAGCGAGAAGCGGCGCTGCTCCTCCAGCAATTCCAGCACGACGTGATAGAGCGTATCGAGCAACGGATCCTGCCCGATGCTGGCAATGCGGTGGTGGAAGGCGTCGTCGCTGGCGGAGAAGGCTGGAATGTCGCCGGCGCTGGCCTCGTTACGCACCAGCAGCGCTTCGAGATCGGCGATGTCGGCGTCGGTGGCCAGCCGCACCGCCTCGCGCACCAGCGCGACCTCGACGAAGATGCGGGTCTTCTGGAACTGGCGGATGCCTTCGGGGCGGGCGACCAGCATCTTGGCCGCCCCCGACAGAAGCTGCAGCAGCTCGCGCGGGTCAGGCTCCGTCACCCGGGTGCGGTCGCCATTGGCCACCGAGAGCATGCCGGTCTTGCTGAGCCAGAGCAGCGCCTCGCGCACGGCCGGGCGGCCGACGCCGTAATGCGCCATCAGCTCGCGCTCGGAAGGCAGCTGGTCCCCGACGCTGAGCTCGCCCGACAGCACCCGCGCCTCGATGTCCTTGGCGATCTGGTCGGACAGCCGGTCGCGGCGCAGATGTGCGGGAGTGCCGAAGCCGCTCATGCGCCGAATTTCTCTGTGATACCGCGCTTGGCGTCGACGATCGCCGCCAGGAAGCCGTCACGCCATTTGCGCCGGGCGGGGAGGTCCTCGGCCGGCACATGGGCGCGCATCTTCGCCTCGATGGTGGCGACGAGTTCGGGCGTCCATTCGCGCGGGTCGGCCTGCTCCTTGGCCAGCCCGTAATACATCGGGCCGAGATTGGCGCAGTATTCGGCGACGCCCTTGGCGGCGTTGAGGTCGATGGTGGCGAAGGGCCCCATGAAGCACCAGCGCAGGCCCAGCCCGTCGGCCACCGCCGCGTCGACCTCGGCCGGCGTGCAGATGCCGTCCTCGACCAGCCGGAACGCCTCGCCCAGCAGCGCGCTCTGCAGCCGGTTGACCACGAAGCCGTTGATCTCGCGGGTCAGCGTGATCGGGCTCTGGCCGACGCCGGCCATCAGCGCGCGGGTGAAGTCGAGCGTCTCCGGGGCGGTCCAGGGGGCCGGGATCAGTTCGACCAGCGGGATCAGATGCGGCGGGTTGATCGGGTGCGCCACCAGGCAGCGGGCGGCGTTCGCCAGCCCTTCGGTGAAGACCGAGGCGGGGAAGCCCGAGGTCGAGCTGCCGACAATGGTCGCCGGCCACAGCAGCGCGTCCATCTCGCGATAGAGCGCCTGCTTGATCGGCAGCCGTTCCGGGGCGCTCTCCTGCACATAGTCGGCGCCATCCAGCGCGTCAGCGAGGCTGGTGGCGATGCGGCAGCGGTCGGCGAGGGCGGCATCGGCGGCGCGGACAAAGGCGAGCGCTGCCTCGGCGGCCGCAGGGGTGCGGTCATAAATGGCCAGATCATGCCCGGCACGGGCGAAGACCAGAGACCAGGACGAACCCACCACGCCACAGCCGACGATCGCAATCTTCATGTCTCACAGCCCTTTAACGGTTCGCAGCGACGGCCGGTCCCCTGTCCGGATCGCTCCCGGGCGGGGAGCGCGCGCGAACATTCGTACCGCCGCATAATCATCTGGTCTGGTATGACAGGTTGATAGACTGATCGTCAACCTATCCTGCATACCAATTCCACACCCGCAAATCGCGCGGGGCAGGCGCCGGCAATTCCCCACCTGCAATCCCAGCGGGGAAGTGGAGGCGGCGGGCTGTGTGAAGGCAGGGGAGGGGTGGGCGCCGAGCGTCAGCGCGTCAGCGCCACGCGGCGGTGGCCTTGCGCTGGGCGCCCGCGACGTCGATATCCGGCCGTGCCGCGCAACCTTCGCCAGGCGCCGCCGATCGGCGGTTCAGCCCGGCACGTTCAGCGCGCGCAGCACGAGCGAGGCGGCCAGGGTGAGCATGACGAGCCCGACGCCGGCGTCGAGCACGCGCCAGGCGGACGGCCGGGCGAAAAACGGCCGCAGCAGCCGGGCGCCATAGCCGAGCGCGGCGAACCAGGAAAAGCTCGCCAAGGCGGCCCCGGCGACGAAGACAGGGCGGGTCGCTTCGGGCTGGGCGGAGCCGGCCGCCCCCATCAGCAGCACGGTGTCGAGATAGACATGCGGGTTGAGCAGGGTGAAGCCGGCCGTCGCTATGAGCGCGCGAGCGAGCGTCGTCTCGCCGGCTGCCATAACCGCCATGGAATCGGGCGCCGCCATGCGCCGCAGCGCCTGGACGCCGTACCAGCCGAGAAAGCCGGCGCCGCCAAGTGCGAGCAGCGTGGTGAGCTGGGGCAGGGCGGCGAGGAAGGCCCCCACCCCGGCCACGCCGGCCGCGATCAGCAGCGCATCGGCGGTGCCGCAGAACAGCACGATGGCACCGACATGCTCGCGCCGCAGCCCCTGCCGCAGCACGAACAGATTCTGCGCGCCGATGGCGATGATCAGCGCGCCCGAGAGCAGGAAGCCGGTGGTGAAGGGCAAGAGGAGCTGGGGCAAGAGGAACTGGGGCAAGAGGAACTGGGGCAGGAGGAACTGGGGCAGGAGGGAGTGTGTCATGCCGGCGTGATGGCGCGCGGCGAAGCCGAAGTAAAACTTGTTCTTCTAAGGTTGATGAAGCAAAACTTCATTCATGCTGGATTACCCCGCCCTTGTCGCTGTCGCCGCCGTGGTGCGGGAAGGCTCGTTCGAACGCGCCGCCGCCACGCTCGCCATCACCCCTTCGGCCGTGTCGCAGCGGGTGCGCGGGCTTGAGGAGCGTCTCGGGGCGATCCTGATCGTGCGCGGCCAGCCCTGCGAGGCGACCGAGCTCGGCCGCAGCCTCTGCGCCCATCTCGACCGCGTGCGGCTGCTGGAGCATGATCTGGCGCCGGTGCTGGGCCGCACGGCCGCCGGCACGGGCGAGCGGCTGACGCTGCCTTTGGCGGTGAATGCCGACAGCCTCGCTACCTGGTTTCCGGCCGCCGCCGCCGCGTTCGGGCGGGTGGCGCAGGTGTCGCTGGATCTCGCCCTCGACGATGAGGCGCACACCGCTACGCGGCTGCGCGCCGGCGAGGTGCTGGCCGCCGTCACCGCCGAGCGGGAGCCGGTGCAGGGCTGCCGCACCCTGTCGCTGGGCGCGCTGCGCTACGCCGCCTGCGCCAGCCCGGACTTTGTCGCGCGCTACTTTCCACGCGGCGTCACCGCCGAGGCGCTGGAAGAGGCGCCCTGCCTGCGCTTCGACCGGCGGGATTTTCTGCAGGCGCGCTGGGCACGGGCGGCGCTGGGCACCGAGCAGCTCGGCCCGGTCCATTGGGTGCCGTCCACCCATGGCTTTCTCGACATGACGCGGGTCGGGCTGGGCTGGGGCCTGCACCCCACAATGATGGTGGACGCCGCTCTCGCTGCCGGCCGCCTGGTCGAACTGGTGCCGGGCCAGCGGGTCGATGTGCCGCTCTACTGGACGGTGATCCGCCTCGAGACCCGCGCGCTGCGCCAGTTGACGCAGGCCGTGTGTGCGGCGGCCGGGGCGGTTCTCGGCCGCTGACGGCGCGGCGTGAGCCTCGGCCGCGCCGGAATCTCACGCTGAACGTTTCCCTAAAGGGCGCTCGCCTTACCGCGGGTTGTGCTTTCTCCCGCCAGTCCAGCTTCTGGGCCGGCTATCGATACAGCAGAATGTCGGTCTTATCGAGAATGTCGATACCGCCCATTGTTTATAGGAATGGCGCGGATCCCAAGTTATTCAACAATCTGTCACGAGGGAAAACTACTTCAAATGCCCATGCAATGCGCTCCAGGCGGCGCGTATACAATGGGAATTGAAATCAATGACCAGCATCGTCAGCCCAATCCTCGACTTCATGGCGACGCGCGGCTCGGAAGATCGTGTCATCGATCTGAACGGCGTGTTCGGCGGCAGCGGCCTCACCTATACGATCGCGAGCAGCGACCCCGCGGTCGCCGCGGTCCGGATCGAGGGCAGCGAACTGACCATCGATTTTCTTGAGACGCTGGGCTACACCGATCTCAAGATCACCGCGACCGATGCCAACGGCGCCACGGCGGTCGAGAATGTCCGCGTACGCGTGGCCAGCGAGAGCGCCTTCACCATTGCGGTGATGCCCGACACGCAGGACTACACGTCCAACGCCGACCTCAACCACATCTTCGGCGACATGACCCAATGGCTGGTCGATCACCAGGAAAGCCTGGGCATCGAGTTCGCCATCCATGTCGGCGACATCACCCAGCGCAACACGGCGGAAAACTGGGCGATCGCCGAGGCGGCGCTGCGCAAGCTCGACGGCAAGATCCCCTATTCGCTGCTGCCGGGAAACCACGACCAGAGCGACCAGGGCCGAGCCAACGACCACAGCTCGGTCTATCTCGACGACCTGTTCTCGCCGGAGAAGCAGGCCGCCACCAGCCCCACCTTTGGCGGCGTCTATGACCAGGAGCCGGAAAGCTCCAAGAACAACTACCACACCTTCACCGCGCCTGACGGCACCAAGTGGCTTGTCATGTCGATGGAATTCGGCGTGCGCGACGACGTGCTGCGCTGGGCCGGCGATGTCATCGAGGCGCATGCCGATCACCGCGTCATCATCGCCAACCACTCGATGACCAACTTCGCCGGCCGGCATGATCCGCTCGGTTCGCCGCTGTTCAACGAGGGCACCGGCTACGACTACGGCATGGGCAACACGCTCGAAAATCCCAATGACGGCGAGACCATCTGGCGCGAGCTGGCCAGCAAGTACCCGAATGTCGCGATGACGTTCTCGGGCCACATCTTCGGCGACGGCGCCGAAACCGTGACCAGCTACAACCAGTATGGCCAGCCGGTTCACCAGATGCTGGTGAACTACCAGAACGGCGTCGCCAACGAGATCAATGGCGGGCGCGGCGGCAATGGCGCCATTCGCCTGGTCGTGGTCGACCCGGAAGCCGGCACCATCTCGACCGAGACCTATTTCACCGAATTTGACAGCTACCTCACCGGCGGGCGCACCGAAGGCGAGCTGCAGGGCGACTATAAGGAGCACGACCAGGTACTCGACGGGCTCGATCTCGGCCCGGTGACGCCGCAGGCGCTGGCCGATGCCGGCGACGACATCTTTGCCACCGCCACGGCCGGCGCTGACGAGGGCGCGGTGGTGCTCGATGCGAGCGCCTCGCGCAACCCGGGCGATGCGATCGTCGAATATCGCTGGCTCGACAAGGACGGCCAGGTGGTGGCCACCGGCCAGAAGCCGACCGTCTCCCTTGAGGTCGGCAGCCACAAGCTGACGCTTGAGGTCGAGGACCGCGCCGGCGTGGTGACGCGCGACGAGATCCGCGTCGTCGTCAGCGGCGAGCGCACCTTGCTGGTCGACAATTTCAACGATGGCGATGCTCGCGGCTGGACCACGGTCCGGCCGCTGCTGACGAACACGACCCTGCTTGAGACCGCCTCGCAGGCCGGCGCTCCGGCGCTGGCGGGCGGCGATGCCGGCGTGCTCTCCTTCCCCCCGCTCGAAGGCACTCAATACTACCATGTGCAGCCGGATTTCGAGCCGTCCGCCGGCGACGACTTCGAATCCTACACGCTGATGATGGACCTGATGGTCTATGACGGCCAGGGCACCTATTTCTCGCTGTTCCAGAACGACCTCGAAAACGCCGAGGACGGCGTCATCTTCATCGAGAACAAGAACAACGGCACCGGCACGCTGGAAATCCTGCGCGGCGCCCATGGCACCATCACCTATGGCCAGTGGCACCGCATCGCGCTGACCGTCGAGAAGATCGACGACGCCACCGCGACGCTGAGCAAATATATCGACGGCAGCTTCGTCGGCTCGCAGGTGGTGGCGATGGATCGCCTGAAGATCGACGGCGAGGGCGGCTTCTACCTGCTCGCTGACGACAATGGCGAAAGCGGCTACGGGCATCTCAACAGCGTCGTGTTCTCCGACCGCGTGTTCAGCGCCAGCGAGATCGCCGACATGGGCAGCGCCAAGGCCGCCGGACCGCTCTCCGCCGTGAGCGACGGGCGCACCGTGCAGTTCGATTTCAATGGCGACATGGCCGCCAGCCTCGGCGCCGGCACGATCACCATCGTCGACAAGAAGGGCGACGCGCTGGAGGCGCTGACCACCTTCGGCACGGCGGCCTCCTACGGCATTCCCGGCCTCCCGGGCGGCGACGACCAGGTGATGTTCTTCCCCGCGCCGAAGGAAAAGCAGGGCTTCGTGGTGACGCCGGCCGGCGATGACGACGTCATCACCGAATACAGCCTCGTCATGGACGTGCTGGTCCCCGCCGGCCAGGGCCGCTACATCTCGCTGCTGCAGACCGACCCGAGCAACACCAGCGACGGCGACGTGTTCATCCGCCGCAACAACGGTACCGGCCTGGCCGAGCTCGGCGGTGGCGGCTATGACGGCGCTTTCGCCTATGGCGAGTGGCAGCGCATCGCCCTGGTGGTGGACCAGGGCTCGGACGGCACCGTCACCCTCAGCAAATATCTGAACGGCACGCTCATCGGCTCGCGGGTCGTGGATGCCGAGCGCTTCAAGCTCGATGGCGAGAAGGGCTTCCTGCTGTTCGCCGACGAGGACGGCGAAATGTCCGACGCCTATGTGAACAGCGTGTCGTTCACCGAGGGTGTGCTCTCGGCCGAGCAGATCGCGGCGCTCGGCGGTGCCAAGGCCGGCGGCATCTTCACGCAGGCGCCGGACGCGAACACCACGCAGTTCGACCTCTCCGGCAACCTCGACGCCACCTTCGGCAATGCCCAGCTCGACTTCCTGGACGAATCCGACACCGGCTTCTGGAAGGTGAAAGGCAGCGTTCATTCGCGCAGGGATGACGATGCCTCGATCGACGCCCCGGAAGGTGCGCTCTACTACTCGCAGGACAATCCCGACAAGGTTCTGGTGTGGAACGATCCCGCCGCGCTGGCGTGGAAAAACTATGTCTTCGACGTCACCATCCGCTCCACCGACGACGATGTGATCGGCACGGTGTTCTACTACACCGACGAGAACAATTATTACCGGCTCGAACTGGACGGCGAGAGCTATTCCCGCCAGCTGATCAAGGTGCAGGACGGCGTCGAGACCGTGCTCGCCTCGGCCACGGGCGGCTACCGCTTCAATGACGAGATGGAACTGCGTGTCGCCGTGGTGAATGGCGCGATCACCGTGCTGCTCGACGACACCAACGTCTTCGGCGGGCCGGTGATCGACAGCGCGCCGCTCGCCGCCGGCACCATCGGCGTGCTCTCCAGCAACCAGAAGAGCGCGATCTTCGACAATGTCGCGGTCAATGAGGTGGCGCTGGCCGCGCACGGTGCCGGCGACATGCGCAGCATCGACCATGATGGCGACGGCGTCGCCACGGTCGCGCTTTCGGCCTCCGGCTCCTTCGGGCCGGCGGCCATCGTGGCCTATCGCTGGCTGCTCGATGGCGAGGAGATCGGCACCGGCAAGCAGGCGACCCTCTCTCTCCCCGTCGGCACCAAGGGCGTGACGCTCGAGGTCACCGACGCCGCCGGCAAGATCTCCCGCGACTACGTCAAGGTCGATGTCGTCGGCGCCGACAAGGTGCTGCTGAGCGAGGGCTTCACGGGCGGCACGCTCGCCGGCTGGACTCTTGTCGACGAGGGCACGCTGGGTGGCGCGTCCGACTGGCAGCTGCGCGACGGCAAGCTGTTCCAGATGTCGGACATTCACTCGCGCCAGCTCATCTCCAATGGCAACGCTTCCGATCCCGACCCGTGGAACCGTGGCTGGAGCCCGCTGGGCGATGGCTACAACGCGCTGCGCAAGGGCACCTATGCCCTCTACAACGCGCCCGAAGCGGCGGAATGGAGCGACTATTCGGTCGAGGTCACCATCGTGACCCCGGATGATGACGGCCTGGGCATCCTGCTGCACTACCAGGACCCGCAGAACTACTACAAGATGGAACTCGACCGCGAAGGCGGCCTCTGGCAGCTGCGCAGCATGGTCGACGGCTATGAGAAGACCCTCGCCCAGGTGCCGGGCCGCTATATCAGCGGCGAGCCGATCCATCTGCGCGTCGACACCGCCGGCGGCAAGATGCAGGCCTATGTCAATGGCGAGCCGGTCTTTGCCTATGACATCGAGGACCACAATCTCGATGCCGGCACGGTCGGCCTCTATTCCTGGGGCAGCGCGGGCGTCGCGTTCGATAATCTGAGCGTGGTGTCGCTGGCGGATGGGCCGGTGCAGCCCGGCGACAATGCCGCGCCGGAAGCGGCGAACGATAACGGCTTCGCGGTGACGGCGGGTTCCTCGCTGATGCTGGCCGCCGCTCTGCTGCTCGCCAATGATCTTGATGCCGATGCCGATGAGCTCGCTATCGTCTCGGTGCAGGACGCGATTGGCGGCACGGTGGTACTCGACGATGCCGGCAACGTCCTGTTCAAGGCGACCGCCGGCTTCTCCGGCACGGCCTCGTTCAGCTACACCGTCTCCGACGGCAAGGGCGGCACGGACAAGGCCACGGTCACCCTCAATGTGGAGGCCGCGGCCAACCGGCACCCCGACGCGCTCGACGACCGGCTCTATGTGCTGGAAGAGGCGGGGGTGACGCTGGCGGCCTCCAGCCTGCTCGCCAATGACACCGACGCCGATGGCGACACCCTGACCCTGGTCTCGGTGCAGGGCGCGACCCACGGCACCGTCGCGCTGGTCGACGGCAAGGTGGTGTTCACCCCGACCGACGGCTTTACCGGGGCGGCCTCGTTCACCTACACCGTCTCCGACGGCAAGGGCGGCCAGGACACGGCGAAGGTGGTGGTCAACGTCCAGCCGCGCCCGAACACCGCGCCGGTGGCGCAGAATGACGGCGGCTTCACGGTGACGGCGGGCCTTGCCCTCTCGCTGGCGGCCGCGGCGCTGCTGGTCAACGACACCGATGCCGACGCCGATACGCTCAGCATCCTCTCGGTGCAGGGCGCGACCCATGGCTCGGTGGCGCTGGTCGACGGCAAGATCGTCTTCACGGCGGCAGCGGGCTATGAGGGCGCGGCCTCGTTCACCTACACGGTCGCCGACGGGAAGGGCGGCACCTCGACCGCGACCGTCACGCTGACGGTCGAGGCGCCGGAGGTCGACGAGCCCGGCCATGAGGGCTGGCAGCACGGCACGGCGGGTGATGACGTGCTCGGCGGCCCGTCCACGACAAGCGTCCGCATCTTCGGCGACGCCGGCGACGACACAATTCGCGGCGGCCTTCGCGACGACCAGCTTGATGGCGGCGAGGGCTCGGACCTCCTGCGCGGCGGCATCGGGCATGACCGGCTTGCCGGTGGTGCCGGCGATGACGTGCTCGAGGGCGGGATCGGCAATGACCGGCTCGAAGGCGGCGACGGCGACGACGAGCTTCGCGGCGGCATCGGCAGCGACACGCTTGAAGGCGGGGACGGCGAGGATGTCCTCGAAGGCGGCATCGGCAATGACGCTCTCGACGGCGGCAGCGGCGACGACGAGCTGAAGGGCGGCCTCGGCCGCGACCGCCTTGAAGGCGGGGAGGGCGAGGACGTTCTGTCGGGCGGCATCGGCCGCGATGTCTTCGTGTTCGGCGCCAATTCCGGCGCGGACATCATCACCGACTTCCGGACCGGCCAGGACAGCATCGAGCTGCAGGGGCTCGACTTCGAGACCTTCAGCCAGGTGCTGGCGGCCATGGTCGACACGGAGGACGGCGTGGTTCTCCAGCTGGATGCGAGCGGCGACAACTATGTGCTCATCGAGCACGCCACCCGTAGCGGTCTCGGCGCCGACGATTTCGCCTTCGTCTGAGCCCTCCCGTCCCCACCGCGCCAGAGCGGTTCCAACCCGGCCCCGCCGGCGGCCCAAGCGCCGCCGGCGGGGGCTTCCCCCGCCCAGTACCGGCGTCTGTCGCCGGCCGGCCTGGATGGTGCGTGCGTCACGCATCTGTCAGCCCGGAGCACTAAGGACGGCGTGATCGGCCCTCTGGCCGGTCCGAACGGTTGACCAAAGAGTGCCAGGTTCATGAAAGCAATGAGCGGCCCATCATCAGCCTCGCCCGTCGCCGCCGCCTTCGCCTCCTGCCGGAGCGTTCTGGTCGGCATCGGCGCTTTGAGCTGCGTCATCAATCTGTTGATGCTGACCGGCCCGTTCTTCATGTTGCAGATCTATGACCGGGTGCTGGCGAGCCGGAGCCTGCCCACCCTCGTGGCGCTGCTGGTGCTCGCCATGGTGCTCTATGCGTTCCAGGGCGTGCTCGACCTGCTGCGTGCCCGCGTGCTGGTGGGGCTGGGCATGCGGCTCGATGCGAAGCTGCGCCCGCTTTCCTTCGACCTCATGTCCGCCCTCGTGCTGAAGCGCGGGCGCGACGGCAACGGCCAGCAGCCGGTGCGCGATCTCGACCAGATACGCCAGTTCCTCTCGGGCCAGGGTCCGGTCGCGATTTTCGACCTGCCCTGGATGCCGCTCTATCTCGGCGTGCTGTTCCTGTTCCACCCGGTGTTCGGGCTGGTCGGGCTCGCCGGCATCCTCGTGCTCTGCGCCTTCATGCTGATCACCGAATTCGCCACACGGGCGCCCACCCGCATCGCCGCCCGCCGCTCCTCCACCCGCAACGGGCTGGCGGAAACCTATTGCCGCAATGCCGAGACCATCACCGCCATGGGGCTGACCGCGACCATGCGGGCGCGCTGGTTCGAGGCCCATGCCGCCTATCTCGGCGACAACCAGCGCGCGGTGAATGTGGCGGGCGACCTCTCCGCGCTGAGCAAGGTGTTCCGCTTCCTGCTGCAATCGCTGATGCTGGCGGCCGGCGCCTGGCTGGTGATCGAGGGCGAGGCGTCGTCGGGGGCGATGATCGCCTCCTCCATCCTGTCGTCGCGGGCGCTGGCGCCGGTGGAACTCGCCATCTCCAACTGGCGCGGCTTCATCGCGGCGCGGCAGGCCCATGCAAGGCTGTCGGCGCTGTCTGCGGAGTTTCCTCCCGCGCCCCAGACCATGCCGCTGCCGGCCCCGAAGGCGCGGCTCGATGTCGCCGGGCTCGCCGTCGCGCCGCCGGGCCAGCCCAAGGCGACCATTGCCGGGCTGACCTTCGCCGTGGAGGCGGGCAGCGCGGTCGGGGTCATCGGCCATAGCGGCTCGGGCAAGTCGACGCTGGCGCGCGGGCTGGTCGGCGCCTGGCCCTCGTCCAAGGGCGGCGTGCGGCTCGACGGCGCGGCGATCGAACAGTGGGACCGCGACGCGCTGGGCGCCCATATTGGCTATCTCCCGCAGGATATCGAGCTGTTCGACGGCACGGTGGCGGAAAACATCGCCCGCTTCCGCGCCGATGCCGCGCCCGCCGCCATCATCGCCGCCGCCGAGCGCGCCGGTGTGCACGAGCTGATCCTCAAGCTGCCGAACGGCTATGACACGCGCCTCGGCGAGGGCGGAATCGCGCTCTCCGCCGGCGAACGCCAGCGGGTAGCGCTGGCCCGGGCGCTCTATGGCGAGCCCTTCCTCATCGTGCTCGACGAGCCCAATTCCAACCTCGACGCCGATGGCGAGGCGGCGCTGACGCGGGCGATCATGTGGGCGCGCGAGGCCAAGCGGGTGGTGGTCGTCATCGCCCACCGGCCCAGCGCGCTGGCGGCGGTCGATCTCGTGCTGATGATGGGCGCCGGCCAGCAGCAGGCCTTCGGCCCGAAGGAGCAGGTTCTGGGCAAGGTTCTCAAGACGCCGGTGGCCGCATGATCGACACCCTGTTCACCCGCCTGCGCGCGCGGCTCTCCCGCCTGCTTCCGGCGGCCAGCGTGGCCGATGACGGGGTCAACCGCCATTTGTGGCTGGCGCTCATTGTCGCGCTCTTCCTCGTGCTGGGCTGCGGCGGCTGGGCCGCCACCGCCGCGCTCAACGGCGCGGTGCTGGCGGTGGGCACGGTGGTGGTGGAAAGCCACGCCAAGCGCATCCAACATCCCGAGGGCGGCGTGGTCGGCGAGATCCGCGTGCGCAATGGCCAGAAGGTGGAAGCGGCGGACGTGCTGCTGCGGCTCGACGACACCGTCACCCGCGCCAATCTCGCCGTGGTCGACACCCAGCTGGTGGAATTGGCCGCCCGCCGCGCCCGGCTGGAGGCCGAGCGCGATTCCCGGGGCAGCATCGACTACCCCGCCGCGCTGCTGGCGCGCCGTGCGGAGGAGAATGCCGGCCGGGCGATCGACGGCGAGATCAGCCTGTTCACGTCCCGCCGCGCCGCGCTGGAAGGCCAGGTGCTGCAACTGCGCGCCCGCATCGAGCAGCTGGTCGACGAAGCTGCCGGCCTTTCCGCCCAGATCGCGGCCAAGAGCGCGGAGCTGGCCTATATCGCCGAGGAGATCGCCGGCGCCACCGAGCTGCACCGCAAGGGGCTGACACCGCTGACGCGGCTGCGCTCGCTCCAGCGCGAGGAGGTCCGCATCGAGGGCGAGCGCGGGCAGCTCCAGGCCGAGCTGGCGCGCTCGCGCGGGCGCACCAGCGAGACCGAGCTGCAGATCATCCAGATCGGCCAGGACATGCGCGCCGAGGTGATCGAGGAGCTGCGCGAGATCGAGGGCAAATGGGCCGAGCTGCAGGAGCGCCGCATCGCCGCGCAGGACAAGCTGACCCGGGTGGAACTGATCGCGCCGATTTCCGGCGTGGTGCACGAACTGGCCACCCACACGGTGGGTGGGGTGATCGCGCCCGGCGAGACCGCGATGCTGATCGTGCCCGAGCATGACCGTCTGGTGGTCGAGATCCATGTCAACCCGGCCGATATCGACCAGGTGTTGATCGGCCAGCCGGCCATGGTGCGGCTCTCCGCCTTCAGCCAGAAGACCACGCCGGAACTGGCCGGCATGGTGGCGCGCATCGCCGCCGACCTCACCAAGGACGAGAAGGCCGGCACCAGCTTCTATGTCGCGCAGGTCGCCCTGCCGGCGCAGGAGATCGCCCGGCTGAACGGGCTGCAGCTGATGCCCGGCATGCCGGCCGAGGTGCATCTGCAGACCGGCGAGCGCACGGCGCTGAGCTACCTCGTCAAGCCGCTTCGGGACCAGATCGCGCGGGCGATGCGGGAGGAGTGAAGGTCGCGGCGGCGCAGGCGAAGAACTCCGTGACGATGGGCAGCCGCCGCCGCTCGTCGAGGCAGACGAGATATTCGTCGATGGCGATCGGCGCGTCGCGCAGAGGAAGAAAGCGCAGCCGCGTGTCGAAGCCGAATTCCAGATCCGCCACCACGCCGGCGCCGAAGCCGGCGGCCACCGCCTCGCGCACCCCCTCGCGGGTCGAAACCTCCAGGATCGGCCCGAGCGAAATGTCCTGAAGCGCCAGATTCTGCTCGAACACCTCGCGGGTGCGCGAGCCGCGCTCGCGCAGCACGAAAGGGCAGCCGCTGAGATCGGCCAGGCACAGTTCCGTGCGCGCGGTCCAGGGATGCCGCTCGGGCAGGAAGATGCCGATCTTCATCGAGGACAGCGGGCGCACATGCAGCCGCGGATCGGTGGGCAGCTGCGCGGTGATGCCGATATCGGCACGGTATTCCAGCAATTGCTCGATCACGCTGTCGGAGTTCTGCACGATCAGTGAGAACACCAGCCGCGGGCGCTGCTGCTTCAGCGCTCGCAATATGGGCAGCGAATGCACCACGCCATCGGCCGCGATGCGCAGGCGCCCGCCCTCATTGGTGCGGCTCTTGAGCAGGGTGCGCGCCTCCGCGAGCGCGGCGAACAGGCGCGAGGTGACCTTGTAGAGCGCCTCCCCGTCCGGGGTGAGCGTGACGCCGCGCGCCTTGCGCTCGAACAGCGCCATGCCGGACGCCGCCTCCAGCTGGCGGACCTGGCCGGACAGGGTCGACTGGCTGACCGCCATGCCGCGCGCAGCCTGGGAATAGCTGCCGGCTGCGGCGACGAAATGGAAAGCGCGAAGCTGGGTAACCGACATGTTTCTCAGCGGCCTCCTGCGGATGAGAACCTGCCCCGAGAAGCCGGCAGCTGCGGTGGCCGGAAGATCGGCAAACGGTTCTGCACGGGGGAATCGGGGGCGCGGGAACACATGACGAAGGACAGCTTAGCGCGACAAAAGATTCCGAATTGTGACAGGTGCCTTGTTACCGAAAGTCTGGCGTCTCCTAACCTTCGCATGGGCTCCGGCACAGGCACGGCGCGCGTGTCGGTTATCTCCATACAGGGCATTGTTATTTGAGATGGATGCCACCGGCCCGGCTTTAAGAACCTGTCATGTGCGCCGCTTACTGCTGCCGACCAGTCGCTGAAGGTGTGGCTTTCGGCATCTGCGGGCCGCGCTGTGGCGCAGGCGCCCGCCCGAAAGCTAGCCGGCAAAACAGGAATCAAGGCTCATGGTCACCATCACCAATCCCATTCTCGATTTCATGACCAAGCGCGGTTCGGAAGACCGCGTCATCGATCTGAACGAGGTGTTTTCCGGCGAAGGCCTGACCTACACGATCGAGAGCAGCGACCCCTCGGTGGCGAATGTGACCATCGCCGACGGCAAGCTCACCATCGATTTCCTGGAGACGCTGAGCCACACCGACCTGAAGATCACCGCCACCGATGCCGGCGGTTCCAGCGTTACCGACAGTGTCCGGGTGCGCGTCACCGGCGAGAACGCCTACACCATCGCCGTGCTGCCCGACACGCAGGACTACACCAACGCGGGCGGCGTCGAGACCTTCAAGGGCATGACCCAGTGGCTGGTGGACAACAAGGACAGCCTCAACATCTCCTTTGTCACCCATGTCGGTGACATCACCACCGAGAACAGCCCGACCCACTGGGAATATGCCAAGGAAGCGCTCAGCATCCTTGACGGCAAGATCCCCTATGGACTGACGCTGGGCAATCATGACGGCGTTTCCGGAAGCTTCGAGGCGAGCCGGATCAACGACTATTTCTCGGTCGACGACCTGAAGAACGCCAATGGCGAGAATTTCGGCGGCACCTATGACCAGGAAGCCGCGCTGGCGAACAACACCTATTCCACCTTCACCGGCGCCGATGGCACCAAATGGCTGGTGCTGAACCTCGAATTCGGCGCGCGCGAGGATGTGCTGCGCTGGGCGGGCGAGGTGATCGAGGACAATCTCGACCACCGCGTCATCCTCACCACCCACTCCTACATGACCTGGGCCGGCCGCCACGACGCCACCGGCGCCCCGCTCTATGACGAGGGCACCGGCTATGATTACGGCCTGGGCAACTCGCCGGAAAGCGCCACCGACGGCGAGACCATGTACCGCGAGCTGGTGCAGAAATACCCCAACATCACCTTCACCTTCTCCGGCCACATCTTTGGCGACGCCGCCGAGACGCTGGTGAGCTACGACCAGTTCGGCAATCCCGTCTACCAGATGATGGTGAACTACCAGAACGGCGTGTCGGGCGAGATCACCAGCGATGCCGGGCAGGGTTCTGGCAGCGCCGGCGGCAATGGCGCCATCCGGCTTGTCACCATCGATCCCGACAACAACTCGGTCTACACCTCGACCTATTTCGCTGCGCTGGACGACTATATGGACAGCGTGCGCGGCGATGGCGAACTCGACCGCGACGGCCTCACCGGCCCCTATCGCGGCCATGAGGAAACCATCACCGGCGTCGAGCTGGGCACGCCCGACGTGCCCGCCATCGCCAAGGCCGGCAACGACCAGTTCGTCACCGCCGGCAATGGCCAGGACAAGGCGCAGGTCACGCTCGACGGCGACTGGACCCTCAACCCCAACAATGACCAGGGGCTGAGCTATGTCTGGACCGACCGCGACGGCAATGTCGTGGCCACCGAGGCCACGCCCACGCTGCAGCTTGGCGCCGGCCACCATGGGCTGACCCTGACCGTGACCGACAGCGCCGGCCATGTCTCCAAGGACGACGTGCTGATCGTCGTCTCCAATTCGAATACGCTGCTGGTCGACAATTTCAACGACGGCAATGCCGAAGGCTGGACCCGCCCCGGTACGCCGGAAGGCTTCTCCAACGGCACGACCGCCGAATTCGGCATCGCCGACCTTCCGGGCGTGGCCCCGGTGGCGGAGGATTTCGCCCGTGTCCCGAAGGCCTCTTCGACCCAGGGCCTGAAGCTCACCGCCGATTTCGACACCGCCAGCGGCACGCTGCTCGGCTCCTATTCGGTGGTGATGGACATCTATGTCCCGGCCGAGGGCGCGGGCACCTACACCGCGCTGCTGCAGATCGACGGTGGCGGCACCAATGCGGATGCCGAGCTGTTCCTGAAGAAGAGCGGTGACACCGCCGGCCTCGGCACCAACAGCGACTATAAGGGCAGCTTCAGCTATGACGCCTGGCACCGCGTGGCGGTGACCTACACCGAGAATGAGGACGGCTCGCTCTCGCTGTCGAAATATATCGACGGCGTGCTGGCCGGCACCCAGACGGTGAGCGGCGACCGCTACAAGCTCGACCCGGAAAAGGGCCTGATGCTGTTCGCCGACAATGACGGCGAGACCAGCGAGGTCTACGTCTCCAGTGTGCTTGTCACCGACAAGGTGCTCAGCGCCGCGCAGGTGCAGGCACTCGGCGGCACCAAGGCCGGCGGCATCGTCGCCACGGCGCCGAGCGCCAATTCGGTGCAGTTCGACTTCAACGCCGGCAGCGCCACCCCAAGCTTCGGCACCGGCACGCTGGCGCCGCAGGGCGACCTGCCGGTCAGCTACGACTCGGTGGAGGATTTCGAGGTTCCGGCGGTGCCCGCCGCCGGCGGCAACGGGCCTGACGTCACCTATATCCCCAAGCTCGCCAGCAGCCAGGGCCTGCTGCTGACCCCGACCTCGCCGGTTCCCGCCGGCACGCTCGTGTCGAGCTACACGCTGGTCTATGACGTGCTGATCCCCTCGGACGGCGCGAGCGGCTTCACCTCGTTCCTGCAGACCGACGTCACCAACACCAATGATGGCGACCTGTTCGTGCGCAGCAGCGACGACGGCACCGGCGGCCTCGGCATTGGCGGCGTCTATACCGGCGCGTTCAAATATGACCAGTGGCAGCGCGTGGTGTTCAAGATCGAGGACACGGGCGACGAGGTCACCATCTCGAAATATGTCGACGGCGTGAAGGTCGGCACCCAGTCGATGGATGACGACCGCTACACGATCGACCTCAGCAAGGGTGTGCTGCTGTTCACCGACGAGGACGGCGAGACCTCGAACCTCTACGTCTCGCACTTCCTGTTCACCGACAAGCTCTACACCGACCAGGAGATCGCCGCGCTCGGCGGCGTGAAGGCCGACGGCATCGTCAGCGCGGCGCCGACCGATTTTTCGGTGCAGATCGACTTCAGCACCCCGGCCATGACCGATGATTTCGGCAATGCCCAGGTGGCGGCCACCACCATCGGCGCCGGCGTCGGCGGCTTTATCGTCAAGGGCACGGTGAACTCGCGCGACACGGTCGCGGACGGCCAGGACGCGCTGGAAGGCCGCGTCTTCGAGCAGTCCGACACCGCCAATAATCTCATGCTCTGGGGCGAGCCGGCGGCCAAGTCCTGGTCGAACTACGAATTCGAGGCGACGCTCAAGACCACGGACAATGACGGTATCGGCGTCGTGTTCTATTATCAGGACGAGCAGAACCACTATAAGGTCTTGCTCGATGCCGAGACCAACACCCGCTCGCTCGTCAAGGTTTCCGGCGGCACCGAAACGGTGCTCGCCACCGAGCATGCCGGCACGCCGTGGAGCCGCGACTTCCACCTGAAGGTGGCGGTGGTCGATGGCGAGATCAACGTTTTCCTCGACGGGCACAATGTGTTCGGCACGGTGGTGGATGTCGCCCCGCTCGCCGGTGGCACGGTCGGCCTCTACTCTAACAACCAGCGCAGCTCGCAGTTCGACAATGTCGCCGTCAACAAGGTGGTGCTCGCCGCCCATGCCGGCGACGACATCCGCGTGCTCGACCTCGATGCCGACGGCAACGTCACGGTGGCGCTCGATGCGGAAGGCAGCTACGGCCTCGCCGACATCGTCAGCTATGTCTGGACCGATGCGCAGGGCAATGTCGTCGCGCAGGGCAAGTCGGCCCAGGCCACGCTCGGCACTGGCGAGCAGGCCCTGAAGCTGACCGTGACCGACTCCAACGGCAAGACAGCCACCGACACGGTGCGGGTCGATGCGGTCGCTTCCGGCCGGGTGCTGCTGGCGGAAGACTTCGCCTCCAATGCCTCGCTCGGCAAATGGACCATCGTCGACGAGGGCGAATCCGGCGGCATCGGGCCCAATGGCACCGCCTCGCAGTGGGAATTGCAGGGCGGCAAGTTCGTCCAGCTGACCGATATCAAGAGCCGCCAACTCACCTGGAACGGGGCGTCCAATTCCGATCCGTGGAAGACCGGCTGGAGCCCGCTCGGCGACGGCGTCAACGTGCTGCGCAAGGGCACCTATGCGCTCTACAACGACCCGGCGGCCAAGGAGTGGACCGACTATGCCGTCGAGGCCACCATCCAGACCCCGGACAATGGCGCGCTCGGCCTGCTGTTCTACTACGAAGACGCGAACAATTATTACAAGCTCGAACTCGACGCCAATGGCGACTATGACCGCAACCCGAGCAATGGCGCGGGCAGCCTCTTCCAGCTCATCCAGGTCAAGGACGGCGTCGAGAAATATCTCAACCAGTTCCCGGCCAAGTACACGCCGGGCGAGGCGTTCGACCTGCGCGTCGAGGTGAAGGACGGGCAGATCCAGGCCACGGTCGACGGCCAGGCGCTGTTTGCCTATGCCATCGAGGACCATGCCCAGAGCAAGGGCACGGTCGGCCTGTTCTCCTGGGACAGCGCCGGCGTGTCGTTCGACAATGTGACGGTGGTCTCGCTGGCGAAAGACGGGCCGGGCGAGCCGGGCGACAATGCCGCCCCGGACGCGGTGGCCGACACCGGCTTCACCGCCACCGGCGGCGAGGCGCTGATCCTGAGCGCGGCACTGCTGCTGGCCAATGACAGCGATGCCGATGGCGACACCCTCGCCATTCTCTCGGTCGGCAATGCGGTGGGCGGCACGGTGAAGCTCGACGATGCGGGCAATGTGTTGTTCGTGCCGACGGCCGGCTTCACCGGCGCCGCCTCCTTCACCTACACCGTCTCCGACGGCAAGGGCGGCAGCGATACCGCGACGGTCGGCATCACGGTCGCGGGCGCGCCCAACCATGCTCCCTCGGCGGAAAATGACCGGCTCTATGCGCTGCAGGACAAGGCGGTGACCGCCTCGATCGCCAGCCTGCTGGCCAATGACCGCGACACGGATAACGACACGCTGTCCATCGTCTCGGTGCAGGAGGCCACGCATGGCACGGTGGCGCTGGTCGATGGCAAGGTGGTGTTCACCCCGGCGAGCGGCTTCACCGGCGACGCCTCCTTCAGCTACACCGTCTCCGACGGCAAGGGCGGGCAGGACAAGGCGACGGTGACGGTCGCGGTGCGGGCCCAGCCGAACCGCGCGCCGGTCGCCGCCAATGACAGCGGCTTCTCCACCAAGGCGGGCATCGCCGCGACGCTGGCGGCAGCGCTGCTGCTCGCCAACGACACCGACGCCGATGCCGACACGCTCGCCATCACGTCGGTGACCTCCGGCATCGGCGGCGCGGTGGCGCTGGTCGACGGCAAGGTGGTGTTCACGCCGGCGCAGGGCTTCACCGGCGAGGCCTCGTTCAGCTACACCGTCACCGACGGCAAGGGCGGCACCTCGACGGCCACCGTGAAGGTGACGGTCGAGCCGGCCGGCGGGTCCTCCGACCCGCATGAGGGCTGGACGCGCGGCACCGCCGGGGACGATACGCTGCGTGGCGGCCTGTTCGCGCAGAACAAGATCTACGGCGACGCCGGCAACGACGTCATCCGGGGCGGCATAAACGCCGACCAGCTGGACGGTGGCGAGGGCAACGACACGCTGCATGGCGGCTTCGGCAAGGACGTTCTCAAGGGGGGTGACGGCGACGACACGCTGCATGGCGGCTTCGGCAACGACACCCTCCAGGGTGATGCCGGCGACGACACGCTGCACGGTGGCTTCGGCGACGACCTGCTCGAAGGCGGCGAGGGCGACGACACGCTGCATGGCGGCTTCGGCAAGGACGTTCTCAAGGGCGGTGCCGGCGAGGACACGCTGCAGGGCGGCTTCGGCGACGACCGTCTGGACGGCGGCGAGGGCGACGACATGCTCTCTGGCGGCAACGGCAAGGATGTTCTCGACGGCGGTGCCGGCGATGACCAGCTCGAAGGCGGGGCGGGCAATGACCGGCTCATCGGCGGCGCCGGCGACGACATGCTGCGCGGCGGCCTCGGCCGTGACACCTTCGTGTTCGCGGCGACGTCCGGCAACGACGTGATCGTCGACTTCCGGGCCGGACAGGACAAGCTCGAGTTCACCGGCCTCGACTTCGAGACCTTCGACGACATTCTGGCGGCGATGATCGACAGCGAGGACGGCGTGGTGATCCAGCTTGACGACAGCGGCGATCACACGGTGCTGCTGGAAGGCGTGACCAAGGCGCGTCTCGATGCGGATGATTTCTCAATCCTCTGATCGAACCGCGCCGAACCCTGCTGCACGAAACAGCAAAGGCCGCCCGGTTGGGCGGCCTTTGTCGCATTCTCCACCGCTCCTATCCGGCGGCGAGGGCGGCCAGCACCCGTTGCCGGGTGAAGGGCAGATCCGTCAGCCTCAACCCGATGGCATCACGGACGGCATTGCCGATCGCGCCCGCGACAGGCCCCTGCGCTGCCTCCCCGGTGCCGAGGAAGGGCTCGCCCGGCCGATCGATGACATGGACGTCGACCGAGTCAGGCACGCTGGCGAAGCGCAGGATCGGATAGCTCGACCAGTCGACGCTGGTGATCTGCCGGCGATCGAAGGTCACCGCCTCGTAGAGCGTCCAGCTCGCCGCCTGCAGGATGCCGCCCTCGGTCTGGTTGCGGATTCCGTTCGGGCTGACGGCCTGCCCGCTGTCGATCGCCGCGACCGCGCGCACCAGACGGGTGCGGCCGGTCTCGCGCTCGACCTCAACCTCGACCGCGACCGCGAGATAGGCGGCGAGGTTCTTGTAGCGGGCGAAGGCGAAGCCCTTGCCGCGGCCCGGCCCGAGCTTGGCCGTCTCCCAGCCGAAGCGCTCCGCCGCCATCTGCACGACCGCGCGGGCGCGCTCATCCTCCAGATGCCCGAGCCGGAACGCGACCGGATCGGCTTCAGCCAGCCGGGCCAGCTCGTCCATGGCGCTTTCCAGCGCGAACACATTGGCATAGGCGCCGAGCGCCCGCATCGCCGAGACCCGCAGCGGCATCTCGGGAATGAAGTGCCAGAGGATGCGCTTGTTGGGGATCGCGTAGAGCGGGTTGGCGTTGCGGTCGCCATTGCCGGACGGGCTGATCTGAATCCGGGGCACATTGGGCGTCGCCGGATCGGACTTCTGCCGGGCGGCGAGGAGCGCGCCCGCGCCGCCGGGGCGCGTGGTGTGGATGTTGCTCCAGAGATCGAAAGCGAAGTCGCTGATCCGCCCGTTCCTCACCGCGCCGCGCACCGTGATCGACATGGCCGGTCCGAACGGCTCCCACGCATTCTCCTGTTCGCGCATCCATTGCACCCGCACCGGCCGGCCCGGCGGCAGGCGGGAGGCGATGAGCGCGGCGTCGGCGGCGGCGTCGTCGGCGCCATTATGGCCGTAGCAGCCCGAGCCCTCGACATGGATGACGCGCACGCGCCCCGGCTCCAGGCCGAGCATCTCAGCGATCGCGGCGCGGTCGGGATAGACACCCTGCGTGTGCGACCAGACGGTCAATGTCCCGTCCGGCTCCAGCCGGGCGATGCCGCAGGAGGGGCCGATCGAGCCGTGCATCTGGTAGGGACGGGTGAAGCGCGCCTCGAACACCTTGTCGCCGGAGGGATTCGCGTCGCCCTGTTCGGCGACGGTGCCGACCTCGCTCTCCAGGCCGCGCAGCACGTTCTGGATGTCCGCCTGATCCGGCAATTCGGCGCCCGCATTCCAGCGCGCGAGCCGCGCCAGCGCCCGCATGGCCGTGACCGCCTGGAACTCGCGCTCGGTGATCACGGCAAGGAAATCGGCGTCGCGCAGCACGCGAACCACGCCGGGCATCGCCTCGATCGCTGACGTGTCGACCTCGGCCAGCGTCGCGCCATAGCCGGGCGGGCGCACCACGCGCGCATGCAGCATGCCGGGCAGCCGCATGTCCTGGATATAGGCAGGAGCGCCAGTGACCTTGCCGGGAATGTCGACCCTCGGGACATCGCGGCCGATCACCTTCAGCGCCTCCGGTGCCTTGAGCACGGCATCACCGGCGAGAGGAACCTCAAGGTTCAGCGCCGCCGCCACCTCGCCATAGGAGAGGGAGCGGCCGCCGGAGCGGATTTTCTTGCCCTGCAGGGTGAGGCTTTCCGGTGCCACCGCAAGCGTCCGGGCGGCCGCCTCGACCAGCAGGCGCCGCATCTGCGCTGCCGCGTTGCGGATCGAGGTGCCGCTATTGGGCATCGACATGCTGCCGGCGGTGAAGCCCTCATTGGGCGTGCGCCCGGTGTCCGCCGTGATCAGCTCGATCTCGCCCGGCTCCACTTCCAGTTCCTCGGCCGCGACCTGGGTAAGGGCGGTGCGGATGCCCTGGCCCAGCTCCGCCTTGCCGGTGAAAACCGTGATGTCGCCGTTTTCGTCGATGCGAATCCAGGAATCGAGCCGCTCGCTGTCGATCGCGGTGACGGTGGGCTGCGGCGCGTTCGTGCCGGCCTGCACCTCGCCCTCCTGCGCCTCAGCGCCCAGCGAGAAGGAGACCATGAGCGCGCCCGAGCCGAGCAGGAAGCCGCGGCGGCTGGTGGGGATGTTCATCAGCCGGCCCTCCGGTTCGCGGGCGCCTGCGCGCTCATCATCTCGCCCGCCCGCCGGATCGCGGCGAGGATCCTCATATGCGTGCCGCAGCGGCAGAGATTGGTGCGCAGCGCGTCACGTATCTCCTGATCACTCGGCGCCGCGTTGCGCTGGAGCAGGGCCTGCGCGCTCATCATCATGCCGGGAATGCAGTAGCCGCACTGGGCCGCCTGCAGCTCGATGAAGGCGCTCTGGATCGGCGCCGGGTCGTCCTGCGTGCCGAGGCTCTCCAGCGTGGTGATCTCCCGCTCGGCGAGAGCCAGGATCGGCACGACGCAGGACAGCGTCGCCTCGCCATCCACCAGCACCATGCAGGAACCGCATTGGCCGAGGCCGCAGCCATATTTCGCCGCGTTGAGTTCCAGATCCTCGCGCAGCACATAGAGCAGCGGCGTGGCGGGATCGGCATCGACCTCATGCACGGTCCCGTTCACCTTCAGCTTCACTGTCATGGTCCGACCTCCACGCCGACATTGAGGGGGGCCCGCTCGATACCGTCCGAGGGGCGGACGACGACCTTGTGCTCGCCGCTGCGGGTGCGCCGCGTCATCTCCGCCACGTCCGGCCAAGCCGTGCCGGAGGAGAAGCGGGCGCGCATATAGGCCAGCACGTCGGCGACCTGTCGGTCGTCGAGCGCGCCGGCAAAGCCCGGCATGACGGAACTCGCCTCGCCATCGGCCGGCGGCAGGCCGAACAGCGTCACGGTGACGATGTTCTGCGGGTTGTCGGCATTGACCGCCGTGCTCAGGCGGAAATCGAGCCCACCATAGGGCAGCGGCCGGCCGCTCTCATGGCAGGTCGCGCAGGCCGCGGCGTAGAGTGCCGCACCGGGCATGCCCGCCACATCGGGCGGCACAGCGAGGGTGTCGGCATCGCCGCCGGTGCGTTCCGGCCCGCCTACTTCTTCGCGTAGCCGCTCGGCCTGCTGCCGGCGTTCAGGGGAGGGCTCACCCATCACATCAGCGACATAGACGGCGATCGCCTCGATATCGGAATCCGGCAGGCCCCCGAGATTGCCCGTCACCTCGGCCATCGGCCCACGCGAGACGCCGTGCACTTCGTGCCAGCCATGGCGGAGATAGAAGGCCAGCGCGTCGCGGTCCCATGGGATCGGCGCCGGCGAGTTGGCGTTGATGGCGTAGGCGTGCCAGCCTTCCGCCTCCCCGCCATCGAAATGCTGGTCGGCGATTTGCGCGCCGAGGCCGTTGCGCGGGGTGTGGCAGCCGCCGCAATGGCCCAGCCCCTCGGCGAGATAGGCGCCGCGATTCCATTCGTCGCTTTTCGCGGGATCGGGCATGAAGCCGGCGGGCTCGAGGAAAAGCAGCTTCCAGCCGGCGATGAGCGGGCGGAACCCCAGCGGGAAGACAAGGTCGTTGGGAAGAGCGTCCTGACGCACCGGCGTGCGCGTCATCAGATAGGCGTAGAGCGCCTCGTTGTCGGCGTGGCTGACCAGGCGATAATGGTCATAGGGGAAGGCGGGATAGAGGTGGTTGCCCGCGCGATCGACCCCCTCGCGCATCGAACGCGTGAACGCCGCCAGCGACCAGACGCCAATGCCGGTCTCCCGGTCCGGGGTGATGTTGGTCGAGTGGATGGTGCCGAAGGGAGTGGGGATGGCGAGGCCGCCCGCGAAGGCTTCACCCCCCGGCACGGTGTGGCAGGCGATGCAATTGCCCACGGCCGCCAGTTCGCGCCCCTTGGCGATGAGCGCCGGGTCGAAGCTCTGTGCTTCGGCCTGCGCCGGCATCGCCGGCCGCCAGACGAGAGCGAACGCCCCGGCCGCTCCGGCCAGCGCAACGGCAATCAACGCGAGAAACCGGATCCGCATGAGCCCCCTTCCGACTGTACGGGGGCAATGGTGGAGCGGGGCGATCGTTCCTTGGAACGACTTCACGCTCCGTTGTGCAGGCGATCATCGCCCTCCGCGTGAGCCGGGCAAGGCCTATGGCGTGTGCGGCCTATCGCGGCGACAGCGTCGGGCAGGCAAGAACCACCATCGGCCATATTGGCGAGGCTCTGGGCGCGGTCGGCGCCGATCCCAGGGCTCCAGCGCCTGGGCCTGGCGCGAGCCCTGGACGGGAAATGTCGGCCGCGAATGGACGAGCACAGATCTGTTCGTCGATCTCGCCCGGGCAGAATGTCGGGCTGGAGGGCATGGCCGACCAGGACGAGCGCTACGTCCTGGCCGAGGAATACGCCACCCTCGTCAAGCGCCTGTGGGATTGCTGGGAGCCGGGCGCCATTCTCCACGACCGCGCCAGCGGCGTGCTGGTTGATCCCGCCAAGGTCCACAACATTGACTATGCCGGCAAATACGACGCCTCGCGCGGGCCGCTGAACTCGGGACCCTGCCCGGAGGGCCGGCCGATCATCGCCCAGGCGGGTGGTTCCTCCACCGGGCGGGCTTTCGCCGCCGCCATGCCGACGCCATCGTCGCGGCGCCCTCGGGGGGCGAGAACATGAAGCGCTACCGCGACGAGGTGCGCGCGCAGATGGCGGCGATGGGGCGCGATCCCGACAGCTGCAAATTGCTGTTCCTGCTCTCGCCGCTCATCGCCGAGACCGAGGACCAGGCCCGCTGGTTCGCCGAACAGCGCAAGGTCCAGACGGCGGAGAGCATTCCCGCCCGCCTTGCCCGGCTCGGCTGGGCGACCAACATCGATTTCTCGCCGTTCGACCTCGACGCGCCGGTCGGCGAACTCACCACCAACGGCACCCAGTCCACCCTGCGGGCCGTTCTGGTACGGGCGGGCCGGCGGACCCTGCGCGAGGCCATCGTCGCCCATTACGGTCAGGCCATTGCGTTGACGTGGTAGGCAGCGCCGGACAGCGCGGCCGCGCAGATGGGCGAGATCATGGAAGAGATCGGCGGCGACAGCCGCCGCTCCATCGCCACCATTACCGATGGGCTGGTGCCGGCGCTGCAGCAGCGCGGGCTGATGCGCCGGGCCTATGAGCACGCCCATCTGCGCGACACTCTCCTCGCCTTTTGAGGGCAGGCCTTCTGACGGTAGACCTTCCGACGGCAGGCCTCGGCCGGGCCGCCCGGCCGCGCCGAAACGTCCGCTTTCCATCGCGGCTGCAAAATGGCAGTTTGCGCCTCCGCGGTTCGGTCAACACTTATCAATGCTCAAGCTCTCCTTCCTTCTGATCGGCGCAGAATCGTTCCGGGCGCGATGGTACGTCATTGCCCTCCTCGGCGGCGTGTTTCTCACCTTGTCGGCTCTGCTGGCGATCGATGCCTCGGACGGCGTGACGGTCGCCATGCAGGAGGTGCTCGGCCTGATCTTCGTGCTAAACGGGCTGATTGCGCTGTTCGTGTTCATGGAACGGGCGCGGGGCGCGATGCGCTCGCTGCTGTTCCTGAAGGCCGCGGCGCTGCTGCTGGTCGGGCTGCTCATCATTGAGCCGCCGATCCCGACCGAATGGGCGCTCGCGGCCCTGTTCGCCCTCGCCTTCGTCCTCGACGGGCTCTGCCGCATGGCGACCGCGCTGGTGGTGCGCTTCCACGGCTGGCGGATGATGGCGGTGTTCGGCGCCATCGAACTCGGCATCGCGCTGCTCATCATCACCGAATGGCCGATGCCCCATGCCCGCAACATCCCCTTCTGCATCAGCCTTCTGCTGGCGGTGTCGGGGTGGCTGATGCTGCGGATCGGCCTGATGTTCCGCACGCTGGAAAGCGAAGCGGGCATCCTCGCTTTGCCGATCTTCGCCGGGCGCGGCTGGTACGACAACGCGCCGATCCTGATCGAGACCGGGGAGAGCACGACGCCGGCCCAGCCGATGATCGTCCATGTGTGGACGCCGGTCGGCTCGGCCTACGCCCCCGAGCGGCGGCTGCTGGTCGATCGCTATATCGCGGCGCTGGACGGCCATGGCGTGATCTCGACCGGCCATGCCGCGCTGGAGATGCCACCCGATCTCTATATCAGCCATTACCCCGCTCTCGAGGTGGAGCGCTCCAGCGGTGACTTCATCGCCTCGCTGCGCGCCGGCGGCGAGAACGACCTGAAGGGCCGCTTCCAGCCCTCCTACCAGTACGAGTCCGAATGGTGGTGCCCGGCGGACGCGAATGTCGCGTTCCACAACTACAACCCGCGCCGCCTGCGCGCGCTGTGGGCCGGATACAAACAGGACGACACGTATAATCTCACCAACCGCAACTGCTCGGTGGTGGTGGCACAGGCGCTCGACGCCGCGCTCGAAGGGTCGATGTCGAGCCGTTATCCCTGGCTGCGCCTCCTCGGGCTGCTGATCAATCCCGACATATGGGTGGCCTCGATGATCCGCAGCCGCGCGCATTCGGCGACATGGACCCCGGGGCTGGTGCTCGACTATGCCCGCACGCTGGCGCGGATCGTCGAAAAAGGTGAAGTGGCCTGGGGCATGCGCCTGCTTGGCTTTCTGAAGTGGGGTCGGTCCCGCCCGGTCGATGGCAGAAAGGCCAACTCCATATGACGTCGACGCCTTCCGCCGAGCAACCCGCCGGCCTGTTCTCGCGTGGCGCCGTCATCGCGACCGCGATGATGTTCGGCCTCACCTACAGCCTGAGCGCGGCGCTGATCGCGCTCGACCTGACCTCGCGCGGCCTCAGCGAGACCCTGATCGGGGCCAATGCGGCCATGCACGCGGTCGGCGTGCTCATCACCGCCATGCTGCTGCCCCGGATCATCGCCTATTTCGGCATCCGCCGGCTGGTCATCATCGCCCTGGTGCTCGCGGCGCTGGTGCTGAGCGCGTTTCCCGCCATGCCGCTTATCTGGCTGTGGTTTCCGCTTCGTCTGGTGCTCGGCATGGCGTCGGAGATCCTGTTCGTGCTCTCCGAGGCCTGGACCAACAGCCTCAGCACGGAGGCGACCCGTGCCCGCGCCATGGCCGCCTATACCGCCGCGCTCTCGGTTGGGTTTGCCCTCGGCCCGCTGATCCTGTCCGTGGTGGGCTCCAGCGGCTCCACCCCCTATCTCGTCGGGGCCGGCATCGCGCTGTTTGCCGCCGGTTTTGTCGCCTCGCCGAAGGTGCAGGCGCCGGTGTTCGACGAGCCGGCCACGGGCAGTCCGCTGCGCTTCATCCGGCTCGCGCCGGTCGCGATCTCGGCCGTCGTGCTGAACGCGGCGATCGAGACCGCGGGCCTCTCCTTCCTCGCCATCTATGCCGTCAATCTCGGCTGGGAAGAGAGCGGCGCCACCCGGCTGATGTCCTGCATGATGATCGGCGCCATCCTCCTGCAACTGCCGATCGGCTGGCTCGGCGACAAGGTGGACCGGGTGAAGCTGGTGGTCGCGCTGGCGGTGGCCTCGATGCTGGGGGCGCTGGCGTGGCCGCTGGCGCTGCAGAACGAGATCGCCACCTACACGCTGCTGTTCTTCTGGGGCGGCGCCTTTGTCGGCATCTACACCATCATGCTCACGCTGGTCGGCAGCCGCTTCAAGGGGGCGGAGCTGATCGGCATCTATGCCGCCATGGGGCTGATGTGGGGCCTCGGCGCGCTGCTCGGGCCGCTTCTGGCGGGCCTCGCCATGGACACCACCCTGCACGGCCTCGCCTTCTTCGCCGCCGCCACCTGCGGCGCCTTCGCGCTGTTCGTGACGCTGAACGGCCGGGGCAGCCACTAGGCCGCAAGGGCGGCAGCGAAGACGCGTGCCAGTCTAGGTGTTCCCTATCGCCCTGTGCGCCTCTCCGGCGCCCTGGGTGACGGGCTTGCCCCGCAGCCGTTCCAGCACGGTGAAGAAGGCCGGGACGAACAGCACCGCGAGCCCGGTGGACGCCAGCATGCCGCTCACCACGGCGATGCCGAGCGACACGCGCGCGCCGGCGCCCGCCCCGGAGGCGAACACCAGCGGCAGCATGCCGAAGATGAAGGCGAAGGACGTCATCAGGATCGGCCGGAAGCGCAGGCGCGCCGCCTCGATGGCGGCCTCGCCGATGTCCATTCCCGCCATTCGCTTCTCGCGGGCATATTCCACGATGAGGATGGCGTTCTTGGCCGCCAGCGCGATGAGCAGCACGATGCCGATCTGGGTGTAGAGGTCATTCGGCAGGCCGGTGATCTCCAGCGCCGCCACGGTGCCGAGCAGCGTGAGCGGGACGGCGAGGATGACCGCCAGCGGTTGCAGCCAGCTTTCATACTGGCCGGACAGCACGAAATAGACCAGCACCAGCGCCACGGCGAAGACGAAGTAGATCTGGTTGCCGACCAGACGTTCCTGATAGGACATGCCGGTCCATGCCGTGCCCATGGAGGGGGGCAGGGAGTAGGCGGCGACCTGGTCCATCAGCGTCATCGCCTGGCCGGAACTGAAGCCCGTGGCCGGGCTGCCGGTGATCTGTGCCGCCGGGTAGAGATTGTACAGGGTGATCAGCGGCGGGCCGACCTCGTCGACGAAGCGCGCGACCTGGCCGAGCGCGACCATCTCGCCATTGGCGCCCTTTACCTTGAGATTGAGGATGTCGCCCGGCTGCAGGCGGAACGGCGCGTCCGCCTGCACATAGACCTGGAACACGGTGTTGAACCGCGTGAACTGGTTGACATAGGACGAGCCGACATAGGCCTCCAGCGCCGAGAACACCTGGCTGACGGTGAGCCCGTAGGTCTCCGCCTTCACCCGGTCCACCTCCAGCCGCAGCTGCTTGACCTTGCCGCGGAAATTGGTCGCGACATGGGACAGGCTGGTCTGGGTGGCGGCGGCCTCGACGACGTCATTGGCGGCGTTCTGCAGGGCGGAGAAGTCCGAGCCGCCCTCCTTCATCTCCACCATCATGGCGAAGCCAGAGGAGTTGCCGATGCCCTGTATCGGCGGCGGCATCATCACCATCGCCTCGGCGGTGCCGAGATCGTCGAGGGCCGCGCGCGCCTTGCCGCCGATGCTGGTGGCGCTGAGCGCGGTGGTCTTGCGCTCGCTCCAGTCCTTCAGCACCACATAGAGCATGCCGGTGTTGTAGAGCGTGGCGTTGTTGTCGAGCGGGGAAATGCCGGAGACGCCGATCACGCTGTCGATGCCATCGAGCGAGCGGATCTTCTCGACCGCGCTGGCCACCACCGCCTCGGTGCGGGCGGCGGAGGCGGAGTCCGGCAGGTTCAGGCTGACGATGAAATAGCCCTGGTCCTCGCTCGGCAGGAAGGCGGTCGGCACCTGCGACAGGCCGTAGAAGGCAAGGCCGATGAGGCCGAGCCCGACAAGGCTGGTCAGCACGGCAAAGCGCACGAGGCGGCGCACCAGTGCGACATAGAGCGTCTCGACGCCTCCATAGCCGGCGTTGAAAGCGCGGTAGAGGAGGTTGCGCTGGGCGGGCGGCGTCGCCGGGCGCAGCCAGAGCGCGCACTGGGTCGGCTTCAGCGTCATCGCGTTGACCGCCGAGATGAGCGCCGTGGCGGCGATGACCAGCGCGAACTGCTGGTACATCTTGCCGGTGAGGCCGGACATCATCGCCGCCGGCAGGAACACCGCCATCAGCACCAGCGTGATGCCGATGATCGGGCCTGTGAGTTCCGACATCGCCTTGATCGAGGCCTCGCGGCTCGACAGGCCGGCCTCCATGTGGCGCGACACGCCCTCGACGATGACGATGGCGTCGTCCACCACGATGCCGATCGCCAGAACCAGGGCGAACAGGCTGGTGGTGTTGATGGTGTAGCCGAGCAGGTACATGGCGGCGAAGGCGCCGACGATGGTGACCGGCACCGTGGTCGCCGGCACCAGCATCGCCCGCCAGTCCTGCAGGAAGATGAGAATGACCGCGAGCACCAGCAGCGCGGCGATGACCAGCGTCTCATAGACCTCGTCCACCGAGGCAGTGACGAATTTGGTGCTGTCGAACGAGACCTTGTACTCCAGCCCCGCCGGGAAGGCGGCGGCGAGCTCGGCCATCTTGGCGTTCACCTCGTCCGCCACGGTGAGGGCATTGGCGCCGGTGAGCTGCGAGATGGCGATCGCGGCGGAGGGCTTGCCGTCCAGCGTCGCGGTGTGCCCATAGGTGGCGGCGCCGAGTTCGACGCGCCCGATATCGCCCACGCGCACGATCCGGCCGCCGCCCTCATCCGCCACCTTGACGACGATATTCTCGAAGTCCTTCGCCTCGCTGAAGCGGCCGGTGACGTTGATGACATACTGGAAATTCACCGCGGCCGGCGTCGGCGGCGCACCGACCATGCCGGCCGTGACCTGCGTGCTCTGCTGCTGGATGGCGGCGGAAACATCCGCCGGCGTCAGGCCATAGGTCTGCAACCGCTCAGGGTCGAGCCAGATCCGCATGGCGTAGCTGCCGGAGCCGAGCACGGTGACGGAGCCCACGCCCGGCAGCCGCGCCAGCTCGTTCTCCAGGCTGATCGAGGCGTAGTTGGCGAGGAACAGATTGTCGTAGCGCCCGTCCTGGGAATAGAGATTCACGAATTGCAGGATCGAGGTCGACTTCTTCTGGACGTTCAGTCCCTGGGTCGAGACCGCGCTCGGCAGCTGCGCGGTGGCGAGCGAGACGCGGTTCTGCACCAGCACCTGCGCCATATCGGGGTCGGTGCCGATGTCGAAGGTGATGACCAACGAATAGGAGCCGTCATTGCCGCTGGTCGACTGCATGTAGATCATGCCCTCGACGCCGTTGACCTGCTGCTCGATCGGCAGCGCCACCGTGTCCATCACTGTGCGCGCGCTGGCGCCGGGATAGGTCGCGGTCACCGAGACGGTGGGCGGCACCACATCGGGATATTGCGAGACGGGAAGGCTGGTGAGCGACAAGGCGCCCAGCAGCACGATGAGCAGGGCCAGCGTGTTGGAGAGCACCGGCCGTTCGATGAAGAAGCGCGAAAGCATGGGTCCGCCTCGGAACTGCCGGGTGTCAGGGAGCCTTCGGGGCACTCGCGGTCGTCGATGCAGGAGAGGCCTGCGGGAGAGCGGCCATGGCGCCGGCAATTGGCGTCACGCTCTTGCCGGAAACGGCACGCTGGAGCGCACCGATGACGACCTTGTCGTCGGCGTTCAGGCCCTTGGTGATGACGCGCAGCTGTCCCTCGACCGGGCCGGTGGTGACGGCGCGCTGCTCCACCAGATTGTCGGTGCCGACGACCATCACATAGCTGCCGGCCTGGTTGGCCTGAACCGCCGTGTCGTCGACGAGCAGCGCCGTCTCGATCTTGCCGATCGGCACCCGCACCCGCACGAACTGGCCCGGGATCAGCTCCACATCCTTGTTGTGCAGCGTGGCGCGCATTTGCAGCGTGCCGGTGGCGCCATCGAGCTGCGGGGCGATGTAGTCGATCCGGCCGGCATAGGTGTAGGTCGCATCCCCGGCGAGGGCGATGTCGACCGGCGGCTCGACCCGGCTCTCGCGGACATCGCGCAGCGTCTTGCCCTGCGCCGCCAGCGCATCGCGCATGGCGATCTGCTGCTGCTCGCTCATGTTGAAATAGACATGCAGCGGATCGACCCGAAGGATGCTGGCCAGCTTGGTTGGGCCGGAGGAGCCGACCAGCGATCCGACATCGACAAGATGGCGCGTCACCACCCCGTCAAAGGGCGCGCGGATCGTGGTGTAGCTCAGCGTCAGCCGCGCGAGGGCGAGGCTGGCCTCGTCCGCCGCCACCTGCCCCTTGGCGGCGTCGAGCGTGGCGCGGGCGTCGTCGACGCTGCGCTGGCTCGACACCTGCTTCTGGCCGAGGTCGGACTGGCGGTCGAATTCGGTCTGCGCATTGGCCGCCTTGGCCTGGGCGATGGTGAGTTCCGCCTCCTGCAGCGCCACCTGGTCGCGGTACTGGTCCGGCTCGATCTCGAACAGCACCTGGTCCTTGCGCACCGCCTCGCCGTCGCGATAGCCGAGGCGGGTGAGATAGCCTTGGACGCGCGCGTCGAGATTCACCTCCAGCGAGGGGGCGGTCTTGCCGGTGAACTCGGCATAGAGCGTCACTGGCGCCTGGGTCGGCGTCGCGACCGTGACCTTGGCCGGCGGGGGCGCGGCGAAGGTGTTCGGCTCGTTGCAGCCGACGAGCAGGAGGGCCATGGCGGTGCCGCCCAGCAGGCGGGCCCACCGGCACGAAGGGGCACATCCCTGTTCCATCCAAGCAGATCCTTCCGCAGCCGCACGCATCGGCAGATGCCGGCCAGGCCGCATACGATATCCGACTCATCTCCCCTATGCGGTATTACAATGACATCCGTAGTGTCCCCAAGAATGATTCGTCGTCGCGACGCGATGCGCGTGGCGACGGACCTGGCAGGGCGTGGCGGCACCAGCCGCATGGGGCGCGCCAGGCTTGGCGATGTCGGTCCGCCCGTCCCGCCGTCTCACTCCGGCAAAATACACCTCGCCACTGGCGACCAAATGTTATAACAAATATCAAGATGATGTGTGGCGGAGGCTGGCGTGACAGCACGAGCGAAGGTTCATGTCCTTCTCATTGGCTGCGGCAATATGGGCTACGCCCTGGCCGCCGGCTGGCTGACCGGCGCGGAGGCGATCGGCGTGCAGGTGGTCGAGCCGTCCGCGACGCTGCGCGACCGCGCCGCATCGGCCGGTGCGACGACCTCGGCCGAATTGCCCGCTATTTCCACCCTGCCCACACCCGATGTCGTGGTGCTGGCGGTGAAGCCACAGCAGATGGACACCGTTCTGCCTGAGGTCAGGCGCTTCGCGGAGAGCGGAGCGCTGGTCATTTCCGTGGCGGCGGGCGTGGGGCTGGGGCGCATGGAAGCGGCTGTTGGAGCTCGCGCCTCGCTCATCCGCTGCATGCCCAATACACCGGCCGCCATTGGCGCCGGCATGATGGTCTGCGTGGCGAATGGCCAGACCTCGCCGGCCCAGCGCGCGCTGGCCCAGCGCCTGCTCTGCGCCACCGGGCGCGTCCGTTTCATCGAGGACGAGGCCTTGATGGACGCCGTCACCGCGGTTTCGGGCTCCGGCCCGGCCTATGTCTTCCACGTCATCGATTGCCTGGAGCGCGCCGGCATTGCCGAAGGCCTGCCCGGCGATCTCGCCCGCGAGCTGGCGCTGCAGACGGTCTATGGTGCCGGCCGGTTGGCCCGCGAGGGCGACACCGATCCGGCAACCCTGCGCCGGCAGGTCACCAGCCCCAACGGCACGACCGCTGCCGCGCTTGCCGAGCTGATGGGGCCTTCCGGCATGGACCCGGTCATCGCCCGCGCCGTCGGTGCCGCGCGTCGCCGCTCGGCGGAGCTTGGCGGCGGCCAAGGGCCGGTGTAGCTCTCTCCTCCCTCGACCCCTCGCCCCCTGGCGGTCCATGCTGTCCCTGTTCAACCGCCTGATAAGCCCCGCCAACGCCCACGCGTTCTGGATCGGCATCATCTTCATGGTGCTGGGCAATTTCTTCTTCGCCCTCAACGACACCATGGGGAAGATCCTGGTCGGCACCTTCGCGGTCAGCCAGGTCTTGGCGATCCGCTCCATCGGCGCCTTCCTGGTGCTGGGGCCCATGCTGTGGGCGGGGCGCAGCGTCGGGCGGATCGATCGCCCCTGGCTGCAGCTCGTGCGGGTCGGCGTGGCGACGGGCGATACCGCCCTGTTCTACGCCGCTGTCGCCTATCTCCCGCTGGCCGATGTCTTCACCTTCTACATGGCCGGCCCGATCTATGTCGCCGCCATGTCCAGCTTCCTGCCGGGAGGCGGGGTCGGCTGGCGCCGCTGGCTGGCCATTCTCGCCGGGTTTGCCGGCGTGGTGATCGCGCTCGGCCCGTCCGTCACGGTGTACTCGCCGGGCATCCTCTACGCGCTCGCCGGCAGCTTCTGCTATGCCGGCGCCCTGATGATGAACAAGGTGCTGGTGAAGACCAGCGACACTGCCCTGGCCACGCTGCAGGCGCTGGGCGCGCTTGTCGGCGGCGGGGTGTTCGCCGCCTTTCAGTGGACGCCGCCGAGTGTCGTCGATGTCGGCCTGTTGCTGCTGCTTGGCATCGTCGCTTGCCTGGCGCATCTCATGATCAGCCGCTCGGTCAAGCTCACCCCGGTCAGCGTGCTCGCCCCGTTCCAATATTCGCTGCTGCTATGGGGCATCGGCTTCGGCCTGCTGGTGTTCGGCGACGTGCCGAATGAGCGCACCCTGCTGGGCGCCGCCATCATCACCGCGGCGGGCCTGTTCCTGCTCTACAGCGAATCGCGTTCGCGCCGGCGGATGCGGGCGGACGCGCTGATAAAGGACTTTCCCTGACCGGTGCCGCCTCACTCCCCGGCGCTGCGGGCGGCGAGGTTGCGGAAATAGATCACCTCGATCTCGCGCAGAACCGCCTTGGGCTCGTCGTCATAGCTCTCGGAGAAGGTGCCCACCTCGCTCTCCACCGTGATCGCCCAATGGCCGCGATGCGGGTTGAGGGCGCAGGCGGGGAAGTTCATGTGGTGGTGCCAGTGCACGCCCTGCGCGTCGATCGCGCGCACCCGCGCCAGCAGCGCCGAGCCGGCCACCTCGGCAGGATCGGCCGCCCGTGCCGCGCCCTCGTCGAGAATGTCGTCGCCATGCAGCATCTTCACGAAGGTCTTGTCGACCTCCGGAAACCCCTCCGATGGGGCGATATAGGCGACATGCGCGCCATCATCCTCGACCACGATGGCGTAGAGCCCGTCATAGGGGTTGAAGGTGCAGCCGGGCGAGAGAACGTGCGAATGCCATTTCGTGCCGGCGGCGATGAAGCCGTCGACCAGCGGCAGGCAGTGCTCAAGCGCGATCACCCGGTAGGTGATGTCGCCATGGATCAATGTCTGGGTCATCGCCGGGCCTCGTCTCACAGGGGATGGGTCAGCCGCGCCGCGTCGAGCATGGCGGCGTGGAGATTGCGCGAGGACCAGGCGTCGCCGACCTTGTAGAGCACGAAGCGGCCCTCGCTATTGCTGACGAGCGTCTGCTCGCGCGCATCGGCGAGCGCCCGCAGGTCCACCTCGCCGAGATTGCGCGAGAGCGGCTTCAGCGCGGTGTAGACGTCGTCATTGGGCAGCGTGCCATTGTCGCCGATCACCAGATCGACCGCGATCTCGCGGCGCTTCTCGCTATAGGTGTTCTCCAGCGTGGCAATCAGCCCATTGCCCGCGCGGCGAAGCGCGACGAGGCGGGTATCGGTCTCGATCGCCACGTCGTGCTTGTAGAGCTCGGTCATGTGGGCGCCGAGATTGGTGCCGCCGATCTCGCGGCCGAATTCCCGGTCCGGCGTGACGATGTGCACGCGCGCGCCCTTGGCGGCGGCAAATTCCGCCGTGGAGGCGACCGAGGCGGTGCCGTTCTCGTCCGCGATCAGCACCGAGCCGGAGACCGCCGTCTGGCCGGAGAGCACGTCCCAGGCGGAAACCGCGAGTTCCACGCCCTCGAACCGGCCGAGATTGGGCAGGCCGCCCGTGGCGATGATCACCGCGTCCGGCGCCTGCGCCAGCACGTCCTCAGCCTCGGCATAGGTGTTGAGCCGCACATCGACGTTCAGGATCTCCATCTGGCGGGCGAGCCACGCGGTGATGCCGGAAATCTCGCGCCGCCAGGTGGCCCGTGCGGCCAGCAGAAGCTGGCCGCCGAGCTGTTCTCCCGCCTCGAACAGCACCACCTCATGGCCGCGCCGCGCGCTCACCCGGGCCGCCTCCATGCCGGCCGGGCCGCCGCCGACGATCACCACCTTCTTCTTCACCGCGGCGGGCGCCACGTTTTGTGGGATCGTCGCCTCGCGCGAGGTCGCGACATTGTGGGCGCAGAGCGCGTCGATGCCGCGAATGGCGCGGTCGACGCAATAGCCGACGCCGACGCAGGGGCGGATGTTCTCCTCCTCGCCCGCCTTCAGCTTGTTGGCGTAATGCGGGTCGGCGATGAAGACGCGGGTCATGCCGACCATGTCCACCGCCCCGCTCTTCAACGCGTGCTCGGCGGTGGCGGCGTCGGTGATGCGGGTGGCGTGGAAGATCTTGACCTTGCCCTGCACCTCGTCGCGGATCGCCTTGGCGAGCGGCAGCCAGGCGGCGGAGGGCACCCACATGGTCGGCCAGATGCGCGCTTCCGATTTGTAGTCGGAGGCCTGGCCGCCGACCACCGAGATGAAGTCGATCAGACCTGAGCCGGCATAGGTGGAGGCGATGGTAAGGCAATCCTCCTGCGTCAGGCCGCCCTTCAGCATCTCGTCGCCCGGCATGCGGATGCCAATGACATAATCGTCGCCCAGGCGCCGGCGCACCGCTTCGAGGATCTCGAGGCCGAACCGCATGCGGTTGGCGAGCGGGCCACCATAGCCGTCGGTGCGGTGGTTCATCGCTGGCGACCAGAACTGCTCGATCAGCGTGCCGGCCTGGCAGGAAATCTCCACCCCGTCGACATCGCCCTCGCGCACCCGCGTCGCCGCCGCGACATAGTTCTCGATGGTGCGCCTTATGTCGTGATCTTCCATCGTCGCCGGGAAGGTGCCGTGGATGATCTCGCGCAGTGGCGAGGGTGAGAAGGTGGGCAGCCAGTTGGTGAGGTCCCAGCGCTCGCGCCGTCCGCCATGGGTCAGCTGCACCGTGCAATGGGCGCCATGCTGGTGGATCGCGGCCGACATCCTGCGAAACTGCGGGATGACCTTGTCCACCGAGCCGTTGATCTGGCCGTAATAGAACGAGTTCTCGGCCGAGACGGCGGTCGCCCCGCCGAACTGCGTCAAGCCGATGCCGCCCTTGGCCTTCTCGGCCTGATAGGCGATGTAGCGGTCGGTGATATCGCCGGCCAGGACATAGCCGGGCTCATGGCTGGTGGAGAGAAAGCGGTTGCGGATCGTCAGGTTACGGATCTGCAACGGCTGAAACAGGACATCATAGGCCGCCATGGTGCGCTCCGATGGGCCGGAAGTCGAAATCCCCGCCACCGTCCACGCTCCCGGGCGCAAACGGCACGGGGTGGAAAGGGCCGCCTCAGCTCAGGCCGAGCCGGTCCTTGGCTTGGTAAAGCGGGAAAACGAGGCGCGCGGCGCGCACCTTCAGCGCCCAGAGTGGCACGTCGCGCCGCTCGTCGATGACCGCGACCGGCACATCGTCGAGGCTGCGCGTGCCGGCGGCGAACTCGCCGACCACCCGGCCGAGATTCTGCGCCAGATTGACGCCGCGGGTGGAGAAGCCCACCACCGCGAACACCTCCTTGCCCAGGCGCTGCACATGCGGAAGGTAGCTCTCGGTGATGGCGCAGTAGCCCTCCCAGTAATCCTCGAACGCGGCATCCGCCTCGGTGAGCTGGGGGAAGAGCTGGCGCATGCGCTTCCTCGCATGGGCGATGCCATAGGCCTGCTTGTCGCCGAAGGCGAACACAGCGCCGCCGGAGATGAGCCGCCCGGCATCGTCCAACCGGCCGAAGCCGCCGGACTTGCGCAAATCGGTGAAGCACTCCCCGCCCGGCAGGATCGAAGCCCGCAGCTCCGCCCGCAGCGGGCGGGTGGCGGCGTGGTAGAGATACACCGGCAGCGTCGCGCGCTGCACCTGCGGGAGGAAATCGCCGGTATAGGCATTGGTGGCGACGATGACACGCTTCGCCCGAACCCGGCCGACACCGGCCTTGACGGTGACGCCGCCGGGGCCTTCCTCGATGCCGTCGACCGGGCTCTTCTCGAAGATGCGAACGCCTTCCTGCACCGCCACGCGGCCGAGGCCGATGGTCAGGCCATAGGGGTTGACCGTGCCGCCCGTGGGGTTGAACCAGCCGGCGACATAGCCGGCCGCCCCGAGGCGGGCGGAGAGATCGGCCGCTGAAAGCCAGGTCACATCCGCGCCCCAGGCCTTCCAGGCCTCAAAGACCTTCTTCACCTTGGCGAGGGAAGCTTCGGAATGTGCCGGCTGCACCCAGCCATGCTGCACCGCCGAGCAGTTGATCTGGTAGCGCTCGATCTGCCGGAACACCGCATCCGCGCCGCCCAGCACCAGCTCGGAAAGCGCCTGTCCCTTCTTCGTGCCGATCGCCGCCTCGACCACGCCGGGCGTGATGCCGCCGGGGAACTGGGGAACATTGTAGCCGCCATTGCGCCCCGAGGCGCCGCTGCCGACGATGCCGGCCTCAAGCAGGATCACCTTCTGTCCCGCCTTGGCGGCAGCGAGGGCGGCGTTGAGGCCGCAGAACCCGGCGCCGACCACCACGATGTCGGCGCACTCCTCGCCGGCAAGGGTCGGGTAGGAGAGCACGGGCTCCTTCAACGTCCGCTTCCAGACGACGCCTTCGAGTTTGCTGTCGATCGGACTGGCCAGCGACATGGGACGGCCCCTGTTTTCGGACGTTGATGTGGTGGGGTTCAGATCAGCGAGAGGCTGCGCCGCGCCTGGTCGAGCGCCTCGCGCGGCGGAGCGCGCAGCTGGAGGCGCGTGCTCTTCACCGTGCCGAGCTTCATCGCGATGTCGGTCATGGCTTCGAGATATTTGAGCGCGACGGTGGAGGAATCCACCACCGGCACGCCGGTGCCCGGCACTTCCGTGTAGCCGGCCATGCGCAGCAGCGGCCCGTAATAGGCACAGCCGATGAGGATGACATCCGCCCCGTCGGCGATGCACGCCTTCGCCACTTCCTCGACGCGCGGGATGAAGGCCGCATAGGGATCGGAAACCGCGCCGAGCAGCAGTTCCGCGTCGGATTCCGGCAGGATGGTGCGGACCGGACGCACGATCGCGCGGTCGCGCAGGCCATAGGCCAGCAGGTCATTCTCGATCGCGACCGTGGTCTTCTGCGAGACGGTGACGACCGCGAGCCGCTTGCCCATGGCGAGGGCCGCCAGCATGGACTGTTCGCTGACCGAGCCGACCGGCACCGAGAGCACCTCGCGGGCTTCCCAGAGCGGGTCGTTCCAGCAGCCGAGGAAAATGCCGTCGAAGCCGTCCGCCTCCGCCTTCAGCGCTGCCTCGACGATGTGCACCGAATTGATATGTTCGGCATAGGCGGAGCGGACGAAATTGCCGCTCTTCGGCAGGAAGCGGAACTCCAGCTCGGTGCTCGGGTGCAGCGCCGGCCGCACCGCCGCGTCCAGCTTCTGCCAGAGGGGGGCGAGGGCGTCATTGGCGGTGGTGGGATGTATCCAGCACAGTTTCACGCAACCAGATCCTTCGTGTGGACCAACAGCCGAGAGGCGACCGCCTTGGCATCGCGGTACCTTGGCGTCGCAGCCACCTTGGCATCGACTGGTGCGAAGTGTAATATGTTATAAAAGTTTTGCAACAGTGAGCGTGCGTTGAAACAGGAAGGGCGCGGCCCCGCCTCAAACGACCCCGCAGCAAAGGTTATGAGCTTGACGCGCGTGATGCATATCATAACAAACGAAGAAATTGGCCGGGGACGTACCGATGGTTGAAGCTCTCTCGAACTTCTCTCCCTTCCAGCGCACCGAGACGCTCGGCGTGCGCGTACGCGACCAGCTTCGGCATGCGATCATGGCCGGCCTGTTCAAGCCGGGAGAGAAGCTGACCCTGCGCGCAGTGGCCGGCTCGCTCGGCGTCAGCCTCACCCCGGCGCGCGAGGCCCTGTTCAATCTGGCGGCGGAAGGCGTATTGGAGCTCGGTAGCAACGGCTCGATCTACATTCCCCGTCTCGATGAAGAGAATATACGGGAGCTGGTCAAGATCCGCTGCTCGCTTGAAAGTCTCGCTGCCCGCGAGGCCGCGCCCAACATCACGCGCGACGACATCATCGAGATCAGCTCCATCAACGACCGGCTTATCGAAGCAAACCGCGAAAAAAACTACACGTTGCTGACCGAGCTGAACTGGATTTTCCATTTCACCATTTACGAGGCGTCGAAGATGCCGCTTCTGGTGAAAATGATCGAGAGCTGCTGGCTGCGCACGGGGTCCTATATCAAGACCATCTACCCCGCCTTTTCCAACACCGATGACGGTATTCTCAACCATATCGCCATCATCCGCGCGGTCCGCGAGGGCAACCCGCAGGCAATCGCCGACGCCATCGCGCACGACATCGAGTATTCCTCGCAGGCCTTCTATCGCGCCGTGCGCGAGGAGGAGTGAGGCCGGGCGGGGGCGGGTGGGCGACGGAATCACCCGCGCGGCGTCGCCATGCTCAAGGGGCCGGCGCGCCCGCGTCGCCGCTGATATTTCGTGTTCACACGGTCTTGGCGCCGCCCTCGAAGGGCGCATCGGCGCTCGCGCGCATTCCCCGTAATGCCGCTTGACGTCGTGTTGATATAACAAATAACATCCCTTCACGTCAGATCACGTGAAGGGGATGGTCTCCATGCTTGAGAAGGGAATGCGCGCTCTGGTCACGGGCGGCAGCGGTGGCCTGGGCTCCGCTATGGTCCGCATGCTGGCCCGCCATGGCGTCCACACCATCGCGCTGTCGAACGACCAGGCGAAGCTCGACGCGCTCAAGGGCCTTCCCGAGGTCGAGACCGTGTTCATGGATGTGACGGATTCGGAGGCGATGGCGAGCACCTTCTCCGGCCAGCAGATCGACATCCTCATCAACGCCGCCGGCGTGCTTGGTGTGACGGGTACGCTCTATTCGGTGCCCACCGCCTCGGCCCAGCGCATTCTCGATGTCAATGTGATGGGCATCCACAACGCGCTCTCGGCCACCGTGCCGGGCATGGTGGAGCGCAATCGTGGCCATATCGTTAATTTCGGCTCGCTCGCCGGCCCCTATCCTTCCGCCGGCCAGCCGATGTACAGCGCCTCCAAGGGCGCGGTGCACAATATGAGCGCCAATCTGCGGATGGAACTGTTCGGCACCGATGTGCGGGTCACCGAGATCCGCCCCGGCCGCGTCCGCACCGGCATGCATGCCGAGATGTTCGACGGCGACCATTCCAAGTCCGACGCCCTGCTCTACGACCCCTATGAGTGCCTGCAGGCCACCGACATCGCCGACGCCATCGAATATGTGCTCGGCACGCCCCCGCATGTGTGCGTCTCGCAGATCGAGGTGGTGCCGACCCATCAGGTCGTCGGTGGAACCCGGATGTACAACCGCCAGCTGGGCAAGTGAGCGGCGGCGGATCCGTAGAGCGCGAGCGGAGGCTCCAATGCCGGCACCGGGTGAGCAGAACATAGCCGTCATCGGCGCGGGCATCGTCGGCATTTCCTCCGCCCTCTACCTGCAGAGGGCGGGGTTCGCCGTCACCCTGATTGACCGGGACGAGCCCGGCCATGGCGCGACCTTCGGTAATGCGGCGGCGCTGGCGCCGCATGCCTTCGTGCCGATCAACAGCCCGTCCATTCCCCGGCGGCTGCTGCCGCTGCTGTTCGCCTCCGGCTCGCCGCTGAGCATCGATTGGGGCTATGCGCCGCGCATGCTGCCGTGGCTCTTGTCGTTCCTCTCCCACTGCACCCCGACGGAAGTGACGCGCATCGCGCAGGCGATGCACGCGCTGCTGTCGCGCAATCTCGACTACGCGCTGCCGCTGTTCCGCGAGAGCGGGGCGGACCGCCTGATGCGCGGCGGTGGCTATCTCCATCTCTATGAGAGCGAGGCCGCCTACCGCGCCAGCGCCGGCGAAGTCGCGCTCTACAAGCGGCTCGCCGACGATGTCGAGGAGATCGACGCGGCGCAAATCCGCCGGCTGGAGCCCAATCTGGCGCCGGTCTTCGTCCGGGCGTTGTATTTCCATTCGGCCCTGCACTATCTCAGCACGGTCGATGTGTGCGCCACGCTGGTAAAGCATTTCTGCGCCCAGGGCGGGCGCTTCCTGCGCGATGAGGTGGGCACGCTGGAGGCTCGCGCCGATGGCCGGATCCGCGTCGCCGGTACGCAGGAAAGTGTCTACGATCAGGCGGTCCTCGCCGCCGGCGCGCAGGCGCGTCGCCTGTTCGGCGGTGCCGTCGAGAAGCTGCCGCTTGAGACCGAGCGCGGCTACCACATCATGTTCGGCGGGCAGGCCGGCATCATCAGCCGCACCTGCTCCAGCGCCACGGCGGGCTTCGCCATGACGCCGATGACCGCGGGCCTGCGCTGCGCGGGAATGGTTGAGCTGGCCGGCCTCGACAAGCCGCCAAACCCGGCCTGCCACGCCTATCTCGACCGCACCGCCAAGCGCTTCCTGCCCGGCATCACCGAAAACCCGTCATCGAATTGGATGGGCTTCCGCCCCTCCATGCCCGACGCGCTGCCGGTGATCGGGCGTTCCGCCCGCACGGCGAACATCATCCTGGCCTTCGGCCACCAGCATGTCGGCATGTCGAGCGGCTGCGTCACCGGCGCCATCGTCGCCGACATCGCCGCCGGCCGCACGCCGGCGATCGACATCACCCCCTTCTCGCCCGCCCGTTTCTAGAGGACGCGATGCTCCCCTATTACGACCGAGACCAGATCGCCTCCGTGCTCGACATCGATGCGCTGATCGACGCCATGGAGAAGGCGCTCATTGCCTTCTCCACCGGCGCCTCGCTCCAGCCGGTGCGGATGCGGGTGATCGACGAGGAAGCCGGGGGCGACATGTGCCTGATGCCGGCGGTGACTGATGTGTTCGCGGTCAAGCTGGTCGGCAACTATCCCGGCAATCATGACCGGGGCCTGCCGAGCCACAATGCGGTGGTGGTGGTGTTCGATCGCTGGACCGGCCTCCCCAAGGCGGTTCTGGACGGCACCTACATTACCCAGATGCGGACCTCCGCCGTCTCGGCCATGGCGGCGCGCCGGCTCGCCGCCCCGGACGCGAAAGTCCTCACCATCATCGGCAACGGCATCCAGGCGCGTGGCCATTTCGAGACGATGCGCCGCGTGCGCGACTTCGACGAGGTTCGCGTCTGGGCCCGCGATGTCGCGAAGGCGCAGGCCTTCGCCGCCGAGATCGGCGCCACGGCCTATACCCGTGCCGAGGACGCGGTGCGCGGCGCCGACGTGGTCGCCACCACCACCTCGGCCCGCGAGCCTGTCGTGAAGGGGGAATGGCTCAAGCCCGGCGCCCATGTCAGCGCGGTCGGCTGGAACGGGCTTGACGGGCGCGAACTGGACGACGCGGTGATGAAGAACCTCGTCCTGGTGGAATCGCGGGACGCGGCGAGCCAGGAATCCGGCAACATCCTCCTCTCCGGCGCCACCATCCACGCCGAACTCGGCGAGGTGCTCGCCGGGACAGCTGAGGTGGATGTGACAAAGACCACCGTCTTCATCTCGGTCGGCATCGCCACAGAGGACGCTTTCGCGGCCAGCCTCGTTCTCTCTGCGCTCGGCGGCTGAATATGGCGACAAAGCTGTGCAAGGGCGTCGACTTGGCGCCAATTATGTTACAACATATATCGTGTAACGATGCCCGATCGGCATCGGAGGTTCGCAAATGAAGAATTCGCCTTCCCTCGACGAACAGCTTGAGATGCATCGCAAGATGGTCGTCGTGCGCCGGCTGGAGGAGCGGCTCGGCGAGCTGCACAAGGCCGGCAAGACGCGCGGGCCGATCCACCGCTGCGACGGCCAGGAAGCCGTCGGCATCGGCGCCACCGCCGTGCTTGGCGCGAGCGACTTCGTCACCTCCACCCATCGCGGCCATGCCCATTACATCGGCAAGGGCGTCGATATTCGCGGCGTGACCGCCGAGATCCTCGGCCGCGCCACCGGCACCTGCGGCGGGCGCGCCGGGCATATGCTGATCGGCGACAGGGACAAGGGCATGATCGGCGGCAATGCCATCGTCGGCGGCTCTATCCCGGCCGCCACCGGCATGGCGCTGTCGATCCAGGTGCGCGGCACGGCCGATGTCGCCATGTGCTTCTTCGGCGACGGCGCCGCCCAGACCGGCATCTGCCATGAATCGATGAACATGGCCGGGCTGTGGAAGCTGCCGGTGGTCTTCATCCTCGAACACAACCAGTTTGGCCTGACCGTCCACCACACTGTCCAGTCGCCGGTGGCTGATCTCAGCCTCCGCGCCGCCGGCTACGCGATGCCGGCGGAGATTGTCGACGGCAATGACACGGTGGCGATGTACCGCGCCGTGGCGACCGCCGTCGAGCGCGCCCGCCGGGGCGAGGGGCCGACCCTGATCGAGGCTAAGACCTACCGCATGCAGGGTTTTTCTACCTCCGACATGGGCGGCTACCAGAGCGATGCCGACCTCGCCGACTGGAACCGGCGCGACCCGATCCAGGTGAGCCGCGGGGCCCTGGCCGATTCCGTCAGCACCGAGCGGCTCGACCAGATCGAGGCCGGCGCCGTCGCCGAGGTCGACGCTGCCGTCGAGGAAGCCCTCGCTGCCCCGCTGCCGACCTTCGAGCTCTTCACCCGGAGCTCCCCCTACGCCACCGCGCCGGAGGCCGTCTGACATGGCGATGATGCGATATGCCGAAGCGCTGAATCAGGCGCTGCGCGAGGAAATGCAGCGTGACCCCAGCGTGTTCCTGTTCGGCGAGGACATTGGCCGCTATGGCGGCGTGTTCAAGGTTACCAAGGGGCTGATGGACGAATTCGGCGAAAGCCGGGTGCGCGACACGCCGATTTCCGAACAGGCCCTGGCCGCCATGGCGGTCACCGCCTCGATGACCGGCACCCGCCCGGTGCTGGAAATCATGTATGCCGACTTCATGCCCCTCGTGCTCGACGCACTGATCAATCAGGCCTCGATCTACGAATATCTCTGGCAGAACGTGACCATGCCCTTCGTCCTGCGGACGCAGGGCGGCGGCGGCGCGGGGGCGGGGGCGCAGCATTCCAAGAGCCTCGATTCCCTCGTCGCCCATATTCCAGGCATCAAGGTGGTGGCGCCGGTGACGCCGGCCGACGCCAAGGGCCTGTTGAAATCCGCCATCCGCGACAGCCAGCCTGTGGTCTTCCTCGAACACAAGCTGCTCTACAATCTGCGCGACGAGGTGTCCGACGATCCCGAGCTTCTGGTGCCGATCGGCAAGGCGAAGACGGTGCGGGAGGGCACGGATGTGTCGATCTTCGCCACCTCGCGCATGGTGCTGGAGAGCCAGAAGGCGGCCGAACTCCTTGCGCAGGACGGCATTTCCGCCGAGGTGATCGACCTGCGCACCCTGCGCCCGCTCGATCTCGACGCCATCACCGCCTCCATTGCCAAGACCCACCACGCCGTCGTGGTCAATGAGGGCTGGCGATTCTGCGGTTATGCCGCCGAGCTTTCCGCCACCATCATGGACTTCGCCTTCGACGATCTCGACGCACCGGTGGCCCGGGTGACCCTGCCCGACATGCCGGTGCCCTATGCCGAACCGCTGGAACTCTCGGTTCTGCCGAACGCCGCGCGCATCGCCGATGCCGCGCGCGCCACGCTGAAGTGAGCGGCGGTCGTGAAGGGGAGGAGAGGGTCTTGACCGATATCACCGTCGTCGGCGCTGGCGGCGAATATATGGAATCCGTCGTCGTGGTGTCCTGGCATAAGAAGCCCGGCGACAGCGTCACGGCGGGCGAACTCGTCGTCACCGTCGAGACGGCCAAGGCGGCCACCGAGATCGAGGCCCCCACTTCCGGCATTCTCACGGAGATCCGGGCACAGATCGGCGAGGAAGTGGCGATCGGAACCGTGCTCGGCACCATTCGCGATGGAACGGCGGAGAGCGCGCCGGCGGCCAAGGCTAACACGCCTGTCGCTACCGCGCCGACGGCGCCCGCCGCGCCTTCCGCCCTTCCCGTGGCGTCCCCCGTTGCCGCCTCCGGGCCGGCACGGATCACCGCCTCGCCGCTGGCCCGGCGCATCGCCGCGCGCCGCGGGATCGACCTTTCGGCGATCGCTCCCTCCAGCCCCTCGGGCCGGATCAAGCTGCGCGACGTCGACGCCTTCACCCACGCGCACCCGGCGCCCGCCGCTGCGCCGGTGCGCGCCGCCGCGCCGACGTCGACCGCCAGTGGGGTCAACCTCACCCGGCGCGGCAGCGGCACCGGCACGCCCTTCGTGTTCCTGCACGGCTTCGGTGCCGATGGGTTTTCCTGGCAGCCTCTGGTCGCGACGCTCGGTGCCGATCATGCCGCCGTGCTGGTGGACCTGCCCGGCCACGGCCGCTCGCCGGCGGATGCTGGCGCCGGCAGCTTCGAAGACCTCGCCGCCGTCGTGGCGCAGGCGCTCGCTGAGGCCGGCATCGAGGAGTGCCATCTCGTTGGCCATTCACTCGGCGGCGGCGTCGCCATTGCGCTCGCGGAAACCGGCCGCGTGAACGTGCGCTCGCTCACGCTCATCGCGCCAGCGGGGCTGGGCCCGGAGATCGACGGGGATTTCCTCGACGGCTTCTGCCGCGCCACCCAGGCGGAAAGCCTGAAGCCCTGGCTGATGCGACTGTTTTCAGATACCTCCATCGTCTCGCTCGGCTATGTCCAGGCAACGCTGAAGGCGCGCGGCGACGACCTGCGGCAGGCGCAGGCCGTTCTCGCCGGCAGGCTGTTCCCGAACGGCACACAGGCGGGGGAGATGCGCGCGGCGCTGCGCCGTGTGGCCGTGCCGCAGAAGATCATCTGGGGCGAAGGCGACCGCATCATCCCGATGCGCCACGCCCTGGGCGCCGGCCCCGAAGCGGCCATCCATCTACTGCCAAATGTCGGCCACATGCCTCATGTCGAGGCCCCGGCGACGGTGGCGCGGTTGATCCTGCAAAATGCCCGCTGCGCCGGCTGAACCGGAGCGGGGGAGGGCGACATGCAACCGACGGCGATCGTGACAGGCGCGACAGGCGGCATCGGTGGCGTCATCGTCGCTGAGCTTACCCGGGCGGGCTATGCGGTGCTTGCACTGGGCACCAATGCGGACGCCCTCGCCGCCCTCGCCCGCCGGACCGGCTGCCGCACCCGCGCGCTCGACATCCGCGATGCGCAAGCGGTGATGGCGGCGCTGGTGGACGAGCAAGCCGACGCGCTGATCCACTGCGCCGGCATTCTCGGCCCGCAGATCCCGCTCCACGAAACCCCCGCCGACGTCGCGGAGAACCTCGTCGCGATCAATATTCTCGGCACTGTCAACGTGTTGCGGGCGGTGGTGCCGGCGATGAAGGCAGCCGATGCCGGCACCATCGTGCTGCTGGGCTCGATCTGCGGCACGGTTCCGGGCACCGGGCCGGCGCTCTACAGCGCTACCAAGGCCGCGATGCACGCCCTATCGGCCAATCTGCGGGTGGATTTGCGCGACAGCCACATCCGCGTCACTGAAATCCTGCTCGGCCGGGTGCAGACCGGCATTCACGACCAGCTTGGTGCCGACGAAGAATTCTATGACGGCTATGAGTGCCTCACTCCCGCCAACGTGGCCGCGACCATCCTGCATGTGCTGAGCAGCCCGGACTTCGTCGATCTCAGCACCATCGAAATGCTTCCGACGCGACAAGTTGTCGGCGGTGCGCTTTTCTCTAAGGGATAACAGTCACATGCCTTCGCTCTCTTTCACGCTGGACGGGGTCGCGCACGAGATCGAGCTCTATCCCGACCTCGCGCCCGTGACGATCGGCAAGGTGATCGCCAGTCTGCCGGCCGCGCTCGACATCCACTGCGCCAAGATCGCCGGGCAGCACATTTTCTGGCACGCGCCTGTCGTGGCCGACATCGAGAAGCCGGCTGACATTCTCACCCTTCCGGCCGGCACCTTCCTCTATTGGCCGGAACGCCAGTTCCTGGAGCTGATCTATGGCGATCTGCAGGCCGAGAAGGCGCAGGTCTCCGTGCTCGGGCGGCTGACCGGCGATATTGGCTGGCTGAAGGATTTCGGCCGCCGCGTGGTCGCGAACCACGGCCAGGAGCCGCTGCTGGCAGGGCTCAGCGCCAACGAGGATGCGCTCGCCCTCGCTCTACCGGAAAAGCCCTTCACCGCGCCGGGGCTGAACGCCCTGCGCGCGGCGCGCAAGGCGATGTGGCAGGCGCCGCCGGAAGAGATGTACGGCCTGCTGCGCCGGCAGGGCATGATGATCCCCTATGGCCCGCTCGCCATGGCGGAAGGCGAATTGCGCAAGCTGCACGAACTGATCTGGCGCCTGCGCAGCGCGGCCTATGGCATTGGCCCCGGCGAGCGCGCCCGCGTGCTGGCCTTCCTCATCGACGCCTTCAATGCCCGGATCGACGGCTTCTGCGCCCTGCACGCCACCGGCAAGGTGCTCGACGACGCCAAGGCGCTGCTCGGCGTGCCGGACGATGTCGACGACGTGATCGAGGAACTGGTTTTGTTCACCGGCCGCGCCGCCGCGTGGCTCGACACGTTCATTCCCTGGAACGCCCTCAACGAGGCGACGCGTACCGCCCTTGCCCGGCAGAATCTGCGCTGAGCCCACGCGCTTCTGCCGAGCGAGAACGGGCGCCTCCTCACGGGGCGCCCGTTTTTCCTATGTGCTGTACGTTCAGCTGAGGCCGAAATAGATCCGCTCGACGCGGTTCAGCACCCGGGAGGGCTCGTCGGCATAGTCGCGGATCACCGGCTCGCTTCCGTCGATCTCGACGAAAAGTCGCCATTTGCCGTCCGAGCTGTTCAGCCCGCAGGCCGGGAACATCATGTGATGGTGCCAGCTCGTGCCCGCCTTCGCCGCCCGCTCAATGGTGCCGAGCAGGGCCTCGTCCTCGTCCGAGAGGCTGGACCCGGCCGGCTTGTCGGCGAGGGCGTCCGCGCCGTGCAGCAGAGGCAGGAGCTGCTTGTTCACCGCCGTCGGCTTGTCATCGTAAAAGGCGCAGAGCGCCCGCCTCGCGTCGGTCAGCTCCAGCAGGAAGGTGTAGGCGCCGGGCTTCGGGCTGAAGGTGCAGCGGGGCGCCAGCACGTGAAAATGCCAGGCCTGATTGCTCTCGTGCGCGGCGGTCGCCGCCGCAACGATGCCGGCCTCGTCCACGACCTCAAAGTTCAGGGGCAGGCCGGAATGGCAGGACTGGCACATGGGAAATCTCCGTCTGTTCTAGCCGGTCATTCACAGCCGATGACGGCCGTAGCCGAGATCTCGACCAGCACGCCCGGAACCGGGAACGCAACCACGAGCGCGGCATTGGTCGGCAGCACATCGGCAAAGATCACGCCGAGTTCCGGGCCAACTTCCTTGAAGATATCCGGCGCCGTCACATAGGTGGTGATCTGCACGATGTCCTTCAGCGAGCCGCCGGCGGCCGCCAGCGGAAGCTCGAAATTCTTGATGATCTGGCGCAGCTGGCCGACCGCATCCTCGGGCATTTTGCCGGCGGCATAGTCCATGCCGATGGTGCCGGAAATGTACAGCGTGTCGCCGACCTTCACGGCGCGGGAATAACCGTAAAGTTTCTCGAACTGAGAGCCGGAGGAAATATTCTGACGTTTTACCATGGTGGGCTCCATCACAAACATGGCCCTCGGGCGAGGGCCCGGCGAACGACGTGTCGAACGATCAGGCGCCCGTCTTGGGCGCCATGAGGAAGCCATTGGCGAGCCAGCCGCCATCGACGGCGAGATGGTGGCCGGTGGTCATGCCCGCTTCGTCGCTGACGAGGAAGCCGCAGGCAGCCGCGACCTCGTCCGGCTCGGCGATGCGGCGCAGCGGCGTGCGCCGCGAGACCGCATCGACATCATAGATGCCGCGGTCGATCAGCCCCTGGACCATGGGTGTGCGAGTGCCGGTGGGCGCCACGCTGTTGACCCGGATGCCGAGCGGGCCCCACTCCACGGCGAGCGAATTGGTGAGATTGACCACCCCTCCCTTGGAGGCACAATAGGCGGTGCGCGCGGGGGCTCCCTGGAAGCCGTAGACCGAGCTGATATTGACGATGGAGCCGCTGCCTGCCTGCGCCATGTGCCGCGCGGCCGCCTGGCAGACGATCCAGGTGCCGATGAGGTTGACCTCGATCACCTCGCGGAAAATGTCGATGCGGGCCTCCAGTGCCGGCTCGACCACCACCACGCCGGCCGAGTTCACCACCGCGTCGATGCCGCCATAGGCGGTGACCATCGCCTCGACCACGCCGGCTATCGCGGCCTCGTCGGTGACGGAAGCGGCGTGGCTCAGCGCCTCGGTGCCCGGCGGCAGCGTGCCAATTGTGGCCGCCAGCGCCTCGGCGTCGATATCAACAAGACACAGGCGCGCGCCCTCGCCCGCGAAGAAGCGGGCGGCCGCCATGCCGATTCCATTTCCGGCGCCCGTGATGAGAACCCGCCGACCCGTATGACGCTGCATGTCCGCCTCCAATTATTATATAACAAATGACATAACCGCCGAGGGAGGCAAGAGGAAAGGTGCGTTCCTTCCGCCCTGCGCGTGCACGCAATGGCGTCGAGGTGATCAGAAATGGAGAAAAAAATTATGTAATATCAAACAGTTAAAACTATAGGCGGAGGCGACGCCCTCGTCCGTCAAATCTCCATTTGACAGGGGGCGTCAGATTTATACGATATAACAAAAAGCAACCAAGAACCTGATTGTCCGCTTGGGGTGGACATCATGCGTGCATATCGGCTTCCGCAAAGGGGAACACAAAATGACTTTAGCTCGCGTTTGGAAGAAGTTTGCAAGGCTCTGCACGCACGGTATCGGCGCGGGCGCTCTCGGCCTTGCGGTCGTCGCCGGGCTGCAGGCTGCGCCTGCCCATGCCGATGGCTACTGGTCGGAAGTGCAGAAGCGCGGCACCTTGCGCTGCGCCTCCGCCATCTCGCCGCCTTACGTCATGAAGGACCTCAAGACCGGCGAATATGGCGGTGCCTATCTCGACCTGTGCAAACAGTTCGCCGAGGTGCTCAAGGTGAAGATCGAATTCGTCGACACCACCTGGGACAACATCGTCGCTGGCCTGCAGGCCGGCAAGTGGGACATGTCGCCGGCGCTCAACCGCACCCCGGCCCGCGCCCTCGTCATCAACTACAGCGGCATCGCCGGCTATGACGAGATGAACTTCGCCTATCTTCTGGCGAGCGAAAAGACCAAGAATCCGGCCGCCGACCTCTCCACTTTCGACGTGCCCGGCATGCGCATCGGTGTGATGTCCGGTTCGGCCCAGGACCACAAGGTGACCGAGCGCTTCAAGAAGGCGCAGATCGTCCGCCTGCCGGACGCCAACGGCCTCAATCTGGCGCTGCTCTCCGGCCGCGTCGACGTGGCGGGCGCAGACTCGACCACCAACCTGCTGCTACAGACCGCCAATTCGGAAAAGGTGGGCCTGCTCGAAGCTCACCCCGCACTGATGAAGCAGGGCATCTCCTTCGGCCTGCCGCCGCAGTTGACCTATCATGACATCCAGGTGCTCAACATCTTCCTCGAAGAGAAGGTGTCCCTCGGTGCGGTCGATGCCTCGCTCAAGCACTGGAGCGAAGTGTATCTCGCCGGCGCCAAGTGAGCTGACGGTTTCTGGAGCGGGCGGCACCGCGTGGTGCCGTCCGCCTCTCAATGTGAGTAAGAGGGGTCAGCATGTCATCCAGCTTCCTGAACGTGCAAGGGCTGCGCAAGTCGTTCGGCGGGCACCTGATCGTTCTCGACGACATCAACTTCCAGATGGAAGCCGGTGAGCGTGTTGTCGTCATCGGGCCGAGCGGCAGCGGCAAGAGCACGCTGCTGCGCTGCGTGATGGGCCTGGAGAAGATCGATCGCGGCCGCATCGAGCTCGAAGGCGTGCGCTACATCGAGGCCAACCCCAAGTCCAGGAAGGATAATTTCGTCGACATCCCGGTCCGCAACAAGGTCGGGATGGTGTTTCAGCACTACACGCTGTTCCCGCATCTGACCGTGCTGGGCAACCTTATCCTCGCGCCGATGCGCGCCCGCGGCGAAAGCCGTTCGGTCGCCACGGAACGGGCCATGCAGCTGCTGGCCCGTCTTGGCCTGGAGAGCAAGGCTGGCGCCTTTCCCGGCATGCTGTCGGGCGGCCAGAAGCAGCGCGTGGCCATTGCCCGCGCCCTGCTGCTCGACCCCAAGATCATGCTTTTCGACGAGGTGACATCGGCCCTCGATCCCGAACTCGTCACCGAGGTGGAAGGGGTGATGCTCGAACTCGCCGAGCAGAAGATGTCGATGATGATCGTCACCCATGACATGTGGTTCGCCAAGCGCATCGCCACCCGGGTGATCTTCTCCGCCGAAGGCCGGATCATCGAGGACGCGCCCCCCTCGAAGATGTTCACCAACCCCTCCGAGCCGCGCACCGCGGATTTCCTGAAGAAGGTCCTTCACGTCGAGACCATTTCCTGAGGAGTGGAGACGATGGGTCGTTATACCTGGGACTTCTCGGTCATCACGGCCAACTGGGACCCGCTGATGGCGGGGCTTGCGGTCACGCTCCAGCTTACCGCGATCTGCGCCGTCATCGGCCTCATAGGCGGCTTTCTCGTCTGCCAGATGGTGATGAGCCGCATCGCGCCGCTGCGCTGGGTGGCGATCGGCTTCATCGAACTTTTCCGCTGCACCCCCGCCCTGGTCCAGATCATCTGGATCTTCTACTGCGTGCCGTATTTCTTCGGCATTTTTTACGACCCCTTCTACATGGCCATCCTGGCGCTGGGCATGAACATCACGGCCTTCAACGCCGAGGCCTACCGCGCCGCCATCCAGTCCATTCCCGCCTCGCATTACGATGCCTGCACGGCGCTCGGCCTGTCGCCGCTGAAGAAGACGATCTACGTGATCCTGCCGCAGGCGGTGCTGATGGCGATCCCGGTGCTGCTCACCAACACGATCGGCCTGCTGCAGCAGACGTCGCTGGTGGCGATCGTGGCCATTGCCGACCTCATGTATGAGGGCAAGACGCTGGCCACCCAGACCTACCGTCCGATCGAGATCTACACCACGGTCGCCTTCATCTATTTCGCGCTCTCGGTCCCGCTCTCGCAGGTCGTGGGCCTGTGCGAGCGTCGCCTGCGCTCGCGCCTGGCGTGAGGAGAAGGACGAGATGAACATCACCGCCGCCCTCGGTTTCCTGTGGGACTATCGCCTGGCGCTGTCCATCGGTCTTGGCAACACGCTGTATTTCACCGCGCTCGGCCTCGCCTTCGGCCTCACACTCGGTTTCCTTGTGAGCGTGGTGCGCCAGGCCGGCCATCCGGTGCTGCGGGTGATCGCCACGACCTATGTGGAGATCTTCCGCGGCACGCCGGTGCTGATCCAGCTGTTCTGGTTTTTCTTCTGCCTGCCGGCGATCCTCGGCATGGAACTGGGCAATGTGTTTTCCACCGTGCTCACCCTTTCGCTCTATATGGGCGCCATTTCCAGCGAGAGCTTTCGCGCGGCGCTCAAATCCATCGGCGCCGAGCAGCGCGATGCCTGCGTCGCCCTCGGCCTGCCGGCGCGGGTGAGTGTTCCTTATGTGATCCTGCCCCAGACGGTGCTGCGCGCCGTCCCGACGCTGCTCTCCAACTGCGTGACCCTGTTCAAGGAAAGCGCGCTGGTCTCGGCCGTCGGCATGGCGGACCTGATGTATCAGGGCCAGATGATTGCCGATTCGACCGCGCGGCCGATCGAGATTCTCACCGCCACGGCGTTGATCTATTTCGTCATCGCGTTCTCGGTGACGCGGATCGTCTCTTTCTACGAGCGGGGCTATCTCGCCCGTATGCGGCTGTAGACTCGCGCCAAGGCGCGGCTTTCCCGGCGGCCGGTCGATCATTCATTGCGCGTCTCCCCGGAGGCGACCGTGCCGGTGCTTCCAGCGATGAACATGCCCATGCCGCCGATGCCGCCTTTTGCGGGGGGACGCGGAAGCCCTCCCGCCTGGTCGGGAGATGGAGGCGCGGCGTTACGGCCATTGCCTGCCGGCCAAGGGATAGCCGAGCCGGCGCCGCTCCTGGTGATGGCCTTCATGAGCTTCGGCAGCGAGGCACCGTTCCCGCATCCGCAGGGCGCGGAAGGCACATCGCTTGTCGGCCCCCTGAGTGGGTGTTACCGTACCAACAAACAGATAATGTCTTGATGCAACCTGGACGGCTGGAAACATGGCAAGCCGCTTGATGAGCGACATCGCCGCGCTACGGCCGGCGGACCGGCCAGCCTCGGATCATCGGCCTGATGGAGCCATAGCCGGGAATAGACGAACGGGATCGGTGTCCGATTCCAGCCAGATCGAGGTTGGAGTTGAGGCATGTCGCGTCGTCCCGACTCTCTGCCCCTGAGCGAGCCATGCCCCCCATCTTCCGCCGTTTCCGATGCCTCACATTGAGCGATCCTCGGCTGATAGCGGTGGGATACGTCCGCGAAACAGGCGAGCCGCCATCACTCAAGCTTCATCGTCGCGGGACGGGTCACCTCTTCTGCGCGGCATGCAACGTGGCTACACGGGGCCAATCCGCTCCAGATGCGGTCGGTCGCTCGGCGCATGGGCTAAGTTAGCACTTCTTTACTACGTATCCGGGGTCGGATAGGGGCGATGGGCAGATATTCCAGAGATTTCATTGCATTTGTCAGGAAATACCTGAAGTACGATCTTCGGCGGGAGATTGTCGCGTGGTGGAATATTGCCATATTCTATCTGCCGATCGGCGTCGTCGTCGCCGCGCTTTTTCTTGCGATTCTGGTGTATATCGAGCCCTTTCCACGCGAGCCTACGGTTCTAGCCATCGGCCAGCGTGGCACGCTGAGCAACCAGCTCGGTGGCGCCTTCCAGTCCTATTTCGAGCGCCAGGGCCTGCCGCTGGACATCCGAAGCCGGTCCGGCCTTGATGCCGTTGAAAAGGACATTCGCGACCCGGGGTCGGATATCAATGCCAGCTTCGTCGTGTCGGGAGCGGGGTCGCCGGCGGACTATCCTGGCCTCGTCTCCCTCGGCAATGTGGCGATTGCACCCGCCTGGCTGTTCTACCGGGGCGACACGGTGCAGGTCGACGATCCCTTTCAGTATTACCGTAACAAGCAGATCGCCGTCGGCGCGCCGGGCACGGTCAGCGCGAGGCTGTTCTCCACCCTCATGGACCTGAACAATCCGGGCACGGGGGACCAGCCGAATTTCCTCAAGCTCCCGCATGTAGAGGCGGTGGAACAGCTTCGCGCCGGCAAGATCGACGCGGTCTTCATCGTCGATGGCTTCAGTTCGCCGGTCATTCAGCAGATGCTGAGCGATCCGAACCTCAAGCTGATGAACTTCCCCCTTGTCGACGCCTATGTCCGCCGGCTGCCTTTCCTGCAGAAGGTGACGGTGCCGCGCGGCGCCATCGACATCGCGGACATCAGGCCCGAGAGCGACATCGCCTTGCTCGCGTCCTCGGTGAATCTCCTCGTGGAGAAGGAACTGCATCCCGTCGTGCAGTGGACTTTTCTGCTTGCGGCGCGCGATATCAATTTGAAATCCGACAACTTCTTCCCCGCGGCCGACACCTTCCCGAAATACAGGGACCGAAGGTTTTCGCTGAGCCCTATCGCGACCCGTTTCTATACCGGCGGCGTTCCGGCTATTTTCAGCTATCTGCCTCTTTGGCTTGCCGCGCTACTGGAGAATGTCTGGGTTGTGCTGCTCGCCCTGCTTCTGCTCGGCTTGCCCGTCTTCAACAAGATCATCGGCTTTCGTGGCTTCGCCTCCCAGAAATTGCTCTGGCTTCATTTCTGGGAGCTTCGCTATCTCGAGGATGAGCTCGTGGCGGCTCGTACCGCCGAAGACATGGCATCGGTGATCGAGCGTCTAACAGTTCTGGATACGAAAACGGCCGAAACCTGGGTGCAGGACGATCAGATGCGGCACTATTTCAATCTCAGGCGTAGCATCAACAGCACGATCCAGGATGCGCAGAAGAAGATCGCCCTTCTGAAGAAATTCTGAACAGCATGTTGGGCATTTGGGGGCCGCTGATCGATGTCTCTTTCATTCCTGCAATATCTGTCGGACACGCAGCTCCTGGTGCTGATACCGGCACTTTCCTGCCTCGCCCTGCTGCTGGCGACGGCCGTGCTCAGGTCCATGAACGTCAGATGGAGCTGGTTCGACTATGACAGCGACATCGTCGACACGGCGACCCAGAACACCATGTCGGGCGCCTATGTGGTGCTCGGCTTCGTTCTCGCGCTCGTCATGACCACCGCATCCAGCCTCGACGACAAGGTTTCGCAGGAGGCGCAGGTCATCAAGAGCCTGAACCGGCTGCTGATCCTCGAAGGCACCGAACCGGCACTGGACGCGCGGAAAGCACTGCTCGCCTATACACAGTCCATCATCACCGACGAATGGCCGGTGCTGAAGGAGGGGCATGGCAGCGAGACCACCTCAAAGGCGCTCGCCGATGTGTTCTGGCAGATCGATCGGATCGATCCCCAATCGGCAAAGAGTGTCGCCGAGTTCTCCAAGATCCTGGATACGGTGGAGCTTGCGGCTCAGATGCGCAACGACCGCATATTGAGCGTGAACAGCGCCTTGCCCAGCATGTTCTATACGGTGAGCCTGCTGAGCATTTTCGGCGTCATCATCATCTGCGGTCTGCGGCTGGTCGAGGCAACGCCGGTCCGGGCCATCACGCTGACCGTCCAACTGATCATGCTGACACTCTTGCTTGCCGCCATCGCGATCATCGACCTTCCTTATCTCGGCGACACGACAACGTCGGCCGAGAGCCTGCAGGACGTCTATAACGGCCTGAAGCTGCAGGATCCGACCCTCCGTCCGGGGGCGTCGTGACCATGGCCGACACATGTGTGGAACTCCTTCAGGGGCCCGTCACCGGCACGCTGCGCTTGAAGGCGGGCGTCACCTATGTCGTGACCACGGACGTTCGCGTTCGCAAGGGAGCGCGGCTCGTCGTCGAGGACGGGGTCAGTATCCTCATCCTCAACGGCCTTGTGCCCACAAGCCCGATCGGCCATGCGGCGCTCATCTTCGAGCAGGGTTCTTCGCTTGACGCGGCACGCCTGTATATACGGGCCTGCAACCACCTCTTCCGCCCGGTGAGGAAGGCCGACAATGGTGGGGTCTGGTTCTTCGGTGCTTATCGCAGCGCGGAAAAGGACGGGCTGGACGTCACGGCCGCAGGCCCAAGCGCGGCGTCGTATTTCAGTGCCGCCTTGATCGCGGTCTACCATCTCGGCCACGGCGACCCGGCGGTTCCGAGCAACGATCCCATGCTGGACGACAGGGACGGGTTCTCCCTTATGGGAGTGGGGCCGCAGGAGTGGCGGGTTGGCGAGCTCAGAAGCTTCCATTCCGGCGATGACGGGCTCGATCTCACCAATTCGCAGATCAGGCTGCAGCGCCTTCAGGTGGTGGCGCCCGCCGAGGACGGCATCAATCTCAGCAGCAGCAAACTTGAGGTGGCGCGGAGCCTGGTGGTCGACGTGTCGATGACGCACGTGCCAGACCGCGACATCTTCGATTTCGAGGTCGATGACGGCCCGAGCTATGTGGAGATTGCCCGGCACTGCCATGTCGATATCTCCGGCGTGTTTGGCGACCAGTTGCATCTCGTGAGCCCGGACATGCCGGCGGCCAACCATGCGGAGGATGTTCCCTACCGCTTCAAGGGTGCCCTCCGGCAATCGCCCGCGCTGGTCTACTCGCTGAACGAGGATTGAGAAGGAGGTGCGGGCATGACCAGCGAACGCCAGGCGAGGCCTTTTCGCGCGAGGGAGCGCCGGCCTGTGGCCGTCCTTCTGCTTGGATTTGTGCTGGCTGTCGCTTCCGGGGTGAGCGACGCGGCTGAACCGCGCGTGCAAGCCTGCCCCCTCAACCCGCCCTCGCTGCCGTCGGGGGAGGTGCTTCATTGGGCCTCGCCGCCGGAGGCCAATAAGGACGACAAGGCTCCGGCGCCCTGCGCGGCCTGCGCAGACCCCGTCAATGCGTCAGCGGGGACCTGCGCCGTCTTCCGGTTTCTTGCCTCCGACGCCTGTGCCAGCGGCCGCTGCGCTGATGCGCAGGGAGAGTTCATACGCGGCAGCAATGACGGACATGATTTCTTCCTGCAGTACGACACCCGCTATCGTGATCCCGATCGCTATCCGCGCGCACGTGGGGAGAACTGCCGTTTTGTGCTTTGGGCGATCCCGCCCGTGATCGGGATCGAGGACGTGCCCGGCTATGCCGAGCGCAATTACTGGCAGGACGCCTATGTCGCCTCGCAGACCATGGTCGAGCCGCCCTTTGCAAAGGACGATCTCGCCTTCGCCATTCAGCCCCCGACGACGCGCGGCCAGCACCAGTTCCACATTCACATCGGGACGTTGAAGCCCGCCTATCGCACCGCGCTGGCGGGGTTGGCGCGCGATGCTGCGAGCGTCCGCATCAACGGCTTGAATTTTTACGCCCGCTTCATCGCGGTACCTGCCGGGAGCCATCCATTCGCCGGCATCGACATCTCGGCCATCGTCCGGACCATGCTGCCCCGAGGCGCAGCGGATCTTCCGCTCCATGGCGTGATGGCGACCCTCACCGATGACGGCAGGGGCCTTTGGATCCTGTCTGCCGAACGGTTCGAGCGATCCGAGTTGAACTACATCAGCCCGACGGACTGCCGCCTGCGCTTATCACGCGGATAACCTCACTTCGGCGGAAGCTCGCAGCGCTCTTCGGTGGCAGCGCAATGCGGCATCAACGTCGCGGCCTGACGCAACTGTTAGAATTGCTGGTTGAATGGCGCAGGGGGATGCATTTCCGGGAATGCCGAATTCCTGAAGGAACGGAATCCCGGCACCCACATCGTCGCAGTTGAACCTGATCAGGGTCCGCAACATTTCCGGCGGGTTCACGGGAGGGTCTCGCAAATTGGAAGGCATCGGGCTGTCCTTCACGCCCAAAATCCTGCGGCGCGACCTGATCGATGAGGTCATCCAGGTGACTGACGCAGCCGCTTACTAAAGTGCGCGCACTATGGCGCGGCATGAAGGCATTTTCGGTGGCGCGACCTCCGGCGCAAACGTATTGGCAGCCAGGCAGATGCCCGCCGCATTGGCCCCGGGAAGAATGTGGTCACAGTCATTGTCGACACCGGACTGCGATACCTGAAAGGTGACCTCTATGACTGAAGCTGCCAGATGGAACATGCAGCCGCTTTGGCCTCGGCCTGGGCTGGGGGGTGCGGATGGCGAGGGCTAGAATGGTCCCGGTGCGAGGGGTTCAGTTGACCGCATCGCATTTGCGCGAATTTCTGAGCAGTGGCGGAGGGAGCGGGATTCGAACCCGCGATACGGTTTCCCGTATACACACTTTCCAGGCGTGCGCCTTCAACCACTCGGCCACCCCTCCGTCGCCGGCCCGGGGCCGGATGCCTTCGATTGCGGCAGGGCTAGCCCACGACGCATCGAAGAGGCGCGGAATATAGCGAAGCGCGCCACTCTGGCAAGCGCCACGCACCCGGACGCGACGTCAATCGTGCCAGGCTGTTGAAAAGCGCGGTCCCGGGCCATCGGACGGCCCGGCTTGCCGGCATCTTTCCCGCGTCCGGCGGGTCGGCGCGGGGCGCCGTCGGCATTCCGGGCGCGGGGCGCGGACGGTTTACCCGGTTCAGTTCAGCGGCGGCCCGATCGCGGTGATGGCGCAGCTGGCGGCGTCGGCCTTTGGGCCCATCAGGTTCACCCGGTCCTGGCCGGTCGCGCCGGCGACGATGTTGTAGATCGTGGTGCCCGCCGAGCCCGCTGGCTTGCCCTTGGCAGTAAAGCTGCACTCGACCGCAACCGAGCCGACCGTGGCGGCGGTGTTGTTGGCGACCGTCACCCCCATCACCGTTCCCACGTCATTGGTGAACAGGTCGCCCTGGGTGAGGGACAGGCCGGCGAAGCGGGCGTCGCCCGCCTGCGCCAGGGCGGCCGGCGCGGCCCCCGGCAGCAGAAGCGCCGCCGCGGGCAGGGCTGCGAGCGACAGGGCGGCCAGGAGAGCGCGGCGACGAAAGAACGTGTGCGACATGGAGGGCCTCGCGGTCCGGCGCGGCGTCCGGACCGGAACTCGGGCTGCAAGCTCGCCGCGCCGTCGCAGCCTAGTCGATGCGCGGTAAAAGTCGAGCCACCCCCGGCTCCCGCAAGGTCGACCTCCGGCCCCGCCGCGGCGCCAGGGCCGACAGATGGCGCCCAGGCGCAAGATCTTCCGGTGTGGCGGCAGCTGGTCGCGTCTACGGGCATCCAAAAGGTGCCTCGATGCCACGCTCAACACGGGTGAGGCGAACTATAGCGACCGTTTCCGGCGGAAAAATAGACCACCTGAAGGGGATTCGCCGTGCTCTCGCGTGGCCTGATGTGCAAGATGACGGATGTATGTTTCTCGATTTTCTATTTCTGGAGCATTTCTTTTTATTGAATACGCGAAAGTAGGCGCAACTAGACAAGGGGGCGGTCGGCGGTATAGTCCGTTGGCGGAAATGGCGCCACGGGAGAGTGGAATGGGTCCGAGCGTGAGTAAGGCCGGTCGGCGGCGTGCGGGAGCCGGATGGCTCGGCGTCGGGATGATGTCCGTGCTGCTGGCGGCGTGCTCGGAAGAGAACAAATACGTCCCGCCCCCGCCGCCGCAGGTCACGGTGGCCGCGCCCGTCCAGCAGGCGGTGACGCAGTATCTCGAATTCACCGGCAACACGGCTTCCATCAACACGGTCGATCTGGTCGCCCGTGTCGAAGGCTTCCTGATGTCGATCGACTACAAGGACGGTGCGGTGATGAAGAAGGGCGACCGCCTCTTCCTCATCCAGCAGAACACCTATGAGGCCGATCTCGACCAGGCGAAGGCGCAGCTCGCCTCGGCCGAGGCCCAGCTCACCAACAACCAGGCCGAATATCAGCGCCAGGCCACGCTCGGCCAGCAGGACTTCTCCTCGCAGGCGACCGTTGACAAGGCGCGCGCGGCGAGGGACGAGGCCGCTGCCTCGGTGGACGCGGCCAAGGCCAATATCGAGATCGCCACCATCAATCTGGGCTACACCACGGTGCTGGCGCCGTTTGACGGCATCGTCACCCGCCACCTCGCCGATGTCGGCCAGTTGGTCGGCCACACCCAGCCTACCAAGCTCGCCACCATCGTGCAGATGAACCCGATCTACGCCTATTTCAACATCGGCGAGAACCAGGTCCTGCGTATCAAGCAGGCGCTGGCGGCACAGGGCCGGACCATCGAGGATGTGAAGCAGATCGAGATCGATCTCGGCCTGCAGGACGAGGGCGACGAGTACCCGCACAAGGGTCGGCTCGACTATGTCTCGCCGGAAGTGGATCCCGCCACTGGCACGCTCCTCGTGCGCGGCGTGTTCGACAACCCGACGCTGCAGCTGCTGCCCGGCTTTTTCGTGCGCGTGCGCATTCCCGCCAAGCAGATTCCCAATGCCTTCCTCGTCGCCGATACGGCAATCGGCACCGCGCAGCAGGGCAAATATGTGCTGGTGGTGAACAAGGACGACGTGGTCGAGCAGAAGATCGTCACCGTCGGCCAGCAGATCGGCGACTACCGGGTGATCGAATCCGGCCTTGCGGCCGGCGATCGCGTGGTGGTGGGCGGCATCCAGCGGGCGACGCCGGGCTCGAAGGTTGCGCCGGTCGAAGGCAAGGCGGATGGCGCCGCGGCGGCGACGCCCGACGCTGCCAAGACCGACGCCTCCAAGACCGACACCTCCAAGGCCGAGGCCGCGGCCCCGGCCAAGCCGGCGAACTGACCGCCGGCTGACTGCCGGCGGCATGGCCGCCGCGCGCCGAACAACGACGTACCGAACGCCAGCCACGACCCCGCGACTTTCGCTCCGGCCCGCTTGAACCGAAGGCCCGTCACATGATCTCCCGCTTCTTCATCGAACGGCCGGTCCTCGCCAACGTTCTCGCGCTGGTCTTCGTGCTGATCGGCGCTGTCGCGCTCTATTCGCTGCCGGTGGCGCAATATCCCAACGTCGTGCCGCCGACCATCCAGGTGACGACGCTCTATCCCGGCGCCAGCGCCCGCACGCTGGTCGACACCGTCGCGCTGCCGATCGAGCAGCAGGTGAACGGCGTCGAGGACATGCTGTATATGCAGTCCACCAGCGCCAGCGACGGCACCTATACGCTGACCGTGACCTTCGCCATCGGCACCGACCCCAACATGGCTCAGGTGCTGGTGCAGAACCGTGTCGCCATCGCGCTCGCCTCGCTGCCGCAGGCGGTGCAGGTTCAGGGCGTGACGACGCAGATCAAGTCGACCGCGATCCTGCAATTCGTCACGCTCTATTCGCCTGATGGAACCTATGACAGCCTGTTCCTGGCCAATTACGGCGTCATCAATCTGCAGAACGAGATCGCCCGCCTCGACGGTGTCGGCAATGTCGCCGTGTTCGGCGCCGGCCAGTATGCAATGCGCGTCTGGCTCAATCCCGACGAATTGCAGGCCCGCCAGCTGACCCCGCAGGATGTGGTCAACGCCATCCAGCAGCAGAGCCAGGAAGTGGCCTCCGGCGTGGTCGGCATGCCGCCCGTGCCGAAGGGCCAGAATTTTCAGTTCACCCTGTCGATGGACGGCCGCCTCAACAACGTCGCCGATTATGAGAACATCATCGTCAAGGTGTCGAACGCCGATGGCGGGCGCATCACCCGCCTGCGCGACGTGGCACGGGTCGAGATCGGCGCCCAGACCTACAGCCAGATCTTCACCTTCAACGACAAGCCGGCGGCGGCGCTCGGCATCTACCAGCTGCCGGAGGCGAATTCGCTGCAGGTGGCGACCGAGGTGAAGGCCAAGATGGAGACGCTCGCCAAGAGCTTCCCGCCGGGCCTCGCCTATGCGGTGCCGTTCGACACCACCGTGTTCGTCAACGCCTCGATCACCGAGGTCTACAAGACCCTGTTCGAGGCGGGCATCCTGGTTCTGATCGTCATCCTGGTCTTCCTGCAGGATTGGCGGGCAATGCTGGTGCCGGCGACCACCGTGCCGGTGACGATCATCGGCACTTTCGCCGCGATGGCGGCGATGGGCTTCACGGTCAACCTTTCCACCCTGTTCGCCATCGTGCTAGCCATCGGCATCGTGGTCGACGACGCCATCGTCATCGTCGAAGGCGTGGCGCGCCATATCGAGAAGGGCCTGCCCGGCCGCGAGGCCGCCGAAAAGGCGATGGATGAACTGCTCGGGCCGATCATCGGCATCACGCTGGTGCTGATGGCGGTGTTCCTGCCGGCCGCGTTCATGCCCGGTCTCACCGGCCAGATGTACAAGCAGTTCGCCCTCGTCATCGCCGCCACCGCCTTCATCTCGGCGATCAACGCGCTGACGCTGAAGCCGACCCAGTGCGCGCTGTGGCTGCGCAAGCCGGTGCCCGAAGACCAGCGCAATTTCTTCTACCGGGGCTTCAACAAGGTCTACAACAAGGCCGAGCACTGGTATGCCGGCCTGATCCACCACATGGTCAAGGCGAGCGGGATCGTGGTCACTGTCGGCCTGGTGCTGATCGGCCTCGCCATCTGGGGCATCACGCGGGTGCCGACCGGCTTCCTGCCGACCGAGGACCAGGGCTATGTGCTGATCGGCGCCCAGCTGCCGGACGCGGCCTCGCTGCAGCGCACCACCGCAGTGATGGACCAGATCTCCGCCATCGCCGGCAAGACGCCCGGCGTGAAGGATGTCATCGCCATTTCCGGCGTCTCGGTGCTCGACAACAACGCCACACTGCCCAATGGCGGCGTCGCCTATGTCATGCTCAACCCCTGGGACGAGCGCGACAAGGCCGGGCAGGGGCTGCGCGACATCTATGACACCCTGAACAAGGAGCTGCAGCAGGTCGACGACGCCTTCACCTTCGTGCTGGTGCCGCCGGCGATTCAGGGCGTGGGCAACGCTTCCGGCTTCACCATGATGCTGCAGCAGAAGGACGGCAGCTTCGATTTCGCCGAGCTGCAGGCGGTGACGCAGCAGATCCTCGCCAATGCCTCGACCCAGTCGGCGCTGCAGCGCCTGTCCACCTCGTTCCGCGCCAACGTTCCCCAGCTGCTGCTCAAGATCAACCGCATCAAGGCCGAGACGCTGGGCGTGACGGTGGGCCAGGTGTTCTCGACCGTGCAGGGCTATGTCGGTTCGAGCTACGTCACCCAGTTCAACGAGTTCGGCCAGACCTTCCAGGCCTATATCCAGTCCGAGCCCGATTTCCGCCGCACGCCGGAGGAAATCCTCAACCTGAAAATCCGCACACCGGAAGGCGTGATGGTGCCGCTCGGCACGCTGGCGCAGGTGGAGCCCGCCTTCGGCCCGCCGCTGATCACGCTGTACAATCTCTATCCCGCCACCACCATCCAGGGCGGGCCGGCCCCGGGCTTCTCCTCCGGGCAGGCGCTGGACATCATGGACCAGGTCGCCGACCGGACCATGCCGGCCGGCATGGGCTTCGATTGGACCGCCATGTCCTATCAGGAGGAGGTGGTCGGCAACGAGGTGTACTTCGTCTTCGGCCTCGCCATCCTGCTGGTCTATTTCGTCCTCGCCGGCCAGTATGAAAGCTGGGTGCTGCCGTTCTCCGTGCTGCTCGCGGTGCCTCTGGCGCTGCTGGGCACTGTGGCGGCGCTGACCGGGCTGGGGGTGTCGAACAATCTGTACACCCAGATCGGGCTGATCCTGCTGATCGCGCTCTCGGCCAAAAACGCGATTCTGATCGTGGAGTTCGCGCGCGAGAAACGGGCGGAGGGGATGGAGATCGTGGAGGCGGCGACCGAGGCCGCGCGGCTGCGATTCCGGCCGATCCTGATGACCTCCTTCGCCTTCATCCTTGGCGTGCTGCCGCTGGTGCTGGCCACCGGCGCGGGCGCCGCTTCGCGTAAGTCGATCGGCATCGCGGTGTTCTCCGGCATGCTCGCCTCCACCTGCCTCGCCGTGCTGTTCGTGCCGTCCTTCTACACGGTGCTGCAGCGCTTCGAGGAATGGCGGGTGCGCGGCAAGACGCCAGCAGGAACCGCGCCAGCCGGCACGGTGCCGCCGGCCTCGGGCGAGGGTACCGTCCATTCGGCGTGAGCCGGCGCGGGCATGCGGCCCGCGCGCGATGCGCCTCGCCTCGCCTCGCTTCGCCTCGCTTCGCCTCGCTTCGCCTCGCGATTTGACATCCCTGGCGCCTCAATTCGCGGCAGGCCGGTGGCGCCCGGCTAGGCGGCACCGGGCCGCCCGCTCCTCGCAGCCTAGGGCGGGAGCCCCATTGCCCTGCGGCACGATTCCTGCGTTCATCATCGGGTTCCGCCCCGCTGGCCGCTTCCGGGCGCGTGCGGCATCGTCTTCGTCTGTCGGTTGGTGCCTATGACAATTTTCGCGAGCCTGCATCACGTCACGGCCTACACCTATGACCGCCCGGTCCTTCTCGGGCCACAGATCATCCGGCTGCGCCCGGCGCCCCATTGCCGAACCCCGGTGCAGAGCTATTCGCTCAAGGTCACGCCCTCGAACCATTTCGTGAACTGGCAGCAGGACCCGTTCGGCAACTGGATGGCCCGCTTCGTCTTCCCGGAAAAAGCGACCGAGTTCCGTGTCGAGGTCGACCTCATTGCCGACATGACGGTGTACAACCCGTTCGACTTCTTCATCGAGGAATATGCCGAGCGGCTGCCCTTCGCCTATCCGCCGGAGCTGGCCAAGGAACTGATCCCCTATCTGGAGCGGGAGGAGGGCGGGCCGCTTCTCGACGGTTTCGTCCAGAGCATCCAGCCCCCCGCCGGGTCGATGACGGTGGACTATCTGGTTGAGCTCAACCAGAAGGTGCAGCAACATGTCGGCTATCTCATCCGGCTGGAGCCGGGCGTGCAAACGCCGGACGAGACGCTGTCGCGCGCCTCCGGCTCCTGCCGCGATTCCGGCTGGCTGCTGGTGCAGGTGCTGCGCCGGCTCGGCCTCGCCGCCCGCTTCGTCTCGGGCTACCTCATCCAGCTCAAGCCCGATGTGAAGGCGCTTGAAGGCCCGACCGGCACCGAGGTCGACTTCACCGATCTTCACGCCTGGTGCGAGGTCTATCTGCCCGGCGCCGGCTGGATCGGCCTCGACCCCACCTCGGGTCTTCTGTGCGGCGAGAGTCATTTGCCGCTCTGCGCCACGCCCAACCCGTCCTCGGCGGCGCCGATCACCGGCGGCTTCACGGCGGAGGAGGGCACGAAGACCGAGTTCGAGTTCAACATGCGGGTGACGCGCGTCGCCGAGAAGCCGCGGGTTACCCTGCCGTTTTCCGATGAGGCCTGGGCGGCCCTCGATGCGCTCGGCGACAGGGTGGACGCCGATCTGGCGGCGCAGGATGTGCGCCTGACCATGGGCGGCGAGCCGACCTTCATTTCCATCGACGACTATCAGGGCGCCGAGTGGAACACGTCGGCGGTGGGGCCGACCAAGCGGGCGCGGGCGGACGAGCTGATCCGCCGGCTGCGCACCCGTTTTGCTCCCGGCGGCATGCTGCATTACGGCCAGGGCAAGTGGTATCCCGGCGAAAGCCTGCCGCGCTGGACCTTCTCGCTCTACTGGCGCAAGGACGGCAAGCCGATCTGGCGCGACCCCTCGCTCGTCGCCACCGAGACGCAGGCCGGCTCCACCATCACCGAGGCGCAGAGCTTCATCGAGACGCTGGCCGACAGCCTCGGCGTCGGCGCCGGCTATGCCGAGCCGGCCTATGAGGACCCCGCGCACTGGATCCTCAAGGAAGGCGACCTGCCGGACAATGTCGACCCGTTCGACACCAAGCTGGAGGATGCCGAGACGCGCGCGCGCTTCGCCCGTGTCTTCGCGCGGGGGCTGGGCACGCCGAGCGGCTATGTGCTGCCGATCCAGCGCTGGCAGGCCCGCGCCTCGCGCGGCTGGGTCAGCGAGAAGTGGCGCTTCCGGCGCGGGCGCATGTTCCTGGTGCCGGGCGATTCACCGGCCGGCTTCCGCCTGCCTCTGGCCAGCCTGCCCTGGGTGCCGCCCGCCGCCTACCCCTATGTGAACCCCGCCGACCCGATGACGATATCGGGCGAACTGCCGGATGCCGAGGTGCTGCACCAGCGCTACCGTCGCTCGGCGAGCGAGGAGCCCTCGCAGGAGCAGGTCGACCAGGTGCTCACCGGCACGGGATCAGTCCGCACCGCGCTCACTGTCGAGCCGCGCGACGGACGGCTCTGCGTGTTCATGCCGCCGACCGAGCGGCTGGAGGATTATCTGGAACTGCTCGCCGCCATCGAGGTGACGGCGGCTGAACTCAAGCTGCCGGTGCATATCGAGGGCTACACCCCGCCGGTCGATCCGCGCCTCAATGTCATCCGCGTGGCGCCGGATCCGGGCGTCATCGAGGTCAATGTCCATCCCGCCGCCAATTGGAAGACCTGCGTCGAGATCACCCGCGACCTCTATGAGGAAGCCCGGCTGTCGCGCCTGGGCACCGAGAAGTTCATGGTGGACGGGCGCCACACCGGCACCGGCGGCGGCAACCACGTCGTGGTGGGCGGCGCCATGCCGGCGGACAGCCCGTTCCTGCGCCGGCCGGACCTCTTGAAGAGCCTCATCACCTACTGGCAGCGCCACCCGGCGCTGTCCTACCTGTTCTCCGGCCTGTTCATCGGCCCGACCAGCCAGGCGCCGCGCGTCGACGAGGCGCGCCATGACAGCCTGTACGAGCTGGAAATCGCCATGGCGAGCGTGCCCACGCCCGGCAAGGGGATGGCGCCGCCGCCCTGGCTGGTCGACCGGCTGTTCCGCAACCTGCTGACCGATGTCACTGGCAACACCCACCGTTCCGAGATCTGCATCGACAAGCTGTTCTCGCCGGACGGGCCGACCGGCCGCCTGGGCCTGGTCGAATTCCGCTCCTTCGAGATGCCGCCAGACTGGCGGATGTCGCTCGCCCAGCAATTGCTGTTGCGCGCGCTCATTGCCTGGTTCTGGCGCGAGCCGCAGGAAGGCCCGCTCGCCCGCTGGGGCACGGCGCTGGCCGACCGCTTCATGCTGCCGCATTTCGTCTGGGCCGACTTCATGGACGTGCTGCACGACCTGGGACGCGCCGGCTACCGGGTCGACCCGATGTGGTTCGAGGCGCAGCGCGAGTTCCGCTTCCCCTATTTCGGCCAGGTCGAACGCGGCGGGGTGACGCTGGAACTGCGCCAGGCGCTGGAGCCGTGGAATGTGCTGGGCGAGGAGGGGGCGGCCGGCGGCACGGTGCGCTTCGTCGATTCCTCGGTGGAGCGGCTTCAGGTGCGGGTGGAGAGCCTCAACCCGATCCGCCATGTCATCGCCTGCAATGGCCGCCGCCTGCCGCTTATGCCCACCGGGCGCTTCGGCGAATATGTCGCCGGCGTGCGCTTCAAGGCGTGGCAGCCGGCCTCCGGCCTGCACCCGACCCTGCCGGTGCAGGCGCCGCTGACCTTCGACATCGTCGATCTGTGGTCCAATCGCTCGCTGGGCGGCTGCGTCTACCATGTCGCCCATCCCGGCGGGCGCAATTACGAGACCTTCCCGGTGAATTCCTATGAGGCGCAGGCAAGGCGGCTGGCGCGCTTCCAGGATCATGGCCACACGCCGGGCTATCTGTTCGTCCCGCCGGAAGAGCCCTCCACCGAATTCCCCGCGACGCTGGACCTGCGCCGCCCGGCACGGATTTGACCTCCCCGGTGCGGCGTTGATCCTCCTTCGTGGTTCATTCCCGCCACAGGTCCGGCCTTGCGGGACTGGGCACGCCAGTTTGGCGCGCAGGGGGCGTGCGGTGGGGGCAAGGGGATGGTATGCCCATCCTTTGCGGCGCTGAGAGGGAGCCATGCCCGTTCGCACGGAACCGCAGGCGCGCACGCGCCGCTTTGAAGAAGCGGCCGTCCAGGCACTGCTGGCGCAGTACAAGCCGCTTCCCGGCGTTCACGATGAACTCGTGGACGGCGAGGGGCGTCCGCGCGCGCACTGGACCTCGCTGCTGGCGGCGCTGGCTGAGATGGGCGTGGAGGAGGTCAACCGGCGATTTCGCGCCGCCGACCGCCACCTCTACCGCTCGGGCGTGTTCTACCGGGTCTATGACGACCCCAATGGCGGCGAACGGCCCTGGCCGATCTCGCACCTGCCGCTCGTCATCGACGCCACCGAATGGCGGGCGCTGGAGCGCGGGCTGATCCAGCGCGCGCAGATGATGGAGGGGCTGCTCTCCGACCTTTATGGCGAGGGCAAGCTGGTGCGCTCGGGCGCGCTGCCGGCGGCGGTGGTGGCCGGGAATCCCGATTTCCTGCGCCCGATGGTCGGCGTCGACCCGCATGGCGGCAGCTTCCTCAAGATCTATGCCGCCGATATCGGCCGCGGGCCGGACGGCAATTGGTGGGTGCTCTCCGACCGCACCCAGTCGCCCTCGGGCGCCGGCTACGCGCTGGAAAACCGCATCGCCATTGCGAGGGCACTGCCGGACCTTGCCCGTTCGCTCAACGTGATGCGCCTTGCCGGCTATTTCCAGGGGCTGCGGGCGGGGCTGACCAAGCTCGACCGTTCCGGCGAGGGGCGGGTGGGGCTGCTCACCCCAGGCCCGCTCAACGAGACCTATTTTGAGCACGCCTATCTCGCCCGCTATCTCGGCTTCGTGCTGCTGGAGGGCGACGACCTCACGGTGCGCGACAACATCGTCTATGTCCGCACTGTTGCCGGCCTCAAGCGGGTCGACGTGCTGCTGCGCCGTCTCGATGCCGATTATGCCGACCCGCTGGAGCTCAACCCCTCCTCGCGGCTCGGCGTGCCCGGGCTGATGCAGGCGATCCGCGCCGGCGGAGTGGCGGTGGTGAACGCGCTCGGCGCCGGCGTGGTGGAGGCCCCCGCCATGATGGGCTTCCTGCCGCGTCTGGGGCGGCAGGTGCTGGGCGAGGCGCCGATCCTGCCCAATGTCGCGACCTGGTGGTGCGGCCAGAAGGCCGAGCGCGCGCGTGTGCTCGACAGTCTCGACGATCTGGTGCTCTCCCCCGCCTTCCGCCGGGCGGTGCCGGGCGCGCTGGAGGACGGGCCGGTGATCGGCGCCGATCTCGATCCCATCCGCCGCGCGGCGGTGGAGCACGCGATCCGGACCCGCGGCGTCGACATTGTCGGCCAGGAGGCGGTGCGCCTGTCGACCATGCCGGTGTGGAGCAATGGGCGGCTGGAGCCGCGCCCCTTCATCCTGCGCATCTTCGTCGCCGCCACCGAATCGGGCTGGACCGTCATGCCCGGCGGTTTCTGCCGCGTCTCCGACAGTCTCGACGCCCGGGCCGTGACGATGCAGGGGGGCGGCCGCTCGGCCGATGTGTGGGTGCTGGACGCCGCGCCGGTGGAGCAGACCACGCTGCTGCCGGCCCCCGATGCGGTAGAGGTGAAGCGCCAGACCGGCCCGCTGCCCAGCCGCGCGGCCGATAATTTCTTCTGGCTCGGGCGCTATGTCGAGCGGGCCGAATGCACGCTGCGCCTGCTGCGCACGCTGGCGGGCCGGCTTTCCTCCACCGCCGATGGCGGCGGCGGCTCGGTGCCGGCGCTGCTCGACCTGCTGCAATCCTGGGGCGCGGTGCCGGACGAACTGACCCGTGCGCGCCCGATCCGCCATGTGCTGGCGGCGCTGACCCGGCGCGACCGGCCCGGCGCCATTCCCAACCTCATCGACAATGCCCGCCACACGGCCTCTGTGATCCGCGACCGGCTCTCCCCCGATGCCTGGCGCACGCTGGCCGATCTCGGGCTGATGATGGCGGAGCCCGCCCCGGCGGCCAGCGCCGAGCCGGACGCCTATGAGCGCGCCGACCGCGCCCTGCGGGCGCTCGCCGCCTTTTCCGGCCTCGCCTCGGAGAACATGAACCGGCTCGCCGGCTGGCGCTTCCTCGATCTCGGCCGTCGCATCGAGCGCGCCATCGCGGTGTGCCGCTTCGCCCGCGCGCTGGTGGGGGAGACGCCGAGCGCCAGCACGCTCGATGTGCTGCTGGAGCTGTGCGACAGCCAGATCACCTATCGCTCGCGCTATGTGATGGTGGAAAGCCGCGCACCGGTGCTCGACCTCGTGCTGCTCGACCCGGTCAATCCACGTTCGCTCGCCTTCCAGATCGCCGCCATCAGCGACCATCTCGACGTGCTGCCCGGCCATGCCGGCGACGCGCTGCCCCCGCCGGAGGAGCGCCTGGTCGCCCGGCTTTCGGCGACGATGAAGGCGTTCGACGCGGTGGAGTTCGACGATGCCCGCCTCGGCCAGATCGAGGGCCGACTGATGGAGCTCTCCAACGAGGTGGCGGAGCGCTATTTCATCCATCGCCAGCCGGTGGAGACGCCGTGGGACCTCTTGGCATGAAATACGACATTCACCAGAGCACGGCCTATTCCTACGCCTCGGCGGTGCCGGTGGCGCGCCATGTGGTGCGGATGGTGCCGGTGGAGCGGGCGAACCAGCGCGTCGTCGCCAGCCATTTCGCGGTCGAGCCCGAGCCGGTGGAATGGACCGAGACCCGCGATTTCTTCGGCAACAAGGTGGTGCATATCCGCATCGAGACCCCGCATCGCAGCTTCACCGTGAAGACGCGGGCGCGGGTGGAGGTGGAGGCACCGCCTGAGGTTCCGCCCGGATCCGGCCCTTCCTGGGAGGAGACGCGCGAGGCCGCCAATGGCAGCACCGATTTGTCCGGCCTCTCGCCGGCGCATTTCCTGTTTGCCAGCCCCGCCGTGGCGCTGAGCGCGCCGATCACCGCCTGGGCGGCGGAGAGTTTCCCTCCCGGCCGGCCGATGCTGGCCGGGGCGGTGGACCTGATGAACCGGCTCTACGCCGATTTCACCTATGATCCGCGCGCCACCGACGTCTCCACCCCGGCGCTGACGGCGTTCGAGTTGCGGGCCGGGGTGTGCCAGGATTTCGCCCATATCATGATCGCCGGGCTGCGCGGGCTCGGCCTGCCGGCGGCCTATGTCTCCGGCTTCCTGCGTACTGAGCCGCCGCCGGGCAAGGAGCGGTTGCAGGGCGCCGACGCCACCCATGCCTGGGTTTCGGTGTGGTGCGGCGAGGCGATCGGCTGGCAGGGGCTGGACCCGACCAACGCCCTGCGCGTGGCCACCGATCACGTCGTGCTGGCGCTGGGCCGCGACTACACCGATGTCGCCCCGATCGGCGGCGTCATCTTCGGCTCCGGCAAGCAGAAGCTGAAGGTCGAGGTCGACGTCATTCCGATGCCGGACGAGGCTTCCGCGCGCAAGGAGCCGGGCGACTTGGCCTCCCCCGGCTGATTCGCACGTCCGGTATTTCCGCCGGGCTCCCGCGCGCGAGGGCACAACTGTGCTGTGCACGATAAGTCCGTGGCCATCCGGCAACATTGCTCGGAATTTCCGGAGGTGAATGCCCGTTTGCGGGGAATTCCCGCCGCGCGGGAACAAATCCCGGTTGTCGCGGCGAGAGACGGTACTCTAGTCTGGTTCCGTCTCGCCCGCGTCGGATCGCGCGAGCGGCCGCGCTGCTGCGCCCCAAGCTTCGTGCGTGTCACGAGAAGGACGTCGGAAATGCCGTATCGCGTTGAGCCGTTGAGCCGGAACGTCGCGGCCTTGGCCGGCACATTCTCTCCAACTGGGTCGCAGAACGCGGCGGATGAGGCCTCCGACTCCATCCGTGGCGCTGCGGCGGACACTCGCGAAACGCGGCTTAGACCCCTCTCCGCCAGCGTCGCATGCGGACAGTCGGCTTTTGCGCGCGAGCGCGCAATGCACGCCTCCACACGCTGACTCCCGGCGCCTTTGCTTTGAAAAACAGAACATTTTTACCGCTGGAACCGAGGCCGCAATGAACATCGCAGCATCTCGCAGGGCCATCGACGCCGGTTCCCTCGTGCGGACCTCGCGCCTGCTGCGCCGGGGGCTGTTGCTGAGCTCGGCGCTGGTGCCTGTTTTGGCCATCGCCCTTTCGGTCGTCCCGGTCGCCGTCCAGGCGCAAACCCTCATCAATACCCTTGCCGGCGGTGCCGGTGGTGGGGGCGGTACGGGGACGACCGCCGGCGCCGGTGGCGGCGGCGGCGGCGGCGGTGGCGGCGGCGGTGGCGCGGGTGGAAACACGTCCAGCGCGAGTAGCCCGGGTGCCGGCGGGAGTTCAGGGTTCGGCGGCACGTCTGGCGCCGGTGGAAACGCCGGCAACGTGGCAGGGGCCGGCGGAAACGGCGGTGGCACTGCCGGTGCGGGTGGAACCGGCCTGACTGCCTCGGCGAATGGCGGCTCCGGCGGCGCGACAGGTGCCAATGCCGGCCAAGGAGGAAGTTCCTTAAGTGGTTCCGGCCCTGGCTATGGCGGCGGTGGTGGCGGGCACGGCTATATCGGGGCGGCGCTGCCCACATCGGCTGTCACGGCCGGAAATGGCGGCGAAGGATCCATTTCGCAGGTCGCAGGCGGCGGTGGTGGCGGCGGTGGCGGTGGCGGCTTCGGTGCGGTCGTCTCGGGGTCGGGGGATCTCGGCACACTGACGATTTCGCTGACAGGCGGAAATGGCGGCGGCGCTGGTTATTCAGACCTCAACACTCTTGCATCCTCCGGCGTCAGCGGCGCCGGCGGCGGGGGGCTCTATCTTTCCAGTACGGCCGCGACCGAATTGATCATTGGGGCCACGGTGACCGGCGGGTCGAATACCCCCAATGGCCTCGTCTACATAGGTGGCAATGGCGGTAGCGGCGTTTTCGCGGTCAATACGACAGATGTTACCAAGCTCACCGTGGGCGCCGGAAAAACAGTCTCCGGTGGCAAAGGCGGCAACGCGACGAATGGTGGCAGCGCTTTTGGAACGACTTACCCGCAAGGCATAGTCGGAGCCGGCGGCATCGGCATCGGCGGTAGCAACCTCACTGTTGTACTGACATCGACCGCCACTGTTTCGGGTGGGCTGAGCGGCGATTTGCTGGCGCCGTACTCGCTTACTGTCGTAACGCCGGGCACCACGCGCGCAGACGCGATCCAGTTCACCGGCGGCACCAATTTGCTGGATTTGCAGGGCAATGGCGGCACTTCGGGCCAGACCTATGCCACGATCAACGGCAATGTGGTGGGCAGCGGATCATATAACACGCTGAAGTTAAGCGGTGCCGGCGGTGTGTTTGACTTGGCACAGTTGAACGCCGGTACGGGCGGCGGCGCCCAGTTCCAGAACTTGAATGAGGTTAACGTCAGAAGCAGCGGCGTCTGGCTGTTGAGTGGGCAGCAGGCAGGAACTTCGGGGAGTGCTTGGTCGGTCAGCGGTGGCACCCTGCAACTCGGGAACGGTGCGACTGCGGGCGGCGTCAAGGGGGCGCTCTTCGTCCAGTCGGGTGGAACTTTGGCAAATGGCCAATCGCTGACGGCGACGGTCTCAAGCGACGTGGGTGCCTTTAGCGGCGGCACCATCGCGCTGCAGGCCGTCGCGGGAAGCTCGGCCCTCGCGATCACCGGTGGCGATTTATCTCTGTACACTGGCGCGAGCCTGAACGTCACGCTGAGCGCGCCCACCACGGCGACCGCACTTATCACTGTGGGCGATGCGTCGGTCAGCGGCAGCGGCGATCTCACGCTCGGCGGCACGCTGAACATCACCGACAGCGGCGCGATGGCCGAGGGCACCTATCTCCTGATCGGCTATGCCGGCTCACTGACCGGGACGATCGGCGTCGGCACGGCACCGACGGACTACATCTATACGGTCGATACGACCACGACGGCGGGCCAGGTGCTGCTGACCGTTTCCGGCGCCGGCCTCTACTGGAACGGCGGACCGGCGGCGTCGGGCGGCGGCATCATCGGCGGATCGGGCACCTGGGCGTCCACCAACGACAACTGGACCAATGCGGCGGGAACCACCAATGAGTTTTGGAACGGTTCGACCGCCATCTTCGCCGGCACCGGCGGCATTATCTCCATCGAGGACAACCCCGGGCAGACCTCCGTCAAGGGCATGCGCTTCGAGGTGGATGGCTATGCTATTTTCAGCAGCAGCATCACCCTGAATGCGAGCTCCGGCCCGACCGAGATCGAGGTGGCCACGGGCGCGACGGCGACCATCGGCTCCGCTCTCATCGGCACGACCGGTCTTGAGAAGACCGGCGCCGGCACGCTGAACCTGTGGGGCGCGAACACCCTGACCGGCGACGTCACCGTCTCCGCCGGCACGCTGGGCCTTACCGGCACGCTGGGCGCCTCGGTTCTGACGGTGGGCAGCGACGTCGCGGGCACGCTGGCGGTCTCCGGCGGCGGCGCGCTGACCAGCGTCAACGGCACCGTGGGAACGGCGGAGGGCGGGGTCGGCACGGTGACGGTGAGCGGCGACGGTTCGAGCTGGACCAGCACGGGCGAGCTCACCATTGGCGACAATGGCGGCACCGGCAGCCTGACGATTTCCGGCGGCGCCACGTTCGATGCCAAGCGGATTGGCGTTTCCACCGGATCCTGGCAGAGCGGCAGCGGCGGCACCGGCTCGCTCACCGTGACCGGCAAGGACACGATCTGGACCAACAGCGACGGCGGCATAGATATCGCGCGCACGGCCGGCTCCACCGGCTCCCTCACCGTCTCCGACGGCGCCACGGCCTACATTACCAAGGTGGGCCTCTATACCGGCGCCGGGGCGCAGGTCACCTTCACCGGTAAGGGCACCCGGGTCGAGATCGGCGACCCCGACGACCCCACCAACACCGCGCTCCAGGCCGGGCTAAGCCCCGATGGAGGCACGGTCACGATTTCGGACGGCGCGGATGTCTATGCCGACAGAGTCTATGTCGGCGCGAGCGGCGGCGACCTGGTGACGATGACTGTTTCCGAGGCGAGCCTGGTCGCGGAACAGTTTTTTTATGTCGGCGGCCAGAACGGCACGCGCAACGTCGATCCGGTGAATGGCAACGGCGACCTCACCATCTCCGCCGGCGGCACAGTGACGGGCGGCGTGGCGGGCGTCGGCATGGACCCGCACTCCGAAGGTAAATTGACCATCATCGGGACGGGGTCGCAGTTCTGGGCCAAGGCGAACCCCACCTTCTCCTATCTCGGCAATTTCTATGTCGGCTATGCCGGCACGGCCTCGGTGATCGTCACCGATGGCGGCACGCTGAAGGTCGACAATGAGGTGCGTATTGCCTACGCCGCCGCAGGCGACGGCGTGCTCGCCATCGGCGCGGCGAAGGGCTCGGCGGCGGGGGCGGCCGGCACGATCGACACGCCGAAGATCGTCTTCGGCGCGGGCACGGGCGAGATCGTCTTCAACCACACCGCCACCGACTTCACGCTGTCCACGCCCATCTCCGGCGGCGGCACGGTGAGCGTGCTGGCCGGCACGACGATCCTGACCGGCGCGAACACCTATACCGGCGGCACCACGATCTCCGGCGGCACGCTGTCGATCGGCGGCGGCGGAACGACCGGTTCGATCACCGGCGATGTGGTCAACAATGCGAGCCTGGTGTTCAATCGCACCGACAGCCTGATCTTCTCCGGCGACATTTCGGGAACCGGCTCAGTCGAGCAGGCCAGCACCGGCACGCTCACCCTGTCGGGCAGCAACACCCATTCCGGCGCGACGACGGTTTCGGCCGGCACGCTGGTGGCGTCCGGCGGTTCGGCGATCGGCGATTCCAGCGCGGTGTCGGTGGCGAAAGACGCCAGCCTGCAGCTGAACGCGAACGAAACCGTCGGCTCGCTGGCGGGCGCCGGCACGGTGACGCTGACCAATGTCAGCCAGCTGACCGCCGGCGGCGACAACAGCTCCACAACCTTCTCCGGCGAGATATCCGGCATCGGAAACCTGGGGAAGGCCGGCACCGGCACGCTGACCCTGAGTGGGGCGAGCACGTTCACCGGCGATGTGTGGGTGACCGGCGGCGGGCTGGTCCTGTCCGGCGGCTCGGCGCTCGCGAACACGACCAAGCTCAACCTGTCCAGCGGGACGACGCTGGAACTGGTCAATGGCGGGCAGGCCCTGGCCACTCTGGACGGTGCCGGCGGAACGGTGACCCTCAACGCCAACACGCTGACGCTTGGCGCCGATACCGTCGCCGGAAACTTTGCCGGCAGCATCACCGGCACGGGCGGCCTGACCAAGGTCGGCAACCTGAACCAGTTCCTCACCGGGACCAACACCTTCACCGGGGCGGTGCAGATCTCCGCCGGCAAGCTGTTCCTCCAGAATGGGTCGGCTCTGGCGGACAGCGTCGCGGTGACGGTCGAGGCCGGTACGGAACTCGTCCTGTTCCAGGCGGCCGAGACCATCGGCTCGCTGGCGGGCGCCGGCAACGTCTACATTGTCGGCAACTATGCCCTGACCACGGGCGGCAACGACGCCAGCACGACGTTCTCCGGCACGCTGGGCGGCTCCGGCACGGCCGGGCTGGTGAAGACCGGCACCGGTACAATGACGCTAACCGGGGCGAACACCTATGCCGGCGGCACGACGGTTTCGGGCGGCACGCTGTCGATCGGCGATGGAGGCGCTACCGGCTCGATCGCCGGCGATGTGGCGCTCAGCACCGGCACGCTTGCCTTCAACCGCTCCGACGATATTTCGTTTGCCGGCGCCATTTCCGGGGCTGGCTCCCTGATCAAGTCCGGCGCGGGAACGCTGACGCTCACGGGCGCCAGCACCTTTCTCGGCACCACGACGGTCTCGGCCGGCACGCTGGAGCTTTCCGGCGGCAGCCTAACCGGGGGCGTCTCGGTTCTAACCGGCGCGACGCTGCAGGGCGGCGCCAGCGCGGGCACCATCTCGGGCAATGTGGAAATCACGGCGGGCGGCAGCCTCGCCGGCGTGTCCGGCACCACCTCGCTCACCATCGGCGGCAATCTGAGCTTTGCGGGACCGACCTCGGTCTTCGCGGTGACGCTGGGCTCGCCCGGGTCGACGACGCCGGCGATCGGCGTGGGCGGCAACCTGACGCTCGACGGCACGCTGGACCTGACCGCCGGCACGGGCTTCGCCTCGGGTACGTACCGGCTGATCGATTATGCCGGGTCGCTGACCGACAACACGCTCGAGATCGGCACGGCGCCGGCGCATTCGCTCTATGCCGTCAGCACCTCTACCGCCAACCAGGTCAATCTGCTCGTGGCGGCGGGCCAGTGGTGGAACGGGTCCAACACCACCGGCGGCGCCGGCGTCGACGGCGGCACCGGCACGTGGAATGTGCAGTCGGCAACCACCAACTGGACTAACGCGGCCGGCACCACGGCCGATACCTGGTCGCAGGCGGGGCTCGCCATCTTCGCCGGCACGGCGGGCACAGTGACGGTAAGCGGATCGACGGCGCCGCAGGTCGCGGCGATGGAGTTCCTGGTCGACGACTATGTGATCACGGGCGGGTCGATCAACCTCGTCGGCTTTGGCAGCAGCACGGAGGCCACGATTCTGGTGGGCGAGGGGCCCGACGCCGCCGAGGTCGGCGCGACCGTCGCTTCCTCCCTCACCGGCACGGCGGGGCTGAAGAAGACCGGCCTCGGCACGCTGACGCTATCGGGTACCAACAGCTATGCGGGCCTCGCCACGGTCAGTGCCGGCACGCTGACGCTTACCGGCAGCAACACCTTGAGCGCCGGGGTCTATATGACCGGTGGCACGCTGACGATCGAGGGCAGCGGCACGCTGGCGAATACGTCCGGCTACATCGCTAATGGCGCGGGAACGACCGGGACCGTGGTGGTGACGGGGGCCGACGCCTCCTGGATCGGGACAGGCGAACTCGGCGTCGGCCAGGGCGGCCAGGCGAGCTTCACGGTTTCCGCCGGCGCCGAGGCGAGCTTCGCCTACAGCTATGTCGGTGTCCTCGCCGGATCGAACGGCACGGCCACAGTGACGGGCAAAGAGTCGATCTGGACCAGTACCGGCGCCATCAATGTTGGCTATAGCGGCACCGGCACCGTGAATGTCGAGGCCGGCGGCACCCTCATGGGGGCGACCGGTATTGTCGGCGCCAGCGCGGGTTCAATCGGAACGGTGACGGTGACGGGAGCAGGTTCCACCTGGACCGCCACCACCGAACTCGGCATCGGCCAGTCCGGCACCGGGACGCTGAACGTCGCGGCCGGCGGCAAGGTGAGCACCGGCATTGGCTATATCGGCGTAAATGCTGACTCTCTCGGCACCGCCACCGTGACGGGCGAAGACTCGGCCTGGGAGACCACGGCTGAACTCCATGTCGGCTATACCGGCACCGGCACGCTGACGGTTGAGGACTCCGGCCATGTGTCGACCGTCAACGCCTATGTCAGCAGTAATCGCGGGTCGACCGGAGCGTTCGCCCTCAAGAGCGGAGCCACCGCCTCCAGCAGCTTTGCCTATATCGGCGTCAACACCGGCTCCAATGGCAGCGTCACCGTGACGGGCGCGGATTCGCTGTGGACCAACAGCAAGGACTTCGTCGTCGGCGGCTCCGGCTCCGGCCAGATGACGGTGTCGGTGGGTGGCGGGGTGAGCAGCGGCAATGGCTATATCGGACAAAATGCCCTCTCTACCGGAACGGCGACGGTCACGGGCGCGGATTCCAGCTGGAGCACGGGCAGCCTCGATCTCTTCGTCGGGCTGAACGGCACCGGCACGCTGAGTGTCGCCGATGGCGGCGCCGTCTCGGCCGCCCATGTCACGCTGGGCTATGGCGCCACGGGCGGTGGCACGCTCAACCTCGACGGCACGGATGGCGCGCGCGGCGTCCTCACCACGGGGCAGATCAGCAAGGGCGCGGGCCAGGGCTCCGTGAACTTCAATGGCGGCGTGGTGAAGGCTTCGGCCAGCCAGGCGTCCTTCCTTACTGGGTTTGCGGACAACACCGTCACCATCAATGCCGGCGGCGTCTTCTTTGACAGTAACGGCTTCGACATCGGCGTCTCGGCGGGAATGATCGGCACCGGTTCACTGAGGAAGCTTGGCTTTGGCGTTCTGACGCTGACGGGTGACAACACCTATTCGGGGGGAACCACGGTCGCCGCCGGCACCTTGCAGATCGGCAATGGCGGCGGCACGGGATCGGTGGCGGGGGCGATCGCCAATAGCGGCACTGTGGCGTTCAACCGGTCCGATGACGTGGTTGCGGGGGGGGCGATCACCGGCACGGGCGCGCTGGTGCAGAAGGGTGCGGGCAAGCTGACGCTCACCGGCGCCAACAGCGCGGGCGCGGGCACGACGGTGGAGGCGGGGACGCTGGAGATCCTCAGCGGGGTGTCGCTGGCCAGCAATGTCACGGTGAAGTCCGGGGCGACGCTGCAGGGCGAGACGGCCGGCCCTTCGGGGGCGGCGATCACCGGCTCGGTGAGCGTCGAGAATGGCGGCACGCTGGCGGCGGCGCCGGTGACGACGGCGGGGGCCTATGGGCTGTCCATGACCTCGCTGACCCTTTCGGAAAGCGCCAACATCAATGTGACGCTGGGTTCCAACACCGGCAATGCGGTGTTCTCGGCCGAGACGCTGGCGCTGGACGGCGTGCTGAACGTGACCGATGGCGGGTCGATGGCGCTCGGCGTCTACCGGATCCTCGACTACACGACGCTGGCCTCGGATGACGGGCTGGTGCTGGGCGATACCCCGCTGCAATACGCCTATGAGATCCAGCAGGTGCCGGGCCAGGTGAACCTGGCGGTACTTCAGGGCGGCATGCTGTACTGGAACGGCAGCCAGACCACGCCGGACGGCACCATCCATGGCGGCGCCGGCACCTGGACCGCGAGCTCGACCGACACCAACTGGACCACCTCCAAGGCGAACCAGTCGCGGGCCTGGGACGCGAGTTTCGCGGTGTTCTCGGCCACGGCGGGCGTGGTGACGATCGACGACACGGCGGGCGCGGTGGCGGTGACCGGCGTGCAGTTCATGGTGGACGGCTATGAGGTGGGTGGCGATGCGCTGACGCTGGCGGCGACCTCCGGCCAGACGCAGATCCGCGTCGGCGACGGCACGGGGGCCGGGGCGGCCTATGTCGCCACCATCGGTTCGGTGATTGCCGGCAGCACCGGTCTAGAGAAGACGGATCTCGGCACGCTGATCCTGACCGGGGCCAGCACCTATACCGGCGGCACCACCATCACCCAGGGCACGCTGCAGATCGGCAAGGGCGGCACCACCGGCTCGATCGAGGGCGATGTGGTGAACAATGCGGCGCTGGTGTTCAACCGCTCCAATGATCTCGGTTTTGACGGCGCCATCTCGGGGACGGGCAGCGTGACCAAGAAGGGCGCGGGCACGCTGACGCTCACGGGCACCAACGCTTTCAGCGGCGGCCTGACGGTCAAGGCCGGCACGGTGAAGGTCGCGGCGGCATCCGCGCTGGGGAGCGGCGGGTTGAGCCTTGAGGGCGACGGCGCGCTGCAGGCGAGCGAGAGCTTCAGCTATGGCGGCGCGGTCACGCTGACCCCGGTCGCGGGGCTGGGCGGCGGCACGTTCGCTGTGGACGACAGCAAGACGCTGACGCTCACCGGCGCCATTGGCGGAACGGGGGCGCTGACCAAGTCGGGCACCGGCACGCTGGCGATCGCGGGCAACAGCTATAGCGGCGCCACCAATGTGGCGGCGGGCACGCTGGAGGTCAGCGGCGGTTCCTCGCTGTCGAACACGGCGCGGCTGACGGTGGCCAGCGGCGCGACGCTGACCCTCAAGGACGCCAATGAGACGGTGGGCTCGCTGGCGGGCGGCGGCGACGTCGCCCTCGGCGCCTATTGCCTGATCGCCGGCGGCGACGGCACCAGCTCGACCTTCTCGGGCGCCTTCTCGGGCGCGGGGTGCCTCACCAAGACCGGCGAGGGCACGCTGACGCTGACCGGCACGAGCAATCATAGCGGCGGCACCACCATTTCAGGCGGCACGGTGCAGGTCTCCGCGGCGGCGGCGCTGGGCAGCGGGCCGCTGGCGCTTGAGGGCGGCGGCACGCTGCGCGCGAGCGACAGCTTCACCTATGCCAGCGCGGTCTCGCTCACGCCGGTGGCCGGCGTCGGCGGTGGCACGTTCGCGGTGGATGACAGCAAGACGCTGACCCTGACCGGGGCGATTGCCGGCCTCGGCAATCTGGCGAAGACCGGCACCGGCACGCTGGTGCTCTCCGGCACCAACAGCGCCAGCGGCGCGACAAAGGTCGATGAGGGCATCCTCATTGCCGAGGGCGGGCAGGCCATCGGCGACGCCAGCGCGGTGAGCGTGGCCACGGGGGCGCAGCTGATCCTGCGCCCGAGCGGCGCCACCGAGACGGTCGGCTCGATCGCCGGTGCGGGCGCGCTGGTCCTCGACGGGGCGAAGCTCGCCGCCGGCGGCGACAACACCAGCACCAGCTTTGCCGGCATCATCAGCGGCACGGGCGGGCTGACCAAGTCGGGCACCGGCACGCTGACGCTGAGCGGGGCCAACACCTATGCGGGCGACACCACGGTCGCCGGCGGCGGCCTCGCGGTGACCGGGAGCGTGGATGGCGATGTCTATGTGCAGAACCTCGCCACGCTGTCGGGCACCGGCAGCATCGCCAAGACGGTGCATGTGCTCGACGGCGGCACGCTGGAGGGCGCGCAGCCCGGCGGGCTGACCATGGGCGGGCTTGACCTCGCCGCGGCGGCCAATGTGAGCGTGAGCCTGGGCGCACCCTCGAGCGAGGCCGTGTTCACGGTCAATGGCAATGTGACGCTGGACGGCACGCTGAAGGTGACGCAGACGGCGGGCTTCGGCGTCGGCATCTACCGCGTGATGAACTATACCGGCACGCTGACCGACAATGGCATGGAGGTGAGCCCGCTCACCGGCGGGCTGCTGGGCGGCGTCCAGACGTCGGTCGCCAACCAGGTGAACCTGCTGGTGGAAGGCGTCGACACGCCGATCCTGTTCTGGAACGGTACCAACACCACGGCGACGCAGACCGTTCTCGGCGGCACGGGGACCTGGACGGCGGGGGCGCAGACCAACTGGATCAATGCCAGCGGCACCATCCCGCAGGGCTGGAACGGCGCCTTCGCGGTGTTCCAGGGCTCGCCCGGCACGGTGACGGTGGACAATACCGACGGCCAGGTGTCGGCAACCGGCCTGCAGTTCGTCGAGACCGGCTATGGGGTAAGCGGCGGCGCTCTCCTGCTCGCCGGCGAGGCACCGGTGATCCGGGTCGGCGACGGCACCGAGGAAGGGGCGTCGACGGTCGCCACCATTGGCTCGGTGCTCACCGGCACGCACGGGCTGGAGAAGGCCGATTACGGCACGCTGGTCCTGACCGGGGCCAATCTCTACACCGGCGGCACGGTGATCTCCGGCGGCACGCTGCAGATCGGTGATGGCGGCGCCTCGGGGTCGATCCTCGGCGATGTGACCAATAACAGTGTGCTGGCGTTCAACCGCAGCGACGACGTGACGATGGCGGGGGCGATCTCCGGCAGCGGCGCGCTGGTGCAGGCGGGCGAGGGCACGCTGTATCTGACGGGGGCCAACACCTCCACCGGCGGCACCACCATCGCCAGCGGCACGTTGCGGGTGGACGCGGCCAGCGCGCTGGGCAGCGGCGGGCTGACCGTGGACACGGAAGGCACGCTGCGCGCCAGCAGCAGCTTCACCTATGGCGGGGCGGTGGTGCTGGGCGTGCCCAACCCGCTGGCCCGGCCGAGCTCGACCGCCGGCACGATCGAGGTGGATTCCACGCAGGCGCTGACCCTGTCGGGGGTGATCTCGGGCACGGCGGGCCTGACCAAGACCGGCGACGGCCTGCTGATCCTGACCGGGACCAACACCTATGCCGGGGTGACGACCATCTCGGCCGGCACGCTGCAGATCGGCAATGGCGGCACGACCGGCTCCATTGTCGGCGACGTGGTGAACAATGCCAAGCTGGTGTTCAACCGTTCCGACACCTACGCCTTCACCGGGGCGATCACCGGCAACGGCGCGGTGACCTTCACCGGCGGCGGCACGGTGCTGTTCTCCGCGCCCTATACCGGGGCGGTGACGGTGGACGACAGCACGGTGCGGCTGGCGGCGGGGTCGAGCACCGCCTCGACCTTCACCGTCAATGAGGGCGGCGTGCTTGGCGGCACGGCGAGCATTGGCGGGCTGATCGTCAATGACGGGGGCATCGTCGGGCCGGGCTATTCGCCGGGAACCCTGACGGTGAACGGCCCGGTGGCGTTCAATGCCGGCGCGGTCTACCAGGTGGATGTGACGGCGGCCGGCGGGCACGACCTGATCACCGCCACCGGGGCGGTGACGCTGTCCTCGCAGGCGAGCGTCGAGGTGCTGGCCACCCCGGGGCGCTATCCCTCGACGGGCAAGGTCGCCATTCTTTCCACCACCAACACGCTCACCGGCACCTTCGGCTCGGTCACGTCGGACTATGCCTTCCTGGCGCCGGAGCTGACCTATGACGCAAAGAACGTGTTCCTGACGCTGGTCTATAACGGGTTCAACTTCGTCGACTATGCCCACACGCCGAACCAGGCGAACGTGGCCGTGGCGGCGCAGGCGCTGGGCACGGGCAACGCCGTCTATGAGGCGATCTTCGCCCTGCCGACCTCCGCGGTGGCGCCGGCGCTCAACCAGCTTTCGGGCGAGGCCTATGCCTCGGCGCAGACGGTGATCCAGCAGCAGTCGATCTATCTGCGCGACGCGGTCGGCAGCCGGCTGCGCCAATCGCTCACCGCCCCGTCCGCCGGGGC
>NZ_JAUSUH010000008.1:92500-235027 GCF_030813595.1 Ancylobacter vacuolatus | reverse complement strand
AGAAGATGGTCGAGGACATTGTGAAGAACCTCAACCACTGACGCCTTTGCCGCGAAAGTTGCCCGGCTTTCGCGATCAGCAAGGACGTGGGGAAGAAGGGTGCGGGAGGGGCAAGCGGGGAGGCTGGACGCTTTGGCCGCATCGGCCGGATCGTCCACCTCACTGCACTCACTGGTCAGCCCTCGGCCAGCGTTGCCCAGAACGTCCTCCCGGATCACCCTCCGGGCGTCCGGGAGGACGACGCGGGGAAAATGACGTCACGGCCGGGCGTGTCCCGGCCATCCACCTCTTCGGCCCGGCATGCGCAGGCAAGCCGTGGATGCCCGGCCTAAGGCCGGGCATGACGGCGTGTGACGGCCTCACCCTTCACCGCCGCGCAAGCCGGAAATACAGCTCCGACAGCCGCTCCGGCAGATCCTCGATCCGGCGCACCGGCATGGCATTGGCCTTGCCGAAAATGGCCGGCCCGCAGCCGACCCCGGCAGGATCGAGGGTGACGCCGAAGGTGTCGATGCCCTGCGCCCGCAGTTGCAGCACCACGCGACGGGCATCCTGCACGAGGTCCTGTGCCGGCGTGTCGATGTCGGAGGGCTCGCCATCGGTGAGCACGAGGATGAGCTTGCGGAAGGCGCGCACGCTCGCGATCTCCGCCCCGGCATGGCGCAGCCCCGCCCCGAGCCGGGTCGACAGGCCGGGGGTGAGCCCGGCGAGCCGGGCCAGCGCCGCCGCATCATAGGGCGCGGCAAAACCCTTCACCTCGCACAGCCTGACATCGTCGCGGCCATTGGAGGCGAAGGCGAACAGGGCGAAAGCATCGCCCAGCGCCGCCAAGGCCTCGGCCAGCATCGCCACGGCGCACTTTTCCACATCGAGCACGCTCGCCCCGTCGGCCAGCCTTTCCCGCGTCGACTGCGACATGTCGACCAGCACCAGCACGGCAAGGTCGCGCTGCAACAGCGCGGTGGCGCGGAACACCCGCATATCCGGCATCTCGCCGGCGCGCCGGGCGATGGCGGCGTCGATGACGGCGTCGAGGTCGAGGTCGTGCCCTTCCCATTGCCGCTTCAGCCGGGCGGCACGGCCGACTTTTGAGGCTTTCACCAGCCGGGCGATGCGCTGGCGGGCGGGTGCGGCCGCCTCCAGCGCGCGAAGAAGCGGGCGCGTGTCGCCCGGTGCGGGGAGCATCGCACGCACGCTGGTCCAGTCCGCCCGCTCGATGCCGGCCAGCGCGTCCCATTCGGGATAGGTGGCGATGACGGCGCCGGTCTCACCGGCAGGCGTCGGGCGGGCGCGGCCGGCCGGCGCGTGGGAAGGCTCCGCGTCGGGCGGGCCGTCCGCGCCCTCGCGGCGATCCAAGCGGGCGGCCTCGACCATCAACTGCACCTCGTCCGACACCTCCGGGTCGATGTCGGAAAAGTCCCACAGGCCGAGCCCGTCATCGCGATAGGCCGGCTCCACCACATGGCCGCGCGCGTGGAAGCGCAGGCGCCGCTGGCCGATATCGTTGGCCAGCCGGGTGCCGATATCGAGGCTGACCGCGGGATCGTTGAGGCGCCCGCTTGCCGCAGCGAACAGTGCCTGCGCCTTGCCGACCAGCGCGTCCGGGTCGCTGTAGCCGGGATCGAACATCCCGCGCGCCAGCCGGGCCTGCAACGCGGCGAGTGTCGGCCCGTCCTCGGGCGTCGCGACATGATACGGCGCCCACAGCCGGCGCAGGCCGGGATAGCGCCCCATCGCCAGCGCCTCGATGCGCGCATCCTCGATCAGCCCGGCCAGCGCGATCTGTACCGGCCGGAATTTGCGCACCGGAAAGCGCGGATTGCCAAAGTGGAGATGCGCCCCCGCATGCAGCGCGGCGGCGAGATAGAGCCGGCGCGCCGCTTCCCCTTCCACGCCGGGAAAGACCTCCGGCAGGCGAAGCACCGGGCCGGCGATGTTGACGCGGCGGGGCGTCTCCGGGTCGGCGGGCGGCAGCGGCTGGAGTTGCGGCGCCGTGCCCCACAGGGCGGCGAGCACCCGGCGCAGCTCGGGCTCCAGCTCGGCAAAGCCCGGCCCGGCGCCGATGCGCGCCAGAAGGGCCAGCGCCAGTTTGTCCTCCAGCGCAAAAAAGGCGCGCCGGCGGGCCCCGTCGCGCCCCGCCGCCTTCAGCCCGGCGGCGACAAAGCCCTCGAAATCAGCCACATGGCCCGGCAGCACCAGACGGTGCGCCCGCGCCGCCACTAGCTCCACGCAATCCGGCGCGGCCTGCGCCAGGGCGAGCAGCGCCCGCCACCACAGGGCGCGCTCGCCCTCCCCGGCAAGGCGCGGGGCGATCGCGACAAAGCCGTCGAGCGCGGCACGGGTGGCCCGCCCGCCGGCCTCGCGGCACAGCGTGGCGGCGGCCAGCCCCGTCTCGCCGAGCGCCGCCGGGGAGAGCTGGGCGGAGAGCTCCACGCTGGCGCGCCAGAAGGCGAGCAGCGCGCCAGGGCCGGCATTCACCTCGACCAGCGCCAGCGCGCCCTGCGCCCAAGGCTCAAGTGAAGCCGCGCCATGGCGCCGCGCCAGCTGCTGCCGCGTCTGCGCGAAGCCGGCGGCAAGGGTCTCGCGCGCCGCCATCAACCCGGCGAGGCGGGCGAGGGCGGGGGCGTCTCGAACCGGCGCCGCGCGGTGGATGAGCGCCGTCATGGCAGGCAGGCGGCAATGGCCGCACCAAGAGCCCGGCGCATTTCGGCATCGTCGGTGATCGGCAGCACGATGGCCGCCTGCACCGCCGCCGCCAGCGAGACGCCGCCCGCCGCCAGCCGGCCGGCATGGATGAGCATGCGGGTGGAAGCGCCCTCATCCAGCCCCTGCCCGCGCAGGTTTCGCGAGCACGTGGCAATGGCGACCAGGATGCTGGCGAGCGCGGCATCGGCCCCCGCCTCGCGCATCACGATCTCGGCCTCCAGTTCCGGGGCGGGATAGTCGAAGGCGATGGCGATGAAGCGCTGCTTGGTGGATTCCTTCAGGTCCTTCACCGCGCTCTGGTAGCCGGGGTTGTAGGAGATGACGAGCTGGAAATCGGCATGGGCGGCGACCTGCTCGTTGCGCTTTTCCAGCGGCAGCAGGCGCCGCGCATCGGTGAGCGGATGGATGACGACGGTGGTGTCCTGCCGGGCCTCGACGATCTCGTCGAGATAGCAGAGCGCGCCATGGCGCACCGCCTGGGTCAGCGGGCCATCCTGCCACACCGTGCCTTCCGGGGTGAGCAGGAAGCGGCCGGCGAGATCGGCGGCGGTCATGTCCTCATGCGCCGCCACCGTAATCAGCGGGCGCCCCAGCCGCCACGCCATGTGCTCGACAAAGCGGGTCTTGCCGCAGCCGGTCGGGCCCTTCAGCATCACCGGCAGGCGGTGGCGCCACGCCGCCTCGAACACGGCGATCTCGTCGCCCACCGGCCGGTAATAGGGCTCGGCCGCGAGGCGATAGGCGGCAAGGTCGGGGGCGCGGGCGGTGAAGGCGCTGGGGGAAAGGGCGCTCGGCATGGGGGACTCCGCGAGAAGGGTGCGGCCGTCTCCCCACGCAGGAATCGACGGCCCGCAAAAGGGGCTGCCGGCAATCCCTGCCGCATCGCGGGCAACGTCCTTGTCGCCGCGATGCGCCATTAAAATTCCAATCGCTGCGGCGCACAAGAGGGGGATTGCGGACTGCGGCCCCGGGCCGGCGCGTTATCCTGCGAACAGCTGCCCTCGGAGCACCCGGCCATGCAGACGCTTGCCCTCGATCAGGTCTACCGGCTCATCGAGCCCGGCCCCGTCGTGCTGCTCACCACGTCATGGCAGGGACGGGCGAATGTGATGACCATGTCCTGGCACATGATGGTGGAGTTCACCCCGCCGCTCATCGCCTGCGTGGTCAGCGAGAACGATTTCAGCTTCCGGGCGCTGAAGGCGAGCGGGGAATGCGTCATCGCCATTCCCACCGTGGAGCTGGCGGAAAAGGTCGTGGCGGTCGGCAATTGCTCGGGCCGCGACGGCGACAAATTCGCCCGCACCGGCCTCACCCCGCTGCCGGCCGCTGAGGTCGCCGCGCCGCTGGTGAAGGAGTGCTTCGCCAATCTCGAATGCCGCGTGGTCGATACGACGCTGCGGGAGCGCTATAATGTCCTCGTGCTGGAAGTGGTGAAGGCGTGGACCGACCCCGCGCAGAAGGCGCCGAGGACGCTGCACCATCGCGGCTTTGGCCATTTCGTCCTTGATGGCGAGGCGATCAACCTGCCCTCAAAGATGCCCTAGAGCATTTTCGAGCGAAGTGGGTTCCGGTTCGCGTGAAGAAAATGTGTAAAAACAAAAACCTAGAGCACATCAGGTGATCCGGCTTTCAGCGGACGTGCTCTAGGCCCCCTACCCCGCGCTTTGCAGCGCCTTGCGGAAGCGCAGCGCAGCCAGCGCGAAGAAGGCGGCGCCGATGGCGGCGAGCGCCAGCAGGTCCGGCCAGATCACCGACAGCCCGGCGCCGCGATAGAGCACCGCCTGGGCGAGGGCGACAAAATGGGTGGAAGGGGAAAGCTGCATCACGTTCTGCAGCCAGACCGGCATGCTCTCCATCGGCGTGGTGGAGCCCGAGAGCAGGTTCATGACGATGAGCGCCGGCATGACGATGAGGCCGAACTGCGCCATCGAGGTCGACACCGTGGCCACCAGGATGCCGAGCGCCGTCACCGAGAACTGGTAGACCAGCATGGAGGCGACGAACAGCGTCACCGAGCCCTGCACCGGCACGCCGAGCAGCCACTCGACCACGATCAGCAGCGACAGCGTCGCCGCTACCACGATGACCAGCCCATTGGCCCAGATTTTCGCCAGCATGATCTCGATCGGCGTCACCGGCATAACAAGCAGATGCTCGATCGTGCCGTGCTCGCGCTCGCGGATCAGCGCCGCGCCGGAGAGGATGACGGCGAGCATGGTGACATTGTTGATCACCTGCATGACCGCGGTGAACCAGGCCGAGGTGAGGTTGGCGTTGAATTTCGGGCGGATGACGACGTTGACCGGCGAGGTGGCGCTTCCGCCCATCGCCGCCGCCACTTCCTGCACGAGGATGTTCTGGATATAGGCGGCGCCATTGCCGGCCTGCGACATGGCTGTCGCGTCGATGTCGAGCTGGAGAGTGGGCTGGCGGCCGGCGATCAGGTCGTGCTCGAATTTCGGCGGGATGCTGAGCACGAAGACATAGCGCCCCGCATCCATCGCCGCATCGATCTCGCGCGCGCTGATCGGCACCGGGGCCTTGAAGAAGGGTTGCAGCAGCGCGTCGCCCAGCCGGCGCGACAGCGCGCTCTGGTCCTCGTCCACCACCGCCACCGCCGCGTTCTCGACCTCGAACTTGGCACCCACGGACACGGTGTAGACCGCGACGGTGAAGGTGTAGAGGATCAGCCCCGCCAGCACGGGGTCGGCCTTCAGGCTGTAGAGTTCCTTGATGCCGAGGCGCCAGATGCGGGCCAGGCGGGCGAGCAATCCGTCCAGCATGCTCAGGCCCCCTGCTTGCGCAGCGCCAGCATGGCGCCGGCGATGAACACCAGCGCCAGCGCGAACACCATGGCGATATCAGGCCAGAGCGAGGCAAGGCCCAGCCCCTTGGTGAAGGCGCCGACGCTCACCTGCTGGTACCAGGCCGAGGGGAAGGCCAGCCCCATCAGCCGCGCCCCGCCGGAAAGCGAGGACACCGGGGTGAGCAGGCCGGAAAAATTCACCGCCGGGATGATGGCGATGATGGCGGTGGCGAAGATCGCCGCCACCTGGCTCTTCACGAAGCTCGACACCAGCAGCCCGAAGGCGGTGGTGGCGAACACATAGACCAGCGAGCCGAAGGCCAGCGTGGCGAAGGAGCCCTTCACCGGCACCTCAAACACCAGCCGCGCCGCGACCACCATGGTGAGGAAGCTGACAAAGGCGATGGCGACATAGGGCAATTGCTTGCCGACGAGGAATTCCAGCTTTGTGACAGGCGTCGACTGGAAATTGGTGATCGAGCCGGTCTCCTTCTCCTTCACCACGCCGAGCGCCGACATGATGGCGGGAATCAGCACCAGCATCAGCATGATGACGTTCGGCACCATGGCGTTCACGCTCTTGAACGCCTGATTGAAGCGGTAGCGCGGCTCAAGGGTGAAAGGGGCCGAAGGGCTCGCCGTGCCGGTGGTCCGCTCCTGCGCATCCGCAAGGTAACTCTGGGCGATGCCCTGCACATAGCCGCGCGTGGTCTCGGCGCGGAACGGCATCGAGCCGTCGAGCCAGACGCCGATTTCCGGCTGGCGGTCGCGCAAGAGGTCGCGGCCGAAACCGGGCGGGATCTCGATGGCGAGCTTGAGCTCGCCGCTCTTCAGCCTTGTGTCCAGCTCCTCGATGGAGGCGATCGGCGCGTGGGTCTCGAAATAGCGCGAGCCCTCGAAGCTCTCCAGCACCTGCCGGCTCTGGGCGCTGCGGTCCTGGTCGAACGCGGCATAGGGCAGGTTCTCGACATCGAAGGAAATGCCATAGCCGAAGGTGAAGAGCAGCAGCATCGGCCCGATGAGCGCGAAGGCGAGGCGGGCGGGGTCGCGCACGATCTCCAGCGCCTCGCGCCTAGTATAGGCCCAGAGCCGGCCGGCATCGAAGCGCCTGACCGGCGCGAGGGCGGTGGGGCGCTCTTTCAGCTCGGCGCGCCCCTCCTCCCGGCCCATGCCGGCCTCCTCCAGCACGGCGATGAACACCTCTTCCAACGTGTCCATGCCGCGCTCGCGCTTCAGCGCCTCCGGCGTGCCGATGGCCAGCACCTTGCCGGCATGCATCAGCGAGATGCGGTCGCAGCGCTCGGCCTCGTTCATGAAATGGGTGGAGAGGAAGATCGTCACCCCGTCCTGGCGCGACAGTTCGATCAGCGTGCGCCAGAAGCCGTCGCGCGCCACCGGGTCGACGCCGGAGGTCGGCTCGTCGAGGATGAGGATTTCCGGCTTGTGGATCACCGCCACCGCCAGCTGGAGCCGCTGGCGGATGCCGAGCGGCAGCGCCTCGGGCCGCATCTCGGCGACCCCGGCGAGATCGAAGCGGGCCTCCATTTCGGCAACGCGCGCGGCGACGTCGGGTATCTCGAAAAGCTGCGCGTGCAGGACAAGGTTCTGCCGCACGGTGAGTTCGGCATAGAGCGAGAAGGCCTGCGACATGTAGCCGACGCGCTTGCGGGTGGCCATGTCGTCGCCGTCGAGCTTCGCCCCGAACAGCTTCGCCTCGCCCTCGCTCGCCGGCAAGAGCCCGGTGAGCATCTTCATCGTCGTCGACTTGCCCGAGCCGTTGGAGCCGAGAAAGCCGAAGATCTCGCCGCGCTCGATGCGGAAATTCACATGGTCGACGGCGACGAAATCGCCGAAGCGGCGGGTGAGGCCGGTCGCCTCGATCGCTGGGGCGCCGTCATGAGTGACGCGGGGAAGCTCCGGCAGCGGCTCCGCCCGCCCGCGCTCGGCCTCGGGCAACAGGGCGACGAAGGCGCGCTCCAGCGTCGCTTCGCCCGCCTGCGCGCGGATCTCGGCCGGGGTGCCGGTGGCAAGGACTTTTCCGGCATTCATCGCCGCCAGCCAGTCGAAGCGCTCGGCCTCCTCCATATAGGCGGTGGCGACAATGACGCTCATCGAGGGGCGGCGCTCGCGCAGCCGCGCCATCAGCTCCCAGAACTGCCGGCGCGAAAGCGGGTCGATGCCGGTGGTCGGCTCGTCGAGAATGACGAGATCGGGGTCGTGGATCAGCGCGGCGCAGATGCCGAGCTTCTGCTTCATGCCGCCGGAGAGTTTTCCCGCCGGGCGGGCGGCGAAGGGCAGCAGCCCCGTCGCCGCCAGGAGTTCATCGATGCGCTCGGCCCGTTCCGCCGCCCCCTGCCCGAACAGCCGGCCGAAGAAATCGAGATTTTCCGCGATGGATAGCGTCGGGTAGAGATTGCGCCCCAACCCCTGCGGCATATAGGCGATGCGCCCGCCGGCCTGCCGGCGCCACTGCCGGTCCGCCATGTCGCCGCCCAGCGCCTGCACCGTGCCGGACTGCAGCCGAGTGACGCCGGCGGCGAGCGCGAGCAGGGTCGACTTGCCCACCCCGTCCGGCCCGATCAGCCCCGCCATGCAGCCGGCGGGCACGGCGAGATCGACGCCATCCAGCGCCAGCGTCTTGCCATAGCGGTGGGTGACGCCGGACAGCGCGAGGACGGGTTGCATCGGCGCCCCGCTCATTGCGGCAGCTTGACGCCGAGCATGTCCGGCCAGGGCGTGGCCGTATCGGTGCGGACATAGGCGAGGCCGCGCACGCCGGCCTTCACCCGGTCCTCATATTGGCGCAGCAGTTCCGGGGCGATGCGCAGCTTGACGCGGAACATCAGCTTCTCGCGCTCGTCCGCCGTCTCCACCGATTTCGGCGTGAACTGCGCGCCGGTGGCGACGAAGCTGACTTTGGCCGGCACCACGTAATCGGGCGCCGGATCGAGGATGATACGCGCCTCGTCGCCCATGGCGAGGCGGCCGGCGACGCGCGCCGGCACGAACACGGTCATGTAGACGTCGGAAAGGTCCAGCAGGGTGAGGATCGGCGCGCCGGCCGCCACCACCTCGCCGGCCTGCACCAGCTTATATTCGACCCGCCCGCGCCGGGGCGCACGCAGCGTGGAATCGTCGATCAGCGATTGTACCCGCGCCACATCAGCCCGCGCCGCATCGGTGGAGGCCTCCGCCTCGTCGAGCCCGGCCTGCGCGGCCTTGAGCGCGGCCTGGGCGACATTGAGCTGGCTCTGGCGCAGATCAAGCGACTGGATGGTGCCGAAGCCGCTCTCCTTCAGCTTGGCGGCGCGTTCATGTTCCTGCTCGGCCAGCGTGCGCTCGCTCTCGCGCTGGGCGATGGCGGCCTGCGCCTCGGCCACCGCCTTCTCCGCCCGGCGCACCTGCGCCTGCGCCCCGGCGAGCTGGGCTTCCAGCTCGGACGTGTCCATGCGGGCGACCACCTGCCCGGTTTCCACCGTCTGGCCCTCCTCGGCCAGCACCGCCAGCACCCGGCCGGCGAGCTTGGCGGCGACCAGCACCTGCTCGGCCTCGATCCGCCCATTGGTGGAAACGATGCCGGCCGGCAGGCCGCTGCCGGTGAGCTTGCCGATCAGCGCCTGCAGCCGCGCGGTGAGACCGGCGGGCGGGTTGCCGGCCGCGTTCTCCTGCGCGCCGGCCGGGAGTGCCAGACCGACTGAGAGGGCGAGAGCGAGAAAGAATGCATGGGACCGTCGCTGACCTGCCATCGTGCCTCCGTAGGATTGCACTCGACCACTGGGAGCCTGGCGCGCGCCCCATCCGCCAAGCTTTCCGTGAACAGATGTGCATGAGTAGACCTCATTTGCACCCACGTCTTGACCGCGATCAACGAAGGGACGGCCATGAGCCTGTTGGATGCCGCCTCCATCACCCGCGAGGTTCGTCGATGAAGGCCATGGTCCTGCGCGCCTATGGGGAGGCTTTGCGTCTTGAAGAGCGCCCCCTGCCCGTGCCGGGGCCCGGCGAGATCAGGGTGCGGGTGGAGGCCTGCGCCGTCTGCCGCACCGATCTGCACGTCGTCGACGGCGAATTGCCGCCCGGCCCGCTGCCGATCATCCCCGGCCATGAGATCGTCGGCCGTGTCGAGGCGCACGGGCCGGGCGTCGACGCCCCGCCTGTCGGCGCCCGCGTCGGCGTGCCGTGGCTCGGCCACACCTGCGGCCACTGTCCCTATTGCGCGAGCCAGCGCGAGAATTTGTGCGACGACCCCGCCTTCACCGGCTACAGCCGCGATGGCGGCTTCGCCAGCCATGTGGTCGCCGACGCCGCCTTCTGCTTCCCGCTCGACGGCTTTGACGACCCGGTGGCGGCCGCGCCGCTGATGTGCGCCGGTCTCATCGGCTGGCGCACCTTGAAGATGGCGGGCGAGGCGCAGCGGATTGGCCTTTACGGCTTCGGCGCCGCCGCCCATCTCATCGCCCAGCTCTGCCGCTGGCAGGGGCGCGAGGTCTACGCCTTCACCCGCGCCGGCGACACCGGCGCCCAGCAACTGGCCCTCTCGCTCGGCGCGCGCTGGGCGGGCGGGTCCGGCGAGGCGCCGCCCGAGCCGCTCGACGCCGCCCTGATCTTCGCCCCGGTCGGCGCGCTGGTGCCTCTGGCCCTGCGCGCGGTGCGCAAGGGCGGCCGCGTGGTGTGCGGCGGCATCCATATGAGCGACATCCCGCAATTTCCCTATTCCCTCCTGTGGGAGGAGCGGCAGCTCATGTCGGTGGCCAACCTCACCCGCGAGGATGCGCGGGAATTCCTCGCCCTCGCCCCGCGCGCGGGCATCAACGCCACCACCACGACCTATCCCCTCGAAGACGCCAATGCGGCGCTGGCCGACCTGCGGGCCGGGCGCTTCCAGGGCGCGGCGGTGCTGGTGCCCTAAACCGCCCCGCGCCCTATCTCATCTCTCAGCAACGGTTCTGGAAAGGACATCGCAATGGCGACCCAACCGGCGACGGACACGCTCAGCCCTGCTCTTGTCGATCGCATGAACGCCTGGTGGCGCGCGGCAAACTACCTCTCGGTCGGGCAGATCTATCTGCTTGCCAACCCGCTGCTGCGCGAGAAGCTGACCCTCGAGCATGTGAAGCCGCGCCTGCTCGGCCATTGGGGCACGACGCCGGGGCTGAACTTCCTCTATGTCCACCTCAACCGCGTCATTCGCGACACCGGCGCCGACGTGCTGTTCATGGCCGGCCCCGGCCATGGCGCGCCCGGCGTGGTGGCCTCGACCTATCTTGAGGGCACCTATAGCGAGCTGTACCCGGACATCTCGCGCGACGAGGGCGGCCTGTGCCGGCTTTTTCGCCAGTTCTCCTTTCCCGGCGGCATTCCCAGCCATGCCGCGCCGGAGACCCCCGGCTCGATCCATGAGGGCGGCGAGCTCGGCTATTCGCTCAGCCACGCCTATGGCGCGGTGCTGGACAACCCGGAACTGATCGTCGCCTGCGTGGTCGGCGACGGCGAAGCGGAGACCGGCCCGCTCGCCACCTCCTGGCACGGCAACAAATTCCTCAACCCCGCCAGCGACGGCGCGGTGCTGCCGATCCTGCACCTCAACGGCTACAAGATCGCCAACCCCACCATTCTCGCCCGCATCCCGCATGAGGAACTGGCGGCGCTGATGCAGGGCTATGGCTACGACCCGATCTTCGTCGAGGGCGAAGACCCCGAGCCGATGCACCAGGCGATGGCGGCCGCGTTCGACGAGGCCTTCGGCAAGATCCGGGCGATCCAGGAGGCGGCGCGCACCCGCGGCGCCACCGACCGTCCGCGCTGGCCGATGATCGTGCTGCGCTCCCCCAAGGGCTGGACCGGCCCGAAGACAGTCGACGGCAAGAAGGCGGAAGGCTTCTGGCGCTCTCACCAGGTGCCGTTCTCCGACATGTCGAAGCCCGAGCACCTCGTGCTGCTCGAAGACTGGATTAAGAGCTACCGGCCGGAAGAACTGTTCGACGAGGCGGGACGCCTCAAGCCCGAGATCGCCTCGCTCGCCCCGGAAGGGGTGAAGCGCATGAGCGCCAACCCGCACGCCAATGGCGGGGCGCTGCGCCGCCCGCTGCGGCTGCCTGATTTCACCAACTACGCGGTGGAAGTCGCCCGGCCCGGCGATCGCGAGCTGGAATCGACCTATGTGATGGGTTGCTTCCTGCGCGATGTGATGAAGGAAAACGAGGCCTCGAAGAATTTCCGCGTCTTCGGCCCCGACGAGACCGCCTCAAACCGGCTGCAGGCGCTGTTCGAGGTGACCAACCGCGCCTGGGAGGCGGAAACGCTCTCCTATGACGACCACCTCGCCCGCGATGGGCGGGTGATGGAGATGCTGTCCGAGCATATGTGCCAGGGCTGGCTGGAGGGCTATCTCCTCACCGGCCGCCACGGGCTGTTCTCCTGCTACGAGGCGTTCATCCACATCATCGATTCGATGTTCAACCAGCACGCCAAATGGCTGAAATCGTCGAAGGAGGTGGAATGGCGCCGCCCGATCGCCTCGCTGAACTATCTGCTCACCTCGCATGTCTGGCGGCAGGACCATAATGGCTTCAGCCACCAGGACCCCGGCTTCATCGACCATGTGGTGAACAAGAAGGCGGAGATCGTGCGCGTCTACCTGCCGCCGGATGCCAACACGCTGCTCTATGTCACCGACCACTGCCTGCGCTCATGGAACCGGGTGAACGTGATCGTCGCCGGCAAGCAGCCCGCGCCGCAATGGCTCGACATGGACAGCGCGATCAAGCACTGCGCCACGGGCATCGGCATGTGGGAATGGGCCTCGACCGACGCCGGTAGCGACCCCGACGTGGTGCTGGCCTGCGCCGGCGACGTGCCGACGCTGGAGACGCTGGCCGCCGCCGAATTGCTGCGCGGCTATTTCCCCGAGCTGAAGGTGCGGGTCGTCAACGTGGTCGACCTGATGACACTGCAGCCGAAATCCGAGCACCCGCACGGGCTGTCCGACGCGGAATTCGACGCGCTGTTCACCACCGACAAGCCGGTCATCTTCGCCTATCACGGCTATCCCTGGCTGATCCACCGCCTCGCCTATCGCCGCACCAACCACGACAACATGCATGTGCGCGGCTATGTCGAGGAAGGCTCCACCACCACGCCGTTCGACATGGTGGTGCGCAACCGGCTCGACCGCTTCCATCTCGTCGCCGATGTGCTGGATCGGGTGCCGCAGCTGAAGACCAACACCCATGTGCGGCAGGCGATCCGCGACAAGCTGACCGAGCACGCCCGCTACATCCGCGCGCACGGCCTCGACATGCCGGAAATCCGCGACTGGGTGTGGGCGGGGGGCAAGTAAGCCGCGGCGCCCCTCCTGCCAAGTGTCGTCATCCCGGCCAAGCGCAGCGAGAGCCGGGAGCGCACTCCAACCCGCACGCGATCCCGGATCGGCCTTCGGCCATCCGGGATGACGCTTTGAGTGGCGCTCACACCCGCGCGATGAGCGCCATGGCGGCGGCGGGGTTGCGCGGCTTGAAGCCCGAGATGACGAACAGGAACACCTCGCGCGGCGCGACGTCCGCGGGCGGGGTGAGCAGCGCCGGCTGGAGAGCGGGCGGCGTCCCGCCCTTCGCCCACGCCTTCGCCGCGCCGGCCCAGCCGTCGAGCGTCTCAGGGGAATAGCCCAGCGCCTCGTCCTCCCTCGTTCCCATGATGCGGGCATAGACGAAGGGGGCGGTGACATCGGCGATCACGGGAAAATCGCTGTCGCCGGCATGGACGATGGCGACGCCATAGTCCCGGGCCAGCGCGACGAAATCCGGCGTCTTGAAGCTCTCATGCCGCACCTCCACCGCGTGGCGGATGTCATGACCGTCGACGCGCTTGGGCAGCAGCTTGAGGAAGCCTTCGAAATCGTCCGGATCGAATTTCTTGGTGGGCATGAACTGCCAGTTCACCGGGCCGAGCTTTTCCTTCAGCTCGGTGACGCCGCTGGTGAAGAAGCGTTCGATGGACTCACCCGCGTCGCTGAGCACGCGGCGATTGGTGGTGAAGCGGGGGCCCTTCAGCGCGAAGACGAAGTCTTCCGGCGTCTCGGCCCGCCATCTGGCGAAGCTTTCGGGCTTCTGCGAGCCGTAATAGGTGCCGTTGATCTCGATGGCGGTGAGCTTCGAGCCGGCATACTCCAGCTCGCGCTTCTGGGTCAGCCCTTCAGGGTAGAACACGCCGCGCCAGGGCTCGAAGGTCCAGCCACCGACGCCGATGCGGATGGGTGCGGGATGGGGCATGGGACCTCGCGCGCGGTTTGGGGGGAGGAGCGCTGCTCAATAAAGGCGCCTTTGCCCGTGACAGGCAACAGCACATGAGCGCCTAGCGACGTTGGCACCGTGTCGCATACGGCGCGGAGAGCGATGGGTCGACCCCGGCGCGAGACGAAGGCCCTATCGGCCGCGCCCTCGTCGCTCGAAGCGGTAGGCGACGTAGCCCTCGAGACCGCTCTCGCGCTGCAGTTCGGGGACGTCCCACATGGGTATTTGACGCGTGCACTCAAATCCTCGCGCTTTGAAGAGCGCCTTGAGGTCGTGCGGGTATTGGCGACTGGACGCGTGGCCTCTCTTGGGTTCGATGCAGAGGATGTGGCTGGTTATCCTCGCCATGTTGTCGAACACCAGCTGAGATTGCGGGTGAATGTGCTCCAGCACCGCCATGGTGAAGACGAGATCGAATTCGCCATCTCCGAAGGTGGGTAGAACATCTTCCGCCGCGCCAATACGAATATCGCTGTGCTTCAGCTGCGGGTAATTCTCGCGCAGCAAGCCGACCGCATGGCGGCTGATCTCAATGCCGCGCACGTCACGATAGCCGGCATCATGAAGAAAAGCGAGGTTTCTCCCGATATTGCAGCCAATTTCGAGTATCTTCGCCGTCTTTGGAACATCGGAAATAAGAGCAAGGAGAGCTCGGCTGCGTTCGACAGGCCTGAGATAGTCCTCCGGCACGTTTCCCTCTGGTGCACGTGTCTGCCAGAACTCGTGCAGCGCCGTGCGATCCATGATGAGACGGCGGGAAAGCGGCGTTCTTGTCGCGGCCCAGATATAGGCTTTTTGCGCGAGCGGCCCGATGATAGGAAGGTTTTTCACGAATTGCTTCATTACAGCGTTTCCCGTTGGTGGCCTGTCGCTGTCGGCGATCACGGATTGACGGAACGTTATGATGAACTTGCACGGTTTTACCCATCCGCCAAGCAGGCTTTTATCAGCGAGACGGTCCAGGAAACTGGGATGGAGCTGCTGATAGGAGCGTCACCGGCCTGGGGCGTTGGTTTCCGACGGAAATACCGGGTGAAGATCCGTTATAGCGACCGACAACCGCCTCCCGCTCAACGCGGACCGTGCCGACGACATCGCCATCGTGAGGGAGCTGAGCGCAAAATCCTGTGGCGGGTGACGTGGACGATCCACAACGCCAACCATTTCCGGCGCAAGAGGCGCCCTCGTTGGTGATCAGGCTTCATCGCTGTTGGCGCCCGCGTGCCAGCAGCGATGAAGCCCAGCTTACGCTTCGCGCAGCCAGGGCAGGGCCTCCTCCCACGTGACGATGGGAAGGCGCGGGTGATTTTCATAGAAATAGGGGAAGGTCGAACCACTCAGCGTTGAACTCAGATCGGCCAGCGCGGTGCCCGGTGTTTCCACACGAACGACGCCGACACCGTAATCGATCTTGACGATCCTCCAGTCGAGGCCCTGTGTCTGCAGCAGCTCGAAAGCCACCTTCCAGCCCTGGCCCACCCAAGGGTGACCGATCGGCAGCAAATCATCGTGCTGCTCCATCGCGCTGCGCGGCAGCATGTCGTGAAGGGCGATCCACCCGCCCGGATTGATCACCTTGAGTGCATTCACGAGATCACGCCGCACCTGATCGTAGGTATGCAAACCGTCGATGAAGATCAGATCGAACTTACGTGTGTTGCTGGCGAAGAACTCGTCCGATGTCGCGCGCACGGTTCCACCTTGCACCGGGTCCACCCCGATCTTCAGCGGAATCGGCATCGAATCGAAAAGGTTGTTTTGGAAACATCCGATTTCGAGATAGGCGCCATCAAATTTTCGGGCGGCAAGCACATTAAGGAGCGCGATCCGGTTGTAGTTGATCGCCGACCAGTCCCAGTCAATTCTCCAGCCCTGCCCCTGCCTCTCATACTCGCGCTCGATTCTCCGATACTCGCGCGTGAGAAGCTCCTTTTGATAGAGCTTATTTGCGAGCCGAAATACCCTCGATACGTAGCCGCTATTTTCTTTATCTGCAGGACGCGACATAAAGACCTCCGACAAATGAAACGGTCAGAAACAATCTGCCATATTTTACAATCTGACAAATGAATCGACTTAACACACGATTAATTTGCCTATATCCTTCAATAGGGAAGCATCCTTTCGATGTCGCCTTATTTGGAAAGTCTATCGCCATGCCTGCCCATGGGCCACCACCATGGAACCACCATCACGTCGTGCAGGGAGAGCGGCGTTCCCAATGCCTGAAGGAGCCTGCGGACAATATCCTGTATTCGCTGATCTTCAAGGCGCTCTCGGCCAGCACCCGGCGATTGGTGGTGAAGTGCGGGCCCTTCAGCGTCAAGACGATGCCTTCCCGCGTTTCGGCCCGCCATTTGGCACAACTCTCTGGCTTCTGCGAGCCGTGATAGGTGCCGTTAATCTCGATGGGGTGAGCTTAAAATCGGCATATTCCAGTTCGCGCTTCTGGGTCAGGCCTTCAGGGCAGAACACGCCGCGCCAGGGCTCGAAGGTCCAGCCGCCGGCGCCGACGCGGATGGGCGCGAGATGGGCATTGGTGTCTCGCTGGAGCCCAAGCCGGATCTTTCGCCCGGCTGCGCGGGAAAAGGAACATCCTGCCGCGCCATTGTCGATCTTCCGCAGCGAAGAATCCTCTAGCGGACGGGTATCAAAGCATCACCTGGAACGGCGTACCAGATGCCTTCCGCGCGGCCCCGGAAGGTCTCGACCTTCATCAGAACCGACAGGTCCATGCCCGCTGGCACAGCCATGAAATTCCGGCAGTCAAGATTATTCTCGACCATCATCTCATTGATCATGTAGACTTCATATTCCAGCGGCTGTAGCAATTGCATTATAGGTGCGATGTCTTCCAGACAAATATGCTGCTCGAACAGAATGACCGGCCGGGATGCTGCGATGATATCTCGTGCGCCAGCCAGCACCTTCCACTCGAAACCTTCGACATCGACATGCAACAGGCCGATGTTCCCCCACTGCGCAGTACCCACGATCTCGTCCAGTGTGGTGGTCACGAGCGCGAAATCGCGCCCCTCACCTTTCTCGTTGAAACTCGCCATGGCCAGGCTGCCTTCATAGGACAGCCTCACGCCCGGGACATCCGAACAGACGCACTCGGACCAGCGGATATTGCCGATGGCATTGGCCACGGCCAGTGAAGTGCCGAACTGAATGTTGCCGGGATCGGGATCGATGGCATACACGACCGCGTCACCTCGCAGGAACGTAGCCCAGACCAACGTGTTGTCGGCCAGCCAACTACCGATGTCGATGATGGACCGGCGTGGATCGAGAAGGCCCTCCCGATACATGGTGTAGATCAGCCGTCGAAGGAGCACCTCGGCCTCGGGGCGCCCGTGAAACTGATGACAGCGCGAAACAAGCTGGCGACCGCGCGCCGTGAGCACGTCACGACCTGATGCCTGAGGAAGCCGGACCGCCACATCGCCTTCATGCACGAAGACCGTGGTGAACCGGGCGGCCTTCAGTTGGCGGATGCCCGACAGGAAGCGGAAGGGTCGCACCACGAAGGTCCGCAATCTTCTGAAAGCGGCCGAAACGAACCCGCCTAGCCCCATGGACCGTACTTTCCTGACGACATCAATTTTCGACTTCACAGATCACCACGCCTCATCGCCGTCCGCCGACACTGCCCTGCCTTGGCAACGCTGCCAGATGAGGCAGATTAATCAAAGAGGCAACGCTAATATTGCGGCGCTGGAGGCGCCGGAGATCCGATCCTCCCGCAGGTGGTACTCTCTAGCGCCATGACTTCCGCACGGGCGAAAAATAGCTTCAGCACAGCCACAATTGGATACCCTTGCTCTACTCCACCGGCAACCCCTGCGCGTGCTTTACTTGGCTCAGCGCGAAGCTCGATTCGATTGAGGCGACGCCCTCCAGCCGGGTGAGGGTGCGCTTGAGGAATGCCTCATAGGCCGGCAGGTCCTTGACCACGATGCGCAAGAGATAATCCCGCTGGCCGGTCATCAGATAGCACTCGACGATTTCCGGCCAGCGGGCAATGGCGCGGGCGAAACGGTCGAGCTCGTCCTCGCGCTGGCGCTCCAGCTTGATCGAGGCGAAGACGCTGACCGGCAGGCCAGCCTTGTCCTGGTCCACCACCGCGACATAGCGCTTGATGACGCCGGCGGCTTCGAGGTTGCGTACCCGCCGGGCGCAGGGCGAGGGCGACAGCCCCACCGCCTCCGCCAGCTTTTCCATCGTCATATGCGCGTCCTGCTGGAGATGAGCGAGGATCTTGCGGTCGATGATATCGATTTTAGCTTCTGGCATGAATCACCACGCAGCGGGCCTAAAAAGGCGATTTGAGCCACGATAGGCCGCCCTAGCGACCCTGAATAGCTCCAAACACCTGCGCTACGTGCCTAGGCTTTCCAATGGATGAGCCCGGAGTGCCGACCATGGCCAGCAGCGCCGAACATAGTGTCGACGACATCGCGATCCTCGAAGAGCTGGAGCGCAAGATCCTCTGGCTGGCGACGTGGACGATCCACAACGCTAATCATGTGCGCCCCAATGCGGACGGGCTGAAGGTGGGCGGCCATCAGGCCTCCTCGGCCTCCATGGCTACCATCATGACCGCGCTTTATCTCAAGGCGCTGCGGCCGCAGGACCGAGTGGCGGTGAAGCCGCATGCGAGCCCGATCTTCCACGCCATCCAGTATCTCTCCGGAAGGCAGACGCGCGAGAAGCTGGAGAACTTCCGCGCCTATAAGGGCGCTCAGTCCTATCCCTCCCGCACCAAGGACATTGACGACGTCGATTTCTCCACCGGCTCGGTGGGGCTCGGCGTGGCGCAGACGCTGTTCGCCTCGCTGGTGCAGGACTATCTCGCCGCCAAGGGGGTGGGACAGGGCGTTGAGGGCAAGATGATCGCGCTCGTCGGCGATGCCGAAATGGACGAGGGCAACATCTTCGAGGCGCTGCTGGAGGGCTGGAAGCACGGCCTGCGCAACACCTGGTGGATCGTCGACTACAACAGGCAGAGCCTCGACGCCGTGGTGCGCGAAGGCCTGTGGGAGCGGTTCGAATCCATTTTCCGCAGCTTCGGCTGGGATGTCGTCATCCTGAAATACGGGCAGTTGCAGCAGGCGGCATTCGAAGAGCCGGGCGGGCAGGCACTCAAGCGCTGGATCGACACCTGCCCGAACCCGCTGTACTCCGCGCTGACCTTCCAGGGCGGCAAAGCCTGGCGCAAGCGGCTGATGGACGATATCGGCGACCAAGGCGACGTCACCGTGCTGATCGAGCGGCGGAGCGACGACGAGCTGGCGGCGCTGATGGGCAATCTCGGCGGGCACGACCTGCCCTCGCTGGTGGAGGCTTTCGAGGCGGCGCGCACGCATGACCGGCCGGTCTGCTTCATCGCCTACACCATCAAGGGCTTCGGCCTGCCGCTGGCCGGCCACAAGGACAACCATGCCGGGCTGATGACGCCGACGCAGGTGGAAGCGCTGCGCGCGCGCCACAAGGTGCGCGAGGGGCATGAATGGGACCTGTTCGAGGGACTGGCGACGCCGCCCGCGACGCTGCAGGCCTTTCTCGACGCGGTGCCATTCCGCGCCGGGGGCACGCGCCGCCACCAGCCGCCAAAGATCGACGTGCCGGCAACGCTCGACGTGCCGCTGCAACCCGCCATGTCGACCCAGCAGGGCTTCGGCCTGCTGCTGAACGAGATAGGCAAGCGCGACGATTTGTTCGCCCGCCGCGTCGTCACAACCTCGCCCGATGTCACCGTCTCCACCAATCTCGGCGCCTGGGTGAATCGGCGCAAGCTGTTCGCCCGCGAGGAACTGGCCGACACCTTCAAGAAGGAGCGGATTCCCTCGACATATAATTGGGAATTCGCCCCCAGCGGCCAGCATATGGAACTCGGCATTGCCGAGATGAACCTGTTCACCATGCTCTCCGCGCTCGGCCTGTCGCATTCGCTGTTCGGGGAGCGGCTGCTGCCCATCGGCACCCTGTACGATCCCTTCATCGAGCGCGGTCTCGATGCGCTGAACTATGCCTGCTACCAGGATGCCCGCTTCATCATCGCCGCCACGCCTTCCGGGGTGACGCTGGCGCCGGAGGGCGGGGCGCACCAGTCGATCGCCACGCCATTGATCGGCATGGCGCAGGACGGGCTGGCGAGTTTCGAGCCGGCCTTTGTCGATGAACTCGCGGTCATTCTGCGCTTCGCCTTTGAACATGTGCAGGCGGAGGATGGCGGCTCGGTCTATTTACGCCTGTCCACCCGCACCATCGAGCAGCCGCGCCGCAGCATGGACGCGGCGCTGGCCGGCGATATCGTCAAGGGCGGCTACTGGCTGCGCCGGCCGGGGCCGAACGCGCAGGTGGTGATCGCCTATTCCGGCGCGCTGGCGCCGGAAGCGATCGAGGCGGTGGGGCTGATCGCCGAAGACCGGCGCGATGTCGGCCTGCTCGCCGTCACCTCGGCCGACCGTCTCCACGGCGGCTGGACGCAGGCGCAGCGCGCCCGCGAGGCCGGCGATGCCGGCGCCCGCGCCCATGTCGAGACCCTGCTCGACGCCGTGCCGCCGGGCTGCGCGATCATCTCTGCGGTGGACGGCCACCCGGCGACGCTGGGCTGGCTCGGTTCCGTGCATGGCCACCGCGCCCGGGCGCTGGGCGTCGAACATTTCGGCCAGACCGGCACCATTGCCGACCTCTACCGCCATTTCGGCATCGACGCGCAGGGCATCGTGCGGGCGGCGCAGGCAATGGCGCCCGGCCGGCCGATCCGGCACCTGCGCGCGGTGGGGTGAGGCAGCCGGCCAACCCGCTTCCCAACCCAGCCGGCGCGGCGTAGAGCCTTGGAGAGGCACGCGCCGCAGCGCGGCAGCGGGAGAACAGCGTGGCGCGGCGCATCTTCATAACGGGCACGGCCGGCTTCATCGGCTTCCATCTCGCGCGCCTGCTGCTGGCGCAAGGCTGCCGCGTGCACGGCTATGACGGCATGACGGACTATTACGATGTCCGCCTGAAGCAGCGCCGCCACGCCATGCTGGCGCAGAACGAAGCCTTCGCCACCACCGAGGCGATGCTGGAGGATTCCGACACGCTCGCGCGCACGGTAGAGGATTTCCAGCCCGACGTGATCGTCCATCTCGCCGCGCAGGCGGGCGTGCGCTACAGCCTGGAAAATCCCCGCGCCTATATCGACGCCAACCTCATCGGCACCTTCAACGTGATGGAATGCGCGCGGGCGGTGCCGGTGCAGCATCTGCTCATGGCCTCGACCTCCTCGGTCTATGGCGCCAATGAGGAGATGCCGTTCCGCGAGACCGACAAGGCAGACACGCCGCTCACCATCTATGCCGCCACCAAAAAGGCGACCGAGGCGATGGGCCATTCCTACGCCCATATCTATGGCCTGCCGACCACACTGTTCCGCTTCTTCACCGTCTATGGCCCGTGGGGCCGGCCGGATATGGCGCTTTTCAAGTTCACCCGCGGCATTCTCCAGGGAACACCGATCGACATCTACAACCATGGCGACATGTGGCGGGACTTCACCTATGTCGACGATCTGGTGCGCGGCATTCGCCTGCTGATCGACACGGTGCCGCCGCTGCCCGGCGCGCGCGGCGAGGCGATCGCCGGCGACAGCCTCAGCCCGGCCGCGCCGTTCCGCGTGGTGAATATTGGCAATTCCGACAAGGTGCGCCTTAACGAGTTTGTCGACGCCATCGAGGCCGAAATCGGCCGCCCCGCGATCCGCAACTATCTGCCGATGCAGACCGGTGACGTGCCCGCCACATGGGCCGATGCCAGCCTCCTGCACACGCTCACCGGCTTCCGCCCGAACACGCCAATCCGCGAGGGCGTGGCGCGTTTTGTGGCGTGGTATCGTGACTATTACCGCGTGTGACGCCGGACCGCAGTGAAGAAGGCAGGGGCCGCGACCGACACCGCCCGCCCCGCCGTCCTCGGGCCTGCCACTGGCGGCGGGCGCCGCGCTGTGCTGGCTACGGCGCATGAATCGCCACAGGCTACGCGGCCGTGCGCCGTGCGGCGATGGCCGCCCGCAGGACCTCGGCAAAGGCGCGCGTTCCCTTCTCGAACGCCAGTTCCCTCTCATAGAAGGCGCGGCTGCGAGCCCCCATCCGCGCGCGCTCGGCCGGATCGAGGGCGGCGAGTTCCAGCACCGCCGCCGCCAGCGCCGCGGAATCCTCCGGCGGCACGGCGAGGCCGCCACCGGACGCGCGGATCAGCTCCGCCCCGTCTCCGGCCACGGCCATGAGGATCGGCCGCCCGGCGGCGAGATAGGCCTGCGTCTTTGACGGCACCGTGATTGCGAAGAGCGGATCGTCCTTGAGATGAACCAGCAGCACATCCGCCGCCGCCAGCCACGGGCCGACCTCCGCCTTCGACACGCGCGGGAAGAACCGCACATTTCCCAGGCCGCGCGCGGCTGCCGCCTGCTTCAGCCGCTCCGCCTCAAGTCCCGCCCCGAGGAAGCAGAACTCGATATGGGGATGGGCCGGGCCCAGCTGCGCGGCGGCATCGAGCACGGTGTCCAGCGCCTGCGCGATCCCCATATTTCCCGCGAACAGCACACGAAACCGACCCGGCTCGGCGAAGGCGGCCGGCGGCGCGAGCGCGCCCTTGACGAGATTGGTCTCGTCGCCCCAATTGTGGATCAGCCTTATACGGTCGGGCGCGACGCCGCGCTCGATCAGCAGCCGGCGAAACCCCGCCGATTGCGCGATGACCCGGTCCATCCGCCGCCAGGTCCAGCGGCAGACTCGGCCGATCAGCGCGAGGAGCCTCTCGCTGTTGATCATTCCCGTCGCGCGCAGCGTGTCCGGCCACATGTCCTGCACATCGACCACGACCGGGATGCGGCGGAAAAACCCTGCCACGACGGCGGCGACCCCAACCGTTATCGGCGGATGATAGGCCAGAATGACATCGGTGCGGCGGGCGAAGAAGGTGAGGTAGACAAGGGCCGAGGCGAAGAAGCTGAGAAAATTGAGGCTGCGGCCGATGCGGCTGCTGCCGTGGCTGGGATAGAGCGCCAGCCGCGTGAGCCGCACATTGCCGACCTGCCGGCGGACCATTGGCCGGATTCTGTAGCCCTCATAGACCTTGCCGCCGGGATAGTTCGGAAAGCCTGTCACCACCTCGACCTCGAAGCCGAGATCATGCAGCCGCTCGGCGAAGGCCAGACCCTTGTTCGGGTTCGGCTCCGGGTCGAACCACTGGGCGACGAACAGCAGACGCGGCCGGCGCGCCTGTGAGGACGGGACAGCGCTCACGCCAAATCATTCCCGCGAATGCCGTCCCAGGCATTGGACAGCGGTGCCGTCCCCAGGAGCAGGCTGACCACGCGCTCGGAGGTGTTGGTCACCTGGTAATCTTCCGGCACTGGGTACGGCAGGCCCCTCGCCTCGCGCTCGGCGAAGAGGCGGGTAGCGAGGTCGACGCCGCGCAGCACGGCGGCGCTGGCGAGGCCCGTCATGATGATCGACCCGGTGTCCAGCGCCTCCGGCCGCTCGATCGCGTCGCGCGGCGTCACGGCGGGGAAGCCGAGCAGCGAAGCCTCCTCGGCAATGGTGCCGCTGTCGGAAATAGCGCAGAAGGCGTTCATCTGCAGCCGATTATAGTCATGGAAGCCGAAGGGCTTCATGAACTGCACCCGCCCATCGGCCTCGACGCCCAGCACCTCCAGCCGCTTGCGGGTGCGCGGATGGGTGGAGACGATGACCGGCTTGTCGTAGCGCCTCGCCAGTTCGGACAGCGTGTCGACGAGTTCGCCCAGACGGTCAGCGCGGTCGACATTCTCCTCGCGGTGCAGCGAGACGATGAAATAGCCGCGCGGAGCGAGGCCGAGCCGCTCCAGCACGTCCGAGGCCTCAATGCGGGGCCGGTAATGCTCCAGCACCTCGCGCATGGGCGAGCCGGTGAGATAGATGCGCCGATGCGGCAGCCCCTCGGCCAGCAGGTGCCGGCGGGCATGCTCGGTATAGACGAGGTTGAAATCGGCGATGTGGTCGACCAGCTTGCGGTTGGTCTCCTCCGGCACGTTACGGTCGAAGGAACGGTTGCCGGCTTCCATGTGGTAGACGGAGATCTTCATCCGCCGCGCCATGATCGCGGAAATCGCCGAATTGGTGTCGCCGAGAATGAGCACCGCGTCCGGACGCTCGGCGGCGAGCACCTTCTCGCTCTCGATCAGGATCTTGCCTAGCGTCTCACCCAGCGAGCCGCCGCCCGTGCCGAGGAAATGGTCCGGCCGGCGCACGTCGAGATCCTCGAAGAATACCTCGTTCAGCTCATAGTCGTAATTCTGGCCGGTATGGACGACGCGATGCTCGCAGAACGCGTCGAGCCGCGCCATCACACGTGAGAGGCGGATGATTTCGGGCCGGGTCCCGAGTATCGTCATGACCTTCAGCATCGTCACCCCAGAACTGGATCGGCATAAGTGTCGGGCGCGGCGGGATCGAACACCGCCTGCGTCCAGAAAAGGGTCAGCAGCGGCTTGCTGCCGACATTCTCGATGCTGTGGGTGTGGAGGGTCGGCATGTCGATCGCCGCCGGAGCGGCGCCGTCCACACGAAATTCCCACACCGGCCCGCCGAACACCCGGCGGATGCGGATGATGGCCTCGCCGTCCAGCACGAGGAAGCGCTCGACCTTGTTAAGGTGGAAATGATTGCCACGGGTCACGCCCGGCTCAGTCCAGCTGAGAAAAGTCTGCCCACCGCCGCCCCCCTTCACCGCCTCGAACAACACGCCGCGCGCATCCGCGTTCAGCGTCAGCGGCCGGGGAAAGCCGTCGGGGTAGAGCGCGGCGCGGTAGGTATTGAACAAAGCGAGGTCGAACGGGTCCGACAGGTCGGGGAAAATGTTCGCGGCATAGGCGATATGGAGGCCCTGCAGCCGCGCGAGCAGATCGGCAACGTTCATCGGCCGGGGCGCGGGGCGCAACGTGCCCGTCACCCCGCCGAGGGCGGCGCCGATCGCGTCTTCGGCGGCGGTGCCGGCGTGCAGCAGTTGCACCTGGCCTTCGGGATTGACATTCGGGGCCTCGCCGCGCGCCACTTGGTGAATGAAGGTCGCGCTGACGTTGTTGTAGAAGGGCCGCGCGCCCTCACCGAAGATGTGGGGCAGCACCAGATTGGTGAAGCGCGGAGTGGCGGCTTCCAGTCGTTCGGCAGCCCGGTGCTTCGAGCGGCCATAAGGCGAATCCGTGCCGGCATGCGTCGAGTTGGCGTAGACGATGTGGGGCGAGACTCCCGCCTCGCGGCAGCCCGCCGCGAGGCGCTCGGCAATCTCCAAATTGCCGCGCTCCACCGCTTCATCCGTGCCGCGATTGACACCGGCGAAGTGCAGCACCGCGTCAGCTCCATCCAGCGCTTGGCCGAGAGTGTGCGGATCGAGGAAGGCGGCCCGGTCGAGCACCACCATATCGATGGGCCGCGCCTCGCCACGGAACGCCGCGGCGCAATTGCGCGCGTGCAGGCGCACCGCGCAGTGCCAGCCGAGCAGCCCACCGGCACCGGTGATGACGAGGCGCGTCACGCCACGGGCCTCCATGCCTCGAGCTCGGCGACGACCTCCGGCAGGGTCAGCAGCAGCGCCTTGACGCCGGCAACATCCAGCCGCTCGGTATTGTGCGAGTGGTAGTCGTTCTGTTCGGTCGTCTCCACGTCGCCTTCGGAGAAATAGGCGCGGTAGTTCAGATCGCGCTCATCCATGCTGACACGGAAATAGTCGCCCATATCCTCGCTCTTGGTGAGTTCCTGCGCGCTGACCAGCGTCTCGAACAGCTTCTCGCCGTGGCGCCAGCCGATGACCTCGACCGGATGGTCCGGACGGCCGAACAGGTCCTTTAGCGCGGCGACCAGATCGGCGATGGTGGAGGCTGGTGCCTTGCGCACGAACAGGTCGCCCTGCCGGGCGTTCTCAAAGGCATGACGCACCAGCGCCACCGAATCGCGCAGCGGCATGAGAAAGCGCGTCATGGTCGGCTCGGTGATGGTGATCGGCGCCCCGGCCTTGATCTGCCGGATGAACAGCGGAATGACCGAGCCGCGCGAGGCCATCACATTGCCGTAGCGCACCAGCGACACCGTGGTCGGCGCCTCGGGACCGATGGAGCGGGCCATGGCCAGGGCGAGCTTCTCCATCATCGCCTTGGAGATGCCCATGGCGTTGACCGGAAACACCGCCTTGTCGGTGGAGAGGCAGACGACGGAGCGCACACCGGCCGCCACCGCCGCGCGCACGACATTCTCCGAGCCGAGGATGTTGGTCCGCACCGCTTCCAGCGGGAAGAACTCGCAAGACGGCACCTGCTTCAACGCTGCCGCATGGAAGACCCGGGTCACGCCCGCCATGGCGCGGTCGACGCTGTCGCGGTCGCGCACGTCACCGACATAAAAGCGCACATTGGCGCTGCGCAAGCTGTTGCGCAGCATGTCCTGCTTTTCCTCGTCCCGACTGAAGATGCGGATTTCCGGACACCCGCGCTGCAACAGGTCGTGCAACATTGTCCGGCCGAAGGAGCCGGTCCCGCCGGTGATCAGAACACGGTCATGCTGCATGCAATTCCCCTTGGTCCAGCTTGCAGGCTGTACCTATGCCATGACGGCGCGCGAAGCGAGAGCAGACAGAAAGAGAGTGCGGCTGTCCGCCACGTTGTCGTCCTCCCTTTGCCGCCGGCGCGCGAAAGCGGCCGCCCGGGCGCGGCGCGCCAGCGCGGCCTCGGCAGGCTCGCCCGCCATCGCCTCGATGCGGACGGCGAAGGCGGCAGGCGCGTCCAGCGGCAGGTCGTCCCCTACCCCCGCCGCCGCGAGACCGCGCCAGGGCGTGGTGTCCGACAGCAGAACCGGCGTTCCCGCCGCCAGCGATTCGGCGATCACATGGCCGAAATTCTCGCCGCGTGTCGGGAAGAAGAACAGATCATTGGCCGCGAACACCGCCGGCACCTCGTCAGGATGCACCGGGCCAGCCCATCGCACGGTCACGTGCGATGGCAGGCTTTCGGCGAGCGCGCGGCAGGATCGGGCATAGTCCGCGTCTTCCAGCGGGCCATAAATGACGAAATCCACCCCACACCGGACGGTGGACAGCACGGCGAGGGCGAAATCGAGATTCTTCTTTGGCGAAACCCGACTGAGGAACACCACGCGCAGCTTCTGGCCCGGGGCGCGCGGCAGATGGCCCGGCGGCGCGCCGAGATTGGGTTCGGACAGGTCGCACGCCACCGCCACCGCCACATCCGGCCCCATGGCGGCCCGGATATCGGCGGCTTCAAAACTCGTTGACGCCTGCCAGCACAGATCGGTCAACAGGCCGGCGGCGCGACTGGCGCGGAGATAGGCGCGCTTCTTGGCGGCCTTGAGCGCCAGCGCACCGGCGGAAAACTCGCCGCGGGGCGCGAGCACGGTCGGCCGCGCGGGAATCAGGCCGAGCCGCCGCGCCACCAGCGGGGCGATGGAAAAGCGCGGCGAGAAGAAGCTGTTGAGATAGAGCAGATCATGCGGGGTCTGACGGATGAGGCGGGCCAGCGCCAGCGGCCCCTGCCGGGCCGGCGGCAGGTGGCGCACCTGCGCCCGCCCGACCGGCACCCAGCGATCGGCCTCGACACCGGCATAGGCGGCCCCGTCGCCGAGGTCGCGATCGGAGGTGAGGATGTGGAAATCGAACTCATCCGCCAGATGGTCGACAAGATGGGCGATGCTGCGCAGAGGCCCCCCGGCACGGAAGCCGGGGAGATAGTGTGAGAGCAGCACGAGGATGCGGGGATTTCCGGGAGCGAAAGAACTATCAACGGTCGGCACGGGGCTTCCAACTCGAGTCGTGCGCCGGTAGGGGCGCAGATGCCGTACGACCGGGGCTCGTCTCGAAAGCGCGGGAGTCGGGGCGTGGAGTGACCCTGCCCGCGCGGTGCGCCAGCGGCACCGGGCCTCTCATCGCCGCCCGCCGCTCCTGCCGCCGGCTGGTCTGTGGCTGGTTCGCGCTGCCACAGGAATAGCTCCACGCGAGCAGCATCATGACCAGCAATCCCTGGCCACCGGGTGAGAACATCGATGCTTCGGCCAAATTGACCAGAAGTGCCGTAAGGCACACGGCAAGAGGGACCACCCCACCTCGGGCCGCCACCGCCACCAGCCGGAACACCCAGAGGAGCACGAGGAGAAGTCCGAACATGCCGGTCTCCTCGAGAATGGCGAGCGGCATAACGCCCTTCTCCACCGCCGCGCTGAGCGGCAGGCCCATGATCGGATCGCGAACAACCTCCATCGTCATTGGATATGAACCGATGCCGAACCCGATACCCGAGAAAGGATAGTCTCGGATATTCGCCAGCATGGGCTGCATGAGAATACCGCGAGAAGTGTTGTACGCGTCGGCGAGCCCGTCGACATCCGCCCGGCCCGACTTGGTTAGGAAATGGTCAATAAGGCCCAGGATCACGGGAAAGAATACAATTACGCCGCCGACAGACAGGAAGACCATGCTCCAGACCCGCCAGCTTCGCAGTCCTGGCAAGACGTCGAGAAAGTGCCGTCCGCCGACGAGCATTGTCAGGCCGAGGCTGGCCACAACGCCCCCGAACATGGCAAGGCCGGCCACCCGGGCTTCGGAGAGCAGAATGCCGAAGACGCTGGCGCCCATGATACCGACCAGAATCCAGGAAGGCTGCCGCTGCGACAGAAACCGCGTGACGCTCCAACTCGCAAGGAGCGCCATCGTCACGCCAAAGACCTGCGGCTGATTGAAGACGCCTTGGAAACCGTGCTTGTTCAAGAGAAAGCCAACAGGCGTCGCCAGCAGTGGCAGGCTGAAAACCAGCGTGGCCACGAGGATCCAGAACAGCTCGCCACTCACTCTCTCCCTTTGCCAGTCGGAAAAACCCAACCAGATCGAGAGGGCCACGATCATGGTTAATACCCATGAAACGCACTTCAGAAGCGAGACGTCCGCTATGCTGCTAAACAAAAGAGAGTGGACGGCAAAGAATACACCTAGCATCATCGTGCCGGAAATGAAGCTGTCCGAAGGACGGCGCACTGCCGGCCTGAACGCCACCACCGCAATGATCGCCGCCAGAAGAACCGCGTAGCGTCCGGCCCCGGCCAATGCACTCTCGGGGGCCAGGCCCGGGTTTATCAGCGTGAAGAGCCAGGAAAAAATGAACGCCCGGATGGCATGGGGACGACCCAGCGCCGCATAGCCCGCGAGAACGATATAGCTAAGATCCGCTGTAGGGGACGAGGCCACCCGCAGCACAACAGCGGCAAGGAGCGGCAAATATGTCAGCCGGCCAAAGCCACGTTCCCATGGCGGCAAGACGGGGCGGCTCTCATAGGCAAATGATACGGGTCTCAACGGTGTGCCCAATCACGACGCCGCAGATTGCGGCACTAAGCTTGGCCTGTCTCTACGGCCCCCCTCGCCACGGCGAGGGCGCTGGTACCGGGAAAGCGACGGTCCCGCGCCGGCTGGAGAAACGTGGCGTCACCATCGCCTAGTTGCCCCCCCTCCGCAACTGGGACACTCTCGCGCGCCACCGGCCTCGGCGCATCGCGATTTTTAGGGCGACAGAACGACCCCGCGCGGTGCATATCCCCATCCACGGCCTGAGGGTGGGAAAGGCCGCCGAGAGGTGGCGAATCGGTGACTGTGGAGAAACGGGCGTGGAACGAATAATCCGCTACGGGCAACAGGACATCACCCAGTCCGACATCGACGCCGTCACCACGGTCCTGCGGTCGGTGAACCTGACCCAGGGCCCGACCATCCCCCGCTTCGAGCAGGCCGTGCTGGCCGAAACCGGTGCGCGGCACGCGGTGGCGGTCAACAGCGCCACCTCGGCCCTGCACATTGCCTGCCTTGCCCTGGGGCTGGGGCCGGGCGACTGGTTGTGGACATCGCCCAACACCTTCGTCGCGTCCGCCAATTGCGCTCTCTATTGCGGGGCGCAGGTCAGCTTCGTCGACATCGACCCGCGCACCTACAATCTCTGCCCGGACCGACTGGAGGCCAAGCTCGCCAGCGCGCAGGCCGAGGGCCGCCTGCCCAAGGTCGTGGTGCCGGTCCACTTCGCCGGGCAGCCCTGCGACATGGCGCGGATCCACGCCCTCAGCCAGAAATATGGCTTCCGGATCATCGAGGATGCCTCGCACGCCATCGGCGGCAGGTATCTCGGCGAGCCCATCGGCAATGGCCGCTACAGCGACATCACTGTTTTTAGCTTCCACCCGGTCAAGATCATCACCACCGCCGAGGGCGGCATGGCGCTGACCAATGACGACGCGCTCGCCACCCGGCTCGGGCTGTTGCGCAGCCATGGCATCACGCGCGACGCGGCGCTGATGTCGGGCGCATCCGACGGCCCGTGGTACTATCAACAAGTGGCGCTGGGTTTCAATTACCGGATAACCGACATCCAGGCGGCACTGGGCGTGAGCCAGATTGAGCGCCTCACCGCCTATGTCACCCGCCGCCACGAGATCGCCCGCCGCTATGACCGGTTGCTGGCAGACCTGCCGCTGACCCTGCCCTGGCAGCATCCGGACGGCTATTCGGCCTTTCATCTCTATGTCATCCGCCTGCAGCTCGATCGGCTGGCGACCACGCATGTGAAAGTGTTCGAGGCGCTGCGGGCGGCCGACATCATGGTCAACCTGCACTACATCCCCGTCCACACCCAGCCCTTCTACCGGCAGATGGGTTTCCGGCTCGGCGACTATCCGGTGGCGGAGAGCTATTATCGGGGAGCGATCAGCATTCCCATGCATCCGCAGCTGACAGACGCCGATCAGGACCGGGTGGTGGAGGTGCTGCGCGAGGCGCTAGTCCAATGAAGCTCGCCGTCATTCCCGCCCGTGGCGGAAGCAAGCGCATTCCCGGCAAGAACATCCGGCCCTTCGGCGGGGTTCCCATTATCGCCTGGTCGATCCGCGCCGCGCGCGAGGCCGGCTGTTTCGACCGCATCCTCGTCAGCACCGACGACGCGGCGATCGGCGAGGTGGCGCAGGCGCATGGGGCGGACGTGCCGTTCCTGCGCCCTCCGGAACTCTCCGACGATCACACCGGCACCATCCCCGTCATCGCCCATGCCGTCGCCTGGCAGAACGCGCATGGCGGCACGGTGAGCGAGGCCTGCTGCATCTACGCCACCGCCCCCTTCCTACGGGCGAGCGACCTACAACGCGGGCTGCAGGTGCTGGAGCAGACGGGGGCAGACTATGCCTTCTCGGTGACGAGCTTTGCCGCCCCCATCCAGCGCGCCCTACGCGTCACGCCCGAGGGGCGAGTGGCGATGCTGCAGCCCGAACATTTCCACACTCGCTCGCAGGATCTCGAAGAGACTTGGCACGATGCCGCGCAGTTCTATTGGGGCCGCGCCGAGGCCTGGCTGTCGCAGGAGATCATCTTCGGCCCCGGCAGCGCGCCGGTCCCCCTGCCGCGCCAGCGTGTGCAGGACATCGACACGCCGGACGACTGGGACAGGGCCGAGTGGATGTTCCGTGCGCTGGCGCCGGGAACCGAAGCATGAGCCGCCCGCGACCGGAGGGCCTGCGCGTCGCCTTCCGGGCCGACGCCTCGATCGAGATCGGCACCGGCCATGTCATGCGCTGCCTGACGCTAGCCGATGCGCTCATCCGGGAGGGGGCTACGTGCCTCTTCATCTGCCGCGCCATGCCGGGCGACCTCAGGAAGGCCATCGCGCAGCGCGGCCACGCGACCCGGCCGCTGCCCGCCGCCGAGGCTCTCCCCGCGCAGGACGCCAGCGGCCCCGCTCATGCGCACTGGCTCGGCGTGACATGGACGCAGGACGCGCGGGAAACGCGCGCGGCCATCGGCCCGACGCCGGTCGACTGGCTGGTCGTCGACCATTACGCGCTCGACGGCCGCTGGGAGGAGGCGCTGCGCCCGTCCTGCCGCCACCTCATGGTGATCGACGACCTCGCCGACCGGACACACGCCTGCGACCTTCTGCTCGACCAGAATACCGGCCGCCGGGCGCAGGACTATGCCGCCTTCCTGCCCATAGATACCCCGGTGTTGGCCGGCCCCCGTTACGCGCTGCTGCGGCCCGAATTCGCGGCGCTGCGAGCCGAGAGCCTGACGCGGCGGCGCCAACCCCGGCTCGGGCGGCTTCTGGTCACGATGGGCGGCATCGACAAGGACAACGTCACCGAGCGTGTGCTCGACGCGCTCGACGCCTGCCCCCTGCCGCGCGACCTGGAGATCACGGTGGTGCTGGGCCCGCAGGCACCGTGGCGGGCGCAGGTCGAGGCCCGTGCGGCGCGGATGTGCAACGCCACTCATGTCCGCGTCGGTGTCGCCGACATGGCCCGGCTGATGACCGACAGCGACCTTGCCATCGGCGCCGCCGGCAGCACTTCCTGGGAGCGCTGCGCGCTCGGGCTGCCGAGCATCGTGTTGGTGCTGGCGGAAAACCAACGTAGCATCGCGGAAAGTCTGCACCAGCAGGAGGCATCGGTCGCAGTCTCCAGTGGCGGCGAGGCGGCCGCCTGCATCGAGCACCATCTGCAGGATGATACACTTGTCCCGTTCCTGCAGCGGCTCAGCCGCGGCGGGGCAGCGATCGCCGATGGCGAGGGCGCGGCGCGGGTTGTTCGCGGCATGGTGCAACATGGCTGAGACCTGCACGGTTCGGCCGCTCACGGCGGATGACCTTCCCACGCTGCTGGCGTGGAGAAACCACCCCGACGTGCGCCGGGCGATGTTCACCCAGCACGAAATCTCCCCGTCCGAACACGAGGCGTGGTTCGCGCACGCGCCCTCTTACTGCGCACGACTGATCGTGGAGGAAGGACCCACGACCATCGGCTTCGCCCAGTTCAACAATGTCGCCCCCGACGGCGTGTCGGACTGGGGGTTCTATGCCCGTCCCGGCCGGCCGAAAGGCACCGGGACGAAGCTGGGCCAGGCGGCCCTGGGGCATGCCTTCGACACGCTGAAGCTGCATAAGGTGTACGCGCAAGTCATGACCGGCAACCTTGCCTCCCTGGCGCTGCATCGGCGCCTCGGCTTCATTGAGGAAGGGCTGCTGCGCGATCAGAAACTCATCCACGGAGCCCATCATTCCCTCGTCCACTTCGGCCTGCTACAGCACGAATGGCGAGCGGGTGGGACGGTCAGGAGTACAATATGAGCAGGATCGAGATTGCCGGCCGCGCCATAGGAACCGATGGGCCGCCTTACGTGATTGCGGAGCTGTCCGCCAATCATAATGGCTCGCTCGATACCGCCCTGCGCATTCTCGACGCGGCCCACGCGGCCGGCGCCGACGCGGTGAAGCTGCAGACCTACCGGCCCGACACCATCACCCTCGACAGCGACGGCGACGAATTCCGCATCAAGGGCGGCCTGTGGGACGGGCGCACGCTCTACGACCTCTATGCCGAAGCGCACTTGCCCTGGGACTGGCACCGGCCGCTCTTCCAGCGGGCGGCGGAGTTGGGCATAACGATCTTCAGCTCGCCCTTCGACACCACAGCGATCGACCTGCTGGAGGACCTCAACGCCCCGGCCTACAAGATCGCCTCCTTCGAGGCCGTGGACCTGCCGCTGATCCGCTACGCCGCCGGCACGGGCAAGCCGCTGATCATCTCCACCGGCATCGCCGATGCCGAGGAAATCGCCGAGGCGGTGGAAGCCGCGCGCGAAGGGGGGTGCCGGGAGATTGCCCTGCTTCACTGCGTCAGCGGCTATCCCGCGCCGGCGCAGGACTACAATCTGCGCACCATCGCCGATCTGGAGGCACGCTTCGGCCTGGTGGTCGGGCTGTCCGACCACACCCTCGACAACGCGACGGCAATCGCCAGCGTCGCGCTGGGCGCCGCGATCATCGAGAAGCACTTCACCCTGGATCGCAGCGGCGGCGGGCCCGATGACAGCTTCTCACTGGAGCCGGCGGAATTGGCGGCGCTGTGCCGCGACGCCCGGACCGCCTGGAGCGCACTCGGCCGGGTCGATTACGGCCGCAAGCCCAGCGAGAAGGGCAATGAGCAGTTCCGCCGCTCGCTCTACTTCGTGAGGGATGTGAAGGCGGGCGAGATCATCCCCGCCGAGGCCGTGCGCAGCGTGCGGCCCGGCTATGGGCTGGCGCCCAAGCACCTCGACAGCGTCGTGGGCAAACGCGCCACGCGTGACATCACCGCCAACACCCCGGTGCTGGGCAATGACTTTGAGTGAAGGCAAGACCTCGACCGACGGCGGAGGCCGGAGGACCTGCGTCTTTGTCGCCGCGACGCCTCTCCAGATCCTGTTTTCGCTGTCCATCGCGCACGATCTCGGCCCTGATGTCGACAAGCACATGATCATGATCGGCTCGTTCACGAATGGCGAAGTGATCTGCGACCGATTCACCGCGCTCTCCATCAGTCCGGGGTGGAAATCGGCACGCTATTTCCCATCGTTCCGCCTGGCGTCGCGTTACGCCGCCGCTCTTGAAGGTGACGAACTCTTCATCGGCGGCGATGCGGGATTGAAGCATTGTCTATATTTGTTATTCTTCAAATTACTGTCCCGAAATACACGTATCAACGTGTATGAAGAAGGTGTCGGCACCTACAGGAAGGACCTCTATTCCAGCAGAAAGCGCGCGGTCATCGCGCTGACGGGCGCAGGAACCCATCTTGGCAACAGCGTACTCACCTCGAACGTCTATGTCCTGAGGCCGGATGCCTACCTGTCGGCGCTTCCGGGCATGGAGCGCAAGGTTCGGCAGATCGTCCATTCTCCGGTCGACGTCATACGACGTCACCTTGCCAGCCTCTGCGCGCTGTTTTCCTATCCTCCGCTGACCGGCGCGGATCGAAAGAGCGCATGCTGCATCCTGTATCTGTCGAGTTGGAGCCAGGATGAGGCCTTCATAAAGACGCTGACCGATTCATCGGACGACGTCTATTTGAAACCGCACCCCCACTTCAAAGGTGACCTGGGCCATGGCTCATTCCACGTTCTCACCGGGGCGCCCCCCGCAGAGCTGATCCTGGTCAACTTGCTGGATATTTACGACCGAGTGACCGTCTTTCATCACGGATCCAGCACTGAGCTGTATTTTTCGCATGAGCGCGTTGAGTTCGTTCGGATTTGATCCTTCTCCCGCGATCAAGGCCGGCGACGTGCCGCCAGCTCGTGCATGAGCTGCTCCACCGCGACGACCGAGCTTGTGGCGGAAAACACCCGCGCCCGCGCGCGCAACAGTTCGGGGGCAAGCGGGGCGTCGAGCGTCGCCTCGATGGCGCGCGCCATGGCCGGCGGATCGTCGACGGGCACCTGAGTGCCGAATCTGCCTTGCTCCAGGATCTCCCCCGTCCCGCCGGGCGAGTTCGTGGAAACGACGGGCGTACCGACCGCCATCGCCTCGACCAGCACGTTTCCGAGCGCTTCATGGCGCGAGGGCAGAACGAGCAACGCAGAGCGCGCCATATAGGCGAAGGGGTTCGGCTCGAAGCCGGGCATCGAGACGCGGCCGGTGAGCCCGAGCTCGGCAACCAATTGCTCCAGCGCCGGTCGCTCCTCCCCCTCGCCCAGCACAAGCAACCGCGCCTCGCGTCCGCGTGGCAGTAGCGCGAAAGCGCGCAGCAGCGTGTCGATCCCCTTCTCCCGCGAGAGGCGGCCGACCGCGAGAATGACCGGCCCCCCGCGCGGCTCCGCGAGCCAGGGATGGGTGACCGCTTCGCGGGCGCTCTCCTCGAGGGCTGGGCTCCAGATCGGACCGTAGATAACGTGGATGCGCTCCGGCCTCATTCCCGCAATGCCAAGAAGCTGCTGCTTGCTGGCGTGCGACACGGCGATGATCGCCTCGGCGCGGCGATAGGCGGGAAGGACGAATTTCTGCTGCAGCCCATAGCGGAATCGGGCCTGCCTGCCGTGCAGCACCCCTTCCCAGGTATGCTGCACGAAGATGACCGTCCGGCGCCGCGTCAGCGTGCCGTTCACCGCCGCCGCAACGAAGCAGACGCTGCTGGGGCAGGCGAAAACGATCTCGGGATCCTCCCGCCGCAGATAATGGATATAGGGAATGATCGCCCTTGCCGTGCCCCCCGCCTTCAGGTCGACCAACCGCACGCCCGCGGAAACCTCGCGCACCATGTCGCCACGCACGCTGCTGGCAACGAGATCGACGCGATAGCCCCGCGCGACCAGCTCCTTCGCCAGGCGGATCGTCGACCTCTCCGTCCCGCCATCGCCAAGGATTCCGAGAAAGAAGGCGATCCTCATGGGGTATTCCGTGCGTCGGACTGCCGCGAATGCCCCGGCAGTTCTCTGCCCTCTCTATAGACGGCGCCAGTACCCAAGCAAGCCAGGCCCGTGTTTGTCTGGAGAGGCCCCGCGCCGCACGTTTGTCCAGCGGCAGGAGGCGTCCTCATTCTCAGGGACCCGCCGTTGACGCCGCGTGCACGACGACCGGCTGGCGCACGATCCGCCCCTTCTCCAGCCGGATGATCTCGTCACAGCCCTCCAGCGTCGTCAGCCGGTGGGCGATGATGAGGATGGTAAGCTTCCGGTCCAGCCGCTCGATCGCACGCATCACCGAGGCTTCGGTGTCGTTGTCGAGTGCGCTGGTCGCTTCGTCGAACACCAGCACCGAGGCCTGCTTGTAGAGCGCGCGCGCAATGCCGATGCGCTGGCGCTGCCCCCCGGAAAGCTGGATGCCACGCTCGCCGACACGGGTGGCATAGCCCTGGGGCAGGGCCTCGATAACGTCGGCAAGTTCCGCCTGCTCCGCGGCGCGTCGCACCCGGTCGTGATCGACCTCATTATCGCGCACACCGAAGGCGATGTTCTGCGTCACACTCGCGTCTGAAAGAAAGATCGCCTGCGGCACATGGGCGACATGCTGCTGCCAGGCCGCGCGGTTATGCACGGTCAGGGGTGCGCCATCGATGCGGATCACCCCCTCGGTCGGCTCCAGCAGGCCGATGATGAGGTCCATGAGGGTCGACTTGCCGCTGCCGGTCTGCCCGGCGATGCCGATGCGCGCGCCCCGCGGAATCCGCAGGCAGATGTCGGTCAGCACGGGCCGCCCATTCTCGCCGTAACGATACCCCACCCGATCGAGCTCCAGCGCGTGATCGAAGGTGATCGCCTCCTGCCGCTCGGGCTCCGAGGGCACAGGCCGCGCCAGCAGCCGCAGGAGATCGATCAGCGACTGGCGGCCGGCCGCCGACATGGCCCAGGCGCTATAGATGAGCTGCAGCAGCGGCAGGAGGCGCTGGGCCCCCAGCGCGAGCACGCCGAGAATGGGAATCGCGTCGACGAGCCCGCCATGCCGCACCGCCAGCACCGCCGCGACGACCGCCACCACGATCATGCCGAACCCCTCGACAATGAAGCGCGGGGACTGCGAGGCGAAGCTCGTGGCAGCGCGCGCGTCGCGCAGGGACGCCTCGATCTGGTCGTAGGCCTCGATGAAGACGGGCTGCGAACGGTCGATGAGAATGTCGCGGATGCCGCCAAGCCCTTCCTGCATGATCTTCACGCGGGCCTCCTGCATCTGCGCGAGGATCCTGCCATTACGCCGCAGCTGAACCTGGCTGATGGCCGACATCGTCAGGTAGATGGCCGCGAACAGCCCGCCGAGAAGAAGCGCCAGCAGGGGATCCACCCAGACCAGCCCGGCGATGATGAACAGCGCGATCACCGTCGACACGACCGCCTGCAGGATCGGCAGCAGGAGCTCGCCGGTCACGATCTGCGCCTTGTTGATGGCTGCGATGATGGTGCTGGAATTGCCCTGCGTATGGTAGATGTAGCTCTGGTGGAGCCTATTGGCGAACAGGCGCACCCCGAGTTCATATGCCACGCCAAAAGCGAAGCCGAGCGTCGCCCGCATGAGTGCCAGCCGCAATCCCATTGCGAGGAGGGCGGCGGTGGCGAACAGAGCTGTCGACAGGCAGACCACCCGCACCGGCGTGTCGGCACCCACCGCCTGGAACAGCATGCCGACCCGACCGGCCTGCTGGATCCGCTCAGGCTGGGCGATCAGCGTCAGGAAAGACACCAGCGCGCCGAGACTGACAAGTTCCGCCAGCGCCCCCGCAAACATGAGGAGAAGCAGCGGGATAATGGCGAGGCGGCGGCGCGGCGACAATTCGCGAAACGCGGCACGCAGGGCGGACCAGAGGGGAATGTCTGACGTCAATGTCGCGATCCTTGCGGCGCTCAATGTGTCGCTCTCTCTGGCGGCGTTCCGCCCGGCCCCGGGTAGGCCCTGCCGACGGTGACTCTAGTCTTGCCCTCTCGACCCGCCGGCCGAGTGAGCCTCGTGCGGGGCGGTATCAAGGTCGCTTGTGGCATGGCCTCGGAGGCCATGCAATCGCCGTCAGGCGACGCGCCGGCGCCTGAATTGTCAAGGCGCGCGCTTCCGCACCTACCGGGGTATGGCGGCGGGCGGCGTCTAGCCATGCAGCGGGCGACGCTCCTGCGGCGCGGCTTCACGCGCTTGCCAGAAGAGATCGGCGATACCGTCATCGGGCACGTAGCCTGTGGGCGCAGCGCTCAAGATCGCGCGTATGCCCGGAATGTCCTGGGCATCGCAGGCCGCTTCGAGCTGTCGGAGAAGCTCGTTCAGCTCGGCGGCCGTCAACGACCGATCGATCGTGGTCATGATGCGCGGGTGCTGGGTTTCCTGCGCCACGCCGCCGATCAGCAGCTCCTCATAGAGCTTTTCGCCGGGCCGCAGGCCGGTGAACCGGATCTCGATGTCGCCGTCGGGTGGTGCGCCTTCCCGGCGGTTACCTTCCGCAATCACCGGGGTGAGCCCGCTGAGCCGCGCCATGCGGATGGCGAGGTCGACGATCCGCACCGGCTCGCCCATGTCCAGAATGAACACATCCCCGCCCCGCGCCATCGCACCGGCCTGGATCACCAGCTGCGCCGCCTCCGGAATAGCCATGAAATAACGGGTGATTTCGGGGTGCGTCACGGTAATCGGGCCGCCGGCCTCGATCTGCTGGCGGAACAGCGGAATGACCGATCCGGAAGAGCCCAGCACATTGCCGAAGCGCACGATGGAGAACACCGTCTCCGCCTGTGCCGCCATCGTCTGGCAGACCAGCTCCGCCATCCGCTTGGAGGCCCCCATGATGTTGGTGGGGCGCACCGCCTTGTCGGTCGAGATCAGCACGAAGGCGCCAACACCGCATGCGAGCGCCGCCTCGGCAAGGATCAGCGTGCCGAACACGTTGTTGCGCACCCCCTCCACCACATTGTGCTCCACCAGCGGCACATGCTTGTAGGCGGCGGCATGGAACAGGGTGTCGACCTTGAAGCGGCGAAGCAGGCCCTCGATCAGGGGCCTATCGGTGACGGAGGCCAGCAGCGGCACGATCGGAATCCGCTCGTCCTCGGCCGCCACCAGCTGCCGCAGTTCCTGATCGACGCTGTAGAGGGCATATTCCGACAGTTCCAGCAGCACCAGCCGGGCCGGGCCCTGGCGCAGGATCTGCCGGCAAAGCTCGCTGCCGATGGAGCCGCCAGCGCCCGTGACCATCACCACCTTGCCGCGGATATTGGCGTCGAGAAGCTCCTGCTGGGGCGGGATGAGGTCGCGGCCCAGCAGGTCCTCGATCGACACTTCCCGCAGCTCGGTCAACTGCGCGCGGCCCGACACGATATCGGTGATGCCCGGTATGGTCCGCACCCGCAGGCCCAGCGGCACCAGCCGCTCCAGGATCAGCTTGCGCTGCAAGCGCGTGGCGCTGGGAATGGCGAGGAGAACGTTCTCGACCTCGTATTCGGCGACAAGCTCCACCAGCGCGCTGGTCGGGTGAACCCGGTAGCCGCCCATGTCCCGCCCCTGCAGTTCCGGCGCGTCGTCGACAAAGGCGACGGGGGCATATTCGCTCCCCTGGAGCGAGGCGAGCAATTGCTGGCCGGCACGGCCCGCACCATAGATCACCACGGGCGCCCTCAGGCGCGACTGGCGCTGGAGATAGAGGGCGCGCAAACCGAAACGCGCGCCGCCGAGCGAGACCATCGCCAACAGCCAGTAGATGATCGGCACGGAACGCGGCAGGAACAGACCCAGCCCCTTGGCCCCGGCGAGAAGCATGGCCGACGAAATCGCCGCGCCGATGGCGAGCTCCCGCAGCGTGCGGCTCGAAATATGCCGAACCACCACTCGATAGAGTCCGAGCAGATGAAGCAGCACGATCGTCAGGGGCAGCACGATCGCGAACACGGCCCAACTTTCGGGCGCGAAGGCCAGCGAGAAGCTGTCCAGCCGCAAGGCCATCGCAAGGAAGAAGCTGGCCGTCAGCAGTGAGGCGTCCACGAAATAGAGCACGGCTCGCTTCTTCGCGCGGCTGAGCCCGATCAGATAATTAAGCGCGCCGCCCGTCATATCGGCCGGGTTTCCACGAATGATTGGCAGAACCCTCCTCGCCGGCCGCCTGCGCAGTGCGGCCAAGCCACGGCGCCGATCCGGCAGAGACGCCTGACCGCACCGAAAGCACGCCGCGATGGCCCGAGGAGGCCTGCCCAGCAGCCTCTTGATTCTCTGGCGGTCATGACATTGGCCCGGCACTGTTGGAACGACGTGGCAGCATGACCGGCCACCACTCTCGCGCTTGTAAGGACTTGTAATGTATCGATTCTGGCAAAGAGACTCAAGCATCATTAGCAGTATTAACAACTTGCTAACAAAACACAGAGTTCCATGCGAACGTTGGGGCAGCCAAAGCTTGCGCCCATTACTGAGGGGGGCCCGGCTTCCAGCCCAGAACTACCATCATGAGCCCCCCGCTGCGCTCATCGCGCGAAGCCTTTGACGGCTGGTCGGCCCGGCCTGCCATCCGGTTTCGCGCTTGATTCGATCCGTGTTCACCAGGAAGGGCTGCGTCATGGCCTCCCACTGGCCGGCCCGGCCGGCGAGCCGTGCCGCCCCCGCCAACAGCGCTTCGGGCAGATCGAACAGCATCGGCGAGCGGCCCAACCCTTGCCGTGTGGCGGCGATGATGTCGCCGGCCCGCAAGGGTTCGTCATTGGCAATGAGAAACGTGCCGGAGTGCGGGCCGGTGAGGCAAAGCTCGAGGATGTCGACCACGCTGTCGATCGAGATGATGCTCCGGTGGCCGCCAACCGAGGCGAAGGGCAGCGGAACCGGCAGCCGCGCCAGCTTCGTCAGCAGCGCGACCGGCCCGTGGCCGCCGTCACCGAAGATGGGGGTGGGCCGCAGAACCACGCCGCTGGCGCGCGCCGGGCCGAGCGCTTCCCAGAACGCCGTTTCCGCCAGCGCCTTGGAACGGGCGTAGAGGTTGGCGGGAGCGATCGGGTCCGTTTCAACTAGCGGCGTTACGCCACCCGAGCCGTGAACGCTGGCCGTGCTCACGAACACGATCCTCGGAATGGCCAGATCCACGGCGGCCTGCGCGATCCGGCGCGTGCCCTCGACATTAACCCTGAGCACGTCGGCCTCGTCGAGGGCACCGCCGCGAGGGATGAGACCGGCGAGATGGACCACGGCGTCACACCCACGCCACAAGCTCGTCGCCACGCCGTGCGCGGGCACGGCGCTGCCGGGGCGTGGCGGACCACCAAACCACTCCCGCGGAACCGGGACGACGTCGTTGCCCTTTTCGGTGAGCCGCGCGACTAGATGGCGGCCGACGAAGCCCCCCGCACCCGTGACCAGGACACGCATTCCACCCTCCAACTTTCGGCATCAGCACAGGAACGGCGCGGCTCGAGAGCACCCTTCCCGCTCACGCACGCAGTCGATCGCCCTGACCGCCACCCAGAACCGTAGCCATCAGAATCTTGAGGTCCACAAGCAGCGAGCGCGTCTCCAGATAGCGCGCGTCCCACTCGGCCAGCACGTCCGGATCGCGCATATCGATGCCGTTGATCTGGGCGAGGCCGGTAATGCCGGGCTTGATGGACAGGACGCCCCGCGCCTCGCGCGCTGCAATCAGTTCGGTCTGCACCGGAAGACACGGACGAGGCCCGACCAGGCTGATCTCATTGCGCAGGATATTCCAGACTTGGGGCAGTTCGTCGCATTTTGTCCGGCGCAGCCAGCGCCCCATGCGGGTCACGGCGGAGGCCGTCATCAAGTGCGTCCCCTGCTCCGGAGTGCCCACCCTCATTGTGCGGAACTTGTAGCAAATGAAGACACGGCCATGCTGGCCGATGCGCCGCTGCGCGAAGATGCCGGGCCCGGGCGATTCCCGCCGGATCAGCAGCCAGATCAGGATGAACACCCACCAGCCCAGCAGAAGGATCATCACGGCGGCGGTCAGGTCTATGCCGCGCTTGATCAGGTCGTAGGCCAATGGGTTACACTCGCTCGCTGGAAAGGCTACCGCTCGCGGCAATCCTGGCCGAGGCCGTCGACCCACGCTGCCGCCGTTCGCCCGGTGGCACGGAGGCGGGCAGGCGGCGACCCGCGCGCTCCTGCGGCACGGGGCCGCTCGACGCTCCCGCCGCCGCGACGGCCGCCCTCGCGCGCGGCGTCATCAGCGCGCAGCAGGCGGCGAAATAGGCGAGCATGGTCGCCGTGCGCAGCGGATAATCCACAACGGAATGCAGCATCAGCAGCAGAATGGCCAGCGAGGCGCATTGCTGCAGCAGGCGCAGGCGCGCCTCACCCGCCGGCACGGCGGAGAACCAGACGCGCCAGATCCTCTCACCATACCAAATGAGAAAGATCGCCAGCAGCAGCGCACCCGCCAGCCCGGTCTCCAGGAAGAACTCCAGCCAGTCATCATGGGCGCGGTTGATATATTGCGGCGAGAGCGTGGTGTCTTCGTAGACGGGGAAAACGGCGGTAAAGGTGCCGAGCCCGGTACCGAAAGGCAGCGCCTCGGTCGCGGCCTGCAGCGTCTTCTCATTGAGGGTTGCGCGCAGCTGGTCGACGAGACCGGCGTCGAAACGGGTGAGGAAGCGCTCGGCGCCGAGCTGCCCGACCAGCAGGACGAGGCCCGCCGCAATGAGGATGACAAGACTGCGCACCCGGCGCGGGCGCCCCTCGCGCCCGCTCAGCAGCGCGAGCAGCGCCGGCGCCATCGCCACCACGCCAGCCACCCCGACCAGCAGCAGCAAGATGCCCGCGCGCGAGCGGGCCAGCGCGATGCCCGCCAGCAGCAGCAGCGCCAGCGAAAACGCCGCGGCGAACCAGATTGCCCGCCCGGTAGTGGGCGTGCGGTGCGAGAGCACGCGCTCTCCCCGCGCCGCGAGCCACGCCACCCCCAGCAGGAAGGTGACATAGAGCTGGGCGGCGAAATGGTTGCGGTTGGCGAAGAAGCCGACCGACTCGGTCCGGTTGCTGATTTCGAAGAAGCGCAGCGGGCTGGCTGGCCCCTGCATCACCTGCGCGATGCCGAGCCCAAGCGCCATCATGCCGAAGCCGACCGCCCAGCCGGCAAAGCGCAGGCGCCGATCCTCGTCGAGCAGCGCCACCAGGAGGAACAGCGCGAGCGGGGGAAGCACCGCCGGCAGGGCGGCAAGGCTTGCCGCCGGGTCGACAGAGGAACTCCCCGTCCATGCCCCCTCCAGCCCGGCCCCGCCCGCTGCCACGATGCGGGCCGACAGTCCCTCCCAGCCGGGGGCGCCGAACAGGGGAATGAACTGGGCAAGCGCGATGAGAAGGCCGACCACCGCCATCCCGGCGCCGCAGGCCAGCCCGAAGCTCAGTCGGGCCGGGCGCGCCGTCAGCCGGTCAAGCCAGAGCCAGGCCGCCAGGGCGAGAAAAGGCAGGGAGAAGAATTGCAGCAGCACATCGGCGAGATAGCCGGTGCGGGTCGCCCCGCCGAGCACGACATTGGCGAATAGCAAAAGGACCGACCCAACATAGGCCGGCCCCCAATCACCATGTGGCTTCAGAAACAGGGCCAAGCGCCTCTATCAGGGGCTGACCGGGAAGATGAATCCATTGCCGCTTCCATTGTCGGAGAGCGCGACGGCCGCTGCAATGCCGCCGCCGATGGCGACCGCGCCGATGGCCAACCCGGTCGAACTGTCCATAGCCAAGCCGCAGCCCGGCACCTGAAGGGCCGTGGTGGTGGAGCCAGGAACCATCACGGTGCGATCGCTGCCGAAATCGACCACGGCGCTGCCGGCGCCGTGCACGGACACCACGTCGCCGCCCTTGAGCGAGGCCCCGACGCTGGCATTGGCGAAGCCCTGGCCACTATCGACCAGCACCGTGCCGACGGCCTCCGTCAGCGTTCCCGTCGTCTGGCAGACATCGGCCACCGCCGACCCAGCCATACCAAGCAAGGAAAGACCCGCAACCGCCGCATACGCCACTGAACGCTTCATATTGCCCCTCATTCACCCGCGCGCACCACTGGCGCATGAGCCTTACAGAATGTTACTAGCTTCACGTCCGGAAATCAAAGAGACATATGTCGAGTCCCTCTTATCCCATCTCTCGTGACGGGAATGCAACAATACCGATCCGCTTACTCTTGGGCGCCCCAATATATTGGTTAATGATTCATCACGCTAGGAAAGACCGGGACCTATTGTTGATGGCACATAGTTACCATGACGATGAAAACCTGTCGGCCGTTGCGGGAAACGCAGCCGAACCTTATAAGCAACGCCATGAACGACATACGCCCAGGTCGGCAACGACCGGCTCGACCGGGAAAAACGGCGCCCGCCGGGACAATGTCGCACGCCTGCGGTTCATATTCGGCCGATGATTGACCTGCACAACCACATCCTGCCCGGCATCGATGACGGTGCCGCCGATCTTTCCGTTTCCGTCGAGATGGCGCGGATGCATGTCGCCCAGGGCGTGGAGATCGTGGCCTGCACGCCCCACATCCTGCCCGGCGTCTACCATAATGAGGGCGAGGCGATCCGCCGCGCGGTCGACGCGCTCCAGCAGGTGCTGGATGAGGCGGGCGTGCCGCTCATCCTCATTCCCGGCGCCGACAACCATGTGGTGCCTGACTTCGTCGATGAACTGCGCAAGGGAAGGCTGCTGACCCTCGGCGACACACGCTATGTTCTGGTGGAACCGCCGCACAACGTCGCGCCGGCGCGTCTCGACGAATTGGTGTTTACCATTCTTTTGGCGAATTATGTGCCAATACTGACGCACCCCGAGCGACTGAAATGGATAGAAGAGAAGTACGAACTGATCGAACGCATGGCGGCGCACGGTATCTGGATGCAGATCACCTCCGGTTCGCTGACCGGCCGCTTCGGGCGCCGGCCGAAATACTGGGCTGAGCGGATGATCGGCGAAGGAAGGGTGCATATCCTTGCCAGCGACGCACATGATACGGTGAAGCGACCACCGGACCTTGCGGAGGGCCGTCTCGCGGCCGAGCGTCTGGTGGGAGCGGCCGAAGCGGCGCAGATGACGGTGGGCCGTCCGCGAGATATCGTTTTGAACAGGGCGCCGTCGGAGTCGGCGCCTATAGGGGTGGTGAAGTTTGATGAGGTGGGGCAGGAAGACCGCGGGGGCCTCCGCGCGTATCGCAGCGCTGGCAGCGGGGCTGGCGATCTTCTTGGCCGGTTGCGTCGCCTCTTCGGGCGATAGCCCCTCGCCGGGCGCCGAGGCGGGCGTTCCGCCGGCCGCCTCCACCGCCAGCTTTGCCAGTTCCGGCGCCACCGCACCGTCCCAGTCGCGGGCCTCCGCCACGCGCTCCGACCCGACAAGCTCGTCCGCCGGGGGCACCATCGGCACGCGGGCGGCCAGCGGCTCCCAGATCCCGGTCAGCACCGTGTCCGAGCCCCTCCCCGCAAGCGAGGTGGCCGCCGTTTCCGCCGCGACCGCCGTGAGCACGCCGGGCTCGGAAGGCTATCGCGTCGGCCCGCTCGACGTCCTCGACATCAAGGTGTTCAAGGTCGAGGATCTGTCGAAAACCGTACAGGTCTCCGAGAGCGGCAATTTCACCTTCCCGCTGGTCGGCGATGTTCAGGCCTCCGGCCGCACGGTCAGCGAGATCGAGAAAGACCTCGCGACCAAGCTGGGCGGCAATTATCTGCGCAACCCGCAGGTGACGGTGCTGGTGAAGGAATATAACAGCCACCGCATCACGGTGGACGGCGCGGTAAACAAGCCGGGCGTGTTCCCGATGCAGGGGCCGATGTCGCTATTGCAGTCGGTGGCGATGGCCGGCGGCATGCAGGAGGTGGCGGACGGCACGATCCTGGTGTTCCGCCGCATCGAGGGCAAGACCGCCGTGGCCAAGTTCAGCGTATCCGATCTACGCTCGCAAAAGGCCAGCGACCCGGACCTGCAGGCGGGCGACATCGTGACAGTGCCCTCCTCGGACCTGAAGATCGGCATGAAGTACATTTTGCAGTCGGTTCCGCTGTTCAACTCTTTCTTGCTGTTGTAGCCCAACCAGAGCGAGTAGCGGCGCGCGCCATACAGGAAGCAAAAGCGGATGATGAACGAGGGGGCGGAGAGCGGGCGGCCGGGCGGGAACGAGCGCAACCTCCCGGTTGTGCAGGAGGGCCGCAACCTTCCGGCCGGGCGTGACAGCTATGGTTACGGCTATGGTGCCGCCGCCTATGCCGCGCCCGACACCCATCACGAATCCGAACTCGCCGCCGCGATCCACTACGTGATCGGCATCGCCCTGAAATGGCGCATGCTGATCCTGTGCACCGCTGGCGCCTTCGCCGTCCTCGCTCTCGTCTACAGCTTCCTTGCGACACCGCTCTACACCGCCAATGTCCGCATCCAGATCGACAACGAGGCCAGCAAGGTCGTCGACGGCGGCGTTCTCGCACCGGCCGAGCGCGGCGGCGCCGAGTTCCAGAAGACCCAGTACGAATTGCTGAAGAGCCGCGCCATGTCCGAGCGCGTGGTGGCGACGCTGGGCCTGGACCAGAGCCCCGAATTCACCACGATCTCGCCGGGACTTATCGGCAGCCTGTTCGGGCTCTTCTCGGGTCCGAGCGAAGACACCGATCCCGCAGCGGCGCAGGAGCGTAATCACCGCATCAGCGTCAACCGGGTCAAGGGTGACGTCAATATTCGGCCTGTCGCGTCCTCACGCCTCGTGGACATCATCTACACCGACACGTCACCCGCCCGCGCGGCGTCGATCGCCAATGCCTATGCCGACGCCTATATCGCCTCCAATCTCGACAAGCGCTTCGAGGCCAGTTCTTACGCCAAGGTGTTCCTTGAGGACCAGATCAAGCAGCTGAAGCTGCGGCTGGAGGAATCCGAGCGGGGGATGCTCGCCTTTGCCGAGCGCGAGAACATGGTCCAGACCAATGACAAGGTCTCGATCGCCGAGAGCAATCTTGCCGCTGCCAACACCGCGCTGGGCCAGCTCATCTCCACCCGCATCCGCGACGAGGAAAGCTGGAAGCAGGTGGAGGCTTCCACCGCGATCAACCTGCCGCAGTTGCTGACCAACAACGTGATCGACGGGCTGCGCACCCAGCGCAACCAGCTACGGCGCGACTATGAGGAGGGGCTGGAGACCTTCAAGCCCGGCTATCCCGCCATGGTGGAAATCTCCAACAAGATCGCCGAGATCGACCGCCAGCTCGCCACCGAAGTCTCGACCATCCGCAATTCGCTGCGGGCGGCCTTTGAATCGTCCGCGAACCAGGAAGCGCAGATGCGCCAGCGGATCGAGGAACTGCGCGGCGAGGTGCTGGTGCTGCAGCGCAAGAGCATCCAGTACGGCATCCTCCAGCGCGAGGTCGATTCCAACCGCAACCTCTACAATGACCTGCTGCAGCGCTTCAAAGAAGTGGATGTCGCCAGCGGCGTCGGCACCAACAACGTCTTCATCGTCGACCGGGCCATTCCCCCGCGCGGGCCTTCGCACCCGCGCACAATGCTGCTGCTCGCCGGCGGGCTGATGCTCGGCCTGGTCTGCGGCTTCGGCGCGGCGAGCCTCATCGAGCTGCTGGACGACCGCATCCGCACCCCGGAGGACGCCGAAAAGGCCACAGGCCTGCCCATTCTCGGCATCGTGCCGCGGGCCGAGTTCCCGCAGGGGATCGTCGCCGAACTCAGCGATCCACGATCGGCAGTGGCCGAAGCCTACCGATCGCTGGCGACATCGCTGCAGTTCTCCACCGAGACCGGCCTGCCGCGCACGCTTGTTGTCACCAGCGCTGGCGCCTCGGAAGGCAAGTCTAGCACCGCCATCGCCCTGGCGCGCCACTACGCCATCACCGGCAAGCGCGTGCTGCTGATCGACGCCGATCTGCGCCGCCCCTCGGTGCACTCCAAGCTCGGCTATGACAACGCCGTCGGCCTCTCCAATTGCCTCACCGGCATGGCGACGCTGCATGACGTGGTGCAGGCGACCGACCTCGCCACGCTCGACTTCCTCGCCTCCGGCCCCCTGCCGCCCAACGCCGCCGAGATATTGGGCGGCACCCATGTGTTCTCCCTGATCTCGGTCGGGCTGGAGATCTATGATCTCCTCATCTTCGACAGCCCGCCCATGCTCAGCATCGCCGATGCCCAGCTGCTCGGCGCCGCCGCCCAGGCCACCATCTTCGTCACCGGCTCGGGCGACGGGCGCCGCGCCATTGCGCGCAATGCGCTGCGGCGGCTGCAGATCGCCCGCGCCGTTACGATCGGTGTGGTGCTCACCAAGTTCGACACCCGGAGCGCCCATTACGGCTACGGCTATGGGTATGGCTACGGCTATGGCTATGAATACGGTCAGGGCACGGATACCGGCAGCACCGGCGCCACCGGCGGCGGCCTGAGCGGAGTAAGAGCCCTGCTGCCCAAATTCGCCCGCCGCGACGCCAAGACCGACCACTCCGAAGCGGCGTGACCATGCCGGAGCCAGACGCGCTCGATGCCGCGCTCGCCCTATTCAAGGACCCCGCCTCGGCGCGCGGCATCCCCGGCCGCCCGCTGCCGCCGGATGTCGCCTGCCTGCTCGCCATCGCGGTGGGTGATGAGGCGACGCTGGCAGCCGCCAGCCGCCGCAGCGGCTTCGCCCGGCAACCGTTGCAGGAAGCCGCCGGCTTCTTCATCGAACAGGCGCTGCTCTGCCGCGATGCCGACAGCTACCGCGTGCTGGGAGGCGGGCCGCATTCAACGCATGAAGAGCTTCGCCACAACATGGCGCTGCTGATGCGCTGGCTGCATCCCGACCTGCAATCGCTGCGCAGCGGTCCGCTGGACCGGGAAGTCTTCGCGGCCCGCGTGTCGCGCGCCTGGGAGGACCTCAAGACACAGGAACGGCGCGACGCCTATGATCTGCGTCGCCCGCCCGCGCCCACCACCGCAAGGTCCGAATCGAGCCGCCCCTCGGGTTCGACTGGGCCGCGCCCCAATGGCGGCGCGCCGGGGGCCGGCAAGGTCGGTTCGGGCAGGACGGGTGCCAGCCGCGCAGGGGGCGGCAAGGCGACCTTGGGGAAAGCCGGATCGGCGAAGGCGACACAGGCCAAGGCGGGACAGGCCAAGACGCCACTGGTCAGGGCGCCACAGGTCAAGGCTTCGGGCCGTCCGATAAACGGCACCGGAGCGGCGTCGGGTCCGCGTGCCGCGGTCTCCGGCAGCGCCCTCGCCCGCCGGCCGCTGCCGCTCAGCGTCCATAAGGTCGAGGAGCCTTCTGTGTGGATCCGGCTCTGGGGCTTTCTCTGGGGCCGCCGATGAGCAAGCCGCCACGCCCGCGCCGGTCGCCGCCGCGCCCCCGCTTCGTCTGGCTGCGCACGCTGCGCCTCGCCCTCGCCGTCCACCCCTGGCGCTGCGCCGGGATCGGCGCGGGCGCGCTGCTTCTCGCCGCCCTGATCGCGACCACCTCGCTGCCCATGGCGCTGGCCGAGCGCCATCCCGAGCTGGCGCTGGCGCTGCATCCCGAGCATCCGCGCGCCCTGCTGACGCTGGCGGGCCAGGAGCGGGCCCGGTTCGCCACCGCCACGGCGCAGGAGGCAGAACAGGCTGCGGGCCAGGCGGAGCAAGCCGCGACGGCCGCCGCGACCGCAACCGCGACCACCGCCGGAGGCGAACAGACGGAAGATGCCGGCCTGCCACCCGCGGCGGCCGACGATGCAGACTCCCTGGCGCGGCAAGCGCGCGAGCACGCCGCCTCGCTCACGCCGCCCGAAGCTGCCGAACCGGAAGCGGCTGACGCCGCCGACGCGGCGGCGCCGCCGCCGCCGGCGGCGCCGGAAGACCTCCCGGCCATGCGCGCCACCCTCCGCGATCTCGCCACCCGCATCCTCGCCGGTGCCCCGCTGGACGCCTCCGCCTGGCGGCTGACGGGCGATACGTCGGACGACCTCGCCACCAGCCGCCAGGCCATGCTGGAGGCGGTGGCCCGCTCGCGCCGCGAGACCGTCGCGGCCTTCTGGCTGATGCACCAGGACTATGAGCAAGGCGATTATGCCGGCGTGGTGCGGATGGCCGATGTGCTGCTGCGCACCCGCCCGGCGCTGAACGAGTACACGCTCAGCTATCTCAACTCCCTGTCGCTCTCGCCCGAGGGCCGCAAGGCGCTGGTGGCGGCGCTCGTCGAGAATCCGAGCTGGCGCGGGCTGTTCCTGCGGAGCATGGGCAGCAAGCTCGCCGCCTCGGACGCGCCGCTCGCCCTGCTCCAGGACCTCAAGGACTCCGGCAGCCCGCCAAGCGAGCCCGAGCTCGTGCCGCTTCTGCGCGCCCGCATCGCGGCCGAAAAGCGGGCCGAGGGCGCCTACAATATCTGGCTGCAAATGCTGCCCGAGGCTGAGGCGCTGAAGGTTCGGCCGGTCAATAATCTCGATTTCGCCCAGAACCCCGGCAACCTCCCCTTCAACTGGAACGTGGCGCGCGCTGTGAATGCCTTCATCGACCTGCAGCCGCGCGGCGACGACGTTGCCGGCCGGGTGTTGCGCATCCGCTTCGGTGTCGGCCGGGTGAGGTCCGCCTCGATGGAGCAGGTCACCTTCCTCCGGCCCGGCAGCTACCGCTTCTCAGGTGAACAGAAGGGGCTGATGTCGTCCAAGCGCGGCATGGTCTGGCAGGTGCTGTGCTATCCTTCCGGGACGGTGGCCGCCCAGTCGGGCCAGCTTTTGGGTGCCCCGCGCACCTGGCGACCCTTCTCCTTCGACATCACCATCCCGAATAATGGCCGCTGCGCCGCCCAGCGGCTGCGGCTGTTCCACGATTCGCGCTCCACCTCGGAGCAGTTCGCCTCGGGTGAAATCCAGTTCCAGTCGCTGCAGATCGCCCCACTGGAGGCGGCGGCTTCCGGCGGCTGAACGGCGGCCCTTCCACCCCTCTTCGCGCTTGCCTAAAATCAAAGTCGCGCCGCGCGCGCCGGCTAAGGTATGGTCGTAGGGCCACGTCTCCTCTCCGGCGCGGGCCGGCGCTGGCGTATCTGTACTGAAAGGGCAAGACCGATGAAAAAGGCGACCCTCGACACGTCAGAATCCCTCTCCCGCAAGGCCTATGACAAGGAACTCAAGCGGCTGCACGGCGAGCTGGTCGCCCTGCAGGAATGGGCGAAGGCGACTGGCGCCAAGATCTGCGTGCTGTTCGAGGGGCGCGACGGCGCCGGCAAAGGTGGCGTCATCAAGGCCATCACCGAGCGGGTGAGCCCGCGCGTGTTCCGCGTCGTCGCCCTCCCTGCCCCCAGCGAGCGGGAAAAATCGCAGATGTACGCCCAGCGCTACATGCCGCATCTGCCGGCGGCGGGTGAGATCGTGATCTTCGACCGCTCCTGGTACAACCGCTGCGGGGTCGAGCGGGTGATGGGCTTCTGCACCGAAACCCAGGCCGAGAAGTTTCTCGACACCATCTCCGCCGTCGAGAAGGTGATCGTCGAATCCGGCGTCATCCTGCTCAAATACTGGCTGGAGGTGAGCCCGGAAGAACAGACCCGGCGGATGGAGCAGCGCATCCACGACCCGCGCAAGATTTGGAAGCTCTCGCCAATGGACCTCAAATCCTATGGCCGCTGGTACGACTATTCGCGCGCCCGCGACGCGATGTTCGCCGCCTCCGACAGCGCCTGGGCGCCCTGGTATGTCGCCGCCTCCGACGACAAGAAGCGGATGCGGCTGAACGTCATCAGCCATCTTCTGTCCAAGGTGCCCTATGAGGCGCCAAAGCGCGACAAGATCACCCTGCCGAAGCGGCAAAAGCCGAAGGACTATGTGGAACCGGAAGACGTGCGCCACCACGTCCCGGCGATCTTCTGAAAATCACCCATCCGCCATTGGCGGCAGCGACCAAGGAGCGAGACGATGAGCGACACCACCAGCCCGACCGGCGGGCCGCACCAGCACCTCGGCGATGAGAGCTTCATGTCCGCCGCCGATCTGCGCGGCTATATGGACAAGGTCACGCTGGCGAAGATGAACGAGGCCGTGGAGGCGATGGACCGCGCCCGGCGCGCCAAGGAGGACCTCGCCAAGACGCTGTCGCAGCCGATCGACCTCACGCCGGTCAAGCTGCACGAGATCACCGAGACGCTGCTGATCAAGCTGCGCGCCGCCGCCGAGCGCGGCGAAAACGAGATCATGGTCATGCGCTTCCCCAACACCCTGTGCAGCGACCACGGCCGCGCGGTCAACAATGGCGACGCCAGCTGGACGGATACGCTGACCGGGCGCCCGCGCCAGGCCTTTGAACTCTGGCGCGACCATCTCCGTGCCGCCGGCTACGGGCTCTCCGCCATGATCGTGGAGTGGCCCAATGGCATGCCGGGCGATGTGGGGATGTTCCTGACCTGGGGAAAGTAGTACATTCGCACCACTCGGCTGGCCGGTGGATTCGGCCGGCCGCGCCGTGAGCGCGGCTTTCCTTGCCGCGCGCGTGCCCTGGAGAATGGCATGACGTCCCTGCCCCATGGTGCCGCCATCGAGCACCTGCCCTTCTTCATCACCGCGCCGGGCAGCACCGATATCCTGATGGTGATCGCCACCATCACGCTGATCGGCTCGGTGCTGCTGGCGGGCGTCGCCTTCCTGCATGTGCATTCGCTGCCCGAGCGCATGGCCCATCGCGGCCAGAAGCTGCAATTCGAGGTCGTCGCGGTGCTCTGCCTGCTGGCGCTGTTTACCCATAACCACGCGCTCTGGGTGATCGCGCTGCTGCTGGCCTTCGTCGACCTGCCGGATTTCGGCACGCCGCTCAACCGCATCGCCCGCGCCGCCGAGGTGGTGGCCGGGCTGCCGCCGGAACCCCGGGAAGAGCGGGCGCATACGCCGTCTGGCCATGGCGGTTCGACCGGAGCCGGCCCTCATGCTTGAGCTGCTCCTCTGCTCGCTGCTCACCGTCCTGCCGGACTACCTTTACCGCCGCTACGGCCAGGGCAAGCGCATCGGCCGCGAGATCACTCTGTTCTCGGTGTGGTTCGAGCTGCGCTGGGGCATCACCGCCTGCCTGATGCTGACGGTGACGCTCATCACCATCATCTTCTACAATCACCCCTCCGCGACCAACGTCACCGCCTATTTCCGCACTGTGCCGATCGTGCCGGAAACCATCGGCCGGGTGGCGGAGATTTATGTCGGCATGAGCGACCGGATCGAGAAGGGCCAGCCGATCTTCCGGCTCGACGATGCGGCGCAGAAGGCGGCGGCCGAGACCGCGCGCCGGCGCATCGCGGAGACCGACGCGCAGATGACCGTCGCCCGCACCGATGTCGCCGCCGCGCAGGGCCAGATCACCCAGGCGGAGAAGGCGCTGCAGCAGGCGCGCGACGAGCTCGATACCAAGACCCAGCTGAACACCCGCAATGCCGATGTCGTCTCGCGCCGTGAGCTGGAACGGCTTCAGGTGGGGGTCGACGGCCGAGAGGGCGCAGTCGCGGCAGCGATGGCGGCGAAGGAAGGCGCGCTGATCCGGCTGGAAACCCTGCTGCCGGCGCAGAAGGCCAGCGCCGAGGCGGCACTCGCCCAGGCCGAGGTGGAACTGGCCAAGACCGTCATCCGCGCCGGCGTCTCGGGGCAAGTGGAGCAGTTCGCGCTGCGGGTGGGCGACCTCGTCAACCCGCTGATGCGCCCGGCCGGGGTGCTGATCCCGGACGATGCCGGCCGCAAGCGGCTCGTCGCCGGCTTCGGCCAGATCGAGGCGCAGGTGATGAAGCCCGGCATGATCGCCGAGGCGACCTGCCTGTCCAAGCCGCTCACCATCATCCCGATGGTGGTCACCAGCGTGCAGGATGTGATCGCCGCCGGCCAGCTGCGCACCAGCGACCAACTGGTCGACGCCCAGCAGGTCGGCGCGCCGGGCACCATCACCGTGTTCCTCGAACCGCTCTATGAAGGCGGGCTCGATGGCATTCCGCCCGGCTCAACCTGCGCCGCCAACGCCTATTCCAACAATCACGACCTCATCGCTTCCGGCGAGGTCGGCCTGCTGCGCGGGATCTATCTGCACATCGTCGACACGGTGGCGCTGGTCCATGCCCTGCTGCTGCGCATCCAGGCGCTGATCCTGCCGGTGCAGACGCTGGTGTTCGGCGGGCACTGAAAGGCGGCCCGGGGTTCGGGCCGCGCTTTCAGTCGATGATGTTGTAGCCGCCGTCGATATAGAGCACCTGCCCGGTCATCAGCCGGGCGGATTCATGGGCGAGGAAGGCGGTGGCGATGCCGACATCGTCGATGGTCACCAGTTCGCGCGCCGGCGCCTTGCGCCGGGCCTTGTCGAGCAGCGCGTCGAATTCCGGGATGCCGGAGGCGGCGCGGGTGGCGAGCGGGCCGGGCGAAATGGCGTGGACGCGGATGCCCTTCGGCCCCAGCTCCGCCGCCATATAGCGCACCGCGCTCTCCAGCGCCGCCTTGGCGACGCCCATGATGTTGTAGTTCTCGATCACCTTCTCGGCGCCGTAATAGGTCATGGTGAACAGCGCGCCGCCTTTTGTCATCAGCGGCTCGGCCAGATGCCCCATGCGGATGAACGACCAGCAGGACACCTCCATCGTCTTCAGGAAGCCATCCAGCGGCGCGTCGGTGACGCGGCCGGCCAGCGTGTCGCGCGGGGCGAAGGCGATGGAATGGACGAGGAAGTCGAGTTCGCCCCATTGCTCGGTGATGGCGGCGAACACCGCTTCCATCTGGCCCGGCACGGTGGCGTCGAGCGGCAGGAAGATAGGCGCCTCCAGCTCGCGCGCCAGCGGCTCGACATAAGGCCGCGCCTTGTCGTTGAGATAGGTGACGGCGACCTGTGCCCCGAAGGCACGGAAGGCGCGCGCGCAGCCCCAGGCGATGGACTGGTCGTTGGCGATGCCGACCACCAGCCCCCTCTTGCCCTCGAACAGCCTCAGCCCTGCGGCCGCAATGACCATGCGCTCCCCTCCCCGGCTCAGCCCGAACTCTTCGCGGCGCGCCGCACCGCCGGCCTGCGCGCGGCGGGGGCACGCGGCGGCGCTTCCACGGCCGGCGCGGGCGGGGGCGATGGCTCAAGCTCGAACAGGGCGTGCACCTCCTCCAGCTTCTCCGCCGCCCCGCCGGTCAGCGGCCCCGCCGCGGTGAGCACGCGGCACAGAAGCTCGAACGCCTGCGCCCGCTCGTCCGGCTCCTGCGGCAGCAAGGCGGGAAGCGCCGCCAGCGCCGCCTCGCGGTCGATCAGCAGCATGAAATACTGCTCGCGCACCAGCTGTTTGAAATCCTCCAGCGTCAGCTGGCGCGCCCGAGGATAGTGCCGGCGCAGCTGGCGGATGGTGGAGAAGCCGCGCTCATCGGCGCGCCCGCGGGCGAGGCCGACATAGACCAGCGCCCGTACCAGCGCCTCGATCAGCCCACCCTGGGCGATCGCCGCGCGCAGTTCGCCGATGCGCCGCGCGATCAGCTCGCGATGCAGCGCGCTCTTGGCGGCGCGGCGCGGGCCTTGCCCGCCGTCCGGCTCGATGCCCACCGCCGCCTGCAGCAACGGTGCGCCATAAATGGCGCGGAACACCTGCTCGCTCTGGTGTTCCACCGCCTTGCGCCAGGCCTCCAGCCCCTCGACGATCTGGCGCGAGGCCTGTTCCTGCGTCTTGAGGAAAGGGTTGTCGGGCGCCACCGGCCGCCGCGCGGCGCGCACCTTCTCCGCCGCATCGTCGAGCCAGCCGAGGAAGGGGTTGCCGGCGCCGAACATCTCATAGCCGAGGCGCAGCGGATGCAGCCGCCGCGCCGCCGCCGCCATCGCCGGGTTCGCCAGCGCGCGCACAAAGGGCTGCGCCAGCGCCTGATAAAGCGCGAGGTTGATCTCCGACACCCGCGCCGCGGTGGCGAACTGGCGCTCGTCGGCGGCGTCATTGCCGCCGAGCGCGCGGATGTCGTCGAGGTCGCGCGCCTCGCAACGCATCACCCATTGCCCGTGCACCAGGTCGGCGCTCGCCGTGTCCGCGCCCTTCGGCTCGAAGATCGCCTCATAGAGGCCGGGCGGCAGAACGTCGATGAAATCGATGTTGGAGGCGAACTCGTCATGCTCCTTCCGCGCCACGCCGGCGGAGACGAAGATGCCGAGATGGCCGACCGTGTCATGCACCGTGTAGATGATGGTCTGGCCATAGGAGCGGATCTCGTCGACGCTGTCATAGAGGTCGAGGATCCAGTCCAGCGCCTGCTGCGGCGGGGTGATGTTGTCGCCCTGCGAGCAGAACACCACGATGGGCGAGCGGATGTTGCGCAGGTCGATCGCCGTGCCGTCGGAGGTGCGGATGTCGCCGCAGGCGAGGTGGTTGCCGATGAACAGCTGGTCGACGATGAACTGGATTTCCTCGCCATTCAGCAGCACATGGCCGCCCCACCATTTCTCGAAGCCGAGATAGCGCTCCAGCTCGGTGTCGACCTTGGAGTAGAGGTTGTACTGCTTGCTCCACAGCGTGTTGGCGGGGTTCTGGTTCTCGAAGTTCTGCACCAGCCAGGCGCCATCGAACACGCCGGCGCCGAGGTCGCTGGTGAGCGCGGTGAGCCAGCTGCCACCCAGCAGGCCGCCGGAATAGCGCATCGGGTTGCGCCCCTTCACCCCCGCCCAATAGGAAAGCGGCGCGCCGGCGATGATGATCGGCCCGAACAGCTCCGGCCGCACCGCCGCCAGCATCATCACCGCCCAGCCGGCCTGGCAATTGCCGATGACGCAGGGCTTGCCTTCGGCCTCCGGGTGGCGGGCGATCACCGTCTCAAGGAACACCGCCTCGGCGCGCGCGACGTCCTCGATGGTCTGGCCCGGCATCGGCGCGGGAAGGAAGCCAATGAAATAGCAGGCATGCCCGGCGGCGAGCGCCACGCCGATCTCGCTGTCGGCCTTGAAGCCGCCAATGCCCGGCCCGTGCCCGGCGCGCGGATCGACAACGACGAAGGGGCGCTTCAACGGGTCAAGTTCCACGCCCGCCGGCGGCACGATGCGCAGCAGGAAATAGTTCACCGCCTGCGGCAGGTCGCGCCCGTCGACGATCAGTTCCGCCTCATAGTCGAGCACGGTGGGCAGTGGCTCGGCCAGATGCGCCTCATACTGCAGGCCGCGCCGGCGCATCGCTTCGAGGAACAGCGTGCCGCGCTGGGCGGCGTCCGTGGCATAGGCGATGGCGTCGTCGATCATGTCCGCACCTGTCTTCCGGCCGCCCGACCCAGATGGTGCGATGCAGCATGGCAGACGTCCAGAACATTCTCATCGTGAGGCGCGCGCATTGACCCCGCGCAAGCCTGGGCGGCTTTCGCCGGCGGGCGGGCTCAGTCGCGGTCGGCGACGATCAGCTCGACCCCGGCCTCGACCAGGGCGCGGGTCATCGCCTCGGAGGGCGGCAGGTCCGTCACCAGCCGGTGGATGCGCGCCAGCGGGGCGAGCTCGAACACCGCGCCGCGCTCGAACTTGCTGTGGTCGGCCAGCACGGTGACGCGGTCGGCGCGCTCGATCATCGCCTTGGCCACTTCCGCCTCCTGCAGGTCGAAATCCATCACGGCATGAGCGTCGATGGCACCGATGGTGAGCACGGCGTGGCGGGCGCGGAACTTGCCGATCTGCTCGAGCGCCAGCGGGCCGAGGCTCTCGCCGGCATCGGCGCCATAGGCGCCGCCGAGAAGGAACACCTTGTGGCTGTGATTGGCCGCCAGCGTGGCGGCGATGCGCGGCGAATTGGTGATGGCCATCAGCGAGGGCCGCATCACCAGCGCCTCGGCAAAGGCGATGGTGGTGCTGCCGGTGTCGATGAACAGCGATTCGTCCGGCCCGAACAGCTCGCGCGCGGCAAGGGCGATGCGCTTCTTGCCGGCGGCGTTCTGCGCCATGCGCTGGGCGAAGGGCCATTCGGTCTCCGGCTCCGGGCCGGTAGCGAGCGAGCGAGCGCCGCCGTGATAGCGGCGCAGATGGCCATTGCTCTCCAGCCGGGCAAGATCGCGCCGCACCGTCTCGCGCGACACGCCGAGCCGATCGGCGAGATCCTCGACCGTCACCTCGCCGGACGCGGCGAGCAGGGCGATGATGTCCTCATGGCGCGAGGAAAGTGCCAAGCCTGTCTCCTTACGATGCCGCTGCGAGGCGACCGCCGCGCATCCAGCACCCTGCCCGTTCGGACATAGGACGCTTGATATCGGTTATGCCAGCGGAGAAAAATCGGTCAATACAGCCAGCGCTGCCCGAACCGCCCGGCATACAACGCCACATAGTCGCGAAATATGCCCGAACGGGCAGCATCAATGCCCGACAAAGCCCATTACGCCTGCCCAGACACAAGATTGAAGACCGAATGGGCAATTTAGTCAATTTTCGGGCTTCCTTTCGTATCCCGATCCGTTACAGTGTTTGCAAGCGCGGAAAAATCAAGCAAGCACAACATTAGTGCAATGCGGCGCGCGAGGGGAATGGACATGTCCGGTTTCCGGCCTTCCGGTCGCGCGCTCGTCTGGCGCCGCCGGCTGCGGCCTGCGTCCACACGGACGCGACCCGACCGTGCCGCCACCGGCGCAACGGCCCTGCGGGGGTCCGGCGCCGGCGGTGCGGGCTGGAGACCGGCAGCAACGGAGCGACAGCGTGAATGTGGAAGGTGTGAAACAGAGCGCCGGCGCCTGGCGGTTCATTAGCGCCTATGTGCGGCTGACGGACCGGGTTTCGGACTATGTCGGCTATCTCGCCGCGTCGCTCGTCTTCGCCATGGGCGGCGTGCTGCTGTTCGATGCCGTGACCCGCAACCTGATCAAGATGCCGGTCCACTGGGCGGTGGAACTCACCCAGTTCATGCTCGTGGCCTATTACTTCATGGGCGGCCCGTTCACGCTGAAGAACCACGAGCATGTCCGCATGGACCTCTGGTACGCGACGCTGTCCGAGCGCGGCAAGGCGAAGATCGACCTCGCCACTGTGTGGTGCCTGATCTTCTATCTCGGCGTTCTGCTCATCGGCTCGATCTCCAGCCTGCAATACGCCATCGCCACCAATGAGAAACGCTTCTCGATCTGGAACCCTTCGGTGATCCCGATCAAGGCGCTGCTCACGGTCTGCCTCGTGCTGATGCTGCTGCAGGCCTTTGCACTGGTCTTCAAGCATGTCGCCACCCTGCGTGGGGAGAAGCTCTGATGACCTATGAGATGATCGCGGCGCTGATGTTCGCGTCGATGGTGCTGGCGCTGATCAGCGGCCAGCTGGTCTTCGCCGGCATCGGCTTCGTCGCCTCCGCCGCCGCGCTGCTGCTCTATGGCCCCGGCGCGATGGACCTGCCGTTCAACCAGGTCTTCAAGCTGTTCAACTGGTACGCGATGCTGACCCTGCCCATGTTCATCTACATGGGCTACATCCTCGCGGAATCCGGCATCGCGGAGGATCTGTACCGGGCGCTGCATGTCTGGTTCGGCCGCTTCACCGGCGGCCTCGCCATCGGCACCATCTTCCTGATGGTCATCATCTCGGCAATGAACGGTCTTTCCGTCGCCGGCATGGCGATCGGCGCCACCATCGCCCTGCCGGAGATGATCCGCCGCGGCTATGACAAGGTGCTGATCTCAGGCGTCATCCAGGGCGGTTCCTCGCTCGGCATCCTCATCCCGCCCTCGGTGGTGCTGGTGCTCTACGGCATGATCGCCCGCCAGCCGGTCTCCAAGCTCTGGTTCGCCGGCGTCGGCCCCGGCCTGCTGATGGCGGCGCTGTTCATCCTCTACATCTATGTCAGGGTGAAGCTGAACCCGAAGCTGGCGCCGCAGCTGACAGACGAAGAACTGAACATGCCGCTGCGCGAGAAGTTCGCGCTGGCACGGGCGGGCATCATTCCCTTCGCCATCTTCTTCTTCATGACCGGGCTGTTCGTGTTCGGCGTCACCAGCCTGGTGGAAAGCTCGGCGGTGGGCGCCACCACGGCGACGCTGGCAGCGCTCGCCAAGCGCCGGCTGAACTGGCCGGTGCTGCGCGACACCGCGCTGAAGACGCTGAACGTCTCCTGCATGTTCATGTGGCTGATCCTCGCCGCGCTCGCCTTCGGCACGGTGTTCGACGGGCTCGGCGCGGTGAAGGCGGTCGAGTTCCTGTTCGTCCAGCAATGGGACCTCAATCCCTGGACCATCATCATCATGATGCAGCTAAGCTTCATCATCATGGGGATGTTCCTCGACGACACCGCCATGCTGGTCATCGTCGCGCCGCTCTATATCCCGCTGGTGAAGGCGCTCGATCTCGGCTTCGACAACCAGCTGATCTGGTACGGCATCCTGTACACGATTACCTGCCAGATCGCCTACATCACCCCGCCCTTCGGCTACAATCTGTTCCTGATGCGCTCACTGGCGCCGAAGGAGATTTCGCTGGTCGACATCTACAAGTCGATCTGGCCCTTCGCCGCGATCATGCTGTTCACCATCGTCATGCTGATGGTCTTCCCGCAGATCGCGCTCTGGCTTCCCGAACACATGAAAGTCAAAGGCTGATCGCAACAGCCGACCGACCCTTCCAGAAAACAGAGGAGCAACCGATGACCGACGACATCAAGAAGCCCACACCCAAGAAGGTGGACCCCGCCGCCGACGCCATTCTCGCCACCCGCCGCAGCTTCCTCGGCAAGGCAGCGCTCGGCACCGGCGCCGCGCTGGCGACCACGACGCTGGCGGCGCCCGCCGTCATCGCCCAGGCCGGCACCATCAAATGGCGCCTGCAGACCTATTCCGGCGCCCCGCTCGGCGCCCATGTCATCAAGCCGCAGATCGACGCCTTCAACGCCGCCGCCAATGGCGCGATGGAGATCGAACTCTATTACGCTGACCAGCTGGTCCCGACCTCCGACCTGTTCCGCGCTTTGCAGACCGGCACGCTCGACGCGGTGCAGTCGGACGAGGCGACCATGGCCTCGCCGGTCGATATCGCTGTTTTCGGCGGCTACTTCCCCTTCGCCACCCGCTACAGCCTCGATGTGCCGGCGCTGTTCCGCTATTACGGGCTGAAGGAAATCTGGGCCGAGGCCTATGCCGAGGTGCCCAACGTCACCTGGCTGTCCACCGGCGCCTGGGACCCGCTGCACATCTTCACCGTCGACAAGCCGATCAAGAGCCTCGCCGACATGGCCGGCCTGCGCGTCTTCGGCGTGCCCACCGCCGGCAAGTTCCTCTCCAAGTACGGCCTCGTGCCGGTGACGATCCCGTGGGACAACGTCGAAGTGGCGCTGCAGACCGGCGAGCTCGACGGCGTCGCCTGGTGCGGCTTCACCGAAGCCTATGAAGTGGGCTGGGCCGATGTGTGCAACTACGCGCTGACCAACTCGGTCACCGGCGCCTGGTTCGGCAGCTACTTCGCCAACTCCCCGAGCTGGGCCAAGGTGCCGCCGCACCTCAAGGAACTGTTCCTGATGAGCATCGACCAGTCGCACTATTACCGCGACGTCTGGTATTGGGGCGGCGAGGCCAAGCTGCGCGTCGAGGGCAACAAGATGGAGCTGACCTCGCTGCCGCCGGCCGACTGGGACAAGGTGGTCGCCGACTCCAAGGGCTTCTGGGACGAGACCGCCGCCGCCAGCCCGCGCGCGGCCCGCGTCGTCGCCGCCTTCAAGAAGTATGACGAGACCATGCAGAAGGCCGGCTACCCCTATCGCTGAGCCCCCGCAGACATCCCCGCCACCCAGGGGTGGCGGGGACCGCGCGCCCGGACGAGCCGGCGCGCCGTGCCGACAGGAACGTGCCGACATGGAAAGGAGCGCCATGCGCCCCGAACCGCCTGCCTTTGACGAGAGTTTCGACATCGCCGTCATCGGCGCCGGCGTGGTCGGTTGCGCGGTGGTGCGCAGGCTTGCCCTGGCCGGTGCCAAAGTGGTGCTGATCGAGAAGGGCAGCGACATTCTTTCCGGCGCCTCCAAGGCCAATAGCGCCATTCTCCACACCGGCTTCGACGCCCCGCCGGGCAGCCTGGAGCTCGACCTGATCAAGGCCGGGCGGGAGGAATACCTAACCCTCGGTCCCGGTCTCGGCCTCGACCTGGTGAAGACCGGGGCGCTGGTCTGCGCCTGGAACGACCTTGAGGCGGAAAAGCTGGATGCCATCGCCGCGCAGGGGCGCGAAAATGGCGTCTCCAACCTGGCGCTGCTGTCGGGAGCCACCGCCCGCGCCACCATGCCCGGCCTCTCCGACCGGCTGGTGGCGGCGATCGAGGTGGCGGACGAGCACATCATCGACCCCTGGACCGCGCCGCTGACCTATCTCACGCAGGGCGTGGCGCTGGGGGCACATTTCCTGCGCAATGCCGAGCTGATCGAGGGGCGTTTCGACGGCGAGTGGCACCTCGCGACCACCGCCGGCACGGTGTCGGCCCGCGCCGTGGTCAATACGGCCGGCCTCTATGGCGACATCGTCGACGCGCGGCTGGGCTTTTCCCCGGAATTCGAGATACGCCCGCGCAAGGGCCAGTTCGTCGTGCTGGATAAGGCGGCCTATGCCCATGTGCCGCGCATCGTGCTGCCGGTGCCGACCGAGATCACCAAGGGCGTAGTGGTCTGCCCCACCGCCTTCGGCAATGTGCTGATCGGCCCCACCGCCGAGGAACAGGAAGACCGCGTGCGTGCCACCGTCGAGACCGCCACACTCGAGGGCCTGCTGGCGCGCGGGGCGCAGATCGTGCCGGCGCTGGCGGGCATGCCCGTGACGGCGGTCTATGCCGGACTGCGGCCGGCGAGCGAGGCCAAGGCCTACCGCATCTTCTGCCGGCCGGAGAAGCGCGCCGTCACGCTGGGCGGCATCCGCTCCACCGGGCTCAGCGCCGCGCTCGGGCTGGCGCAGCACGCACTGAAGCTCATCGAGGGCTTCGGCCTCTCGCTGTCCCAGGCGAGCGACGCGCCGGAACTGCGCCTGCCCAACCTCACCGAAACCTGCCCGCGCGACTGGCAGGCGCCCGACCATGGCGAGATCGTCTGCCATTGCGAAATGGTGACACGGCGCGAGATCGAGGCGGCGCTCATAAGCCCGGTGCCACCCGGCGATTTCGGCGGCCTGCGCCGGCGCACCCGCGCCGGCATGGGCCGCTGCCAGGGCTTCTACTGCAATGCAAGGCTGGCCGAGATGACGCGGGGCAAGCTTCGCGAGCCGCTGGCGATCGGGAACGAGCGCTCATGAGCGACGCGGATGTCATCGTCATCGGCGGCGGGCCGGCCGGGGTGGCGGCGGCGGTGGAGCTGCGCCGGCACGGCGTCGCCCGTGTCGTGCTGCTGGAACGCGAGGCGCAGCTCGGCGGCGCCACCCGACATTGCAGTCATTCGCCCTTCGGCATGCTCGATTTTCACCGGGTTTATTTTGGTGCCGCCTATGGCAGGCGACTGGAGGCGGAAGCCGCCCGTGCCGGGGTGGAGGTCCGCACCGGCCACTCCGTGGTGCAGCTTATGGCCGGGGGCCGGGTTGAACTGGCGACCCCGCGCGGCGTGGAGACGCTCAAGGCCCGGCGGCTGCTCATCGCCACCGGCGCGCGCGAAACGCCCCGCGCCGCCCGGCTGATCTCAGGCGACCGGCCGATCGGGGTGGTGACGACAGGTGCGCTGCAGTCTTATGTCGCCTTTCACGGGCTGATGCCGTTCAGGCGCCCGCTCATCGTCGGCTCGGAGCTGGTCAGCCTCTCAGCCGTGCTCACCTGCCTCAGCCATGGCGCCCGCCCCGTCGCCATGATCGAGCCCGGCCCGCACCCGCTCGCCCCGGCCCCGCTGATGTGGTTTCCCCGCGCGATGGGCATTCCGTTCCATTGCGGGGCGGAACTCCTCGACATTCACGGCGTCCGCCGGGTGGAGGATGTCACGCTGCGCCTGCGCGACGGTACCCTGCAAAAGCTCGCCTGCGACGGGGTGCTGCTCACCGGCCGTTTCACCCCGGAATCGGCGCTGCTGCTTCAGTCGGCCCTCGGGGTCGACCCCGGCAGTTCCGGCCCGGCGATCGACCCTTATGGCCGCACCGCCGACCCTCACCTCTTCGCCGCCGGCAATCTGCTGCGCGCGGTGGAGACCGCCGGCTGGTCCTTCCGCGAGGGCCGCGCGGTCGGCCGCGCCATTGCCGAGGATCTGGCGCGCGACAGGGATTCCGGCCTCGACGGGGACGCCCTCATCCCCGTCACCTTCGACCCGCCGGTCAAGCTCGTCGTGCCCGGCCTGATCCGGCGCGGCAGCGGTGCCGCGCCGGCTTTCCCGGACTTCCAGCTGCGCTTCGCACGGCAGGCGCGCGGGCGGCTCTCGCTGGTGCTGGACGGCCGCGAAATGTGGGCGCAAGAGAAGACGTGGCGACCGGAACGTCGCATTGTCTTACCTATCCCGTCCGCCGCCCAGACGGCGGGCCGCGTGCATATCGGTTTCGAGGAGAGGGCCTAGTGCGTGTCGCCGCTATCGACCAGGGCACGACGTCAACCCGCTGCCTCGTCGTCGAGGCGGACGGCGCGGCCTGGTTGGCCGCCAGCCTCACCCATGGTCAGCGCCACCCCGCGCCGGGCTGGGTGGAGCACGACCCGCGCGAATTGCTCCGCAACATCCGCGCCGTGCTGGCGGCCGCCGGGCCGGTCGATGCCATCGCCCTCGCCAATCAGGGAGAGAGCTGCCTCGCCTGGGACGCGGTGAGCGGGGAAGCGCTCTCTCCCGTCATCGTCTGGCAGGATTCGCGCACCACGGACGCCCTCGCCGCCCGCTCCTGCGAAGACGTGATCCGCTCGCGGGCGATCTGCGGCCTGCCGCTCGATCCCTATTTTTCCGCCTCCAAGCTGGCCTGGCTGGTCGAGAACATCCCCGCCGTCGCCACCGCCCGGGCCAATGGCCGGCTCAGGCTGGGCACCACCGACGCCTATTTCCTCGATCAGCTCACCGGCACCTTCGCCACCGACCTAGCCACCGCCTCGCGCACCGGCCTGCTCGATCTTTCCACCGGCCTGTGGAGCGACGAGCTCTGCGCGCTGCATGGGGTGCCGCGCACCTTCCTGCCCTGCATTCGGCCCTCCGATAGCGGCTTCGGACAGATCGACGGCGTGCCGGTGAAGGTCTCGATCGTCGACCAGCAAGCGGCCCTCTACGGTCATGGCTGCCGCGCGCCGGGCGAGGCCAAGATCACCTTCGGCACGGGCGCCTTCCTGCTGGCGGTCGCCGGCCCGGCGCGCCCCGACACCGCCGGCCTGCTGCCGACCATAGCCTGGCAGTGCAAGGGTGAGGCGCCGGTCTTCGCCGTCGAGGGCGGCGTCTACGATGCCGGGGCGGCGCTGGAATGGCTGCGCCGGCTTGGCCTGTTCAGCCAGACGCAGGAACTCGACGGGTTCAAGGGGCCTTCCGCCCTCAGCCGGGGGCTTGTTTTCGTGCCGGCGCTGTCGGGCCTCGCCGCACCCTATTGGGACCGCAAGGCGGCGCCGCTGTTCATCGGCATGGAGGCCTCGACCGACCGGCGCGACATGGTCCGCGCGGCGCTGGAAGGCATCGCACTGCTCACTGTCGGCCTTATCGAAGCCGCAGAAGCCGGCCGCGGGAACATCACCGACATCTCGATCGATGGCGGCCTGTCGCGGAGCCGCTCCTTCGCCACCTTCCTGGCCGCCGCCAGCGGCCGCGCCATCAAGGTGCCGGAGCTGCACGAGATGACCGCGCTGGGCCTCGCCGCGCTCTGCGGCGCCGAGACCGGCGCCGCCCGTGCCGCCTTCCGGCGCTTCGAGCCGGACGGCTCCGTCAGCGCGCAGGACCACGCCCGTTTCCGCGAGGCGGTGAAGAAGTGCCGAAACTGGCGCGCGTGAGATCGGCTCAGAATACGAAATCGACCGAGGTCAGCAGCCAGCAGCCACGCGCCCATTCGATCCGGTTGCCGCTGGCGTCGGTGTTGATGGAGCTTGTGCGGAACACCGGCGTCCCCGGCGTCAGCGCCAGCAGGCTCGCCTCGTCAGGCGTGGCGAAGCCACCGCTGATGCGGGTCTCGGCGCGGCGGTACTTCTGGATGCCATGGGCGATGAACCCATCCGTCACCGACTGGCGCCGGGAATAGACGGTGATGAAGTCCGGCAGCAGGGCGGCGGGGAAGACCTTGGTGCTGATATAGATCGGCTGGCCATCGGCCGAGCGCACGCGGCGCAGGCGCACCACCGGCGCCCCCACGGCCAGGTGCAGCTGCTCGGCGGCGGCGGCGTCCGCGAACTCCTCTTCCAGCACCGTGGTCGTGGTGGTGACGCTCTTGCCGTCGGCGCGCAGGCTCTCGGCGAAGCGGCTGCCGTCGCGCACCACCAGCGCCGAGGGCAGGCTGCGCACGAACACCCCCACCCCCTTGCGCGAGGTGAGGTGCCCTTCCTGCTGCAATTGCTGCAGCGCCCGGCGCAGGGTGATGCGGGTGACGCCCAGCTTCTCCGCCAGATGCACCTCGCCCGGCAGCTGGCCGCCCGGCGTGAGCCAGCCGCTGTCGATCAGCGAGAGGATATAGTCGTAGATCTGCTGCCAGATCGGCGCATCGCGGCGCGGGCGGAACACCAGCCCGTCAAAACCTGAAATGCCATTCGCCGGACCCGGCTGCGCCTTCACGCTCCTGTTCACGCCCTCACTCCGCTGCCTGCGCCAGGCCCGCGGACGGCCGACGCTCCAGAGCCCGGCGAGCATAGACGATTCGTCCCGCCACCATGGTCGCCACCACTTCCGGATGCGCCATGTCGGAGGCATCGACGAGCAGGAGATCGGCCCGGCTTCCCGCCTCCAGGCTGCCGCGATCACTGAGGCGGGCGACGCGGGCGGGGTTGGCGGAGACGAGCGGCCAGTGCCGCGCCAGCGCCTCATGGTCGCCCGCCGCCAGGGTGAAGGCGGCATAGAGCGGCGAGGGGTAGTGGTAATCGCTGGTCAGCACCGTGCAGCGCCCGGCGGCAATGGCTTCAGCCGCGCTGAGCGCGCCATTATGGCTGCCGCCGCGCACCACGTTCGGCGCGCCGAGGATCACGTCCTCGCCGGCGTCGCGGGCGGCCTGCGCCGTCTCCTGGTTCATCGGGAATTCGGAGGCCACCGCGCCCAGCGCGCGGAAGCGGGCGCGGACGGCCGGCGAATCCTCGTCATGGGCGAGCAGCACATTTCCGTTCGCCCGCGCGCTGGCGGCCAGGCTTTCAATGGCGGCAGGCACCGCCTCGCGCGCGCCCCACACCCGGTCGAGCAGCGTCCTATAGTCCTCTTGGCTGAGGCCGGAACGCTCCGCCATCTGGCCGATCTTGCGGGCGATGGTGCCCTTGAGCACCGAGCCGGTCGTGTGGTCGTTAAAGGCGAGAATGGGCGCGGGGGTGAGCACCAGCCATTCCCGCACTTCCTCCAGCGCCTCCAGCGCGAAGGTCTCCCAGCGCAGATGCAGCCGGGTGTCGCAGGCCAGCCCCTCGCGCAAAGCGAGCAGCGTGGCAACGAAGGTGCGCGCCGCCTCGACCGAGCGCAGGCCCGGCTCCCAGGAGATGGTGACGCCGTGAAAGGCGGTGGTGATGCCGTTCGCCACCAGCTGGCGATCAGTGTCGCGCAGAGCGAGCTTCATGTCGAAGCGCACGCCCGGGCGGGGCATGATGTGGCGCTCGAAGGCGTCACCATGAATGTCGACGATGCCCGGCAGCACCAGCAGGCCGCGCGCGTCGATGGCACGCTCGGGAGCGGCGTCGGGAGCGGCGTCGTTTGCCTCCCCGGCGATGCGCCCACCACTCACCACCACCGGCCGGTCGCTCCATTGGCCGCCCCTGAGCGCCCGCCCATTCTCGATCCGCACACTCATCATCCGCCTCGGCACCCTTACGTCCTTGTCATGGACACGTCATACGCTGTCTATACAGATAACCGTAGTCCACAGTTCCTGTCTATACAGCAAGGGGCACAAAATGTTTCGCAAGCTTGTTTCCGCCCTCGCCATTACCCTGGCGACGGCCTTCGCGGCGACGGCCGAACCGGTTCGTTTCGCCGTCACCGACATTGAAGGCCTGGAGGCGCTGCAGCAGGAGTTCGGCGGCTTCCAGAAGGAGCTTTCCAAGCTCACCGGCCTCGATATCGAGCTGATCCCGGTCAGCTCCCGCACCGCCGCCGTCGAGGCGATGAATTCCGGCCATGTCGAGCTCGTGCTCACCGGCCCGGCCGAATATGTGGTCATGAAGCAGCTCAGCGACCCGCGCATCGTCGTCGCCTGGCAGCGCCCGGACTATTTCGCGCAGATCGCCGTGCTGGCCAATGGCCCGATCCGCACCATTGACGACCTCAAGGGCAAGAAGGTGTCCTTCGGCTCGGTCGGCTCGACCTCGCAGCATCTCGGCCCGGCGCAGGTGCTGGCCGATTTCGGCATCATGTATGGCAAGGATTATGACGGCGTCATCATCTCCCGCAACGTCGCGGCGGAAGCGCTGATCCGGGGCGACATCGCCGCCATCGGCCTGAACTATGGCCACCTCAATTCCATCCGCAAGGCGTTCCCCAACGCCGCCTTCGCCGTCGTCGCCCGTGGCCGCGACCTGCCCAACGACATCCTCGTCGCCCGCAAGGACATTCCCGAGGACGTATTCGTGAAGGTGCGCGAGGCCTTCCTCAAGCATGGCAACGAGCTGATGGGCGCAGTGCTGCAGGGCGATGACAACCAGAAGTTCAAGGGCGGTATCTTCATCACCGACGTGAAGGACAGCGACTACGACTATGTCCGCTCGATGTACCGCACCATCGGCATCGAGAATTTCGGTTCCTTCATCAACTGAACCCCTCACCCCAGCGCCGGACGGGCCTTGCTCCCGTCCGGCGTTTCTTTTCGTCCGTGATGGAGGCCGCCATGGAGCGCGTTCCGACCGAGCACGTTCCCGTGCCGCCCCTCGCCGGCCTGCGCCCGGCCGACACCGGCAATCCCGAGATCGGGCCGCTGGTGAAGTCGGTGGCGCCGGTCCTCGCCCCGCAGATCATCGGCGCGCGCGGCCTCGCCAAGACTTATCCCAACGGGCAGGCGGTGTTCGCCGGGATCGACCTCGACATCCGCGCCGACCAGCGCGTGGCGCTTATCGGCTCCAATGGCGCCGGCAAGTCGACCCTGCTCAAATGCCTGATCGGCCTTTTGCCCTCGACCCATGGTGAGATCACCACGCTGGGTGAGCGCTTCATGGCCGCCCCCAGCGCCGCGCAGCTGACCCGGCTGCGCCGGCAGATCGGCTTCGTGTTCCAGAACCACGGGCTTGTGGGCCGGCAATCGGTGCTGACCAATGTCATCCAGGGCAAGCTCGGCCTGCCCGGCAGCTGGCGCGCCTGGCACCACGCCCTCGCCCGGCAGGAATGGCGCGAGGAAGCGATGGCGGTGCTGGCCGAGGTGCGCCTCGCCGACAAGGCGGGCGCCCGCGCCGACCAGCTTTCCGGCGGACAGGCCCAGCGCGTCGCCATCGCCCGCGCGCTGATCCGCCGCCCGCGCCTGCTGATCGCCGACGAGCCGGCCGCCAGCCTCGACCCAGCGGTGGGGCGCGACATCATGCGGATTTTCTCCGAGCTCGCCCGCGATCACGGCATCACCCTCGTCTACACCACCCACGACATGCAGCACGCGCTCGACTATTCCGACCGCATCGTCGCGCTTAAAGACGGCAAGGTGCATTTCGACCGACCCACAGTGCGGGTTTCCCTGCGCGATATGGATGGCGTTTTCCATGGTTAGCACCCCCTCGCCCACCCTGCCCCGCACGCTTCCCCCCTCCCGCCTCCCCGCGATCTCGCCACTGTCCTTCACCGTTCTGGTGGTGGTCGGGGCGCTGTTCCTCGTCTCGATGGGGCAGGTCGCACCCTCGCCGGAAAAGCTCGCCAACGGCATGCCGCGCATGGCCGAGCTGGTGGGGCGGATGCTGCCGCCCAACACCGACCCCGGCTTTCTCCAGCGCATGGGCTGGCGCATTCTGGAGACGCTGCAGATCGCGCTGGTCGGCACGGTGTTCGGCGTCATCATCAGCCTGCCGATGGGCTGGCTGGCGGCGCGCGGCATCTCGCCGCTCGGCGCCTTCCGGCATTTTCCGCGCGCGCTGATCTCGCTGTTCCGCACCGTGCCGGATCTGGTCTGGGCGCTGCTCTTCGTTTCCACGCTGGGCCTTGGCGCGGTGGCCGGCACGATGACCATCGTCGTCGACACGATCGGCTTTTGCGGCCGCTTCTTCGCCGAGGCGATGGAGGAGGCCGACAAGAAGCCGCAGGAGGCGCTGCACGCTATCGGCGCCAACCGCGTCACCGTGCTGTGCGGGGCGATCCTGCCGGACGTGATGCCGACGCTGATCAACTCCTCGCTGTTCGCGCTGGAAAAGGCCGTGCGCGCCTCCGTCGTGCTTGGTCTCGTCGGCGCCGGCGGCATCGGGCAGGAGCTGAAAGTGGCGTTCGACCTGTTCCAGTACCGCAACGCCTCGGCCATCATCCTCGCCATCTTCATCATCGTGCTGGCGATGGAATTCCTGACCGACCGGCTGCGGGCGAAGTTCCAATAGGCGGGCGGAGGTGCATTCCGCCCTCACTCTGGGGTAAGTGTCGCGCCTCAAGCGACAGGTGCCCATCGTGACGTCCTTCCTCCTTCATATGCGCCCGATGTTCTTCGGCAGTGTTCTCGGCATTGGCGGCCTCGCCAATGGCTGGCGCATGGCGACGAGGCTCTGGGGGGCGCCGGTCCTGATCGGCGAGAGCCTGGCGGTGCTCGCCTTCGGGCTCTGGCTGCTCTGGAGCGTTCTCTACGCCTTGAAATGGCTGATCCATTCCGGCGCGGCGCGCGCGGAGCTGAACCACCCCGCCCAAGGGCTCATCGCCGCGCTGGCGCCGGTTTCCACCCTGATCGCCGCCATCGCCATCGGCCCGCATGTGCCACTGCTCGGCTGGAGCCTGTTCATTCTGGGAGCGTCGGGCGTTGTCCTTTACGCCGCCTGGAGCGTCGGCGGCCTGTGGCAGGGCGGTCGCATGCCGCAGGAGGTGACGCCGATCCTCTATCTCCCCACCGTTGGCGGCGGGCTGGTCGGCGCCATCGCCTGCGCCACCTTCGGCCAGACGGCGCTCGGCTGGATGTTCTTCGGCATGGGGGTGATGTCGTGGCTGTCGATGGAATCGGTGTTCCTCACCCGCCTGTTCCAGCACGCGCTGCCGGCCGCGCAGCGCTCCAGCCTCGGCATGGAACTGGCGCCGCCGGCGGTCGCCTGCGTCGCCTATCTCTCGCTGGCGCCGGGCCCGGCGGACAAGGTGGCGCTCGCTCTGTTCGGCTATGGCTGTTTTCTCGCGCTGGTGATGGCGCGACTTGTGCCCTGGCTGCGCCAGCAGCCCTTCGGTCCCGGCGCCTGGGGCTACACCTTCGGCGTCGCCACCCTGCCACTCGCGGCGCTGAAACTCACGGAACAGGGCGCGGGCGAACCGGTGACGCAGATGGCGCTGGTGCTGTTCATCGCCGGCAACGTCATCATCGGCTGGATCGCGCTGCGCAGCGTGATCGGCGTGTTCGCCTTCTTCAAGGCGCCGAGGGGCTGACCCTCACGCCGGCCCGCTTTCCGCCAGTAGGAACGGCATGTCGGCGCTGAGGGCGTGGCCCTCCAGCGGCCGCCAGCCCTCGCCGAGCCACTCGCCAAGCCATTCGGTCAGGTCGTCCAGCGGCGCGCCCGGCTCCGGGATACGGGTCGGCAGCACCACCCGCACGGCATGCTCCCCGTGCCGGCGCTCGAAGCCGAACCAGCCCCAGGGCGAGGGCGCGGCCGAGGGCGCGATGTCAAGCCGGCGATAATCGCCGCGCATCAGCGCCGGGTTGCGCGCGCGTAGCGCCAGCAGGTCCCGCGTCAGCTGGAAAATGGCGGCATCGTCGGGGTCGAGCGCGGCGGCCTGCCCCGCCAGCGCCTGTGCCCGTGCCGCCCAGTCCACCGGGCGGCGGTTGTCGGGGTCGACCAGCGAGAAATCGCGAAACTCCGTGCCCTGATAGATGTCGGGCGTGCCCGGAAGCGTGTGCTGGAGAATAAGCTGGCCGAGCGCAACAAGCCGCCCGGCAGGGGCAAGCGCGGCCACGAACGCCTCGAGCCGGGCGCGGAATTCCGCCGCCTCCGGCGCCTCGACCAGCGCCCGGGCAAAGCCGAGGCTCGCCGCTTCATAGGCCTCGTTCGGGGTTTCCCAATTGCTGTGGCGCTTGGCCTCGCGCAGCGCCTTGGTGAGATAGGTTTCCATCCGCTCAGGCGTGATCGGCCAGGCGGAAACCAGCGTCTGCAGGATCATATGCGCATCGAGCGCGTCGGGCATAACAATGCCCGCCTCCTCGCGCCGCAGCGGGACCGTGAGCGCCTCCGCCGCCTCGCAGAACGCCAGCCACGCCTCGGGCCTGCCGCTCAGCGCGGCGAGGCGGGCGCGCGGGCCGGGGCCGCGCTTGGTGTCATGCGTTGCCAGCGGGATGAGGTCGGCCGCGCCGTCTTTGGCGCGCGCCTCATAAAGCGCGTGCAACTCCTGCGCGCTGCGGGCGGGATGGTCGAGGCTGCCGCCGACTTCATTGGCGCAGAGCAGCACCGGAAAGCGGTAAAGCTCGGTATCCTCGAAGCCCTTGGCCATGGCAGGGCCGCTGAGCTGCTGGAAGCGCGAGCGGAATTCATGGTCGCTCGGCCGCTCCGGGCTCTCCAGCCGATCGAGCAGCAGCGCGGCCGCCGCAGCGGTCAACGGGTTCTCCGTGGCGTCGATCCGGGTGCGGATTTCCTGCCAGATCGCGACATCTTCGGGCGCATGGCCAGCAGGCGTCGCATAGGAGCGATAGACCGGGCAATGAGCGAGCAGCGCCACCACGCCGTCGCGGATCGCCGTGTCGGTGAGGTCGCCGGCGGTCATGGCCGCGTCCAGCCCCTCGCGCGCGAGCATGGCCAGAATGTCGACCTCGGCCTTGAGGCTCGCTTCCAGCACCTGCCGCTTGGCGCTCGCCAGCCGCTCCGGCAGCGCGCCGACGAGAAGGTGACGCGCCCGCAGCGCCGCCTCGAAGGCGCCATAGCCCTCCGGGTCGACGAAAAGCGCGTTGATGTCGTTCAGCCGCTCATAGCCGGTAGTGCCCTCGATCGGCCAGGGACGCAGCACCTCGCCCGGCTCCAATATCTTCTCGACCAGCAGCGGCACATCAGGCCCCACCGCTGCCCGCAGCCGAGCGCAATAGCCGGCGGGATCGACCAGCCCGTCAATATGGTCGATCCGCAGCCCGTGGACCAGCCCGCGCCGGATCAGCTCCAGCGGCAGGCGGTGCACGAGGTCGAACACCTCGGGGTCCTCCACCCGCACGCCGGCGAGATCGGTGATGTTGAAGAAGCGGCGGTAATTGAGATCATGCGCCGCCGTGCGCCACCAGGCGAGGCGCCAGTGCTGCGCCTCCAGCACCGCGGCGAGGTCCGCTTGCGCCAGCGCCGCCTCCAGCGCCTGGCGCGCGGCGGCGTCGAGGCCGGTGAGCACGGCGCGGGCCGCGCCTCTTCCGGTATCGTCCGATCCGCCCTCCACCACGGCGAAGCAGTCGGCAGCGGCAGCGAGGCCGGCCGCGCGCAGCAGCCCCGCCACGGTCTGCGCCCGCAGCGGAAAGACGTGGTCGGCATAGGCGACATTGACGCGCCCGATCTCGTAATCGGCGCGCAGCGACAGCGCCCCGGCCTCCAGCGTCGCCTTCAGCGGATCGCCCAGCACCGGCAGCAGCAGCCGGCCGCTTTCCCATTTCACGTCGAACACGCGGGCGGCGGCCGAGCCCGGGCCGGCTTCCATCATGTCGAGCCAGAACGGGTTGTGGCTGGAGGCCGCCATGTGGTTCGGCACGATGTCGAGCACCACGCCCATGCCCCGCGCCGCCAGCGCGCCGGCGAGAGCCTCAAAACCCTCCTCCCCGCCCAGCTCCGGGTTGATCCGGGTCGGGTCGGCGACGTCATAGCCATGGGTCGAGCCCGGCACCGCCGTGGTGATCGGCGAGGCATAGAGGTGACTCACGCCCAGATCGGCGAGGTAGGGCACCAGCGCCTGCGCATCGGCAAAGGTGAAGCCGCGATGGAACTGGAAGCGATAGGTGGCGCGGAGGGCGGGGTTCATGCGCGGGCAAGGCTCCAGAGGGCGGCGGCGAAGGGGTCGAGCGTCAGCTGCCCTTCCGCCTCGTGGATCACGCCGCCAATGCTGGCGCCCGCCGGCATGCCGGGAAGGCTGGTCTGCGGGTCGATCCGCACGCGGCCCTTGCCTCCATTCAGCACCATTACCAGCGTGCCGGCGCCATAGTGCCAGGCGACGCGCAGAGCCTCCCCGGTCCGGCTCAGCTCGCTGCCGCGATAGGGGCTGGCGGTGAGCGGCCAGACCAGACGGCGGCGCTGCTCGGCCAGACGGTGGAAGGCGTCGAGCTCGGCCCGCGCCTGCGGGGTGCGCATGTCCTCGGCCTTCAGCTTGGCGGAAAAGAAGGTCGCCTCGCTCAGCGGGTCGGGGAAACTCTCGCCATGGGCGTCGAAGAAATCGGCGAACTCACTGCGGCGGCCCTTGCGCACCGCGTCCGCCAATTCGCCCTCAAAATCGCAGAAGAACGGGAAGGGCGTGGGCAGCAGCGCCTCCTCGCCCTGGAACAGCAGGGGGATTTCCGGCGAGAGCATCAGCACGAAGCGCAGAAAGGCCAGCCGCTCCTGTGCCAGAGTCGCCGCCAGACGGTCGCCTAGCGGGCGGTTGCCGATATGGTCGTGATTTTGCACGAAGCTGACAAAGGCGTCTGGGGCGAGATCAGCGCAGGGCGTGCCGCGCGGATGGCCGCCCTCGCCCGGATAGGGTTCGCCCTGGAAGACGAAGCCCTCGGCGAGGGCCCGCCCGGCGGAGGCAACCGCGTCCCCGGCATAGGGGGCGTAATAGCCGGTGCGCTCGCCGCTGCCGAGCACATGGAAGGCGTGGTGCCAGTCATCGTTCCACTGCGCGGTGAACAGATGCTCCTCGCGGGTCAGCCAGCCGGCAATGTTGTCGTGGTTCTCCAACACCAGCCACGCCTCCGGGCGCACCGCGCGGCAGGCGGCCGCGATCTCGCGCAGGAAAGTCTCGGCGCCGGCGGTGGCGAGCGCATGCACCGCGTCGAAGCGCAGCCCGTCAAAACCGAAATCGCGCAGCCAATAGGCGGCGTTCTCGGTGAAGAACGCCCGCACGATGGGGTTCTCCAGGTCGATCGCCGGGCCCCAGGGGGTGTGTATGTCCTCGCGGAAGAACGATTTGGCATAGAGCGGCAGGTAGTTCCCGCTCGGGCCGAAATGGTTGTAGACGACATCCAGCATCACGCCGAGCCCGCGCTCATGGGCGGCAGCGATAAGGGCGCGCAGATCGTCCGGCGTGCCATAGGCGGTGTCGGGGGCGTAGAGCAGCACCCCGTCATAGCCCCAGTTGCGGCGGCCGGGAAAATCGGCGACCGGCATCAGCTCGATCACGGTGAAGCCCGCATCGCGGAAATGGTCGAGCCGCTCGATCAGCGCCCGGAACGTGCCTTCCGGAGTGGCCGTGCCGACATGCATCTCGGCGATGACAGCCTCGTGCCAGGGGCGGGAGGCGCCGCCCGCCGACATGGCGACCGGCGCCGGTGTAAGGCTCCAGCCATCGGCATCTTCCGCCTGCCCGCGCGAGGCGGGATCGGGGACGGCGACCGCCCCCTCCCCGTCACCGATGCGGAAGCGATAGCGCGTGCCCGCACCGAGCCCGTCGACGGCGGCGATGAAGAAGCCATCGCCGTCCTTCTCCATCGCCCTGGGCGCGGTGCCGTCGATCTCCACGCTCACATGGTCCGCATCCGGCGCGTAGAGGCGGAAGCTTGTGGCCGTGCCGTCGAGGATCGGTCCGAAGCGGGGGCTGTTCATGCGCGCCATTCCCAGACGATGAGCGTGCGGCCCGGCACGCCGAAGCTTCCACCGCCCTCAAGGCTGGAGCCTTCGAGGTCGTCGCCGGTGGCGAGGATCGCCTCCCAGCGCCCGGACTGCACCGGCGGGGCGACGAAATCGACGTCGACATGCGAGGCGTTGAGCATGATCACCAGCGAAGGCTCCTCCGGCAGCACCGGGGCGAGGCGCAGGGTGATGCATTTCGAGTGCGGGTCGGACCAGTTCTCCTCGCTCATGCGGGTGCCGCCATTGTTGAACCAGGCGACATCGGGCTGGCCCATCTCGTTGCGCGAGCCGGTGAGGAATTCCGGGCGCGAGAGGCAGGAATGGGTCTTGCGGATCTCGGCGAGGCGGGCGACGAATTCCGGCAGCTCCGGGTCGTCATCCGACCAGTCGACCCAGCCGATCTCGTTGTCCTGGCAATAGGCGTTGTTATTGCCGCCCTGCGAGTTGGAACGCTCGTCGCCGGCAAGCAGCATCGGCACGCCCTGGCTGAGGAACAGCGTGGCGATCAAATTGCGCTTCTGCCGGCGGCGGAGCGCGTTGATGGCGGGATCGTCGGTCTCGCCCTCGACGCCGCAGTTCCAGCTCTTGTTGTCGTCGTGGCCGTCGCGGTTGTCCTCGCCATTGGCCTCATTGTGCTTGTCGTTGTACGTGACGAGGTCGTGCAGGGTGAAGCCGTCATGGGCGGTGATGAAGTTGAGGCTCGACCACGGCCGGCGGCGCCCTTCCGAGAAGATGTCCTGCGAGGCGGCGAAGCGGGTGGCGAAGCTCGGCAACAGCCCTTCCGAGCCGCACCAGAACTCGCGCACCGTGTCGCGGTAGTCGCCGTTCCACTCCGAGAAGCCGGGCGGGAACGCGCCGAGCTGGTAGCCGCCGGGGCCGACATCCCACGGCTCGGCGATCAGCTTGAGCCCGCCTAGGGTGGGGTCCTGCAGAATGGCGTTGAAGAAGGCGTGGCCGGAATCGAAACCCTCTGGCCGGCGGCCGAGCGTGGTGGCGAGATCGAAGCGGAACCCATCAATGCCGTAGACCGAAGCCCACATGCGAAGTGAGTCCATCACCATCTGCAGCACGCGCGGATGGTCGGTGTTGACCGAGTTGCCGCAGCCGGTGAGGTCGTCATAGTAGCGGCCATTGCCGGGCAGCAGCCGATAATAGGAGGCGTTGTCGATGCCCTTGAACGACAAAGTGGGGCCGAGATGGTTGCCCTCGCAGGTGTGGTTGTAGACCACGTCGAGAATGATCTCGATTCCCGCCTGGTGCAGCCGGTCCACCGCCTCGCCGATGGCGTCGAGCCCGTCCTCGCCGAGATAGCGCGGCTCCGGCGCGAAGAAGTTCAGCGTGTTGTAGCCCCAGTAATTGGCGAGGCCCCGGTCCAGCAGATGCCGGTCCTGGGTGAAGGCATGCACCGGCAGCAGCTCCACCGCGGTGACGCCGAGCTTGGCGATGTAGTCGATGAACTCCGGCTGGCTGAGCGCGGTGAAGGTGCCGCGGATCGATTCCGGCACCAGCGGGTGGCGCATGGTCAACCCGCGCACATGGCCCTCATAGATGACCGTCTTGGCCCAGGAGATGCGCGGGTGCTGGGTCGCGGCCATCGGCGTGCCGGCGACGACGCGGGCCTTCGGCATGAAGGCGGCGCTGTCGCGCTCGTCCATGATCAGGTCGGCGTCGTCGCCGGCGCCGATCGTGTAGCCATAGAGCGCGTCATGCCACTTGATGTCGCCCACCAGCATGCGGGCATAGGGATCAAGCAGCAGCTTGTTCGGGTTGAAGCGATGGCCCGCCTCCGGCGCCCACGGCCCATGCACGCGCCAGCCATAGACCTGGCCGCGCCCGACGCCGGGGAGATAGCAGTGCCAGACGCCGTTGGTGCATTCGTGCAGGTCGATCCGCTCCAGCTCGGTCTCGCCATAGCGATCGAACAGGCACAGCGTCACCCCGACCGCATTGTCGGAGAACAGCGCAAAATTCGTCCCTCTTCCGTCGACCGTCACGCCGAGCGGAAAGGCGGAGCCAGGCAGTATCTTGCGCATGATGGGGTTCACCGTCAGGAGGGAGAAAGGCAAGGAAAAAGGGCCTACGCGGCGCACCGAGCCGGCGCATCGCCAGGGGTGGCTTCGGGAGCGGCGCCAGCAATGACGTCAGTGTCCGCCCCAGCGGTTGATCCGCATCAGGCGGGCGGTGCGCTCCTGCGCGCGGCGCGCCTCGGGCGAGCCGCCGCTCTGCGCCGCAACGTGCAGCGCACTGAGCGTGGCCGTCGCCAGCGGATGGCCGGGATAGGCGCAGCGTGCCCGAATGAACTCATAGGCATCGCGCAGCGTGCGCAGATGGCGCCCCTCGCGCGTCGGCAAGGGGCGATCAAAACAGGCGTCCCAATAGCTCTCGGACATGGATGCTCTCGCGTGAAGGGCCGCGTGAAGGGCCGCTCGCAGAACGCGCGCGCGCGAAAAAAAGTTCCGGCCCGCCGCCGCCGGCCGGGCTTCCGCGTGGCGACGAGGCCGTCGTTGCGACGCGAAAAAAGGGCCGGCGCGAGCCGGCCCTTGCGGGGAGTTCAGGGAGAAAAGGATCGCGGGTGCCCGGCCCGCATCTCGATCAGGCGGTCAGCACCTTCACTTCCTCGCGCAGCCGCCCACCAAGGGCGGACACCGCGTCAGACACCTGTTCGATCTGGCCAGCCGTGCCCCGGATCTGGCCGGAAATGCGCGAGACGCCATCGATGCTCTGCGTCACCGAGCCATTGGTGACGCTCTGCTCCTCGACAGCGGCGGAAAGGGTGGTGAACACGTCGCGCAGGGTGCCGACGCTGTGGGTGATCTCGTTCACCGCCCGCGCCGCATCGCTGCTGGCCCGCTGCACCGCGTCGACCTGGGTGCTGATTTCCTTGGTGGCATTGGCGGTCTGCAGCGCGAGTTCCTTCACCTCGGAAGCCACCACCGCGAAGCCCTTGCCGGCATCGCCGACGCGGGCCGCCTCGATGGCGGCGTTGAGGGCGAGGAGGTTGGTCTGCGAAGCGATGCGCTCGATCATCGCCGAGATATTGCCGATGCGCTCGATGCTCTCCACCAGTCCGCTGACCAGCCCGTCGGCCGAGGTGGCGCGCTCGGCCGCCTGCGCCGTCATGTCGGTGGCGTTGCGGATCTGCTTGGAGACCTCGCTGAACGACATCGACATCTCGACCGCCGCCGCCGCCACCGAGGATGTCATCTCCTCGCTCTGGCGGGTGAGGCCGTCGAGCTCGGCGCTGGCGTGCTCCATCGCCGAGGAGGACTGGTTCATCTCGTTGATGACAGCGGTGACGCTGGAGGCGACCTTCACCGTGTCGGTGATGAGCGCCCAGGTGAGCATGGGGCCGTCATAGCGCCCATCGGGGGTCATCAGCGCCGAGACGCTGAGATTGAGCGTTTCCGGGCCGACCTGGATGCGCGCCGTGTGCGGCAGGCGCGAGGCGTCGGCCAGCATGTGCCGCTGCATTTCCGGCTTCTTGTGGAAGACGTCGATCGACGAGCCGACCAGCTCGGAGGCCTTGATCGGCAGATGCTGCTCGATGCGGGCCAGCGTGTCGAGGCTGGTGCGGTTGGCGTAGTCGACGATGAACCCGTCGAGCGAGCACGTCATAACGTTGATCGGCATCTGATCGACCATCTGCATCAGGCGCCGGATCTTCGCCTCGGTGGCGAGCGTGGCGGTCTCCACGCTCCACACCACCTGGGCGTGGACATAGTCGCCCCGCGCATTGCGGATCGGCGTGATGGCGAAGCGCAGGGTCTCGCCGCCAATGGCCACATCGGCCTTGAGCGGCATCAGATCGTGGCGGGCGAGGCGCTCGCCCTTCGGGCCGAGATCGAGAGCGAACAGCGCCAGCGAGGCACCGGCGAGCTGCGCCGGCGCGCCCGGCAGCACCTGACGGATGGTCTCAAACAGAGCCCGCGCGCGGGCATTGGCATAGTCGATCTGTCCGGTCTGCGGGTCGCACATCAGGACGGCGGCGGGCAAGTCGTCCAGCAGCGCGGCGTCGAAGCCGCGCGCCGGGGAGCGGCGTTTAAGAAAATAAGGGGAAGCTGAGCTCATACCGATCTCCGGTCGGGACAATTGCCGGTCCGGGACTGTCAGGACGGCTCCTCTGGCTAGCTACCGGAGCTTGTCTCAGGCTCGCTTCGCCGGGCTGGCGGCACCAAGGCGGCTCCCGCCACATCCTCCTGTGTCTGCGCCGCAACCTCGGGAAGGGCGATGGTGAACAGCGCGCCGTCCTCGACATTGGCGACGGCGAGCGTGCCGCCATACTCGCGGATAATGCCGAAGCTGACCGACAAGCCCAGCCCCGTTCCCTGGCCCGGCGGCTTGGTGGTGAAGAAGGGCTGGAAGATCTTGCCGATCGCCGCCCCGGGGATGCCCCCGCCATTGTCCCGCACGGTGACGAGGACCCAGCGCCGCCCCTCCATCTCGCGGCGTTCGATGGTAATGGCGATGCGGCCGGAGCAGTCCGGCTTCTCCTGGCGGCGCGCGCGGATGGCATCGCGCGCGTTCAGCACCAGATTGATCAGCACCTGCTCCAGCTGTTCCTGCCGGCAGGGCACGCGCGCGCCGCCGGCACTGCCGGCGAAGGACAGCTCGATGCCGTCGAGCCGGATTTCCGTGCCGAGGACCTGCAGCGTGCCCTCCACCGCCGTCTCCGCCGAGGAGGGGTCGACGGTGAGCGCGTCCTTGCGCCCGAAGATCCGCATGTGGTCGATGATCGACTTCATGCGCTCGACCTGGCGGATGATGCGTTCGAGCTTCTCGCTGGTGTGCTCCACCGGCAGCCCCTTGCGCAGGCCGGTCATCGCATTGCTCGCCGCCAGCCGGATGACGCCGAGCGGCTGGTTGATCTCATGGGCGAGGCCGGTCACGAGTTCGCCCAGCGCCGCCATCTTCGACATCTGGTAGAGCTTGTTCTCCTCCATGCGCTTGGCGGTCTCGTCAAGCGCGAACACCACGGCGGCGGGTGTCATGGGGGCCGCCGGGCCGGATCGGTCCTGCGTGGCCGGGCGCAGCCGGGTCAGCACCAGCTCCACCTCGAACTCCTCGCCCTCGCCGGAAAAATGCTCGATCGCCACCGACGGGGCATTGCCCTGCTCGACGCGGGCGAGGAAATCGGGCGCTTCCACATGCGCGGCGATCAACCGGGGAAGAATGTCCTCCGTGGCGTCGCCTATACGGATGGCCTGGCCGTTCTCGATATGCAGCACGTGGATGCCCGGTACGCGGCTGATCGCCTGAAGCACCTGCGCCTCGCGCTCCTGGGCGTTGGCCTTCAGTTCGCGCTCGCGATAGGCGCGCTCCAGCCGCGAATGGCGCAGGCCGAACAGCGCCAGCGCCGCCAAAGTGAGGCCGAGCCCGCCGGCGATCAACCAGATCGCGGCATGGAAATCGTGGGACTCCGCCAGGATCGCGCTGCGGTCGGCCGCCACCACCACCAGGAAGGGGTAGCGGTCGGAATGCACGGAATAGCCGATCCGGCGCACATCGTCCCAGGCGACGCCGGCATAGGGACCGTTGGCATGGCTGCCGAGCGACTCCAGACCGGGGAGAATCGCGGCGGCATCCAGTCCGTCCATCTGGCTGGCGGCCGGAACGCTGGCGCGCACCACCCCATCGAAGCCGACCAGGGCGATCAGGCCCTGGCCCTCGGGCAGCAGCCTCTCATAGAAGTCGATGAAGTCGGAAATCTGGTAGGAGGCCGCGAGTATGCCGCGCAGCTTGCCGTCCGGCGCGCGCAGGGCGCGGGTAAACTGGATCGACCAGGCGCCGCTGATCCGCCCCTTCACCGGCTTGCTGATGAAAATGTCGCGGCCGGTCGGGTCATCGTTCAGATGCACCCGGATATGCTCCCGATCGGCAAGGTTCAAACCGTTGCCCGGAGGCAGCAGGTTGCTCGCCACCACCGCGCCCTCCCGATCGACATAGGTGACCTGGATGACCGAGGCGGGCAGCCGGGCGGTCAGGAGCCGGTCGTAGATTTCCTGCGGCGAAGTCTCGTCGGCGAGACCTGAAAAACTGTCGAGGAAGGACTCGATCGACTCGACCGTCCGCTCCAGATGCGAGGTCAACGCCAGCGCCAGCTTGCGCGAGGCGGCGACGGCGACCTCATCCTCATGCTGCTCATGCAGCTGGATGGTAAGGAACGCCACCGAGGCCGGCACCAGCAGCGCCAGCAGCAGCAACAGCAGCAACAGAAGGCGGCGGGAGGCGCCCTTCCACAGCGTTGTGGCTTCGGAAGCAGTCTCCGGCACCGCGGAGCCATCGGGTAGCGCCGCCATCGGCGCCGCGTGCAGGGAAGATTCTGGGGTCATGGCCGCCGCATCGAAAAAGGGCACGTCGCTGCCGCCTCATCCCGGGCCAGTGTCTTGCGGGCGGGCACGCGGCACCTGGACACTTTCGCAGTCACTCTTTCCTAGTCTTCCGGCATTTTGGATGCAATCGGCCGCGTTTCTTTAGGTCAAAGGTCGCATTTTGCTGCAGGATTGGAAGATAACTCGTTGCGGCGGCTCATCTCGGCGCAGGGCTCCATCGCCTGCCGGCACCCCTGTGCGAGCTATTTGATCCAAAATGGAACGATCTCCGCTCCGTCGCTGCCGAAATGGCAGCAATTTGGCAGGCCCGGCGCAAAGGCACGTGCGATCTTCCCAGCGCTCGCGAGCGAGCCGGGCGCGCGGGCGCCATTCATGGAGCGAACGATGTCGATCAGGCTGGTCTGTGCGCTCGTGCTGGCGCTGATGGCCTGCGCGGTGCCGAACATGGCGCACGCGCAGGACCTGGGCCTCCGCTGGCTTGGCGAGAACGGGCAGGTCCTCGCGCAGAAGACGCTGACCCTGGCCGAACTGGACACGCTGCCCCAGAGCCGGATCGAGACCGGCACCCCATGGACCAAGGGCGTGAACACCTTCACCGGCCCCTCGCTCGGCGTGCTGGCCGCTCTTGGTGGCCGGCCCGTGCGCGAAGCCAAGGTGATGGCGCTGAACGACTATGTCGCCCCGATTCCGGCCGAGGACTGGAAGGACCATGGCGCGATCCTCACCACCCGGCTCGACGGCGCGACGATGCGGGTGCGCGACAAGGGACCGTTCTGGGTGATGTACCCCATCGATTCCGACCCCGCGCTCGGGCAGCAATATTTCCAGTCGCGCATGGTCTGGCAGGTAAAGTCCATTGATTTTATCGCGCAATAGGCGGTCGCTCGGCCTTCTGAAAATCGGCCTCGTCGTCGCTTCCGTTGCGCTCTTCCTCGCAACCGCGCTGGTCTATGTCTCGCAGACACGCCAGCAGGCCTTTCTCACCGCGACGATCCGCTCCTCGGGGTGGGTCGCCTATCAGGCGCAGCTGGAATTCGTGAAGGTGCAGGCCGAATTCGCCAAGCTCTCGATCGTCCCAAGCGTGCACGGCGTGCACGCGCTGATGCTTCGCCTCGAAATCCTGCGCTCGCGGCTGCCGCTTCTCTATGATTCCGACGAGGGGCGGGTGCTCAGCGACGTGGTCGACACCCGCGGGCCGACGCAGATCTTCGAGGTCCGGCTGGACCAGGTGATCGACGATGTCGCCAGGCTTGACCCCGAAGACGGCGACGCCGCCGCTGAGCTGAGGGCGCTGAGCGCCGAGCTGGAACCGCTCGGGGAGGCTCTGCAGACCATTCTGATGCAATCGGTCGCCTATAATCAGGAGATCTTCCGGCGCGAGCGCGCCCTGGCGCAGAGGCCGGGCGCCGTGCCGCTGGTGCTGCTGTTCATCAGCGGTGCCTGCCTTGCCGCCGTGCTCATCCTGCAGTCGCGCCGCGACCGCATCCGCCTCGGCGAGATCGGCGAGGCGCAGGCGGCCCTGGCGGCGGTGGAGGAAAATCTGCGCGCGGTGATTCAGGCGGTGCCGGCCTGCGTCGTGGTGATCGACCCCGACACCGATCATGTGAGCTTCTTCAACCCCAGCGCCGCCACCCTCGTCTCCCCCTCGCTCGACGACCCGGCCTGGCCTCGCTTCGTCAAGGCGGTGCGCGGCGCCGCCGGCGAGCCGGACACCCGCCGCTGGGGCGCCCTGACCATGGGCTATGCGCGCGGGCCGGGCGATATCATCTCGCTGCGCGGCTCGGTGGGTAGCGTGCTGTGGGAGCGGCGCCAGCAGCAGCTTATCGTGTTGGTCGACACCTCTCGGGTGCGCAATGCCGAATTGCAGGTGATGCAGGCCGCCAAGCTGGCGACGCTGGGCGAAATGGCCACCGCCATCGCCCATGAGCTCAACCAGCCGCTCGCCGTCATCAAGATGGCGGTGGCCAATGCCCGCCGCCTGCTCGACCCGCTGCCGGGCGGCGAGCCGGTGGCGGCGAAGCTGGAGCGCATCTCGGCGCAGGTCGACCGCGCCAAGCGCATCACCGATCAGGTCCGCCGCTATGGTCGCATGCCGACCGAGCATCTCCTGCCCTTTTCGCTGCGCCACGCCGTGGAACTCGCCGCCGGCTTCGTCGCCGAGCAGTTCCGCGCCGCCAATATCGCGCTGTCGATCGAAACCAGCGCCCCGGCCGAGCTGCTGGTCTTTGGCGAACAGACCATGTTCGAGCAGGTCATCGTCAATGTGCTGATCAATGCCCGCGACGCCTTCGAGGCGCAGGACGGCGAGGCGCAGGACGGCGAGGCCCCTCGCGACGACACCGACCACCAGAGTGACGCTGGCTCCCGCGAGAGCGGGGTGGGCGACCGCGAGGGCGGCGCCGGCGACCGCGCGGTTCGGGTGTCGATCGGGCTGGAGGAGGGGCGCGCGGTGGTTCTGGTACAGGACAATGCCGGCGGCGTGCCCCCCGAAATGCTGGAACGCCTGTTCGAGCCCTTCGCCACGACGAAATCGACCGAAAAGGGTACCGGGCTCGGCCTGTCGCTGGCCCGCAGCGTGATCCGCGACATGAACGGCACTATTGTGGTGGAGAATAGGGGCGGCGGCGCCTGCTTCGCCATTACCTTGCCGACCACCCAGGCCAGCGCCACGCAGGATGCAGCATGAACACGGCACAAACCATGCTGATCTGCGACGACGAGGAGGAGCTGGCGCACGAGCTCGGCGAGTATTTCACCTCGCTGGGCTGGCGCGTCGAGCTGTCCGTCACGGCGGAGAACGCGATCGGGCACCTGCGCCAGGGGCTGGCGCCGCGTGTGCTGATTACCGATCTGCGCATCGGCGCCGTCGACGGGCGCCAGGTGGTGGCCGAGGCGCGGGCCTTGCCGGAGGCGCTCCGCCCGGCCCTGATCATCATCATCACCGGCCATGTCATGCACAATGTGGCGGCGGCGGATTTCGACAGCGACTTTCTCTACGTGAAGCCCGTCGACCCGAACGACATCCTCGACGACATCGCCGCTGGCCTCGCCGGGGGGACGACGGCCGGGGGTTGAGTGCAGGGGGTTGAGGTGCGGACCCGGAGCCGACATGGTCACAGGCTCGCCTTCATAAAAAAGGCATCCCCCGCGCGGAGATTTGTTATTTCACAATGATGCCCCTGCGGCACTATCATAGAGTCATTACAGACGTCGCCGAGCGTGACGTTCTTTTCGCCTGGGTCCGGCGTGTGGCGGTGTGATGGCAAGTGAAACAGAGCTGGAACTTCCGCGTGTCCTGCTCGTCGACGACGACCCGGACATCCTGATCGAACTGAGCGAGGGGCTGGCATCGCTCGGCCTGCCCAGCCTCATCGCCAACACCCCGGTGGAAGCGATCGACCTGGTGCAGCGCAATGAACAGTTGCAGGTGGTCGTCACCGATCTGCAGATGCCGCGCATCGACGGCATCGAACTGCTGCAGAAGCTCGCCTTGATGGGCCGCAAGCGCCCGCTCGCGACCATCATCATCACCGGTCATGCCTCGCTGGACCGGGCGGTGGGCGCGCTGCGTCTCAATGCGGTGGATTTCCTGCAGAAGCCGCTGCTGCCCGAAGAGGTCGCGCAGGCGGTGCGGCGGGCCTTCTCGCTGGTCGAGGACAGCCAGAAGGCATCCAATGGCGCGGCGGGAATCCCTCTGATCGGGGTGGACAAGCCGATCATCCGGCCGAACTATCTGAAAACCCTGGTGGCGGCCCGTGCCGACCGCGACGCCATCTTCCAGTCCGATCTGTTCTCGGACCCGGCCTGGGACATGCTGCTGGATCTGGCGATGGCGGAAGCGTCCGGCCGCCCCATCTCGGTGACCAGCCTGTGCATCGCCTCAGGGGCGCCGACGACAACGGCGCTGCGCCGCATCGACGAACTGCGCGAGGCCGGCCTGATCGAGCGCCGCCCGGACCCGGCCGATCGCCGGCGGATCATCGTCGAGCTCACCGAAAGCGGCCGCCAGCGCATGGAAACCTTCGTCAAGCGCCAGGCCGAGCGCCTCGGTCTCCCGCTCGATTGAGCCGGCGGCCGGCCACCGCCGGCCCGGCGCCGTCAGCCGACGAACTGGTAGCCGAGATAGCGCTTGGCATCGATCACGTCATAGCCGAGCTTCAGCCGCAGCTTCTTGCGCAGCTTGCTCATGTGGCCTTCGACCACGCTCTCGTCGACGTCGTCGTTGAAGATGCCATAAATGGTGTTGAAGATCTGCGTCTTGGTCACGCGCCGGCGGGAATTCTTGACCAGATATTCCAGCATGTGCCGCTCGCGGCGCGGCAAAGCCAGCGCCTCGCCGTCGATCTCGGGATCGCGGCCGTCGAAGAACACTTTCAGCCGTTCTTCGCTGGTGGGGGCGACATTGGAGTTCACCCGCCGCCAGATGGCATCAGTGCGCGCCACGATCTCGCGGACATGAACGGGCTTGCGCACCACATCGTCAATGCCCGCGGTGAACAGCTCCAGGGTCTGGGTCAGGCTCTTCTGGTCGCTGAGGGCCAGGATCGGCGCGCTGCTGTGCGAGCGGATCATCTCGGGATAGGTCGGGCGGCGCTCGAAATCGCCGAGGAGGAAGCCCTCGACCGCGGCAATGTCATTGCCCGAGGCGCTTTCGATCCAGCCCTTGAACTCGTCTTCATTGACGCCGAAGCTGGAAAAACCTTCGCGCGAGAAGCTGGAAACATAGCTGTCCGCAACAATCGAACGGTCATCGACGATGACATACATGATTCAATTCCCCTGCCTTGGATTTGCAGTCATGCAACGATGTTGATTGCTGGCTGCGCGTGTCCTTGGGCAAAGGACTATTTTGACGATTATATCCACTCAAGCTGAGTTGCTTCAGGGTTGGATGGTGTTTCCCTCCATTCTGGAGGGTATCGGCAAAATCGGGGGGGTTCGCGCCAGGGCGGGCCACGCAAATGAAACGCCCCCCGGGAGATCCCGAGGGGCGCCATATCGATTGGCCCGAGCCTTTTCCGCGAAAGTCGACAGGCTTTCACGCCGGGAAAAGGCACCGGCCTGTTGATTGCCGAGCACATGCTTGTCGATCAGGTCATTTCACCTGATCGACAAGGGCTCCAGCGACAGGGTCAGCTGTCGAAGACAGTGTCGATCTTGCTCTTCAGCGTCTGCGCGTTGAAGGGCTTGACGATATAGTTGTTCACCCCCGCCTTCTTGGCGGCAATGACGTTTTCCGACTTGGCCTCGGCCGTGACCATGATGAACGGCAGAGCACTGAGATCGGTGTCGTCGCGCACCTGCTTGAGCAGTTCGTAGCCCGTCATCGGCTCCATGTTCCAGTCGGAGATGACGAGCCCGTACTGCCGCTCCTTCAGCTTGGAGAGGGCTTCGACGCCGTCGGAGGCTTCGTCCACGTCCTCAAAGCCGATCTGTTTCAGCAGGTTGCGAATGATTCGGACCATGGTCTTGTAATCGTCGACTACAAGAACCGGCATCGACAAATCCACAGCCATAAAGCGCTCCGTCCTTCGGGTAATAAGATCCACGGACAGCCGCTTGCCGTCCTTTCGTAGGATCATGTTTGAATTGCATTGCTTGCGTGAAGCTTGCAGGTGAATCAGTGGGGTTATTCTCAGATTTACAGGTTTGAATTATAAGCAATGATCGAAAATTAGTGACGAGCATTGGAGAATATACATGTCGTCAGCGCGGCGGCCGTTCCGAATTGAAGGCAATGAACGACCTCATAGGGTTGGAGAGGGACTGGGCACCACATCGCTGTCGGCGCAGGCCTCGGTCTCGGCACAGATCAACCGCGTGCTGGAGGAACTGCTCGAACTGCGCGGCGTCATCGCGCGTTTCGACCGCCGGTGCCCCGAAGCGGACCCCGAATGCTCCCGGCATTCGATGCTGATGGACGTGGAAACGATCCGCCAGGCGATCGAGAGCACCAAGAACGAACTTGCCACGCTGCAGTCGGGTGGCGCCAAGGGCGCGCGCTTCAATCGCGCCACCGACGAGCTCGACGCCGTCGTCGCCGATACCGAGGCGGCGACCGAGGACATCCTGCAGATGGCCGAGAACATCGACGGCGCGGCGATTTCGCTGGTCGGCGAACTGGAAGGCAGCCAGAAGGCGGCGGCGCAGGCGATCCACAGCTACGCCACCCGCATCTTCGAGGCCTGCAATTTCCAGGACATTGGCGGCCAGCGCATCCGCAAGGTGGTCGCCCTCATGGTCTTCATCGAGGAGCGGGTGGAGCGCATGTGCAACATCTGGGGCGGCCAGGAGGAAGTCGCGCGCATCGCCGAGAGCATCGCCCCCGAGCGTACCGGCGACGAGGCGCTGCTCAACGGGCCGGCGCTGGCCGACGACGAGAATGTCGTGTCGCAGGACGATATCGACTCCCTCTTCGGCTGAGAGCGTTGTTGGAAAGCTCCCTGGGAGCCAGCATCCCGGCCGCCGCCTGAGGCGCGAGCCGGGATGGTTGGCCAGGATACGACGGCTATCGGGACGGGGCCCCTGCCCCTCCGATGCACGCCCTAAGGTTCGATCCGGAATTTCGCTGCGGGCGGAAGATAGAGCCTGAGATCAGCCGCAGAATGCCCGCGACTGGGCGGTCCAGCTGCCAAAGCCGGACCGCACCAGGTTGCGGATGACGGCGCAGACATAACGCTTCTGCGCCGGATCATTATCCGGCCCGGCATTGTAGCGGGCCGCCGCCATCGTCCAGTTGCCATGGCGCTGCCGCAGCTCCGCAAGGAAGCGGGCGGCGTAATCGACGTTGCGCTCGGGATCGAACATGTCGGCCACCGAGGCGAACTGCTCGCCGTGCCAGCGATGGTTGATCTGCATGCAGCCGAGATCCACCAGGCTCACGCCGCGCGCGTTGAATTCCTTGAGCTTGCGCGCGCCGTCGGCCGCGCTGGTCGCGACATGGCTTTTGCCCCCCGCATTCATCGCGAAAGGCTGCAGCGTGCCATTGCCGCCGGTCTCGGTCAGGCCGACGGCATAGAGAATGGCGAGCGGCACGCCATATTTGGCCGAGGCGCGCGCCATCGCCGCCTCGCAGACGCCGAGTTTGGCATCCATGGCGGTTCCCGCCGGCTTTTTCGGCGCCTCGCCCTTCGGGGCAGCGGCGGCCTGAAGGGTGCTAATCAGCAGCGCCGCTGTCAGCAGCGCGATAGGGCGCTTGTTCATTCTGTTGTCTCTTCCTGCGCGGGTCGGAATCGCCGGGCTGCCCGTCGCGGGGCTCATCCCCGCCGGGGCGGTCCCGCTCCACCGGCGCGAAGGCATCGTCACCGGTGAGAGGGGCCGGCATGCCGGTCTGGCTGATGGTGAGATCGAGCGGCCCGGCATCGGCCTCGACGAGTGTGGCGAGAAGGCTGGAGCGATCCTGCTCCAGCAGGCGCGCCGTCTCCGCCCGCGCCGCATGGACGTGAATCTCCAGCCCGTTGCGCCCGGTGCGCAACCGCACCGTCACCAGGCCGAGCTCCACCGGGTGAAGCTGGATCTCCAGAATCCGCACCGGGCCACGCGCCTGTGCCGCCTCGCCGGGCACCGGGGCCGACGGCACATCGGCACCCACCGCGTCGGCAATAGCGGCGCCGAGCTGCACGGCGGCCGGCGACGGCGCCGCGCCCGGCATGGGCGGGGCTGCCGGGAGGGTGACGGCCGGTGCCATGGCTGCAATTGCCACAGCGGGCGCCTCGCGCTCACTTCGCGCCGCCTCCCGCCGTTCCGCACGCGCGGTGTCGCGTGGCGGCGACAGGGTCTCGGCCCGGCTTTCGGGGAACGACCGGTCCAAGGCCGTCATCCCCTCGCGGGCGACCATGCGGGCGGGCGCGGCCAGCGGCGAGCGCGGCGCGATCAGTGGAATGTCGGGCTCCCCGGCAATGGCCTGGCCGGCGACGGCGGCCGTGTCGCTGGACAAGGGTGGGGTGCCGTCGCCCGGCGCCCTCACGCGCAAGACGCCGGCAGGGGGCATGGCGGCCGGAGGTATGGCGGCCTGGGAAAGGGCGGCCGGCGGAAGGGCGGCCGGGGCTAGGGCGGCAGCGGACCGGAGGTCGCGCGGCGTCACCGGGGCGAAATGGGTCTCGCACAGCACAACCTTGGCCGCCGGCATGGACGCTTCGTCCGGTACCATCTCGCCCTGCGGCGCCACCAGCGCCAGCGGCTCGGTCGAGGGCGCCGAGCCGCCCTCCTCCTCCAGCCCCGGCGCGGAGACGGGGCCGAGGGCGCCGATCATCGCCGCCGGCAGCAGACAGATGAAGGGCGCCGCCGCCTCGACAATCGGCGCGACGGGCGCGGGCTCTTCGGCAATCGGCGCGGCGGGCGCCGGCGCGGGCCGATGCGCCTGCGAAAACGGGCCGGGCGCGCGCGCCTCCTCGGCGGCAGTCACCGGCGAGGCCGGCAGGGCGACCGACAGAACCGCAGCGGACGGGATCGCGCGAGCCAAGGAGGGCGGCGCCGCACGCCCCCTTACCTCGGGCAGCACCTCGGGGAGCGCCTCGGGGAGCGCCGTCACATCCTCGCTTCGGGCGGCAGCATCGGCAGGCACCGTTCCCTCCAGCCGCACACGCAGGGGGGCGGCAAGCGGAGGGCGGCTCGCCCTGTCCGTCAAGCCGGGGGTCGGCCGGGCGAGAAGCGCGGCAAGCTCGCTCTCAGTGGCCGGCGGTTCCGGCGCGGCGGCGAGCGGCCCCTGGGGGGACGACGCCGCCTCGGGCGGTGCGGCACCGTCCACCAACGCGGCCGCCGTCTCTACCCTCTGATCCATCGTGGCCGTGGAGGCCATCCGCCCGGTCAGCCCCTGAGGCCGCGCCGGAGCGCTTTCGCCACGCGCGCCCGCCATCGGGGTAGCCTCCGCAGGCGCGGTCCGCACATCCAGTTCGGCGAGGAGGCTGGCGAAGGCATCCTGTGTGCCCCCACGCTCGGCCCGGCCGTGCGGCTCGTCACCAGCGCCCGCCGGCAAGCGGGTGGAAGGGAAAATCACTGGGTTCATAGCGGCGCGTCTCCCAGCATCTGGTCGGCGGTGGCGAGGGCCGCCTGGGCCTTGGCGAGGGTCGCCGGCGGCGGGCCGGTATCCGCCACCTCGGCTGGGCTGTCGGTGGCAGCGGGATCGGCGGCGGGCGCCGCCCCGCCTGCCGGCTCCGGCGCCGGGATATCAACGGCGTGCAAGATCGACGACGCCACCGCCTGCGCGGCGCCCAGCAGCCGGGCATCGTCGGGGGCGAACCGCTCGCTGGCGAGGCTGGCCAGCTCGGCCTGCGATTCAGCGAAGCGCTCGGGCGAAGCCACCGTAGCGGCGGAGCGGTAGAGAGTGGCGCGGTCGGCTTCCAGGCTGCCGAACACCGCGCCCTTCAGCACCAGATCCGCCGCGCGCTCCGCCGCAATCTTCTTGCCCTGGCCCACGGCCCCCTGCGCGACCATGAGGGCGATCTCGCGCCGGCTCGCGGGTTCGAGCGGGGCGAGAAGATCATTGATCCGGTAGAACTCGTCCGGCTTGTCGATGAAGCTCATCCGCGTCAGAGCGGCGGCGAAGCGCTGGCGGAAATTGCCGGCATAGACCGAGTGCCGGAAGCGGGCGAGATAGGTCGCGGTCAGCCGCTCGAACGTGCCGAGATCATCGGCCTGCGCGGCGATGAAAATCGCGCGCCGCAGCGCCGCCTCCTCCACCAGCGTGCCTGGCGCGGTCAGGCGGGCGCGCCCCAGCAGCACTGCGGCGCGGGCGGGGTCGCGACGCACCCACAGCGCGGCCTGCGCCAGGGCGACCTGGCCGGCGAGGCTGTCGGGAAGGCTGCGCATGTCGACCTCGCCCAGCTGCTTCAGTGCCTCGGGCTCGCGGCCTTCGAGATAGGCGAGGCTGCCGCGCAGCAGCCGCTCGTCGACATTGGGCGTCGCGGATTTGCCCAGCACGGCGCGCAGCACGCCCGGGCCACCACCGCTGAGGGCGAAGATGACGAGCGCGCGGGCATTTTGCGGGTCGTTCCAGGCACTGGCATCGGCCGCGCGGAACAGCTGGTCGATATGCGCGATGAGCGCATTCTGCGCCGGCAAAGCACCGGGCACGCCCACCGCCATGCTGTCCTGCAGGCGCTGGAGCTCGCGCACCTCGCGATAGAGCGGTGGGGCGGGCGGCAGGGCGGGCGCCTGCTGCGACGCCTCCTCACCCGCCTTCGGCGCGTCCCCGGCGGCGGGCGGCGTCGCGTCCTCATGCGCCCCGCCCGGCGATGCCACTTCGGACGCTTGCGCCGGCGGGAATAGCGTCTCAGCCGGAACGCTGAGCAGGCTGAGGGCGCCGGCCACCGAACCCGTCAGCGACGGCTCAGCCGCAAGAACGGACGGCGCGGGGGGCGCCAAGAGGGCAAGGGACGGCGGCGCGAGAGTCTGTGCGTCTTCGGTCTGCGCATCTTGGGCCTGCGCATCTTGGGCCTGCGAGTCTTGGGCCTGCGAGTCTTGGGCCTGCGAGGCAACTGTCTCCCGAGCGACGGTGTGCGGGGCAAGGCTCCGCGAGGCGAGAGCCTGCAAGGCCTGAGCCTTTATCGCTTGATCCTGTGTGGTTTGGGTCTGCGCGGCTTGCACCTGTGTGGCTTGCGCCTGCGGCACGAAAGGCTTCGGAGCGAAGGTTTCGGGAGCGAAGGTTTCCGATGCGAAAGTGTCCTGGGCGACCGAGGTTCGCACGACCGAGGTCTGGGCGAAGGTTTCCCGGGCAAGGACAGGCGCGGCCTCCGGCGCGGGAGCGGGCGGCGGCAGGGCGATAATCTCGGGCACGGGCTCGGGGGCCGGCTCGGCCGGCGCCAGCGCGGGCGACGGGGACGGGGTGGTCGCGGTCACCACCAGCGGCGCGGCCGCCGGCAGCAGCGCCGGCCGTACAGGCGGCAGAGGCACGGAAGCGGGAAGCACCAGGGCTGGCGCCGCCGCGCGCGTGGACGCCAGCGTCGCGGCGGGTTTCGGCGTCGCAGCGGTCGCGGGATTGGCGGCGGCAACGGCCGGCCTCGGCATTGGGCGCGGCACTGGCTGGGGCACCGGCTGCGACACCGGCTGCGACACCGGCTGCGACACCGGCTTGATCAGCGGCTTGGGCACCGATGCCGACCTCGGCGCGGCCAAGACGGCGGCGGCAGGGGCGGCGACGGGAGCCACCGCCGGGGCCTCGGGTTCTGATTCCAGCCCGGCCTCGGCTTGGGACTGCGCGAGGATGGCGGCGTCGAGCGTGCGCATGTCGCTCCACGGGTCCTGCGCGGCCGCGGCAAGCGGGGTCAGAAGCAGCGCGCCAAGGACATAAGCCGGCAAACGGTTTGGCGTCATCGCGCGGGCTCCTGCAGGACGATCTCAATCCGCCGGTTCTCCGGCGCGTTCGGATCCACCTTGTTCTTCAGGTTGCGGTCGGCAAAGCCGACGATCTGGCGAATGCGGCGCTCATCCAGCCCGCCGCGCACCAGCATGTAGTGGGTGATGTTGGCGCGGGCGGCGGAGAGCTGCCAATTGTCATAGTTCGGCGAGCGGAACGGCCGCCCATCGGTGTAGCCACGGATCACCACATCGCCCGGCCGGTCCTTCAGCGTCTGGGCGATCCGGGCCATGGCGGCAACGATGCGCGCGTCCGGCACGGCCGAACCGATCGGGAACATCGAGAAGTCGATGTCGTCGGTCAGGCTGATCACCGTGCCGTCCGGGGTCTTGCGCACGTCGAGCTGCGGGCCGGTGGCGGTGCCCATGGCGGCGGCAAGATCGGCCTTGATCTGCTGTTCGAGCTGTTCCGCCGCCGCCGCGGTTGCGGCGCCGGTGGGCGGCGTCGCGCCCCCCTTGTCGCCGGCTTTGTCGCCCGCCTTGGCCGCCGCATTCGCCACTTCCTTGGCCCCCGCCTTGGCGCTCTCGTTCTTCAAAGGCGGGGTCGGCGAGATCGTGGCGGCGGCCCCGCCCTCGGGGGTGAGGGCGGCGGCGTCCGACGCCGGCGCGCCGGTGGGATCGCCGGTGGCGTCCTCCACCGCCGGGTTCGGCGTGTCGCGCACGGCGCCGGCATCGGGGCGCTTGCCCTGCGGGGCGCCGATGCCGGCGGTGCCGGGGGCGGTGGCCTGCGCCTTGCGGGTGGAGGTCATCTGCCAATAGACCGGGTCGAACGGGTCACGATTGGCATCACCGCTGCCGGTGCCGGGCTCGCTGCTCACGCCGAGCGGCGTATCGGGCGAGGTCGGCGTGCCGGGCGGGGCATCGGCGATGATCTCGGCCAGCACCGCATAGGGGTCCTGGAACAGCGCCGCCTCGCGCGGCCCCTGCTGCACATCCTCACCCGGTCCGGTATTCTCGCCCACCGTGTCCTTGAGCGTCGACATCTGGTCGCCATCGGCCGAGGTGCCGGCGTCCTTGATGTCCTCGGGGTCGTTCAGCCCCTTCCGCTCGGTCATGCTGTCGGCGAGGTTGACCGGGTTGAAGTAGTTGGCGATCGCCTTGCGTACATCCTTGTCGGTGACGTTGATCAGCCACATGATGAGGAAGAACGCCATCATCGCGGTCATGAAGTCGGCATGCGCGACCTTCCAGGCGCTGGAATGGTGCTCGTGCTCTTCCTCCTCGTAGCGCTTGATGATGATGAGTTCTTGGTGTTCGGGCCCGGCCATCGTCGCTTACTCCCGCGCCAGGTCGAGACGCCCGGCCCAGGCGCGGAGCTGCGTTTCAAAGGTGGTGGCGCCGGCAGTGACGACGATCTCGGCACCCTCGCCGGCCTCGAAGCACAGCGGGGCGCGCGGATCGAGCCGCGCCTGCAGGCTCTCGATGAGATCGGCGGGGCCGGTGACACGCAGCAGCGGCGCCGTGCCGTCCGCAAGCGCGCGGGTGATCGCCGCTGCCATGTCGGCGAGCACGCGCTCGCGCAGGGCGGCGGACAGGAACGGCCCGATCACCCGGCCGAGGCGGGAGGAAAGCTCCTCCCCCAATTGCTCGAATCCTTCCGCGACCGTGCGCGCCAATGGCTCGCCCTCGGCCTCCACCCAGCTCTGGCGCGCCTGCGCCAGCTGCTCCTGCGCCAGGGCCGCGTCCTCGGTCCGCTGCTGGTCGAAGCGTGCCCGCGCTGCCGCCTCCCCGGCCAGACGGCCGGCTTCCTCGGCCTCCAGCAGCAGCGCCTTGAGGTCGGGAGCGGGATTGGGCGCGGGCACGGCAACCGATGCGCCCGCCTTGGTCGCGGGCTCGTGCGTGGCCGAGGCCAGCACGGCGTGGCCGGCCTCCCCCGGGCGCAGCACCGGCCACGACGGCGTCCGGTTGGCGGCGGCGCTGGAAAAATCCGGGAGATGACTGATCAGCGCCCGCATCAGACGCGCGCCTCCTGCTGCAGCCACTGCCGCAGGATGGCGGCGGCCTGTTCCTCATCGAAGTCGATGATCTGCTCCAGCCGCTTCTGCGGTGAGCGGTTCATCTTGCTGGTGAGGTCCTCGATCAGGCTGACCGGCTCGTTCAGACCCGGCGCAATGGTGCTGCCATCGGGGCCCGTCAGCTCGCCGGCGATGCCACCGGGGCCGGACAGCATGCTGGTCTCGATCAGTTCCGCGTCGTCGGGCCGGGCGACGATCGCCCGGACGGCAGGGCGCAGCCCGAACCATATCAGCAGCACGGCGACGATGAGAATGGTAGCGGCGTTCACCAGCGTGCCGGCCTGGCGCATCAGCACCTCCGACCAGGGCAGCGCGGCCACGGGATCGAGCTCGCCATTGCCGTCGGCGAAACCGACGGCGGAAACCTTCAGCCGGTCGCCGCGCGCCTTGTCGAAGCCGGAGGCAGCGGCCGCCAGCTGCTCGATCTCGTAGATCTGCGTCTCGAGCGGAACCGCCGCCTCGGGCGCCTGCCCCACCGGCGCCAGGCGTGCCCGGTTGACCAGGATGGCGATAGACAGGTTCTGCACGGTAAAGCCCTCGCGCACCGTCTCGGTGCTGCGCGAGGAAATCTCGAAATTGGTCAGCTCCTCGCGGCGGCTGTTCTCCTCATTGGAATTACTGCCTGCATCGCCGCCGCTGTCCTGCGCGGGAATGTTCTGCTGAACGCCGGCAGCCCCCTGCTTCGAGCGGTTTTGCGAGGTGCCGGTTTCCTTGACCACGCGCACGGAGCGCTCGGTCTTGGAGCCGGGGTCATAGGTCGTCTCATTGGTGGTGACGCGGTCGATATCGAGGCGCGAGGTCACGCTGATCTGGAAATTGTCGATGCCGAGATAGGGGGTCAGCGCCCGGCGAATCTTCGCCTCGGTCTCCCGGTTCATCTGCTCCTGCAGCATCGACTTCTTGCCGGAGGAGGCGTTGGCGGGGTCGTCGCCGGAGGCGAGGATGGCGCCTTCCGTGTTGAGCACGGTGACGGCGTCGAGCTTCATGCCCGGCAGGGCGGCGGCGACGAGATGGCGGATCGCCTCGGCCGAGGAGCCATCCTCGGCATTCTCGGTACGGATCACCACCGAGGCCGAGGCGCTCTGCTGGTCCTTGCGGAACGAGCCGCGGTCGGGCAGCACGATGTGCACCCGCGCCGCCTTCACGCCCTTCATGGTCTGGATGGTGCGGGCGAGCTCGCCTTCGAGCGCGCGCACCTTCGTCACCTCCTGCATGAAGGAGGTAAGGCCGAGGGAATTCACGTCGTTGAACAGTTCATAGCCGGAGCTTGAACTTTGCGGCAGGCCCTTCTCGGCCAGCTGCATGCGTGCCCGCGCCGTATCGGCGGGCGCGACCAGCACCGCCGTGCCGTCGGAATTCACGTCGAAGGAGATGCCGGCATCCTTCAGCGCCCCGCCGATGCGGGTCACATCCTCGCGGCTGAGATTGGCGTAGAGCGTTTCGCTGGCCGGGCGGCTGAGATAGTAGGCGCCGAGGCCGATGGCCGCCAGCACCGCCAGCCCGATCATCGCCAGCGCGAACAGGCGGCGGGCGCCGAGCTGCCGCAGATTGCCAAGAAGCATGTCGAGCTGCTGGCTTGCGAACATCTGGCATCCCGCTCCCTAGAATCCGGCGCGCCCTTGACGCGGGCCGCGCGGGGCCGGCCTGAAAGGACAGGACCGTTCCGCCGGAGGGAGAGTGCGTCGGCGAGCTTGCCTGAGCGTTGCGCGGGCGGGTGCGGAAAAAAAGAAGGCCACGCTTCCGGGGGAGGAAGCGTGGCCAAGGCGCGCCGTGGAACACGGCGGCGGGGTAGGGGAAACCGGGCGGGAGCCCGGACGTATCAGCCGCGGAACAGGCTGAGCACGCTCTGCGAGCTGGAATTGGCGATACCAAGCGACTGAACGGCGAGCTGCTGCTGGGTCTGCAGCGCCTTCAGCTTGGTCGACTCCTCTTCCATGTTCGCATCGACGAGCGCGCCGATCGCGCGGTTGTTGGCGTCCTGCAACGCCTGGACGAAGTTGGTCTGCGATTCGATGCGGCTGGCTGTCGAGCCGAGGCTCGTCGACGCATCGGTCAGGTCGGTCAGGGCGGAATCGACGATCGAGGTGTAGTTCGCGATCTTGTCGAGGTCGGTCTGGCTCGAGGTCAGGGACGAGATGTCGATGTCCATGATCGAGCTGACGGTTGCCGTGCCGTTGTCGGTGGCGGCCACGCGGGACTTGTCCAGGATACCGAGGGTGTTGGTACCGGAGGCGCCCAGCGAGTTCTTCAGCGCGAGAACCGCGCCGTCGAGAGCCGTCGTCTTCGCCGTGTCCGCCGTGGCGACGGCGGCGTTGCGGGTGTTGGTGGCCGTGGCGTAGGCGGTGTCACGGGCTGCAACGGCCGCGGCATCCATGGCGCTGCCGGCGAACGTGGTATCGGCAGTGCCGATCGCCGTGTCGTAGGCAGTTGTCGCCGTGGTGCTGGCGGTGGTGTAGGCCGTTTCCGCCGTGGTCTTCGCGGTGGCATAGGTCGCCGACGAGGTGGTCACCGCTGCGTCAACCGCAGTGTGAACCGTGGCGTTTGAGTCCAACAGCTTGAACTTGCTGGTGTCGATGTCGATCGTGTCGACCTGCACCGAATCGCCGGTGCGGGAGAACGAAGCGACAACCGCCTTCGTGGCGTTGTAATTGGCACCGCTCGAGTCGACCGACAGCCAGTTGCTGCCGGAAATGACCGTGCTCTCGGCATTGTTCTTCAGAGCGCCGAGCAGACTGCCAATTTCGGTCTGGAGCTTGGCACGGTCTGCGTCGGGGGACGCGGCCGTGATCAGCTTTTCTTTCACCTTCTGCAGCGCCGTGCGAACCGTATCGAGACCGGTATTGACGGTATCGACGGAAGACTTGGCGAGGCCGAGGGAGTCCTTCACCGCGCCGAGCGCACCGTTGTCGGAGCGGGTCGTCGTGGCGATCGACCAGTAAGCCGCGTTGTCCGACGCCGAGTTGACACGCAGGCCGGTGGAGACGCGGTTATTGGTCTGGTCGAGGTTCGAGTTGATGCTCCGCAGGGTCTGCAGGGCGACCATGGAAGACGTGTTGGTCATCAGGCTGGTCATCGTAATGTCCCTTGAGTTGGTGTGAGTTTTTTCACGGGACATACCGGGCTTTCACCGGCATGGCAGAGGCGGCATCATGCCTTTGATGATCGCGCCCTAGGGCGTTCGATCCGTGTGCCGGCCCGACCGGGACCGGCAATCAATCTGCCATGCACACACTCTCGCATCGCTGGCTTGCGCGAGGCTTGCACCTTTGCGGCCGGCGCTGACGCGCCTCCCCGACATGAAAAAGGGCGGCCCGCTTGCGCGCACCGCCCGTTTCCTGCCCGAAATAATGCCGTCAGTAGAAGGAGCGCACCAGCCCGCCGACCAGGAGATTCCAGCCGTCGATCAGAATAAAGAAGAGGATCTTGAATGGCAGGGCGATGACCACGGGCGGCATCATCATCATGCCCATCGACATGACGAGCGTCGCTACGATCATATCGATGATCAGGAACGGCAGCACGATCAGGAAGCCGATCTCGAAGCCGCGCCGCAGCTCGGAGATCATGAAGGCCGGGATGAGGATGCGCAGCGCCACCTTCTCCCCCTCCTCCGCCGGGGCCTGGCCATTGGCGGCGGCGAGGTCGGCGAAGGTCTGCAGGTCCTTCGGGCGCACCTGCGACATCATGAAATCGTGGAACGGCGCGGCGACGCGGGCCAGTGCCTCCTCCTCGGAGATCTTGTTCTCGGTCAGCGGCTGGATGCCCTGCTGCCAGGCGCGGTCAAAGGTGGGGCCCATGACATAGAAGGTCATGAACAGCGACAGCGAGATCAGCACCATATTGGCCGGCGTCGATTGCAGGCCGAGCCCCGAGCGCAGGAAGGACAGCGCGATGACGAAGCGGGTGAAACTGGTGACGGTGATGAGCAGGCCCGGCGCCACCGAGAGCACGGTGAGCAGGGCGATCATCTGCACGATGCGCCCACTCGCCGCCGCGCCGCCGGACTGCTGGAGCAGCTCGCTCAGGCCCGGCACCGACTGCGCGAAGGCTGGCGCGGCGAACAGGCCGGCGACCAGGGAGGCCGCGGCGGCAAGGCCGGCCGCGACGGGAAGGCGGGAGCGCATGCTCATTGCACCACCAGCGTCTCGATGATGAGTTCGTCAATATGGCCCTCGGTGCGCAGCCGGGCGCGCTCGTCGAGGTCCTCGCGCAGGTGCAGCAGGCCGCTCGGCCCTTCCAGCTGGCTGAGCGAGAGGGTACGCAGAAAGCCCATGATGTCGTCTCGAATCTGTGCGGCGGCGATCTTCGGGTCGGCCAGCGCGCCGTTCTTGAAGATGATCGAGGCCTCGATGCGGATGAAGGTCTTCGAGGGCGCGGCGAGATTGGCGACGATCGGCTTCAGCGGCTCCATCACCGTGTCGGGGCTGGAATAGCGCAGCGGCGGGGCATCGGGCTCGGGCGGCTTTTCCTTCGCCTTCTCGCTCACCGCCTTCTCGACGCTGGAGGCGAGCTGGATGCCGAGCCCCCCGCCGGTGCCGGCAGCAAGCAGGGTGAGGATGGCGAGCGGCAGGATCAGACCGCCGCCCTTCTTGTCGTCGCCCTTGCCGCCCTTGTCGGCGGGTAGTGCTTTCGAGGCCATGGTCGCGCCTCAGAACGGAGCCACGACGTCATAGATGCGCTGGCCCCAGGCGGGCTGCTGCACATCCATGAGTCGACCGCGTCCGCCATAGGAGATGCGGGCCTCGGCGATCTTGTCGTAGGAAATGAGGTTACGGCCCGAAATATCGAGCGGGTTGACCATGCCGGCGACGTTGAGCACGCGGACCTCGTAATTGACGAGGATTTCCTGCGAGCCGCTGATCATCAGATTGCCATTGGGCATCACCTCGGTGACGACGGCGGCGACCTGGAGCTGAAGCTTCTCGGAACGGTCAATCGAGCCCTTGCCCTTGGCGGCGGTGTCGGAATTCATGGTGAGATCGCCCATGGCCGAGCCGGCCGCGCCGCTCCAGCCGAAGCCCTCGGCCGCGACGGCGACATCGAGCCCGGCCTGCTGCGCCGATTTGCGCGAGCGGTCCGTCTGGTTGTCGAACTGCGCCTTGTCGTTCATGGCGATGGTGACCGTCACCACGTCGCCGACCTTGCTGGCGCGGATGCTGCGGTAAAGGCTCTGGGTTCCCTGGTCCCAGGTCGAGGCGAAGCTGCGCGTCGGCGGCGGGGGAAACGCCATCGGAATCGGATCCGTCCGCTGGGTGATGCCGGAGCCGACCGGCGTCAGGCTCGGCCCGAAGGCCAGGCTGTCATAGGTCTTCTGGCAGCCGCCCAGCGCGAGCGCGAGGAGCGGCAGGACGAGCGGCAGGGAGAACGGCATGCGGGAGCGTGTCACGATGATTTTCCACCCGGCGCCGTGCGCTTGGCGATGCCCACCATCACCCCGGTGAGCCGGGCGGCGCGGGCCGGCTCCATTTCGTTGAGGATCGCGCTGGCGACGCGCGCATTGAGCTTGGCGAGGATGGCGGCGGCGGGATCGTCACCCATGATGGTCAGCTGCGCGGCGGCCGCGTCGGGCCGCATCTGCGAAATCACCGCGATGACCGCGCCATCAGCCTTGTTGAGGAAATCCTCGCGCCGCGTCAGCCACTGCTCATATTCGGCGCGCTTGGCCTCCAGCTTGGCGATCCGCTCCTCGATTTCCTTCTCCAGCGCGGCGAGCGCCGCTTGCTGCCGGGCGAAGCGCGCGTCCCGCACCGCATCGACCATGGCCTGGCAATACTGGTCGGCATTGTCGCCTTTCGGCGCGGCGGGGGCGGGGCGCGTGGCGATGGGGGGTGTGGCGGCCGGATCGGCGGCAGGGGCCGTCTCGGCCCGAAGGCTGAGCACGCCGAGAAACGTCGTGCCCAGGGTGAGGGCCACGATGACCGAGGCCTTCACCGCGCGTTCGCTCCAGTCGCGCTGCGGCGCCGGCGCATGGCGGACGGGTGGCGGCAGACGCGCCGGCTCCTCGTTGTCATCGTCCCCGGTGGGCTCGCTGTCCCGCGCGGCAAAGCAGAGCGCGGCGGAGAGAAGGCCGAGCAGGCAGCCCACCGTGAGGGCCGCCAGATGCGAGAAGACCAGTATCATGCTCATGCGGAAAGTCCCCCGGGCCGGTGGCGCCTGCGGAGCGCCGATTACTGGATGACGAGCTCGGCCTGCAGCGCACCGGCTGTCTTGATCGCCTGAAGGACGGAGATGATGTCCGTGGGCCTCATCCCCATACGGTTCAGACCTTGCACGAGGGTGTCGAGATCGGGGCCGCGCACCACTGAGAGGTAGCCGCCATCCTGCTCCACCTGCACCTCGGTGTTGGGAACCACCACCGTCTCGCCATAGGAGAACGGGGCGGGCTGGGAGACCTGCGGCGTCTCGGTCACGCGCACGGTCAGGTTGCCCTGGGTGACGGCGACGGTGGAAATCTTGACGTTGCGCCCGATCACCACCGTGCCGGAGCGCTGGTCGACGACCACGCGGGCGGGGGCGTCGGTTTCCACCGAGAGGTCGCCCACCATGGCGAGGAAGCGGGCGGCGCTGATGCGCGGGGGACGCTGCACCACGACCGAGCGCAGGTCGCGCGCCATCGCGGTCGGCCGGACCGGGCCACCGATCTTGCCATTGTCGGTTACGACATTGCCGAACCGCGCATTGATCGCGTCGGCCATACGGGCGGCGGTGGCGAAATCGGGATTGCTGAGTTCGAGCACGAAATAGGGCAGTTCCGCGAGTTCGCCCGGCGCCGGCTTCTCCACCAGCGCGCCATTGGGAATGCGCGCGGCGGTCGGCACGCCCTGGGTCACGCTCTCGGCCTCACCAGCGGCGGTGTAGCCGGTAACGGCGAGCTGGCCCTGCGCGACGGCATAGGTCTGGCCATCAGCGCTGTTGAGCGGGGTGATGAGCAGCGTGCCGCCCTTGAGCGAGGTGGCATCGCCCAGCGAGGCGACGTTGACATCGATGCGCCCGCCGACCCCGGCGAAGGACGGCAGATTGGCCGTGACCGCCACCGCCGCGACATTGCGCGAGCGCAGCGGCACGCCGCGCGTGCTGATGCCCAGCCGGTCGAGCATGGACTGCATGGCCTGCTCGGTGAAGGGCGAGTTGCGCAGCGTGTCGCCCGTGCCCTGCAGGCCGATGACGAGGCCATAGCCGATGAGCTGGTTGTCGCGCACGCCCTGCACGCTGGAAATATCCTTGATGCGGTTCGCCGCCTCGCCGCTCGGGGCGAGTGCCAGCAGCATCAGGAGCGCGCCGAGGCCACGCCTCGCGAGCCTGCGCCCGAGAAGACCGCGCCGTGCCATCCAGCCCTTCATGGCGCGCTCACCTTCACCGAGCCGTCGGCCTGCACCACGCCGGCGACGATCTTGCCGCTATCGGCGTTCTTCAGCTTCACCATGGCGCCGAGCACGCCCGATTCCAGCGGCACGCCGAGCGCGCGGATGCTGAGCCCTTCGTGCTCGAAGCGCAGTTCGGTGGCGACGCCGCGGGTGACGAGCTGCGCCTCGGCGACGGCGGCGACCGGGATGGTGTTGCCGGCCGCCAGCAGGCGGCGCGCCACCTTGCCGATCAGCTGGCCCTGATTGACCGCCACCGGGTGCTGGCTGGCCACCGCGGCCGGGAAGGAACGTTCGTCCAGCATGCTGGCGGTGATCGTCTCCCCCGGTGCGATATTGGTCACGGCCACCGGCAGGCTGATCTGCGCCGGCGCGGCGACCACGACAGGCGGCGGCGCGGCCGGAACTGGCGCCGGCGCGGCAGGGGCGGCGACGCCCGACACGGTGTCGGCGATCGGCCGCTGGCGCGCCGCGGCAGGCGCCTGCGCCAGCAGCGGCGCGCACGAAAGGGCGAGGGCGAGCGCAGCCCCCGACAGCAGCCGAAGCATGGAAGGTGTCCTTTCTAGCGGATGCCCTTGGCAACCGTCGCCGCCATCTCGTCGGCCGCCTGGATCACCTTGGAGTTCATCTCATAGGCGCGCTGCGCCGAGATGAGCTCGGTGATCTCCTTGACCGGATCCACATTGGACCCTTCGAGATAGCCCTGGTGGATCTTGCCGAAGCCGGCATCGCCCGCCACGCCGGTGACCGGCTGGCCCGAGGCGGCGGTCTCGCGGTAGAGATTGTTGCCGATCGGCTCCAGGCCGCCATCATTGGCGAAATTGGCGAGGCCGAGCTGGCCGAGCAATTGCGGATCCGGCTGGCCCGGGGTCTTGGCGTAGACATTGCCGGTCTCGTTGATGACGATCTCGGTGGTATCGGCGGGAAAGGTGATCGCCGGCTGCACCACATAGCCGTCATTGGTGACGAGCTCGCCATTGGGCCCCTTGCTGAACGAGCCGGCCCGCGTATAGAGCGTCTCGCCGGTCGGGCCGGTGATCTGGAACCAGCCGCGCCCGTTGATCGCCATGTCGAGCGGGTTGCCAGTCTGGGCGAGCGGGCCCTGGATATGCAGGTTGCGCACCCCCACCGTCCGCACGCCGAGGCCGACCAGCGCCCCGTCGGGAACCGGCAGGCCGCCATCGACATTGGGCACGCCCTGGGCGCGCTCCGCCTGGTAGAGCAGATCAGAGAATTCCGCCCGGGCGCGCTTGAAGCCGGTCGTGTTGATGTTCGCGATATTGTTCGCGATCACCTCGACATTGGTCTGTTGCGCGCTCATGCCGGTGGCGGCGATGGCCAGTGCTTTCATGTCGAATTCCCTTCGGCACCTTCCAGCGAGGCGGAGACCCGTTCGCGTGAAGAAAATGCGTCAAAACAAAAACCCAGGGGCGCGTCCGGTGAACCGGCCTTCACTAGACGTGGCCTAGATCGCCATGCGCGAGATTTCCTGATAGGCGGCGACGACCTTGTCGCGCACCGCCAGCGCCGTCTGCAGCGTGGCCTCCGCCGCCATGATGGACTGCACCACATGCTGCACGGAGGCCTTGCCCTGCAGGCCGGTGATGGAGGCGGCTTCCGCCCCCTTCAGCGAGGTGACCGCCTGACCGGAAATGTCGGCCAGCATGTCGGCGAAGCCGACGCCCGCCGCCGGGCGCGCCGCCGAAGCGGCGGCGGAGGCCCCGGTCGAAGCCGTGGCGCCGGGCCCGCGCAGGGCGGAGAGCGAGTTGAGCGCGTCCAGCATCAGCCCGCCCTCAACAGATCGATGGTCATGGAAATCATCGAGCGTGCCTGCTTCATCATCTGGAGATTGGCGGAATAGGAGCGGCCGGCCTCGCGCAGATCGGCCATCTCGACCAGCACGTTCACATTCGGCAGCTTGACATTGCCTTCGGTGTCGGCCGCCGGGTTGCCCGGGTCGTGCTCGATGGTGAAAGGCGTCGTCTGGTCGAGCCCGATGGCGCGAACATTGACGCCGGGGCCCGCGCCCGGCCCTTCCGGGCCGGCCAGATGCACCGTCTTGCGCCGATAGGGCTCGGCACCCGGGGTGGCGCCGGTCGAGCGGGCATTGGCGATGTTTTCCGACACCACCCGCATGCGGGTGGATTGGGCCTGCATGCCCGAGCTGGCGATGGAGGAGATTGCTTTCAGCTGATCGATCATCAGGCGTTCCTCACACTGGAAAGCACCATGCGGTGAAAGGCGCGCACGACGCTGGTGTTCAAGGTAAAGGCCCCGCTTGTCTCGGCGGCCTTCACCATTTCCTGGTCAAGACTCACCGTGTTGCCGGACTCGGAGACTTCCCAGCTGTCGGCATCCCTCACCTTGGCGCTCGCCGCCTCTGACGCCCCGATGGCGAGATGACCCGCCGACGTCCGCATGGGCGTGAGATGGGTTTGGTCCAGCACCTTGGCGAAGGGTTCGACATCCGCCGCCCGATAGGCCGGCGTGTTGGCATTGGCGATGTTCGCGGCGATCGTCGCCTGCCGAACCGACGCCCAGTCGGCGTGGCGGGAGGCGAGATCGAACAGGAAAATCTTGTCCACGGGGGTCTCCGCATTCCGATGGGCGGACCTTAGGAGCAGAACCTTGCACGAGGCTGGAGCGTTCAGTGCCCGGCGACACGGGCGGCGGCGAGCGCGGCCTCGAAGCGGCGGAGATTCTCGCTCTCGGTGCCCAGTGGCTTGGAGAACTCGATGGCGTCGATATGCACGCCGACCGAACTCTCGTCGAACACCACATGGAAGGCCGCCGTCATGGAAGGCTGGCGGAGGCTGAGAGCGATGGACACATGCGGGGGCGCGCCCCAGTCGCTCTCGATCACCGCCTGGCGGGCATAGCAAATCTGGCCGGGCTTGAGGAAAAGCTCGGCCGAGGAGGCGATGAGGTCGTCGATATTGCTGTCCTGCCCGCTGTTGATATAGGCCATCACCACCCCGGCATTGGTCAGGCACAGCTCGGTGAGGAAGCCGCGCAGCGCCTCGGCCAGCCGCTTCTCATAGGTGAGAAGCGCCAGTTCCGGCAGGCTGGAGATGTCGAGGCAGCAGGGCCCTTCATTTCCGGGCATTTTGGCCTCGCGAGTAGATGAAGAAGAGGATCTTGGCCACCGGGCGGTAGAACTCCGCCGGAATCCACTGGTCGACCTCCACCGCCTCATAGAGCGCCCGCGCCAGCGCGCGGTCTTCCACGACAGGCACGCCGGAACTCTCGGCAATGGAGCGTATCTTCAGGGCGATCAGGTCGACACCCTTGGCCAGCACCAGCGGGGCGCCGCCCTTCACCCGGTCATAGTGCAAGGCGATGGCGTAGTGGGTGGGGTTGGCGATGACCAGCGAGGCGCGCGGCACCGCGTTCATCATCCGGTGGCGGGCGCGCTCCTTGGCCAGCGAGCGCATCCGCGCCTTGACGATGGGATCGCCTTCGGCCTGCTTGAACTCCTCCTTCACCTCCTGCTTGGTCATGCGCAGCTCGGCGCGCCAGCTCATGCGCGACCAGACGAGGTCGATGCACACCAGCGCGATGGTCGCCACGCAGACGGCCGACACCAGGCGCACCGCAAGGCCGAGGATCATGGAAGGCACCAGCGCCGGGTCGCTCGACATCGCGCCCATGATGCTGTCCTTGGCCGAAAGCAGCAGCATGACGCAGATCACGGTGACCGCGCCGAACTTGAACAGCGATTTCAGGAATTCGACCTGGCCGTGCCGGCCGAAGATGCGGGTCCAGCCGGCCGCGGGGGAGACGCGCGACCATTGCGGGCGGATGCGCTCGCCCACCAGCCGCGGCATGTTCTGCGCCAGCGAGGCCACCAGCCCGAACGCGGCGAGAACGAGGGCGATCGGCAGCAGAAAGCGCGCGGCAAGGCCGAAAGCCAGCCAGAACAGGTTCAGCGCATCCTCGCTGCCGGCAATGCGGAAACCGCCGGGATCATCGATCAGCCGTGCCAGCCCCTCGGCGAGGAGCTTGACCTGCGGGCCGGCGAAGAAGGACAGGCTGACGAGAATGCCGAGCAGCGAGGCGAAGAGCGGCGCCTCGCGCGAGAACGGCACCTTGCCCTTCTCGACGGCGTCGGAAATCTTCTTCTCGCTGGCTTCCTCGGTTTTGCTCTCCTTGTCGTCATCCCCGGACATGGCGAGCCCCATGGCGGCGGGAGCTAGCGCACATAGGCTTCGTCCTCACCGCCGGCATTGAGCTCGATCTCGCCGCGTCCGGCCATTTCCAGCGCCATGTCGGTGATGGCGCGGCGGGCCTCGTGCACGTCGCGGTGCGAAGCAGGCTCGCTGCTTGTCAGCTCCTGCTCGACCATGCGCCGCACGCGCGAGCCGAGCGATTGCAGGATGACTTCGCGGAACTGCGCGTCGGTACCCTTCAGCGCCATCACCGTGCGGTCGTTCGGCACCTGGTCGAACAGCGCCGTGCGGGCGCGGGGCGGCAGGGAGATGATGTCGTCAAAGGTGAACAGCAGGCCCTTGAGGATTTCCGCCGATTTCGGCCGGGTGCTGGCCAGGCTGGAGAGCACGTTCTCCATGTCGTCGCGCTCCATCTTGTTGATGATGTCGGCGATGCGCGCATGGGTGTCGGCGCCCGCATTGCGGGCGAGGTTCACCATGAAGTCCTCATGGATCGTGTTCTCGATGATCCGCATCGTCTCGTCGACGATCGGCTTGAAGCCGAGCATGCGGCGCATCACGGCGTTGCGCATCGCCTCGGGCAGATGGCCCAGCACCTTGGCGGCGCAGGACGGCTTGACCTTGGACAGGATCAGCGCCGCGATCTGCGGATGTTCCTTGATCACATAGGCGGCGATCGTGCCTTCGGAGACCCCGGAAATACGATCCCAGATGCTGTGATTAGTCGAGCCGAGGATATCGGTCATGAGGGCGGCGATCTGGTCGGGGGGCAGAACCCCGTCCAGCATGCGCTCCACATCGCCCGGCGAGCCCACCACATTGGCCCCGGCCACGAACTGGGTGGCGAACTCCTCGATGGCCAGTTCGACCTGCGCGGTCGAGGCCGGGCGCATCTCCGCTATGGCGCGGGTGATCGCCTTGATCTCATCCGGCTTGAAATGCTTCATCAGCCGCGCCGCCACCGGCCGGCCCATGGCCATGAGCAGCGCGGCGACGCGATCGGAACCCTGCAGCGGGCGGGCGACCCTGGCGGTAACGGCGGTCATGCGCCCTCAACCGCGTCAGCGCGACAGGTCGGCGCCGGACGTGCCGACGATCTCGGTCAGCGACACGCCGAAGCGGGAATTGTCCTCGTCGACCACCACCACCTCGCCGCGCGCGATGATGCGGCCATTGACGACGATGTCGACCGGCTCGCCGACCCGGCGGTCAAGCGGCACGATGGCGCCGCGGCCGAGCTTCATCAGCTGGGCCACCGGCAGATTCGCCGAGCCGAGCACCACCTGCAGCGTGACCGGCACGCGCAGCAGTGATTCCAGGCCGCGACCGCCGAAGCTCTCCTCAACCGCGCCGCTGGGGGCGAGCGCTTCCGGGGCGAAGGTTTCGTGGCTCATCCGTGCAGCTCCTGGGTCGGGTGGGGGGTGGTGGCGGGCGCGGCATCCGTGCGGGCACGGTCGAGCCGGACGACCAGCGCCTCGGCCTCGCCGATCCGGACGCAGAGCTCGGCGATCAGTTCGCGGCTGTCATTGTTCAGCAGGGCGACGGCCTCGCGCGCCTGGTCGAGCGCGGCGGCGCTGTCATGCAGCGCCAGCCGGTAGTGGCGCCCGACGGTCGAGAGCTCGTTGAGCTTGCGATACATCAGGACGACGCAGCCGCTGGTCACCACCAGCGCCACGAACAGCACCGCCTCAGCGGGGGAGAATGTCATCTATGAACTCCTGATCGAGGTCGACCGCCTCTTCGATACGCAGCACATAAGACCCTTCAGCTTGCCCGAGGCTGCACCAGAACAGCGGCTGCTCGACGCTCTCCAGCTTGACGCGGCTGCGCGGCGTCGCCTGCAGCGGCATGATCTGCCCCACCTCCAGCTGGGCGGCGTCGCCGAGCGTGATCTCGCGCTCCTCCAGCACCGCGCGCAGCCGCACCTCGGTGCGCTGCACCTCGCCGCGAATGTGCTTGGTCCAGACCGGGTCGCGCGGGGATGATTCGCCCGCCGTGGTGCTGGCGAGCTGCTGGCGCAGCGGCGTCAGCGCCCCCTGCGGGATGAGCACGAACATCTCCCCGCCGCGGTTGAGCGCCTGCAGCAGGAACTTGGCGCAAATGGCAAGGTTGTTGCGCCGGCCGACCACCGCGAAATCCATGCGGGTTTCCTGGCGCTGGAACTTGAAACTGACCTGGCTCACCAGCGCGAAGCTGCCCTGCAGCGCCTTGGCCACCTGCTCGAACAGGGCGATGGCGATGCGCAGCTCGATATTGGAGAAGGAGCGCTCCTCCTCCACCGGCGGCTCGGAACCGTCGGCGCCGAACAGCACCTCGACCATGCTGAACACGAAATCGCGGTCGAAGCCGACGATGACGTGGCTGTCCCATTCCGGGGAATGGAACACGCCGACGATCGCCATGCCCTCATAGCTGTCGAGCACGTCGCCGATACGCCCGCTCTCCACCTGGCTCAGCGAGTAATAGGCCTGCGAGGAGGCCAGCTGGCGCAGGCTTTCCGCACACAACGTCGCCATCCGATCGAAGATGACGTGCAGCATCGGCAGCTTGTCGAGCGAGAGCCCGGCGGCATCGAGCAGCAGGTCGCGAATATCGGTCGACGGACCGGTCGGGGGGGCGGCGCGCATGTTCATCGGGTCAGGCTGCCTGTGGCACGGCCGTGAGCGTCGGCACGTTGGAAATGGCTTCCGCCTCGACCTCGTCGATGGTCGGGCGCTCGGAGGAGGAAATGGTCTTGCGCCCATGCTCGAGCGCGATCTGCGGCAGCGCCCCGTTCATGTAGGCGATGAGCGACTGCTTCACGATGATGAAGGGCTGGACCTGCTTCTCGCGCATGATCTTGATGCTGTGCGCCATCGGCCCGAGGATCGCGTAGGAGGTGTAAATGCCGATGAGGGTGCCAACGAGCGCCGAGGCGATGTAGTGGCCGAGGATTTCCGGCGACTGGTCGATGGCGCCCATCGCCTTGACGATGCCGAGCACCGCCGCGCAGATGCCGATGGCGGGCATGCCCTCGGCCACCGTGCTGAGCGCCCCGGCCGGCTTGGTCTTGTATTTCTTGATGGTGGAGATTTCCTGTTCCATCAGCCCCTCGATCTCGTGCGAGCGGGCATTGCCGATGACGATCAGGCGGGCATAGTCGCAGATGAACTGCGTCAGCTCCTTGTCCTTCAGAATGTTCGGGAAGTGCTGGAACAGCGCGGAATTGGCGGGGTCATCGATGTGACCCTCGACCTCGTTGCGCGGCCGGGTGCGCAGCTCGCGCATCAGCGCATAGAGCAGGCCCAGCAGACTGAGGAAATCCTTGCGCTTGGGTGCCTTGCCCGAGAAGGCCTGCCCCATCGCCTTGCCGGTATCCTTGATGGTCGACATCGGGTTTGCGATGAGGAAGGTGGCAAACGCGATGCCGAAAATGATGACATATTCGAAGGGCTGCCAGATCACGGCGAGATGGCCGCCCATGGCCACGAAGCCACCGGCGATCGAGGCGAACCCCAGGACAATGCCGATCAGAATGCCCAAAGCGATTCTCCTCCGTTGTGGAGCTCCGGTCTAGGCGGGGAAGATTGCGCGAGGCTGGCCGCCGCCGACCGCCGCTCGCTGCCCTTGCCCGGTGTGCGCGGGAAGCCCGGCGCAAGCTTGCCGGTTCACCTTGGGGGCAGGACCGCAGCCAGGGATCGCCATGGACACGACCTTCGCGACCTACAAGTCGCTCACGCGCAACATGACACGCACGCTGGCGCTCAAGGCCGCCGAGCCCTCGGTGGCCCTGGAGACCAAGCATTTCCTCGCCACCATTCCGAAGATCAAGACCGTCGACGCCTTCCTCAAGAACACCCGCGCCTTCACCTATGCGATGAACGCCTTCGGGCTCGGCGACATGGCCTATGCCAAGGGCTACATGCGCAAGGTGCTGACCGAAGGCATCACCGACAAGAAATCCTTCGCCAACCGCCTGAATGACGAGCGCTTCGTCGCCTTCGCCAAGGCGTTCGACTTCGACAGCTACGGCCCCCTGACCACGACGCGCGCGGCGGCCCGCCAGGATGTCGCCGACGCCTATGTGCGCCAGACGCTGGAGGTCGATGCCGGGGCGGAGAATGAGGGCGTGCGCCTTGCTCTATACTTCGAGCGCGAGGCGCCGAAGGTGAAATCGGCCTATGGGCTGCTTGCCGACCCCGCGCTGTGGAAGGTGCTGAAGACCGTCTACGGCTTCCCCACCGCCATGGCCGCCGCCGCCATCGAGAAGCAGGCGGCAGCCGTCACCCAGCGGCTCGATCTCGCCGACCTGCAGGACCCCACCAAGCTCGACCGGCTGGTCCGGCGCTTCACCGCGCGCTGGGACGCCGATCAGGGGCTCAACGCGCCGGTGCTGGCCCTGTTCAACAACAACGGCGTGGGTTCCGGCATGGGCATGGCGCTGCTGAACCTCAGATATGGAGGCTGACCCATGCCGAATCTCTACGTCTCGCTGTCGGCGCAGATGGCGACGGAACGGCGCATGGTGACCATCGCCAACAACATCGCCAACATGAACACGCCGGGCTATCGCGCCGAGGAGATCAAGTTCGAGCGGCTGCTGTCGACGGCGGGCGACAAAGAGGTCGCCTTCGTGTCCGAGGGCGAAAGCTACACCTCGCTCAATGCCGGGCCGGCGATCTTTACCGGCAATCCGCTTGATGTCGCCCCGCAGGGCGACAGCTGGTTCGCGGTGCAGACCCCGAACGGGCGGGCCTATACCCGCGACGGGCGCCTGCACATGGGTCCGGCGGGCGAACTGCTCACCGTCGACAACCTCCCGGTGCTCGACGCCGGCGGCACGCAGCTGCTGCTCGATCCCTCCGCCGGCGAGATCCGCATCGGCGCCGACGGCACCATCACGCAGGGCGCCAACCAGGCGGGCACGCTCGGCCTGTTCACCCTGCCAGCGGGGGCGAAGCTTGAGCGCAACGGCCACGGGACGGTGATTCCCGACCGGCCCGCCCAGCCGGTGCAGGACTTCTCCAGCCTGGGCGTCCGCCAGGGCTATATCGAGGGATCCAATGTCGATCCGATCATGGAGATGACACGGCTCATCGCCGTCCAGCGCACCTTCGAGATGGCCGCCCAGGCGGTGCAGCAGAGCGAGGACCAGACGTCCGAGACCATCCGCACGCTGGGGCCGTCCTGAGATGAACGCGCTGGCACGGCTGGAGAGCGCCGTTCAGTCGGGCCTCGACGACCTGCCCTTCGTGCGCGTCTCGGGCGTGGTGCGCGAGGTGACGCCGACGCATTTTCGCGTGTCGGGCCTGTCCTCCCACCTCACGCTCGGCGCCTGCGTCGGAGTGGAGGCGGGCGGGCGCCAGCTGATCGGCGAGGTGGTGCGGCTCGACGAGGGCGGCGCCACGGTGAAGCCCTTCGACGAGCGGGTGCCGATCGGCCTCGGCGCCCCGGCGCATCTGGCCCGCACCCTCGCCTTCCGCCCGCATGCCGACTGGAAAGGCCGGGTGATCGGCGCGCTGGGCCAGCCGCTGGACGGGCTCGGCCCGCTCACCCTGGGCGACGAGGCGCGCGCGCTCGAAGCCGACCCGCCGGAGGCGATGACGCGGGCGCGCATCCACAAGCCTTTGCGTACCGGCGTCCGGGTGATCGACCTGTTCACCCCGCTCTGCGAGGGCCAGCGCATCGGCATCTTCGCCGGCTCGGGCGTCGGCAAGTCGACCCTGCTCGCCATGCTGGCCCGCTGCGAGGGCTTCGACACCATTGTCGTCGCCCTGGTCGGCGAGCGCGGGCGCGAGGTGCGTGAATTCCTCGAAGGCCCGCTGGCCCCCAATCGCCACCGCTCGGTGGTGGTGGTGGCCACCAGCGACGAGAGCGCGATGATGCGGCGCCTGGCGCCGCGCGCGGGCTTCGCGGTGGCCGAATATTTCCGCGATCGCGGCGAGCAAGTGCTGCTCATCGTCGACAGCGTCACCCGCTACGCCCATGCCGCGCGCGACGTGGCGCTGGCGGCGGGCGAACCGGCCGTGGCGCGCGGCTATGCGCCGAGCGTGTTCAGCACCCTGCCCCGCCTTCTGGAGCGCGCCGGCCCGGGCCCGGACGGCGCGGGCGCGATCTCCGCCATCTTCTCGGTGCTGGTCGATGGCGACGACCATAACGACCCGGTGGCCGACGCCGTGCGCGGCACGCTGGACGGCCATATCGTGCTCGACCGGGCGATCGGCGACCAGGGGCGCTTTCCCGCCGTCAACGTGCTTCGCTCGGTCTCGCGCCTCGCCGATCTCGTCTGGAGCCCGGAAGAGCGCGACCTGATCCGCCGCCTGCGCAGCCTCATTGCCCGCTTCGAGGACACGCGCGACCTTAGGCTGATGGGCGGCTACCACCCCGGCGCCGACCCCGAGCTCGACCAGGCGGTGAAGGTGGTGCCCCGCATCTATGAGGCGCTGTCGCAATATGCCGACGCCCCGCCCAGCCGTGAACCCTTCGCCGAACTCGCCCAGGCCATACGCGGCTAGCCACACGCGGCTGGGCGAGGCGCGGCTGACGCCAGTCTCGCACAAGCCAGACACGGTCAAGTGCGGTAACGACACCGAGGAGTGATGAAATGAGCCTCTATGGCATGATGCGGACCGGTGTGTCCGGCATGGCGGCGCAGTCCAACAAGCTGAGCACCATCGGCGACAACATCGCCAATTCGGGCACCGCCGGCTACAAGCGCGCCTCCGCCGAATTCTCGACCCTGCTGCTGCAGAGCGGGCCGGGCGAGTATAATTCCGGCGCCGTGAACACGGCCGTGCGCCATTCGATCAGCCAGCAGGGCGCGCTGAACTATTCCACCTCGGCGACCGATCTCGCCATCCAGGGCAACGGCTTCTTCCTGGTCGCGGACCCCAACGGCACCTCCTATCTCAGCCGCGCCGGCTCCTTCACCGTCGACGCCGCGAGCGGCAACCTCACCAACACCGCCGGCTTCACGCTGATGGGCTACGACATCACCGGCGGTGACCCCAATGTGGTGCTGAACGGCGCCGGCGGCCTAAAGCCGGTGCGCGTCGCCGATGTGCGGCTGGCCGCCAACCCCTCGCGCGACGGCGCCTTCGCCGCCAACCTGCCGGCCGCCGATGCCGTCGTGACCGGCAACACCCCAGCCGCGAACGCCGCCGATTCCAGCTTCTCGCAGAAGTCCTCGCTGGTCACCTTCGACAATCTCGGCAGCGAGGTCACCCTCGACATCTACCTCACAAAGACCAGCGACAGCCCGATCGCCTGGGAGATGACCGCCTTCGACCGCGCCGATGCGGCGGTGGGCGGCGGCTTCCCCTATGCCAATGCCGCGCTCACCACCCAGACGCTCGATTTCGACGCGCTCGGCAACCTCACCTCCACCGCCTCGATGGTGCTTGATGTGCCGGGCGGGCAGACGCTGACCCTCAACCTCGCCGGCATGACCCAGCTGGCCGACCGCTACACCCCGCTCACCGCCACGGTGGACGGCAACGCCCCCAGCTCGGTGTCGAGCGTGACCATCGACAAGGACGGCGTCGTCTCCGCCGTCGACCTGAACGGGCGCAAATCGGCGCTCTACAAGATCCCCCTCGCCTTCGTCACCAGCCCGGACAATCTCGATCCCAAGGCCGGCAACGTGTTCGAGACCACCCGCGAATCCGGCGGGCTGCAGATCGGCTTCGCCAATGAGGGCGGGCTCGGCACCATGGTGTCAGGCGCCACTGAGCGCTCGAATGTCGACATGGCGTCCGAGCTGACCGAGATGATCAGCGCCCAGCGCGACTACACCGCCAACTCCAAGGTGTTCCAGACCGGCTCGGAACTGCTCGACGTGCTGATGAGCCTGAAGCGGTGATGCGCTCATGAGCCTCTCGCTCGCCCTCAACACCGCCCGCGCGTCGCTCTCCGCGACCTCGACCCAGATCGAGACGACGGCGCGCAACATCGGCAATGCGGGGCAGCCGGGCGCCTCGCGCAAGATCGCCGTCACCACCACGGAAGCCTCCGGCGGCGCCTATGTCGTCGCCGTCTCGCGGGCGAGCGACAGCGCACTCTACACGCGCATGCTCGGGGCGACGTCGAACGCCGCCGACCGCCAGGCGGTGCTGGACGGGCTGAACCGGCTGCGCACCGGCATGGGCGATCCCGCCGGCGACAGCGCGCCGGCGGCGCGCATCGGCGCGCTGGGCGATGCCCTCGCCCAGTTCGCCAATGCGCCTGACGATCCCGCCTTCGGCGTCCGCGCCGTCACCGTGGCGCAGGATCTCGCCACCGCCCTCAACGCCGCCGCCACCACCGTGCGCACCGTCCGCACCGATGCGGATGCCGGCATGGCGCGCTCGGTGGTGCGGGTGAACGACCTGCTCAAGCAGTTCGCCGCCGAGAATGATGCGGTGGTGAAGGGCACCGGCGCCGGGCGCGATGTCAGCGACGCGCTGGACCGGCGCGACACGCTGCTCGCCGGCATCGCCGAGGAGATGGGCGTCACCGCCGTCTCCCGCGCCAATAACGACCTCGTGCTCTACACCGATGGCGGCGCCACACTGTTCGAGACCGTGCCGCGTTCCGTCACCTTCAAGACCACGCCGGTGCTGGCGGCCGGGATGGCCGGCCAGGCGGTGATGGTCGACGGCGTCAGCGTCACCGGCGCGGATGCCGCCATGCCGCTGCGTTCCGGGCGCATCGCCGGCCTTGCCGAGCTGCGCGACCGCTCCGCCGTGACGCTGGAGACGCAGCTCGACTCGATGGCGCTGGGGCTGGTGCAGGCCTTTGCAGAAACCGACCAGAGCGGCACCGGCGCGCCGGATGCCCCTGGCCTGTTCACCGACGGCACCGCGAACCTGCCGGCGCAGGCCACGGGTCTGGCCGCGCGCCTCGCCGTCAATGCCGCCGTCGATCCGGCGCGCGGCGGCAGCCCGAGCCTCTTGCGTGACGGCGGCATCAACGGCGCCGCCTATGTCGCCAATGCCGGCGGTCAGGCCAGTTTTGCCGACCAGTTGCAGGCCACCGGCACGGCGCTGGCCGATGTCCGCGATTTCGACCCCACCGCCGGCATTCCCGCGCGTTCCACCCTCGCCGATTTCGCCGCCGCCTCCACCGGCTGGCTGGAAGGCCAGCGCCAGGTCGCCGCCGGTGCGGCGGACAGCGAGTACGCCCTGCTCTCGCATGCCTCGACGGCGCTTTCCAACGCGACCGGGATCAACATGGACGACGAATATGCCCGCCAGCTCGATCTCGAACGCAGCTACCAGGCCTCGTCCAAGCTCATCGCCGTGATCAACGGCCTGTACGACGCGCTCTTCCAGGCCGTGAGGTAAGCCATGTTTTCCAGCTTCATCTCTACGCTCTCGCTCAATCACGCCCCCCGCGCCGCCCTGCCCCGGCTGCAGACGGAACTCGCCAAGGCGAGCCAGGAACTGACCACCGGCCGGCGCGCCGATGTCGGCCTCGATCTCGGCGTCGGCATTGGCGAGAATCTCACCCTGCGGCGCGACCAGGCCTCGCTGCAGAGCCTGATCGACGGCAACGCTTCCACCGGGGCGGCGCTCGACCGCACCCAGACCGCGCTCGACGATATTCGCGCGCAGGCGGACGGCTTCCTCAGCGCGATGGTCGGCATCTCCCAGGCCGACAGCGGCGCCGGCGTGCTGGCGGCGCAGGGGCGTTCCGCGCTCGACGCCCTCACCGCCACGCTCAACCTGACCGATGGCCGGCGCTACCTTTTCGGCGGGCTGAACAGCGCCGCCAAGCCGATGGCCGGCTTCGACGAAGGCCCGCAGGCCGCCATCACCAGCGCCTTCGCCGCCCGCTTCGGGCTCGATCCCGCCGACCCGCTGAAGGACCCGGCGGTGGCGCAGATTCCGGCGGCCGATCTCGCCGACTTCATCGACACCACCCTCGCCGCCTCTTTCGAGGAACCGGGCTGGAGCGCCACCTGGTCGGACGCCAGCAGCGAGAACCGCAGCGCCGCCATTTCCTCCACCAGCCGGATCGAAGTCGGGGCCAGCGCCAACGAGCCAGCCATGCGCAAGCTCGCCATGGCATACACGGTCATAGCGACGCTCGGCGCCGCCCCCCTCAAGGGCGACGCGCTGGCCACCGTGCTCGACAAGACGCGATCGCTGATGGGAAGCGCCGTTTCCGGCGTCACCGAGATCGCTACCCGCGTCGGCTCCGCACAAAGCCGCATCGCCGCCGCCGACACGCTGATGCGTGGCGCCATCGACGCCACGGATCGCCGCCTCAACGCTCTCGAAGGCATTGATCCCGCTGAGGCCAAGACGAGACTGGACACCGTGACCACTCAGATCGAGATGTCCTACTCTCTGACTTCGCGAATACTTAAACTGTCCATCATGGACTACATCTAGTACGAAGGGTCGACAGATGTATCGCTTCTCGTATGCCGAGATTCTCGGCGACTCCAGCGCCGAAGGGCGGGACGAAGAGCGCCTGGCGCTCGATCACGCCATCGATCTGCTGACGCGCGCCCAGGCGAACGGCCCGGCCTCGCCGGAAGCCGCGCAGGCCGTGCTCTATCTCCAGAAACTCTGGGGTTTCCTCATCCGCGACCTCAGCGACCCGCATAACGAGCTGGCCGAGACGTTGCGCGGCAACCTGATCTCCATCGGCCTGTGGGTGATCAAGGAGGCGGACCAGATCGTGCAGGAGCGCTCGTCCAATTTCGCCGGCCTCATCGAGGTCAACCGCTCCATCCGCGACGGACTTATGTGAGGCGCGCGATGCAGATTTCCCTGAAGCCCGGCGAACGGCTTTTCCTCAATGGCGCGGTCATTCGCGTCGACCGCAAGGTGACGGTGGAGCTGATGAACGATGTGGCGTTTCTGCTGGAGAGCCATGTGCTCCAGGTGGAGGACACCACCACGCCGCTGCGCCAGCTTTATTTCGTCGTGCAGATGATGCTGATCGAGCCGCGCCGGATGGCGCAGGCCCAGCGCCTGTTCCGCGAGCAGCTGGCGGCGCTGATCACCTCGTTTCGCACCGACTCGATGATCGCCGCGCTGACCCAGATCGGCGAGTTCGTCGATACCGGCCGCTTCTTCGACGCGCTGCGCGCCCTGCGCCGCCTGTTCCTCGTCGAGGAGACCATCCTCGGCTGCGACGCCCCCAGGGCCGCCTGAGGCATTTGTTGTTTCGACGCGCTTTCCAGCCGCCGACGGGTCCCGTCGCGCGGGGAAAGGCATCAGGGAATTCAGCCATGACCAGCATCAACGCCCTTGGCGGCACCTCGGCCGCGTCGGCCCCTGCCGCCAAGCCGGCCGGCGGCACGCTCGACTACAGCGCCTTCCTCCAGCTGCTCATCGCCCAGATGAAGAACCAGGACCCGACCGAGCCGATGGACACCGCCCAGTATATGGGCCAGCTCGCGTCGTTCTCGCAGGTCGAGCAGAGCGTGGCGGCCAATGCCAAGCTCGATCAGCTTCTCACCTCCTCGGCGCTGCAGATCGCCGATGCCGCAGTCGGGCGCACCGTCACCAGCGCCGATGGCAGCGTGACCGGCCAGGTGGCCTCGGTCCGCATTTCTTCCGACGCGCCGGTGGCCACCCTCACCGATGGCCGCGAGGTCACTCTCGGCGCCGGCATCCGGATCGCCTGAGCGATGAACGAGGCCGACGCCCTCGACATTGTCCAGTCCGCGATCTGGACCATCATCATCGCCTCCGGCCCGGCGGTCGCGGCGGCGATGCTGGTCGGCATCGCGGTGGCGCTGTTCCAGGCGCTGACCCAGGTGCAGGAAGTCACCCTCACCTTCATCCCCAAGATCATCGCGGTGCTTGTCGTCACTGCACTGACTGCCACTTTCATCGGCCAGCAGATTCTTGCTTTCACCCAGGAAATCTACGGCCGGATCGGCACCGGATTCTAAAGCATCATGAGCGCATTGACCGCCGCCCCCGCCACTGTGCGCGCCTCACGGCGCGATATCGGCTTTGCGGTCGGCATCATCGCCATCCTCACTGTCCTCTTCCTCCCCATCCCCGCCCCCCTCATCGACCTCGGGCTGGCACTTTCCATAGCGTTGTCAGTGCTTATCCTGATGGTATCGCTATGGATTCAGAAGCCGCTCGAATTCAGCGCCTTCCCCACCGTGCTGCTGATCGCCACCCTGTTGCGCCTTGCGCTGGGCATCGGCACCACGCGGCTGATCCTGGCGGAAGGCGGCGATGGCGTTCACGCCGCCGGGCACATCATCAGCGGCTTCTCGCAGCTGGTGATGAGCGGTGACTTCGTCATCGGCATCGTCGTCTTCGTCATTCTGATCACGGTCAACTTCCTCGTCATCACCAAGGGCGCGACCCGCATCGCCGAGGTCGGCGCCCGCTTCACCCTCGACGCCATTCCCGGCAAGCAGATGGCGATCGACGCCGATCTCAATGCGGGTCTCATCGACGACAAAGAGGCGCAGCGCCGGCGCAGCGAGCTGGAGGAGGAAAGCTCCTTCTTCGGCTCGATGGACGGCGCCTCGAAATTCGTCCGCGGCGAAGCGGTGGCCAGCCTGATCATCATCGCCGTCAACATCTTCGGCGGCATCATCATCGGCGTGACCCGCCACGAGATGGAACTGCGCGAGGCGGCGGACATCTTCACCCGCCTGTCGGTGGGCGACGGCCTGGTCTCGCAGATCCCGGCGCTCATCGTCTCGCTGGCCGCCGGCCTGCTGGTGTCCAAGGGCGGCACGCGGGGAACGACGGAAAAGGCCGTGCTGGGCCAGCTGGGCGCGTATCCGCGTGCGCTCTTTGTCGCCTCCGCCCTGATGTTCTGTCTGGCACTGGTGCCCGGCCTTCCGCTCGTTCCGTTCGCGGCGCTCGGCGCGGTGATGGCCTTCATCGCCTACAAGGTGCCGCAGCAGATCGCCCGCGAGAAGGAGGCGGAGAGGTCCCGCGAGGCGCAGGTGCAGCAGCAGGTGGCCGCCGAGAGCAAGGATTCGGTGCGGGAATCGCTGCGCACGGCTGAAGTCGAGGTGGCGGTGGGCAAGCAGCTGGCCACCATCGTGCTGCGCAACCCGGCGGAACTGGCCCACCGCATCGGCAAGATGCGGCGCAAATTCGCCGAGCGCTACGGCTTCGTCGTGCCCGATATCAAGGTCTCGGAGGGGCTGGCCCTGCCGGCCAAGAACTACCAGATCAAGCTGCACGGTACCGCCATCACCGGCCATGAGATGCGGATCGGCGAAGCGCTGGTGGTGATCGGCGACGGCCCGCGCCCGGACGTGCCCGGCGACGAGACCCGCGAGCCGGCCTTCGGCATGAAGGCCCTGTGGGTCTCCGACTCCTATGCGGCGGAGGTCAAGCGCGAGGGCTTCGCCCCGATCGACGCGCTCTCGATCATGCTCACCCATGTCAGCGAGGTGGTGTCGAACAATCTGGCGCAGCTCCTGTCCTACAAGGACATGCGCTCGCTCCTGGAGCGGCTCGATCCCGAGTACAAGCGGCTGATTGAGGACATGTGCCCCTCGCAGATCTCCTATTCCGGGCTGCAGGCTGTGCTGAAGCTGCTGCTGGCCGAGCGCGTGTCCATCCGCAACCTGCACCTCATCCTCGAAGCGATCGCCGAGATCGTGCCGCATGCGCGGCGGTCGGAACAGGTGGTGGAGCATGTGCGGATGCGGATGGCGCAGCAGATCTGCGGCGACCTTTCCGAGGGCGGCGTTCTCAAGGTGCTGCGCCTGGGCGGCAAGTGGGACCTGACCTTCCATGAGGCCCTGAAGCGCGACGCCAAGGGCGAGGTGGCGGAATTCGACATCGACCCGCGCCTGGTGGAGCAGTTCGGCACCGAGGCCTCCGCCGCCATTCGCGAGCGGATGCGCAGCTCTGGAAGCTTCGCCCTCGTCACCGCCCCGGACGCCCGGCCCTATGTCCGGATGATCATCGAGCGCATGTTCCCCGCCCTTCCCGTGCTCTCGCATGTGGAGATCGCGCGCGGGGTCGAGATCGCCTCGCTCGGGGCGATCGCGTGAACGGCTCGCCCGAGGCGCCGCTGGTCGCGGCCTTCCTCATTTTCTGCCGCATCGGCGCCTGCTTCATGCTGATGCCGGCCTTTTCCAGCAGCCGGCTGCCGGCCAAGATCCGGCTGTTCCTGGCGCTCGGCCTTTCCTACGCCCTCACCCCGCTCCTCGGCGACGAGATCACCCGCACGGTGACGGGCCTCTCGCAAGCCCAGCTCCTGCTGGCGATCGGCGGCGAGCTCGCTACGGGCGGCATTATCGGCCTGCTGGCCCGCGTTTTCTTCCTTGCCCTTCAAACCCTGATGACGGCGGCGGCGCAGGCGGTGGGCCTTTCCACCCCCTCAAGCATGGTGAGCGAAGAAGACGGCCAGATGCCGGAAATCGCCACGCTGATGACCCTCTCCGCCACCGCCCTGCTCTTTGCCACCGACCAGCATTGGGAGATTCTGCGGGCGGTGGTCGAATCCTATTCCCGCCTGCCGCCGGCCGGCCCTTTTGCCGCTGGCGCCTCGCTCGGCCTGTTCGTCGACCGGCTGAGCGACACCTTCCTGCTCGGCCTGCGGCTGGCGAGCCCGTTCCTGGTCTATTCCGTGGTGGTGAACCTGGCGGTCGGCCTGATCAACAAGCTCACTCCGCAGATCCCGGTCTATTTCATCGCCATGCCCATCGTCACCGCCGGCGGGCTGCTGCTGCTCTATGTGACCGTCGACGACGTGCTGCGCATGTTCGTCGAGGCGTTCACCTCCTGGCTGGCGAAAGGCTGAACGATGATCGCCCTTCTGCACAAGGCGCGCCGGATCGAAACCGTGCAGGGGCAGATGCACCAGCTCGCCGAGAGCGCGCTTGCGCAGCTCGAACGGGCGCAGGCCGAAGTGGAGCGCGAGCGGCGGGACATATTGGCGGTGCTGAACAACGAAGCGATCGCCCCCTTCGTGATCGCCCTCGCCGCGCCGCGCCTGCGCGCGCTCGATGCGCAGATCGGTCGCCTGCAGCATGAGGCGGCGGCGCAGCGGGCCGTCGCGCTGGAGGCGGCGATGCGGCTCAAGCGTGCCGAGCGCATGACCGGCAAGGCCGAGGCGAACGCCCACGCCGCCGAGGAGCGCGCCAGCCTCGACGAGGCGCTGGAGGCGTTCATCGCCCGGGGGGGCGCAAGCTTCCCGCCAGCCTGATCTGCGAGGCTGTATCGGTCACAAGAAACGGTGCAGCCGATGAGCATCCAACCTCCCTCCGATATCCTTCTCGACGTGGTGAAGGCCGCCGATCCGCAGAAGGCGCAGGCCATGGCCGCCCGGCTGCGGCAGGTTGCGTCTGCCTCGGCCAGCGCCGCGGCGGGCGGGGCGGCGGCCGAGGGGCCGCGCTTCGACGATACCCTCGCCGGCGAGAGCGCCGCCCCCGTCGCCCTGGGCGAGGGCGGGAGCCCGCTCGGCACGTTCTCCGCCCGGACGCTGTCCAACGCCACCGCGCTCTCCTCCCGCGAACCGGCCGGCGCGCCCTCGCCCTATCGGCGCTTCGAGGCGATGGTTCTGAGCGGCTTTGTCGAGCAGTTGCTGCCCAAGTCCAGCGCCACCCTCTTCGGCGCTGGCACCGCCGGGCAGGTCTGGCGCTCGATGCTTGCCGAGCGCATCGCCGACGAGGTCGCCAAATCGGGCGGCATCGGCCTCGCGCAGCACCTTGCCTCCGTGCGGGGCGGGCGGGACGCAGCATGAGCGCCAATCCCGCCCTGGCGACTCTGCTTGGACTGCTCGACCGCCTCGAAGAGGCACTCGAGGAGGAAACGGCAGCGCTCGCCCAGCGCCGCCCGCTCGATTTCGAGGAGATCAACCGCCGCAAAAGCCGGAGCCTGCTGGAACTGACGCGCGCCATCCGCTCTCTGCCCGAGGCGCTGGCCGGCGCACGCGAAGGCGCTCTGCCGGCGCGGCTGGCCAGCTTGCGCGGCAAGCTGCTGGGCAATCAGGACATTCTGCGCATTCATCTTTCCGCCGCGCAGGAGATCGCCGCCATTCTCGGTCGCGAGATGGGCGAGGCGGACTCGGACGGCACCTACTCATTCGCGCAGGTCACGAGGCACGCCTCGCGATGATGCGGCTGCTGTTCATCGGCCTTTGGGTCTGCCTGGTCACGCTGCTGGCGAGCTATGGCGGTGCCTATTGGATGGCCGGGTCCTCCGCCGGCAAGGACGAGGAGCCGTTTCTCGCGGGGCTCGAATACCGCCGCCTCGAACCGATCAACGTGCCGATGATCATCGACGGCACTGTGCGCGGCTACGTGATCGCCAAGCTGGTCTTCACCGCCGATGCGGCGACGCTGCGCCAGCTGCCGATAGAGCCCCAGATCTTCGTCACCCACGCCGCGTTCCAGGAAATCTACACGGAAGGCCGTGTCGAATTCGGAAAACTGTCCAAGTACAACCTTTCCGACATGCTGAACAACATCCGGTCCAAGGTAAATGAAAAGCTGAACGGCGACGTCATAAAGGAAATACTCGTCGACGGCATCAATTACATCGACAAATCAGAAATACGCGCACTTGTCGATAGATCCGGCGACGCACCGAAGAAGACCTCCGCCGCCACAGGCGAAAAAGCAACCCATTGAACCTCAACCCGGACATGTCCTCATGAAGATAACCGGCAAAATATACACCATCGTCGCCACGCTCGGCCTGACGACCGCCCTGGTCGGCGGCATCTCGGTCTATACCCTGAATTACGAGGCCCATCTTTCCAACCAACTCGACCAGCTGCACCGCCAGGCCTTCTTGGCCGAGCGCATCAATGGTCTGGTCAGCACGGTGGTGATGGACGCGCGCGGCATCTACATGTCGTCGGACGCTGAAGCGGCCAAGCCCTTCGTCGCCGGCATCAAACGCAGCTTGAATCTGCTGCAGGAGACGGCGCAGGAGGTTGAGGGCACCGAAGAGGCGAACGTCCGCTCCAGCTTCGGTCCGGTCGCCAAGGACGTCGCCGATTTCCTCACCTTCCGCGCCGAGACGGCACGCCTCGCCACGCAGGAAGGCCCGCAGGCGGCCAATGTGCAGGGCAACAACGAGGCCAACCGCGCCAACCGCAAGGCGCTGCAGGCCTCGCTCGGCGAACATGTCGAGCGGCTGCGCGGCATGACCGACCCTCTGCGCGAGGAGTTCAACACGGTCAATATGTGGTCCGAGCTCATCATCCTCATCACCACCGCGGCCGGCCTGCTCGTCGGCATCGGCACCGGCCTCTATATCGGCGTCGTCATGCTGAGCCGCCCCATCCGCCGGGTGATCGAGACCGTGAAGGCAGTGGCCGACGGCAAGCTCGACGTCGAGATCGAATCCCAGCCGGGCAATGACGAGATCGGCGAGCTCTGGCGCTCCACCGGCGAGCTCCTCGGCACGCTGCGCGAGGCCGAGCGCCTGCGTGGCGAGCAGGCCACCAATGCCGAGCGGGCCGAGATCGAGAAGCGGACGGCCATGCGCGATCTCGCCGATCGCTTCGACAGCGAGATTTCCGGCGTCGTCCGCTCGGTCGCCGCCGCTGTTACCCAGCTTGAACATTCGGCCTCCAGCATGAGCTCGTCGGCCGACGAGACCAGCCGTCAGTCGACCGTCGTCGCTGCGGCGGCCGAGCAGGCGACCGGCAACGTGCAGATCGCCGCTTCCGCCGCCGAGGAGCTCGCCGCCTCGGTGCGCGAGATCGGCCACCAGGTGTCCACCGCCGCGAAGATCGCCGGCGAGGCCACTGAACAGGCCACCGGCACCGCCGATGTCGTGCGCGGCCTCGCCACCAGCGCCCAGCGTATCGGGCAGGTTGTGAACCTCATCACCGACATTGCCTCGCAGACCAACCTGCTGGCGCTCAACGCCACCATCGAGGCGGCGCGGGCCGGCGAGGCGGGACGCGGCTTCGCCGTCGTCGCGATGGAAGTGAAGACCCTTGCCGAGCAGACATCGAAGGCGACCGACGAGATTTCCTCCCAGATCGCCGCCGTACAGGGCGCGACCAACGATGTGGTGAAGGCGATCGAGAACATCTCGGGCACCATCCGCCGTATCGACGAGATTTCGAGCGCCATCGCCACCTCGATTGACGAGCAGGGCGCGGCGACCGGCGAGATCGCGCAGAACGTCCACCAGGCCGCCCAGGGCACGCAGGAGGTTTCCTCCAGCATCTCGACGGTCAGCGTCGCGGCCGCCGATACCGGGCGCGTCTCCGCCGAGATCGTCCGCTCCGCCGCCGATCTGTCGTCCCAGGCGACCCGGCTGCGCACGCAATTCGACACCTTCATCGAACGCATCCGCGCCGCCTGAGCCCCTGCCGGCGCCTGATGGCGCCGGCTCTCCAGATCCACCTGAATCCAGTGAGTGTCATGGACGACCTGCTCCGCGAATTCCTGACGGAAACCGGCGAAAGCCTCGATGTCGCCGACGGCGAGCTGCTGAAGCTCGAAACCGACCCGAACAACCGGGACATCCTCAACAGCATTTTCCGCCTCGTGCACACCATCAAGGGCACCTGCGGCTTTATCGGCCTGGCCCGGCTGGCGCGACTCGCGCACGCCGCCGAGACACTGATGGACGAGTTCCGCAACGGTCGCCCGGTGAAGTCCGGCGCGGTGGATCTGATCCTGCGGACCATCGACCGGATCAAGCTCATCCTGGCCGAAATCGAGCGCAGCGATGGCGTCGAGCCGCCCGGCGCGGATGAAGACCTGATCTCCGCGCTGGAGGCGGAGGCCGCCCACGAGGCGCCCGCCCCGCTGCCGGCACCGGCCCCTTTGGCGAAAGCCGAGCCTGCCATTGTGGTCGCGCTTGAGCGCGAGCTGCTGCCGGGCGAGGTGCCGCTCGACGAGCTGGAGCGCATGTTCCGCGAGACGGCGGTGGAGGCCCGGCCCAAGGTTCCGACCCTGGCCGCTGCCCCCACGCTCGTGCCGCACATGCTGGCCGCCACGCCTGAGGCCGAGCACGCGCCGGCGACCGCGCTGGATCCGGCAGCCGCCGCGGCGCAGACCATCCGTGTCAGCGTCTCGGTGCTTGAACATCTGATGACGATGGTTTCGGAACTGGTGCTGACCCGCAACCAGCTCATGGAGATCAGCCGCCGCAACGAAGACAGCGACTATAAGAGCCCGCTGCAGCGGCTTTCCACCGTCACCGGTGAGCTGCAGGAAGCGGTGATGCGTACCCGCATGCAGCCGATCGGCAATGCGTGGCAGAAGCTGCCCCGCATCGTGCGCGACCTCGCTCATGAACTCGGCAAGCATATCGAGCTGGAACAGCACGGCGCCGAAACCGAACTCGACCGCCAGTTGCTCGACCAGATCAAGGACCCGCTCACCCACATGGTGCGCAATTCGGCCGACCATGGGCTGGAAACGCCCGGGATGCGCCGACTGGCCGGCAAGCCGGAAAAGGGCACCATACGCCTGTCCGCCTATCATGAGGGCGGCCATGTCATCATCGAGATTTCCGATGACGGGCGCGGGCTCGATGTCGCCCGCATCCGCGCCAAGACGATCGAAAACGGCCTGTGCTCGGAAGCCGATGCCGCGCGCATGACCGACGCGCAGCTCTACCGCTTCATCTTCCATGCCGGCTTCTCCACCGCCCAGCAAGTCACCAGCGTGTCCGGCCGCGGCGTCGGCATGGATGTCGTGCGCTGCAACATCGAGTCGATCGGCGGCACGGTCGACGTTCGCTCGAAGCGGGGCGAAGGCACGACCTTCACCATCAAGATCCCGCTCACCCTCGCCATCGTTCCGGCACTTATCGTCGAAATCACCGGCGAGCGCTTCGCCCTGCCGCAGACGTCCGTCGTCGAACTGGTGCGGGTGCGCGGCGACAGCGAGCACTCGCTGAGCTTCATCAAGCATGCCCATGTGCTGCGCCTGCGCGACCGGCTGTTGCCGATCATCGATCTCGGCTCGGTGATGGGCCTGTCGTGCCATTGGGGCGAACATCCCGACGGCGAGCTGATCGTGGTGATGCAGGTCGGTAACCAGCGCTTCGGTGTCGTGGTCGACAGCGTTCTGCACACCGAGGAAATCGTGGTGAAGCCGCTCGCCTCGGTGCTGCGCGGCATCTCCCTGATCTCCGGCAGCACCATCCTCGGGGACGGGCGCGTCATCATGATTATCGATCCCAACGGCCTGTCCCAGTACGCGGCCGCCCGCTCGGACAAGACCGACGAGGCCAGCAAGGGCGAGGCGCTCGCCGGCACAGCGGCCGATTCCAACAAGATGTCGCTCCTGCTCTGCCGGGCCGGCGCCCAGGGCATCAAGGCGGTGCCGCTCGCCCTCGTCACCCGTCTCGAAGAACTCGACGCCGGGGAAGTGGAGCTCCTGTCGGACCGCAGCGTGGCGCAGTATCGCGGCACGCTCATCCCGATCCTCTATGCCAATGACGAGGTGGAGCGGAAGACATCCGGCAAGCAACCCCTGCTCATCTTCTCGGAAGGGGAGCGGACCATGGGGCTCTTCGTCGACCAGATCGTCGACATCGTCGAAACCGAGTTCGAGCTCAAGCTGTCCTCGGGCGCCCCGGACATCATGGGCGGAGCGATCATCAACGGCACGGCAACCGAAGTGCTCGACGTCGCGCACTTCATGCAGCGGGCCTTCGGCGACAGTTTCGACATTCCCGTCGGACACCCTCGCGAGCGGAACGGCCGGCTGCTGCTTGTGGACGATAACGCCTTCCATCGCGCGATGCTGGAGCCGGTCCTGAAGGGCAACGGCTATTCCGTGACCACCTGCACCTCCGCCACCGAGGCGTTGGTGAAGCTCTCCGGCGAAGCCCGCTTCGACGCTGTGGTCAGCGAGGTCGACATGCGCGGTATCGACGGCATCGGCTTCGCCGAGCGCGTGCGCAGCGAGCTGCACATGCACGACCTGCCGATCATCGCCATGGCATCCGGGCGCAACCCGGACTCGATCGAACGCGGCCACCTGGCCGGTTTCACCGACTATGTAGCGAAATTCGACCGCAACGGCCTTCTCGCCGCGCTGCGCGAATTTGCGGCCCACGAAGATAAGGAGAAGGCGGCATGAGCGCAGCGGTTGTTAACCTGGAAGGGCCGAGCGATGCCCATCAGTACGTCACCGTTCGCATCGGCGGACAGCTTTTCGGATTGCCCATCTCGGCGGTCAACGAAGTGTTTGTCCCCGACCGGATCACGCCCGTGCCGCTCGCCTCTCGCGAGATTGACGGGGTGCTGAACCTGCGCGGTCGGATCGTCACCATGATCGATATGCGCCGCCTGCTGGGACTGAAGGATGGAACCCTCGCCCGGATGGCGGTCGGCATCGAGCGCACGGGCGAGGCCTTCGCCCTGCTTATCGACGGGATCGGAGACGTTCTGCTCCTCGATCCCAGCACCTATGACAGCAACCCGCCCAATCTCGACGAAGAGTGGACGCAGTTCTCGGAGGGCGTCCATCGCTTGGAGGGCGAGCTGCTCGTGGTGCTCGACGTTGAACGCGTTCTCGCCGCCATTGGTGGCGCGCGGAGCGCGGCATGAGACAGCTCATCCGGGAGCCCAGCCGATGAAGACCTTTCTTGTCGTTGACGATTCCTCCGTGGTGCGCAAGGCAGCGCGCCGCATGCTGGAGACCTGGTCCTTCAAAGTGGAGGAGGCCGAGAACGGCGCCGTGGCGCTGGATCGGTGCCGGCAGCACATGCCGGACGGAATCCTGCTTGACTGGAACATGCCTGAAGTCACGGGCTTCGAGTTCCTGGGACTGCTGCGCAGCGAGGCCGGCGGCGCCGCGCCGCGCGTGGTGTTCTGCAGCACCCACAACGATGTCGCCCATATTGCCAGCGCCCTGTCGGCCGGCGCTGACGAATACATCATGAAACCGTTCGACGCCGACATCCTGCGGGAGAAGCTCGTCGAGGTCGGCCTGCTGGAGGAAGAGCCCCTATGAGCCTCGCACGCCCCACGGGCTCCTCGGTCGGCACGCCGCAGGCGGCCGGCCCTCCCATCAAGGTGATGATCGTCGACGATTCCGTGTTCATGCGCGGCATCCTCAGCAACTGGCTGGGTGAAACCGGCGAGTTCAGCGTCGTCGCCGTCCATCCCAACGGCCGGCGCGCGGCCGACGATGTCCAGCGTGCGCAGCCCGACGTCGTGATCCTCGATCTCGAAATGCCGGATATGGATGGGCTCACCGCCCTGCCGCTCATCCTTGAGCGCAAGGCCGGTACGGCGGTGCTGGTGGCGTCCGCCCTGACCCGCCGTGGCGCGGAAATCAGCCTCAGGGCGCTGACGCTCGGAGCGGCCGACTACCTCCCCAAGCCGGACGCGGCGCGCGGCCCGGTGGCGGCGGAGGAGTTCCGTGCCGACCTGCTGGCGAAGACGCGCAGCCTTGGCCAGCGCGTGCGGCGTCGCTCGCTGCCTCGGCCGCCGGTTGGCGTGCCCGCGGCGGGGGGAGGCGGAGCGCCGTCGCCGAACCCGGTGCAGACGCCCACACCGGCCACGGCGTCGGGCGCGCCCCGCCCCGGCGGCAAGCTGCGCTCCTATTCGATGATGCCGCCCACCATTCTCGCTGTCGGCAGCTCCACCGGCGGCCCGCAGGCCCTGACACGGCTGTTCACCGACATCGGCCCGGCCATCGGCAATGTGCCCGTGCTGATCGTCCAGCACATGCCGCCGACCTTCACCGCCATTCTCGCCGAGCACATCGCCCGCGCCTCGGGCCGGCGCTGTGCGGAGGGGCGCGACGGCGAGGAACTCGTGCCCGGCCAGATCTATGTTGCCCCCGGCGGTCTCCACATGGACATCGTCCGCACGGGCGGCACCAGCAAGATCCGGCTGCTCGACGGCCCGCCGGTGAACTTCTGCAAGCCGGCGGTCGACCCGATGTTCGAGGCGGTCGCGGGCATTTACGGCGCCGCCGCCGTCGGCGTGGTGCTCACCGGCATGGGTAGCGATGGCGCACGTGGGGCGCTGAAGATCGCCGAACTCGGCGGCAGCGTGATCGCGCAGGACGAAGAGACGAGCGTCGTCTGGGGGATGCCGGGCGCCACCGTGGCGATCGGCGCCTGCGCCGGCATTCTGCCAATGGCGGAGATCGGCCCGCGGGTCAGCCGAATGCTGATAGGAGGCCGCGAATGATTGGTCCCTCCGATTTCGAGTTCCTGCGGCGCTTTCTCAAGGACAAGTCAGGGCTCGCCCTCGGCGACGACAAGCGCTACCTGCTGGAGACGCGGCTCGATCCGGTCATGAAGAAGGCGTCGGTCACCGGCATCACGCAGCTTGTCGCCACCCTGCGCGAGCGGGGCTCCTCCCCGCTGGCCGAGGCGGTGATCGAGGCGATGACGACCAATGAATCGCTGTTCTTTCGCGACAAGCGCCCCTTCGATCAGCTCGCCGCGCTGATCCTGCCGGAGCTGATCTCCCGTCGCCCGCCCGGTCAGCCGTTGCGCATCTGGTGCGCGGCCGCCTCGACCGGGCAGGAGCCCTACTCCATCGCCATGCTGCTGCGCGACAATGAGCGACTGCTTGGCGGCCGGCGGGTCGAGATCGTCGCCACCGACCTGTCCGGCGAGGTGATCGAGCGGGCGCAGGAGGGCGTCTATACCCAGTTCGAGGTGCAGCGGGGGCTGCCGGTGCATTACCTGCTGAAGTGCTTCAACCAGGAGGGACAGATGTGGCGGATCAACGCCGATATCCGCGCCATGGTCCGCTTCTCGCGGCTGAACCTGCTGCAGTCCTTCGCCCATCTCGGCCAGTTCGACATCGTGTTCTGCCGCAACGTGCTGATCTATTTCGATGCAGCGACGAAGAGCGACGTGCTCGGGCGCATCGCCAATGTCATGACACGCGACGGCTATCTCATCCTCGGCGGCGCGGAAAGTGTGCTCGGCCTGTCCTCGGAGCTGGTGCCCGGAAGCCAGCACGGATTCTATATCCGCAAGAACTAAGCTCATGTCAGCTGAGGCGGCTCTGGCCGAACGGGATTCGGCCCAAGCACCCGCGTCTTCGCTCTCGCCCTGGGAGTGAAGACGCGGCGATGCCAGCCCCAATTTCACGCCACCCGCCGGCGGCCTGACGCCGTTTTCTGCTTTGAACGCACGGTCTTCATCCGGGGCCTCGGCACCGCGCAGGGCCGCGGCCGCCCTGCGGCTGTCGTCCCCCCGCCATGAATTTTCCGCAATCTCCGCCACGCAGCACGATGATATCCGTCGCCATTCGTGCTTTTCTGCACTGGGGTTGGACTGATACCTCCAGATGAGAGACCGCACGCGGAATGACGCGCAACAGTCGCAAAGGGGGCAGCGTGACGCTGAGGGGAATAGTCGGATTGCTCGCCATAGGCATCCCGGGGATCGCTTTGCCAGGGATGGCTTACGCCGGCAGCTTCCTTGAACCGGCCGGGCCGATTGCCTCGGCGCAGCTGTCGCATTTCGGCGTTATCAGCGCCCTGATGCTCATCGTCATCGTGCCGATGTTCGTGGTGCTGCCGATCGTGCTGTGGCGCTACCGTCGCGGCGGCACGGGGGCCTACCGTCCGGACTGGGAGTTCAACTGGGGCCTTGAGCTGCTGATCTGGGGTGTTCCGGTCGCGCTGGTCGTCGCCCTTGGCACGGCGCTGTGGCGGCAGACCATCACGGGCGATCCCTACCGCGCTCTCGGCCCCGACCCGCTGGTGGTGGAAGTCGTCGCGCTCGACTGGAAATTCCTGTTCCTCTATCCCGAGCAGGGCGTGGCGACGCTCGACCTGCTCGCTTTGCCCGAAGGCCGGCCGGTCACCGTGAAGCTGACCAGCGGCACGGTGATGCAGTCCTTCATCATTCCCCAGCTCGCCGGGCAGATCTATGCGATGGCGGGCATGCAGACGCAGCTCAACCTGCTGGCCGACAAGACCGGCGACTTCACCGGCCGCAACACGCAGTATAATGGCCTGGGCTTTGCCACCCAATCCTTCACCACAAGGGTGATGAGCCCGGACGCCTTCGAGGGCTGGGTCGCGACGACGAAGGCGCAGGGAACCGCGCTTGATGCCGCCGGCTACGCGAAACTTCTGCCCCCCGCCGTGGTCAACGAGCCGGTGCTCTACAGCCAGTTCACCCCGGGCCTGTTCAACCAGGTGATGGCGAGCTTCGCGCCCGGCATGTTCCAGCACCACGGCCATGCGGCAATGCCCGCACCGCCCGCGCCCCACCAGGGCCATGACCATACGCCGGAGGCCGCGCAATGAACTGGGAGCTGATATTCGGCCAGATCAAATGGACCTCCTTCGTCTTCGCCGGGATGATCGAAAACCCCTCGCTCAGCGAGGCCATCGCCTCGGGCGCCGGGTCGATCGCGGTGCTGGGCGCGCTCGCCACCGTCATCCTGCTGACGGTCAAGGGCTGGTGGGTGCCGCTGTGGCGCGACTGGCTGACCAGCGTCGACCACAAGAAGGTCGGCATCATGTACATCGCGATCGCGCTTGTCATGTTCGCCCGCGCGGTGATCGAGGCGGCGCTGATGCGCGCCCAGCAGCTCGCCGCCACCGAGGGCGCCGGCTTCCTGTCGGCGGATCATTTCGGCCAGCTGTTCAGCACCCACGGCACGATCATGATCTTTTTCGTGGCGATGCCGTTCATCACCGGGCTGATGAACTACGTCATGCCGCTGCAGATCGGCGCCCGCGACGTGTCCTTCCCGCTGCTCAACGCCATTTCGCTGATGCTGACCATGGCCGGCGCGATACTCATCATGGTGTCGCTGGTGGTGGGCCAGTTCTCCACCGGCGGCTGGAGCGCCTATCCGCCCTTTACCGGCATCGACTTCAGCCCGGGCGAGGGGGTCGACTACTGGATATGGGCGGTGTCGCTCGGCTCCATCGGCTCGACGCTGACGGGCCTCAACTTAGCGGTGACGATCTACAAGAAGCGCTGCCCTGGCATGTCGCTGTTCCGCATGCCGCTGTTCACCTGGACGACGCTGTGCACCTCGATCCTGATGATCTTCGCCATGGCGCCGCTGACCGCCGCCACCGTCATGCTCGCCCTCGACCGCTATGCCGGCTTCCATTTCTTCACGAATGGCGACGGCGGCAACATGATGAACTACGCCAACCTGTTCTGGCTGTTCGGCCATCCGGAGGTCTACATCCTGATCCTGCCGGCCTTCGGCGTCTGGTCGGAGGTGGTCGCTACCTTCTCCAGCAAGCGCATCTATGGCTACACCTCGCTGGTCTACGCCACCATGTGCATCGCCGTGCTGTCCTTCGCGGTGTGGCTGCACCACTTCTTCACCATGGGCCAGAGCGCCAATGTGAACGCCATTTTCGGCATCGCCACCATGATCATCGGCGTGCCGACCGGCGTGAAGGTCTATGACTGGTTGCTGACCATGGTGGGCGGGCGCATCCGCTTCTCCACGCCCATGCTGTACCACATCAATTTCCTGCTCACCTTCATCCTCGGCGGCATGACGGGCGTGCTGCTGGCCAATCCGGGCGTCGATTTCCAGGTCCACAACACGCTGTTCCTGGTGGCGCATTTCCACAACATGATCATTCCCGGCGTGCTGTTCGGCATGTTCGCGGCGGTGCAGTTCTGGTTCCCGAAGGTGTTCGGCTTCCGGCTGCATGAGGGGCTGGGCCGCGCCTCCTTCTGGTGCTTCGCGCCGGGCTTCCTGCTGGCGTTCTTCCCGCTCTACTGGCTCGGCATGATGGGCGCGACGCGGCGCACCTATATGTGGTCGAACCCCGACTACGTGCCCTGGCTCGCCCTCGCCATGCTCGGCGCCGGGCTCATCCTCGCCGGCTTCGCGCTGATGGTGACGCAGATCGTCGTCTCGGTGCGCCAGCGCGCGCAGCTCGCCGCCCCGCTGGGCGATCCCTGGGACGGGCGGGCGCTCGAATGGTCGATCCCCTCCCCGCCCCCGGCCTGGAACTTCGCCGTTCTGCCCAACGTGTCCTCGCAGGATCCGTTCTACGAGGCCAAGAAGGCCGGCATCGCCTACCGCTCGCCGGCCGCCTATGAGGATATCGAGGTGCCGCGCAACACCGCGACGGCGCCGCTGATCGGCCTGTTCGCCTGCGCCTGGGCCTTCGGACTGGTGTGGCACATCTGGTGGCTGGCGATTGCCTCCTTCGTGCTGATCTGGGTCGTCGTCATCGCCCGCTCCTTCGCCACCGACACGGAAGAGACCATCCCCGCCGCGACGGTGAAGGCGGCGAACGAGGCCTTCCTCGCCGCCGCGCGCGCCACGCCGGGCGTGACCCGCGACCGGGAAATGACATCCGACAACAAGGGCCGGGCGCATCCCGAAGCGCTGGAGGGCCGCGCCGGGACCATCGCTTCCGGCACCGCCGTGGAGGCGCTGTGATGAGCCTTTCCGAACGCCTTCATCCCGGACTGAACCTCGCCGGCACCGATCCCGAAGGCCATGAGGCGGCCGAAGAGACCCTGTTCGGTTTCTGGATCTTCCTGATGAGCGATCTGGTGCTGTTCGCAGTGCTGTTCGCGACCTATGCGGCGATGAGCGTGCAGGGCATCGCCGAAGGCCCCCGGCCCGCCGAGGTCTTCGACCTGACCGCCGCCTTCGTGGAGACGCTGCTGCTGCTGTTCTCCAGCTTCGCCTTCGGCCTCGCCATGCTGGAGATGAAGTACCGCGAAAATCGGCGCGGCGTGCTGGTGTGGCTGCTGCTCACCGGCCTGCTGGGCGCCGCCTTCGTCGGCATGGAGTTGCACGACTATTACGTGATGATCACCCAGCATGCGGCACCACCGCAGGCCAGCGGCTTCCTCTCCGCCTATTACCTGCTGACCGGCACCCACGCGCTGCACGTCTCGTCCGGGCTGGTGTGGATGGTCATCATGGCGGTGCAGGTCGCGCTCATCGGCTTCACCACGCCGGTGAAGCTGCGGCTGATGCGTCTCGCGCTGTTCTGGCACATGCTCGACGTGGTCTGGATCGGCATCTTCACCTTCGTCTACCTCTACGGGGTCGCGTCATGAGCCGCCGGAGTCCCGCCGACATGCCGCCCCGCGAGATTGAGGACGAGGGCCGCGAGCGCCGCTCCTATGTGATCGGCCTGGTGCTGGCGCTGGTCCTCACCACCGGCGCCTTCGCGGTGGTGGGGCTGAACCTTCTCAGCGGCGGTGCCGCGCTCGCCGGGCTCGGGCTGCTCGCCCTCATCCAGGCAGTGGTGCATCTGCGCTACTTCCTGCACATCGACCTCCAGCGCTCGCACCGCGACGACCTGCTGCTGATCCTGTTCACCGTGCTGATCCTGCTCATCATGGTGTCCGGCACCATCTGGATCCTCTACGACCAGCATGTGCGCATGATGCCCTGACGGGGCGGCCCCACCGACAGCGGGGACGCGGCTAACCATTCCGAATCGCGACGTTGGTGACGATCCGCCGACCGACGTCGACATGCTGGCCGCCTGCTGCCCCACAAACAGAACCCCGCCAGGATGACGGGGTATTTCAGCGCTTTGGACGCCCCAGCGGGGGCGCAGGGCGGCTGAAGGGACTTTCGGGAAAAATCCGTTGCCCCATTCGCGGTGGGGCAACGGAAAGTCGGGAGGGATTTAGACGGCCTTCTTGAATTTCGCGGCTTCTTCCGAGCCGCCGGTAGCATTGCCCTTGGAATAGGAGTGCGCCCCGGTGCCGGCCAGCGCGCCACCCTGGACGATCAGATATTCGTCGCGGATCGGGCGGCCCTCGAAGAAGCATTCGAGGATTTCGCGCGTGCCGGCGGCGTAGCGCGCCTGGGCGGAGAGCGAGGTGCCCGATATGTGCGGCGTCATGCCGTTCCACTTCATCGTCCGCCAGGGGTGGTCGGCCGGCGCCGGCTGCGGGAACCACACGTCGCCGGCATAGCCAGCCAGATGCCCGTTCTCCAGCGCCCGGGCCACGGCGTCGCGGTCGCACAGCTTGCCGCGGGCGGTGTTGACGATATAGGCGCCGCGCTTGAACAGCTTCAGCGTCTCGTCATTGATCATGTGCTCGGTTTCGGGATGCAGCGGGCAATTGAGCGTCACCACGTCGCAATGCGGGTACATCTCCTCGCGCGAGGCATGCCAGGTGAGGTTCAGCTCCTTCTCCACCGCCTCGGGCAGGCGGTGACGGTCGGTGTAGTGCAGCTTCACGTCGAACGGGGCGAGGCGGCGCAGCACCGCGAGGCCGATGCGGCCGGCGGCGACGGTGCCCACGTTCATCGCTTCGAGATCGTAGGAATGGGCGACGCAATCGGCGATGTTCCAGCCGCCCTGGCGCGCCCAGTCATGCGAAGGGAGATAATTGCGCACCAGCCCGAGGATCATCATCACCACGTGTTCGGCAACGCTGATCGAGTTGCAATAGGTGACTTCGGCCACGGTGATGTTGCGGTCGATCGCCGACTGGAGATCCACATGGTCCGAGCCGATGCCGGCGGTCAGCGCCAGCTTGAGGTTTTTCGCCTTGGCGATGCGCTCGGGCGTGAGATAGGCCGGCCAGAAAGGCTGGGAGATGACGATGTCGGCATCGACCAGCTCCTTCTCGAATACCGAGTTCGGCCCATCCTTGTCGGAGGTCACGACCAGGGTGTGGCCATTGGATTCCAGATAGGTGCGCAGGCCAAGCTCGCCGGACACCGAGCCGAGCAGATGACCGGGGGTGAAGTCGATCGCCTTCGGCGTCGGCAGCGTCTGGCCGCCGGGATAGTGGTCGATCTTCGGCAGGTCGTCCCGGGCATAGGTGGTAGGGTAGCCGTCGATCGGGTCGTCATAGAGCACGCACAGAATCTTGGCCATCGGGCATTCCTCTCGTCAGAGTGAGCAGGGACGCTTCCGCCGCGCACCGCCCGCACGGGCTTCGCCGCGCTGTCGTCGGGCTGCGCGCCCATCAAGAGGCGGGGCGACGGGCGTCCTTCGTGCCGGTCCGGTGCGAAAGCCCAGGCTTCCCCGCCGCCGACCATGCGAGAGTGGACGGGGCAGGCAGGGGATTCAAATTGAAAGGGGCGAACAATTGATAGATGGCGGCAATGAAGTGCCTGTCATTTAAAGATATTCTCAATTGAACCTTCGCGCCCGAAGCGCTGCGCCAGCTTGAGCAGAGCCCCCGCCACCGGGCTCAGCGGGTCGCGCTCCGACAGGACGAGGCCGATCGGCTGGACATGCACCGGATCGACCAGCGGCAGGGCGACGAGATCCGCCGCCTCGCCCAGCCCGCGAAAGCTCGCCTCCGGGACAATGCTGTTCCACGGCCCGCGCCGCACGAAGGACCACACGCCCATGAAGGAGTTCGTCTCGATCGCCGGCGCCGAGGCGATGCCAGCCGCCCCCATCACCTGGTCGATGATCCGGCGGTTCTGCATGTCAGGCGTGAGCAGGCACAAGGGCTGAGCCGCCGCCTCGGCCCAGCGCAGGCTGCGCCGGCGCGCCAGTGGCTCGTCGGGGCGGGTGATGAAGACATAGTGCTCGCGATAGAGCGGCAGGCGGCGCACCCGGTTCAGCGGTTCATTGTCGAGATAGGTGATGCCGGCGTCGAGTTCCATCTCGTCAAGGCCGCGCTGGATGGCGGCGGAGGAGAGGGTGAGCATCTGCACCTTCACCTCCGCGTGCCGGAGCCGGAACGGCGCGAGCAGAGCAGGCGCGGCCGCCGTGGCGGCGGGAATGGCGCCGACGCGCAGCGTGCCGGTGATCTGGCCTGAGGTCTCGACCTTTTCCTGCCGCAGGCTCTCATAATCGGCGGCGATCTGCCGGGCCCAACCGAGCACCCGCTCGCCTTCCGCCGTAAAGCCGAGGAAGCGATGGCCGCGCACCACGATGGGCACACCGAGCTCCTGCTCCAGCTTGCGGATGCCGGCCGAGAGCGTCGGCTGAGTGACGTGACAGGCCTCGGCCGCGCGGCCAAAGTGCTTCTCGCGCGCCAGCGCGACGAGATAGTGCATCTGCCGCACAAACATGGGCGCTTTCCGTGGCTGTCACAGCTTCTACCGCGCCGCGGCGGCCGCGGGCGACGTTATTTCCTCTCGGATACAGGAGACATATAGGCGGAAAGCCGACGGCGGAAGGCCCTCGGCTTTTCCGCGAAAAGCCGGGCGTGCAGCAGCAGGGCGGAGTGGGCGAGCTTTTCCCGCCGCGCGTCGATCGCGGCGAGCAACTGGGCGTGCCAGAGCGGGCGGCCATCGGCGCGCACGGGATGCGCCTCGGCCAAGGCGCGCAGCACGGCGAGGTCGTGATGCTTGCCGAGCTTGTCACGCAGCCGCTGCAGCTGGTCCACCCACAGCTCGCCGAGCGCCGGCCAGGCAGAGATGACCAGCTCCATCTGGTAGCGCTGGGCGACCACCTCCTTGCGCAGCTCGTGCAGGCTTTCATCGTCCCGTGGGTCGACTTCGCGGCCGGCGCGGCGCGCCCGGGCATAGAAGGTCGCCAGCGCGGCGAGGAGCGCCTTGTCGTCGAGCGCAGCGCCGAGCCGGGGCAGGGCTTGCGCCAGTGCCGCCATTTCGGCGTCGAGCGCGGCGCGGTGTGTGCCCACGCCCCCATCAGGTGCGGACGCCGTCGCCGGGGCGAAGGCGCGGCTGGCGGCACGTCGTGCGGCAGGAGAAAGGCCGGCCTTAGCGACGAGATCATCCAGCGCGTCCTCGCGGGCCGCCATATCGCGGGCCTGCGCCAGATGGCGGGCGATCGCGGCGAGCGCGCGCCGCGACGCACGGGCGAGGTCGGCCACCTCGCGCTCGCGGGCCGTGCCCGCCAGCCGCAGGAGCGCCCGCAGCCGCTTGAACCCCTTGCGCACGCCGTGCACAGCCTTCACGGGATCGGACAAAGTGAGGGCGTCGCGGGCCTCTTGATGCGCCTCGCTCAGCGCCTGGGCGAGGCGCGGCGGCGGCGCGGCGAGGGAAGCGGGAGAACTATCCACCGCTTCAGCAGCGACGCCAGAAAGCTTCTCAGGCATGAATTACCCTTCCCGCGCAATTGGTTAGGTGATTTCTTCACCTTCGGCGCGACGATCCGATGACAAAAAGATAGCCCAGCCCCCTTTCATTTGGCCATGCGGATTGATAGATACCCGCCATCGGCAAGCCGTTACGCGACTTCCGGTTCTGACGCGGGGTGGAGCAGCCCGGTAGCTCGTCAGGCTCATAACCTGAAGGCCGCAGGTTCAAATCCTGCCCCCGCAACCACTGATCGCGACAAACCCGCAGCCTCGGCTGCGGGTTTTGTTTTTCTGGCGGTCTTTCGGACTGCCTGGCGCTCGGTCCATTCGAGCATGGTGCGCAGTTCGCCGTGCAGCGCCGCGAAATTCTCGCCTCGCTCCTCGCCGGGCGTCAGCACGATCCCCTGCCGCGATCTCAGGTGCCATCATCCGTCCTTCGAGACCTGCCAGCACGCGGCGCTCCAAGTCCTTACGCGAGATCGTCCGGCTGTTGGAGCAGGTACCCTTGCTGATATGGTTTGAGCAGGCGAAGCGGTCGGACCCACGCAGAGAGTACGGGTCACCACAGAAGCCGCAGAATATCAGCCCCGAGAGCAGCGATTTCGGCCGGCCGCCGCCGTTGAGCCTCTTCTGTTAGAGCGCGACGCCGGTCATGGACCTTCTTTTCGCGGCTCTATGGTCAGCCACGCACGCCACCACTCTCCTTCGCTCGTGCCCGTTCGAGGAAGCTGGCCCGGATTTTCGCGAACAGCCCCGGCGGGATGAACCCGTTGGCATCAGCCGCACGATCTCCTCGGTGATCTTGCGATACTCAGCCACGGGGCTATCCGCCGTCCGGCACCGCGATGATCGTCTCGAAGGGATCACGGTGGATACGGGCGACGCGCTGCACCTCCCGTGCGCGGACGAGACCATGGCGATGCATCTGCTCGCAGGCCGCGTCCCCGTCCGCACGGGCCGGGGCAACGGCGCGCGCGGTGATCAGATCAGGCAGGAGGCGGATGCGCTCGGCCAGCTGCGGGTTCTGCCGCTGCATGAACGCCAGCAGCCGGCGGTGGTCGAGCCAGCAGCCCCAGTGAGCGCAGCGCACTCGACAGCTGAAAAGGATCGCCGGGGAACCCGCCAATGGATGAACTGGCCGTGTGGAGGCCATTGATTGTCTCGGCGAGTGCATTGCCGTAGCTGTCACCGACACGGCCGGGTCGAGGGCACGATGCCCACTTCGGCCAATCGCTCGGTTTGCGGAGGGTCGGGCCCGCCCGATCTTAGTGGTGGATGGACCGGTCGAATACCAGCGCCGCTCAGGCCCGGCGGATCGAAACCTGCCACTCGGCACAGATGCGGAAACCTCCCGCTTCAAACGGTCCAGAACCTCCGGCGTGAAACGGTCCAATTTTCGGAGATCAGACCACGTATCAAGCCGAGGCACCGTCAGCTGACGGCGTCGTTTTAGGTATTCAGACGCACAAAACCCCGCCTGTGATTTCTCACGGGCGGGGTTTTGTTTGGTTTGTGAAGAAGCTTTTTTTGCTGTGCTTTGCAGGCCTGGCAGCGACCTACTCTCCCAGGTCTTGAGACATAGTACCATCGGCGCTGAGGAGTTTAACGGCCGAGTTCGGGATGGGATCGGGTTGGGGCTCCTCGCAATGGCCACCAGGCCGGCGAAGCACAGCATTTTGCGAAGCAAGGATCCTTTTGGGATCGGGTCTGGTCGACCCTGGTCTTTGGATTGCTTTGATCCTTGATGGATGACCATCGAGGATGAGAACGATCAAGCCAATCGAACGATTAGTACCGGTAAGCTCAATATGTTGCCATACTTACACACCCGGCCTATCAACGTGGTCGTCTTCCACGGTTCTCAAGGGAATACTCGTTTTGAGGTGGGTTTCCCGCTTAGATGCTTTCAGCGGTTATCCCGACCGTACATAGCTACGCTGCACTGCGGCTGGCGCCACAACAGCTCCACCAGAGGTACGTTCATCCCGGTCCTCTCGTACTAGGGACAAATCCTCTCAATATTCCTACACCCACGGCAGATAGGGACCGAACTGTCTCACGACGTTCTGAACCCAGCTCACGTACCACTTTAATCGGCGAACAGCCGAACCCTTGGGACCTGCTCCAGCCCCAGGATGTGATGAGCCGACATCGAGGTGCCAAACGATGCCGTCGATATGGACTCTTGGGCATCATCAGCCTGTTATCCCCGGCGTACCTTTTATTCGTTGAGCGATGGCCCGTCCACGTGGGACCACCGGATCACTATGGCCGACTTTCGTCTCTGCTCGACTTGTCAGTCTCACAGTCAGGCGGGCTTATGCCATTGCACTCGACGACCGATTTCCGACCGGTCTGAGCCCACCATCGCGCGCCTCCGTTACTCTTTGGGAGGCGACCGCCCCAGTCAAACTGCCCACCATGCAATGTCCCGGATCCGGATAACGGACCGCGGTTAGACATCCATATCTATAAGGGTGGTATTTCAAGGATGGCTCCACGAGAGCTGGCGCCCTCGCTTCAAAGCCTACCACCTATCCTACACATACCGACACGAATGCCAGTGCAAAGTTGCAGTAAAGGTGCACGGGGTCTTTCCGTCTGACCGCAGGAACCCCGCATCTTCACGGGGAATTCAATTTCACTGAGTCTATGCTGGAGACAGCGGGGAAGTCATTACGCCATTCGTGCAGGTCGGAACTTACCCGACAAGGAATTTCGCTACCTTAGGACCGTTATAGTTACGGCCGCCGTTTACCGGGGCTTCGATTCAAAGCTTGCACCTCTCCTCTTAACCTTCCGGCACCGGGCAGGCGTCAGACCCTATACGTCATCTTGCGATTTCGCAGAGCCCTGTGTTTTTGCTAAACAGTTGCCACCCCCTGGTCTGTGCCCCTCCACACTGGTTGCCCAATGTGAAGGCCTCCTTATCCCGAAGTTACGGAGGTAAATTGCCGAGTTCCTTCAGCATAGTTCTCTCAAGCGCCTTGGTATACTCTACCAGTCCACCTGTGTCGGTTTCGGGTACGGTCTATAATGTGGGAGCTATTTCCTGGAACCCCTTCGAAGCCAGAACAGAACCAATTCGTCTGACAACACACGGGATTCGTCACTACCCACAGGCTCAGGAATATTCACCTGATTCCCATCGACTACGCCTTTCGGCCTCGCCTTAGGGGCCGGCTAACCCTGCGCAGATTAGCTTTACGCAGGAACCCTTGGACTTTCGGCGACAGTGTCTCTCACACTGTTTGTCGTTACTCATGTCAGCATTCGCACTTCCGATACCTCCAGAGGCCCTCACGGGTCCTCCTTCGCAGGCTTACGGAACGCTCCGCTACCGCTTGCACCTAAGTGCAAACCCTAAGCTTCGGTGCATGGCTTGAGCCCCGTTACATTTTCGGCGCAAGAATCCTAGACCAGTGAGCTGTTACGCTTTCTTTAAAGGATGGCTGCTTCTAAGCCAACCTCCTGGTTGTTTTCGGACTCTCACATCCTTTCACACTTAGCCATGACTTGGGGACCTTAGCTGTAGGTCAGGGTTGTTTCCCTCTCGACGACGGACGTTAGCACCCGCCGTCTGTCTCCCGCGCAGTAC
>NZ_JAUSUH010000008.1:82500-87500 GCF_030813595.1 Ancylobacter vacuolatus | reverse complement strand
CAACCTTCTGCCTGTCCGCTCTTTCATCACAAACCTTGAGACGGGCGCGAAGGTGCCGGCTGGCAAGGTCGCGCTGCGTGGCATCGCGTTCGATGGCGGCTTCGGCATCACCGGCGTCGCGGTTTCCACCGATGGCGGACAGAGCTGGAGCAGCGCCAGTCTCGGCCCGGACCTCGGCAGATTCTCCTTCCGCGAGTGGACGGCGACAGTGCCGCTTTCCAAGGGAGAGCATGTCCTGATGTGCCGGGCGACCAACGCACGGGGCGAGACCCAGCCCCTGCAGGCCAGGTGGAATCCGGCGGGATACATGCGCAACGTCGTTGAAGCCACGCGCGTCGTCGCGGTCTGAAGAGGGCATCATGATCAGCATCTGCACGAGCCGCCTTCGCCTACTCGCCAGCCTCAGTCTCGCGGTCGCTCTCGCCGGATCCGCCGGCGCGACTCCCCTCAGCTACACGCTTCCAGATGAGACGGCGGAGCTGCGCCCCGGTCCCCAGCCCGGCTTCGAAGCTGCCCAGGATAATTGCATGGTCTGCCACTCGGTGGACTACATCAACACGCAGCCACCGGGCAAAGGCCCGGCCTTCTGGCAAAGCGAGGTGCAGAAGATGGTTCACGTCTACCACGCTCCCGTGAGCGAGGAGGACGCCAAGGCGATCGCCGATTATCTCGCCAAGACCTATTGAGCCAGCTTCCATCCGTGCATCCAGCGCGCCGCGCGTGACGGCTACCCCGCTTCACGCGCGGCGAGCGAGGCCCGCCCCGTCCCTCGCCAAAGAGGCCAGCCGGGTGGCTGCGGCGTTCGGACATATCGAGACAGGCGCGCCGGCATTCGGCCCGCGCAAGACCGTCCGCACTCTCCAGCGACCTGCCGCGGCGCCGTCATCTGCGAGGGGCCGCTTGCGCTCATAGGACATCGAGGCTTCGGACCCGATGGCGGCCAGCATCGCCGTGGCGTCAGGATCCTGTCGCGCCCGAGGCGCGTGGTGACGCGCAAGCCTTTGCCAGGGCACGGGTTTAGTAGCGCTCCTTTCGGCACCGGCACCGTCTCCACATCGGCCACGGCGCCGATCGAGCGCGAAGGGCGCGGCGATTCTGCTCACGCGCCACCCGGCCACGAATCGTCGTCGTTTCCTACAGGGCGTCCGGTGAAAGTCGGTTCACCGGAAGTCCTCTACGTTTCTAATTTTACGCCTTTTCTTCACGCGAATCGGAAGCCGCTTCGCCCGAAAGTGCCCCAGGATCGCCGGCACTATCGAGGCACCGTCGCTCCAACATTGTGCGCGGCCGGCCCCTCCGCGGGGCGCGATGGTGGGTGTGCAGATCTCATTGACGACGGTCGACCCGGCGGGATCGAAATCGAATGGCCGGTCGCCCCACGCACCACATTTCTGGCGGCCGTGCTGACGGCAGCGGATGCGCGTTCGTTCTGAGCCTGAGGCCCCACTCGCGTGAGCGCCCGACCGTACCGACGCGGCGCGCGGAGATCAGTCCCCGATGTCGGCATGCTGAGGCGGGCCTGCTGGACGATTCCGCCAGGCATCGACACCCCGGCGCGTCAAAGGTGAGGCCCCCGCCGGCTGACTGGGGGTAGCTGCCGCCGGCAGTTGGTGTCGCAAACCTGCCGCGCTCAGGCCAACGCGGCCGCTGCGTTTCACAACCGCGCCGCAGCGCCGCGCCCCGAGAGATCGCCCCTCGAGGCAGCGTCGATCGCAGAAATTGCCCAAAATCGGGCTCTCAGCGCCCGAATTTCTTCCCGCCGCCGCCGCTTGTCACGAAAGAATCAGCCCGGCACCGATTTTGCCACGCCGACTCGAGGCGAATCGGGGCGAGGCTGCTCGCGACGCTCCGAAAAAAATTTGCGCTTGAGATTGATTCGGCGTCACGGCATTGCTCTGCCAAGAGCTCGCCTCGGCCGGCCCCCAAGCCCAGCTCCGCGCCGTCACCCGCCGGCGGGTCAAGCGCCGTCGCGGGAACTGGATCGGCAGACAGCGACGTACCGGGCCTGGCTCGCGGAACGCGCGGCGGTAGCTGTTCTTTTTCAGCAGATTCTTTTCCGGCGGCGTTTTGCGCCGGTTGGGCGTCAGCGGCTACGCCCCTTGGGCCCGCTACGGGCCCGGCCCTTTTTCCGGGGCGGGCGGCTTTTCTTCTGCATGGCGCACGCACAAAACCCCGCCTGTGATTTCTCACGGGCGGGGTTTTGTTTGGTTTGTGAAGAAGCTTTTTTTGCTGTGCTTTGCAGGCCTGGCAGCGACCTACTCTCCCAGGTCTTGAGACATAGTACCATCGGCGCTGAGGAGTTTAACGGCCGAGTTCGGGATGGGATCGGGTTGGGGCTCCTCGCAATGGCCACCAGGCCGGCGAAGCACAGCATTTTGCGAAGCAAGGATCCTTTTGGGATCGGGTCTGGTCGACCCTGGTCTTTGGATTGCTTTGATCCTTGATGGATGACCATCGAGGATGAGAACGATCAAGCCAATCGAACGATTAGTACCGGTAAGCTCAATATGTTGCCATACTTACACACCCGGCCTATCAACGTGGTCGTCTTCCACGGTTCTCAAGGGAATACTCGTTTTGAGGTGGGTTTCCCGCTTAGATGCTTTCAGCGGTTATCCCGACCGTACATAGCTACGCTGCACTGCGGCTGGCGCCACACCCGCTCCTCCAGAGGTACGTTCAACCCGGTCCTCTCGTACAAGGGACAAATCCTCTCAATAGTCCGACACCCACGGCAGATAGGGACCGAACTGTCTCACGACGCTCTGAACCCAGCTCACGTACCACTTTAATCGGCGAACAGCCGAACCCTTGGGACCTGCTCCAGCCCCAGGATGTGATGAGCCGACATCGAGGTGCCAAACGATGCCGTCGATATGGACTCTTGGGCATCATCAGCCTGTTATCCCCGGCGTACCTTTTATTCGTTGAGCGATGGCCCGTCCACGTGGGACCACCGGATCACTATGGCCGACTTTCGTCTCTGCTCGACTTGTCAGTCTCACAGTCAGGCGGGCTTATGCCATTGCACTCGACGACCGATTTCCGACCGGTCTGAGCCCACCATCGCGCGCCTCCGTTACTCTTTGGGAGGCGACCGCCCCAGTCAAACTGCCCACCATGCAATGTCCCGGATCCGGATAACGGACCGCGGTTAGACATCCATATCTATAAGGGTGGTATTTCAAGGATGGCTCCACGAGAGCTGGCGCCCTCGCTTCAAAGCCTACCACCTATCCTACACATACCGACACGAATGCCAGTGCAAAGTTGCAGTAAAGGTGCACGGGGTCTTTCCGTCTGACCGCAGGAACCCCGCATCTTCACGGGGAATTCAATTTCACTGAGTCTATGCTGGAGACAGCGGGGAAGTCATTACGCCATTCGTGCAGGTCGGAACTTACCCGACAAGGAATTTCGCTACCTTAGGACCGTTATAGTTACGGCCGCCGTTTACCGGGGCTTCGATTCAAAGCTTGCACCTCTCCTCTTAACCTTCCGGCACCGGGCAGGCGTCAGACCCTATACGTCATCTTGCGATTTCGCAGAGCCCTGTGTTTTTGCTAAACAGTTGCCACCCCCTGGTCTGTGCCCCTCCACACTGGTTGCCCAATGTGAAGGCCTCCTTATCCCGAAGTTACGGAGGTAAATTGCCGAGTTCCTTCAGCATAGTTCTCTCAAGCGCCTTGGTATACTCTACCAGTCCACCTGTGTCGGTTTCGGGTACGGTCTATAATGTGGGAGCTATTTCCTGGAACCCCTTCGAAGCCAGAACAGAACCAATTCGTCTGACAACACACGGGATTCGTCACTACCCACAGGCTCAGGAATATTCACCTGATTCCCATCGACTACGCCTTTCGGCCTCGCCTTAGGGGCCGGCTAACCCTGCGCAGATTAGCTTTACGCAGGAACCCTTGGACTTTCGGCGACAGTGTCTCTCACACTGTTTGTCGTTACTCATGTCAGCATTCGCACTTCCGATACCTCCAGAGGCCCTCACGGGTCCTCCTTCGCAGGCTTACGGAACGCTCCGCTACCGCTTGCACCTAAGTGCAAACCCTAAGCTTCGGTGCATGGCTTGAGCCCCGTTACATTTTCGGCGCAAGAATCCTAGACCAGTGAGCTGTTACGCTTTCTTTAAAGGATGGCTGCTTCTAAGCCAACCTCCTGGTTGTTTTCGGACTCTCACATCCTTTCACACTTAGCCATGACTTGGGGACCTTAGCTGTAGGTCAGGGTTGTTTCCCTCTCGACGACGGACGTTAGCACCCGCCGTCTGTCTCCCGCGCAGTACTTCCAGGTATTCGGAGTTTGGTTAGGTTTGGTAAGGCGGTAAACCCCCCTAGCCCATCCAGTGCTCTACCCCCTGGAGTATTCACGCGAGGCACTACCTAAATAGTTTTCGCGGAGAACCAGCTATTTCCGAGTTTGATTGGCCTTTCACCCCTAGCCACAAGTCATCCGAGACCTTTTCAACGGGCACCGGTTCGGTCCTCCAGTGCGTGTTACCGCACCTTCAACCTGCTCATGGCTAGATCACTCGGCTTCGGGTCTAATCCGACGAACTGAACGCCCTGTTCAGACTCGCTTTCGCTGCGCCTACACCTATCGGTTTAAGCTTGCTCGCCAGACTAAGTCGCTGACCCATTATACAAAAGGTACGCAGTCACCCAGGACGAACCTTGGGCTCCTACTGTTTGTAGGCATCCGGTTTCAGGAACTGTTTCACTCCCCTTGTCGGGGTGCTTTTCACCTTTCCCTCACGGTACTTGTTCGCTATCGGTCGCTGAGGAGTACTTAGGCTTGGAGGGTGGTCCCCCCATGTTCAGACAGGATTTCTCGTGTCCCGCCTTACTCGAGGATGAATGTTTGCATTACGTGTACGGGGCTATCACCCACTAAGGCTCGACTTTCCTGATCGATTCCACTTGTCGCACATTCACCACTGGCCTGGTCCGCGTTCGCTCGCCACTACTAACGGAGTCTCTGTTGATGTC
>NZ_JAUSUH010000008.1:0-80000 GCF_030813595.1 Ancylobacter vacuolatus | reverse complement strand
TATTTAAATCCGGCTTAATGTCGCTACGCTCAAAACCTCTTGACGAGGTTGGAACCAGCGTACCCTTCGCAGGGTAGCGCGGCTCCGAGAACGTAAGACCGCCGAAGTCTCATCCGACTTCCCCGACCGAAGCTGGGGAAGTCCGCAAGGACCCCGCCGTCCACGTTTCTCTTTCTTACTCTTCACTTGTCAAACAGCATGGGCCGAAACCCGCGAGCCGAAGCTCAAATCTCCCGAGGAACCGAAGTCCCTCAACCTATGGGCTCACACCCATAAGCGCATCGAAACCTCCCGTCCGGTTTCCACCGGCCGCCGCAGCCTCACCAAAGTGGGGTGCTTCAGAGGAGCGCCAAACCCGCCGTTGCGGTGGCGCCGCGTCGATGGGCGCTTTATAGGGGGAGGCCGGGCTGACTGTCAACGGCCTTCTTCAAGAAAAATGACAGGTTCACGACCTTGTTGATAAACCTGTCGTAAAAGGGAATTAAGACTGACCTTTCAATTGGTTAGCCTTGCTGTCCCAGTTTCGGCGCCCCGCGCCGGCCCTCCGTTTGCCCGCTTTTTCCGGCCCGCCCAGCGGCCCCGCCGGTGTCGCGCGTGCCGGCTGAAATCGCGGCAAATCCAGCATCTACGGGCACTCGCGCGTCCCGGCCCTCAATGGTCGGAGAGCACCACATCCTCGTGCCACTCGCCCTCGACCTCCTTGATGATCGCCTGGCCGCAGATCACCCGTCCCTTCACCGGGTCGAAGGTCAGGGTCGGGCTGCCCTGCAGCTGCCAGCCCTTATTGAGCGCGGCCGAGACCCGCTTGCAGAAGGCCTGGTCGTCCGGTCCGGTGAGATAACGATAGAGCTTCATGTCGGTCTTCTCCGTAGTTCGGCGGCTTTTCAGCGTCGCCGGTCACATCCGCGCCGCGATCGCGTCGGCGAGCGCGACGGTCCTGCGGGCGATATCGGCGTGCATGCGCTCCACCATCCGCCCCTCGACCTGCACCACCCCCTTGCCGGCATGTTCCGGCCGGTCGAACAGCGCGATCAGCGCCCGCGCCGCCGCCACCTCTTCTTCCGGGGGTGAGAAGGCGGCATTGCAGGGGGCGATCTGGTCGGGGTGGATCAGCGTCTTGCCATCGAACCCCATCGCCGCCGCTTCCGCGCATTCGCGCGCGAAGCCTTCGATATCGCGGAAATCGTTCCACACCGCGTCGAGCACCCCGGTCCCGCCGGCCCGGGCCGCCAGCACGCAGTGCGACAGCCAGCTCGCCATCGGTGCGCGCCCGGGCACGATGCGCGCGCCGGTTTCCTTGGAGAGGTCGTTGGTGCCGAGCGCCAGCACGGCAAGCCGGCTCACCGGGTTCTTCGCCGCCAGGGCGATATCCAGCGCCCGCAGCACCGCGATCGGCGTCTCGATCATCGCCCACAGCCGCAGCGAGGGCGCCGCGCCCAGCGCTTCCAGCGCGCGACCGACGGTCAGCAGCGTCTCCGGGTCGCTCACCTTGGGCAGCAGCAGCGCGTCGGGCCCCTCCTCCCTCGCGCTGGCGGCGGCGATCATGGCGAGGTCTTCCGAGAACCAGGGCGTGTCGACGCCATTGGCCCGCACCACCACCTCACGCGGCTTGAAGCCGCCCTCGCTCAAGGTCGCCGCCACGCGGGCGCGAGCCTGCGCCTTGGCATCCGGCGCCACCGCGTCTTCCAGGTCGATAACAATGGCGTCGGCGGGCAGGCCTCTCGCCTTTTCCAGCGCGCGCGGGTTCGAGCCCGGCATGAACAGCACGCTGCGGCGCGGACGGACGGGTGTGGACATGATTCGCTCGGCTCATTGGCAGGAAAGTGCGAAGAGCCTATCCCGCTCTCTGGCGGGCTGCCAATCGGGCGCCGGTGCCCGGTCGCGCCGCCTTTATGGGTCAAGGCCATGGACGAGACTTACGACGTGCTCATCGTGGGCGGGGCGATCATGGGCGCCGCCACCGCCTATTTCCTCACCCTCGATCCCGCCTTTCGCGGCCGTGTCGGCGTGGTCGAGCGCGACCCCAGCTTCGCGCAGGCGTCCACCACCCTGTCCGCCGCCTCGCTGCGCCAGCAATTCTCGATACCGGAGAACATCCGGATGTCGCTGTTCGGGCTGGACTTCCTGCGCAGCGCCAAGGAGCGCTTCGGGCCCGATACCGATCTCGCTTTTCACGAGGGCGGCTATCTCATCCTCGCCTCAGCGGCCGGCCTGCCGATCCTCACCGCCAATCACCGCGTCCAACAGGCGGAGGGCGCCGACATCGCCCTGCTCGACCCCGCAGAACTGAAGGCGACCTTCCCGTGGCTGAATGTCGAGGATCTCGCCGCCGGCGCCTATGGCCGCTCGGGCGAGGGCTGGTTCGACGCCCACGCCTTGCTCGCCTGCCTGCGCAGCGCGGCGAAGGCGCAGGGCGCGCATTTCATCACCGGCGAAGTGGTGGGGCTCTCCCGCGAAGGCACGCGCATCACCGGCGCGACGCTGGCGGATGGGCGACGCCTCGGCTGCGGCGCGCTGGTCAATGCCGCCGGGCCGCGCGCCGGGCGCGTCGCCGCCATGGCCGGCATCCCGCTGCCGGTGGAAGGCAAGAAGCGCTGCGTCTTCGTCGTGCATTGCCGCACGCCGATCGAAAAGCTGCCGCTGCTGGTCGACCCTTCCGGCTTCTATATCCGCCCCGAAGGCGCCTACCAGATCTGCGGCGCCCCGCCGGCGAGTGACAATGACCCCGACGCGGACGGCGATTTCGAGGTCGACTGGTCGGTGTTCGAGGAGAACATCTGGCCGAACCTCGCCCATCGCATTCCGGCGATGGAGGAGCTGAAGGTCATCCGCGCCTGGGCCGGGCATTACGAGATGAACCTGCTCGACCACAACGCCGTGATCGGCCCGCACCCGGAAGTCGCCAATTTCTTTTTTATGAACGGCTTCTCCGGCCACGGCCTGCAGCAGGCTCCCGCCGCCGGCCGCGCCATCGCCGAATGGCTGGTGCATGGCCGCTCGCTCTCGCTCGATCTCGACGTGTTCTCCTATGAACGCATCGCGGCCGGCCGCCCGCATGCGGAGCTGAATATTATCTGAGGGGGGACGGGATATGCGCGTCGCAGGGCTAGACGGCTGCAAGGATCGCGGCGACGGCAAGGGCGGCTGGGTCGCGGTAATCGTCGAGCCGGATGGAAAGGCGCACGCCTCGCGCATTGAAACCCTCGCCGAGTTATTCGACCGCCCCCTCGCGCCCGACATCATTGCGGTCGACATGCCGATCGGGTTGCCCGAGCGCATCGAGGCTAAAGGGCGGGCGCCGGAACGGCTGGTGCGGCCCCTTCTGGGCAACAGACAGTCCAGCGTTTTCTCCATGCCCTCGCGCGGCGCGGTCTATGCCAGTGCGGCTGAAAACGTGCCGGAAGCGGATCGCTGCCGTCATGCCTGCGCGCAGGCGCGGGCGACGTCCACCCCGCCGCGCGCGGTTGCCAAGCAAGGTTTCGCCCTCTTTCCGAGGATCATCGAGATTGACGACTGGTTGCGCGCCAACGTCACGATGCAGGAGCGGGTGTTTGAATGTCACCCCGAAGTGAGCTTCTGGGCGATGAATGGCCGCGTGTCGCTGGAGCACCCTAAAAAGGTGAAGGGCGTCCCCGCCGCGCCCGGCCTGGATCTGCGCCGGCGCCTTCTCGCCGAGGCAGGCTTTCCGCCCGAACTGCTCTCGCCATTCGCGGCGCGCGAGTTGAGGGTGGGGCAGGACGATCTCATCGACGCCTGCGCCGCCGCCTGGACGGCTCGCCGCATCGCCCGGCGCGAGGCGACGAGCTTCCCCTCCCCGCCCGAGCGCGATGCCCACGGGCTGGCCATCGCCATATGGGCCTAGCGCAGCGCATATAACGCTTCCTTCACGTCGAAGGGACATGCCATCCGGCGCTGCCTTGACATAATTACACGTCAATTTTGTGCATTTATTTCTTTTGTACGTTCTAAATTGGTGTGATAGAAAAATAACCCACTGACGAGAGGGAATAGCGCATGGCCGCGCCGCAGCAGCAGAAACTGAAGGTCAATGGCCCTGTCGCCGTCACCGCCAACCGTCTCACCGACGGCGCCGTGGTGTGGCGCACGAGGGACGGCGGCTGGTCGGTCGATCTGGCGGATGCCACCGTGGTGACGACGGCCGATGCCGCCATAGCCCTGCTGGCGGAAGCCGGCAAGCGCGATCTCGACGCGGTCGGCCCTTATGTTGCCCCGGTTACAGTGGATGACCAGGGCACCATCGGCCCCGGCAATCTGCGCGAGCGCATCCGCGTCGCCGGCCCGACCTTCGAACTGCCTCACTGACGCATAAGGCCGACCGCTGACATGTATGCCTATGACGAATTTGACCGCGCCTTTCTGGCCGAACGTGTCGCCGAGTTCCGCGACCAGGTCGGGCGCCGGCTGTCCGGCGCGCTCTCGGAAGACGAGTTCAAGCCGCTGCGGCTGATGAACGGCGTCTATCTGCAGCTGCACGCCTATATGCTGCGGATCGCCATTCCCTATGGCACGCTGAACGCCGCCCAGCTGCGCCGCATGGCCCATGTCGCCCGCGTCTATGACCGCGGCTATGGTCATTTCACCACCCGGCAGAACATCCAGTTCAACTGGATCAAGCTCGACGAACTGCCCGAAGCGATGGCCGCGCTGGCCGAAGTCGGCGTCCACGGCATCCAGACCTCGGGCAACTGCATCCGCAACGTCACCACCGACCAGTGGGCGGCCGCGACGCCGGAAGAATGCGACGACCCGCGCATCTGGGCCGAGATCCTGCGCCAGTACTCGACGCTGCACCCGGAATTCACCTATCTCCCGCGCAAGTTCAAGATCGCCATCACCGCCGCCGGCCATGACCGCGCGGCGATCAAGGTGCACGATGTCGGCCTGCGGCTGCACCGCAATGAAGCGGGCGAACTCGGCTTCGAGGTGCTGGTCGGCGGCGGGCTCGGCCGCACGCCGTTCGTCGGCAAGTCGATCCGCCCGTTCCTGCCGGCGCGCGAGCTGCTGAGCTACATCGAAGCGATCATGCGCGTGTACAATCAGTACGGGCGCCGCGACAACATCTACAAGGCGCGCATCAAGATCCTGGTGCACGAGATCGGCGCCGAGGAATTCTCCAAGGCGGTCGAGGCCGAGTGGGAGGCCACCCGCGAGGGCGCGCTGCACCTCACCGACGAGGCCATCGCCGAGATCCGCGACCGCTTCATCTACCCCGCCTTCGAGACGCTGGCGAACGAGCCGGCCGCGCTCACCGAGGCGCTGGCCGACCCGCGTTTCGCCACCTGGCACCGCAATTCGGTTCACGCCCACAAGGTGCCCGGCTATTCGATCGTCACCATTTCGCTGAAGCCCGTGGGCGCCCCTCCGGGCGATGCCACGGCGGACCAGATGGACGTGGTCGCCGACCTCGCCGAGCGCTACGGCTTCAGTGAAATCCGCGTCGGCCACGAGCAGAATCTGTGCCTGCCGCATGTGGCGCAGAAGGACCTGCCGGCGCTGTGGGCGGCGCTCGACGCTGCCGGCCTTGCCACGCCGAACGTCAATCTGGTCAACGACATCATCGCCTGCCCGGGCCTCGATTACTGCGCGCTGGCCAATGCCCGCGCCATTCCGGTGGCGCAGGAGATCGCCAAGCGCTTCGCCGATCTCGACCGGGCGCGCGGCGTCGGCCGGCTGCACATCAACATCTCCGGCTGCATCAATGCCTGCGGCCACCACCATGTCGGCCATATCGGCATTCTCGGCGTCGAGAAGAACGGCCAGGAATTCTACCAGATCACCCTTGGCGGGCGCGCCGACGAGCACGCCCAGCTCGGCACGCTGCTGGGGCCGGCAGTGTCCTATGAGCAGGTGCCCGGCCTCGTCGAGGATGTAGTCGACACCTACATGGAGCTGCGCGCCGGGCCGCACGAGCTGTTCATCGACACCGTCGCCCGCCTCGGCGTCGAGCCGTTCAAGGAGCGCGTCTATGCCGCTCATTGAAAAAGGCGAGATCGTCGAGGACAGCTTCGTTCGCGTGCATGATGACGAGGCGCTGCCGGAGGGCGCGCCGGTGCTGATCGGCCTCGACCGTTTCCTGAAGGAGGCGGAGGCGCTGAAAGGCCGGCAGGCCCCCATCGGCCTCGTCTGGCCGAACAACCGGCCGATCGCCGAGATCGCGCCCTATCTCGACCAGCTGGCGCTCATCGCGCTCAACTTCCCTTCCTTCCGCGACGGGCGCGCCTATAGCCAGGCGCGGCTGCTGCGCGAGCGGCTCGGCTGGAAGGGTCCGCTCCGCGCCATCGGCAATGTGCTGCGCGACCAGTTCCTGCTGATGGAGCGTTCCGGCTTCGACCAGATCGAGGCGGTGAAGACCGCCGACGCCGAGGCCTTCGACGAGGCGACCCACCGCTACACCGTGTTCTACCAGCCGGCGACCGATGCGCGCCCGAGCCTGCTGCGCCAGCGCCTCGGTCGCACCCTTCCGGGAGTACGTTCATGAGCTTCCAGCGCCCCGGCACGGATTTCGCCCCCGCCACGCCCTGCACGGACGAAGTGGGCGGGCTCGCCTGCGCGCTTGCCGACGCCGGCCCGACCGACATCATCGCCGCCGCCCTGCGCACGCTTGGGGCCGGCCGGCTGTGCCTCGTCTCCTCCTTCGGCACGGAATCGGCCGTGCTGCTGGCTTATGCGGCTGAGGTCGACCGCTCGATCCCCGTCGTCTTCCTCGACACCGGCTTTCTGTTCGAGGAGACGCTGGCCTATCGCGACACGCTCACCGCCCGGCTCGGCCTCACCGATGTGCGCAGCATCCAGCCCGATGCGGCCCGTGTGGCGGCGCTCGATGAAGGGCGCGATCTCTGGTTCACCGACCCCGACACCTGCTGCCGCATCCGCAAGGTGGAGCCGCTGGCGCGGGCGCTGGAAGGCTTCGGCGGCTGGCTGAACGGGCGCAAGCGCTACCAGGGCGGCCAGCGCGCCTCGATCCCGGTGGTCGAGCGCGACGGCATCCGCCTGAAGTTCAACCCGCTGGCCAATCTCGACCGCGCAAGCGTCGAAGCCGCGCACCGGGACTTCGCCCTGCCCGACCATCCCATGCTGGCCAAGGGCTTCACCTCGGTCGGCTGCATGCCCTGCACCAGCCGCGCCGCCGCCGGCGAGGATTCCCGCGCCGGCCGCTGGCGCGGCAAGGGCAAGACCGAATGCGGCATCCACACGCTGCTCAGCACCGTCGGCACCTGAACCGCGCCGGCGTCTTCCTCGCCTTCCGGCGGCAGATGAAAAACCCCGCTCACCTCACGGTGGCGGGGTTTTGTATGTCGGCAGCGGCCGCTCGATAGAGGCCGGCCGGGCGCCCCTCAGAGCAGCGTCTGCAGCCGGGCGAGGCCGGCGGCGAAGCCCTTGAGCGAGACCGTGAACGCCAGCGGCTGGCCGCCCTCGAAGGCGCGGGTGGTGATCTTCAGCTGCTGGCCGGTCTTCATCTGCGCCAGCGCCTCGCCCTCCAAGACGAAGGGCACCATGCAGCCCGCCGGCAGGCAGACCCTGAAGGGCTGCGGCGGCAGCGGGGCGGCCGCGTCGATCTGCATCGTCGCCCCGCTCGTCAGATCGATGCCGAAGGGCAGCGCCAGAACGCCGGTCAGGCTCTTGCCGTCGGCGGCCCCGATCTCGATCGTCAGCGCCCGCTTCTTGCTCTGCGGGTCGGTCTGCACCTGCGTCAGCACGCAGACGCGCCGTCCGCCCGGCAGCCCGCAATTCACCGTCCAGTCGTCGAAGCTCTCCTGCAGCGAGGTCGCCCCGCCCGGCAGGGTATCGGCGGGCTTGGTGCCGGCCGGCTTGCCGGCGTCCGGCTTGGGCGCCGCCGCAGCGGGCTTGGGCGCCGTCTGCGCCGTGGCGGGGGTGATGACGGCAGAGGTCATGCCGGCAGATCCCAGCGCGGCAAAACCCAGCACGGCGAGCAGGAGCGGGCGAAGCGGACGGGCCATCTGTCTTGTTTCCTTCAAGGAACGTGCCCCGGCCAGGCGCAGGGACGAGCGGGGACGGTCGAAAGCCGGCCCCGCCGGCGCCGCGCGCCGGGCGGGGGGTGCCGCGTCGGCGGCAGCGGCGGGCGAAGTGTCGCCCGCTCAGGCGGCAGCGGCGGCCTTGGCCGCCTTCGGGGCGGAGGCTTCCACCAGCGTCTGCCAGCCGAGCTGCGACGCCAGATGCAGCACCACGAGATCACTCCAGCCTTCGGCATGGAACGTCGCCACTACGTCCGCCGGCAGGGCGCGGAAAGCCGCCTCGTCCACCATGCGGAAGCCGTTGATGACCGCCTCGGGGGGCGGCGCCTCGGCGGAATCCTTCGGCGCGTGGTAGTTGATCCGCACCGAGCGATCGACCAGCAGCTTGTGCTCCAGCAGCGCCTTGGCGAAGGCGGCGATCCGCAGGGCCTCGACACGATAGCTCTCGCAGAACGCCATCGCCGCCTGGCTGGTGGGCGTGGGCTTTCCGGCGGCGTCGAAGAAGGCGTCCGCCTCCCCCTCCGACACCCGGTTGACCACGCGCGGCGAGGCGCTGTCGACCGCCAGCATCGGCGCTCCGCCGCTCTCATTGGTCATGGGCACGAAGGGGTAGCGGCGCACATAGCCGGGCACATAGGTCCCCGCCCGCCACTGGCCTTCGCCATCGACAAACAGGTTGCGCCCGGCCGCCACGCCCAGCACGGCGAGCGGCGTGGCGGTGGCGTCGGGCGCGAAGACGATCGGGTAGTGGCGGCTCGCCGGCGCGAACTCGCTGGCCACCAGCGGCACCACGGCGGTGTCGGCGGCGAAGCGGAAATCATGCGCCCGGCGCAGGCCGAACGTGCCGTGCTCCTGGCTGCGCAGCAGCATCGGGGTCCGGTAGAACAGCGGCAGGGCGGAAGCAGTGGTGGATGTCATGGATGTTTCCTCACTTCAAAAGCAGTCTTCCGCCGGGCGCCCGGGCGGAGCAGCACCAGCTCGCCCGCGCGGGGGCACCGGCTGTTGCCGCGCACGGCCCGACGCGCTGCCGCGCGCCAGGAAGCCATCGACGCGGCGCAGTCTCCAAGACTAATAGCTGACATAGATCCGGGCTTGAACCGTGATGTCGCCCGGCCGGCTGTAGATCGCATCGGTCAGGGCGACGCCGGCGACCAGGCTGGCGGTCAGGTTCCGGTTGAGCGTGTAGTCCACGCCGAGGCCGATGCCGGCGAGCGAGAAATCCTCATGCGCCACCGGGCCGAGTTCGCTCTCATAGCCGAAGAGATGCCCCCAGCCGACATCGAGAAAAGCGTAGGGCGACACCTCGTCGGTGACGTTCCCCACTCCCAGCGTCGACAGCAGCGGGAAGGCCGGCGCGCGCAGCTCGTTGCGCCAGACGAGGCCGGTATCCACCGTGGCATCGTCCAGCGTGTAGCCCCGCGTCGCATAAAGGCCGCCCAGGCTCAGCTGCTCCGTGCTCGGCAGCGGCTGACCGGCCGCGACGCCGGAAAACTGGCTCACCCAGGACAGGCCCTTGGGCAGTCGCGTCAGCCGCGTGATGTCGGCCCCGCCATAGACATAGTTCAGGTCGGTGACACGCCCGGCGGAATAGGCACTCCAGTCGGCCGCGTTATTGCCGCCCAGTACCCCGCCCGGATTGGCCACCAGCCGCGCCTCGAGGCTGGTCGTGCCCCAGGTGTCGGAGCGCACCACCACCCAGCCCAGCATCATCTGGAACAGGTCGGCCGAGGCGCCGCCAATGTCCGCGCCGTCGAAATAGCTGCCACGTGACACCGTCTTGCCGGACGCGCCCACGATGAGATCACCGGCGAACACACCCGGCAGCAGGTTGGAAATCGCCGTGCGGTAGGTGATCGGCAGTTCAAACGTCATATTGTCGAAAGCGAAGACGGTGCCCACCTCGTTCTGCCGGGTGGCGACATAGTTGGGCGCGATTTCCACGCTCTGGCGCGCCCCGGTGCCGATCACCACGCGGGCGGACTGGCTGTAATAATTCGGCTGCGTGGCGCCCGCGCCCACGGAAGCGGGGTCGGCCCAGAAATCCGCGCTGCCGGTGACCTGATAGGACACGAAGCTTTCCGGCAGCCCCGGCAGCATGGCTCCAAAGCCGGCATAGTAACGGTCGAAGCCGGTCGAATGCGTGCCCGTATTGGACGCGCCGGCGAAGATCTGCCACGGCTTCTGCGGCGTGACCTCCAGCGTCAGCGTGCTCAGCCCGAGATCGTCGCCGGGCGCGAACAGCGCATTGACCGTGCGGTAGGGATGGCGGTTGAGCCAGGTCAGGTCTTCATCCAGCGCGGGCGCCCAGATGCGCTGGCCGGGCGCGGCGCGCAGCCGCGCGGCCAGATCGGCCTCGGTTCCCGGCGTCGCCCCGATCACCCGGATGGCACCGGTGCGGAACTCCACCACCCGCAGCACCAGCACGCCCCCGGTCACTTCCTGCGGCGGCAGCACCACCGAGACGAAAGGATAGCCGGCGGCGCGATAGGCCTTGGCAATGGCCGCCTGGATCTCGCTGATGCGCTTGAGGGTGAGCGACTGCCCCAGGAACGGCGCCAGCGCCTTTTCCAGCGGCAGGCGCTCGATGGCGCCGATACTGCCGACACGGATGCCGGGGGCCGGCCGCGATGGGAGGCCCTCCGTCGGGCCGATCAGCGTGAGCCCGGCCAGCAGGATGCCGAGCGGGCTGTCATCGGCACTTCCGGCAAGATCCTGCGGGCCAAGGACGACGCCCCCCTGGCCGGAGATAATGGGTGGCAGATTGCGTTCGATCGGCGCCACGCGCTGCGCCTGCGCGGGCGACACGCCGAGGCCGGCCAGCAGCGCAAGCGCCGCACCGACCAGCAACCGGGGAGCGAGGGCGGCGGCAGACATGGCGATCCTCACGGCACGTTGAAGGCCAGCCATCGGCCAAAGGAGCGATTGTCGGGATGAGGCAGGCTGGCGCAGATCGCCGGACCGCCTTCGCACGCACTCGCCGAGCCATCCTCGCCGTCATCCGTGCTTTCCTCGGTCTCCATCACCAGGACGAAGGTGTCCATCGTGACCACCCACTGGTCCTGCGGAGTCTGGGGAATGAACACGCTCGGCGGTACGATGATCGTCGGCTGATTGTTGAGAACGGCGAGTTCGCCGGGCACATAGGTCATAGCGTAGTTGGCCGAGAGCGAGAGGCTGCCCTGCAGGATCGGATAGAGGCCGGGCGACGAGCCGGACGTGGCCGTCGTCGCCAGCGCGCCGGTGAAGGCGTCGCCATTCACCAGGCTGCCGCTGGCCAGCGTGTAGGTCAGGTCAGGCACCCGCGCACCCTCCAGCATGGACTGGTTGTCGGCGACGACCGTCACGCCCCGCTGGTCGATCGTCACATCAGCCGCGACATAGGTCAGCGCGTAGTTGGAGGAGGCGTTGAGCGTGCCCTGGGTGATGGCGTAGCTGCCGACATTGGCGGTCGAGGACGCCGTCGTCGCCAGTGCGCCGGCGAGGGTGTCGCCATTGACCAGATCGCCTGACGTCACCTCATAGGTCAGATCAGGCACGGCATTGCCATAGGTCATGGTCTGCGCGTCGGCGGTCACCGTGATCGCCCGCGCCTCGACCGCGAAGTCACCCTGGACATAGGTCAGCGCGTAATTGCCCGACGCCGCCCCGTTCAGCGTGCCGCCTGAAGCCGTGGTGGCATAGCTGCCGACATCCGAGAGCGAGGTCGCGTCGGTGCTGACCGTCACCCCGGTCAGCAGCGTCGCCGACTGGCTGCCCTGGCCGTTCTTCCAGCCCGACGTGGTGTAGCCAAGGCTCGGCACCGCGTCGCCATAGACCATGTCGCCATCATCGGCAGTCACGGTCAGGGTGGCCTGCGCGACCGTCGCCGTGTTGGTGCCGTAATAGAAGACGCGATAGCTCACGCCATCCGTGCTGGTGGCCGACCCGTTCTGCGACGTGAGGGCAACCGCCTGGGTCCCGGCATTGGTGGTCGGATCGATGGCGATCGTGCCGCCCGTGAGGGTCACGCTGTCATCCGCGCTGCCGAAGACATAGCTGTCCGGCCCGCCGGCGCCGCTGGCCGAGGTGACGGTGGCAGTGCTGTCGCCATAGGTCGAGGTGGAGGCCGTGGTGTCCACCCAGACAACCGCGTTCACGGCATAGAGCTGCGGGTAATAGCCGGCGCTGGGCGGGGCCCAGACGGTGGCGAAATCCCAGCCCTGGCCGCCAGCCAGCGTCATGAAGCTGGCGGTGTCCTGGAAGTCGGCCGTGGTGAGGCCGGTGGTGCCGGAGCTGATGCCGAAGCCAACGGCAGACTCCTGCCCGGTCGTCTGGGTATCCCAGAACGAAGCGGTGAAGGTGCCGGTGCCGGGCTCCTGCATCCCGGCAAGACCGCCGACAAATCCGTTCGATGCCGTCACCGCTCCCGTGGCGTAAGCCTGGCTGATGTCACCGGCATTCCAACCGACAACGCCACCGATATACATCACGCCCGAGACGCTGCCGGTGGCATAGACGCTCGTTAGGCTGCCGCCATCATTCCAGCCGACAAGCCCGCCGACACTGTTGGCGCCCCCCTCCACCGCTCCCGAGGCATAGGACAGGGTGATCGAGCCGGTGTTGGTGCCGACCAGCCCGCCCGCCTTGTCGCTCTGCCCGTTCACCTTCCCGGTGGCGTAGGAGGAGGAGATCGACCCCTCATTGCGTCCAACGAGGCCGCCCGCCTCCTGGTCGGTGGCCGTCACGGCCCCCGTGGCATAGGACGCGGTGATCGAGCCGGCGCTCCAGCCCACCAGCCCGCCGACTTGGCCGGCGCCCGCAACACTACCCGTCGCGTGGCTGCCGTCGATCGTGCCGTAGCTGGAGCCCGCCAGCCCGCCCGCCATTGTGGTCCCACCCGAGGCGGCCACCGTGCCGGTCGCGTAGCTGTTGGTGATGATCATCCCGCCGGCTGAGCCGGCAAGGCCGCCCGCCGTCGCCTCGTCCGACGCGGTCGCCACCACGGCGCCGGACGCCGAGGAGCTGGTGATCGTGCCATAGTCAGCCTTGCCCACGAGGCCGCCCGCCGCTGTGGAGGACGAGTTCGCGTTGAGGGTGACATCGCCGCTGGCCGTGCTGCCGGTGATGCTGCCATCCAGCATAAAGCCGACCAGTCCGCCGGCGGAGTCCCAGAAGGCGGTGACATCGCCGCTGGCCGAGCCATTGGTGATGCTGCCGGAATCCATCTGGCCGACCAGACCGCCGATCGGCGAATTGCCTGTCACAGCGCCCGACGCCTGGACATTGGTCAGCGTGCCGCTGTTCTGCCCGACCAGGCCGCCGACCCAATTGTCCGAGGCGAGACCCACATCGCCGCTGGCGGAGGAATTGGAGATGGCGCCGCTGTTGCTGCCGACCAGCCCGCCGGAGGTCCAGCCCGTCACGACACCCGAGGCGCTCGATCCGGAAATCGTGCCGCTATTGGCGCCGGCCAGCCCGCCGGCATAGTTGCTGGCGGCGACGGTGACGCTGGAGGCGACGTTGGTGATCGTGCCCTTGTTGTAGGCGACCAGGCCGCCGGAATAGAGGACCGAGCCGGAAATGCTGCCGCCTGAGAGCGTCAGGTCGCGGAACACCGCGCTGGTCTCGGCATAGCCGAACAGGCCGTTGTAACTGGCGTTGCGCGCAATGGTCAGGCCGGCAATGTCGTGGCCCTGTCCGTCCAGCGTGCCGGTGAAGGCGGTGGAGGCATCGCCCTCGCTGCCGAGCGACAGCCAGCCATACGCGCTCCAGATGCCGGCGGCATCGGTGCCTTCGGTGGCCGAGGCGTCGATATCGGCGGTCAGGACATAGGTCGCGCCAAGATCGGCGCCGATCAGCGCCAGCTGGTGCAGATTATTGACGGCGATGACGCCATCGACCGCGTCCGCCGCTTCCCAGCGGCCAATGGGGCGCATGTCACCGGCCTGGTACCAGTCGGTGGCGAAGTCCCAGCCGGTATAGGCGACGGAGGTGCGCGCCTCATCGGTGGTGAGGCCGGTAATGCCGTCGGAGGAGCCCGCGCCGACGCCATTCTCCTGGCCGGAAGTGCCCTTGTCCCAGAAGGAGAGAGTGGCGGTACCGCTGTTTCGATCGCCAATCAGGCCAGCGGTGTTGTTCGTGCCCGAAACCGCCCCGGAGGCATAGGCTTGCGAGAGGGTGCCGCTGACCATGTTCCCGATGAGGCCGCCGACATAGGTGGTGCCGGTCACGCTTCCGGTCGCATAGGCGTAGCTGACGGCTCCGCCCGATACGTAGCCGACAAGACCGCCGACATATTGGATGCCGGAAACGGCCCCCGTGGCATAGGCCTTCGAAATCGACGACTGAGGCCCGCTTCGGCCCAGCAGACCGCCGACATTGTTTTCGCCGGTCACAGCCGCCGAGGCATAGACATCGGACACGGTTCCGTTCGCCTGCCCGGCCAGCCCGCCGACATAGTTCTGGCCGGTGATGCTGCCGCCGATGAGGCCGACATTGGTGAGGCTGCCGGCGTTGGCGACATAGCCGAACAGGCCGACATAATCGGTCGTCGGCCGGTTGATCGTCAGGCCGGAGATCACATGCCCCTGGCCGTCGAGATCGCCGGAAAAACGGTCACCGAAATTGCCGATCGGCACGAAGCCGCCCGCGCCCCAGATGCCGGCGGCGTCGGTGCCGGCAGAGGCGGTGGCGTCGACATTCGCCCCCAGCACATAGCTGCCGGCCAGATCCGTGCCGATCAGCGCCAGCTGGTGCAGGTTGGAGACGGTGACGACGCCGCCCACCGCGCTCGCCGCTTCCGCGCGCAGGATCGGGCGCATGTCGCCGGTCTGGTACCACACGGCGTCGAAGTCCCAGCCGACATAGGACGCGGCATCGCGCGCCTGCGCGGTTGAGAGGCCGGTGGCGCCGGTGGCGCTGCCCGACCCGACGGCGGCGGACTGGGCGGTGGTGTCCATGTCCCAATAGGACGAGGTGATCGTCGAACTGTTGGAACCGACCAGCCCGCCAACGACGGAGGCGCCGATCACGTGGCCGGTGGCGTAAACCTGATCGAGGCCGGTGCGGTTGTCGCCGACGAAGCCGCCGACAGTGCCGGTGCCGGTGACGGCGCCGAGCGCATAGCTCTGCGAAATCGCCCCGTTGCTCTGGCCGATGAATCCGCCGACATAGGTGGTGCCGGAAACGCTTCCGGAGGCATAGGACGCGCTGATGCCAATGCCCGAACCGCTGATGCCGACGAGGCCGCCGACATAGTCCTTGCCGCTCACGGACCCGGTGGCATGGCTGAGAGACAGGCCGGCCTCGAGATAACCGACCAGGCCTCCGACATAGTCCCCGGTGGTGGTGACCGTGCCGGTGGCATAGGCATTGGAAATCGCCGCCCCGGAGATGCCGACCAGCCCGCCGACATAGTCGCCCGTGCCGGTGACATCGCCGGTGGCATAGACCCGCTGCATCGATCCCTGCGTGCTGGTGTTGCCGATCAGCCCGCCGACCTGGGTGGTGCCGGAGACGTCGCCCGTGGCGTAGCTGTCGGAAACGGGGAAATTGGCATAGCCCACCAGCCCGCCGGAAGAGGCGGCGGTGGCGGTGACGTCGCCGATCGCATGCGAGCCGGTGATGCTCTCGGCGCTCCGGCCCGCCAGCCCGCCGACATAGTCGGTGCCGGACACAGCACCGGTGGCGTAGCTGGCATCGATGGACGCGTTCGCATAGCCCACCAACCCGCCGGAATAGCTGTCGGTGGCGGTAACGCGTCCCCGCGCATAGGAGGCGGTGATCGCCTGATAATTGATGCCCGCCAGCCCGCCGACATAGTCAGTGCCTGTGACGTCACCGGTGGCGTGGCTCGTGTCGATGGTCGCGTTGGCATAGCCGACCAGCCCGCCGGCATAGGAGCTGGTGGCGGTGACAGCGCCGCTGGCATAGGAGGCGGTGATCGCGGCATAGTTGATGCCCGCCAGCCCGCCGACATAGCCGGTGCCGGACACGGCGCCCGTCGCGTAGCTGCTGCCGATGGTGCCGCCCGCATAGCCCACCAGCCCGCCGGCATAGTCGCCGGTGGCGGTGATGGTGCCGGCGGCATGGGACCCGGTGATCGCGGCCGAGCTGCGGCCGGCCAGCCCGCCGGCATAGCCGGCGCTCGACACGTCGCCGGTGGCATAGCTGGCGCCGATCGTGGCGTTGGTATCGCCCACCAGCCCGCCGGCCAGCGTGAAGGCGCCGTCGGCGGAAACGTCGCCGGAGGCGTGGCTGGAGGTGATCGCGATCGCCCCCGCCGAACCGACGAGGCCGCCCGCCGTCGCCTGCTCCGCTGCGGTCGCCACCACGGCGCCGGAGGCCGAGGAGCTGGCGATCGTGCCATTGTCACCCTGGCCGACGAGCCCGCCCACCGCTGTGGAGGACGAGTTCGCGGAGACGGTGACGTCGCCGCTGGCCGTGCTGCCTGTGATGCTGCCCGCCACCATATAGCCGACGAGACCGCCGGCGGAGCTCCAGAAAGCGGTGACGTCGCCACTGGCCGAGGAATTGACAATGCTGCCCGAATTCAGCTGTCCGACCAGCCCGCCGACCGGCGAACTGCCGGTGACAGTGCCCGTCGCCTGGACATTGGTCAGTGTGCCGCCGGCATTTTCGCCGACCAGCCCGCCGACCGTATTGTCGCTCGCCAGCCCGACATTGCCGCTGGCGGAGGAGTCCGAAATGGCACCGGTGTTGGTGCCGACCAGCCCGCCGGAGGTCCAGCCCGTCACAACACCCGAGGCGCTCGACCCGGAAATGCTGCCGCCGGCATTATAGCCCACCAGCCCGCCGGCATAGTTCACGGCGGCGACGGCGACGCCGGAGTCGACGTTGCTGATGGTGCCCATATTGTAGGCGACCAGGCCGCCGGAATAGTTGCCGGAGCCGGACATGCTGCCGCCGGAAAGCGTCAGGTCGCGGATCACGGCGCTGGTGCCGGCATAGCCGAACAGGCCGTTATAACTAGCGCTGCGCGCGATGGTCAGGCCGGCAATGTCGTGGTCGTCGCCGTCGAGCGTGCCGGTGAACGGCGTGGCCGAGCTGCCGAGCGGCACCCAGCCCTGCGTGCTCCAAATGTCCGAGGCGTTCGTTCCAGCCGTGGCGGCGGCGTCGATATCGGCGGTCAGCACATAGTCCGCGCCGAGATCGACGGCGATCAATGCGAGCTGGTGCAGGTTCGAAACGGTGATGACGCCATCCACCGCCTCGGCCGTTTCCGAGCGCAGGATGGGGCGCATGTCGCCGGCCTGGTACCAGACCGTGTCGAAGTCCCAGCCGACATAGGAAGCCGAGCTGCGCGCCTCTGCCGTCGCCAGCCCGGTGATGCCGTCCGCGGAACCCGTGCCGACGCCGGAGGCCTGGCCGCTGGTCCCCTTGTCCCAGTAGGAGGATGTGACGGTTACGGTGCCGTTGCTGCCGATGAACCCGCCAAACGTGGAGAGGTCGGCGCCCGACCCTTCGGCGGACACCGCGCCGGAGGCGTAGGCCTGCGAGATCGTGCCTTGTGCCGCATCGCCGACGAGCCCGCCGACCTTGCTGTTGCTCCCCGTGACAGAACCAAGCGCATAGCTTTGCTCGATGCTGCCCCCGTCCAGCGTTCCCACCAGCCCGCCAATGGCTTCGCCGCCTGAGACGGCTCCGCTGGCGTAGCTTTGCGTGAGGGTGGTGCCACTCACCGCGCCGACCAGCCCGCCCACCCGTTCATTGGCCGAGACCGAGCCGGTGGCGTAGGACTGCGCAATGGAGCCATTCTGGCCTTCGCCGACCAGGCCGCCCGCATAGCCCGCGCCCTCCACCGTGCCCGTGGCGAAGGAACCGGTAACGCTCGCCCCGTCCAGCGTGCCGATTAGGCCGCCCACGGAATAGCCGCCGGTGACATGTCCCGTGGCATGGCTGTTGGCGAGCGTGCCTCCGGCAAGGTAGCCGATCAGCCCGCCTCTCGAATCGCCCGAGGTTACTCCCACGGCCCCGACGGTTCCGCTGGCGGAGGAGTTCGAAATGGTGCCGGCCAAGACAGATCCGACCAGGCCGCCGGCCCACTCACCGGTGATCGTGCCGGACGCGCTCGATCCCGAAATGCTGCCACCGTCAAGCGTGCCGACCAGGCCGCCTATATTGTTCGACCCTGCAACGGACACACCCGAGACGACATTGGTGATGGTGCCCTTGCTGTAGCCGACCAGCCCGCCCGAATTGGTCCCCAGGCCGGAAATGCTGCCGCCGGAAAGCGTCAGGTCGCGCAACACCGCGCTGGTGCCGGCATAGCCGAACAAACCGTTGTAATCGCTGTCGCGCGCGATCGTCAGGCCGGCAATGCCATGGCCGTCGCCGTCAAACGTCCCGGTGAATTCGGCGGTGTCGCTGCCGAGCGGCACCCAGCCCTGCGTGCTCCAGATGCCGGCGGCATTGGTGCCCGTTGTGGCGGCGGCGTCGATATCGCCGGCGAGCACATAGCTGCCGGCGAGATTTGTCCCGATCAGCGCCAGCTGGTGCAGGTTGGTGACGGTGACGACGCCGCCCACGGCCTCCGCCGCTTCCGAGCGCAGGATCGGGCGCATGTCGCCGGCCTGGTACCAGTCATTGGCGAAATCCCAGCCGACATAGGATGACGCGCTGCGCGCCTCGGCCGTCGTCAGCCCGGTCAGCCCGCTGGAACTGCCGGAACCGACACCGCCCAACTGGTTGGAGGTTTGCGTGTCCCAATAGGAGGAGACGAGGGCGGCGCCGCCATTGGTTCCGATAAAACCGCCAGTTGCGCTAAAGCCGGTGACTTTGCCGGTGGCATAGGCTTGGGTGATGGTTCCCGACGCCGCGAGCCCGATCAGCCCGCCCGCACTGCCGCCGGCGTTGACGTCACCCAGCGCGTAGCTCTTGGTGACGTTGCCGGTGGCATAGCCGATCAGGCCGCCCGCATATTCGACGCTGGCCTTGACCTTGCCGGTGGCGTAGGCGTTGGAAACCGCGCCTTCGCTCCGCCCGACCAGCCCGCCAACTTGATTTTGGCCGGTCACATCACCGCTCGCGTAGCTATCGGTGATCGCGGCTGTCGCGTAGCCGACCAGACCGCCGACATAGGTCGCGCCGTTGCTAACCGCGCCGGTCGCGTAGGAAGTCGCGAGTGCGACATCGCTTCGACCGATGAGACCGCCGACATAATTGCCGTTCGGCGCCCTCACGCTCACGGCGGCATGGGAGCCGGTGACGGTTCCCCCGGAAGCCTTGCCGATCAGCCCCCCTACATAGCTTGCGCCCGTCATAGACCCGGACGCAGAGGCCCCGCTCACGCTTCCGCCGTCCATGGAGCCGACCAGCGTGCCGACATTGTCGTGCCCCTTCACGCTGGCGGCGATCAGGCCGACATCGTTCAGGAAGGCATCCCCGCTGATGGACCCGAACAGGCCGACATTGTCCGTGCTCGCCCGGTTGATGACGAGCCCGTCAATGGTGTGACCCGCCCCGTGGAACGACCCGGTGAACGCCGCCGACGCGCTGCCGATCGGCACGAAGCCGCCCGCCCCCCAGATATCCGAGGCATTCGCGCCATAGGTGGCGGCAGCGTCGATATCGGCGAGAAGCACATAGCTGCCATCGAGATTCGCCCCGACCAGCGCCAGCTGGTGCAGGTTGGAGATGGTGATGACGCCATCCACCGCGCTCGCGGCTTCCGAGCGCAGGATCGGGCGCATGTCGGCGGACTGGAACCAGACGGTGTCGAAGTCCCAGCCGACATAGGAGGCGGCATTGCGCGCCTGCGCGGTGGTGAGGCCGAAGGCACCCGTGGCGTCGCCCGCGCCCACGCCGACGTCCCGGCCGGTGGTTTCCATGTCCCAGTAGGACGAGGCAATGCTGCCGCCGCCGTTGTTGATGCCGACAAGCCCGCCGACAGCGCTCGTGCCCGTGACGGCGCCGGTCGCATATGTGGTGTCGATGCTGGCGCCGCGATTGGCCCCGACGAGACCGCCGACATTGCTGGTGCCGGTGACGCTTCCGAGGGCGTAGGAGGTCTGGACCAGACCATAATTGGTGCCGACAAGCCCGCCGGTGTCCGATCCACCCGTGACGGCGCCGGTCGCGTAGGAGTTCTGCACCGCCGCGCCGTTCATGCCGACGAGCCCGCCGACATTGTCGCCCGTGGCCGTCACCGCTCCCGTGGCATAGGTCCCCGAGACGGTACCTCCGGCGATGCCGGCAAGGCCGCCGACGTAATTTTGGCCATTCACGGCTCCCGTCGCATAGGACCGGGTTATGGACGCCTGAGAGTTTCCGGCAATCCCTCCGACATAATCGACGCCGCTCACGGACCCGGTTGCGGAAGAGTCAAAGATGCCGGCGCCAGCATTGAGTCCGGCGAGGCCGCCGACAAAGGAGCCGCTGCCCACCACGGACAGGTTGCTCGACACGTTGGAGACTTGGCCGACCGTTAAGCCTGCCAGCGCGCCCACGCTGCCTTTGCCCGTCACGCTGCCGCCGACGAGGCCGAGATTGCGGATCGCCGAGCCATAGTCGGCAAAGCCGAACAGGCCGACAGAATCCGTGGTCGGCCGGTCGATGACCAGCCCGGTGATGACGTGCCCCAGCCCGTCGAGCGTTCCGGTGAAGGCGGCGTTGTCATTGCCGATCGGCACGAAGCCCTGCGTGCTCCAGATGCCGGCGGCATTGGTGCCCGCTGTGGCGGCGGCGTCGATATCGCCGGCGAGCACATAGCTGCCGGCGAGATTTGTCCCGATCAGCGCCAGCTGGTGCAGGTTGGTGACGGTGACGACGCCATCGACCGCGCTCGCTGCTTCCGCGCGCAGGATCGGGCGCATGTCGCCGGCCTGGTACCAGTCGGTGGCGAAATCCCAACCGATATAGGAGGCGGCATCGCGCGCCTGCGCCGTGGTGAGGCCGGTGACGCCGGTGGCGGTGCCGTCACCCACGCCGACGTCCTGGCCGGTGGTGTCGGTATCCCAATAGGACGACGACACGGTGCCGCCCGCGGCCTGCCCCACCAGCCCGCCCACGCTGGCGGAGCCACTGACCGCGCCGGAGGCATAGGTCTGGGTGATGGATGAGGCGGTCCCGTCCCGATAGCCGACCAGCCCGCCGACCCCGGTCTCGCCGGTCACGCTCCCGAGGGCGTAGGCGCGGGTGATCGATGAGCTGGTGGCAGACACAGCCCCGACCAGCCCGCCCACGAAATTGCCACCCGAGACGTTGCCCGTTGCGTAGGAATCTTCGATCAGGGCGCCGGCAAGCCGGCCCACGAGACCGCCCACGCCATTGGCAACGGCGGACACCGTGCCTGTGGCGTAGGATTGCGTCACCCCATAGCTGCCGCTGCCCGTCACCTGACCGACGAGCCCGCCAACATAGGCATTTCCCGACGCCAGGGTCGACGAGACAGTGCCCGTGGCGTAGGAGCGGTCGATGCCAAGCGTGTTCTGCGCGTAGCCCACCAGACCACCGACACTTGAACCGGTGGCGGCAACGCTCCCGCCGGCATGGCTGTCTTCGATGAGGGCGCGATTCGAATAACCGACCAGACCGCCCACGTTATTAATGCCGGTCACCGACGTGGTTGAATAAGCCGACGAGACACTCCCCCCCGACATGGAGCCTATCAGCGCACCCACCGCGTTGTTTCCGACGATGCTGCCGCCCACCAAGCCGACATTGCTGATCGTGGCACTACTCGTGCTGCCAAAAAGCCCGACATTAAGTGTAGAGGCCTGGTTGATCATCAGGCCGCTGATGACGTGCCCCTGGCCGTCGAAGGTGCCGGAGAAGGCCGACACGCTGGTTCCGATCGGCGCGAAGCCCGCGCCCGCATTCCAATTCGCCGTCGCGCTGGCGTCGATGTCGCGGCCGAGCGCATAGGTGCCGGAAAGGTTCGTGCTGATGTCCTGGAGATTATCGAGCGTGTTCACCAGCATAAAGGCGGTGAGCGGAGAGCCGCCCCCGACATTGACGGCATAGTCCGTCGCCGAATCGTAGCTGGTCGGGTTGTAGTAGATCGTCACGCCGGCAGCGGCGGTGGCGGTCACGCTGCCGCCGAAGGTCACGGTGCCCACCCCGGTGCCGGTATTGTCAGCGCGCAGAATGATGCTGGACCCGGTGCCGCCGACGAGGTCCGCGTTCACCACGATGTCGCCATAGGCGGAGAGCGTCAGTGTCGAGCCGCTGGACCAGGCGACCTCATCCGCCACCGTGATGGTGCCGGCCTGGGTGCCGCCGGTGCCGGTCGTCACGGTCACGTTCGCCGTGGCAAGCGCGGTCGTCAGCGTCGTCACGTTCAGCACGCTGTCATCGCCATTGGCGCTGAAGCCGGACAGGGTGCTGTCGGCGGCGTTGGAAATGGTGAGATTATAGGGGTCGAGCAGCAGCGTGCCGAACCGGCCGCTGGCGCTGGTCAAATCCGCCGTGCCGGTGAAGGCAAGCCGCGCCTTGCCGGACACTTCCGCATCGCCGCCCGCGCCGGTGCCCGCGCCCGTCGCGACTATTGAGCCGGCAAATGATGTCCGGGCATCCGACCACACCACGACATTGCCGCCCGCCCCGGCGGCGCCGGAGGCGTTGATAACAGCGCCGGCTTCCACCGTCACCGTCTGCGCCGTGGCGACGGCCTCGCTCAGATAGTTCTTGGCGGCATCCTTGCTGCCCTGGTAGTCGCCGCCGACCAGCACCAGCCCGCCATTTGTGCCGGAGGCATCGAGCAGGGCGGCGTTGTTGAGGGTGATATCGCGGCCCTCCACCACGATGGAGCCGCCCGCGGCCTTCTTGCCCGCCGCGTCGAGCGTGCCGGCGACCTTCACCGTCTTGCCGGAAACCTTGACCGACCCGCCCGCGCCATTCGACTTGCGGGCCGAAACCTTCTGGCTGACGGAGACCCTGCCGCCGGCGCCGGCGGTGAGGAACACCCGCCCGCCCTTGGTCGCCACGCCCGTGGCCTTGGTCAGGCTGCCCGTATTGCCGGCCAGCGCATAGACATTGCCGCCATTGGCCTTCAGCTCGACCTCGGCCGCCTTGATCACCCCGCGCGTGGTGGCCTCGGTATCCGCCCCGCCGACCTTGACCACGAACTTGCCGTCGGAAAGCGCGCCGTCGCGCACCAGAATCTCATAGCCGGCGACGAGTGCGGCCGTGCCCTCGGGCGCGGTGATGGTGCCGGCATTGTCCACCTTGCGGGCGATCAGCGCCACATCGCCGCCCAGCGCGCCGATGGTGCCGTAATTGGTGACGGACGCGGTGCTGGTGCCGCGGAAGGTCATGGCGCCGCCGGCCATGAACTCGCCATCCGCCACATCATGGGTGGAGGCTATGAAGCTGCCGCCGGTGAGGACGCTGCCGTCCGACCCGATGGTGACGCCGTTGGGATTGACGAGATAGAGGCTGCCCGAGGCCGAGAGCGAGCCGTCGATCTGCGAGGGCGAGAAGCCGGTGACGCGGTTCAGCGTCGCCCCGGTGCCATTCTCGAAGCGCACGGCATTGCCGGCGCCGACGGAGAACGAGCCCCAATTGATGATGGCGTTGCGCGACGTCTGCGTCACCAGCACGCTGGTCGCCGAGGTCGCCGCCACGCTCGCCGCGCCGGCGGCCACGCGGGGCGCTGTGGGCAAGGCACTCTGGGAAAGGGCGGGCAGGCTGGAGGCGAGAAACGCGGCGCTGGCCAGGAACTGTGCGGCGGCGACCCCGCGGGCACGGGGGGACGAAATAAACCGCATGCTCTCTCATAGCCCCGGGGGGAATACCCACCAAGCTACCTACCACGCAACCGCGCCATTCCTCCACCGCCGCCGACGGGATTCAGCCGCGCGCCACCTGTTTATTTTTGGTCAGACCGTCCGGAGTCCGTCAGCCGGTGCCGCCCCTGCCCTGAGGCCCGGGCCCTTCCCTCATCGCCGAGCGTGCCGGGGAGTCCCCGGCCCGCGCCCCACCGTCCAGGCGGATAAGCGGCGTGCTCAGGAGATCAGGCTCGCCCCCTGCCGCTGCGCCACCAGCCCGAAGCGCCGCATCCGGCGATGCACCGTGGTCCGGTCGAGGCCGAGTTCGCGTGCCGCCGCCGACACGTTCCAGCCCTGCGCGGCGAGGGCGGCGATCAGTTCGTCGCGCCCGTTGCTGGGGCCAGCCAGGGCGCAGGGAAGGTCCGATGGGCGGGCACGCGCCATGGCGGGCAGTGCCCCGCCCACCGCACGTTCCGGCGCCAGCCCCTGCAGCCGGTCGGGCAGATCGTCGAGGCCGATCATGCCGCTCTCCGCCACCGCGCAGGCATAGTCGAGGGCGTTGGCGAGTTCGCGGATATTGCCGGGCCAGCCATGCGCCGCCAGCGCCGCCCGCGCCGCCTCCGACAGGCTGAAACGCGCGCCACCGGCATCGCAGCGGCCGGCTATGAGCCGGCTCACAAGCCAGTCGAGATCGCGCCGCTCCCGCAGCGCCGGCAAGGCGAGCACGGCGCCCGAAATGCGGAAATACAGATCCTCGCGGAATCGCCCGGCCTTGATCTCGTCCACCAGGTCGCGATGGGTGGCGGCGATGACGCGGATATTGACCGGCACCGGCTTTGACCGGCCGAGCGGGGTGACCTCGCGCTCGGCCAGCACGCGCAGCAGCCTTGTCTGCAGCGGCAGCGGCATGTCGCCGATCTCGTCGAGGAACAGCGTGCCGCCATCGGCTTCCAGCACCAGCCCCTTCTTGCCGCGGGCGGCGGCGCCGGTGAAGGCGCCGGCCTCGTAGCCGAACAATTCGCCCTCGACCAGCGATTCCGGCAGCGCGGCGCAGTTGACAGGCACGAAGGGCCGGGCGGCCCGGGCGCCGGCGGCGTGGATCGCCTTGGCGAGATATTCCTTGCCGGAGCCGGTCTCGCCGGTGATCAGCAGGCTCATCTGGGTGTTGACCAGCTTGGCCGCGCGCGCCGTCACCTGCCGCATTGCCGGATCGTCGCGGAACAGCGCCGCCAGCGGTGCCGGCAGGGCGGGCGCCGCCGGCTCGGCGATGGCCCGGCCCGGCCGGCTGGGCGGCGCCAGCGTGGCGGCAAACAGCGGCGTGCCGGAGCCGGCGAGCCGGACCAGCCGCTGGGCGGCCGGCAGCGCATGCGAGAAACGCGGCAGATCGTCGACATCAAGCTGGAAGAAATCCCCCAGCCGGCGCCCCACCAATCCCGGCGCCGCCAGCCCCGCCGCTAGCCCCGCCCCCTGCCCCGCCGCCTCGCGCAGCAGCAGCTGCCGGGCGGCATTGTTGAAGCCGAGCAGCCGCCCCGCACCGTCCACCGCCAGCACATAGCTCGGCTCGACATCGACGAATTCGGGCGAGGCGGCGAGCTTGACGATCCATTCGCGCCGGAAGCGGTTCACCAGATTGGCCGTCTCGATCTTGTTGGCGACGCCCTTGACGAATTGCAGGGCGAGAAACTGGCTCTCCTTCGGCTCGGGCGAGCGCAGGGCGGAAATGTCCAGCACGGCCGCCAGCGCGCCGAACGGGTCATAGACCGGGGCGGCGGTGCAGGTCAGCGGAATATGGGTGGCGTCGAAATGGTCGGTCTGGTGCACCACCAGCGCCTCGCCGGTGTGGATGCAGGTGCCCACCGCGCAGGTGCCGGCATGCTGCTCGTTCCAGTCGGCGCCGAGATAGAGGCCGGCGCGCATCAGATTATTGTCGAAGGTCGGGTCGCCGATGAAATCGACGGTGACGCCCTTGGCGTCGGTGAGCAGCAGCACATAGCCGAGGCCCGCCACCTGCCGGTAAAGCGTCTCCACGCCGAAGCGCGCCGTATGGGTGAATTCCTCCATCGCGTCCCGGTGCTCGCGCAGCCGGGTGGCGGTGAGAATGCAGGGCTCGCGCAGCACCTCGGGGTCGAGATGGTGCTCGCTCACGCAGCGCCGCCAGGATTCCTGGATCACCGCGTCGCGTCGGGTCGCCGCTCCGCCGGCGGCACGCACGAGCTCGTCGATATGAGCGGCCTGTTCCCGTCTCATCGGCGTCCTCCCGGAAATGTTCGCGCCGGACGTGCCGGCATCGGGATGTAGCCTCCCGTTTCAGCCGAGTGTCGTCCCCTTGGCGGGCGGGTGCAAGCACCGCCCCGTCGCCCTGCATCACGAAGTGAACCGGGCGCCACACCTGTTGCAGCCACCGCCACAGCTGCGGCGCCGCCGCCGCACCGGGACGCGACCGCGTCTGCCCCCTCCCCCCAGCCAAATCAATGACTTGAGCCCCTCGCCGCACTTGGCCCGCCGCTTGCGGTGAGAAGCGGCACAAACGAGGCCCGCCGGCAAAGGCGCGGCCCATGGGACGAACGCCACGGGAAGGACGCCGGATGACGTCACAGACGCCGCCGAAGGTCGGCATCATCGCCAATCCGATCTCGGCACGCGACATTCGCCGCGTCGTCGCCAGCGCCAACAGCGTGCAGGTGGCGGACCGGGCCAACATCGTGCTGCGGGCGCTGGCCGCGCTGGCCGCCTGCGGCATCGAGGATGTGGTGATGATGCCCGAGCGCGGCGGCATCGCCACCCATGTGCTGCGCGGCATGGAGCGCTCCAATGCGCAGGGCGAGGCGCGCTTTCCCCGCCTGACCCATCTCGCCATGCCGGTGACGGGCACCGCCGACGACACGCGCCGCGCCGCACGGATGATGCGCGAGGCCGGCGACATCGCCGCCATCATCGTGCTCGGCGGCGACGGCACCCACCGCGCCGTGGTCGCCGAATGCGGCAGCGTGCCGATCGCCGGCATCTCCACCGGTACCAACAACGCCTTTCCCGAGCATCGCGAGCCCACCATCACCGGCCTCGCCACCGGGCTGGCCGCCATGGGGCGTGTGCCGGCCGGCCTCGCCTTCGCCGCCAACAAGAAGATCGAGGTCCGCATCGATGGCGGCCCGCCGGAAATCGCCCTCGTCGATGTCGCCCTCGTCACCGACCGCTATGTCGGGGCGCGCGCCCTCTGGCGCACCGAGACCTTCCGCGAGCTCTATGTCGCCTTCGCCGACCCGGAAGTGATCGGCATGGCCGCCATTGCCGGGCTGGTCGAGCCGGTCAGCCGCCGCGAGCCGGGCGGGCTCGCCCTCACCCTCGCCCCGGCGGCCACCGCCGCGATGACGGTCTGCGCGCCTATCGCGCCCGGGCTCGTCACGCCGGTTGGCGTCGAAGGCTGGCGCCGCATGCCGGCGGGAAAGCTGTTCTCGCCCGACATGGCCGCCGGCGCGGTGGCGCTCGATGGCGAACGCGAGCTGTTCTTCGACGGGCATCAGCAGGTGGCGATCACGCTGCAGGACGCCGCCTTCCGCACCGTCGATGTCGCCGCCGTGATGGCATACGCCGCCCGCGAAAAACTGCTGCTGCGCCACGCCACCCCCGCTCTCCACCCCGTCCCGCTGCTGGCGGGCGCCTGAGCCGTGCCCGCCCCGACAACAACGCCGGCCAAAGCCCGGCATGCCCAAGGAGGAACGACAACGCCATGACCAACAATCCCTTTCCCCTCTCCCGGGACGACTTGCTGACCGCCTACCGCACCATGCGCACCATCCGCGATTTCGAGGAGCGGCTGCATGTGGAATTCGCCAAGGGCGACATTCCCGGCTTCGTCCACCTCTATGCCGGTGAGGAAGCCTGCGCGACCGGCATCATGATGCACCTCACCGACATCGACCGCATCGCCTCCACCCATCGCGGCCATGGCCACTGCATCGCCAAGGGCGTCGATGTCCATGAGATGATGGGCGAGATCTACGGCAAGGCGACGGGCTGCTGCCGCGGCAAGGGCGGCTCCATGCACATTGCCGACCTGTCCAAGGGCATGATGGGAGCGAACGGCATTCTCGGCGCCGGCGCGCCGCTGATCTGCGGCGCCGGCCTCGCCGCCAAGTTCCGTGGCGATGGCGGCGTCGGCCTCACCTTCTTCGGCGATGGCGCGGCCAATCAGGGCACGGTGCTGGAGAGCATGAACCTCGCCGCGATCTGGAACCTGCCGGTCATTTTCGTGGTCGAGAACAATGGCTACGCCGAATCCACGTCGGTCGAATACGCCACCGCCGTCGATTCCTATGTCGACCGCGCCGCCGGCTTCGGCCTGCCGGGCGTGACGGTGGACGGCACGGATTTCTTCGCCGTCTACGAGGCGGCGGGCGAGATCATCAAGCGCGCCCGCGAGGGCGGCGGGCCGGCCCTGCTCGAATGCAAGACCGTGCGCTTCTTCGGCCATTTCGAGGGCGACGCCCAGACCTACAAGGCCAAGGGCGAGAACGAGCATAACCGCGCCCATCGCGACTGCCTGAAGCTGTTCGGCGCCCGCGTCACGGCGGCCGGAATCGTCGCCGATGCCGACCTCGCTTTGATCGACCGCGAGGTGGCCGCCCTGATCGACGACGCGGTGGAAACCGCCAAGGGCGCGCCGCTGCCCGGCCCGCGCGAACTCACCACCGATGTCTATGTCAGCTACTGAGCCAAGCAACCAATAAAAGGAGGGAATCCCATGGCCCGCATGATCAGCTACAAGCAGGCGATCAACGAAGCGCTCGATCTCGAAATGCGCCGCGATCCCACCGTCATCCTCCTCGGCGAGGACATTGTCGGCGGCGCCGGCGCCCCCGGCGAGATGGATGCCTGGGGCGGCGTTCTCGGCGTCACCAAGGGGCTGCACGCCAAGCACGGCAACCGGCTGATGGACACCCCGCTGTCGGAGAGCGCCTATATCGGCGCCGCCATTGGCGCGGCGGCCTGCGGCATGCGCCCGGTGGCGGAACTGATGTTCCTCGACTTCATGGGCGTGTGCTTCGACCAGATCTTCAACCAGGCCGCCAAGTTCAAATACATGTTCGGCGGCAAGGCGAAGACGCCGGTGGTCATCCGCGCCATGGTCGGCGCCGGCTTTCGCGCCGCCGCCCAGCATTCGCAGATGCTCACCCCCCTGTTCACCCATATTCCTGGGCTGAAAGTGGTGTGCCCCTCCAACGCCTATGACGCCAAGGGCCTGCTGATCCAGGCGATCCGCGACGACGACCCGGTGATCTTCTGCGAGCACAAGGCGCTGTATGGCTCGGAGGCCGACGTGCCGGAGGAGAGCTACGCCATCCCCTTTGGCGAGGCCAACATCGTGCGCGACGGCAAGGACGTGACCCTGGTCGGCTATGGCCTCACCGTGCCGCGCGCCCTCGCCGCCGCCGACACGCTCGCCCGCTCCGGCATCTCGGCCGAGGTGATCGACCTGCGCACCCTCTCGCCGATCGACTGGGACACGGTGATCGAGAGCGTGGAGAACACCGGCCGGCTCGTCGTCATCGACGAGGCCAATCCGCGCTGCTCCCTCGCCACCGACGTCGCCGCCTATGTCGCGCAGCACGCCTTCGGCGCGCTCAAAGCGGCACCGCAGATGGTCACCGCCCCGCACACGCCGGTGCCGTTCTCGCCGGCGCTGGAGGATCTCTACATCCCCTCGGCCGAGGCCATCGTCGCCGCCGTCCACAAGACCACCGGCCCCGTCAAGTCGGCCGCGTGAGGAGCCCCGTGATGAATGAACGCATCAAGCCGGTCGTCATGCCCAAATGGGGGCTGTCGATGTCGGAAGGCAAGGTCACCGGCTGGCTCAAGCCCGCCGGTGCCGCCATCGCCCCGGGCGACGAGATCGTCGAAGTGGAGACCGACAAGATCGCCGGCGTGGTCGAAGCCCATGAGACGGGCACGCTGCGCCGGGTGATCGGCGCACCGGACACGGTCTATCCGGTCAAGGCGCTGCTCGGCATCATCGCCGATGACGCGGTGCCGGACGCCGAGATCGACGCCTATGTCGCCGAATATGCGACGCAGGCGGCGGCCGAGGCGGCAAAGGAGGAGGCGCCCCGATACCACTTCATCGACACCCCGGCCGGGCGGCTGCGCTATGCCAGGCGCGGCGAAGGGGCGGAAAACGTCATCCTCATCCACGGCTTCGGCGGCGATCTCGACAATTGGCTGTTCAACATCGACGCGCTGGCGGAGGTCGCCAGCGTCTATGCGCTCGACCTTCCCGGCCACGGCCAGTCCGACAAGAAGCTCGCCGATCCCTCGCTCACGGGGCTGTCCACCGCGCTTCTCGGCTTCATGGACGCGCTCGCCATCGACCGCGCCCATCTGGTCGGCCATTCCATGGGCGGCGCCATCGCCGCCCGCACCGCGCTCGACGCCGCCGGCCGCGTCGCCTCGGTGACGCTGATCGGCTCGGCCGGTCTCGGACCTGAGATCAATGCCGGCTACACCGACGGCTTCGTGCAGGCGACCTCGCGGCGCGACCTGAAACCCGTGCTGGAACAGCTTTTCCACGATCCCGAAACCGTCACCCGCCAGCTGGTGGACGACCTGCTGAAGTACAAGCGGCTCGACGGCGTGGCGGAAGTGCTCACGGCCCTGTCCGGCGCGCTGTTCGCCGGCGGCCGGCAGGCCGAGCGGGTGGCGGAGCCGCTCGCCGCCACCGACGTGCCGGCTCTGGTGATAGCAGGCGCCAGCGACAAGGTGATCCCCGCCACCCATGCGCAGGCGCTCGGCGCGCGGGCGACCGTCGAGGTGATCGAGGGCGCCGGCCACATGGTGCAGATGGAGAAGGCCGGAAGGGTCAATGAACTGATCCTCGCCCACATCGCCTGAGCCTCACCCTTCCCGAACCACAACGCCGTCCGCGCGCGCGGACGGCGAAGGAGGAACCATGTCCAAACTCACCAACAAGAGCATCGTCATCACAGGCGCCACCGGCGGCATCGGCGCCGCGATCGCCCGGGCGCTGGCCGCCGACGGCGCCGCCATCACCGTCGCCGACCTCTCGCAAGCGGCCGCCGACAATCTGGCGGGCGAGATCGCCACGGCGGGCGGCAAGGCCATCGGCGTCGCGGTGGATGTGCGCGAGCGGGCGCAGGTTCGCGCCATGCTGGACAAGGCGGCGGAGGCCTTCGGCCGCGTCGACGTCCTGTTCAACAATGCCGGCATCGCCCAGACCCGGCCCTTCCTCGACATCACCGAGGAAGACTGGCGCCTCGTCACCGATGTCAACGCGCTCGGCGTGCTCATCGGCATGCAGGAGGCGGTGAAGACCTTTCAACGCCAGGCAGCTTCGGGCCTCGGTGGCGGCGGCAAGATCGTCAACACCGCCTCCATCGCCGCCAAGCAGGGCTATGAGCCGCTGGCCCATTACTGCGCCTCGAAATTCGCCGTGGTGGCGATGACCCAGGCGGCGGCGCGCGCCTTCGGCAAGGAAGGCATCACCGCCAACTGCTTCTGCCCCGGCGTCGTCGCCACGCCGATGTGGGACGTGATCGACAAGGGTTTTCGCGACAACAAGCTCACCACGAAGGAGAACGAGGCGTTCGACAGCTTCGCTGCCACCGCCGTTCTGGGCCGGGCCTCGCAGCCGGCGGACCTCGTCGGTGTCGCCCGCTACCTCGCCTCGTCCGATTCCGACTTCATGACCGGCCAGTCCCTGATGGTGGACGGCGGCATGGTCTTCATCTGAGGAACGGCCATGGCAAGCAATGAGAGCATCCAAGACCAGCTCAAGGACATGAACCGGCGCTTTTCCGCGCTGGCCAAGGCGGCCCCGGGACCGATGGGCGCCTTCCGCTCGCTCATGGGCGAGGCTTCCCGCCGCGGCGCGCTCAGCGCGGCGACGAAGGAACTGATCGCGGTGGCCATCGCCGTGCATCAGGGCTGCGCCGACTGCATCCTGTTCCACGTCGCCAACGCCGCCAGCCACGGCGCAAGCCGCGAGGAACTGGTCGAGGTGCTGGCCGTCGCGCTGGAAATGGGCGGCGGCCCCTCCGCCGTCTATGCCAGCCGGGCGCTGGAAGCCTTCGACGCGCTGGCCGCGCCCAAACCCTGACGCGGCAAGCCCTGACGCGGCAAACCCTGACGCGGCCCCCTGCCCCCTTTCTCCCGAAATGAGGACATTCCCATGAAAGCCGCCCGCTTCCACGGCAAGCGCGATGTACGCATCGACGAGGTGCCGGAGCCGGACCGTGCCCGGCTCGGCCCGCGCGACGTGCTGGTGAAGAACCGCTTCTGCGGCATCTGCGGCACCGACCTGCACGAATACGCCGCCGGCCCGATCTTCATCCCCACCGCGCCGCATCCCTACACCGGCGCCCAGCTGCCGCAGACGCTGGGCCACGAATATGGCGGCACCGTCATCGCCGTGGGTGCCGAGGTAACGAATGTCGCGCCCGGCGACCGCGTCTCGATCCAGCCTCTGATCTCGCCGCGCGACGATCATTACGGAAGGCGGGGCCTCCACCAGCTGTCGGACAAGCTCGGCATTGTCGGGCTGATGTGGCCATGGGGCGGCATGGCGGAATATTCCGTCGTCAATGATTACAACGTGTTCGCCATGCCCGACAGCGTGTCGGACGCGCAGGCGGCGCTGATCGAGCCCACCGCCGTGGTGGTCTATGCCGCCGAGCGCGGCGGGGTGCGGCCGGGCTCCTCCGTGCTGGTCACCGGCGCTGGGCCGATCGGCCAGCTGCAGATTCTCGCGGCGCGGGCGGCGGGCGCCACCACCATCTTCCTGTCCGACACCAATGACAACCGGCTCAAAATGGCCCGCGCCGTGCTGCCCGACGTCATCACCCTCAACCCGAAGACCGACAATGTGGTGGAGGCGATCCGCGATCAGACGGAGGGCCATGTCGGGGTCGACGTGGCGCTGGAATGCGTCGGCGCGGAAGCCGCCACCGCCACCTGCATCGAGGCGGTGCGCCGCCAGGGCGTGGTGGTGCAGGTGGGGCTGCATGTCGGCAAGCCGGCGGTGGACGGCTTCACCCTCACCTTCAAGGATATCGATCTGCGCGGGTCGTGGTGCTACTCGACGCTGATGTGGCCGCGCGTCGCCGCGCTGATCGGCTCGGGGCTGCTGCCGGCGGAAAAGGTGGTCACGCGCCGCATCCGGCTGGACGATGTGGTGGCGGAAGGATTCGAGCAATTGCTGAGCCCCGCCGGCACCGAGCTGAAGATCCTGATCGACCTCGCCTGACAGGGCCGGTCCCTCATCGCCGCCCCTCATCCCCACCCTGCACTCCCTCATCCCCGGGCGTGACCCGGGGACCCAGCTATCGCGCACCCCGTTCCTCCCCTCCACCAACCCTTCATCCCCGGGCTCGACCGGGGGGACCCAGCCTTTCCGTTCGAGCCCGGCCTGAGGACTGGGTGGCCGGGTCAAGCCCGGCCATGAGGGAGGGGTGGCGCCCGCGAGAGCCGGGCTCGCGTTCCGCCCCGGCCGGCGCGCGCTCCCCGATCATGCCACCGGCACGTCCGGGACGACGCGTTCAGTTCCCGCTCATCCCCGGGTGTGAGGCAGGCCCCATAAGGCCGCAATGCCGCGCCCCGGCGAGCGGGCTTGAACAGCCGGCGCGACAAAATCCACGTTGCAGCCGAGATTGCTCTCTATTTCCTATTAATTCGGTAGAATTAGAGTTGACCACCGGCGCTGTCTGTGAAAACCTCTCCCCATCACATTCACCAGCGCCACCGCGCTGCCGGGGAGACTGCCCATGTCGTTTTCTTTCAAGCCCGTGGCTGCCGTCGCGCTGATCGCCGCGCTGGCGGCGCCCCTCGCCACCGCGCCCGTCGCCCGCGCCGCCGACGTGACGCTGCTCAACGTCTCCTACGACCCCACCCGCGAGCTCTATTCCCAGTTCAACAAGCTGTTCGCCGAGCGCTACAAGGCCGAGACCGGCAAGAGCGTCGAGATCAAGACCTCGCATGGCGGCTCGGGCAAGCAGGCCCGCTCGGTGATCGACGGCCTCGATGCCGATGTCGTCACCCTGGCGCTGGCCTATGACATCGACGCCATCGCCGATAAGGGCTTCCTCGCCAAGGACTGGCAGAAGCGCCTGCCGGACAATGCCTCGCCCTACACCTCGACCATTGTGTTCCTGGTGCGCAAGGGCAACCCGAAGGGCATCAAGGACTGGAACGACCTCGCCAAGCCCGGCGTGCAGGTCATCACCCCCAACCCGAAGACCTCGGGCGGCGCCCGCTGGAACTATCTCGCCGCCTGGGCCTATGCGCTCAAGCAGAATGGCGGCGACGAGGCCAAGGCGAAGGCGTTCGTCGGCGAGCTCTACAAGCATGTCCCGGTGCTCGACACCGGCGCGCGCGGCTCCACCGTCACCTTCACCGAGCGCGGCGTCGGCGATGTGCTGCTGGCCTGGGAGAACGAGGCGTTCCTGTCGAAGAAGGAGTTCGGCGACGACAAGTTCGACATCGTCGTGCCCTCGCTCTCCATCCTCGCCGAACCGCCGGTGGCGGTGGTGGACAAGAATGTCGATCGCAAGGGCACCCGCGCGGTCGCTGATGCCTATCTCAAGCTGCTCTACAGCAAGGACGGCCAGAAGCTGGCGGCGGAGAATTTCTACCGCCCGCGTGACCCCGAGGTGGCCAAGGCCTATGAGAAGGTGTTCCCCAAAGTCGAGCTCGTGACCATTGACGATCCGGCCTTTGGCGGCTGGCGCAAGGCACAGCAGACCCATTTCGCCGATGGCGGGGTATTCGACCAGATCTATTCCAACTGAGGCCGGCCGGCAGGCCCGGTCGCATCGGCCTCATCGGTCCGATCGGCCTCACTGTCCACCTCATCGGCCTCATCGGCCACTGCTTTTGACCCTCCCCGGGCCGTGCCGCAAGGCACGGCCTTCGCCGTGACCACCCCTCCCGGAGCGAAGCCTTGAGCGAGACGACGCTGGATAGGACCACCCTTGTCGGCAGCCTGCCCCCGCCCCTCGCCGGGCGGGTGCAGGGCGTCATCCCCGGCTTCGGCCTCACCCTCGGGCTGACCCTGCTGTGGCTGTCGCTGGTGGTACTCATCCCGCTGGCGGCACTGTTCCTGAAGACGGCGGAACTGTCGCCGGACCGGATCCTCGCCATTCTCACCGCGCCTAGAACGTTGAACGCGCTGAAGATTTCCTTCGGCCTGTCGCTCGCCGCCGCGAGCATCAACCTCGTGCTGGGCGGCATCATCGTCTGGGTGCTGGTGCGCTATGATTTCCCCGGCCGACGGGTGCTCGACGCGCTGATCGACATTCCCTTCGCCCTGCCCACCGCGGTGGCCGGCATCGCGCTCACCACGCTTTATGCCGAGAATGGCTGGATCGGCGGCCTGCTCGCCCCGCTCGGCATCAAGGTCGCCTTCACCCCGCTCGGCATCCTGATCGCGTTGATTTTCATAGGCTTGCCCTTCGTCGTCCGCACCGTCCAGCCGGTGCTGGAGGACCTCGACCACGATCTGGAGGAAGCCGCCGCCACGCTCGGCGCCGGGCGCTGGACCACGGTGCGCCGGGTCATCGCCCCGGCGGTGCTGCCGGCCTTCCTCACCGGCTTCGCCCTCGCCTTCGCCCGGGCGGTCGGCGAATATGGCTCGGTGATCTTCATCGCCGGCAACCTGCCGAACGTGTCGGAGATCGCGCCGCTGCTCATCGTCATCCGGCTGGAAGAGTTCCGCTACGCCGACGCCACCGCGATTGCGGCGACGATGCTGGTGGCGTCCTTCCTGCTGCTCTTTGTCGTCAACGGCCTGCAGCGCTGGTCGCAGAGCCGCACCGGGAGGCTGGCATGAGCGCCGCACCCATCCGCGACGAGCCCGCGCTGGTGCGCGGCATCCTCATCGGCCTCGCGGTCCTCATCATCGGCCTGTTCATCCTGCTGCCACTGGTCAATGTCTTCGCCCAAGCCTTTTCCAAGGGCTGGCACGCCTATCTCGACGCCCTGGTCGAGCCCGACGCGCTGGCGGCGGTGCGCCTCACTCTTCTGGTCACGGCGCTGTCGCTCACCGCCAACACCGTCATGGGCCTCGTCATGGCCTGGGCCATCACCAAGTTCGAATTCCCAGGCAAGAGCTTCCTCATCACCCTGATCGACCTGCCCTTCTCGGTGTCCCCGGTCGTCGCCGGCCTCGTCTTCGTGCTGCTGTTCGGCGCCCAGGGCTATTTCGGCCCCTGGCTGATCGACAATGGCTGGAAGATCATCTTCTCCTGGCCCGGCATCACGCTGGCGACGATCTTCGTCACCTTCCCCTTCGTGGCGCGCGAACTCATTCCGCTGATGCAGGAACAGGGCACGACAGAGGAGGAGGCGGCGGTCACGCTCGGCGCCGGCGGCTGGCGGGTGTTCTCGCGCGTCACCCTGCCCAACATCAAATGGGCGCTGCTCTATGGCGTGCTGCTGTGCAATGCCCGCGCCATGGGCGAGTTCGGCGCCGTCTCGGTGGTCTCGGGCCATGTGCGCGGCGAGACCAACACCATCCCGCTGCAGGTCGAGATTCTCTACAACGAGTACCAGTTCCAGGCGTCCTTCGCGGTGGCCTCGCTGCTGGCCCTGCTCGCCATCGTCACCCTGCTGGCGAAGACGCTGCTGGAAGCGCGCCTCGGCCGCAGCGGCGGGCGGCACTGACGCTCAGAATAGGTACACCGCCGCCAGAACCCCGCCGACCACCAGCACGGCGAACGCCGCCGTCACCAGGCCGAGCCGTTCCTCGATGAAGGTGCGCGCCGAGGGGCCGATCCAATACAGCAGCCCCGCCACCATGAAGAAGCGCAGCCCCCGGGTGATGACCGAGAGCACGACGAACCAGAACAGGCTGTAATGGGCGAAGCCCGAGGTGATCGTCACCACCTTGTAGGGGATCGGGGTCAGTCCCTTGATGAGAATGATCCAGTGGCCATAGCGCTGATAAGCCTCGGTGAAGGCATCCACCCGGGCGCCGTAGCCATAGAGCTGGATCAGGAACAGGCCGAGCGACTCATAGAGCAGCGCGCCGATGGCGTAGCCGGCTAGCCCGCCGACCACCGAGGCGAGCGTGCAGATGGTCGCGTACCACCAGGCGCGAGCCGGGCGCGCGAGGCACATCGGCACCAGCATCACATCCGGCGGCACCGGGAAGAACGAGCTTTCGGCAAAAGACACGGCGGCCAGCGCCCAGGGCGCGGAACGCCGCTCCGCGAGGTCGATCACCCATTGGTAGAGGCGGCGCAGCATGCAAGGACCTGACGGAGCGAAGTGGATTCCGGTGAACCGGCTTTCACCGGACGTGCTCTAGGGGCGCCGGCGCGGCAGGTCGGGAAGAGGAGCGACGCCGGCACCTTCGGCGATGTCCCACAAAAGCGGTCGGGCGGCCACCCCTGCCTCGAAGAGCGGCGCTTCCTTGCCGGCCCTGCCCCGGCGCTTGGGCATCTTCTCGGCCATGCCGAGCAGTTTCTCGCGCCGGCGCATCTCCGCCCACACATCGTCGGGCTCAATGCCGAGTTCCACCCACAGCACGACCAGATTGTAGAGAAGATCGGCGCTCTCGCGCACGGTGGCGGCGCGGTCGCCGACCACGGCGTCGAGCGCTACCTCCACCGCCTCCTCGGCCACCTTCTTCGCCATCGCCGCCCGGCCCTTGCGGAACAGCTTCTGGGTCCGCGCCGAAGGGTTGGCGCCCTTCTGGGTCGCGGTCACGGCGGCGTGCAGGCGGCGGATCGAATCACTCATGCCGAATCACTCATGCGTGGATTCTAGAGCCATTTACATGAACCCTGTGCGGCGGATCGCCGATCGGATGGCGCCGGTGTGATCCGGTGGCCGGGGTTTATTTTTGCGCCGCCGCAGGGTTCGGGTTATGCAAGGGGCGAAATGCCCCATCGGGCCGGGCCGGCCCGCCGCCCCGGTCAGAAACGGATATTGGAAGCGTGCTGAACCTTTCCCTGTTCCGCCCCCGCCGCGCCTGGCTCGTGGCCGGGCTTGTCAGTGCCGCGCTGCTCGCCCCGCTGGCGGCGCGCGCCACCCCGGCGCTGGTCATCGAGGTCGACAGCGGCAAGGTGCTGCTGGCGGAAGACGCCACCAAGCCCTGGTATCCCGCCTCCGTCACCAAGCTGATGACCGCCTATGTCACCTTCAAGGCCATCCGCGCCGGCCGGCTGACACCGGAGACGCTGATCACCGTTTCCGACTTCGCGACGACGCAGAAGCCCTCCAAGATGGGCTTCAAGGCCGGCACGCAGGTGACGGTCGACAATGCGCTGAAGATGATGCTGGTGAAGTCGGCCAATGACATCGCCGTGGTGCTGGCCGAAGGCGTCAGCGGCAACCTGCCGGCCTTCATCGACGAGATGAACGCCACCGCCGCCGAACTCGGCATGACCGGCACCCATTACGCCAACCCGAACGGCCTGCCCGACCCGGCACAGGTGTCGACCGCGCGCGACCTCGCCATTCTCTCCCGCGCGATTTTCCTCAATTTCCCCGAACAGGCCGACCTGTTCCGCATTCCGGCGATCAAGATCGGCCCGGCGGTGATCCGCAGCTACAACAAGCTGATCGACCGCTATCCCGGCGCCGACGGCATGAAGACCGGCTTCATCTGCGCCTCCGGCTTCAACCTGGTGGCCAGCGCCACCCGCGGCAACCGGCATCTTCTCGTCGTCGTGCTCGGCACCGAATCCGGCAAGGCCCGCACCGAGCAGGCCGCCCTGCTGCTGGAGCGCGGTTTCCAGCAGTCCGGCAACGTGTTCGGCTCGCTCGCCCCCTCGGTCGACTCGCTGCGCAACGAGAGCGGCCCGCCAACCGACATGCGGGAGCAGGTGTGCGGCGGCAAGCGCAAGAACACCGCCTCCGAAGCCGATGACGACAGCGGCCCGGCGCCCACCGGCTATGTCGCCGCCGGCATGGCCCGGCTCGACGGCACCGTGACCGGTGCCAGCCTGCTGCAGAAGCTGCCGCCCTCCATGCCGCCGGTCGAGGTGTTCGTCGGGCCGTTCCCCAGCGCCGAGGCGCTCGCCGCCGCCTATCCGCCGCCGCCGGCACCGAAGAAGCCCGTCGCCAAGAAGCCCGCGGGCAAGAAGGGGCCTACCACGGCGGTCATCGACACCGGCAATCCCGACGCGGCGCCCACGACCGAGGCGGCCGGAGGTGCTCCTCAGGCCGTCGCGCCAGAGGCGGCGCCGAAGCCCAAGCCCAAGCCCAAGCCGAAGCCCGCGACCGCGCAGGCCCAGCCGGGCGCCAAGCCGGCCACCAAACCCGCCGCCAAGCCGGCGGCAAAGCCCGCCCCCGGGCCGGGTGCCGCGCCGGCCAATCTCGCCGTTCCTCCGCCACCGCAATAGCCTGCGGGCGCCGCAGCCTCGCGCGAGCGCGGCGCCGCGTGCCGCGCCGAACAGGATTTCGCTCATGAGCGAGGCGACCCGCCTCCCCCCGGAACCGCTTCCGGTCACGCTGCTCACCGGCTTTCTCGGCGCCGGCAAGACGACGCTGCTCAACACGCTGCTGCAGCAGCCGGACATGGCCGACACCGCCGTGTTGATCAACGAGTTCGGCGAGATCGGGCTCGACCATCTCCTGGTCCAGCATTTCGACGACGCCACCGTGCTGCTCGCCTCCGGCTGCCTGTGCTGCACCATTCGCGGCGACCTGTCCGAGGGCCTGGAGCAGTTGCTGCGGCGCATGGACAATGGCGTCATCCCGCCTTTCCGCCGGGTGGTGATCGAGACCACCGGCCTCGCCGATCCGGCGCCGATCCTGCACGTCTTGATGATGCATCCCTATCTGCTGATGCGCTTCCGGCTCGATGGTGTCGTCACCGTGGTCGACGCGGTGAACGGCCTCGGCACGCTCGACGCGCACCCGGAATCGGTGCGGCAGGCGGCGATTTCCGATCGCATCGTGCTCACCAAGACCGATCTGGTCGATACGCCCGAGCGGAGCGCCAACCTCGCCGCGCTGCGCCAGCGCCTCGCCCGGCTCGCGCCCGGCGCGCCAGTGCTCGATGCCGCCAAGGGCGAGGCGACACCGTCCGCGCTGCTCGGCGCCGGGCTCTATGATCCCGCCACCAAGATTCCCGACGTGTCACGCTGGCTGGCCGACGAGGCGGTGAGCGCGGCGGAGGAAGCCGGGCGCGCCCACGTCCATGACGAGAACCGCCATGACGAGCGCATCCGCGCCTTCACCGTGGCCACCGAGGCGCCGGTCTCCGCCGCCGCCATCGACATGTTCCTGGAGCTGGTGCGCGGCACGCATGGGCCCAAGCTCTTGCGGCTCAAGGGCATTGTGAAGCTGGCCGAGGACCCCGAGCACCCGCTGGTGCTGCACGGCGTCCAGCATGTGCTGCACCCGCCGAGCCAGCTTGCCGCCTGGCCGGATGACGACCGGCGCACCCGCCTGGTGATGATTGTGCGCGATGTCGAGCCAGCGGTGATTCGCCGGCTGTTCGACGCCTTCATGGGCCTGCCCGCCATCGGCCAGCCCGACCGCGTCGCTATGACCGACAATCCGCTCGCGCCGCATACGCTGCGGCGCTGAGCCGCGAGCGCCGGCCCCGCGCCGGCGCGGGGCGCACCGCGCCTTGGCGGCCTATTGAGACGGCAGCGGCGCGCCGTTGAGCAGCACCTGCGTGCCGCCCGCCGCCGGGGCGCCGGCGGTTGCGCCGGCCGGGTTCGCCGCCGCCTCGGCCGCCTCGGCCTTCGGGTCCGGCACCGCGATCACCATCGCCCAGTAGACGCTGTACTTGCTGCGCGGGGAGCGCACGGCGGCGATGCCGAGGCGGGTGGCGCCCGGCAGCAGCATGTTCTTGTTGTGCGAGGGCGAATCCCGCCAGCCGGAGAACGCCTCGGCCAGCGTGTGATAGCCGGCGCCGACATTCTCCGCCGCCTTCAGCCCGCTGAACCCGGCCGCCTTCAGCCGCGTGGTCAGCCCGCGTCCGCCAATATTGTGCGAGAGCTGGTCCGCCGCCGCCATGGACTTGGCCTGACGCTCGGCGACATTCATCAGCACCGGGTCGATGGTGACGGCCGGCAGGCCGCGCCCGCGCCGGTAGTCGCTGATCAGCGCGGCCGCCGCCTGCGGGTCGAGCGCGCCGCCCTTGGCGATGTTGGCATAGAAGGTCTCGTCCACCGGCGCCGTGGTCGGCCCGGCGGCGCAGGCCGCGAGCATCAGGGGCACCAGCAGCAGACCGGCAAGGCGCTTCAGCAGGAAGGTGGACATGCGACACTCTCAAGGGGCGCGGAGACGGGAAGGTCCGGGAACGATTGAATCCGCCCGGATCGGTAAACCAATCTCTAACGCGCGGGTCCGATGACGCCGAGTTCAGTGAAAATGCCTAGCCGCCCTCATCCCCGGCCGGCGGCTCCTCGCCGATCCGCCCGCCGCGATAGATGCTCCACGGCGTGTAGGGAATGCCGATCTTCGCGGTCTTCAGCCGGTCGAGCACGGCGAAATGCAGGTCGCTCTTTACGGTGAGCGCATAGTCGACATTCGCCACCACGCAGCGCAGCTCGAACTTCAGGTAGCTGTCGCCGAACGCCATCAGGAACACCCGCGGCGGCGGCGAGCGCAGCACCTGTGGATGGTCGCAGGCGCAGCCGATCAGGATGTCGCGCACCTCGTCGGCATCCGCGTCATAGGCGACGTTCACCGCCACGATCACCCGGCCGGTGGTGTTGGCATGGGTGAAGTTCTTCACCATGCCGGTGATGAGATCTGAATTGGGGATCAGCACCGCCGCGCGGTCGAAGGTCTCGATCTCGGTCGCGCGCACGCTGATGCGGCGCACATAGCCCTCCTCGCCCTTCACCGAAATGGTGTCGCCGACCCGTATCGGCCGCTCGGCCAGCAGGATCAGCCCGGAGACGAAGTTCGAGACGATAGATTGCAGGCCGAAGCCGATACCGACCGAGAGCGCACCGGCGACCAACGCGATGTTTTCGAGGTTCAGCCCCAGCTGCCCCATCGCCATCGCGATCACGGTGATCGAGCCGATATAGCCGATAATCGTGGCGATGGAGTTCTGCAGGCCCTGGTCGAAGGCGGTCTTCGGCAGGATCGCCACCGCGAACCAGCGCTGCACCGCGCGGGCGATGACGATGCCGATCACCAGGAACAGCAGCGCGCTCAATATGTCGCCGATAGCGACCGTCGAATTGCCGATGGTGAAGCCGAGGGTGACGCGGCTCGCCAGATCGGCGAAATCCGAGGTGGAGGTGCCGAAGGTGCCGACCACGACAATGACGATGCCGATGATCGCCACCGCCTTCAGCACGCCGGCAATCAGCACCGACAGCAGTTCGAGGCTCGCCGGCCGGATGCCGAGCGCCTTCGCCGCGTGGCGCGCCTTCGGGCCGGCGGTGAGGGAATCGACGAACAGCGCATTGATCAGCGCCACGACGAGATAGAGCGCCCCCGCCATCACCACGCCGACCAGCGTGCGCGAGGACAGGAAGGAGGCGATGCTGACATAGCCGGTGATCAGCGCCCCGAGCACGGCGAGGTTCAGCACCCAGAAGGGAAACTTGATCCAGTTGAGCAGGGTGGGCGAGCGGGCGTCACGGCCATCCTCGGCCTTGCCGTCCGAAACCTTGCCGTCCGACATCTTGCCATCTGGCGCCTTGCCGTCGATAGCCTTGCCGTCCGGCGCCTTGCCTTCGTCCTCGTCGCTGTCGCCGGACAGGGCATTGAGGGCGCGCATACTGCGCGAGGCCACCAGGACGAGGCACAGCGCCATCGTTGCGCTGGTCGCCACCGAGAGCGGCACCGGCGCCACCAGCGCGCGGTGCACGGCGCCGAGCATCGCCGAGGTGCCGAGAATCCACAGGCCTACCGAGGCGTGGCTGTAGATCAGCCGCACCATGTCGTCCGAGAGCGGCACCACGCGGCGCTGCGGCTCCCCCGGCGCCAGCGCGCCGTCGAGCAGACCTCGCCCGACGGCGACGATGAAGACGGCGAGCAGAACGCCCTGCGCGATCTCGTTCACCCGGGGCGGCAGCAGGTCGAAACTGTTCAGCAATGCCAGCACGGCGGTGACCGCCGCCGGCGCCGCCGCCATGCGCAGCAGGGCCACCAGCGCCGAAAGCCCGCTCGCCCGCAGGCGCGAGAGCGGCTCGCCCTCCGCGCCAAGCTCCGCGCGGTGCAGCGGCCGGGCGAGTATGCTGCGCGCCAGGAAGATCAGCGCGACGATCACCAGCGCGCCGAAGGCCACCGCCACCTGCCCGAGAAACGGCATGCGCGCATTGGCATAGGCCGCCCAGTCGCTCAGCAAATAGTTGATGCCGCGCAGCTCCACCGGCACGGCGGCGGCGGCCTGCATCCAGAGCGAGGGATCGAAAATGCTGTAGGAGCGCGCCAGCAGCGTGTCGGTAAACAGCGCGCGGCGCCGGCTGGTGATGCGGTCGGAAAGCTGGTCGGCCCGCACCTTCAGCAGCTTCGCCTGCTTGAGCACCGCGTCGAGCTCGGTGGCGCGGGCGGTCAGCGCGTCGCGCTCGGAGGTGATGGAGGCGTCTTCCGGCGGGGCGTCCTCGGCCGGCTTGGGGCCGATTTCCTTCACCCGGTGATTGAAGTTCGCCAGCAGCGGCTCCAGCAGGGCGATGCCGGCGGTCAGGTCGGTCCGCACCGGGTCCAGCCGATTGCGCAGATCGTCGAGGTCGATCGAGCGAAGCCCGTCGCGCCCCAGCGCCGCCTCGACGCCGTCGACGATGGCGCGCTGGCCCTCCAGCTTCTGCTGCACCTGCAGCTGTTCCGGCGGTATCTGCGCGAAGCCGGCACCCGCGCTGAGCAGCAGGGCCAGCGCCATGAGCACCGCCCAAAGCACCGGCGCGACGCCCGCCAGCAGGCGGCCGGTCCACCGGAAGGCGGACAGCGCGGCGGGGCGGGGCGGGAAAGACGGGAAGAGTGAGGTGGAATACATCGTGCCGGGGCGGATTGGAGCCAGTGGCCGACCTCTCTCAGTCCCGATCAAGGCCAAGTCAAGGCCACGGGTCGAGGCGGGGGGGGCACGGCCGGGGGCCACGGCCCGCTCCTGCCGAGGCAGGTCTGCGCGTCAGTTGCCCCGCAGATGCGGCGGCAGCATCCGCTCCTGCAGGTCGGCGGCGGAGGAGAAGACGGCGAAGATGTCGCCGATGAATTCGCGGGCCTGCGAGAAGAAGGTGGCGCGCGGGGCGCGCATGCGCCCGACCATCTCCTCGTCGTCGAGCTGGAGATCGGCCGCGTGGTGCACGGCGAGGTTCCGCATCGGCCCGTTATTGGGCAGGAACACCACCTGCAATTCCTCGATGCCGCGATTCTGCGCCAGCAGCACCAGATGCTTCATCAGCGCCGAGCCGATGCCCTTGCCCTGCCAGGGGCGCTCGACGCTGAACGCCGCCTCGGCCGCCGCCGGCTTACCCGGGCGCGTGCCGAGCGGGTGCAGCTCCGCCACCGCCCGCAAATCGCCCTCGACGAAATAACCGATGGCACTCGCCTCGCCGGAGACAAGGCGGGTCGCATGGCGGGCCAGCGCGTTGTCGGAAACCACGCCGCCGAAGCGCATGAAGCGGCTCAGCGGATCGAGCCGCAGCAGATGCGCCAGTATCGCCTCGCGTTCCGCCGGCACCAGCTTGCGGATGCTGCCGGGCAGCCGCGCCATCGCGGGGGACGGTGGGGCATGCGGCGCCTGCGGCGCGGCAGATGAAGGGGCGGCGGACGGTGTCATGGGCTCGGCCTCGACGGGACCGCGGATTATTATTGCGGCGCAGCATAAATATGCGCACCGCACAACGAGACAACTCCTGCATCTGCATGGCTCGCATGCGGCCTCGGCGAGCCGGCGCCAGTCTACGCCGCCGCCGGCGATGCGCCAATGCGTAGGGCCGCAGATGACGCGAGCCTGCGCGTGCCACCAGCGTGGGCCGTCTCTCCCGCCGGCGCCAGAGAGTGGGGCCTAGCGGCTGGCGCTCAGCGTGCGGGCCCGCGTCACCACCTCGGTGATCGCCTCGCGCAGGGCGCCATCGGCCGACAGGCCGAAATTATAATGGCTCATCGAGAACGGGCCGACCTTGCCGGGATGGGCCGAGCGGAAGCCGACATAGACGCCCAGGAACGCCCCGTCCGGCGACAGCATCGCCGCGCCGGAGACGCCGCCCTCGGCGTCACAGTCGATCGCGACTTCCCGCAGGCCGCTCGACGCCGTGGTCGTCACCTTGCGGGCCTGGCAGTTCTGCAGCGAATAATATTCCTGGCCGCCGCTCCGCGCCGCCGCCGCCAGCACGATATTGCCCGGCACCTGCATCGTGCCGGGCATATAGGGCTTCACGCCCTTCACCGCTCCGGCGAGCGGCACCACCGCCCAATCCTTCACCGCCGGCTGGCCATAGGGCTCGCGGGCGCCGCACACCACCTTGTCGACATCGACCGAAACCTTCTGCCGGCTACCGCCGGCGGTGATCTCGAAGGTGCAGTCTGCGCCCCGCCCGCGCGGCTCGCCGCCCGGGGTGAACAGCACATGCGAGGCCGTCACCAGCACGTTGTTGGCGCCCACCAGCTGGCCGGTGCCCACGGCCGAGCCGCAGCGCACCAGGCCGGTCGCGCCGAAGCGCGAGGCCATAGCGGCCGGTGTCAGGCCGAAGGTGCGGGAATAGTCGTCGCGGGAAAGACGGTCATCGCGATCGATGATGATGGCGGAGGAGGGCAGGCTGGCCGAGGTCGAGGCGTTGCGCTCCGCCGCCGCCGCTGGCGCGCCGCACACGCCGATCCCGCAGGCCACGGTAAACGCCACGGTCACGGCCCGCCCAACCGGGGCCTTTCCGCCAGAATCGCCAAAGCCCCGCACCCGCATTCCGGTCTCACCCGTCTGGAGAAGCGCGGCGAGTGTGGGGGGAGAAATGTGAGCGGGTCAAGGCAAACCAGAAATAACGCGCGAACCGCCCATCGGTTCCCGCCGCCCTGCCATGCATTTTGCGGGGATGAGCCGCGCACTGGCGCCGTTCCTCAGTGCCACGCGGCCGAGGCGGGGGGAGCTGTCTTTCCTTGGCTAGGCTTGCGCAACGCTTGCCTTTCGCAACGGTAGTCTTTCGCAACCCTTGCCGCAACGGCCGGCTAACGATAAGCGTGCGCTGCAACATTGCGGGGTGCCCCAATATGGCGGAAATGGTGGCGGCGGAAGCCGGCGGCTCGGTGCTCGCCGCACGATATGTCGCCCGCATGGCGGCCGGCGACATCACGCCCGATGCCGGCCAGGCCCGGGTGGTCGGGGCGCTGGCGAGCCTGGAGCAGCGAATCGCCTCCCGCCGCCTCGCCCGCAAATCCTCGGCGCTGGGCTGGCTGTTCGCGCGGCGCGAGGACAGCATTCCCCGGGTGCGCGGCCTTTACATCCATGGCGCCGTCGGGCGCGGCAAGACCATGCTGGTCGACCTGTTCTATGAGAGCGTGGCGGTGCGCAAGCGCAAGCGGCGGGCGCATTTCCACGAATTCATGGCCGATGTCCACGCCCGCATCTTCCAGGTGCGCAAGGACATGAAGGAAGGCCGACTGAAGGACGGCGACCCCATCGCCCCGGTCGCCGCCGCGCTCTATGAGGAAGCGTGGCTCTTGTGCTTCGACGAGTTCCACGTCACCGACATCGCCGACGCGATGATCCTCGGCCGCCTGTTCGAAAAACTGTTCGATCTCGGCGTGGTCATCGTCGCCACCTCCAATGTCGCCCCGGACGATCTCTATAAGGGCGGCCTCAACCGGGCGCTGTTCCTGCCGTTCATCGCCATGATCGAGCAGCACATGGAAGTGGTGCGGATCGAATCGCCCACCGACTACCGGATGGAAAAGCTCGGCGGCGCCCGCACCTGGTATGTGCCGGCGGCGCACGAGACCATGGCCGATATCGACCGCGAGATGGACAAGGTCTGGCACCGCATCGCCGGCATTGACGGCGGCGCCCCCGCCCGTGTCACGTCAGGCGCGCGGACCATCCCGGTGCCGCGCGCCGGCGGCGGCGGCGCCCGCTTCACCTTCGCCGATCTGTGCGGCGTGCCGCTGGGCGCCACCGACTATCTGCGCCTGGCGCGGACCTACCACACGCTGGTCATCGACCATATTCCCCAGCTCGACCAGGACACGCGCAACGAGGCCAAGCGCTTCATCACGCTGATCGACGAGCTGTATGAGAAGGGCGTGAAGGTGGTCGCCTCCGCCCCCGCCGAGCCCGAGCAACTCTACCTCGGCACCGAGGGCGCGGAAGCCTTTGAATGGGCGCGCACCGTTTCGCGCCTGCACGAGATGCGCTCCGACGACTATATCGCCCGCCCGCATGGGCGTGGCGATTCGCACGCCAGCGGCAACACGACCGGCCTCGTCGAGACCTGAAGGAAGCGCTGCATGGCGGCCCGGCCCTTACCGCATGCCAAGGACGCCCGCCCGGCGGGCGCCTCACCGCGAAATACCCCGCCCGGGAAGGCTTCCGCATGAGCACGCACGCCCCCCACTCGCACGAACACCCCCCGCATCACAGCTGCGCCCTCACCGGCGAGATCGTTTCCGCGCGCGATGGCCTGCGCCTCGACATGCTGCGGCCGGGCCTTGCCGACCACATAAGGGCGCTGCATCCCGACATCGCGCCCGATGCCTATATCTCGCGCAAGGCGCTGGCGAAGGAGCGCAGCGCCTATATCGCTGCCACGCTGAAGGCCGAGCGCGGCGACCTCAGCGAGCTTGACCACGACGTCATCGCCAGCCTCGCGGCCAACGACATCCTCACCGAGAATATCGAGGACGAGATCGAGCTCGGGCGCACCTTCGGCGAGCGCGCCGCCGACGCCATCGCCTCCTTCGGCGGCAGCTGGACCTTCATCATCTCGTTCATGGTGTTCATCAATCTCTGGATGGCGCTGAACATCGCCGGGCTGATGGGCGCTTTCGACCCCTACCCGTTCATCCTGCTGAACCTGGTGCTGTCCTGCGTCGCCGCCCTTCAAGCGCCCGTCATCATGATGAGCCAGAAACGTCAGGAGGCGAAGGACCGGCGACGCTCGGAGAATGACTACCGCGTCAATCTGAAGGCCGAGCTGGAAATCCGCCATCTGCACGAGAAGATCGACCACATGCTCACGCGGCAATGGGAGCGCCTGGCGGAAATCCAGGCAATCCAGATCGAACTCATGGAAGATCTCGCCAGTCGGCGCCGCTAGAACATCACCCGCCCCCGTCGCTGGCAGGTATTTCGTATACCAGTACTTGGTCCGAAAGTTGTACTCGGGCGTATTTACCTCAACGGCCTTCCTCGCTTGAACCACGCAGCGATAAGGTCTATCGGAACCCCGGCGCGGCGGAGCGCCGCACCCTCCCCTCGGAAAGTCAGGAAATCTCATGGCTCGAGCAAAGATTGCACTGATCGGGGCAGGCCAGATTGGCGGTACTCTCGCCCTTCTCGCCGGCCTCAAGGAACTCGGCGACGTCGTGCTTTTCGACGTGGCGGAAGGTATCCCGCAGGGCAAGAGCCTCGACATTGCCGAAGCCTCTCCGGTCCTCGGCTTCGACGCCGCACTCGTCGGCGCCAATGGCTATGAGGGCATTGCCGGCGCCGATGTGGTGATCGTGACCGCCGGCGTGCCGCGCAAGCCCGGCATGAGCCGCTCCGATCTTCTCGGCATCAATCTCAAGGTGATGGAACAGGTCGGCGCCGGCATCAAGCAGCATGCCCCCGACGCCTTCGTCATCTGTGTCACCAACCCGCTCGACGCCATGGTGTGGGCGCTGCAGAAGGCCTCGGGCCTTCCCACCCACAAGGTGGTGGGCATGGCCGGCGTGCTCGATTCCGCCCGCTTCCGCTATTTCCTCGCCGACGAGTTCGACGTGTCGGTGGAAGACGTCACCGCCTTCGTGCTGGGCGGCCATGGCGACGACATGGTGCCGCTGGTGCGCTATTCCGGCGTCGCCGGCATCCCGCTGCCGGACCTCGTCAAGATGGGCTGGACCAGCCAGGAGAAGGTGGACGCCATCGTCGACCGCACCCGCAAGGGCGGCGGCGAGATCGTCAACCTGCTGAAGACCGGCTCGGCCTTCTACGCCCCGGCGGCCTCGGCGATCGAGATGGCCACCTCCTATCTCCGCGACAAGAAGCGCCTGCTGCCCTGCGCCGCCTATCTCACCGGCCAGTACGGCATTGACGACCTCTATCTCGGCGTACCGGTCATCATCGGCGCCAATGGCGTCGAGCGGATTGTCGAAATCGAGCTGGATGCCAATGAGCGCGCCATGCTCGACAAGTCGGTCGCCTCGGTGAAGGAACTGGTCGGCGAGTGCCAGAAGATCGCCCCCGATCTCGGCGCCTGATCGATGCCCGGCCTCCGGCGCGGGCGCCCCGGCGCCCCTGTCGCGAGGACGTGAACGGCCTTCGGGCCGATTATGGGCGGCGGGAGGGTCCCGCCGCTGGTGCCGGGCAGGCCGGTCCCGGTATTGCTTATGCTTGAGGTCACGCATTTTCGCATCGCCGTGCCGCATTCCTGCGGCATTCCCGAGGTGAATACGCGACCTATATAAAGCCTACCCGACTTTCGCTTCGCGTTGCGGAGCACCGCAGTGAGCCCGGGGCACCGGCCTCGGGCGCTCTTCGGCAAGAAAGCACTGCCACCGGACCCGAACGGTCCCCCAGGAGCCGACGATGTCGCGCGCGGACGTGAACGAGACCTTCCTCAATACCTCCTTCCTCTACGGAGCCAATGCGGCCTGGATCGAGGACCTCTATGCCCGCTATGAGGCCGACCCCAACTCGGTGGACGCCGAGTGGCAGGCCTTCTTCGCCGGGCTGAAGGACGCCCCGGCCGATGTCGAGAAGAGCGCCCGTGGCGCCTCCTGGAAGAAGGAGGGCTGGCCGATCCACGCCAATGGCGAGCTCGTCTCGGCGATGGACGGGCAGTGGATCGAGGTGGAGAAGGCGATCGGCCGCAAGGTCGAGGCCAAGGCGAGCGAGAAGGCTCAGAAGGCCGGCGTCGAGCTGTCCAGCGCCGATGTCCAGCAGGCCACCCGCGATTCCGTCAAGGCGCTGATGATGATCCGCGCCTACCGCATGCGCGGCCATCTGCACGCCAAGCTCGACCCGCTGGGTCTTGAGCCGGTGCGCGCCGCGCCCGAGCTCGACCCCGCCTCCTATGGCTTCCGCGAGGCTGATCTCGACCGGCCGATTTTCATCGACCATGTGCTGGGCCTGGAGTTCGCCACCGTCCGCCAGATGGTCGCCATCCTCCAGCGCACCTATTGCGCCACGCTCGGCGTCGAGTTCATGCACATCTCCTCCCCCGAGGAGAAGGCGTGGATCCAGGAGCGGATCGAAGGCCCGGACAAGGAAATCACCTTCACCCGCGAGGGCAAGCGCGCCATCCTCAACAAGCTGGTGGAGGCCGAGGGCTTCGAGAAGTTCCTCGATGTCCGCTACACCGGCACCAAGCGCTTCGGCCTTGACGGCGCGGAGAGCCTGATCCCGGCGCTGGAGCAGATCATCAAGCGCGGCGGCAATCTCGGCGTGAAGGAAATCGTGCTCGGCATGGCCCATCGCGGCCGGCTGAACGTGCTGACGCAAGTGATGGGCAAGCCGCACCGCGCGCTGTTCCACGAGTTCAAGGGCGGCTCCTGGGCGCCCGACGAGGTCGAGGGCTCCGGCGATGTGAAGTACCATCTCGGCGCCTCCTCCGACCGCGAGTTCGACGGCAACCAGGTCCACCTGTCGCTGACCGCCAATCCCTCGCATCTGGAAATCGTCGACCCGGTGGTGCTGGGCAAGTCGCGCGCCAAGCAGGATTTGCTGCACGACGCCGAGCGCACCCAGGTGATGCCGCTGCTGCTGCATGGCGACGCCGCCTTCGCCGGCCAGGGCGTGGTGGCCGAATGCCTCGGCCTGTCGGGACTGAAGGGACACCGCACCGGCGGCTCGATCCACTTCATCATCAACAACCAGATCGGCTTCACCACCTATCCGCGCTTCTCGCGTTCCTCGCCCTACCCGTCGGATGTCGCCAAGACCATCGAGGCGCCGATCTTCCACGTGAATGGCGACGACCCCGAGGCCGTGACCTTCGCCGCCAAGATCGCCACCGAATTCCGCCAGCGCTTCCGCAAGCCTGTCGTGGTGGACATGTTCTGCTACCGCCGCTTCGGCCATAATGAGGGCGACGAACCCGCCTTCACCCAGCCCTTGATGTACAAGCTCATCAAGCAGCACCCCTCCACGCTGGAGCTGTATTCGCGCAAGCTGGAAGCCGAGGGCGTGATCGCGCCGGGCGAGATCGACGGCATGCGCGCCGAATGGCGCTCGAAGCTCGACATCGAATATGAGGCCGGCCAGGCCTACAAGCCGAACAAGGCCGACTGGCTCGACGGCCGCTGGGCCGGGCTGAAGGCCGCCGCCGCCGAGGACGATCCGCGCCGCGGCGTCACCGGCGTCGATTTCGACGAGCTGCGCGAGATCGGCACCCGCATCACCACCGTGCCGGAAGGCTTCCACGTCCACCGCACCATCCAGCGCTTCCTCGACGCCCGCCGCAAGGCGATCCTTGACGACGGCGCCGGCATCGACTGGTCGACGGCGGAGGCGCTGGCCTTCTCCTCGCTGCTGCTGGACGGCCATCCGGTGCGCCTGTCCGGCCAGGACAGCGAGCGCGGCACCTTCTCGCAGCGCCATTCGGTGCTGATCGACCAGGAGACCGAGGAGCGCCACACCCCGTTCAACCATGTGCGGGAAGGGCAGGCGCATTACGAGGTCATTAACTCGATGCTCTCGGAAGAGGCCGTGCTCGGTTTTGAGTATGGCTACTCGCTCTCCGAGCCGAACGCGCTGACCATGTGGGAAGCCCAGTTCGGCGACTTCGCCAATGGCGCGCAGGTGATCTTCGACCAGTTCCTCTCCTCCGGCGAGCGCAAATGGCTGCGCATGTCCGGCCTGGTCTGCCTGCTGCCGCATGGCTATGAGGGCCAGGGGCCGGAGCATTCCTCCGCCCGTCTGGAGCGCTATCTGCAGATGTGCGCCGAGGACAACATGCAGGTCGCCAACCTGACGACGCCGGCGAACTATTTCCACGCCCTGCGCCGCCAGCTCAAGCGCGACTTCCGCAAGCCGCTGATCCTGATGACGCCGAAGAGCCTGCTGCGCCACAAGCGCGCCGTCTCGACGCTGGCGGAGTTTGGGCCGCAGACCACCTTCCACCGCGTGCTGTGGGACGATGCCGACCGCAACTTCGCCGCCGCCCTGCCGGCCGAGGCGGTGACGCTGAAGCCGGACAGCGAGATCCGCCGTGTCGTGCTGTGCTCGGGCAAGGTCTATTACGACCTCTATGAGGAGCGCGAGCGCCGGGGGCTGGACGACATCTATTTGATGCGCGTCGAACAGCTCTTCCCCTTCCCGCTCAAGACGCTGGCGCAGGAAATCGGCCGCTTCAAGCAGGCGGAAATCGTCTGGTGCCAGGAAGAGCCGAAGAACCAGGGCGGCTGGGCCTTCGTGCAGCCCTATCTCGAATGGGTGCTGGAACAGGCCGGCTCCGCCTCCTCGCGGCCGCGCTACACCGGCCGCCCGGCCTCCGCCGCCACGGCGACGGGGCTGATGTCCAAGCATCTCGCGCAGCTCAAGGCGTTCCTGCAGGACGCCCTGGGCTGAGCATCGCGACTATCCGCAAGACCTAAGTCCGCAAGACCCGAGGGAATGCCGGCCCCGCAGCCGGCAAACGGTGAGGAAGAACGAGCATGGCCACCGAGATCCGCGTTCCGACGCTGGGCGAATCGGTCACCGAGGCAACCATCGGCAAGTGGTTCAAGAAGGCGGGAGACACCGTCGTCGCCGATGAACCCATTGTCGAACTGGAGACCGACAAGGTCACGATCGAGGTGCCCGCGCCCTCGGCCGGCGTGCTCTCCGAGATCATCGCCAAGGACGGCGAAACGGTCGGCGTCGGCGCGCTGCTCGGCTCCATCGGCGAAGGCTCCGGCGCGGCCAAGGCCGCACCGGCTGCCGCGCCCGCCAAGGCGGAAGCTCCGAAGGCCGAGGCCCCCAAGGCTGAAGCTCCCAAGGCTGAAGCGCCGGCCCCGGCTGCCGCGTCTTCCGGCGCCAATGGCCCGGCGGTCGCCAAGCTGGCGGCGGAAAGCGGACTCAACCCCGCCATGCTCGCCGGCACCGGCAAGGATGCGCGCGTGACCAAGGGCGACATGCTCGCCGCGCTGGCCACCGCGCCGGCACCCGCCGCCGCCCGCGCCCCGGCGCCTGCCCGCGCCCCCTCCGCGCCGGATGACGCCTCGCGCGAAGAGCGCGTGAAGATGACCAAGCTGCGCCAGACCATTGCCCGCCGTCTGAAGGACGCGCAGGACACGGCGGCGATGCTCACCACCTTCAACGATGTCGACATGTCGGCGGTGATGAATCTGCGCGCCCAGTACAAGGACGTGTTCGAGAAGAAGCACGGCGTGAAGCTGGGCTTCATGGGCTTCTTCACCAAGGCGGTGATCCAGGCCCTCAAGGACGTGCCTGAGGTGAACGCCGAGATCGACGGCACCGACCTCGTCTACAAGAACTATTACCACATCGGCATCGCGGTCGGCACCGACAAGGGCCTGGTGGTTCCCGTGGTGCGCGACGCGGACCAGCTCTCGGTCGCTGGCATCGAGAAGGCCATTGCTGGCCTCGGCCGCAAGGCGCGCGACGGCAAGCTCGGCATCGAGGACATGCAGGGCGGCACCTTCACCCTGACCAATGGCGGCATCTACGGCTCGCTGATGTCGACCCCGATCCTCAACGCGCCGCAGTCGGGCATTCTCGGCATGCACCGCATCGAGGAGCGCCCGGTGGTGGTGAAGGGCCAGATCGTCGCCCGCCCGATGATGTATCTGGCGCTGAGCTATGATCACCGCATCGTCGACGGCAAGGGCGCCGTCACCTTCCTCGTCCGCGTCAAGGAAGCGCTGGAAGACCCGACCCGGCTCGTGCTGGATCTGTGATCGGGACACGTGGGTGAACCGGGCGTGGCCCGGCGGAGGATGCAATGACCTATCTCAGCGAATTCGCGGCGCTGATGGCCGTGTTCGCGGTGGTAATCGTGGCGCCGGGGGCGGATTTTGCCCTCGTCGTCCGCCAAAGCGTCGTGCATGGCCGGCGCGCCGCGCTGATCACCAGCTTTGGCATTGGCGCCTCGCTGCTGTTCCACATCAGCTACACGCTGCTGGGAATCGGTCTGATCGTCTCGCAGTCACTCGCGCTGTTCGCGCTCATCAAATGGCTGGGCGTCGCCTATCTGCTCTATCTCGGGGTGAAGTCGTTTTTCGACAAGCCGCTCGACATCGACGAGGGCGAATTGGCGGCGGGCGCCACGGCGGGCCGGTCGCTCTCGCTGGGCGCCTGCTTCGGCATGGGCTTCCTCACCAATGCCCTGAACCCGAAGCCCGTGCTGTTCTTCCTCTCGCTTTTCACCGCCCTGGTGAGCCATGAGACGCCGGCGGCCGTGTCTTTTCTCTATGGAATCGGCATGGCGAGCGCGCTGATCGCGTGGTTTGCCGGCGTCACGCTATTTTTCACCAACCCTTCTGTACGTGCCCGTTTCAAGGCGTTCGGAAGCTGGTTCAACCGGCTGACCGGCGCGACCTTCGTGCTGCTGGGCCTGCGCCTCGCGGTGCAGAAGGCCAACTGACGCAACTCGCCATCTCGAGCAAGCCCCCAAGGAACCGACCATGTCCTCTTACGACCTGATCGTCATCGGCACCGGCCCCGGCGGCTATGTCTGCGCCATCCGCGCCGCCCAGCTCGGGCTCAAGGTCGCGGTGGTCGAGAAGCGCGCCACCTTCGGCGGCACCTGCCTGAACATTGGCTGCATTCCCTCCAAGGCGCTGCTGCACGCCTCGCACCGCTTCGAGGAAGCCGGGCACAGCTTCGCCAAGATGGGCATCAAGGTCAGCGCGCCGGAGCTCGACCACGCGGCCCTGCTCGGCTTCAAGGACCAGGCGGTGGAAGGCAACACCAAGGGCGTCGCCTTCCTGATGAAGAAGAACAAGATCGATACCTTCCACGGCACGGCCAGCATCCCGGCGCCGGGCAAGATCGATATCGCCCTGGCAGATGGTTCGCAGCAGACGCTGGAGGCCAAGGCCATCGTCATCGCCACCGGCTCGGATGTGGCCAAGCTCCCCGGCATCGCGATCGACGAGACCCGCATCGTCTCCTCGACAGGCGCCATCGCGCTGGAAAAAGTGCCGGGCAAGCTGCTCGTGGTCGGCGCCGGCGTCATCGGGCTGGAGCTTGGCAGCGTGTGGCGGCGGCTGGGGGCGCAGGTTACGGTGGTCGAATATCTCGACCGCATCCTGCCCGGCATGGACCTTGACGTCGCCAAATCGTTCCAGCGCATCCTGGAAAAGCAGGGCGTGGCGTTCAAGCTCGGCGCCAAGGTCACCGGCGTCGATTCGTCGGGCGACACGCTGAAGGTCTCGGTCGAGCCCGCCGCCGGCGGCGAGGCCCAGGCGCTGGAGGCCGATGTGGTGCTCGTCGCCATCGGTCGCGTCGCCTACACCGAAGGGTTGGGGCTGGAGGCGCTCGGCGTCGAGAAGGACGCACGCGGGCGCGTCGTCACCGATCATTATTACCGCACCAGCGTGCCCGGCATCTTCGCCATTGGCGACGCCATTGCCGGTCCGATGCTGGCGCACAAGGCCGAGGATGAGGGCGTGGCGCTGGCCGAGCTGCTCGCCGGCCAGGCCGGCCATGTCAATTACGAGGTCATCCCCTCGGTGGTCTACACCTTCCCGGAGGTGGCTTCGGTCGGCAAGACCGAGGAAGAGCTGAAGCAGGCCGGCACCGCCTACAAGGTCGGCAAGTTCCCCTTCCTCGCCAATGGCCGCGCCAAGGCCAATGACGAGACCGACGGTTTCGTGAAGATCCTCGCCGACGCCACCACTGACCGTGTGCTCGGCGCCCACATCATCGGCTCGGAGGCCGGCGAGCTGATCCATGAATGCGCGGTGCTGATGGAGTTCGGCGGCTCCTCCGAGGACCTCGCCCGCACCTGCCACGCCCACCCCACCCGCTCGGAAGCGGTGAAGGAAGCGGCGATGGCGGTGGAAAAGCGCGCCATCCACATGTGACGGCGCGCCTGTCCGGCCGGCCGCAGAGGTTTCATCGACGCAAAAAGCGGCCCGGAAGTCACCTTCCGGGCCGTTCTGTCGAGGGGGAAGACGAGGGCCGGTCAGGAACCCTTGACGTCAGTCTGGGCCGCCTTGGCTGCCTGATAGGGGCAGGCGAAGGCGGTTCCAGCCACCGCAGTGGTCAGTGCAAGCGCGCACAGAGCGGTCACGAGACGCTTCATGGATTGGTCTCCTCTGGTCGGGTCCAATGCCTGCGAGTGTCCCCCACCTTCCCCAAGGTGAAAAGCCCCCGCCGGTTCCACGGCACCGCCGGGCCGCCATTTCACCACCGGATCACGCATCCGTGTAGGTGACGGCCTCGATCTTCCAGCCATCCGGGTCGAGCAGGAAGGCGGCATAGTAGCCTTCGCCATACTGCGGGCGCAGGCCCGGCCCGCCGGCATCGCGCCCGCCCGCCGCCAGCCCGGCGGCGTGGAACGCCTCCACCGCGCGGCGCGTCGGCGCCATGAAGCACAGATGAAAGCCCGGCGGCGGGGTGACGGCCTCGGCCCGGTGCTGAATCCAGAACGGCGCCGCGCCCGGCGTACCCTCCGGCGAGGGAAGTTCCCCTTCCGGCCCCCAGCAGGCGGATTCGCCTTCCGCCTCGGCATGGGAGGAAACGCGCACAAACCCCAGAGGGCCCAGCACGGCGTCATAAAAGGCGAGCGCCCGCTGATAGTCGCTGACCCCGATCGACATGTGCTCGATCATCGGCTGAATGGGCGTCATCCCGGCCTCATGTGCTGGTGGCGCGCGGATGCGCCGCCTTCCAGGCCGCCATCAGTGTCTGCGTGTCGACGGCGGCGTAGATCTGCGTGGTGGAAAGCGAGGCGTGGCCGAGAAGTTCCTGGATCGAGCGCAGATCGCCGCCACGTCCCAAGAGATGGGTGGCGAAGGAATGGCGCAGCGCGTGCGGCGTGGCGCTGTCGGGCAGGCCGAGCGCGCCGCGCATCCGCTCCACCGCCAGCTGCACGACGCGCGGCGAGAGCGGCCCGCCCTTGGCGCCGCGAAACAGCGCGCCGGTAGGCTCCAGATCATAGGGGCAGGCCCGGGCATAGGCATCGATGCCGGCGATCACCGAGGCCAGCACCGGCACCATGCGCGTCTTGCCGCCCTTGCCGTGGACGAGAATCTGGTCGCCCCGCCCCGGCAGGGGCATGTCGCGGCGCATCAGCCCCAGCGCTTCGGAAATACGCAGGCCGGAGCCGTAGAGCAGTGCCAGCACCGCCGCGTCGCGGGCGAGAATCCAGGGCTCGCGCGCATCCCCGGCCCGTGTCGCCGGGTCGGAAAGGGCGCGCGCATCCGCCATGGTCAGCGGGCGCGGCAAGGTGCGGGGAATGCGCGGCCCGCGCACGGCGGTCAGCGCCCCCACCTTGCCCAGCCCCTCGCGCTCCAAATGCCGGCCGAAGGAGCGGGCGGCGGCGAGAAAGCGCATCTGCGTGCGCGCCTCGATGCCCTCGGCCCGGCGCGCAGCGATCACGGCGCGCACATCGCGCGGCTGCATCTGCGCGAGATCGGCCATGGTGGGGGGGTGGCCGATTTGGCGCGCCAGCACGCCGAGAAAGGTCGCGACATCGCGGGCATAGGCCTCACGGGTCTTCGCCGCCAGCCGCCGCTCATGGCCGAGCCGCCCGAGCCAGCCTGTGAGCGCCGCCGCCACGTCAGGCGCCGCCCCCGCCAGCAGACCGCGCTCGGCCCGCTCCGCCTTCTGTGCGTCCGTGCTCGCCATGCTTCTCCTCCGAACCGGCACCATTCATGCCAGGGGGGTGGTTAATATTGGTTGCAACCGATGCGCGCGGCTGTCCCCGCCTCGACACGCCAGCACCACCCCGCTACCCTGCACCCCCCTCTTTCCCCTGGCGCCTTCATCTCTCCCATTGCCGCGCAAGATTTGTTTTTCTTCAGGAGTCTTCCCGTGTCTTACGAGAATTACGTAGAGTGGAAGGGCTGGGGCGGCGAAAATTTCTCCCGATATACGGCAGGCGAAGCGCTCTTTTACCATGCCGAATTCGGGCATGTCGTCGACAAGACCAGGAACCGTCAGCCGCATGTGATCGAGATCGGGTTCGGCAATGGCTCTCTGCTGGGCTGGCTCAGGGATAATGGAGCCGTTGCAACAGGCATCGAGGTTCAGGACGAACTGAAGGAAAGGGCGCGCCAGACCGGTTTCGCGGTCCTCGACACGCTCGCAGTGGTGCCGGATGAGAGCGTCGACATGGTCGTCGCCCTGGATGTCTTCGAACATATCACCTACCCGGATCTGCGCCGCCTGTGCGAGGATATCCGTCGCGTCCTGAAGCCGGGCGGCTCTTTGGTCGCGCGCTTTCCCAATGGCGACAGCCCGTTTTCGATGCCCTTCCAGAATGGCGATGCCACCCATGTTCTCCACATTGGCCGCGGCCTGATCGCAGGGCTGATGAAGGAAACGGGCCTGACGGTCGTCTCTCTCCGCGCTCCCTCCGAAATTCCCGCAGGCCTGAAGCAACGAGTAATCCTCGTCATCAAGCGTGCCATGCGCTGGCTTTTCCTGACCTATGTCCGCCTCGCCTTCATGGGACCGGCGACGCCAACGACTTTCACGTTCAATTACATGCTCGTGGCGCGCAAGAAAGAAGCCTCGTCCTGACCGCCCGCCTCCTGCGCGACAGCTGAGGAGCGCGGCCGCAACAGAGGCGGCGCCGATCGCGCAGAAGGCGGCGCACCGCGCCCCGATGCGCTATGAAGACCCCCGCCATGCCAGCGCCCACCGATTCCCCCTCCCTGTTCCCGCCGCGCGCCCGCGTGGTGGATGTGCTGCTGCCGCTCGCCATCGGCTCCGCCTATTCCTACCGCGTGCCTGACGGCATGGAGGTGGCGGTGGGCGATATCGTGGTGGTGCCGCTCGGCACCCGCACCATGCTCGGCTGCGTCTGGCCCCGCCAATCCGACTCCCGGACCGCCCAGCCGAAGCCCGTCGACCCCGCCAAGCTGAAAGCGATCCAGCGCCGCTATGACGTGGCGCCACTGAACGCGGCGATGATCGCCTTCATCGAATGGATCGCCGACTACACCGTTACCCCGCCCGGCATGGTGCTGCGCCTCGCGTTGCGCCATGACGAGAGCGCCGGCATCACGCGCGAGCGCATCGGCGTGCGGCTCACCGATCACCGGCCCGAACGGCGCACCAAGGCGCGCGACAAGGTCATCGCCGCGCTGGAAGACGGGTTCCTGCGCGCCAAGAGCGAGGCGGCGAAGGAGGCGGGCGTGTCGCCCTCGGTGGTCGACGGGCTGGTCGACGATGGCGTGCTGGAGACGGTGGTGCTGCCGCCCGAGCCCGCCGCCGAGACGCCGGACCCCGACCATGCCGTGCCGGAGCTGCTGCCGGCGCAGGCGCAGGCCGCCGCGCAGCTGGTGGCCTCGGTCAAGGCCCGCGCCTTCCAGCCCTTCCTGGTCGACGGCGTCACCGGCTCGGGCAAGACCGAGGCCTATTTCGAAGCGGTGGCGGAAGCGATGCGGCAGGGGCGGCAGACGCTGATCCTGATGCCGGAAATCGCCCTGACCCAGGCCTTTCTCGACCGCTTCGCCCGCCGCTTCGGCGTGCGGCCGGCGGAATGGCATTCCGCCGTGTCGACCAAGCGGCGCGGGCGGATCTTTCGCGGCGTCGCCTCGGGCGAGGTGTCGGTGGTGGCCGGCGCCCGCTCGGCGCTGTTCCTGCCGTTCCGCGATCTCGGCCTGATCCTGGTCGATGAGGAGCATGACAGCGCCTACAAGCAGGAGGACGGCGTCCATTACCACGCCCGCGACATGGCGGTGGTGCGGGCGCGGCTGGAGGGGGCGACCATCGCCCTCGTTTCCGCCACCCCCTCGATTGAGACGGAAGTAAACGCGCGGCGCGGGCGCTACACGCGCCTTGCCCTGCCCGAGCGTTTCGCCGGCACCAAGGTGCCCCGGCTGGAGCCGATCGATCTGCGCCGCGAGGGCCCGCCGCGCGGCCAGTGGATCGCCCCGCGCCTCGCGCGCGAGATGGAGCGCACCATCGAGGCCGGCGGGCAGGCGCTTCTGTTCCTCAACCGGCGCGGCTATGCCCCGCTCACTCTCTGCCGCGCCTGCGGCCACCGGATCAAATGCCCCTCCTGCTCCTCCTGGCTGGTCGAGCACCGCTTCCGCCGCCGGCTGGAGTGCCACCAGTGCGGCTATGCCATGCCGGTGCCCAATGAATGCCCGAACTGCCACGAGCCCAATGCGCTCATCCCCTGCGGCCCCGGCGTCGAGCGGCTGCATGAGGAGGCGGCCAAGCTTTTTCCGGACGCCCGGCTGCAGGTGCTCTCCAGCGATCTCGCCGGCGGGGTGGAGCGGCTGCGCGCCGAACTAAAGGCGATCGAGGACGGCGAGGTCGATATCATTGTCGGCACCCAGCTCGTCGCCAAGGGCCATAATTTCCCGGGCCTCGCCATGGTCGGCGTCATCGATGCCGATGTCGGGCTCGGCCATGGCGACCCCCGCGCCGCCGAGCGCACCTTCCAGCTGCTGCACCAGGTCGCCGGCCGCGCCGGCCGCCACGAGGTGGAAGGGCGCGCCTTCCTGCAGACCTACATGCCCGAGCACCCGGTGATGCAGGCGCTGGTGGCGGGCGACCGCGACGCCTTTTACGACCGCGAGATCGCCATCCGCGAGGAGGCGCATCTGCCGCCCTTCGCCCGGTTCTGCGCCCTCATCATTTCAGGCACGGACCCGCATGCGGCGCAGGCGCACGCCCGCGCGCTGGCCGCCTGCTCGCCCTTCACCGACAAGGTGCGCGTGCTCGGCCCGGCCGAGGCGCCGCTGGCGCTGATTCGCGGCCGCCATCGCTACCGCCTGCTCGCCCGCTGCGAGCGCAGCTTCGACCTCTCCGCCTATGTCCGCGCCTGGATGGCGGGCGCGCCGCGCGCCACGGGCAGCCTCAAGGTCGAGATCGACATCGACCCGCAGAGCTTTGTGTAAAGGGCAGCGCCTGCCGCGCTGCGTCATGACAATGCGTCCCGGACCTGCTTGTTTAGCGCCAAGCGGTAGCATTTGCCGGCAGTGGAGCGTGCAGCGTCATGATGAGCCTTCCGTTTTTCGGGTTTTGTATCGCCCTGGCCTTCGCCTGGGCCGGCCAGCGCTGTCTGGCGCTCGCCGCCGGCCTCGTCTCGATCGCCGTGCTGCTGACGCTGTTCAAGCTGCACGTCACCTCCGCGCTCGACATCGTGCTGTGAGGGCCGCGCCATGAATCGGGACGCCATGAACAACGACACCTCCCCGGGCTTCCTCACCCCGGAACTCTCCCGCCAGCTCAACGCGCTCGGCCTCATCGCCGTCGGCGTCGTGCTGCTGTTCGCGTTCTTTGACCAGCTGGTCGGCGGCGAATTGCCCTGCCCGCTCTGCATTCTGCAGCGCGCCGGCTTTGTCGGCGTCGGGGTGGGGCTGGCGCTGAACGTCAAGTTCGGCCCGCGCCCGAGCCACTATGCCCTCGCCATTCTCTCGGCCATGGCCGGCGGCGCCGTCGCCGCAAGGCAGGTGCTGCTGCACATCGTGCCCGGCACGGGCACGTTCGGAGCACCCTTTGGCGGCCTGCATTTCTACAGCTGGGCGCTGGCGCTGTTCATCGTCATCATTGCCGGCTGCGCGCTGCTGCTGCTGTTCGACCGGCAGTTCGCGCCCGCCGCGCGCATCCACACGCTCGGCGGCCTGACGCTGGTCGCCTTCGCGCTCATCGCGCTGCTGGCGCTAAGCAATGGCGTCTCCACCGTGCTCGAATGCGGCGGCGGCCTGTGCCCGGACGACCCGGTGAACTATCTCCTCCTTGAAGGCGAGCCGCCCGCCCCGGCACCGGCGCCCTGAGCGACGCCGCGCCGGGCCGCCCACCATTGACGGCGGCACGCGCGGCGCCTAGTTTCCTCGCCATGATGATCGCTTCGATCGAGACAGCGCGGTTCTGCGCGGGACGGCGAATTCGCCGCCCGGCCGACAGGTTCGGCCGGGTTTCCTGAACGCACGCCCTCTCGATTCCTCGTCATCATCGGACGCTCCCATGACTGCCGGTCTTTGCCGCCACCGCCTCGTCGTCGAGGCGGATGCCCATCCAAATCTCATGCTCCGCCTGCTGGAGCCCTTCGCCATCCATGACGTGCAGCCCACCCGCATCCGGCTGGACGGGCCGGCCGATGGCAAGATCGACCCCGCCCATCTCGGCACGATGCGGGCGGAGATCGCCTTCGTCGCCGGCCCCGACATCGCCGAGCGGCTCTGGGCGCGGATCGACGTGATGGTGCCGGTGCGCACCTCCCATCTCGTCTCCAGCGCCTCGGGCGAGATCGCGGCCTGAGCGATGCTGGCGCAGCTCGGTGCCATCGCCCTTGTCGTGGCGCCGGTCTTCGGCCTGATCGGCCTCGGCTTCGTCGCGTCGCTCTCGGGCCATCTGCGCGAGCGCGCCGCCGAGGGCCTGTCCGAATATGTGTTCGGGCTGGCGGTGCCGGTGCTCATCTTCAAGACGCTGGCCGAGGCGCAGCTGCCGCAGGAAGGCCAGCCCTGGGGCTACTGGATCGCCTATTTCACCGGCGCCTTCCTGGTCTTCGCCCTCGGCATGCTGGCGGCGAAAAGGCTGTTCGGGCGCGGGCATCTCGAATCGGTGATCCAGGGCTTCACCTCCGGCCAGGCCAACACGGTGTTCGTCGGCGTGCCGCTCATTCTCCAGGCCTTCGGGCCGGAAGGGGCGGTGCCGCTGTTCCTGCTGATCGCCATCCATTTGCCGATCATGATGGTGCTGGCCACCGTGCTGGCCGAAGGCGCGGCGGCCGGCATGTCGCTGGCCAGCCTGCGCAAGCTGGGGCGGATGCTGGCCTTCAACCCGATCCTGCTCGGCATCTATGCCGGCGGCATCGCCAAGCTGGCGGGCTATGTGCCGGGCGGGGTGCTGAAGCAGACGCTGGACATGCTGGCCGCCTCCGCCGTGCCCTGCGCGCTGGTCTCGCTCGGCCTCGCTTTGCACCGCTATCCCATACGCGGCGACATCGGCCCGGCGATCCTGATCTCGACCCTGAAGCTCGCCATCCACCCGGCCATCGTCTATGCGCTGACGCGGATGCTGCCGATGCCGCCGGTCTGGGCGGATGTGGCTGTTGTGTTCGCCGCCATGCCCTGCGGCATCAATGCCTATCTGCTGGCCCAGCGCTACAAGGCCGGCGTCACCGCCGCCGCCAGCGCGGTCTCGCTGTCGACAGCGGCCAGCCTGTTCACCGTGACGATCTGGTTCCTGATCCTCGGCGTCAGCTAGTTTATGCCGTCATCCCGGACGGCCCGCAGGGCCGATCCGGGATCGTTGGCGGGAGGGCGAGGATCGCCTCAGTTCAGCTTCAGGCAGTTGGCGTAGAAGGTGGTGGTCGCCGGCCAGTCGGAGAACACGCCGATCACGCCGATATCGCGGGCGAGCACATCGAGCAGCGCCAGCATGTCGCCGTCGCGGTCGATCACCGGCTTCACCGACTGGTAGTAATAGCCCCCGCCGGTATTGAGCGGGCCGGAGCGCTCCAGCGACCAGCCGATCAGGCCGAGCCCCGCCTTCTTCGCTTCCTCGGCATAGAGGGAGGGCACGATCCTGCCGTCCTTGTGCGTCACCAGCATCCACAGCGGCGGGGCGAGGATCTTCACGCCCTTGTCGGCCAGTTCCTGCATGGAGGGCTGCCAGGTCTCGGGCTTCATATTGTCGAAGCCCTTGCTCTCCTCGTCGCGCCCGTCGAGATAGACCGCCTGCGCGCCGAAGGCCGGCTCGGCCTTGAGCCAATAGAGCACGTCATCGAGGCGGAAGGACTGGGCGTAGACATCGCGCGGGTCGATGCCCGCCGCCTTGTACTCGTCGATCATCTGCTGGGCGTAGTGCTCCTGGGTGTAGCTGCCCTCGAAGGGCATGGCGACCTCAGGGGTCTTCAGCTCGGGGGTGAACTTCAGGCCGAGCGACTTCACCAGCTCGATATATTCCTTGTGCGAGACCAGCGTCGCCCGGTTCACATAGAGGTCGGTGCGCCAGCTCGGTGTGCCGTCCATATATTCCCCGACCGTCACCCCACGCGGGTTGAAGCCGTCCATCTTCGGCCGCAGCGATTTGAACTCGGCCAGCGTCAGGTCGCTGGTGCAGCACTTCGCGCTGGCCTTGCGCCCCGTAATGGGGTCGGCCGGCTGGAACCCTTCCGAGCATTTCGCCGCGAGTTCCGGCCGGGCGAGAATGTCGGTCGTGGTGTGCAGGTCGCACTGGGCGTGGCGGCACACCAGTTCGCGGTCCTTGGTGAAGGCGACATCGCATTCGATCACGCCGGCGCCCATGCGCGCGGCGGCGATATAGCCCTCGCGCGTGTGCTCGGGAAACTGCAGCGGCGCGCCGCGATGGGAGATGGAGAAGTTCTTCGCCGTGAACGGGCCCTTGCACTGGGCCAGCTGCTCCTTCAGCGCCCCGTCCTTCATCTGGTCGACGAGATAGAACGGACGCGGGCCAATCTCGATACTGCCGATCTCGCTCGCGCCCGTCTCGGCCGCCGCCGGGGCGGCGAGCGCCAGCGCGAACAGGATGGTGGCAAAGGGCCGGAGCGAGGGACGCAAGGCGGGACGCAAAGCGTGGAACATCATCACGGAGCTCTCCTGTCGGCTCGGGCGGTGCCCCCTGCTATCCCCGGCCGGTGACAGCGGTTTGACGCGGCGCCTTCTAAACCGACGGTTGGTCGACCGCCTGCGGCCAGCGCGCCAGCGCCTCATGCCCGGCGGGCGTGAGGGCGTAGACGCCGCGCTCGGTGCGGGCGAACCAGCCATAGACATTGTCGCGCAGGATCTTTCCCGCATCCGGCGCGCGCGGGCGCAAATCGCGCGGGCGCGCCGGCCCCGCCGCCAGCACGGCGGCGCAGGCCAGCGCCTGCTGGCGATAGGCGGTCATCACGGGCACCCGCGAGCCCCCGCCCACCGCCGGGTCGCCCTGCCGCCGCCTGTGCTCGGACACCAGCCGTGAGCGCCGGCGCGGGTCCTTGCGCGGCATTGGCGCGTCGGGGCTGACCAGGATCGTTACCGCACCGTCGGGCAACACCAGCAGCATGCCGAAACCGAGGCGGCGGCAGAGATTGCGGAAGCGTGCATCGCTCTCGCGCCCGCCTCCGCGCAGCGAGGCCCGCGCCGCCAGCCACACCTCGTCGCCGGCGCCGGCGCGGTGCACCGCCTGCAGCACCAGCTCCAGATTGAAGCTGAGCTTCAATTCGCCGATCACCACCACAGGCGTCTCGTCATCCGACAGCGCCACAAGATCGCAGCCGCCGATCTCCCCCTTCACGGTGAAGCCGCGTTGTTCGAGAAAGCGCTTGATCGGCAGATAGAGCGTGGTCTCCAGGGTCGGTCCTCCGGGCTCAAACTCAGGGACGGCGCGGCGGGCGCGGTGCCGCCGGGGCACCGCCGGCGCGCTTTTCCGCCAGCCAGATCACATGGCGCGCGCCGCTTTTGCCATGGGCGCGCACCCGCGCCTCCTCCACCGCGAAACCCGCGCGGCGCAGCCGCCCGGTGAAGCCGCTGTCCGGCGCCGAGGACCACACCGCCAGCACCCCGCCCGGCCGCAGCGCCGCTGAGGCCGCGCCGAGCCCGGCGGGGCTGTAGAGCCCATCATTGGCCGCCCGCGTCAGCCCGCCCGGCCCGTTGTCGACATCGAGCAGGATGGCGTCATAGGCGGCCCGCCCCGCGCCGATGAGCCGGGCGACATCGCCCTCGGCCACCGTGACGCGCGGATCATCGAGGCTGTCGCCGAAAATCTCCGCCATCGGCCCGCGCGCCCAGTCGATCACCGCCGGCACCAGCTCGGCCACCACGATCCGCGCCTCGGCCCCCACCTCGCCCAGCGCCGCGCGCAGGGTGAAGCCCATGCCGAGCCCGCCGATCAGCAGCACGGGGGCCGGGCGCGCCCCGAGCCGGGCGCAGACCAGCGTCGCCAGCGCCTTCTCCGAGCCGCTGAGGCGGCTGTTCATCAGCTCGGTCGCCCCAGCCATGATGGAGAATTCCGCGCCCCGCCGCTTGAGGCGCAGCTCGCCGCCCTCAGGCACTTGGGCGGTATCGAGCAGGGTCCAGGGAATCATAAGGGCGTCTCGGTGCGCGGCATCCCCCGAGGTAGCGCCGAACCGGGCCCTCGGGCAAGACGCGCGCGCCGAGGCGCCGCTCAGATCAGCGGCGGGATGGACGGGTTGATCGGCACCTCGAACACGGTCGGCCCGGCGGCGTTGAACGCCGCCGCCACCCGCTCCTTCAGAACGTCGAGATCGCTGATCCGCTCGGCGGCGCAGCCAAAGCCCTTGGCGAGGCTGACGAGATCGAGCCCGGGAATGTCGAGCCCGGGCACCCCGGGCGTTTCCTCCAGCACGGCGAAGGATTTGAGGATGCCATATTCGCCATTGCGCAGCGCGAGGATCACCAGCGGCAACCCGCTCTGCGCCGCCGTCCACAGCGCCTGCAGCGAATATTGGAACGAACCGTCGCCGATGATCAGCATGACAGGCCGGTTGCGCCCGGTATCACGCTCGCCCAGCGCGATGCCGACCGAGGCCGGCAGGTTCCAGCCGAGCCCGCCGCTGGCGAAGGTGAAGAAGGTCGCCGGCTCGGTGATCGGCCAGTGCGTGTGGAGGTCCGCGAGATTGGAGGGCGATTCCTCTACCAGCACCGTGTGCGGCAGCCGCACCTGCGCCAGCGCCGCGAACACCTGCGCGGCGGTCGGCACTTCGCCGACGGTCGCCGGCGCGTCGGACGCCGGATGCGGCGCCATGCGGTGCGTCAGCTTCTCACGGGCCGCGCCCGTGCCCACCCGGGTCCTCACCAGCCCGGCCAGCCCGCGCGTCGCCAGTACCGCATCGCCCACCAAACTGTCGCCGACAGGCGCGCGCGACGTCTCCGCCGGGTCGTCGCTGATATGCAGCAGGCGCAGCCCCTCGGGCAGGTAATCGCCGGCGACATAGGGGTAATAGCGGAACACCGGCGCGCCGATGACGATCGCGACATCGTGCCCTTTCAGCCTCTCGCTGAGCGGGCCGATGGCGAAGGGCAGCCCGCCGGCATAGAGCGGGTGGTCCTCCGGGAAGGGGCAGCGCTCGCTCGCCGGCGCCGCGAACACGGTGGCGTCCAGCGCCTCGGCCAGCGCGATCGCGTCCGGCCAGCCCGCACCCCGGTCGATCGCCGCGCCGAAGATCAGCGCCGGGTTGGCGGCGCCGGAAAGGATGTCGGCGAATTCCTTCAGCCGCTCCGGGTCGGGGGCGATGCGCTGGCTCACCGTGCGCACCACCGCGCGGCCTTCCAGCGGCTTGTCCCAGTCGTCGAGCGGCAGCGAGAGGAACACCGGCCCGGCCGGCGCCTGCGTCGCGGTGGCATAGGCGCGCATGAAGGCGGCGGGCACGTCTTCCGGCCGCGCCGGCTCATAGGCCCATTTCACCCAGGGGCGTGGCAGCTGCGTCGAATCGACATTGGTCAGCCACGGCTCCATCAGCAGCATTTCGCGCGTCTGCTGGCCGGCGGTGACGATGAGCGGCGTCTTGTTGAGGGCGGCGGTGATGAGGTTGCCCATCGCATTGCCGAGCCCCGCGGCGGTGTGGACATTGACGATCGCCGGCTTGCCGGTCGCCTGCGCATAGCCATCGGCGATGGCGATGGCGGAGGCCTCTTGCAAGGCGAGGTGATAGGTGAAATCGGCCGGGAAATCCTTGAGGAAGGTTTCCTCGGTCGAGCCCGGATTGCCGAAGAAGGTCGTCAGCCCAAGGTCACGCAGAAGGTCATGTTGACCGAACGCACGGTTGAACCCGTCATCTTGTCCCCCACGGCGGCCCCCGCAGGCCGCGCGTCGCTGTGCCCCCCGCAACCACCATGTCGCGGCGCCGGGCAGCCAAAGCTTCCCGATTACGGCAGGGAACTCAACCCCGTTCATTGGCGTGCGAGCGACGCACGCGGAAAAATTATCGCGCTACCGCAGCCCTTCCAGCGCCCGTCGCCGCACCTCGTCGGGCGTGATTCCCCCCGCCCGCAGCGCGGCCAGGCTCTGCGAGCCGATGGATTTGGAGAGCTTGCGCCCTTCCGCGTCGAGCAGCAGCGAATGGTGGGTATAGAGCGGCGCCGGCAGGCCCAGCAGCGCCTGCAGCACACGATGCACCGAGGTCGCCGCCTTGAGGTCCGCCCCGCGCACCACATGGCTGATGCCCTGCAGCGCGTCGTCCACCACCACGGCGAGGTGGTAAGCGGTCGGCACCCCCTTGCGGGCCAGGATCACGTCGCCCCAGGCCAGCGGCTCGGCGGCGACGTGCTGCGCCGTCCCGGCGGCCGCGTCCACCTCCTGCCAGCCGAGCGGCCCCGTTAACGCCACCGCCTGCGCCATGTCGAGCCGCAGCGCATAGGGCTCTCCGGCCGCCACGCGGCGCGCGCGCTCGGCCTCGCTCATGGCCTCGCGCGCAAACGGAAACAACGGCGCCCCGTCCGGGTCGCCCGGCCAGCCCGGCCGCGCCGCCACCGCGCGGCGAATATCGCCCCGGCTCTCGAAGCTGGGATAGACGAGGCCGAGCGCGTCAAGCCGGGCGAGTGCCGATTCATAGTCGGCGAAATGTTCCGATTGCCGGCGCACCGGCCGCTCCCAGTCCAGCCCCAGCCAGGCGAGGTCCTCGAGGATCGCGGCCTCGAATGCCGGCCGGCAGCGCTCGACGTCGATATCTTCGATCCGCAGCAGCAGCCGCCCGCCGCCTTCCCGCGCCAGCGCCGCGTTCAGCAGCACGGAGCGGGCATGGCCGAGATGCAGAAGCCCGTTCGGGCTGGGGGCGAAGCGGAAAACGGGGCGCGGCACGGCGTCAGCGCGCCGCGACCACCGCGACGCCCGCCCCCACCATGACGCCGCCGGCGGTGCGGTTGACCCGGCGCACCACGGCCGGGGTTCGCAGCAGCCGGCGCGCGCGCCCGGCCAGCAGCACATGGCCGCCCACCACCACCGCCTCGACGGCGAGGATGACGGCGGAAAGGCTCGCCAGCTGGCCGAGCGTCAGCGAGGGGCCCACCACATTCGGCAGCAGCGCCAGATAGAACAGCGGCATTTTCGGATTGCCGAGATTGAGCGCGACGCCGGTGGCGAACACCGGCAGCAGCCCGGCCCGCCCGGTCCCCGGCACCAGCGCCGGCACGACAGGCTCGGCGGTCCACAGCCGCACGCCCATCCAGATGAGCCAGGCCGCGCCGGCATAGCGCAGCACGGTCATCACCCAGCCCATCTCCTGCGCGAGGAGCGAGAGGCCGCACGCGGCCAGCGCCAGGAAAACGAGAACCCCGGCGACCGTCCCGGCACCATAGGCAAGCCCCGAGGCCGCACCGTGCGACAGGGTGCGCGCGACGATGGTCATGTTGTCAGGCCCGGGGCTGGCGGCGAACACGAAGAAAGCCGCCGCGAAGGCGAGCAGCGTCGAGACATCCATGGCCACCTTCTCCAAGCTCACCAGCCCGGCGATTATCGTCGCATCGGGCCGGCGCGGATGGAAGCCGCGCCGCGCGCCAAAAACTCAGAACTGGCGCGCCACCATCATCTTCTTGATCTCGGCGATCGCCTTGGCCGGGTTCAGCCCCTTCGGGCAGGCCTTGGCGCAGTTCATGATGGTGTGGCAGCGATAGAGCCGGAACGGGTCTTCGAGGTCGTCCAGCCGGTCGCCGGTGGCCTCGTCGCGGCTGTCGATCAGCCAGCGATAGGCCTGCAACAGCGCGGCGGGGCCGAGATAGCGGTCGCCATTCCACCAATAGCTCGGGCAGGAGGTGGAGCAGCAGGCGCACAGAATGCACTCATACAGCCCGTCCAGCTTCTCGCGGTCGCCGCGCCCCTGCCGCCATTCCTTCTCCGGCGCCGGGGTCTCGGTGTGCAGCCACGGCTCGACGGAGGCGTGCTGGGCGTAGAACTGGGTGAGATCAGGCACCAGGTCCTTCACCACGGGCATGTGCGGCAGCGGGTAGATCTTCACCGCCGAGGCATCCACCTCATCCATGCTTTTCAGGCAGGCCAGCGTGTTGGTGCCGTCAATGTTCATGGCGCAGGAGCCGCAAATGCCCTCGCGGCAGGAGCGGCGGAAGGTCAGCGTCGGGTCGATCTTGGTCTTGATCCAGATCAGCCCGTCCAGCACCATCGGCCCGCAATCGTCGCGGTCGACATAATAGGTGTCGACGCTCGGATTCTTCCCGTCATCCGGGTTCCAGCGGTAGATCTTGTATTCGGTCAGCCGGTTGGTGCCGGCGGGCTTGGGCCACACCTTGCCTTCGACAAGCTGCGAGTTCTTCGGAAGCGTGAGCTGGACCATGGCGAGCGATCGTTCCCCGGCTCAATACACCCGCTTGCGCGGCTCGATGTACTGGATGTCGTTCGACAGCGTGTAGGTGTGCACCGGCCGGTCGTCGAGGCGCACCGACTGCGTCTCGAAATCCAGGAAGGCCAGCGTGTGCTTCATCCAATGGGCGTCGTCGCGCTCGGGGAAATCCTCGCGCGCATGGGCGCCGCGGCTCTCGGTGCGGGCGGCGGCGCTTTCCATGGTCACGCTCGCCTGCGCGATCAGGTTGTCATATTCCAGCGTCTCGATGAGATCGGAATTCCAGATCAGCGAGCGGTCGGTCACGTCGATGTCGCTGGTGCCGGCAAAGACGTCGGCGATCAGCTTGCGGCCCTCTTCCAGCACCTCGCCGGTGCGGTAGACCGCGCAATTATTCTGCATCACCTTCTGCATCGACAGGCGCAGCTCGGCGGTGGGCGTGCCGCCCTTGGCGTTGCGGAAGCGGTCGAGCCGGGCGAGCGCCAGATCGGCGGAATCGGCCGGCAGCTCGCGCTGCTTGTCGCCGGCGGTGAGAATGTCGGCGCAGCGCAGCGCCGCCGCGCGGCCGAACACCACAAGGTCGGTCAGCGAGTTGGAGCCGAGCCGGTTGGCGCCGTGGATGGAGACGCAGGCGCATTCGCCCACCGCCATCAGCCCGGGCACCACATGGTCCGGGTTACCGTCCTTCTTGGTGACGACCTCGCCGTGGAAGTTCGTCGGGATGCCGCCCATGTTGTAATGCACGGTCGGCAGCACCGGGATCGGTTCCTTGGTCACGTCGACGCCGGCGAAGATCTTGGCGCTCTCGGAAATGCCCGGCAGGCGCTCATGCAGGATCGCCGGGTCGAGATGGTCGAGATGCAGGTAGATGTGGTCCTTGTTCTTGCCGACGCCGCGTCCCTCGCGAATCTCCATCGTCATGGAGCGGGAGACCACGTCGCGCGAGGCAAGGTCCTTGGCCGAGGGGGCGTAGCGCTCCATGAAGCGCTCGCCCTCGGCATTGGTGAGATAGCCGCCCTCGCCGCGCGCGCCCTCGGTGATCAGGCAGCCCGAGCCATAGATGCCGGTCGGGTGGAACTGCACGAATTCCATGTCCTGCAGCGGCAGGCCCGCGCGCAGCACCATCGCATTGCCATCACCGGTGCAGGTGTGGGCTGACGTGGCGGAGAAATAGGCGCGGCCATAGCCGCCGGTGGCGAGAATCACGGTCTGCGCGCGGAAGCGGTGCAGCGTGCCGTCATCCATCTTCAGCGCGACGAGGCCACGGCAGCGGCCTTCCTCGTCCATGATCAGGTCGAGGGCGAAATATTCAATGAAGAATTCGGCCGAGTGCTTCAGCGCCGCGCCATAGAGCGTGTGCAGGATGGCGTGGCCGGTGCGGTCGGCGGCGGCGCAGGTGCGCTGCGCCGGGGTCTTGCCATAGTCCACCGTCATGCCGCCGAACGGGCGCTGGTAGATCTGGCCCGCTTCCGTGCGCGAAAACGGCACGCCCCAGTGCTCCAGCTCATAGACGGCGGCGGGGGCGTGGCGCACGAGATATTCGATCGCGTCCTGGTCGCCCAGCCAGTCCGACCCCTTCACGGTGTCGTACATGTGGAAGCGCCAGTCGTCGGTGCCCATATTGCCGAGCGAGGCGGCGATGCCGCCCTGCGCCGCCACGGTGTGCGAGCGGGTGGGGAACACCTTGGTCACGCAGGCGGTGCGCAGCCCGGCTTCCGAGCAGCCGACCACGGCGCGCAGGCCCGCGCCGCCGGCGCCCACCACCACCACATCATAGGTGTGGTCGGTGATCGGGTAGGCGGAACGCAGCGACGCCCCGTTGGCGGCGCCAGTGGCGGAAGAGGTTCCGGCCATGGTCTCAGCCTCCGAAACTGATCTTGAGGACGGCGAAGGCGCCGGCACTGCCGACCGCAATGGTGAAGAACGTATTGGCGATCAGCGCGAGCACCTTCATCCCCTCGGCAGGCACATAATCCTCGATCACCACCTGCATGCCGATCCGCATATGGAAGCAGACCGAGAAGATCAGCAGCAGCAGCACGATGGCGACCAGCGGATGGCCGAGAATGGCGAGAGTCTGCGCCTGCTCCTGCCCCGCTGCCCATATTACGATCGGCAGGGCGATCAGGATCAGCAGAAGATTGGCGAGCGCGGTCACGCGCTGCAGCCAGAAATGGCCGGTGCCGGAGCGCGCCGAGCCGAGGCCGGCGACGCGCCGGCGCGGGGTGCGCATGGAGGAACCCGGGGACGCGCTCATGGGGTCAGCCCTTCACCAGCCAGATCACGATCCACAGCACGCCGGTCAGCGCGATCGAGCCGCCGATGGTGAGCTTGGCGAACAGTTCGCGCGGCCCGGGGCCGAAGCCCGCGCCGGTGTCCCAGACGAAGTGACGGATGCCGCCCAGCGCGTGGTGGATCAGCGCCCAGCTGTAGCCGACCAGCAGAAGAAGGCCGATCCAGCTGCCGTAAAGCCCGTTCACGAAACTGAAGGCCTGCTCGGAACTGGCGGCGGCCAGCAGCCAGGCCACCAGCAGCGGCGTGCCGAGATACAAAGCCACGCCGGTGATACGATGGACGATGGACATCATCATCGTCAGCATCGGACGGTAGATTTGCAGATGTGGGGAAAGGGGCCGCTCGGCCGCTCCTGCCATGTCGGTGTCCCAGATCACTCAGGAATGTGGTGTGTGCGTAGCGGAAACGATTGCAGTTCGCAATCATTCCAAAGGTGGCGTCTATCGTTCCTCCCGCCGCGCTCCTCTTTCGGGTTGCGCTGCAGCAAGCACACCCTAGCGCATCGCGGCGGCCGCGCGCACCCCCCCTTTTCGGCGCGTGTCGCGCGGGCGCAAGCCCTGCGAAAGCCGGCGATGACGGGCTGTTAACCATCTTTGCCTTTTAATTGACCGAAACCCGCCGTCTGTTGGGACGCGCGGAACCCGCGCATTCGAGGTCGCGTTGTCCATGCTTTTTGCGAAACCCAGCTGCCTGCCTGGCGCAATACTGGCGCTGCTCGTCGCCCTGCTCGGCCTTGCCGCCTCCCCGGCTGCGGCGCAGTCGCGGGATTCGGTCCGCACGCTGACCTCTGGCGGCCTCAGCCGCGACTATATCCTGCACCTGCCGAAGAACGCTCCGCCCGGGCCGCTGCCGCTGGTGATCGCGCTGCACGGCGCCCTGCAGCCGGCCGGCATGATGCAGCGTTATCTCGATCTTGACGCGGTGGCCGACCGCGAGGGCTTCATTGTCGCCTATCCCAAGGGGATGAACCTGCTGTGGAATGACGGCCGCAGCTCCATCGCCGGCTTCATCCCGCTGCTGCACAAGCGCGACGATGGCCGCTTCGTGCTGGATGTGCTGGAGGCGCTGACGGCGGAGGGCCTTGTCGATCCCTCCCGCGCCTATCTGATGGGCTTTTCCAATGGCGGCTTCCTCACCGCCTATGTCGCCTGCAACTACGCCGACCGCTTCCAGGCCTATGCGACGCTGATGATGACGGTGCCGATGGACTATGCGGAAAGCTGCCGCCCGTCCAAGCCGGTGCCGATCCTGTTGATGAACGGCACCTATGACCCGATCGTGCCGGCGTTTGGCCGCCCCACCCCGGGCGCGCGGCTGATGTCGGCCGACGCCACCGCCGCGCTGTTCGCAAAGCTCGACGGCTGCGCGACGCCCGAGCGCACCAGCGCCCCGCATGCGCGCATCACCCGCTGGAATAACTGCACGACAGGCGGCGCCGTCGCCTATTACGAGGTGGCCGGTGGCCACCAGCCGCCCTCGCAATCGACCGACGCGGTGGACGCGCTCGCCTCGGTGCTGCTCGGGCCCCGCCGCAGCGGGCTCGACGCGCCGGAAGAGATCTGGACCTTCTTCAAGCGTTTCGGCGGCGCCCCGCCGGTCGAGATGGCCGGCCGGACTCCCGCCGCCACTCCCGCGCGCGCCGCCGCCACTCCCGCCTCCCCCGCCCTCGCCTTGGCGCCGGTGCCGCGCGGCGCCGCGGCCCGGCCGGTCCGGGCGGAGCCGGTCACGCTGGCCAATGCGTGGGAGGGCATCGTGCCGGACGCCAACGACGCGCCCGCGCCCACGGCCTTTGCCGCGCCGGAGCCCGCCCCCTCGCTCGCCCGGCCGATCGCCCCCGGGGCGCCGCTGCCGCTGCAGGCGGGCTTCGTGCGCGCCGGCTTCGTGCAGCCGGGTTCGGCAGCGGGCACGCAGGCGGCCGCGGCGACCCGGCTGGCGCAGGTGCCACTGCCCCCGCCCTCGCCGCTGCGCAGCCGCGCCGCCAGCACCCAATAGCGCGACCGCGCGCCGGCTCGGCGCCCTGCCGTTTGCCCCTCGCCATGCTTTTGCCGTGAGCCGGCTCTACATCGGCCTCCGCCCGTCGGCGGTCCTGCCGATGGCAACGGCGATTCGCTGGCGTCAATTCGATGGCGCGGCGGGTTGACGGGCGCGGCTGCCGGCGGCATCGTCGCCTCCCATCCGCGCCGGGGGTATTTTAAAACCTCCGACGCCCTCGCGTCCGGCGGGCGCTACAGGAAACAGACGTGCCGGCGCCGGTCGCGGACCGCGCGGCGAGCATGTCGGGAAAAGGCGGGGAAAGCCGGTTGGAGACGAGGCGCGGACTGGCAGGCGTGAGGCGCTCCCACCTCGCGGCGTTTGATCTCGGCGACGAGCCCCCGCTCGGCGTCGATGGTGACGCCGAGGAGCCGATCAACCGCCGCCGCATCTCCATTCGCTGGCTCATGGCCACGCTGCTCACCGGCATTTGCGGCGCCGCCCTGATGGGTGGGGCGGTCTATGCCGCGCTCGATGGCGAATACCGCTTCGCCCAGTCGCCGGAAACCGTGCGCTCGGCCCTGCGCGGCGCCCTGGCCGCCGGCGAGCGCCCCTCCAATGTCGCCCGCAAGGGCGACCGCATGTCGATCCTCTCCGAAAGTTTCAGCGCCAAGCAGACCCTGCGCCTGTCCACCACTGTCAAGGACGGTGACCGCGAGGTGATCCGGGTCCGCGCCGTCACCAAGGTGGCGACCAATCTTGCCCAGTCCGTCACCTCCGCCTCGGTCGACGTGCCGCGCTTCAACCCGGCCAAGCTGATCGCCGAATCGACCAATGACGAAACCGAGGCGGTGCAGGCCGAGCCCACCGGCGACCTCACCATCGTCCTGCGCGACATCGGCACCCTGCCGGCCAGCACGCGCTTCGCCGCCGAGCTGCCGATGGAAGACGTGCTGATGAAGGTGCGCGAGACGGCCGAGTTCAGCGTGCCCACCGCCGACGCCCGCGCCCCGGCCTTTCCGGGTCTCGGCGTGCTGGCCTATGCGCCCTCTGGCGCCGCCGATCCGCTGAACGTGCTGCAGCAGCCCGACAACATGTCGGCGATCGACAAATCGGCCGACGATGCCTCCGGCGGCAATGACTGGTCCGAGCGCACCGTGGTGGCCAAGGCGGGCGACACCGTCGCCTCCGTGCTGATCGATCTCGGCGTGCCGGAAGTCGCCGCCAACGGCGCCGCCCGCGCCTTCGGCACCCGCGAACTGTCCGGCAAGCTCACCCCCGGCCTGCGGCTCAAGGTCCTGCTCGACAACGCCACCGAGGGCGCGATGCCGCTGCGCGTGGCGGTGTTCGGCGAGAGTGGCCATCAGGGCACGGTGGCGCTGTCCGACAGCGGCACTTTCCTGCCCGTGCAGGAGGCCAGCGACACCCAGGTCGCCGATCTGGCGCCCGAGGATGGCGACGAGGAAGGCGGCAGCGGCCGCATCACGCTTTACGACAGCATCTGGGAAACCGCGCTGCGCCACGAGGTGCCCCGCCCGGTCATCGAGAGCATGATCCGGGTCTATTCCTTCGATGTCGACTTCCAGCGCCGCGTGCGCGCCGGCGATTCCTTCGAGGTGCTGTTCGAGCCCGACGAGGCCGGCGGCGCCGGCGGCGTGCTCTATGCCGGCCTCACCGTCGGCGGCGAGGAGCGGCGCTATTACCGCTACCAGACCCAGGATGACGGCCTGATCGACTTCTATGACGATGCCGGCAAGAGCGCGAAGAAGTTCCTGGTGCGCAAGCCGCTCTCCGGTGGCCAGCTGCGCTCGGGCTTCGGCATGCGCCGCCACCCGATCCTCGGCTATAGCCGCCTGCATTCGGGCGTCGACTGGTCCGACCGCACCGGCACCCCGATCTATGCCGCCGGCAATGGCGTGATCAAGAAGGCCGCCTGGACCTCCGGCTATGGCCGCCGCATCGAGATCCAGCACTCCAACGGCTATGTCACCACCTATTCGCACCAGTCCAGCTTCGCCAAGGGCATCCGCGAAGGGGTGCGGGTGCGCCAGGGCCAGCTGATCGGCTATATCGGCTCCACCGGCCTCTCCACCGGCGCGCATCTGCATTATGAGGTGCTGGTCAACGGGCGCTTCGTCGACCCGATGCGTATCCGCCTGCCGCGCGGGCGGGCGCTGGACGGGCGCATTCTCGCCAGCTTCGAGAAGGAGCGCGCCACCATCGACACGCTGCTCAACCACAGCAATGCCGCGCGCGTGGCCGCCAGCGCCTCCGGCGCCGCCGAGACCAACTGATGCTCAACGGCCCGCGCCTGCCTCCCCGCGCCGGCGGCCCCGCCACCTCGCTGGTGGTGCTGCTGCACGGCTATGGTGCCGACGGGCGCGACCTGATCGACCTCGGCGAGTACTGGGCGCCGCTGCTGCCGCACGCCGCCTTCGTCTCCCCGCACGCGCCCGAGCCGCTCACCATCGCCCCGGTCGGCCGGCAATGGTTCGGCTATACCGAGCGCGACGACCGCGAGCGCTGGGCCGGGGTGCAGAGCGCGCAGAGCGCGCTCGATGCCTTCCTCGACGCCGAGCTCGCCCGGCTGAACCTGCCCGGTTCGCGCCTCGCGCTGGTCGGCTTCAGCCAGGGCACGATGATGGCGCTGCACACCGGCCTGCGCCGCGCGGTGGCGCCCGCCGGCATTGTCGGCTTCTCCGGCATCCATGTGCTGCCGCCGGAGCGGGCCATGGCGGCATTCGACGCCGAGATCATCGCCCGCCCGCCCGTGCTGCTCATCCATGGCGACCTCGACCAGGTGATTCCGCCGATGGCGCTGCCGCGCGCGGTGGAAAGCCTGCAGCGGCAGGGCATCACGGTGCGCGCGCACCTCTCCAGCGGCCTCGCCCACGGCATCGACGCCACCGGCCTGTCGCTGGCCGGCAGCTTCCTCACCGAAGTGCTGGCCTGAAGCGCGACGCCTGCCATCTGCCGCACTGCGGCGAATTGCCGGCCGGCGCTTCACAAGACTGACACGCTCCCTATAGAGTATCGCCGTGCGTCACGCGGCGCCGACTCAAGCGACCGTGCGGACGTTCCTGACAGGGAGCGAGCGTTGACGGCGACTTTGTCTCCGGGTGCCTGGCCTGCCCTCGTGCTCAACGCCGATTACCGGCCGCTGAGCTATTACCCCCTCTCGGTCTGGGCGTGGCAGGACGCGATCAAGGCGGTGTTCCTCGATCGGGTGAACATCGTCGAATATTATGAGCGGCAGGTCTCCAGCGCGACCTTCCAGATGCGGCTGCCGAGCGTGGTCTCGCTGAAGACCTTCATCCGCCCCTCGCGCCAGCCCGCCTTCACCCGCTTCAACGTGTTCCTGCGCGACCGCTTCACCTGCCAGTACTGCGATTCGCGCGAGGATTTGACCTTCGACCACGTCATCCCGCGCTCGCGCGGCGGCCAGACCACCTGGGAAAACGTCGTCGCCGCCTGCTCGCCCTGCAATCTGCGCAAGGGCAGCCAGATGCCGGAAACCGCCCATATGGTGCCGCGGCAAAAGCCCTACCAGCCGAGCGTGTTCGACCTGCACCAGAACGGCCGTCACTTCCCGCCGAACTATCTGCACGACAGCTGGATGGACTATCTCTACTGGGACACCGAGCTGGACCCGTGAGCGGCAAAGGCGTCATCCCGGAAGGGCCGCAGGCCCGGTCCGGGATCGCGTGCCGCCCCCTCACGCCTTCGCCGTCGCGCCCCACATCGCCACCACAACAAGCGCGCTGGCAATGAAGGCGTTGTAGCCGGCCAGCGACAGGCCGAAGAGCCGCCACGCCGCCTCGTCGCAGCGCACGACGCGGGCGGTCTGCAGCTGGCCGAGCAAATTGCCGCCGCCCAGCGCCGGCCCGGCGCCGGAGCAGGTTTCCGGCCCCGCCCACCAGGCCCATTCCACCCCGGCATGATAGACGGCAAGAAAGGCGCCCAGCGCCATCAGCATGCCGCACAGCGCCAGCGCCACCCGCGCCGGCCCCGTCTTGCCGAAAGCCGCGACCAGCAGCGCGACCAGCGCCACCGGCACGGCGATGTAATAGGGAATGCGCTGTTCAAGGCAGAGCGGGCACGGCGCCAGCCCCACCACCAGCTGGAAATACCACGCCCCGGCCAGCGCCCCGGCGCTGGCGACCGCCACCACCAGCGCCGCCGTCACCTGGCGGTTGCGCGCCGCGCGGCGGGCGTCGGGCGAAGGGGCGGCGGAAGCGGTCGCGGCAGATGTGTTCATGGGCGGGCACCGATCGTGAAGCAATCGCGCCAGTTCTAGCCGCTCGGCCCGCTAGCGCAAATGGGGGCGCCCATCACGTCTGCCGGATGCCGACGCTCTCTCTCCCGGGAAGCCCGTCATCCCCAGTGACCCGTCATCCTCAGGTGCGCGCCGAAGGCGAGCCTCGAAGGATGCCGCGCCCTGCCCCGCCTCGCCGCTACGCCGCCAGCGCGAAGCGCAGCGCCCGCGCCATGGCGGCGGGCAGGATCGAGGCATGGTCCTCCCCCGCCAGCCGCTCGAACCGCACCTCCGCCTCCGGCCCGAGCGTGACCCGCGCCCGTTCGGCAAAGCCCTGCGCCCGGTCGACCATCGCCCGCCGTGCCCGCCGCGCCGCCATCTCCCCCGCCTCCGGCCGCTCCGCCTGCCAGGGGGCGAGCGCCTGTTCCCACTCGCCGACCATCAGTGACAGCCGCGGCGGCACCGCGCGCGGCAGCGCCAGCCCCGCATCGAGCCGCGCCTCGTCCCACCACAGCGACGGGCTCACTGCGACATAGGCGGCGAACGCCCCGCCATCGCGCGCCATCACGTCGAGCGTGAACCAGCCGGCGAGCGAATGGCCGAACAGCGTCTGCCGCGCCGGGTCGAGCGGCACCTCGCGGGCAATGCGCGGCTTCAGCACCTGCTCGATAAAGGCGAGAAAGGCGTCGCGCCCGCCGGTCGGCCGCGCGCTGCCCTCCGCCCCCGGCCCGGCCGTGTAGTCGAAATGCCGCCGCGCCCGGGCGTCATCTTCTTCGGGATAGCCGATGCCGACCAGCACCATCGGCCCGATGCCGGTGGCGGCCGGGCGCACCGCGCCGCGCCGCAGCACCTCGGTGAAGGTGGCGAAGCCCGCATTGGCGTCGAGCATGAACAGGGTGGGAAAACCGGCCGCCGGCGCCTCGCCCTGCGGCCGGGCGAGAAAGATCCGCCACGGCGCCCCGCCACCGGGCGGCGCCAGGTCGAACCATTCGGCATCGGGCAAAGTGACGGGGTTCATGGGCAGGCGCCGCAAGGTGGAAGTTTGAATTTAGCGCCGGAAGGCTCCGGCCCTCCCCTCATGCCCCACCCCGACCCCGGCGCCAAGGGTGCTCCCAGGGTCGCAAGGGGAAGCGGCGGGGTAAAGGGAGCTTGCGCCGACACGCGTCACAACGTCATGGCCGGGTGTGACCCGGTCCTCCACGCCTTGTTTCCGACGAGCCCCGTCATCCCCGGGCTTGACCCGGGGATCCATCTCTCCACCCGAGCCCGAGGCAAGGCGTCGAGGTGCCCGGGGACCCCCCGGCCCCGCCGCGCGGGGGGGCGGCGGGGGGCGCGG
>NZ_JAUSUH010000007.1 GCF_030813595.1 Ancylobacter vacuolatus | reverse complement strand
TTGCTCGCCTTCATCGTCTCCGCTCCTCCCAGCCAAGGGATTTTGGCGCGAAAAACTCCAGCTTCAAACGGTCCAGTTTTCGGGGATCAGATCAGTTTTTGCGTGGAATTGCGCGGTGGTGATGAGACTGGCGGCGTAGGAAGCCGGCGGGATGTATCCGAGCGCTGAGTGAGGACGTCGCAGATTATAGTCGTCAAAAAGGCCGGAGGCGTCACATGATCGAGTCGATCACGCTGCCATCAACCCGCAGCGCGGCGCCCGTGGTGGCCGAAGCGAGCGGCGAGGCGAGGTAGACCACCAGGTTCGCCACCTCGTCGACGGTTGCCGGCCGGCCGATGATCGAGGTTGGTCGGTGGGCCTTCACGAAGTCGGCGCCGGCCTGCTCCAAGGTCTTGCCGGCTGTCACCTCGGCCTTGAGCATTGCCGCCACGCCCTCGGAAAGCGTCGGCCCGGGCAGGATGGAATTGACGGTGACGCCGGTGCCGGCCACGCGCTTGGCCAGGCCACGGGCGAGCGAGACGTCGGCGGTCTTGCTGACGCCGTAGTGGATCATGTCGACGGGAATGTTGAAGGCGGATTCCGAGCCCAGGAACAGCATGCGGCCCCAGCCGCGCTCCGCCACGCCCGGCAGGTAGGCGCGGGCCATGCGGACGCCCGTCATGACGTTGATCTGCCAGTGCCGTTCCCAGATATCGTCGGTCGTATCGAAGAAGTCCGAAGGCTGGAAGATGCCGAGATTGTTCACCGCCATGTCGAAGGACGGCGCCGCCGCGACAAGATCGCGGGCCCCCTCCGGCGTGCCCAGATCCATCGCGAGCCGGCGCGCCGCGCCGCCCAGCCGGGCCAGCGCGCTGTCGACATTGTCCTGCGTACGGCCATTGATGGCGATGTCGGCGCCGGCGTCGCGCAGGCCCTCGGCGATGGCGAAGCCGATGCCGGCGGTCGAGCCGGAAAGATCTATCTTCATCGTCTGTTCCTATGCCGGTCACGGCCCCGATCGAAGGACGGTCTCGGACCCGCCGTTTCACCTGCGGAAGCTGCCAAGATAGGCGGGGGCGCCAATCTTGGCTGTTCGGTTCGCCCGGTCGTCAGGTGCCGGCTGCCCCAGTTGCGCGACCTTCACCGTCCTCCAGCCTCAGGAAGGTGATCGCGGCGGCAGCGGGGATCCCATCGATGCCGGGCGAACCTTGGACGCCGCGCGAACCTTGGCGGCATCGAGCGGAAGCGCCCGCAGGCGGGTTCCGGTGATGTCGCGGATGGCGTTGGCGATGGCCGCGCCCATCGGTCCCTGCGCGGCCTCGCCCGCGCCGAGGAACGGCAGGCCCGGACGCTCGACGAGATGAACCTCGACGCGACGGGGCACATGGGCGAAGCGCAGAATCGGGTAGGATGCCCAGTCAACCGAGGTGATGCGTTGGCGATCGAAGCGCACGCCCTCGAACAGCGTCCAGCTTGTGGCCTGCACGATCCCGCCCTCGATCTGGTTGCGGACCCCATCCGGATTGACCACCTGCCCGGTATCGACAGCGGCGATCGCGCGCTGGACGACCGTCCGGCCGGTGTCCTGGTCGATGGCAAGCTCAAGCGCGATGGCGCAATAGGCTTCGAGATTCTTGTAGCGGGCAAAGGCAAAGCCGTATCCGCTGCCGGCCGACAGTGTCGGGCGCCCGTTCCAGCCGAAGCGCTCGGCGGCGAGCGTGATCACGGCGCTCGCCCGCTCGTCCCTCAGGTGGCGCAGGCGGAACGCGACCGGGTCCTGGCCGGAAAGCCTTGCCAGGTCGTCCATCGTGCTCTCGATGGCGAACACGTTGAGATAGCCGCCGAGCGAGCGCATGGAGGAACCGCGTAGCGGCATCTGCGGCAGGAAGTGGTTCACCGCGCGCGCGTTCGGCAGCACGTAGAGCGGTACCGCGTTGCGGTCGCCGCCGCCTTCCGGCATCGGCAGGTCGACGGGAGGCGCCGGCGGGAAGGGATTGGCGATGTCGCGCGCGGCGAGCAGCGTGCCCGGCGGTCCCGGCCGCATCATGTGGGACTGGCTCCACACATCGTGCTGCCACGCGGAAATCGACCCGTCCGGCCCCAGAGACGCCCGCACATGTGCAGCCATGCCCGGCCCGAACGGCTCCCAGGCATGCTCCTGCTCGCGCATCCACTGCACGCGCACCGGCCGCCCCGGCAGGGCGCGGGCGAGCAGGGCGGCGTCGGCGCCAACATCGTCGGCACCGTTCTGGCCATAGCAGCCGGCGCCCTCGACATGAATGCAGCGGACTTTGTCGCGCGGCATGGCGCACAGCGTGGCGAGCGCGTCGCGCAGGGGATAGACGCCTTGCGTATGTGTCCAGACGGTCAGGTCGTCACCGTCCATATGGGCGATGGCGCAGGACGGGCCGATCGAGCCGTGGGAGAGATAGGGCCGGCTGAAGAGAGCATCGACATCATAGGAGGCGGCGTCCGGCGTACCCACTTCAAGGATGGTGGTATCCTTCGCGGGCAGCGCCATGAGCGCCTCGGGAAGCTGTGCCTCGTCGGGCAGCGCCGCGCTTTCGTTCCACCGGGCCGAGGCCGCCAGCCGCCGCATCGCCTGGATCGCGGTCCATTGCTTCTCCGCGACCACGCCGATGAAAGCGCCGTCGCGCACGACCTTGAGCACGCCGGGCATGGCTTCGACGGGCGCGGCGTCGAGGTCGATCAGGCGCGCGCCATAGCTTGGCGGCCGGACGATGCGCCCGTGCACCATGCCGGGCAGGCGCATGTCCTGCACATAGGCAGCCCCGCCGGTCAGCTTCGGGGGAATGTCGACCCGGGCGACCGGGCGATCCATGACCGTGAAATTCTTTGGATCGGTGAGGATCGAGGTCGGCTGGGCGTCGACGTTGAGAAGCTGCGCGGAGACAAGTTCGCCATAGCCGAGGCTGAGGCCGTCGGGCCCGGCGACGACGCCGTCCCATGCTTTCAGGCCGTCCGTGCTCCTGCCTGCCAGCCGGGCGGCTTCGCCGATGAGGATCTCGCGCACCTGCGCGGCGGCGTTGCGGATCGCGGTCCCTGAATCCTGCACCGAGTGGCTGGCGGCTGTGTAGCCTTCATTCGGCGTGCGCGCCGTGTCGGCGGTGATCAGCGTGATACGGGGCAGGGGCAGCTTCAACTCTTCCGCCGCGATCTGCAGAAGGGCGGTCTTGATGCCTTGGCCGAGTTCGGCCTTGCCGGTGAAGATCGTCGCATTGCCATCCGCTTCGATGCGGATCCATGCATTGAGCCTTGGTGTGGAATCGAGGCTGCCGGGCAATCCGCGCAGCGGCGTAGCGCTGGCGCCGGTCTCGGTGAGCGCAGACGAGCGGTGCGGCACACTAAAGGCGAGAATCAGCGCGCCAGTGCCGCGCAGCACGTCGCGGCGCGAAAGGGCGGGACTCATCGAACCGCCTCCGCCGCCCGCGACAAGGTCCGCGCCGCGCGCTTTACCGCACGGATGATGCGCATATGCGTGCCGCAGCGGCACAGCTGCGGTTCAAGGGCGGCGAGGATGTCGTCGTCCTGCGGGTCGGGAACGCGTACCAGTAGCGCCTGTGCCCGCAGGAGCATGCCGGCGATGCAGTAGCCGCACTGCGCTGCCTGTTCCTCAATGAAGGCGGCCTGCAACGGGCCGGGGGCGGCTACCGTGCCGAGCCCTTCGACGGTGCGGATGTCGCGCCCGTTCATAAGCAGCACCGGCGTGACGCAGGAAAAAACGGGCTCCCCGTCCACCAGGACCGTGCAGGCGCCGCACTGGCCAAGCCCGCAGCCAAATTTCGCGCCGTTAAGCTCTAATTCGTCGCGCAACACATAGAGCAGCGGCGTATCGGGCTCGGATGTGACCTGGCGTTCTTCGCCATTCAGAATGAGCGTGGTCATCGGACAGCTCTCGCATGGCTTGAGGAAGCGCCGGCGCGGCGGGCGGCGGCGATGGCGTCGGCCAGGCCAGGCCATGGCGGGTGGCCGGCAAGATCCTGCCGCAGATAACCGACAAGCGCGCTCAATGCCGCGTCGTCCAGCGCGCCACCGAAGTTCGGCATGATCGGACCGGCCTCGCCATCACTCGCCGGAACGCCCTGCAGGAGGATGTTCAGCAGGTTCTGCGGAGACGGCGCGGACAGGCTGGACGAGACCGCGAGGTCGACGCCGCCCAGTGGCAGGGGTCGCCCGGCCGCGTGGCAGGAGCGGCAAGCGGCATCGAAGATGGTCTGCCCCGGCGGCAGGCCGGCGGCAGGCGCGGCACTAGCTGCCTGCCAGCCTGCCGACTGGGGACGCAGGCCCGCAGCCTCGGCGGGCGTGGGAGCAAGGGCCAGCGGTTTTTCAACCGGGTGGCCGAGCGAGGCGAGATAGTGGGCCATCGCTACCACGTCGTCCGCCGGCGCTTCGGCAAGATTCTCGACCACCGGGCGCATGGGGCCGAGCGCGGCTCCATGGTCGGCGCCCCAGCCCGCGCGCAGATAGTGGCCGAGCGCCGCCTCGGTCCACGGGATGCGGGCCGGCGAATGGCTGCCGAGCGGAAATGCGGTCCAGCCTTCGGCCTCGCCACCGGCGAATGCCCGCGAGCCGATCTCGGCCCCCATCAGATTGCGAGGGGTGTGGCAGGCGCCACAATGCGCGAGGCCTTCCACGAGATACCGGCCTCGGTTCCATTGCGCATCGCGCGAAGGTTCGGTGACGAAAGGCGCGGGATGAAAAAACAGCAGCTTCCAGCCGGCGAGGACGAGGCGGATGTTAATGGGGAAGGGCAGGTCGTTAGCTGGCGCATGCGCGACCACCGCGTCACGGGTCATCAGGAAGGCGTACAGCGCCTTCACGTCCCCGTCGGTGGTCAGGCTGAAATGGTCATAGGGAAAGGCCGGGTAGAGATGGCGTCCCTCGCGATCGACCCCCTCCCGCATGGCGCGGGTGAAGGCCGCCAGCGACCAGCGGCCGATGCCGGTTTCGGGATCAGGGGTGATATTGGTCGAATAGATCGTGCCAAACGGCGTGGGCATTGCGAGGCCGCCGGCAAAGGTGCGGGCATCGGGCGCCGTGTGGCAGGTACGGCAATCGCCGATCAGGGCAAGCGCGGCGCCGCGGCGGACCTCGTCGTCACTGAATGAGGCCGCCGAGGGCGGGTCGATGGGCGCAAGCGGGCTGTGCCACGCATAGACCAGCGCCGCGGCGAATGCCGTCAGCGCCAGCAAGCAACCAAACAATAGTATGCGCCTGAATGACATCCATGACCTCATCTGGATCCATGGATACATTGGAACGATGATAACCTTTTTCAGAATGCCCGATCCGGTCGGCCGGGCTCAGGCACCCGCCGTCAGGGTTGAAACAGCGGGAGGCAATGTGATCTATGCTCAGCGATGCCAGCCTCGGGAAATGACGCATTCGGGAAAAAGCCGGCCCCCCTGGCCGCGCTCTTCGGCCCGTTCAAACTGCTGCTCGGCTCGAAGCAGCTGTTGAAGGAGGACCTGCCCGTGGCGATGGGCGGGCGTGCGCTTGAACTTCTTGTCATTCTGGTGGAGCACCAGGGGCAGGTCGTGGGCAAGCAAGAGCTTCTGACGCGGGCCTGGCCGAATCTCTTTGTCGAAGAGGCCAATCTCCGAGTCCAGATGGCGGCGCTGCGCCGGGCTCTGGGGGATGGTCAGTCCGGCCAGCGCTACATCGTCAACGCGACCCGCATCGGCTATAGCTTCGTCGCCCCGGTTCGCCTCGTCGAACTCGACGAGGCTGAGCGGGCGGGACCGGCGGCGGCTGGCTCCGTGCGTGAGAACCTCCCCCTCGTGGTCACGCCGGCTATCGGCCGCGAGGTGGTGGTCGCTTCGATCCGGCAGGAGCTTGGCCGGCACCGGCTGGTGACGCTGGTGGGCTCCGGCGGCGTTGGAAAGACCACGGTCGCGATCGAGGTGGCCCGGGCCAGCCTGCACGAAAACGGTGCCGTGATCTTGGTCGATTTCGCCCAGATCGCCGATCCCGTTCATGTCGTGCCAGCGGTGGCGACAGCCATCGGCATGAAAATGGGGATCGGCCAGTGGCAGGTCGGCGATCCCCTGCCGGTCGAGCGCGGCCTCATCATCCTCGATAATTGCGAACATGTGATCGACGCTGCGGCCCATGTCGCGGACCTCCTGCTGCAGACGGGCGCCGGCATACGGGTGCTGGCCACCAGCCGTGAGCCGCTGCGCACGAAGGGAGAATGTGTGCTGCGCCTTCCCGGCCTCGACGTACCGCTCGATGCCGACACGCTCCCGCCGGACGGGGCCCTGGCCCTTCCGGCCGTTCGGCTTTTCGTTGATCGGGCCGCCGCCGCGCTTGGCACCTATGACCCCGAGCCCGGCGAGATCGCGACCATTGTACAGCTTTGCCGGCGCCTCGACGGTATCCCGCTAGCTATTGAACTGGCGGCGGGACGGGTCGACGCCTTCGGGATTCAGGGCCTGGCGGAGCGGCTCGACAATGTTCTCGGCCTCCTCGTGCTGGGACGGCGCACGGCACCGAAGCGGCACCAGACGCTGCAGGCGACGCTCAACTGGAGCTATGACCACCTCACGGCGGGCGAACAGGCGACGCTGGCACGGCTGAGCGTTTTCGTCGGTCATTTCCCGCTTGAGGCGGCCGCCCGCGTCGCCTCCTTCGACGAACCAAGCTGGGACACGATTGAAAACCTCACCAACCTGGTGAGCAAGTCCCTGGTGAGCGCGGACTTCTCGCAGGCCGTGCCGCGCTACCGCCTGCTGGAGACCACGCGCGCCTACGCGATGGAGAAGCTGCGCGCGCGCGGCGAAGTCCGCCGGCTGCGGCGCCGGCATGCGCTCTTCATGAAGGAGGCGATGCAGCAGGCCGAAAGCGAATGGACGCGTGTGCCGGCGGCGGCATGGGTGAATATCCATGCGGGCCAGCTGGACAATCTGCGGCTGGCGCTGGAGTGGTGCTTCGGTCCGGAGGGCGATCCGGCACTGGGGGCGGAACTCATGGCCGTCTCTTCCGTGCTGTGGTTCCAGATGTCCCTGATCGACGAGGCGCGCGGCCTGTTCGAACGGGCGATGGCGGCCCTCGCCCTTCGTGGGCGGCCCGATCCGGCGCGCGAAGTCACGCTGCTCTGCGCGCTGGGCACCGCGCTCGTCTATACAGTGGGGCCGACGGCGGAGGCCCGCGAGACATTGGTCTCCGCCTGCCGGATCGCCCGGCAATCGGGTGATATCGGGCTCGAACTGCGCGCGCTCTGGTGCGTCTTCCTGGTCGAGTTGGCTTCGGGCCACTATGAGGCGTCGCTCGCGACGGCCGAACGTTTCGCGCGCTTGGCTGACGACGAGTCGCGCTTTTCCGCCAGCAGCAATGTGCGGACCGGCCATCGGCTGAAAGGCTTCGCGCAGTATTATCTCGGCGACGTAAGGGCCGCCCGCCTGTCTCTCGAAGCCGCGCTCAGCGCGGGCGAATCCGATCATAGCGCCGTGGTGCGCATGCAGTTCGACCAGGAACTCAATGCGCGCGCCTACCACTCGCAGGCCCTGTGGCTGCTAGGGCACCAGCATCAGGCGCTGGCGATCGCCGCGGCCTGCGTCGCGGATGCCCGGGCGCGCGGGCATGCGACGACGATGTCGCTGGTGCTGGTCGAGTCCGGCTGCCCTGTCGCGCTTTATGCCGGCGATCTCGACGTGATGGAGGAGCGGGTCGATCTGCTGCAGGATATATCGGGCCGGCACCCGTTCGGGCCATGGATCGCGTGGGGGCAGTGCTTCCGGGGCGCGCTTCATCTGGCCCGCGGCGATCTCGCGCGCGCGGTCGCGGAGCTTAGCGAGGGGCTGCACAAGCTTGCGCGTACGGGATGGCCGATCCGGCGCGCGATGTTTCTCGGCCACCTCGCGCAGGCGCTTCACGGCATCGGCGAACCCGACAGCGCGCAGCAGCGGATAGACGAAGCGCTGGCGCTGTCTCGGGCAGGCCGGGAGCGGTGGATATTGCCCGAACTTTTGCGCGTCCAGGCGGTGCTTTTCGAAACCGCGCGGCCCGAAGAGGCGCTCGACTGCCTCGAACAGGCCCAGGCGATCGCCCGCAGCGACGGCACGGTTGCATGGCTTGCGACATGCGAGGCGCTGGCGACGCGCCTCGGGCGAGGCTGACCTCGGGCTTTGCCCGCGTCGTCGTGCATACTGGCAAGGATCAGCCGGTTGATCGCTCCTGTGCTGCCGGGTGCGTAGACGCAAGGCGTGGGCCTCTGACAAGGTGTCGTCCAAACGACGCGCGCCAAAGGGTCCGGCCGAATGACTTCCGCTCCAGCGAGTGTGCCGGCCGACGGAGCTCCGGTCCCGCACGCTGCCCTGTCGGTCTACGTCATGGTCGCCTTGCTGGCCATGGCCGGGCCGCTCTACATCGACATCATGCCGGCGATCGTCGCGGCGCTGCGCACGGAATACGGGTTGAGCGCCGTGCAGGCCGGCTATGTGGCGTCAAGCAACGGCTATGGCTCGACCTGCGGCGCCCTGGCGTCTCTTTTCGTCGTGCCGCGCTTTGCCTGGCGCCCGCTGTCGGCGGCGCTGCTCCTCGCTATGGTGGCGGCGGACAGCGCCACTATCGGCGCACACGGGTTCGAAACCCTTGTCGTGCTGCGCTTCTTCCACGGGCTTGCCGGCGGACTGCTTGTGGGCGTGGCCTATGCCCTTCTTGCCCAGATGGCTGATCCCCGACGCGGCTTCGGCATCCTGTTTGTCTTTCATTTCGGCTTAGGCGGCGTCGGCATCGTGGCGTCCATCTTCGCCGCCAGCTTCTTCCGGCAGGGCATGGTCTTCGCCGTTCTGGTGGTGTTCAGCGTCGTCGCGCTGGGGCTGCTCCTGCGGCTTCCCACGTTCCGCCAGCCGGGCGCCCGCCTGCCCACTGCACTGCGGGGCAAGGTGGGATGGTCGGCGCCGCTCGCGGCGCGCATCGGCGGGCTGTTCCTTTTCCAAGCGGCGAATCTGGGGCTGGGCGCGTTTCTCATCGGCATGGCCGGAGACTTCGGGCATGCGCCGGCCTTCGCCGGCACGGTGGTCGGCTTCGGGTTGTGGGCGGGCGTGCCCGGCGCGCTCATCATGCTGGCGCTCAGCCGACGCTTCGGTTGGATGCCGCTGGTTCCGGTAGTCGCCGCCGCCGGCCTTTCGAAGCTGCTGATGATGACCGGCGCGCAGCCGGCGCTCTATGCCTTCGCCGTGGCGGCGATCTTCTTCACCATGGCAATCGCACTGCCCTATGCGTTTGCACTCTGTTCACGCGACGACAGCACCGGGCGGGCGGCACTATTCGCCGGCTTCGCGTCCAAGCTCGGGCTTGCCAGCGGGCCCGCCATCGCCGGCATCGTCTATTCGCACGGCGCGCCTCTTCTGGTCGGCGTCGCGGTGGTCACCGTCATGGTCGCCGCCTGCCTGTTCGCCTTTTCGCTGCGCGGCGAGCGGGGGGGCAAGATGCCGGCGGGGCGGTGATTTTTCACTAATTTACACCCACGCGAAAAGCAGGCGGGTAAATTCCCGGTCGATGAGATCTGGCAGGTCTATCCCCGGGAGCGATTTTCGATGCGGCTCAACCAGCAACTGGATCGCGCGTTGGCGCTTGCAGCGATGCAGGCCCGGCTCGACGAATGGGAGTGCCACCTCGCGGCTCAGTCGCTCGTCGAGGCGCTGCGCAAGGAAGCTCATTTCGAGATCGAGCAGGTGGTGCGCACGCCCGGCGCCTTGTCGCGACGCGTGCGTTCAAGCGTTCACCTGGCCCATGGCGCCGACGGCGCCGTGACCGGCGCCCGATTGAACGTTGAGCGCGACGGCGAGGCCATCTTCGAGTGGCATCTGCCCCTGAGCGAGGATCCCTATCTCGCCTCGTCCGAGACAAGCCTCGCCAGCGGCGTGTTCATCGTGACCAACAGCGCCTTGACGGCCATCATGCTGCACGCCGCGACGATTGATAAGCTGATCGGCGAGGCCGCGAGAGCTTCCGATATCCGGTCGAGTTGCAGGCATATCGCGAGCAATGCGAGGCGAGCCTGGCGCGCTCTCAGCGTCAACGTGGAACCAGCCTCGTCGAATGAATAGAAGCCGCGTGTTTCGTCGATAATATGAAGTCATGATCTGATCAAACGTTTGTATATGCGCCCTGTCGAACGCGAAATGATAGAATTGAGGGCGTTTTCGGCAGCGCGATTTCAATTCTAGCGAGAGTACAGGCCATGAGCGTTGTCGATGAGCGTAGGCAACAGATGTTTCCGGTGCTCACTCCGGCGCAGATGGCAAACATGTCGCGCTTCGCTAGCGACGTTGAAAGGCGGTTCGAGCCCGGCGAGCCCCTGTTCGAGGTCGGCGATGTCGGCGTGCCGACATGGCTGATCGTCGAAGGTTCGATCGCGATCGTCCGCCGCGACGGTCTCGGCCGTGAAAAGCCGATCGTCGTTCAGGTGGCGGGGCAGTTCACCGGCGAAATCAGCCAGCTCGCCGGGCGCCCCTCGCTTGCCGCCGCCACCGCCGGTCCCGGGGGCTGTCGCGCGCTGCCCTTCGACGCCGCGCATTTGCGGGCGCTCGCCGTCGGCTCTGCGGAGCTCGGCGAGATGCTGATGCGCGCGTTGATCCTGCGCCGGGTCGGGTTGCTGGAGGGTGACACGGCCGGCTCGGTGCTGATCGGCCAGCCCGGCGAGCTCAACCGGGTGATGATCGAGGGTCTGCTGACGCGAAACGGCTATCCCTTCACCGCCTTCGATTCCAGCGTGGACGAGGAAGGCCGGGCTGTGGTGCAGCGGCTCGGCGTCCTGCCCGACGAATTGCCGTTGCTGGTGTGCCCGACCGGCAAGGTGCTCAAGCGCCCCACCATCGCCGAGGTCGCCACCTGCCTTGGCATGCTGCCGGAACTCAAGCCCGACGCGCTTTACGACGTCGCAATTGTGGGGGCGGGCCCTGCCGGCCTCGCGACGGCTGTCTATGCGGCCTCGGAGGGCCTGTCGGTGCTGGTGCTGGACCAGCGCGCCATGGGCGGGCAGGCCGGGGCCTCCGCACGGATCGAGAATTATCTCGGCTTTCCCACCGGCATCTCTGGGCTGGCGCTGGCGGCCCGTGCTTACCATCAGGCGCAGAAATTCGGTGCCGAACTCGCGATACCTCTGGAGGCCGATCATCTCTCGGGTGACACGCGAGACGGCCAGCCCTCCCGGCTGCATCTCTCCAATGACGCAACGGTGCGTGCCCGCGCGGTGGTGATCGCGACCGGGGCCCGCTATCGGCGCCCGAATATCGCCAACCTCGCGGATTTCGAAGGCTCAGGTGTTGCCTATTGGGCGTCTCCCGTGGAGGCCAAGCTGTGCGCGGGGCAGGAGGTGGTGCTGGTGGGCGGAGGCAATTCGGCAGGGCAGGCCGTGGCCTTTCTGGCGCCGAAGATTGCCCATCTCCATCTTGTCGTTCGCGGCGATGGCCTGGCCGCGTCGATGTCGCGTTACCTCATTGATCGCATCGCCTCCTTTCCGAACGTCACCATCCACACCCGCACCGACGTCGCCACCCTCGAGGGCAACCGCGAGAGCGGCCTGACCGCCGTGACCTGCCGGAACCGCGACACCGGGGAGATGCTGCGGCTGCCCGTGAAGCATCTGTTTCTCTTCATCGGTGCCGATCCCAATTCGGCATGGCTCGGCGGATACGTGGCGGTGGATCGCCAGGGCTTCGTGCTGACGGGGCAGGAGGCGGGCGCACGAGACGCCGGCGCGCAGGGCGGTGCGGTGCGCCTGCCGCTGGAGACCAGTCGTCACGGTGTCTTCGCTATTGGCGATGTGCGCGCCGGCTCCACCAAGCGCGTCGCGGCGGCGGTGGGGGAGGGGGCGGCCGTGGTCGCCCAGATTCACGCCCATCTGGCACGCTGAACCCGCGCTGTAAACGCGCGGACATCGCTCCGCGCGTCCGGCGCCGCCCGGTCGACCAAGCCAGGCGGCGTGGCGGTTTCGACGCCGGGGCGACCGGCCGTGGGCCTCGTCGTTGCGGCCGGAGTCATAGAGGAACCAGGTGCGCCGCTCGGTTTCGTCGATCCAGTTTCGATCAAGCTGGCGCTGGCGACGTCGCCCATGCTCGTCGCAGAGCGCATGGGGCACGCAGAAAGCCGGCGAGCTGGAGGTTGTCACTGCCCAGTTCGGTCAGCATCTCCTGCGCGGTGACGAAGTCGGCGTCGGTATCGGCAAGTCGCGACACCCGCGCAATATGGCCGTCCGAACGCAGCGTGACGCCACGGAGCTTGCGGGCGCGCTCGGCGATGTCGTCGGTCATGCCGAAAATCTATTCGCCCTGCTCGTCGAGCATCAGGTGATGGTCGCGCAAATGCGGGCCCGATAGATGCCAGTGGAAGTGCTTCGTCTTGACATAGAGCGTGAACACATCGGTCAGCAGAGTGGTCAGGGCGGCGGCAATTTCGTTCACCGCGTTCGACGGGAGCGAAGTAGGTGTGGCGAGCGGCGCGAGGCAGCGGGTCTTGAGGGTCTCAACATCCACACCGGTCTCCATAGGGTGGGGGGTGGATCGGTGATTTCCAGGCATGGCGGGCTGAGCATGTGCCGCAGGACGGCATGCTTCTCTTCGGCTCGAACGGTTTGTCGGCGTGATCGGCTTAATCCGTACGAGGATGCAACCGCCCGCGGGCGCCCTACTGCGCCTGGGAGGGGTTCTTGAGTGCCTCGAAGACTAAGCTCATTATGGCGTCGCCGTCGAAGGGCTTTGCGAGGAAGCCTACGGCTCCCACCTCCTGCGCCCGCCGTCGAACCTGCTCTTCGGGAAAGGCGGTCATGAAAATCACCGGCAGTGCGGCGCCGCGCGCGCGTAGCACCTCATACAGTTCGAGGCCGCCCATGTTCGGCATCTGAACGTCGGTGATCAAGCAATCGGTGTCAGGCAGGGTCGATGAGTTAAGAAAAGCTTCCGCCGAAGCAAAGATATTAGTCTTGAAGCCGAAAGATCGCATGAGGCTTTCTGTGGCCAAGCGAACCGAGTCGTCATCATCGACGATTGCAATAATCGGAACCTGGGACACAACGCTATTCCTTCTCGCGGGCGGTGCGCGCATCGGCGTGCTGCAACGACAATGCTGCGGAAACGCATAATTTAAAATTATACGGAGGTTTGGATTTTATGATTTTGTGACGCGTCGCGTCGCGTCGGTCGCGGCACGCGAGGAGCCGGGCGCGGGCGCCTGATCCGATGCTGTTAAGCCGCCTCCCGCCTCAATACGAGCGGTTTCAAGGCAATGGATTCTCCCGGGCCGCAATGGCCGAACCGCTTCGTTGGAGAAGCTGATGACTCCTACGCACATCGCTTGCGGGCGAAGAAGTAGGTGCACGCCCGGTTCCAGCCTTGCTTCGATGATTTCCGCGCCGATTGCCTGCTGCTCCACCGCCGCGTGGAGGGCGGCATCATGATGTCTGCTCCCGGTTTTCTGAACCTCAGCCTCCAGTGACGTTGCCGCCAACTACTTCTACGGCAAGGATGATGCGCTCGAGGATGCCGTTCAAACCGTGCAGGGAGCATAAGCGCAATGCGTCTCGGCTCTTCGGGCCGACCCCTATATCGCGGACTATTCCGGCGCGATTGCTTGCATGGCTCCGGGAGCCTCGCTTGTACGTCTGATTTTGGGAACTCGCCCGAACTGCGTGAATGTCGGAAATGGCGGCGCGAAGCGGACGTCTCTGGGGGGCGTGCAGACCGTGGCGGCGATGTTCAACCCGCTGCCCGCCATCGCCCTGCTGCCGCTCGCGCTGCTCTGGTTCGGCCTCGGCGAGAAGAGCCTGCTGTTCGTGCTCGCGCTCCATTGCCGAAGCCAACCCCAAGGTGATCGCGGCGCTGATCGGCGCCATCGATGAGACCAATGCGTGGATCCAGAAGGACCCCGCCGCCGCCGTCGCCGAGCTGGCGCCGACCACCGGCATCCCCGCGCCGATCCTCTCCATCGCCATTGGCCGCCAGAGCTTCGGCGTGAAGCCACTGACCGACAAGGTGATCGCCGACCAGCAGCTGATCGCCAACACCTTCTTCGAGCTCGGCCTTGTGCCGAAGAAGATCGTGGTGGCGGACGCGGTGCTGCGCGCCGGGCTCTGAGCCTTCGCAGGCGGGGACGGACGCGCCCGTCGGTAAGTGCGGCGCGCGGGCCGGTTCGGCCGTTCAGCGAAAGAACTGGTTGGGCGGACGCGGCAGGCCGAGATGGTCGCGCAGCGTGGTACCGGCATAGTCGCGCCGGAAGATGCCGCGCCGCTGCAGTTCCGGAACGAGCCTGTCGACAACGTCGTCCAGCCCGGCCGGCAGGAACGGGAACATGATGTTGAACCCGTCGCTGCCCTCGCTCTCCAGCCATTCCTGCATCTCATCGGCGATGGAGGACGGCGTGCCGACAAAGGCGAGGCCGGCATAGCCGCCCAGGCGCTGGGCGAGCTGGCGGACCGTGAGACCCTCGCGCCGGGCAAGTTCGATCGCGCGCTCGCGGGCGCTGCGGCTGTCGTTCGTCTCGGGGATGTCCGGCAGCGGCCCATTCGGGTCGAAGCGCGAGGCGTCGTGACCGAGCGCGATGGAAAGGGCGGCGATGGCGCTTTCCTCATGCACGAGGGAGTCGAGCCGGGCGCGCTTCTCCCGCGCCTCCTGCACCGTATCGCCGACCACCACAAACGCGCCCGGAAGAATCTTCAGGTGCCCGCGCGGCCGCCCGAGCCGGTCGAGCCGGCCCTTTACATCGGCGTAGAAGGCCCGGCCCGAGGCGAGGTCGGGCGCGGCGGCGAAGATCACTTCGGCGGTCTCGGCCGCAAGCTGGCGGCCGGCCTCGGACGCTCCGGCCTGCACCACTACCGGCCAGCCCTGCACCGGACGGGCGATGTTGAGCGGTCCACGCACCGAGAAATATGTCCCCTTGTGATTGAGCACATGCAGGCGCTCGGGGTCGAAATAGAGCCCCGAGGCGACATCGCGGCAAAAGGCGTCGTCAGCGAAGCTGTCCCACAGTCCGGTGACGACGTCGTAGAACTCGCGGGCGCGCACATAGCGCTCGTCATGCTCCATGTGTTCGTCGAGGCCGAAATTCAGCGCGGCGTCGGGATTGGACGTCGTGACGATGTTCCAGCCGGCGCGGCCGCCGCTGAGATGATCCAGCGACGCGAAGCGCCGGGCGACATGATAGGGCGCCTCGAAAGTGGTGGAGGCGGTGGCGATCAGCCCGATCCGCTCCGTCACCGCCGCGAGGGTGGACAGCAGGGTGAAGGGCTCGAACGAGGTGACGGTGTGGCTGCGCTTGAGCGCTTCCACCGGCATGTTCAGCACCGCCAGATGGTCGGCCATGAAGAAGGCGTCGAACTTCGCCGCCTCCAGCCGCTGCGCGAAAGCGGTGAGATGGGCGAGGTTGAAATTGGAATCCGGGAAGGCGCCCGGATAGCGCCAGGCACCGGTGTGCAGGCTGGTCGGGCGCATGAAGGCGCCGAGATGAAGCTGTCGTGAGGCCATTGGCAGGTTTCCCTGAGGTGGGGACGAGGGGGCATCCAATTTAGCCGGCGCGCAGGTCACAGGGGGCGTGGGCGGCGCATTCCACATGGCGCGTCACGCACCGCGTTTGACACCTTGGTTTAGAAGTTTATATAGTATGTAGACTATTAGTTCCAAGAAGGGCGGGCAGGTTAGCGATGACGTCTGGTATCAGATTTGGTGTCTGGGCGCCGGTCCATGGGCCGCGCGCGGCCCTTAATGACCCGGAAGAGCCGTTCGATGCGTCCTGGGAGCACAACAAGGCGGTGATCCTCGAAGCCGAGCAGCTCGGCTTCCACTCGACGCTGATCGCCCAGCACACCGTCAACCCGCATCTGCCGGACCATGACCAGCTGGAAACCTGGACGGCGGCGGCGGCGCTGGCGGCGCTCACCCGGCGGATCGAGATCATCGCGGCGATCAAGCCGTTCATCTTCCACCCGGTCTTCCTCGCCAAGATGGCACTGCAGATCGAGAACATCAGCGGCGGCCGGTTCGGCATCAACCTCATCAATGCCTGGAACAGCGCCGAATTCGAGAAGGCGGGCATCGCCTTCGGCGAACATGATGCGCGCTATGAATATGGGCGGGAGTGGATCTCGGTCGTCTCCCGGCTGATCGCGGGCGAGACCGTCACCCATAAGGGGCCGCACTTCTCCATCACCGATTACAAGCTGACGCCGCGCGACCTGCATCGGGGGCGCCCGTCCATCTATATCGGCGGCGAATCCGAGCCCGCGCGGGCGCTGGCCGCCGACCACAGCGATGTCTGGTTCATCAACGGCCAGCCGCTCGCCGATGTCGCGGCGCTGATCGCCGATCTGCGCCGTCGCCCGCGCGAGGGGGCGCCGCTGCGCTTCGGCCTCTCCGCCTTCGTCATTGCCCGCGCCAGCGAGGAGGAGGCGCACGAGGCCTATGAGCGCCTTGTTCGCCTCGCCGCGCTCGACGCCGACGTGCACGCGCTCCAGCGCAAGCACGCCGATCCGAAGACGGTGATGTTCCAGACCATGGCGAAATCGGTGCGTGTCGGCACCAATGGCGGCACCGCTGCCGGTCTTGTCGGCTCCTACGACCAGGTGAGCGAGCGCATCCTCGCCTTCCACCAAGCCGGGATCGAGCTGTTCATGCTGCAGTTCCAGCCGCTGCGCGCCGAGCTGCGCCGTTTCGCGGGCGAGGTCATCCCGCGCGTGCGCGCCGCTGGCGAGCTCGCCCCCGCTCTCGCTTTTTCCGACGCCTGAAGCCTCGCCCGGCCGACCAGAGAGAGAGCACGGCATGAGTGTGACCACCGCGTTCACCGCCAATGAGGGCCGGACCTATTCGTCCGCGCCGGCGCCGGGGTTTCGGCTGGGTTCGAGCGGCCTCGTCGCCCTGTCCTGGCTCGTCCCCGTGCTGCTGCTCATCACCTGGGAGGTGCTGGCGCGCTACGGCTGGATCGAGCCGCATCTGCTGCCGGCGCCGAGCAAGGTGGCGCTCACCGCCTATAAGCTCACCGTTTCCGGTACGCTGCTGCACGATCTTGCGGTCAGCCTGCTGCGGGCGGCGATCGGCTTCGCCATTGGCGGCGGCATCGGCTTCGCGCTTGGCACGCTGGTCGGCTTCTCCCGCATCGCCGAGGCGGTCATCGACCGCAGCGTGCAGATGGTGCGGGCGATCCCGTTCCTCGCCGTGCTGCCTCTGGTCATCGTCTGGCTCGGCGTGGGGGAGGGGCAGAAGATCTTCCTGGTCGCGCTCGGCGTCGCCTTTCCGATCTATGTCAACACCACGCTGGGGATCCGGCAGGTCGACCCCAAACTGATCGAGCTCGGCCGGGTGCAGGGATTGAGCACCTGGGAACTGATCACGCGCATCATCCTGCCGGGCGCGCTGCCCTCCATCCTCACCGGTGTGCGCTTCTCGCTGGCGACCGCCTGGCTCGCGCTTGTGGTGGCGGAGACCATCGGCGCGCAGGCTGGGCTCGGCTTCCTCGCGCTCGATGCGCGCGAATTCCTGCGCACCGATGTCATCGTCTTGACGGTCATCATCTACGCGCTGATCGGCGTTGTCGCCGACAGCCTCGCCCGGCTGCTGGAGCGCCGCCTGCTGCAATGGCACCCGAACTATGGAGCCGTGCGATGACCGTTCAGCCGCGCGCCTCGGCGTTCCAGAACAACGCGGTGGTGGTCTCGCATCTGCGCCGCGCCTATGGCACGCGCACCGTGATCGACCACCTCAACCTGGTGATCGGGCAGGGCGAGTTCGTCGTGCTGCTGGGCGAAAGCGGCTGCGGCAAGACCACGCTGCTGCGCGCTCTCGCCGGGCTGGACCCGGTGCAGGGCGGCACGATCGAGGTGCCGGGGCGGCCCGCCGTGGTGTTCCAGGAGCACCGGCTGCTGCCCTGGGAGACACTGTGGCGCAATGTGACGCTCGGCCTGCATGTGCCTGATGCCCGCGCCCGCGCCGCTGACGCGCTGGGCGAGGTGGGGCTGGGCGACCGGCTCGACGACTGGCCGCGCAACCTTTCCGGCGGGCAGGCACAGCGCGTGGCGCTGGCCCGCGCGCTGGTGCAGGCGCCGAAGCTGCTGCTGCTCGACGAACCCTTCGCCGCGCTCGACGCGCTCACCCGCCTGCGCATGCACGGCCTGGTCAAGGATCTCGTCGCCCGCCACCAGCCGGGCGTGCTGCTCGTCACGCACGATGTCGACGAGGCGCTGCGCCTCGGCAACCGCATCCTCGTCATGCGCCACGGTGTCATCGCTGCCGAGCACAGGCTCAGGCCCGACCACGACAGTGCCGGTGTGCGCGCTGAGCTGCTGCGCGAGCTCGGCGTCACATCATCTCATTGATTATCAAGGATTTCATTATGTCGAGCTCCCTCTTCACACCGTCGCGGCGCAGCTTTCTGGCCACATCGCTGGCCGGCGTCGCGGCAGCTGGCCTCGCCGGCCCGGCCCTCGCGGCGAGCGGGCGCACCACCGACACGCTGCGCCTGACCTGGGGCTATTTCGGCCTGACCTACCTTGCCAAGGAACATGGCGCGCTGGAGAAGCGGCTGGCCGATCAGGGCATCAAGGTCGAATGGATCGGCCCGTTCCCCAATCACGCGCCGACCCTGCAGGCCGTGACCGGCGGCACGGCCGACTACGCCTTTGGCGGCAGCACCACGCCGGCGCTGGCGGCGATCCTCGCCGGCTCACCGCTCGTCTTCACCCAGTTCTTCATCTATGAGCCGCGCACGACAGCGATCATCGCCAAGAAGAGCTCCGGCATTTCAAAGGTGGAAGACCTCATCGGCAAGTCGGTGGCGGTAAACCGCTCCGGCCTTGGCGAATTCCTCGTCGTCGCGGCGCTGGAGAAGCACAATATCGACCGTTCCAAGGTCAATTTCGTCTATCTGAACCCGCCGGACGCCGCCCCGGCGCTCGCCGCCGGCAAGGTCGATGCCTGGTCGATGTGGAGCCCCGGCGTCGACATCGCCCGCGTCGAATATGACGCGCAGGACGTGTTCATCGAGGAGCGCGACCTGCCGTTCCAGATCGACTTCAACACCTATCTGACGCGCCGCAAATTCGCGCAGGAGAACCCCGACCTCGTGCGCGCCTTCAACGCCGCCATCGTCGCGGAGGCCGAATGGGCCAACACCAACAATGTCGAGGCGGAGACCATCGCCTTCAAGGGCCTGAAATACCCGGAAGCGGTGCGCGATCACTTCATTTCGCTCAATCGGAAATACACGCCCTATTCCGTCACCGACGAGGGCTTCCTTGCCAAGTTCCAGAACGCCGCCGACTGGCTGAGCGCGCGCAAGGTGCTGCCAGAACAGGTGAAGGTCACCGACTATGTGGCTGTGGTGTGAGGGTGTCATGAACAAGCCACTGGACCCGCTCGCCCTGCGCCCGCCTGCGGATGGGGAGGCGGCGCTCGCCCGCCTTCAGCCGCTGTTCGACCGCATCGAGGAGGGGGCTGCCGCGCGCGAGCGCGAGCGCATCCTGCCCTTCGCCGAGGTCGCGCTGCTGCGCGAGGCCGGTTATGGCGCGCTGCGCCTGCCGCGCCCGGACCATGCCGGGCTCACCTTCCGGCAGTTGCTGAAGATCGTCATCCGGCTCGGTGCGGCCGATTCCAACGTGGCGCACATCTTCCGCAACCATTTCACGGTCAACGAGCTGTATGTGCGCCGCGCGCGCGAGGGCCAGGGTCGCCTCTGGCAGGAAGCGGTGGCGGGCGGGGCCATTTTCGGCCTCGGCAATATCGAGCTCGGCGCGCGAACCGCCGGCGGCGTCCTGCCGTCGACCACGCTCACGCCTGACGGCGACGGCTTCCGGCTGAACGGCACAAAATACTACACCACCGGCACGCTCTATTCGACCTATGTGCTGGTGCGCGCCGCGACAACGGACGAGCGACTCGCCTCCGTCATCATTCCGGTGACGCGTGAGGGGATCGAGATCGTCGATGATTGGGACGGTGTCGGCCAGCGCCTCACCGCCTCCGGCACCGGCCATTTCCGCAACGTGCGCGCCGAGGCGGCGGAGGTGGTGTTCGACGCCGACGGGGTGGGCTATGGCCACGCCTATTCCAACACGCTGGCGCAGCTCTATGTGACGGCCATCGTCGCCGGCATCGCGCGCGCCGTGCTGAACGATGCGCGGCGCCTGCTGCTGGGGCGCACGCGCACCTTCTATTACGCCAATGCCGAGCGCCCGGCGGACGATCCGCTGCTGCAGCAGGTGCTCGGCGAACTCTCCACCGACGCCTTCGCGGCGGAAGCCGCCGTGCTCGCCGCCGCCGAGGCGCTCGATGATGTCGGCGCCGCCCGCGACAGCGGACGCGACGATGAGGGCCTCGCCCATGAGGCGGCCCTGGCCGCCGCCAAGGCCAAGCTCATTGTCGACGAACTCGCCATCCGCAGCGCGGGGCGCATCTTCGATCTCGCCGGTGCCAGCGCGGCCAGCCGCGCCCGCAACCTCGACCGGCACTGGCGCAACGCCCGCACGCTCGCCACCCACAATCCCGGCGTGACCAAGGCCGCCGCCATCGGTGCCTTCGAGGCGAACGGGACCCGGCTGCCGGCGAAAGGATTCTTCTAGGCTCAGCCGGCTTTAAAAGGGGATGTTACCCAGACCTTCGGTCCCCCCTTGTTGGGCCGCGCTCAGGGCAGGGCACAAGAAGGCGTGCGGACGCAGCACGCACATAAATGCCTCCCGGGACGATCGGGCGGCCTGATTGCGCCTCAACCCTCCATCATCGATCTGAATCGATCCGGAGAATCGATTCATAAAACGCGTTGGACGGGTCGGTTGGGGTGCGGGACATTGCTGCCATGAGCACAATCCCGAATGCCTCTTTCCATCTGCGACGCATCGTTCCCGCGCGCAACATGGCGCGTTTCTATGTCGCCTGCGTGGAGCCGTCGCTTTTGCCGGGCTGCTCCCTGCGCCGCAGCTGGGGGCGCATCGGAGCGCCGGGCCGCACACGTATCGATCTGTTCGACGCTTCCGCAAACGCCGTGGAAGCCCTCGCCCGCCTGCGGCGCCAGAAGCTCCGTCGTGGCTATGTCGAGGTAGGCGATGTGGTTACGCCTGCAGCCGACACCACGGTTCTCGTCGATCGACCGCAGGAGCCTAATCCGCTGTAGCCTTCGTCGACGTCATCGCCGACCTTCGGGCATCCTCAGGGACGTGCGCCGGGCACGTGCCCGGCGGGCCGCAAATCACCTCACGCTCCACGTCTGTGGCGCCCCGGCAAAGGCGCCAGGAACCATATAGCCGAGACTGCACGCCATAAGGCAAAGCAGAACCGACAGGACGATATTGAGTGCAGCGCGGCCCGGCTGCCCGGCATTGAGCAGCATGAGGGTCTGAAGGCTGAACGACGAAAAGGTCGTGAACCCTCCGCACAGACCCACCAGCACGAACTGACGGAACTCAAAAGGAATGGCGGAATGCGTTCGGCTCTCGAACAACGCGGCAAACAGACCGATTGCGAAGGATCCGCACACGTTAATAACGATCGTTCCCCAGGGAAGCATGTCGCCGAGAAACACACTGAGCCAACGGCCCAACCCGAAGCGCAGCACGCTGCCAAGTGCTCCGCCGAGCGCGACACATCCATATGTGAGCATGGTGACTTCCCTTAAGCTTGCCGGCAGTCGGAGATGACGCGGCAGGGATAGTCTTTCAGACCAGGCTCGTTGACATAATTCCACGTTGATATGGATCGCATAAACAAAGGTATGCGAACATCGAAACATTAGCTGTTCGCATAATCCGAAAGGAAATCAGCCAGAACCTGATTGAATTTGATCGGATTTTCAAGAAACATGAAATGGGATCCGCCCTCTTCTTCCTTGAATATGACGGTCTTTGCTCCCGCTATCGCACGCCCGGAAGCCAGCATGGCTTGCCAGGGCACTATACTGCGCTCCGCGCCCACGCAGAGGCACGGGCGACGGATGCGCCCGATGACGTCCTGCCAGTTCTTGAAGGCATGATCATAGAGCAGGCGCGCGGCGTAGGCGCGCGGCAAGAGCGCATTTTGCGCGAGCACCCAGTCAAGATGGTCAGCGGGGTAATGGTCACTGAACATGCTCCTGACGAATGAGGCACTTAACGATCCGTCATCCTGCGCCAGGCGCGCCACCAGCTCTGCGGCCTCCTGGGCCGAGAGTATGGCGCCCGCGGTGAGACGCTCTTCCTCCGACCAGCCCGGTTCGCCGACAATGGCCGAGGCCTGATCCACGAACACCATCCGCTCGATATCGGCATCGCCATATTGTTCAAGGTAGCTCCATATCACCGAGGAGCCCATGGAATGGCCGATCAGCACGACGTTCCGCAGGTCCTGCGAGCAGATCAAGTCATGCAGGTCCGCCGCGAGCCGCGAAATGCGATAGCCATGGGCCGGCTTTTCACTCAGCCCGTGCCCCCGCATGTCCACGGCGATGACATGGCATGCCGCGCTCAGGCTTTCGATCTGGAATTTCCACTGTTCGGCCGTTTGCGACCAGCCGGGGATGAGGATGACAGGCTTGCCGGATCCCGCCTCCAGATAGTGCAGCGTCACGCCATCACTGGTGCGGAAGGAGCCGTCGATCCATGGTCTTGCCGCCTGGTCGTCTGCCCGATGCATGCCCCATTCTCCCGCACAAAAAGTCCATGGACGATGCGGATGACAAGGGTCGGTCGATGCCGCGTCATCCGGGCCGACGTTAGTCCCCCCGGCGCGGCACGCATGCAACGGCGACTTTCGGAGGAGCCAGCACAGATGTTCAATACAGATGATCCGCTTCTCCGCTACATCGCAAAATGGCTGCCGTACGTGCCGGCGTTCGATATTCGCGGAGATAAGGAGCCGTGCCTGTGACGGATGCGCCGAGCGTATGGCAGAGGATGAAGAGCGCCGACAAAGTCGTCTGCGCGGCTGCGGCGACCGCCGTCGCCGGGGCGGTGTTCATGGCCGACCTCTGGCTTCCCGTTCATAGCGCGATTGCGGCGCTTTACATTGTCGTCGTGGTGATCGTCGCCGCGGGCGGCCTGCATCGGTTCGTGCTTCCCGCTGGTGCGGCCTGTCTGGTCCTCAGCGCGATCGGCTATTTCATCGCGTCGACGACGGCCGCCAATCCGCATACCGTTCCCGATTTCATCCTCAGTGCCCTGTTGATCGCCTGCGTCACGGGGCTTGCCTTCCGGCTGAGCGCGGAGGCCGCCCCCCTGCGCGAGCAGGCGCGGATCCTGGAGTTCACCCACGACACCGTCATCATCTGCGACACGGCCGGGCGCATCCTCTACTGGAACGAGGGGGCGGAGCGGCTCTATGGCTGGTCGCGGGAAGAAGCCATTGGCGCGCATTGCCACGAATTGCTTCAATCGGACTATCCGCGTGCCGAGGTGGAGCGCGCCCTTTCGGCCGAGGGCAGCTGGGCGGGCGAAATGCACCGTCGACGTCGCGATGGCAGCGAAATCGTGCTGGCCGGGCGGTCGCTTGTCCGGCAAGACCGGTTGGGGCGCCGTATCGGCGTGATTGAAACCGGCACGGACCTTACGGCGGAACGGCAGGCGCACGAGGCGCGCCGGATCTCGGAAGAGCGCTATGAGGCGATCTTCCATGAATCTCCGGTTTCCATGTGGGAATCCGACTGGACGCGCGTCCTTGCCCATCTCAAGGCAACGAGCGTCACGCCGCAGTCGCTCAGGGCAAGCAACGACCAGATCCCCGTCCTCCGCAATCTGGGCTCGACGCATATCGCCAACAAGGCAACGGCCCGCCTCTTCGGTACGGATTCGCCCCATGCGATGGTTGGGAAGACCTTTGTTGCGCACTACATGCCATCTACCGAAGCCGCGCTTGCAGAAATCTTTGCCACCTTCCTCGAAGGCGGGCAGATGCGTGAGGTCGAGACCCAGTTTCGCACCGCGCAGGGCAGGGTGATCGACGTGCTATGGCGCGCGACGCTGCTTCGGGGAAGAAGCGAATGGTCCCGCGTGCTGATCACGGCCATCGACGTGACCGATCGCAACAATGCGCGCGCCAGGCTGGAGCAGGCGTCGGCCGACCTGGCCCATGCCGCGCGTGTCTCCACCCTTGGGCAGCTTTCCGCCTCGATCGCGCATGAAGTCAGCCAACCGCTGGCGGCCATCAAGACCTATGGAGAATCGGCCAAGCGATGGCTCGCGGCGCCCACCCCGGACATTGCCGAGGTGGCCATGTGTCTGGATGGTGTGATCGCAAACAGCACACGGGCGTCGGAAACCCTGGCGCGCGTTCGATCCCTGGCGCGGAAGGACACGCCTCAACCGGAGGCGTTCGATCTTGCCGGCCTCATCGCGGAATCGGTTCGGATGCTGCAGCGCGAAGCGAACGCGCACGCGACCCATATCCGAGAGCTTATCGAGCCGGGGCTGCCGGCGGCCTTTGCCAATCGCGTGCAGATCCAGCAGGTCATCGTGAACCTGATCCTCAACGCAATCCAGGCCATGGACAGAATCGACGGCCGGCCGCGCGAAGTCGTCATCTCCCTCAGCACCGCTGCCCAGCAGATGATGAACATCGACGTGCGCGACAACGGCACCGGCATCGCGCTGGAAAACCCCAACGAGGTATTTCAGCCCTTCATCACTACAAAGGCCAACGGGATGGGCATGGGCCTTGCCATCTGCCGGTCCATTGTCGAGGCGCATGGCGGGACGATCCGGGCCGAAAACAACGTCGCCATGGGCGCCACGCTCTCGTTCACCGTGCCGACGCAGGTGAGCGTGGCGGACGCTTCGCAGCGCCTTCCGCTGGCGAACGAAGCCCGGGTCGAGGGCCCGATGACTGGCGCCAGCGTCGCCACCCGCTCGGCCGGCACGCGGGCGGATGCCGAGGCGCACACAATCGCCCCGACCAAGCACTGATTCTGCTCCAGCTGCCGCGGCTGAAAATGAGGAGAGGACCGAAGCCTTCGCTCGTGTCCTCTCCTTCGATGTTGCAACGCTTGGGGGCTCACGCGCGGATCGGCGGCGCCATGAAGAGCGTGCGGTGCGGCAGACGTTCGGCCGTGGCGCGGGGCAGGTTCAGATTGGTGGCCAGGACATCCGGCGGGGTGGACGCGAGCCACGCGCTGAGGTCGTTCGATTCATAAAGGCCGTTATTGAACCCGACCAGAACCCTCAGCATGCCCTCGCCGGTGTTGCGGATGTAATGGCCCGATCCCATCGGGGCGTAGCCGACATCGCCTTGCTCGAACGACTCGATGACGACTTGGCCTTCGGCAAGGAACACGCCCATCTCCGCCGATCCCTCTAGGTAATACTGCCACTCGTCGGCGCTCGGATGCCAATGCAGTTCACGCATGGCACCCGGCTGAATTTCCAGCACGGAGCCGGCCATGGAGGTCGAGATAGGGAACTCCTTCTCGGTCACGTAGACTTGGGTGCCGCCGCCGGGAACGCGGCGCGGCTGCTGGGCACCGAGCGGGTAGCGATGGGTACTGACCAGCGCCGGCGTGCCGCGCGCCGCGGCATCGAAGGAGCTGTCATCGGGCACCGGGCCGGCAGCGAAATAGGCCTCGCCTTTCGGCAGCAGGGCGATGTCGTCGGCACCGAGGCCTAGATTCTGCGCGACCACAGCCTGCGGCGTGTGAGCGAGCCAATCCGTGACGCTGAAGGTGTGATCCTCGGAGAAATCGCCATTGTCGAAGATAAGGATGAAATGACACTCTCCGGGGCCGATACCCTGGATCGAATGACCCCAGCCGCGCGGAAAATACCAGATATCGCCAGGGCCGAAGGTGTCGGTCTCCCAGCTGCCGTCGGGATTCAGCAGGGTGGTGCGACAGCCGCCGGAGACGACGTACCCCCATTCTGCGGCATTGGCGTGCCAGTGCATTTCGCGCATCGAGCCGGGCGCCAGACGCATCGAGACGCCGGCGATGCCGATGCTTGCGGGAAATTCGCGCACCGAAGCACCGCGCGTGACGCCGCCCGCGCCAATCCGCGGAGGCTGCTGTTCGAGGCGGTAGCGGAAGGAGAGCTTGTCTGCGTTGCTCATGATGTCGGCTCCATTCGGTTCGGGCAGTGACGTGCCCGGCGACGCTAGGAGGGGAACGGCAGGAGGTTTTTCGCGAATGCCGGATGTGATCGCCTGGGCCTGAGCGGCTCGGTCTATGGCCCTTTCAACGTGGCTTCGCGAAAGACGCGCGGTCTGGTTCTTCTAGTGTCGCCCGTTCAGAGAGCGGGCTCCCGGCATGCATCACTTCTACATTGTGCTTGTTCTGCTGCTCGGCGTCGTTGTGAGCCACTGGATCGCTGGCACGCTGCGCGACCGGGTGGCTTTGCCCCTTGTCCAGATCGCGCTGGGCGCCGCGATCGGCCTGATCGGCCCGTTCAGCGTGACACTTGATCCCGAACTCTTCTTTGTCCTTTTCCTGCCGCCACTGCTTTTTCTCGATGGGTGGCGCGTGCCGACGGAAGACCTTTCGGACAATGCCGGGACCGTGCTCTCACTGGCCTTCGGCCTCGTCTTCTTCACGGTTCTCGGCATCGGCTACCCCTTGCATATACTGGTGCCGGAGATGCCGCTCCCGGTTTGCTTCGCACTCGCGGCTGTGGTGTCGCCGACCGATGTCGTGGCCGCCGGCGCCATGGTGGCGAACGTGCCGGTGCCGCGCCGCATGCTGCGGATCCTTCAGGGCGAGGCACTGTTCAATGATGCTTCCGGGCTCGTCTGTCTGCGCCTTGCTGTCGCGGCGACGATGACGGGGGCCTTTCACTTCTGGGATGCGTTGGCAGAATTGGCGTGGACCGCCATCGGGGGCGTGCTGATCGGCGCGGCGCTGACATGGGCCGTCTCCGGTGCCAAGACGTGGGTGAGCTCGCAGCTGGGCGAGGTTACATCCACGCAGATCATCATTAGCCTGCTCGTGCCCTACGGCGCCTACCTTATTGCCGACGGCGCCGGCTGCTCGGCGGTGCTGGCGGCGGTCTCCGCCGGCATGATGATGAGCCGGCTTGAAGTGCGCGGCATCACGCTGCCGATGACGCGCCTTCGGCGAACGACCGTCTGGGAGACGCTCCAGTTCACGCTCAATGGCATCATATTCCTTCTGCTGGGCGAGCAATTGCCGAACGTGCTCTCGCACATCAATGCCAGCGTGGCCGAGGACGGGCACCGTAGCCTGGCATGGCTAGGGGGCTGCATCGCGGTGATCACGGTGGCGCTGGCGCTGCTCCGCTTCGTCTGGGTCACCGCCATCATCCGTCTGCGTCGTCCCGGCGGCGGGGCCCTCCGCCCTCGGACGAACTGGCGTCTTGTCGCCGCCATGTCGGTGGCCGGCGTGCGGGGGGCGGTGACGCTGGCGGGGGCGATGAGCCTTCCACTCAAGGGATATGACGGCGCGGCATTTCCGGCCCGTGACGTCGTCATCGTCATGGCGGCAGGCGTGATCGTCACCTCGCTCGTGCTTGCCAATCTGGCGCTGCCGCGTCTGCTGCGCGGTGTGACCTCTCCGGTGGAGCCCGACGGCACCAAAGCTGCGCTGGAAGCGCGCATCCAGGCCACTCAGGCGGCGCTGGCGGCGGTCGCGACCGCCGGCGCTCAGCGCGCCAACCCGCAGACCGAGTTCATCGCGGCCGCAGCGCTGGTGACCGGGGACTATCAGCGCCGGCTCGAACACTTGTCCGGCCACGCCGAAGCGGCGCCGAAGGACGATCGGGGCGGGATGGAACACGCGCGGCAGGACGAGCGCACGCTACGCCTGCTGGCGCTGAGGGCGGAGCGCGCCGCCGTCATCGGCATGGCGCGCAAGCGACACATCTCAAATGATCTCGCGCGAACTCTGATGCGGGAAACCGATCTCGCCGAAACCTATTACCTGTCACCGCCAGAAACGGCGTGAACGCCGGCCAAGCACACTCACGTATAAGCCAAGCAACCGAACGGCCGATTTCGGCAGCCTCCGCCCGGCTCTAACTTTCCTGCACAGACAGCTGAGCTGGCCCCCTCACATGCAGGAACATGAGCGATGTCGAAACATGAAAAGATCCACCCTGGCGCACCTGCGAAGGCGATGATCGGCGCAGGGTCTACCTTCGCCATGGCCACCGCCTCCGGCATCGCCGTCGCCAACATCTATTACAACCAGCCCATGCTCGCCCTGATCGAGCAGGACCTGCCGGGCAGCCTGGCGGGCGCCATACCGACCGCGACCCAGCTCGGCTACGCGCTCGGTCTCTTCCTGCTGGTGCCGCTGGGCGATCTGATGGAGCGTCGGCGTCTCATCGTCGGCCAGTTCATCGTGCTTGCCGCCGCGCTGGTGCTCGCGGCACTGGCACCGAGCGCGCTACTTATCGTGCTGGCCTCGCTTCTCGTCGGGCTGGCCTCGACCGTCGCCCAGCAGATCGTGCCGCTCGCCGCACATATGGCGCCGCCGGCGCGGCGAGGCGCGGTCGTCGGCACGGTGATGGCCGGCCTGCTTACCGGCATCCTACTGAGCCGCACGCTGGCGGGATTTGTCGCCACCCATGGCGGCTGGCGGGAAATGTTCTGGCTGGCCGTCCCCATGGCCCTGGCGGCGGCGGGCCTGATGGCGGCGATCCTGCCGCACAGCGCGCCGGACTCTCGCATGAGCTATGGCCGGTTGCTGCACTCGGTCTGGCATCTCTGGTTCGAGTTTCCGGCACTCCGGCTGGCCGCGCTGACGCAGGCCGCCCTGTTCGCCGCCTTCACCGTGTTCTGGACGATCCTCGCCTTCCGCTTGGAGCAGCCACGGTTTGGCCTTGGGGCGGATGTCGCCGGCCTCTTCGGTCTGGTCGGTGCCGTCGGCATTCTCGCCGCCCCGCTCGCCGGCCGCTTCGCCGATCGGCATGGGCCGAGCCGAGCCGTGGTCCTGGGAACCGCCGTCACATTGGTGTCTTGGGTGGTGTTCGGCGTCTGGGGATCACTGGCCGGTCTGGTTGTCGGCGTGATCCTGCTGGATTTTGGCATGCAGACGGCGCTCGTCTCCAACCAGCACATCGTTTTCTCCCTGCGCCCGGAAGCGCGCGCTCGGCTCAACACGGTGCTCATGGGAGCGATGTTCCTGGGTGGCGCGCTCGGTTCCGCGCTGGCGACCCTCGCCTGGGGGGCCGGGGGCTGGTTCCTTGTCAGCGTCCTCGGCACCGCCTTCGCCGCCGTTGCGGCCGCGCTTCAAGCGCTGGCATGGATCCGCCGCTGAGTGCGGCGCTGTGAGGCTGGGCGGCCATCAGGCCCGCCCAGCCGGCTCCAGCCGGCTATCCCTGGCGCACCATGTCCTGCAACGGCAGGTGCGCCGCGCGGCACTGAGGGAAGGCGGGGAGGGGACTACCCCAGAGACTGCCCCAGCCGCTGCCCATAGGCGACGATCGAGCGCCCGATGGGCGCGCGTTCGGCCTCATAGGCGGCGAGCCCGGCATCGATATCGGGCGTCCCACGCAGGGCGTTGCGCAGGGCGAAGGCATCGCCGGCGGCCTTGGCAACGCCCATCGCGGTGTGCGGACGCGCCACAAAGGCGGCATCTCCCATCAGCGCCACGCGGCCCGCGACCATATGGGCCGGCGCATAGTCGAAAATGGCGTGAATGAAGGGGCGGGGCTCGGCCGTCACCGCGGCCGCGAAGGAGGGCGGCAGCAGCCGTTCGGCATCTGCACGCATCGCGGCAACAATCTCGGGCCGCATATGACCGGGTGCGAGCGAGAAGGGGCGACGCACAGCGTCGGCGTCGGTCAGCACCGCGTGGAGCTCATCAGGTGCGTAGCGGCGGTACCAAACCCAATTATACCGGCGACGGCCGATAGCGGTCGAGCCATCTGATCCCGGCACGAGATAGCCAAGAATGTGCGAGCCGGGCATTTCATAGAAGGCGAAGCGCTCGAACAGTTGTTCGGCGGCCGCCGACGGAATTTCAGCTTCGGGCACCAGGCCGCGCCAGGTGGCGTAGCCAACATAGTCCGGCAGGGAATGCGGTCCGCAGACCGCGGAGCGCACCGCCGAGCCAATACCATCGGCGCCGATCACAATATCCGCCCGCTCCTCACCGCCATCGGCGTAGCGGACCTGCACGCCCTCCGGGCCCTGCCGGATGTCGACCGCGCGCCGGCCTTTCTGGTAGCGGATATCGGGCAGCAGTTCGCGGAAGGTGCCGAACAGCAGGTCCCAGGACAGTTGCGTCTGCGGCGTGCGCTGCCGGTGGATGATGTCGCCCGCGCGGTCGAGATAAATCCGCTCGCGCGCCTCCACCCCGATCTGCGCCATGTGCTCGACGCCGACCTCGCGAAGGATATCGAAGACCTCGCGCTGCGCCACGAGCCCGGCGCCACGTCCTTCCAGGCCGTGGATCGAGCGTTCGGTGACGGTGACATCGAAGCCGGCGCGGTTCAGCAGCACGGCGGCGAACAGGCCGCCGATCGAACCGCCGACAATGAGGATGCGAGCGTTCATGATGGGCGTTCCTCGCCGGACGTCAGATGATGGAGTCAATCACGCCGCCATCGACCCGCAGCGCGGCACCGGTGGTGGCCGAGGCGAGCGGGGAGGCGATGTAGACCGCCATGTTCGCCACTTCCTCGACGGTGGCTGGCCGGCGGATGATCGAGGTCGGACGGTGAGCTTGCACGAAGTCGGCCCCGGCCTGTTCCAGGGTCTTCCCGCTGGCGACATCGGCCTTGAGCATTTCGGCCACGCCCTCGGACAGCGTCGGGCCGGGCAGGATCGAATTGACGGTGACGCCGGTGCCAGCCATGCGCTTGGCCAGACCTCTGGCAAGCGCAACGTCGGCGGTTTTGCTCACCCCGTAATGGACCATCTCCACCGGAATGTTGAAGGCCGACTCAGAACCCAGGAACAGCATGCGACCCCAGCCCCGCGCGGCCATGCCCGGCAGATAGGCGCGGGCGAGGCGAACCCCCGACATGACATTGACCTGCCAGTGCGCCTCCCACACCTCATCAGTCGTGTCGAAGAAGTCGGAGGGCTGGAAGATGCCGAGATTGTTCACGACGATGTCGAAGGAAGGCTCCGCCGCGACCATCTCCCGCACGCCGTCCGGCGTACCGAGATCGATGGCGCGCCCCCGCGCCGAGGCAGCGAGGCGGGTCAGGGCGGCGTCGACCTTGGCCTGGGTGCGGCCATTGATGACGACGCGCGCTCCCGCTTCCTGGAGGCCCCTGGCAATCGCAAAGCCGATGCCTTCGGTTGATCCGGTGACGAGGGCGGACTTGCCGGAAAGATCGATCTTCATCATCGGCTCCTGTCGCGACTGCCAGCCCGGTCGCCAAACGGCGATCAAGAAGCCCGCAATCTGTGGCGTTGAAGCGCGACAATAGAAGGAGCGCGGGAACCGGCTGTTCGGTTCGCCCGCTCATATGACGGGCTGTGCGACGCCTGCCGCCTCAGCCCGCGCGGGTGAGCGCCCTTTCGATGCAGGCGATCATGTCGTTGCCATCGAAGGGCTTGCTGAAAAAGCCGGCCGCCCCGGCGGACATCGCCTGACGCCGCACCCGTTCCTCGGGAAAGGCCGTGATGAAGATGAGCGGCAGGTGACGCCCATCGGCCAGAAGGCGATTCTGCAGTTCCAGGCCGGTCATGCCCGGCATCTGCACATCGGTGATCACGCAATTGCTGTCATGCACCTGCGGCGAGCGGAGGAAGTCGTCGGCCGAGGCGAACGTGCTCGTCTTGAAACCCAGCGATCGGACAAGGCTGGCGGTTGCCGCTCGCACAGCGTCATCATCGTCGATGATCGAAATCATCGTGTCGTGGCGCACGTCCAGAAATCCTTCTCAATGACCAAAGTCGCGCCCCTTTTAACGTTCGCGGCACCAGACGTTCCGAAATTGCAGGGAACGTTGTCAAACCGATCGGGTGCCCTGCCTGTCAACAATGGCTTCGCGCGCGTCACGTTGCAGGGTCAAGGGAGCTTATTTACCGCAGGCGCTGTCACGGGCGAACCTTCGCCCTGGTGCGGCGCTTTCGCGTCCGCAATTGTACCAGGTCCCACGATTGATACAGTCGCCGTCAGGCCGGCCGCGAGGGTGATGTCGGGCGGAACATGGTCGAGGACGATCCGGACGGGCACGCGCTGGGCGAGCCGGACCCAGGTGAAGACCGGGTTGACCGTGGCAAGGCCGGAACCATCGGGCTGCGCATTGGGAACGGCAATTCCGCGCCCTATGCCCGTGACCTTGCCGGTCAGCTTCTGGGGATAGGCCATGAGAGCGACCCGAGCCGTGTCGCCGAGGTGGATCCCGTTGAGCACCGATTCCTCGAAATAGGCGTCGACCCAGAAACTGTCACTGTCCACCACGGAGAGGACACGTTGCCCGTTCGTGGCATAATCCCCGGGCTGGGCGAGAAGGTTGGTGACGTAACCATTCACCGGCGAGACGATCCGCGTGCGGCCGAGGTTCAGCCTGGCTTGGTCGCGATTGGCGAGGGCCTGCTGATATGCCGCGGCCGCCATGTCCGCCACGGCGGCGAAGCTCTGCTGCTCCTCCTTGGACACGGCAATGGCGGTGAGCTGGGCGCGCCGTTGTGATTCCGCCTGTTTGTTGTCGAGATCGGCCTTGGCGCGCGCGACCGCGGCTTCGGCATTGGCGAGCGCGATCTGGTAGTCGTCAGGCTCGACGACCATCAGCAGATCGCCCTTGCGCACGAACTGGTCGCCCTTGACGGGGAGTTCGACGATGCGGCCCGAGACCTGCGGCGTGACCGTGACCACATAGGCACGCACCGTGCCGTCGCGTGTCCAGGGGCTCGCCATATAGGCCTGCCACATCCACCAGCCGAGCAGGCCGGCCGCCCCGAGGGCGCTCAGGGTCAGCAAGACCGACAGCACGGCGCGAAATGTCGATGGCCGGTCGTCGGCCGGATGGATGATGGTCATTGCCGCGGCCCCACATAAAGGACGATGAGCGAAAGAATGATGATGTAGATGCAGAGATTGAACAGGCCGGGGTGCCAGATCCGGCGTGTAACTTCCAAGTGATTGGCAACCAGGCTCAACGGAAATGTTGCCACCCAGGCCGCCAGCATCATCACGGCGAAGGGGGCGACATAGACCCCGAGAATGTTGATCTCCGTGTACACGTGTTCCTCGCTTTCTCAGCTGAACGTCGACAGGAAGAGAGCGCGCGTGTCGATGCGAGCCGTAAGTAATTCGGCGTGGAGGTCGATGGCGTCGATGATGACTTCAACCGCCGCACGCGCCCGCACGGGCTGGGGGGCTAACCTCTGCAATGCCTCCCGAGCCATCGCGAGCTGTCCTGTGGCGAGGGCATCAATGGCGCGTTGCAGCTCGCCGATGATGGGGTCGCGGGACGCTGCGATCCTGAGATGGATGACCGCCTGGCCGAGCGAGAGCAACGCCATCAGACTGCCGGCCTCCTCGGACGTCGCCTGCGGCGGCAGCGCCTCGGCGCGCCGTGCCAACAGCTTGTTCCAGCGAGCGAAATCGGCCGACCGATTGTCATGGGCCAGGCGGCGGAAATCGCGGAGCGAGAGGGCGAGAAGGCGGCGAGCACGCTGCTGCGGCGGAATCGTCGGCATGACGACGAAGAACAGCGTGCCGATGACGGTTCCGGTAACGATCGACAGGGCAAGGTTGAAATAGGTGACCGCGTCGTAGCTTATCGGGTTTCCCACCCCCAGCAGGGGGAGGGACGCGACGGACATGCCGAGGAAGGCAACATTGTGCCAGGTGCCGGCCTGCAGGATGCCGAGCGGTACGAAGAGGAGGACGATCAGTGCGATGAGAGCAGGGAAAGTCGACAGCGATGGCAGGACGCCGAAATAGAGGACCCCGCCGAGCGCGGCCATCACGGTCGCGCCAATCGCATAGTCCTTCGCCAAGACGCGCGCCTGATCGCCGAAGGAGCCGAAGATGAGTGTACCGGCGGCCGCGAACACGATGGCGAAGGCCCCGTTCGGCCAGGCGGACACCACCCAGAACGCCGACATGGCCAGCACCGCCGCGAACACCCGCAGACCGTTCAGCACCGCCGGCAACGGATCGGCAATGACGAAGGGTTGTCGCGGTGCGGCCAGGCGCGGGCTCTTGCGATCGCGCAGCAGAAGGATGGCGTCGATCAGCCCGGCCAGCCCGGTCGCGACGTCGCGCGAGGCCTCGATGGCGATGCAGCTGGCGGAATCCGGCATGGGGAGCGCCCGCAGCTCGGCCTGCACCTCCTCGACGGTCTGGCGCAGCTGCCGGGGCGCGTGGTCGAGCTGCGCCAGGTCGATGCGCTCCAGCAGTGGAACCAGCTGCTCGCCGATCAATGCCGGGCAGCCACCACGCAGGGCAAGATGCGCGCCGGCATTGCGCCAGCCCACCAGGGCGCCGACCAGCGCGTCCAGCATGATCTGGAGATTGGCCGCGCGGGAGCGAAGATAGGAGGATTCGCCGATGGCGGCATCGATCTGGCCGTGAAGCGTGCCAAGGCCCCGGGTGACGCTGCGGCGCGCGGACACAAGCTCGGGCGTCTCGCCGCCCCGTGCCAGCGTCGCGATGAAGCCCGACGCAATCAGCTCCGCCGTCTGCCGAAGCGTGCGGGCGAGAAGCTGCCGCGCGGCGCCGAAATCGGTCAGCACCATCACCAGCCCGGCCGACGCGATGCCGATGCAGATCTCGCCCACGCGGATGACGGCGAGAAAGAAGGCCGTGCTCGGGTCCGTCAGCGTGTCGGCGAAGATGATCACCGCAGTGATTCCGGAAAGGGCGGCGGCATAGGAGGCGAAGTTGCGCAGCATCACCACCGCGAAACCGCACAGGCCGCACCAAAGCGCCAGGCAGAGCAGCAGGCAATTGCGCTGCTGCGGGAACAGCGCCAGCAAAGCCACCATCACCAGCCCACCAATGATGGTGCCGATCGCGCGGTAGCGGCCTTTCTGCAGCGAGGCGCCAAGATTGGGCTGGCAGACGATGGCGGCGGTCGTCGCTGCCCAGAACGAGTTCTGCAATTCGAGATAATAGGTGATGTAAAGCGCGAGAGACACGGACGCCGCGAGGCGTAGCCCGAACACAAGGCGGGGTCCCAGGAAGGAAACAGGCGCCAGTGCCGCCCTCACAAGTGCGAGCGGGCTGCCAAGCGCAGAAAAGGACCTTTCGTGTACGTCGCTCATCTTTCGCCTTGCCGGGCTCGATCCCATGGGTCGTTGAGCCAGCATAGGCACTGCGCAGCGAGGGAAAATTATACAGCCGTACGGGCGTATCGCACTTTGGTATGCCGCGCCGTCCACCCGCCCATGGGCTTTCGCGTTGCCACAGCGCCGCGTGTCCTCGGCATGCGAGCCGCGCGGCATGGCGCCAGACGGGAGGTCATGTCAACCATGAGCAGCAGCCGTAATACCTAGGTTTACTCCCCGTATATGATGAGATCATTTATCCGCGCCCACTCTGGTCTTTAGATGAAGCCGGGTTGGTTGAGCTCTGTTCTGAAGCGCGACGATTCCCATGGCGGCGACACGCCGACCGATCTCTCAAACCACGCGGTAGGAGACTTCTATGGGCGTTGTGAAGACTATTCGTCCCTATCACGAGCCGGCCGGTGGCTGGGGGGCGCTCAAGGCGATGGGCGCCGCCCTCGTCGAACAGGATATCGCCCTCTCCGGCATGGCTACATTGGCGCGCATGAACCAGCATGGCGGCTTCGACTGCCCCGGCTGCGGCTGGGCCGACCCGAAGAATCCCTCGCCGTTCGAGTATTGCGAGAATGGCGGCAAGGCGGTGGCGTGGGAGGCGACCACGAAGCGCTGCACACCCGACTTCTTCGCCGCCCACACCGTCTCGGAGCTGGAGGCCTTCACCGATTTCGAGCTGGAGATGCAGGGGCGCCTGACCCATCCCATGCGCTACGACGCCTACACCGACACCTATGTGCCGGTGAGCTGGGACGAGGCCTTTGCCATTGTCGCGGGGCACCTTAATGCGCTGCCGGACCCGAACATGGCGGATTTCTACACCTCGGGCCGCGCCTCCAATGAAGCCGCGTTTCTCTACCAGCTCTTCGCCCGCGAATATGGCACCAACAATTTCCCCGACTGCTCCAACATGTGCCACGAAGCCACCAGCGTCGGCCTGCCGCAGTCGCTTGGCGTCGGCAAGGGAACGGTGCTGCTGGAGGATTTCGAGAAAGCCGACGGCATCTTCATCTTCGGCCAGAACCCCGGCACCAATTCCCCGCGCATGATGACGGATCTGCGCAACGCCTCGCGGCGCGGCGCCACCATCATGTCGTTCAACCCGTTCCGCGAGCGGGCGCTGGAGCGCTTCCAGGCGCCGCAGAACCCGGTGGAGATGGCGACACTCACCTCGACGCCGATCTCCCAGCGCCTGTTCCAGGTCCGGGTCGGCGGCGATGTCGCGCTCATCAAGGGCATGATGAAGCTGATGGTCGAGGCGGACGAGAGCGCCCGCACGCAGGGGCGTGGGCCGGTGCTGGACTGGGATTTCATCCACGGCCACACCACCGGCATCGATGCGCTGATCGCCGATCTGAAGGCAACGCAATGGGAAGATATCGAGCGCAAATCCGGCATTGCGCGGGCCGATATCGCGGTCGCCGCCGACGCCTATATGAAGGCCGAGCGGGCGATCCTCGTCTTCGGCATGGGCATCACCCAGCACCGCCACGGCACGCAGAACGTCCAGCAACTCGCCAACCTGGCGCTGCTGCGCGGCAATATAGGCCGCGAGGGTGCCGGCATCTGCCCGGTGCGCGGCCATTCCAACGTGCAGGGCGACCGCACCGTCGGCATCACCGAAGTGCCCAGCGATGCCCTGCTCAACGCGCTTGAGGCACGCTTCGGCTTCGCGCCGCCCCACGCGCCCGGCCACAACGTCGTCACCGCGCTGGAAGCCATGGTGCGCGGCGAGGCCAAAGTCTTCATCGGGTTGGGCGGCAATTTCGCCGCCGCCATTCCCGACTGGGAGCAGACCCAGGCGGCGATGCGCCGGCTCGACCTCACCGTCCACATCGCCACCAAGCTGAACCGCAGCCATATCGTGCATGGCCGCGAGGCGCTGATCCTGCCCTGTCTCGGCCGCACCGAGCTGGACGAGCAGGCCGGCGGCCCGCAGGCGGTCACGGTCGAGGATTCCATGTCGATGGTGCATGCCTCGCGCGGCCATAACCGCCCGGCCTCCGAGCAGCTGAAGAGCGAGCCCGCCATCATCGCCGGCATGGCGCGGGCGACGCTGGGCGCGCGTTCCCGGGTCGCTTGGGAGGAACTGATCGCCGACTATGCGCGGATCCGCGACGACATCGAGGCGGTGTTTCCGATCTTCCAGGGCTACAATGAGCGGATCAAGGAGCCCGGCGGCTTCCATCTCACCTCGCTCGCCCGCGAACGGATCTGGGCGACGCCGTCCGGCAAGGCCAACCTGCTGGTCTGCGAGGGGCTGTGCGAGGACCCCAGGGTCGATGACCGCGACGCGCTGTGGCTGACCACCGTGCGCAGCCACGACCAGTACAACACCACGCTCTATTCGCTCTCCGACCGCTATCGCGGCGTCTACGGCCAGCGCGACGTGCTGTTCCTCAATGAGGCGGAGATGAACCGGCGCGGCCTGAAGGCCGATGACCGGGTCGACATCCTCACCCTGTCGCAGGACGGCATCGCGCGGGCGGTGCGCGGCTTCAAGGTCGTGGCCTACAGCTTCCCCGATGGCAGCTGCGCCGCCTATTACCCCGAGACCAACCCGCTGGTGCCGCTCTACGCCCACGATCCGCAGAGCTTCACCCCCTCGTCGAAGGGGGTGCCGGTCCGCCTCGTGAAGACCACCACCCGGCCGGGAGCAAACTGACATGGACGCGGTCGCCCTTTCCCGCCTGCAATTCGCCTTCACCATCGGCTTTCATATTCTGTGGCCGACACTCACCATCGGCACCGCCTGGTTCGTCACCGTGCTCAGCGCCCTGTGGTGGCGTACCGGCAACACGGTCTATCGCGACCTGATGCGCTTCTGGATGCGGCTGTTCGCTCTGGGTTTCGGCATGGGCGTCGTCACCGGCATCGTGCTGAGCTACGAGATCGGCACCAACTGGGCCGGCTTCTCGCGCTCGGTCGCCAATGTGCTCGGCCCGCTCTTCGCCTATGAGACGATGACCGCCTTCTTTCTGGAGGCCGGCTTCATCGGCATCATGCTGTTCGGCGAGGGCAGGGTGTCCAAGGGCGCGCACTTCTTCGCCTGCCTGATGGTGGCGATGGGGGCGCTGATCTCGTCCACCTGGATCATCGCCGCCAATAGCTGGATGCAGACCCCGGCAGGCGCGGTCGCCGATGCGCAGGGCATCTATCACGTGGTGAGCTGGTGGGACGTGATCTTCACCGCCTCCTTCCCCTATCGCCTCGCCCATATGGTGTGCGCGAGCTTCCTGACCTGCTCCTTCGTGATCGCCGGCGTCTCGGCGTTCCATCTCTGGCGCGGCCAGCATGTGGCGGCCTCGCGCACGGCCTTTTCCATGGCGCTGTGGCTGGCGCTGGTGCTGGCGCCGCTGCAGATCTTCATCGGCGACATGCATGGCCGCAACACCATGGTCGAGCAGCCGACCAAGCTCGCCGCGATGGAGGGGCTGTGGGAGACCACCAAGGGGCCGGCGATGACAGTGATCGCCTGGCCGGACATGGCGGCGCAGAAGAACCTCTATGCCATCGACATTCCCCACCTCGCCAGCCTCTACCTCACCCATAGCTGGGACGGGCAGGTGCAGGGCCTCAAAGCTGTGCCGCCGGCGGACCAGCCCAATGTGCCGATCGTGTTCTTCGCCTTCCGTATCATGGCCGGCATTGGCGTGGTGCTGCTGGCCACCGCGATCACCGGCTTCGTGCTGCGCCTGCGCGGAAGGCTGTTCACCGCGCGCTGGTTCCAGTTTCTCACCATGGCGACGACGCCGCTCGGCTTCCTTGCGGTGCTGGCCGGCTGGACGGTGACGGAGGCGGGACGGCAGCCCTGGATCATCTATGGCGCGCTGCGCACGGCCGATGCGGCGGCGCCGGTCGCGGCCGGGGCGGTGACGACCAGCCTCCTCATCTTCTTCGCCGTCTACAATGTGCTGCTGCTGGCCTTCGTCTGGTTCGCCGGACGGGTCGCCCTGAAGGGGCCGATCGATAGCGCCCCGCCCACGCGCGAGCATCCTGGCATGGAGCGCAGCACGCTCGGCGCCTTCACCACCTCTCCCGTCCCGTCGCCCGTGCGCGGCACCGACCCAGCGAGGGCCTGACCATGACCGAACTTCTGCAGGCGGACACTGTGCCGCTGGTCTTCGCCGCCGTCGCCGTGTTCTGCGTCACGGTCTATGTGCTCGCCGACGGGCTCGATCTTGGCGTCGGCATCCTCTTCCTCGCCGCCCCGCGCGACGCCGACCGCGACCTGATGATGGCCTCGATCGAACCGGTATGGGACGGCAACGAGACCTGGCTTGTCATGGGCGGCACGCTGCTCTTCGCCGCCTTTCCCGCCGGCTACTACATTCTGCTGCCGGCCTTCTATCTGCCGATCATGTTCATGCTGTTCGCGCTGATCTTCCGCGGCGTGGCGTTCGGCTTCCGGCTGCAGGCGACGCGCTTCCGTCTTGTCTGGGACATCGCCTTCTTCGCCGGCTCCGTGCTGGCGACTTTCTGCCAGGGGCTGATCCTGGGTGGGCTGATCACCGGCGTGCCGGTGGAGAACGGCATGTTCGCCGGCGGACCGTTCAGCTTCCTCAGCCTGCTCGGCGTCCTGTGCGGGGCAGGCCTGGTCGGCGGCTACGCGCTGATCGGCGCCGGCTGGCTGATCTGGAAGACCGACGGCGCGACGCAGGTCTTCGCCCGCGAGATCGCCCATGCCGCGCTCATCCTCACCGGCGCGATGATGGCGCTGGTGAGCGCCTGGAGCGCCTGGAGCGTGCCGGAGGTGGCGGTGCGCTGGTTCGCCTTTCCCAATCTCGCCCTGCTCGCGCCCGTGCCGCTGGTGACGCTCGCCGTCATCGTCGCGCTCTGGCGCGGCATCTGGGAAGGCGGGCAGGCCCGCACCTTCCTGCTCGCGCTGGCTCTGTTCGCCCTCGGGCTGGTCGGGCTCATCGTCAGCCTCTGGCCCTATCTCGTGCCGCGCCACGTCACGGTGTGGGACGGCATGTCCGACCCGCAATCGCTTGCCTTCCTCGCCGTGGGGATCGCGATCATCATCCCGATCGTCCTCGCCTATCAGGCGCATGCCTATTGGGTGTTTCGCGGCAAGACCGTTCACGAGCACGGCGCCTATGGCGGCCATGCCGGTTCCTGAGCGACCGATCTCCTGTCGAGGCAGGTCAACAGACGGCGAGTGAGAGGACACAATGGCAAAGAAGCCTGTTTTCCGCCTGTGCATGGCGGCGGCGCTGGCGGTCATCCTGTCGATGCCCGGCACGCCGACCCTCGGCGCCGGCAAGGACGTCGGCAAGGGCGGCGGGAATCGCGGCGGGAATCGCGGCGTGCTGGTGGCGGCGACCGCCGTGCCGGGCTTCTTCCGCTATGGCTCGGTGTTCCGCATTCGCTATCGCTCGCGCACCTCCCGGAACGTGCCGGTCATCGTCTCGGGCCTTGCCATCATTCCCAATGGTCCGGCTCCGGCGGCGGGACGTCCCGTGGTTTCATGGGGCCACGGCACGACCGGCGTCGCCCGTGACTGCGCGCCATCGCTCGATGTGGAACGGGCGATCGGGGCGACACTCGGCCTCACGCAGCTGCTCGAGAAGGGCACTGTCGTGGTCGCCGCCGATTATCCCGGCCTCGGCTCGGCCGGTGTTCACCCCTATCTCGACGGCGTCAGCACAGCCCGCGCGATGATCGACGCGGTTCGTGCCGTGCGGGAGTTGCGCCAAGCCGATGCCGGCTCGCGCTATGCCGCCTGGGGCTTTTCTCAGGGAGGGCACGGCGCCCTGTTCGTCGCCTCGATCGCGGGGAGCTACGCCCCGGAGCTGACACTGGTGGGAAGCGCCGCCGCCTCCGCACCCACCGAACTGCGCCGGCTTCTGCGCGCCGACGCCCACACGCTGGCGGGGCGCGTCATCGCCTCCTATGCCATCTGGTCATGGCAGCGCTTCTACGGCGCGCCCATCGCCAAGATCGCCGATCGACAGGCGATCGCGGCGATTGACGCCATTGCCGGCGTCTGCAGCCTCGGCCCGCTCGAAGATCTTCAGCTCGGGCTCGACAGCACAGCGTTTCAGCGCAGCGGCTTCCTTGCCGCCGAGCCCGGCGATTCCTCTGTCTGGGGGCGCCTGATCGCGCAGAACAGCACGCCCGAGACGCAGCGCGACGTGCCGATCCTGATGCTGCAAGGCGGCGCCGACCCGATTGTCGAGGCGCCGATCACGCGGCGCTACATCAGGCATCTGTGCGCGACTGGCCGGCGCGTCCGCTATGTCGAGATGGCGGGCGTCGACCACGGCACGGCCGCGCGCCGGGGCGCCGACACGGCGGTGCGCTGGCTGGCGGACCGGTTCGCCGGGCAGCCCGCACCCGCCGATTGCGACACGGTCCGGGAGTAGCGGCCATGGTACGGCGCGCCCCACAACTCGGCCTATTCCCGGGCAGCCTGCCGCCAAAGGCCGGGGCTCTTGCCGACAAGGCGCCGGAACACCCGCGTGAAATGGCTCTGATCAGTGAAGCCGCACATCAAGGCGATGTCCGTCAGCGACAGATCGGTGTCCATCATCTGCCGCTTGGCCTCGGCAATCCTGAGATCCGTCAGATAGCGATACGGTGCGCGGCCGAAAGTGCAGCGAAAGGCGCGTGCGAAATGGCTGGGCGTCACCTCGCATGCGCGCGCAATCTCCTTGATCGTGAGCGGGCTGCCGAGCCGCGCCTGCATCATTTCCGTGGCATGACGCTGCTGCCACGGTGCCAGCCCGGCCGCGACGATCCCCGCCATCCGGGACCCGGCCATGTTTGGATGCTTGATAATGCGCTCGCCGAAACGCCTCTGCCCTATCGTAACGTCGCCTTCACTTGGTGGCATCGTCTTGGATCTTTCGTCAGCCGGCGGACGCTGGAGGCTATGTAATTAAATGAGCCTGCGAAACTGGGATCGGATGCCGGATGATGCGGACAGGAATTCCGCATGAGTAAGCTGGATGGTATTGAAGTATTCGTTCAGGTGAACGATTCGGGCAGTTACGCGGCGGCCGGCCGCGTTCTCGGCGTGACCGCCTCGGCCATTGGCAAGGCCATCGTCCGACTGGAAGAGCGCATGGGAATCCGGCTGTTCCATCGCAACAACCGCAGCATTGGGCTGACGCCGGAAGGCGTCGTCTTTCTCGACCATTGCCGCCGCATCATGGCCGAGCTCGCCTCGGCGGAAGCCCGCCTGTCAGCGGTCCACGCGACGCCGAGTGGAAAGCTCCGTGTCAGCGCCCCCGTGGTGAGCGACCGCTGGAACCGTGTTTTCCTCCAGTTCATGGCGCGCTTCCCCGACATCGACCTGGACGTCAGCTACACCAATCGGATCGTCGATCTTGTCGAGGAGGGCTATGATGTCGTTCTGCGCATAGGCCCGCTGCAGGATTCGCGCCTGCTCACCCGGCAGCTCGGCGTGTTCAGCCTGCGGCTGGTGGCGTCGCCCGCCTATCTGGAACGGCGCGGCGTTCCGCAGACGATCGACGATCTCCTCGGCCACGCCTGTCTGCGCAATCGCAACGTCTCCAGCCGGCGCATCGACACTTGGCCGCTCGGCCCGGACAACGCGCATGTGAATGCCGGTTTGTCCAACAAGCTGGTGGCCGACCATTATGCGATGCTGCTGATGGCCACGCTGGACGGGATGGGCATCGCCTGCCTGCCGAGCTTCTGGGCCGACGAGCACATTGAAAGCGGCGCGCTGCGACCGCTTCTTGCCGACCAGACGGCCAATCAGCGCGCGGTTTCCGCCGTGTGGCCCGGCGGCCCCGGATTTCCCGTCAAGCTGGCCGCCTTCGTGGACTTCATGGCGCAGAACCTGCCGGCCATGCTTCGCTGAGCCCGTCCCGCCAATACGGGTGGACGCCGGCACATGCGCCAATTCGTGCGAATACACCAAATAATCATTCCAGATCGCTGCCATTTGCGATGAATGTCATTCGCTCGCACCAATTGCATACTGATGTATACTATTACGTTTTGATTATTGATGAGACTATTTTCTGATCGCAGTGGCACGCCACATGCGGGGCACCACGCAACGACGAAGGCTTTGCATGAGCAAGCCAGTGATCGCTTGCAGCCCTTTGATCTCCACATCTCTTACCGGGATATCCCCATGAGCGACACCCTCGCCACGCCTTTGAACACAATGCGCACCACGGCGCTTGCGGCCGGTGCGGCAGCCCCGCTGTTTTCGCTGAATGCGACGCCGAACCAGACCCTGTCGCTCAGCGATCTGCGCGGCCGCCCCATCATTCTGGCGTTCTATCCCGCCGACTGGAGCCCGGTCTGCGGCGACCAGATGGGTCTCTACAACGCGATCCTGCCGGAATTTCACCGTTTCGACGCGCAGCTCCTCGGCATCTCGGTCGATGGCGCCTGGTGCCACGCGGCCTTCGCCGAGCAGCGCCATCTGCATTTCCCGCTGCTGGCCGATTTCGAGCCCAAGGGCGCGGTCGCGCAGCGCTATGGCGTCTATCGCCCCCAGGATGGCACGACGGAGCGCGCGCTTTTCGTCATCGACGGCGAGGGCATCATCCGCTGGAGCTATGTCTCCCCGGTGGGCATCAATCCCGGCGCCGACGGCATCCTCGCCGCCCTCGAAGCGCTTCAACCTCAGGCAACACAGGGAGCCCGGTCATGAGCCGTCTCGCCACGCCGGTCGGCGCGCACGACCATAGCGAAGGGCCGGCCGACGCGCCGGTGACGCTGGTCGAATATGGTGACTTCGAATGCCCCTATTGCGGCGAGGCCTATCCCATCCTCAAGGCGGTGCAGCGCGCCATGGGCGACAGGCTGCGCTTTGTGTTCCGGCATTTCCCGATCGTGGAATCGCATCCCCATGCCGGCCGCGCGGCTGAGTTTGCCGAAGCCGCCGGCAGCGCGGGGCGGTTCTGGCAAGCGCATGACATGCTGTACGAGCACCAGGATGCGCTTGCCGACGCCAGCCTTCGCCACTACGGCGCGGCGCTCGGCCTCGACGCCGAGGCCCTCCAGGCCGCGTTCGACGGCCGCTATGACGCGCATATCCGCGCCGATTTCATGGGCGGCGTGCGCAGCGGCGTCAACGGCACGCCGAGCCTGTTCATCAACGGGGTGCGGTACGATGGCGAGCGCGATGTCGCCAGCCTTGTCGCCGCGATCCATCAGGCGGCCGGCTCCCGGAACATATGAGGGTTCCGTCCGGCGCATGATGCCGCTCTGACCCGTTGCCCCGCCCGTCCACATCACTCGGCCCGGCCCGCGCCAACGCGCAGGCCGGGCTTTTTCGTTATCGCCGACGCGGCGAGCGGCCACCCTGGCGGCGGGGTGAGGATGGCTGGCGGCACGGCTCCGGAGATGTCGGCGGGATCGCCGCCGTCTCGTCGCGACGAAAAAAAGCGGCGATGCCCGTCAAGGCATCGCCGCAGCTTGGGAGGACGGTCGGTCGATCACTCAGCCCTTGATGAAGGCGAGGATGTCCGGGTTGATAATGTCGGCATGGGTGGTCAGCATGCCGTGCGGAAAGCCGGGATAGACCTTCAGCGTGGCATCCGGCAGCAGTTCCGCCTGCAGCGCGCTGGCGTTCTTGTGCGGGACGATCTGGTCGTCATCGCCCTGCAGGACAAGGGTCGGAATCGTCATCGCCTTGAGGTCTGCGGTCTGGTCGGTCTCGGAGAAGGCCTTGATGCCCTCATAATGCGCCTTGGCGCTGCCGACCATGCCCTGGCGCCACCAATTGTCGATCACGCCCTGCGAGACCTTGGCGCCGTCGCGGTTGAAGCCGTAGAACGGGCCGGAGGCGACATCGACATAGAACTGGGCGCGGTTGGCGGCCAGCGCGGCCCGGAAGCCGTCGAACACGCTCATCGGCAGGCCGCCGGGATAGGCGTCGGTCTTCAGCATGATCGGCGGCACGGCGGCGACCAGCACGGCCTTGGCGACGCGGCCCTGCGGCAGGCCGAACTTGGCGACATAGCGCGCGACCTGGCCGCCGCCGGTGGAATGGCCGATATGCACGGCGTTCTTCAGGTCGAGATGCTCGACCACGGCCGAGACGTCGGCGGCGTAATGGTCCATGTCATGGCCCTCGCTCACCTGCGCCGAGCGGCCATGGCCGCGACGGTCGCTGGCGACGACGCGGAAGCCTTCGCCAAGGAAATACAGCATCTGCGCGTCCCAGTCGTCGGACGACAGCGGCCAGCCATGATGGAAGACGATGGGCTGGGCGTCCTTCGGGCCCCAGTCCTTGTAAAAGATGTCGACGCCGTCCTTGGTGGTGACGTAAGCCATGGTGGTATTCCTTTGATGGAAGGTGTTTAAGATCAAGATATTCTTGCATCTGTTTGATAAGATGCAGGAAATTCGTGATGAGCCGCGCGATTTGCGCGAGTGGCAGCTATATCGCTCGAGATGATGTCTAGCGTACTATTGGCAACTGCGTCATGACGATGCGATCGCGCCGGTGCGGTGAGGAGGGGCGGGGGGCCGTGCGTCCCGCTGCGCCGCGTCAGAAACCGATCGCGGGGCGCGCCTCCGCGGCCCGTGCGTTGCCCTGCCAGCCGGCGGCGACGATGCTGATGGGGCTGCGGGCCACGAGCTCGCGACGCGGCGCCTGTTGAACCTTCTGGGCCTTGAAGCGGCGCGCCGCGGTCAAACGCCACTGACGCGGCGTATCGCCGGCAATGCGCTTGAACACGGTGGTGAAATGCGCCTGCGTCTGGAAGCCGGCCGCCATGGCAATGTCGATGATGCGCTGGTTGGTTCCGGCGAGCAGTTCCTGCGCCATCTCGATGCGGCAGCGCAGGAGGAAGTCGTGCGGACGCAGCCCGGTCGCGATCCTGAACTGCGCGGCGAAATGCATCCGGCTGAGCCCGGCCGCGCCGGCCATGTCCGCCAGGGTGATGCGCTCGGCGAGATTCATGTTCACATACTCGATGACCCGCTTGAGGCGCCACTTTGGCAGGGCCGACCTGACCCGCGCATTGCGGTCAATGGCAGTGATCTGGCCGTCTGCTTCCTGAAGACGCTCGGTAGCCTCGCAATACACGCCGTTTACAGTTGTGGTAGCGACTGGGGAGTGCATCTGAATTCCTCTCAAGATCATCAGGCAATTCGATGAGCTTGAGAATAGACGCATCCCCGCTATGCAAAATTGTACGAGCGTTTCATTCGATATGCTCTTGGATGCCCGCCTTCATACCTTGGTATATTCCGTTGACATGCCACTCACGCCGATGACGATCCGGCGGCCGGCCGTGGGCACACGCGGGCTCGGCCGGCGCAATGGGCGGCTCTCTCGCCAGACAGGAAGCGTCCGCGCCTCCTTTTTCCCTTCCGTTCTGGACCGTGCGAACGAGAAAGCTTTAATCAACGGGTTAAACCGTCATGCGCGATCTGACGATGCGTCATGACGAGCTGAGTACAGCGGCGGCAGCAAGGGGGGCACGTGGCTATAAAGGGTACGCGCGGAGAGAACGGTGCGGGTTCTCCTTTTTTCTTCCCGGTCATCGCCTTCATCATGGCCGCACCGATCTTTGCCGTCGACACGCTCACGCCGCTCGACACCGCCATTGCCGTTCTCTACGTCGCGGTCATCATGCCGTCGGCCCACTTCCTCGGGCGTCGCGGCGTGCTGGCGGTTTCCGGCGGTTGCATCGCCCTCACCACCATCAGCTTCCTGATCGTGCACCAGCATGATTGGGACAGCTCGGCGCTGGTCCGGTTGGGCGTGAGCCTTTCCGCCATCACCATCACCAGTCTGCTGACCCTGCGAAACCAGCAGGTGACGTCGGCGCTGCGCGAGCAGGCCAACCTGCTGAACCTTACCCATGACGCCATCTTCGTGCGCGATATGGCCGACCGGATCACCTATTGGAACCAGGGTGCGGAACAGCTCTATGGCTGGAGCCGGGCGGAAGCCCTTGGCCAGACGGCCGCCAGCCTGCTGCGCACCCGGTTTCCCGACACGCCGGCCAGTATCCAGGCCGCGCTGCTGGCGGACCGCCAATGGGCCGGCGAACTCACGCATTTCAAGCGGGACGGCACGCAGGTGACCGTTCTCAGCCGATGGTCGTTGCAAATGGACAAGGCGGGCCGCCCGGTCGCGGTGATGGAAACCAATAACGACATCACCGAACGCAAACGCTCGGAAGCGATGCTGCAAAAGGCCCAGACCGAGCTTGCCCACGCGACGCGCGTCGCGACCATGGGCGAACTCACCGCCTCCATCGCTCACGAAGTCAACCAGCCGCTCGCGGCCGTCGTCACCAATGGCGAGGCATGCCTGCGCTGGCTCGGGCGCGAGGTGCCGGACCTTGGCGAAGCCCGCGCCTCGGTGGAGCGCATGATCAGCAATGGCAAGCGCGCCAGCCACGTGGTCGCCCGCCTGCGGGCGCTGGCCCGCCGCGCCGATCCCGATCACATGCCGGTCAATCTGAACGACGTCGTCGAGGACGCGCTGGCGCTGGTCGACCGGGAGGCTGCCTCGCACAGCGTCAGCGTCGGGCTCACGCTCGACGCCGCGCTGCCCGACATTTCAGGCGACCGCGTGCAGTTGCAGCAGGTCGTCATCAACCTGCTGATGAACGCCATACAGGCCATGGCTGGCGTCACGGGACGGGCCCGCACGCTGTCGATCGCCACCCGCGACGGCAGCGGGCCCGACGGCGAGCGCATCGCCACGGTAGAGGTGCGTGACACCGGCATCGGCATCGATCCGCAGAGCGCGGAACAGCTCTTCACCGCCTTCTACAGCACGAAGAAGGAGGGGCTTGGCATGGGGCTGTCGATCTGCCGTTCGATCATAGAAGCCCATGGCGGACGTATTTCATTTGTGGCCAATGCCGATCATGGGATGAGCTTCACCGTCAAACTGCCCGCATTGAAGGAACTGGTGCCGTGATGTCCAACTCGTCCTCCAGCCGCTCGCCCGCCGCTCCTGCCGCGCCCACCGTGATCGTGGTCGATGATGACGAGCAGCTGCGCGAGGCGCTGAGCAGCCTGTTCCGCTCGGTTGGTCTGCGCGTCGAGCTCTACGGCTCGGCAGCGGAACTGCTTGCCGCCAAGCCCCCCGCCGTGCCGCGCTGCCTGGTGCTGGACATTCGCCTGCCGGGCGTCAGCGGGCTCGACTTCCAGTCGCAGATCGCGACATCGCCGATGAACATGCCGATCATCTTCATGACGGGGCATGGCGATATTCCAATGACGGTGCGGGCGATGAAGGCCGGCGCGGTCGACTTCCTGACCAAGCCGTTCCGCGATCAGGACATGCTGGACGCCGTGGCCACGGCGCTGGAAAATGACCGCAAGCAGAGCGAGGCCGACAAGGCCTCGACCGATATCCGCGCGCTGTACCAGTCGCTGACCGCGCGCGAGAAGGAAGTGATGTCGCTTGTGACCTCTGGCCTGATGAACAAGCAGGTGGCCGCGCAGATCAATCTGTCGGAAATCACCGTGAAGATACATCGCGGCCATGTGATGCGTAAAATGAACGCCAAATCCCTGGCGGATCTGGTGCGCATGGCGGAAACGCTCGGGCTTGGCATCACAAAAGCCTAAATTGCAAACCTCAGTATAATGTGAATCTCGGTCCTTTCGCGCCATTCTCATGGGGACGCGCCAAGGCGTGCCGCTTTGACCGCGAAAGGAATATCTCGTGTCTGACGTTCCGATGATCGCCATCATCGATGATGATGAATCGGTGCGTGTGGCAACCGAAAGCCTTGTCCGCTCTTTCGGCTTCAAGACGAGCGTTTTTGCTTCGCCAGAAGCCTTTCTCGCCTCGTCGAGGATGGCGGACACCCATTGCGTGATCACCGATGTTCAGATGCCTGATATGAGCGGCATCGAATTGTTCGATGTTCTGCGTGCGCGTGGCACAGGCTTGCCGGTCATCTTCATCACCAGCTTTCCCGAGGAGCGGGTGCGGCGGCGGGTGGAGGAGGCCGGGGCCGTCGGCTTCCTCGCCAAGCCCTTCGACGCCGACACCATCATGGGCTTTGTGTTTGAAGCGCTCAAAGGCCAGCCTCGACCCCATTAGACGTGCTCCGCCAGCACGCCCTGACCGTTCAAGATGGCAAGACGAACGCCCCTCTGCGGCGCATGTTCAGCCTCGCCATGTCTCGAAAACCGCAACCCGAACCCACCCCAATGGAGCCTGTCATGGACATCGAAGCCACCAAGAAGCGCCGGCTTGCACCGCTGGCGACCCCCACCTCGCTGCCCTCCAACGCGGTGGTCGACCTCGCCGCCGCCATGACCACCCTGCTGGCCGATGTCTTCACGCTCTACCTGAAGACCAAGAACTTCCACTGGCACCTCTCGGGCCCGCATTTCCGCGACTACCACCTGATGCTCGACGAGCAGGGCGACCAGATCTTCGCCATGACCGACGCCCTCGCGGAACGCGTTCGCAAGCTGGGCGGCACGACGCTGCGCTCGGTCGGCCATATTGCCCGCCTGTCGCGACTTGAGGACAATGACGCGGATTTCGTCACCGCCCAGGACATGCTCGCCGAACTGTGCAGCGACAATGTCGCGCTCACCGGCTTCCTGCGCGCCACCCACGCGGTCTGCGACGAGCACGGCGATGTCGCCAGCGCCAGCCTGATCGAGAACTGGATCGACGAGACCGAGCGCCGCAGCTGGTTCCTGTTCGAGTCCGGCCGCAAGGACGAGGCCCGGGGCTGATCGCGCGGCCCGGGTTTGCGGGCCGCGCCACCTCTGCCGCCGCCCACAGCGGCGGCCGCCTCCCGCCCGCCGCATCTTGCGCGCGGCCTCTCCTTGAACCCCACCCCATCTGACGCTATATTGCGTCAATATTGATGGCGTAATGGCAAGGAGGCCTGAGCGATGAGTCTGGCCCAATATGCGGATGACGGCATTTTCGCGCCGCGACGGATCGCCGAGACGCTGCGAACCACGAATGACGAAATCGCCCGCACGACGGGGCTTGGCCGGGATGCGATCCAGCGCAAGGACCGGATCCGTTCGGACAAGACCCAGCGTCGTCTGCGCGAGATGGTCGAAATCATCAACAAGGTCGAGCCGCGCGTCGGCTCGGCACTGATGGCGTATGCCTGGTATCGCTCGGAGCCTCTGTCGGGATTTTCCGGCCAGACGGCGATGCAGCTGGTGCGGATGGGCCGAGCCGACGACGTGCTCGACTATATCGACGCGGTCGATGCCGGCATCCACGCCTGACCACGCATGCAGTATGTCGGCAAGCTTTATCGGGCGCTGAACCCGATCCATGCACGCGAGCCGCTGTCGGGCCGTGGCGCGGAACTCTATGGCGGGCGCTTCAATGCGAAGGGCGTGCCGGCGCTCTACACATCGCTGACGGTCCTAACCGCGCTGCGCGAGGCCAACCAGGTGGGCAATCTGCAGCCGACGACGCTGGTTTCCTACGACGCCGAGATCCATCGGATTTTTGACGGCCGCGACACGGCCGCGCTCATGAGCGAGGGCATGGATACGGCCGCGCTCGCCGATGCCGGCTGGCGCGATGAAATGCGGGCCACCGGGGAGGCCCGGACACAGGCCTTTGCCCGCCGCCTGATCGACGCCGGCTATAACGCCCTGCTGGTGCGCAGCTTCGCGCCCGGCGCGACGGCGGAGGATGTGAATCTGGTCCTCTGGCGCTGGGCCAGCGCGGCCCCCGCCCGCCTCGTCCTCATCGACGACGAGAACCGCCTGTCGCGCTGAGCGCTCATCGACTGGCCGCCACGGCAGCCTGATCCGCCGAGCCGGGGCCAAGAGCTCCATTGAGCGGATGGCCTCGCGGCGGCGATCGGGAGCCGCGCCGAGAGGCTTTCTCCGGAGGCGCCTCATGCGGCCGGAGTCCCGCGCCTTCACCTGGCGGCGAATACGCCCCTTAGCGCGGCGCGGGCGCGGCGCAGCGCCCGGCTCGGCAGGCCGGCACGAGGTTTCGCAGCCGGCGGGCCCGGCACCAGGGTGGCGAGGCGCTCCAGCACATCATCGGCCACCGCCGCCGGCACGATGGAGTGCCGGATGTGCCGCGCGGCCAGCGCACCGCGCCGTGCCGCCTCGGCAGGATCGGCCGCGACAGCGCGCAGCGCCGCCACGGCCGAGCTCATGTCAGGCTCGGCCCAGTGCTGGTCCGGCGTGTAGCTGCCATTGGCCTCGCCGGGGCGCACCGGCGCCATGGACCAGTCCACGAAATAGGCCGCATCGGACCGGAGGAAGGCCGTGGGCCCGCCCCAGCCGGTGATCACGACCGGGCGCGCGGCCCAGGCGGCCTCGAAGGCGCCGAGCCCCCAGCCTTCGGCGCGGCACAGCGACACGAAGCAGTCGCCCAGCGCATGCAGGGCGTGCAGCTCGCCATCCGGCAGATCGTCGGTGAGCAGGCAGATGGGGGGCGGCAGGCGGCCATGGCGCAGCACGGCGCGGCCGATCATCGCCTCGAACTGCGGCAGCACCGGCACGCTTTCGCCCTCATGCCCGGGATCGCGTCGCACCCGCTCCAGATCGTGAGCACTGGTCTTGATCACAAGCGCCACGGGATCGTCGTAGCTGAAGGCCTCGGCGAAGGCCGCCACCAGCGGGCCAATGGACTTGCGCTCCAGCCATGTCGAGACGGTGTAGAAGATCCGCCGGCCCTGCAACGGCGGCAGGCGTCGCTGCAGCCGCTCCCGGTCCTCGACAGTGGCCGCACGCTCGGGTCGGGGCAAATGCGGCACGACCCAGATCGGGATCACCACGCCACTGTCGCGGAAGACCTGCCGGTTCCATTCGCTGGGCACGATCACGGCATCGAGCCGATTGATCAGCGCCGGCCAGTGGCCCGGCAGCCGGTCGGTCTCCCACACGGTATGGCCGACCACGCAGCGCGTGCCGCGGCGGCGCTCGCGCCCGATGAAGTGCGGGTAATATTCGGGCACGAAGTGGACGATGGCCACGTCGCATTTCCGCGCATCGTCACGCAAGAACCGGAGATCTTCCGGGCCGGCCTCGGGCGAGACGGCAGTCTGATATCCCAGGCCCAGGTCCCCGCCGGGAAGCAGGGGCTCCCACGCCAGCTGGGCACCTGCATCCCGCAAGGCACGCACCAGTGCGGCCGCCGCCACCGCATAGCCGCTCCTGTCGCCCAAACCGATATAGCGCAGCACCGGACGGGCGGCGGACGAACGGAAACTCATGGCAAAAAACCGTCCTGGCGACGTGGTGAACCATAGCACATCGATTCAGCGGCTCCTCGGACAGCGCCGTTGGCGGCAGCCGCGCGCGAAACCGTGCAGGGTTTTCGCGCGACGCGGGTCAGGGATCAACGGCGCCGGCGAAGCGGACCGCCGGCATTGGGTACACCCCACGCTGCGAGTGGAGGGGGTTATTTTCGATGTATATCGATCCCTGTCCCGCATGAAGGATCAAGGCATGTGCCAGTAAGAATATGAAATATTCCAAGCGGCGACCTTGATAAACGCCGAGGACGCGCGCTTTTTCCGGTGTAATGGAGAGTAGACGCTTCTTTCATCGAGCGTGAGGGGCAGAGGACGACCCACCTGGGACGGGCAGGCTCCCGGACGTTTTCTGACGTTTGCGCGGTGCGATCACAGGAGGGGGCGACGCGCGTTTTTCGGGGGCGGCGGGCACGGGCGCACCGGCGGCGCGGGGAGAACTCCAAGATGCGGGCAAGAGCCCCCGGGCAGGCGGAAATCAGCGGCATAGTCATTGATGTCTTCCAACGCCGGACATCCACACATCGCCTCGCGCCGTGGTGAGGGATCTACAGAGCTTTTGTGATCAACGTGACAGCCAGATCCTCGCTTTCCGGGTCCGTCGAGGGATCCCAGCGTATCCCCAACATCTACCACTTCGTCTTCGGCCTGCGGCCGCAGACAGAACCCTTCCACCTGATGCATTATGTCTGCCTGGCGTCCTGCCTTGAGGTTAACCGGCCGGATCGCGTGGTCGTGCATCTGCACAACCAGCCCTATGGGCCGCTATGGGACCGGATTTACCCGCATATCGAGGTGCAACCGATCCTCGAGCATGAACGGCGCCTCGACCTGAACTACCGGGACGACACCATCAAGCGATTCGCCTATGCCCATGTGTCCGACTTCATCCGCCTGCGCGTGCTGCATGAGCAGGGCGGCGTGTATGCGGACATGGACACGCTGTTCGTGGCGCCACCGCCCGCTGCCCTGTTCGGCGAATCCTGTGTCATGGGCCGCGAGCGTGTGGACGTCGGGGCTCCCTCCTCGCCGGAGGGCTCGCTTTGCAACGCGCTCATCATGGCCGAGCCCGGCTCGCCCTTTATCCGAACCTGGATCGAGCGCATGCCCGGCGCCTTCGACGGCAGCTGGAGCAACCACTCCACCTTCCTGCCCTATCGGCTCAGCCGCGAATTTCCGCACTGGATCCGCGTGGAACCCGAAAATCGCTTCTTCGCGCTCGACTGGACCCGCGAGGGCATCGCCGGCCTTTTCGAGCAGGACCGCGCGCTGCCGCCCGAGGCCACCAGCCTGCATTTGTGGGCCCATCTGTGGTGGGACGTGGAGCGGCGCGACATGTCCGATTTCAACCACAGGCGCCTGACGCCCGCCTATGTGGCGCATGCGCGTACCACCTATGCCCGCCTGGCGCGCCCGCACCTGCCGGCCGGGCTGGCGCCTTCAGCCCTGGCCCACTGGCTGCGCCGGCTTGTCCGGCCGAGGGTCTCGTGAGCGGGGCGCGCACCTCCCGGAGCCGGGCTGTCCTGCTGACCCATGTCCTGCCTTCGCCCGATGGCGTGGGCCTGATGCGACGGGGCTGGCGCTGGGCCTGCGAACTGGCGGCGACGCATGAGCTCGACATCGTGCTGGTGACGCGCGGCGCCGAAGGCCCCGTGCCTCGGACACCGCTGCCGGGCGCATTGCATGTGGTGCGCTGCACCGGTCCCGCCCTGATGCGCCGTCGCCTGGCGGACTGGTTCGAGCCGGACGCGGCGGCCGCCGCCGCGCTGGGCGCCTTGCCCGGCCCGGTGCCGGCCCGCGTGCTTGTCTTCCGCTTCTATCTGCACGACCTCGCATCGCATCTGCCGCCCGCGTGGCGAGGCGTGGCCGAGATGGACTGCGATGATTGGGAATCGGCCACGCGGCGCAGCCTGGCCGGCCTGGCGCTGCGCCGCGGACGCTGGCGCGCCGCAGCCGCGCGCCTTGTGCAATCGCGGCGCTACGCCCGGCTCGAGCGGCTGTTATTGCCGACCTACCGCACCGTTCACCTCGCCGCCGTCGAGGACGCCACCCGCCTCGCCCGCCTGCCGGGCATGGGCGAGGTGCGCACCAGCCCCAACCGCATCGTTGCCGACGCGCCGCCCGTCCCGTCGCCGCCCCCGGCAGGCGGGCGCACCCTGCTCTTCGTCGGCGCGCTGTTCTATCCACCCAATGAGGACGCCGTGCTCTGGTTCGCCCGGGCCGTGCTGCCCCGCCTGCGCCGGCTGGTGCCGGACGTGCAGGTGATCGCCGCCGGCCGGGCGGAAGGGTCGCTGCGGCGGCGCCTGGCCGCTCATGGCATCACCTACGCCCACGAGCCCGCCGACCTGCGTCCCCTTTACGCCCAGGCCACGGCTGTCATTGCGCCGGTGCGCGGTGGTGGCGGCACCAAGCTGAAGGTGCTGGAAGCCTGGCACTACGCACGGCCCTTGGTGGCCACCTCGCATGCTGTCCGGGGGCTGCAGGTCGAGCCCGGCCGGCACGTGCTCGTGGCCGATCGCGCCGGGCTCTTCGCGCTCCATTGCGCGGCGCTGCTGACGGATGCGGCGCTGGCCGCCCGCATCGCCGGCGAGGGTGAACGCCTGCTGCGGGCGCAATACTGCCTCGCCCCGGCTGACGACACGCCCTCACCCAACCTCGCTCCTGGATGAAGCAGGAAAACCCCTTGCACGATTCCGCCCCCCCTGCGGCCCGCCCGCCGCTGCTGATCCTCTCGGTCGCCACCGGATATGGCGGCGCCGAGCGCAACGTCGAAATCCTGCTGCCCCTGCTGCTCGCCGAGCGACGGGTCACGGTTTTCGCCTGCAACACGCTGCATCTCGAGCGGCTTCGGCAGATGGCGCACCCTCGGCTGGACATCCATGCCGTGGATGCCACGCGGGGAAACTTCATCGCGCGCGCCGCTCGGTCGCTTGTGCGGCGCGTCCTGACGCTGCGGCCGTCGGCCATCCTCACCAATACGCTCGATTCCCTGCGCATCCTGGCGCGGGCGGCAGACCAGCTGCCGGGGCTGGACGCCATCGCCTGCGTGGCCGCGCACGACTTCCTCTGGTTCGATCATGAGCGGCTGCTGCCGCAGGTCCGCCGGGCCACAGTGCTGGTGCCCGACCGGTCGGTGCTGGAGAAGCCGGGCTACCTCGCCGACCATGTCTGGCCACACGGCCCGATGCGGGCGCTGGTGATGCCCAACCCGGTCGACATTCCGGCGACGCTCGCCCCGAACCTGGCCGACGACGCGCCCTTCCTGCACCTCGCCACGGTGAACCGTTTCAAGGGCCATGCGTCGCTGATCGAGGCCGCAGCGCTGCTGCGGGCGCGCTGCCCCGACCTGCGCATCGCATCCGTCGGCCATCGGCCGATCCCCGAATTATATGCCGAGCTGCAGGCCCAGATGGCGGCGGCGGGCACGGCGGGCACGCTGAGCCTGCACGACCACGTGCCCGACCCGTCGGCGCTGCTGCGACAGGCGCGGGCCGTGCTCGTCACCTCCATCTCCACGGAAGGGGGCCCGGAGAGCTTCGGCCGCTCGATCATCGAGGCCTGGGCGCAGGGGCGGCCGGTCATCGCCTTCGCCTGCGGGGCGCCGGCGCAGCTGATCCGGCACGAGGTCGACGGCCTGCTGGTCGATGAAGGCGATGCGCCGGGGCTGGCCGATGCCATCGAGCGGCTGCACCGCGATCCCGCTTTGGCCGACCGGCTGGGCCGCAGCGGACGCGAACGGGCCGAGCGTGATTTCGCCACCCCTCGCATACTGGCCCAGCTGACGGCCGTACTGGACGGCCGCTGGTGCCCGCGCCTCCTCGCCCCGCCCGCCGGGGCGGGCCGGCCCGGTCCGGCCGTCCTGTTCGATGTCTCGCTCTCGCTGGAAAAGGGATGGCATTCGCCCGTGGGCATGTCGCGGGTGGAACAGCACACCGCCGAACGGCTCGCGGCGCAGCCTGTACCCGTGCAGCTGGTTCGGCGCAGCGCGGAGGAGGGTGGCTACCGCCCGCTCACCGGGCAGGAGCTGGAATTCCTGGCCAATTCGCCGGACGGCATGGGCAGAATGGCCGACGCCGAACTGGCGAACAGCAAGCGGCCGCCGCCGCGCGTGCCGCAGCCCGTCGGCCGCGGCGCTTGCCTGCTCGGCGCCCTTCAGCTCGCCGTCTCCAAACGGCGCCGGCGGGTGCCGCGCCGGCTGGTCCGCTGGCTGCAGCGCCGCGCGAACACCAAGCTGCACGGCTTGCCCCTTGATGCCCCGCCGTTCACGCCAAACCCGGGCGACGTGCTGCTGAGCGTCTCCAACCCGTGGGACTATCTGGCGCCGCCCGTCTTCAAGGAACTTCGCGCCCGTGGGGTGCGGGTGGTGCTGGCCGTGCACGACCTGATGGTCTGGGAAACCCCGCAGTGGACCGCCGGCCGCGATCCGCGCGCCTATACGGCCGACATGCGCAGCGTCATCGCCGAGGCGGACCAGCTCGTGGCGGTCTCCCGGCACACGGCGCGGCAGGTGCAGCGGGCCCTGGCGGAAGAGGGCCACGCCGCGCCACCCCTGCGCGTGGCCTCGCCGGCGGGCCTCGACACCGCGCGCGCCCTGCCAGGCGGCCCGCCCACCGGCTTGCCGCCGGACCGGCCCTTTGTGCTGTATTGCTCGACGATCGAAATCCGCAAGAACCACATCCTGCTGCTGAACCTGTGGGAGCAGTTGCGGCAGCAGCTTCCGGTCGCGCGCCTGCCGGTGCTGGTGCTGGCCGGAAGCTGGGGCTGGGGCGTGGACGCGGTGCGGCTGGCGGTGGAGAGAAATTGGCGGCTTGCGCCGCACCTGAAGGTGGCCGCGGCCCTGCGCGACGAGCAGCTTCACTGGCTGTACCGCCACGCGCGCTTCTCGGTCTTCCCATCCTTCAACGAGGGTTTCGGTCTGCCGGTGGCGGAGAGCCTGGCCGCCGGCACGCCGGTTTTAGTGTCGAACCATCCGGCCCTTGTCGAAGCCTCGGCAGGGCTGATGCCCGCGCTCGATCCCGGCGATCTGCCCGCCTGGCGCGGCGAGATCAGCCGCCTGTGCCTGGACGACACTTATCTCACGCAGTTGCGCGCCAAGGCCCGGACGTACCGGCCGGTCCCTTCGGACGCTCTGCCGCGGGCGCTGCTTGACGCGGCGGGCGTGACGCCGTGAAGGACACGCCGTCGCCCTCCGGCCCGCCAAAAGACCCCTTCGATCGTGGGACCGCGCTGGCGGCCCACACGCTGCGGGCCGCCCTGCGCCACTTCCAGGACCGCCTCCAGTCCCAGGAGGCGCAGCTCGGCCGGTTGCGGGACGACATCGACACGCTGACGGCCGAACTCGCCCGGTGCCGCACGGCACTGCCGCAGCAGATGAATGCCGCTGAGGCTGTGGCCGCCCCGGCGCCGCGCAGCGGGCGAATGCTGCGCCGGCTGGCCCACGACCTCGGCCGCCTGTTGCCGCGCGCCTGGGGTGGCTCACCGTCCGTCGCGCCACGGACACCCGCACCGTTCGATGTGCAGGATTATCGCGTGCGCCTGCGTGCGCTGCGCGCCTCCGGCCAGCTGGCGCGCGTGTGCACGGTCGCGGTGCTGGCCCCGGACCGCTTGCGCCGCGCGGCGCAGGTGGTGGCTCGCCTCATCGACGGCATGTCGCTGCGATGCACCGTGCTCACGGCCATGCCCACCGATTTCACTGACGACCTCTATGTGGTGCTCAGCCCGCGCGCCTTCGAGGTGCTGCCGCCACCCGAACGGCGCCTTCTGTGGCTGGTCGAGCCCCGTGAACTGGCCGATGGCTGGACAATCGACCTGCAGGCGCGCCTGCATCACTCGCTGGCCGTCTTCGAGGCAATGCTGCCGCGCCTGGCCGAGCTTCAGCGGAACGGGCTCGCGCAGGATCAGATCTTCCATGTGCCGCTGACGGCGCGAACCGCCACCGGGCCGACTCTGGCTGACCGCTCGCCGCTGGGCCTGCCGCACATGTTGGCCCGCGCGCTTCATGGCGTCGGCATATTGGATGACGCGGCCTTCGAGGCTGCCACGGCCCAGACCCGCCTCGATGCGCCGGCCACCGTGCTCTGCCTGCCCGAAGCGCCGGAACGATTTGCCCATGCGCGCGCGAGCCAGCGCCATGGCGCGATCCTCTTCCCCGGCCTGCGCCATGTCGACGGCTGGAAAGGCACGGCGCTGAGCTACCGCTACCTGGCGCGCCGCGCCCTGCAGGCCCAATGCGAGCGGCTGGTCGTGTGGGAAGACGACGCGCGGCTGCCCGCTGATTTCAACGTCCGCCTGCCGGCCCTTCTGGCGCTGCTGGATGCCAGGGCCAGCGATTGGGACCTGTTTTCCGGCCTGATAACCGACCTCTCCCCGCAGGGACGGATAAAGGCCGTGCAGCCGCATGGCGACGGCCTGCTCGTCGAGATCGACACGGTCACTGGCATGGTCTTCGGCATTTATGGCCCAAAGGCGCTGCAGGCTCTGGCCGACTATCGGCTTGAGGGAGAGGACGTGATGAAGGACACCATCGACCGCTACCTTGAAACGCTGGGCCTGCGCTGCTGCACGGTGTTTCCACCGCTCGTCGGCCACTCCGAGCGCCTGTCCTCCACGCTCTGGGCCTGGACGGAGCGTGGCTTCTTAAGCAACGACCTGTTGAATCCCATGATCGATCGCAGCCAGTTGCGGCTGCTGTCGAAGGTCGCGGACGTCCTGGACGGCACGTAGAGCGCGTCCGGTGAAAACCGGTTCACCTGACGTGCTCTAATCTTTGTTTTACGCAGTTTCTTCAGGCGAACCGGAACTCACTTCGCTCGAAAATGATCGAGGCATCGCTCCGCCGCGATCCAGCGAGCACCCTGCCGGTCTGCTTTCTCGGGCCGGGTCGCCGAAGCTCAGCCATTCAACGCAATCAAGGCTTCGGCGAGTTTCAGATCATCTGGCGTGGCGACCTTCACATCGAAGGCGCTGCCGGGCACGAACGCCGTTGTGACGCCACATGCCGCGCCATGTGATGGAGAAAGCCGGGCGGGAAACGCTCCGGCCCAGGGGGCGAGCATCGCGTCGGTGCGGGTGGCCGCCCCCCATGCCCCTCTCGCCGCAACGCTGTTCACGTGGCGCCGCCGCTCGCGGGTCGCAGGCTCGCATCCTCAGCGGTGGTCGCGGCCGGCGCGCCATCCGGCTCCTTAATGCGGAACCAGGCGACATACAGCGCCGGCAGGAACAGCAGCGTCAGCACCGTGCCGACGATGATCCCGCCCATCATCGCATAGGCCATCGGGCCCCAGAACACCTCGCGCGAGATCGGGATCAGCGCCAGCGAGGCCGCCGCAGCCGTCAGCAGGATCGGCCGCATCCGGTGCTCGGTGGCCTCCAGCACGGCATGCCACCTGTCCATCCCTTCCCCGATCAGGTGCTCGATCTGCACGACGAGAATGACCGAGTTGCGGATCAGGATGCCGATCAGCGCCAGCACGCCCAGTATCGCCACGAAGCCCAGCGGCGCACCGGAGGGCAGCAGCGCGGCGACGACGCCGATCAGGCCGAGCGGCGCGACCGCCACCACCAGGAACAGCCGCTGGAAGCTCTGGAGCTGGAACATCAGCAGCGTCGCCATGGTGATCAGCATGAACGGCGCGACGGCGAGGATCGGGCCCTGTCCCTTGGCGCTCTCCTCGACCGCGCCGCCGGTGACGACATGATAGCCCGGGGGCAGCCTGGCGATGAAGGCGTCGAGCGTGGGCTTGATCTGGTCGACGACGGTCGCCGGCTGGACCGGGGTGACCAGGCCCGCCTTGACCGTAATCGTCGGGATGCGGTTGCGCCGCCACAGGATCGGCTGCTCCAGTTCGTAATGGAACGTCGCGATCGCCGCGAGCGGGAAGGACCGCCCGTTCTGGGTGGGAATCTGCAGGTTCTCCAGCGTCTCGATCGAGGCGCGCTCGGTGGCGCGGGCCCGGCTGACGACGTTGACGAGATAGATGGAGTCGCGGATCTGCGTCGCGGTCGATCCGCCGACGACACCGTTCATCACCGTCGCCACGTCCTGCGAGGTCACGCCCAGCTGGCGGGCCTTGTCCTGCAGGATGTCGATCTTCACCACGCGCCCCGGCTCGATCCAGTCATAGGTGACGCGATCGGTGTTTTCGTTGGCCCCGACAATGCCGGCGACCTCCTGGGCATAGGCCCGCACCTTCGCGACATCCGGGCCGCTGACCCGGTACTGGATCGGGCGCCCGACCGGCGGCCCGATGTCCAGCGGGTGAACGAAGACGTCGGTGCCGACGAATTGCTGCTCGCCGAGGGCCTTGAGGCGCTTGATCAACCGGTCTCGCGCCTCAAGCCCCTTGGTCATGATGACGATCTGCCCGAAATTGGGGCTCGCCGGCTGCACGTCGAAGGACAGCAGGAAGCGCTGCGCGCCTTCGCCGACATAGGACGACCAGAAGGCGATGTCGTCGTCGCCTTTCAGCGTCGCCTCGAAGCGGTCCATCTGCGCGCGGGTCTCGGTGATCGAGGCGTTCTGCGGCGCCGTCCAGTCGACAATGACCTCGGGTCGATCGGAGGAGGGGAAGAATTGCTGCTGCACGAACCCCATCCCAACCAGCGAGCCGACGAAAAGCGCGAAGGTGGCGGCGATGGTCAGCCATTTGAAGCGCACGCAGCCCTGCAGGACCGCGCGGAACAGGCGGGTGAAACGCCCCGCTTCCTCATGGTGCTTCTTCATGGCTTTCGGCAGCAGGGTGACGCCGAGCAGCGGCGTGAACACCACCGCGACAATCCACGACACCACCAGCGAGACCGCGATGACCACGAACAGGGTGAAGGTGAACTCGCCGGCGCTGCTGTTATTCAGGCCGACGGGAATGAAGCTGGCCACCGTAACAAGCGTGCCGGTAAGCATGGGGAAGGCGGTGGAGGTGTAGACATGGGTCGCCGCCTTCTCCAGCGTATCGCCCACTTCGAGCCGTGAGACCATCATCTCGACGGCAATCATGGCGTCATCCACCAGCAGGCCGAGGGCGATGATGAGCGCGCCGAGCGAAATGCGCTGCAGCGAGATGCCGAGATATTCCATCACCACGAAAGTGATCGCCAGCACCAGCGGGATCGACAGGGCGACCACCAGGCCGGCGCGCATGCCCAGGCTGATGAAGGACACGACCAGCACGATCGCCACCGCCTCGCCCAGCGCCTTGGTGAAGCCGCCGACCGCCTCCTCGACTACCTGCGGCTGGTCGGAAACCAGATGCACGCCGACGCCGACAGGAAGCTCGGCCTCGATCCGGCGCATCTCTTCCGACAGCGCCTCGCCGAACTCCAGCAGGTTGGCGGCGGGCTTCATGCCGATGGCCAGCCCGATGGCCGGCTGCCCGTCATAGCGGAACAGCGAGCTCGGCGGATCGGCATAGCCGCGGGTGATGGTCGCCACATCAGACAGGCGGAAGAAGCGGTCATTGATCCAGAGATTGACCTTGCTCAGGTCCTTCTCGGAAGCGAACTGCCCGTTGGTCCGCACCGAGATCCGCTCGCCATCCGCCTCGACGGTGCCGGAGGGAGCGACGGCGTTCTGGGCGCTCAGCGCATTGATGATGGTCTGCTGGGAAAGGCCGAGCGCCGCCATCTGCGGGGTGGAGAATTCGAGATAGACGATCTCGTCCTGCGCCCCGATCAAATTGACCTTGCCGACATTCGGCACGGTGAGGATCTGCGCCCGCGCCGCCTCCGCATAGTCGCGCAGCTGGCGCTGGGTGAGGCCGTCGGAGGTGAAGGCGTAGATATTGCCGTAGACGTCGCCGAAATCGTCGTTGAAGAACGGGCCCTGCACGCCCTCGGGCAGTTCGCCCTTCAGGTCGGTGAGGATGTTGCGCACCCGCAGCCAGGTGTCGTTGACGGCGCGCCCCTGCGTCGTGTCGCGCAGGTTGAGGAAGATCGTCGTCCGGCCCGGCGAGGTCTGGCTCTTGGTGTAGTCGAGCGTGGTGATCTCCTCGAGCTTGCGCTCGATCCGGTCGGTCACCTGCGTCGCGGTGTCCTCAATCGTCGCCCCCGGCCAGGTGGCGGTGATGAGCATCGTCTTGATGGTGAAGTTGGGATCTTCTTCACGACCGAGATTGAAATAGGCCATGGCGCCGGCAACCGACGCGATCAGCATGAAGTACCAGACCAGCGAGCGGTGACGGAGCGCCCAGTCCGACAGGTTGAAGCCGTTCATGGAACCATCTCCGGATCGATCTTGATCGTCTGGCCTTCGGTGAGGCTGTTCACGCCGGCGGTCACGACCCGGGTCCCGGCCTCGACCCCTCGGGTGATCCGAACCGTTTCGCCAGCCGCATCCGCGACCTCCACGGGCTGGCGCGCGACGGTCATCGCCTGCTCGTCCACCACCCAGACAAAGGTGCGGTCATCGGCCTTGAGCAGGGCCGAGCGCGGCAGTTCGATCCCGCTGCGGCTGATCTGCTGCGGCGAGGCGATGATGGTCGTGCCGATGCGGAAGGTCGGCGGGGGGGCGTCGAGGGTGATGCGGATGCGCCGCGTTCGGGTGGCGGCGTCGGCCTGCGGCGCGATTTCGCGCACGCGCCCATCGGCATGGATGCTGGGCTCGACCTGCAGCGAGGTGGTGAACAGGTCGCCCAGCTTGAACGCCCGCGCCATCTCGTCGGGAACGTCGACCATGGCCTCGCGGATATCGGCCTGCGCGACGGTGATGACGATCGCGCCGGCATTCACCGTCTGCCCCACTTCGGCATTGGTGGCGGTGACGATGCCATCGGTCTCCGAGACAAGCCGGGTGTAGGACAGCTGCTCGCGCGCCTTGTCGAGCGCGGCGCGGCCGCGGGTGACGGCGGCATCGGCGCCGGCGAGCGCCTCTTCCGCCGTGTCGAGATCGGATTGCGAGGCGACCTTGTGGCCGACAAGCACCTTCTTTCGGTCGCGGGTCGCGGTTGCGTAGACGAGCTGGGCTTCCGCCTTGGCAAGCTCTGCCTCCAGCTGCCGGACGGCGAGGGTGAGCGTCGTCGGGTCGAGCGAGGCGAGAAGCTGTCCGGCCTTCACCGTCTGCCCGACATCGACATCGCGCGAGACCACTCGGCCGAGCACGCGGAAGCCGAGATCGCGCGAGAAGCGCGGCTGGACCGTGCCGGTGAAGCGGACCGCCTCGGCGCCCTGCGGGGCCACCACCATCGACAATACCGGCCGGACGGGGGGCGCCGGGGCCGCCTCGTTCTCCGAGCAGCCACTGAGCGCGACCAGCGAGCCGAGCCCGACCAGGGCGGCGAGTGTGCGTCGAACCATCATGACGGTTCTCCCGATGAGATGGAGACAATTTGGCCGGCGCGCAGGAACTGGCCGCCCGCCGTCACGACCAGCTCGCCATCCTTCAGCCCGGCACTGACGAGGATTTCCCCCGTCTTGTAGCGTTCCACCGTGATGGCGCGTTGCGACACGGCGTTGGTCGCGGGGTCGATGACCCAGACCGCCGGGCCGGCCTCACCGGCGGCAAGCGACGTCCAGGGCAGCGTGACGACCTCCTTGCTCGCCCACGCGCCGCTGCCGAGCACGGCGGCACCGAGGCCCATGGCGGCCGGCGGATCGATCAGCGACATCTTCACCCGCACGGTGCCGGTCGCGGTGTCGAAGGTGGGCGCGATCTCGCGCACGATGGCGGTGGCGACCACGTTCCGGTCGGCGAGCAGCCGGATTTCCGCCCTGTCGCTCGCAGGCGCATCGGCGAGCAGGGCCTCATAGACATCGAACACCACGTCGCGGGCCCCGTCCTGCGCGAGGGTGAACACCGTCTGCGCCGCCGAGACCACCTGTCCGGTCTCGGCGTCGCGGGCGGTGATCACGCCGTCGGCGTCCGCCTTCAGAACGGTCAAGGCGAGCTGTTCCTCGGCGGTGCCGACATCGGCCCGGGCCGATTCCACCGAGCTTTCGGCGCGGCGCAGCTGTTCCTCGGCGGAATCGTAGCTGCTGCGGGTGGTGAAACCGCTCGCGATCAACTGCTGCTGCCGCTTGAAGCTGCTCTGCGCCTGCGCCAGCGTCGCCTCGGCCGATTGCAGCGTCGCCTTGGCGGCCTCCACATCGGCGACCTGCTCCGGCGTCTCGATCGTTGCCAGAACATCGCCGGCCTTCACATGGTCGCCGACATCGACCTTGCGCTCGGCGATACGGCCGGCGACGCGAAAGGAGAGCTTGCTCTCCACCCGCGCGGCGACCGTTCCGCTGAGCGACACCGTGCGGGCGACCGGCTGGAAGGCGGCCGGCTGCGCCTTGACCGTCTCCCGTGCCCGCGGGGCCTGCGCCTGTTCCGGTCCGCAGCCGGTCAGCGTGACGAGCGCGAGAAAGCCGGCCATGAGCGCCCCCGCCCGGTTCGGCCGCCAGCGCCTCGAAGACCCGGCTATGCTTGAAAGACCCACGCGCATGAGGACCCGCCTTGGCTGTACTGGTCAGTTCAGTTCAGTTTTACGCTTGACGCATATTGCCGGCGCGGTCAATGATGAACTGTACAGTCCAGTTCATTTTGTTGCGCATGGGGGTCCGCCATGGTTCGCCACCCTTTGAAGGTCGACACGCCGGAGGCGGATAGGGTCGGCAGCGGCACGGGTGCGGGGGCCGCGCCGGGCGCCAAGGCTTCCGCCCTGCCCGACCGGGAAAACCCCAAGGTGCGGCAGGTGCTGGAGGCGGCGCATGCGCTGTTTCTTGAGCTGCCCTATGATGCCGTCAGCACCGACGCGATCGCCAGGGCCGCCGGGATTTCAAAGACGACCCTCTACGTCTATTTTCCAAGCAAGGAGGCGGTGTTCTCGGCCCTCGTTCGGGAAAACTGCGAACAGACGGCGCACTCCATCTGGAGCTCGGCCTCAGAGTCGGAAGATGTCGAGGAAGCGCTGCGGCTGATCGCCCGCAATTTCATGACGATGTTCGCGACGACAGACGCGCTCGCCTTTTATCGAACCATCATCGCCCAGGTGCCACGGTTTCCCGAGCTCGGACGTATTTTCTACGAATCCGGTCCAAAGGTGCTCCAGGAGCGGATCGCGCTTTTCCTGCGCGAGGCGAGCGCGAGGGGCGACCTGTCGGTGCCCGATCCGGCGCTGGCGGCCTCGCAGTTCATGCAGCTCATTTCGGTCGATATTCCGCTGACCGGTCTGCTTGGCCTCGGGGAGCTGACGCAGGACAGGGTTGCGATCACGATCGAAAGCGGCCTCGCGCTCTTCCTGAACGGCTGCCGTCCGCCTCTGGAGCGAGGCTGAGCGCCTCGCCGATGTTCCCTCTCGACGAGTCGCCTGCCGTAGGTCTCCGGTCCGTTAATTCCGTCGGCGGCTCACGGCGTGCTCACCGCGTCCATGTGGCGAGCCCCTCGGTGTCGAGATAGTCGATCTTCAGCTCGACGGCCTTGCCGGCCTTCACCACGAAGCGCACGGAAGACAGCGAGCCATAGGGCGCATTCTCGCTGCGCGGGGCGACCGCAAAGCTGTCCGCGTCCCAATGGGTCAGCTTCATCGACAGCGTGCCGGGGCCCAGCGCCAGCACCAAGCCGCCCTGGTCCTGCGTGATCCGCGCCGGGCCGAAATAGGCATTCTCATAGGTGCCGACATAATCGGCCAGCGGGCGGGCCGCCGCCGGCGCCGCGGGGGCCGTCTTGCCGACGAGATCGCCAGCCGGGTCGTTATATTCCATCAGCCGCGGATGGAACAAAGCGTACCAGTCACGGGTGGGCGCGCCATACTGGACGATGTCCATGAAATGGCTGGCGATCGCCTCCGCGGCCCCCACCGGGGCGCCATTGGTCAGCACCACAATGGCGATGTCGGCGGACGGCAGGAAGCGCACAAACGTGCCCGCCCCCGTGCCAAAGGCGCCGGAGTGCGACAGGTTGGGTCGGCCATCGGCATCCACCGAGACGTTGAAGCCGAAACCATAGAAGCTGGAGCGGGCGCCGATGGTCGGGGCCGGCGAGCTGAAGGCCTGCGCCCGCAGCGCCGGCAGCAGCGCGGCGGGGGCAATCAGCTCCCGCCCGTCATGGCGGCCATTGGCGAGCACCAGCTTCATCCATTTGGCCATGTCGGTCACGCTGGAGGACACGCCGCCGGCCGGCGACTGCGGGTCCGGGTCGCGCGTGTAGAGCGGCGTGAAACGCCCGTCCTCCAGCGAGTGCAGCACCGCCCTGTTCTCATGCTTCAGCAGGTCCTGATAGCGCGAGCTTGTCGACGTCATGCCCAGCGGCCCGTAGAGCGCTTTCTGGGACAGGTCTTCCCATGACTGGCCCGAGGCGCGCGCCACCGCCTCGGCCCCGGTGGTGAGGCCGAAATTGGAATAGGCGTAGGAGATACGGAACGGCGCCAGCGGCAGCAGGCGCAGGCGCTCCAGGATTGCGGCGCGGTCGAAGCCGATATCCTCGAGCGTGTCGCCGGCCGCATGCGGCAGGCCGGAGCGATGGGAAAACAGGTCGCCCACGGTCACATTGGCGCTCACATAGGCGTCGTTAAGCGCGAAGCCGGGCATGAGCCGCGCGACCTTGTCGTCCCATCTCACCACGCCGGCCGTCACCTGCGTAGCGACGACGGTAGCGGCGATCGGCTTGGACAGGGAGGCGAGCTGGAAGACGGTGTCCGTGTCGATCAAGGCCGGCTTGCCCAGTTCACGAACGCCGAAGCCGCGCGCGAACACCGTCTTGTCGCCCTGCACCACCGCGATGGCCGCCCCCGGGAGGCCGCTGCGCTTCAGCACGCTGTCGATCGCGGCGGGCAGATCCGCCAGCGCCCGCTCCGTTCCGCCCTCGGCGAGCGGGACCACGTCTTCCGGCGGGAACGCCCCAAGCATTAGCGGGACAGTCTGCGTCAGGGGGACAGTCTGCGCCCGCAGCGGCAACACCGTTGAACACAGCAAGAAGGCGGCGGCGAGCGTCAATGCCCCCCGGCGGACAAACGAGACGAGAATGGCCATGACATCAGTCTCCAGGAATGTAGTCGCCTGCAAGCGGGGCGGTCACGCCAGCGGGTGAGGTCGCTGGCCAGGCGGTAAAATACCGTGGCATCGTCTCACGCAGGCGCGGCGGGCGCTGACGTCACCGCTAGCAGGCAATTGTTTGCGCACTATTTGAAAGGCGCATCGAAAAGCGCTGCGGCGACACCGAGCTCAGCTCACGGCGGCCAGGCCCGTTGCCATCCGCACAAAGGGTGGCACGACATCCCTGCCGTGCAGCGCGCTCACACGGCCGACAAGCTCGCGCAGGATGTTGGCGCGCGCCTGCGACGAGGTGAGATGGCGCACCGAGGTCATGTAGGTGTAGTCGATCGCGTTGCGGGCCCCCTCGCGCCCGGCCGCGGTCAGCACATCGGTGACGACTGCCGGCAGTTGCTGGCCGGCCGGCGTGACCAGCGCGGCGACCATCACCGCGAGATCCGGCGGCGAATGCGGGCTATCGCAGGCGAACGCCGCCGCCCCCTTCAGCGCCTCGCCGTCGCCGGCCGCCAGCAACGCGATGCACTTCAGGACGTGCATGTGCAGTTCGAACTCGGAATCGGGGTCCGCCATCTCGATGCCGCGATCGAAGAAGGCCACCGCCGCGGCGAACTCGCCGCGCGCCTGCCGCAGTTGCCCGAGCAGCGGCAAGGCGGCGGCAGAGTCCGAGGTGCGGGCAAAGGCGCGCTCGGCAAGGTCCTCCGCCAGGTCCAGATGGCCGCGATCGACGAAATAGAGCAGCTTGGCGGCGGCCAGCATCAGCAGCGGATTGCTCTCGACCCGCGGCAGGCACTCAAGCGCGGTCGCCTCGATCTCGCTCTCCAGATCGTCGCGCTCGCCACGGCTGATGCCGGTGAAGGGATTGGTGAGCACGAGGCGCGCGAACAGATGCAGGCCCCATTGCAGCGCAATGTCGGCACTGGCCGGGTTCTGCTCCCGCGCCGCGCGCAGGTGCAGGCCCTTCTCCAGCCATTTCGGGTTGGAGGCCGACAACAGGGTCGTTGCCTTGCGAAAGCGGATGTCGAGTGGCTGGTCGGTGGGCGTGCCCAGCCCTTCGGAGGCCTCGGCCAGACTTCTCTGCAAGGCCTCGCTGATATGTGTGGACGCGCGCTCGATCTCCGACGGGAGCAACGCCGCGCCGGCGTCGCCCAATTCCAGCCGAGACGCCCGGATGATGCGCCGTGAGGACATCTCCCGCAGGGAAGCGGCGCAGTCCAGCCGGCCGCCGCTGTCCTGAAGGCTGATCTGCAGCACGTAGCGCGCTCCCGCGCCCTCTTCGCTCCCGGCGACGATCACCGTCTGGCCCGCGCCGACCTTGGCTGCAATCGCGTCGCGCAATTGTCCGGCGATGACCTCGGCGGGAGTGCCCAGTCCCTGGTCGCGCCGGGGAACGACAGGGACGATGGCCAGAAGGCTGAGGGCCGGTGCCAGACCCGTCCTGGCCGTCGCCGGCGGCGCTTGGGTGGCGATCCAGACATAGCCCTCGCCATATTGCGTGGCGATATATTTGGGGGCTTTCGCACTGTCGCCCAGCTTTGACCGCAGCCGGTTGATGAGAAAATCGACGTTGCGATCCGAGGTGTCGGAATCCGCCGACGCGACGACGTCGAGCAATTGGCTGCGCCGCATCAGGCGATGCGGGTTCCGGGACAAGGCCAGAAGCAGCGATCGCTCGCTGCGGGTGAAGCGTATCTGCTTGCCGTCGCGATGAGCAAACAGGCAGCTGCGATCCAGTATGACGTCGCCGAACACCAGGCCTTCTGTCTGCCGCATGCCACGTCCCATCTGAACTCGCCCCCGCCTTCCCGGTTAATGCACGCGACACGGCACCAGGAAGACGTCCGCGCCCCGCTCGACGCGCGGCGGGCATCGGACCTCACCATAGGTAATATGCCGTCTGCCGTTAGCAGGCAAACAAGTCTGGATACATCGAAGCGCTCATCCGGACGTGCCGGCAAAGAAACAGCTCCGTGGCCTGCCGCTCCGGCGTCCCCGCAACGCCAGAGGTCTCACTCCAGACGGCCCGAGCGGGCACATGATACCCCCGCCGGCTCTTGCGCCTGTCTGGACGCTACATTTGCTCATATTTTCAAATAATCCGCAAACAATCGCCTGCTATTGCTGACCGAACGGTAGTCGCGCCGTCAGGCTCGAATAAGCGTTCAGCAACCGGCGACTTTCGACATGGCGCGCGTCAGGCTCTGTTCTGGGGGATACGGTGGAGCCGGCGCGACATAAGTAACGGCAACCCGTTTTACACGGGTTACACATTACCGCTTCGAATTGTGAATGCGGATCATCGACCCTCAATGTGAGGGGCCGTCAATGGCAGAATGGGGTGGGGAATGCGCGCAAGAAGCGGAAGGCCGGGCGTAGCCGTGGCGACAAGCGGGCGGCGTCACGCCCGGGGCGGGGCGAAGGTGCCGCGTGCATGTCCGGCTCTGAACACGGCGCGACCGGTGTAACCGATCGCGCGCCCGCCGGCACGGATCGCTGGATCGGTCCGAGACGTCCGACCGGATCGGTGGCGGCGCCGCAGGTACTCACCCTCTCCATCCCTTCGACCGCGGGGCGCTGGCCTGCGCCGCGACAGCAGACCCGCGCCCTGCCGCTTCCGCAACAGGAAGCGCGGGGCCTCGTCTTTCACCGTTTCATGGGAATATGCCGATGTCCGCTCCAGTTGCTCCCGTCCGTCGCCACCACCTGCGCGCGCAGGCCTGGCTCGGCCAGACGGGCCTCTCCTCGGGCGCTGCCCGCACGCTGCCCGCGCTGCTGCTCGCGCTGGGGCTCGGCCTTGCCGCGACGCCGGCGCAGGCGGCGAATTTCAATGTCGCCAACGAGGCCCAGCTTGCCGACGCCGTTACCCGCGCGGCCAATGGCGACACGATCACCTTCACCGCCGATATCGAGCTGAGCGGCAAGGGCAAGGCCGGCGTCATCACGACCAATGTCACCATCAATGGCAACGGCCACAAGCTGCTGGGCAAGGAAGGGGCGAACGCCAACGGCCTTTATGTCCAGTCCGGCACGGTGACGATCCAGAATCTCGATCTGTCCAACCTGACCACCAAGGGCACGAGTGGCGGAAATGGCGGCGGTGGCGGCGGTGGCGGGGCGGGCACGGGCGCCGGACTTTTTGTCGGCGCGGCAGCGAACGTAACCCTCAGCAACGTGGTCCTGAAGAACAACAGTGCCGTCGGCGGCAACGGTGGCGTTGGTGTCATTGATGGTAGAGACACCACCTCCCAGGGCGGTGGCGGTGGCGGCAGCGGCCCCAATGCAGGCAACGGGCAGGCCTCCACAGGCGGCAGCGTTGGGCAGGGCGGCCCCATCGGGGGCGGCGACGGCAATGGCGGCAATGGCCAGTGGGGCGCTGGCGGCGGGGGCAGTGGAAGTCAGGCAAAAGGTGGCAATGGCGGGTTCGGCGGCGGCGGCGGCGGCTCCCTGGATGCAAAAATTGGCACCGGCGGATTTCTCGGGGGTAACGGCGGCGCGGGCAGGCCGCCTACGAGCGGCTACACGTGGTTTAACGGTGGTGGCGGCGGCGGCGCGGGAATGGGCGGTGCCATCTTCGTTCAGGATGGCGGCACGCTCTCCGTCACCGGCACGCTGACAGTTTCGGACAATACTGTCGCGGGCGGAACGGGCGGCAGCAGCAGGGCGGGAGCCGGCGGGATTAGCGGTGCCGCTGGCGCGAACGGCGGCGCCGCTGGCGCCGGCCTGTTCCTCGCCGGAAACGGCACTCTTGGTCTCTCCTCCGCTGCGGGAGAAACGCAGACGATTTCCGACGCCATCACCGACCAGACAGGTCTCGGCGGCACCGGGGCCAATGCCGGCAGCTGGGGGCTGGTGAAGACCGGCGCGGGCACCCTCACCCTCACCGGCGCCAACAGCTACACCGGCGGCACCACGGTGAGCGGCGGCGTGCTGCGTGGCAATGCGACAAGCCTCAAGGGGGCCATCGTCAACAATGCCAGCGTGGTGTTCGATCAGACCGCCGATGGGACCTATGCCGGCATCATGTCCGGCACCGGCGCGCTGACGCTCACCGGGGGCAAGCTGACGCTCACCGGCGCCAACACCTATACGGGGATGACGTCGGTGACGGGCAATGGAACGCTCGAACTCACCGCCGCCAACAGTCTCGCGGGTGCAGGCGCCGTCGCTCTCAATAATGGCGCGCTGCTGCTTGGCAGCGGGGTCGGTCTCACCAACGCGATCACGCTCACGAACCGGGGCAGCCTGGGTTCCAGTGGCGGCATCGCGACGTTCAGCGGCGTCATCAGCGGCGCCGGGGCGCTGGACATCACGGCTGGCTCCGTCGCTCTGGCCGGTAGCAACACCTTTACCGGCGGGCTCAACGTCACCGGCGGTGCGACGGCGTTGTTCACCGCCGATGCCAATCTCGGCGCCGCCGGAGCGGTCAACCTGTCAAACGGCGGCATGATCGGCGCGGCGGCGAATGCGGCGGCGAATTTCACCACCAACCGCGACCTGACGCTCACCGGCACCGGCGGCATTACCGGCGCGCAGCATGCCGTGAACTGGAAGGGCGCCATTGGCGGCAGCGGGGCTCTCGTCGTCAGCGGTGCCAATGTCGTCGAACTCAGCGGCACTAACACCTATTCCGGCGGAACACAGATCAATGGCGGCAAACTGAAGATTGACTCCGACGCACGGCTTGGAGACGTCGGTGGCGGTCTGGCGTTCTCCAACAACGGCAGCCTCGTGGCAGCCCAGTCCTTCAATAGCGCACGGGCCGTCAATGTGGGCACGGGCGGGGGCGGGGTCGAACTGGGGGCGGGAACGACCCTCGGCCTGAGCGGCCAGATCACCGGCGGTGTGCTCAGCCAGACGGGTCAGGGCACGCTGATTGTCACCGGCGCCAACACGAACCAGGGCTTCGCGATCTATGGCGGCACCCTTCAGGGGGCTGCCTCCTCCTTCGGGCGCGGCGTCCGGTTCGACAGCGACGCCTCCAACACCACTTCCCGCCAATTGGTCTTCGCGCAAGCCACGGACGGCACGTTCATCCATAATATCGGGGGCACCGGCTCGACCCCGGGGCTCGGCAACGTCGTCAAGACCGGCGCCGGCAAGCTCACCCTGACGGGCGAAAGCAACTTCACGTCCCAGGTCGCAGGCACGGCGGAATTCCAGGTGCAGGAAGGCACCTTGCAGGGCAACAGCAAGAGCCTCGCCGGCAATATCGAGAACAATGCGGCGCTGATCTTCGATCAGTCCTTCGACGGCACCTATACGGGGGCGATCACCGGCACCGGCTCGGTCAACGTCACTGGCGCGGGCAAGCTCGCTTTGAGCGCAACCAGCACCATCGCGGGCGCCACCACGGTCACGGGCGGCGGCACCCTCGTTACCACCACCGCCAGCAATTTCGGCCCGTCGTCGACCCTCGGTCTCAACGGCGGAACGCTGATGCTGGGCACCGGCGCGACCGCGTTCAACAAGGCGATCACGATCACCGGCATCGGCGGCCTCGCTGCAACGGGCGGCACCACCCCGAACAACGCCGTCGCGACGATGAGCGGCGTGATTAGCGGCGCCGGCCAGCTGGACGTCAACAGCAACACCGTCATTCTGGCGGCGAACAACACCTTCACCGGCGGCCTGCGCGTCATCGGCGCCAACGCCCAGGCGCTGTTCACCACCGACGCCAATCTCGGCACGGCCGGTCAGGCGATCACACTGCAGAATGGCGGCGTCGTCGGCACGACGGCCGATGCCGCACCCAACCTGACGATGACCCGAAATCTCAACATCGTCGGTTCGGGCGGGCTCTCCTCCGCGCTTCATCCGCTGGTCTATGCCGGCACCATCAGCGGCAACGGCACCTTCATCAAGTCCGGCGGCGGGATCGTGAACCTCACCGGCACCAACAACGCCACGGGCGGCACGGCGGTGCGCGCCGGCACGCTGCAGGTGGCCTCCGACGCCAAGCTGGGTGCGGCGGGTGCGGGGCTGGAGCTTTCCGAGAACGGCCATCTCTGGGCGACCGAGAGCTTTACCATCGCGCGCGCCATCAAACTTGGCGGCGTCCCGGGCGGCGGGTTCCAGCTCGACAGTGGCACCACGCTCACCCTCACGGGCGCGATCAGCGGCACCATCCTCAGCCTGCTGGGCACCGGCACGCTCGTGCTCAACGGCACCAGCACCTATGCCGGCATCACCAACAGCGGCGGCACCATCATAGGCAACACCGACACGCTGAAGGGCAACATCATCTTCGACTACAACGCGAACAATACAAATGCCCGCTCGATCGTCTTCCAGCAAGATGCAGTCCTCGGCGAATTTGAGGGCAACATCACAGGCCTCGGCACCGAGACAGGGTACGGCACGGTTGTGAAGACCGGCGCAGGCTATCTGGAGCTGACAGGCGAGACCAGGTTCAAGGCGCTAGGCGACGGCTACGCCTTCGATGTGCAGCAAGGTACTCTTGAGGGCTCGAGCAAGAACCTCGTCGGCAAGCTCCATGTCGCCGAAGGGGCGATGCTGACCTTCAAGGAGACTGTCGACGGCACCTACGCAGGCGGCATCGAAGGTGAAGGCGAGTTCTCCAAGAACGGCAAGGGGAAGCTGACCCTCAATGGCACCAACAGCGCCCTTGGCGGCACCACGATCAATACCGGTACGCTGGTCTTGAACGGCACCCTGAACACGGCCGGTGAGGGCACCACTGTCTATGGCACCCTTGCCCTGAAGGGCATCCTGAACAGCGCCGGCAACGGCACCAATATCGAAGATGGCGGCCTCGTCTCCGTGAATGGCACACTGAATGGCGACGTGTCGGTCAACAGGGGTGGCACGCTTGAGGGGAGCAGCCGGATCAACGGCAAGGTCACCAACAAGGGTGGCAAGATCAACCCCGGCAACTCCATCGGCCACATCACGATCAATGGCGATTTCGAATTCGACGATGGCGAGATGGTGGTGGAGGTGAATGCCGAGGGCGAGAGCGACCGCGTCATCGTCATCGGTGCCGGCCATACGGCAACCATCAAGGCCGGCACCCTCAGCGTCATCATGGAGCCCGGCGACTACACGCCCGGCACCATCTATACCATCGTCACCGCCGAGGGCGGGGGCACGGCGCATTTCGACTCGATCACGGGCGGCACCGCCTTCCTTTCCCCCGAATTGTTTTCGGACCCGCAGAACCTCTACCTCACCCTCGATTTCGCCGCTGACGCCTTCCGGGCCGCCGGTGTGACGGCGAACCAGCAGGCGGTGGGCAGCGTCCTCGATCTGGTGAATGCCAGCGGCAGCGCTCCCGGCCTCATCAACGCGCTCGCCAATGTGCCTGTCGGCTCCGGCGCCGCCGCGCTGCAGCAGCTCAGCGGCCAGCCCTATGCCGACTTCGCCACGGTGAACATGCGGGCCAGCCAGCTGTTCATGAACACGGTCGGCCGCCAGATGGCGAATGATCGCGGCGCGGCCTTTGGCGGCGTGCAGAGCGTCGCCCTCGATGCGCCCGGCCTCGACGGCCAGTCCCGCTTCAGCGGCTGGGTCAGCGGCATCGGCACCACCGGCAGCGTCGACGGCAATGGCAACGCCGCCGATCTCTCCTATGCGCTGGGCGGCACCGCCTTCGGCATCGGCTACCGGGTCGATCCGCGGGTGCAGATCGGCATCGCCGGCGCCTATGTCGGCGGCTCGCAGTCGGTCGACGGCTTCATGGGCGATGGCGATACGCAGGCGGGCAGCGTCGCCCTGCATGGCTCCTTCGTGGAGGGCCCGCTCTATGTCGACGGTTTGCTTGGCTACGCCTATGCCAGCAATGAGCTGGAGCGCAAGATCGCGGTGCCCGGCGTCTTCGGCATCGCCAATGGCGCTTCCTCCTCCAACCAGTTCCTCGGCCAGATCGAAACCGGCTACCGCTTCCCATTCGACGCCAGCTCCACCAGCGCGATCACGCCGTTCGGCCGGCTGCAGGTGGTGAGCCTCAACCAGGGCGGCTTCACCGAAACCGGCTTCAGCGATTTCAACCTGACCGCGAGCGGGCAGACGCTGACCTCGGTGCGCACCACGCTGGGCGCCGACATCAGCACCCGGCTGGATATTGGCGGCATCGCGACGGAGCTGCGCGCGCGGTTCGGCTGGGTGCACGAGTTCGGCGACGCCACCCGCCCGTTCACCGCCGCCTTCTCCGCCGCGCCGTGGGCGTCGTTCACCGTGTACGGAGCGCCGGAGCCGCGCGACAGCGCCCTCATCGGCATCGGGGCGCAGGCGCAGATCATGGACAACGCCACGCTGTTCGCCAGCTATGACGCGGAACTGGGCAGCGGCAGCGATAACCATCAGCTCTGGGGCGGCATCCGCTTCTCCTGGTGAGTCTGAGTGCGTGTGAGGGGGGTGCCGGCGACGGTGCCCCCCTTCCAACGCCGGCAAGGGCGATTTACCCCCGCACGTCAAAACGCCATTGACACCAAATGAAACCGGTTTCATTCTCAGCATGAAACCGGTTTCATCGGTGAGAAAACGTGACCAACGCGCCCTCGCATCGGCCCGCCCCCACCATCCGCCTCGTCGCGCGTGAAGCCGGCGTGTCGCAGGCGACGGTGTCGCGGGCGTTTTCGCAGCCGGAGCTGCTGACGCCGGCAACGGTGGAGAAGGTGCTCGGCACGGCCCGGCGTCTCGGCTATGTGCCGAACCAGGTGGCGCGGGCGCTCTCGACCGGCCGCGCGGGCAACATCGCGCTGATCCTGCCCGACGTCGCCAATCCCTTCTTCTCCGCGCTCATGCGCGGCGCGCAGGCGCAGGCCTACAAGCGCGGCTACGCCACCTTCCTCGGCGATTCCGACGAAACCGCGCATCTGGAGGACGTGCTGCTCGGCAAGCTCGCGGCGCAGGTGGACGGCTTCGTGCTCGCCTCCCCCCGCCTCGACGAGCCGCTCATCCGCAAGCATGCCGCCCGCAAGCCGGTCGTGGTGATCAATCGCGACCTTGAGGGGATCGGCCGCGTGCTGGTCGACACCGGCCCGGGCTTCACCGCCGCCGTCGCGCTTCTGGCCGGGCTCGGCCACCGGGCGATCGCCTATGTCGGGGCGCCGCGCTCCTCCTGGTCAAGCCAGCAGCGCGCGCGTGCCGTCGCGGCCGCCGGCGCCGCCCATGGGCTCAGCGTGGTGCAGATCGACGCCGGCCGGCCGAGCCATGAGGCGGGGCGCGACTGCGTCGCCGCCCTCATGGAAGCCGGCGTCACCGCCGCGCTGGCGGTCGACGACGTGGTGGCGCAGGGCATCATGGCCGGGCTGGCCGAGCGCGGCCTGTCGGTGCCCGGTGATTTCAGCGTGGTCGGCTGCGACGACATCATCGCCGCCACCACCTATCCCCCGCTCACCAGCGTCAACGCGCGCTGCGCCATCGCCGGCGCCAACGCCGTCGACCTGCTGCTCAACGGCTTCGCCACTCCCGCGCCGCCGACCGCCAGCCACGTCATTACGGGCGAGCTCGTCATCCGCGGTTCCACCGGCCCGGCCCCCGCCCAGGCTCCGGCGCGAACGCCGGCCCGCGCGCCGGCCCAAACCATCCGTGCGTCGCGCCGGCCCTCGGCCAAGGCCAGGGCGCCGGCCGAGCCCGATCCGTCCAGCAGGAAGTGATCATGATCGACATCCACCTCTATGAGACCAAGACGGCGAACGGTAAGGCGGCGGCCGATTTCGGCGCGGCCGCCCTGCGCGAGGCCATCGCCGCGCGCGGCCGGGCCAATGTCGTCATCGCCACCGGCGCGAGCCAGTTCGAGATGCTTGAGGCGCTGGTCGCCGCGCCCGGCATCGACTGGTCGAAGGTCACGGCCTTTCATCTCGACGAATATATCGGCATGCCGGAGACCCACCCGGCCAGCTTCCGCAAATATCTGAAGGAGCGCTTCACCGGCCGGCTGCCGACGCTGGGCGCCTTCCATTTCATTGCCGGCGACGCGCCGGATCTCGACGCCGAGCTGGCCCGCATCAATGCCGAACTCGACGCGCATCCGATCGACGTCATGTTCGCCGGGATCGGAGAGAACGGCCACCTCGCCTTCAACGATCCCCCCGCCGATTTCACCTCGACCATCGCCTATAAGGTGGTCGAGCTGGAAGAACGCTGCCGCCGCCAGCAATTTGGCGAAGGCTGGTTCCCCACCCTTGAGGACGTGCCGCTTGAGGCGATCTCGATGACGGTGCAGCGCATCGCCTCCAGCCGCCTCATCGTCCTCACCGTCCCGGACGAGCGCAAGGCCGAGGCGGTGCAGCATGTGCTGGAAGGTCCCGTCACCAATATGTGGCCGGCATCCATCCTCCAGCAGCACCCCGCCTGCCACGCCTTCCTCGATAGCGCCGCCGCAAGCCGTCTCAGCAAGAAGACCGCAGCCGCGAACGCCTGAGTCCGCACCTTTCAGTGCCGATCGCCGACAACAACCAGAGTGGAGAGAACAAATGTCCCTTATGCGTTGGAAATCCAGCCTGCTGGCCGCGGGCGCCCTGCTCGTCGCGACCAGCTTCGGTGCCATGGCCGAGCCCGTGGTGATCAGCGTGATCGATGTCGCCGGCGACCTCCAGGTCAGCCAGCCGGCGCTCGAAAAGTTCCAGGCCGCGCATCCCGAGCTGGTCTCGAAGTTCATCTTCACCCAGGCGACGGCACCCGAGCTTGCCGGCAAGCTGAAGGCGCAGCAGGAAGCCGGCCGGGTCGATATCGACTTCGTGCTCACCGGCAATGACGCGCTCGCCGCCGGCATGGAACAGGGCCTGTGGCTGCAGATCCTGCCGAAATACGCCGACAAGTTCCCCAATCTGAAGGAACTCTACATCCCCGGCGCCTATCTGATGCAGGAAATGGCCCGCGGCGAAGCCTTCGTCATCGACTGGTATCCGTCCGGCCCGCTGCTCGAATACGCCCCCGACCGGGTGAAGGAACTGCCCGACACGCCGGAAGCGCTGCTGGCCTATTGCAAGGCCAATCCGGGCAAGTTCATGTATGCCCGCCCGGCCAATTCCGGCCCCGGCCGCACCTTCGTGATGGGCCTGCCCTATCTGCTCGGCGACAAGGACCCGCAGGACCCGATCAAGGGCTGGGACAAGACCTGGGCTTACTTGAAGGAACTCGACACCTGCATCGAATACTACACCGCCGGCACCACCGCCTCGATGAAGGAACTGGCCAACGGCACGCGCGACATCATCGCCACCACCACCGGCTGGGACATCAATCCGCGCTATCTCGGCATCGTGCCGGAAGAGTATAAGATCGGCGCCTTCAAGAACTTCACCTGGGTGGGCGACGCCAATTACATGGCGATCCCCAAGGGAATCTCCGAAGAAAAGCTCAAGGTCGTGCTGGAGCTGATGGCGTTCCTGCTCAAGCCCGCGCAGCAGGCCTATATGTTTGACCATGGCTACATGTATCCGGGCCCGGCCATCAAGGGCGTGACGCTCGACATGGCGCCGAAGGAAAGCCAGGAAACCATCGCCAAGTTCGGCCGGCCCGAATATGCCGGCCTGATCGCCAATAACCCGACCGAAGCCCCGCTCGATGCCAAGCCCCTGGTCGCGATGTTCGACAAGTGGGACCGCGAGATCGGCGCGGCGAAGATGAAGAAGTGACGTGCATCCGGCGGGCCGCGTCCGCGCGGCCCGCCGGAAGGCTCTGACCCTCGTTTTTACCAGCAGGATTGAAGCGCGATGGCGATAGCATCCGCCGGCTTTCGCGAGCTCCGGCTCGACGGCATGAGCCGGAACTTCGGCGCGCACAACGCGCTGAAGGAGATCAGCCTTACCGTCCAGCGCGGCGAGTTCATCGCCCTGCTCGGCCCTTCGGGCTGCGGCAAGTCGACGGCGCTGAACTGCCTCGCCGGGCTTCTGTCGCTGAGCGACGGCGCCATCTGGCTCGACGAGAAGCGCATCGACACGCTGAAGCCGGAGGAGCGCGGCTTCGGCATGGTGTTCCAGAACTACGCGCTGTTTCCCCATATGAGCGTGCGCCGCAATGTCGGCTTCGGCCTGCAGATGAGCGGCGTGCCGAAGGCGGAGATCGAGCGGCGGGTGGACGAGGCGCTGAACGTGGTGCGTCTCACCTCCCAGGGCGCCAAGCTTCCCGGCCAGCTCTCCGGCGGGCAGCAACAGCGCGTCGCCATCGCCCGCGCCATCGCGGTGGAGCCTCCCCTCGTCCTGATGGATGAGCCGCTGTCCAATCTCGATGCCAAGCTGCGCTTGGAAATGCGGGCGGAGATCCGCCGCATCCACCGCCTGCTCGGCTCGGCGACGATCTATGTCACCCATGACCAGGATGAGGCGCTCTCGCTCGCCGACCGCATCGTCGTGCTGCGCGATGGCGAGGTGCGGCAGATCGGAACGCCGCAGGACCTGTACCGGCGGCCGCTGCATGCCGATGTCGCCGAGTTCATGGGCTTCCGCAACGCCCTGCCCGGCCGGCTCGTGCGCCGCGCGGGCGAGGAGATCGAGGTCGATTGCGGCTTTGCCGGCACGATCCGCGGCCAGGCGGTGGATGTCGCGGGCGAGCGGGTCGTCGTCGCCATCCGGCCGGCCGATCTCGTGCCGATGGCCGATGGGCCGATCCAGGCTGAGGTGACCGGGCTCGAATATCGCGGCGAGGCCTATTACGGCACGGCGACCGGGCCGGGCGGCGCTGAACTCTATTTCCGCACCGATGAGCCGCTTGGCGTCGGCGCGGCGGTGCGGCTTGGCGCCCCGGCCGAGCGGACGCTGGTCTATGCGGCGGGGGGCGTGGGATGAGCGCTGACCGCCGCCCGCGCCGGCGCACCCTTGCCGACCGTGGCATTGACGGGGTGACGCTGCTCCTCCTTCCCGCCGCGCTGTTCGTGGTGCTGCTGTTCGTCTACCCCTTCGTCTACGGGCTGCTGCTGTCCTTCGCGCCGAAGGAGGGGGGCTGGCTCGGCAACTACAGCAAGTTCTTCTCCGACCCCTATATGTACGGCACGATCTGGCTGACGCTGCGGCTCGCCTTGCCGGTGACGCTGCTCAACATCGCGCTCTCGGTGCCGGTGGCGATGCAGGTGCGGCACATGAAGCGCCAGCGCCTGCTCACCACCATTCTCGTGCTGCCGATCACGCTCGGCACGGTGCTGGTGGCGGAAGGGCTGCTGAACTATCTCGGCCCGCAGGGCTGGCTCAACCGCACGCTCATCCTCATCGGCCTGATCGATCACCCCATCCGCCTCGTGCACAATTACTGGGGCGTGTTCATATCATTGGTGATTACCGGCTTCCCCTTCACCTTCCTGCTCACACTGTCCATGATATCCGGCATCGACCCAGCGCTGGAACAGGCCGCCGCCACGCTCGGCGCGCGCGCCCGGAGCCGGTTTCGTCACATCGTGCTGCCGCTGATCGTGCCGGGGCTGGCGGTGACGTTCTGCCTCGCCTTCGTCGACGCCTTTTCGGTGTTTCCCTCGGCGGTGATGCTGGGTGCGCCGGCCGGCGAGACGCGGGTGATCTCGTTCGCCGCCGCGCAGGCGGCGTTCGAGCAGTATGATTACTCCTACGCCTCGGCGATCGCGATGATCATGGCGGTGGTGCAGTTCGGCTTCGTCGGTTTGGTGCTGACGGCGCGAGGGCTCTTCTACAAGGGCCCGGTCGGCGGCGGGAAAGGGTGAGCCCATGGAAAGCGCGCTGGAACGGCTGTGGCGGACGCTCGTCTGGGCCTTCGTCATCTTCTTCGTGGTCAATGTCCTCGCGATGATCGCGACCGTCGTCATCAATTCCTTCGGCACGCGCTGGCTCAGCTCCTGGCTGCCGGCGGCCTTCACCCTGCGCTGGTATGCCTCCGCCTGGAAAGAATTCCAGCTCGGCGACGTGCTGCTGGTGACCTTCCAGATCGCCGGCGCGGTGGTGCTGCTCTCGGCACTGATCGGTGTGCCGGCAGCCTATGCGCTGGCGCGTCGGGACTTCCCGGCCAAGCCGCTGGTGATCGTGCTGTTCCTGCTGCCGCTGCTGGTGCCACCCATCACCTTCGGCATTCCGCTGGCGACGGTGCTCTACAAGGTGGGCCTCGCCGGTACGATGTGGGGCGTCATCGTCGCCAATCTGGTGCCGACCGTGCCGTTCACCGTCATATTGATGATCCCGTTCATCGAGCAGATCGACCCCAAGGTCGAAGCGGCCGCCCGGGTTTTCGGCGCCGGAACCGGCCGGCTGTTCATCCATGTGCTGGTGCCGCTGCTGGTGCCCGGCATATTGGCGGCAACGCTGCTCGCCATGGTGCGCACGGTGTCGATGTTTGAACTGACCTTTCTGACCGCCGGCCCGTCGAGCCAGACGCTGGTCGTGGCGCTGTATTATTCGGTGTTCGCCGCCGGCGTGCGGGCCGGCCAGTCGATCGACGCCATGGCGGTGATCTACATGCTCAGCACCCTGATCTGGCTGATCGTGGCGCTGCGCTTCGTCAACCCGACGCAGATCGTCGCCCGGGTGAAGAAGTCCGCCGCCTGAGCCGACGGCCGCTAAAAGACAGGCCGCGCCTCCGATCCGGAAGCGCGGCCTTTCCTGTTGAAGCCCTTGTCCGTCAGCGGAAGGCGGCGAGCGCCGCGTCGGGCAGCCGGTCCAGCACGCGCATGATGCCGCGCAGCTCCGCCAGCCCTTTCATCCGCCCGGCGGCGGTGTAGCCGGGATTACGCACCTCGTCGGTGGCGAGGTCGGCCAGCATGCGGTGCCCATGGTCGGGACGCAGCACGATTCTCTCGTCCTCGCCCCGCCGCCGGTTCTCCGCCATCAGCACGGCGAGCACGGCCGGCATGTCGACATCGCCGTCGAGATGATCGGCTTCCTGGAAGCCGAGCTGGTCGGCGTCGCGGCGCGTGGCGCGCAGATGGGTGAAGTGGATGCGGTCGGCGAACAGCTCGACGATTGCCGGCAGGTCATTGTCGGCGCGCACGCCGAGGCTGCCGGTGCAGAAGCACAGGCCATTGGCGGGCGAGGGCACGGCGGCGAACAGCGCGGCGAAGTCCGCCGCCGTCGAGGCGACGCGCGGAAGCCCGAAGAGCGGGCGCGGCGGATCGTCGGGGTGGATCGTCAGCTTCACCCCGAGCGCCTGCGCGACCGGGGCGACGATCTCCAGGAAGGCGATCAGATTGGCCCGCAGCCGCGTGGCATCAATCGCGGCGTAAGCTGCCAGATGCTCGCCGAACTCGTCGAGGCCCAGCCCCTTGGTGGTGCCGCCGGGAAGGCCGGCCAGCACATTGCGAATGAGGGTGGCGACGTCGTCATCGCTGAGCGCATCGGCCACTTTCCGCGCGGCCGCCTGCTGCGCCTCGTCATAATCGGCCGCCGCACCCGGCCGCTTCAGCACGTAAAGGTCGAAGGCGGCGAAACGGTTCTGGTCGAAACGCAGCGCCGTCGCGCCGGTTGCCAGCGGCCAGTCGAGATCGGTGCGCGTCCAGTCGAGCACGGGCATGAAATTGTAGCAGACCACGCGCGGCCCGACTGCGGCCACGGCTTCCAGGCTGGCGATCCAGGCGTCGATGGCGGCGCGCGCGGCGCGCCCCTCGCGCTTGATCGCATCGGCGACGGGGATGCTCTCGACGACAGACCAGTGCAGGGGCGTCCGGTTGCCGGGCCCGTCCTCGATGATGGCGCGCCGCTCCTCGACCTGCGCGCGGGTCCAGGCGACGCCCGGTGGCACCTGATGGAGCGCCGACACAATGTCGGTCGCCCCCGCCTGCCGGGCGTGGTCGAGCGTCACGGGATCGCTCGGGCCAAACCAGCGCCAGCCCTGTATCATCGTCCTGCCTCCGGCTTGTCTGCAAATTGCGCCACGGCGCGCCCGGCGCCGATCCGGTAAAGGGTCGACAGCGCCTCGCGGACCGCGCGGACGAGGTGCGGATCGGCCGCGAGGCCCGTATCGAAGATCTCGCGCATGCCGAGCAGGCTCGAAACTAGCACCTCCGGCGACGGCCCCGCCGCATCGGCGAGCGCGCGCAGGCGTCCGGCGAAGGGGTCGCGCACATCGATCGCGCGGCCCTGCTCGTCGATGCCGCTCACAAAGCGCATCCACCCTGCCAGCGCCAGCGCGAGACGCGAGATCGGCGCGCCATCGGCAAGGCGGGCGCGGATGGTCGCCAGCAGGCGCTGGGGAATCTTCTGCGAGCCATCCATGGCGATCTGCCATGTCCGGTGATGCAGCGCGGGGTTGGCGAAGCGGCGGAGCAGCGCGGACTTGTAGGCGGCGAGATCGGCGTGTGCGGGCACGTCCAGCGTTGGCGTGACCTCAATGTCCATGAACCCGCGAATGAAGGCGGCGAAGCCTGGCGCGGCCATTGCCTGCGCCACCGTCTCGTGGCCGGCGAGAGAGCCGAGATAGGCCAGCGAGGAGTGCGAGCCGTTCAGCAGGCGCAGCTTCATCGTCTCATAGGGAGCCGCATTGGCGACAAGCTGGGCACCCGCCTCTTCAAGGCGCGGACGGCCGCCGGCGAAGTGGTCCTCTATCACCCACTGCCGGAAAGGCTCGGTCACCACCGGCCATGCATCGGCGACCCCAAGTCGTGCCTCCACGGCGTCGCGGTCGGCCTCCGTCGTCGCCGGGACGATCCGATCGACCATTGTGCAGGGGAACGCCACCTCGTTGGCTATGAAGTGACCGAGATCAGCGTCGCGAAGACCGGCCAGCCGGCTGGTGATGCGCCGGACGAGCGTGCCATTGGCCGGGAGATTGTCGCAGCACAGGACGGTGAAGGGCGGGATGCCCGCCGCGCGCCGGCGCGCCAGCGCCTCGACCAGGAATCCGGGCGCGCTGCGCGGCAGGCCGGGCATTGCGAGGTCATGCCGGATGTCGGGATGGTCCTCGTGCAGCTCGCCGGTTGCGGGATCATGGCAATAGCCCTTCTCCGTCACCGTCAACGACACGATCCGCACCTGCGGCGCGCTCATCGCCTCGAGCAGGGCGTCCGGCGCTTCCGGCGCGACCAGCAGGCGCGATACCGAGCCGATGATCCGCGCGCGTTCGCCTTCCGCGTCGCGCTCGACCAGCGTGTAGAGCCCGTCCTGCGGTGCCAGCGCGTCCCGCGTTTCCGGCGAGCGCAGGCTCGCGCCGAGAATGGCCCAGTCGCGTTCGCCGGCTCTCATGCAGTCGTCGACGAAGGCGGCCTGATGCGCCCGGTGGAACGCCCCGATCCCCAGATGGACGATGCCGACGCGCTGGCTGGCGCGATCATAGGCCGGACGCGCGGCGCCCGGTGGAAGCCGCCCCAGCGACGCCGCCGAGAGCCTTGGCACCGAGGGCCGTAGCACCGGGGGCTGTGACACCGGGGGCCTTGGCAGCGAACTCATCGCGTGGGCCTGTCCTTGCGCCGCACGGCACGAAGCGGCACGGCGGCCGGCTCGCCCTCGGACGTGGTACGCGCATCGGCGTCGAAATAGTCGGGACGCGCGCGCAGCAATTCGTCGAGGCCCGGCAGCACATTGCCCAGGTGCTCCGCCATCGCCCGGTCGGCGGCATCGGGATCGCGCGCGGCGAGGCCGGCGAGGATCGCGCGGTGCTCGGCCATCACCATTTCGCGGCGACCGGAGATGGGCAGATGAAGCACGCGACAGCGATCGATCTGAACTTTCTCCTGCCGCGCCACCCGCCAGAGATTGGGATGTCCGGACAGGATGGCGATGCGCCGGTGGAACTCCTCGTCTTCCGCGTGGAAGCCGGCCCAGTCGCTGGCCTGCTCGCTCGCCCGCTGCCGGTCGAGGATGAGGCGCAGCTCCGCGATGTCGGCATCCGTCACCTTCGCGGCGGCGTGGCGGACCGCCACCCGCTCCAGCGCCTCGCGGATCACCATGCCGTCCCGCAGCGCCTCGACGCTGATATGCGACACGAAGGTGCCGCGCTGGGGGAAGATGTCGATCAGCCGCTCGTCGGCAAGGCGCAGCAGCGCCTCGCGGACCGGCGTGCGGCTGACGCCGTAGCGCTCGGCGAGTTCCTTCTCCGACACCGAGGCGCCCGGCGGCATCGCGCCGCCGACGATGCGCTCGCGCAGCAGTTCATAGATCCGCGCGGAGGCCGGGATGGCCCGCATCGGGGTTCCGGGAAGCGAGGATGAGGAGAGCCGCGGCTCCGGGCACTTCATGGTTGGCATGTCCACACTAATATATTAGCATATTAGAGAAGGCAAACTGAACGGCGGGCGATGAGCGACCTATCCCTATCCTCCTTTCGGGCAGAGCCGCGCATCCTTCGGCTCGACGGAGCCGACAATCTCGTCGTCGCGGTGGACGCTATCCAGCCCGGCGACCGCGCCAGCGGGGTACTGGCCCGCGACAAGATTCCGCGCGGGCACAAAATGGCCCTGAGCCGGATCGGTATCGGCGAGCCGATCATAAAGTTCGGACAGCCGATCGGTCTGGCATGCGCCGACATCGCCCCCGGCGACTGGGTGCATGTCCACAATGTGAGTTCGACCGCTCTGCCCGATACCGACTTTGGCCCGGCCATATTCGCGATCGACCAGCCTGCCTTCGGGGTCCCGTCGACCTTTCAGGGCTATCGCCGCCGCGACGGACGTACCGGCACGCGAAACTACATCGGCATTCTCACCTCGGTGAGCTGCGCCGCCTCCGTCGCCCGGTTCGCCGCAGACACGCTCCTCCGCTCGGGGATGTTGGACGCCTACCCGAACATTGACGGCGTAGTACCTATCATTCACGGCACGGGCTGCGGCCTCGCCGAGCGGAGCGAAGGCTACGAGGTCCTGCGCCGGACCCAGTGGGGTTACGCCTGCCATCCCAACTTCGCCGCCGTGGTGATGGTCGGCCTCGGCTGCGAGGTGCTGCAGATCGCCCGGATCAAGCAGGAATGTGGGGTCGAGGAAAGCGACGGTTTCCGGACGCTAACGATCCAGGAGACCGGCGGAACGCGCCGCACCGTCGACCGGCTAGTGGGCACCATCCGCGAGATGCTGCCGCGCGCAGCTTGCGCTCGGCGCGAGACGCGCCCGGCCAGCGAACTCATGCTCGGCCTGCAATGCGGCGGCTCCGACGGCTACTCCGCCCTCACCGCCAATCCCGCGCTCGGCTTCGCCTCGGACCTGCTGGTGCGCGACGGGGGCACGTCAATCCTCTCCGAGACCCCTGAGATCTACGGCGCCGAGCATCTGCTGGTCCGCCGGGCGTCTCCGGGCGTCGGAGACCGGCTGATGAAGCGGCTGCGCTGGTGGGAGGACTACACCGCCCGCAACGGTGCCGAGATGAACAACAGCCCGTCTCCGGGCAATAAGGCGGGCGGGCTCACCACCCTATTGGAAAAGTCGCTCGGCGCCGTCGCGAAGAGCGGCCAGGCTCCGCTCCAGGCCGTTTATGAATATGCCGAGCCGGTGTGCACGCACGGCCTCGTGTTCATGGACACGCCCGGCTTCGATTCGGTCTCGGCCACCGGTCAGGTAGCTGGGGGAGCGAACCTCATCTGCTTCACGACGGGGCGCGGCTCGGCATTTGGCTGCAAGCCGGTGCCGTCGCTCAAGCTTGCGACCAATAGCGAGATGTACCACCGCATGCCCGACGACATGGATATCAACTGTGGAGAGATACTCGAGGGCGTGTCGCTTGAGGCAAAGGGCCGAGAGATCTTCGACGCCCTTTTGCGCGTCGCATCGGGCGAGCGCACCACGTCGGAGCGGCTCGGCTATGGCGACGCCGACTTCGTGCCCTGGCAGATCGGCGCGGTGATGTGAGCTGGGTCAGAGTAAAAGCCGCTCGATGACCACCCTTTTCGCGCCTGCGCCACCCGCGGATCTTTCGGCATGGCTGAAAGACCGGTTCATTCCACGCTGGGTCGAGCGCACCTGCCGGCCGGGCATTCGCGGCTATGTGGAGGAGATCCCCGCCACGGCCCACGGGCAGCCGCTGCCGAGCGAACACACCACCATGGTGACGGGACGGCTCGTCTACACCTTCAGCATGGCCTATCAGTTCGACCCGTCGCCGCAGACGCTGCGCGGCGCCGAGCATGGGCTCGCTTTTCTCCTCGACAGCTGCCGTCTGTCATCAGGGCATTTCGCGCATCGCGTGGGCCGCGACGGGCAAGTCATCGATCCGCGCGGCGATCTTTACGATATCGCCTTCGTTCTTCTGGCGCTTGGCGGCTACAGTGCGGCAACCGGCAAGACGGCAGTGCTGGCCGTCGCCGAAGAGATCGCCACGCGCCTCGACAGCGACTGGCTCGATGCCTTGGGAGGCTATCGCGATCCGGCGGGGGCAGGCCTTCTCCGCCTGCAATACCCGCAGATGCACCTCTTCGAAGCCTGTCAAATGCTCGCCGCTGTCGATCCGGACGGCGGATGGCTTCAGCGTGCTGAACGGATCGTCGATCTGGCGGCGCGCCTCGTGGATGATCATGGTGCGATCGATGAGTGGTATGGTCCCCGATGGGATGCCCTCGCGCCCGAAAAGCGGCAGAGGGAGATTGGCCATCATTTCGAATGGGCGTGGCTTCTCTTCGTCTATGCCACGAAAACCGGCTCGAAACCTGCGCTCCAGCTGGCAAGGCGCCTTTTCAACTTCGGCTTCAGAGCCACGGGCATGCCTTCGGCAGGACCAGACCAAACAATCCCGAATTCCATCGACGCCTGGAGCCATCCAACCTCAGCCTCCCGGCCCCTCTGGCCGACGATCGAGCTAGCCAAGGCATCCCTCGCAATTGCGACTCTGGATGAGCACGCAGATCACGACGCCCTGGCACTGCGAAGCTTCGAGATCATGCTGTCGCAAATGGATCGAAGCAACGATCTTTGGGTAAATGAAATCGATTCTAATAATTCAAGCTTGAACTCTTCTCTGTCTGCAAGGTCATTATACCATATAATACCATTCCTCATATTCTTCTCTAACAGCAAATATTTCGGCAATTACCCCGAAAAGGCAAGCATTCTCCAGCCCTTCCGGGGCCGATGAGACGAGGCGCGGGCCAAGGCTCTGGCTGCCTGAACCACTTGGGTCGAGGCTCGCGCCCATAGACCGCCTCTCATCGGCGTGGGAAGGCATATTGGGATGGCAGGTCGGCGGCCGTTTGAGCGCGCATGGAGGCGATGGACTTCTCCGCGCTTGGCGGAGAAGTCCCGACCACGATCAATCCGCCGCGCGCCCGCGCCGGCGGGACGCGCCCGCCGCACCAGCGAGAACCGAAACCGTGCGGCACGGCTGTAGGCAGAACACTCGGCGACGCTTGGGGCCATCTATCGTGGAAATGGGCATCAGGCACCGTAGCCGACGATGCCTTTGATCTCCAGGAAGTCGCGCAGGGCGAAATCGGCATATTCGCGCCCATTGCCGGACTGCTTGTAGCCGCCAAAGGGGGCGAACAGGTCCCAGTCCGGGTAGTTGAGATAGATCGAGCCGGCCCGAAGCTGGCGCGCCACGCGGCGGGCCTCGTCGATGTCCGCGCCCTGCACATAGGCCGCCAGGCCATAGGGTGTGTCATTAGCGATGGCGACCGCCTGCTCCACGCTGTCATAGGGGATGATCGACAGCACCGGCCCGAAGATCTCCTCGCGCTCGATCCGCATGCCCGGCTTCACATGGCCGAACACGGTCGGCTTCACATAATAGCCAGTTTCCAGCCCCTCCGGCTTGCCCGTGCCACCGATGACGAGGGTTGCACCCTCATCGATGCCGGCCTGGATGAGATCCTGCACCTTGGCGAACTGCACGTCGCTCACCAGCGGGCCGATCTCTGTCTCGGTGTCCGTGGGGGCGCCCACACGAACCGTCGCGGCGGTGCGGCGGGCGATATCGAGCGCCTCGTCATGGCGGTCGGCCGGCACCAGCATCCGGGTCGGGGCGTCACAGGACTGGCCCGTATTGCCGAAGCAGGCGCGCACGCCTTCCGACACCGCCGCATCGAGATCGGCGTCGGGCAGCACGATGTTGGCGGACTTGCCGCCGAGTTCCTGCGCCACGCGCTTCACCGTCGCGGCCGCGTTGCGCGCCACATCGGTGCCGGCGCGCGTCGAGCCTGTGAAGGACACCATGTCGATGTCGGGATGCGAGGACAGCGCGGCGCCGACCTCGGGGCCGGTGCCGTTGACCAGGTTGAACACGCCCTTGGGAAAGCCGGCCTCGTGGACGATCTCGGCGAAGACGATGCCGGAGATCGGCGCGATTTCGGAGGGCTTCAGCACCATGGTGCAGCCGGCGGCAATGGCGGGCGCGACCTTGCACATGATCTGATTGAGCGGCCAGTTCCACGGCGTGATGAGGCCGACGACGCCGACCGGCTCATGGGTGACACGGGTGGTGCCGCGCGTTTCGTCGAATTCGAAGCGCCGGAACGCCTCGATGGTCGCCTTCAAATGGCCGAGGCCGGCATAGGCCTGGGAATCACGGGCGCGGGCGATGGGCGAGCCCATCTCGCGGCTGATCGCCTGGGCGACATCCTCGTAGCGGCGTTCATACGCTGCGAGCAGTCGCTCGAGGAGAACGAGGCGCTCCTCCTTGGTGGAGAATTGAAAGCTGGCGAAGGCCGCACGCGCTGCCGCCACTGCGCGATCGACATCCGCCTGCGTGCCCAGCGAGATGGTGGCGAATTCCTGCTCGGTTGCCGGATCGACCACGCCGAGCGGGCGGTTCGCCAGCGGCTCGACAAAGGCGCCATCGATGTAGAACTTTTGCGTGTTGGGACTCATGAAGGCTCGTCTCTCATCGCTGGGAAGGCAGGGGTGGGATAATCTGCGCGCTGCACGTGGCGATAAGCAATGGGAATGGCCGCGCCGCAGCACCGATACCAAGGAAAGTTGGGGGTGGCGAGCGGCTCGCGAGGCGACAGACTCTCCCGAAGCCGCCAAGCTCTTGGATTGCCTCTGGACTCAGCTGATGGATTAATCGGACTTCTTGCCGACAAACGGGACACCCCGAACCTCAGGTGAAGCATGCACGATATCGTAGAAAAGACGGCGCTCGAAATCAGGTCTCTGATCCGGTCCAAGGCGCTGTCGCCGGTCGAGGTGTTCGACGCGTTCCGGGCGCGTATCGAAGCGACCAATCCCGTCATTAACGCTTTCGTCACGGTCGACTTCGACCGCAGTCGCGAAGAAGCCAAGCGGGCGGAGGACGCTGTGATGAAGGGCGAGCCGCTCGGGATCGTCCACGGGCTTCCCGTCGGCATCAAGGATCTTCAGCTCACCGCCGGCATGCGGACGACCTTCGGCTCGCTCGTCCACAAGGACAATGTGCCGACGGAGGACGAGCTCATGGTGCAGCGTCTGCGCGCGGCCGGCGCCGTCATCATGGGCAAGACCAACACGCCCGAATATGGAAGCGGCGCCAACACGACCAACCGGGTCCAGGGCGCCACCGTAAATCCGTTCGACCTCGCCCTCTCCACCTCGGGGTCGTCGGGTGGCTCGGCCGCGGCTTTGGCTGCGGACATGGTGCCGCTCGCCTCCGGTTCGGATCTGGGCGGCAGTTTGCGCACCCCAGCCTCGTTCTGCGGGATCGTCGGGCATCGCCCGTCGCCGGGCGCCTGCCCGATGGAGGTTTCAGGTGATGTCTGGTCGCCGCTCGCCGTCGATGGCCCGATGGCCCGCAACGTGCCGGATGCGGCGCTGCTGATGGCAGCCATCGTCGGAAGGTCGAGCCGGGACCCCCTCTCGCAGGACCTTTTGGCCGATGCATTCCTGGATCTCCCCGAAGTCGACACCAAGCAGCTGCGGATCGCATTCTCCGACGATCTCGGCTGCGCACCGGTCTCTCGCGACGTGCGGCAGCATTTCCGAATGGTCGCCGACCGGATGGCGGGCATGTTCGGCAGCACCGAATGGAGCCACCCCGAGATCAAGGATCTGGACGAAACCTTCGAGGCGCTTCGGGCCATGGGCTATGGTCATTCCCTCGGCGACTATATCGATCAGCACCGCGATCTCTGCGGCGCCAACGTTGTCTCCAACGTCGAACTCTCCCGGCGGCTCTCTCTTGACGATGTCGGGCGTGCCCATGCCCGCCAAAGCGAGATTTTCCGCAACTTCGAGACGTTCTTCAGGGACATCGACATCCTGATCTGCCCGGCGGCCTCCGTGGTGCCGTTCCCGGTCGAGAACCTCTATGTGAAGGAGGTCGACGGCCGGCATATGGAAACCTACATTCGGTGGGTTGGCATTGCCTATGCCATCACTCTCAGCAGCCATCCCGCCACCGTCATCCCGGCGGGGCTGGGGCCGACACAAATGCCGTTTGGCCTTCAGATCGTGGGGCGTAGCCGCGATGATGTGGGGACGCTGGCCGCCGCCGCCGCGATCGAGGCGCGGCTGGCGCGCGACGCAATGCTGGCGCGCCCGCTCCCGGACTTCAAGATGCTGACGACCCCCGGCATCGCGACCTCGGCGGGCAACATCCCGCCCGCACTTGCGGCTCACTGAGTGGTTGAGCCATCACGCGCGCGGGGCAAGCAGGCGGCCTCGGCGCATCGTCCGCCCCGGGGAGGCGACGCCAAGCCGGCGTGGGTGCCGGCCGATCCTCTCCCGCCCGGGGGAGGGTCAGCGCGTCGCCGGATCGGTCAGGAAGACGTAGATCTTGCGGGTATGCTCCACGATCTCCCACGTGCCCTTCCAGCCGCGCGGCAACATAAGAGCATCGCCGGGCCCGAGCTCGCGGCTTGTGCCGTCGAGTTGGGTCATGATGATCTTGCCCTGCAGGAAATAGCAGAACTCCGCCGCCCCCGTCCGATCGGCGGTGAAGTGGCCCGGCGTGCACTCCCAGAGGCCGATGTCGAGCGACCCGTCGGGCGCGGTCCAGAGCGAGGAGGCGCCCTCCTGCTGCCCGGGGCTCAGGGTGGTGGGCTTGTCGGCCAGTGCGCCAAGGTCGACGCCGGACAATTGGGTGAATACGGAAAGGTCGATCATGTCGTCTCCTGCCAAAGGCGGCAGCGATGGTACCGCCTTGGATCGTGGGGCGGGTGATGGCGGCGCGTGGGTGATCAGCGCCCGGTGAGCGCGTTGGCCAGCGTGGCGAGGCGCGAGGTGGCGCGCCCGCCGGTGCTCGCCTCGTTGCGGTCGGCCTTGTGATAGAGCCAGTACATGCCGTGCACGCCCAGCCAGCGGAAGGGCTCCACTTCCCACTTGCGCGGCCGGCGGTTCACCCAGGGCAGGCTGGTGCGTTCCGTGTGCTTGTCCAGCACCAGATCGGCCAGTGTCTGCCCGGAGAAGTTCGAGGTGGAGACGCCGAGACCGACATAGCCACCCGCCCAGCCGATGCCGGTGCGGGGATCCAGTCCCACTGTGGCGCACCAGTCGCGCGGCACGCCGAGCACGCCGCACCAGGCATGGTCCAGCCTCAAGCCGCGAGTCTGCGGAAGCATGCGGTAGAGAATCTCTTTCAGCGCATGGATGGTCTCGGGCTGGGTCTGGCCCCGCACATCGGTCTTGGAGCCGAACCGATAGGGCACGCCGCGCCCGCCCATGGCGATGCGCCCCTCGCGCGTGCGCTGGGCGTAGCAATAGGCGTGGGAGGCGTCGGCAAGGAGCTGGTTGCCCTCCCAGCCGATCTCGCGCCACAGATCATCCGGCACCGGCTCGGTCACGATGATGGCGCTGTTCATCGGGATCCACTGCCGCTCATTGCCGGGAATGCCGTGGGTGAAGCCCTCGGTGGCCCGCACGATGCGCTTGGCCTTCACGGTGCCGCGATCGGTGCTGACCCGGCCCTCCGCGATGCCGGTGACGGCGGTGCGCTCGTAAATGGCAACGCCGCGCCGCTCCACCGCCTCGGCGAGGCCACGCACCAGCTTTGCCGGCTGCACCCGAGCCACATCGTGCCGCACCAGGGCGCCGTGCGCCTTGTCCACCCGAATGCGTGCGGCCGCCTCCGGCCCGTCGATCAGCTCCAGCCGGGTGGCGGGCACCTCCCAGGACATGGCCTCCTCATAGTCCTCGCGCAGGCGCTCCATCTGCGCCGGGCTCTGGGCGAAGGTCAGGCAATCGGTGAGCAGATAGTCACAGTCGATGCCTTCCTTCTCGGTAACGCGGCGCACCTCCGCGACGGTGGTGCGCAGCTGCCGCTCCCACTCGATGATTCCCTCGCGCGTGCCGGAGGAAAGATATTTCTCCCGGCTCCAGCCGAATTCGCCCGAGCACCAGCCGCCATTGCGGCCGGAGGCGCCGAAGCCGGCGAATTCCTTCTCGACCACGGCAATGGACAGGCCCGGCTCGGCCTCCTTCAGATAATAGGCGGTCCAAAGCCCGGTGAAGCCGGCGCCGACAATGCAGACATCGACCTCGACGTCCCCCGGCAGGGGCGGGCGATAGCCGGGTACGCCGCCAATATCGGCATACCAGAAGGACACGTCGCCATTCTTCTTCACGTCCATCGCCATCGTTCCTTCAGTGACCGGCGGTCGATCCGTCGTCTGCCAGGAGCACGCTCTCCTGCGGCCGCCACGCCAGCTCGACCGTGGCGCCGAGAGCGAAGGGCGCGCCTTGCGTGGGGGTGCGGGCGGTGACATGGCTGCCGTCGGCCAGCGTCACCTCATATTTCATCGCCGAGCCGAGATAGAGCATCTCGCGGACAACGCCCGAGAGGATGTTGCAGCGCCCCTCCTGCGGGCCGGTGCCCGGCGCCTGCACCATCACAGCCTCGGGTCGCAAGAGGATGACCTGCGCGCCCTCCCCGTTTGCCGCGCCCGGAGCTGTGAGAGCCGTGCCGGCGACGGTCAGCATCGTTTCGCCGCCGGCCGAGCGATGCGGGCCGCGCAGCACCGAGCTCTCGCCGATGAACTGGCCGACAAAGAGCGTCTGCGGCGCGGTGTAGAGCGTCTGCCCGGTGCCGACCTGTTCGATCCGGCCCCTGTTGAACACCGCGATCCGGTCGGAGAGCACCAGCGCCTCCTCCTGGTCGTGGGTGACATAGACGAAGGTGGAGCCGAGCTCGCGGTGGATGCGCTTGATCTCAAGCTGCAGCACCTCGCGCAGTTTTTTGTCGAGAGCGCCGAGCGGCTCGTCCATCAGCAGCAGCGAGGGGCCGAAAACCATCGCCCGCGCCAGCGCCACGCGCTGCTGCTGGCCGCCCGACAGCTCGGAGGGGTAGCGATGGGCGAAGCTGTCCAGCTGCACCTTGCGCAGCGCCTCTTCCACCGCACGGGCCCGCTCGGCCTTGCCGACGCGGCGCTGCTTGAGCGGATAGGCCACGTTCTGCGCCACGCTCATATGCGGGAACAGCGCGTAATGCTGGAACACCACGCCTATATTGCGCTTGTGCGCCGGCACATGGCCGATGGAGCGCGCATCGAGCCGGATGTCACCGCCGCTGAGATCGGTGAAGCCGGCAATCAGGTTCAGTGTCGTCGTCTTGCCCGAGCCGGACGGCCCGAGAAACGACATGAACTCGCCCGGCTCCACCCGCAGGCTGACATTCTCCAGCGCGGTGAAGCCGCCATAGAACTTGCTGATGCCGTCAATGTCGATCGCCGCACCTTTGCAGGTCGCCTCGTTGCTCGCAGCGTTCATGCCCCGCGCCTCCGCAGTCCTATGATGAGTCCCAGCCCAATGATCAGCGTGGTCGCCAGGAAGATGAGCGACCCCACCGCCGCCACGGTCGGGTCGGCGTCCCGCGTCATGGAGGAAAAAATCTGCACCGGCAGCGTCTTGAGCTGTGGGCTGGTGATGAACAGGGACACGATCACCTCGTCGAAGGAGGTGACGAAGGCAAACAGCGCCCCCGACAGGATGCCCGGCAGGATGAGCGGCAGGGTAACGGTGAAGAAGGTGGTGAGCCGCGAGGCACCCAGGCTCGCCGCCGCCGTTTCCAGCCGCTCGTCGAACACGGCGAGATTGGCCCCCACCGCGATCACCACAAAGGGGATGGCGAGCAGCGTGTGCGCCAGCACATAGCCGGTCCATGTGCCGACCAGCCTTGTATCGAGATAGACGGCATAGATGCCCACCGCGAGCACCACGCCGGGCACGATCATCGGGGTGAGCAGCACCACGCGGATGATGCCGCCGGCACGGGTCTTCAATCGCTCGATGCCTATGGCCGCCATGGTGCCGATGACGGTGGCCACGACCGCCACCATCGCTGCGATCTTCAGCGAGACAACCAGGCTGCCAAACCATTGCGGATTGGAGAAGAAATTCGCGTACCACTGGGTGGAGAAGCCCTGCGGCGGGAAGGCCAGCGATTTCCTGTCCGCGAACGACATCGGGATCACCACCAGCGTCGGCGCCACCAGCCAGATGGCGATCAGCAGGCAGGAGAGCTGCAGCAGCAGCCGGCCGGGACGGAAACCTGTCATCGGCTGCCTCCGCTGATCTGGTAGCTGCGCCGCATGAAGGGGCCGGCCAGCGCCAGCACGCCGAAGGTCGCCACCAGCAGCACCACGCCCATGGCGCCGCCGCGTCCCCAGCTCAGCAGCGACAATACCTGCTGCTGAATCAGGGTGGAGAGCATGGTCGATTGTGGGCCGCCCAGCAGCAGCGGCGTGATGTAGAAGCCGAGCGACAGGATGAACACGAGCGTCGCCCCGGCGAACACGCCGGGAAGCGACAGCGGAAGATAAATCTGGAAGAAGCTCTTCACCGGATGCGCCCCGAGGCTGCGCGCCGCCTGCAACAGCCGCAGGTCGATACCGCGCATCACCGCGTAGAGCGGCATGATCATGAAGGGCAGCAGCACCTGCGTCATGCCGATGGTGACGCCGAGCTGGGTGCGGATCAGCCGCACTTTCTCGAAGCCCAGCGCGAGCAGGATGCGGTTGATGACGCCGGAATCCTGCAGCAGGATCACCCAGGCCAGCGTGCGCACCACCCCCGACACCCAGAATGGCACCAGCACGCACATGATCAGTGCCAGCCGCAGGCGCGGCCCGGCGATCGACATGGCGAAGGCGTAGGGATAGGCCACCAGCACGCAGCACGCCGTCACCCAGAAGGCTATGGTGAAGGTGCGCGCCAGAACGGTGAGGTTCACCGGGGTCTGAAAGAACCACACATAATTCGCCAGGCCGGGCACTGGCTCGGCAAAGCTGCGCAGCACGATGACGCCGAACGGCACCGCCATCACCAGGAGCAGTACCGCGATTGCCGGCAGCGTCAGTAGAAGCGCCCCGCGCGGGGCGCGGCCGGTCAGAACAGACATGGTTCAGCCTCTCTCGCGGACCCGAGGCGCAGCGTGGGGGCGCACCGCGCGGGGGGGTCGGGGCGACGAGGTCGCCCCGACCGTTTCAAACGCCGGATCAGTTGCCGGCGATGAATTCCGCCCATTTGGCGCTAAGAGCGTCGTAGTTCTTGACCCAGTAATCGACGTTCTGGTTGTAGGCCATCGCCTGCTTCTCGGGCGTATTGGTCATGAACGAGGCGGTGAGCTCGTCCACCTTGGGCGTGGCGTCGACATTGATCGGCGAATAGGAGGTCGTCTCAGCCATCACTTCCTGCGCGTGCTTGCCGAGATAGGCATTGACCAGCGCGTGGGCGGCATCCGTGTCCTTCACGCCGACGGGGATGGCGATCTGGTCCTTGACGACGATCCAGTCCTTCCAGACCGGCACATATTTGGCGCCGTTCGCCAGAGCCGCCTTGCCGCGGCCCGACCAGACCATGACCATGTCCGCCTCGCCCGACTCCATCATCTGCTGGCTCTCCGCGCCGGTCGTCCACGGCACCAGATGCTCCCGGATCGAGCGCCACTTGTTCAGGCCGCGGTCGATATCGGCCGGGAACATCTTGTCCTTCGGCACGCCGTCCGCGAGCAGGCCAAGCTCCACCATGTAGCCTTCGGCGTCGGCATAGCCGGGAATGCCGCGCGTGCCGGGGAACTTCTCGACATCGAAGAAATCGGCCCAGCTCTTGGGCGGGTTGTCGCCGTATTTTTCCTTGTTGTACAGGAACATAACGGCATAGTTCATCGCCGGAACGCTGCACGGGCCGACCTGGCCGGGCGGGATCTTGGAGGTGTCGATCTTGCTGAGATCCAGCTTCTGGAACAGCGTGCCGCAATGGACGAAGGGCGTGTAGTCGCCCGTATCCACCACGTCCCATGCGACGTTCTTCGACTCGACCTGCGCCTGGATCTTGGCGTTCTCGGTCGGCCCGTCCGACAGGAGAGTGACGCCGGACTTCTTGACGAAATCCTCCAGCGCCTTGATCTGGCCGTCCTGAAAGACACCGCCATAGGACACGAATGTCAGCGTCTTGCCCTTGAGCGAGCCTTCGGCGACCGCGCCGGCGACCGGGCTCTCGGCCCGCGCGGCGCCGGCCAGCGCTATGCCGACGGCGGCGAGCGTGGCGATGCCGGTGAATGTGCTCCGCTTCATCTTTCTCTCCTCTGGACTATGCCCCTGGGGCTTATGCTTTTGCCGTGTGAACTTCGCTCGCCACGGAAGGACAGCGCCCGTCCTTGGCGTGCCTGCGCTACTCACCCTTGGCGCGGTAAGTATCGAGGTAGGTCGCCGTCGAGGTTGGCGGCGAAATGATGAACAGCACCTCGGCCACGACATCCCCGATGTTCGCGACCCGATGCGGGACCGACGTCGCGTATTCGACGCTGTCGCCCGCGTGCATTTCATGATGATCGGCGCCCAGCTCCAGCCGCACGGATCCCCTCAGCACGATGAACATCTCGTGCGAGTCGCCATGGGTGTATTGCTCGGGACCCGTGGAGCCGCCGACATCGAATTCCGAGACATAGGTTTCGAAATGGGTCAGCGGGCGGCGCGACAGCAGCATTTTGCGCTGGCCGTCCGTCACCGGCAGCGCCGGGCGTTGCGCGCGGCGCAAAACCGGATCGCGGGTGATCTCCGGCGCTGAGAACAGTTCGGAAATGCTGGTGCCGAAGCAGTTGGCAATGCGGATCAGCGTCGAGGCGCTGGCCCCCGTGAGCCCGCGCTCCAGCTGGCTGAGAAAACTCGCCGAAGTCCCCGTCGCCTCCGCCAGCTGGCGCAGCGACAAACCGTTAGCCCGCCGCAGCCGGCGCAGCCGCTCCGCCACCAGGCGCAGCGTGTCGGTCTCATCTGGAACGGGGCGCGTCGAGGAGTCCATCTCGTCCTTCATCCGGCACGACTTAACAAACGTTAAGTGAAGCCGAACGGAAGTTCAATGGGGCCTAGACGCCAAAATCATGCGCGATGCCTGGGCCTCTGCCGTAAGGTACTGCCTCGATCGGACGACGCGCGGCAGCCTGCCTGTCGGGTTGAATGTCAGGCTGCACCGGATCGCCTCGCGACGGATGTCGGGCTTCGAGCCTTGCTGCGGCCCGCACCCGCCGCGCCGCAGCGGAGCGCGCCGAAAGCGTCTCCAAGCCAACAATTCCGGGTGTGCCCCCCCAACGCCAGGCTCAATTTGTCGGCGCAAGGCCGCGATTGCCGAGATCCTTCTTCTCCGCGATGAAGCGCGCGGCGAGGACGAACGCACCCATGGTGAAATCACGGCCGTGCTCGGCGATCATCCGTTCGGCGAGCACCGCTATCTCGTCGAAGAACCTGTCCTTGCTCTCGGCGATCTTGTCGGTCGCTGTCATGGAACCCTCCTGTTGATCTGTTTGAACATGTGGGCCGGCAGGTCGATGACCCCGGCCCAGCCTTGTGCGGCGTGAAAGGCGAGGTGCTCGCCATCGCCCGACCAGCTCAGCTCGCGCAGGCCGCCCGGCGCCGGATCGCGAATGACGAGTTCGTCGCGTTGACCAACGGCCATGACGATGATCATGCCATTTTCAAAGCCGGCCGCGACGAGGGGCAGATGGGGATGCAGCCGCGCCGCCTCCACCGCCACCAGGCCGGAACGGCCGGTCTCCAAGGTTTTGGGGCGCTCGTGTCCACCGTCCACCGCCCAGACGATGGTGCGGAAGGCGCCGCTGGTGACGAGCCAGCGGGAATCGGCGCTCCAGTCCAGCGTGCGCACCGGGGCCGGATAATCCGGCAGGCGCAGCACGCGCCGCGTCGCGGGGTCGATCAGGGCGACACCGCCATCGAGAAGGCCGGCGGCCAGAAAGCGCCCGTCCGGCGACCAGGCCAGCGCCTCCACCGGCCCGAGCGGTATCTCGAACGGCTCGCCGGCGGCGCCGTGCGGGTCGGTGATGTGCAGGTCGATAAGCGAGAGGCTGGCGTCGAAGCCCAGCGCGACGCGTTCGACGCCGGGCGCGGGTGCAACCACTCGGGCGGTGCCCTCATAGCGCGCCATCGCCCGTGCGGTGCCGCCCTCGGGATCATAGCGCGTGACGCTGCCGCTGGCGGCGACCCAGGTCGGGCGCGCGCCTGCAGCGCCCTCGCAAAAGGTTGCCATTGCGTCGACGCCCGCGCTGTCATGTTCGACCATCACCCGCGTCGACCCGTCGGCGCCGATCTGTACCACCCGCCCGGTAGCGCCGCCCACCAGAAAGCCCGACCGGCCGAACGCCGCCAGACGCAGCGGGTGCTCCCCCACCGGCATGCTGGCCGGGGCGGTCACAGGTCGGGCGCGCGGGGAAATGGTGGAACGCCCGTCCTCGATCGACATGCGCCAGCGCACACCCGCCGCTTCCGGGTCCTCCATCGAGACAAGGGCGAGCGTGCCATCCGCCAGCGCATAGGCAAGGCTGGCACCGTCCTGGGCGAAAGCACAGGCCTGAACCTCCGCCTCCAGCCGCCATTGCCGCGCCAGCAGGGTGAAAAGCGGCGATGCCTGGGCTTCGGTCGTGCTCATGTCGTTAGGCTCCCTGATGCCCGGCCATTCGGCTCACTGTTTACTGATCTCGCGGTCCAGCGCGTCGAGCTGCCCGTGCCATTCCATGAGGTCGCGCGCGTCATCGGCGAGCCGGGCCTGCGTCGCGTCGTACTGCGCCCGGGCCTGGGCGAGGCGCTGCGCCGTGGCGGGTGCATCCTCCCCCTGCGAGAGGTCGCGCTCGCACAGCATCACCTCCAGTTCGAGGCCGCTGACGATCTGCCGGTTCTGCAACTCGCGCGCATTCAGCCGGGCGATCTCCTGAACCATCTCAAGCCGCTTTCCGAGCAGGGCGCGCAGGTGCTGCGTATCCGTCATTGGGCGCCTCCCGCAGTTCCCGGGCGGAGGGCGGCGACTTCGGCCAGAATGTCGTGCAGGCCGCCGAGCCCGGACATGAAATGCTGCTCGGCGCTCTCGACATAGCTGCGCAGGCTGTCCCAGATGTCGGCCCGCAGAAGATGGGTGGAATCCCCACCGAAGCGCTCGAATGCCTTCAGGTCGATCTGGTGCGACAGGGCCATGCCGTTCACCACGAACTCAGTGAGTTCGCGGCCATGCGACTCGACGAACAGCCGCAGGAGCGGATGGTCGCCATAATCGACGCCGTTCGCGCCGAGCGCGCGCTCGATGAAGCCCTGGAAGTGCCGCGAAAGCAAATCAAGGCTCTCCCCCCGAATGCGCAGGATGAAGACCACGTCGCGCTCGACCTTGTCGAGAATGGTCGAGGCAAGCTCGCTGGCCGGGGGAACGCGGCCGGGGGAATACATCGGTTCGGTCATCTGAGCCTCGCCCCTTTGTTGCCTGTGCCGGCGCGCGGCGGCTAAAGCCTTGCGCGATAGTGCTGGAGCTTTCGATAAAGCGTGCTGCGCGAGATCCCCAGCCGATGGGCGGCAACCGATGTATTGCCGCCCGAGGCGACCAGCGTGCGCTCGATCAGCCGGCGCTCGGCCTCGTCGATACGGGCAATCGGCTCCCCGGCGTCGGCCCCCTCGGCCGCCTCGCCGCCCGCCTCGTGCAGGTGCTGCACGTCCTCAATGAAGTCTTCCGGCAGGTCGTCGATTCCCACGGTGCGGTCGATCGCCATCAGCGACAGCGACTCGACAAGGTTGCGCACCTCCCGGACATTGCCGGGCCACTCATAGCGCTCGAGCAGATCGATCACCGCCGGCTGGAAGCGCAGCGGCTCGGTGCCCTGGGTTTCCGCCATACGGCTGTTGAAATGGTGCACCAGCAGGCGGATGTCGCCATGGCGGTTGCGCAGCGGAGGAATGGTGATCTTGACCGCGCCGATGCGGAAATAGAGGTCCTTGCGGAAGCGCCCCTCCGCCGCCTCCACCTTGAGGTTACGGTTGGTGGAAGCGATGAGCCGCACATTGATCGGCCGAGGCCGCCCCTCGCCGATGCGGTAGACCGCATTCTCCTCAAGGATGCGCAGGAGATAAGGCTGGAGCTCAAGCGGCATCTCGCCGATCTCGTCGAGGCTGAGCGCACCGCCATCGGCGATCTCGAAGCGTCCGGCGCGGCCCTCGCGGGTGGCGCCGGTGAAAGCGCCCGGGGCGTGGCCGAACAGCTCACCGCCCAGCAGGTCCTTGGAAACCGCGCCGCAGTTGAAAGTGACGAAGGGCTCCTTGCCCGTGCTGAGCCCGGCCGCGTGGATGAGCTTGGCGAACAACTCCTTGCCAACCCCCGTCTCGCCCTCCAGCAGGATGGCGCTGCGGCCCTGCGCGGCGCGCTCGGCCCGCTCAACGGCTTCGATCAGCACCGCACTCTCGCCGATGATGGCCTCCCGCGCCGCCCTCAGCGCTACGCGCGCCGGGCTGGTGCCGGTCCGGACCGCCGGGGCGGGGTGGCCGCTCGGCCCGAGCAGCAGCACGGCGCCGGAAAAGTCGCCGGCGTGCATCAGCGGCTCCAGTCGCTGGCTATCGATGCCGGAAATGTTGGCGATGTTGTCCGGCCAGTTGTCGCCCTTGAAGTCCATCAGCTGCTCACCGAGCCGGAGCTCGCTGCCGGGATGGGCATGGCGCCAGCGCGCGGCGGCGATGTCACTGTGGTGGATCACCCGGCCTCGGCGGTCGAGAATGACATAGCCATCGCCGCGCCCTCCGCTTTGCAGCCGCGCAAGGCACAATTCGAGCAGCTGCATGCGCTCCACCCGCAGCTGGTCGGCGAGGGCCAGCTCTATGTGGCTCGCCGCCATCATGCCGAGGGCGATGTTGTGGCGGCGGAAGATGTCCTGCGGGCCGGAGAAGTCGACGACGCCGATCACGCTGCCATCGAGCGGATTGCGGATCGGCGCGCCGATGCAGGTCCAGGACTTCACGCCCTCACAGAAATGCTCGGCAGCGCGCACATAGACAGGCCTGCCCGTCGCCAGCGCGGTGCCGATGCCGTTGGTGCCGGTGACGGCCTCGCCCCAATTGGCACCGATCTCCAAGCGTATGTCATGAGCAGCATCGAGAATATGGGGGTCGCCGGCGGTGTCGATAACGACGCCGCGCTGGTCGGTGACGACGACCATGGTCGCAGTCTCGCCGAGGATGTCGGCAAGACGTTCGAAGGTCTTGCCGGCCGCCTGGACCAGGCCTCCATTCTGCCGGCGCAAGCCGTCCACCTCGTCGGCGGAGACGATGAGGTCGCTGCCGCGACCGCGCGGGTTGACGCCGGAGACGGCGCTGCGCTGCCAGGAGCGCTCGATGACGCTACGCACCAGCCCGCCGGGCCCGATCGGCCGGTTCTGATCCAGGAAACTCTCCCAGGCCTTCATCGTCGCCGATGCGTCGTAGGAGGCGCCATCCGCAGAGTGCTCGGCACCATCCCCACCCTCTTCGACTAGAGAGGGGAGTGCGGTCGAACGGCGCTCAACGGGCGGCTTTGTCATATGCGCTTCCGTCTGCATTGCAGTGTCCCGTAGCCCACGCACTGGCCCCCCTCCACACAAGGCGGGCCGCAGCTTCTGTCGGAGGCGCTCGATCAGATGTCCCGTGCCGGGGCGAAGCCGAGACGGGCGGCGAGCTCCTGCTTGAACGGTTCGTCGATCTCGTCCTCGGAGAGCACGCATCCATCGAGCCCGGCCAAGGCCTCCAGCACCTCGTCCGTCGCGGGATCGAAGAAGCCGTTGGCACGGGTGGCGAGACAGAACACCCGGCCATGCGGGCGGTGCCGGATTTCGCCGAGGAAGACGAGCTGCCGGTTAGTGTCCTCATCGACCACAACGACACGGTTATTCAGGCTGATGCGGATATAGGGTCGTGCCGACGCCCCCCGCTCCGCCGAGGCGTAGCCGATGAAGCTCTTACGATCGTATTCGGCGACGGATGTCTTGGCGGCGCGGGCTTTCTTGATGTCTTGCCAGCGGCCTCCCGAAATCTGATTGGCGAGACGATCAATCGTTCCCCAATTTTCTCGGATCATCTGCTTGGCGGACACATCCTCTTTTCGAGGACCATCCTTCTTGGTGATGATATACACCAACGACCCCTCCCATTATTTTTAGCAAATATCAGATGCCCGAATTCTTGGCGTGCGGCATCTGCTTCGCGTCATTGCATCGTTTTTACCACGCTTCCAATCAAGCGTCACTCAACCAGGTCTCCCGGCGGACGGGTGCCCCTGCGGTTGAGCGCTCCGGCACGGACGGCACTGAAAAACGGGCGTACGATGCTGCCGACGAACCCGGCGATAAATTCACGCATGGTCGTTCCCTTCAATGTCGATGCCACCGGCCGTGGCCAGAGCGGGGCCGGCGCGGTGTCGAGGCGTGAAATTCCCGGACCCTTCCGGGGGGCGGCCCGCCGGCCGGGCGGGAGTCGCCGGCGGGATGCCATGATCATGCGCGGCCGAGCTTTTCAGCACCGCCGCCGAGCGCGGGACCGGCGGTGGGGTCGACATAATCGGTGATGTCGGCAATCAGCGTGTTGGTGGTAAGCACCAGCGTGGCGACCGAGGCGGCGTTGCGCAGCGCCGTGTAGGTGACGCGCACCGGATCGACGATGCCGGCCGAGATCATGTCCGTCATCTCGCCGGTGGCGGCATCGAAGCCGACGCCCTCGGCCGCCGCCATCAGCTTCTCGACGATGGCCTCGGGGTCGTAGCCGGCATTGCGGGCGATGAAGGCCGCCGGGCGGGCCAGCGTCTCGCGCACCAGGCGGATGCCTTCGCCGACATCGCCATTGAGATTGCCGAGCCGGGAGGCGACGATGGGTGCGCATTGCAGCAGCGCCGTGCCGCCGCCGGCGACGATGCCCTCTTCCGCCGCCGCGCGGGTGGCGCTCAGCGCGTCGTCGATGAGCTGGAGAGTACGCTTCTGCTCGACCGGCGTCACGCCGCCGGCATAGATGACCGCCGTGCCACCGGAGAGCTTGGCGAGGCGCTCCTTCAGCTTGTCCTGCTCGATATTGGGCGGGGCGAGTTCGTGCTGGCGGGTCACCTGCGCCCGGCGGGCGGCGATCGCCTCGGCGTCTCCACCGCCGCGAATGATGACGGTCTCGCGGGCGCTGGCGCGCACCTGATGGGCGGTGCCGAGATCGTCGAGGGTGACGTCCTCCAGTCGTCCGCCGAGATCGCGGGCGATGACCTTGCCGCCGGTGATGATGGCGAGATCGTCCATCATCGCCTTGCGCCAATGGCCGTAATCGGGCGGGTTGACCACCAGCACCTTGCCGCGATTGCCGTCCCCCAGCAGGGTGACGACCACTTCCGGGGCGATTTCCTCGGCGATGATGACCAGCGTGCGCCCGGTCTGCGCCACCGCCTGCCGGAGGCCGGCGATTTCCTGCGGGGCACGGATCTTGAGGTCGGTCAGCAGGATGTAGGGCTCGTGCAGCACCACCTCCATCTTCTCGACGTCGGTCACCATGTGGTGGGAGATGTAGCCGCGATCGAAGGACATGCCTTCCACCACGTCGAGCGTTGTCTCGATGGTGAGGCCATAGTCGGAGGAGACGATGCCGTCGAGGCCGACCCGGTGCAGCGCCTCGGCCACGAGATGCCCGAGATGCGGATTGGTGGCGGCGATGGTCGCCACCGCTTCCAGCATCGAGCGCTCGGAAGCCGGGCGGGCGCGGCCCTTCAGCGTTTCCACCACAAGATCGACCGCCGTATCGATGCCCCGGCACAGGTCGACGGGCTTGGCGCCCCGCTCCAGCGCCGCGACGCCGTTCTGGATGAGGCCATTGGCCAGCACCATGGCGGTGGTCGTGCCGTCGCCGGCGACCTCGTTGGTCTGCATCGAGACCTCGCGCACCACCTGCGCGCCCATATTCTCGAAGCGGTCGGGCAGCTCGATCTCGGAGGCGATGGTGACGCCGTCGCGCGAGACGATGGGGGTGCCGATCGGCCGGTCGACCATGGCGTTCATGCCCTTGGGACCGAGCGTCGATTCAACCGCCGCCGCCAGCTTGCCGACGCCGCGGGCGAGCGCGCGGCGCGCCTCGCCGTCATGCAGGATCATCTTTGCCATGGCTGTTTCCTCGTTCTTTTGTGTCGTTGTTCGGATCGACGTCGGAACGGAGCGTGGCCGCCCCGTTCACAGGGAGAGCGGTGTGCCGGCATCTCTCGCAGCCGGTACGGCACCCCCGGCATGAAGGGCGCAGCTGCCGCAGCAGCCGATGGACGCTCCGGCGCTGCCGCAGGCATGCCCGGAAGGCATGGCCGCCGCCGCGCGTGGCCCCTCGTCGTAGCGGGCATCGAGAAGCCCCCGGCACAGCGCGCCATTGGCTTCCATATTGATGCGGATCGCCCGCAGCCCGCGCAGGTGCAGAGCCAGGCCGTCGGCCGGTATGGCCGCGCCGTCGAGGGTGACGAAGGCGAGGTCGGACGGCCGGGCGGCAAGGCCGCGTGCCAGCAGGATCTCGCGGTAGCGCGGCTTCTGGCGCAGGCCCTCGGGATCGGTGATGACGGCGCGGTCCAGTGTCGCGAGATCCGTGGTCACGAGGGCCGCATCCGACCAACCGGCACGCCTGAGGCCGAGAATGACCGCTTCCTGCCGGCGCTGGAACGCCTTGCGCAGGAAGGTCTCGCGCAGGCTCTCCAGCGTGTCGCTGACCTCCAGATCGCGGAACGTCTCGGCGAAGGAGAGGCCGAGATGGGTGCCGCGATTGACCTCCTGCGAGAACATGTGGTCTTCGAGCCGGGGATGAACCTCCCGCGCCCAGGGCAGCTCCCGCACCGCCCGGCCGATATCGTCCGCCATCAGGAAGGCGAAGTTGGGCGAGCACCAGTAGGTCGGCAGGCGAAAGGCGACGTCCACGCGACCATCGGCGCCGATCGCAATGTCTTCGACGAAGCCGAGATCGACGATCGACTCGTCCAGCTCCGGGTCCATGACGCCAGCGAGCTGGTTCCACACGGCGGCGATGCGCGCATCGCCGCCGATCTGCGTGCTGGCGGGGCGGCGCATCGGCCTACTCCGCCGCGACCGCCAGCGAGGCATCCTTCAGCCTCGCCTTCTGCGCCTCGACATCGACATTGTAGAGCCGGGCGGCGTTGAGGCCGAGGATCTTGCGCTTGGCCTCGCGAGTGAGGTCGACGCCATGCTCCTGCTTGATGTCTTCCGGAATCTCGAAGTTCCAGAACTTCTCCACCAGCCAGCGCGGCGTCCAGATCGCATAGTCGCTGCCGAACAGGATCTTGTCCTCACCGACCCAGAACAGCAGTTCGCTGATGACTTCGGCGAAGTAGCGCGGGCGGGAATGGATGAAGGGCAGCGCCACGGCGAGGCCGCCATAGACATTGGTCTCCTGCACCGCGATCCAGCAGAAATCATCCAGCCGGGGCAGGCCGCAATGCTCGATGATGAAGTTCAAGCCCTGGAAATCGGTCGCCGCATGGTCGACGTCGTGGACGTCGAACGCATCCTTGTCGAGCGGGATGATGGTCGGTCCCTTGTGGACATGGACATTGGTGATGCCGAGCTTCTGGCACAGCTCCAGGCAGCGATAGGCGCTGGGGTCGGTGAGCTTCCAGCCCCGTGAGTCACCCTTCCACTCCGCCGTGTAGAGCTTTACGCCCTTGATATTGTAGTTTTCCTTCATGAAGTGGATGTATTCGATCGCCTTTTCGCCATCGCGCGGGTCGAAGGCGCCGTTGACGATGTAGCGGTCCGGGTAGGCCTTCGCCATGTCGAGATTGCGCTCGATGGTGTTGAAGCCGTTCTTGTAGAACTCGCTGAGATAGGTGGACTGCACGATCGCCATGTCGTCAGGACCGTCGACGAACAGATCATGGTGCATCTTGTCGGCGCTGTATTTTTCGAACTGCTCCTTGCTCCACAGCTGATCCTTGGGGCTCAGGGCGGTGTGGTAGGCGTAGAAACAGTCGATGAACTGCTTGCCATGGATGTTGGCCTGGTTTTCCGGGCTGCCGTCCCAGAAATGCGTGTGACCATCGATGATGAAGATCTCTTCACCGTCCGGCGTCCTGAACATGAACCCTCTCCCCATTTTGACGAATTCTGTAAGCGCGTGGCGTCGCTTTTGATGGCGGCAGGCGTGCCGCCCCGGGCAAGGCAGCCTTCCCCGGGGCGGTGTGCGGAACTCACTCGATGTATTGGCGGATTTCGTCCATGTCGCCGAACAGCGTCACGGTGTTATCGTCGACGCGGATCATGCGCCCGTAGTGCGTGGACGTGTTGACCTCGAATATCTCGGCATTCATTTCCTTGCCGAGGATTTCGCTGATCTCGTCCATCTTGAAGATGAGCTTGCCTTCGCCATCGATGCGGATCAGCGCCGGCTGGTAGGTGATGGTGACATTCGGCTTCTGGCCCATGAACTCGGCGATGGCACGCGCCTCGACGCTATCATTCATGGTGACGCCGCACTGGTGCGAGATCGTCTGATCGAAGACGAGATCGCCCATCTTCTGGAAGATGTTCTGATTGGTGGCCGAGCGAGACATGGTGGACATGGGCGTCACTCCTTGGGAAGGTCGAGGCCGAGCTCGCCCAGGATCTTCCCGATGCGCTCGACCGACTGCGCGCGTGCGTCGGAATACTGGACAGGCTTGGAGTGCGGCTGCGACCAGATCGGCTGCAGGCCCGCCGCCGCCTTGTTGGCCAGGGCGACATGCTTGTGCAGCCAGGCCTGGAACAGGCGCTTATTGTGCGCGCCGTGCTCGGGATCATGCGCCAGCAGGTGGAACAGATCGATCGCATTGGCGAGGTTGCGCTCGTAATCCGCCTCCGCCGCCGAGATCACCGGCGGGGTGATGAAGTCGCCATTCGGGGAAGCCACCTGCATGAGGAAGCCCGAACGGAACAGTTCGCCCACCATCGGCTCGAAGACGATGTTGATGGCGAAGTACTGCTCGAGATAATCCTCCGAGCCCATGATGGACTCGACCGCCTCGCGCGTGCCCTGCCAGATGCCGTCTTCAAGCCAGGTGCGCTTGCCCGCCTCGTCGTCGAAATTGCCGATGTCCATGCCAATTTCGGCAAGATACAGCGTGATGTCCTGGGCGAGGCGCAGCTTGTACGACGAGTTGGTCAGCGTCGCATTGTTGATCATTTGGGTATAGCCGTAGCGCTGCGCCTGCATCAGCGACGTGCCGAGGCCGAATTCGGCGTGCTTCCACGCGCCAAGATGGTTCTGCAGCACCCGGACCCACGCCTTGTCGAAGTGCAGCGGCGCGCCCGACTTGCGGCCATTGGCGATGACGGCCTGCACCATCGCCTCGATCTTGGACTGGCGCTGGTAGTGGGTGCGCTCCCACTCCTGGTCCGGCGCGCGGAACAGGTGCCAGTTCGAGCTGAGCGCGGCGGTGTTGTCCTTGGAGTAGGCGCCGCGTCCGTTCGGGAACGAGATGATCCAGTCCTGTAGCAGATAGCGCTCGGGATCGGGCTGGACGTCGACGGTGACGTCCTCGTAATGGGTCGCGCGCTTGCCGCGCGGTTCGAAGTAGCGGTACTTCCGGCTGTCGGAATCGGCGAAGACGGCCGATCCGGCCGCCCCCGACTTGACCGGCGCCGTTTGCGTGGCTGTCATGGTGTTTCTCCCAAATTATATTTGTCTGGCGAAGGCTTATGGTGGTGGCGCTCAGGCGTGCGCCAGCTGCTCGGCGGTGCTTGAGGCCGGCGTGAACTTGTCGAAGAAGATCCGCTCGGTCGGCACGTCGTTCATCTGCAAGATGGGCACGAGGGCCTCGATCATCGGCTCCGGGCCGCAGGCATAGACGTCGACGTCCTCGCCGAAATCCAGCCGGCGCAGATGGGCGTTCAGCACTTCATGGATGAAGCCGCGCTCGCCGGTCCAGCCGTCTTCCTCGCTCGCGCCCGAAAGCGCGGGGATGAAGTGGAAGCGGGGGTTTTCCGCCGCCAGCCGGGCAAAGTCGTCGAGATAGAACAGATCCTTGGCGGTGCGGGCACCGTAGAAGAAGTGGATCTCTCGATCCTCTCCACTTTCTAGATGGTCGTGCAGGATGGACCACAGCGGCGACATGCCGGAGCCGCCACCGACCAGGATCAGGGCTCCTCCCTTGTCTTCCCGTCGGAAGCAGGTGCCGAAGGGGCCGCGCAGGGAGATCTCGGTTCCGGGGCGGAGCCCTCCGTCGAGGCAGGAGGAGAATTTGCCGTTGGGGTATTTCTTGATGATGAAGGCGAGTTCTTTGCCCTCGACCGGCGTATTTGCCATGGAAAACGAGCGCGTAATCGCCTCTGGCCCCGGGAGCGTGATGTCGACATATTGGCCCGCCCAGAATTTGAGAGGCTGATCGAGCACGATCTCCAGGCGCCTTATGTCGTGGGTCAGTTCGACCACCCGCGCCACTTTTGCGTTGAAGCTCCGCACGGGTATCGATTTCGAGAGGATTTCTTCGTCGAAGTTGAGAAGGTCGACCTCGATGTCCGAATAGGCCAGGGTCCGGCACAGCAGGATGTGGTTCTGGTCCCGCTCCATCTCGTTCAGTGCGAAGGTGGAGTAGGGCTTGAGCTCGACCTCGCCCTCGTTCAACACGCATTTGCAGGCCGCGCACCGGCCTTCCTTGCAACCATGCGGCAGGGCGATGCCTTGCCGGAAGGCTGCGTCGAGGACCGTTTCACCCTCTTCGACCTCGAATTCGACGCCGACCGGATTCAAGCGGACGGTATAGACGTCGCCCATCGTGCGACCTCCCCGTTAGGTTCTGGAGCACCTTGGTCGATGCGGGACCGGCAAGGCCGGTCCCGCACGACGTTCAGTTGCAGGGATTGATGGTGAAGCCGGCACGGTAGGCGGCGAGGTGCGTCTCGCGCTGCTCGGGGCTCATCTCCCGCAGCGTGATCAGCGGGCTCTTGATGGTGTGCCCGCGCACATCGTCAAGCGTCCACATCTCCTTCTCCTCGAAGCGCAGATGCGGCTGCGGCACGAGGGTCTTGCCGTCGGTGCGCACGAAGCCGAGATCCTGGATGGCGTCCGCCAGGTCCCAGTCGTGGTAGCAGCTCTCCCATTCGCGCCGGCCGCTGAAGCGACCCATCGCCGGGGTGGGACGGCCCTGATACTCGCTGGCGAAGGCTTCCACCGCGGTCCAGCGGTCGAGCTCATGGGCGAAGGTGTGCAGCTTGCCGTCGATCATGTCGGTGACGATGTCCTCGCGCACCACGCAGGGCACCATCGAGCTCCAGCACCGGTGCGGATAGACATAGCCGGTGTCGGCGTTGAACAGCATGTTGGTCTGACCGCGATGCGACAGCTTGGCGTACCACTTCCAGTATTCGCCGAACTGCGCATACCAACCCGGGTACTTGTGCTCGAACCACTCGAAGTCCTTGTCGGTCTGAGCCTCGATACGCCAGAAATTCACCGGCCAGCCGACCGAGAAGAACTGCGCGATCTTGTGCACATAGTTCTTTTCGGTAATGCGCTTCCACGCGGTCTGAACATCGTCGTGGTGGATCTTGATGCCGTACTTCTCCAGCGGCAGCATGTAGGTGCGGTAATAATCCTCGAAGATCCAGCGATGCCACATCTCCGCGTAGGATTCCTTGTTCTTGTCGCGGTTGGTGGTGCCGTATTCGATGAAGGTGCCGATGGCGGCGTCGACGATCGCGTGGTTCTGCCAGAAGGCGTAGCGCATGTCGCGTTCCAGCAGCAGGTGGTTCTCCGGCTCCTTCAGCATCGACATCAGCATGGAGTGGCCGTTGCCGACATGCCGGCTCTCGTCCGACTGGACCGACAGGAACACGGTCGGCAGGGCGTAGTCGCCATTGCGGGCGGCTTCGGAGGGCATGGCGACGAACAGCGTGTTGGTGAACGCGGTTTCGGCCACGACGGTCAAGTAGACATTGGCGGAGGTGATGGCGTCGCCGGTGATGAAACCTTCACCGAACTGGCGGCCGATCGTGGTGGCGTAGCACTTGCCGAAGGCTTCCTCGGTAATATCGAACCCGGCCGGGTCGATATAGTTCTCCATGTACCACTTCTTCAGGTTCATCTGGATCGTCGAGTGGCGGAATTCGTCGACCATCTGCATGGTGAAGCCGGTACGAAGATCCTCGCCGGGCGCCAGGCGGCCGACCATGGCCATGGAGCGGGCCGCCGAGATTTCCGGGAAGGGGATGATGGCCAGGAACAGCTTCATCCATTCCACCCAGCGCGGCTCGACATTGCGGAACATGTCGCCGCGCAGGGCCGCGTCGAGCGCGCCATAGACCCGGTTGTCCTTTTCTTCCTGCATCGGGAAGTAGGACCGAAGCACCTGCTTCATCGGATCTTTCGGCGCCTTGGTGATCTTGTAGTCCGTCGGGAAGGTCATCGCCTCCTGCACATAGGAGGGGTTCCACCCGAGATCGGCGATCTTCTTCGCGGCATCCGCGACGGAGATTCCCTTCTGCGCGGTGATCTTGTTAAGGGTCAGTGTACTTGTCATTTTTGCCATCCTGCTCTTGGAGCGGAGTCCACGGTCAATTTCCTCCCGCCGGGCGCGGCACAGCGCTTGCTGTCCGACCGGCCGGGCTTCAGACATGAGCAACCCTTCGCCCGTCGCACATGCGGCGAGCGTCGAAGGTCTGGGCAAAGGTACAAGGCACCGGATGCGGCTGTTGGCGTAACGGGTGCGGGACGGCGGTCCTGACCTTACCGTCTCGTGACCCGCCGGCTCGGCTCATCGCCGTGCCGGCAGCTTCCCCGGACTTCTCCCCTTCGTTCTTTTTGTGGCCTGCCCCGTGAGGCAGGTCAGCATTGTTCTAATAGTAATGTAGCAAGCACCGTGCCAAGTCGTCGCAGTAGGTGTTTCAACGACTTGACGCAGGCAGAGCACGTTTCACATCACGGCAGTGAATTGTTTTGCGAATCGCGCGACAGAAACTGTTTCATTTTGCGAAAATGGTGCAGCGCCGAAGTAATAGTAATCGTTGCTTACGTACTCGACGGCTATGTTGCGCTGCACCGTTCTATGCTCTGGAATACATGATGCCTGACCGCGTCGTGTCAGGGCACCAGCACCGCCCGGCCATGGATCTTGCCGGCATTGAGGTCATGCAGCGCCTGGTTGGCGTCGGCGAGCCGGTATTCCGCCGTCGCCAGTTCAACCAGCCCGCGATCGGCCAGCGCCATCAGCTCGGTCAGTTCGGCCCAGGTGCCGACCAGATTGCCGATGATGTTGCGTTCGGAGATGATGAGGTCGACCGCCGGGATCTTGATGTCCTCGCCATAGCCGACAATATAGTAGCTACCCATGGGGCGGGTCATGGCCAACCCCTTGGCGGTGGTGCCTTTCTCGCCGACGAAGTCGATCACCGCCTCCGCGCCGGCGCCGCCGGTCAGCGCCAGCACGGCCTCGACCTCGTTGCCGTCGGCCTTCACGATCTGGTCGGCGCCGCTCTTGGTCGCCAGCGCCAGCGAGGCATCCGATTTGTCGACGACGATCACATCGGCGGCGCACATGGCCTTGAGGCACTGGATGCCGATATGACCCAGGCCGCCAGCACCGATGACGACGCAGCTCTGACCGGGCAGCAGGTGCCTTGTGGCCTTCTTCACCGCGCGATAGGCGGTAAGTCCCGCATCGGCGTAGGGCGCCACTTCCTTCGGCGTAAGTGAGCGCGGCAGCGGGACGATGTTGCGCTCCGACGTGCAGATGAATTCGGCGTAGCCGCCATTGCAGTCGAGGCCGGGAAAGCTGCCCGGCCCATGCATGTCGAAGCCGCGACGGCAGGCGAGGCAGGTGCCGCCGGTGATCTTCGGGTGGACGATTACCGGATCGCCCTTCTTCAGGCCCTCGACCTCCTTGCCGACCTCCTCGATCCAGCCGGCATTCTCATGGCCCATGATGAGCGGCAGAAGCTGGTCGCCGGTAGGATCCATATGCGGCTTCCATACCCCCTCGATGATGTGAAGATCAGTACGGCAGACGCCGGCGCCGCCGATGCGGACGATGACATCGGTAGATTTCACGATCTTGGGGTCGGGCACGTTCTCTTCCGCCACCCAGATGTCGCCGGAGAGACTCGTGTCGTAGTTTTTCAGCACCTGCGCCTTCATGGCGTCCTCCCTTTTTCGGCACCGCATGGCGTCGCCGTCGGAGGACCCATCGCAGCAAATGTGCCACGAGTTATTTGTTCATGTGCTCAAGGCTTTACTGCACGTGCGAAGGCTTTTGCGCGTTCATAGCCTGAACAGGGGCACTCATACAGTGTCCAGTTTCTGGATATTGCCTTCGCTCTGTTTTGCGCCGACCCTGCCGCAAACGGCAAGAACAGATGAGGATAGCGCCGATGCCGCCCCCATCCTGCGCCCCAAGCTCCCCCGACATCCAGGCTCGCGTCGCGCGGGAGGCAGGCGTGCGCGTGCCCGGCGGCGTGCTTTCGCCGGAGATCGCCCGCAGCTGGGAGCGCTGCCTCGCCGGCGGGCTCGACCCAATGCGGCGGCCGGAAGAGGCGGTCATCGCCTTTGCCGAGGTGCGCGCCCGGCGCGAGGAGCAGGCGCTGCTGCGCCGTCTCGCCTTGGCGCAGATGCAGCTTCTCTATGAACAGATAGCCGGCTCGAATTTCATGATCGCGTTTGCCGATGCCGGCGGCGTGGTACTGGATGCGTTGAGCGACCCGTCTTTCGCCGACAGCGAGGCCGGGCGCTCCATTGTGCCGGGCAGCGTGTGGCTGGAGGGCGGGCGCGGCACCAATGCGCTCGGTCTCGCGCTCGTGGAGCGGGCACCGGTCTCCATCAATGGGCGTGAGCATTTCTTCGCCTGTCACGGCCATCTCAGCTGCGCGGCCGTGCCGATCTTCGATCCGGCGGACCGGCTCGTGGGGCTGCTCGATGCGTCGAGTTCCAATGAAGCACGCCAGCAGCACACCCACGCGCTGGTCCGGATGGCGGCGGCAGCGGTCGAGAACGGGCTGATCGTCAATGGCCGGCCGGATGTGCTGCTGCTCGCCCTGCATCCGCGGGCCGAATATCTCGACACGCTGTCGGCCGGCCTCGTGGCGCTGTCGCCGGACGGCGAACTGGTATCGATCAACCGTGCGGCACGGGGTCTGCTGGCCGGGTTGGACACCACGGCCGGGGGCGCCTTCGACGCCCTGTTCGAGCCCGATTTGGGCGTCGTGGTCGATGAGTTGCGCCGCGCGGGCATCGCCCGGGTCCGCGACCGCGCCGGCAGCCTGCTTTACGTCGCGTGCCGGCGCTTTGCCGCGCCGCCCCTGCGAGTCAGCCCGCCGGCGTCGGCGCCTCGCCTGCCGATGCGGACACCCGTATCCCCTGCCGCATCGCCCGACGCCTTCGTCTGCGAGGATGCGCTTCTGCTGCGGCGGATGCGCGGTCTGGCGGCCGCCACACGCGAGCGGCTGGCCGTTCATATCCATGGCGAGACCGGCACCGGCAAGGAACTGATGGCCCGCCATGTCCACGCGCTCAGCGGCCGAAGCGGCGCGTTCGTTCCCATTAATTGCGGTGCCGTGCCGGAATCGCTGTTCATCGCCGAACTGTTCGGCCATGACCGCGGCGCCTTCACCAATGCGCGCAACGAGGGCGCGCCGGGGCTCATCCGTCTGGCCGACCGGGGGACGCTGTTCCTCGACGAGGTGGGCGACATCCCGCTCGCCGCGCAGACCGCGCTGCTGCGTTTCCTCGACACGATGGAGGTTCGCGCGCTGGGCGGCGGCAAGATCGCGACGCTTGATGTGCAGATTGTGTCCGCCACCAATCGGGACCTCGCCGCCGCCGTCGCCGCGCGCCAGTTCCGGGCCGATCTCTATTACCGGCTCAATGGGCTCTGCATTGAGATCCCGCCGCTGCGCGAGCGCGGCGATTTCCCTGCCATCGTCCGCCATCTTCTGGCTCGGCAGGCGACGAAAGTCTCGATCGACGACGCAGGAATCGAGCGTCTGCGCCAGCGGTCCTGGCCGGGCAACATACGCGAGCTTCAGTTCTGGCTCCGCCGCGCGGCGATCGAGACCGACGGCGACGGCGAGGGGCTCACGCCGCTATCCTGTGAGGACGGCGGCGACAATGGCGCCCCCACCTGCGCGCATTGTTCACCTCACGCGCTGAGCCGCGATCGATGCCGACGGATCCGAGAGACCTTTGCGGCAACCGGCGGCAACATCCAGCAGACCGCGCGCCGGCTCGGCATTTCCCGCACGACGGTCTACAAACATCTGGAAATCGGCTGAAGGCGGAGTGCCGCCGATGCGCGAGCGCCTCGCCTTTCTCGACGATTTCTCGATGCCGCGACGCGGCCTCGTCCCGGCGGCCGATGCCCCCGCCCGCCTGTCGACCATGAGGTCAGCGTCAGCAGATGCGCGGCAACTGGTCGCCGACCAGCATATCGACGATCCGCTCCCCGCCGAAACGGGTCTCCATCACCACCCGTCCGGGCCGCGTCTCGACAATCCGGCCGATGGCCCTGGCCTCGCGGCCAAGCGGATGCGCTCGCAAGGCGGCAAGCGCCGCCTCGGCCTCTTCCGGCGGCACCACCGCGACAAGCTTGCCCTCATTGGCGAGATAGAGCGGATCGAGCCCGAGAATCTCGCAGAAGCCGACGACCTCCGGGCGCACCGGCAGGTCCAGCTCGCGCAGCCGCACCCCGACGCCACTTGCTTCCGCCAGCTCGTTGAGCACGGCCGCTACCCCGCCGCGCGTGGCGTCGCGCAGGCTACGGGTTCCCGGCGCAGCGTCGAGCAGCACGCCGACAAGGCCATGCAGGGGCGCGCAATCGCTTTCGATGGCGCTGTCCAGCGCGAGATCGCCGCGCGCGCTGAGGATGGCCGCGCCGTGGTCGCCGAGGAGGCCGTTCACCAGCACGATATCACCGGGCCGCGCCCGGCCGATGCCGATATGCGCGCCTGCGCGCACGACGCCGATGCCCGTCGTGGTGACGAAGAGCTTGTCACAGGCGCCGCGCGCCACGACCTTGGTGTCGCCCGTGACGATCGGCACTCCCGCCGCCCGCGCCGTCTCGGCCATGGAGGCGGCCACGCGCCGCAGGATCTCGACCGGCAACCCCTCCTCCACGATCATGGCGCAGGAGAGCGCCACAGGGTGGGCGCCGCCCATGGCGATATCATTAATCGTGCCGCACACAGCCAACGTGCCGATGTCGCCGCCGGGGAAGAACAGCGGGTCGACCACAAAGCTGTCGGTGGTGAAGGCGAGCCGGTCACCGACGGCTGCCAGTGCGGCCAGATCGAAGCACGCCTGATCCTCCAGCGGCGCGTCAGAGTCGGTGAAGGCGGCGATGAAGACCCCCTCGATCAGGTCACGCATGGCGCTGCCGCCGCCGCCATGGGCAAGCGTGACGGTGGCCGGAAGCGTGCGCCGCAGATGGCGAACATGCGGGTTCATGCGGCACCTTCGAACTGGGGCTGGCGTACGCCGCCATACTGGTAATAGGCCGCGCAGGAGCCTTCGGAGGAAACCATCAGCGCGCCAAGCGGGGTTTCCGGCGTGCAGGCCGTGCCGAACATCGGGCATCCCCAGGGCTTGAGCTTGCCGGTGAGGACCTCGCCGCAGCGGCAGGACGCCGGGTCGCCGACGCTGATCTCTGGTACGGCAAAGCGTCGCTCCGCGTCGAAACGCGCATAGCGCTCGCGCAGCCGGACGCCGGAATGCGCGATGGAGCCGAGCCCGCGCCATTCAAAGGTCTCGCGCGGCTCATAGACCTCAGCGACCGCCTCCATCGCCGCCCGGTTGCCGGTGTCCGGCACCACGCGCGCATACTGGTTCTCGATCTTCGCCACGCCGCTCTCGAGCTGGCGCAGCACCATCAACAGCGACTGCAGCAGATCAAGCGGCTCGAAGCCGGAAACCACCATCGGCTTGCCGAACTCTTCGGCAATGAACCGATAGGGTTCGGTGCCGATCACCATCGACACATGGCCCGGCCCGATGAAGCCGTCGATCCCGAGATCCTGAGTCTCGAGCAGAGCCCGCAAGGTCGGGATGATGGTGATATGATTGCAAAAGATCGAGAAATTACCAACACCCTCACGGGCGGCGCGCCGTATGGTCAGCGCGGTCGAGGGCATGGTGGTCTCGAAGCCGAGGCCAAAGAACACCACTTCGCGGTCGGGGTTGCGGCACGCCAGCGCCAGCGCGTCGAGCGGGGAATAGACGGTGCGTATGTCCGCCCCCTCGGCCTTAGCGGTCAGCAGGCTCTTGCGCGAGCCCGGCACGCGGATGGCATCGCCGAAGGTGGCGAAGATGACCTCAGGCCGTTCGGCAATCGAGACGCAGTCGTCAACGCGCCCCATTGGCAAGACGCAGACCGGGCAGCCGGGGCCGTGGACGAACTCGATGATGTCCGGCAGCAGTCCTTCCAGCCCGTAGCGGAAGATGGCGTGCGTGTGCCCTCCGCAGACCTCCATGACAGCGAAGGGCCGCTCGCGGCCGCGTTCCATGCGAGCGGCGATCGTCTCGATCTCGCGGATCACGACGCGGGCAAGGGCAGGATCGCGGAATTCGTCGACGAAACGCATGGCGTGCCTTCTCCCCTCAGGTCGCGGCCGGAATGACGGGGGGCGACGGCAGCTCGACACTGCCGGTGCGAATGGCCTCAAGCTCGGCCTCCGCCTCGCCGATCTCGGCAAGCACCCGCAGCGTCGCGGCCGCCTCTTCCTCATCAATTAAGCTCATGGCGAAGCCCACATGCACCAGCACCCAGGCGCCGACGAGATCGGCGAGCGGGCGGCCGGGCGTTGCGACGCAGACGACGTCGACGGCCCGCCGGACGCCTGAAACATCGACCGTGGCCAGCATCGCATCTTCATCGACGATCGCGACAATGCGACCGGGAATGCCGAGGCACATTGGTTTCTCCTCAATGGCTGCGCCCGAACGCACCCTCACGGGCGATGCCGTAGCGTTCGAGCTTGGCCCGCAGGCCGACACGGGACAGGCCGAGTTCCTCGGCGGCGCGACTCTTATTCCAACGGCAGCGCACCAGCGTTTCCATCAGGATAAGCGCCTCCATACGCTCGATCCGATCCTTGAGCGGGCCGCTATCCCGGATTGCCGTCTCGAACGGCATGGCCTTGGCAGAGGCCGCGGCAGCCCCATGCACGACATGCGGCGACAGGAGGTCGGCGCCCAAATGCTCTCCGCCGGCCAGCACCAGCATGCGCGTCACCTCATTCTGCAATTCCCGGACATTGCCGGGCCAGTCATAAGCCTCGATGCAGCCCAGCGCCTCGGCGGTGAAGCCTTTCGCCCGCTTTCCATGGGTGGCGGAGAGATGGTCGAGCAGCCGCTGCGTCAGCGCCCGCAGATCGCCGCGCCGCTCCCGCAGCGGCGGCAGGGTCAGGGTGAGCGCCGTCAGGCGATAATAGAGGTCCTCGCGGAAGCGCCCGGCCCTGACCTCGCAGGCGAGTTCACGATGCGTGGCCGCGAGCACCCGCACATTCACCCGCCGGACCTCGTTCGAGCCGACCGGGCGGATCTCCCCTTCCTGCAGGAAGCGCAGCAGCTTAACCTGGAAGGCGGGCGTGATGTCGCCGATCTCGTCGAGCAGTACCGTGCCGCCATCCGCCTGGTCGAGCAGGCCGATGCGTTGCGTGTGCGCGCCGGTGAAGGCACCCTTCTTGTGGCCGAAGAGCTCCGATTCCAGCAACTCGTCCGGGATAGCCCCGCAGTTCACGGCGAAGAACGGCTGCTCCGAGCGCAGGCTGGAATAATGGATAGCGCGCGCCAGCAGCTCCTTGCCGGTTCCGGTTTCGCCGAGGATGAGCACCGGAATGTCGAAGGTCGCCACCTGCGCGGCCTGCCGGCAGATCTCGTTAAGCGGACTGTCGGGCGCGCGGACCAGTGTGTCGAAATGGAAATTCGCCAGCACCTTCTCGTGCCGCTCCAGCACGCGAGCCTGCGCTGCGGGAGCGGCCAGTTTCAGTTCCAGCGAAAGGCGGTCATGGTCGCGCTGGAGCTGGTAGAGCCGTGTCGCACCCTGAGCGGCCAACAGGAGTTGGTCCGGATGCCACGGCTTGGTGATGAACTGGTAGATGCCCGCATCGTTGATCGCACCGATCATGTCAGTGGGATCGGTGTAGCCGGTGACGATGATGCGCACGACTTCCGGCCAGCGCGCGCGCACCTCGGTGAGCAGATCGACGCCGGAGCGCTCGGCCATGCGCTGATCACAGAAAATCGCCTGGATCCACTCGTTCTCAAGGATCTTGAGCGCCTCGGCGGCGCCCAGCGCGGTGTGAACGTCGAAATCCTCGCCGAGCACGCGTGCGATCACCTCGACCGAACGCGGCTCGTCGTCAACGACGAGGATACCGGCGCGCGTCGCGGTCACGTGGTCGCCTCCCCGCTTGCGCTCCAGGCCTGCCCGGCACTGGCGCGCAGGGCCTGCGCCCGGCTCTCGGCCTCCGCCGCCAGAGAGCCGAGAAGCTGGCGCCGCTGATCGGCGAGCCAGTCGAGCCAAGCTTTGAGGCCGGGCACGCCACGGCTCGAACACTGAAGGATCGAAGCCGTCGGGTTGACGCGGGCGATGTTGCGCTCGATGGCGGCCATGTCGATGTCGAGATGCGGCAGCAGATCGACCTTGGTGATAAGGACGAGATCGGCCGTCTCAAAGATATTGGGGTATTTGAGCGGCTTGTCCTCGCCTTCCGTAACAGACAGCAATGTCACCCGGCGCGTCTCGCCGAGGTCGAAGGCGGCAGGGCACACGAGATTGCCGACGTTCTCGATGAACAGCAGCCCGCCCGGCGGCAGCGGCAGCTCATCCAGCGCATGGCCGACCATATGGGCATCGAGATGGCAGCCCTTGCCGGTGTTGACCTGCACCGCAGGGGTGCCGGTGGCGCGGATCCGCTCGGCATCGTTCTGGGTCTGCTGGTCGCCTTCGATCACCGCCGCCGGAACGCGCCCACCAAGCGCCTTCAGCGTTTCCACCAACAGCGTCGTCTTGCCCGCGCCGGGGCCGGCGAGCAGGTTGACCGCAAACACCCCGCCTGCGCCGAACTGCGTACGGTTGCGCGCGGCGTAAGCGTCGTTCTTGGCGAGGATGCGGTCCTCCAGTTCCACCAGCCGTTGCTCCCCGGAAGGGGCGGACTCGTGCGGGTGAGCGTGAGCGTGGCTGGGCTCGTCATGGCTGTGCGTGTGACGATGCCCGTCGTGGCCATGCTCGTGGGGATGATCGTGGCCGTGGGAAGGGTGGTGATGACCGCCGCTGCCGTTACGCGCGGCGCCATGGGCATCGGAGATCGAGACCTCGTCGGGTCCGCAGCCGCAGGTCACGCACATCACACCACCTCCAGATCTTTGATCCGCAAATCCGTTCCACCGTTCGGGCGCAGCCGTCCACCACCGCAATGCGGGCAGAGGGCGAGGCGATCCGGCAGGGAAACGGTGGTCGAACAGTCGAAGCACCAGGCCGAACCGGGTTCTTCCAGCACGACGAGTTCCGCATCTTCGGCAATCGAACCGCGCATCACTACGTCAAAGCCGAAACGCAGCGCCTCGACCTCGACGCCGGCGAACTGCCCGACGCTGACCCGCACCCGCGTCACCCGCGCGAAACCATGGTGGCGGGCCGCGTCCCGCAGGGAATCAAGCAAGCTCTCGCAGATCGCCATCTCATGCATTGCCGCGTCTCTCCCCACGCTCAAAGCTAAGACGCACCGGCACGCAGGGATTGACGGCGGCAACCGCGATCCGCGCCAGCCGCGACGTCTCGTCATTGGTTGGCAAGGCGGCGAGCATACGCGCCAGCAGGCCATCGGGGGCAAGATTCCACGCGCTGGGCGCGAGGATACGGTAATCAACGACGACACCGCTCTCCACGCGCGCGCGATGGGCGAGAAGGCCGCGCGCCGCGCGGGCAAAGCCGATGCCGGACGGCGGACGGCCGTCCGGAGCAGGCCCGGCGTTCCCGGCAAGACCTGCGAGAAGGTCCAGCAGCCGCGCCAGCAAGCGCACGAACAGGCTCATCCCCTCGCAGGCCAGTAGATCGCGGATCAGTGGTGCCGCGTGCCAGCCATCGGCTGCGGTCGTCTCGCGGGCGCGGCGCGGGGTGCCCTCCTCCAGCGCCGCGACGACGTCGGCCATGTCCGGTCGGTCGAGTTCCACCCGTCCCCAATCGGGATGAAGCGTTTCTCGCAGCCGTCGCATAAGTCGCGCGGTCGGGCTTGTCGCACCGCCAAGCCATTTGCCGAACTCGGCCGGCGTCGCCTGCGCCAGATCCAGCAAGCTTGCAGCCAAATCGTCACCAAGCACATGGCGTCGCAGGGCGAGACGGTCCTCGGCAGTCCCTGCGAGCCGACGGAGAGCCTCCCGATCCGGCCCGCCGCCGAACAGGGCTGGCCATTCGGCAAACACCGCGACGGCGTGGTCGCGCAGGCGCTCATTCAGGCTGTCGCGGGACGGCTCAGGCAGGCCGAGAGCGGCGGCGGCGGCCACCGCATGCGCGCCGCTGCACAGATTGTAAACTCGCGGCAGGAGGTCTGCCGCCGCCTCCGGGGAGCGCCCGACCACACAACGTGCGACGTCCGGCCCGGCAACCGGCGCAAAGCGCCAGCGCCGGTCCCGGCAGGTCGCATCGAAGGCGATGTCGAGCGCGGCGAGGCTCATGCGCGCGTGCTCCCCGGGTCGCCGGAGCCGGCGCCGAAGATCAACGCCCGCCGGCTCGGTTCGGCCCGGCGCGTGCCGCCCGCCGTCGGCTCCGGCCCCTTGCCGGCGGACTCGTCCTCGTCGTCACGCAGGGCCGGGTCGAACAGTGCCGCCAGCGCCGCGCGCGCCGTCTCCTCGGCCTGCAGCATCGAGGTGAACTCGAACATTGGCGAGAACAGCGAACACGCCTTGTAGGGCCCCGTCTCCGGGCGGTTGGCGCCAATGAATTCGTATGGGCCGGACGGGAAGTCGAGCCGCGTGCGCGTTCCCACCCCAAGGCGGCTCCAATCGTCCCCAGGACCGGGAATGAGGACAATGTTCATGAACCACGGCGTGACGAGCACGCCGATCACCCCACTCTCATGCGGACGGAAGCCGATGGCACGCACGTCCAGCGTCTCATTGACGATGGGCATGCCGCGCATTTGCCCGACATGCACCTCACGGAACACAGCCTCGAAACGGCGAGCCGCCTCGGCGGCAAGGCCCGTCAGCGGGTCTACCGGCGCCATCGCCTCCGGGGAGGGAACGGCCGACGCGGCAAGGCTGGTGCTCGCGGTGGTGTCGACGACCATGAACTGGTCGCGCGCCCCATCGCAACGCGGACAGCGCCAATGGTCGGGCAGGCGCGCGAAGGGCGTGCCGGCCGGCACCTGCCAGTAATCGCATCCCTCGGCAGGATCGTAGACCTGCCAGCAAATCTTGCATTCCAGAACCGCGTCCGGCGGCAGGCGCGTGACGTCGCCGAGAAATGAGCCTTCAAAGCGTGGAGCGGCCATCGCCTAACCTACCGTTTCGAGGATATCGACGAGGCGCGCGGCGGAATCGGCGAGGTCCTCCGGCGCGGCGCAGGCCACCGCTGGAACGTCGACGATCTCGATCGTGTCGAGGATCAGCGTGTCGGACGAATTGAAGTAGCGCACCCGCCACACGTCGCGCAGCGCCGTCGCCTCGATGCGGCAATTGCCGTAGCCGCGCGAGAGGATCACCACGCCGCCTTGCCCCAGCCGGGACTCGAGGGCGACGATATCCTCCGGCGTTACCGGCAGCAGGGTCAGGTTGATGACATGCGGCAGTTCGTCGGTGCGACGCTCGCGGCTCTTGTGGACGATCTCGGCGAGGATGGCGGGGGCGTTGACGACGCCCGGCAGGCGGGCCGTACCGTCGACATCCACCGGCCATTCCCGCGGAAAGGCGCGGATCAGCGCGCCACGCGGAAAGGCTGCGATTTCGATCCGCTCGCGGTCCGGCTGGGCGGCGCCGCCGCGCACGCGCCACACACCGGCGAGCGTCGCCTCCTGGATCTCGATTCGCCCGCCGGGCGTCTGGACCAGAACCGACACCTCGCCCTCGCCCAGCGTCTCGGCGACGAGCGCCCGAGCGCCCGCCTCCAGCCCCTCGAGCGGGAGCGCGGTGGTCTCGCCGGGCTCTGCGCGCGCAAGCGCTTCCTGGATCGCCTTCAGGAACGCGATCGCCGGGAGGGCGCGCTCGGCGTCCTCGATCTCCGGCAGGTGGGCCTCATATGTGCGCATGCCTGAGGGCATCGGCATATAGGCGAGGCCATCCTCGCCGTCCGGCTGGCTGCCGGGACCATAGCCGAGGGGAGGAACGGTGGCGTAGGGCAGAGCCATGGCAGCCTCACGAAAGCGCGGTTGAAAGCGGGGTGGCGGCAAGCGACGATCCCTCCCGGGCCGCCGCCACCAGCGGGGCGAGGCGGTCGAGGAATTCGTCCCAGTCACGCATGCGGGAGAGCGACCCGACGGGCGCGCCGTCTCGCAGCACCACGATGGCCGGCAGGGCGATGCCTCCGAGCGCCTCACGCAGCTGCCGCTCGCAGGCCGGGCCCGCAACGGCGCCGCCATCCGTGCCAAGCGCCACGGCGAGCTCGGGCAGCACGACCGCGATATCCGGCGTCTCGACATGGCCTCGGCCGTGGGCCGGAAGGAACAGCAGCCGCACGCCGGCCGGCCCCTCGCCGACCGTCTCGCCGTCGAGCCAAGGATAACCCTGCACCTCGATGAGGCGTGCGACCAGCGGATGCAGAGCGGCGGCATCGGAACGAGTGAGGGTCACGGCGTGGTTTCCTCCGGCTTTGTAGCGTGCTGGGCGGCGAGCGCCGCGGCGAGATGCGGCGGCAGCATCGGTTCGCGCCCCGCGAGATCGGCGAAGGCGGCATCAACGGACGTGGTGTCGCCGCGCATCACCGCCTCCACCGCGGCGAGCGCCAGAGCGATCCGCTCGGCCTCGTCGGCGTCCAGAAGGCGGCGCCCCGCGCCGAGGAAGACGAGCACATGGTCGCCCGGATGCGCCTCGGGCAGGAGAGACAGGTCGACGACGTGAAGTGCATCGCCATAGCGACAGCGGCCGCTCCAGCCGGCGATCGTCTCGATGCACATGGGAAGGCCGAGACACATGGCATTCACCCGCGCGGCCGGCCGGCGAGCACCCGCGCGTCGCCGACGCGACAGGCGGCCTGGGCGCTCGGGCGTCCGGTCTCATAGTCTTGGCGTGAAATGGCAGGCGCCGTGAAACGTTCCCGCGAGCGGCGCGGTGTGGCGACGACGCCGAACTCCTCGGCGAGGAGGCGCAGCACTGCCGCGAGCGCCGGCTCAACCTGGGCCGCCACGGCCGGGGTGAGCCCGCCGCCATAATCGTCGAGCCGCTCCGGCTGCACGCCGACGACCAGCAACTGGCGGGGCGCGCGCTCGCGCAGGCGCAGCAGCGCAAGGATTTCCTGGAATCCGGTCTGGTGCAGGCTCACTTTGCGGGTGCCGAGCACCGCCGGAACCTCGTCGTCGCGGAGCAGCTTCAGCGTCGCCGGCGGCAGGCCGTAGTCGATGGCGTCGACGATGATGACGGCCGCCGCGTCTTCGAGATGGGGCAGCAGGTAGAGCCCCTGCGTGCCGCCATCGAGCACCGATACATGGCCGGGAAGCTCGTAGCGTTCGTCGAGCGCCTCGATCACCCGGACGCCGAACCCCTCATCGGCCCACAATATATTGCCGATGCCGAGGACAAGAATGCGATCGTCGTCCATGGGCCGACGCCTCCCGAGCGTGTGTCTCTGGTCCCTAGGGTGCGAACGGTCTGCGCCGTTCTTTCGAATGCTTCTTAATTCAAGCCCCGTGCCAAGACGGCATATGGGAGCTAACTTATTGTTTTATATTATAAAATAGAGAACCCTCAGCACAGGACCGCTTCTCGGATGGAAGGCTCCTTTCCAGTTTGACCATAAAACGGAAATCAATCAGCCAAAAAAGAGGGCGCAGCCGAAGCTGCGCCCCACACTGGCCGCGCCCCCCGCACGGCCGCCGCCTGAAAGCTGGAAGGAGCCTTCAGTCGGGATCGTCGTCGCGGAAACTGCGATAGCCGTTGGTGATGGCGGAGATCATCGACTGACGGGACATGATGTCCTCGCGGATCACCGAATAGACATGGACCAGCACGAACAGAATGATCACCCACATGCCGAGATGATGCAGCGTGTGCACCGACAGGCTGCCGCCGAGCAGCGGGATGATCCAGCCGAAAAGCGTGTCCTGCCAGGAACCCATGCCTGTCCCCTCCGAATAGAGGGCGAAGCCGGTGCCGATCATGAAGAGGGAGCCCACCACCATTACCCAGAACAAAAACAGCTGGGCGAGCGGGTTGTGGCCAACAAACTTCAGCGGCCGCGTCTTCAGGAACATGTACCATTGAATCTCGACAAACAGCCCCCGCCAGAAGCTCTTGCGCCAGAAGGGAAAGGTGAAGAGCTCCCGGGCATAGCGATTGCCGAGGAAGGCCCAGGCGATCCGCCCTAGGAATCCCACGGCGAAGATGTAGCCCGCCGCGAAGTGCAGGAAGCGGATAGTGCCCATGAGGTAATGGGCGCTGGGCTCACCGGAGAGCGTGGGCAGCGGCGAGCCGATCAGATAGCCGGTGATGCACAGCACCACGATGGACAGGGCATTCACCCAATGCCAGAGGCGCACCGGCGCCTCATAGACATAGAGAGTGGTCAGCCTGCGTCCGGCAGCCGCCCGCCCCTCCGGGATGGGCGCGGCGGCAGGGGCGGTGGGAGCGCTCAAGGCGGGAGAGATGTCGCTCATGGCCACCTCCCTAGCGCACCGTCACCCGCGCCATCTCTTCCCCGTCGGGCGAGATGACATGGGTCGAACAGGCCAGACACGGGTCGAAGGAGTGGAGCGTGCGCAGGATTTCCACCGGCTCCTCCGGCCGCTCCATCGGCGTGTTCATCAGCGAAGCCTCAAACGCGCCGATATTGCCCTTGGGATCGCGCGGCCCGCCGTTCCACGTGGTCGGCACCACGCACTGGTAGTTCTCGATCCGCCCGTCCTTGATCTTGATCCAGTGGCCGAGCCCCCCGCGCGGCGCCGCCACCGTGCCGACGCCCCTGGCCTCCTTCGGCCAGGTGGCGGGGTCCCATTTTTCCACATTGGCGGTGGAGCGGTCGCCCGCCTTGATGTTGGCAATGAGGTTGTCGAAATCGCCCAGCATCATCTCGGCGCAGTAATGCGCCTCCAGCGCGCGGGCGAGGGTGCGGCCAATCGTGGTGGGCAGGGCCTGCTTCGGAGTGAAGCTGGTGCCGGCCAGCGCGTTGAAGCGGCCGAGCGAGTCGTCGACCTGCCCCTTCACATAGTCGACGCCCTGGGCATAGGCGAGGATGTAGCGAGCGAGCGGACCCACTTCGACGGCGTTACCCTTCCAGCGCGGCGCCTTGATCCAGGAATATTTGGCGTTCTCGTCGATCTGCTGGATGTCGGTGCGGGTGCCCTTGGCGTCGGGACCGAGCTTATATTGCGGCTCGGTGACGCCGTCCCAGGGATGCAGCCCCTTGTCGGCATCTCCGTCACCATACGTGTACCAGGAATGGGTAACGAACTCCTGCACCTGCTCCGGGTCGCGCGGGTCAATGGGGTGAACCTCTGCCCAGTTGCCGTTGAGAATGACACCCCCCGGCAGGCGGTCGGTGCTCTTCTGGCCCTGGATAGCCTCGTAGTCGCCATAGTCCATGACGTTGAGCCCGGACAGGCCACCGCCATAGAGCCAGCCCTTGTAGAAGGAGGCGATGGCGATCACATCAGGCACATAGACATTCTTGGAGAACTCGAACGCTTCCTGGAGCTTCAGCTTCACGAAATTGAGGCGCTCCATGTTGAGTGGGGCGCCGGCAGCCATGTCGCCGTCGATGTTGATGGCGCAGGGCACGCCGCCGACCATGTAGTTCGGGTGCGGGTTCTTGCCGCCGAAGATGGTGTGAACCTTGACGATCTCCTTCTGGAAATCGAGCGCCTCCAGATAATGCGTGACCGCCATCAGGTCTGCTTCCGGCGGCAACTTGTAGGCAGGATTGTCCCAGTAGCCATTCTTGAAGAGGCCGAGCTGGCCGCTCTCGACAAACTTCTTCAGCCGGTTCTGCACGTCACGGAAATAGCCGGGGCTGGAATTGGGGTGGTCCGGCCCTACCATCTGCTGGAGCTGCGAGGTCGCCTTGGGGTCGGCCTTCAGCGCATTGATCGGGTTGACCCAGTCCAGCGCATGCAGATGGTAGAAATGCACGACATGGTCATGCCATTGCAGCACCTTGGCCATGATCTCGCGGATCAGGAAGGCGTTGTTGGGGATCTTGATCTGAAGCGCGTCCTCGACGGCGCGCACCGAGGCCAGGGCGTGGCAGCCGGTGCACACGCCGCAGATGCGCTCGACGAAGGCCCAGGCATCGCGCGGGTCCCGACCCTTGAGGATCACTTCGAGCCCGCGCCACATGGTGCCGGTGGAGACCGCGTTGCGGATGACATTGTCGGAATCGACGTTCACCTCGCAGCGCATGTGGCCTTCGATGCGCGTGACCGGATCGACGACGATGCGCTTGCCGGAGGTGTCGAGCGTGAAGCCGTTTGGCGTCTGGATGGTCATGCCGCCTCTCCCTTGTTGTTGTGATCGGCCGGCGTGCTCTGCTGGTCAGCATCCTTGTGTCGGGCGCGCTTGAGCGCGCTGACCGCGGCGTGCACCGCGATGCCGCCGCCGACGACACCAGCCGCCGCCATGCCCACGCGGTCAGCATTGGCTTCAATGCCGAAGCCGACGCCTTTGAGATCTGTCAGGCGCGCATACCAGGACCCCTTGTCCCAGAAGCCATCCTCCGAACAGCCGATGCAGCCGTGGCCGGACTGGATCGGGAAGGAGACGCCATCATTCCAGCGGGTGGTCGAACAGGCGTTGTAGGTCGTCGGGCCCTTGCAGCCGACCTTGTAGAGGCAGTAGCCCTTGCGCGCGCCCTCATCGTCGAAGGCCTCGACATATTGGCCGGCGTCGAAATGCGGCCGGCGGTAGCACTTGTCGTGAATGCGTTGGGAATAGAACATTTTCGGCCGCCCCTGCCGGTCGAGTTCGGGCAGGCGGTCGAAGGTGAGCATGTAGGTGATGACGCCGGTCATCACCTCGGCAATAGGCGGGCAGCCCGGCACCTTGATGATCGGTTTGTCGAGGATGACCTCATGCACCGGGGTGGCGCGGGTCGGGTTCGGGCGCGCCGCCTGCACGCAGCCATGCGAGGCGCAGGAGCCCCAGGAGATCACCGCCTTGGCGTCCTTGGCCACCTTTTTCAGCTGGTCCACGAAGGGCTTGCCACCGATGATGCAGTACATGCCATCCTCGTTGAGCGGCGGGTTTCCCTCCACCGCGAGGATGTAATTGCCCTTGTACTTCTCCATCACCTCATCGAGGATCGCCTCCGCCTGGTGGCCGGCAGACGCCATGAGGGTGTCGTCGTAATCCAGCGAGATCATCGACAGCACGACGTCCTTCACCAGCGGATGCGCCGAGCGGATGAAGCTCTCTGAACAGCACGTGCACTCCAGCCCATGCAGCCACAGCACCGGGGTGCGTGGCTTGTTTTCCATCGCATGGGCAATTTCGGGCACGAATTCCGGCCCCAGCCCGAGCGCGGCGGCGGTTAGCGAACAGTATTTCAGGAACGAGCGGCGGGTGATGCCCTGGCGTCGCATCACCTCGTAAAATGTCTCAAGCCCGGCCATGCGGCGGATCCTCCCGATCGATTGCCTCGGCGCACGTCGAGGTGCACCGGCGAGGAAGACATCAGCAATGGTCGTGCCAGACGAATAATTCGTCTAATTCCAATGAGTTGACTTTCATCCCGGCCGGCGGAGCGGAAGCTGCAAGACCGCTTTCTGTACCGACCGGAAAGCGGCTTACCGCTGCATCAGTCGCGCTGCAGCAACCGCGACCTGACCGAAGGCGAGCCCGCCATCATTGGCCGGCACCTCGGCGGGAATGAGCAGCGGGAGTCCCGTCGGCGCCAGACGCGCGACGAGATGGTCGAGCAGCACGGCGTTCTGCATCACTCCCCCGGAGAGCGCGAGGGCGCGCGCCCCGTATTCCGCTGCCGCCGCCAGGGCGGCGTCGGCGAAGGCCCGCGCCACGCCGGCATGGAAGCGCGCGGCGATCACCGCTCGCGGCTGGCCGGCTCCCAGATCGGCGACGGCGGCACGCCACATCGGCGCCGGGTCGATCGTGGCGAGGCCGTTTTCGGCTACGACACCAAAGGCATAGAAGCCATGAGTTCCCGGCGCGCTCGCGGCCAGAGCCTCCAGCGCCATCGCCGCCTCCCCCTCAAAGCTCAGGCGGGGCGGGGCGAGGCCCAGCAGCGCCGCCATGGCGTCGAACAGTCGGCCAGCGGAACTCGCCAGCGGCACGTTGATCCCCCGCGCAATCATCGCCCGCAACGTTGCGGCCGGCAGCCCGTCAAATAGCGCCGGGGGAATCTCGCCCGGTGGCAGCGATGCGTCGAGATGGGCGAGAAGCACGCGCCACGGCTCGCGGCTCGCCACGTCGCCGCCGGCGAGCGGAATGGACCTCAGCCGCGCCAGCCGACGGCTGTGCGTGTAGTCGCATAGAAGGATTTCCGCGCCCCAGGCGGTGCCGTCCTCGCCGAGGCCGAGCCCGTCCAGCGCGATGCCGATGACCGGGCCGGCATCCACTGCCCACCCATTCTCCGCCATGGCAGCGGCGATATGGGCGTGGTGATGCTGGACGCCGATCAACGGCAGCCCGCGCTCAGCCGCCAGGCCAGCGCCGCGCCGGCTGGCGCGATAGTCTGGATGGAGGTCGACGGCGATGGCTTCCGGCCGATGGTCGAACAGAGCCGCATAGTCGGCGATGGCCGTTTCGAACGCGTCCTGCGTCGTCAGTTCGTCGAGATCGCCGAGGTGGTGGGAGAGCAGCGCCCGACCGGCCGTCGAGAGGCAGATGGCGCTCTTGAGTTCCCCACCGAGGGCGAGCACCGCCGGTGCCGACGAGAAGCTCGGCGGCAGCGGACGGGGCGCCGGCGCCAGGCCGCGCCCGCGCCGCATCACACGCAGGGCCCCGGCGGCCACCCGTGCCACGCTGTCGTCAAGCCGCCGGGCGATGGGGCGGTCGTGACCCAGCACCCCGTCGACGATGCCCTCGAGCCCTTCCCGCGCCTCTTCGTCGCGATAAATCTGCGGCTCGCCGGAGCGGTTGGCGCTGGTCATCACCAGCGGCCGGTCGACGGCCTCCATCAACAGATGCTGAAGCGGCGTGTAGGGCAGCATCACGCCGAGCAGGGCATTCCCCGGCGCCAGCGAGGGCGCCAGCATTGCGCCGTCGCGCCGGCACAGGAGCAGGATGGGGGCGGAGGGACCGCACAGCGCCTCCCATTCCGCCGGCTCCACCGCGCAGAGTTGATCCAGCATGGCACGGTCGCGCACCATCAGCGCCAGCGGCTTGACCGGGCGGCACTTGCGCCGCCGCAGTTCGGCGACCGCCGCCTCATTGGTGGCGTCACAGGCGATATGGAAACCGCCGATGCCCTTGATGGCGAGGATCGCCCCGGCCGTCAGACGCCCGGCCGCCTCAGCCAGCGGATCGCCGGGAACACGCGCACCACCCAGCTCCAGCGCGAGGCGGGGCCCGCAGGCTGGGCAGGCGATCGGCTGGGCGTGAAAGCGCCGGTCGGCTGGGTCGCCATAGTCGCGCTGGCATTCGCGACAGAGGTGGAAGCCGCGCATGGTGGTGGTCGCGCGGTCATAGGGCAGGCCCTCGACGATGGAGAAGCGAGGCCCACAGTCGGTGCAATTGGTGAAAGCGTAGCGGTGGCGCCGGGCGACCGGATCGCGGATCTCGGCGAGGCAGGCCGGGCAGGTGGCGATGTCGGGCACGACCCCCGCCGAAACCGTGCCGGGCGCGCTCGCCGCGATGGTGAAGCCGTCACAGCGGAACGGGCGCGACGGGGTGCGCTCCACCGTCTCGACACGGGCGAGCGGGGGCGCCTCCTCCGCCAGAGCGAGAGCGAAGGCTTCCAGCACCTCGGGCGGCGCGGCGGCGTGGATCGACACCGCGTCGCCGACATTCGACACCTTCCCCTCGACACCAAGCCGGCGGGCAAGCCGCCACACGAAAGGGCGGAAGCCGACGCCCTGCACCAGACCGCGCACGAGTATCTCCTCGGCCGCGCGCTCCTCTCCTTCCCGGTCTCCTCGCATGGCTTCGCTCAGTGCACCGTGCACACCATGCAGGGGTCGAAGGACCGCACGATATGCTGCACCGCGACCGGCGTGGTCTCGCCCTGCCGTACCGGCGCGCCCACCAAGGCGGCCTCCAGCGGCCCCGGCACGCCGGCGGCATCGCGCGGAGAGAAGTTCCACGTCGTCGGCGCGATGATCTGGTAGCCGGCGATGCGTCCGTCTTCGACCCGCAGCCAGTGGCCGAGGGCGCCCCGCGCCGCTTCGGTCAGGCCGGCGGCACGGCCCTCGCGCGGCATCTCGCCTTGGGCGCACCAGGGCGCGCCGGGCTCCAGCCGTCGCACCCAGTCTTCCATAGCCAGAAGCGTGCGCGCCGTTTCGATCAGGCGCGCCAGCACGCGCACGAACACGCTGCCGCCGCCCGAGGCGACGAGCGCGCGGATCAGCGGTTGGCCGTCAACCATCTGCCGCGCCACGGCCCCGGTCTCGAAGGGCAGGCCGGCCAGACGCGGCGCCTTGCACCAGCTGTAGCCGGTCTCATCCGTCGCATCGGGAAAGGTGAAGCCCTCGAACGGGTGATGCGCGCGCCAGCGTCCTTCCATTCGGGCATTGGTGTGGTCTTCGGCGATGGCGTCGGTATCCAGTGCGCCGCGTCCCTCAGACGTGACGATGCCGCGCGCATAGAGCCGGCCGTCTTCGTCGGGATAGGCGCCGTAGCTCAGGTAGCGGTCATAGGCGCGGCCCAGGCTGGCGAGATCAAGATCCTCGGCAATGGCGAGGAACAGCGCAAGGTCGCTTTCGCCACGGCGCAGTGCATCCAGTTCCTCCGGCGCCGCCAGCGCGGCAATGCGTGCCAGAGGCGCGCCGAACAGCCGCTCCTCCAGCTCCTGACGCGTCGCGCCAAGCGTCGCCAGCAGCCGCATCTTGTCGCGCGCATCGGCGCCGCGCGTCACACCGCCAGGCTGGATGGCGAGGGTGTGCGGCCAACGTCCGGCGAGCAGGCCGAGCACATGCAGCAGTGTGGTTCGCGTCGCCAGCGCCGCCCGCACGGACGTGCCTTGCGCCGCCTTGAAGCGGGTCTCGGCACGCGCGAACCAGGGTTGGCCGGCATAGATGGCACGGGCGAAATCCGGCATGAAGAAGACGTGGAAATGCGTCAGGTGATCGGCGACGTTCTCGGTGGCGACGAGGAGGTTGGTCGCAACCCGCCCGTTCGCCGTCGGTGCCACGCCCTGCACCCCGGCCAGCGCCAGAGCGGCGGCATGGGATTGCGACACCGAGCAGATGCCGCAGATGCGCGGGGCGATAACCAGCGCGTCGCGCGGGTCGCGCCCTTCGAGTATGCGCTCGAAGCCACGGAATAGCGGCGAGGTGACGAAGGCCGCCAAGACCTCGCCGCCGGCAATGTCGAGCCGCACTTCCAGGTCGCCTTCGACCCGGTTGAACGGTCCGACCACCAGCCTTCTGGTCCCTCCCCCCGCGTCCGCCACGCTCACCGCCGCTTGAGATCGCGCACGGCCGGCGGCGCCACCACATGGTCGCTGGTGGCGTTGCGCCTCAGCCGGTCAGGCGTTGCCGCCTTGGCTAGGGAAGACAGGGCGACGAACCACGCCTTGGGCATGTCGGTCGGCAGGCCGACGGGAATGCCGGCGATCTTCGGCGTCTCCAGAAAAGCGTGGCCGGGCTCCTCGAATTCCGGCGCGGTGCAGTTGATGCAGGCATAGCCGCCGCGCGTGCAGGAGCCTTCGCCGTTCCATAACCGGGTGTTGCAATCGGCATGGGCCTGCGTGCCGACGCAGCCCAGATGTTCCATCATACACCCAAGGTCGGAAAGCTTCTCCGCGCTCGCCTTGTACTCGTAATACTCGTTGCGCGGGCAACCATGATGCACCAGCTGGTCGGCATAGGAGCGGGGCCTGTTATAGACGTCGAGATCGTCGGCGCCGAGCAGTCCCGCCGCCAGCAGCATCAGGGTCTCGGTAATCCAGTTCGGATGCGTCGGGCAGCCGGCAATGTTGATGACGGGCAGGCCGCTGCGGGAGCGGAACGCGGCGCCGAGCGCCCCGCCGACTCGCCGCCCGTCATATTGCAGGCCGCAGGCATCGGCCGGGTTCGGTCCCGCCGCCGTCACCCCGCCATAGGCGGCGCAGGTGCCGACCGCGACCACGTTCTTCGCCAGTGCTGCCAGCCTGCGCACCCAGTCGATGGTCGGCACGCCGGTCCCGGCGAGAAGATGGAAGCGCCCGGTATTGTTGGGCCCGCGCAGCATGGCGCCCTCGACGCAGAGCGCATCAAGGCGCAACTCGCCGGAAAGCACGGCCTCAAACAGCGCGAGCGCCTCCGTTCCAGTTTCCTCCGACAAGGTCGGGTGCCAGATAAAGCGGATGCCGGCACTCCCGAGCGTGGCGGCGAGGTCAGGCGCCTCGGCACAAAGCAACGACATGGTGCAGCCGCCGCAGCCGCCGGACTGGATCCACAGCACGTTGAATCCGTCCATGCTCAGCCCTCCCGCGCCGCCGGCAGGCGCAGCGTCATCACCGCCCCGCCCTCCGGATGGTTGCTCGCCTCCAGCGTGCCGCCGTGTTCCTGCACAATGCGATAGCTGATCGACAGGCCGAGACCGGTGCCCTTGCCGATCGGCTTGGTGGTGAAGAAAGGATCGAAAATCCGCGCGGCAATTTCGGGGTCGATGCCCGAGCCGGTGTCTCGCAGCATCAGCACCACCTCGTCCCCGCTCCGCCCGGTGATCTCGAGCCGGCGCACGGGTCGATCCTCCATGGCGTCGACGGCATTTTGCACGAGATTCATCAGCACCTGGTGAACATGGCCGGGATGGCCGACCGCCGCCAGCCCTTCCGGCACATCGACAAAGGTCTCGATCTCGGGCGCACGCGCCTTCGCCACCCAGTCAAGGGCCGAGCGTGCCAGCACGGCGAGGTCGAACACCTCGCGCGCCTCGCGCCGATCGGACGAAAAGCGGCGGAGGTCGGCGACAACGTCCCGCACCCGCTCGGCGCCTTCCAGCATGCCGTCCAGCGTGCCCTCCATATTGGCCAGCGTGTGCTGGATCTTCAGTTCCTCGCGCAGCCGGGCGAGCGTCGCCGTATTGGCGCCGCGCTCCACCGCGTCGACATAAGCGGTCAGCCGCCCGCTGTAGCGGCGCAGAGTGTGCGCATTGCCATAGACGAAGGAGATCGGGTTGTTGAGCTCATGAGCGACGCCGGCCACCAGCCGGCCGAGCGAAGCCATCTTCTCCGAATGGACGAGCTGCTGCTGCGCCTCTTTCAGGCCCTCATGCGCCGCTTCAAGATCCCTGTAAGCCTTACGCAGTTCGCCGATCGGCCGGCAGACAAGAACAAGGCCGACCGATCTCCCGCGGGAATCGAAGCGCACGGCGCCGTTGGCGGAGACGGGGAACGACCCTTCCGGGGTGCGGAAGACGAGCTCGCGGTCGCTTATGCGGGCGCGCCGTTCGACGGCCTCGCGAAGATGGCGGAAATGCGCCGGAGATTCCTCGGCCAGCAATTCCTCTAAGGGGAGACGGGCGAGATCACCAGGCGAGCGGCCGAAGGCGCGCTCGGCTGCGAGGTTCACCTGCTCGATCCGACCCGAAAGGTCGCAGGCGATGAGGATGTCCGTCATCGAGGCCATCAGCCCGGCGATGAAGGTCTGCGCCTCTTCAAGCTCCTCGTTCTTCTGCTCGACCGCCACCTGCTGGGTGAGCAACTCGGCATAGGTCTCGTCCATCTTGCGGATGACGGCGATCCAGGCCTCGTCCGTCTCATCGGCCGGTCGCGGCAGCGGCTTTCCGTAGCCCAGCGCGTCTTCCCGCATGCTCAGCGTCCATTCCGGCGTCCGAAGAACCCGTCATCGCCTCCGGTTCGATCCCAACACTAAGCCGGCAGAGAAGGAACGGCAACGCATCCCGCGACAAGATGCAGCCGGCGACGACCTTGCCCAGCAACTGGCCGCGCCCTTGGCCGAGCCCCTGGCGGCAATGGTCGTGTCCCTGGCGGATGGCTGCGTCATCCTGGTTGCACCGGCAACGAAGGCAGCGTTGCGGGGGTTGGCGGACTAAGTGGACCCCGCCTCGCCTGTGACCTCAGCCCTGCCCGACAAAGGTCTGGCGCTGGACGCCCAACTTCTCGATGCCGAGCTCCACCACGTCGTTGGCCTTGAGATAGCGCGGCGGTTTCAGGCCGAGACCGACGCCGGGCGGCGTGCCAGCCGAGATGATGTCGCCAGGATGCAGGCTCATGAACTGGCTCAGATAGGAGATGAGGTGCGGCACACCGAAGATCATGGTGCGGGTCGAACCGTTCTGCATGGTCTGGCCGTTCACCTTGAGCCACATGCCGAGATCGTGCGGGTCGCCGACCTCGTCCGCCGTCACCAGCCACGGGCCGATAGGCCCGAACGTGTCGCAGCTCTTGCCCTTGGTCCACTGCCCCTGACGCTCCAGCTGGAAGGCACGCTCCGAGACATCATTGATCACGCAGTAGCCCGCCACATGGTCGAGCGCCCTAGCTTCCTCGACATAGCTGGCCGTGCGGCCGATGACGATGCCCAGCTCGACCTCCCAGTCGGTCTTCTGCGACCCGCGCGGTATCCGCACCTCATCGTGCGGCCCGGATATGGCGGAGGTGGCCTTCATAAACACGATGGGCTCGCTCGGCACCTCGACGCCGGCTTCCGCCGCGTGGTCGGAAAAATTGAGCCCGATACAGATGAACTTGCCGACGCCCGCGACACAAGGGCCGAGCCGGGGCGAACCGGCAACGGCCGGCAGGCTCGCCGGGTCAAGAGCGCGCAACGCGTCGAGCGCGGCCGGCGCAAGGGCTGCACCGCCGATGTCAGCCACCTGCGCCGACAGATCGCGCAACACGCCGTTGTCATCGATCAGGCCCGGCTTCTCGGCACCGGGCGCGCCGAAGCGAACCAGTTTCATGTCATGTCTCCCTGGAGATTGCGGCTCGCCGTGCCTCCCGCCTCGTTGCGGAAGGCACGGGCCGGCACCCGCGTCGGTCAGAGCGACCAGCCGCCATCGATGTTGTAGGCTTGACCGGTGGTGTAGGTGGCGCCGGCCAGATGCACTGCCAAGGCCGCGATTTCCTCAGGCTGGCCGATCCGCCCCATGGGCTGGCGGGCGATGAAGGCCTTCCGCGCAGCCTCATAATCGCCGGTGGCGCTCAGCCGCTGCTCCAGCGACGGGCTTTCGACCGTTCCCGGACAGATAGCGTTGCAGCGCACCCCGCGCGCCACATAATCCGCCGCGACCGCCTTGGTAAGACCGATGACGGCCGCCTTGGTGACGCCGTACACGAAGCGGTTCGGCGCGCCCTTGGCCGCCCCTACCACCGAGGCCATGTTGATGATGGCCCCCTCGCCGCGCTCCAGCATGGCCGGAAGCGCGGCGCGGATGGTGCGGACCATGGAGCGGACATTGAGATCGACGGCGAAATCGAACTCGGCATCGGTCATGTCCAGCACGGTGCCCGCATGCACGAAGCCGGCACAGTTGAACAGCACGTCCACCGGCCCGATCTCGGCGAAGGTGGCTGTCACGGCCGCGTCGTCGCGCACATCGAGCCGGCGCGGCACGATGCCAGGCACAACTTCCAGCCGGCTGAGCGCCTTGGCATCGATATCGGTGGCGTAGACTCGGGCTCCGGCGGCGGCGAAGGCGAGCGCGCTCGCCCTCCCTATGCCCTGGGCGGCGGCGGTGATGAGAACCGAGCGATTGCGGACCCATCCACTCATGCGACGGCGCTCCGGCGCTGGACGGCGACAGCGGCGTCGTACAGGTCGCGGTTCACGCAATCACGCGAGCTGCCGCTTTCGAGATAGCCGAGCGCGGTGCGCGCCGACTTCTGCCGCAGGTCGACCAGGCTCGACGGGCTGTAGAACGCCGCGTGCGGGGAGAGCATCAGCTTGTGGCGGATGGAGGAGTCCGGCGCGCGCCAGAGCGCCATCAGCGGATGGTCCGCCGGCAGCGGCTCCTGCTCCAGCACATCGAGCGCGGCGCCGCCGATGCGGCCGGCGGCAAGGGCCTCGGTGAGAGCCGCGAGGTCGACCACCCCGCCACGGGCCGTGTTGACGAGCAGGGCGTCCGCCTTCATCGCCGCCAATTCGGCGGTAGAGATGAGATGGCGCGTCTCAGTCGTCAGCGGCGTGTGCAGCGACACGACATCGGATTGCGCCAGTAGGTCTTCGAGGCTGTTCACGCGGCCGAGGCCGACGGCGAGCTCGGTACCGGTCGGGCGATAGGGGTCGAAGAAGATGACCTTCATGCCCAGTGCCTTGGCCCGCAACGCCGTGGCCGTGCCGATGCGGCCGAGGCCGACCACCCCGAAAGTCTGCGTCGACAGGCGGCGGATCGTGGTCGGAATCTGGAAGCGCCATCCGTCGATCGGATCGTCCAGAAGGGCGCTGTTGTACTGCACCAGCCCCCGCAGGAAGGCGAGGCTCATGGCGATGGCGTGGTCGGCAACGTCCATCGTGCCGTAATCGGGCGTGTTGCAGACCGCCACCCCGCGCCGTCCGGCGGCCGCGAGGTCGATATTGTCGAAGCCGACGCCGGCACGCACCACCACGCGGCAATTCGGCATGCGCGCGAGCACCGCGTCGGTCACCTCGATCTCGTGGTAGCAGACCATCGCGACCGCATCGTGCCAGACCTGCTCGGGAATGCCGCCGAGATTCTTCGACTTCGACGTCACGACCTTGTAGCGCGACCCATAGACCGCCTGCTCAAGATCCGCCTCGCCGTCGAACTGGACGTCCGGCTGCAGGATGATATTCGGCATTTCCTTTTACCCTTTTCTTGGCCGGCGCGCGGTCCTCGCCGCGCGGCCGTCATGTGTGCGAAGTTTCAGTTGTGAAGACCGGCCAGACGCGGCAGCCACAGCGACAGCGCCGGCACATAGGTGATGAGGAGCAGCGCCACGATCTTGATGCCGTAGAATGGCAGCAGTGCCCTTGAGATTGCCATCATCGGGCGCCCGGCCACCGAGGAGATCACGAACAGGTTCGTGCCGACCGGGGGCGTGTTGAGCCCGATCATCAGATTGACGATCACCACGATGGCGAAGTGGATCGGGTCAATGCCGAACTGCACGGCCGTCGGCTGCAGGATAGGTACGAAGATCAGGATCGCCGGCACCGTGTCGACGAAAGCCCCGACAATCAGCAGGAAGACGTTGACCAGGAGCAGGAAGACAAAGGGGTTGTCGGTGAGCGACTGGAACAGGTCGCGGGCCGCGTTCGGCACGTTCTCCATCGCCAGATACCAGGCGAAGAGATTGGAGGTTGCGACGATGATCATGATCGTCGCCGTGGTCATCGCGCTCTCGCGGAAGACCTCGATGAGCTTGGTGAGCCCCACTGTGCGATAAGCCACCGCGCAGAGCAGGATGGCGTAGCCGCACAGGATTCCCGCCGCTTCCGTGGCGGTGAACATGCCCCCGCGCACGCCGCCGACGATGAGAAGCGGGGCCGCCAGCACCGGCAGCGCGGTAATGGTGGCCTTCACATAGACCCTGAAACCCGTCTGCGCCGGCACGATGAGCGCGTCTTTGCGGCGGGCGAAGGCGACATACCCCATCAACAGCAGAGCGATGAGGACCGCCGGCAGGATGCCGGCAAAGAACATGGCGCCGATGGAGAGCTTGGTGGGGATCGCATAGATCACCATGATCAGGCTCGGCGGCAGGATGGGCGCCATGATCGCCCCGGAGATGGTGAGCGCGGCGGCAAAGTCGGCGGTGTAGCCGCGCTCCTTCATTGCCGGGATCATCACCGCGCCGATGGCGGCTGAATCCGCTGTGGCAGACCCCGATACGCCCGCCATCATCAGGTTGGCTAGCACGTTCACCTGAGCCAGGCCGCCGCGGATGCGGCCGACCATCACGTCGGCGAAAGCGATGAGCCGCTGGATGACGCCACCCGCCACCAGGATGTTCCCGCCAAGGATGAACAGCGGCAACGCCAGCAGTGCATAGGCGTTCATGCCGGAGAACATCCGCTGGGCGGCAATGCTCGGGGTTGAAATGCCCGCCAAAGTTAGCCCCGCGACGGCGAGGAGCCCGATGCTGAAGGCGATCGGCACGCCGACCGCCAGCATCACCACGAGAAGCACGATCAGGATCACCGCCGTCATCGGTTGCGTTCCACGGTCAGCAGCAGGTGGATTCTGGCGAGGAGCGCCAGGAATGAGAGCAGGCAGGCGATGGGAATGACGAGGTAGAACATCCCCATCGGCAAACGCATGGCCGGCGAGGGCTGCGTCCATGAATTGCGGGCCAGTTCGAGGCCGCCATAGCCGATGTAGGCGACGAAACCGGCAGCGGCGAGCAGGCCCGCGGCCTGAAGAAGGCGGACTAAGGGTCCGCCTCCCTCGCGAGGAAGAACATCCAGCCGAATATGCATGTCCTCTCCGATCGCCCGGTACATGCCGAGGAAGGAAAGACATACGAGCAGGAGCTGCGACAGTTCCTCCGGCCAGGGGAATGCGGCGTGGAAGAAATACCGCGCCACCACCTGAAGAATTATCGAGAAGACGATCACCGCGAGAGACCCGATGATGATCGCATCGACGAATTTATGAAGGATCTCTGCTCGGTTCACCGAAGCCCCCTCTACGTCCGTAATGGAGCGACACTGTTCGCTCCGCCGCTTTACTTGACGTCGGAGGCCCGCGCCGCACGGATTTTCTCGATCTCGGCGTAGACCGCCTTCACGAAGGCCGGATCAAGCTCCTTGTTCAGGTAGGCCTGCATCGGGCCCTTCACGGCGTCGCGGAAGGTGGCCGATTCCGCCGGGGTCGGGAAATAGACCTCCATGCCCTTCTTGCGTAGGGCATCGACCGTCACGACGCGGGACTGGTAGTTGCGCTCGCCATACTCCGTTGCGGCGGCCATCTGCGCGCCCACGGCGACGACCTCGCGAAGCTCCGGAGAGAGCCTCTGGAAGAACGGCTCACTGATGATGATGCTGTTCAGCCCGAGCTGGTGATTGTCGACGGTGAGGTACTTCTGAACCTGATAAAAGGAGTAGTCATAGATGACACCCAACGGGTTCTCCTGCCCGTCGACCACGCCGGTCTGTAGCGCGCCATAGAGCTCCGCCCACGGAATCGGCGTCGGAGAGCCGCCCATCGCCTCGACCATCGCCAGCGACATCGGGCTCGGCGGCACGCGCATGCGGATGCCCTTCATGTCCGCCGCCGACTTGATGGGGCGCACATTGTTGGTGAAGTCGCGGAAGCCGTAGGAGGCCGCCGCGAGCAGACGCAGGCCGGACTTGGCGGCCATCTCGTCATTGGTCTTCTTGAACAGGTCGCTGGTGAGGAAGGCCCGGGCCTCCTCGTCATCGGCGAAGAGATAGGGCGTCGCCAAGATCATCATCGGCTTATAAAATGCGTCGAGCGTCTGCTCGTCGCCCTGCGCGATCTGGATCGCCCCGGCCTTGGCCTGCTCCAGCCCGTCAGTGATGGAGCCGAGCTGGCCGGCCGGCGAGATGACGACATCGATCTTGCCGCCGCTCGCGCCTTCCACATAGGCCTTGAAGACGAGATATCCCTTGTGCAGTGGGCTTTCCGGGGCCTCCGAGTGGGAGGCCCGGATGGTGTAGTCGGCCGCCATGGCGATGGCCGGCACGATGAGGCCGGCCGCCATGACGGCGACAGTGAAGATCTTCAATCCGTTTCTCATGCTTTTCCCCTGGACGTTCTATGTTTTGATTGGATGAGACAGATCGGAGAGCTGGGGATCAGGCCAGCTCAGAGCACGCCATACTTGGCGTAGACGTCCGCGAGCAGCAGGCCGTTCTCCAGCTCCTGGCGAGTCTTGTTCTCGCTGGTGACCTTCCGCATCGCCGCCTCGACGACCCGGACACTGACCTCCTTCGGCACGACGACCACGCCGTCGACATCGCCGAACACCAGATCACCCGGCTTGACGCTGACGCCCCCGCACTGGATCGGCAGGTCATAGGCCATCATCTTGCCGCGGCCGCGCGAATCCAGCGGGCCAATGCCGCCGTGGAACACCGGGAAGCCGAGCGAGCGGATGTGGCGGACATCGCGCACCAGCCCGTCGGTCACGCAGCCGACCGCGCCGCGCTTCATCGAGGCGGTGGTAAGCAGCTCGCCCCAGGGGGCAATGCGCTGCGTCGGGCCGGCGCAGCCGAGCACCGCAACGTCATTCGGCTTGAGGTCGTCGATCAGCGCGATCTCGATCTCGTAGGGGTTCTCACCCTCGCGCACCGAATAGGTGTTCATGAACAGGCCAGTGCGGGCATAGCCAACCAGCTTCTTGCCTTCGTCCAGAGGGCGGACGAACGGGGCCATCGCCTGATTGGGCAGGCCGAAATCGTCGAGCACATCGCTGAGGACGGCCGTATACAGAGTGGTCTTGATTGCGTCGAGGTCGAGAACGTCGTTGGGCAAGGAAACCTCCTGAGTGCCTTTGTTAAACGTTTAACAGACGATATGAGCGTTTCCGTATGGCGTCAATGGCCTTATTAGACACAACTTCCGCGAGGGATGGTCGAATGGCAAAAGTGAACCTGCACACCGTCGCAGCCCATGCCGGCGTCTCAACCGCGACGGTGTCCAAAGTGGTCAACGGCGTGCGCCAAGGCATCTCGGCGGAAACCGTGATGCGCGTGCAGGAAGCCGTGCGGATGCTGGGTTACAGACCCAACCGGACGGCGCGCGAACTGCGCACGCTGCAGCGGTCGATCATCGGCATGACCATTGTCGATCCCTCGCCGATGTTCCTCGCCGACCCTTTCACCACCCATGTGGCGGCCGGTCTGTCGAACCGGCTGAGCGAAAAGGGATTCGGGCTTCTCGTCCACGGGGTAAAACCCAAACAGATCAACGATTCCTTCCTGGTCCGGGAGACGGTCGTCGATGCGATCTGCCTGATGCTGTCGGGCTCGGCGGCCAGCCGCCGGAGCACCATCCAACTCTTCGCCGATCTCGGCCAGCCGATACTCGTCTTCCAGGACAAGCCGTCGATCGAAGCGGCGGATGTCTGCTACGTGAACCAGGACGACGCGGGCGGCGCGGACGCACTGGCGCGCCATGTGCTGCGGCGCAATCCCGCCTCGACGCTGATCGTCATTCCGAAGATCTTCTGGCCCGCCATCGAGGCGCGGCTCGACGCCATATGGCAGTGTTTCAAGCAAGCCGGGCGTCCGGCCCGCATCCTGCGCTGCGACGAGAACAACCGTGAGGCGATCGCCCAGGCCATCACCGACAATATCGACCGCCACGGCCTGCCCGAGGCCGTCATGGGCAGCAACGACCGAATCGCCGCCATCGCGCTGCGGCTGCTGACCGCACAGGGCGTGAAGGTGCCGGAGCAGGTGGCAGTCACGGGATTCAACGCCTTCGAGCCCTACAGCCAAGACCGCGTGACCTTGACCTCGGCGCGCTCGCCCGCTTTCGAGCTCGGCCAACTCGGCGCCGAGCTGCTGCTGGCCAGGCTGCGCGCAGGGGCGTTCGAGCGGCTGGAATACACGCTGCCCGTCTCCCTCGTCGAGGGCACCAGCGCGTGACGTGCGGCCGGGCTCGCAAGCGCGCGAACGCTGGCCCCTCGGACAAGCACTTCGCCTATGGCCGAAAGATGTCGGAGGAGACACGGACGGACCCGCCTGAAGCGGCGCAGCTCGATACGTTCTGTCGAAATGGATCGACGCGGCGCGGTCGGCCGGCGGAAAGGATCTCGCTTCGCCGAAGCAGCGCGAGTGGATCGCGAAGTTTGTGAGGAAGAGGGCCAAGCGAATTGCTGCCCTACCGTGTGATAACTGGCCCTGCCTCTCGGCCCCGCGTCTGCCGGCGCGCATGCTGTTGGTGCATATCGCGCAGCATGGCCGCATGACGGTAGGTATCGGGCACGTGCCCGGGCTCGCGTAGATCGTCCGCGCTGAGGCGCCGGCGACCGGCCTCCACGATCCTCACCAGCTCGTCAGCGAGCGTTCGATCATGCTGCAAAGCCTCGATCGCCTTGCCGACCGGCTGGGTGAGCACAGCCGCCAACTCCCGCGAGGGCGCTGGAATCGCGGTCGCGAGCCGTATTTGTTCGTCGCGGTGAGCGTGCTGGATTTCTGACCTCTCATAGGCGAGGGCATCGCCATATTTCTTGACGGCGAGCGCAAGGTCGACGACGGCGCCCCTGGCTTCGCGCCGCTCGTCATCCTCCTTGCGCCAGAAGGTGGCGGCGCGGCCCGGCAGGCGCCCGAGGGCTTCAGGCGCGTTCTCGATGGGCCTGGCGAGCGCTCGCGCCGTGTCGGCAGAATTGTCGGCCGCCGCGATGGTGTCGAGCGTCGCCTGTATTGCCATCCGGTTCCGATACGCAATCTCGCTCAAGCCCTCTGCCGCAACCCGTGCAGCTTGAGCGCGGGGCGCTTCTTGCGCCCGACGCGCAATCTCGACCTCGGCGAGATCCGTCAACTTTTCCGGTGCCATGAGGGACGGGGCGATGTTGTATGACGGCTCGATCACGTCGGTCCTCTCTCGATCCTCCGTCGCGGCTACATGCTCGGCGTGATGCCGCGTGTCTGGCCGCGCTGCAGCCGCTCCTGCTCATGCTGAAGGTTATGGCCGACGCTGTTCGTCGCGACCATCATAGGAAGTGCTCAGCGTGCCGACGCCGGGTGCAGGCGCCTAATCGTATAGGCAGGTCACAACTTGCAGATACCCAGCGGCGCACGCCGTCATCCTGAAGCCGGTCGTGCCCCGGGTCCACCGCCTTGCCGCCGGAGCGCCGGCCGCAGATGCTGAAGCCCGCGAACCAGTGTCCGGCGAATGCGGGAGGCGACACCGTGCAGGGGGGCGTCGAGGATGGCGGACTCGGACAGGAGGCGGGCCGCAACCGCGCGGGCGCTGGAAGGCGGCAGCAGGGTGGCGATTGCCGTAGTCTGCGCGTCGCCATAAAGACGCCCGGCAAGATCCAGCGCAAAGCCGGCCTCCAGCGCCCAGCCCTGTCTTGCCGCCGTCTGCACAAAGGCGTGCGAGGCTTCCCGGCCCATCGCCCGTGACGCCTGCAGAACGTCCACGATCAGGCGAAGCGCATGAAATTTGTGGCCGGCCGCCGCGTGGGCCACGGCCACCATGAGCCGGCCGGCCGGTGCCTGCGCGCCGCCGAAAGCGGCGAGATCGTCCAGAGAGAGGGAAACGGTCCGGCGCAGGAGCGGGTAATGCACCAGGTTCAGGTGAACCTCGACCAGCACGTTCGGTGCCTGGCGCGCGGTCCATTTGAATTCGCCATAGGCGGCCGAATGGTCGATGGTCTTGCGTGGAACGGGGGCGAAGTCCATCGCTTCCAGCGTGGCATTTACCGCCGGCCTGTCCGACGGATCGATCAGAATATCGATGTCCGTGAAGGGGCGGTCCGAGGCGTGCGGGTAGAGCGAGGCGAAAGCGGCGCCTTTAACGATGGAGAATCGCACCCGTGCTTGCGATAGGCCCGCCTCGATGCGCGAGGCATGGTAGGCGAGCAGCATGCTGTGCGCCGTCTGAAGCTCCAGTTCCCGGTGCGCCTCGTCAAGCGCGACGGCCGTCTCCCGCCCCCGCAGGACCTCAAGGCGGCGCCACACGACCGGCAGGACGAGATGCTGCCGCGCCGCCGCCAGCAGTTCCGGCACCGCAGCCGCGGGAAGGCTTGAGAGATCCGGCCCGCTGCCCACGGGATCGGCGAGTGCGATCAGCCGGTGGGCGTAGGCGGGTGACAGCAGGGCGCGGCTCATGCCTGATCTACCCCCCTCATAAGGGCTTCGCCCGCGTCGGCGAGTTGGTCGCCAATCTGCAGCTCATAGGTCGGCGCGTGCCCAACCGCCCGGCTGATGGCCTCGAATCGCCGCAGCTGGTGCTCCGGCACGCCCGCCACCCCTCGATTGAGATTGTCGACCGCGAAACCGGCGAGAAAGACGTCGCGGCCCATTGGCACGCAGCGCGTGGTGCCGGCCCGCCGCGCGCCCAGCCAGACGAGCGCTTCCAGCGGAAGAACGAGGCCGGGCGGGGCTATCCTGAGACCGCTGATGCGCGCGGGATCCAGCGGCTGCTCCCCGGCAACGTCCCAGTCCCCGAGAAGCCCGGCGGCGAGCGCCGGAAGCAGAGCGGCCGTCGCCCGGTGCACCTTGGGGCGGCGGGGGAGACCCCAGACGGCCACGCGCCCGGCGCCCGGACACAGCACCGCGCCATCGTCGGACATCAGGCCGAACCCCTGCTGGGCGAGAGCAAGCGACGTCGTGGTCTTGCCCGCCCCGCTCGGCGCCGCCAGCAGAATGGCTCCGGCCCCGCCGGGCCGCGCAAGAGCGGCGGCATGGACGAGCTGCTGTCCCATGCTGTCCAGCGCGGCCGACACCATGAAGACGCCGGCCTGGCCCGTCAGCAGGGTCTCGCTGCCGGGGGCGACAATCGCCCGTCCGGTGCCGCCCATGCGATCGGCCTCGATGCGCAGCTCGCGCCCGCACAGCAGGACGAGCGCATCCGCGGTCTGAAACAGGCTGAAACGCGGGCCGGATTCCATCTGCCCCTCGTGCAGCACACGGCCTTCCATCCCGGTGAGGTCCGGCCGGCCCCGTTCAAGGCGCCATGGCTGCGGCGAGGGCCCGGCGGTGTCGCGTTCGAGACCGTTGAGAAGGGCGCGCAAGGGCGGCAGCAGGGAGGCATGGGAGCATTCCACCACCCAGCTATCCCCGCCAAGGGCAAAGCAGAGCCTGTGCATCAGTCGGCGTCCGACAAGGAATGAATGAACACGGTCGTCATTCCCGGCTCGGGAGGGTTGAGGACCACCTCGCCCTTCACCAGAATCCAGCAATGCACTAGGCCTTCTCGGCCCTTGAGGCCCGCCGCGTCGACGCCGAAATGCAGCGCGGGCCGGTGACCGGCACTGTGGAGGGCGCGGAAGGCCAGAAGTCCCTGCCGCAGACAGCGCCGGTTCCGCATCATCCAGGGGCGGCGCGTCGCCACGACCACGGCGGCGACGATATCCGTCGCCGACAGGCCCCGCGCATCAACGTTGCGGAGCGGGCGGTCCGCAAAGCGCAGCAGGCCGGCAAAGTCGCGCCCCAGGATCCGAAGCGGCAGAAGACGCGCCTCCCACCACAGCCGTCGACGCAGCGCCGCGCCTGTCATGACGCGGCGGGGGTTATTTCCACGATGCCTGCTGCCAGAAGCTGTTCGGTCATGGCGAACAGGTCCCGCTCCAGGACATCGCGCTCCACATGGAAGTCTTCGAGGAGGAGAGAGGTGATGTCCGCCAGCGTGCGCTCCCCATCCATGGCGGAGAGCAGCGCCTGCGCCGTGGCATTCGCCGAGTAAAGCTGGCCACTGTCGATGCGCAGAACCACGGCGCTGTCGCCGAGCGGCTGGAAGCTGGCGAGCGGGGAAACCCGGAGCACATAGTCCGACCTCAATTCGTCCTCCCTGCCTGCGTGTGGCGACACGATTTGCTCTCTCCCATGCCACGCTCGGCTCCCGCGCGCCAGACGGTGCGTGGCGTTGGCAAGCGAATGCGCGCGCGCCGCCGCACCCGCCGGCGGGCGCAGGCCGGCATCTTCTTGTCGCACAGGCGGAAAGAACGGCCGTGTCCGCGCTGCCACACCGGGACACCGATTCTTCGCTGGCCGCAGCTTCCTCTGGAGAGCGTTGACACCTTACCAGAGTAATGACATCTGGATGAATGTTGCGATTTAACTCGGAACATGGGGGTTGGGAATGAAGAAGCCATACGTGCCGCCAATGGTCACGCCGACTGTTCGGCTGAGCTCCGCGTCGGCTGCCGCGCCGGTTGTCCCGGTGTCCGGGGTGCCGTTTGTGCCGCCGTCCTGAGCGTCGGAGCGCGTGCGCTTCCGCGCCGCGCTTGGTCGTTTCCGCAATCACGTGCTCGTCTCCGGCCCGATAGGCGCTGGAGATGCCATCGTCCTGGTATGGCGCGCGCGGCGCCGCGCGCCACTGGTGTGTGACGTTTGCAAGCGAATGCGGGCCCGCCGCCGCACCCGTCGGCGGGCGCAGGCTCGAATGCGTTGTTCACACAGACCGATAGCGCTGCTGAGCCCGCGCCGGCGCCACCGGCACACCGCAGATCGCTGCCCGCAGCTTTCCCTTGGAGAGCGTTGACACCTTACCAGAGTAATGACATCTGAATGAATGTTGCGATTTATGTCGGAACATGGGGTTTGGAATGAAGAAGCCATACGTGCCGCCAATGGTCGCGCCGACCGTTCGGCTGAGCTCAGCGTCGGTTCCCGCGCCGGTTGTCCCGGTGTCCGGGGTGCCGTTTGTGCCGCCGTCGCCGCCTACGCCAATCCCGCCGCCGCCGCCTCCTACCCCGATCCCGCCGCCGGTGCCGCCACCGTCGCCGCCCCCATGAGCGTCGGAGCGCATGGGCTTACGCGCCGCGCGCAATGTGGTCTCGGCAGTCATGGGCTCGTCTCCGGCGTGATCGGCGCCGGGAACACACTGATCTTCCTATGGCGCGCACGGGCCCCCTGCGGGCGGCTTGAGTTGTGAACGCGGAAATGGCTGCGCTCCGCCTGGACTGCTATCCCCTGTTCAAGGATCCGCCTCTGATCGTGCCCGGAGCGTCCGAGCGCGAGTGGATGGACCAGACGCCGGATCGCTTCGCCTATCGCTGCACTCCGCTTTCCATCGCCAACGCCTCCGGGTGGGAGATCATCAACCCCGTCGGCCTTACCGTGACGTGGAATGGCAGCCCCGGACTGGACGCTATCGCGGTACGCGCCGACGACGGCAGCGTGCCGGCCTACGCCTCCTCACATTTCGGCTCCGGCATCCTCACCTTCCAGGCCGGCTATCTGTTCCGCACCGATCCGGACTGGGTGATCTGGTGCCGCGGAGCGCCCAACCGCATGAAGGCAGGGATCGTGCCGCTCGACGGCATCGTCGAGACCAACTGGGCGCCGTTCACCTTCACCATGAACTGGCGGTTTCTCGAGCCGGGAAGCGTACGCTTCGAGGCGGGCGAACCGTTCTGCTTCTTCAGCCTCTGGCCCAGCGTCGCGCTTGAATCCGTCACGCCGCGCCTGCGCGCCCTCGCGTCGGATCCCAAGCTGGAACGCGAATATACCAGCTGGCGGGATTCCCGTCTCGCCTTCAACCGGAAGCTGGCGGAGCACGACCCGGAGGCGCAGGCCCAGAAGTGGCAACGCTTTTACCTGAAGGGGCAGTCTACTACCGGACATCTCCGGGCCGCCGACGACCACCGGATCAAGCGTCGGCTCCACGCGCCCCAGAGCGAGACTCCCCTGGACGATCTGTGCCCGGTGGCGGCGAGCTATGTTCAAAGGGTGGAGGGCGGGAGCGCCACGTCGCAGGGGGGCGGCAGCGGCGTGGACGAGACATCGGTGTTCGTGGTCACTCCGGCGGTGACGGCCGGCGATGGGGCGCCCTCAATGAACGAGACGGCGCGCCTTGCGGTCGCGCGGATGGACGGCAGCCGCTCCATGGGCCACATCATCGATTGCCTGCTCGAAGAATTCGACGTGGAGCGTGAGAGGCTGGCAGCGGATATTCTGCGCCTCGCCGAAGACCTTCTCGCTCGCGGCGCGATTGCGCGCGTGCTCTGAGCCGTCTCTGGCGCGTTCAAGCGCGAACGCATCCGCCGCAAGGTCTACCGCACCCGCGACGAGGCACGCCGGGACGTGTTCGATTACATCGAGATGCCCTATAACTCCACCCGGAAGCACGCACGGAACGGGGTGCTGTCACCCATCGAGTTCGAACGGCAGCACAAGGCCAAAGCCGAGGGCCTCTAGAAAAATCTGGGCGGTTCAGTTCGGCGTTCAGCCGAGCGGCCATCTCTTTCAGCATGATGTCTCTGGCGGCGTCTATTATGGAGGTGATGACTGCGTCGTGAGCATAAAGCCGCGAACGGCGGGGCTTGCCCTGCCGCCGAGCCGTGCGATCACCGTTCTGGCGCGCCCGCGGGACCAACACTGCACGATCCCGAACCGCGCCGCCGCAGGCCGGCCGATGCTCCGGCCCCCACCGCTTCCACAATTCCGCGTCCGCAGATCATGGGTGGCAACGTCCTGAGTGAGATGAAAGACCTGCTTAAGCTCACGCGCAGGAGCATCTCTCGCAGCCAGCCGGAGAGGCCTACGAGCATCGCATGGCGCCGGGTCCCGTCGCCCCCCCCCCCCCCCCGCGCGACCAAGGTCGGTCATTCATGTCAAAACTTGTAGTTCAAGCCGATCTTGAGCATGTGCAGGTCGATCTCGTCCGTGGCGCTGCGTCCGTTGGTAATGGTGGAACTGCCGGGGTGATACGTCGTCGTGTAGACGGGGACTTCCCTCGGCAGGCAGAATTCGCCGCCGCGTCGCTCGCACAGACGCGGGCTCGGTGGCACGATCGTCGTGCCGGTCTGCGCCTGGGTCGTATAGTTCTGCCCGACCCCGGCGCGCGCGTTCGCGAAGGTGACGGTCTGGGAGGCCAGGCGGGTAAAGCTGTAATCGGCCTTCACCGACCAGCGGTCGCTGAGGGCGAACTCCGCGCCGCCGCCCACCGTCCAGCCGGTACGATCGATCCGCACGCTCTCGATCGAGGTCATCTTGGTCGAGGTGCCGAAGGAATCCGAACCCCAGGCTTCGTCCGCAGCATATTGGTCGCGGGTCGTCTTCTCCCGAGCGAAGGCGGCGCCGCCGGTCGCGTACAGGAACAGCCCGTCCTCGAAGGCATAGCCGATACGGCCGCGCAGGCTGGCCATCTGGTCGATGGCGTAATGCGTCTCGGCCTGAAGCGCACCGGTGGCGGCAAGGGAACCCTCCGTCGCCACGGCCTTCTGGGAGCCGGTGAGAGAGGTGTTGCTGAAGTCGGCTTCCATGCCGAAGACCCAACGGTTCGCCAGCTGGTAGTTGAAGCCGCCCTGAACGCCCCAGAGATAGTTGTCCCGCAGGCCGAGATTGGCGGATTCGGTCGAGGCAATGTCGTTCTGCGTGCCGTTCAGCGTCGTCGTTGTGCCATCCACATGGGCGAGCACCCCACCCGCGTGGAAGCCGGCATAAAGTCCGGTCCAATCCACGCCGTTCCCGCTGCCTCGGAGCGGCGGCATGAGCGTGGGCATCGGCTGGTTGCCGCCGAAGGTGCCGGTCAGGCCTGCATAGAAGGTGCGTCCCGGACCGGGCTGGTTCACCAGGCTTAGCGGATCGACATAATATTCGTCCGTCAGATTCTCGACGCGAATGCTCGCCTTGAGGTTCTCGTTGATCTTGTACTCGGCGTAAACATCAACAAGGAAATAGGGGTCCCAGTTGATCTGGCTGATGAACTGAGCGGCGCCTTGCGCCGTCACCTGACCGTGGCCGATGGCGCGCGGGCCGATATAGGACACCTGGCCGCCCACCGTGAGCGCATCGTCCAGGAATTTCTGCGACAGGGTGAGGTTCAGCATGTATTCAGGCGGAATCTGGTTGGTAGCGTAGTCGCCATACAACGTTTTGCTGTCGCAATTGTAGGACGTACGGCAATATTCGATATCGAGATAGTAATTCGCGCCAAAGGCGGCGGTAAATCCCGCATTCTCGTAGCGGGCGGAGAATTCGAGGCCTGAGAACCTGGCCCGGTCGATATTATAGACCTGCATGCCGTACCACTCATAGCCATCCCCTTGGAAGGGACGGAACTCCCGGACCACATAGTCCTTCACGTCCCAGTTGAAATAGCTGAACTTCAACATGGCCTGGTCATTGGCCGCGAACAGACCGTCGCTGACATAGTTCACACCGACTTCCCAATTGCTGGAGCGTTCCGGCTTCAGGTCCGGATTGGGAATGATGGTGAAGGCCGATCCCGCTTCGAACAGGCTCGGGAAACGCAGGGCGTTCGAGTAGTTCACATAGAACTGCGTGCCGTCGACCGGTTCCACCGTCACCCCGACCGAGGGGCTGAAGCCGCCTTCGTCCCGCTCCGGCTCCGGATTGACGTAGAAGCTGTTGGCGTTGATCGACCGGTCGTCGGACCAGTAATGCGAATAGCGCAGGCCGCCATTGAGGGTCAGCCAGTCGAGCGGCTGGTAGGCGACCTTGCTGAAGATCGCCGCCTCTTCGCGCTGGGCGTCGCGCAAATTGAGCCAGCCATCAAGGGCCTGCGAATAGCCGCTCGGGCGCGTATCCTCGCTGATGTAGGAAACGCCGGTGACGAGGTCGAGCGATCCATATTGGTCAAGGGCGAACGCGGAAGTGTTCGTCGCGTCCGCGCCCCACATCACCGTGTCCGATCCGGTGCGGTAGCCGGCCGGCAGCCCCAGCGATTCCGGCGTGGGTATCGTCGCGCCCCGGCGAGGATTGCGCAGTTCGAGCCGCGTGGTCCAGAGGTTGGACTTGAGGTCGATGAGATCGTTCTCCTCCGGGTCCCAGCGATAGCGTAGCGTGCCGGTGTCGACCGACGTGCCGGCCGTCTGCTGCTGCTGCACGGGCTGGCCACGTTCACTGGTGAAGCGGGAGGCGAGCAGGTCGCCGGCCTCGGCGCGATAACCGGTATAACCGGCCTGCAGGGTGTGTCCGTCGCCGAACCGCACCGTCGACTTGGCGATCCAGGTTTCGGTTTCCAGCTGCGTGTTCAGCACTTCTTCGCCGGGACGGTAATTTGTGAGGCCGGCGTTCTCGACATAGTCGGGCCACGCCTGGCACCAGGAGCCCGAACACAGTTCGCGCGGTCCGCTATTGACCGGCCTTGCCCCGGAGCCGTGCGTGCCGGCGAAATAGTTTCCCTGATTGCGGTAGGCATAGGCGGCAAAGAGGTCGTAATTCTCCTCCTTCACACCGGCGGCGAAACTGGCGGAGCCGCTGCGCGGGTCGAACAGGCCGGGCCGGTCCATGCCTTCAGCGGAGGGCACGGCAACGGGAGGCGAAGTGGGGTTTCCTGGCCAGAGATAGCCGCCCTTCGCGCCGGCCTCGGGCTCGGCCGAGTTGGTGCCGAACTCGCCCTTGACGCGCACGCCCCAGGTCTCGCCCGGCTTGACGATGTCGCCCGCGTCGAGGGTGCGCATCGTCACGGTGCCGGCGATGCCACGAGAGGAAGCGTCCGATCCCTTGGTGATCTCGATGCCGGCCAGAAGATCGGGGTCGACATAGGTCCGGTTCGAGACGCCCTGATAGCCCTGATAGACCGTCACGCCGTTCTCGGCGCCGTCGATCGTGGTCGCGACGCGCCCGAAACCCTGCATGCCGCGAATGTTGACGTCGATCGCGCCGGCACCGTTGCGCGCCTCGCCCGACATCACGCCGGGTGTGCCGCGGAAGATATCGGCCGGGCTGCTGCCGCGAAACCGCTCGATGGTCTCCTGCGAGATATAGGCAACGGGCGCCGGCGTCTCGAAGGGCCTTTCGACGGGATTGCCACCTGTGGAGACCGTGACGACATCGAGCGCGATGACATCATCAGGGACCGGCTCGACGCCGATGCCTTGGCCGGGACGGCTGATCGTCACGGTCGACCCACTGATATTGTAGGTGAGTTCGGTTCCCTGTAGCAGGGCGTCAAGCGCCTGATGCGGCGCGTAAAGGCCGGCAACTCCCGATGTGCGCCGCCCGTTCAGGACCTCCGACGAGGCAAGGAACCTCGTGCCCGAGGCGCGCGCCCAGGCGGTCAGGGCCGCGCCGAGACTTCCCGCCGGTATGTTGTAGGAAACCTGCTGCTCCGCGAGCGCGGGCGGGGCGTAACCCGCTGTCGCCAGCGCCGTCGAGCCGATAAGGAGCGCAAGCCGCGCCCGTGCGAGAATGCCCCAGTCGCCGCGCCGCATCGTGGTTCCCCTTGCCTTGTGCGTTGCCCCCTCGTGGGGCCTCGATGGGGAAGACGCGGTTGGCGCTGAACCTGACAGCACGAAGCAAAAGATCGTAATTCTTCTAATTCGCGGTGGGGCGCTCAGTCAGTCCTCGGGAGGATCAAGGTGAGATAGGGAAGCCGCAAGACACGCACCGGAAGCGTCTGTTCAAGCGCGCCGAAAAAATCATCGACATCGCGGGTCGAGAACATCCCGGTGACAGGAAGCTGCTTCAGTCGTTCGTCCGTGAAGAAGATCGCGCCCCGTCTGTAGCGTCCCATCTCTGCGGCGACGGCGCCGAGCGGCCGCCCGTCGAACAGGATCTCGCCCCGGCGCCACGCCGTCACGTTCTCGATATCGACGATATGCGGGGGCCCGAGCCCGGTCGCGGGGGCGTAGTCGACGCCGTGCCCTTGGGTGACGTCGACCGGTTCCGCCGGTTTCAGTGACACGCGAACGGCGTGCTCGGTGACGCTGACCGCCGTCTGCGTGCCGTCCTGGCGTATGTTGAAGGCCGTGCCGAGCGCCTGAATCTCTCCCTCCCCGGCTTCGACGATGAAGGGGCGGGCGGGATCGGCGGCCACGGTAACGAAGATCTGGCCGTCGAGCAGCCGGATACGCCGTTGCGGCGCGGTGAAATCGACGTCGAAACGCGTGTCCGAATCCATCACCACCGACGAGCCATCGTCGAGCGCCACGGTGCGGATTTCACCCAGTCCCGTGGCCTGGTCCGCGAACCAGCCGGGGAACGAGCCAATGGCAAAGGCGCCCGCGCCGGCGAGGACAAGGCAGACAGCAAGCGCCCCGGCCGCCCGTCGCGCCGTTCGGCGCGGGGGCTTCAAGGCCGGCCCGAGTCGGCTCCACACATGTTCGGCCCGTGCGGCAGCCTCGGCATGGCTGGGATGCGCCATCTTCCAGTCATGGTAGTCCTGCCAGTCCTGCGCCGTCTCGCCACCTGAATGCAGGTGAACCAGCCAGGAAAGTGCCCGCTCCGTCAGCGGGTCGTTCTTGAGGGGCGCTTGTGCCCGGCGCGTCATAGGTCGCCATCCATGCCAATGAAGACGTGCGAGGGTTTCGGCATGACAGTGCGGCCGGTGCTTTTCTAGAAACCGGCTTCGCCGAGCCGCGCGATGCAATGGCCCAGCGCCCGCGAAATGTACTTGTTGACCATGCTCGGCGAGACACCGAGCCGGAGAGCGATCTGCGCATGGGTGAGACGCTCGACCCGGTTCAGAAGCAGCGCGGTTCGCGGCTTGGCGGGCAGTTCGTCAAGTGCCTCGCGCAGTGCCCGATACTCCTGGCGCGCCGAGAGATGCCGTTCGGCGGACGGCGCGCTGTCGGCGAGCTCATGCGGCGATACCGCCTCCAGGGCAACCAGCTGTCCCCGCCGACGCTGGCGACGCCCGAAGTCGAGAATGAGGTTGCTGGCAATCCGCCAGAGAAAGAAGCGGGGCGTCTCGGCCACCGTGTCCGCCCGCTGCACATGCGCGATATACCGTACAAACGCGTCCTGCACGAGATCGGACGCCGCTTCCCGATCGTGCAGCTTACGATAGGCGAACGTCGCCAACTCCCGGTGATACTCCCGGAACAGGCCATCCAGATCATCCGATGAGGTCGAGGCAGATCCCATGCCTCGCCTTAGCGTGGAGTCAAAAGTAATGCAAATTCAATAGTTTATATGATTTCTAGACTTGCCGATGGGACCCGCTACCGGGCGGAGCCCAAACGACCGCGTTTGGCGGATTCCATTGAAAAAGTGGGCGGAGCTGCAGGCATACAGTTCTTTATAGGTCGGCTTGCGTCGCTGGAGGCTTACGGCTTGAAGTGATGTGCCTTGGATCGGGAGTGGTGCCGGAGGGTCGAAAAGCTACGATCTTCTGCAATTGCGAGGTGCTGCCCCTTCTGTCTCATCTGCGCTCCAAAATGGCTGCAATGATCCAGGACTCCTCCACTCTGGCACACTCGATGCCGCCTGGACGGGCATCCACTCCATCGCGTCTCGCCGGGAAATCAACGAAATGGCGTCAAGAAGCCGAGCCCGCTTTGCCCGGACGGAAGGGAGCGGCGCTCTTGTCGCGCAGGCCGTCGCGCAGCTCATCCCAGGCCTCAAAGCGGGCGCGGGAGCTCTCCCATTCATCCTCGCTGATCTTCACCACCAGCGCCTCGATCAAGGCGAGTGAGCCGACCAGCGTGTCCCACGCCGTGCCGACGGCGATCGGTAGTGCGAAAATGCGCTGGGCGAACTGCGAGATTGGCGACAGCCACTGATCGGTCACCAGCACGATCTGGGGCCGCGCGGTGCGGGAGGCGGTCTCCGCGAAGCGCAGCAGGCTGGGCTGGTAGCGACGGAAATCCAACAGCACGACCACATCGCGCTTGGTCATCGTCTGGATATAGTCGGGCCACATCTCAGGGTCGGCGGGAATGTGGAACACGCCCTTCCTTACCAGCCGCAGGTTGATGGTGAGGAAGCGGGCGAGGGAATCGCTCACGCGCCCGCCCATCACATAGACCGAGCGTTTCGGGTCGGCGATCAGTTCGCACACCGCCTCGAAGACGTCTTCCGGTATGTCCGCCGCCGTCTGCTCCAGCCGGCTGCTGACCCGCTCGAAATAGGCCGGCAGAAAGCCCCGCCGGGCGCTGATGTCCTGCGTCGCCCGCAGGTCGATCGGCGAGCGGGCGCCCTCCTTCAGCTCATCGATCAGCCGACGCTGGAACTCCTGATAGCCGGCGCAGCCCAGCTTGGCGACGAAGCGCGTGATCGAGGGAGCGCTGACCTTGGCGCGCTCCGCCAGCTCCTGGATCGAGGCGAGGCCGCCGAACGGATAATCGGCCAGCACCGCCGCCGAGATCTTGCGCTCCGCCGCGGTCATTTCCTCGGAAATCGACAATATCTGCGCCTTGATCGTCATGGTCGGCATGCACCATTCGGCCGGATCGGCCAGGGGAGGCCGCAGCGGGACGTTCCAAGAGAATGAAAATTGACGATCATCGTCAACGATAATCTTATCATTTGACAATTCATTTTCACATACGAGATCATGCGCGCAATAAAGTCGAGGCCGAGGGGACTTCTGGTGCGCGATACGTTGATGATGGCCTGCGTGGCCGATTTTTCCGGCCGGCTGCGTGGCAAGGGCATTCCCACGGCCGGGCGCCACGAGCGCTTCGGCAAGGGGCTCGGCTGGACGCCGACCAACATCCAGATCACCTGTTTCGACAGCATCTCCGAGACCCCCTTCGGTTCGTTCGGCGATGTCGTGATGAAGCCCGACGCCGACACTGAGATCAATGTCGACCTCGGGCAGGGCCTGCCCCGCGAGCATCTGGTCCTCTCCGACATCCATCAGGGCGACGGCACGGTCTGGCCGTTCTGCATCCGCTCGGCCTGCAAGGCGGCGCTGGACGATCTGCGGGACGAGGCCGGGCTGACGCTGTTTTCCACCTTCGAGCATGAATTCATGTTCAAGGGCGAGGCGGATGCCGGGTTCGCCTATTCGCTGCGCGGCTTCCGCCGGCGCAAGGCGTTCGGCGAGTTGTTCGTTGACGCGCTGCGCCAGGCCGGGATGAAGCCGGATACGTTCCTGCGCGAATATGGCGACCAGCAATATGAGATCACCCTCGATCCAGAAGTCGGCATCCGCTCGGCCGATCAGGCGGTTGTGCTGCGCGAGCTTGCCCATGCCTGCGCAGAGGCCATGGGCGAGCAGGTGACCTTCACGCCGCTGCGTTCGCTGGATGGCATCGGCAACGGCGTGCACATTCACCTGTCGTTCCGCGACCTTGAGGGCGAGCCGGTCACCTATGATCCCACTTTGCCGGGAAACCTCAGCGCCAAGGCGGGCGCCTTCGTCGCGGGCATTCTGAAATATCTCAACGAGTTCGTGGCCATCGTGGCGCCCAGCGCCATCTCCTACCACCGGCTGACCCCGCATCGCTGGAGCGCCGCGTTCAACAATCTGGGCGACCGCGACCGCGAGGCCGCCGTGCGCATCTGCTCGCTGTCGGCACCGACGGAAGCAGGCAAGGCCAAGCAGTTCAACGTCGAGTTCCGCCCGACCGACGCGGCGGCCAGCCCCTATCTCGCCATCGCCGTTCTGGTGCGCGCCGGCCTGCAGGGCATCCGCGAGGGGCTGGTGGCGCCGGAGCCGACCCGAGAGGATCTGAGCCTGCTTTCGGTCGAGGCGCTGGCCGCGCGCGGCATCGCCCGCCTGCCCGCGAATCTCGGCGAGGCGCTCGACAATCTGGCCGCCAGCGACACCGTGCGCGGCTGGTTCCCGCCCGGCCTGATCGACGTCTATGTCGCCCACAAGCGCGGCGAACTCGCCGTGCTCGACGGGAAGACCGAGGAAGAGATCTTCGCCGCCTATGCCCACGCCTATTGAGGCGCGCGCGGCCCTGTACGCAGGGCCGCTTCAGCGTGCTACCACATCATGAACGGGGCCACGGCCGCGTCGCTGACCCGGCCGGCGGCAACGTCGGCGAGGGCCTGGTCTACGATCGCCACGCCCTCCCGCGCCTCCGCCTCCGTAAGCGTGAGGGGTGGGGTAAATTCCAGGACATTTCCCTTAAGCCCGACATAGGAAAACGCGGCGCCCAGCTCATAGCCGCGATAGATCACCTTCGCCGTGGTGGTCACGGGAACCGGTGCCCGCGTTGCCCGGTCCGCCACGAGGTCGATCCCCACCGCAAGGCCGCGGCCCCGGACCTCGCCAATGCACGCGTGGCGGTCGGCCAGCGCGCGCAGCCCATCGGCGAAAACCTGCCCGACCCGCGCCGCATGTTCCCACAGCCGCTCACGCAGGATGGTCTCTACCACCACGCGACCGGCCGCCGTGGCAACGGGGTTGCCGGCCGTGGTCTGCAGCGCGAAAGCCGGCGCGTGGTCCATGATGTCGCGCGGGCCCACGAGCGCGGAGAGCGGAAGCCCGCCGCCGAGCCCCTTGCCGAACACCACCATGTCCGGCACCACCTCTTCATGCTCGAAGCAGTGCAACAGGCCGGAGCGCCCGAGCCCGACCTTCACCTCGTCGACCACCAGCTTGATGCCGTGGCGCCGGCAGCGCGCCGCCAGCGCTTTCAGGAAGCCCGGCGGCGGCACGATCAGCCCGCCATCCGACATCAGCGGCTCGACGAACAGCGCGGCCACCTGGTCGGGCGGGCACGTCGTTTCGAACTGATAGTCCAGCAGGTCGAGAACCGCCTCCGCCGGGAAGCGCGGGCGGAACGGGTCGGGATAAGGCAGCAGCACCAGGCCCGGCCGGGGCAATGTGTGGGTCATGGCGGTATGGCCGCTCACGCCCATCGAGCCGCTCAGATTGCCGTGATAGGAGCCGATGAACGAGATGAACCGCGTCCGGCCCGTCGCCGCTTGCAGCACCCGGACGGCGCAATCATTGGCATCCGAGCCCGAATGGCCGAACCACACCTTGCGCCCACCTTCGCCCGGCGTGATGGCAAGCAACGTCTCGGCCAGCGAAACGGCATTATCGTTGGGATAGAGCAGCAGGCTGGCGCCGGCCATGTTGCTTGTGGCCTGTGCCACGGCCTCGACGATCGCCGGATGGCCATAGCCCAGCGCCGCCGGGCCGGCGGAGGCGGACAGGTCGAGAATCTCCCGGCCGCCTTCCTCGATCAGGCGGTTACCCCGCCCGCCGACGAGACTGAGCGGGGAGAATCGCAGCCGGGCGATCTCGGCGATCACCTCGGCGTCGCGCTGACGCAGGGAGCGGGCATTCGGGGCTGGCTCGGCCGTCATCGCCGCTCTCCGGGCTGGGGTTAACGTAGTCGGCGCGTCATCCCGTTCAGGGCTGCAGCGCCTCGCTCATGCGGCCGATCCATTCGGCGACGCCGGCGTCGTCGGAGATGAGATCGTTGCGAATCTCGATCAGCACGGCGTCATGGCCGCGATCCTGGCCATGCACGAGAAGGGCATAGTCCTCCTCGCGGCTCACGACATAAGGTTCGTTGGCCGCAACGAAGAGCGCGCCATCGGCGGCGAGCCGGGTCATGATGACGTCCGCCAGCGCCCGCGAGCGATCGAACAGCACGCCGGCATGCCATGGCCGTGCCTTGCCGAGGAAAACCGGGTTGAACGAATGGATGGAGACGATCCGCGTCGGCCTCCCCTCGGCCTCGCGCGTGTGGAGATCGGCCGCGATCCGTTCATGGAACGGGCGAAACATCCGCTCCGCTCGCAGCGCGCGCTCGTCCGGCGTAAGCCCGGCATTGCCCGGCACGTCGGTCGCCTCGGAGCGCTCGGGTATTGAACTCTTCGCGTCGAGCGGCCGGTTGAGATCAATCAGCAGCCGCGAATAGCCCGCGAGATAGGCGACCGCGTCGATCTGCCGGGAAAGCCCCCGCGTCACCGCGGCGGCGCCGATGTCCCATGCGATGTGGCGGGCAAGATCCTCGTGCCCGAGCCCCAGCCCGCGATAGAGCGAGGGCATGTGACGCGAGGCATGCTCGCACACCAGGACCACCGGCGAGGTCCCCCCGGGGTTCAGCACCTCCACCGCCGCCGGCCACTCTGCCTCGTCGAGGGAGACAGCGGTACTGGCAGGTCGCTCGGCGGCCGCGCCGTCACACATGGTCATGCCACCACCGTCTCGCGCGTCATCGCCTCAAACCGCCTGACCACCTCATCGGTATCGGCGATCCAGCAATAGCCGCCAAAGGCCCTGAGGGCGTTGGCGTGACGCTCGGGCGTGGGGGCCGCGCAGGCATCCGCGACGCAGGTGATCATGAAGCCCCGGTCGGCGCCGTCGCGTACCGCCATATCGACGCACTGGTCGGTAACGATGCCCACCACGACAAGGTAGCGGATGCCGAGATTGCGCAGCAGATAGTCGAGATTGGTGGAGTTGAAGACGCCGGACGAGGTCTTGGGCAGCAGGATCTCGTCGCCCACAGGGGCGAGCGCGGGGACCGGGAGCCCTTCCGGCGCGCTCTTCGGGACATTGATCGGCGACATCTTGTGGTCGAGCGAGCGGTCGCGGCCGTCCTCGGTCAGGCTCTGGATGATGGTGTGGATGACCTCGACCCCCGCCGCGCGGGCGGCCTTCAGCAGCCGCACCTGGTTGGGGATCGTCCGCGTCGCGGTCTCGCGGTAGAAATAATGCTCGGGTCCGCGCTCGGGGTGGCCATGGTCGAGGCCCGGCTCCAGCCAGATGCGCTGCATGTCGACCAGCAGCAGGGCCGTTTCGCCCGGCCGGAAAGGGGCGTCGCGGCGTACGTCGGATAGGCTCATCTCGCTCTCCTGCATCCTCAGTTCTTTTCGGTCAGGCCGGGGGCGCCGTCACCGTCGAGGGTCACAGCGTTCTGGTGGCGCACCTGTTCGATGTCCTCGACGCGGCGGCGCAGCGCCGTGCCCTCGGTGGCCAGAAGCTGTGCCACCAGCGCCTCCACCTGGGCAACGGCGGGCACCAGAGTGTCATAGGGCGAGGCCGCTTCGATCGGCGCCACCATCACCACCTCCGACACCTCCGCGATCGGCGACAGCCAGGCATCGGTGAACAGCAGGATATGCGCCCCGCGCCCGCCCGCCTGTCTGGCGAAGCTCACCACGTCGGCCTGGTAGCGGCGATAGTCGAACACCACCAGCACATCGCGCTTGTCGAGATCGACGAGAATGTCGAAAGCCTCCGGCCCGAGCCGGGCAAGGTCGCGCACGCCGGGGCGGAACTGCACGAGATAGGCGGCCAGCATGCCGGCGACGTGGCGGCTGAAGCGCCCGCCCAGCACCACCACCTTGCCCTTCGCCTCCATCAGCAGGCGGATCGCCCGCTCGTAATTCTGCGCCGGCATCAGCTCCGCGGTCTGCCCGACCACCCCGCCAATGGCGCCGAGATAACTTTGCGCCACGCTCTCGCCTGCAGAGGCCGGCCGCTTGGCCTCCATCATCAGCAGTGGGGAATGCAGCCGCGCCTCGACTTCGGCCAGCAGCGTGGATTGGAAATTGGGAAAGCCCTCGAAGCCCAGCTTGACAACGAACCGCACTACGGTGGGGTCGCTGACGGCGGCCTTCTTGGCGAGGCTGGATACCGTGCCGAGGCCCGACAGCGGGTAGTCCGCGAGCAGCACCTGGACGATCTTGGCTTCCGACGGGGTTAGCGTCAGCCCGCTGTCCGTCAGCATGTCGCGGATCCGCATCGGCCTCATCCTCCTGCCAGGCAGCGCCTAGCGTCGTTGTTCATCGAATTACAAAACTCGTATTGCATGTCAATTATGAAATGGAATTGACATTGGCATTCACCGGCTTTCTACTGCATCGCACACAGCAGGAAGCGGGACTGGGCGCATGGAAGCCGGCGTGCACGGAGTGGCCGAGAGACGGCTGTCGAAGGCGATGGGCGGCGCCCTGGTGGATGCCCTCGCCATGGCGGCGCTGCTGGTCGCGGTCGGGCTGGTGCTCACCATGGCCGGGGTGGCGCCGCAGCGCACCGGCACCCATGCCGCCATCATCCTCACCGCCGTGGTCTCGCTGCAGATCTTCTCCGGGAACACCGGCATCGTCTCGTTCGGCCATGCGGGCTTTGTCGGCCTCGGCGCTTATGTGGTGGGGCTGCTCACCATGAGCGCCTCGGTGCAGGCGAGCGCCCTGCGCAACCTGCCGACATTGCTCGCTGGCCATGAAATGCCGTTGCTGGCGGCGCTCGGCATCGTCGTCGTTCTCGGCATCGTCGTCGGCGTGGTCAGTGGCGCGCCGCTGTTCCGCCTGTCGGGGTCGGGCGCGTCCATCGCGACGCTGGCCCTGCTCATCATCGTCTACACCGTGCTGGTCGCCTCCCGCGACATCACCCGCGGCAGCCAGCCTTTCTACGGCGTGCCCCGTGATGTCGGGCTGTGGACGGCTATCCCCGTCGCCGCGCTGGCGCTGGCCTTCGCGCGCATCTTCCGCGAATTGCCGATCGGTCTGTCGGCCCGCGCGGTGGCGGATGACGAGCGCGGCGCGGCGGCCATCGGCATCGACCGCCGCTTCACCACGCTTTTCGCCTGGGCCGCCAGCATCGTTGTGGCGATGGCTGCGGGCGGTCTCATGGCGCAGTTCCTGGGCGCCTTCTCGCCGAAGGACTTCTATTTCGGCCTCGCCTTCACCACGCTGGCGATGCTGATCGTCGGGGGGATGACGTCCTCCCTCGGCGCGCTGTCCGGAGTGGCGGTGACGACGGTGGTGATCGAGCTGGTGCGCCGCGTCGAGGGCGGCGGCGAGATCGGCGGCATTGTCATCCCGCCGGTCTTCGGTCTCACCGAGGCGGTTCTGGCGCTGTCGATGATCCTCATCATCTGGCGCCGTCCCGAGGGGCTGTGCGGCGGGCGCGAGCTGAACCTTTTGAAGCGCCTAGGCCTTTCCGGCCCGCCGACCGCCGCCGCCGAGCCGCCGGCGCGCACCGCGCGGCTGACCATCCGGGCGGACGGGCTGACCAAGCGCTATGCCGGCATCGTCGCCGTCGACGATGCCGGCGTCGAGCTGCCGACCGACTGCATCACCGGCATCATCGGGCCGAACGGGGCCGGCAAGACCACCCTCATCAACATGATCGCCGGTGCCGTCGCGCCCACCTCCGGCACGCTCGCCATTGCCGGCGAGCCGGTCACGCGCTTCGCCGCCCACCGTGTGGCCCGGGCGGGGCTTGGCCGCACCTTCCAGAACATCCGCATCTTCCCGCGCATGACGCTGCTGGAAAATGTGCTGGTGGCGTCGCGGCAGGTCGTGCCGGGGCTCGCCGCAGCCGAGCGGGCGGCGATGCGTGAACTCACCCGCGTCGGCCTTGCACATCTTGCCGAGCAGCCGGCGGGAAGCCTGCCCTATGGCCTGCGGCGGCGGCTTGAAGTGGCGCGCGCGCTCGCGCTCGACCCTGCCTTCCTGGTGCTCGACGAACCCGCCGCCGGCATGAATCCGGTTGAAACGGAATGGCTGACGACGATGCTGGCCAAGGTGCGCGCCGAGCGCCGCATCGGCGTCGTGCTGATCGAGCACGACCTCAAGCTGGTGATGAAGCTGTGCGACCGCATCGTGGTCGTCGACCACGGCCGCGTCATCGCCGAGGGAACGCCGGCCGAGGTGCAAGCCAATCCCGACGTCATCGCCGCCTATCTCGGCAGCCGGACCAGTGCCCGCGTGCTGGCGCAGACAGAACAAGAAACCAAACCTTCCAACCCAACAGGGGAATTCTCTCATGCGTGATCGCCGCCGTATCAACCGGCATTTGGCCGGCCTCGTCTCCGCTGCCGCGCTGATGCTCGGCGCCGCCTCACCCGCCTTCGCCGAGGAGATCATCGTGGGCGTCGCCAGCGCCCAGACCGGCGGTCTGGCGCCGTTCGACCAGCCCTCGCTGGCGGGCCTGAAGATCGCCGTGGACGAGATCAACGCCAAGGGCGGTTTCGGCGGCAAATATCCGGTGCGGCTGGTCGTCAAGGACACCCGCTCCGACATGGGGGCAACGGCGACCATCACGCAGGAGCTGGTCGACGCCGGCGCCAAGATCCTCATCACGCCCTGCGACGCCGATCCCTCGATCGCCGCCGGCCAGGTCACCCAGCCGCTCGGCATTCCGACGCTGACATTCTGCGGCACCGCGCCGATCCTGACCGGAGCGGTCGGCGACGTGATGTTCGGCACCTATCCCGGCGACAATCTTCAGGCGACGGTGCTCGCCAACTACGCCTACGATCAGGGCCTGCGCAAGGTGTACCTGCTGAAGTCGCCGGACTCGACCTACACGATGCGCCTGCCGGAATATTTCGGCGAGGTGTTCACGAGGAAGGGTGGCGCGGTCGTGGGAGAGGGCTCCTTCTCGATGAACCAGTCGGATTTTTCCGCCGAAGTCACAAAGATCAAGAACCTCGCCGACAAGCCGGACCTGATCATGACCGCCGGCTATGAGCCGGATTTCCCGGCCTTCGTGCAGCAGCTGCGCGCGGCCGGCGTCTCCACCCCCGTCTTCGGGGCGGACGCGATCGGCACCGGCACCATTCTCGGCCTCGGCAAGCTGGTCGACGGCACGGTCTACACCGCCGCCGGCTATGCCACCCCCGGCAGCAAGCTGGCGGCCTTCGAAACCAAGTTCAAGGACGTGACGGGCCACGCGCCGGAATCGGCCTATGAGGCCAATGGCTACGATATCGGCCTGATCCTCGACACCGCCGTCACCAAGGCGGATTCCGTGGACCCGAAGGCGATCCGCAATGCGCTTGCCAGCATCGAGAAGCTGGAAGGTGTGACCGGCGAGATCACCTATGCCGGCACGGACCGCATGCCGCTGCGTTCGGTGGCGCTGGTGAAGTACCAGGATGGTGCGCGCGTGTTCATCGGCACGCAGGTGCCGGCCGCCGCCGAAGTCCCGGCGCCCTGAGCCGATGCTTTCGGTTCGCTCGCTTCAAGTGCGCTACGGCGAGGTCGAGGCCGTTCGCTGTGTCGATCTCACCGTAGGCCGTGGCGAGATCGTCGCTCTTGTCGGCGCCAATGGCGCCGGCAAGAGCACGACGCTCGCAGCCATTTCCGGCCTCGTCCGGCCGGCCGGCGGAAGCGTGACATTCCAGGGCGAGGACGTGACCGGGCTCGCCCCGGAGCTCATTGCCCGCCGCGGCGTGGCGCTCACGCCCGAGGGCCGGCGGGTTTTCGCCAGCCTGACCACGGCCGAGAACCTGATGCTGGGCGGCGCGGTTCATCTCGGTCGCGCTGCGCTGAAGGAACGGGAAGCGGAGATGCTCGACCTGTTCCCGATCCTGCGGCGCTATCACCGCATCAAGGCGGGCAACCTCTCGGGCGGCGAGCAGCAGATGCTGGCGATTGCCCGCTCGCTGATGTCGAAGCCGAAGCTGCTGCTGCTCGACGAGCCCTCGCTGGGGCTGGCGCCGCAGATTATCGACAAGGTGTTCGACCTCATCGCCGATCTGCGCAGGAGCGGGCTCACCATCCTGCTCGTCGAGCAGAACGTCGCGCTGGCGTTGGAAATTGCCGACAGCGCGGTGGTCATCGCCAATGGCAATGTCGCGCTTTCCGGCTCCGCCGCCGAACTCGCGACCTCCGACCTCGTCCGGCAGGCCTATCTCGGCATCTGAGTGGTTTGCCGACACCTTAGTGGAGTTTGAACGGCGATGTTGGTCCAGCAGATCGTCAATGCCATCAGCCTCGGGGGCGTCTATGCGCTGCTGGCGCTCGGCCTCGCCATCGTGTTTTCCATCGTCGGCCTGATCAATTTCGCCCATGGCGAATTGATGACAATTGCCGGCTATTGTCTGCTCGGTGCGCTGCTGATGGGCGTTCCGCTGGCGGTCGCGGTCGTGGTCGCCGTGGCATCAGCGGCGATCGCCGCCGTGCTGATGGAGCAGATCGCCTTCAAGCCGATGCGCGGCGCCAGCGTGACCAGCCTGCTGATCACCTCGTTCGCGGTGTCGAGCCTGTTGAAGGTGCTGTTCCAGAACGGCATTTCCGCCCGCCCGCAGCCGATCGCCATGCCCTCCTGGATGACCGGCGCCTTCCAATTCGGCCATGTCTCCATCGGCGTGGGGCCGCTGCTGTCGATCGCCGGCTCGGCGCTGGCCCTGATTGCGCTCGAACTCTTCCTGCGCCGCACTGTTATGGGAACCGCGATGCGCGCGGCGGCCGAGGATTTCAACGTCGTGCGGCTGATGGGCATTCCCGCCGGCCGCATCATCGCCACCGCCTTCCTGCTCTCCGGTCTGCTGGCCGGTCTCGCTTCGCTGCTGTGGATCGCCCAGCGCGCATCGGTGGACCCGCTCATGGGATTCACGCCGGTACTGAAGGCATTCATCGCAACGGTTGTCGGCGGCCTTGGCAGCCTGCCCGGCGCGGTGGTGGGCGGCCTATTGCTGGGCGTGATCGAAGTGGCGCTGCAATCCGCCCTGCCGCCGGATGTCGCCCCTTATCGGGACGCTATCGTGCTCTCCGGCGTCATTCTCGTGCTGCTGTTCCGGCCGGATGGGGTGATCCCCGCCGCGCGCGCCCAGCGCAGCTGAGGCAAGGGAACCGTCCCGATGTACACGAAGCCGGAATTCGCCGCCCGGTCGCCCGCCGACATCGCGCAGGTGATCGCCGATGCGCCGTTCGCGACGCTGGTCACCCACGGGCCGGACGGGCTGGTCGCCACGCATCTGGTCATGCTGTTCGAGCCCGAGCGCGGCCCCAACGGCACGCTGGTCTCGCATCTCGCCTGCAGCAATCCCCACGCCGCCCTGATCGCGGAGGGTCGGGAGACACTAGCGATCTTCTCCGGCCCGCACGGCTACATCTCCTCTTCCTGGTATCCCGCCGCGCCTGTGCGCGACAGCGCGCCGACCTGGAACTACGCCGCCGTGCATTGCCGCGGCCGGCCCCGGCCCCTCGACACGCAGGGTACGGCCCGCCATCTGCTGACGCTGGTGGAGCGCTTGGAGCAGGGCCGCCCGGAGCGCTGGCGCATGCGCGAACTCGGCCCTGGCGGCATGGAGCGGCGGCTGCCGCATATTCTCGGCTTCGACCTGCCGGTCGAGCGGGTCGACGCCAAGTTCAAGATGGGTCAGGACGAGCGCCTGCGCGACACCACGGGCGCCATCACCGCGCTGGAGACGACCGACCCTTCCCTCGCCGCCCTAATGGCGCGCCACAATGCCGGGCGCGAGACCGACTGAGACGACGATCGCCACGCAGACTCTGCTCTAGAAATTATAGCGGCACATTCGGCTTTGCGGCTGGTCGCGTGCCCTCATGCCTCAGCAGCATGCCGAACAGGTCGCGCGGCTCGTCGGGGTCAGCCAGCAAATCCAGCCTGTCATAGAAGTCCGTCGACCGGATCCTGTCGCGGACGTAGCGCAGGGCCGAGAAATCCTCGATCGCGAAGCCGACAGAGTCGAACACGGTTATCTGCCGCTCGTCGCGGCGCCCGACGGCCGCGCCGGAAATGACCTGCCACAGTTCCGTGACGGGGTAATCGGGCGCCAATTGCTGGATCTCGCCTTCGATTCGCGTCTGCGGCGGATACTCCACAAAGATGTCGGAGCGCATGAGGATGTCGCGGTGCAGCTCTGTCTTGCCAGGACAGTCGCCGCCGACGGCGTTGATATGAACGCCCGCCCCGACCATGTTGTCGGTGAGGATCGTGGCGTGCTGCTTGTCCGCCGTGACCGTGGTGATCACTTGCGCGGTCTCGATCGCCTCCTGCGACGAACGACAGATCGTGACGTCGAAACCATGGGCCCTGAGGTTGGCCGCGCATCTGCGCGAGGCGGGCGCATCGATATCGAACAGCCGGAGCTCACTGATGCCGAGCAGGGCCTTGAACGCCATCGCCTGGAATTCCGACTGCGCTCCATTGCCGATAATCGCCATGCACGAAGCCCCAGCGGGAGCCAGATGCCGCGCCGCGACCGCAGACATGGCGGCGGTGCGCAGGGCCGTCAGTATGGTCATCTCCGCAAGAAGCATCGGGTAGCCGCTGCCGACATCGGCAAGTACCCCGAACGCGGTCACGGTCTGCCGGCCGTTATGCCTGTTGAGCGGATGGCCGTTGACATATTTGAAGCCGTAGAGCTTGCCGTCGCTGGTCGGCATCAGCTCGATCACGCCGCTGCTGCTATGCGAGGCGACGCGCGGTGTCTTGTCGAAGACCGGCCAGCGATGGAAATCCTCCTCGATGTAGCCGGCGAGCTCGACCAGAAAACGCTCTATACCGACATGCACCACGAGGCTCATCATGTGGTCGACGCTGACGAAGGGGACGATATTCGAGGCGGGGTTTTTCATCTCAATAGCTCCGCGTGGGCCGGTCCATGATCCGGCGACCCATTAGGCTCGCGACGAGGTCGACCATCAGGGTCGCCGTACGCCCACGTTCGTCGAGAAAGGGATTGAGCTCGACGAGATCGAGGCTAGAGACACGTCCGCTGTCATGCAGCATCTCCATGACCAAATGCGCTTCGCGGAAGGTGGCGCCGCCGGGAACGGTGGTGCCGACGGCGGGAGCGATGGAGGGATCGAGGAAGTCTACGTCGAGGCTGACGTGCAGCAAACCGTCCTCCAAGCCAACACGCCCGAGAAACTCGCGCAGCAGCGGGCCGATCCCATGCTCGTCTATGGCGCGCATGTCGTGCATGGTCACGCCGGCCTTATCTATCGCCGTCCGCTCTGCCGGATCGATGCTGCGGACCCCGAATGTGCAGACGCGGGTCGGCTCAACCCGATCGTCAAGCGGCGGGAAATGGCCCTCGAACCCCGGCTGCCCGGTCGCGTAGGCGAGTGGCACACCATGGAGATTGCCGCTCATCGAACTGTCGAGCGTATGGAAGTCGGTATGCGCATCCAGCCACAGCACGAATAGCGGCCGCCGGCATTCTGCCGCCCGACGCGCCATGCCGGCAAGCGTGCCCGCCGAAATGCTGTGGTCGCCGCCGAGGAAAAACGGGAGGGCGTCGTCGCTCGCGCGATAAGCAGCCTCGGCAATCGTCGCCGTCCATCCGGCAATCTCCGACAGGGATTTCAGGCGAGGATTTGGATGAAAGGCAGGCGTTGGCGTCGACGCCAGCGTCCCGAGATCATCGACGCTGTGCCCGAGCTCGCGCAACGCCTCGACCAGACCTGCGACACGTAACGCGCTCGGCCCCATCTCGCACCCCTTGCGCCCAGCGCCATCCTCAACAGGTGCCCCGACTATCCTGCAGTGCATTCGATCCCCCCGATCCGACGGGACCGATGAGAGCGCAATGCCGCGGCACTTCCTACACGCGGGATTGGCAAGTCAGATATGGCAATCTATCATTTCGGCAAGCTCAATTGACCATATTGGATAGCCTGGTGGACGAATTGGACGAGAGACTGATCACTCTGCTTCGCCACGATGGCCGGCGGAGCATTTCCGATCTTGCCGCGGATCTCGGCGTTTCCCGCGCGACGGTACGCGTTCGCCTCGAGCGACTGGAGCGCGGCGGCCAGATCGTTGGCTACACGGTCGTACTGCGTGCGGATGCCGTCGACCAACCCGTCCGCGGCATCACGATGATAGGGATTGAAGGGCGCGTGACCGACCGGGTGATCCACGCCCTCGGAGGCCTGCCGGAAATTTCCGCGATCCACACGACCAGCGGTCGCTGGGACCTCATCGTTGAATTGGGCACCGCGACCTTGGCCGATCTTGATGCCGCTCTGCGCCGGATCCGCCTGATCCCCGGCGTGAACAACAGCGAAACGAGCCTTCTGCTGGCGACGCCGCGCAGTGCAAGGGCAAAGCTTCTGAATTGATGACGGCCGGCGAATGCTGACGGCGATTAAGTGGCGTAGCGAGCCGGGCGGCGGCTCGCTACGGGGCCTGCTGCGAACCCTTTGTCGGCGTTGGCTGAATTTCCGCTATTCGGGCCGACCGGAACGGCTGCAATTGGCGCGTCATGCCATCAGTCGTCCTGCATCGGAGCGAAGAGATCGCGCTTTGCGACGAAGAGGCGAGCACTGGCGTCGATCGTCTCGCGCGCAGTGCTCCTGGTGCGGTCCTCTCCGTGAACGACCAGCCATTGCTCGTGGGAAATCTCCTCGATCACCGGCCCCGTCCTGATGGGGCTCTCATGGACCGCGCCGACGAAGCAGGGCAGCACGACCTGCCCGGCACCCGCCGGACCAGATCGGGAAGGGAAGACGGGTTCTACACTTCCATGCGGTGCGTTCACGTCGATGGCTTCGAACCCAGCGTGCGGACGGTGTGTTGACCGTGCAGGCGATCCAGTCGCTGCCTACCGATCCGTTGTTTAATCATAGGGTGCGAAGGTCACCGTTGCCGCCCGTCGCATCGCCAATGCCGGTACGGAGGGCGCACCATGCCTTCGCTGTCTCGCGCCCTTTGCGCGCGAAGGCTGGGAGTCATCGATGGAGTTAGTGAGCGTCATCCAACGCTGGCACCACCGGGACCCTCTCTCGATCCGAGCCCTATCTCGCAGGACGACCGGCAAACGCGGGTCGGTGCCGCTGGCGCGAGATGAATGGCCGCCGTGACAGCCTCCTGCCGCCAGCCCCCGCTGAAGCCCACGCCGCGAGACCGATGCCGCCAACCTTTCAATCGCGGAGTGCCGCCGCCGGAGACTGGCGATAGGCAAGGGCGGCCGGCAGCAGGGCAGCCAGCCCGCAGGCAGCGAACAGCAGAAGAAAGGCTCCACCGTCCTCTGCAATGAAGCCCACCGGCAGCACCACCCCGGTCTGGACGGAAATCTTCCGCGCCAGCAGCAGCGCGACCCCATAGCCCAACAGGAAGCCGGTCACGAGGCCCGCGCCCACCACCAGCACCGCCTCCAGCCAGACCATGGCAAACACCACCACCCGCGGCGCCCCGAAAGCCCTGAGCGCGCCGATCTGGCGGCGGCGGGCCAGCACATGGATCAGCACCACCAGCAACACCGCCGCTGCCACCAGGATCTGGGCGTTCAGCGCCACGAAGGCGAGGATCTGCCGGGCGTCACCGAGGGTGCCATAGAGGCGGGTCAACACCTCGCCGGGAAAGACGGCAAGGGTGTGATCGGTTCGATAGGCTTGCCGGAGCCTGTAGGCGTCGGCGATGGTCCGCGGCTTGACTACGATGGCAGGCACGCCCGGCGCTGCGGGATCGGCAACGGCTGAAGGACGGATCGGTGCGTCGAAGCCGGCGGCCTCGCTCTCCTGGCGGCGCTTGTAGGCGTCGGCGATGGTCCGCGGCTGCACGCTGTCAGGGGAAGCGTCGGCAGGGGTGGTGCCTGTGGCAGCCACGTCGTGCCTGCCAGCATCGGCTTCCTGCTCGTGGCGATGGCCTTCATGCCCGTAATTATCCGGCGCGTGGGTGTGCCAGACGGCCTCGATCGGTACCAGTATGGCCCGGTCCCACATCGTGCCGGTCGGCGCCAGCCTCCCGACAATCCGGTAGGTTATGGCGGTGTGAACGCCGCCACGGGCTTCAGCCATTCCATGCATGGGATGGAAGGTCTCCCCGAGGGCGCGGGGAACGGCGGCGCCAATGACGGCCTCGCCGAGCCGCATGAACGTATGACCCTCCGCAATCCCGCCCAGGCCGTCGACGAGCGGCTGGGTGGTGCCCACCACGGGGCGGTCATCCGAGAAATCGCCGAAGCCGACCGGCGCCGCATAGGCGACCCGCGGATCGGCCAAAAGCTCGGCCAGAACGCTGCCGGGCAGCAAAGTGAGCGGCGCCGGCTGCAGGAATACGGCAGAAAGCACCAATTGCGTCTCACTGCCCGGGGCGCCCACCACCAGATCGAAGGCCGCTGCGGCGCGCGCGCTGCCGAGCCGGAGGGCGCGCTCCTCGAGCGTGACCACAACCCCGAGCGCAGTCGCAAGCGCAATGAGCACGGCCACCGCCAGCGCGCCCCAGCGATGCCGAACGAGATCTGCGGCGATGAACCGGAACATCTGCGCCTCCTAGACGGCGGGGGCGGGGGCGGCGGAAACCGGTGCGGATGCCGCCGGCAGCGAAGCGGCAGGCACCAACCGCCCCGCTTCGAGATGCAGCACGCGCTCCATCCCGGCGATGAGGCAGGCGTCGTGCGTTGCTACCAGCAGCGTCGCCCCCACCTCGCCGGCAAGCGCAGAGAGCAGTTCCGCCACCGCCGCGCCCGCCTCGGCGTCGAGGCTGGCGGTCGGCTCGTCGGCCACGATGATGCCGGGGCGGGCGACGAGAGCACGCGCCACCGCGACGCGTTGCATCTGACCGCGGGAGAGGGTTTCGATCTTCTGGCCGGGTCGTTCTATCCCCACCCGCTCCAGAAGCCGGCCCGCCTCGGCCCGCAACCGTGGCGGCAGGCGAAACTGAGCGAGGCGCTGTGGCAGCAGTACATTCTCAAGGGCCGACAAGCCCGGGAACAGGTGGAACTCCTGCATGACCAGCCCCACATGGGTCGCGCGCCAGCGGTCACGGGCGCCCTCCCCCAGGCGGCCTATGTCCGTTCCACCCCAGGCGACGCGGCCGGCGGGCGGGCGTTCGAGACCGGTCACGATGTTGATGAAGGTGGTCTTGCCGGAGCCGGACGGACCGGTGAGCGCCACATGGGCGCCGGCGGGGAGAACGAGCTCGGGGATGTCGAGCGCCGGCCGCTCCAACCCCGTAAAGCGGACGACCAGATCCCTGATGTCGAGATCCGGCATGATCAGACCTTGCTGAAGGAGGCACCGACGAGGCGCAGCAGGCTGACAAAGCCGGTCGCCGGATCGGTCCAGGAGCCGACTTCCAGCCGCCCGGTCGCATCGATCGGCGCATTGGCCTGCGCGAAGGTCTGGGCGCGGTCGAGATAGATCACCACGATGTTGTCCGGCCAGTCGCTATCCGAGGAGCAGAACGGGCAGATCGACATGGGGATCTCGGTCAGCACAAAGAAATTGGCCTCGGCCTTCAGCGGCGGCGCCATGAAGCCGCGCATGGTCACGATCTGGCCGTCGAGGCTTTTCACCTTGTCCGAGAAGGTCAGGCCGAGGACGGTGACCTTGGCGTAGAGCTCGTCGAAGTCGAGCCGTGCCGCAGCCGTCGCCGGGTGGGCGACCAGAATGGCGCAGCCAGCGCCGAGCAGTAGCCGCGTGCCATGGACGACGAAGGCGCGGCGGGCCGGGGCGGCGGGCCCGGCAGGGCCCGCCGCAGGTCGGTTGCGGGAAGGATGGCTTAGGATCACTTCTGCGCCGGGGCGAGGGCAAACGCCTCAACCAGAACGCGGTACACGTCGCTCTCTTCCAGGTAGCCCTTGAACGCCTCGGAGCCGGGGCCGGAAGCCTGCAGGATGCCGTCATCCACCGCATGCACAGCGGTGTCGGTGGAGCGCGGAATGTTACCGATGCGCAGCACCGCGCCCGGCGCGTCCTTATAGGCGGCGTTGGCCACGTACTCGCCCTTCTCGTTCTTGATCGCCGGATCGAACGGGCCGTTCATCTTCGGCTGCCAAGTCTCGTAATAGTCAGGAAAATTGTTGGCGAACACGGCGAGGCGGCGCGACACGTCCACCTTGTCGGGATAGCCGTCGCCATCGGCGTCGGTGTAGTTGGGGAAGCCGGCGGCGGCGTAGACGCCGACCTTCTCGCGCATGTCCTCGCCCGGCTTGTCGTCATCGATGGTGCCGATGATGGAGACGCCATGGGTGTGGTCCGGGGTCGCCACGACCAGCGTGTCGGGATGTTCCTTGGCGAAGTCCATCGCCACCCGCAGGGCCTGGTCGAACTCGATGGTGTCGTAGAGCGCGCGGTCCCAGTCCATCGGATGCGACATCTTGTCGATGGTCGCGCCTTCCACCATCAGGAAGAAGCCGTCCGGATTCTTGGCGAGCTGGGCCAGCGCCACCTTGGTCATGTCCACCAGGCCGGGCTGGTCGGGGAACTTGTTCACCGTGCCCTTCTTCAGGAACTTGCGGTCGAGCACCGAGTCCATGTTGCCGGTGTGGAACAGGCCGAGGATCTTGCCGGCATTCGCCTGCCCCACCGCCTGCAGCGCGCCGGCGTCGGTGGCGAGGCTGTAGCCGGCCTCGGTGAAGGCCTTGATGAAGTCCTGGTCGTCCTTGCGCTTCGAGCCGGGGGTGGACTTCGGCAGGAAATAGGCCGAGCCGCCACCGAGCACGACCTCCGGCTTCAGCGCGAACATCATCTCGACGATCTCCGCCTTGCGATCGCGCAGGCGGGTATGGGCGACCACCGCGGCCGGGGTCGCGTCCTCGACCTCGGCGGTGGTGACGATGCCGACCGATTTGCGGCCGGTCCGGGCGAGCGCTTCGGTGACGTTCTCCACCCGCGGATCGTCCAGCGGGTCCTTGGTTCGGTCGGCATAAACGCCGAGCGCGTTCACCGCCGTCTTGTGGCCGGTCATGTGCGCCGACATGGTGTTGGCGCTGTCAGTGGCGATGGCGTTGGTGGACGAGGTGCCGATGAAGGCCATGTGGTCGAGGTCGTCCATGGCGAGGCGGCCATCGGCCTTGCCCTCGGTCATGCCCTTGGACAGCAGGCGGGCGCCGGTGCGGTGCGCCACCGACATGCCGTCGCCGAGAAAGAAGATGATGTTCTTCGCCTTCGGCGTGTCCGGAGTGCCGTAAACGTCCCAATGCACCGTCTTGGTGTCGTTGCCGGCCTTGACTTCCACCGTGTACAGCCCGGGCTTGATCACTTTGGCCGCGCGCAGCAGCACCGCCGAGGCGTCGACACCCTCTTCTTTCGCGATGAACGCCACATCCTTGCCGAGGATCTTGGCGGCGGGCTCGCCATTGATGGTGATCGACACGTCTTCCGCCTTCACGACACCGGCAAACTCGACCTTGAAGTCGAAAGCCGAGCCGGCAAGGATCGTGGCGCGGTCGATCGGAAAGACGTTCGCCGCGTTGGCCACGCCGATGAGGCAGGTGGTGGCGGCAAGGACCGCCGCTAGAATGCGCATGGAAGGATCCCTCGTTGGACCAAGCTATCGGGCCTTATTAGCGCCGCTCCGTGTCAGATAGATAACCTGTGCGCCATCGCGCCGCCCGCGCGCGGAGGGGCACGTGGAGGGGCACGCGGAGGTCCACCCACAGCCGCTACCACGGCGGCACTTGGCCTTGATGGCAGGATCGCCCGGGCAGGAGGCCCGGCTCCGGCGCGGCGCATGTCGCCTTGAACAATCCGGCGAGCCACCAGCGACTGGCAATGACTTAACCATCCCCGTCAGCGGACGTTCCGCGTGTCAGGAAAGGGTCGATTACGTTGAAAACTCGGCCTGTGAGGAGGGCTCCGATCATGCCGGGCCGATTTGTGGCCCGCTCGGGAGGAGCTTGGCGAGCAGCGCCGCCTTCTTCAACGGAGTCAGTCAGGGCCAGCCGCGCCGATTGGACCTACGGAAGTGGTTCAGCGGTTTGGCCATGGTCGCCCGCCCGCCACGTCCACATCGTGATGGTCTCAACGCTCACGCCTCGTCTTCCTGGCCCAGTTCTTCGTCCCCGTCCCCTTCCATGCACGCCAGGGGAAACTCCCCCGCCAGCAGCCTATCCTTGCTGAGCAGGCCCGCATCCTCGAGCGCTTCCATATCCGGCAGGTCGCGCAGGGTATCGAAGCCGAAATGGCTGAGGAACTCCCGGGTGGTCACATAGGTATAGGGCGCGCCGGGCTGGGGCGAGCGCGGGCCGGTGGCGATGAAGCCCCAGGGAGCGCAGATGACCGATGACATCGCGGCTGATCTCCTTGCCGAAAAACTGGCCGAGTTCGCCACGGTTGATTGGCTGGAAGCAGCCGATACACAGCAGCACCAGCGCCTCGGACTGGGAGAGTGGCTTGGCCTCGGAGGTGCCCAGCCCGGTCGCCAGCTGGATCGCATCCGTGAAGCTCTTGCGGGTGCGGTGCTGCCAGCCGCCGGCAACCGCCGCCAGCTCATAGGGCCGGCCCCGCAGCTCGGCGCGGATGTCGTCGATGATGAGGTCGAGATTGCAGTCGCGCCCGACCACGCGCGCCAGCGCCTCGCGGGTCACCGCGACAATCGCCAGCTTCTCGGCCGGCGCCCAGCGCCGCCGACGCTGCGGTCCTGGCAGGACCTCACTCTTCGGGATCGTACCAGTCATAGAGACGACATTACTCCTACCTCTTAGCGAAGTCGGAGGACGTGTCCGGTCCATTCGGGGGCTGCTTCAAAACAGCCTTGGGTAGCGCGACGCGGGAGCCGAGGTCTCGAACGCATCGGGAAGCCCAGTGTCGAGGGCCGCTTCCTTCACGACGTCAAGGAGGCCGGTCATCGTCTGTCGGCATATCGTTCTGCGGCACGAACCGGCCTCCATCATCCAGCCTCGCCCTGCCGCAGTCGAGGGCGGACAAGACCGGTCGCCAGACCGCATTGTTCGAGCCGAACTCCAGCACGGAAAGCAGACTTGGCAGCAGTCGGCGGTAATGATTGGCCCATGACGCGCAGCTTTCCGGCCGGCCCTTACCTTCCGACTTAAAGGGACATGCAGGCATCATGGGGCGCGTAGATCACCGTTCAGATCGCGGAGGTTGGTCCCCGCAGCGCTGTCCATTCCAGGCGGAAAGCGCCTGCTTGCGCGGCCACATCAGCAACTGATCGTCCCGGCGCGTAGAGTGCGCTGCCGAGGCCGAAACCGTCGGCGCCAGCCGCGCGGTAGGGCGCCATGGCCTGAGGGGTGATGCCGCCAACCGGCAGCAGCCGCGCCTCGAGCGGCAAAATGGTGCGGATCGCCTGGACCGCAGCGGGGGGAATCATCTCGGCCGGGAACAGCTTCAGAAAGGCTGCGCCGGCCTTCAGGGCGGCAAAGGCTTCGGACGGGGTCGTCACGCCGGGACCGTAGATCAGGCCTCTCGCGGCGGCGGCCACCTCGAGGTCGAAATTCGGCGCCACGATCAGCCGCGCGCCGGCGGCGGCCACGTCGGCCACCTGGTCGGGCCGCACCACGGTGCCCGCGCCGATCACCGCGCGTCCATCGACCGCGGCCACCATCCGCCGGATGCTTTCCAGCGGCTGGGGCGAGTTCAGCGGCACCTCGATGAGGGTGAACCCCGCCTCCACCAGCGCCCCCGCCACAGGGCCGGCCTCCTCCGGGGTGATCCCACGCAGAATCGCCACCAGCGGGCAGGCGGCGAAGGCGCTCTCCCATGTCGTCATGCCAATAGCCCCGCGTGTGTCGCGATTTCCACAAGTCCGTGCCGCGCCATGTCGGGCGCGGCGATCGCGGCGGGCATGGTGAAGGCGGTGAGCGCCCGTGCGTAACGTTCGGCAAGGTCGCCACGGCCGACGATCGTCAGTCCGCCCGACGTGTCGCGGCCGTTCAGGGCGGCGGCCATCTCGGCGCCGATGAGCAGGCCGGAGAGATAATCAGAGACCGCTCCGGCCGGCAGCCGCCCGAACAGCGGCAGCGCCCGGGCCGAGAAGAGACGCAGCGGCAGGTCGCCCTTGCGGCCGACCTCCACGCCCTGATCGAAGGCCACTGGCTGAGGCGGACCGGGTTCCATCAGCCGGCCCAGAATCGAATGGGCGGACAATAGCGCGAACAGCTCGCCGGTCATCGCCGTCGAGAAGTCCGTGATCGCACCGTCACGGACTCGCAGCCATTTGCTATGGGTGCCGGGCAGCAGGAACAGTCCCTCCCGCGCGCCCGAGGCGGCGAGGTGCCCGATGATTTCGGTCTCCTCGCCCCGGATGACATCGGGAAGGCCATCAGCCGGATTTTGCGCTACGCCGGTCACGAAATGGACGACGCGCCCCTGCCGTGTCCGGTGGGGCATCACCTGCGCTGCCAACGTCTCCACGTCGACCGGCAAGGCGGCATACGGCGTCTCCACCCAGCCATTGCGGCTCGTAATCATGCCCGAAGCAATGATGGGCAGGTCCGGCCCCGCAGCCAGCCAACCAGCCAGCCAACTCTCGAACGCCGCATCGAAATCGCCTTCGGGCACGGCAAGGATACCCATGGGGGCCGAGAGCTCGTCCAGCACCCGGCCCGCGCCATCCATCAGCCAAGCGCGGAAGGACGAGGTGCCCCAATCCAGGGCGATCAGCGCTGCCGTCATCGGTCAGATCCGCCCGAACTCGGCCAGGAGATCCTCCACCGTCTTGCCCTGCTGGACCCAGGCGCGTGTCTTCTCTTCGCGCTCGGCCTGTTCGCCAGCGAGACGCACCACCTCTTCGGCACGCTGGAGCGGGACGACCACGACCCCCATCAAGTCGGCGACGATGAAATCACCCGGGTTCACCAACACGCCGCCGCAGGCAATGGGCACGTTGATCGACAGTTCTTCCTTACGGCCCGAGAACATCGTGTGCGTGCCGCGCGGCGTGACGGCACGAACCCAGATCGGCCAGTTAATATCCTCGAGTTCGTCCGTGTCGCGTCCGGCCCCGTCGATCACCATGCCGCGGATGCCGCGATTCTGCCCCAGCCCGCCCATCAGACCTCCACAGACGGACGTATTCAGGTCGCCGCCCGCGTCCACGACGATGACGTCGCCGGGATGGCCCATCTCCAGCGCGCGCAGCGGATCGACGAGGTCACCCTTGGAGAGTTGCACGGTGATCGCCTGACCGCAGATCTTCGCGCGGAACGCGGATTTGATACCGCTGTCCATGACACCCGTGCGGTACTGCACATCGGCGAAGACCGCGGTGGCGGAATAGCAGGACAAGACCGCGTCGAACCGGGCCAGCAGGTCGGGACGGCGCTCGAAGTCATTGAATTCTTTCAGCATGGTCTTCCTCAGGCGCGGAGGGTCGGGGGGACGGCGTTGACGGGATTGCGAGGGAGCTGCCCGGTCAGGACGCGGGCCACCTCCGACGCCGCGGTTTCGCGGGCGGCGCGGATGGATTCCTCGGAGTAATAGGCGGCATGCGGCGTGACGATCACGTTGGGCAAGGAGAAGATCGGGTTGTCAGCCGGATCCCATCCTCCTCGCTTGGCCGGCTCCTCTTCCGGGTCGTCGAGACCCGCGCCGGCGATCCAGCCTTCGGTCAGGGCGCGGTGCAGCGCCCTGTTGTCGATGGTGGGGCCGCGCCCGGTGTTGATCACCAGCGCGTTGGGCTTCATCGCCCGAAATTCGGCTTCCGACAGGAAGTGCCGCGTCTCCGCCGTCATGGGGACCTGCATCATCACGACGTCCGCGATGCGCAGCAGCTCGGCCTTGTCGACCTGCCGGGCGCCATGCGCTTTGGCCACGCCGGGAGCGAGGTAGGGGTCGCAGACCACGATGCTGACACCGAAGCCCGAGGCTCGGGCAGCGATCGCCTGGCCGATCTTGCCGAAGGAGACGATGCCGACCGTCTGCCCTCGCAGCCGATGCAGCGGGGCCGCCGATTGCCAGCGCCAGATGCCCTGGTGGGTGGCGCGGTCATACGGGAAGAGCCCCCGCGCCAGAGCCAGCCACAGGCTGATGGCGTGATCGGCGACCTCCTCGGTGCAATAGTCGCGCACATTGGTGACGAGGATGCCCTTGTCGGCAGCGGCGGCGACATCGACGATATCCACGCCCACGCCGTAGCGCGCGATGACCTTGCAGTTTTCCATGGCGCCGATGGTGCGGGCGCCTACGCGGGCATACTGGTTCATGATCGCCGCGCAGTCGCGCGCGACTTCGATCAGATCATCCTCCGACTTGGCCTGAAGGGCCACGACCTCAGCCCCGACCGCTTCGAGAATGGAACGTTCAATGTCGACATTGCCGTAATCGTAATCTGTAATGACGACCTTAGGTCTCGCTGTCATGGCTGCACCCGTTCACACATAGGCGCCGGCCGAATAGGTCAGCTCGTAGGAGTGGCTGTAGAGCTCGAATACATTGCCGAACGGGTCTTCGACATAGACCATACGATAGGGCTTCTGGCCGGGATAATAGTGGCGGACCTGCTGCATCCGCTGCTTTCCGCCCATGCTCTCGATCATTTTGACGCGCTCCTCAAGCTTTTCGTCCTGGAGGCAGAAGTGGAACAGGCCCTTGCGCCAGTATTCAAACGGGCGCTCCTCCTGAACCGTCGCGGGGAATTCGAACAGCTCGATCCCGATGCCGTCGCCGGTGGCGAGGTGGGCGATGCGGAAGCTGCCCCAGCCCTCGCCGAAGACGTCGTCGCACATCTGGCCGATGGCGCTGTCATCATGGTGCACGGTCGTCGGAGGCATGATCACGTAGAAGTCGAAGCACTTGGAGTAGAACTCGACCGCGCGCTCGAGGTCGGGAACGGTAATGCCGATGTGGCTGAAGGTGACGGCGGCCATGGAAGGCTCCTGTTGTTGTCAGAGAATGCTGCGGATGATGCCGCCCTCGATGCGGTAGGCCGCGCCGTTCGAGGCGGGCGAGGAGGCGACGAAGGCGATCATGCGCGCGACCTCGTCGGCCTTGACGAAGCGCTGGATCAGAGAGGTGGGCTCGTCATTGCGGAAGTAATTGTCGATGATGTCGTCCACCGGCTGCCCCTTGGCGGCGGCCAGCCCGTCGAAATAGGCGGCTACGCCCTCGGTCCATGTCGGTCCGGGCAGGACGGCATTGACCGTCACCTGTGTGCCCTTGGTCAGTTCGGCCATGCCACGGGTCAGGCCGATCATCGCGGTCTTGGTGACGGAGTAGTGGACCATTTGCGGCAGAGGCTTCACCCCGGCTTCCGAGGCAAGGTTGACCACGGCGCCGGTGCCGCGCGCGAGCATCTGGGGCAGAAAGGCCCGGCTCATGCGCACCGCGGTCATCACGTTGATGTTGAAGTAGTGGAACCATTCCTCGTCGGTGAGGGCGGCGAAGTCCTTCACCGAGAAGATGCCGACATTGTTCACCAGCACATCGAGCGGGCCATCCTTGGCCGCGAAAGCGATCAGGGCATCGGCTCCTTCAGGCGTGCCGAGATCGGCGTGCAGTCCGGCGACCGACCCCAGCGGAGCCAGCTGCTCCCGGGCGGTCGCGACCTCGGCCTCGGTCAGGCCATGCACGATGACCTCGGCGCCTTCGGCCAGAAAGGTCTGCGCCGTCGCCCGCCCGATGCCGGAGGCAGATCCCGTGACGAGGACACGTTTTCCGTTCAGTTTCATATCCATGTGTGTCTCCTGATCGTTCAGCCGGCGAAGGGCCGGTCCGCCAGCCCGAGGAGGCCGGGACGGGCCGCGAAAAGGCCGCCCGCGCGCGGGGTCGCGACCAGTTCCGCCGCGTCGGCGCCGAGCCGCGAAGTGGTGATGTAAAGCGTCGCGAGATCCTCACCGCCAAAGGCGCAGCAGGTCGCGCGGCGGGCAGGAAGGTCGATCCGGTGGGTCACTCGCCCCTGCGCGTCGAAGCGCATCACGGCCGCGCCCTCCCACACGGCGTTCCAGAGGCCGCCGTCGGCATCGACGCAGGACCCGTCGGGAATGCCCGGCGTCTCGACGAACACCCGGCGCTCGGCCAGGCCGCCATAGGCGATGGCCTCGATCTGGCGTCGGGGCGAGTCGGCGAAGAACATCGTCGACCCATCCGCCGAAAAACACGTGGAATTGGCGCAGGAGACGCCTCCGAACAGCGTCTCCACGGAGCGGTCGGCATTGACGCGGATGACCGAGGAATCGAAAGCCCCGGTACCCTCATTCATCCCGCCCACCACGAAACGGCCCTGGCGGTCGGTGCGGCCATCGTTCAGCCGCGTGTGGGGATTGCCCGGCTCGAAGGTGTGGAGCCTTGCCTCGCGTCGGAAGTCGGCCGACCAGAGTTCCACCCCGTCCGCGAAAGCCATGATCCAACCGCCCCCGGCGCGTGGCGCGAAGGCGCAAAGCCGGGCCGGTAGCGCGATGCGCCCTGAAAGCCGGTCATCGGGGCGGAACCACCACAGACCCTGGCCCTGAATATCGGTCCACCAGACGCGGCAGTCGGCGGGGTTCCACAGAATGCCTTCGCCATGGCCATTGGCGCAGTCGAGAACCAGCGCCGCCTGAAGCGCGACGACCCCGGTCATGCCGCTTGCCTTTCAACTTTGGCCTTGGGCGCCAGCATTTTGCGCATGGCGGTATCGGCCACGAGATAGGTGGCGCTGGCGGTGTTACCGCTGATCGGCCCGGGCATGACTGAGGCATCGATGATCCGCAGTCCCTCGATCCCCCGCAGGCGCAGGTCGGTGTCGACCACGGCCATCGGATCGTCGGCGCGCCCCATCCGGCAGGTGCCCATCGGGTGGTAGACGGTCTTGGCGAAGGTTCCGATGTGGCGGATCAGGGCCTCGCGGCTGGTGACGTCGGCGCCCGGAAGCGCCTCGGCGCGCACGATCGAGGCGAGCGGCTCCTGCCGCAGGATCTCGCGCAGAAGGCCGAGCCCCCGCAGCATGGTCTCCATATCCTCGGGGTCCTTGAGGAAGTTGGTGAAGATCCGCGGCGTGTCGGAAGCATTGGCCGAGCGCAGTTCGATCCGGCCGCGCGATTTCGGGCGCAGGAGGCACGCATTGAGTGTGATGCCATAGCCCTTGGGCGGGTTGGGCGTGTCCCTGTCGACATAGATGCCCGGCACCGCGAAAAGCTGAAGATCCGGCTCCCCGGTACGGCCGTCCGAGCGGACGAAGCCTCCCGCCTCGACGCCGTTCGAGGCCGCGGGTCCGTCCCTGAACAGGAGATAGCGCAGGCCCGCAAGCCAGCTGCGCCAGCCGCTGTCGGTCTTGTAATAGCCCAGCGGGTCACGGGTGAAGGCGGCAATCGGCGCCTCGACATGATCCATGAAATTGGCCCCCACGCCCGGCAGGTCGTGCAACACCGGGATGTCGCGGCTGCGCAGGTGATCGGCAGGGCCGATTCCGGACAGCATGAGCAGCTTGGGCGAGGCGATGGCCCCCGCCGAGAGGACGATGTCGCCTTGCGCCCGCACCTCGTGCCGCTGGCCGTCGCGCATGTAGACGACACCCACCGCCCTGCCCTTGTCGACCAGGATGCGTTGCACCTCGACCCCGGTGCGCAGCGTCAGCCTGGTGTCGGCGGCCAGCGGGCGCACGAAAGCGTCGACCGCGCTCCAGCGGCGGGCGTTGCGGGTATTGAGCTGGTAGAAGCCGACGCCCGTCTGCCGTTCGCCATTGAAATCGGCGCTGAAGGCGTGGCCGGCCCCTTGGGCCGCCGCCAGGAAGGCGCGGCTCAGGACATCGGTGTAGCGAGGGTTCGACACATGTAATGGCCCCGTCACGCCGTGATGGGGAGCGCCAAGAACCTCATTGGCCTCGAGCGCGGCATAGGTGCGCCAGGCCGCTTCGGCCCCCCACGCGGGATCGCCGGTCATTTCCTGCCAGAGGTCGAAATCACCGCGATTGCCGCGGACATGGACCATGGCGTTGACGGAACTGCCCCCGCCCAGCACCTTGCCGTTCTGAAGGCGCGGCGCGCGGCCGGCCAATTGCGGCTCGGGTTCACCGACATAGGGCCAGTAAAAGCGATTGGTGACGTAATATTTGAGAAAGCCCGCCGGGATGCGGAAGAGGACGCCCTTGTCGTGGGGCCCGGCCTCCAGCAGGAGGACGCGTGCGCCGGCCTCTGTCACCAACCGGTTGGCCGTGAGGCTACCGCCTGGACCACTGCCAATGACGATGTGATCGAAGTACTCGTGTCGCATGGTCAGTCCCTGTTCCGAGACGAGAGGTTGGGGAAGAGCGCGGCCAGCGCGATGACCAGCCCTTGCACGATCAGCTTGCTGGGTTCGGCAAAGCGCAGGGTTGTCATCAGATTGATGAGGAATATCAGCGCATAGGCCGCAGCGACGGCTCCGAGGATCGAGCGGCGGCCCCCGCCGAAGGTGACGCCGCCCAGGATCGCCCCGGCGATCGAGACCATCACCACATCGAAGCCCAGCCGGACGCTGCCCATGCCGATATAGCCGGCCTGCAGCAGTCCGCCGGTCGCGGCGAACAGGCCCGCCAACACATGGGAGACGAAGAAAGTCCGCACCACCGGCAGGCCTGAAATCAGTGCCGCCGTCGGGTTGGCGCCGATGGCCCTCACCATCCGACCATAGACCAGCCCGCGCAGGGCCAGCGCCAGCACGATCATCGCCCCCAGCCAGACCATGACGGCCACCGGCACTCCGGCCACCCGGTCGCGGCCGAGCCAGACCACGGCCGAATGGGCCGACCCCGGCGGGTTGCCACTGGAGAGGTAGAGGACCATCCCGGTCAGGATCGTGCCCATGGCCAGCGTCACCACCACGGATGATGCCCGCTGGATCGCGATGAAGAAGCCGTTCACCGCACCGATCAGCATCCCGGCCAGAAGCGGCACCGCCACGACCAGCACCGGATTCATCTGCGACAGCAGCGAGCTGGTCGTCAGGTAGTTGGTCAGCAGGAAGACGCCGCCGAGCGACAGATCGATGCTGTTGCAGCGCATCAGCAGCAACTGGGCGCAAATGGCAAAGCCAAGGGGCGCCGCCTGTCGCAGGATCACCCATTGGAAGCCCGGCGAGAGCAGAGTGGGGGCCAGCGCCAGCGACACCGCGACGAGGCCGGCGATCAGCCAGATGGACGGCGGGCAGAGCTGCACGAGGCCAGCTATGCGAAGATGCCGATGCCGCACGCAGGGGGCCGTTTCTGTCATGGCCATCACCGTCTCCGTCACAGGCCGAACTGCCGACGGCGGGTGAAGCTGATCGCGATCAGCAGGAGCACGCCGTTGAGGATGGATTGCAGGAAGGGCGAGACGTTCATCAGGTTCATCCCGTTGGCCAGCATGGCCAGGAGCAGGCTGCCCGTCAGAGTGCCAAGGACACCGCCGATTCCGCCCGTCAGCTGCGTGCCGCCGAGTGCCACCGCCGCAAGCGAACTGACGGTGAGCGGGAGCCCGGCCATCGCATCGCCCGAGGAAATGCGGCCCGCCAGCAGCAGCCCGCCCGCCGCCGCGAAGACGGCGCAGAGCACATAGGCCGCGATCAGCCGCCGCTGGACCGCAATGCCGTTCAGCCGCGCATTCGGCGTCGACCCGCCCAGAGACAGGATGTGGAGCCCGAGACGCGTGCGCGACAGAATCCACCACGCCAGGGCGAGCCCACCCGCGCTCCACACCACCGCCAGCGGCAGCCCCAGAATCCGCTCATTTGCGCTGGCGATCAGGAAGTCCGGCACATTTCCGCCCGGGGTGGGACGCAGGGTCAGGGCGATCCCTGTGACGATGGACGCCGTTGACAGGGTGGCGACGATGGGATGAAGGCGCAAAGGCCCGGCGAGAACGCCGTTCACGGCGCCGACCGCCGCCGCGGCCAGCAGCGCCAGCGGCACGGCGATTTCGGGCGGCAGGGCACTCGCGACGATGGCCGTGGCAAGCCCGACCACCGCCCCGACCGAGACATCGAGCCCGCCGGCCAGCACCACCACCGTCTGACCCAGCGCCACAAGCAGCAGCGGCGCCATCTGGATCAGCAGGTTCGACAGGTTGGCGACGCTGGTGAAGCGTTCGCTGACCACCGAAAGAAACAGGGCAACGATCACCAGAAGCAGGAATGCCAGCCCCTGCGCGCCCCGGCGTGAGCGTGCTTGCCCCCGAAGGGCTCCCTTCAGAACCGAGACGATGGCCACTACGACGCCCTCCGTTCCGGTTCACGGGGCGCGTCGGCGATGGCGGCGTGCAGGATGCTCTCCTCGCTCGCCTCGCGAGCGGCAAAGCCGGCCACGATCCGGCCGTCGCGGATCACCAGGATGCGGTCGCAGAGTCCGATCAGCTCGTTCATCTCGCGCGACATGACGAGGATGGCGCCGCCGTCCTGGGCTACGAATTGGCGCAGGATGGCGTAAATCTCGGCCTTGGCTCCCACATCGACGCCCCGCGTCGGCTCCTCGATCAGCAGAACGCGGGCGTCCGAGATGAGCCAGCGGCCCAACATCACCTTCTGCTGGTTGCCACCCGAGAGCTTTCCCACCGGCTGAGCCGCCGAGGTCGCCTTGATGCGCAGCATCCGCATCATCTCGGTCACGCGTGCGCCATGGCTGCGCGCCACTGCACCAAGGCCCCGCTGCTGGTACAGGCCAAGGGCCATGTTCTCGTCGACGGCGAGCGAGAGGTAGAGCCCCTCCTTCTTGCGATCCTCGGGAATGAAGACGATGCCGTCGGCGACCTGGGCAGCCACCCCGCGCGCAGGATCGTGGCGGCGCACGCCGCCGTCGGCAGCGAAGGTTTCCATCGTCACACCGGCGCAGGGCTCGGCGCCGGCGAGGGCGCGCAGGATCTCGCGCTGGCCCTGGCCCTCCAGGCCCGCGAGGCCGACAATCTCTCCCTTGTTGACCGCCAGCGAGACGGGGGAGGAACAGTTGCGCCGGTGCAGGTCGGTCACCCGCAATGCTGGCTGGGAGGTGGCGGTCCCGGCACCCGGAAAGTAGTCCTCCAGATTGCGGCCCACCATCATCGCCACGAGACGGTCGTGATCGAGACCGGCAACCGGACGGGTGTCGACCAGCCGGCCATCCTTCAACACCGTCACCGTGTCGCAGAGATCGAAGATCTCATCGAGCCGGTGCGAAATGTAGAAGATCAGCCGCCCGGCCGCCTGCAAATCGCGGATCAGGCGCGTCAACTTCACCACGTCTTCCGCCCCGAGAGCGGCTGTCGGCTCGTCGAAGACGAAGACATCGGCATTGGCCGAAACGCCGCGGGCGATCTCAACCATCTGCTGTTCGGCCACGGTCAGCGATGCGATGAAGCGGCGGGGATCAAGATCGAGACCCACCTCGTCAAGCACGCGCCGCGCCGCGCGCAGCATCCGCCCACGGTCCAGCGCCCCGTACCAAGTCGACGGTTCGTGCCCCAGGAACAGGCTTTCGGCGACGGTCAGATTCTCGATCAGCGAGAATTCCTGGAACACGGTCGACACGCCGCCCCTCAGCGCATCCAGCGGCGAGGCAAAGTGAACCTCGGCACCGCGCAGACGGATGCTCCCCTTGTCGGGCCGCACGACACCGCCGATGATCTTCATCAGCGTGGATTTGCCCGCGCCATTCTCCCCCGTCACGGCATGGACCGAGCCCGCCCGACCCCGCAGCGAAACATCGTCGAGGCACATCACCCCGGCATAGGCCTTGGCGAGGCCTGTCACCTCAAGCAGATCCATCATCCCCTCCCCGGTCGGCCATCCGGCACAGGCGGCTGAGACCGCCTGCGCCCGGCGCATCATTTCTTGAAGATTTCCTGCAGCTTCGCTTCGGGCAGGCCGGTGGGGAACCAGAGGTTGTCGTTCAGGTCCGGGCGGTAGAAGCTGTCCCGTCGATCCTGCAGGATCGGGGCAGGACGCCCGACATAGCGGTGGTGGAGCGGCCTGCCCTCCAGCAGCGCCACTGCGGCCCGCACGGCCGCCGCACCCTGTTCGGGCGGGAAGACCGCCGCCATCGAGGTCGCGTTCGCGGCCTTCCAGACGCCGAAGAAGCCGTTATTGCCCTCGCCGGTTATCGGCGGCAGCGGCAGGCCGAGGTCCTGGAACACCTCGATGCAGGCATGGCTCATGGCCGCGCCGGAGGACCAGATGCCATCGGGGGTCGGATCGCTGAGGGCCAGCGCTTCGCAGACCTGCTTGCCCTTGTCATAGGACCAGTCGCCGTGCTGCTCTGACGAGATGGTGATGTCGGTGCCCTTGAGCGCCTCGACCAGGCCGTCATAGCGCAGCTGATCCTCAGACACGCCGGCCTGGCCGCGCAGCACCCAAATTCGGCCCTTGCCGTTCAGTTGCTGAACGAGGAAATCACCCATCACCTTGCCGAAATGAATGGGGTCACCCTGAAGCTCGACCGTGTACTTGTCGGTGTCCACGGCGGTCGAGTGGATGACGACGGGGATGCCGGCCGCGGTCACCTTCTCGATCGCCGGCGAGACGGCGGTGAGGCTGACCGGCGCTATCACCAGCGCATCGATACCCTGGGCGACCAGATCCTCGATATCGGCGATCTGCTTGGTCGGGTTGGAATCGGCGTTGGTGACGAGGAATTTCTGGATCTTGGGGTTCTGGGAAGCGGCGAACTCCGCCTCTTGGGCCATCTGGATCATCCAGGTGTTGCCGAACCCCCAGATGCTGAAGCCAATCTTCCAGGGGGCGGGCTTGGCGTAGGTGCCGGCCGCGACCACCGGGTTCACACCCTCACGCGGCGACATGCCGTCCATCAAGCTAACATCCTGCGCCAGCACAGGCGCAGTTGCGCACAGGGTCGCCAGCACGGCGGCCCGGACAGTTCTGAACATGATTTCCTCCCTTTGGGCGCACGGGCGTCTCCGCGCCCTCTTGCAGAATCAAACTGCCATCTGGTGCACCAGTTGTCAATTCAGACGTTCCCTTGGAAGTGGCTTGTTGATCCGTGTGACGGGATGGAAGGACTGCGATCGAATTGACATCTGGTGCACCAAATATCACTAGATGAGCCTCAAAGGAGGCGTCATGGCCGAACTGGAACGCCCGCCATCGCTGACCGCGCTGGTCACCGAACATGTCCGCAACATGATCGTGCGAGGTCAGGTGCCGCTGGGCGCCTCGATTTCGGAGCGCAGCATTTCGGCGGAACTGAAGGTCTCGAAGACCCCGGTGCGCGAGGCGCTGGCCCAGCTGCGCAATGAAGGGCTGGTGACGATCGTGCCGCAGTCGGGCGTGCGGGTCTTCACCTTGAGTTCACGCGAGGTGCGGGCCATCTGCGCCTTTCGCAGGGTCACCGAGACGGCGGCGCTGCACTTCGCCATGGCCGAGAATGCCGGAGAACTGCTCGCCGATCTGGAGCGGATCGAGCGCGAGATGTTGCGGGCCCTGGGTGACGGCGATGTGCGACGCTATCTCGACCTGGACACCGCCTTTCACCTGGCCTTCTTCGCCCATTGCGGCAATCCCTATCTCCAGAACGCCTACGGTCTTTACGTGGGCAAGATCGCGGCTTTGCGCACCCATCTGGCGGCACGGCCGCAGCACACCGCGCTCTCGCTGGCCGAACATACCCAGATCGTGGCAGCGGTGCGCGATCGCGACATGGCGCGGCTGTCGGCGATTTTGGACGCACATCTGGCACGCACCCAGGAAACCTATGAGATCGGGGTGGAGGACATCTCCAAGAACTGAAGGCCAGGCATGGCGGCTGCCGCGCCAGCGCCCTCACCGGCGTTCCAGCACCTGGTTGAGCAGCAGCGCACCCACGATCAATCCACCGCGCACCACGTATTGCCAGTAGTCCGACACGTTCATCAGTGTCATCCCGTTGCCGATGAAGCCAAGGAACAGCACGCCGATCAGCGTGCCGGTGATGCGCCCGCGCCCGCCGAACAGATCGGTACCGCCGATGATCACCGCCGCGATGACGTCGAGTTCCAGCCCGGCCGCGGTCGACCCCGTACCCGACCCGATCTGCGAGGCGATGAGCAGCCCCGAGATGGCCGTCAGCGCGCCGGTAATGACAAAGGTCATGGTCTTGACCCCGCCCACCCAGATGCCCGACAGACGCGCCGCCTCGGCATTGCCGCCCACCGCATAGACCGCGCGGCCAAATGCCGTGTGCGACATCAGGAAATGCATCCCCGCAAACACCGCCACGAAGACGAAGACCGGAAAGGGAATCCCGTAGACGCTGCCATTGCCGAAGAAGCCGAACCAGCCGGGAAAGCTGGCCAGAGGGAAGCCGTCGGTCAGCAGGTTGGCCGCGCCGCGCAGAGCGGTGAACAGCCCCAGCGTCGTGATGAAGCTCGGGACATTGAACTGCGCCCGCAGCGTACCGGTGAAGAGCCCGCAGGCCATACCGATCGCCACCGCGCCCAGGGCTCCCAGCAACACGGCGGCGACATCGCCCGTCACCGGCGTCAGAAGCTCCACCGCCCAGGCCGCGAAGCAGCCCGCCAGCGCCACACCCGACCCGACCGACAGATCGATCTCGCCGCTGATGATCACCGCCGTCATGCCGAAGGCGATGATGCCCAGCATGGACACGCTGCGGAACACGTTCAGCAGGTTGGCCGAACTGCCGAAGCCCGGTGCCAGCAGGAACAGGGCCAGGATCAGCGCGATCAGGCAGACTTCCATGATGTAGAAACGCAAGGACCAGCCGCGCCGCGCGCGGGCCTGCCCGTGGAAGGTTGCCGCCTCAGACATTGAGGGTTCCTTTCATGCAATAGCTGTACAGGTCGCTGAGGCTGATGTGGCGGGGATCGATGTCGCCCACGATCCGCCCGTGGTGCAGCACGAGGATGCGGTGCGCGATGCTGTGGACTTCTTCCAGCTCGCTGGAGACGAAGACCGAGGCCACGCCGGCCGCCGACTGCGCCGCGACGATGTCGAAGATCTGCTGCTTGGCGGCAAGGTCGATGCCGCGCGTGGGTTCATCGAAGAAGATCACCCGCGGTCCGGTGTTCAGCCAGTTGCCGACCACCACCTTCTGCTGGTTACCGCCTGAAAGAGAGGAGACCGGCAGGCCCGGATCGGCCGCCTTGATCTGCAGATTCGCGATCTGGCGCTCGACCAGACCCTGCTGCAGGCGGGGCCGCAGGATCCCGCCGGGCGCGATGCGCGACAGGTTGGCCATGACGAGATTGTCGGAAATCGACGCGGTCTGCACCAGCGATTGATGCTTGCGATCCTCGGGCGTGTAGGCCAGCCCCAGATCACGCATCCGCCGCGGCGTGGGGTTGCGCACCTCTTGGCCACGCAGCACGATCCGTCCGCGATCGGGACGATCCGCGCCGAAGATCGCCCGCAGCACCTCGGTCCGACCCGACCCGAGCATTCCGGCGAAACCGAGCACCTCGCCGGGGTAGAGCGCGAAGGAGATGTCCGAAAAGACCCCGCCGCGCGCCAATCCCTCCACCGACAGGACGGGCGTCGTCCGCACCAGATCGGACCGGTTGATGCGATGGGTGGCCCGCTCCCCGAACATCATCGAGACGATCTCGGCGGGATTGGACTGAGCCAGTTCGACCGACCCCACGAGCATGCCGTCACGCAACACGGTGCAGGTGTCGCAGATCTCGAACAGTTCGTTCATGCGGTGCGAGATGTAGATGATCGTGACGCCCCGGTCGCGCAGGCGCCGGATCAGCGCGAAGAGCTGACCCACCTCGTGACCGGCAAGTGCCGACGTCGGCTCGTCCAGAAGCAGGATCTTGGGATTGCTCGCCGCCGCCTTGACGATTTCGACCGCCTGCTGCTGGCCGACGGTCAGGCAATCGACGCGCTGATCCGCGTCAAGATCGACCTCCATGTCGGCGAGAAGGACGGCCGCCTCGCGGCGGATGCGCCTCCAATCAACCGCCGTCACGCCAAACCGCCGGCGCCGGGGAAGACGGCCGAGAAAGATGTTCTCGGCGATGGTCAAGGACGGCACCAGCGACAGTTCCTGATGCACCGTCGCGATCCCGGCAGCCAGGGCGTCGCCGGGGCCCATCAGGACCACCTGTCTCCCGCCGACCCACACTTCTCCAAGCGTGGGCGCGATGGATCCGGCGAGGATCTCGATCAGGGTCGATTTGCCCGACCCGTTCTTGCCCATCAGGGCATGAACGCGCCCGGGGGCGAAGCAGAGCGAAACATTGCGCAGTGCAATATTCTCGCCATACGCCTTCGTCACCCCGCGCAACTCTATGGAATTTGCCTCTGTCATGGGCGCCTCGGGCCATCAGTGTCGGGCAGCGGCATCAGTTGGTCTTGGCCAAGGTCGCCGCATAGGCCGCAATGGCTTCGGGGTTGCTGCGCGACAGGGGAACGACCGGCACTTCGATATGGCGCTCGACCGGTTCGCCCTTGACGGCGGCGATGGCGACCTTGGCGGCCTCTGCCCCGATCAGCTTGGGCTGGGCAGCGGTGGTGGCGTAGAGCGCGCCCTTCTCATCCCGCAGGAACCGGACGATCTGCTCTGAACCATCGGTGCCGAAGACGTAGACCTGGCCTTGACGGCCCGCGCGCATCACGGCCTGCACCGCGCCCACTGTCCCGCCTTCGTTGGCGGCATAGACGATCTGGATGTCGGGATTTGCGGTCAGCATGTCCGTCACCACCCGCACGGCCTGTTCGGCGAGCCAGGCGTCTTGCCGGGACACGATGTCCAGTTCTCCGCCTGCCTTGGCCGCATTGAGGAACCCGTCCGTCCGCTCATCGCTGAGCGAGGCAAGCTGCGCGCGGAAGCCGATCAGCGCGACCTTGGCCTTGCCGCCCAGATGATTCTTGATATAGGCCGCGGCCGCCTCGCCCGTGCCCTTGCCCATATTCGTACCGGACGAGCCGACGGTCGCGACCGGCAGATCGGACTTCACGCCCGTGGTCCAGGTCACGACCTTGATGCCGGCATTGACGGCGCGCTGCAGCGCCGGAATCGACGCTTCTTCGCCGAGCGGCGCGATCATGATCGCCTTGATGCCCCGGGCGATATAGGTGTCGATCAGCGCGGCCTCTTTCTCCAGCTTGTTGTCGGAATTAGCGGTCAGAATCTCGACGCCGGCCTGTTTGGCGCCCGCCTTCATGCCGAGCTCGACGCTGCGCATGAACATGTCCTGCTGGAAGATCACGCCCGCGATCGATATCTCGTCGGCCCGCGCAGCGCCGGTCGACAAGGCCAGCGCGACGGCGGCGTATTTCAGAAGCTTCATGGTTTCCTCCTTTTTTGGCTTTGTTCGGGAAGCCATGCGCAGCAAGGGTGCGCGGCCTCCTCCCCTCGCTCACGCCCGGAACAAAATCCGGTACCGCAGCGATCTGCCCTTGCATATCTGACATGTTACCTTTTACATTGCAAGCCAGATGATGGAGCAGATCGGTCATGCGTTCAGGTTGCGCCGTAGCGATAGGGACACCGGCCGGTTATGTTCGGTCGCATACGATCCACGCCGAGCCGGGACACGGGGGACCTTCCGCAATGAGCTTTTCGCGCAAGATCGAGCGCCCCCGGCAGATCAACGAGGTTGTTCTCGAGCGCCTGCGCGATGACATCGTGAACGGCGTCCTGCAGCTGGGGGAGAAGATTTCCGAACAGCAACTCGCCGAGACCTACGAGGTCACCAAGGCGCCGATCCGCGCCGCCTATGGCCGCCTGCAATCGGAGGGCCTCGTCGAGATACGCCCCCAGTCCGGCACCTATGTTTTCCGTCCCACGCATGAAGCGCTGCGCTCCCTGTGCGAATTGCGCATCGCCCTGGAGCTGGAAGCGGCGCGGTTGTCGATGCAACGCGCCCCGCTCCGCCTGCGGCAACTGGTGACGGAAAATTACGCGCAGATGCTGGTCGCGCTCAGCCGGGAGGAGCACAACACCTACCAGCAACTGGACACCGCGCTGCATCTGATCTTCTTCGAACTCGCCGACTCTCCCTTCCTGCACGACACCTACCGCGCACGGGTTTCCTCTGCCTTCGCCGCGCTACGCAACCGGTTCGCCCAGGCCCGGCCGCACAACGAATTCTCGATCCGCGAGCATCAGGAAATCCGCGACCGCGTGGCCGCCGCGGACCTACCCGGCCTGCAGGCGATCCTGCGCCGGCACGTCGAACACACCGAAGCCTATTACGACGCCTTCCTCGCCGGCGTCTGATGCCCGCCACCGGCGGGCCTAACGCTTCTGATACTGACCTGTTACCTATCACATGGCGCAGACAATGACCCTTCAGCACCAAGCCTACGATGCCCGCACCCCCTACCAGCTGCCCTTTCCCAAGGACGCGCTGCAGGAAATCGTCCTGCCTGACGCGGCCAATTGCGACGAGCGGCTCTGGGTGCCGCAGGCGGAAAACGTCTGGTTCCGCCCACTCTGCCTCAACCGTTCGCAGGGCTATTGGATGAACCTGCTCAAGGTGCGCCGGGCGGGTGTCCTGTCGCGCCACCGCCATCCTCAGCCGGTCCATGGCTGGGTGCTGAAAGGGCGCTGGCACTATCTGGAACACGACTGGGTCGCCGAAGAAGGCGGCTATGTCTACGAGCCGCCCGGTGAAACCCATACCCTTGTCGTCCCCGACGACGTCGAGGAGATGATCACCTATTTCCAGGTCAACGGCGTGATGTGCTACGTCGACCCGTGGGGAAAGGTAACTGGATACGAAGACGTCTTCACCAAGATCGACCTGTGCCGGAAGCATTTCGACGAGGTGGGCCTCGGCTCCGACTATGTCGAACGGTTCATCCGTTGAGCCCCGCCAGCGAGAGGTGAACCCATGGCAATCTGGCCGAACGACTGTTTTCGCGACAAGGTTCTGGTCGTGACGGGAGCGACGTCGGGCATCGGCGCCGCCATCGCACAGGGCTTCCTGGGCGAAGGCGCGCGAGTCATCGTCACCGGCGCGACCGAGGCGGAGGTCGCCCGCGCCCGCGACGAGATGCCGGGCCTCGATGCGCGCGTTCTCGATGTGCGCGACGGCGCGGCGGTGCGTGCTCTGTTCGCTGGCCTGCCGCGCCTTGACCACCTGGTGAACTGCGCGGGCATCATCCGGCGGGGCGACGAATGCGAGCCCGAGGTTTTTGCCGATGTCGTCGACATCAACCTGACCGGAACCATGCGCAGCTGCGCCGCGGCCCGCCCGCTGCTGGCGAAGAGCGGCGGCACCATCGTCAACACAGCCTCGATGCTGAGCTTTTTCGGCGGCGGACTGGTGCCGGGCTATTCCGCCTCGAAAGGCGGCGTGGTGCAGCTGACGAAATCGCTGGCCATCGCCTACGCGAAAGAGGGCATCCGCGTGAACGCCATTGCGCCCGGCTGGATCGCCACACCGCTGACCCGCGCACTTCAACAGGACGAAAGCCGCGCGCGCACCATCCTGTCGCGCACGCCGCTGGAGCGCTGGGGCAAGCCCGAGGATCTCACAGGCGGCGTGGCCTATCTCTCCTCCCCGCTTGCCAGCTTCGTCACCGGTGCCGTGCTGGTGATCGACGGCGGCTACCTGATCACCTGACATGCGACGCTACTACCCTGGCCGCGACGTGGAGCGTGCCCGCAGCATCGAGGAACTGCGCCGCATGGCCGTGCGGCGTATCCCCAATTTCTGCCGGGAATATCTGGAAGGCGGCGCCGAGGATGAAATCACCCTGCGGCGCAACCTCGGCGCCTTTGACCGCTGGGCCTTCCTGCCGCGCACCCTGGTTGACGTGACCCGGCGGTCGCAGTCGATCGACCTGTTCGGTCAGGCCATCGCCGCGCCCTTCCTGATCGGTCCGACCGGGTTCAATGGCATGTTGACGAGACAAGGCGATCTGGCGCTGGCCCGTGCCGCCGCCGCCGCCGGGGTGCCCTTCACGCTGTCGAACGTGTCGAACACGCCGCTTGAGGACATTGCGGAGCAGGCCGGCGGACGGCTCTGGATGCAAGTCTATCTCTACCGATCGCGCCGGTTTGTGCACGCCATCGCCGAACGCGCCCGGCACGCGGGCTTCGAGGCACTGATCGTGACCACCGACGTCCCGGTGTATGGCAATCGGGAATGGGATGCGCGCAACTTCCGCGCGGAGGCACGGCTGACTCTGCGCAACCTCTTCGACACCGCCTGTCATCCGCGCTGGTTGTGCGACGTCTTCCTGCCCGACGGAATGCCGCGCTTCCGCAATCTCGGCGAGTTGCTGCCGCCCGGCAAGGATCACGCGGCCGGCGCCTCGGCCGTGTTGGCGCAGGAACTCGACCCCTCGCTGAACTGGCAGGACATTGCCTGGCTGCGCGATCTTTGGCCCGGCAAGCTGATCGTGAAAGGCATTCTCGATCCGCGCGATGCCGAACAGGCCAGGCGTATCGGCGCCGATGGCGTGATCCTCAGCAATCATGGCGGGCGGCAGCTGGACGGAGCGGTCTCACCGCTGGGCGTTCTGCCCGAGGTCGCCGCCCTTTTGAAAGGCCACCTGACCATCCTGATTGACGGCGGCTTCCGCCGCGGCAGCGACATCGTCAAGGCGCGGGCCCTTGGGGCGGACGCCATCCTGCTCGGGCGCGCAACGCTTTACGGCCTGGCCGCTGGCGGCGAGAGGGGCGCGGCACGCGCCATCCGCCTGCTGGCGCTGGAGGTGGACCGCATCCTTGCCCTCCTCGGCTGTACCGACATCCGCAACCTCGGGCCCGACATACTTCGCCCCGTCTCCACCTCGCCAGCCGGAGGGCAGGCATGACCCACGTCCACAAGATGCCCCGCCATGTTCTGATCACGGGGGCGGGCGGCAATCTCGGAGCCAAGTCGGTCGAGATCCTGTCGCGCCTTCCCTGGTGTCACCGGATCACCGCCCTCCACTCGCCGCGCCGGCCTGCTCCACCGCCTTCGGGCAAGGTGACATCTCATGGCGCCGATCTGGCCGATGCCGCAGGCGACTGGCGGCGTCATCTGGAAGGCGTCGATGCGGTGCTGCATTTGGCTGCCGTCAATCCTGTGCCCGAAAGCGATTGGGCCGATGCCATGGCCTCGGCCGACATGACGTTCAACCTTGGCCTCGTCGCCCTGGCGACCGGCGTGAGACGCTTCGTCAATTGCTCGTCCAACCACGCGATCGGCGGCTACAAGGACCCGCCGCTGGCCGCCACCGTTTCGGGCGGCCGAATGAGCGAGGACCTGCCGCCCGCCCCCGGCACGCGCTGGAACAATGGCCGTATCGACATCGACTCGACGCCCTATGGCGCCTCGAAAGCCTTTGCCGAGCGCTTTCTCGTGATGCTGGCCGCGCAGTCGGGCGGGCGCATGACCACGCTGTCGCTACGGATCGGCTGGGCGCTGCCTGGCGCGAACGACCCGCGCGACATCAGCGTGTCGGGCTCTCCCACTGGACAGGGAGCGACGGAAGCCGCCGCCCCTGACGAGGCGCGGGCCTTGCGCTGGTTCCGCAACATGTGGATTTCCAACGGCGATTTCGAACGGCTGGCGATCGCGGCGCTGACGGCCGATGCCACGGGCTGGCCCGCGCCGGGACTGATCATCAATGGTGTCTCCGACAATGCCGGCACCGACTGGAGCCTGGCCGCCGCGCGGCGCTATCTCGGCTATGCGCCACAGGATGACATCTATCGTCACCTCGCCAAGGGACCTGCCTGACCATGACGCAGACTCTTCGCCTCATCATCGGTTCCTACACCCATTCGCTGCCCCATGTGGAGGCGCGCGGCGAAGGCATCTCCTTCGTCGATCTCGATACGGCGACGGGCCGCTTCAGCCTCGTGGCCACGCATGCGGCCATCCGCAATCCCAGCTATCTGGCGCTGGACCGCGGGCTTCTCTACGCGGTCGAGGAACTTGGAGCCGACGAGGCGACATTGACCGTCTTCGCCTGCGACACGTCAGCCGCGCGGCTGACGCAGCGGGCGAAGGTGCCCGCACATGGCGCCTGGCCGTGTCACATCGGCTTTGACCCCGGCCGCGCGCGGCTGTTCCTCTCCAACTATCTGGACGGCTCTTTCGTCACCTGGCCGCTGGATGGACAGGGCCTGCCCCACGGCACGCCCACCGTCCTGCGCCGCACCGGCCATGGCCCCAACCCCGACCGGCAGGACGGCCCGCATACGCATTTCGCGCTTGCCATGCCGGATGGAGCGCATGTGTGGATCTGCGACGCCGGCACGGACGAGATTGCGCGCTATGGGCTCACAGGGCCGAACGCAGTCGCGGCGACACCGGATCTCGTGCTGCAGGCTCCTCCGGGCTCGCTGCCACGACATATGGCGTTGTCACATGATGGCATGCGTCTTTTCGTGGTCAGCGAGTTGGGCAACCTGGTCTCGACCTGGCAGATCGGGCCATCAGGTGCAGAACTTCTCGGCCATGTACCGACGCTGGCCCCGGGACACGCCGTGCCCAGCAGCTCCGCCGCGATCCGGCTGCATCCGAACGGGCGCTTCCTCTGCTCCTCGAACCGGGGCGATGACAGCATCGCTGTCTTCGACACGGCCACGGCGACGGGCCTGCCGGCTTTCCTTGGCACCTTTGCAACCCGGGGCCGGACCCCGCGCGAGTTCGCCATCTCGGACGATGGCGGGACGATGGTGATCGCCAATCAGGACAGCCATGCACTGACCGCCCTGCGGATAGCCCCGCAGACCGGCGCTCTTTACCCCTTGGGCGAACCTTTCGCCATTGGAAGCCCGGTATGCGTGGCCATCGCGTGCACATCTCGGCCGACGGCATCCATTTGCTGAAGGCGATCTCCGAAGGTGTCGAGCCGAAGGTCGCGCTGAGGAACGCAAGGTCGCCACCTTCTCCGCCTCTGGCGCCGAGATCGACGGCCAGTGCGATGATCAAGCGCAGAGGTGGGAGCAGGACGAGCCCGCCTCCCGGCGCGGGAGGCACGACGGGATAGCCACGTCCGACACTTGCCATGCTCCCGTCGCGGGGCGGAGCGTCGCTATTGGTCCACCGAGCTGCCCGCGCTATCGTCTGCCCATGGGCCCCATCCGCATTCTACTGGTCGACGATCATCCAATCGTGCGCGAAGGCTACCGCCGCCTGCTCGGACGTCAGCCTGGCCTTTCTGTGGTGGCCGAAGCCGGAGACGGTGAAGCCGCCCTGGCTGCCTTCGCCGAGCACCGGCCCGATATTGTGCTCATGGACCTCTCCATGCCAGGCGGTGGAGGCTTTTCGGCGGTCGAGGCGATCCTCGCCGGTGATCCCCAGGCCCGAATCCTTATCGTGTCGATGCATCAGGGCGCCGTCTTCGCGCAAAAGGCGATGGCCGCCGGGGCACGTGGCTTCGTCTCGAAATCCAGCCCGCCGGACGAACTTGTCCGCGCCATCGGAACGGTGATGGGCGGGCGGCGCGCGCTGTCCACGGATGTGGCTCAGGAATTCGCCCGCACCATGGTCGAAGAAGACCCGACCACCGGCCTCACGCCGCGCGAGCGCGATATTCTGCTGCGGCTGATGCGCGGCATGAACGGGCGCGCCATTGCCCTCGACCTCAACCTCTCGTCCAAGACGGTCCAGAACAACCTGTCGCAGATCCGGGCCAAGCTGGGCGCGTCGGGCGATGCCGACCTCGTGCTCAAGGCGCAGCGCGCCGGCCTCGTGCCTGCCCTGTGATGCGCGGTCTCCTCCCGCAGCTCGTCATGCGGGTGCTGGCCGCCGGGCTGCTCACCGTCATCGTCGCCGCCGGCTGGGTGCTGTGGGACACGGCGAACGCCGCGCGCCGCGACGCACAGACGACGGCCGCTCTCGTCGCCGACGCCGTCGCTGCCCGCCCCAGCTTCGAGGGGCTGGCGTTCGGCGGCGTCGCACCGACGCCGGTTTTCCGCGACTGGCAGCAATTTCCGGCCTGGAGCCTGATCGCGCCGGGGATCTGCGTCGAGCTCGGCCCCCGCGATCAACCGATTCAGCGGCGCTGCGGGCCCTATCTGGCGGCAGCCACGCCGCCGGATTGGTTCGTCTGGCTGGCGGAGCGTCTCGGCCTGGTGCCCGAGCCGGTCGCCGTGCCGGTCCGCACGCGCTACGTCTCGGACGTCTATGTGACGGCCATCGCCGATCCCGGCGTCATCGTCACCCGCGCATGGTCTCGCACCGGCGACCTGATGCGGGTCGCCGTGGGGATGGCGATCGGCGGCGCGCTGCTCACCGGCCTTCTCATGATCCGCCTGCTCGCGCCGTTCGGCATCCTGTTGCGTGGCATCGAGCGGCTGCAGCGCGGCGATTTCGCCTCCCGCCTGCCGCCCCTGCGGGTTGCGGAGTTCGACCGGCTGAGCACGGCGGTGAACGACACGGCGGCCACGTTGCAGGAGGCGCAGGCCATGCGGGCCGAGCTCACGCGTCGCCTGTTCACGGTTCAGGAGAGTGAGCGGCGGGCGCTGGCGCGTGAACTGCATGACGAGTTCGGCCAATGCCTGACGGCAACCCGCGCCATGGCGGCCGCGATCGCGCAGTCCGGCGAGACGACCGCGCGGGACGGCGCGCGCATCGCCGAGATCACCGGCCAGATGATGGACAGCCTGCGGGCCGAGCTGGCCCGGCTGCGCCCGCCCGATCTCGACGATCTGGGCCTGCGCCCGGCGCTGGAGAGGATGGTGGCCGATTGGCGCGCACGCGTGCCGGCAGTACGCTTCGAGCTGGAGCTCGTCGGCCCCGTCGACGCCGTGCCCGACGATCTCGCGCTCAGCCTCTACCGCATCGCGCAGGAATGCCTGACCAATGCGATCCGGCACGGCGCCCCCACCAACGTCGCCCTGCGCATCGAGGTCGGCGGCGAGATCACGCTGGCCGCGACCGATAATGGCTCGCCCCGGCACGACGGCGCGATCGGCGACGGCTACGGCCTGCTTGGCATACGCGAGCGGGTCGATGCTCTCGGCGGCAGCTTCGCGTTGACGCCGGTCGAGGGCGGCATGCGGGCCCTTGCCCGCCTGCCGCTCTGACCCGGGCGATCTTCCCGGGTCAGCCGGGAAGGCCTCTCTGGCGCCCTCCTCCGTCCACCCACATCCTTGGAAGGGCCGGAGAATCGGGCAGGGAAGGTCGCCGCATGAACGATATGAGCCGTCCCATTGCGCAACTCGGCACGGCGGTCGCGGCTGGCCTGATCGGCCATGAGGAATTGGTCGAACGGCTGCTGATCGCCCTTCTCGCCGGTGGCCATGTGCTGATCGAAGGCCCGCCGGGCATCGCCAAGACGCGTGCGGTCAAGCGGCTTGCCGCCCATCTTCCCGGCAGCCATGCGCGGATCCAATGCACGCCGGACCTGCTGCCCTCGGACCTCACCGGCACGCAGGTGTTCCGCCCCGAGAGCGGCGTTTTCGATTTCGTGCCTGGCCCGCTGTTCCACGCGCTGGTGCTGGTGGACGAGATCAATCGCGCCCCGCCCAAGGTGCAGTCGGCGCTACTGGAGGCCATGGCCGAGGGACAGGTGACGAGCGCGGGCATCAGTCGCCCGCTACCCGATCCCTTCATGGTCGTGGCGACGCAGAACCCGATCGAGCATGAAGGGACCTTTCCGCTGCCGGAAGCACAGATGGACCGTTTCCTGCTGCATCTCTCGCTTGGCCTTCCGCAGGCGGAGCAGGAGCGCGCCATTCTCGATCTCGTCTCCGCCGAGCGGATTGAGGCCCCCGCCTTCCTCGCCAGCCCGCTTTCGGCCGAAGCGCTGCATGCGGCGAAGGCCGAGGTGGCACGGGTGCATCTGGCGCCGGCGCTGAAGGACTTCATCGTCCGTCTGGTCATGGCCTCGCGCCCTGGCGGGGTGATCGCGCAATGGGTGGAGCATCCCGTCTCGCCGCGCGGCACGCTGGCGCTGGCGATCGCCGCGCAGGCGCGGGCCTGGCTGAAGGCGCGCGACTATGTCTTGCCGGAGGACGTGATCGCCCTCGCGCCCGACGCGCTCGCCCACCGGCTGATACCGAGTTGGTCCGCCATCGGCGAAGGGCGCAGCGGGCGCACTCTCGTCGGCGACATATTGCGCCTAGTCGAGCCATGGTGAGCGCCGCGCTGGATGGGCCCGGAATCCGGCTTCACGCCGGCGAGTTGCTGGCGCTTCGCGAGGGTGCTCTCAGAACGAAGCGATTACAGCCCGCCTCGCGCCGTCCGGGCGCCGTTCCCGCCAAGCCGCCAGGGGCGGGAATGGATCTGCGCGAGATCCGCGCCTTTGCCGAGGGCGACGACGCCCGCCGCATCGACCCTTCCGCCACCGCCCGCACCGGCGCCCCGCATATCCGCACCTTTCATGAGGATCGCGACGACACGCTGCTGCTGATTGCGGATTTCCGCCCGCCCATGTTGTGGGGCACCGGCGCCGCGCTGCGCTCGGTGCGCGCGGCACGGCTGGCGGCGCGGCAGGGGTGGCAGGCGGTGGCGCGGGGCGCCTCCCTGGCTGTCATCAGCGTCACCGCCCACGGCATCGCGGTGGTTCCCCTGGGCGGCGGCACGCCGCAAATGATCCGCATCAGCCACATGCTCGCCAGCCGCCACGACCAGGCGCTCGGCTCCGGGAGAGAAGGGCCCTCGCTGGAGGAGGCGCTTATCCACGCCGCGCGCCTCTCGCCGCCCGGCGGCGAGGTGATACTCGCCACCGGCCCGGAGGGCCTAGCGCCCGGGGATGAGCCAGCGCTGGCCCGGCTGGCCCGCCGGCGCCGGGTACGGGTTCTGCTGCCGCTCGATCCGCTCGAGACCTCCCCGCCGCCATGGCCGCTTCCCATCCGGGCCGGCGCGCTCACCCGCCTCGCGCGGTTGGCCCCTTTCGACCACGCGGCGCTGGCGCGGCAGCTGCGGGCACTGAATGTGACCCTGGAGGTGGTGGACGATGACGCCTGCTGAACTCATCGCTGCCCTGCCGGAGGGGCGCCTGCCGCCGGCGCTGACGCAGATGAACGCCGCCGACCTGCTGCTGCTGTTCGGCGCTGGCCTGCTGGTGGCGGCGGTGCTGTCGCTGCTGGCAGCGCCCTTCTTCGCCTACCGCCCGTCGCGGCGGGCGCTTGTTCGCGCCACGCGTGGGATGCCGCCGCAGGAGCGGGTGCTGGCGATCGGCCGCCTTCTCGGGCATTTGCCGGCACGGTTGCGTGCCATGGCGTATGGCAGCGCGCCGCCGCTTGCACCGGCAGAGATCGAGCGCATCGCGCTGAAGGCAAGGCGGCCGCGGCGATGACGCTTGCGTTTCCCTTGGCCCTGCTGCTGCTTCCGCTCCCCCTGCTGGCGCGTCTCCTTCTCGCCGGTCGGGCGCCGGCGGAGGCCGGGCTGCGCGTCGCGCCCGGTGCCTTCGCCGCGGCGCTGACGGCTCGCGGCGGGGGGGATCGGGTGGCAGGCGCGGTTCTCCTCGCCGCCTGGGTCGCGCTGGTGGTGGCGCTCGCCGGCCCGCAGGTGGCGGCGACGCGTGAGCTGGTGACCGCCTCCGGCCGCGAGATCCTGCTGGCTCTCGACCTCTCCGGCAGCATGCTCAAGGAGGACTTCATGCTCGACGGCAAGCCGCTCTCGCGGCTCGATGCCGTGAAGCGCGTCGCGGCGCGCTTCGTTGCCGCGCGTCGCGGCGACCGGATCGGGCTCGTGATCTTCGGCGACCGGGCCTATGTGGCGCAGCCGCCGACGTTCGACGTCGCCTCGGTGGCCCGCGCCATCGACATCGCCCAGATCGGCATTTCGGGCCGCTCCACCGCCATATCGGACGGGCTGGGGCTGGCGACGCGGCGCATCATGGCAAGTGACGCCACGACCAAGGTGGTCGTCCTGCTGTCGGACGGCATGGATACGTCGGGCAAGGTTCAGGCAGCGGATGTGGCGCGGCTCGCGGCCAGCCATGGGGTGCGGGTGCACACCATCGCGCTGGGCCCGGAGGATCTTGAGGGCCAGCCGGCCTCGCGCGACGCGGTGGACGCCGTCGCCTTGCGGGAGATTGCCGAGGTCGGCGGCGGCACCAGCTTCCGGGTGCGCGGCATGGAGGACCTGGAGGCGATGGCGGCAACGCTGGACAAGCTCGAGCCCAACCCGATGAAGCGCCCGCCATTGCGCTACTGGCGCCCGCTCTGGATGTGGCCCGGCGGCGCGGCACTGGTGCTGCTGCTGCTCGCCGCGTGGAGGCGGACATGAACGAACTCGTCCTGCTGCGTCCATGGTGGCTCGCAGTGCTGCCGCTCCTCCTTGTTCTGGCGCTGTGGCAATGGCGGCGCGGCCCTGCTGCCGGGGGCTGGGAGCGGGTGATGCCGCCGGCCATGTTCGCGGCGATGCGGGCGCTGGGGCATCTGCAGGCGAGAGCCGCGCGCCAGGGTGTGGCCGTGCTCGCCTCTGCCGCCCTGCTGTGCCTCGGCCTCTGCGGCCCCGCGATGCCGCGCGCGGACGCGCCTCTCCTCGCGGGAAGTGGGGCGGTGCTGATCGCCCTCGACATGTCGCCGTCGGTGACGGAGAGCCCCGCGCTCGCCGACGCGCAGGCCGCCGCCGCCACTCTATTGACGGCGGCGTCCGGGCGGCCGGTCGGAATGCTGCTCTATTCCGGCGAGGCCTATGAAGTGGCGGCGCCCACGGCCGATCCGGCGACGCTGGAGAGCCAGATCGCCGTGCTCGGCGCCGACACCCTGCCGGGCAGCGGCAGCCGCCCCGCCAGTGCGCTGGCGCTGGCGCGGCAGATGCTGCAGGGCGGTCGGGATGCCGATCTCGTTCTGGTGTCCGACGGCGGCGGCGTCGATGACGCCACGCGCGCGGAAGCCGAGCGTCTTGCCGCCGACGGCGTGCGGCTTTCCGTGCTCACCCTGGCCGGCCCGGCGGGCGGCACAGCCGATGCCACTGCGCTCGAAGCACTCGCAAGCCTCGCGGCTCCCGCCCGTGCCCCCTCCCCGGTGCTCCGCCGGCTGTCGCGGCAGGGGACGCTGGAGCGGGATCCGGCGCTCGCGACCCTGGCGTTCCTCGATCTCGGCCCTTACCTCGCCGGCCTGGCTGGACTGCCGCTGCTCGGCCTTTTCCGGAGGCGTGCATGACGCCTGTCCTGCGCCCGCGCCTCGCTCTCGTCGCCGTGGCCGGGCTCGCTTGCGTCCTCATTGCCGGCCCCGCCGCCTGGGGACGCCTGCTATTGCAGAGCGGGGCGCCCGGCGCGGCCGCGCGGCTGCTGGACGACGCGGCGGCACGCGGGCTCGCCCTGTACCGCGCGGGCGATTACGCCGCGGCCGACGCCGCCTTCGCCGAGGCGGGGCGCAGCCAGACCTTCAACCGCGCGCTGACGCTCGCCGCCACTGGCCGGTACGCCCTGTCGGTCGCCTATTTCGACGCCGTGCTCTTCGCCAGTCCCTCGGACGAGGAGGCGCGCCGGCTGCGCGATCTGGTCGATGCCATGGCGCCGAAGACCACCGGCGAGACCACGGTGCCGGGGCGGCTGCCCGGCGAGGGCGGTCTCGGCCCCTCGGCGCAGGTGGACGGCCCCACCCTGGCGGGCACGCCCGACCCCGCCTGGAAAAAGCCGATCGAGGCGCGCGGGTTCGCCGCGTCCGATGCGTGGCTGGAAACGCTCGCCGACGATCCCGGCGAATTCCTGCGCCTGCGCCTACGCAAGGAATATGAGCGGCGGGCGGGCCTCGGCCTGCTGCGGCCGGAAGAGGGCGAGAAATGGTGAGATGGATCGGCCTGCTTCTTCTCCTGATCGCGAGTGACGCACGTGCCGACAGCCTGCGGCTGCTGCTGCCGGACGGCGCGCCGCCGGTGGTCGGCGAGATGATCCCGGTAACGCTGAGGGGCGAATACACCAGCCGCATCGCGCTGGAGACGCTGAGCTTCCCTGGCTCGCAGGATTACGACTGGATGCAACTCGCGCGCGACCAGTGGCGGGACGAGGAGATCGACGGGCGCACCGTCCGGGTGTTCGAGCGGCGCCTCGCCGTCTTCCCCCGGCGAGCCGGGACCTTATCCCTCGGCCCGGTGACGCATCACCTCACCGTAGTCGATGAGAAGAACCTGCGCGCCCCGCTCGATGTGACGGCGCCGCCGGTCAGCCTTGCCGTCGCGCCCTATCCCGGCGAGGGCACGCCTCTTTCCGCCGCAAGCCTCACGGTCGAGGATACGCTGTCAGCCGCGCCCGGCGCGCTGCGCGACGGCGACACGCTGGTGCGCCGTGTCACGCTGAAGGCGGAGGGCACACTGCCACACATGCTGCCGGCGCGCCCGGCCATGCGCGAGCCCTGGCTCATTAGCTTCGCCGCACCGGAGCAGCGCGAAATGGTCCCGACGCCCGCTGGCCCGGTGACGACGCTGGTGTGGGAATGGCATCTGCGTCCCAAGACCGGAGAACCCGGCGTGCTGCCGCCTGTCTCCATCGCGTGGTTCGACACGGTGGCCCGCGCGATGCGGACAGCGGAAATCCCCGCCCTTCCCTTCGGCTATGCCAGCTTCAACGACAATCGCAGCGGCACCGCCCGGCTGTCGGCCGGGCACGTGGGGGCGGGTCTGGCGGCCCTGATGGTGGGGACATTGACCGGGCTCGGCCTGTGCATCACCGGGCTGGCGCCGCGCCGAAGGGCGCATCTTCTGCGCACCCTACGGCGGCTCTCCCCTGTCGATCCAACGCGCCGCCGGCTGAAGCGCGCCGCCCGCTCCGGAGACCTTTTCGCGCTCCGCCGCGCAGCTGACGCCTACCTTCGCCGAAGGCGTGAGCTGGGACTGCCGGTGAGCGGGCGCGAGACCGCCGAACTCGACGCTGTCCTCTATGACCGGCCCGTCGAGGCAGGAAAAATCAACCTGGAAGCCAGCGTCATGGCCGTTCTGAGCCACCCGCCGCCCCCCCACCCGCGCCGGGCGGGGACACGCACTCGGGGGCTCATGAGGCTTCGGCGTCGTGCCGCCTGCCGAGCGTGGCTTTCCCGGTTCCGGTCCGGCGGGAGCGGCCGTTTCCAAGCGTGATCGCCCGGCCGGCCTCCGGGAAAGGCTGCGGACTGCCGTTCGCCGCAGCGTCAGGACGCGCATCACCGCCGGCCGGTCCGCGTTTTCAAGCCAGACCGCGTCTCAGCACGGCGAGCCAATCCGCCTCCGTTACCACCCCAACAGGGCGACGTGCGGCGTCCACGATGAAGACGGCATGGACACGGTCGAGGGCGAAGCGGTCGAGGAGGCTGATGGCGGGCGTATCCGGCGCGGCGGTGGTGGCCGGGGTCATCGCTTCTGCCAGCAAGGCGCCGGAAGCCGCGAGTTCCCGAAGCCCGATCGCGCCGACGATCCGGCCGTCCTCGTCGAGGATGGGCAATCGGCGGACGTCGTGCTGGACCAGCAGCGCGCGCACCTCATCCACCGGCATCGTCACGCGGCCGGCCACGACGCCCGGATGCATGATATCCGCGCAGGCAAGGTCTCGGTAGGAGCGCGCCAGCGCCCTCTGCTCGATCTCGCGCAGCAGCCGCTCGAGATCGTTCACGTCAATGTCGAAGGTCTCGCCCGTCCGTTCCAGAGCGGCAGCCAGATCCGACTTGCTGAAGGTCCAGGGCAGTTCCGTCGCCGGCTTGGCGGGCGGTGCTGGCACATGCGGATAGGTATGCCCGGAGAAGCGGTGATAGACCCAGGCGGAGGCCACGAGCACCACGGCATTCGCCCCGACGGGAAGAAACGGGAAAGCGTAGCTGGAGGACGCGCCGGCAAACAGCCCCACCAGCGCCGCGGCGCCGCCCGGCGGGTGCAGGCAGCGCAGCAACGACATGACGGCGATCGCGCCGCCGACGGCGATCCCGGCGGAGAGCGGCGACAGCGGCAGGCTGTGCGCCACCAGCACGCCGACGAGCGCGGAGAGCGTGTTGCCACCGATCGCCGGCCAGGGCTGCGCCATAGGGCTGGCAGGCACCGCGAAGAGCAGCACCGCCGAAGCCCCCATCGGCGGGACCAGCCACAGCAGGTGCTGCGGCTCGGTCGCGGCGAAAGCGCAGATCAGCCCAGTCAGCGCAATGCCGGCTAAGGCTCCTATGCACGCCAGCATTCGGTCACGCAAATTGGCGCCGGCCAGAATGGGCCGAAATAGTTTCAGGCGGGAGCTTGCGGACACGACGACCTCCGGAATGTCATTAAGGCGCAAAGATTTCGCAGCCGTAGCTGTGCGAAACAGATCAGCAGCGGTCCGGCTGAACTCCAGATAGCCAAGCGCTGTCGGCTGGGCGCGAGATCACGGAATGGAAAATGACCGCACGCGGCGGCAACCAGCGCGCCCCCAACGAGCATGCTGTGCCATTGAATGGCGAAGGCGACACTTGAGCAGAGGACGGCGACACCGACGGTGGCGTCGATTGGCCGGCGAGCCCCGTCAGTCCGTGCGCGTGCTTCCATCACAAGCGATATGCTTGTACCGACAGCAGGGTCGCGCCCAGCAGAATAGCGATCAACGACCACGAAACGTCTACGCTCATGCCATCCTCTCCCTCGGAGCGCCGGCGCCGAGAGAGAGGATCAAGTGCTGGAAGCCGTGTTTGCGCTCCACAACACTGGCGAGGGTGTAATTGTCCAGGACGGCGAAAAAAGCCCCCATCGCTTCGTCCAGAACGGGCGACACGCCGCAGCCGCCCGACAACGCGCAACCGGCGCAGTCGACCAGATCGAAATCGTCCTCGGTGTGGCGCAGCAACGCGCCGACGCGAATCTCGCTGGCGGGCCGCGCCAGCCGGTAGCCGCCGGTCCGGCCGCGCACGCTCGCGACATAGCCGGCTCTTCCGAGGTCGTGCAGCACCTTCACCAGATGGTTCTGCGAAATGGAGTAAGCGGCCGCGATTTCAGAAATCGCGCAGAGCCTGTCGTTACGTGCCGCGAGGTACAGCAGCGCGCGCAGGGCGTAGTCGGAATAGCGTGTCAGTTGCATGGTCGACTGTCTGGACAGTTTCCAGTCCGCGAATACATGTATAGCATATACATGATTAAAGTGGAGGCAAGGCATGACCGAAAGTGGCGCGAAAACAGACGACCAAGGGTACGCAGGCCAGGCGGCGCGCCCCTTTGCGGTCGAGAGCCGCCACAGGGAGAGCGACGTCATCACCTCGTTCGTGCTGCGCCCGCTCGACGGCCGCCCGCCCGCCCCACACCTTGCCGGCCAGCATCTGACGCTGTTCGCCGATATCGGCGGCGCAGGTCGGCAGAAGCGCAACTACACCATCTCGGCGGCGCCGAATGGCGAAAGCTACCGCATCTCCGTGAAACGCGAGCCCGAGGGGACGGTGTCGAAATGGCTGCACGACGAAGCGATCGAAGGCACGCTCCTGGACATCGCGCCACCGTCCGGCACCTTCGTGCTTCCCATCGGCGATGGGCGCCCCCTCGTCATGCTGAGCGCCGGCGTTGGGCTGACACCGATGGTGGCGATGCTGGAGGCACTTGCCGCCGCGCCACGTAATGTCGCCGTGCAGTTCATTCATTGCACGCAGAGCAACGCCACCCACGCATTCCGGGAGCATGTGCGCTCGCTTGCCGCCGCTGTGGGAGCTGAGACAACTTTCTTCCATACGAGGGCGGGAAAAGAGGAGGTTGCCGGGCGAGACTTCGACCTTGCCGGACACCTGACGCTGGACTGGCTGGAAACCCATTCCCCGATCACCGAAGCAGATTACTTCCTCTGCGGTCCACTGGCCTTCCTCAGGAGCTTCGTGCCTGCCCTCGCCACATCAGGCGTTCCTGCCGAACGGCTCCATTACGAATTCTTCGGAACCGTGGAAGACCTGTTCGACCATTCCCCGTCGGCCTCGCCCTCCCCGCCCGCCCCAAGCACTACCGTGGCGGCCCGCCGCTCGCGCAGTGCGGGCATCGCGCGCCAGGCGATCGGGGACGCCTTGATCGATAGCCCGGCCGATGCCGTCGTCGGCAGCGACGCCGAGGGGGCCATCGTGCTGTGGAACCCAGGCGCTGAGCGCATATTCGGCTTTACCGAGGAGGAAGCGCTTGGAAGCTCGCTCGACATCATCATTCCCGAGCCGTTCCGCGCTCGTCACTGGGAGGGATACCGCGAGACCATCGCCTCCGGCCAAAGCCGCTATGGCGCTGGCGACATGCTCGCCGTACCCGGCCTCACGCGGGACGGGCGGCGAATCTCGCTAGAGTTCACCATCGCCCTGATCAAGGACGCGGCCGGCAAGGTGACCGGCATGGTGGCCGTGCTGCGGGACATCACGCCTCGCTTCGAGGAAATGAAGGCGCTGAAGAAAAAGATAGCAGAGCTCCAGATGCGCCCGGTCAGTTGATTGCAACAACGCGGAATCTTCACTGGCGCGACCCGGCCATTCATGCGCGCGCCCGCCCCAGCATCGAAAACGATCGCAGCGACGAAGACCTGCGGAGCGGCGAACACATCGCCCCAGCGCACCAAGGCACCGTTCGTCCCAAGATGAACTCCGCCTGGGCGCCGGTCGTAGCGGTTGGCAAGGCCCGGCACCTGCTCGATCCTGTTGAAGAAGCGCTCGACTGGTGCAACCCGATCCCTCCTGACCTGAGCCCCTTTTCAGCTCCGGCTTAGGAGAGATGGCCTGCTGCCGATTTCGTGGACGCCGAGATAAGGCCGCTTCAGGCGGCAGCGCGCAGGCGGCCAGCACCCCGCGCCCGTGCACCCAAAGGAGTGCTGGCCTCTCTTCTCAGAAAAGAGAGGGCGCTTCAGCGCCCGAAGTCAGCCGTCCCGGTTCGGCGTGCCGAGCACATGCGTATCGGGCGGCAGCATCACCTGGTCGAAGGTCTGGGTGAACATGGCCGCCGCGAAGAAGGCCACCGCATGCAGCGTCTCGCTGCCCGTATTGACGATGTCGTGCCGCACGTTCGGCGGCAAGGCGAAGACGCTGCCCGCACCGATGGTGCGGCTGCCGTCCTCCATCAGGAGTTCGCCGGTCCCGGCGAGGATGTATTGGGTCTCTTCCGTGGCATCGGTGTGCCACCCCAGGCGCCCGCCGGACGGAATCTCATAGACGATGGTGGAGGACTGGCTCGCGCCATGCCCGCCGCAGGTGGCGAAGGCTCCGAGCCAGTTGACGGACGGGTCCGTCGCGCCGTGCACATGGATCCGCGCGAGCGTGTCGGCGGCAACAATGGGTACCATGACATCCCTCCGATACTGATGCTCCAATCGCCACGGGGCGCTGCTGGCCACCTGATGAGCCGCGCGCCACGTCCCGACGCACCGACACTAAAGGCACCACCGTAGGGGCGTTACGGAACTTTTCGCCTGCATCGGCAAAGGGAAGCAAAAGTCGACGCTGCAGGTTATTTTATACCGTCAACTGGCTTCAACGGTCGCGATTGGGACCGCTGCGGCGTCTTCGCCAGGGGCCATGCGTGCTTTCGCCATGCGATAAATGAGATCATGGCCAGCCATGGTGTCGGCCAGGAATCGGTCAAAGCTGGCGCGACACGTGGGCGTGACGTCGACGCTGTTGCCCGACAGCCGCACGAAGCCGAGCTCCGCCGCTCCCTGCAGCAACTTGCGCACATGGGTGCGGGACACGCCGAAGCTGTCGCCGATCTTGAGAAAGGAGACCTGCGGCGCCGCCTGATCGTCCTGGTGGGCGCACACATGCATGAGCTTGGTCAGGATCATGTGGCCGGCCTGCCGGGGCAGGAAGAAGGCGATCACCGGATTGGCCAGGATGAATTGCTGCGCATGGGCCAGGAACGCGGCGCATATATCGCGCGCCACGCGATGAAAGGCCGGGTCGTGGTTGACCGGTTCGGGATATCCGGGGTCCGGAAAGAGGACGTGCAGCGGGTGATAATAGACGCGGAGCGCGCGGCGATCATGGATTAGCATCTTGTCCGTGGGCGCCAGCAATGTGACGCGGCGATCATCCGGCGCCCGGTAGGCGGAGATGTATCCCGTATCGGCAAGACGGCGGACGATATCGTGAGTGCGGCGCCAGCTCGCGATGCCATGTGCCTCCATCTGCCCTTTGAGCAGTTGCATGGTCGGCCATGTGGCGCGGTCGTGGGGTCGATGTCCGGCGTCCATGATGATGACGCTCATGAAGATCGTCGCTGTGCCACCATCGATCAGCAGCCGGTTCTCGGCCGGCTGGTTCTCGTGCAGTTCGAGCATGTCGCGGACATAAATCTCGCGCGCCAGCCCGAAGCGCGGTTGCGCCAGGATGTCGTTCGCCGACAGCAGAGGCTGGATCTCCATCAGAGGGATCTCATTCGACGCAGCGCCGTGCCAATCGTCGGCACAGTCTTACTCAAACGGAACGGAATTGGGAGGTGTCATGCACAGAGCTGGTTGGGAGCGGCCAGCGCTTGGGGAGAAGAGCCTGGTGACGCTCCACTGCGCAGAGCAGCAGAGCTTCCAGCAGATCGCCTTGTTCCAGCGCGGGCTGGCCCGCCTCTCCTAACATCGGCGAATTGTTAATTCGCCCGACCAACTCGCCTCGGTGTGCCTATCCGAGTTGCACCTACCTCCTGACGCCCCCCCAGTCCGCTCAATGTGGGCGCGGCGACGCGATGACCGGCGACCTCCAGTAACGGCGCGACGCGATCCCAGCACCAACCACCATGCCATGCGCCATGAATGAGGACGAAGGTCGTCATGTCGGTCTCTCCCTCACGAACCCGGCCGATGTTCGCGGAAGGCGGCGGCGAGCGTGCGCAGGGCTTCACGGGATCTGGCGTCGGTGAGGGTCGAGAACATCACGATTTCGGTGGAGGGCAGAGGCGGCAGGCCAAAGCGATGGCTGACCTCGACCGTGCCGGGAGGGGCCAGGCGACAGGAGAAGGCAGAGATGGCGAGGCCAGCGGAGACTGCGGCCGTCACCATTGATGAGGTGCCGCCAAGAAACACTTCCGTCCATGCCATGGCAGCAGAGTCCAATGCGCGGGTGGCGATGTCGCGTACGCCGCAGGTGGGCGAGAGCGCAGCCAGCCGCAAAGGCTCGCCCTGACGATGTTCGAATTGGGGAGCGGCGAACCAGCCGAAATGCTCTGGTCCCAGTACCTCGCCGTCGCGCCGGTCGTCCTCGCGCCGGATGATGGCAGCGTCGAGTTCGCCACGATCGAAGGCGTCGAGCAGCACCCGCGAATTCTCCATGCGCACTTCGATGGTCAGGCCGGGGTCGTGAGCGTTAAGCCGCGCCAGAAGCGTCGGGACCTCCGGCCCCGCGACATGGGCGGCGATGCCAAGGCCGAAGCGGCGACGCGTGGACGTGAGACCAGCAATGGCGCGTTCATGGGCTGCCAGGAATTCGCGGGCCCCGGTGAGAAACACCGCGCCTTGCGCCGAAAGCCGCACCGAGCGCGGCGTCCGCTCGATCAGCCGCTGACCGAGCCGGTCTTCAAGCCGCTTGAGCTTGACGCTGATGGCGCCCTGCGTCGTCCCGAGCGCTTCGGCGGCGCGGGTGAAGCTCTGAAGGTCGGCGATGGTGACGAACGCCTGGACGGCGTCCACGTCCAGCGTGGTCATGTCAATAATCGGAAATTGTTGTCTCTGAAATATTCAACCATCCAATTCAGTTATGGTCAAGGTTTCGCTAGCTTGCCGCAACTCCTTAACCCGCGGACCGAAGCATATGCGCCCTTCCGTCACGACCGGATTTGCCGCTGCGGTCCCGACGCCGAAAGGCCGAACCATGACCCTTGCCGCATCTGCCTCAACCGGCAGTAGAAGCGCCATCGCGCTCGCCGCCGTTTGTCTGTCGGCCCTGATGTTCGGGCTGGAGATCTCCAGCGTGCCGGCGATACTTCCGACTCTGGAACAGGTGCTGCACGCGGATTTCCGGCAGCTTCAATGGATCATGAACGCCTATACGATCGGCGTGACGATGGTGCTGATGGCGACGGGTGCACTGGCTGACCGATTCGGGCGCAAACGCGTGTTCATCGCCAGCATCGTCGCCTTCGGCGCGGCTTCGCTGGCGTGCGGGTTGACGACAAGTGTCCCCGTGCTGATCGGCGCCCGCTTTCTTCAGGGCCTGAGCGGCGGGGCGATGCTGGTATGCCAGATCGCCATCCTGTCGCACCAGTTCCGCACGGCGCGCGAGCGTGGCATGGCCTTCGGCTGGTGGGGCATTGTCTCGGGTGTGGGTCTGGGATTTGGTCCGATCATCGGCGGCACCATCGTAGCACTCTGGAGCTGGGAATGGGTGTTCCTCGTCCACGTGGCGCTCAGCATCGTGACCTTTCTGCTGGCGGCCAGCGGCGTGCGGGAATCGCGCGATCCGGAGGCGATCCGTCTCGACCTCATCGGCATCGTCACTCTGTCGGCAGCGGTGTTCTGCCTCGCGTTCTTCATCACCCAGGGGCCGGAACTTGGATTCGCCTGCACGGGGGGACTTGCGATCCTTGGCTTGTCAGTGGCGAGTTTCAGCGCCTTCGTCGCTGTGGAGAAACTCTCCCCAAGGCCGATGTTCGACTTCTCCGTGTTCCGCATCCGACCTTTTTCCGGCGCGATCATCGGCTCGGCGGCGATGAACATGAGCTTCTGGCCGTTCATGATCTATCTGCCGATCTGGTTCCAGGCGGGCCTCGGCTATCACAGCGTCGCTGCCGGGCTGGGCCTGCTCGCCTACACGCTGCCCGCACTGGTCGTGCCGCCGTTTGCCGAGCGCCTGTCGCTGCGCCACCAGCCCCGCCTCGTCATTCCGGCCGGCCTGTTCACCATCGGCCTCGGCTTCATGCTGATGAAGCTCGGCAGCAGCGCCGGGAATTCGAACTGGCTGACCATGCTGCCGGGATGCATCCTGGCGGGCGTCGGACTCGGCCTGACCAACACGCCGGTCACCAATACGACTACGGGCGCGGTCCCCGCTGCGCGTTCCGGCATGGCCTCGGGCATCGACATGAGCGCGCGTATGATCTCGCTGGCCATCAACATTCCCATCATGGGGTTCATTCTGGTCGAGGGGGTGCTGTCGTCGCTCAGGAAGAGCCTGCCAATTGACACGGACGCACCCAGCCTGCGTTCGCTCGCGGAGACAATCGCCGCCGGAACCGCCGCTTCATCGGAGCAAGGCGTGTCTGACGCTATCGTTCATCAGGCCCTCGCAGACGGTTTCGGCGAGGTCATGCTCTATGGCGGCGTCAGTGTCTGGTTGCTCGCAGCGGCCAGCTTCATGGTGTTCGGCGGCGGACGGAAGTGATGACTTGTCGATGGCCGCGGCGCGTTAAAGGCGCAGGGCACCTCTGAGCACGACGACCCCTGTCCCTGACAGTTCGGGCTTAGGCGTCAGGCGGATACGCAGAATGCTGCGACGACCCATTTTCGTGCCTTGCTCTATCGCCAGTTCATGGGTCTTCAGAATTCCCGTGGCTACGAGATAGGCGGCAAGCGGGCCGGCGGCTGTTCCCGTCGCCGCATCCTCCCACAGGCCGACGGTCGGATTGAAGAACCGAGCGTAGGCCGTCTCCGGTATATCGGGATCGAAGGCGTAGATGTAGCAGCCTTCGGCCGATGTCCCCTTCAGAACGGCGAGCAATTCCCCGGCGTCCGGCTTGGCTTTGTCCACCGTGTCGGCATTGCGAACGCGCACCATCAGATGAGCGGCTCCTGTGTCGGCGGGACGCGGTTGCGGTTCGGAGAGGATGTCACCGTGATCGAGGCCGAGGGCTGCGGCCAGAGGAGTGACATCTTCCAAGGAGTCCAACAAACGCAACGTCGCCTGGCGCATCCGCCCGTGGACGCGGCCATCGATCGACTCAAGGACGATCGGCAGAACGTCGGAACCGATCTCCTGCTGGAACGTCCGTGCGGTAACCAGCGAACCAAGATCGCCATGCTCACCGAGCCAAAGCCACGCGCCGAGAGCATTGTGTCCTGCACCGAACACTTCCGCGCCGCTGGCCGTGAACGAGCGCAGCTTCCAGTCAGCCCGCGTACTGCGCATTAGGAAGGTGGTCTCGGCCTGATTGAACTCACCGGCGATCCGCCGCATCTGCTCATCGGTCAGATCGTCTGCGCCTTGCACAACGGCAAGCGGGTTGCCCGTTAATGGCGAGTCCGCGAAGACATCAATCAAGCCAGCAACCAGTTCGACCATTGCTATACGTCTATCCTTAGATGAATTTCTCTATTTAGATGATCTCGTTTGAAGGCCATAAATTAATTTCTGTAAAGAATAAAAATAGAAATTCTCAGCTTGAAGATGAACTGAATTCAGCATGCTCCGCCAACGCCTGCCGCCATTGTCTTCGCGGCGTGCCTTTGAAGCGGCGGCACGCCGGGCAAGCTTCAAGGCGGCAGCCGAAGAGCTTCTGGTCACGCCTACGGCTATCAGCCATCAGATCAGGCAACTCGAAGCTTATCTGGGCTTTCGCGTTCTTGATCGAACGCCCAGAGCCGTGACGCTGACCTCACCGGGCAAGGCGCTCTACGAGGCAACCGCCTCCGGCTTCGGCGAAATCGAAAGGATCGTCGAGCGCTTGCTCGCCGATACGGGGCTGACCACTATAACCCTCTCGTCCACGACGGCATTTCTGAGTCACTGGCTGGTGCCGCGGATGGACGCGCTGCGCGAGGCCGTTCCGACGGTCGATCTGCGGCTGCAGACGTCGAATGCCGTGGAGGAGTTGCAGCCGGCGGTATCGACGCCGCGATCCGCTACGGAAGCGGCCCGTTTCCCGGCGTGGTCAGCGTGGTCCTTTGCGCTGACCTGCTAACGCCTCTGTGCAGTCCTGCCCTCGGTATATCCAATTTGGACGATTTGCGGCATTCGACCTTGATCCATATCGACGGGCGAAGCCGTCCGACGCCGAAACCGGACTGGTTCCGTTGGTGCGCGCAGGCGGGCGTCACTGGGGTGAATCCGGAAGCCGGTCCCCGATTTCCAGACAGTATGTTGGCCGTCCAGGCCGCCATCGCCGGACAAGGCGTGGTCATAGTCAGTCGGGTCCTAGTCGCTGATGCCCTTGCCGCGGGCGTGCTGGAAGAGCCGTTCTCGCAATCGCTTGCCGGAGATGCCTATCATTTCGCTTGCGCCACAGGATTGGAACAGCGTGCCGATATCATCGCGCTCCGGACGTGGCTTCAGACTTTCGTCTCGGCTCTATAGCCGGCCACACGACATATCGTGCGGCAAACGGCGGTCTTTGCGTAGCCATCGCGCGGAATATCGCGTCATGGCGTAGAATCGGCGGGGTTGGCGGATCGAGCGGGATTCGAACTGCTTCGTAGAGACGGTATCAATACCGGTCGATTGAGTATCCATGGAAGTCCTTTTACCCGCCCGGTGACATCAGTCCGGCGCCTCTGACAGCGGATCGAGCTCGCTATCGTCCATCTCGCGGACATCCTCGTCCCCGTCCCCCTCCATGAACGCCAGCGGAAACTCCCCCGCCAGCAGCCGGTCCTTGCTGAGCAGGCCCGCATCCTCGAGCGCTTCCATATCCGGCAGGTCGCGCAGGGTATCGAGCCCGAAATGGCTGAGAAACTCCCGGGTGGTCACATAGGTATAGGGCGCGCCGGGCTGGGGCGAGCGCGGGCCGGTGGCGATGAAGCCGAGCCCACGGAGATGGCCGATAACGTCGCGGCTGATCTCCTTGCCGAAGAATTTTCCCAGTTCGCCGCGGGTGATCGGCTGGAAGTAGCCGATGCACAGCAGGACCAGCGCCTCGGCTTGCGACAGCGGCTTGGGATCGGAGGTGCCCAGCCCGGTCGCCAGCTGGATCGCATCCGTGAAGCTCCTGCGGGTGCGGTGCTGCCAGCCGCCGGCAACCGCCACCAGCTCATAGGGCCGGCCGGCGAGCTCGGCGCGGATGTCGTCGATGATGAGGTCGAGATTACAGTCGCGGCCGACCACACGCGCCAGCGCCTCGCGAGTCACCGGTGTGGGGGAGGCGAAGATCACCGCCTCGACCCGGCCCATCCATTCGCGCCAGCGCAGCTCGGGCGGAAGCTGTGCGAGCTCGGCATCGAAGCTCGCCGGAGTTTTCGCGCGCCGGGCCATGTCAGAGACCGTAGAGTTTGAAACTGGCGCGGCCGGTCAGCTCCCGCACCGCACCAAGCGCTTCCAGGCGCTCGAACAGGCGCCGCGCGCCCCAGCGCGAGAGGGTCGGTGTCGTCAGCGTGCCCGGCACCGCGTCATCGTCGAGCAGAAGGGCGATCGCCTCCCCGGCCCCCTTGGCACGCAGCTTGGGCATTACCGCCTGCAGCCGGGCCGCACGGGGGGCAAGATCCGTCGCGCAGCGCAGGGCCCGCGTGGCGCCTTGGGCCACGGCGAGACAGACGGCCGTGTCGAAGCCATCGTCCCCGGGACGCAACCGCCCTCCCCTGCCAGCGCGGCGAAAAACGGCGCTGCGCGCCTCGCCCATCAGCAGCGGCACCGGCACGGCCCAGCGCAGGCGCAGCGCCAGGAGCTGGTCGGCCAACCACCATCCGAGCAGCTCGGCGTCGGGTCGCAGTGCCTGCACCTCTCGGGCAATCGCGGCAGCCGCAAAAGGCGCGGGACCTCCCGCGCGGGTCAGGGCCTCGACGCGCTCCGGCAGCGTCGCCAGCTCCTCGCTCCAGCGAAGCCCGAGCAGCCCGGTGACCGATCGCAGGGTTTCCACATCGACGCCCGGCGAGCGGCCGGCCAGCCGCTTCCAGGCGGCGAGAATAGTGCCGGCCGGGCCCGGATCGTCGCCCGGCTGGCGCAGATACCACGCATCGCGCAGGGCGGCTTCGTCCTCGGCCCGGCCGGCGACGGGCATGGCGGCGGCGGCACATGCCAGGGCGAGGCGCTGGCGCCAGGAACCGGCCCAGGGCGGATCCGCCCGCACCAGATTATCAAGGGAATTCAACGCCGCACCGGCCAGAAAGGCCGCTTCAGCGGGAGCCGTCACCGACCCGCGCGACAGCGCCCAGCCGGGGAGGATGGGCACGGCGAAGGGGAGCGGAGAGAGCGGAATCAGCGCGGCGTCCATGGCCAAAGCCTATCGGGTGCGTGCGCTTCCGTCTATCATAAGCGCAACTAACCGCACCTACCTTCTGCGAATAACAATATCCGATAATGTTGCATTATCGGGCGTTTCTCTCTTTATATAGAGACAGTCGAGTATCGCGCCAGAATCGCCCCTCCTGGATGGGAATGCGTGGCGTTGACGGTGGTGAACCGCCCCTTATATAGCTAGACAGTCTAGCTAGGAGCTTGCGCCGATGGAATGGCCGCTGCAGGATGCCAAGAACCAATTCTCTCGCGTGGTGCAGAAGGCACGCTCCGAGGGACCGCAAATCGTCACCCTGCGCGGCGAGCGCGCGGCGGTCGTGCTCTCCGCCGCCGATTACGACGCGCTGCGTGCCGGCCGGCCGAGTCTGGTCGATGATCTATTGTCTGGACCGGCCTGGGACGCGGACCTCGCCGAGGCTGTTGATCGGCGCGCCAGCGCTCCGAGCCGCGACGTCGCGTTCTGATGTATCTGGTCGATACCAACGTCATCTCGGAAGCGCGGCGCGGCTCACTGCCGGCGATAGCTTGGCTGCGCAGCGTCGATCCGCTCAGTGTCCATCTCAGCACCCTGACCCTTGGCGAGATCATGCGCGGCATCGCTCTGAAGCAGAAGACCGATCCCAAAACCGCGGGACACCTCGCCGAGTGGCTGCGCAAGCTCCGCCACGATCATGCCGACCGCATTCTTCCCGTCTCCGCTTCGATTTCGGTCGAGTGGGGGCGGATCGCCGCCCTCCGGCCGCGCGGCGACATTGACGGGCTGATCGCCGCGACCGCCATTGTCCACGACCTCATCCTCGTCACCCGCAATGCCAGGGATTTCGACGATACCGGCGCCTCCTTCATCAACCCGTGGGACGCCGATTGATGAGTGGAGCGGAGCCACCCTTCATCGAGGCACAGGATCCCTTGCTGGACCGCCCCCTCCCCTCGCCTGTTGTGCAGCCGTCATCGGCCCTGCCCGCCCATCTCGAACAACTTACCGATCGTGCGCGGGACTATGTCGAGGCGGCGAGCTCGGCAAACACGCGCCGCGCCTATGCCAGCGACTGGGCGCATTTCGCCTCCTGGTGCCGGCGGCAGGGCCTCGACCCGCTGCCCCCCTCCCCTCAGCTGGTCGGGCTCTACATCACTGCCTGCGCCTCGGGCACGGCGCTTCCCGGCGGCAAGGCGAATTCGGTGGCGACCATCGAGCGGCGGCTCTCGGCCATTGGCTGGAACTACGCCCAGCGCGGCACGCCGCTCGACCGGAAGGACCGGCACGTCGCCACCGTGCTGGCCGGCATCCGCAACACCCACGCCGCCCCTCCCCGGCAGAAGGAGGCCGTGCTGCCGGAAGACCTGCGCGCCATGCTGGAAACGCTTGACCGCGGGTCCCTCCGCGGCCTGCGCGACCGGGCCATGCTGCTCATCGGTTTCGCCGGCGGCCTGCGCCGCTCCGAAATCGTCGGGCTGGATCTCGGGCGTGAACAGACGCCGGACGGGCGCGGCTGGGTGGAAATCCTCGACAAGGGCATGGTCGTCACGTTGCGCGGCAAAACCGGCTGGCGCGAGGTGGAGATCGGGCGCGGCTCGTCGGATGCCACCTGCCCTGTGGTGGCGCTCAAGACCTGGTTGCAACTGGCCCGTATCGGCCATGGCCCGCTGTTCCGGCGGGTGACCGGCGGCGGCACGAATGTCGGCGCCGAGCGCCTGAACGACCGCGAGATCGCCCGCCTGGTCAAGCGCGCCGCGCTGGCCGCTGGCGTGCGCGGTGATCTCTCCGAGGGCGAGCGCGAGGGGAAATTCGCCGGCCATTCGCTGCGCGCCGGCCTCGCCTCCTCGGCCGAGGTGGATGAACGCTATGTGCAGAAACAGCTCGGCCACGCCTCCGCCGAAATGACCCGCCGCTACCAGCGCCGGCGCGACCGTTTTCGCGTCAACCTGACCAAAGCGGCGGGATTGTAACGCGAAAGCCCATGCACTGCTCTAGCCGCCGGCTTCCGGCGAGATCAGCGACAGCGAGGGAAAATAGCGCCCATAGCGGCCACTATCGCGCGTGAGCAACGGCAGCTCGCTCACCGCCGCATGCGCGCCGATGAAAAAATCCGGCAGCACGCCGCTGCGCGTCCCTCCCGCCTTGCGGTAGGAGGCAAAGACCTTGCCCGCCAGAAACAGCGCCGCGCGCGGCATCGGCGCAACGGCTATCCCCGTTTCGCTCAGAACCGCCTCGATAGCCTCGATCCGTTCATAGCGAACCGAGAGCTCGGCATAGACGACATCGTTGATGAGCAACGGACCGCGCAGGGATGCCGCCTCCAGCTGGTCGATCGACCATTGCGCCCAGCGCGGGTCGTCGGTGACGAGATCCAGCAGGACATTCGTATCGATCAGCGTCACGCATCACCGCGCGTCAGCGCCATGATGGCATCCGTCGTCAACCCCTTGCCGGCATGCCCCCGCAGTTTGGCGAAACGACTGGGCGCGCGCTTTTCGTCCACCCGCGTCAAGACCACACTGCCATCCGGTGCGCGCCGAAAATCGACCCGGCTCCCCGCCACGATGCCCAGAAGATCGCGCACCGGCTTGGGAATCGTCACCTGGCCCTTGGACGTCACAGTCGTGCTCATCATGCCAATCCCGGTAAGGACATTTGACGGACAAGTATTACACGCCCCCCGGCCTTTCAAGCCGCGCAGCCCCTCCTCATGCCCGTTTCTTCTCGCCTTTCCGCTTGCCGATCAGCGCCATAAGCATCGGTCCAATCGAGAAGGCGCCGGCTTCCGCCTTTCGCGTCAGATCGCGCATATAGCCGCCGGCACTGTTGATCGCCGTGCCGCGCTGGAGAATGGCGGCAACGACCACGGCCGCCTGCACCTCGCCCATCGCCGCTTGCGCCTCCTCCCAGGCGCTGGGACTGATCCCCAGCATTGGCCGGACAATGGCGACGGTTGCCATGAAGTCCCGCCAGTTGGAAATGCCACCCCGGGCATAGTCAACGATATCGGGGCAGGCATCGAGGATCATCCCGAGAGGGTAGGCCCCTTCTGGCTGGCGCGGCGGTTCCGTCTTCAGCTCAGTCCCCGCCCCCCTGCTTTCTCGAAAGCGAGGTTCAAGATCAATAGGGGAGTCTGGATTTGAATTCTGTTTGTGGCGCTCAGTTTGAGACTCATTGGCGCTCAAAACAGACGTTTTCACGTGTGCTTCCAGCAGGGTAAGGATCTCGTCGGCGAGTAGCGCCAGGTCCTCGGCGATTGGCTCCAGCGCCAGTCTGATGGCATTGCGCGGAATCCGCTCGACAATGGTCCGGAAAAGGCCGTGGATCTCCATCCAGTCGGCCGGACCCGGCCCTCGTCCACGTGTGGGAACGCCCTCCGCAATGCCGGTGGCGATCATCTTGGCGATGTCGCGCCGGCACAGGGTAATGCGCTCGCGCACCAGCTTGAGCGCCCGTTCTTCCGCCCTCACCTCCTCGGCCCAGGCTTCGAACTCATCGGCGCGCGCCACCAGCGGCGACAGATCGAAGCCGAAGGCCCGCTCGATCTCGCCGCCCCGGTCCTTGCGGGCATAGCGCTTGCCGTTCGGGCTGTCGCGCCGCACGATCAGCCCGGCATCGACCAGCACCGCAAGATGCCGGCGCAGCGTCGCCGGCGCCATGCCGTGGGCGCGCAGCGACAATTGCTGGTTCGAGGGGAAGACGATGAGGTCCTCGCCGGTCAGCGCGGTCTCCGGGTGGAAGGACAGCAGCGCATCGAGCACCGCCAGCGCCCGCTCGGAGACACCGATGCGCGCTTTCGCCGTGCAGATCGCCCGGAACACGTTCCATTTGTGCACCGCTTTGTCGAGCGGGCGTGCCTTTGCCACGGCCTGGCTTGCCACATGGGCGAGCGACAGCGACCGCCGCCCAAAGGGCGTCGTCGTGATATGCGTCTGCATTTTCCTTCACCTTGATCTGGGCAAAGAAAAACGCTCGCCGAAACGGCGCTAAGCCTCACGAGAGGCTTGACGGTGATTCTAGGAAGTGCGATTCTCAAACTCGCCAAAGATCGAGAAGGGCTTCCGGAATTCGTTTCGGGGGCCTTTTTCTTTGCGGCTACAGCCTGTGGGCCTTTACCGGCTAATCGTCACTCATCAACGCTCCTTTCCTGCGTGTACAGGTCGTAAAGATCGGGCAGCTTGCGCAGCACAAAGTCTGCAAAAGCCTCGTTCCGTTCCCGATCGATCTGTAGGCGCACGATCCTTTTCGATCGCACCAATGTGGCGAGCTCGGTTCCATCCCGGCTGCGGACAGTCTGTTCCTGCGCTGCGGGCGCCAGCGGCGCCGGCGCCTTGCGCAGGCCGAATATCGTATCAAACCGTTCGCCGGTCGATTGCGTCCGAAAATCCGGCTGCGCGATAAGCCCCCGCGCCTTTTCCACCAGCGCCGCGTCCTGGAGAATCTCCGCCAGAGACTGCCAGCGGCCGCGGCCGACCTTAGGTGCCCGCCCGATCGCTGCGACCAGATCGGCCGGTATCGCCTTCGCCACAGCGATGAGCTTGGAGGCCTCGGCCCGATCGATCGTCAAGGCGGACTGCACCACTGTCCGCTGGAAACCGGCATCTTCCAGCTTGAGCGCGAACAGCGCCCGCTCGATGAAGCTGAGATCTTCGCGCGCCGAGTTCTCAATGCCCTGCGAAACGACCAGGTCCTCATCGGTCAGCGGCCGGACATAGGCTTTGACCTGCCCTCCGAGATCGCCAACGGCGCGCACCCGGCGATGTCCATAGGCGCTCTGGTAGCGTCCCGGTGACGAGGGATGGGGGCGAACCAGAATGGGGATTTCCTGCCCGCGCTCCGCAATGGAACGCTTCAGCTCATCGAAAGAGGATTCGTCCTGATCATGGATGCGATCGGCAAAAGGCGAGGGGTCCACGAGTGTGGGATCGAGCTCCACCACGATCGCGCCATTTGACAGCTGCTCGCGCAGCGCCTGGTAATCGCGCTCGACATCGGTGAAGGTTTCCTTCAGCGAACGAACCGCCCCGGCGGTCACGCGGGGCAGGGAGGGCTTGTTGTCAGCTGACAACTCACCTTCGCCGCGCCCGGCGAACATCGAGCGAATGGATTGGGTGCGCTTGCTCATCTCGCCTCTCTCATCGGCACGTGGCCCCGGCCCGCTGTGCGAGAACGGTCCGACTGCGGGCACGCGTCTGGCAACCAATCAGGCCGCATAAGCGCTCGATTGCATACGAAGCCCGGGTTGTCCGCAGACAACAAGGGCTGGCGAAAAAGCGGCCCGGTCGAGGGCAGGGGAGCTCGCTCCGTCACGGCACCCGTCCCCAGACACGCGCAATCTGCTCGATGACCTCTCGGTTCACCGCATTGACCGATTCCATCGCCCGATCATAGACCGAGCGCCCCACCGAGCCACGCGACAGCTCGTAGAGCGACTGCTTGGTCAATCCGGCATTGGCGATGGCCGTCGACTTCCAGGCCGTCGCCGCCAGCACGTCAGCACCGAAAATATCGCGCAGCAGCCCGACAATCTCCTGTTCCGGCACATCCCTCGGGTCATGCCGGGTGATCAGGAACTTCATGAAGTCGAACTCGAGTGCCCCACCCGCCTCCTCGATGACCGTCAGCAAATCCGAGGTCATGAGCAGGAACTGGCTCATGGAGGCGACGTCGACCATCTGCGGGTGAACCGTGACGATCATTCCGGTCGCCGCATTCAACGCTCCCATGGTGAGGAAGCCGAGCTGGGGCGGGCAGTCGATCACCACCACGTCGAAATCCGCCTCGACCTGCTCGATGGCCGCCGCCACCCGGCGGAAGAACAGATCCTCGGCAGCACCGCGATTATTCAGCATGTGACGCGGCGTCTGGTGTTCGAACTCCATGAGTTCAAGATTGCCAGGCACGATGCTGATTCCGGAAAAATAGGACGGGCGCACAACGTCCTTCATCGGCACGCGCCGCTCGTCGTAGCGGATCGCACCGTAAAGCGTCGCGTTCTCCGGAATGTCGAATTCGGGCTGATAGCCGAACATGGAGGATAGCGAGGCCTGCGGATCGAGATCAATCGCCAGCACCCGAAAGCCCTGCAGGGCGAGCCCCTGCGCGAGATAAAGCGAGGTCGTTGTCTTGGCCGAACCGCCCTTGAAATTTGCGACCGTGAGCACTTGAAGCTTGTCACCGGGCCGCCGACGCGGCCAAAACTTCAGCCCCTCTTTCGGTCGGGTGGAGGCCAGAAAGGCCCGAAGTTCATTGATCTGGGTAAGTGTGTAGGAACGCCGGCCACTGGCGCCAATATCGGGAGCAGGTCCCAGCCCGTCCAGCGACAATTGTCGGAGATAGCCATCCGACACGCCGACAATCTCCGCCACCTCTCCCGAGGTAAACGAACGCAGCGACTTCTCAGCTGACGGCGGAAAGGCAAGCTCTCCGACGGCACGCAGACGGGCCGACAAAGCCTCCGCGCGCTGGGAAATCCAAGCGGCGGTAGACCCATTCTGAAACCCGAGCCTTACAGGAGTAGCCATATCTTCGTGCTCAAGACGGTTTTAGAGCGTCAGACGCGCTCTTTCCGTCTCAAGATAGCGCATGATTCTGACGCTTCGGCAAGGAGATATGGGTTAATGAATGGTTAATCACCGGCACCCGCACGCGAAAGCCGCCATGCGTGAGATCAGCGCATTTTCCTTTCATTATAACGTCTTGCTGGATTCGCCGATCACGGCGGTCTCACCGATGACGGCGTCAGTACCGTGGTCTATGAAGAAGCGGCCACCGACTGTCGCGCCGGGATAGATATCGATCCTCGCCAACCCGGCCGAGGCCATCGCCAATCGCGTCGCGGTGGAAACCCAGGCGAAGGCCAAGGGCCAGTGACGGATCTGTCGGAAACCAATGCGCGCGAGGGGAGGGCGGTCCCGCTCCCCGGGCGCACCAGCCCGACCCGGCTCAACCTGTGGGGCCTGTTGGTGCCCGCGCTGGCGCTGGCCGGGCTGGAGGCCTCGGTTGCGCTCAAACTGGTGCCGGCGCGGCTGATGCCCCACCCAGTGCGATCATCGAGACCTTCCGAGAACTCTACCAGCAAGGCCTCGTCACCCATCTCGCGGTCAGCACGGCGCGGATGCTGGCAGGCTATGCGCTAGGTGTCGCGCTCGCTTTGCCGATCGGCGCGCGTGTCGGGCTGAACCGGCGGACGGAATCGATTCTCGCCCCCACCTTCCAGGCTCTGCGCGCCATACCCGGCCTTGCCTGGGTGCCGCTGCGCATCATCGCGCGCCTCGACCGCGACTATGAGGGCGAGGTGGTGTTCGCCGGCACGCGCCAGAGCGGGCTCAACCGTGAGATCGGCTTCGTCTGCCCGGAGCCGCGCCTGTTCCCCTGGCTCAACGTCGCGCCAATGTCGCCTTCGGCGTCGGCGAGGGGAACGCGCCGCGCGTGTCGGCGCTGCTGGTCGAGGTCGGGCTTGGGGCGCGCGACCGGCGCGACCCGGAACTCGCCCGGATGAAATCGGGCGTGCTTACCGAGCTCTATGCCGCTCACGCCATCTGAACGTCGCCGGCGCGCGATCACGCATGGGCGGCCCAGCCGACCAACGCGCGCTCCAACAGGCGGATTGCCAGTTCCAGCACGAAGGCCACGCCGGCGATCACGAAGATGCCGGCCACGACCACATCGGTGGCGAGGAAATTGGCGGCGGACTGGATCATGAAGCCGACGCCGCGCGTCGCTGCCACAAGCTCCGCCGCCACCAGAGTCGACCAGCCGGCGCCGAGGGCGATGCGGGTGCCGGTGAGAATGGACGGTGAGGCCGAGGGCAGCACCACCAGCCGCAGCAGTTGCGCCCGTGTCGCGCCCAGCGCCCGCGCGACATTGAGCCGATTGCCGTCCACGCCCCGTGTTCCGGCGGCGGTGGCGATGATGATCGGCGGCAGCATGGCGAGGGCGATCACGAGCACTTTCGCGCTCTCGCCGATACCGGCCCAGATGATGACGAGGGGCAGATAGGCCAGCGGGGGAATCGGCCGCAGGAACTCGACGATGGGATCGAGAATGCCGCGCCCGACCGTCGACAGCCCGATGGCGAAGCCCGCCGGCACGCCGAGCAGCAGCGCCGCCGCCAGCGCGGCGAAGACGCGGAACAGGCTGGCGGCCAGATGCTGCGCCAGCGTGGCGTCGACAAACCCTTCTGTGACAAGGCGCGAGAGGCGGGTGGCCACGGCCTGCGGCGAGGGCAGGAACAACGCCGGCACGGCGCCAAAGGCCGTTACCGCCCACCACAGAGCGAGGAAGCCGGCGAGGGTGGCGAGCGGGATCCAGATGCGTGCTGGAACGCCGGTGCGCCGGCGGGCCTTTCGCGCCGGGGGCGCCGGCGTGCGCGGGCGCAGCTGATCGTCGAAGGGGAAGCCTTCCGCCGGCACGATCAGCGGCAGGGAGATGTCGGCGACCGGCAAGGGGGACAGGAAGCTCATGTCGGGGCTCCGGCAAAGATCACCTCGCGCAGCCGCTCTCGGGCGGTGGCGAAGGCGGGCAAGGACTTGACCTTGCTACCGATTTCAAGGGCGCGGCGGCCGAAGGCGAGCGGCTCGTCATGCACGATCCGGCCCGGCTTTCCCGCCAGCACCACCAGCCGCGTGCCGAGATAGAGCGCCTCGTCGAGGCCGTGGGTGACGAAGAGGATGGTCTTGCCGGTGCGCTGCCACACTTCGAGCACGAGGTCCTGCATCTGCTCCCGCGTCATCGCGTCGAGCGCGCCAAGCGGTTCATCCATCAAGAGGATTTCCGGATCGGCAATGAGCGCGCGGGCGAGGCTGACGCGCTGGCGCTGGCCGCCGGAAAGCTGCCAGGTCGCGTGGTCGCCCTTGCCGGCGAGTCCGACGAGATCCAGCGCCTCCTCAGCGCGATTATTTCGTTCTTTCAATGGGATAGAGCGCAGTCGCAGGCCGAATGCGACATTGTCGCGGGCGTTCAGCCAGGGGAAAAGCGCATCGGTCTGCAGCACCACGCCGCGATCGATTCCCGGCCCCGTGACCCGCCGCTGCTCGACCCAGATCTCGCCTTCGGTGGGCGGCAAGAAGCCGGCTATCGCATTGAGAAGCGTCGACTTTCCGCAACCGGAGGCGCCGAGAAGCACCACGAGTTCGCCGGCCGGGATCGCGAGATCAATGCCGTCGAGCACCGGGGCCTCGCCGCCGTCCGGTTGCGGAAATTGGACGCCGAGATGGTGGATGGTCAGTTTCATGAGGTGAACAGTCAGGCCGATCAGACCAATTTGAGTCGGGGAAAAGGGGCCCGACCTCGGCACCTTGGGGGAGCGGAGGCCGGGCCTTAGGTTCGTCGAGGAACTCACACACCACGACGCTCGGGAACGGAAGGATCAGCGGGAGGAGGAGGGCCGGTCAGTTCAGCTTGGCGGCCTGCTCGGCCGGGGCGCGGCTGACATAGGGGCCGTAGTCCTTCAGCACCGCCTCGATGCGGCCCTGCTCCTTGAGGAAGGTCGCGGTGGCGACGATGGCCTCCACCGAGCCGCCGCCCAGCAGCCCTTCGGAAAGCTGGTCGGCCAGCAGCGGGAACTTGTTGCCCTTCAGCAGTTCGGGAATCTCTTCCGGCTTGGCGCCGGTGAGCTTGGCGATGGCGAGCACCTGCGGCGAGGCGGCGGTCCAGGAGGCACCGTTCTTGGCGTAGTCGGCATAGGCGTCCGCCGTCACCTTGACGAATTCGGCGACGATCTCAGGATGCGCCTTGGCGAAATCCTTGCGCACGATCCAGGCATCGAAGGTCGGCGCGCCCCATTTGGCGACATCGGCGGAGGAGGCGAAGACCGTGCCGCTTTCCTTGATCTTGCCCAGCGCCGGATCCCAGACATAGGCGGCGTCGATGTCGCCACGGGTGAAGGCGGCGGCGATTTCCGGCGGGCGCAGGTTGAGGATTTCGACCGTCTTCGGATCGACGCCCCAGTGCTTCAGCGCCGCCAGCAGCGAGTAATGCGTGGTGGAGACGAAGGGCACGGCCACCTTCTTGCCCTTGAAGTCCTCGGGCTTGGCGATGCCGGCGCCGTTGCGCACCACCAGCGCCTCGGCCTCGCCGAGCAGGGCGGCGACATAGATGGTCTCGATCGGCACCTCGCGGCTGGCGGCGGCGGCGAGCGGGGAGGAGCCGACATAGCCGATCTGGATCGCGCCGGAGGCGATGGCGGCGATCACATCGGCGCCTGAGTCGAATTTGCGCCAGTCGATGCTGGCCTTGGTCGCCTTCTCATAGGTGCCATCAGCCTGCGCCACCTTCGCCGGGTCAGCCCCGGTCTGGTAGCCGATGGTGACATCGGTTGCGAAGGCGGGACTGGCGATCAAAAGGCCGAGCGCGGCCGTGGCGGCGAGAAGGCCGCGGCGGGAAAGAGTGGTCATCGGTCAAATCCATAGACAGGCCGTCGGGGCGCGCGGCGCCCGCGTGTCGGCCGTTAAAATCTCGGGTGAAGCTGGAAGGCCGCGATCAGCGGCGTCGACAGGTCCAGGTCATGAGGTGCCCCCGTAGCGGGACGTTGGCGGGCTGGGCGGAAGGCGCAGCGGCAACGTCGGCAGATTCATCTGAGCAAACCGTGCGCCGCCGGTCAATAGAAATCTATGCAATGAGTATATTATTATCCGGCAGCTCACGCGGAGGCGTAAAGCCTTGCCGCCCCGACCAAACCCTCGTCGGCGCCCAGCCGCGCGGCGACCTCGCCGGCGATGCGGATGGCGTAATTGGTGACGTCAGGCAGGCCCATCAGCTCGCCGACCGTGCCGCGCGCCAGCGGGCCGGCGACATAGAGCCCGGGTGTCGGCACGCCCGCCGCGCCGATGCAGCGCCCGTCGGGCGCCACCTCGATGCCGAGACGCAGCGTGTCCGGCCGGGCGAGGCCGGCGCGCTCCAGCGACGCCAGCACCGGATTGTCGGCGAAGACGCGCCCATGCGCCGGGCCGGTGGCAGTGATGACGGCGTCGAACGCTTCCCGCGTCACCTCACCGGTGTGGCGCGCGCGCAGGGTGACGAGAATGGTCTCCCCCTGCACCGTCACCTCGCGCAGCGAGGCCGCGCGCAGATCGAGTGTGCCCAGCGCGATCCGCCGGTCCAGCACCTCTTCCACCTGCGGGGCGATGCGGAAGCGGTGCACGTCCCAGAACGGGCGTAGATGCCGCAGCAGCCGGGCGCGCTCAGGCGGCGGCAGCGCGTTCCAGATGAGGCTGCCCTGCAGCCGCACCTGGTCGAGTACGCAGTGCCAGCTCTGGCCCGCCTCGCCCGCCTGCGCCACCGCCGCGCGAATGCGCGTCACGAGGGCGCCGGCGGTGCGGGCCGGGTCGGTGGCGAAGTCGCCGAACGGGTCGTGCGCCTGCGCCGGATGGCCGCGCGAGCGCAGGCCCCGGCGCGAGAGGGCGACGATCTCCCCGCGATGGCCGAGCCGCTCCAGGCTGGCGACGATATCGGCCATGGTCAGCCCGGTGCCGACGATCAGCACCCGGTCGTCCGGCCGCACGGCTTCGAGCGCCCCGGCCTGCCAGGGGTCGGGCACGAAGCGCGGATGGGTGGCCAGCGCGCGGGCGAGGGCGGAGGGCGGGCTTGGCGGCGCATGCGCCACCGCCAGCACGACGAGGCCGGCCTCGATGATCGCGCCGTCGCCGGTGCGGATGCGGTAGCCGTCGCCGCGTGCTTCCACCGTCTCGGCCGCGGCGACGACATGCGTCACGCGCGGGCCGAGCGCGGCCAGATGCTCGGCGACATAAGTGCCGAACACCGCACGGGCGGGGAAATTGCGCCCTTCGCTCCGCCGCGCCGCCGGGTCGGCGTCGAGGGCGCCTGTCGATTCCAGCCAGTCGTTGAAATGGGTCGGCTGGTCGGGGATCAGCGACATCCGCGTCGCCGGCACGTTGATGCGGTGGCTGGGATCAGCGGCGGAATAGGCGAGACCGCGCCCGAGTTCCGCGCGCGGCTCGATGAGGACGACCTGCTCAAGCTGCGGCCGCAGGCGCAGCAGGTGCCAGGCGACAGCGGCGCCGGAAAAGCCGCCGCCGATGATCGCCACCGGCACGTGAAGGTCTGGCACGCGGCTCGGCTCCACCGGTGCCTGCGCCGGACTCATGAGGCGGACGCGCGCGCGGCCGGCCGGTAGTCATTGGCGATGGTCTCGCCGAACGGGCCGGTGTTGACGCTGGTGGGCCCCTGCGCCAGGCCATGGTTCAGCTTGAGGCGCGGCAGCACCAGTTCGGCCACCCGGTACGCCTCTTCAAGGTGCGGGTAGCCGGAGAGGATGAAGCTGTCGATGCCGAGATCGGCATATTCCTGCATGCGTGCCGCCACCGTTTCGCCCGAGCCGACCAGCGCGGTGCCGGCCCCGCCGCGCACCAGCCCGACGCCGGCCCACAGATTCGGGCTCACTTCCAGCTTATCACGCCGCCCGCCATGCAGCGCCTGCATCCGCGACTGGCCGACGGAATCGAGGCGGGAGAACACTTTCTGCGCTGCCGCGATGGTGGCGTCGTCGAGATGGCCGATCAGTTCCTCCGCCGCTTCCCACGCCTTGGCGTCGGTTTCGCGGGCGATGACATGCAGCCGGATGCCGAAGGAGACCGTGCGGCCCTCGGCCTCGGCGAGCGCGCGCACCTGCTTGATCTTCGCCTCCACCGCCGCCGGCGGCTCGCCCCAGGTGAGGTATTTGTCGACATGCTCGGCGGCGACCTTGTTCGCCGCCTCCGACGAGCCGCCGAAATACAGCGCCGGGCCATTCTCCTGCTGCGGCGGGAACAGGAGGTGCGCGTCGTCGACCTTGATGTGCTTGCCGAAATAGGTGACGCGCTCGCCGGCCAGCAGGCGGCGATAGACGGTGAGGAATTCGTCCGTCACCTCGTAGCGCTCGTCATGATTGAGGAAGATGCCGTCGCCGGCATTCTCCACCGGGTCGCCACCGGTGACGATGTTGATGAGCAGGCGCCCGTCGGAGATGCGGTCGAGCGTCGCCGTCATCCGGGCATAGAGGGTGGGGGAGGCGAGGCCCGGCCGCACCGCCACGAGATAGCGCAGGCGCTTGGTGACGGGGGCCAGCGCCGAGGCGACCAGCCAGCTATCCTCGCAGCTCTTTCCCGTCGGGATCAGCACGCCGTAATAGCCCAGCCGGTCGGCGGCCTGCGCCACCTGGCGGAGATAGTCGATATCGGTCTCCCGGGCGCCGACCGAGGTGCCGAGATAGCGCCCGTCGCCATGGGTGGGCAGGAACCAGAGCACGTTGAGGCCGTCGCTGGCGGCGGGTGCGGAGCTGGGGTGAGACATGGTGCGTCCTGTTGGTTCACATCGGGCGGCGTCGATCGCCCCGCAGCGGGGGCAGGACCGTGCCGTCAAAGAAGTTTATCGCTAAAATTTATAGACTAATGCGCAACGCGGACGCAATCCGTTTTCACACGGATGTCCGGAGGTTTGAAAAAAGAACGAAACCTAAATGTGATACATGAGGTCGGGATGCCGGGTCCGCCCGAAGCTGACCATTTCCTCCAGCGTCATCCGGTCGAGAATGTCGGAGAGGGCGTCCCGCACCCGCGTCATCACGATCCGCACCTCGCAGAAGGCAAGGTTTTCGCAGTCCTGGCAGGGCACATAGGCGCTCTGGCTGGCACAGCCGATCGGCGCCAGCGGGCCGTCGAGGGTGCGGATGATGTGGCCGACGCGGATTTCCTTCGGCGCCCGCGCGAGGCAATAGCCGCCGCCGGGCCCCTTCTTGCTGCGCACGATGCCGGCATTGCGCAGGTCCAGCAGGATGGCGTCGAGGAACTTCTTCGGAATGTTCTCCGCCCGCGCGATCTCCGCGCCCATCGTCGTCTTGCCGGCTTCCAGCGAGGCGAGATGCACCATCGCCTTCAACCCGTATTTGCCCTTGTTGGTCAGCATCCGCCCGCCTCGTCGCCGAAACTAATAATCTATATTCAATGTAGACAATAGGGGTCGATTATGCCACGCATTGCCTTCCCGGCCAAAGAGGCACGCGCCCATGAACCAGTTTACCATCGTCGGATTGAGCGGAGGCCTGTCCTCCCCCTCGCGCACGCTGTCGCTTGTCGAGCTTGCCGTGGACGCGGTGACGCGGGCCAGCGGCAGGGCGGGGCTCGTGCCCCGGTCCCGCATCATCGATGTCGCCGCGCTGCCTGATATCGGCCAGCTGCGTTCGCGCGCCGCCGCCGGCGCACCGGAAGAGGAGGCCTTGCAGGCCGTGGAGCAGGCGGACCTGCTGATCGTCGGATCGCCGGTCTACAAGGGTTCCTATTCCGGCCTGTTCAAGCATTTCATCGATCTGGTGGACTATCGCAGCCTGATCGGCACGCCGGTGGCTCTGCTGGCGACGGGCGGCAGCGAGCGCCACGCGCTGGCGATCGAGCACCAGCTGCGCCCGCTCTTCGCCTTCTTCCAGGCGCAGCCGCTTGGCACCGGGCTTTTCCTCACCGAGCGCGAGCTGGTCGATGGCCGCATCGTCGCCGAGCCGGCCCAGCAGCGGCTGGAGCGGCTGGTGGAAGAAGCCGTGCATGCCGCCGAAGGGCGGGTGCGGGCCCGCCACCGCGCGGCGGGGGCGGCCGCCTGATGTCGCTCGCCGAGACCCGTTCGCCCCCCGCCGCGCGGAAAACCGTGCCGCTGCGTCGCCGTCTGGCGGGGCTGGAGGGCCGGCTCGCCGGCTGGGTGCTGCCGCTGCTGCTGGTGGTGCTGTGGGAGGCGCTCTCCCGCGCCGGGGTGATCGCGCCGAACGTGCTGCCGGCCCCATCTGCGGTGGCGCTGGCCGGCTGGCAGGCGCTGAAATCCGGCGAGCTGCTGCACAATATGGGCGTCAGCACGCTGCGCGCACTGGCCGGTCTCGCCGTCGGTGGCCTCATCGGCTTCGTCCTTGGCATCGCCAATGGGCTGTGGGACATCACCTTCCGCTACACCGACACCACGCTGCAGATGATCCGCAACGTGCCGCATCTCGCGCTGATCCCGCTTGTCATCCTGTGGTTCGGCATCGATGAGGAGGCCAAGCTCTTCCTCGTCTCGCTCGGCGTGTTCTTCCCCGTCTACATCAACACGCTGCACGGCGTGCGCAGCGTCGACCCGCAGCTGATCGAGATGGGCCGTGTCTACGGCATGAGCCCGTTCACCCTGTTCCGCCGCATCATCCTGCCGGGCGCGCTGCCGTCGATCTTTGTCGGGCTGCGCTTCGCCCTCGGCATCATGTGGCTGACGCTGATCGTCGCGGAGACCATCGCCGCCTCCTCGGGCCTCGGCTACATGGCGATGCAGGCGCGCGAGTTCCTGCTGGTCGACATCGTCGTGCTGGCGATCCTGATCTATGCGCTGCTCGGCAAGCTCGCCGACGTGCTCACCCGCCAGCTGGAACGCGCCTGCCTGCAATGGCATCCCGCCTTCCAGACCCCCGGGAGCGCGCCATGAACGCGCCCGCCGCCTTTTCCGGTGTGTCGGCCCCGACCACGGGCGGTCTTGGCGTGTCGATCCGGCGCCTGTCGCGGCATTTCGGCGCCAAGCGGGTGCTGGAAAGCGTCGATCTCGACATTCCGGCCGGCCAGTTCGTCGCCGTGATCGGCAAGAGCGGCTGCGGCAAGAGCACCCTGCTGCGCCTGCTCGCCGGCCTCGACACCCCCACCAGCGGCACGATCGGGTTCACAGGCGCCCGCGACGATGCCGCGGTGCGGATCATGTTTCAGGAGCCCCGGCTGCTGCCCTGGCAGCGCGTGCTGGCCAATGTCGAGGTCGGCGCCCCCGCGCGGCTGCAGGGCGAGGACCGCCATGCCCGCGCCCGCGCGCTTCTCGCCGAGGTCGGGCTGGCCCAGCGCGCCGGCGAGTGGCCGGCGGTGCTCTCGGGCGGCCAGCGCCAGCGCGTGGCCCTCGCCCGCGCCCTGGCCAGCGGGCCGCGCGTGCTGGCGCTCGACGAGCCGCTCGGCGCGCTCGACGCGCTCACCCGGATCGAGATGCAGGCGCTGGTCGAGCGGATCTGGCGCGAGCAGGGGTTCACCGCCGTGCTCGTGACCCATGACGTGGCCGAGGCGCTGGCGCTCGCCGACCGGGTGATCCTGATCGACCATGGCCGGATCGCGCTCGATCTCGACGTGCCGCTGCCCCGCCCGCGCCGGCGCGGCTCACCCGAGCTTGCCGCGCTCGAAGGCCAGATTTTGAGCCGCCTGCTCGGCGGCTGACCGCCTTAATCCTTATCCCGCGCCGGAGGCCTAGATGACAGCCGCGTTCCGCTCTTTCGCCCGCCGCGCCGCCCTGGCCGCGCTCCTCGGTGCCGCCGCCATCGTGCCGGCCTCGGCGGAGGGATTGATCCGCATTTCCCAGCAATTCGGCACGCTCTACATTCCCTTTCACATCCTGCGCGACCAGAACCTGATCGAGAAGCACGGCAAGGAACTGGGGCTCGACATCACCGTCGAGTGGGCCAAGCTTTCGGGCGGCAATGCCGTCAACGATGCCCTGCTTTCCGGCTCGGTCGACATCGCTTCCGCCGGCATCGGCCCGTTCTTCACGCTGTGGGACCGCACCAAGGGCGCGGTAAAGATCATCGGCGCCTTCGGCGCCACGCCGAACTACCTGCTCACCAACAGGCCCGATATCAAATCGCTGAAGGATTTCGGGCCGAATGACCGCATTGCCACGCCGGCGGCGGGCGTCTCGGTGCAGGCGCGCGAATTGCAGATCGCGGCCGAGAAGGAGTTCGGCCCCGGCAACCATGGCAAGCTCGATTCCCTCCAGGTCTCGCTGCCGCATCCCGACGCCACGGCGGCGCTGCTGTCCGGCTCCACCGAGATCACCGGCCACGTCTCCAATTCGCCGTTCCAGGAACAGGCGCTGAAAAACCCGAAGATCCACAAGGTCTGGTCGTCCTACGACATTCTCGGCGGGCCGTTCACCCCGACGGTTGCCTACACCACGCTGAAATGGCGCGACGAGAACCCGAAGACCTATCTCGCCTTCTTCCGCGCCTTCGAGGAGGCGACCGCGATTGCCGCGAAGGACCGCAAGCTCGGCGCGGCGACCTATATCAAGATCGAACAGTCCAAGCTCGATCCCGCCTTCGTCGAGGAAGTGATCTCGAACCCCGAGGTCGACTTCACGCTGGTGCCCAGCAAGACCGAAGTGTTCGGCGATTTTCTCTACCGGACCGGCGCCATCAAGACCAAGCCCGGAAGCTGGAAGGACTACACTTTCCCCGAGCTTCACGGTCAGTCGGGAAGCTGAGCCGATGCTGGCGCCCACGCCTCACTCTTCGGCGGCGCGGGCCGCGCTTTGCCCGGTGCTGGAGGCCCGTCGCCTCACCCTCGATTATCAGGGTGAGCGCGGCCCCGTGCGGGCGGTCGAGGGCGTGGACTTCACGCTTGAGGAAGGCGAGCGGCTGGTGCTGCTTGGGCCGTCCGGGTGCGGCAAGTCTTCGATATTGAAGGCGGCCGCCGGCTTTCTGAAGCCGTCATCCGGCGCGGTGCTGCTGAACGGCAAGCCGGTCCATGGTCCGGGCCCGGACCGGATCGTGGTGTTTCAGGAGTTCGACCAGTTGCTCCCCTGGAAGAGCGTGCTGGACAATGTCGCCTTTCCGCTGCGCGTGGCCGGCAAGCTCTCCGCGGCGGCGGCCCGCGAAAAGGCCGCGACGGCGCTGGCGCGGGTGGGGCTGACGCGCGCGCTCGACCAGTTTCCGCACACACTGTCCGGCGGCATGAAACAGCGCGCGGCCATCGCCCGGGCGCTGGCGATGGAGCCGGCGGTGCTGCTGATGGACGAGCCCTTCGCCGCGCTCGACGCGCTCACCCGCCTGCAGATGCAGCGCGACCTGCTCGACATCGCGCAGGAGCGGGCGCTCACCCTGCTTTTCGTCACCCACGCCATCGACGAGGCGGTGCTGCTCGGCACAAGGCTGCACCTGCTCAGCGCCCATCCCGGTCGCACGCTGGCGCGGTTCGAGACGGCGGGGTTCGACGCCGCCGACATCGGCACGCTGCGCTTCGAGAAGGCGGTGCAGGACGTCCACGCCACGCTTTTCGGCGCCACGGAGGGCGGGCGATGAGCGAGGTTCTGCACCGGCTGCCGGATGAAGGCCTCGCGCACGCCCCGGCCGCGCTCCCGCCGCGCCGCCATCGCCTGGCGCGCCTGTTCCGCTCGCTGGCGTTCCGGCGCCCCATCGTGCTGGCGCTGCTGGCGCTCGGCTGGGAGATCGCCGCCCGCTGGCAGGCCAACCCGCTGATGCTGCCGAGTTTCGGCGAGACGTTCCAGGCGTTCGTGGATGCGAGCCTCAATGACGGGCTGCTCCTTGCCGCCGCCGGGTCGCTGGCCGTGCTGCTCAAGGGATATCTTATCGCCGTGCTGATCGGCTTCGCGCTGGTGTCGCTGGCCGTGTCGAACAGCTTCGTGCGCGATGGCGTGCAGACGGTGGCGGCGATGTTCAACCCGCTGCCGGCCATCGCCCTGCTGCCGCTCGCGCTGCTCTGGTTCGGCCTCGGCGAGAAGAGCCTGCTGTTCGTGCTCATCAACGCCGTCATCTGGCCCTTCGCCCTCGCCGCCCTGCAGGGCTTCGAGGCGGTGCCCGAGACGCTGCGGCTTGTCGGCCGCAATTACGGGCTCTCGGGCCCCGCCTATATCCGCCACATCCTCGTGCCGGCCGCCTTGCCCTCGCTGATTTCCGGCCTGCGCGTCGGCTGGGCCTTTGCCTGGCGCACGCTGATCGCGGCCGAGCTGGTGTTCGGCGTCAGCTCGTCTTCCGGCGGGCTCGGCTGGTTCATCTTCCGCGCCCGCAACGAACTCTTCACCGATCGCGTCTTCGCCGGCCTCGCCACAGTGATCCTCATCGGCCTGCTGGTCGAGGCGGTCGCCTTTCGCGGGCTGGAGAGCGCAACAGTCCGCCGCTGGGGCGCCCTGCGCTGACCTTCCTTTTCATCGCTCAAGGATTTTTGCCATGACCCGCCTGACCCGTCGTTCGATCCTGGCCGGCGCCGCCGGCCTCACCGCCGCGCTGGCGGCCCCCGGCCTGCGCCCCGCCTTCGCCGCCGCCACGGAGGTGCGCGTCGGCTTCCAGAAATATGGAACGCTGGTGCTGCTGAAGGGGCGCGGCATTCTGGAGAAGAAGCTGGAGCCGCTGGGCGTGTCGGTGAAATGGGCGGAGTTCGCCGCCGGCCCGCAGATGCTGGAGGCGCTGAACGCCGGCGCCATCGATATCGGCCAGACCGGCGAGACCCCGCCGATCTTCGCCCAGGCGGCGAGCGACAATCTTGTCTACTTCGCCAATGAGCCGCCGGCGCCGAAGGGCGAGGCGATCCTGGTGCCGCAGAACAGCCCGATCCAGACGGTGAAGGACCTGAAGGGCAAGACGGTCGGCCTCAACAAGGGATCGAACGTGCATTTCCTGCTGGTGAAGGCGCTGGAGCAGGCCGGCCTCGCCTTTTCCGACATCACCGTGAAGTTCCTGCCGCCCGCCGATGGACGCGCCGCCTTCGAGAAGGGCGCGATCGATGCGTGGGTGATCTGGGACCCGTTCCAGGCCTCGGCCGAGGTGGCGAGCAAGGCCCGTGTTTTGACCACGGCCGAGGGCATCGTGCCAAATTACCAGTTCTATCTCGGCTCGCGCTCCTTCGCCGAAGCCAACCCCAAGGTGATCGCGGCGCTGATCGGCGCCATCGATGAGACCAATGCGTGGATCCAGAAGGACCCCGCCGCCGCCGTCGCCGA
>NZ_JAUSUH010000006.1 GCF_030813595.1 Ancylobacter vacuolatus | reverse complement strand
TGAGGTGCGAGCGCAGCGAGCCTCGAAGGATGGTCATCCGGGAGAGAAGATGGGTGCGTTCGTCTACATGCTTCGCTGCGCCGACGGTTCGCTCTATGTCGGCTCAACCAGCGGTGCATTGGAAAAGCGCCTCGCCGAACACCAGAGTGGCAGCTATCCCGGCTACACGTTTCGGCGCCGGCCGGTAACGCTGGTCTGGTCGGAAGCGTTCGAGCGCATCACCGACGCCATCGCCGCCGAGCGACAGATCAAGGGGTGGAGCCGGCTCAAGAAAGAAGCCCTCATCCGTGGCGACTGGGAGACGGTGCGAGGGGCCGCGCGGCGGCCGTCTCTGCGCAAATAGTGACGCGCTTGTGCGACCATCCTTCGAGGCTCGCTGCGCTCGCACCTCAGGATGACGTGGCTTTCGCGGATTCGCAGCCCAGCATCGTTTGCCTCCGACGAGCATCGCCCCCTGAGGTGCCCGGCATCACCGGTCCTCGAAGGATTCCCGCCCCACACACTCCTTCCTTCCGCCAACACGCCGTCATTCTGAGATGCGAGCGCAGCGAGCCTCGAAGGATCCCCGGCCCACACCCTACTGCCTTCCGCCAAAGCGCCGTCATCCTGAGGTGCGAGCGCAGCGAGCCTCGAAGGATGGTCATCCGGGAGCGGGCATCATTCTCTTCCTGCGGGAGATCAAGCCGCGCCTTCGCCCCTCCCCTCCCCCTCCACCCGTTGCCCTCTTGCCCCTTATCGCGTAAAAGCCCGCGCTCGCCCGAGCCTGTGAATGGCAGGGCCTTCAGGAGATCAGCACATGGGCTACAAGGTCGCCATCGTCGGTGCCACGGGTAATGTGGGCCGCGAAATGCTCGACATTCTCTCCGAGCGCGGGTTTCCCGCCGACGAGGTGGTCGCGCTTGCTTCTCGCCGTTCCGTCGGCACCGAGGTTTCCTTCGGCGACAAGACGCTCAAGTGCAAAGCCCTGGAGAATTATGACTTTTCCGACACCGACATCTGCCTGATGTCGGCCGGTGGCGACGTGTCCAAGGAATGGTCGCCGAAGATCGGCCGCCAGGGCTGCGTCGTGATCGATAATTCCTCCGCCTTCCGCTACGACAGCGACGTGCCGCTGATCGTGCCGGAAGTGAACGCCGACGCCATCACCGGTTTCACCAAGAAGAACATCATCGCCAACCCGAACTGCTCGACCGCCCAGCTCGTCGTGGCCCTCAAGCCGCTGCACGATCTGGCGACGATCAAGCGCGTGGTGGTGGCGACCTATCAGTCGGTCTCCGGCGCCGGCAAGGACGCCATGGACGAACTGTTCGCGCAGACCCGCGCGGTGTTCGTCTCCGACCCGGTGGAAGCCAAGAAGTTCCCCAAGCGCATCGCCTTCAACGTCATTCCTCACATCGACGTCTTCATGGAAGACGGCTACACGAAGGAGGAATGGAAGGTGATGGTCGAGACCAAGAAGATTCTCGATCCCAAGATCAAGCTCACCTGCACCGCCGTGCGCGTGCCGGTGTTCATCTCGCATTCGGAAGCCGTGAACGTCGAGTTCGAGAAGCCGATCTCGGCCGAGGAGGCGACGCAGGCCCTGCGCAACGCTCCGGGCGTGCTCGTCATCGACAAGCGCGAGCCCGGTGGCTACATCACCCCCTATGAGGCCGCTGGCGAGGACGCCACCTATGTCTCGCGCATCCGCGAGGACGCGACGGTGGAGAACGGCCTCTCCTTCTGGTGCGTGTCGGACAATCTGCGCAAGGGCGCGGCGCTGAACGCGGTGCAGATCGCCGAAGTGCTCATCAACCGCAAGCTGATCAAGCCCAAGGCCAAGAAGGCGGCCTGACGCCGCCCGCACGACCTTGTGAACTGATGAAACGGCCGCCTCCGGGCGGCCGTTGCCGTTTGTGCTGCAATGCGTCACCATTCCGCCGAACTGCACCGCCACCACTGCGACACCTTGGCGGCTTCGGAGAGGCCCGACGTGATTCAGCGATTTCTGGCGACCCTCTTCGTTCTCACTGCACTGACTGGCGCTGCCACTGCACACCCGCATGTGTGGGTCGAGGTCCATTCCGAGCTCGACTACACCCCCGCCGGCACGCTCGCCGGCGTGCGCCATCACTGGAAGTTCGACGAGGCGTTCTCGACCTATGCGCTGCAGGGGCTGGAGACCACGCCCGACGGCAAGCCGAGCGAGAAGACGCTGAAGGAACTGGCGCTGGTGAATATCGAATCCCTGCACGAATTCGATTTCTTCACCTATGCCAAGCGCGGCAAGCAGGACGTCAAGTTCCTGCCGCCAAAAGATTATTCCCTCACCTATGACGGCACCGCGCTCACCCTGCACTTCACCCTGCCCCTCGCGGAGCCCCCGGCGAAGAAGGGCGAATTGGCGCTCGACGTCTACGATCCCACCTATTTTGTCGCCTTCCAGCTCGCCGACACCGATCCCATAAAGCTCGCCGGCAATGCCGGGGACTGCGCGCTCACCCTGCACCGCCCCGACCCGGCGGCGACCGGGAGTTCGACCACGCTGTCGGAAGGCTTCTTCAACGCCCTCACCTCGGCCAGCGAGTTCGGCTCGCAATTCGCCAACCGCGTCACGGTGAAATGCTCGTGAGCCGGCGTCTGGCGCTCTGCGTTCTGGCGCTGGGCGCCGGCGCGCTGATGCTGCACCCGGCCCTGGCGCAGAGCCCGTTCGGCGTCGGTGCCCCGGCCGCGCCGGAGAGCGGCGGCCTTGCCGGCTTCATCCTCTCCAAGCAGGCGGAATTCTACCGGCTTCTCACGTCAGCCGTGCGGGCCTCGAAGCAGGACGGGCACGCGGTGTTCCTGCTCGGCGGCATCTCCTTCGCCTATGGCGTGTTCCACGCCGCCGGCCCCGGCCACGGCAAGGCGGTGATCTCCTCCTATCTGCTCGCCAATGAGGCGACGCTGAAGCGCGGCGTCGGGCTCGCCTTTGCCAGCGCCCTGGCGCAGGCGCTGACCGCCATCCTGGTCGCTGGCATCCTCGCCGCCGTCATCGGCACCACCGCCGCCACGATGAGCCGGGCGGTCAGCCTGATCGAACTCGCCGCCTATGGCCTCATCGTCCTCATCGGCCTGCGCCTCGCCTGGATCAAGGGCCGCGCGCTCCTCGCCGCCTGGCGTGGCGGGCCGGCGCATCGGCACGGGCCGGACTGCGGCTGCGGCGACGACCTCGCCCATATGCCGGCGCCGGACGAGCTGCCGCGCAGCAATGGCTGGCGCGAATGGTGGGGCGCGGTGATGTCGGTGGGGCTGCGCCCTTGCTCGGGCGCCATTCTGGTGCTGGTCTTCGCGCTGGCGCAGGGCATCTTCTGGGTCGGCGCCGCCTCCGCGCTGCTCATGGGCGTCGGCACGGCCCTGACGGTGAGCGCCATCGCGGCGCTGGCCGTCTTCGCCAAGCACGCCGCGGTGCGGCTTGCCGCCAGCCACTCCGGCCCGGCGGCGGCGGTGGCGTTGCGCGGCCTGGAACTCCTCGCCGCGCTGATGCTGGTTGCCTTCGGGCTGGCCCTGTTCTTCGGCTTCATGGCCACGGAGCGGCTGACGCTGGGATAGTGCGTCACTCCTGCAGATAGTCGAAGGCCACCTTGCCGAGGCCGAGGGTAAGGTCGGTGCGAAAATGCGCCGCCGAGATCACCTCCAGCACGGGCAGCTTGGCGACATCGGCCAGCGCATGCGGGAACAGGCCGAGCGCTCCGGGACCGGTCCACGCCTCCTGCACCGTGATGTCTTCCAGATAATACTCGACCAGCTCGCATACCCGCGTGGTGCCGTCGACATGGGGGATGATCTTTATCACCCAGTTCGGTCCCAGTAGCGACGCGTGCAGCGCCGCCTTGTCGAGCGCCTCGAACTTGTAGCCCATGGTGGCGGAGGCGACGAGCACGCTGCCATAGTGCAGCGTTCCGACCAGCGTATCGCTCTCGACGCGCAGCGACGGCTTGGCAAGCTTCTTGGGAAAGCCCCACAGCTCGCGCCCGCCGGCTATCGGCGCCTCGTCGTCGAGATACATGGAATGGACATAGCCGCCTTTCACGCCGTTGAGTTCGACGGGAATGACCTGCCCGGTCTCGGTGTAGTCGCCGAAACCGGTGGAATCCGGCATGCGGATGAACTCATATTTGACGATCGGCTCGAGCACTTTGAGCGGCTCGGGCACCACCTTCTCCAGCGCCGCCAGATCGGTGCGGTAGGTGATGACGAAGAACTCGCGGTTGAAGAACCGATACGGCCCCTTGGGATAGGAGGGGCTGGTGAGCGGCATGGAATAGGCGGTGCGGCGAACGTCGTCGATCTTCATGCGGGCTCTCTCCTGCGATGGCCGAGCCTAACCGATTTGCGCCCCCTCGGCAGGGGGCTGCGGCCGTGCCCGTGAAGTTTGGGCCCGGCCGCGCGGGACTCAGAAGCGGTAGGTGAAGCCGCCCTTGATCGCGTTGGTGTTCACGTCGCTGGCGAACTGCCCCTCATAGCCGACATTGAGAAGCACGTTTGCTCCCACCGCAAAGTCGATGCCGGCGCCGAACAGGAAACTGTCCTCGGCGATCGGCGCACCGGCGACGGTGAAGGCGGTGCCGGTGGACGCGAAGGTCATGCCCAGTTCCGGCGTGATGTCGCCATAGGCATGGCGCCAGGCGAAGCTGGCATGCGGCGTCACCGTGCCCTCGCCCATGGCGAGCGTGGTGGCGAGGCGCAGGCCGAGCGTCGAATAGGGCACGTCATAGGACAGGCCGGCAGAGACGAGGCCGCTGGTGAAGGCACCGGCCTCGGTGAAGCTGTCCGTGTCGATCCAGCTCCACGCCATCTGCGCGAAGGGCTCAAAGGCGATGCCGCCGGCCTCCATCGCATAGGCCGCCTCGACGAAGATGTTGGCCGTCGATCCGTCATAGGAGCCGAGCGGGTTCTCGAACAGGCTGAGCATGGCGACGCTGCGCGTGGTGTCGATGTCGCTCCAGCCATAGCTGGCGCCGCCGCGCAGGCGGAAGGCATCGAAGCTCGCGCCGGCATAGGCGGCGAGGAGCACCGTGTCGGCGTCGGCGCTGCTCATCTGGTCGTCGACATCAAGGCTCGCCGAGGCATAGCCGGCTGCCAGGCCGAAAGTGTAGTTGCCGGAGGTGACGTCGCCGCCGGCCAGGAAGCCGCCGAGCGAGGAATCGACATCGGCGGAATTGCCGGTGCCATTTGCCGAGTTCCACTGGCCGAAGCCCTGCGCCCAGGCCGCATAGACCGGACCCGCCGGTTCGGCGGGCAGCGCCTTGACGGGGAACGGGCTCGCCGCTTCCGGCGCCTTCGCCGCATAGGCGGTCACAGGTCCACCTGCGGCAAGCGCCGCCAGGGCCGGCGAGGCCCCACCCGCGGAAGTCTGGCGCAGGCGGCCGATCAGCGTGTCGGCCACCAGCGTCGACTGGAAGTACAGCGTCGTGCCGACCGAGGCATGCACCTCGCCGGAGAGCAGGTCATAGCCGGCGCGGATCGCCTGTTCCTGACCGGCGCTGCCGGCGAGCACGGTGGCCTGCAGCAGGCTGCCATCGGCGCGGTCAAGGGCGCCGGCGACGCTCGCCTGGTTGGCGGTGCGGGCGAGGCTGGCGAGGGCCACCTCGTTGCGGCTGAGGGTGAGCGTCACCGAGGCATCGTCGCGGCCAAGCTCGGCATCGACAAAGAGGAAGCTGGGTTCCTCAAGCGCGAACTGTGCCGACGGCGTGGTGGTCGTCGCAGCGGAGACGATCTCGTAGACCGTGCCGGTGTAGACCGGGCCGATCGCCGAGAGCACCACCGTGCCGCCATTGATCGTCAGCGTGTCGGTGATGATCTGGTCCGAGGTCAGCCCGCTCAGCTCGACCTCGTAGAACGAGCCAGCCGCGAAGGTCGTGGTGCCCAGCACGGTGACGGTGCCGATGGAGTTGCCCGGCGACACCGTGCCGCCGGTGCCGACAGCGAGAGCGCCCACAGTGGCGTTGCCGCCGAGGAAGGCCCCCTCGCCAATCTCGACCGAGGCCGAGGCCAGCGATCCGTTCAGTACCAACGTGCCATCGATCCCGATCTCGCCGTCGAAGGTCGAGCTGCCGGTGGCGGTGAAGCTGGAGCCCTCATCCACGAAGAGCGCGTTGAAGTCGCGATACTGCGCGTCGTCGCCCAGCAGTGAGAGGTCGAACGTGCCCGTGCCGCTGAGTTCAAAGGTGTTGTCGCCATCATTGCCGATGACGAGGCCGACGACCTCGCTGCCCGCGACATAGACGAACACGTCGTCGCCGCCGCCCATATCGACCGCGACTTCGCTGCCGCTGCTGATGAGGCCGCTATTGACGATGGTGTCGTCCTGCGTGCCGATGAGGGTGATCGCCGTGCCGTCCGAGCGGATGGTGCCCATATTGACGATCTGCGTCGCGAAGGGCGCCGCACCTTGCGAGCTGTCGTCGATCAGGATGGCGCGGCCGACATCGTCCGACCCCTCGTTCGGGTAGTTGTCGAACGCCTCGATGACGGCGCCCGCATGGTTGATGATCGTGCCGCCGCCCGCGGCGATGCCATCGGCCGTGTTGGGCGTGCCGTCATTGGTGCCGGTGGCGCCGGTGCCCTGGATCAGGCCGTAATTGTCCAGCACCAGCTGGCCGTCGACATCGACGCCGTCGCCATCGCCGTCCGGCACGCCGTCGGGATCGCCGTCATCGTCCAGGAGACCCGTCACCTCGCCGCGGATGGTGCCATAATTAATGACCGTGACCACCGTGTCGCCGGTGCTGTCGATGTTGATGCCCGACCCGTTGCGGCCGGCGATCAGCCCGCCCTTGTCGTTCTGCACCGTCACCTCGCCGTCGCCGGTCACCCCGTGCTTGGCGCCGAGGATCTGGCCGGTGGCCTTGTTGACGACCGTGCCGCCGGCTTCCTGGAAATCGATGCCGTCGCCGGTCTGGGTAAGGTCGGTAGACTGGATGAGGCCGTAGTTGGTCACGATGGCCCCGCTGCCGGGGCGGATGCCGTCGGCGGTGGCCGATTGCAGCGTGCCGTAATTGGTGATGAGGATCACATTGTCGGGCGAGGTCAGGTCGGCGAAATCGAGCGCCTGGCCGGCGCCGCCATCAATGAGGCCGTGATTCTCGATGATGATCTGGGCATCGGAGGTCTTCGAGTCGGCGGCGAACTTGAAGCCGTCGTCGAGACCGAGAATCCGGCCGCTTTCCTCGTTGACGAGGGTGAACGAGACCAGCGTATCGATCGTCTTCTTGTCGTCGAACTTCAGGGCGCGGCTTCCGGCATCCAGCGTCTGGATAGTGCCTGAATTGGTGAGGAGGATGGTGCCGCCGCCGAAACGGATGGCGTCGCTGCCCTCGGCGGTGAGCCTGCCACTATTGTCGATCTGGACAATGGCGCTCTCCACCGTCGCCTTGTTGAGGTCGAACACCTGGCCGCTGGTCGCCGTCATGGAGCCCGTGTTGACGACACTGAGTGCGCCATTGGCGAAGGAGCCGCTGAGCCGCACCGTGTCATCACCCGAGGTGATGTCGCCACTGTTGGTCAGCGTCAGCGTACCGCTGACCTTGGAAGCGGCGTCGAGCGCGCGGCCGGTGCTGGTGATCGTGCCATCATTGCGCAGGTCAACACCCGCGCCGGTGGCCGCCGCGCTCCAGGTGATCGCCGTGCCGGTCACGTCGAGCGCACCGCCTGCCGCAATGACGCCGGTGTCCGTGCCGGATACGGTCTGCGCCGTGGTCACGGTCGCGCCGGCGGGAACCGCGAACGAGTCGGCGCGGGCGCCGGACAGCGGCGCCCCGAGCAGAACGCCCGCAGCAAGCAGGGCCGCGTGGCTGGCGGATGAAAACAGGCGGTTCATGGCGGTCAGTTCCCCGGCATCAAATTGTGATGTCCGCGCTAGCGAGCGGGGATGACAGGCAGGTGACTGTTCGACGACACGCACCCGCTTGTTCGCACACGGGCGAAATACCCGGGCAAGCGTGGTGCGAGCGCCACAGGGGCGTCGACTAAAGCTCTGGTTTTACGGTATTAAATAACCTCAGAAAACGGTAAGGCCCGCCGCGCCGCTCTCGGTGCCGATGGCGAGCGCGCCGCCATCCCCGCGCCAGGCCAGGGCACTGACGGTGGTGCCATCGGGGCCGCGCAGAAGGATCTCGGCGCCGTCGGAAATCCGCACCATCAGCACCAGCCCGTCCTCATAGCCGCAGGCGATCACCTCGTCGCGCGGATGGGCGGCAACCGCCGAGACGCGCACGTCGCGCGGCGCCAGCATGGAAGGCTGCTTGCCCATCGGCCCTTCCTTGCTGGCGAAGGGCCAGAGGATCGCCTCGCTGGAGCCTGACGTGGCGAGGAACTTGCCGCCTGTCGTGAAGGCCATTGACGTCACCCGCGAGGGATAGCCCGTCATCCGCATATGGCCACCATCCGAGAGGCGCCAGCCATGCAGCGCCGCTTCCTGCATGGTCGTCACCACGAAGCGCATGTCGGGGCTCCACATCACACCGCGATGCGAGCCCTTCCATTCCAGGAGTTCAGGCTTGGCCTGCGCGTTCGGAAACCACAGCGAGACGCCGCCATAATGGGCGACGGCGAGGCGGGTGCCCTTCGGCGCGAAGGCGAGGCCGCCCACGGTAGAGGGGAAGTCATGCGACTTGCGTTCGCCCTTGGCGGGCTGGAAATGCGCGGTCTTGCCGGCCGAGAAGGCGAAGGCCCCCTCGCTGCCCGCCGCCACCTGGTCGATCCAGCGGCCCTTCTGCTCATAGAGCGCCTGCGCCGAGCCATCGGCCCGCGTCGCTACCACGCGGCCATCATCGCCACCGGTGAGGATCCGCTTGTCGTCGCCGGCGACCGAGAGCACCGCGCCATGATGCGCCCGCACCCGGACCTCGTCTTCCTCCACCAGCACGATCTCACCCTCGCCCAGCACGAAGGCGGGGGTCGTGCCGAGAAAGCGCAAGCCGACCACGGCCCCGCCGAGGTCGAGCGGGCGCAGCTTCGAGGTGAGGGAGGAGGGAGAGGAGGTATCGGTCATGACGCTATCGGTGCTCGGAAAGGACCGCAGGCTTAGCCGATGCGGGCGACCACGTCACGCCCCGCCGGCCGGCGACAATCGATTCGCCGGCCTGCCATCGCTCTGCGTTCACGCCACGCAGCTCAGAAACCCCTTCTCCAGCGCGGCCGCATCGAGCTGCCGGCCGATGAAGACGAGGCGGCTCAGCTTCGGCTCGTCCGCCCGCCAGGGGCGCTGGTGGTCGCCGTCGAGAATCATGTGCACGCCCTGGAACACGAAGCGCTCCGGGTCGTCCTTGAAGGCAAGGATGCCCTTGGAGCGCAGGATGTTCGGGCCCTGCGTCTGGGTCAGATCCTGGATCCAGGGAAAGAACCTGTCGGGGTCGAGCGGCTTGTCGGACGAGAAGGAATAGGAGCGCATGTCCTCGTCATGGAAATGCCGGTGGCCGCCTTCCAGAAAGTCCGGGTCGATCGCCTGGATGCGGTCGAGGTCGAAGGCCCCCTGCCCCAGCACCTTGTCGATGGCGATCTCGGAGCGCTGGGTCCGGTGGATGCGGGCGAACGGGTTGATGGCGCGGATGCGCATCTCCACGTCCTTCAGCTCGGTCTCCGTCACCAAGTCGGTCTTGTTGAGCAGGATCACGTCGGCGAAGGCGATCTGGCTTTTCGCCTCGGGCGCGTCCTTCAGCCGGTCCTTCAGCCATTTGGCGTCGGCCACCGTCACCACCGCGTCGAGCGAGGTCTTGGCGCCCACCGTCTCGTCGACGAAGAAGGTCTGGGCGACCGGGGCCGGGTCGGCAAGGCCGGTGGTCTCGATGATGATGCCGTCAAAGTCGTTCTTGCGGCGCAGCAGCCCGTCGATGATGCGGATGAGGTCGCCGCGCACGGTGCAGCAGATGCACCCATTGTTCATCTCGAACACTTCCTCGTCGGCGCCCACCACGAGGTCATTGTCGATTCCGATCTCGCCGAACTCATTGACGACGACAGCGTATTTCTTGCCGTGCGGCTCGGAGAGGATGCGGTTGAGCAGCGTCGTCTTGCCGGCGCCGAGATAGCCGGTGAGCACAGTGACGGGAATCTTGGGCGAAGCCACGTCGGGCATGGTGAACTCCAATGGTCATCTCAAACGCATCATCCCGGACGCCGCTCTGCGGCGATCCGGGATCGCTTGTTCCGTTCAAATGTGCCGAGCACTCCCGGATCGGCCTGTGGCCCTCCGGGATGTCAGCAGACCAGCGTCAGCTCGACAGGGCCGAGGAGAGCTGGGCGACGTTGTTCTTCATCATGTCGATGTAGGTGCTCGCCGGGCCTTTGTCATCGGAGAGCGCGTCGGAAAACAGCTCGCCGCCGACCTTGGCCTTGGTCTCCTTGGCGATGCGCTTGACGAGGCGCGGATCGGAGATGTTCTCCATGAACACGGCCGGGATGTTGTCGGCCTTGATCTGGCGGATGATGTGGGCCACGTCCTTGGCCGAAGCCTCGGAATCGGTGGAGACGCCCTGCGGGGCGATGAACTCGACGCCATAGGCGGCGCCGAAATAGCCGAAGGCATCATGCGAGGTAATGATGCGGCGGTTCTTCTCCGGAATGCTCGCCACCGCCGCCTTCACTTCGGCGTCGAGCGCCTGCAGCTTGGCGGTGTAGGCGGCCGCGTTCGCCTCATAGGCCGCCTTGCCGGCGGGATCGGCGGCGATCAGCGCGTCGCGGATGTTGGCGACATAGATCTCAGCATTGGCAACCGACTGCCAGGCGTGCGGATCGACTCCGCCATGGTCGTGCCCGGCGTGATCATGGTCATGCCCGTCCTTCTTGGCATGCTCGTCATGATCATGGTCCTTGTGGTCCTTGCCGTGGTCGTGCGCGGCGTGGTCGTCCTCATCCTCGTCGGCCATTTCGCGCGGCGTGATGCCCTTGGTGGCGACGACGATCTCGGCCTTGGTGCCGGAGGCCTTCACCAGCCGGTCGATCCAGCCCTCGAAGCCAAGGCCATTGACGAAGACGATCTGCGCGGCGGACACCTTCTTGGCGTCGCCGGGGGCCGGCTGGAACACATGCGCGTCGCCATTGGGACCGACGAGGGTGGTGACCTCGACCCGATCACCGCCGACCTGCTTCACGAAATCACCGAGGATCGAGAAGGAGGCGACGACGGGGATCTTGGTGGCGGCTTCCTGCGCGGTGGCGGGAAGCGAGATCGGGAGGGCGATGCCGAGCGCGAGCGCGCCGGCGAGAGTGAGGCGGCGGGTGAGCATTGGGGGGGCTCCTCAGGCTTCGAGATGGCGTTGCGGCAGGAAGCGGGGCAGAAGCCCGCCGACCGGCCCGAAAAGCACGGACAGCGCATAGGCACCGCCGGCGACGAGGATGATGGCGGGCCCGGAGGGCACGCCGGAATGATAGGAAACCAGCAGCCCCAGCACGCCGGAGCTACAGGCGATCAGCACCGAGACGCCGACCAGCGTCGTCAGTTCGCGCGTCCAGAACCGTCCGGCGGCGGCCGGCAGCATCATCAGCCCGACCGCGAGCAGCGTGCCGAGCGCGTGGAAGCCGCCGACGAGATTCATCACCACCAGCGCCAGGAAGATGAGGTGGGTGGGTGCTCCCGCCCGGCTCACCGAGCGCAGGAAGCCGGGATCGACGCTCTCCAGCACCAGCGGCCGCCAGGCCAGCGCCAGCGCCACCAGCGTCAGGCTGGAGATCGAGACGATGAGCAGCAGCGTCGCGTCGTCGAGCGCCAGCACGGTGCCGAACAGCACATGCAGCAAATCAACATTGGAGCCGCGCAGCGACACCAGCAGCACGCCAAGCGCGAGAGAGATGAGGTAGAAGGCCGCGAGCGCCGCGTCCTCCTTCATCTGCGTCGCCCGCGCCACCGCGCCGGCGCCGAGCGCCACCGCAAAGCCCGCCACCAGCCCGCCCACCGTCATGGCGAACAGGTTCAGCCCGGCGGCGAGGAAGCCGACCGCCGCGCCGGGCAGGATGGCGTGGGCCATGGCGTCACCGGCAAGGCTCATCCGGCGCAGCATCATCAGCACGCCGATAGGGCCGGCCCCGACGCCGAGCGCCAGCACGCCCACCAGCGCGCGGCGCATGAAATCGAACTCGGCGAAGGGGGCGATGAGGAGATCGTACATCACGCTGCCCTTCCCGAAACCGGGCCACAGGCCGGCGCATCCTCGTCCCACGCTTCGCACATGCGCCGCGCCTCGGCGAGATTATGCGATGTCAGCACCTCGCCGGTGGCGCCCCAGGCGACCGCCTCGCGGGCGAGGAGCAGGGTGCGGGGAAAAAGCCCGCGCACCAGTTCGAAATCGTGCAGCACGGCGATGACGGTGCGGCCCTCGCCGTTCCAGCGCTTCACCAGCGCGGTGAGATCGGTGATCGTGCCGGCATCGAGCGCGGTGAAAGGCTCGTCGAGCAGCAAAAGCCGCGCATCTTGCAGCAGCAGGCGGGCGAACAGGGCGCGCTGCATCTGGCCGCCCGACAGCGTGCCGATGGGGCGCGCCTCGAAGCCTTCAAGACCCACGGCGGCCAGCGCGTGCTCGATGCGCGCGCGATCCGCGCGGTTGATGCCGCCGAACAGCCCGGCGCGGCGCCACAGCCCCATGGAGACGAGGTCATAGACGTCGATCGGGAAGGAACGGTCGACCTCCGCCGCCTGCGGCAGATAGGCGATCTCCCGTGCCGGCACATGGCCCTCAATGCGCCCGGTCAGCGGCGTCAGCACGCCGGCAATACCCTTGAGCAGCGTCGACTTGCCCGCCCCGTTCGGCCCGCAAATGGCGAGCAGGTCGCCCTCGGCCACATCGCCGTCGAGATGATGCACGGCCGGGTGGCGGTCATAGCCGAGGGTCAGGTTGCGGAAGGCGAGGACGTTTCCCATCACGCACCCGCCCCGATCACCGCCAGCGCCATCGCCCACAGCGCGGCCGCCAGCGGCAGGGCGATGGCGAGGCGCTGCAGGGCGGAGAGCCGCAGCAGTGAGAAAGCCGGACGGGCCGACGGATGCCGCTCGCCCGCCTTGTGCGAATGGTGGCGGGAGCCCGGACGGGCCGGTGCAGTGCCGTGAGGAGGGTGGCTGTCGTCGTGTCCATGGCCCGGCGCATGCGCGTGCCCATGCCCGGCGGCGCCCGCCTTTCCACGTCCCTCCGGAGGGGCGGAAGTGTGGGCGTGGTCGTGCAGGCGGACGGGGGCGACAGACATGATCAAACTCCAGAGGCGGAAGTGATACTGTATATCGGCGGGGTCCGTCCAGATGAAAGATACACTGTATCAAACGGCTGACGGAGCGTCATCGCCCTCCGCGCTGGGCGCCGGAGGCCGCGTGCCCGTCGAAATGATGGGTCGACACGTCTCGACGGCGCGCCCGCATCGACCTATGAGAGGGCGCCTCTGTGCCCGCCGGCCTTGCCGGCCCGTCGACCTGGAGCCGTTGGAGCCCATTCATGGATATTTCGCGCATTTCGGTCGGGCCCAATCCGCCTGACGAAGTTCACGCCATCATCGAAATCCCGGCCGGCGGCGCGCCGGTGAAGTACGAGATCGACAAGGAATCGGGCGCGCTGTTCGTCGACCGCTTCCTGCACACGCCGATGTTCTACCCGGGCAATTACGGCTTCGTCCCGAACACGCTCGGCGATGACGGCGACCCGATCGACGTGATCGTCATCTCGCCGATCCCGCTGCTCGCGGGCTGCGTCATCGCCTGCCGGCCGATCGGCGTCCTGATGATGACCGACGAGAAGGGCGGCGACGAGAAGATCCTCGCCGTGCCGGCGGACTCGGTCTACCCCTACCATTCCAAGGTCAAAAGCTATGCGGATCTGCCGCCGCTGATCATCGAGCAGATCGGCCACTTCTTCACCCACTACAAGGATCTGGAGAAGGGCAAGACGGTCACGGTCTCCGGCTGGGAAGGCCCCGAGCGCGCCCGCGAGCTGATCCTCAAGGCGATCGCCGCCTATAAGTGAGCGGGGCGCCGGTCCGGCGCCGCGACGCGCGAAAGGCCCGGGCATTCCCGGGCCTTTTTGCTGTCAGGACACGCCGGCCGCCTCCACGAATCCCATCTGCGCCAGCGCCCGCTGCACGCCGGCCGTCAGCGTAACGCCCTCGCGCGCGGCACGCTCGCGGTTAAACAGCCGCCTGGTGCCCGGCAGCCGCGCCCCAGGCTCGCTCTCCACCGTCAGCGCCAGGCGCTCCAGATGGTCGAGATAGGCATCCCCCGCCACCGCGCCGGGATTTATCGCGATGACCACATGTCCGACCGCCGCCGGCGGCCCCGCACCGTCGAAGAAGCTCGGCGCGTCGAAGGAGAAGGTCGAGGCGGTCAGCGCCGCCGCCATCACCTCGATGACGAAGGCGAGCGCCGTGCCCTTGGCTTCGCCCATCGGCACCATGGTGCCGGCAAGCCCGGCCGTGGCGCTCGTGGTCGGGTTGCCCTCCCGGTCATAGGCCCAGCCCTCGGGAATGGCGGTCTCCCCCCGCTGCACGGCAGCGAGAATGTTCCCGCGCGCCACTTTGGCGACGGAGAGGTCCACCACCGCCGGCGCCCGGCCTCTGAGCGGCGTGGCGAAGGCGATCGGGTTGGTACCGAACACCGCCCGCTTGCCGCCCCAGGGGGCAATGGAGGCCGAGGCATTGGAAAAGGCGAGGCCGACCAGCCCCTCATTGGCGAGTGCTTCCACCGGCTGGCCGGCGACGCCGAAATGGCTGGAGCGCCGCACCGCCATCAGCGCCACGCCGCTCGCGCGCGCCAGCGCGGCCAGCGCCGGCAGGCCGAGCGCGAGGGCGGGATAGGCGAAGCCATTGCCGGCGTCGACCGCCAGCACCGCCGGCGCCACCCGGCGCATCTTCGGCACCGCATGACCGTCGATCTTGCCGGCCGCCGCCATGGCGCTGTAGCTGGGCAGGCGGGTGAGGCCATGCGTGCCGAGCCCATCCGCCTCGGCGCGCACCAGCGCGTCCGCGGTGAAGGCGGCATTGCCGGCAGACGCGCCAAAGCGCTCCAGCACCTGCGCCGCATAGGTATGGGCCGCCTCGAGACTCAGTTTTCGGCCGTGAAAGCCGGTGCGCGCGACCGAGCCCTCCATCAGCGCCCGGCCCCGCCGCGCGGGCCCGCCGGCAGCCGCGACAGGTCGAAGCGATGCACATCGCCGAGCAATTCGACAAAGGCCCGGGCGCCATAGAGCGCGCAGACCTCGCCCTTCTCAAGGCTCGCCTCGGTGGCATCGCCCATCGCGCCCGAGGGCTGGATATCCTGCGCCATCCAACCGAAGCCGGCCGGCGAGCCGGCGCGCAGGAAGGCGAATTCCTGCTCCATGGCGAGCGTCACCGGGGGAAAGTCGCGCACCTCGTCCATCCGCACCGTGTCAGGCCGGAAGGCCAGCATCAGCGAGGTCTCCACCCCGCCGGCATGAATGCCGTGCTGGCGCTCCTGCGCGGTGAACAGGCCCTCGGGATAGCCGAAGCGATGCCAGGACACCATCACCGCCAGCATGCCGAGCCGGGCCCGCAACTCGCGCGCCACGATGTCGAGTATAGGCACATTGCCGCCATGGGAATTGACCAGCACCAGCTTGCGCACCCCCGCGCGGTGGACACTCTCGCCGATCTCGGTCCAGGCGCGGATCACCGTCTCGGCCGAGAGCGTCAGCGTGCCGGGAAAATCGAGGTGCTCATTGGACTTGCCGATGGCCTGCAGCGGCAGGAACACGGCGGGAATATCATCCGGCAGCAGCCGCGCCACTTCCCTGAGATAGCCCTCGCCGATGAAGGCATCGACCCCAACCGGCAGATGCGGCCCATGCTGCTCCACCGCCGCCACCGGCAGCACGGCAATCCAGTTCTCGGTGTCGCCTTCGGCGAAGTCGGTCCAGCTGAGTTCGGTCCAGAAGCGTTTGGGGGGCATGGCGGCAGGTCCGGTCGTTGGAATGGGCGGGTTCTAGGCTCAATCCGCCCGCGCGGCCAGCGCCTCGATCTCCACCTTGAACTCCGGCCGGGCGAAGCCGGAAACGATCATCAGCGTCGAGGCCGGCGGCGGATCGGCGATGAAGCGGTCGCGCGCCGCCATATAGCCGGGAAGATGGGCGCGGTCGGTGACATAGGCGTTCAGCCGCACGATATCCTCGCGCGCCATCCCCGCCGCAACGAGGCAAGCGTCGATGGCGGCAAGGCACAGGGCGGCCTGCGCCTCCACGCTCTCGGGAACCACATCGTCGGGCGAAATGCCGAGCTGGCCGGAAACCAGCAGTAGCCGCGCGCCGGCGGGAATCTCGACGGCGTGGCTGTAGCGGGCGAAGGGCGGACGGATGGCGGGGGGCACGAGGTGACGGAGCATGGACGGGCCTCCCGTGTGTGGCCGGCCGGGCTTTTGCCGGCCGCTGCTGCGCATGCACAGTCTAATCGCCGCAGCATATGTGCATGACGATTAAGCTCGCCTATCATGAGGGCATGGGTCACGTCACGCACCGCCCTTCTTAGCCGGATGGAGATTTCGATGCGCCCGCGTCTGTCGCGCTTGCGTTCCCTCTTCCCCCTCGTCGCACTGGCGGTCGCCGCCTTGCTGAGCGCCGTTCCGGCACGCGCGGCGGACAAGGTGACCTTCGGCACCAATTGGGTGGCCCAGGCCGAGCATGGCGGGTTCTACCAGGCGCTCGCCGATGGCACCTATGCGAAATACGGGCTGAACGTCACCATCCTGCCGGGCGGACCGCAGGCCAATAACCGGCTGCTGCTGCCGGTCGGCAAGATCGACTTCTACATGGGCGCCAACATGCTGCAGGCGATTTCCTCCGTGGTCGAGGAAATCCCCACCCAGGTGGTCGCCGCCCTGTTCCAGAAGGACCCGCAGGTCCTGATCGCCCATCCCGGCGTCACCGCCTTCGAGCAGCTGAAGACGCGGACCCTCTTCATCTCCAAGGAAGGGCTGGCGAGCTATTATCAGTGGCTGGTTGACGCCTATGGCTTCAGCGAGAGCCAGGTGAAGCCCTACACCTTCAACGCCGCGCCGTTCCTCGTCGACAAGAACAGCGCCATGCAGGGCTACATCACCTCCGAGCCCTATGCGATCGAGCAGCAGGGCGGGTTCAAGCCGACGCTCTTCCTCCTCGCCGATTACGGCTTCCAGACCTACGCCACCACCATTGAGACGCGCAACGAACTGGTGAAGCAGAACCCCGACCTGGTGCAGCGCTTCGTCGATGCCTCGATCATCGGCTGGTACAATTACCTCTACGGCGACAACGCCAAGGCCAATGCGCTGATCAAACAGGACAATCCCGAGATCACCGACGCCATGATCGCCTTCTCCATCGCCAAGATGAAGGAATATGGCATCGTCGATTCCGGCGACACCGCCACGCTCGGCATCGGCGCGATGACCGATGCGCGGATGAAGGGGTTCTACGACACGATGGTGAAGGCCAAGGTGCTGGAGCCGGGCATCGACTACGCCAAGTCCTACACGCTGCAATTCGTCAACAAGGGCGTCGGCAAGGAGCTGGCGCCGAAATGAGGCCTCCCCGACATGAGCGCACGGCTATGGGGCCGCCCGCGTGCCTGAGATGAGCGCGGCGGCGCTTGATATGGCGCCCCGCGCGGTGAGCGACGGCGCGCCGCTGCTGCGTCTTTCCGGCGTCGGCAAGCGCTTCTCCAATGCCGTCACCGCGCTGGAAGGGCTGGACATGGAGGTGCGGCAAGGCGAGTTCGTCTCGCTGCTCGGCCCCTCCGGCTGCGGCAAATCCACCGCGCTGCGCCTCATCGCCGGGCTCACCGAGCCGAGCGGGGGCCGGCTTGACTGGGGCGCGGACGAAATGGCCCGCCGCGCGAGGGAGCCCCACGCCATCGGCTTCGTGTTCCAGGAGCCGACGCTGATGCCGTGGGCCAGCGTGTTCGGCAATGTCCACCTGCCGCTCAAGCTCGACGGCATCGGCCGGCGCGAGGCCGAGCCCGCCATCCTGGAGGCGCTGGAGCTGGTCGGCCTTGCCGGCTTCCGCGACGCCTATCCGCGCGAACTCTCCGGCGGCATGAAGATGCGCGTCTCGATCGCCCGCGCGCTCGTCACCAAGCCGCGCCTGCTGCTGATGGATGAGCCCTTCGCCGCGCTGGACGAAATCACCCGCTTCAAGCTCAATAATGATCTGCTGGAGGTGTGGCGGCGCCTGCGCTGCACCATCGTCTTCGTCACGCATTCGGTGTTCGAATCGGTCTACCTGTCCTCGCGCATCCTGGTCTTCCGGGCCCGGCCGGGGCGGGTGTCGGCGGAACTCGTCATCGATCCGGACCAGCCGCGCGACGAGACCTTCCGCACCTCGCCCGAGTATGCGGGCCTCTGCCGCGAAACCTCCCTCGCCCTCGCCCGGGCGATGGACGCGACGTAGCGGAGGCCGCCATGTCCACCTCGCCGTTGCGCTGGCTCCTGCCCCTCGGCGTGATGGCGGCGCTCGTTCTGGCCTGGGCGCTGGCGGTGAAGCTCAACAATCTGCCGCCCTATGTGCTGCCGGCCCCCGACACGGTGCTGGAAACGCTGATCAAGGACCGCGCCGTGCTGTTCGCCTCCATGCTGGTGACGCTGCGGACCACCTTGATCGCGCTGGCGCTGGCGGTGGCCGGAGGCGTGGCGCTGGCATTGCTGTTCGCCAGCGCCCGCATCGTCGAGTTCTCGCTGTTCCCGATCGCCGTCATCCTGCAGGTGACTCCTGTCATCGCGGTGGCGCCGCTCATGCTGATCTACCTCTCCACCGATACCGCCGTGCTGGTCTGCGCCTGGATCGTCGCCTTCTTCCCGGTGCTGTCCAACACCACGCTGGGGCTGAACTCCGTCGATCCCAATCTGCGCGACCTGTTCCGCCTGTCCGGCGCCACCCGCTGGCAGACGCTGGCGCAGCTCAAGCTGCCCACCGCCCTGCCCTATTTCCTCGGCGGGCTGCGCATTGCCGGCGGGCTGGCGCTGATCGGCGCGGTGGTCGGCGAAATCGCCGCCGGCTCGGCCGGCCAGGGATCGGGCCTCGCTTTCCGCATCGTCGAATCGGCCTACCGGCTGAACATTCCGCGCCTGTTCGCGGCGCTCATCCTCATCTCGCTCACCGGCATCCTCATCTATGCCGCACTGAGCCTGCTCTCCTGGCTGGTGCTGCGGCGCTGGCATGAGAGCGAACTCGGCGGCCGGACGTGACGATGCTTGATCTCAAGGCTCCCCCCGCCGCCTTCGTTCTTGCCCAAGCCCGGGTGCCCGCCTGCCTCGTCCCGGCCGTCGCCGGGCCGGCGGATGGCGAGGGGCTGATGGCGCTCGACATCGCGCTGGAAGGCGCGCGCATCGCCCGGATCGCGCCCGCCGGCACGCTGATGGACGCCGGCCCGCGCCGCGATCTCGAAGGCGGGCTGGTGCTGCCCGGCCTGGTCGACATCCACACCCATCTCGACAAGGGCTTCATCTGGAAGCGGGCGCCGAACCCGGACGGCACCTTCGAGGGCGCGCTGCGGGCGGTGAACGCCGACCGCGCCGCGAACTGGAGCGAAGAGGACATAAGCCGGCGCTTCGACTTCGCGCTGCGCTGCGCCTATGCCCACGGCACGGTGGCGATCCGCACCCATCTCGATTCCGATGGCCCGCGCGCCGCCACCGCGTGGAAGGTCTTTGCCCAGATGCGCGAGGCCTGGCGCGGGCGCGTCGAGCTGCAGGGTGTGGGCCTGACCGCGATCGACAGCGTGCGCGATCCCGCCGCTTTCGCCGGCCTGATCGATCTCCTGCGCGCGCATGGCGGCCTGCTCGGCAGCTACACCTATGTCACGCCCCACCTTGAAGGCGGCCTCGCGCGGCTGTTCGAGGCGGCCGAGCGCTTCGGCCTCGGGCTCGATTTGCATGTCGACGAGCGCGACCGCGAGGGGCGCGGCCTCGACCTGCTGGCGCGGATGGCGCTGGAGCGAAGCTTCGAGGGACCCATTCTCGTCGGCCATTGCTGCGCGCTGGCGGTGAAGGACGCTGACGAAATCGACCGCACGCTCGACCGGGTGGCGCAGGCCGGCATCCGTGTCGTCTCACTGCCCATGTGCAATCTCTACCTGCAGGACCGTCAGCCCGGCCGCACCCCACGCTGGCGCGGCGTGACCCTGCTGCAGGAGATGAAGGCGCGCGGCATTCCCGTCATGGTGGCGAGCGACAATGCGCGCGATCCCTTCTACGCCTATGGCGATCTCGACCTTGTGGAAGTCTACCGGGAGGCCGCCCGCATCGCCCATCTCGACCATCCCCATGGCGCGTGGCCGGCCAGTATCGCCCGCACGCCGGCCACGCATATGGGCGTAGCGGCCGGCACGCTGGCCGAGGGCGCTGCGGCCGACCTCTCGCTATTCCCAGCGCGCAGCCTCAATGAATGGCTCTCCCGCCCCGCAATGGACCGCATCGTGCTGCGCGGCGGGCGCGCCATCGACACCACGCCACCCGACTATGCCGAGCTTGACGATTTGATGGAGCGCCCCGCGTGACATATGACCTCGCCGCCCTCAAGGCCCGGCTGGAGGGCATCCATATCGAGGAAAATCCCGCCCTTCTCCGCCAGAAGAGCCGCGATTTCTACTGGTACTCGCCGACGCTGAAGCGCCAGCTCGACGCGGTGATCGGCGACATCCTCGCCGCGCCCACCAGCGAGGAGGAGGTGCTGCGCATCCTCGCCGCCTGCTTCGATCTCGGCATCCCCGTCACCCCGCGCGGAACGGGCACCGGCAATTATGGCCAGGCGATGCCGTTGGCCGGCGGGCTGGTGCTCGACCTCTCCGGCCTCGACCAGGTGCTCGACATCTCCACCGGCCGGGTGCGGGCGCAGGCGGGTGCCCTTCTCGCCGACATCGACGCTGCCTGCGCGCCGAGCGGCCAGGAACTGCGGCTCCACCCCTCCACCTACCGCACCGCCTCGATTGGCGGCTTCATCGCTGGCGGCTCCGGCGGCGTCGGCTCCATCAGCTGGGGCGGGCTGCGCGACCTCGGCAACATCCTCTCGCTGCGCATCGCCACGATGGAGGCGACCCCGCGTATCCTCGTCCTCTCCGGTGAGGAGGTGCAGAGGGTCGCCCACGCCTATGGCACCAATGGCATCATTCTAGACGTCGAGATGCCTCTCGCCCCCGCCTATGACTGGATCGAAGCGATTATCGGCTTCACCGATTTCGCCGAGGCCGCCGCCTACGCCCAGGCGCTGGGCGAGCAGGACGCCATCCTCAAAAAGCTCGTCTCGGTCATCGCCGCGCCGGTGCCGCAGACCAGCTTTCTGCGCCACCGCTCCTTTTTGCCGGACGGGATGCACATCGTGCTGGTCATGCTCGCGCCGATGGGCCGGGCGGCGTTCGAGAGCTTCACCGCCCGCCGGGGTGGAACGATGCTGTTCCGCTCCGACCTGCTGGCCGAAGCTGACAGGAAAGGCCTGCCGCCGCTCTATGAGCTTGCCTGGAACCACACGACGCTGCGGGCGCTGCGGGTCGATCCCGCCATCACCTATCTGCAGACGCTCTACCCGCATCCCGACCCGCTGACTCGGGTGGCCCGCATCCATGCCCTTCTCGGCGACGAAGTGCCGGCGCATCTGGAATTCGTCCGCTTCGACGGGCGGATCACCTGTTTCGGCCTGCCCCTGGTGCGCCACACCAGCGAGGAGCGGCTGGAGGCCATCGTCGCCCGGCATGAGGAAATGGGCATTCCGGTGTTCAACCCGCACCGCTACACGCTGGAAGAAGGCGGCATGAAACAGACCGACCCGGCGCAGCTCGCCTTCAAGCGCGAGGCCGACCCGAAAGGCCTGCTCAACCCCGGCAAGATGATCGCCTGGGAGAACCCCGCCTTCGACTTCACCACCGGCCGTACCTATCTCTTCCCTGGGCTGGAAAGCCGCAACATGGGAGAGGCCGGCTGATGCGTGCGCTTGTGGTCTATTGCCATCCGGTGGCAGAGAGCTTCACCGCCGGCGTGCGCGACGCCGTCATCCGCGGCTTGAAGGCCGCCGGGCACGAGGTGGACCTCCTCGACCTCTACGCCGAAGGCTTCGCCCCGGTGATGGGACGCGACGAGCGGCTCGCCTATCACGAGCCGGGAGCGAATGTGCTGCCCGTTGCCGACTATCTCGAACGGGTAAATCAGGCGGAGGCGCTCGTCTTCGTCGCGCCCACCTGGTGGTACGGCCCGCCCGCCATGCTCAAAGGCTGGCTCGACCGGGTGCTGGTGCCGCACGAGACCTTCGGCATGCCCCAGCCCTACCGCCCGCTTGAACGCCGGCTCACCAATATTCGCCTCCTCGCCACCGTCACCTCGCTCGGGTCACCCTGGTACTGGTGGCTGTGGATCGGCCAGCCCGGCCGGCGGATCCTGCTCGATGGCATTGGCGGGATCGTGCATTCGCGCGCGAAGAAGCTCTGGCTGGCCTTGCACCGCATGGATTCCGCCACCGCGGAGCGCCGCGCCGCCTTCCTCGCCAAAGTCGAGGCCCGCTTCGCCCGGCTGTGACATCCACGCGCGACGGGCGTCCGTTGACCTGACCTCCGGTTGCATCCGGTTTTGTGTCACGGCAATGCGTTATTTTCGCATTAGATAATGGTACCGTGGCGTGTTTTGGATCGCAGGAGCGCCCATGAAGGACGGCTTCGACAAGAAGATTGGCCAGAGGCTGCATCATGTGGCGCGACTCCAGCGCTCCCTGGCGGCGCGTCGTCTGCAGGACATCGGCCTGTTTCCCGGCCAGGAAACGGTGCTTAAGCTGCTGTGCGAAACCGACGGGCGCACCATGACCGAGCTCGCCGCCGCGCTGAAGGTCCGCCCGCCCACCGCCTCTAAGACGGTCGGCCGGCTGTCCGCGCAGGGGCTGCTGGTCCGCCGCGCCTCGGAGGGCGATGCACGGCTGGTGCGGGTCCACCTCACCGATGAAGGCCGCCACCGGGCCGAGGCGATCGACGCGATCTCGGATTCGATCGAGGACACGATGACCGCCGGCCTCGACGGCAAGGACCGCAAGCGGTTTCGCAAGATGCTGCGCAAGATCGACCGCAACCTCTCGACCCAGCTGGGCGCCGTCTCCGCCGACGCCGACGAAGACGCCGAGGACGGGCTGGAGGAAGAGCCGGCCTGAAAACGGAAGGGCACTTCGGCCGAATCGGGCTTGAAACCTTCCTGGCTTTGGTGAGGAATGGCGGCCCCTTCGTCCGCAGGAGTGCCCCATGTCCGGCCGCCCCGACCTTCTCCAGACCGGCCCGATGATGGGCATGATCGAGGCGCAGCTGAACGAGCACTTCACCGTTCACCGGCTCGACGCGCCCGGCGCCGAGGCCATGCTGGCCGAGGTCGGCCCACGCATCCGCGCGGTGGCCACCGGGGTCGGCTCCACCGGCGGCGGTGCCCGCCGGGTGACGGACGCGCTGATGGCCCGGCTGCCGGCTCTCGAAATCGTCGCCAATTTCGGTGTCGGCTATGATTCGGTGGATGCCGAGGCGGCCGGCCGGCGCGGCGTCGTCGTCACCAACACGCCCGGCGTGCTCGACGACGAGGTCGCCGATCTCACCCTGGGGCTGCTTCTCGCCACGATCCGGCAGATTCCACAGGCCGAGCGGCATCTGCGGGAGGGGAAATGGCCCTCCGGCGGCTTCCCGTTGACCGCAACCCTGCGCGACCGCACGCTCGGCATTGTCGGCATGGGGCGCATCGGCCGCGCCATCGCCCGCCGGCTGGAAGGCTTCGGCCGGCCCATCGCCTATCACAGCCGCCGCCCGGTGGCGGATGTGGCCTACACCCATTATCCCGACCTGATCGGGCTGGCGAAGGCCGTCGACGCGCTCATCGTCATCGTGCCCGGCGGGGCCGAGACCGAACGCATGATCAATGCGCAGGTGCTGGCCGCGCTCGGGCCGAAGGGCGTGCTGATCAATGTCGCGCGCGGCTCGGTGGTCGACGAGCCGGCGCTGATCAAGGCGCTGGAGGACGGCACCATCGCCGCCGCCGGGCTCGATGTGTTCGCCAACGAGCCGCAGGTGCCGGAGGCGCTGATCGGCATGAACAACGTGGTGCTGCTGCCGCATGTCGCCTCCGCCACCCATGTCACCCGCGACGCCATGGGCCAGTTGGTGGTCGACAATCTCCGCGCCTGGGCGGCGGGCCAGCCGGTGCTGACGCCGGTGCCGGAGACGCCCGTGAACCGGGCCGGTTGAGGGAAGACGCCGATGCGCGCGCCCCGGATGCTTGATCGTGGCGCCTGGCGGCTCGGCGTCGCGCTCGCCTTGGGCGCTTTCGTCGTGATGCTCGCAGGCCGGGCGTCGGCGCAGGACGACACCGTGCCCTCGGCCGGCGCGCTGGCGGCTGATTACCGGCTGACCAATGCCGATGGCGACCGCGTATGCCTGATCGCGCTGTCCGACACGCCGCTGGGCCGCGGCCGCGCCACACCGGAGCGCTACTCGCTCGGCCTGGATCGCGCCGCCTGCGCCAGCGCCATCCTGTTCAGCGTCGATATCGCCTCCTGGGCCCCGGGCCCCGGCCACTCGATCCGCCTGTATGGACCGGACGGGGCGCTGGTGGCCGAGTTCACCGAAGGGGTAGGCGGCACCTGGGAGGCGCTGCGCGAGGGCGATGGCGTCTATTTCCTGGTCAATCCCCGTCTCACCGATCCCGGCCTGCACGCCGGCGATCTTGTCGGCGCCTGGGATATCGCCGAGGTGGCGGGCAAGCCGCTGTGCCGGCTTGAACTCACCGATATCGACGGCGGCGGCGGCACCCTCCGCGCCCGGCTCATGCCCGGCTGCCCGGCCCGCCTTGTCGCGCGGGCACCCGACCGCTGGCGCCTCGACAGCGGCAGCCTGGTTCTGCTCACCGCCCGCGGCGAGGGCCTGCGCTTCGCCGCGCAAGAGGATGGGGGCTGGGAGAAGGTACCGCCGGAAGAGGGAACCCCGCTTTTGCTCAGCCGGCCTTAGCGGGCCGCTCGTTGCGGCGACGGGGCGCGGTGGCGTCGCTCCCCGAATGTTGAAATCACAACGACCACACCGCGCAATTGCACTGAGAAGTCCACTTCCCGAGGGACGGACGAATTATAATGACCACACATGTTGCGATATTTCTGCATGTTGCGACGATCGGCCGCTATAATGAGACTCTGAATGAAGCCTTGGGCGCAGTTTTTAGCTCAAATTATTATGACTATGTCAAAAAGATTGAAATTAATGTTGTTGGCACTGGACCCGTATGCCTTGATTACACAGATCATAAAACAACCGTTCACAGACGCAGCGACAATATCACAGATTTCGAAATACCTACGATCTGCTCCCTAAAAAAATATAGCAGAGATAATATCGACGCAAAAATACTTTATCTAAATTGCCTCGGTGGACGATATGTCGGCGCCGGATACGAAACAAGACGAACCTGGCGACAGATGTTGTATCAATACTACATCGACGATATGCCCAATTGCCTTGCGCTTCTGACGCGCTACGACGCCTGCGGCGTGTTCTGGCATGAGAAGCCACTCCCCCATTTTGCGAGCAATAACTGGTGGGCTAACGCCAGCTATATCGCGTCGCTGATAGACCCTGTCGCCTATGCGGACTGCGTCGAAAAATTAAATCTCGATGCACTCGGTGCAAGCTGGAAGGAAGCAGCGCACAAGCGCCGTCATTCGGCAGAATTCTGGATTGGCTCTGGCGAGGACATCAATCCCGTCAGCCTGATGAAATTCCGATCCATTGTACTGCCAAAGACATTTACATCATCCTATCCCTGGTGGGACCTCCACGGAATTGATTGGGGACTGCGCGCCCGCATAGAGAGAAAGAAGGGGGCACGGTATGAGCGCCTGCTCTCGTCGGCGCAGAACCTCCGGGCGGCCACTCGCTATCACGTGAAGAAGGCCTATGATCGGCTTATGACGTTACTCGTCCGATCATAGGTCCGGATGGTTGCGCACCCTTGACCTGCTACAGCGCCAAGAGGCTTCCGGCAGTGAACAGCGTCGCACTCCGAAAGATAGCCGACCCACCGCAGAGTCGGGCTGTCCGCTGCTGCGGAAATACACCTGCAAGCACCGTTATGCGCACCCTACATTAAATTGTCACTTTGATTTTTCATACAAATTATAGATGAAAGACGACTATGACGCCCGTTATTTCGATATGCATCCCGACGTATAATCGCGCAAAAATGCTATCTGAGCTGCTAGATAGCATAATGAATCAAGAAAACGTCGACGATATTGAAATTATAATAAGTGATGACGCCTCCACTGATGACACAATTTCCATAGCAAATTTGTACAGTCACAGCTTCAAAAACTACAAATTAATTTCGCAAAAGACCAATTTAGGCATAGATGGAAACTTTCTTGCTGTGGTCGCCGCGGCCACCTCTCCTTACATTTGGCTGATGGGTGACGATGATCGATTGGAACCGGGAAGCATCCGTCGTCTCCTTGATGCGATCGAGCTCTGGCCTGACGCCGTGGGGTTCACACTCGGCGTGATCGACTATGATATCACCATGAGGACCGCTGTCGGCATTCGCGCAACCCCGCCCACCCAATTGATGACGGGTTCAAAAGCCGTATTTTCAACTATAGCGGACCTATTGGGCTTCATGTCCGCACTTGTTGTAAAAAGGGATCTTTGGAACCAAGAAATCAATGATCCAAAGATAAAATCGATCACGAATTACTATGTTCAGGTAATAATACTCGGGCGCATCATCGGAGAGAATGGTCAGTGGGGCGTTATTCAGCCTCCCTGCGTTGGTTTCCGAACAGGAAATGATCAGTTGCAGGCCCGATATGGTTGGCTGAAGCGACTCAAGATCGACGCACAGGCCTACGGGGAAATAGAACACATTCTATTCGCAGACGCGCCCGAAACGCGGGCCATCATGCGCAAGCGCATTTTCAACACGCACATAATGGCACGAGTTATGAATGCCAAGACCACGACCGAGCCGACCGACGGAATTATATCGGCGATTATCTTCCTCGCCAAAAACTATGGGACACTTCCTTCATACTGGATTATTGCCGTTCCACTCCTAATATCCCCCAAATGGTTCGTTCGATTTTATCGAGGATTATATCGATCTTACTTCAAATCATCTGGAACAAATCGAGCGTCGCTGAATCAGGGCGCCCGCGGCCGTTAGAAATTCCTGTTCGCCTCCTGATCAATTTCTGGGAAAGCTGCGAGAGAGGCTGGGCTTCTCGCACAGCAACCGACTGGTCAGATCAGCCGCAGGCCGCGCAGGCTCGCGTGGCCATCCTTGCCGACGATGATGTGGTCATGCACCTCGATGCCGAGCGGCTTGGCCACGTCGATGATGGTCTTGGTCATCTGGATGTCGGCATTAGAGGGGGTGGGATCGCCGCTCGGGTGGTTATGCACCAGTATGATCGCGCTCGCCGCCACCTCCAGCGCCCGCTTCACCACTTCCCGCGGATAAACCGGCGTGTGGTCCACCGTGCCGCGCTGCTGCACCTCGTCGAGGATCAGCTGGTTGCGTTTGTCGAGGAACAGGATGCGGAACTGCTCCTGCTCGACAAAGGCCATGCTGGCGCGGCAGTGGGCGATCACCGCGCTCCAGGAGGAGAGAACGGGGCGGGCCCGCACCTGGCCGCGCGTCACCCGCTCCACCGCCGCGCCGATGAGCTTCAGCTCGGTGACGATGGCCTCGCCGACCCCCTTCACCTCGCGCAGCCGCCCGGGCGGGGCGCCGACCACCTCGGCGAAGGAACCGAACCGGTCTATCAGCGCCTTGGCCAGCGGCTTCACATCCGCCCGCACGACGGCGCGGAACAGCACCAGCTCCAGCAACTCATAATCGGGCAGCGCCTCGCCGCCCGCCTTGCGAAAGCGCTCGCGCAACCGCTCGCGATGGCCGAGAAAATGCGGCTCCGCCTCGGCGAAGCCGGCCGGCGCGGCTCCTTCATCAGGATCGTCCGGCAGGTCGTCACGGCCGCCGCTGCGCCCTGCTCGGTTACGCGCCATGCGGGCTCCCGCCTCGCTCAGTCGTTGCTGAAGATCGGCTTGTGATAGCCCTTGGGCGAGAGCGTGAAGATCTCGCACCCGGTCTCCGTCACCCCCACCGTGTGCTCGAACTGGGCGGAGAGCGAGCGGTCGCGCGTCACCGCCGTCCAGCCGTCGGAGAGCACCTTCACATGCGGGCGGCCGAGATTGATCATCGGCTCGATGGTGAAAATCATGCCGGGCATCAGTTCCGGCCCGTCGCCGCGCCGGCCGACATGCACGATGTTGGGCTCGTCGTGAAAGAGCTGGCCGACGCCATGGCCGCAGAAATCGCGCACCACGCTCATGTGCAGCGGCTCGACGAAGTCCTGGATCGCCGCGCCGATATCGCCGACATGGCGGCCCGGCATCACCTCGGCAATGCCGCGCATCATCGATTCATAGGTCACGTCGAGCAGGCGCTCGGCGCGGCGGGGAATCTCGCCCACCGGGTACATGCGGCTTGAATCGCCATACCAGCCGTCGACGATCAGCGTCACGTCGACATTGACGATGTCGCCCTCGCGCAGCGGCTTGTCGTTCGGGATGCCGTGGCAGACGACATGGTTGATCGAGGTGCAGGTCGATTTGCGGTAGCCGCGATACATCAGCGTCGCCGGCAGCGCGCCATGGTCCATGGCGAAGTCGAACACCAGACGGTCGATCGCCTCGGTGGTCACGCCCGGCGCCACCAGCTCATGCACGAGGTCGAGCGCCTGCGCCGTCAGTTGCCCGGCCTTGCGCATGCCGGCAAAGCCCTCGGGGCCATGCAGCTTGATATGGCCAGTCTTGCGCAGCGGCGCGCCGGCCGCCTCCACATAGCTCATCATCGAACGTCCAACAGCACGTGTTCAGGGCGAATGCCCGCGCCGAATGTAAGCCATCCGCGCTCCGGCGCAAGGAAAGCGCGCGCAGAACAGGCGCGCCGCCCCTTACCCCACCGCCTCACCCCACCGGCTTGGCCATATGCACCAGGCGTCGGTCGGGCAGTTGTTCCACCCGCTCGATGGCGTAGCCCTTGCGCCGGTACCAGTTGATGTTGGCCGAGAGCGGCTCGCCGGTATAGAGCCGCACGGTGGGCCGCCCCAGCGCCCGCGCCCGCGCCTCGGCCGCCGCGAGCAGCAGGTTGCCATGACCGAATCCCTGCGCGCGCGGGCAGGCGGCGAGGCTGTCGGCCAGAAGGTCCTCGCGGCGCGACTGAAGGATGGCGACGGCGACGACCCCCTCGTTGCCGTCGAGCACCCACACCTCGCGCTCGCGGAACACCCGGGCATAATCCCACAGCAGCGGCACCGGCTCGACCCCGAGCAGGATGCGGTTGCGGGCATAGGCGGCGCGCTGCAGCGTCTCCACCGCGGCAAGATCGGAGAGATCGGCCCGGCGCAACGTGCGGCCTTCCACGTCAAGCGCACGCGCATTCAGCACCGAGAGCGACACGTTCTGTCGGCCGGCCGCGTCGAAATTCTCCGCCGCCAGCCAGGCCTCCATCGCCACGGCGATCTGCGGCCATTCCTCCGCAAGAATCGAGAACCAGGCCGTGTCGCGGTTACGGCCCTTGACGATCATATGGTGGCGAAAAAGGCCCTCGAAGCGGAAGCCGTAGCGTTCCGCCGCCCGGCGCGAGGGGGCGTTGAGCGCGTTGCACTTCCACTCATAGCGGCGATAGCCCAGCGTCTCGAACACATGCCGGGCCATCAGATACATCGCCTCGGTGCCGCCGGGGGTCCGCATCAGCGCCGGGGTGTAGAGAATATGGCCGACCTCGATGGTCCGGTTCGCCGGGTCGATCCGCAGATATGTCGCATGGCCGACCGCCACGCCGCTCGCCTTGTCGACAATGGCGAACATCAGCGGGTCGTCGCGCTCCGCCGCCGCGCCGTAATAGGCGGCGAAGGCGGCATAATCCTCATAAGGACCCGTGGGCAGATAGGCGAAGAGCGCGTCGCGTTCCGGCCCGTGGCTGGCGGCGAACAGCGCCGGGCCATGCGCGGCGAGATCGAACGGCACAAGCTCCACATGCTGACCGGAGAGCCGGGTGCGCGCCGGTCGCGGCGCCGGGACAGTGTCCACAAGGGCGCCGAGCGGCAGCGCCTGCGGCGCGGATGTCTCGTCGTGCGGCACAGCCATCAGCGTCTCACCCAACTCACGCGCCACCGGCCACGCGACTGGCCATTTGCCGGTCCGGCCGGGACAGCCCCTTGAACCTCGCCCCGCTCCCGTGTGACACGAATGCGAAAGACTGCAAGAGCTTTGATGCGCCGCGCCAACGGAAACGCCAACAGAACGCCGACGAGGACATGATGAAGCCTGCCACCCGCCTGCCGCTCCACCCTGTCGCGGCCTTCGACCGGATCGGCGAGGAGAACGCCTTTGCGGTGCTGGCGCGCGCCGCCGCGCTGTCGGCGCAGGGGCGCGACATCATCAATCTCGGCATCGGCCAGCCCGATTTCGCCACTCCCGGCCATATCGTCGAAGCCGCCATCAAGGCGCTGCGCGACGGGCAGCACGGCTACACCCCTTCTGTCGGCATCCAGCCGTTGCGCGAGGCGGTGGCGGGCGACATCCACCGCCGCTTCGGCCTCGATATCGACCCCGGCCGGGTGATGATCGTGCCCGGCGGCAAGGTGACGATGTTCTCGGCCATCCTCATGCTGGGCGAGCCCGGCGCGGAAATCCTCTATCCCGACCCCGGCTTTCCCATCTACCGCTCGATGATCGAGTTCACCGGCGCCACCCCTATCCCGGTGCCGGTGCGCGAGGAGAACGGCTTCGGCTTCTCTGCGGCGGAAGCGCTCGCGCTCATCACCGAGCGCACCCGCCTCGTCATCCTCAACTCGCCGGCCAACCCGACCGGAGGCGTCACGCCCAAGGCCGAGATCGACGCCCTCATTGCCGGGCTGGCGCAGCACCCCCATGTCGCCATTCTCTCGGACGAGATCTACGATCAGTTCCTGTTCGACGGCGAGGCGCACACCACCCTGCTGGCCTACCCGGAAATCCGCGACCGCCTGATCCTGCTCAATGGCTGGTCGAAGACCTATGCGATGACCGGCTGGCGGCTCGGCTGGGCGCTGTGGCCGGAAGGCCTGTTCGACGCCGCGCGCAAGCTCGCGGTCAATGCGTGGTCCTGCGTCAACGCGCCAGCGCAGTTTGGCGCGCTGGCCGCGCTCACCGGGCCGCAGGACTGCGTGGCCGAGATGGTGGCCGAATTCGACCGCCGCCGGCATCTGGTGGTGGACGGGCTCAACGCTTTGCCGGGCGTGCGCTGCGCTGTGCCGAAGGGCGCGTTCTATGCCTTCCCCAATATATCAGCCACCGGTTGGACCTCGGCGAAGGCGCTCGCCACCGCCTTGCTGGATGAAGCGGGAGTCGCCACCATAGGCGGGCCGGATTTCGGCGTGTTCGGCGAGGGCTATATCCGCCTGTCCTACGCCAATTCCGCCGCCAACATCTCCCGCGCGCTGGAGCGCATGGACGCCTTCCTGCGGGCGGCCCGCGCCACCTGAACGCGCTGGGCCGAACGGAGGCCGAGAACGATGAGATCCCGCCGCCTCGGCCCGCTGCTGGCCGCGCCCCTGCTGTTCTTGGCCGCCGCCGCATGGGCTGGGGACGCGGCGGAATGCCGGCGGCAGAACCAAGAGCCGCGCGCCTATCTCGACTGCCTCACCGCGCTGCAGGTGGCGGGCGAGCGGCAACTCCAGCGCAGCGTCGTGGGCGTCGGCGCAACGATCGAGGCGCGGGCCGATCTCCAGCCGGCGCAGCGGCGGCGGTGGATCGAGTTGTTCGAGGAATCGCAGGGGCGCTTCGTCCATTGGCGCAATTTCGAATGCCAGAGCATCGCCCCGTTCGAGGGCGAGGGGCCGCGCCAGAGCTTTGGCGGGCGGCTGGGCGGCTCGGGTGTGATCGAGCAGCGGCTGATCTGCCTGATCAATCACAATGAGCACCGCGCCCGCGATCTCGATGCCCGCTACGCCCCGGCGGGTGGCTGGCCGCCGGCACTTCGTGCAGTAGAGCCGGCAGAAGACGGTGCAACCACGCCTGCGCAGCCGACGGCGCCCGCCACCGCTCCGCGCATCATCATGATCGCGCCGTGAGCGCCGCACCGCACGCCGCACCGGGATAAACCGGCGAGGTGTCTTGTGCCGGAGCCGTGGTGCGGGAATCATGGGCCGAGACTCCCCCCACTTCTGAAGGATCACCGACCATGGATCTCGGACTCAAGGGACTGCGCGCCGTCGTTACCGGTGGCACCAAGGGCATCGGCCTCGCCATCGCCGAGACGCTGGCGGCCGAGGGCTGTGATGTCGCCGTGTGCAGCCGCCATGACGGGGAGGCACAGGCCACCGCCGCCCGGCTGGCGGAGGCGGGCGTGAAAACGCTCGGCGTCGGGGCCGACGTGTCCGACGGCGCCGCCCTCGCCGGCTTTGTGGAGAAGGCGGCCAGCGCGTTTGGCGGGCTCGACATCGTTGTGGCCAATGTCAGCGCGCTCGCGGTCGGCCATGAGGAGGAGCACTGGAAGAAGGGCTTCGACACCGACCTCATGGGCACGGTGCGCCTCGTCAACGCCGCCATGCCCTATCTCGAACAGAGCGCCGCCGGCTCCATCGTCACCATCTCCTCGGTGTCCGGCCGCGAGATCGACTTCGCCTGCGGCCCCTATGGCGTGTTCAAGGCGGCGCTGATCCATTACACGCAGGGCCTCGCCTACCAGCTGGCGCCGAAGAAGATCCGCGCCAACACCGTCTCCCCGGGCAACACCTATTTCGACGGCGGCATCTGGAACCAGATCAAGGACGGCAACCCGGCCCTGTACGCCGAGGCGCTGGCGCTCAACCCAACCGGCCGCATGGCGACGGCGCAGGAAATCGCCAACGCCGCCGTCTTCCTGGCGAGCCCGGCGGCGAGCTTCATCTATGGCACCAATCTGGTGGTCGATGGCGCCCTGACCCGCGGCGTCCAGTTCTGAGCCTGCCTTTCCGTCCCGCCCCGGGCGGGACGGAAAGCCGCCCCGACCTTGCCTCGCTGGTGGAATAAAGCGAGGCTCCCGCGCGAATCGACGCGCATAGGGAGGGACGCATGGCCCGGGTCATTTCAATCGGCGAAGTCATGGTCGAGCTGGCACGGGGCGCCGATGGGCGCTTCGGCCAGTCGGTCGGTGGCGACACCTTCAACACCGCTGTCTATCTCGCCCGCGCCGGCGTTGAGACCGCCTATGCCACCGCGCTCGGCGACGACCCCTATTCCGACGCCATCCGCGCCTCCGCCCAGGGCGAGGGCCTCGACACAAGGCTGATGGCGCGCGTGCCGGGGCGGACCGCCGGCCTCTACCTCATCGACACCGACCCGCAGGGCGAACGCAGCTTCACCTATTGGCGCGACACCGCCCCGGCGCGCGAGCTGTTCGAGCTGCCCGGCTGGGAAGTGGTGTGCGAGGCGCTGATCGAGGCCAATCTCATCTATCTCTCCGGCATCACCCTCTCGCTTTATTCCAATGCCGGGCTCGGGCGGCTGCTGGCGACGCTGGAATTCGCCCGCGAGCGCGGCACCCGCATCGTCTTCGACGGCAATTTCCGCCCGCGCAACTGGCGCGGCGACGTGGCGAGGGCGCGCGCGGTCTATGCCGAGGCGCTCAAGCGCACCTCCATCGCCCTGCCGACATTCGAGGATGAGGCAACGCTGTGGGGCGACGGCTCCCCCACCACCACCGCCGAGCGCCTCGCCACCTTCGGCGTCCAGGAAATCGTGGTGAAGAACGGCGCCGAGGGCGCGCTGGTCGTCAGCGGCGGCACGGCGCAGCTCGTGCCCATTCCCCAGCCGGTGGAACCCGTCGACACCACCGCCGCCGGCGACAGCTTCAACGCCGCCTATCTCGCCGCCCGCCTTGCCGGCGAGTTGCCGACAGCGGCGGCGGAAGCCGGGCACCATCTGGCGGGCCGCGTCATCCGCCATCGCGGCGCGCTGCTGCCCCGCCACGCCAACGCCTGAGGCCCTTCACTGAGAAGGACTGCAAACGCTTCTGCGAATGACTTGCAAGTCATTGCCGTTGCTTGCTTTTCATCGCATGAGCGACTAAGCGCAGGGCCTGAGGCGCGCGGCGCCATAACAGGTAGGCGCCGATGGCTCTCTCCTCGCGGATCGCCTTGATCAATGTTGGCATCAGCCTGATCGTACTTGGGCTGAAATATCTCGCGTTCCTGCTCACCGGCAGCGTGGCGCTGTATTCGGACGCGCTGGAAAGCATCGTCAACGTGGCCACCGCCATCGCCGCCGTGGTGGCGCTGCGCGTCAGCGCCAAGCCGGCCGATGCCGCCCACCCCTATGGCTATGCCAAGGCCGAGTATTTTTCCGCCGTCATCGTCGGCGTGCTGATCGTCGTCGCCGCCATCACCATCTTCCGCGAGGTCTATCTCGGCTGGCTCGAACCGCACAGCTTCGATGCCTCGCCCAAGGGCCTGGCAATCAACGCCCTCGCCACCATCATCAACGGCATCTGGTGCGCGATCCTGATTCGCGAAGGCCGCCGCGCCCGCTCGCCCGCGCTCGCCGCCGATGGCCGGCACCTGCTGACCGATGTCGTCTCGTCGGCAGGCGTGCTGCTCGGCGTCGCGCTGGCGGCGCTTTCCGGCTGGGAGAAGCTCGACCTCGTGCTGGCCGGGCTGGTCGCGGTGAACATTCTGTGGTCAGGCTGGTCGGTGCTGAAGGAGAGCGTCGGCGGGCTGATGGACCAGGCCGTGCCGGCGGAGACGCTGGAGCGCATCCGCCGCCGCATCGCCGCCGAGGCCACCGGCGCCATCGAGGCGCATGATTTGCGCACACGGCAGGCGGGGCGGATGATCTTCGTCGATTTCCACCTCGTCGTTCCCGGCGACATGCCGGTCAGCGAGGCGCATGCCATCTGCGACCGCATCGAAGACGCGCTGGAGGCGGAGGTCGCCGACGTGCTCGTCAACATTCATGTCGAGCCGGAAGTGAAGGCCAAGCAGCAGGGCGTGCCGGTGCTGTGAGGCTGGCGGTTGCCCCGCCCTGCCGACGATTGCCGTCCTCCCCGGGCTGCGCTCATCCCCGGGCTTGACCCGGGGATCCACGTCTTGGGCGCGCGGAAGAAAGGCGTGGATGACCAGGCCAAGCCCGGCCATGACGATGCTCCCTCAGGCGTCGATCTTCACTTCCCCGCCCGCAGGGCCGCCACCAGTTCCGGCGTCGGGTAGGAATCGGCCGGCAGGCCGAGCCGCTGCTGCTCCACCTTGATCGCCTGCCGCGTCGCCGCGCCGATAATGCCGTCGACCCGCCCGACATGGTGGCCGCGCGCGTTGAGCAGCGTCTGCAGTTCCTTCGCCTGCGCCATGGACAGCACCGGGATCTTGTCGCCCTGCCCCCGGTTGAACGGCCCCGCCCCGGCGACGCGCGAGGCGAGATAGGCGGCTGACGTGGCGTAGGTCAGCGAATTGTTCCACTCAGTGAACACGTCGAAATTCGGGTAGACGAGGAAGGCTGGTCCCGTCCGCCCCATCGGCAGCAGCAGCGAGGCGGGAAGCTGGTCGGCGGGAAGCTGGCCGCCGCCGGCCCGCACCACCCCCATTCGCGCCCATTGGGAGCGGGGGATCTTGATCGAGAGATCCGCCTGGTCCCAGGGCAGGTTGGCCGGCACGCTCACCTCTTCCAGCCAGGGCTGGCCGGCCTTCCAGCCCAGCGCCTTGATGTAGTTGGCCGCCGAGGCCAGCGCGTCGGGCGCCGAGCGAATGAGATCGACCCGCCCGTCGCCGTCGAAATCGACGCCGTAGTTCAGATAATGGTCGGGCAGGAACTGGAACTGGCCAAGCTCGCCCGCCCAGGGGCCGCGCATGGTCTGCACGGTCAGGTCGCCCCGGTCGATGATCTTCAGCGCCGCCATCAGCTGGGTGCGGAACATCTCCGCCCGCCGGCAGTCCCACGCCAGCGAGGCGACCGAGCGAATCGTCTGCTTGTCGCCCATGAAGGCGCCGAAATCGGTCTCCAGCCCCCAGAAGGCGACCAGCACCGCGCCCGGCACCCCGAATTGCTGCTCGATCCGGCTGAACAGATCGGGATTGGCCTGAATCTTCTGGCGACCCTGCTGGATGCGGTAATTGGCGACCATGCGGTCGGAGAACTGGAAGAAGCTCTGGCCGAACACCTTCTGCCCGCGATCGGTGCCGACAATGTCGGGGGCATAGGTCACGCCGTTGAGCGCGGCCGCCACCGTGCGCGGCGACACCCCTTCCGCCACCGCCTGCTGCTTGAAGCCGGCGAGCCAGGCATCGAAGCCGGCGCCGGTCCGGCCGCAATTCTCCTGGGCAGAGGCCGCAGCAGGGGCGAGCAAACCGAAGGCAAGCGCGCCGGCGATCAACGCGCGGCGGGTCGCAGTGCGGGGCGGAAACGTCGTGCTGGCCATAGGTCCCCCGATATCTCAGGCATCGTTTCGTTGTGATCAGCAATCTACAGGAAATACGGCAGCCGCAGGGTGACGGTTCGGCGGGATTTGACCCGTGGCCGACTTTCGTCGAAGATCATGGCGTTCCAAGGGGAGCCCCGCTAGGGGGCTGAGAGAGCGCCGGCTGTGCTGCAAGGCAGGGCAACGCGATGACCCTTCGAACCTGATCCGGGTCATGCCGGCGAAGGGATCGGAACCGAATGGCGTCGCCACCCGCGGTGTATCTCCGTGCCACGCGTCGCCATCCTTCCCCAGCGTCACAACACCCGGATCTCCCCAACCTCTGGTTCAGGAGATCCACCATGTCGACCAAACACCCCCACAGCCTCAACGTCGCCACCGGGCCCATCCCCGGCTCGCGCCGCATCTATGCCGAATGCCCGGCGCGCGGCTTTCGCGTGCCGTTCCGCGAAATCCTGCTGCACCCCTCGGCCGGCGAGCCCAACCTCGCGGTCTATGACGCCTCCGGCCCCTATACCGACGCGGACGCCACCATCGACATCACGGCGGGCCTCGCGCGCCCGCGTGACGCCTGGGTGCGCGCGCGTGGAGATATAGAGGCCTATGACGGGCGAGCCGTGAAGCCGGAGGACAATGGCCATGTCCCCGCCGACAAGCTGGTGGCGCCCTTCCCGCTGCGCCACCGCCCGCTGCGGGCGAAAGCCGGCGCGGTGACGCAGATGGCCTATGCCCGCGCCGGCATCGTCACGGCGGAGATGGAATATGTCGCCCTGCGCGAGAATGGCCTGCGCGAGCGCATCCGCGACATCCTCCGCGATGGCGAGGATTTCGGCGCCGCCATCCCCGATGTGGTGACGCCCGAATTCGTGCGCGACGAGGTGGCGCGCGGGCGTGCCGTCATCCCCGCCAACATCAACCATGGCGAATTGGAGCCGATGGCGATCGGCCGCAATTTCCTCGTCAAGATCAACGCCAATATCGGCAATTCCGCCGTCACCTCCTCGGTAGCCGACGAGGTGGACAAGATGGTGTGGGCAATCCGCTGGGGCGCTGACACGGTGATGGACCTCTCCACCGGGCGCAACATCCACAACATCCGCGACTGGATCGTACGAAACTCCCCCGTGCCGATCGGCACCGTGCCGATCTACCAGGCGCTGGAAAAGGTCGGCGGCATCGCTGAGGACCTCACATGGGAGGTTTTTCGAGATACGCTGATCGAGCAGGCCGAGCAGGGCGTCGACTATTTCACCATCCATGCCGGGGTGCGCCTGCCGCATGTGCCGCTGACGGCGAATCGGGTGACCGGCATCGTCTCGCGCGGCGGCTCGATCATGGCGAAATGGTGCCTCGCCCATCATCGCGAGAGCTTCCTCTATGAGCGATTCGCCGAAATCTGCGAAATCATGCGCGCCTATGACGTCACCTTCTCGCTGGGCGACGGGCTGCGCCCCGGCTCCATAGCCGACGCCAATGACGCGGCCCAGTTCGCCGAGCTGGAGACGCTGGGCGAGCTGACGCAGACCGCCTGGAAGCACGACTGCCAGGTCATCATCGAAGGCCCCGGCCATGTGCCGATGCACAAAATCAAAGCCAACATGGACAAGCAGCTCGCCACCTGCGGCGAGGCGCCGTTCTACACGCTCGGGCCGCTGACCACCGACATCGCCCCCGGCTATGACCACATCACCAGCGCCATCGGCGCGGCGATGATCGGTTGGTTCGGCACCGCCATGCTCTGCTACGTCACGCCGAAGGAGCATCTCGGCCTGCCCAACCGCGACGACGTGAAAACCGGCGTCATCACCTACAAGATCGCCGCCCACGCCGCCGATCTCGCCAAGGGCCACCCGCTGGCGCGGGCCTGGGACGATGCGCTCTCACGGGCGCGCTTCGAGTTCCGCTGGCAGGACCAGTTCAGCCTCGCCCTCGACCCCGACACCGCCATGGCCTTCCATGACGAGACGCTGCCGAAGGAGGCGCACAAGCTGGCGCATTTCTGCTCCATGTGCGGGCCGAAATTCTGCTCGATGAAGATCAGCCACGAGATCCGCGACACCGCCCGGCAGGCCGAAGCGCGGGCGGAGGCGGAACAGGGCATGGAGGAGATGGCCGAACGTTTCCGCGCCGGCGGCGGACGGATCTATCGCGACGCGACGGCGGCGGAGTAGTTGTTTCCCGCGCGGCCGGGCTTGTCCGGCCGCGCACCCTCTCAGGAGTATTGTCGCAATGACCTTGCCGCATCCGGTCCGCCCCGTTGCCGCCGTTCTCGCCCTTGTGGCGCGGGGGGAGCAGATGCTGCTGGTGCGCCGCGCCAACCCGCCCGACCAGGGGCTCTGGGGTTTTCCCGGCGGCCGTATCGAGCCAGGCGAAACCCATCTCGACGCCGCTTTGCGCGAGTTGCACGAGGAAACCGGCCTCCATGCCGACCTGCCGCGCCTGCTCACCGTGCTCGACTTCATCGAGCACGGCCCCGACGGCGCCCTCACCCATCATTTCGCGATGATCGCCGTGCTGTGCCGCTGGCGCTCCGGCGAGGCCGTGGCCGCCGATGACGCGCTGGAGGCGCGCTGGTTCGACCGCCCGGAACTCGCCGGGCTTGGCCCGCGTGCCAGCGTCAAGGTGGGGTATCTCGCCGACCTCGCCCTCGCTCTGCCGGGCGAGGCCGGCTGACTGGCACTTAGCGCCGCGCATACGAAAAGGGGGCCCGCAAGGGCCCCCCGTCGAGATGGTGAATTTTGGCAGGACCGACCGGCGGCCGCGCGGGCCGCCGATGGATCAGGCATGCGCCGTGACGGTGCTGGTCTTGTCCACCGCCGGCGGCATGGCGGCCGAACGTGCCACATGCGCCTTGAGCGTGCGCGGCAGTACCGCGATCGCCAGGAACGCTGCGAACAGGTCCATGGCGGCAACCGTGTAGAGCACGGTGGACCAGGTGCCGGTCGCTTCCATCAGCAGGTTGCCGACCGGAACGAACAGCGCGCCGATACCCTTGGCGGTGTAGAGCACGCCGTAGATCTTGCCGATGTGCTTGGTGCCGAAGGCGTCGCCGGCGAGAGCCGAGAACAGCGAGTAGACTTCACCCCAGGCGAGGAACACCACGCCGGAGAGGATGAGGAACGCCCACGGATTGTGGCCGAAGGCGCCGAGCGCGATGATGCCGAGGCCTTCAAGGGTGAAGGCGATGACCATCGTCTTCTCGCGGCCGATATGGTCCGAGATCCAGCCGAACAGCGGACGCGAGATGCCGTTCATGACGCGGTCGAGCATCAGGGCGAGCGGCAGTGCGGCCATGACGAAGAAGTACAGGTCGACCTGGAACTCCTTCACGCCGAGATCCTGCGCGATGACGCCGAGCTGGGCCACCGCCATCATGCCGCCGGTGACGACGCAGATGAACATCAGGAACATGAGCCAGAAGAGCTTGGTGCTCATGGCTTCGCCAAGCGTGTAGTCGCGGCGGCTCTGGTTGAGCTTGGTGGAAGCCTTGACCTCACCCGCCTTCGGCGAGCGCAGGAACCAGGCGGCAACGAAGGCGAGACCGCCCTGCAGCAGGCCGAAGAAGAAGAAGGTCTCCTGGAAGCCGGCGCTATCGATCATCGCGGCGATCGGCAGGATGGTGGCGGCCGAGCCGGCGCCATAGCCGCCCGCCGTCAGGCCGACGGCGAGGCCGCGACGATCCGGGAACCACTTCAGCGCGTTGTTGATGCAGGTCGCGTAGATCGAGCCCACGCCGATACCGCCAATGGCGGCGCCGAGGTAGAAGCCCATCAGGCTGGTGGCCTGCGAATTGATCACCCAGGCCGCGCCGATGAACAGGGCGCCGAAGGCGACCATCAGGCGGGGGCCAAGCTTGTCGATGAAATAGCCTTCGATCGGCGCGAGCCAGGTCTGCACCAGAACGAAGATGGTGAACGCGATCTGGATCGACGCGCGCTCCCAGCCGAAGGTCTCCTGAATTTCAGGAACGAACAGCGTCCAGGCGTACTGGATGTTCGCGGTCGCCACCATACAGACGACGCCGACAACAAGCTGAAGCCAACGGCGGCTTTCCGAATAATCCTGGCCAGGCCCGACGGCGGCCAGCGTCTTGGACGTACTCAAGGGCGATCTCCTCTCCCAAATCGATAAATGCCGCGGATCGGCTTTTTATTGCGGTCGTTCCGTTGCCTGTTCGGCTCGGCGCCGGCTTGTCGTTGGTCCCGGGGGCGCTTTCTGCGTCGCCCCCGCGACGGCCGCTTGAGCGGCATTTTGGTCCCAAAGGTTGCGCGGTATCCGCCCCCTTACGCCGCGTTCCGAAACCTCGGAGGCGCCTTGACGCAGGGTTGCGGAACCGACCCGCTGAGGCCGGATCATAATCGACAATATTATGTATGCCAATTGCGATTTATGACTCGGCGCACGTTCCGTAAGCCTAAAGACCTTGTAGACTTTCCACTTGTCGTCGAGATCGCCTTTAATAGATGTCACATCGTTGTCGCGTACCGCCCCTGCGTTAGTGCAAATCGCAACAGAAGGTGAATAGCAGGAACCCTCGGGAATGGAGACTTGCCCTCGTCGCTGGAGACAACCGCATTTGGGCAGCGATGACACCAAAGCGCACGGTTCGCGTTCCATTTTGGCGGGGTATTTACAATTGGAATGCTGCCAATCTGGCGGACCACCAGTGAACCCTCAACGTCGGCGCGCAGGCCCCTCCGTGCGGCGGACAAGAAAAAGGGCCCGTCCGAGGACGGGCCCTTGAAGAAAACGGGTGGTGGGGGGAGAGGCGGCTATTCGGCCGCCATCACCTTGGCCGACCCCTTCGCCGCTGCCGCGGCGGCGGCCGCGCGACGGCCATGGGCGGACGCCAGCGGCTTGAGCACGGCCAGCGCCATCACCGCGGCGACGATGTTCAGCGCCGCAGCCGTGATGAACACCGCGTGCCAGCTGCCCGTCATGGTGGTGATGACGCTGGTGAACGGCACGATCAGCGCCGCCGTACCCTTGGCGGTGTAGAGAAGGCCGGCATTGGTGGTGGCGAACTTCGAGCCGAAGGCGTCGCCGCACATAGCCGGGAACAGCGAGTAGATCTCGCCCCAGGCGAAGAACACCAGGCCGGTGAGGATGACGAACAGCACCGGGTTATGACCGAGCACGCTCAGCGCGTAGATGCCGACGCCTTCAATGGCGAAGGCCACGAACATGGTGTTCTCACGGCCGATCTGATCCGACACCCAGCCGAAGAACGGACGGGTAAGGCCGTTCAGCACGCGGTCGATCGCGGCGGCGAAGGTCAGCGCCGGCAGTGTGATGCCGATCAGGCTCACCGGAATATCGGCGATGCCGAAATCCTTGGCGATCGGGCCGAGCTGGGCGGTCGCCATCAGGCCGCCGGCGGCCATCATGACGAACATCGCATACATCACCCAGAACAGCGGGGTGGAGAGCATCTCCTTGGGCGCGAAATCGCGGGCCGACTGCGAGACCTTGGCAATCGCTTTGGCGGCGAAGGCGGCGATCTGCTCCTTCTTCGGCGCAGCGAGGAAGAGCGCGATCAGCGTGATCACGACGCCCTGGGCAACACCGAAGTAGAAGAACGCAGCCTCATAGCCCTGATTCTTGATCATGTTCTGGATCGGGATCACGGTCAGCGCCGAGCCGGCGCCGAAGCCGGCGGCGGTGATGCCGGCGGCAAGGCCGCGACGATCCGGGAACCACTTGAGCGAGTTGCCCACGCAGGTGCCATACACCGCACCGGCGCCGATACCGCCCAGCGCCGCACCGACATAAAGCAGGGTCAGCGTGTCGGCATAGGAGTTGATCACCCAGGCCAGGCCGCAGAGCACGCCACCGAACAGCACCACGACGCGCGGGCCGTATTTGTCGACGAACCAGCCCTCGACCGGCACCAGCCAGGTCTCGGTGACGATGAAGATGGAGAATGCCACCTGGATCGCGGCGCGATCCCAGCCATGGGCTTCCTGCATCGGATTGACGAAGAAGGTCCAGCCATACTGCATGTTGGCGATCATGCACATGCAGATCACGCCGAACACGAGCTGCAGCCAGCGCTTTTTATTGACGGATGCCGTTGCGTCAGATGTCATGTTGTCCTCGAACGTTTCCCAACGTAAAGAGATCAGTTATTTGCTGTTCTTCTTGTTGAATGCCCGCTGCGCGCACCCATAAGGGCGCGTCTTAGATCAGCCATTCCGCCGACCATACTATGGTTTTTTGGTAATGCAAAATTTTGCATACCACAAACATCTGTATCCAACAGAAATCGAAATGACCTAACGGCATGTTACGATAGGGGATACTTCGCCTCTATTACCTAACGTCAGTTACGCGAAAGCCTTGGCGCCGCTTGGGCATCCGGCAGGTCCCGGGCCCCGGGAGGGGAACCGATTGGCGAGAATTTGCGGGCGAGGCTTTGCCGCGCACACCCGGCCGCGCGGGCCTGGGGCCATCCCGCATGGACATTCTGTATGTGTTATACGATGCTCACAGAGCCTGTTCCCCCAAAGAGAATCGCAAAGGATCGTGGGGCAGGACCGCGTAATGGCCGGGCGAAAGCGGCCGCCCTGCAGGAAAACTGCAGCGGACAACAACAAGAACAACGTCTTCAGCAACTGACGAGGAAACCGCCCGTGGAAAGCGCCGACACCCAGACGAGGCTGAACATCGCGCCTCTCGCCGCCAATACCAGCCTTCGGACCCTGGCCTATGACGCCATCAAGAAGGCCATCACCGAGATGGACATGTATGGGCAGGACAGCGAGATCCGGCTCGACGAGCGGCAGCTCTCGCACGATCTCGGCGTGAGCCGCACCCCGATCCGCGAGGCTCTCACCGTCCTTGAGCAGGAAGGCTTCGTGCGCTCGGTGCCGCGACGCGGCATTTTCGTGGTGCGCAAGTCCAAGCGCGAGATCATCGACATGATCGTCGTCTGGGCGGCGCTGGAGAGCATGGCCGCCCGGCTCGCCGCCAGCCGGGCCACCGATCGCGAGCTCGCGGAACTGCGGGAGCTTTTCCACGATTTCGAGGGCGAAGCGCCCGCCGACCACATGAACGAATATTCCAACGCCAATATCCGTTTTCACCAGAACATCATCCGGCTCGGCGGCTGCGAGATGATCGCCGAGATGACGGAAAACCTGTTCATCCACATTCGCGGCATCCGCGCCGTGTCAGTGCGCCAGGAGAACCGCTCCGAGCGCTCGCTGCAGGAGCATCGCGGCATCATCGCCGCCCTGGTGGCCCGCAACGCCGATCTGGCCGAGCGGCTGGTGCGCGAGCACACGCTGGGCCTTGCCGCCCATGTCGAGAAGCACGGCAAGTTCCCCTCCTGACTCCCGCTTTCCGGCGGTTTACGGGCGGCGGGAGGCCGGAACCATCGGCGCGAAGCGCCCTTCAGGCCCTTCGCCATGTGGCGGTAGGCCTTTTCTTTTCAAAGCCTTAGGACTGATTCGCCCGCCCCCGGACGCAACCACCGGTCAGAATGGAGCGAACTTTTGACTGCGGGACGCCGCAAAGTGTTCCGGCGCCCTCGCCAGGCCCGATCGTCCGTGGTATATTGCATACGCAAGTGCGCTCCACCCTCCTTACTAAAGGTCAGGATGAGCTGAGAAAGCGCACGGCGCAGGTGAGGAAAAGGGGACCGGAGGCACCCCCGCGACGGGGACAAGCGAATTGACATGTTGGTATTTGGTATGCCACTTTTTCGGAAATCCGCTGTGGGTTTTCCGCAGAGGACGCTTCCGTGAACAGCAAGGCAGTTGTGAGCAAGCACTGGCAAAGCGGTGAGAATGGCCTGACCATCGAGCGCCTGCCGGCCAAGGAGAGCTTCAAGAGCAAGGCCTATGCCGCTCTCAAGGAAGCCATCACGCACATGAATATCTACGGCTCGAGCGAGCCGATGCTGCTCGACGAGCGGGATATTTCCGAGCGTCTCGGCGCAAGCCGGACGCCGATCCGCGAGGCGGTCGCGATGCTGGAGCAGGAGGGCCTGCTCCGCGCCGTACCCCGGCGGGGAATTATGGTTGTTCGCCGTTCCAAGGCCGAGATCATCGAGATGATCGAGGCCTGGGCGGCGCTGGAAAGCATGGCGGCCCGCCTCGCCACGCAGCGCGCAAGCGACGAGGCGATCGCCGAGCTTAGGACGTTGTTCAAAAAGTTCGATCTGGCGCGGATCGAGCGCGACCGGTGCGACGAGTATTCCAGTGCGAATATCGCGTTTCACCAGGCGCTGATCCGGCTGAGCGGCTCTTCGCTGCTCGTGGCGATGACGGAAAACCTGTTCTTCCATGTACGGGCCATCCGCCACCGCACGATCTTTGAGATGGACCGGGCGCAGCGTTCGGCATCCGACCATCTGGAGATCATTCTTGCTCTCGAGGCGCGGGACGCGGACCGCGCTGAACGTCTGGTCAGAGACCATACGCTCCGGCTCGCTGAGCATGTCGAGAACCACGTAGACCTAGATTAGGGCGGCATGAACCCGCCGAAGGACGTTTGGGAGGGAATACGGGATGTCCGCAGTCGCACAGGTTATTGACGTGAATGCCGCCGCCGAGACCGAGCAGGAGCTCACGGACGGCTTCCACCTGGTCATCGATGCGCTCAAACTGAACGATATCGACACCATTTACGGCGTACCCGGGATCCCGATCACGGATCTGGGTCGCATGGCGCAGGCCGAAGGCATCCGCGTCGTCTCGTTCCGCCATGAGCAGAACGCGGGCAACGCCGCCGCCATCGCCGGCTTTCTGACGAAGAAGCCGGGCGTGTGCCTCACCGTCTCGGCGCCGGGCTTCCTCAACGGCCTCACGGCCCTGGCGAACGCCACCACCAACTGCTTCCCCATGATCCTCATCTCCGGCTCGTCCGAGCGCGAGATCGTCGACCTCCAGCAGGGCGACTATGAGGAAATGGACCAGCTTGCCATTGCCAAGCCGCTCTGCAAGGCGGCCTTCCGCGTGCTGCACGCGGCCGATATCGGCATCGGCGTCGCCCGCGCCATCCGCGCGGCCGTTTCCGGCCGTCCCGGCGGCGTCTATCTCGACCTGCCGGCCAAGCTGTTCTCGCAGGTGATGGATGCCGATGCCGGCGCCAAGTCGCTGGTCAAGGTGATCGACGCCGCCCCGGCGCAGCTCCCCTCGCCCTCCGCCGTCACCCGCGCGCTCGACGTGCTGAAGTCGGCCAAGAAGCCGCTGATCATCCTCGGCAAGGGCGCCGCTTACGCGCAGGCCGATGCGGAGATCCGCTCCTTCATCGAAACCTCCGGCATCCCCTTCCTGCCGATGTCGATGGCCAAGGGCCTGCTGCCCGACAACCATCCGCTCTCGGCCGGCGCCGCTCGTTCGACGGTGCTGAAGGATTCGGACGTCGTCGTTCTCGTCGGCGCGCGCCTCAACTGGCTGCTGTCGCACGGCAAGGGCAAGACCTGGGGCGACGCCCCGAAGAAGTTCATCCAGATCGACATCGAGCCCAAGGAAATGGACTCGAATGTCGAGATCGCGGCGCCGCTGGTCGGCGACATCGGTTCGGTCATCGAGGCCCTGAACGAGGGCATCAAGACCGGCTGGAAGGCGCCTGCGGCCGAGTGGATCGACGCGATCAACGCCCGCAAGGAAGTCAATATCGGCAAGATGGCCCAGCGCCTGCTGAAGAACTCCACGCCGATGGATTTCCATTCGGCGCTCGGCGCTCTCAAGCAGGTCATCAAGGAGCGTCCGGACGCGATCCTCGTCAATGAGGGCGCCAACACGCTCGACCTCGCCCGTGGCGTCATCGACATGTACCAGCCGCGCAAGCGCCTGGATGTCGGCACCTGGGGCGTGATGGGCATCGGCATGGGCTTCGCCATCGGCGCGGCGGTGGAAACCGGCAAGCCGGTGCTGGCGGTCGAGGGCGACAGCGCCTTCGGCTTCTCCGGCATGGAAGTCGAGACCATCTGCCGCTACAACCTGCCGGTCTGCGTCGTTATCTTCAACAATAACGGCATCTATCGCGGCACCGACACCGACCCGACCGGTCGCGATCCCGGCACCACCGTCTTCGTCGCCGACTCGCGCTACGACAAGATGATGGAAGCCTTCGGTGGCGTCGGCGTCCACGTCACCACCCCGGACGAGCTCAAGCGCGCCGTGGACGAGGCGATGGACAGCGGCAAGCCGACCCTCATCAACGCCGTGATCGACCCGGCCGCCGGCAGCGAGAGCGGCAATATCGGCAGCCTGAACCCGCAGAGCGTCGTGAAGAAGAAGTAAGTCAAACCGGGACGGGTGGGGAGCGGCAATTTCCCCACCCGTCCCATCCCCTAAGTAACAACGACACAACGGCGAAAAGCCGGGTCATCTTGAGAGGAACCCCATGGGCAAGGCATTGGACGGCGTTCGCGTCCTCGATTTCACCCATGTTCAGTCCGGCCCCACCTGCACGCAGCTTCTCGCGTGGTTCGGGGCCGATGTGATCAAGGTAGAGCGTCCGGGCGAGGGTGATGTCACCCGCGCCCAGCTGCGCGATGTCCCCAATGCGGACAGCCTCTACTTCACGATGCTGAACTCCAACAAGCGCTCCATCACGCTCGACACCAAGAACCCCGAGGGCAAGAAGGTCCTCGAGGAGCTGGTGAAGATCTGCGACGTGATGGTCGAGAATTTCGCCCCCGGCGCGCTCGACCGCATGGGCTTCACCTGGGAGCGCATCCAGGAGCTCAACCCGCGCATCATCCTCGCCTCGGTGAAGGGCTTCGGCCCCGGCCCGTTCGAGGACTGCAAGGTCTATGAGAACGTCGCCCAGTGCACCGGCGGCTCGGCCTCGACCACGGGTTTCCGCGATGGCCTGCCGCTCGTCACCGCCGCCCAGATCGGCGATTCCGGCACCGGCCTGCACCTCGCGCTCGGCATCGTCACGGCGCTCTACCAGCGCACGCTGACCGGCCGCGGCCAGAAGGTGCTGTGCGCCATGCAGGACGCGGTGCTGAATTTCTGCCGCGTGAAGATGCGCGACCAGCAGCGCCTGGAGCGCGGCCCGCTGCGCGAATACAGCCAGTTCGGCGAAGGCCTGCCCTTCGGCGATTCGGTGCCGCGCGCCGGCAATGATTCCGGTGGCGGCCAGCCCGGGCGCATCCTGAAGTGCAAGGGCTGGGAGACCGATCCCAACGCCTACATCTATTTCATCACCCAGGCCCCGGTCTGGGGGAAGATCTGCGACGTCATCGGCGAGCCGGACTGGAAGACCGATCCGAACTACGCCACGCCGGCGGCGCGCCTGCCCCATCTCAACGAGATCTTCCACCGCGTCGAATCGTGGACCATGGCCCACACCAAGTTCGAGGCGATGGAAATCCTCAACAAGGTCGACATTCCCTGCGGCCCGGTGCTCTCGATGAAGGAGATCGCCGAGGACCAGTCGCTCTACGCGACCGGCACACTGGTGGAGATCGACCACCCCACGCGCGGCAAGTACCTGACCGTCGGCAACCCGATCAAGCTGTCGGACAACGACGTCGAGGTCGAGCGCTCGCCGCTGCTGGGCGAGCACACCGAGGAAATCCTCGCCGGTGTCCTCGGCCTCGGTGGCGACGAGATCGCCCGCATCAAGGCTTCCGGCGCGGTCGGCGAGCCAGTGCGGCTGGCGGCCGAGTGAGATTGCCGCCCTCGGGCGGCGCAAACGGTACGCGGCCGGGTCTCCCGGCCGTCGGCGAGACGGGAGCCTCCCGGCGGCGGGAAGAAAAGGCGGACGCGCTTCAGCGCCTCCGCCCTCCTAACGAAAGACACGGGCGCCGCGCGGCACGCCGCGGCGGCAATCCGCAAACAGACATTTCGCCGGGCGGCGGGCGCGATCCGCGTCGATGCCCGGCGGCGTGTGAGGCCAGGGTGGACGAGAAGAAGTCGTGAGTCGTTCCGAAGTCGATCACCCCCTGGGAGATGCAAGCCGGTGCCGTCAAGGCGCCGGGGCGCATGGGGAGAAGTACGGTTTCCATCCGCGAGGGATGGGAAATCTCAATCCGGCGGCAGGGTGAGCCTCCGTCCGGACTGTTAACGCTAAAAGGGAAGTCGACTACAATGTCTAAGCCCCTCGAAGGTATTAAGATCATCGATTTCACGCACGTTCAGGCTGGTCCGGCCTGCACGCAGCTTCTTGCCTGGTTCGGCGCCGACGTGATCAAGGTCGAGCGCCCCGGCGCGGGCGATGTCACGCGCTCGCAGCTGCGTCATGTCAAGGACGCCGACGCGCTGTATTTCACCATGCTGAACTCCAACAAGCGTTCGCTGACGCTCGACACCAAGACGGCGCAGGGCAAGGAAGTCCTGACCAAGCTGATCAAGGAATCGGACGTGATGGTCGAGAATTTCGGCCCCGGCGCGCTCGACCGCATGGGCTTCACCTGGGAGCACATCCAGTCGCTCAACCCGGGCATGATCCTCGCCTCGGTGAAGGGCTTCTCGGAAGGCCACGCCTATGAGGACCTGAAGGTCTATGAGAACGTCGCGCAGTGCGCGGGCGGCGCCGCCTCCACCACCGGCTTCTGGGATGGCCCCCCCACCGTGTCGGCCGCCGCTCTCGGCGATTCCAACACCGGCATGCACCTCGCCATCGGCATCCTGACCGCGCTGCACCAGAAGGTGAAGACCGGCAAGGGCCAGAAGGTCGCCGTGTCGATGCAGGATTCGGTGCTGAACCTCTGCCGCGTCAAGCTGCGCGACCAGCAGCGCCTCGACGCTCTCGGCTATCTGGAAGAATACCCCCAGTACCCGCATGGCGAGTTCTCGGACGTCGTTCCGCGCGGCGGCAATGCCGGCGGCGGTGGCCAGCCGGGCTGGGTGCTGAAGTGCAAGGGCTGGGAGACCGATCCCAACGCCTATATCTACTTCACCATTCAGGGCCATGCCTGGGCGCCGATCTGCAAGGCGCTGGGCAAGCCGGAGTGGATCGACGACGCGGCCTATAACACCGCTGAAGCGCGTCAGGACAAGATCTTCGACATCTTCGCCTTCATCGAGACCTGGCTCGCCGACAAGACGAAGTTCGAGGCCATCGACATCCTGCGCAAGTTCGACATCCCCTGCGCGCCGGTGCTGTCGATGAAGGAAATCGCCAACGACCCGTCGCTGCGCAAGAGCGGCACCGTGGTCGAGGTCGATCATCCCAAGCTCGGCAAGTACCTGACGGTCGGCTCGCCGATCAAGTTCTCGGACGTCGAGGTCGAGATCACCGCCTCGCCGCTGCTCGGCCAGCACACCAATGAAGTGCTCGCCGATCTCGGCTACTCGCAGGAAGAAATCGTCGCCCTGCACGACGCCAAGGCGGTCTGATCGCCTCGGTCTGATCGGCTATCGGAGCGGCGCCCGCGCCGCTCCTTCCCCGCAACGCGGGACCCAATCGGCCTTCCCCGTCACGCCGCGCGGCTCTGTGTGGCAGCGGGGAAGGACCACAGAGCCTCCCGGAGCAGAACGAAGGGTCTTCCCCGCGTTCGGTTCCTCCTAGGCGACTGGTGCCGGCGCTTCCCGCGCCGGCATTTTTTTGTCGGCACGCAGGTCGTCATCCCGGAAGGGCCGGCAGGCCCTATCCGGGATCGTCTAAAAGAGAGTGCTCATGCTGCGCACGATCCAGGCTCGAAGGCTGCGCCTTCGTCCCGGATGACGGCTGTTCGAAGGGAACCTTACCGCCCGGAATACTGCGTCGTCAGCCGCCGCGCCGCCTCGCGCACGCGGGCGCCGAGATCGGCGATGCGCTCGGGCGGCATGCGCACGGTCGGGGCGGAGATCGAGATCGCTCCCACCGGCTCGCGCCATTCGTCCAGCACCGCCGCCGCCACACAGCGCATGCCCGGCGTGTGCTCCTCATCGTCGATGGAAAAGCCGCGCTCGGCGATCTCGGCGAGGTCCGCCTGCAAAGCGCGCCGGCTGACATGGGTGTGCTCGGTGAAGCGCTGCAGCTGGTCGCCGCCCAGCCAGGCGCGCCGCGCCTCCGGGTTCATTGCGGAGAGAATGGCCTTACCGCCGCCCGAGGCGTGGATCGGCAGGTCGCCGCCGATGCGGAAGAAGGCGCGCACCGCCGCGTGGCTCTCCACCTGCGCGACGCAGACCAGATGCGGTCCCTCGATCAGCGACAGATTCACCGTCTCGTTCACCCCATGCGACAGCTCGCGCAGCAGCGAGCGCGCGATCTCCGGCAGCTTGCGGATGCGCAAGTAAGCCGAGCCGACGCGGAACAGGCCGATGCCGACCATCCACAGCCCCGTCGCGGCGTCGTGGCCGACCAGCCCGCGCCGCTCCAGCGTCGTCAGCAAGCGGTGCACGGTGGAGGTCGGCAGCTCGGCGGCACGCGCCACCTCGCTCAGCGTCAGCCCGTCGGAGAGGGCCAACACCTCCAAGAGCGCGATGGCGCGGTCGAGCGACTGCACCTCGCCGCCGCCCTCGGTGCCGGTGGCGGAGGAGGGGCGGCCGCGGCGGCGCACGGTCGGAACATCCTGGTTCATCCGCAGATCACCTCCGAAAATGGCGGGCGCGAACGCTCGGCCCTGCCCCAACTGCCCAGGCGACCCATCTTATGCCACCGCCCGGCCGCGTCGCGTCTGCGCATAAAGGCGCATCCGCATATTTTTCGCAAACCAGAAATACATCCCGTATTGCGGAAATAGCTCCGGCGTGGCATGTTTTCCGCGATTTCGGAAATTCATTCCGCAGTGCGGAAAGAATGATGCCGCTCCGCAGCATGCGCCCGGTTCCCTGAACCCGGCGCCGGATGAGGCGCGCGGCAGCCGGACAAACGTTTTGAACAGGTCGGAAAGGCCGGTGCCGGGCGCCGCCAGCCCCGCGAGGGGCGAGCCCCCGCCAGCCGACGACACGAGGAGGAACTGCCATGGCCAAGATGCGTGCCGTCGATGCCGCGATCCGGATTCTCGCAATGGAGGGCGTTACCACCGCCTTTGGCGTGCCCGGTGCCGCGATCAATCCGCTTTATTCCGCGATGCGCGCCTATGGCCAGACGCGCCACATCCTTGCGCGCCATGTCGAGGCCGCGTCCCACATGGCCGAAGGTTACACCCGCGCCAAGGCCGGCAATATCGGCGTGTGCATCGGCACATCAGGCCCGGCCGGCACCGACATGATCACGGGCCTCTATTCCGCCTCGGCCGATTCGATCCCGATCCTGTGCATCACCGGCCAGGCCCCGCGCGCGCGGCTCTACAAGGAAGACTTCCAGGCGGTCGACATCGAATCCATCGCCAAGCCGGTCGCCAAATGGGCGGTGCTGGTGCGCGAGCCCGCGCTGGTGCCGATGGTGTTTCAGCAGGCCTTTCACGTCATGCGCTCGGGCCGCCCCGGCCCGGTGCTGATCGACCTGCCGATCGACGTGCAGCTGGCCGAGATCGAGTTCGACGAGGAGACCTATTCCCCGCTCGAAGTCTACAAGCCCAAGGCCACGCGCAAGCAGGCCGAGAAGGCGCTGGCCATGCTGAACGAGGCCGAGCGCCCGCTCATCGTCTCGGGCGGCGGCATCATCAATGCGGACGCCTCCGACAAGCTGGTCGAGTTCGCCGAGCTGACCGGCGTGCCCGTGATCCCGACCCTGATGGGCTGGGGCACCATCCCTGACGACCACGACCTCATGGCCGGCATGTGCGGCCTGCAGACCTCGCACCGCTATGGCAACGCCAACATGCTGGCCTCGGACTTCGTGTTCGGCATCGGCAATCGCTGGGCGAACCGCCACACCGGCTCGGTCGAGGTCTACACCAAGGGCCGCAAGTTCATTCACGTCGACATCGAGCCGACCCAGATCGGCCGCGTCTTCGGGCCCGATCTCGGCATCGTCTCCGATGCCGGCGCCGCGCTCGACCTGTTCCTCGACGTCGCCCGCGAATACAAGGCCGCCGGCAAGCTGAAGGACCGCTCCGCCTGGGCCAAGGAATGCCTCGACCGCAAGAAGACCATGCTGCGCAAGACACATTTCGACAATGTGCCGCTGAAGCCCCAGCGCGTCTATGAAGAGATGAACGAGGCCTTCGGCCGCGACACCCGCTATGTCTCGACCATCGGCCTCAGCCAGATCGCCGGCGCGCAGATGCTGCATGTCTACAAGCCGCGCAACTGGATCAATTGCGGTCAGGCCGGCCCGCTCGGCTGGACCCTGCCGGCTGCGCTCGGCGTGCGCGCGGCGGACCCGGATGCGGAGATCGTGGCGCTCTCGGGCGACTACGACTTCCAGTTCCTCATCGAGGAGCTGGCGGTGGGCGCCCAGCACAAGCTGCCCTACATCCATGTGGTGGTGAACAACTCCTATCTCGGGCTGATCCGTCAGGCGCAGCGCGGCTTCAATATGGACTTTGAAGTCTCGCTCGCCTTCGACAACATCAATGCCGAGGAAAATGCCGGCTACGGCGTCGACCATGTGGCAGTGGCCGAGGGTCTCGGCTGCAAGGCGGTCCGCGTCTCCTCGCCGAACGAGTTCAAGGACGCCTTCGTCCGCGCCAAGGCGCTGATGCAGGAGCACCAGGTGCCTGTCGTGATGGAGTTCATCCTCGAGCGCGTCACCAACATCGCCATGGGCACCGAGATCGACGCGGTGAACGAGTTCGAGGACGTGCTCGACCTGCCGCTGGAAGGCGCCGCCAAGGCCTGAGAGTGGTTTCGCGCTCATGCGCGAACCGATTAGCCTTTACTTTCCTCTCCCCGTTGGGGAGAGGTCGCCGCGTAGCGGCGGGTGAGGGGAAAGCCTCCGCGCTGCGGTAGCCCCCCTCACCCCACCCCTCTCCCCGCCGGGGAGAGGGAGCCAGTCCATCTTCCGAATGCCCTAGGAGCGGTCCATGCCCCGTTTTGCCGCCAATCTCACCATGCTGTTCAACGAGGTGCCCTTCCTCGATCGTTTCGAGAAGGCCGCCGCCGCCGGCTTCACCGGCGTCGAATACCTGTTCCCCTATGATTTTCCGGTCGAGGAACTGGTCGCCAAGCTGAAGGCCAACAACCTCAAGCAGGTGCTGCACAATCTGCCCGCCGGCAATTGGGGCGGCGGCGAGCGCGGCATCGCCATCCTTCCCGAGCGCGTCGACGAGTTCCGTGCCGGCGTCGACAAGGCGATCACCTACGCCACCGCTCTGGGCTGCCCGCAGGTCAACATCCTCGCCGGCATCGTGCCCGCCGGGGCGGACCGCGAGGTGCTGCACAACACCTTCGTCAACAATCTGAAGTTCGCCGCGCCGAAGATCAAGGAAGCCGGCCTCAAGCTGCTGATCGAGCCGATCAACACGCGCGACATCCCCGGCTTCTTCCTCAACTACACCAAGCAGGCGAAGGCGATCATCGAAGAGGTCGGTTCCGACAACCTCTTCATTCAGTACGACATCTACCACATGCAGATCATGGAGGGCGATCTCGCCCGCACCATCGAGGCGAACCTCGCCCAGATCGCGCATATCCAGCTTGCCGACAATCCCGGCCGTAACGAGCCCGGCACCGGCGAGATCAACTACCCCTTCCTGTTCCGCCATCTCGACGCCATCGGCTACGAGGGCTGGGTGGGCTGCGAATACAAGCCGAAGGGCGAGACCGGGGCGGGCCTCGGCTGGCTCAAGGAACTCGCCGGCGTGGCGTGAGGCCGCGGCGGTCAAGAAACCGAATACGTCTGGGAAAACGAGGATAAGACGATGGCGAATGTTGGATTTGTCGGTCTCGGCATCATGGGCGCGCCCATGGCCGGTCATCTCATCGACGCCGGCCACACGCTCTATCTCTATGACGTCAAGCCGGTCCCGGCCGAGCTGACGGGCAAGGGCGGCGTCGCCTGCGCCAGCGGCACGGAAGTCGCCAAGAACGCCGACATCATCATCACCATGGTGCCGGATACCCCGCATGTCGCCGCCGCCCTGTTCGGCGAGAACGGCATCGCGGCTGGCCTCTCGGCCGGCAAGATCGTCGTCGACATGAGCTCGATCGCTCCGGTCGAGACCAAGGAGTTCGCCAAGAAGATCAACGAGCTCGGCTGTGACTATCTCGACGCCCCGGTATCGGGCGGCGAAGTCGGCGCCAAGGCCGCCTCGCTCACCATCATGGTCGGCGGCCCCGAGGGCGCCTTCGCCACGGTGAAGCCGCTGTTCGAGAAGATGGGCAAGAACATCACCCTCGTCGGCGGCAATGGCGATGGCCAGACCACCAAGGTCGCCAACCAGATCATCGTCGCGCTGAACATCCTCGCCGTCGGCGAGGCGCTGCTGTTCGCCTCCAAGGCGGGTGCGGACCCGGCCAAGGTGCGCCAGGCGCTGATGGGCGGATTCGCCAATTCGCGCATCCTGGAAGTCCATGGCGAGCGGATGATCAACCGCACCTTCAACCCGGGCTTCCGCATCGAGCTGCACCAGAAGGACCTGAACCTCGCCCTGAACGGCGCGCGTCAGATGCAGATGGCGCTGCCCTCGACCGCGCTGGCGCAGCAGCTTTTCAGCACCTGCGCCGCCAATGGCGGCTCGGCCTGGGATCACTCCGCCCTGGTCAAGGCTTTGGAACTGATGGCAAATCACACCGTCGCGCCGGATGCGTGACACCATCTGAATTCATAATTCAGAACGACCTTCGGGGGCGCTTGGCGCCCCCGAACTGTTTGTGGCGAGAAAAGTAAGCAATGCTGTCCGGCCAGTGAAACGCGGCACCCCGCGCCGTCTTTTGCGTATTCATTCAGACAATTGTTCTGGCCTATACACCGTGGACAAGCCGGTCCCTCGCGAAGTAACTTAAGTGACACGTCGCAAACACGCCCCGCGAGGAAATGCGAAGCGGCTAAACATGCGCGACGTTTTATCACGCCCGTGCCTTCGCTCTTGACTAGGGGCTCATCGCACCTAATCATGGCATACAAAATACCAAACAAAATCCGGGCACCGCGGGGGTAGCCTGGATATAGGAGGGAGTCCCATGAAGGTCTGCATCTATGGTGCCGGCGCGATCGGCGGTTATGTCGGTGTTCAGCTCAAGCGGGCGGGCGTCGATGTCAGCCTCGTTGCCCGTGGCGCCCATCTCGAGGCCATGAAGAAGAACGGCCTCAAGCTGCTCATCGACGGCGAGGAGCGTGTCGAGCACATTCCCTGCTCCGACAACCCGGCCGAGCTTGGCCCGCAGGACTATGTCATCGTCGCCCTCAAGGCCCATTCGGTGCCGGGCGTGGTCGATGCCATGCAGCCGCTGCTGGGCAACGACACCGCCGTGGTCACCGCCGTCAACGGCGTGCCCTACTGGTACTATTATAAGCATGGCGACCATCTGGAGAACAAGACGCTGGAGAGCGTCGATCCCGGTGGCAAGCAGTGGGCCGGCCTGCGCCCCGAACGCGCCATCGGCTGCATCGTCTATCCCGCCACCGAAGTGGTCGAGCCGGGCGTCATCAAGCACGTCTATGGCGACAAGTTCCCGCTGGGCGAGCCCTCCGGCGAGATCACCGAGCGCGCCACCAAGCTGTCGGAGGCCTTCGCGGCCGGCGGCATGCGCGCGCCCGTCCTGCCCAACATCCGCGACGAGCTGTGGCTGAAGCTGTGGGGCAATCTCTGCTTCAACCCGATCAGCGCCCTCACCCACGCCACGCTCGACGTGATCGCCTCCGATCCCGGCACCCGCGCCGTGGCCAAGGCGATGATGCTTGAGGCGCAGGAAATCGCCGTCCAGTCCGGCGTGAACTTCCGCGTCGGCGTCGAGCGCCGCATCGATGGCGCGGGCGCGGTCGGCGCGCACAAGACCTCGATGCTGCAGGATCTCGAACGGTCCCGCGCCATGGAGATCGACGCGCTGGTGACAGTGGTCCAGGAAATGGGCCGCCTCGCCGGAATTCCGACCCCGACCCTCGACGTCGTGCTCGCCCTGGTTCGCCAGCGCGCGCAGATCGCCGGCTGCTACAACTGAGTTCGGCGACACATGGCACACTGGGTTCGTTACCAGCGCTCGGGCGCTGCCGGCTTCGGCACGCTTGAGGGCAATACCATCACCGTCCACAGCGGCGACATGTTCAATGGCGCCACGCCGACCGGAGAGCGCATCGCGCTCTCCGAGGTCGATCTCCTCGCCCCGACGGAGCCGACCAAGATCATCGCGCTGTGGAACAACTTCCATGCCCTGGCGGCGAAGCTTAATTCGCCCGTTCCGGCCGATCCGCTCTATCTGCTGAAAGCCAGCTCCTGCCTCACCAATCCGGGCGCCACCGTGCACCGGCCGGCCTCCTATGACGGCAAGGTCGTCTATGAGGGCGAACTCGGCATCGTCATCGGCAAGAAGGCAACCGCCGTCTCCGAGGACGAGGCCGGCGCGTACATCTTCGGCTACACCTGCGTCAACGACATCACCGCCGCCGACATCATCAACAAGGACGCCACCTTCGCCCAATGGGTGCGGGCCAAGAGCTTCGACGGCTTCGGCCCGTTCGGGCCCGTGGTGGCGACCGATGTCGATCCGGCAACGCTCGTCGTCTGCACCGTGCTCAATGGCGACGAGCGCCAGCGCTACCCGATCAGCGACATGGTGTTCTCGGCCCATCAGCTGGTGAGCCGCATTTCGCACGATATGACGCTGAACCCCGGCGACATCATCTGCTGCGGCACGTCGGTGGGAGTCGGCGTGATGAAGGCCCCGACCAACACGGTGGACATCGTGATCGAGGGCATCGGGACGCTCAGCAACACATTCGTGCAGTAGCGGCATAGGGTGTCTGCGTTTCGGCGCAGTAGCGTCTTGGCGCGTCTGCGCCTATAGGGAAATAGGATACGCCAATCGACGGGAGAGCCTTCGGCAGCTCTCCCGACCGTCCGGTTGTGGAGGAGCGGATTTAATGAACATCCATGAATATCAGGCCAAGGGAGTCCTGCGCGAATACGGGGTCCCGGTGCCGAATGGCGTCGCCATTGTCGACGCCGCCGAGGCGGACGCCGCAGCGGCCAAGGTCGCCGGCCCCGTCTGGGTGGTGAAGAGCCAGATCCACGCCGGCGGGCGCGGCAAGGGCAAGTTCAAGGAAGCCGATGCGGGCGAGAAGGGTGGCGTGCGCGTCGTCAAGTCCGCCGCCGAGGCCGCCGCCAATGCCAAGCAGATTCTCGGCAAGACCCTCGTGACCATCCAGACCGGCCCGGCCGGCAAGCAGGTCAACCGGGTCTATATCGAGGAAGGCTCCGAGATCGAGAAGGAGTTCTACCTCTCCGCCCTGGTCGACCGCGCCACCTCGCGCGTCGCCTTCGTCGTGTCCACCGAAGGCGGCATGGACATCGAGGAAGTCGCCCACTCGACCCCTGAGAAGATCCACACCTTCTCGATCGACCCGGCCACCGGCGTGATGCCCCATCACGGCCGTACCGTCGCCCAGGCGCTCGGCCTCACCGGCGACCTCGCCAAGCAGGCGGGCGACATCGTCTCCAAGCTCTATGCCGCCTTCATCGGCAAGGACATGGCGATGCTGGAGATCAACCCGCTGGTCGTCACCAAGGACGGCAAGCTGAAGTGCCTCGACGCCAAGATCTCCTTCGATTCCAACTCGCTCTACCGCCATGCCGATGTCGTCGCCCTGCGCGACGAGACCGAGGAAGACGCCAAGGAAATCGAAGCGTCGAAATATGACCTCGCCTATATCGCGCTCGACGGCTCGATCGGCTGCATGGTCAACGGCGCGGGCCTGGCCATGGCCACGCTCGACATCATCAAGCTCTACGGCGAAGAGCCCGCCAACTTCCTCGACGTCGGCGGCGGCGCCACGGAAGAGAAGGTGACGGCGGCGTTCCAGATCATCACCTCGGACCCGAGCGTGAAGGGTATCCTGGTCAACATCTTCGGCGGCATCATGAAGTGCGACGTCATCGCGCGCGGCGTCATCGCCGCGGTGAAGACGGTCGGGCTCAAGGTTCCGCTGGTGGTGCGCCTCGAAGGCACCAATGTCGAGGAAGGCAAGACCATCATCCGCGAGAGCGGCCTGAACGTCATCCCGGCGGACGACCTCGACGACGCCGCCCAGAAGATCGTCAAGGCTGTGCAGGGAGCCGCCTGATGTCCATTCTCATCAACAAGAACACCAAGATCATCACCCAGGGCTTCACCGGCAAGAACGGCACCTTCCACTCCGAGCAGGCCATGGCCTATGGCTCGCAGGTGGTCGGCGGCACCTCGCCGGGCAAGGGTGGCTCGGTCCATCTCGGCCTGCCGGTGTTCGACACCGTCGCCGAAGCGCGCGAGAAGACCGGCGCCGATGCCTCGGTGATCTATGTCCCGCCCCCGGGCGCGGCGGATGCCATCTGCGAGGCGATCGCGGCGGAAATCCCGCTCATCGTTTGCATCACCGAGGGCATTCCGGTGCTCGACATGGTGAAGGTGCGCCGGGCGCTGGACGCTTCCAAGTCCCGCCTCGTCGGCCCCAACTGCCCCGGCATCGTCACCGCCGGCGAGTGCAAGATCGGCATCATGCCGGCCAACATCTTCAAGAAAGGCTCGGTCGGCGTCGTCTCGCGCTCGGGCACGCTGACCTATGAGGCGGTGTTCCAGACCTCCCAGGAGGGCCTGGGCCAGACCACCGCTGTCGGCATTGGCGGCGATCCGGTCAAGGGCACCGAGTTCATCGACATGCTGGAGATGTTCCTGGCCGATGACGCCACCGAATCGATCGTCATGATCGGCGAGATCGGCGGCTCGGCCGAGGAAGAAGCGGCGCAGTTCATCAAGGACGAAGCCAAGCGCGGCCGCAAGAAGCCGATGGTCGGCTTCATCGCCGGCCGCACGGCGCCTCCCGGCCGTCGCATGGGCCATGCCGGCGCCATCATTTCCGGCGGCAAGGGCGGCGCCGAGGACAAGATCGCGGCGATGGAAGAGGCCGGGATCGTGGTCTCCCCCTCCCCCGCGCGCCTCGGCAAGACGCTGGTCGAGGTCCTGAAGGGCCGCGCCGCCGCCTGATCCCTCAGGCAGGCCTGCAACACAAAGCCCCGTGGCAGCGATGCCGCGGGGCTTTTTACATGTCAGGCCGGGTAGCATTCCGGCGCCAATGCCGCCGTCTCTTCCTCGCCCAGCAGTTCCACCGCCAGGATGGTGATCAGGGCATGGCCGAGGATGAGAAGCGGAAGGAGGGGGTAAACCGACTGCAACATGCGCCTCTCCGATCGAGATTGCTGCGACGCAACATACGAAAGGGTCGACACCTCTGGTATACCTAATGCCAAATACCACCCTTGCACCGAACGCATGACATTACCCCTGCGGAAGAGTGGGCGCCCGCAGCGCCGATCACCGCGCGCAACAAAAAAGGGGGAGCGTGGCGCTCCCCCTGATAAGCCGTCCAAAAAAGCAGGCGTGAACCGTCAATTGGCCTTCTGCGCCGGACCGACCGGCAGGCCCCAGGCCGTGAACGCCTCGCGGAACGCCTCGTCGCCCGCCCCGCCCTTTTCCAGAACCAGGATGGCGCGGCGGCCATTCTCGAACACCAGCGGCAGGTCGAGCCAGTTACGGGTGATGATGAAGCCGAGATTGCGCTGCACATCCGTCGGCAGCGAGGACAGGCCGACCAGGAAATAGTTCGGCGCCACCCGCACGGCGAGGCCGACCAGCGGCGCCCCCTGAGCGCCTTCGGAGGCCTTGGCCCGCATGCCCGGCACGCTGGAAATATTTCCAAGATCGAAGCCGGGCGGCAGCTTGAACTGCACTTCGAGAATGTGCGAGGCCGGAATCGAGGGATCCTGATTGCGGCGGAAGGTCAGGACGGCGCTGACATTGCGGGCCGGGATCGAGATTTCCGCCCGCACGCCAATATCAGCCGGCTGGCCGTCGCTGGCGCTGGCGCTCTCCGTGCTCCACTCGACCGTGCCGACATATTGCTGCAGGCCCTGCTCGCCGCCGCCGGGGCTCTCCTCGAACAGCACGGCGCGCTGGTCGGCACCGATCGCGGCGGCGCCGGCAGGGCTGCTGGCGACAGGCGGCGCGCTCGACGCCGCCGGGGCGGCGGCATCGTCCGCCTGAACGATTCGGTCGGTCGATTTGGGCGCATCGCTGGGCGCGGGGGTCGCGGGAGCCTTGGCAGTGGACGAGGAGGTGCCACTGCTCGCCCCATTGATCAGCCCGACAATGGTTTCACGCTGGGTATAGCCGACGACGCCACCGGCGATCAGCAGCAGAACGAAGACAAGCACGGCCACGAGACGGCCGCGTCCGCCTTGCGCGGGCGGCGCCTCGGCGGCGGGGGGCACGTCAGCCGGCGGCTCCTCGCCCTGATGGGCAGCTTCCTCGGCTTCACGCTCGCGCACCAGCCTTGTGGCTTCGCGGCGCCAGTCGGATGAGCCGCCGGCGCTGCGGGGAGGCTCCAGCCCGGCGGCGACCGCCTCGGCTTCCGTCGGATGGAAACCCGTCGTCGGCTCGGCGGCACGCTCCAGCGGCCGCTCCGGCGCACGCGGGAAAGCGGCGGCGGGGGGCGCGGCAGCGGGAAAATTCGATGGCGGCAGCGGCGAGGCCGTCAGCGGCGCCCGCGGGGCGGGCGGCGCGGGCACGGGCGCCGGGGGCACCGGCGCGGAGGCGGCCGGGGGCGGCGCGGCAGCATACGGCGCGGCAGGCACCGGTGCCGCCGGCGGCGGGCTCAGGGGGCGGGCCGGCGGCAGGCTGGCCGGTGGCGGCGGCGTCCCCGTGCCGTATTCGGCCTCCACCCGGCCGATCGCCGTCTCCAGCGCCTGCTGCTCGCGGGCGACATCGGACTCGGAGAGCGGCGGGTCGACGGCGGTCAGCTGGGCGAGAAGCGCCCGCCGTGCCCGCTCATAGACAGCCTTGCGCGACTCCCCGGTCTTGTCGGGGAGGCCGCCAATGGCGCGGGCGATGAGCGGGTAGTAATCGGCCATGGGGAGCGATCGGGTCCGGGGTGGAACGTCAGGATTCGAAAGGGTTCTGCACGAGAATCGTATCATCCCGCTCGGGGCTGGTGGACAGCAAAGCCACCGGGCAGCCGATCAGTTCCTCGATAAGGCGCACATACTTGACCGCCTCGGCCGGCAGGTCGGCCCAGGAGCGGGCGCCCGCCGTCGATTCGGTCCAGCCCTCAATGCTCACATAGACCGGCTCCACCCGCGCCTGGGCGTCCTGCCCGGCGGGGAAATAGTCGATCTCCTGCCCGTCGAGCCGGTAGCGCGTGCAAATCTTCAGCTCGTCAAAGCCGTCGAGCACGTCGAGCTTGGTCAGCGCGATGCCGTTGATGCCTGACGTGCGCACCGTCTGGCGCACCAGCGTCGCGTCGAACCAGCCGCAGCGGCGCGGACGCCCGGTGACGGTGCCGAATTCGCGGCCGCGCTCGCCGATCCGGCGACCGGTGTCGTCGTGCAGTTCGGTCGGGAACGGGCCCTCGCCAACGCGGGTGGTGTAGGCCTTGGTGATACCAAGCACATAGCCGATAGCGCCCGGCCCGAGGCCGGAGCCGGTGGCCGCCTGCGCCGCCACCGTGTTGGACGAGGTGACGAAGGGATAGGTGCCGTGGTCGACATCGAGCAGCGCGCCCTGCGCGCCCTCGAACAGGATCTTGGCGCCGCGCCGGCGCTCATCGTCGAGCAGCGCCCAGGCACGGTCCATATAGGGCAGAACCTTCGGCGCGATCTCGGTCAGCTCGTCGCGCAGCCGGGCGCCGTCCACTTCCTCGATGCCGAGGCCGCGCCGCAGCGCGTTGTGATGCGCCAGCAGGCGATCGATCTTGCCGTCGAGCGTGCCGGGCGAGGCGAGGTCGACAAGGCGGATGGCGCGCCGGCCGACCTTGTCCTCATAGGCCGGGCCGATGCCGCGCTTGGTGGTGCCGATCTTGGTGCCGACGGAAGCGTTCTCGCGGATCGCGTCCAGCTCGCGGTGCAGCGGCAGGATGAGCGCGACATTCTCCGCCACGCGCAGCCGCTCGGGCGTCACCTCGATGCCCTGCCCGGTGATGCGGGTGATCTCGTCGACCAGCGCCCACGGGTCCAGCACCACGCCATTGCCGATGATCGACAGACGGGCGCCGCGCACCACGCCGGACGGCAGCAGCGACAATTTGTAGGTCTTGTCGCCGACGACCAGCGTATGGCCGGCATTATGGCCGCCCTGGAAGCGGACGACGACGTCCGCCTGCTCGCTGAGCCAATCGACAATCTTGCCCTTACCCTCGTCGCCCCACTGGGAACCGACGACGACCACATTCGCCACGAGCCACGCTCCTGCATTGCGAGGCGGGGTGCGGCGGCGTGCCGTGCCCGCGCACAGACAAAGCCCCGGCGAAACGTCCGACCGGGGCTGCATCGTCTTAAGGGATGACACAGGGAGAGGCAAGAACGCCGGCACCGCCCGCGATGCGGTGCACACGTTGCAGGCCGCCGGGCGGCAATGGCAGGGCGGTATTGCGAGCCTGCAATCATCTGCCGATTGCAGCTGCGCCGGTGCTGCACGACCTTAGGAGCATCGAATGCCGCCGCCGTGAGGAACCGTCATGACAAGCACCGCCATCGCCCATCCTCCTTCCGCCAGCCCGGCGCCCACCCTGCCGGCCGGCCTGCGCATGGGCGCGGTGCGCCTGCGCGTACGTGACGCGGCGCACTCGGCCGCCTTTTACACCGGCACGGTGGGGCTTTCGCTTCTCGGCACCAATGCCGATGGCAGCCTGCGCCTGGGGGTCGGCGGCGAAACGCTGATCGAACTGGTCGGCGCCCCCGGTGCCGGCCTGCGCCCGCGCGGCACCACCGGCCTGTTCCACGTCGCCCTGTTGGTCCCGGACCGCCCGGCCCTCGCCATCGTGCTGCGCCGGCTGGTCGCGAAGGGCGTGCGGCTCGGCGCCTCCGACCATCTGGTGAGCGAGGCGCTCTATCTCGACGACCCCGACGGCAATGGCATCGAGATCTACCGCGACCGGCCGGAAAGCGACTGGCGCTGGGACGATGTGACGGTCGAGATGGCGACCCAGCCGCTGGACCTGCGCAAGCTGCTGGCCGACACCCCCGAGGACGTGCCGCTCGACGCGCCGATGCCGGAGGGCACGCGCGTCGGCCATGTGCATCTGCAGGTCGGCGATCTCGCCGGCGCCCGCCGCTTCTATGTCGAGCAGCTCGGATTCGCGGTGACCACCGATCGCTATCCCGGCGCGCTGTTCGTCAGCGCCGGCGGCTATCACCACCATCTGGGGCTGAACATCTGGCAGAGCCGGGGCGGCGGCCCGGCCCCTTCGGGCAGCACCGGCCTGGTCGAGTTCGAGGTGCTGCTGCCGGATGCAGCGGCGGTCGAGGCGGTGCGGGCACGGCTGGCGGCGGCGGGCGAGACGATCACGCCGCTGGCGCAGGGCTTCGCCGTCGCCGATCCCTGGGGCACAAGGCTGCACATCCGCGCCGGGGCGTGAAGCCCGGCACTCCCCGCCCCCTCTTCGCCCCCACGCATCGACGACGCGCGGGGATGGATCAGAAGATTTCATGGACGCGCCGTCGATCCGGCGGCGTCAGGGCGACCGAATTGCTTTAGAGGCTGGGCGGGCCACCCGTTCCGTACCCGGCCCCGCTCATGTTCCGCCGCCTGTTCGACGCGCCCTATCTGCTGCTCACCCTCGTCTCGCTGTTCTGGGCGGGGAACATCGTGATGGGCCGCCATGTCGCCGGGCATGTGCCGCCGGCGAGCCTGGGCTGGATGCGCTGGGCGCTGGCGGTGCTGATTCTCCTGCCCTTCGCGTGGCGGGACATGCGGGCGGACTGGCCGCTGATGCGCCGGCACTGGAAGCTGGTTGGCCTGCTGTCGCTGGCCGGCATCACCGTCTTCAACACCATGCAGTACCATGCACTGGAGTTCACCCCGGCGCTCAACGCCCTGCTGATCCAGTCGACGGGCCCGCTGCTCATCGCCTTCTGGTCGCTCATCCTCAATGGTGAACGGCTCTCAATCGGCCAGGCATGCGGCATCGGCCTGTCGCTGCTCGGTGTGCTCACCATCATCTGCCGGGGCGACCCGGCGGTTCTGGTGAACATCGAGTTCAACGAGGGCGATCTCTGGCTGATCGCCGCGATGATCGTCTATGGCGCCTATTCCTCGCTGCTGGCGCGCCGGCCGGCCTTTTCCCAGCTGGGGTTCCTCGGCTTTCTCCTCACCGTGGGCGTGGTGCTGCTGACCCCGCTTTTCGTCGCCGAGCGTCTGGTGAGCCCTCCGCTCGTCTTTGACGCCAAGGCGCTGACCGCCATCGTCTATGTCGCGCTGTTCCCCTCGGTGCTGGCCTATCTGTTCTTCAACCGCGGCATCCAGCTGGTCGGACCGAACCGTGCCGCGCCGTTCTTTCATCTGATGCCGGTGTTCGGCTCGGCGCTGGCCATCGTGTTTCTGGGCGAGCGCCCGCATCTCTACCACGCGGCGGGCTATGCGCTGGTGCTGGCGGGCGTCGTCATCGCCACGCTGTGGGCGCCGAAGACCGGCCGCCCAAGGGCCGGCTCGGCCTCAGCCGAGCTCGAAGCTGGTGACGCCGAAGAGCGGCTGCAGCGTCGCCGGGCGGAGTGAGCCGCGATACATTCGCGCGGTCTCGAAAACCGGTGAAAGGCCGTGCCGCCGGGCCAGCGCCAGCGCCAGCGCCTCGGCATGAGGCTCCGGTACGTCGAGCACAACAGGCGCCTCCCCCGCCTCTGCGCGCAGCGCCCGAAACAGCACATCCGCCGTCTCCGGATCCTCGGCGATCAGCGGGCCGATCTTCCACCCCGTCCGCGCGGGCCGCACCACGCCCCAGCCTTTGAGACGCCCCGCGCGCATCACCGCCCGCCCGGCATGGCCGGGGGCGGCGATCCAGGCCTTGAGGAAGGCGGCACGGGGCGCGGGAAACACCCGCGCATCGCTGGCCGCCACCTCTTGGAACGGAATTTCCGCGAGATCGACCGTCTCCCCCATCTCCCCCGGCCCCGGCACGCCGGCAAAGCGGATGTTGCGATGGGCGAAGACGAAGCCCTGCCTGATATAATTGGCCTGCTGCGCCGGCACGCCATCGAGCCCGATGGTGCGTTCCCCGGCATGGGCGAGCCCCGCCTGCCAGAGGCGCAGGCCGATGCCCTGCCCGCGCAGGTCCGGCCGCACGATGTAGAAGCCGAGAAAGGCAAAGCGCGCGTCGTAATTGACCACCGAGATCACCGCCGCCGGGGCGCCGTCCACCTCCGCCACCCGAAAGCCATCCGCGTCCACCGTGGCGAAGCAGGCCGCGTCGGCGTGGCCGGGGTTCCAGCCCTCCGCCGCCGCCCACTCCACCGCCAGCCCGATTTCCGCCGTGTTAAGCGCGCGAATGCTTATATCCGCCGGCATTCACTCCTCCTCCGCCCCCGGGAGACGACGATGATCTTCGAGGAAATCGGCCTCGGCATCTCCATGATGCTGCTGGTGATGCTGGTTCATCTGATGGCGACGTATATTCTCATCGACTGCTCCGGCGCCTATGATCAGGTATTCAAGCGTCATCCTCGGATGCGCCTGCTGCTGGCACTCCTCGTCGCCAACGTGCTGCTGCTCGTCGCCCATCTCGTCGAGGTCGGCATCTGGGCCGTCGTCTATGCGGCCAAGGGTCTCGTTTCCGACCACAACGACGCCTATTACTCCGCCTTCGTCAACTACACCGCGCTCGGCTTCGGCGATGCCGGGCAGCAGACCGCGACGCGCCTGATCGGCCCGATGACGGCGGGCAGCGGCATCATGATGTTCGGCTGGACCACCGCGCTGCTGCTGCTGGTCATCCAGCAGCATCTGCCGGAGGTGCGCCGTCCGCCGCGCAAGCGCGCCGTGCACAAGGCCGACGGTGATCACGAGGACGAGGTGCAGGAGGCCACCGGCGCCGCGCCCTCGCCCAAGGTCACGTCATAGAGGTCGGCACCGCTGCCCTTGGTCCACCAGATGTATTTTCCGCCGGCGTAGCGCGCGCCCGAGGCGGCGATGACATTCGACACCACCAGGAACTCGCCCTTGAACGACAGGCTCGCCAGCGCCACCGGCGGCGCGTTGAAATAGCGCGCCGCGACAGGGCCGAAGGCGCCGCAGTCGTAATGCGCCGTGATCGTCTCGGGCGTGGCGCCGGCCGGCAGGGGAATGACGATCTCCCCCGCCCGCGCGGCACCGGGCAGCGCGGCGAGAAAGAGGGCGGCAAGGAAGGCGTTGCGCGTTGTCATGGCCTCACTCCGGCTTTTGGGACGGCTTGTGATGTTCGTGCCAGTGCCGGGCAATGTCGATCCGACGCGGCACCCACACGCGGTCATGCGCGGCGATGTGGTCGAGGAATCGCTGCAGGGCGAGAAACCGCCCCGGCCGCCCGGCCAGCCGGCAATGCAGGCCGACGCTCATCATCTTCGGCGCCTCTTCCCCTTCCGCATAGAGCACGTCGAAACTGTCGCGCAGATAGGCGAAGAACGGCTCGCCATGGTCGAAGCCGGCGGGAATGGCGAAACGCATGTCATTAGCGTCGAGCGTGTAGGGAATGGACAAATGCGGCCCGCGCGGCCCCTCGACCCAGAACGGCAGATCGTCGGAATAGATATCGGAATCATAGAGAAAGCCGCCCTCCTCCATGACGATGCGGCGCGTGTGCTCGGAGGTGCGCCCGGTGTACCAGCCGAGCGGGCGCTCGCCTGTTATCTCGGTGTGCAGGCGCAGCGCGGTGGCGAAATCAGCCTTCTCCGCCTCATAGGAATGGTGGCGGTAGTCGATCCATTTCAGCCCGTGGCTGGCGATTTCCCACTGCGCCTCCTGCATCGCGGCCACCACGTCCGGGTTGCGCGCCAGCGCGGTGGCGACGCCATAGACCGTGACCGGCAGGCCGCGCGAGGTGAACAGCCGCCACAGCCGCCAGAAGCCGGCGCGCGAACCATATTCGTAGATCGACTCCATGTTCATGTGCCGCTGCCCCGGCCAGGGCTGGGCGCCGACGATCTCCGACAGGAACGCCTCGGACGCCGCATCGCCATGGAGAATGCAGTTCTCGCCGCCCTCCTCATAGTTGAGGACGAACTGCACCGCGATGCGCGCCCCGCCCGGCCATTTCGGGTCTGGCGGGGTGCGGCCATAGCCGACCATGTCGCGGGGATAAGGGGAATCGATTCGGAACATGGGGACGGGTCCGGGCCGAGTCGGGAAAGGCGGTTCCACAGGCTAGCCGGTTCAAAGCCGGGGCGGAACCGCCACCGCACCGCATCGCACCGCACAAATCTCGGGCGAGCCTCTCGACAAGCCGATGCCCGGCGGTCTTCATGTCGCCAGGAACTCCCGCACAGATCTCTCGCAAGGTGCCCGATGTCGCTTCCCGATCCCAGCCTGCTGCTCGCCCGCGCTCCCGTGGTTCCCGTCGTCACCGTGCCGAGTGTCGCCGCCGGCGTGAAGCTGGCGCGGGCGCTGGCCGAGGGTGGGCTGCCGCTGATCGAGGTGACGCTGCGCACGCCGGCGGCGCTCGAAGCCATCGCCGCCATCGCCGCCGAGGTGCCGGACGCCATTGTCGGCGCCGGCACGGTGACGCGGCCCGACCTGATCCAGAAATGCATCGATGCCGGCGCCCGCTTCCTCGTCAGCCCCGGCTGCCCGCCGGCGCTGGCGGAGGCGCTGGCCGAGGCGCCGGTGCCTGTTATGCCCGGCTGCGCCACCGCCACCGAGGCGATGGCGCTGCACGCCATGGGCTTTCCGGTGCTGAAGCTGTTCCCGGCCGAGGCGGTGGGCGGCGTCAATCTGCTGAAGTCGCTGGCCGGCCCGCTGCCCGATCTGCGCTTCTGCCCGACCGGTGGCATCGGCCCGGCCAATGTCGGCTCCTACCTCGCCCAGCCCAACGTCCTCGCCGTCGGCGGCTCCTGGGTGGCGCCGAACGATGCGGTGACGATGGGCGACTGGGAACAGATCGTCGCGCTGGCCAAGGCCGCCGCCAAGCTGCACCGGGCTTCCTTCCCGCTCTGAGCGGATCGCACTTGATGCAAAAGGCCCCCGGATCGCTCCGGGGGCCTTTTTCTGTCCCGTCTGACTCGCGCCTCAGAACACGAGCGGCTTGGCCTGCTTCACGGAAGGCAGCTGCTGCACCTTGGCGAGGAGTTCGCCCGGCACCGTGCCGTCCACTTCCACCAGCGCGATGGCATCGCCCCCCTGCCGGTCGCGGCCGAGCGCGAAGGTGGCGATGTTGAGCCCGGCATCGCCGAGCAGGCTGGCGAAGCGGCCGACGAAGCCCGGCTTGTCCTCATTGGTGACGTAGAGCATGGAGGGCGCGAACTCGGCGTCCACCTTGATGCCCTTGATGTCGACGATGCGCGGACGGCCATCGGCGAACACCGTGCCGGAGATGGAGCGCTCCATCTTCTCGGTGATGACGGTGAGCGTGATCAGGCTGTCGTAATCGCCGGCGATCTCGCGGGTGGTCTCCTCCACCACGATGCCGCGCTCCTTGGCGATCGAGGGCGCCGAGACGACATTGATGTCGGCCAGCGCCGGGCGCAGAAGGCCCGCCACCGCCGCCGAGGTCAGCGCCTTGATCTTCAGGCTGGCCACCGCGCCGTCATAGGTGATGCGCACGGTCTGGATGTCGGTGTCGGTCAGCTGGCCGGCGAAGGAGCCGAGCTTTTCCGCCAGCTCGATGAAGGGCTTCAGCTTCGGGGCTTCTTCCGCCGTGATCGAGGGGAAGTTCACCGCGTTGGAGATGGCGCCGCGCAGCAGATAGTCGCTCATCTGCTCGGCCACCTGCAGCGCGACATTCTCCTGCGCCTCGGTGGTGGACGCGCCCAGATGCGGGGTGCAGATCACGTTGGGATGGCCGAACAGCGGGTTTTCAGTCGCCGGCTCGGTGATGAACACGTCGAAGGCCGCGCCCGCGACATGGCCGCTCTCCAGCGCCGCCGCCAGCGCCGCCTCGTCGACCAGCCCGCCGCGCGCGCAGTTGACGATGCGCACGCCCTTCTTCGTCTTGGCGATCGCCTCGGCCGAGAGCACGTTGCGGGTCTTGTCGGTCAGCGGCGTGTGCAGGGTGATGACGTCGGCGCGGGCAAGCAGATCGTCCAGCTCCACCTTCTCGACGCCGATATCTTTGGCGCGCTCAGGCGAGAGGAAGGGATCGAAGGCGATGACCTTCATCTTCAGGCCGATGGCGCGGTCGGCGACGATGGAGCCGATATTGCCGCAGCCGATGATGCCGAGAGTCTTGGCGGTCAGCTCCACGCCCATGAAGCGGTTCTTTTCCCACTTGCCGGCCTGGGTCGAGGCATCGGCGGCGGGGATTTCGCGGGCGAGCGCGAACATCATGGCGATGGCGTGCTCGGCGGTGGTGATGGAATTGCCGAACGGCGTGTTCATCACGATCACGCCCTTGGCGGTGGCGGCCGGGATGTCGACATTGTCGACGCCGATGCCGGCGCGCCCGACCACTTTCAGCCGCGTGGCATTGGCCAGGATCTTCGGCGTCACCTTGGTGGCCGAGCGGATGGCGAGGCCGTCATAATTGCCGATGATCTCGGCCAGCTTGTCCTTGTCCTTGCCCAGCGCCGGCTGGAAATCGACCTCGATGCCGCGATCCTTGAAGATCTGCACGGCGGCGGGGGAAAGCGCGTCGGAAATGAGAACGCGGGGAGCCATGGGCTTCATCCTGTTCGGAAAAGGGGGAACGTCGCCCCGCAGCGCGGGGGAATGGGATGTCCCGCCGCTGGCGGGAGGGGACGACGAAGCGTTCGTCGGGCGCACACACACGGCATCGAAGGCGAGACGCGGCCGGGAGAGGAAGCCATTCGCCATCGAGCCGAAACGTGGCCCCTTCGCCGTCCCCTTGCGTCAGCGGCGGGGACAGGGAGGAAGGGCTCAGGCGGCCTGCTTGAGGCCGGCCTTGGCGCTGGCGAAGGCCCAGTCGAGCCAGGGCAGCAGCGCTTCGAGATCGGACGCCTCGACAGTGGCGCCCGCCCAGATGCGCAGGCCCGCCGGCGCGTCGCGATAGGCGCCGATGTCATAGGCGACGCCGGCCTTTTCCAGCGACGCCGCCAGCGCCTTGGCGAAGGCCGCCTGAGCGTCCGGCGCCAGCGCCCTCACTTCCGCGTCGGCGACGACGAGGCACACGCTGGTATTGGAGCGCGTCTCCGGCACGGTGGCGAGGAAATCGATCCACGGCGTCTTCGCGACATAGTCGGCGAGAACCTTGAAATTGGCGTCCGAGCGCGCCTGCAGGCCCTTGAGCCCGCCGGCCTGCTTCGCCCAGTTCAGCGCATCGATATAGTCCTCGACGCACAGCATGGACGGGGTGTTGATGGTCTCGCCCTCGAACGTGCCCTCGATCAGCTTGCCGCCCTTGGTCAGGCGGAAGATCTTCGGCAGCGGCCAGGCCGGCACATAGCTCTCCAGCCGCTCGACCGCGCGGGGCGAGAGGATCAGCATGCCGTGCGCGCCCTCGCCCCCCAGCACCTTCTGCCAGCTATAGGTGACGACATCGAGCTTGGACCAGTCGAGGTCCTGCGCGAACACCGCCGAGGTGGCGTCGCAGATGGTCAGGCCCTGCCGGTCGGTGGGGATGAAATCGGCGTTCGGCACGCGCACGCCCGAGGTGGTGCCGTTCCAGGTGAACACCACGTCATGGTCGAAATTGATCTGCGCGAGATCCGGCAACTCGCCATAGCCGGCCTTGAGGACGCGGGCGTCCTTGAGCTTGAGCTGCTTGACGACATCCGTCACCCAGCCTTCGCCGAAGCTCTCCCACGCCAGCAGGTCGACCGGGCGGGCGCCGAGCAGCGACCACAGCGCCATCTCGACCGCGCCGGTGTCGGAGGCGGGAACGATGGCGATGCGGTAGTCGGCGGGAATGTCGAGAACTTCGCGGGTGAGGTCGATGGCGAGCTTCAGCTTCGCCTTGCCAACCTTGGCACGGTGCGAGCGACCGAGCGGAGCATCGCTCAAGGCCTCAAGCGTCCAACCGGGACGCTTGGCACAGGGGCCGGACGAAAAATTGGGATTGGCCGGCTTCACAGCCGGCTGCGTGGTAGTCGTCATGATAGCCATCCTTCCAGATGGGAGCCCTTCGGTGGGGAAGGGTAGCCCGAGGAGCGATCTACTCCCGCCGACGGGGAAAGGCAAGCGGCTTTTCAGGCGCGCCATCCACCGGCCTCGCGCGCGGCGCCCCCGCGCCCGGTCGCCGCAACCGCCCGCCACGGCGCACATTTCCCTAGCGTCACGCGCTTTAGCCGTCACACTCATCGCTGCGCGGTTCGCCCTTGCCGGGAGAGCTGCGACGCCGTGCCGGAAGGGCCGTCCACGCTCCTGCCCGGCACTTGAGGGACGCACAGCACCAAGAAGGACACAGGATGAACTCGATCGAATCCCCGAACGATGTCACGACGGAATATAGCGAGCGCGAAGCCGTGGCCGTCTTCGCCTCGGAGGCCGCGCTTCACGCCGCCGTCGATTCGCTGCTGCAGCTCGGCCTCGACGAGAAGGATATGAGCGTTCTGGGCGCGCATGGCGCCTTCTCGCTGAAACCGCTCAGCGTGCGGGAGGACTCCGGCGACGTGCCGCGTGGGGCCTATGTGCCGGCCGATGAGCGGGCGGAAGGCCTGGCCGCGCTGGCCGGCGGGCCCGCTCTGGTCGCGGGCCTGTGCGCGGCGCTGGTGGCCGGCACCGGCGGCGCGGCACTGATTCCCGCCATTGCCGTCACTGCCGGCAGCACGGCGGCCGGCGGCGTGGTCGGCCTGCTTCTCGCCCGCGTGTTCGGGCGCAAGCACGCCGCCTACATCGAGCGCCAGATCGGCGATGGCGGGCTGCTCCTGTGGGTGCACGCGCCCGATGCGGCACGGGATGCGGAAATCGCCGCCATCCTCACCGCCAAGGGCGGCAAGGACGTGCATTTTCACGAGGTCCGGCGCCAGTGGACGCTGCACGCGCTGAACCCCGATCCGCTGCTGCGCCTCTGATCTGCCAGCCCCCACAGCAGACGGGCGGCCCCTTTCGCCGCCCGTTCTTGCTGGCGCGGAATGCCGCGAAGCCGTCGCCGAACCGCCCGCCTGTCCACATTGTGATCGCGTTCCGGCCCCGCGCCTTAACGCGGTCTTAACGTCGACCGACAAGTCTCCTGCGCTGAACCACAGACGAGAGGAGGCTTCCCCCGATGATTGGACGGACCGCCATCGCACTGAGTGTGATGTTCCTTGCCAGCACAGCCGCCATGGCATCAAAGCCGACAGCAATGGGCGAGTACAAGGACTGGAGCGCCTGGCGCTTCAACGCTAACGGCAAGTCGCAATGCTACACGATCAGCACGCCGACCTCGGCCTTGCCGGAGCGGCTCGCCCATGGCGACGTGACGTTCTTCGTTACCGCCCTGCCCGACACCGCGCAGCGCACCGAGGTGAGTTTCCAGACCGGCTACACTTTCGCCAGCGGCTCGCAGGTGGTCGCCAGCATCGGCGACGACAAGTTTACGCTGATGACTGAAGGCAGCAGCGCCTGGCTGCGCCGGGCCGAGCGCGAGCCGGCCTTTCTCGAAGCGCTGCGCGGCGGCAGCCAGATGAACATCAGCGCCACCTCGGCGCGCGGCAACGACACGAGCTACGTGTTCTCGCTCAACGGCGTCACCGCCGCCACCAACCGCATCCTCTCGGGCTGCCGCTGAAAGGCGGACCGGCGCGACAGGGACAAACAGGGAGCAGGAGCGTGAGGAAGAAGGGGGCCACGGCGCTTTTCGTCCTCGCGACCCTGTTTCTGTCCGGCGGTCCGGTGCTCGCCGAGCGCGCGCTTCCCTATTTCGCCACGCTGAGAAACGGGGTGACGAATGTGCGCGTCGGACCGGGCGTCGCCTATCGCGTGCACTGGGTGTTCCATCAGCGCGGCTGGCCGGTCGAGGTGGTCAACCGTTTCGGCAACTGGCGCCGCATCCGTGACAATACCGGCGATGTCGGCTGGGTGCACAGCGCGCTGCTTACGGTGCGCCGGGCGGCGTCGATCCGCACGCGCGACGGTCACAATGTCGCCCTGCGCGCCGCTCCCGACACGGAGGCGGCCATTCGCGCTTATCTCGCGGCCAATGTGCTGGTGCGCCCGAAAAGCTGCACGGGCGGGTGGTGCGCGGTGGAGGTGACCGGCCACGGCCTCGACGGTTTCGTGCAGCAGGCCCGGCTCTGGGGCGTCTATCCCGACGAGAATTTCTGACGGCGTGAGTTTCTGACGACCCGCCTCAGTCGAACAGGTAGCGCACGCCGAGCCGCACCTCATGCGCCGCCTGGCTGATGCCCGACAGCACGCCGCCCAGGTCGGCATTTTCGATGCTGAGATAGCGATAGCCGAGATCGAGCTGCCAGTTTGGCGCCAGCGTCACCGTGCCGCCGGCCATCAACGCCCAGGCGAGGCCCCAGCCCTCGGCATCGGCAACACCCGAGAGCGCGAGATGGCTGGCGCCAAGGCCCGCCCCGACATAGGGGGTGAGCCCGTGCCAGGTGCCGAGATCGAGATAGAGATTGGCCAGAAGCGTGGTCGCGCTAGCTTCGCCGCGCCACCCGCGCGCGGAAAAATCCGCCGGGCTGCGGTAATCGGCCGTGAGGTCGACCCGCACCAGATCGCTGAGCCGCGCGCCGACACCGAGGCCGAACACGCCGGCATCGTCGAGAGGCAGATGGCCCGCCCCCCCGGTATCGGCCGCGCCATTGAAGACGTAGCCGATATCGCCGCGCAGATACCAGAAGCGGGATTCCTCGATCTCAGGCGCGAGAGCCAGCAAATCGTCGGCAAACAGGTCGTCGGCGCCCTTGGCGTCGATCGGGTCCGCCGCCCGCGCCACGCCGCCGGCGCCGAGCAGCATCACGGCCAGCGCCGCCGCCAGCAGCCGGCTTTTCCCGCGCAGGCCCGCCCCACGCCTCAACGCCCCGAAATCACGCATGCAACCATCCCGGATGAGCCGGGAGATTCCCGGCGCTCTTCGACGGCTGCACTGTGCCCGCGAGTGATTAAGAGGGGCTTAACCTTAACGCTTAACCTTGATTACCTCCGGCAAACCGAAGGTTCTGCCGTCAGGCAAGCCCGAAAGGCTTTGCCTCAGGCGGACCCCTTGGTCCTGCCTCAGGCCAACCGCAGGTTCTGCCGCCCCCCAGCGTCATCCCGGACGGGCCGCAGGCCCTGTCCGGGATCGCTAACCCATTCCGGCGCGCGATCCCGGCTCTCCGCCTACGGCGGCAGCCGGGATGACGGGGCCTCGGCCAACCGCCGCCTCAGCCCATGCGGGCGGCGCGGGCGCTGGCTTCCAGATGCGGCACCAGCGCCGGGTCGAGCTTCAGCGCCGTCGCCAGCCGGGCGAGAAACACCCGCTCCGAGGTGGTGTCGGCGTCAATGGCGAGCAGCGCGGTCATGTAGATTTCCGCCCCCTGCTCCGGCGAGGAGGCCGCGCCGGCCAGCGCCTCGGGCGTCGCTGGCGCCCCAAGCTCCGCCGTAAGGAACCGCTCGGCCTCGTCGAGCTGGGACCCGCCCAGCTTGGTGGAGATGGCGGCGCGCTCAGCCTCGTCGACATGGCCGTCGGCGAGCGAGGCGGCGATCATGGTGCGCAGCAGCGTCACATCGAAATGGCTGCGCTCGGCCTGCGCCGGGTGGAAGGGCGACTGCGCCGGGGGAAGCTGCGTCGGCACCGGCTCGGCCGCCGTCTGCTGTGGCTGCTGGCCCTGCTGGTAGTTCTGGTAGGCCTTGTAGGCGAGCGTGCCGACCAGGGCGAGGCCGCCGAGCTTCATGGCGCTGCCGGCCATTTTGCGCCCGCCCTTGCTGCCGAGCACCAGCGACACCAGCGCGCCGGCCGCCGCGCCCGAGGCGAGCGAGCCGCCATTGTTGCCGAGATAGTCCTTGGCCCGTCCCATCAGGTCGCCCGCGCCGGACGAGGCTGCGCCCGCGCCGGGGGGCTGGGCGTTGGCGCTGCCGGTGAGGCCGGAAAGGCCGCCCGTCAGCCCGCCGAGCAGTCCACCCAGCGGGTTCTGCGTCGCGGGAACACCGCCCTGCGTGCCCGCCTGCGGCGTGAGGAACTGGTCGAGCAGCCGCTTGGCGTCGAAACTACCGCTGTTGAACATGGTGCATCCCGTGTTGCTGTCTGCGCTGGGAGGTAGGGAGCGATCATGGCTTCCGCAAGGAAACCCGCTCTACGCCCATCACCAGCGCGTGAACGCTGCGGGGGGCTTCGGCTCGCACGCGGCGATGTCGCATCCAATGTCGCATCTGTTCAACGCCAGCGCCGAAACAATGCTCGCCTTGCACCGGGCGCCGCGCAACGATGCGTCTCAGGTTCACGGCGGTCCGCGCACCGCAGGCGTCTATTTTCCGTCGGAGGCGAATGTGCAGAAATTCTCCGGCTTCGAGCTGTTCCGCCGCGCCTTTGGCGGCCACAAGAGCTGGCAGCCCCAGTGGCGCAATCCCGAGCCGAAGGCCGAATACGATGTCATCATCGTCGGCGCCGGCGGGCATGGGCTGGCGGCGGCCTATTACCTCGCCAAGGAACACGGCATCGCCAATGTCGCGGTGATCGAGCGCGGCTGGCTCGGCGGCGGCAATACCGGGCGCAACACCACCATCGTGCGCTCGAACTACCTCTTCGACGAAAGCGCCGCGCTGTACGAACACGCCGTGAAGCTGTGGGAGGGCCTGTCGCAGGACCTCAACTACAACGTGATGTATTCGGCGCGCGGCGTGCTCATGCTGGCGCACAATCATCATGACGAGATCAGCTTCAAGCGCCATGTCCACGCCAACCGTCTGAACGGCGTCGACAATGAATGGCTGAATGCCGAGCAGGTGAAGGAATTCTGCCCGCCGCTCAACATCAAGAGCATGCGCTATCCCATCATCGGCGGCGCGCTGCAGCGGCGTGGCGGCACCGCCCGCCACGACGCGGTGGCCTGGGGCTATGCCCGCGCGGCGGATTCGCGCGGCGTCGACATCATCCAGAACTGTGAAGTCACCGGCATCCGCCGCAACGCCGCCGGCGCGGTGGAAGGGGTGGAAACCTCGCGCGGCTTCATCCGGGCGAAGAAGGTTGGCGTGTCCGCCGCCGGCCACACCAGCGTCGTCATGGCGATGGCCGGGCTGCGCATGCCGCTGGAGAGCTATCCGCTGCAGGCGCTGGTGTCCGAGCCGGTGAAGCCCGCCTTCCCCACCGTTGTCATGAGCAACACCATCCACGCCTATATCTCGCAATCCGACAAGGGCGAGATGGTGATCGGCGCCGGCACCGACGCCTACACCTCCTATTCCCAGCGCGGCGCGCTGCACATCGCCTCGCACACGCTGGACGCCATCTGCGAGCTGGTGCCGCAGTTCCGGCGCCTGCGCATGCTGCGCAACTGGGGCGGCATCGTGGACGTGACGCCCGACCGCTCGCCGATCATCGCGAAAACCCCGGTGCCGGGCCTCTATGTGAATTGCGGCTGGGGCACCGGCGGCTTCAAGGCGACCCCGGGCTCGGGCCATGTCTTCGCCCACACCATTGCGAAGGACGCCCCGCACGCCATCAACGCGCCCTTCACGCTGGAGCGTTTCCGCGATGGTTTCCTGATCGACGAAGCGGCCGCCGCCGCCGTCGCGCATTGAGGGGGGCCGCGATGACACCCTCGCCCGCGACCATCCTTCGAGGCCCGGCGTGCCGCCGGGCGCCTCAGGATGACGGCGCTCTCTGTCTTTCCGAACAACATCATCCTGAGGTGCCGCCGCAGGCGGCCTCGAAGGATGCTCGCTCACGCGCGCTGAGGATCTGAGCCATGCTCATCATCACCTGCCCCTGGTGCGGCGCCCGGCCGGAAGTCGAATTCCGCTATGGCGGCGAGGCGCATATCGCCCGCCCGGCCGACCCCTCCGCCCTCACCGACCAGGAATGGGCGGATTTCCTCTACAACCGCACCAATCCCAAGGGCCTGCACGCCGAGCGCTGGCGCCACATCCATGGCTGCGGCCGCTATTTCAACGCGCTGCGCGACACGGTGAGCGACTTCTTCGTCACCACCTACAAGGCCGGCGAGCCGCGCCCGGACGTCGAGGGGAGCGGGTCATGAGCCGTTTCCATCTCCTTCCCCCTCTCCCCGTCGGGGAGAGGGCCGGGGTGAAGGGCCTTCTCTTCGCTGCCGCCGCCTTCCCCCTCACCCGCCGCTGCGCGGCGACCTCTCCCCGCCGGGGAGAGGTGGACACCGCCCGAGGGTCCGCGACATGACCAACCGCTTCCGCACCGCCTCGGGCGGGCGCATCGATCGCGCCGCGCCACTGTCCTTCCGCTTCGACGGCCAGACCTTCTCGGGCTTCAAGGGCGACACGCTGGCCTCGGCGCTCATCGCCAATGGCGTGCACCTCGTCGGGCGCTCGTTCAAATATCACCGCCCGCGCGGCTTCCTCTCCGCCGGCTCGGACGAGCCGAACGCGCTGGTCAATGTCGCCCGCGACGCCGCCCGCGCCGCGCCGAATCTGCGCGCCACCCAGGTGGAACTGCATGAGGGGCTGAAGGCGCAGAGCCAGAACCGCTGGCCCTCGCTCTCCTTTGACGCCGGCGCGGTCAACGACCTCGCCTCGCCCTTCCTGCCCTCGGGCTTCTACTACAAGACCTTCATGTGGCCGGCCGGGGCGTGGAAGCGCTTCTACGAGCCGAAGATCCGCGCCATGGCCGGGCTCGGCGTCGCCCCTGAGCTGCCCGACCCGGACCGCTACACCCAGAACCACGCCCATTGCGACGTGCTCGTGGTCGGCGCCGGCCCGGCCGGCCTTGCCGCCGCGCTGGCCGCCGCCGAGAGCGGGGCAAAGGTGATCCTGTGCGACGAGCAGGCGGAACTCGGCGGCTCGCTGCTCTCGGAAGTCTCGGCCACCATCGAGGGGCAGCCCGCCGCCGGCTGGCTCGCGGCGACGCTGGCGAATCTGGCGGCGCGCGACAACGTCACGCTGATGCCGCGCACCACTGCCTTCGGCTATTTCCCGCACAACCTCATCGCGCTGGCCGAGCGCGTCACCGATCATCTCGCCACCCCCGGCGCCGCCCTGCCGCGCGAGCGGCTGTGGCAGGTGCGGGCTCGGGAAGTGGTGCTCGCCGCCGGCGCGCTGGAGCGCCCGCTGGTGTTCCCCGAGAATGACCGGCCCGGCGTGCTGCTGGCCGATTCCGCCCGCATTTATGCCAACCGCTATGGCGCCAAGGTCGGCGAGCGCGCGGTGATCTTCACCGCCTGCGATGCCGGCTACCGCGCCGCGCTTGATCTCAAGGGCGCCGGCGTCAGCATCGCCGCCATCGCTGATCTGCGCACTGAGGTCTCCGGCGAACTCCCCGCCCGGGCGCTCGCGGCGGGTATCGATGTGCGCCCCTCCACCGTGCTTGTGGGCACCAAGGGCCGGCTGCGGGTCTCCTCCGCCCAGCTCGCCAAGGTGAAGAATGGCCAGGTCGGCCCCGCCGAGACGATTGCCTGCGACAGCGTGCTGATATCAGGCGGCTTCACGCCGAGCGTGCACCTGTTCTCGCAGTCGCGCGGCAAGCTGGTCTGGGACGGCGCCGCCGGCGCCTATCTCCCCGGCACCTCGGTGGAGCGCGAGCGCTCCGCCGGCGCCTGCCGGGGCATCCATGGCCTGCAGCGCGTGCTGGAAGACGGCTATGCCCAGGGTGAGGCGGCCGCCCTCGCCGCCCGCGACCATACCTCCCCCGCGCGCGGCGCCACCCCGGCCCCGGCCACACCCTCGCGCGCCTTCGCGGCAAACGCGGAAGATCTCGGCAGCGCCGGCTTCATCGGCGCCACCCCGCACGGGCGCAACCCGGCGCTGGCCAAGGCCTTTGTCGACTGGCAGAACGACGTCACATCGAAGGATATCCTGCTCGCCACACGCGAGGGCATGCGCTCGATCGAGCATGTGAAGCGCTACACCACCACGGGCATGGCGACCGACCAGGGCAAGACGTCGAACATGAACACCCTCGGCATCGTGTCCGAGGCGCTTGATACGCCGGTGCCGAAGATCGGGCTCACCACCTTCCGCCCGCCCTTCACCCCCACCACCTTCGGCATCTTCGCCGGGGCGGCGCGCGGCGATGTGTTCGATCCGCTGCGCAAGACCGCCATTCACGACTGGGCCGCCGCGCAGGGCGCGGCCTTCGAGGATGTCGGCAACTGGAAGCGCGCGCATTACTTCCCCCGTCCGGGCGAAGACATGCACGCCGCCGTCGCCCGCGAATGCAAGGCGGTGCGCGCCAGCGTCGGCATGTTCGACGCCTCCACCCTCGGCAAGATCGAGATCGTCGGCCCGGATGCCGCCGAGTTCATGAACCGCATCTACACCAATGCCTGGGCCAAACTGGAGCCCGGCCGGCTGCGCTACGGCGTCATGCTGCGCGAGGACGGCTTCGTGATGGATGACGGCGTCGTCGGCCGCATGTCGGCAGACCGCTTCCATGTCACCACAACCACGGGCGGCGCCCCGCGCGTGCTGGCGCATATGGAGGACTACCTCCAGACCGAATGGCCGGATCTCGATGTGTGGCTCACCTCCACGACAGAGCAATGGTCGGTCATCGCCGTGCAGGGTCCCAAGGCCCGCGAGGTGATCGCCCCGCTGATCGAGGGCATCGACCTCTCCAAGGAGGCCTTCCCGCATATGTGCGTGCGCGAGGGCACCATTCTCGGCGTGCCAACGCGGCTGTTCAGCGTCTCCTTCACCGGCGAGCTCGGCTTCGAGATCAACGTGCCCTCCGCCTATGGCCGGGCGGTATGGGAAGCGGTCTATGCCGCCGGCGAGCGTTTCGGCATCACCCCCTACGGTACCGAAACCATGCATGTGCTGCGCGCCGAGAAGGGCTACATCATCGTCGGCCAGGAGACGGACGGCACCGCGACGCCGGACGACGCCAATCTCGGCTGGGCGGTCGGCAAGGCGAAGAAGGATTTCGTCGGCAAGCGCTCGCTCGCCCGCGACGCCATGTCGGCGCCGGATCGCCGGCAGCTGGTCGGGCTGAAGACCACCGACCCGAAGGTGGTGCTGGAGGAAGGCGCGCAGATCGTCACTGATCCTGCCGCCCCGGTGCCGGTGCCGATGCTCGGCTTCGTCACCTCCTCCTATCACAGCGCCGTTCTCGGCCGCTCCATCGCGCTGGCCATGGTCAAGGGCGGGCGCGCCCGTATCGGCCAGAAGCTCATGGTGCCGATGCCGACCCACGCCATCGAGGTCGAGGTGGTCGAGCCGGTCTTCTACGATCCCAAGGGGGAACGCCTCAATGGTTGAGAGCCCGTCCGTGACCATGCCCCTCGCCCCCGCAAACCCTCTCACCGCAAGCCCTCTTACAGCGCTCGCCGCCGTCGCGCGCGATGTCGCATCCGCGCGACTTGTCGCGCTCGGCGACGCCGCCCGGCTGGTGTTTCGCGGCCGCGAGGCGGCGGTCGGCCCGGCGGGGGAAGCCTTCGGCGTCGCCCTGCCGCGCGAGGCCTGCCGCTTCAATGCCGCCGGCGGCCGCTTCGCCTTCTGGCTCGGCCCGGATGAGTGGCTGCTGCTGGTGCCCGATGCCGAGGCCGCCCCGCTCTTCGGCGCGATCGAGGCCGCCACAACAGGCCTGCCGCACGCGCTGGTCGATGTCTCGGCCCGCAGCGTCGGCATTGAGGTGGCGGGCGAAAAGGCCGCCTTCGTGCTGAACCAGGGCAACCCGCTGGACCTGTCGCTGGCGGCGTTCCCCGTCGGCATGTGCACCCGCACCGTGTTCCACAAGGCGGAAATCGTGCTGGTGCGTCATGCTCCGGACGTGTTCCACATTGATGTCTGGCGCTCCTTCGCGCCCTATGTCTGGGAACTGCTGGAAGACGCCCGCCGCGAGCTGGCCTGAGTTTTGCCGAAAGCCCGGCAGCGTTGACCGAGCGACGACGAAGCCGAGACGCAGGTTTTCTCCTTGGTCCCGGCGCGGCGCTTGCGCTTCGCCTCCGCTGGGCCGGGACACGAAAGACGAGCTGACCGACCCGGTGTCCCGGCCAAGCGGCACCCTGTGCAGCGCTGAGCCGGGACCCAACAAAGACTCTGCGGCCTTATCGTCCCACCGGGTTAAACGTCCATGATCAGCGCCTTCGAGCTCTTCAAGATCGGCATCGGCCCGTCCTCCTCGCACACGGTGGGGCCGATGCTGGCCGCCCTGCGCTTTGCCGAGACGCTGGCGGCGGAGGGCGCGCTGGCTCGCACCGCGCGGGTCGAGGTGACGCTCTATGGCTCGCTCGCCTGGACCGGCAAGGGCCATGGCACCGACAAGGCTGTCATGCTCGGCCTCGCCGGCAACCACCCGCGCAATGTCGACCCCGACCAGGCGGAGGCGCTCATTGCCGGCGTGGCGGAAGAGCGCCGTCTGCCGCTCGGCGGCACCCATGGCATCGGCTTCGAGGCCGCCCGCGACATCGTCTTCGATGGCGTCTCGCCCACCCCGCAGCACCCGAACACGCTGGCCTTCCGCGCCTTCGCCGGCGATGGCGGGCTGCTCAATGAGGCGCGCTGGTGCTCCATCGGCGGCGGCTTCGTCGTGCCTGAGCACGAGGTCGGCCAGCCGCCCGCGCCGGACGAATTCGCCCTGCCCTATCCCTTCCGCAACGCCCGCGAGCTGCTGGCCTATGCCGCGCGTGAAAAACGCTCCATCGCCGAGCTTGTCCTCGCCAATGAGCACGTCCGCCGCCCGCCGGCCGAGGTGGAGGCACGTCTCGACGGTGTGGTCGAGGCGATGATGGCCTGCATCGATCGCGGCCTTGCCACCTCGGGCGAACTGCCCGGCGGGCTGCAGGTGAAGCGCCGGGCCAAGGCGATCCGCGACGCCCTCATTGCCCGCAACGCCCCCACCCCGCACGAGATCATGGACTGGGTGAGCCTCTACGCCATCGCGGTGAACGAGGAGAACGCCGCCGGCGGGCGCGTCGTCACCGCCCCCACCAATGGCGCGGCCGGCGTCGTGCCGGCAACGCTGCGCTACTATCGCGACCATTGCCCCGGCGCGAACCGGGAGGGGCTGCATGTGTTCCTGCTCACCGCCACCGCCATCGGCGCGCTGTTCAAGATCAACGCCTCGATCTCAGGCGCCGAGGTCGGCTGCCAGGGCGAGGTCGGGGTGGCCTGCTCGATGGCGGCGGGCGGGCTCGCCGCCGCGCTGGGCGGCACGCCGGCGCAGGTGGAGAACGCCGCCGAGATCGGAATGGAGCATCACCTCGGCATGACCTGCGACCCCATTGGCGGGCTGGTGCAGGTGCCCTGCATCGAGCGCAACGCTTTTGGCGCCATCAGCGCGGTCAACGCCGCCTCGCTGGCGCTGCATGGCGACGGCACCCACATCGTCTCGCTGGACAAGGTCATCGTCACCATGCGCGAGACCGGCCGCGACATGGCCTCGAAATACAAGGAAACCTCGCTGGGCGGCCTCGCCGTGAACCTGCCGGAATGCTGAACGCAGGTGACGCGAACGGGCATCTGCAACCCCCTTGCTACCTGAGGCCGCAAATTTGCTATGCTACCTGCAGGAGCAGGCCATGAACCAGCAGCGACCCACCTCTCCCGGCATGACGCCCCCCGCGCACGCGGCGGCGCCGGCGCTGAATGTCGGCTTCATCCTCGCCGACAATTTCACCCTCTCCGCCTTTTCGCTGATCGTCGATCAGCTTCGCCTCGCCGCCGATGATGGCGACCGCTCGCGCCCCATCCTCGCCCGCTGGCAGGTGATGTCGTCGCACCCCGAGCCGATCCGCGCCAGCTGCGGTATCACCGTGGCGCCCTCCGGCCCGTTCACCGACCCGGCGAATTTCGCCTATATCATCGTCGTCGGCGGCCTGCTGCATGGCGGCCAGCAGCTCGACGAGGAGAGCATCGCCTATTTGAAGCGCGCCGCCCGTGCCGGCGTGCCGCTGGTCGGCGTGTGCACCGGCAGCTTCGTGCTGGCCCGCGCCGGGCTGATGACCGGGCGGCGCTGCTGCGTCTCCTGGTATCACTATCAGGACTTCATGGAGGAATTCCCCCACCACACCCCGGTGGCGGACCGGCTCTATGTCATCGATGGCGACCGCATCACCTGTGCCGGCGGCGGCGGCGCGGCCGATCTCGCCACCGCACTGGTGGAGAAGTTCCTCGGCCGCTCCATCGCCCAGAAAAGCCGCCACGTGCTGCTGCTGGACCGCCAGCGCCCCGGCACCGAATCCCAGCCGCACCCGCCGATCGCCGATCTGGTGGCGGACGACCGCGTGCGCCGGGCGCTGCTGATGATGGAGCAGCACCTCGCGGACCCGCTCCCCATTGCCGACATCGCCCGCCGGCTGCAGCTCTCCACCCGGCAGCTGGAACGCCTGTTCCAGACCGTGATGGGCCAGCGCCCGGCGGAGTTCTACCGGCGGCTGCGGCTGCGCTATGCCCGCTTCCTGCTCGACACGACAGGCCGCTCGGTGACCGACATCGCGCTGGAGGCCGGCTTTTCCGACTGCGCGCATTTCTCCCGCCAGTTCAAGGCGCAGCACGGCTTCACCCCGTCTGATGCCCGCGCCCGCGCCCCGGTGGCGGTGCAGAGCATGGCGGCGCAGCGGCTGTTCGAGTAGCGCGCGCTTACTAAATGCCGGTCTCGGTCGGGCTCGCATTGCCCTTCATCAGGATCGGCCCGGTCGGGCGCCCGGTGGGCGAGCCGCCCGCCGGCTCCAGCGTCACCTCATAGAGCTGCGCGGCGGCGGGGCGCGGCAGGCCCTCGACGCTCAGTTCCACATTGCGCATCGCCTCCAAGAGGCCGACCGAGACCGGCCCGCGCTCTCGGTCCCACAGCGTCCACACCTGCAGCGACTTGCCTTCCGGCGCCTTGAGCGCGCTCAGCGCCAACAGCTCGGTGCGCCCGTCGCGGAAGGCGTTGACCACCGCCGCCGGCTGGTTCTGGTCCGAGAGCAGCACCGCCACCAGCACCGGCGCCTGCGCCGCCTGCCGCGCCAGCTGCGCCGTGCCGATCGCGAGCAGCACCAACGCGGCCGAGGCCGCCAGACCGTAGCCGCGCCACAGGCTGAGACTCTCCCACCATGTCGCCAGCCGCGAGGGGCGAGCGGGCGTCGGGCGCGCCGCCTTCGGTGCCGGCACCGCCAGCGCCGCCTCGATGCGCGGCCACAGCGCCGGATCGGGCGTCACCGGGGCGGCAGTGGCATCCAATTCGGCGAGGCGCGCCCGCCACAATTCCACCTGCACGGCGAGCCCGGCATCGCGCGCCAGCCTTTCCTCGCAGCGGCGCATTTCCTCCGCATCGAGCAGGCCGAGCACATATTCGCTCGCCAGCCGGTCGCGCTCATCCGCGCTCATGTCATGCACTCCCGCAGGGTGAGCAGGCTGCGGCGGATCCAGGCCTTGGCGGTGCCGAGCGGCACGCCGAGCCTTCCCGCCAGCTCGCCATGGGTCAGCCCGCGCATATAGGCGAGCAGGATCGCCCGTCGCCGCGCCGGCTCCAGCCGGTCGAGGCAGCGCCTGAGCGCGCTGGCCTCGGAGAGCGCCATGACCAGCGTCTCGGCGTCGGCTTCCTCGCTGGCCGGCTCGATCGCCTCGAAATCGCCGACCAGCTCCATCCGCCCCTCGCCGCGCAGCACATTCAGCGCGGTGTTGCGCAGGATGGCGAAGGCCCAGGAGGTCGGCCGGCCGCGCGCCGCATCGAAGCTGTCGGCCTTGTCCCAGATCCGCAGAAAGGTGTCGTGCACCACCTCGTCGGCGAGATCGCGCCGGCGCAGCATGCGCAGCGCGACGCCGGTCATCTTTGGCGCCAGCCGGTCATAGAGAAGCTGCAGCCCGGCGCGATCCCCGCGCGCGCAGCCATGGAGCGCCTCGGCGAGGTCGTCCTCGGTGGCGCCCTCGAGCGTGGGCAGCAGGGTCGTCATCGGGCGGCTCCCGCAAAGTAAGGCTTGGTACTCTTACGCGACACCGGCGGTTTCGGATGCAACGGCAAGAGATTTTTTCGCGCCTTGCTGCATCCGCCGGCGATTCCCGTGTGTAGCCGCTCTGTCCCAGCCGACACGGGTTCGGCGCGAAACGGAGTTCGCCACCATGAAAAGCTCGATGATCGCCCTCACCTTCAGCGCCGTCACCGGCCTCGCCTTCACCACCACCGGCGCGCAGGCGCAGTCCGTCGCCGCCCTGCTCGACGGCAATCGCATCGTCCTCGTCGATGTGAAGGCCGCCAAGGCCGGCACGCCGATGACGGTCGCCGGCGAAGGCAAGCTCGTCGGCATCGATGTGCGCCCGGCCGACGGCATGCTCTACGGCCTGTTCGCCGACGGCACCGTCGTCACCATCGATCCGATGAGCGGCAAGGCGATGAAGAAGTCCACGCTCTCCACCATGCTGCCGGCCGGCTCCATGGCCACGGTCGACTTCAACCCGGTGGCCGACCGGCTGCGCGTCATCGGCAGCGACGGCACCAATCTGCGCGCCAATGTCGACGACGGCAAGGTGACGACGGACGGCGTGCTGAACTACGCCGAGGGCGACATGCACAAGGGCAAGCCCTCGAAGGTCGTCGCCGGCGCCTACACCAATTCGGTGAAGGGCGCGAAGGAGACCGCGCTCTACGACATCGACGCCACCGCCGGCACCCTGGTCAAGCAGGCTCCGCCCAATGATGGCGTGCTCAATTCCGTCGGCAAGCTCGGCGTCACCGGCGACACCTACGCCTTCGACATCGTCACCACCCCGGCCGGCGCCAATGAGGGCTGGCTGATGGCCGGCGACACGCTCTATGCGGTTGATCTGGCCACCGGCAAGGCCACCGCGGCTGGCAAGATCGCCGGGGTCGCGGGCGAGGTGCACGACATCGCCATCCTGCCGTCCATGTGAGCCCTTGCGGCGTGAGCCTTTCCGACACCTGCGAACCACGGAGAGGGCGGCGCGGCAACGCGCCGTCCTTTCCCGTTGCGCGCACGGTCGGAATGTCGCGTCCAGAGAATTGTCTGTCGCTTCCAGCAAAGTCAGCGTCGCGCTTCCGTCGAACAATTCCAGACGACAAGCGGGGCCGGGAACCCGCGCGAGGGAGAACAGACGATGCTGGATTCGACCGCCACGCCGCTGAAGGCGCTGCTGCGCCGCCGCAAGCCGGGCTACAGCCTGGAGGCGCCGTTCTACACCAGCCCCGAGATCTTCGCGGCCGACATGGACGTGATCTTCGGCCATCACTGGCTGTTCGTCGGCGTCGACCCCGATATTCCCGAGCCGGGCGACGCCATGACGCTCGCGATCGGCAAGGCCAGCATCTTCCTGGTGCGCGACGATGATGGCGAGGTCCGCGCCTTCCACAATGTGTGCCGCCATCGCGGCGCGCCGATCGTGCACGACTACAAGACCACGGTCGGCAACCTGGTCTGCCGCTATCATTCCTGGACCTATGGCCTCGACGGCAAGCTGCTCGCCGCCTCGCATATGGGCGAAGGCTTCGATGCCTCCTGCCATGGCCTGAAGCCGGTGCATGTGCGCTCGCTGGAAGGACTGCTGTTCGTGTGCCTGGCCGACGAGCCGCCGGAAGATTTCGAGGTGATGGCGGCGAAGATGGCGCCCTATCTCGCCCCGCACGATTTGAAGAACGCCAAGGTCGCCTTCGAGAAGGACATCATCGAGCCCGGCAACTGGAAGCTCACCATGGAGAACAACCGCGAGTGCTATCACTGCGCGGGCAACCATCCCGAGCTGACCGTGCCGCTCTTCGCCTATGGCTTCGGCTTCGCCCCCGAGGAGCTCGACGAGCATGAGCGCAAGGAGGCCGAGGACTACGACAAGCTGCTCAAGAACAGCCATAAGGAATGGGAAAGCTGCGGCTTCCCCTCCACCCTGATGGAGCATCTCGACGATATGGCGACCGGCTTCCGCACCGAGCGCCTGCCACTGGCCGGCGACGGCGAGAGCCACACCAACGACACCAAGGCCGCGTGCAAGAAGCTGCTCGGCCACATCAACGACCCCAAGCACGGCGCGCTGCATTTCTGGACCCAGCCCAATAGCTGGCACCACTTCATGTCCGACCATGCGGTGGTGTTCTCGGTGCTGCCGCTGGATGCCGAGCGCTCGCTGCTGCGCACCAAATGGCTGGTGCACAAGGACGCGGTGGAAGGTGTCGACTACACGATCGAGAACCTCACCGGCGTGTGGGACGCCACCAACGACCAGGATTCGGAACTGGTCGGCTATTGCCAGGACGGCGCCCGCAGCCCGGCCTATGAGCCCGGCCCGTACTCCCCGCACACCGAGATGCTCGTGGACAAGTTCTGCAACTGGTACATCAACCGGATGACCGCGCATCTGGGGCGGTGACGGCGGGCAGACGCCTGAATGTCCTCTCATCCTCTCCCCGTTGGGGAGAGGTGGCCCGCGAAGCGGGTCGGTGAGGGGTTACGGGACGGCCCAAGCGTAGCCCCCTCCCCCCACCCCTCTCCCCGTCGGGGAGAGGGCGCATGGCTGATCCGCCGGGACAGTCGCTCATAATCGGAACCCGCCCCCATGCACGCGCCCACCCCCACCGTCCTGCCAGACCCCGCCGCGCTGCGCCTGACCGGCGCGCTGGCCGAGTGGAACCCGGAGGCCGACGACGCGCTCACCGTCCTCGCCATCCGCGAGGAGACGGCGGACGTAAGGACCTTCGTGCTGGCGCCGCAGCAGCCGTGCCTGTTCCGCTACCAGCCCGGCCAGTTCCTCACTTTGGAGCTGGAGATCGGCGGCGAGACGATCAATCGCTGCTACACCATCGCTTCGGCGCCGACACGCCCGCACACCATCGCCATCACGGTGAAGCGCGTGCCGGGCGGGCCGGTGTCGAACCATCTGCATGACCACATCAAGGTCGGCTCCACCCTGCGCGCCGTCGGCCCGATGGGCGAGTTCTCCTGCTTCCTGCAGGGCACCCCCTCCCCCGCGCCGAAATATCTGTTCCTGTCGGGCGGCAGCGGCATCACCCCTTTGATGTCGATGGCCCGCACCTTCCACGACCTCGGCACGTCGCGCGACATCGTCTTCGTCCACGCCGCCCGCTCGCCGGCCGACATCATCTTCCGCGAGGAGCTGGAGCTGATGGCGCGCAACCAGCCGGGCGCCTTCCGCTTCGCCCCGGTCTGCGAGGCCGACAGCCCGCGCGCGCCGTGGCAGGGCCTGCGCGGCCGGGTCAGCCTTGGCGTGCTTGAACATGTCGCACCCGACTATGCCGAGCGCGAAATCTTCGTCTGCGGCCCGGCGCCGTTCATGAAGGCGGTGCGCGAGTTGCTGAAGGGCGCCGGCTTCGACATGTCCCGCCACCATGAGGAAAGCTTCGACTTCGCCGAACTGGCCCGGGCCGAGCCTGACGTGGCGGCGGAAGTGGTGTCGGCCGAGCTGCTGCAGGCGGTGCCGGAGGCGCTGGAGGCGCCGGTCGTCACCTACACCGTCGAGTTCGCCAAGCAGAAGCGCAGCATCGAGTGCCGCTCCGACATGTTCGTGCTGGACGCCGCCCGCCGCGCCGGGGTGCGCCTGCCGTCTTCCTGCTCCAAGGGCCTGTGCGGCACCTGCAAGTCGAAGCTCATCGAGGGCACGGTCGAGATGAAGCATGGCGGCGGCATCCGCCAGCGCGAGATCGACGCCGGCATGGCGCTGCTGTGCTGCTCCAAGCCGACCAGCAATCTTGTGGTGGATCGCTGAGCGGTCGCCGCCCGCACAGACAGTAAAACGTCATCCCGGAAGGGCCGCAGGCCCTGTCCGGGATCGTCACGTTCGTCGGGGGGCGATCCCGGCTCGAAGCCTCCGGCTCCGTCCGGGATGACGGCCTGCCGAGGAAAGCCTCAGCGCCAGAAGTCGAGCGCGCCGTTCACCGCCTGCTTCATGCCGTCATAGGCCCGGTTGGTGCCCTCGACGGTGCGGTCGACGATTTCACTCGCGGTGGGGATCGGCGGCAGGCCGAGAAAGCCTTCCTTGGGCTCCTCCACCCGCGCGACAACCGGTGCCGGCGGCACGATAACCGGAGCGGCCGCCAGATCACGCGGCACGCCGACCGGCGAAGCCGCAGCGGCCGGTTCAGGCTGCCCGCCGACGACCAGCGGCGCTTCCGCGTGAGTCACCATCGGGTCGCGGCTGTCGCAACGGGCGCCGCACTGGTCGAAGCGCTCCACCCCGGCCGGCAGCGAGGCCACCGTGATATCGCTGGACAGTGGCGCCTCGCCTGTCGTCACGTGCGGGGCGACCGCCTTGGCGGCGGCCTTCTGCGGCGGCTTGTAGACCGCGCCGGGCTCGATGGCGCGGATCATGGTGGGAATGTCCAGCTGGTCGCCCTTCTCGGTCGGCTCCTCGGCGAGATCGACCGGCTGAGCCACCAGCCGGGCCAGCGTCTTCACGCTCTCCTGCGCCTGCAGCGCGCCGGCCTCGTCCGCCTTGCCACGGGCATAGCCATTGCTCTCGGCGATCACATAGGTGCCGGCGGCGATGGCAAGCGCGAAGCCCACCGGCAGCATGATGCGGCCGGGTAGCCAGGACTGGAAGGTGGAGCGCGAATGCATCATCGGCCGCATGGAAGGAATCCCCCGTTATCTCGTCGCATTTCTCCCTGTTTTGGCGACCATTTTGCGGCATGATTGGCGCCGGCCGGTGACGAAGCCGAGGTAATCCTGCGCGCCGCTTTCCGAACATCATCCCCAGCAACATTGGGCAAGCTATTCCCCGGGTGCCTCCGACGTGCGCGACACCGCCTCCCTCACCCGCATCGGCTTCCTCACTTTGCCGAACCATTCGATGATCGCCTGCGCCAACGCGCTGGAAGCGCTGCGCATGGCCAATTACGTGACCGAGGGCGAGCTTTATTCCTGGCGCATTCTCACCATCGACGGCACGCCGGCGGTGGCCAGCAATGGCCTGAGCCTGTCGCCCACGCACGCCTTGGCCGAGGCCGGCCCGCTCGACCTGCTGCTGGTGTGCGGCGGCATTGATGTGCGCCACGCCGCCACCCCCGCCATCGCCGACGCGCTGCGCCGCCTCGCCCGGCGCGGCGTCGCGCTGGGCGCGCTGTGCACCGGCAGCTTCGTCCTCGCCGAGGCCGGGCTGCTCGATTTCTACCGCTGCGCCGTGCATTGGGAAAACCTGCCGGCGCTGCGCGAGGAATTCCCCCGCATCGACTTCGTCGAGGAGGCCTTCGCCATTGACCGCGACCGGCTCACCTGCACCGGCGGCGTGGCGCCGCTGGAAATGATGCTCACTTTGATCGAGGCCAAGGGCGGCCGCGCCCTGGCCGACAAGGTGTCGGAGCAGTTCATCGTCGACCGCGCCCCGCGCCGGGCGGAGAAGGTGGCCGCCCGCCCGCGCCCGCTGCTGCCCGACCCGACACTGGCCCGCGCGGTGCGGCTGATGGAGGCCGCCATCGAGCAGCCGCTCGGGGTCTCCGGCATCGCCAACCGGCTCGGCGTGTCCGCCCGCCAGCTGGAGCGGCTGTTCCAGCGCCATCTCGGCGTCGCCCCGGCGGCCTATCAGCTGCGGCTGCGGCTGGAGCGGGCGCGCGAATTGCTGCGCCTCTCGCCGCTGCCGGTCACCGATGTCGGGCTGGCCTGCGGCTTCCAGTCGGCGGCGCATTTCTCCACGGCCTATGCCCGCCATTTCGGCCGTCCGCCCAGCCGCGAGCGGCGCGAGGCGGTGCCGCCCGCGCCAGCGCGCCCAAACGCCTGAGCATGCCGCACGCACTTCTCCGCTCTGGCGCCGGCCCGATCGTGGTATTAATTACACAGGCCTGTTGCCCCTCCCCCCTGAACGCGGCCCCCGCCGCGTGCGGTCCTGACTGCGCCGGATGAATGCGCCGATGAATGCGCCGATGAATGCGCCCGTGAACCCGACCGGCTATCGCAAGCTGGCCGCCCGTTACAGCGACCTGACGTCCGGCATGCTGGCGCCCGAGCGCACGCCGCTCGCCGATGCCTGGCTCGGTCTGCCGATGACCTTCGTCGCCGGCGCCACCAATGCCGGCGGCTTGCTGGCGGTGGGCCAGTACACCTCGCACATGTCAGGCATCATCTCCTCCGCCGCCGACCAGGCGGTGCTGGGCGCCATGGACCTCGTTTTCGCCGCCGCCGGCGCGCTCACCGCCTTCGTCGTGGGCGCCGCAACCTCGGCGCTGCTGGTGAACTGGGGCCGGCTGCATGTCGCCGGGCGCGAATATTCGCTGCCCCTGACGCTGGAAGCGCTGCTGCTGCTGGCCTTCGCCGCGATCGGCCCCTTTACCCGCACCTCCGGCCTCATGCTCGGCCTCGCCGTGGCGGTGCTGTGCTTCATCATGGGGCTGCAGAACGCCACCGTGACCAAGATGTCGGGCGCCAAGATCCGCACCACCCACATGACCGGCGTCGTCACCGATATCGGCATCGAGCTGGGCAAGCTGCTTTATTCCAACCGCCGCCGGCGCGGCGTCAGCGGGCCGCTGGTGCTGGCCGACCGGGAAAAGCTGAAACTTTTGAGCTATTTCCTCGCCGCCTTCTTCGGTGGCGGCGTCGTCGGCGCGGTCGGGTTCAACTATGTCGGTTTCGTCTTCGCGGTGCCGCTGGCGCTGCTGGTGCTGGCGCTGGCCGGCCCCTCGGCGCTGCGCATCCTGCTGCGCTGAGCGGCTCGGTCGCAACGCTACCGGCGCGATGGCGCAAATCTTCTGTCCGGCATAGGCGCATGCGACCTATCGTGTCAGGACGGGTTTAGAATGCGTAGGCGAAGGAGCGCGCCGACCATCATGATCGCCAATGCCGAGGCACTTCTCAAACCCTTGACCATCAAGGGCCTCACCATCCGCAACCGGGTGATGTCGACCTCCCATGCGCCGGGCTATGGCAAGGACGGCAAGCCGCAGGAGCGCTACCAGCTCTACCACATGGAAAAGGCCAAGGGCGGCATCGGGCTCACCATGTTCGGCGGCTCCTCCTCGGTGGCGATCGACAGCCCCGCCGCGCCGTGGAACCAGATTTCCGTCACCGATGACAGCGTCATCCCCTATTTCCAGCAATTTGCCGAGCGCGTGCACGCGCACGGCGCCAAGCTGATGATCCAGCTCACCCATATGGGCCGGCGCACGAAGTGGGACACGGAGAACTGGCTGCCCACCCTCTCCGCCTCGGTGCGGCGCGAGCCGGCCTCGCGCACCATTCCCCGCGCGATGGACAAGCACGACATTCGCCGCGTGGTGAAGGCCTTCGCCGATGCCGCCCGCCGCTGCAAGGAGGGCGGGCTGGATGGCTGCGAGATTTCCGCCGCCCATGGCCATCTGGTCGACCAGTTCTGGTCGCCTTCCGTCAACCAGCGCACCGATGAGTATGGCGGCAGCCTGGAAAACCGCATGCGCTTCGGCAAGGAAGTGCTCACCGCCATGCGCGAGGCCACTGGCGACGACTATGTCATCGGCATGCGGATGTCCGGCGACGAGCTGATCGCCGACGGGCTGAACCATGAGGACTGCGTCGCCATCGCCACGGAATATGCGCGGGCGGGCCTGGTCGACTTCCTCAATGTGGTCGGCGGGCAGGCGCGGGACGAGATGTCCCATGCGCTGTCGCTGCCCAACATGTCGTTTCCCGTCGCGCCCTTCCTCTATCTGCCGAGCGCCATCAAGCGCGAGGTGGACGTCGCGGTGTTCCACGCCCAGCGCGTGACGGATCTGGCCACCGGCGCCCGCGCCGTCGCCGAAGGCCATGTCGACATGATCGCCATGACCCGCGCCCACATTGCCGATCCGCACCTCGTCAAGAAGCTGATGGAAGGCCGCGACGACGACATCCGCCAATGCGTCGGCGCCGGCTACTGCATCGACCGCATCTATGTCGGCGGCGACGCGCTGTGTTTGCAGAACGCGGCGACGGGGCGCGAGGCGACCATGCCGCACGTCATCCCCAAGGCGGAGGTGGCGCGCAAGGTGGTGGTGGTCGGCGCTGGCCCGGCCGGGTTGGAAGCCGCCCGCGTCTGCGCCGAGCGCGGCCACTCCGTGGTGCTGTTCGAGAAGGAGGCCGTCGTCGGCGGCCAGGTCAACATCGCCGCCAAGGCCACCTGGCGCGAGGCGCTGTCCGGCATTCCGCGCTGGCTTTACGGACAGGTCCAGAAGAAGGGCGTCGACATCCGCCTCGGCCGCGCAGCCACGCCGGAAGACATCGCCGCCGAAGCGCCTGACGTGGTGATCATGGCGACCGGCGGCGTGCCCAATCTCGGCCATGCCAAGGGGCACGAGCACGCCGTCTCCACCTGGGACATCCTCACCGGCCGGGTCGAGCCCACCGGCTCGGTGCTGCTGTTCGACGAGATCGGCGGCCACAACGCCGCCTCCACCGCCGAGGCGCTGGCGAAGAAGGGCTGCCTGGTCGAGATGGTGACGCATGATGTGCAGATCGCGCAGGAGGTCGGCACCACCAACAAGCCGGTGCATCTGCGCGAGCTTTACAAGCTCGGCGTGGTCATGACCCCCAATACCGAGCTGATCGAGATCTACCCCGAGGGCAACCGCCTCATCGCCGCCCTGCGCAACACCATGACCGAGGCGGAGGAGGAGCGCGTGGTCGACCGCGTCGTGGTCGATTACGGCACGCTCCCGGTCGATGCCTTGTTCGAGGCGCTGCGCGGCGCCTCGGTCAATGATGGCGAGACCGATCTCGACGCCCTCATCGAAGGCCGCGCGCCGCGCTGGACCGGCCAGAAGGGCTTCGCGCTCTACCGCGTCGGCGACGCCTGGACCGGGCGCAACATCCACGCCGCGCTCTACGATTCGCTCCGGCTCTGCAAGGATCTGTGAGGGCGATCATGAGCACCGTCATCCTGAGGTGCGAGCGGAGCGAGCCTCGAAGGATGGGCCTTCACCCCCGTCATCCCGGCCGGAGCCCACAGGGCGTAGAGCCGGGATCGCACGCAGGAGAGGCATCTGTCGGCACGCGATCCCGGCGCGGCCTGCGGCCGTCCGGGATGACGGCGCCGGACAGACTGACCGTCCTGACGGCGCCCGGCCGCCCCTGCCCCCCTCACCCCACCCTCTCCCCCACGGGGAGAGGGCTTCCGCGCCCATGCCGTTTTTCCTCGCCTCATCCGCTGGCGCGCCCTCTTCACCTCTCCCCGACGGGGAGAGGTCGGCCCGAAGGGCCGGGTGAGGGGCAGCGGCGTCCCCCCCGCGAGGTCCGCCGATGACTGACCTCGCTTTCCTCCTCTCCCTCACCGTCCTCGCCATGGTCCTCCTCGCCGGCGCTCTCGCCATGCGCCGTGCGGGCCTGTGGCGCATCGGCCGCGCGGCGAAGGTGGACTGGACGGCGGGGCTCATCGCCTTGCCGAAGCGCTACCTCGTCGATGTCCACCATGTGGTGGGGCGCGATCGTTACGCCGCGCGCATGCACGCACTGGCCGCCGGCGGGCTGCTGGCCGGCTCGGGCCTCGCCCTGCTCGGGCTCATCCCCGCGCTCGGCGATATCAGGCTGTTCTGGTGGCTCACCGCGCTCGCCTTCGCCGCCGCCTTCGCCGGCGGGGCGATGGTCGGGCGGCGGCGGCTGCCGGTGAAGCCGGCGCGGCTTTCCGGCGGGCGCTTCCAGATCCTGCCCTTGCTGCTCGCCGCCTATAGCGGCGGCGGCTTCCTCGTCGCGCTCGACGCCTCGCTCGGTGGCGCGCTGTGGCCGCTCGGCCTGCTCGGCCTTGCGCTGGCGGCGGTCGGCGGCCTCGGCCTCGCATGGCAGATCGACCGTGGCCCGATGCGCCACGCCTTTGCCGGCGCCGCCCACCTCGTCGCCCATCCCCGCCCCGGGCGGTTCAATGGCGAGCGCGCCACCGCGCTGGCCGCGCTCGACCTCGACGCGCCCCGGCTCGGCGTCGCCCTGCCGGAGGATTTCGCCTTCAACCGGCTGATCGGCTTCGATGCCTGCATCCAGTGCGGGCGCTGTGAGGTGGCCTGCCCCGCCTTCGCCGCCGGCCAGCCGCTGAACCCGAAGCGGCTGATCCAGGACCTCGCCGCCAGCCTGCAGCCCGGCGCCACCAACGCGGCCTATGCCGGCAGCCCCTACCCGAACGCGCGGCCCGTGGCCGGGGTTGGCGGGCCGGGCCTGCCGATCGTCGGCGCAGGGGCGATGATCCATCCGGACACGCTGTGGTCCTGCACCACCTGCCGCGCCTGCGTCGAGGAATGCCCGATGATGATCGAGCATGTCGACGCCATCCTCGATCTGCGCCGTTTCCAGACGCTGGAGCTCGGGGCCGTGCCGGCCCGGGCCGCCGCGCCGCTGATGGAGCTGCGCTATGCCGACGAGCCGGGCGGGCGCCCGCTCACATCCCGCACCGATTTCGCCGCCGGCCTCACTTTGCCGCTGATCGCCGCGAAGGGCGAGGCGGAGGTGCTGCTCTGGCTCGGCGAAGGCGCCTATGAGCTGCGCTATGGCCGCACGCTGCGCGCGCTCGTCACCCTGCTGCACAAGGCGAAGGTCGATTTCGCCGTGCTTGGCGAAGAGGAGCGCGATTGCGGCGACCTCGCCCGCCGGCTCGGCGACGAGGCCAGCTTCCAGCGCCTCGCCCGCGCCAATATCGACACGCTGTCGCGCTATCGCTTCGCCCGCATCCTCACCGCCGACCCGCACGCTCTGCATGCCTTGCGCAACGAATATCGCGACTTCGGCGGCGCCTATGAGGTGGTGCACCACACCGCCTTCCTCGACGAGCTGGCGGCGGCGGGGCGGCTCGCTTTCGGCGCGCTGGACGAGGCGCGTGTCACCTATCACGACCCCTGCTATCTCGGCCGCTACAATGGCGAGGTGGAGGCGCCGCGCCGCCTGCTCGACCGGCTCGGCATCGCGCGGCTGGAGATGGAACGTTCCGGCAAGCGCTCCATGTGCTGCGGCGGCGGCGGCGGCGCGCCGGTCTCCGACATCGAGGGCGAGCGGCGCATTCCTGACATCCGCATGGCGCAGGCGAGCGCCACCGGCGCCGGCATTGTCGCGGTCGCCTGCCCGCAATGTTCCGCCATGCTGGAAGGCGTCACCGGCGAGCGCCCGGCGGTGCACGATATCGCCGAGCTGGTGCTGATGGCGGTGGAGAAGGCCGGCCCCACGCCCGCACGGTCGGCGCAGGTGCCGGCATGAGCCGCCCGCGCAAGGACCCACGCGCGGCACGCGCCGCCCATCTTGTCGCCGGCGGCGCCCGGCCGCGCTTCGATCTCGCGGCGATGCCCGCCACCACCGGCCGCCTGCGCCGTGATCCCCGCGCGGAGGAACGCCTCGCCCTCGTGCCCGGCACGCTGCGCCGCCGGCTGGACCGCGCCCAGCGCGTGGCCGTGGTCTCGGCCGCGCCAAACGCCCTCGCCGCGCCGGTGGACGCCGCGCCGCGCCTCGTGGTGATCGCGCAGCCGGCCTATCTCGTCGCCGTGGTGCCGGATGCGCCGGGCGGGCGGCTCTCCGCCCATGATCGCCAGCTGTTCGGCGCGGCGCGGATGCTGGCGGATGAAGGCGGCGGGGCGGTGCTGGCCTTTGTCGAGCAGCCGGGCGAGGAACTCGGCCAAGCGGGGGCTGACCGCGTGCTGGCGCTGCCCGTCTCCGGCTACGATCCCGAAGCCAAGGCGCTGGCGCTCCACGCCGCGCTCGCCGCGCTCGATCTGCGCCATGTGCTGTTCCCGGAAAGCGCTGACGGCGGCGATCTCGCCCGCCGGCTGGCGGCCCTTTCGGGCGAGCCCTTCTTCGCCGGCACGGAGAGCCTCAGCCCCAAGGCCGTGACCCGCGCCGCGCGCGGCCGGCGGGTGGAACAGCGCCGCATCCCGCCGCGCCTGATCAGCCTCGCGCCGGATGCCGTCGCCCCGCATGCGGGGACGCTGCACGAGGCGCTGCCGGTGGAGTTCTCCTTCCCGCAGCCGACCAGCGGCGCCCTTCTCTCCGCGCAGTTCATCCCCGCCGACCCGGCGAAAGTGTCGCTGGCGGAGGCCGATTTCGTCGTCTCCGCCGGCAATGGGGTGAGTGATCTCAACGCCTTCCGCGCGCTGGCGGCGGTCCTCGGCGCCACGCCCGGCGCCAGCCGCATGCTGTGCGATGCCGGGCTGATGCCGCGCGCCGCTCAGGTCGGCGCCTCCGGCACGGTGCTGGACGCACGGGTCTATTTCGCCCTCGGCATTGCCGGCGCGCCGCAGCATCTGCAGGGCGTGGCGAAATGCGAGCAGGTGATCGCCGTCAACACCGACCTGCACGCCGCGATGATCGAACGCGCCGGCCTCGCCATCGTGGCGGACGCGCAGAAGGTGATGCCGGCGCTGCTGGCGCTGCTACAACAGGAGCGCGCATCATGAAAATCGCGGTTCTGCTCTCTGCCGGCCGGCATAGCGTGTCCGGCCGCCCCGCCCCGGTGCCGGTGGAGCTTCAGGCGCTGCGGCTCGCCGTCGATCTCGCCGCCCAATGCGGCGGCCAATCCGGTGGCGACGTCACCGGCCTGCATGCCGGGCCGGAGCTCGGCCCGCTCACTGACGCGCTCGGCCATGGCCTCGCCCATCTCATCCATCTGCGCGGCGAGGGTACGGCGGACCCCGCCCCCGCCCTTGCCACCGCTCTGGCGGCGGGCGGCTATGATCTCATCCTCGCCGGCCGCGCCGGACAGGGTGGCTGGGATGCCGGCCTGCTGCCCTACACGCTGGCGCGCGCGCTCGGCCTGCCAATTATCGCCGATGCCGCCGGGCTGGCGCCGGGCGAGGCGCCGGGCACGCTCGGCGTCGAGCAGGCGCTGGCGCGCGGCGCCCGGCGGCGTCTGGTGGTGAGGCTGCCAGCGCTCGTCACCGTCCACTCCGCCGCCCCGGCGCCGCTGCCCTTCGCCTTTGCCGGAATGCGGCGGGGACGGGTGGAAACCCGCGAGGCGCCGCCCGCTCCCGCCCCCGCGCCTGATGTAGAGGAACGCGCCTATCGCCCGCGCCCGAAGCTCATCGCCAAGGCGGCGACCGGGGCGAGCGCACTGGAGCGGCTGCGCGCCGCCACCGAGGCCGCGAGCGGCGGCGGCCGCCTGCTGGTCGATCCCGCCCCGGAAGAGGCGGCGCGGGAGATTCTGGCGCATCTGCGCGCGCTCGGCCTGCCGGCGGGGCGCTGAGGCGCCGCTGTCAGGCGATTGCCAGCGGACAGCGGCAAAGTTTGCGCTGGCGTGCCGCGCGTTTCCACATGCATTTGCCACGAAGAGAAGCTAACAAGCTACCGCTTCCCGGGGGGCCGGCGACGCATGCGCGAGAGGGGGAACCGTTCATGAGCACATCCCGCGAGCCCGCCTCGCGTGCCGGATCCGCAGGCCAGCCCCGCCGATCGCTCCCCGGTGACGCCCTGCGCCGGGCCGGCTGAAACCGGCGCGCCGGGGCCGTGCGCCCGCCCGCCGCGCCTTGATCCGACCGTCACATGCGCGTGCTTTTCCCCTTTGGCCTTCCGAGACAGACACGACTGAAATGGCGTTCCAGACCACTCCTCCCGGCGACACGGAAGACAGGTTTTTTCGCGCGCCATTGCTGATGGCTCTTCTCGCAACGGCTTGTCTGTCGTTTTTTTTCTATCTCGTCCCGCAGATTGATCTCGCCTTTGCCGGCCTGTTCTACGTGCCCGGCAAGGGGTTTCCCGCTGCCCAAATCGGCCTCTTGCAGGATTTCCGCACCTTTGCCTCCAACGTCTCGCTGTTTCTGCCGCTGCTGGTGCTGGTGTGCCTGATCCTCAAGCTCTCCTTCCCGGCGAAGAAGAGCCTGCTGCCCCCGCGCATGGCGCTGTTCTTCATCCCGCTGTTCCTGCTCGGCCCGGGCCTCTTGGTGAACGGCATCCTCAAGCCCTATTGGGGCCGCCCGCGCCCGCTCAATGTCACCGAATTCGGCGGCCCCTGGCCGTTCGGGAACCCGTGGGTGATTGGCCCGCAGGGGCTGGGCAACCACTCCTTCTCCTCCGGCGAGGCCGCGTTCACCGCCTGCCTGCTGCCGCTGATCCTGTTCCTGCCGCGCGAATGGCGCGGACCGGTCGGCGCGCTGATCGGGCTGTTCGTGGCCGCGGTCGGGCTGAACCGCATCGCCTTTGGCGGGCATTTCCTCTCCGACGTGCTCATCTCGGTCGGGCTGATGGTGATCCTGGCCGCAGTGCTGCATCACCTCATCTTCGTGCGCTATCGCGACACCCTGTCCGATGCGGCGCTGGAGACGCGGCTGACCGCGCTGGGCGAGCGCTGGGCCGATGACCGCGCCGCGCTTCGCGGCTGGATAGGGCGGCAGGCCGCCGCCGCCTACCGTGCCGCCCGCCGCCTGCGCAGTGCCGAGCGCTCGGTCCATCCCGGCGCCGCCGCCCGCGCCGCGGCCCGCGACGCAGCTAACGGCGCTCCCGCGGCCGGCACCGGCACGCCGGCCGGCCCGAACCCGCCGAACCTGTAGCAACGCCCCGCCCGTGTCGCGCTCTAGCGCTGCGCGCTCTGCCAGTTCGGCGCGGCATAGACCGGCGCATTGGACGGCGCCAGCAGCGCCCGGCCGAGAATATGGTCCGCCGCCTTCTCCGCCAGCATGATGGTCGGCGCGTTGAGATTGGCGTTGGTGATCGAGGGCATGGCGGAGGAATCCACCACCCGCAGCCCCTCCACCCCGATCACCCGCATCTGCGGGTCCAGCACCGCCAGCGGGTCGGAGACCGCCCCCATCCGGCAGGTGCAGGAGGGGTGATAGGCGCTCTCCACCTTCTCGCTCACAAAGGCGTCGATCGCCTCATCGCTGATCACCCCCGCCCCCGGCTGGATTTCCCGCCCGCGATAGGGCGCGAACGCTTCCTGCGCGAAGATCTCGCGGGTGAGGCGCACGGCGGCGCGGAACTCGGTGCGGTCGTCGGGATGGGAGAGGTAGTTGAACCTTATGCGCGGCGCCGCGAACGGGTCAGCGGAGGCGAGCCGCACCCAGCCCCGGCTCTTCGAGCGCATCGGCCCGACATGCGCCTGGTAGCCATGTTCGCTCGCCAGCCCCTGCCCGTCATAGGTCACGGCGAGGGGGAGGAAATGATACTGGATGTCCGGCGAGGCGATGCCGGGGCGCGAGCGGATGAAGCCGCAGGCCTCGAAATGGTTGGTGGCGCCGAGCCCGTCCTTCTTCAAGAGCCAGCGCGCGCCGATCAGCCCGCGCGGAATCAGCCCCATCTTGGAATAGAGGGTGATCGGCTGGGTACAGGCCTGCTGGAAATAGATTTCCAGATGGTCCTGCAAATTCTCCCCCACCCCCGGCCGGTGCGCCACCATCTCGATGCCGAGCGGCAGCAGCTCGTCGGCGCTGCCGATGCCGGAGAGCTTGAGCAGTTGCGGTGAATTGATCGAGCCGCCCGACAGGATCACCTCGCGCGCCGCCCGCACCTCATGGCTCTGCCCGCCGCGTGACCAGCGCACGCCGACGGCGCGGCGGCCCTCGAACAGGATGCGCTCGACCCGCGCATGGGTCTCGACCTTCAGGTTCGCCCGCTTCATCGCCGGCCGGAGATAGGCATTGGCCGCCGACCAGCGCACGCCGTCCTTGACGGTCATGTCCATGCGGCCGAAGCCTTCCTGTTGGTAGCCGTTCACGTCGTCGCTTGGGGGGTAGCCGGCCTGCTGCGCGGCCTCAATGAAGGCCTTGTAGAGCGGGTTTTCCAGCGTGCCATAGCGGGTGGCGAGCGGGCCGTCGCTGCCGCGATACTCATCCCCACCCTCGCGCCGGCTTTCCGCCTTGCGGAAATAGGGCAGCACATCGGCATAGGACCAGCCCTGCGCGCCCTCCTGCTGCCAGCGGTCGAAATCCGCCGGCGCACCGCGCATATAGACGAGGCCGTTGATCGAGGAGGAGCCGCCCAGCACCTTGCCGCGCGGGCAGTGCATCCGCCGCCCGCCAAGGCCCGGCTCGGGCTCGGTCTCATACATCCAGTTGTATTTCTTCATGTTCATCGGGATGGAGAGCGCGCTCGGCATCTGGATGAACACGGAACGGTCGGAGCCGCCATATTCCAGCACGAGGACGCGGTTGCTCCCGTCCGCGCTCAGCCGGTCGGCCAGCACGCAGCCGGCCGAGCCGGCGCCGATGATGACATAGTCATAGAGGTCGTGCGCGCCGCTCTGCATCAGTAAGGCGCCTCGACGCGGCCGAGATTGACATAGACGCTCTTCAGCTGGGTGTAGTGCTCGATCGCCGCCTTGCCGTTCTCGCGGCCGAGGCCGGACTGCTTGGCGCCGCCGAAGGGCAGTTCGATCGGCGTGATGTTGTAGGCGTTGATCCAGCAGGTGCCGGCCTGCAATTGCGCGATCACCCGGTGGCCGCGCGCGAGATCCTTGGTGAATACCCCGGCGGCGAGGCCGAACTCGGTGTCGTTGGCCCGGGCGATCACCTCGTCCTCCCCGGTGAAGGACAGCACGGCCATGACAGGCCCGAAGATCTCCTCGCGCACGATGCTCATCGCCTCATCGCAGCCATCGAACACGGTGGGGGCTATGAAGCAGCCCTTGGCCAGCGCCCCTGTCGTGACGCGGTGGCCGCCGGCCAGCAGCGTCGCCCCCTCCGCCTTGCCCTTGGCGATATAGCCGAGCACCTTTTCCATGTGCTCGGGCGAGATCAGCGCGCCGACCTGGGTGGCCGGGTCGAGCGGGTCGCCGACCACCATCTTCGCGACGCGCGCGGTGAGCTTTTCGAGGAAGGCCGCGCGCACGCTCTCATGCACGAAGACGCGGGTGCCGTTGGAGCAGACCTCGCCGGCGGAATAGAAATTCGCCAGCATGGCGCCTGATACCGCATCGTCGAGATCGGCATCCTCGAACACGATGAGCGGCGATTTTCCGCCCAGTTCCAGCGTCACATATTTCAGCGAGCCGGCGGCATCCACCATCACCTTCTTTCCCGTCCCGACCTCGCCGGTGAGAGACACCTTGGCGATGGCGGGGTGGCGGGTGAGCAGGCGGCCCGTATCAGCAAAACCCTGCACCACGCTGAACACGCCCTCCGGCACCCCAGCCTCGGCATAGATTTCCGCCAGCTTCAGCGCGGTGAGCGGGGTCAGTTCCGCCGGCTTGAAGATCATCGCATTGCCGCAGGCGAGCGCCGGGGCGGATTTCCAGCAGGCGATCTGCAAGGGGTAGTTCCACGCGCCGATGCCGGCGACGATGCCGAGCGGCTCGCGCCTTGTATAGCCGAAGGCGCTGGGGCCCAGATCCACATGCTCGCCCGAGAGGCCGGCGGCGAGGCCGGCATAATATTCGATGCAGTCCGCGCCCGAGAGCACGTCGACGATGCTGGTTTCCTGGATCGGCTTGCCGGTGTCGAGCGTCTCCAGATGCGCCAGCTCGTCATTGCGGGCGCGCAGCAGGTCCACCGCCCGCTTGAGCACGCGGCCGCGCTCGGCGCCGGTCATCGCGCCCCAGATCTTCTGGCCCTTACGCGCGGCGACCACCGCCGCCTCGACCTCGGCCTCGCCGGCGATTTCGATTTCCGCCAGCACCTCGCCGGTGGCGGGGTTCGAGGTGGTGAAGGTGGCGCCGCCATGCGGGCGGTACTGCCCGCCAATATGGTTGGCGTGCAGCGTGGGGCGGGTGGTCATGAGCGCGGGTCCGTTGGTGGAGAGCGCCGGCGCGGCGGCGGCGATCTGGGCGTCGACGAAAAGCGAGGCGACCTGCCGGGCGCTGACCGAATCGGTCTCGCCGGCGGCCGATAGCGAAGAGCGCAGCCAAAGCCCGTCAATGATGGCGGCGATGGTGATGGCGATGCGGGACACGTCACCGGGCGCGACCAGCCCACGCAGATCGTGGCGCAGATTGGCCAGCATGCGGGCCTGGTAGATGCGCTGCACCCGGCGCAGCCGCTCGGAATGCAGCACCTGCCCCCAGAAGGCGAGCCAGACGCTTGAGGTGCGCTGGTCGAACTCCTCTGGCGCCAGATTGGCGTCGATCAGCGCCTGCACCCGGCCACGCGGCGTGTCGGCGGCGGCGAGGCGCTGCGCCGTGGCGCGGTAGAGCCGCAGCGAGAGGTGACGCAGCGTCGCCTCCAGCAGCCCGTCCTTGTCGCCGAAATAATGCGCCACCAGCCCGGGCGAGACGCCGGCCCGCCGGGCGATCTGCGCCAGGGTGGAGGCGTTGAAGCCGATTTCGGCCAGCGACTCGATGGTGGCGTCGATCAGCTGGCGGCGGCGGACATCCTCCGGCGCGCGCCGGCGGGTGTCGTCCACACGCGACTCACTGGCCTGATCGTCCACCTCATCGAACCGCGCCTGAGGCTTCTGCGCCTGCGCATTCGCCCGGGCCACCGGCACCTCCTGATCGACGGGAAGGGAGCTATTGAATGCTCGTACAATACATGGATCAAACCTGCCGGCAATCCCTGCCGGCTTCCCGTCGGCGTGTCACGCAGCGGTGTCGTAATGCTTCTACCGGCGCGGCGCAATTCGCCAAACAGCCTCGAAAAGCGTCGTAAATTCGTCATTTCTGGGCAAAGATTGCGCGTGACAAATGGTCCGATCGCGTTTTGAATAGCTGTTCAAAAGAAGCCTCCAGAGGCCGCATCCGGGCGGAGCGGGCCGGGCCCTTCAGGGCACCGAGAGACCCCGCCGTCCCCGACTTGTCGATTCCGGCCGTACCGGGCTTGGCGTCAGGCCATGCCGGTTCCATGATCCTGCCAGGATGCCAACGGGAACAACAATGATGCGCATGCTCAATTTCATGGCCGCCGCCGCCCTAGGATTGGCGCTCGGCCTCGCTCCCCAGCCCCGCGACGCGGCCCAGGCTGCCGAGCCGGCGGCCTGCAAGACGGTCCGCTTCGCCGATGTCGGCTGGACCGACATCACCGCCACCACCGCCCTCGCCTCCTCGATCCTGGAAGCCCTCGGCTACACCCCGAAGACGCAGGTTCTCTCGGTGCCGGTGACGTATAAATCCATGCAGACCAAGGATATCGACGTCTTCCTCGGCAATTGGATGCCGACCATGGAAGCCGATCTGAAGCCCTATCGCGACGACAAGACGGTCGAGGTCATCGGCGTCAATCTCGAAGGCGCCAAGTACACGCTGGCGGTGCCGACCTATCTCTATGACGAAGGCCTCAAGTCCTTCGCCGATATCGCCAAGTTCAAGGACAAGCTGGGCGGTAAGATTTACGGCATCGAGCCGGGCAATGACGGCAACCGCCTGATCCTCGACATGATCAAGGACGACAAATACGGCCTGAAGGGCTTCGATCTCGTCGAATCCAGTGAACAGGGCATGCTCGCCCAGGTCGAGCGGGCGTCCCGCCGCAAGGAAGCCATCGTCTTCCTCGGCTGGGAACCGCACCCGATGAATGCCAAGTACAAGATGAGCTATCTCACCGGCGGCGACGATGTGTTCGGCCCGAACTATGGCGGCGCGACCATCTATACCAATACCCGTACCGGCTATACCAGCGAATGCCCGAATGTCGGCACGCTGATCAAGAACCTGAAATTCTCGCTCGACACCGAGAATGTGGTGATGGGCTATATCCTGCTCGACGGCATGGAGCCCGCCAAGGCGGCCGACAAGTGGCTGAAGGCCAACCCGACCGTGTGGGAGCCCTGGCTCGCCGGCGTCACCACCATCGACGGCAAGCCGGCCGTGCCGGCGGTTAAGGCCGCGCTCAAGCTCTGACGCTGGCCGCTCTCGGGTAACGCGAGCGCAGCGTGGAGCCGTCATCCCCGGGCCCGCCCGGGGATGACAGCCCTCGGCCTGGGGGTAAGCCACGCGAAAAAAACGGGGATGGCCGGGCAAAACCGGCCATGACGAGGGATAGCAACGCCGGAGGTCCGCTCGGCCACGGCGAGATAAATCTGCTCATCGCCGCGGGGGGACGCAACCGATGTATGACTGGCTGACCGAGCACAAGATTCCGCTGGGAATCTGGCTCCGCGACTTCGTCGACCTGCTCACCACGCATGGTCAGGGTTTCTTCGATTTCGTCTCGCTGGTGCTGGGGTCGCTGATCGGCGGCTTCACCGAGGCGCTGCTCTGGGTGCCGCCGCTTCTCCTCATTGCCCTGTTCGGCCTCGCCGCCTGGCTGGTGCACCGCTCCATCGGCCTGGTGGTGTTCATCGTCGGCGCGCTGCTGCTGGTCACCAATCTCGGCTACTGGTCGGCGACCATGGAGACGCTCTCACTGGTCATTTGCGCCACGCTGGTCTGCGTCGTCGTCGGCGTGCCGATCGGCATCGCCGCCGCGCACCGGCCCTGGCTCTACACCGCCATCCGTCCGATCCTCGATTTGATGCAGACGATCCCGACCTTCGTCTATCTCATTCCCACGCTTGTGCTTTTCGGGCTCGGCGCGGTGCCGGGGCTGATTTCCACCGTCATCTTCTCCATCCCCGCGCCGATCCGCCTCACCCATCTCGGCATCTCCTCGGTGCCGCCCGCTCTCTATGAGGCCGGCAAGGCCTTCGGGGCGACGAAGACCCAGCTGCTGTTCAAGGTGGAACTGCCCTATGCGCTGCCCACCATCATGGCCGGCATCACCCAGTGCATCATGCTCAGCCTGTCCATGGTGGTGATCGCCGCCCTGGTCGGTGCCGACGGCCTCGGCAAGCCGGTGGTGCGGGCGCTGAACTCGGTGAACATCGCCATGGGCTTCGAGGCGGGCCTCGCCATCGTCGTCCTCGCCATCGTGCTCGACCGCGTCTGCAAGCGGCCCGAGCGGCGCTCGCGAAAGGGTTGAACCATGCCCGCCGTCGAATTCCGCAACATCGACATCGTCTTCGGCGCTGACCAAAAGAACGCCTTGAGGCTCATTGACGAGGGCCGCTCGCGCGACGAGATCCTCGCCGCCACCGGCGCCGTGCTCGGCGCGGCGGGTGTGAGCTTGGCCATCGAGCGCGGCGAGATCTGCGTGCTCATGGGCCTCTCCGGCTCCGGCAAGTCCACCATCCTGCGCGCCATCAACCGCCTGAACGAGGTGGCCCGCGGCGAGGTGCTGGTCGAGCACAACGGCGCCGCCATCGACGTCGCCCGCTGCAGTGAGGACACGCTGCGCGACATCCGCATGCACACCGTGTCCATGGTGTTCCAGCAGTTCGGCCTGCTGCCCTGGCGCACGGTGCGCGACAATGTCGGCTTCGGGCTGGAACTGCGCGGCGGCATGAGCGCCGCCGAGCGCAACCGCATCGTCGACGAGAAGCTGGCCATGGTCGGCCTGACCAACTGGGCGGAGAAATACACCAACGAGCTCTCCGGCGGCATGCAGCAGCGCGTCGGTCTCGCCCGCGCCTTCGCCACCGATGCCGACATCCTTCTTATGGACGAGCCTTTCTCGGCGCTTGATCCGCTGATCCGCGACAAGCTGCAGGACGAGCTGCTCGATCTGCAGCGGCGCATTCAGAAGACCATCGTCTTCGTCAGCCACGATCTCGACGAGGCCCTGAAGCTCGGCAACAAGATCGCCATCATGGAAGGCGGGCGCATCGTCCAGGCGGGCACCGCCGAGGACATATTGCTGCGCCCGGCCACCGCCTATGTCGCCGAATTCGTCAAGCACATGAACCCGCTGAACGTGCTGCGCGGCACGGCGGTGATGCGTCCGGCCGCCAGCCTCGCCCGCCAGGGCGACGAAGTGGTGCTCGACAAGGGCGGACGGGTGAAGGTGAAGGTGGACGCCGAAGGGCGACCGATCTCGCTCGATCTCGATGGCCGTCAGGGCGTGCTCGCCTCCGCCGATGGCGAGGCCGGCCTGATCGACGACAAGCTGGCGCATGATGCCGACTGCATCGTCGCCCCGGTCGACCTCAAGCTGAAGGCGGCGATCGAGCTCAAGCGCCACACCGACCTGCCGATCCTCCTCGTCGACAGCCTCGGCCGCCTCGCCGGCCTGTGCGACGATGACGAGATCTATCGCGGCCTGCTCAGAAGGCTGGACGGCTGAGGGGCACAGACCTCTCCCGAACGGGAGGGGGAAATCGCGCCTACGCCGCCATGGCCTCAAGCATCATCCCGGATGTGCAACAGGCCGTCATCCCCGGGCGTGACCCGGGGATCCACGCCTTCGCCTCATCTGAAATCGTGGATGGCCGGGACAAGCCCGGCCATGACGGCGCGATGGGATTGCGGACGATCCCGGCTCCGCGCTTCGCTTCGGCCGGGATGACGGTGGGACGCGTGGCTTCACGCCGCCGCCAGGCCCACCGCTTCCACCACGTCATTGACCACGGCCTCGACCAGGTCGCGATTGTCGCCCTCGGCCATCACCCGGATCACCGGCTCGGTGCCGGAGGGGCGGATGAGCAGCCGGCCATGGCTGTTGAGCTTGAGTTCGGCAGCGGCGATGGCCTTAAGCACGCCGTCATTCTCCAGCGGCCGGCCGCTCTTGTAGCGCACATTGCGCAGGATCTGCGGCAGCGGCTCGAAGCGGTGGCACACCTCGGAAACCGGCCGCTGGCGACGCTGCACCATGGCGAGCACCTGCAGCGCTGCGACCAGACCGTCGCCGGTGGTCGAATAATCCGACAGGATGATGTGGCCGGACTGCTCGCCGCCGACATTGTATCCATTGGCGCGCATGTGCTCCAGCACATAGCGGTCGCCCACCGGCGTGCGGGCCAGCGTCAGGCCAAGATCGGCCAGGTGGCGCTCCAGACCGAGATTGGACATGACGGTGGCGACGATGCCGTTGCGCGACAGCCGGCCATCCTCGTGGAAGCTCTCGGCCACCACGGCCATCAGCTGGTCGCCATCCACCAGCCGTCCCTTCTCGTCGACGATCAGCACCCGGTCGGCGTCGCCATCGAGGGCAATGCCGATATCGGCACGCACTTCCCGCACCTTGGCCGCCAAGGCCTCGGGCGCGGTGGAGCCGACATCGCGGTTGATGTTGAAGCCGTCCGGCTGGTCGCCAATGGTGATGACCTCGCAGCCGAGTTCCCACAGCGCTTCCGGGGCGACGCGATAGGCCGCGCCATTGGCGCAGTCGACCACCACCCGCAGGCCGTCAAAGGACTGGTTGCGCGGCAAGGTGCGCTTGGCGAATTCGATATAGCGGGCATGCACGCTCTCAATGCGCTTGGCGCGGCCCATATCGGCGGGCTGGGCCAGCATGCTGCCCATATCGCCGCTGATCAGCGCCTCGATCCGGGTTTCCAGCTCGTCGGAGAGCTTGTAGCCGTCAGGGCCGAACAGCTTGATGCCATTATCGTCATAGGGGTTGTGCGAGGCGGAGATCATGACGCCGAGATCGGCGCGCATGGAATGGGTGAGCATGGCCACCGCCGGGGTCGGCATCGGGCCGAGCAGCAGCACATCCATGCCGACGGCGGTGAAGCCGGCGACCAGCGCGTTCTCGATCATGTAGCCGGAAAGGCGCGTGTCCTTGCCGATGACCACGCGGTGACGGTGGTCGCCGCGCTGGAACACCAGCCCGGCAGCCATGCCGACGCGCAGCGCGAGTTCCGGCGTGATGATGCCGTTGGCCCGGCCGCGAATCCCGTCGGTGCCGAATAATGTGCGTGCCATGCCCTGCCTCATGCGAATCGACGCCGTCCCGGCGCGCCATCGGCGCGTCGCCGCTTACTCTTCTCTACCATTGAGCTTACACGCAAGGGTTTCACAAAGTGTAAGCGTTCATTGCGCGCCGGCCGGGTCGAGAAAGACGCCCCTCGACGCCGGCGCGATCAGGATCAAGCGATTTAATCTCGCGGGATACTTCGTCCGCCTGCCGCTCGGCGAGGTGGCCGACAAATAAAAGGGGAAGATCTGCTTGCGCAGACCTTCCCCTCAATTCACCCCGAGACGGGGATCACGCCTGCGGCTGCGGCTCCATGCCGGCATCCGGGCGCGGCGGGCGGTTCTTGCCGGCGCTCGGCACCACTGAACCGCGCGCATTGGCGGGCTCGATGGTGGTGTCGCGCACGGGCGCATTGCCGTCGAGCAGGCCGATGATCTCGTCACCGGACAGCGTCTCATATTCGAGCAGGCCGCGCGCCAGGATTTCCAGCCCGTCCTTGCTCTCGGTCAGGATACGCTTGGCCTCGGCATAGCCTTCGTCCACCAGGCGACGCACTTCGCTGTCGATGGTCTGCGCCGTGGCTTCGGAAACGTTCTGCTGGCGCTGCATCGACATGCCGAGGAACACCTCGTCATTGTTCTCGCCATAGGCGACATTGCCGAGCTTCTCCGAGAAGCCCCAGCGCGTCACCATCATGCGGGCGAGGCGGGTGGCCTGCTCGATGTCGGAAGCCGCGCCTGACGTCACCTTCTCGGCACCGAAGATCAGCTCTTCGGCGACGCGGCCACCCATCATGATGGCGAGGCGCGAGGTCATCTGCTCATAGGACATGGAGAGCTTGTCGCGCTCCGGCAGCTGCATCACCATGCCGAGCGCACGCCCGCGCGGGATGATCGTCGCCTTGTGCACCGGATCGGTCGCCGGGACCTTGAGGGCGACGATGGCATGGCCGCCTTCGTGATAGGCGGTCAGCATCTTCTCGTCCTCGGTCATGACGAGCGAGCGGCGTTCCGCACCCATCATCACCTTGTCCTTGGCGTCCTCGAAGTCGCTCATCGTCACCATGCGCTTGTTGCGGCGCGCGGCCATGAGGGCGGCCTCATTGCAGAGGTTGGCGAGATCGGCGCCGGAGAAGCCGGGCGTGCCGCGGGCGATCACCTTGAGGTTCACATCAGGCGCGACCGGGATCTTGCGGGCATGGACCTTGAGGATCTGCTCGCGGCCGACCACGTCCGGGTTCGGCACCACGACCTGACGGTCGAAGCGGCCGGGACGCAGCAGCGCCGGGTCGAGCACGTCCGGGCGGTTGGTCGCGGCGATGAGGATGATGCCCTCATTGGCCTCGAAGCCGTCCATCTCGACGAGGAGCTGGTTCAGGGTCTGCTCGCGCTCATCATTACCGCCGCCGAGACCGGCGCCACGATGGCGACCGACCGCGTCGATTTCGTCGATGAAGATGATGCAGGGCGCGTTCTTCTTCGCCTGCTCGAACATGTCGCGCACGCGGCTGGCGCCGACGCCGACGAACATCTCGACGAAGTCGGAACCGGAAATGGTGAAGAACGGCACGTTCGCTTCACCGGCGATGGCGCGGGCGAGCAGGGTCTTGCCGGTGCCGGGCGGGCCGACCAGCAGCACGCCGCGGGGAATGCGCCCGCCGAGCCGCTGGAACTTCTGCGGATCGCGCAGGAAGTCGACGATCTCGGTGAGGTCGCTCTTGGCCTCGTCAATGCCGGCCACGTCCTCGAAGGTCACGCGGCCATGCGCCTCGGTCAGCAGCTTGGCGCGGCTCTTGCCGAAGCCCATCGCCTTGCCGCCCGCGCCGCCCTGCATCTGGCGCGACAGGAAGATCCACACGCCGATCAGAGCGATGAAGGGGAGCCAGGAGATCAGCAGGCTGACGAACCACGGCACATTGTCGGTCAGCGGCTTGGCGGTGATCGACACGCCCTTGCCGTAAAGGCGCTGGATCAGCGAGGGATCATTGGGCGAATAGGTCTGGAAGGTGCGCCCGTCGGTGAAGGTGCCGGTAATCTCCGGACCCTGGATCACCACGTCGCGCACGCGACCCTGATCAACCTCGTTGAGCAGCTGCGAGAAGCTCACATCGTTCGTCGCCTGACGCTGCGCCGGGTTCTGGAACAGCGAGAACAGCGCCAGAAGCAGAAGAACGATGATCACCCAGAGGGCGAAATTCCGAATATTGGCGTTCATCATGTCCCTTTCGGCGTCGGATTCACCCGACGCGCGGGCACCGCCGGCGCTGGCGGCCCTCCCTTGTCGCTCCGTAATTTAGGTGGCGCAGGGGTGATTGCCAAGATGTCGGGAGCAAGGCACCTGCGACCTTCCGCGCAAATCGGCGTCACCGGGCGGAACCGAGGGGTCGCCGCGCGGGGGCGGGAGCCAGCGCGACCGTCCGCCGGTTCACCCGCACCACCGCTCCGGCAAGGGTGCGCGCGCCCTGTTCGTCTCGCCCGAGCCCGGCGATAAACGCCAGCAGCGCCTCCAGCTTGCCGAGTTCCACCGGACCCTTGCCCACCGCCGCGAGGCCCCGCCCGAGCAGGCGCAGGGCGATCTCCTCGGGAAGGGCGGCAAGCCCGGCGCGGGAAAAGGCCAGCGGCTCCTCTCCTTCTCGCCGCGCCGGCCAGAGGGCGGCAGCAGCGGCGTCTGTCGCCGCCTCCAGGGCCGCCTCGGCCCGGGCCATGCGATAGGCCAGGCGCTCCAGCGCCGCCGCGTCACAGCCTTCCGCCGCCAGCCTTGGCAGCAGCGCCCGCAGCCGCACACGGGCGAAGCGCGGGTTGCTGTTCGAGGGGTCCTCGGCAAAGGCGATGCCGGCCGCCTGGCAAAGCGCGACCAACTCCGCCTTCGGTCGGCCGAGCAGCGGGCGCAGGAGAGTGATCTTTCCCAGCGAGCGCTCGGCAGGAATGCCGGCGAGCCCGCCAATGCCGGAACCGCGCATCAGCCGGAACAGCACCGTCTCGGCCTGGTCATCACGCGTGTGGGCGGTGGCAAGCGCGCCGGCGCCGATCGCCGCCGCATGGTCGGCCAGCGCGTCATAGCGGGCATCGCGTGCCGCCTCCTGCAGGCGGGTGCCCGGCAGCGGGGCGGCAAGATCGAGAAGAGCGTGCGGCAGGCCCAATTGCTGCGCAAGCGCGGCCACGTCCCACGCCTCGGCGCGCGATTCGGCCCGCAGGCCATGGTCCACCGTGGCGACGTGAAGCCGGGTCGTCGCGTGGCATTGGGTTCGCCAGCGATGGGCCAGCAGCATCAGCGCGGTCGAATCGGGTCCGCCTGAGACCGCGAGCAGAACATCGGCATGGGCAGAGAAGGGAGCAAAGAGCGCCGCCAGGCCAGCCGCGTCAGGGCCGTTGGCGGGGTGGGCAGGCGCAGCCTCAGCAGCCGGCGCGCTTCTGCTCACGCTCCACCCCCTGCTTCACCGTCGCCGAGGCGCGCGGGTATTTGTTGCCGACAGCGTTCAGCGTCGCGCAGGCGGCATCTTTCTCGCCTATGGCCGCGAGCGACTGGCCGAGCCGCAGCAAGGCATCCGGCGCCTTCACCGCATTGGGGTAGTCGGTCGACACTTTGAGGAAATTCTGCGCCGCCTCCTTGTAGGACTTGCGCAGATACTGGCTCTCGCCCAGCCAGTAATAGGCGTCCGGCGTGGCGCGGTCGGTGGGGTAGAGCTTGACGAACTGCTCGAAGGTCTGGCCCGCGCCGGCATAATCCTGGCGCTGGAGCGCGCCGAAGCCGAGATCGAACATCTCCTTCGGCGAGGCCCCGGGCTGGGCACCCCCACCCGCCGCGGCGCCCGACAGTGTGCCGAGGTCCATCGGCGCGCCGCTCGGGGCGGTGGTTCCCAGCGGGCGGGGCGCGCCGGGAGCGGCGGCCTGCGCGGCGGGATCGAACACGTCGGGACGGCGAGCCGGCTCGCCCGCAGCCGCCGGCCCGGCGCCGGTGTCGCCCTGCAGCAGCCGCACCTGCTGCTCAAGCTGCTGGTTACGGTATTGCAGCTGCTCCATCTGCCCGGTCATCTGCCGCAGCTGGTTTTCCAGCCGGTCGATCCGGGTGAGGAGGCTGTCGGTTTCCTCAACCTGCGAGGGCTGGTTGCCCGCGCGCACCTGTCCCGGCGGCTTGAAAAGATTGCCGAAGAAATTGTTGTCCGCCTGCGCCTGCGCTGCCTCGAACGGCGCGGCAGAGGCAGCGAGGGCGGCGACAAGAACGAGAGCGGCGAAACGAGGCGGGCGGACGGTCATCATGGCCATGCACTGGAACGGGAACAGCGGAACGGCGGCAGGAGGCCGCGCGCTTTCCATTTGAGCATACGGGGCCGATCGCGTCCAAAGTTTGACCCAGGGGCATCCCCTTGTACGTCTTGCCCCTGGATAACGCTCTAGAAACGCCAAACCCGGCCCGCAGGGCGAGCCGGGTCACGTTGACGCGCGGATGCGGCGATCAGGTGCCGGCGCCGTTCAGCACAGTGACGGCGCGGCGATTCTGCGACCAGCAGGAAATGTCGTTGCAGACCGCGACCGGGCGCTCCTTGCCGTAGGAGATGGTGCGCATGCGGCTGGCCGGGACACCGCGCTGGACGAGATAATCGCGCACGCTCTGGGCGCGGCGGGCGCCGAGGGCGATGTTGTATTCGCGGGTGCCGCGCTCGTCGGCATGGCCTTCGATGGTGAAGCTGTAGCGGGCATACTGGTTCAGCCACTGCGCCTGCTTGTCGAGCGTCGCCTGCGCCTGCGGCGTCAGGCTGGTCTGGTCGCTCTCGAAGAACACGCGGTCACCGACCGAGACGATGAACTCCTGCGGGCTGCCGGGAGGCGCCGAGCCGAGAGCCGTGCCGGCCCCGTCCATCGGGTTCTTGGCGCAGGCGGCCGCGAGCATCGCGAAACCGACGATGAAGGCGACGCGCGCGCCGCCCAGATGGCGCAACATACGGATCATACCGCTGACTCCTGAATTCCCGACTGATCTGCCGACTGGCTGCTGGCGTTCATCAATGTTCCGTCGTGCTTTACGAAACCTTGCTGAACTACGCCAATTTCACGACCGTGCCGTAAACCGCCGCTTATGGTTAATCGTTCCCTGACAGAACCCGCTTAGGAGCGCAAGGGCGACCAGGCCGGGTCGGAAGCGTAGCTCGGGGTCGGCACGCGCTGCTCGTTATAGCCGGTGATGTCCACCGTATAGAGCTGCGGGCCACCCCCGCCCCCCGCATCGCGGAAGAACATGATCACCCGCCCGTTCGGCGCGAAGGTCGGCCCCTCATTGTGGTAGCCCTCGGTCAGGATTCGCTCGCCCGAGCCGTCCGGCCGCATCAGCCCGATGGCGAAGCGCCCCTGCGCCTGCTTGGTGAAGGCGATCACATCCCCGCGCGGCGACCAGACCGGCGTCGAATAACGCCCGTCGCCGAAGGAGATGCGGCGCTGGTTCGAGCCGTCCGGGTTCATGAGGTAGATCTGCGAGCCGCCGCCGCGGTCGCTTTCGAAGCAGATCTGCGTGCCGTCCGGGGAATAGCACGGCGCGGTGTCGATGGCGGCGGTGTCGGTGAGCCGTGTGGTGGCCTTGGAGCGCAGGTCCATCACGAAGATGTTGGAATCCGCCCCCTGCTGCAGGCTCAGGATCACCCGCTGGCCGTCCGGGGCGAAGCGCGGCGAGAAGCTCATATTGGGGAAGTTTCCGACCACCTCGCGCTGGCCGTTCTCGATGTTGAGCAGGAAGACGCGCGGCTCGCCGTTTCCATAGCTCATATAGGTGATTTCCTGGCTGGTCGGCGAGAAGCGCGGGGTCAGCACGAGGTCGTCGCCGCGCGTGAGATAGGTCACGTTGGCGCCGTCCTGGTCCATGATGGCCAGGCGCTTGATCCGCTTCTCCTTCGGCCCGCTCTCGTCGACGAAGACGATGCGGGTGTCGAAATAGCCCTTCTCACCGGTGAGCCGCTCATAGATGGCGTCGGCGATGATGTGGGCGACGCGGCGCCAGTTCTCCGGCTGGGTGAAATATTGCTGGCCGATCAGCTGCTGGCCGGCGAACACGTCCCACAGGCGGAATTCCGCCTTCACCCGCCCGTCCGGCTGGCGGGTGATGCGGCCGGTGACGAGCGCCTGGGCATTGATGACGCGCCAGTCCTGGAAGCGCGGCGAGGCGTCCGGATTGGCGATCTTCTCGACAAAGGCGGCCGGGTCGATCGGGGCGAACAGGCCCGAGCGGCGCAGATCGGCGGAGATGATCTGCGTCACGCCCCGGCCGGCCTCGATGTCCTGCGGGCTGCCGCCGCCGACGAAATCGGTGATGGCGATGGGAAGCGGCTGCACCGTGCCCGAGGTGATGTCGAGGCGGACGGCGGCATTCGCCAGGCCCGGCGCGAGCATCGCCCCGCCAAGCCCGGCCCCGCCAAGCGCCGCCATGCCGACGAGAACCGACCGGCGACCGACAAGGCCGTTGGCTTCAAGGGGAAAACGCCGCGACATTCTGGGTACCTCGGAAAAAACAGGCATCAATGAAGCATGGCCGGATTGAAGCCGAGCTCCAATTCCCGCCACGTATCGTAGCGGTCGGCGCGCAGCATCGGGAAGGGATTGGGCTGGTTGGCGATCTCATACAGCGCCCGTTGCGCGGTTTCCCGCACCACCGGCGCATAGGCATTGCCGGCGCCCTGCACCTCGACCAGCTGCGGCGCACCGACCATCTTGCGGTCGGGGCTCAGCACGATCTTGAACACCACCGTCACCTGGCCGGCATCCACCGCGCCGGCCGGCAGCTTCCAGAAGCGGGCGATATAGGCGCGCAGCGCGTCGATCTCGGTCTGCGATAGCGAGGTCGCCGTCCCCTGCGACGCGCCGAGCGAGGCGGTGTTGTTGATCGTCTCGCCAAGCGCCGCCATGCGCCGGGGGTCCTGCTTGTTCAGCAGGGCCGCAATCTGGTTCGGATTGAAATCGCGCTCGGGCGCGGGCTCCTGCACCACCTTCGGCGGAATGTTCTTCGGCTTCTGCGGCGGCTTGGGCGGCGGCGGGGTCGCCTGCGCCTGCTCCTGCGGCTTGGGCTGGTCCTTCGGCGGCTCCGGCGGCTTGGCGGCGAGCGCCTCGGCTTCCGGCGGCGGCGGCGCGGGCTGGGCCTCGGCCCGGGCCGCCGGCGGCTTGGGCTCGGCCGGCTTTGCCTCGGGCGGCGGCGGGGGCGGAGGCGGCGGGGTGGCAGGCTCGTTGGCGGCCTTCACCTCGGGCTTCTCCGAAACCTTGGACTCGAGGTTCTCCGCCTGCTTGGGCGTGTCGGCCTTCTTCTCGACGACGGGCTTGGGGGCCTCCTTCGGCGCGTCCTTCTTACCGGCCATCATCTTCGACATTTCGGAATCGGAGATGATGTCGATCGGCATGGATTCGGGCGGCGTCACCTCATAGGGCGAGGGAGACGCGAAGGAGACCGCCATGAAGCCGATGATGCCGACGTGAAGCGCCGCCGAGGAAAGGAAGCCCGCCTTCATGCGTCAGCCTCCCTGCTCGACTTCGGAGACCAGCGCCACGCGCTTGAAACCGGCGCCGGACAGGCGGCCCATCACACGCATCACCGAGCCATAATCGAGGCTCTTGTCGGCACGCACGAAGATGCGCTCCTCATAGCCGGCCTTGCCGATCGCCTGCAGCTTCGGCACCAGCTCGTCGACGGGAATTTCGGTCTCCTGCAGGAAGATCTTGCCGTCCTTTGTAATATTGATGACCAGCGGCGCGCTCTCCTGCGGCACCGCCTTGGCCTCGGTCTGCGGCAGGTCGAGCGGCACGCCCGTGGTGAGCATGGGCGCGGCGACCATGAAGATGATGAGCAGCACCAGCATCACGTCGACCATCGGCGTGACGTTGATCTCGGACATGACGGCCCCGCCCGCGCGACGACGCGAACGCCGCGAGTGCCAGCCCCCTCCTCCTCCTCCGGACATGCCCATGGATCAGCCCCGTTCGTCGATCTGGCGCGACAGGATGGCGGAGAACTCGTCGGCGAATCCCTCCAGCCGCGCTGCCTGCCGGTTCACTTGCGAGACGAACTTGTTATAGAAAATCGTCGCGGGAATGGCGGCGATAAGGCCGATTGCCGTCGCGAAAAGCGCTTCCGCAATGCCCGGCGCCACCACGGCGAGGCTGGTGTTCTTCGAGGCGGCGATCGACTGGAAGCTGGTCATGATGCCCCACACCGTGCCGAACAGGCCGATGAACGGGCCGGCCGAACCGACCGTCGCCAGCACCAGCAGCCGGTTCTCCAGACGCTCCACCTCGCGGGCGATGGTGACGTTCATCACCTTGTCGAGCCGCTGCGTCAGGCCGGAAAGCGAGCGCGCGCCGCCCTCATAAGAGCGCTTCCACTCGCGCATGGCCGCGACGAAGATCGCCGCCATGGCGTGGTTCTGCCGCGAGGACAGCGAGCGGTACAGCTCCTCCAGGCTCTGGCCGGACCAGAAGGTGGTCTCGAAGCGGTCCATCTGCCGCTTCATCCGGCCGTACAGGATGGTCTTGTCGATGATGATCGCCCACACCCAGACCGAGGCCAGCACGAGGCCCGCCATGACGAACTTCACGATCAGGTGTGCCTGAAGGAAAAGGCCGATCAGCGACAGGTCGGCGCTGCCCATGCCGGCACCCGCCGGAGCCGCCATCATGCCGTCGGGGGCGGCGACGGCCTGCCCATCGACCTGCGCCGTCGGCGCGGCGGTAACCGGCGCGGGCGCATTTTGGGCGATGGCCATGGACGCCGGCGCCGCCAGAACCAGCATCACCGCGAATAGAAGCTTCTTCAGCGTCATCAAGCCAATCCTGCCAGATCGTTAAAGGTCGCACTGCCGCCCTGCATCGGCTGCGAAGCAGCGAATGCCCTGCATGGCTGCTGTGGGAACGCGCCCGCCATCAACCGACCGAGTCTGTCCAAACTTGGGCGATAGAGGCCGGGCCACACCCGCAGCCGCCCGGTACAACACCCTATTAGGGTTAATACCGGGTTAGCGTTGCCGCATCGCAACAGCTTTACGGGTGTTTTGTTACCGGGCTCAGAATCAGGGCTGCGGGGCCTGCTCCAGCGCCAGCTTCATCGCCGCCCGCAGCGCGTCCGGAATGCGCCGGGCGCGCCCCTGCGCGACGAACGCGACCTTGACCTTGGCCTCGACGATGAGGTCCGCGCCGCGCTTCACCTTCTGGGCAAGCGTAATCGAGGCGCCGGCGACTTCCACCGGGCTGGTGTGCACTTCCAGCACGTCATCGATGCGGGCGGGACGGACGAATTGCAGCTCCATTGAGCGCACCACGAAGGCGAAGCCCGGTGCCTCGGCCAGCGCCTCGCCGAACAATTCGCCCTGCACCACGCCGATCAGCCGCAGATGATCGGAACGGCCGCGCTCCATGAACTTCAGGTAGTTGGCGTGATAGACGATGCCGGAAAAGTCCGTGTCCTCGTAATAGACCCGCACGGGCAGCACATGCCCGCCCGGCACCAGCTTTCCCGCCAGATGCAGGAAGGGGTCGGCCTTGAGGACGTCAGGGGAAAAAGGGTCGGGGCGCTCGTTCATGCTGCCCTCATAAACGAGAAGGCTCGGCAAAAAAAGAACCGCGCCCCTCGGGTGAGGGGCGCGGCCGCAGGATGGTCGCCTTGTTCAGTTCTGGACGTCATCCATCGGCGCGGAAGGCGCGGCCGGACGGTTGCGGCGGTCGGCCATGAACTGGTCGAACTCCGCCTTGTCCTTGGCCTGGCGCAGGCGGTCGAGGAAGGAGCGGAAATCCTTCTGCTCGTCTTCCAGCCGGCGCAGCGTCTCCTGGCGATATTCGTCAAAGGCGCGGTTGCCGCTGGAGGGGAAACCGCCACCGAACCGGCTGCCGAAGTTACGCACCGCTTCCGCGCCCTCTTCCTGCCAGCGGCCGAAGCCGCGCTTGCCACCACAAAACATCCGTCCACTCCCTATCGTGAAGGCCAGGACCGCAAGACCCAGAGGCCACCAGGCCATGAAGCCCAGTACCGTGAGCGCGATCCAGGCCGGCTTGCCGTAACTGTCGAGCTTCTGTGCGAGCTCCATGGGCGTACCGCTCCTGGGTAGAACCTTCGCGGACCCGATGTCCGCTTGGGTTAATGTTAATCACATTCACATAGATAGAAATCCACTCCCATCTTGTCAATGGGGGCGTCCTGCGGGATGGAAGGGAAAAGGACACATCCAATGACTGCACCGATTCCCGCTTGGACCGACGTCGCCTGGATTTTCGAGCCGGATGGCTCCTTGCGCGATCTCTATGTGCTCGATGCCGGCCCCGAAGGCTGGCAGGCCGTGCTTGACGGCCTGCGCGCGCTCGACCCGCCGTCCGTCTTCGAGATCGACGGCGAGCCGGCCGCCCTGCCCGCGCGCATCGAGGATGTGTTCGCCATCTGGGGAAACGCAAGCCCCAGCCTGCGGTGGAATGCCGGCGAGGTGCAGGTCAACCTGCACTTCTTCCGCAGCGACGATATCGAGTTCGATATCGATCCCGCCGATGTCTGCGAGCCGGAAGACTGGCAGGCGCTCGCCCGCTTCATCCTCTGGCTGGCGGAGAAAGCCGGGCGCCCGGTGATCCTGACACCGGAGAACACACCGGACGACATCCAGCTGTTCTGCCGGAAGGCGCAGGACGGCATCGAGGTCAACAACGTAGCCGAGGGCTGAACGCCGCCCCGTCCTAGCCCCCCGCCGCCAGCCCCTTGAGATAGACCAGGAAGGCCGCCTCAAGCAGGTCGTCCGGCGCCATTGGCAGCTTGCGGCGGGCGCCATCGGCGCGGCCGAACAGCGAGGCGACGCCATGCGCCAGCGCCCAGGTGTGCAGCGCCACCATCAGCGCCGGCGGGCGCACGGTGGGCGGCATGGAGGCGACCAGCGTATCCGCCGCCTCGCGCAGCACGCCGAAAGCGCGCTGGCCGGCCTGGTCGAGCGCCGGGAACGCCTCGCTGCGCAGGCCGGATTCGAACATCGCGACATAGTCGGCCGGATGCTCGCGGGCGAAGGCGAGATAGGCCCGGCCAAGCCGTTCAAAGGCCTCGGACGGGGTCGGCCGTCCCTCGTTCCAGCCCGCCTCCAGCGCCTTGGTGAAGCGCTCGAACCCATCCGCCGCCACCGCCGCCAGCAATTCGTCGCGGTCGCGGAAATGCCGGTAGGGCGCGGCCGGGGAGACGCCGGCGCGGCGCGCCGCCTCGGCGAAGGTGGCGCCAGCGGTGCCCTTCTCCGCGATCAGCTCAAGCGCCGCCTTCATCAGGGCTTCCCGCAGGTTGCCGTGATGATAGCCGCGCGATTCTCCGCCGTTCCGGGACCAGCTCATGTGAAGGGGACTTACATCACGCGGGAGGTCACGTCGATGGCCGGGCGCACAAGGGGTTAATCCGCGCCCTCGTCGAACAGCGGCATCTGGTTGACGCTCGACGGCGCTGCGAGGCCGAGATGCTTGAAGGCGTGCGCGGTCAGCACCCGCCCGCGCGGGGTACGCTGGAGAAAGCCCTGCTGCACCAGATAGGGTTCGATGATTTCCTCGATGGCATCGCGCGGCTCGGAAAGCGCGGCGGCGATGGTTTCCACCCCCACCGGCCCGCCGCCATAATTCATCGCCACCACGGTGAGGTAGCGCCGGTCCATCTGGTCGAGGCCGAGCCCGTCCACTTCAAGCGCCAGCAGCGCATGATCGGCGGCGGCGCGGTCGATGATCTCCTTGCCGGCCACCAGGGTGAAGTCGCGCACCCGGCGCAGCAGCCTTCCGGCGATGCGCGGCGTGCCGCGTGCCCGGCGGGCGATCTCGCGCGCGCCGTCCCGGGCGATGGGAATGCCCATCACCCGCGCGCCGCGCGTCACCACCAGTTCCAGCTCTTCCACGGTGTAGAAATTCAGCCGGATGGGAATGCCGAAGCGGTCGCGCAGCGGCGTGGTCAGCAGGCCCGAGCGCGTGGTGGCGCCCACCAAAGTGAATTTCGACAGCGAGATCTTCACCGAGCGCGCCGCCGGCCCCTCGCCGATGATGAGGTCGAGTTCATAATCCTCCATCGCCGGATAGAGGATTTCCTCCACCGCCGGGTTGAGCCGGTGAATTTCGTCGATGAACAGCACATCGCGCTCTTCGAGATTGGTCAGCAGCGCCGCGAGGTCGCCGGCCTTGGCGATGACCGGACCGGAGGTGGAGCGGAAGCCCACCCCCAGCTCGCGCGCCACGATCTGCGCCAGCGTGGTCTTGCCGAGCCCCGGCGGGCCGACGAACAGCACATGGTCCAGCGCCTCGCCGCGTGTCTTCGCCGCCTTGATGAAAATGTCGAGATTGGCCCGCGCCTGCTCCTGCCCGACGAATTCCGCAAGGTTCTGCGGCCGCAGCGAGGCCTCGGCGAGGTCTTCCTCGCGCTTGTCCGGGGCGATGAGGCGCGTCTCGCTCACTTCGCCAGTTCCTTCAGCCCGAGGCGGATCAGCCGGGCGGTGTCGGCGCCCTCGCCCGCCTCACGCACCGCGCCGGCAATGGCGGCGCTGGCCTGGATCGGCGCATAGCCCAGATTGACCAGCGCCGAGACCGCGTCCGCCACCGGGCCGGGCGCCTGCCGGTCCTCGATCTGCGCGACAAGGCCGGCGACGCCGGGGTCGACGCTGGCAAAGCCCGGCGCCTTGTCCTTCAGCTCGGCGACGATGCGGGCGGCCACCTTCGGCCCGACGCCATTGGCCCGCGCCACCATCACCTTGTCGCCCAGCGCCACCGCATTGGCGAGCTCGGAGGGCGAGAGGGTCGAGAGCACGTTCAGCGCCACCTTGGAGCCGACACCCTGCACATTCTGCAGCAGCAGGAACCAGCTCTTCTCGGCCTGCGAGACGAAGCCATAGAGGCGGATCATGTCCTCGCGCACGAAGGTCTCGATGAACAGCGTGCCGGCCTCGCCGACGCGCGGCAGCGCCTGCAGCGTGCGGGCCGAGCAGTGCACGAGATAGCCCACGCCCTGCACGTCGAGGATCACATGATCGTCGCCATAGCTGTCGACCAGGCCCTTCAGCTTGCCGATCATCGTGCTGCAACCCTTGAGGTGAGCTTTGTCGAAACCTTGGCCGCCATCTGCGCCTTCATCGCTGCCATGCCCCGATGCTGCGCATGGGTGACGGCGACCGCAAGCGCGTCGGCGGCATCGTCAGTGGTGAAATCGGCCTGCGGCAGCAGGATCTTCATCATCAGGCGGATCTGCGCCTTCTCGGCACGGCCGGCCCCGACAACGGTCTTCTTCACCAGCAGCGCCGCATATTCGGAAACCGGCACCCCCGCGAGCGCCGGGGTCAGCATCACCACGCCGCGCGCCTGGCCGAGCTTGAGCGTCGAGGCCGGGTTGACGTTGACGAAGGTCTCTTCGACCGCCGCCTCGTCAGGGGTGTAGGTGCGCAGCACCTTGGCGAGATCATTGTGAAGACAGGCGAGCCGTTCCGCCAGCCCGCCCTCCTCCGGCGGCATCACCGTGCCGCAGGCGACGAAGGCGAGCCGGGTGCCGACAGCCTCGATCACCCCCCAGCCGGTGCGGCGGAGGCCGGGATCAAGGCCGAGGATGCGAATCGGAGACGTCGCCATCCCTTAGGGCGTACCCGAACAAAGGACGAACGGAAAGGGGCGATGCGCCGCCGCGCGCCCCGGTTCGGCGGGGACGCCGATCATGGTTGACGCATCGTTAACCGCTAGCGCCGCCCGCTGAATGCCCCGCTGGCCAGCACCACGCCGACGCCCGTCGCCGCCACGCCGATGATCGCCGCCGTGTCCGGGTGCTCGCCCAGCGCCGGCACGGCGATCAGCGCCGCCAGCGCCGGCACCAGCCCGGTGAAGGCGGCGGCGCGCGAGGAGCCGAGCCGCTCAATGGCGATGCCGAAGGCCACCAGCGCCACCACGCCCGACAACAGGCCCTGGATCAGCAGCTGGAACAGCACTTCCCGGCCATAGCCGCTGGCCACCGCCTCCACCACACCAGGCACACCATAGGGCGTCAGCACCACCGTGGACCACAGCCCGACCAGCCCGACCGTCTCGGTCGCCTTGAGGCCGGTGCGGCGGAAGGCGAGCGTGTAGCAGGCCCACATTCCGGCCCCGATGAGCAGCAGCGCATGGCCGCGCCAGGCCCCATCTTGCGGGTAGAGCAGCCCGCGCCCGCCCAGCGTGACCACGCCGAGCGCGATGGCGGCAAAGCCGATCGCCCGGCCCATCCCCAGCCGCTCGCGGAACACCAGCACCGAGATCGCGGCGACGATCAGCGGCATGGTGCCGGGCAACAGCGGGCCGACATCGGCCGCCGGCACGAAGCGCATCGCGGTCGCCACATCGAGGAAGAAGAAGGCGCCCGCGCCGAGAAAGCACAGCAGGAAGGGCAGGAAGCCGCGCTTCGGCCACAGGCCGATACGCCACCAGGCCGGCGCCAGCACCACCGCCGGCACGACGAAGCGCAGCCAGCCCACCGTCGCCGGCGACAAATGCCCGTGCACGGCGTGCCGGGTGGAGACGATCCAGGCGCCCCAGATAGCGATGGCGAGAAGGGCGCAGCCGGCACCGGTCAGGCGATCGGAAAGCGAGGGAGCGGCCGTGCCGCCGAGCGCGGCCGCCGAGACGGACTTGTTCATGATCGATATCCCGCCGCAGCGCGGCGCAGGAAAATGTGGCGCCCGGCACGATGTCGGGCAGCGAGTTGCGCCGAATGTGGCGTGCGCGACCGGTTCGCGCAAATGCGTTTTGCGAATGAGCACGTTCGCGAAAGCTGATGGATGTGTCACATCCATCACCAACCGTGTTGACGGCACAAGGCGGCGGGACTAGGTCTGCCGGCCCACGCTTCGGCGCTGCGCGCTCCTTCGGTTCCCCATGGCCCTCGATCCCGCCCTTGTCTGGGCCTTCCTCACCGCGCTGATCGCCGGCGTCACGCGCGGCTTCTCGGGGTTCGGCGGCGCCCTCATCTTCGTGCCGCTGGTGAGTGCCGCCTATGGCCCGCGCGTCGCCGCCCCCTCTCTGCTGGTCATCGACACGCTGCTGACCCTGCCTTTCCTCGTGCCGGCGCTTCGCGCCTGCATCTGGCGCCAGGTCGCCCCGCTGGCAGCGGGCGCCGTGGTGGCAGTGCCGGCCGGGGTGTGGGTGCTCGGGCACACCGACCCGATGGTGCTGCGCTGGGCACTGGCGCTGCTCGGCCTCGGTCTTCTGGCGCTGCTGGCGTCCGGCTGGCGCCATACCGGCCGGCACTCTTTGCCGACGACGCTGGCGGTCGGCGCGGTTGCCGGCTTCTGCGGCGGCGCGGCGCAGATGTCGGGGCCCGCCGTCGTCGCCTATTGGCTCGGCAGCGGCCAGCCCTCAGCGCTGGTGCGGGCGAACCTGTTCGGCTTCTTCGCGCTGGTCACGCTGGCGAGCGGCACCGCCTATGCGGTCAGCGGCCTGTTCACCGCCGAGGTCGGACGACTCACCCTTCTGCTCGGGCCTGGCTATGCGATCGGCCTTTATGCCGGCGCCCGCGCCTTTCGCGGCGCCTCGGACCGGCATTACCGCATCGCCGCCTATTGGGTGATCGCCGCCGCCGCCCTTCTCAGCCTGCCGCTGTTCGACGCGCTGATCGGGCGGTGAGGCCGTCCCCTCGCCATGGCGTCATCCCGCACGGGATGACGCGCCTTCCGCAATGAGCGTTCAGTCGCTCATCTTCGCCATGAAGGCGTCGGACAGTTCGAAATTGGCATAGACGTTTTGCACGTCGTCATTGTCGTTGAGGTTGTCGACCAGGCGGATCAGCTTCTCCGCCACCTCGTCATCCACCGCCACCGTGTTCTGCGGGCGCCAGACCAGGCCGGACTTGCGCGGCTCGCCGAACTTGGCTTCCAGCGCGCGGGCGACCTCGTGCAGGTTCTCCACCGAGCAGACGATCTCGTGGCCATGCTCGTCCGAGGTCACATCGTCGGCGCCCGCCTCGATGGCGGCTTCCAGCATGTCGTCGGCCGAGGCCTTGGCGGCGTCGAACTCGACGGTGCCAATGCGGTCGAACATGAAGGAGACGGCGCCGGTCTCGGCCAGCGCCCCACCGGACTTGGTGAAGAAGGAGCGCACTTCCGAAGCGGTGCGGTTGCGGTTGTCGGTCAGCGCCTCGACGATGACGGCGACGCCGCCGGGGCCATAGCCCTCATAGCGGATCTCGTCATAATTCTCCGCGTCGCCGCCCAGCGCCTTCTTGATGGCGCGGTCGATATTGTCCTTGGGCATGTTTTCCGCGCGGGCGGCCAGCACGGCGGCGCGCAGGCGCGGGTTCAGCGCCGGGTCGGGCATGCCGAGCTTGGCGGCGACCGTGACTTCACGCGCCAGCTTGGAGAACAGCTTGGAACGCACCGCGTCCTGCTTGCCCTTGCGGTGCATGATGTTCTTGAATTGCGAATGACCCGCCATGGCCGCCTCCACGTCACACCGGGCGGGCCTGCGGCCAACCCTGTCCGAATACCTGAAACAAAAGGGTGCGCGGCTTATAGGCGAGAGGGCGGGCACGCGTAAAGCGCCCCCGCTACCAGAAGCTTGGCACGGCCTCGCTCAGGCTACCACCGATCCGCACCGGCGCCAGCGCGACGGCGCGCCCGCTGCCGTCGGTTTCCACCGCGAGGCCGGACAGCGTGCCCGGCCCGGCGACGGGCTCGAAGCGGCTTGAGCCGATCTTGCGGGTGAAGCGGCGCAGCGGCTCTTCCTTGTCCATGCCGATCACCCCGTCATAGCAGCCGCACATGCCGACATCGGTCATGTAGGCCGTGCCCCCCGGCAGGATGCGGTGATCGGCGGTCGGCACATGGGTGTGGGTGCCGACCACGAGGCTCGCCCGCCCGTCGCACCAATGGCCGAAGGCCTGTTTCTCGCTGGTGGTCTCGGCGTGGAAATCGACGATCGTCGCGTCCGCCACCAGCCCGAGCGGGGCGGCGTCGAGTTCGCGGTCAATGCTCGCGAAGGGGTCGTCGAGCGGGTCCATGAACACCCGGCCCATCATGTTGACCACCAGCACCTGCGCCCCGTTCGCCGCCTCGATCAGCGCTGCGCCGCGTCCCGGCGTGCCGGGCGGGAAATTGGCCGGGCGGATCAGCCGCGGCGCCCGCTCGATGAACACCAGCGCCTCGCGCTGGTCGAAGGCGTGGTTGCCGAGCGTCACCGCGTCGGCACCCGCCTCCAGAAACTCCTCATAGATCGCCTCGGTGATGCCGAAGCCGCCGGCGGCGTTCTCGCCGTTCACGACGACGAAATCGAGCGCCCAGTCGCGGCGCAGGCGCGGCAGGTGCTCCAGCACGACACTGCGGCCGGCGCGGCCGACCACGTCACCGAGGAAGAGAAGGCGCATGCGTCAATCCTCGGCCGGGCGAACGATGCCGGCATCCGTGGCGATGGCGTCGAGCCGCTCATCGTGCGGCTCGGCCGGCACGGCGGCAAGCTGCTGCACCGCGAAAGCATAGCCCAGCGCCTCGACGCGCTTGGCGCGCCGCAGCAGGCAGAGCGTGCGGTCATAGAAGCCGGCGCCGTAACCCAGCCGGTTGCCGCGCGCGTCAAAACCGGCGAGCGGCACCACCAGCACATCGGGCGAGACCGCCGGCGCGCTCTCCGGCGGGGCGGGAATGGAAAAGCGGCCGGGGCCGGCGGACGGCGTCAGTTCCTCGCCCGGCTCCCACAGGCGGAACAGCAGCGGCTTGCCGGTCTCCAGCACGATCGGCAGGCAGACGCAGGCCCCCGCCTCCCGCAACCGCCGCACCAGCGGGTCGGTGGCGATCTCGCCGCCAATGGGTGAGAAGACGGAGACGATCTCGCCCGCGACCTCGCCGAGCCATTGCATGGCATTGGCGGCCGCCGCCTCCGCCGCCTCGGCGCGCGCAGCGGGGTCAAGCGCCGCCCGCCGGGCGAGCGCCACGGCGCGAAGGCTGGCCTTGTCGAGTTGGGCGTCGGTCAAGTGGGGCATGATACGATGAGTGCGGAGCCGCGATGGCCGTTGGAGGCTCGATCCCGGGAACCTACAACGTAGGTGGGCACCGTGTGTCCAAGCCCAGGAGCTTGGTCAGGGACAGTTCCCTTTGAGATCGATAAGGCCCCGGAAATATGTGCTCCTGACGAACCCCGCAGCCCCGCATGACAAATCTAGGATGCCACCGGCCAAATTGCCAGAGGGGGAAGGCCCAAGGTGAACAGCTTTCGGTGAACGGACATCGTCATCCCGGCCGACGCGCAGCGTCGAGCCGGAAACGCTCACCTACCGGGTGGACGATCCCGGCCCGGCTTTTCGGCCGTCCGGGATGGACCGGGTGCGGAATCCTCACCCCACTGTCAGCATGATCTTGCCGATATGGGCGCTGCTCTCCATGCGGGCATGGGCCTCGCTCGCCTTCTCCAGCGGGAAGCTCTGGTCGAGCACCGGCTTCACCGTGCCGGCCGCGATCAGCGGCCACACCTTCTCGACCAGCGCGGCGGCGATGGTCGCCTTCTCCGCCTTCGGCCGCGAACGCAGGGTCGAGCCCATATGCGACAGGCGCTTGAGCATCAGCCGCATGAAGTCGATCTGCACCTTGGAGCCTTCCATGAAGGCGATCTGCACCAGCCGGGCCTGCGGCGCGGCGGCCTCGTAATTGCGGGCGATATAGGACCCGCCCACCATGTCGAGAATGACATTGACGCCCTTGCCGCCGGTCTTGTCTTTCACCACGGCGACGAAGTCCTCGGACTTGTAGTCGATGGCGACATCGGCGCCGAGCTGGCGGCAGACCTCACACTTCTCGGCGCTGCCGGCGGTGGTGAACACCGTGGCGCCGAACGCCTTGGCGAGCTGGATCGCCGTCGTGCCGATGCCGGAGGTGCCGCCATGCACGAGGAAGCGCTCGCCCGCCTTCAGCCCGGCAAGGTCGAACACATTGGTCCAGACGGTGAAGAAGGTTTCCGGCAGCGCCGCCGCCTCGACCATGGAAAGGCCGGCCGGCACCGGCAGGGTGGAGCCCTCGTCGGCGAGGCAATATTGCGCATAGCCGCCGCCGGAAACCAGCGCGCACACCTTGTCGCCCAGCTTCCAGCGCGTCACGCCCTCACCGAGAGCGACCACTTCGCCTGAGATCTCAAGGCCCGGAATGTCAGGCGCGCCGGGCGGCGGCGGGTAGAGCCCCTTGCGCTGCATCACATCAGGCCGGTTGACGCCGGCGGCCGCGACCTTGACCAGGATCTCGCCCGCGCCGGGCGCCGGCACCGGGCGCTGCTCGGGAACCAGGGCTTCCGGGCCGCCCGGAGTGGGCAGGCCGATGGCGGTCATGGTGGCGGGCAGCTCGGTCACGGCGTGATCCTCATCCTGTCGAATGTGATGTCCGTCCTAGGTCAAGCCGCCAGCGCTGGCAACCGCCGGCAGGGGCGGCTAAACTGGCGAAAACAGCGATCCGCCGGCCGGGCGCTGACCGTGCCGGCGATCAACAGGAGCGATGCCATGGCGATCGACGACGACCTTTTTCCCGCCGCAGCCCCGGCCCTGAAGCCGGCGGGGCACGTGGTCGGCAGCGACATCTCCGTCCTCTCGGAGGCCGAGATCGAGGAGCGCCTCGCCCAGCTTTCCGCCGAGATCGAGCGCTTGGCGCGCACGCTGGAGGCCAAGCGCGCCTCGCGCTCCGCCGCCGAGCATTTCTTCAAGCGCTGAGGCTGGGTGCCTTAACCCGCGGTTAAGCTTTCCAACCTATTACTGGCGGCGGTCCTTTTTGACCGCGAGTGGCCTCTGTCCACTCTGTTTGACGCATCCCTGTCTACCACTTCACGAGCCGCCCTCTGGGCGGCTCTTTTTTCATCCCCGCTATCCCCCAGCCGAATCGCTCCCCCGCCGAATCCGTCGCCGCCGACTGGACAGCGCCGCGCCGCTGGGCGACAGACTGCGGTGTCCGGCGCCGCCATGCGCCAGTGAGGGTTCGGCACGATGGGCAGCTTCCGCGAAGGTTCGGACAGAGACGGCACGCCGGACGAAAGCCCGCGCGCGACCCGCGAGGCCCCCTCCGCCGAGATGATCCGCTTCGCCGAGCGTCGGCTGGCCTCGCCCGCCTTCTTCGCGCTGTTTCAGGACGGCATGGCGCTGGTCGAGGAGACCGCCGCCTATCTCGACGGCGAAGGGCGCGCCGCCAGTGCGGCTCTCTCCCCGGGGCGTCAGGCCGCCTATGTCCAGCAGAGCATGCGGCTTTCCACCCGGCTGATGCAGCTCGCTTCCTGGCTGCTGCTGCGCCGCGCCGTCGCCGAGCGCGAAATGGCGGAAGCGACCGCCCGCCGCGAGGCGGGCAAGATCGACATCAGGGGCCCGCTGCGCGACATCGACCAGGAAGCGCTGTTGCCGGAAGCCCTGGTCGCGCTCATCCACCGCAGCTTCGAGCTGCAGGGACGCATCTCGCAGCTTGAAGCTGTTCTCTCCGCGCCTTCCGCGGTGGAGAATGCCGGCCTGCGACCGAATGTCGTTGCCGGGCAGATCGGCCGCCTGCGCCGCGCGTTTGAGAACCGTTGACCGTTCCCCAGCTTCAGCGCGCGCCGGACACCAGGCAAACGAAAACCCTCGCGCCAGGCCAGGCCTTGCGCGAGGGCGGATGTCGTTGGTTCGACAAACGCTGCGGTGGCGCGCCCCGAGGGGCGCTCCTTCCCGGCCGATCAGGCCTTGAGGAAGCCCGCGAACTTCTTCTGGAACTTGGACACGCGGCCGGCGCGGTCAAGCAGCTGGCCGGAGCCACCGGTCCAGGCCGGGTGCGAGGTCGAATCGATATCGAGCTGGAGGACGTCGCCCTCCTTGCCCCAAGTCGTCCGGGTCGTGTACTCGGTGCCGTCCGTCATCACCACCTTGATGAAGTGGTAGTCGGGATGGATGTCGCTCTTCATGGGTAGCATCCTCAGCCGCCGCAGGCCGGCCCCTCGCGGGAGCCATGCGGCGATCTACAAAACGATCCTGCCGGAAATCCGAGCGGCTCTATAACCGAGACATGCCCGTGACACAAGCCGCCTCCCAGCCTTCCCCGTCCGCTTCCACCGTCGCTTCCACGACAGTCTTGCCGGACAAGGCCGCCACGCGCCGCCCGCGCCTCAAACCGCTGATGGCGCTGTGGCCGCATTTGCTGCGCTATCGCGGCCGCGCTTTGGCGGCGCTGGCGGCGCTGCTGGTGGCGGCCATCGCCACGCTGGTGGTGCCGATCGCGGTGCGGCGGATGATCGATTTCGGTTTCGACCAAAGCCATGCCGGCTTCATCGACCGCTATTTCGCGGTCATGATCTGTGTGGTGGCGGTTTTGGCGATGGCCTCGGCCGCGCGCTACTACCTCGTCATGACGCTGGGCGAGCGCATCGTCGCCGATCTGCGCACCCAGCTGTTTTCCCATGTCCTCACCCTCGACGGCGCCTTCTATGACGGCGCCAAGTCGGGCGAGCTGATCTCGCGCCTCACTGCCGACACCACCCAGATCAAGTCGGCGGTCGGCTCCTCCGCCTCCATCGCCCTGCGCAACATCGTGCTGTTCGTTGGCGCGACGGTGATGATGGTCATCACCAGCCCCTGGCTCGCCGCCACGCTGCTCATCGCCATTCCGGTCATCGTCGCGCTGCTCATCGGCGCCGGGCGCGGGGTGCGCAAGCGCTCGCGCAGCGCGCAGGACACGCTGGCCGAGGCATCCGCCTATGCCGCCGAGGCGATCGGCTCCGTGCGCAGCCTGCAGGCCAACACCGCCGAGGCGGCAGCCTCCCGGCTCTTCGCCGGCGAGGTGGAACATGCCTTCAATGCCGCGCGCAACGCCGTGCGGGCGCGGTCCTGGCTCACCGGAATCGGCATCTTCCTGGTCTTCGCCAGCGTCGTGGGCATCCTCTGGGCCGGCGCCAACGCGGTCCTCGCCGGCTCCATGAGCGCCGGCACGCTCGGCCAGTTCGTGCTCTACGCCGTGCTGGCGGCGAGCGGCCTCGGCCAGCTGGGCGAGGTGTGGGGCGAAATCTCACAGGCCGCCGGCGCCACCGAGCGCATCGCCGAGCTGCTCCACGAAAAGCCCAAGGTCACGGTGCAGGCCAACCCCGTGCCGCTGCCCACACCGGCGCGCGGCGCCATCGCCTTCCGGGACGTGGCCTTCGCCTATCCCGCGCGGCCGGACGTGCCGGCGCTGGCCGGCGTCAGCTTCAGCGTCACCCAAGGCGAGCGCATCGCCGTGGTCGGCCCCTCGGGCGCCGGCAAGAGCACGCTGTTCCAGCTGCTGCTGCGGTTCTACGACCCCGTCGCCGGGCAGGTGCTGGTGGACGGCGTCGACATCGCCGAGGCCGATCCGCAGGCGGTGCGCGCCCGCATCGCGCTGGTGCCGCAGGATGTCGCCATCTTCGCCACCTCGATCCGCGAGAACATCCGCCTCGGCCGCCCGGACGCCAGCGACGCCGAGGTGGAGGAAGCCGGCCGGCTCGCCCGTGCCGACGAGTTCGTCGTCCGCCTGCCCGAAGGCTGGGAGACCCCGGTGGGCGAGCGCGGGGTGACGCTGTCAGGCGGCCAGCGCCAGCGCCTGGCCATCGCCCGCGCCATTTTGCGGCAGGCGCCCATCCTGCTGCTCGACGAGGCCACCTCGGCGCTGGACGCCGAAAGCGAGACGCTGGTGCAGCAGGCGCTCGATCTCTCGATGCAGGGCCGCACCACGCTGGTCATCGCCCATCGCCTGGCGACGGTGCTGTCGGCCGATCGCATCCTGGTGATGGAGGGCGGGCGCATCGTCGAGGAGGGCACCCATGCCAGCCTGGTCGGCCGTGGCGGGCTCTATGCGCGGCTGGCGGCGCTGCAGTTCGGCGAGGCGACGGGTGGCAGGTAGCCGCGCCGTGTCGGTCTGACTGGCCTCATCGGCCTGACACTTCACCTCATCGGCCTCAAACTTGGCCTCATCGGCCTAGCCTTTCACCCGACGCTCCATCCGCAGCGTCGGGCGGCCGGAGGTGGCATTGACGCCGTGCCCCACCACGGTGAAGCCGGCTTTCTCGTAAAAACGCACCGCGCGCTCGTTCTGCTCGTTGACGTCGAGCACGAGATGGCGCGGCGAACGGGCGGCGGCAGCAGCGACCAGCCGGCTCGCCACCCCGGCGCCCCAATGGTCGGGATGCACCACGAGCTGGTCGACATAGCCGGTGCGCGGGTGCACCGAGACAAAGCCGAGCAGCGCGCCGCCCTCCCCCGGCGCCAGCGCCAGATCGATCACGGCGCCCTCGTCGATCAGCGTACCGATGCGGTGGCACAGCCAGCCGCGCCGGGCCTCGAAGTCGATCTCGGGCAACGCCTCCTGCCACGCCTCGACCCATAGATCGGTCATGCCTGGCATGTGGCTCCAGTCGAACGGTGCCAGCAGGGTGGCGCGCGGCGCGCTCATCGCCGGGGGCTCATCGCTCGGTGAGCTTGAGTTCGATGCGGCGGTTGCGGGCGCGGGCTTCGTCGTCGCTGCCGGAATCGATCGGCTGGTACTCGCCGAAGCCGGCGGCGACGAGATGCTGGGGCGATACGCCCTTCTGCGCCAGATACTGCACCACCGCGATGGCACGCGCCGCCGAAAGCTCCCAGTTCGAGGGATAGAGCGGGGTCGAGATCGGCCGGTCGTCCGTGTGCCCGTCGACGCGCAGCACCCAGGGGAGATCGGCGGGAATCTGCTTTTCCAGCTCGATCAACGCGGTAGCGAGCTTGTCGAGCGCCGGCAGCGCGTCGCCACGCAGTTGCGCGGCGGCCCGATCGAAGAAGATCTCCGATTGGAAGACAAAGCGGTCGCCCACCACCCGCACATCCGGGCGGTCGCCGAGAATGGCGCGCAGCCGGCCGAAGAAGTCCGAGCGGTAGCGCGTCAACTCCTGCACCCGCTGGGCAAGCGCGACATTGAGCCGTTTGCCGAGATCGGCGAGGCGCGACTGGCTTTCCTTGTCCTTCTGGTCGGAAATGTTCAGCGCCTCCTCCAGCGCGGCGATCTGCCGGCGAAGGGCGGCGATCTGCTGGTTGAGGATGGCGATCTGAGCCGCGGCCTGGGCGGTGGCGTCCTTCTCCTGGCCGAGGGCACGGGCAAGTTCCGCGCTGCGGCTTTCGGCGGCGGCGATTTCCTCGGGGCCGGCGACGGCGATCGCCGCCTCCCGCAGCACATCGCGCTCCTGCTCCAGCCGCAGCAGGCTGGCGCGCAGCGCGCCCATCTGGCTGTCGGTCTCGGCGTCGCTCGCCCGCTCCAGCGCCAGCAGGTCGGTCAGTTCGCGGATCTGCGCCTGCAGCCGCGCCATGGCATCGTCCTTGGAGCCGATCTCCTGGGTCAGCACGAATTGTGCGAGCACGAAGACCGACAGCAGGAAGACGAAAACCAGCAGCAGCGTCGACAGCGCGTCGACGAAGCCGGGCCAGTAGTCGATGTGGCGCTCGCCACGGCGGGAACGTCCCAGGGCCATCAGGCGCTCTCGCGATCCGACTTGGTTTCAGCGATGCGCTCCAGCAGGCGCTTGATGTCGCGCTGCTGCTCGGCCTGGGCCTCGACCCAGTCGCGGACCATCTGCTGCTCGCTGCGCATGTGCTGCACCATGCCCTGAAGGCTCTCGGCCAGATGCGCCATGGCGGTGGTGACGCGCTGCGAGCCGGCCTCCGTCATGGTGCGCTCAAGCCGCGCGATCGCGGCGGACAGATCGCTGAAATCAGGCACCGCCGCGGGTGACGGCGGCAAGGGCAACGGCAGCGGGCCGATCGGCACCGCATGGGACGGCACCGGAACCGGCCCCCGGGCGCGGGCGGCCTCCGTGCCGAGATCCTCGACCGTGGTGGAGAGCCAGTCTTCAAGGTCGATATAGAAGCGGTTCTGCGCCTGCCCGGCCTGGAGGTCGAGAAAGCCGAGCACCAGCGAACCGGCCAGACCGAACAGCGAGGAGGAGAAGGCGATGCCCATGCCGCCCAGCGGCGCGGCAAGGCCGGTCTTCAGCGTGTCGAGCACAGAGGCCGATTCCGGCCCGACATCGAGCGAACTGATGACGCCGGCAATGGAGCTGACGGTTTCCAGAAGACCCCAGAACGTGCCGAGCAGGCCGAGAAAGACGAGCAGGCCGGTGAGGTAGCGCAGCAAATCGCGCGCCTCGTCGAGGCGGGTCCCGATGGATTCGAGGATACCGCGCATCGTCGCCTGCGAGATCGACATGCGCCCGACCCGGTCGCCGAGCAGCGCCGCCATCGGCGCCAGCAGCACCGGCGCCTGCCGCACTTCGAGACCCGGATCGGCGATGCGGAAGCTGTTCACCCATTCGACTTCCGGCAGCAGGCGCACCACCTGGCGGAAGGCGAAGATGATGCCGATCAGCAGAACACCGAAGATGACGCCGTTCAGGCCGGGATTGTTGAGAAAGGCACGCCAGATCGGCTCGTGCAGAATGGAGGCCAGCGCCACGCACAGCAGGATAAACACGAACATCCGCACCAGAAAGATGCGGGGCGATGACAATTTATGAAAAGAATCCGTAGCGCTCATACCCTCGGCCGTCCCCGTGAAGGACGGCGATGGCCCGAAAAGACCGCCCTTCGGGCCGGACTATGCCACAGACGCACGGAAAAGGAACGCCGCAGAACCCATATCGGCCGGCGCCATCTCTTTACCGTTACGGCTTTCTCTACGCCTTGTTTACGAGCGTCAGAAGGTCGCGGCGCACCGTATCATTGCCAACGATGATGTCGCCCTTGGCCAGCATCTTGTCGCCGCCGTCGAGGTCCGAGACATAGCCGCCCGCCTCGCGCACCATCACGATTCCGGCCGCCATGTCCCAGGGGCTGAGGCCCCGCTCCCAGAAGGCGTCGAAGCGGCCGGCGGCGACCCAGGCAAGGTCGAGCGCGGCGGTGCCGGTGCGGCGCAGGCCCGCGACCTTCGGGGCGACCGACGCATATTCACGGCCGAACCGCGCGAAATCGCCGCGCCCCATATGCGGCAGGCCGCAGCACACCACGGCATCGGCCAGGTTGCGCCGGGCAGCCACACGGATGCGGCGGTCATTCATGAAGGCGCCGGCGCCCTTCTCGGCGACGAAAAGCTCGTCCGTGACCGGGTTGTAGATCACCCCCGCAACCGGCACGCCGTCGCGCGCCAGTGCCAGCGAGACGCAGAAGAGCGGGATGCCGTGCAGGAAGTTCGTGGTGCCGTCGAGCGGGTCGATGATCCAGCGATGGCTCTCATCGGTCCCATCGACCTCCCCACTCTCCTCCATGATGAAGCCGTAGCTCGGCCGCGCCTTGGTCAGCTCGTCCTGGAGGATGCGCTCGGCCTTGCGGTCGGCGTTGGAGACGAAATTGGCCGGCCCCTTGAGCGACACCTGCAGGTTTTCGACCTCTCCGAAATCACGGATCAGGGAGCGGCCAGCCTTGCGGACGGCCTGGACCATGACGGTCATCAGGGGAGTACGGATCATGTCAAATTCCAGATAAAGCGCGATCGGGAGCCAGAAAACGGCCTGCTCCTGTGCGCCGCGCGGCGAACGGCGTCAAGTCCGGCGCGCCCGCCACCCGGGATACAGCGGCGAGAGGCGGCGGGCGGAAACCTGCGCCGCTGCAATGATCTTCAGCCCATGCCGACCCCGCCGGACGGACTGGTACCCAGTTCCCGGGTCAGCCGCTCCAGGCGCTCCGCGGCGGAGGCGACGCTGCGCGCCAGCCGCGCCTCGGTCTCGCCGAGCCTCTGGGTCGCGGCGCTGCGGGCGGCGCGCTCGGTGGCCGCCTCCTGCTCCACCGCCTTGAGCCGCCGGCGCGCCTCGCTCAGTTCATCCGCGATGGTGATGGCGGCCATGATGCTCAGGCGCTGGTCGCCGATCTCGCCAAAGGCGACGCGCAGCTGGTCGATGCGCGCATCGACCTCCTCGCCGAGCCCGCTGAGATGGTCTTCCTGGCCGTCGTCGCAGGCCATGCGATAGGCGCGCCCGCCAATGCTGATGGTCACATAGGCCATTGCCGCCCCTTAGCGTTCATGCGCGGCGAGTACCGCTCGAATGGTTTCCATGGCGCTGCCGAGGCGGCGCGCCACCTCGTCATTGGCGGTATCGAGGCGGTCGGCCCGCGCCTGCGCGCCATCGAGAGCGTCGGCGAGACGCGAACGGTCGGCCCCGAGGACGTGCAGCTGCTGGGCGAGCGCGGCCTCCTGCCGCTCCACCTCCAGCCGGCGCTCGATCGCGCCTTCGAGAGCATCGACCGCACTGTCGAAGCGTCGCAGCGCCGCTTCCAATACGCTTGTCGGTTCGCCCGCCTCAGGCGCGTTCATGACGTCTCCGTTCTCTCGCCCGGCCAGGGCAGCAAGCAGGGGCCTTCATCGAAGGTGGGGAAGGCGACATCTCCGGCCCGTCGTCAAGCGATTCATCGCCGAACGATTCCGGCGATATTGAGCCTGCGGGCAGAAACCGCGTCAACTAACGCGCTCGGGGATCGAGCGCCCCACATCTTCCGCGCCTTGGCGAGCGGCGTTGGCGGCGCTGAGGGGGCGGACAAACGCTGTTGCGCGCCGTGCGTCACACGCCTGTCTTTGACAGCGCGCCCGGTGATGCTATCACTCGCCGGCCCCCGCCCGCATGCTGAGCTGGCCCGCCCGGGAGCAACGCCGCCCGGCCTGCGGCCTCGAAACGTCGCGCCCTGACACAGCAACCCATCTGCCTCGGAGACATCCGTCCTCATGTCAAATCGCGAGAAGCACGATCGCATGGCCAATGCCATTCGGGCACTGGCCATGGACGCCGTCGAAGCCGCCAATTCCGGCCATCCGGGCATGCCCATGGGAATGGCGGACGTCGCCACCGTCCTGTTCGGCAAGGTGCTGAAATACGACCCGACCGATCCGCACTGGCCGGACCGGGACCGGTTCATCCTCTCCGCCGGCCACGGCTCAATGCTGATCTATGCCCTGCTCTACCTCACGGGCTATGAGGGCATGTCGATCGAAGACATCAAGAATTTCCGCCAGCTTGGCTCGCGCACGCCCGGCCATCCGGAATATGGCCATACGGTTGGCATCGAGACCACCACCGGCCCGCTCGGCCAGGGCCTCGCCAACTCGGTGGGCTTCGCGCTCGGCGAGCGCATGCTCGCCGCCCAGTTCGGCTCAGACCTGGTCGACCACCACACCTATGTCATCTGCGGCGATGGCTGCCTGATGGAAGGCATCTCGGAGGAGGCGATCGAGATCGCCGGCCGCCAGAAGCTGAACAAGCTCACCGTGCTGTGGGACGACAACCACATCACCATCGACGGCTCGACCGCGCTCTCCGTCGCGACCGACCAGCTCGCCCGCTTCGAGGCCTCGGGCTGGCACGCCACCCGCGTCGACGGCCATGACCCGGACGCTATCCTTGCCGCGCTGGAGGCCGCCAAGACCAGCGACAAGCCGACGCTGATCGCCTGCCACACCACCATCGGCTATGGCGCGCCCAACAAGGGCGGCACCAATGCCGTTCACGGCGCCCCGCTCGGTGCGGCCGAGATCGCCGCTGCCCGCGCCTTCCTGAACTGGGAATACGAGCCCTTCGTCATCCCCAGCGATGTGCTGGACGCGTGGCGCCTCGCCGGCCTGCGCTCGCGCCAGGCGCACAAGAACTGGAACCAGCGGCTGACCGAGGCCGATGTCGAGCGGCGCGGCGAGTTCGAGCGGCGCGTGCGCGGCGATCTGCCTTCCAAGCTGGGCGAGACCATCGCCGCCGTGATCGCCAAGGCCCGTGCCGATGGCGGGGCGGTGGCCACGCGCAAATCGTCCGAGATCGTGCTGGAAGCCCTCACCGCGGCGCTGCCGGAGATGGTGGGCGGCTCGGCCGACCTTACCCACTCCAACAACACCAAGACCAAGGCCACCTCGGTCTATGTCGAGCCGCCGAAATATGACGGCCGCTATGTGAACTGGGGCATCCGCGAGCACGGCATGGCGGCGGCGATGAACGGCATCGCCCTGCATGGCGGCTTCATCCCCTATGGCGGCACCTTCCTCGTCTTCTCCGACTATTGCCGCCCCTCCATCCGCCTCGCGGCGCTGATGGGCGTGCGCGTGGTCTATGTGTTCACGCATGATTCGATCGGCGTGGGCGAGGACGGCCCGACCCACCAGCCGGTCGAGCAGATCGCCGCGCTGCGCGCCATTCCGAACCTCCTCGTCTTCCGCCCCTGCGACACGGTGGAAACGGCGGAAGCCTGGAAGCTGGCGCTGGAGCACAAGACCGGCCCGAGCGTGATGGCGCTGACCCGCCAGAACCTGCCGCTGCTGCGCACCGACGATAGCGAGCGCTGCCTCACCGCGCGCGGCGCCTATGAGCTGGCCTCCGCCTCCGACGAGGCTGAGGTCACGCTGTTCGCCTCCGGCTCGGAAGTCTCGCTGGTAATGAAGGCCCGCGAGCAGCTGGAAGCGCAGGGCGTGGCGACCCGCGTCGTCTCCGTGCCGTGCTTCGAGCTGTTCCTGAACCAGCCCGAGGAAAGCCGCCGTCAGGTGGTGGGCACGGCGCCGGTCAAGATCGCGGTCGAAGCGCTGATCCGTCAGGGCTGGGACGAGATCGTCGGCTCCGACGCCGCCTTTATCGGCATGCGGGGCTTTGGTGCCTCCGGCCCGGCTCCCGAGGTGTTCGCCCATTTCGGCATCACCGTGGAAGCCGTGGTGGCGACCGCGCTCAGCCGTCTCAAGCGCTGAACCCGGCTTAGAAGCTATGCGGCTGGCGCATGCACAATGCGCCAGCCCTGCGCCCAGCAAGCAGCGTCAAAAGAGCGACTGGTGTCCTGGCTATCGCCGCGCTATGAGGCCAACGCGCGGATCGTGATGATAAAGCTTACCTGGGGATTAAACGCATGACGCTCAAGGTTGCCATCAACGGCTTTGGACGCATTGGTCGCAATGTGCTGCGGGCCATCATCGAGTCCGGGCGCACCGATATCGAAGTCGTCGCCATCAATGATCTCGGCCCGGTCGAGACCAATGCCCACCTGTTCCGCTTCGACAGCGTCCATGGCCGCTTCAACGGCACGGTGACGGTCGACGGCGACACGATCGATGTCGGCCGCGGCCCGATCAAGGTGACGGCGGTACGCAATCCGGCCGAATTGCCACACACGACGCTCGGCGTCGACGTGGCGCTGGAATGCACCGGCATCTTCACCGCGCGCGACAAGGCCGCCGCGCATCTGACCGCGGGCGCCAAGCGCGTGCTGGTTTCCGCCCCGGCGGAAGGCGCCGACCTGACGGTCGTCTTCGGCGTCAACCATGACAAGCTGACCAAGGATCACCTGGTCGTCTCCAACGCCTCCTGCACCACCAACTGCCTCGCGCCGGTGGCCAAGGTGCTGAACGATGCCGTCGGCATCGACCACGGCTTCATGACGACGATCCATTCCTATACGGGCGACCAGCCGACGCTGGACATCATGCACAAGGATCTCTACCGCGCCCGCGCTGCGGCGCTGTCGATGATCCCCACCACCACTGGCGCCGCCAAGGCCGTCGGCCTTGTGCTGCCCGAGCTTGCCGGCCGGCTGGACGGCACCTCGATCCGCGTGCCGACCCCGAACGTCTCGGTCGTCGACTTCAAGTTCGTCGCCAAGAAGAAGGTGACGAAGGAAGAGATCAACGAGGCGATCAAGGCCGCCGCCACCAGCGGTCCGCTCAAGGGCATCCTCGGCTTCACCGACCAGCCGAATGTCTCCACCGACTTCAACCACGACCCTCATTCCTCGATCTTCCATCTCGACCAGACCAAGGTGCTGGAAGGCAACTTCGTCCGGGTCCTGTCCTGGTACGACAATGAATGGGGCTTCTCGAACCGCATGTCCGACACGGCGGTGGCCCTCGGAAAGCTGATCTGAACATTCGGCCCGGCCGGGCCTCCCGCCAAGGAGGTCCGGCCGTTTCGCATCCAAGATCAACAATCCAAGGGAGAAGACCATGAGCGAGGCCTCCGCCTTTCGCACCCTCGACGACGCCGACGTCGCCAGCAAACGCGTTCTCGTGCGCGTCGATCTGAACGTGCCGGTCGATAATGGCCGCGTCACCGACGACACCCGCATCCAGGCCGTGCTGCCCACCATCCGCGAGATTTCCGACAAGGGCGGCAAGGTGATCCTGCTGGCCCATTTCGGCCGCCCCAAGGGCGAGGACCCGACGCTGTCGCTCGGCTTCATCGCGCAGGAAGTGGCGAGCCGGCTCGGAAAGCCCGTCGCCTTTGCCCCCGCCACCATCGGCCCGGTCGCCGAAGCGGCTGTCGCCAAGCTCCAGCCCGGCGACGTGCTGCTGCTGGAGAACACCCGTTTCGACAAGCGCGAAGAAAAGAACGACCCGGACTTCGTGGCGGCACTGGCCGGCCTTGGCGACCTCTATGTCAACGACGCCTTCGCCACCGCCCACCGCGCCCATGCCTCGACCGAGGGCCTCGCGCACAAGCTGCCGGCCTTTGCCGGGCGCTGCATGCAGGAGGAGATCGAAGCGCTGGCCAAGGCACTGGAGAAGCCCGAACGCCCGGTGCTTGCCGTCGTCGGCGGCGCAAAGGTGTCGTCGAAGCTGGACCTGCTCGGCAATCTCGTCGCCAAGGTCGATATTCTGGTGATCGGCGGCGGCATGGCCAACACCTTCCTCGCCGCGCAGGGCAAGGATGTGGGCAAGTCGCTGTGCGAGCACGATCTGGCCGGCACCGCGTTGGAAATCCTCGACAAGGCCAAGGCCGCCGGCTGCGAGATCGTCCTGCCGGTCGACGCGCTCGCCGCCACCGAGTTCAAGGCCAATGCACCGCACCGCGTCGCCTCGGTCGATGACATCAAGCCGGACGAGATGATGCTCGATGCCGGCCCGGCCTCGGTCGAAAACGTCGTCGCCCGACTGAAGGACGCCAGGACCATCGTCTGGAATGGCCCGTTCGGCGCCTTCGAGCTGCCGCCCTTCGACACCGCGACGGTGGCGGTCGCGCGGGCGGCGGCGGAACTCACGGACGCCGGCGGACTTCTGTCGGTAGCGGGCGGCGGCGACACGGTGGCAGCTCTCAACCATGCCGGGGTGGCGGACCGCTTCACCTATGTGTCGACGGCGGGCGGCGCCTTCCTCGAATGGCTTGAGGGCAAGCCCCTGCCGGGCGTCGAGGCCCTGAGACGTTGAACGACGCCCGGGCGGCACATCCTGTCATGCGGGATCGTGCCGCCCGGTGCTAGTATCCGACAGGTCCGGCCCCGCGTTCGATCCGGTCGCGGTGCCGGACGGTCAGTTTCGCGCGGGAGAGAGAGACATGACGGCAAGCCTCGAAGAGGTTGCGTACAAGCTTGCAGCGGGTGGCAAGGGCCTGCTGGCGGCGGATGAGAGCGCCAGCACCATCAAGAAGCGCTTCGATGCCATCGGCGTCGAATCCACTTTCGAGAATCGGCGCGATTATCGCGAGATGCTGTTCCGCTCCGAGGCGATGACGCAGTACATTTCCGGCGTTATCCTGTTCGATGAGACCATCCGCCAGAAGGCGCAGGACGGCACGCCTTTGGTGTCCCTCATCGAAGCCGCCGGCTCGATCCCCGGCATCAAGGTCGATCTTGGCGCCCAGCCGCAGCCGGGCTGCCCCGGCGAGACCATCACCGAGGGGCTCGACGGCCTCGCCGGCCGCTTCAAGGAATATTACGATCTCGGCGCCCGCTTCGCGAAGTGGCGTGCGGTGATCGATATCGGCCAGCATATCCCCAGCTACACCTCGATCCTCGCCAATGCGCAGGCGCTCGCCCGCTACGCGGCGTTGGCGCAGGCTGCCGGCATCGTGCCGATCGTCGAACCGGAAGTGCTGATGGATGGCGATCACGATATCGACCGCTGCTACGACGTGACCGAATGGGTGCTGAAGGAAGTGTTCCAGCAACTCTTCTATGGCCGCGTGAAGCTTGAAGGCATGGTGCTGAAGCCGAACATGGTCATCGCCGGTCGCAAGGCGCAGAAGCAGGCCTCGGTCGAGGAAGTGGCGGCCAAGACCGTGCGCTGCCTCAAGAACTGCGTGCCCTCGGCTGTCCCCAGCGTCGCCTTCCTCTCCGGCGGCCAGTCGGACGAAGAGGCCACCGCCCATCTCGACGCCATGATCCGCGGCGGCGGGCTACCCTGGAACCTCACCTTCTCCTATGGCCGCGCCCTCCAAGCCGCGCCGCAGAAGGCCTGGTCCGGCAAGCCGGAGAACATCGTCGCCGGCCAGGCGGCGTTCACGCACCGCTCGCGGATGAACTATCTCGCCGCGCTGGGCCAGTGGACGCCGGAGAGCGAACAGCAGAAGGCCGCCTGATCGGACGTTCTTCTCGTCACGACTAGACGCCGCCGCAGGGCGGCGTCTTTGTTTTGTCGGCTTATATTCGACAGATCAAATTTTCATCCCATCTTGACCTTGCGCAAGGTGCGGACGGCACGAGCCTCTAACCTTGCATAACGGCATGGGAGAGACGCGCGTGCGACACGATCTCAAGACGAGCCTTACCCTCGGCGGCTTCGGGGCCGATGGCCTCGCCCATCCCTCCGCCCGTGCCGGGGAGCCTTTGCCAAGCCCGGTCAAGCTCGACATCCGGCATGTCGGCTTCCGCTTCGGCACCAAGCCGGTGCTACACGACATTTCCTTCCCCATTCACGCCAATCGCGTGACGGCGCTGATAGGCCCTTCCGGCTGTGGCAAGTCCACGCTGTTACGGGTGCTGAACCGCATGGCCGACCTCTACGAGGACCAGCATGCAGAGGGACAGGTGCTGCTCGACGGGAAAGACATTCTCGGCCCCGATGTCGACGTGCTGACGCTGCGCCAGCGCGTCGGCATGGTCACGCAGAAGCCCTCGCCCTTTCCGATGTCGATCTATGACAATGTCGCGATCGGCATGCGCCTCAACGAGGAACTGACGAGGGTTCAGCTCGACCAGCGGGTGGAGGATGCTCTGCGCCGCGCGGCGCTGTGGGAGGAGGTTGGCGGCCTGCTCGACCATTCCGCCCTCAGCCTGTCCGGCGGCCAGCAACAGCGCCTGTGCCTCGCCCGCACCATGGCGGTGCGCCCGGAAGTGATCCTGCTCGACGAGCCGTGCTCGGCGCTCGACCCGATCTCCACCGCCAGGATCGAGGAGACGATGGAGGAGCTCAAGAGCGTGAGCACCCTCGTCATTGTCACCCACAATCTCCAGCAGGCGGCACGGATCGCCGATTACACGGCCTTTCTCTATCTCGGCGAGCTGGTCGAGTTCGGCACGACCAGCCAGTTGTTTTCAGCCCCAAGCGAGGAGCGGACCCTCAGCTACGTCTCGGGCCGGATGGGCTGAGCCACGCGGAGGGCTGCCTCGGCCTCCATAAAGCCGGCACGACGAACGCGCAGCACGCAAAAATCCCCGGCACGCGGCCGGGGATGATGTGTCGCTATACCTGATGAACCGTCCTGCTTCAGCGGCGCCCGCCGCCGAAACCGCCACCAAATCCGCCATGGAAGCCGCCGCCTCCACCGAACCCGCCGCCATAGCCGCCACCATAATGGTCGCCGCCGCCGAAACCGTCATAGCCGCCCGAGCGGGCGAAGCTGTCGGCGCGCTGGTCGCCATAGCCCTGATACTGGCGCTGCTGGTCGAGCCGACCGATCTGGTCGGCATCGGTGTTGGACTTCCAGCCGTCGATGGACTGGTGTTGCCAGCCATTATTGGCGTCGTACTGGTGAATCGAGCCGTCATGGTCGGTGTAGACGTTGCCATTGTTCCAGGCCACGCCATTGCCGGTCTTGGCATTGCCGGCGACGCCGCGGCTGTCGACGCTGACATGGCCGTCATTGTCCACCACGCCGGTCTCCGAGGCATGGCCGACGCCGGTGGTCGGGTTGTAGGCCGCCGATTCGCGGCCCGCCACGGCGTTGCCGGTATAGGCATTGCCCGCAACGCCGGCGCGCGCCTCGCCATGGGCGCCCGTGTAGGGGTTGAAGAAGGCGGCCGAGCGCCCGGCGGCATAATTGCCGGTCCAGGGGTTGAAGGCGGCACCGGAGCGGCCGGCAAAATCAGTGCCCCAGCCGGTCACGCCATGCACGGCGTTGGCGCCCCAGGCGGTGCCATAGGGGCCGACCCCCCAGGCGTGGTCCCAGGTCGCCGCGCCGCCCCAGGCGCCATAGATGTTGGTGCGGGCGATGTCGACGCCCGCCCAGGGACCACCCCAGGGGCCGGGCCGCCAATAGGGACCCCACCAGGGATACATGGCGCCCCAGCCAAAGGCCGCGTCGTAGCCGAAGCCAAAGCCATCGGTCCAGGCGAAGGCGGCGTCATAGCCATAAGTGGCGGGGCAGCCATACCAATAGGTGCCGATATAGCCGACGCAATTGTAGCCGGTGCCGTAGACCACGGTGCCACCCGGCTCGATCACCACGCCCATATAGCCGGGGGTGTAGCCCACCGTGACCACATCTGCCGTCGAGGCGTAGACGCGCACATAGGTGACGTAATGCAGCGGCGAGGACACCGGGATGGTGTAGATCGCGTCCGGCACCACGTCCGCGACCAGCCACGGGCCGGTCGGTGTCGCCGAGACGAACCAGGCCCCCTGGAACAGCGCATAATAGCGCGCCGGGTCAAGCTGGATCACCGGCGTGCGGGTGTTCACCGCCGAGGACAGGATGGTGCCCTTGATCGGTTCGAACTTCGGGGACCCGCCATCATATTTGATCGTAAGTTGTGTATCGCGCTTGATGGTGGCGGTCTGCGGCACGGTGGCGGCAATCGCCGCCTCCTTTGCCTGCGGCGTGCCGGGCACGGCGACCAGCGCATTCGCCGCCGGGTCGGTCGGCGAAATCTTGGCAAAGCCGGCGGGCAGGCTTGTGCCGGGCACGAAGCTCCATGGGCCATTGAAACCGGCAGCGCGGAACCAGCGGCCCGAGATCAGCACATAGTACTGGTTGCTGTCGGGATCGAGGATGATCGCGTGGTCGGCATTGCTCACGCGCAGCAGCGACGTGCCGCCCACCGGCGTCATCTGCGCCGCTCCGGCAGTGATGACGAGCTCGGCCGGGGCGGTGGAGACGATGATAGCTGGGGGCGTCGCCGGCTTCTGGCCATTGGCCGGCAGCATGGTTTGCGCCGGCTCCTCATAGGTCGCCGTGCTGCCGGCAGCTTCCAGCGCCGGGTCGGGCTGGGCGGTCACGGTCCAAGGCCCGGCGACGGCGGGCGCTTGGTACCAGGTGCCGGCGGCCTGCAGGTGATAGAGGCCGGCCCCGTCGACCAGCATCAGCGGCTGGGTATTGACGATTCGCTGGAAGCCCGGCACCCCGTCGACCGGTCGCGGCACCGGCTGGCCGGCCACAAGCACCAGCAGGGTCGGCGTTTGGGCGAAGACGATGCGCGGCGGGGTGTTCTCCACCGGCTGCGTCATCTCCTTGTCCAGCTGCTTGGTCGCGGCATAGCTGGTCATCAGATGATCAAGGGCAAAGGTCATGCCCTGCGGCGAAATACGCGACTGAAGCGCGTTCAGCAGCACGGCGTCCTGCGAAGAATCGGTCGGCACATCAACCGAGGTGATCCGGATATTGCTCAGCTGCGCCAGCTTGGACGGCTTGTCGATCGCCACCCGCGCGGTGAAGCGGGCGAGGCCATAGGTCGGGCCCGCCGCAGGCGCGCCGGAAGCGGCGAGGTCCGGCTTCGGTCCGATGGCGACAGCGGCACGGCCGGAAATCTGGTCGCCGTTCCACTGCTCGATCATCGGCTGATAGACCTGCAGCAGCTTGTCGCCGAGGTCGAAGCTGCGCGGCCAGGCCAGCGCTGGCGGAAGGGCGGAAGCCGGGCCGGCCGTGGCGGCGGCCGCCGGAGCGGCCGGCTGCTGCGCGAGAGCCGGTGTAACGCTTATGGCGAGAACCGCCGCAAGTGCGGCGATGGGATGAGGATGACGGCGCATATTTCCCCCAACGGGCAGCAACAATCCGGCGACAGGCCGGGCAACCCCACCCAGCCAACCAATATCACCGCCATTGTGCGCCGATAAGACTGGTCTGGGCCTGACGCGAAATGACGGGAGGAGAGAACGCCGTTAAAATGTTACCGCATTAAGGCAGAGGGAGGCCCTCCCTCCTTCCAGGCACATCACTGGACCGCCGAGGGGCGCGCGCGCTAGACAGACTGGCGCGCGTGCCGTGCTTTCGCCGCCATCCTGCACGATGGCTTCCCCATGGCTCGTCACAAGACTGTTCCCTGATGGCTCGTTCCTCCTCCCGCTCCGATTCCACGCCGGCCCGACCGGCGCCCCGCCTCTATGTGCTCGTGCCGTCCCTCGCCGATCCGGCCGGCATCGCGGCGCAGGCCGAGGCGCTGCGCCAGGCGGCGCAGGAGGTCGACATCGCGGCCGTGCTGCTGCGCCCGCTTGATGGCGCAGCGGCACAGGCCATGGGGCCCCTTCTCGATGCCTGCCACGCCATCGGCGCGGCCGGGCTTCTTGAGGGCAACGCCGCACTCGTTGCCACTCTTGGCGCCGACGGCGCGCATTTCGACGACGCGGCGGCACTGAAAAATGCATCCCCGACGCTGCGTCCCAACGGCATCGCCGGCGCCGGAGGGCTGCGCACCAAGCACGACGCCATGACGGCGGCGGAGAACGGTGCCGATTATGTGATGTTCGGCGAGCCCGACGCCGAGGGCCGCCGCCCGCCGTTCGAGGCGACGCTGGAGCGCACCGAATGGTGGGCGCAGCTGTTTGAGCCGCCCTGCGTCGGCTATGCCCGCACACTTGACGAAGTCGTGGCGCTCGTCGCCGTCGGTGTCGATTTCGTGGCCGTGGACACGCTGGTTTTCGAGGCGCCCCGCGACGGTGCCCGGGCTCTGGCCGAGCGGCTGGCCGCCATCGGGGACGCTTCCTGATGCGGCCGCCGCGCGCGCCCGGCCGATATATGGCCCTCCCGGCCGGCACGCTGCTGGCGTGCCTGGCATGGGCCGCAACGGCGAGCGCGGCACAGGGGCAGTCCTCGACCGAGACGGCGCCCGCCGCAGCGATGCGCGCCGCACCCAATCCTGCCGGCCCCCGGCTGGGCATGCCGAGCACCCAGGCCCCGCTGGGCCTAGACCCCGACCCGGCCTTCACCGCCTATCAGCGCGGCCGGTACGGCACGGCCCTCGATCTCGCCGTCAGCCGGGCCAATGCGCAGGGCGACGCCGTCTCCATGGTTCTCGCGGCGGAGCTGCTCTCCCAGGGCTATGGTGTGCGCCAGGACCCGACGGCAGCGCGCAAATGGTACGAGGCGGCGGCAGCGAAGGGAAATCCCGACGCGCTTTTCACCCTTGGCGCCATTCTCATGGCCTCCCCCTCGGCCTCCAACAAGGATCAGGCGGTCGATTTCTTCCGCCGTGCCGCCGAAGGCGGCAGCGCGCGCGCCGCCTATAATCTCGGGCTCGTCTATCTCCAGGGCCAGGTGGCGCCGAAGGAGCCGGCCATCGCCGCCGAATGGTTCAAGCGCGGGGCCGAGAGCGACCAGCCGGATGCCCTCTACGCGCTGGCGACACTCTACCGCGACGGCAATGGCGTGCCGCGCGACCCTGTCGAGTCCGCCCGGCTGCTTCAGCGAGCCAGTGAGGTCGGCAACGACGTTGCCACCACCGAACTCGCCATCGTGGTCTTCAATGGCACGGGCGTGCCGAAGGACGAGGAGCGCGCCGCCGCGCTTTTCCGCAAGGCGGCGCTGCAGGGAAACACCATCGCGCAGAACCGCTATGCCCGCATCCTCTCCGCCGGGCGCGGCGCTCCCAAGGACGTGATCGCCGCCGCCGCCTGGCACCTTGCCGCCAAGGCGCAGAAGCTGGACGATCCGATGCTCGACAAGCTGGTCGCCTCGCTGACGCCCGAACAGCGGGCTCAGGCGCAGGCCCTCGTCAAGCCGTGGTCGCCCGCCCCGGCCTATTAGCCGTGCGTGGCGGTTTTGATAGCGACCCGATTACAGGGACGGGCGCCCTGTTTCCACGCCGACGCCAGCGCAGCGTGGGGAGTTCCCGCCTTGCTCATGCCGCCGGGCACCGTTACTCATCGTGACGCTTCGCCGTCGGGAGCCGGCGGCGCGGCGTTCAAGGCAGCCTTCTGGGGATTTCGTTTGCTCATTGCTCGTCCAGTGCCGTCGCGGGGAACACCGCGTCTTCCCTCCCGCCGGCCGGCTGTCGCCCGGGCGTTCGCGGTGGCGGCGGCGCTGCTGTTCGCGATGCTCGCGCTGGGCGTACCGGGCGCCCGCGCGCTGGAGGCCGTGGCGATCCGGCTCGATGCCCCGGTCGTCGACCTCGCCCCCGCCATTGAGCGCCGCACCAGCGACACGGACCGCATCCAGGTTTCCACCGTGCCGGGTGCCGACGGCATCGTCCGCCGCATCGAGGTGCGCTCGGTGGCGACGGGACCGAATGGCAGCAAATGGGCCGTCTTCGCCCTCGCCAACAACACCGACGAACAGGTCGACCGACTGATCGTCGCCCCGCATTACCGCATGGTGGGTTCCGGCGTGTTCTGGCCGGACCTCGGCAATCGCCGTATCCTCAACGTGACGACGAGCCAGGGCTTCCGACCGGAGCTGCAGAACGCACCCGATGCCGATGTGTTCTTTCTCACCCTCGACCCCGGCACGACGGTGACGCTGGTGGCCGAGCTCGGCGATGGCGGCCTGCCGCAGCTCTATCTGTGGGAGCCGGAGGCCTATAAGGACAAGGTCAACAGCTTCACGCTCTATAACGGCATCGTCATCGGCATTGCCGGCCTGCTTGCCCTCTTCCTCACCATCCTGTTCGTGGTGAAGGGCAGCGCCATGTTCCCGGCGGCGGCGGCGCTGGCCTGGGCGGTGCTGGGCTATATCGGCCTCGATTTCGGCTTCTGGTCAAAAGTGTTCGGCATCTCGCCGCTGGCGCAGCAATTCTGGCGCGCGGCGGGCGAGGCGATCCTTGCCGCGACGCTGGTGGTTTTCCTGTTCGCCTATCTCAACCTCAATCGCTGGCATGTGCGCTACGCCCATGTCACCGCCGGCTGGCTGGTGTTCCTCGCCGCCATTGTCGGGCTTGCGCTTCTCGACCCTTCCGCCGCGGCCGGCATTGCCCGGCCCTCGCTGCTGGTCGTCTCCTTCATGGGCTTCGGCGTGGTGGTATGGCTCGCGCTGCACCGCTACGACCGGGCAGTGCTCATCATCCCGACGCTCTTCCTGCTGGTGGTGTGGGTGATTACCGCCGGCATGGCGGTGTCAGGCCGCATCGGCAACGATCTCGTCGCCCCGGCGCTGCTCGGCGGCCTCGTGCTGATCGTGATGCTGATCGGCTTCACCGTGATGCAGCACGCCTTCGCCGGTATCGGCTCGGTCGCCGGCAGTGCGCAGGAGCTCGAACGTCGGGCGCTGGCGGTGGCGGGCTCGGGCGATATCGTCTGGGACTGGGACGTCGATACCGACCGCATCCATGTCAGCCCCGAAGCCGAGCACATGCTGGGCCTCAAGCAGGGCACGCTGGAGACCGAGGCCGCCGGCTGGCTCGACATCATCCATCCCGGCGACCGCGACCGTTTCCGCGCCACGCTGGACGGACTGCTGGACCAGCGGCGCGGGCGCATCGACCAGGATTTCCGCCTGCGCGCGCATGACGGCCATTATCTCTGGTTCAACCTGCGCGCCCGTCCGGTGGTCGGCACCGATGGCGAGGTGGTGCGCTGCATCGGCACGCTTTCCGACGTCACCGACAGCCGCACCGCCGAGGAGCGCATGCTCCACGACGCCGTGCATGACAACCTGACCGGCCTGCCCAATCGCGAACTGTTCCTCGACCGCGTCTCCGGCGCCGCCGGCCTGGCCCGCAGCGACGACCAGATCCGCCCGACGGTGATGCTGATCGACCTCGACCGCTTCAAGCAGGTGAATGCCTCTCTGGGCATGCCGGCGGGCGATTCCATCCTGCTCACCGTCGCCCGCCGCCTGATGCGCCTCGTGAAGCAGCAGGACACGCTTGCGCGTCTGGGCAGCGACCATTTTGCCCTAATCCTGCTGTCCGAGCGCGACCCCGAGCGCATCACCGCCTTCGCCGACACGCTGCGCCGCACGCTGCGCGCGCCCATCACCTTCGGCGACCGGGAAATCTTCATCACCGCCTCCATCGGCCTGCTGCTCGCCGACGGCCAGAAGCGCACCCCGATGGAGACGCTGAAGGACGCAGAGCTGGCGATGTACTTCGCCAAGCGCGTCGGTGGCGACCGGATCGAAGTGTTCCGACCCAACATGCGCACGCAGAAGCTCGACCGGCTGACGATGGAGCAGGACCTGCGCCAGGCGCTGCAACGCGGCGAGATCAACGTTCTCTACCAGCCCATCGTCGACCTCGCGACGCGCCGGATTGCTGGCTTCGAAATGGTGATGCGCTGGCAGCACCCCACGATGGGGGCCCTGGCCGCCGACGACTTCCTCGGCCTTGCCGAAGAATCGGGGCTGATCGTCGATCTCGGGCTTTTCGTGCTCGACAGCGCTGCACGCCAGCTCGGCGTGTGGCAGCGGACCCTGCGTGGCGAGCCGATCTTCGTCTCGGTCAACATCTCCTCGCGCCAGATGCTGCGCCACGACATGCTGCAGGATCTCAAGGCGGTGCTCGCCCGCAATGTCGTCGCCCCGGGCACGCTGAAGCTGGAGCTCTCCGAATCGCTGGCGATGGAGAATCCGGAATACACGGCGCAGATCCTGCTGCGTATGCGCGAGCTCGACGCCGGCCTGACGCTGGAAGATTTCGGCTCCGGCTATTCGGCGCTCGCCTATCTCCAGCGCTTTCCCTTCGACAGCATCAAGGTCGACCGCACCTTCACCAAGGCGCTGGGCCGCAGCGGCAACAAGGCGCAGCGCCCCGTCATCCTGCGCACCATCGTCAACATGGCGCAGGATCTCGGCATGGACATCATCGCCGAGGGTGTCGAAACCGAGCAGGTCGCCGCCGCGCTGGGCAAGCTGGGCTGCCGCTATGGCCAGGGCCGCTTCTTCGGCGAGGCGCTGACCACCGACGAGGCCCGCAAGCGCCTGCAGCCCGAGCAGCCGCCCACCTCCCTGCTCGAACGCGGGCGCCAGCTGTCGCGCGGCGCCCGTGCAGGTACCGGCTCGGCCACCACCCCTCTGGCCGCCGCACGCCCTGCCAGCGCCGCAGAAGCCGCGCAGCATGCCGCCGCTCAGCCTGCCGCTGCTGCGGCCCCACAGGCGGCCGCCCGCCCGGCAGCCTCATCCTCCGCCACGCCGGCATCCGCACCGACCACGCAAGCCTGAAACTGAAGGTAAGCGTCACGCCCACCCGGCCGTGTGCGGGCTCAGGCGTGGCCCGCCTCGCTGGAGAGCATGCGGGGGTCGATGCCGATCTTGCGCAGGGCCAGATCGTATTTCTCGCCGGCCTCGGCCTCGAACACCAGCGTCGGATCGGCCGGGCAATGCAGCCAGCCATTCTGCTGGATTTCGTTTTCGAGCTGCCCCGGCGCCCAGCCGGCATAGCCCAGCGCCAGCATCGCGCTGGCCGGCCCGCTGCCGGTCGCCATCGCCCGGAGAATGTCGAGCGTCGCCGTCAGGCAGATCCCGTCATCGATCGGCAGGGTCGAATCCTGGATGAAGAAATCGGCCGTGTGCAGCACGAAGCCGCGCCCGGTTTCCACCGGCCCCCCGCGCAGCACCTTCACCCCGCCGGCGCTGCGCGGCAGATGAATGCGCTCCTCTTGCGGAATGACGTCCAGCTGGACCAGCAGATCGGGAAAATTCACGTGGCTGGCCGGCTGGTTGACCACGATGCCCATCGCCCCTTCCGGCGAGTGCGCACACAGATAGATCACCGCGCGGGCGAAACGCTCGTCCCGCATGCCCGGCATGGCGACCAGCATCTGTCCGTCAAGGAAAGTCCCGCCGGCAGGGGCGTCGGGACTTCGGGGGCGCTCGCGTCCGATCCACATGAGGGGAAGCCTAATCCCCGCCGGGGCATTTTCAAGCCCGGCGACTCATGTCGACCGGCCGACCGTCGCGGCCTCACACGAAAGTGCGCCCCGCGCGACTTCCCCATCCCGAGTGGAGAGGCTATCGCCAAGGCCATGCTGTCCCGTCTGCGTCACTTCACTCTGTGCTCGCTCGCGCTCGTGCCCCTCGCGGGCTCGGCCCTCGCGGGCGACATGTCCGCCTGGTCGGCCCCGGAGGGTACCGCCGCGCGCCTCGTCGCGGGCGGGAGCCAGGACGGCGCGCTGATGGGCGGCGTCGAAATCCGTCTGCCCCCGGGGCTGAAGACCTATTGGCGCTATCCCGGCGACAGTGGAGTGCCGCCGCATTTCGACTGGAGCGGTTCGCGCAATGTCGAGGCCGTCGAGGTGCTGTGGCCGGCACCGTCGCGGTTCGATGATGGCGGCTCCTTCTCCATCGGCTATAAGCACGACGTCGTCCTGCCGCTGCGCATCACGCCGAAGGACCGCACGCAGCCGGTCGAGCTGAAGCTGAACCTTGATTTCGCCGTCTGCGGCAAGATCTGCCAACCGGCCAATGCCGCGCTCGATCTGGCCCTGCAGCCCGGCGACACCGGCGCCCCCTCCGCCGCCCTGGCGCAGGCGCTGGCGAGCGTTCCGCGCTCGGCGGTGCTGGGCGCGCAGGGCCTCGGCGCCAAGGGCGAGCCCGGCATCGCTACCGCCGAGCTGCACCATGCCTCCGGGGGCACCTCCATCCGCATCGTGACCCATGTTGACCACGCCGCCACGGCCGATCTGTTCGTGGAGGGGCCGGACGAGGACTGGGCGCTGCCGCTGCCGGCGCGCGAGACCGGGGTCGACGGACGGACCGTTTTCGTGCTGCCGGTCGATGGGGTTCCCAAGGGCGCGGACGTCACCACCGCCCGCCTGCGCTTCACCCTCGTCGATGGCGAGCGCGCGATCGAGGTGGACACCCCCCTTTCCGCCCGTTGAACGCGCTTCCCGTCGGGAAGGAAACCGCTATGGTACCGGCCGACCGGACCCGCCGGTCGCGGCGGGCGCCGGTCTGCACGGTCCCTCGGCGGGTTCCGTCCCCACATTTTCCGCCGTAAGAAAGGAAACACCCATGACGATCAAGGTCGGCGACCAGCTCCCCAGCGTCACATTCCGCGTGGCCACGGAGGACGGCCCGGTGCCGAAGTCCACCGATGAGCTCTTCAAGAACAAGAAGGTCGTGCTGTTCGCCGTTCCCGGCGCCTTCACGCCCACCTGCCACAAGAACCACCTGCCGAGCTTCATCGCCCGCGCCGAGGAAATCCTCGCCAAGGGCGTCAGCACCATTGCGGTGACGGCGGTGAACGATCCCTTCGTCATGGCGGCCTGGGAAAAGGCGTCCAATGCCAATGGCAAGATCGTCTTCCTCTCGGACGGCAATGCCGAGTTCGCCAAGGCGGTCGGCCTCGATTTCGATGCCTCGGGGGCCGGCCTCGGCCTGCGCTCCAAGCGCTATTCCATGCTGGTCGACGATGGCGAGGTGATGATCCTCAATGTCGAGGACGTGCCGAGCAAGGCCGACAAGACCAACGCCGACGTGCTGCTCACCCAGTTCTGAACATAGAGCCGCGGATTCCCGGCCGGGGCCAGCCCCGCGCCGGGATTTCCCGCGGGCAACCAGCCCCCTTCCCGCCGCTCAGGCGATGATGTCGGGGCAGATCTGATCCTCGATATAGCCTATGCGGTCGCGCAGCTGCAGCTTGCGCTTCTTGAAACGGGCAAGCTGCAGCTGGTCGCTGCCCGGCATATCCTGCAGTGCCTGGATCGCGATATCCAGATCACGGTGCTCCTGCCGCAAGCGCTCGAGGTGAGCCAGGAGCTCGCGTTCCTCATCCGCCGTCATCTGTGTCAAACGCCCGACCCGAAAACCGACTCATCCCCGGCACGGCCGGGGTCCGGACAGAGTATCGCCGCCCTCGCCGCCGGCCGCAACAGCGGGGCAGCCGGCCCCTCCCATTACCACGCTGCAGTGCAGCACATCCTTTGATCGACAGCCCGCGCCTCTCGTGACAGACTGATGACGTTCGCTTCGGAAGACAGGGAGATACTGTCCATGACCATGCAGTCGCATGTTGCCGAGTTGGAACGTCGCCACCAGGCACTCGAGAAGCAGTTGCGAGAAGAGATTACCCGCCCTGCGACGGACGACACCCGCATTGCCGATCTCAAACGGCGAAAACTGATCCTCAAGGACGAGATCGCCCGCTGCAAGGGCGGAACGCTGCACTGAAGCCAGTGCGGTCAGTCTGCGACACGCTGATCGGACGAGCCTTTGTCTCTCATCGAGTTTGAGGGCTGTTTGGCGAACCGATCAAGGCGATCGAACAGTCCGCTGTGGCTGTGCCAGCCTGAATTCACGACCTTCCAGTGATTGGACGCAAGACCCGGCCGCCGGCATTCTGCCGGCGGTTCGTTTTCGTGCGTGCGGACGCAGGGGCCGGGACAAACCCGACGAAGGGCGTAAGCATTTCAGCGTCTTGCCATACCGTCGCGAAAGGCGAAATCTCGGGGCAATAAAAAGCTATCCGACAAGAATGTTCCTGAGGGAGACGCCCGCGATGCCCGGTCCCGCCAGCCGCTACCCCGACATGCACGCACGTTCCATTCGCGACTCCGAGGGTTTCTGGCGCGACGCCGCCGGCGCCATCGACTGGACGTCGGAAGGCGAGCGCACCTTTGATGCCTCGCAGGGCATCTATGGCCGCTGGTTTCCCGGCTGGACAACCAATGTCTGCCACAATGCGGTGGATCGGCACGTCGACAGCGGCCGCGGCGCGCAGCCGGCGATGTTCTATGACAGCCCCGTCGCCGGCGCCAAGCGCACCGTTACCTATGCCGAGCTGAAGGACGAGGTGAGCCTGCTCGCCGGCGTGCTGCGCGAGCTCGGCGTCGACAAGGGCGACCGCGTCGTCATCTACATGCCGATGATCCCGGAAGCCGTGTTCGCCATGCTGGCCTGCGCCCGTATCGGGGCGGTGCATTCGGTGGTGTTCGGCGGCTTCGCCGCCGCCGAGCTCGCCAGCCGCATCGAGGACGCCCAGCCCAAGGTCGTGCTCTCCGCCTCCTGCGGCATCGAGCCCTCGCGGGTCGTCCACTACAAGCCGCTGCTGGACCTCGCCTTGACCATGGCGAAGCACAAGCCGGACGCCTGCCTCATCTTCCAGCGCCCGCAAATCGAGGCCCGGCTTGTTGCCGACCGGGACCATGACTGGGCGGCCCGGCGCGAGCAGGCCCGCGCGGCCGGCACGCGGGCGGACTGCGTGCCGGTGGAGGCCACCGATCCGCTCTACATCCTCTATACCTCGGGCACGACCGGAAAGCCCAAGGGTGTGGTGCGCGACAGCGGCGGCTATATGGTGGCGCTCCGCTGGTCGATGGAAGGCCTCTATGACGTACGCCCGGGAGAGGTCTACTGGTCGGCCTCCGACATTGGCTGGGTGGTGGGTCATTCCTACATCGTCTACGCCCCGCTGCTCGCTGGCTGCACCACCGTCCTTTACGAGGGCAAGCCCGTGGGCACGCCGGATGCCGGCGCCTTCTGGCGGGTGATCGAAGAATACCGGGTGGCGGTGCTGTTCACCGCCCCCACCGCCCTGCGCGCCATCAAGAAGGAAGACCCGGAAGGGCGGCTGATGGGCGATTATGACCGCTCCAGCCTGCGTACCCTTTTCCTCGCCGGGGAGCGGGCCGACCCCGACACGGTGGAATGGGCCAAAGCCCGGCTGGGCGTGCCGGTGGTGGATCACTGGTGGCAGACAGAGACCGGATGGGCCATTGCCGGCAACCCGGTCGGCCTCGGCGCCCTGCCGATCCGCGTCGGCTCCACGGGTGTGCCGATGCCGGGCTATCAGGTCGACATTCTCGACGAGGGCGGCCACCCCGTGGGCCCCGACCGCATGGGCTCCATCGCCATCAAGCTGCCGCTGCCGCCCGGCTGCCTGCCGACGCTGTGGCGGCAGGACGAGCGCTTTCGCGAGAGCTACCTCGTCGATTTCCCCGGCTACTACAAGACGGCGGATGCCGGCTTCACCGATGCCAATGGCCAACTCTTCATCATGGGCCGCACCGACGACATCATCAATGTCGCCGGCCACCGGCTCTCCACCGGCGGCATGGAGGAAGTGCTGGCCGCCCATGCCGATGTCGCGGAATGCGCGGTCATCGGCATTCATGACGAGCTGAAGGGCGAGGTGCCGTGCGGCTTCGTGGTGCTGAAGGCGGGAGTCTTCCGCTCGCCGGCCGATATCGAGGCGGAGATCGTGGCGCTGGTGCGCGAGCGCATCGGCCCGGTGGCAGCCTTCCGCCTCGCCATCACCGTCAACCGCCTGCCCAAGACGCGCTCCGGCAAGATTCTGCGCGGCACGATGAAGAAGATCGCCGATGCCGAGCCGTGGAACATGCCGGCCACCATCGACGACCCGGCCGCGCTCGATGAGATCGCCCTCGCCCTAGGCGCGCGCGGCTTCGCCAAGGTGACGGCCGCATAGGCGCCCCTCACGAAAAAAGCCCGGGGCGCATCGCCCCGGGCTCTGATCGTTCAGGCCGCGCGCCGCAGGGCCGGGCTTATTCCTCGTCGTCGACCTCGCTCTTGCGCGAACCACCCAGCTTGGCGAACACGGTCTCCAGGTCGATCGGCTCCTCGCGCGGCTTGCGGCTCGGCACGAAGGGCTCCGGCCCGTCGCCGATCGAGACGTCGACCGGCAGCAGCGTCGCCTCGTGCTCGCCGGACGGCGCCGCCGAGGCGGGGCGGTCCTTAGAGGAGCGCTGCACTTCGATATCGAGGTCGATCTGCGAGCACAGGCCCAGCGTCACCGGGTCCATCGGCGTCAGATGCGCCGCGTTCCAGTGGGTGCGCTCCTTGATCGACTCGATGGTCGTCTTGGTGGTGCCCACCAGCCGCATGATCTGGCTGTCCTTCAGCTCCGGATGGTTGCGCAGCAGCCAGAGAATCGCGTTCGGACGATCCTGGCGCTTGGAAACCGGGGTGTAGCGCGGGCCGCGGCGGCGCTTGGGCTCGGGCAGGCGCACCTTCGATTCCAGCAGCTTCAGGCGGTAATTGGGGTTCTTCTCGGCGCGCTCGATTTCCTCGCGGGCCAGCTGGCTGGTGGTCATCGGGTCGCTGCCCTTGATGCCCTGCGCGACCTCGCCATCGGCGATGCCCTTCACCTCAAGCACGTGCAGCTTACAAAAGTCCGCGATCTGGTCGAAGGTCAGCGCGGTATTCTCGACCAGCCACACGGCGGTGGCCTTCGGCATGAGGGGGGCGTTCGCCATGGGACGCAGCTCCATCCAGTGAGGCGCCGGGCTGGCGATGAAACCGAGCCGGCGTGCAGATTTGAGGTCTTTCGGCCGCGCAAACTTCTCCCCGCGCCCCACCACCCTGCGGGGCGGAGCCTCGGACCGTCTCGCGATGACCGGGATGCGAAGAATATAGGCTTCCGCGCGCCTTCCTGCAAATCCTAAGACGAGGGTCGGTGTGGCCGCGCCGCAGGGCGGCTGATAGCGTCCGCCGACCCGAATCGAGGAGAAACCAATGAAGCCCATTCGACTTCTGGCGACAGCCCTGCTGATCGGATTCACCGCCGGCGCCCAGCCCAGCTTCGCGCAAGAGAGCCCCGCGCCGCAGAGCGCGCCAATGCCCGGCACCGAGGATGTCGCCGGCATTACCGGCGGCAGCTACACCGTCGACCCGGATCACACCCAGATCGTCTGGACCGTCGACCACATGGGAATCACCCCACTCGCCGGCATGTTCGGCGCCTCCAGCGGGACGCTGGTTCTCGACCCGACAAAACCCGAGGAGGCGAAGCTGGAGATCACCGTTCCTATCTCCGGCCTGCGCGTTACTTCGGAAGGCTTCGCCACGCATCTGGCGAGCCCGGAACTTTTCGACGCGGCGAAATTCCCTACCGCCAGCTTCAAATCCACCCGGGTGACGGTTGAAGGCACCGACGCCACCATTGAGGGCGAACTGACGATCCATGGCGTGACCAAGCCGGTGACGCTGGACACCAGCTTCTTCGGCGCCGGCATCAACCCGATGACCAAGGCCGAGAATATCGGCTTCACCGCCACCGCCGAAATCCGCCGCAGCGATTTCGGCCTGGGTTTCGGTGCGCCGGTCATTTCCGACGAGGTGGCCCTCGACATTGTCGGCGCCTTCATCAAGCAGCCCTGATCCGGCCACGCTTGACAGCGCGGGCCCCGGCACCCATGACGATGGCGAGGCCCCGCTGGACCCTGCGATGACCCCCGAAACATCTGCCCGGAAGCCCGAGCTTCGCGTTCTTCTCTGCGCCCCGCGCGGCTTCTGTGCCGGCGTGGTGCGCGCTATCGACGCGGTGGAGCGGGCGTTGGAGATGTATGGCCCGCCGGTCTATGTGCGCCATGAGATCGTGCACAATAAATACGTCGTGGAAGGGCTGAAGGCGAAGGGCGCGGTGTTCGTCGAGGAACTCCACGAAATTCCGGCCGGCACCACCGCCCCCGTCATCTTCTCCGCCCATGGCGTCGCCCGCTCGGTGCCGGAGGACGCGGCCCGGCGAAACTTCTTCGCCATCGACGCCACCTGCCCTCTGGTGACCAAGGTGCACCGCGAGGCGACCGTGCATCACAAGCGCGGGCGCGAAGTCGTGCTCATCGGCCACGCCGGTCATCCCGAGGTGATCGGCACGATGGGCCAGTTGCCCGAGGGCGCCGTCTCGCTGGTCGAGACCGCCGAGCAGGCGCGGCTCTTCCAGCCCCGCGACCCCGGCAATCTCGCCTTCACCACCCAGACCACCCTCTCCATCGACGACACCGCCGAAATCGTCGCGATCCTCCGGCAGCGCTTCCCCTCCATGGTGGCGCCGCACAAGGAGGACATCTGCTACGCCACCACCAACCGGCAGGAAGCAGTCAAGCGCGTCGCCCCTGAGGTGGACGCGATGATCGTGGTCGGCGCGCCGAACTCTTCCAATTCCCAGCGGCTGCGCGAGGCCGCCGAGCGCGAGGGCTGCCGCCACGCCGTGCTGGTGCAGCGCGCGAGCGAGATCGACTGGAATGTCTTCGGCGCCATCGCCTCGCTGGGTGTCAGCGCCGGTGCCTCCGCCCCGGAAATCCTCGTCGAGGAAATCCTCGACGCCTTCGCCGCGCGCTACACGCTGAAGGTGGAGACGGTGCATACCGCCCATGAGGACGTGTTCTTCCCGCTGCCCCGGCAGCTCCGTTCCGATGCTGCCGAATAGGCTCGACCCCACCCCATGGCCGTTTACACCGATGTCTCCCCGGAAGAGCTCGAAGCCTTCCTCGCCACCTATGATCTCGGCCGCCTGCGTGCCTTCAAGGGCATCGCCGAGGGCGTCGAGAACTCCAACTACCTGCTGCAGACCGAGGCCGGCAGCTTCATCCTGACGCTCTATGAGAAGCGGGTGAACCCCGCTGACCTGCCCTTCTTCGTCGGGCTGATGGAGCATCTGGCGACGCGCGGCATCGATTGCCCGCAACCGGTGCGCAACCGCGAGGGCGTGGCGCTCGGCACGCTGGCCGGGCGGCCGGCGCTAATCGCCACCTTCCTTCTCGGCACCTCGGTACGCCGCCCCACCGCCGCCAACTGCGCCGCGCTCGGCGCCGCGCTGGCCGGGCTGCACAAGGCGGGGGCTGACTTCACCGCGCTGCGCCGCGCCAATGCGCTCTCCGTCGCCGGCTGGCGCCCGCTCTATGAGCAGGCGGGCGAGCGGGCGGATACGGTGGCACCGGGTCTGTCGGCGCTCATCGCGGACGAGCTGTCCGTGCTGGAGGCGCGCTGGCCGACGGATCTGCCGGCCGGCGTCATCCATGCCGATCTGTTCCCGGACAATGTGTTCTTCACCGACGGCCGGCTGTCCGGCCTGATCGACTTCTATTTCGGCTGCAACGACCTGTTGGCCTATGACGTCGCCATCTGCCTCAACGCCTGGTGCTTCGAGCCGGATGGCGCCTTCAACCAGACCAAGGGTCGCGCCTTGCTCGCCGCCTATCAGGGCGAGCGGCCGCTCGGCGCCGACGAAATTGCGGCGCTGCCGCTGCTCGCGCGCGGGGCGGCGCTGCGCTTCCTGCTCACCCGGCTGGTCGACTGGCTCAACGTGCCGCCCGGCGCGCTGGTACGCCCGCACGACCCGTTGGAATATTTGCGCAAGCTGCGCTTCCACCGCTCGGTGACGAGCCCGCGCGACTACGGCATCATTGAAGGCGTGAGCCCGTGAAGACAGCCCCCGGAACCGCCCGCGTCTTCGCCGACGATGCCAGGACGGAGACGCCCAGCGATGCGCCGAAAGGCATCGTCGCGATCTGGACCGACGGCGCCTGCTCGGGCAATCCCGGCCCCGGCGGCTGGGGCGCGATCCTGCGCTATGCCGGCTCGGCGAAGGAGCTCTCCGGCGGCGAATCCCCCACCACCAATAACCGGATGGAGCTGATGGCGGCGATCTCCGCGCTGGAGGCGCTGAAGCGCCCCTGCACGGTCGATCTGCACACCGACAGCGAATATATGCGCAACGGCATCACCAAATGGATCGCCGGCTGGAAGCGCAATGGTTGGCGCACCGCCGACAAGAAGCCGGTGAAGAATGTCGACCTGTGGGAGCGGTTGGAGGCGGCCATCGCCCGCCATGAGATTCGCTGGCACTGGGTCAAGGGCCATGCCGGCGACGAGATGAATGAGCGTGCGGATGAGCTCGCCCGGGCCGGCATGGCACCCTACAAGGCGTCACGGGGCGCCTTCTGAAACAGGGGTGGGGAACCATGGCGGACAGCATCAAGGCGTCCTGGGGGGCGGCTATGGGAGCGCCTGCCCTGCTCCTGCGGGCTGAGGGGCTGGCCGTCTTCGCCGTCGCGCTAGTCGCCTATGCGACGCTCGGCGCCAGCTGGTGGCTGTTCGCCGCGCTGATTCTGGCGCCGGACCTGTCCATGCTCGGCTATCTCGCGGGGCCGCGCCCCGGCGCCTTTTTCTATAACGCGGCACACACTTACGTCGCCCCGGCCCTGCTCGGCGGCCTCGCCTATGGGTTCAGTGCGCCGCTTGCCGGCGCGATCGCCCTTATCTGGACGGCACATATCGGGCTCGACCGGCTACTGGGCTATGGCCTGAAATATGCTGCGGGTTTTGCCTACACACACCTTGGTCGTGTTGGCCGAAACTGAGGAAGGCCGCGCGGGAAGTGGGCGCGCGGATTGACAAGGCCCCCTCCCCTCCGCTATCAGCCGGGCCTCAATTTCTGCTGGCGGATCGAGACGCGGCCATGGGGCGCCGTCTCATACGCAGGCGCCGTCGATCCGAAGGTTAGTGTCATGAAGATCCGCAACTCGCTCAAGTCGCTGCTCGGCCGTCACCGCGACAACCGTCTGGTGCGCCGCAAGGGCCGCGTCTACATCATCAACAAGACCCAGAAGCGCTTCAAGGCCCGCCAGGGCTGATCGCAGGCTGCTGAGCCTTCCGGCAGTCAACCGCGTTCACGATTTCGCGGCCGGCTTGCCGGCAATATTGCTCAAGGGCGCCGTGACTCCTAACATGGGGTCATGCGCGCCCTTTTTGCTGCCCTGATCCTCGCCGCCGCTCCGCTCGGCGCCATGGCCCAGACCACCTCCCCGCCCAGTGCTGCGGAGCGGCCGGACGCTGCTGCACCTGCCGAGGCGACAACGCCCTCCGCAGTGGCAAAGCCGGCGGAACCTGACCGCGCCAAGCGCCTCGATGCGCTGTTTGCCGCACTCAAGGCGGCACCCGACAAGGAATCGGCCAAGGCCATCGCCGCCCGCATCGATGTCGCCCTTACCCCCTCGGGCAGCGACACGGCGGACCTGTTGATGGCGCGCGCCTCGCAGGCGACACAGGCGAAGAAGTTCGATCTGGCGGTGGAACTGCTGGACGGCCTGCTGGCGATCGAGCCCGATTATCTCGAGGCGTGGAACAAGCGCGCCACCGTCTTCTTCCTGCGGCAGGATTTCTCCAATGCGCTGATCGACCTGCGTCAGGTCGTCGCCCGCGAGCCACGCCACTATGGCGCCTGGGCGGGCATCGCCATTATCTGCAAGGAGATTGGCGACGAGAAGCGCTCGCTCGAAGCGGCGCGCCATGCCCTCGCCCTCTATCCCCATCTCGACGAGATCGAGGACCTGGAACAGGAACTAGCGATCAAGGTCGAAGGCCGGCCGATCTGAGAGCGGCCGCACGCAAGGTCGAAGGCCGGCCGATCTGAGACCGGCCGTACGCAAAGTCGAGAGCCGGCCGATCTGAGAGCGGCAGCTCTCGCCCGCTCGCCGCTCACGCCCGCTCGTAATCCACGAAGCTGAAGGCGAACTCGTCCTTTTCGCCCTGGATCGGCCCTTCCCGGCCCACCTCCCGCCACTCCGCGCGGGCGAAGGCGGGGAAATGCACATCACCCTCCGGCTGCCCGTGCACTTCGGTCAGGCGCAGCCGCGCGGCATGCGGAAAGGCTTGCGCATAGATCTGCGCACCGCCCACCACCGCCATCTCGTCGACGCCAAGCCTCTCGGCCTCCTGTGCCCCGCGCTCCAGCGCCGCGCCGAGCGAGGAGACGACCAGCACCCCCTCGGGCGGGCGGAAGCCGGTGTCGCGGGTGATGACGAGGCTGGTGCGCCCCGGCAGCGGCCGCCCGATCGATTCGAAGGTCCGCCGCCCCATCAGGATCGGCTTGCCCCAGGTGATCGCCCGAAAGCGCTTGAGATCACCCGATATATGCCAGGGCAGCGCGTCGCCGCGCCCGATCACGCCGTTCTCTGCCAGGGCAGCGACAAGGGTAAGCACGGTCATGCGGGCCTCCCGCGCAGCAGCGTCAGCGCGGTTTCCGCCGCGGTGAGGCCGGTCTGGTGCGCGCCATGGGCGGTGGAATAAGCATGCGGCGAGGACGCCTCGCCGGCGAACAGGAGACGATCGCCAAGCGGATGGTCGAGGGTCTGCGTCAGGCGCGCACGCATATGCGCGAGGCCCGGCAGGGCGCAGCTATAGCCGCCGCCGATCAGCGGGTCGGCGACCCAGCCTGTCGTAGCGACGCCGGCGACGTGCTTTTCGATGTCCGCCCCGACGGCGTCCTTCAGCGCGGCAAGGGCGAAATCGCGCATCGCCCCCGGCCCGGCCTTGACCAGCGCCGAGGCATTGGCGCCGCCGAGCTGGGCGATCGCCATGGGCTGGCCGAACGGGTTGAGGGTGAAATTCACCGGCTTGCGGTCCGGATTTTGGAGATCCAGCGTATCGATATAGCTGGTGGGCTCGACGCCAAACACGTCGCGATCGAACAGGAAGGCGACCTTCTCCGCCGCCCCCAGCGGCAGTGCCTCGAACGCCTCGGCGAGATCGGGCGGCAGCAAGGGGGCGAAGGCAAGGCCGCCGCGCGCGATCACCGAGGTCGGCACGGCGACAATGGCGAGCCGGGCGGTCAGCGTGCCGCGCGAGGTGGCGAGCGCCACGCCCTCCCCCGACCAGTCGATGGTGGAAACCGCGCAATCGGTGACGATGTCGAGGTTCGGCGCGGATCGGGCGGCGAGCGCCTGCACCAGCGCGCCATAGCCCTTCTCGACCGGGTAGTTCTCGCCCGTGTCGGAATAGGCGGCATAGTCGAGGGTCGACAGTCGTTCCGGCTCGGCGGCGGAAAGCAGCGTCAGCCAGTGCCGCGCCAGCCGCGCCCACGGCGGAGACAGGCCGGCCTCGGCCAGCACTTCGCTCGCGGCGACGTCGCGCCCGTCCTCGCCGGCCTTGTGGATGGCGGCGTAACTGGCCTGAATGTCGTTCCAACTGGCCTCACACTCCACCTCATCGGCCCAGCGATCGCCGAGATGAGTGGCGCGGGCCTTACGGTTGCCGCGCGCGAAATAGGCGAGGCCCAGTTCGTCCGCCGCCACCCGCAGCGGGTTCACCGAGGCGGAGTGCAGCCAGTGGCAGCCACGGTCCCAGGCGACGCCGAAGGTCGCGGTATCGGTGAAGGCCCGCCCGCCGGTCCGGGCCGCCGCTTCCACCACGCGCACATCGATCCCGGCCTGCTGCAGCCGCGCCCCTGCCGCAAGGCCTGCGGCACCGGCGCCGACGACGATCACCTCATGCTGTGCGGCCACGTTCACGTCCGGCTCTGGCGGGGGCTATCTGGCGACGTCCGGCACACACGGCTCAGTGCCGGCAACGCGATTATTTCTTGCGGAACGCATCGAGCCGCACGACCTGGGCGCCGCCGGAGCCGCCATCTGTCGGCTCATCGTCATCCACCGGCTTCACCGCGCTCGGGGCATCCGACGCCTTGCCGTCCGCAGCCTTGCTGTCGGGGCCTGTCTTGTCGGGCGCCTTGCCTGAGGCCTTGTCGCCTGCGGAGGGGCGCGGAGCGTCCTCGGCGCTAGCGGCATCGACGGAAGGCGTGGCCGGCGCGCGCGCCGCACTGGGCTGCTTTGGCGCCGCCTTGGCATCCGGCACCGCGACCGGCGCCGGCTTCGGTGCGGCGGGCTTCAACCCGATGGAACGGGAAGCCACAGCCTCTGCCGGCGCCGGCTTGGGCGGCACTTCGGCCAGGCGCGTGGGCGCGCGGGTGGAGGGGACGGAGGTCGGTCGGCCCTCACCGATCGGCGTCGGCATGGCGGTGGGCTCATCCGCCCCATCGCCTTCTGCGTCGGCATCGTCCTCGTCTTCCACCGATTCGAATTGCAGTCCGAATTTGACGGAAGGGTCGAAGAAGCCCTTCAGCGCCGCATAGGGAACGTGCAGGCGCTCGGGAATGCCGTTGAAGGAAAGGCCGACCTCGAAGAACTGGTCGGTGACGATCAGGTCCCAGAACTGGTGCTGGAGCACGATGGTCATTTCTTCGGGGTAACGCTCCTTCAGGCGCGGCGAAATCCGCACGCCGGGCGCGCAGGTATCGAAGGCCAAATAGAGATGGTGTTCCCCGGGCAGGCCGTCGCGGGCCACATCGGTAAGGACACGGCCAACGACGCCGCGCAACGCATCCTGCACCAGCAGGTCATATCGGATCAGATCGACGCTCATGCCGGCAATGAACCCGATTTCAGCCCCGACGGCCAGTAGGTTGTGAGAATGAAGTGCAGGCTTCTGTTGCCAGGTGCCTGCGAACCCCGCCTCACGGTGCTACCCGCTTGGACTTATTTTCCGTAGATCAAACCGCTCACGCGGCCTGAGCAACCGGAGCATAGTTGTCGTTGGCAACTATATGTTTGGTCCGATGACGGCGGTACCATGCCGGGCGAAAGAAGACCCTTTACGCTCTCGTCGATCCTGTTTCGCCCCCGCCGCAGCCCACCCTTCGATGGGTTCCGGTGGAGGCGCCGGGTACTGCCCCCGGGTCCGAAGAGTTTATTCCGATGTCCGTTTATCGCCATATCCGGCTTGCGCCGGCAAAACGAATATAGGGCTTTGCCCCCGCGGTTGGAAGGGGGGCATCCACAACTCCCCCTTCCTTTCCCCTTGAAGGCTAGGCCTCGGTCTGGTCGCCATATTGCAGATGCTCGATCGGCCGGTTTCCACCATTGGTGCCGAGCAGCTTTTCCTCCTGCGCGGCAATCTCTGTCCGCAGCGTCTCCATGAAGATCTGGCGCATCATCTCATAGTCGAGCCGCACGTCGGAATGGGCACTGCGTAGTGCCTGACCCTCGCGCAGCACCAGCGCCGGCGCCGTGTGAGAATGCTCCACCGTGAAGTCGAGCGGGTGCGTCGCATCCTTCTCCAAAAGGTTCAGGTGCATGCGCAGGCGGTGTAGATCGGTGTTGAGCGCGTCGGTGCTTTTGGTCACTGCGTCCTCCCTCAGACTTTGGTCGCATCGGGACAAGTCGAGCCTGCCGGGAATGTTCCCCGTTACCGCCCCGGGCGCGGCATGGGCTTGCTGGGGACGCCGGGCCGAATGGCAGCCTGCCGGGTGTGCCGGCGGCGCCGCGTGCTATATGTAGCGGGCATGAACGCCTCGGGAACCATAGGCATGCGGAACTATCACGAGCTTCTGGAACGGGTGCTGCGCGAGGGCACGCGCAAGGACGACAGGACCGGCACCGGGACACTATCGGTGTTTGGCCACCAGATGCGCTTCGACCTTGGCGAGGGCTTTCCGCTGGTCACCACGAAGAAGCTGCACCTGCGCTCCATCATCCACGAATTGCTGTGGTTCCTCGCGGGCGATACCAACATCGCCTATCTCAAGGAAAACGGCGTTTCGATCTGGGACGAATGGGCGGACGCCAATGGCGACCTCGGCCCTGTCTACGGCCATCAGTGGCGCTCCTGGCCGGATGGGCAGGGCGGGGTGATCGACCAGATCGCGCAGCTGGTTGCCGAGATCCGCCGCAACCCCGATTCGCGCCGGCTGATCGTCTCGGCCTGGAACCCGGCCGACGTGCCTGTCATGGCACTGCCGCCTTGCCACTGCCTGTTCCAGTTCTATGTGCAGAACGGGCGGCTCTCCTGCCAGCTCTACCAGCGCTCGGCCGACATCTTCCTCGGCGTGCCGTTCAACATCGCCTCCTACGCCCTCCTCACCCACATGGTGGCGCAGGTGACGGGGCTGGAAGCGGGCGACTTCGTTCACACCTTCGGCGACGCCCACATCTATCTCAACCACCTCGACCAGGTGCACGAGCAGCTCTCGCGCGCGCCGCGCGCCCTGCCGCGTCTGCAGTTGAACCCTGACGTGCACGACCTCTTCGCCTTCCGCTTCGAAGATATCGCCATCGAAGGCTATGACCCGCACCCGGCCATCAAGGCGAAGGTGGCGGTGTGACGCCGCCAGGCCTTGCCGGCGTGGCACACGTGAAGACGGAAGCGGAGACCCCCCATGGCCCTCACCCTGCGCCCCGCCCAGCGGGAAGACGCCGCGCTTATCCTCGCCTTCGTGCGCGAACTCGCCGACTACGAAAAGCTGCTGCATGAGGTGGAGGCGAGCGAGGAGGATTTCGTCCGTGCGCTCTTCGGGCCGCAGCCGCGTGTGTTCTGCGACATCGCGGAGTGGGAGGGCGCGCCGGCCGGTTTCGCGCTCTGGTACTACACCTTCTCCACCTTTCGCGGCCGGCAGGGCATCTTCCTGGAAGACATCTTCGTGCGCCCGGAATTTCGCGGGCGTGGCATCGCCAAGGCGCTGATGCAGCTTCTGGCGCGGCGGTGCATCGACGAGGAGCTGGGGCGGTTTGAGTGGAACGTGCTGGACTGGAACGCCCCCGCGATCCGCTTCTACCGCTCGGTCGGCGCCGTCCCGCTCGACGCCTGGACCATGCAGCGCGTCAGCGGCGAGGCACTCGAGAGGCTCGCCGCGAACTGACAAGCCTGCACCGACGCCGTGTTCAAGAGCATCCCCAGCAAAGGCACGCACGAAAAAGCCGCCGACGAGACGCCGGCGGCTGATGCGATGGAGGAGCGTGGAGTGCCGGCGGCTGCCCCCGCTCAGAGCGGCTCGGCCTCCGGACCCGCCTCCGGCCCGTCCGGGCCGTCGTCCATCGGGCCGGGCGGCATGCGGTGGTGCATCGGGCCGTCGTGACCGTGTCCGCCGGGGCCGGCACGATGCGGGCCGTGGCCCTTGCCGTCGCGGCCGGACGCCATGCGCGGATGCTCGATCTGCTTGAACAGGATGGCGAAGCGACGCTGCTGTGAACCGTCGAGGCTGTCATAGAGCGGGGCGGCCGCGTCGGCGACCTTCTTCATCATCTGGCCGCGCTCGACCATGCCATCGGCCTGTGCGCGCAGCCGCGCGATCACGTCGGGGCGCTCGCCCTTGGGCTTGTCCGCGCGTTCGGCGCGACGCTCGGCGCGATTTTCCATCCGCTCCTTGGCAGCCTCCTGCAGCGCGGTCTCCACCGCCGGCCACAGCTTCTCCTGCTCGGCGGTCAGCCGCAGCCCCGCCTTCAGGGCGGCGATGCGCGCGTCGCTCATGGCGCCGGCGAATTCGGCCATCTGCTCGACGCTCGGGCGCGGGTGATCGGGGCCACCCGGCTTCGGCGCCGCCACGCCAAAGGTCACACCGGCGAGAAGGGCAGCAGCCGTTGCAGCAATGATCGTACCTTTCATCGGCCTCATCTCCTGTGAAGGTGAGGCCGATGCTGGGTCATGGCGCCGAAAGATTCAAATGAAACTTCGGTAATGAACCTGAATTACCTTCAGAAATGAAGATGAATAGGCGTTCAGATTCATGAATAGTTATTAACGGGGAGATATCATCTTCTCCGGCCGCACAACAGCATCGAACTCCTCGTCGGTAACATAGCCGCCACCGACCGCTTCCTGGCGCAGCGTGGTGCCGTTCTTGTGCGCAGTCTTGGCGATCTTGGCGGCATTGTCGTAGCCGATCTTTGGTGCCAGCGCCGTCACCAGCATCAGCGAGCGCTCCAGCGCCGCCTTGATGTTGTCTTCGCGCGGCACGATGCCGACGACGCAATTGTCGGTGAAGCTGATCGCCGCGTCCGAGAGCAGGCGCACGGACTGCAGGAAATTATAGGCCATGACGGGATTGTAGACGTTCAGCTCGAAATGGCCCTGGCTGCCGGCAAAGCCGAGGGCCGCATTGTTGCCGAACACCTGCACGCAGACCTGGGTGAGCGCCTCGCACTGCGTTGGGTTCACCTTGCCCGGCATGATCGAGGACCCCGGCTCGTTTTCCGGCAGCGCCAGCTCCCCGAGGCCCGAGCGCGGGCCCGAGCCGAGGAAGCGGATGTCGTTGGCGATCTTGAACAGCGACACCGCGACCGTGTTGATCGCGCCATGCGAAAACACCATCGCGTCATGGGCGGCCAGCGCCTCGAACTTGTTCGGCGCGGTGGTGAAGGGAAGGCCGGTGATGGCGGCGATCCGCTCGGCCACCTTCTCGGCGAAGCCGATCGGCGCATTGAGCCCGGTGCCGACCGCCGTGCCGCCCTGCGCCAGTTCCATCAGCCGCGGCAGGGTCTGCTCGACGCGCTCGATGCCGGTCGCGACCTGATGGGTGTAGCCCGAGAACTCCTGGCCGAGCGTCAGCGGCGTGGCGTCCTGGGTGTGGGTGCGGCCGATCTTGATGATGTGCTGCCACTGCGCAGCCTTTTCGCCCAGCGCATCGCGCAGCTTGGCAAGGGCAGGAAGCAGACGGTGGGCAATTTCCTCGGCAGCGGCCACATGCATTGCCGTCGGATAGGTGTCGTTGGACGACTGGCTCATATTGACGTGGTCGTTCGGGTGCACCGGCTTCTTGGAGCCGAGCGTGCCGCCGAGCATCTCGATCGCGCGATTCGAGATCACCTCATTGGCGTTCATGTTCGACTGCGTGCCTGAGCCGGTCTGCCAGACCGCCAGAGGGAAATGCGCGTCGAGCTTGCCGTCGATCACCTCCTGCGCTGCCGCGATGATGGCGTCGGCAAGTGCCGCGTCGAGATGGCCGAGGTCGCGATTGGTCTCTGCCGCCGCCCGCTTGACGATGGCGAGCGCCCGGACCACCGGCAGCGGCTGCTTTTCCCAGCCGATCTTGAAATTGCCGAGCGAGCGCTGCGCCTGTGCGCCCCAATATTTGTCATTTTCCACCTCGATGGGCCCGAACGTGTCGGTTTCGATGCGGGTAGTGCTCATCGGTCAAAGCCTTTCGGACGTCGGGTGCGTCAAGATGGCCCAGTGAGAGGGCCTCGATCCTCGCGGCGGTTTAGCACGCGGCGCCGAGGGACGAAATGCGGCGCAGAACCGACGCCAGCCTCCCGCAAGGTTCCCAGGACACAGATCACAACTGCGTGACCTGTACCCCCTTCAGGGCCGGCCTCGCCCCTGTTTATGGCGTACCTTGATACCGCAATTTCGCCGGCGGCATTCAACAGCCGGCTACCCGCAACGCTTTCAGCCAGCGCTACCCGCGACGGCCGCCGCGTACCACGTAGCTGCAAATTCTTGGAATGAGCCATTTTCACCGATATTATGAGAGAACTAATAAAGCCCGACGCGCCGATTCTGCGTCCCCCTTTCATTGGAGGCCGGCGCCCGTGGGCGACATCGTAAATCTCAACCGCCATCGCAAGCGGATCGCCCGCGAGCAGGCGGAACAAACCGCCGCCGCCCGGCGTTTGGAGTTTGGCCGTCCAAAGTATCAGCGCGAGCTGGAGGCGGCCGAGGAACGAAAGCAGGAAAAAATGCTTGAAGGGCATAGGCGCATACGAGAGGACGAGACATGAAGAGCCCCGTGGTTAAGCGGTCAATCGTGATTGCCGGGCACAAGACCAGTGTAAGTCTGGAAGACCAGTTCTGGGACGCCCTCAAGGAGATTGCCGCCAATCGGCGCAGCACCTTGTCGGAAATCGTCGCCTCGATCGATTCCGGACGCAATCAGGGCAACCTGTCGTCGGCGATCCGGCTTTATGTCCTGGCGCATTACCGCAGCCCCGCGCCCGGCCGCGAGGCGGTGGAACACTCCGAGCGCAATGGATCCCTGCGCTCTACCGTTGCGTAAACCCGAACTAGATCCCATATCGGGAGGTGGCGGCGCGTTGTAACCTGATGCCTCGTCACCTATAACCGCCTCGTCACGTCGTTCGGACGGCGAGGCGCGGGTTTTCTTGCACGGTGGCGTCTGCCGGTTCTGCGCTTGCGAGCCCGGACAAGCCGGGCGCGCAAACGGAGTTGGCGCGGAATGTCATGGAAGAACCAGAGCGGCGGGCCGTGGGGCGGTGGTCCGCGCGGCCCCTGGGGCACTGGTCCGCAATCGTCGGGACCGAATTCTCCTGACCTTGAAGATCTGATCCGTCGTGGTCAGGAGAAGCTGCGGACGGCGATACCGGGCGGCTTCGGCACCGGCAAGGGCATCGTGGTGGTGGTGGCTCTGGCCATCGTCGTCTGGCTGCTCTCGGGCTTCTACAGGGTCGAACCTGACGAGCAAGGCGTGGTGCTGCGCTTCGGAAAATTCGTCGGGACCACAAATCCCGGCCTGAACTACCATCTTCCCTATCCCATCGAGACCGTGCTGACCCCGCAGGTCACGCGCGTCAATCGCATTGATATCGGCATTCGTACCGGCGATGATCCGCGCCGCGGCGCCGCCATGCGCGATGTGGCGGAAGAGAGCTTGATGCTGACCGGCGACGAGAACATCGTCGACGTCGATTTCGCCGTCTTCTGGATGGTAAAGCCCGCGGCCGCCGGGTCGACAGAGGATGTCGGAGCCGCCAACTTCCTGTTCAACGTCCAGAACCCGGAAGGCACCATCAAGGCCGTGGCCGAAAGTGCCATGCGCGAGGTGGTCGGCCGCACCAACATTCAGCCGATCCTCACCGGCGCCCGCCAGAACATCGAAACGGCGGTGCAGGAACTCATGCAGCGCACGCTGGACGGCTATAAGGCCGGCGTTCTCATCACCCAGGTCCAGTTGCAGAAGGTGGATCCGCCCTCGCAGGTGATCGATTCCTTCCGCGACGTCCAGGCGGCGCGTGCCGACGCCGAGCGTCTGCAGAACGAGGCCCAGGCCTACGCCAACCGCGTGGTGCCGGAAGCCCGAGGTGACGCCGCGCGCATCACCCAGGGTGCCGAGGGCTACAAGGAACGGGCGATCATCGAGGCAAGAGGCCAGGCGGCGCGCTTCCTCAGCGTTCTGGGCGAGTACCAGAAGGCGCCCGAAGTCACGCGCCAGCGCCTCTATCTTGAAACAATGGAACGCGTGTTCGGCGGAATGGACAAGGTGATCATCGATCCTGCGGCGGGCGGCTCCTCCGGCGTCGTCCCCTATCTGCCCCTCGCTCCGCTCACGGGCAGCACCACCGCTCCGGCGGCCGCTCAGGGAGCCGCGAAATGAGGAACAGCCTCGGTCTCGTTCTGGCGGTCCTCGTCGCCGTCGTCCTCATCGGCCTGTTCTCGGCCCTTTTCAGCGTCTACCAGACCCAGCAGGCGCTGGTGCTGCGCCTCGGCGAGCCCATCCGGGTCATCGAGGAGCCGGGCCTGCACGCCAAGATCCCGCTGGTCGACAGCGTGATATTCGTCGACAAGCGCATTCTGGACCTCGAAAATCCCTCGCAGGAGGTGATCGCCGCCGACCAGAAGCGTCTCGTCGTCGACGCGTTCGCGCGCTACCGCATCGTCAATCCGCTGCGGTTCTATCAGTCGGTCGGCACCATCGACGCGGCCAATTCGCGCCTCGCCACCATCCTGAACTCGTCGCTGCGCCGGGTGCTTGGCGAATCGACCTTCATCGAGGTGGTACGCGACCAACGCGAGGCGCTGATGGCGCGCATTCGCGACCAGGTAAATCGCGAGGCGGCCGGCTTCGGCATCGATGTCATCGATGTCCGCATCCGTCGCGCCGACCTGCCGGAGGCCAACAGCCAGGCGGTGTTCCAGCGCATGCAGACCGAGCGTCAGCGCGAAGCCTCCGAGATTCGCGCGCAGGGCGCCGAAGCGGCCCAGACCATCCGCTCCCGCTCCGACCGCGACTCCACGATCATTGTCGCCGAAGCCAATGCCACCGCCGACCAGCTGCGCGGCGAGGGCGAGGCCCAGCGCAATGAGATCTTCGCGCAGGCCTATAATCAGGACCGCGGCTTCTTCGACTTCTATCGGTCGATGCAGGCCTATGAGGCGTCCCTGAAGGGCTCGGACACGCGTATGTTGCTGGCGCCGGATTCGGAGTTCTTCCGGTTCTTCGGCAATCCGGCGGCTCGCCCGGCCACGCCCCCCGGCGCGGCGGCTGCGCCGACGGCTCCGGCCGCGCCGCTCGCGCCCGCCAACTAAAGCGGCGCGACGATGTATGATCTCATCGTCGCGCTCGGCCTCGTGCTGGTTATCGAAGGCTTGGTGCTTGCCGCCGCCCCGGCGGCGGTACGCCGATCCGCCGATGCAATCACGCAGTTGACCGATTCGCCCCTGCGGGTGGCCGGCATTGTCGGTGCCATCCTGGGCCTTGCCATCGTCTGGCTGATCCGAGGATAAAGAGGCGGGGCCGCGTGCCCCGCCTCGCGCTCTTTTGGCTTGCATCGCATCTTGCGGCGGGTAGCGTCTGAAGCAACGGCCAATGAATTTCGGGCCGTTCCGCCCGGATCCGCGTGGCGGCGTCAAGGAGGCTTCATGACTAACTGCCTTGAAGGCCCCGGCCTTAAGCGTTCCAACATCGCGCTTCCTGCCCTGGAACGGGCCTTTTCCTTCCCCTGGCCGCACCGCACGGCGCGCCGCCTCGCCGCCGCGCTCATTGCCTTCAGCCTTGCCGCACCGCTGGCCCTGATGCCGCTCGAGGCCCGTGCCGCCGCCGCCAAGGGCCCCGACACGGTGGCCGACACCGCTGCCCTGATCATGGATGCGGTGGTCAACATTTCAACCTCGCAGACCGTCGCCCCCTCGCGCAGCGTACCGACGCCGGAACTGCCGCCAGGCTCGCCTTTCGAGGAGTTCTTCGAGGAGTTCTTCAAGCGCCGCCAGCAGCAGGGCGAGGAACAGGCGCCGCGCCGCGTCTCCTCGCTGGGCTCGGGCTTCGTCATCGACGCAAGCGGCTTCATCGTCACCAACAACCACGTCATCGCCGATGCCGACGAGGTCTATGCCAATTTCGCCGACGGCTCGAAGCTGAAGGCGGAGATCGTCGGCCGCGACACCAAGATCGACATTGCACTGCTCAAGGTGACGCCAGAGCCCGACAAGCCGCTCAAGGCGGTCAAGTTCGGCAATTCGGACATTCTGCGCGTCGGCGACTGGGTGATGGCGATCGGCAACCCGTTCGGCCTCGGCGGGACGCTCACCGTCGGCGTCATCTCCGCCCGCAACCGCGACATTAATTCCGGCCCCTACGACAATTTCCTGCAGACCGACGCGGCGATCAACCGCGGCAATTCCGGCGGCCCGCTGTTCAACATGGAAGGCGACGTGGTCGGCATCAACACCGCCATCATCTCGCCCTCCGGCGGCTCCATCGGCATCGGCTTCGCCGTGCCTTCCAACACCGCCATCCCGATCATCGCCCAGCTCAAGGAGTTCGGCGAGACGCGGCGCGGCTGGATCGGGGTCCGCATCCAGCAGGTCACGCCGGAAATCGCCGAGAGCCTCTCGCTCGATCGCGCGCGCGGCGCGCTGATCGGCTCGGTGAACGAGGACGGCCCCGCCGCCAAGGGCGGCCTGAAGGCCGGCGACGTCGTCGTCAGCTTTGACGGCAAGGAGGTACGCGACATTCGCGCCCTGCCGATCATCGTTGCTGACACCCCGGTCGACAAGGAGGTGGAGGTCGTCGTCATCCGCAAGGGCCAGCAGGAGACGCTGAAGCTGGTGGTCGGCCGGCTTGACGAGGGCACGGCCGCGCCCAGCGCCGCCGAAACGCCGGAACAGAAGCCGGATACGCCGCCGCCGGTGACGACCCGCAAGCTCATGGGCGTCGAGATGGCGGAGATCACTCCGGAGCTGCGTACCCGCTTCAAGATCAAGGACGAACTCAAGGGCGTGGTGGTGATGGCGGTCGATGCCGGCTCCGTGGCCGCCGAGCGTGGCATCGCGGCAGGCAACCTCATCGTCGAGGTCAATCAGGAAGCCACCTTGACGCCCGGCGATGTGGAAAATCGCCTGGCGGCACTCAAGAAGGAGGGCCGCCGCTCAGCCCTGCTGATGGTGGCCGATCCCGAGGGGCAGATCCGTTTCACCGCGCTGCCGATCGAGTGATCGCCGCCGCCTGATCCGCCCAGTCGCCGGGCACCTCGCCTGATATTGCTGTGACACCAGCACCCTGGAGCCTAGCTCCGGGGTGCTGGTCTGCAAAACTCGGCGCGAGAGACCGCAGAATGCTGTCGCGACGCACTCAGGGCCGCGGCGGCGGCAAGGGCGCGAGCGCGCCGGGCGGCAGCGCTGCGCCGGCCTCGGCCTGGGAGGTCTTGCTCTCGGTCAGCTGGACGGTCCAGCTCTTCTGCTCGTGGGTGTCGACTTCGAAGAAGCCGGTGCGGTCGAAGCCGCGCGCCAGGCAGTCCTGGATGCCGCGAATGGTGAACTCCTTCTCGCGGGTACACATGAAGGCCTTGCCGGACCACTCCCCGCCGAGATCATAGTCGATGGCGTAGACGTAATAGAACCGCGCCACCAGATCGCCACGCAACAGCGTCTCGCAGCTATTGGCGCCGATGTTCCACCAGCCCTCGGTCGACCAGGCATTGCCGTCCTTGTAGCCGAGCGCGATGCCGACCCGGCTGCTGGAGCGGTTGCACAGTCGGAAATCGGCCGCCGCCGGCGCCGGCATCAGCCCGGCGAGAACCGGCCCCGCCAGCACGGCCGGCAGCAGGACGCGAGTGAAGGCGCGCCGCAGCGCGCCGCTCCGACGGGTCGCGCCAGAGGCGGCGCCTCTGGAGACAGTGTCACTCGTCGACGAGAACAGCTCGGAAATCATTGACGTTTGTGCAGGTCGGCCCCGGTGTGAGCAGATCCCCGAGGGACTCGAAGAAGCTGGTTGAATCGTTATTGGCGAGAAAGGCGGCAGGATCGAGACCCAAAGCCTTCGCCCGCGCCAGCGTGTCCGGCATCACATAGGCGCCAGCGGGGTCGGAAGCGTCGCCGCCGCCACCATCGGTGCCGTCAGTATCGCCGGCCACCGCATAGATGCCCGCCGCCCCTTCGAGCGCCACCGCCAGCGCCAGCGCATATTCCTGGTTGGGTCCGCCCCGGCCCTGGCCGCGCATGGTGACGGTGAGTTCGCCGCCCGAGAGCAAAACCGCCTTGCGGCCCGCCGCCTTCAGTTCCCTGGCCTTGGCCGCCTGCGCCTGCGCCACCTCGCGGGCCTCGCCCTCAAGATTGTCGCCGAGCAATACCGGCTCGATGCCGGCCTCGCGGGCGATCTTCTCAGCGGCGACGAAGGAATCGGCCGGGCGCGAGATCAGAATATAGTCGGAACCGGCAAAGGCAGGATCGCCGGGCTTGGGCGATTCATTGGCCGGATCGCGCAGCGCCACCGCAACGGAAGGCGGCGGGTCGATGCGGTAGCGGGCGAGCACGTCGCGCGCCTCGGCGAGTGTCGTCGGGTCCGGCACCGTCGGGCCCGAGCCGATCACGGCCGGGTCGTCGCCCGGCACGTCGGAAACCGACAACGTCACCACCCGCGCCGGCTGGGCCAGTGCCGCAAGCCGGCCGCCCTTGATGCGCGAGAGGTGCTTCCGCACCGTGTTGATCTCGGTGATGTTGGCGCCCGAACGCAGCAGCGCGCGGGTCAGCGCCCGCTTGTCGTCGAGTTCGACGCCAAAGGCAGGGGCGATCCAGTTGGCCGAAGCACCGCCCGAGAGCAGCACCAGCACAAGATCGTCGGCCGTGGCGGAAGCGGCGAGGTCGATCGCCGTCTGCGCGCCGGCAAGGCCCGCCGCGTCAGGTACGGGATGGCCGGCCTCGACCATCTCCAGCTGGCGGGTGGGGCGGCCATAGCCATGGCGGGCGACGCCGATGCCGACCAGCCGGGCGGGATCGACGCCCATCTCGTCGAGATAATGCCGCTCGGCAACTTCCAGCATCGAACCGGCGGCCTTGCCGGCGGCGAGCAGAATCAGGCGGCCCTGGGCGGGAGGCGGCGGCAGCGCCGGCGGCAGGCAGGTGGACGGATGCGCGGCCGCAACGGCAGCGGTAAACAGGCGATCGAGAAAGTTACGCGCCGAAACCTCAGTCATCACCACCCTGCCCGCCCCCCGAAGGGGCCCTTCCTGCCGGTCCATTGCCCGGCCATTGCTTATTGCGCGCGAACGCGAATCCCCGCCGCGCGACGCGAAACGGGCGTATTCCTATGGCACGGCAGGGCTCACGTCGATATCCTCTTGAACACTTCGCTTCAGCTCACGGGCAATTATGCGCCGCCTTTCGACGGAAGACTCCGCCACAACCGACAGCGTCGCCGGCGCCCCGGTGCCGTTCCCCGCTTTCGAGCGCGTTCCGGGAACGCTGGCGGCCGGGCTGATCCTGCTGTGCGACCATGCCTCGAACGCGCTGCCGCCCGGCTATGGCTCGCTCGGCCTGCCCAAGGCCGAGCTGGAACGACATATCGGCTATGATATCGGCGCCGCCGGCGTCACCCGCATGCTGGCGCATCGTCTCGGCTGCCCCGCCGTGCTCTCGCGGTTTTCGCGCCTGCTGATCGACCCCAATCGCGGCGAGGACGACCCCACTTTGGTCATGCGCCTGTCGGATGGCGCGGTGATCCCGGGAAACCGCCATGCCGACGAGGTAGAGATCGAACGCAGGCTGGCGCTGTTTCACCGTCCCTATCACGACGCCATTCACGCCGAGATCGAATCAGCGCTGGAACAAGGTGTCGTGCCCGTGCTGCTCTCGCTGCATAGCTTCACTCCGGTGTGGCGCGGGCTCGCCCGCCCCTGGCACGCCGCCGTGCTGTGGGACAGCGACCCGCGCTTCACCCGCGAGCTCATCGACGCGCTGGAGGCGCCGGGCGACCTCATCGTCGGCGACAACGAGCCCTATGACGGAGCCTTGCGTGGCGACTGCCTGTTCCGCCACGCGACACTAAGGGGGCTGGCCAATACGCTGCTGGAAATCCGCCAGGACCTGATCGCCGAGGTCGACGGCCAGCGCGCCTGGGCCGACCGGCTCGCCGGCCTGCTTCCGGACATCCTCGCCCGGCCCGAGCTGCATGAAGCGCGGGCCTATGGCTCGCGGACCGGCCCGGTACCCCCCATCTGACCGGAAGACCTACCCGGGAGATTTCGATGTCCAATCTCGACGACAAGACCCGCACCGAGCTGGAGGCCGCCGCCTTTCGCCGGCTCGTCGCCCATCTGCAGGCGCGCACCGACGTGCAGAATATCGAGCTGATGAACATGGCCGGCTTCTGCCGCAACTGCCTGTCCAACTGGCTGCTGGACGCGGCAAAGGAGCGCGCCGTGCCGCTGAGCAAGGACGAGAGCCGCGAGGCGGTCTACGGCATGCCCTATGAAGAGTGGAAGGCGCGCCACCAGAGCGAGGCCACGCCCGAGCAGAAGGCCGCCTTCCCCGGTCCCGGCGCCCATTGAGGCCGCGCCGCTACGCGGAGTTGAAACGCACGGGCGCCGCACGGACGTGGATTGCCGGTGGATAGCGGGGTTAGCCGGCCCCGAGGCGCAAGCGGAACGCGCCTTTGCCTTGACGACCCGCCCGGCTTGCGCTCCCTATCGCCGCCCGAATTGCCGTCTAGACGCCGGGCCCCGCCCGATGCCCTGGAGACCACATGTCCGATATTCCGAACGACCAGCCCCTGTCCGATGCCGCCGCCGGCTTCGCCAAGGAGCAGCTCAAATCCTTCATCGAGCGCATTGAGCGCCTTGAGGAGGAAAAGAAGACCATTGCCGACGACATCAAGGATGTTTTCGCCGAAGCCAAGGGCACCGGCTTCGACACCAAGGCGCTGCGGGAGATCCTGAAGATCCGCAAGCAGGATGCCGACCAGCGCGCCGAGCACGAGGCGATCGTCGACCTCTATATGCAAGCGCTCGGCATGCTCAGCCCGAGCTGATTGCGGCGGAAGCGTCGCGTCGACCAACCAGCCGATCAGACCGACCGGGCGGCCAGTGGCCGCCCGTTCCGTTTGGCGTGGTGACTTAGAGCGCCTTCTTGAGCGGGGCGGGGCCGGTCATCATTGCCACCACAGGCACCGCCACTACCGCCTCGCCGGAGAATTGCGTGGTCGAGAGACCCTTGGCGCCGTCGCGGCTGAACTGCGCGGCGACGATGCGGCGCGGCGGCAGCACGAAGGCGGCGAAACGGCGGAGCTCGGGAAGGTGCATGGAGACCTTGCCGGAAACACTGGGGCCGCTGAACAGGCGGCGGATTTCCGCGACCATGGCCTGCGAATAGGGCTGAGGCTTACGCGCCTGCGCGACTTGCGTGGCCGGCGCCCCGGCGGGACGGGCGGCGCGGGCGGTCGCCGTATCGACCTCCGGCGCGCGGCCGGGCTGGAGCCGCGGCGCCGTGAACACGCTGCCGGCGGCGTCGGCATAGGCAAGCGCCGGGCCTTCGCCATTGGTGCCGCGCACGATCACTTCCGGCAGCCCGCCCATTTCGCTGGGGCGGGTCTGGGGCAGCGGCGCGCCGGAGAGGGCGCTGGCGATCTGCCGGTTATTGGTCGCTTCAGGCGTGCCCGGCAGCGGAATGGCGGCGGCAAGCGCCGCGAGATCGGCCCTGTCGCTGGGCGCGACGCGCGAGGCGACGGGACGGGGGGCTGGCGCCGCCACGGAAGCCACCGCGCCGCGCGGCAGCGGATTGGGCTGGGGCAGCGGCACCGCGCCGAGCGAGGCCACCTCGAAGGGCGCGATCGGCGCAGCAGCCGATGCGACGGCGGGCGCCGGCGCGGCCGGCAGCGCCGGGCGGGGCATGGGGGTGGGGACGGCAGCGGCCAGCGCCACCTGTTGGGGCTCGGAAGGGACAGGCGGGGCCGGCGCCACCGCCGCAACCCGGGCCGGTGCCTCCTCGGCAGGCGCGGCCGCCGGCGTTGCCTCTTCCTCGTCGTCGCTGTCCTTGGTGAACAGGCCGGCAAAAATGTTCTTCGGCTGAGCGCCGTTCGCCGCCACCCGGCGCTTGGGATCATTGCCGCCGGGAAGGCCGGCGAAGGCGGCACCGGCGCCGCCCGGCTCGCTGCCCCGCGATTCGACCTGGGCCAGGGCGGAGGCGTAGCCGGACATCGGCTTGCCGTCAGCCGGGACATGAACGGTCTTGCCGTCCGGGAAGACGCGGGCAAGCTCGGGCCGACTCATGCGCGGCCAGTGGCGCACGCCGCCCGTGTCCATATGCACGAAGGGCGATCCGGAGGTTGGGTAGAAGCCGACGCCGCCGCGCTGCAGCCGCAGCCCCGCCTCACGCACCTTCGCCAGCGAGACCCCCGGAATGTAGAAGTCCATCGCCTTGCCCTGGGTGTGCAAGCTCGTCTGGGCGACGCCGCGCGAGCGCGAGCGCAGCATCGCGTTGGTCGCCGGCGAACGGTAGCCGCCGATCACCTGGATCGGCTGCGTCGCATCGACCTCGCGATAGACTTCCCAGACGATGTCGAACAGCCGGGGATCCATGTCGATGGATTCCTTGCGCCGCCAATCCTGCATGAGGACGTTGAGCTGCTTCAGCGCCGCCGGGTCGTAGCGGCCATTGCGCTTGAAGGTCACGGTGGCGTTGGCGCCGGAGTGAACGTGATGGAAGGTCAGCGTGCGCGTGTCGCCATTGGCCACCGCGTCCTGCAGCAGATCGGCGCCGCACAGCGTGGCAACCGCCGCGATGGCGGCGACCTTGGCGAATTTCGACGAGCGGAGGGCAAGGGTGATGCGCAAGGACGGGGACCCGATATCAACGTTTCCTGAGACGGTACGGGCAGGAGCGCCCGGACCGCGCTTGGTGAACATAGTCTTGTCGGGTTTGGTTAAGAGGTCATTACGACCCCGCCCCCACGCCTATTGCCTTTCGGACTAGAAACCGACTGTGGCAAAAGAGTGCCGCGCAGTCAAATTCGCGAGGGATTACCACGCTCGGACACGGTTTATGCTCGACCGTGCCCATAGAGCCACAGCGCGCTGGTGCGGAGCTGCCTTTTCGACCTCAGCGCCGCACCGTGTCCGCCCGGCGATCGGCAAACTGGCGCGCGCCGCCAATACCGAGCGCCGATTTGGTGGCGGCGTTGGTGCCGTAGAGATCCTCGCGCGTCACCAATCGTCCGTTTCCGTCCACGAAGCTGGTGAAATAGACGAGATGGACGGGAAATTTATTTTTCAGCGGCAGCGATTTCTCGTCGCCGCCGAGCAGGCGCGACAGCCGCTGCTGGCTCCAGCCCTCGCCCGGCCGGCCGAGGGCGAACAGCGCCTCGGCGAATTCCATCGGCTCGTGCACGCGCACGCAGCCATGGCTGAAGGCGCGGCGATCACGGGCGAACAGGGCCCGGCTCGGCGTGTCGTGCAGATAGACCGAATGCTTGTTGGGGAACATGAACTTCATGCGCCCCAGCGCATTGCGCTCGCCCGGCTCCTGCCGGAACGAATAGCCCTGCGTGCCGGCGCGACGCCAGTCCACCGTACCGGGATCGATGACCCGTCCATTGCGCACCACATCGATGCCCTGTCGCACCAGCGCGTAGGGGTCCGCCCTCAGCTTGGGAAGCATCTCGTTGCGGATGATGCTCGGCGGCACATGCCAGGACGGGTTGAACACCGCATATTGCATGCTCTCGCTGAGGATCGGCGTCTGCGTTTCCGGTTTGCCGACCACCACGCGGGTCTCGTGCACGGGACTCCCGTCCACCACGATTCGAACCATGAATTCCGGAATGTTCACCATCACATAGGCTGGGGCGACCTCGTGCGGCAGCCAGCGCCAGCGCTCCATATTTGCGATGATGTCTGGAATGGGATCAGCGCCGGCATCGTTCAGCGCCGCCAGCGTGCCGCGGCCGACAATGCCGTCGACTGACTGGCCGGCAAGGCGCTGGAAGGCCCGCACCGCCTCCACCAGACGGTCATCATAAAATTCGTCGCCCTCTTGCGCACCGGCATCGACGCCGACGCCGAGACGGGCGCGCAGCAGCGGCACGCGCGGGTCGCTCTCGCCAGGCCGCAGCGAAGGCCCGGGAGGAATGGGGGCGTGGGACACCACCTGCCCCTGAGCCTGCAGCTGCGCCAGCTGCTCCTTCAGCAGTCGGTACTGGTCGTATTGCGGGGCGAAGCTGGCAAGGGCCGCCCGTGCATCCTGCGGATCGCGCGCATCGGCGACTCGCGCGAGAACCGCCGCCGAATCCGGCACGGTCGGGCTCGGGTCGACATCCTTGGACAGCGTCTTGGGATCGAACCGGCCGCTCTGCACGTGGCGCGCATAGAGCAGTGTCGTCGCCGCCAGCCGCATCTCGGTTTCGGCGAGCTGCGCCGCATCGGCATTGGCAGCCAAGGGCGGCACGGCGTAGTCGGCGGGATCGAGCCCTTCCGCCCCAGCCACAGCGAAGGTGTCGAGCGCGACCTGCCCAATCGGAGCGAGACCGCCCTCCCCGGTAAAGGCGGGCTGAAAGTTCCGCGCCGTGTAATAGGCGGTGAGCGCCTCTCGATCGGCGGACCGGGCGGCGAAGCGCGCCAGCTCGCTCGCGACGATGGCCGCGAGGCGCTTTGAAAATGCCGTCTCGCCTGCCGACACGGCTGGAGCCGCCAGAGCCGGTCCGGGTGCGGCACCACTTTCTGTCGCGGTGCCGTTCGTGCCCTCGCCAAGGCCGGGCGCGCCATCGCCCACCGTCGGTGCGGCGGATGGAACCACCGCCCCAGGCTCGGCAGCCACCTCAGCGCCAAGGGGCGCGGCCGGACTTTGCAGCGCCAGCGCCGCGCTGCGTGCCGGGCTGGGACGGCGCGGATCGGTCGCATCGAAGGGTTGATCGTCAGCGGCAATCGCCGGCAATGCCGCCGCCGCCTCGCCGGAGCGCAGAATTCCCGCCGCGTCAGAATTAAAAGCGGGGAGGCTGTCGCCCGTGCCCTCGCCGGCGCGGTCAATGGCGATGGCGCTGCCCATGGTCGCCATGCCGTTTTCCTGCGCCATGACGGAAAGGCCGCTACTGCCGGCCGCCGCGAAGGCGAGACCCGCCACCGTCAGCAGCCGCGCCGCGCCCGCCCTCGGGCGAACCGCGCCGCGCCCCTCGCCCTTACCCGTTACGCCGCGACCGGACATCGACTTCTCCGCTTGTTCCCGCCCCGGACAGACCGGCCTCGCCTTTCCCGGCAGGGATTCGGCGACGATCTGACCACAGCCCACAGACGGTTCAACTCACGAACACGGCAGGGGGATCCTCCGGGAATCTCTCGGCCGCCACTTTGCCGGGGCTTGGTAAAGGCTCTGTTAAGCATATCCTTGCCGCAGCCACCGGTCTCCCGGCAAACTCCACCCGGCTTGGCTGTCATCTTCCCTTGCTCCCAAGGCGCCGATTCCTATAATCCCCGCCTTTCCCTAAAGGTGCGGATAGACAGAATGAGCGACCTGACGGCCGGGATGGCCGCCGACAATCGACCCGTCGCCATCATCATGGGCAGCCAGTCCGACTGGGAAACCATGCGCCATGCTGCCGAAACGCTTGATGCGCTCGGCATTGGCCATGAGTGCCGCATCGTCTCGGCCCACCGCACGCCGGACCGCATGTACGCCTTCGCCAAGGGGGCGCGCGCGGCCGGCACCCGGGTCATCATCGCCGGCGCCGGCGGCGCCGCGCATCTGCCGGGCATGGTCGCCTCGCTTACCTCGCTTCCGGTGTTCGGCGTGCCGGTGGAATCGAAGGCGCTGTCCGGCCTCGACAGCCTCTATTCCATTGTGCAGATGCCGGCCGGCATCCCGGTGGGCACGCTCGCCATCGGCAAGGCGGGGGCGACCAACGCCGCGCTGCTGGCGGCCGCCGTGCTCGCCCTCAACGACGAGGCGCTGGCGAACCGACTGGACGCCTGGCGCGCGGCGCGCACCGCCGCCGTGACGGAGCGCCCGGAATGAGCTTCCCTTCCCGCATTCTCGCCCCCGGCGACACGATCGGCATCCTCGGCGGCGGGCAGCTTGCCCGCATGATCGCCCTTGCCGCCGCCCCTCTCGGGCTAAAGACGCATATCTACGCCCCCGAGGAGGGGAGCCCGGCCTTCGATGTCGCGGGCACCCACACCCGCTCCGCCTATGACGACTTCGCCGCGCTGGAGCACTTCGCCAAGGCGGTCGACGTTGTCACCTATGAGTTCGAGAACGTGCCGGTCTACACTGCCGAGTTCCTCTCCCGCCATGTGCCGGTGCATCCGGGCGCGCGGGCGCTCGGCATCACCCAGGACCGGCTGGAGGAGAAGACCTTCGTCTCCCGCCTCGGCATCGAGACCGCGCCCTTCGCCGCCGTGCAGGACGTGGCGGAACTGGAAGCCGCGCTTGCCGAGATCGGCCGCCCGGCCGTGCTGAAGACCCGGCGCTTCGGCTATGATGGTAAGGGCCAGATCATCATCCGCGAGGGCGACGATGCCGCCGCTGCCTTCAAGGCGGTGGGCCACCACCCCTCGATACTGGAGGGCTTCGTGCCGTTCGAGCGCGAAGTCTCGGTGGTCGCCGCCCGCACCGAGGACGGCCGCTTCAAGGCCTATGAGGTGACGGAGAACGAGCACCGCCATCACATTCTCTACCGCTCCACCGTGCCGGCCGACGTGACACCGGCGGTGGATGCGGTGGCCCGCGAGATCGCCCGCCGCATCGGCGAGGCGCTGGGCTATGTCGGCGTGTTCGCGGTCGAGATGTTCCTCGTGGTGGTGGACGGCGCGCAGGGGGTGATCGTCAACGAGATCGCCCCGCGCGTGCATAATTCCGGCCACTGGACGCTGGACGGGGCCGTCACCAGCCAGTTCGAGCAGCATGTGCGGGCCATTGCCGGCTGGCCGCTCGGCGCGGTGGAGCGGCTCGGCCAGGTCGAGATGACCAATCTCATCGGCGACGAGGCCGACGACTGGCAGGCCATTCTGGACGAGCCGGGCGCGCATCTGCACCTCTATGGCAAGGCCGAAGCCCGCCCCGGCCGCAAGATGGGCCATGTGACGCGCATTTTCGAGGAGTGAGGGCGCAGGCGGCTCCTTCTCCGTTTGCACGGAGGCGCGGCGATCCATCACGCCATCGTGCGCGCCGCTGTTGAAATACGGACGCCGCTGCGGGCGTATAGGCGGGGAACTGCCCCGTCATCGACCCCAGCGGACCGTCCATGCCCTTCCTGCGCGAGAATTCCGGCAAGCTCAGCCCCGAGAAGATCGGCGCGCTGCTGGTCGTCCTCTTCCCCCTTGGCCTGCTGCTGGCTCAGGCGCTCGGCGGCGGCTTCGCCGCGCCGGACGCCCCCGGCCTTGGTGGCCCGGGACTGGATGCGCCGGGTTTGGGCGCCCCCGGTCTCGGCGCCCCCGGTCTCGGCGGGCCGGGTTTGGGCGGTCCTGCGCCCGGCGGGGCGCTGGGGGGCGAAGCGGCGCTGGGCGCCCGCCCGCTGATCCAGATCATCCTGTTCGTCGGCGACTGGGCGGTGCGTCTTCTGCTCATCTCGCTCGCGGTCACGCCGGCGCGTCGGCTGTTCAACTGGCCGAAGCTGCTGCTCACGCGGCGCACGCTCGGGCTCGGCGCCGCCTTCCTCATCGGCGTGCATTTCGTTGTCTATCTCGTCGACACTGGCAGCCTCGCCACGGCGGCCAGTGAGATCGTGCTGCGCATCTATCTCACCATCGGCTTCGTCGCGCTGCTCGCCTTCGCCGCGCTGTCGGCCACCTCCTGGGACGGCGCCATCCGCGGGCTGGGCGGGCCGCGCTGGAACCGGCTGCACCAGTTGGTCTATCCCGCCACCGCGCTCGCCCTGCTGCATTTTTTTATGCAGCAGAAACTCGACGTGACCCAGCCGGTGCTGATGACCGGCTTCTTCGTCTGGCTGATGGGCTGGCGGATGATGCAGCATTACGGGCGCGGCACCGGCTTTCTGAACCTCTCGGCGCTCGCTGCCGCCTCCGGGCTGTTGACCGCGCTGATCGAGGCGGGCTGGTACGCCGCCGCCACCGGCATCGACCCGGCGCGGGTGCTGGCGGCGAATCTCTCCTTCGCCTACGCCATCAGCCCGAGCTGGTGGGTCGCCGGTGCCGGCCTCGGCGTTGCGCTGGCGAGCGAGATCGTGCTCCGGCTGCGCCCGCTCCCCGCGAGGCGTACGGCGCGGGCCTGAGCCTCACCCCACCGCCTGCGCCAGAAACGCGGCCGCGTCTTCCTTAGGCAGCGCGGTCCAGCCTTCCAGTTGGTGGCGGAACCAGGTGTCCTGCCGCTTGGCATAGTGCCGCGTGTCGAGGATCGCCCCCTCCACCGCCGCCTCCAGCGGAATCTCGCCGGCGAGATGGCGGGCGAACCAGGGCATGCCGTGCGCCTTGAGCAGCGTGCGATCCGCCGGCAGGCCGCGCGCCAGCAGAGCCCGCGCCTCCTCCAGCGCGCCCTCTCCCATCATGGCGTGAAAGCGCTCGGCGATGCGTGCCCGCAGCGCCGTCCGGTCGGTGGCGAGGAAAAGCCGCACGCACTCCGCCGCCGCCAGCACCGGTGCCTCGCCCCGTTCCTCCTGCCAGCGTGCCAGCGGGCGGCCCGTCGCCTCGTAAACCTCCAGCGCCCGCATCAGCCTTTGCGTGTCGGACGGTCGCAGTCGCGCCGCCGTCTCCGGGTCCACCGCCGCCAGCCGCGCATAAAGGTCCGGCGCGTCGAGGCCAAGACCGCGCACCCTTTCGCGAATCTCAGCCGGTATGGCCGGGATTGGCGAGAGACCTTGCGTCAGCGCCTTGAAATAGAGCCCGGTGCCGCCGGTGAAGATCGGCAGGCGGCCCGCGCGCTCCGCCTCGCCCAACACGGCCGCCGCCTCGTCAAGCCAGTGCGCGACCGAATAGTCCTCACCCCCGTCGACATGGCCGTAGAGCCGATGCGGCGCCCGCGCCTCTTCCTCTCGCGTCGGCCGCGCCGAGAGCACCCGGAGGTCGCGATAGACCTGCATGGAATCGGCGTTGATGACCACGCCGCCCGTGCGCTCGGCGAGGTCAAGCGCCAGCGCCGACTTGCCGCTCGCAGTCGGTCCTGCAATAAGCACGGCGCGCGGGCGCGCAGCTCTCGCGGTCACGTCCGCCTCGCTCTTCCGGGTTTCCATCCTGCCTTTTTGCCCGACGCCGGCCCGGCGGCAAGGTCCCAGTCGCAGCCATGTCCGAATCCCTGTCCCATATCGTCGTCCTCATCGCGCACCCGGCCGCCCCCGTGGTGGATGACGCGCTGCTTGCCCGTGCCCGCGCCGCCCTGCCCGCCCCCGGCGCGGCGCGGTGGCTCAATCCCGGCATCGCCGCCGAGATCGAGCATGCCGGCGCGGCCGACATCGCGGCGTTGCGCACGGCACTGGCCGGCGCCCCGGTCGACGTGGCGCTGCTGCCCGCCGAGGGACGGCGCAAGAAGCTGTTTCTCGCCGACATGGATTCCACCATGATCGGGCAGGAGTGCATTGACGAACTGGCCGATTATGCCGGCATGAAGGCGCATGTCGCCGCCATCACCGAGCGCGCCATGCGCGGCGAGATCGCCTTCGAGCCCGCGCTGCGCGAGCGGGTAGCGCTGCTGAAAGGCCTGCCGCTCGCCGTGGTCGACACGGTGATCGCCGAGCGAATCCGCCTCACCCCAGGTGGCACCGCACTGGTGCGGACGATGAAGGCGCATGGCACCCGCACGCTGCTGGTCTCCGGCGGCTTCACCCTGTTCACGGAGCGCGTCGCGGCGATGATCGGCTTCGACGACCACCGCGCCAATGTGCTGATCGCCGATGGCGACAGCTTCGCCGGCCTGGTCGAGGAGCCGATCCTCGGCCGCGAGGCCAAACTGGCCTCGCTGGTCGAGTGGCGCACCAGCCTCGGCCTCGCTCCTGCCGAAACGCTCGCTGTCGGCGACGGCGCCAATGATCTCGCCATGATCGGCGAGGCCGGGCTCGGCGTCGCCTACCACGCCAAGCCGGCGGTGGCGGCGGCGGCGCAGGTGCGCATCGACCATGGCGACCTCACCGCCCTGCTCTATCTCCAGGGCTACGCGGCCCACGACTTCGTCGACGCCTGAACTGGCGCGCCGGGCGCGAATGGCCTGCCCCGGCCTCACGGCGCAAGTGGCGGCAGAATGATGCGGTTGCGCAGCGGGTCATTGGGAATGTCCACCGGCGGGGCCAGCGGCGGCGCGGCGCTGCCCGGTGCGAGCGCCTCTGGCGGGGTATACTGCCCATAATAAGGCGGCGGCACGGCCGGGCTGCCCGGCACGCGCGGGACGGCCGGTGTTGCCGGCACCCGCCGCGGCGCGGCATTCGGGGCGGCCGCGCGCGGCGCCGCCTGCGGGGCGGGGGCGGGCCGGCGCACCGGCGGGGTGTCCGTCGCCTCGCCGCCATCGGTCAGCGGCGTGCGGCCATATTCTGCCTCCAGCCGCTTGGTCTCCCGCTCCAGCGCCCGCATGTTGATGGCGGTGCTCAGCGCCGTCAGGTCGAAACGGCGCTCCGGCGCCGCAAGTGGGCCCCGCCACTGCACAGCCGCCGCCGGAGCCGCCGGCAGGCCCACACTGGCGACGTCCTGCATCTCCAGCGTGGCCTCGAAGCTCAGGGCGGGAATATCGAGCGCCCCGCTCAGCCCGAAACGCTGCTCGCCCATCGCCAGCCGGGCGGCGCTGGTGCGTGCCACGCCGTCGACCACGCTGACGGCGCTCTCCACCCGCGCCAGTTTGAGCGGCGCGCGCGCCAGGCCGTCGCTCAGCAGCTGCGCCAGGCGCTGCTGGTCCGGTGGCGGCCCCCGCTCGGTCGCCAGCATCACATAGTGCAGCGCCTTCGGGTCGCTCTGGTCGACCTCCAGCCCCTCGATGCCGAGGCTGCCCTGCCCCTGCAGCTGGCTTGCCAGCGCGAAAGGCGAGTTGCCCCGCCCGGTCATGTCCAGCGTCGTGCTCAGACGGCCGCGCAGCTTCGGCTGGGTCACGCCGAGGGCGGCGAAGAGCGCGGCACTGTCGGCGCTGGTCAGGCCCAGCCGGCCGTCAAACTGCACGGCCTCGCCGGCGCGCGCGAGATTGAATTTGCCGGAGAATGACCCGCCGGCCAGCGAACCGGTGACGCTCTCCACGGTGAGCCGTCCCGCGGTCAGCCGCGCCGCGATCTTCGCCTCGCCGAGCGCCAGCCCACCAGGAAGATCGAAGCGCTCGACGCTGAGCTTCAGCTCGGCGGCAAGGGTGGAGAGCGGAGCCGGGCCGAAGCGTGCCCGCGACCATCCCTCCGCCTCGCCCGCGTCAGAGGCGCCGACGACGAGCCCCAGCGCCCTCGCGACGCTCCAGCGCGGCATGGCGAGCTCCGCCCGCACCGGCTCGCCCGGAATATAGGCGAGGCCGCCGTCGAGCCGCTGCTCCCCCAGCGCGCCGGAAAGCTCGCGTATCCACCAGCCCTCTCCTTCCCGGCCGAGCTTGCCGGTGAACCGAGCCGGCACCGCGCCCGCGCCGGCCGCCGCCAGTTGCGGCAGCAGCGCCGTCAGGTCGGCACTTTCCAGCGTCAGCGCGAGCGTCGGGTCGAGGCGGCCGGCGGCGTCCAGTGCCGCCGTGCCCTCGCCGCGCAGGCGTGCCCCGGCGAATTCGAGCGTCGCCTCGATCCGCTGATCGAGATCAAGCACGAGGCGGGCCGGGCCAAGAGCGGGGCGCAGGCCCGGCACGCCCACGCCGGAGAGCACGGCGCTGCCATCGCGCGCATCGAGCGCGGCGCGCCCGCTGAGCTTGCCATCGGCGCCGAAGCCGATCTGTCCGGTACCGGACAGACCGCCGAGCCGGCCGTCCGCATCGATCGTGGTGCGTCCGCCCTGCGACACCAGGGTGAGGGTGAGATCCACCGGCGCGAGGCTTGCCTGCGTCGCGGTGAGGAAAGACTGGATCTGGGTCAGGCCGAAGGCGCCCGCCAGGCCCGGCAGGCCATCGGCACGGGGCCCTGAGAGCTTGGCGGCGAAGCGGGCATTGCCACCGCCAAACGCGGCAAGCCGGCCGGAGCCGGTGAGGTCGAGCCCGGCGAAATCCTCAATGGCGAGGCGTTCGATGCCGAGCCCGTCGGCCCCACCCTTGAGGATGACGTCCAGGCTGCGGGCACTGCCCCCGGCAAGACGGACCTGCCGGCCGCTGAGGCTGAGATTGAGATCCGTCGTTCCCAGGCCGAGGTTCACAAGGCGCTGAATCGGCGGCAGCAGTGCGTCGACATCGACATCCGAGGTCGTCAGCACCGCGTCGACCCGTCCACGCCCGCCGGCTGGGGGCAGCGTATAGGCAGCCGTACCCGCAAACCGGCTCTCGCCAGCCGAGAGAGCGATCTTGTCCAGCGCAAAGCCGCCGGCGCTGACGCTGAGCTCGGCGGAAAGCCGAGCCGCGCCGGCGGGAAGGCTGGCGACGAGCCCGCTTGCCTGTGGCACCGCCCAGGCGACGAAGGCCGGCAGATCCTGCGCTTCCAGCACCCCGCTGCCGCCGAACAGGGCGGCGTTTGGATCGCGGGTCCCAGCCACCCGCGGCAAGCTTCCGGAGAGCGCAACATGGGCCCCGCCGGGCAGCCGCGCTTCCAGCGTGCGCGCGCGCCAGCCGCCGGGCGACCAATCCAGACCCGCCTTCACGTCACGCGCCGCCGACCCGGCGAGCAGCACCGTGTCGCTGGACAGATCGAGCGAGCCCACGACCGCGAGATCGGCCAGCGGCGCCAGCAGGCGGGCCAGCGCGTCGGTCGCCGCCAGCGGTGTCGCGCCGCCGGTCATGGCGCCAAGATCGAGCTGGCGCGCCGCCAAGGTGAGGTCGAGCCGCGAATCGGGGTTGCCCGGCCCCGCCCCGACCAGGCGGGCGGAGCCGGAAAGCGCCACCGGCCTCTCGGCGGCGTCGAGCGTCAGGCTCAGATCGGTGGCGGCAACCGCCTGCGGCGTCGCCTCCACCTTGGCCGACAGGCTCCAGGCCTTGAGCATGTCGGCACCGGCGCCGCCCGTGGCGGGCGTAGGCGCGGAAGTCGGCGCGGCGCGCACCAGCGCCGCCCGGCCACGAAAGCTCGGCGCCCCGCCGGCAAGGCTCAGCACCCCATCCGCATCGACGCTCAGCGGCGAGCCGACATTCTGCGCGCCGAGGCGCAGCTTGGCGGTGCCGTCGGCGGCGAACTGCGTCAGATTGAGCCGCACCCGGCGGCGCAGACCGGCCGCATTGGCCTCACCCTCCAGCCTGACCGGGCCAGTGGGCCCGCCGACTTCTCCGGTAAGATCGACCGTGTCGAGCTTCAGCGTGCGTTCATTGGCGCGGTCGAGGATTTCGAAGCTGCCCTCGGTGACAGAGAGCCCGGCGATGCTGAAACCGCCCGGTCGGGTGACGCCGGTGGGCAGGGAGAGCTTGCCTGTCGTGTCGACCACGAGCCGGGCGCGCGGGCGCAGCAGGCCGACATGGTCGGCCACCACCTCGCCGCGCATCAGCGCGCCCAGATTGAGCCGACCGGAAAGCTCCGCCACGGTGATGCCGGTGCCGCCGCCATCGAGACCGATCGACACGTCGCGCAGCACCACGCGCGGGGTCGGCAGGATCTGCGCGTCGATCGGGCCCCGGATGATGACAGGAGCGCCGAGCGTTCGGGCCGCCTGCGCCTCGAAGGTCGAGCGCCATTGCGACCAGTCGACGACGAACGGCGCCGCAAAGGCCGCAGCAACGGCCAATATGATCGCGCCCGCAATCGTCAACAGCAGGTTCTGCACACGTTCCTCCGGCCTTTCGGCCCCGGTTCCCGCCGCCTGGCGGATACCGGAACACTCTACGCTAGATTGTTGATAATTTTCGCGTTCTCCGCGCCGCGCGCAAGGCGCGAATTGATGCAGAGGCGACCCAAAACCCCGGCGGATCTGCGGCCGCCTCCCTCGCTCTCGCCTCTCAGGGCAGGATCTTGCCGGGATTCATGATGTTCTGCGGGTCAAGCGCCTGCTTGATCGCACGCATCGCATCGAGCGTGGCGGCACCGTGCTCGGCCTCCATATAGCCGCGCTTGCCCTGTCCGACGCCGTGCTCGCCGGTGGCCGTGCCGCCCATGGCCAGCGAACGCTTCACCATGCGGGAGATAAAGTCCTTCGCTTTCGCCACATCCTGCGGGTCGCTCATGTCGACCAGCGTCACGGTGTGGAAATTGCCATCGCCGACATGGCCGACGATCGGCGCCAGCATGCCCATCTCCTCGATGTCGCGCTTGGTCTCGTCGACGCAGTCGGCGAGGCGGGAGAGCGGAACGCACACATCGGTGGCCAGCGCCTTGGCGCCGGGCTTCAGCGGCAGGCAGGCCCAGTAGGCGTCGTGCCGCGCCTGCCACAGCTTGGTGCGCTCCTCGGGCCGTGTCGCCCATCTGAAGCCGCCCCCGCCATACTCCGCCGCGATCTCGCTGAACCTCTCGCTTTGCTCGTGAACGCTCGCCTCCGTGCCGTGGAACTCGACGAACAGCGTTGGCTGCTCGGCGAGGTCGAGCTTTGAGTAAGCGTTGCAGGCCCGCACCTGCACCTCGTCCAGCAGTTCGATGCGCGCTACCGGCAGGCCGGACTGGATGGTGAGGATCACCGCGTCGCAGGCGGCGCGGATGGTGGGAAAGGCGCAGACGCCGCCGGAGATCGCCTCGGGGATGCCCGCCAGCCGCAGCGTCAGACTGGTGATGATGCCGAGCGTTCCCTCCGCTCCCACCAGCAGCCGGGTGAGATCGTAGCCGGCAGCGGATTTCTTCGCCCGCCTCGCGGTGGTGATCACCTCGCCATTGGCCAGCACGGCGGTGAGCGCGACGACATTGTCCTTCATCGTGCCATAGCGCACCGCATTGGTGCCCGAGGCGCGGGTGGAGGCCATGCCGCCCAGCGAGGCATCGGCGCCGGGATCGATGGGGAAGAACAGGCCGGCATCGCGCAGATGCTCGTTCAGCTGCTTGCGCGTCACCCCCGGCTCGACCACGCAATCGAGGTCTTCGGGATGCACGGACAGCACCCGGTTCATGCGCGAGAGGTCGATGGAAAGGCCGCCCTGCGGGGCATTGATCTGCCCCTCCAGCGAGGAGCCGGTGCCGAAGGCGATCACCGGCACGCCATGCCGGGCGCAGGCGCGCACGACCAGTTGAACCTCTTCGGTGCTCTCCACGAACACCACGGCGTCGGGCGCTTCATTGGCCAGCCAGGTGATGGTGTTGGCGTGCTGCTCGCGGATCGCCCGACCAATGGCGAGCCGTTCACCAAAATGGGCGGAAAGGGCGGCGATCACCTCCTGCACAGGGGCATGGCCCGCCTGCGTCGCGGGACGCTGCTCGACCGTGGTTTCCATCCCGCTCTCCTTCGGCTTGTTCCCCCGCCGCGCGGCAGCAGAGCCGGCAGCGCCAACGGCATATACCTTATCAAGGCAGGCCGCGACTCACGGCGGGCCCGGTTGCCGCGCAAAAAGCACCCTGAAACCCCGCCGAAGCAAGAATTCGGTCACTCATTTGCCATCGCGACAGGTGACGACTGCACGGAATGTCGGCACAATGCTTGTCAATAAGGCAGCGCGGTATCTCGCGCTCGGCGGTCGGGATGGTGTCATGCTGGACGGGATCGATTTCGAACCCGTATTTTTCGCGCCTTTCGTGTCGTCCGTGATGACGGTCGATGCGGGCTGGGCCGATCACAACGGGCATTTGCATGCGGCCTTCTACAGCCTCCTGTTCGACCGCGCGGTCGACGAGGCGGTGTTCCTGGTCGGGCTTGGCCCGCATCTGGTGGAAAGCCGCAGCGCCTCCTTCGTCACGATGGAGGCTCATCAGCGTTTCCAGCGCGAGCTTCGCGCCGGTCAGGAGGTGCGGGCCACGCTGCGCCTCATCAATTACGACGACAAGCGCATGCATCTGTTCCAGGAGTTGCACCACGCCCGCGAGGGCTGGATCGCCTCGACCTATGAGCAGATCGCCCAGCATGTGGAAGCCGGCACCCGGCGCGTGGTGCCCTTCCCCGACGAGGTGCTGGAGCGGCTGGCGCTGATGAAGGCGGCCCACGGCGCGCTGCCGGTGCCGGAAGGACTCGGACGGCCGGTCAACATGCCGATCCGGCTGAGCTGAGCGGCCGGCGCTGCGGAACCACTCTCACCGCTAGGCGGCGGGCGTCTCGTTGCGCCCGCGGTCGGCCACGAGTTCCAGCGTGGTCCAGCCCTCGATGGTGCGGCGACGCTTGAGCCGCAGCCCCTGCGCGCGATAGGCGGCCAGTGCCGCATTGGCGTGCGAGGGTAGCAGCCCCGACAGCACCACCGTGCCCCCCGGCGCCAGCAGCAGGCTGAGCGGGCGGGCGATCGCCTTGAGGGGCGGCAGCAGGATATTGGCGAGGATCAGGTCGTAAGGGCCGTGGCGACGGAACGCTCCCGCGCCCAGCCCCGGGGCGTGCAGAAACTGGATATGAGGCGCGGCGCGGTTGGCCACCGCATTGGCCCGCGCCGTCGTCACCGCCACCGGGTCGATATCGCTGGCCAGAACCGGCGCGTGGAACAGCCGCGCGGCCGCCATGGCGAGAACGCCGGTGCCGGTGCCGACATCGAGCGTGCGGGCCGGGCGGCGCTGTTTGCCATAGGCGGCGATGGCGGCGAGACACCCCTTGGTGGTGCCATGATGGCCGGTGCCGAAGGCCAGTGCCGCCTCGATCTCGATGCCGATCCGGCTCGGCGCCAGCCGCCCACGATCATGCGAGCCATGGACGACGAAGCGGCCGATAGCGACCGGGGCGAGCCCTTCCAGCGAGGCCGCCACCCAATCCTTCTTGTCGAGCAGGGAAAAAACCGCCGCTTCAGCCGCCTCGGGCGACACAAGCGCCACCAGCTCGCGCACCATCTCCTCATCAGGCGGGTCGCCGAAATACACCTCGACCGCCCAGCCCGCCCCTTCGGCGCGGTTTTCCACCTCGAAGGCGGCAGCGGCCACCTCGGCCGGGTCGAAGCTCTCGCCGAGATATTCGGCGATCGCCCGCGCCTCATGTTCGGGCGCATCCACCCGCATCACATGCGACGCGCCATTGGGCGGCAATCCTTCGAGCATGGCGGTCCTCACGGGGTGGCGGGCGGGTTCTCAGGGCGGTGCGCGCTCTGTAAGCGAGGACGCGCCCGAATGCCAGCGCCGGAGGGAAACGCAGTGAGGCACGTGGGCAGGAAGCCGACGAGCTCCCCTCACGCTGCCTCGACGAAGCTGTCGACCACCTTCTTCTCGCCGGCCTTGTCGAACTGCACGGTGAGCTTGTTGCCTTCCACCGAGGCCACCTCGCCATAGCCGAACTTCTGGTGGAACACCCGGTCGCCGACAGCAAAGCGCGTCGCTGGGCCGGTGGAGCGGGCGATGAGCTCGCCCTCGATCGTCAGCCCGCTCCGCGCCTTCTCGCTCGCCGCGAAGCGCGAAGGGCGGCTGTCGGTGAAGCTGCCGCCGGAAAACCCTGATCCCGATCCGCCCGACGCACCCGCGCCAGCACGCGCGGCGTTCTGCGCCCGCTGCCAGCCGGGCGTGGAATAGGAGGAGCCGAAGGTCTGCGCCTCGTCGAAGCGGCTCGGCCCGTAGCCATAGCGACCCGACTGGCCGCCGCCCCAGCCTTGGCCGCCGCGCGATTCCGTCACCTCCACGTCCTTCTCCGACAATTCGTCGAGGAAGCGGCTCGGCACGGCCGACTGCCACTGCCCGTGGATACGCCGGTTGGAGGCGAAGAACACCTTGGCGCGCCGCCGCGCCCGGGTGATGCCGACATAAGCGAGGCGGCGCTCCTCCTCGAGCCCGGCGCGGCCCTGCTCGTCCAGCGCGCGCTGATTGGGGAACACGCCCTCCTCCCAGCCCGGCAGGAACACGGTCTCGAATTCCAGCCCCTTGGCCGAATGCAGCGTCATGATGCTGACGGCATCGCCGCCGGCGCCGCGATCGACATCCATGACCAGCGAAATATGTTCGAGAAAGCCGATCAGGTTCTCGAACGGCTCCATCGAGCGCACAAGTTCCTTGAGGTTGTCGAGCCGGCCCTGCGCATCGGCGGAACGGTCCTTCTGCCACATCTCGGTATAGCCGGACTCGTCCAGCACGATCTCGGCCAGTTCGTGATGGCGCATGGTGGCCATCTGCGCCCGCCAGCGGTCGAAGGAGGCGACGAGGTCGCGCAAGGTGAGCCGAACCTTGGGCTTCAGCTCCTCGCTCGCCACCAGCTCGCGCGCCGCCTCGGCAAGCGGCAGCTGGGCGGCGCGGGCATGGTCGTGGATCTGCCGCAGCGCCGCGTCGCCAAGGCCGCGCTTGGGCACGTTGACGATGCGCTCGAAGGCGAGGTCGTCGGTGGGCGAGGCTATGACCCTGAGATAGGCCAGCGCGTCGCGGATTTCCGCCCGCTCATAGAAGCGCGGGCCGCCGATGACGCGGTAGTTCAGCCCCAGCGTGACGAAGCGCTCCTCGAATTCCCGCATCTGGAACGAGGCGCGCACGAGAATGGCGACCTGCGACAGCGCATGGCCGGCGCGCTGCAGCTGCTCGATCTCCTCGCCGATGGCGCGGGCCTCTTCCTGGCTGTCCCAGGCGCCCGTTACCGTCACCTTCTCGCCGCTCTCGCCTTCGGAGAACAGCGTCTTGCCGAGCCGCCCGGCATTATGGGCGATGAGGTGCGCCGCCGCGCCGAGGATGTGGCCGGTGGAGCGGTAATTGCGCTCCAGCCGCACCACGGTGGCGCCGGGAAAATCGCTGTCGAAGCGCAGGATGTTGTCCACCTCCGCCCCGCGCCAGCCATAGATCGACTGGTCGTCGTCGCCGACGCAGCACACATTCCGCGAACCAGCCGCCAGCAGGCGCAGCCAGAGATACTGCGCGACGTTGGTGTCCTGGTACTCGTCGACGAGAATGTAGCGGAAGCGGCGGTGATATTCCGCCAGCACGTCCGGATTCTCGCGCAGCAGCCGGATGCTCTCCAGCAGCAAATCGCCGAAATCGACCGCGTTCAGCGCCTTCAGCCGCGCCTGATAGGCGGCATAGAACGCCCCGCCGCGCCCATTGGCGAAGGCCGACCCCTCGCCGGCCGGCACCTGCGCCGGGCCGAGGCCGCGATTCTTCCAGCCGTCGATGGTGTTGGCGAGCAGCCGCGCCGGCCAGCGCTTCTCGTCGATATTCTCTGCCTGGAGCAGCTGCTTCAAAAGTCGGATCTGGTCGTCGGTGTCGAGGATGGTGAAGCCGGAGCGCAGCCCCACCAGCTCGGCATGCCGGCGCAGCATCCGCACGCCGATGGAGTGGAAGGTGCCGAGCCAGGGCATGCCCTCCACCTGCTCGCCGACCATGGCGCCGATGCGGTCCTTCATCTCCCGCGCCGCCTTGTTGGTGAAGGTGACAGCGAGGATCTGCGAGGGCCAGGCGAGGCCGAGCGAGAGGATGTGCGCGATACGTGTGGTCAGCACCCGCGTCTTGCCGGTGCCGGCGCCGGCGAGCACGAGGACCGGGCCCTCGGTGGCTTCCACCGCCTGGCGCTGCTCGGGGTTCAGCCCGTCGAGATAGACGCCGCGCCCCTGCGCGCCATGGCCGGGATTGGCCAGCGCCGCCGCACGCGCGGCGATGCCGCCGGGGCGCGGGGTGGCAGCCGGTAGGTCGAAGGGGAAGTCGGACGGGTCGCCATCCGGGGTATTTCGGGGATCGGCCAAAGGCCTGCTCTCAGTCATGATGGATGATTCTTGGCGGAACAAAATGGCACCGGCATGCCCGTTTGGCGAGGGCGGCGCGCAATGGCGGAGATTTCAGCTCGCGCGATACCGCAGCGCCGGCAGCGCGGCACCGATATGGGCGCCCAGCGCCCGCGCCGCCAGCGAGGGACGCGGATCGGCATAGTCGAGCGCAATACCAATGCTGGGAAGCGCCGGCATGCCCTGCGAAACGATGTGCAGGTCCGGCGGCACCGCCATCCGGGTCAGGACGGCGACGGCATGGCCGGAGCGGGCAATGGCGATGAGGCCGGCCAGGCTGTTGCTGGCGAAGGCCACCCGATAGCGCCGCCCGACAGCCTCCATCGCCGCGCAGGCGGCACGATAATCCAGCGTGAGCGGGGCGGAGAGCGCCAGAGGCAGGCTGGCCTGCCCCAGCACCGAGGGTACGGGATCATTGGCCACCCAGACGAAATCCTCCTGCCGGATCACCTCACTGCCGCCAGGATCGGGAACGGAGACCAGCGCCATCTCGATCTGCCGCCGATGCAGCAGTGGGCGCAGTTCCACCGTCGGCGCGCACACCATGCGCAATTCGACATCGGGGTGAAGGGCGCAGAAGCCGCGCAGAAGCTCGGGCAGGAAGGCGGCCGAATAATCCTCCGGGCAGCCGAAGCTCACCGAGCCGCGCAGCCCTGTCCCCACCATATCGGCGAGGATCTCGTCATGGCGGGCGAGCAGGGCGTCGGCATGCACCAGCAGTTTCTCGCCCGCCGTGGTGAGGCGGACGCCCGAGCCGCTGCGGTGCAAAAGCGGCTGGCCGAGGGCACTTTCCAGCCGGTGCATCTGCATGCTCAGCGCCGATTGCGTGCGGCCGATCTGCAGGCAGGCGCCGCTGATCGACCCCGTGCGCGCCACGACGGTGAAGCTGCGCAGCAAGGCGAGGTCGAGGTCTGGGATGAGCGTCATCAGGGTATCAATTTTATCGATATCAGAATGAAACAATATCAGTTGGCCTGAGATGGCAAGGCTCGATAGCTCTTTGTCCAGGGCCAATCGAGGGTAATCCGATGTCTTTGAACGCCGAGCCGCTGAATGCCGCGTCGCTGAACGCCGACCCGGCGTTCTGGGCGGCCGCCGACACCCACCTCACCCGCTACGGGCCGAGCTTCGAATCCATCATCGTCGAGCGGGCCGAGGGCAGCTTCGTCTATGACGCCGACGGGCGCGGCATTCTCGACTTCACCTCCGGCCAGATGAGCGCCGTGCTCGGCCACACCCACCCCGACATCGTGGCCACCGTCGGGCGGCAGATGGGCCGCGTCGCCCATCTGTTCTCCGGCATGCTCTCGCGCCCGGTGGTGGAACTCGCCTCACGGCTCGCCGCGCTGGCGCCGGGGCTGGAGCGGGTGCAGTTGCTCACCACCGGGGCGGAATCGAATGAGGCCGCCATCCGCATGGCCAAGCTCGTCACCGGCGGGCACGAGATCGTCGCCTTCGCCCAGAGCTGGCACGGCATGACCGGCGCGGCGGCAGCCGCCACCTACAGCGCCGGCCGCCGGGGCTATGGGCCGGTGGCGGCGGGCTCCTTCGTCATTCCCGCGCCCAACTCCTACCGCCCGCGCTTCACCCATCCGGACGGCTCCAATGACTGGCAGGCCGAGCTGGACGACGCGTTTTCGCTGATCGACCGCCAGTCCACCGGGGCGCTGGCCGCCTTCATCGCCGAGCCGATCCTGTCGAGCGGCGGCATTCTCGAACTGCCGCCGGGCTACCTCAGGGCGCTGAAGCGCAAGTGCGAGGAGCGCGGCATGCTGCTGATCCTCGACGAGGCCCAGACCGGCATCGCCCGCACCGGCCACATGTTCGCCTTCCAGCGCGACGGCGTGACCCCCGACATCATGACGCTGTCAAAGACGCTCGGCGCCGGCCTGCCGCTCGCCGCCGTCATGACCGCCCCTGATATCGAGGAAAAGGCCTTCGAGAAGGGTTTTCTGTTCTACACCACCCATGTCTCGGACCCGCTGCCGGCCGCCGTCGGCGTGACCGTGCTGGACGTGGTCGAGCGCGACGGGCTGGTGGAGCAGGCGACCGCGCGCGGGGCGCGGCTGAAGGACGGCCTGCTCTCGCTTCAACAGCGCCATGAGTGCGTGGGCGATGTGCGCGGGCGCGGCCTGCTGCTCGGGCTGGAGATCGTGCTGGACCGGGGCACCAAGGAGCCCGGCTTCGATCTCGGTGCGAAAATCATGGAGGAGGCCATGACGCGCGGCCTCAGCATGAACATCGTCAAGCTGCCGGGCATGGGCGGCGTGTTCCGCATCGCCCCGGCGCTGACCGTGACGGAGGCCGAGATCGACCGCGGGCTGGAGATCATCTCCGACTCCATCACCGCCGCCACACGCTAAGGGCTGCGCCGGCAGCGGCCTTGGCAGGCGCAGCCGGCGCACCGATCCCGTGCCCGGCATAAGGCGGTGGAGCTGTTTAACGGCGCTGGCATCGGCGGGCTGGGCATGGTCTGATCGCACGGAATCCCACCCGTGCAGCACGCTCCAAGGCCCCCGATGTTTGAAGCCAAGTACCAGACGTTCGCCGATTCCGCCGCCCCCGCGCTCGGCACCGCCCGACTGAAACGGCTGCGCGAGGAACTGCAGCGGCGCGGGCTGGACGGTTTTCTCATCCCCCGCGCCGACGCGCACCAGAACGAATATGTGCCGCCCTGCGACGAGCGGCTCGCCTGGCTCACCGGCTTCACCGGCTCGGCCGGCGTCGCGCTGGTGCTGCGCGACGAAGCCGCCATCGTGGTCGACGGGCGCTACACGCTGCAGGCCGCCGCGCAGGTCGACACTGCCTCCTTCACGGTCGTTCCACTGGCCGAGACCGCGCCCGACCGCTGGCTGGAAAAGCACCTGCCGGCCGGCGCGCATTTCGGTTACGACCCGTGGCTGACTACGGTGGAGAGCGAGCAGAAGCTGCGCCGCGCCGCCACCGCTGCCGGGGGCGTGCTGGTCGCGGTGGACGGCAACCCGCTGGACGCGGTGTGGCACGACCGGCCGGCGCCGCCGCTCGCCCCCGTCACATTGCGCGACCCGGCGCTGGCCGGCGAGAGCGCGCCTGACAAGATTGCCCGCGTGCAGGCGGCGCTTGCTGAGCAGAAGCTCGATGCGCTGGTTATCTCCGATCCGCATTCGGTCGCCTGGGCCTTCAATATTCGCGGCGGCGACGTGAACTTCACCCCGCTGCCGCTCGCCTGGGCGCTCATTCCGCGCAGCGGCCGACCGACCCTGTTCGTCGACGGCCGCAAGCTCTCCAACGCCGCGCGCGACGCCCTGGCCACCTTCACCGAAATCGCCGAGCCGATGCTGCTCGAGCGCGCGGTGGAGAAGGCGGCCGCCAGCGGCGCCACGGTGCGGCTCGACCAGGCAACGGCCCCGTCGCTGCTGGCCGCGCGAATCGAGTCCGCTGGCGGCAAGGCCTCAAACGGGGTGAGCCCGGTGGCGTTGATGCAGGCGGCGAAGAACGCGGCCGAGCTTGCCGGCATGCGCGCCGCGCATCGGCGCGACGGCGCCGCGCTTGCCCGCTTCCTCGCCTGGTTCGATGCCGAGGCGCCGAAAGGTGCGCTGTCCGAGATCGACGCCGTCTGCGCGCTGGAGACCTTCCGCCGCGACACCGGCGCGCTGAAGGATGTCTCCTTCCCCAGCATCTCCGGCGCCGGGCCCAATGGCGCCATCGTGCATTACCGCGTCAGCGAGGCGACCAACCGGGCGATCCGCCCCGATGAGCTGTTCCTCATCGATTCCGGCGCGCAATATGAGGACGGCACCACCGACGTTACTCGCACGCTCATTGTTGGCACAGCGAGCGCGGAGATGCGCGACCGCTTCACCCGCGTGCTGAAGGGGCATATCGCCATCGCCCGCGCGGTGTTCCCGCTCGGCACATCGGGCGCCCAGCTCGACAGCTTCGCCCGCCAGCATCTGTGGGCGGCGGGGCTCGACTTCGACCACGGCACCGGCCATGGCGTCGGCGCCTATCTCTCGGTGCATGAGGGGCCGGCGCGCATCTCCAAGCTCGGCACGGTGGCGCTGGCGCGCGGCATGGTGCTCTCAAACGAGCCCGGCTACTACAAAACCGGCGCCTATGGCATAAGGCTGGAGAACCTGGAGATCGTCGTCGACGGTCCGGCGATTCCCGGGGCGGAGCGGACGCTGCTCGCCTTTGAGACGCTCACCCTCGCCCCCTTCGACCGGCGCGGCATCGACACCGCGCTACTCACCCCGGACGAGGTCGCCTGGCTCGACGCCTATCATGCGCGCGTGTTCGCCGAGATCGGGCCGCTGGTGGACGAGGCGACGCGCTCCTGGCTGCAGGCCGCCACGGCGCCGCTGGCCGGCTGACGTCGCCGATCCACCGTTCCGTACCGGCGCTCGCAAGGCGCGGATATTGATGATGGTTCAATGGAACCATCGTCGACCCACGACGTTATCCCGGCGACCAATGTAACGGGACGGCTGGAGACTCGGCGATGACGACTATTCTGATTGTTATTCTGATCCTCATTCTTGTCGGCGCCCTGCCGAGCTGGGGCTACAGCCGCAATTGGGGCTATGGCCCCAGCGGTCTTGTCACCATCCTGCTGGTGATCCTGATCGTGATGATGCTTACCGGCCGCCTCTGACCGTCGCGCGCCGAATCTGAAAAGCCGCCGCGTCTCCCCCCGCGGCGGCTTTTCTACGTTGTCGGGCCCACGCCGGGCCGGTTCAGCCGCGCAGCGCCGCTGCCGCTTCCGCCGCCGGCACCACCTTTGCCCCGGCAAATTCCAGCGCCGCCATCATCGCCGCCTGAACCGCCGGCGCGGGCACATCCGTGCCGCCGAAGGCGAGCGGCAAGGTTGCGGTCGCGTCATGGGCGAGCGTCACCTCATAGCCAAGATCGAGCGCCGCGCGGCTCGCCGCATCCACGCACATGTGGCTCATCGCCCCCACGATCACCAAGCTTGTGATGCCGCGCCCGCGCAGCAGCGCATCGAGATCGGTGTTCAGGAAGGCATTCACCGCTTCCTTGACCACGACCGCCTCGCCCTCCAGCGGCGCGAGGCTGGGATGAATCTCCGCCCCCTGCGTGCCGCGCGCGAAGAACGGGGCGTCCTCTCCCGTCATTTCATGGCGCACATGCACCACGTTCGCGCCCTCTTCACGGGCGAGCGCGAGCAGTTCGCCCGCCTTCGCGGCTGCCGCCTCCGTGCCGTCCAGCGTGTAGCGGCCACCAGGGAAATAGTCGTTCTGCAAGTCGATGATCAGCAGGGCCGTCTTCGTCATGTGCTTCCCCTCTCGCGGTCTCGCCGCCGTCAGCCAGCCACCAGCGCCAGCCACTCGTCTTCGGTCAGAACAGCTACACCGAGATCGCGCGCTTTGGCGAGCTTGGAGCCCGCATCGGCCCCGGCCACGACATAATCGGTCTTCTTGGATACCGAGCCCGCCACCTTGGCGCCCAGCCGTTCGGCCATCGCCTTGGCCTCGTCGCGGGTCATCTTTTCCAGCGCGCCGGTGAACACCACCGTCTTGCCGCTCACCGCGCCGGCGCTGGCGATCACCTCCATCGGCTCGGGCGTCACCTCGCGCAGCAGCGCCTCGACGGCGGCCTGGTTGTTCGGTTCGCCGAAGAAATCGACCACCGCCTCCGCCACGACCGCGCCGATACCTTCGATGCCCACGAGTTCGGCCCAGGCCTCATTGCCCTTGGGGTGGGCCTCGCCGGGCGGCACGGCCGCCAGCGCCGTCTCGCGCAGCGCGTCGATGGTTGGGAAATGTCGCAGCAGCCGCTTGGCGTTGGTCTCGCCGACATGACGGATGCCGAGCGCGTAGAGGAACCGGTTCACCGGCACCTGGCGCCGCGAAGCAATGGCCGCGAACAGGTTTCTGGCCGAGGTTTCCCCCCAGCCCTCGCGGTTCTTCAGCCTTGTGAGCGCGCCGGGCGCGGAATCGCGAGACTCCAGCGTGAAGATGTCGGCCGGCTGCTTCACCAGCCCGGCCTCGAAGAAGGCCTGCACCTGCTTCTCGCCGAGCCCCTCAATATCGAAGGCGTCGCGGGAGACGAAATGGCGGATGCGCTCCACCGCCTGGGCCGGGCACACCAACCCGCCGGTGCAGCGGCGCACCGCTTCCCCCTCCTCGCGCACCGCATGCGAGCCGCAGGCGGGGCAAAGCGTGGGGAATTCATACCTTTTGGCCTCCGCCGGCCGGCGCTCCAGCTCCACGCTGACCACCTGCGGGATCACATCGCCGGCGCGCTGGATCACCACCCAGTCGCCCTCGCGAATGTCCACACCGCCCCGGATCGGCTCGCCATTGCCGCCAATGCCGCGGATATAGTCCTCATTGTGCAGCGACGCGTTGGAGACTACGACGCCGCCCACCGTCACCGGGGTGAGCTTGGCGACCGGGGTGAGCGCGCCGGTGCGCCCAACCTGGATTTCGATCCGCTCGAGCCGGGTGATCGCCCGCTGCGCCGGGAATTTATGCGCCAACGCCCAGCGCGGCGAGCGCGAGACAAAGCCGAGCCGCCCCTGCAAAGCGAGGCTGTCGACCTTGTAGACGACGCCGTCAATGTCGTAGCCCAGCGCCGCCCGCTGCTCGCCGATGCTGCGGTAATGCGCCAGCAGCTCCGCTGCCGAATGGCAGCGCACGGTCAGCGGGTTGGTCGGCAGGCCCCAGCGTGCGAACGCCTCGATCACGCCGAACTGGGTGTCGGCGGGAAGGCCGCCTTCGCTTACCTCGCCCCACGCATAGGCGAAGAAGCGCAGCGGCCGGCTCGCCGTGATCTTCGGATCGAGCTGGCGCAGGCTGCCGGCGGCCGCGTTGCGCGGATTGGCGAAGACCGGCTTGCCCGCCTCCTGCTGGCGTTCATTGATGGCCGCAAAGGCGTCGTGGCCCATATAGACCTCGCCGCGCACCTCGAACACGGCGGGCACGTCCTCGCCCCTCAGCCGCTGCGGAATTTCGCCGATGGTTCGGACATTGGCGGTCACGTCCTCGCCCTCGAAGCCGTCGCCGCGCGTCGCCGCCTGCATGAACACGCCATTCTCATAGCGCAGCGAGCAGGACAGGCCGTCAATCTTCGGCTCGGCGGTGAGGGTGAGGTCTGCATCCGTGGCAAGGCCGAGGAAGCGGCGCACGCGGGCGACGAATTCCTCCACCTCCTCGTCGGCAAAGGCATTGCCGAGCGAGAGCATCGGGACGGCGTGGCGCACCTTGGCGAATTTGGCGGAGGGCGCCGCGCCCACTTTTTCCGAGAGGCTGTCCATGCCGCGCAGCTCGGGATACTGCGCCTCGATCGCCTCATAGCGCCGGCGTAGCGCGTCGTACTCGGCATCGGAGACGGTCGGCGCGTCGTCCTGATAATAGCGCCGGTCATGGCCGGCGATCTCCTCGCCCAGCCGCGCATGCGCGCGGGCCGCCTCATCGGCGGTCAGTGCCGCCACATCCACGGGCCCATCGTCATAGGGCCGTTCGTCACCCGGCGGTGCGGAGGAGGGCGTCAGGGATCGCGACATGGCATTCACCGCAGGCATGGGCGGGGGCACCGCCGGGGGCCCTCTCCCTTTTCCAGAAATCGTCTTCCGCCTCAAGTCTCCCGATCAGGGCGCGGGCGGCGCCGTTGCGGCAGGCGCGGGCGTTTCCACCGGGTCGAGGCGGAACAGCCGCACCGGCGGCATCGTCACATCGCGGAAGCGCCGCGACACCTCGCCGAGATCCTCCCGCCCGCCAAAGGCGCCGGTGATGTCGTTGAAGGAACGGAAGGTGGACAGAACGAGCAGCAGCGGCCCCGGCAAGGAAAGCGCCTCTGGCTCGTCCATGAAGGCGTAGCGCTGGCGCTCGTCGAATTGCTGCACGGTGACGCCGGGCAGTTCCCGCTTCAGCATGGCGGTCATCTGGTAATCATTGGTGAGGATAGCGCTGGCGCCGATGGCGCGCCGCCTTGCGTCGATCTCGGCGGCGAATTCCGGCCAGCCGCGCGTCATCCGCAGCACGGCATCCTTGTTTCCCGCCAGCGTGGTGGGCACAAACAGCGCGTGAATCCCTAAGGCCAGGATCAGGCCGAACGCCAGCGGCAGCGTCGCCCGCGCCAGCCCCGGCAGGTTTCGCCCGACCCAGCCGCTGCCCGCGGGGGCCAGCATGCCCGCCGCCGCCGCAATGGCCACCAGCGGGTAGAGGAAGCCGACCCAATTGCCCTCGACCCGCGAACGCAGCGCATGCACAGCAAAATAAGCCAGCGGCACGAACAGCAGGATCAGCACCAGCGCCCGCCCGCCGCCGGGGCGGAAAGCGGCCGCCGCGCGGCGGGGCAGCAGGCCGAGTACGGCGAACAGGAAGATGAGCGGTGTCGCCAGCCCGATCTGCGAGCCGACGAATTCCGGCAGGAAGCCGGGACGGAACGGCGCCTGCGCTGTCACCCGGCCGCCCTGCTTGGTCAGCGTCGCCCAGTCATGGGTCGCGTTCCAGACGATGTTCGGCAGGAAGACGAGCAGTGCGAGCAGAGCCGCCAGCCAGGGCCAGGGGGTGAGCAATTGCCGCCGCAACGGCGCCAGCGCCAGTACCGCCAGCGAAAACGCGCCGGCCAGCATCACACCGGAATATTTCGATTGCGCCGCCAGCCCGGTCGCCAGCCCCATGGCCAGCCACCAGAGTGGACGGGGCGCGCGCACCAGCCGCGCGGCGCACCACACCATGGCGGCGCAGAACAGCGCCAGCGGCGCGTCCGGCGTCGCCAGCGTCATGCCGAGAAAGCCAAAGATCGTCGCGTTGAACAGCACCGCCGCCAGCGCGCCGGCGCGGCGATCCTCCAGCAGTTCCTCCGCCGCCCGCCAGACGAACCAGCTCGCCGGCAGCGCGGCCAGCACGCTGAACAGCCGCACCCCGAGCGGGGTGTCGCCCAGCAGCATCTGCCCGGCGCGGATGAAGAACGCGATCATCGGTGGATGATCGACATAGCCGGCCGAGAGCCCCTGCGCCCACAGCGCATAATAAGCCTCATCAGGCACCAGCGGCACAAAGGCGGCGAGCACCAGCCGCCAGACCAGCATAAGGCCGATCAGCGCCAGAGCGCCCCGCGTGGCGATGTCCACGGCCGACGACGATATCGGCGACGGTGCCTGACCGGCGGAAAGCGTGCTCATGCCGCGTCTTTCCATACCAGCGTCCGGCTCATGGCGTAGTTCCACACCGCGCCGATGCAGGCACCGGCGATGCCGGCAAGCCACCATTGCGCGGTCTGGTAGAATGCCCATTCGGCGGCGCCGACATTGGCCGCCGCGCCGAGCCCGCAAATCGCATAGAACGCCACCAGCCCGCGCAGGAAAGCCCAGCCGGACAGCCGGCGGTCGCGATAGGTGAGAAGGTTGTTCAGCACATAATTGAAGGTCATCGCCGTCAGCGTGGCGATGGTCTGCGCCACCAGGAAGCTGAGCGCGAAGCCGAGGCCAAGGCGCAGCGCCGCGAGATGGACGACGAGCCCGGCCGCGCCCACCGTGGCGAAGGAAAGGAAGCGCAGCGAGACGAGGCCGCCGGTCGCCTTGGAGACGATCAGCCCGAGAAAATCCATCAGCACCCGGTTGTCGAGCTTGCTGTCGCCGCTCTGCCGCACGCCGAAGCTGTAGGTCAGCTCCGTCACCTTCAGCCGCCCCCGCGCGGAGGCGAGGATGTCGAGCAGGATCTTGAACCCCTGCGTCGACAGCTTCGGCGCCAGTTCCTCGACCGTCTCCCGCCGCAGCATGAAGAAGCCGCTCATCGGGTCGGAGGACGTGACCTTCAGCACGCGCTGGGCGAGCGTGGTGGCGAGCCGGCTGCCCCGGCCGCGCCAGGCGCTGAAGCCTTCCGCATCGCCGCCGGGGGCGTAGCGCGTGGCCACCACCACATCGGCCCCCGCGCCCATCGCCTCCAGCATGCGCGGCAGCAGGCTCTCGTCATGCTGGAGATCGGCGTCCATCACCGCCACGACCGGCGCCTGCGCCGCCAGCATGCCCTCGATGCACGCCCCCGCCAGCCCGCGCCGCCCGACGCGGCGGATGCAGCGAATGCGCGGGTCGCGCCGGCCGATGCCGCGCAGCGCGTCCGCCGTGCCGTCCGGGGAATTGTCGTCGACGAAGATCGCCTCCCAGGCGATGCCGGCCAGCACCTGCGCCAGCCGCGCCACCAGCGGCTCGAGATTGCCGCGTTCGTTGAAGGTCGGGATGACCACCGTCAGGTCGGGAGCAACGGCCGGGCCAGGGTTTGCGCCAAAGGAGACCGGCGCGGCATGGGCGGGCGCGAGGGGAAGCGAGGACGTCATGAGTAGCCGGCGGAGAGAGGAACGGAGCGTGCGAAGGTCGAATAGGACAGCACGGCGCGGAAGTCGACGGGCGCGCGCGGCCGCGCGCACCGACCGGGCGTGGCATCAATCGGCTAGGGCACCTTTCAGCAGCCTGTCGGCTGCCGCCCGTGCCTCGGATGTCACTTCGGCGCCGGAGAGCATGCGGGCGATCTCCTCGCGCCGGTGATCGGGCGCCAGCGGCGCCACGCGCGTCGCCACCCGGTCGAGATCGGCCATGGCCTCCTTGGCGATGCGAAAATGGTTGCCCGCCCGCGCCGCGACCTGCGGGGCGTGCGTTACCGCCACCACCTGCACACGGGACGAGAGCCGGGCCAGACGGGCGCCGATGGCATCGGCCACCGCCCCGCCAACCCCGGTGTCGATTTCATCGAAGACGAGCGTCGGCGCTGAGCCCTTGTCGGCCAGCACCACCTTCAGCGCCAGCAGGAAGCGCGCCAGCTCGCCGCCAGACGCCACCTTCATCATCGGGCCGGGACGCGTGCCGGGATTGGTCTGCACCCAGAACTCAATACGGTCATAGCCATCCACCTGCGCCGCCTCGTCCATTTGGCAGTCGGTGAGGAAGCGCGCGCGTTCCAGCTTCAGCGGCGGCAGTTCGGCGTTCACTGCCGCGTCCAGCGCCACCGCGGCGGCCCGGCGCTTCTGCGACAGGTCGCGCGCGGCCAGGCGATAGGCCGCCTCCATCGCGTCGGCGCGGGCCTCCAGCCCCCTCAGCGTCTCCGCCCCATGGTCGAGCGCGTCGATCTGGTCGGCAAAGCGCGCCGCGACATTGGCAAGGTCATCCACCGTGCAGGCGTATTTTCGCCCGGCGGCACGCAGGGCGAACAGCCGCTCCTCGATGCGCTCCAGCTCGTGCGGGTCGAAATCGGCCTCGCGCAGCGCGGCGTCGAGATGGGTGCGGGCAAGGTCCAGTGCGTTCAGCGCCGCGTCGATCGCCTCGACCGCCGGCCGCACCAGCGCCTCCACCTCGCCGGCCCGGCGCTCCAGCCGGCGCACAGCGGCGGCAAGGCCGGGAATGGGCGAATTATTGCCGCCGACGGCGTCCTGCGCATCGGCGAGATCGGTAGCGATCTTCTCGAAGCGCATCATCTCGGTGCGGCGCGTGGCGAGCCGCTCTTCCTCGCCCGGCTCGGGACCCAGGGCCGTGAGTTCCTCCACCGCGTGGCGGATGAAGTCCGCCTCCTTGGCCGCCTCGTCGAGCCGCGCCTTTTCCTGCGCCGCCTCGGTGCGTGCCACGCGCCAGCCGCGCGCCCGGGCGGCCACTTCCTCGGCAAGCTCGACCAGCCCGCCATAGGCGTCGAGCAGGGCCCGGTGCGAGGCGGGGTCGACCAGCGCCCGGTCATCATGCTGGCCGTGGATTTCCACCAACCGCCGGCCGAGATTGCGCAGCATTTGCGCGCTCACCGACTGGTCGTTGACGAAGGCCCGCGTGCGCCCATCGGCGTGCTGCACCCGCCGCAGCACCAGCGCGCCATCATCATCGATGCCCGCTTCCGCCAGCATCCCGCGCACCGGGTGGTCGGCGGCGAGGTCGAACTCGGCCGTCACCTGCCCCTGCGTCGTGCCCTGGCGCACCAGCGACCCGTCGCCCCGCCCGCCAAGGGCGAGGGTGAAAGCATCGAGCAGGATCGACTTGCCCGCGCCGGTCTCGCCGGTGAGGACGGTGAGGCCGGAATGGAAGGAGAGGTCGAGCCGCTCGATGAGCACGATATCCCTGATCGACAGGGCGATCAGCATGCGTGACGCTCCAGAACGTTTACCCGCAGGACAAGGGGGCGCGCCCTTCTAGCATGCCGCGGCAGGGCGCGCATTCGTGTTCTTGCTATGTTCTCACAGGTCGCGGCGCGGCGAAAGAGACGTTTTCCTGCTTCCTCGCCGCGCCCGAAAAAATCACCTCTGAATCAGCCGTCACAAGGGCCCTCGACAGTCCCTAGCCGAGGGTGAAGCCCTTGAAGGCCTTGGCGATCCAGGATTGCTCGTTCATCTTCGGATCGACGCCGCGCGACTGCACCAGTTTGTAGGCGTCCTGATACCAGGAACTGTCGGGGAAATTATAGCCGAGCACCGCCGCCGAGGTCTGCGCCTCGCTCATCACGCCCAGCGCCATATAGGCTTCGGTAAGGCGGTACAGCGCTTCCTCGACATGGCGCGTGGTCTGATAGCGTGTCACCACCACCTTGAAGCGGTTGATGGCGCCGGCATAATTGCGCTGTTCGAGATAGTAGCGCCCGATCATCATCTCCTTGCCGGCGAGCTGGTCGCGGGCGACTTCGAGCTTCTTCTTGGCGCTGACGGCATATTCGGTGTTGGGGAATTTGCGAATCACCTCCTCCAGCGAATCCATCGCGCGCTGGGTGCGCTGCTGGTCGCGGGAGATGTCCGGAATCTGGTCGAAATAGGAAGCCGCGATCAGGTACTGCGCATAGGCCGCATCTTCCGAGCCCGGGTGCAGCGCCAGGTAGCGCCGCCCGGCAGCGATGCACTCGTCATAGGAGCCCTGGGTGTAATTGGCATAGGCGATCATCAGCAGCGCCTTGCGCGCCCAATCGGAATAGGGGTGCTGGCGGTCGACATCCTCGAAGCGGGTGATCGCCTGCGCATACTCACCCTTCTGCATGAGGGTCAGGCCCTCATTGTAGCGCTGTTCGGCCGGGACGTCGGGGTAGACCGTCTCTTCCTTGCTGGTGTCGAACAGGCTGGCGCAGCCGCCGAGCGAGGCGCCGGCCAGGACAAGGCCCAGCAGGCGCACGGCGACAACACCCGAGCGCGCCGTGCCGGCGCGGCGGATGGCAGGGGTCCCGCGGGCGGGAACAGTCTGGCCGAGACAGAGAAGACGCATCACAAGTTGGATCCCGATCTGGTCGCGGCTTCGACGCCAAGTACGTGGTCAGGCGCTAAGGCGGCTTTCCGACCGGATTATGGCGCCTCGGGATGCCAAGAGCAAAGAGGCGCCACCGGCCACCATTTCATGCCACCTGTTGCGCGCCGGACGCGGTCTGGGGGGCGGGCGGAAAGAAGGGGCCCAGGCGGATCGTGCCAAGGCGGCGAGGAAACGGAGGAGCCAAATGTCTCGCGCAGCCGGCAAGCGCCAATGGGGCAAACCCAGTTGGGAGGAAGCCGCTCCGGCGCCCCGCGCCAAGGCGCAGCGGCGGAAGCCTCACAGCTCCGGCGCGTAGGCCGGGACGGCGACCGCGATCAGGCCGGCATTGCTGCTGACGGTGCGGCGGGTCGGGATGCGAGCTTCGACGATCTCATAAGCGGAGCGGTCGGACAGCAGCGCGTCGACGACGGCGAAATTCAGCTTGTGGCCGCCGCGGTAGGAACGGTAACGGGCCAGCAGCGGCAGGCCGCCAATAGCGAGGTCGCCAATGGCGTCCAGGGCTTTGTGGCGCACGAATTCGTCGGCATAGCGCAGGCCGGTGGTGTTGATCACGCCCTCGTCGCCCAGGCAGATCGTGTTGTCGAGCGAGGCGCCGAGCGCATAGCCCGCCTGCCAAAGGCGCTCGACATCGCTGACAAAGCCGAAGGTGCGCGCGGCGGCGAGCTCCTTGCGGAACACCTCGGGCGACATGGTGGCGGCGAAGCGCTGGCGGCCGATGGCGGCATGGTCGAAATCGATCTCGACTTCGAGCCGGAAGCCCATGTCATAGGGCATGAGCTCGCCGAAGCCGGTTTCGGTCTCGACGCGAATCGGCTTGAGCACGCGCAGATAGCGGCGGGCATGGCCGGTCTCGACAATACCGGCCTCGTCCACGGCCGCCACAAAATCGCCGGCGCTGCCGTCGAGGATCGGCACTTCCGGCCCGTCGATCTCGACCCGGGCATTGTCGACGCCAAGGCCGGCGAAGCAGGCCAGCAGATGCTCGACCGTGGAAACGGCCGGGCCGCTCGAATCACGCAGCACGGTGGCAAGGTCGCTACCGCGCACCGCACCCCGGCAGGCGCGCACGGACTGGTTGGTGTCCTTGCGGAAAAAGACGATGCCGCTGTCGGCTTCGGCGGGCGAGAGGTGCATCTGCGCCATCTTGCCGGAATGGACGCCGACGCCGGAAAGCGTCACGTCGTCGCCAAGGGTGGTCTGCCGTACAGCGTTCATTCGACCCAAAAAGCGGCCGCTCAAGGCGCCCCGCTCTCCCCAATCCCCAAAACCAACACAGTGCGCCGCCATGAAAGGCGCGGAACCGAATCCGCAGCGGACGCTTATCGTTGGCTGGCAAGATAACGGCGCCGTGAGTCCGCGCCAAATCACGCTTGCTTACCGTCTGTTACCGTTTCTACGCTGACGCAAAAATCTGAAAATTCATTTAATTCCAAATAGCTACGCCCGGACCTCACGATCCGGGCGCTGCACTGCGTCACGCCTTGTGTAACAGGCGGCACGCGGCCGCCTGTCGCGCCCGCCTCAACCCTGACGACGCAGGAAGGCGGGGATGTCGAGATGGTCGTCCTCGGCCGGGCGCGCCGCGCGTGGATCGGCCGGGCGGGCCGCCGGGCGCTTGGCATACTCGGAGGCCTCGGGGCGCATCTCGGCGAGCGGCCGGGCCTCGGGCTGGGCCGGCGCGCGGCGCACCACCGGACGCATGTCCGCCGGGGGCTCCACCTCGTCCTCGTCCTGGCTGCGGCCGAGGCCGACATTGGCGAGGCGCTGCAGCAGCGTCATGCGCTTCTTCTCGGCGTGATGATGATCGGTCATCTCGCCGCGCGCCGCGCGGATCTGGTTCTGTGCCGGCATGGGCAGCTCGTCGACGCGCGGCATGCGCGGGGCGGGACGCTCGGCCTGCGGCGGGATGAAGGGCTCGATCGCGTGCTCTTCATAGGCCGCCTCATTGTAAGGGGCGGGCTCCGGCTCGGCATAGAGCGGCTGCTTGGGCGCCATCTGGCGGATCGTCACCTCGTCGATCGCGGCGGAGGCCTGCGAATAGGCGGGCTGGGCATAGGACGGCTCGCCATAGGGATGGTCGTTGACCGGGGCGGCAGCGAAGCTCGGCTCGTGATGCGGGGCGCCGAAATCCTCCGCGTCGAGCGCCGAGGCGACCGAGCGCAGGGCGGCGTCGCGGCGCGCTTCCACGGCGGCGCGGCCGGCGTTCGAGACGCGGCGCCCGCCGAGGTCGGGAAGGTTGTTGAGGGCGTGCGGGATCTGCTCGGGAATCACCGCCGGGTCGATGCCGGTGGCGACGACCGACACGCGGATCAGGCCTTCCAGCGTCTCGTCGAAGGTGGCGCCGAGGATGATGTTGGCGTCGGGATCGACTTCCTCGCGAATACGGGTCGCCGCCTCGTCCACCTCGAACAGGGTCAGGTCCTTGCCGCCGGTGATCGAGATCAGCAGGCCGCGCGCGCCGCGCATCGACACTTCGTCGAGCAGCGGGTTGGCGATCGCCGCCTCGGCCGCGTGGCGGGCACGCTGCTCGCCGGAGGCTTCGCCGGTGCCCATCATCGCCTTGCCCATCTCGCGCATCACGGCGCGGACGTCGGCGAAGTCGAGATTGATCAGGCCTTCCTTCACCATCAGGTCGGTGATGCAGGCGACGCCCGAATAGAGCACCTGGTCCGCCATCGCGAAGGCGTCGGCGAAGGTGGTGCGCTCATTGGCGACCCGGAACAGGTTCTGGTTCGGGATGACGATGAGGGTATCGACGCCCTTCTGCAGCTCGTTGATGCCCATCTCGCCGATACGCATCCGGCGCTGGCCCTCGAAGTGGAAGGGCTTGGTCACGACGCCGACGGTGAGGATGCCGAGCTCGCGGGCCGCGCGGGCAATGACGGGGGCCGCGCCGGTGCCGGTGCCGCCGCCCATGCCGGCAGTGATGAACACCATATGCGCGCCGGCCAGGTGATCGCGGATCTCGTCGAGCGCTTCCTCGGCGGCGGCGCGGCCGACTTCCGGCTGCGAACCGGCGCCGAGACCCTCGGTGACGGCGACGCCCATCTGCACGATGCGCTCGGCCTTGGAGAGGGTGAGCGCCTGCGCATCGGTGTTGGCGACCACGAAGTCGACCCCCGTCAGGCCGGCCGTGATCATGTTGTTGACGGCGTTGCCACCGGCGCCACCGACACCGAAGACGGTGATGCGGGGACGCAGTTCGCGGATGTCCGGTACCTGGAGGTTGATGGTCATTTTTAGTGTCCCCTAACGCCGGCGGGCGCGCGGCCCGTCATGATCCCTGTGGTGCCGGTTCCGCCGGCGCGGATTAGATGGAGCACGTCAGAAGGCCTCCCTCAGCCAGTGACCGACGCGCGAAAAATAGCCGGAGCCGTCGCCCTGCGAGAGGCGGCGGCGGCGAGCCTCGAAATGTTCGAGCCCCGCGACCTGCGGATAGACCAGAAGCCCGGTGGCGACAGCGAAGGGCGCGCCGCGCGTCGCCTCGGGCAGCTTCGAAATACCGAGCGGGCGACCGATTCGCACCTGTGGTCCCAGTATGTTACCGACTAGCTCGGCAAGGCCAGTGAGTTGAGCGGCACCGCCGGTGAGAACGATGCGCCGCCCCGCGCCGGCGGCATGGCCGGAGGCGTGCAGGCGGTCGCGCACCAGCTCGACGATTTCCTCGACACGCGGGCGAACGATCCGCACCAGCCGTGCCTTGGGGATCGCGCGCGGCAGGTCGTGGTCGTCGGAAATGCTCGGCACGGTCAGCATTTCGCGCTCGTCGGCGCCCATCGCCATCACCCCGCCATGCAGGCTCTTCAGCCGCTCGGCATCGGCAAGGCGGGTGGAGAGCCCGCGCGCGACGTCGTTGGTCACGTGCTGGCCACCAATGGCGATGCCGTCGACATGCACGCAATGGCCGTTCTCGACCACCGCCACCGTCGTGGTGCCAGCACCGAAATCGATCAGCGTCACGCCCAGTTCCGATTCGTCGTCTGCCAGTGTGGACAGCGCCGCGGCATAGGGAGCGGCCACCATGGCCTCGACGCCAAGATGGCAGCGCTCGATGCACAGAAGCAGGTTGCGCACGGCGGCCGCCTCGGCGGTGACAACGTGGAGGTCGACGCCGAGCCGGCGCCCGAGCATGCCGCGCGGCTCGCCGATGCCGCCGGCGCCGTCGAGCGCGTAGCCCACAGGCAAAGCGTGCAGGATGGTGCGCCCCTCGCCGACGGCGAAGGTGGAGGCGGCGTCGAGCACGCGGCGGATGTCGCCCTCGGCCACCGCCGGCTCCGGCAGATCGACCTCGGCGTTGAAATGCTCGGAGGCGAGCCGGCCGCCCGCCAGCGAGACGATCACGGAGGCAATCTGCGCCCCGGCCATCCGCTCGGCGGCGTCCACCGCGCGGCGAATCGCATGCTCGGCACGCTCCATGTCGATGACGGTGCCACCCTTGATGCCATGGGCGCTGGTGTGGCCGATGCCGAGCACATCCACCGAATGGGTGCGCCGGCGCAGGCTCGACGTCGCCTCGCGCGGCTTCAGCCGGGCGATCATGCACACGATCTTGGAGGTGCCGACTTCCAGCACGCCGACCACGCCGGTGCGGCGCGGCGCCAGCGGCCGCATCTTCGGGGCGATCTCGAAGGGAGCACGCGGTCTCATGAGCTGCTGCCCTTCTTGGCCTTGGCCTTGGCTTTCAGCTCGGCCTCGCGGGCGGCATAGGCCGCGTCGGAAAGACGGACCGAGACCCGGTCGGGAAGACGCAGGTCGACAATGGTGATGTCGCGCGAGAGCAGCGACTTCTGCTGGTCGAGCAAGGCGAGCTGTTCGAGCGCGTCGTTCAGCCCCTGTTCGGGCAGGCGCACATCGACGCCGTTGCGCATCTTAAGCGTCCAGCGGCGGTCGGCGACGCGGATGGCGGCTGCCACCTGGTCGCGCACGCCGGGCACCAGGCTCAGCGCCTCGACGATCTCGACCACGCTGGTCTGCGCGCCGTCACCAACCACGATGGGAAGGCGGATATAGCGCGGATCGTCGGAATAGGGCGCGATCACCGTGCCGTCGCGGGCGATGACGTTGATCTTGCCGTCCTTCTGCCAGAGCGCGAAGCCCTCGCGCTCGACAATCTGGATGTCGAGGCGGTCGGGATAGAGCTTCTGCACCGTGGCACGCTTGATCCACGCCAGCTCTTCGAGGCGCATGCGCGCGCCCTCGGCATCGAGGAACAGCAGCGAAGAGGTCGGCTTCACCCCGGCCGTGGCGAGGATGTCGCCGGGAGTGACGTGATTCTGGCCGGAAAGATTGACGTTGGCGATCCTGAGCCCGGCGAGGTTGGCGGCAGCATCGCCCATGTCGCGGGCGGTCTCGATCGCTGCGGGCATGTGGCCGCCACGCTCCATGCCGTAAAGCCCGGTGGCGACGAACAGCGCCGCCGTGAGCCAGGCCCCGGCGCCGGTGAAGACGGCGCGCGAGGTGCACAGGCCGACGAGCAGCCGCCGGCCGCCGATGATGGTGCGGTCGAGAAGACGGGTGCGCTGGGACACCGGCGCCGCGCGCACCGGCACACGGGCCCGCTCGCCTCGGATCGAATCGCCGGTGGCCGCGCCGGTTCGCTTGCCCGCCGGCGTCTGCCGCGGGGTCAGCGATCGAGCGAAGCGTCCTCCACCATCCATCGTACTAGCTCACCGAACGAATGGCCCTCATGGGCTGCCAATTCGGGCACAAGCGACGTCTCGGTCATTCCGGGCTGCGTATTGACCTCCAGACAGACAAGACCGGATTCATCTCCGGCCTGGTCGTCGTAGCGGAAGTCCGTCCTGCTGATGCCCCGACAGCCGAGCGCGCGATGCGCCCTGACCGCTAACATCCGCGCCTTTTGGTAAATATTCGGTAAAATTTGGGCCGGCAGAATGTGGCGGGAACCGCCCGGGGCGTATTTTGCCTCGTAATCGTAGAACTTTAGGTCGGACTGGATTTCGATAACGCCGAGCGCGTGATCGCCCATCACGGCGCAGGTCAGCTCCAGACCGGGGATATAACGCTCCGCCAGCAGCTCCTCGCCGAATCCCCAGTCCGCGCGATGCAGCTCCTGCGGCGGGTGCTCCTGGTCGTCGCGGACGATGAACACCCCCACCGAGGAGCCCCCGGTATTCGGCTTGAGCACATAGGGTCGCGGCAGCACATGCGCGCGCGCCGCCTCGGCCCGCGATACCATGCGGCCCTCCGGCACCGGGATGCCATGGGCGGCGAGGATGATCTTGGCCTGCGTCTTGTCCATGGCCAGCGCCGAGGCCAGCACGCCGGAATGGGTGTAGGGGATGCGCAGCACCTCCAGAATGCCCTGGATCGTGCCATCCTCGCCCGGCCGGCCATGCAGCACGTTCAGTGCCACGTCGGGCTGGAGCGCGCTCAGCACCTGCGCGATGTCGCGCCCCACATCGACGCGGGTGACGCGGTAGCCGACGCTTTCCGCCGCCTTCGCGCAGGCTTCGCCCGACCACAGCGACACCTGCCGCTCCGGCGACCAGCCGCCCATCAGGACGGCGACATGCTTGCCCATCATATTCTCCTCGGCGGCCGATGAGGCCGCATCGCTCAGGCGGGAAGGCCGATACGCTTGATCTCCCATTCCAGCTCGATGCCGGACTGGTCCTTCACGCGCCGGCGAACCTCTTCGCCGAGCCCCTCAATGTCGGCGGCGGTGGCGCCGCCGGTGTTGATCAGGAAATTGCAGTGCATCGTCGACATCTGCGCGCCGCCACGGGTCAGCCCCCGGCAGCCGGCCACGTCGATCAATTGCCAGGCCTTCTGGCCCGGCGGGTTCTTGAAGGTCGAGCCGCCGGTCTTCTCGCGAATCGGCTGCGAGGCCTCGCGCGCGGCGGTGATTCGGTCCATCTCGGCGAGGATCGCCGCGCTCTCGCCCGGCCGCCCCTGAAACAGCGCGCTGGTGAAGATCACATCGACCGGGGCCTTTGAGTGCCGGTAGCTGAAGCCGAAATCGGCGTTGGAGAAGGTGCGGACATGCCCTGCCCGATCGACGCCGCGCGCCTCGATGAGCGGGTTGCAGGTCTCCCCGCCATGCGCCCCGGCATTCATCCGCAGCGCGCCGCCAATGCCGCCGGGAATGCCGCGATAGAAGGCCAGCCCGTCGATGCCGGCCTCCGCCGCCGCGCGGGCGAGCTTCACGTCCGGCACCGCCGTGCCGACGCGCAGCCGGCACCCCTCCTCCACCGCGATCTCGCTGAAGCCGCGCCCAAGCCGGATCACCACGCCCGGCACGCCGCCATCGCGCACGATGAGGTTGGAACCGAGGCCGATCACCGTCACCGGGATCTCGGCTGGCAGATTGGCGAGGAAATAAGCGAGATCGTCCTCGTCCGCCGGGGTGAACAGCACCTGCGCCGGCCCGCCGACGCGGAACCAGGTCAGCTCGGCCAGGCTCTGGTTGGCGATCAGCCGGCCGCGCAGATCCGGCAGGCGGGCGGAAAGTTCCGCGGTGAGGTCGGGGAAGGTCATGCGCCGGCCCCGGCCGCCAGCTGCTCGGGCAGCGCATAGGCCCATTGGGTGATGTTGCCGGCACCGAGGCAGACCACATAGTCGCCCGGCTTCATCAGCCCCTCCACCAGCCCTGCCAGCGCCTCCGGCCCCTTCAGTGCCATCACCGAGCGGTGGCCGCGCGCGCGCAGCGCCTCGACCAGATGGTCGCGATCGATGCCCGCAATCGGCGTCTCGCCGGCGGCATAGACATCGGCGACGATCACGTGGTCGGCGTCGTTGAAGCAGGTGGCGAACTGGTCGAACAACGACTGCAGGCGGGTGTAGCGATGCGGCTGCACCACCGCGATCACCTGCCCCTCGGTGGAGGCGCGGGCCGCACGCAGCACGGCGGCGATCTCCACCGGGTGGTGACCGTAATCGTCGAAGATGGTGACCCCGTTCACCTCACCGGTGCGGGTGAAGCGCCGCTTCACCCCGCCGAAGCCGGCCAGCGCGCTGCGGATCTGCTCATCGCTGGCCCCCAGCTCATGGGCAACCGCGATGGCGGCAGTGGCGTTCAGCGCGTTGTGCTTGCCCGGCATCGGCAGGACGAGGTCGCGCAATTCATGCACCACCACGCCGGTGCGGTCGCGGAACAGCACGCCAAAGCGGCACAGTCCGCCGCGCAGGTCGACATCGACGATCCGCACATCCGCCTGCGGGTTCTCGCCATAGGTGATGACCCGGCGGTCCTCGACATGGCCGACGAGGTCCTGCACCACCGGATGGTCGGTGCACATGACAGCGAAACCGTAGAAGGGCAGGTTGTCGATGAAGCTGCGGAACGCGGCCTGCACGGCTTCGAAGGTCTTGAAGTGGTCGAGATGCTCGGGGTCGATATTGGTGACGATGGCCACCTCGACCGGCAGCTTGAGGAAGGTGCCGTCGCTCTCATCGGCCTCCACCACCATCCACTCGCCATCGCCCAGGCGCGCATTGGTGCCATAGGCGTTGATGATGCCGCCATTGATGACGGTGGGGTCGAAGCCGCCGGCATCGAGCAATGTGGCGACCAGCGAGGTCGTCGTGGTCTTGCCATGGGTGCCCGCGATGGCGACGCAGCTTTTCAGCCGCATCAGCTCGGCCAGCATTTCCGCCCGGCGCACCACCGGCAGGCGCTTGGCGCGGGCGGCGACGAGTTCGGGATTGTCGCGGCGGATGGCGGTGGAGACGACCAGCACCTCGGCGCCGTCGATGTTCTCCGCCGCATGGCCGATCAGCACCTTGATGCCCTTCTCGGCGAGGCGCTTCACATTGGCGCTCTCGGCGACGTCGGAGCCCTGCACCGTGTAGCCGAGATTGTGCAGCACTTCGGCGATGCCGCTCATGCCGATGCCGCCAATGCCGACGAAATGGATGGGGCCGAGAGAGAGCGGGAGCTTCATGGGATCTTCCTTCCGCCCGCGCGAGCGGCGGGCGTGCTTTGCCGGCGCGCAGGAATAGACGAGCGCGCCACGCCCGTCACCGGGCCTTTGGTACAAGCGGGCGGTGCGGTTCTAGACATCGATTTTGCCGATAGTGAGCACGAGCGCGGCGAGGCGCTCGGCGGCATCCGCGCGCCCCATGGCGCGGGCTGCGGTTGCCATCGCCTCCAGGCGACCGGGCTCATTGGCGAGGCGGGTGAGCGCTGCAGCGAGGCTCTCGGGAGTGAAATGGCTCTGTGGCATCACCACCGCGCCGCCACCGTTGGCGAGGGCGGTGGCGTTGGCCAGCTGGTCCTGGTCGAGCGCCCCCGGCAGCGGCACGAGGATGGAGGGCCGGCCGATCACCCCCAGCTCCGCCACCGTCATCGCCCCCGAGCGGGAGATGACGAGATGCGCGGCCGCGATGCGCGCCGGCAGGTCGGCAAAGAAGGGTTCGACTTCCGCGCGCACGCCGAGCCGGGCATAGGTGGCACGCACCGCCTCAACATCTTCCGGCCGCGCCTGCTGCACCAGCCGCAGCCGCGCGCGCAGGGTCGGGTCGAGCAAGGCGACGCCCGCCGGCACCACCTCGCTCATCACCCGCGCGCCCTGGCTACCGCCGGTGACCAGCAGGTCAACAGGCCCGCCCGGCTCCAGGGCTGCGAAAGGCACATCGGCAGCGGCGATCACGGACGGGCGCACCGGGTTGCCGGTGTGGTGCGCCTTGGCGGCGAGGGTGGGCTTGCCGGCGCAGATGTCAGGGTAGCCGGAGGCGATGGCGGTGACGCGGGAAGCAAGCAGCGTGTTCGCCCGCCCCATCACCGCGTTCGCCTCGTGGATCAAGGTCGGGAATCCGGCGTAATGGGCGGCGAGGATCGGCGGCAGGGTGGGATAGCCGCCGAAGCCAACCACGATGGCCGGCCGCATCGCCCGCATCAGCCGGAAGCCCTTGATAAAGCCCAGCCCCAGCGTGAGCGCGGTGCGCGCCAGCGCGACGGGCGAGCGCCCACGCACCGTCTCGGCCGGCAGCACGTGCAGGCGCCGCGCCGGAAAATGGCCGGCATAGCGGGCGGCGCGCGAATCGGTGACCAGATCGACCTCGATGCCGCGCGCGGCCAGCACGCCGGCCAGCGCCTCGGCCGGGAAGAGGTGGCCGCCGGTGCCGCCGGCGGCGAGCATGACGAGCGGACGGGACGCGGGTGCCATGGCGGACCTCACGCCGGGCGCGGCATCGGCGCGCCGAGCCGCGTGCCGAGCCGTTCCAGCTCGGCCAGCGTCGCGGTGCGCGGGCGACGGCGTGTCAAGGCGAGCAGCATGCCCATGCCATAGGCCAGCGACAGCAGAGAGGAGCCGCCATAGGAGACGAAGGGCAGCGTCATGCCCTTGGCCGGCATCATGTGCAGGTTCACCATCATGTTGATGCAGGACTGCAGCCCGAACAGCATGGCGAGGCCGGCGGTGGCGAAGCGCACGAAGGGGTCCTCGTCGTTCAGCGCCCGGGAGAGCGCGCGCAGCACGATGAAGGCGAACAGGCCGGCGATCATCAGGCACAGCACGGCGCCGAACTCCTCGCCCGCCACCGCGAAGATGAAATCGGTGTGCCCGTCCGGCAGAACCTTCTTGAAGCTGCCCTCGCCCGGCCCCTGCCCCAGCCAGCCGCCATTGAGGAAAGAATTGATCGACAGGTCGATCTGGTAGGTGTCGCCGGAATCCGGGTTCATGAAGCGGTCGATGCGCTGGGTGACGTGCGGCACCGTCTTGTAGGCGATGAACAGGCCCGAGGCGCCGATGCCGGCGAGGCCCACCACCCAGACGATGCGCAGCCCGGCCAGGAAGAACAGGCCGCCCCACACCAGCGAGACCAGCATGGTCTGGCCGAAATCCGGCTGCATCACCAGCGGCGTCACCACCATGCCGAGCAGGCCGATGGCGAGGAACTGGCCCGGCATTTCCGGCCGCCGCACGCTCTCGGAAAACAGCCAGGCAGCGATGATGACGAAGCTGGGCTTGAGGAATTCCGAGGGCTGCACGGTGACGCTGGCAATGTTGAGCCAGCGCCGCGCGCCCTTCACTTCCGGCCCGATCACCAGCGTGGCGCAGACCAGGGCCAGGAAGAACAGGAACAGCACCAGCGAGATGCGCCTGATATTGCGTGGCGAGAGGAACGAGGTGGCGAGCAGGATGATGAGCGCCGGCACCAGGAACATCACCTGCCGGTTCACGAAGTGGAACGGGTCGGGAATGCCGATGCGTGCCGCCACTGGCGGGCTCGCCGCCAGCGCCAGCACGATGCCGATGATCATCAAGGCGGCGAGAGCACCGAGCAGCAGTCGGTCGATGGTCCACCACCACTCGCCGACGACCGTCCTTTCGGCACGCGATATCATGTACGCCACTCCGGGAAACGCTTTGCCGGAGTATCGGACGGTTAAGGTTGACGGGCGCTTAATGCCGACGCGGTTGCTCAGACATCCGGCAGCGCGTTGACGAGATCGCGGAAGGCATCGCCGCGCACTTCGAAATTGCGGTACTGGTCGAAGCTGGCGCAGGCCGGCGACAGCAGCACCACCGGATGGGCCAGACCGGACGATGCCGCCTCCGCCGCCGCCCGCGCCACCGCCACGTCGAGCGTGCCGCACATCTCGAACGGCACGTCCTCACCCAGTGTGGCGGCGAATTCCGCGGCGGCGACGCCGATCAGATAGGCCTTTCGCACGCGCGGGAAAAACGGCCGCAGCGGCGCGATGCCGCCCTCCTTCGGCTTGCCGCCGGCGATCCAGAAAATAGCGTCGAACGAGGTCAGCGCCCGTTCCGCCGCATCGGCATTGGTTGCCTTGGAATCGTTGACGAACAACACGTTTCCGAGGGTCCGCACCTGCTCCATCCGGTGCGCGAGGCCCGGAAAGCTCGCCATGCCGGCGGCGATCACCTCCGGCGCGAGCCCCAGCGCCCGGGCAGCCGCAAAAGCGGCGGCGGCGTTCTGCGCATTATGGGCGCCGCGCAGCGAGCCGATGCCGGCCAGCTTCAGGGTGAACACCCGCACGCCCTTTTCCGCCATGACGAGGTCGGTGCCATCGAGAAAGACGCCGTCATCGAGCGGCCCTCGCACCGAGATCCGCACGACGTTCTTGCCCGCCGCCGCCGCCCTGTCGGCAATGGCGCGCGACCACTCGTCGTCGACGCCGACCACCGCCGTGCCACCCGCCTCGACGCCAGCGATCAGACGCTCCTTCACCGCCGCATAGTTCTCGATCGTCCCATGCCGGTCGATATGATCGGGCGACAGGTTGAGCAGAAGGCCCACCGCCGGATCGAGGCTGGGGGCGAGGTCGATCTGGTAGGAGGAGCACTCGATCACATAGACGCGGCCCGCCTTGGGCGGTTCGAGGCCGAGAATCGCCGGGCCGAAATTGCCGCCGATCTGCACATCGCGCCCGCCGACCTTGAGAAGATGGGCCAGCAAAGCCGTCGTGGTCGACTTGCCATTGGTGCCGGTGATCGCCGCGAAGGCCGGCCTGCGCACGGCACGCCGCCGCTCGCGGCAGAACAGCTCGATATCGCCGATGATCTCTACCCCGGCGTCCTGCGCCCTCTTCACCGTCCAATGCGGCTCGGGATGGGTGAGCGGCACCCCTGGCGCCAGCACCAGCGCGGCAAAGCCGGACCAGTCGGCCGCGCTGAGGTCGGCGGTGGGAACGCCCTCCGCCGCCGCCTTTTCCACCGAGGCCGGCGAATCATCCCACGCCGTCACCATGGCCCCACCGGCAAGCAGCGCCCGCGCGGTGGCGAGGCCCGACCCGCCGAGCCCGAACAGGGCGACAGAGCGGTCCTTGAAGGAGGAGACGGGAATCATGGCGAGCAACCTTGGAAACGGCACCCGGGAAAGGGGCTGCGCGGGCGCCTCTCGCTAGCGCATTTCGCCCACCGATGAAATGATCGACGCTCCACACGACAGCATTTCCGCCCCCCAGCCTGAGAGCTTGCCATGCCCGCCCCCGCCCTGCTTCCCCTCGGCTCGACGATGCGGGTCCTGCGGCCCCATCCCAATATCTACGCCTTCTATGACGGGCGAATCGACGGCGCGCGGGCGCATTCGCCGGCGCCGAACTGGCTGGACGACGGGGCCTATGCGCTCGGCGTCTGCGTCTATGCGGTGGTGGATGGCAACGAGGCGCTGTTCTACGACACGCATATCTCGATCCCCCACGCGCAATTGATGCGCCGCACGCTGGAAGCGGCGGGCGTCACCTCCTTCCGCGTGGTGTTGAGCCACTGGCACGACGACCATGTCGCCGGCAACGCGGTCTTCGCCACCGACGAGATCATCGCGCTGGACCGCACCGAGCGCACGCTCGCCGCCAACCGGGTGGCGCTGGAAAATGGCGACCCGGCGATCTTCCCGCTTGTCATGCCGAACAAGATCATCACCGGCCCGAGCGAACTGACGGTCGGCCGGCTCACCGTGAAGCTGGAACCGGCGGAGATCCACAGCCATGACGGGCTCATCCTGCTGCTGCCCGAGCTTGGCCTCATGCTGGCCGGCGACACGCTGGAGGAGCCGATCACCTATGTCGGCGAGCCCGAGCGCCTGCCGGTCCATGTCGAGGAGCTCAAACGCATCCGGCAATGGGGCTACACCCGCATCCTGCCCAATCACGGCGCGCCTGATGTGATCGCCGCCGGCGGCTACGGGCCGGAACTGATCGACGCCACGATCCGCTATCTGAACAAGCTGCTGCACACCCGCATCGACATGGCGCTGGCCGACCAGGACCTGTCCACCTTCATCGCCGGCGACCTCGCCAGCGGGGCGCTGAGTTATTTCGCGCCCTATGAAGCGGTCCACGCCAACAATGTGAAGAAGGTGCTGGCGCTGCCGTAGATCTCGGCAGCTGCGTCCCGCCACCATGTCGCGGCGTCATCCCCGGGCTTGGCCCGGGGATCCACGCTTTTCCCTGGCAGGCGAAAAACGTCAATGGCCCGGCCATGACGGCGGCGGGCTCAAGGAACCATCATCCCCGACGGCCAGGGATCAATCCGGGATCGTGGAGTGATGGCCCTGCTCACGATCCCGGCCCTCGCTGCGCTCGTCCGGGATAGGGGAGGAGCCACGCAAAACCTCACCGCAGCTTGAGCGTCGACAGCCCGATCAAGGCCAGCACCACGGCGATGATCCAGAAGCGGATGACGATCTGCGGCTCGGTCCAGCCCTTCTGCTCGAAATGGTGGTGGATCGGCGCCATCTTGAACACGCGCTTGCCGGTGAGCTTGAACGAGGCGACCTGCACGATCACCGACACCGCCTCCAGCACGAACAGCCCGCCGATCACGGCCAGCACGATCTCATGCTTCGTGGCCACCGCGATGGTGCCGAGCAGGCCGCCCAGCGCCAGCGAGCCGGTGTCGCCCATAAAGATCTGCGCCGGCGGGGCGTTGAACCACAAAAAGCCGATGCCCGCGCCGATAATGGCACCGCAGATCACCGCCAGTTCGCCGACACCGGCGACATAGTGGATCTGCAGATAATCGGCGAACAGCACGTTGCCGGAGAGATAGGAGATCATCCCGAAGCTGCCGGCCGCCACCATGACCGGCACGATGGCGAGGCCGTCCAGCCCGTCGGTCAGGTTCACCGCATTGCCGGCGCCGACGATGACGAAGGCGCCGAGGACGACGAAGAACCAGCCGAGGTCGAGCAGCAGGTCCTTGAAGAAGGGGAAGGCGAGCGAGGAGGACAGCGGCTCGCGCCCCACATGCATGATGACGACCGCCGCCGTGCCCGCGATCAGCGCCTCGATGGCGAGGCGGGCCCGGCCGGACAGGCCGTTATGGGTCTGCTTCGTCACCTTGAGATAGTCGTCATAGAAGCCGATCAGCCCGAAGCCGATGGTGACGAACAGCACCACCCAGACATAGGGGTTGGACAGGTTCCCCCACAGCAGCGTCGCCACCATCAGCCCGGAGAAGATCATCAGCCCGCCCATGGTGGGCGTGCCCTTCTTGGTCAGCAAATGCGACTGCGGCCCGTCGGTGCGGATCGGCTGGCCCTTGCCCTGCTTCAGCCGCAGCAGGGCGATGATCGCCGGGCCGAACATGAACACGAAGAGCAGCGCGGTGATGATCGCCCCCCCGGTGCGGAAGGTGATGTAGCGGAAGACGTTAACCGCCGGGACGCTTCCCTGGAATTCGGCGAGCCATTGCAGCATGGAGGATCAACCTTCGGGTGGGCAGGGCAGCGTGCCGGCGGGCCGCACCAGATGGCGGGGCGTCCCCGGAATCGGGAAGAAGTGACCGGCGGGGCTCATTCCGACGTTTCCGCCGCTTCCGCAAGGCGTGCGGCGGGAAATCGCTCGATGAGAGCACGTACCAACGGTCCCATGCGGCTGCCATTCGAGCCCTTGACCATGATGACGTCGCCGCCACGCAGCCGTTCCGCCACCAGCGGCAGCAGCGCCGCCGAATCGGGGGCCCAGGCGCCGCGGCGGCTCTCCGGCAGCGCCTCCCACAGCGCCCGCATCAGCGGGCCGGCGCAGAAGACGAGATCGGCACAGGCGGCCGCCGGGGCGAGGTCGCGATGCATCGCCTCCCCCGCGCTCCCCAGCTCCAGCATGTCGCCGAGCACGGCGATCCGCCGCCCGCGTCCCGTCGCCGGGGTCGTGCCGAGCACGGCCAGCGCGGCACGCATCGAGGCCGTGTTGGCGTTGTAGCTCTCGTCGATCAGCAGGGCCTCGCCGCCCTTCACCGCCAGCACCGTGCGGACGCCGCGCCCCGGGGGCGGCCCGAGCGCCGACAGCGCCAGCGCCGCCAGGCACAGATCCGCCCCCGCCAGCTTGGCGGCGGCGAGCACGGCCAGCGCGTTCTGCACGATATGGCGCCCCGGAAGCCCGACCTTGAAGCTGACGCTCTCGCCCATGATGTCGGCGATCGCGGTCGACATGTCGGGCTTGAGCTTGACGCAGGAAAGCCGGGCATCGGCCCCCTCCGCCTCGCCGAAGCCGATGATGGTGGCGATGCCCGCCGCCCGCGCGGCCGCCGCGAGCCGCTCGAAATGCGGGTTGTCGCGGTTGAGCACGGCCGCCCCGCCCGGCTCGACGCCGGTGAAGATTTCGGCCTTGGCGTCGGCGATCGCCTCGACGCTGTCGAACTGCGCGATGTGCACCGGCTCGATGGTGGTGACGATGGCCACATGCGGTCGCACCATGGCGACCAGCGGGGTGATCTCGCCGGGATGGTTCATGCCGAGCTCGAACACGCCATAGGCGCTGGCCTCCGGCATGCGGGCGAGCGAGAGCGGCACGCCCCAGTGGTTATTGTAGGAGGCCGCCGAGGCATGGGTCGGGCCATCCGCCCCCAGCGCCAGGGCAAGCGCCTCCTTGGTCGTTGTCTTGCCGACCGAGCCGGTGACGCCGATGATCCGGGCATAGGTGCGGGCGCGGGCCGCGCGACCGGCGGCCTCCAGCGCACCGAGCACATCATCCACCGCCAGCAGGCCCGCGCCCTCCGGCATCTCGCCCAGGCGGCCGCGCTCCACCACGCTGAGCGCCGCGCCGCGCTGCTGCGCCGTGCCGACATAGGCATGGCCGTCGCTGTTCTCGCCGCGAATGGCGAAGAACACGTCGCCGGGCTGCAGGGTGCGGGTGTCGATGGAAATGCCGCCAATGGTGCCGGCGGGCGGGCCCGTCAGCGTGCCGCCGGTCGCCCGCGCGAGCGCGTCCGGGGTCCAGAGCGGCGAAGCGGCAGCCGAGCCAGCGCCCATGCGGTCATCTCCCGAGAAGCCCGACCGCGACGTCGCGGTCGGAGAATGGCAATGTCCGGTCGCCGATAATCTGGCCGGTTTCGTGACCCTTGCCGGCGATCAGCACCACATCCCCCGGCCCGGCCAGGGCAATGGCGGCTGCGATCGCCTCGGCGCGGTCGCCGATCTCGCGCGCCCCGGCGGCGCTGGCGAGAATGGCGGCACGGATGGAAGCGGGGTCCTCGCTGCGCGGATTGTCGTCGGTGACGATGACGATGTCGGCTTTCGCGGCGGCGATCGCGCCCATGATCGGGCGCTTGCCGCGGTCGCGGTCGCCGCCGCAGCCGAAGACGACGATCAGCCGCCCGCTCGCATAGGGGCGCAGCGCGTCCAGGACGTTGGCGAGCGCGTCAGGCTTGTGGGCATAATCGACGAACACGCCGGCGCCGCTCCTGGTGCCGACCAGCTCCAGCCGACCAGGCACCCCTTCAAGCGTCTCCAGCAGCGGCATCACCTCGCGCGCCGGGCTGCCGGTAAGCAGGACGAGGCCGGCGGCCACCAGCGCGTTGCAGGCCTGGAAGGCGCCGACCAGCGGCAGTTTGAGCGTATGGCGGGCGCGCTCGACCTCGATTTCCAGACGCTGGCCAAGCCCCTCATCCGCGCGCGACAGCAGCGCGATGCCGGCCCCGGCGACGCCGATGCCGAGCACGTTCAGCTCATGCTCGGCCGCGATCTGGGCGACATGGCTCCCCTCGGTGGTGTCGACCCACACCGCCGCCCCGCCGCCCCTAGGCACCAGATCGCGGAACAGCCGCATCTTGGCGTCGAGATAGGCCTCCATATCAGGGTGATAGTCGAGATGGTCGCGCGAGAGATTGGTGAAGCCGCCAGCCTTCAGCCGCACGCCGTCGAGGCGGTGCTGATCCAGGCCGTGCGAGGAGGCCTCGACGCACAGATGTGTCACCCCCTGCTCGGCCAGCGTGTGAAGGGTACGGTGCAGTTCGATCGGGTCGGGCGTGGTCAGCGTGCCATAGACCGCACCGGACGGCCCCACAACGCCGAGCGTACCGAGGCTGGCGGCGGAAAAGCCGAGGCCCTGCCAGATCTGCCGGGCGAAAGCGGCCACCGAGGTCTTGCCCGAGGTGCCGGTGACGGCGGCGATGGTCTCCGGCTGGCGCGGAAAGGCCCGCGCGGCGGCGAGCGCCACCGCGCGGCGGGCATTGCCGACGCGCACATAGGAGATGGCGGGATCGAGCCAGTCCGGCCGCTCCGCCTCGGCCACGACAGCGACGGCCCCGCGTCCGATGGCGTCGCCGGCATAGGCGAGACCGTCGGTCTTCGCTCCCGAAAGCGCGAAGAACACGTCGCCCGCCCGCGCACTGCGGCTGTCAAGCGAGGGCTCGCCGACGGAAAGCTCCGGATCGGCGCCGGCATAGTCGGCATCCTCGCCGATCAGGCCCCTCAGCGAGAGGCGGCGGGCGCAGTCGACCGTGGGTCGCATCCGATCAGGCATTGGCGTCGTCCTGCGCGCCGCATCCGGCGCCGTTTCACATCACTGCGCGCGCGCCAGCGTGGTGTTGGCGAGCAGGCTTTCGGCCGGCGGCACCTCGGTGCGTGGCATGATGCCGAGCATCGGCCCGATGCGGGAGATGATCTTGCCCGTCGTCGGCGCCGCGTTCCAGCCCGCCGTGGCGTAGCCATAGGTGCCCTCGACCGCCTGCGGCTCGTCGAGCATCACCAGCACGAGGTATTGCGGATTGTCCATCGGGAATACGCCGGTGAAGGTCGTCAGCAGCTTGGTCTTCGAGTAGCGCCCATTGATCACCTTCTCCGCCGTTCCGGTCTTGCCACCGGCATAGAAGCCGGGAACGTTGACCTTCTTGGCCGAGCCCTTCTCGGCGTTGAGGCGCAACAGATAGCGCATCTGGGCGCTGGTCTTCGGGCTGATCACCGGCGTGCCGGCGGCAAGCGCTTCCTCGCGCGTGCGCTTGAGGAAGGTGGGCGGGATCAGGTAGCCGCCATTCACCAGCGCATTCACCGCCATCACCGCCTGCAACGGCGCGACCGCGAGGCCGTGGCCGAAGGCGATGGTGGCGGTGTTCACCTCGCCCCAGCGCTTGGGCACGATCGGCATGGCGCTCTCGGGCAGTTCGGTGCGCAGCCGGTCGAGTTGCCCGGTCTTGGCGAGGAACGCCTTGTGGGCGTCGACGCCTAGCGACAGCGCCATCTTGGCCGTGCCGATATTGGACGAGAACAGGAACACTTCGGGCAGCGTCAGCACGCGGTTCTCGGCGTGATAGTCGCTGATCCGGAACCGGCCGAAACTCAGCGCCCCGCGCGCGTCCAGAGTCGAGTTGATAGTGTAGCGGCCGCTGTCCAGTGCCATGGCGAAGGTCAGCGCCTTGAAGGTCGAGCCCATCTCGAACACGCCGGTGGTCAGGCGGTTCAGGTTCTTCGGGTCGAGCGAGCGGGCGGGGTCGTTGGCGTCGAAATCCGGCAGCGAGGCCATGGCCACGATCTCGCCGGTCCGCACATCGACCACCGTGCCGGCGGCAGCGATCGCCTTGAATTTCTCCTTGGCGGCAAAGAGTTCGTCGCGCAGCACGTGCTGGACGCGCAGATCGAGCGCCAGTTCCACCGGCTCCTGCTGCCGGTCCGAGGCGAAGCCGGCGAGGTGAAGGTCGGCAAGGCCGCGCGTGTCGACCCATTTCTCGATGCCGGCAATGCCCTGATTGTCGATATTGGTCGAGCCGAGCACATGCGCCCCCAGCGTGCCGCCGGGATAGATGCGCCGGTTCTCGGTCATGAAGCCGATGCCGGGAAGGCCGAGATTGTGGATCTCGCGCTGCTGCTGCGGGGTGATGTCGCGCCGCAGCCAGATGAAGCCGCGATCGGTGGAGAGCCGCTGGCGCAGTTCATTGGCGTCGAGGTCCGGCAGCACGGCGGTGAGTGCCTCCACCGCCTCGTCGACATCGATCAGCCGGCGCGGCTCGCCATAGAGCGAGGCGGACTTCACATCGGTGGCCAGCACAAGCCCGTTGCGATCCACGATGTCCGGCCGCGCCGAAGCCACCGCGTCGGTGGAAACGATCCGACGCGCCACCGCGCCTTCCGGCGCCGAGGCGAGGATGGCAAGGCGGCCGGCAATGGCGAGATAGGCCCCGGCAAATACCAGCATGCACAGCACGATGCGCGCCCGCGCCACCGCATGGGCTTCCGGCCGGCCGCGCCCGAAGGCCGCGCGCACGATGGCCAGCAGGCCGCGCAGCAGGGCGTGCGGCAGGCGCAGCAGACGACGCGGCAGGCGCAGCAGGCCACGGCCGATCGGCGAGGCGGAGATCTTGGGAACGTGGGTCATGGTGCCACCTCGGGGACTACTGGCCGACATCGCCGGGGGGAAGCAGCGGCGCAGCCGCTGCTGGATTGAGCGGCGCGCCGAGAACGCCCTGCGGCCCGGCCGGGCTGCGGCGCGGCGTGCCCATCGCGCCGGCCGACGGCATGGCCGAGAGCGGCAGCGGCTCGGCGGAGAAAGGCTGCTCGGGCAGCGGTGCATCGTCGGGAAGCCGGGCGACCGGAGTGCTGCGTGCCGGCTTGGCTGGCTTCGGCGCGGCGGTTTCCGGCGCCGGCGGGTTCAGCGAGGGGCCGTCCACCAGCGCCTCGATCATGCCGCTCAGCCCGTCGCCACCCGCACTCGGCTTGGCGGGAAGGCTGGCGAGACGGTCCATGTGGTCGACATCGAGCGGCTGCATGTCGAGGTGCTTTTCCGCCAGCGCCTGGACGCGGTCGGGCGCGGTGCGGCGGGCCCATTCGGCGTGCAGAATGGCGATACGGTCGCGCTCGGCCCGGATTTCCGTCCGCAGCTTGGCGATTTCCTGGGCCTCGAAAGCCGAGGAATATTTGACATGGTAGACCGTGCCGGCGGCGGCAAGCAGCGCGATGACCGAGACGGCATTGAAGATGCGGAACATGTCTCGACCTCAGCGGCGGCGGTGGGCGTCAAGGACGGGCAGAGGCGGCAGCAGCGATCCGAGATCGCCATAGGGGTGGGCCGGTGCCGTGGTGCGGGCGGCCGCGCGCAGCTTGGCCGAGCGCGCCCGGGGATTGCCGGCGCGCTCCTCCTCGCCGGGCTCGACCGCGCCGCGCGCCAGCAGCGTGAAGCTCGGCGCCGCGCCCGCAACCGCCGGCAGGTGGCGCGAGCCGGAGGCGACCTTGGAGCGGTTGGCGAGGAAGTTCTTGACGATGCGGTCTTCCAGCGAATGGAAGGTCACCACCACCAGGCGCCCACCGGGCTTGAGGATGCGCTCGGCGGCGGCAAGGGCACGGGCCAGTTCGCCCAGTTCGTCATTCACCGCGATGCGCAGCGCCTGGAAGGTGCGGGTGGCGGGATGCGGCTCATGCGGCTTGGCCCACACCACCTTGGAGACGATATCGGCCAGCTGCAGCGTCCGCTCGATCGGCGCCTCGGCCCGCGCCGCGAGGATGGCCTTGGCGACGGCGCGGGAATGGCGCTCCTCGCCGAAGCGATAGATGAGGTTTGCCAGCTCGGTGTCGGACAGCTTCGCCACCAGATCGGCGGCGGAGGGCCCGTCCTGCGACATCCGCATGTCGAGCGGCCCGTCGCGGCGGAAGGAGAAGCCGCGCTCGCCCTCGTCGATCTGCATGGAAGAGACGCCGATATCGAGCACGACGCCATCGACCAGCGCTTCGCCGGCCGCCTGCGCCACCGCGTCGAGCGCGCTGAAGCGCTCGGGCACCAGCGTCAGCCGACCTGCAAAGGTCGCCACCAATTCCTGCCCGTCGCGAATGGCGTTGGGATCGCGGTCAATGGCGATCACCCGGCAATCCGCCGCCTCGAGAATGGCGCGCGTGTAACCGCCGGCGCCGAAGGTGCCGTCGACATAGACGCCGCCCGGCTGCGGGGCGAGATGGTCGAGAACCTCGTTCAGAAGGACAGGCAGATGACGGGCCGGTCCGCCGGCAGCGTCCGTCTCCGAACCGCCGCGACCCGCCATCATACCCCATCGGCGCGGGAATCCCGCGTCGCCCCCTGGGAGCCGATCTCCTGCTTCAGCGCGCGCACTTTCGCGGTGGCCTCCGCCAGATGCGCCCGGAAGCGATCGGGCTCCCAGATTCGAAAATGATCCCCGAGGCCGACAAGCACGGCCTCGTCCTTGATATGCGCATGGGCTTTCAGCCCCTCGCTGAGCATCACGCGGCCCTCCGGATCGAGCTTCACCATCTCGATCGCCCCGTAGAGCGCGCCCGCCAGTTCCTCGCGCGCATCCGAATAGGGCGGATAGCGCGCGATCAGGGCGTCGATCCCCGCCATCAGCCGCGCGCCGCCCGCCTGCAGGGCGGGACGATCGAGCGCCGGATGGCAATACAGGTGTTCCAGGCCGTCCCGCGCCAGAAGTGCGCGGTACAGTGCCGGGATCGACATCCGGCCCTTGGAATCGAGCCGCATCGGATAGGTCGATACGAAACGTTCCATCGGCCCGGTACGCCCCTACGCAAACACGCCCCGCGGCAGGGTCTTCTCCGCACAGGAAATGCCGGACGACTGGCGCCGGAAAGGCGCCATCGGCATTGCTTACGCGGTACTGCAACGGGATGATTTGGGATACCATGGGACACGATGGGCGTCAATGGAATGACCGTTGCGAATCCACGTCCTGTGGAGGGTCCACAGGGGTGATTCCGCCGCGATCGGCATCTCGCGATTAACGCCCCATGAACCTTAAGAATCTGTTGAATCACCCGCCCGTCGGGATTAGCTGCTGCGCGATGAGCGACACCGACGCCCCCTTTCCGCCCGACTCGCCGCTGGTTGCGCAGGTGCTGCCCTCGCCGAACCATGGCCCGCGCCTGGGCGTCGCCCGGCCGGACATGCTGCTGCTGCACTACACCGGCATGGAATCAACGACCGAGGCGGTCGACTGGCTGCGATCGCCGGAGCGGCAGGTCTCGGCACACTATGTCGTGCTGGAAAATGGCCGCATCCTGCAGCTGGTGCCTGAAGCGCGCCGTGCCTGGCATGCCGGTGCCGGCTTCTGGGCGGGAGCCACCGACATCAATTCGCACTCGATCGGCATCGAGATCGCCAATCCGGGCCATGATTTCGGCTACCCGCCCTTCCCCGCCATCCAGGTCGAGGCCGTCACCGCACTGGCCAAGGACATTCTGTCGCGCCACCCCATCCCCCCCGACCGCGTACTCGCCCATTCCGACGTCGCCCCCCTGCGCAAGAACGATCCGGGTGAGAAATTTCCCTGGGAGATGCTGCACCGTTTCGGCGTCGGTCATCTGGTGCCGGAAGCCCCGCCGAGCGACGGGCGCTTCTTCATGCGCGGCGAGCATGGTCAGCCCATCGAGGCCTTGCAGGCCATGCTCGCCCTCTATGGCTATGGCGTGCCGGTGAATGGGACGTTCTGCGAGACGACGCAGGCCGTTGTGCGCGCCTTCCAGCGCCATTTCCGCCGCGCCCGGATCGACGGCATCGCCGATGTCTCGACGCTGGCGACGCTCTACGCGCTCTGCGCCGCCCGGCCGGGAGCCATCGATGACGCTCCACCCACGCCTCCCACCTCCGCCTGAAATAGCGGCACGCTCATAATCCAGGCGCACCGCGACAGGATGTTGCGCAACCTGCCCCGCCGAAGCAAGCATCGTTCAACATCGCTGCGATTGCACCACATTGCGCGGTATTTCCCCTCGCTTGCGACCGTCGCACGTCTGGATTGCGACCCTATTCGCGCTTTCAACGTCACATTCGCAACAGATTTTCTTGGCTTTTCCCGGCCGTCGCAACCGGACGAAAAGGCTTTCGCCGCGTAATGAACGTCTCCAATCTCCTAACTGCTTCCTTCATCGCCACCCTCTTCATTACTTCTTCCGCGAACATCGCCAGCGCTAAATCAATTTTCGAGCGCCCCGCCCCAGAATCTCCTGAAATTTCAGAGATAAACGTTTCCACCTCCGAGAATAAACTGGTCGGCATTGTCGATCGTGAGGCCCGCGCCAATGGCATCCCGGTCGCCCTCGCCCGCGCCGTGGTGCGTATCGAGAGCAACTGGAAGCCCCATGTGACCGGCCGGGCCGGCGAGGTCGGGCTTATGCAGATCAAGCACCAGACCGCGCGCGGCCTCGGCTATAAGGGCTCACGCGCCAAGCTCTATGAACCCGCGACCAATATCCGCTGGGGCATGCGCTACCTCGCCGGGGCCTATCGCCTGGCCGGCGGCGACACCTGTGGCACCGTGATGCGCTACCAGGGTGGGCATGGCGCCAAGCGCATGTCCTCGGCGGCGCGCAGCTATTGCAGCAAGGCCCGCACCATCATGGCCTCGAACTGACGCGACCTCTGGGCTTGCGCCTGTGGCAGAGGCAACGGACCGCGTCGTCCCCAGCCTTGGGCGTGCCCGGCGGCCCATCCCCCTCCCCGCACTTGACGCAGCCACGCGCCTCGCCCATTGCTGCGCCGCCAGCCGGCCGGACGGCCGCGTCATCGCAAGATGCCGAGGAAAGTCCGGGCTCCACGGAGACACGGTGCCGGATAACGTCCGGCGGGGGCGACCCTAGGGAAAGTGCCACAGAAATCAGACCGCCACGGGTTCGCCCGCGGTAAGGGTGAAACGGTGCGGTAAGAGCGCACCGCGCGTCCGGCAACGGAGGCGGCACGGCAAACCCCACCGGGAGCAAAGTCGTATAGGGGTGGCACGAAGCTTCGCTTCAGGTCCCGTCTTCGGACAGCCACCCGGGTTGACTGCTTGAGGCGCCAAGCAATTGGCGTCCCAGAGGAATGGCCGTCACGTGGGAGAAATCCCGCCATACAAAACCCGGCTTATAGGCCGGCTGGCACCCTCCTCCCCCGCGCGCCATTTGGCGCCGGGCGCCGGGCTTGCTACGACTGCGGTCCCCGCCCGCCGCCAAGGAGCCCGTCATGGCGATCCGCATCATTCTCGCCGGCGCCACCGGCTGGGTCGGCTGCGCCCTCGCGCCGGCCATCGCCGCCGCCCCGGACCTCGAACTGGTCGCCGCCATTGCCCGCTCGCAGGCCGGCAGTGACCTGGGCACCGCGCTCGGCGGCGCCGCGAGCGGGGTCCCGGTCTTCGCCAGCGTGGCCGAAGCTCTCGCCGTTCCCGCCGACGTGCTGATCGACTACACCAAGCCCGGCGTGGTGAAGGCCAATGCCCGCGCCGCGCTGGAATCAGGTCTCGCCGTGGTCATCGGCACATCGGGGCTAGGTGCCGCCGATTATGCCGAGCTCGATGAGGTGGCGCGGGCGCATCAGGCCGGCCTGCTGGCGGCCGGCAATTTCTCCATCACCGCCACCCTGCTCAAGCGCTTCACGCTGGAGGCGGCAAAGTATGTCGCCGATGTCGAACTCATCGACTACGCCTCAGCCGGCAAGCCGGACGCTCCTTCCGGTACCGGCCGCGAACTGGCAGAAGCGCTGACGGGGGTACGCCAGCCGGCCACATCGCGCCCGATTTCCGAAGTGGTCGGCGTGCCCGAGACCCGCGGCGGTGCCTTTGGCGAGGGCCCGCGCGAGGTGCGGGTGCACGCGCTGCGCCTGCCCTCCTTCGTGCTGGGGGTGGAGGCGATCTTCGGCGCCCCGGACGAACGTCTGACCATCCGCCACGACGCCGGCTCCTCGGCCGCGCCCTATGTCGCCGGCACGCTGCTCGCCGCCCGCAAGGTGCGGGGATGGGTCGGGGTGAAGCGCGGCCTCGACACGCTGCTCGACTGACGCCCGCGAAGGCTCAGTCGGCACCTTTTTCGACGTCCACGCCTGGTATCGGACTGGCGAATTCCCGCTCGGTGGTGAAGGAGCGCACATTGCCGGTCGACGCCGTCGGCGTCGTGTCGAGCCCCAGCCATTTCGCCAGCGGGATGCTGCCGGGCGGGAGAAGACCGGGCGGCCGCGTGCGGGCCGGCGCTGCGGGAGCCGCCGGCGCGGGAGTGGGATAAGTCTGGGCCGGGTAGGTCTGCGCCGGGCGGGCTTGGACCGGGCGGGCTTGGGCCGGGCGGGCTTGGGCCGGGTAGGTCTGGGCGGGATAGCCCTGCTGCGACGGCGCGCCGGGGAGAGGGTCCGGTGCGTAGCCGCCATTGGCATACGGATCGACCGCCGGCGGGGTCAGCACCATCGGCGCCCCCACGGGGCCGGCGGGAACGCGCCTTGCCGCCGGAGAGGTGGGAGCGTTGGAATAGGCGGGAGCCGGCGCCGCCGGATAGGTGGCAGCGGGCATTGTCCGCGCGGCCGCCGGGCGGGACGGCGCCAGAGGCGCGGGCGCGCTGGCCTCGCCATCATAACCCTCCTGCTCGGCGCCTTCCGGGCCGTAATTCTCCGCTGGCTCGGCGGCACCCGGCACCGACGACATCGGCCCGGCCTGCCACGAGGCGCCATAGGGCGGGGCCTTGTAGGCCGGCGCCTTGAACACCGGCAGGCGCGGCGGCTTCGGACGCTGCGCCAGAGGCTTGCAGGTCGAGCTTCCGGAGGCGCGGCGCATCAGGTCGATGTGGATATGATCGTAGTGGTAGATGTTCGAGCCGGGCGCCAGCACGACGGTGAAGCGCTCGCAGGCATCGGCCTGCACGGTCAACAGGAACCCGCGCGCATCGGGGCTGCCCTTCCAGTCCTTCTTGACCGAAATCTCGCGTCCGTCGGCGAGCACGAAGCCGGCAATGTCGAGGCCGTTGCCGAAGGCGTGTTCGGAAATCTTGCCCGTCTTCGCGCCGTTCATCCGCCGGCAGGAATAGGACGACATCTGCTTCACCTTCACCACCGGCTGGCCGAACCAGGCCATGGCGGCGGGCTGAACGTCCTGCGTCACCCATTGGTCGACGGCCGAGGTCATCGGACAGGCCAGCGTCGCACGCGGGCTAACCTCAACAGATCCCTCGGAAAAAGCTGTGATGCGGAAGGCATGGTCCATGCCGCATGTGCCGGCGCCATTGATCGCCCTGTCCGGGACGATGAAGGCGGAGGGCTTGACCCGGCCCTCCGCCAGACACCGTTCCTCGGCTTCCGTGCGCCAGGGTTCGCGCTGCTCGTACAGCCCGAACTTGCAACCGGAAAGCCCCAGAAGGACGAGCGGGGCTACGAAAAACCAGGATACGCCGCGCGTCATGGGCAGACGCTAGCCGCTCTTGGTTGACAGCCGGTTAAGCCCGCCCATGCCGGCGGTGGAAAACAGAAAAGCTGGGCTTTTGCCCGGCCTTTCTGCGCTGCCGCCTCACCGATGGGTGGTGTCGGGGTTCGGGATCCCCTCGATCGGGCATTCCTCGGTGCCGACTGTGGAGCGGGTGAAGGATTCCACCATTTCCCGCGTGCCCTCGGGGTCGGCGATCCATTTGGCGTAGAAATCATAGGGGCAGGCGGCCACGCCCTTGTCGCCGTCGCCGGAATTGATCAGGCCGGTATAGCCGCGATGCACCAGCTTGAAGAGGTGGTTCTGCGACTGCATGTTCTTGCGCGCGTCGCGGATCAGCGACACGGACAGCGCGGCGTACTGGATGCCATAGTCCTCCTCGCCGCATTCGCCGAGCGTGCGCCCGTCAAAGCCGACAATCGCCGAGTGGCCGAAATAGGAATAGACGCCATCAAAGCCGGAGGCATTGGCCACCGCGACATAGACATTATTGGCGAAGGCCATCGCCTTCGACATCAGCACCTGCTGCTCCTTGGCCGGGTACATGTAGCCCTGGCAGCGCACGATGAGTTCGGCGCCCTTCATCGCGCAGTCGCGCCAGATTTCCGGGTAATTGCCGTCGTCGCAAATGATGAGGGAGATTTTCATCCCCTTCGGTCCTTCCGAGACATAGGTGCAATTGCCGGGGTACCAGCCCTCGATCGGCACCCAGGGCATGATCTTGCGGTATTTCTGCACGATCTCACCCTTGTCGTTCATCAGGATGAGCGTGTTGTAGGGCGCCTTGTTGGGGTGCTCCTCATGGCGTTCGCCGGTGAGCGAGAACACGCCCCACACCTTGGCCTTGCGGCAGGCCTCGGCGAAAATCTCGGTCTCATCGCCGGGGATGGTCGAGGCGGTCTCGTACATCTCCTTGGAATCATACATGATTCCGTGGGTCGAATATTCGGGGAAGATCACAAGATCCATGCCCGGCAGGCCGATCTTCATGCCCACCACCATGTCGGCGATCTTGCGGGCGTTCTCCAGAACCTCGGCCTTGGTGTGCAGGCGCGGCATCTTGTAGTTCACCACCGCCACGCCGACGGTGTCTTTGCTGCTGGAAATGTCGCCGTGCAACATGGGAAGTCTCCTCGAAAAGGCGCGCGGGCGCGCCTCGCGGGCGGCCGGGGCCTTGCGGTGTCGGGAAGGGGGATGGGGGCGGAACCGCGTTGTTCCCAGGAGCGACCGTGGCCGGTCCACGCTAGATCAGGCACAAAAAAACCCGTCGGGCTCTCGCGAGCCTTTCGGGCGACAGTGCCAGGGCCGGCCAACAGCATTGGTGGCGGGCGGAAGAGCGATCCGCGGGCCCTCTGCCCGGAAATCGTCCATGAGCACTATCTAATCACCCTCGCCGCGCGACTTCAAGAGCCGGCCGGCGGCCCGGCCCGCGCGTCGCGGCTGCGGGGCGACATCTGCAACAGTTCGGAGGCGTGGATCAGCGAGGCCGCCATGTCCTCCAGCGGCATGCGCTTGGCCATCGCCTGCCGACGCAGGCTCTGATAGGCGTCCTCCTCGCTCAAGCCGAGATTTTCCATCAAGATCGACTTCGCCCGCTGCACCGTCTGCAGGCCGGCGAGCTTGTGCTCCAGCCGGGCGACCCGCTTCCTCGCCTCTTCGCGCTCCAGCCATAGCGTGCGGGCGATGGTGAGGTGGGTGAGCAGGCCGAAGGGGCGGATCGGCCGCTCCACCACCGCCACCGCGCCGGCTTCCAGCACGATTTGCAGCGTCGCCGGGTTCTCGTAGCCCACCACCGCGATCAGCGTCGGGCGCCGGGCGGGGTCGCCTTTCAGCAGGGCCTTGATGTCGGCGCGCGCGTCCGGCTCGATGGCGAGCAGGACGACATCGGCGCCCAAGGGCCATTCCGCCGGCACCGGCCAAACCGTTTCCACCGTGCAGCCGATGCGGCGCAGATGCTCGATGAGGCTCGGGCGCTCCTCGTCGGGCGGGTGGATCACCGACACCCGAAGGCCGCGCAAATCCTTGAGCACCTGCATCGCCATCTCGCCGCCTCCCGTCACGACAGCGCGAACCGGCGGCCATCGGCCGGCCAGTCGTCTAGGTTCTGAACCACGCAATAGGGGTCCGGCTTCACCGCCGCCCCGGCATCCCACACGATGTGAAAGCGCCCATCCGCGCCGATCTCGGCGATGCGCGGGCGCAGCCAGGCATGGTGATTGCTGGGCTCGATCCGCACCCGCCCCTGCGGCGCCTCGAAGCTGCCGGCGCCGAGTTCGGCCAGCAGCGCTTCGGGCGCATCGGTGCCGGCGCGCTCCAGCGCCTGCATGGCGATGTGCAGCTGGAAATAGGCCGCCTCCGCCGCCGCCGTCACCGGCCGGTGCACGCCGTTGCGCTTCTTGAAGGCGGCGACGAAGCGCCGCGCCGCCGGCGTGCCCAGCGTCTCGAAGAAAGGCGCGGCGGTGATGTGGCCGACCGCCACCTCGCGCGGCATCAGCGCCACCTCCGCCTCGCTAGTGGTGAGGCTGGCGATCGGCAGCCGGCGGGCCGAGAAGCCGGCGGCGTGGTGCGCCGCATAGAGGCGGGCGGTGTCCGTGCCGACCACGGTGGAGAAGATGACGTCCGGTTCGGCCTCGCGCACCTTCTCCATCACCTCGGCGAAGGCGGCCTCGGGCGCACTGAGCGGCACATAGACCTCGCCCAGCACCCGCCCGCGCGACTGCACCACGAAATCGCTCATGATGCGGTTGGATTCGTGGGGATAGACGTAGTCGGAGCCGATGAGAAAGAAGCGGTTGCCGTAATGGCGCAGCAGATAGGCGGCGAGCTGGATCGAATTCTGGTTCGGCGCCGCGCCGGTATAGACGCAGTGGCGCGAATACTCGAAGCCCTCGTAAAGCGTGGGGTAGAACAGCAGCCCGCCCTGCGCCTCGACAATGGGGAGCACCGCCTTGCGGGTGGAGGACATGTAGCAGCCGAAGAGGAGCCGCACGCCATCCTCGGTCAGCAGCTTTTCGGCGAGGCCACGAAAGGCGCGGGGGTCGCAGGCAGGGTCATAGGCCACCGCCTCGATGCGCCGCCCGCGCACGCCGCCGGCGGCGTTGATCTCGTCAATGGCAAGCAGCGTGCCGCCGAGCTGCGAGGTTTCCACATCCGCCGTCACCCCAGTGGCGGAGAACAGCAGTCCCACCCGCCAGGCCGCGTCTTTCGTCTCATGAGCCGGGGAAGCTCTCCGCATCGGCCGCCTGCACTCCGCACCGGAACCTCGTCCGGCCCATGCGACCAGCCGGGGGCGCGCGGCGCAATACGGCGTTTGCCCCCTTTACGCGCCGAAATGGCTGCGCAATTGCTCGCGCGCGGCGGCGAGGATGGCGTCGGAGAGCGCCGGGTCGCCGCTCGCCACGCCGCGCGCCAGGGTAAGGGCGCCGACCATGCAGGACAGCACCGCCATGGCCTGCTTGCGCCGAGCTTCCGGCGGGGCGTCGTCCATGTGGCGCTCAAGGGCGTCGACATAGTGGCCCGTGCCCTCGGCATAGCTTTTCTGCACCTCGCCCGACTGGCGCGCGACCTCTGCGCCCAGCGCTGCGAGGGCGCAGCCGGCGGCCGGGTTGTCACGATGGGCGGGGGTGAGGTAGCGGTCGAGAATCTCGGTGAGCGAGGCCGATTTCAGCCAGGCCAGCGCCCCGTTGGCGCAGGCCTCCTGGCAGACGTGATCGGCAAGCTCCGCCTTGGAGCGGAAATGGCCGTAGAAGGCGCCATGGGTCAGCCCGCTCGCCTGCATGATCTCGGCGACGCCGACCTCCCGGAAGCCGCGCTCGCGAAACAGGCGGGAGGCGGAATCGAGGATCGCCCGGCGATGCTCGGCGACCTTGGCTTTCGTGACCCGCAACGCGGCTCTCCTGGAGGGGCGCCCCACGCGGGCGCCTGAAGCGAAAGCCCTAAAAGCACAAAATCGCCGGCGGTGGGAATAGGAATAAGTCCCGACCACCGGCCCGTGCCGGATTGTCGCGTGTGAGGAGGCGGGCGGGGTGCGTGCGGTAGGCGTGCGCCGTTGCGCGCGGGCCAGACGCGCAGCCCTGCTGTCAGCGGCCGGGCGCGAGGCTCGCCATGTTGCGGCTGTCGTTCATCTTCTTGAGCTCGTTCACATAATCCTCCGGAAGAAGAAGATGCGAGGGGGTATCGAGACCCATGAAGGAAGCGACCTGGCCGATGAACCAGGTGCAGTTGGTGGTGGTGGCATTCCAGAACGGCGTCGTCTTCTGCAGCTTCTGGATATAGGCGAACACCTTGGGCGCGTCTTCCTCGGACAGGTAGACCCGGTAATTGGCGGTCAGATACTGCTCGTCGAGATCGCCATAGCTGGCGCCGGTTTCCGACTGCACGAACATGAAGTGCCCGAGCACATAGGGCACCGGGCTGTCGGTCGCCGGGTGGAGGCCGGCCACCTCAACGGCGCGCTCGCTCGACTTGCCGTACCACAGGAAGGCATGGCCATAGGTGGCGGCGGTGCGGGCGCGGAAATCGACATAATAGGGCGCCGGCGCCGGCACGGCGGCGGCTTCCGAGGCGCCGGGGGCGCTGGCGGCAGAGGTGGCGGCGGCGGGGGTGGTGGCGGCAGAGGCGCCGGCATTGATGCTGGCGACCTTTGTGCCGGAAGGTGACGTCGCAGCCGTCTGCGTCGCAACGGCCTGCGTGGCGAAGGCCGGCGCGGCCAGCAGGCCGGACGCCGTGAGGGCGCACAGCGCGAGGGCGAGGCGGCGGCAACGTGTCATCGCGAAGATCATCGTCATAACGGCACTCCGTCTTTCTCTCGAACACATCGCGCGGCCGGACGGGCCGGCCGCGCTTATGTCAAGCACGCCTCAAACGGGGTGCGCTGGCGAAGAGGCTCAGCCCTTGGTGGCGATCGGCTCGGGAGCCTTGCCGACCGGGGCCTTGCCGACGGGCGCGGCCTGGGCCTTGACCGGCTGGGGCTGGGGCATGTCGGCGGCGACGGCGGCGCCGAGCATGAAGATGGAGGCGGAGACGACGAGGAGCGACTTGATCATGGTGGATTACCTTAGGTTAGAAATAATTCGGAGTAATGAGACGGGCGGAGCCAGGGTCTTAACTAGATGTTGAGTAGCGCTTCCTTTGTGGCGGTCAATTGACAGCAGGGGGGCACCGCGCTGCCATGTCTAGGATTTTGCCGACTGTTGCATAAAGGGCACGAAGATTCCCGGGAATCGCCTCTCGGCAGGGGGCCGGGCCCCCGGGCGGGCGGGTTGCTGCTATCAGGAAGGCCAATGCGGCACGGGCCGGCGGGCGGGGAGTGAATGATGCGGCGTGGAATCCTCCTGGCCCTGGTCGCGGCGGCGGCGCTGCTGATTCCCGCCTCCATGAGCCTGGCGCGCGAGACGGTGACGTTCGCCAATCCGGCCTACCGCCCCGGCACCATCGTGGTCAGCACCAAGGAGCGCACCCTCTATCTCGTGGTCGGCGAGGGGCAGGCGATCCGCTACCCCGTGGCGGTCGGGCGCAAGGGCAAGCAGTGGCAGGGCGAGACCCGGATCGAGCGCAAATATGTCGAGCCGGCCTGGTCGCCGCCCGAGGAGATCAAGCGCGACAACCCGAAGCTGCCGGATGTCATCGCCGGCGGCACGCCTGAAAACCCGATGGGCGCCCGCGCCATGACGCTGACGGGCGGCGGGCAATACGCCATTCACGGCACCAACAAGCCGAAATCCATCGGCACCTTCGCCTCCTATGGCTGCGTGCGGATGCTGAACGAGGACATTATCGACCTGTATGAGCGCGTGCGCGTCGGCACCACGGTGGTGATGCTGCCCTGAGGGCGTCCCGAAGCATTTTCAAGCGAAGTGGAGCCCGGTTCGCGTGAAGAAAATGCGTCAAAACAATAAGTAGAGCCATGCGCTGATCCTTGGTCAGCGCATGGCTCTATCCGCCTTTCTCCTCCCGGTCGCGCGCGTGCTGGGCGCAGCCTTCCTGCGGCGCCAGCCAGTTCTCGCGGCGGATCGTCCACAGTTCGTAGGACGGCACCAGCGCGCTGGGCGGCGCGTCCAGCGTGCCGAGCTTGACCTCGATCTCGTCGGAGCCCTCCTCCCAGCAGAACAGCTGCGAACCGCAGGTGGGGCAGAAGCGCTCTCCCCCCGCCCGGACCTGCCAGCAGGCCAGCTCGCCCGAAAGGCTGACGCGTGCGCGCGGCCAGATGGCGAAGAAGGAGAAGGCCGAGCCGGACTGCTTGCGGCAAGTGGCGCAATGGCACAGCCCGACGCGCAGCGGCGCCCCCTCGATCTGGTAACGGACCTGCCCGCAATTGCAGCCACCGGTAAGGGTCATGGGGATCTCCTGGGTTGGCCGAGTGCCACCCCAGTCCGCCAGATCCCCGCCCCGCCTGCAACGAAAAAGGCCCGGCGCAAGCCGGGCCTTTCGTGTGTCGGTGCGGGTGAGCCGCGGCGCGTCACTCCGCTGCCGGTTCCACCGGGGCGGAGCGCAGCACGGCGTCGTCCGCCTTCATCGCCGCGGCGCGCGGGCGCATGGAATCGCCGGCCTCTTCCGGGCGCGGGGTGCGGTGGGCCATCGCCTTGTCGATGGTGACGAGGCGCAGCACATTGGTGGTGCCGGGGGTGGCGAAGGGCACGCCGGCGGTGATGGCGATCAGGTCGCCCTCGGTGGCGAAGCCATGCTCCACCGTCACCTGCGTCGCCTTGGCCGCCATCTCGCCGAAGGTGTGGATTTCCTCCGGCGCGTGCACGACATGCACGCCATAGGACATGACGAGCCGGCGGGCGGTCGACAGCTGGCTGGCGATGCCGATGATCGGGATGCGCGGGCGCTCGCGCGCCGCGTGCAGCGTGGTGGTGCCGGACAGGGTGTAGGTGACGATCGCCGCCGCATTGGTCGACAGCGCCGCGTGATAGGCGGCCTGCGTCACCGCATCGGCCACCGAATGGCCCTGCTCGGGACGCTGCGATTCGATGATCGCGCGGTAGCCGGGATCGCGCTCCACCTGCTTGATGATCTGGTCCATCATCGCCACGGCTTCCACCGGGTACTGGCCGGCGGCGCTTTCGGCCGAGAGCATCACCGCGTCGGCGCCGTCATAGACGGCGGTGGCGACGTCGGAGACTTCGGCGCGGGTCGGCACCGGGGCGCTGATCATCGATTCCAGCATCTGCGTCGCCACGATCACCGGCTTGCCGAGGCGGCGGGATTCGCGGATGACGCGCTTCTGCAGCGCCGGGATTTCCGGCAGCGACAGCTCGACGCCGAGATCACCGCGCGCCACCATGATGCTGTCCGACAGCTCGGTGAGGCGGGTGAGGTGCTCGACCGCGAGCGGCTTTTCCAGCTTCAGGTTGATCTGGGCGCGGCCCTGGATCAGCTCCTTGGCCTCAATCACGTCCTCGGGGCGCTGCACGAAGGAGAGCGCGATCCACTCGACGCCAAGGTCGAGGGCGAAGAACAGGTCGGAGCGGTCCTTGTCGGTGAGCGCCGAGACCGGCAGCAGCACGTCGGGGACGTTGAAGCCCTTGTTGTTCGACAGCTTGTTGCCGGCGACCACTTCGGCGTCGATATAGCCGGCGCCCTTCTTCACCACCCGTACCCGCACCTTGCCGTCGTCGAGCAGCACGGTGGAGCCCTCATTGAGGGCTTCGAGAATTTCCGGGTGGGGAATCGAGACGCGGGTCTCGTTGCCGGGCGTCGGGTCGGTGTCGAAGCGGATGGTCGAGCCGGCGGTCAGGTTGATGAAGCCGTTCTCGAAGCGGCCGAGGCGCAGCTTGGGGCCCTGCAGGTCGGCGAGCACGCCGATCGGCCGGCGGACTTCCTTTTCGAGCGCCCGCACAGAGGCCAGAACGCGGCCATGGTTTTCCTGGGTGCCGTGGCTGAAATTCAGCCGGAACACATCGACCCCGGCCTCATAAAGCGCCTTGATCATTTCCGGGCTCGAAGAAGCCGGACCCAGCGTCGCCACGATCTTGGTCGCGCGTCCACGCCTGCTAACCATAATATCCTCCGTCGGTGGGCTCGCCGATGCGCGGCACCGGCGCGTCTCATATGGACCAAAAGTCTACGTCTGTCTCTCGGATGTTATCTTGCACCGCAGCGTGTCCCTTTCGCGACGCGCAGGGCCGCGCGGCGCATAAAAGCGTGACGCTGGGTCAGCATTGGCAACCGTCCAGGCCGGGGACAGGACGCCGCCCGCGACGCCGGTCCGGCTGAAAAATCTTGCTGGCATGCGTAATTCTGTATACCACTATGCGTGTCACGCATGCGGCATCTGCCTGAGCGCCGGTATCCCGTCACGGAATACGGCATGGCTGATGCATCGCCCTTCTGCCGGTTCCGGCAGCGGCAGGCAGGCGGGGCGCCCGTTTGGTCCGCAGCAGGATGCAGGTTTCGAGTTTTCAACATTCGCTGACCGCAACCACGGGTGACGCCACGCCATGACGCGAACGATCAAGAAGCTCCTCGTCGCAAATCGGTCCGAGATCGCGATCCGCGTCTTCCGCGCCGCGACCGAACTCGGCATCACCACGGTCGCGCTCTATGCGGAGGAGGACAAGCTCTCCCTGCACCGCTTCAAGGCGGACGAGGCCTATCTGGTCGGGCGCGGCCCGTTTCTGGCCAAGCCGCTGGGCCCGATCGACGCCTATCTCTCCATCGACGAGGTGATCCGCGTCGCCAAGGAGGCGAAGGTCGACGCCATCCATCCCGGCTATGGCTTCCTCTCCGAGAGTCCCGAATTCGCCGAGGCGTGTGCGGAAGCGGGAATCATCTTCATCGGCCCGACGCCGCAGACCATGCGCGACCTCGGCAACAAGGTGGCGGCGCGCAACCTCGCCATCTCGGTCGGCGTGCCTGTGATGCCGGCGACCGAACCGCTGCCGGACGATCCGCAGGCGGTGCTGGCGGCGGCCCGCGCGGTCGGCTACCCCGTCATGCTCAAGGCGAGCTGGGGCGGCGGCGGGCGCGGCATGCGCCCGATCGACAGCGAGGACAAGCTGCTCGACGCCGTGATGACCGCCAAGCGCGAGGCCAAGGCGGCCTTCGGCAAGGATGAGGTCTATCTCGAAAAGCTGGTGCGCCGCGCCCGGCATGTCGAGGTGCAGATCCTCGGCGACACCCATGGCAACCTCGTCCATCTGTTCGAGCGCGACTGCTCGATCCAGCGCCGCAACCAGAAGGTGATCGAGCGCGCCCCCGCGCCTTATGTCGATGAGGCGACCCGCAAGGCCCTCACCGACGCCGCGCTCGCCATCGGCCGGGCCACCGACTATGTCGGCGCCGGCACGGTCGAGTTCCTGATGGATGCCGACACCGGCGCCTTCTATTTCATCGAGGTCAATCCGCGCATCCAGGTCGAGCACACGGTGACGGAGGTCGTCACCGGCCTCGACCTGATCAAGGCGCAGATCCGCATTCTCGAAGGCGGGCATATCGGCGATCTCAGTGAGACCGGCATTCCCGCGCAGGCGGAGATCGGCCTCAACGGCCACGCCCTGCAGTGCCGCATCACCACCGAGGACCCCGAGAACAATTTCATCCCGGACTATGGCCGCATCACCGCCTATCGCGGCGCCATGGGCTTTGGCATCCGCGTCGATGGCGGCACCGCCTATTCCGGCGCCGTGGTCACGCGCTTCTACGACCCGATGCTGGAGAAGGTGACGGCCTGGGCGCCGACCTCGGACGAGGTCATCGCCCGCATGCACCGGGCGCTGCGCGAATACCGCATTCGTGGCGTGGCGACCAATCTGCCGTTTCTCGAAAACGTGCTGACGCACGACGATTTCACCTCCTGCCGCTACACCACGCGCTTCATCGACACCACGCCGGAACTGTTCGACTTCGGCGGAAGGCGCGACCGCGCCACCAAGCTGCTGGCCTGGATCGCCGATGTCACGGTGAACGGCCATCCGGAAGTGAAGGGCCGCGCCCGGCCGTCCGCCACCGCCCGCATTCCCGAGCCGCCCGCCTTCCGCGCCGCGCCGGCCCCCGGCACGCGGCAATTGCTCGATCAGTTCGGCCCCAAGGGCTTCGCTGACTGGATGCTGGCGCAGAAGCGGGTGCTCGTTACCGACACCACGATGCGCGACGCCCACCAGTCGCTGCTCGCCACCCGCATGCGCAGCCATGACATCGCCCGCGTCGCCGAGTCCTATGCGCGCGGCCTGCCGGGCCTGCTGTCGCTGGAATGCTGGGGCGGGGCGGCCTTCGACGTCTCCATGCGCTTCCTCTCGGAAGACCCGTGGGAAGGCCTGGCGAAGATCCGCGAGGCGGTGCCGAACATACTGACGCAAACCCTGGTGCGCGGCGCCAACGGGGTGGGCTACGCCAATTACCCCGACAATGTCGTCCGCTTCTTCATCCGCCAGGCGGCGGATGCCGGCATGGACATTTTCCGCGTCTTCGACTGCCTCAACTGGATCGAGAACATGCGCGTCTCGATCGACGAGGCGCTGAAGACGGGCAAGCTGGTCGAGGGCGCCATCTGTTATGCCGGCGACCTGCTCGACCCGGCACGGTCGAAATACGACCTGAAATACTACATCTCCATGGCCAAGGAGCTGGAGAAGACGGGCATCCATGTGCTGGGCCTCAAGGATATGGGCGGCCTGGTCAAGCCCGCCGCCGCCAAGGTGCTGTTCAAGGCGCTGAAGGAAGAGATCGGCCTGCCGATCCACTTCCACACCCATGACACCTCGGGCGTCGCGGCCGCCTCGGTGCTGGCGGCGGTGGAGGCGGGGGTCGACGCGGTCGACCTCGCCATGGACGCGATGAGCGGCATGACCTCGCAGCCGTGCCTGGGCTCCATCGTCGAGGCGCTGCGCGGCTCCGAGCGCGACACCGGGCTCGACCCGGAAGCCATCCGCCGCATCTCCTTCTATTGGGAGGGCGTGCGCGCCCAGTACGCCGCCTTCGAGAGCGACCTCAAGGGCCCGGCCTCGGAGGTCTATCTGCACGAAATGCCCGGCGGGCAGTTCACCAATCTGAAGGAGCAGGCCCGCTCCATGGGGCTGGAGAGCCGCTGGCACGAGGTGGCGCGCGCCTATCGCGACGCCAACGACCTGTTCGGCGACATCATCAAGGTCACGCCCTCCTCCAAGGTGGTGGGCGACCTCGCTTTGATGATGGTGAGCCAGGGCCTTTCCGCCGCCGACGTGCTGGATCCCGCCCGCGACGTCGCCTTCCCGGCCTCGGCGGTGGCGATGCTGCATGGCGAATATGGCCAGCCCCTCGGCGGCTGGCCGGAAGCGCTGCAGACGAAGGCGCTGAAGGGCGAGGCGCCGATCACCGTGCGCTATGGCTCGCTGCTGGAAGATGCCGATCTTGAGGCGGAACGCGCCGATGTGTCGGCCCTGCTCGGCCGCACCGCCAGCGACCGCGAGCTCGCCTCCTACCTGATGTACCCGAAGGTTTTTTCCGACTTCGCCCCGGTGCTGGCCCAGTTCGGCCCGGTCTCGGCGCTGCCGACCCCGGTGTTCTTCTACGGCATGAAGCCTGGGGACGAGACCACGATCGAGATCGAGCGCGGCAAGACGCTGATGGTGCGCCTCACCGCGCTTGGCGACACCCGCGACGATGGCCAGGTCGAGGTGTTCTTCGAGCTGAACGGCCAGCCGCGCATGATCCTGGCGGTCGACCGCGACGCGGTGCCGAAAATCGCCGGCCGGCGCAAGGCCGAGGAGGGCAACCCCGCCCATGTCGCCGCGCCGATGCCGGGCACCATCTCCTCGCTCGCCGTGCAGGGCGGGCAGGCGGTGCAGGCCGGCGACGTGCTGCTCACCATCGAGGCGATGAAGATGGAAACGGCGATCCATGCCCCGCGCGCGGGCACGGTGGCGGAGATTCTGGTGGCGCCCGGCAACGCGATCGACGCCAAGGATTTGCTGGTCGTTCTCGACGACCAGACGTGAAACGAAACGGTTAACGACCTTCTCGGGAGGAAGGCGATCTTGGGAGGCAGGCAAAAATGCGATTGGCAATACTGAAGGAAGAGGCGGGCCTTGAGCCGCGCGTGGCGGGAAGTCCCGACACGGTAAAGCGCTATATCGGTATTGGTGCGACTGTTGTTGTCGCCTCTGGGGCGGGGGTGGCGTCGGGGATTGGCGATGCTGAGTATGAGGGCGCGGGCGCCACGGTCGTCGCGGATAATGCGGCGGCGGTTTCGGGGGCGGATCTGGTGCTCGCCGTGCGGCGGCCGGAGGCGTCGGCGCTCAAGGGGATCAACCCCGGCGCGCTCGTCATCGCCATCGCCGACCCGCATGGCCATGAGGCCGCGCTCACCGAGATCGCCGGCACCGGCGCCTCGCTTTTCGCGATGGAGCTGATGCCGCGCATCACAAGGGCGCAGGTGATGGACGTGCTGTCCTCTCAGGCGAACCTTGCCGGCTACCGCGCGGTGATCGACGCGTCGTCCGAGTTCGGCCGGGCCTTCCCGATGATGATGACGGCGGCCGGCACCGTGCCGGCGGCGCGCGTCTTCATCATGGGCGCGGGCGTTGCCGGGCTGCAGGCGATCGCCACGGCGCGGCGCCTCGGCGCGGTGGTCTCGGCCACCGATGTGCGCCCGGCGGCGAAGGAACAGGTCGAATCCCTCGGCGCCAAGTTCATCGCGGTGGAGGACGAGGAGTTCAAGCAGGCGGAGACCGCGGGCGGCTACGCCAAGGCGATGTCGGCGGAATACCAGGCCAAGCAGGCGGCGCTCACCGCCGCCCACATCGCCAAGCAGGACATCGTCATCACCACGGCGCTGATCCCCGGCCGGCCGGCGCCCAAGCTCGTTTCCGCCGACACGGTGGCGGCGATGAAGCCGGGCTCGATCCTGATCGACCTCGCGGTGGAGCGCGGCGGCAATGTCGAGGGCGCGGTCGCCGGCGAGGTGGTGACCACGGCCAACGGGGTCAAAATCGTCGGCCATCTCAACGTGCCGGGACGCCTCGCGGCCACCGCCTCGCAGCTCTACGCCAAGAACCTCTACGCCTTTGTCGAGACGCTGGTGGACAAGAGCACCAAGGCGCTCGCGGTGAAGTGGGACGACGAGCTGGTGAAGGCGACGCTGCTGACCAAGGACGGGGCGGTGGTGCATCCGGGCTTCAAGCCG
>NZ_JAUSUH010000005.1 GCF_030813595.1 Ancylobacter vacuolatus | reverse complement strand
CTTGCTCGCCTTCATCGTCTCCGCTCCTCCCAGCCAAGGGATTTTGGCGCGAAAAACTCCAGCTTCAAACGGTCCAGTTTTCGGGGATCAGATCAGATGACCAGCGCCCTTCCGTCGTCCGCGGAGTCCGGCTCGCCGCCGACCGAGGGCGGGGCCATCAAATCTCGCCACCGCACCAGCAACCCGAGCCGATAGGGATCATGCCGAAGTCGCTCGGCGGTTGGCCAGGCCAGGACATCACCGCGCCGGGCGCCGCATGTGGACACGACGGCGCGGTGTTCTGTTGGTGAGCGGATTGTTCGTCCGTCGAGTTGCATGCCAAGCCCTCTAGATCAGGCACCGCGCCGTGACCTTCTACTGGCCAAATAGGCGCCAGCACCGGCATGCGTGCGGAATATGATTGGAGGTCGTGAGTTGTCCTAAGCGGCCGGCCACGAAGGGGGGGCACCCGACTTCTCTCCCGCCCCTTCGACCTGAGGGCCGGTGCTGGTCCTTCACGCGTGAGCCCGCGAGTTTTCAACATTTATTTCCGCGTGGAATCGTTGTGAACGTTGGATTCCCGCCCCCCTAAATAATCAAAGATTCGGGATTTTAGTTGCGCGTGCCGGGGACGCGGAAGCGCGGCGGCTGGCGTCCGCGAGGGAAGTGGAAGGGCCCCTAGTGGACAATCAGCGGTACAACAGTTCATGGTAGCCAGACGCAACTGAATATGATGGTGGCCGTGTTAGAAGCCTGGTGTTTTTTTCAAGACTGGGTAGCAGCCAATAGCAACTTCGTTTCCGCGATCTCAGCTGCTGTTGCGGCGACAGCTGCGGTTGTGTTTGGTGTTTACCAAATACGCATCGGTCGATTTACGCAACAAGCGGCATTGGCGGCCGAAGCTGCGACTAACGCAGCAATTAAGCTAGAGCAGCCAATTCTCCGAATATTCGAACCGGAATTGGTGTTCACTGAGCAACCGGTGGCTCCCAGGGTACCGTTCGTATCAGGGCAACTTTATGGACTTCCAACTAAGTACATGTCTCTTCTACGCATAAAAATAGGCAACTTTGGCCGAACTCCATGCGAAGTATAAAATATTAAGTGTGGCTACGTCGTCTCTTCAGCGAGGCCAACTACAATTTCATACACAACTGCGGAAGAGTCATCTGTTCCTATATTCATTTTAGTAAATGACAAAATAGAAGAATATATATATTTCCCGATAAATCTGTCTGACAAGGAAGTATCCCTCATTAAATCGGCGAGTTACAATCTGTGGTTTGCTGTTTCGGTCTCTTTCCTTGACTACATGCAACAAGAGCATATTGCGCGAGCCTGTTGGCGGTGGGACAAAATAGCCGAGCCTGACGACTATGGCGCTGTTCGCGAGCCGAAGCTGTCGCGCTAACATCTGTCTCAGCTGAGGCGTCTATTGTTCTAAGCTGGAATCAAATAAGAGAAGAGACCCACAGAATTATGAACGAGAAATTCGCCCAGCACGTCAATGCACTGCATCCTAAGTTCGAAGAGCTCATGGCCTCGTCACCATCGCACCATCAGGGCTTGCCTCCAAACATGCCGCCCAGGGGGGTCTATTTATTTAGCGATGGATCGGACCATCTTTACGTTGGCCGGTCCAATGCCTTGAGAAAGCGCTACGGCATGCATACTCGCCCGTCGGCGGACTCCAACACTGCACCTTTCGCATTTAAGCTCGCGCGGAAGGCTACAGGACGAACCATTGTTTCATATCGCCCTGGCGACGGGACACGGAAATGGCTATCGCAAGAGCCTACCTTTAAGGCCGCCTTCTATGAAGCGAAGCTCAGAATTCAAAAGATGGATTTTCGCTTTGTCCAGGAGGATGACCCGACCCGGCAGGCATTGCTTGAGATGTACTGCGCTATCGCGCTGAGCGCGCCGTTCAACGACTTCGACAATCACTAAGCTCAAACGTCGTGGAACGCCAGCCGCGGCTTCCACCGCGGCGGTGGGTGTTCCACCGCCATGGGGGTTATAGGGGGCGGTGGAACACACCCCGGTGGAAGCCGGTGGAAGGGCGGTGGAAGGGCGGTGGAATCAGGCCGACGGTATGCGATCCGGCCCGAAATCATCGGCGGTGACGATCAGCTTTTGACGCTGATGAGAGGGTGGTCCCTCCCAGATCAGCCTGATCGTCCCTGCCTCCAGCAACCGCTGCATAGCCTGTTCCAGCTGCCGCTTATTGAACCCCCTGGCGTCGTCGTGCTTTGCCATTTTGGCGGGGGCGTAGCTGGTTCCCGTCGATACACCGACGCGCTGCCCTAGGCGGTTGAATTTCGACAGCAGGGCCACAAACAGGTCATCGACCTTCTTGTTGATGACGCCCATCATGGCCGGCTCCATGAGCGAGTCAGCCACGAAAGCACCGGCTTCCCAGCGCACGCGGACCTTGTCGCCGACGGCGCCGTAGTTGCTTTTCATGACCGTCAGTTCACGCGCGTTCGGATCTTCGCCGTCTCCTGTCGGCCGGGTGAGGTAAAGCCGGGACCGCACGGAGTTCGACCAGCCGGTTGAACCCGACGTTCCAGTACCTGACTGCATGCCGCTGACGGATGGATGCGCCAGAAGCAGTACGGCGCAGTCTGTCCTAAGCGCCAACTTCCGCAGCGCGGCTATGAAGGTCCGCACCTGATTGCGTTTGATCTCGTCGCCAGCGAAGAGGTCGGCAGCGGTGTCCAAGATCACGAACCCCGGCGCGAACGTCTCGACCAGCCGCTCGAGGGCGGCGTGCAGCCGAGTGAAGAGCAGCACCCCATCGCGCCCTGGAGCGGCAAGAGTGGCGTCCTGGTCGGCGAGCGGCGCGATGAGCATGTGGCCTGCGAGATCAGCGAGATCGCCACCCAAAGCCGTTACGATGTCCACCGTGCGCCGGTGAAGCTCATCGGCATCATCTTCGGCAGCGAGGTACAGCACCTTGCCTTCGGTCGGGTGCAGGCCTGCAGTTGAGACACCGAGCGCGGATGCGACGCCGAGCTGATGCGCGAGCAGCGACTTGCCCGTCCCGCCGTCGCCGCTCAGCAGCGTGACCGTCCGCGCCGGGATGAGCCCCGGCAGGAACCACTCGCGGCGCGGCACGGGCTTGCCTGCCCATACGGCTGGGTCGAGGGTCGGCAGTCGCTCGAGGATATCGTCGGCGGCTTCATGCGGGATGCGTAGCGCAGACGCTGCCGCCGCGACTTCGTGGCTGTGTATCTCGCGCGTCGCCATGCGCTCGATGCGCTTATCAGAAGCCTGGGGGTATTGCTGCTCAAGTCGAGCGCAGATCTCGTCAAATCTCTCGGCTGGCAAGAGAGTCCAAGCAGCCCCCGCCAGCGCCACCGCCATGCTGCGAGACACGTCCGCCTTGGCGAGCAGCGGAATGCCGGTCCGGATGGCGTTGCGGACCATCTCGGTGGCTGCAGGATACGGCTCGAGGTGATCGATCTGCTCGACCTGCACGTCGCCACCCCGATCGAGCACCGCGATACGCACGCCGAGCGGCGCCTCGGGGATAAATCGTTTGAAGGTGTCGACGAGCACGCCTAGCCGCGGTAGGTCGGCATCAGAGAGCGAGTCCAGATTTCCGGTATGGAAATCGAAGCCTTCGACGGCTAGGCGCTCTTGATCGAGGTCGCCAGACGGAGTGACAGGGAACAGTGCGGTTTCGCCGTAGAGAGCCTGCCGCATTTGGCGCACACGCCCGAGTACAACGGCGCGGGCGGGGAGGTGCAGGATGTCGGCTGCGGCGCTATTAGCCTGCATATTTGGCACCGCCCTCCAGCGCCGCCAAAGCGACGCGACCAATCTTGTCGGCTATATCCGGCGCGAAGGCCGCGACCTGCTCGCCGCGAATCTTCGGCGCCCAGGCCCTTAGGCGTCCGTCGCTGCCGCGGCAAATTTCAACATTGAAGACGCGTAGACCGCCAGCGTCGACATCGACGATGGCGAGCGCTCGCGAACCCACCGCAGCCCGGCGGGTTGAAATGACGTGCATAAAGCCTCCTTCCCGCGCGGACGAGCCGGCGGGTGAATGGTGGAAAGGGGAGGTAGGTGTGTGCTCCGCTGTTGCTGACAAGATAGCGTCGAACACCGGCGACGTACTTAATTTGCGGCTGTTAGTGGCCCACAGTCCTAAGGTCTGTGTCGTGCCCAGCGCCGTGGCGCGCGGAATTCCGTCGGCAATGGGTTCGAGGCCCGAATCCAGCGCTTCGATTTGGCGGTAGCATTGACGGCATCATCTCCACCGAATCTCCACCGATACGACACCGAAAGGCGTTGCCAAACGCACCCGAACACCTCTCAAAAGCGTTGAAAACGCTTGATTTTGTATCTCGGTAGCGCCGCTCATAACGGTCTGGTTGTAGGTTCGAGTCCTACCGGGCCCACCAATCTTCTTTCAACGATCTACCGAAGCCTGCGGACGTGCCCTCGGTAGGCTTGAACCCGGTACGGGGGACGCGCGCTTGTGTGATCGCTTCCGCCGGCGTCGGCACTTGACCTTCGGCAGCCCGGCGTCATTTCCAGGGCGACGCTCCGCCGATGGAGAGAGAAAAGACGAGGCCCATTGATGAATGCCCCTTCCTTCACCTCCGCCTTTCTGCCGGCCGTTCTTGCCGCTTTTCTCGGCCTTCTCCTGCCCGCCTCCGCGCAGGCGCGACCGAACTCGCTCGCCATGAGCTGCGCGCAGGCGCGGGCTCTGGTGCAGCGCGAGGGTGCGGTGGTCATCGGCACCGGGCCGAACCTGTATGACCGTTTCGTCACCGATGCCGGCTATTGCACCTCCAAGCGCTCCAAGCCGGCCTGGATCGAGACCCGCGACGAGGCGCAGTGCCTGGTCGGCCAACTCTGCCGCGAGCGGCGGTTCAGGTGGCGTTGAGGCCGGCACGCTTCCAGCGCCGCCTAAACGGTTGCGCGATACGCCGACGGGGGGCATAAGCGCGGCAAAGAGTTTGGAGGAATTCCATGCCCGCCTATCGTTCCCGCACGACCACCCATGGGCGCAACATGGCCGGGGCGCGCGGCCTCTGGCGCGCCACCGGCATGAAGGACGGCGATTTCGGCAAGCCGATCATCGCCGTGGTCAACTCCTTCACCCAGTTCGTGCCCGGCCATGTCCACCTGAAGGACCTCGGCCAGCTGGTGGCGCGGGAGATCGAGGCGGCGGGCGGCGTCGCCAAGGAATTCAACACCATCGCGGTCGATGACGGCATCGCCATGGGCCATGACGGCATGCTCTATTCGCTGCCCTCGCGCGAGCTGATCGCCGACAGCGTGGAGTACATGGTCAACGCGCACTGCGCCGACGCCATGGTCTGCATCTCCAATTGCGACAAGATCACCCCCGGCATGCTGATGGCGTCGCTGCGCCTCAACATCCCGACCGTCTTCGTCTCCGGCGGCCCGATGGAGGCCGGCAAGGTGGTGCTGAACGGCAAGACCAAGGCGCTCGACCTGGTCGATGCCATGGTCGCCGCCGCTGACGACCGGATCTCGGAAGAAGACGTGGCGGTGATCGAGCGCTCGGCCTGCCCGACCTGCGGCTCCTGCTCGGGCATGTTCACCGCCAATTCGATGAACTGCCTCACCGAGGCGCTCGGCCTCGCTTTGCCCGGCAATGGCTCGACGCTGGCGACGCACGCCGACCGCAAGCGGCTGTTCGTGGAGGCGGGCCACACCATCGTCGATCTCGCCCGCCGCTATTACGAGCAGGACGATGCCAGCATCCTGCCGCGCTCGGTGGCGAGCTTCGCCGCGTTCGAGAACGCGATGACGCTGGACATCGCCATGGGCGGCTCCACCAACACCGTGCTGCATCTGCTGGCCGCCGCCCATGAGGGCGAAGTGCCCTTCACCATGGCCGATATCGACCGGCTCTCGCGCCGCGTGCCGGTGCTGTGCAAGGTCGCCCCGGCGGTGCCCGACGTGCATGTGGAGGATGTCCACCGCGCCGGCGGCATCATGGGCATTCTCGGCGAGCTCGACCGCGCCGGCCTCATCGACACCTCGGTCGGCTCCATCCACGCCACCTCTCTCGGCGCGGCGCTGGAGCATTGGGACGTGAAGCGCACTGCCAGCGAGGCGGTGCACGAATTCTTCCGCGCCGCGCCGGGCGGCGTGCCGACCCAGGTCGCCTTCAGCCAGGCCGCCCGCTATGACGAGGTCGATCTCGACCGCGAGAAGGGCGTGATCCGCGATCTCGAACACGCCTTCTCCCGGGATGGCGGCCTCGCCGTGCTCTATGGCAACCTTGCCGAGGATGGCTGCATCGTGAAGACCGCCGGCGTCGACGAGAGCATCCTCAAATTCACCGGCACCGCCCGGGTGTTCGAGAGCCAGGACGACGCCGTCTCCGGCATTCTCGGCAATCGGGTGAAGCCGGGCCAGATCGTGCTCATCCGCTATGAGGGCCCGCGCGGCGGGCCGGGCATGCAGGAAATGCTCTACCCGACCAGCTATTTGAAGTCGAAGGGCCTCGGCAAGGAATGCGCGCTCATCACCGATGGCCGCTTCTCCGGCGGCTCCTCGGGCCTGTCAATCGGCCATGTCTCGCCGGAAGCGGCGGAAGGCGGTACGATCGGACTGGTGCGCGAAGGCGATGTGATCGAGATCGACATCCCCAACCGGCGGATCCACCTCGCGGTGGACGAGGCTGAGCTCGCCGCCCGCCGCGTGGAGCAGCAGGCCAAGGGCTGGGTTCCCGCCACGCCGCGCAAGCGCAACGTCACCACCGCGCTCAAGGCCTATGCCGCGCTCGCCACCAGCGCCGCCAAGGGCGCGGTGCGGCAGATCCCCTGAGCGGGCAACGAACCGATGGCCGCGCCACGCGCGCCGGTCATCCGCCGCAAAAGAGCAGAAGGCGGGGCCGCGGGCTCCGCCTTCTTCGCTTCGATCCCTGAAGACGACCGATGGAGGCCCGCATGGCCGACGAAGACGATGCCTATGTCTATGACGAAGCCACCGGCGAATGGCGCCCGGCCTCGGAACTGAAAGCCGCGGCCACCGCCGCGCCTGAAGTGCGCGATGCCTCCGGCACCGTGCTGGAGGACGGTGATTCCGTCGTGCTGATCAAGGACCTGAAGGTGAAGGGCGCCGGCCAGACGCTGAAGCAGGGCACGGTGATCAAGACCATCCGCCTCACCGACAATCCGGAAGAGATCGATTGCCGCTTCGAGGGCATCAAGGGCCTCGTCCTGCGCACCGAATTCGTGCGCAAGCGCGGCTGAGACGCGGGGGCGCGTGGCGCGCTGCGTGGTGGCATGGTAGCTTTGTGCGTGCCACCGCTCACCCCCCAGGTTGATCCATGAGAAAGCTCGCCCTCGCCTTCGCCCTTGCCAGCGCTGCCGCCGCAAGCCTGTCCCACACCGCTTTGGCGGATAAGATCGACCTCTCCACCACGACCTGCGCGCAGTTCCTGGAGAGCGACAAGACCGAGATCATGCTGACGCTCGCCTGGCTTGACGCCTATTACAAGGATGTCGATGCCCCGCCTGTCATCGACACTGACAAATTCGTCGAGAATGCCGGCAAGCTCGGCGAATACTGTGCCGCCAATCCCACGATCGGCCTCATCACCGCCGCCGACGAGATGTTCGACAACTGAGGCGCTCGCGGGGCGCGCCTTCCGCGCGCGCCCTAATTCTATGATCGACGACACCTTGTCGGATCGGCTGGCGGCGTGGGCTGATCGGCTTGTACGTGCCTCTTGGCGACATTCGCCTCGCGTCGGGCTGCCCTCCCCGGCGCATTGACCGGTGCTATCATCATGCATCAGCGGTATTATCTGGCGAAAAGCGCGCGGATAGCTACTATTATGCAGTCGAATGGTAGCAAGTTAAGGTCGATCTAACTAATTTATCTCGGGAACCATACGTAATCTTCAGGATTATTCCTCACACAAACCGGAGGATATCCTATGATTAACGTCAAGACGACTTCTGCGGCCGTTCTCGCCGCGATGCTTGCTCTCAGCGCCCCGGCTTTCGCCCAGAGCTCCGGCTCGGACGGCTCGTCGTCGAGCACTGGCGCCAATACGGGCGGCAATGCCACCGGCTCGGGCACCACCGACAGCACGGCCGGCGGGATGAACCCGGCTGCGGGCTCGGGCATGAACTCTTCGGAAGGTCGCAACACCACCTCCGGCACCACCATGGGCACGGATGCCGGCGCGGCCGCTCCGGCCAATGCCGACCGGCCGGGCGACACCAGCTCCGACCGCGACTGCACCAGCCAGCAGACCCCCTGCTGATCGCATAGTGACCCTTACTTGACTGGAAAGGCCGCCTCTCCCCGGGGCGGCTTTTTCATCTGCGGGGAAGCTCAGCGGCCGGGCGAACGTGCCGCGCGCCGAGCATACCAGGCCACGATCTTTTTTCGCGCCCAGCGCGGAATGGCCTTCTTCAACGCGCTCAGCTCGGCAAGCTGCGCGGTTTTCCGCGCCACTGGCTGTTCGGCGGCTTCGAGCGCGGCGATGCGCGCGACCGCCTGATTCAACGGGCTGTCGGCGATCTGACGCGACTGTTCGGCAAGATCGATCACCACGCCGTCCATGAGCCGGCGCCGCTTGAGCTGAAGCTCCTCCGGGGAATGCGCCTCCCGTCCCGGACGCAACCAAGCATAGAATTCGGTCGCGACCGCCTGTTGAATGGCCTCGACGCGCAGTCGGAGAAAGCCCAGCTCCGCCAATTCCAGCACCATCAGCTCAAAGCTCGCCGGCGTGAACACCCATTGATGGTTGTCGATATAGGAGGTCGCTGTCGCCATCATGTCCCAGGCTGGGAGCAGGTGGTCGAACGGGATCTGCAATGTCTGGGGCGTGGCGTCGTCGCCTGCCCATCCCGGCGGCCCGCTTTTGCACGTATGGAACGCCATGAAGTCGAAGTAGCTCTCCGGCGTGTGCAGAGTGCGCTTTTCCCGAAAGGCGGCGATAGCGCCTGCGGTAGTCGAGACGGGCCGGTTGAAATCGAAACATTTGCGCTTGTCCGGCACCGCCAGGATCACCACGCCTTCCCGCTTCAATAGTCGCTGTGCGGCGTCCAGGAAGCTGACGATGTCGGTCGTGTGCTCGATGACGTGGCTGGCGATGAAGGCGTCGAATGTGCCAAGCTCGGCAGACGGCAGCGCGTCGGCGATGGAACCGCCGCGCCAGACCACGTCGACCTCCTCGATACGGCTGGCATCCGGCACATTGCGATCGCCGTCATATTTCGCAAATAGCCCCTCGCGCGTGTCGTGATCGACGACGACGGCGTTCCACCCGTCCCGCTTTGGCGCCAGAGGCGAGAAGCTCGGGCCGATCTCGATCACCTTGCTGCTCTTGGGCAGATCCCTCAGAAGAATATCCTCACGGCTGACCACGGCTCACACTCACTGCGTTGGCGGGGCGAGAAGCGTAGACGGCGGCCCGGCCCGCCGCCACCCGCAGCGCCGTGCGATTGGAACAAAACGCGAAACGTGCTCTGTGGGCAGCAGGTCCGCTCCCGGAGATTCGTCCGCCCATGCTCCCCGCCGCCTATCTCGACAAGCTCAACCCGCAGCAGCGGCGAGCGGTTGAACATGGCATCACCGGCGATGGCGAGGTGATTGGCGGGCCGCTGCTGGTCATCGCCGGCGCGGGCTCGGGCAAGACCGACACGCTCGCGCATCGCGTCGCTCATCTCATCGTCAACCGGGCCGATCCGCGTCGCATTCTGCTGCTCACCTTCTCGCGCCGGGCGGCGGCGGAGATGGCGCGCCGCGTCGAGCGCATCGCCGCAAGGGTGATCGGCCCTGACGCCAGGGCACTGACCGAGGGGCTGACCTGGGCCGGCACCTTCCACGGCATCGGCGCCCGCCTGCTGCGCGACCATGCGCTGGAAATCGGCCTCGACCCCAACTTCACCATCCACGACCGCGAGGACAGCGCCGACCTGATCAACCTCATCCGCCATGAACTCGGCTTCTCAAAGACCGAGAAGCGCTTTCCCACCAAGGGTACGCTCATCGCCATCTATTCCCGCGCGGTAAATGCCGAGCAACCCCTTCCGGAGGTGATCGGCCGCGCCTTCCCGTGGTGCGCCGGGTGGACTGACGAGCTGAAGGCGATCTTCTCCGCCTATGTCGAAGCCAAGCAGCGCCAGAACGTGCTCGATTACGACGATCTGCTGCTCTACTGGGCGCAGATGATGGGCGAGCCCGCTTTGGCGGGCGAGATCTCACGTCGCTTCGACCATGTGCTGATCGACGAGTATCAGGATACGAACAGGCTTCAGTCCTCGATCCTGCTGGGACTGAAGCCCGACGGGCGCGGCCTCACCGTGGTCGGCGACGATGCGCAGTCGATCTATTCCTTCCGCGCCGCCACAGTGCGCAACATTCTCGACTTCCCCGGCCACTTCACGCCCCGCGCCGACACCATCATGCTGGAGCAGAACTACCGCTCCACCCAGCCCATCCTCGCCGCCGCTAATGCGGTGATCGATTTCGCCAGCGAGCGCTACGCCAAGAATCTCTGGTCCGAGCGCGCCACCGGCGAGCGCCCGGTGCTGGTGAGCGTGCGCGACGAGATCGAACAGGCCAATTTCATCGCCACCCGCGTGCTGGAGAACCGCGAGGACGGCATCGTCCTGAAGCAGCAGGCGGTGCTGTTCCGCGCCGCTCATCACAGCGGGCCACTGGAGGTGGAGCTGACCCGCCGCAACATTCCCTTCGTCAAGTTCGGCGGGCTGAAGTTCCTTGATTCCGCCCATGTGAAGGACGTGCTCGGCGTGCTGCGCTTCGTCGAGAACCCGCGCGACCGCGTGGCAGGCTTCCGCGTGCTGCGCCTGCTCTCCGGTCTGGGGCCCGCCACCGCCGCGCGCATTCTCGACGTGGTCGACGCCGCCGGCACGCTGTTGCCGGCGCTGGAAGCGGTCACGCCGCCGGCGCGCGCGGAGACGGAATGGCCGGCTTTCCTCGCCATGGCCCGCGAATTGAAGGCGAATGCCGCCGGCTGGCCGGGCGAGCTCGATCTGGTGCGCGCCTGGTACGAGCCACTGCTGGAGCGCCTGCACGAGGATGCCGGCAGCCGGCAGGCCGACCTCGTTCAGCTGGCGCAGATCGCCGCGAGCTACCCCTCCCGCGCCCGCTTCCTCACCGAGCTGACGCTCGACCCGCCTGATGCCACCAGCGCCGAGGCTGGGCCGCCGCACCGCGACGAGGATTATCTCATCCTCTCCACCATCCATTCCGCCAAGGGGCAGGAATGGAAATCGGTGTTCGTGCTCAACGCAGTGGATGGCTGCATCCCGAGCGATCTCGGCACCGGCACGCGCGAGGAGATCGAGGAGGAGCGGCGCCTGCTCTACGTCGCCATGACGCGGGCGAAGGACAGCCTGCATCTGCTGCTGCCGCAGCGCTTCTTCACCCATGGCCAGGCCGCGCGCGGCGACCGCCATGTCTACGCCGCCCGCACCCGCTTCATCCCGCCCACCATCCTCGGCCGCTTCGCCATGGCCAGCTGGCCGCCGGCGCAGGCGGAAGCCGCCGGCCGACCGGGTGAACCTCGCGCGGCGGTCGATATCGGCGCGCGGATGCGGGCGATGTGGAAGTGAGGGGGGCAACTCGACCGGCCCTGACCGATGGCCGCTGATTCCCTCATCCACGGGCTTGCCCCGGGGACCCAGCCCCGCCACCGGCACGGCGCGTGAAAGCCTGGGTGGCCGGGTCAAGCCCGGCCATGAGGGAGGCTATTTGCGAGATCACGAATGAGGCCACGAGGGGCCGGGGCGAGGCGTCGCGCTGAGCGCCATGGCCTTCAGCGGATCCGCACCCCCGGCCCATGCTCGCCGGGCGGCAACAGCATCACGCCGGCGTCCTGCAGGGTACGAACCAGCAGGGTTTCCGTGCCCCTGTGCAGCACGTGGCGATGCCGCTCGAAATCGCGCACCGTGCTACGGGACACCCCGGCGCGCTCGGCCAGATGCTCCTGCGTCCAGTCGAGAAGCCCACGTGCCGCGCGGCATTGTTCGGGCGCAAGTTCCATCGTTTCTGCCTTGCGTGAAGACGACCAAATCAACCATAATGGGCGACATCTCGCAAGACGCACGCGCACAACTCTAGGATTCACCGCCCGCAAGGAGGCTGCCGCTACCTATGCCGCATGACACGCTTCTCCTCGTCGCGCTGCTTCTGCCGTTTCTCGGCAGCCTCGCTGCGGGGTTTCTGCCGACCCATGCGCGCAATGCCGCGGCGGTGCTGGCGGGCAGCGTGGCGGTGGCGGGGATGGGGATCACCATCTGGCTCTACGCCATGGTGGCGGAAGGCACGCCGGTGCAGTTCTGGCTGTCCTGGCTGCCCATGCTGGGGCTCGACTTCACCCTGCGGCTCGACGGCCTCGCCTGGCTGTTCGCGATGATGATCTTCGGCATCGGCGCGCTCGTCGTGCTCTATGCCCGCTACTACATGTCGCGCGAAGACCCGGTGCCGCGCTTCTTCTCCTTCCTGCTCGCCTTCATGGGCTCGATGATCGGCATCGTGCTGTCGGGCAATCTCATCCAGATGGTCTTCTTCTGGGAACTGACCAGCCTGTTCTCGTTCCTGCTCATCGGCTACTGGCACCACAGCGCCAGTGCGCGCGACGGCGCCCGCATGGCGCTCACCGTCACCGGCACGGGCGGGCTCTGCCTGCTGGTCGGGGTGCTGCTGGTCGGGCGCATCGTCGGCAGCTACGACATCGACCAGGTGCTGGAATCGCGCGACCTCATCGTCCAGAGCGATCTCTACGTTCCGGCGCTGGTGCTGATCCTGCTCGGCGCCTTTACCAAGAGCGCGCAGTTCCCGTTCCATTTCTGGCTGCCGCACGCCATGGCGGCGCCGACGCCGGTTTCGGCCTATCTGCATTCGGCCACCATGGTGAAGGCAGGAATCTTCCTGCTGATGCGGCTGTGGCCGGTCATGTCCGGCACCGATGCCTGGTTCTACATGGTGGTGCCGGCCGGGCTGGTGACGCTGCTGCTCGGCGCCTTCATCGCCATCTTCCAGCAGGACCTGAAGGGACTTCTCGCCTATTCCACCATCAGCCATCTCGGGCTGATCACCCTTCTGCTCGGCCTCGGCAGCCCGCTGGCGGCGGTGGCGGCGATCTTCCACACGCTGAACCACGCCATCTTCAAGGCCTCGCTGTTCATGGCGGCCGGCATCATCGACCATGAGACCGGCACCCGCGACCTGCGCAAGCTGAGCGGGCTCTACCGCTACATGCCGTTCACCGCCACGCTGGCCATGGTCGCCGCCGCCGCCATGGCCGGGGTGCCACTACTCAACGGCTTCATCTCCAAGGAAATGTTCTTCGCCGAGGCGGTGGCCGACCATACCGGCTCGCTGCTCGACGACAGCCTGCCCTATTGGGCGACGCTCGCCGGCGTGTTCAGCGTCACCTATTCGCTGCGCTTCATCCTCGGCGTATTCTTCGGGCCGCCGCCCATCGATCTGCCGCACCGCCCGCACGAGCCGGCGCACTGGATGCGCTTCCCGATCGAGCTGCTGGTGCTGATCTGCCTGCTGATCGGCATCGTGCCGGGCCTGACTGTCGGCCCGGTGCTGGCCACGGCCGTAAAGGGTCTGCTGGACGCCACCCCGCCCTATTACAGCCTGGCGCTCTGGCACGGCTTCAACCTGCCGCTGATGATGAGCCTGATCGCCATGGCCGGCGGCGTGGTGCTGTATCTCGGCCTGCGCCGCTACCTCGAAAGCGGCATAGAGGGCCCGCCGATCCTGCGCGACTTCAAGGGCCAGCGCATTTTCGAGAAGGTGCTGGCGACACTCTCCTGGCAATGGGCGCGCGCGGGCGAGAATGCGCTGGGCACGCGGCGCCTGCAGCCGCAGATGCGGATCGTCATCAGCCTCGCCGTGGTGGCGGCGCTGGCGCCCTTCCTCGCCAATGGCGCCGTCGGCACCGGCAACATGCCCGGCACGCCGCTGCCGCCCGCCTTCGCCCTGCTGTGGCTGATCGGCGGGGCCTGCGCACTCGGCGCTGCCTATCAGGCCAAGTATCACCGTTTCGCCGCGCTGGTGCTGGTGGGCGGGGCGGGGCTCGTCACCTGCATCACCTTCGTCTGGCTCTCGGCCCCGGACCTTGCCGTCACCCAGCTGCTGGTGGAGATCGTGACCACGGTGCTGCTGCTGCTCGGCCTGCGCTGGCTGCCCAAGCGCATCGAGGAGGTCTATCCCACGCGCCCGCCGCTGAAGGTGCTGCTGCGCCGCTATGTCGACATCACCATCGCCTGCGCGCTCGGCGGGGTGATGGCCTTCCTGGCCTATTGCCTGATGACCCGCCCGCTGACCGAAAGCGTCTCGCGCTTCTTCGTCGAGCGCGCCTATTCCGAAGGCGGCGGCACCAACATCATCAACGTCATCCTGGTGGATTTCCGCGGCTTCGACACGATGGGCGAGATCGTCGTGCTGTGCCTGGCCGCGCTCACCGTCTTCGCCCTGCTGCGCCGCTTCCGCCCCGCCCCGGAGAGCATCCGCACCCCGGAGCAGCAACGCATCCAGAACGCCTATGACGAAGCCTCCCCCGACCGCTCGCCCGGCGACACGGTGGCCGACTACATGCTGATCCCGCGCCTCATCATGCACTGGCTGTTCCCGGTGATCGCGGTCATGGCGGTCTATCTGTTCATGCGCGGCCATGATCTGCCGGGCGGCGGCTTTGCCGCCGGCATCACCCTCTCCATCGCCTTCGTGGTGCAGTACATGGCGAGCGGGGCGCGCTGGGTGGAGGACCATCTGCGGGTGCTGCCGCTGCGCTGGATGGGGCTGGGCCTGCTCACCTCCTGCGCCACCGGCGTCGGCTCCTGGTGGTTCGGCTATCCCTTCCTCACCTCGCATTTCCAGTATGTGGAGCTGCCGCTCATCGGCAAGATGCCGGCAGCCTCGGCACTGCTGTTCGATCTCGGCGTGTTCGCGCTGGTGGTCGGCGCCACGGTGCTGATCCTCATCGCCCTCGCCCACCAGTCGCTGCGCAGCTCGCGCGCCGCCCAGGTCAATGAGGGGGGCGACTGATGGAAATCGTCCTCGCCATCGGCATTGGCCTTTTCACCGCGTCGGGCGTGTGGCTGCTGCTGCGCCCGCGCACCTACCAGGTCATCATCGGCCTCGCTTTGCTGTCCTATGCGGTGAACCTGTTCATCTTCGCCATGGCCGGCGGCGGGCTGCGCGTTGATTCCCCGCCCATCCTGGCACCTGGCGGCGTCGGCGACCCGACCGCGATCGCCGATCCGATCCCGCAGGCGCTGGTGCTCACCGCCATCGTCATCGGCTTCGCCATGACGGCTCTGTTCCTGGTCGTGCTGCTGGCAGCGCGCGGGCGCACCGGCACCGACCATGTCGATGGGCGGGAGCCGGACAGATGACCCCGGTTCTCGACCATCTCGCCATCCTGCCGATCCTGCTGCCGCTGGCGGTGGGCGCCTTCATGCTGCTGTTCGACGAGCGCCGGCGCCTGCTGAAGATGTCGCTCAGCCTTGTCACCGTCTTCGCGCTGCTGGCCATTGCGGTGACGCTGGTGGTGCTGGTCGGCCTGCCCAATGGCGACCGCTGGTCGACCATGATCGTCTACCCCTTGGGCAACTGGCCGCCGCCCTTCGGCATCGTGCTGGTGGTGGACCGGCTGGCGGCGCTGATGCTGCTGCTCACCTCCGTGCTGGGCTGCGCCACGCTGCTGTTCGCCATGGCGCGCTGGCACAAGGCGGGACCGCGCTTCTACACCCTGTTCCTGCTGCTGCTAACCGGCCTCAATGGCGCCTTCCTCACTGGCGACCTGTTCAATCTCTTCGTGTTCTTCGAGATCCTGCTCGCCGCCTCCTATGGGCTGGTGCTGCACGGCTCGGGCACGGCGCGGGTACGGGCCGGGCTGCACTACATCCCGATCAACCTTGTCGCTTCGTCGCTGTTCCTGGTCGGCGTAGCGGTGATCTACGGCGTCACCGGGACGCTCAACATGGCCGATCTCAGCCGGATCGTGCCGACCCTGTCGCCGGATTCGCGCACGTTGATGGAGGCGGGCGCCGCGGTGCTCGGCGTCGCCTTCCTGGTGAAGGCCGGCATGTGGCCGCTCAGCTTCTGGCTGCCGACCACCTATGCCGCCGCCTGCGCGCCGATCGCCGCCATGTTCGCGATCATGACCAAGGTCGGCATCTATGTGATCCTGCGGCTGTTCCTGCTGTGCTTCGGCGACGAGGCGGGCGCCTCGGAGGAGTTTGGCGCGCTCTGGCTGTATTATGGCGGCATGGCCACCATCCTGTTCGGCGGCATCGGCGTACTGGCCTCGCAGTCGATGCAGCGGCTCGGCGGCTATTCGGTGCTGATCTCTTCCGGCACGCTGCTCGCCGCCATCGGCACCGGCAACAGCGCGGTGATATCAGGCGCGCTCTATTATCTCGTCACCTCCACCCTGGCGATCAGCGCCTATTTCCTGCTGGTCGAGCTGATTGAGCGCGGCCAGGCGGCGGGCGCCGACGTGCTCGCGGTCACGCTGGAGATTTTCGGCGATCCGGAAGAGGACGTCGAGGACGAGGACGAGGAGGTGGGCGTCGCCATTCCCGCCACCATCGCCGTGCTCGGCGGCGCCTTCCTGGCCACGACGGCGCTTTTGGCCGGCCTGCCGCCGCTCTCCGGCTTCATCGCCAAATTCGCCATGCTGTCGGCGCTGCTGAACGAGGCCGGCGATATTCCCTTCGCCCATTGGTCCTTCGTCGCGCTGCTGATGCTGTCGGGCCTCGCGACCCTGATCGCCATGACCCGCAACGGCATCCGCACCCTCTGGGTGCCGGCGGAGACGGAGATTCCCCGCGTGCGCGCCATCGAGGCGATCCCGGTGGGGGCGCTGCTGTTCCTGTGCGCGGCGATGACCTTCGCCGGCGGCCCGGTCATGCGCTATATGGAGGCCACCGCGCAGATCCTGTACTGGCCGAGCGAATATGCCCGCGACGTGCTCGGCGACCGCCCCGCCGGCCACATCACCAGCGATCCCCGCGCCAGTGGGCACGGCCCCGCGGGAGGCCCGCCATGACCCGGCTGAAGCGCGTTCTGCCCTACCCCCTGCTGTTCCTGGCGCTGCTGGGCATGTGGCTGCTGATGACCCAGAGCCTGTCGGCAGGGCAGATCCTGCTCGGCGCAGTGATCGCCTTCGGCGGCTGCTGGACGATGGTGGCGCTGGACCCGCCGGCCGGCCGGCTGCGCAGGCCCGGCGCGATGGCGCGCCTCGCCGGACGGGTCTTCCTCGACGTGTTCCGCTCCAATCTCGCGGTCGGCAGCATCATCCTCGGCAGTGAGGACCGGCGCACCCATGCCGGCTTCATGAGCCTGCGGCTCGACCTCACCAGCCCCTATGGACTTGCCGTTCTGGCCATCATCCTCACCTGCACGCCCGGCACGCAATGGGTGCGCTACGACCCCTCGCGGCGCGTGCTGATGCTGCACGTGCTCGACCTCGTGGACGACAGGCACTGGGTGCGGACCATCAAGGAGCGCTATGAGAGCCTGCTGATGGAGATTTTCGAATGAGCGTCGCCATCCTCGGCTGGTCGATCACGCTGGCGCAGGTGCTGCTGACCCTCGCCATGGCCTGCGCCGTGCTGCGCTTCATGCGCGGCCCCCGGGCGCAGGACCGGATCATCGGCCTCGACACCTTCTATGTGAACGCGATGCTGCTGCTCGTCACCCTCGGCATACGCAGCGGCGCCACGCTCTATTTCGAGGCGGCGCTGGTCATCGGCCTGCTCGGCTTTGTCGGCACGGTGGCGCTGGCGAAGTTCCTGATGCGCGGCGAGGTGATCGAATGAGCGCGCCGGACCTGCCGCTCTGGGCGGCCATTCTCGTCTCGTTCTTCCTGGTGGCCGGCGCGCTGGTGACGCTGCTCGGCTCGATCGGGCTGTGGCGGTTGCCGGATTTTTACGCCCGGCTGCACGCCCCCTCGCTCGGCGCTACGCTGGGCACCGGGTTGATCCTCGTCGCCTCGATGATCTGCTTCTCGGTGCTGCAGGGCCGGCCGCTGGTGCACGAGGTGCTTATCGGCCTGTTCGTCACCATCACCACCCCGGTCACGCTGATGCTGCTGGCCAGCGCCTCGCTCTATCGCGACCGGGTGGAAGGCAACGACGCCGCGCCCAAGAAGGACCCGCCGCCGACCGAGCTGTGAGGGTCTGCCCGCCCGCGTTCAGCGGCGCGGGTCGTCCGGCTTCTTCGGCGTGCCGTCGAGCGAGCCGTCGACCGTCTTCACGGTATCGGGCGCGAAGCGTCCGCCGTCGCGGGCGGACGGCTCGCCATCGGTGGGGTTATTGTCGTTGTCCACTTCGCCCATCGGCGGCTTGAGCGGATCGGACACCGCCGTCGTCCGGTCTTCGAGCACGGCGTCGACATTGGCGGGATCGACGACGACGGGGTTCTGGTCGAGCTTGCGGGGATCAAGAACCATCGGGCGGCCTCCATGAACATGTCAGGAGGTAACGGGCCGGATCGTCGCGAGTTCCCTGCCGGTGCCCTGCCGCCGCCGGCTCAGGCGTGGAACAGCCGCCGGTAGAGCGTCGAGCGGTTGACGCCCAGCCGACGGGCGGCCTGCGAGACATTGCCGCCGCAGGCCTCCACCGCCTGCCGCATCGCCTCGACGGTGAGCGCGTCGAGCGTGCCCGCCGGGGCCGTCCCCATTGGCGCCGCCAGAATCTCCGGCGGCAGCATGTCCTCGCCGACGGGGCGGAACGGGTCGGCCAGCGCCGCCAGGGCGCGCAGCGTGCCGGAGAGCTGGCGGAAATTGCCCGGCCAGTCATAGGTGGCGAGCCGCGCCTCGCAGCCGTCCGAGAGTGTCAGCCGCTCATCCTCCACCACCCGACGCCACAGCGCGCGCACGATTTCCGCCCGGTCCGGCAGACGGCGCAGCGGCGGCAGTTCCACCGTGTAATGGGCGATGCGGAAATACAGGTCCTGCCGGAAGCTGCCGGCCTCCACCAGCAGGCGCAGATCGCGATGGGTGGCGCAGAGCAGGGCGAAATCCACCTTCACCGGCCGGCCGCCGCCGAGCGGGGCGACCTCGCGCTCCTGCAGCACCCGCAGCAGGCGCGACTGCAGCGCCAGCGGCATGTCGCCGATCTCGTCGAGAAACAGCACGCCGCCATCGGCCTCGCGCAGCAGCCCGCGCCGCCCCTGCCGGCGGGCGCCGGTGAATGCGCCGTCCTCATAGCCGAACAGCTCGGATTCGATCAGCGTCTCTGGGATGGCGGCGCAGTTCACCGCCACGAAGGCCCCGCCGCCGCGCGCGCTCAGCCGGTGAATCTCGCGCGCCGCAAGTTCCTTGCCAGTGCCGGTTTCGCCGCGGATCAGCACTGGCACATCGGCGCCGACCATCCGCACCGCGCGCGCCAGCGCCGCCCGCTCCTCGGCACCGAGCAGCGGCCCCTCCTCGCGGCGCGCCGGGCGCTGCTTCGGCGCGGCTTGAGGCCCCGCGCCCGAGCCCTCGAAGCGGCCATAGAGCGGCCCGCCGCCGCGCCCGCGCAGCGCCTGCGTCTCGCCAGCCGTGCCGGGCAGCCGCTCCAGCAAATCGCCGGCCCGCTTTTCGCCAAGCGCCGACCAGTCGGCACCGACCAGCCCAAGCCCGGCGCGGTTCGCCGCCACCAGCCGGTCGTCCTCGAACACCAGCACGCCCTCGCGCGAGGTGCCGAGCAGCGCCCGGTCGGCCTGCAGCCGCAGCACCCGGCGGCCGGCAAAATCCTCGTCGAAGAAACGATGCTCGATCTGCTCGACCGCGAGGCGCACCAGCCCGAGCGCGTGGCGATGGTCCACCGCCGCCGGGCCGGACATGTCGAGCGCCCCGACCGTCTGGCCATAGGGATCGAGGATCGGCGCCGCCGAACAGCTCAGAATGCCGTGCGGGTCATAATAGTGCTCGCCGCCATGCACGCAGATCGGCCGGCCTTCGACCAGCGCCGTGCCCACCGCATTGGTGCCGGTGGAGGCCTCGCCCCATAGCACGCCGGGCCGCAGCGCCACTTGCGCCGCCCGGGCCGCGAAATCGGCATTGCCCAGCGCGTCGAGGATCAGCCCCTCGGCATCGGTGAGAATGACCACGCAGCCGGTCTGCATCGCATCGGCATAGAGGCTTTCGATTTCCGGCCGGCACAGCCGGCGCAGGCGCTCGTGCCGCTCGGAAATGGCGTTGAGTTCAGGGGCGGTCAACGGCTCGAGGCGCGGCAGAGCGGCGCTGTCGAGCCCACGCTCGGCGCAGCGCTTCCATGAGCGCAGGATCGGCTCGGGTACCAGCGCCGCCAGCGGCCTGTCGTGCAGGCCGAGCTGGAAGAACTGCTTGCGCGCCGCCAGCACGGCGCGCGGCGAGGCCTCTTGGCGCATGCGATCCTCCCGGAGTGTTGCAAAATGCCACACATGTCGCAGGTCTTGTTGTTCTTTCCGGCAGTCTGCACCAAGTTTTCAGCCCGCGTCCATCGGTATCATCCTCAACCCTGCGCGAGTACATCTCCATTGCGAGCAATTCCAATCCTTTGCCGTGCCGCAATAACGATTTTGTGCACTGCGGAAACAGTCTGGCACGCCCGCTGCAATATTGAGTGTCCCAGTCTGGGAGGATCCAATGAACAAGCCAGAAATCGCCATCACCAAGCAGTCGCCCTTTAAAGCCCGCTACGGCAACTTCATCGGCGGCAAGTTCGTCGAGCCGGTCGCCGGCCGCTATTTCGACAACACCTCGCCCATCACCGGCGGCAAGATCTGCGAGATCGCCCGCTCCGACGCTGACGATATCGAGAAGGCGCTCGACGCCGCCCATGCCGCCAAGGACGCCTGGGGCAAGACCTCGGCCGCCGAGCGTGCGATCATCCTCAACAAGATCGCCGACCGCATGGAGGATAATCTCGACCTCCTGGCGCTCGCCGAAACGTGGGACAACGGCAAGCCGATCCGCGAGACCACAGCGGCCGACATGCCGCTGGCCATCGACCATTTCCGCTATTTCGCCGGCGCCGTGCGCGCCCAGGAAGGCGGCATCAGCGAGATCGACCACGACACCATCGCCTATCATTTCCACGAGCCGCTCGGCGTTGTCGGGCAGATCATCCCGTGGAACTTCCCCATCCTGATGGCGGTGTGGAAGCTCGCCCCGGCGCTGGCCGCCGGCAATTGCGTCGTGCTGAAGCCGGCTGAGCAGACCCCGGCCTCCATCCTGGTGCTGGCGGAACTGATCGCCGACCTGCTGCCCCCGGGCGTGCTGAACATCGTCAACGGCTTCGGCCTTGAGGCCGGTAAGCCGCTCGCCTCCTCCAGCCGCATCGCCAAGATCGCCTTCACCGGCGAGACGACGACCGGCCGGCTGATCATGCAGTATGCCAGCCAGAACCTCATCCCGGTCACGCTGGAACTGGGCGGCAAGTCGCCGAACATCTTCTTCGCCGACGTGGTGGCCGAGGATGACGATTTCTTCGACAAGGCGGTCGAGGGCTTCGTCATGTTCGCGCTCAACCAGGGCGAGGTCTGCACCTGCCCGAGCCGCGCGCTGATCCAGGAAAGCATCTATGACCGCTTCATGGAGAAGGCGCTGAAGCGGGTGGAAGCCATCGTTCAGGGCTCGCCACTCGACCCGGCGACCATGATCGGCGCCCAGGCCTCCTCCGAGCAGCTGGAGAAGATTCTCTCCTACATCGATATCGGCAAGCAGGAGGGCGCCGAGGTTCTGATCGGCGGCGAGCGCAACAATTTCGGCGGCGACCTCGCCGGCGGGTATTACGTCAAGCCGACCGTGTTCAAGGGCCACAACAAGATGCGGATCTTCCAGGAGGAGATCTTCGGCCCGGTCGTCTCCGTGACCACCTTCACGGACGATGCGGAAGCGCTCCACATCGCCAACGACACGCTCTACGGCCTCGGTGCCGGCGTGTGGACCCGCGACGGCAACCGCGCCTACCGCTTCGGTCGCGCCATCCAGGCCGGCCGCGTGTGGACCAATTGCTACCACGCCTACCCCGCTCACGCGGCATTCGGCGGCTACAAGCAGTCCGGCATCGGTCGCGAAAACCACAAGATGATGCTCGACCATTACCAGCAGACCAAGAACATGCTGGTGAGCTACAGCCCGAAGAAGCTCGGCTTCTTCTGAGCGAGCCGGCATGAGCTTGCCTCTCCCCATCGGGGAGAGGTGGCCCGCGAAGCGGGTCGGTGAGGGGCAGCGCGAACGCCCCTCACCCCAGCCCTCTCCCCGACGGGGAGAGGGAGCTTTCACGGGAGTTTCCATGGACACGCTGACCGACGCCCCCGCCCACCCGGCCGAAGACACCATCCCCCGCGTCCTTGCCACCGAGGCGGCGCTGGCGCTGATCGCGACGCTGGCCAATGAGCACGGCAGATTGCTGTTCCATCAGTCCGGCGGCTGCTGCGACGGCTCCTCCCCCATGTGCTACGCGCAAGGCGACTACATTGTCGGAGACAAGGACGTGCGGATGGGCGAGATCGGCGGCGCGCCGTTCTATATGAGCCCGTCGCAGTTCGAGTATTGGCAGCACACCCAGCTGATCATCGACGTGGTGCCCGGGCGCGGCGGCATGTTCAGCCTAGAGAACGGGCGCGACCAGCGCTTCCTCACCCGCTCGCGGCTGTTCACGGACGCGGAACTGGAGCGCCTCGCTCCCCTTGCCTATGGCGCGGCGGACTGAGCCTGCGCGCACCGATCAGCGCGGCGTCAGCGCCGTCACCGCCAGCGCGGTCGCCGCCGCCCGGTTCTCCACGCCAATCTTGGCGTAGATCTGTTCCAGATGCTTGTTCACCGTGCGCGGCGACAGGCCGAGAATCTCGCCGATATCGCGGTTGGCCTTGCCGCGCGCCAGCCAGACCAGCACCTCGGATTCGCGCAAGGTGAGGCCCAGCTTGGTCTTCAGCACCTGCTCGGGCGGAATGCCGGAATCCTCGACGATGCGCAGAAGCAATTCCTCCGGGCCGATCTGCCCGACATAGGACAGCTTCAGCCGGCGGGCCGAGCCCTCCAGCACCACCTCGATCGCCTCCGGTTCGATGGCGGCCCCCTCCACCTTGCGTCCTTCCAGCCAGCGCCGCACCACCTCCGGCAGGGTGAAGCTGTCGCCGGGGGGCGAAACGCTGAGGGCGGTCAGCAGCGCCGTGGCCTGAGGCGTACTCCACAGCACCCTCCCCGCCCGGTTGGCGGAGAGCAGATAGCGCCCGGCGGCGTCCAGCGCGGCGCGGGCGCTGTGGGTCTGGCGGGCATTGGCCAGATGCACGCGGATGCGGGCGATCAGTTCGTCCGGCGAAATCGGCTTGGTGACATAGTCGACCCCGCCCGCCTCCAGCCCCTTCACGATCTGCTCGGTCTCGGAAAGCCCGGTCATGAAGATGACGGGCACATGCGCCACCGCTTTGTTGCGCTTGAGCCGGCGGCAGGTCTCGAAGCCGTCCATGCCCGGCATCACCGCGTCCATCAGCACCACGTCGGGGGTGATGCGCTCGACCAGCGCCAGCGCATTGGCGCCCTCGGTCGCCACCAGCACGGTGGCGCCCGCCGCCTCCAGCGCATCGGTGAGGAGACTGAGGGTTTCGGGCGAATCGTCCACCACCAGAACGATGTCTCGGCGTTCCACGCTATGCATCATTGCTGCGCAACGCCTCCAGCACGGCCATGTATTGTTTGAGGTCGAACGTGTCCATCAGGTCGCGCATGTGGGCGACAAAGGCCCGGTGGTCGGGCGAGGCGCCTTCAATCTCCTTGAGCTTGGCCTGGATGCCGCGCACATAGCCGATCTCCCCCAGCTTCATCAGGTCGTCGAGATGCACGCCCGCCGGCGCCCGCAATTCGCCGGGCTTACTCGCCTCGCCGGCGGCCAGAGCGGCGAGTTCGCCGTCGCCCACCCATTCGAGGTCCAGCAGCGCCGCCATCTTCTCCAGCAGCGTGCGCAGATGCACCGGCTTGACCAGATGGTCGTCATTCTGGGCGAGGCCGTCGCCGAGAATTTCCCCGGCATTGGCTGAGATCATGATGATGCGCAGGCGCCCGAAGCCCTCATCCCTGAGCTGACGCACCACCTCCCAGCCGTTGAGGCCGGGCATGGCGATGTCGAGCAGCAGCATGTCCGGCTCCCATTCGCGCACCATGTCGAGCGCCTGCACGCCGTCCGTGGCGGCGAGCACGGTGAAGCCGAGCGGCACCAGCAATTCGTGCATCAGGTCGCGATGGGCGACATCGTCATCAGCCACCAGCACGGTGCGGCGCGGGCCGGTATAGCCGGCGATGTGCCGGTGCTGGATCGGGCCGAGGCGCGAGGGGTTGGTCACTTCCGACAGCATCATCTTGACGCGGAAGACGCTGCCCTCCCCCGGCACCGATTTCAGCGAGATTTCCCCGCCCATGATCTCGGTGAGCAGCTTGGTAATGGTCAGCCCGAGGCCGATACCGGCGGTGGAATAGGTGCCGGCGCGCTCCCCGCGCTCGAACGGCTCGAAGATGCGCTTGTGGTCGGCGGCGGGAATGCCGATGCCGCTATCCTCGATCTCGAACTCCGCCACCTGGTTGCGATAGGACACGCGCAGCGCCACCCGGCCCCGCTCGGTGAACTTGATGGCGTTGGAGAGCAGGTTGATGAGGATCTGCCGCAGCCGCTTCTCGTCGGTGAAGACGGTTCCGGGCAGCCGGTCGGGCCGGACATAGACGAAATCGATCCCCTTGGCGGTGGCCTGCAACCGGAACATGTCGACCAGCTGGTCGAGGAATTCGCCGATCCGCACCTCGTCACGGGTGAGATAGAGCCGGCCGGCCTCGATCTTCGAGATATCAAGCAGCCCGTCGATCAGGCCGGACAAATGCTCGGCAGAGCGGCGCACCACGCGGATGGCATCGCGCCGGTGCGGGGGAATGGCGACATCGCGCTCCAGCAGCTGGGCATAGCCGAGAATGGCGTTGAGCGGGGTGCGCAGTTCGTGGCTGATGCCTACCACGTAGCGACTCTTGGCGAGGTTGGCGGCCTCGGCGGCTTCCTTGGCCTTCTGCAGCTTGGCGTCGGTGCGCTTGTGCGCCTCGATTTCGCGCATCAGCAGCGCGGTCTGGCGGTTGCTCTCCTCCTGCGCCACGCGCCGGCTTTCCTGCGCCAGCACGAACAGCCAGGCGGCGACGCCGGCGATGATCAGCAGGATGAAATAGAGCGTGAACAGCACATTGCCGACCGTCTCGGTCTGGTCGGGCGGAGCGAAGGTCGACTGGAAATAGATGACGCCCAATATGCCGCCGATGACGATCGCCAGCAGCGACATGACGCCGATATAATGGCCGAGCCGGGAATTGAGCTGCGCCACCATCCAGCCCGGCAGAGTGGCGCGCAGCGCGCCCAGAATCTGCTCGGGAAAGCGGGCATCCTCCTTGCAGCGGTCGTTGCAGCGCGCATCCAGCGAGCAGCACAGCGAGCAGATCGGGCCGGCATAGACCGGGCAGTGCGCCATGTCCTCCGGCTCGAACTTGTGCTCGCAAATGCAGCATTTGAGCGTGTGACGGGCTTCCCAGTTCTTCGCCGTGCGCCGCGCGATGTAGTAGCGCCCGCCGGTGGCATAGGCGATGCCGGCCGCCGCGACGAAGGACACCACCAGCGCCAGGAACGGCGCGAACACTTTCAGCGTCGGACCAAAAAAGCCGGCAAAGGCGATCACGCCGATCAGCGTGCCGGCCAGCAGCGCGCCGACGCCCACCGGGTTGATGTCGTAGAGATGCGCCCGCTTGAACTCGATGCCCGGCGGGCTCCAGCCCATCGGCTTGTTGACCACGAGGTCGGCCACCAGAGCCGCCACCCAGGCCACCGCGACGATGGAGTACAGCCCGAGGATCTGCTCCAGCACCTTGTAAATGCCGAGCGCCATCAGCATCAGCGCGATGGTGACGTTGAACACCAGCCACACCACCCGGCCGGGATGGCTGTGGGTCAGGCGGGAGAAGAAGTTCGACCAGGCGATCGAGCCGGCATAGGCGTTGGTCACATTGATCTTGAGCTGGGCCAGGATGACGAACAGGCCGGTGAAGGCCAGCGCCAGCTCGGGCGAGAACACCGTCCTGAACGCCACCAGATACATCTGGGTCGGCTCGGCGGCGTGCAGGAAGGGGATGCCCTGGGTGAGGGCGAAATAGGCCAGGAACGAGCCCGCCAGCATCTTGATGCCGCCGGGGATGATCCAGCCCGGCCCGGCGCTCAGCAGCGCCACCCACCACAGCACGTTGCGCCTTGTCTCGGTGCGGCCGGGCGCCCGGCGTGGCAGGAAGCGGAGAAAATCCACCTGCTCGCCGATCTGCGCGATCAGCGCGAACACCACCGTGGTCGCGGTGCCGAACAGCACCAGGTCGAACGAGCCATCCGGGGCGCCGAAGCGGCCGGTATAGGAGGTCCAGCCGGTCAGCGGCGCGTCATAGAGCGCGAAGATGAAAATGAAGGGAATGATGTTCAGCACCAGCCAAACCGGCTGGGTCCAGAGCTGGAAACGGCTGATGAAGGTGATGCCATGCGTCACTAGCGGGATCACCACCAGCGCGCTGATGAAATAGCCCACCATCAGCGGCACGCCGAAGCACATCTCCAGCGCCAGCGCCATGATCGCCGCCTCGATGGCGAAGAAAAGATAGGTGAAGGAGGCGTAGATCAGCGAGGTGAGCGTCGAGCCGATATAGCCGAAGCCGGCGCCGCGGGTCAGCAGGTCGATGTCGACGCCGAACTTGGCGGCATAATAGCTGATCGGCAGGCCGGCGGCGAAGATGACGACGCAGACCACAAGGATCGCCGCCACCGCGTTGGGGAAGCCATAGGCGAGCGTGATCGCCCCGCCGATCGCCTCCAGCGCCAGGAACGATACGGCGCCGAGCGCGGTGTTGGCCACGCGCAGCGCCGACCACCGGCGCGCGCTCTTGGCGGTGAAGCGGAGCGCGTAGTCCTCCAACGTCTCGTTGACGACCCACTGATTATAGCGGCGCCGAACGCGAACGATCTTCTGCTCCGCCGCCATGGGGTTCTGCCTCGCCGTGCCAACGCCAGACATTCTTCCGCGCTCACCCTCCCCAGGGCATGTCGTGTTTTTGCACCACGTCAGTTCCGGCCCGTTACGAGAACTGCCCCGGACAGCCAAGCATAAATCATTCCACTCGCGCGACACCGACAGAATAAAGTCATGGCGGAGCACCGGCACGCATCAAACTACCGCCAATCAAAAAAGAGCGCCCTAACTGCCCAATAACAAGGCTGAATTTCGAACAATTATGCTTATCTACTAGCCATTTGTTCTCGCGCGCGCGCGAAAAATATCACGTGCCGCGCGCCATCATCTTCGCGGCAGGACACACATTCCCATGTTCGGCTCCACTGTGCGGGAGCGGAGACGGTTCCCCTATACGTCAATCGACGTATTGCTGCATCGCGACATCGGCCGCCACGATCCAGCCAATGCAAGCGCATGAGAAGCTTGTTGAGGCCACGTCAAACCCGTGGAGGGGAATCGTATGTCTTCGCAAAACGATCAATCGAACAAGTTTTCAACGACGCGGCGCAAGCTCTTGATGGGAATTGCGGCGCTCCCGGCGGTGCCTCTTCTTGCGTCCGCCGGCCTTTTTTCCACGCCCGCCATGGCCCAGGCGCCCGCCACCTCGGCGGTGAACACCACCGGCCTTGCCGTTACCGATACGGAAGTCACTGTCGGCATTCTGCACTCCGTGACCGGCACCATGGCCATCTCCGAGACCGGCTCGGTGCAGGCCGAGAAGCTGGCGATCGACCAGATCAACGCCATGGGCGGCGTGCTCGGCCGCAAGATCAAGTTCATCCAGGAAGACGGCGCCTCCGACTGGCCGACTTTCGCCGAGAAGGCCAAGAAGCTCCTCGTCAACGACAAGGTCGCCGCCATCATGGGCTGCTGGACCTCGGCGTCCCGCAAGGCGGTGCTGCCGGTGGTCGAGCAGTATAACGGCATGCTCTACTACCCCACCTTCTATGAAGGCCTGGAGCAGTCTAAGAACGTCATCTACACCGGCCAGGAAGCCACCCAGCAGATCCTCGCCGGCCTCGACTGGGTCGCCAAGACCAAGAACGGCAAGACCTTCTACCTCATCGGCTCGGACTATATCTGGCCGCGCACCTCGATGAAGATCGCCCGCAAGCACATTGAGGGCCATCTGAAGGACTCGTCCGTCGTCGGCGAGGAGTATTTCCCGCTCGGCCACACCCAGTTCAACTCGGTCATCAACAAGATCAAGCTGAAGAAGCCCGACGTGATCTATGCCGCCGTCGTCGGCGGCTCCAACGTCGCCTTCTACAAGCAGCTGAAGGCGGCCGGCATCGACCTCAACAAGCAGACCCTACTGACCATCTCGGTCACCGAGGACGAGATCGACGGCATCGGCGGCGAGAACATCGCCGGCGCCTACAGCTCGATGAAGTACTTCCAGTCGCTCGACAACCCGAACAACAAGGAATTCGTCGCCGCCTTCAAGAAGATGTGGGGCGAGAAGACCGTGATCGGCGACGTCACCCAGGCCGCCTATCTCGGCCCGTGGCTGTGGAAAATGACCGTCGAGAAGGCCGGCTCCTTCGACATCGACAAGATCGCCGCCGCCTCGGCCGGCATCGAGTTCAACAAGGCGCCGGAAGGCTACGTCAAGATCCATGACAACCACCATCTCTGGTCGAAGGCCCGCATCGGCCTCGCTCTGCCCGATGGCCAGTTCAAGGTGGTCTACGAGACCCCGGACCTGATCGAGCCCGACCCGTTCCCGAAGGGCTACCAGTGATCGCCTGACACTCCCACCCGGAGAGGGCCCCGCGCCCTCTCCGGGGCTCTTTGCCGTTGACGCAAGACCGCGCACCTGCGCGCACGCCGGGGGAACCTTGAATGTTCGCTGACTATTCGCTGGCCGAGCTTGGCTCGATTTTCGTGATGCAGGGCTTCGCAGGCCTCATCCTGTTCTCGGTTTTCGTCCTCATGGCCCTCGGCCTGGCCATCATCTTCGGCCAGATGGGCGTCATCAACATGGCGCATGGCGAGTTCATGATTCTCGGCGCCTATGTCACCTATTTCACCTCGCAATTTTTCCTGAACTACCTTCCCGGCTTGTTCGGCGCCTACTTCTTCCTCGCGATGATACTGGCCTTCTTCGCCGCCGGCGCGCTCGGCATGGCGGTGGAATGGCTGATGATCCGCCGGCTCTACAAACGCCCGCTCGACACGCTGCTCGCCACCTGGGGCCTCAGCCTCATTCTTCAGCAGCTCTACCGCTCGGTCTTCGGCCCGCGCGAGGTCGGCGTCGAGCTGCCGAGCTGGATGATGGGTTCGATCTCCGTCACCGACACGATCGAGGTGCAGATCAACGGCCTGTTCGTCATGGGCCTCACCATCGTCATCACCGTGGCTGTCGCCCTGCTCATGTACAAGTCGGCCTGGGGCAAGCAGGTGCGCGCCGTGGTGCAGAACCGCGTCATGGCCGGCGCCGTCGGCATCGATACCGAGAAGGTCGACCGCTACACCTTCGGCCTCGGCTGCGGCATTGCCGGCGTCGCCGGGTCGGCCTTCACCATGATCGGCTCGACCGGCCCCACCTCCGGCCAGCTCTACATCGTCGACACCTTCCTGGTCGTCGTTTTCGGCGGCGCACAGAGCCTGCTCGGCACCATCGCCTCCGCCTTCACCATCTCGCAGGCCCAGTCGACCATGGAGTTCTTCCTCTCCGGTTCGATGGCCAAGGTCCTCACGCTGCTCGGCGTGGTCATCATCCTGATGCTGCGGCCGCAGGGCCTGTTCGTCATCAAGGTCCGTCGCTGAGGAGGCGCACATGCTCAAGTCCGACCGCACCTTCTTCCTGCGCCCGCAGGACATGATCGGGATCGCCGTCCTTGCCTTCCTGCTGATCGTCATCCTGCCGCTGACGCTGGACAATTTCCGCCTGCAATTCGTTGGCAAATACCTCACCTACGCCTTCGTCGCGCTCGGCCTGGTGCTGTGCTGGGGCTATGCCGGCATTCTCTCGCTCGGCCAGGGCGTGTTCTTCGGCCTTGGCGGGTACTGCATGGCGATGTTCCTCAAGCTGGAATCCTCCAGCGTCGAGGCCACCAAGATCCAGACGACGCCGGGCATTCCGGACTTCATGGACTGGAACCAGATCACCGAGCTGCCCTATATGTGGCAGCCCTTCAACAGCCTCACCCTCACCCTCATCGCGGTGATCCTGGTGCCGGCGCTGTTCGCCTTCATCGTCGGCTTCGCGATGTTCAAGCGGCGGGTGGGCGGCGTGTACTTCGCCATCATCACCCAGGCACTCGCCGCGATCATGACCATCCTGATCATCGGCCAGCAGGGCTATACCGGCGGCATTAACGGCATCACCGATCTGCGCACGCTGAACGGCTGGGACATCCGCACCGACAGCGCCAAGACGATCCTCTACTTCGTCTGCGTCGCCCTGCTCATCGCCTGCATCCTGATCGCCTATTTCGTGAAGTCCTCGAAGCTCGGACGCATCCTCGTCGCCATGCGCGACAAGGAGGACCGCGTGCGCTTCTCCGGCTATGACGTCGCCAATTTCAAGGTGTTCGTCTTCTGCCTCGCCGCCTCGCTCTCGGCCATTGGCGGGGCGATGTTCACCCTGCAGGTCGGCTTCATGTCGCCCTCCTTCGTCGGCATCGTGCCCTCGATCGAGATGGTGATCTACGCCGCGGTCGGCGGCCGGCTGTCCATCCTCGGCGCCATCTACGGCACGCTCCTGGTGAACTGGGCCAAGACCTCCTTCTCCGAGAGCTTCCCGGAACTGTGGCTGTTCGGCCTCGGCGGCCTGTTCATCGCCGTGGTGCTGATCTTCCCGAACGGCATTGCCGGCCTTTGGCAGACCTATATCGCCCCGCGCCTCGGCCCGCTCTTCGGCGGCACCGCCGCGCGCCGGGCCAGCCCTCCCGCGACGCCGCCCGCCCCGCCGCCCTCCGGGTCGGCCGCCCCCGCCGCCGCCGAATAGGAGCGCGAGCCATGCACACCGCTGTCATCACCGACACCATGAACAAGGATTTCGTCCTTGCGGTGGAAGGCCTCACCGTCTCCTTCGACGGCTTCAAGGCGGTCAACGACCTCTCCTTCTATGTCGATGAGAACGAGATCCGCGTCATCATCGGCCCCAACGGCGCCGGCAAGACCACGGTGCTCGATCTCATCTGCGGCCGTACCAAGGCGACCACCGGCTCGATCCGCTTCAAGGACCGCGAGCTGACCAAGATGAAGGAGCACGAGATCGTGCGCGCCGGGGTGGGGCGCAAGTTCCAGAACCCCTCGATCTACGAGGACCTCACCGTCTTCGAGAACCTTGAGATCTCCTATCCCAAGGGCCGCTCAGTGCCGGGGGCACTAACCTTCCGGCGCGACCGGGCGGTGAAGGAGCGGGTGCAGGAGATCGCCGAGACCATCTTCCTCGCCGACCAGCTCGACCAGCGCGCCGAATATCTCTCGCACGGCCAGAAGCAGTGGCTGGAGATCGGCATGCTGCTGATCCAGGACCCGGAGCTTTTGATGCTCGACGAGCCGGTGGCCGGCATGAGCGTTTCCGAGCGCAAGAAGACCGCCGAACTGCTCAACACCATCATCAAGAACCGCTCGGTGATCGTGATCGAGCACGACATGAAGTTCGTCGAGGACATCGCCCACAAGGTGACGGTTCTGCACCAGGGCAAGATTCTCTCGGAAGGCTCGATGGCCAAGGTCCAGGCGGACCCGAAGGTCATCGAAGTCTATCTCGGCCATTGAGGGGCGGATCATGCTGAACGTATCCAGGCTGCACGTCTCCTATGGCGAGAGCGAGGTCCTGCACGGCCTCGACTTCAAGGTGGCGCCGAACGAGATCATCGCCATCATGGGCCGCAACGGCATGGGCAAAACCACGCTCATGAAGTCGCTCATGGGCATCGTGCCGACCAAGAGCGGCACGGTGAGCGTCGGCGCCACCGACATCACCCGCTTCAAGAGCTATGAGCGCGTCAAGAACGGCGTCGCCTATGTGCCGCAGGGCCGCATGATCTTCTCCACCATGACGGTGCAGGAGAACATCGAGACCGGCCTCATCCCGCGCGGCGAGAGCAAGGTGCCGCCCGATATCTACGAGCTGTTCCCCGTCCTTCTCGAAATGAAGGGCCGGCGCGGCGGCAACCTCTCCGGCGGCCAGCAGCAGCAGCTCGCCATCGCCCGCGCGCTCGCCACCGCGCCCAAGGTGCTGCTGCTCGACGAGCCGACCGAGGGCATCCAGCCCTCGATCATCCGCGAAATGGCCCGCACGCTGAAGCGCATCCGCGACGAGCGCGGCCTGTCGATCGTGGTGTCCGAGCAGGTGCTGTCCTTCGCCCTCGAGATCGCCGACCGGGTGCTCGTCATCGAGAATGGCGAGATCGTCCACGAGGACAATCGCGCCGACATCGACGAGGCCAAGGTCGCCCGATTCCTTTCGGTCTGAGCCCCCGCCAGACCGCCGTTCCCAGCCTGCCCAAATTTCCAGTTCGTTCCCGGGGAGAGAGACGCATGACCGAGACGCTTATCAAAGTTGACCTGAACCAGTCGGCCTATGACAACGACATGGTTCACAACCGCTGGCACCCGGACATTCCGATGGTGGCCTGGGTGAAGCCGGGCGACGATTTCATCGTCGAGACCTATGACTGGACCGGCGGCTTCATCAAGAACAACGACTCCGCCGACGATGTGCGCGACATCGACCTGTCGATCGTGCACTTCCTCTCCGGCCCCATCGGTGTCAAGGGTGCCGAGCCGGGCGACCTTCTGGTCGTCGACCTGCTGGACATCGGCGCCATGCCGGACAGCCAGTGGGGCTTCAACGGCTTCTTCTCCAAGAAGAATGGCGGCGGCTTCCTGACCGACCACTTCCCGCTGGCCCAGAAGTCGATCTGGGACTTCAAGGGCATGTACACCTCCTCGCGCCACGTCCCCGGCGTGAACTTCGCCGGGCTGATCCATCCCGGCCTGATCGGCTGCCTGCCCGACCCGAAGCTGCTGGAGACCTGGAACACCCGCGAGCAGGCGCTGATCGACACCAACCCGACCCGCGTTCCTGCCCTCGCCGTCCCGCCCTTCGCCGCCACCGCCCATATGGGCCGGCTGACCGGCGACGCGCGGGCCGCCGCCGCCGCCACCGGCGCGCGCACCGTTCCCCCGCGCGAACATGGCGGCAATTGCGACATCAAGGACCTGTCGCGCGGCTCCAAGATCTATTTCCCGGTCTATGTCGAAGGCGGCGGCCTCTCCATGGGCGACCTGCATTTCAGCCAGGGCGACGGCGAGATCACCTTCTGCGGCGCCATCGAAATGGCCGGCTGGGTGCACCTCAAGGTCGAGGTGCTGAAGGGCGGCATGGCCAAGTACGGGATCAAGAACCCGATCTTCAAGCCCTCGCCGGTGACGCCGAACTATAAGGACTACCTGATCTTCGAGGGCATCTCGGTCGATGAATATGGCGGCCAGCACTATCTCGACGTGCACATCGCCTATCGCCAGGCCTGCCTCAACGCCATCGAGTACCTGAAGAAGTTCGGCTATTCCGGCGCCCAGGCCTATTCGATCCTCGGCACCGCGCCGGTGCAGGGCCATATCTCGGGCGTGGTCGACATCCCGAACGCCTGCGCCACGCTGTGGCTGCCGACCGAGATCTTCGACTTCGACATCAACCCGACCGCCGCCGGCCCGACCAAGTTCATCGACGGCTCGATCGACATGCCGCTTTCACCGGACCTTTGACCCCCTCTTAGTCCGGTGCATGCGGGGCGACGCAATGCGTCGCCCCGCCCTTCTCTACGATTCCGGGGCCATGCCTGGCATTGCCCTTGCCTTCGAGGAAACGCCCAAGGGGCACGATAAGGCCGCAGCAAAGGCCCGCCCGAACGCCATGCCGAGTGAAGGACACGCTCATGCCCGTCTATGAATATGAATGCGAAAGCTGCGGCGATTTCACCGCCATGCGGCCGATGAGCGAGTATCAGGCGCCCCAGCCCTGCCCGGATTGTGGCGCGATGGCCCCGCGCGTGATGCTGACGGCACCGCATTTCTCCGGCATGTCGCGCGACAGCCTCCAAGCCCACGCCACCAATGAGCGGGCAAGCCACGCGCCGATGACCACGGGCGAATACGCGGCGAAGAAGCACCCGTCGAGCTGCTCCTGCTGCTCCGGCGGCATGAAGAGCCGGACCAGGAAATCCAAGACCGCCACTGCCGCCAGCGGCGCCAAGAGCTTCCCCTCCGCCCGGCCATGGATGATCAGCCACTGAGGTGAGGCTGTCACCCCACCCGAACCGCCGTCATCCCGGACGCGCCAAAGGCGCGATCCGGAACGCTTTCCGAGCAACGTCATCCTGAGGTGCGAGCCGCAGGCGAGCCTCGAAGGATGCCGTCGCGACGCGCGCCCCTCACTCCCCGATCGCCACGCCCTCGCGGCGCGGATCGGCGGCGCCGACGAGCCCTTGCGGCGTGATCGCCACCGCCTGCACGCCCGAGGTCATCGGCCCGGTCTTCACGGTGAAGCCCAGTTCGCTCAACCCCGGCGCCAGCGCTTCCGCCGTCGTTCCCGCCTCGATCTCCACCGCGTCGAAGCGCGCGAGAACATTTGGCGCGGCGATGGCGTCGCGCAGGCTCATTCCCCAGTCGAGATGGGCGATCAGCGTCTTGGCGACATAGCCGATGATCTGGCTGCCGCCGGGCGAGCCGAGCGCCAGCACCGGGCGCCCATCCTTCAGCACGATGGTCGGCGCCATCGAGGAGCGCGGGCGCTTGCCCGGTTCCACCCGGTTGGCCACCGGCACACCGTCCCGGTGCGAGCGGAAGGAGAAGTCGGTCAGCTCATTATTGAGCAGGAAGCCGCCCACCATCAGCCGCGACCCGAAGCCTGCCTCAATGGTGGAGGTCATGGAAACCACATTGCCATCGTCATCAACGATGGTGATCTGGGTGGTGGAGGGCAGTTCCGGCGCCGCGCCATCCGCCCGCGCCGGGGGAGCCATCGCGTGATCCCATCTCGGCATGCCCGCCACCACCTCGGGCAGCGCATCATCGCCCGCCAGCAGCTTCGCCCGCGCACCGAGATAATCGGGCGCCAGCAGCCCCTTTGTCGGTACCGGCACGAAATCGGTATCGGCGATGTAGCGCTCGCGATCGGCGAAGGCGAGGCGCGAGGCGTCGGCGATCAGCCGCCACGCCTCGGGGGAAGCGGGGCCGAGCGCCTTGAGGTCATAGGGCTCCAGCAGGCCCAGAATCTGGCCCAAGGTGAGCGCGCCGGAACTCGGCGGCCCCATGCCGCAGACATTGAGGCCGCGATAGGCGCCGCACACGGGAGGGCGCTCCTTCACCGCGTAGTCGCGCAGATCATCCAGCGACAGCCCGCCCGGATTGGCCGAACCGCGCACCGCCGCAACGATTCCCTGCGCCAGCGCCCCCTCATAGAACGCGCCCGCCCCCTTCTCCCGCAGCGCCCGGAGCGTGTTGGCATAGGCCGGGTTCTTCAGCCGCGTGCCCTCGGCCAGCGGCGCACCGGCCGGGTCGAGGAAATAGGCCCGTGTCGCCGGGTCGCGCGCCAGCGTCGCCACGTCGCTGGCGATCAGCCCGGCCAGGCGGGGAGAGACGGCGAAACCGTTCTCCGCCAGCTCCAGCGCGGGGGCGAACGGCGCGTCCCAGCCGAGCCGGCCATAGCGTTTGTGCACCGTCTCCAGCAGCGCCGGCGTGCCGGGCGTGCCGACCGAGCGCCCGCCGATCACCGCTTCCATGAAGGCGAGCGGCTCGCCCTGCGCATTCTGGAACAGGGTTGGCGTCGCCGCGCGCGGCGCCGTCTCGCGCCCGTCAAAGGTGGTGAGCGTGCCGGCGGCGGCGTCCCAATAGACCAGGAAAGCCCCACCGCCGAGACCGGAGGATTGCGGCTCCACCAGTCCCAGCACGAGCTGCACCGCGACCATGGCGTCGATGGCGTTGCCGCCCGCGCGCAGCATCGCCACGCCGGCTTCCGCCGCCAGCGGGTTGGCCGCCGTTACCATCCAGTCCCGGCCGGCGGCGGTCTTCTGGCCGGTGGCCAGCGCGCTCGCCGCTTCCGGCGCGTGGCCGTCGGAGAATTGCTGGGCCTGCAGCGGCGTTGCCGCCAGCACCAGCGCGAACAACCAGCCGCCTCGCCTCATCTCGTCCCTTTCCTGTGCACGCGCACTCAAGATTGCGCGCCGTAACGCGAAGTGAACAGCGGATTTCGCCATCGCACCGCAACAAGCGCGTGACCTTTCGACGAATCGGTCTAAGCTCCAGTTGTCTTCAACAATCGAAAGGAGGTGATCCAGTGTCTGATCGTCTTGATCCGCGGTCGTCGGTATCCGTGACCTGGACGCTTGCCTCTTGCGAGGCCCGTTCCGCGTGATGCGATACGTCGCACTGCCCCTTTAGGCAGTTACCGGACCGGACCGCGGTCTGACATGGGAAGGGCTGTCCTCGCGGGCAGCCCTTCTTTCTTGGGCATCAGCCCCTTACCTCCAGGATTACTTTGCCGAAGCCGATCCTCATCTATATCGACGCCGACGCCTGTCCGGTGAAGGACGAGACCTATCGCGTCGCCGCCCGCCACCGGATCAAGGTGTTCCTCGTCGCCAATTCCTGGATCGCGGTGCCGCGCGAGGCCGAGGTGGAGCGCGTCGTCGTCGCCGCCGGACCGGATGTCGCCGATGACTGGATCGTCGAGCGGGTGGAAGAGGGCGACCTCGTCATCACCGCCGATGTGCCGCTGGCGGCGCGGGTAGTGGCGAAGGGGGCCGAGGCCATCGGCCCCACGGGAAAGCCCTTCACCGCCGCCTCCATCGGCATGCAGCTGGCGACCCGCAATTTGATGGCGGATCTGCGCGAAGCGGGCGAGATCACACGCGGCCCCCGCCCCTTCTCGCCCCGCGACCGCTCGGAATTTCTGCAGGCGCTGGAGCGCTCCGTACAACGCCTGAAACGAAAGGGCTTTCTGGCGGGTTGAAGAGGCAAGGAAAAGGGAGACCGCAATGCTGCAAGCCTGCCTCAACGGATCGCGCGACAGCGCCTTCCATGCCTACACCCCTCTCACGCCCGCACGCCTGGCGGCGGATGCGGCGGCGGTGATCGCTGCCGGGGCCAGTGAACTGCATCTGCACCCGCGCGATCCCTCCGGCACGGAGACGCTGGAGGCCGCCCATGTCGCCGACGCCATCGAGGCGATCCGCGCCCGTGTGCCCGGCGTGCCCATCGGCCTCTCCACCCATGCCGGCATCGCCCCGGGCGGGACGGGCCGGCTCAAGGCGATGAAGGCGTGGCAGGTGCTGCCGGATTATGTGTCGGTCAATTTGATCGAGGACGACGCGCCAGAGGTGATCGCCCTCGCTCTGTCGCGCGGCATTGGCGTGGAGGCGGGGCTGTGGTCGGTGGCCGATGCCGAGCGTTTCACCGCACTGCCCGACGCCAAGCAGTGCCTGCGCATCCTGATCGAGATCAACGAGCAGGATATCGAGGAAGGGCTCGCCGTCGCCGCCGCCATCCGCAAGGTGCTGGCCCGCGCCAGCCTCGATGTCCCGGTGCTGCAACACGGGCTGGATGCCAGCGTCTGGCCGCTCTACCAGGACGCGCTGATGCGCGGGCTCGATGGCCGCATCGGGCTGGAGGACGGCAAGCATCTGCCCGATGGCAGCGAGGCGCAGGACAATGCCGCCCTCATCAAAGCCGCCTTCCGCCTCGCCCGCGTGCCGCCCAACCTGCCGCCGGAGACGGTGCCGCCGATCGCGGGGAATTGACCCCGCCGGCGCTTCACGCCTACTCCCGCCGGGTGGGGATCATCGCGGCCACACGCTGGTCGCTCGGGCGCGTGCTCTGCGCCAGCCCGGCAGCGACGCCCTGGCGGTCGGCTTCGGAACGGTTCTGGCTCAGCTTGCGCTTGCCCTCGATGCGGGCAATCGGCAGCCGCACGCCGACAATGCCCCGCAGCTGCGCCGCGACAAAGGCCTCCGGCGCGTCATCCACCGCCCAGGGCTCGGCGCGCGGCTGCTCATAGAGCGCGGTAAGTCGCGTCACTGCCGCGCGCAGGCGCGCCGGGTCGTCGAAGAATTCCACCGCTCCATAGGCGTGCACCGCCTCATAGTTCCAGGTCGGCACCACCTTGCCGTGCTCGGCCTTCGCCGCGTACCAGCTCGGCGTGATATAGGCGTCGGCGCCGGAGAACAGCACCAGCGCCTCCCCTGTCGGCGGCGTCTTCCACTGCGGGTTCGCCCGGGCGAGATGGCCATAGAGCACGCCATGCTCGCCTTCGCTCTCGTCGAGAAACAGGGGCAGCGGCGTCGCTATCAATCCCTCGCTGGTGGCGGTGACGAGCGTCGCCAGCCGCGCCTCGCGCATGATCTGGCGCAGGAGAACGGGGTCGTCTTCGCGGAAGGCCGGGGGCGTGTACATGGCGGATCGGAACGAGAGAGGGCACGTCACGCCAGCATAGACGAAGGCGAGCGGCGATAAACCCGCCAACGCGCGGGCGCCACCCGCGCCTATTTCATCTCCACCTCGACAAAGCTCATCGGCGCGGCGCCGGCATTGCGCACATCGTGGCGGATGCCGGCGGGACGGGAATAGGCGGCGCCGGCCGCCATGGCGACCTGCGTCACCGCGCCGTCGATGTCGATCTCCATCAGCCCCTCGGTGATGAAGACGATGGCATAGTCCATCGCGTGCTCGTGCCAGCCCGTGGTGGCGCCGGGCGCGAAATCCCAGCGGGTGATGCGCACGCGCGCATCGTCCGCCAGCTGGGTGGGCACGGCCGGTATGGTGCAGGCAAACGCCATGATGAGTTACCCCGAGTTCCGCAGACCGGCGGAAATGCCGTTAATGGTGAGCTGGATGCCCTGCAGCACCTTCTCGTCGGTGTCGCTGGCGCGGTATTTCCGCAGCAGGCCGACCTGCACATGGTTGAGCGGGTCGATATAGGGGAAGCGGGCGCGGATCGAGCGCTCAAGCAGCGGGTTTGAGGCCAGCAGCGCCGGCTGTTGGGAAATCGTCAGCAGCGCCTCGATGGAGTCGTGGTGCTCGGCGCGGATGCGGCCGAAAATGCTCTCGCGCAGCTCCGTATCCTCCACCAGCGCGGCATAGCGCGAGGCGATGGCGATGGAGCTCTTGGAGAGCACCATGTCCATGTTGGAAAGCTGGGTGCGGAAGAACGGCCATTCCCGGTACATTTCCTGCAGCAGCGGCAGCCCGTCGGGATTGGCCTCCAGCCAGGCCCGCACCGCCGTGCCGAAGCCGTACCAGCCCGGCAGCATCAGCCGGCACTGCGCCCAGGAGAACACCCAGGGAATGGCGCGCAGATCCTCGATCCGCCGCGTCTTCTTGCGCGAGGCCGGACGCGAGCCGATGTTCAGCGTCGCGATTTCGTTGATGACGGTGGATTCCCAGAAATAATCCTCGAAGCGCGGGGTCTCATAGACCAGCGCCCGATAGGCGGCGAAGGCCGCATCGGACAGCGCCTCCATCACGGTGAGATATTCCGCGCGCGGCGCCATGGCGTCGCCGGAAAGCAGCGTCGCCTCCAGCGTCGCGGCGGCGAGGATTTCGAGGTTGCCGCGCCCCACCGCCGGGTTGGAATATTTCGACGAGATGATCTCGCCCTGCTCGGTAATGCGGATCTGCCCCTGCACCGCCCCGCCCGGCTGGGCGAGAATGGCGTCATAGCTCGGCCCGCCGCCGCGCCCGACCGAGCCGCCGCGGCCGTGGAACAGGCGCAGCCGCACGCCATGGCGCTTGAACACCTCGATCAGCTCGATCTCGGCCTTGTAGAGTTCCCAGCCGGAGGTGAGGAAGCCGCCATCCTTGTTGCTGTCGGAATAGCCGAGCATCACTTCCTGCACGCTGCCCCGGCTGTCAACCAGCTTGCGGTATTCCGGCAGGCGGAACATCTGCTCCATCACCTTGGCGGCGTTGCGCAGGTCGCCGATGGTCTCGAACAGCGGCACGATATTCACCGCCGCCGCGCCGGCGGGATCGACGAGGCCGACCTCCTTCAGCAGCAGCGCCAGCTCCAGCATGTCAGAGACGCTCTCGGCCTTGGAAATGATGCAGGTCTGGATCGCCTCCTTCCCGTAGATCTGGTGGATGCGGGCGCAGGTGCGCAGCATGGCGAGTTCGCCCACCGTCTCGTCGGAATAGGCGGCGAAGGGGGAGGTCAGCGGCCGGGCGGTGGTCAGCTCGCGCAGCAGCAGGGCGACGCGTGTGCCCTCGGGCAGCGCGGTGTAGTGCGTGCCCGGCGCGGCGATCTCGAACAGTTCGGCGACGCAGCGCTCGTGCACGTCGGAATTCTGCCGCGAATCCAGCACGGCGAGGTGGAAGCCGAACGCATCCACCGCCCGCCGCAGCGCCCGCAGCTTGCCGCCGGCGATGACGCCTGACTTATGCGCCTTGAGCGAAGCATCGATGATATCGAGATCGGCCCGCAGCTCGGCGGCCGAGCCATAGGGCCGGGCGGCCGGCATCTGGGTAATGCCTAGAAGGTCGGCAATCTCCAGCCGGAAGGCGGTGGCGCGCAGGCGCGAGGCGATGCAGGTGACGGCGAGCCGGTAGGGCTCGCCCCGCCGGTGTGGCGAAAGATCGGGCGAGGCGTCCACCAGCGCCAGCAGGTCGCTCGACACGCTCACCCGGATGGTGCTGATGGAAAGCTCGGCGCCAAGGCTGTCCAGTTCTTCGAGATAGAAGCGCACCGCCTGCGCGCTTTGCATCCGCATGGTCTCGCGCGTCACCTCGGCGGTGACGAAGGGGTTGCCGTCGCGATCCCCACCGATCCAGCTGCCCATCCGCACGAAGGAGGCGATTTCCGGCGCCTCGCCCTCCAGCCCCTCCATATCAGCCAGCCGGTCCTCCAGCGCCGCATAGAGCGAGGGCAACTGGCGCAGGAAGGTGTAGTCGTAATAGGCGAGGCCGTTCGCCACCTCGTCCAGCACGGTCAGCTTGGTTCGCCGCAGCAGATTGGTCTGCCAGAGCATCAGCACCCGCCGGCGCAGCTCGGCGGTCGCCAGTTCCAGCTCTTCCGGCGTCGGGTCGCGGCGGGCGCGGTCGGCGAGCAGCTCCGCCACCTTCATTTCATGGGTCAGGGTGGAGCGGCGGCGCACCTCGGTGGGATGCGCGGTCAACACCGGGCTCGCCAGCGCGGTGGTAAAGAAAGCGCGCAGATCGGCGGTGGAAATACCCGCCTCGCGGGCCCGCTCCAGCGCCCGCGCCACCGTCGCCGGGCCGGCGGCCCGCCCATTCGCCGCCGCCGCGCGCATGCGGCGGATGACGTTCTGGTCCTCGGCGATGTTGGCAAGGTGCGAGAAATAGGAGAAGGCGCGGACGATGGAGATCGTCTGGTCCGGCCCGAGATCGCTCAGAATGGCCTCCAGCTCGTGCCGGGCGCCCTCGTCTTCCTCGCGGTGAAAGCGGGTGGAGACGCGGCGTATATGCTCCACCAGCTCATAGATCGCCTCGCCTTCCTGGTCGCGCAGCGTGTCGCCCAGCACCCTGCCGAGCATCCGGATGTCCTCGCGCAGGGAAAGATCGAGCTCGCCATCGGCTTCGGGCTCGGCATCGGAGAGCGAGATGGTCAGGGCAACGGACATGGCGATACTCCTTAAGGCGTAGACCAACTTAGCAATTAGCATGCCGTCGATGACACCCATGCGGGTGGCCTTATCCCCGGCCCTGTCCCCGCCCCGCGCCGGCCCTGTCGCCACAGGGATACCGCCCACCGCTCGGTCAGTGGATCAGGTGAGGCCGCCGGGCCACAGCGGCCACGTTTCTTACGAAATGCCGCAGAGCCGCCGCGATTGTGAACGAATCCCCCGCCAGCATGAACACCATGCTCAGGAAAGCTTCAGGGTTGAGGCTGTAGAGAAGTGAGTATGCAGGGCGTCGTTCTCGGGCGGTGCCTTTTGGAAAAGCCGGCCGAAAGGCCGTGGGAATGAATAAGCCGGCCGAAAGGCCGTTGGTCAAAGTCAGCGTAAGCGTATCAGGAAGGAATTCGAGATGCCCCCCGTCATGAACCGCAATGAGGTTCAGGCCCCCCTCGCCGGCTCCCAGCCCAAGACGTCGTACACCGGAGCCCTCTCGCCGCTGCGTCCCACCGATGCCCGCGAGAAGAAGCTGGCGAATGTCCCGGTCGGCTCCATCGCCGCCATCGAATCGCAGCTCGGCTTCTGACGCCGCAGCGGCTGCAGCCGGGGCGACGCCGCAGCAGTGCGCGCCGTTCCGCCGCTTGCCGATGCAGCAGCTCCCGCAGTGAAACCGTCACGGCTGCGCACCCGTCTTCACGGGATTGTGTGCCGCGCGCAAAGCGCCGTTTCGTGCCGGCCCGCCCCCCCGGTCGGCACGACTCCGCGCCCCGATTGACGCGCAAGGGGCTGGATTCCGGGCCGGCTCTTCCCATATGGATGACGTTGCGGCATCTGTCGCCCGAAAACCGTCCTAGAGAGGCCAAGCCCTTGCGATTCCTGCGTCTGCGTCCCGTCGCCCTGCGTCTTGTCATTGGCGCCCTGTTCGTTGCCGCCGGCGTTCTGGTGGCCGTCGACTTCGCCGAGGCCCGCGCCGGCCGCAGCGGCAGCTTCGGCAGTCGCGGCACGCGCAGCTGGTCGACCCCTGCCCCGACGCCAACCGCCCCCACCGCCCAGCCGCTGCAGCGCTCCGCGGCCCCGACCCAGTCCGCCTCCCCGGCCCGCGCCGCCGGCGCGCAGCCTGGCGGCTTCATGCGCGGCGGCTTCATGGGCGGGCTGATGGGTGGCCTGCTCGGCGCCGGCATTTTCGGCCTGCTGATGGGTTCGGGCTTCTTCTCCGGCCTCGGTAGCCTGTCCGGCATTCTCGGCCTGCTGCTGCAGATCGGCCTCATCTTCATCGTCGTGCGGCTGGTGATGGGCTGGATGCGCTCGCGCAATCAGCCTTCCTATGCCGGCGGCGCCCGTCCCGACCCACTCAACCGTGACGCGCTGAACGGTGCGGGTTCGGCTCCCCAGGGGGGCGGCTCCATGGGCACCGCTGCCGGTGCAGCGGCACCCCGCGCGGGCTTCGGCACTGCCCCGCGCGGCAAGCCGATCAAGTTGGAAGGCTCGGATTTCGACGCCTTTGAGCGCACCCTCACCGAGGTTCAGTCCGCCTATGGCCGCGCTGACAAGCCTGCCCTCGCCGCCCTGCTTACGCCTGAGATGGCCGGCTACATGGGCGAGGAACTCGACGAGATGGCCCGCGACGGGCTGGAGAACCGCATCACCGATGTGAAGCTGCTACAGGGCGACCTGTCGGAAGCCTGGTCAGAAGGCGACACCGAATACGCCACCGTCGCCATGCGCTACGAGCTGAAGGACGTCACTCTCGACAAGGCCACCGGCCGCGTCGTCCAGGGCGACCCGGACCGGCTTGAGCAGGCGGTTGAATTCTGGACCTTCGCCCGCCCGCCGCGCGGCGCGTGGAAGCTCAGCGCCATCCAGCAGGGCTGAGCGGCACGTCATCTTTTTCAGCAGTTGAAAGGGCGGCCTCGGGCCGCCCTTTTTCGTGCGAGTCAGAACTCCAGAGGGTCCGGCCCGAAGCGATTCGGCCCGCGCGTGCCCCGCACCATGAACCAGAAGAAAACGACGAGGGCGCCGATGCCGGTGATGATCAGCAGCAGCCACCAGCCGGCGTAATCCATGTCGTGGAAGCGACGCACGCCGACGGCGATAGAGGGGATCAGCAGCCCGAGACCGACCAGCGTGCTGATGGGCGTGAAGGCATCGATTTCGCCGAAAGTGAGCAGCGAGAACGCGCCGAAGAGGGCGGTGTCGATGACGCCGGCAGCGATGCTCGCCAAGATCGAGAACACGACGAACCACCAATATTCCGAGCGCGGCGCGCGTCCGGAAAAGGTGGCGTATTTACCGAGAACGCTCGAAATCGCCTGCGTGAAGGTCATGTCTTCCCCCGTGCCCCATTGGCGGTGCGCGCTATTCTTGGCACGAAAGACACGCAGCGCCAGCCCCTGCATCGGGCACGGGCAGCGGGTTGCAGGAGAGTGCCTATGCAGATTGCCGTGGAAGACGACCCTGGTGCGCAGGTACGCGACCTGATCGACCAGGGCCTCGACATCTTCAATGAAAGCAAGGCCGGCCCGCTGCAGGCCTCGGAGCTGTGGGTCATCGCCCGCGACGACGAAGGGACCGCAAAGGCAGGCCTGAAGGCACGCACCTATTTCGGCTGGATGCACATAGACTGGCTGTGGGTGTCACCCGAGGCACGCGGCAGCGGCGTGGGCAGCGCCCTGCTGAACATTGCCGAGGCGCAGGCCCGCGAACGCGGCTGCAGCGGCGCCCATCTCGAAACCTACAGCTTCCAGGCGCCGGACTTTTACGAGAAGCACGGCTACCAGCGCTTCGGCCAGATCGACGACTACCCGCCCGGCCATTCCTGCATCTGGCTGAAGAAGCGGCTCTAGAGCATTTTCGAGCGAAGTGGGTGCCGGTTCGCGTAAAGAAAATGCGTAAAAACAAAAACCTAGAGCACATCAGGTGAACCGGTTTTCACCGGACGTGCTCTAGAGCGCAGCCCTCACCGCTTCGGCGCCCGCCTTCCGCCCTTGCGATAGCCCTTGGTCATGGGGTCCGGCCGCTCCGGACGCACCCAGTCCTCCACCCGCAGCGGCTCCACCCGGTCGGTGCCGGGGCCCATATCGTCGAGCGACGGCTTGACGATGCGGGAGGCCGCGCGCGGCGCGAACATGGACGGCTCGCCCGGCTCATAGCTCGCCTGCGCCTCGTCCGCCCGCGCCTCCGCGCCGGAAGAGACATGGCCCGGGGAGGAGCGCCCGGTGCCGGCCCGGCCGCCACCCTTCTGTTTCTTCTCCGGCATGTTGGCGGAGCGGCCATATTTGCGCTCGCCGCGATAGCCGCCGGTGCGGTCGTCGACGCTGTCCTGCCGCGCCAGCGGATCGTCCGACAGCACGAGTTCGGTCGCCTGCAGCCGCTTGACCTCGTCGCGCAGCCGCGCCGCCTGCTCGAAATCGAGATCGGCCGCCGCCTTGCGCATGCGCTTTTCCAGGTCGGCGATCACGGTGGCGAGGTTGTTGCCATAGGTGCTCGCGCCCTCGGCGAGGCCCGCATCCACCGTCACATGGTCGCGCTCATAGACGCTGTTGAGAATGTCGCCGATCGCCTTCTTCACGCTCTCGGGGGTGATGCCGTGCTCGACATTCCACGCCACCTGCTTGGTGCGGCGGCGCTCGGTCTCCGCCATCGCCCGCTCCATCGAGCCGGTGATGCTGTCGGCATAGAGCACCACCCGCCCGTCGACATTGCGCGCGGCGCGGCCGATGGTCTGGATCAGCGAGGTCTCCGAGCGCAGGAAACCTTCCTTGTCGGCATCGAGGATCGCCACCAGCCCGCATTCGGGAATGTCGAGCCCTTCGCGCAGCAGGTTGATGCCGATCAGCACGTCGAAGGCGCCGAGGCGCAAATCGCGCAGGATCTCGATGCGTTCGATCGTGTCGATGTCCGAATGCATGTAGCGCACGCGGATGCCGTTCTCGTGCAGATATTCGGTCAGGTCCTCGGCCATGCGCTTGGTGAGCACCGTCACCAGCGTGCGGTAGCCCTTCGCCGCCGTGGCGCGCACCTCGCCCAGCAGGTCGTCGACCTGGGTGCGGGCCGGGCGCACTTCGACCTCGGGGTCGACGAGCCCGGTGGGGCGGATCACCTGCTCGACGAAGACGCCGCCCGTCTTCTCCATTTCCCATTTGCCGGGGGTCGCGGAGACATGCACCGTCTGCGGGCGCATCGCTTCCCATTCCTCGAAGCGCAGCGGCCGGTTGTCCATGCAGCTCGGCAGGCGGAAGCCATATTCCGCCAGCGTCGCCTTGCGGCGAAAGTCGCCGCGATACATCGCGCCGATCTGCGGAACCGTGACATGGCTCTCGTCGCAGAAGATCAGCGCATTGTCGGGGATGTACTCAAACAGCGTCGGCGGCGGCTCGCCGGGGAGCCGCCCGGTGAGCCAGCGCGAATAGTTCTCGATGCCGGCGCAGCTTCCCGTCGCCTCCATCATCTCGATATCGAAAGTACAGCGCTGTTCCAGCCGCTGCGCCTCCAGCAGACGGCCCATGGCGTGCAGTTCGTCGAGACGGTGCTTCAGTTCGGCCTTGATGCCCTGGATCGCCTGGATCAGCGTCGGGCGCGGCGTCACATAATGCGAATTGGCGTAGAGCTTGACGAATTTCAGGTCCTGCGACTTCTGCCCGGTCAGCGGGTCGAATTCCTGGATGCTCTCCACCTCGTCGCCGAACAGCGAGACGCGCCAGGCCCGATCCTCATAATGCGCCGGGAAAATCTCGATCACGTCGCCCCGCACCCGGAAGGTGCCGCGGCCGAAATCGCCCTGGGTGCGCTTGTACTGCAGCGCCACGAGATCAGCGAGCATCTGGCGCTGGTCGATGCGCTCGCCCACTTCGATCTTGAAGGTCATCGAGGCATAGGTCTCGACCGAGCCGATGCCGTAGATGCAGGACACCGAGGCGACGATGATCACATCGTCACGCTCCAGCAGCGAGCGCGTGGCGGAGTGGCGCATGCGGTCGATCTGCTCGTTGATCGACGATTCCTTCTCGATGAAGGTGTCGGTGCGCGGCACATAGGCCTCGGGCTGGTAGTAGTCGTAATAGGAGACGAAATACTCCACCGCATTGTCGGGGAAGAAGCTCTTGAACTCGCCATAAAGCTGCGCCGCCAGCGTCTTGTTCGGCGCCAGGATCAGCGCCGGGCGCTGCACCCGCTCGATGACATTGGCCATGGTGAAGGTCTTGCCCGAGCCGGTGACGCCGAGCAGCACCTGGTCGCGCTCGCCCTCATTGGCCGCCGCCACCAGTTCCTTGATCGCCTCCGGCTGGTCGCCATTGGGCGTGTAGTCGGACTTCAGCACGAAGCGCACGCCGCCTTCGGACTTCTCCGGCCGCGCCGGGCGATGCGGCGCCCAGAGCTGGCCGTCCACTTCCGGACGGCCGCCCTCGATCAGCGCCGACAGCGCGGCGACGGTGGCGGAGGCGCCCGAGGTCGGCGCCACGCCGAGCTTCTCGGCGAGGGCGGGATCGAGCGTGGCGGATTGCGCGGGCTCGAAAGCGCGCTGGGAGCGCTCGGAGAACCCGCCGGGACGTGCTGCTTTGGCCATGGCGGCAATATGGGGTCAGATTCGGTCGGCGCAAAGGCCGTCCGCGCCGCTTGTGCAGCTGGCGGCCTCACGCGCAGGGCAAGTGCCAGTAAGGGCATCAGCTGGCGATCGGATAGGCAGGCAAGCCGTGACGGCGCGGACACGCCCTGCAACGTTTATGTCGCTAAATCAGCGGGTTAGCTCAATTTTGCACAAATTTAAGTCATTGGCATACCTGATGCATACACCATTGTATGCATATCAGCCGAGTCCGGCCACACGACCCGCTCCAGATGGTGGATGCCCATGCCCGCACTGCCCGCACCCCTGCTCGCCGCCGAACCCGCGCCCCTCGCCTTCCAGCCCGCCCGCGCCGCGCTGGTCATTATCGACATGCAGCGCGATTTCCTGGAGCCGGGGGGCTTCGGCGAGACGCTGGGCAATGATGTCTCGCGGCTCCAGGCGGCTGTCGCTCCCTGCCAGGCCGTGCTCGCCGCCGCCCGTGCCGCCGGGCTCATGGTCATCCACACCCGCGAGGGCCACCGCCCGGACATGATGGACGCGCCCCCGGCCAAGGTCGAGCGCGGCGCACCCACCGCGCGGATCGGCTGCGCGGGGCCGATGGGCCGCATCCTCATTCGCGGCGAGCCCGGCCACGACATCATCGCTGCCCTAGCCCCCGCGCCCGGCGAGCCGGTGCTCGACAAGCCCGGCAAGGGCGCCTTCTACCAGACCGACCTCGAATTGATGCTGAAGAACCGGGGCATCGACACGCTGCTGGTCGCCGGCGTCACCACCGAGGTCTGCGTCCACACCACCATCCGCGAGGGCAATGATCGGGGCTATCGCTGCGTGGCGCTGGCCGATTGCTGCGCCTCCTACATCCCCGAATTCCATCGCGTCGGCCTGGAGATGATCAAGGCGCAGGGCGGCATCTTCGGCTGGGTATCCGATTCCGCCGCCCTTCTCGCCGCACTCGCCGGCACCGCCACCCACGCCGCGCCTGCCAGCGCCGCCTGATTTTCGCCTGCCGCGTCCGGCGCCCGGCGCCGCCTTTCACCGCGTCCCGTCATTCGCCCTTGAGGGATACCGAGCATGTCCGCGACTGAAATGACCCCGATCTCGCCCGCCCGCACCGGCATGCGCCCGACCCTTTGGACGCGCGGCGACTGGAATGCCCTGTTCGGCTTCGGCACCAACATACTGGTCAACATGCTGGTGCTGACCGGCCTGCTGCAATTCGTGCTGAAAATGCCGCCCGAGATCGTCTTCGGCCGCATCCTACCGGCGGTGGGGCTGATGATGTTTCTCTCCACCGTCTATTACGCCTTTCTCGGCTACCAGCTGGCGAAGAAGACCGGCCGCGACGATGTCTGCGCCCTGCCCTCGGGCATCTCCGTCCCGCACATGTTCGTCGTCACCTTCGTCATCATGCTGCCGATCGGCGCCGCCACCGGCGATCCCGTACAGGGCTGGGAGGCCGGCCTTGTCTGGGTGTTCTTCCAGAGCTTCATCCTGATGATCGGCGGCTTCGTCGCGCCCTATATCCGCAGGATCACCCCGCGCGCCGCGCTGCTCGGCACGCTGGCGGGCGTGTCCATCGCCTTCATCTCCATGCGCCCGGCCTTCGAGATCTTCGCCACCCCGGTGATCGGCCTCACCTGCTTCGCCATCATCATGGTCAGCTGGTTCGGCGGGGTGAAATACCCGCGTGGCATTCCCGCCGGCCTCATCGCCATCGCGGTCGGCATGATCATCGCCTGGGGCTCGAACCTGTTCGGGCTGAACTATGGCGGCATGAGCCTCGACAATGTCGGCGCCGCCTTCACCACTTTCGGCTTCTCCGTGCCGCTGCCGGCCTTCGACCATGTATTCCACGGCTTCGACTATCTCGGCATCATCCTCGTCACCGCCATTCCCTTCGGCATCTATGATCTCGTCGAGGCGATGGACAATGTGGAGAGCGCCGAGGCGGCGGGCGACCATTACCCCACCACCCGCGTGCTCACCGCCGACGGCGTGGTGAGCCTCATCGGCTGCCTGATGGGCAACCCCTTCATCAACGCCGTCTATATCGGCCATCCCGGCTGGAAATCGATGGGCGGGCGCATCGGCTATTCCGCCGCGACCGGGCTGATGGTCATCGTCCTGTCCTGGTTCGGCATCATCGCGCTGCTGCTGGCGCTGATCCCGGTCGTCGCCATCTCGCCGATCCTTCTGTACATCGGCATGCTGATCGGGGCGCAGGCGTTCCAGACCACGCCCTCCAAGCACGCGCCGGCCGTGGTGCTGGCGCTCACCCCGCATCTGGCCGCCTGGGCCAAGCTGCTGATCGACAATTCGCTGGCCGTCGCCGGCACCTCGGCCGCCGCGCTCGGACTGGAGAAGCTGGGCGCGGTCGGCGTGCTCTATCACGGGCTGGAAGTGATGGGCGGCGGCGCCATCCTGGTGGGGCTGGTGCTCGGTGCCATCGGCGTCTTCGTGGTCGAACGGCAGTTCGTCAACGCCGCCGCCTTCGCCCTTGCCGGCGCGGTGCTCACCTTTTTCGGCTTCATGCACGGGGAAAGCGTCGGAATTGGCGTGACACCGACGGTAGCATTTGCTTACCTTCTGGTAGCCGGCTTCCTCTTCGGCTGCGCGAAATACACCGCTCGAGAGGAATCGCCCGCCGCGGCGAGCGCGGACGGGCCGCAGCCGGCACCGGCGGAATGAGTTTTTGCTTCGATGCTGGGGGGTGTCGAAGCAGCTTGAGACGGCGCGGCTCATCCTTCAGGATGGCCGCGCCGCTCTTGTTTCCGGCCAACCGCCGGACGGCTCCCGCCCTGCCCCGCCTGCGAGGTTTTCCATGTCGTTCCTGCTTTCCTTCGATCCGGCCACTCTTGGCGAACCGGAGGAAACCGCGCCGCCGGCCGAGCGCCTTGTCGCCGGCGACCCCCGCCACCTCACCTGGAACATCGAGACCCTGCCGGACGGCGCCCTGTTCGCCGGCATCTGGCAATCCTCGCCCGGCGCCTGGCGGGTGGATTATGAGGAATGGGAATTCTGCTCGATTCTCGAAGGCGTCTCCGTCCTGCACGAGGATGGCGAGGCACCGGTGACGGTGAAGGCCGGTGACAGCTTCGCCCTGCGGCCAGGCTTCAAGGGCGTGTGGGAAGTCATCGAGACCACCCGCAAGCACTATGTCATCCGCCTCATCTGAGAACGGTGCCCGAATCCGGCCGGGTGTGGCCTTGCCGTCATTGACCGCGCGGCAGGCGCGACGCATCTTCGCCGCAGATGATGCAGGAGATGTGCGATGCTGGCCGACATGAAGGGCGCGACAGGGCGGGCGAAGCGGGCCAAGGCGCGGGCCGCCACCGGCCTCGCCGTCATTGGCATGCTGGCCGGCTCGCTCGGCGGCGCGCAGGCTGCCAATTTCTTCGAAAAGAACTTCTGGATGTCGGGCCCCAATTACAGCGGCAACGTGCCGGCCTGCGACACGCCCTCGGCGCTGTCGAAGATCCAGCGGGATTTCTCCACCACCGAATCACGCTTCTGGAATTCCAAGCTCACCATCGACCGCATCGAGCATGTCCGCGAGGTCGCGTTCCGGCCCTGGGGCGAGGAATACATGCCCCGCCGCTATTGCCGCGCCGAGGTCATCGTCTCCGGCATTGAGGGCACGCCCAGCTTCCAGACCGAGGGCGCCTATGGCAGCGGTGCCTATGGCAGCAGCCCCTATGAGGGCCAGGCGACCGGCAGGCCGGTGGGGAAGGTCGTCGGCAAGGCCCATGGCGCCCCGCTCTATCACACCGTCTGGTACTCGATCATCGAGGATGGCGGCTTCCTCGGCGCCTCCTGGGGCGTCGATTTCTGCGTCGAGGGCTTCGACCGTTCCTGGACCTACGCCCCGAATTGCCGCATGGCCCGTCCGTGAAGCAGGCGCGCACGGCGGGGCTCGCCCTCGCCGCGCTGCTGCTCTGGCCGGCAATGGCGCTCGCCCAGCAGAAGGGCGAGCCGGGCCGCTTCGACCACTATGTGCTCGCTCTGTCCTGGTCGCCCTCCTATTGCGAGTCGATGGGTGATCGCGCCGAGCCGGCGCAATGCGCGGGCACACGTCCCTTCGCCTTCGTCGCGCACGGGCTCTGGCCGCAACATAAGCGCGGCTGGCCGGAAAACTGCGTCGCCCCCGCCCCGTTCGTCCCCGAGCCGGTGCTGCGCGGCATGCTCGATATCATGCCGAGCCGCCGGCTGGTGCTGCACCAGTGGCGCAAGCACGGCACCTGCGACGGCGCCGATGCCGCCGCCTATTTCGCGAAGGTGCGCCGGGCCTATGAGCGGGTGACGATCCCGGAAGGCTTCCGCCGGCTGGACGACTACCGCATGGTGTCGCCCGGCGAGGTCGAGGACGCCTTTCGCGCCGCCAATCCCGGGCTGGCGCCTGATATGATCGCCGTCGCCTGCGATGGCCGCCGGCTGACCGAGGTCCGTATCTGCATGGACCGCGCGCTCGGCTTCACCCCTTGCGAGGAGGTGGACCGCCGCGCCTGCCGGGCGGGCCGCGTGGTGATGCCGCCGCTGCGCGAGAGCGCCGGCGCGAAATAGAGGACGCGATGAACTACCGCCACGCCTTCCATGCCGGCAATTTCGCCGATGTCGTCAAGCATGTCGTGCTCGCGCGCATTCTTGCCTATCTCGGGCGCAAGGATGCCGCCTATCGCGTCATCGACACCCATGCCGGCGCCGGGCTCTATGACCTCACGGGCGACGAGGCCCGCCGCACCGGCGAGTGGGAGGGCGGCATTGGCGCCGTGCTGCGCGCCCAGTTCGCCCCCACTGTGGCCGAACTGCTCGCTCCCTGGCTCGACGCCGTGCGGGCGGTGAACCCGCCGGCGGCGGACGATGCCGCGCTGGCGGCGACGCTCGCGCGCTATCCCGGCTCGCCACTCATCGCCCAGGCGCTCACCCGCGCCCAGGACCGCCTGCTGCTATGCGAGACCCAGCCGGGCGTGCGGGCGGCGCTGGAGGAATCGATCGGCCATGATGTCCGCGCCAAGGTGCTGGCCACCGATGGCTGGCAGGCGCTCAGCGCCTATGTGCCCCCCAAGGAGCGGCGCGGCGTGGTGCTGGTCGACCCGCCTTTCGAGGAACAGGGCGAGTTCCACCGCCTCGCCCATGGCCTCGCCGAGGCGCACCGGCGCTGGTCCGGCGGCATCTACCTGCTCTGGTACCCAATCAAGGATGTGCGCGCGGTGGACGGCTTCCGCCGCGAGATTGAACGCGCGGGAATCCCCAAGACGCTGAACATTCAGTTCGACCTGCGCAGCGTGCGGCAGGCGGACACGATGACCGGCTGCGGCCTGATCGTGGTCAACCCGCCCTTCACCCTCGCCGAGGAACTGCGCACGGTGCTGGGCGCCCTCGCGCCGGTGCTCGCCACCGACGGCACAGGGCGCGTGCGCCTCGGCTGGCTGACGCCGGAACGCTGACCCCGCCCGCCGCACCTCCCCCGCGTCATCAATCGGCATCGGTCTTGCTTCACCCTGCCCGGGTAGAGTCAAGCGGCGGATGGGTGCGGCCATCCGAGGGTCAGGAGCAGGCGCATGGCGACGATGGGCACCGTCAAATTCTTCAACACCGAAAAGGGCTATGGCTTCATCCGACCGGACGATGGCGGGCGCGACGTGTTCGTGCATGTCTCGGCCGTCACCCGCTCCGGGCTGGGCACGCTGATGGAGGGGCAGCGCGTGAGCTTCGAGATCGAGCCGGACAAGCGCGGCAAGGGCCCGAAGGCGATCGACCTGCAGCCGGCCGACTGATAAGCCTGCCGGCCGAAGCTGCGGCTCCGCCGCGGCCGGGCGCAGGCGCCGCCGGGCATCCGGCAGGGGGCGGCTGGCCCCCAACAGGTGTCGAACCCGATGAAGCTTCGTTCCTCCCCGCTGTCCCCGTTCGGGCGTAAGGTCAAGATCGGCGCCATTCTGTGCGACATCCATCTCGATGTCCTGCCGGCCGACACCACCGATCCCACCGATTCGCTGCGGGAGCAGAATCCGCTCGGCAAGATCCCCGTGCTGCTGCGCGACGACGGGCCGGCGATCTATGATTCGCGCGTCATCGTCGAGTATCTCGACATGGCGGCGGGAGGCGGCGTGCTGATCCCGGCCAGCGGCGAGGATCGTATCGCGGCGCTGACCATGCTGGCACTCGGCGACGGCATTGCCGACGCGGCGCTGCTGCAGATGTATGAGAGCCGGTTCCGCGAACCGGAAACCCACAGCGCCCGCTGGCTCGACCATCAGGCGGGCAAGGTGGCGCGCGGGCTGGCGGCGCTGGAAGCCGCGCCGCCGCAGACCCTGCCGGTCAGCGGCGCCGCCCACGTCGGCGAGATCGCGGTGGCCTGCGCGCTCGGCTATCTCGACCTGCGCTTTGCCGGCGCCTGGCGCGCCGGCCATCCGGCACTGGTCGCCTGGCTCGACGCTTTTTCAGAGCGTGTGCCCGCTTTCGAGGCAACGACCCCGCAAGTCTGACGCACAGGTCTGAGACCACAGGTCTCATCCCGCCGACGACCCCGGCAACGCAAAAAGGGCCCCGGATCGCCGATCCGGGGCCCTTGTGGTCGAGAAGCCGTCAGGCTCGCGTCAGAACTTGTAGTTCACGCCAGCGCGGACAATGTTGGCCGTCAGGCCGGTCTTGTAGCCGATGCTGTCGTAGTAGTCCTCGCCGAGATCCATGTAGAGATACTCGCCCTTGATGGTCCAGTTGTTGGTGAGGGCGTATTCCACGCCGCCGCCAACCGTCCAGCCCACCTGGGTCTTGTCCGAGGACAGGCCGAACAGGTTGTCGTTTACCTCGGTGTGACCCCAAGCGAGACCGCCGGTCACATAGGGCATCACATTGCCGAAGGCATAACCGAGGCGGGCACGGACCGTGCCGAAATAGTCCATCTTGGACTCATAACCGGCATAGGTGTCCTTGATGTCCGAGCCCTGGAAGTCGGCTTCGGCGCCCAGCACGATGTTGTTGTCGAACTGGTAGTTGACGCCGATCTGGCCACCGCCGAGGAAGCCCGTCGGGTCGAGATTGACGACGCCCGCGCCGCCCTCACCCTGGCCCCAGGCATAGCCGGCATTGGCGCCGATATAGAAGCCCGTCCAGGTGAACACCGGCTCGACATACATCGGCGCGGCCTTGGTGGGGTAGGACTGCTGCTGCGCCAGGTCGGCCGCGAAGGCGGGGGCAGCGGCGAGAAGGGCGACCGCGGCGACGCCCGAGCAGAGGATCTTCTTCATTGGTATTCTCCGAAAGAATCCCGGCACCAGGAAAGGCATCCAGGAAAGGCCTGCGTCTCGGAGTGTGAAGTAGAAGCCCAGATGGGCAGGCCAAGGGCTGGATTGGGGCAACACCGCCGCATTTGCCGCCCGCACCTTCCACCGAATGAGGTCTGAGGGCCCGCAAAGCCTTCGCAGCACTGAACCTGCGCTAGAAATACCGCATCCATAGAACCGCGAAACGCGCAACAATTTCGCCATGATCAGCCACAGATCGTCGGCATGTGTGTTTTCGATGTCACAAATTGCGCGACTTCACCGCCCGAAGACGGGGGCGGGCGCGCCGGATTCGGCGTCAATGCCCGCCGCACGCCGATCAGAAGCGGTAATTCACGCCGGCGCGCACCACATTCGCGCTCATGCCGACATCGCGCGGGCCGAAATAGCTCGCATAAGTCTCCTCGCCGAGGTCGATATAGAGATACTCGCCCTTGACGCTCCAATTGCCGCCGATGGCGTATTCGGCGCCGGCGCCGATGGTCCAGCCGATATGGTTGCGGTCATTGGAAAGGCCGAGCAGCTCATAGCTGCCGCCGCCATAGGCCAGGCCGCCGGTGCCATAGACCAGGAACTGGTCGAAGGCGAAGCCGAGGCGCGCCCGCACCGTGCCGAAATAGTCCAGCGTGAAGGCCGAGCTCGACAGGTCTGCATATTGGATGTCGGTCTCGACGCCGAGCACCAGCGGGCCGCTGCCCTGCCAGTTGTAGCCGGCCTGCAGGCCGCCGAGGAAACCGTCAATATCAGGCGAGCCATCCGCCGTGCCCCAGCCATAGCCGGCATTGGCGCCGAGATAGAAGCCGGTCCAGGTGAACGCCGGCGCCGGCGCATAGGCGCCCCCCGCCGGGGCCGGGTAGGACATATCCGCCGCAGCGGCGGGAACGGCCATCAGGGCCACAAGCCCGAGACCGCCGAGAATGCGACCTGCACGAATGCGGCCTGCGCGGATGCTGTTCTTCATGATCGTCTCCTGGATCCTGGCTCAGCCTGCCAGCCGGCGAAAAGACATCGCCGTCGCTGAGATAAGTCCGACGATTCCAGAAAGGTGCGGCCGAAATAATGTCGAATGCCGAAAGGCTATATTATACTTAATGAAACGTAACCTTCATGTATACTTGAATACCGATCACAGATCCGGCGGCACATCAGGCAGAGATGGCCCGCCGGCCATTGCCCCGCTAAAAAGGTGGCCGTGAACGCCGGCACGAAATTACCCGATCCGCGCCGGCATCCTCATCCGCGCACCGTTGCGCAGCGTATTGTCAGCCGGGCGGCGAAGCCGTCCCTTGCCCGCCGCCCTTCCAATGCAGCGCCTCAAATCTGATGACCCCTCCCCCCTCGCCGCCCGGCCCCGACACGTCCCGCACGCTCACGCCCGCTGTCACCCGCCCCGTCGCCCTCGTCACCGGTGGCGCGGTGCGGATCGGCCGCGCCATCAGCCTGCGCCTCGCCCGTGAGGGATACGACATCGCCCTGCATGTGCGCCGGCCCGGCCCCGCGGCGAAGGAGACCGCCGCGGCGATCCGGGAGGCGGGAGCACGCGCGGCCATCATCGTCGCCGAGCTCGCCGAGGCCGAGGCGGTGGACGGCGTCGTCCCGGCCGCCGTGGCGGCGCTGGGGCCGCTTGCCCTGCTGGTCAACAACGCCTCGGAATTCCATCCCGACAGCGTGGCAGCGCTCGATCTCGGCGTGTGGGAGCGGCACATGGCGGTCAATCTGCGTGCGCCGGTGCAGCTCGCCCGCGCCTTCGCCGCGCAGCTGCCGGAGGGCGTGCCGGGGGCGATCGTCAACCTCATCGACCAGCGCGTGCTGAAGCCGACCCCGGCCTATTTCTCCTACAGTGTGACCAAGGAGGCGCTGTGGGCCGCCACAAGGATGCTGGCGCAGGCGCTGGCGCCGCGCGTGCGGGTCAATGCGGTCGGCCCGGGCCCGACGCTGGCCAATGGCCGGCAGGATGACGGCGCCTTCGCCCGCCAGTCCGCCTCGGTGCTGCTCGGGCGCGGCCCGAGCCCGGAGGAGATCGCCGACACGGTCGCCTATCTCGCCCGCGCCGCCAGCGTCACCGGGCAGATGATCGCGGTCGATGGCGGGCAGCACCTCGCCTGGCGCACGCCGGACGTGGAAGACGACTGAACCTGCGCGCCGGCGGCACTCAGCGGCGGCAGCGCTCAGCGGCGTCTTGCGTCGCTCAGCGTGAACCAGCCGATACTGGCCATGACCAGCACCGCGCCGGCGAGCTCGGCCGGGCTGGCGCTCTCGCCGAGAAAAATCACCGCCAGCACCATGGTGGCCACCGGGCTCACCGTGCTGATCATCGAATTGGCCTGCGCCGAAATGCGCTTGAGCGCTGCGTTCATCAGGAAGGTCGGCAGCACGGTGGCGCCGATCGCCACGCTGACCGCCAGCATCAGCCCATGCGGCGACACCATCAGCGCCTCGACCGGCCGCAACACCGCGAACTGGCCGATCGCCATGATCGAGGCCGAGATCATGGCGATGCAGGTGAACAGGGCCGAGCCGACCCGCTGCAGCAGCGAGCGGGCGCAGAGCTGGTAGAGCGCGAAGGAGATCGCCGCCAGCGTCACCAGCACGGAACCCTTCACCACGTCCGAGCCCATGGCGGTGACATTCTGCAGGAAGATCAGCGCCAGCCCGCCATAGGCGAGCGCGAAGGCCAGCATCGCCTTCGGCCGGATCGGCTGGCCGAACAGCAGCGCGCCGAACAGCGCGACATAGATCGGATAGGTGAAGAGGATCAGCCGACTGAACGAGGCGGATGTGTATTGCAGCCCGGCGAAATCGAGATAGCTGGCCAACCAGTAGCCCAGCGCGCCCACCAGCATGGACTGCACCACCAGCCGGCCGCTCGGCAAAGGCTCACCCATGCCGCGCAGCCGCAGCAGCGCGAAGGCGCCGACCGCGAGATAGAACGGCAGCGAGAACGCCATGCGCAGCGCCAGAAGCGTCTCCGGGTCGATGCCCTCGGCATAGGCGAGCTTGATGATGATGCCCTTGGAGGCGAACAACATCGCCCCGGCGGCGCCGAAGGCGTAGCCGGCCAGGGGAAAGGGCGGGTGGGAAACGGCATCGCCGGAACGGGTCATGATGGGCTCCCTTAGACCCTTTTGCCGCCGCTGACACCGGCTGCGGGCGCATGGCCTTCCGACGCCCGATGCATTTTCGTGCCCTGTGCCGTAGCGGGAAGACGCGCCTCGAAACGCTCCGCCCCCTGTTCGCCGGGGGCGCAAATACGTATCTAGGGACTCATGATTGCCCGACCGACCCGCGACATGCCCGACCTCGACGCCGACGATGCCGACATCGCCGAGCTTGACCAGGACGAGGCCCTCATTGCCGACCTTGCCGAGGAGGCCGAGCCCGCGCCGGGCTCCGTCGCCATGGGCCGCGCCGCCATCGCGCGCGCCCTCAAGCACGCGCCGAACGGGCCCGGCGTTTACCGCATGATCGGCGCGGACGGGGCGGTGCTCTATGTCGGCAAGGCCAAGAGCATCAAGCGCCGCATCGTCGCCTATACCCGCCCCACGGGGCTGACCGCCCGCATCATGCGGATGGTGGCGGCCACCATGGAGATGGAGTTCGTCTCCACCGGCACCGAGACCGAAGCACTGCTGCTGGAGGCCAACTTCATCAAGCAGCTGCGCCCGCGCTTCAACGTGCTGCTGCGCGACGACAAGTCGTTTCCCTATATCCTCATCACCAAGGATCATGTGTCGCCGCAGATCACCAAGCACCGCGGCGCCCGCAACCGGCCGGGCGATTATTACGGCCCCTTCGCCTCGGTCTGGGCGGTGAACCGCACGATCAACGCGCTGCAGAAGGCGTTCCTGGTGCGCTCCTGCTCCGACAGCTTCTACGAGGCCCGCACCCGCCCCTGCCTGCTGTTCCAGATCAAGCGCTGCGCCGGCCCCTGCACCGGCGAGGTGAACCACACCGACTATGCCGAATATGTGAGCGAGGCGCGCGACTTCCTCTCCGGCCGCAGCAAGGCGGTGAAGGAACAGCTGGCGCGCGAGATGGAGATCGCCTCGCACGAGCTGGAATTCGAGCGCGCCGCCGCCCTGCGCGACCGCCTCGCCGCGCTTTCCGCCGTGCAGGGCACGCAGGGTATAAATCCGCGCTCGGTGGAAGAGGCGGATGTGTTCGCCATCCACCAGGAGGGGGGCGCGACCTGCGTGCAGGTGTTCTTCTTCCGCACCGGCCAGAACTGGGGCAACCACGCGCTCTATCCCCGCGCCGACCGCACGCTGGAGATCGGCGAGGTGCTGGAATCGTTCTTGGCCCAGTTCTACGAGGACAAGCCCTGCCCGCGCCTCGTGCTGATCAGCCACGACATTGCCGAGCGCGAACTGCTGGAGGAAGCGCTCTCCACCCGCGCCGGCCACCGGGTGGAGGTCGCGGCACCCAAGCGCGGCGAGAAGCGCGAACTGGTCGAGCACGCCTTGCAGAACGCCCGCGAGGCGCTGGGCCGCAAGCTGGCCGAGAGTGCCAGCCAGGCCCGGCTGCTGGAAGAACTCGCCCGCGCCTTCGCCCTCAAGGCGCCGCCCCGGCGGATCGAGGTCTATGACAACAGCCACATCATGGGCAGCAATGCGGTGGGCGGCATGATCGTGGCCGGGCCCGAGGGCTTCGCCAAGAGCCAGTACCGCAAGTTCAACATCCGCTCGACCGAACTCACTCCCGGCGACGATTACGGCATGATGCGCGAGGTGCTGACCCGCCGCTTCTCCCGCCTGCTGAAGGAGAATCCACGGGCCGGCGCCTCACCAGTCACCGACGGGGAGACGTCGACGGCGCAGCTATCGGCTGAGGGGCAGGCATCGGGTGAGGAGCAGGCTTTGGTCATTGCCCCCTCCCCCCAACCGGGCGAGGGCGAGGAAGCCTCCGCCGCCTCCTCGGCCTGGCCGGACCTGCTGCTGATCGATGGTGGCCCCGGCCAGCTGAAGGCCGCGCGCGAAACCCTGGCCGGGCTTGGAGTCACCGACGTGCCGATGGTCGGCGTCGCCAAGGGCCCGGACCGCGATGCCGGCCGCGAGACCTTCTATGCCGATGGCCGCGAGCCCTTCCGGCTGGAGCCGCGCGACCCGGTGCTCTACTTCGTGCAGCGCCTGCGCGACGAGGCGCACCGCTTCGCCATCGGCTCGCACCGCGCCCGCCGCAAGAAGGACATCACCCAGGCCGGCCTGCAGGAAATTCCCGGCATCGGCCCCACTCGTAAACGCGCGCTGCTGCACCATTTCGGTACATTGAAGGCGATCGAGCGTGCCTCGCTCGCCGATCTTGAGGGTGTGCCGGGGGTGAACGCGGCGATGGCGCGGGCGGTTTATGACTTCTTTCATGCGAAAGCCACATGAAGCGCCTGTCCGGCCATTCCCGTCATGCGATGGCCACAGCCCTGCCGCATCGTGAAAGCGCCACGGCAGGCAAAGCAATGGCCGCCACGCAATTGACGTAGCCGGCTCGCGTGTTTACCTGCCTGTGAGGGAGCCGGCGCACTATGGTCGATGTTGCATCAAACCCGCAGACAGCACGGGAGCCGACCAAGGTGACTCGCGGTCACGCCTTGTCTTTGCCCAATCTGCTCACCTATGGCCGCTGCGTGGCGGTGCCGCTGGTGGCGGCCTGCCTGTTCTGGTCCGACATATTGGAAGGCGGCGTCTGGCTGCGCTGGGTGGCGGTGGTCATCTATGTCGTCGCCGCCGTCACCGATTTCTTCGACGGCTACCTCGCCCGCGCCTGGCAGCAGCAATCGGCCATCGGCCGCATGCTGGACCCGATCGCCGACAAGCTGCTGGTGTCCGCCTCGCTACTGATGCTGGCCTCGGACGGCACCATTCGCGGCTGGTCGCTCTGGGCGGCGCTGGTGATTCTGTGCCGCGAGATCCTCGTTTCCGGCCTGCGTGAATTTCTCGCCGAGCTGCGGGTCAGCGTCCCCGTCACCCGCCTCGCCAAATGGAAGACCACCGCCCAGCTCGTCGCCGTGGGCGTGCTGCTGGCCGGGCCGGCGGCCGATCTTCTGGTACCGGGCATCACGCTGTTCGGCATCGGCCTGTTGTGGATCGCGGCGCTGCTGACGCTCTATACCGGCTGGGACTATTTCCGCGCCGGCGCCCGCCATCTGATCGGGGATGACGCGTGAAGGTGCTGTATTTCGCCTGGGTGCGCGAGCGTATCGGGATCGAGGCGGAGGAGATCGAACTGCCGCAGGGCGTCGCCACCGTAGCCGAGCTTGCCGCCTTCCTCGGCACGCGCGGCGAGGGCTATGCCCACGCCTTCGAGAATCCGCGTATCGTGCGGGCGGCGCTCGACCGGCGGCACGCCAAGCCGGACACGCCGCTCGGTGCCGCGCGCGAGATTGCCTTCTTCCCGCCCATGACGGGCGGCTGAACCGGGAGGGCGGAGATGTTCACCGTCCGCATACAGGCGCAGGATTTCGACGCCGCCGCCGAGGCCGCCGCCCTCGCGCGCGGGCGCACCGACATCGGCGCGCTCGTCACCTTCGCCGGCCTGTGCCGCGCGCAGGACGCGCCCGGCGGCGCGCCGCTCATCGCCCTGACGCTGGAGCATTATCCCGGCATGGCGGAAGAGGAGATCGGCCGGCTGGTGGAACAGGCCCGCGCCCGCTGGCCGCTGGTCGGCGCCACCGTCATCCACCGCTATGGCCGCATGGTCCCGGGCGACAACATCGTGCTCGTCGTCACCGCCTCCGCCCACCGCGCCGCCGCCTTCGAGGCGGCCGAATTCCTGATGGACTGGCTGAAGACACGCGCGCCGTTCTGGAAAATGGAAGAGCGCGACGACGGCAAAGGCTGGGTCGCCGCCAAGGACGAAGACGACACGGCGGCGGAACGCTGGGCCTGACACCGAGGCCGACCGCCAGCCGCCGTCATCCCGGACGGCCGCAGGCCGATCCGGGAGCGTTGGCCGATAGCGGGAGGCGATCCCGGCTCTCCGCCCTGCGGCCGAGATGACGGAACAGTTTCCTGTCCTGGCCCAGCGGAGCTGAAGGCGGAGCGCTGCGCCGGGACCCAGCGCAGCGCTCCGCCGCAGGCGTCCAACCCGACAACGGCGCTGCGCGCATCCAAAAACGTCAATGCCCGGCACGAGGCCGGGCATAACGTTCATCTGAAAAGCGGATCGGCGAACGGGCTCAGGCCGCCTCGGCCTTCTTCGGCTGCACTTCGGACATGTAGTCCTCCAGCAGCGTCTTGGTGACCGGGCCGGGCTGGAAGTGCTGGCCGGCGATCTCGGCGACCGGCGTCACCTCGGCGGCGGTGCCGGTGATGAAGCACTCGTCGAAGCTCGCCAGTTCCTCCGGCATGATCGCCCGTTCCACCACCTCAATGCCGCGCCGCTTGGCCAGCGCGATCACCGTCTGGCGGGTGATGCCGTTCAGGAAGGCGTCGGCTTCAGGCGTGTGGATCACGCCGTCCTTGGCGAAGAACACATTGGCGCCGGTGCATTCGGCGACGCGCCCGCGCCAGTCCAGCATCAGCGCGTCGGCGAAGCCCTCGCGCTCGGCGGCGTGCTTGGAGATTGTGCAGATCATATAGAGCCCGGCGGCCTTGGAGGTCGAGGGCGCGGTCATCGGGTCGGGGCGGCGGTACTTCGCCATGCCGATGCGGATGCCCTTGAGCCGCTGGGCCGGATCGAAATAGCTCGGCCATTCCCACGCCGCGATGGCGAGGTGGATCTGGTTGTGCTGGGCCGAGACGCCCATCATGTCCGAGCCGCGCCAGGCGACGGGACGCAGATAGGCGTCATTCAGCTTCTGCCGCACCAGCAGCTCGCGGCAGGCGGCGTTGATCTCGTCCGTGCCATAGGGGATCTCGAAGTCGAGCAGTTCGGCGCTGTGCTTCAGCCGCGCCGTGTGCTCGTCCAGCTTGAAGATCTCGCCGCCATAGGCGCGCTCGCCCTCGAAGACGCAGCTGCCATAGTGCAGCCCGTGGGTCAGTACATGGACCTGCGCGTCCTGCCAGGGCACGAAGGCGCCGTCATACCAGATCCAGCCGCTGCGTTTGTCGAAAGGTTCGCTCGCCATGGTAAGTCTCCCAACCGGGGCGCCAGCGCGCCATGGGAGGCGCCGGAGCCCTTCTGTTCCTTCGGCATGGTGGCTACGGCCCGTCAGGCGAGAGCGCAACGCTTTGCCTCGCGGCCGAAGTCCCGTTATCGTCGCGGCTCAGTAAGAGCGAGCGCGACTCTATCCTGTTCCGAGGCGGATCGGGCGGCTAGCCGAACGATCCTTTCGTTGAACGGGACATCTGGGTAACGATCATAACGAAAAAAGTCAACATGGCTGACATAAATGTCTCGCTGACAGCGCGCACCGGCAAGAGCGAGCCGGGGGCTGCCCCGCGTCTGTCCCCCGCCCCGGAAGGCGAACCGATGCTCGACCTGATCGAGCTTCTGTTCTTCGCCTATCGCAATTTCGTCAGCGATCCCGACGAGATCCTGCACGGCTTCGGCTTCGGCCGGGCGCATCACCGGGTGCTGCATTTCGTCAATCGCCATCCCGGCATGCGCGTCACCGACCTGCTCGACATTCTGCGCATCACCAAGCAGAGCCTCGGCCGGGTGCTGCGCGAGCTGGTGGACCAGGGCTTCATCGACAGCCGCGCCGGCGCCTCCGACCGCCGCCAGCGTCTGCTTTACCTCACGCCGAAGGGCGAGGCGCTGACCCAGGAATTCGTCGCCATCCAGTCGCGCCGCCTGCGCCGGGCGCTGGAGGAGAGCGGTGGCGATGCACGCGATGTCGTGCGCCGCTTTCTTGTCGCCATGATCGACCCGGAAGATCGCAGCCCGACCGAGAAGCTGATCGCCCGCGCCGACCAGGCCGTGGAGGCGCGCAGCGCCGCCCGCAGCCGGCCAGCCGGCTGACGGGGAGGATCGCCATGCTCGACGCCCGCCACAGCCCGGTCGCGGCGGCAAGGGAAGCCCGCACCATGCCTGCCGACGACGCCTTCCACCTGCTCATCGTCGATGACGACCGCCGCATCCGCGATCTGCTCTCGCGCTTCCTCAGCGAGCATGGCTACCGCGTCACCACGGCGGAATCGGGCGCCGATGCCCGCGCCCGGCTCGCCGGCCTCACCTTCGACCTGCTGATTCTGGACGTGATGATGCCCGGCGAGACCGGCTTCGACCTCGCCCGCGGGGTGCGCGAAACCTCTTCCGTGCCGATCCTCATGCTCACCGCCCGCTCCGAGCCGGGCGACCGCATCCAGGGGCTGGAGATCGGCGCCGACGACTACCTCGCCAAGCCGTTCGAGCCGCGCGAATTGCTGCTGCGGATCGGCAACATCATCAAGCGCTCGGCCACCCCGCCGGCGCAGGCGATCGAGACGGTGCGCTTCGGCCCATTCAGCTTCCATCTGGCGCGCGGCGAACTCACCCGCGAGGGCGAGATGGTGCGCCTCACCGACCGCGAGCGCGACATGCTCCGGGTGCTGGGCGAGGCGCCAGGCCAGACCGTGCCGCGCCAGGACCTCGTCGCCCCCGGCGTCGCCGCCGGCGACCGGGCGGTGGACGTGCAGGTGAACCGGCTGCGCCGCAAGATCGAGCGCGACCCGGCCAATCCCGCCTATGTGCAGACGGTGCGCGGCGTCGGCTACCGGCTGGTCGTCGCTCCTTGAGCGCCCGCGACACCAGCGTCGTCGGCGCCGCCCGCGCCCGCCTTCGCCTGACCCAGCGCCGCATGCGCGAGAACAATGCCCGCTTCGGCGCGTGGTTCAACCGCATCATGCCGAAGGGGCTGTTCGCCCGCTCGCTGATCATCATCGTCACCCCGGTGGTGATCCTGCAATCGGTGCTGGCCTTCGTCTTCATGGAGCGCCACTACAACACCGTCACCCGCCGGCTCTCGGCGGCGGTCTCGCAGGACATCACCGCCGTCACCCAGCTCGCCCTCGCCTTCCCCACGGAGGAGGACCAGGAGCGGATCAAGCGGATCGCCCAGATCACCATGGGCCTGACGGTGGACTTCATGCCCGGCGAGCGCCTGCCGCCGCCCGGCCCCAAGCCGTTCTTCTCCACCCTCGATTCCGCCTTCACCGGCGAACTGGCCAAGCGGCTGCACCGGCCGTTCTGGACCGATACTGTGGGCAATTCCAACCTGATCGAGGTGCGGGTGCAGATGGACGGCATGGTGCTGCGGGTCTTTGCACGCCGCAGCCAGGCCTATCTCTCCAACTCCCACATCTTCCTGTTGTGGATGGTGGGCACCGCGCTGGTGCTGATGGCGGTGGCCATCCTGTTCCTGCGCAACCAGATCAAGCCGATCGAGGCGCTGGCCGATGCCGCCATCGCCTTCGGCAAGGGTCGCGACGTCGCCGGCTTCCGCCCGCGCGGCGCGCGCGAGGTGCGCGGCGCGGCGCTGGCCTTCCTGGAGATGAAGCGGCGGATCGAGCGGCAGATCGAGCAGCGCACCACCATGCTCGCCGGCGTCAGCCACGACATGCGCACCATCCTCACCCGCTTCAAGCTGGAACTGGCCCTGCTGGGCGACAGCGCCGACACCGAGGCGCTGCGCAAGGATGTGGACGATCTCCAGAGCATGCTGGAAGCCTATCTCGCCTTCGCCCGCGAGGATGTCGCCGAGGCGCCGGCGCTGGCCGACATGGCGCGGCTGATCGAGGAGGCGCGGATCAATGCCGAGCGCCAGGGCGCGAAGGTGAGCGCCAGCTACAGCGGCGACCCGATGGTGATGGTGCGGGTCGACGCCTTCCGCCGCTGCCTCGCCAATCTGGTCGGCAATGCCGGCCGGCACGCCGCGCGCATCGAGATCACGGGCACGCGCGACGAGCGCTGGCTCACCATCGCCGTCGACGATGACGGGCCCGGCATCGCCCCCGCGCTGCGCGAAGACGTTTTCCGTCCCTTCTTCCGGCTCGATGAGGCGCGCAACCAGGATGCCGGCGGCTCCGGCCTCGGCCTCACCATCGCCCGCGACGCCGCACGCGCCCATGGCGGCGACGTCATCCTCGGCGAAAGCGCGCTGGGCGGCCTCCGCGCGGCGATCCGGATTCCGGTCTGAACAATGCCGCTTTAGAACAGCCGCGCGCCGTTGGGCACGTCCTGGTCGGGCTTGAACAGAACCACGGCGCCGTCCTCGTCCGGGAAGCCGAGGGTCAGCACCTCGGACATGATCGGGCCGATCTGGCGGGAGGGGAAATTCACCACCGCCGCCACCTGCCGCCCGATCAGATCCTCCGCCGCGTAATGCACGGTGATCTGGGCCGAGGACTTCTTGCAGCCGATATGCGGGCCGAAATCGATCACCAGCCTGAGCGCCGGCTTGCGCGCCTCGGGGAAAGGCTCGGCCTGGATGATGGTGCCGACGCGGATATCGACTTTCAGGAAATCGGCGAAGGTGATCTGTTCGAGGGGGGCGAGACTCACGATGGGGTTCCTCACGCTGGCCGCCTCAGTATCGGTGCTGACGGCTGATTCCTCACTGGAATATACGCGAAAGCCCAGCCCGGGGCGCTCTCACGCCACCACGGGCGCGTCCGGCGGGGCGGCGGGCGTCGCCTCGGGCGACGCGGCCTTGCCACCGCGCCCGCGTCGTCCACCGGTGGCCAGGCACACAGCGCCCTCGATCAGGCCGAGCGCCCGCTCGCCGCGCGCCAGTTCGCGGTCCAGCGCCGCCATGGTGCGGGCCAGTGCCGGGTCGTCATCGGTGAGGAAGGTCTGCAGCACCCGGCCGAACACCAGCGCCAGCCCCTGCGCCCGCACCGCGCCCTTGAGGCCGGCGGTGTCGATCCGCGCCGCCGCCAGCATCCATTGCTGCGAGCGGACGGAAAGCTTGTTCAGCGCCAGGGCGAAGAACGGGTTGCGCCGGGCCGAGTCCATCAGCGAGCGCAGCGCCGGCTTGTGCGGCGCCAGCACGTCTAGCCGGCGCATCAGCACGTCGAACACCCGGTCACGGGCCGGCTCGTCCGCCATGTCCTCGCTGGAAGGCGCGAGCACCTTGGAATCGACCTCGCGCAGGAAGCCGGCCAGCATGTCGAAGGTGGAGCCGAAGGAGGCCCGCAGTTCGGCGAGGGGAATCTTCGCCTCGTCCGCCACCGCGCCGAGGCTGATGCGCTCGAACGGCATGCGCGCCAGCAGTCGCATGAAACTGTCGAGGGCGAGGGCGCGCGCCTCGCTCGGTTTGTCGGCGATCGCTTTCGTTCCCGGGGAGCGTGCCATGAAGACCTCCTGTCCTGAACGTTGCCTCACCTCTATGTAAGGCGTGCCCCGGCCAAGGAGAAGACCCCGGCGCGCCCCCGCGCCCGCTCGTGCCGCACGTTTGCGGGAGCGTCAGGAATGCGGAAGCGTCAGCCGGCGAGTTCACGCGAGCGCTTCGCCGCCGCCGCCACCGCGTCAGTCAGCAGCGGGCCGAAGCCCTTCTCCTCGTCCATCAGCACAGCGAGCGCTGCCGCCGTCGTGCCGTTGGGCGAGGTGACGTTGCGCCGCAGCTGCGCCGGGTCGATGCCGGTGCGCACCATCAGCTCGCCCGCCCCCGCCACGGTCGCCCGCGCCAGCCGGTCGGCCATGTCGGCCGGCAGCCCGGCCTCGACGCCGGCCGCCGCCAGCGCCTCGGCCAGCAGGAACACATAGGCCGGCCCGGAGCCGGAGACGGCGGTGGCGACGTCGATCAGCGCCTCGTCCTCCACCCATTCCACCCCGCCAGTGGCGCGCAGCAGCGCGTCGGCGATGGTCATCTGGTCCGAGGTGACGGCACCGTTCGGCACCGCCACCGTCACACCGCGCCCGATCGCCGCAGGGGTGTTGGGAATGGAGCGCACCACCGCCGTGCCGGCGGGGAAGTAGGATTGAAGGAAGCCGAGCGTGCGCCCCGCCATGACCGAGACGATGAGCGTGCCGGCATCGGCCAGCGGCGCCACCCGGGCCAGAACCTCCGGGGCGACCTGCGGCTTCACCGCCAGCAGCATCACGGCGGGCGGGCCGCCATTGAGCGGGTTGAGCGCCACGCCGCGCGCCTCGATGAGGGCGGCGATCTCCGCCGGCGGGGCGGGATCGATCACCGCCGCCAGCGCCGGATCGAGCCCGAGATCGAGCCAGCCTTCCAGCATGGCGCCGCCCATCTTGCCGGCGCCGACAAGCAGCACCCGGCCGGGAATGTCGGAAAGTGTGGCCATGACTGAACTCCCCTGCCCGCGCGACCCCGCGCGCCGTCACAGGGCCTTACTGCCGCTCGCGCGCGTCTTTGGCAATGGCGGGACGTGCGCCGGCGACGCGCTCAGGCTTCGCCGACGGTCTCGAACAGGGTGGCGTCCATCGCCTCGCGGGCGGTCTTGCCGGCCCAGACGACGAATTGGAAGGCGGGGAAATAGCGCTCCACCGCCTCGATGGCGCATTCCATCAGCACTTCGCACTGGCGGTCGGTGGCTTCCGCCCCGGCCAGCAGCAAGGCGTGGCGGAACATGATGACACCCTCCTTCGACCACAGGTCGAAATGGCCCACCCACATCTGTTCGTTGATGAGGGAAAGCAGGCGCAGCACTTCGGTCTTGCGCTTCTCCGGCACCTTCAGGTCGAAGGCGCAGGCGATGTGCAGCGCCTCGACCTCGTCCATCCACTGGAACGAGACATGGCAGTCCGTCCAGCGCCCTTCGAGGGAGATGGTGATCTCGTCCTCGGCCGAGCGCTCGAACGCCCATTCGTTGAGCGCGGCCATGCGCTCGACCAGGTCGAGAGGGTTCAGGCTGGTGTCGGCTTCGAAGTCACTAGTATAGGTCATGCTCGACCTCGCGAGGGTGGACGCGGAGGGGGTCGAACGCACGCAACGCGACGGTTCCCGGCAAGCCGTTCGAGAATCAAACGAATCGCCGTCGTCCCAACTATATCGCGCTGAATCCGTACCTCGCTACGACCGTTGTACCATGGTCCGTGGAAAAACGGACCCTGGCGAAAATTGGCGCAATTGACTTGTCGGGGGATTCGCCCCGGCGCGGCAAGCGCCAAGGCGAAACGTCCACAAGCCTGACGTGCGGAAGGTGGAGCGGCGGCGCCTTGCAGGCCAACGCCTCAGCCAAGCGAATCGGGCGGATCGATCGTCGCCTCAAGCTTGGCCTCCAGCGCGGCGAGACGGGCGGCGAGGCGCTCATTCTCCTCGCGGGCGGCGGCGGCGAGTTCCTTCACCGTCTCGAATTCCTCGCGGGTGACGACGTCAAGCTCGCGCAGGATGCGCTCGGCCTGGGCGCGCATCACGCCTTCCGCCTCGCGGCGCACGCCGGTGGCGACGCCGGCCGCGTCGTTCATCAGCTTGGCGAAATCGTCGAAGATTCGGCCGGTGGTCTGGGTCATTGTCATCTCCCGACTTGGGCCCCTGCGATCGGGCCCACACTCTGTCGTGCCTGTGCGGAAACAATGGGGCGGCGGCGCGGGGATCGCAAGGGCAACCGCCCCGGAAGCCACGCGGCCGGCACAAGGCGCCTTGATCCCGTCACGCAACGGGGGCAAAGCGAAAGGTGCGGACTTCGTCTGCACCGCACCCGCGTCCGCCCGCCTTCCGCCGAGATATGGGATGCTCATGCTCGCCCCGCCGCTCCTCGCCCTGCCCTTCCCGAACATCGACCCGGTGCTGATCGAGCTCGGCCCCTTCGCCATACGCTGGTACGCCCTCGCCTATATTGGCGGGCTGCTGTTCGGCTGGTGGATGGCCAAGCGGCTCTGTTCGAGCCCGGCGCTGTGGGGCGGCCACGCCCCGATCAAGCCGGAGGAGTTCGACGACGCGGTGGTGTGGATCGCGGTCGGCGTCATCCTCGGCGGGCGCATCGGCTATGTGCTGTTCTACAATCTGCCCTTCTATGCCGCGAACCCGTGGCAAGCCTTCACCCTCTGGCATGGCGGCATGGCCTTCCATGGCGGGTTCCTCGGCTCCATCCTGGCGATGTACCTGTTCTGCCGGCGGCGAGCTCTGCCCTTCGTCTCCATGCTCGACATCGCCGCCAGCGTGGTGCCGGTCGGCCTGTTCCTCGGCCGGCTGGCTAATTTCGTGAACGGTGAATTGTGGGGCCGGCCGACCGATGTCGCCTGGGCCTTCGTCTTCCCGCATGGCGGGCCGGAGCCGCGCCATCCCAGCCAGCTCTATGAGGCGGGGCTGGAAGGGCTGGCGATCTTCCTCATCCTGCAGATCGCCATCCGGGCCGGGGCGCTGGCGCGGCCGGGCACGGTCGCGGGGATGTTCGTCTTCCTCTATGGCTGCGCCCGCATCTTCGTCGAGTTCTTCCGCGAGCCGGACCCGCAGATCGGCTATCTCCTCGGCGGCTGGCTGACCATGGGCATGCTGCTCTCGCTGCCGATGCTGGCGCTGGGAAGCTGGCTCGTCTGGCGCGCCCGCCGCCGCCCGGCGCTCAGCGCGGGTGCCGCATGACGGCATTGGCGGAACATCTCGCCCGGCAGATCGCCCTCACCGGGCCGATCACCGTCGCCGACTATATGGAACAGTGCCTGTTCCATCCCACGCTCGGCTACTACACCACGCGCGAGCCCTTCGGCGCGTCCGGCGATTTCATCACCGCGCCCGAGATCAGCCAGATGTTCGGCGAGTTGCTCGGCTTGTGGGCGGCGGAGACCTGGCTGCGGCTGGGTTCGCCCGCGCCTTTCGTCCTTGCCGAGCTCGGCCCCGGGCGCGGCACGATGATGGCCGACATGCTGCGCGCCACCGCCCGCGTGCCGGGATTCCTTGAGGCGGCCCGCGTGGTGCTGGTGGAAGCCTCGCCGCGCCTGCGGGCCCGGCAGGCCGAGACCCTGCCCGGCCATCCCGTGGAATGGGTGGACCGCATCGACGCCCTGCCGCACGGCCCTCTCGTCCTGCTTGCCAATGAGTTCATCGACGCGCTGCCGATCCGCCAGTTCGTCCGCACGCCGGACGGCATCGCCGAGCGCATGGTCGGCCTCGGCCCGGAGGGGAAGCTCGCCTTCGGCCTGCGCCCCGGCGCCCGCCTCGATGCCCGTGCCGAGGCCCGCCTTGCCGCCGCCCCGCTCGGCGCGGTGCTGGAAATCTGCCCGCTCGGCCTGTCCGTCGCGGCACATCTCGGCGCCCGCATCGCCGCCACTGGCGGCGCCGCGCTGTTGGTCGATTACGGTCATGCCGGCGGTTTCGGCGACACGCTGCAGGCGCTGCATCGCCAGGCTTTTGACGACGTGCTGGCCCATCCCGGGCAAGCCGATCTCACCGCCCATGTCGACTTCGCGGCCCTCGCCAGCGCCGCATCGGCGGCCGGCGCCCGCGCCTTCGGCCCGATCGGACAGGGCCTGCTGCTGGAGCGGCTCGGCCTTGACGACCGCGCCTTCCGGCTGAAGCGCGCCGCGAGCGAGGCCGACCGGGAGATGATCGAGGCCGCACGCCTGCGCCTCGCCGGGCCGGACGAAGGCCAGATGGGCACTCTCTTCAAGGCGCTCGCCCTGGTGCATCCTGCACTGGACATGGTGGCCGGGTTCGCCCCCGGCGAGGCATTCGAGGACACCCAGGCATGAAGGTCGAATCCCCCGCCTTGAGCGCCCTGCCCGGCATCCGCCACGCCTTCTTCACCCGCGAGGGCGGCGTGTCGCAGGGCATTTATGCCGGGCTGAATGGCGGCACCGGCTCGCGCGACGACCCCGCCCATGTGGCGGAGAACCGCGCCCGCATGGAAGCCGCGCTCGCCGTGCCGGCCGGCCATCTGCTCACCGCCTGGCAGGTGCACTCCCCCGATTGCGTCATCGTCGACCGGCTGTGGGACGAGCGGCCGAAGGCGGATGCGGTGGCCACCGCCACGACAGGCATCGCCGCCGCCGTCACCATCGCCGATTGCGGCCCGGTGCTGTTCGCCGATCCTGAGGCCCGCGTCGTCGGCGCCGCCCATGCCGGCTGGAAGGGCGCGGTTGGCGGGGTGCTGGACGCCACGCTCGCCCGCATGGAACAGCTCGGCGCCCGGCGCGAAAACATCGTCGCCGCCATCGGCCCGCTGATCCGGCAGCAGAGCTATGAGGTCGGGCCGGACTTCATCGCCACCCTCACCGGCCTCGCCGCCGGCAATGAGCGCTTCCTCATTCCCGCCACGCGGCCGGACCATGCGCTGTTCGACCTGCCCGGCTACATCGCCGCCCGGCTCAGGGCGCTCGGCGTCGGCACGATCGACGATCTCGGCCTCGACACCTATGGCGACGAGGCCCGCTTCTTCTCCTATCGCCGCGCCACCCATCGCAATGAGCCCGATTATGGCCGGCTGATCGCCGCCATCACCCTGGTGTGAGGCCACCTCATGACGCTGCACTTCACCGGACCGGAATTCGAGCGCCGCCGCCAGCGCCTGCTGGCCGTGATGGCGGAGCAGCGGCTCGACGGGCTGCTGATGTTCCAGCAGGAGTCCATGTACTGGCTGACCGGCTACGACACGTTCGGCTTCTGCTTCTTTCAGGCGCTCTGGCTCGGCGCCGACGGGCGGCTCGCTCTGCTCACCCGCTCGGCCGATCTGCGGCAGGCGCAGCACACCTCGCTGATCCAAGACATCCGCGTCTGGACCGACCGCGCCGACGCCACGCCGCAGCAGCAGCTGCGCGACATGGTGTCGGAGCTGGGCGGCGCGGGAGGAAGGATCGGCGTGGAATATGAGAGCTACGGCCTCACCGCCGCCAATGGAAAGAAGCTCGACGCCGCCTTTGACGGCTTCGCCACGCTCATCGACGCCTCGCGCCTCGTCGACGCGCTGCGGGCGGTGAAGTCGGCGGCGGAGATCCTGTATGTCCGGCAGGCCGGCAAATTGGCACTGGCGGCGCGCGAGGCGGCGCTCGCCACCATCGCGCCGGGCGTCGACGAGGGCGAGGTGCTGGCGGCGATGCAGGGCGCCATCTTCCGCGGCGGCGGCGATTATCCCGCCAATGAGTTCATCATCGGCTCGGGCGCGGACGCGCTCCTCTGCCGCTACAAGAGCGGCCGGCGGGTGCTTGATGAGGAAGACCAGCTCACCCTGGAATGGGCCGGCGCCTATCGCCACTACCATGCGGCGATGATGGAGACGGTGGTGATCGGCCCGCCGCGCGACCGGCATCTGGAGCTGTTCGCGGCGGCGAAGCAGGCGCTGGAAGCCTGCGCCCACGCCATGGTGCCGGGCAAGACCGCCGGCGATGTGTTCGCCGCCCACGCCCATGTGATGGATGGTCACGGGCTGGAAAAGCACCGGTTGGCGGCCTGCGGCTATTCGCTCGGCGCCAAGTTCACCCCCTCCTGGATGGACCCGCCAATGTTCTATGCCGGTAATTCCTGGGTGCTGGAGGCCGGCATGGTGCTGTTCGCGCACATGATCCTGATGGACAGCGATACCGGCACGGCGATGTGCCTGGGGCGGACCTACCTTGTCGGCGTTAACGGTAACGAGGGCTTAACGCCCGCCCCACTGGACCTGATCGTTAATTAGTCTTAACCATTCCCCGTCCGCTGGCGACAGCCGCGAACCTGCTTCGGCAGGGATACGTGGCGCGACCGGCTCACAGGGAATGGTTCATGCGCGCTTGCCTTCGCCCTCTCGGCCGACGCCTCACGACGACCGCGGTTCTGCTTGCCGCCCTCGCCCTCGGCGCCTGCCAGACCAATGGCGGCGGCAACAAGCCGGTGGCGGCGACCTCGATTTCCTCGGGCAGCAAGACGATCGCCTTTGAATCCATCGACGGCGCGCCTGAGCCGGTGTTCGACCGGCTGGTGGCGGACCTGTCCGATCAGGCCAAGGCCCGGCAAATTCCCATCGTCTCGCGCGAATCGCCCGCCGCCTATCGCGTGCGCGGCTATCTCGCCGCCAGCGTCGCCAACGGCAAGGGCGAGGTCGACTGGGTGTGGGACGTGTTCGATGCCGACAGCGACCGCGTGCTGCGCGTCGCGGGCCGCGAGAAGCTCGGCCCCGGCAAGGATGTCTGGGCCAAGCTCGACGACGCCACCGTGCAGCGCATCGCCGCCCAGAGCCTCGACGAGATTTCCGCCCGCCTGTCCGGCGGCGCCCCCTCTTCCAGCGCGCCGACATCGGCGACCCCGGAGCTCGACCCGGCGGATGCGCCGCCCGTGGTGCCGGGCGATGGCCCCGCCGTCGCCGATGCGACGCCGGACGACATACCGGCGGATACCGTTGCGGAAGCTGCGGTCGCCGACGAGCCCTCGCGCGCCCTCACCTTTGCCGCCCATCCCTAACCGGCATCGCACCTATGCAGCTGTGCATAGGGACAAGCCGGCAATGCGGGCCTTTGGAAGCTTTACAGGCCGGGCCGGCCCGCCTATCAGGGCTGCGCGACGGCTATAAGACGGCCGGCGGAAGAGTGACGGCTGGGAGCGCGCCGGAATGTCCGACAATAACGGTTCGATCAAAATCGTCGCCGGCAATGCAAACCGTCCGCTGGCAGAGGCCATCGGAGCCTATTTGCGCACGCCGCTGACCAACGCCGTTGTGCGCCGCTTCGCCGACATGGAGATCTTCGTCGAGATCCAGGAGAATGTGCGCGGCAAGGACGTCTTCGTCCTGCAGTCCACCTCCTTCCCGACCAATGACCATCTGATGGAGTTGCTCATCATCACCGATGCGCTGCGCCGCTCCTCCGCCCGCCGCATCACCGCCGTGCTGCCTTATTTCGGCTATGCCCGACAGGACCGCCGCTCCTCCGGCCGCACGCCGATCTCCGCCAAGCTGGTGGCCAATCTCATCACCCATGCCGGCGCCGACCGCGTGCTCACCGTCGACCTGCATGCCGGGCAGATCCAGGGCTTCTTCGATATCCCGACTGACAATCTATTTTCGGCCCCGGTCATGGTGGCGGACATCAAGTCGCGTTTTGATCTTTCCGACATCACCGTCGTCTCGCCGGATGTCGGCGGCGTGGTACGCGCCCGCGCGCTGGCCAAGCGCATCGACGCCCAGCTCGCCATCGTCGACAAGCGCCGCGAGCGCCCCGGCGAGAGCGAGGTGATGAACGTCATCGGCGATGTCGAGGGCAAGCGCTGCATCCTGGTCGACGACATTATCGATTCCGGCGGCACGCTGGTGAATGCGGCCGACGCGCTGCTGGCGCGCGGCGCCACCGAAGTTCACGCCTACATCACCCATGGCGTGCTCTCGGGCGGCGCGGTCTCGCGCGTCACCGCCTCGAATCTCAAGGAACTGGTGATCACCGATTCGATCCAGCCGACCGAGGCGGTGCGGGTGGCGCGCAACATCCGCGTGGTCTCCATCGCCAGCCTGCTCGCCGAGGCCATCGGCCGCACGGCGCATGAGGAAAGCGTCTCCAGCCTGTTCGACTGAGCGCGCGCGAGCATGGCCAACCTCTACCTAAATCATTGAAAACAAAGGCGCCTCGGCAAAATTGTGCGCTGCGCCATCATCGCTCCACAGTTTGGTCCCAGCCTGTCCGCTCGCTCAACGATGCGGACGAGACCATGCTGCGCACCCTTTTGCCGCGCCCCCAGCGGATTCGCCTTGCCACGCCCTTCGCACGCCTGCCGATGCTCGTGGCGGGTATGGGCATCGGCTTGAGTCTATCCCTTCCGGCGGCGGCGCAGTCCATCGGCACGGTGACGAAGCCGGGCCTGCCAGACCCGTGGTACGGCGTCATCATCATCACGCCGGTCGACGAGGACTCGCCCTACGAGGCCGCCCAGCGCGCGGCGGAGGCGGCGCAGACCGTGGGGGCGGCGCCCGCCCCCACCGAGGCAGCCGACGCGCCGCAGGTTCCGCTGGAGCCGTTCGATCCTGAGAAGGAGACGGCGACCATGCCCTCGCTGTGGGAAACCATCGAGCTCGGGCTCGGCGGCGCCCCGGAAGAGCCCGCGCCGGAGCCACCCAAGCCCTATCAGCAACTCCAGCCGCGCACGGCGCCGGTCGAGCGGGCACGTGCCACGCTGCCGACCCAGATGGAACTGCGCCAGGGTGCGGCGATGGTTTCCGTCTCCTCCAGCGCCAGCGCCACCGCCCCGGCCTCCGGCGCGCTCTCCACCACCGCCACCAGCGGCTCGGGCGAGATCAAGGGTCGCGTCGGGCTGGAGCAGGACAACCTCACCGTCTACAGCGCTGGCGCGGTGGGCGCCTCCGCCAGCCCCGGCTCGGCCACGGTGTATGACAACATGGCCGTCGGCAGCACCTATTCCGTGCCGCTCGCCCCGCTCGGGCTCGGGCCGGAAAAGCTCGGCGCCAGCGTCGAGGTCAACAAGAGCCAGACCGTGACCACCGGGGTCGAGTTGCGCGCCCCGGCCGGCACCGCCGAGCGATTCATCTCGGTGCAGCGCTCGCAGAGCCCCGGCTCGCAGGCCAGCGGCATCGTCAAGGCGGGCGTGCTGGGCAAGTTCTGAGGCCGCAGCAGCGGGCAAACATTGCCCGCCAAGGCTTTTGCTGCTATGAGCGCGCCCGGTCCCGGCCTTTCCGCACCCCTGGAGGCGCGCCGTGGATTCAACCTACCACGCCTGAAGGAACGGGCCGCGCAAGCGGCCTTGTCCATTTGCAACCATTGAGGACAACCATGACCGCCATCAAGGAACTGAAGGCGCAGGCCCGCACGAAGGTCGGCAAGGGGGCCGCTCGTGCTGAACGCCGCGCCGGTCGCGTACCCGCCGTGATTTACGGCGACGGCAAGGCCCCCATCGGCATCACGCTCGAACATGTCGAGATCAACAAGATCATCTATGCCGGTCACTTCCTGACCACGCTGTTCAACGTCGAGGTTGACGGCCAGAAGCACCGGGTGATCCCGCGCGACTACCAGCTCGACGTGGTCAAGGACTTCCCGCTGCACATCGACTTCCTGCGCGTGGCCGTTGGCGCCACCCTCGCCGTCGACGTGCCGGTGCACTTCCTCAACGCCGACAGCGCGCCGGCGATCAAGGAAGGCGGCTCGCTGAACATCGTCAGCCACACCGTGGCGCTGAACGTTCCGGCCGACGCCATCCCGACCGCCATCGAGGTCGATATTGCCGACTACGCCTTCGGCGATTCGATCCATCTCTCGGCGGTCAAGCTGCCGGCGGGCGTGACCTGGGCCGGCCATGGCGACGACACGCTGGCCACCATTGCGGCCCCGTCGGGCCTCAAGGAAGCCGAGGAAGACGAGGCTGCGGCCGCTGCCGCCGACGCTGCCAAGGCCTGATCACGACAGGCCTGATCGCGATCGGGCCATTGGCCCGGACGATCTGTGAATCGAGAGCCGGAAGCCCGCTTCCGGCTCTCGCCGTTTCGGCGCCGGCATCGGCGCGCTTTCGGCGCAATGGAGGCACGCGGTGCTGCTGTTCACCGGGCTCGGCAATCCCGGCTCGAAATATGCCGGCAACCGGCACAATATCGGCTTCATGGCGGTGGATGCCATCGCCCGCCGGCACCGTTTCACGCCGTGGCGCCGGCGGTTCCAGGGCGCGGCCTGCGAGGGCGAGATCGAGGGGCAGAAGGTGATCGCCCTGCTGCCCGAAACCTTCATGAACGAGAGCGGCCGCGCGGTGGCGGAAGCCCAGCTCTTCTACAAGATCGAGCTGCGCGACGTGTTCGCCTTTCATGACGAGCTCGACCTGCCCCCGGCCAAGATCCGCTACAAGGTCGGCGGCGGCAATGCCGGGCATAATGGCCTGCGCTCCATCACCGCCCATTGCGGCAATGACTATGCCCGCATCCGCCTCGGCATCGGCCATCCCGGCGACAAGGCGCTGGTGCATCATTATGTGCTGAGCGACTTCGCCAAGGCCGAGCGCGACTGGGTGGAGGCGGTGTGCGAGGGCTGCGCCGATCTCGCCGGCCTGCTCGCCACCCACCGGCTGGACGAGTTCCAGAACCGGATGCACCTGTTTCTCGAAGCGCGCGGCTTCGGGCCGCCTGATAAGCCCGGCAAGAAGCCGGGCTGAACCCCGGACAGCGCGCCATCACTTGCACTCGCCCGCCATTCTGCCTAACCACGGCGGCAACCGTTCCTCTCGACCGAGCATCGCATCATGGGCTTCAAATGCGGCATTGTCGGCCTGCCCAACGTCGGCAAGTCGACCCTCTTCAACGCGCTGACGCAGACGGCGGCGGCACAGGCGGCGAACTACCCGTTCTGCACCATCGAGCCGAATGTCGGCGATGTGGCGGTGCCTGATCCGCGGCTGGAGACGCTGGCGAAGATCGCCGGCTCGCAGCAGATCATCCCCACCCGCCTCACCTTCGTCGACATTGCCGGCCTGGTGCGCGGCGCCTCCAAGGGCGAGGGCCTCGGCAACCAGTTCCTCGCCAATATCCGCGAATGCGACGCCATCGCCCATGTGGTGCGCTGCTTCGAGGATTCCGACGTCACCCATGTCGAGGGCAAGCTGGCGCCGATCTCGGACATCGAGACCATCGAAACCGAGCTGATGCTGGCCGATCTCGAAAGCCTTGAGAAGCGCGCCGGCGCGCTGGAGAAGAAGGCCAAGGGCGGCGACAAGGACGCCAAGGAACTGCTCGACCTGATGACCCGCGCCCTCGTGCTGCTGCGCGAAGGCAAGCCGGCGCGGCTCGTCGAGGTGAAGCCCGAGGAGGAAAAGGCCTTCCGCATGCTCGGCCTGCTCTCCTCCAAGCCCGTGCTCTATGTCTGCAATGTCGAGGAAGCCTCGGCCAAGGCGGGCAACGCCCTTTCCGCCGAGGTGTTCGCGCTGGCGAAGAAGGAAGGCGCCAAGGCGGTGGTGGTCTCGGCCAAGATCGAGAGCGAGATCGCGGTGCTGCCGGCGGACGAACAGAAGGACTATCTCGAGGCGATCGACCTTGAGGAGCCCGGCCTCAACCGCATCATCCGCACCGGCTACGAGCTCTTGAAGCTCGTCACCTATTTCACCGTCGGCCCAAAGGAAGCCCGCGCCTGGACCATCACCGCGGGCACCAAGGCCCCCGGCGCGGCCGGCGTCATCCATTCGGACTTCGAGAAGGGCTTCATCCGCTCCGAGACCATCGCCTTCGACGACTACGTCAAGGGCAATGGTGAGGCCGGCGCCCGCGATGCCGGCCGGCTGCGGCTGGAAGGCAAGGAATATGTCGTCGCCGATGGCGACGTGCTGCATTTCCGCTTCAACACCTGAGCCAAGCCGGACGGAGCCTGACATGAGCGGCGCCGATGGTTTCGAGCTGCGACCCGCCCGCGCCGGGGACGGCGCCGCCCTGTTCGAGGTCACGCGGCTCTCCGTCGCCGGCCTCGCCAAGGGCGCCTACTCGCCGGCGCAGATCGAGGGCTGGATGGGTGCCCGCACCCCCGCCACCTATGAGGGCCTGATCGCCAAGGGCGGTGTAACCGTTGCCGAGCGCGACGGACTTATAGTGGGCTTCGTCGATGCCGAGCCCGGCGAGGTAACACGGCTGTTCCTCGTGCCGGATGCCGCTGGCGCGGGCCTGGGCGCACGGCTGCTGGAGATCGGCATCGGCCAGGCCCGCGTGGGGCACGCCGGGCCGATCAAGGTCGAGGCCACGATGAACGCCGAGGGCTTCTACCGGCGCCACGGCTTCCGCAGGGTCGGGACCGGCACGTTCTCCCACGGCATCGGCGGCGATCCGATCGCGATCGTGCTGATGGAGCTGTGAGCGGCCGCAGTCGCCCCACCGCGCGATGACCCCGCCGCTTTCGCCCGTCAAACGCCGCCCTTGACCTCGCGGGCATCGTCGCCTGTGATCGCACCCGGAAGAGGCGCGCCGCGAGAGCGCGCGCCTGACGGGGGTGTGATGCTGTTCTGGGAAGACTTCCACGAAGGCCATGTCGCGACCTGCGGCCGCTATGTGGTTGGGCGCGAGGAAATCGTCGCCTTCGCCCGCGACTATGACCCCCTGCCCATCCATCTCGACGATTCCGCCGCCGAGGCGACGCGGCTGGGCGGGCTTTCCGCCTCCGGCTGGCATTTGTGCTGCATCTTCATGCGCCTTGCCGCCGACGGCTTTCTCATCGGCAGCGATTGCCTGGGCTCGCCGGGGCTGGAGGAGGTGCGGTTCCTGAAGCCGGTCCATCCCGGCACGGTGCTGAGCCTGCGCCGCCATGTGCTGGAAACCCGCTCGTCCAAAAGCCGGCCGGAAATGGGGCTGGTGAAATTCCGCTTTGAACTCCTCGACACCGCCGGTGAGGTGAGGACCGACCTTGTCGGCACAATCCTGTTCGGCCGGCGCAATCCCGGCTTCCGGCCAGCCTGAGAGGACCCATGCTGTTCTTTGAGGATATCGAGATCGGCGCGCTCACGCGGCTCGGCTCGCACCGCTTCAACGACGCCGAGATCATCGCCTTCGCCCGCGCCTTCGACCCGCAGCCGTTTCATCTCGACGCGGCGGCGGGTGCGCGCACCCATTTCGGCGGGCTGGTCGCCTCGGGCTGGCAGGCGGTGGCGATTTCGGCCCGGCTGCGAGCGCAGGCCTGCGCCCGCCAGCACGAGGCGCTGCGCCGCGAGGGCAAGCCCGTGCCGCGCCTCGGCCCCTCCCCCGGCTTCAAGAATTTGCGCTGGCTGCGCCCGGTGCGCCCGGGCGACACGCTGGCCTTTTTCAGCGAGGTGACGGCGAAGAAGCCCAGCGCCAGCCGCCCGGAATGGGGCCTCGTCTTCACCCATGAGACCGCCACCGACCCCACCGGGGAGCTCGTGCTGGAGTTCACCAACTGCGTCTTCGTGGAAAGGCTGGAAGCGTGAGCGAGGGGCATTAACCCCGCCATGATCCCGGCGGAAGCCCGCAAGGGTGTGGAGCCGGCATCGCGCGCAGAACCGTGCCCCCAAAGCAAAAGGGCCCCTTTCGGGGCCCTTCGCTCAATCATGCGGCAGGAGAAGCGGCGGCTCAGTGGCCGACGCTCTTCCACACCTTCTTCTTGGTGAAGTAGAGCAGGCCGGCGAAGATGATGAGGAAGATCATCACCTGGAAGCCGATGCGCTTGCGCGCTTCGAGATGCGGCTCGGCCATCCACATCATGAAGGCGGTCACGTCGCGCGAGTACTGGTCGAGCGTCTCGGGCGTGCCATCCGTGTACGTCACCTGCCCGTCGGTGAGCGGCTGCGGCATCTTGATGGCGTGGCCGGGGAAGTACTTGTTGTAATGCGCGCCTTCCGGCAGGACGAACCCTTCCGGCGGCTCCTCATAGCCCACCAGCAGGGCGTGGATATAGTCCACGCCGTTCTCCTGGTACTGGGTGAAGATGTCGATCAGGAAGCCGGGGAAGCCGACCTCATAGGTGCGCGCCTTGGCCAGCGTCGAGAAATCAGGCGGATAGGCGCCGCCATTGGAAGCGCGCGCCGCCTGCTCGTTCGGGAAGGGCGAGGGCCAGCGGTCGGACAGCCGGCCGGGGCGGTCGAACATGTCGCCCGCATCGTTCGGCCCATCCTGAACCTGATAGCTCTCGGCCACCGCCTTGGCCTGCGCCTCGCTGAAGGAGGGCCCGCCCGGCTGGGCGAGGTTGCGGAACGAGAACAGGTGGGCGGCGTGGCAGGAGGCGCAGACTTCCTTGAACACCTGGAAGCCGCGCTGAACCTGCGCCTGGTCGAACGTGCCGAACGGACCGGCGAAGCTCCACTCCTCGCGCGGGGGCTTCGGCGTGCCGTGCCCGTCGGCGGCGAGCGCCGGGGCGGCGAGGCCGAACGCCAGCGCGGCGACGGCGAGCGGACGGAGAAGGCTGGAACGGAAGGACATGGTGGTGCTCATGATGATCCGCTCAACCCTTGGTCTGTGGCGCCGAGACGCCTGCCGAGGCCGGTGCCGCGCCCTTGTTCTTGCCCAGCACGGCCTCGGTGATCGAGGCCGGCACCGCCTTCGGCTTCTCGAACAGGCCGAGCAGCGGAAGGATGATCAGGAAATGGGCGAAGTAGTAGATCGTCAGGATGCGGCCGGCGATGACATAGCCGCCTTCCGCCGGCTTGGCGCCGAGCCAGCCGAGGCCGACGCACACCGCCACCCAGATCCAGAAGAACTGCTTGAACAGCGGGCGGTAGACGCCCGAGCGCACCTTCGACGTATCCAGCCACGGGACGAAAAACAGCACGATGATGGCGCCGAACATCGTCAGCACGCCGCCGAGCTTGTCCGGCACCGCGCGCAGCATGGCGTAGAACGGCAGGTAGTACCATTCGGGCACGATGTGCGCCGGCGTCACCAGCGGGTTGGCCGGGATGTAGTTGTCGGCATGGCCGAGATAGTTCGGGATGTAGAACAGGAACCACGCGAAGAAGATCAGGAAGCACACCATGCCGAACCCGTCCTTGATGGTCGCGTAGGGCGTGAACGGCACGGTGTCCTTCGGGCTCTTCGGCTCGACGCCGGTCGGGTTGTTCTGCCCCACCACATGCAGCGCCCAGACATGCAGCACGACGACGCCGGCGATCATGAAGGGCAGCAGGTAATGCAGCGAGAAGAAGCGGTTGAGCGTCGCGTTATCGACCGAGAAGCCGCCCCACAGCCATTCCACGATGGTCGGGCCGACGACCGGGAAGGCCGAGAACAGGTTGGTGATGACGGTGGCGCCCCAGAAGCTCATCTGGCCCCACGGCAGCACGTAGCCCATGAAGGCGGTGGCCATCATCAGGAGGTAGATGATGCAGCCGAGGATCCACAGCACCTCGCGCGGGGCCTTGTAGGACCCGTAATAGAGGCCGCGGAACATGTGGATGTACACCGCGATGAAGAACATCGAGGCGCCGTTCGCATGGATGTAGCGGATCAGCCAGCCAAAGCTGACATCGCGCATGATGTGTTCGACCGAATCGAACGCCAGCGTGATGTGCGGCGTGTAGTGCATCGCCAGCACCACGCCCGAGACGATCTGGCAGACCAGCATCAGCGACAGGATGCCGCCGAAGGTCCACCAGTAGTTCAGGTTGCGCGGCGTCGGATAGGCGACGAAGGAGGAATGGATCAGGCCAACCAGCGGCAGCCGGCTCTCGAACCACTTGAGCGCCGGGTGCTTCGGCTCGAACGTGGAGTGTCCGCTCATCTGTGAATATCCCTGAACGCCGGCTCAGCCGATGGAGATCTTCGTGTCGGACACGAACTGATAGGGCGGAACTTCGAGGTTGGTCGGCGCCGGCCCGCGACGGACCCGGCCGGCCGTGTCGTATTCCGAACCATGGCACGGGCAGAACCAGCCATCATATTCGCCCGAATGGCCGATCGGCACGCAGCCCAGATGGGTGCAGATGCCGATGACGACCAGCCACTTCTCATGTCCTTCGCCGGCCCGGTTCGCGTCGGTCGCCGGGGCGTCCGCCGCCAGGTTGGCGTTGCGGGCGATCGGGTCGAGCAGCGCCGAGAGCTGGGTTTCCTTCGCCTCGGCGATGTCCTTCTCCGTGCGGTTCCATACGAAGACCGGCTTGCCGCGCCACTTCACCGTGACCATCTGGCCCTCGGCGACCTGCGACAGGTCCACCTCGGTGGTGGACATGGCGAGGACCGAGGCGTCGGGCTGGAGCTGGGAGACGAAGGGCCACACGAGTGCGGCGGCGCCGACCGCGCCCATGGCGCCGGTGGCGATGTAGAGAAAGTCGCGGCGCGTGGTACCCGCCGTCTCAGTTGCTGCCACGATGGTTTCCTTTCCCCTCGAACCCGTCACCGCTGCCTCGGCCAGACCGTCCCGGCGCGGCGTCGAGCGCTCGCGCGAAACGGGCAGGCGTCCGCGTGGCACGCGGTCGACCCTACCTTCGATTGCCTCTAATTGCATCCGGGCCGCTCCTTGTCCAGATGAAGGCAGTGCGGCAACCCGTCCTGCCCCCGGCGGCGGAGCGCCTCGCAGCGTCCGCGTCCTTCCCCGAGGGGGCCACTGTCGTTAGGGAAGGCGTTGCGCGCGGCAGCGCGCCGATCAAGGAAGGACACCGCATGACGCTGGCACTGGCGCTCTACCAGCCCGATATCGCCCAGAATGCCGGCACGCTGGCGCGCACCAGCGCCTGCTTCGGTCTGTCGCTGCACATCATCGAGCCGGCGGGCTTTCCGGTGGGCGATGCCGGCTTCCGGCGGGCGGGAATGGACTATCTCGACCGCGCCGCGATCACCCGCCATGCCAGCTTCACCGCCTTCGAGGCGTGGCGCGTGCACGAGCGGCGGCGCCTCGTCCTGTGCACGACGCGCGGCGCGGTGGCCTACACCGCCCTCGCCTATTTGCCCGACGATGTGCTGCTGCTCGGCCGCGAGAGCGCGGGGGTGCCGGAGCCGGTGCATGCGGTGGCCGATGCGCGAATCGCCATCCCGCTGGCGGAGGGCGCCCGCTCGCTCAACGTGGCGCTGGCGGGGGCGATGATTCTCGGCGAGGCGCTGCGGCAGACGGGGGGATTCGGGGGCGGCTTGATAACAGATCGCCCTGCTCCCCGGGCGTGACCCGGGAATGAGGGTGCCCCCTCACTCCGCCGCCGCGTCCACCTCATCCGCGTCGATGAAGCCGCCGGACTGGCGGTGCCAGAGCCGGGCATAGAGGCCGCCCCTGGCGACCAGTTCGGCATGGGTGCCGCTCTCGACGATTCGCCCGTGCTCCATCACCACCAGCCGGTCCATGCGGGCAATGGTGGAGAGGCGGTGGGCGATGGCGATCACCGTCTTGCCGGTCATCAGCTCGTCGAGATTGGCCTGGATCGCCGCCTCCACCTCCGAATCGAGCGCCGAGGTGGCCTCGTCGAGAATGAGGATCGGCGCGTCCTTCAACAGCACGCGGGCGATGGCGATGCGCTGGCGCTGGCCGCCGGAGAGCTTCACCCCGCGCTCGCCGACATGGGCGTCGAGGCCCACCCGTCCCTGCGGGTCGCTCAGACTGTCGATGAAGCCGTCGGTATGGGCGCGGCGGGCCGCTATGCGGATGTCCTCCTCGCTGGCGTCCGGGCGGCCATAGGCGATGTTGTCGCGCACCGAGCGGTGCATCAGCGAGGTGTCCTGCGTCACCACGCCGATCTGCGCGTGCAGCGAATCCTGCGTCACCCTGCGCACATCCTGCCCGTCGATCAGCACCCGGCCGGATTCGGCATCGTAGAAGCGCAGCAGCAGGCTCATCAGCGTCGACTTGCCGGCGCCCGAAGGGCCGACCAGCCCGACCCGCTCGCCGGGGCGGATGGTGAGCGTGAGGTCCTCGATCACGCCCCCGCCCTTGCCGTAATGGAACGAGACATGATCGAAGCGGATCTCGCCGGCGCGCACGTCCAGCGCCGGGGCTCGGGGCGCGTCCGCCACTTCGCGCGGGCGCGAGAGCGTGGTGATCGCCTCCTGCACCGTGCCGACATTCTCGAAAACGCCGGTGACGACCCACATGATCCAGCCGGACATGTTGGTGATGCGAATGGCAAGGCCGGTGGAGAGCGCGATGGCGCCGAGATTGATCGCCCCGACCGACCACAGCCAGAGCCCCAGCCCGCCAATGCCGCCGAGCATCAGGCTGTTCAGCACGCTCACCGTGAACGCCATGCGGGTGATGTGGCGCTGCTGGCCGCTGTTATCGTCGATATTGCGCGCCAGCGCCGCGCGGACATAGCGGTCCTCGCGGTCGGAATGGGCGAACAGCTTGACGGTGAGGATGTTGGTGTAGCTGTCCACCACCCGGCCGGTCAGTGCCGAATTGCTCTCGGCGGTGCGCTTGGAGAGGTGGCGGATACGCGGCACGAACACCACCAGCGCCAGCACATAGAAGGCGATCCACCCCACCATCGGCATGGCGAGCCGCCAGTCGGCCTCGGCGAAGAGCAGCACTGCGCTGACCGCATAGATGCCGGCATACCAGAGCGCGTCGATCACTTCGACCACCGAGCCGCGCACGGCGGGGCCGGCCTGCAGCACGCGGGTGGCGATGCGGCCGGCGAAATCGTTGTTGAAGAAGCCGACGCTCTGGCGAATGACCCAGCGATAGGACTGCCAGCGGATCATCGGCCCGACCTTGGCGGTGATCGACTGGCGCACCAGCAAATCGTGCAGCAGGTTGGCGATGGGTCGCGCCACCACCACCACAAACGCCATCCACAGCAGCAGACCGCCATGGTCGGAGAAGATCGTCTGCGGGTTGGAGGCCTGCACGAGATCGACGATCTGGCCGATATAGCGGAACAGCGAGACCTCGATGACGGCGACGAGGAAGGCGGCCGCCAGCGCCGCCACATAGACCCAGCCGGTCTGGCGCACGAAGTGCCAATAGAACGCGATCAGCCCCTCCGGCGGCTGCCCAATGGGCGCGGGATGGAACGGATCGACGAATTTTTCGAAGAAGGCAAAGATGCGCGCGAACATGGCCCGCCTTTTGCGCCGCCGATGCGGCACCTTTGTGTCGCTTGCTGTGTGGAACTACGCTCTAGCCCGCACGCCGCGCGGCGGTATCATGAGATTGTAACGGTTCCAGCGCAGTGTCCCGCGCCTTGACCGGGGAGAACACCATGCGCTCGCGCCACGACGAAAATCATTATGTTGACCGCGCCGGCTGGCTGCGCGCCGCCGTTCTCGGTGCCAATGACGGCATCCTGTCCACCGCCAGCCTCATCGTCGGCGTCGCCGCCGCGAGCGCGGAGCGCGACGCCGTGCTGCTGGCCGGCATTGCCGGGCTGGTGGCGGGCGCCATGTCGATGGCGGCGGGTGAATATGTCTCGGTCTCCTCGCAATCCGACACCGAGCGCGCCGACCTCGCCCGCGAGACCGCCGAACTCGCCACCGACCCGGTCGGCGAGCAGGAGGAGCTGCGGCAGATCTATGTGGAGCGCGGCCTCGACCCGGTGCTGGCCGGCGAGGTCGCCCGCCAGCTGATGGCCAAGGACGCGCTCGGCGCCCATGCCCGCGACGAACTCGGCATGAACGAGATCACCGCCGCCCGCCCGGTGCAGGCGGCGCTGGCCTCCGCCGCGAGCTTTGCCGCCGGCGCGGCGCTGCCGCTCGCCACCGCGCTGCTTATGCCGCTCTCCGGGCTGCCGCTGATTGTCTCGGCCGCCGCGCTGGTGTTCCTCGCCCTTCTCGGCGTGGCCGGGGCGAAGGCGGGCGGGGCCGACCCGGTCAAGGCGGCGCTGCGCGTCACCTTCTGGGGCGCGCTGGCCATGGCGGCCACCGCCGCCATCGGCTCCGTGTCGGGCACGATGCTGTAGCCTCGCCCTTCCGGGCCGGTCCGCAAGCGGCTAGAAGCGCCCTGCGCCCCCGTGCAGGAGAAGCCGCCATGGCCACCGACATCGCCGCCGACACGCTGAGCCGCCAGGCCGCCGCCCGCGCCTGGTTCGAGGAGCTGCGCGACCGCATCTGCGCGGCTTTCGAGCGGCTGGAGGACGAGGCGCCCGATTCGCTCTATCCCGGCGCGCCGGGCCGGTTCGAGCGCACGCCGTGGGAGCGCACCGACCATTCCGGCGCGCCGGGCGGCGGCGGCGTGATGTCGCTGATGCGCGGACGTTTGTTCGAGAAGGTCGGCGTCCACTGCTCGACCGTGCATGGCGAGTTCGCGCCCGAGTTTCGCAAGCAGATTCCCGGCGCCGAGGAAGACCCGCGCTTCCACGCCACCGGCATCTCGCTCATCGCCCATATGGCGAACCCGCATGTGCCGGCAGTGCACATGAACACCCGCTTCGTCACCACCACCAAGGCGTGGTTCGGCGGCGGGGCGGACCTCACCCCGGTGCTGGACGCCCGCCGCACCCAGGAAGACCCGGATTCGCTCGCCTTCCACGCCGCGATGCGCGGCGCCTGCGAGGGCCGCCCGCATATCGACTATCCTCGCTACAAACAGTGGTGCGACGAATATTTCTACCTACCGCACCGCAAGGAGATGCGCGGCATTGGCGGCATTTTCTATGACTGGCTGGACTCGGGCGACTGGAACGCCGATCTCCACTTCACCAAGGCGGTGGGCCTCGCCTTTCTCGACGTCTATCCCCGCCTCGTGCGGGCGAACATGGAAACGCCGTGGGACGCGGCGGCGCGCGAGGAACAGCTCATCCGCCGCGGCCGCTATGTCGAGTTCAACCTGCTCTATGACCGCGGCACGCTGTTCGGCCTGAAGACCGGCGGCAATGTGGATTCGATCCTCTCCTCCATGCCGCCGGTGGTGAAGTGGCCGTGACGCCCCGGGCATGAGGCGCGGGCGCCGGTCCCACCCCCTGATTTAGATCAGGAAATCGAACTGCGCGCTGTCGAACGTGCCGTGGCCGACAAGCTGGAAGCGGATATCGGCGCCCGCATCCACCGCCCCGGTGGCGGCAAGGCCGTGCACGACATAGCCGTCCTCATCCCGCGCGACGATCTCCGCGCCCTGAAGCGCGGCGATCTCATAGGGCGTGGCGATGTCCAGCGTCCAGCCGTCGAGCGCGACGCTGTCAGTGTGCAGCGTCACCTCGGCGGTGAAGTCGAAGGCGCGCGCCTCCACCAGCGCGATCGAGGCATCGATCACATCGTCGCTGAGCGGCACGGCGGCAAGGCGCAGCGCCGGGGCCTCGGCCTCGCCCACGGACTTTCCGTTGACGACGAAATCCTCCGCCGCCACGCCGGCGCCGCCCGGTGAGGCCTGGAAGCCGAAGCTCACCTCGCCTCCCGCCGCCACCTTGCCGTTCCAGGAGGCGTTGCGCACCACATAATGGTCGCCGACATGGCTGACGATCTGGGCGTTCCAGATGTTGCTGATGTCGAACGGCGCATCGAATTCGACCGTCCAACCGTTCAGCGCCGCCTCCGGCTTCAGCGTCATCGCGCCGGTGAAGCCGCTGCCCCAGTTGCTGGCGACGGAGAAGGCGACCATGTCGCCCCCGGCCGGCGGGGCGGCGTCGTCATTCTCGATCGTGCCGCGTCCCGTGCCATCGGCCAGCGTGGCGCCGACGGGGCTGGAGAGCACGAGGTTGAACGTCTCATGGCCCTCCAGGACGCCATCGCCGAGCACGGCGACCGTGACCGTCTTGCTGGTCTCGCCCGCCGCGAAGGTCAGCGTGCCGGACACCGCCTGATAATCCTGCCCCGCCACCGCCGCGCCATTGGCCGTGGCGTAGCGCACGCTCACCGGCCCCTCGGCCGCCTGCGACAGGCTGATTGTGAAGGTGAGCGTGCCGGGCGCGCCGGCGCTGCCCTCCGCCGCCGTCGCATCGCTGATGCTGAAGGACGGCAAAGCCGGCGCCGCCGCGTCGTCGTCCTCGATGACAGCGCTCGCCTGCCCGATGCCGATCACCGCCCCCTGCGCATCGCGCAGCAGGAGCGTGAAGCTTTCATTGGCCTCGGCGAGGCTGTCGCCTGTTATGGCGATCCGCACCGTCTTGCTGGTCTCGCCCGGCGCGAAGCTCAGCGTGCCGCTGGCGGCCGTGAAATCGTCGGCCCCGGCGCTGCCCGCCAGTGTCTGGTAGCTGACCGTCACCGCCTGCGCCGCCGCCGCCGAGAGGGTGACGGTGAACACCGCAGTGGTGCCGGCACCGCTGCCGCCATCATCCTCAAGATCGAACTGGATGGGTTCGAGATAGGCGAGCTTGGCCGTGTTCACCGTGCGCCAGTCATCGGCGAGAATGCCGCCCGTATCGGTGGAATTGGGGTTCCACGACCAATAGGTCCAGCTGATGCCTTCCTGCCCAGCGGGGATGTCGAGCGTGCCGTCATTGTCGAAATCGCCGGCCATGTAGGAGGTCAGCGCCTCCAGCCAGGGCGCGTCCTTCGGGTCCTGCAGCTTGGTGCCGAACTCGCCGATCAGCACGGGGGCGATGTTCTCGCGGTAGATATAGCCCCACATCGCGTCGAACTTTTCCGGCAGCTGCGCGGCGAAGTCCGGATCGCTGAACCAGGGCTGCTCATAGACCGAATTGCCGTAGTCATGCGCCGAATAGACCAGCTTGTTCGGCACATCGAGCTCGATCGGCCGGTCGCGCACGCCCTGGAGATTGCCGCCCCACCAGTAATTGTCGCCCTCATAGGAAGCGACGCCCTCGACGAAGATCAGCCAGTTCGCGTTGACCTCGCCAATGGCGTTGCCGGCGCGCTCGGCCGCCGCCGCCCAATCGTTCGCCCCGCCGCCGCCCCAGGTGCCCGCGTGGGGCTCATTGTGCAGGTCGGCGCCGATGACGGCGGTGCTGTCGGCGTAGCGTTCGGCCAGCATCTGCCAGTCGTCGATCCACGCCGCTTCCGTGAAGGTGCCTTCGTACCAGAGCCCGTTCTCCGAGGTGCCGGCGCCGAAGGAGGAGCGGTGATGGTCGAGAATGATCTTGAGCCCGATCTCCTCGGCATAGGCGACGATCTTGTCCATGATCTCAAGCGGCGTCAGCCCCTTCAGATCCGGGTTCTGGTTGTAGTCGATGCCGCTGGCGCTGCTGGCATGCAGGGTGGCGCTGGCGAAGGGCAGGCGAATGGTGTTGAAGCCCAGCTCCTTCATCTGGTCCATCATGTCGGTGTAGGGCCGGGTCCAGACGCCATGCGGCGAGGCATTGGTGGATTCGAAGCCGAACCAGTTCACCCCGGCGATCTTCACCGCATGGCCGGCGGAATCGACGATCTGGTTGCCGGAGGTGGAGAACCAGCCCTCCGCCACGCCACCGCCGCCCGCATCGCCTTCCGCCACGGTCGTGCCTGATACCGAGACGGTGGGCGGCGGCGCCACATCGTCATTGAGGATGGTACCGGTCGCGGTGCCGTCCGCCAGCGTGGCGCCGGAGGGGCTGGAGAGAGTGATGGTCAGCGCCTCATTGGCCTCGACCACCGTGTCGCCCGTCACCGGCACGCGGATGACCTTGGAGGTCTCTCCGGCGGCAAAGGTCAGCGTGCCCGACACCGCCTGATAATCCTGCCCCGCCACCGCCGTGCCATTGGCGCTGGCATAGGCGACGCTGACCGCGCTGGTCGCGGCCTTGGACAGGGTGACGGTGAAGGAGAGATAGGCGGTGCCGTCATTGCCCTCGGTCACGCTCGCATCGGCGATGGCCAGCGTCGGCAGAACAGGCGCCACATCGTCATTGAGGATGGTGCCGGTCGCGCTCCCATCCGCCAGCGTGGCGCCGGAGGGGCTGGAGAGAGTGATGGTCAGCGCCTCATTGGCCTCCACCACCGTGTCGCCCGTCACCGGCACGCGGATGACCTTGGAGGTCTCGCCGGCGGCGAAGGTCAGCGTGCCGGACACCGCCTGATAGTCCTGCCCCGCCACCGCCGTGCCATTGGCGCTGGCATAGGCGACGCTGACCGCGCCGGTCGCGGCCTTGGAGAGGGTGACGGTGAAGGAGAGATAGGCGGTGCCGTCATTGCCCTCGGTCACGCTCGCATCGGCGATGGCCAGCGTCGGCAGCACAGGCACCGGGTCGGTCCCGCCGCCCGCCGGGCTGCCATTGACGACGAAATCCTCCGCCACAATCGCCGCCCCGCCGGGCGAGGCCTGAAAGCCGAAGCTCACCGTGCCGCCGGCCGCCACCTTGCCGTTCCAGCTGGCGTTGCGGATCACATAGTGGTCGCCGACATGGCTGACGATCTCGGCGTTCCAGATGTTGCTGATGTCGAAGGAGGCGTCGAATTCCACCGTCCAGCCATTCAGCGTGGCGACGGGCTTCAGCGTCATCGCCCCGGTGAAGCCGGCGCCCCAATTGCTCGCCACCGCGAAGGCGAGGCTGTCGCCGCTTGGCACCGGCCCGGCGGCATCGTCGTTCAGCAGCGTTCCGGTCGCCTCGCCATCGGCGATGGTGGCCCCGGTCGGGGTGAGCAGGGTCACGGTGAAGCGCTCATCGGCTTCCGCCAGCGTGTCGCCGATCACGTCGACATGGATCTGCTTAGCGGTCTCGCCCGGCGCGAAGGTGAGCGTGCCGGTGGTCGCCTCATAGTCCGTGCCGGCCAGCGCGGTGCCGTTGCCGGTGCGGTACTGCACACTCACCGGGCTGGTGGAGGCCTTGTCCAGCGTCACCATGAACATGAAATGCACATGCGCCCCGTCGCCCTCGGCGACGGAGAGATCGGCGATGGAAAGGGCCGGCAGCACGTTCGGCGCCTGCGCATCGTCGTTGACGAGGGTGCCGGTCGCCCGCTCATCCGCCAGCGTCGCGCCTGAAGGCGAGGACAGGACGAGATCGAACGCCTCATTGAGCTCGAACGTCGCGTCGCCGATCACATTGACCTGCACCGTTTTGCTGGTCTCGCCGGGCTGGAAGGTCAGCCGGCCGAGGGCGGCCTGGTAGTCGGAACCCGCCAGCGCCGTGCCGTTGAGGGTGGAATAATCGACGCTCACCACGCCCGCCGCCGCCTTGGACAGCGTGACGGTGAAGCTCATCACGCTCGTGCCGCTCTGGCCCTCGGTGATCTGGGCATCCGCCACCCGCAGCGTCGGCGTGTCGCCCCCGGCATTCGCCGCCTCGATCAGGCCGCGCCATTTCTGGTAGGTGGCGTCCTCCACCGCGACGATGTTGTTGTAGTCGAGCTCCGCCAGCGAGACGCCGGTGAGCGTGTAGGTCTGGTTCTGCCCGACAATCGTGATGACCGTGGAGCCGTTCACCTCCGCCACGGTGAATTCGGCCGGGCGGAAATATTTGAAATCCAGCCGGTCCACCGCCGGGTCGAAGTCGAGCACGGCCTTGGTGCCGTAATCCCAGTCGATCAGATAGGTGGTGCCGGTGACGCCGCTCGGCGGCGTGCCGGGGCCGGCGGCGGTCGGCCACGCATCGCTGCCGACGGTGGGAATGTCGGCCCGGCCGATCACCTGCGTCTCCGGCACCGAGGCGAAGCCAAGCTGCAGGAAGAGCCGGTCTTCCCGCACCTGCGCGGTGTGGAACAGGAAATTCTCCACGGACAGCTCGGCCACGGTGGTGTCGAGCAGGATCAGCGTCTGCCCGGTGGTGTAGTTGCCGATGACCACGCCCTCAGCGCCGTCCACCATGTAGATCTGCTCGCGCGTGCCATAATAGCGGAAGTCGACCACATCCGTTTCGGCATTGAAGGCGACACGGTCGATCTGGCCGACCTCATGCGAGCGGGCATAGACCGTGTGCGGCGCGCGTGTGATGCCGTGCTCCCAGGCCAGGGCGCCGCTGAGATCCTGCCGCAGATGGTCGTTCTCAACAGGCACGAAGCTGTTCACGGTGAGCTGGCCGAGCGAGACGCCGACGATCAGCGTCTGCTTGCCGCTCCACGGGTCCATGAAGGCGACGCCTTCCGGCGTGTCGACGACGATGAAGGCATGCACCGAATTGGTGCCGAGATCGAGCTTGTCGCTGGCGGGATCGAAGCTCTCGATGCGCCGCTGGCCGGATTCAGGCAGTTCCGCGGAATAAAGGATACCGGCCATTCTGTGCTCTCCTCGTCAGGTCACCGCTCTCACCGGAGCGGCAAAAGAATGCATGAGCCGCCGTCATCATCACCGGGGCACTCCCGGCCACTCGATGAAGGCGGCGCAGAAATCGACGAGTCCGCCCGCCCCGCCGGGTCTCGCCCTCCCGCCGGGTCAGCGCTCGCGAAAGGCGCGGGCGATCTGGTCCTGCAGCGGCTTGACGAGGTAGTGCAGCGGCGTGCGGTCCTGCGTCTCGACGAACACCTCCGCCTGCATTCCCGGGCTCACCGCCTGCGGCGCGAGCCGCGCCAGTTCCCCGGCGGGAATCGCCACACGCAGCGTGTAGAACACCGCCCCGCTCTGCGGGTCGCGGCTGGTATCGGCGGAGATGCGGGCCACCGTGCCGGCCAGCTGCGGCGTGGTGCGCTGGTTGAAGGCGTGGATGCGGATCTGCGCCGGCTGGCCGGGCACGATCTGGTCGATGTCAGGCGGGTTCACCCGCGCCTCCACCTGCAGCGCCTCGCGGGCCGGCACGATCAGCATCGCCGGTTCGGCCGGGCTGATGACGCCGCCCACCGTGTGCACGGCGAGCTGGTGCACGAAGCCGGCGCTCGGCGCCCTTATGTCGACCCGCTTCAGCTGGTCCTCGGCGGCGATGCGACGCTCGGTGAGTTCGGCCGCCTTGGCCTGGATCTCGCCCAGCTCCTTCATCACCTCTTCGCGCAGCACGTCGTCGATCTCGATCACCTGCAGCCGCGTCTCGGCGATCCGGCCCTCGGCCTGCGCCACCGCCGCGACAAGGCGGCCGCTCTCGCCGTCGAGTTCGGCCGCCTCCCGCTCCAGCGCCGCCTTGCGGCTGAGCGCCACCAGATTCTTGGCGTAGAGTTCGCGCACGCCCGCCAGTTCCTCGGCGATCAGCACCGCCTGCCGGTCGCGCGCCGCCTGCTGCGCCCGCAGCCCGGCGATCTCGTCCTCCAGCTGCGCGATGCGGCGGGCCAGCTGCGCCTGGCGTCCCGCGCGCGCGGCGCGGCGGGCGGCGAACTGGTTCTGCTCGGAGGCGATCAGCGCCGCAATCATTGGCTCGCCGCCGCGCGCGGCCAGTTCCGGCGCGACAGCGCTCGCGCTGAGCCCGTCGCGCTCGGCCTGCAGGCGGGCCCGCCGCGCGGCGAATTCATCGAGCTGCTGCGTGACCAGCTGGAGATTGGCGCGGGTGATGGTGTCGTCGAGCCGGATCAGCACCGCCCCCTCCTCGACCCGGTCGCCCTCCCGCACGTTGAGCGCGCCGACAATGCCGCCGGTGGCGTGCTGCACCTTCTTCACATTGCCGTCGACGACGAACTGGCCGGACGCCACCACCGCGCCGGTCAGCGTCGACGTTACCGCCCAGACGCCGATCGTGCCGGCGAAAAGCAGCACGCCTGCCCCGCCGAGAAGCGTCAGCCGGCGAAGCGCGGCGCCATGGTCCGAGGCGGAGGCGTTTGTCATGAGGCGACCGCCGGCTTGAGGCCGGGCAGGCCGGCAACGCGGGACTCCCGGGCGAGCTTTGCCAGCACCTCCTCCGCCGGGCCGAAGGCCTGAAGCCGGCCCTCGGCCATCAACGCGAGCCGGTCGAGCCCGGCAATGGCGCTCTGGCGATGGGTGACGACGATCACGATGCCGCCGCGGGCGCGCACGCCCTGCACCGCCTGGGTCAGCGCGGCGTCGCCCTGGGTGTCGAGGTTGGAATTGGGCTCGTCGAGAACGACGAGAAAGGGCGATCCATAGAGCGCGCGGGCCAGCCCGATGCGCTGGCGCTGCCCGCCGGAAAGCGCCATGCCGCCTTCGCCGATGCGGGTGTCGTAGCCCTGTTCCAGCCGCAGGATCAGCTCATGTGCCCCCGCCGCCCGCGCCGCCGCGAGGATGGCGTCGCCCGTGGCATTGGCGGCGAAGCGGGCGATGTTCTCCGCCACCGTGCCGTCGAACAGTTCCACATCCTGCGGGAGGTAACCGACATGGCGGCCCAGCGCATCAGGCGCCCATTGGTCGAGCCGCGCGCCGTCGAGCCGCACCTCGCCCTTGAGCGCTGGCCAGACGCCGACCAGCGCCCGCACCAGCGTCGACTTGCCGGAGGCGCTGGGGCCGATAATGCCGAGCCCCTGCCCCGCCTCCAGCCGCAACGAAACGCCGGTAACGATCGGCGCGGCGCGGCCGGGAGCGGTCACCACGAGCGCGTCCGCCGTGAGCGTGGCGGCCGGCGCCGGCAGCGGGGTGGGTTCGCGCGCGGCCATGGAAGGCGTGTCCAGCAGTTCGGCCAGCCGGCGCCGGCCGAGCCGGGCGGCGATGAAGCCCTTCCAGTTGGCCACCGCGATCTCGATCGGCGCCAGCGCCCGCGAGGTCATGATCGACGCGGCGATCATCGCCCCGCCGGAAATCTGATCGTGGATGGCGAGATAGGCGCCGAGCCCCAGCACCGCCGATTGCAGCACCATGCGAAAAATCTTGGCGAAGGCGCCGCTGGCCCCGGTGATATCGGCGGCGGCCAGCCAGTCGCCGACATGGCGCCGGTTGGCCTCCAGCCACTTACCGCCGAACGCCCCGCCCATGCCCATCGCCGTGACCGCCTCGGCATTGCGCCGGCACGCCTCGGCCAGCGCCTCGCGCGCGGCGCGGCTGGCCATCTGGGCTTTCAGGGCCGAACGGCTGGCCCGCTCGGTCGCCAGCGTCAGCGCGACGATGAGGGCGCCTCCGCCCAGGGCCAGCAGGCCGAGCCAGGGATGCAGCAGGAAGCAGCCGGCGAAGAACAGCGGCATCCACGGCATGTCGAACAGGGCGGTGGGGCCGAGCGAGGCCAGAAATCCCCGGATGTGGTCGAGGTCGCGGATCGGCTGCAGCGCCTCGTCGGCACGCCGTCCGGCCAGCGACAGCCGGCGGGCGGCGGCGAAGGCGAGCGGGGAGATTTGCTCGTCGAAGCGCGCGCCGATGCGGGCCAGCATCTTCACCCGCACCGAGTCGAGAAAGCCCTGCAGAGCATAGGCGGCGAGCAGCAGCAGCGACAGGCCGACCAGCGTCGGCACGCTGCGCGCGCTCAGCACCCGGTCATAGACCTGCAGCATGTAGAGCGAGCCGGCGAGCATCAACAGGTTGATGACGGCCGAGAACGCCCCGACCGCAAGGAAGGCTGGCCGGCAGGAGGACAGGGCACGGGCAACGGGCAGAACGGCCATTCGCAAGTCCTGTGAGCGGTGAGCCGCCGGGAAACCGCCGGCCTGCGACCCGCGCGACCCGCCACGCCAGCGAAGGGCCGCCGCACGATCCGGTCGGCGCGTGCTCTAGGCACCGCGCGGGAAAGATGCCATGGGCTAAGCACTCCGGCACCGCCACGGCGCCTGCGACTCGATGAACGGGGCGCAGAAATCGACGAGCCTGCCGGCGGTCCCGCCCCGCCCTCCCTGCCCCATCATCCTGCCGACCCCGGAGCCTTTCAGGTGAGCATCCCGCCCATGCCGATCACTGCGTCCGGCGCGTGGTGGTACCCGGGGTCCTTCGCGCGGATCCAGATCGCGGGCTGGGGCCTGTTCACCCTTGTCGATCTGGTGAACCGTCAGATCACCTATCAGGACATCACCGCCGCGCTGGCGATGAGCGGGCTGGCCTTTCTCCTGCTCGTGGGCCTCTCGACCGTGCTCGGCCGCATCTATGACGGCGCTTTCGCCGGCGCGGTGCTCGGCCCGCGCATTTTCGGGGTGCTGGTGCTGTTCTCCAGCGCCGCCTCGGCGCTGGTGGTCGCGGCCACCATGCTGGCGCGCCAGCTCTTCGACTGGGCCATTCCGGACTGGGGGGCGCTGGAGGAAATCGCGCTGCCCTTCACCCATTACGCGGTGGCGCTGACCGGCTGGAGCCTGCTGTTCTTCTGGTTGCGCGCCGACCGCCAGCGCCAGGCCGCGCATGGCGCCGCGCTCACCGCCGAAACGCAGATGCTCGCGGCGAAGGCCGAGGCGCTGGCCGCCGAGATCCAGCAACTGCGCCTGCAGATCAACCCGCATTTCCTGTTCAACGCGCTGAACGGCATTGCCGAGGAAGTGCCCGAGCATCCAGAGGCGGCGCTGGCGATGCTGCGCGATCTCACCGATTATCTCCGCCATGTCCTCGCCGGCATCCGCACGCCGGTCGTGCCGGTGGAGGAGGAGGTGGCGGCGCTGCTGGCCTATCTCAGGATCCAGCAGGCGAGGTTCGGCGGTCGGCTGCGCGTGCGGGTGGAGATGGAGCCGGCCGTTGCCGGCCGGCGCATTCCCAACAGCCTGCTCCAGCCGCTCGCCGAGAACGCGGTGGAACATGGCGACCGCTCGCAGGTGCTGGAGCTTGCCGTCCATGTCGCGCTGGAGGGCGAGGCCCTGCGCGTCGATATCCTCAATACCGGCCGTCTGGAGCCCGCCCATCGCCTGCGCGCCGGGCATGGGCTCGGTCTCGCCAATCTGCGCCGCCGGCTTGACGTTCATTATCCCGGCCGGCACGGCTTCGATCTCCGGGAGGTTGAGGGCGGACAGGTCGTCGCCACGCTGCGGATCGAGGGGGAAGTGTGCTCCGCGTCCTGATCGCCGATGACGAGCCGCTGGCCCGCCGCGCCCTGCGCCGCCTGCTCGCGCCGCATGAAGATGTCGAGATTGTCGGCGAGGCCGAGAGCGTCGCGCAGGCAATGGAGCTGGTCGGCAGTCTGCGACCCGCTCTGATCCTGCTCGACATCGAGTTCAACGGCGCCGACGGTTTCGACCTGCTCGCCGCCATGGCCGATCCGCCGCGGGTGATCTTCGTCACCGCCTATGCGGAATATGCCGTCGACGCCTTCGCGGTGGAAGCGATCGACTATCTGCTCAAGCCCGTGGCGCAGCCCCGCCTCGACGCGGCGCTCGACCGGGCGCGACGTCTTCTGGCGCCGCCGCCAGAAGCGCCCGCCACCCTGGAACTGCGCGCGCCGGGACGGCTGCTGCGCTGCGCGCCGGGCGATATCCTCGCCATCGAGGCGGAGGGCGATTTCAGCCGCGTGCATGTGGCCGACCAGCCGCCGCTGATGATCCTGCGCAATATCGGGCACTTCGAGACAGTGCTGCCCTGCCCGCCCTTCCTGCGCGCCGGCCGCTCCATCCTGGTCAATTGCGCGCGCGTCCGCAGCCTCGACATGCGCTCGCGCGACGAGGTGAAGCTCACGCTTGTCGGCAAGGCCGAGCCGATCACCCTCGGCCGGGCGGCGGCGGGCCGGCTGAAACAGGCGCTCGCAACCTAGCCCTTTCTCCCAAGCCATTGCCGCCGGGGTGATCGCGCATGCCTCCCCGCGCGCCAGGGCGCCGACACCCCGCGCGGATCGCATCCGCCATCATGCGGTCCTCACGGACGATCGACGATGAGCGCCGCCAGCGCCGCGCGGAAAGCTGTGCGGTCCTCAATAGGTGGAGAGCGGCAAGGGCGTGGGCGGAGCGGTGGCGCCGGGCCCCAGGGAGCGCTGCACCATCACGCTGTCGGCCCAGCGGCCATAACGGTAGGCGACCGCGGGGAGAAACCCCACCCGGACAAAGCCGAACCGCTCATGGATGGCGAGCGACGCGGTGTTGTCGCCGTCGATATAGCCGATCATCTGCCGGAAGCCGGCCGCCGCGCAGGCATCGATCAGGCTGCGCATGAGCTGGCTGCCGATGCCGTGGCCAATATGCTGGTGGTGGACATAGATGGAGTGCTTGACGGTGTAGCGATAGGCCGGGCGCTTGCGGAACAGCACGACATAGGCATAGCCCACCACCTCACCGTCCCGGACCGCGACGATATGGGGAAACCGGCGGCTTTTCAGGTTCTTGCGCCGGTCCCGCAGGTCGTCGGGCTGCGGCGTGTCATTGTCGTCCACCCCCTCTTCGACGCCCCGGCGGATGTGATGGCGGTAGATCGCCAGCATGGCATCCACGTCGGAATCCCGCGTCGGGCGGACGATGACCGCGTTCTCCTGCTCCATCAACGAACCCGAACTCCCGCTTATTCCGCAACCACATAGGTATAGAGCCGAATGCGACCGGCGGCATCGGTCTCGCGATAGACGCCCTGGATCTCGACGTCAAAGCCCGGGAATGTATTGAAGCAGGCTTCGAACATCCGGAGATAATCGATCATCGGCTGGGCGCGCTCGGTGAGCCTTTCGCCGGGGACGATGGTGGCGATGCCCGGCGGGTAGACCACGAAGGGGGTGGTGGCGATACGCCCGGCAATGGCGTCGATCGGCAGGTAGTCCACATCGTTGCGCACCAGGCAGCGCGCCGCATCATGGGGAGACAGCGCGATATCGGGCAGGTGCTCGGCCGCGAACTGCATGGCCTGCAACGCGCTGACATTGGCGTTGCGGAAGAAGCGGTGCATCTCGCCGCACAGGTCGCGCAGGCGCACGCCTTCATAGCGCCCGGGCCGGCGCCGGTAGAATTCCGGGATGGCGTCTTCCAGCAGAGCATTGTCGTCGTGCAGCTTCTTGAAGGCGACCAGACCGCTGATCAGCGTCCCGGCCTTGCTCGATTCAACGCCCGGCGTCAGCAGGAACAGCAGCGAATTGAGGTCGTTCTTCTCCGCAACGATGCGATTCTCGCGCAGATACTGCGCCACCACCGGGGCCGGGATGCCGTGTTCCACATAGGCGCCGGTGGCGCGGTCGAAGCCGGGCGTCAGCAGCGTCAGCTTGTTGGGATCGGTCATGGCGAAGCCAGCCGCCATGCCGGCATAGCCGTGCCAGGTGGCACCCGGTGTGAGATGCCAGAAGGCCGGGTTGGTGGCGAGCTGGTCGGTGGAGACGCTCTCCCACGGCACGTCATGGACCGCGCCGGGGCTGGCGGCATCGGGAATCGCCACCCGGTCCGGCACGAAGGGCTCGAAGAACCAGCGGCGCTCGGGGCGCTGCTCCTTCTCCTCGAACTCCCGGCGCACCGCGCGGATCTTCTTGCGCAGCTCGATGCCGAGGCGGATCGTATCGTCCCACAGCACTTCGCCGGACCGTCCCTTCATCATCTGCGCGCCCACATCCAGCGAGGCGAACAGCGGGTAGAAGGGCGAGGTGGAGGCGTGCTGCATGAAGCTCTCATTGAAGCGCCGGTGCTCCACCCGCCGCTTCTGGCCCTTGATATGCCGGTCCTTCATGTGGATCTGCGAGGCCTGGCTGAAGCTCGCGAGCTGCTTGTGGGTTGACTGGGTGGCGATGATGCCCGGCGCGTCCGGTCCCAGATCCTTCAGCCCCATGGCGAAGCGCCCGGCATAGAGCGGGTGGAACTTCATGAAGCCCGCCCACGCCTCGTCGAACATGATGTAGTCGCACAGATGCCCGATCTTGTTGAGGATCATCTCGGCATTGTGGATCGTGCCGTCATAGGTGCACTGCTCGACCACGGCGACGCGGAACGGGCGCGGCTTCCGCCAGGCCTCAGGGTCGGTGACCAGCGGATGGGTGCGGATGCGCTCGCGCAGCGCCTCCTCGTCCAGCGCCGCGAAGTCCATCGGGCCGATCAGCCCCCAGGCATTGCGCACGGTCGGCACATAGACCGGAATGCCGCCGGAGATCATCAGCGCGCCATGATGGGCGGCCTTGTGGTTGTTGCGGTCGAACAGCACGAGGTCGCCATCGGTCACGAGGGCGGAGAGCGCGACCTTGTTCGAGGTCGAGGTGCCGTTCAGCACGAAATAGGTCTTTTCGGCGCCGAAGATCTTGGCCGCTTCCTTCTGCGCCGCGAGGGCCGGGCCCTCATGGGTCAGAAGGTCGCCGAGATCGAGCACGGAATTGTCGAGGTCGTCGCGGAACACCGCCTCGCCCAGATGCTCCATGAACACCCGGCCGATCGGGCTGCGCGAGTAGAACACGCCGCCATTGTGCCCGGGACAGGTCCAGAGCTGGTTGCCCTCCTCGGCATAATCCACCAGCGCGCCAAAGAAAGGCGTCTTCAGCGTCTCGGCATATTGCTTGAGCCGGCTGATGAGGTTCTTGGCGATGAAGGCGGGGGTTTCCTCGGAGAGGAAGACATAGCCGTCGATGAAGTCCAGCACCTCCACCGGCACATCTTCGAACCGCTTGCGGCGGATCAGCAGGATGATCGGGAAGTCGAGGCCGCGCCGGCGCATCAGGTTGATGAGGGAAGCGGTCTTGCCCTCCATGCCCTTCTTGCCCCAGTCCACCATCATGCAGCCGATGGCGGCGTCGGTCTGCACCGCGATCTCGGCGTCCTCGATGGTGCGGGCGCGCACCACCTCGAAGCCGGAGCTCTCGATCTCCGCGACGATCTGGTGATAGCGGGCGCCTTCCAGATCGTCCGCGTCGAAGGCGGGGGTCGCGAAAAGGAAGTTGAAGCGTTTGAAATAGTCCATGCGGGCATCCCCTCCTGTTCGGCGTCGACGCGACGTTTCGACGTGCCTCATGACGAGAGCACGACAATACGGCGACAAGCCTGGTGAGAGAGCGAAGCGTGTGGGTGGGCTAGCCGAGCCAGAACGGCTCGGCATCGAGGAATTTGCGCCAGCTGCGCCGCAGCGACTCGGCGGTCTCGATGCGGTCGCGCCCCTGCCAGCCGGTGATGGCGCCGATGGCCTTGTGGACCTGCGGCAGCGATGTGCTCTCCTCCACCTCGCGCAGCAGCGCCTGCGTGGTGGTGATATCGTTGTCGATGCCGAGAATGTCCTGCAGCCGGGACATCCGCTTCAGATATTTCCGGGCGGCACCGTCACGGTCGTAAAGCGGCAGCAGGAACTCCGCCGCATAGCGCAGCTTCTTCAGCGTCAGGCGCAGCTCATGCCGCGCCGTCGGCCGCAGCTTGCGGAAATTGTGGCCCTGTTTCAGCGCCTTGCGGTGCAGGCGCGCCAGCCCCCGCCCGGCGAATTCGCCCGCCGGCTGGGTGAGCACGGCGAGAGCCTCGATGCCGATGTCGTTGCGCCAGCTCCGGCGCTCGATCACCCGGCCAAGCGACAGCAGGAAGCGGGTGCATTCGAGATCGATCAGATCGACGCGCACGGCCTGATAGCTGAGAGCACGCGGCGCGGCGGTGGCCGCTCTCAGTTCGGTAAAGTCGACGCCGGGCAGATTGGCGCGCTCGATCTCGGCGATGGTCGAGGTGGCGAACACGTCCCAATTGCGGGCCGGCCCGAGAGCGCTGGCCAGCCGCTTGGCGTCGAGGCCGAGGGCCTCAAGTGCCGAGGCGGGGACCTCCTTCTTGAACAGCGATATGGCGGTGCGCAGACGCCGCAGCGCGACCCGCAGCTGATGAACGCCCTCCGGGTCCTGGCCATGATGCGCCGCCATCAGATTCGCCATCACGTGGGACTGGCAGGCGTTCAACACCTTGGCGATCACATCGTCGGTGGTATCGGCGGGGCCGATGCCGGTCGCGAACGCCTTTTCAGCGTTGGGCGAGGTGCCGAAGGCAAGCGCATAGCCGCGCTCGGCCTTGCTCTGGAACCCGATGCGGACGGGACCCTGCTCCAGCAGCGACAGGGCCAGCTCATAGAGCGCCCCCGCCCCGCCGGCTTTCAGCTCCAGCTCGATCTCGCAGACGGCTTCCGCCTTGTCGCCGGCGCTCAGCGTTCCCTCGTCGAACGCAACCTCGATGACGGCGCCGCCAAACTCCACCACCTTGATCTGGCGGCGGATCTTGGTGGTGAACACCGGCGCGAGCCCCGCGCCCGGCAGCGTCGCGAAGGGCGCACCCAGCTCGGCCAGGGGCAGCGCTTCAAGCTGAAGGGCGATGTCGGGCACGCGCGCTTCCATCTCGCGCCGCTGGAGCGGGCTGTCCTCCGACGCCAGCTTCAGCGTCTGGACGAACTGCTTGCCGCTGCGCCGGACGCGCAGCGAGGCGCCCTGCCGGGCGATCACCGCATCCGGCGTATCGTAATAGGTGGCCTCCAGGCGCCGGACGACGCCCTTGGAGGTGGCGTTTCGCGTAACGACAGCGGCGGCAAGCAGGCGCTGCAGGGTGGCGGGATCTGTCAACAGCTTCAATTCGACCTCGCGGCCGGCGCTCACCGGCTCCTGCGCGTCCATGTCGCCGTGCAGTTGAACCTCTGGAGCTTGCTCCGACATGTCGTCTCTCCGCTCATCCGGGCGTGCGCCCGGTTTTGCCGCCACGAAGAGACCACCTCCCGTCAGCTGAAAGCCCACCGATAGCGGCTCGCATTGTCACATAAAAGTAGCATTGGCGCTCCCGGGCCGCGGGACGACGCCCGCACGACCGGCGGATCTGCAGCAGAACCGCCGCGCCGGGCGACGCCGCAGGCGGGCGCGCGACTCATCGACGCCCGGTGCGTTTTTACCGGGCAAGGCATCGCTCACCGCCGCGCAGGGCCTCGCCATCGGCCGGCGCCCCCGTGGCGATCACCACCCCAGGCACAGGCGGTGGGACGGTAGCCCATGCCGCCCGGTCCGCTGCCGGGATATTGTGTTCCACGACACGTTGGATCATTCTGACGCTCCGGATTGGAGTCGGCAGAGAATTTTTGGACTTTGGAAAACACCCCTTGTCACCCTTTCCGAGGCGCGCGGCCCGGAGGGAATCCGGATCTACGCCATTGGCGACATCCACGGCTGCCGGTCTCTTCTCGACAAGCTTCTGCAGAAGATCGAGGAGGATAGCGCACGGTCAAAGCCGGGCGACTGGCGGATCATCTTCCTTGGCGACTATGTCGGTCGGGGCTCGGATTCCAAAGGCGTCATCGACCGTCTGATTGCGCTCCAGGCTGCGGATCCCCGCCACATCATGCTGGCGGGAAACCACGACGTGGAATTCCTCGCCTTTCTCGATCAGCCCCGCATCGACGGCGTTTTCGTCAATAGCGGCGGCAACGCCACGGCGCGCTCCTATGGCGTGAAGCTCAATCGCTCGAAGCTGAAGACGCAGGCCGATCTCGAACAGGTGCATCGGAAGCTGGTGGAGACGGTACCTTCCTCGCATGTGCAGTTCCTGAAAGGGCTGCAGCATGCGGTGTCGTTTGGCGACTACTTCTTCTGCCACGCCGGGGTCCGGCCCGGAACGTCCCTGGAGCGCCAGGACCCCGAAGATCTGCTGTGGATGCGCGCCCCCTTCCTGGATTCGTTGATGCCGCTGGAAAAAGTAGTGGTCCACGGACACACGATCAGCGCCAAGCCCGAGGAGCGGATCAACCGCATCGGCATCGATACCGGCGCCTATCGGACCGGCCGCCTCACCGCGCTGGTCATCGATGGCGACCGCAAGGCCTTTCTGTCGACAAAGCCGTCCTAGCGGCAACCGGCCGTCAGGCTGCCGGCCGCTTTCCCCCGGGGCGACGGGTCCGCGCCTTCTTCCGGGCCTCGAACCGTCAACAGGCGAGCTGACGCCGGACGGACCATTCTTTGCTGCGCAGCGATGGTGACTGCCGTCCTCATTGCTGGCGCAGGGGGCCGGCTGTAGGTGTGACGCACCACTGCCGGAGCCCGCACCATGGTCGATCCTTCAGCCTTCCTGTCGGTCCGGGCGCTGTCCGAGGGGTATCGCGCCGGGCGCTTCACGCCCCTCGATGTCTGCCACAGCGCGGTGGCGAGGCTGCGTATGTGGGAACCACGGCTCAACGCCTTCATCGACCCGATGACCGATGAGGTGATGCGCCAGGCAGAGCAGGCCACCGGTGAACTCGCCCGGGGTGAGGACCGGGGGCCGCTGCACGGCATTCCCGTCGCCATCAAGGATATCATCGACATTGCGGGCGTTGCGACGAGCTTTGCGACCAAGGCCGTTCCTCCGCGCCTCGCCGCGCGGGATGCCGATTGCGTGCGCCGCCTGCGGCAGGCCGGCGCGATCCTGTTCGGCAAGACCAATTTGCTGGAATTTGCCTACGGGATCGCCCATCCGGCGTTCGGCCAGACCAATAATCCGCGCGACCCGTCGCGTACCGCCGGGGGCTCAAGCGGCGGATCGGCCGCGGCGGTGGCGGCGGGCATCGTGCCGCTGGCGCTGGGAACCGACACGGGCGGCTCGGTCCGCGCCCCGGCCGCCTATTGCGGCATCGTGGGACTGAAACCCAGCCACGGCCTTCTGTCGCTCGAGGGTGTCCACCCGCTGTCGCCGAGCCTCGACCATCTCGGCATCCTCGGTCGCACGACGGAAGACGTGGCGCTCGCGCTTGCCGCGCTGGCCCCCTCCCCGCTCCCCGCGACGGCACCCGCGCGGCCCCGTCTCGGCATCGTGCGCAACCAGTGGGAGCACCCGGCGGTGCGGCCGCAGGTGCGCGCCAGCATCGAGGCGGCGGCGGCCCGTCTGCGCGAGGCCGGGGTGGAGATCGTCGAGATCGATCTGCCCGCCCCGGAGGCAATGGCGGCGGCCCTGCTCGACATATTGCTGCCGGAGGCGGCCCTGGTGCATGCGGACATGTTCCGGCAGGCGGAAGCCGGCTATGCCCCGGGCACCGCCGCGCAGATCCGCGCCGGCCTGAGCCTGCCGGCCCTGCGCTATCTCATGGCGAAGGAAGAGCAGGCGCGATTGACGGCGGAGCTCGACGGCGTCTTCGCGGCGGTCGATGCCCTCATCGCTCCCACGGTGCCCTTCCTCGCCCCGGACACCGACCCGGCGCTGAGCGCGGAGGGCGACGACGAAATTCTCACCCTCACCCACGCCAATCTCACCGGCGCGCCAAGCGTCTCGGTTCCCTGCCGGACCGACGGCGGTCTTCCCGTCGGACTTCAGTTCACCGGGCCGCGCGGCGCCGATGCGGCGCTCCTCGCGCGGGTCAATCAGCTGGCGCCGCTGCTCTAACCCGCCAACGCGGTGTCGCGGTGCAGACGGGCGGCCTCGCTGATATCGGTGGCGAGCTGTTCCACGCGCTGCGGCTCGGCGTCCCAGGCGAACATGAAGCGCGCGCCGCCGCCGATGAAGGTATAAAAGCGCCAGCCGCGCGCCCGCAGTTCCGCCAGCACCGGCTCGGGCGCCTTGATGAACACCGAGTTCGCCTCGACGGGGAACAGAAGTTCAACTCCCTCGATCGCGCGGACGGCCTCGGCGAGCCGCGCGGCGCAGGCATTGCCGTGCTCGGCATTGCGCAGCCAGGCGCCGGTTTGCAGCAGGCCGATCCAGGGGGCGGAGAGGAAGCGCATCTTGGAAGCGAGTTGCCCCGCCTGCTTGCAGCGATAGTCGAAATCCGCCGCCAGCGAGCGGTCGAAGAACAGGACCGCCTCGCCCACCGCCATGCCGTTCTTGGTGCCGCCGAAGCACAGCACGTCCACGCCGGCCTGCCATGTCATCTGCGCCGGCGTGCAGCGAAGGCTCGCGCAGGCATGGGCGAAGCGCGCCCCGTCCATGTGCAGCTTCAGCCCGAGTTCGCGGCACAGGGCGGAGATCGCCCGTATCTCGTCCAGGCTGTAGGTCAGCCCGGTCTCGGTCGGCTGGGTGATGGTCACCACCCGCGCCTTCGGGAAATGGATGTCGGAGCGGCTGGTGGCGAGCGCGCGGATCATGTCCGGCGTGAGCTTGGAGGTGCCGGGCGGCGCCACCAGCAGCTTGGAGCCGTTGGAGAAGAACTCCGGCGCACCGCATTCATCGGTCTCGACATGGGCCGAGGCGGCGCAGATCACGCTGTGAAAGGACTGGCAGAGCGAGGCCAGCGCCAGCGAGTTGGCCGCCGTGCCGTTGAACACAAAGAACACGTCGCAATCGGTCGCGAAAAGCTGGCGGAAGGCATCCGCCGCCTCGCTGGTCCATTCGTCGTCGCCATAGGCCACGCAGGAGCCATCATTGGCGCGGGCCATGGCCGCCCAGGCTTCCGGGCAGATACCGGCATAATTGTCGCTGGCGAATTGCTGCGGAGACGGTGCCATGCCCTATCCTTCCCTTCACCTGTGGCTGTCATCTGCGGCCGGCGCTCTCATCCCGCGAGGTCGCCGACGACACGGACCCGCACGCGCAGCGGATCGCCGGGAATGTACGACATCGGCGTGTCCTCAATGTCGAGCACGACGAGCGTGTCCCCATCCGCGCCGGCGGCGATGGCCTGGTCACGGGCGGCGGCCAGCGTCTCGCCAATCGCCGCCTCGCGCGGCACGCCGTAGAAGATTCGCTCGCTCTCGCCGCTCACCTGCGACATGGCCGCCCCGACGGCATTGGCCACGCCGGCATGCGCGACCTTGATGACGGTGGAGACGCCGGGAAGGCTGTCGGGCACGAGAAAAGCGCCGCCGCCCACCGCGATGACAGGCAGGTCGCTGGCGCTGGTCTTCATGCGATCGACGAGGTCGGCTAGCCGCTGGCCAATCCAGCCCCTGACCGCCTCGGTCAGGGCGACGGGCACATCGGCGAGACGCCCGGCGTCGCCAAGTTCGATCAGACCGAGCCGGACGCCGATATCGGTCAGCGTCAGCATATCGCCACCGGCGACCCGCGCCTTTTCGAGAAGACGAAATCCCACACTATCGGGACCAATGGCGAAGGGGTCGTCACGCACGATGGTGCCGCCCCCGAGGGCGACGGCCACCACGTCGGGCATGCGGAAGAAGGTCCGCACGCCGCCAATGTCGACCTGGGTATTGGCCTGGCGCGGAAAGCCGGCCCGCAGCATGCCGGCATCGGTGGTGGTGCCGCCGACATCCAGCACGACCGCGTCGGCGAGGCCGGAGAGCAGATGCGCGCCGCGCATGCTGTTGGTCGGCCCGGAAGCGAAGCACAGCACCGGGAACCGCTCCGCCTCCTCCGCGCGCATCACCGTGCCGTCGTTCTGGGTGAGGTAAAGCGGGCCGTTGAGCCCTGATTCCGCGATCGCCTGCCGGAAGGCCGCGACCGTGCGCCGGGCCAGCGCGTGCAGGGCGCTGTTGAGGATGGTGGCGTTCTCGCGCTCGATCAGGCCGATACGGCCGAGGTCGCTGGAGAGCGTGACGGTAACATCGGGGGCGACCTCCGCGAGGATGGATGCCGCCTCGGTCTCGCAATCGGCGATGAGCGGAGAGAACACGGCGGTGATCGCGGCGGCGGTGACGCCGCTGTCGCGGATCGCCTCCGCCGCCCGGCGCATGCCGGCCCGGTCGAAGGCGACGATGGGGCGGCCGTCAAACTCATGCCCGCCCTCCAGCAGGAAGACCGGCCCCGCCACCGCGGCGGCCAGATCCGCCGGCCAGTCCGCCAGGGGCGGGATGGACGAGGCCGCCGGCAGGCCGATGCGGATCGCCGCGACCTTGGAGAGGCCCCGACGCTCGATCACCGCATTGGTGAAATGGGTCGTGCCGACCATGACGGCCCGCACATCCACCCCCGCGTCGTCGGCCCCGCCGAGCACATGCGCCAGCGCGTTCTTCACCCCGGTGGTCACGTCCGCCGTGGTGGGGGTCTTGATCGACCGCAGGATCGTGCCGCCGTCGAGCAGCACCGCATCCGTGTTGGTGCCGCCCACATCAATGCCGATGCGCTTCATCGGGCCAGCTCCTCGAACGGGCGGTAGTCGAAATCGTAGCCGAAGGCGCGCGGGCCGACGACGGCCAGTCCCTCCGGGCTGCGCATGATCGGGTCGGCGGCGAGCAGGATCACCGCGACGCGCTGGCCATAGCGGATCACTTCGGCGCCGATCGCCTCGGCGCTTTCCTCGTCGAGCACGGTGATGAGGTCGGGCACGCTGGCCACCAGCGCGCCATCGCGCCGGGCGACGGAAAACTCGTTCTGGAAAGCGATGAGCATTTCCTGCCCCTGATGCGCGCCGCTGCCGGCCAGACGCACCGTGCCGCGCACGAAGCCGCCCTCGGTGCGGCGCGAGACGTCCTCGACCTTGCCGGTGAAGCCAAGCCGGGCATGCGCGCCGTTCACCACCGCCGCCACCGGATCGGCGCCGGCCGCCTTGGCGGCCTGGATGGTGTGGCCGATACCGATGGCACGTGAGACCGATCCGAGGATGGCGTGCGCCTTCACCTCGGCACCGGAACGCGGCGCGGTGCAGGTGCCGGCGATCGAGCCGAGCTCGACCACGATGCGCCGGCCAATCCGCTCCACCCGGGTGGCGCTCTCCGCACGCGGGATCAGGATTTCATTGTCGCGGATGTCGGCGATGGCGAAGGGCGCCACCTCCAGCCCGCGAATGGCGAAGCTCGCCATCTGCGCCTCGGGGAAGGCGCGGCCCATCGTGTCGGCATCCACCACCGGCAGGCCGAGTTCCATGCCCACCAGCATGGCGAAGAAGGCATTTTCGCCGCCGATCTCGATCGACATGATGGCATCGAAGGGGGCGCCGGTATGCGCCTCCATCCGCCGCACGGCACGGCAGATCGACTGCGGTTCCGGCAGGCGCTCCTTCGTCACCAGAGGCGCGCCCATGATGCACACCACCGCGACGCGGGCGTCGTCGGCAAGTTCGTCCGGGTCGATCAGGCGGATGCGCCGGCCACGGCGGTACTCCGCCTGGGCGCACATGAGTTCGAGATGCGGATGATTGCCGCCGCCCGTCCCGAGGACGCCCGCGCCAATGGCGAGCGCCTCCAGTTCGTCATAGTGGAGTTCGCGCATGAAACTGCTGCCTTGAAGGTGTCAGGCGTCGACCAGCCAGACCGACTGGCTTGGCCATGAAAAGACGGCGGTGGTGCCACGCTCGGGCGCGGGCAGAGCGGCGCTCTGGTGCGCGGTGATGCGCCGCCCGTCCGGCAGGCGGCCGACGATCTGCTGCACCGCGCCGGAAAACATGATCTCCTCCACCTGCGCCTCGACGCGCCCGTCATGGCTCTCCGGGGCAGTGGCACCGACGGCGATGGTTTCCGGGCGCACCACCAGCGCGATGGCGGCCCCGGACTGCCGTCCGCCGCGCTGTACGGGATTGAGGAAGAGGGTCAGCGGCAGGCCCTGCGCCTCCACCCGCCCATCGCTGCCAAGCCGCGCGTCGAACAGGTTGGCGTTGCCGACGAAGTCGGCGACGAAGCGTGTCGCCGGCCGGCGGTAGAGGTTCTCCGGCGTGTCGAACTGCTCCAGCGCGCCGCCATTCATCACCGCGATTCGGTCGGAGAGCGTCAGCGCCTCCTCCTGGTCATGGGTGACGGCGACGAAAGTGAGCCCGAGGTCGCGGTGGATCGTTTTCAGCTCCGCCTGCATCTGCTTGCGCAGCTTGAGGTCGAGCGCCCCCAGCGGCTCGTCGAGCAGCAGCACCGCCGGCCGCACGATCAGCGCCCGGCCCAGCGCCACGCGCTGCGCCTGCCCGCCCGACATCTGACTCACCCGTCGGTCGCCGAAGCCTTTGAGATTGACCAGCTCCAGCATCGCCTCGACCCGGCGGGCGATCTCGTCCTTCGCCACCTTGCGCATGCGCAGCCCGAAGGCGAGGTTCTGCGCCACCGTGCGGTGGGGAAACAGCGCGTAGTCCTGGAACACCATGGCGGTGTCGCGCTCATAGGGCGCGGCGCCGAGAACGGACACGCCGTCGATGAGCACGTCGCCGGAGCTGGGGCTGACGAAGCCGGAGATCATCCGCAGCAAGGTGGACTTGCCGCAGCCGGACGGGCCGAGAATGGTGACGAAGGCGCCGCGCGCAATGTCCATCGAGACCTCGCGGACAGCGGTCGACGCGCCATAGACCTTGCTCACGGCCCGCAGTTCGACGGCGTTGGGGACTGGCTCGGTCATCGGTCAGGACTCACATTCGCGCCGGCTCTGGCCGAGGATCCAGATTTGCGCCGAGACGCTGACGAACAGCGTCACGAGGATCACCAGCGCGGACAGCGCGTAGATTTTGGGAGAGATGACCTGCCGCAGCGAGGTCCAGATGGCGATGGGCAGGGTCTCGGTGAAGCCGGCGAGGAACCACGCCACGACGAACTCGCCGAAGGCATCGGTAAAGGCGAGCAGCAGCACCGCGATGAGCGAGGGCGCGACCAGCGGCAGCACCACCTCCCGGAACGTGACGAACTCGTCGGCCCCCAGATTCATCGCCGCCTCGATATAGCTGCGCCGGAAGCCGAGAAAACGCGAATAGAGCATCAGCGTCGCGTAGCTCGACGTCATCGTCGTGTGGGCCAGCACGATGGCCGGCGATCCGATGAGGTCGGGCGCGGCCCGGAACAGCACGATCAGGCCGAGGCCGAGCACCAGCTGCGGCAGCACAACGGGCCCCAGCACCAGACAGAGCACCAGCGATTTCATCCGCACCGGCCGCCAGGCCAGCACCATGGCGGCGGGCATGGCGAGCGCGGTGGAGAGCACCGCCGCCAGCAGCGCCAGGCGGATGCTGGTGAACAGCGAACCGACGAGCCGCGTATCCGCGAGGCTCACGGCAAACCAGTCCGTCGTGAAGGTGTCGATCGGCAGGCCCGGTATCGCCTTGGCATCGAAGGCGAACAGCACGATCACCGCGATCGGCAGGTAGAGAAAGGCGTAGAGCAGCACCGAATAGGCCGGCAGCGTCCAGCCGAGGGAAAGCCGGCTCATAGCCCTGTCTCCCCGCTGGCGCGGCGGATCCATTTCATCGACAGCGCCAGCGACGCGAAGACGAGAACCAGCAGCACCACGGCCATCGCCGCCCCGCTCGGCCAGTCCAGCCGGCGTTGGAACTCGTCCTGGATGACCTGCGAGAACATCAGCTGCTTGCCGCCGCCGAGCAGGGCCGGCGTCACGAATTCGCCGAGCCCGAACACGAAGCAGAACACCGCGCCAACCACCAGCCCCGGCGCCGACAGCGGCAGGATCACCTCGAAGAAGGTGCGGGTGGGGCTGGCGTTGAGGTCCATCGCCGCATCGATCCAGTTGTCATGGATGTTGCTGATGGCGGCATAGAGCGGCAGGACATAAAGCGGCAGATAGGCGTAGATCAGCCCGATCGCCGTCGAGACGGGGGAGTAGAGCAGGAAGCTCATCGGCGCCTCGGTGAGCCCGAGCGCTATCGCCATCTGGTTGATCACCCCGCGCTCGCCGAGCAGCAACCGCCACGCGGCCACCCGCATGACGATGCTGATCCAGAACGGCGCGATCACCGCCACCAGCAGCAGCCCGCGCCAGCGGCCGGCCTTCTTGGCGATGAAATAGGCGACGGGATAGGCGAGGACGGCGCAGGCGACGGTGACGAAGGCCGCCGTCTCCACCGACAGCAGCAGGGCGCGCCAGATCGCCGGGCGGGCGAAGATGGCGATGTAATTGTCGAAGGTGAAGGCGGGGATCAGGCGGTAGCTCTGGCTGCGCCAGACGCTGAGCCCCAGGATCAGCGCCACCGGCACGACGAAGAACACGATCTGCCACAGCACCAGCGGCAGCAGGCCGGCTGCCGGAAGCGCCGCCCTCAGCCGCGAGCGGCGCCGTGCAATGTCACGCGCGGCGCTCATCTGGCGAAGGCATATTCGTCGCGGGCGAAGGCCGGCCTGGGGTAAGCGAGCTTGGACGGCTTCAGCCCCGTCGCGACCATGGCGCGGGCGAAATGCAGCGCCACCTTGCCGGGATCGATCACCGGGATCGCCACGCCGAAATGGCGGTGCAGCGCCTCCTCGACCGCCTGAGCCATGTCGAAGCCGGTGCCGGTGCAGCCCATGACGAACGCCTCCGCGCCATCGCGCTCCACCGCGTCGATGCTCTCGGCGATGATATGGGGAAGGCAGCCTTCGTCCAGCGTCAGCACACTGGCTCCCGCCGCCCGCACCGAGGCGAGGTTCCGCTCCAGCCCATACCGCGCCACGACACGCCGGATGAGCGGGAAGAGCGGCTTCTCGGTGATGAACACGGTGAAGCGGTTCGACAGCATCGCCGCCATGTGCAGCGCGGCTTCGCCCTCCCCGACGATGGGGATCGAGACCAGCTCACGCGCGCCCGTCAGGCCCGGATCGGTGAAGCAGGCGATGGTGCAGGCATCCACACCATCCGCCTCGGCCTCGCGCGCGAGGCGCATCACCTCCGGCGCGGCCAGCGCGGAATCGAACTCCGCCTCGATCGAGTGGGTGCCGCGCCGCAGCGGCACGGCTGAAATCTCGACGCCTTCGCCGGCGAAGGAGCGGTACTCGGCCTCGGCCTTGCCCACCAGCTCCTTGGAATCCAGCACCGGCACGATCACGCGAATATGCATCTGCGACGCCTCAGCCCATCTTGAAGGTTTGCCAGGCATCCGCCCAGGCGTTTTCGTCGACGGGCGCCAGGCTCATCTGGCAGTTGGCGACCCACTCTTCCATCTTGTCGAGGCCGAGCGCCTTCACCTGCTCGGCGGTGAGCAGGTCCTTCACCTTGGCATTGGTCACCGCGAACTTGTCCGCGCCCCAGGCCATCTGCTTCATCGCCTTGGCGCTGGTCATGTAGTCGATATAGGCCATGGCCGAGGCGAGATGCTCGGTGCCGCGCACGATCTGCAGCGTCTCCATCCACATGGCGCCGCCCTGCTTGGGAATGGACAGTTCGACATCGGCGCCGGCGAGGCGGGCGGTGGTGCGGACATTGTCGCTGGACGAACCCCACACCATCCACGCCTCGCGGTTGGTGAGGTCGGACTTCACCGTGCCCATGTCGGCCTGGAGCGCGCGCATGTTGGGGCGGAAGGCGATCATCTTGTCGAGGATCTTCTGGAGGGCCTCGCCGGTCGCCTCCTCGGGCTTTTCCTGGCCGATCCACTTGCCGGTCATCCAGAGATAGAGCTCGGGCCAGTCGATGATCTCGATCCGGTTCTTCAGCGCGGGGTCCCAGGCGAGCTCGGCATCGGCGGCGGAGGCGGCGGAAATCTTGTCCGGCCAGTAGACGAAGCCGTTGACGCCGAAGCGGGTCGGGATGGCGTAGACCTTGCCGTCAACCATCGTCTCCGGCCGGTTGCGGAAGGCTGGCAGCGTCTCTTCGAGCGAGGGCAGCTTGGCGGTGTCGATCGGCAAGGTGAGGCCGGCGGCGGCGAATTTGGCGGTCCACACCGCGTCCGGGTTGATCACGTCGAACTTGGTGGTGCCGGCCTGCACCAGGCTCAGCTGCGCGCCGTTGCTCTCGGCTTCCTTGATGTTGAGCTCGACGCCGGTCTGCTCGGTGAAGCCGCGCATCAGATCCGGGTCGTTATACCCGGCCCAGGCGAGCACGTTGAGGGGGCCGGTCAGCTTGGTGTCGCCGGCATAGGCGGGCTTGGTGAAATCGACTTGCGCGGCAACGGTCGCGAACATCGCGGCCTGCGCGCCGAATCGCAGCACGTCGCGGCGGCTGGGTGACAGATGAGTGAGCACGCGAGACCGAGACATGCGACCATTCCCTCTTGGAGCGGCGTATGACTACCATCGCAGCTCATGGCCGATGTATAAGGCCGGCGGCGGTCGCCCTTCCATAGTGACCGCAGTCACCGCCCGCCGCGCCTTCGCCCAGCCGTGGCATGGTTTCTGCCTGAGTCCGGGGCTGCAGCAACAGGGAGCAGGCCGGCATGGGACTCCACCAACGCGACCACGATCTTCCGGCCGGCTTCGGCCGGGACCTGGCGCGCGTGCTCTCCCGCATCGGCCGCGACGATTTCTATGAGAGCGTGATCGACGCCGTCGCGCCGTTAATCCCCTGCGATTTCTGGATCATGGCACGCTACGAGACAGCGGCGCAGCCCCGCATCCTCTCCGAATCCGGCATGGCGCCGGGGGCCAAGTCCGCCTATGCCGACAAGCTCTGGCGCCTCGATCCGCTCGCGCGCGCGCCCTTCGCCGGGGAGAGCCACAGCGCCATCAGCCTGCGCACGCTGTGCGCGGATGGCTCGCTGGATCGGACCTATGCGCGCTATCTCGACGTCGATCTCGGCATCGTCGACGAACTCGCTCTGCTGCTGCCGCTGAACGAGCGCAGCTTCCTCGCCTTGTGTCTCGACCGGCATAGCGAAGCCTTTGACGAGCGCGAGGTGCGCCTCGCCTCCGAGATGCTCGACCTGCTGCTGGAAATGCACCGCCAGCATGTGACGCGCATGGTGGAGCGGCAGGTGGCGCGCAGTGCGGTGCTTTCCGGCGGCGCCTCGGCGGAAATCCTCATCCTCACCGCCAATGGCACCCCCCTCTTCCAGTCCGAAGGCTGGATGGAAGCGGCGCGGCAAGCCTTCGACCGCGCCGCGCTGCCGGGACATCTCGCCTCCACCGACCGCCACGTCATCCCGGCCAATGGCGGCTGGTGCCTGTTCCGGCCGGCCTGTGAGGGAACCGATGCGCTGCTGCACGACGCGCGCATCTTCGTGCTGCGCAAGGAAGCCCAGGATTTCGGCAGTCGCCTCGACCGGCTGGCGCGGCTTTACGGACTGACCGAGCGGCAGAAACAGATCGTCCAGCTCTCCTTCGAGGGCCACCACAACGCCTCCATCGCCCGGCTGCTGAACATCTCCATCGGCGGCGTGAAGAACCACAAGCTGCGGATCTACGACAAGCTCGACATCACCAGCGAACGTGAATTGCTGCCGGCGTTCCTGATGGGGCTGTGACGGGGCCACGCCTTCTTGCCACCAGCGGCCCCTTGAATCCGGATGACCCTGCCGCCGATCCACCCTCGCTGATCGCGGGACTCTGCTCTCTTTTTGGTCGGTTATGGTCCGGGCGGCATCGGAATCGGTGGCTTCACCGGCGTGACCCGGGGGGCTCAGCCCTGCGCAGCCGCCGCCAGAATCCCCTCCAGGGCCGCCGGCTCCATCGGGAAACCGGCCTCGATCCATGCCTCCTCGGCCCGCTTCAGCGCGGCGCCCAGCGCCGGGCCGGGGGCGAGGCCGCGTGCGAGAAAATCGCCGGCCTTCAGCGGAAATACCGGGATCGGCCACTGCGCCGCCAGCATGGCCAGCGCCCGCCAGCCCTCATCGTCGAGCGGCGCGCCGGAGCGGGCGAAGGCGATCAGCGCCCGGTCCTGGAACGGCTCGCGGCCCATGCGGTAGAGGAACGCCTTCTGCCCCTTCTCGCACATGCCCGGTGTCGGTGCCGGGCCGGCGAGCGCCTCCAGCCGCGCGGCCTCTGTATTGGACAGCCGCAGCCCCGCGCGCAGCGCCTGCGCCTCGCTTGCCTCGCGCACGGTGAGCGCGCCGAGCCGGCGCACCGCGTCTGGCGCCAGCCCCAGCGCGGCTTCCACCTCGGCGAGGCGGACGAAGGCGGGCACCTCCCCCTCGCGTCCGAGCACGGGCGCCAGCAGGCCGGCCTGCTGCATCTGCGCCAGCGTCTCGGCCGCGCGCGGGGCGACGAGAAGCTTCATCAATTCCGCCCGCACCCGCTCGCGCGAGAGCCGGTCCAGCCCCTCGCGGTTGCGGATGGCGGCTTCCAGCGCCGGCGGGTCGAGCGGGCCCCGGCCGAAGGCGGCGTGAAAGCGGAACAGCCGCAGGATGCGTAGATAGTCCTCGCGGATGCGGGTATCGGCATCGCCGATGAAGCGCACGCACCCCGCCTTCGCGTCCGCCGCGCCATCGACGAGGTCGACCAGCTCGCCGGACCGGGTGAGGTAGAGCGCGTTCATGGTGAAGTCGCGCCGGCGCGCGTCCTGCGCCCAGCTGCGGCCGAAGACGACGCGGGCGCGGCGCCCGTCGGTCTCCACATCCTCGCGCAGCGTCGTCACCTCATAGGGCTCGCCATCGGCGATCACCGTCACCGTGCCGTGCTCGATGCCGGTCGGCACCGGCTTCAGCCCGGCGGCCTTCGCCCTCGCCGTCACCTCCTCCGGCAAGGCGGTGGTGGCGATGTCGATATCGGAGCGCAGCCCGCGCCCGATCAGCCAGTCGCGCACCGCGCCGCCGACGATGCGCGCCTCCTCGCCCTCGCCATCGAGCGCGGCCAGCACGCGGGCAAGGCTTGGCCGGCCCTCAACCAGCGGGTTCATTCGATATGTCCCGGCACCATCACCCCGTCCGTCCAGGTTGGCGGCACGTAGCGGCCGGTGGTCGGCCCGCGCGAGGAAGATTCCATCACGACGAGGCTGCCCGCCACCAGCAGAACCGCGATGATCGAGCAGACGATCATCGCCCGCAGCGACCAGCCCGAAAGCCAGGAATCGACCTTGCGGCCGTAGCGCAGATAGAGCGCGAAGGCGAGGAAGGGCAGGATGAACAGCGCCAGCTGGGCGAGGATGCGGGCCATCAGACGTAGATCCTCTCATAGAGGCTGCGCAGAATGCCCGCGGTGATGCCCCAGATGCGGCGCTTCTCATAGGTCATGGCGTGGAAGGTCCGCACCATGCCGAGCCATTCGCGGCTCTCGCGCTGGTGGTTGCCGTCATTCATCAGGAAATCGAGCGGCACCTCGAACGCCTCGTCCACCTCGTCCGGGTTGAGCGTCAGGCCGAAATCGGGCTGCACCAGCCCGACCACCGGAATGATGCGGTAGCCGGTGCGGGCGAGATAGGCGTCGAGATAGCCGAGCGGCGCGACAAGGCCGGGCGCCAGCCCCACCTCCTCCTGCGCCTCGCGCAGCGCCGCGCCGAGAGGGCCATCGTCCTCGGGGTCGATCTTGCCGCCGGGAAAGGCGATCTGTGCGGCATGAGAGGAAAGCTGCGCCGAGCGCAGGGTGAGCAGCACGGTGGGCCGTTCGCGGGCGATGATCGGCACCAGCACCGCCGCCCCGCGCACCGGCCGGGCGTCGACGAGGGCGCGGAATTCCGGGGTCAGTTCATGGTCGCCGCGCACCGGGTCGCCATGGAGGTCCGGCACGGCGAGCAGGCGGGTGCCGGCACGGGCGAGAAAATCGCCGAGATCGAGCGGCGCCGCGTCATTCGCTTCCGGCATCGTCAGCACGTTGGCAGGCACGGCGTTCATCCCTCCTCCTTCAGCGTCCCGGCGGGCGCCAGGGCGAAAAACGCCCCGCCCGAGGCGACGCCGAACACGGGCCGCCCTTCTACCACGCGCTCCTCCGCCCGCTCGGCGAGTTCGAGGAACACGGCCCGCGTCAGCCGGGCCCACAGGCCGCGACGCACATAGAGATAGGGTCGCGGCTCGCCATCCGCCCGTATCTCGACCCGCAGCCTATGGTCGCGGTCGCAGATGACGAGGTCGTCCAGATTGGTGCGGAACACGAGGCGCGGCTCGCCCTCACCCGGCTCCACCGCCATCTCGACGGCGAGGAAGGGCGCATCCTCCACCGTGATGCCGAGCTTTTCCACCGGCGTCACCAGCACATGGCGCGTCCCCTCGGCCCGCAGCACCGAGGCGAACAGGCGCACCAGCGCCGGCCGGAGGATGGGGCGGCCCTCATGGTGCCACACCCCTTCGCGGTCGATCACGATGTCGATTTCGCCACAATCGGGCGGATTCCACCGCTCCAGCGGCGGCAGGGGCCGTTGCGATGCGCCATCCACCGCGCGCACCAATTCGTCAAATCGGCCGGAAACCGCTGAATCCATGAACCAATCCGTGTCACACAGCCGCAATCGCGCAGTCGTGATCCCCCGCCCGATAGTCGACGCGGTTGCAAGATAGCGTAAGCTCGGTCCTTCGGAAGCCCATGCCGGCACGCGAGTCCCGACCAGCGGAATTGCGGATGGTGCATTGCAATCGTATTGTTGCAGCGCACAATGCCAGCAGGGTGGGAAAGACAGAACGTCTCGCGGCACGCCCGGCAGGGCGGTGTGGAGCGCGGGATTTGGGATTGCAGGAGAACGGCATGACGTCCGCCACCGGCGAGAATTTCGAATCCCTCGATGACATGATCATCCGCACGGCGGAATCCACCGCTGCCAATGTGCGCGCCGCCCGGGCCGGCATCGGCGCCGTCATCTTCGGCCAGGAGGCGGTGGTGGAGCGCACGCTCATCACCCTGCTGTCAGGCGGCCACGGCCTGCTGGTCGGCGTGCCGGGCCTCGCCAAGACCAAGCTGGTGGAAACGCTCGGCGTGGTGCTGGGCCTTGACGCCCGCCGCGTGCAGTTCACCCCCGACCTCATGCCCTCCGACATTCTCGGCGCCGAGGTGCTGGAGGAAAGCGCGGGCGGGCGCCGCTCCTTCCGCTTCATTCCCGGCCCGGTCTTCGCCCAGTTGCTGATGGCGGACGAGATCAACCGCGCCTCGCCCCGCACCCAGTCCGCCCTGCTGCAATCGATGCAGGAAGGACATGTCACGGTCGCCGGCGTGCGCCATGATCTGCCAAAGCCCTTCCATGTGCTGGCGACGCAGAACCCGCTGGAGCAGGAGGGCACCTATCCGCTGCCCGAAGCCCAGCTCGACCGCTTCCTGATGGAGATCGACGTCGATTACCCCGACCGCGATTCCGAGCGGAAAATCCTGTTCGACACCACAAGCGCCGAGGAAACCAAGCCGCGCGCGGTGATGAACGCGGAAGAACTCGCCGCCGCCCAGCGCCTGGTGCGCCGCCTGCCCGTGGGCGAATCCGTGGTCGAGGCCATCCTCACTCTGGTCCGCTCGGCCCGTCCGGGCTCGGAGGCCGGCGACCTTTCCAAATTCATCTCCTGGGGCCCCGGCCCGCGCGCCTCGCAATCGCTGATGCTGGCGGTGCGCGCCCGCGCGCTGCTGGACGGGCGCTATGCCCCCTCGATCGACGATGTGGTGGCGCTGGCCGAGCCGATCCTCAAGCACCGCATGGCGCTCACCTTCGCCGCCCGCGCCGATGGCGAGACGGTGCCGGGGGTGATCGCCAAGCTGGCCAAGCGCATCGGCTGAACCTGTTTAACCGCGGCGCGAGCCGCCAACCGCGTGACGGAGACCTGACCGGGTGGAGTTCGAGGCCGATACCGCCGTGCGAAGCGCCGCGCAGGATGCAGCCGGCCTCATCGCCGCCATGCCGCGGCTGGTGCTGGAGGCGCGCCGCATAGCGGCCAGCGTCTATCACGGCCTGCACGGGCGCCGCCGCGCCGGCACCGGCGAGAATTTCTGGCAGTACCGCCGCTTCAACGATGGCGAGCCGTCGAGCCGCGTCGACTGGCGCCGCTCCGCCCGCGACGATCATCTGTATGTGCGCGAGCGCGAATGGGAGGCCGCCCACACGGTGTGGATCTGGCCGGACCTTTCGGCCTCCATGGTGTTTGCCTCGCCCTTGGTATGGGAGACGAAGCGCGACCGCGCGCTGGTGCTCGCCTTCGCGCTGGCCGAGCTCTTGGTGCGCGGCGGCGAGCGCGTCGGCATTCCCGGCGTCATGAACCCGTCCGCCTCGCGCCGCATCGTCGAGAAGATGGCGGAATCGCTCATCCACGCCCCCAGCCTGCCGCAAAGCCTGCCGCCCGCCTTCGCCCCCTCGCCGCTGGCCGAGGTGGTGCTGCTCGGGGATCTCTGGAGCCCGACGCGCGAGGTGGTGACGAGCCTTGCCGGCCTCGCCTCGTCGGGCGCCCATGGCCATGTGGTGCAGGTCTGCGATCCGGCGGAAGAAACCTTCCCCTATTCCGGCCGGGTCGAGTTCCGCGAGCCGGAAAGCGGCGCGACACTGACCATCGGCCGGGCCGAGACGGTGCGGGCCGACTATGTCGCCCGCGTCGCCACCCATCGCGAGACCATCCGCCGCGAGGCCGAGCGCCGCACCTGGAGCTTCCTCGTCCACCGCACCGACCGGCCGGCCAGCGAAGTGCTGCTGGCGCTGCATGCGCGCATGAGCGGGGGCCATGGCGCCGTGCCGCCGCGTGAGGGCACGGCCGTCGACGGCGCCGACCAGACGGGACACGCGGCATGAACCTGTTCGGGCTGCCCCTCGCCTTCGCCACCCCGCTGCTGCTGACCGCGCTCGCCGCCCTGCCGCTGCTGTGGTTCCTGCTGCGCCTCGTGCCGCCGCGCCCGCGCAAGATCGCCTTCGCGCCGATGCGGCTGCTGCTGGACATTCCGCCGAAGGAGGAGACCCCGGCCCGCACGCCGTGGTGGCTCACCGTGCTGCGGCTGCTGTTGGCGGCCATCATCATCGTCGCCGCCGCCGGCCCGATCTGGAATCCGCCCGTCGCCGGCCCGGCCTCGTCCGGCCCGGTGGCGCTGCTGATCGATTCCGGCTGGCCGGCCGCCGCCGGCTGGGCCGCCCGCCGCGCCAGCGCCGAGGGCGTGGTCGCCGATGCCGATCTCGAAGGGCGCGGCGTCATCCTCATTCCCACCGGCGAGCCGCCGCTGGAGCCGCGCGTGATGGCGCCGAACGAGGCGCGCGAGCGCCTGCGCACCCTTTCCCCCGTGCCCTTCGTGCCGGACCGCGCCGGCGCCTTCGCCAGCCTCGCCAAGGCGCTGGCCGGCGCGCCGCAGGCGAGCGTGATCTATCTCTCCGACGGCGTGGCGCTTGACGGGCCCGGCGCCGCCCCGGCCGACCTGCTGGCCATAACAGGCAATCGCCCGCTCACCACGCTGGTCGACGGGGTGAATGAGCCGCTGGCGCTGGCCGGCGCCGACAATGCGGTGGATGCCCTCACCGTGAAGGTGCTGCGCGCCGACCGCCAGGGCGTGCCGCGCGCCGGTGTGGTGCGTGCCTTCGACATGCGCGGCCTGCCGCTCGGCGAGGTGCCGTTCGCCTTCGAGCCCGGCACCAGCGAGACGCAGGCGCGCTTTGACCTGCCGGTGGAGATCCGCAACGAGGTGGCCCGGCTCGACATACGCGACGAGGCCTCCGCCGGCGCGGTGCAGCTGCTCGACAAGCGCTGGCGCCGCCGCGCGGTGGGCGTCGTTTCCGGCGTCGCCGCCGACCAGCGCCAGCCTCTGCTCGCGCCGTCCTATTATCTCACCCGGGCGCTCGCCCCCTTCGCCGATATCCGCGCCGCCGAGGGCGCCTCCACCGCCGAGGCGGTGGACCGCTTCATCGAGCAGAAGCTGCCGGTCATCATCCTCTCCGATGTCGGCACGCTGCCGCCGGAGACGCAGGCCCGCCTGTCCCGCTGGGTCGAGGGCGGCGGCGTGCTCATCCGCTTCGCCGGCCCGCGCCTCGCCAATGGTTCGGACGAGCTGGTGCCGGTCACGCTGCGGCGCGGCGGCCGGGTGCTCGGCGGCTCGCTCTCCTGGGAACAGCCGCAGTCGCTCGGGGGCTTCGCGCCCGAAGGCCCGTTCCGCGACGTGCCGGTGCCCAACGACATCACCGTCAACCGCCAGGTGCTGGCCGAGCCGGACGGGCTGCTGGCCGCCCGCACCTGGGCCACCCTGTCCGACGGCACGCCCCTCGTCACCGGCGAGCGGCGCGGCGCCGGCACGCTGGCGCTATTCCATGTCACCGCCGACACCTCTTGGTCGAACCTGCCGATCTCGGGCGCCTTCGTCGAAATGCTGCGCCGGGTGGTGGCGCTCGGTGGTTCCACCGCCAGCGAGGCGGCGGTGGACGCCACCGGCGGGCCGGTGCTGAACGGCGAGACGCTCGCCCCCACCCGCCTGCTCGACGGCTTCGGCGCCTTCCGCCCCAGCATGCCGACCGCCAAGGCGATCCCGGTGGGCTATCGCGGCCGCGCCATTGCCGACCATCCGCCCGGCTTCTATGGCCCGCCGGATGGGCTGGTGGCGGTCAACGCGCTGCTGCCGCGCGACACGCTGGTGCCGCTCAATCTCTCAAGCCTCGGCCGGCTGGAGCCCTACCGCGACAGCACCCCGCGCGACCTGCGCGCCCCGCTGCTGGTGGCGCTGCTGGCCCTGCTGCTGGTCGATGCGCTGATCGTGTTCCTGCTCGCCGGCGGCGTCTCCCGCCTCACCGCCCGCCGGGCGGCCAAGGGTGCCACCGGCGGGGCTGCCGCCCTGGTACTGGCGCTCGGTCTCACCGCGCTGCTGCCGCCGGGCGCGCAGGCGCAACCCCAGAAGCTGACGCAGCCGCTCGCCCAAAGCGCGCCGGCCGCCACCGCCGCGCCTGAAAAGCCGATGTCGCAAAGCGAGATCGACTTCGCCATCCAGGCGACCAGTTCCACCCGCCTCGCCTATGTCGTCACCGGCGATGCCGAGACCGACGCCATCAGCCGCGCCGGGCTGAAGGGGCTGACCGATTTTCTCGGCGAGCGCACGGCGCTGGAAGCCGGCGAGCCGATGGGCGTCAACCTCGCCACCGACGAACTCGCCTTCTTCCCGCTGCTCTACTGGCCGATCGTCCCCGGCAGCGAGCGCCCGAGCGCGCAGACGCTGGCCCGCGTCGACGCCTTCATGAAGCAGGGCGGCACGGTCATCTTCGACACCCGCGACGCCGAAACCACCCTGCCGGGCTCGAACGGCGCCGGCTCGCCGGCCAATGAGACGCTGCGCGCCATTCTCTCCGGCCTCGACATCCCCGAGCTGGAGCCGGTGCCGCGCGACCATGTGCTGACCAAGGCGTTCTTCCTGCTGCGCGATTTCCCCGGCCGCTTCACCGGCGGCACCACCTGGGTCGAGGCGCTGCCGGCGGCCGACGAGGCGGAGGAACGCCCCGCCCGCGCCGGCGACGGCGTCTCGCCCGTGGTCATCACCTCGAACGACCTCGCCGGCGCCTGGGCGCTGGACGATGTCGGCCAGCCCATGCTGCCGGTCTCCGATGGCGGCCCGCGCCAGCGCGAACTCGCCTTCCGCGCCGGCGCCAACCTCGTCATGTATGTGCTGACCGGCAACTACAAGGCCGACCAGGTGCATGTGCCGGCGCTGCTGGAAAGGCTTGGGCAATGAGTGTCGCTCAGCTCTCCCGGCACACCTTCCTCTCCCCGTCGGGGAGAGGTGGCCCGCGCAGCGGGTCGGTGAGGGTTGACGACGCTGCCGGTGGGCGTAGCCCCCTCACCCCATCCCTCTCCCCCGAGGGGAGAGGGGGTAACACCCGCGCCGAGGGCCCCCCCGCATGAATCTCGGCCTCGCCTTCGATCCGCTGATCCCGCTACCCTGGCTGATCGCCGCCGCGATTATCGCCAGCGCGGTCGCGCTTTTGGTGATCGTGTCGCGCACCCGCGGCTCGCTGCTGCGGGCGCTGGCGATCGCGCTGGCCGTGCTGGCGCTGGCCAACCCCTCGCTCACCCGCGAGGAGCGCGAGCCGCTCTCCACCGTGGTCGCGGTCGTCGTCGACCAGAGCGCCAGCCAGGATTTTGGCGAGCGCACCGCGATGACGCAGGCCGCCCGCGCCGAACTCGACACCCGCCTCGCCCGTCTGCGCGAACAGGGCGCCGAAATCCGCTTCATCGATGCCGGCGGCGGCGCCGGCGAGGTCGACGGCACCCGCCTGTTCACCGCCCTGTCCGCCGGCCTCGCCGATGTGCCGCCCGAGCGTGTGGCCGGCGCCATCTTCCTCACCGACGGGCGGGTGCACGACATCCCCGCCACCATCGCCGCGCTGGGCTTCCACGCCCCGGTGCACGCCATCATCTCCGGCCAGGAGGGCGAGCGCGACCGCCGCGTGGCGCTAACCTCCACCCCGCGCTTCGGCATTGTCGGGCAGAACCAGACCATCGGCTACAAGGTCGAGGACGAGGGCGCCCCCTCTGGCGCGCGCGTTGCCGTCACCGTGCGCCGCGATGGCGAGGTGGTGGCCCGCCCCATCGTCACCGCTGGCCAGCCGGCCGAAATCGAGGTCGAGATCACCCATGCCGGGGCCAACATCATCGAGATCGAGGCCGCCGGCCTTGAGGGCGAACTGACCGCCGTCAACAACCGCGCCGCCGTCTCGATCGACGGGGTGCGCGACAAGCTGCGGGTGCTGCTGGTCTCGGGCGAGCCGCATGTGGGCGAGCGCACCTGGCGCAACCTGTTGAAGTCAGACGCCAATGTCGATCTCGTCCACTTCACCATTTTGCGCCCGCCGGAAAAACAGGACGGCACGCCGATCAACGAATTGTCGCTGATCGCCTTCCCCACCCGCGAGCTGTTCCAGCAGAAGATCAAGGAATTCGATCTCATCATCTTCGACCGCTACGCCCAGCAGGGCGTGCTGCCGATGATCTATTTCGACAATATCGTGCGCTATGTGGAGGAAGGCGGCGCGCTGCTGGTCGCCGCCGGCACCGATTATATCTCGGACGGCTCGGTCTATTACACCCCGCTCGATTCCATCCTGCCCGCCGGTCCCACGGGGCAGATGACCGAGACGCCCTATCGCCCGCAGCTGACCGAGGCCGGCCAGCGCCACCCGGTCACCCGCGCCTTGCCGGGCTCGGAGAGCGACCCGCCGGCCTGGTCGCGCTTCTTCCGCCTGGTCGATACCGATGTCGCGCGCGGCACCAGCGTGATGGACGGACCGAACGGCAAGCCCGTCGTGCTGCTCGACCGCGTCGGCGAGGGCCGCGTGGCGCTGCTGCTGTCCGATCATTTCTGGCTGTGGGCGCGCGGCTATGAGGGCGGCGGCCCGCATATCGATCTGCTGCGCCGGCTGTCGCACTGGCTGATGAAGGAGCCGGACCTCGAGGAGGAGCGCCTGCGCATGGTCGCCCAGGGCGGCGATCTCATGGTCGAGCGCCAGACCATGGGCGACAGCGCCCCGCCGGTCACCATCACCACCCCGACAGGCGCCACGCGGCGGGTGACGCTGGAGCCGGCCGCGCCCGGCCTGTTCCGCGTCAGCTTCCCCGCCGACATGCTCGGCCTGTGGCGCGCCACCGATGGCACCCACACCGCGCTGGTCAATGTCGGCCCGCTCAACCCGCGCGAATTCGCCGAAGTGACGTCGACCACGCAGACGCTGCGCCCGACCGTCGAGGCGACCGGCGGCGGCGTCTGGCGCATGGCGGATCTGGCGGGCGGGGTGCCGCGCGTCATCGCCGTGCGCTCGGGCGAACGCTTCGCCGGCGAGGACTGGATGGGCCTTGCCATGCGCGAAGTGTCCGTCGTGCGCGGGCTCGGCCTGTTCCCGCTCTTCGCCGGTCTGTCCGGCCTGCTGATCCTGCTCGCCGGCGTCGCCGCCGCCTGGGCCCGCGAGGGGCGGTGAGCGCCTTCTGAGATCAACGGGCGCCGGGGGCACATCGTCCCTCTCCCGGCCTTGTGACCGCCCCGTCAGCTTCGGCGCCCTAGTTTCTCGGCCATGCGCGGCGCAAGGGCGCCGCACCCGATCCCGAGAGATGGAGCCGAAGCTGGTGAATCCCCTCCGCCTGTGCCTGTCCGCCGCGCTTGTCAGCCTGAGCACGCTCGCCCTCGCCGACACCCACCCGACCTATGGCCCGCAGCTGGAGGGCTTCGCCTACCCCTTCGAGGTGAAGCGCTTCGACCTCGCCTCGCAGGGCAAGGCGCTGAGCATGGCCTATATGGACGTGGCGCCGACCGCCGAGGCGAACGGGCGCACCATCGTGCTGCTGCACGGCAAGAATTTCTGTGGCGCCACCTGGGAAGCCACCATCCGGGCGCTGGCCGGCGCCGGCTACCGCGTGATCGCGCCCGACCAGATCGGCTTCTGCGCCTCCTCCAAGCCCGAGGGCTACCAGTTCAGCCTGAACCAGCTCGCCGACAACACCCATAAACTGCTCGCCGCGCTCGGCATCGAGAAGGCTGCGATGATGGGCCATTCCATGGGCGGCATGCTGGCGGCGCGCTACGCCCTCGCCTTTCCGCAGGCGACGGAAAAGCTGGTGCTGGTCAACCCGATCGGGCTGGAGGACTGGCAGGCCAAGGGCGTGCCCTATGCCACAATCGACCAGCTCTACCAGAACGAGCTGACGACCAGCTTCGAGCGCATCAAGGCCTACCAGCTGAAATTCTACTATAACGGCCAGTGGAAGCCGGCCTATGACCGCTGGGTCGCGATGTCGGCCGGGCTCGCCGGCGGGCCGGGCAAGGAAATCGTCGCCTGGAACCAGGCGCAGACCTCCGACATGATCTTCACCCAGCCGGTGGTGCACGAACTCGGCAATATCGCCGTGCCGACCCTGCTGTTCATCGGCACCAATGACAAGACCGCCCCTGGCGCCAACCGCGCGTCACAGGAAGTGGCGCAGTCGCTCGGAAACTACGCGGAACTCGGCAGGCAGACCGCCAAGGCCATCCCCGGCGCCCGGCTGATCGAATTTGACGGCCTCGGCCATTCGCCGCAGGTCGAGGCGCCGGAGGCTTTCCACAAGGCGCTGCTCGGCGCGCTGTAAGGCACTGGCCGGGGCGCCCGGCCCCGGTCATGCTCGCGCTCCCCTCGAATCGGAGTGCCCCCATGAACCGCTTTCGTGGCTTCATCGCCGCCAGCCTCGACGGCTACATCGCCGACCGCGAGGGCGGGCTGGACTGGCTCGCGCCGTTCGACGACGTCGATTCCGGCTATGGCGCCTTCATCGCTGAGATCGGCACGGTGGTGATGGGGCGCACGACCTATGAGGCCGTCGCCGCCATGCCGGGCGGCTGGCTCTATGCCGGCAAACGCGGGATCATCGTCACCTCCCGCCCCTTCGCCGACGCCCCGCCCGGGGTGGAAGCGTGGCAGGACGGCCTGCCGGCGCTGATCGCCCATCTCCGGGAAAGCGCCGGCGCGGCGGTCTGGGTGGTGGGCGGCGGCGGCCTCCAGGCCGCCTTCATCGCCGCCGGCGCGCTGGACCGGCTGGACCTTTTCGTCATCCCGGTGCTGCTCGGCGGTGGCGTTCCGCTGTTCCCGCCGGAACTCACGCCCGCGCGGCGGCTGACGCTGGAGGCGACGGAAAGCTACGCCAACGGCATGGTGCGGCTGCGCTACGCGCTTTCGTGAACCGCCGCCGGGGCGAACGCCTTGCGCACCGGGCCGCGCACCGCGTCCATCGGCGTGGCGTCGAGCGGGCACACCAGCACGCGGGCGGGGTCCACCGGGCCGGGCAGGCTCACCTGCCCGCGCGGCACGCGCTGGAAGCCCATGCGGCCATAATAGGGCTCGTCGCCCACCAGCAGCACCAGCCGCGCCGCGCCATCGCCCTGCGCCAGCGCCGCCTTCGCCGCCTCCAGCGCCCGCTCCACCAGCCGCCGGCCGATGCCGTGCGAGCGGAAGGGTGGCTCCACGGTGAGCGGGCCGAGCAGCAGCGCGGGAACCGTGCCGATGAGGATCGGCGTCAGCCGCACCGAGCCGACCAGCATCGTGCCGATATAGGCGGTGAAGGAGAGGTCGTGCCGGTGCGGGTTGTTCTCGCGCAGCCGGAAGGCGGTGCGCGCATAGCGACCGGGGCCGAAGGTGCGGGCGATCAGCCGCTCGATGGCGGCATCGTCGGCGGGCGTCTCGGGCAGCAGGGAAATGGAAAGCTCGGTCATCGGGTTTCTCGGCGCTCAGGGTCGGCAGGCTGCCGCACCGAGCCGCCGCGCATCACGGCGTTCAGTGGGCAGCAACGGGCAGGCACGCGCGCATGCTGGCGCGGCGGGCTCGCTCGTCTCGTCGTCGCTGGGCCGGCAACCGGAACATCGGGCTTTCCTCGATCGGACGCGCCCGATAGCACGGACGGCGCGCGAGGTCGAGCGTTGCCGGGCCAGTGCCGGATGGATTAGCCTCAGCGCCATCATGACCGCGCCCGACATCCGCCCCCTCGCCGCCGATTCCGCCACCATCGAGGCCCTCGCCGCGCTGCTGATCGAGACGGTGGCCGGCGGCGGCTCGGTCGGCTTCATGCACCCGCTGGCGCCTGATAAGGCCCGCGCCTTCGCCCGCACCACGCTGGGGGCAGCGGCACGGGGCGAGCGGCTTGTGCTCGGCGCCTTCATCGAAGGCGCGCTCGCCAGCACGGTGACGCTGGTTCTCGCTCTGCCGGAGAACCAGCCGCACCGCGCCGAAATCGCCAAGATGATGACCGCCCCCGCCTTTCGCGGCCGTGGCCTTGCCCGCGCGCTGCTCGTGGAGGCGGAACGGCAGGCGGTGGCGCAGGGGCGCACCATGCTGGTGCTCGACACGGCGGAGGAGGACGGTGCCGCCGGCCTCTATGAAAGGCACGGCTTCCAGCGCGCCGGCCGCCTGCCCGATTACGCGCTGAAGCCGCAAGGCGGGCTCACCGCGACGCTGCTCTATTTCAAGCGGATCGGCTGAGCCCACAAGGCATCCGCGCAAGACCGCCCCGCCCTTCCTGCAAACGCGAAAGACTGGCCAATCCGCGCCCGCGCCCTACTCTCAGGGGGCGAAACAGGAGACGCGCATGGGACTGCTGGTCGAGGGCAAGTGGGTCGATAGCTGGTACGACACCAAGAGCACGGGCGGGCGCTTCGAGCGCACCGTGACGCGCTTCCGCAACTGGATCACGGCGGATGGCGCGCCCGGCCCTTCCGGCGAGGGCGGCTTTCCGGCGGAAGCGGGGCGCTATCACCTCTATGTCTCGCTCGCCTGCCCCTGGGCGCACCGCACCCTCATCATGCGGGCGCTGAAGCGGCTGGAGGACGTCATCTCCGTCTCGGTGGTCGACCCGTTCATGGGCGCGGAAGGCTGGGTCTTCGCCGACCATGCCGAGCGCCGCAGCGAGGGCGCCACCACCGATTCCGTGCTCGGCAAGCAGCGGCTGCATGAGGTCTACACGACGGCCGACCCCGCCTTTTCCGGCCGCGTCACCGTGCCGGTGCTGTGGGACAAAAAGCGCGGCACCATTGTGAGCAACGAGTCGGCGGAGATCATCCGCATGCTCAACTCAGCCTTCGCCGCCTTCACGCAGGACCGGCACGACTACTACCCCGCCGCCCTCGCCGGCGAGATCGACGCGCTGAACGCCCAAGTCTATGAGGCGGTGAATAACGGCGTCTACAAGGCCGGCTTCGCCACCACGCAGGATGCCTATGAGGAGGCCGTCACCGCCCTGTTCACCGAGCTGGACGCGCTGGAAGCCCGGCTGGAAGGCCGCGACTGGCTGCTGGGCGAGGCGCTGACCGAGGCCGACATCCGCCTGTTCACCACGCTGATCCGCTTCGACCCGGTCTATGTCGGCCACTTCAAGTGCAACATCCGCCGGATCTTCGACTACCCGAACCTGTCGCGCTTCGTGAAGGCGTTTTACGCCTTGCCGGGGGTGAAGGCGACGGTCAACCTCACCCACATCAAGCGGCACTATTACGAGAGCCACAAAACCATCAACCCGACCGGGGTGGTGCCGGTGGGGCCGCAGGTGTGGTGGGAGTGAGGGCGCGCCCTCACTTCCCGTCGAACCACGCCTTCCACTGCGGCACGGCGGTGGCGAAGGTGCCGCGATGGGTGGTCTTGCCGGTGGAGATCGCCTCCACCTGCATGTTGCCGGCGCCCATCGCCCGCTGATAGGTCTGCGCCAGCTGGCCGAGGCCGGTGCTGATCACCTCGTCGGTCTCGCCGAAATAGTTGCGCACCGGCGTCTTGATCACCCAGCGATAGGCATTGGTGGCCAGGGCGATCCGGCCATAGGCCGAATTGGCGAAGTATTGCGGGTCGAAATAGGCCGGCCGGATCAGCTTGGTGATGTCGGTCGGAATGTCGGCGACATTGAACTTCTCGCGCATATAGGCCTTGCGCGTCACCTCGTAATATTCGTCGGCGATCAGCGCCCGCGCCAGCCCGGGAATGCCATAATAGTTCTCGTAGGAAAACGCCGAGAGGATGAACAGCGACATCACCCAGGTCGCGTCCAGCGGGCGGGGAAAGTCGAGAAAGCCGCTCAGCGCGACATAGACATCGACCGGCGCGCTGGCGGTGGCCGCCGCGTCCACCGCGATGCCGTCCGCCTCCAGCTTCTCCAGCAGCGCCATGGTGACGAAGCCGCCCTGCGACCAGCCGGCGAGGAACAGTTTCGGGCTGGCGAGCTTCATTGCCTGCAGCACGCCGCGGCTCGCCGCCAGCAGGTCGGCGGTGGCCTGCTGCTGGCTGGCCTTCACCATGTAGCCTTCCGGCTCGGTCGACAGGCCGAGGCCGAAATAATCGGCGCCGACAACGATATAGCCCTGCCCGGCGAACTGGGCCACCATCAGCGCCGTCTCGCTCGACTGGGCGATGAAGGACGGCACCTCCTGTTTCCCGTACACCGTGCCGTGCTGGTAGGACACCATCGGGAAGGATGTGCCCGGCAGGTCAGGCACCGCCAGCAGGCCGGTGGTCACGGTCGGCCGGTTGCCGCGCTCGGGAATGACGCTGGGATAGGTGACGCGGTAGAGCCTCGCGCCGTTGCGCGCCGGGGTGTAGGCGACCGGAATGCCGGCGAATTCAGGCGTGTCGGTGGTCAGCACCTTGTTGAGGCGCGCGACATCCCAGGTCTCAAGATATTCGTAGCTGACCCCGCCCGCCACGGCGACGGCACCGCCTTGCTGCGCCCGCGCCGGCAGGGCGGACGCGATCAGGAGGAGGGAAAGGCTGGCGCGGGTGACAAGGCGGGACAGGAAAGCCATGATCTGCCGAAGCTGGGGGTGACGAACAAGGCCCAGCCTCCGCGATCGCGCCTCCCAGCGCAATACCACCTCAGCCGGCCAGCGCCACGCTCTCGCTCATGGCGGCGATTTCCGCCTCGGTGCGCTTGCGGAAGCGCACCATGGTGTACATGCCGAGCGCCACGTCGCGCTTAACAGGCAAATCCACCGAGCCGTTGCGCACCGCCCAATTGTGCAGCCGGGCGAACTGGAATTCCGGCCGCCAGCCCAGCTTGCGGGCGCGGCGGGCGAACCAGCGCTCGAACACGGCGCGCGGGCCGTCCTCGGCGCCGAGATGGTTGACCAGGATGATCTCGCCGCCGGGCTTGAGCACGCGGGCCATCTCGTCCAGCGTCTCCTCCGGGTGCGGCACCACGGTGATGACGAACTGCGCCATCACCACGTCGAAGGAATTGTCGGCGAAGCCCATATGGGCGCCGTCCATCAGGCAGAGGCCCTCGACATGGGTGAGGTTCTCCTTTGCCACCTTCTCATGCGCCTTGCGCAGCATCGGCTCGGAAATATCGACCCCGACCAGACGATTGGTGCGCTTATAGGCCGGCAGCGCGAAGCCGGTGCCGACGCCGAAATCGAGGATGCGCCCGCCGATCCGCTCCGCCGCCCGCAGCGCCGCTTTGCGGCCGGGCTCGAACACCGCGCCGAACACGATGTCGTAGATCGGGGCCCAGCCGGCATAAGCCTCTTGAACCGTGGCGTGATCGAGATCGGTCTTCATGCAGTTCCCCTTGCACAATGCCGGGCCGGCGCCCGTTCCCTTGCGTAACGCCGACTCACGCCGAACGTGCCATCATCTCCACGTTAGGTGTCAAAGCGGTGAACGGCGCCGCCGAACGGCGGATCACCCCGCCGCCGAGCATGCGGGTGCCGGCCTCGCCATCGGCATAGAACACGCAGGCCTGCCCCGGCGCCACGCCTTCCTCGATGCCGTGCAGCCGCACCTCGACCCCGCCGCCCGCCGCCTGGGCGAGATGGCCCGGCACCGGAGCGCGGGCCGAGCGCACCTTCACGTAGAGTTCGCGCTCGCGGGCGGCGGCATCCTCCAGCGTCTCCTCGCCGAGCCAGTTCACCTCGTCGATGCCGATGGCGGAAACCCCGAGCGCCGAGCGCGGGCCCACCACCACGCGCCGCTGCGCCGCATTGATGCCGACGACATAGAGCGGCTCGGCGGCGGCGATGCCCAGCCCCTTGCGCTGGCCGATGGTGAAGCGCATCACCCCGGCATGCCGGCCCAGCACCCGCCCGTCGAGATGCACGATCTCGCCCGGCTCGGCCGCCTCGGGGCGCAGCTTCTCGACAATGGCGGTGTAATGCCCGTTGGGCACGAAGCAGATGTCCTGGCTGTCCGGCTTTTCCGCCACCTTCAGCCCAAAACCTTCGGCCAGCGCCCGCACATCCGGCTTGGTGGTCTCGCCGAGCGGAAAGCGCAGCATGTCGATCTGCGCCTGGGTGGTGGCGTAGAGGAAATAGCTCTGGTCCCGGCTCTCGTCGAGCGGGCGGAACAGCCCGCGCCGGCCGTTCTCCAGCGCGCGGCTGGCGACATAATGGCCGGTGGCGAGAATATCGGCGCCGAGGTCGCGCGCGGTTTCCAGCAGATCGCGGAACTTCACCGTGCGATTGCAGTCGACGCAGGGAATGGGCGTCTCGCCGGCGGCATAGGCATCGGCGAAGCGCTCGATCACCGCGTGGCGGAAGCGGCTTTCATAATCGAGCACGTAATGGGGAATGCCGAGCTTCTCGGCCACGGTGCGGGCGTCATAAATGTCCTGGCCGGCGCAGCAGGCGCCGGGGCGGTGGTGCATCGCCTCGCCATGGTCGTAGAGCTGCAGCGTCACGCCCACCACATCATAGCCCGCCTGCGCGTAGAGCGCGGCGACGACGGAGGAATCCACGCCGCCCGACATCGCGACCACGACGCGCGTCTGGCTGGGGGGGCGGTCGTTGTCGTCGAGACGGATCATGGGCGGTGGCTTGCGAAACGGCGTGAGGACAGGCGCGGCGAGAAAAATCGACACGGTGCGTCGCTCTATATAGGGCACCTCGGCGATTTCATGAACCCTGCCCGGCAGCGCCCGCCCCGCGTGGTAACACTTTCCTCCCCGGCGCGGCCCGGCGTCATTGCCGTTGCGGCATTAAAAGTAAACAAAGTCCTTCGCAAATATTAACGAAGCAGCAAACACTTAGCTCTCACCGACACGTGATTCGCTTAGGAGAATATTTAAATCTCCAGCGCTATGCTTACGGCATTGGTCGTGTGTATTGAGTGAGTGAAACATGACAGAACCCTATCGCCCGAGGGTGAAGTATGTAATCGGGCCGGACGGAAGTCCGCTGACCATTGCAGATCTGCCCCCGCCGAACACCCGGCGCTGGGTCATTCGCCGCAAGGCGGAAGTGGTTGCCGCCGTTCGTGGCGGGCTCCTCAGCCTTGAGGAAGCCTGCAGCCGTTATACATTGACGACAGAGGAATTTCTTTCCTGGCAGGCGTCGATTGAACGCCACGGCCTCGCCGGCCTGCGCACCACGCGCATCCAGCAGTACCGGCAGTAAAAGGGGCGACGGCGTTCGACATTTCCGGCCGCCGCCGCCCGACGTCCTTCTCCCACGACAGCCCGGCTTCAGAGCCTCCGCATCAGCGCTCCAACGCCTTGAGATAGTCGCGCCCCGTCAGCGTGAACGGTGCATAGCGGCCGGGCCAGGTCTCTTCCCGCGCGCGCCGGCTGGTCCGGCAGCGGGGATCATAAGAATAGAGATCGGACCAAGTCGCCTCGCTATCGAGCGCGCGGACATATTCGACAAGCGGCGGCAAGGTCTCGACCGGATCTTCGGCGCCAAGGTCGAAATTGATCTCCAGTCCTTCACCGACATACACCGTCACGGCGGGGTACTGGGCGATGTCGACCAGACACACGCTCACCCTGTCGATCTCGTCCAGCGCGCGAATGAACGCGGAGGGACGTGAGCGTGCATTGAGCCCGTGAAGATCGAGCATGAGACGCGGCGCCACCCGCCGGGCCGCCCCTCTGAGCTGCCCCGGCCTGCCGATCTGCAGGAACTCGACAAAGGGCGGCGCGTCCTCTGGCTGGGCGAAGCTGATTTCGAGATTGCCGTAAAGCCAGTACGGCTGTTGCGCCGCATGCGGCGCCGGCTCACCGATCGTCTTGATCGGCTCTCCCAGCAGGGCGACGATCTCCTCCATCGAAGCGCCGGGCCGAACGGGCCCGAGGCAGCCGGTGTTGAGGAAATCGAGAAGCGATACGCGGATCATGCCTCATCATAGCTGAAGCGAAGCGGTGGGAGATCCGGCGCGGCCGCCTCTCAGGTGAGCCCCCGCAAAAACCCCGCCAGCGCCTCGCCGGCGGTCTCCACCGCGCCGACATTGAGCACGGTGAGGTCCGGCGGGGCGTCGAGCGGCGGTTCGCGCTTCAGCCGGGCCAGCACGTCCTCGGCACTTTCGCGGCCGCGGGCAGCGATGCGCGCGGCCAAGATCTCGGTCGGCGCGGTGACATGCACCAGCTTCACCCGGGCAAAGCGCGCCCGCGCCTCGCCCACCGCCGCGCGCGAGCCATTGGCGACGACGATGCGGCCGGCCGAAATATCCTGCGCGACTTCCTCGCCCAGCGCGTAGCTCAGCCCATTGGCCTGCCAGTGCAGCGGAAAGCGCCCCTGCGCCAGCCCTTGCGCAAAGGCGGCGGCGTCAACGCTCACATGGTCCTCGGTGGCGTCGGTGGGGCGGGTGATGCGGCGGCGGGCGAAGCTTATGTCCGCGCGCCCCACCAGCCTGTCGCGGGCATAGGCGAGCAGCGTGTCCTTGCCGGCACCGGAGGGGCCGACCACCAGCACCAGCAGGCCGGGGCCGAGCTTCTCCCCGCCGCGCTTTTCGTCCACGCCCGGCGCCACCCTCACATCCTCACTCACGAAATCCGCTCCCCCTGCCGCCACACCGCCCGCGCCACCGGGCCGGCGCCGGCCACCGACACGCGGATGAAATCGGCCCGCAGCCCCGGCGCCAGCCGGCCGCGATCGGTAAGCCCGGCCGCCGCCGCCGGGTTGGCGCTCACCATCGCCACCGCCTGCGGCAGGGTGATGGCCGGCACACGCTTCGGCAGGTCAAAGGCGGCCAGCATCAGGCTGCCCGGCACATAGTCGGACGAGAGGATATCGAGCACCCCGCGCCGCGCCAGGCTCTCGGCGGCGACATTGCCGGTGTGCGAGCCGCCGCGCACAATGTTCGGCGCGCCCATCAGCACCCGGATCCCGGCGCCATGCGAACCCTCCGCCGCGCTGTCGGTGGTGGGGAATTCGGCGATGGCGACGCCATCCTCGATCGCTTCCGCCACATGGGCGTCGGTGGCGTCGTCATGGCTGGCCAGCACGATGCCCTGCCCGCGCGCCATCGCCACCAGCCGGGCGCGGTTCGGCCGGGCGAAGCGGGCATGCGCGTCCATCCGGTCGGCGACGATGATGTCGAGATCGGCATCGCTCATGCCGCTCTTCTTCTTGTAGTAGCTGCGGAACTGCGCCTCGGTCATGAACTGGCGCTGGCCCGGCGTGTGGTCCATCAGCGAGATCAGCCGGACCCCGGCGCTCTCCACCAGCGCGCCCGCTTCCTCCACCACGCCATCGGCCGTCACCTCGCAGCGCAGATGCACGAAATGCTCCGCCCGCAGCACCCCGGCCTCGCCCGCCTCGCGCAGGGTGCGGGCGAGCAGCGGCGCGTCGCCATCCATGCCCACGGCGCGCTTGTCCGGCCAGACCCGCAGCGAATCGAACACGGTGGTGATGCCCGAGGCGGCGATCTGCGCGTCATAGGCGGTCACGGCGGCGAAGGCGTTCCAGGTGACGCGGGGACGGGGGTAGAGATGGCCCTCGACATGGTCGGTGTGCAGCTCGACAAAGCCCGGCAGCACATAGTCGCCGCCCATATCCACCGCCCCGCGCGGCGCCGCCCCGGTGCCGATCTCGGTGATGAAGCCGTCGCGCACGACGAGATGGCCCTCAATCACCACCTCTTCCAGCACCAGCCGGGCATGGGCGTAGACGGTCTCAATCATTTTCATATCCCTGCGGAACCGGTGCACCGTTGCCGTTTCGTCAGGACCGGGCGTGTCCCGGTCCTCCACGTTTTGCTTTCGCCGCCCAAGTCGTGGATCCCCGGGTCACGCCGGGAAGGACGTTGTTGGGTGGGCCCCCTCACGCCGCCGCCTTGGCGAAGTCGGTCACGTCGATCACCCGGTCGCAGGCGGCCTCGCGCACTTCCGCGTCGTGGAAAATGCCGAGAATGGCGACGCCGGCCCGCTTCTTCTCCGCGATCAGTTCCACCACCACGTTGCGGTTGGCGGCATCGAGCGAGGCGGTCGGCTCGTCCATCAAGAGCAGCGGGCGATGGGCGATCAGCCCGCGCGCAATGTTCACCCGCTGCTGCTCGCCGCCCGAGAAGGTGGCGGGCGGCAGGTTCCACAGCCGCTCCGGCAGGTTCAGCCGGGCGAGCAGGGCGCCGGCCCGCGCCACCGCTTCCTCAGGCGGCACGCCGTCATGGATCAGCGGCTCGGCCACCACGTCGCGGGCGCCGACGCGCGGGATCACCCGCAGGAACTGGCTGACATAGCCCATGGTGGTGTCGCGCAGCTTGATCAGCCGGCGCGGCGAGGTGGAGGCGACGTCGACCATTTCCTCGCCGTCCCGCACCCGGATCGTGCCTTCATCGACGCGGTAATTGCCGTAGACCATCTTCAGCAGCGAGCTCTTGCCCGCGCCCGAGGGCCCGCCCAGGGCGACGCATTCGCCGGCGTAGAGGTCGAAGCCGGCGCCGTTCACCACAGGCAGCCGCGCCCCTTCGCGCAGATGCAGGATGAAGGTCTTGGCGACGCCGGAAACGGACAGGATGGGTAAAGAGGGTTTGCTCATGGCCGCCTCGGCTCTGTCGCGACATCCTTCGAGGAGCGCTGCGCGCGCACCTCAGGATGACGTTGGAGGGGTGGAAACGCAGGACGCCTCCCATGGGAGCGCACCGGCACCCCAGGATGACGGAGAATTTCCGTCATCCTGGGGTGCCGGGCAAAGCCCGGCCTCGAAGGATGTCGCCGGGATATGCCCTTCCAGTCGCTGGTCATGCTCACGCCGCCAGAACCGAGGAGACGAGCAGCTGCGTGTAGGGCTCGCGCGGGTCGTCCAGCACCTGGTCGGTGATGCCGGTCTCGATCACCCGCCCGTGCCGCATCACCACCATGCGGTGCGACAGCAGCCGCGCCACGGCGAGGTCATGGGTGACGATGATCACCGCCAGCCCCAGTTCCGCCACCAGGCCGCGAATGAGGTCGAGCAGGCGCGCCTGCACCGACACGTCGAGCCCGCCGGTCGGCTCGTCCATGAAGACGAGGCGCGGCCGGGTCACGAGGTTGCGGGCGATCTGCAGCCGCTGGCGCATGCCGCCGGAAAAGGCGCGCGGGTCGTCGTCGATCCGGTCGCCGGCGATTTCCACCTTGGCCAGCCAGTCCAGCGCCTCGTCGCGGATATGGCCATAGTGGCGCCAGCCGACCGCCATCAGCCGCTCGCCGACATTGCCGCCGGCCGAAACCGCCATGCGCAGCCCGTCGGCCGGGTTCTGCCGCACGAAGCCCCAGTCGGTGCGCATCAAGAGCCGCTTTTCCGCCGCGCCGAGGCTGGCGAGGTCTGCCAGGCGCCCGTCGCGCAGCCGGTAGGAAACGCGTCCCGCGCTCGGCTCCAGCTCGGTGGAGAGCAGGCCGAGCAAAGTCGACTTGCCCGAGCCGGATTCCCCGACCACGGCGAGCACCTCGCCGGGATAGACCTCCAGCGACACGTCGCGGCAGCCGATCCGGTTGCCGTAATTTTTCGAGAGCCCGTCGGCGATCAGGAGGGGTGTGTCGGTCATGGCTGGTGTCCCTTCACGGTCAGCACGCGCCGAACCTGCATCCTTCGAGGCTCGCTGCGCTCGCACCTCAGGATGACGTTGTTCTGTGCGCGGGACAGAATCCCAGGATCACGGGAGACGCCCGTCATCCCCGGATGACGGGAAACACCCGTCATCCTGAGGTGCCGGGCAAAGCCCGGCCTCGAAGGATGGTCGGTGGAGAGCGCACTCATGCCCCCTCTCCCACCGGGGCCGCCATCTCCCCCCGATGCCCCGCCACCTGCCGGCCGTTGCAATAGTCGGTGTCCGAGCACACGAACATCCGCCCGCCCTTGTCGTCGAGGATCACCTCGTCGAGATAGACCCCCGTCGCCGCGCACAGCGCGCAGGGCTTGGCGAAGCGCTGCACCTTGAACGGGTGGTCCTCGAAATCGAGCGAGCGCACCCTGGTGTAGGGCGGAATGGCGTAGATGCGCTTTTCGCGCCCGGCGCCGAACAGCTGCAGCGCCGGGCAATCATCGAGCTTGGGATTGTCGAATTTCGGGATCGGCGAGGGGTCCATCACATAGCGCCCCGCCACCTCAACCGGGTAGGCATAGGTGGTGGCGATATGGCCGTGGCGGGCGATGTCCTCATACAGCTTCACATGCATGAGGCCGTATTCCGCCAGCGCATGCAGCTGCCGCGTCTCGGTCTCGCGCGGCTCCAGAAAGCGCAGCGGCTCGGGAATCGGCACCTGGTAGACGAGGATCTGGTGCTCGGCGAGCGGCGTCTCCGGCACACGGTGGCGGGTCTGGATGACAGTCGCCTCAACCGCCGAGGTGGTGGTGGCGACACGGGCGGTCTTCTCGAAGAAGCCGCGAATGGCCACCGCATTGGTGGTGTCGTCGGCGCCCTGGTCGATGACCTTCAGCACATCCTTCGGGCCGAGCACGGCGGCCGTCACCTGCACGCCGCCGGTTCCCCAGCCATAAGGCATCGGCATTTCGCGCGCCGCGAAGGGCACCTGATAGCCCGGCACCGCGATCGCCTTGAGAATGGCGCGGCGGATCATCCTTTTGGTCTGCTCGTCAAGATAGGCGAAATTATACGTGATCTCGGGCATGCCCCCGACAGCGTGGGCGTTCATTCCGCCGCCTCCTTCATGTCAGCCGCGCGGCGGCTTTCCTCATGCTCGGCCCGCATGCGGCGCACGAGATCGAGCTCGGCCTGGAAATCCACGTAATGCGGCAGCTTGAGGTGCTCGACGAAGCCGGTCGCCTGCACATTGTCGCAATGGGAGAGCACGAATTCCTCGTCCTGCGCCGGGGCGCCGCGCTCCTCGCCCAGTTCCTCCCAGCGCAGCGCCCGCTCGACCAGCGCCATGGAGAGCGCCTTGCGCTCGCACTGCCCGAAGACGAGGCCATAGCCGCGGGTGAACTGCGGCGCGGTGGTCGCCGTGCCCTTGAACTGGTTGACGCTCTGGCACTCCGTCACCTGCACCGTGCCGAGCGAGACCTCGAAGCCGAGTTCCGGCGCCTCGAAGATCACCTCGACATCGCCGAAGCGGATCTCGCCGACAAAGGGGTGCGAGCGGCCATAGCCGCGCTGGGTGGAATAGCCGAGCGCCAGCAGATAGCCCTCATCGCCGCGCGCCAGCGTCTGCAGCCGGGTCGAGCGGTCGACGGGATAAGAGACCGGGGCGCGGGTGATGTCGAAGGGCTCGCTGCCATCATCGGCGGGCGCGCCCTCGATCAGCCCCTCCTGCCCGAGCAGATCGGTGACGCGCGGCATGGAAACGGGCGCGGCGGCGTCATCGGCCGGTTTGGCCTCACTGGCCTGATCGTCCACCTCATTGGCCGGATCGGCCACGCCCAGAGAGGTATCCAGCAGCCGGTGGGTATAGTCGAAGGTCGGCCCCAGCAGCTGGCCGCCGGGCAGGTCCTTATAGGTGGCCGACACCCGCCGGCGCACCAGCATCTCCGCCGTGTCGAGTGCCTTCGCATAGCCGAAGCGCGGCAGGGTGGTGCGGAAGGCGCGGATGAGGAAGATCGCCTCGATCAGGTCGCCGCGCGCCTGCTTCACCGCCAGCGCCGCCAGCTCCACATCATAAAGCGAGCCCTCCGCCATCACCCGGTCCACCGCCAGCGTCAATTGCTGCGCGATCTGGGCGAGGCTGATCGAGGGCAGATTCCTGTTTCCCCTCCGACGCTTGGCGAGAAGCGCGTGGGCGTTGCGGATGGCCTTTTCGCCGCCCTTGGCCGCCACATACATCGCTCAACCCTCCTTCACGGTGACGGAACGCGGCAGGCCGGCGACACCGCCCGGCCCGGCCAGCAGCAGATCGACCCCGAGCGGGAATCCGGCCCGGTTCTCCGCCATGCGGGCGATGAAGTCCGCCGGCAGCGGCGCAGCGCCGAAAGCGGCGCGGCCCTGAACCCCCGGCCCTTCCAGCACCAGCCCACCGGTGAAGGCTTCCACCTGCAGGATCAGCGTGGCGGAGGTGTCCGGGAATTCGGGCGAACCCTGCGCGAAATCGAAAAAGTCCGGCATATCAAGGGGTTCGGCGATCAGCGCGAAGCGTGCCTCGGCCGCATCCTCGACAACAGGCGCCCCGGTATGAAAGCGCAGGAAGGCGGCGACCTCAGGCACGCGGGCCAGCGCCGGGTCCAGCCAGAGCGGGGTCTCGTAGTCGCACAGCGCCAGCACCAGCGCCGCCGCTTCCGGATTGAGCGGCGCCGGCGGGGTGAGCGCGGCCGCGATCGGCTCGACCCGACCGGGGCGGGAGAGCGCCCACATGGCGGCGCGGAAACTGGCCTGCCCATCGAGCACAGGATCAATGAAACCAGTGGCAAGGCAAGAGGTTAGGCTGGTGTCGGAAGTGGCGACGGACATGTCAGTCCTCCCCGCGCACGAGGGTGAAGAAGTCGACCTTGGTCGCCGCCGTCTCGGTCCGCACCGTCGCCGCCTCATCGGACAGCCGCGCCCGCACCGGCGCCAGCGCGTCTTCCACCGCCGCACGCCGGGCCTCGTCCTGCCACAGCGCGTCGAGAATGGCCGCCGCGCGGGCCGCCTTGAGATCGCGCCCGAGGCGATAGGCGAAGCCGGCGGCGCCGCCCTCCAGCCGGATCGCGGCGCGAGAAACCGTCGCCTCGCCGAGATTGAACGGGGCGCCATCCCCGCCCGTCCGTCCGCGCAGCATCACCAGCCCGACTTCCGGCGGCTTGAGGTTGGAGGCGGCGGGAAGCGGGCCGAGGCGCACCAGGATGGCGTCGAGCTCGGCCGATTCCGCCCGCGCCATCACCGCCATCACGCCCTGCCGCGTCGCACGCCAGGCGTTGGCATTGCTGGATTCTTCTGGGGAAGACTGCATCTGGAAATCCGCGCCTGCGGGCCGCAAAGGCCGTTTACATTTCGGCGGATTTGTATATTCATCTATACAAATAGGCAAGCGCAGTTTTTTGCACCGCGGTGAGAAGATGAACCCGACCAACGACAGCGCCATGACATCGCCCCCCTCCCCGGACGAGGACGTGGCGCGCGGCACCGGTGTTTCGCTGTGGAAGCAGATCGCCGAGCGGATCGAGGCCGACATCGTCGAGGGCCGTCTCGCCCCCGGCGCGCGCCTGCCGACGGAAAACGAGCTGGCGGAACGCTTCGGCGTCAATCGCCACACCCTGCGCCGGGCGCTGGCCCACCTCACCGAGCGCCGGCTGATCGAGGCGACGCCGGGGCGCGGCACCTTCGTCAAGGAACCGCCGATCCGCTATCCCATCGGCCCGCGCACCCGCTTCTCCGAGATCGTCTCGCGCGAGGGCCGCGCGCCCAGCGGGCGGCTCATCGGCTCGCGCGTCGAGGCGGCCTCAGCCGAGATCGCGCAGGCGCTGGGCCTGGCGCCGGGTGCCAAGGTGCTGCGCATTGACATGATCCGCGAGGCCGACGGCGTGCCGATCACCGTCGCCTCGCACTGGTACGAGGCCGGCCGCTGCCGCGACCTCGATTTGCTGGTCGCCGCCACCGGTTCGGTGACGCGGGCGCTGGAAACGCTGGGCCTCGGCGATTATCGCCGGCTGGAAACCCGCATCACCGCCCGTCCCGCCGATGAGGAGGATCGCCGCCTGCTCGCCCTCCCCGCCGGCCGCACTGTCATGGTAGTGGACGCCATCAATGGCGACCCGCAGCGCCGGCCGATCCAATATTCCCGCGCCCGGTTCTGTGCCGATCGCGTGCAGCTCATCGTGAAGAACTGAAAGGACAGACCATGGCCGCCCTCACCACCCTTGAGGACCTTCGCGCACTCTATGGCGAGACGCGCGAGCGCAGCCGCCGCAAGGTGCTGCCGGCCATCGATCCGCATGCCCGCGCCTTCATCTCCTATTCGCCGCTGGTCATGCTGTCCTCGATGGGCGCGGACGGGCGCGCCGACGTCACCCCGCGCGGCGACGCGCCGGGCTTCGTGATGGTCGAGGACCCCGGCACGCTGCTCCTGCCCGACCGGCCGGGCAACAACCGGCTGGACACACTCACCAATCTGATCGCCAACCCGGCAGTAGGCCTGCTCTTTCTCATCCCCGGCGTCGACGAGACGCTGCGGGTCAATGGCCGGGCGGAAATCCGCGACGATGCCGATCTCGTCGCCCGCTTCGTCGTCAACGGCAAGCCGCCGGCGACGGTGCTGCGCATCGCGGTGGAGGAAGTCTATCTGCACTGCGCCAAGGCGTTCATGCGTTCGGGCGCCTGGAACCCGGACAGCTTCCTGCCGCGCGACCGGCTGCCCAGCATGGGCGAGATGCTGCGCGACCAGCTCGGCATGGCCAGCGCCGAGACGCAGGCCGAGATGCTGGAGCGCTACCGCGCCACGCTCTACTGACCGCCCGGCCGATCGGCCGGCCAGATCACCTGCGGGCCGATATCGGCCAGCGTCCGGCAGCCGGTGAGCACCATCGCCACCTCGAACTCGCAGCGGAGAAGGTGCAGCACATGGGCCACGCCGGCCGGGCCGGCCACCGCCAGCCCGTAAAGGCAGGGCCGCCCGACCAGAACGGCACGCGCGCCGAAAGCGAGCGCCTTCAGCACGTCCGTACCGCGCCGGATGCCGCCATCCATCAGCACCGGCACCCGCCCGGCCACCTGCCGCACCACGGAAGGCAGCGCGTCGAGGCTGGCCGGCACCGTGTCGAGCACCCGCCCGCCATGGTTGGAGACGATCAGCCCGTCGACGCCGTGCGACAGCGCCGTCTCGGCGTCTTCGGCCGTCAGTATGCCCTTGAGCAGGATCGGCAGCAGGGTGAGCGAGCGCAGCCAGGCGATGTCTTCCCAGCGCGCGGCGACATCGAGGAAGCCGCGGAACATCAGGCTCTCGCCCAAGGCCGCCTCGGCGATATGGCGCGTGTGCAGCCCGCGCAGATTGGCGTGCTCGGAGAGCTTCGGCCCGACATAGCCCGCGCGCTGTTCGCGGTTGCGCAGGCTGTGCACCGGCGCGTCCACCGTCACCACCAGCGCGCCATAGCCCGCCGCTTCGGCGCGGCGCACCAGTTCGGCGGTGAAGCCGCGATCATGCTGGATATAGAGCTGGAACCAGAGCGGCGTGCGCGCCGCGCGGGCGATTTCCTCCAGCATCACGTCCGACTCGGTGCTCGCCACCATGCCGGCCCTCGCCCCGCCTGCCCCGACCACGGTGGCGATCTCCGCCTCCGGCACGGCGAGGCGGTGATGGGCGGTGGGCGCGACCAGAATCGGATGGGCGAAGGACTGGCCGAACAAGGAGAGTTCCGTGCCGCCACCCTTGAAGTCGCCCAGCACCCGCGGGGCGAGCTGGACCTTCTCGAAGGCCGCGCGGTTCCAGCGCAGCGTCGCCTCGTCCCCCGCACCACCGGAGAAATAGGCGTAGGCCTGCGGGCTCAGCCGCGCCTGTGCCAGCGTTTCATAGTCGTCCAGCGCCACCACCCCGGCCGGTATCGCATATTCGCCCGACATGCCGCCTCCGAAGCCCCGCTGCCGCTGTTCGCCGCGCCCGGTCCGCTTCATAATCGCTTGTGGGCGAAGATGCAGCATAGGGCGCCGCGAACGGCCCATTAACCCGATGGCGCCATGATGGGGCGAGGGAAACGGGGATTTTTGGGCGATGGACGACGAGCGCCTGCGTGGCGAGACGCCCGGCCTGTCGCTGCGCGAGGCGATCCGCGCCGCCCGCATGGAGGCGGCGGAGCGTTCCGGCGTCATCGTCGAACTACGCGACGCCACCCTCGCCCGCCTGTCCATGCTGAACGAGCTGCTCGACCCGGTGTTCGCCCAGGTGCCGCTGGAGCATGTCGACCTGTTCGATCGCGGACTGATGCCCGGCGAGATTCCGCGCCTGTTCATCGACATGGTGGCCCATGTGACGCTGGCCCGCGACCGGCGCACTTATCGCTTCCTGCAGGACACCCGCTCGGGCCGCCATGTGCTGGCCGAGAGCACCAACCCGAACGACATTGTCGATGCGGTGACGCGCTACATCGCCCGCCGGCTGATCGCCCGCGAGCAGGCGATGGTGAGCGTCGGCACGCCGCCGGAGATCGAGGCCGCCGTGCCGCATCCCGCGCCGCATCATCCCGCCATGGCCGCGCCCGTCCCGGCCACGGGCCGGCAGGGCGGGGGCCTGGCCTTCGTGCTCGGGCTGATTTTCGGGGCGCTGGCCACGTTGGCGCTCGCGACCCTCTACCCCGAGATCATCGACCGGTTATGGCTTCGGTGATCACCCGTGTGCTGCGGGAGGCGACCGTCGTCTCGCCACGCTGGAAGCCGCGCGCCTCCATGGTGCAGCGCCAGGGAAAGCCGGCACCGCCGACCCGCTCGATGCGGTAGAGGTGATAGCCGCCCGGCCAGTGCCGGTCTTCCGGCCCGGCGGCGAAGGACGGCGCCTCGACGACGGGGATCAACCCGGAATTCGGCCCGGGGATCATCTCCACCATCGGCACATGGTCATGGCCGCAGATGACCAGCTCGGCGCCGTGGCGGGCGAGCACGTCGCGCACCGCCACCTCGTCGATCAGCCGCTTGTGCCCGGCGCGCAGACCCGCCGGCGGGTGATGGATCATCACCACGCGAAACAGCCCTTCGGCGCCCAGCCCATCGAGCACCGCGCCCAGCCGCTCGCGCTGCGCCCGCCCGACCTTGCCGGTGGCCATGAAGGGGTGGGTGGGAATGGCGCTGGAGACGCCGATCAGCGCCACATCGCCGCGCCGTCGCACGAAGGGGAAGGCGCTCTCATCGGTCACGTCGCCATTGACGCCGTCACCCCGCATATAGTCGCCCCAGTTGAGCAGCGAATGATGGGCGGTGGAGCGCACATAGGCATCGTGATTGCCTGGCACCACCGTCACATCTGGCCCGTCGCCGAGCGATTTGAGGAAATTCAGCCCGGTGGCGAATTCCGCCGCGAGGCCGACATTCACCAGATCGCCCGTCACCGCGATATGATCGGGCGCCATCGCCTTGATGTCGTCGACCAGCAGGTCGATCGTGGCGATGGAGAAACGGTGCTGGCGGCCGCGCCGCCAGTTGAGCACGCCGAGCGCCCGCTTTCCGGCCAGCTCGGCGAAGCGAGCGCGCGGCAGCGGTCCCAGATGAGCGTCGGTGACATGAGCAAGGACAAACACGGGGGTTTCCTTATCAGCCCGGAGCGGGGAAAGGAAAGCGCCAGTGGTCACGCTTTCGCCAGCCCTCCCGGTCTGCCGCCCACGCCCATGCCGGCCTCGCGTCGGCTTCTGGTGCGCCTGCTGCATCTGTGGGGGCGGTGGACGCGCGGGGTCACGCTCGGCGTGCGCGCCGTGGTCATCGACGCCGATGGTGCCGTGCTGCTGCTGCGCCACACCTATGTGCCCGGCTGGCACCTGCCGGGCGGCGCGGTTGACCCGGGCGAGACGGCCGAGGCCGCCATCCTCCGCGAATTGGAGGAGGAAGCCGCCATCCTCGCGACGGGGCCGCGCCTGCACGGCCTGCTGCTGAACCGCAATCTCGGGGCGCGCGACCATGTCGCGGTCTATGTGGTCGAGCATTTCGAGCAGGGCCAGCCCCGGGTGCCGAATCGCGAGATCGCCGAAATCGGCTTCTTCCCACCGTCCACCCTACCGCCGGACACCACCCCCGCCACACGCCGGCGCCTTGACGAAGTGCGGGAAGGCCGGCCGGCGCCACCCCATTGGTAAGGCCTTTGGATGAAGCCGTCGGGGGCAACGCGCTTTCCCGCCTTGACACCGTCCGGGCCGCTTCCTTATATCGCGCCACTTCGCAGGTCGGTCGTCACTCGATGGGTGGGCCGGTTTGTTGTGGCGGGGTAGCTCAGCTGGTTAGAGCACGGGAATCATAATCCTGGGGTCGGGGGTTCAAGTCCCTCTCCCGCTACCACAACAACCTGAGACGTCTGCAAAATCACGGCGCAAAAAAGCCCGGCCGAAGCCGGGCTTTCCGTCACCGCATGCGCGGAAGGTTCACGGCGAAACGCACTGCTGGCGCGGGCCGTTATAGGGCTGGAAGGTGTTGTCCGACGCCCGGTAGGAGCGATACTGGCTGGCGCACCACTGCACATGGTTGCTGCCGCCCGAATAGGACTGCGTGGGCTGGTTGGCCGCCGCACCGAGCACGCCACCGAGGATCGCGCCGGCCGCGAACGCACCAGCGGGGAAATACCAGCCATTATACTGGCGGTAGCCCGGCCGGTAATAGTTATAGCCGCGTTGACCATTGTAATAATGGTAGCCACCCTGGCGGTAATAGCCGCGGCGCGCGCCCTGACGATAGCCCTGGCGGTTTCCCTGGCGATAACCCTGCCGATAGGCCCGGCGGTTATTGGGGCGGTACTGGACGTTTTCCACCTCGGCAACCGGATTGGCCGCCGCCACCGGCGCACTCGCGAGCGGCGCCGCAACCTGCGGCATCATCGGCAGCGCCACGACCGGCGCTGCAGCGGAAGTAAAGACCATTGCGGCCGCAGCAATGGCAATAGACAATTTTTTCATCGTAGCATTCCTCCGATATATTGACCGTTGCTGATGTAATAACGGCCTGCCGATGAATGCTCGCTGAACGAAAAACTATCGAGGGTTGACAGGTTTTTGAACAGACGTTCACAATCGCCGCAGTACGGCCTTCGATGGTCTTAACGCAGAAAGGCGCGCGGGGTTCCCGCGCGCCGTCGCCGACCGGTATTTAATTCCCGTTGAAGCGTCAGTCGGCGCCGGGATCGGCGACAAAACCTGCGGCCGCGATGCCGGCGCTGGCCGCCGCCTCGTCATTCTCCGAGGTGTCGCCGGAGATGCCGACCGCGCCGATCACCTCCCCCGCCGCGTTGCGGATCAGCACGCCCCCCGGCACCGGCACCAGCGCTCCGCCGGCGAGATGGCTCACGGCGGCAACGAAGAAGGCCTGCTCCTTCGCCCGCTTGAAGATCGAGCGCGAGCCCATGCCGAGCGAGAGCGCGCCATAGGCCTTGCCATGGGCGACCTCGAAGCGCTTCAGGCTGGTGCCGTCTTCCGCCGCCGACACCTTCACCGCGCCGCGCGCATCGAGCACGACCACCGCCATCGGCTTGAAATTGCCGGCGCGGCACTGGCCGAGCGCGGTGGAGAGGATGGTCTGGGCGGCGTCGAGGCTGAGATCGGACATGCGTTTCCCCTGCATTGGGCGTGTTTTTCGGGTCCCGACTGTGCCTTTCGCGACCGGGCCGTCAAGTCTCGCCTTGCCATGACGGCTAATTTTTGCATTCATAATTCATAGTTCGGTTTTGCTAGGGATCGCCGACGCCCGTCCGGCGTCGGTCCCCGACCCTGCCGCGCAACAGAAAAGCACCGGAAAACCGGGCACGAGGAAACCCAAAGGAGCATGCCATGATCCGCATCACGCGAATCGTGTCGGCGATTGCCGGCACACTCTTGCTTGCCGCCAGCGCGGCGGCCGCGCCCATCGAGATCAAGCTGGGCCATGTGGGCGAGCCTGGTTCGCTGTTCGACCAGACCTCGCAGGAATTCGCCAAGCGCGCCAACGCCAAGCTCGGCGACAAGGCCAATGTCACCGTCTACGGCTCCAGCCAGCTCGGTGGCGACACCGAACTGCTGAAGAAGCTGAAGCTCGGCACCGTCGACCTCGCCCTCCCCTCGACCGTGATGACGACGGTCGCACCAGAGTTCGGCGTGTTCGAGATGCCCTATCTGGTCAAGGACCGCGATCACGCGGCCAAGATCCGCGACGCCGTCATCACCCCCGTGCTGGTCCCAATCGCCAAGGAAAAGGGCTACGAGATCATCGGCGTGTGGGAGAACGGCATCCGCCACGTCACCAACAACACCCGGCCGGTCAACAAGCCGGACGACCTCAAGGGCATCAAGCTGCGCGTGCCGCAGGGCGTGTGGCGGGTGCGGATGTTCCAGGCCTATGGCGCGACGCCGAGCCCGATGGCGCTGTCGGAAGTCTTCGTCGCGCTGCAGACCGGGGTGATGGACGGCCAGGAGAACCCGCTGGCCCAGATCTACCCCTCGCGCTTCCAGGAAGTGCAGAAGTACCTGTCGCTGACCGGCCACGTCTACACGCCGGCCTATGTCACCGCCGGGCGCAGCTGGTCCAGGCTGCCGCCGGACGTGCAGAAGGCGCTCGCCGAGACCGCCGTCGAGATGCAGCCCGTCGCGCTCGACATCGCCGCCCGCCTCGATGGCGAGCTGCTCGGCAAGCTCAAGGAAGCCGGCATGCAGGTGAACGAGGTCGACAAGGCCGCCTTCATCGAGGCGTCGAAGCCGGTCTATGAGGAGTTCGCGAAGGAAGTGCCGGGCGGCCAGAAGCTGGTCGACGACTCCCTCGCCCTCGGCAAGGGCTCCTGAGCCCCCTTCCGGCCGGCGGCCCCTGCGGCACGCCGGCCGGAACGCCGCACGAACCTCCCCCCGCTCCTTACAGAACGCGCGGCCGAGCGCCCGCGCCCGTGGAACAGGCACATGCTCGCACTCAGAAGATCCTATGACCGGATCTTGGAAATTATCGCCGCAGTGCTGATGGCGGCCCTCACCGTCATCATCGTGCTCGGCTTCGTGTTCCGGGCCGCCGGCCTGTCGCTGGTCTGGTATGACGAGATTGCCTCGATCGGCCTGTGCTGGCTGACCTATTATGGCAGCGCGCTGGCCGCCCTGCGCGGCGCCCATATCGGCTTTCCCGGCATCGTCAACGCCTTCCCGCCCTCGCTGCGCGTTGCCAGCACCATCCTGGCGGAGATCATCGTGCTGGTGTTCTTCGTCATCCTCACCGTCACCGGCCTTGAGGTGCTCGACATCCTGCAGGGCAGCACGCTGGTCTCGCTGCCGAACGTGTCGCTGGTCGTCACCCAGTCGGTGATCCCGATCACGGCGGTGCTGTTCATCATCGCCGAACTGATGCGCTTTCCCGAGGTGCTGGCCGCCGCACGCGGCGCCGGCTTCGAGGATCACGAGCTGAAGGAAGCGCTCGAAACCATTCAAGAGACCCCGGCAAGCGGAGGCACCCCCCGATGAGCAGCACAATGGGTCTGATGTTCCTCGGCCTGTTCGGCATGGTGCTGCTGAACGTGCCGATCGCGGTGGCGCTCGGCATGGTGGCGGTGGTTGCCATCTGGGCGACGCAGGGCGCCGACATGCTGCCGAATGTGGCGCTGGTCATGTTCGAGGGCGCCACCAACTTCCCGCTTCTCGCCATTCCGCTGTTCATCCTAGCGGGCGGCATCATGAATTCGTCGTCGATCTCGCGGCGGCTGATCAACCTCGCCTCCGCCATGCTCGGCTTCGTGCGCGGCGGCCTCGCCATGGTGACGATCGGCTCATCGATGTTCTTCGCCGAGATTTCCGGCTCGGCGGTGGCCGGTGTCGCCGCGCTCGGCTCGCTGCTGATCCCAGCCATGAAGAGCCGCGGCTACAGCAAGGAGTTCGCGGCCGCCATCTCGTCCTCCTCGGCGAGCCTTGCAATCATCCTGCCGCCCTCCATCCCGATGATCCTCTACGCGGTCATGGCGCAGGTCTCGGTGGTGAAGATGTTCATCTCCGGCCTGCTGCCCGGCCTGCTCGGCGGCGCCGGCCTCGCCCTGGCGAGCTGGTACTACGCGGTGAAGAACGACTTCCCGGTGGAGCAGCGCTTCGCCTGGAGCCGGCTGGTGACGGCGTTCCGCGAGGCGCTGTGGGCGCTGATGCTGCCGGTCATCATCCTGGGCGGCATCTTTGGCGGCTTCGTCACCGCCACCGAGGGCGCGGCGGTCGCCGTGGTCGCGGCGCTGTTCATCGCCATCGTGGTCTATCGCGAGCTGAGCTTCACCGCGCTCTACCGCGCCTTGGTCGACGGCGCGCTTCAGACGGCGGTGGTCATGCTGCTGGTCGCCTCCTCGGCGCTGGTCGGCGTGTTCCTCACCGAGAGCCGGGTGCCGCAGGCGCTGGCGAGCTCGATCGCCGATTTCACCACCAACCCCTATCTGGTGCTGCTGCTGCTCAACATCCTGTTCCTCATCCTCGGGATGTTCCTGCATTCGGCGGCCGCGATCATCCTGACCGTGCCCATCGTCCTGCCGCTGATCCAGCAGGTGGGCATCGACCCGGTGCATTTCGGCCTGGTGCTGACGCTGAACCTCGCCATCGGCCAGCAAACGCCGCCGGTCGCCTCGGTGCTCATCGCCGCCTGCTCGATCGCCAAATCGGATATCTGGCAGACCACCAAGGCCAATCTCGGCTTCCTGTTCGTGCTGCTCGTGGTGCTGATGATCTGCACCTATGTGCCCTGGTTCGCCCTGGCGCCGACGCAGTGGTTCTATGGCGACCCCTCGATCGGGGCCATGCCGACGAACTGACGCGCAACGCCCGAGGCCCCAACCTCCCCGGTTTCGACCGGGGAGGTTTTTTCACGCCCGTCGCGCGTCGACGGTAGCCATGCAAAAGGCCCCGCGCCGGGGGCGCGGGGCCTTGTCGTTCAGGGCGGCTAGGTGGGGAAGACTACTCCGCCGCCTCCAGCTGGCGCGCGGGCGTTCCCGCCCGCGCCGCCGCGAGGCTCTTCGCCAGCACCTGCACCACATGCACCGCGTCGCGCTGGGCGCCATCATGGATCTGGTGGCGGCAGGAGGTGCCGTCGGCGACGATCAGCGTTCCCGCCTCCGCCTGCCGCACGGCCGGCAGCAGCGACAGCTCGGCCATGGCCAGCGAGGTGTCGATGGTCTCGCTGTGATAGCCGAAGGCCCCCGCCATGCCGCAGCAGCTCGACTCCACCGTCTCGACGTGAAGACCCGGCACGAGGCGCAGCGCCTTCTCCACCGCACCCATGGCACCGAAGCTCTTCTGGTGGCAGTGGCCATGCAGCAGCGCCTTCTCGGCCAGTGGCGCCAGCGGCAGGTCGAAGCGGCCGGCGTCGATCTCGCGGGCGATGAACTCCTCGATCAGCAGCGCATGGGCGGAAAGCGTCTGCGTTCCCTCACCGGGCAGCAGCGAAGGCAGTTCGTCGCGGAAGGCGAGCAGGCAGCTCGGCTCCAGCCCCACCACCGGCACGCCGCGCGCCACAAACGGGGCGTAAGTCTCCACCACCCGCCGCGCCTCGGCCTTGGCCTCATCCACCAGTCCGGCGGAGAGGAAGGTGCGCCCGCAGCACAAAGCGCGCTTGTTGCCGTCGACCGGGCGCGGCATGTGCACGCGGTAGCCCGCAGCGGTCAGCACCTCCAGCGCGGCGACCACGTTCTCCGTCTCGAACCAGCGGTTGAAGGTGTCGGCGAACAGCACCACCTCGCGCCCACCTTCCGGCCCGAAGGCCACCTCCTCTTCGCGGAAGGCGTCCGCCCGCCAGCGTGGCAGGGTGCGGCGGGTGCTGAACTGGGCGAGGACTTCAGAGAACCTCGCCGCGCCCGGCAGGCGATCGCGCAGGTTCAGCAGCCACGGCACGCGCGAGGCGAGGCCGGCATAGTGCGGGAGATAGGCGACGAGGCGCTGGTGCAGGGTAATGCCCTTGGCCTTCGCCCGCGCCGCCAGCGCCTCGATCTTCATCTTCGCCATGTCGACGCCGGTCGGGCATTCGCGCCGGCAGCCCTTGCAGGAGACGCAGAGCTTCAGCGTCTCCATCATCTCGTCGGAGGCGAGCGCATCGGGGCCCAGCCGGCCGGAGATGGCGAGGCGCAGCGTGTTGGCGCGCCCGCGCGTCACGTCCTTCTCGTCGCGGGTGACACGGTAGCTCGGGCACATCACGCCGCCCACCGCCTTGCGGCAGGCGCCGTTATTGTTGCACATCTCAATGGCGCCCTGCAGGCCGCCGCCCTCGCCGGAATAGCCGGACCAGTCGAGCGCCGCCTTGATTGGCGCCACCTTGTAGTCCGGGGCGTAGCGGAACAGGCTGCGGTCGTCGAATTTCGGCGCCCGGACGATCTTGCCGGGGTTGTAGAGCCCGTTCGGGTCGAAGCGGTCCTTCACTTCCTCGAAGGCATGGACGAGACGCGCGCCGAACATGGTCTCGTGGAATTCCGAGCGCACGATGCCGTCGCCATGCTCGCCGGAATGCGAGCCTTTGTACTCGCGCACCATGGCGAAGGCTTCCTCGGCGATGGAGCGCATCGCCTTCACGTCCTTCTCCAGCCGCAGGTTCAGCACCGGGCGCACATGCAGGCACCCCTCGGAGGCGTGGGCGTACCACGTGCCCTTGGTGCCGTTGCGCTCGAACACCTCGGTCAGCCGGGCCGTGTAGTCGGCAAGGTGCGGCAGCGGCACGGCGCAATCTTCGACGAAGGAGACGGGTTTGCCCGCCTGCTTCATCGACATCATGATGTTGAGGCCGGAGGTGCGCACATCGGCGATCGCCGCCTGCAGCCCGGCCTCGCGCACGCTCACCACGCCGCCCCAGCGCGCCCCCTCGCGGTCCCAGCCGAAGCCGAGATCGCCCATCGTATCTTCCAGCAGCTTCAGCCGCCGCTCGTTCTCCGCCTCGTCCTCGGCGAACTCGACCAGAAGGATGGCGTCGGGCGTGCCACGGACGAACTGCTTCAGCGTCGCCTGGAACATCGGGATCTCGCCGGCCAGCGCCAGCAGGGTCGAATCCACCAGCTCGACCGCGATCGGCTTGAGCTTCACCAGGTGCTGCGCGGCATCCATCGCCTGGTAGAAGCTGCCGAAATGGCAGGCGCCGATGACCTTCTTGCCGATCAGCGGCCAGAGCTTCAGCTCGATCCGGGTGGAATAGGCGAGCGTGCCCTCGGAGCCGACCAGGATATGGGCGAGGTTGCTGCCGCGCGCATTCGGCACCAGCGCGTCGAGATTATAGCCGCCGACGCGGCGCTGCACGGCCGGGAAGCGCGCCGCCACTTCGCCCGCCTCGCGGGCGCCGAGACCGAACAGGTCGCGGGCGAGCGGCGCGAGCGGCGAATCCGGCGGAAGGCTGGACAGATTATGGTCCACCGCGCCGAAATGCGCCTTGGCGCCATCGGCCAGCATGGCGTCGATCGAGAGCACATTGTCGCGCATCGTGCCGTAGCGCAGCGAGCGCCCGCCGCAGCTATTATTGCCGGCCATGCCGCCAATAGTGGCGCGCGAGGCGGTGGAGACATCAACCGGAAACCACAGCCCGTGCTTCTTCAGCGCCCGGTTGAGGTCGTCGAGCACGATTCCCGGCTCGACCACGCAGCGCCGGTTCGCCACATCGAGTTCGAGAATGCGGTTGAGGTGCTTCGACCCGTCGATGACGAGCGAATCGTTGATCGTCTGCCCGCATTGCGAGGTGCCGCCGCCGCGCGGGGTGACGGGAATGCCCTCGGCACGCGCCAGGGCGATGGCGCGCTCGGCCTCCTCCGTCGTGCGCGGCACCACGACGCCCAGCGGCATGATCTGGTAAAACGAGGCGTCGGTGGCGTAGCGCCCGCGATTGAAACGGTCGAACCACACGTCTCCCGAAACTTCCGCCTTCAGACGCCGCTCCAGTCCGGGCGTCAGCCGTGCCGCCATGATGTGCTCACTCCCTCACGCCCGTCTCTATGGCGCCGTCGCGCCGCGATGGACTTAAACGCATTTTGCATTCATAATTCATTTATGCAAGATGGGGACGCTGAAGCGGGCCTTCGTCTGCCGCCCGCCCGCATCCGTGAAGAGGCGCATCCAGTAGCGCCGACCAAGGGAGAGAAGAAAATGTCCAGCAATGCCGCCCGGGTCGCGGGTCGTCATTTCCTGCAGATTCCGGGGCCGACCCCGGTGCCCGACCGCATCCTGCGCGCGATGGACATGCCGACCATCGACCATCGCGGCCCCGAGTTCCAGAAGCTCGGCAAGCGCGTGCTGGAAGGCATGAAGACCGTGTTCAAGACCGCCAACCCGGTCATCATCTTCCCCGCCTCCGGCACGGGTGCCTGGGAAGCCGCCCTCGCCAACGTGCTCTCGCCCGGCGACAAGGTGCTGATGTTCGAGACCGGCCATTTCGCCACGTTGTGGAAGAACATGGCGATCAAGCTCGGCCTGCACCCGGAATTCATCGCCTCCGACTGGCGCATCGGCGCCGATGCCGACGCCATCGAGGCGCGGCTGCGCGAGGACAAGGCCCACGAGATCAAGGCGGTCTGCGTCGTTCATAACGAGACCTCGACCGGCTGCATCTCGCTCATTCCCGAGGTCCGCAAGGCGATCGACAATGCCGGCCATCCGGCGCTGCTGCTGGTCGACACCATTTCCTCGCTGGCCTCGATCGACTTCCGCCATGATGAATGGGGCGTCGACGTCACCGTGTCAGGCTCGCAGAAGGGCCTGATGCTGCCGCCCGGCCTCTCCTTCAACGCCATTTCCGACAAGGCGCTGGCGGCGGCGCGCAAATCCTCCATGCCCAAGCTGTTCTGGTCGTGGGAGGAGCAGCTGCCGCACAACGCCAAGGGCTATTTCCCCTACACGCCCGGCACCAATCTTCTGTACGGCCTCGCCGAGGCGATCGACATGCTGCATGAGGAAGGGCTGGACAACGTCTTCGCCCGCCATGATCGCCATGCCGAGGCCACCCGCCGCGCCGTCCGCGCCTGGGGGCTGGAAGTGCTCTGCCGCGACCCGAAATACTATTCTTCCTCGCTGACCGCCGTGCTGATGCCCGAGGGCCACGACGCCGACGCCTTCCGCGAGAAGACGCTGAACCATTTCGACATGTCGCTCGGCACCGGCCTCACCAAGTTGTCCGGCCGGGTGTTCCGCATCGGCCATCTCGGCGACACCAACGACCTGACCATGCTCGGCGCGCTTTCCGGCGTCGAAATGGGCCTGTCGGTGGCCGGCGTCCCCCACAAGAAAGGTGGCGCACAGGCGGCGATGGACTATCTCGCCGACTGCGCCCGCGGCACGCTGAGCGCGGCGGCCTGAGGCGCGACGCTCCAGCCGGCATGCGAAGTTTGTCGACTTGCGGAATCCGCCGGCTGGAGCGATTTAAGTGGGGTGGAGATACCGCCTGCCGCGCCCCCACGCGCGGCGACCTGGAGATTCGCCTTATGGCGATGTCGGATACGGCCATCATTCCCCGTCGCAGCCTGCATGACGAGCTGGCGGCGCAGCTGCGCGACATGTTGATGCGCGGCGACCTGAAGGCCGGCGACAAGATTTCCGAACAGGCGCTGTGCCAGCGCTTCGGCGTCTCCCGCACCCCGCTGCGCGAGGCGCTGAAGGTGCTGGCCAATGAGGGGCTGGTGATTCTCTCGCCCAATCGCGGCGCCAGCGTCGCCCGCGTCTCGCCCGACGAGGTGGACGAGCTTTTCCCGATCATGGGCGCGATGGAGGCACTCGCCGGCGAGGCCGCCTGCGCCCGGGCCACCGATGCCGACATCGCCGCCGTGCAGGCGCTGCATGACGAGATGCTGGTGCATTACCGCGCCAGCGACCCGGCGGCCTATCTCCGGCTCAACCGCCGCATTCACGAAGCCTTCTTCGACATGGCCGGCAACACCGCCCTGAGCCAGCTCTACCAGACGCTGATGGTCCGCATCCACGCGGTGCGCTTCGTCGCCCAGAAGTCCAGCGACCGCTGGCGCGAGGCGGTGGAGGACCATGAGGAGATGATGGCCGCGCTGCGCGCCCGCGACGGCGCGCGCCTCGGCACCATCCTCAAGCTGCACCTGCGCCACAAGGCGGCAATGGTGCATGAATCGCTCGTGGACCTCGCCCGCGCGGCCGAATAGGCCCGTCGCCGCGCCGCGCGGTCCCACGTCATCCCGGATGGCCGAAGGCCGATCCGGGATCGTTTTCATCTGGGTGCGCGATCCCGGCTCTGCGGCTGCGGCTTCGGCCGGGATGACACATGAAGGAGCGGAGCCCTTGGCCTCGCTCCAGGCCCTCACGCCGCCTTCAGTTCGGCCGCGCTCTTCAGCGCACCTTCCAGCGCCGCCTCGCGCCGGCCGGCGGCGATGCCCTCGGCGACGATGAATTCGGGCTCGACCCCGATGAAGCCGAACACCCAGCGCAGATAGGTCTCGGCGTGCTCGGCCGCGGCGGCGAAGGACGGATCGGCGTAGCTGCCACCACGCGCCAGCGCCACGACCACCCGCTTGCCCTTGGCCAGCCCCTCGACCGCGCCGTCGGCGCCATAGGCGAAGGTCTTACCTGGGACCAGAATGCGGTCGATCCAGGCCCGCAGCTGGGTAGGAACCGAGAAATTATACATCGGCGCGCCCACCACCACGATGTCGGCGGCGAGGAAATCGTCAAGCGCCTGCTGGCTCGCCGCATCGCCCTTGCCGCCAGACAGCGGATGATCGGCCGGCATGGAAGCGGGCGTGGCGTGCGGCAGCGGGTCGGCGGCGAGATCGCGATAGACCACGCGCAGCGAGGGATCGGCCGCCGTCAGCCGCGCGACGATGGCGGCGCTGACCTGCCGGCTCACCGAATGATCGCCGAGGATGGAGGAATCGAGGTGCAGAAGAGTGCGGGACATAGGGGTGACCGTGTTTGGTTGGTTACGATTTGTAACCTGGACTAGTTACGTGCCTGTCCGTATCCTCCGCAAGAACGCACATCGCTGAACCTGAGGCACAAGCAAGTGACTGAGGAACATCCCCCTTTCCACACCGAGGGCTGCCTCGCCGTCAGCCGCGTGCTCGCCCGCGTCGGCGACAAATGGAGCGTGCTGATCGTCATGCTGCTGGCGGGAGGCCCGCGCCGCTTCAATGAGATGAAGCGCATGGTCGACGGCATTTCCCAGCGCATGCTCACCCTCACTTTGCGCGGGCTGGAGCGCGACGGGCTGGTTTCGCGCACAGTCTTTCCCACCATCCCGCCGCGTGTGGATTACGAACTGACGCCGCTCGGCCATTCGCTGCGCGAGCCGGTGATGGCGCTCGGCCAGTGGGTGCAGGCGAACCTTGCCGACATTGCCGAAGCGCAGGCCGCGTTCGATCGGCGCGGCGCGCCGGACGCGCCGCCGGAACAGGTGCGGCGGCAGGGCTGAAGCCGCGTCCCGCGTCGGCGCCGACAGCCGGCGGCATCCGTAATTATTGATGACAGTTCCGGAATGCGTTAAGAAAACGATGGCCCCTCACGTTCGGTGCGAGAGCGCCATGGCTGAGCAACCCCGCCCGGCTCTCCGGAGCGAGGAAGCCCGCCGGGCCACAAGGCCGCCTAAGGACCATCGCATGCCGTCATCCACGATCATCCGCCATTCCCTGCATGAATCGCTGGTGGCGCCGCTGCGCGAGATGATCCTGCAGGGCGAGTTGCAGCCGGGCGACAAGGTGCCGGAAGAACAGCTCTGCGAGCGTTTCGGTGTGTCGCGTACCCCGATCCGCGAGGCGCTGAAGGTGCTGGCGGCGGAAGGCGTGCTGCAGATCCTGCCGCATCGCGGCGCCATCGTCGCCCGCATCACCGAGGAGCAGATCGAGGAGCTGTTCCCGATCATGGCCTCGCTAGAGCGCCTCGCCGGGCTCATGTCCTGCGCCCGCGCCTCGGACGCCGACATTGCCCGCGTGCGCGCCCTGCACGACACGATGATGGGGCATTTCGAGCGGGACGAGGAGGCGGAGTATCTGCGCCATAACCGGCTGATCCATGAAGCCTTTTTCGAGATCGCCGGCAATGCGACGCTGTCGGCCTATTACCAGCAGATCCTCACCCGCATCCATGCCTGCCGCTTCGTCGTGCGCAAGAGCCGCTACCACTGGGCGGCGGCGGTGGAGGAGCACAAGGCGATGATCGAGGCGCTGGAGGCGCGCGACGCCCCGCGCCTCGGCGCCTTGCTGGAGCGCCACGTCACCGGCACCACCGCCGGCATTGCCCGCGCCTTCATCGCGCGCAACGAGGCCGCCAAGCTGCGCGAGGCGGAAGAGCGCGCCCAGGCTGACAAGCCCGCTTCCCCACGCGCCGGACGCATGGCCGCCCTCCGCACGTCCTGATCCTTCGCCTCCCGGGAGACGCGAAGCGGATAATCTGTAATTATTGATTGTGAATGCGGATATCTCCGCGGAAAGGAAACCGATGAGCGATGTTCGAGACCAGGCCCGCGAAACGCCCACCGCGACGCAAGCCCCCCGCCCGCTCCCGCTGACCGGCGTGCGGGTGCTCGATGTCAGCCAGGTGATGGCCGGCCCCTATAGCTGCATGCTGCTCGGCGATCTCGGCGCCGACGTCATCAAGATCGAGCCGCCCGGCACCGGCGACCAGACGCGCGGCGCCATGGGCTTCAAGATGAAGGGGCCCGACTCGATGGGCTTCCTCAACATGAACCGCAACAAGCGCTCCGTGGTGCTCAACCTCAAGAGCGAGGCCGGCCGCGAGGCGTTTTACGAGCTGGTCAAAAGCGCCGACATTCTGGTCGAGAACTACCGTCCCGGCGTGATGAAGAAGCTGAAATGCGACTATGAGACGGTCAGCAAATACAATCCCCGCCTCGTCTACGCCTCGATTTCCGGCTTCGGCCAGACCGGCCCCTGGGCCGGGCGCCCCGGCTTCGATTTGATGGCGCAAGCCATGTCCGGGGTGATGAGCGTCACCGGCCATCCCGGTGGCCCGCCTGTTAAGGCCGGCGTGCCGGTGGCCGATATCGGCTGCGGCCTGTTCGCCACCTATGCCGTGCTCGGCGCCTATATCGGCGCCAAGAACACCGGCGAGGGCCAGTATATCGACGCCTCACTGTTCGAGGCGGCGCTGGCCTTCTCGGTATGGGACATCTCGGAATATTGGGGCCGTGGCACAGAGCCGATCCCGCTGGGCACCGCCAACCGGATGAGCGCGCCCTATCAGGCGGTGAAGTCCAGGGACGGCTATTTCGTCATGGGCGCCACCAACCAGAAGCTCTGGCTGCAGCTCTGCGACACGCTGGAACGGCCGGAACTGGTGGACGATCCGCGCTTCCGCACCAACCCCGACCGCCTCGCCCATCGCGAGGTGCTGATCGAGGAACTGGAAAAGAGCTTCGTCACCCGCACCTCGGACGAGTGGGTGGAGAGCCTGCTCGCCGTCGGCATCCCCGCCGGCACCATGTACACCTACCCCGAAGCCTTCGAGAGCGAACACGGCCAGCACCGGCAGATGCGGATGGAGATCGACCATCCCCATGAAGGCAAAGTTTCCAATATCGGCTTCGCGGTGAAGCTCACCGGCACCCCCCAGCAGGTGACGCGCCATCCGCCGCTGCTCGGCCAGCACAATGACGAGGTGCTGAGCGAGATCGGCCTCGACGCCGCCGCCGTGGCGGCGCTGGCCGCGCGTGGAGCCTTCGCGCCATGAACATTGCCGCCGCCACGGAAACCAAGGCCGCGCCCGTGGAGGGCCGCGTCCACTTCACCCGCGAGGGCGCGGTCGCCCGCCTTGTCTTCGACCGCCCCACGGCCCGCAACGCCATGACCTGGCGGATGTATGAGGAGATGGCGCAGGCCTGCGCGGCCATTGCCGCCGACCCCACCATCCGCGTCGCCGTGCTGCGCGGTGCCGGCGGCAGGGCCTTTGTCGCCGGCACCGATATCGAGCAGTTCCGCGCCTTCTCATCCGGCGCGGACGGCATCGCCTATGAGGAGAAGGTCGATCATTATGTCGGCCTGCTGGAACAGGTGCCGGTGCCGACCATCGCCGTGGTCGAGGGCTGGGCGGCGGGCGGCGGCATGGCGATCGCCAATGCCTGCGACTTCCGCCTCGCCACACCAGGCGCGCGCTTCGGCGTGCCGATCGCCCGCACGCTGGGCAATTGCCTCTCCGCCTCGAACCTCCAGCGGCTCATCGCCACGCTCGGCATCGGCTGGGTGCGGCGCATGCTGCTGGCGGCCGAGATGCCGACCGCCGAGGAACTGCCGGGGGATTATGTTGCGATCCACGCGCCGGACGCGATCGAGGCGGCACTGGACGATTTGTGCGGGCGGATCGCCGGCCATGCGCCGCTCACTCTGCGCGTCACCAAGCAGATGCTGGGCCGCCTCGCCCAGAACCCGCAGGCGCCGGATGCCGACCTCGTGCGCGAGATCTATGGCAGTGCCGATTTCCGCGAAGGCGTGGAGTCCTTCCTCGCCAAGCGCCCGGCGCAGTGGCGGGGGGAGTAGTAGAGGAACGATCCGTCATCCCGGCGGAAGAGCCGGGATCGCGGTCCAACACGTCGGCGATCCCGGATACGGCCTGACGGCCGATCCGGGATGACGTTTCATAAAACCGCCTCAGCGGATCGGCGGCGCGTACTGGATGCCGCCGGCGCTCCACAGCTGGTTGATGCCGCGCGGAATGCCGAGCTTCGACTGCGCGCCGATATTGCGCTCGAACACCTCGCCGTAATTGCCGACGCTTTTGACGATCCGCATCGCCCAGTCCTTGGTCAGGCCCAGCTTCTCGCCATAGGCGCCGTCCGAGCCGACGAAGCGCTTCACGTCAGGCTTTTCCGACTTTGCCGCCTGGTCGAGCGTCTCGGTGCTGATGCCGAGTTCCTCGGCGTTGACCAGCGCGTAGAAGCTCCATTTGACGATGTTGAGCCAGTTGTCGTCGCCCTGCCGCACCACCGGGCCGAGCGGCTCCTTGGAGATCACATCGGGCAGCACGACATAGTCGGCCGGCTTGGCGAGCTTCAGCCGAAGCGCATAGAGCTGCGACACGTCGGTGGTCAGCACATCGCACTTGCCGTCGGCATAGGCCTTCACCAATTCGTCGACATTGGGGAGCAGGGTCAGCTCCAGCTCCATCTTGTTCTGCTTGAAGTAGTCCTGAACGTTGTCGATGCTGGTGGTGCCGGCCTGGGTGCAGACCTTGGAGCCGCTCAGTTCCAGCGCGCCCATCACGTTCTTGGCCGCCGGCACCATGAAGCCCTGGCCGTCATAATAGGAGACGGCGGCGAACAGCAGGCCGAGATCGGCCTCGCGCTGCATCGTCCAGGTCGAGTTGCGCGAGAGCAGATCGATCTCGCCCTTCTGCAGCGCCGGGAAGCGCGCCTCGGCGGAGAGCGGCACATACTCGACCTTCGACGCATCGTCGAAGATCGCCGCCGCCACAGCCTTGCACATGTCGACGTCGAAGCCGGCCCACTGCCCCTTGTCGTCCTTGGCCGAGAAGCCGGCGAGGCCCTGGCTGACGCCGCATTTCAGCGTGCCGCGCGCCTTCACATCCGCCAGCGTGCCCGCCTGCGCGAAGCCGGCCGAAAGCAGAACGCCGGCGGCGGCCAGCGCGGTTGCGATCCTGTTCATCTTTCCCCCAATGTCGATCGAAAGCCGTGCGGCGAGAGCTGAGGTGCTCACAGTTCCGGCGCCTGCCGAATGACCACCTTCGTCCCCACCGGGACACGATTATAGAGGTCCTGCACGTCGGCATTGACCAGGCGGAAGCAGCCGGATGAGATCGCCATGCCGATCGTGTTCGGCATGTTGGTGCCGTGGATGCGATAGACGGTGGAGCCGAGATAGAGCGCGGCGGCGCCCATCGGGTTGCCCGGCCCGCCGGCCATGAAGCGCGGCAGATAGGGCTGGCGCTGGATCATTTCCGGCGGCGGGGTCCAGTCCGGCCATTCCGACTTGCGGCTCACCTTCTGCAGCCCGGCCCACTGGAAGCCGTCGCGGCCGACACCGATGCCATAGCGCAGCGCCCGGTTGTCGCCGAGCACCAGATAGAGGAACCGCTCATTGGTGTGGACGATGATGGTGCCGGGCGGCTCATTGGTGCGGAAATAGACCGGCTGCCGGCGGAAGGCCGGGTCCAGCTGCTCTTCATCCGCCGACGGCACATAGCCCGGCTTCTCAGGCACATCGACGATCTGGTTGCCCATGCCCGCCGCCGGGCGCATCTGCGCCTGCGCGCCGGCGAGCGGCAGCGCGAGCGCCATCGCCAGTGCCGCGCCGATCAGGCCGATTTTCATGCTCGCGAAAGGCATCGTGTCGTTTCCCCTCTGAAGGCCTGGCGCACGGCAAGGCGTGCGCCGAGTCACGGGTCGCTCCCTGAAAGGGGGATCGAACGGGGGAAATGACCTCAAGTCAATCACAGTGTGATGAAATCTGCGCCGGGCGTCACCGGCGCAGATCGCGTTTCAGCCGCCCGCGCCTCAGCGCAGGTAGCTCCCCACCAGCGCTTCCAGCCGCTCCTGCCGGCCCGAGCGCGGCTGCGGGTCGAGGCCTTCCGCCTCGACCCGGGCGGCAATCGCGTCGAGCGAGCTGTCGGCGGCGAGCATCGCCTTGTTCGCGGGCGCCTCCCAGCCGGCATAGCGGTCATCGACCGCCTTCTGCAGCGCGCCGTCCTCGATCATGTCGGCGGCGATCAGCAGGGCGCGGGCGCACACATCCATGGCGGCCGCGTGGGCGATGACGAGGTCTTCCGGCTCGATCGACTGGCGCCGCACCTTGGCGTCGAAATTGGTGCCGCCGGTGGTGTAGCCGCCCGCGCGCAGGATTTCGTACATAGCCAGCGCCGTGTCCTCGACATTGGTCGGGAACTGGTCGGTGTCCCAGCCGGACTGGGCATCGCCCTTGTTCATGTCGATGGAGCCGAAAATGCCGAGCGCCGCCGCCATGGCGATCTCGTGCTCGAAGCTGTGGCCGGCCAGCGTGGCGTGGTTGGCCTCAATATTGACCTTCACTTCCTTCTCCAGCCCGGCGCGGCACAGCAGGCCGTAGACGGTGGAGACGTCGAAGTCATATTGGTGCTTGGTCGGCTCCTGCGGCTTCGGCTCGATCAGGATCGTGCCCTTGAAGCCGATCTTGTGCTTGTGCTCGACCACGAGGTTGAGGAAGCGGCCCATCTGGTCGAGTTCGCGCTTCAGATCGGTGTTGAGGAGCGTCTCATAGCCCTCGCGGCCGCCCCACAGCACATAGTTCTCGCCGCCCAGCTCGTGCGTCACTTCCAGCACGTTCTTCACCTGCGCGGCGGAATAGGCGAACACGTCCGGGTCCGGATTGGTCGCCGCGCCCGACATGAAGCGCCGGTTGGAGAACAGGTTGGCCGTGCCCCAGAGCAGCTTGGTCTTCGAGGTCTCCATCTTGCGGGCGAAGATCTCGGCGATGGCGCGGACATTGGCGTTCGATTCCGCCAGCGTCTTGCCCTCGGGGGCGATGTCGCGGTCATGGAAGGCGAAGAACGGCACGTCGAGAATGTCGAACAGCTCGAACGCCACATCCGCCTTGGCGCGGGCCAGCGCCAGCTCGTCCGTGCCGTGCATCCACGGGCGCAGGAAGGTCTCGCCGCCAAAGGGGTCGCCGCCCGGCCAGGTGAAGCTGTGCCAATAGGCGACGGCGAAGCGCAGATGGTCCTCCATCCGCTTGCCCAGCACCACCCGGTCCTTGTCGTACCAGTGGAAGGCGAGCGGGTCCCGGCTCTCCGGACCCGCATATTTCAGCGTCTCGAGGGCGGGAAAGAAGCGGGCGGTCATGAGGTCACTCCCTTGAGGGCGGGGTACAGCGCCTTGTAGAGCGCGTGGCGTTCCGCATAGGCCTGTTGAAGAACGGGGTCGGGTTCGATGGTCTCGATGCGGCGGGGCGGCAGGCAGATCTCGGCCGGGCTCTCGCCGGTCGCCGCCATGCGGGCGAGCCGCGCGGCGCCGAACGCCCCGCCCCGCTCGCCGTCCTCGACGCGGTTGAGCGGGATGCCCAGCACGCTGGCCAGCACCGCGATCCAGAAGCGCGAGCGCGAGCCGCCGCCGATCACGTCCGCCTGGGTCAGCCTTGTCCCAGCGGCGGAAAGCGCATCGAGGCAATCCTTGAAGGCGAAGGACACGCCCTCCAGCACCGCCTGGGTCAGCTCGTCCCGGCCGGTATCGTGGTCCATGCCGACAAAGGCGGCGCGGATCGCGGTGTCGTTGTGCGGCGTGCGCTCGCCGGAAAGATAGGGCAGGAAGGTCGCGCGCGAGGGAGCCTTGGGCGCCTCGCCCAGCGGCGCCAGCAGGTCGCCCGGCGCCTCCTTCGCCACATTCGCCCACCAGCCCAGCGCCGAGGCGGCCGAGAGGATCACGCCCATCTGGTGCCAGGTGGCGGGAATGGCATGGCAGAAGGCGTGCACGCTCGATTGCGGGTTGGGCGCATAGCGGTCGGTCGTCGCCCACAGCACGCCCGAGGTGCCGAGCGAGACGAAGGCATCATTGGCGCCGATCGCCCCGAGCCCGATGGCGCCGGCGGCATTGTCGCCCGCCCCGCCGGCAAGCACGGGCGGATTCTCCATGCCCCAGCGCGCCGCGAGTTCCGGCTTGATCCGCCCGGCCGCCGCGCTGCCCTCGACAAGGCGCGGCATGTGCTCGCGCGACATGCCGGTCGCCGCCAGCGCCTCGTCCGACCAGTCGCGCCGGCCGACGTCGAGCCAGAGCGTGCCAGAGGCGTCCGACATCTCCTCCACCATCTCGCCGGTGAGGCGGTAGCCGACATAGGCCTTGGGCAGCAGCACCTTGGCCATGCGGGCGAACAGGTCGGGCTCGTGTTTGCGCACCCACATCAATTTGGGCGCGGTGAAGCCGGGAAAGGCGAGATTGCCGGCAACCTGGTGCAGCGCCGGAAAGCGCTCTTCCAGCTCGCGGCACTCGGCGGAGGAGCGCCCGTCATTCCACAGGATCGCCGGGCGCAGCACCTTGCCGAAGGCGTCGAGCAGCACCGCCCCGTGCATCTGGCCGGAAAGGCCGATGCCGCGCACGGCCGCGAGCGCCTTGGGCTGCTCCGCCTTCAGCGTATCGATGCTGGCAAGCGTCGCCTGCCACCAGTCTTCCGGGCTCTGCTCGCTGAAGCCGGGCTGCGGGCGGGAGATCGCCAGCGGCGTCTCCGCCGTCGCGATGACGGCCTGCGCGTCGTCGACCAGCACCGCCTTGATGGCGGAGGTTCCAATATCGAGGCCGAGATACATGCCTCACACCCTTTCGGCAAAACGGAGAGAAAACGTCACGGCAGGTTGTCCCGCAGGAAGATGTCGATGCGGATACGTTCCTGTTCGTTCATCAGCGGCTCGCCGGCGCAATGGGCCAGCAGCACCCGGGCGGCCGAGCGCGACTGGTGGCCGGCATCCTGGTTGATCACCGCGTCCATCACCCCGCGCAGCAGGAAGCGGCGCGTGTCGTCGGTGAGGTCGTGGCCGATGAAGATAAGGTCGCCGGCGCGATTGGCGGCCGAGACCGCCGCGGCGATGCCGCGATTGCCGGCGCCGACATTATAGAGGCCGATGAGATCGGGCACGTCGCGCAGCATCTGCGTCACGATGGCCTCGTTGCGCTCGTCCTCGTCCAGGCTCTCGCGCACCGGCAGCACCTTCAGCGCCGCATATTCGCCGGCCACCACCTGGGTGAAGCCGAATTGCCGCTCGGCATGGTCGCGCAGCGCCGGCGTGCCGACGATGAGGCCGATGGAACCGCGCCGCCCGCCGGCGAAGCGCCCGAGCAGGGTGGCGGCGGTGCGGCCGGCGGCGATGTTGTCGATTCCGACATAATGCAGCCGGTGCGAGGACGGCACGTCCGACACCAGCGTCACCACCGCCACGCCCGAGGCGGCGAGATCGTCGATCGCCGCCCGCACGCGCGGATGGTCGAGCGCCACGACGGCCACCCCGTCATAATGGCCCATCAACCCCTCAAGCGCCGTGGCCAGGGTTTCGGGGGCGAACACGTCGACACGCAGCGTGTCGATATAGGCGTTGTTGGCGGCCAGCCAGCTCGTCGTGTTCGCCACCTGCTCGCCGAGCATCCGCATGAACACGTTGGAGCCAACCGGCAGCACGAAGCAGAAACGGTAGGTTTCCCCGCGCGCCAGCCGGGCGGCGGCGAGGTTCGGGCGGTAGCCGAGGCGGGACACTGCCTGCTTCACCCGCTCGGCCGTCACCCCCCGCACCCCGGCGCGGCCATTGAGCACGCGGTCGGCGGTGGCTAGCGACACGCCGGCCTCGCGGGCGACGTCTTGCAGGGTTATGCGCGAAACACCTCTGGACATGACGCCATGTTGCCCTCAAAATCTGAGGTACGCAACTCAGGCTGTGGAGCGTCGCTTTAGACCAAAGAGCGAGGAGCCGGCGCCCTCACGATTTGTTACATTGACCTCCAGCACCCCGCCGCGGCGTGGTGAAACCCTACCGCCGATCCGTTGAGGGCCGGCCAATTGTCGACGCCCGGCCCGATTGAGGTTCGGACGTCAGAAAATCGACCGAGGCCTGCGCGCCCCTTGCGGAGTGCGCGTGCAACCTCCGGCACCCGCCTGTCGCACCCCTTTGGGAGGAAAGCATGAATCTTAAACTGACGATTTCCGCCGTGGCCCTCGGCACGGTGATGGCGGTGGGCGTCGCCCACGCGCAGCAGCCCGTGGTCGGCGTGAGCTGGTCGAACTTCCAGGAAGAGCGCTGGAAGACCGACGAGTCCGCGATCAAGAAGGCACTCGAAGCCGCCGGCGCCAAGTACATCTCGGCCGACGCCCAGTCCTCCGCCTCCAAGCAGCTGTCCGATGTCGAGGCGCTGATCGCCCAGGGCGCCACCTCGCTCATCATCCTGGCGCAGGATTCCGACGCCATCGCCCCGGCCATCGCCAAGGCGCAGAACGAGGGCATCCCGGTGGTCGGCTATGACCGGCTGATCGAGAACCCCTATGCCTACTACATCACCTTCGACAACAAGGAAGTGGGCCGCATCCAGGCCGCCGAGGTGATGAAGATCAAGCCGAAGGGCAACTACATCTTCATCAAGGGCTCGGCCTCCGATCCCAATGCCGACTTCCTGTTCTCCGGCCAGATGGAAACCCTCAAGGCCGCGATCGACAAGGGCGACATCAAGAATGTCGGCGAGGCCTATACGGATAGCTGGCTGCCGGCCAACGCCCAGCGCAACACCGAGCAGATGCTCACCGCCAACAACAACAAGGTCGACGCCGTCGTCGCCTCCAATGATGGCACCGCCGGCGGCGCCATCGCCGCGCTCGCCGCGCAGGGCCTTGCCGGCTCGGTGCCGGTTTCCGGCCAGGACGCCGATTTCGCGGCGCTGAACCGCATCGCGCTCGGCACCCAGACCGTGTCGGTGTGGAAGGATTCGCGCGAGCTCGGCAAGCGTGCCGCCGAAATCGCCCTCGAACTCGCCAAGGGCACCGAGCCTAAGGCGGTGAAGGGCACGACGACCTTCACCGGCGGCCCGAAGAAGGTGCCGATGAACTCGACCTTCCTCACCCCGGTGCCGATCACCAAGGATAATCTCGGCGTGATCATCGAGGCCGGCTGGGTGCCGAAGGCCACCGTCTGCCAGGGAGTGAAGCCCGGCACGGTGAAGGCGTGCGACTGATCGACCCGCGATCGGTCCGCCTGCGCTCGATCAGCCGGCGATTGATCCGCCCGCGACAGATGCGGTAGCCCATTGCGCGGCGGGGGAAACCCCGCCGCCTGCCCACGCGACACCGCGCCCAGTCACGCGCGCGGCGGGGAGAGGACGCTCATGACCGACACCACCACGACCAGCACGCCCATCCCGGCCGCGCCACCGCCCGGCAGCCCTGCGGCGAAGCCCGGCTCCCGGCCCGGCTCCGCCCCGGCCGCCGCGCCCACCAGCTTCATCGGCGCGCTGGAAATCGATGTACGCTTCCTCGGCATGCTCGGCGCCCTCGCCGTCATCTGGGTGGTGTTCGACATCCTCGCCGGCGGCACCTTCCTCACCGCCCGCAATCTCTGGAACCTGTCGGTCCAGAGTTCGTCCATCGCCGTCATGTCCACCGGCATGGTGCTGGTGATCGTGATGCGCCACATCGATCTGTCGGTCGGCTCCATCCTCGGCGTCACCGGCATGATCATGGCGGTGTTCCAGGTCAGCACGCTGATGCCGACCTTCGGCTTCAACCACCCGGCGGTGATCATCCTCACCCTCGCCGCTGGCATCAGCGCCGGGGCCGCCATCGGCGCCCTGCACGGCTTCGTCATCGCCTATCTCGGCGTGCCCGCCTTCATCGTCACGCTGGGCGGCCTGCTGGTCTGGCGCGGCGCCGCCTGGGCCGTGGCCGAGGGCAAGACGATCCCTCTCGTCGACGACAATTTCAAGCTGCTCGGCGGCGGTGCCAATGGCTCCGTCGGCGAGATGTGGAGCTGGGTGATCGCCGTCATCGCCTGCCTCGCCATCGCCGCCGCCGCCGTTCAGGCGCGTCGGCAGCGCCAGCGCTTCCATTTCCCGCAAAAGCCGGTCTGGGCCGAATTCGTCATCGTCATCGCCGGCTGCCTGGCGGTGATCGCCGCGACGCTTGTTGTCAACGCCTATACGCTGCCCCCCGTTCTGGCCCGCCGCTATGCCGAGGCCGCCGGCCTCACCGTGCCGCCCGAAGGCATCGCGATCAGCTTCGGCTTCGCCATTCCGGTGCTGGTGGCGCTGGCGGTCGGCATCGTCATGACCTTCGTCACCAACCGCACCCGCTTCGGCCGCTATGTCTTCGCCATTGGCGGCAACCCGGAAGCCGCCGATCTCGCCGGCATCAACACCCGCCGCGTCACCCTGGCGGTGTTCGCGCTCATGGGGGCGCTCGCGGCGATCGGCGCCGCCATTTCCACCGCCCGGCTCAATTCGGCGACCAATGCGCAGGGCACGCTCGACGAGCTCTATGTCATCGCCGCGGCGGTCATTGGCGGCACCTCGCTCGCCGGCGGCTCCGGCACCATCGCCGGCGCCATGCTCGGCGCGCTGGTCATGCAGAGCCTGCAATCGGGCATGGTGCTGATGCGCGTCGACACGCCGTACCAGAACATCGTGGTCGGCATCGTGCTCGTCTTCGCCGTGTGGATCGACACGGTCTACCGCAAGCGGATCAAGTGAGGAGCGCGCCCATGAACGCCGTCACATCCCCCCTCGCCCCCGGCGCCTCCCGCATCGAGGGCACGCCCATGGTGGAGATGCGCGACATCTGCATCTCCTTCGGCGGCATCCGCGCCGTCGACGACGTCTCGGTCGACCTCTATCCCGGCGAGGTGGTCGGCCTGCTCGGCCATAATGGCGCCGGCAAGTCGACGCTGATCAAGATCCTCGCCGGCGCCTACAAGCCGGATGCCGGCGAGATCCGCATCAAGGGCGAGAAGGCCGACATCGCCAACCCGCGCGACGCCAAGCGCTACGGCATCGAGACGATCTATCAAACCCTCGCCCTCGCCGACAATGTCGACGCCGCCGCCAACCTCTTCCTCGGCCGCGAGCTGATGACCGCCTGGGGCACGCTCGACGACGTGGCGATGGAGGCGGCGACGCGCGAGGTGATGGGCCGGCTCAACCCGAACTTCCGCAAGTTCAAGGAGCCGGTGCGCGGCCTCTCCGGCGGCCAGCGCCAGTCGGTCGCCATCGCCCGCGCCATCCATTTCAACGCCAAGATCCTGATCATGGACGAGCCCACCGCCGCGCTCGGCCCGCAGGAGACGGCGCAGGTGGCCGAGTTGATCAAGCAGCTCAAGGCCGAGGGCATCGCCATCTTCCTCATCAGCCACGACATTCACGACGTGTTCGACCTCGCCGACCGGGTGAGCGTGATGAAGAACGGCAAGCTGGTCGGCACCGCCCGCACCTCCGATGTCACCAAGGACGAGGTGCTCGGCATGATCATCCTCGGCAAGAGCCCGCCCGGCGCGCTGGCCGGCCCCGGCGCTGCCGCCGACTGATCGCGCGTCATGAAAGGCCGGGCCGGGCAGCGGCGGCGTGCCGCTGTTCCGGCCCCTCCCCGGCTGTGATATGACGCAGGCGAGGGAGCATGCCGTGTCCACCACCACTGCGATGACCGAGGAGACCCAACCGGCCGGCGCCCTGCGCCGGTGGGCGCTGGTGCTCGCGGTCGCCTATGTGCTGGTGCTGCAGGCCCTGCTCGGCGGCCTGGCCAGCGGTGCCCATGCGGCGGGCGGCCTCACCGTCGACGGCTTCGGCCAGGTGCTCTGCCTCTCCGGCCATGGCGACCCCGCCACGCCGGGCGACCCGGCACGCCACACCCCCGATTGCTGCCTGACCGGCTGCCAGGCGGCCCCCGCCGCCGCCCTGCCGCCACCGGTGGCGGCACTGTCAGCCCTGCCGGCGCACCCTCTTGTGGCCCGCCATCTGCCGCCGCGCGCGGCCCGCCTCGCCCGCGCGCCTGAGCGCTCGCCGGGCCATATCAGGGCCCCTCCCCGCGCCTGACGCCTGCCGCCTACCGCAGAACGTCAGTCGAAACACCGGCCGCAGGCCCACATCCCGCGCCGCGCCGGCACCGAGGGAGACCACCCATGCTTTACCCCACGCTCCGCACCTTCCTGCGCCGCGCCCTTCGCCGCACCGAAGACCGCGTCGGCTTCGCCATCCTGGCCGCCGCGCTCGGCCTGTTCGTCATGCAGCCGGCCTTCGCCCATGAGTACAAGATCGGCAATCTTGAGATCGAGCACCCCTGGGCGCGCATGACGCCCGCCGGTGCCAAGGTTGGCGGCGGCTATCTGACCATCGAGAACGAGGGCAAGGAGGCCGACCGCCTCGTCTCCGCCACCGCCGAGGTGGCCGGCCATGTCGAGATCCACGAAATGGCGGTCAAGGACGGCGTCATGACCATGCGGATGCTGCCCGACGGGCTGGAAATCCCCGCCAATGGAGAGGCCAAGCTGGCGCCGGGTGGTTTCCACCTGATGCTGATGGACCTCAAGCAGCCGCTGAAGGAAGGCGAGAGCTTCAAGGGCACCCTCACCTTCGCCAAGGCCGGCAAGATCGATGTCTCCTTCAAGATCGAGGGCATGGGTGGTCCCAAGGGCTCGGACGCTTCCGGCCATGACGGGCACAGCCACGGCACCCCCGCCAACTGATCCCCGCAACTGACCGACCCCGCCGCGCGTCTTGAGGCCGGCCGTCCCGCGTGACGGCCGGGGCTCGGCGCGTGCTGTCGCCCTCATTTTCCGGAACTCTCTCCGATGAGCACCACAACTGTGTCCGACATTCCGGGCCGCGACGCCGAAGAGCGCTCGGCCAATCTCTACCGCGCTGTCTGGCGCTGGCATTTCTATGCCGGCCTGCTGGTGCTGCCCTTCCTCATCCTGCTGTCGGTGACGGGCGGCCTCTATCTCTTCCGCGAGGAGATCGACAATGCCTGGCACCACCAGCTCAAGGTGGTGGAAGCCCGCGCCACCCCGGTCGAGGCGCCCAGCGCCTGGATCGACGCCGCGCTTACATCCCGCCCCGGCACCGTGATCAAGTTCATCTCCCCGGTCGATGCCACCGCCTCGGCCGAGGTGGTGATCAAGACCGCGGAGGGCGCGCGCCGCTCCGTCTATGTCGATCCCTATGATTCGCGCGTGCTGGGCGAATTGGCCGATCGCGGCACCCTCATGTGGCTGATGCGCCGGGTGCACAGCCTGGCGGAGTTCGGCACCATCACCAACGGCATCATCGAGATCGTCGGCGGCTGGTCGATCCTCTTGGTCGCCACCGGCTTCTATCTCTGGTGGCCGCGCAAGCAGGCGGGCGGCGTGGTGAGCGTGCGCGGCACCCCGCGCAAGCGCGTGTTCTGGCGTGACCTGCACGCCGTCACCGGTGCCTTTGCCGGCGTGGTCATCGCCTTCATGGCATTGTCCGGCATGCCGTGGTCGCTGGTATGGGGCAAAAACCTCAACCAGTGGGCCAACAGCTCCAATTACGGCTATCCCTCCGGCGTCTATGTGAACGTGCCGATGTCGGACGAGCATCTCGCCCACGCCAACGGCCCGACGACATGGTCGCTGGAACAGGCGAAGATGCCGGAATCCACCCCCGCCGCCACCACGCCGATCGGCGTCGACAAGGCGGCGGCGATCATCAATGGGCTCGGCGTGTCGCCCGGCTATGCGCTCAGCCTGCCCGGCGGGCCGAGCGGGGTCTATTCCGCCACCGTCTATCCCGACGACCTCGCCAAGCAACGCGTCGTTCATCTCGACCAGTACACCGGCAAGCCGCTGATCGATTTCTCCTATGCCGATTACGGCCCGGTGGCCAAGGCGATGGAATGGGGCATCAATATCCACATGGGGCAGGAGTTCGGGCTGGCCAACCAGCTGTTCCTGCTGACGGTCTGCCTCGCCATCATCCTGATGGCGGTTTCGGCCGGGGTGATGTGGTGGAAACGCCGGCCCGCCGGCGCGCTCGGCGTTCCGCCCGCGCCCACCAGCGCGGGGGTGATGTGGGGGCTGATCGCCATCATGGCGGTGGTCGGGGTGATCTTCCCGCTGGTCGGCGCCTCGCTGGTGGTGATGGTGCTGCTCGACCTCGCCTTCGCCCGGCGCCGGCCCAAGCTGCGCACCGCCTGAGGCGGCGCATCGCCTGAACGGGTTCCAGCCGCGCGCCTCTTCCCTTAACATCGTGTGTGGGGCAAGAGGCGCGCATGGCTCGGCACACGCACACGGACCTGACCGGAGAAAAGGCGGACGGGGACACAGCGCCCCGCCCGCGCGACGGGCTGTTCATCCGCGTCTATTTCGGCGATGGCCGTCATCTCGGGCCGGGGATGATCGAACTTCTGGAAACCATCCGCACCGAGCGCTCCATCCTCTCCGCCGCGCGAAGGCTCGGCATGAGCTACCGCCGCGCCTGGCTGCTGGTGGACGAGATCGGCCGCAGCTTCCGCCAGAAGGTGGTGGAAACCCATCCGGGCCGCCGCGGCCACGGCACCGACCTCACCCCCTTCGGCGAAAGGCTGATTGCGCTCTATCGCGAGGTCGAGCGCAGCAGCACGGCCGCCAGCCGCGCCGCTGTCGACGAGCTGCGCGCCGCGCTGGCGCCGCTGGAAGCCGGGGCGGAGGAGCCGGCCGAGGGGTAGCTTGGAACCATCAGGGCACGCAGGCGTTACGCCGAGGCGGGCTGTTCCGCCATCGGGGCCACCATGCAGACCATCATCCTCGTCATTCTCATTCTTCTGCTGCTGATCGCCATCGGCGTGGTCGGGCGACGCTCGACGCCGGTGCGCCTTGTGCTGGTGGCGCTGGTGCTGGCGCTGGTCGTGCTCGCCGCGATCGGCTTCGTGCGCGACGAGCAGGCGGTCGGCCCCGGCGTGGCGCCGATCATCGACGCGCCGTAGGGCATTCTCCAGCGACGTGGATTCCGGTTCGCGTGAAGAAAATGCGTAAAGGCAAATACCCAGAGCCTCTTCCGATCAGGTGATTGCGCCTGATCGGAAAGGGCTCTCGCCCAGCTCGAAGGCTTCCGGCCGGCTTCCCTCCACCGCTACCGACTTCACCATCGCCCAGACCGCGAGCCCCGGCCGCAGACCCAGCCGCGCGACGCTCTCGCGCGTTACCATGGCGGCGAGTTGGCCCTCGCCGACCCGCAGGGCGATATCGGCATAGGGGCCGTCCAGCGCCCGCACCGCCTCCACCACCGCCGGCAGCAGGTTGGAGACCGAGACGCCCTCGGGCTTGGTCAGCGCGAGGGCGACGTCGCGCGCCCGCACCCGCGCCCGCACCTTGCCCCCGACCGCGCGGCCCACCTGCGGCACCCACAATTCCCCGCCTGAAAAAGCGAGGGTGGAGAGCCCATAGGCGGCATCGTGGCGAACGACCTCGCACTCCAGCAGCGTGCCGAGGTCGAAGCGTCCGAGCACCGGCAGCATATCCGGCCGCGACATCACCTGCGCCACCGGTCCCGCCGCCACCTGCCGCCCCTCGCTGAGCGCCACCAGCGTGTCGGCGAGGCGCAGCACCTCGTCGAGGGCATGGCTGACATAGAGGATGGGCAGCCCCATCTCGTCGCGCAGCCGCTCCAGATAGGGCAGGATTTCCGCCTTGCGCGCCTCGTCCAGCGCCGCCAGCGGCTCGTCCATCAACAGCAGGCGCGGCTGCGCCAGCAGCGCCCGGCCGATGGCGACGCGCTGGCGCTCGCCGCCCGACAGCGTGTGCGGCCGGCGCGCCAGAAGGTGGCCGATGCCGAGCAGGTCCACCACCGCCTCGAAGCCGATGCGCCGCTCCGCCGCCCGGCTGCGCCGTTCGCCATAGCGCAGATTTCCCTCGACCTTGAGATGCGGAAAGAGCCGCGAATCCTGGAACACATAACCGACCCGCCGCGCCTCGATCGGCACGTCGATGCCACGGGCGGACTCGAAAAACACCTCGCCATCCACGACGATGCGCCCGGCATCGGGCCGCACCACACCGGCAACCGCCTGGATGATGGTGGTCTTGCCGGCGCCCGAGCGGCCGAACAGCGCGGTGACGCCGCTTGCGGGCACGGCGAAGCCGCACTCCAGCGAAAAGCCGCCGGGGCGGGCGAGGCGGAAGTCGACCTCGATCATGTTCACCCCCGGCCGATCATGACGCGGATGCGCCGGTCGACCAGGCTCGCCAGCAGCAGCGAGCCGAGCGCCAGCACCACGGAGACCAGCGTCAGCCGCAGCGCCATAGCGTCGCCATCCGGCATATGGGTCGCGCTGTAGATGGCCAGCGGGATCGTGCGGGTCTGGCCCTCGACATTGGAGACGAAGGTGATGGTGGCGCCGAACTCGCCCAGCGCCGAAGCGATGGCGAGCAGCGCGCCGGAAAGAATGCCCGGCAGCATCAGCGGCAGCGTCACCGAGAAGAACACGTCGAGCCGTGAGGCGCCGAGCGTGCGCGCCGCCGTCTCCAGCCCCCGGTCCACCGCCTCCAGCGCCAGGCGGATGGCGTTGACGGTAAGCGGGAAGCTCACCACGGCGGCGGCCACCGTCGCCCCGGCCGTGGTGAAGATCAGCTTGATGCCGAACCAGGCGTCGAGATACTGGCCGATAAGGCCCCGCCCTCCCAGCGTCAGCAGCAGCAGATAGCCCACCACCACCTTGGGCAGCACCAGCGGCAGATAGACCAGCCCGTCGAGCAGGCTTTTCCCGGGAAACCGCGCCCGTGCCAGCACGAAGGCGGTCAGCACGGCGAAGGGCAGGCTCCAGAACGTCGCCCAGAACGCAACCCGCAGGCTGAGCGTGACGGCGGTCCATTCCTCGGGGGTGAGCATTCCTGCGGCCTTTGATCACGCATCCTTCGAGGCTCGCTGCGCGAGCACCTCAGGATGACGTGGTTCTGATGATCCAACACGTTACGTCATGCTGAGGTGCCGGCCGCAAGGCCGGCCTCGAAGCACGCACCCGGCCCGCCCAGCCGCGCCTGGCCTCACTTCACCACAAAACCATACTTCGCATACACCACCTTCGCTTCCGGCCCGGTTAGGAAGTCAAAGAAGGCCCGCGTCGCCGGGTTGTCCTGGCCCTTGACGATCTCGAACGGGTATTCCACCGGCGGATGGCTGCTGGCCGGGAAGGTGGCGACGACCTTCACGTTCTTGGCGATCGCCGCATCGGTGGAATAGACGATGCCCGCGAGCGCCTCGCCGCGCTCCACCAGTGCCAGCGCCGCGCGCACGCTTTCCGAGCCGACGATGCGGGGCTGCACCTTGTCCCAGGCGCCGAGGCTGGTCAGCGCCGACTTGGCGTAGATGCCGGCCGGCACGCTGTCGGTGAGGCCGGTGGCGATGCGCCCATCCGCGCCAAGGAAGGCCAGCCAGTCGAAGGAGGCGTCGAGCGTCACCGGCTTCGCCTTGTCCGCCGGCATGATCAGCACGAGGCTGTTGCCGATCGGGGTGACGCGGGTCGCCTTCAGCGTCAGGTCCTTGCCCTCGGTGTAGTCCATCCACTTCAGGTCGGCCGAGGCGAAGATCGCCGCCGGCGCGCCGGCCTCCAGCTGCTTGGCCAGCGCCGAGGAGGCGGCGAAGGAGAAGGTCACGTCCTTGCCGGTCTTCTCCTTGTAGAGCTTGCCGATGTCCTGGAAGGCATTGGTCAGGCTGGCGGCGGCGAAGATTGTGGGGGCCTGCTGCGCCTCAACCGCGCCGGAAGCAAGGGAGCCACCGAAAAGGGCGGCAAGGGCGACCGCCGCCACGAGCGGACGGAGAAGCGAGCGACGGGACGGCATGAGGGTCTCCCTGAACCTATATCTGCGTATATACATGTATTTCTCCATATACATGATTGGACGCGGGATTCCAGCGCCAATGCGCGCACACATGGCCGCCGCCACGGGGGTGGCGGCATCGTCAGGAAAGGAAGCCGGGGGACGGCGGCGGAAGGACCGCGTTCTGGCGCCGCGCCGTGTCAGTCGATCATGCCGGTATGGCGGGCGGTGGCGGCCGCCACCTGCTCGGCGGCGGTGAGAAGATCGAGCGCCGGCACATCGCCGCCACGCCCGAAGGTGATCTGCGGCCCGCGACGGACCACGCGGCGGCCGCTGCCATCTTGTTCCAGCGCGAATTCATAGATGTGGTGGGCGACGCGGTGCATCACCCGCACGGTGGAAGGCGACAGGGTGACGACGTCGAAATCGGCGTGCGGCATGGTGCTCCCCTCCCCTAAGGCCCATCCGCAAAGCGGACAGGGCGGCCGCGTGGGCGCGGCTCGGTTGTCGGCGTTCCGCCTGCGGCGGAATGGAGCAGGAACTTTCGTCGAATATTGACGTTGCGACAATGGTAAATCTGCGGGATGCGCCGCTTTGTTGCGCCCGGGCAGGCCTGCGCCGGTCCCCTCGCCCGTGGATTTTCCCGCAACGGACCCCGCCCGCGGGCACCCCGTGGAGCCATGCCTCGTGGACCGGGCGCGCACTGTCGGACTTCCGGCGCTGCGGCCGGACCACCAAGCCGGAGACGCGCTTCAATGAGCCGCAATATGATGCTGATCGTGGCCGCGATCGTTCTTGTGATCGCCGCCTACGCCGCCGTCCAGTATTCGGGACGGATGACCACCCAGCCGACGGAAAGCCCGACCCCGCCCGCCGCGAGCCCGACGGTTCCGCCGGCGGCCGATCCCATCACCCCGCCGCCCCCGGCGCCTGAAATCTCGATGCCGCCCGCGAACGATCCGGCCGTTCAGCCGAGCACCCCGGCCGAGCCGGCGCCGACCACCCCGGCCCCCCTCGATCCGGCCCCGACCGACCCCGCGCCGGCCACTCCGGCCCCCGCGACGCCGTAAGCTCTATGGCTCCCCGCCGCGCTCGCCCGCCATCGCGGCGAGCGCGGCCCTGGCGCGCGGGCTGTCCATCACCGCATCGAGCGGCAGCGACAGCCGGCGCCGCCAGTTCGGCCTCTCCCGGTCCGTGCCGGGCAGATTCACCGCCACCATCTCGCCGGCAAGATCATCGAGTTGCGCCAGCGCCAGCCCGGCATGGGTGCGCGAGACGAAGGCGTGGATCGCCGCCAGCAGCGCGTCGTCCAGCGGCGCCTCCGTGGACGGCAGGGCGGTGATCAGCTCTTCCTGCAGCAGCGCCGCGCCGAGTTGCTCGCGCTCGGTCGCGCGCTCCAGCAGCCCCGCTGCATAGGCATCGGCGTCGATCAGTCCCAGCGCGTGGCGCTCTTTCAGATCCACGCCTTCCCACCAGCCGGCCAGCGTCGGCAGGTCATGCGTCGAGACACAGGCCGCCGCCAGGGCCGGGTAGTCCTGCGGCGGCGTGAACACCCCGGCCTTCTGCTCGAACCACAGCACGCGATAGGACAGCATGCGCTCGGCGTTCAGCTGGTCGCGCATGCCGAAGGGCACGGTGCCGAGATCCTCGCCGACGACGAGGCACTGCGCCCGCGCGCTCTCCAGCGCCACCTGCGCCGCCAGCGCCTCGAACGGCATGGCGAGATAGGCGCCGTCCGAGCCGCGCGCGCCCTCGGGAATGAGGAACAGCCGCCGCAGCCCCATTACATGGTCGATCCTCAGCGCGCCGGCATGGCGCATATTAGCGGCCACCAGCCCGGCATAGCGCTCATAGCCGTCGCGCTGCAGCGCCAGCGGGTCGAAGGGCGGCAGGCACCAGTTCTGACCCTCCGGCCCCAGCGGGTCGGGCGGTGCGCCGATGGTGACGCCCGGCATCAACATGTCGGCCTCGGCCCAGGCCTCCGCCCCGTCAGGCGCGGTGCCGACCGCGAGGTCGCGATAGAGGCCGAGCGACAGCCCCGCCGCCCGTGCTCGCTCGGCCGCGCCGGCCAATTGCCGATCGGCGATCCACTGCTGCCACAGCGCGAAGCGGAACGCCGTCGGATCGGCGCGGCCGAAGGCCTCCACCGCCGCGCCGCCGGCGACGCTCAGCCCCTCCGGCCAGTCGCGCCAGCGTGTGTCGGGAAAGGCGCCGGCGAGAGCCTGGAACAGCGCGAAGCGGCGCAGCGTCTCGCCGCCCTCGGCGACGAAGCGGTCGAAAGCGGCGTCGGGGGCCCGCTCGAAGGCGGCAAACGCCACCTTGAGCGCCGCCTCCTTGGCCGCCCAGACGCCCGGATAATCCACCGCCGCGGCAGCGGCGACGCCGGCAAAGCCCGCGAGGTCGGCGCCCAGCGCGGCGACATCGATATAGATCGGGTCGAGGAAGCGCCGGTCGGAGGGCGAATAGGGGCTCGCCCGCTCGCGCTCGTCGGGGAACAGCGCATGCAGCGGGTTGAGGCCCACCGTGCGCGCGCCGGCCTGCGCCGCCCGAACACCGAGCTCGCCCAGCGCGGTGAAATCGCCGATGCCCTGGTCGAAAGCGTCCCGCCGCAGCGTGTAGAGATGCGTGCCGATGCCGAACAGCCGGCCGCCGCCTGCGAGCCCGGGCGGCACATAGCAGGCCGGCGGGGCGACGGTGAGCCGGCATTCTTCCGTGCCGAGCCGCAGCACATGCCGGCCCGGCGGCAGTTCCGGCAAAGCGAGCGCCCGCAGCACCGCCTGCCGTCCATCCGGCCGCTCGACGCTTCGGCGCGTGCCATCCTCCGGCCGCGCGGCGAGGTCGATCTCCTGCCCATCCTCCAGACGCAGCGTGAGGTCGAGCCGGCGCGGCGCCTGCGCCGCCTCGCCCGCCAGCGTGATCAGCGGCGCCGTGCCCTGCCGCAGCACGGCGGCAAAAGGAATGTCGCGGTCGAAATGCTGGGCGGAAAGCCGGGCGAGGCTGTCATTCGCCTCGCCATGGCTCCCGGCCGGCAGGCCGAGCGCGGCGAGCAGAGCGCGCTTGGTGTCGTCGCCCACCTTCTGCGCCTTGCCGTCGGCGCTGAACCATTGGCCGTCAATGCCGGCCGCACTGGAGAGCTTTTCCAGCAGATCGGACGCGGCGGCGCGGCGCGGCGCGGTCGCCAGCGCTTCCTCGGTGAGGATCAGCACCGCGCGCGGCGCCACCTCGAACGCCTCCTCGATCGTCTCTCCCGCCTCCCGGTCGGGCTGCGCCGTATCGGCCGCCACCCGCCAGACGAAGCCGTCGCGCGGCTCCGGCAGCACCAGCGAATGCGCAGCGTCCGAGGCGTTAAGCGCCACCGCGACGCGGTCGGCCGCCTCCTCGCCGGTGGCCGGCGCATAGAACACCGCCACCAGCGCGCGGGTGCCACCGTCATCCCAGCGCACCGTCCCGCCTCCAGGCGCGCGCCAGTCGACATCGGCGATGCCGCTGCCGTCGACCGGCCGCCCGGTCAGCGGCAACTCGCCGCGCAAAGCGCGATGGCCAAGCCGCAGCTTCACCAGCCGGGCGGTGAAGGCGGCGAGTTCCGCGTCGGTCTTCGACCAGTCGAGCCAGGTGAGGTCGTTGTCCTGCGCATAGGCATTGTTGTTGCCGGCCTGCGAGCGGCCGCACTCGTCGCCCATGGTCAGCATCGGCGTGCCGCGCGCCACCAGCAGCGTCGCCAGCAGGGCGCGCACATCGCCGCGCCGGGCGGCGTTGATGGCGGGATCCTCGGTCCAGCCCTCGACGCCGTGATTCCAGCTCACATTATTGTCGGTGCCGTCGCGGTTGTGCTCGCCATTGGCCTCGTTGCGCTTATTGGCGAAGGCGACAAGGTCGGCGAGCGTAAAGCCGTCATGGGCAGTGACGAAATTGATGCCGCGCGAGAGCGGGCGGTTGCGGCCGGCGAAGATGTCGGAGGAGCCCGCCAGCCGCGTCGCCAGCTCGCCCACAACCCCTTCATCGCCGCGCCAGAAATGCCGGGCGGTGTCGCGGAAACGGTCGTTCCACTCGCCCCAGCCGGGCGGAAAGCGCCCGACCTGATAGCCGCCCGGGCCGATATCCCAGGGCTCGGCGATCAAAGCGAGGTTGCGCAGCACCGGGTCCTGCTGCATGGCGGCGAGAAACGGCGCGTCCGGGTCGAAGCCGTCCGGGCGACGGCCCAGCGTGGCGGCGAGGTCGAAGCGGAAGCCGTCCAGCCCGCAGGCGGCCCAGCGGCGCAGCGCGTCCATGGCGAGGCGCAGCACCGGCGCCCGCTCCAGCGCCAGCGTGTTGCCAGTGCCAGCATCGTTGATCAGGCGCGCGGGGTCGTCGGTGGCGTGGCGGTAATAGGTGGCGTTGTCGAGCCCGCGCAGGCTCAGCGTCGGGCCAAGCGCGTCGCTCTCGCCGGAATGGTTCAGCACCACGTCGAGCACGACGGCAATCCCCGCTTCGTGCAGGGCGGCGATGGTGCGGGAAATCTCGTCGAAGCCGCCCGGCGCCAGGCGCGGGTCCGGCGCGCCGAAGACAACGGGGTTGTAGCCCCAGTAATTGCTGAGGCCGAGCGGCGGCAGATGCCGTTCGTCGATCCACGCCATGCACGGCATCAATTCGACCGTGGTGACGCCGAGGCGCACCAGATGGTCCAGCGCCGCCGGCTGCGCCAGCGCAGCGAAGCTGCCGCGCATGCCGGCCGGAATGTCCTGATGGCGCATGGTGAAACCGCGCACATGCAGCTCATAGAGCACCTGCCGGTCCCAGCGGAACGGCGCGCGGGCCGCAATCGCCGCCGAGGCTTGCGCCGGCTGGATGATCGCCTTCGGCAGGGCGAAGGCGCTGTCGGTCTCGTCGCGCTCCGCACCACTGGCGCGGGCATCAAACATCGCCGCATCCAGCGTGAACGGCCGGTCAAGCCGGCTTGCATAGGGGTCGACCAGCAGCTTGGCGGGGTTGAAGCGGTGCCCCTCCTGCGGCGCCCACGGACCCGCCGCCCGCAGCCCATAGCGCGCGCCGGCCGGCACGCCTGCTATATGGCCGTGGAACACGTCGCCGGTGCGGGCCGGCAGCGCGAGACGGGCGATCTCTTTGTCGCCCGCCGGGTCGAACAGGCAGAACTCGATGCGGCTGGCATGGGCCGAGAACACCGCGACATTGACGCCGCGCGCATCCGCGGCAACGCCGAGCGGCTCCGGGCTTCCGGTCGAGACGGTGAAGTCGCTCACGCGGCCCGCTCCGCCGCCAGGGTGCGGAACAGCGTGTCATACTGGCGCGCGGCGCGTTCCCAGGAAACGTCGGTGGCCATGGCGTTGCGCTGCAGCTTCTGCCAAAGCGACTTGTCCTGCCACAGGCCGGCGGCGCGCTTCAGCGCCATCTGCAGCGCCGGCGTGGTGACGGGCGAGAACTGGATGCCGGTGCCGACCCCGGCCGAGCGCGCCATCTCATTGACGTCGATCACCGTGTCGGCGAGCCCGCCGACCCGCGCCACCAGCGGCAGCGCGCCATAGCGCAGCGCCGAGAGCTGGGTGAGGCCGCAGGGCTCGAAGCGCGAGGGCACGATCAGCATGTCCGCCCCGGCCTGGATGCGGTGGGCGACGCCCTCATCATAGCCGAGCTGCACGCCGATGCGGCCGGGATGGGCGTGCGCCGCCCCGGCGAAGCGGCCCGCCAGATCGGCGTCGCCCGCCCCGAGCAGCACCAGCTGCGCGCCGAGGCCGAGCAGCGTGTCGAGGCTCTCGGCCAGCAGGTCCAGCCCCTTCTGCCAGGACAGGCGGCTGACCACGCCGAACAGCAGCGCCTCGGGATCGGCATCGAGCCCGAACGCCTCCTTCAGCGCCACCTTGTTGGCCACGCGCGCCTTCAGCGACTTGGCGTCGAAGGGCTTGGCGATCAGCGTGTCGGTGGCCGGATTCCAGCCCGCCTCGTCCAGCCCGTTGAGGATGCCGGTAAGCAGATGGCTGCGCGCATTGAGCAGCCCGTCCAGCCCCATGCCGGCATCGGGCAGCAGGATTTCGCCGGCATAGCCGGGGGACACCGTGGTGAGGCGGTCGGCCAGCTGCAGCCCGGCCTTGAGGTAGCCGACCATGCCGTAATACTCGACCCCGTGCAGGCCGAAGGCGTGCGGCGGCAGGCCGAGCATGGCGAATTCATGGGCGGGGAACTGGCCCTGAAAGGCGATGTTGTGGATCGTCATCACCGTGCCGGGCCGCCTGGTGCCGGCATAATAGAGATAGGCCGGGGCGAGGCCCGCCTGCCAGTCATGGGCGTGCACGATGTCGGGCACGAAGCCCGGCACCAGCCCGAGGCCGATGCCAGAGGCCACCGCCCCCAGCGCCGCGAAGCGCCGCGCATTGTCGTCCCAGTCGAGCCCGTTCGGGCCCATATACGGCCCGCCCGGCCGGTCATAGAGATGGGGCGCGTCGATCACGAACAGGTCGAGCCCGCCGGCCTTGCCGTCCAGCAGCGTCGCCGGCGCGCCGAACAGGTCGTCGAAATGGTGCACCGCCTCGCGATGGCCGAGCGCCGCCATCACGTTGGGATAGCCGGGAATGAGCGTGCGCACCTCCACCCCATGGCGCCCCAGCGCGGCCGGCAGCGCGCCGGCCACGTCGGCGAGGCCGCCGGTCTTCACCAGTGGAAACACTTCCGAGACGACGGAGAGAACCTTGAACGATGACACGCCCGATCCCGAATCTTGACGTTGAGTGACGTGACGCCGATCGCCCGCGCCTTACAGCGCGAGCTTGTCGATCATGGTCTGGGTGATGAGGCAGATGCCCTTTTCCGTCCGCCGGAAGCGCTTGGCATCCACCTCCGGGTCCTCGCCGACCACCAGACCCTCGGGAATGCGGACATGCGAATCGATCACCACATTCTTCAGCCGCGCCGAACGGCCGATCTCGACATAGGGCAGGATGACACCGTTCTCGATCGAGCCATAGGAATTGATCCGCACCCCGGTGAACAGCAGCGCCCGGCGCAGCGACGAGCCGGAGATGATGCAGCCGCCCGAGACCAGCGAGGAAATCGCCTGCCCGCGCCGGCCCTCATCGTCATGCACGAACTTGGCCGGCGGGGTGATCTCGGCATAGGTCCAGATCGGCCAGTCGCGGTCGTAGAGGTCGAGTTCGGGGACGACGCCGGTGAGGTCGATATTGGCCTCCCAATAGGCGTCCACCGTGCCGACATCGCGCCAATAGGGTGCCGTTTCCTGGTCGGAGCGCACGCAGGAGCGCGAGAAATGATGCGCCGAGGCCAGGCCGTTCTTGACGATATAGGGGATGATGTCTTTGCCGAAATCATGCGTCGACAGCGGGTCGGCGGCGTCGCGGCGCAGCTGGTCGATCAGGAACTTGGTCTCGAAGACATAGATGCCCATCGAGGCCAGCGCCTTGTCCGGCCGGCCGGGCATGGCGGGCGGGTCCTTCGGCTTTTCCAGGAAGGAGATGATGCGGTCCTTCTCGTCGACATGCATGACGCCGAAGGCGCTCGCCTCCTCCCGCGCCACTTCCAGGCAGCCCACTGTCACGTCGGCGCCGGTGTCGACATGCTGCTGGAGCATGATCTCGTAGTCCTGCTTGTAGACGTGGTCGCCGGCCAGGATGATGATGTGGCGGGTGTCATAGGCCTCGATGATGTCGAGGTTCTGATAGACCGCGTCCGCCGTTCCCAGATACCACATGGTCTCCGAGACGCGCTGGCTGGCCGGCAGCACGTCGAAACTCTCATTGCGCTCGTGGCGCAGGAAGTTCCAGCCGCGCTGCATGTGCCGGATCAGGCTGTGCGCCTGATACTGGGTGGCGACGCCGATGCGGCGAATGCCGGAATTGATGGCATTGGAGAGCGTGAAGTCGATGATCCGCGACTTGCCGCCGAAATACACCGCCGGCTTGGCGCGCCGGTCGGTCAATTCCATCAGGCGGCTGCCACGGCCACCGGCAAGAACATAGGCCATCGCGGAGCGGGCCAGTGGGGCATTCTGCATCGTCGGCCGTGCCATGTGGCGTCATCTCCCTCAGTTCAGGTTCTGCTTAGGTAGGTCGGCCGTGTCGGCGCGGCTTTCCGGTTCCCATTTAAAATAGAGCGTGGCGAGCGGCGGCAGCACAAGGGCGGCGCTGGCCGGCAATCCGTGCGCCGGCTCGTCGACCGCCGTCACCTCGCCGAGATTGCCCATCCCCGAGCCGCCATAGAGCGCGGCATCGGTGTTCAGGATTTCGCGCCAGCGGCCGGCGCGCGGCAGGCCGACGCGGTAGTCGGAGCGCGGCACCGGGGTGAGGTTCGCCACCATCACCACAGGCGCGTCGTCGGCGTCGCCATAGCGGGCCCAGGCGAAGACCGATTGCTGGCGATCGTCCACCACGATCCAGCTGAAGCCCTCCGGCTCGCAGTCGCGCGCATGCAGCGCGGGCGTCTCGCGATAGACCAGATTCAGGTCGCGCACGAGCAGCTGCATGCCGCGATGGTGCGGGCCCATGCCGACCAGGTGCCAGTCGAGCGAGCGCTCCTCGCTCCATTCCCGGCGCTGGGCGAATTCCTGGCCCATGAACAGCAGCTTCTTGCCGGAATTGGCCCACATCATCCCGTAGCCGGCGCGCATATTGGCGAATTTCTGCCAGTCGTCGCCCGGCATGCGGGTGAGGATGGTGCCTTTTCCATGCACCACCTCGTCATGCGAGAGCGGCAGCACGAAATTCTCCGAGAAGGCGTAGGTGACGCCGAACGTCACCTTGTCGTGGTGCCAGGGGCGATAGATCGGCTCGGTCGACAGATAGTCGAGCGTGTCGTGCATCCAGCCCATGTTCCACTTGAAGCCGAAGCCCAGCCCGCCGGCGAACACCGGCTGCGAGACGCCGGCCCAGGAGGTCGATTCCTCGGCGATGACAACTGTGCCGGGATGCTCGGCATAGATGATCTCGTTGGCGCGGCGCAAAAACGACACTGCGTCCTTGTTGTCGTTCGAGCCATCGGGGTTGGGCGACCATTCCCCATGCTTGCGCGAATAATCGAGATAAAGCATCGAGGCCACCGCATCGACGCGCAGCCCGTCGACATGGAAACGGTCGAGCCAATACAGCGCGTTGGCGATCAGCATATTGGCCACCTCCCGCCGGCCGAAGTCGTAGATCGCCGTATTCCAGTCCGGGTGGAAGCCGCGCTGCGGGTCGGAATGCTCGTAGAGCGGCCCGCCGTCGAAATGCGACAGGCCGTGAATGTCGGTGGGGAAATGCGCCGGCACCCAGTCGAGAATCACCGACAGCCCCGCCGCATGCGCCCTGTCGACGAAGCGGGCAAAGCCGGCCGGATCGCCGAAGCGGCTGGTGGGGGCAAACAGCCCGATCGGCTGGTAGCCCCAGGAGGCGTCCAGCGGGTGCTCGGAAATCGGCAGCAATTCGATATGGGTAAAGCCCATCCACTGCACATAGGGGATCAGCTGGTCGGCCAGTTCGTCATAGGTGAGGAAGCGGTTTTCCTCGCCGCGCCGCCAGGAGCCCAGATGCACCTCATAGGTGCTCATCGGCTTGCGGCGCGCCTCGCCCTCGGCACGGGCGGCGATATGGTCGGCGTCGCTCCAGGCGAATGTATCGGTGCGCGCCACGATCGAGCCGGTGGCCGGGCGGAACTCGCCGGCGAAGCCGAACGGGTCCGCCTTCAGCGGCAGCAGCCGGCCATCGGCGGCAACGATCTCGTATTTGTAGATCGTGCCCTCGCCGACGCCGGGCGCGAAAATCTCCCACAGCCCGCTGTCGACGCGCTTGCGCATCTGGTGGCGGCGCCCGTCCCATGTGTTGAAATCGCCCACCACCGACACCCGCGCCGCATTCGGCGCCCAGACGGCGAAGCGCACGCCGTCGATCCCCTCATGCGAATCGGGATGGGCGCCGAGCCGCTCATAGAGCGTGCGGTGGGTGCCCTCGACCAGCAGATGGTCGTCGAGCGGGCCGAGCACGGGCGGGAAGGAATAGGGGTCGTCGAGCAGCCATTCCCCACCCGCATTGCGGGCACGCAGGCGATAGCGTGCCCAGGCCGGGCGGCCGGGCACCAGCCCCTCGAAGAAGCCGGCGGCGTTGCGAAGCTTCAGGGAGGCGATCGCCGTGCCGTCAGGCTCGATGGCCTCCAGCGTCTGCGCATGCGGCACGAAAGCGCGCACAACCAGTCCTTGCGGCGATTCGTGCGGCCCCAGCAGGGAAAACGGGTCGTGATGGCGGCCTGCGACGAGAGCGTCGACCTCCCGTTCGGGCGCCTGCCACGGATGCATCACTGCCAACCCTTCCTGAGCCGAAACACCGGGGACAAGCCCCGTGCGCAGTGAAGGTTCCTCTACCGCCAACACAAAGTCCACACGTCGCAGCCACATAACGCGGCATCAGGTAAACGCCGTGCTACCGGCGGCAGGAGCGGCGGCGGACACGCGCGCGATCGGCCGCGCCCGCCCGCCGCCCGGCACGGGGCAGGCGCCGCCGGCGGTGAGGCCGGCGGCGTTCGTCTAGGGAAGCTCGCTCAGCGGATCGTCCGCACCGGCACGTTCCAGATGTCCTTGGCGTATTCGGAAATGGTCCGGTCGGAGGAGAACCAGCCCATATTGGCGGTGTTGAGGATGCTCGACTTCCACCACGCCGACCGGTTGTTCCAGCGCGCATCGACCTTGCGCTGGGCGTCCCAATAGGCGTCGAAATCGGTCGTGACCAGGAAGTAGTCGTGGTAGCGCAGCGCGTCGACCAGCGGCTTGAAGCGGTCCGGCTCGTCAGGCGAATAGACGCCGGAGCCGACCGCATCCAGCACTTCGCCCAGATGGTGCGAATTGCGGATCGACTCGGCCTCGTCGACGCCGGAGGCGCGGCGCGCCTCGACCTCGGCGGCGGTCAGGCCGAAGATGAAGATGTTGTCGTCGCCGACATGCTGCTTGATCTCGACATTGGCGCCGTCAAGCGTGCCGATGGTCAGCGCGCCGTTGAGCGCCATCTTCATGTTGCCGGTGCCGGAGGCTTCCATGCCGGCGGTGGAGATCTGCTCGGAGAGGTCCGCCGCCGGGATCACCACCTCGGCGAGGCTGACATTGTAGTTGGGCAGGAACACCACCTTCAGCAGGTCGCGGACCGTGGGATCGTCATTGACCACCTTGGCCACGTCGTTGGCCAGCTTGATGATCAGCTTGGCCATCTGGTAGCTGGCCGCCGCCTTGCCGGAGAAGATCTTCACCCGCGGCGCCCAGTTCTTGGCCGGGTTGGCGCGCATCGCGTCATAAAGGGCGATGGTCTCCAGCACGTTCAGCAGCTGGCGCTTGTACTCGTGGATGCGCTTGATCTGCACGTCGAACAGCGCGCCGGGATTGACCTTGATGTCGAGCCGGTCGCGGATGAGCCGGGCCAGCGCCACCTTGTTCTGCCGCCGCATCGCCATGAAGCGGTCCTGCAGCGCGGAATCCCCCGCCAGGGCTTCCAGCTTGGTGAGCTGGGAATAGTCGTCCAGCACGCCCGGCCCGCACACATCCACCAGCAGGTTGGTGAGGCCCGGATTGGCCTGGTAGAGCCAGCGGCGGAAGGTGATGCCGTTGGTCTTGTTGTTCATCCGCTCGGGGAACAGGCGGTAGAAATCCTTGAACACCGTAGTGGTCATCAGGTCGCTGTGCAGCGCCGCCACGCCGTTGATCGAGTGCGAGCCGAGGAAGGCGAGATTGCCCATCCGCACCCGCCTTCCATGGTCTTCCTGGATCAGCGACACCGAGCCGAGCAGCGCGTCGTCGCCGGGGAATTCCGTGCGCACCCGCTCCAGATGCTTGGCGTTGAGCTGGTAGATGATCTGCATGTGGCGCGGCAGCACCCGCTCCATCAGCGGCACCGGCCAGGTCTCCAGCGCCTCCGGCAGCAGCGTGTGGTTGGTGTAGGAGATGGTCCGCACCGTGATGTCGAACGCCTCGTCCCACTCGATGTCATTCTCGTCGACCAGCACCCGCATCAATTCGGCCACCGCGATGGCGGGGTGGGTGTCGTTGAGCTGGATCGCCACCTTGTCCGGCAGCGAGCGCACATCGCCGAAGCTGTCGACATGGCGGCGGATCAAATCGTGCAGCGAGGCGGCGGTGAAGAAATATTCCTGCCGCAGCCGCAGCTCCTGCCCAGCCGGGGTGGCGTCGGAGGGATAGAGCACCTTGGAGATCGCCTCGGCCTTCACCTGGTTGACCAGCGCGCCGACATGGTCGCCCTGGTTGAAGGCGTCGAGCCGGATCGGGTCGGCGGCGCGGGCCGACCACAGGCGCAGCGTGTTCACATGCCGTCCGCGCCAGCCGACGATCGGCGTGTCATAGGCCACCGCCTCCACCGTCTCGGCGGGATGCCAGACCTGCTTCTTGCGGTCGGCGCCGATGGCGATCGCCTCGACCGAGCCGCCGAAGCCGATGTCGTAATAGACCTCGGGCCGCTCGAACTCCCAGGGATTGCCGAAGGACAGCCAGTCCTCGGGATATTCCTGCTGCCAGCCATTCTTGATCATCTGGCGGAACAGGCCGTTCTCATAGCGGATGCCGTAGCCATAGGCGGCGATGGACAGCGTCGCCATGCTGTCCATGAAGCAGGCGGCGAGCCGGCCGAGGCCGCCATTGCCCAGCGCCGCGTCCGGCTCCACCTGCCGCAGCCGGTCGAGATCGACGCCGAGATCGCCCAGCGCCGAGCGCGCCGTCTCCAGCATCTCGATATTGGTCAGCGCGTCGAACAGCAGCCGGCCGATGAGGAATTCCAGCGAGAGGTAATAGACCCGCTTGCGCCCTTCCGAATAGGTCTGGCGGGTGGAGGTGATCCAGCGGTCGACGATGCGGTCGCGGGTGGCGAAGGCGGTGGCGAGGAACCAGTCGCGATCGCTCGCGGCGGCCGGGTTCTTGCCCACCGCATAGGTGAGCTTGGAGATAACCGCGGCACGGAACTTGGCGACCTCGTCGCCCTGCGCGGAAATCGGGCGGGCGGAGTTCTCCGGCGTGTCCAGCATCTTCTCTTCAACCTCGACTGACATGTGCAGCTTATGCTCCCGTTGCGGCTTTCCTTCCCCCTGTGGGGCGGAAGCGCCGCCTGATCTCACCTGTGCCGGATGCAACCTTTTGGCCAACTCAACCGGCGCGGGGTTCCCGCTCAATGGCGGCCAGGGCGAGCACCAGCCATCCGAGGATGAGCATAGTCCCGCCGATCGGCGCGGCCATAGGAAATACCACGATGTCCCAGAGCGCCCGCAGCGCCAGCGCACCGCTGAACAGCACCGTGCCCAGCGCGATGATGCCGGCCCCGACGCTGGCGAAGGACCAGCCCGGCCCGCGCACCACCGCCAACGCGCAGCCTCCCACCACGGCGCTCGCCCCCAGCATGAGGAAGGTGGCGGCCGTGGTCAAATTTGGCTCCGCGGTCAGGTGTGCGCCCGCCGCCGCCGCCGCCACGCCGGCCGCGCCCATCAGGCCGGCGAGAAACACCAGAAGTCGGCGAAAGGCATTCATGGCTCTGCTCCGCTTGGCTGGCCGTCCGTGGCGATGACATGGAAGAAGGTTCCCGAGACCCGCCCCCGGCGGCGTCCCGCATCGCCCATCCCTTTACCTTGACCATCGCTCAGCGCGACCAGCGGCGCATCGTCGCCCGCTTGTGTGACGCTGGCATAATGGAACTCGTGGCCGCGCAGCCTTGTCCCCACCGGCCCGAGCGGCGAGGCATGAAGCGTCACCGCCCTTCGGTAGCCGAGATTGAGCCGGCGCTTGGCAAAGCTGGTGGCATGGCCGAGCAGGCCGAGCATGGCGTGCTCGCGTCCCTCGGAATCAGCGATCGACTGGCCCAGCACCATGAAGCCCCCGCATTCGCCATGCACCGGCCGCGTCTGGGCGAAATGGCGCACCCCATCGAGAAAGCGGGAGGCTTGCGCCAGCCTTTCCCCATGCAGTTCGGGATAGCCGCCGGGCAGCCAGCAGGCATCGGCCGTCGCGTCCGGCGCCTCATCGGCCAGCGGCGAGAAGGGCAGGATCTCCGCCCCGGCCCGCCGCCAGCCGGCCACGAGATGCTCATAGGCGAAGGAAAACGCCACATCCTGCGCCAGCGCGATCCTCTGGCCGGGCGGCGCCAGCGCCACCGGCGCCGGGCCGGAAGCGGGCAGCGGCGCCCCCAGCACACGGAGCGCGTCGAGGTCGATATGCGCTTCCGCCCGTTCCGCCAGCGCCGCGAGCTGCGCGGCCAGCGCGGGGTGTTCGCCCGCCTGCACCAGGCCGAGATGCCGCTCTGGCAGGCGCACCGCCCCATCGCGCGGCAGGCTGCCCAATATCTGGATGCCCAGGCTAGCAATGGCGGCACTCGCCTGCAGGCGGTGCCGCTCGCTGGCCACCTGGTTGAGGATGACGCCGGCGATCCGCACGCGCGGGTCATGCGTGGCGAATCCCCGCACCACGGCGGCGGCCGATTGCGACTGGCCTGAAATGTCGAGCACCAGCACCACAGGCAGGCCGAGCCGGGCGGCGAGATCGGCCGCGGCGCCGCTGCGCCCGGCCTCGCCCTCAATGCCGTCGAACAGGCCCATCGACGCCTCGATGAGCACAAGTTCCGCCCCCGCCCCCGCCTCCGCCGCCAGCGCGTCGATGAGAGCGGGCGGCATGGCGAAGCTGTCGAGGTTCAGTCCCGGCAGGCCGGTGGCGGCGGCGTGGAAGGCGGGGTCGATATAGTCCGGGCCGGACTTGGCCGCCCGCACCCGCACCCCGCGCGCCCGCAGCGCCGCCGCGACGCCGAGCGTCACCGTGGTCTTGCCCGAGCCCGAGCGCGGCGCGGCGATGATGAAGGCGCGGGCGGTCATGGGCGACGCTCGGTATTGGCATCCTTCGAGGCTCGCTGCGCTCGCACCTCAGGATGACGGCGATCTGAAAGAGCTACGTCATCCTGAGGTGCTCGGGCTGTGCCCGAGCCTCGAAGGATGTTCATCCGGCGTGCCCTCATTCCCGCCCCCTGAACCGCCGCTGATATCCGGCGTCATAGAGCGCGCTCTCGCGAAAATCCGCTGGCGCCAGCGCCTTGCCCACCAGAATGAGCGCCGTGCGCTCCACCGGCTCGGCGGCAACCTTCGCGACGATGTCATCCAGCGTGCCGCGAATGACCCGCTCGGTCGGCCGGCTCGCCTCCACCACGACAGCCACCGGGCAGTCCGCGCCGTACAGCGGCGCCAGTTCCGTCACCACCTGTTCCAGCGCATGGATGGCGAGGTGGATGGCCAGCGTCGCCCCGGTGGCGCCGAAGGTGGAAAGCGTCTCGCCCGCCGGCATCGCCGAGGCGCGGCCGGAGACGCGGGTGATAATGAGGCTCTGCGCCAGTCCCGGCACGGTGAGTTCGCGCCCCAGCACCGCGCTGGCGGCGGCGAAGGCCGGCACGCCGGGGGTGAGCGTATAGGCAATCCCGTGTTTCTCCAGCCGCCGGATCTGCTCGGCCACCGCCGAATAGATCGACAGGTCGCCGGAGTGCAGCCGCGCCACATCCTGCCCCGCCGCCTGCGCCGCGACGAACTCCGCCTCGATCTCGTCCAGCGACAGCGGCGCGGTGTCAATGAGGCGCGCCCCCGCCGGGCACCAGCCGAGCACGTCAGGCGGCACGATCGAGCCGGCATAGAGGCAGACCCGGCAGCGGGCGATGAGGTCGCGCCCGCGCAGCGTCATCAGATCCGCCGCGCCCGGCCCGGCGCCGATGAAATGCACGGTCACGATGTCTGCGCCTCCTTCTCCGCTTCCCGCGCGAAGGCGCAGGTCACCGGTCCTAACACGTAGCGCGGGCCGATCAGCGCCGAGCGTCGCCCCGCCACCGCCAGCGCCGAGGCCTCGGCGACCGAGGGCACGCCCATCAGCGCCACCACGCGTTCGGAATGGGTCATCGCCCGCGTGCCCGCCGCCTCCAGCTGGCGCTGCGGCACCATGACGAGCAGCAGGCCGAGATCGAGCGCCGCCTTGATGATGCCGGCCTCGCTGCCCTTCGCCGCCGGGGTCGCCATCAGCGAAATGTCGCACAGCTTCACGCCATGGCGCTCCATCGCCCCGCGCAGCGCGGCGCAGACCTCCTCGGCGGTAACGCCGCGTCGGCTGCCGATGCCGGCGACGATCATGAGACGGCCCCCGGCTTGGTCCAGCTCCATTGCGTCACCGGCATCGCCGGCCGCCAGCCGGTGAGCCCGCCCACCGGCACCGCACGGGCGACGGAAAGGCGGACAAGCGCCCCGCCCAGCGCCGCATGGCGGGCGATCAGCAGCGCTTCGGTTTCCAGTGTCACCGCATTGACCACCAGACGGCCGCCGGGCCTGAGCGCTTCGAGCGCCGCCTCCAGCACGCCGGGCTCGCCCGCGCCGCCGCCGACAAAGATCGCGTCCGGCGCCGGCAGGCCGGAAAGCGCTTCGGGCGCCCTTCCCTCGACGATCTCCAGCCCCGGCACGCCGAGCGCGTCGGCATTGCGCCGCGCCCGCGCCGCCCGCTCCGGCCGTTCCTCGATGCCGATGGCGGTGAGCGAGGGGTCGGCCAGCATCCATTCAATGCCGATCGAACCGGCTCCGGCGCCGATGTCCCACAGCAATTCGCCCCGGCGGGGCGCGAGGGCGGAAAGCGTCACCGCGCGGATCTCGCGCTTGGTCAGCTGGCCATCATGCTCGAACAGCTCGTCCGGCAGGCCCGGCGCGCGGGCAAGGATGCGCGCGCCCTCCCCCGCCGCCACCTCGATGGCGACAAGGTTCAGCGGGTCGATATCGGCGAGCGGGAAGCCCTCGGCCGGGGCGCGGCGCACCCGCGCGCGCGGGCCGCCCAGCGCCTCCAGCACCGAGAGTGTCGAGCCACCAAAGCCGCTTTCCGCCAGCAGGCGCGCGATCTCGCCCGGCCCGGCGCCGTCGGAGGTCAGCACCAGCAGCCGCCGGCCGGGATGCAGATGCGCCCGCACCAGATCGAGCGAACGACCATGCACGGTGAGGCACCCCGTCTCCGCCAGCGGCCAGCCGAGCCGGGCGCAGGCGAGGCTGAAGGCGGACGGGGCGGGGAAGGCGCGCATCTCGCCCGCCGGCACCTGCCGCGCCAGCGTGGCGCCGACGCCATGCAGGAACGGGTCGCCCGAGGCGAGCACGCACACATTCCGCCCACGCAACGCCAGCACCTGCTCGATGCCGCGCGCAAACGGGGTCGGCCAGGCCCGCGCCTCGCCCTTTACCGCATCGCCGGCCAGCGCCAGATGCCGCGCGCCGCCGAACACGACCGAAGCCGCCTCCACCGCCGACCGCGCGGCGGGGGAAAGGCCATCGAGCCCGTCCTCGCCGATGCCGACAAGGGTGAGCCAGCGGCCGCCATCGACGAGGGCGGGCTCGGCAGTTGACGCGGTCGAGACGATGGTTTCACTGCCGGGCATGAATGCGTCCGATAAGAGCCGGGAGGCCGGCGCCCCGCGCCTGCTCATCCTTGGCGGCACCGCTGAGGCCCGCGAACTCGCCACGGCGTTGCAGGCGCGCGGGGGATTCGCGCTCAGCCTGTCCCTTGCCGGGCGCACGCGCAACCCGCTCCCCTCGGACGCCCCCACCCGCTCGGGCGGCTTCGGCGGCGTGGAAGGTCTCGAAGCCCATCTCAAGGCCGAGCGCATCGACGCGCTGATCGACGCCACCCACCCCTTCGCCGCCACCATGTCGCACAATGCCGCGCAGGCCGCCCGCCGCGCCGGCGTGCCGCTGCTCGCCCTGCTGCGGCCGGAATGGCCGCGCCAGCCGGGCGATATCTGGAGCGAGGTTGCCGACATTCCAGAAGCGGTGGAAAAGCTCGGCCCCGCCCCGCGCCGGGTACTGGTGGCGCTCGGCCGCAACGAGGTGCGCGCGCTGGAGGCCGCCCCGCAGCACCATTATCTCGTGCGCAGCATCGATCCGGTGGAGCCGCCGCTCGCCGTTCCGCAGGCCCGCTATATCGAGGCGCGTGGCCCCTTCGCGGAGGAAGACGAGCACGCTTTGCTCACCGCCCACCGCATCGACGCGATCCTGTCGAAGAACAGCGGCGGGGAAGCGACCTATGGCAAGATCGCGGCCGCCCGCGCGCTGGGGATCGAGGTGGTGATGGTCGCCCGCCCGCCCCGCCCGCCGGTCGAGACGGTGGCGAGTGTCGGCGAGGTGCTGGCCTGGCTGAAGAAATTCGGCCGCGCTCTTTAGCCCTCTCCCCGTCGGGGAGAGGGTTAGGTGAGGGGCGCCTGCGGGCAAGGGCCGGCCATCGCCCTCACCCCAGCCCTCTCCCCGCCGGGGAGAGGGAGTGCCTTCCGCCGCCCGCATCAGTCGTCCCCGGCGCGGCGCGGCGTGTAGACCAGCGCCGGCAGGCCGGGACGCTCGACCAGCCGCGTCTCCGGCGAGCCGACGATGATGCAGGTCGCCATGTCGGCCATGTGCCCGCGCGCATTCGCCAGCGGCACCACCCGCATCCGCTCGTCCGGCCGCCCCACCGCGCGGCCGAAGATGACAGGCACGCTGGCCGGCAGTTCGGCGCGCAGAATGTCGAAGGCGGTGTCGAGCTGGTGCGGGCGGGCTTTCGACACCGGGTTGTAGAAGGCCATGGCGAAGCCCGCCTGCGCGGCGAGCCGCAGCCGCTTCTCGATCACCTCCCAGGGCTTGAGATTGTCCGAGAGCGAGATGGCGCAGAAATCATGCCCCAGCGGCGCGCCGCATTTGGCTGCCACCGCCAGCATGGCGGTGATTCCCGGCACGATGACGAGATCGAGCGCCCGCCATTCCGCAGGCCCCGCCTCGATCGCCTCGATCACCGCCGCCGCCATGGCGAACACGCCGGGATCGCCGCCCGAGACCATCGCCACCGTCGCGCCGGCGGCGGCATGGGCCAGCGCTGCGCCGGCGCGGGTCAGTTCCTCGCGATTGTCGGAAGGGTTGCGCGCCTGTCCCACACGCACCGGCACCCGCTCCAGATAGGGCTGGTAGCCATAAAGCGCCTCGGCTTGTGCCAGCGCCTCGCTCGCCTCCGGGGTGAGATAGCGCGCCTCGCCCGGCCCGAGGCCGACGATGAACAGTTTGCCCTTGCCCATCAGCGCGTCTCCCAGCCCGGCACCAGCACGATGGCGAAATAGGGCGCGGGGCCATCCCCGCGGGTCTCCAGCCTTTCGCACAGGCTGCCCGTCATCGTGCCGCGCTCAACATAGAGCGCCCGCTCCAGCCGTCCGGCAACCGCCAGCGCGCGGCGGATCTTCGGCAAATTGCGCCCCACCTTCATGATGACGGCCGCATCCGTGCCCTGCAGCCGGCGCGCGAGTTCCGCCTCATTGAGGGTGCCCGGCAGAACGCTCAGCACATCATCGCCCTGCGCGATCGGCGTTCCCGCCTGCGACCAGCAGCCGGACATGCCGGTGACGCCGGCAATGACTTCCGTGGGATAGCGATGGGCCAGCCGCACATGCAGGTGCATGTAGGAGCCGTAGAACAGCGGGTCGCCCTCGGAGAGCACCGCCACCGTGCGCCCCGCCTCCAGATGCGCCGCCACCGCCTGCGCGGCCTCCTCATAGAAGCCGGTAATCGCCGTGCGATAGGGCGCCTCGTCCTTCGGCATTTCCGTGGTCACGGGGTAGCCGAGCGGGAGTTCTTCCGCCCCCACGCGGAAATGCGGATGGGCGATGGCGCGGGCATGGCTGCCATTGCCGAGCTTGGCGAAATAGGCGACCACATCCGCCTGCGAAAGCGCCCGCACCGCCTTGAGTGTGATCAATTCCGGGTCGCCCGGCCCGACGCCGACGCCGATCAGCCGCCCCTGCGACGTCTCGCTCATAGGCCCGGCCTCGCCAGCGCGTTCACCGCCGCCGCCGTCATGGCGCTGCCCCCTAACCGGCCGCGCACCACCAGCCACGGCACGCCATGCTCGCCCAGCGCCAGCGCGTCCTTGGATTCGGCCGCGCCAACAAAGCCCACGGGAATGCCGAGAATCGCCGCCGGCTTCGGCGCGCCGGCATCGAGCATTTCCATGAGGCGGAACAGCGCGGTCGGCGCGTTGCCGATAGCGATGACAGCGCCTTCCATATGGTCGCGCCACAGCTCCAGCGCGGCGGCGGAGCGGGTGGTGCCGAGCCGCTCGGCGAGATCGGCCACGTCGGGCTCGCGCAGGGTACAGATCACCTCGTTATGCGCCGGCAGCCGGGCGCGGGTGACGCCATGCGCCACCATCTGCGCGTCGCACAGGATCGGTGCGCCGGCCTTGAGCGCGTTGCGGGCGGCCCGCACCAGATCAGGGGCGAAATCGATGGCGAAGGCGGCTTCCACCAGCCCGCAGGCATGGATCATCCGCACCGCCACATCCGCCTCATCAGGCGTGAAGCGGCCAAGCTCGGCCTCTTCGCGGATGATGGCGAAGGAGCGCTGATAGATCGCATTGCCGTCGCGCTCATACTCGAACGGGGTGGACACTCAGGCCAGATCCTTCTGCAATGTCTCGCGCAGCTGCGCGGGAGGCACGATGCGGGCGGGCACATCGCGCGGCGTGCCTTCGACCACGAGACCCGCCCCTTCGTCCAGCCCCACGATGGTCAGCGCCGCTTTTGAAGGGTGCGCGCAGCCCTTCGGGCAGCCGGAAACATGGAGATCGCGCCCGTCGAGCAGCGGTACCAGCGTCGCCGCGAGGGCATGGGTGTCGAGCCGCGCCGAGGCGCAGGCCGGCTGCCCGGCGCAGGCATAGACCCGCCGGCGCGGATCTTTGGGGTCAGTGAGCAGGCCGAGCCCGGCCGCCACCTCGCGCAACTCCGCCGCCGCCTCGGGCGCTGGCCCGACCAGCAGCAGCGCCCGCCCGGCGGCCGGTTCGACACGGGCCACCCCGGCCCGGCCGGCCGCCGCGACCAGTTCGCCCAGCACCACCGCCCGGATCTGCCCGAAGGCAAGGCCGATGCCGAGCGCGACACTTCCGTCGCTGAGCGGGTGCAGCCCCACCGGGTCGACGCCCTCCCCCGACGCGGCGAGGGGCGGGGCGAGGCCGAATTCGGCGCGAAGAGTGGCGATGCCCTCCACCGCCACAAGCTCCGCCATGCGCGCGCTGTCTCCCCGCGCCGCCAACCGCTCCAGCAGCGCGATAACCACCGCCGCCGCGTGTTTCGCGTCCACCTCGCCGCACGCCTTTCCGGCAAGCGCGACGCGCACCGCCGCCCCGCTGCCGGCCGTCAGACCGATATCCGCCTTCAGCCCGCCGAGCCGGAACAGCCCGCCGCCATCGACCACGACCGACGCCTTCGGTGCCAGATGCGGCACCAGCGGCGCGGCGCCGTCGCCGATCGCCCGCGCCAGCGGGCGCGGGTCGAAGCGCATGCTTGGGTCGAGCCCCGCCAGCGCGCTCACCTCCACCGGAAAACCCTGCGGCACGTCGATGCCGAGCGCCGCCACCGCTTCGGCAAGGCCCGGCGCCGTCTGCGCACTCAAGCCCCGCAGCTGCAGCTTGCCGCGCGCCGTCACCTCGATGATGCCATTGCCGCGATCGGCCGCGAGCCGCGCCAGCCCGGCGAGCTGGTCCAGCGTCAGCGGCGCCAGCGGCTGCAGCCGCGCCAGCAGCCCGTCGCCGGTCTGCATCGGTTCCGGCAGGCTCGGACAGGCGCCGCGCCGCAGGGAGGCAAGATCTTGACCGGGAATCGCGCTCATTCCGCCGCCTCCCCGGAAAGCTGGGCGAGGTCGGCCCCCACATCGTTGCGGCGCGGGTGCCAGAGCCCCTTGTCGCGCGCGCCCTCAAAACGGGCGGCGATGAAGGCCGCCGCCTCGGGCGAGGCCTCGATCAGGAAGGCGCGCACATTGGCATCGCCGACATAGGCGGTGTGCAGCGCGTCGATCAGATGGCCGGGCACCGCCCGCGTCGCCTCGGCGAAGCCGATCAGCCGGTCCACCGTCTCGGCGATTTCCGCCGCCCCGCGCGGGCCGTGGCGGGTGAGGCCGTCGACATAGCGCGGGTTCGCCCGCCCGCGCACGATGCGGGCCAGCGCCGCCTCCAACGGACGCGCCTTGGGCCGGGCGGGGTCGGAGGTGTCGAGCACAACGAGGTCCGGCAGGCGGCCGAGCCGTTCCGCCGCCGCCGCGAAGCCGCCGATAAAGGCGAGGTCGGCATCGCCCTCCAGCAGGTCACGGCCGGGATCGTCGGCGCCATGCACCAGGAGGTCCGCCGCCGCCACCCGCGCCGCGAAACCCTCCTCCGGCCGCGCCGCGCCTTCCGCCCCGCCATAGGCATGCGAGGCGCTGGCAAGATAGGCCGCGCCCAGCGCCTCCCGCTCCACCCCGTCGCCCCCACGTTCCAGCCCGGCGCCATAGGCCCCCGGCGCGGTGCCGAAAATGCGCGCCGCCCCTTCGCCCGCCGCGCGCAGCGGGTTTTCCTCGTCGCTCTCCTCGCGCCGCGCCACCGCCCGCAGCGCGGCGTCGATGAGCGCGATCTGCGCCGGGAACAGGTCGCGGAACAGCCCTGAGATGCGGAAGGTGACATCGACGCGCGGACGCCCCAGCACGGCCGGCGGCAGCACCTCGATGCCGGTGACGCGGCCCGAGCCCGGGTCCCACACCGGCCGTGCGCCGATCAGCGCCAGCCCTTGCGCGATTTCCTCGCCGCCGGTGCGCAGCGTCGCGCTGCCCCAGAGGTCGAGCACCAGCGCCCGCGGCCAGTCGCCATGCGCCTGCGCATAGGCGCGCACGATCTCGTCGGCCGCCAGCCGGCCGAGATCCATCGCGGTCGCGGTCGGCAAAGCGCGGGGGTCGCTGGTGAACAGGTTCCGCCCGGTCGGCATCACGTCGGTCCGCCCGCGCCCCGGCGCACCGGCCGGCCCGGCGGGCACGCGGCGAGCGTCCAGCGCCGCCAGCAGCCCGTCGCGCTCCGCCTCGCCGCAGGGGCCGCGGCCATAGACGTGAAAACCGTCCTTCAGCCGCATCTCCTTGATGTCGCAGAGAAAGGCGTCGATCTGCTTGAGGGCCTCCTCGGGGTCGGCGCCCGTCTCCAGCCCGGCGTCGCGGGCAAAGCCGGTGCGGGTCGCCTCCTCCACGATCAGCCGGGCGAGGCGTTCGCGGCGGCGGCGGTCGAGCCCGTCGGCCTGCGCATATTCATCCACCAGCCGCTCCAGCGCGGCGGCCTCGCCGGCGAGGCCGGCCTCCTGCGTCGGCGGCGGCAGATGGCCAAGCGTCACCGCCGCGATCCGCCGCTTGGCCTGCGCCGCCTCGCCGGGATTGGAGACAATGAACGGATAGGCCACCGGCAGGGCGCCGAGCACGGCTTCGGGGAAGCAGGCGCGGGTGAGCGCCACATGCTTGCCCGGCAGCCATTCCAGCGTGCCATGCGCGCCCATATGGACGAGGGCGTCGGCGGAATGTTGCAGCCACAGGCCGAAGGCCAGCAGCCCATGGCGCGGCGGCAGCGCCGGGTCGTGATACTGCGCCCGCCGCTCGGCCACCGAGCCCCGCTCCGGCGCCAGGGCGACAGTGACGTGGCCGAAGCGGGCGGCGCGGAAATGGAAGGCAGCGTCGATCAGGTCCGGGTCGTCCTCCGGCGGCCCCCAGGCGGCCTCGACGGCCGCCGCCGCCTCGGGCGGCAGCGTGGCGAGATGGGCGCGATAGGCGGCAAGGGAGAGACCGCCGTCGTGCCACGCAAAGCCCTCTCCCCGCCGGGGAGAGGGTTGGGTGAGGGGGAGGAGGGGTGCGGAGGGCAAAGTACCCCTCACCCCATCCCTCTCCCCGTCGTGCCGCGCGAAGCGCCCGCCCCTCACCGCCGCCACCAGCGCCTTCTCATCCGCCGGTACCCCGTCCACCGCGTAGCCGGCGGCCTGCAGGTCCGCCAGCAGCGCCCGCACGCTCGCCGGCACGTCGAGACCCACCGCCCAGCCGGTGCGGCCGGGGGCGCCGGCATAGTCCGGCATCAGCACGGTGATCCGCCGCTCCCCGCGCGGGGTCGCCCGCAGCCGCACCAGGCTAGCGACGCGGTCGGCCACCTGCGCCACCCTGTCCGGCTCGGGACGGTTCACCAGCGCGGCGAAGCCGGGCACGGCGGGGGTTTCCTGCGGCGCCTTGAAGGAGAGCGCCCCGGCCAGCACCCGCCCGTCGAGTTCGGGCAGCACCACATGCATGGCGAGATCGGCGCTGGTCAGGCCGCGCACGCCCTCCACCCAGGCGGCGCGCTTGGTGGTGGCGACAATCGCCTGCAGCACCGGCACGCCGGGCGCGTCGAGCACGGTATCCTCGCCGGGATCGGCGGCGGCGAAGGCGGTGAGCGTGAGGATCGCCGCCGGCGCCATCTCCGCCAGCGCCGCCTTAAGAAAGGCGATGGAGGTCGGCTCCTTCAGGCTGGCAACATAGATCGGCCGGGGGTCGAGCCCGCGCGCGCGAAGTGCGGCGCACAGCGCGTCGACCGGCGCGGTATCCCCCGCCAGCGCCATGGAGCGGTAGAAAATGACGGGGATGGCGGCAGCAGAAGGCCCCTCACCCCGACCCTCTCCCCGCCGGGGAGAGGGCGAAGAAAACGGCGGGGGGAAGCTGGCAAAAGCCCTCTCCCCGTCGGGGAGAGGGTTGGATGAGGGGGAAGCACCATCCCCCTCATAAAACCCCGCCAGCGGCAGGTTCTGCGGCGCGGGCGGGGCGGCCATTGCCCGCCCCGCATGGATGGCGAGAACCCGCAGCAGCGCGGCCATATTCGCCGGCCCGCCGGCGCGGAAATAGCCGAGCAGCACGGCGAGTTCGGCCTCGTCAAGGGTCGAGGCCTCGGCAAGGCGCGGATCGTCGCGGTCCTCGCCCGGCAGCACGGCGAGGGTGAAACCGCGCGCGCGCGCCTCGGCGCTGAGCCGGTCGACGCCATAGCGCCACCAGTCGAGCCCGCCGAGCAGCCGCACCACCACGATGCGGGCTCGGGTCCCCACCTTGTCGATCCACAGATCGACCGACATCGGGTGCCGGAGATCGCGCAGATTAGCGAGGCGCAGGCTGGGCAGCCCGGCCTGCTGCGCCCCCACCTCCTGCGCCCCCACCTCCTGCGCCATCGCCTCCTGCGCCCGCGCCAGCGCGCCGAGATCGCTGTCGGCAAAGGAGACGATCACCACCTCGCCCGGCGTCTGGCCGAGATCGACCGGCTCGACCAGATCGTCGAGGCTGGAGGAGGTGGTGGTGAGGATGTGCATGGGGTGGCGCGTCTCCTGAAGTCGTCATCCCGGCCGAAGCGCAGCGCAGAGCCGGGATCGGTTGCCGTTCATACCGGCCGGCGATCCCGGATCGGCCTCGCGGCCGTCCGGGATGACGGAAGGCTCACGCCGCCACGCTCTCCCCGGCGAGGATCGCTTCCACCTTGGCCCGGTCCAGCCCCTTCAGCCCGATGGCGACAAGGCGGCCGGTGCGCGCGCCCGTGCCCCAGGGCCGGTCGAAATGATGCGCCACGCGCGGGCCCACCGCCTGCACCAGAAGCCGCATCGACTTGCCGGCGACCGGCAAGAACCCCTTCACCCGCAGCACATCCGCCTCGTCCGCCGCCCGCGCCACCCGCGCCGCGAACTCGGCCGGGTCGGTGATTTCAGGCACCTCGACGACGAAGCTGTCGAAATCGTCATGGTCGTGGTCGAGCTCGTCATCGTGATGCGTCTTGCGGTTCTCGATGTCGTTCTCGGTGCCGACGCCGAGGCCCATCAGGATTGCCGGGTCGATCCGCCCGTCGGTGACGCTCACCACCCGCACGCCCTTGGGCAGCTCGGCGTCGAGCGCGGCGCGGGCCTTCGCCTGTCCGGCCTCATTGATCAGGTCGGCCTTGGTGAGGAGCACGAGGTCGGCGCAGGCGATCTGGTCGTCGAACACTTCCTCGATCGGGTCGTCATGGTCGAGGCTGTCATCGGCCGCGCGCTGGGCGGCGAGCGCGTCATGGTCATGGGCGACGCGGCCCGACGCCAGCGCCTCGCCATCCACCACCGCCACCACCCCGTCCACCGTCACCCGGCTCTTGATCGCCGGCCAGTGGAAGGCCTGCACCAGCGGCTTGGGCAAAGCGAGGCCGGAGGTCTCGATCAGGATGTGGTCGACCTTCGGCTCAAGCGCGAGAATGGCGTCGAGCGCCGGCACGAAATCATCCGCCACGGTGCAGCAGATGCAGCCATTGGCGAGTTCGACGATGTTCTCTTCCGGGCAGGAGTCGACGCCGCAGCCCTTCAGGATCTCGCCATCGATGCCGACATCGCCGAACTCGTTGACGATCACCGCCAGCCTTTTGCCGCGCGCATTCTCCAGCACATGACGGATCAGCGTCGTCTTTCCCGAGCCGAGAAAGCCGGTGACGATGGTGCAGGGAACCCGGTCGAGGGCGGCGGGGCGGGAATCGGCGACGGACATGCGGCATCTCCACGAAGCTCAGGAATCGCGGGATGCGTCGGTCGCGGAAAGGAGCTTCCGCGCGAAGCCGCGCGCCTCAGCACGGCTCTGCCTGTCTGCCGGGCACCCCGCCGGCACGCACGACCGGACCACCGGCAGGTCTCCTGGCTCGCGGGTCGCTGCCTCGTCGCCGCCTTCCCGGAGAGGTCTCCAGTGGCTTCCGGCTGAGGCTCGCCGCTCACAGTTGCGGGGGCAGCCGCGGAATTGGGGGCCTGAAAGCGCCCCGCACCGCATTCCCTCTTCGTCCCTCCCTGGCGGGAGGAAACCGACGGTCGCGGCCACTTAAGGAGGCTTGGCCGGCAAAGTCAAACCGGACGGCGCCGGTTGCCCGGCGGTGCGCCCCGGCTATAGTCCGCCGCTCGCCCGCAGCCGACGACAGGAGCCGACGACGATGACGCCCCGCTTTGCCCCGGCCCCCGCTCCATGGCGCTGACCCTCGTCCTCGGCGGCGCCCGCTCCGGCAAGAGCGCTTATGCCGAAGGGCTCATCTCAGGCTTTTCCCCGCCCTGGAGCTACATCGCCACCGCGCAGGCCTGGGACAGCGAAATGGAAGAGCGCATCGCCCTGCACCGTGCCCGGCGCGGCGCGGGCTGGCAGACGCTGGACGCCCCGCACGAGCTTGCCGCAACGCTGAAAGCGCTGCCGCCCGGCCGGCCGGTGCTGGTGGACTGCCTCACCCTCTGGCTCAGCAACCGGATGCTGGCGGAGGCCGACCTCGCCACTGAATGCGCCGCGCTGGTGGAGGCGCTGGCGGCCCATGAAGGGCCGGTGGTCGTGGTGTCGAATGAGGTCGGGCTCGGCATCGTGCCCGACAACGCACTGGCCCGCCGTTTCCGCGACGCGCAGGGCCGGCTCAACCAGACTGTGGCCGCCCGTGCCGACAGCGTGATCTTCATGGTCGCCGGCCTGCCGCTGTTCGTGAAAGGAAGCGCCCGATGACCGAGATCTCGCCCGAGGACGCCGCCCGCCACCGCGCCAAGATGGAAAAGCGCAAGGCGGTGCAGGACGCGGAAGTGGCGGAAAAATCCGTCGAGAAGGGCCTGCTCATCGTCCATACCGGCCCCGGCAAGGGCAAATCCACCGCCGCCTTCGGCCTCGCTCTGCGCACCCTCGGCCAGCCGGACGGGGCCAAGGTCGGCGTGGTGCAGTTCATCAAGGGCGCCTGGGAATCGGGCGAGCGCCGCGCGCTGGAGAGTTTCGGCCCGCGCGTCGAGTGGCACTCCATGGGCGAGGGCTTCACCTGGGAGACGCAGGACCTCGCCCGCGACATCGCGGCCGCCCGCCGCGCGTGGGACAAGGTGCGGGAGATGATGGACGACCCCGCCATCGGCCTGCTCATCCTCGACGAGCTGAACATCGCCCTGCGCTACGACTATCTCCCGTTGCCCGAGGTCGTCGCGGCGCTCAGCGCCCGCCGCGCGGGGCTACACATCGTCGTCACCGGCCGCAACGCCAAGGCTGAGCTGATCGAGGCCGCCGATCTCGTCACCGAGATGGGCCTCGTCAAGCACCATTTCAAAGCCGGTGTGAAGGCGCAGAAGGGCATCGAGTTTTGATGCGCCCGTCACAAGACGCTGCAAGAATTTGGCAGCGGCGATCTCGCAATTGTGCTGCGACATTCCTATCTCATACACAGCGCCGAGTGTTGCGGCGTAGTGCTTTCATGGAGAAACGCTTCGATGCGTTCCACCCCCATCGCCTACCTGTTCTGGTGCTTCGGCCTGATCGGCGTGTGCGGCATCCAGCGTTTCTATACCGGCCGCTACTGGACCGGCGCCCTATGGCTGCTGACCCTCGGCCTGCTTGGCATCGGGCAGATCATCGATCTGTTCCTCATTCCCGGCATGGTGCGCGAAGCCAATCTGGAGCGCCGCGTCGACTATCTGGAAGCCCGGCGCGGCTGAGGCCGGGCACGCCGTCATCCCCGGGCTTGACCCGGGGATCCACGGCTTATGCGGGCCTTCCTGCCCTCTCCCCGCTGGGGAGAGGTGGCCCGCGCAGCGGGCCGGTGAGGGGCCTCCTGGCGCATCGCCCTCCGGCCCCCTCACCCCATCCCTCGCCCCGACGGGGAGAGGGTGCATGACCGCCCCCCGTTCTCCGCTCGCCCTCATGTTTCAGGGCACCGGCTCGGATGTCGGCAAGTCGCTCATCGTCGCTGGCCTCGCCCGCGCCTTCGCCCTGCGCGGGCTGAAGGTGCGCCCGTTCAAGCCGCAGAACATGTCGAACAACGCCGCCGTCACCACCGATGGCGGCGAGATCGGCCGGGCGCAGGCGCTGCAGGCCCGCGCGGCGCGCGTCGCACCCTCCGTCCACATGAACCCGGTGCTCTTGAAACCGCAGAGCGAGACGGGCGCGCAGGTCATCGTGCAGGGCCGGGCGCAGGGCACGGCGAAGGCGGCGGACTACCAGAAGCTCAAGCCCGCGCTCATGGCCGCCGTGCTGGAGAGCTATGAGCGGCTGCGGGCCGAGGCCGATCTCGTGCTGGTGGAAGGCGCCGGCTCGGCCTCCGAGATCAATCTGCGCGCCAATGACATCGCCAATATGGGGTTCGCCCGCGCGGCGCATGTGCCGGTCATCCTCATCGGCGACATCGACCGCGGCGGGGTTATCGCCAGTCTGGTCGGCACCAAGGCCGTGCTGCCGGAGGACGACGCAGCGATGATACGCGGCTTCCTCGTCAACCGCTTTCGCGGCGACCCCACTCTGTTCGCCGCCGGCATGGAGGCGATCGCCGCCCGCACCGGCTGGGAGGCGCTCGGCCTCATCCCGTTCTTCAACGAGGCCCGCCGCCTGCCGGCGGAGGACGCGCTGGCGCTCGACGCCGCCACCCCGGCGAAGCCCGGTGCGCGGGTGAAGATTGCCGTGCCGCTGCTGCCGCGCATCGCCAATTTCGACGATCTCGACCCGCTTGAGGCCGAGCCCGGCGTCGAGGTGGTGAGGGTGCGCCCCGGCACGCCGCTCCCGGCTGATGCCGCCCTCATCCTGCTGCCAGGCTCGAAATCCACCATCCCCGACCTCGCCGATTTCAGGCGCGAGGGCTGGGACATCGACCTCTTCGCCCACATCAGGCGCGGCGGGCGGGTGCTTGGCCTGTGCGGCGGCTACCAGATGCTGGGTCACAGCCTCTCCGATCCGCAGGGCGTGGAAGGCCCGCCCGGCAGCGTCGCCGGCCTCGGCCTGCTGGAGGTCGACACCGTGCTGTCGGGCGACAAGCGGCTGGTGGCCGTCACCGGCACGGCGCAAGGCGTGCCGTTTTCCGGCTATGAGATGCATATGGGCGTGACCGAAGGCCCCGGCCGCGCCCGGCCCTTCGCGCACATCGACGGCGCCGGGCCGGAAGGCGCGGTGTCGCCGGATGGGCGGGTCATGGGGACCTATGCGCACGGCCTGTTCACGGACGACCGCCAGCGCGCGCACTGGCTGGCGACGCTGGGCGCGCCGCCGAGCGGGCTCGACTATGAGGCCGGGGTGGAAGCGACGCTCGACGCGCTGGCCGCCCATCTGGAACGCCATGTCGATCTCGACCGGCTGCTGGACATCGCAAGGCGCGTCTGACCGTCGTCCCGGCCGAAGCGCCGCGGAGAGCCGGGATCGTCCCCGCATGCGTCACGCGATCCCGGATCGGCCTGCGGCCGTCCGGGATGACGCTCTCCGCAGGTTCTCACCACCCCCATACGAGAAGCGCGAGCCCCGCCACCAGCGCCACCATCACCGCATCGGCCGCGCGGTAGAGGCTGAGCGCGCGGCGGATGTCGGCAGCGGTGCATTCATAGCGTCCGCCCGCGCCCATCAGCCCGTCGACGGAGAGCGTGCCGCCATAATGGCGCGGCCCGGCAATGGCGATGCCGAGCGCCCCCGCCATCGCCGCCTCCGGCCAGCCGGCATTGGGCGAGCGGTGGCGGCCCGCGTCGCGCCGTATCGCGGCCATCGCCCGTCCGGGCGAGGCGCCGGGAACGAACAGCGCGCCCGCCACGATCAGCGCGCCGGAAAGCCGCGAGGCCGGCAGGTTGATCAGGTCGTCGAACCGCGCGCTCGCCCAGCCGAAATAGAGGTGCCGCGCCGTGCGATGGCCGATCATGCTGTCGGCGGTGTTCACCCCCTTATAGATCGCCGCCCCCGGCAGCCCGCCGATCGCCATCCACAAGGCTGGCGCCACCACGCCGTCGGAATAGTTCTCCGCCAGGCTCTCGATCGCCGCCCGCGCCACCCCGGCCTCGTCGAGCTTGTCCGGGTCGCGCCCGACAATGTGGGACACCGCCCGCCGCCCCTCCTCCAGGCTCACCTCCAGCCCGTCCGCCACTGCGCCGACGAACTGGTAGAGGCTGCGCTGCGCCAGCAGGGACGAGCCCGCCAGCGCCGCCAGCACGAGGCCAAATGGCAGCTTCATCGCGAGGCCCTGCACCAGCAGGCCGGCCCCGCCGCTCACTCCGACGATCACCACCAGCGCCCCCACCCCAGCAAGGCGCCGCTCGCGCGGGGCGGCGGCGTCGCGGTTGACATGGCGGTCGAGCCACCCGATCAGCCGGCCGATCCACATCACCGGATGGCCGATCCGGGCGAGCAAAAACGAGGGATAGCCAAACGCGGCCTCGAACAGCAGCGCCGCCAGGGTTAAACCAAGGGTAAGTTCGAGGCTCATCGCAAGTGATTCTCTGGGAAGTGATACTCTCGCTTGCGGGGCAAACGAATCCACCGGCCGCGCGGCACCACCATTTCCGCCCGCGCCAGCGCTATCAAGACCCGCGGCGCCGCCATGCCCGCCTAACCGGACGAACACGCGCGGAATGAATATTCCCGTCACCTCATCGCACGGCATCCTGCCGCCTCACATCGAGGAGGCGAAGCGGGCGCGGCTGGCCGAAGTGTTCGGCTTCGACCGCTTCCGCCCTGGCCAGCAGGAGGTGGTCGATTCCATCCTCGCCGGCGTGCCGACGCTGGCTGTCATGCCGACCGGCGCGGGAAAATCGCTGTGCTACCAGCTGCCGGCGCTGGTGAAGGGCGGGCTTTCCATCGTCGTCTCGCCGCTGATCGCGCTGATGGACGACCAGGTGAACGCGCTGAAGCTGCAGGGCGTCGCCGCCGAGGCCATCCATTCGGGAAAATCCCGCGACGAGAATGTCGCGATCTGGCGGCGCGTGGCGGCGGGCGAGGTGCGCCTGCTCTATCTCGCCCCCGAGCGGCTGCTCACCGAGCGCATGCTGGCCGCGCTGTCGCGCTTCTCGCTGGGTCTGGTGGCGGTGGACGAGGCGCACTGCATCTCGCAATGGGGCCATTCCTTCCGCAACGAATATCTCGGCCTCGGCCGGTTGCGTGAGCTTTTCCCCGGCCTGCCGCTGGTGGCGATGACCGCCACCGCCGACAAGGCGACCCGCGACGACATTGTCGAGCGGCTGTTCGGCGGGCAGGCCCGCGTCTTCGTCTCCGGCTTCGACCGGCCGAACATCTTCATCGCCGTCGAGGACAAGAAGGACCCGGCGCGGCAGATCGAGAGCTATGTGCGCGCCCGCCCCGGCATGGCCGGCATCATCTACCGCATCTCGCGCAAGAAGGTGGACGAGACCGCCGATCGGCTGTCCACGGCGGGCATCCGCGCCCTGCCCTACCATGCCGGCATGAGCGCGGAAGCGCGCGCCGCCAACCAGGAGACCTTTCTGGCCGAGGACGGGGTGGTGATGGTCGCCACGGTGGCCTTCGGCATGGGCATCGACAAGTCGGATGTGCGCTATGTGCTGCATGCCGACGCGCCGGGCACGCTGGAATCCTACTATCAGGAGATCGGCCGCGCCGGCCGCGACGGCCAGCCGGCCGAGGCGCTGCTGCTCTATTCCGCCGGCGACATCGCCACCCGCCGGCGCTTTCTCGACGAGGAACCCTCGCCGCCGGAGCGCAAGATGGTGGAGGCCCGCCGGCTCGACGCCATGGTCGGCTTCTGCGAGGCCGTCACCTGCCGGCGCGCCGTGCTGCTCGGCTATTTCGGCGAGCGCGCCAAGGCCTGCGGCGCCTGCGATGTCTGCCGCGATCCGCCCAAGGTGGTCGATGCCAGCGCCGACGCCCAGCTGGTGCTGCGCCTCGTGCGCGCCACCGGCGAGCGCTTCGGCGCCGCCTATCTCGCCAGCGTCGTCACCGGCCAGCGCACCGACCAGATCTGCGGGCGCGGCCATGACAAGCTCGCCGGTTTCGGCGCCGGCGGCGACAAGCCGGCGACCGAGTGGCGGGCCTTGCTGCGCCAGCTGGTCGCCACCGGGGCGCTGCACGCCGACCCCACCCGCTTTGGCGCCCTCACGCTCACCGAGATCGGCCTCGCCGTGCTCGGCGGCACCCGCGCCTTCACCCTGCGCGCGCCGGTCAAGCGCTCGCGCGAGCGTTTCGCCCGCTCCGACAGCGGGGCGGAGCTGGCCCCGGCCGAGGCGGCGCTGCTCGGCAAGCTCAAGGCGCTGCGGCGCGAACTGGCGGCCGAGCGCAACGTGCCGGCCTATGTCGTCTTCGCTGACAAGACGCTGGAGGAGATGGCGGTGGAGCACCCGCGCACCCGCACGGAGCTGGCCGGGGTCAAGGGCGTCGGCGCCGCCAAGCTGGAAGCCTTCGGCGCGGCCTTTCTTAAGATTCTCAAAGAATTCACCTGACGGCCGAAAAGAATTCGGCCCGGGGACTTTTCCACACGCAAGAGAGTTCACGAACGCCGAATCCCTCCCTAGACTGCGGATCAACGGACTCAAAAGTCCGGAATGAACCCTGTTCCGGGATGGAAACGATGAAGATTCAGCTGTTGACTGCGGCGCTGGCCGCCACCTCCCTGCTCGCCACGCTCCCCCCCGCGGCGGCGCACGGCCCGACCCGCCAGAAGATTTCCGAGAAGATCGAGATCAACGCCCCGCCGGAGAAGGTGTGGGCCGTGGTGTCCAATTTCCAGGATGGCAGCTGGATCCCGGTGGTCGCCAAGACCGAAGGCACGGGCGGCAACGCCGCCGGCGCCAAGCGCACCCTCACCCTGAAGAACGGCGCCACCGTCGAGGAAGAGGTCGCCAAGTTCGAGCCGGAAAAGATGACCCTGATGTACCGCATCGACAAGGTCGATGTCGCGGTGCTGCCGGTGACCAACTACTCGTCCTGGCTCATCGTCACCCCGGCCGATGGCGGCAAGAAGTCCGAAGTCGAGTGGCGCGGCGCCTTCTATCGCGGCTACCCCAACAATGACCCGCCGCCGGAGCTGAACGACGAAGCCGCCGTCAACGCGGTGACGGGGCTCTACAAGGCGGGCCTGGGCGAGCTGAAGAAGCAGATCGAGGGCGGCAGCTGAGACATAGGTCCGACATGGCGAGCGGGATGGTTGCTCTCGACACACCATCCTTCGAGGCCGGCCTCCGGCCGGCACCTCAGGATGACGGTGCATTGTTTCGCACTGCCATTCTGGGGCCGATTGACGGCACCACGCGGGAGCTGCGCCTCGCGCGCAACGGCGCGGCTCCCGCCTCTCCCCGGCACACCGTCATCCTGAGGTGCGAGCGCAGCGAGCCTCGAAGGATGCTCGCCTGGTGCGCCCTCCTCGCCGCCCTCCTCCTCGCTGCCCAGCCCGCCCGTGCGGATGAAGCCTTCATCACCTCGCAACCGGCGGAAACGCTCTCCGTCGTCGATCTCGCCACGCGCAAAGTGGTTGCCACCCTGCCCATATCAGGCAAGCCGGCCGGCATCGCGGTGAGCGTGGACGGGGCGCGCGCCTTCGTCACCTCGCCGGACGGCAAGGCGCTCACCATCCTCGATGCCGCCAGCCGCAGCGTGACCCACCGGGTCGACCTCGGCGGCGGCCCGCTCGGCGTCGCCGTCCACCCCTCCGGCAGCCCGGCCTATGTCGCCGACTGGTACCAGCACCGGATCAAGGCCGTGGACGCCGCCACCGGCACGGTTTCCGGCGAGGTGGCGGTCGGCCAATCCCCTTCCGGCCTCGCGGTAACGCCGGACGGCGCGCTGCTCATCTCCGCCGACCGCGATTCCGATGCGGTGAGCCTGATCGACACCAAAACCCTCACCCGCCTCGCTTCGATCCCGGTCGGCGCCCGCCCCTTCGGCGTGACGATCGACGCGGCAGGCGCGCGCGCCTACACCGCCAATGTCGCCTCCAATGATGTGAGCATCATCGACCTCAAGGCCCGCAAGGTGGTGGCGAGCGTGAAGGTCGGCGCGCGGCCCTATGCGGTGGCGCTGGCGAAGGGATTGGCCTTCGTCACCGACCAGTACGATTCCACCGTCACCGTGTTCGACACCGACACGCTGGAAAAGCGCGCCACTATTTCCGTCGGCGACTACCCCGAGGGCATCGCGGCGAGCCGCGACGGCGCCTTCGTGTATGTCGCCTGCTGGGAGGCCAACACGCTGGAGATCATCGACACCGCGACGCTGAAGGTGGTGGAGACGATCCCCGTCGCCGATGGCCCGCGCGCCTTCGGCGCCTTCATCCGCCGGACAGGCGAATGAGATAGGGCCTCCCTCGTCGGCGGGCCCTATGATGCCGCCCGCACAACAGGAGGCACCGCCATGGATCCCGATTTCTGGCACAAGAAGTGGGAGGCGAACGAGATCGCCTTTCACGAAGGCGAAGCTAACGCCCTGCTGGTCCGCCATTTCCACGCGCTGGGCCTCGCGCCGGGCGCGCGCGTGTTCGTGCCGCTCTGTGGCAAGAGCCACGACCTGCACTGGCTGCTGGCGCATGGCTTTGAAGTCACCGGGGCGGAGCTGAGCCGCCTCGCCGTCGAGCAGCTGTTCACCGAACTCGGCGTCACCCCTGAAATCACCGAGATCGGCCCGCTGGAGCGTTTCGCGGCGGAGGGCATCACCGTCTTCGTCGGCGATATCTTCGACCTCACGCACGAGGTGCTGGGGCCTGTCGACGCGATCTATGACCGCGCCGCGCTGGTCGCCCTGCCCGAGGCGATGCGCGCCCGCTACGCCGGCCATCTCGTGCATCTCACGCACAGTGCCCGCCAGCTGCTGATCACCTTCGACTACGACCAGAGCCTCACCGTCGGCCCGCCCTTTGCCGTCCATGAGCACGAGGTGCGCCGCCTCTATGGCGCGGCCTATCACCCGACGCTGCTGGAAAAGCACCCGCTCAAGGGCGGGCTGCGCGGCGTCGGCCCAGTGGCCGAGGACGTGTGGAAGCTGGAGCGGCGCTGAGCGCCGCGCCTCAGATCGCGTAGTCGCCCGGCTGCTGGGCGGGCGGCGCCTTGGTGTCGACGCCGGGGCCATTGGAGGCGAACAGGCGGGCGCGGTCGAGCCGCACCGCCACCTTCTCGCCGATCGGCACCCGCACCGTCGGGGCGATGTCGGCCTCCAGCACCGCGCTGCCGACCGCGATTTCCACCCGGCGGATAGCGCCATGGCGGCGGAAGGCGCGCACCTGCCCCTTCAGCCCCTCGGTGCCGGGCAGGCCGAGCGTCACGTCATGCGGGCGCACATAGAGCAGGCCCGGCCCGTCCGGCACGGACTGCGTCGCCGCCGCGATGGCGGTGGCGCCGGCCAAAGCGACGCCGCCCTTCACCTCGACCTCGATCCGGCTCGATTCGCCCATGAAGCCGAACACGGCGGCGGTCTCCGGCCGGTCATAGACATCGTCAGGCGTGCCGACCTGCTCGATCTTGCCCTTGCCCATCACCACCACCCGGTCGGCGAGTTCCAGCGCCTCCTCCTGGTCGTGGGTGACGAACAAAGTGGTGTGGCCGGTGCGGTCGTGCAGCTCGCGCAGCCAGCGGCGCAGTTCCTTGCGCACCAGCGCGTCGAGCGCGCCGAAAGGCTCGTCGAGCAGCAGCACCTTCGGCTCGATCGCCAGCGCGCGGGCCAGCGCCACGCGCTGGCGCTGGCCGCCGGAAAGCTGCGCCGGGAAGCGCCCGCCAAAGGCTTCCAGCTGCACCAGCGCCAGAAGATCGGCGACGCGCGAACGGATCTGGCTTTCCGAGGGCCGCTCGGCGCGCGGGCGCGAGCGCAGGCCGAAGGCGACGTTCTCAGCCACCGTCATGTGGCGGAACAGGGCGTAGTTCTGGAACACGAAGCCGATGCCGCGCCGACGCACCGGCACGGAGAGCGCGTCATGACCGTCGAACAACACCCGTCCATGGCTGGGCTGTTCCAGCCCGGCGACGATGCGCAGCAGCGTGGTCTTGCCCGAACCGGAAGGCCCCAGCAGCGCCACCAGCTCGCTCGGGCGCACATCGAGCGAGACGTTAGAAAGCGCCGGCGCCCCGCTGCCGAAGCTCTTGCCGACCTGGTCGATGGTGACGGCGACCGTCATGAATTCACTCTCTTTAGATGTACTAAATGGAATTATCCGCAAGATATCCGAAAATTCGCCGCTGTGAACCCCGCCGGGCGCAGGCCGGGGCTGCACGCGCGCCCACCCATGGCGGATGGTGCGCGGATGAGGCTAGAAGGGGCGACCTCACCGGAAGTTGCCGCCATGACCGACCCCGCCGCCCCGCCTGTCCTCAATCTCAACGGCTACACCCCGCTGCCGCCCGGCAAGATCGCGGCGGTGGTGACGATGCTTGAGATGACCGCCCCACCCCCGCCTTTGCCGGAGCGGGCCAGCGAGGGGCTGACGCTGGAGCGGATGACCGCGCCTGATGTCGCCTGGTACCGCGCGCTGTTCCGCCGCGTCGGCGAGGACTGGCTGTGGTTCTCGCGGCTGCGGATGAGCGACACCGAACTCGCCGCAATCCTCCACGCCCCGGAGGTGGAGGTGCTGGTGCTGCGCAAGGATGGGGTGGAGGCCGGCTATATCGAGCTGGACGGCCGCGAGCCGGGGGAGATCGAACTGGCCTTTGTCGGACTGGTGCCCGAGATGGTGGGCAGCGGCGCCGGGCGTTTCATGATGAACCGAGCGCTGGCCCGCGCCTGGCAACGCCAGCCCCGGCGGGTGCATGTCCACACCTGCACCCATGACAAGCAGGGCGCGCTGAATTTCTACCTCAAGGCCGGTTTCCGCCCCTATGCGAGCGCGGTGGAGATCGTCGACGACCCCCGCCTCAAGGGGCTGCTGGCCCGCGAGGCAGCACCGCATGTGCCTGTTATCGAGGCCGGCTGAGCCCGCTCAGGCGCCGAGCACGGCCCGGGCGCGGCCGGCGATGTTGCGCGGCGGCATCTCGACCGGCGCCTCGACCCGCTCGCGCTCGCCGAGCGCTTCCATCTTCTTCAGCTCGTCCAGCGCCTCGTCATGGGCGAGGCGCGCCTCGCTGAGCTGGCCTTTCAGCTCGTCGGCGGAGCGGCGCATATTGTCGCGGCGGGTGGCGGCGGCGCGGGCATAGGTCGAATAGGCGAAATGCTGGGTGTCGGTGATGCCCGAGCGCTGCTCCTCGGCCTCGATCTCGCGTTCGAGATCGCGGGACATGCGGTCGAATTCCGCGATCATGGTCTCGATCTGCGCCAGATGGCGGCGCTTTTCTTCCGCCTGGAACCGCTTGAGGCGGATGAGGGTGTCGAGCGACTTCATGGTCGGCTTACTCCGTTCCGTCGTCCGCCCGCTTCCCCGATGGGGCGCGACAAGGCGGTCGTCACGTGCCGCCATCACGCCGCGGCAAGGGCATTTTCGCCAACAGATGTTGCCGCTTCCTTACTCTTTTTGCGGAAAAGGTAGCGGGCGCCGGGGAAAGCGTCACAAGGGCTCCGGATCGAAACGATTTGTTTACCGGGCTCATTAATGATCGCGATGTCGTCCGGTGGGGTCGCGGCGCCCGTGAAAGCGGAGTCGAGAGACTCACTTAGGCATGCTTGTTAAGATTCGACTTCAGATATCGGAATGAGAAATTCCGATTTTCGAACAAACTGTTGCGGGAAGACTCGAAGATAATTCGGCTCACCGCTTGTGCTCGGGAATCGGTTTTTGTTACCCCTTGTCTCACGAAGTAACGAATCGGTGTGTGTCGAGCCGGGCGCGGGGTGGGTTCACGCTCGGCTTGAAAGAGTCCGGTTGAGCGCTGAACCCCCCGGGGCCATGGCGAGGGAAGGGGATTGGCATGCGCGTCTTGCTCATCGAGGACGACCGCGCGACCGCGCAGAGCATCGAGTTGATGCTCAAGTCCGAGAACTTCAACGTCTACACGACCGATCTCGGTGAAGAGGGCGTCGATCTCGGCAAACTCTACGACTATGACATTATCCTTCTGGACCTCAATCTGCCCGATATGTCGGGCTATGACGTCCTCAAGGGGCTGCGCGTCGCCAAGGTGAAGACGCCGATCCTCATCCTCTCCGGCCTCGCCGGCATCGAGGACAAGGTGAAGGGTCTCGGCTTCGGCGCCGACGATTATCTCACCAAGCCGTTCCACAAGGACGAGCTGGTCGCCCGCATCCACGCCATCGTGCGCCGCTCCAAGGGCCACGCCCAGTCGGTCATCACCACGGGCGATCTGGTGGTCAATCTCGACACCAAGACAGTCGAGGTCGCCGGCAACCGGGTGCATCTCACCGGCAAGGAGTACCAGATGCTGGAGCTCCTCTCGCTGCGCAAGGGCACCACGCTGACCAAGGAGATGTTCCTCAACCATCTCTATGGCGGCATGGACGAGCCGGAGCTGAAGATCATCGACGTCTTCATCTGCAAGCTGCGCAAGAAGCTCGCCAACGCCTCGCAGGGCCACAATTTCATCGAGACCGTCTGGGGCCGCGGCTATGTGCTGCGCGACGCCGGCAATGAATCGGACCGCATGTCCGCCTGATTTTCCGCGCTTGACGAACCCTCCCCAACTTAAGCCCCGCCGCAAGGCGGGGTTTTTGTTTTCGGGTCTGGTGCGGCGGGGTTTCGATGTGGCGGGCGTCCCTCGCCCGCCGTCATCCCGGCCGAGCGCCGCGAGAGCCGGGATCGGTGTGGCCGGGTTAGGTGTGGCGGGGTTTGCCTCTCCCCACTCCGTCATGGCCGGGCTTGACCCGGCCATGACGGGGTCGATGACAATCCCCCACTCGCGGATGCCCGGACCACCCCCGGGCATAACGGGGGTCGATGGGACCGCCCTCCCCTGCGCGCGATCCCGGATCGGCCGTTCCGGCCGTCCGGGATGACGTCGGGTGAAAGCGCCCCCCGCCCTCGGCTACTTCGCCTTCTTGGCCAGCCAGGCCTTGAGGAAGGCGATCTCGCCCTCCTGCGCCTTGATGATCTCCTGCGCCAGCGCCCGCAGCTCCGGGTCCTTGCCATATTCGAGCTCGATCCGCGCCATGGCGATCGCCCCCTCGTGATGGGGGATCATGCCGCGGGCGAAGTCGATGTCGGTGTTGCCGGTGAAGGGAATGGCCATGTCCGCGTGCATGCGGGCATTGGCGGCCTCGAACGCCTGCGTCGAGGGGCCGGCGGCGCCCATGTGGCCGCTATGGTCCATCGGCATGGCGCCGTGCGGCATGGCGTTGGGTGTCGAGGCGTCCTGCCCGAGAGCGAGGGCGGGCGACAGGGCGAGGCCGGCGGCCAGAAGCCCGGCGCGGATGTGACGGTTCATGTGGATATCCTCTGAGGTTGGGAAAGCGGCCGGTCGGCCGCGCGGAACGCTCAGAGAAGGCGCGGCGGCGGCACCGGAATCGGCAGGGCGAGGCCGGCCAGCGGCCGACCGGCCGGCAGGGCGAGCGGTGCTCGCTCAGCCTCCGGCGGCCGCAGCGCCGGCGCGGCCGGCGGCGTCATCACGAGAGCACTGAGCACGCAGCACAGATGCGGGGAGAGCGGCGAGGCCGCCGCGTCCGCGACCAAAGGATGGCCGGCCGGCGCGGCGTCGAGCGCGCGAGGGACCTGATCGCGCAGCGCCTCATGGCAGGGCATCGCGGACGAGCCCATGCCAGACGAGCCTATGCCGGACGAGCCTATGCCGGGCGCCGCCATCGCCCGCGTCGCCGCCGCCGGGCCAGCCAGCACGGCGCCGAGCGCGACCAGCGCCAGCATCAGTCGGAAAACGGACAAAAGGCGCATCGACCCATCCCGCAGGCGCGCCCTTCGGTCTCGACCGGGAGCGGCGGTGTCGATGGCACGCTACCAAGCCACGGCGGGGCGGTACAGCGGGTAAAGCACGGATGGCGCAGCCGTGATGGCGCAGCCGTGATGGCGGGGGCGATGCCGCCCGCCGCTCAGCGTGTCGCCGGCGCCAGCAGCGCCAGCACCAGCGCCACCTTGTCGCCCGCCTTCACCACGGCGTCGAAGCCAGGCGGCGGCGAAAGGGGAGCGGTGGCGAGGCCGATGCGCCGGCCGGAATCCTGCGACGCGACGCCCACCTCGCGCACGCCGGCATAGGCGTCGAGATCGAACAGGATGAGGTCGAAGCGCCCGCCCATCAGCCGCACCGCGCGCGGGTCGTCGGCCAGCCGCACCTCATGGCCCATGGAGCGGACGAGGTCGCGCAGGGCGGTGCGGGCCTCCCCTTCCGGTGCCGTCACCAGCACCCGCAGCGGGCCGGGGCGCGGCGCCTGCGTGCCGGCCGGCTCCAGCAGCCGGTAGCGGCCGCTGGCGGTGGCGAGAAAGCGCAGCCCCCCCACCCGCTCGATCCGCCCCTGCGGCGCCAGCCCGACAATTTCGTCGACCACCACCGCCTCGCCCTCACCGCCAAAGGCCAGCAGCATGCGCCGCGTCGGCCGGCCGGGAGTGGGCAGCAGCGCGATGCCCGGCACCTTCTCCAGCGCCGTCACGCTCTGCAGCGTGGCGACGCGGACCGCCTCCATCTGCGCCCGCCCGGCCCGCACCAGCAGATGCGCGGTATCGGCCTCGGGAGCCGGGCGCTTCATCGCCACGCCGAGCGGCAAATCGACCATCGCCACCCGCGCGCCATCGGCGAGCCGCGCCACGCCTTCCAGCATGTGGGCGCCGGGGCCGAAGCGGTCGCGCCAGCCCGGCGGCAAGGCGTCCACCACCGCATTGTGGCGCTCAAGCTCGCCCTCCACCAGCACGGCGGCGCGCACCTTGCCGCCGCTGCCGACCAGCAGCAGCGTGCCCTTGGCGGCGCGCGGCGTGGTGACGCCCATGCGGGCGGCGAGCTCGATCAGCGGCAGGCCGCTCGACGCCAGCGTCCCGGTGTCGGCCATCGCCAGCAGCCGCGCCCAGCGCGCGCCGCTCGCGGTCATCGAATCCATCACCTGAGCGGCGGGAAAGGCCAGGCGCAGCCCGCCCAGCGCGAAAGCCATGATCTCGACGCGCGGCGCGCCGGCCGGGAGCCGCGCCATCACCGGCGCGTCGGCCGGGGATATGTGGACAGTCGGAAGGTCGGCACGGGGAATGTCGGCGCGCGCCGCCTCCAGGCGCGCCGGCTCGTAACGCGGCGCGGGGGCGCGCAGGCTCGCGGCGATGCGGGCGGCTTCGCGGGAGACGGGGCCGCGCGGCGCGGCGGGCAGGGAATCGACGGGGGACATGGGCGACCGGCAGAACTGGAGCACGACACGCCGGCCTTTCGGCCTGCGAGCGTCAGTTTCCACCGATACCGTTAATGTCGTCTGAACCTTCGGTAAGCTGTCCCGGCAAGCCTGCGATCCAGCCTGCGATCCCGCCCGCTCAGCCGCGCGCCACCAGGATCGTCACCGCGTCGCCCTCATGGGCGAGGCTGATGCCATAACCGGTCGCCCGCGCCAGTAGGCCGGTGTAATGCGGCTGGATGGCGTGGGCGTCGAGCGAGCCGCCCTCCTGCGCCTGCCCGGCCAGCAGCGCCACCAGGTGGGGGGGGATGCGGGAATGGCTGCCCTGGGTCGAGAGGCGGAAGCCACCCTCCTCGCCGGTGCCGTTCTCTTCCACGCCGATACGCCCGCCGCGCGGAATGGTGGAGGTGGCGACCACAAGCAGGTTCAGCAGCAGCTTCACCTTGTTCTTCGGCGCCAGCACCCGCGGCAGCTGCCAGGTCAGGCTCGTGCGGTCGTCCTCGATAAAGCCGCGCGCCACCTTCTCGGCATCGCCGGTGTCGATCTGCGCCCCGGCCGAACCGGCGGCACCGAAGGCGAGGCGGGCGAATTGCAGCCGGGCGGAAGCCTGCCGGGCGCTCTTGGCGATGAGGTCGAGCGCGAAGCTCTTCATCGCCGGGTCGTCCTCATCCTCCAGCACTTCGAGCCCGTTGACGATGGCGCCGACCGGGCTGATCACGTCGTGGCACACGCGCGAGCACAGGAGGGCGGCGAGGTCGAGCTTGTCGAGGTCGATGGCGGTCGTCATCGCGTCCCTTGCGGAATTTGTGCGGCGAATCGGCCGCCCCGAATGCAGCCGGCCCGTGCGGCCGACCGTTGAGGTGTGATACACCGCGCTCCCATTGAGGCCAACCGTTTCTCCCTGCCGCCCAAGCTCTCGCCTCAACTCTCGCCGCAACGCCCGCCCCGTTCTCGTCCCCTTCTCTCGCCACGCCGGAATGCTCGCGCAATGCCCTCCCCGCTCCCGCTTCTGCCGCCCGATCTCAGCCTGTTGTCCGCCCTTGCCGGTGCGGCGCTGAAGGCCGGCGAGGTCATTCTGCGCATCCGTGCCGAAGGGCTGAGCGTCGCGCAGAAGAGCGACGAGAGCCCCGTGACCGCCGCCGATCTCGCCTCGGAGGAATTGCTGCGCGCGGAGCTCGCCCGCCTGCTGCCGGGCGTTCCCGTCATCGCCGAGGAAGCGGTGGCGCAGGGCAAGGGCGAGGCACTGGGGGCGCCGGCCGAGACCTTCCTGCTGGTCGACCCGCTGGACGGCACCCGCGAATTCATCGGCGCCAGCGGCGAATTCACCGTCAATATCGGGCTGGTGGAAGCCGGGGTGCCGAGCTTCGGCATCGTGCTCGCCCCGGCGGTGAACAAACTCTATGCCGGCGCGACCACGGCGCAAGGGAGCGGCGCCTTTCTCGGCGGGCGCGACGCCGATCCCGCGACCTGGGCGTCGATTCGCTGCCGGCCGATGCCGCGCGCGGGGCTGGTCGCGGTCGCCAGCCGCTCGCATCTCGACCCGCAGACCTCAGCTTTTCTCGCCGATCTCGACATCGCCGAAAAGATCAGCTGCGGCTCGGCGCTGAAATTCGGCCTGGTGGCGGAAGGCCGGGCCGATCTCTACCCGCGCTTCGGCACGGTGTGCGAATGGGATGTCGCCGCCGGCCATGCGGTGGTGCGGGCCGCCGGCGGCAGCGTGTGCCGGCCCGATGGCAGCTCCCTGCCCTATGGCCGCACTCAGGCCGACTACCGCGTGCACGGTTTCATAGTGCGAGGGGCCGGCTCCTGAGGCGGGCCGTCCGGCCACAGTGGCGCCCCAGATGCGCCGCTCGCGACCCTTTTGGGCGCCCCTCGCCTTTCTCTGGTCGCACTCCATGCTATTGATAGCGTCGGGGTGTTGGTTGCCTGGGTTCTGAATCGGGCCCGTGTCGGGTGACGCCCCGCTTGTTGAGATCAAACGCGAGACCGTCCATGCCGACCTTGCGCGCCCTTTATGCCTGCTTCGCCCTTCTCCTGGCTTTGCCCGTGCTCGCCGCACCCGCGCAGGCGCAGCAGCAGGCCAACACCTATTCCAGCGACGAACTGGTGCAGCAGGGGCACGGCTTCTTCGGCGAGGTCTCGCGCGGCCTTGCTTTGTCGATCGAGAAGGCGGTCAACCAGTGGGGCCAGCCCAATGGCTATATTCTCGGCCAGGAAGGTTCCGGCGCCTTTGTCGGCGGCCTGCGCTATGGCGACGGCACGCTCTACACCCGCAATGCCGGCGACCTGAAGGTGTACTGGCAGGGCCCTTCGCTCGGCTGGGATTTCGGCGGCGACGGCGCCCGCACCATGATTCTGGTGTATAATCTCAACGGCATCAACGACATCTTCCGGCGCTTCGGCGGCATTTCCGGCTCGGCCTATTTCGTCGCCGGCTTCGGCATGACGGCGCTGGCCTCGGACAATATCGTCGTCGTGCCGATCCGCTCCGGCGTCGGTGTGCGCCTCGGCGCCAATATCGGCTATCTCAAATTCACCCCCGCCGCGACGTGGAATCCCTTCTGAACCGCCCCGCCTGACGCCGTGCGGCCGGGCTAGCCCGGCCGTTTTGATATCTGTAACCTGTTGGCTCCCTGGCCGGCCGTCCGCTCCGGACCGCCGCCGTGTTGTGAGGTGAGATCGCCGCATGATCGAAGCGATCATGTACGCCGCCATCGGCTTCCTGGCCGCGACCCTGCTGGCGCTGCTCACGCTGCCGGCCGTGTGGCGGCGGGCGGTGCGGCTCACCCGCAAGCGGATCGAGGGCGCTATCCCCGTCTCGATCGCCGAGGTTCAGGCCGACAAGGACGAGCAGCGCGCGCTGTTCGCCGTCGGCATCCGCCGCCTCGAAGTGGAAGTGGAGCGCCAGCAGGCCCGCACCGCCGCGCAACATGGCGAGATCGTCCGGCAGGCCGAGGCGCTGCGCGCCCGGCAGGAGACCGTCGAGCGGCTCTCCACCGAGCTGGACGCGCTGCAGACCGAGCATGCCAGCGTCGCCAGCCATCGCGACCATCTGCGCGGCGAGCTTGAAACCACCACCCGCCACCTCGAAGAAGCCCGCGCCGCCCTGCTGCACGCCCGCACCGAGCTCGCCCGCACCCGCGACGCCTTCGAGGAAACCCGCACGCGGGAAGACGAGCTGAAGATCGAGCATGTGGCGCTGACAACGCTGCGCGACACGCTCAAGGACCGCATCGGCGAACTCGACCGCCAGCTCGCCACCGCCAACGGCCATCTGATGAGCGAGCGCGAAGCGGCGCGCAGCACGAGCGAGAGCCTGACAACCGAACGCCGCCGGAACCACGAGATGACGGACGAGCTGACGCAGGCGCAGGAGGCTCTCGCCCGGGCGCAGGAAGAGCGCGCCGCGCTGCAGGAGCGTATCGAGCGCCTCACCGCGCTGGCCGCCGCCGCGCCGCAATCGCCCGAGCCGGCGCCTGATGGCACGGTCGACACCGCGATGCTGCGCGAGCACATCAGCGACATCGCCGCCGGGGTCGCCCATCTCACCGCCCGGCTGGAGGGCCCCGGCTCGCCGATCGACGCGCTGCTCGCCGGCCATTCCCGCGTGCCCGGCGCCCCGCCGACCCTGGCCGACCGCATTCTCGACCTCAAGGCCGCGCACACCGCCGCCGAGGCGCTGGCGGTGGAAGAGGCCCGCCCCCAGGGCCGGGCCGTCGCCAGCTGACATCGCGCCGCCGGCCCTGGCCGGCCGGCGAAGAACCGGACCGGGCGCCAAGCCCGGCCGCATCCTGGGAAGGAAACACCTGATGAATCTCGCCCGCCTGCTCAAGGCCCGCGCCGATGCCGGCCGCCCCGTCCGTGTCGGCCTCATCGGCGCCGGCAAGTTCGGCTCCATGTTCCTGTCGCAGCTGCGCACCACGCCCGGCCTGCATCTGCTCGGCATCGCCGATCTCTCGGTGCCGCGCGCCCGCGCCGCGCTGGCGGCCACAGGCTGGGATACCGACGCCGTGGTCGCCTCCTCCTTCACCGAGGCGCTGGGCACCGGCTGCACCATGCTGACCGACGACGCCTCGGCGCTGATCGCCGCCGACGGGCTCGACGTGGTGGTGGAAGTCACCGGCAGCCCCGCTGCCGGCGCCGCGCATGCGCTGATGGCGATCGAGCAGGGCCGCCACATCGTCATGGTCACGGTCGAGGCGGATGTTCTCGTCGGCCCGCTGCTGGCCGAGCGGGCCCGCAAGGCCGGCGTGGTCTATTCCATGGCCTATGGCGACCAGCCGGCGCTGGTGTGCGAAATGGTCGACTGGGCCCGCACCTGCGGCTTCAACGTCGTCTGCGCCGGCAAGGGCACGAAATACCTGCCGAGCTTCCACCGCTCCACCCCCGACACGATCTGGAGCCTCTACGGCCTCACCCCCGAGCAGGCGGCGCAGGGCGGCATGAACGCGCAGATGTTCAACTCCTTCGCCGACGGCACCAAATCCTCGATCGAGATGGCTGCGATCGCCAATGCGGCCGGGCTCTCCGCCCCCTCCGACGGGCTGCTGTTCCCGCCCTGCGGCGTCGATGATCTCGCCACCATCCTGCGCCCCCGCGCGGCCGGCGGCATTCTGGAGCATTCCGGCACGGTGGAAACCGTCTCCTCGCTGGAGCGCGACGGCCGCCCGGTGTTCCGCGATCTGCGCTGGGGCGTCTATGTGGTGTTCGAGGCCGATCCCAGCCCGCGCGGCGACTATGCCCGCCGCTGCTTCAAGGAATATGGCGTGGTGACCGATGCCTCCGGCCGCTACACCGCGCTCTACCGCCCCTATCACCTGATCGGGCTGGAACTCGGCGTCAGCGTCGCCTCGGCGGCGCTGCGCCATGAGCCGACCGGCGTCACCGAAGCCTTCAACGCCGATGTGGTGGCGGTGGCCAAGCGCCCCTTGAGAGCCGGCGAGACGCTGGATGGCGAAGGCGGCTTCACCGTCTGGGGCAAGCTGTTTCCCGCCGCCACCTCGCTCGCCAAGGGCGGCCTGCCGATCGGCCTCGCCCATCACGTCACCCTCACCCGCGACATTGCGGAAGGCGAGATCGTCGGCTGGGCCGATGTCGAGGTGAAGGACAGCCCGGCGGTGCGCCTGCGCCGCGAGATGGAGCGCTCTTTCGCCGGCAGCCCGGCCAGCGCGGCGGCGGAGTAGGCTGGCGTCCTCCCGGCCACCGCGAAGCGGATGCTGGGACCGCAGGCCGCTTTTCTCGGAAACCGATCCCGGATCGACGAGATGCGTCGTCCGGGATGACGAGCCATCCCCCCCTCATCCCCGGGTCAAGCCCGGGGATGAGGGGGGGATGGGCGAGAATGAGCGCCGATTGGACCAAGGCTCAGAGAGGCGGGGTGCGGCCGCTCCTGCTCAAGGGGGAGAGCACCCGCCGCGCCCCCCTACCGCGTCGCCAGCACCCATTCGCGGGCGCGGGCTTCCGGGTTGTCGTTCAGCAGAATGTCGGTGACGACGGCGAGGCTGTCCGCCCCGGCCTGCCGCACGCCCGCCGCGCGCTCGATGGTGAGGCCGCCAATGCCGACCAGCGGCAGGTCGCCGATCCGCGTCTTCCACTGGCGCACCCGCTCCAGCCCCTGCGGCGCCCAGCGCATCTTCTTGAGAATGGTCGGGTAGATCGGGCCGAAGGCGATATAGTCCGGCCCGGCCAGCAGCGCGGCCTCTAATTCGGCCTCGTCATGGGTGCTGATGCCGAGCTTGAGCCCTGCCCGCCGCATCGCCGGCACATCGGCCTCGGCAAGGTCCTCCTGCCCGAGATGCACGAAGTCGCAGCCCAGCTCGATGGCGAGCTTCCAATAGTCATTGACGATCAGCTGGGCGCCGAAGCGGGCGCAGACCTCGCGCGCGGTCGCGATCTCCCGGCGCAGCTCGGCTTCGTCCATGTCCTTGGCGCGCAGCTGCACCAGCTTCACCCCCTGCGGCAGCAGGCGCGGCAGCCAGGAGGCGCGGTCGACGATGAGATAGAACGGATCGAGCTTCATCACGCACTCACTGTGGGGTTAGGAACCGAGAAGGGCCCGGCCCATGACCGGGGTCGAAGGCGCCGCCATGTCGCGCACCTCCATCGGGTCGGCGATCACCGCCTCGCGCCCGGCGGCGATGGCGGCGGCGAAGGCGCGGGCCATGCGGACGGGATCGCCCGCCTTGGCCACCGCCGTGTTCAGCAGCACCGCATCATAGCCCAGCTCCATCGCTGCGGCCGCATGCGAGGGCAGGCCGACGCCCGCGTCGACCACCAGCGGGATTCCGGGGAAATGCGCCCGCATCGAGCGCAGCCCATAGGGGTTGTTGAGCCCGCGGCCGGAGCCGATCGGCGCGCCCCAGGGCATCAACACCTCACAGCCGGCGGAAACCAGCTTCTCCGCCACCACCAGATCCTCGGTGGTGTAGGGAAACACCTGGAAGCCGTCGCGCGAGAGAATGCGCGCCGCCTCGACCAGCCCGAACACGTCCGGCTGCAGCGTGTCGTCCTCGCCGATCACCTCCAGCTTCACCCAGGGCGTGCCGAAAAGCTCGCGCGCCATTTCCGCCGTGGTCACGGCTTCCTTCACCGTCCGGCAGCCGGCGGTGTTGGGCAGCACCTTGACCCCAAGGTCGCGGATCAGCTGCCAGAAACTCTGGCCGGCCTTCGCCGCCCCCGATTCCCGCCGCAGCGACACGGTGACGATCTCGGTGCCGCTGGCGCGGATCGCCTCAGCGAGGATCGCTGGCGAGGGGTATTGCGCCGTGCCCAGCAGCAGGCGCGAGGCCACCTCGGTGCCGTAGAACGTCACCGGGTCGGCCGCCGACATCGTCGCCTTGTGGGTCATCGCATCCATGAGGAACTCCCTCTCATCCGCCCTGCATCGGGGCGAGAATTTCCACCCGGTCGCCCTCGGCGATAGCGGTTGCTTCGCGCCGGGCGGCACGGACCATGTCGCCATTCAGCGCCGTCGCCACGATGGCGTCGGCCATATCAAGCTCGGCCAGCAGGCCGGCCAGCGTGCCGGCAGCGGTATCGGCCGGCTCACCATTGACGATGATCTTCATCCATCACCTCCGGGAAATACGCCCCGTCAAACGCGACCTCCGCCGCGCGGCGCGCCAGCGCCGGCGCCGCCAGGAAGCCGTGCCGGTAGAGACCGTTGATATAGAGCGTGTTGCCGCGCTTGCGCAGGCGCGGCAGATTGTCGGGAAAGGCCGGGCGCACATCCGCCCCGATCTCGACGATTTCCGCCTCGCCAAAGGCGGGGTGCAGCGCATAGGCCGCGCCGAGCAGCTCCAGCATCGACCGCCCGGTGACGCGGCCGCGCTCGTCATTCTCGATCGAGGTGGCGCCGATCATGAAATGCCCGTCGCCGCGCGGCACGATGTAGACCGGGATGCGCGGGTGCAGCAGGCGGACCGGGCGCTTGAGCGAAATCTCGGTGGAATAGAGCACCAGCATCTCGCCCTTCACCCCGCGCAGGTCGGTGAGCGTGTCGCGCGCCGCCAGCCCGCGGCAGTCGACCACGAAGTCGGCCACTTTGGCGTCACTGCCCTGATCGTCCACCTCACGGCTCGGATTGTTGGCCTCACTGCACTGATCGTCCACCTCACTGCACCCATCGGCCGCGAAGCGGAAGGCAACCTGATACTCCTCGACCAGAAGGCGGGTGAGCGCGGCGAGTGCCTTGCGCGGCTCCAGATGCGCCTCGGTGGGGAAGAACAGCCCCTGGTCGAAGCGCCCGTCGAGATCTGGTTCCAGCGCGCCGATGCGGGCGCCATCGACCCATTCAAACGCCTCGGTGCGGCGGGAAAACCGTTTAAGATCAGGTAGATCGCGCGGCGGCGCCAGCACCAGCGAGCCCTCATTGGGCACATCAGGCACGCTCGCGCGCCAATAGGCGAGCGATTCATGGCCCAGTTCGGCGATGATCGGCTCCGCACTCTCGCGCTCGCACCAGGGCGCCAGCATGCCGCCAGCATACCAGGAACAGCCCTGCCCCGAGCCGGATTTGCGTTCGATCACAGTGACTTGGGCCCCGCGCGCGGCAAAGGCGTGGGCGCAGGTGAGCCCGGCGACGCCGGCACCGACGATCCGCACCCGCATGGCGTTGGCGCCCTGCCAAGGTGTTGTTTTCTCAGTGGATTCAGTCTGCGTGGAAGTCATGCACTCCCTCCCTCCGCCAGTGTCAACTGGATCAGGTTCAAAGGGTCGCCATGCCGCGCAGAACGCGCCGATGGCCTCTCAGCCTCCTGACGAGGCTCCCCCGGACGCTCTGGATATAATCACTCAGCCGGCGAATGTCACCGTCGCTGGCTCAACATTCCCGCCTCTGCAACGGGTTTGCGGGGCCTCAGCCGCGACGCGGCAGCGGCACCACATTGTCGGGCACCGGGCGCGTCGCCAGCACGATGGCGCGCCGCAAAGCCTCGCGGCTAAAGGGTTTTCCAAGGCGCGGCATCCCGGCCTTGGCGTCGGTGGGAAGCTCGGCATAGCCGGTGCCGAGGATCAGCGGCAGGCCCGGCCAGCGCTGGTCGATCACCGCCGCCATCTGCACGCCGGTCATATCAGGCATCGCCTGGTCGGTGAGCACGACGTCGAAGGCGACGCCCGATTCCAGCAGGTCCAGCGCTTCGCGCGCGGAAGCGGCCTCGGTCACCGCGCAGCCGAGATCCTCCAGCATGGCGCCGGTGGCCGAGAGAACGAGCGGATCGTCATCGACCACCAAAACGCGCCGCGCCCCGGCCTCACCCTCCGGAACACCGCCTTCATCCTCGACCGAGGCCGTGGCAGCCGCCCGCGCCACCTCCGCAACCGGCAGATAAATGGTGGCTGTCGTGCCCTGTCCGGGGTTGCTCGCCAGCACCAACCTCCCATCCGACTGCGCGGCAAGGCCATGCACCATGGCGAGGCCAAGCCCAGTGCCCTTGCCCACGCCCTTGGTGGTGAAGAACGGTTCGGCGGCGCGCGCCAGCGTCTCCGCATCCATGCCGCTGCCGCTATCGCCAATCGAGAGGCAGAAATAATGTCCGGGCCTTAGCCCGCCGGGCTCCGGCACCTCGTTCGACGCCGGCGCGGGGACGACTTCGTCGCGCGCGGCGATGGTGATCACTCCACCCTCCGGCATCGCGTCCCGCGCATTCACCGCGAGATTCAGCAGGGCGAGTTCAAGCTGATTGGCATCCACCCGCGCCAACGGCAATCCGAGCGGAAAACGTGTTTCAATACGGACACTTGGACCGATCGACCGGCGCATCATCTCGGCCATGCCCAGCACCAGCTCGGGCACGTCGACCGCCGCAGGCTTCAGGTCCTGCCGTCGGGCGAAGGCCAGCATGCGCTGGGTCAGCGCCGCGCCGCGCTGGGCAGCCTGCATCGCATTGCCGAGCAACGATCGCAGCCGCGCATCGTCCGGCGCGCGCTTGGCGGCGAGCTCAAGATTGCCGAGGACGACGGCGAGGAGATTGTTGAAATCATGGGCGATGCCGCCGGTGAGCTGGCCGACGGCCTCCAGTTTCTGCGCTTGGCGCAGGGCGTCCTCGGTCGCGCGCCGCTCGGTGACGTCGACAAGGCCGCACAGCGTGTTCGTGAGATTGCCGTCGGCGTCACGTTCCGCGACGGCGGAAAGCACGCAGTCGACCACGCGCCCATCCTTGGCGATGAGCCTGTATTCCGCTTCCCGCAATTCGCCGGTGTCGAGCAGGCGCGGCCAGTGCTCCTCGGTGCGGCGACGCGCGGAATCGGCCGTCATGAAATCAGTCAATGGCCGCCCTATCACCTCCTCGCGCGCGTAACCGAACAGGCTGAGCCAGCGGTCACTCACTTGAGCGATGCAGCCGTCCGGCCCGAGGGAGTGCAGCGGCAGCGGCGTGCGACGATAAAGATTGCGGTAGCGTTCCTCGCTCTCGCGCCACACTCCGGCCTCTCGGTCGGCCAGCATCGCGACCCGGCGGTCATAGGCGGCGGCGAGCAAAAGGGCGACAAAGATGGCGAAGGTTGCGGCCGTCACCACGGCGACAAGCGCCGCATTGCCGATCCCACCCGCCATTGCGGCGCTGGCCGCCTGGGTGGCATCATGGGCATCGCCATGGCCGGTAAACGTGACACCCGACATGGCCACGTAATGCATGCCGGCAATGCCAAAGCCAAGCGCCAGAGCGGCGATGGCACGCTGAAAAACCGAGTGATTCCGGAACGCCAGCCAGATCGCGACAGTCGAGGCGGCGATGGCGAGGACAATGGCGGCGCCGACATGGATCATGTCGAAAGTCATGGATGCAGGCATCCGCATCGCTGCCATGCCGGTATAGTGCATGCCGACAATGCCGAGGCCCATGAAGATTCCGCTCAGCAGAATACCTTCGATCCCGACCGCCGGACGGCTTGCGGCGAACAGCGCCACGGCAGTGGCTAAAACAGCCAACACCAGCGAGGCCAGCGTCAGCGCGACGCCGTAAGAAACCTCAATGCCGACATGAAGCGCCAGCATGGCGATGAAGTGCATCGCCCAGATGCCGCCGCCGAGCACAATAGCCGCAGCCGAGAGCCAAACCAGCCGCGCGGCTCCCGCGCGCGTCGTGCGTCCCGCCAGATCAAGCGCGGTATAAGACGCCGCGACGGCGATCAGGATCGACAGCGCCACCAGCGCGCCATTGTGGCTCCCGATGATGTTCATGATCGCCGATTATGTCTCACCTTCCGCGCACAGCACGCGGTTCCGGGCCGCGTGACTGTCGCGTCGGCTCCCGCAGGGTAACACGGTCGCCTTTGCGAGCCTTCAGAGATAACCCAAGAACCACAGAATCAGAATGATCGGCAGCGGAATACCAAGCATCCAGAGAGCGCCACCCTTAAGCATGAATAACTCCTTGTGATTGTAGCAAGGGAACACGCCAGGGCCCTGTTGGGTTCCAGCTCCACCGGGCTTCGCCCCGTCGAATTTTTCTCATTGCCGGTGAATGATGTCGTCCTTCTCGCCACGCCGCCTCGTCCAGTGCCTGCCGCTTCGCCTGCGCCGGCTTGCCGGCCCCCTGCTGCCCGAGCTTGCGGTTCTGCTGGCCCTGCTCGGTGCCGCATTGGGTCTATTGGCTTTCGCTTTCATTGCCGACGAAGTGGCGGAAGGTGAGACGCACGCCTTTGACGAGGCGGTGCTGCTGGCTTTCCGCGTGCCCGGTGATCCCGCCGATCCTCTCGGCCCGCCCTGGCTGGAGATCATCATGCGCGATGTGACAGCGCTGGGCGGAACGACGGTGCTTACCCTCATCACCCTCATCGTCGCGGGCTTCCTCGCCATGGACGGCAAGCGCGCCGCAGCATTGTTCGTGCTGGTGGCAACGTCCGGCGGAGGCCTGCTGAGCTATGCGCTGAAACTCGGCTTCGACCGCCCCCGGCCGGACCTCGTCGCCCATCTCGTCGATGTCAGCACGTTGAGCTTTCCGAGCGGCCACGCCATGGGCTCGGCAGTGACCTTCCTCACCCTTGGCGTCCTCATCGTCCGCACGGAGAGCAAACGAAGGATCAAGGCCTATGCGCTCGCCGTAGCGGTCAGTCTCACCTTGCTGGTGGGGTTCAGCCGCGTCTATCTCGGCGTCCACTGGCCGACCGACGTTCTCGCCGGCTGGTGCTCCGGCAGCGCCTGGGCGCTCCTATGCTGGATCATCGTGCTGCTGCTGCAGCGCCGTGGCAAGGTCGAGGGCTCCAGCGCCAACGGTTCCGGCGGCCCGGACACCCCCACGCCATCGTAATCCCCGCTACGCCCCCGATGGCTTTCGCCTCGCGCTCGGCTATCATTCGCTCAGGCCGCCGCAGAGCGTGCCACCAACGTAGGAGAAAGCCCATGACCACCACCGCGCCGGAAGGACATCTCATTCCGGGGATCGGCGTCATCGAGACCGTCGAGTCCGACAATGTCCTGCGCTGGGACGGCACCAATCTCTATGTCGAGCAGGACGTCTTTCACAATGGCCAGCTGGTCCACCGGCGCTACCGCAAGCGCGTGACCAAATCCGTCGCGCAGGCCATCGCCGCGATCCTCGCCCAGCACTGACCAGCGGGCAGCCGCCCTAAAGCCGCGCCATCAAGCCACCGAGCAGCACAAGGCCTGCCGGCCAGAGGCCGAGCCGCGCGGCGGAGCCGATATGGCCGAGTTCCCCGACATCGGCCAGGTCGGCTCCCCAGGCCTGCGCGAACGCGCTTGCTTGCGCCGGCGTCACCCTCGGATCATCCCGGGAGGCCAGAACGAGCGCCGGGTGAGGCAGGGGAGAGAGCGGCATCGGGCCGAAATTGCGCACAAGGTCGAACGAGGGATCGGGATCGTCGACATTGGTCGGCGCCGCCAGAAAGGCGGCAGCCACCTTGGCACGCGCCCGTTCCGGCTGCGCCGCCGTCCAGCGCAGCACCGTCGCCACGCCGACCGAATGAGCGACAAGCACCACCCGGCGCGGGGACGACACAACCGCAGCGTCAAGCCGGGCGGTCCAGGCTCCCACCTCGGGCCGGCTCCAATCAGACTGAATCAACCGGCTCGAATTGGGGAAGGCACCGAGCCAATGCGACTGCCAGTGTTCGGCCGGCGCGTTCTCGCGACCGGGAATGACGAGGAAATCAAACGAGGAAAAATCGACCGCCATATTCCCGCCCTCGCTCAGATCGGCGCCAAGACGGCGAACAGAATCAGCACGATGCCCAGAAGCGACACGGTCCAGGCCAGCGAGCGCAGATAGGGCACGCCCATGGCGTAAAGCGGCACATAGACGATCCGCGCGCCAAGATAGAGCCACGCCCCCCAAAATGTGAGCGCTCCTTCCCGGCCGGCGACATGGGCGATCAGCACCACTGCGGCGAACACGGGAAGCGTCTCGAAAAGGTTGGCCTGCGCGCGCTGGAGCCGTCCGGTGATGATCCCCACCGGCGGGCCTGGCTCGTCGCGCGGCCCCGTATTGTAGTCGATCCCGGTTTCCCGGTTGCGCCACATCGCAGGGAGCAGCACCTGCGCGAGGGCCAGGACCAGCGTCCAGGCGAGAAGCGTCAGTTCAGTTGTCATAGAAGGTCCCAAAAGGCGAAAAACACCATAAGAGGCGTCGCTATTCCTACGCGATGCACTACATTTGGCAATCATGGCCAAGCAGAAACAGACCAAGCGTCCGGCAACCGACGGCCGCCCCCTCAGTCAGGTGGCGGCGCTGCCTTACCGCGTGGTTGAGGATGGCAGCGTTGAGGTTCTCGTCATGACGTCGCGGGAGACCCAGCGGGTGATCATCCCGAAGGGCTGGCCGATGAAGAACCGCAAGGACTGGAAGTCCGCGCAGATTGAGGCCCGGCAGGAGGCCGGCGTCATTGGCGAGATAGGGCGCAAGAGGCTCGGCCAGTATCTGTACTGGAAACGGCTGGAGAGCCATTTCGCGCTCGTCAAGGTCGCGGTGTATCCGCTCGCCGTCCGTCGCCAGTTGGCCGATTGGCCCGAACGTCACGAACGGGCGCAAACCTGGATTTCCGCAGAGGACGCCGCTTTGCTGATTGACGAGCCGGAACTCGGCGCGATCATCCTCGATTTTTCCCAATCGCGCGCGGCCCGGTTGCTGGCAGCCGGCTCGAAGACCGGCGGACGCCAAGCGATGGCAGCACCCACCGCGCAGGGTCTGGGTGGATCTGCGGCCTGAAGCTCCATCGGCCTCAGCGCGCACGGGCCGACGCCCGAACTGTCAGGCCGTCGTGTCGGCCACCCGGACGTCGGCGCGGAAAAGACGCCCCCTTTCGGCAAACGCAACGCAGCAAAGAGCGGCGCCGGCAAGGGCGGCAAAGCCGAGAGTCAGCGGCAAGGTCGTTCCGTCGAAATTCTGCCCCAGAACAAAGCCGGCAAGCGCGCCCCCCACCGTGCTGACAAATCCAAGCACCGAGGAGGCCGTGCCCGCGACATGGCCGACCGGCTCCATCGCCATGGAATTGAAGTTCGACACCATCAGGCCGAAGAAGAACATCATGGCGCCCTGCAGGATGGAGAACGTCCAGATGGTCTCGACGCCGCCGAGAACGATGCCGGCATGTGCCAGCGTGACGGCGAGATAGCCGCAGAGCGCGACGTGCGAAACACGCCGCATGCCCAGCTTCTCGACGATTCGCGCATTGAGCAGCGATGAAGCCGCCATGAACACGGCAATCAGCGCGAAGATCAGCGTGAACAGCTCCTCCGCGTCAAAGGCGTCGGCGAACACCTGCTGCGCGGAGTTGATGAACCCGAACAGGCCGCCCATCGCCATGGTGATAGCCAGCATGTAGCCGACCGTCACACGACTGCGGACGATGAGGCCGAAGGCGTGGGAGATTCCGGCAAAGGAAATCGGCGAGCGGTCCTCCGGGTGCAGCGTTTCCGGCAAGCGGGCCAGCGTCCAAACGAACAGCCCCGCCCCGAGCGCACACAGCATCAGGAAGATTCCCCTCCACGGCGCGACCATCATGATGGCCTGTCCGATGGACGGTGCAATAATGGGCACTGACAGAAAGACCAGGAAGGCGAGCGACATCACGCGGGCCATGTGCGAGCCGGAATAGCAATCGCGCACAATGGTTATGGCGAGAATCCGCGTTGCCGCCGCGCCTATGCCCTGCACCACACGCGCCGCCAGCATCACCTCCACCGTGCCGGCAAAGATGGCGCCGATCGAGGCCGCCGTATAGACGGCGAGGCCGAACAGCAGGATCGTGCGGCGGCCGAAGCGGTCGGCAAGCGTGCCATAGATGAGTTGGGCGCCGCCGAAGCCGAGCAGATAGGCGGTGATGACAAGCTGCGTATGGTTTGCCGTGTCGATGCCGAGCGACTCGCCGATCTCAGGCAGCGCCGGCAGCATGGAATCGATGGCGATGGCATTGGTCGCCATGAGGCCGGCGATGAACAGCACGAACTCCCGAAATCCCATGCCGGGATGTGGAGACCCTGGGGGAGGATTTCCCGGCGCGGAGAGGGGGGCGGACATAGGCGATCCAATGCGGCAAGAGCGCCGAGGGACTCGGCAAAGGGAGACGGCAACAGCCGTCGATGCTCGCCTTAACGCGCAGAGACGGCGGGGCCTATAGGCCGAAAGACACAGCGGGGTGAATTTTGATGGGGCCGCGTGACAAACCCAACGGCCCCAACGCTTGGCAGTGGCGTCAATAAAAATGATGGCTATCATCAATTCGCCGGCGGCAACCGTGCCGGCGCCGCGCGCCGCGTCGGGCGGGGCGCAACGGGGGAGCGCATCTATGTTCGATCCAACCACGTGGACCGGGTTTCACACCTGGCTGAGCCTCATCGCCATCGCCACCGGCTTCGTCGTGCTGGCCGACCTCATCGCCGGGCGTGATCGGCGTGGGTGGGTCGCCGCCTTCCTCGCCACCGCACTCGCCACCAGCGCCACCGGATTTGGCTTTCCGTTCAACGCGGTACTTCCCTCGCATATCGTTGGCGTGGTCGCGCTCGTCGTGCTCGCCGTCACCGTGCCGGCGCGTTACCATTTCCGCCGCACCGGGCGCTGGAACACGGTCTACGCGGTGGGGATCGTCGCGAGCCAGTGGCTGCTCGTCTTCGTCGCTGTTGCCCAGGCTTTTGCCAAAGTGCCGGCGCTACAGAGTCTGGCACCCACCCAGTCCGAACCACCCTTCGCCATTGCGGAAGGCGTTGTGCTGCTGCTCTTCGTGCTCGCCGGCGTCGCGGCGCTGCGGGGCCGTCGGCCCAGCGCCCTCCCCGCCTGACCTCAGAACTGAGGCGGCGCCAGGTCGAGCGGCGGCGCGTCATATTGGGGAATGTTGAGTTCGATCGTCGAGGGATCGACGCTCGGCCCGGCGCTGATCCAATAGGTCACAGCCTCCGGCCAGAGGATGACGATCGCCACCAGCACCAGCTGCATCAGCAGCCACGGGATTGCGCCCCAGTAAATCTGCGAGGTGCGGATCGATTTCGGCGCGATTCCGCGCAGGTAGAACAGCGCAAAGCCGAAGGGCGGATGCATGAAGGCGGTCTGCATATTCACGCAGAGCAGCACGCCGAACCAGACGAGATTGATGTCGAGCTTCAGCGCCACCGGCACCAGCAGCGGCACGATGATGAAGGCGATCTCGAAAAAATCGAGGAAGAAGGCGATGAAGAAGATGAACACGTTGACGAAGATCAGAAATCCGGCACGTCCGCCGGGCAGCTGGGCGAGCAGGTGTTCGATCCACAGCGCGCCGTCCATGCCCTGAAACACCAGGCTGAACACGGTGGCACCGATGAGGATAAACACCACCATGGCGGTCAGCCGGGCTGTCGCCCCCATGGCCTGGCGTATCAGCGGCCAGGTCAGGCGTCCGTGCAGCGCCGCCAGAATGATCGCGCCGACCGCCCCCATCGCGCCGGCTTCGGTTGGCGTGGCAAGGCCCATGGCCAGCGTGCCGAGCACGAGCATGATCAGCACGATGGAGGGGACCATCCCCCAAAGAACCTGACGGATCAGCGGCCACCCGCCCTCCCCGCGCGCCTCGGGCGGCAGTGGCGGCATGTGCCCAGGCTTGATCAGCGACAGCACGAACACATAGGCGAGGAAGATCAGGATCTGCAGCAGCGAGGGGCCGATCGCGCCGAGATACATCTCGCCCACCGGCCTGCCGAGTTGCTCGGCCAGCACGATCAACACCAGCGAGGGCGGAATGAGCTGGGTGATGGTGCCCGATGCCGCGATCACCCCGGTGGCAAGTTTCTGATCATAGCCGTACCTCATCATCACCGGCAGCGAGATCACACCCATGGCGATGACCGAGGCTGCCACCGTCCCGGTGATGGCACCGAGGATGGCGCCGACCACGATCACCGCATAGGCAAGGCCGCCCGGGACCTTGCCAAAGAGCTTGCCGGTGCCTTCCAGCAGATCTTCAGCCAGTCCGCACCGCTCCAGTATCGCGCCCATGAAGGTGAAGAAGGGAATGGCGAGCAGAAGGTCGTTCGAGATGATGCCGTAGAAGCGGAACGGAAGCGCCTGCAGGAAGCTGAGCGTGAAGTGGTCGGTCAGTATGCCAAGCGTGCCGAAGAACAGGCCGACCGCGATGAGCGAAAACGCGACGGGAAAGCCGGCCAGCATGAAGCAGATCATGCCGGCGAACATGAGCGGGGGCATCACGCCATAAGAGAACATGCAAGGCTCGCGCGTCGGGAGAAGGGGGCCGGACAGAGAGAGGAGGTCGGTTCATCAACGCTGCTACTGGAGCGGCTTCTCGTAGTCGGTCGCAACCTCGATGGCGCCGGAAAGCGCCGCGACGCGCTTGATGAGTTCCGAAACTCCTTGCACGGTCAGGAGTGCAAAGCCGAGCGGAAGCAGCAGCTTGGCCGGCCACAGGATCAGCCCGCCGGCGTTTTGCGACACCTCGTCCGAGAGGAAGGACTGCCAGAAGAACGGAAAGCTGAGCCAGGTGAGATAGAGGCCGGCGGGAATGAGGATGAGCGTGAAGCCCAGCGTGTCGATCCACAGCCGGGCGCGGGGCGACACCGACATATAGACGAGATCAACCCGCACATGTTCGTTGCGTTTCAGCGTATAGGGTGCCCCGAGCAGCACGACGGCCCCGAACAGGTACCATTGGACTTCCAGAAGGCCATTGGTGCTGTAGCTGAACAGATAGCGCACCGTCGCGTTTCCGGCGCTGACGAGACAGGCGAACAGCACGCAGTAATCCGCGACGCGGCCGAATCTCTCGTTCAATCCGTCGATGACGCGGCTGAAGGCGAGCAGCCCTCCCATCGCATTTCCCCTCGTTCTGGCCGGCTTTTATCGTTACGGCCGGGGCGCCCCAATCGCTGGCCCCGCCAATCGCGGCAAGATAGACCATCGTCTCACGCAATTTAACCCGCCGACGCCGGCGCCCTCCCGCCGGCCGCATAAGCTGCGGGGGTGTGGCTGTTCTGCCGGTCGCCGCCGGCACCGGGGCGATTTGCCGGCTCGTTGCGCCGTGTTATCCCATTCCGACCCTCCGGCTCGACTCCGCGAAAGCTCTCATGACCTCCAGCGCGCTGCGTTTTCCCCTCGGCATCTGCGCGTTCGTTCTCGCGGCGGGGGCGATCTATCTCACTCGATCGGTCGTGGCGCCCGTTGCCTTCGCCGTGTTCATCATTGCCCTCGTCTGGCCACTGCAGGTTCGACTGCAGCAGCGGCTGCCCGCCCTGGTGGCGATGCTGCTTACCCTAACGCTGACCGTCCTCGCTTTGGCGCTGCTCGGCTATGTGACGATCTGGGGGTTCAGCCAGGCAGGGCGCTGGCTGATCGCCAATGCCGGCCGATTCCAGGCGATCTACAGCGAAACCGCCGCCCAGCTGGAAGAGATGGGCCTCTACTCGGCCGGCATGCTCGCCGACACCTTCAACGCCGGCTGGCTGATCGGCGCCTTCCAGGGACTGGCCGGACGGCTCAATGGCATGCTCGGCTTCGGCGTTGTGACGCTGATCTTCGTCATGCTCGGCCTGCTGGAGGTCGGTATCGTGCGCACCAAGCTGCTCGCCGAGGCTGGCGAGACCGGCCAGCGTCTGGTGCGGGCCAGCGCGGCGACGGGGGCGAAGTTCCGCACCTATATGATGGTGCGCACGGTGATGAGCGTGCTGACCGGCGTGTTCGTCTGGGCGGTTTCCGCCGCCATCGGGCTCGAACTCGCCCTGGCCTTCGGTGTCATCGCCTTTGCGCTGAACTACATTCCCTTCATCGGCCCGCTGGTGGCGACGTTGCTGCCCACCTTCTTCGCGCTGGCGCAGTTCGGCTCGTGGGAGACGGCGGTGGCGGTATTCCTTGCCATGAACGTCATTCAGTTCTTCAGCGGCAGCTATATCGAGCCGCGCGTGGCCGGCAAGGCGCTGGCGATCTCGCCTTTCCTGGTGCTGCTCGCCGTGTTCTTCTGGGCATTCATGTGGGGCCTGTCGGGCGCCTTCATCGGCGTGCCGCTGGTGATTGCCGCCCTCACCTTCTGCGAGGAGGGCGAGGGCAGCCGCTGGATCGCCCGCCTATTGTCCGGCCGTGAGGAGCCAGCCGTCTGACCATGCTCGCCTTCGTACTCACTCCCCTTCGCAGGGTTCTCAAATGGCTGGCAGTGCTGACGCTGGTGCTGTTTGTTGCCTTCCTCGGCTCGCGCGTCTGGTTCGCGCAGAGCGGCCCGCCGCTGGAGCCCTGGCACACCTTCGTGCCGGAAGAGTTGAGCGTTGCGGAGCTCGACGCCGCCGACTGGCGCGCCTATCTCGCCCACGAGGATAGGCTGTTCGCCTACGTCACCCGCGAGGTGGTGCAGAAGCTGCCGGAGGAGGACCGGGTTCCCTCCAACCGCTACTTCGCCGGCAGCGTGGTCTACCCGCCACGCCTCTCGCAGGATTTCAACCGTTCCTATGAACTGGCGCCGGAAGGCGTGCCGGTCGGCGTCGTGGTGCTGCTGCACGGGCTCACCGATTCGCCCTACAGCCTGCGTCATGTCGCACGCCGCTACCTTGCCAACGGGTTCCTCGTCGTCGCCCCGCGCCTGCCCGGTCACGGGACGGTGCCGGCCGGCCTCACCGCCGCCGAATGGGAAGATTGGCTAGCCGCCACCCGCCTCGCCGTGCGCGAAGCAGCCGCCCGCGTGCCGGGCAAGCCGCTGGAGATCGTCGGCTTTTCCAATGGCGGGGCGCTGGCGCTGAAATATGCGCTCGACGCGCTCAGTGACAACACACTCACCCGCCCCGACCGGCTGGTGCTGATCTCGCCGATGATCGGCATCACCCGCTTCGCCCGCTTCGCCGGTCTCGCCGCCCTGCCGGCCTGGCTGCCGGCTTTTGACAAGGCAGCGTGGCTCGGCATCGTACCGGAGTTCAACCCTTTCAAATACAACAGCTTCCCGGTGAACGGCGCCGTACAGTCCCATCGGCTTACGCGGGCGCTGCAAGCCTCGATCACCGCCGAGGCCCGCGCCGGGCGGCTGACAGAGCTCGCCCCGGTGCTGACCTTCCAGTCGGTCATGGACTTCACCGTGTCCACCCGTGCGATCGTGGACGCGCTGTACAGCCAGCTGCCGGCAAACGGCAGTGAACTCGTGCTGTTCGATATCAACCGCAACACCAAGCTCGGGCCCTTGCTGCGCGCGACCTCGTATTCCGCGCTGATGCGCTTATTGCCGCCGCTGCCGCGCGACTTCCGAACCGTGATCATCACCAATGAGGACGCGGGCAGCGACCTGGTAGTGGAGCGCTCCATTCCCGCCGGCGGGACGGAGGAGACCATCCGTCCCCTCGGGCTGTCCTATCCGATCGACGTCTATTCGCTGTCCCACGTCGCCCTGCCCTTCCCACCGGAGGACGCGTTGTATGGCTCGCATCCCGACCCGAAGGAGAACTTTGGGCTTGAGCTCGGCGCCATGGCGGTGCGCGGCGAGCGCGGCGCGCTGATCGTCAGCCTCGACGCGCTGGTGCGGATGTCGTCAAATCCGTTCTTCGCCTATATGAACGACCGCATCAAGCCGGCCGCCACTGAACCGAAAGCCTCCCCGTAACCTATTGATTTGCTTCACGAAAGAGCCCCCGCTGCCGTCCTGCCGTCGCCAGATAGAGCGCCGGCAGGAAGACCAGCGTGAGCAGGGTGGCGATCAGCAGCCCTCCCATGATGGCGAAGGCCATGGGGCCCCAGAAGACGGTGGGGGCTATGGGGATCATTCCGAGTACTGTGGACAAAGCGGTGAGCACGATCGGGGTGAAGCGGGCGCAGGCGGCGTCGGTCACCGCCTGCCGCGCATCCTTGCCGCCGGCGCGCTCGGATTCGATCTGACCTATTAGAATCACAGCGTTTTTTATGATCATCCCGATCAGCGCCAGCACGCCGAGAATGGCGACGAAACCCAGCGGGCGGCCGGAAACCAGCAGTGCAATGACAACGCCAATGAGTCCAAGCGGTGCAACACTTATGACCAGTGCGGCCAGTGAGAAGCGCCTCAGCTGGAACATGAGGACGGTGAGCATGATGAGGATCATGACAGGCACCACCGCCATGACCGAGGCGAGCGAGTTCGCGCTCTCCTCCACCGTGCCGCCGGTCTCGATGCGGTAGCCGGCCGGCAGCGTCTGTGCCAGTTCTTCGATCTTCGGCGCCAGCTGAGCCACCACCGTCTCGGGGAGCTCGCCCGGCGCGATGTCGGACTGCACGGTGAGCGCGGGCAGCCGGTCGCGGCGCCAGACCAGCGGATAGGTCTGCTCATAGTCGAAGGTGGCGAACTGGCTCAGCGGCACGGTGCGCCCGCCCGGCAGCGGCACTTCCAGCGTGCGCAGCGTGTCGAGCGAGACGCGCTGCTCGTCGGTGGCGCGCAGCACCACGTCGATCAGATAGATGTCGTCGCGCAGCTGCGTCACCGGCGCGCCCGTCACGACCGTGTTCAGCACCGAGCCGATCGCCTCGGTGGAGAGGCCGAGCAGCCGCGCCTGGTCCTGGTCGACGCGGATGCGGATCTCGCGCGCCGGCTCGATCCAGTCATAGTTCACCGTGCGCGTCAGCGGGTCGGCGGCGATCACTTCGGCCAGCCTGAAGGCGATGTCGCGCACCGGGCCGAGTTCCGGCCCGACGACGCGGTACTGGATCGGCCAGCCCACCGGTGGCCCCAGTTCCAGCGGCGAGACGCGGCTCACGACATTGGGAAAATCGTTCGCGAGCAGCGTGTCGAGCTTGGCCTCCAGTCGTTCGCGCGCCGGCACGTCCTTGGCCACCACCACGGCCTGGCCGAAAAAGGCATTGGGAAGCTGGGCATTGAGCGGCAGGTAGAAGCGGATCGCCCCGCGCCCGACATAGCCGCTCCAGCGCTCCACATCGGGATCGCCCCTCAGCGCGTCGTCGAGCCGTTCCATCGCCCGCTCGGTGGCAAAGATCGAGGCGTTCTGCGGCAATTGCAGGTCCACCAGCAGTTCCGGCCGGTCGGACGAGGGGAAGAACTGGCGCGGGATCAGCGGCAGCGCCAGCACGGCGGCGACGAACAGGGCGAGCGTGACCGCGACCGTCACCCAGGGCGCCCCCAGCGCGGCGGAGAGAAGCGCGCGATAGAGCCGCATCACCCGGCCCGGTTCGCCACCGGCGTTCTTCGGCGCTTTCAGGATCACGAGGCCGATCAGCGGGGCGAACAGCACCGCCACCAGCCACGACACCAGCAGCGCCACCGTCACCACCGCGAACAGCGAGAAGGTGTATTCGCCCGCCGACGAGGCGGCAAAGCCCACCGGCACGAAGCCGGCGATCGTCACCAGCGTGCCGGCCAGCATGGCGAAAGCGTAGGTCTTGAAGGCATAGACCGCCGCCACCTCCTTGGTCTCGCCGGCGGCAAGGCGCCCCAGCGTGGCGTCGGTGGTGGTCATCGCATCGTCCACCATCAGCGCCAGCGCGATGATGAGGGCGCCGAGCGAGATGCGCTGCATGTCGATGCCCAGCAGCCACATCACCGCGAACACGCCGGCCAGGGTGAGCGGAATGGTCAGCGCCACCATCAGGCCGGCGCGCACGCCGAGCGCGATGAAGCTCACCACGAGGATGATGAGAATGGCCTGCCAGAGCGATTCCATGAATTCGGAAATCGCGCCTGCGACCGTCACCGCCTGGTCGGCCACCAGATGCGGCTCGATGCCGATCGGCAGTTCCGCCGAGATCTTCGCCATGGCCGTGTCGATGTTGCGGCCGAGCTGGAGAATGTCGCCGCCCTCGCGCATCGAAATAGCGAGGCCGATGGCGGGCTCGCCATCGGTGCGGAACAGCGGGCGCGGCGGATCGACATAGCCGCGCCGCACGGTGGCGATGTCGGCGAGGCGCAGCATGCGCCCGTCCACGGCGAAATTGATGTTGGCCACATCCTGCTCGGAGCCGAAGGCGCCGGACACGTCGATCACCAGCGCCTCGTCGCCGGTCTGGATGGTGCCGGAGGGCTGCACCACGTTCTGCGCCCGCAGCGCCGCCACCAGGGCGGAGCGGTTGATGCCGAGAGTGGCGAGTTCGCGCACCGAGAACTCGACAAAGATCTGCTCGTCCTGCTCGCCCAGCAGCTCGATCTTGGCGACATCAGGAACCCGCAGCAGCGTCGAACGGGCCTGCTCGACATAATCGCGCAGCTCGCGATGGGTGAAGCCGTCGGCGGTGAAGCCATAGATCAGGCCGAACGTGTCGCCGAACTCGTCGTTGAAGCCCGGTCCCACCACCCCGCGCGGCAGGGTGTGGGCCATGTCGCCAATGCTTTTGCGCACCTGGTACCAGACATCGGGCACCTCCTGCGCGGTGGTGCTGCCCTTCAGGGCGACGAAGATGGTGGTGACGCCGGGGCGGGTATAGCTGCGGATGAAGTCGAGATGCGGCGTTTCCTGCAGCGTGCGCTCCAGCCGTTCCGTCACCTGCTGCAGCGTGTCCTCGATGCTGGCGCCGGGCCAGGCCGCCTGCACCACCATGGTCTTGATGATGAAGGACGGGTCTTCCGCGCGGCCGAGGCGCGTATAGGCAAACAGGCCAGCGACCACCACGGCCAGCATGAAGAACAGGACCAGCGAGCGCTCGCGGACCGCCCATTCCGACAGGTTGAACCGCATCACGAGCCCGCCCCGAGCAGACGCACCTTCTGGCCGGGGTGCAGCGCCTGCACGCCGGCCGTCACCACGATCTCGCCCGGGCTGAGCCCGGTCTCGACCGCGACGGAGGCCTGCGAGAAGCGACGCAGCTCGATGTTGCGCAGCGCCACGGTCTGGCTGGCGGGGTCATAGACCCACACCGCCGGACGTTCATTGACCGCGGTGAGCGCCGAGGCGGGGATCTCGATCGCCGCGTCGCTGCCAAGTTCCACCCGGCCGATGACCGTCGAGCCGAGACGCATCGCCGCCGGCGGCGTGTCGAGCCCGACCCGCACCCGGAAGGTGCGCGTCACCGGGTCCGCCTGCGGCGCCACCTCGCGCACCCGGCCGCGCGCGGTCACGCTGGGATCGTCGCTCAGCGTGACGGTGATGACCGGATCGACTGGGGCCGCGCGCAGGACATTCGCCGGCACGTCGAACACCGCGTCGCGCCCGCCCTGCCGTGCGAGCTGAAGAATCATCTGCCCGGCCTGCACCACCTCGCCCGGCTCGGCGCCGCGCGCCGTCACCGTGCCGGGGGCGTCGGCGACGAGGTCGGTATAGCTGACATTGTCCTGCGCGGTCTTCAACTGCGCCTCGGCATTGTCCACCCCCGACTGCGCCGCCTGCAGCGCGGTGCGGGCGGCGTCGTGATTGGCCTGAGTAGTGAAGCCGTTGCCGAGCAGCCGCTCCTGCCGCTCGAAGGTATTGGCGGCGGTGACGAGCTGGCTCTCCGCCGCCGCCAGTGCCGCCTGGGCCGAACGCAGGGCATTCAGCGCGTTCTGCGGATCGAGCCGGGCCACGACCTGCCCGGCCTTGACCTGATCACCGACATTGGCGCTGCGCTCGATCATCCGGCCGGAAACGCGGAAGGCGAGCGCGGCCTCATCCTGCGCCTGCACATCGCCGGTGAAGGAGGCAACCTGCCCGCCGACGCCCTTTTCCACCGTGACGACGCGCACCGGCCGGGGCGCCGGGGCCTGCGCCTCCGGCTCCTCGCCGCAACCGGCAAGAAGCAGGCTGGCGCCAAGCGCGAGAGCCGCGCTCCATGGCTTGGTGGTTTTCATCGCCGGTCGCTCCCCTGCCTGCCACTGCGCCGCGCCGTGCCCAGCCGGCGACCTTCCGCCGCCAGGCATAAGCTGCCGGCCCGATCCTACCGCCGAGCTTACAGAGGCAGATGACACTCCGTAAATCACCCCGGCGCAAACCTTCTGTGCGCGCCGCGCGGAAGCGGGCGTGCGACTCGCCTTTGCCGCAGTGGCGCGCTAATGCTGGCCGTCTTGTCGGGGTGGGGGCCTTACGGAGGCGGAATGCGTCTGGTCGTTGTTGCGTTGGCCTTCGCCCTGTGCGCGGGATGCTCGAACCGGCCGGTGGGTGTGCTCACCCCGGTCGAGGCGGCGGTGCCGGGCACCACCAAGGTGGAGTTGCTGGTCGCGACCACCCGCGAGGCCTCCAACGACGTCGCCACGCTCTATAGCGGCGAACGCGGCGCCGGCGTCTCGCTCGACGCCTTCACCGTCTCGATCCCGCCGGACAGCCGCCGGCAGATCGGCGAGGTGCAATGGCCGCGCAGCCTGCCGCCCAACCCGGAAACCGACTTCGCCACCCTCGCCGTCGAGCCGCTGCCGAATGTGAAGGCCGCCAGGGGCTGGCTCAACGGCCATCTGCCGAAGAGCCGGCGGGTGCTGATCTTCGTGCACGGCTTCAACAACCGCTTCGAGGACGCCGTCTACCGCTTCGCCCAGATCGTGCATGATTCGGGGTCGGACGTGGCGCCGGTGCTGTTCACCTGGCCCTCACGCGCCCGGGTGTTCGACTATCTGTTCGACCGCGAGAGCACCATCGTCTCGCGCGACGCCTTCGAGGACACGGTCTGGCAGGTCACCAGCGACCCGCGGGTGGAGGACGTGACCATCATGGCGCACTCCATGGGGGCGTGGCTGGCGATGGAGAGCTTGCGGCAGATGGCGATCCGCCACGGCAAGCTGCCGGCGAAGATCCGCAACGTCATCCTCGCCTCGCCCGATGTCGATGTCGATGTGTTCGCCTCGCAATGGCGGGCGCTGCAGGGCACGCAGGCGCGCTTCACCCTGTTCGTCTCCCAGGACGACCGGGCGCTGCAGGTCTCGCGCCGCATCGCCGGCGGGGTGGACCGGCTGGGGTTGATCGACGCCCAGCAATTCTACGGGCAGCTGGAGAAGTCCGGCATCGTGGTGATCGACCTCACCGCCATGCGCAGCGGCGATTCGCTCAATCACGGCCGCTTCGCCTCCTCGCCCGAGGTGGTGCAGCTGATCGGCCAGCGGCTGGTGAACGGGCAGACCGTGACCGATTCCGAAGTCAGCCTCGGCGACCGCATCGCGGCGGGGGCGATGGGCGTCGGCCAGACGGTCGGCAGCGCCGCCGGCCTCGCGCTGAGCGCGCCGCTGGCCGTGGTCGACCCGGCGACCCGGCGCACCTATCAGGGCCAGGTCGAGCGCTTCGGCCAGACCGTGACCGAGACGGTCGAGGACCCCGGTGCCGATTGACGGTCCTCAGCGCGCCAGAAATCCGATGGCGGCGGCGTTGATGATGTCGATGAAGAAGGCCGACACCAGCGGCAGTATGATGAAGGCGCGCGGCGAGGGCCCGTGCGTCTTGGTCACGGCGGTCATGTTGGCGATGGCGGTCGGCGTGGCCCCCAGGCTGATGCCGGTGAAGCCGGCGGAGATCACCGCCGCCTGATAGTCGCGCCCCATCGCCGGGAACACGACGAAGACGATATAGGCCACCGCCGCCACCGTCTGCACCGCGAGCACCACAACCAGCGCCAGCCCCAGCCCGCCAATGCTCCACAGCTGCATGCTCATCAGCGACATGGCGAGGAAAACGTTCAGCGCGAGATCGGACACCAGCGCCAGCGCCCGTGTGCGCGTCGGCCAGCGCACGCGTGGCAGCAGGCGCGGCACGGTGTTGGTGAGCACGATGCCGACCAGCAGGCAGACCACGAACATCGGCAGCTTGAGGCCGGTCCACTCCACCGCTTCCTCCAGGCCGAAGGCGATCAGGATGGCGACATTGAGCACCAGTACCGTGCGCAGCAGGCTGACATGGCTGATGTCGTCATCCATGCGCTCATTCACCGCCTTGGGCAGGCCGACGACGGCCTCCTGCCCCGGTTCGCTCGTCAACTGGTGGCGGGTGATGAGGTAGCGGGCGATCGGCCCGCCGGCGAGACTGGCCAGCACGAGGCCGAGCGTCGCCACGGCGATGCCGACCTCCAGCGCATTGGCGACGCCGAAGCGCTCCGCGATCAGCGGCGCCCAGGCGATGGTGGTGCCGTGCCCGCCGATCAGCGAGGCCGAGCCGAGGAAGACGGCGAGCCCTTCCGGCAGGTTGAGCAGGCTGACGGCACCGAGGGCGATCACGTTCTGGATGACGAGATAGATGATGGTGAGACCGAGCAGGATCACCAGCGGCCGCCCCCCGGCGAGAAGATCGTCCAGCCGGGCGTTGAGGCCGATGCCGGTGAAGAAATACAGCAGCAGCAGGTCGCGCGCGCCGAGATCGAACACGATGGCGGTATCAAGGAACTGATAGGCGATCAGCGTCGCCAGCGCCGCCAGCAGGCCGCCGGTCACCGCCTCCGGAATGTTGAACTGTCCCAACGGGGGGATCGCCCGGTTGATGCCCGAGCCAACGAAGAAGACGACAATGGCGATGGTGAAGGTGAGAAGGCCCGAAATTTCAATCGCCGACATCGTCACTCCGTCATCGCTGCGGCTGGCAACCCCTTCCCGGGACCCGCCGCCTTCAGAAATTGCCCGCAACCGAGCCGAGCCCGATGACGACCACCAGCGCCACCAGGGCACCGACGATAGCAACCATGACGATATCGAGATAGCTTTCCCTTGGGGTCACTCCGCAGACGGCAAGCAGCGTCACCACCGCGCCACTGTGCGGCAGGCTGTCCAGCGTGCCCGCGCTCATGACCGCCACGCGATGCAGCAGCGCTGGCTCGATGCCGAGCGCCCCGGCACGCTCCAGAAACACCGGCCCCAGCGCGTCGAGCGCGATGGTGAGCCCGCCCGAGGCCGAGCCGGTGAGCGCGGCGAGGATGTTGACCGCCACCGCCAGCGACACCAGCGGCCCGCCCTCGATGGCGAGCACCCAGTCGCGCACCAGCGCGAAGGCGGGCAGCGCCGCCACCACCGCACCGAAGCCGACAAGGCTCGCCACCGAGAAAATCGGCAGCACCGAGGCGTTGGCGCCAGCATCCATGGTCTCGCGTAGCTTTGGCAGGCGGCGCCAATTAATGACCAGCGTCGCCAGTATCGCCACGAGCAGGGCCACCGCCACCGACCACACGCCGGAGACCGCCGACAGGGGAATGCCGCCCCAGCGCTCCTCGGCCAGAAAGCCGAAATCGAGGCGCGGCAGGACAAGGAAGGACATCAGCAGATTGACGGAGATCACCAGCCCCAGCGGCAGCGCTGCCAGCGCAATGGAGGGGCGCGCCACGCTCTGATGGCCATGGGCGATCTCGGCCGGGTCGAATTCGCGCGCCGTGGTCGCCCGCTCGCGCAGGACCGGGTCGTCGAGAGCGGCATTCACCGAAGCGGCGCCATCGCCGAACCCCTCCCCCGCCCGGCGCGCCGCTGCCTCAGCCCGGCCGAGCCACCACAGGCCGAAGCCAAGCATGAGGACGGAGGCGATGATTCCAAGCCCCGGCGCGGCGAAGGGCGTGGTGCCGAAGAACGGCATGGGAATGGCGTTCTGGATCGCCGGCGTGCCGGGCAGCGCCATCATGGTGAAGGTGAAGGTGCCGAGCGCGATGGCCGGCGCCATCAGCCGGCGCGGAATGTCGGCCGCGCGGAACAGCGCCTGCGCCATCGGCGCCAGCACGAACAGGGCGACGAACAGGCTCACCCCGCCATAGGTGACGATGGCACCCGCCAGCACCACGGCGAGGATGGCGCGCTGCGCGCCAAGCTTCTCGGTCATGAAATCGGCGATGGCGGCGACCGAGCCGCTGTCCTCCATCAGCTTGCCGAACAGCGCGCCGAGCAGGAACAGCGGAAAGAACTGCCCGACAAAGCTGGCGGCGCTGCCCATGAAGGTCTGGGTCCAGCTGGCGAGCAGCGGCACGCCGGACATCAGGGCGGCGAGCAGCGCCGCGAGCGGCGCCAGCAGCAGCACGCTCCAGCCACGATAGGCGAACCAGACGAGAAGGCCGAGACCGAGCAATATGCCGATGAGGCCCATGGCTCACACCCCTTCGAGCAGCACGTCGAGATCGACCGAGGAACGCTTGCCGATATTGCCGCCATCGGCTTCGAGGAAGGCGTCGGCGGCCTTGCGGCCTTCGTCCCGGAGCATGCTGAGGAACTCCCACTCGGCGTTGAGCTTCGAGGAATAGCCGAGCGTGTCCATGATCGAGTTGCGCACCAGATGGATCCGCATCCGCGCCCATTGCGCGCCCTCGCAATTGCCGGGATTGGCCACCTGCCGCAGCAGGGCGATCATCCGCAATTCCTTCAGCAGCACCGCATTGAACGAGACTTCGTTAAGCCGGTTGAGGATTTCCGACGCGGTGCGTGGCGTGCCGGGGCGCTCCACCGGGTTGATCGGGATCAGGATGGTGTCGTCGGATTCAAGTTCGCGCACCAGCGGCGTCATCGTCGGGTTGCCGGAATAGCCGCCATCCCAATAGCTCTCGCCGTCGACCTCCACCGCCTGGAACAGCGTGGGCAGGCAGGCCGAGGCCATCAGCACTTCGGGCGTGATCTCGGCATTGCGGAAAACCCGGCCGCGCCCGGTACGCACATTGGTGGCGGTGATGAACAGCTTGACCGGCGAGGCGCGCAGCCGCTCGAAGTCGATCGCCTTCTCCAGAATGGCGCGCAGCGGGTTGGCGCCGCCCGGATTGAGATCATAGGGCGAATAGAGCCGCGACATCAGGTCCATGGTGACGAAGAGCGGCGAATGGTCGAGCGTCCAGCGCCCGAGCAGCACATCGAGCGGGCCGCGCTGGAACGGGCTGAAGCGCGCCGCCTCGGCGACCTGGCGCCAATAGGCATCGAGCGCCGCGCGCGCACCCTCACGCCCGCCGGCGGCAAAACCATCGGCCAGCACGGCGGCGTTCATCGCCCCGGCGGAGGTGCCGGAAATGCCCTCGATGCTGAGCCAATCCTCTTCCAGCAACCGGTCGAGCACACCCCAGGTGAAGGCGCCATGCGAGCCGCCGCCCTGCAAAGCGAGATCAACCCGGATCGGGCCGGAACGCTGCGGCGCTGCCGTCTCGTCGGGTGCCAGGGCCGGCGGCGCGCCCCCGGCGCCTTTGCGGGGGCCGCGCCGCGCCGTCTTTGCGGCGGTGGCGGCGCGAGGTTGGGCGGGAGGCAGGACCTTGGAGGGCATTGGCGCGCCTTTCGGAACCGGACGGCCTTACCGTAGCGGGGCTGATGCTGCATCGCAACATCGAAGCCGGGAGGGCGGGATCAAACACCGGCCGTCTTGCGGCCCAGCCGGTTCTTGCCGCGCAGCAGCCGCCCGAACCAGAGCGGGACCCGCAGCAGCGGGTAGAGGAAATACAGCCGGCGCGGCAGCGGCACGTCGAGCGCGTCCTGGCAGTTGACCGTCCAGCGCCCGAACTCGGCCATCACATGCAGGGGACCGCAGGCCAAAGCGTGCAGCATCGGCAGCACCACCACACGGCGGATGGAGAATTGCGGATCCTCATCCCGGAGGCAGGAGATGCTCATGCGGTGCATCGCCCTCTGCAACGGCGCCGCGACGGGACGCGCCAGCGCCGCCGGCACCGGCAGCGCGAACAGCTCGCGGCACAGGCCGAAGGCGAGCAGGGCGGCGGGCCCGGCGCCCAAGGTCTCGGCATGGCGATAGAGGCGCGCCCGCTCTTCTTCCGGCAGCCCGACCAGCAGGGCGTGCAGATCGGCCAGCCATTTGAGGCGGAACCAGCCGCTGCGGGCGCCGTGGACGCAGAGATAGGCGAACTCGTCGTCGGGATGGAAGCCCCGGATGGCGACGCCGCCCAGGCTCTCGCGCTTGTCCGCGCCCGCCAGAAGCGGCCCGAGCGGCAGCAACCGGCGGTTCTCGGTGAGGCGCCAATGCGGCTCCAACTGCACGCCGCGCGCCGGATCGACCATGACCGCCTCGATCTGGAAGGCGCGCAGCGCGTCGATCTTGGCCGGGGTTAGCGGCGCCTCGGGAATGGACGGCCGGTAGCCCTCGCCCGCGAGAAGCATGACGGTCGCCGCCAGATCGTCCGGCCGCACCAGAAAGTCGACGTCCTTGCCTTGCTTGATGGCAATCGATCCATAGGCCCGCTGGCCGACCAGCGCGCCCTTGAAGAAGACCACCTCGATGCCGGCGGCGTCGAACGCCTTCTGCAGGCGGATGGTGGCGGCAACCATGGCAAGGTTGTTGCGCGCCAGCACCCCTGCCCTCTCGGCGATGGCACGGCGCACATCGTCCGGAACAGCAGCGGCGACGCGCCCCAGCCCCAGATGAACGAGGCCGGCCACGCGGTGCCGGTCGACGAGGCGCAGGAACGCCTGCCAATCCTCGACCCGGCCGGCCGGAGCGGCGGACTCCGCTGCCGCGTGCCGCGCGGCCCGCGCGCACAGCTGCAGCAGCAGCGCAAAGGCTGGATCAGCCTCGCGCGCGGCATGCCTTGACGTTCCGGTCATTCCCGCCCAATCGCTGCGGGATGCGAGTCATCCGCCCCCGCGCCGCATGCGATTGTTTTCTACCGTCGCGCTCCGGTGGCTGTAAAGCCGCGGTGGCTCGCCTTCGGCGGGTCCTGCGCCCCGCGCGGCTCGCCTACAGCTTCATGAGGAAATGCAGCGGCAGATAGGGCGGCAGGTGGTCGGACAGCGTGGTAGTGCCCTTGATCGGATATGTGCCCGGGGTAATGACCTCGAAGTAATTGTTACCCGCCGACCGGATCGCCTTCAGCTCGACCGATGCATGAATATCATGCTGGTGACTGGTTGCGCCGCCCGGCCTGCCAACGGCGAAGGAGCCGCCATCCGCGCCCACAGGGAACCTCGCCCGCATGTCGGGCGTGCCGTGGCTGCCGTCGCACAGCGCCCAGCCGGCGGGGACATCCTTGGGATCGCCCGCCCACATGATGATCGCCCCTTTCGGCGTCATCCCCGGGCCGGTGATCCCGCCCGTCACCTCGATCGCCCCGGTGACGGCAAGGCCGCCCGTGACCGCCAGCTTGCCGCCGCTGACCTGCATGCCGCCGCTCGCCGTTACCGCCTGGGTGACGGTGAGCGGGGTGTTGAGCGTGGTCTTGCCCTCGGTGGTGATCTCCAGCGCCGGCTCGCTCTTGCCCTCGCAGGTGAGGCTGAAATTGCGTCCATCGACCTGGCTGACCCGGGTCAGGGTCCAGTTCGGCGTCACGGTCTGGTCGTTCATGCTGCGGCTCCTGTTGCGAGACTGGCGTGACCTGATCGCTTCACGGCTTCGACCAGACAGATTTGCCGTCGGCGCCGTCGATGGTGACCTTGCCGTCGTCCGTTACACGCAGCAGCACACCGCCCTTTTTGAAGGTATCCGAGGCAAAGGTCGCGCTCCGGTTCCCGTCATACATGACGAAATTGCTGTCGGGCTGCATGCGTGCCTCAACCCCGAAAGCCTCGGATTCGCCCTGCTTGGCCACCCAGAGCTGTTTGGGGAGCGCCTTGTCCTGCATGTCCAGCAGCCTGAGCGTGCCACCCGCCGCCATCGTCAGGGCGTAGCGCCCGGAGGGCGAGGCGATGCCCTGCCCCGCGCTCAGGAACTGGTCATTGCGCAGGACCGCCCGCATGTTGGGATCGGCGCACGCCACGGCACCAGCCCCGCTATAGATGATATAGGCCAGCGCATACCAGGGTGGGCGATTGTCGAACGGCTTGGACGATCCGTTCGTGCCGACCTTCACATCCCGGCCAACGTTTCGCGAGAGGGCATTGTTGTCGCCGTCTATATAGGGGACGGAGACCACCAGCTCTTTCAGCGTCAGGGCATCGTCCTTGGGCAGGTTTTCGACCTTCAGCGTGCTCTCGCTGGTGCCGCCGCGGTTGTGCACCTGCTTGTAGTCGGTGCTGGCCGGATCGTGGCCGACGATGAATTGGCTCCGCAGGTCCGGAATGGGGTCGCCATTGGCCAGCCAGCCGCCGCCATTGCACAGGAACCAGCCGGCGGGCAGCTTGGCCGGATCACCCGACCACATGAGGATGGCGCCGATCGGCACCGCCCCCAGGCCCGTGAGCCCCTGCGCCGCCGCGATCGTGCCGGTCGCCAAAACCGGGCCGTTCACCTTCAGTTCGCCATTCACGGTGAGGCCGGCCCCGGCCGTCACCGCCGCCTCCATGACCACGGCCCCGACGACCGTCATCGAGGTGTTGAAGGTAGCCTTGCCTTCGGGGGTTATCTCCACCTTCGGCGTGCTTTCCCCGTCAAGGGTCAGGCTCAGATTCTTGCCGTCGATCTGGCTGACCCGGGTCAGGGTCCATAGCGGGGTCACGGTGTCTTCGCTCATCTTCCTGTTCCTTGCCTTGGGAATGCCGGTGGGCGGCGATGGTCGGGCGAACGCCTCACTGGCTCGACACCGCGATCGGCTCGATGCGAACGCTCACGCAGGGGTCGGAACTGGCGGTGACGTCCCAGCTGCCATTGCCCTTGTGCGCCTTGGAGACGCTGGTCTTGCCGTCGGCGGACCCGCCGATGAGCGCGAAGCCGCGATCGGGGTAGCGCAGCGTGTAGGTGCTCACCACCATCGGCACCGGGGTGGTGACCCCCTTCACCGTGCAGTTCACCGTCTCTGTGACAGTGCTGCCGACCTGATTGAACTGGGTGCGCCGGTCGGTCCGCCATTGCAGCGCCTCGCGGCTGCGGATCGTCACCCGGGCGGCCAGGACGAGATAAGGCAGGCTGGCGGCGCGCCCGTTATCGAAATAGTCGGCGACGAACAGGCGCGGGCTTTCCACCGGCAGGCTGAGCCTTTCGCCATTGGCCTTCACCAGCCACAGGCGCGGCTCGCCGTCGCCGCGATAGGCGGCGACGCTGCCCTTGCCGCCGGCCTCGCCGAAGGAGCCGGGCTGCCACTGATTGGTCTGCGGGTTGTAGGCCACGCCAGCCCCGAACGCGACCAGCACCCCGCCGACATTGGTCATCGGCCCGTTGCCCAGCGCGGCGGCCTGCTCCTTGCCCAGGCTGCTGGCCGATGTGGGAAACTCGATCTCCACCGCCTCGCGCGCCGCGGCCAGTTTGGCCGGCGAGCCGCTGGCCCTGGCGGCGGCCAGCCGGTCGCGGCTGGCGGCGCTCGGCTCGTAGCGTGCGGTCTCGCCGCTGATCGCGTTCACTAGGAACAGCGCCGCATTGTCGACACCGAAGCCGTCCACCAGCTCCCAGCCATAGCGGGGTCGCAGTTCGTCGGTGGCGAGCGCCGGCTCGGGCCGCCAGCTGGCGGTGCTGGCGCGTATGTCGCCCTCGGCGATCGAGTACGCCTTGACGGAGGAGCGGGGATTGAGATCGGTGCTGCGGTCGCGCGGGCCGATCTGCACCTGCACGATGATCCGCCCATACAGCATGCCGAGCTGATAGTCCCGCAGCTGCGCGGCGCCGGTATCGACCGGGCCATCCGTCAGGGTCACCGGATAGCTCGCCAGCTGGGCCGCCGGCGACAGCAGCGTCAGCTCGGCATAGCCGGGGCTGCCGGCCGCCGGCTTCTCAATTTGGACCAGCGCCGCCACCCGCTCGCCATCAATGGCGCGCACCGCCAGGCACGGGGCCTGCTCGATCGACGCCCGCCCGCCGGCGACAGCTTCGGGACTGCCCGCCGCCGGGCGAACGCCAACGGTGATGGGCATGCGCGAAAAATCCGGGAACGGGTCGTTGACCTTGCCGACACTGCCCGCGCCGATGCCGCCGCCCGCGCCGACCTCGGAGAGGAAGATGCCCTTCTCGCTGCACAGCACCAGCCGGCCGCCGGCGAGGGCCATGCCGCGCAACGACCCGGCATCGATCGCGGAACGTCCCGCCACCTGCCAGCGCTCAATATCGAAGGAGCGCTCGATGGTTTCCTCGCCATAGTGCAGCCGGACGGCCGTATCGACGCCTTCCGGCTGCTGCGCCACGACGAAGCTCATCTCGCCCGAGGTGGTCTGGCTCGACGAGTCACGCAGCCGCTGCAGGCGTCGGTTGCCATTGGCATCGGTCCAGGACAGCACCGCCTCGCGCCGGTCGTCGGCCGGCAGTTCGCGGATGTACCAGCGCGCCCGCACCTTGCCGCCGGGCAGCACCGAGGGCGGCGTCAGCGTCAGATTGGCGAACTGATCGAAACGCAGGACCTCGAGGCTGATGGTCTTGGTAACGACGGCGCTGACGGGGTTGTCCGCCTTGCCGGCAAGCTCGGCCGTGAGCTGATAGGTGGCTTTGCCCAGCGCCAGCACCTTCTTCGAGCCCGCGCACACGCCGCCAATGGGCTTGATGGCGAGGACCGGCTGGCGAAAATCGATCGGGCCGCTCAACGTCGCCTGGACGCAGTCCGTGACGTTCCAGGTCAGGGTGACGGTGGCGCCCATCGCCAGCGCGTTCGGCGCGGCGACATCGACGCCGAAGTCGACCTTGGCGTCGGGATTGAGCACGGCCGGCTGCTGCAGCGGCACCGTCACCGGGATGGGCGCCGACAGAGTGTCGATACTGGCGCCGGCGCTGACCTCCAGCGTCAGGGCCTGGTTGCCCTTGCGCAACGGCAGGAGGATGCGCAGCGCCGTGTTGACCGGGCTCACGTCCGAGGCGTCGCTCCGGTTGAGATTGTAGTTGGCGATGCCGATGCGGACCTTGTCCGGATCGGCGGCGGCGCTGCGCATCAGGAACCAGGGCGGGTCGCCCACGGGGTCGCGCAGCACCCCTTTGACCGAGCCGATATCCTGCCAGAGGTCATCGGACTGGTCGCGGATGAGGTCATCGGCGAGGCTGTCGCGACTGATCAGGATCTGCACCACGCGCGGAAGGGTCGCCTCATCGCCCCCGAGCTTTGGCCGAACGACCAATTGCAGCGTGGGCGGCGTGCCGGGCACCACGCGCGCCTCCGTCAGCGGCGGCGGGAGCGATGCCGGGCTCTGGGCGGTGGCGGGCGCACCGCCAAGGCTGGGGAGGACCGCCAGAAGGGCGGCGGTCAGCAGGGTGGAGAACCTTGTACGATATGTCATCCCGATCCCCGTTTCAGGCCTCTGGCGCTGTTTTTTCCGGCGTTTGCGTGCGGCGCAGGATCAGCCAGCCCTCGCCCGCCGAGGGCGCCGCCCCGTCGAAGCGCGGCGCGATGCCGAGCGCCGCCACCGGCGAGAGAGCGCCGCCGGCCTCGCGCAATTCCCACGTGCCGCCCGTGCTGGCCGGCGGCGGCAGGACCGGCAGCGCGCCGTGAAACAGCACGGGGCCGACGCTGAAGCCGATCTCCAGCCGCGCCAGCCCGGCCCGCACCTCGTCGACGGGCAGGCTCATTGCCCGCGCCGGCAGCACGCCGCAGGCGACTTCCACCGAGGCCGACGGGTCCATGAGCAGCACGAGGTCGCTGGCAGTGGCGAACCCCGCCTGCGGCGTCTGCGCCCCGTCGAGCCCGGCGAAGGCGGCAAAGGCCAGCCCCTGCGCATGGCCGACGAGCCCGTCCTGCGGGTCCCGCCGGTTGCCGAGGCGCAGCGGCAGGGCGAGCGCGCCGGCAGCCGCCCCGGGCGTGCCGCGAAAGGACTGCAGCCGGACCTGCGCCACCACCACCGCCAGCGGCCGGCCGATCAGCATCTGCTCCGGAGCGGCCTCGCGCGCCCTTATGGTGGGGAGCGCCTCCTCCACCATCGCCAGCATCCGGGCCAGCCGGTCGGCCCCCTCGGCCGGGTCCGCCAGCCACGCCGCCAGATGGGCGAGCACCGGATCATCGATCCCGGCAAGGGCGACGGGCGCGGCCTCGGCAAGGCTGCGCCAGACGACGCGCCCGGCCCCGCCGGGCAGCAGCGCCAGTTCGCCCAGCAGCCGCCCATCGCCGGCGCAGACAACAAGCGCATGGTCCTGCCGGTTGAGATAGACCCAGCCGCGGATCGCCGTCTGCGGCCCGACGAAGGAGATGTCGAGCCGCGCGCCGTCGGTCAGTCGGGGCGGTCGGGCGAAGGGCCCGCACTGGGTGTCGTCCACGCTGGCGCCGAGGCGCAGGCGCGAGCGCGGATGCGGCTGCACCCTTGTCCCGGGCCGGGCGATCGGCTCGGCCCATTGGCCGAAATCGTCCACCACCCATAGATGCTCAAGGCGAAACCAGCCGGCCTCAAGCGGAGGGGCCTCGCCCGGCGCGCCGGGCAGTGGCGGCAGCGGCGCGGGCAGGGCAATGCGCAGGCCGGACGCCAGCCGGGCCAACGCGCTCATACCGGCCTGCAGCTGCCGGTCGGTCGCCGGGGTGAGCCAGGGCAGCGCGGCGTCGGGCCGGGGCGTCAGCGCCTGGGCGTTGAGCCGGCGCACGCTCGCCCCCAGCCCGGCCAGTTCCTGCCCGACCAGCGGCGTGCGGGTCAGGGCGGCGAAATCGCCATTGTTCAGCTTTGCCTCGGCGATGGAGGCTTCGAGCGCGGTGGTGATGAAGCCGCCATCCATCGGCGCCATCAGGCTGCGGCCCTTGACCCCCGAAGGAGCCTCGCGTCCGGCCGCCGGCACGCCGTCCGGCTGCCGGTAGTCATAGTGCAGCGCCTGCTGGCCAAGGGGGAAGGTCCAGTCCTTCAGCCCGGCGGGGCTGGCGTGCCAGTTCACGTTCCAGTCGAGATAAAGCGGCGACCAGGGCTGCTGGCCCCAGACGGCGACCAGCGCCTCGGGGAGAACCGCGCGGCCATCCGCCCCGGCCAGGGTGAGCGACACGCCCGCCGTGCCCGAGCGGAAGCGCGCCTGCAGCGCGTTCTTCCACTGCTCCCATTCGATCTGCCCGGCAAAGGGCTCGGCCTCGGCAAAGGCGCGTGAGGCGACCGCCTGCTCCATCAGCGCCGCTTCGCGCATCACGGCGGCAAGGATGGCGGCCTGCGGCACTCCCCTGGCGTCGAGGGTAGTCGCCAGCGCTGTCAGGCCCTCCGTGGGAAAGGCGGCGCGCTCGGCCGCAACAGGCGCGGTGGCGACGAGGCCCGCCGGCGTGCGGCAGGGCAGCTGTTCCGGCAATGCGCTCCGGCTGGCGCCAGGCATTCCGGCCAGCATCACCACCGGGTCCGCCGCCACCCAAAAGGGCGGCTCGGGCGCGGCATTGAGCTCCCACCCCTTGGGCAGGCCGGCCTTGAGAGCGGCAACGGAGGCGGCAAGAGCGCCAGCGGCGGCCGAGGCCGTCTCCACCGCCTGGGCGAAGGCGTCGAGATCGGCCTGCAGCCCGGCCAGCGGGTCCGGCTGCGCGTTGAGGCGCAGCGTGCCGGTCCGCACCGCGACGATGCGCTCGCGCCAGGCCATGCGCAGCGCATTCCCCCGCGTGACCAGCGCGCGTACCTCGTCATTCAGCGCCGATTGCCGCCCATTGAGCCGGGCCAGTTCCTGCCTCTGCGCCTCCGTCGGCGCCGGGCCCTTGTCCGCCGCGTCGGCGCTCTGCACGAGATGGTGCAGCACCCCGGCATCGAGCGAGGTGAAACCGAGCGGATGGTCGAGCCGCCGGCGTGTGGCGGTATCGAGCCCGGCGGGGTCGGCCGCCCCCAGCAAATGCCCCTCCAGCACCGCCCATTTCGGCCGGTCGTCCGGCGCGAATTCGTCTTTCCACCACTGGTCCGACACCAGCGCGGCCAGCGCCGCCGGCGCCGAGGTGCCGAGCCCCACCTCCAACCGCGCCTCCGGCGGCGCCAGGCCGCCATGAGCGGGCGGCGACTGGGGGTAGCCGAGCAGCGGCCCGCGATAGCGCTCCGCGTCCCAGAAATTGATATGGGCGGTCTCACCGTGGAACAGGCAGGGGCCCGGCGTCTCAGGCAAGCCAGGCGGCATCGCCCAGCCCAGATGCGCCAGCACGGCCGCGAGATCGGCCGGGCGGCCGGCCGCGTCCTTCAGCGTCTGCGGCAGGGCCACCAGCGGATCGGCGCCGGGCGTGCGATACCAGCCGACCACCGCATAGCTGACGCAGGCCAGCTGCAGCTTGTCCTGCCCGTCGCGCAGATCGGCGAGCCCGTCGCGCCAGGACAGGATGTTGCGGTTCTCCGCCAGCGAGGTGGAGAAGGTCGGCGAGCCGGTCCATGGGGTGCCGAGCGCGGTCAGCGTGGTGTGCGCCATCTGCGCCTGTTGCGCGGCGTCATACGCCTCCAGCGGGCGGGCGATCCCGACCGGCGTCGCCGTCAGTTCCGGCGGCGCCGCAGCGGTCTTGCCGGGCATCGCCACCGGCAGGCTGGCCGAGGTGGCATCGCCGGGATAGGCCGACCCGTCGATCACCCACGCCTTGAGCTCGACCTCGCGGCGGGAGGCCGCGCGGCGCAACAGGCGCACAATCAGCCACTGGTCCGGCAAGGCGGGAAAGCTCAGGCTGTTCTCGGCCAGCGATTTGCGCAGGCCGGCGGGAACGAGCCAGCGCAGATAGACGCCGCGATCGGCCTTTTGCGGGCGCTCGCTTTCGCGCAGCGCCAGCCGCCCGCCCGCCTCTGGCACCGCGCCCAGAAAGGGCGTGAGCTTGGGATCGACGAGGGTACGCAGGCCGGGAACATAATTGGCGCGCGTCGCCTTCCAGCGCAGTGTGGCGCCGCGTTCGGCGGTGTGGCGCGCCAGCAGCAGCTCGCCGCTCGGGCTGGCGTCCCCCTCGATCACCAGCGCTTCGAGCTGGATCGGCACCAGCAGCGGGGTGGCCGCCTTCGCGGCAGTCTCGGCAGCGCTCACCGCGTGATCTCCCAAACAAAGTTCCGGATGCTGCCGCTGCTCAGCGCGCCCGCGGCGAAGGCGGCGGCGGAAAGCGGGTCCGGCGGCGACGCGGACGCCGTGGCGGGCTGGAGGCGGGTAAGGCCCAGCGCGCTCTCCGCCCGCAGCCGCTCCAGCGGGCTGAACAGGCCCCGCGCATCCGGTTCCGGCACGGTGGCGCGCGGCTCCGGCAGGCGGAAGGCCAGCCCCTCGGGCGGCTCCTTGAGCGTCAGCCGGGCGATCTGTCCCTCGGTGATGCCGAGCAGCACATCCGGCGCCAGCCGCTCCAGCCGCAGCGGACGGGCGCTCTCCGGCGTCGAGGTGACGACCGTCTCCAGCCCCGGCCAGTCCGACACCAGGGTCGAGCGCAGCAGGAAGCCGGTGCGCGGCCGGTCGAGAAGCTCGCCCTTGGGATCAAGCTCGGCTGCCGCGCCCGCCGCGCAGCGCTCCATCAGCTGCGACAGCAAGCGGCGCATGGACGGCCCGGCGCGGGTGGCGGCGCGGGTCGCGCTGCCGCTGAGGCTGAGCGCGCCATTGGCCAGCGCCAGCAGCCAGTTGGAATCGACATGGAAATAGCGAAGGCTGGAGACCGGAAGCAGCGCCTCGCCCGCGACCAGATAGGGGAAGGGAACGCCTTCCAGCAGCAGCAGGCCCTTGAGCCAGCCGATCATCTTCAGGGCGGCATGGAAGGTGTCGGGCGGCTCGGCCCCGGTGTCGGCGGCGGGAGAGGGAGCGGGCGCGCCCCATTCCCGCCGGATCGCCAGCAGGTGGTTGCGCATGAAGATGTCGAGCCGGAACGCCACCTCGCGCGGGCCGGCATCCTCGGTGATGAAGGCCCTTGTGGCGGCCAGGAAGCCCGGGGAGGCCAGCGCCATCAGCCGCCCCAACTGCCAGGCGGCGGCATAGGACAGGGTGAGCGCGCCATCCTCGGGCGAGACGATCAGGGCGGCGTCGGCATGGGCGAACTCGTCCACCGGCAGCGGCGCCACCGGCGCCGGCGCGAAGGGGCCGCGATACCAGGCCAGCCGCGCGTCGCCCTCGCCCCTCCGGCAGGGCATCGGGGTGTGGCCGGCGGCGAGCGGGCGGGCCAGCGCCTCCGGCGTGCCGGGCGGGCTCTGGGTGCGCAGCGTGTCGGTGCCGAGGCGCCGGGCGAGGCCGGCAAAGCTGTGGGAAAAGCCGGGATCATGGGTGAAGCGCCAGCGCGCCAGAACCACCAGCCGCAGGCGGGCCGGCCCTTCCGGCAGCGTTCCCTCCACCAGTTCCTCCCAGCCTTCCAGCGACACCAGGAAGGCGAGATTGGCGCCGGGCGCGGGAATCCGGCGGGCGCACACGACGGGAAATTCGCCCGCCCCATGCATCGCCTCGCGCGGCTTGTCGCCCATGCCGACCTGGCGCACATGCGCCAGCAGCGGCAGATCCGCCGCCGACGGGCACAGGGCACGGGCGAGATCGCGCTCCAGGTCGATCACGCTCGCGCGCAGATTGCCCGCGTCATTGTCGGGCTCGGCGTCGAGCTTCGGCAGCAGCACCTTGCCGTCGGCGCTGCGGCGGCCGGCGGCGATCAGCGCCTCGGGCGCGACGAGCTGCACCGCCGCCTCGCCGCCCTGCGCCTGGAATTCGGCCTCGGTGAGCAGGAAAAGCGCCATCCACGGCGCTCGCGCCGCTCCGCCCAGCGCCAGCTGGCGCTCCCAGGGCAGCGCCCGCTTGCGCAGCACGATATTGGGAACGTGCCGGCCGAAATCGCCGATCGCCCCCAGGGAGGGGTAGCGGGCGTGGATGTCGTTCTCGTCGAGGAAGAAGCGCGGGCCTCGCACGAGGAAGGCTTCGTCGCGGTAATAATGATGCGCCTTCGCCGACCCGTCCGGGTCGGGATAGGTCAGCGACTGCTGCACCAGCACGCGGTGGCTGCCGGAGGTGAGCGCCGGGTGGTAGGCGTCGTAGAGCTCGACCTTGAGGGCGTCAGGCGGGGAGCCGGCATTGGGCATGATCACTCTCCTTGGCTCCAGCTGCGGCTCATCGGCGGGGCGTGGAAGGGACGCGCCGCGCCCTCCCCGGCGCCCAGCGCGATCGGAAATCCGAGCCCGCCCAGCGCCTTGACCAGCTCGGCCTGGCGGGCGCCCTGCGCCGTTGCCACGTCTCGCGCGGCGCCGGCTGAGACGGGGGCCTGCACGGCCGGGTCGCGGACGGAGCCCTCGCGAAAAATCAGGTCGCTCTCGCGGTGGCGGGCGATATCCACCCTCGTGCCCTCGCCGCGGCGCTGGCCGGCCGGCGGGCGCAGGCGGGCGAGGCCGGTGAGATAGGCGCCGGTCATCTTGGCGGCGGGCGCCTTGTCCGGGGGGTGCCGGTCCCACAGGGCGGCCGGCATGCCCTGGCGCTCGGCCTCGCTGTCCCAGCCCGTCAGATCGACCGGCACGGTGCCGCCGCCGGGAAGATCCTTGACGATGGCGATGGTCAGCGCGCTCTCCGCCGCGGTGATCGCCAGCGGGACGATGCCGAAATTGGCGCTCTCGGCGACATGGCGACGCACCGTCACCGCCAGCACCAGCGGCTCGGCCAGCGCGAGGGGGCGGCCGCTGCGGCCCTTCGGCGGCACCGCATCCCTCACCGTGCCGAAGGCGAGGCTGGTGGCCGGCAGGATCGACGCCACCGAGAGCACCAGCTCGTCCCCGCGCACCAGCCACGGCCCGCTCGGCGGCTTGTCACCCGGCTGCGACAGCCGCCCGCCGACCAGCGCCGCCCCGCAAATGGCCGGCGCCTCCACGGGTGTTCCAGCGGTGGGTATCGCCTGCCAATTTGTGCTGGCCTTGTCGAGGAACAGCGCGCCGAACTGCGCCCAGCTGCGGATCTCGCTGGCGGCCTTGGTGCCGCCAAAGGCGATCTCGAAGGACAGCACCGAGATGTTGACCCTCACCCGCCCGGCAAAGGGCGGCCCCCACAGGCTGAGCTGGACGTCGAGGCTGAGATTGATCGAGAACAGCCACAGATCGGCCTCGATCCGGATCGAGATGCCGGCATCCAGGCTGTATTCCAGCGGCGCCCAGCTGATCAGGAAGTCGATGGCGGCGACGAACCACGCCTTGATGCGGCTATGGACGAAGGACGCCTCGAAACGCCCGCCCGCCATGAGATGCGACGGCGTGAGCGCGCAATAGAGCTCGCCCTTGAGGGTCAGCTCGTTGGTCACCGCCCAGTTGAGGCCGAGGCGCGGCACGGCGGGGTAATGCGCCGGCGGCTTGAAGGCGCGGTGATAGCCGCCGATGGTGAGCACGAAATCGCCCTTGCGCGCGCCGGCGAACCACACGCCCAGCGCGAAGCCGCCGGTGAGCCGGCAGGACGGGTCCAGAACCCAGGAATTGGCGGTCAGCTCGGCCTGCAGCAGGAACACGCCCTCGTCCGGCCGCAAGGTCATCTTGATCGCCAGCTCGACCCGGCAGAATTTCTGGTCGCCGACCGACTTCTCGAAACGGGCGAGGCCCAGCAGCGAGAACTCGACATCCTTGCCGAACTGGGCGATGGCCAGCGCGAAGGCGTCGATGGTCTCGGCGATGGTGAAGCGCAGCCCCAGCGCGGCGAACATCTGGCCTTCGTCGAAGGGCAGGTGCTTCTCCAGCGTGGCGAGCATGGACGCCGCCGAGGGCCTGTCCGCGTCGGGCGCGCTCTCCTTCATCGCCAGCGCCACGAGCGGGAAGTCCGCCACCGTGCCGATGTCAGGCACGACCACCCGGCGGTTATAGCCGAAGCCGAGCGCCAGGCCGGTCAGCGTGATCGCGCCCAGCTTGATACCGGCGCCACCGGTCAGGCTCAGCGTTCCATAGATGAACAGGGAGGTGGAGGAGCGGCCTGAGGGAAGCGGATAGGTGCCATAGAGGCCGACGACGCCGATCGACATTTTCGGCAGCTGGATGCTGAGCTGGCCGCCATAGACGGTCTCCGACATCTGCAGGAAGCCGCCCTCGACCGACACCGAGCCACGCTTGAAGCTGAGGCTCATGCCCTTCAGCCGGCCGCGTGGCGCGGTGAGCGCGTTGAGGCTGACGCTGACGCCGGCATCGATCAGCTCCAGCTGCACCCCCGCCAGGCTGATCCTGCCCGCCAGCGCAGCGGAGACCTCCCAGCTGCCGCCCGCCTGCCGCACCCCGTAACCGAGCTTGGCCAGGTGCAGCGGGCCGCAATCGCGCTGGATCGTCAGCCAGTTCAGATTGTCAGCCGGCTTGTCTTCCGGCGCGGCGGGAACGGCGGGCTTCTCGCCCGCCTCGACCTTTGCGGGCGTTTCGACCTTTGCGGGAGTTTCGACCTTGGCGGGCGCCGGCAGCGCTTTCGGCGCGTCCCCGGCCTCCTTGGCCGGCGCCTTCTCCTTCGGCTGCGGATAGATGATCGGCTTCTCGTAATCGAGCAGCCGCAGCGTGCCGGTCAGCGAGAGCTTGCCTGTCACCTCGGTTGGCGCAGAAAACGCCTTTTCCGGCAGGTTCCTGAACAGCGCGGCGATGTCGGCTTCCTCAAGCGTGGAGAGCAGCCCGACCTTTAGCGCGTCGAGGCCGATCTCCCTCTTGCCCCCGCTCTTGGCGAAGGCATCGGCGGCCGAGCCGATCGCCCCGCCAATGACCGGCAGGCTGCGGAAGTCGATCGTCGCCGGCCCCATTCTGAGGCTGTAGTCCCAGCCGGCCTTTTCCCCCGATGTCTGGCGCGCCGCCACCAGAGTGAGGCGGAAATCGCCGTCCTTGGTCTCGAACGCGAAACTGAGCGCGATGCGGGTGCCCTCAGACCCGAGCCGCAGGGCGCCGTCGACGCGGGTAACGGTGAGGCTGCCATCCTGGAAGGGCGGTTCGAAGCCGATTTCCGCCGCCAGCGGCCGCAGCGCCGTGCCGAGATCGAAGCGGGTAGTGGCGTTGACGGAGAAGTTCCACGTTCCCTCGTCATAGACGAGCTTCAGGTCCACCTCGGTGGTGCCAAAGCGCAGCTGGCCTTCAGCGTCAAGTTTCAGTTTCCCGGCATAGCTGACGTCAAGCTTGGCCAGCTTCGCCTTCAGCCCGGCAATGGTGAATTCCGAATCCGACTCGGCCTTGAAGGTGAACTCGGTCTCCTTGCCGAGCGTGAGCGCGACGTCGAAGTCCTTGATCTCCGCCGCCGCCAGTTCCTCCGGAGCCTCGATCTGCAGCAGATCGGCGGCGATGGCGCCGATCGGCAGGCGGGGAATCGTCACCTTCCCCCTCAGCCCGTTGTCGATGTTGATCGAGACATCGGCCTCGACATCGCCGACGACCAGCGAGCCCTCCAGCGCCGCCGTGATGCTGCCGCCCTCGCGCTTGCCGATCTCGAAACGCACATCGCCGATCAGCAGCGATCCCTTGCCGATCCGGTATTCGAGAAAGCCGATGGTGATGACCGAGAAGGAATACGCCTGCGTCTTCGTGTTCGCGCTGATCGCCAGGTCGATCAGCCGCAGGCTTTCGCGCCCCTCCACCTTGGCTACCTTGCCGGCGATGTCCGCCGGCAGGACGACCTTGCTGCCCTCGACCAGCGTGGCTCGGAAGATGCCCTCGGACAGGGAGAGCGTCGTCTCGAAGGCGAGGGTCTGCTCCCCGCTGCCGATCTCGCCCCGGCCGGTCAGCTCGATATCGAAGGTGAAGGCCCCGCCGCTGGAGGTGCCGGCGACGTACAGGCTGGGGGTGACGCGGATCAGATCGAGCAGGGGAAAGGCGTCGCGGTACTTCAGCCAGAGCGCGAACCGCGCACCCTCCAGCCCGTCCAGCGGGGTGGACACTTCCAGGCGTTGCAGGCCGGGAACCACCTTGTCCATGGTGCTGAAGGCACTGCTGAGCTTGTCGCCCAGCTCGGGAACGAGGCTCTTGATCAGCGCCCCCGCCTGGATCAGGTCCGGCGCGTCCGCCGTGAGCGCGAGGTGGCGGGTGCCGGCATTTACCTCGATCGAGGTCGCCAGTTTCTGCTGGTCGAGCGTGATGGCGCCGTGCAGCGCCAGCGTGAAGGGCGGCGTCGCGCGGTCCGCCCTCTCCCCTTCCGCGCCCACCCCTTCCACCCCGATGCTGGCGCGGAGCAGCGCGATGTTGAGGCGCCCGCCCAGCAGTTCCAGCGGCGGGATGGACAAAGCGGTGCTGGCCTCGATCCGGTAGCCCTGCGGCAGCTTGCCGACACTGCCGGCGACACGCACGCTGCCATCGAGTCCGAAGCGCGTACGCAGCGCCGGGTCGATCTCCGGCAGCAGGCTTGCCTCGCCGGTAAAGTTGATGCCGCCCCGTAGCGGCGCCAGATCGTGCGGCCAGTCCGCCTGCAGCGCACGCGCCGTCTCCGCGACGAGGGCGCAGTCCTTGGGGCTGACCTTGCCGGTAACGGCCTGTATGGCGGCGAAATCATAGGAGGAATAACAGAGCTGCGCCGCGCGCAGGCCCAGCGCCTTGTCGATGGCGGCCTGCGCCGGCTTGAGGTCGGCATAGGCATCGCCCGGGCGCCAGACGTCGCGGCGCTCGCTGGAGGCGACGAAAAGGCGCGTCGCCAGCGTACGCGCGCCGCCCTTCCCGAAGACCGGCAGCTCGAACTGGCGCGCCGAGACCGTGGCGCCACCCGCCGCCAGCGTGGCCAGCCACAGATCCAGCTGGGCGCAGCCATGATCGTTCAGCGCCAGCGCCTCGAACTGCTCCGGATCGACCTTGGACACGGGGACCACGATGAGCGCGCCGTCTCCCTCTTTTCCGCTGGCCATCTTGCTTGCCCTTTATTGAGAAGGTCGCATTTCAAATATATATTACGCACCGGAAAGATCATTTTTCGATCGATATGCTATCGAAATACTTCGTAATATCGGACAATTCGATTGGAAATGCGTCACTTTTTTTCGTCGTTTGGGATGCATTCTTTTGAAGATCGTCGGATATATTTTTCAATTCCGCAGATAATGACTCAAGACCTCTCGCCTGAAAATTGATCATTAAAAGAGAATCTTCAGGAAGATCATTCGACATCTTCACAGAGAACGCAGAAAGAGACGTCACCGTCTTTACGCCATCAGTCTCTGCCGTTTTATATTTATAACCTCTGACGTAATCTCTCCACGGATTTATAACGTGAATGAATTTTAGCTTTACAATTTTACCATTTCTCACAACATCCATTTCTTGGACGCCCTCAATTTCATACGCATGTCCGGGAACAAGACCTTTTCTTTTGTTATGATATTCGTATTTATAGAAAATAATATCAACACTTCTCAAATATTTTCTCGTTGCAGCAAATGCAGCTTTATTTAAGCCAACGATTACAGGAGCGTTTCCCGTTTTTATTTCTCCGACGGCATTTTTTATAGCATCGAAGATTCTACTTTGATAATCCGCATACTCTCCGGTACCTCTTTTCCCTGGAAATGATAGGTTGATATATTCGATAATTATACTTTTGATATTTATATTCTTTATATTTAACTGTATGAATTTACTTTTATCAAAAGAAAAATCTTCAAATTTCATATTATCAATAAGCTTTAAAAGATTTTCTTTTCTAATTTCTCTGCCCAGATTTGTTTGCTCAGATACCAGAGACAAATAATTATCTATCAATTTTCTGTTTAGTTTCATAGACTTAAGCATATAGATTCTTATTTGATCAACGGCCTCGTTTTTATGCTCAATTTTAAAATCAATTACATTTTCGGGATTGACGAGGTTCGCTATATCTCGCTTCAGAACCGATAGAATATGACCGAGAACCGCGTCCCATTTCTCGCCGAATGGATTTGGTCGCGTTTCATCGAGAAAGCATGCCAGAATATTGGCTCGGTAAAATTTCTCCGAAACCACAAGTTTGCTACGTCCCGGCCTAGTTAATTTAACCACTGTAACGGAATCGTCTATCAACGCGCCTGTTAGATGCGTATACGCCGCCCCCGTGAAACCACCTTCCACTGCTTCGATGTAGTTGGAAGCATATCTTTTATCGGATGAGCCCAGGGATGGACGCTGGGTTCCCGGGAATGGCCAAGGCGGCAAAGTCGGCGGATTCGTGAACGGCCGGGACAGCAGAGCCATCAGTTGGGACTGAACGGGCACGTCGATCAGGCTCTCGAAAAATAGCGGCTGAATATAGTATGCCCTGAAATAGGCATATGCCTTCTCGATAAAATAGGGCCATATGGCCGAATGCCCTTGTATATCGACGTATTCTTTTCCTTCCAAGCGCTTCAATATCGTACGCTGAACGCTTACTATTACCTGAGATCCTTTTCCGTCGTTAAAGCGCACATGCACATGTTCGTCGTCGCCCCCCATCATGCTATAGAAAAAATCGGCATCTTTTGTTCTAATAGCGGCATTTATGGCGGACAAAAGGTAACAATCTCCAACTCCTTCTTGTCTTATGTCCGAAAATTCAGGCGCATATGAAAATAGTGGTAGGTCTACTTTAATATATCGAAACTCAGCACCTGGCTCGGGCAGATGAGTGTCGTTGAACCGGTATGCGGACCAGAAGCCATATCTCAGCGCGGGCAATGGATCTGGGAATTGCAGCCTCCCATTCTTCAGCTGCTCTTCAACCTTGGTCTTCCTCATGCCCCGCTCCCAGCCCCTTTCGGCCATCGAGTGGCAGCCTGACACCTACAGGTTGCATCGTCAACAATCTCAACCGAGATTTTTTGAACGCGATCACGCGCGTCCCGCCGCCGCCGGTCAGCCACCCCCTGGGAAATGTTCAGCTATTTCAGGGAGACCGGCAGCTTCTGGCGGCGCGCGCGGGCCAGAATGTCGCGGGGCGATTGCAACCCCACATTTAGTCCATCCATCGCCCGGGCGTCTGCGGGGCCGGCCGCCCATAGTGGCGGGCGCGCATTGCGGCCTCACGCACCGGCATAGACGGGCGCCTTGGCGGTGGAGAGCACGCGAAACACGCCGTCGCGGTCCACCACCGTGCCGCAACCGGTGGCAAAGTCCGGCCGGGGAAGCAGGCGGCTCTGGCCAAGCTCCATATGCACGTCGATCAGGCAGTCGACGAACTGCCGCGCCAGCTTGAAGTCGGCGGCGGCGGGCCCCATCATCGCGGTGATCGGGTTGACGATCCGCACCCGGTCCGGCCGCAGCGCCCTGAGCGCGCCGCTGGCGATCAGCGGCTGCGCCGTATGGTCGAGCACATAGCCGATATTGCGCCCCGACAGGATCAGCGCCAGTTGCGACTGGATGCCGAGGCCGATGTCGCCGCAGGTGTCGCTGCGGCGGGCACGCTCGGGATGGTAATATTCGAGATGCCCCCGGCTGCAATAGGCGGCGGATTCAATGTCCGCCATCGTCAATTCCTCCTCCGGAATGGCGAAGAGCGGATGCCGGTGGCCGCAGCACATGAAGCCCTGCTCGTCGAACAGGTGCTCATAGGTCAGTTGCGCGTAATGCTCGTTCACCAGGCCGATGCCGACATGCAGCATGCCGTCGGCCACCCGGCCGGCCAGCTGGAAGCCGAGCATGACCTCCATGCGGAAGCGGACATTGGGGTAATAGTCGGAAAACCGGCGAATGGCGTCGTGCAGGCGCGCGGACGGGTTTTCGACAATGCCGTCCTGAATGCCGATGGAGAGTTCATAGACGGTATTCTGGTTGATGTTCGAGGCCTTCTGCTTGAAGGCCTCCACCGAGGCGAACAGTTCCTTGGCCGCCTTGTAGACCACCTCGCCCTCGCGGAAGAGCTTGAAGCCCTTCGGTCCGCGCCGGCACAGCCGCGTGCCGAGGCGGATCTCCAGCGATTTCAGGTTCTCGCTGAGGGTGGATTGCGACAGGTTGAGCGCCGCCTGCGCGGCGGTGAAGCTCCTCTCCTCGACGATGGTGCAGAAGCAGCGCAGCAGCTTCAGGTCGATATCGTAGATCTGGCTGATGTGCGACATGGCTAGGCCTCGCTCCGTGTCGATGATGCCCCTTTCCCCCCGGTGCAGCGCACATAGCAATTTGTGCGCCGCACCTGCCGTGGCGCGGTTTTGCTGATCTTCCAGCCCGCTCCGGGCGCGGCAGGCCCTCGCCGCCGGGGGCCGATTGCACAGTGTTTGCCCACGCCCCTGTGCTCTGCCCAATGTTGAGCCGCCCCTGAGCGGAACATCGCTTGGGCTTTTCGCAATGGTGGCGGCGCGGAGCCCCGGCCTAGGCTGCCGCTTCGTCTTGAGCAGGCAGATGGGGCAGTGTCATGAGTCCACGACCGTTACACCTCGGATGGTTCACCAATTTCGCGGTCGACGAGTGGACCCGGCCTTTCACCGGCGGCGGCGGCGACCCCTGGGACGGAAAATTCTACATCGACATGGCGCAGGCCATGGAACGGGCCTGCTTCGACTACATCATGCTGGAAGACACGCTGATGATCTCCGAGGCCTATGGCGGCACCAACGAGGTCTATCTCAAGCACAACATCATGGGGCCGAAGGCCGACCCCTCGCCGATGGCCGCGCTGATCGGCGCCAACACCAAAAATCTCGGCGTGGTGGCGACCTTCTCCACCATGGCCTATCCGCCCTTCATGCTCGCGCGGCTGTGCTCGACGCTCGACAGCCTCTGCAAGGGCCGCTTCGGCTGGAACATCGTCACGACAGGCGAGGACCTCGCTGCCGAGAATTTCGGCATGGACAAGCTGCCGCCGCGCCAGGAGCGCTACGACATGGCGGACGAGTATGTGGAACTGTGCAAGCAGCTCTGGGGCAGCTGGGAAGCCGACGCGGTGGTGCGCGACCGGGCCACCGGCACCTATGCCGATGCTTCGAAAGTGCGGCCGATCCATTTCGAGGGCAAATATTTCAAGAGCCGGGGACCGCTAAACTGCGTGCCCTCGCCGCAGCAGCGCCCCGCCTTCGTGCAGGCCGGCGGCTCGCCGCGCGGGCGGCAATTCGCGGCGATGACCGCCGACAGCATCATCGCTCCTTCCATGGGCGTCGCCGGGCTAAAGGCCTATCGCGCCGATGTGCGGGCGCGGGCTGAAGCCGGCGGGCGCGACCCGGACGAGATCAAGGTGCTGTTCGTCGTCGCCCCCATTCTCGGCGAGACCGAGGACGAGGCGAAGGCGAAGGCGGCGCGCATCATCGAGGCGCCAGATTATTGCGAGAAGGCGCTGGCGCTGATCGCCGCCATCACCGATATCGACTTCTCGACATTCGACCTCGACGCCCCCCTGCCCCACCTCACCACCAATGGCGAGCAGGGCTCGCTCGATGCCTTCCAGCAGACCGGCTCGGGCAAGACGCTGCGCCAGCTCTGCGCCGACCAGCTCTCGCGCGGGCTGGACGGGCTGATCGGCACGCCCGACCAGGTGGCCGAGCGCATGGGCGAGGTGATGGCGGAAGTGGGCGGCGACGGCTTCCTCATCACCCGGCCATTCACCGCCAATATCAGCCGGCAATACATCACCGATATCTGCGAGGGGCTGGTGCCCGCTTTGCAGCGCCGGGGCCTCGCCCGCACCCGCTACACCGAAGGCGCCACGCTGCGGCAGATGCTGCGGGAGTTCTGAGGGGCTCCTTGGCGGCTCCCCCCAGAAGCGTCATCCCGGAAGGGCCACAGGCCCTGTCCGGGATCGCGTGCGTCTGCCTGAGGACGATCCCGCCTCTCCGCCTTAGGCGGCGGCCGGGATGACAGCCGCCAGAGGGCGAGGCGCCGCTCCCCCAGCGCAGGATTGCTCAGCGCAGGATCTGCGCGAGGAAGTGACGCAGGCGCTCGCTTTCGGGTGCCTCGAAGAAGCGCGCGGCGTCGCCCTCCTCGACAATCTCGCCCCGGTCCATGAACACGCAGCGGTCGGCCACGCGGCGGGCGAACCCCATCTCGTGGGTGACGCAGATCATGGTGACGCCGCTGGCGGCGAGTTCCTCGATCACCCCCAGCACCTCTTTCACCATTTCCGGGTCGAGCGCCGAGGTCGGCTCGTCGAACAGCAGGATGCGCGGCTCCATGCACAGCGCGCGGGCGATGGCGACGCGCTGCTGCTGGCCGCCGGAGAGCCGCGCGGGGTATTTGCGCGCCTGGTCGGCCAGATGCACCCGCTCCAGATGCGCCAGGGCGAGCTTTTCCGCCTGCGCCTTCGACAGGCCCCGGTTGAGCCGCGGCGCCAGCATGCAGTTTTCCAGCGCGGTGAGGTGCGGAAACAGGTTGAAGTGCTGGAACACCATGCCGACTTCCTGGCGGATGTCCTGCACCGTGCCTTCATCATTGGTCAGCGCGATGCCATTGACGACGATCCGGCCGGCATCGTGCCGCTCCAGCGCGTTGATGCAGCGGATGAGGGTCGATTTGCCCGAGCCGGAAGGGCCGCAGATGACCAGCTTTTCGCCGCGCCGCACCTGGAGGTCGACACCGGCCAGCGCCCGATGGGCGCCGTAGCGCTTCACCACCTGCGCGAGGAGGATGGCCGGCTCGGCGGCAGGCTCGGCAGCGTGGGGGCGCGGGATCATGGCGTCACCTTCGCCTCGACGACCACACCACCCAGCCCTTGCCGGCCGGGGATGGCGACGACGGCGTCCTCGGCACTGTGTCGGCTCAGCCAGCGGCCCCAGACGGTGAAGCCGACCCGGATCAGGTTGACGAAGGCCCAGTAGAAGGCGGCCGCGCAGAGAATGGGCGTGAACGGGTCATAGGTCTGCTCGAAGATGGAATTGGCCACCGCCATCAGGTCGGTGATCGTCACCACCGAAACGATGGCGGTGCCCTTGACGAAGCTCACCACCTCGTTCTGATAGGCCTTCAGCCCGTAGCGCAGAGCGAGCGGCATCCGCACCCAGAGGAAGATGTTGCGCCGCGTGATGCCGAGCGCCTCGCTGGCCTCGACGATGCCGTGCGGCACCGCCAGCAGGCTGCCGCGCAGCACCTCGACCATATAGGCGGCATGGTTGAGGCTGAGCGCGACGATGGCACAGCCGAAGGGCGAGCCGAAGACGATCCAGAACGGGCCATTGCGCAGCGCCTCGATCTGGCCGAGGCCGTAATAGACGAGATAGAGCAGGATCAGCAGCGGCGCGCCGCGAAAGAACACGACGAAGATCTCCGCCGGCAGCGCCAAAGCGCGCCGCGCCGACATGCGGGCGAAGCAGATCGGAAAGGCCAGCGCCAGCCCGATGATCAGCGGCAGCGCGGTGAGGAACACCGTCACCATCAGCCCGTCGAACAGCGCCGGCAGGCTTTCCCAGGCGAGGGCGAGATCAATCGGCAGCGCGTTCATGCCTCGGCCTGCGCGGGCGAGCGGACGGGCGCGCGGCGCTGGCCGCGATCGAGGCGCACCTCGAGCCGGTTGGCCAGCCAGAGGCTGGCGGCGCTGAAGGCGATGAAGACCAGAGCCGTGGCAACGAAGAAGATGAAGGGCTCCTTGGTGGCCCCGGCGGCGATCTTGGTGGCCGCGACAAGGTCCTGCAGCCCGGCCAGCGACACCAGCGGCGTCTCCTTCAGCATGAAGCTCCACACATTGACCAGGCCGGGGAGAGCCAGCCGCATTACCTGCGGCAGGATCACCCGCCCCCACATGATGAAGGGGGGAATGGCAAGCGCGCGGGCGCCCTCGAACTGGCCCTTGGGCAGATTCTCGATCGCCCCGCGCACCAGTTCGGCGACATAGGCGGAGTAGACGATGCCGAGCGCCGCGACGCCGGCGCCGAAGGGCGAAATGTCGATCCGGGCGCCGAACTCGCCCAGCACCGCCGCCAGCATGGCGCTACCGCCATAGAAGATCAGGAAGATCACCAGCAGCGAGGGCACGCCCATGAAGATGGAGGCATAGACCCGCCATGCCGCGCGGATGACGCGGCTGCGCGCGAGCGTCGCCACCCCGATCAGCACGCCGAGCACGAAGGCCAGCGCGAAGCTGGCGAAGAACAGCTCCAGCGTGATGAGCGCTCCCTCGCCGAGCTGGCGCAGATAGCCTGCCAAATCGGCAAGGGAGAGGTTGGTCATCCGCCGTTCTCCGGGGGGCGCGCGGTCAGTTGGTCTTCTCGCAGGCCGCTTCCGCCGCGAGCGTGGCCACCGGCACGTATTTCTTGCGGATGGTGGTGTAGGTGCAGTCCTTGATCATCTCGGCCAGCGCGGTGTTGACGCGCTTGACCAGCGCTTCGCTCTTCTTCGGGAAGATCCAGCTATAGCCGCGCTCGGCCTCGGGAATGGCGGGATCGCCCAGCCAATGGTCGCCGCCGGCGAGCATGTAGTCCTTGCCCTCGGGCTTGGCGATCAGTTCCAGGGTCCAGTTGATCTTGGAATCGAAGACGAGGTCGAGCCGGCCGGCCAGCAGGTCGAGCTTCATCTGGTCGGGGTTGTCGTAATAGACCTCGACGAAGGTGTCCTTGCCGAAATGCTTGTGGATGTAGGGCACCATCGAAGCGCCGCGCTGCAGCGCGATGCGCAGGCCCTTGCCGGTGACGCCTTCCTTGGTGAGCGTGTAGTTGCTGTCCTTCTTCACGATGAAGGTCGCCGGATTATAGACGATCGGCGTGGCGAAGAGCGCCTTCTCGACCCGCTCGGGGGTCGGCGAGATCTGGGTGACGATGCCGTCGAACTTGCCCTGCAGCATGGACGGGATCAGCGCCTTGAAGTCCATGACCACGATCTCGCAGTCGGCGCCGATGCGCTTGCACATTTCGCGCGCCAGCTCCGGCTCCATGCCGGTCAGGTTGCCTGACGCCTCGACCATGGAGAAGGGCGGGTAGACGCCCTCATTGCCGAGCTTGAGCTTCTCGGCGGAGGCGGCCGACAGGCCGGCGCTGGCGATGAGAACGCCGAGGGCGAAGGCACCGGCCCGGCGGAGAGGATGATGCGGCAGGCATGTGATCATCGGCGTCGTGTCCTGGTGAGGGGCGGTGCGGGGTCAGAAGGCGGTGAGGTTGTCGCGCAGGTGCTGGTGCTCATAGGCGCGGCGCGTCAGGCCGCGACGCTGCAGCACCGGCACCAGCCCGTCGGTGATGGTGGACACGGAGCGGCGCGAGACATCCGACAGCGCGATGAGGAAGCCGTCGCCGCCAATCTCCTGCATGATCTCGTCCATCTGGCTGGCGACGCTGTCCGGCGTGCCGACGACATCGACGCAGTAGCCGCAGCTCACATGGTCGATCATCGCCTCGCGCAGCGGCTTGTCGCCGGCGCGGGTGAGGAATTGCGAGAGGCTCGACTGATGGCCGTTGGTGGTCAGGCTGAGCTGGCTCACCGGCGTGTCGAGGTCGAGGCTGGAGAGGTCGAGATTGGTGCTCCAGCCGAAGCGGGCCATGCGCGCGTCGAGATTCTGCGCGGCGGAGACGCGGCGTTGCTCGGCCGCCCATTTCGCCTGGTCCTCGGTTTCGGCGACGATGGGCGAGAGCAGGAACAGGATCTTGCAGTCGTCGGGGTTGCGGCCCATTCCGGCCATCTGGGCGCGGACATCGTCGCGGTACTGCTTCATCGCGGCGACGCCGTTCGGCGCGGCGACGATGGTGTCGGCATGGGTGGCGGCGATCTTGCGCCCGCTCTTCGAGCCACCGGCCTGCGCGATCACCGGAATCCCTTGCGGGCAGGGCCCGGAATTCAGCGGCCCGCGCGAGGCGTAATGGGCGCCCTTATAGTCGATGGTGTGGACCTTGGCCGGGTCGATCAGCACGCCGTTTTCAAGGTCGTTGATGATCGCGCCGGGATCCCACGAGCCCCACAGCGCCTTGACGATGTCGATATATTCTTCCGCCATCACATAGCGCTGGTCGTGCTCGGGCAGCTTATCCATGCCGAAATTCTGGGCGGAGAAGTCGGACGAACCCGTCACCATGTTCCAGCCGGCCCGCCCGCCGGAGATCTGATCGAGCGAGGAGACGATGCGGGCGGTCAGGTAGGGGTGGTAGGCGAAGGTGGAGAGCGTCGGCACGATGCCGAGCTTGCGGGTGGAGGCGGCGAGCAGCGTGGCGACCACGCTCGGTTCCTGCCGGGGGATGCAAATGCCGCCCTTCAGGAAGATGTCGCGCGAATTCTGCCAGTTCTCGCCGACATAGATCGAATCTTCGATGAGGAGATAGTCGAAGCAGGCCCGCTCCATCGAGCGCACGAGGTCGACGAACAGGTCGGCGCCCATCCAGTCCTGGCCGATATTGCCGGTCCACGGCTCGCCCCAGGCCTGGATGCTGGAGCCCTGGAGAAACCAGGCGAGATGGAAAGGATTCGCCGTCATTTACGCACCTTTGTCCTGATCCGCGCACCGACTTCCATCGACACGCACGGCAGGTTAAAGGCGCGACACCCGGGGGGAGTATCGCCAAGAGGCGAAGCTTGGTTGTCTGCTTGAGAATTAAGCCTGCCTAAAACAGGTGCAAAATGAGCCCTTTGCCGTCAGGCCACAAAAATGCCGGGCCCTTTCGAGCCCGGCATCATGATCCGTGAAGCGTCACGCGCGGTAGCGGGCGCGCTCCTTCTGCACTTCCGGCGCGGTATAGGCCGGGGCATCGGGATCGAAGCGGGTCCAGCCCTCGTCGCGATAGACGCGCTCACGCGCCGTCACGTCGACAGAGGCCTCGTCGTCGAGAATGGCCTGGGCTTCGGCCTCGTGCTCGTCGGGAACGCGGGCGGAGACCACGGTGCCGCCGCGGCGCACACCCTCGGCATAGACATGCGCGCGCTCCTCAGGCACGCCCTCGGAGGTCATCGCGCCGACCATGCCGCCAACCGCGCCACCGGCCGCCGCACCGGCGACAAGGCCGGCACCGGTCGCTACCAGCCAGCCGGCCGCCACCACCGGGCCGACGCCTGGAATGGCCATCAGGCCAAGGCCGGTGAGCAGGCCGCCGGCGCCGCCGAGCACGGCACCGATGCCGGCACCGGTCGCCGCGCCTTCGCCCGCATGGCTCTCGTCATGCGCCTCAGCGCGGGTCTCGGTGCGGGTGTCGGTCCGCGTGGCCGTGGTGTCGCTGCCATACCAGTCATCGGCATTGTTCGCGACGAGGCTGATCTGGGCACGGTCGATACCCAGGGCCTGCAGCTTGTTCACAGCCGTGAGGGCGTCGTCATAATTGTCGAAAAGTCCGGAAACGGTCGCCATGATGGGGTCCTCCCAGCGGATCCTGTCGGGGATCCTGGTTACATTCAGTTCGGAAAGACGTTGCCCTGATAGTCGAGCGCGACGTCATGCGAGGCGCCGGCCTTCATGGCCTTGCCGCGCCAGACGCCGTCGGCATCCTTGGCCAGGCCGGTCACGTCGGCGAAGCCGCGCGCCTCGATGCGCTCCTTGGCCTGCGCCTCGGTGAAGCTGTTGGCGCCCTTGGCCGGCATGGCCGGCTGGGTCGCGCTCTCCGTGGTCACGGCAGGGGTAGCGGGATCCTGAGCGGCCGGCGGGGTCTGGGCCCAGGCGGGAACAGCGATCGCGACCGCAGCGAGAATGGGCAGAACGTGCTTCATTTGATGGCCCTCTGATCACAAAATGTGAAGAGTGAACGCCATTTAGGCAAAACAGTTCCGTGCCGTCGCCACGCCGGGAGCGACAGCTATGGCAGGCGCAGGGGCCGGAAAGGTAGGAGGATGGGGTGAGCGGAAGGCGGCAGCAAAAAACCGCGCCGCACGGGGCGCCGGCCAGCGCCGGGCCTGGACCACGGCCCTTGACCCGGGTGGCCGGCGCGCTTGATTAGTTGGCGGGCGCCGTGCAAGGAAATGCCATGAACAACCGTCTTCCCGTCACGGCCATCCTCACCGCACTGGCACTCTGTGCCGGCGCGAGCGTCGTCTCGGCGCAATATTCGGGCAATCCCGGCTTGCGCAATCCCGGCGCCACGACACCCACTCCCAAGCAGGCCGGCAAGCCGCCGAAGACCTACCAGCCCGCGCCTCAGCCGGCGCCGGCGGTGCGCCAGCTCAATCCCAATCCGAGCTGCATCACCCTGCCCTGCAACGCCCCACCGATCATCCTGCGCGACCCCTCCTGAGAGCGGCCCGGCGCGAGCCTCTGCGGCGCTGGGGGAGGCTAAAGCCCTGCCGCCTTGCGCAGGGCGGCATTGACGCGCTCCTGCCAGCCGGGGCCGTCCTTCTGGAAATGCTCCAGCACCTCGCGGTCGAGCCGCAGGGACACCAGTTCCTTCGCGTTCGGCAGAGCCGGGGATTTCGCCGCCGGCGCGGCCTCCGGCAGTTTGGGCGCGGTCTTGGCGGTGGCGCTCTTGAAGGCCGCTTCCGCGACATCGCGGGCGGAGCCGATAGTGCGTCGTGTGGGGGTCATTGCCATAGGGGGTCCTCGAATCTCCTGGAGACTACAACTCAACCCCGCCCGCCCGCCAGCCTGCGGGAAAGGTTATCCGGTGCGGGGACGCACCCGGAAGGGAAGCCGGTCACAGCCGCGCGACGCGGCGGGAAAAACACGCGGACGCCCTTGCGGGGCGGCACCCGCCCACCCACCCTGCGGGAGCCCGCCTTCGTCGGGTGGAGATCTCCCATGTCCTACGGCTTCCTCGATATCGCGATCACCCCCAGCGTCCGCGCGGCTCAGGAACAGATGGGCGTGGATCATCTCTGGGCGGATTTCCGGGGCGAGCGCTCCTCCGACCGCTTCACCCGCAGCGAAGAGCTGTTCATCTCGCAGCGCGACAGCTTCTATATCGCCAGCGTTTCCGAGACCGGCTGGCCCTATGTCCAGCACCGGGGCGGGCCGCGCGGCTTTCTGACGGTGATCGACGAGCGCACGCTCGCCTTCGCCGACTATAGCGGCAATCGCCAGTACATCAGCACCGGCAACTTTGCCGCCAATAGCCGGGCCTGCCTGTTCCTGATGGACTATCCCCGCCGCACCCGGCTGAAGATTTATGCCCATGCCGAGGTTCTCGCGCTCGATGCCGAGCCGGAGCTGACGGAAAAGGTGAGCCCGCAGGGCTATCGCGCCCGGCCGGAGCGCCTGTTCCGGCTGCGCCTCGACGCCTTCGACTGGAACTGTCCGCAGCACATCACCCCCCGCTTCACCGAGAGTGAGATCGCGGAGGCTGTCCGCCCGCTGCGTGACCGTCTGGCGCAGCTGGAAGCGGAAAATGCCGAATTGCGCGCCCGCCTCGGCACGGACGGAAAAGCCGGCTGAGCCCGCGCAGCCGGACGGCGCCGGCCTCAAGGGCCCTTGGACGGGCGCGGGGGCTGAAGCGTCGCCCAGCCGGTGTCCGTGCCGGCCGGGGTGATCGCCCCGCGCTCGCGCGCACTGCGCAGGATATGCGCCTTGGCGATCATGTTGGCGCTGATCGGCGCGGTGAGAAACAGGAACAGCGTGATCAGCAGCTCATGGATGGAGAGTTGGCCGTGCTGGGTGAAGAAATACAGCATGGAGGCAATGAGCAGGCTGCCAATGCCCAGCGTCGTCGCCTTGGTCGGCCCGTGCAGCCGGCGCATCGTGTCCGGCAGCTTCGCCAGACCGAGCGAGCCGACCAGAAGAAAGAACGCGCCGATGACGAGGAGCGCGCTGATGATCAGTTCCACCACGAATGCCATCACAGCCTCACTCGATCACATTGCCGCGCAACAGGAATTTGCAGAACGCCACCGTGGTCACGAAGCCAACCATGGCGAACAGCAGCGCCACCTCGAAATACATGGTGGTGGCGAAGAGGACGCCGAACAGCACGATGAGGGCGATGGCGTTGATCGCCAGCGTGTCCAGCGCCAGGACGCGATCGGGAGCGTCCGGCCCCTTGAGCAGCCGATAAAGCGTCAGCATCAGCGACAGGCCGACGGCGCAAACGGCGATCATCGCGGCGGTTGCGATCATTCGAAGATCCTCTTCAGGCGGCGCTCATACCGGCTCTTGACGGTGGCCACGACCTCGTCCGGGTCCGACGTCTCCAGGCAATGCACCAGCAGCGAGCGGCCATCGGCGCTGATATCGGCGCTCACCGTGCCGGGGGTCATGGTGATGGTGCCGGCGAAGACCACGATGGCTTCCGGCGTCTTCAGCTCCAGCGGCACGGTGACATAGCGCGAGCGCAGGCTCTCCCCGCGCCGGAACAGGATAAGCCCGGCCACCTGCACGTTCGACACCACGATGTCCCACAGCACGATGAGGACATATTCGGCGATGGTGAACGGAGCTTTCAGCCGCACCCGGTCCGGCCAGAACCGGGCGGTGTACCAGGGCATGAGCAGGCCCAGCGCGATGCCGAGGACCACGCCGCCGGCGCTGATCTCGTTCAGCAGCAGCGACCAGACCAGGGCGATGACGACCGACAGGACGGGATGAGGGAGGAGCCGCGCCATCATCGTCTCACTCCCCCAGGCCGCCGGAACGGTGGTTGGTGGGGCCCAGCACAGCCTCGACATAGGAAGCACGGTCGAGCGACTGCCGGGCGACCTCGTCCATCCAGACCATGGCCGGGCCGGCGGCGCCGGTCCAGGCGCCGGCCAGCGCAAGCAGCAGCACGATGGCAGTGAGCGGCAGCGGGTCGAGACGCCGGCGCGGCCCCTCGCCCGCCGGGCCGCTCGCCCAGAACAGCACGGCGCCGGCCCGCACGAAGCCGAGCGTGAGGGCCAGGCTGGTGCCCAGGATCAGCGCCCAGAGCCACGGCCAGCTCGCCGAGGACCGCACCGCCTCCAGGATCATCACCTTGCCGAGGAAGCCCGACAGCGGCGGCAGGCCGACCATGGCCACCGCGCAGAGCAGGAACAGGCCGCCGACCAGCACCTCGCCGCGCATGGCGGGGCCCGGCAGCAGGCGATCGCCCATGGCGCCGCGCCCCTCCAGCACCAGCCCGGCGAGCAGGAACAGCGCCGCGCCGGCAAGCGAGGAATGGACGATATAATAGAGCGCGGCGGCCACCCCGGCGGCGTCGAACAGCCCCAGCGCGATCAGCAGCGTACCCATGGAAGCGACGATGGCGAAGGCGGAAAGGCTGCGCAGGCTGCGGCTGCCCACCACGCCCACCGTGCCGAGCAGCAGCGTCACCACCGCCGCCGGCAGCACGAAGGGCGCGGCGACCAGCGCCAGCGCGCCGGCTTCCGCGCCGAACACCAGCCCATAGACCCGCAATATGGCGTAGGCGCCGACCTTGGTCATGATCATGAAGATGGCGGCGGCCGGGGCGGAGGTGGCGGCATAGGTGGACGGCAGCCACCAGTGCAGCGGCACCAGCGCCGCCTTGGTGGCGAACACCAGGAACAGCAGCAGCGCGCCGGCCTTCAGCAGCCCCTGATCGGCCGGCACTACCTCCGGCACCTTCAGGGCGAGATCGGCCATGTTCAGCGTGCCGGTGACGGCATAGATCAGGCCGACGCCGATGAGGAACAGCGCCGAGGCGATGAGGTTGATCGCGACATAATGAAAGCCCGCCTTCAGCCGCGCCGGGCCGCCGCCATGCAGCATCAGCCCATAGGAGGCGATCAGCATCACCTCGAAGAACACGAACAGGTTGAACACGTCGCCGGTGAGGAACGCCCCGTTGATGCCAAGCAGTTGGAACTGCAGCAAGGTGTGGAAATGCTGCCCGCGCCGGTCCCAGCCGGCGGACGCGTAGAGCACGACGCAGAGCGCGAGCACGCCGGTCAGTACCAGCAGGGTCGCCGACAGCCGGTCGAGCACCAGCACGATGCCGAAGGGGGCGGGCCAGTCGCCCAGCCGATAGGCCTGCGCCACCCCGTCGGACGCTTCCACCGCGAGACCGATGGCCACCAGGAGGCCGAGCGCGGTGGCGACGATCGAGACGATGCGCTGGGCCTGCGGCCGGTGGCGCAGCGTCAGCAGCAGGAAGGCTGCGGTGAAGGCCGGCAGCACGGCCGGCATGATGATCCAGTTGTTCATGCCCGCGCGGCCCCGCCCCGCTCGCGGCTGGAATCCTCGCCCGCCGGCGCCGGGCCATGTTCCTCGGCTGCATTGGCAAGGCTGAGATCGGTGCGGTCGGAGCCGGTCTCCAGGAAACCGCGCAGCCCCAGCACCACGATCAGCGCCGTCATGCCGAAGGAGATGACGATGGCGGTGAGCACCAGCGCCTGCGGCAGCGGGTCAGTATAGGCCGCTCCCGCCGTGATGATCGGCGGTCGGTCGACAGTGAGCCGGCCCATCGCGAACAGGAAGGCGTTGACCGCATAGGAGAGGAAGGTCAGCCCGACAATGACCGGAAAGCTGCGCCCCTGCAGGATCAGGAACAGGCCGGTCGCCGTCATCAGGCCGATGGCGCTGGCGACGAGGATTTCCATGGCTCAGGCCTCCCTCGGCGGGTGGTGAGGGGCGTCGAGCGGCAGGTCCATCGGCTGTTCCGGCGTCGGCAGCGGGTCCACCCTCTGGCCCACCCGTGAGAGCTGCGCCAGCGAGAGCACCATCACCCCGACCACGGTGAGGAACACGCCGAGATCGAACAGCAGCGCCGAGGCAAGCTCGAAGGTACCGACCACCGGCCATGTGAAATAGCCGAAGGTGCTGGTGAGGAAGGGCTTGCCGAACGCCCAGGCGGCGATGCCGGTGAGCCCGGCAATGCCGATTCCGGCGCCGATCATCGCCTGCGAATCCAGCCGCTTGCGATCGGCCACCCAGCGATAGCCGGAGGCAATATATTGCAGCATCAGCGCGATCGCCACCACGAGGCCGGCGATGAAGCCGCCGCCCGGCTGGTTGTGCCCGCGCAGGAAGATGAACACCCCCACCGCCAGCGCCAGCGGCAGCATGGCGCGCGCCGCCACGACCAGCATCGGCGGATGGACGTCGCCCGACTCCTGGGTCGGCAGCAGTGCCCGCACCCGCTTGAGCGCCCCGGCCGGCAGCCGGGGGTCGAGCAGGGCGAAGATGGCCACCGCCGCAATGCCGAGCACGATGATCTCGGCAAAGGTGTCGTAGCCGCGGAAGTCGACCAGGATGACATTGACGACGTTGGTCCCGCCCCCGCCCGGCTTCGACTGCGCCAGGAAATAATCGGCGATCGAGGTGCCGTCGCGCGTCATCACCGCATAGGCGAGCAACCCGATGCCCAGCCCGCCAACACCAGCAAGGACGCCGTCGCGTCCGCGCGCCGGCAGGCTGGCCTCGCGGGGGCTGGTCTTGGGCAGCAGATTGAGCGCCAGCAGCATCAATATGGTGGTGACGACATCGACCGAAACCTGGGTCAACGCCAGGTCGGGCGCCGAGAACTGCACGAAGCCGAGCGCCACGATCAGCCCGACCACGCTGGTCAGGATCAGCGCCAGCAGCCGGTCGCTGTGGCGCATCATGGTGGCGAGGCACGCCACCACCAGCGCCAGCCAGGCGACCAAGGCCGGCAGCGTGACCGGGAGCATCGCCCGCGTCCCAGCCGCATGCGGCGCGCTCACCATGGCAAAGATGCCGGCGGCAATCAGCACGGCGAGGATCACCCTGAGATAGAAGGCGAGCGAACCGTCATGCAGCCACGCGGTGAGGCGGCGGGCGGCGAGGACCACCGCGTTGGAGGCGGCCTCGAACAGGTCGCGCGCCTCGGGCCGCGGGAAGTGCCGCCGCAGCGCGTCCACCCGCGCCTGCGTCAGGAAGAACAGGGCGCCGCCGGCAAAGGCGAGGACGCTCATGACCAGCGCCGGCGTCAGCCCGTGCCAGAGCGCGAGATAGTAATCGGGCAGCGGCCCGCCGATGACAGCGCCGGCGGTGAGCGCCACCAGAGCGCCCGCCACCGCGCCGGGAAACAGGCCGATGGCCAGCACCGGCACGATGAGCAGGGCGACGGGCAGCCACATCCCTACCGGCGGATCGTGCGGGTGATGGGGATAATCGTGCCGGACCGGACCGAGAAAGGTGCGGATGGCAAAGCGCGCGCAATAGCCGACCGAGAGCAGCGCGCCGAGCGTCGCCAGCACCGGGAACAGCCAGGTGACGCCGGCATAGGAGGTGTGGGCGGCCTCCTCCAGCATCATTTCCTTCGATAGGAAGCCGTTGAACAACGGCACGCCCGCCATCGAGGCGGTGGCCAGCATCGCCAATGTCGCGGTGATCGGCATCAGGCCGACAAGCCCGCCGAGCCGGCGCACATCGCGCGTGCCCGCTTCATGGTCGACAATGCCGGCGCTGAGGAACAGCGCCGCCTTGAAGGTGGCGTGGTTGAGAATGTGGAACACCGCCGCCACCGCCGCCATCTTCGTGCCGAGGCCGAGCAGCATGGTGATGAGGCCGAGATGGCTGACGGTGGAAAACGCCAGCAGGCTCTTCAGATCGGTGCGGAAATTGGCGATCCACGCGCCGATCACCATGGTGGCGAGTCCGACCGGCGCCACGATGAGGAACCACGCCTCGGTGCCGGCCAGCGCCGGCCACAGCCGCGCCAGCAGGAAGATGCCCGCCTTCACCATGGTGGCGGAGTGCAGATAGGCCGAAACCGGGGTCGGCGCCGCCATGGCGTGCGGCAGCCAGAAATGGAACGGGAACTGCGCGCTCTTGGTAAAGGCGCCGATGAGGATCAGCACCAGCGCCGGCAGATAGAGCGGCGAGGCTTTGATGAGGTCGCCGCGCGCCAGGATTTCGGAAATCTCGTAGCTGCCGGCAATGCTGCCAAGGAGCAGCAGCCCGCCGATGAGCGCAAGCCCCCCGCCGCCGGTGACGATGAGCGCCATGCGCGCACCCTGCCGGGCATCGGCACGGTGGCGCCAGAAGCCGATCAGCAGGAAGGAGGTGAGGCTGGTGAGTTCCCAGAACACCAGCAGGAGGATGATGTTGTTGGACAGCACCACGCCCAGCATCGCCCCCTGGAACAGCAGGAGATAGGCGTAGAAGCGCCCCATCGGGTCGGCGCGGTCGAGATAGAAGCGCGCATAGACAATGACCAGAAGGCCGATGATGAGGATCATCGCCGCGAAGAAGAAGCCGAGCCCGTCCAGCATGAAGGAAAAGGACAGCTGGATCTGCGGCACCCAGGGCAGGCTGACGCGCACCACCTCGCCGGCGAACACCGCCGGCGCCTGCGACAGCAGCAGGCCGAGCGCCGCCAGCGACACGAAGCCGGTCGCATTGGCGCAGACATCGCGCCCCGAGCGGATGAGGAGCGCGGGGAGAATGGCGCCGAACAGCGGCAGCAGGGGAATGAGCCACAGCACCATCACAGAGCCGTCCCGCAGCACGTCCACTCATCGGCGTGGCGCCCGTGTCGCCCGGGGGCGAAAGACCTGCCGAGCGGCATCGCTGGCGCAACCAAGGCCAGAAGCCAATGGTTCCGCGCCCGGCAATGAAGGCTAGGGCGCCTATCGGCCAAGCTGTTGAAATTGCAGTCGTTCGGAGACAATCGTGACAATCCTGTTCCGCCGCAGTTTCGATAAGACTAGCGATTGATCGCTGTAGGCGGGGCGAAGCTCAGGCAAAACGCAATGGGCCGGGTGCCCACGCGAGTGTCGCGCAGCGATCTAATAGAGCGAGCAGACGGAAAATGAACGTCAGATGATCTCATGCACGGCAGCTCCTGCGTGGCGGCCCGACCGACGCAAAACCTGCCTCTACTGTGATAAGAAGAGACACCCTGCGGCTTTTCTAATGGATTGGGCGGCTCTTGTCACGTCGTTTGAGACGCATCGGGTTTGATCGCCAAAAAAGAGCCCCGCCTTCCTGGAAGGCGGGGCAGTCGCGAGTGTCTCAGGCCCTAGGGAGAGGAATTCAGAGCCACTCGATCCAGATGACATAGACGCTGATCAGCGCCAGCCCGATTGTGCCGACCCACGCCCAGGCGAACATGAGCTTGGAGGGCATGAATGCGAGCTCTTCGGGCGTCTTGAAGTTGCGCTTCACCGATTGGATGCTGAGCCAGAACAGCACCGGCGAGAACAGCAGCGCCAGGAAGGACGCGATCTGCACCACGAAGATCGGGTTGGGCAGGCCGTAGACGATGCCGATGCCGGCAGCGGTGAGGAAGACCTGGAAGCCGCGATAGATCAGCTTGCGGCGCTCCGGCGTATCGAGCGAGGCGCGCAGCCGCACCGCCGATTCCTCGATCAGCCGCGCCTGACCGTCATAATAGGTGAAGACGGTGGAGAACAGCGCCGCGACACCGCCGGCAATGATGACCGGGAAGATCCACGCGCCGAACGTGTCGGTGTAGATGCGGGCGATGGTCTGGCCCATTTCCCGGCTCGCCGGCACCAACCCGATCGGGTGGAGGACGGCGGCACCGACGATCAGGAAGATCGCGCCGGTAAGGCCGGAGATGATGTAGCTGATGTTCATGTCGCGCTTGAACAGGATGAAGTAGTTGCGCAGATAGTTCGGCGCCAGCTCCACCTCGTAGCCCTGCCGGCGAAGGTCATGCACCTTCACCATGCCGGACTTCTTGTCGACCGCCCAGTTCGACTGCATCGGCGCGACTTCGAGCGTCGTCGGGAAATAGCCCCACATGGCGCCAAAGAGCAGCGCCGCGCCGATGGGCGGCAGGGTCGGCAGCAGCCGGGACAGGTACTCGCCCGGCGGCGGCGCCTGCAGGAAGAAGGCGATGAAGCACGATACGGCGAAGACAATGATGAGCAGTTTCACCACCGCCTCCACGGCGGCGTATTTGCCCAGCCAGAGAATGGCGACAGTGACGAGAAGAATGACGACCGACCAGAGCTCCAGCGACAGAAAGGGAAAGGCGGCCCAGATCATCGCGGCGCAGCCCAGCGTGCGCCCGGCAATGCCGAACGTGTTCGCCACACCCTGGAACATCAGGTACCAGAGCGGCCAGTTGCCCTTGCCATGCCCGATGCGCTGATAGGCATCCATAATGGATTCGCCCTTTACCAGCGTATAGCGGTGGGCAAATTCAAAGGCGCAGTATTTGAGGATATAGGCGAAGGGAATGACCCAGAGCAGGGCATAGCCATATTGGGCGCCGGCTGTGGGGGCGTGCATGATGTGGCTGGCGCCGATGCCGGTCATCGCCGCGGCGATGCCGGGGCCCATATTGCGCCAGGTGCTGGCCGCGCCTAGGCCCGGCGCCTCCAGGCGGATGGTCTTTGGTGCGTGCGGCGTGGCACCGCTCTGAGCGTTTTCCGCGTCAGTGACGATATTCATGTGGCGTTTCCTCTCCTCGGCTTGCCGAGCCGAACATCAGGTGTGGCAGGTGTTGTTCTCCTTGGCGCACGTCCTGTTGAGGCGTGGCATACCTAATAACTAATCCATTCGACCTGAGACGCGAACTATAGAATGAGGAACGTAACGTAATTGTGAGTTTTACTTAAGATGACAACGAATATGTTCATGATATGTTCTTTTATAATACTTCGTTCTATTTTACATTACATCGAAAGTATGTGGGAGAGGCAGCCGAAGACGCGCCCGGCCGACGCCCGCCGGGCCCCGTGGGGCAGGGTCTAGGCTGGATCTTCCCGCCGCGTCCTTTCGCAGGGCGCGTCGAAACCAGCAGAGAAAGCGCAGCTGCGCCGCAGAGGGGAAAAGGGGTGTCGTGGCATAAGCGCGGCTCCCGCGCGGCGGCCCGACCAGCGCAAAAACCTGTCTCGGTCGCCGGACGCGACGTTAACACCCGACCAAAGGTTAACCCATTTCCGCAGCGGAAGCGACCGTTGAGCGACAGATTAGTCGAGAAATCGGGCTCCTCTTGCGCAGACTCCCGGCGCACCTCCCGTTAAACCGCTGGAACGCGCGGCTTAATTGCCCGGCGCAACCGCGATATGTCGGCCATTGCATCACGCGCCGGAACCGAAGCGGCGCGCGGGTCATTAGCGTCTCACAGGCAAGGAGACCGAGATGACCGAGCGCGCCCGGCACGAATCGTATGATCAACCCGTGGGCGGCTGGGGGTCAGCAAAGTCCCTGCTCAAACATTCCACCGAACAGCACGCCGTCTCCGCCCTGGCTGCTCTGGTAACGGACCACAACAAGACCGGCGGATACATGTGCACCAGCTGCGCTTGGGCCAAGCCCGCAAAGCCGCATGCAGCAGAGTTCTGCGAGAACGGCGCCAAGGCCACCTTCTGGGACGTGACCTCCAAGCGCACGACGCCCGACTTCTTCGCCCGCCACACGGTTTCCGAACTGCTCGACTGGTCGGATTACGAGCTGGAGAAGGAAGGCCGCCTCACCCATCCGATGCGCTACGACGCCAGCACCGACCGCTATGTCGAGGTGGCGTGGGAGGAGGCGTTCGCGCAGATCGGCGCCAAGCTGCGCGGCTACGCGCCCGACGAGGCGGTGTTCTATGCTTCAGGGCGGGCCTCGCTGGAAACCTCCTACATGTACCAGCTTCTGGCCCGGCTCTACGGCACCAATAATCTGCCGGACAGTTCCAACATGTGCCACGAGACCACCTCGGTCGCCCTGCCGCCGAGCATTGGCACGCCGGTGGGCACCGTCCTGTTGGAGGATTTCGAGCACACCGACTGCATCTTCTCCTTCGGGCAGAATGTCGGCACTAATGCCCCGCGGCTTCTGCACCCGCTGCAAGTGGCACGCGAGCGCGACGTGCCGATCGTCGTGTTCAATCCGCTGCGGGAAAAGGGGTGGGAGGAGTTCGTCAACCCGCAGCGCCCGGGCCAGATGCTGACCAACGAGCCAACCCGGATCGCCACCCAATATTACCAACCGCGCGCCGGCGGCGACATCGCCGCCATGATGGGCATGGCCAAGGCACTGCTGGCGCTGGACGAGGAGACGCAGGCGACGGGGGGCGAGCGGTTGCTCGACCATGGCTTCATTGCCGAGCACACGGACGGCTTCCCCGCCTTCGAGGCCAAGGTGCGCGAGACGCCCTGGGACGCAATCGAGCGCGCCTGCGGCCTGCCTCAGGCTGAACTGGAAGCGGCCGCCCTCACCTTCTCCCGCGCCCGGGCGGTGATCGCGATTTACGGCATGGGACTGACCCAGCATCGCCTCGGCGTCGACGCCATCCAGACGCTGGTCAACCTGCTGCTGATGGGCGGGCATATCGGCAAGCCCGGCGCCGGCATCTGCCCGGTGCGTGGCCATTCCAACGTGCAGGGCCAGCGCACGGTCGGTATCGCCGAAAAGGCCGAACTGGTGCCGCTGGACAGGCTCGCCGAGCAGTTCGGCTTCGAGCCGCCGCGCGAGGACGGGCTGAACACGGTGGAAGTCTGCGAGGCGGTGATTGCCGGCAAGATCCGCGCCTTCATCGGCCTCGGCGGCAATTTCGTGCGGGCGATCCCCGAGCGGGAGCTGATGGAGGAGACATGGCGGGAGATCGACCTCTCGGTGCAGATCGCCACCAAGCTGAACCGCACCCATCTGGTCACGGCGAAGGCGACCTATCTTCTGCCCACCCTCGTCCGCTCGGAAATCGACCGGCAGGCCACCGGCCCGCAAATCGTGACCATTGAGGATTCCACCACCTGCATCCACGCCTCGCGCGGCAAATTCCAGCCGGCGGCGGAGACGCTGCTGTCGGAACCGCGCATCGTCGCCGAGCTCGCCAAGGCGAGTTTGCCGCCGAACCCGCTGGTGCCGTGGGAGCGCTGGGTGGAGGATTATGCAAGGGTGCGCGAGGCGATCGAGGCCACTTTCCCCGACGATTTCCGCGACTTCAACGCCCGGCTCGACACGCCCGGCGGCTTTCCCCGACCGGTCGGAGCCCGCGAACGCCGGTGGGAGACCGAGAACGGCAAGGCCAATTTCAAGGTGCCCAAGTCCCTGTCGGCGAGCTTCGACGACGACACGGATGCCGATGTGCTGCGCCTGATCACGCTGCGCTCCAACGACCAGTTCAACACCACGGTCTATGGCGATGCCGACCGGCTGCGGGGCATTCACGGCTCGCGCCTCATCGTGATGATGAACCGCGACGACCGGATCCGCCTCGGCCTGACCGAAGACGGCCGGGCGCGGCTGGTGACGGCGGTCGATGACGGTATCCACCGCGCCATGGGCGGCTTCCAGGTGATCGACTACGACCTGCCGCCCGGCACCTGCGCCGCCTATTTCCCCGAGTGCAACGCGCTGATCCCGCTCTGGCACTATGCCGAGGGCAGCAAGACCCCCGCCGCCAAATCGGTGCCGATATGGGTGCGCCCGGACTGAGCCGCGCCAGCCGTCAAAGGAGCACCGTTGCTGCCGGAACCCGATCCTCGACGGCGCGTTAGGCCACGGAAACGTTTCCCACTACCGCGCCGCCTCGGATCGCCGATGCGACATCTGTCCCGCTGGGGCGGTGGCCTTGTTCTTGATCCCACGACGGGCGCCTCGCGTTCCGGCGCGGGGTCGCCCGACTGTTCTCTGCGAGGAGGCCTCGACTGGATCCGATCATCCCCTATTGCGGTCCGGCTCCCGACAGCCTGCTGACGGCGTGGAACCTCGCGCCGCTGCCGCTCGCTGTGTGCGCGGCGCCGCTCGCCCTGGCCGCCTTCCGTCGCGACATCCAGCGCGGACCGGCACTGCTGGCGGCTGCGGCTCTCTTCGTCGCCTTCGTCTCGCCGCTCTGCGCGCTGACCGGGGCGCTGTTTTCCGCGCGCGGGCTGCATCATCTCGTGCTCGTTCTGGTCGCCGCGCCCGCCCTGGCGCTAACCTGGCCGCACCGCCTGCCCTTCGCGCGGGTCGGGGGCTTTGTCGGCCTCTCGGTGATGCTGTGGCTCTGGCACCTGCCTGCCGCCTACACCTTGGCCTGGAACAGCCACGCGATCTACTGGCTGATGCAGGCGGGAATGCTGGGCGCGGCCTTCGCGTTCTGGTCGCAGATCTTCCACGCCGAGCGGCCGGCGGAGCGGATCGCCTCGGTCGGCATGGTGCTGGCGCTCGCCGGGCAGATGGGGCTGATCGCCGCCATCCTCACCTTTTCCCCGCGCATCCTCTATCTCCAGCATCTCGGCGTCACCGGGGCTTATGGCCTCGGCGCGCTGGCCGATCAGCAACTGGCCGGGCTGGTCATGTGGGTGCCGGGCATGCTGCCCCTCGCTCTCCTCGGCGCGCTGCTGCTGCGGCGCGGCTGGCGCGAGGCGAGCCTGACATGATCGCGCTGCTCAAGGCCGTGCATATCGCCGCGCTCAGCCTGTGGTGCGCCGGGCTGGTGGCGATGCCGATCGTGCTGCAGGTGTATGGAAGGCGCGAAGAAGTGCGCACGCAGGCGGGCTTCTCGGAGTTCCGGCTGCTGATGCATGCCGCTTACACCCGCATCGTCACCCCCGCCGCCATCATCGCCATCGCGGCCGGCACGGGGCTGATCTTCGCCGTCGGCCTCACCCAGCCCTGGCTGGTGGCGAAGCTGGTGGCGGTGGTGGGCATGGTGCTGGCCCATGCCTGGCTCGGCCATCTGACGGTGGAGGCGTCAGAAGGGCGCGGCACCTACCAGATGCCGCATGCGCTGCTCGCCTTGCCGGTTAGCCTGATCTGCATGGGCGCGGTGCTCTACCTCGTCCTCGCCAAGCCGGACCTGCGGCCGCTGATCGACGCACTGCCGCAGGCCCTGACCACGCCTCAGGACCGTTCGCTCCCCGCCGCCTTGGTGCCGATTTGATAATCGAAGACGAGTTTTCCGCCATGCCACCCTGTCAGCGCGGTCATGCCCGCCATGACCAGCGACAAGGCCAGCCCGACTGGCAGCACCGCGCCATCGGGGTCGCCGATGCGGATGATCCAGTTGGTGCCGATGAGCGAGAGCAGCATCACCGCCAGGATGAAATGCGTCCAGCTCGACGAGCGGTTGCGGATGCCGCGCACCAGCAGCAATTCGGCCGTACCGGTGATAGCGGCCAGCAGGCCCATGGCGAAGGCGCCGAACACCGCATAGGCCGCCACATGCGACCAAAAGCTGGCGCCTGTCCACATATAGAGCAGATCGGCGCCCAGCGTGCTGAAGGCCAGCGCGATGGGAAAGGCGACCAGCATGGCGTGCAGCGGGTGGCCGGAAATGGCGATCTTCGATTCGGTGTCCTGCAGGGCCCGCCGCTCTTCAAGCGGATCGAACAGTTCGGGGCGCGTGTCCATCGGGTTCCCTTCGCGTGGCGGCCGGTCTCTCCGGTGAAGTGCGCAGCCCTGGCTACGGTTCCGCTTGTTCTCGCGGGATGCGGGGGGCCGCTCTCCACGCTGACGCCGTCGGGGCCGATCGCGCAGGACATCGCCTGGCTGTGGTGGGCGCTGCTGGCCGGGGCGGCGGCGCTGGCGCTGATGGTGTTCGTGCTGGTCGCCCTCGGCTTCGGTCGACCGCGCGAGGTGGCTGAAGGGCGCTGGGTCTTCGGCATGGGCGTGTGGTTCTCGCTGGCGGTGCTCACCGTGACCCTCGTCGGCGCGCTGTGGGTGGGCGAGCGCATCCTGCCGCACGGGCCGGCGCTGGAAGTGCAGGCCCATGCACGGCAATGGTCGTGGACCTTCACCCATCCCGGCGCGCAGGGGCCCACCGAGACGGACGGCGTGCTGCACATTCCCGCCGGCCAGCCGGTGGATGTGCTCATCACCTCGTCCGACGTGATCCATTCCTTCTGGGTGCCGCAGCTCGGCGGCAAGATGGACGCAATTCCCGGCCGGCAGAACCGGCTGCGCATCGAAGCCTCCCGCCCCGGCACCTATGAGGGGCTGTGCGCCGAATTCTGCGGGCTGGAGCACGCGGCCATGCGCTTCGAGGTGATCGCGCATGATCCCGCCGCCTGGCCGCCTTTGCCCACCACGGAGGGCATCCGCCCATGAGCCAGCCAGATGTGACGGCAATCCCCGCCAACCCGCCGCGCCGGGCGCTCACGCTGCACCGGGAGCTGGACAGGGTCTGGCGCAACGGTCCCGGCCTGTGGGGGCAGGTCACCAGCGTCAGCCACACCACGCTCGGCCTGCGCTTCATGGCGACCGCCTTCGTGTTCTTCGGCATTGGCGGCATTCTGTCGATGCTGATCCGCGCGCAGCTGGCGACCCCCAACAGCGCCTTTCTCGACACCGCGCTCTACAACCAGATCTTCACGATGCATGGCAGCATCATGATGTTCCTGTTCGCCATCCCCATGCTCGAAGGGCTGGCGATGTACCTGCTGCCGAAGATGCTGGGCACGCGCGACCTGGCGTTTCCCCGGCTCTCGGCACTGGGCTATTGGTGCTACCTGCTCGGCGGAGCCATCCTGATCGCCGCCCTGCTGGGCGGGGTCGCGCCGGCGGATGGCTGGTTCATGTACACGCCGCTGTCGGGCAAAACCTATTCGCCGGGCATCAATGCCGATGTCTGGCTGCTGGGCGTGACCTTTGTCGAGATTTCGGCGCTGGCGGCGGCGATCGAGCTGATGGTCTCCATCCTGCGCCTGCGGGCGCCGGGGATGAAGCTGACCCAGATGCCGCTCTTTGCCTGGTACATCCTCGGCACCGCCGCGATGATGCTGGCCGGCTTTCCCCCGCTCATCCTCGGCTCGGTGCTACTGGAGATGGAGCGCGCCTTCGGCTGGCCGTTCTTCGACCCCGAGCGCGGCGGCGACCCGCTTTTGTGGCAGCACCTGTTCTGGCTGTTCGGCCACCCGGAGGTCTACATCATCTTCCTGCCGGCGGCGGGCGTGCTCTCCACCGTCATTCCCGTGCTGTGCCGCACGAGGATCGTCGGCTACGGCGCCATCGTCGCGGCGATCCTCGGCATGGTGTTCCTAAGCTTCGGGCTCTGGGTGCACCACATGTTCACAGTGGGCATTCCGCATCTGGCGCTGGCCTTCTTCTCGGCCGCCTCGATGCTGGTGGCGGTGCCCACCGCGGTGCAGATCTTCGCCTGGATCGGCACGATGTGGCGCGGGCGGCCCGAGCTGAAGCTGCCGATGCTGTATATTCTCGGCTTCTTCTTTACCTTCGTGATGGGCGGGCTGACCGGCGTCATGCTCGCCGTGGTGCCGTTCAATTGGCAGGCGCACGACACCGCCTTTGTGACCGCGCATCTGCACTATGTGCTGATCGGCGGCTTTGTCTTCCCGATGCTGGCGGGGGTGACGTGGTGGATGCCGCTGATGAGCGGGCGCCGGCGCATCCGGGGGCTGGGCGAGGCGGCGTTCTGGCTCATCCTGATCGGCTTCCACGGCACCTTCTTCCTCATGCACCTCACCGGCCTGATGGGCATGCCGCGCCGGATTCCGACCTATGCCGACAATCCCGAATGGATGTGGCTGAACCTCTCCTCCTCCTTCTTCGGCTTCGTCATGACCATCGGCTTCGCCCTGTTCACCATCGACCTGATCCTGCAGGCGGGGTTCGGCAAGCGCAGCGTGCGCGATCCCTGGCAGGCCCCGTCGCTCGACTGGGCGATGGCGCTGCCGCCGCCCAACTACAATTTCGCCTCGCTGCCCGGCGCGGATTTGCAGCAGGCCGGCGCCGCCGGCGCGATGCTGAAACTGGCGCGCGGCGAGGGCTTCCTGCCCGGCGCCCCGCGCGGGCGGCGCGAGATCCTCGTCACCTCGGTCGGCGCGGCCCGGCCCGAGCATGTGGCGCTGCTGCCGTTCAACACCGCCCTGCCGCTGGCGCTCGCGCTCGCCATCTGCGGCTTCGTGCTGCTGATGCTGGCGGGCTTCTATACGGTGGCGCCGGTGGCGCTGATACCCGTCATCGGCCTGATCTGGGCCTGGGCGCGGCGCGCCGTCGTCGCCGTCGACGCGGCACCGGTGGAGGTCGCGCCCGGCCTGCTTCTGCCGGTTCAACCTGAGGGCGGCGCCACGCTGACCCAGAGCGGGCTGCGCTGCCTGCTGTTCGCCGACGGGACATTCTTCGCCTCGCTGCTGTTCGGGCTGGCATTCCTCTCGCTGGTCTCGCCCGGCCCGCCCCTGCCGACATGGGGAGCGGACCAGACGGTGCTGCTGGCCGCCTTCGCCGTGCTGGCGCTCCTCGCGGCGGGGGCCCTTGGCGCACGCTGGGCGCTGGGGCGAGTGGAGGCCGGCCGGCCCGCCGGGGCGGCCTTGCTCGGCTGTGTGATCGTCAATCTGGCGGCGCTTGTCGCCCTCGCCGCGCTGGCCTTCGGTCTTCCAGACCCCACCCGCCATGCGGGCGACGCGGTGCGTGCCGCCCTTGTCGCCTATGTCGGCCTGCACGTCATCATTGGCATCCTGTTCAGCGCCTTCGCGCTCGATCAGGCGCGGCGGGGCGAACTGGCGCCCGGCCGGGCCGGGGCGCTGCGCAATGGGGGGCTGTGGCTGGGCTATACCCTCGCTGCCGCCGCGCTGGCGACGGCGGCCCTTTGGGCGCAGGAAGCGGCGTCATGAGGCGGGTGGGCGGCATGGTCTGGCTCGGCTGGCTGATCGCCGGCCCGACGGCGTGGGCGGCGGCCTTTTCCGTGGCGTACGGCCTGCACGGGTTGGGCTGCGAACTGGGCTGGCCGGCGGTGAATGTCGGCCCGGCCAGCCTGCAGCGCGTGGCCATCGCCCTGCCCTCCCTCGCCGCGATCCTCCTCTGCCTCGTGCTGCTGGCGCGGGTGAAGGCGACGCTCGGGCCAGAGGCCGGGATTCCCCGGCTCGGCCTCTGGATCGGCCTGATCGCCACGCTCTACACCATGGCGCCGGTGCTGGTGGCGACGAGCTGCGGAGCCTGAACGGCCCCTTTCAGTCCTCCGCCGGCGCGAGATCGAAGGTCTCGCCGGGAAAGAAGCGGGCGAGGCGCACATCGGCGCTGCGGGCGTGGCCTTCCATGCCCTCCTTGCGGGAGATGCGGGCCGTGACGACGCCAAGATCGCGCGCCGCCGCGCGGGTGGCGCGCTGCCACGTCACCGTCTTCATGAATTTGTGCACCGACAGCCCGCCTGTATAGCGCGCCGCCCCTGATGTCGGCAGCACATGGTTGGGTCCCGAGGTCTTGTCGCCGAAGGCCACCGTCGTCTCCTCGCCGAGGAACAGCGAGCCATAGGCCTGAAGGCGCCCGAGCCACCAGTCGAGATCGGCCGCTTGCACATGCAGGTGCTCGGGGGCGTAGCGGTCGGCGATATCAGCCATCTCCTCGGCATCGCCGCACAGGATCACCTCGGCATAGTCCGCCCAGGCGGCACGGGCGCTGGAGCGGTTCGGCTCCGGCAGCGCCTCGATCAGGTCAGGCACGCGCGCCATCACCGCCTCGGCCAGCGCCGCCGAGGTCGTCGCCAGCCACACCGGCGAATTATAGCCGTGCTCGGCCTGGCCGATCAGGTCGTTGGCGACGAACTCAGCATCCGCGCTCTCATCGGCCAGGATCATGCTGTCGGTCGGGCCGGCGAACATGTCGATGCCGACGCGGCCATAGAGAATGCGCTTGGCCTCGGCGACATACTGGTTGCCGGGCCCGGCGAGCACATCCGCCTTGGGCAGTCCGAACAGCCCGTTGGCCATCGCCGCCACGCCCTGCACGCCGCCGAGATTGAGGATCACGTCCGCCCCGCACAGATCCATGGCGAAGACGATCTCGGGGGGAATGCCGTCCCCCGGCCGGGGCGGCGAACAGGCCACGATATGGCGCACCCCCGCGACCCGCGCGGTGGTGATGGTCATGATCGCGCTGGCGATATGGGCATAGCGCCCGCCGGGCACATAACAGCCGGCCGCCTCGACCGGAATCTGCTTCTGTCCGGCCATGAGGCCGGGGATCACCTCGATGCTGCAATCCAGCACCGTCGCCTTCTGCGCCTCCGCAAACCGGGCGATGTTGGCATGGGCGAAGCGTATGTCGTCCTTGGTCTTGTCAGGCACACGGGCTATGGCGGCCTGCCGTGCCTCGGGCGAGAGGACGATCTCGCCCTCCCATTTGTCGAATTCGCGGGAGAAGCGGCGCACGGCGGCCTCGCCTTCCGCGTCGATGGCGGTGAGCATGGCGGCCACGGCATCCCTCACGTCGCCCTCATCGGAATGGGCGGTACGGACAGCCTTCTTGAGATAGGTCACGGTCATGGCAATGCTCACATCTTGCCCTTCCAGGGCACAATCCGGCGCTCGATAAGGCGCATCAGCATGTCGAAGAGGTAGGCGATCGCCGCGATCACCACGATGCCCATGATGACGGTCGACGTCTGCAGGAACTGGCTGGCGGAGAGCACCATGTAGCCGAGCCCCTCGGTCGCCGCGATCATCTCGGCCGCCACCAGCGTGGTCCAGCCGAAGCCGATGCCGATCCGCATTGCGGTGAGGATCTCCGGCAGCGAGGCCGGCAGGATGACATAGCGCAGCACCTTCCAGCGCGAGGCGCCGAACGAATAGGCGGCGTGGATCTGCTCGATCGCCGCCGACTTCACCCCCGCCCGCGCGCCGAGCGCCACCGGGGCGAAGACGCTGAGGAAGATGAGCAGCACCTTGGACAATTCGCCGATGCCGAACCAGATGATCATCAACGGCAGATAGGCCAGCGGCGGAATCGGCCGGTAGAACTCGATCGGCGGATCGAGAATGCCGCGCATGGCCGGGCTCATGCCCATGGCGAGCCCGAGCGGAATGCCGATCACGCAGGCGAGCAGGAAGGCGCCGAACACCCGGGCGGCGGAAATCGCGATGTGCTGCCAGAACGGCGTGTTGGTGAAGCCGTCGCGGGCGACGTCCAGGAACTTCTGCACCACCGCGCCCGGCGAGGGCAGGAACAGCGGCTTGACCCAGCCCATCTCGGTGACCAGCCACCAGACGAAGAGCAGCAGGCCGATGGACAGCAGCGACAGCCACAGCGTGTCGCCATCGCCCGGAACGCCATAGGCCTGGCCGGGCTTGACCGAGCGGCCACGCGCCAGCGCCGCCAGCCGGGACGACAGCCGCGGGCGCGGCTTTTGTTCGACGGGGCTGATGTGATCGACGGGGCTCATGCGGCGGCTTCCTCGTCGGCGAAGATGATGCCCAGCACTTCTTCGCGCAGGGCGATGAACTCGGGGGAAGCCTTGACCTCGCGCGCCGAGGCGCCATCGAGGAAGCGCCGGGAGAACGGCAGGTCGAAGCGATGGGCGATACGCCCCGGGCGCGGCGACATGACGATGAGCCGCGTACCCATGAACAGCGCCTCTTCCACATCATGGGTGATGAAGAACACCGCCTTGCCGGTGCTGTTCCACACCCGCAAGATGAGTTGCTGCGCCTTCTCGCGGGTGAGCGCGTCGAGCGCCCCCAGCGGCTCGTCCATCAACAGAAGGCGCGGGTCGCAGGTGAGCGCCCGGGCGATGCCGACACGCTGCTGCATGCCGCCGGAGAGCTGATAGACCGGCGAGCTCTGGAAGCCGTCCAGCCCCAGCAAAGCGATGTACGTCTCCGCCGTGGCGTGGCGCTCGCGCAGCGGCACGTTCTGCATTTGCAGCCCGAAAGCCACATTGTCCCGCACATTGAGCCACGGCATCAGCGCGTGCTTCTGGAACACCACCGAACGGTCGGCCCCGGGCCCGGTGACGGCGGTGCCGTCGAGACGGATGGTGCCGGAACTGGGCGAGAGGAAGCCCGCCAGCAGGTTGAGAAGGGTCGACTTGCCACAGCCTGACGCGCCGAGGGCGACAACGAAATCGTTGCGGTCCATCGTCAGGTCGATCCTGCGCAGCGCCTCGACCGGCGGTCGGCCATTGGCGGCCGGATAGACGACGGAGACGTCGTCAACGATGAGCACCATTGCATGTCCTCCAGAACGCCGGGCAGGCCGCTTGCCCGCCCACCCGGCGTCAAGATCCGGGGCTTACTTGGCCGTGGCGGCCTTGGCGATGGCGGTGTTCACGAACGGCGCGTAGCTCTCAGCCACCTTCTCGATGCGGCCGGCGCTCTTGAGGAATTCGGCGGTGGACTTGAGCGTCGCCGGGGCGCTGCCGAGCCATTTGTCGCTCAGCTGCTCGACCAGCGGCACGAAGGTGTAGCCCTTCATCGAATCCGGGATTTCCTCGGGCGAGGCGCCGGTCATCTTGGCGATGGTGAGCACCTGCGGGCTGGTCGCGGTCCAGGCGGCGGGGTTGGCGAGATAGGCGGCGTTGGCCTCGTCGGCGACCTTGGCGAAGGCGGCCATCTGCTTGAGGTTCTTGGCCGCGAACTCCTTGTCGACCACCCAGCCGTCAAAGGTCGGGAAACCCCAGCTGGCGGTGATGTCGGCGCCGAGAATGCGCTTGCCGGTCTTGATGATCCGGCTCTGGGCGGGTTCCCAGATGAAGGCGGCGTCGATGGCGCCCTGTTCCCAGGCGGCGGCGATCTGGTCTGGCGGCATGCCCATGATCGTGACCTCGCTCACCGGCACCTTCTCATGCTGCAGCGCGCCCATCAGCGAGAAATGCGCGGTGGAGCCGATCGGCACCGCCACCCGCTTGCCCTTGAGGTCGGCGACGCTGGTGATGCCCGCGCCGTCGCGCGCGATCAGGCTCTCAGCCTGGCCGATGACGATGGCGAGCATGTACATCTGGATGTCGACGCCCTGGCTCATGGCGATGGTCATCGGCGAGGAGCCCAGCTCGGACACCTTGACGTCGCCTGAGGCCATGGCGGCGATGATCTCGGCGCCGGAAGCGAATTTGCGCCATTCGATCTCCCAGCCCGTAGCCTTCTCGAACAGGCCCTCGGCGCGCGCCACCTGCATCGGCGTGGGGTTGCCGAAATGGCCGATGACGATCTTCTCCGCATAGGCGGAGCCGGCGGAAAGGACGAGGGCGACAGCACCCGCCATCAGGCCTCGCATGGTCTTGCTCATGTCACTTAACTCCTCTGTCAGGTCGGTCGTGGTGGCCGGGCCTTCTGTGGGCCCGTGAATTCAAACGTCCCGCGCGAGCGAGAAATCAACGATGGCGCCCACCAGCACGTCGAGCGTGTCGAAGGCCTTCGCGCCCTGTTCAGCACTGTCGGCCATGAGCGAGAACTCGGTGCAGGCGATCATCTGCGTGGTGACGCCCGCCGTCAGCAGCTGCGCGGAGGCGCGGCGGAAGACGTCGCGGGAGCCGGCATCGACGCCCCCGGCCTTTATGCGGCGGATGGCGCCGAGCAGCGCGTCCTCGTCCTCGGGATAGACCGCCGTCAGCCCCGCCCGGGCGAGCTTGCCGTCGAACAGGCCGATGCGGCGCAGCGCGGGGGAGGCAATCACGCCGACGCGCCCGCCGGAGCCGGCGAGGCGCACGGCATGGGCGACCGAAAGCGCCACCATGTCGAGAAAGGGAATGCCCACCGCCGCCGTGATCGCCGGGGCGAAATGGTGCGCCGTGTTGCAGGGTATGGCCAGCGCCTCGACGCCCGCCGCCTCCAGCCGCCGCGCCATCGCGACCAGCACAGGCGCGGGATCCTCGCCGGTGCCCTCGATCAGCCGGGCGATGCGCGAGGGCACTTGCGGGTTCTGGTCGACGATCAGCGGGACATGGTCGCGGTCATCCGCCGCCGGCACCGCCGCGATGATCCGGCTCATCAGCAGCACTGTCGCCTGCGGCCCCATGCCGCCCAATATGCCGACCCGGCGCGGCATCAGCGTGCCCCTTCCGCCAGCGTCTCATCCAGCGCACCGAGAATATGGGTGGCAATGAGTTCGCAATCGTCGAGCGTGAAAGTAAGCGGAATACGCATGTCGAACAGCGTGGCGAGCACGCGCTCGGTCTGCGGCAGTTCGTGCTGGGCGATGTAGCGCCACGAAGAGTGTGCCGAAGTGAAGCCTACCGGTTCGGCGGCGCCGAACCATTTCAGCTCCACGCCCCGTTCGGCCGCTGCCGAAAGAAGGGCCGTGCAGCCCGCAGCGGACAGCGCCGGCACGCGGAACTGGATCGAGGAGCCGACATAGCTTTCCTGCGGTGGGCGCTGCGGCATCCGCACCGCCGGATGCGCGGCAAGGCGCGCCGCGAGATGGTCGTGGCGCACGTTCCAGCCGGCGAGAGCGTCCTCAATCCGCGCCAGCTGCGGGCGCAGCAGCGCCGCGCGCAGATTGTCCATGCGCGCCGACATGTTGGGGGTGTCGAGCCGCAGCCCGGCGAATATTTCGGCCGCAGGCGCCGCGCCGTGGCGCTCATAGAGCATGTAGGAGCCCGACAGCAGCACGGCCCGCGCCATCAGCTCGGCATCGTCGGTGGTCAGCAGCCCGCCCTCGCCGGAGTTCAGGTGCTTATAGGTCTGGGTGCTGAAGCAGGCAGCGAGGCCGAAGGCGCCCGATCTCCCCCCGTTCCAGCGCGCGCCCATCGTGTGGGCGCAATCCTCGATGACGCGCAGGCCATGCGCGCTCGCCAAGGCAGTTAGCTTGTCCATGTCGCAGATATGGCCGCGCATATGCGACAGCAGCAGCGCAGTCGCGCCCGAGGCCGTGGCCTTGGAGCTGAGATCGTCGAGATCGATGACGAGATCGTCCGTCGTCTCCACCAGCACCGGCACCGCGCCAATCGCCGCGATCGCCCCGGGCACGGGAGCGAGGGTGAAGGCATTGGTGAGCACGCGCTCACCCGGTCCCACGCCCGCCGCACGCAGCGCGATCTGCATCGCCTGCCCGCCGGAGGCCAGAGCCAGACAGTAGCGCGCGCCCTGCCAGCGGGCGAATGCCTCCTCCAGCCGGGCCGCTTCCGACACTTCGCCGGCAGCGACATTGTAGCGGTGCAACCGGCCGGAGCGCATCACCGCCTCGGCGGCAGCGATAGCGTCCTCGGGGAGCGGCAGCTGCTGGGTGAAGCTTCCGGTGAAACGGGGCGGTCGCATGGGTCAGGCCGTGGCGTGCGCGGGCTGGTCGTCGGCGAAATAGGCGTCATAGCCGAACAGTGCCGCGGAGCCACCGGTGTGCAGGAAGACGATGCGTTCGCCCTTCTTGAAAATGCCCTTGCGGACATAGTCAATAAGGCCGGCCGCGCCCTTGCCGGAATAGACCGGATCGAGAAGGATTCCCTCAAGCTCGGCGAAAAGACGGATGGCCTCCAGCGTGTCCGCGCCGGGAATGCCGTAGCCGCGGCCGACATAATTGCTGTCGGCCACCACGTCCTCGCGCTGCACCACGCCGGGGCAGCCCAGCTTCTGCGCGGTGCGCTCGGCAAGGGCGAAGACGTTCTCCTCCTGCTTCTGCTTGGGCGCACGCACCCCGATGCCCAGCAGCGGCACCTGGGCGTTGATGGCCTTGAGGCCAACGATCAGCCCCGCCTGCGTGCCGGCGCTGCCGGTGGCGGTGACGATATGGTCGATGGCAAGGCCGATATCATTGGCCTGATTGATCAGTTCCAGCGCGCAATTGGCATAGCCGAGCGCACCTGTGGGATTCGAGCCGCCGCCCGGGATCGTATAGACCTTGCGCCCCTCGCCCCGCAGGCGATTGGCGACCTTTTCCATCTCGGCGTTCATGTCGAGCCCGCCGGCCCGCGTCTCGGTCGTCGCGCCGTGAAGATGGTCGAGCAGTACATTGCCGTTGGTCTTGTAGTTGCGATCATTGGAGCCGGTCCGGTCCTCCAGCAGGATGTGGCAGGCGAGGCCAAGCCGGGCAGCGAAGGCGGCGGTCTGGCGGGCATGGTTGGACTGGGTGGCGCCCTGCGTCATCACCAGATCGGCGCCCTGCGCCATGGCCTCGGCCATAAGGAACTCGAGCTTGCGGGTCTTGTTGCCGCCGGTGGAAAGCCCGGTGCAGTCGTCCCGCTTGATCCAGATCTCCGGACCTCCCAGTTCGCGGCTCAGACGATCGAGCCGCTCCAGCGGCGTGGGCAGATGCGCGAGGCGGATGCGGGGGAAGCGGGCGAAATGCATGAAACAATCCTCAACTTGCGTATTTCGATGTTTGCAGATCATCTTCGGCACTTCAAATGCGAAATTATTCACATAAGATGCAAGTTGCGCATGTTAGGAGGTGCTGATGCGGCTGGAGTGGCTGGAGGATATTCTCGCGGTTGCGGAGACAGGCTCCTTCAGCGAGGCGGCCGAGCGGCGACGGCTAACGCAGTCGGCCTTTTCGCGGCGGGTGCAGCACATCGAGGACCATGTCGGGGTGGCGCTGTTCGACCGTTCGCGCAAGCCGGTACAGCTGCGCCCGACCACCGCCGAACAGCGCGACCAGATCGCGCGGCTCGCCCGCACCCTGCGCCAGCTGACCGATGATCTGCGCCGGGGCGACCGCACCGCCGGCAACCGGCTGGTTCTGGCCAGCCAGCATGCCCTGACTGCCTCATGGGCGCCGCGCTTCATCGACACGATCCAGTCGAAGAATGCCGATATCTTCCTGAAGCTGAAATCGGCGAACCTGGATGAGTGCTTCGCCTTCCTGCTGTCGCGGCAGGCCGATATCGCCGTGGTGTACCGGCGCATCGGAGAGGAACACCCCATCGCGGCCAACTACATCGAGACGACGATCATCGGGCGCGATCGGCTGATCCCGGTTTTCGCCCGTGCCCATGGCGCGCGGCTCAACGGGCAGTTTGCGCAGGGCGAAGTGCCCTATATCGCCTATCCCCCGGAGGTGTTCCTCGGCGAGGTGATGGACCAGATCGTGCTGCCCGCCATCCACGGCGCCAGCCATATGGTTCCCAAGGTGGAAACCGAGCTGACGCTTGCGGCGCTGGAGCTCGCGGCGAACGGCATCGGCGTGGCCTGGGTGCCCTCGACCCTTGCCCGCGCGCGGATCGAGGCTGGCGATCTCGCCGATCTCTCGGCCAGCCTTCCCTATTGCGATCTCGACGTCACCGCGGTGCGACTGGCCAACCAGGCTACGCCTGTCGAAGCCACGGTCTGGGAGCAATTGTCCCGCATGGATGCGCCGCGCGGCGCCAAGGCTTCCGGGTCCGACATCGACTGAGGGGACGGGTGGCTCAGCGTGGCCCGGCCCGCGCCGCCTCGCCCCGGCTTTTCTCCGCGCGCAGCCGGGCACGCCAGGCGCCGGTCTCGACCATGCCGGCGATGACGTCTGCCATCACCTTCGCCACCGCGTCGCTGCCGCGCGGGTTCATCGTGCGCGGCGACACCACCACCGACAGGCGCCAGGAGGGCGTCGGGTCCAGGATGGGAACGGCGACCATCTCGCCGCGCCGCATCTCGTCGACAAAGGCGAAATGCGGCATGACCGCCAGCGCCCGGCCCTGCTGCACCAGCTGGGCGATCGCCGGCAGGCTGTCGCAATCCATCGCCACCGCCCTGATGTCATGGCGGGCGGCGAACTGCTCGATCACGGTGCGCAACACATTGGGCGCGCCCGGCAGGACGATGGGGTGCTCGAACACGGCGCGCAGCGTCACCCCGTCACCCGCGGCCAGAGGATGGCCCGGCGGCACAAAGAGCATCAGTTCTTCGACCATCATCTCGGTCCAGGCGACGTTCTCGAAGGCCCGGCGGTCATAGAGCAGGGCGACGTCGAGTCGGCCCATCTGCAGGAACTCGTCGAGATAGCCGGTCATCGCCTCCACCACGCGCAAGGTGATCCTGGGCTGGCGCTCGGCCATGGCGGTGATCAACGGCATCGAAAGGCCGCGACAGGCCGAGGTCGGCAACCCGACCGCGACGCGGCCGGAGGGATATACCGATTGCGAGCGCACCACATCCCTGACGCGCTCGACCTCCTCCAGAATGCGGCGGGCATGGTCGTAGAGCTGCTGGCCCATTTCGGTCGGGGTGACGCCGCGCGCATGGCGCAGGAACAGCTCGACGCCCAGCTCCTCTTCGAGGTTCTTCACCTGCTGGCTCAACGAGGGCTGGGCGATCCGCAACATCTCGGCGGCGCGGGAGAAATTGCCGCTTTCCGTGATCTGCACGAAGTATTTCAGCTGGCGAAGATCCATGAACCACCTTTCACACGCCTGAACTCTGCGTGCTGGCAGCTAAAAGTCAAACTGATGAACAAATGATCATTTGCATAATCTATAGGCATTTTATCATTGATAGTTCAATAAAAACCGATAGTTATATCAGCCAATCAGCCATTGCGATTGCCTATAAATAGATGCGATAGGTTCAGCCTATACTGATGATTGGAAAATCATCTTTGTCGAACACCGCCGCTTATCTCTAGCCTCTCGTCTCGTCGAGCCACGGAAAGCTCCCCCCGCGACCCGTGGCGTCGGGAGACACGGTATGCCTTCAGCACGAATTCTGCGCTGCCATCGCCTGGCGGTGGCGGCAGCGCTTGGCCTTTCGACCGGATGGCCATCGCGCGGCGCGCGCCGGCCGTCGTGGTCGCGGAGGTGACGGCCGGGATCGCGGGCGAAGGCCTGCCGGTCAGGCTCCAGAGCATCGCCGAACTCTGGGCGAGGCTGTCCCCGTCGACCTCGTCGCTCCCGCTCTCTGCCGCCCTTCCCGCTCCGCGAGCCACATCATGAGGAACACGTCATGAGCACTCACGAGACCTTCATGCGCCGTGCCATCGAGATCAGCCGCGACAAGATGCGGGCAGACGGCGCGGCGCCGTTCGGCTGCGTCATCGTCAAGGATGGGGTGATCGTCGGCGAGGGCGTGAACAATGTCGTCAACAACCACGACGCCACCTCGCATGGCGAGGTCGAGGCGATCCGCGACGCCGGCCGGAACCTCAAGAGCTGGGACCTCAGCGGCTGCGATCTCTACACGACCTGCGAGCCCTGCGAGATGTGCGTCGCCTCGATGTTCTGGGCGCGGATCAGCCGGCTCTATTACGCCAATACGCTGAAGGACTGCGCCGATATCGGCTTCAAGCTGGAACCGCTCACAGCCATGGTCCGCAGCGACCTTCATGCGCGCACCCTCCCCGCCGAACGCCTGCTCCCCACCGAGGCGCGCGACGTGCTCGACGAATGGGCGGCCTCGCCCGGCTTCAGCCCGTTCCAGTGAGTGCCGGCCCAATCAAAACGACCTTCCCGATGGAGACGACGACATGAACGAGTTCGACGGTCCGATCACCGATTTCCGGGCGCTGCTGCACCCGATGAATCGCCGCCGGCTGCTCCAGGGCGCCAGCCTGCTCGCCGGCGCCGCCGCGCTCGGCGTGACCGCCACCGCCCCCGAGCCGGCCTATGCACAGGACAAGGTGCTGAACCTGCTCTCCTGGCCCGGCCATGCCGATCCCGCCGTGGTCAAGCCGTTCGAGGACAAGTACGGCGTGAAGGTCGTCGCCAAGGAATATGTCGGCGGCGAGCCCATGCTGGCGTTGATGAACCAGTCACCTCCCGGCTCGTTCGACGTGGTGCTGGCGGACGCCGAATACATTCACATGCTGAAAGAGGGCGGCTTCATCGACAAGATGAACCCGGCCGACTACCCGCTCGCCGATTACTGGCCGGAGTTCCAGAAGTTCGAGCCGCACTGGGTCGGCGAGGACCTCTATTCGGTGCTGATCCGCTTCGGCTATCTCGGCATCGCCTACCGCACCGACGTGCTCTCCGAAGCCGACGTGAAGTCCTACAAGGCGCTGTGGGACCCCAAGATCAAGGGCAAGCTGGGCTTCTTCGACTGGTACCTGCCGACCATGGGCTGCCTCAGCCTCTATGACGGCAACAAGCCGCCCTTCGACATTTCCGACGCCGCCTTCGGCAAGCTGAAGGAAACGCTGTTCTCGCTGAAGCCGCAGACCGCCGGCTTCTATTCCATGGCCGACCAGTTCTCGATGCTCACCAACGGCACCGCCGCCGCCATTCCCGGCGTCGGCGACTGGGTGGTGCTGCTCTTGCAGAAGAGTGGCGTTCCGGTATCGGCCACCGTGCCGGACGAGGGCGGCATCCAGTGGACGGAATCGATGTCCATCGTCTCCTCCTCCACCAAGAAGGACCTCGCCAAGGCCTTTATCCAGTACATGTCCTCGCCCGAAGGCCAGGTGCGCTCGTCGATCATGCCGGCCTACTGGGCCTCGATCCCCAACAAGAAGGGCTGGGAGTTGCTGAACAAGGACCACCAGGCCGAGGCCAAGGCGCTGCGCCACACCTTCGACGCCCGCAACGTCATGGACGAATACAAGGACGGCAAGATCTACATCCGCAAGACGCCGGTGAAGCAGACTATCGAGCAGTGGAACGACGTCTGGTCCGAATTCAAGTCGATGTAGCCCGCACGCCACCCGGCAGGCGGCCCAGCGCCGCCTGCCGATGATCGCCTGCCTCGCCTCTCCGTACCTGACCCGAAGGCTTCATGAGCGAACCTTTGCCCACGCCGGACACCGGATCCGCTCCCCTCAAAGGGACGTCGCGACGCGCCACGGAGGCACGCTTTGCCGTGTTCTGGGGCGCGCCGCCGGCGCTGTGGCAGGCCGCGTTCTTCCTGGTGCCGCTCGGCTTCCTCGTCGCCATGACCTTCTGGTCGGTGAAGAATTTCCGTCTCACACCCGACGCGACGCTGGCCAATTGGATGTTCATCCTCAATGCCGGCTTCTTCCGCAACGCCTATGTCTATACGTTCTGGCTCTCGGCCCTGACGGCGGCGATCGCCAGCGTCGCGGCCTTCCCGGCCGCCTATACGCTTGCCTACAAGGTTAGCCCCGCGGTCCGACGCTTCATGATCTTCATGCTGGTGGTGCCGTTCTTCACCAGCTATCCCGTCCGAATCTATTCCACCCAGATCTTCTTCAGCCCACAGGGCATCATCAACACCGTGCTGGTGCCGCTCGGGCTCGGCCCGCTTCACGTACTGAACACCCCGACCGGCACGGTGGTGGGCTATCTCGTGCTCACGCTGCCGCTGGTGGTGCTGCTGCAGACCTTCGCCCTCGCCAATGTGCCGCGCATCCTGATCGAGGCCGCGCATAATCTCGGCTGCGGCCGGCTGCGCACCATCTGGACGGTGATCATCCCCTCGGCCCGCATCGGCCTGATCGTCGCCGGCACCTTCGCCTTCGTGCTGGCCTTTGGCGACTATGTGGCGCCGACCTATCTGGGCGGCTCGAAGCCGCCCACGCTCAGCATCCTCATCGCAGACCAGGTGAAATCAGGCAATAACTGGCCGCGCGCCTCGGTGGTGGCGGTGATGATGATCGTGACGCTGATGGTGGTGATGCTGGTCATGATCGGTTTCGCCTATGGCCGGCGGAAGGAAAAGGCATGAGCATGGCCGCGCTCCGCCGCCTTCTTCTCCTCGCCTATACGGCGCTGGTGTTCGCCTTCATCTTCGCGCCCATCGTTTCGACCATCGTGTTCTCTTTCAACGCCGACCGCTTCCCCAGCCTGCCCTGGGGCGGGTTCAGCCTGCAATGGTACGAGGCGATCTTCGCCGACGCGACGATCCAGCGCGGGCTGATGAACAGCCTTATCGTGGCCGGCGTCACCTGCGTGATCGCCACCTTCCTCGGCTTCTCCGCCGCCTATGTCGATTACCGCTACCGCTTCCTCGGCAAGTCGATCTATCTCGCCCTCGCGGCGCTGCCGCCGACCGTGCCGGTGGTCATCCTTGGCGTGGCGCTGCTCACCTTCGAGGGGCGGGTCGGCCTGTCGGGGACGCTTCAGGGCATCATCGTCGGCCATGTCGTGCTGAGCACGCCCTTCGCCATGGCGCTGGTGCGGATGCGGCTCGCCGATCTCGACCCCGATATCGAACGCGCGGCCTGGAATCTTGGCGCCTCGCCCTGGGCCACCATGTTCGGCGTGATCGTGCCGTTCTGCACGCCCGCGATCCTCGCGGCGCTGTTCCTGACCGCCGCCGTCTCCTTCGACGAGTTCATGATCGCCTGGTTCGTCTCGGGCGTGAACGAAACGCTGCCGGTGCGCGTGCTCGCCATGCTGCAGGGGCAGGTGAGCCCGCGCATCAACGCCATTGGCGCCATCGTGTTCGGCGTCAGCATCACCCTCGTCGTGCTCGCCCAATTGCTGCTCGGACGCATGTCCGGCCGCGCCGCCCGGAAGAAAGGATGACGCGCATGGCCACCCCCATGATCGAGCTCGACCGTGTCGCCAAGCATTATGGCAATCACGCCGCCGTGGCCGATGTCTCCTTCACCATCGAGAAGGGCGAGTTCGTTGCGCTGATGGGCCCCTCCGGCTGCGGCAAGACCACGACGCTGCGGATGATCGCCGGCCTCGACCAGCCGACCTCCGGGGAAATCCGGCTCTGGGGCCGACGCCTCAACGAGGACGCGCCCTGGGAGCGCGACGCGCCGCTGGTGTGGCAGAGCTACGCGCTGTTCCCGTTCCTGTCGGTGCGCCGGAATGTCGAATTCGGCCTCAAGCAGCGCGGCCTGCCGGCCGCCGAGCGCCGCAAGAAGGCCGATGAATGGATGGAGCGCCTCGGCATTGCGAGCTTCGCCGAGCGCGGCGTCGACCAGCTGTCCGGCGGCCAGCGCCAGCGCGTGGCTCTCGCCCGGGCGCTGGCGCTGGAGCCGGAAATGCTGCTGCTGGACGAACCGCTCTCCGCTCTCGACCCGCATCTGCGGGTGCGGATGCAGTCGGAGCTGGTGCGGCTGCACCGCGAGCTCGGCATCACCTTCATCTGCGTCACCCACAGCCATTCCGAGGCCTTCGCCATGGCAGACCGGGTGGTGATCATGAATGAGGGACGCATCCAGCAGATCGGCGCGCCGCGCGACATCCACCGTCGCGCCGCCAACCGTTTTGTGGCCGAATTCGTCGGCGGCAACAACATCTTCACCGGCACGGCGCGGTTCGAGGACGATGGCTCGATCGCCCTCGCCGGCCTGGTGGGCACGGTTCATGCGCCCGCCCCCATGGAGGGCGGCATCGTCACCGGCGGCGCCGCCACACTCGTGGTTCCCGCCGACCGGATCGAGCTGGCGGGGACGAGCACCGGCGCCGGCAATGAGGTGCAGGCGCGCGTCGTCACCGTCGAGTTCGTCGGCTCGACCGTCACCGTCTTCCTGGAGACCGAGGGCGGCTGCGAACTGCGCGCCCAGCGCTCGCTGCACGAGATGGAGAACACCCCGCTGGCGGTCGGCCAGCCGGTGGTCGCCCGCTGGTCGCCGCAGCAGGGGTTCTTTCTCCCCGGTTGAATTTTGCCTGGCTGATTTATGGAGTGAATGCGATGTCGACCTTCATCCGCGGCGCCACCGTGCTCGCCATGGGCGGCCCGAATGGCAGCACCCCCTTCCTCGGCGATGTCCATGTCGAGGGCGACCGCATCAAGGCCATCGGCGAGGGCCTTCAGGTGCCGGAAGGCGCCAGTGTTATCGACGGCACCGGCAAGCTGGTGATGCCCGGCCTCATCAACGCGCATCTGCATTCCGGCGAGGCGCTGTTCAAGAGCCGCTACGACAACCTGCCGCTCGAACTTTGGATGCTTTACGCCTACCCGATCCTCGGCGCCAAGGCGCTGAGCGAGCGGATGATCTATCTGCGCAGCATGGTGGTCGCCATCGAATCGCTGAAGACCGGCGTCACCTGCCTGACCGACGACATCTTCGAGGCGCCGCGCCAGTCGCTGGCCCAGCTCGGCGCAGCGGTGTCGGCCTATGACGATGCCGGCATCCGCGCCACCGTCTCCGGCCATGTGATGGACCGCGACTTCCTCGATTCCATCCCCTTCTCGCGCGAGCATGTGCCGGCCCAGCTGCAGGCGGAAGTGGCCAAGCTCACCCCGCCGACAACGGACGAGTACCTCGCCTTCGCTAAGGAGGCCTATGCGCAATTCCATGGCCGCTCGGGCCGCATCCGCTTCATGCTGGCGCCGTCCGCGCCGCAGCGCTGCACGCCCGAACTGATGCAGGCGGTGAACGCGCTGGCGCTGGAATGGCAGGTGCCGTTCCACACCCATATCGTCGAGACCAAGGTGCAGGGCGTCACCGGCCCGGCGATGTATGGGAAGTCGCTGATGCGCTACATGGCCGATCTTGGCCTGATGCACTCAGGCACCACCATCGCCCATTCGATCTGGGTGAGCGAGGACGACATCGCCCTGATGGGCGAGGCCGGCGTGTCGGTGGTGCACAACACCATCTCCAACCAGAAGTTGGGCGCCGGCGTCGCGCCGGTACGCCAGTTGCTGAATGCCGGGGTCAATGTCGCCCTCGGCTCCGACGGCATCTCCACCAACGACACCCCGCGCATGTTCGACGTGATGCATGCCTGCGGCCTGATCCACAAAGTGACGACACCCGACTACACCCAGTGGCTCAGTTCCGCCGAGGTGCTGCACGCCTGCACGCTGGCCGGCGCCAGGAGCGCCCTGATCGGCCATGAGACCGGCTCGCTGGAGGCCGGGAAGAAGGCGGATTTGCTGGTGATCAACCTCGACACGGTGTGCTTCACGCCGCGCCACGACCTTCTCAACCACCTTGTCTACAGCGAGAACGGCTCGTCGATCGAGAAGGTGATGGTCAATGGCGAGATCGTGGTCGAGAATGGCCAGCTGACCAAGATCGACGAGAAGGCGCTGCTGGCCGAACTGCGGTCGCTGATGCCCGCCTTCAACGATTATCATTCCGGCGTCGAGGCCGCGAACCGCGCCTTCGCCCCCGCTTTCGACGCCATCCACCGCCGCTGCAATCAGGTCGACCTCGGCATTCACCGCCTTGTCGGCACCAGCGACATGTGGCCGGCATGACCCAAGGCGGAGCCCCGAAGATGAGCACTCCCATCCCTTCATCGCCACTGATCCGCATCGCCGACATGACCTGGTACGAATTCGCCGACCGGGTGAAGGGGGACCCCATCGTCCTGCTGCCCACCGGCTCGGTGGAGCAGCACGGCCCGCATCTGCCGCTGGTGACCGACGTGATCCTCCCCGTCACGGTGGCCGAGGCGGTGGCGGCGGAGATGGGCGGCATGGTCGCCCCGGCGGTGAGCTATGGCTACAAGTCGCAGCCCAAATCCGGCGGCGGCAATCATTTTCCCGGCACGCTGAGCCTCGATGCCGGCGTGTTCATCGCTCTCGCGCGCAACATCATCAACGAGCTGGTCCGCCATGGCGCGCGCAAGATCGTGCTGTTCGACGGGCATATGGAGAACCAGTGGTTCCTGGTCGAAGCCGCCGACCTCGCGCTGCGCGATCAAGCCATGCTGGGCCGCACCGACGTGAAGATCATCAAGCTCGGCTATTGGGACTTCATCAACAAGACGACCGAGGCGGTGCTCTTCCCCGACGGCTTCCCGAGCTGGGAACTCGAACATGCCGCCGTCATGGAAACCTCGATCATGCTGCATGTGCGGCCCGATCTGGTCCGGCAGGACAAGATCCCCGACGATCCCGCCGCCGACTTCCCGCCCTATGACGTCTATCCCTTCGACACCCGGCCCATCCCGCCGACCGGCGTGCTTTCCTCGGCGAAGTCCGCCTCGGCGGAAAAGGGCGCGGCCGTGCTGGCGCAGGTGGTGCCCGACATCGCGGCGAGCCTGCGGGCGGCCTTCGGACCGTCATCGGATTGAGCCAAGCGTCGTTTGAGCCAAGCGCCGTGACGGGCTGAAACACCCCGCCCGGCGCCGGGCGACGGGATTCAAAGCCGGCGCCGGGCAGCGGGATGGCTCACAGCCGCCATGCCTCGTCCGCACCCAGCTGCCGCGACAAGAGCCGCCCTTGTTCCAGCAAGGCCGCGCCGATCTGCCGGATCGTCTCCGTGTCGGCGATCCGCGTGCGCGGCCCGGAAACGGTGAGCGCCCCGGCCAGTTCGACACCGCCCGCTCCCCGCCGATAGACCGGCACCGCGACGGCCGCGACCTCGGCACTGCGCTCGCCGATGCTGACGATGGGCAGCCGCGCCATGCGGCTGCGAAGCTCCTCGGACACCACGGCCCGGCTGTCATAGCCCACCAGTACATGGCCGGCCGCGCCACGGTCGAGCGTTAGGGTCGCGCCCTCCATCACATGGTCGCGCACGGCGTGCTGCGATTCCTCGCGGAACAGGCACAGGCGCACCTCGCCCTGCCGCACGAAGAACGACGCGCTCTCGCCGGTCGTCTCGACGAGACGGCGCAGAACGGGGCGCACCATGTCCTCGATCTTGAACGAGCGCTGGTAGAGCAGCCCGAGGCGGAAGAGTTGCGGGCCGAGCCGGTACAGCTTGTTTTCCTGCCGCGACAGGAAGCCCCCGCGCTCCAGCGAGGCGGCGATGCGCAGGACTGTGCTCTTGTAGAGCCCGGTTGCTTCCGAAATCTGCGCCAGCGACATCTGGCCGTCATGGCTGGCGAAGGCCGACAGGATCGCCAACGCACGGTCCACCGCGTCGACACCTCCTTCGGCCTTGGGCGGCGCCCCTTCCCCCGACACCTTCCTGCTCGGCATGCGTCCTCCTTCTGAAGGTTCCGACTTGACCTTCCCACGCCTCACATGTTCTAACAGATGCAATCACGTTCTGCTAGACAGAACTTAAGTATCGTACCGGCTCGATCCGGTGCGGCGAGGAACGCCAATGACATCGCCTTCCGCGCCCCTTTCGGGCATTCGCGTGCTGGATTTCGGCCACACCGTCATGGGTCCGTCCTGCGGCCTGATCCTCGCCGACATGGGCGCCGAGGTTATCAAGGTCGAGCCGGCGCCGAAGGGCGACCCCACCCGCGACCTGCGCGGGTTCGGCATGGGCTATTTCGGCTATCTCAACCGCAACAAGCGCTCGATCGCCGTCGACGCCAAAACCGATGAAGGCCGCGATATCATTCTGCGGCTGTGCGACAGCGCCGATGTGCTGATCGAGAATTTCGGCCCCGGCACGATGGACCGGCTCGGCCTCGGCTTCACAGCGCTGCACGCGCGCAACCCGCGCCTGATCTATGCCAGCCTCAAGGGCTTTCTCGAGGGCCCCTACAGCCAGCGCCTCGCGCTCGACGAGGTGGTGCAGATGATGAGCGGCCTCGCCTTCATGACAGGTCCGAGCGGCCGGCCGCTGCGCGCCGGCACCTCGGTGGTCGACATCACCGGCGGCCTGTTCGGCGTGATCGGTATCCTCCTCGCCTTGCGGCGGCGCGACGAGACCGGCCTCGGCGAGGAAGTGCGCACCGCCCTGTTCGAGACCGCCGTGTTCCTGATGGGCCAGCACCTCTGCTACGCCGCCCGCACCGGCGTCGCCATCCCGCCCATGCCCGAGCGCGTGTCGGCGTGGGCGGTCTATGACGTGTTCCAGCTGCGGGACGGCCAGCAGCTTTTCGTCGGCATCACCAGCGACAATCACTGGCAGCGCTTCTGCCGCGCCATGGGGCGGCCGGAACTGTTGGACGATCCCGACCTCAAGACCAACAACCAGCGCATCGTCGCGCGGTCCCGCCTGATGGCGCTGCTGGTGGAGATGTTCGCCAATCTCGACCTGTCCTCCGCATCGGCGCTGTGCGAGAGCGCGCATATTCCCTTCTCGCCGATCGCCCGCCCCGAGGACCTGTTCACCGATCCCCATCTCAAGGCGACCGGCGGGCTGATGGCGACCGAGCTGCCGGACGGCACTCGTACCGCGCTGCCGCGTACCCCCATCCAGATGGAAGGCGTGCCGGACCATGTGCTCTCCGACCCGCCGCTCGTCGGCGAGGACGCGCGCGCCGTGCTGACGGGCCTCGGCTATGGCGCCGCCGACATCGAGGCGCTGATCGGCGCCGGCATCGTGCGCGCCGATGCCCGACCGCCGCGCGAACAGCTTCACCCGGCCCATAGCGGAGCCGCCTGAGGCGGCCGCCAGCCGGCGAATGATCTCAAAAACAAACGCCCCGGCAAACGGGACGACAGCCAACCAATCAGGTTCCTGGGAGGGAAACGATGAAAAGCCTTCATCTACTCGCCGCGACACTTGCCATCGGCCTCGGCCTTGCCGGCCCTGCGCTCGCCCAGACGGCCAAGCCGCAGCTTGAAAAGCCCGACGTGACCATCGCCGTCGGCGGCAAGCTGGCGCTCTACTACCTTCCGCTCAACATTGCGGACCTGAAGGGCTTCTTCAAGGAGGAAGGCCTCAACGTCACCATCGCCGACTTCCAGGGCGGCTCGAAATCGGTGCAGGCCGTGGTGGGCGGCAGCGCCGACGTGCTGTCCTCGGCCTATGAGCACATGATCAACCTGCAGGTGCTCGACCAGCCGCTCACGACCTTCGTGCTGCAGGGCCGCTATCCCGGCTTCGTGCTCAGCGTCACGCCGGAACTGGCGAAGGATTGGAAGGGAGTGGAATCGCTGGTCGGCAAGAATGTCGGCGTCACCGCCCCCGGCTCCAGCACCAACAAGATGATCGACCTGTTGATGATCCGCGGCGGGTTGAAGCCGAGCGACGTATCCATCATCGGCGTCGGCGCGGGCCCCAGCGTGCTCGCGGCCTTCCGCAACGGCCAGATCCAGGCCACCGTGCAGGCCGACCCCGCCAGCACGCTGCTGGTCAGCGAGGGACTGGCCGAGCCGAAGGTCGACACCCGCACGCTCGAAGGCACCGAGCAGGTCTATGGCGGCCCGATGCCGGCCGCCTCGCTCTCCGCGACCACGGCCTTCATCGAGAAGAACCCGAAGACGGTGCAGGCGCTCACCAACGCCATGGTGAAGGCGCTCCACTTCATCCAGACCGCCTCGAATGAAGAGATCCTCGACGTGCTGCCCGCCGACATGATGGTGGGTGGGGATCGCGCGCTCTACAGCGAGATGCTGGACCGCGTCCGCCCCGCCTTCTCGCCCGATGGCCGGCTGTCCAAGGAAGCGGTCGAGACCACCTATGAGGCGCTGAAGATCTACAATCCAAAGGTCCGCGACGCCAAGAACGTCGATCTCGATGCCACCTACACCAACGTCTTTGTCGACAAGGCCGGGGCGGGGGGCTGAGCGATGAGCGCCGCAGCCCTTCAAGTTGCCGATCGGGAGAACAGGGTGATGCCCGGCATCGAAACGGCCGTTCCGGCCCTCGCGCTTCGTGACATCGCCTGCCATTTTCCCGCGCGCGGCAATCCCGGCGGCACCTATACCGCCGTCCGCGATTCGACCATCACCATCGCGCCCGGGGAATTCGTCTCGATCGTCGGCCCGACGGGCTGCGGCAAGTCGACCTTGCTTAACGTCGCTTCCGGTCTGCTCAAGCCGAGCCAGGGCACGGTCGAGGTGTTCGGCAAACCGCTGACCGGCATCAACCGGCAGGCCGGCTACATGTTTCAGGCCGATGCGCTCATGCCCTGGCGCACCGCACTGGAAAACGTCGTGGTCGGCCCCGAATTCGCCGGCATGAACCGCGCCGAGGCCGACCGCCTCGGGCGGGATTGGATGGCCCGTGTCGGCCTTGCCGGCTTCGAGAAGGCCTATCCCCATCACCTTTCGGGCGGCATGCGCAAGCGTGTGGCGCTGGCGCAGATGCTCATCATGGACCCCAAAGTGATCCTGATGGACGAGCCGTTCAGCGCGCTCGATGTCCAGACCCGGCAGCTGATGGAGAACGAACTGCTGGAGCTGTGGCAGGCCGACCGCAAGTCGGTGATGTTCATCACCCACGATCTCGAAGAGGCCATCGCCCTCTCCGACCGGGTGATCGCCCTTGCCGCCGGACCGGGCACGCATCCCATCGGCGAGTTCAAAATCGACCTGCCGCGCCCGCGCGACGTCGCCGAGATCCGGCACCTCGGTGAATTCAGCCGCCTGCATGCGCAAATCTGGGAGGCCCTCAAGGACGAGGTTCTCAAGGGTTACGCGCAAGGCAAGCGCTAGAGCATTTTCCGCGAAAGTTGACAGACTTTCGCGACGAGAAAATGCTCTAGCTTATTGAATACAAAGCACTTTCTGATCGATCAGATGATTCCACCTGATCGGAAAGGGCTCTAGAGCACTGCCGGTGAAAGCCGGTTCCTGATGTGCTCCAGGGTTTTGTTTTACGCATTTTCCACACGCGAACCGGAACCCACTTCGCTCGAAAATGCTCCAGAGGAGAGCCACGGGATGTTCCGCTTGAAAAATCCGAGGATCGTCCTCGTTCAAATCCTGATCTTCATTCTGTTCATCGCCGGATGGAAAGCGCTGACGACCTTCGGCATCATGTCGAAATTCTTTGTTGGTGACCCCTTCGTCGTCGCGGCTCGCCTCTACGACTGGTTCTCGACCGGGATGATCTTCAGGCATCTCGGTATCACTCTCTATGAGACCGTCGTCGCCTTCATCCTCGGCTCGGTGCTCGGGCTTCTGGTCGGGCTGTGGCTGGCGCTAAGCCCGACGGCCTCGCTGCTCGCCTCGCCCTATCTGAAGGGTTTCAACGCGATGCCGCGCGTCATCCTCGCGCCGATCTTCGCGGTGTGGTTCGGCCTCGGCGTCACCTCCAAGATCGCGCTCGGCATCACCCTTGTCTTCTTCGTGGTGTTCTTCAACGTCTATCAGGGCGTGCGCGAGGTGAGCCCGGTCACGCTCGCCAATGCGCGCATGCTCGGCGCCTCCCGCGCCCAGCTGCTGCGCACCGTCTACATCCCCTCCGCCACCAGCTGGGTGTTCTCCAGCCTGCATGCGGCGGTCGGCATGGCCTTCGTCGGCGCGGTGATCGGCGAATATATGGGCTCCTCCGCCGGTGTCGGCTACCTCATCCTGGAGGCGGAAGGCCTGTTCGACATTAATGGCGTGTTCGCCGGTGTCATCCTGCTCACCTTCTTTGCCCTGATCCTCGACGCCATTGTCGGCATCGTCGAGGCCCGCCTGCTGCACTGGCAGCCGCGTGAAGCGACCACCGTAGGAGCCCCGGCATGAACCGCCCCCTGAGCACCCGCGTCGTCACCTTCGCCCGCCGTCCCAACGGCATGCCGGACGCCTCCTGCTTTTCGCTGGAAAGCCGGCCCCTTCCAGCGCTCGGCGAGGGGCAGGTTCTGGTCGAGAACCACTATCTCTCGCTCGACCCCTATATCCGCATGCGGATGGAGGCGAAGGATTCCTACGCGCCGGTCATGGCGATCGGCGAGACCATGGTGGGACGCACCGTCGGGCAGGTGGTCGAGACCCGCGACGCCGCAGTTCCGGTGGGGTCGTGGGTGGTGGGGCGCCTCGGCTGGCAGGACTATTCGGTCGGCACCAAGGCGGATGTGCAGTTCATCCATCCCGACCGCGCGCCGATCTCCGCTTATCTCGGCTCCCTCGGCTCCACCGGCATCACCGCCTGGATCGGCCTCGTGCATATTGCCGGCGTGAAGCAAGGCGAGAGCGTGCTCGTCTCCGCCGCCTCCGGCGCCGTCGGCAGCGTGGTGGGGCAGCTCGCGAAAGCGCGCGGCTGCCGCGTCGTCGGCATTGCCGGCGGAGCGCGCAAATGCGCTGTCGTGCGCGAGCGCTTCGGCTTCGATGACTGCGTCGACTACAAGGCGCCCGACTTCACCGAACGCCTCGCGGAGGCCGCCGGCTCGGGGTTCGACGTCTATTTCGACAATGTCGGCGGGCCGATCTTCGACGCCACCCTGCCGCTGATGCGCCTGTTCGGCCGCATCCCGCTCTGCGGCCTCGTCTCGCAATACAACGCGGCCGAGCCCTATGGCGTGCGCAACCTGCGGGAAGTGTTCAACAAGCGCCTCACCCTTCGTGGCTTCGTGCTCTCCGACCATCGCGATGTGTGGGACAGCGCCACCCGGGAGCTGGAACAGGCCTATGCCGAGGGAAGGCTGGTCTATGAGGAGACCGTGACCGACGGCCTCGACAACGCCGCACAGGCTTTCATCAGCATGCTGCAGGGCGGAAACATCGGCAAGCAGCTCGTGCGCATCAAGGCCGCCTGAGCTTCCCGGCAGCCAGCGAGGATTATTCCCATGCATGCAAGCCTCTATATCGGCGGCGAATGGCGTGCCACGCCGGCCGCCAAGCCCGTCATCAATCCGGCGACGGGCGAGAGCGTCGGCACGGTCGGCGCCGCCGGCACGGCCGATCTCGACGACGCGCTCGCGGCCGCGGCCAGCGGCTTCCGCGTCTGGAGCCAGACCCTCGCACATGAACGCGGCCGCCGCCTCATCGAGGGCTGCCGCCTCATTCGCGAGCGCATCGACGCCATTGCCCGAGTCATGACGCTGGAGCAGGGCAAGCCGCTGACCGAGGCCAAGGGCGAGATCGCCATCTCGGTCGACAATCTCGAATGGATGGCGGAAGAGGCCACCCGCGCCTATGGCCGCATCCTGGTGCCACGCACGCCGGGCATCCAGCAATTCGTCCATCGCGAGCCGATCGGCCCGGTGGCAGCGTTCACGCCGTGGAACTTCCCGGCGCTGACCCCGCTGCGCAAGATCGCCGGGGCGCTGGCGGCCGGCTGCTCGCTGATCCTAAAGCCCTCCGAGGAGACCCCGCTCACCGCGTTCGAGCTGGTCCGTGCCTTCCACGATGCCGGCCTGCCGCCCGGCGTGCTGAACCTTGTCTTCGGCCGATCGGCGGAGATTTCAGCCCATCTCATCGCCTCGCCGGTCATTCGCAAGATAACGTTCACCGGCTCGACCCCGGTCGGCAAGCATTTGCTGGGTCTCGCTGCACAGGGCGCGAAACGGGCGACGATGGAACTCGGCGGCCATGCGCCGGTGATCGTCTGCGACGACGTGGATGTCGCCTCGGCCGCCGCGCTCGCGGTCAAGGCCAAGTTCCGCAATGCCGGGCAGGTGTGCACCTGCCCCACCCGCTTCTTCGTGCAGGAGGGCGTCTATGACGCCTTTGTCGACGCCTTCACAGCGGCGACGCGCAAGATCGTGGTGGGCAACGGCCTGGAGCCCGGCGTCGAAATGGGTCCGCTCGCCAATGCGCGCCAGCTCAGCGCCATTGAGGGGCTGGTCCGTGATGCGGTCGAGCGCGGCGCACGTATCACCACGGGCGGACGGCGCATCGGCAATGACGGGCTGTTCTATGAGCCGACGGTGCTCGCCGACGTGCCGGACACGGCACGGATGATGTCGGAGGAGCCCTTCGGCCCCGTGGCGCCGATCCAGAAGGTAGCGAGCCTCGACGAGGCGGTGGCCAAGGCCAACGCCCTGCCCTTCGGCCTCGCCTCCTATGTGATGACTCGCTCACTGTCGCGGGCCGACCGGCTTTCGCGGGCGATCGAGGCCGGCATGGTGGTGGTGAACCACTTCACCGTCTCGACGCCGTCCTCGCCCTTCGGTGGCGTCAAGGAAAGCGGCTACGGCTCGGAAGGCGGCGTTGAAGGCCTCGACGCCTATCTCGTCACCAAATCGGTGACCATGCGCCTCGCCGGTGAGGATTTGCAGCCATGAGCTTTCCCGCCCCGCCCGATCTGACCACCATCACCATTCTCCAGTTCAACACCCAGGTGCATTTCGGCTGCGGCGCACGGGCGCGCCTGCCGGATCTGGTCGCCCGCGCCGGCATGCGCCGGCCGCTCATCATCTCCGATCCCGGCGTCGCCGCCGCCGGCGTGCTCGACATGGCGCTGGCGGCGGCGCCGAGTGCGGCGCAGGCGCCCCGCTTCCTCGACACTCCGCCCAACCCGACCGAAGCCGCCTCGCGCGACGGCGCGGCGCTCTACCGGCGCGAGAGGTGTGACGGGATCATCGGTGTCGGCGGCGGCGCGGCGCTCGATCTCGCCAAGGCCATCGCTATTCTCGCAACCGACGACGCGCCGCTCTGGGATTTCTGCAACCGGCACGCCCGGCCCCGCCCGATTGTCGGCCCCGCGCCGCTGATCCTGATGCCGACTACCTCCGGCTCGGGCAGCGAGGTCGGGCGCTCGGCGGTCATCGTCTTCGACAATGGCATCAAGGCGGGCGTCGGCTGCCCCTCGATCGTCACCGCCGCCATCGACGACCCCGAACTCACCGCCGGCCTGCCCGGTCGCATCACCGCCGTCACCGGCCTCGACGCGCTGTCGCATTGCGTGGAGACGTTCTGTTCGCCGACCGTAAATCCCCCGGCCGACGCCATCGCCCTTGACGGGTTGGCTCGCGCCTTCGGCGCGCTGGAGGCGGCCACCGTGAACGGGGCGGACATGCTGGCGCGCTGGCAGATGATGATGGCCTCGCTTGAAGGCGCCGTGTGCTTCCAGAAGGGCATGGGCGCGGTGCATGCCCTCTCCCACCCCATCGGCGCGCTCGGGCATCACCACGGCACGCTGAACGGGATTTTTCTTCCCCTCGTGGTGCACCACAACGCGGCCGTGCTCGGGCCGAAGCTCGATGCCATGCGCAAGGCGATGGGGCTTGCGCCGGGCGCCGGCATCGCCGAGGCGCTCGACGCGCTGAACCGGCGGCTCGGCGTGCCCCGGCGCCTTTCCGAGCTGGGCCTCACGCGGGAGGACCTCGCGCCGATCCCGGAAAAGGCGCTGCAGGACAACGCGCACAAAACCAATCCGCGCCCGCTGGACGCCGCCGATTATCGCCTTTTGCTGGACCAGGCGTTTTGAGCCGAGGACCCGACATGACCAGTTCGCCCGAAGACCGCATCAAGGACTGGTGGTCCACCGCCATCGTCGATATCGAGCCCGGCAAGATCGCCTTTCGCGGCTATCCCATCGAGGAGCTGATCGGCCGCATCGGCTTTGCCGAGATGGTCTGGCTGATGGTGCGCGGCGAGCTTCCCGGCCCGGAGCGGGCGGCGCTGCTGGAGGCGTGCCTCGTCGCCGGCGTCGATCACGGCCCGCAGGCGCCCTCCATCGCCATTGCCCGCATGTCGATGACCTGCGGCATCGACATCAACAACGCCATGGCCTCCGCCACCAACGTGCTCGGCGACGTGCATGGCGGCGCCGGACAGGCGGCGCTGGAGCTTTATCTCGCCATCGACGCGCGCACCCGCGCCGGCGAGAGCCTGGCCGAGGCGCTGGAGACGGTGCTGCGACCGCTGATTGAGGCTCGCCAGCCCCTCCCCGGCTTCGGCCATCGCTTCCACCCCGTCGACCCCCGCGCGCCCCGGCTGATCGCGCTAGCGCGCGAGGCGGTCGCGGCGGACACCATCGGCGGCGACTTCGTCACCATCGGCCTCGGCGTGGAAGACTGGCTGGCGGCGGCGAAGAACCGGCGGCTGACCATGAATATCGACGGCGTGACCGCCGTGATCTTCGCCGAACTGGGCTTTTCGCCGATGCTGGCGCGCGGGCTGTTCATCCTGTCGCGCTCGGTCGGCATCATGGCGCACGCGCATGAGCAGGCGCAGCAAGGCGGGCGCATCAAGGGGCCGACACCGCCTGCCTTCGGCTATCGCTATGCCGGCGTCGGCCGCCGCACCCTGGCCGAGCCGGACTGAAGCGAGGGGTGACGTCATGCGGGACAGCTTCGGCACGCGCGCCTCGTTCGAGGGGCACCACATCGTCGATCTCGGAGCGATGGCCCGCCGCTTTCCGAAGGTGGCGACAAGGCCGGTTTCCTCGCGCATTCTCTTGGAGAACCTGCTCCGGCACGAGAACGGTACCAGCGTCACGAGCGCCGACATCGAGGCGGTCGCCAGCGGCAGGGCGGGCGGCGATGTGGAGATCGCCTTCCACCCCGGCCGCGTGGTGATGCAGGATTATGCCGGGCTGCCGGTGCTGCTGGACCTCGCCGGCCTGCGCGATGCGGCCGCCGTGCGCGGCCTCGATCCGGCGCGCCTGCATCCGGCCGTTCCTTCGGCGCTGGTGGTGGACCATTCGCTGATCGCCGAGGCCGCCGGGCGGGCGGACGCCGCCGCGCTGAACCTCGCGCAGGAGTTCGACGCCAACACGGAACGCTTCGCTTTTCTCAAATGGGCGCAGCGCGCCTTCGATGGCCTGCGCGTGGTGCCGCCCGGCAAGGGCATTGTCCACCAGGTCCACATCGAACATCTGGCCGAAGTGGTTAGCGAACGTTCGCGCCCCGACGGCGTCTGGCTGCACCCCGACACGGTGATCGGCACCGACAGCCACACGCCCATGGTCAACGGCCTCGGCGTGGTGGGCTGGGGTGTCGGCGGCATCGAGGCCGAAGCCGTGCTGCTGGGCGAGGCGGTGTCGATGCAGCTGCCGCCGACCGTCGGCATAAGGCTGGAAGGCGATGTGCCCACGGGGATTCTCGCCACCGATATCGTGCTCGCCCTGGCCGAGCGGCTGCGCCGGCACGGCGTGGTCGGCGCCATGCTGGAATTCTACGGCCCCGGCGTCGCCGCGCTCGCCGTCGCCGACCGGGTGACCATCGCCAACATGACGCCGGAGTTCGGCGCCACCTGCTCCTTCTTCCCGACCGACAGCCGGACGCTGGACTATCTGCGGCTCACCGGCCGCGACGAGCGGCGGGTCGGCTGCATTGAGGCCTATCTCCGGCATAACCGCCTCTGGTTCGAGCCTGATTTCGTGCCGGACACCGATGACCGCCTCACCTTCCGCCTCGACGGATTGCGGCGCGTGGTCTCGGGTCCAAGCCGGCCGGAACAGGCCCGCGACCTCGCCGACATGCCGGCCGTCGCCGCGGCAGCGATCGGGGCGCAGCGGACAGAATCGACCGTGCTGCGCGACGGCGACATCGCCATCGCCGCCATCACCAGTTGCACCAACACCTCCAACCCTTCCGCCATGATGGCCGCCGGCTTGCTGGCGCGGCGTGCCCGCCAGCGCGGCCTTGCCGTGCCGGCGCATGTGAAGACCTCCTTCGCGCCCGGCTCGCAGGTAGTGACGGACTATCTCGACGCCGCCGGCTGCCTCGACCATCTCGCCGCCCTGGGTTTCCAGGTGGTGGGCTATGCCTGCGCCACCTGCGTCGGCAATGGCGGCGGGCTGAAGCCGCACATCGAGGCCGCCTATGACGCCGCGCCGGCCCATCTGGTCTCGGTGCTGTCGGGCAACCGCAACTTCGAGGGGCGCATCCACGCCAAGGTGCGCTCGAACTTCCTCGCCTCGCCGCCTCTGGTGGTCGCCTATGCGCTGGCCGGCACGGTTCTCGTCGACCTGACCCGCGATCCCGTCGGCCATGACCGCGAGGGCCGCCCCGTCCTGTTGGACGATCTATGGCCGAGCGCGGCGGAGATCGACGCCGCCCTTACCGAACATGTCACCCGCCAGCCGTTCGAGCGTCGCTACGCGGGCATCGAAGAGGGCACGCCGGACTGGCAGAATCTCGCGGCGACTGAGGATGCCTGCTTCCCCTGGCATCCGGACAGTTCCTTCCTGCGCTCGCCGCCCTTCTTCGACCTCCCGCCACTGTTCGCCCCCGGCGCGCCTGTCCTCCGCGCGGCGCGGCCGCTCCTCGTTCTTGGCGACATGGTGACGACCGATCATATCTCGCCGGTCGGGCAGATCGCCGCCTGGGGACCTGCGGCCGGCTATTTGCGCGAGCAGGGCATCGCGCCGAGCGCCTTCAACGCCTATGGCGCGCGGCGCGGCGCGCATGAGGTGATGGTGCGCGGCACCTTCGCCGGCACAAGGCTGCGCAATGAGCTTGCCGACCGGGGCGGCGGCTTCACCCGCCTGCTGCCCGAGGATGTGACGCTCGACATCTTCGCCGCCAGCCGCGCTTGCCTCGACCGGAACGAGGATCTGATCGTCGTGGCCGGCAAGATGTATGGCGCCGGCTCGGCGCGCGACTGGGCGTCGAAGGGCACCCGGCTGCTCGGCATCAAGGCGGTGCTGGCCGAGAGCTTCGAGCGCATCCATCGGGCCAATCTCGTCCGCATGGGTGTGCTGCCTCTGGAATTCGCGGAAGGGGTGGACCGCCTCATGCTCGGCATTGGCGGCAGGGAGCGCCTGTCGCTCGCCACCCCGCTGGCCGATCTCGTGCCGCGCCAGAACGTCCCGATGCTTCTGCACCGGGCGGACGGGAGCACAATCGGCTTCTCCGCGCGGCTGCGCGTCGATACCGCCGTCGAGATGGACTATCTGAAGGCCGGCGGCATCCTGCCCTATGTCGCGCACAGGCTCTGGGAGAGGGCCGGCTTGGCGGCCTGACCGACGGCAGGTTCTTGGTTTCCGGAATATCGGGCAAGGGCCATCTTCCGGCAGCCGCGCCGGATGGGCAAAGCCAGAAGGGGCGCCGCTGCCGGAATTCGTAGCGGCGCTCTCAGTTTCTCCGGGCCTTTATGTCACGCAACACTTCGCGGGCGGCGTTGAAGCCCGGAATGCCGGAGACGCCGCCGCCGGGATGCATCGAGGAACCGCAGATATAGAGCCCCTTCACCGGCGTACGGTAATCGGCATAGCCCGAGACAGGCCGCTGGAAGAACAACTGGTCGGTCGAGAGCTCGCCATGGAAGATGTGGCCCTGCGGCAGGTTCACGATGTTCTCAATGTCAGGCGCGACGAGCAGCTGCGCCTCGATAACGTCGTCACGGAAGCCGGGGGCATAGTCCTCGATCGTGTCGAACACGGTCTTGCGGAAGTTCTCCTTCTCGGTGGCCCAATCGGCCCCCTTCAGCGTGTAGGGCGCGTGGCCGCCGAACAGGTTGACCACATGTTTGCCCGGGGGCGCCAGCGTGGTGTCCACCATGGTCGGCACGACGGGCGTGATGAAGGGGCGGGACGAGTACCAGCCATGCTTGGCCTCGTCATAGGCGCGTTCGAGATAGTCGATGTCGGGCGCGATGTGCATGTAGGTGGGATAGTCGAAGCTGCCGAGCGTCCCCTCCCGCCGCACCCGGTCCAGAATGCGATATTGCGGCGGGCGCTCGCAGGCGATGTTCATCTTGAAGGCCGTTGAGAAGGTGCGGTAGCCCTTAATCTCCCGCACCACCTCCTCGGGAAGATGCCGTTCGCCGACAAGGTTGAGATAGAGGGTCTTGGCGTCGGCATTGGAGATGATGGTCTTCGCCGCATAGGTCTCGCCAGTGGTGGTCGACACTGCCGTCGCGCGGCCGTTCTGGATTCGCACTTCCTTGATCGGCGCGCCGGTGACGATGTCGACACCCTTCTCGCGCGCCGAGTCGGCCAGCGCCTGTGTGATCGACCCCATGCCGCCCTTGATGAAGCCCCAGCCGCCAGCGCCTTCATGCTCGCCCATGATGTGATGCATGATGACATAGGCCGAGCCTGGAGTTTTCGGCCCGGCAAAGGTGCCGATCGAGGCGTAATAGGCCAGCACCGCCATGATGCGGTCGTCGTCGAACCATTCGCGCAGGAAGTCGTAGGCACTCATCGTCAGCATGTCGACGATGCGGTACATCTTCCGCCCGATCTTGCGATGGCGCCACAGCAACGAGGCACCATCCTTGAAGGTGCGCCAGTCGCGCTTGGTCGGATCGACCGGCGTCTCCCACAGCAGCTTGCGCACGATATTGGCCGCCTCGTTCAGATAGCGGTCGAATTCGGGGTAGATGTCCGCATCGTGCTGGGAGAAGCGGGCGAAGCTCGCCTGCGACTTGGCGATATTGTCGGAGAACAGGATGTAGTTGTCGCCGTCGAGCGGGGAGACCATGTCCGAACAGGGCAGCACTTCGAGCCCATGCTTCTTGAGCTCCAGTTCGCGGATGATGCGCGGGTGAAGAAGGCTCATCAGATAGGAGAAGATCGAGGCCCGGAATCCCGGGGCGATCTCCTCCGTCACCGCCGCGCCACCGACGACGTCGCGCCGCTCCAGCACCAGCACCTTCTGCCCCGCCTTGGCGAGATAGTTGGCGCAGACGAGCCCGTTATGCCCTGCGCCGATGATGATGGCGTCGTAAACCTTGCCTACGGTGATGTCGGCACTCATCGCTTCAACCCCAAGCTGACTGATGGCTGTCCGAAGGACGGCACGAATTACTCCGCAGCGACACCGCGCAGCGGGGCCTTCGGTTCGAGCCCGTCGCGGCACATTCCTTGGAAGGCCTTCACCGCGTATTCGTATTTCGGCGAGAGTGGCCCGCGCGTGTAGATGCCGGCCTCAAGGTTGCGCTGCACGCCGGTGATGATGTCGAGATCCTCGGTGACGATCTGCGCCGACCACTCGGCCGATTGGCGGTTGGCCTCCGCCTTCTCCGGCGAGACGTCGTTGAAGAAGTACCAGTTGATGTGGCGGATGCGCCCCGGCCCCAGCGGCTCGACGGTGGCGATGGAGGAGCCCCAGTCGTAGAGGTTGAGCATCAGGAAGGGGAAGCGATAGAAATAAAGCCCCCGCGTCAGCCCGCCATCGCGCTTGGGCGCGTGCAGGTGAAAGAACTTGTCTTTCGCATAGGTGTCGATGCGGTAATTGTCGATGTCCATCGACTCGCACAGGCCCGGATGCATGGTCCGGCAGTGATAGCATTCGAGATAGTTCTCGCCGTAGACTTTCCAGTCGACCGCACAGTCGCGGTTCTTCGCCATGAAATAGTGCTGCTGCTCCAGCGGATAATCCGCCGCCATGTCGTGGATCGGGCCGAGCCATTCAATGAGGTTCTCGCCGCCACGCTCGATGCGCAGGAAGACAAGGCCCCGCCATTCCTCGGCATCGATGGCGTAGAGCCCCCAGGCCTGGGGGTCGAAGGTGATGCCCTCGCCGAAATCCACCGCCTTGTTGAGACTGCCGGAACGGGTGAAGCTCCAGCTGTGATAGGGACAGACCACGAGCTTGCCGCAGTGGCCCTCCTCCTTCTCCAGCAGCTGCGCGCCGCGATGGCGGCAGACATTGTGGAAGGCGCGGACCACGCCCTCATCGTCGCGGATGACGAAGACGGGAAAGCCTGCCAGCGTGCCGGAGACATAGTCGCCCGGCTGCTTCAGCCGTTCCGACCAGGTGAACAGCATCCAGTTGCGGGCGAAGATCTCCTTGCGCTCGCGCTGGTAAAGGGCAGGATCGCAATAGTCGCTGGCCGGCAGGGTCCAATCGAACATGCCGCTGGTGGCGGCGTAGGTTTCGGCGCTCATGTGCGGTTCTCCCGGGCTTTCGGATCTTGGCGATCCGTTCAAATTTCAGGTGCGATAGGAGGGATCGATCTCGTCCAGCATGCGCAGATGGGCGTCCCATTCGAGCTGAAGGTCGCCGTCGTCGAAATTCATCTGGTCGTATTGCGCGCCGACCTTCTCGCAGACCTCGCGGGGCGGCAGCACGATCTCGCGGCCCATGGACAGGGTCGCCACCTGCACCTCGCAGGCCCGCTCCAGATAGAACATCAGGTTGAACGCCTCGGCGACGGTGCGCCCGACGGTCAGCAGACCGTGATTGCGCAGCAGCAGGCCGCATTTCGTGCCGAGGTCGGCGATGATGCGTTCGCGCTCGTCGAGGTCGAGCGCGATACCCTCATAATCATGCAGGCCCAACCGGCCATAGAACTGCAGCGCGATCTGGTTGAGCGGCAGCAGCCCCTCCTTCAGCGAGGCCACCGCCATGCCGGCGCGGGTATGGGTGTGGATGACGCAGGCCGCGTCGTGCCGGCTCATATGCACGGCGGAATGGATGGTGAAGCCGGCCGGATTCACCCGGTGCGGACTGTCGCCGACCTTGTTGCCGTCGACGTCGATCTTCACCAGCGAGGAGGCGGTGATCTCCTCCCAGCGATGGCCATAGGGGTTGATGAGGAACCGCCCCGGCTCGCCCGGCACCCGCACGGTGCAATGGGTGTAGATCAGGTCGGTCATCCGGAAATGCGCCAGCAGGCGATAGCAGGCGGCGAGTTCGACCCGCTGCTGCCATTCGGCGGCGCTCATATCGGGGCTCAGGCTGGCGACGGCCATGATGGCTTTTCCTCAGTTCGGTTCGGCAACGGGGCGCGCAGCGGCGGCGTCCCAGTCCTCAAGCGCCCATTGGCGCAGTTGCAGGGCTTCCTCCGCGCGGTCCGACAATTCCTCGCCCTGCGCATCGGTGATGGCGTAGTCGCGGGGCCCGAGTTCGCACAGGAACAGGCAGTCGGCGTCCGTGCCGTGGCGCGCCTGCCATGAGGTGAACCCACGCCGCCACCAGTCGCGGAACACGGCGACCCAGGGCTGGTGCTGGGGGAAATGCAGCGGCAGCTGCACCTGGCAGCGATTGGCGACCCGGCCCTGGAAGGAATCCGAGCACTCCAGCAGCCGACCCACCTGCGCCTGGTAGTCGGCGCTGATCGGCAGCATCATCTCGCGGTCGACGACATAATGCGACAGGTCGGCGGCGAGCCGCATCTCGGGAATCGCATCGAGCAGCAGCAGCGTTGCGAACATGTCGTTGGTGATGCAGTTGCGATGCGTCTCGAACTGCAGCGGCACGCCCTCCTCCCGCCCGACCCGCAGCCACGCCTCGATGACAGGCACCATGTCCGCCACCGAGAGCGGCATCACCTGGCCGATGACGATGACGAAAGGCGCGCCGATCTCCTTGGCGAGGTGCAGCGCCGGGCGCAGTTCCTCGATCGAGCGCGGAAAGGCCGTCAGCAGCCCGCCAAGCCCGGTGCGGGCGAATTCCGGCACCGTTTCACGCGCGGCCTCGATGTCCATGGCGCCGAGATCGATCGCCATTCCGTCGAAGCCGGCCGCCTTCACCGCGTCGAAGCGCTCGGCCACCGGCCGCTCCGGCGTGCCGGGGTGGCGCTGTTCGGTGGCCCAGAGCGACTGGTAGACCTTGAGCGGCATGGGTCAGGCCTGCTTCGCGGTGCGAGGCCCGACCGGCTCAAGGTCGGTATCGTCCATGATCCAGATCTTGTCGTCGGGATAGTCGGCCTCGGTGCGCCCGTTCCAGAACGCCCTGATCACCGCCAGCTGGAAGCCGAGATAGGTCATCGAATGCGGCTTCCGACCCTTCTCGACGAAGATCGTGCGGTGCAGGTCCGGCAGCCGGTGGAACGGCACGCCGGGAAAGGCGTGATGGGCGGTGTGAAACTGCATGTTCCAGCACATCCAGCGCATGATCGCGTTGGTGCGCGTCGTGCGGGTGTTCTCGGTGATCTGGTCGATATGAGGCAGGCCGAGATGTTCGATGGTGTTCTGCAGCTGGTGCACCGGCTTCATGACAAGCATCGGCAGCAGCCAGAGCTTGACCGCGATCCAGCTGCCCGTCGCCACGGAAAGCACGGCAATCAGGGCATAGCCCGCCAGGTGCCAGCGCGCCTCGCGGATCACCTTCGGGTGCTGGTCCGCGGGAATATAGTGCTCGCTGACGATGCCGAGCGAAAAGCGGATGACGCGACGGATGCGGGTGTACCAATAGGTGGGGCCGAGCACCCAGAGCAGGTAGGAGAGCATCGAGTAGCGCTCGCGGCCCAATTCGCCGTCGCCTTCCCAGTCCTGCGTATAGCGGTGATGGGCGAAGTGCTGGATCTGGTCGAAATCGCGGGGATAGATCAGCACGAAGCCGAACAGGCGGCCGAAGGACTCGTTGAGCGCCTTGGTCTTGAAGACCGTCGAATGGCTCATCTCATGCTGGCCGGCATAGAGGAAGTTGATCAACGCGCCGTGCACCATGAACGCTGGCACCATCCACCATGTGCCCCAGCTGAACCAGAGCGCCGTGCCGGTGATCGCCAGCGCGCCGAGATGGCTCCCGAGCTGGATGAAGCCCGAGACATCCGATTTCAGGCTCAGCTCCTTGAGCCGGGACGGGCTGATCATATCCTTGCGGCCGAATACCTCGTCCATCTCACTCCTCCTCGAATTCGGGGCGGCGCTGGAACACCATGCGGGCCAGCAGGATCAGCAGGGTGACGACGATCAGCACCACCGAGATGGCGGCGATCGCCGGGTCGACATTGTCGCGAAGCCCCATCCACATCAGGCGCGGCAGGGTGATCGCGTCGACGCTGGTGATGAACAGCGTGACGCCGATCTCCTCCCAGGACAGGACGAAGACCAGCAGCGCCGCCGTCGCGACGCCGAAGGCGATGTTGGGCAGGATAACGTGGAGGATGCGCTGGGCGACGCTCGCGCCCATGCCGCGCGCGGCGAGGTCGATGCGCCGGTCCAACTGCGCCAGCGCCACCAGCACCATCACCACCGCGAAGGGCACGGTCATCACCGTGTGGGCAAGGGTCACGCCGACGACGCTGTCGAAGCCGATGGAATGGGACATCTGCGACATGCCGGTCAGCAGGAAATACAGCGTCATCGCCGAGACCACCGGCGGCACGATCATCGGCAGCAGCACGAAGCCGACCAGAAGCTGCGAAAAGCGCGGCTGCAGCATCCAGATTCCCAGCGCGAAGCTGGTCGCCAGAGTGGTGGAGAGGACGCTGGTGAACAGGCCGATGCGGGCACTCAGCAGGATGCTGCGCAGCCAGTCCGGGTTTTCGAACAGCGTGCGGTAATGCGTCAGCGAAAGGCTGCCCTTGGGCAGCGTCAGCAGCCGGCCGGGCGTGAAGGATATCGGCACCACCGCCAGCAAGGGCAGCAGCAGGAAAACCCCCACCAGAAGGGCGAGCACGACCGCGACGGGGCCGGGGCGCTGGATCCTCATCGCCCGCCCCCCGTCAGGCCGAGCCGGGCGAAACGCGCGAGCAGGCCCATCAGCGCAGCGACGATGACGACCAGCGCCACGCTGATCGCCGCGCCCAGCCCCCAGTCCGGGCTCTGGAACATGCGCAGATAGACCAGCTCGGCCACCATGATCGACCGGCCACCGCCAAGAATGGCCGGGGTGACGAAAAAGCCGAGGCTAAACACGAAGACGATCAGCGTCGCCCCGATGACGCCGGGCAGCGTCAGCGGCACGAACACCGACCAGAAGATGCGCAGGCGCGAGGCGCCCATGCCGCGCGCGGCGAGCAGCATCCGCTCGTCCACCGTCCGCATCGCCGAGGCGAGCGGCAGCACCGCGAAGGGAATGAGCACATGCACCATGCCGGCGATCACGCTCGGCTCGTTGCGCACCAGCGCCAGCGGCCCGTCCGTGAGCCCGAGCGCCTGCAGCGACGAATTGACGATGCCGCGCGTCGACAGCAGGGCCAGCCAGCCGAAGGCGCGCGTCAGCAGCGAGATCCAGAACGGCACGAAGATGCAGATCTCGATGAGACGCCGCTGCAGCCGGGAGCCGCGCACCCAGACATAGGTCACTGCGTAGGCGCAGGCGACCGCGATCACCGTCACGATGAGGCAGATGCGGAAGGTGCGCAGGAACACCGACTGCACCAGCGGGTCGCCGACCAGCCGCTCATACTGGCCCAGCCCCGGCTCCGGCAGCGTGACGCTCCAGAGCGCCACGCCGAAGAACGGCAGGGCATAGGCAAACGCCAGGAACAGCACCAGAGGTGCCGTCAGGGCGAGTGCGGGCCAGAATGCCGAGGAACTGCGCATGGTTTGATCCGTCGATCGGGCAGCCCTTCCGCGCGAGCCGCGCGGAAGGGTGGGAGGCTCACGCCGAGATGACCCGGGTGAACTCGTCGAGCGCGGCGCCGTAATTGTCGGCGTACCAGGGCATGTCGAGCGCGACCTGGCTCTTCATGTTGGCGGGATCGACCGGGTTGTAGCGCTTCTGGTCGGCCGGGATCAGCGCATCGGTCGCCGGGTTGGCCGGCCCCTGCCCGAGCATCTCGAACATGATGAGCTGGCGCTCGGGCACGGAGGTCGAGGCGATGAACTTCATCGCATTCTCCTTGCCGCCGGGGTTGTTCTTGATCACCGCCAGCGCGCCCGGCGACAGCAGCCCCTGGTCCCAGGTGAACTTGATCTGCCCACCGGAATCCTTCTCGATCAGCGAGGCGCGGGTCGACCAGATCAGCCCCATCGAGGCGTCGCCGCTCAACATCAATTGCTGGCTCTCGGCGCCGCCGCCCCAATAGGCGGCGACATCGGGCTTCAGCGCGGCGATCTTGGCGTGGGCACGCTTGAGGTCGAGCGGGTAGAGCTTGTCGGGCGCGACGCCATCGGCCAGCAGCGCCGCCTCCCACATGCCCGCACCCCATTTATACATGGTGCGCTTGCCCGGGAACGTCTTCACATCGAAGAAGTCGGCCATGTTCTTGGGCGGATTGGCACCATATTTCTCGGCGTCATAGGCCAGGACATAGGAGAAGAAATAGGTCGAGGCCGCGTATTCCCAGTCAAAGCCGGGGCGCATCTTCGCCTTGTCGACGACGCTGTAGTCGATCGGCTCGATCATCCCCTGCTTGCCGAGCGAGATGGCCGAGAACGGGTCGGCATCGACGATATCCCAGGTCGGCTTGCCGCTCTTGAACTGGGCGGCGATGGCGCCCTCGGTCGGGCCGGTGCCGTCCTCCTTGACGACGATGCCGGTCGCCTTCTCGAAGGGCTGGCCATAGGCCTTGTCGTAGGCCTTCAGCGCGTCGCCGCCCCAGTTGACCAGGACGAGCTGGCGCACCTGCGCCAGCGCCTCCGGCGTGCGCAGCAGCAGCGGGGCGCCGCCGAAGATCAGGGCGGCAAGCTGGGTGAAGCGGCGGCGGCTGATGTCTCCCCGTGCGGCCTTCGCCGCGAGGATGTCGAGGCAGTCTTTCCGGAAGGCGTCGTTCACGGCGTGCTCCTGCTGTTTTCAGCTTTGCTCTGGAAGAAGGAAGCCATTCTCAAAGGACCAGGTGACCCAGAAGTCCGGGCCTCGATCGAGGATCCGGCCGGCAGCCTCGCTCGACAGGGTCACGGTGAGCGGGGTGCCGCTGCGCGTCGCGAAGGCCAGGCGCATGGCCGAGCCGAGATAGGTGGTGCCGGCAAGCCGGGCGGGAACGCCGTTGCCCTCTTCCGGCGGCTCGGCGCTGACCGACATGTGCTCGGGCCGCACCGCCAGCACGGCGCTGCCGTTGAGATGGTCGTGCCGGGGCGCGGTCAGGCGCGCACCCTCGAACATGCCGCTGGTGCCGCGCGCGCAATGGCCGATGCCGCCGACCGGCAGCAGGTTGATCTCGCCGAGGAACTCGGCGACGAACCGGCTCGATGGCCGCTCATAAATGTCGCGCGGCGCGCCGAGCTGAAGCAGGCGGCCATGGTTGAAGATGGCGATGCGCGAGGACAGCGACAGCGCCTCGCTCTGGTCATGGGTGACGAAGACGAAGGTGGTGCCGAATTCGCCATGCAGGCGCGCCACCTCTTCCTGCATGCGCCCGCGCAAATGCTTGTCGAGGGCGGAGAACGGCTCGTCCAGCAGCAGAACCGGCGGCTCGAACACCAGCGCGCGGGCCAGCGCCACGCGCTGCTGCTGCCCGCCCGACAGCTGGGCGGGCCGCTTGTTCTCATGTCCCACCAGCCCGACACGGGCGATGATGGCGTCGACCCGCCGGGCGATGTCTTCGCGGGCAATGCCGCGCACCTGCAGCGGAAAGGCGATGTTCTGCGCCACGCTCTTGTGCGGGAACAGGGCGTAGCCCTGGAACACCATGCCGAAGGAGCGATCTTCCGCCCGGCTATTGGTAATGTCGACGCCGTCGCTGAGAAGCTGGCCCTCGCTCGCCGCCTGAAAGCCGGCAAGCAACATCAGGAACGTGGTCTTGCCGGAGCCGGAGGGGCCGAGCAGGGTCAGGAACTCGCCGGGCGCGATGTCAAGCGTGATGTCCTTCAGCGCGGTGAAGTGGCCGAAGGATTTGCCGATCCCGATCACCTGCAACCCGACAGCCCGTTTGCTCACGTTCGCTGCGCGCTCCGTTATATGTAGAAATCCTAATCTGGCGATCCTCTCACCTCAAATGAATTAAAATCCCGCATGGCGTGAAGAATATTCACTTCATTGCCGACGACCTAGGCACCGAAGACAAGTCGCCTATGAATGCATCAATCAACTACGCATGACAGGCGCCGTCTGCACGAGCCGCGACTTCAGCCAGGCCGCGAAGGCCTGTATCGCCGGATTTCCGGGACGGTCGCGCGGCGTGACGAAATAATAGGCCCGCGCGGCACGGATGGTGAGTTCGAACGGCACGACCAGCCGCCCGGTTTCGACCGCTTGCCGGCAGACGAAATTGTCGCCGATGGCGATCCCCTGCCCCGCCAGCGCCGCCGCCAGCACGAGGTTCATGTCGGAGAAGATCACCCCCTGGTCCGTGCGCGGCCCGACCACGCCGGCCGCCGTCAGCCAGGTCAGCCAGTCACCGAGCCCGTCGAGATGCAGCAGCACCGAGCGGAGCACGTCGACGGGTTCATTGAGGCCGCCCAGCTGATTGAGCAGCACCGGGCTGCACACCGGCATGAAGTCGACGACGCTGAGCAGTTCCACGCTGTGGCGCGGCCAGTCGCCATCACCATAGGCGATGAAGGCGTCGACGCCCGGCGCGTCGACATCCTCCAGACGTGGCGGCGTGACGATGCGCAACGTCACGCCCGGATGCAGCTGGCGGAACTCGGCGACATGTATGCACAGCCAGAAGGTGGCAAAGCCCGGGGTCGAGCTGACCGTGATCGCGCCCTGCAGCAGCCCCCGGTCACCATAGTGCACGGCGGCATCGGCGAGCAGGGCAAGAGCGGTGCGGACATCGGCGGCGTAACGCTTGCCCTGCGGGGTCAGCATCACGCCCTTGCCGGCGCGCTGGAGCAGGTCGAAACCGAGATCCTGTTCCAGGAAGCGCAGCTGGTGGCTGACTGCGCTGCGTGTGATGTTCAATTCGGCGGCGGCCTGCCAAACGGTGCCATGCCGGGCGAAGGCTTCGAGCGCGCGCAGGGCCTGCGTCGAGGGTAGCCGCATCGGTCGTCGTCCTTCGCGCGCGGCGCCCCCGCTCACACCGGCTTCAGATAGGTTTCGACCAGCTCGGTCCAGAAGGCGGCACCGATCGGCAGCAGGTCGTCGTTGAAATTGTAGCCGGGGTGATGGAGTGGCCGGTCATCTTCCGAAGCCCGTCCGCCGAGGAAGAAATAGCTGCCCGGCCGCGCCTTCAGCATATAGGCGAAATCCTCGCTTCCCATGCTGGGGCGCGCCATCTCCCGCACTTTCTCCGGTCCGGCAAAGCGCGTGGCAAGGTCGCGCAGGAAAGCGGTCTCGGCGGGGTGGTTGATGGTGGCGTCATAGCTGCGCTGATAGTCCACCGTCGCGCTCATGCCATAGCTCGCTGCCTGTCCCTCGGCGATGAGCCTGATGCGGCGCTCCAGCTCGTCGCGCACGGCGGGATCGAAGGAGCGGATGCCGATCACGAGCTCGGCACGGGCGGGGATGACATTGCTCGCCGCCCCGGCATTGAAGGCGCCGACGGTGATCACGCTCGGGTCCATCGGGTGGATGTTGCGCGCGACGATGGACTGCAGCGCCATCACGATGGAGGCGCCCGCCAGGATGGGATCGGCCGTTGCCTGCGGCTCGGCACCGTGCCCGCCGCGGCCATTCACGGTGATGCGGCACTCGTCGACCGCCGCCATGATCGGCCCGTCGCGGAACACGAAGGTGCCGAAGGGCACATCGGGATCATTGTGCAGGGCGAACACGGCATCGCAGGGGAAGCGGTCGAACAGCCCCTCCTCCACCATGATCTTCGCGCCGCCAAAATTTTCCTCCGCCGGCTGGAAGATGAGATGCACGGTGCCGTCGAAATTTCTCCGCTCGGCAATCGCCCGCGCCGCGCCGAGCAGCATGGCGGTGTGGCCGTCATGGCCGCAGGCATGCATCAACCCCGGCGTTTTGCTGGTGTAGGGCAGGCCTGTCTCCTCATGAATCGGTAGCGCGTCGATGTCGGCACGCACGCCGACCGAGCGCCCGCTGGTGCCGTTGGACAGCGTGGCGACGATCCCGGTCCGGGCGAGGCCGCGCGTGACATGGTAGCCGAGCGCGTCCAGCTCGCGGGCGATGACATCGGAGGTGCGCACCTCCTCGAGGCCGAGCTCGGGATGGGCGTGCAGGTCCCGGCGCAGCGCGACCAGCTCGGGCATTGCGTTGGTGAGCATGGCGCGAACGTTCATCTTCAGGCACTCCGGGTTGGTATTCTCTTCTCGAAATAGCGGAACGCCGCAACGAGAAGGGCGGTCAGGATCAGGTAGATCAGCGCCAGCAGCAGCAGCGGCTCATAGGTCAGGAAGGTGACCTGCCGAACCTTGGAAATGACCGCATAGACGTCGATCACCGTGATGGTGGCGACCAGCGGCGTGGCCTTCAGCTGCAGCACCGTCTCGCCATTGAGCGTGGGCAGCGCACGGTGCACGGCGCGCGGCAGCCAGATGCGCCAGAACAGCTTCCAGCGGCTCATGCCATAGGCGCGGGCCGCCTCCAGCTCGCCCCTCGGCACGCCGGCGAAGGCCCCACGCATCACCTCGCCCTCATAGGCCGCAAAGGAGAGGGTCAGCGCCGCCACGCCATAGGGCCAGGCCTCGCGCAGATACGGCCAGAGGACGGACTGCCGGATCTCCGGGAATTGCGGAAATAGCGAACCGAGCCCGTAATAGAGCAGCCACAGCTGCAGCAGCAGCGGCGTGCCGCGAATGACCGTGCAGAAGCCCTGTGCCGGCAGGCTCAGCCACCACGGGCCGGTCACCTGCACCAGCCCGAGCGGCACGGCGAGAAAGAAGCCGAGCACCGACGTGCTCGCCAGCATCAGCAACGTGACGCCAACGCCAGAGACAATGGCCCCGGCATAGTTCGGCAGCCAGTCCCAGCGCAGGAACCAGGCCGCACAGAAGATGATGCCCGCCCCCACCGCCATCAGCACGATGCGGTGCGGCTCCAGCAGGGCCCGCCCGCTCGGCAGGCTGGTCAGCGCCGTGGCGTCGAGGGTGCTCTCCTCCGCCGGCAGTTTGACCCTCGCCTCGGGCGTAGCGGCGCGTTGCTGCTTTGTCATCGCGCCGCCCAGCCGCGCCGGGCGCGGGCCTCGATGACGCGGATGATGAGACCGGAAACCAGCGTCAGCAGCAGATAGAGCACCCCCGCGGCGCAGAAGAAGAGCATGTAGGCTTTCGTGGTGCCCGCCGCCTGCCGAGTAACCAGAGTGAGTTCGCTGAAGCCGACCACCGCGAGCAGCGCCGTGTCCTTGGTGCAGATGAGCCAGAGATTGGAGAGCCCCGGCAGCGCATGCGGCAGCATGGCCGGCAGGGTGACACGCCGCATGATCATCAACGGCGACATGCCGAAGGCCCGCGCGGCCTCCATCTGGCCGGCCGGCACGGCGAGGATCGCCCCGCGCAGCACCTCGGTCGAATAGGCCCCCTGCACCACGCCGATGACGAAAATGCCCGCCGCCAGCCCGCTAATGTCGACCGAGCCATAGCCGAGCGCAGCGCTGACGCGGTTGAGCAGGTCGGTGCCGGCGTAATAGAGCAGGAGGATCAGCACCAGTTCGGGCACAGCGCGCACGACGGTGGTGTAGACTTCCATGAGGTCCCGCGTCACCGGGCCGCCATAGAGCTTGCCGAAGGCGCCGCCGGTACCGAGCACGAGCCCGAGCGAATAGCCGCCAAGCGCGATCTTGATCGAGTTCATCAGGCCAGCGAGCAGCACACCGCCCCAGCCGGGCGGCTCGAGTGCCAGCAGGCTCCAATTGATCATGTCTGCCGCCATAGTGCCCTCCCAGCCTTGGGGAGGCACGGGCCGGCGCCAGGCGCCGGCCCGGCCCGCCTTCGATCAGCCGCCGTAGACGTCGAAGTCGAAATATTTCTTCGAGAAGGCGTCATAAGTGCCGTCGGCACGGATCGCCTTGATCGCGGCGTTGATCTTGTTCTTCAGCTCGGTCTCGCCCTTGCGCAGGCCCACGCCCACGCCGGCCCCGAGGATTTCCGGGTCATCCTTCACATTGCCCTTCAGGTCGCAGCACTGCTTTCCCTGGTCGGACTTGAGGAAAGCGTCGAGCGCGATCGCATCGGCTTGCACCGCGTCCAGGCGGCCGGCGGCGAGGTCGGCATTGGCCTCGTCCTGCGTCTGGTATTCCTTCACGGTCGCGCCCGCACCGCCGAAATACTTGTTGGCGTAGTCCTGATGGATGGTGGCGACCTGCACGCCGATGGTCTTGCCCTTGAGCCCTTCAGGCGTTGCCGCGAATTTCTCGCTCTTCGGGCCAATAACGCCGGTGGGCGTGTTGTAATACTTGTCGGAGAAGTCGATGGTCTTCAGGCGCTCCGGCGTGATCGACATCGAGCCGACGATCATGTCGATCTTCTTCGACGTCAGCGCCGGGATGATGCCGTCCCACGCGACGGGGGTGATGACACATTCAAGCTTGGCCTGCTTGCACATGGCCTGCATGAACTCGACTTCCCAGCCTTCCCACTTGCCGCCGGCGTCCGGCGAGGCGAAGGGCGGATAGGGCTCGGCGGCGAAGCCGACCTTGAGCGGTTCGGCCGCCGCGCCACAGGCGCCGGCAATGCCGATGACGGCGGCGGCGATCATCGTCCTGAATGCGTGTTTCATGGTTTTCCCCTCTGGTTCCCGGGCTTTTTCAGTGGCTGGAGCTGATGAATTTCCTCAGCAGCTCCGACTTCGGGTCGCCGAAAATCTGCTCCGGCGGTCCTTGCTCCTCGATCACGCCGTGGGCGAGGAACACGATGTGGCTGGCGACGTCGCGGGCGAACTTCATCTCGTGCGTGACGAGAATCATCGTGCGCTGCTCCTTCGCCAGATCGCCGATGACCCCCAGAACCTCGCCGACCAGCTCGGGGTCGAGGGCGGAGGTCGGCTCGTCGAACAGCATCGCATGCGGCTGGATCGCCAGCGCCCGCGCAATGGCTGCGCGCTGCTGCTGGCCGCCGGAGAGGAAGGCCGGGTAGACGTCGCGCTTGTCGAACAGGCCGACGCGCCGCAGCAGCGCCTCGCCGCGCTCGATCGCCTCGGCTTTCGGCACGCCAAGCACGTGAACCGGCGCCTCGATGACATTCTGGATGATGGTCATGTGCTGCCAGAGGTTGAAGCTCTGGAACACCATGCCGAGGCGCGCGCGCAGGCGCTGCACCTGACGGCGATCCGACGGGACGAGGCCGCCATGGCGGTCGGCGCGCAGGGCGATCTGCTCGCCACGGATCGCCACCGAGCCGCTGCTCGGCACTTCCAGCAGGTTGATGCAGCGCAGGAAGGTGGACTTACCGGAGCCCGAGCCGCCGATGATGGCGATGACCTCGCCTTCGCGCGCCGTGAGCGAGATGCCCTTGAGGACCTCCAGCGCACCGAAGCGCTTGCACAGGTCGCGAACGGCGATGGCTTCGGCGCGCTCCGTCATCGGAGGGGCGCCTCCGGAGGCTGACACCAAGGCATCTGGCTCATGCCGTCTCCCCTTCCCTGCCGAATCCGCCACCCGCTGCGTCCTGGAAATCCCGACGCAAATGGCGGGCCGCAGACCCTCGCACCCATCTCACAGCCTAAACGTGCACTTTCCCTCGCAGTTATTCAAGCGTATAACAAATCGATAGGCGATGTTTTTGTGCAGTGCCAAAATTTCGGCAGCTCATGGTCAAAGAGGTAGCATATGTCGGCTTTCGGGTCTCAGGATATGTCGGCGCCGCTGCAGCGCGTCTTGATGCGCCGGCCCGGCCCCAGCCTGATGCGGGCGGACCCGGCGCAGTGGCATTACGGCCCGACCTTCGACGGCGCCAAGGCGATCCACCAGTATCGCGCCTTCGCTAAACTCGTCGAACAGTCCGGCACCGAGATCCTCTGGCTCGACGACGAAGGCGATGGGCTGGCCGACGCCATGTTCACCCATGATCCCTCGCTGATGTCCGACCATGGTGCGATCATCCTGCGCATGGGCAAGCCGCTGCGCGCCGGAGAGCCCGCGCTGCATGAGAAGGCCTATGCCGAGCGGCAGATTCCGATCCTCGGGCGCATCGAGGCCCCTGGCACGGTGGAAGGTGGCGACTGCGTGTGGCTCGATGCGCGCACCCTCATCGTCGGGCGCGGCGTGCGGACCAATCAGGAGGGTATCGACCAGCTGGGCGCCCTCCTCGCGCCCCACGGCGTCGCCGTGCTCGGCTTCGACCTGCCGCTCTGGCAGGGGGAAGAGGCCTGCCTGCATCTCATGAGCGTCATCAGCCCGCTGGCCGACGACCTCGCGCTCGTCTTCGCGCCGCTGCTGCCGGCGGCGTTCCACCAGCTGCTCAAGAAGCGCGGCATTCGCCTGATCGAGGCGCCGGCCGACGAGTTCCACGCCAGCAACGGCCTGTCGCTAAACGTGCTGCCCACCCGGCCGAACGAAGTGATCATGGTCGAGGGCTTCCCCGCGACTAAGGCCGCCATGGAGGCCGCCGGCTGCACCGTCTCGACCTTCGCCGCCGACGCGCTATGCATCGCCTGCGAGGGTGGCCCGACCTGCCTGACGCGGCCCGTGCTGCGTCGAGCGGCATGAGCCGCCGAGACTTCCATAGGGCCACCGAGGCCGAGCGGCGTCACGACCTCATCGAGGCGACACTCGACTGCATTTCCGAAGCCGGGCTGCAGGGCGCAACCGTGCGCCAGATCGCCAACAAGGCCGGCGTGACGGCCGGCCTGATCCGGCACTACTTCGCGTCGAAGGAGGTTATCCTCCAGGAAGCCTACAAGGTGCTCATCGCCCGGCTGACCGAGAAGGCGAAGAACCTGGACGGCACGCCGGAGGAGCGGCTTTCCAGCTTCATCTTCGTCAACCTGACCGAGCCGGTTGCCAACAGCCGGAGCCTGTCGCTCTGGGCTGCCTTCATCAGCCGGGTCAGCGTCGACCCGGCACTCGCGGCGATCCACCGCGAGGGCTATCTGAGCTTCCGCCAGGAGCTGGAGCAGCTTCTGGCGGACTTCTTTGCCGCCAGGGGCATGGCGGCCGATCCGGCGCGCGACCGCACCCTCGCCATCGCCATGAACGGCATCCTCGACGGCCTCTGGCTGGAAGGCTGCCTCGCCGGTGAACTTTTCGGGGAGGGCGAGCTGGTCTCGATCGCCTTCTCCTCCATCGAGGCGCTGATCGGCCACCCGATCGCCGCGCCAACCCAATCCGAGCCGGACCGGGAGTACCGCGATGCGCTACGCATCCATCACCGATAGGCTGGCCCGCCTCGGCTCCGAGAAGTGGGCGGTGCATGTCGAGGCGCGCCGTCGCAAGGGAAAGGGGGTGCCGATCATCGAGCTGACGATCGGCGAGCCCGACCTTCCGCCGCATGAGCGGCTGATCGCCGAGGCGACCCGCTCCATGACCGCCGGCCGCCACCGCTATTCGAACGGACGCGGCGAGCCGACCGTCGTCGACGCGCTGGTGCGCAAATATGCCCGGCGCCGGCCGGGCGTCACGGCCGAGAACGTGCTGTGCTTCCCCGGCACCCAGACGGCGCTTTTCGCCGTCATGCTCGGTCTCGTCGAGACAGGCGACGCGGTGCTGGTGGGCGATCCGTTCTACGCCACCTATGAAGGCGTGGTCCGCGCGACCGGTGCCGACATGGTCCCCGTGCCGCTGCGCCCGGAAAAGGGCTTCCACATGCAGGCCGAGGATCTTGAGCGGGTCCTCACGCCACAGTGCCGTGTGCTGCTGCTCAACACGCCGCACAACCCGACCGGCGCCGTGTTGACCGCCGAGGAGATCGCCGCCATTGGCGAGGTGTGCCGTCGGCACGACCTCTGGATTGTCTCCGACGAAGTCTATGAGGAACTGATCCTTGAGGGCCGCTTCGCTTCGCCCTTCGACATGCCCGCGCTGGCCGAGCGCACCATCGCCTGCTCCTCCATCTCGAAGTCGCACGCCGCGCCTGGCTTCCGCAGCGGCTGGGCGATCGGGCCGGCGGAACTGTGCTCCCGGCTGCTGTCGGTCTCCGAGACCATGCTGTTCGGGCAGCAACCCTTCATCGCCGACATGACCGCCTATGCGCTCGATAACCCCGTCGACACGTCGGAGATCATGCGCCGCTCCTATCGCCGGCGCGTCGACATCATCCTCGCCGCGCTGTCGGGCGCACCGGAGCTGGTGCCCTTCCCGCCCGAGGCCGGCATGTTCATCGTCGTCGATGTGAGCGGCACCGGCATGAGTGGCGAGGACTTTGCCCGGGCCCTGCTCGACGAGGAGGAGGTCGCGGTCATGCCGGGCTCCTCCTTCGGCGCCGGCGGCAACAATTTCGTCCGCCTCAGCCTGACCGTCCCGGACGATAGGATCGAGGAAGCGTGCCGGCGGATGGCGGCGCTGGCCGCACGCTCGGGGCGGCGGAAGGTCCGGCGGGCCTAGGAACGATTGGGCGACAGCGGCGGCGTGGCGGATCTGGAGAACGGGCATGGGTGTTAAGACGGTCGGGGAGGTGCTGATCGACCTCCTGCAAGCCAATGGCGTCGAGGTGGTGTTCGGCATTCCCGGCGTCCACACGGTCGAGCTCTATCGCGGGCTCGCCGGGTCGGCGATCCGCCACATCACGCCGCGCCATGAACAGGGCGCGGGTTTCATGGCCGATGGCTATGCCCGCGTCACCGGCAAGCCGGGCGTCGCGCTTGTTATCACCGGCCCAGGGCTCACCAACACCATCACCGCCATGGCACAGGCACGGCAGGATTCCGTGCCCATGCTGGTCATTTCCGGCGTCAACCGGCGCTCCTCGCTCGGCCAGGGCCTAGGGTGCCTGCACGAATTGCCCGATCAGTCGGCGCTGATGAAGAGCTTCGCCACCGCGTCCTGGACGCTGAACGATCCGGCGGAGCTCGCCTCGGTTGTCGCGCAGGCCTTCGCCGTCATGGGCTCGGCGCGACCTGGGCCGGTGCATATCGAGATACCGACCGATGTGATGCCACTGCCCGCGAGCGAGGTCGTCGCGAAGGCCACCCTGCCCGCCCGGCCCGGCGCGGCCCCGACGACGCTTCGCGAGATCGCCGCGCTGTGCGACCATGCCCGACGCATCGTACTGATGTGCGGCGGCGGCGCCGTCTCGGCGGCCGGCGCGGTGCAGGCGCTGGCGGAAAGGCTCGACGCGCCTGTCGTCATGACCGTCAATGCGCGGGGAATGCTGGCCGGCCATCCACTGCGCGTGCCGGCGAGCCCGAGCCTCGCCACAACCCGCGAACTCATCGCCGGCGCCGACCTCGTCCTCGGGCTGGGCACAGAAATGGGCCAGACCGATTACGACATGTATGCCGACGGCCATTTCCCGCCGATCGCCAGCTTTGTGCGCGTCGACATCGACGCGCTCCAGCTCTCCCGCGAACCCCGCGCCGATATCGCCGTGCTCTCCACGGTGGAAGCGGTGGCGGAGGGCCTCGCCCCGCTCGTCACCGCCCGCACGGGCGACGGCGCGACGCGGGCGGCGGCAGTGCGCGAGGCGGCGTGGCAAGGCCTGACGCCGAAAATCCGCACCGAGATCGGCGTGATTGGCGCGATCTATGCCGCCCTGCCCGACGCCATCGTCGTCGGCGATTCCACCCAGGCGGTCTATGCCGGCAATCTCTATCTCGATCTCGGCCGCCCGCTCTCCTGGTTCAACGCGGCAACGGGCTTTGGCGCGCTGGGCTATGGGCCGCCGGCCGCCATCGGCGCCGCGCTTGGCGCACCCGGACGCCCCATCGTCTGTCTCACCGGCGATGGCGGCTTCCAGTTCTCCCTCGCCGAAATCGGCTCGGCGGTGGATGCGGGGGCGAAGGTGATCTTCCTCGTCTGGAACAATGACGGCTATCAGGAGATCGAGAACTACATGATCGAGAACGGCATCACTCCGGAAGGGGTGAAGCCCTCGGCGCCGGACTTTCTCACTGTGGCGCAGGCCTATGGCGTGCCGGCCACGCGCCTCGCCGATGTCGAGGAACTGGCCGCCGCGCTCGCCTCGGCCAATGAGCGCAACGGCCCCAGCCTGATCGAGATCCACCAGACACACACACGGGGCGCGACCGCCTGACCGACGCCCCGATCATCCGCCCAAAGGCAGGCATGTCGACACAACGCCTGCCGAGATCCAACCCGCGCCACCTACCTGCGCACGGCTCTTGGAATGCGCGGCACAGGTCGATGCGCCTAGGCAGAGAAGCTAACCGCTCCGGCCGGGCCGATCGCGCGCGTCGACCTCAAGACACCTCAGGGCGTCGACGGAGCGCCGCCAGTTTCCTCCCGAGAGGGCGACTTGTTCCGCCACGTGAACGACCCGGCATTTTGTGATCTCGACGCCTGGGGTGCCCCCACGCTTAGCCCGCACCCGCGATGTCCGAAGTGCAATGGCCGGGGTATTGGTCGGGCCCAGGCGACGGACACGAACCAGCTGTCCGGCTCCGCCCTTCGGCTGTTCAATGGGGTCAAGGCCACAAGGGACGGACTGAGGTCAGACTGCGCGACCGCGACAAGGGATGGAGAACGTGGCCCGTCACCTTGGCATGTTCAACGACAAGGTCAGGCTCCAGGGCGACGCTGAGAACCCACTCTCGCTGCCGATCACGCAATGCAGGCAGCGCCATGTCGGTCGTCGTCAACCCGCCGGAGGATGACGAGGAGAGTTGGGTCGGACTTCCGCTTCCATCCAAAGGCGACAGCCGAAGGCCCGTCGCCTTTTGTCTGAAGAGCGCGGAAGCTAACCAGGGCTCCCATGAGCATGGGAGCACCTATTCCACATATCTTCCGTACGTTTTGATTTTCCGCAGCCAGCAGGGAGCTAACCCTTTGAAAGTGCTGGCGCGCCCACGGGGAATCGAACCCCGGTTTTCGCCGTGAGAGGGCGACGTCCTAACCGCTAGACGATGGGCGCATCTAGGCAGGCCGGTCTCATAGAGCGGTTTGGCCGCGTGATCAAGCGCCATGGCCGGGTGGCGGCGGTTTTTCCACCGGCACTGTGCAGGACAGCCCTCCCCGTCCGCGCTCAGGGCGCGCTGGCGAAGCCGAGCACGCCGCGCGGCGCGCGGGTTTCCAGATCGAACAGATGCGTCTCGACCCGGCCCTCGCGCGCTACCGTCACCGCAATGAGATCGCCGGAGACGACCGCCGCGCGTACCTCAGCCCCCTTTGGCAGCTGGATCGTGCCGGCGATTTCAGCCGGGGTGCTTTTCCTGCCGCTCATCAGCTTGTATCCGATGGCACCGAAGACGGCGAGAAAGCCCAGAAGCATGATAAGCCCCGAGAAGGCGGCGAAGCGGCGCATCCGGCGCAGCACCCGCTCGGCCGCAGGGTCGAGCTTGTCGTCTGAATCAGGAGAAGTCATGCCGGCACCGGAACTCAACGAGGAGATGGACGACGTCGCGCCGGAGGTGGTCGCGACGCGCGTCGATATCACCGTCGGGCCGGAGGATGAAGGGCTTCGGCTCGATCGCGTTCTGGCGCGGCACCTGCCGGAGTTCAGCCGCACCCGCCTGCAGGCATTGATCGCCGAGGGACGGGTCCAGCGCGCCGGCCAGCCGATTGCCGGCGGCTCGGCGAAGGCGGTTGCGGGCGAGAGCTACAGTGTCGAGGTGCCCGAGCCCGAGGACGCCACGCCGGCGGCGCAGGATATCGCGTTGAACATCGTCTATGAGGACGACCATCTGATCGTCGTCGACAAGCCTGCCGGCATGGTGGTGCACCCGGCGCCGGGCAGCCCGGACGGCACGCTGGTCAATGCGCTGCTGTTCCATTGCGGGGCCAGCCTGTCCGGCATTGGCGGGGTCCGACGCCCCGGCATCGTCCACCGGCTGGACAAGGACACGTCCGGCCTCATCGTCGTGGCTAAGAATGACCGCGCCCATAAGAGGCTCGCCGCCCAGTTCGCCGATCACGGCCGCACCGGCCCGCTGGAGCGGGCCTATCTCGCCTTCATCTGGGGCGCACCGGATCTGCCCAGCGGCACGGTTGACGCGCCGCTTGCCCGCCACCCCGTGGCCCGTGAGCGCATCGCAGTGCGGACGGGCGGGCGGTTCGCCATCACCCACTGGCAGCGCCTCGCCACCTATGCCGACACGCTGGGCCGCCCGATCGCGTCCCTGGTCGAGTGCCAGCTGGAGACCGGACGCACCCACCAGATCCGCGTCCACATGGCCCATATCGGCCACCCGCTTCTCGGCGACACGGTCTATGGAGTAGGCCAGCGCACCCGCGCCAGCCGGCTTCCCGATACCACGCGCCAGGCGCTGGACGGACTTGGCCGGCAGGCTCTCCATGCTGCCCGGCTCGGCTTCGAGCATCCTGCGACAGGCGACTTCATGGCATTCGAGAGCCCGTTGCCCGCCGACCTTGCCCGCCTTCAGGAGACACTCGCGGCCGGCGGCTGACCAGCCGCCGGCTCAACGCTTCGTGACCGCGCCGCGCCTTGCGCTTTCGCAAAAATGGCTTCTTCCTGCTATTATACGTTGAGGCCGGCTGCAAAGCGGCCGCATGCCGGTCGCCCGCTGATGGGGACCGTGAGACAAGGAGGGTGCAGTCATGGCCCGTTCCGCTATGAGCCTACCGTCCGCCGAAGGTGGCCTGAGCCGCTACCTCGCGGAAATCCGCCGGTTCCCCATGCTGGAGCCGCAGGAAGAATATATGCTCGCCAAGCGCTGGCGCGAGCACGAGGATCCCGACGCCGCCCATCGTCTCGTCACCAGCCATCTGCGTCTCGTGGCCAAGATCGCCATGGGCTATCGCGGCTATGGCCTGCCGATCTCCGAGGTCATCTCGGAGGGCAATGTCGGCCTCATGCAGGCCGTGAAGCGCTTCGAGCCCGACAAGGGATTTCGTCTCGCCACCTATGCCATGTGGTGGATCAAGGCCTCGATCCAGGAGTACATCCTGCGCTCGTGGAGCCTGGTGAAGATGGGCACGACGGCGGCACAGAAGAAGCTTTTCTTCAATCTGCGCAAGGCCAAGAGCCAGATTTCCGCGCTGGAGGAAGGCGATCTGCGTCCCGACCAGGTGCAGCAGATCGCGACCAAGCTCGGCGTCACCGCGCAGGAAGTGATCGAGATGAACCGCCGGCTGGGCGGCGACGCCTCGCTGAACTCCCCGTTGCGCGGCGATGTCGAGGGTGGGGGTGAGTGGCAGGACTGGCTGGCCGATGACAGCGACAGCCAGGAATCGGTGCTGGTCGAGCATGAGGAGATGGACAACCGGCGCAGCGCGTTGTCCGGGGCCCTGTCGGTGCTCAATGAGCGCGAGCGCCGCATCTTCGAAGCCCGCCGCCTGTCCGACGACCCGATGACGCTGGAGGACCTTGCCTCCGAGTTCGGCGTGTCGCGCGAGCGGGTGCGCCAGATTGAGGTCCGGGCGTTCGAGAAGGTGCAGAAGGCGGTGATCGACCGCGTGCACCAGATGGAGACGGCGCCGATGCGGCAGGACCATTCGCCCGCCATGTGACGGCGCCTCTGTGCCTGTATCACCGTGAAACCGCCCGGCGGCCTGCCGGGCGGTTTTTATTTTATCTCAAGGAGTTATGCCGGGAGTGGCGGCGCCGTCGCGCCCGCCCGCGCCTCGCCCGACAGCGTCGCCGCCGCCCGCACATCGTGGGAGAGGACGTCGCGGATGCTGAGCACGCCGACCAGTTGATGCTCCTCCATGACGGGGAGATGGCGCACATGGTGCTCCTCCATCAGGGCACGGACATGGTCGACGCTGTCTTCCATCCGGCAGGAGATCATGTTGCGCGACATCAGGTCGCCCACAGTCAGCCGCAGGGCGGCCGCGCCGCGCTCGGCGACCGCGCGCACCACGTCGCGCTCGGAGAAGATGCCGACGACGGTGACACCCTCGGAGCCGCAGGCGTCCTTCACCACCACGGCGCCGATACGCTCGCGGTTGAGTAATGTCGCTGCCATTTCAACGGTTTCGGCCATGCGGATGGTCGGCACGCGGGCGCTTTTCAGCTTCATGAGATCGGCGACAAGCATGGCGTATCCCTCTGGGTGGAGCCTCAACTGTCACGCTTCTTCTTCTTTGGTCTAAGTCTGGTATGCAATACACACGACGTCAATGAAATCCGTTGCGGCAGCGCAGCATCGGACCCACCCGCCCCCGCCCGCACAGACGAAAAAGGCCCGCCTTTGGGCGGGCCTTTCCGGTATTTTCTGGCTGACCCGTGAGTGCAGTGAGGTGGACGATCCGGCCGATGCGGCCAAAGCGGCCAACCTTCGCGTTTGCCCGGACCGGGGCGAACCGCCCCCTCCTTCCCCACGTCCTTGCTGATCGCGAAAGCCGGGCAACTTTCGCGGCAAAGGCGTCAGTGGTTGAGGTTCTTCACAATGTCCTCGACCATCTTCTTGGCGTCGGCGAACAGCATCATCGTGTTGTCGCGGAAGAACAGCTCGTTCTCGACGCCGGCATAGCCGGCCGCCATGCCGCGCTTGATGAACAGCACGGTCTTGGCCTTTTCCACGTCGAGGATCGGCATGCCGTAGATCGCCGAGGTCGGATCGGTCTTCGCCGCCGGGTTGGTCACGTCATTGGCGCCGATGACGAAGGCCACGTCGGCTTGAGCGAACTCGGAGTTGATGTCCTCCAGCTCGAACACCTCGTC
>NZ_JAUSUH010000004.1 GCF_030813595.1 Ancylobacter vacuolatus | reverse complement strand
TCCGACCGCATCGCCGCCCCGACCTCGGGCGCCTCGTCCTCCAACAGCCGGGCGCCGGCGAACTGGCGCTCGCGGCTGATGGCCCATCTCAACCGCCACAAGCGCTATCCCACCGGGGAAAGCGCCAGCGGCCGGGCGCGGGTGGCGTTCTCGATCAACCGGGCAGGCCAGGTGCTCTCGGTCCGGCTGGCGGGCTCATCAGGCAATGCCCGCTTCGACGAGGAAGCGGTCGCCATGGTCCGCCGCGCCTCCCCCGTGCCGGCCCCGCCGCCGGAAGTCGCCGGCGGCACCATCTCCTTCACCGTCCCGGTGCTGTTCAGCCTGAGGTGAGGGCGTTCAGGCGGCATCCCCGCCTGTCACCCAGCAGGCGACGCGCTGCGCGCCCTTCGACGCCAGCGGCGGCATCTCGACCCGGCAGCGCTCCACCACCAGCGGGCAGCGCGGGTTGAACGGGCAGCCGCGCGGTGGGTTGAAGGGCGAGGGCAATTCACCCTCCAGCACGATGCGCTCCTTCTTCGCCTCCGGGTCGGCCACCGGCGTGGCGGAGAGCAGGGCCCGCGTATAGGGGTGAAGCGGGGTGTCGAAGATGGCCTCGCGCGGGCCATGCTCGACGGCGCGGCCGAGATACATCACCAGCACCTCGTCCGCCATGTGCCGCACCACGCCGAGGTCATGGCTGACGAAGACATAGGCGACGCCGAGCTGCTCCTGCAGCTCCACCAGCAGGTTCAGCACCTGCGCCCGCACCGAGACATCGAGCGCGGAAACCGGCTCGTCCAGCACCAGGATCTTCGGCCGCAGCACCAGCGCGCGGGCGATGGCGATGCGCTGGCGCTGGCCGCCGGAGAACATGTGGGGGTAGCGCCCATGATGTTCCGGGCGCAGGCCGACCCGCTTCATCATGTCGAGCGCCCGCTCGCGCCGCTCCGGCGCGGAGAGGGAGGTGTTGACCAGCAGCGGCTCCTCGATCGCCTTGCCGATGGTCTGGCGCGGATTGAGCGAGCCGAACGGGTTCTGGAACACCATCTGCACCTCGCCGCGATAACGGCGCAGCGTGCGGGCATCGGCCTCGGCGACATCGACATCGTCGAGCCGCAGCGAGCCCTCGCCCGGCCGCTCGATCAAGGTGAGCATGCGGGCGAGGGTCGACTTGCCGGAGCCGGATTCGCCGACCACCGCCAGCGTCGAGCGCGGCGCGAGGCGGAAGCTGATGCCAGCCACCGCCTTCACCGTGGCGGATTTCGAGAACAGGCCGCGCGAGACCTCGTAGTTCTGGGCGAGGTCGACGGCCTCCATCACCGCCTCGGTGGATGTCGTCTCGTGCTGTGGGTCGAAGCGGGCATCAAGGCGGGCGTCCGGGCGGGCATCAGGGTTCATGCCGCGAACTCCCGGCGCTGGGGCACACCCGCGAGGAGGGGCGTGTGGCAGAGGGCGAGGCCGAATTCCGCCCCCGCGCGCGGCGGCGGCACGGTGCGGCAGGTATCGGTGGCGAAGCGGCAGCGCGGCGAGAACAGGCAGCCGGTCGGCCGGTCGGCCATGCCCGGCACGATGCCGGGGATGGAGGGCAGCAGCCGGCCTTGCGCGCGCTCCGGCAGCGCCGCCAGCAGGGCGGCGGTGTAGGGATGATGTGGATCGCGGAACAGTCCGCGCGTCGTCTGCATCTCCACCTGCTGGCCGGCATAATGCACGCAGACCCGCTGCGCCGTTTCCGCCACGACGCCCATGTCATGAGTGATGAGCACCAGCCCGACGCCGCTCTCCTTCTGCAGCTTCAGCAGCAGATCGAGGATCTGGGCCTGGATGGTGACATCAAGCGCGGTGGTCGGCTCGTCGGCGATGATGAGCTTGGGCTTGCAGGCCAGCGCCATCGCGATCATCACCCGCTGGCTCATGCCACCGGACAGCTGGTGCGGAAAGGCCTTGAGCCGCCGCTCCGGCTCGGGAATGCCGACCAGCTCCAAGAGCTCCACCGCCCGCGCCTGGCGCTGGGCGCGCGAGAGATCGAGATGCGCGGCCATCGCCTCGCGGATCTGAAACCCGACGGTGAAGCACGGGTTGAGGCTCGACATCGGCTCCTGGAAGATCATGGCGAGGTCGCGCCCGATGATCTTGCGGCGCTCGCGGGCCGAGAGGGTCAGCAGGTCGCGGCCGTCGAACATCATCCGGTCGGCGGTGACGGTGGCGATCCAGGGCAGCAGGCCCATCACCGCCAGCATGGCCACCGACTTGCCCGATCCGGATTCGCCGACAATGGCGACGAGCTCGCCCGCCTCGACATCGAGATCGACCCGGTCCACCGCGCGGAACGGCCCGCGCCCGGTGGCGAAGCTGACGGAGAGGTTGCGGATGGAGAGCAGGGGTGTCATTGGACTTGTGCCCCTCGGTGCTTATATCTGGCGTGCGGGTCATGTTTGAGCGTGAGCTCCGGTCCTGGCCGGCCCGCCGGTTCCGCAGCTGAGCAGTTGAACTTGCTTTCCAGCGGCCGGGTACTATTCTCGACACGAATGAGAGGGAGTGTTGCCATGATAGGTCCGATCATCGTCATCGCCTGACCGTCATTTCAGGGTCGCAAGGTGATGGGGGTCTTCCCAGAGGCGGCGGTCATAGCGCGCCTGACGCCATAATTTCGGTTCGAGCTCGTCAATTGCCCGGCCCATGTCCCTATTGAGGGCGGCCAGACTGTGGATGACGGTCTTCTTGCGAGCTGGAGTGAGGTTGGTGAAGTCTTCCGACTGAATCTTTACCAGAAGCAGCCACACCATCCGGCTCGTCATGATGTACCGGCGCACTGGCGGCATCAGGTGGGATGGGATGTGCACGAGGAGACGCTTCTTCTCCTCGTAGCTTTCCTCGTCATAGTCGAGCGCGATAAACGGTCGGAAAGGGATGCCGGCGGCGTGCTCGGCATCGATGATGGCCTCAAACCCACGAATGAACTCTTCACTCGAATAGGCGGCAGATCGCTTGCGGGTGTCTACGAGTTCGACGCGAAGTTCGATCAGAAACTCCCGCACGCGCCGGCTGCGCAGGTGCTGTTCAGCGTAAATCTCGTAAGCTTTGGTGGCGAGATAACCCGTCGCCGAGGTTAGCGCGAGAAGCAGCAGCCCGAGCACGCCCTTCTCGAGGATGAAAGTCGCAGCTTCCGTACCCATCCTCTCAGCTCCGCCTCAGCTTGGGGTCGAGCGCGTCGCGCAGGCCGTCGCCCATCAGGTTGATGGCGACCACGGTGACCAGGATGGCGAGGCCGGGGAGGGTGACGATCCACGGCGCGGAGCGGATGAATTCGCGCGCATCCGCCAGCATGGCGCCCCATTCCGGCGTCGGCGGCTGGGCGCCGAGGCCAAGGAAGCCGAGGGCCGCCGCCTCCAGGATCGCGTCGGAAATGCCGAGCGCCGCCTGCACGATGAGCGGGGCGAGGCAGTTCGGCAGCACGGTGACGAACATCAGCCGCAGCCGGCCGACGCCGGCGACCTGCGCGGCGATGACATATTCCTTGGTCAGTTCGGCCAGCGCTGCGGCGCGCACCAGGCGCACATAGCGCGGCAGATAGACCACCGTCACCGCGACGATGGTGTTGGTCAGGCTCGGGCCCAGCACCGCGACGATGAGGATGGCGAGCACGAGGCTGGGGATCGCCACCACCATGTCCATGACGCGCATCACCACCACTTCGACGATGCCGCGCATGAAGGCGGCGGCGAGGCCGAGCACGATGCCGAGCGCCACCGAGACCACCATCACCGACAGGCCGATGCCGAGCGAGATGCGCGCGCCATAGATGAGGCGGGAGAGCACGTCGCGCCCCACCGCATCGGTGCCGAAGGGGAAGGTCCAGTTGCCGCCGGCCCAGACCGGGGGCAGCAGCACGCTCTGGCGGAACTGCTCGATCGGCGAGTGCGGCGCCACCCATGGCGCGAACAGCGCCAGCAGGGTGATGAACACCACCACGGCGAGGCCGAGCACGGCGCCGCGGTTCTCGCTAAAGGCGGACCAGAAGGCCCGCAGCGGCGAGGGTTCCTCGCCCACCGGCTCGACCTCGGCGACGGCGGCAGCGCTCAGGCTCAGGCCCGAAGCGCCCGGCAGCAGCCGTTCCGGGGCGGTCGGCATCGGATCGTCGATGGCGTTTTCCTCAGCCATGCCGGATCCTCGGATTGATCGCGACATAGAGCATGTCGACGATGAGATTGACGAGGATGACGATCGCCGAGATCAGCATGATGCCGCCCTGCAGCGCCGGATAGTCGCGGCGGGAGATCGATTCGATCAGCCATTTGCCTACCCCGGGCCAGGCGAAGATGGTCTCGGTCAGCACCGCGCCGGCGAGCAGGGTGCCGGTCTGCAGGCCGACCACGGTGACAACAGGGATCAGCGCGTTGCGCAGCGCGTGCAGCCCGACCACGCGCAGCGGCGACAGGCCCTTGGCGCGCGCGGTGCGCACATAATCCTCGCCCAGCACTTCCAGCATGGAAGAGCGCGTCATTCGCGCGATCACCGCCAGCGGAATGGTGCCGAGCACGATGGAGGGCAGCACGAGATGCGCCGCCGCGGCGCTAAAGGCGCCGTCCTCGCCCGACAGCAGGCTGTCGATCAGCATGAAGCCGGTCACCGGCTCGAAGTAATAGTTGATGAGGTCCATGCGGCCGGAAACCGGGGTCAGGCCCAGATATTCCGACATGAACATGATGAGCAGCAGGCCCCACCAGAAGATCGGCATCGAATAGCCGGCCAGCGCCACCGTCATCACCGAATGGTCGAGCACCGAGCCGCGCTTGACGGCGGCCAACACGCCCGCCGGCACGCCCAGCACCACGGCGAAGACGAGGGCGCAGAAGGCCAGTTCCAGCGTCGCCGGAAAGAGGATGAGGAATTCGTGCAGCACCGGCGTCCGGGTGACGATCGAGGTGCCGAAATCGCCGTGCAGCAGGCCATAGACATAATCGAGGAACTGCCGCCACACCGGCTGGTCGAGGCCGAGCTCATGGCGCAGCTGGGCCAGCCGTTCCGGCGCGATGCCGCGCTCGCCGGTGCGCGCCTCGATAGGGTCGCCCGGCACCAGGCGCACGGCGACGAAGGTGACGAACATCAGCGCCACGAAGGTCGGCACCGTCAGCGCGACGCGGCGGAGGATGAGAGCGAACATGAGCCTCACACGCAAGTGTGGCCGTCATCCCGGACACCGCGCAGCGGTGATCCGGGATCGGGGGACGGAGATGCGCCTTAGAGCACGCGCCGATCAGCGTGCATGGCAAGCTGATCGCTAAACCGCCCTCTAGCGGGGGACGATCCCGGAGCGCGGCGTGGCCGCGTCCGGGATGACGTTCATGGCGACGGGACGAGAGAGCCTCGCCCGCTCACTTCAGCTCGACGCCGTAGAATTCGTGCCGGCCGAACGGGCTGACCTTGTAGTCGACCACTTCCTTGCGGGTCGGCTCGTACACCACCGAATGGGCGATGGTGAACCAGGGGGCGTCTTCCTTGAAGATCACCTGCGCCTGCTCATACAGCTTGGTGCGCTCGGCGAGGTCGGAGCTCGTGCGCGCCTTGTTGATCAGGGCGTCGAAGTCCTTGTTGCACCATTTGGCGAGGTTCTGGCCGCCCTTGCGCGCGGCGGGGCAGCCGAGCAGGAAGAAGAAATTGTCCGGGTCGCCATTGTCGCCGGTCCAGCCGAGCTGGCCGGTCATGTGCTCGCCTTCCTGCATGCGCTTGCGGTACTCGCCCCACTCATAGGAGACCAGCTTGGCATTGACGCCGAGCTTGGCGAGGTCCGACTGCATCATCTCGGCGATGCGCTTGGCATTGGGGTTGTAGGGGCGCTGCACCGGCATCCACCACAGGTCGATGTCGAGCGGGGTTTTGACGCCGGCATCGGCCAGCATCTTCTGGGCCTTTTCCGGGTCGTAGGCGTAGTCCTTGACGTCGGTATTGTAGGACCAGATGGTCGGCGGGATCGGGTTGATCGCGCCCTGGCCGGCGCCCTGATAGACGTCCTTGATGATGGCGGCCTTGTCGATCGCCATGTTGAAGGCCTGGCGCACTTCCTTCTTGTCGAAGGGGGGCTTTTCCACGTTGAAGGCCCAATAGGCGATGTTCAGGCCCGGCTGCGAGAGCAAATTGACCGCCGGATCGGTCTTCATGCCGGCAATGTCGGCCGGGTTCGGCGCGATCATCACATGGCATTCGCCCTTCTTCAGCTTGGCATAGCGGGCGGTCGGGTCGGGGGTGATGGCGAAGACGAGGTTGTCGATCTTGGACGGACCCTCGAAATAGGCGGGGAACGCCTTGTAACGGATCACCGCGTCCTTCTGGTAGTTGACGAAGGAGAACGGGCCGGTGCCGACCGGAATCTGGTCGAACTGCTCGGGCGTGCCCTTCTTCAGCAGAAAGTCGGCATATTCCTTGGAATGGATGGTGGCGAAGTCCATGGCGAGGTTCGCCAGCATCGGCGCATTCGGCTCCTTGAGCACGAATTTCACCGTGTGGTCGTCAACCTTGTCGATGGAGACCAGCAGGTCCGGCAGGCCCATATCGTTGAAGTAGTCATAAGCGCCGCCGGTGACCTTGTGGTAGGGGTTTTCCGGCTTCCACATGCGGTCGAAGCTGAAGATCACGTCGTCGGCGTTGAAGTCGCGGCTCGGCGTGAAGCCGTTGACGCCGGAATGGAATTTCACCCCCTTGCGCAGCTTGAAGGTGAGCTCCTTGCCGTCGTCGCTCACCGTCCAGCTCTCGGCGAGGCCGGGAACAACCTTGGTGCTGCCGCGCTCGAACTCCACAAGCTGGTTATAGGCCGGGCGGGCGGCGTCGAAGCTGGTGCCCGTCGTGTTCAGGGCGGGAGTGAAGTTTTCCGGGCTCCCCTCGGAGCAGTAGACGAGCGTCTTGGCCGCATAGGCCGGCGCGCACAGCGCCGTGAGCATGGCAGCCGCAAGGGCTGCCTTGGCATTGAAAGCCGGCATGTCTGAATTCCCCTCTCATAGACCGCGCGCGGCGTGCCCATTGTCTGGGCTGGCCTATTGTTTGTTCGCCGCGATCCGATTTCACAACTGAAACACGTGTCTCAGCGTTGCGCAATCGTACCCCACCCTAGACCTAAGTAGGATCACCTAGCGTAAGGGGTGCCGGTGCCGGTCGCAGAAGGCCGGATGCGCGGCCTCGTGCGACGTTGTAAGAGAGGCGGGCCGGCCTCTGGTGCCGGTCGTCCGGGAGAATAAGCATGAGTGCCGCGCCGTCCGCCGCCCACGCCACCAAGGCGTCCAAGGTTTCGTTCGATTGGGCCGATCCGGTCGATTTCGATGCGCAGCTCACCGAGGAGGAGCGCCTGGTGCGCGACACGGCGCGCGATTACGCCCAGGAGAAGCTGCAGCCGCGCGTCACCTCCGCCTATATGGAAGAGCGCTTCGACCGCGAAATCATGAGCGAGATGGGCGAGCTCGGCCTGCTCGGCCCCACCATTCCCGAGGAATATGGCGGCGCGGGCCTTGGCTATGTCTCCTACGGGCTGGTGGCGCGCGAGGTGGAGCGGGTTGATTCGGGCTATCGCTCGGCGATGAGCGTGCAGTCCTCGCTCGTCATGCACCCGATCAACGCCTATGGCAGCGAGGCGCAGAAGCGCCGGTTCCTGCCGAAGCTCGCCACCGGTGAGATGGTCGGCTGCTTCGGCCTGACCGAGCCCGATGCCGGCTCCGACCCCGCCGGTATGCGCACCCGCGCCGAGAAGATCGACGGCGGCTACCGCCTTTCCGGCGCCAAGATGTGGATCACCAATTCACCGATCGCCGACCTTGCGGTGGTGTGGGCGAAGTCGGCCGCGCATGGCGACGAGATCCGCGGCTTCCTGCTGGAGCGCGGCATGAAGGGCTTCACCACCCCGAAGATCGAGCACAAGCTCTCGCTGCGCGCCTCGGTCACCGGCGAAATCGTGATGGACGGGGTGGAGGTGCCGGAGGAGAATTTGCTGCCGGACGCTTCCGGGCTCAAGGGCCCGTTCGGCTGCCTCAACCGCGCTCGCTTCGGCATTGGTTGGGGCACGATGGGGGCGGCGGAAGCCTGCTACGCCGCCGCGCGCCAGTACACGCTTGACCGTAAGCAGTTCGGCAAGCCGCTGGCGGCGACGCAGCTGATCCAGAAGAAGCTCGCCGACATGGCGACCGAGATCACGCTCGGCCTGCAGCTCGCGCTGCGCGCCGGCCGGCTGTTCGACGAGGGCCAGCTGCCGGTTGAGACCATTTCCATGCTCAAGCGCAATAATTGCGGCAAGGCGCTCGACATCGCCCGCCTCGCCCGCGACATGCATGGCGGCAACGGCATTTCCGGCGAGTTCCCGGTGATGCGCCACATGGTGAACCTGGAGACGGTGAACACCTATGAGGGCACGCACGATATCCACGCGCTGATCCTCGGCCGCGCCATCACCGGGCATCAGGCGTTCTTCTGAGCCGGGCGCGCTGAGGGGCTTTGCCGAAGGGTTTATCCTGCGTCCCGGCGCGGCGCTCCGGCTTCGGCTGCGCTGGGCGGGGACACGGGCGCCCTCTGCTGTTTCCCGGACAAGGCGTGCTTGCGCGCCGCTGATCCGGGACCCAGCGGAGACTCTTCGGCCGGTCCCCGTCCGCAGCCCGCAGGCGTCAGATGCTGTACATCAGGTCGGCGTCGGGGGCGTGTGAGAAGATCACCATGTCGTGCAGCGACATGCCGTCGAGAATATCCGACATGGCATCGCGCACCTTGCTCATGGTGATGCGCACCGAGCAGGTGGCGAGGTCCTCGCAGTCCTCGCAGGGCACAAAGGCGCTCTTGCTGGCGCAGCTGAGCGGGGCCAGCGGGCCGTCGAGCACGCGGATGATGTGGCCGATGCGGATCTCGCGCGGCGTCTTGGCCAGCGCATAGCCTCCGCCGGGCCCCTTCTTGGAGCGCAGCATCCCGGCATTCCTCAGCTCCAGCAGAATGGCGTCGAGGAACTTCTTCGGGATGTTGTTGGCGGTGGCGATCTCCTGCCCCATAGCGCTCGAACCCGGTTCGAGCCGGGCGAGAAAGAGCATCGCCTTGAGGCCGTATTTGCCCTTGTTGGTCAGCATGTCCGCTTCGTCACTCGGCTGCAGCAGGCGCAGCGCAATGGGATTGGTCAGCCGGGCGCCGAATCTGCCGCGCAGCACTCCCTATAAATGGTAGATTGGACGGTATTTTACCAGTGGCGGCTGCTCACTCAGCGCGAGGTGCCGCTCGCGACGGCGATGCCGGCGGGGTGCTGGGCGTCCGGCGCCGGATGCAGGAACAGCACGGCCGCGATCACGGCGCCATAGCAGACGGCGAAGAGCAGCTTGTCACGGGTGCGGCGGAGGCCGGTCTGGCTCATGGGTCACTCTCCAGTTGGAGAGTAATCTATGGACATTATAGGAATATGTAAAGGGTCAGTCGTTGTCCATTCCGCGCGCCGCCGTCATCAGCGTGCCGCCGTTCTCGAAAGCGGCGGTGAAGGCGGCGACGCGGCGGTCGATGCGGATGTCGGAGGCGCGCAGCGGGCGGGCCAGCGACAGGCCTTCCAGCGAGCGGGCGCGCGAGAGCGCGACATAGGCCTGGCCGGCGGCGAAGGCGCCGGCGTCGAAGTCGATCCGCACATCCTCCAGCGTCAGCCCCTGCGCCTTGTGCACCGTCACCGCCCAGGCCGGGACGAGCGGAAGCTGGGTGTAGGTGCCGACCACCTTGGCCGCGACCTTGCCCGTCGCCTCGTCCCAATCGTAGCGGATGCGCTCCCAGCTGGTGCGCTCGATCTCGACGATGCCGGCGCCGTCGAGCCGGACATAGGCGCGGTCGGGCGCGAGGCCGGTAATGGTGCCGACCGAGCCGTTGACCCATTGCCGCTCGGGATGGTTGCGCACCGTCATCACCCGCGCGCCCACCTTCAGCGCCAGCGTCTCCGGCACCGGCAGCCGGTCATTGGCGAGGTCGAACTCACCCTCGCTCTTGCCCTCGAAGAGCCGGCCGTCATCATAGAGCGCTTCCATGCCGCGCCGGTTATAGGCATCGACCCGCGCATTGGTCGGCGCCAGCACCACAGGGATGCGGCCGGGCCGGTGGTCGCGGTGCGAGGCGGCGTTGATGGCGGCGATGGCGTCGGCGATGTAGCGGCCGGTGCGCAGCTCGGCGAGATGGCCGACAAAGGCGTCGTCGGTCTGGCGGTAGACGGTGAGGAAGGGCAGCCGCGCCGGTTCCACCTCGCGCAGCACGCGGGCGTCGAAGGCGAACGGGCCCTCATAGCCGAGATGGCCGAGGATCTCGCGCTCAGCCTGCGGCACGACAGGCGGCAATTGCAGGAAATCGCCGACCAGCACCACCTGCACCCCGCCGAACGGCTCGGGATTGCCGCGCGCGATGCGCAGTGAACGGTCCACCGCGTCCAGCACATCGGCGCGCACCATGGAAATCTCGTCGATGACGAGACGCTCCAGCTTCTTCATCAGCGTGCGCTTAGGGCTGCGCGGGCGCACCTGGTCGGGGTCCATCAGCCGGGGCGGCAGGCCGAAGAAGGAATGGATGGTCTGCCCGCCAAGCTGCAGCGCCGCGACGCCGGTGGGGGCGAGAAACGCCTGCTTGCCGCCGCCATGCTTGCGCAGCGCGTGCAGAAAGGTGGTCTTCCCCGTGCCGGCGCCGCCGAGCACCATGATGACGGGCGCGCCGGAGCCGACCAGCGCCAGCGGCCCGGCGAAGGCTTCAGCCGGGAGGGAAGGGCGAATCGGCAGCGCGGGTGTCTCGTTCATCGGCGCAATGGAGCACAGGAGGGCGGCGCCGGCCAAACCGCTCAATGCAGCTTGATCAGCACCAGCCCGGCGACGATGAGCGCGGCGGCCACCAGCCGCTCGGGGCGCAGCTTCTCGTGCAGCACCACGACGGCGATCACCGCGCCGAACAGCACGCTGGATTCGCGCACCGCCGCCACCAGCCCGATCGGCGCCTTGGTCATCGCCCAGATCGAGATCCAGTAGGCGGCCAGCGACATCGCCCCGCCGGCAAGGCCGGGGCCGATGAAGGAAAGCGTCGGCGCCAGCGCGCGTGGTCCCTTCCAGGCGAGGCCGAACAGGGTGATGACGAGGCTGTCGACGACGAACAGCCAGGACGTATAGACATGCGGCGAGGTGGCGCTGCGGGCGCCGAGCCCGTCCACCAGCGTATAGGCGGTGATCGACAGCCCGCACATCAGCGCGAGGCGCAGCGCGGTCGGATCAAAGGCGCCGCTGCCGGCCCGCCGCCAGGCGATCGACAGGATGCCGAGCGCCAGCAGGCCGACACCGAGAAAGCCCTGCGCGTCGACCGCTTCCCCGACCAGCGTCACCGAGAGGATGGTGGTGAGCAGCGGCGCGCTGCCGCGCGCCAGCGGGTAGACCAGCCCCATATCGGCGCGGCGATAGGCGCCGGACAGGGTGAGGTAATAGACGAGGTGGATCGCCACCGAGGCCGCGATCCACGGCCACACATGCGCTTCCGGCGGGCCGAGATACAGCGCCACCGGCAGGGCGAGGAGGCCGCAGGCGGCATTGACCAGCACCACGGCCAGAAACGGGTCCAGCCTTATCTTCAGCACCGCGTTCCAGCCGGCATGCATCGCCGCGGCGGCGATTACGGCGAGGAAGACGCTGGGTTCCATCGGGACGGCCGGCCGGAGAAGGGAGGCCGGGCTTTAGCCGATTCCGCAGGCGCTGCCGAGGATTATCAGCTCAATGCAGCTTGATCAGCGTCACGCCGGCCACCACCAGCACGGCGGCGAGGAGGCGTTCGGGACGCAGCTTCTCTTGCAGGACCAGCACGGCGAAGCCGGCGCCGAACAGCACGCTCGCCTCGCGCACCGCCGCCACCAGGCTGATCGGCGCCCGCGTCATCGCCCAGACGCACAGCCAGTAGCTGACGAACAGCATGGCGCCGCCGACCAGCGCCAGCCCCCAATGGCGGCGCACCGGGTGCAGGAAGGCCGCGCCCTTCCACAGCGCCAGCCCGACCGCGACGATCACGGCATCGCCGACGAACAGCCACGCCGTATAGATCGCCGGCGGTCCCATCCGGCCGGCGGTGCCGTCGATGAGGGAATAGGCGGTGACGGCGACACCCGAGCCGAGCGCCAGCGTCAGGGCGGCGGCCTGCGAGGCCTCCCCCCGGCTGCGCCAGGCGGTGACGAGCACGCTGGCCGCGAGCAGCGCGATGCCTGATATGCCGATGGCGCGCACCGGCTCCTGCAGAACCAGAATGGCGACGCCGGCGGTCATCAGCAGCGCCCCGCCGCGCGCCACGGGATAGACAAGGCCGAGATCGGCGCGGGCATAGGCGCCGACGAGGCAGGCATAGAAGGTGAGATGCGCGCTCATCGAGCCCGCCATCCACGGCAACAGCGCTTGTTCGGGCGGGCCGAGCCAGAGCGCGACCGGCAGCGCCACCGCGCCGCCGCCCAGCACGACCAGCATCAGCGCCGAGAGCGGATCGAGCCGCAGCTTCAGCAGCACATTCCAGCCGGCCTGAAGCAGGGCCGACAGCAGCACGACGAGAAGAACAGCAAGGTCCATGGCAGGGCCGCGATGGGAGGCACTACTTAGTTACCCCACATCGCGGCCTGTGACGAGGCCGGCGTCAGACCCCGAGCTGGGTCACGAACTTGGTGTTCACATAGGCTTCCATCGCCTCGGTGCCGCCTTCCGAGCCATAGCCGGAATCCTTGATGCCGCCGAACGGCACTTCGGGAAGGGCGAGGCCGTGATGGTTGATCGAGATCATGCCGCTTTCCACCCGGCGGGCGAACTCGTCGGCGCGGGCGGAGGAGGTGGTATAGGCATAGGCCGCTAGCCCATAGGGCAGCCGGTTGGCCTCAGTGATCGCCGCCTCGGTGGAGGTGAAGGACTGGATCGGCACGATCGGGCCGAAGGGCTCCTCGTTCAGGATGCGGGCATCCGGCGAGAGGTCGGTGAGCACGGTTGGCTCGAAGAAATAGCCCTTATTGCCGATGCGCGCGCCGCCTGCGCGCAGGGTGGCGCCCTTGGCGAGGGCATCGGCGGTCAGCGCTTCCATCGCCTCGACCCGGCGCGGATTGGCCAGCGGGCCCATGCGCACGCCGTCCTCAAGGCCGTTGCCGACCTTCATGCCCTTCACCGCCTCGGTGAAGCCGTCGACGAAGCGGGCATAGAGGTCCTCATGCACGAGGAAGCGGGTGGGCGAGACGCAGACCTGCCCGGCATTGCGGAACTTGGCGCCCGACAGCAGCTTGATCGCGACTTCGACGTCGGCATCCTCGAACACCACGGCCGGGGCATGGCCGCCCAGCTCCATGGTGACGCGCTTCATGTGCGCGCCGGCCAGCGCGGCCAGCTGCTTGCCGACTATCGTTGAGCCGGTGAAGGAGATCTTCTTCACGATCGGGTGCGGGATGAGATATTGCGAAATCTCCGCCGGCACGCCGAAGACAAGGTTGACCACGCCCGCCGGCACGCCGGCATCGGCATAGGCGCGCACCAGCTCGGCGCAGCTCGCCGGGGTTTCTTCCGGCCCCTTGAGGATCACCGCGCAGCCGGCGGCCAGCGCGGCGGACACCTTGCGCACCGCCTGGTTGATCGGGAAGTTCCACGGGGTGAAGGCGGCGACCACGCCCACCGGCTCGCGATGCACTACCTGCTGCACGCCGGCGGCGCGGGCGGGAATGAGCCGGCCATATTGCCGGCGGCCTTCCTCGGCGAACCAGTCGATGATGTCGGCGGAGGCGAGCGTTTCCATCCGCGCCTCGGGCAGGGGCTTGCCCTGCTCCATCGTCATCAGGGTCGAGATCGTCTCATGGCGCTCGCGCAGGAGTTCGGCCGCCTTGCGCATGATCTTGTAGCGCTCATGCGGCGGCGTGTGGCGCCACACGGCAAAACCCTTCTCGGCGGCGGCGAGCGCGGCGTCGAGATCGGCGCGGCTGGCATGGGCGACCGTGCCGATCGCCTCTTCCGTCGCCGGGTTGATCACAGGCTGGCTGCCGCTGCCCCCGCGCCAGGTGCCGTCAATATAGAGCTGGACCTCGGGGTAGGACACGGAATGGGGCATGGCCGAACCTTTCGCGACAGGATGTGCGGGCATACCTAATCGCCCCGGCGCCGGACGGAAAGGGGCAAGTCAGGCTGCCGCAGCGGCACTGGATCCCATTTTCCGCCCGCCGGAGGGCATGGACGGCTAGCGCAGCCACGCGCTCAGACGGGCGGCGCGCAGGGGGCGGGCGCGGGTGGACGGAACGCTCAGGCGCCGGACCACGCGCTTGCGCAGGAAGGTCGTCAGCACCGTCCACCACAGGGCGCCATAGGCGGCCGGCCCGGCGCTGCCGCCGCCCCCCTGCGCCAGCGCGCGGCGCGCGGGAAGCAGCTGGCGCCGCAGCACATGCCAGCGCACCCGCCACGGCGTGCCGGGCGCCGACAGCAGCATCAGATCGACGCTCGGCTCGTTCGCTGGCGTCTGCGGATGCCGGCCGAGATTGGCGACGATGTCGGGGAACAGTTCCTGCACATGCGCCGGCAGAGGGGGGGCAGGGTTGGGGATGCCGAGGCAGGCGGTGGCCAGATGCAGCGCGGCCTGTGCCGCCTTGCGCTGGCCGAAGCGCTCGCACAGGCGCCAGAATGCCGGCCAGTCGAACGTCTCGCCCGCCTGTTGCAGCACCTCGCCAAGGTCCCAGATATGGGTGAGCGGTGTCTCGAACAGGTGCCGCTCCAGATGATGGCAGAGATAGACCAGCAGAAGCGGCGGCTGAGCACCCGGAACGGCGCGCCGGCGATCGTGGTTTCCTCCGCCTGCGCCCATACCGCCTGCAGCAGGTCCGCGCGGTCCGCCTCGCCGACCTTTTCGCCGAGCGCCCAGTGCAGCTCCACCGGCAGGCCGCCGCGCAGCGGGGAGTGGAACACCAGATGATGGGAGGTCTGGCGGAGGGTGGTGCTGGCGCGGAACCCCTGCGCGCGCAGCGCCTCCGCCATCGCGGCGACATCGGTGGGGCGCACCAGAATGTCCATGTCGCCCATCGGCCGGCTGCCGAAATCGCCATAGACGCGGCTGGCGAGGTCGAGCCCCTTCAGCGCGATGACCGGCACCCCCGCCGCCTGAACCGCCGGTGCCAGATGCGACAGGCCGGCCAGCGCGCGGATGGCGACATCCAGCTTGAAGCGGTGGAGTTCCTCCGCAACCTCCTCCGGCACGGCGATGTCAGGCGCGCGGGACAGGCGGCGGGCGAGCAGGGCCTGCCCGTCCCGCGCGCGCGCAGGCTCCATCACTTCAGCCCAGCCGTTATCATCCAGCGCGCGGAGCGCCCGGTCGCCGGCCGCGTCCCAGCGCAGGCAGGCGCGCAGAAGGTCGAGGCCGGGGGAGGGCGTCACCGCTTCACGCCGTGTGGGGTGCGCAGTGCCGCGCAATGTCCAGCACCGTGTCGCGGTCCATGCCGCTGGCGCGCAGGGAGAGCCAGCGGCCGGCCGGCAGCGCCATGATCAGGGTGAGCGCCGTCGCGCCGTCCTCGGCGGGCGCCGCATGCAGAAGGGCGCGGCGTCCCTCGGCGAGCGCCACCTCCTCGCCCGCCATCCCCTCGACGGTGGGCGACGGCGAGGCGCGGTGGATTTGCTCCAGCACCAGCGTACCGGCCTCGCCATGGGTCCATTAGCTGGCGGTCTGGAAGGCGCCATGCAGATTGTACCATTGCAGGATGCGCTCGAAGGCGAGGCCGGGCCGCGCGGCGGGCAGCCACAGCGCCTCGCCGGCAAAGGCCGCCGCCTCGGCCGGGCTGGCGGGGATATAGGCGCGCATCTGTGCCGTGGGGGTGGCCGCCCAGCCGCCGCGCGCCTTCTCCCGCCGCGCGCGGCGCAGCAGCGCCCGCCCCGCCTTGACCATGCCGGCCGGGCCAAGCAGGCGGGCGACGCGGAACAGGAGCGCGGCGCCGCTGAGAACCCGCTCGCTCTCGCCTACGCCGACGATCATATAGGGGCGGATCGCCCAGCCCGAAGGGAAGTGCCGGCGCAGCAGGAGTTGCGCCCTGGGCGAATAGAAGCTCACCCGCGCCATTTCAGGCGCCCGCGCGCCGATGAGCTGCGCCAGCGCCGAGCAGGTGACGCATTCATCGTCGAAGATCAGCGTCGGCCGCCTCACCATCGAGGCGGGTCAGCTTTCAGCGTCAACGCAGACGCCCACCCACGCGCAGGCCTGGTTAGCTAGGCACGCATCTTCATCAAGCGCGGGGCAGTCGACACCGGACGCCGCCGCCTGGCGGGTCGGCATCGTCACGCTGAGCACGAGGCCGGCGGCGAGGCTTCGGGCGGCGGTGGCGCCCAGAGCGCGGCGGTTGAGAGAGGTGCTTGGCTGCAACAGCTCCAGCTCAGTGAAGCGGTCGAGCGCGGCATCCACGAGATCGCCGGCCTCGCCTTCCGGCAGATGTGTGTCCGCCACCCGCAGCGCCCGCACCATCGCGGCGCGATCATGGCCCCCGTCACACAGGTTCCACACCTTCAGCGCCTGCGGGTTGAGGCAATGGGTCTGGGTGCTGGCGGAATCATAGATCACCGCCTGTCCGTCGACGAGGGTCGAGAACAGGCCGGTCTTGCGCAGGGGGGGACAAGAGCGGGCCGCACATGTGTCATTTGCGACAGGATCTGCCCGGCGGCCGCATCCGCGGCACCCCGGACCCCTTCGCCGCTCCATGCCAAGGCGAGCGCGGCCGCGCAACAGCCAAGTACCGTTTCGGGCTGGTGGCGGGCATTCATGGCGTTGGCGACCAGCCGCAGCATCGCCTCGCCGGCGCTCAGCGGCTTCAGGTCGAGCGGCGGCGCCCCCGCCCTGTAGGTGAGGACCAGCACTGCGCCGACGGGGGGCGATCCCTCCCGCAGCCGCGCCGCGCCGCCCGCCTCCGGCAGGTGAAAATCCCCGGCCATGTCGGCCCGCAGGGTGAGGGCGCGCGAGAGCAGGCTCAGCCGGCCATCCAGCCCGATCACCGCCACATCGTCCGAGATATAGGTGGCACCGGCCCGCACCAGCGCGGCGGTCAGCGTGCTCTTGCCGGCATGGCTGGTGCCGGGAAAGAGGAGCGCGCGGCCCTCATGCAGGACGACACCGGCATGGATGAAGGCGCAGTCGCGGGCGAAGGCGCCGAGCTGGTAGTCCATCCGCCAGGCGAGGAACGGGGCGACCTGCGCACGGGTGAGGTCGTTTCCCCGCAGGGTGCTTTCTTCCAGAAACCGAAAGCGCGCCGCGCCGCCGTGCGCCGGGCCGGAGGACTCGATGGCGAAGCGCATGTCCGGCTCCGCCCCGTCCGCGCGCTGCCAATAGGCGGGAAGCGCGGCGGTGCAGGCGGCGCGGGCGTCCGGGTCGCGGCAGGCGATTTCCATGACGGCGCCGAAGGCCGACAGGCGCATCACATGGGAATCCGGCATGCGCCCGTTCCTGCATCCCTCGGCGCGGCGCGCCAAGGGTCTATATGTGGCTCAGCCCTGCCGGGTGGTGAGGATGTCGCGCTTGCCGGCATGGTTGGCCGGGCCGACAATGCCCTCATTCTCCATCCGCTCCATCAGCGAGGCGGCGCGGTTATAGCCGATCTGCAGCCGGCGCTGGATATAGGAGGTGGACGCCTTCTTGTCGCGCAGCACGAGCGCCACCGCCTGGTCGTAGAGATCGCCGCAATCCTCGCCGGCGAGCGCGCCATTGGCGGATTTGTCGAACACGGCGGTGTCCTCGGCGGCGGCCTCCTCGTCCTCCTCGGCCGTGACCTCTTCCAGATATTCCGGCCGCGCCTGGCTTTTGAGATGCTCGACCACGCGCTCGACCTCCTGGTCGGAAACGAAGGGGCCATGGACGCGGGAAATCCGCCCACCGCCGGCCATGTAGAGCATGTCGCCCTGACCCAGCAGCTGCTCGGCGCCCATCTCGCCGAGAATGGTGCGAGAGTCGATCTTCGACGTCACCTGGAAGGAGATGCGGGTGGGGAAGTTCGCCTTGATGGTGCCGGTGATGACATCGACGCTCGGGCGCTGGGTGGCCATGATGAGGTGGATGCCGGCGGCGCGGGCCATCTGGGCGAGGCGCTGGATGGCACCTTCGATTTCCTTGCCGGCGACCATCATCAAATCGGCCATCTCGTCGACGACGATGACGATGAAGGGCAGGGGAGCGAGATCCATGATCTCCTCTTCCTCGATCAGGTCGCCGGTCTCCTTGTCGAACCCCTTCTGCACCGTGCGGGTGATGATCTCGCCCTTGGCGGTGGCCTCCGCCACGCGGGCGTTGAAGCCGTCAATATTGCGCACGCCGAGGCGGCTCATCTTCTTGTAGCGGTCTTCCATCTCCCGCACCGCCCATTTCAGGGCGACGATGGCCTTCTTCGGGTCGGTGACGACAGGCGTCAGCAGGTGCGGGATGCCCTCATAGACCGAGAGCTCCAGCATCTTCGGGTCGATCATGATCAGCCGGCACTGGTCCGGGCGGTGCCGGTAGAGCAGGCTCAGGATCATGGTGTTGATGGCGACCGACTTGCCGGAGCCGGTGGTGCCGGCGACCAGCAGATGGGGCATGCGGGCGAGATCGACGATGACAGGCTCGCCGCCAATGGTCTTGCCGAGCCCGATGCCGAGCTTGGCGCGGGCGGCCTCGAATTCATGGCTCGCCAGCATCTCGCGCAGCCATACCGTCTCGCGGCGCTGGTTGGGCAGCTCGATGCCGATGACGTTGCGCCCTTCCACCACGGCGACGCGGGCGGAGATCGCGCTCATCGAGCGGGCGATGTCGGCGGACAGGCCGATGACGCGGCTGGACTTGATGCCGGGGGCCGGCTCCAGCTCATACAGCGTGACCACCGGGCCGGGATTGGCGTCGATGATCTCGCCGCGCACGCCGAAATCATGCAGCACCTGCTGCAGCTTCACCGAATTGCGGTCGAGGAACTCTTCCGACAGCTCATAGTCGGGCTCGTTCTGCGGCGGCTCGGTCAGCAGTTCCAGCGGCGGCAGCTCGTAGCCGTCATGGGCCTCGGTCGCCGGGCGCGGGGCGGCACGGGGCGCGCGAGGAGCCGGGGCGGGCACAGGCGCGGCGATAGGCGCGGCAACCGGCGCGACGGCGGCGGGCGCCGGCGCGGGCGGAGCCACCGGAGCCGGCGGCGCGGCCGCGACCATGCCGAACATCGGCCAGGAGAACGACAATTCCGCTGGCGTCACGCTGTAGCCAGAGAAGCCGCCCAGCACGGCGGCCGGCGCTTCGGCGAGGGCATCGTCGTCATGCAAGGCGTCGTCATGCAAGGCGTCGTCACCGGCATCTACGGCCGCGACAGGGTGCGCGGCGCTGTCTTCCGCCCAGAACTCCTCGACCACGGCGTCTTCCTCGAAATCGTCGTCCTCGTCGTCAGCGAAATCCTGTTCGGCGAAATCCTGTTCGGCGAACGCGTCCTCGGCCAATTCCAGTTCCTCATCCGCCGCGACGACGGATTGAGGGGCGACGGATGGGAGGGCGACGGAATCGAGGGCGACGGCTTGCTGGGCCGCTTCCTGCGCTTCGGCTCGCATTTCCGGCCGCGCGCTCTCCCCGGCCGGGGCCGACCTGTCGCGCACGGCGCCATAGCGCGCGGCGAGAAGGCGCTCCTCCTCCGGGAACTCGTCCTCATAGGCGCCCTCTTCCAGCGGAATGAGGTCGTAGATGTCGGCGACATCGTGCGCTGCCACATCGTGCGCTGCGACGTCATTGGCGGCGGTGAACTGCTCGTCCGGCACCCAGCTGGCGCCCCGGGTGGCCGAACGCGCGGCGGGGATGACAGGCGGGGTGTCGTAGCCGAACTGGATCATCGAGGCGACCGGCGGGGCGGCCGGGCGGGCGGGAGTGGTGGCGGCGGGCACCGGCGCGGCCTGCGTCAGCGCCGCCTGTGCCAGCGGCGCGGCAGCCGGGGGAGCGACAGCGGCGGGCGCCACAGTCGCGGGTGAGATTTCGGGCTGGGCGGACAGCGCACGGCGGGCATGGGCGGCGATCAGCGCCTTCGGCACCGCGCCGAGCGGCGGCTTGCGCGGCGGCACGCGCAGCACCGGCGTCTGCGAGGGACGCGGCGGCGCCACGATGGCGGTATCGGTCGCCGGCGCTTCCGGCACCGGCGCCGGCAGCGGCTGGCGCATCAGATAGTCCGGCGTGCGGGTGAAGCGCGTATTGGGCGGCATGGTGAAGGGCTGCAGCCAGCTCGGCACCACTTCATGCTGCGGCGCCACCGCGGGCGGGCGCGGCACGGGGGCTGCCGCCGTCTTCGGCACCTTGGGCGCCGGTGGCGCGTGCGTCACCTGCGGGTTGGCGCGGGAAAACACATGAGTCTGGGCGGTCGCCTTCGACTCGGAAGCCTTGTCCGCATTCGGATCGGAGGGACGCGCCGGATTACGCATGGGACGCTGGAACCTTTGCCGCTACTGCCGTTGAGCCTGCCGGACGATGCGCGAAAGGCGCCGTCGCGGCCGTGCCATATGGTTAGGCCCACAGCGTTAACGAACGGTATGAAGCGGCGGGATTTCCCGCGTCGACAGGCGCAGACCGGCGCGTCTCTCCACTGGTCCAAGCGGGTGCGTCAGACCGGAAGGCCGAGCGTGGCGCGGATTTCCGCCGGCATCAGGTCATGCGTCTCGGGGTGCTTCATCATGTAGCGGCCGAACACCGAGCAGCGCGGCACCACGGCCAGCCCGCGCTGGCGGGCGCTGGCGAGACCGGCCTCGACCAGCTTGGTAGCGAGGCCGCGCCCACCGAGTTCCGGCGGCACTTCGGTGTGGGTGAAGATGATGTGGTCATGCGCGAGAATGTATTGCGCGATGGCGGTCTGGCCGTCCTGCTCGATCTCGAAGCGGTCGGCGGCGCGGTTGTCCCGCACCGGGACTTCGCCGTTCATGCTCATGATTTTCTCCTTGGGGGCGCCCGGTTCAGGTTCGTGAGGTCGGCTTGGCGTAAGGCGGGCGCCTTGGGATATTGTCGACCAAAACGGGCGCAGCGTCGCCCCCGTTTGGCCGCGCGGGGTGAATTTATCGGCAGGGTCCGATATAGCGCAGCTCACACAGCAGGGAAGAGAGCGCTCATGACCCCGCACACTCGCCGTTCGCCCACTCCCGAAGCGCTGACGCTGCTGGAGACCCGCCGCTCGGTCGCCGCCGCCGGCCTGCATGCGCCGGGGCCGGATGCCGACCAGACCCGCCGCCTGCTGGCGATCGCCGCCCGGGTGCCCGATCACGCCATGCTGGCGCCGTGGCGCTTCATCGTCATCTCAGGCGCGGCGCGCGGCGAGATTGGCGCGCTGCTGTCACAGGCCTATCGCGAGAACAACGCGCATATGCCGGAGGAGAAGCTTGAGAAATTCGCTGCCATCATGGGAAGGCTGTTTCCCGCCCCGCTGGCGGTGGTGGTGGTCAGCCGCCCGGTGGAGGGCAGCGCCATCCCCGCCTTCGAGCAGGAGCTTTCCGCCGGCGCCGTCTGCATGAACCTGCTGACCGGCGCGGCGGCCATGGGCTTCGACGGCATCTGGGTGACGGGCTGGGCGGCGACGCACAAGGCGGCGCTGGCGATCCTTGGCGTGGGGGAGGGCGAGCGGGTCGCCGGCATTGTCCATATCGGCACCGCCAAGGACGCCCCCGCCGACCGCCCGCGCCCGGATGTGGCGGCGCTTACCACCCACTGGTCGCCGGCTGAGCCGTGAAAAAGGCCGCCCCGGCGCACCGGGACGGCCTCTCTTCTTGGCGTTTTTGGCGTTTCCTCGAAGGGTGGATCAGGCGGCGGCTTGTGCCTGCGCCTGCGCCTGCTTGGCCTCGCGGCGGCGGCGGGTGAGCACGAATTCGGTGTAGCCGTTCGGCTGGGCGCGGCCCTCGAAGATCAGGTCGCGGGCGGCGCGGAAGGCGAAGCCGTCATAGGCCGGCGCCATCGGCACATAGGAAGGGTCGCCATCATTCTGGCCGTCGACCACTTTGGCCATGCGGCGCAGCGTCTCCTCGACCTGCTCGGCCGTGACCACGCCATGCATCAGCCAGTTGGCGACGTGCTGCGAGGAGATGCGCAGCGTGGCGCGGTCTTCCATCAGCCCGACATCGTGAATGTCCGGCACCTTGGAGCAGCCCACCCCCTGATCGACCCAGCGCACGACATAGCCGAGAATGCCCTGGATGTTGTTGTCCAGCTCCTGCTGCACGTCGGCCGGGTCCCAATTGCCGCGGTCGACCACGGGAATGGTGAGCAGGTCGCGGCGCGCGGCGCGCTTGCGGTGGCGCAGCTCCGCCTGCCGCTTGAACACGTCGACCTTGTGGTAGTGCAGCGCGTGCAGCGTGGCGGCGGTGGGCGAGGGCACCCAGGCGGTGTTGGCGCCGGCGAGCGGGTGGGCGACCTTCTGGGCGATCATGTCGGCCATGCGGTCGGGCATCGCCCACATGCCCTTGCCGATCTGGCCATGGCCGTCGAGATGGGCGGCGAGGCCCGCATCGACATTGTTGTCCTCATAGGCCTTGATCCAGGCCTGCGCCTTCATCTCGTTCTTGCGCACCATCGGCCCCGCCTCCATCGAGGTGTGGATCTCGTCGCCGGTGCGGTCGAGGAAGCCGGTGTTGATGAACACCACCCGCTCGCGGGCGGCGCGGATCGAGGCGGAGAGGTTGGCGCTGGTGCGGCGCTCCTCGTCCATGATGCCGATCTTTAGCGTGTTGAGGTCCAGCCCCAGCGCCTGCTCGACGCGGGCGAACAGGTCCACCGCGAAGGCGACCTCTTCCGGGCCGTGCATCTTCGGCTTGACGATATAGACCGAGCCGGCGCGGCTGTTGCGCAGCGCGCCCGTGCCCTTGAGGTCGTGCAGCGCGATCAGCGCGGTGACGGCGGCATCGAGAATGGCCTCGGGAATCTCCCGGCCCTGCGCGTCGAGCACCGCATCGGTCAGCATGTGCTGGCCGACATTGCGCACCAGCATCAGGCTGCGCCCGTGCAGGGTGAGTTCGCCGCCGGTGGCGGAGGTGTAGCGGCGATCGGCGGCGAGGCTGCGCTCCACCGTCTCGCGGCCCTTGGCGAAGCTGGCGCTGAGCGTGCCGGACATCAGGCCGAGCCAGTTGCGATAGACCAGCACCTTGTCCTGCGCGTCCACTGCCGCGACGCTGTCCTCGCAGTCGACGATGGTGGTCACGGCAGCCTCGATGACGATATCGGCGATGCCGGCCCGATCGGTCTTGCCGATGCGGTGGCTGCGGTCGATGACGATGTCGATATGCAGGCCGTGATTGACCAGCAGCACCGAGGAGGGTGCCTCCGCCGCGCCGCTGAAGCCGGCGAACTGGGCGGGGTCCTTCAGCGAGGTCCGCGTGCCGGAGGCGAGCTCGGCCACCAGCGCGCCCTCCGCCACGCGATAGGCGACGACATCGGCATGGCTGCCGGCCGCCAGCGGCACGCTGTCGTCGAGGAAGGCGCGGGCGCTCTCGATGACGCGCTGGGCACGCACCGCATTGAAGCCGTTGGACCGGCTGGCGCCCTTGTCCTCGGGCAGCGCGTCGGTGCCGTAGAGCGCATCATAAAGGCTACCCCAGCGGGCATTGGCGGCGTTCAGCGCGTAGCGGGCATTGGTGACGGGCACCACCAGCTGCGGGCCGGGAATGCGGGCCAGTTCCTCGTCCACCTTGTCGGTAACGACCTCGAACGCTTCCGGCTCGGGCAGGAGATAGCCGATCTCGGCCAGGAACACCTCATAAGCCACGGGATCGATCGGCTTGTTGCGGTGGGCGCGGTGCCAGGCGTCGATCTGCGCCTGCAGTTCGTCGCGGCGGGCCAGCAGTTCCGCATTGCGGGGGGCGAAGTCGCGCACGATGCCGGCGAAGCTCTGCCAGAAGGCGTCTACCTCGACCCCGGTGCCGGGAATGGCCTCCTTGTTGATGAAGTCGACAAGGGCGGAATCCACCTTCAGGCCGGCAAGGTCGGTGTAGTTCATGACGGGTCCCTTCACGCGAGCGGAAAGCCGGTCGCCGCGAGCGGCCGGCACAGCTGTGCTTTCCAATAGACAAAAGTGCGGGTGCGGTGCAACATCGCAGATAGTCGAACTTCTGCGCGCGGCAAAGCGCGAACCCTTGCGGGTCAACGCTTCGTGAGGCGTTTGCGTTGCAGCGCGAAAACGAAAAACGTCACCTCGGGGATGACAAAAACGTCACTCCGGAGCGCCCGGCCTTCGCCGGACCCGGCGGCGGCTCTCCCCGAACCGCCGCCGGGCGCGCCGTGCGCCGCCCCGGAGTGACAAGCCGAGCGGGCCCTCAGAACTGCGCCGTTTCCGTCGAGTCCTGCATTGCCGTGGTGGCGCTCATGCCTTCGCTGAGCACGGTGGCGATGGCGTCGAAGTAGCTGGTGCCGACTTCACGCTGGTGGCGCGTGGCGGTGAAGCCCTGCGCCTCGGCGGCGAATTCGCGCTGCTGCAGCTCGGAATAGGCGGCCATGCCGTCCTCCCGGTAGCGCCGCGCCAGCTCGAAGGTGGTGAAGCACTGGTTGTGGAAGCCGGCGAGCGTGATGAACTGGTACTTGTAGCCCATGGCGCCGAGCTCCGCCTGGAAGGTCTTCATCTGCGCCTTGTCCATGTGCTTGGCCCAGTTGAAGGACGGCGAGCAGTTGTAAGCGAGCATCTTGCCCGGATGCACCCGGTGCACGCCTTCCGCAAAGCGGCGGGCATCGTCGAGGCTCGGGGTCGAGGTCTCGCACCACAGCAGGTCGGCATAGGGCGCATAGGCGATGGCGCGGGCGATGCCGGCCTCGAAGCCGCCATTGTAGCGGTAGAAGCCTTCCTGCGTGCGCTCGCCGCTGATGAAGGGCCGGTCGAGCTCGTCAACATCCGAGGTGATGAGCCGGGCCGATTCCGCATCGGTGCGGGCCATGATGATCGTGGGCACGCCGAGCACGTCGGCGGCGAGGCGGGCGGCGTTCAGCGTGCGGACGAACTGGCGGGTGGGCACCAGCACTTTGCCGCCGAGATGGCCGCACTTCTTTTCCGAGGCCAGCTGGTCCTCGAAATGCACCGCCGCCGCGCCGGCCTCGATCAGTGCCTTGGTCAGCTCATAGGCGTTGAGCTGGCCGCCGAAGCCGGCCTCGGCATCGGCGATGATCGGCACGAAATAATCGTGCTCGGGACCCTTGGCGCCGTCCGCGCGCTCCATGGTCTGGATCTGGTCGGCGCGCATCAGCGCCTTGTTGATGCGCCGGACCACGGCGGGAACGCTGTCGACGGGGTAGAGGCTCTGGTCGGGATACATGTCGCCGGCCGAATTGCCGTCGGCGGCCACCTGCCAGCCGGAGAGGTAGATCGCCTCCAGCCCGGCCTTCACCTGCTGCACCGCCTGGATGCCGGTATAGGTGCCCATGGTGGGCACGAAATCCTGCGTCTGCAGCAGCTCCCACAGGCGGCGGGCGCCATGGGTGGCGAGCGTGTGCTCGATACGCAGCGAGCCGGCGAGGCGGGCGACCTCAGCGGGGGCGTAGCTGCGATGGATGTTGCGCCAGCGCTCCGGCGCCCAGTGCGGGGCGGGGAAGCTGTCGGGCGTGGGGCGAAGCTGGTCGAGCATGGTCGTTTCCTGCAGCGAGATCGGGATGGGAGAGAGACGCGGGGGCCGAGGAGGACGCGGCACCCGCGCCGGCCGACCCGCTTCGTGCGTCCTCGAAGCGGGACGGTCTGAAGTCGGGCAGCCTGAAGCGGGGTCTTGCGGCCATGCCTCTAGCGGGGGCGCCGCGCATAGGTGGCTGCCACCAGCCGCCCACCGAGCAGCGCGCCGACAAGGGCGCTCATGTCGTCCTGCCCGGGCGCCATGGCGATGCGGTGGCGGCCGATACGGTGGACGATGGTGAAGTCCTTGGCGGCCAACCCCTGGTCGCGGAAGACCTGGCCGATCTCCTCAGCGTCGCCGCCGATGATGGTGACGAATTCGTCTTCGCCTGAGGTGGTTTGGCTATGGGTGGTCGGGCTCATGTCAATTCCTCCCTGCGATGTGTGATGTAAAGATTTAACACTCGACACCGAAAGGCAAGAAAGATAATGATTTGAGCGTGTTAAGCTGATAAGGCTTGTAAAGTTTACAGGTCGATTTTGTAAAGCCAGCAAAGGGTCGGGCCATGCTCGCCACCACCGAACCGCGCATCGGCAGCCGGGTGCAGAGGCTGCGCCGCGCCAAGCGCATCTCGCAGGCGGACCTCGCGACCGCCCTCGGCATTTCCGCCAGCTATCTCAACCTGATCGAGCATAATCGCCGGCGCATCACCGTGCCGCTCTTGATGAAGCTGGCGGGCTATTTCGGCATTGAGCCGGGCGAACTGGTGGAGAACGACGAATCCCGCCTCGTCGGCGACATGATGGAGCTGTTCAGCGACGAGCTGTTCGCCGAGAACGCGCTGACCAACCAGGACATACGCGACCTCGCCGCCTCCAACCCGGCGGTCGGGCGGGCGGTGGTGCGGCTCTACGACCAGTTCAAGACTCTGCGCGAGGCGCACCGCACCGGTGCCGGCGCCCCCGACAGCGAGGCCGGCTACCATCCCTCGACGGATGCGGTTTCCGATTTCATCCAGGAAAACGCCAATCACTTCCCCAGCCTGGAGGCCGAGGCCGAGCGCATCCGCCGCGACATCGATTTCGCCTCGGATTCGTTCGAGCACGGGCTGAAGACCTATCTCGCCAACGTCTTCGGGCTGAACTGGCGCTCCGCCTCGCTACCGGCCGGCATCGCCCGGCGCTATGATGCGGGCGCGCATGAGCTCATCACCGCCGAGGTGCTGCCGCCGGAATCGGCGCTGTTCGTGGTCGCCCACCAGCTCGGCATGCTCGCCGCCTCGCGCCAGATCGACGAACTGATCGAGGCCGGCAATCTGCCGGCGGACGCGCCCATCGTCACCCGCAACGCGCTGGCGAGCTATTTCGCCTCGGCGCTTGTCATGCCCTATGAGCCGTTCTTCGCCGCCTGCCAGGAAACGCGCTACGACATTGAGCGCATCCAGCGGCGCTTTCGCACCAGCTTCGAGCAGGTGTGCCACCGCATGACCACGCTGCAGCGGCCGGGGCGCTCGGGCATTCCGCTGCATCTGGTGCGGACCGACATTGCCGGCAACATCTCCAAGCGCTTCTCGCTGTCGGGCATCCATATTTCCCGCCATTCCGGCGCCTGCCCGCGCTGGAACGTCTATGCCGCGTTCTTCCATCCCGAGCGGATCAATGTGCAGCTCAGCCAGATGCCGGAGGGCCAGCGCTATTTCTGCATCGCCAAGTCGATCACCAAGGGCGGGCACCGGCACAATGCGCCGCGCCGGCACCTCTCCATCGGGCTCGGCTGCCATATCAGCCATGCGCACCAGATGGTCTATTCCGACGGCATGAACCTCTCCGATCCCTCGCAGACCGTGCCGATCGGGGTGGGCTGCCGCATCTGCCCGCGGCTCGACTGCGAGCAGCGCGCCCAGCCGCCGACCGACCACCGCTTCACGCTGAACGAGATCGACATGTCGGAGAGCTTCTACGCCCCGGCGCGGCGGGGGCTGTGAAATTCAGTCGGACGTCTCGCCCGTCACCTCGGCGAGGCGCCGGCCCATCTCGTCGCTGTAGCGCTTGACCGCGTGCGCCTCGCTGAGCACGCCGGTCACGGTGCCATCGGGCAGGGTGACGGCGAGCGCGTCGGCCTCGGTGCGCTCGAACAGGTCCAGCGCCTCGCGCAGGGTGGCGGTCGGGAGCAGCGAGGTGTCGGCGAGGCGCAGCAGCGGGCGCAGGCCCGGCGCCTCGCCCTCCACGGGCTCGAACAGCGCGGCGGGCGGGATCATGCCGGCGTAGCGGCCCTGCGCGGTGGCGACGAGATAGGCGGTGGCGCCGGGCGGGTAGCGATGGCGGGCCTCCATCAGCGGGGTGTCGACATCGAGCAGCGGCACCTCGCGGCGCATCAGCGTGGCGACGGTCAGCTCGCGCAGCCAGCCGATATCGTGGGCACCGCGAATATTCTCGCCGCGCAGATGAAAGCGCCAGGTGGCGAAGGAGAAGCCGAACAGCCGCCGCGTCACCAGCGAGGCGGTGCCCGCCGCCGCCAGCACGGCCAGCGTCAGCTGCAGATTGCCGGTCATTTCAAGCGCCAGCAGCGTCATGGTCATCGGGCCGCCGACGACCGCCACCGCCAGCGCGCTCATGCCGATGAGGGCGTAGAAGGCGTGGGCGGGTACGATATCGGGCATCAGGAGGCCCATGCCGGCGGCATAGACGCGCCCGGCCATCACCCCCATCAGCAGCGAGGCGAAGAACAGGCCGCCGCGAAAGCCGGCGCCGATGGAGACCGAGGAGGCCGTGACCTTCGCCACCAGCAGCAGCGCCGCCATCGCCAGCCCGGTGTCGGCGGCGAGGAAGTGATAGACCGCGCCATGCCCGGCCGAGAGCACCGCCGGATTCCACAAAGCGAGGGCGCCGACGATCAGCCCGCCCACCGCCGGCCGCAGCCAGACGGGCAGGGCCGAGCGGCGAAAGCCGGCTTCCACTAGCGTCGCCCCGCGCATGACGGCGATGCCGACCAGCGCGCAGAAAAAGCCGAGCAGCAGCACCGAGGGCAGGTCGGACAGTTGCGGGGCGGTGAGATCAGGCAGCGGCGGGTGATGTGGTGGCGCCAGCCATTGCTGGGTGAGGGCGGCGGTGAAGGTCGCCGTCATCATCGGCACGAAGGCGGGAATGGCATAGGTGCCGAGCACCAGCTCGAAGCCGTAGAAGGCGCCCATCAGCGGTGCGTCGAAGGCGGCACCGATCGCCGCGCCGGCGCCGCAGCCGACCAGCAGCCGCAGATCCGCCCGCCGGACATGGAACACCCGGCCGAACCAGGAGGCGAAGCCGGCCGCCGCCTGGGTATAGCCCGCCTCCAGCCCCACCGAGGCGCCGACCCCGCTGGAGAACAGCGTCTGCAAGGCGACGATGAGACTGTCGACCAGCGACATGCGCCCGCCGTGGAGGGCATTGGCCTCGATCGGGTCCACCGGCGGGCTGGCGCGTGTGCGCAGGAAGGCCCGCACGCACAGCCCGAAGGCGAGGCCGCCGAGAGCGGGGACCAGCAGCACGAGCCAGGGGGCGATGCCCTCGGTGATCGAGAGGTGGCTGGCGGTCGGAATGCGGAACAGGAGTTCGTGCAGCGCCTGCAGCGCCGCGTTCATGGCGATGACCACAAGGCCGGCGACCACGCCGACAATCGCGGCCAGCGCGACGATGCCGAGCTCGCTGGTCCGTACCAGACGGCGCAGTCCTTGCGCCAGATGCCGCTCGCCGGTGGTGAAATCGGGGGTCACGTGCGCTCGCTCTCGCCCTGTCCTGCCTGCACTAGGCAAGGACAGGGCCGCGCGCAACCGTCCTGATGCGGCTTAACCCAACGTCGCGTCGCCGCGATGTGATGCAACCGGGGATGACCGGGCCGATGGCGCCGCTAAAGTCGGCGCGACAGCACACGGATTCGGCGGCGCCCCTGCGGGCCGGCCGCCCCACGCATGGAGAACTCCCGATGTCCGAACCCACCGACTACACGCCGCCGAAGGTGTGGACCTGGAACAAGGCCAATGGCGGCACCTTCGCCAACATCAACCGCCCGATTGCCGGGCCAACGCATGAGAAGGAGCTGCCGGTCGGCACGCACCCGCTCCAGCTCTATTCGCTGGCCACGCCGAACGGGCAGAAGGTGACGATCCTGCTGGAGGAGCTTCTCGCCGCCGGCCACACGGGCGCGGAATATGACGCCTGGCTGATCAAGATCGGCGAGGGCGAGCAGTTCGGCTCCGGCTTCGTCGAGGTCAACCCGAACTCGAAGATCCCGGCGCTGATGGACCGTTCGGGCGACACGCCGATCCGGGTGTTCGAATCCGGCGCCATCCTGCTCCATCTCGCGGAAAAGTTCGGCGCCTTCCTGCCGGCCGATCCGGCCAAGCGCGCCGAATGCCTGTCCTGGCTGTTCTGGCAGATGGGCAGCGCGCCCTATCTCGGCGGCGGCTTCGGCCATTTCTACGCCTATGCGCCTGTCAAGATCGAATATGCCATCGACCGTTTCGCCATGGAGGCCAAGCGCCAGCTCGATGTGCTGGACCGGCGGCTGGCGGAGAGCCGCTATCTCGCCGGCGACGACTACACCATCGCCGACATCGCGGTGCTGCCCTGGTATGGCGCGGTGGTGAAGGGCTGGACCTATGGCGATGCCGGCACCTTCCTTTCCGCGCATGAATACACCCACGTGCTGCGCTGGGCCGACGAGCTGTTCGCCCGGCCGGCGGTGAAACGCGGGCGCATGGTCAACCGCATGACCGGCGAGCCGCATGAGCAGCTGCGCGAACGACATGACGCGCGCGATTTCGACACGCGCACCCAGGACAAGCTGGAGGGCTGACACGCTGCAATCCACCGGCTGACGCGCGGACATAAAAAAGGGCGCCCCGGGGCAGGGGCGCCCTTCGCTTTGTGGGAATGGCCTCAGGCGCAGAGGCGCGTGAGCTCCCGGATGTCGCCCAGCTGTTCCAGCCGGCGCACCGTCTCGACGATGGACTCGGTCTTGGCCTTGTCCCAGCGGGCGAATTCGGCGCAGCCGCGGAACTTGTCGGCGGCCTCGTCATAGGTCATCGGGTTGGCCGGGCTGCCCTTGCCGAAGTCGGAGCGACCGGACAGGGTACGCCCGTCCTTCATGTGGATGTCGATGATCGTGGTCATCTTGTCGTAGCCCGCGGCTTCCGCCTCCGGATGGACATGGAAGTTCACCCGCTCGATCATCGCCTTCACGTCCTCCCGCTCCACCGTCTCGTCGGTGAACTCGGGGAGGCTGCCGCGCCCGTCGAGCAGCAGGATCGCCATGCAGAATTCCATCGAGAACTTGGCCTGAAGTTCGTTCTTCGGGCGGTGATGGATCAGCGCGTTCGGCATGTTCTGGTTGGTGCCGACATCCACGCGCTCGACATCCTCGGCCTTGATGGAGTGGGTGCGGATCAGCTCCAGCATCTTGGTCATGCCGGGATGGGTGAGCGAGCCCGACGGATGCGGCTTGATGGAGACGCCGGGGAAGGCGAAGGTCCAGGGCTGGCCGAGCTTGCCGACGATGGCGGTGGGATCAAAACCGCCGCCCGCCGCCTGGAAGAAGCCGCGCGGCGCTTCCAGGATCTTGTCGGTGGTGGTCCAGCCCAGCGCGGCGAAGTCCGCCGCCACCACGCCGCTCTCGGAGGAGCGGCCGGCGTGGAAGGGCTTCATCATGGTGCCGAAATTCTCCCGCAGGCCGGCCGACTGGCTGCCGGCGCAGCCGAATGCGCGCACCATCTGCTCGACATCCAGCCCCTTGAGCTTGCCGGCGGCGGCGGCGGCGGCATAGGTGCCGCAGGTGGCGGTGGCGTGGAAGCCGTGCTGGTAGTGGCGCGGGTTGATCGCCTCGGCGATCTTGCACTCCACCTCGACGCCGAGATGATAGGCCAGCATCATGTCCGGCCCCGAACGGCCATCCGCCTCGGCAACCGCGAGCGCGGCCGGCAGCGCTGGCGCGGTCGGGTGGGTGAGCAGGCCGTAGACGCGGTCCTTGCCGACGGCGAGCTGGGTGTCGTCATAATCGTCGGCATGGATGCCGACGCCGTTGGCGAAGGCGGCAAAGCGGGTCGGCACCTTCAGCGCGGTGCCGATCACGGTTGCCGGCCCTTCCTTGATGCCGAGCCCGGTCAGATAGGCCTGGATATGCTCGCCGCTCTTGGCCACCGAGCCGGAAAGGGCGAGGCCGATGCCGTCGAGGATCGACTTCTTGCCGAGCTCGACCACCTCGGCCGGCAAATCGGCATAGCTCGTGCCGACGACGAATTCCGCCACCTCCTGGGTGAGGCCCTCGACGATGGGCTGGGCCTGGGCGGGGTTGGTCTGGTGCAGCGTCATGGAACGTTTCCTCGTTTTATCGGGCGTCAGGCCGCCGGGGCGCGGGCGGCGGAGGAGGGCAGGGCGCCGATGATGGCGTCGGTCAGTTCGCGTGTGCCGGCGGTGCCGCCGAGGTCGCGGGTGAGGCTGTCGCGACGGGCGAGCACGTCCTCGATCGCCTGCTCGATGGCGCGCGCGGTGGCTTCCTCGCCGAGATGGCGCAGCATCATCGCCCCCGACCAGATCTGGCCGATCGGATTGGCGACGCCCTTGCCGGCAATGTCAGGCGCCGAGCCGTGCACCGGCTCGAACATCGAGGGGTAGTCCTTCTCGGGATTGATGTTGGCGCCCGGCGCGATGCCGATGGAGCCGACCACCGCCGGGCCGAGATCGGACAGGATGTCGCCGAACAGATTGGAGGCGACCACCACGTCGAACCAGTCCGGGTTGCGCACGAAATGCGCGGTCAGGATGTCGATATGATACTGGTCGGTGGTGAAGCCGGGATATTCCTTGGAGATCGCGGCGAAGCGCTCGTCCCAGTACGGCATGGTGTGGCTGATGCCGTTCGACTTGGTGGCCGAGGTGACGTGCTGCTTGCGGCCCTTGGCGAGTTCGAAGGCGTAGCGCATCACCCGGTCGCAGCCGCGGCGGGTGAAGATGGACTGCTGCATCACTAGCTCGTCCTCCAGCCCCTCATAGAGCCGGCCGCCAATGGAGGAATATTCGCCCTCATTGTTTTCACGCACGACATAGAAGTCGATCGAGCCGGCCTCGCGGCCCTTGAGCGGGCTCTCGACGCCGGCGAGCAGCTTCACCGGGCGCAGATTCACATATTGATGGAAGCTGCGGCGGATCGGGATCAGCAGGCCCCACAGCGAGACATGATCCGGCACGCCGGGAAAGCCGACGGCGCCGAGGAAGATGGCGTCCTTGTCGCGGATCTGCTGCAGGCCGTCCGCCGGCATCATCGCCCCGGTCTTGGCGAAGCGCTCGCAGCTCCAGTCATAATGGGTCCAATCGAAGGAGAAGCCGCCGATGCGGCTGGCCGCCTCCAGAACGCGCTGCGCCTCCGGCACCACCTCATTGCCGATCCCGTCGCCGGGAATGACCGCTATCGAATAGGTCGTCATGGAAACTCCTGGAAATCGGGGTGCGGCCTATTGGGGCGGCGGCACCGCAGCGCTGGTGCAGGCGACAGTGTTCAACGAACCGACAACTGTCAACACTTAATGGCAGTGACAGCGCACTTCCGGACAGCTCGCTCGACTGCCCGTCGTCGGTTAGACGGGCGGAAGACGCGGAGGCGCTTGCATTTACGGCGTATGTCACCGCGGAGCGTTGTTACGGTGGGTGAGGGCGCCGGCGCTGCCGGTTTAGGCGAATAGTGTCGTTTTGGCGCAGCATTGTTGACAATCGGCGATTATGCGGGCCAGATGGCGCCATGCTCCGCCCCGCTGCAAACCCCGCCCGCACCCCGCGCACCGCCTCTTTCGTGCCGCTGATCCAGCGCGAGATCGAGCGCATGATCGGCACCGGCGAACTCACCGGCGGCACCCGCATCAATGAGAGCACGCTGGCGCTTCGGCTCGGCATCAGCCGCGGCCCGGTGCGCGAGGCCTGCCGGGCGCTGGAGCAGATCGGCCTGCTGCGCAGCGAACTCAATCGCGGCTTCTTCGTGCGCGAGGTCTCTACCAAGGAGGCGCTCGACCTCTACGACATCCGCGCCGGCCTGTTCGGCACCGCCGGGCGGCTTTCGGCCGCCATCATCACCACAGTGCAGCTGCGCGGGCTGGAAGAGCTGATCGGGGCGATGGACGCGGCGATCGAGGCGCCCGACATCGCCACCTTCTACACGCTGAACAACGAGTTCCACCGCCAGGTCGTCGTCGCCTCCGACAATGACAAGCTGATCGAGCTCTACCCGCTGCTGGAGGCGGAGCTGCATCTGTTCCGCCGGCGCGGCCTGGTGCTGCCCGGCTCGATGCGCACCTCCAATGACGAGCACAAGGCGATCCTCGACGCGCTGCGCCAAAGCGACGGCACCGGCGCGGCCCGCCTTCTGGAGCGGCACATCCTCGCCGGCAAGGCGCGCTTCCTGCGCACGCTGGAGGATGACAGCGCCACCGAGGCGCGCCCTGGCCCGCTCGATCCCCGACAGTCACGTTCCAAGGACAGGTAGTTTCATGACCGCGCACCCGCTCCCCATTCTCGCCCTCACCCCTGGCGACTGCACCGGCATCGGCCCCGAGCAGACCGCGCGCCTGCTGAGCCAGGGCGGCCTCGACGAGGTGGCGCGGCTGGTCGTGGTGGGCGATGCCCGTGTGCTTGAGATGGGCGCGCGCCATGCCGGGGTGACGCTGACCTTTCAGCGCTATGAGTCACCCGGCGTGGTGGACTGGAGCGCGCCTGAAATCCCGCTGGTTGACCTCGGCAATACCGACCCGGACGCCTTCCCGCTCGGCGTCGCCAACCCCGATTCCGGCCGGCTGACCGGCGACACGCTGGCCCGCGCCATCGACTTCGCCAAGGCGGCGGAGGTGGACGGCGTGTGCTTCGCCCCGCTGAACAAGCAGGCGATGTTCAAAGGCGGCTGGCGCTTCCCGGACGAGCACAAGATGTTCGCCCATCTGCTCGACCATAAGGGCCCGTTCAGCGAGATGAACGTGCTGGAAGGCCAGTGGATGACGCGCGTCACGTCGCATGTCTCGCTGCGCACGGCGCTGGACCAGGTGACGTTCGACAGCGTGTGCGGCGCGTTGCGCCTTGCCGATGAGACGATGCGCAAGGCCGGCATCGACCGCCCCCGCATCGCGGTGGCGGCGCTCAACCCGCATGGCGGCGAGGGCGGGCTGTTCGGCATGGAGGAGATTGAGATCATCCGCCCGGCGGTGGAGGCGATGGCGCGGGAGGGCATCGCCTGCGAAGGGCCCTATCCGTCCGACACCGTCTATCTCAAGGCGTTTGCCGGTGCCTATGACAGCGTGCTGGCGATGTATCACGATCAGGGCCAGATCGCGACCAAGCTCAAGGGCTTCAACAAGGGCGTGACCATCACCGCCGGGCTGGAGGTGGTGTTCACCACCCCGGCGCATGGCACGGCCTTCGACATCGTCGGCAAGGGCGTGGCCGATATCGGCGCCTTCCAGTCCGCCATCCGCCTCGCCGCCCGCGTGGCCTCGCGCAAGATCGAGGCGCGCGCCGCCGCCGCGTGAGGGACGCGCCTTCCGACTTCCCTCTCCCCGTCGGGGAGAGGGAGCGCGGCCCTCGAGAGAGGCCGGTGCCTTCAGTCGTTGCGGGCGTGGCCGTCGACGGCGGCGATGAGCCGGCGCTTGGCCAGCGCCACATGGCGCCAATGTGTCACCTGCGCCCGCTCGCCATCGCCGGAGGCCAGCGCCTCCAGCATCGCCCGGTGCTCGCGGTTCGACACGGCGAGGCCGCCGCCCTGCACCAGCGCACGGGCACGGAACAGGTGCAGCTTGTTGACGAAGCGGTGGTACTCGGCCAGCAGCGTGCGGTTGCCGCAGGAGCTGACGATGAGGTTATGGAAGCCGAGATTGAGCGGGTAATAGTCGTCGAAGCTGCCGCGCTCGGCCACCGCGTCCATCTCGTCGACCATGCGGGTCAACTCGGCCAGCAGCCCGTCGGTCATCCGCTCGGCCAGCAGGCGACCGGCCTGGCCGAACAAAGCCGCGCGCACGTCATAGATCTCGATCGCGTCCTCGACCGACAGCCGCCGGACGAAGACGCCCCGGTTGCGCACCACCTCGACCAGCCCCTTCGCCTCAAGGCTGCGGGTGGCCTCGCGGATCGGGCCGCGGCTGGTGCCGAAGCGGTTCGAGAGGTGGATCTCGTTGATCCGAACCCCCGGCTCCAGCTCGCCGGTGAGAATGAGGCGCTCGAGTTCCTTTTCGAGCGCGCTCGTGAGGGAGACGCTCTTCACAACGGACAGGTCGCTCAAATGAGCGGAATCGCTGATGATGCTCATCCGTCAATTGTAAACAGTTTCGCGTTGGAAGGCTTCCAGTTTCTACGCGATGCGGCGGGTTGTGTCGGCTTCTGCGACACTTTGACGTTGAAGAAGGGCGATCACAGCCGCCGTTATGTCGCTTGTGCCGGCCGTTCCGCCGAGATCCGGGGTCAGGGCGGTGCCCTCGGCCGTCACTTGCTCAATGGCCGCCATCAGCCGCGTGGCGGCGGCGGTCTCGCCCAGATGTTCCAGCATCATCACCGCGCTCCAGAAGGCGCCGATCGGGTTGGCGATGCCCTTGCCGATCAGGTCGAAGCCGGAGCCATGGATCGGCTCGAACATCGAGGGGGTAGAACGGTCCGGCGCGAGGTTCGCGGTGGCGCCGATGCCGAGGCTGCCGCTCAGCGCCGAGGCGAGGTCGGAAAGCACATCGGCATGCAGATTGGTGGCGAGCACCGTGTCGACTGTGCCCGGCCGCAGCACGAGGCGCATGGTCATGGCGTCGACCAGCATCCAGTCGACATCCAGCTCGGGGAAGTCCTTGATCACGCCCTTGCACACCTCGTCCCACAGCACCATGCCGTGGCGCTGGGCGTTCGACTTGGTGACGATGGTGAGTTTCTTGCGCGGGCGCGACATGGCGAGCTCGCAGGCGAAGCGGCAGACGCGCTCGATACCGGTGCGGGTGAACACCGAAACGTCGATGCCGACCTCGATCGGCAGGCCGCGATGCGCCCGACCGCCCGCGCCGGCATATTCGCCCTCGCTGTTCTCGCGCACGATCACCCAGTCGATCTCGCGGCCCAGTTCTGGCCGCAGCGGGCCGATGATGTTCGGCAGCAGGCGCGAGGGCCGGACATTGGCGTACTGGTCGAGCCCCTGGCAGATGGCGAGGCGCAGTTCCCACAGGGTGATGTGATCCGGGATCTTGGGGTCGCCGACGGCACCGAAATAGATGGCGTCGAAGCCGCGCAGCGTGTCGACGCCGTCTTCCGGCATCATCGTGCCGACGCGGCGGTAGCGGTCGGAGCCCCAGTCGAAGCTCTCGAAATCGAAGCCGAAGCTGCCATCGCTGGCGGCGAGCGCATCCAGCACCTCGCGGCCGGCATTGATGACGTCGGAGCCGATGCCGTCTCCGGGAATGAGCGCGATTTTATGCCGGCGCATGAGCGTGGGTCTCCATGTAGGAAAGAATGGCGTTGGTCATGTCGGCCTGGGTGCCGGTGCCGCGAATGTCGGGGGTGCGGGTGGCGGGGTTGGCCAACGCGGCGTCGATGCCCGCCTTCATCAGCGCGCTGGCCTCGGCGGCGGCCGGAATGCCGCGCCGGCGGCCGAGCCACTCGATCAGCATCCGGGTGGATTCGATCATCGCATAGGGATTGGCCAGCCCCTTGCCGGCAATGTCGGGCGCCGAGCCGTGGGTGGCCTGCGCCATGGCGATGTCGCCGCGCCCGATGCACAGGCCCGGCGCCATGCCGAGCCCGCCGACCAGCCCGGCCGCCTCGTCGGTGAGAATGTCGCCGAACATGTTGGTAGTCACGACCGTGTCGAAGCGCTGCGGCTCGCGCACCAGCTTCATCGCGAAGGTGTCGACGATGACTTCCTCGATGGCGACATCGGGAAATTCCTTGCCGGCCTCGTAGCACTCCTCCACGAACATGCCGCAGCCGAGCTTGAACACCGTGTTCTTGTGCACGACGGTGAGCCGCTTCTTGCGGGCGCGGGCGATCTCGAAGGCGGCGCGGGCGACCTTGCGGCTGCCCTCGCGGGTGATGACGCGCACCGAGATGGTGGTGTCATGGGTCGGGCGGAACTCGCCGCAGCCGGCCACCACGTTGCGGTCGGGCTGGAAGCCCTCATTGTTCTCGCGCACGATCACGAGGTCGATGTCGTCATAGAGGCAGCCCAGCCCGGGATAGGAGCGGGTGGGGCGCACATTGGCGAACAGGTCGAAGCTCTTGCGCAGGATCGGGTGCGGATTGATCGCCTCCGGCACCTTCGGATAGGCCTGATGGCCGATCGGGCCGAGGATGAAGCCGTCGAGCGTGCCGAGCGTCTCCAGCGTGCCCGGCGGCATGGTGTGGCCGAGCTCGTCCAGCGCCTTGCGGCCGAGCGGCATCGGGCGCCAGTCGATGGCGAGCCCGCAGGCCTGCGCCGCCGCAGCCGCGATGGCATGGGCGGCGGGCACGATCTCATGGCCGATATCGTCGCCATTGAGGACGCCGATGCGCAGAGGGGGATGGGCGGTCATGTCGTCTCCCTCACTCCGCCGCGTCGCGCAGTCCGGCCGGCACCGAGGCGCGGGCGATCTCGCCGGCGTCAGCCAGCTCCGGCAGGCGCCAGCACAGCGCCATCAGCGCCTGCGTCACCTCCTCGCCGACAACCAGTCCCGACTGATGGGCGAATTTGCGCTCGAGATGGGCGTTGCTCAGCGGCTTGTCATGGCTGCCAATGGCGCGCTCGATCGTCTTCTCGATCACCCGCCCGTCGTCGAACCGCACCTCGATCACCACGGATGCCTCATGGATCGAGGTGTCTGAGGTGGCGTCCACCTTGTCGCGCAGGGCGATGATCTCGGGCGCGTTGGCGGCTTCGTCGGTGAAGGCTGTGGGCGAGCCATCGCCGCGCAGCAGCGCACAGGCGGCGGCGTGGAACACGCTGAACTTGGTTTCCAGCCCGGTCTTCGGCGTGCGCTTGCCGGTGAGTTCCAGCACCAGCGGATGGGTGCGCAGGCGCACGGCGGCGATGCTGTTCACCGCGTCGCCCAGCTCCTCGCGCAGCTGCTGGCAGCCATCGATGGTGGGGTGGATGACAATGCCGCAGGCGAAGGGCTTGTAGGAATTGAGCCCGGCTTCCCAGGTCTGGCCGAGCCCGCCGAGGATCTCGTTATAATCCTGCTTGGTGGAGAGCACGTTGGCGAAGCCGCGCGGCGCCTCGATCGCCTGCAGCGAGCTGTCGAAGCCGGCCTTGGCGAGGAAGGCGGCCAGCCCGCCGTTGCGGGCGGCGGCGCCGGGGTGCAGGCTCTTGCACATGGTGCCGAACATTTCGCGCAGCCCCGAGGCCTGCGTCGCGGCGATGCCGAGCGCCCAGGTCATCTGGGTCTCGTCCAGCTTCAGCATATGGCCGACGGCGGCGGCAGCACCGAACACCCCTGTGGTGCCGGTGATGTGCCAGCCGCGATCATAATGGGCGGGGTAGACGCTGTTGCCGATCCGGCATTCCACCTCGACGCCCACGATCAGCGCGTTGAGGAAGTCGGCGCCGGACATCGGCTGATACTCGGCCGCCGCCAGCAAAGCGGAAGCGACCGGGCCGGCGGGGTGGATGATGGTCTTCAGATGAGTGTCGTCATAGTCGAGCACATGCGAGGAGATGCCGTTGATCAGCGCCGCGTTCGGCACGTCCAGCCGCTCTCCGCGCCCGATGATGGTCGCCTGCGGCTTGCCGGCAAAGGGCGAGATGCCGGCCAGCGCCCGGTCCACCGTCTCGTGGCGGGCGCCGCCGACGGCGCAGCCCATCCAGTTGAAGAAGGTGCGCACGCCCTCCGTCTGTACTGAGGCGGGAATGTCGGCGAGCCTGCAGCCGACGATCCAGGCGGCGAGCTGGCGGGTGACGTCTTGATGGGACATTCTGTTCTCCTTTAAACGAGGCCGCGCGCGATGCCGCCGTCGACATTGATGGATTGGCCGGTGACGTAGCTGGCGAGCGGGCTGGCGAGCCAGGCAACCATGACCGCGATCTCGGCCGGCTCGGCGAAGCGCTTCAGCGGGATTTCTTCCGAGAATTCCGTGTAAATGTCGTCCACCGGCACGCCGCGTTCGGCCGCCATTTTGGTGGCGCGGTTGATCCAGAGCGCGGTCTTGGTGCGCCCGGGGCCGACCGAGTTGATGCGGATGCCCTTCTCGCCGAGTTCCAGCGCCAGCGTCTTCACCAGGCCGAGCAGGCCGGCCTTGTGGACATTGGTCATGATCTGGTGGGCATAGGGCATCTTGGCCGCCGCCGCGCCCAGGGTGACGATGGCGGGGGCGTCGCCTGCCGTGAGCAGGGGCAGGCCGGCCCGGATGGTACGCACGGTAGAGAGCACGTTGAACTCGTAGCTGGCGAGCCAGTCGGCATCGCTCAGCGTGTCGAAATCCGCCCGCACGCTGCCGCCGACGGCGCTGACGAGAATGTCGAGCGCGCCCCAGCTTCTGTGCACCTCGTCCATCAGCGCGGACGCCGAGGAAGCGTCCTTCACCACGTCGGCAACGAACACGTCAGGCGCGCGCCCTGTGGACTGCGCGAGACGGGCGCGGGCGGCCTCCAGATTGTCCCGGCTGCGCGAGGCGATGATCACCTGCGCGCCCTCGCGCAGCAGAATGGCGGCGGTGGCCTCGCCAATGCCGTAGCTGCCGCCGACGATGACGGCGCGGCGGCCGTCAAACCCCAGATTCATAATGGCTCCTCAGCACGAAGCGGTAGACGCGGAAGACGATCAGGATGGTCGACGAGATCACCGCGATGCGGACGATGTGGAAGGCGGTGACCAGCTCGGCATCGGCGTGCATCGCCTTGGCGGTGAGCACCATTTCAGTGATCGCCGCCGGGGCGAGGGCGAGGAAGCTGGTGGTGAGCGGCAGGCCAGTGGCGAGCGAGAGCACCTCCGCCCCGATAGCGGCGGCGGCGATCAGCAGCACGCCGATCAGCAGGCCGGACGCGGCGACGCGCGGCAGGCGCACGAACAGGTCGCGGCGGAAACGCATGCTGAGCCAGACGCCGATCATCACCTGCGCGGCGATGATGAGGATGCCCGGCACCGCGACATTCATGAGGCCGGAGGCGCCGAGCGCCGCGCTCGGCAGCAGCGAGCCGAGCAGCCAGGGATTGGGGATGACCGTCGGGCGCAGCGCCTGCGCGCCGAGATAGGCGATGACGAGGCCGAGCGCGAGCAGCAGCAGATCATGCGAGGCGGCGGGATCGACCGTGTTGACGTTTCCGGCCTCGCCGAAGGCGAACACCATGAACGGCACGAGGCTCACCACCGTCGTTACCCGCAGCGCGTGGACGATGGAGACGGCATTGGTGTCGCCCCCGCGCGCCGCTGCCACCACCGCCATGTCGGCCATGCCGCCGGCAGCGGTGGCGAAGAAGGCGGTGGTGGGGTCGATACGCGCCAGCGGACGCATGATCAGCGCGCCGATGAAGGTGGCGATGATGATATAGAGCGTCGCCACCAGCATGGCCGGCAGAAGCTCCAGCGATACCAGAAGCAGATGCGGGGTGAAGCGCATGCCGATGGCGAGGCCGACAATGACCTGCCCGATCTCGCGCAGATGCGGCCCGGCCCGCAGCGGCACGCCCGAGACATTGAGCAGGCCGCAGACGAAGAGCGGGCCGAGCATCCAGGGCAGGGGGACATGGATCAACGAGGCCACGTAGCCGGCGGCGGTTGCAACGGCATAGGTGCCGACGAGGCGCAGCCCGGCGGCGGGCCAGGATGGTTTCGGCGCGGGGCTCGGCGAGGAGACGGGTGATTCCTCCCCTTCGCCCGCCGGATCCGGCGGTGCGGGACGCGCCGCCATCACCCGTTCGCCCGCCCGGCACGCGCCTGCTTTTCCGCCACGACATTCGGGATAAGGCGGGAGGCCGGCATCCGGCGGTGGCGCGGGCGTTCGGACATGACGGCCTCCCCAATGTGCCGCAACTTTTCGCAAAGGCGCGGCGGTTTGTTGGCGCCTGTCTCGCAGCGGGCAGGTTTCCCGCCGGCAGGGCATGGGCGATAGAGACAGCTGGAATGAAAACTGTCAACAGATTGATGAAGCCCGTCATGCCCTCCCACAAGCGGTCGAAAGAGGGGTGGTTGGGGGCGGCGCGCCGTGTTTAAACGACTCTCAAGTCAAGTAAGCCCTTATGGCAGCGCAGCGTGGTCCTTGCCTGCCGTCAATACGGGTGATCCCGGGTGGCAAACCCGTTTGCAAATGTGTTGACAGTTGACGGACAGCGGGACAGTCTTGCCGTGCCTAATCCACACGGGCCGGCCGCTTCATGGCCGCCGGCCGAAGGACCCAGATGGAACGGCGGGAGGAAAACATGACCCATTTCACACGCAGAGACGTCTTCAAGATTTCGGCAGGCGGCGTTGCCGTCGCCTCCGGCATGGTCGCCATGCCGTCCATCCTGCGCGCCGCGACCTATCCCTCGCGTCCGATCAACGTGATCGTGCCCTTCGCCACCGGCGGTTACAATGATCGTCTCTCCCGTGCCTTCATACCCTATCTGGAGCAGGAGCTCGGCCAGCCCCTTGTCATCGTCAACAAGCCCGGCGCCGGCACCCAGCTCGGCAATTCCTACGCGCTGAACCAGCCGGCCGACGGCTATTCCATCCTGTGCACCTCGGCGGCGCCCTATATCCCGCTGACCGTGCTGCTGCAGAACGCGCCCTACAAGATCGAGGATTTCTCGATGATCAACCTGCCGTCGCGTGACTACACGCTGGCGGCGACCTCGTCCGGCGGGCCGGTGAAGACCTTCGCCGAGGTGATCGACAAGCTGAAGAAGGACCCGACCAGCCTCAGCATCGGCGTGCAGCCGGCTTCGGCCGACTATGCCAACATGGTGCTGGCCTTCCAGGCCGCCGGAATCGATGCCAGCAAGCTGCGCATCGTCACCTATGATGGCGGCGGCCCGGCCCGCAACGCCACCGCCGGCGCCCAGGTCGATGTCGGCTTCGTCGGCGGCGAAGGCTTTCTGCCGCTGAAGTCGAAGGTCCGCCCGCTGGCCATCTTCGCCGCCGAGAAGGTGGACTGGTATCCCGACGCGCCGCTGATCGGCGCTACCCTGAAGACCGATTTCGTCGAAGGCTCGCAGCGCGGCTGGGCGGTTTCCACCAAGCTGAAGAACGAGCAGCCGGAGATCTTCAAGATCATCGTCGCGGCGGTCGAGAAGGCGAGCAAGAACCCGAAGGCGATCGAGGCGCTGAAGCTGCAGGAACTGGCCACCACCTGGTACGGGCCGGATGCCTCCAACAAGGCCTATCTCGACAACGCCGCCAAGATGGCGAAATACGTCGACCTGCTGAAGTAGGCCGCATCAATGGAAGGCGGGCCGCCGGCGCGGCGCGCCCGCCTTCATTCTCCCTCCTCTGACGTATGGAGATGAAGATGCGCATCGGTCGGCACAGCTATGCCATCGACTATGGCCATCTCGCGCTCATCACGTTCATCGCGGCGCTCGTCTTCTGGTATCTTCTCGATGCCCGCAGTGTTTCGCTGAGCGTGAACAATCTGCTTCTGGTGCAGCCGGTGGCGATCTTCGCGCTGGCGATGTACCTGTTCATCGTGCCGCAATGCTTCCACAAGGTGGAGGCGCGCGAGGCGGCCAAGCCCTCATCCGAAAACGACCCGTTCGCCGTGAGCCTGTCCACGGACCGCGCGGACGTGATGCGCATGGCGGCGCTCGGGGTGTCGCTCGGGCTGATGGTGTTCCTGCTCGACGTCATCGGCTTCGACATCGCCATCTTCCTGTTCGCCGCCGCGGCCATGGCCATCTGCGGCGAGCGGCGACCGCTGCATCTGCTGTTCTTCTCGCTCGCCGTGACACTGGTCACGATCTACGGCTTCCGCGCCCTGATCTCCTATCCCATGCACACGACCCTGCTGTGAGGCGCGCCCGATGATCGACGTTTCCGCCTTCAATGAGGCACTGGGCATCATGTTCTCGTCGGTCGGGTCTTGGGGATGGATTGTCCCCGGCCTGATCGTCGGCCTCGTCTTCAGCGCCATTCCCGGCATTTCGATCACCATGGCGATGGCGATCGTGCTGCCGATGTCGCTCTACATGGATTTCTTCTCGGCCATCGTGTTCCTCACCTCGGTCTATACCGGGGCGGGGTTCGGCGGATCGGTGCCGGCGATCCTGATGAACATACCGGGCTCGCCCTCCTCCTTCGCGACCACCTTCGACGGCTACGCCATGTCGCAGAAGGGCGAGCATAACGAGGCGCTCGGCTATGCGCTGTTCGCTTCCACCCTGTGCGGCATCGCCGGCTATGTGCTGCTGCTGCTGGTCATCGAGCCGCTGGCCGACATCGTGCTGCGGATCGGGCCGGTGGAAATGTTCGCGGTGGCGATCTGGGGCATGATGCTGCTGGGCTCGCTCGGCTCCACCTATATCAGCCGTGGCCTGCTGGCGGCTGCGCTGGGCATCCTGCTCGGCACGGTGGGCATGAACACCGCCGGCTTCACCCGTGGGACGCTGGGCCTGCCGGTGCTGCTCGACGGCATCGCGCCGATCCCGGCGATGATCGGCCTGCTGGCGGCGAGCCAGCTGCTCAGCCTGGCCAGCCGCGACTACATCATCGAGGCCGAAGGCTCGCGCGAGGTCAGCCTGCGCAAGATCCTCAAGGGCTGCTGGGGCACGCTGAAATACCCCGGCGTTCTGCTGCGCGGCTCGATCATCGGCATCATCATCGGCGCGGTGCCGGGCGTCGGCTCCTCCATCGGCAACCTTATCGCCTATGCCGAGACCAAGCGCACCGCCAAGGACAGCGCCACCTTCGGCAAGGGCAACCCCAAGGGCGTGATCGCGGCGGAATCGGCGGTGGCGAGCGGCGAGGGCGGCTCCATGGCCACCATGCTGGCGCTCGGCATTCCCGGCGGCGGCGCCACCGCGATCCTGATCGCGGCCTTCATGATGCACAACATTGTGCCCGGCCCGAGCTTCATCGAAACGCAGAAGCCGATGGTCTACGCCATCATCCTCAACAACATCGTCCAGGCCATCGTGCTGCTGGCGGTGGGCATCGGCTTCATCTATGTCGCCTCCAACATCATGAAGGTGCGGACCCGCTACGTGCTGCCGGCGATCCTCGTCATCGCCACGCTCGGCACCTTCGCGGTGACGGGCGAGGCGGCCGGACCGATCACGCTGTTCGTGTTCGCCCTGCTCGGCTATGCCCTCAACCGCTACCAGTACCCGGTCTCGGCGGTGGTGGTCGGCATCCTGCTCGGGCGCATGCTGGAGACCGAGTTCCTGCGCTCCTACCAGCTCTCCGGCGGCAACCCGCTCTATGTGCTGGAGCGGCCCGGCGCCATGGCGATCTTCGCGGTGATGTTCATCTCGCTGGGAATGACGGCCTGGGGCAAGCGCAAGCAGAACCGGGCGGAGGCGGCCGAGGCGCTGGCGCTGCGGCAGATTCAGGAAGAGACCCGCGCCGCGCACACGACGCCGAGCAAGGGCTGAGCGTTTTCCTCGATCGGCAGATTTGGAAAAGGGCGGGTGTGAACCCGCCCTTTTTGTTGCGCGATGCCCCGCCTGATGTCGACCAAAGAAAAACCCCTTCCACCGCTGGCGGAAGGGGCTGAGGGCGGAGCGAGGCGCCCGTGCGGCCGTCAGGCCGGGGCGATGGGGACCCAGCCGAAGGCGGCGCGCTCGGACTCGTCCAGCTGGTCGATCAGGCCCATCTCCCAGGCGAGATATTGCCGGGAAGCTTCCGCATTGCCGTCATGGCGGTCATGGACGAACCAGACCCGGTCGCGCGCCGCCTCGCGGCCCATGCGCCGGCGCACGCGATCGACCGGCCATCCCGCCTGCGCGCAGGAATCGAGGTCAGGCTGCAGCCAGCAGCTTGCGATGCCGGCAGCCTGCAGTTCGCAGGTAGCAGCAGCGACGGCAGTTGCGTCACCAAGCAGGATCGCCCGCCGCGTGCCCTTCGCGAGCGCGCCGGGCAGGTCGCCGCGCAGCACCCAGCGCGCCCCGTCAAGCCGCCAGGACTCCCAGTCGCTGGAAGCGCGCAGATCCAACACCGGCACGCCGCTCTGGGCGAGGCTCCAGGCCGCGCGGGCGTCAATCGCGGGAGGCGGCGCGGGGGCCTTGAGCGCGGGCGTGGGAACGGCGGGGATGTCGATTTCCTCGGCGTTATCAAGCGCCAGCACATGGGGCTCGAAGCCGAGCGCGCGCAGGAACAGCGCCGCCAGCGCGGCTCGAAGCCCGGTGTCGTCGATCAGGATCAGCCGGCCATGGCGGACGCCGACATACTGGTCCGTCGCCTGGATCAGCTGACCGGCGAGGGCTGGGATGGCGCCCGGCACCGGCCGCGCCGCCCGTTCCGCCTCGTTGCGCAGATCGAACAGAAAGGTGGTGCGGCCGGCCTCCTGCAGCAGCGTTTGCGCCGCGCGAGGCGTGAGCGTGGAGAGCTGCGCGGCGGCGATGAGGCGCGCCGCGCCGTCCCGGCTGGCCTGCGCTTGGCTTGGGTCCAGCTCCGGGAGCGGATCGGCCTGCGCGCCACGATCCAGTTGCAGGCCGGCGAGCGCCCAGCCCTGCGTACCGTTTTCCAGCGCATAGACCGGGTTGGGCACGCCGATCGCCCGCAGCGTCAGCGCCCCGACAATGCCGCGCGTGCGCCCGGCGCAAGTGATGACGATCGGCGTTGCCGTGTCCGGCACGGCGGCGCCGACCCGATGGGCGAGCTCGCCATTGGGTACGCAGCGCGCGCCCTCGATCCGCATCTTGGCGTATTCCGCCGGCGGACGGGCATCGAAGAAGGCATGCGCGCGCCCTTCGCGCTGCCAGCGTGCCAGCGTGGCGGCGTCGATCATCGCGGGGTGATGGTCGTGCTCCAGAAGTTCGCCCAGCGTCTTGCTCGGCACATTGACCCCGGCGAACACGCCAAAGCCTGCCGCATCCCAGGCGGGAAGCCCGCCCGCGATGAGGACGATCTCGGTATAGCCGCAGGCCGCCAGCCGCCGCGCCGCCTTCTCGGCGAGGCCGTCGCCATCGTCGATGAGCAGCACCGGGCAGTCGGCGCGCGGCACCAGCGCGAGGGCCGCCGCTTCCAGCCGGCTGAACGGGCAGGGGACGGCGAAGAGCGGATGCCCCTGGCCGAACGCTGCCGCCTCGCGCACATCGAGAAAGGCGATCTCCTCACCTTCATGCAGGCGGGCCTTCGCTGCCGCCGCCGTCACCGAAGCGACGCTCATGTCACGGGCTCACCACGGAAGAAGCGGTGGAAGGCGGCGTAGATGAGATCGGGACGGTGCTCGGCCGGGTAATGCCCGGTGGGCACCGGCAGGCCGACAAGATCGTCCGCCCATTCCGACCAGGCTTCCACCGGCTTGAAGTGGCGGCCGCAATGGCTGTTGGTGCCCCAGATCACCAGGGTCGGGCAGGCGATCTTGCGCTTGCCGTAGTCCGCCGTGTCCATGTCGAGGTCGACGGTGATGGTGGCGCGGTAATCCTCGCAGACAGCGTGGATCTGTTCCTTGGTGGCGCAGCGTATATATTCTTCCATCGCCTCCGGTGTAAAGATCTCCAGACCCACGCCTTTCTTGTTGAGCTTGTAACGCATGTAATAGTCGAGGTCGGCGCCGAGCAGGTTCTCCGGAAACGGCGCCTTCTGCGCCATGAAGAACCAGTGATAGCTCTCGCGCGCCCAGCCGAGCGTGATGTTGTTCAGCACATGGTGCGTCGGCACGATGTCGAGTGCGGCATAGCGGGTGATGCGCTCGGGCCGGTCGAGGCACATGCGGAATCCGACGCGGGCGCCGCGGTCATGGCCGGCGACGGCGAAGTGCTCGTGGCCGAGCGCGTCCATCACCTCGAACGCATCCTCGCCCAGCGCCCGGAAGGAATAGCCGGAATGGTCCTCGCCGCCCTCGGGCTTGGAGCTGTCGCCATAGCCGCGCATGTCGATAGCGACGACAGTGAAGTCGCGGGCGAGCGAGGGGGCGACCTTGTGCCAACTGACCAGCGTCAGAGGGTTGCCATGGATGAGCAGCAGCGGCGGGCCTTCGCCGGCGGTGGCGACATTGATCTCGGCCCCGCGCGTCTTGATGCGCTGGAAGGTGAACCCCTCCATCAGCCGGGTGGTCTGAACGAGTTCGGGAACGGCTTCTGCAACGTCCATCGGGCGCCTCCTCGCATGGGTCGGACTTCACTGTCCGCATTGTGCCAACTGTCAACAATATGGCTGCGAAAGGCAAGGGCATTGCGCAGACAGCGCCAATTCGCCGGCGAACTGATGGCAAGGTTCAGATTGTCGACCACGCGGGCGCCTATCCAACGAGCGGCGCGCCCTTCCATGTCGCCCCAGCACTCCTACGGATGACGGCGAGGCCGGCGGGCCGGTAGGTCAGAATGTCCAATCGTGCGGGGCCTCGTCTGGCAGGACAAGCGGCGGGCGTGACATTCCCTCCGGCATGGTGGCCGATCATGAAACCTGTGCTGGCAGCCCTTTTTGTGCTGCTGCCGCTCGCCGCGACGGGCCGCGCCGCGCCGGAGCGCGGGCCGGATCCCGCCGCCCGGGTGCGGCTGGGGGAGGCACTGTTCTTCGATGTCGATCTCTCGCGCCACCGCACCCAATCCTGCGCCACCTGCCACGATCCCGCCCATGGCTTCGCTGATCCGCGCGGCGGGCCGGTGTCGCTGGGCGATGACGGGGTCTCGCGTGGGGTCCGCAACGCGCCGAGCGTCAGCTATGCCGGCTACGCGCCCGCCTTCGGCACCGATGCCAAGGGCAACCCGGTCGGCGGCCAGTTCTGGGACGGGCGCGCCGCGACGCTGGCCGAACAGGCGGGGCAGCCGCTGCTCAACCCGGTTGAGATGGCGATGCCCGACAAGGCAAGCGTCGTCGCCCGGGTGAAGGAGAAGCCCGCCTATGTCGATGCCTTCCGCGCCGCCTTCGGCCCGGACGTCTTCGACGATGACGCCCGCGCCTTCGCCGCGCTGGAGCAAGCACTGGCGGCCTATGAGCGGAGCCCCGCCGTTTCGCCCTTCGATTCCCGCTACGACCGCTTTCTGCGCGGCACCCTCACTCTCACCCCGCAGGAGGAGCTGGGCCGGGTGCTGTTCCTCTCCAACCAGTTCACCAATTGCGGCCAGTGCCACAAGCTCACCCCGAATGGCGGGGAGGGCGAGACCTTCTCAAATTACCGCTTCCACAATATCGGCACGCCGGCCAACCCGGAGCTCGCCGTGCCGGCCGATCGGGGCCTGGCTGCGCGGGCCGACATGAAGCGGCGCAGCAAGGGCAAGCTGGCGTCGGCTCGCGCCCATGACGGCCAGTTCAAGGTCCCGAGCCTGCGCAATGTCGCGGTGACGGGCCCCTATATGCACAATGGCGTCTTCAAGGATCTGAGGACGGTGATCCTGTTCTACAACAAGTACAATTCGGCTGCGTCGGGGCGGCAGATCAACCCTGAGACCGGCGCGCCATGGACCCCGCCAGAGGTTGCCGGCACGTTGTCGCTCAAGAAGCTTGAGAGCGGCCCCGCCCTCGACGACCGCCGCATCGACGCGCTGGTCGCGTTCCTGAAGACGCTGACCGACCAGCGGCTGGAGCCGCTGCTGGAGCCCCCCGCCGCCCGCTGACAAGAGAGAGGCCGCAGCGCGGGGGGTGACTTACGCATTTATACTTGCGATACAACGATTGCAATTTAATGCAATCGTTGTAAATGGAGAGTGGCAGGAACGGACCTGCCGCGCTCAGGAAACCCGCCATGACCCGCAACGTCGGACCCATCGACAAGGCCGTTCGCATCGTCCTCGGCCTCGTCCTGCTCTCGCTGATTTTTGTGCTGGAAGGCGATCTGCGCTGGATCGGCCTCGTCGGCGTCGTGCCGCTGCTCACCGCGCTGATGGGCAATTGCCCGCTTTATTCCGTCTTCGGCCTTTCCACCTGCCCGGTGGCCGCGCGCAAGTGAGGATGGCCGATGCCGGCTGACGTCAAGGAGCAAGCCATGACGCACCCGCCCGAAGTGACTGGGTTCTTCGATCCGCGCACCTGGTCGATCCAGTATGTCGTCGCCGACCCGGCGACGAAGGGGTGCGCGATCATCGACCCGGTCTATGATTTCGACGAGAAGTCGGGTCAGACCGCCTCGCTCAATGCCGACCGCATTCTCGCCTTCGTGCGCGAGCGGGGCTACACGGTCGAGTGGATTCTCGACACCCACCCCCACGCCGACCACTTCTCCGCCGCGTCCTATCTCAAGGAGAAGACCGGCGCGCCAACAGCGATCGGCGAACGGGTGAAGGACGTGCAGAGGCTCTGGAAGGGCTTCTACAACTGGCCGGACTTCCCCGCCGACGGCTCGCAATGGGACCGGCTGTTCGCAGACGGCGACAGCTTCAAGATCGGCGACATCGAGGCCCGGGTAATGTTCTCGCCCGGGCACACGCTGGCCTCGATCACCTATGTCATCGGCGATGCCGCTTTCGTCCACGACACGCTGTTCATGCCTGACAGTGGCACTGCGCGAGCCGATTTCCCCGGCGGCAGCGCCAGGGTGCTGTGGAATTCGATCCAGGCCATTCTGGCGCTTCCCGACGAGACCCGCCTCTTCACCGGCCATGACTACCAGCCGGGCGGACGCGCGCCGATGTGGGAATCCACTGTCGCTGAACAGAAGGCGAGCAGTATCCACATGGCGCGCTGCCGGAACGAGGACGCCTTCGTCGCCATCCGCGAGGCGCGCGATCGCAGCCTCGCCATGCCCAAGCTGATCCTGCAGTCCTTGCAGATCAACACCAATGGAGGCCGGCTCCCAGTGCCGGAATCGAACGGGGTGCGCTATCTCAAGATTCCGCTCGACCTGCTCAAGAGCGCCGTCTGGGACTGACGCCATCCGGGGAAGACACGATGCTCGACACGCCCACCAGTGACATCGCCGACATGAAGTCCCGGGTGGGGGAGGCCTCGGCCTTCCTGAAGACCCTGTCCAATCCCGACCGGCTGATGGTGGCCTGCGCGCTGGTGCAGGGCGAACGCTCCGTGCGCGAGCTGGAGGATCTGCTCGGCATCCGCCAGCCCGGCCTGTCGCAGCAGATCGCCGGGCTGCGCGAAGCGGGGCTGATCGTCGGCCGCAAGGAGGGCAAGCAGGTGTTCTACCGGCTGGCCGATCCGCGCGTTGAAGCCTTCATCGCCACCATGCACGCCCTGTTCTGCGCGCCGCACGCGGCCGAAACCACGCGATAGGATCATGACGGACTTCACCCCCTTTGCCTCCCTCATCGGCGGCGCCCTGATCGGGCTCAGCGCCGTGCTGATGATGCTGGCGGAAGGCCGCATCGCCGGCATCAGCGGCATCGCCAGCCGGCTGTTTCCTCCTTATGGAGACAGGCTCTTTCCCGGCCGGCTGGCGTTCATCGCCGGGCTGGTCGGCGCGCCCCTGCTCTATGCCGCCGTCACCGGCGCATCGGTGGTGCAGACGGTGTCGTCGAACCTCGTGCTGATGGTGGTGGCCGGCCTGCTGGTCGGCTTCGGCTCGGTCTGGGGCTCGGGCTGCACCTCGGGCCATGGCGTGTGCGGGCTGGCGCGGCTGTCGCGGCGCTCTTTTGCGGCGACCGGGGTGTTCATGGCGGCAGGTTTCGCCACCGTCTATGTCGTGCGTCATGTGATCGGAGGTTGAGGCGATGTCGATCCTCGTCAATCTCGGCCTGGGCGTGCTGTTCGGCCTCGGCCTCATCGTCTCCGGCATGAGCAACCCGGCCAAGGTGCTGAACTTCCTCGACCTCGCCGGCACGTTCGATCCCTCGCTCGCCTTTGTGATGGGCGGCGCGGTGGTGGTCGCCTTCATCGGCTTCCGACTGGTGCTGAGGCGCGACACGCCGCTGATGGCGCCGCGCTTCCAGCTGCCGACCCGCAGCGATATCGACGCAAGGCTGATCGTCGGGCCGGCGCTGTTTGGCATAGGCTGGGGGCTGGGCGGCTTCTGTCCCGGCCCCGCCTTCACCGCGCTCGGCCTCGCCGCGCCGGGGACGCTGGCCTTCATTCCTGCCATGCTGGCGGGCATGTGGGCGGCGCGCGCCCTCGCGGAGCGCCGGGCCTAGGCGCCGGAACGTCCAGCTGTCAGTGTCGAGCCGTAAATAGGGAGTGCCGCGTGCGGGAAAACAGCGGGTTGCCGATCGTGCCGGTCTCCTTCTTCGGCATGGTGCTGGGCCTTTGCGGGCTGGGCGGAAGCTGGCGCGCCGCCCATGCGCTCTGGGGCGTGCCGGCGGTCCTCGGCGAGTCGATTATGGCGGCGGGCGCCCTCGTCTGGGCGTTGGTCCTGCTGCTCTATGTCCTCAAATGGCTGCTGGCCCGCCCGGCGGCGCTGGAGGAGCTTCACCACCCGGTACAATCAGGTTTCGTCGGGCTGGCTGGCGTGGCGACGTTGCTGGTCAGCATCGGCGCGGCGCCCTATTCCCGCGCCATCGCCGAGGGGCTTCTGCTGGCCGGCGCCCTGTTCACGCTCGGCTTCGGTGTCTGGCGCACCGGTGGCATGTGGCGCGGCGAGCGCGACCCGGAAGCGGCGACGCCGGTGATGTACCTGCCGCTGGTGGCCGGGAGCTTCGTCACCGGCACCGCCTGCGGCGTGCTCGGCTTCCAGGACTGGGGGCAACTGGCGTTCGGCGCCGGCCTCTTCTCCTGGCTCGCCATGGAATCGGTGCTGCTGAACCGCTTCCAGCACGGCTCCGCCTTGCCACCGGCGCAGCGCCCGACGCTGGGCATCCAGCTCGCGCCGCCGGTGGTCGGGGCCGTGACCTATCTCAGCCTGACCTCGGGCGGGCCTGATATCTTCGCCCGGGCCTTGCTGGGCTATGGGCTGCTCCAGCTGCTGCTGATCGCCCGGCTGCTGCCCTGGATCCTGCGCCAGCCGCTCTCGCCGGCCTATTGGGCCTTCACCTTCGGCCTGACCGCGCTGGCGACCGCGACCCTGCTTCTGGTGGCGCGGGGCGAGACGGGCGTGCTGGCGATGCTGGCGCCGTTCCTGCTCGCCCTTGCCACCGGCGTCGTCGCCCTCGCTTCCGCCCACAGCCTCTGGCAGCTGGCGAGCGGCCGGCTGCTGCCGCCGCAAAAGCGCGGGTGAGGAGAGGGCGCGGCATCGTTGCCGGTGCGGCTGGACGGCGGGCGCCTTGAGAGCTAGACCGCTCGCATGCGGCCCGGGCTCATCATCTTCGATTGCGACGGCGTGCTGATCGACAGCGAGATGCTCGCTGCCCGCGCGCTGATCGACGAGCTTGCCTGTCACGGCGTCGCCGTCGACTTGGGTTTTGTGGCACGCCATTTCATCGGCCGCGCCCATAACGTCATCCGCACCGAGGTGAAGGCGCGTTTCGGCAGGGATCTGCCGGCCTCGTTCGAGGATGACTACCGCAGCCGGTTGCTTGCCGGGTTCGAGGCGGGTCTTGCCCCCATGGAGGGGGCGGTGGAGGTACTGGCGGCGCTCACCGTGCCGTTCTGCCTCGCCACTTCATCCAGCCCGCCGCGCCTGGCCGCCTCACTGCGGATCGTCGGGTTGGCGGAGGTGTTCTCCGGCCGCGCCTTCACTGCCTCGCAGGTGGCGCGCGGCAAGCCGGCGCCGGACCTTTTCCTGTACGCCGCCGCGCAGATGGGGGTCGATCCGGCCGCATGCGTGGTGGTGGAGGACAGCGCGGCGGGGATCGCCGCCGGACTGGCCGCCGGCATGGAGGTCTGGCATTTCGTCGGCGGCGCGCATTTCGCGGGCATGGACATGCCGCTGCCCGCTGACGTAAGTCCGCACCGGCGCTTCGCCGGTTTCTCGGAGATCCGGGCAGCGATGCCCTCACTCTTTTACGCCCCGCCCGACATAGCAGACCCGACATGAGCCTGCCCCCCGACATGGACGCTTCGATCGACGACCAGGCTGCCCGCGCGGCTTGGCTCTATTATGTCGGGGGCCTGACGCAGGACCAGATCGCCAGCGAGATGGGGCTGTCGCGCCAGAGGGCGCAGCGCCTCGTCAGCCGGGCGGTGGCGGCGGGCCTCATCCATGTGCGGCTGAACCATCACCTTGCCCGTTGCGTCGAACTGGAAGCGGCGCTGCGCGAACGCTTCGGGCTGGTGCGCTGCCGGGTGATGCCGGGCCTCGGCCCGTCGCGCGACCCGGTGCGCTCCATCGCCCCCGCTGCCGCCGAGGAGATGGAGCGGGTGCTGGCGGAGAGCGGCTCGCGCGTCATCGCGCTCGGCACCGGCCGGGCGCTGCGCGGCATGGTGGATGCGCTGAGCCCGGTGGAGGCGCCGCAGCACCGCCTCGTCTCGCTGCTCGGCAATATCGCGCTGGACGGCTCCGCCTCCTATTTCGAGGTCATCATGCGCCTGGCCGAGAAGGTGCGGGCGCCGCATTACCCGATGCCGGTTCCGGTGCTGGTCGATACGGTCGAGGAGAACCGCACGCTCCAGTCGCTGGGCGCGGTGCGCAAGGTGCGCGGGCTGGCGCAGGCGGCGGATGTGACCTTTGTCGGCGTCGGCCAGATGAGCGAGGACGCGCCGTTGATGACCGACGGCTTCCTCACTGCGGACGAACTGCACGAGATCCAGCGCGTCGGCGCGGCTGGCGAGGTGGCCGGCTGGATCTATGACGGGCAGGGGCGCTATCTCGACCTCGCGCTCAATGCCCGCCTTACCGGCGTGCGGGTGGAGATTGCGACGCGCGAGCGCCCGGTCATCGGCATCGCCGCCGGGGAGGCCAAGATCGTGGCACTCCGGGCGGCGCTGACCTCCGGCATTATTAACGGCCTCGTCACCGACGAGCCCACCGCCGCCGGCATTCTGGCGGGCTGAGCCTCCGCCCAAGCCTCCGCCCAGGGACCCCGCCACACGTGCATGTGAGGCCTGTGACGCATCGGCAGCGTGCCGGCGCGACGCGTGGGGTGCACACTAAGTGGCCGGAATGCTGAATATAATACCACATAATGCCGCGCTTTCGACAAAAGGCGGGCGGGATGCTCGCGCCTGCAGCATCGAATTCACTTGACGCCCGCAGGGGTGCGCGTGAGTATTTGCCCATACGGCGATTATTTGCTCAAAAACGCCGAAGGGAGGAGAGCTATGACCGTGACATTCCGCACCCTCGCGGGTGCCTCGCTGCTGGTTGCCCTGATGGGCTCGGCCTCGGCGCAGACGACCATCACCGTGGCGACCGTGAACAATGGCGACATGATCCGCATGCAGCGGCTGACGCCCGCGTTCAATGCGCTGCATCCCGACATCAAGGTCAACTGGGTGACGCTGGAAGAGAATGTCCTGCGCCAGCGTGTGACCACCGACATCGCCTCCAAGGGCGGCCAGTATGACGTGCTGACCATCGGCAATTACGAAGTGCCGATCTGGGCCAAGCAGGGCTGGCTGATGCCGCTGGAGAACCTCGGCGCCGATTACGACCAGGCCGATCTGCTGCCGCAGGTGGCGCAGGGCCTCACCGTCGACGGCAAGCTCCACGCCGTGCCGTTCTACGCCGAAAGCTCGATGCTGATGTACCGCACCGACCTTCTGGCGAAGGCCGGGCTGAAGATGCCCGAGAACCCCGATTGGGACTTCATCGCCGACGCCGCGGCGAAGATGACAGACAAGAGTGCCGGCATCTATGGCATCTGCCTGCGCGGCAAGGCCGGCTGGGGCGAGAACATGGCGTTCCTCACCTCGATGAACAATTCCATGGGCGGCGCCTGGTTCAACATGGAGTGGAAGCCTGAGTTCAACGGGGCCGAGTGGAAGAAGACGCTCGACACCTATCTGAAGCTGATGAAGGAGTACGGCCCGCCCGGCTCTTCCTCCAACGGCTTCAACGAGAACCTGGCGCTGTTCCAGACCGGCAAGTGTGGCATGTGGATCGACGCCACCGTCGCCGCGTCCTTCATTTCCGATCCGAAGGAATCGCAGGTTGCCGACAAGGTGGGCTTCGCTCCCTCGCCGGTGCGCAAGGGCGGCTCCAACCACGGCAACTGGCTGTGGTCGTGGAACCTCGCCATCCCGGCGACCACCTCCAAGGCGGAAGCCGCCAAGACCTTCGTCGCCTGGGCGACGTCGCCGGCCTATACGAAGCTGGTGGCGGAGAAAGAGGGCATCGCCAATGTGCCGCCCGGCACGCGCACCTCGCTCTACAAGAACCCGGACTATCTGAAGGTCGCGCCTTTCGCCGAAATGACCCTGAAGGAGATCGAGTCGGCCAACACCCAAAAGCCGTCCGACCAGCCGGTGCCCTATACGGGTGGCCAGTTCGTCGCGATCCCGGAGTTCCAGGCGATCGGCACGGCGGTGGGCCAGCAGTTCTCGGCCGCGCTCGCCGGGACCTCGACTGCCGACCAGGCGCTCGCCGCCGCGCAGGCGCTCACCACACGTGAGATGACCCGCGCCGGCTACCCCAAGAAGTAGGCGCTTCTGCCGGCCTTCGCGCTGCGAAGGCCGATCGGTCCGCCCGGCGCCCGCCCGCGCCGGGCTGTTTCCCGACACGGTGCGGGTGTCTCCCGCTCCCGCGCCGTGTCGGGACCTCCCCCTGAGAGGGGTGAAACCTCGCGCTCACGCCGGCGACTCCCGGTGCCGCGGCGCCGTCGAACCCGATCCGTTCCGTTTCTCCGAGCCCGCGGCGCGCGTCGCCAGCGGTGCGCCTTGGCCAGGGAGGCCCTCCATGGCGACGCAAGCCTCACGCATTGCCGGCCGGCTGATGCTCTCCCCGGCGGTTGTGCTGCTGTTCCTCTGGATGATCGTGCCGCTGGGCATGACCATCTACTTCTCCTTCCTGCGCTTCAACCTGTTGATGCCGGGCACCGAAGAGTTCACCGGCTTCGAGAATTACAGCTATTTCTTCACCGACCCGGCCTTCTGGCCGGCTCTGGTAAACACGCTCACCCTCGTCCTCGGCGTGCTTGTCATCACCGTTGTCGGCGGGGTGGCGCTGGCGGTGCTGCTCGACCAGCCCATGTGGGGGCAGGGGATCGTGCGCATCCTCGTCATCGCCCCCTTCTTCGTCATGCCGAGCGTGTCCGCGCTGGTGTGGAAGAACATGCTGATGAACCCGGTCAACGGGCTGTTCGCCGCGCTGGCGCGAGCGCTGGGGCTGCAACCGATCGACTTCTTCGCCAGTGCGCCGCTTGCTTCCATCACCGCCATCGTTGCCTGGCAGTGGCTGCCCTTCGCGACGCTGATCCTGTTCACCGCGATGCAGAGCCTCGACCGTGAGCAGATGGAAGCGGCCGAGATGGACGGCGCTGGCCCGATCTGGCGCTTCGTGCACCTCACCCTTCCGCATCTGATGCGGGCGATGACAGTGGTGGTGCTGATCCAGACCATCTTCCTGCTGTCGGTCTTCGCCGAAATCCTCGTCACCACCAATGGCGGTCCGGGCACGGCTTCCACCACGCTGACCTTCCTCGTCTACATGCAGTCCATGCTGCAGTTCGACGTCGGCCTGGGTTCGGCGGGCGGGATCGTCGCGGTCATCCTCGCCAACATCGTCGCGATCTTCCTGATGCGGATGATCGGCAAGAACCTGGAGGCATGAGATGGCACGCGAGGCTTCCAAGGGCCACAAGGCCGCCGTCACGGTGCTCGCCTGGGGCGTGGCGCTGCTGATCTTCTTCCCCATTCTTTGGACGTTCCTCACCTCGTTCAAGACCGAGGGCGAGGCGATCAACTCGCACCCGTCCTTCCTGTTCTTCGACTGGACGCTGGAGAACTACGAGACGGTGAACCAGCGCTCCGACTATCTCGCGCATTTCTGGAATTCGGTGGTGATCTCGGTCGGCTCGACCGTGCTCGGGCTCATCATCGCCGTACCGGCGGCGTGGTCGATGGCCTTCGTGCCCGGCAAGCGCACCAAGGACATCCTGATGTGGATGCTCTCCACCAAGATGCTGCCGGCGGTGGGCGTGCTCGTGCCGATCTACCTGCTGGCCCGCGACGCCGGCCTGCTCGACACCAAGACCGGTCTCGTCATCGTGCTCACCATGGTGAACCTGCCGATCATCGTGTGGATGCTCTACACCTACTTCAAGGAAATCCCCGGCGAGATCCTTGAAGCCGCGCGCATGGACGGGGCCACCCTGTCGTCGGAGATCCTCTATGTGCTGACGCCCATGGCCGTGCCGGGCATCGCCTCGACGCTGCTGCTCAACGTCATCCTGGCCTGGAACGAGAGTTTCTGGACGCTGAACCTGACGGCGGCCAGCGCCGCGCCGCTCACCGCCTTCATCGCCAGCTATTCCAGCCCGGAAGGGCTGTTCTACGCCAAGCTTTCAGCCGCGAGCACCATGGCCATCGCGCCAATCATGATCCTGGGCTGGTTCAGCCAGAAGCAGCTCGTGCGCGGGCTGACCTTCGGCGCCGTGAAATAGGGAGAGACTTATGGGCGAGATCGTTCTTTCCGAGGTCCGCAAGTCCTTCGGCGGCGTGTCGATCATTCAAGGGATCGACCTCGTCATCCCTGAGGGCGAGTTCGTGGTGTTCGTCGGCCCCTCGGGCTGCGGCAAGTCCACCTTGCTGCGCCTCATCGCCGGGCTGGAGGACACAAGCTCCGGCACCATCTCCATCGACGGCAAGGACGCAACACGGCTGCCGCCAGCAAAACGTGGCCTCGCGATGGTGTTCCAGAGCTACGCGCTCTACCCGCATATGAGCGTGCGCAAGAACATCGCCTTCCCGCTGCGCATGGCCGGCCTGCCGGCCGAGGAGCAGCAGCGCAAGGTGGAGGCGGCGGCGAAGGTGCTGAACCTCACCCCCTATCTCGACCGCAAGCCGAGCCAGCTTTCCGGCGGCCAGCGCCAGCGCGTCGCCATCGGCCGGGCCATCGTGCGCGAGCCGGCGGCGTTCCTGTTCGACGAGCCGCTGTCCAATCTCGACGCCGCGCTGCGCGTCTCGATGCGGCAGGAGATTTCAGAGCTGCACCACACGCTCAAGACCACGATGGTCTACGTCACCCACGACCAGGTGGAGGCCATGACCATGGCCGACCGCATCGTGGTGCTGAATGCCGGCCGCATCGAGCAGGTGGGCAGCCCGCTGGAGCTCTACCGTTCCCCGGCCAACCTGTTCGTCGCCGGCTTCATCGGCAGCCCGAAGATGAACCTCGTCGAGGGCGCGGAAGCGGCCAGGCACGGCGCCCATACGCTGGGTGTTCGCCCTGAGCATATCGACATCGCCGAGGATGGTCCGTGGAAGGGCATGGTCGGGCTGTGTGAGCACCTCGGCTCCGACACGTTCCTCAAGGTCGAGGTCGAGGGCGTCGGCCAGATCAATGTCCGCGTCGGCGGCGACGTGCCCTTGCGCCACGGATCGCAGGTCAGCCTCGCCCCGCAGGCGGACAAGCTCCATCGCTTCGATGCCGCCGGCAAGGCGATGGCGTAACACCCGCGCTCCCGCCTGCCTCGCCTGAGATAGGGCGCGTGCCCGCCGGGCCGCGCCTTCAACGTCGCCCGTGCCTGCATGTGCGACAACCGGAAGACCTGAGAGATGACGACCCCCGCCCCCGCGCTTCCCGCCTATGACCGCGCCCGCCTGACGCCGGGCATCGTCCATATCGGCCTCGGCAATTTCCACCGGGCCCATCAAGCGGTCTATCTCGACGACCTGTTCGCCCTCGGCGAGGGGCATGACTGGGCCATCATCGGCGCCGGCGTGCGCCCGGCCGACGCGGCGATGCGCGACGCCCTGAAGGCGCAGGACTGCCTCTCCACCGTGATCGAACTCGATCCCACCGGCCGGCGCGCCCGCCGCATCGGCGCAATGATCGACTTTCTCCCGGTCGAGCCGGGCAATGGCGCGCTGATCGCTACCATGGCGCGGCCGGAAATCCGCATCGTCAGCCTCACCGTGACCGAGGGCGGCTATTTCATGGATTCGGCCGGGCGGCTCGACACCGGCGCCCCTGACATCAAGGCCGATGCCGCCACTCCCGACGCGCCGAAGACGGCGTTCGGCGCCATTCTCGCCGCGCTGAGGCTGCGTCGCGCGGCGGGCGTGCCGCCCTTCACCGTGATGTCCTGCGACAACCTTCCCGGCAATGGCCATGTGACGCAGCAGGTGGTGGTGGGGCTCGCCCGGCTGTCCGACCCGGACTTCGCCGCCTGGGTCGAGGCACATGTCGCTTTCCCAAACGGCATGGTCGACCGCATCACTCCGGCGACCGGAGAGCGCGAGCGCGCCATGGCGGCGGCCTTCGGGCTGATGGATCCGGTGCCTGTCACCTGCGAGCCCTTCCGCCAATGGGTGCTGGAGGACCGTTTCCCCGCCGGCCGGCCGGCGCTTGAAAAAGTCGGCGTCGTCTTCACCGAGCAGGTGCACGCCTATGAGGCGATGAAGATCCGCATCCTAAATGGCGGCCATGCCATCATCGCCTATCCCGGCGGGCTGATGGATGTCGATCTGGTGCACGAGGCGATGGAGGATCCCCTGATCTCCGTCTTTCTCGACAAGGTGGAGCGCGAGGAGATCATCCCGATCGTGCCGCCGGTGCCGGACACCGACCTCGAGGCCTATTACGCCGTCATCCGCGAGCGCTTCGCCAACCCTGATGTGGCGGATACGGTGCGCCGGCTCTGCCTCGACGGCTCCAACCGCCAGCCGAAATTCATCGTCCCCTCGATCCGCGACAACCGCGCCGCCGGCCGCCTGCCGAAGGGGCTGATACTCGAATCCGCCCTGTGGTGCTGCTACTGCGCCGGGGTGAGCGACAGCGGCGCGGTGATCGAGCCGAACGATCCCAATTGGGACGAACTCACCGTCCGTGCCCGCGCAGCCAAGGACGATCCGGCGGTGTGGCTCGCCATGAGCGAGGTCTATGGCGAGCTCGGCAGCGATTCGGAGGTCGTGGTGGCTTTCGCGCAGGCGCTGCGCGCGCTATGGGCGAAAGGCGCCCGCGCGGTCCTCACCGACTATCTCGCGGGCTGAGACCGAGCATCCCGGAGATTCCCGCCATGTCCGCCCCCGCCAAACCCGCCGCGCCGGTCCTGCTCTGTGCCGGTGAGGCGCTGATCGACATGGTGCCGCGTCCGACGCCGGAAGGGCAGGCCTTCCTGCCGCTGCCGGGCGGGGCGGTGTTCAACACGGCCATCGCCGCCGCCCGGCTCGGTGTGTCGACACGCTTCTGGTACGGCCTGTCGAGCGACATGTTCGGCGTGCAGTTGCGCGCCGCGCTCGATGCCGCCGGCGCCGATGCCAGCCTGTGCCCGCCGATCGACCGTCCCTCGACCCTGGCCTTCGTCACGCTGGCGGAGGGGCAGGCGCGCTATCTCTTCCTCGACGAGAACACCGCTGGCCGCATGCTCACCCCGGCCGATCTACCCAATCTCCCTGACGAGGTCGGGGTGCTCTTTTTCGGTGGCCTCAGCCTGGTGAACGAGCCGGTCGGCTCGGCCATGGAGGCGCTGGCGGCGCGCACGGCGGTCGATGGGCACGGGCGGCTCATCATGCTCGATCCCAATATCCGCCCCGGCTTTATCCGTCACGAGGCGACCTATCGGGCCCGCCTCTTCCGGCTGATCGGCCTTAGCCATGTGGTGAAGCTGTCCGACGAGGACTTGTTCTGGCTGACCGGGCCGGGCGAGATCGCCACCCAGGCGGAGCGTATCCGCGCCATGGGCCCGCGGCTTGTTCTCATTACGCTCGGAGCCAAGGGTGCCCGCGCGTTCGGCGAGGGGCTGGACGTGGCGGTGCCGGGGCAGGCGGTGACGGTCGCCGACACGGTGGGGGCCGGCGATACCTTCAACGCGGCTTTCCTCTGCGCGCTGGTCGAGCGCGAACTGGCGACGCCGCAGGCGCTCTCGGAAATGTCGGAAGCCGTGCTCGGCGCGAGCCTCGATTTCGCCAGCCGCGCGGCGGCGATCTCGGTCACGCGCGCCGGCGCCAACCCGCCCTGGCGAAACGAGGTGGCGGCGGGCTGAAGCCGGGTCGTCTCTCCGGAACCCCCCGCCTGCGGGCGGCGTTGAGCCTGACAGGCAAAACGGGAGGAGAGTTCGCCATGACCCCCAGCCAGGCCGACCCCACGACGCCCGGCGTGCTGCCGATGCCGGATGTCCAGCCAACTCCGGACACGCCGCCCACCCCTGACCCAGCCCCGATTCACGATCCGGTGCAGCCGCCGGTGCACGATCCGGACGTGCCGGAAATTCGCGATCCCATTCCCCCCACTGTCAGCGATCCCTGGCCCGCGCCGCCCCCGCCCCAGCAGGGGGAGGGCGCCACGCCAACTCTGGCGGCGCCGCCGCGCGAGCCGCCGCCGGATCGGCCGCAGCCGGGAATTGATGAGCCAACGATGCCGCCCGACCAGGACCCGGACATCACGCCCGAGGTGGAGGAGCCGCTCGACGAGCCGACCGCGCCGCCGATCGACCTTCCCCCGCGCGAACCGGTGCCAGCGCCGATGTAAGCGCGCCGGACGCGTTAGAAATCCTGGAACGACATCCCCGGTTCCGTTGTTCACCTGACAAAGCGTCGGCCGGAATCAGCTGCGCACGGTGCCGAACAACAGAAACTGCCCATAAATCCATTCCGCACGGAGGAATTTACCATGGGTCTGTTCTCCAAGGACATCAAGACGATGGACGATCTCTTCGTCCACACGCTTCGCGACATCTACTATGCAGAGAAGAAGATCGCCAGATCGCTGCCGGACATGATCGAGAAGGCGAGCGATCCTCAGCTGAAGGCTGATTTCCAGAAGCATCTGTCGGAGACCGAGGGTCACATCCTTCGCGTCGAGGAAGTGTTCAAGATGCATGGCGTGGAAGCCAAGGCGGTCACCTGCCCGGCGATCGACGGCATCATCGACGAGGCCGAGGAAATCTCCGGCGAGGTCGCCGACAAGCAGGTTCTGGACGCCGCGCTGATCGCGGCGGCGCAGGCGGTCGAGCATTATGAGATAACGCGCTACGGCACGCTCATCGCCTGGGCAAGACTGCTGGGACGACCGGACTGCGCCAGCGTGCTGGCGAAGAACCTCGAAGAGGAAAAGGCCACGGACGCCACGCTGACCAGGCTGGCGGAAGCCCGCGTCAACCTGCACGCCGCCGAATAAGACGCACGTTGCAGGCCTCGCCCTCTGCGAGGCCGGCAACGGCGCGGTGCGGCGAGAGACGAGGGAGGAGGCTGCATGCCTGCCAAATCGAAAGCCCAGCAGAAGGCCGCCGGCGCGGCGCTCTCCGCCAAACGCGGCGATACAGAGAAGAGCGAACTCAAGGGCGCATCGAAGTCGATGGAGAAATCCATGACCGAGAAGGAGCTGGAAGAGTTGGCCAGCACGAAACGCAAGGGCAAGCCCGAGCACGTCGAAGACTGAGTGCCGGTGAACTGGCGGCGCGGCGTGCGCCGCCGCACGCGCGTGTGTGAGTGTGTCTTCGCGGGGCGCTCCCGCACAGTCCCACAGAGGTCGACATGGCACTCAGCAGCGGCGGCAAGCCGACACGTTCCTATTTCACCCGCTTCGCCCAATGGATATCGACCCAGGCCGGTAAGCCCGTGACCTTCGCCGGCGCGGCGGGTCTGATCGTCCTGTGGGCCCTCACCGGGCCATTTGTCGGCTTCGGCGATACCTGGCAGCTCATCATCAACACCTCCACCACGATCATCACCTTCCTGATGGTGTTCGTGATCCAGAACAGCCAGAACCGCGACACCGCCGCGCTTCACATCAAGATCGACGAGCTGATCGCCCGGACCGAAGGGACCCGGCGGGTGCTGCTCGATCTGGAGGAGCTGGACGATGGGGCGCTGGAGAAGATTCGCGGCGAATATGAAGAACTCGCCCGCCGGGAACGCGAAGGCGGCGAGGACGAAGCGGATGCGCCGGCCGGGCGCACCTCCGGCCGCGCAGGCCCGTCCGAGGCGGAGCGCGGCCCGCGGCCGGCGCCCACCCCGGGCTGAGGCCGGCCTCAGTCCTTCGCGTCCGACATCTTGCCGCCCCCGCTCCTGTCCTTCCCGGTGGAGCGCTTGCGATTGGTATAGCGGGCATTGCCGAGGCCGGTGCCGATGGTCAGCACGCCCCAATGCTCGACATCCTGCATGAAGGGCACCTCGCTCAACCCCTGCACCACGGCGTCATTGTGCATCACCACCGTGGTCTCGTTGCCGGCGATCGAGGGAATGGCCTCCCACAGCGCCGAGGGCAGGTTGAAGCGCGAGCTCTGCCAATTGCCGGGAAGGTTCTGGGCACCATTCTCGATGGTGCCGTCGCCGGCGATCGAACCGGGGCAGCCGACGCCGATGAAGGGTGCGAGGTGCAGATCGTCCTTCTTCGCCTGCGCGATCAGCTTTTCCAGCATGCCGACCAGCGTTGCGACGGCCTCTTCGCGGCTGGGCTCCTCATCGCCATGGCGCCACAGCTCGAAGCTGCGCACGCGCGCCTTGGACAGGTCTTCCGCCTTGTCGAGATTGAGCCGGACGATGCCGCAGCGAATGTTGGTGCCGCCAATGTCGATGGCGAGAATATTGTCGAAGCTGGCGAACATCCAGCTCGGGGCGAGATGCGCCGCGCCGATCAGCCCGGCTTCGTCGGGCTCGTGACGGATCGGGCGCAGTTCGATATCGATGCCCTCGGCCCGCGCCAGCAGTTCGGTCCGCGCCACCGCGATCTCGGCGAAGCGGCCGGCCTTCAGCCCGCCACCGATGACGACGCGCTGGGTATCGCGCCATTCCTTGCTGCGCAGCAGACGGCGGAGCACGGCGAACAGCTCGTTGGCGTATTCCTCGATGGCGCTGTGGATGATGGCCTGCTCATGCGGCTTGCCATTGGCCAGGGCATCGTCGATCACCGTTTTCGACAGTTCGGCCGTCGGCGTATCGCCGAGAACTGACAGCTTGCGGTCACCGAGATCGCGCCAGCGGTCGAAGATCTCGAAGAAGGCAGCGCGGCGCGCGCGGTCGCCGACAAAGCCATCCTCGTCGCGCAGCTGGGCATTGAACGCATCCACCGTCACGCCGGTCAATGTGGCGGCGCCGTGCACCGCCACATTGGGCGGTGTCTCTTTGGTCTTGTGCTCCGCGCTCTTGGTCTGCGCTGCGCTCTTGGCCATTCCCATGCTCCCCATTCGCTCTCGCTTGATCGTGTCGAGAACGAATGAGGACCAGCGGGCGTTCCATCGCCCGCCAGGAAGATGGCAGGGCCGGGGTCAGGACCGCTTGCGGCGGCTGGGCGACACCGGTGCGGGCGCCGGCGCCTGGGTGATGGTCGATTCCGCGCTGGCCTTCTTGGGCCGGGCCGCCTTCGGCTTTGCGGCTGCCGGTGCGGGCTCCGGCTCGACCGCCGTTTCGGGAGCGGCTTCCAATTCGGTCGCGGCTTCCGATTCGGTCGCGGGAGTGGTGTCGGCAGCGGCCTCAGCCTCAGCCTCACTCCCAGCCTCGGGCAGGCCCTCCTCCTCCGTTACGATCGCGACGGCGCGGAACCAGTGCTCTGCGTCGCGGCCATGGGGATATCCCTCTTCTTCCCAAAGCCGGTAGGCCCATTCACGGATACGCATCTCTCGCTCGTTCATGGCGGGTCCCCTGCAACAGATGTTCCAGCGAGAACCGTTCGGCACCGCTGCGCTCCGGCCAACGTGCCCCACTCCGATGAAAAGCAGAAGACGGAAGACGACGTACGGACGCTTCGTCGCGGTGAGTTGAAGCGGCGCGCCTCAGTCCCGCAGGCTGCGATAGGCCGCCTGCAGGGTCTCGAACGCCTTGAAGCGGCGCGCGTGCCAGTCGCGCGTCTGCGCCCCCGGCGGATAGACCACCTCGATCTGCGACATGGAGGCCATGGCATCGGTGAAGCTGGCATAGCGGCCGGCGGCGACGGCGCCGAGAATCGCCGAGCCGAGCAGCACCGGCTCGGGCGCGGCGGTGGCGGCGACGTTCACCTGCGCCGCATCCGCCAGCACCTGGCGTACCAGCGCGCTTTGGCCGGCGCCGCCGGAGATGACGACCATCTCCGTGCGCGCGCCCTTGGCGGCCTGCGCGTCGAGAATCTGCCGCAGCCCATAGCCGATGCCCGCCAGCCCGGCCATGTAGAGCCCGACCAGGCTGTCGAGGCCCTCATCCATGCCGAGCCCGGCAATGATGCCGCGCGCCAGATGGTCGGCGAAGGGGGCGCGGTTGCCGAGGAACTCCGGCACCACATGCAGCGTGCCGGCGATCTCGGCGATGGCGCCGGCACCGCCTGCCGCCTCGGCGCGCCGGGCGAGCCAGACATTGAGGCTCTGCCCCGCGCCCCGTGCGAGCTCGGCGGCCTGGGGCGCGGCGGGATGCATCCGCACCAGCCGGTCGATGGCCGCGCCAGCGGCGGACTGGCCGCCCTCGTTCAGCCAGACATCCGGCACCATGGCCGAGAAATAGGGGCCCCAGACGCCGGGCACGAAGGCGGGCTCGGCGGTGGTGAGCAGGGTGCAGGCCGAGGTGCCGAACACATAGGCCATGCGGCTGAGCACGTCGCCACTGCCGCCACGCGCGCCCACCGTGCCGATGCCGCCGGCATGGGCGTCGATCAGCCCGGCCGCCACCGCCGTGCCGGGGGCGAGGCCGAGTTCGTTCGCCGCCTCATCCGTCAGCCCGGCGCCAAGCGGCGTGCCGGCGGCGACGATCTCAGTGCCGATGCGGGAAAAGCCCTCATCGGCCAGCGCACCAAGGCCGATCTTGCGGAAATAGCTCTCGTCCCAGCGCTGCTCGTGGGCGAGATAGGTCCATTTGCAGGTGACCGTGCAGACCGAGCGGGCGAGGCTGCCGGTGGCCTTCCAGGTGAGGAAATCGGCGAGGTCGAGGAACTGCCACGCGCCGTCGAAGGTGGCGGGAAGTTCCTCGTGCAGCCAGAGCAGCTTGGGCGTTTCCATCTCCGGCGAGATGGTGCCGCCAACATAATCGAGCACCGGGCTGCCGAGCGCGTTGATGCGGTCGGCCTGGCCGGTGGCGCGGTGGTCCATCCACACGATGACGTTGCGGGCGGGGTCGCCTTGCCGGCCGACGGGGAGGGGATGCCCGCCCTCGCCAAGCACGACCAGCGAGCAGGTGGCGTCGAAGCCGATGCCAGCAATGTCGGTCGGCGCAAGCCCGGCGCCGGCCAAGGCCTCCTTCACGCAGGCGCAGACGCAGGCCCAGATATCATCGCTCGATTGCTCGACGATATCGCCCGCTTCCTTCCACATGCGGATGTCGCGCTTGGCGACGGCGAGCTGCCGTCCGTCCGCATCGAAAATGCCGGCGCGCACGCTGCCCGTGCCGACATCGATTCCCGCGAAGCATCCGCCCATGGCCTAGAGGTCCGTTCCGTTCGGCACGATCACCAGATCGCGTATGGTCACGTTACGCGGCCGCGTCAGCATGAAGATGACGCAGTCCGCCACTTCCTTTGCTTCCATCAGGGCGCCGGAAGCAAGGGCCTCGTCAAGCTTGGCCTGCGGCCAGTCCTTGATGAGGGCGGTGACGACAGGCCCGGGCAGAACCGCGCCGACGCGGATGCCATGCTTGGCCACCTGCCGCCGCGTGGTGTGGACGAAGGCCTGCACGGCGAATTTCGAGGCGGTGTAGATCGGCTCCCACACCACAGGCACCACGCCGGCGATGGAGGAAGTGAACAGGATATCGCCGGTCTTGCGCTCGACCATGTGCGGCAGCACGGCCTGCACGGTGCGGAAGGCCGCGTTGATGTTGAGGTTCAGCACCCGGTCCCACACATCGGGATCACCCTCCACAACATCGCCGCCGATATAAGCGCCAGCATTGGCGTGGAAGATGTCGAGCGAACCGCATTTTTCCAGGATCTGCGGCAGCATGGTGGCGACGCTCTTGGGGTCGAGCAGGTCGACCACGACCGGCACCGCCTTCGGGCCGAGCTCAGTGCAGAGCGCGGCGAGCGTGTCGGCGGCGCGGTCGACCAGGGCGACGGTGGCGCCTTCGGCCAGCATGGCGCGGGCGCATTCGAGCCCGATGCCTGACGCCGCGCCTGTTATGGCGGCGACCTTGCCTTCAAGCCGGTTTGCCATGTGAGACTCCGATGGGGTTGACGTTAGCCACTCGCTGCACGGTCCTCCTGAGGTGCCCGGCCATAGGCCGGCCCTCGAAGGATGTTGTTGGGTGCGCTTCGAGAACCATCCTTCGAGGCCCGCTGCGCGGGCGCCTCAGGATGACGGTATTGCCTAGATGCGGCTTAAGGCATCACGATCTGCAGCTTCACGTCGGTCGGCAGACCCTTGGCGGCGCGGTCGAACGCCTCGATGCTGCGCGCGAAGTCGAAGGTCTCCGAGATCAGCGGCTTGAGATCGACCTTGCCGGAGGCGATAAGGTTGACCGCGCGGTCGAAATTATTGGCGTAGCGGAACACGGTCTCGATCCGCGCTTCCTTGATGATGGCCGCCGCCACGTCGAACTTCGTCGGCTCCACCGGCATGCCGATCAGCACCAGCGTCCCGCCGGGGCGGACAATGTCGAAAATGCCCTCATAGGCGCGCGGGCTGCCGCTGGCCTCGAACACCACATCGGCGCCCCAGCCCTCGGTTTCCTCGGCGACCACCTCAGCCAGCGGGCGCTCGGTGATGTTAACCGGGTGGATGCCTGGATACTGGCCGGCAATGGCGAGCTTAGGCGCCGAGAGATCGGAGATGTAGACGCGCGAGCAGCCGCCCGCCAGCGCCGCCAGCGCCGTCATGATGCCGATCGGGCCGCAGCCGATCACCACGCCGACATCGCCGGGGGTGATGCGGGCGCGGGTCGCCGCCTGCAGGCCGACCGCGAAGGGTTCCACCATCGCGCCCTCGGCGAAGGAGACGTTGCCGGGCAGCTTGTAGGTGAAGGCGGCGGGGTGGACGACCTCGGGGGTGAGCACGCCATGGATCGGCGGCGTCGCCCAGAAGCGCACATCCGGATCGACATTGTAGATGCCGAGCTTGGTGGCGCGCGAATTCATGTTCGGCACGCCCGGCTCCATGCAGACCCGGTCGCCGACCTTGAGGTTCTTCACATTCGCGCCGACCGCCGTGACGACGCCCGCCGCCTCATGGCCGAGCACCATGGGCTCGCGCACCACGAAGGAGCCGATGGCGCCATGCGTGTAGTAATGCACGTCGCTGCCGCAGACGCCGACCGTGTGGATGGAAATCTTCACGTCGTCCGGGCCGACCTCGAGCGGGAGGTCGATGTCGCGAAGGGAAAGCTCGCCCTTCTTTTCGAGAACCAGTGCCTGCACCATGGGGCGTGTCCTGCTGGAGTGTGCCGTCGCCGGGCCGCTCAGAGCGCGAGGCCGGCGGCATCGAAGAGGTAGATGTGGGAGGGGTCGATGCTCAGGGTGAGGGCATCGCCCGGCTTGAGGTTCGGCCGGCCGGCGGTGAGCGCGATGATCGGCTCGCCTTCCGAGCGGGCATAGAGCTGGGTCGAGCCGCCGAGGCTCTCAGCAAAGTCGAGGGTCAGCGCCAGCACCGGGTTGCCGGTGTTGACGGTGAGGTGCTCGGGCCGCAGGCCCACGGTCACCGCTGCGCCGACCTTGGTGCGGGCGGCGGCGGGCGTGTCGAGGGTCAGCCTGCCGCCGGCGAAGGTGGTGTGCTCCAGCGCCAGGGTGCTGCCGCTGACGGAGGCGACCTTGGCATTGATGAAGTTCATCTTCGGTGAGCCGATGAAGCCGGCGACAAAGGTATTGGCTGGCGTGTCATAGAGCTCGGTCGGCGAGCCGATCTGCTCGACTAGCCCGGCGCGCAGCACCACGATGCGGTCGGCCAGCGTCATCGCCTCTACCTGGTCATGGGTGACATAAACCATGGTGGCGCCCAGCGCCCGGTGCAGCTTGGCGATTTCCACCCGCATCTGCGAGCGCAGCTCGGCGTCGAGATTGGACAGCGGTTCGTCGAACAGGAACAGCTTGGGATGGCGCACGATGGAACGGCCGATGGCGACGCGCTGGCGCTGGCCGCCGGAGAGGGCGCGCGGCTTGCGCTCCAGCAGTGCTTCCAGCTGCAGGATGCGGGCGGCTTCCAGCACCTGCGCCTTGATCTCCGCTTCCGGCTTCTTGGCCATGCGCAGGCCGAACGCCATGTTCTCGAACACGCTCATATGCGGGTAGAGCGCATAGGACTGGAACACCATGGAGACCTCGCGCTTGGCGGGCTCCTCATAGGTCACCTCCTTGCCATCGATATAGAGCTCGCCCGAGCTGACATCCTCCAGCCCCGCGATCATGCGCAGCAGGGTGGACTTGCCGCAGCCCGAGGGACCGACGAACACCACGAACTCGCCCTTCTCGGCCTCGAAGCTGACGCCCTTGATGACGGCGGCGTCGCCATAGTTCTTCTTGATGTTGTCCAGTCGCAGGAAGGTCATCGTGTCGTCTCCAGATAGGCCGGCCGCGAGGGTCCGGCGGCCGTCCATCAGCTCGTGAGCAGCGCGTCGGCGCAGCGTTCGTCCGTTACCAGTCGGTTTACATAGCCCGCACGCAGGATCGCCCGCACGATCGGCACCTTGTAGAGGCCGCCCGAAGCGAGGATCGAATGGCGCACCGGGTTCAACTCGTGCGGCGCCAGCGAGAGCACCCGCTCGTTCAGCGGGTGATCCACCGGGCGCCCGTCGGCATCGAGGAACATGCCGAGCAGGTCGCCCACCGCGCCGGCGGCCCGCAGGCTGTCGAGGTTTTCCGAAACGGTCTGCGTCTGCACCAGCAACGAGCGGGTCGTCATGTCGCCGCAGGAGAGCAGCGCCACGTCCACGGTGCGCGCGCGGCGCATGGTCTCGCTGATCCCATGATGGGAGAGCAGCATGGTGCGGCTCTCCGGGGTGGGAAAATACAGCGGGGCGGCGAGATAATAGCACTCCGCCGAGATCGCGCGGGCATAGCCGGTGGCGACCTCGAAGGTGCTCGACCCCGAGCCCCGCGTGAGCCCGCCCATCACCGATGTCACCCAACTCTCCGTCATCGGGCGGGCGGTGATGCGCTTGAGCCCGGCAGCGAGTGTCTTGCCCCAGCCGACGCCGAGGCCCATGCCGTTCTCCAGCAGGCTGTCGAGCATCCCGCCGGCGGCCTCGCCGATCACGCGCTGCTGCTCGGCCTCGTCAGGCAGGGAAGGGACGACGCTGACATCGGCCAGCCCGAATTTCGCCTTCAGCCGCTCCTCGGCCTCGATGCAATCGGCCATGGGCAGGCGGATGTCGATGAAGACCGAGCCGTCCGAGCGCACCTGGCCCAGGATCTTGTTGGTGCGCAGCCGGGTGAGGCCGAGCTGGTCGGCAATCTCCTGCTGGGTGAGGCCGCCGATGAAATAGAGCCAGGCGACCCGCGCACGGGTCTGCGCCGCCTCCATCTCCTGGGTGCCCACCAGCCTGCCGCGCTCCCGCCCGCTCCCGTTCATCCCATCCCCCTCAGGCCAGAGCCTGCGTGAGGCGCGCGCAGGTCGTTTCCAGCGCGCCGAGGATCGCCCGGCTATCGTGTTCGAAGGGATAGAACACTTCGAGGAAAACCGGGCAGGCGTCGACGCCGGTGCGCCGCAGCAGCGCCGCGGCTTCCACCGGATCGACCTGGCCCGGCACGGTGAAGTCCCAGTGGCGGTCGAGCGTGAAATCGGTCTGCTGGATATGGACGGCGGTGATGACGTCGGCGAGCGCGCGGAACCAGGGTTCCATGCCGCCATGGTCCTCGCCATAGAGGGGGGCGAAGGTACCGTGCCCCCAATCGACGCAGAGCCGCCACGGCACGGCACTGCCGGCCACGTCGTTCATCATCTGCCGGGCCTGGTCGATGCTCCACGGCCATTCCCGGCGCAGCGGCGTCGGCTCGACATAGAGTTCGGTGAGCCCCTCGGCGGCGGCGCGCTCGCCGAGCCGGTGCAGGCGGGTGATCAGTTCGGCGTAGTCGGCCGGATCCAGCGCATCTGCCTCGCTGCCGTCGAGCGTGGCGGGAATGGCGCCAAGCGGGCCGCCGACGCGGGGAATGCCGGCCAGCGCGGCGAAGCGATAGGCCCGCCCGAGCCAGTATTCGGCATAGTTGCGCACCGCCGGGTCGGGGTGCAGCAGCTGGTTGAAGCTGTAATGGGCCAAGCCGATGAAGGCGCTGTGGATGGTGATGCCCGCCGCCTCCGCCGCGCGCCTTATGTCGGCGGCGTGGCGGTCGACGATGGCGTCCGGCCACATCGGGTCGACGAGGTCGAAGGAGAACTGCACGAGGTCGAGCCCGAGCCGCTCGCGCACGACCCGCGTCCACAGCTCCGGCGTCACCCAGCGCTTGGTGCAGAAGCCGAGATTGATGCCGAAGCGGATCGATGTTGAAGTGCCCGTCACTTGGTCGCTCCCATGGTCAGGCCGCGCACCATGTGGCGGGAGACGATGAGCGCGAAGATCGTCACCGGCAGCACGATCACCGTGCCGGTGGCCATGATCTTGCCCCAGGGCAGCTCATAGCCGGACATGAAGCTGGTGGCGACGACCGGGGCGGTCTGCACGGCGCGGCGCGTCAGCACCAGCGCATAGAGCAGCTCGTTCCAGGAGAAGATGAAGGAGAAGATCGCCGACACCGCGATGCCGGGGGCACCGAGCGGCAGGTAGATCTTGCGGAAGATGGTGAACTGGTCGGCGCCATCGAGCCGCGCGGCCTGTTCGAGATCGGCCGGGATCGACTTGAACTGGTCGGTGACGATCCACACCACGATCGGCAGCTGGAAGGTGAGGTAGATGAGGATCAGCACCAGATGGGTGTCGAGCAGCCCGGTCTGGATCGCCAGCAGATAGACCGGCAGCGCCAGCACGATCGGGCTGATCATGCGGTTGGAGATGAACCAGAACCACAGGTCCGACTTGCCGCGGAACTCGTAGCGGGCCAGCGCGAAGGCCGCGGGCGCACCGAGGATCACGGCGAGCAGGGTCGAGCATGTGGCGACGATCAGCGAGTTGATGATCGCCCCGCTGACCTTGGTGTCGGCGAAGATCTCGGCATAGTTCTGCAGCGTCGGGGTGAAGAACCACACCGGCGGCGAGGACAGGATGTCGGCCTGCGTCTTGAAGCTGGCCGACACCATCCAGAAGAACGGAAACAGCGTGAAGATGACGACGGCGGTCAGGCCGAGGGCGTGAAGCAGCTTGCCGGACGAGATACGCATCAGTGAACCTCGCGGTAGAGCAGGCGGATATAGAGCCGGCTGATGATGATGGTGAGGATCAGCAAGAGGATCGCCTGCGCCGAGGCGGTGCCGAGATCGAAGATGCGGAAGCCCACGCGCTGGATGTAGATCGAGATCAGGTCGGTGGCCGAGCCGGGGCCGCCGCGGGTCATCACGAACACCATGTCGAACAGCTTCAGCACGTCGGCCGAGCGCAGGATCATCACGGCAGTGAGGCCGGGCAGCAGATAGGGCAGCTGCACATGGCGCAGCAGGGCCAGTTTGGATGAGGTTTCCAGCCGCGCCGCTTCCTCGATCTCGCCGGGCACCATGGACAGGCCGGCGAGAAAGATGAGCGCGCAGAAGGGCGTCCACTGCCACACATCCATGATGACGATGGCCGCGAAGGCGCCGTCCTGCGTTGACAGCCAGTCGATGGGGCCAAAGCCGGCAAAGGACAGGAACTGATTTGCCACGCCGAAATCGCGGTTGAAAATCAGGCGGCCGACAAGGCCGACCACGGCGTAGGTGGTGGCCAGTGGGACGACCAGTGTGACCCGTGCGAGCGACTTCAACAGCCCCATGCCCGGCTTGTGCAGCAGCAGCGCGATGGCGAGACCGAGCACCACCTGGATCGGCAGCACGGCCACATAGAACTTCGCGGTGAGGAACAGCGAGGACCAGAAGGTGCTGTCCGTCAGCACGTTCACATAGTTCTCGAAGCCGACAAATGGAAAGCCCTCGCGCGGGCGGGTGATATTGTAGCGGCGGAACGAGGTGACGAGCGCGAAGATCGTCGGGTAGATGCCGATCAGCAGCAGCGTCAGCACGGCCGGGGCGAGGAACCACAGCGGCGTCCAGCGGCCATAGCCCCGGTTGGGCTTGCGTCGTGCGGCGGATGTCGCGGCCTCGCTCATGGCGTCTTCCCTGTCGCGTCTTGCTGGGGCGGTGTGCGGAGAACCTCTCCGGTCACTCCAGATTCGTATGATTGGCGCGCATCTGCGCCGGCGTCACGCCCAGCCGCTCGCGCAGGCCGAGGATCAGGATCTCGAACAGCACATAAAGCGCGCCCTCATAGAGCGAGCCCATGGGCAGTACGGAGGTGGCGGCCGCGCCTTGGTCGCTGGCCATGGTCTGCGCCGGCACGGTGAGCACGCGGTCGGCACGGGCGGCCGCAGTGCCGTTCGGCTCGGCGGTGACGAGAAGCGTGCGGGCGCCGGCGGCGCGGGCCTCGGCCATCAGGGCGGAAACGGTGGAGAAGTCGCCCGGCCCGGCGGAGACCACCAGAAGGTCGCCCGGTCCCACCGGCGGCGTGGTCATGTCGCCCACCACGGCCGCCTTGCAGCCGAGATGGTAGAGGCGCATGGCGAGGCCCTTGATCTGCAGGCCTTCGCGGCCAACGCCGTAGAGCGCGATGCGGCCGGCACCCGCCAGTTCGGCAATGGCACCGTCCAGCTCGTCGCCGCGCACCTTGTCGAGGCAGGCGCGGATCTCGTCCAGCGCCCGGCCGTGGAGCGTGCTCATATTGTAAATCCCGGCACCGTTCTGAATGAAAATGGGCGGATGCCGCTTCGCGGGTTGCGGCATCCGCCCGGAGGCCGGCGGCGCGGGAGAGAGGCCCCGCCGCCGGCTTCAACTCACTGAAGGAGCTTCTTCTTTCCGTCGTAATAGCCTTCCTTGCCGAGGATGGCTTCCATGCGGGTGCCGATCTCCTTGGACCCGCCCTCGACGGTGACTTCACCCAGCATCATCTTGGAGCCCCACTCGGCGACGATCTCGGAGATCGCCGGCCAGGCCGGGAAGCGCGGGCGATATTCGGGAACGCCGGCCTGCCAGGAGGCGACCATCGGCTCGACGAACTTGTACTTCGCCTTGATCGCCGGGTCGTTGTAGACGGCCATGCGGCCCGACACGCCACCGGCCTCGACATAGGCCTTGGCGATGTCTTCCGACGTTGCCCACTGGATGAACAGCCAGGTGGCCTTCTGCTGCTCGGGAGTCGCCTGCGCGGCGACGGCGAGCGAGAAGCCACCCAGCGCGGGCAGGCGGCCGGCGGGACCGGCGGGCTCCGGCGCCACGGCGAGGCAATCGCCGAGCTTGGAGGTCGCGGGGTCGGCGAGGGTGGAATAGAAGGCCGACCATTCGGTGATCATCGCCACCTGGCCCTGGGCCAGCGCGTTCACCGATTCCGCGTGATCGAAGGAGACAACGCCGGGCGGCTGGTACTTCATCAGGTCCTGGCGGAACTGCAGGCCGGCCTGGCTCTCCTTGCTGAGCAGGTTCGACTTGAACTCCTTGTTCAGCAGCGAACCGCCGAAGGGCCAGAGGAAGCGCATGAAGCTGTCGGCCGACTGGGTCTCGCCGCGGCGCGACTGCAGCGCATAGGCGAACTCGTTCTTCGACTTGTCGGTGAGCTTGGGACCGTAGACGGTCATCACCTCTTCCCAGGTCGCCGGCGGCTTGTCGAAGCCCGCTTCCTTGAGCTTGCAGGAATTATAGAACAGCAGGCCGGAATAATTGTCGAAGGGCAGGCCATAGACCGTGCCACCCCAGGAGCCGAACGCTTCCAGCAGCAGCGGGAAGAAGCCGTCGAGCTTGAGGTTGGGGTCGGTAATCGCCTTGTCCTTGGCGAGATCGTCCACCGGCACCAGCCAGCCATTCTCGGCGAACTCGCCGATCCACACCAGATCGACCAGCGCCATGGTAAGGTCGCCACGCGAGGTGAAGTTCAGCACTTCCTTCTCGCGCGCGTTCTCATAGGGAACGATTTCGTAATTGACCTTGATGCCGGTCTTCTTCTCGAATTCGGGCAGCAGCTTGATGATGGCGCGGTAGCCCGGACGGTCGAGGAAGATGCCGTTGACTTCAGTGCCCTTGAGGGGCTTGGCCGCCTCTTCGAGCCAGTCCGCCATCGCCGCCACCGGCATGGCCGCCGTTGCCGCCGCGAGGGCGACGACGCTGGCGCAGATTTTCAATGCACGCTTCATGGTTTCCTCCTGAAATGGCGCAGCGCCACGGTTCGGGCGAGGCCGACATGCGGACGGTTGAAAACCGTCTCTCATCATTGGCGGGGGCGTGGAGCCGTCGCCGGCGCCGCTTCCTTCCGCAGTTCCGCCGGACGTGCCGGCCTCAACCCGTGCCGGCGCTTTTCGAGAAGCCCGGCCGCGACAACAGCACTGTCGTCGACGGGAAACCGATACATTTGTAATCTGAAATATGCAATAGCATCAGGAGCTGGCACGGTGGCCGGTGCGTGGCAGTCAACAAGTGTGGAGACGGGCAGGATGGCAGCGGAGCATGACGATGGAATGGAGCCGCTCCGTGCCCGGCAGGCCGTCGCCGAGGCGCTGGCGCGCGGGGCGGGGGCGCGGGCGCGCAAGTTCTTTCTGCAGCGTGACACGCTGCATCCGGAGTTGAAGTCCGATTCGCAGGACCTCGTCAGCGAAGCGGACCGCAGCATCGAGGCCTGGCTGCGTCGGGCGATCCGCCGGCATTTCCCCGGCGATGGCATTGTCGGCGAGGAAGAGGCGGCGACGGAGGGCACGTCCGGCTTCGTCTGGGTGATCGACCCGATCGACGGCACCATGCCATTCCTGGTGGGACAGCCGAACTGGACGGTGTCGATCGGCCTCGCCTGCGGGGGCGAGCCGGTGGCCGGCGTCATCTATGCCCCGATGCTGCGCGAGCTTTATTCCGCCGTCGCGGGCGGGGGCGCCCGGCTCAACGGGCGGTCGCTGGCGATGAACCCGGACTGGACCATCGCCTCCACCACCATCGGCTTCGGCGCCACGCAAAAGGCCTTGCCCGCCGAGGTCGGCGCCTTTGTCGAGGGGCTCTATCGCGAAGGCGGCGTGCTGTTCCGCGTCGGCTCGGGGGCGCTGATGCTGGCCTATGTCGCCGCCAACCGCCTCGCCGGCTATTACGACCCGACGCTGCATTGCTGGGATTGCTGGGCCGGCATGGTGCTGGTGCGCGAAGCCGGCGGGCTGGTGAGTTTTGACGGCGATTTCACCCGGCCCGGCGCCATGTGGGCCGGCAACGCCACCGTCCACGCCGCGCTGCGGCGGCTAAGCGGGCGCGACTAGGCAAGGGCGGGGATGACCGGGTTGCGCATTCGGTCATCTGTACTTCGAACAAGGTCAATCAACCGGCGCACCTGTCGATAGGCTTTCCCTTGCGATGCCGTTGTGCGGCATGATCGCCAACAGAGGGAACAGCAATGATTTCACGCCATCTCGTGACTTGCATCGCCTTGTCCGCCACGCTCCTGTCGTCCCCGGCCTTCGCCGTCGACCCGGCCGCCTGCGCCAAGCCGCGCTTCTCCGATGTCGGCTGGACCGACATCACCGCCACCACGGCGGTGGCCGATGAACTGCTCACCCATCTCGGCTACAAGCCGGACGTCGCGGTGCTCTCCGTCGCCATCACCTTCAAGGCACTGGAGAATGGGGACCGCGACATCTTCCTCGGCAACTGGATGCCGCTGCAGGAGCCGACACAGGTTCCTCTTGTGAAGGCCGGCAAGATCGACGTGGTCGCCACCAATCTCGACGGCGCGCGCATCGGTTTCGCCACCTCCAAGGCGGCCTATGATGCCGGGCTGAAGACCTATGCCGACATCGCCAAGTTCAAGGACAAGCTGCAGGGCAAGATCTACGGCATCGAGGCCGGCAGCGGCGCCAACGCCACCATCTCCAAGATGATCACCGAGGACACGTTCGGACTGAAGGGCTTCGACCTCGTGGAATCCAGCGAGCAGGCGATGCTCACCCAGGTCGGCCATCGCATCAAGCAGGGCGAGCCGGTGGTGTTCTTCGGCTGGCGGCCGCACCCGATGAACGTCAACCTGCCGATCGAGTATCTCACCAAGGGAAATGATGTGTTCGGGCCCAAGGATGGCGGCGCCAGCGTGCTGACCCTTACCCGGCCGGGCTATGTCAAGGACTGCCCGAATGTCGGCAAGCTGCTCACCAACCTCGTCTTCGACGTGGCGATGGAAGACCGGCTGATGAGCGACATTCTCGACAAGGGGATGCAGCCCGAGGCGGCGGTGACGGCGTGGATGAAGCAGAACCCGGCGACGGTGGAGACATGGCTCGCCGGCGTCACCACGCTCGACGGCAAGCCCGGCGCGGCGGCGGTGAAAGCCGGCCTCGGCCTCTGAGGCTGCTACAAACGCTGACGGCGCGCCGCCGACGGTGGCGCGCCGAACTGCCGCCGGAACGCCCGCGACAGCGAGGCGATGGCGGAAAAGCCGGTGCGCTCGGCGATGTCGGCGATCGGCAGGTTGGTGTCGAGCACCAGCCGCCGCGCCGCCTTCAGCCGCAGCGTGACGTAATAGGCGCCGGGCGGCACATCCACCGTCTTGGTGAACAGCGTCTCCAGCCCCCGCGTCGACACCCCCACCCGACGGGCGATGGCGGCGACGGTGAGCGGGCGGTCAATATGGGTTTCCATCAGCCGGATCGCCTCGGCCACGCGCGGCTCATGCTGGCGAATGCGCCCGAGCGAGACGATGGGCTGCACGTCCGAGCCCGCGCGCACTTCCTCATAGATATAGAGGCTGGCGACATCGAGCGCGGCGGAATAGCCGTGCCGGGCGCGGATCAGCGCCAGCATGCAGTCGAGCGCCGGGGTGGCGCCGCCTGTCGTGAATACCGGCTCGTCGATCACGAAGCGGTCGGGCTGCACGTCGGTTTCGGGGAAGCGGGCGGCGAAGTCCTCCAGGTCCTCCCAATGGGTGGTGGCGCGCCGCCCCTCCAGCAGCCCGGCGAAGCCCATCAGCCATGAGCCGGACTCGATGCCCCCCGTGGCGACCGAGCGCTTGGCGCCGGCGCGGATCGCCTTGAGGATCGGTGGCGTGGCGAAGCGGGCCGCCTCGAAGGCGGCGACCACCATCAGCACATCCTGCCGCGTGCCGGCATCGAAGGCGCCGTCCACCGGGATCGGCAGGCCGCAGCTCGCTGTCGGCATCTGGCCGTCCATCGACACCAGCTTCCAGCGAAAGGCCGGCCGTCCGAGCACGCGGTTGGCGCCGCGCATCGGGTCCAGCGTCGCCGCGAGCGAGAGCAGCGACAGGCCGGGAAACAGCAGTAGCGTGACGTCGAGCGCGTCGTCGGAAGGGGTAAAGATCATCGCTTCGCAGAATGAAAAATGGATTGCGTAAATAGTTGCGTCACGACTTCGCTTTGCCGTCAAGCTCCGCGCATGCTTTCAGGAGCCACGCCATGCCTTTGCAGATGAATCGCGATGTCTTCATCACCTGCGCCGTCACCGGTGCCGGCGACACGACCGGGCGCTCCGCCCATGTGCCGATCACCCCGCGAGAGATCGCCGACAGTGCGATCGACGCCGCCAAGGCCGGCGCGGCGGTGGTGCACTGCCATGTGCGCGATCCCGAGACCGGCGCCGCCTCGCGCCGCCTCGAGCTCTATCGCGAGGTCACTGACCGCATCCGCTCGGCCGAGGTGGACGTGGTGCTGAACCTGACCGCCGGCATGGGGGGCGATCTCGTTTTCGGCGGCGTCGAGGCGCCGTTTCCGCTCAACGAGAAAGCCACCGACATGGCCGGCGCCACCGAGCGCGTCGCCCATGTCGCGCAATGCCTGCCGGAAATCTGCACGCTCGATTGCGGCACGATGAACTTCAATCTCGGCGACTATGTCATGACCAACACGCCGTCCATGCTGCGCGAGATGGCGCGGCAAATGACGGCGCTGGGCGTGCGCCCCGAAATCGAGGCGTTCGACACCGGGCACCTCTGGTTTGCCAAGCAGCTCGCCGAGGAAGGGCTGATCGAGAACCCGGTGCTGATCCAGCTGTGCATGGGCATTCCCTGGGGCGCGCCTGACGATCTCAACACCTTTATGGCGATGGTCAATAATGTGCCGGCAGGGTGGACCTTCTCCGCCTTCTCCATCGGCCGCAACGCCATGGCCTATCCCGCGGCGGCGGTGCTGGCGGGCGGCAATGTGCGCGTCGGGCTGGAAGACAACCTCTATGTCGGCAAGGGCCAGCTCGCCACCAACGCCCAGCTGGTCGAGAAGGCCGCCAACGTGGTGACGAATATGGGCGCGCGGATCATCGGCCCGGCCGAGGTGCGCGAGAAGCTGAAGCTGGTGAAGCGCTGAGGAGACGACGATGACGGCGACCCTTCCCGGGGGCCTTGCCCCCATCTCCCGCGCGGCCTGCATCGGCGGCGGCGTCATCGGCGGCGGCTGGATCGCCCGCTTCCTGCTCGCCGGCATCGACGTCAATGTGTTCGACCCGCACCCCGACGCGCAGCGCATCGTCGCCGAGGTGCTGGCCAATGCCGAGCGCGCCTATGGCCTGCTCACCGGCGCGCCGCTGCCCAAGCGTGGCCGGCTGACCTTCTGCGCAAGCCTCGAAGAGGCGGTGGCGGGCGCAGAATGGGTGCAGGAGAGCGTGCCCGAGCGACTCGACCTCAAGCGCCGCGTGCTGGCGGAGATCGACGCGGCCGCGCCAGCCGAAGCGCTGCTCGGTTCGTCCACCTCCGGCCTCAAGCCGACCGATCTGCAGGAGGGGCTCGCCCATCCCGGCCGGCTGTTTGTCGCCCACCCCTACAACCCGGTCTATCTGCTGCCGCTGGTCGAGATCGTCGGTGGCAGGGCGACGACGCCGGAGACGGTGGCGCGGGCCAAGGCGGTGCTCGACGCCATCGGCATGAAGGGGGTGGTGATTGCCCGCGAGATCGAGGCCTTTGTCGGTGACCGGCTGCTGGAGGCGCTGTGGCGCGAGGCGCTGTGGCTGATCAAGGACGACATTTGCGACGTCGAGACGCTCGACGACGTGATCCGCTATTCCTTCGGCCTGCGCTGGGCGCAGATGGGGCTGTTCCAGACCTACCGCATCGCTGGCGGCGAGGCCGGCATGAGGCATTTCCTTGCCCAGTTCGGCCCGTGCCTCGCTTGGCCGTGGACCAAGCTGACCGACGTGGTCGACCTCGACGACGCGCTGGTGGAGAAAATCGGCGCGCAATCCGACGCGCAGGCGGCGGGCCTCTCCATCCGCGAATTGGAGCGCATCCGCGACGAGAACCTCGTCGGCATCGTGCAGGCGCTGAAGGCGGGCCGGGGCGGGGATGGCTGGGGCGCGGGCAAGCTTTTGAAGGAGTTCGAGCAGCGACTATGGGCGCAGGCGGGTACCGTCCCGGCCCCCGACCCCTCCGAGCCGCTGGCGCTGGTGGAAACACGGGTCTCCCCGGCCTGGATCGACTATAATGGCCACATGACCGAGCACCGCTATCTCCAGGTGTTCGGCGACGCCACCGACGCGCTGCTGCGGCTGATCGGCGTCGATCTCGCCTATGTCGAGGGCTGCCACAGCTACTACACGGTGGAAACCCACCTGCGGCATCTCGACGAGGCAAAGCTGGGCGAGGCGCTGGTCTGCACCACCCAGATCCTCGGCACGGACGAGAAGCGGCTGCATGTGTTCCACCGGCTCTATGCCGGCCCCGAGCACCGCGAGATCGCCACCGGCGAGCACATGCTGCTGCATGTCGACAGCAAGGCCGGCCGGGCCTGCCCCGCTGCTCCGCCTGTGCGCGCCGCCCTTGACGTTCTCGCTGGAGCCCATGCGGGGCTGGAGCGCCCCCTTGTGGCCGGGCGTGCCATCGGCCTCAAAGCGCCCGCGCCGGCGGCGTGAGGAGGCGTCGCCAAAAATACCGTCGCGGCGTACCCTGTTGCGGGAACAGCGCACGGGCCCGTGCGTTTATCCCCGGCATCCAACTGGGGCTCTGGGAGAAATAGCATGGAAGACGCACAGATTGGCTGGATCGCCGCCATCATCATCGGCGGTCTGGCGGGGTGGATCGCCTCCGCCATCATGAAGACCGGTACGGGGATCTTCCTCAATATCGTGCTCGGCATCATCGGCGCGGCGATTGCCAGCTTCCTCTTCGGCCTGATCGGCGTCGGCTTTGGCGGCTGGATCGGCTATCTCGTCGCCGGCGTCATCGGCGCCTGCATATTGATCGGGCTGGTGCGGGCGATACGAAACTGAGGCAGCGGCCGACAGCTGCCGTCACCACAGCGAAGAGGGCGCGCTCCGGCCGAGCGCGCCTTTTTCGTTTCTGGAGCGCGCCCGGTGAAAGCCGGTTCACCAGGCGTGCCCTGGATTCTTGTCTTTACGCATTTTCTTCACGCGAACCGGAATCCACTTCGCTCGAAAATGCTCTAGAATCCGCTCTTCACCCGCAGATGCGTGTGCGCGTGCGGGGAGCCCTGGTTGTGGACGTGATGGGCCTTGTCCTCGGCCACCGGGATGAGGCTGAGCGCGCCATGCATGACGCCGCGTTCCAGAAACAGCGCCTGCGCATAGGTGGCGATGTCGCCGACCTGCCCGCGCATCACCGTTACATCGACCGAGGTCGAGTGATCGAGCGGCACCGAGAGGGCGGCGACGGTCTGGTCGTGCCGGTCGAGCCGGCCCTGGGGCACCCGTGCCGCGAGATTGCGCACCGACTGGTCGATGGCGCAGCTGATGACGCCGAAGCAGGAGGCCTGTGCCGGTCCGTCCGAACGCGCGGAAAGGCCCCGACGCACCAGATCGCGTATCGCCTCGGAGCGGTTCGCGGCACCGCTCTCCTGGATGAAGCCATCCAGCTGCGCGGCCAGATCGTCGTCGATGGCGATGGTGATCCGCTGCATGAGAGCCCCCGGCCGAATGTGGTGAGGTTAGGTTATCACCTTGATCCCGGCAAGAATTTCCCCAGGGATGGTTTTTTGCCCTTGCCGGAGACTGGGCGGACTTTGTATGATTTTTATTCACTTAATTCATACAAAAGGGGTGCCGCATGCCCACCTGCTTTCCGGCCCGTCTCGTCGTTTTCGCTGCCCTTGTCCTGCCGCTCGGGGCGGGGCCGGCGCTGGCGCATTTCCAGGAGATCATCCCCTCTGCCGACGTGCTGCCGGAGGGCGGGACGGTGAATATCGATATGGTGTTCACCCATCCGGTCGAGGGCGGGCCGGTGATGGAGATGAAGAAGCCGGCCAAGGTGGGTGTGTTGGCGGGCGGCACCACCACCGACCTGCTCGGCCAGATCAGCGAAAAGCCGGTCGACGGCAAGAGCGCCTGGACGCTCGCCTATGAGCTGAAGGAGCCGGGCGCGGCGATCTTCTATGTCGAGCCGCAGCCCTATTGGGAGCCTTCGGAAGGCAAGTACATCGTCCACTACTCCAAGGTGATCGTCGACAGCTACGCCTCGGGCGAGGGCTGGGACGAACTGGTCGGGCTGCCGGTGGAGATCCAGCCGCTCACCCGCCCGACCGGGCTGTGGACGGGCAATCTCTTCTCCGGCGTCGTGCTGAAGGGCGGCAAGCCGGTGCCCTTCGCCGAGGTGGAGGTCGAGTTCATCAATGACGGCACGGTGACGCCGCCGAACGACGCTTTCGTGACGCAGGTGATCAAGGCTGACGCCAATGGCACCTTCACCTATGCCATGCCGCGCGCCGGCTGGTGGGGCTTCGCCGCGCTGCTGGACGGCGACACGCCGATGACCTCGCCCGAGGGCAAAGAGGTGCCGGTGGAAGACGGCGCGCTGATCTGGGTGAAGGCGACTGACATGAGCGCGGGGAACAACATGGGCGCCGGGAAGTAGGCGAATGGCGCATATTCCCGACGGCCTCCTCTCCGCGCCGGTGCTCGTCAGTGGCGGCGTCCTGGCCGCCGCCGGCGTGGCGCTGGGGCTGCGGCGGCTCGACGACCGGATGATCCCGCGCACCGCCATCCTGGCGGCGGCATTCTTCGCGGGGTCGCTGGTGGCCGTGCCGGTGGGGCCGTCGAGCGTGCACCTGCTGCTGGCGGGGCTGATGGGGGTAATGCTCGGCACCGCCGCCTTTCTCGCCGTGCTGGTGGCCCTGTTGTTGCAAGCGCTGCTGTTCGGTTTTGGCGGGCTCACGACGCTCGGGGTGAACACGGTGAATATCGCGCTGCCGGGGGTGTTGTGCGGGCTGCTGCTGGGGCCGCTGATCCGCGCCACCGCGCGGCCTTCGGTGCGGCTGGCGGCCGGCGCGCTGGCCGGGGGGCTGGCGGTGCTGGGAACGGGAGGGCTCGTCGCCCTGTCGCTGTGGCTGTCGTCGAGCGATTATACGCCGGCGGCCCGTGTGGTGATCGCCACCTATCTGCCGCTCGCCCTCGTGGAGGCCTTCATCACCGCCGCGATCGTCTCCTTCCTCGCCCGCGTGCAGCCCGAGGCGCTGCGTCCGGTCGCGCCATGATCCGTTTCCTGACAGTGTTGCTGCTGGCGCTGGCCTTTTCCGGCCCGGCGCAGGCGCACAAGCTGAAGGTCTTCGCCACGGTGGAGGGCGGCGAGGTGAAGGGCTACGCCTTCTTCATCGGCGGCGGCCGCGCGGCGCAGACCGCGTGGGTGGCGAAGGACACCGCCGGCGCGCCGATCGCTGCCGGCACGACGGACGGGGAGGGGCGCTTCGCCTTCACCGCGCCGCAGCCGCCCACGGACGCCACGGTGACGGTCGACACGCGCGAGGGGCATGTGGCCTCGGTGACGCTGCCGGCCGCACGCTTCGGGGGGGCCGCGCGCGCGACCCCGCCGGTGCTTGCGACGGACGCATCGGCCCCGGCCGGCGGCGAGGCCGATGCGCGCCTTGCCGCACTGGTCGAGGCGGCGGTGCAGCGGCAGCTGGCACCGCTGATGGAGCGGATCGAGCAGCTGGATGCGCGCCTGCGCTATGCCGACATCCTTTCCGGAGTTTTCCTCATTCTGGGCCTCGCCGGCATCGGCCTGTGGGCGCGCGGACGCCGCTCATGACGGTGGCGGTCCCGCAGGTTCCCGTGTGCGACCTGCGCCTGCGCCTCGTCGCCGCCTTTATCGCCATCGCCTGCCTGTCGCAGCTGCGCACGCTCCCCGTGGCGCTGGCGGCGCTCGCCGTGGCCGGGCTGGTTGCCGCCTGGCGCCGGCCCGATGGCCGGCTCTGGCGGCGGCTGCTGCATGTCGAGGGATTCCTGCTGCTGCTGTTCGCGACGCTTCCCTTCACGATGGCGGGCCAGCCGCTGTTTTCCCTCGGCCCGCTGACCGCCAGTGTCGAGGGCGTGGAGCGCGCTTTGCTGATCGCCGCCAAGGTTTCCGCCTCAGTGCTGGCGCTCACGGCGCTGCTGGGCGCGGTCGAGCCGGTGCGGCTCGGCGCCGCGCTTCGCGCGCTTCATGTGCCGGAGGTTCTCGTGCGCCTGTTCGTGCTCACGGCGCGCTATCTCTCGCTGATCCGCGACGAGGCGCGGCGGCTGCAGGAAGCGATGCGAATGCGCGGCTTCCGCCCCGGCACGAACCGCCACAGCTGGCGCAGCTATGGCCATCTGCTCGGCATGCTGCTGGTGCGGGCACTGGAGCGGGCGCAGCGTGTGGAGGAGGCGATGCGCTGCCGGGGCTATGAAGGCCGCTTTCCATATCTGGCGCCGCCTTCCCCCACGGCGCGGGACTGGGCGGGCCTCTGCGCCGCGCTGGCCTTCGGTCTCGCGGTGACGATGGCGGACCGGCTATGAGCGCGCTGCTCGCCCTTGAGGGTGTCACCGTCGCCCGCGACGGCGCCGCCGTGCTGCGCACGGTCAACCTTGCCCTTGCCGCAGGCGAGCGGCTGGCCATTGTCGGCCCGAACGGGGCGGGCAAGACCACGCTGCTGCGCACCCTTGTCGGGCTGGAACATCCGAGCGCCGGGCAGGTCCGGCTGTTCGGCACATCCTGCCGGAGCGAACGCGACTTCCGCGCCCTGCGCCCTCGCATCGGCTATCTGTTCCAGGACAGCGACGACCAGCTGTTCTGCCCCAGCGTGATCGAGGATGTCGCCTTCGGCCCGCTCAATCTTGGCTGTACCCAGGCGGAGGCCTTTCGCCGGGCCGAGGAGGTGCTGGCCATGCTCGGCATCCACGCTCTCGCCCCGCGCATCAGCCATCGGCTTTCCGGTGGCGAGAAGCGCCTTGTCTGCCTCGCCGGGCTGCTGGCGATGCAGCCGGACGTGCTGCTGCTGGACGAGCCCACTAACGGCGTCGACACCGAAAACGGAAAGCGGCTGCGGGCGGCGCTGCACGCTTTTCCTGGCGCCATGCTGCTGGTGTCGCATGATGACGGCTTCATCGCCGAGCTGGCGACACGGGCGATGGCGATCGAAAACGGCCATCTCGCCCCGGCCGCGCTGCACACCCACCCGCACAGCCATACGCACGCGCACCCGCACATCCATCCGGTGGCACAGGGCTAGGGCCATCGAGGCGCCGCCTTCCCTTCGGCCGGCAGCCCCTGGCGGGGCCCCGGCGACCTGAAGGCGCGCCGCACGACATCAACAATCTCCAATTGTGGTTGGACCTCTTCGAGGGACAATGGCCGGCCGGCGGCGTCGGTGCCGGCCTCCTCGCGGCGCTGCTCGCCGCGCCTTTGCCGGCGCAGGCGCAGGACGCCAAGACCACGCTGGTGGTCGCCGCCCCGGGCACCCCGGATCGCTCGACCAGGAAAACCTGCCCACCGGGCCGGCCACGAGGTGCGCCGCAACGTCAATGAGCGCCTGCTCGGCTACGCCCAGAAGAAGGGCGACGGTCGCATCCTCTACGACTTGGCGACCATGCCGGACGCGGCCTATGTCGCCAATCTCTGGCTCAACAGCGGCTCGGCGATCAACGACTCGACGTTCAAGAGCGAAGAGGTCGACGCTCTCATTAATGCCGGTCTCACCAGCACCGACGAGGCCAAGCGCCTGGTCGACATGAAGCGGGTGCAGCAGATCATCATGGAGGGCGCGCCCTGGGTGTTCCTGATGAACCCCGCCTACCAGCTGGCCACGCGGGCCACTGTGAAGGGCTACTCCTGGTACACCCCGAACGGCAACGCTTCCTACGACATGTACAAGGAGTGAGCCGCCGCCGCTCGCCCGAGGGGCCCGGCAGATGCCGGGCTCCCCGCCGCGCCTCTCCCCCCAAGGTCGCACGAGCCCTGAACGACCCCCGCATGACTGTCGCCGTCCGCCTCGCCGGGTTCTGGGGCATCGTTCCCCGCCCGCTGAAAATCGTCGCCAGCCGCCTGTTCATGCTGTTGCCCCAGCTCTTCGGCGTGATGATGGTGACGTTCCTGCTGGTACGCCTGCTGGCGGGCAATCCGGCGCTGCTGCTGCTGGGCAACATGGCGACGCCCGAGACCATCGCCGCCTTTCGCGATCGGCTGGGGCTAGACCTGCCGGTGTGGGACCAGTTCCTGCGCTATGTCTGGAACGCCCTGCACGGCGATCTCCGCACCTCGATCTTCACCTCCCAGCCTGTGGTTTCCGACCTTCTGGAACGCGCCTCGGCGACGCTGGAGCTGATCACCTATGCCATGATCCACACCATCCTCATCGGCGTGACGCTGGCGATCGTCTCGGTGGCGCGGCCGGGCGGGGCGGTAGATATCGGCAGCCGGATCTACGGCCTCGCCGCCGGCGCCATCCCGGATTTCTGGATCGGCCTGCTGCTGATCCACTTCTTCTTTTAAATGCTCGGCTGGGCGGCGGCGACGTTCGGGCGCATCGACACCTTCGTCACGCCGCCCCCCACTGTCACCGGCTTCTACACCATCGACAGCGTCATCGCCGGCAACCCGCAGGCCTTCTTCTCCTCGGTCGGCCGCCTCGTGCTGCCGGTGCTCACGCTCGCCATCGTCAATGCCAGCGCGCTGATGAAGATGACCAACACGGTGTTTGCCGATGTCTACCGCAGCGATTTCATCCGCCACGCCCGCGCCTCGGGCCTGCCGGAGCGATCCATCCGCCGGATCGCGCTGCGCAATTGCCTGCCGCCGATCATCACCCTGGTCGGCTTCATGGTCGGCTTTCTGCTTGGGGCGGCGGTGCTGGTGGAGACGATCTTCGCTTGGGGCGGGCTGGGGCAGTATGCGGTGCAGGCGGTGGTGAACAGCGACTATCCCGCGCTGCAGGGCTTCGTGCTGGTGGCCGCTGCCTTCATCCTGGTCGTCTGCACCGTGGTCGACATTCTCTACGAACTTGCCGATCCCAGGATCCGGGTATGAGGGCGGAGTTCATGCGCTATCTCAGCCGCCATCCCGCCGCGGTCGTCGGGCTGGCGCTGCTGGCGCTGCAGGTCATCGCCATCCTTTTCTCGCCTTGGCTCACCTCCTATTCGCCTGTCGAGGCCGATCCTCTGGCCTCGCTGGAGCCGCCCTCGCTGGCGCACTGGTTCGGCACCGATGTGTCGGGCATGGATATCTGTGCCCGCGTCATCTACGCCACCCGCATCAACCTGCTGATCTCGCTGACCGCCGTGGCGCGCAGCCTGCTCGACCTGCTGCCCGAGGGCGGGCGCATCGTCGAGGGCGACATCCGGCTCGACGGCGCCACGGTGCTCGGGCTCAGCGCGGCGGAGCAGGGCAAGCTGCGCGGGGCCCGCATCGCCCTCATCGGCACCAACGCCAAGGCGCTGCTCGACCCGGTGGCGACGGTGGGGGGGCAGATCGCCCGGGTGATGCGGGCGCATCGCGCCTGCGGCCACCGGGGGGCGTGGGCGGCGGCGGATCTTCTGGCCAAATTCGGCATCGTCAATCCCGAGCGCCGGGCCAAGGCCTATCGGCACGAGCATTCCGGCGGCATGGCCCAGCGCGCGGTCATCGCCATGGCGATGGTGGCCAATCCCGATATCGTTCTGGCCGATGACACCACGCTCGGCCTTGATGCCACCATTCAGGTGCAGGTGCTCGATCTCCTGGTGAAGCGCTGCCGCGAACACGGTGCCGGGGTGGTGCTCATCACCCATGACCTCGGCATCATCGCCCATTGCTGCGACCGCGTGGCGATCATGAAGGGCGGGCGCATCGTCGAGCTGGGCGAGGTCGGCCGTTTCCTCCAAGGTCCGCGCGACGACTACAGCCGCACGCTGCTGGATGCGGCGCGGGTGCGCCCGACGCCGAGGACGGGGCAAAGCGAGGGGACGATGCAGGGCCGGGCGGAGGCGGCGCATGCAAGGCCGCTGCTCGACGTGCGTCGGCTGGAGAAGTTCTTCCCCATAGCCGGCGGCACCGAGGTGGTGCGGGCGATCGACGAACCCGCGTTGGCCGGTGCGCGCGCTGATCGCCCAGCCGCTGCGGCTCGACCCCCGGCATCGATGGAAAGGGACGGGAGCGCCGGGTGCGGCAGCTGCTCGATCTGGTCCACCTGCCGCTCAGCCTTGCCGACGCCTATCCGCACGAACTGACCGCCGGCGAGCAGAAGCGCATCGGCATTGCCCGTGCGCTGGCCACCGGGCCGGACTTCGTGGTGTTCGACGAGCCGACCACCGCGCTCGACATCCGGGTGCGGGCGCAGATCATCGACCTAGTGCGCGACCTTCAGGCCGAGATCGGCATGTCGGCGCTGTTCATCACCCACGACCTCAACTCGGTGCGCTCGCTCGCCCACAATGTCGCGGTGATGCGCCACGGCAAGATCGTCGAATTTGGCGAGACCGAAGCGATCTTCGCCCACCCCACGCAGGATTACACACGGATGCTGCGCGGTACGCGGCACGCTGGAGGGGCAGGGCCGCAAGGTCGTGGCCATCGATCTGGTCGAGCGCGCCCGTGAGGGTTTGCCGCTCCTCGCATGCGACCTCACCGACATTCACCGCCTGCATGCCATCGCCGCGCAATATCCGCTTGAGGCGATCATTGCGGCGCCCATTCCGGGCCGATGGTGGCGCGTGACAACCCGTATTCCATGGTGCAGGTGAATGACGTCGGTACCATCAACATGCTGGAGCTGGCGCGCATCCATGTCGAGGATGCGGTCGCCGCGCTGCTGCTGGCGCTCGACGCCCCCGCACCGGCCCGGCGCGTCTGCACCGCGACAGGCGGCACCCATGTCACGCTGGGCGAGATCGGCGAGATGGTGAAGCGGGTGCTGCCGCAGGCCGACATCGTCCTCGCACCCGGTCCCGACCCGGTGGACGAGGTGCACCGGCGCTTCGACATCTCCGCCATTGCCCGCGATCTCGGCTACGCCCCGCAATTCGATCTGGAGGCGGGGCCGGATGATCGGGGTGCATCTGCGCGGGCATTTCCTTGTCACGCGGCAGTTCTTCCCCGACATGCTGGCGCGTAGCTATGGAAGGGTGATCAACTGTGCCTCGCAGCTCGCCTATCGCGGCGCCCCGGCGCTGGCGCATTGCTGCGCCGCCAAGGTCGGCATTGTCGGCTTCACCCGGGCGCTCGCCTATGAGGGCGCGCCGCACGGGGTGACGGTCAACGCCATCGCCCCCGGCGCCAACGAGACGGTTCTGCCGGGAGGCCTCACCGATGAATGGCGCGCGCGCAAGCTCACCGAGATCCCACTCGACCGCTGCGGCCAGGTGTCGGAGATCGCCCCCGCCATCCTGATGCTCGCCTCGCAGGCGGGTGCCTTCTATGTTGGCCAGACGCTTTCGCCCAATGGCGGCGACATCATGCTTTGATCCCGTTTCTTGTCCCAACGCATCCAGCGAGGCGCCCATGAGCGAATTCGATACGGTCATACGCGGTGGCACAGTGGTCACCGCCTCGGACACGGTGCGCGCCGATGTCGGCATCCGCGACGGGCGCATCGTGGCGGTGGCCGAGAGCCTGACCGATGGGGCCAAGGTGATCGACGCTTCCGGGCTGCTGGTCATGCCCGGCGGGATCGACAGCCATGTGCACCTCGCCCAGCCGGCCTTTGGCGGCCCGGCCATGGCGGATGATTTCGAGAGCGGCACGCGCTCGGCGATTGCGGGCGGCAACACCACGGTGCTGCCCTTCGCGCTGCAGCCGCGCGGGGCCAGCCTGCGCCAGAGCGTGATGGACTATCACAAGGAAGCCGAGGGCAAGTGCTATTGCGACTACGGCTTCCACCTCATCATTTCCGACCCTTCCGCCAGCGTGCTGGGGCAGGAACTGTCGGCGCTGGTGGGCGACGGCTACACCTCGTTCAAGGTGTTCATGACCTATGACGACCTGGTGCTGAACGACCGCCAGCTGCTGGAAGTGTTCGACTGCGCGCGCGGTTGCGGCGCGCTGGTCATGGTCCATTGCGAGGGCTATGACGCCATCCGCTTCATGACCCAGAAGCTGGAGGCCGCCGGCAAGACCGCGCCCTATTATCACGGCGTCTCCCGCCCGCAATCGGTGGAGCGCGAGGCCACCCACCGTGCCATCAGCCATGCCGAGCTGACCGATGTGCCGATCATGGTGGTGCATGTCTCCGGGCGCGAGCCGATGGAGCAGATCCGCTGGGCGCAGCAGAAGGGCCTCAAGGTCTATGGCGAGACCTGCCCGCAATATGTCGCGCTCACCGCCGACGACATGAAGGGCCTCAACATGGACGAGAGCGGCGGCAAATATGTCTGCTCGCCGCCGCCGCGCGACCATGCGAGCTGGGACGCCATCTGGGAAGGCATCCGCACCGGCGTGTTCCAGACCTTCTCGTCCGACCATTGCGCCTTCTTCTATGAGGGCGAGATGGGCAAGCTGAACCCGAAGGCCCGCACCTCCTTCCGCTGGGTGCCGAACGGCATTCCCGGCGTCGAGACGCGGATGCAGATCCTGTTCTCCAAGGGCGTGGTGGAAGGGCGCATCACGCTCAACGAGTTCGTCGCGCTGACCTCGACCAACCACGCCAAAATGTACGGCCTTTACCCGAAGAAGGGCTCGATCGCCCCCAGCTTCGACGCCGACATCGTGCTGTGGGACCCGAACCGCAAGGAAATTATCCGCCAGGAGCTGATGCACCATGGGGCCGACTACACGCCCTATGAGGGGATGGCCGTCACCGGCTGGCCTGTTATGACGCTGCTGCGCGGCAAGGTGATGGCCGAGGACGGGCGCATCGTCGGTGCACCCGGCGATGGCAGGTTCCTCAAGCGCGAGCTATCACCCTATGCCGTGCCGGCGGGAGGGGTCTCGTGAGCGCCGCGCCGGTCGTCCTCGTCACCGGGGGGCGGGCATCGGCATCAGGCGGCCGACCTCCTTCGCCTTTGCCCGTGCCGACTATCATGTCGACCTGAAGGCAATCATGCGGTTCGCCCGCGCCGCCGCCCCCGGCGTGCGGGCGCGCAAGGCCGGGACAGTTGTGGCGCTCTCCTCCATCATGAGCGTCGCCTATGGCCGGGACGAGCATGTGCACGATTCCGCCGCCAAGGCCGGCGTGGTGGAATTGGTGCGCGGGCTGGCGGCGGAACTGGCGCGCGACGGCATCACCGTCAACGGCGTGGCGCCCGGCTATATCCGCACCGCCAGCCGCTTTCGCGCGAGCATTCGCTCGGGCCCGAGGGGCTGGAAAAGGCGGCCGACTTCATCCCGCTTGGCTGCGTCGGCGAGCCCGAGGATATCGCCGACGTCATCCTGTTCCTTGCCTCGCCAGCGGCGCGCTGCATGACCGGACAGGTGATCGCGGTGGATGGCGGGTTGCTGGTCGGGCGCTACTGCGCCTTACCTGAGCCGACAAAGGCATCGAAGGAGCGCTGCACCAGCGCGGGATCGAGCCCGCGCGCGATCATCACGATCTGCGTGCCGGAAGCGCCCTCGGGCCACGCCTTCAGGTGCTCGGGGGCGTGGACGAGGTGCTGCACCCCCTGGATGACGACCGGCTCGGCGACGTTCTCGATCGACAGCAGGCCCTTGAGCCGCAGGATCTCGCCGCCATGTCGGTTCAGCAGCATGGACAGCCAGAGCGCGAAGCGCGGCCAGGCCAGCGGCGCCTCGGCGCGAATGACGAAGGCGCGGATGTCGCCATGCCGGTCCGGCTCATGCCCCGCATGGCCGTGAAAGCGCCAGCCGCCCTCCCGCGCGGCCGCCGCCGCGATCCAGCGCTGCACCTCGGCGGCCCGGTGCGCCTCATCGGCGGGGTCGCCGAGCAGCAGCTCGATATCGGGCTCGGCGTCCGGGAGTAGCGTGACCAGCGCCGCGCTCGGGTTGAGGGCCGAGAGGCGCGCGGCCAGCGCGGCGGTCTCGTCAGCGGAGGCAAGGTCGCTTTTGCTGATCACCAGTCGGTCCGCCGCCGCCACCTGCCGCAGCGATTCCGGGAATGAGGCGAGATTGCCCACGCCGTTCGGCACGTCGACGACGGTGACGATCCCGCCGAGTCGGAACTGGTGGCGCAGCATCGGGTCGGCGGTCAGCGTGGCGACGATCGGGCCGGGATCGGCGATGCCGGTGGTCTCCAATACCACCCGCGCGAAGGGCGGCAGCGTGCCGTGCCGGCGGCGCTCCATCAGATTGACGAGGCCTTCCTTCAGGTCGGTTCGCACCGTGCAGCAGACGCAGCCGCTTTTCAGCAGCACGATGTCCTCGTCCACCGCCTCGACCAGAAGATGATCAAGCCCCACCTCGCCGAATTCGTTGATCAGCACGGCGGTGTCGGCCAGCGCCGGCGAGGCGAGCAGCCGGCGCAGCAGCGAGGTTTTTCCCGCGCCGAGAAAGCCGGTGAGGACATGCACCGGCAGCTTGCGGGCGGGACCTTCCGGCACGTTCATCGGCTACGTTCGATCCGCTCGATCACGGCCGGGTCGAGCGGATCGCAGGGCTGGCCGGCGAGCTTTTCCGCCTCCGGCCACAGGGCCCCGAGATGCTCGACCACCGTCATGCGCCCGGTGCGCGAGCGCAGGGTGAAGCGGCCCGCCCACTCGTCGAGCCGCAGCCCATAGAGTCGCAACACCTCGTTGGCGCAGGCGGCGTGGGCGCGGCGCTCCGCCGTCGGCGTGACGCTGCCGCCGGTCGAGGTGCCGGCGGTCCAGTGGTCGCTGCCGGCGAAGGCGCCGCAAAGCCCGCACATCGCCGTGCCTCAGGGCGTGGGCCGAGCGGCGCCGCTGCGCGGATAGCGCCGGGCGAAATCGTCGGCGATCTCTTCCATGGTGACGAATTTCACGCCCTCATGGCCCTTGATGTAGTCGAACAGCCGCTCGTGCATCTTCAGCACATGCGGGCGGCCGGACACGTCGGGGTGGATGGTGATGGGAAAGACGGCGTAGTCGTAATTTTCGTAGACCCAGTCGAACTGGTCGCGCCAGGTGTCCTCGATGTCGCGCGGCGAGACGAAGCCATGGCTGTTGGGCGCCGCCTTGATGAACATCATCGGCGGCAGGTCGTCGAGGTGCCAGGAGGCGGGGATCTCGATCAGGTCGGTTTCCTCGCCCTGCACATAGGGCTTCATCCAGGTCGAGGGGTGCTGCGAATAGTCGATCTTGGTCCAGCTGTCGCCGACGGTCACGTAATAGGGGTGATGGTCGTTGTGCATCAGCGAGTGGTCGTACTTGATGCCCTTCTGCTTCAGCAACTCGTTGGTCTTCGAGCCGAATTCCCACCACGGCGCCACATAGCCGCGCGGGGGCTTGCCAGCGAGCTGGGTGATGAGCTCGACGCATTTGTCGAAGATCGCCTCCTCCTGCTCGGGGGTCATGGCGATGGGGTTCTCGTGGCTGTAGCCGTGCATGCCGATTTCGTGGCCGGCATCGGCGACCGCCTGCATTTCCGCCCGGAAGCTCTCGATGGAATGGCCGGGAATGAACCAGGTGGTCTTGATGCCCCATTTCTCGAACAGCCGCAGCAGGCGCAGGCTGCCGACCTTGCCGGCGAAGGCGCCACGGGAAATGTCGCAGGGGCTGTCCTCGCCGCCATAGGAGCCGAGCCAGCCCGCTACCGCGTCGACGTCAATGCCGTAGGACACGAAGATTTCCTTGGCCATGCGCGTTCCTTTCGCTGTTCCTGCCACGGTGGGGGCCGCGGCGCCCAAAGCTCAGACGAATTTGGTCATGGTGATGCCCGCGCGGTCCACCGTGCGGCTGAGATGGCGGCGCATATAGTAGCCGGCGCCTTCCGGGTCGCCCATGGTGAGCGCCTCGACGACGCGCTCATGTTCCATCACCGGGTCCCACAGCTTGTCACGCCGCACCGGCAGCCGCGAGCTTTCCAGCAGAACGCGGCCGAATGTGTCGTGCATGTCGGCCAGCAGCCGGTTGCGCGAGAAGCGCATGATCAGCTTGTGGAACTCGAAATCGATCTGCGCGAAAGCGGCGAAGTCTTGCGCATGGGCGGCGGCGCGGAAGGCCTGCACATTGTCCTTCAGCGCCTCGCGCAGCGTGGCGCGGCTGATGTTGAACTCCCGCGCCAGGCCGCACTGCGGCGGCAGGGGCGCGCCCGGCCCGAGCTTGCGGTCCTCGATCAGCTTCTGCAGCGCGCTCACGGCGAACTGGGCTGCCGTGGGGGGGGGCGGCTGGCGCCGCCGCTTGCCTGTTGAATCGGTCGGACCACCGTTTTCGCCGGTGCCTTGCACCGCTTTACGCATCTGACTAAATTCCGTTACTCGCTGCGAGGATGGCACCGTTGGAGCCGGTCTGACCAGTTGAAATTTTGGTCGCTTCGCTGGCCCCGAATGTTCGATTGACGCACTTGCCGGGCGAGCGCAGGTGTCCGAGGTAATGAGGCGTGCTTGAGCGAGAACACGGATATTGGGGGCCGGCTGGAGGCGCGACTGCTGCCGGCCACCACAGCCCTTTTTCGCCCCTATGGCCATCTCGTCAGCGCCGGTGCCGCCGACCCGTTGCACGTTAACGCCGGCACCGCGCTGCGCTACGACATTGCGCGGATCGACGCGGATACACGGCCGGGAAGCCGACTCATTGCCTCGGTGTTCGAGACGGCACCCCAGGCGCTGCCGCTGGTGGTGCGGCTGCTGGAGCGCCATGCCTTTTCGCAGCAGGCCATCGTCGCCATGCATTCGGACGACTTCGCCCTAGCCGTCTGCCTCGATGATGGTCAGGGGCTCCCCGACCTTGCCACGCTGCAAGCCTTCCACTTTCCCGGTGGGGGCGGCGTGGTCTACCGGCGCGGCGTCTGGCACACGCCGATCATCGGGCTCGGCGGGGCGGGGCGGTTCTTCGTGCAGTCTTGGCAGGCCGGCACGACCGAGGATTGCGAGGAGCAATTCGTCAGCCCCTTCGTCATCCGGGCCGGCTGACGGCGCCTCTCGGTGGGAACGCTAACGGGCAGCGGGCGTTGTTCCGGCAGTCAATGTCAGGAGCATACCGATGGTCGACGCCAACAAGATCAACGAGAATCTTCCTTCCAGTGCTGATGCGCTGATGCGCGAGACGGGCCGTAACGTTTCTGCCGCGACCGAAGCGGTGCGGGAGGGGGTCAGCGATGCCGCCGACCGCGCTTCGGGGCTCTACGCCGCCGGCAACGCGGCTGTTGCCAACCGGATCGACGTGCTTCCCGGCATGGTCACGGCGGCGTTGGCGGGGGTGGTGGTAGGCTATCTCATTGGCCGGGATCGCCATCACCGCTGGTGAGCCAAGCGGCGCAGGCCGCATCCGGCCAGCCCCAAGGGGGGCGACGAATCTGAGGGGGCAGGGGTGTTTACCCCTGTTCCCTTTTTTTGCCCGTGGAACGACGGCGCGGCTTCGGCTGCGCCGACGGAATGACGCGCGGAGGAACAAAGGCGTTTTCCCGTTCAGCGGAGAATGTCAAAATGTCCGTTTTACGACATTTATTGACCGCTGTTGCGCGGCCGCCCTCGCCTCGACGCCCGATCCGCCGACCAGAGAGCCTGCGCGCCCTGGGGTGATCCGACCTGCCGGCGCGCTTGCCTGCGGGCGAGGCGAGGGGCTCGGGAAAAGCGGTGCCGAGCGGTGGCCCACATTCGCATTTCGTCGCACGCCTTGGCGTGCACGAGGGGGCCGTGAACGAAAATGGCATAAAAATCATAGATATAAGGCAATGCTGTCGCTGGGTGCGGCTCGTCTCTCGCCGCGTGACCGCGTGTCCCAAGTCCCGCACGCTGCTCCATCGGCCGTCGCCTAGGCGGGTCAGTGCCGCCCGCTTACGTTGCAAAGGTGCCAAGGCACCTCCAGCCCGGTGGTGTGTTGCTGAAAATGTTATCTAAGTGACATATTGATCTGCCAAAGCAACAGTCCTCGATCAACGCCGACCTGAATCCCGGAGCCATCGCCGCTCCCGGGCCAGGCTGCGGCAATTCCGGGCGCATGGGGACTGCACGATGACTATCAGGAAGACCCGCCATCGACGTGACTTCAGCCTTGCCGCGATGACGTCGCGGCTTCTTTGCGGTGCCGCGATGACGGTGCTCGGCACCGCCGCCGGTCATGCGGAAGATGGAACGCTCCGTATCCTGACGCTGAACACCTGGAACGATCAGTACGCCTCCAACCTGAGTGTCACGTCGGACTTCTTCATCAACGGCAATTACGACGTCATCGCTCTGCAGGAATCGCGCGCCAACACCAAGTACATTCCGGGCCTGACCCAGATGCTGGGCGATGCCGGGCTCGGCACCTATACCGGCACCCAGATCAGCGATGTCAGCGTGGTGAGCCGGCTGTCCGGCACGTTCGGCGCGAGCACGCTAGGCGACGCGATCGCCTACCAGAAGATCGACGCGCAGAACGGCGTGCCGCAGACCATCATCGGTTCCGTCCACTTGAACTATTACGACGAGTCCAATGCGCGCCTCAACGAGGTGAAGGGTTTCAACAGCTGGGCGGCCAGTTCGGATGCGCCGATCATTCTCGTCGGCGACTTCAACGCAGGCGACGTCTCCGAGCGAGGTCTCCACGGCGCGGAGCAGCAATCCTATCTCTTCGCCCGCACGATCATCGACGGCGGCTCCTCGGCGCTGTGGAAGCAGCTGGCGAAGGAATACACCCCGGAAGGCAAGGCGGCGGATTACGAGGCCTATGCCGCCTCGATGAAGGTGGTCGACGGCAACGGCACGGCCCACTACCGCAACGTGATCCAGTCCTATTTCGACGCCCATCGCTCCGAGTTCCCCGGCATCTCCAGTATTTCACAGATGAGCTGGCGGCAGTGGGAACAGATCATCGCCAAGGATATGGCAAAGAACGGCGTCACCTTCGAGGACGAGACCTATCCGGTGGCGTCGAACACGCCGGTGACGATGAACGTGCTCAAGAAGCAGTATATGCTGCTCACCACCCCGGCGGAGCGGGAACCCTTCGCCCCGCACGGACTGGGTGACGGCACCACGACCTGGCCCTCGGCCGGCGAAGACGACACCAATACATGGACCAGCTGGGACCGGGTGACGATCGACCATTTCATGGTCTCCCGCCCCTTCGGCAAGTGGTACACCATCGTCGACGATCCCAATGACGCCTATACCGGCGTGCTCGACGATGTCGGCTTCACCAATGATGGCAGCGCCCCGCTTGCCGACCACGAGCCGGTCGCCCACACGCTGAAATGGATCGGCCCGGCGCTGGAGACCTATAAGGAGACGGTCGACAGCAAGGAAGTCGAGAAGACCCGCCTGGTGTGGGGTTCCGACGCAACGGTGTTCGAGGAGAAGAACAAGGAATTCTACCTCACCCGCAACAATATGCGGACTGATGTCTATCTCGGGCAGATTTCCGACGAGAACGGCAATCCCATCCTCACCGGCCTGACGCTGGAGGAAAAGAAGACCCTGCTCGACTGCAAGAGCACCGATCCGCGCCTGCAGCAGGCTATTGTCGACTATTGCATCGATGACCACAGCTTCATCGGCGAGACGCTGATCACCGATGGCGGGACGGTCATCGTCGACGAGGACGCCGCGCTCGGCACCTCGGCGGCCAGCCTGCATCTCGACAATGGCACGCTGCGCATCGCCGGCACCGACATGGCGCTGCTCGACCGCTCGCTGGTGCTGGAAGCCGGCGGTGGCGGCATCGACGTCGATGAGGCGGAAAATGCGGTGGCCATTGCCCGCGCCGTCTCCGGCACCGGCGCCCTGACCAAGCTCGGCGAGGGCACGCTGGGGCTGTTCGGCCAGAATACCTATACTGGCGAGACCAGGGTCGAAGAGGGCCTGCTGGTGGTCAATGGCTCGATCGCCACCTCGGCGCTGACCACGGTGTTCGACGGCGCTGCGCTGGCCGGCACCGGCACGGTGGGCAATCTGCGCATCGCCTCCGGCGGCGCGATCGCCCCCGGCCAGTCCATCGGTACCCTCAACGTGGCGGGTAATCTCAGCTTCGCGGCGGGTTCCCGCTATGAAGTCGAGGTGAATGCCGAGGGGAAAAGCGACCTCATCGCCGTTACCGGCGCCACCACCATTGAGGGCGGCAGCGTGATCGGCATCGCCGCCGGCGGCAACTACCTCCCGGAAACGGCCTACACCATTCTTACCTCGGCCGGGGGGGTCGAGGGGACATTCGACGACGTCACCTCCAGCCTTGCCTTCCTCGACCCCACACTGAGCTATGGAAGCACGCAGATCCAGCTCACCCTGGCGCGCAACGACACCGCCTTCGACAAGGTCGGCTACACCAGCAACCAGCAGGCGGCGGCGCGCGGCGCCGAAAGCCTCGGCTATGGCAATGCGCTCTACAACGCCATCGTCATGCAGGATGCGGCGACAGCGCGCTCCATCTTCACCCAGATTGGCGGCGAGCTTCATGCTTCCACCGCCGGCGTGATGGTCAGCAACAGCCGGTTCGTTCGCGACGCGATGAATGACCGCCTGCTCGCCTCGGGCGGTGAGACGCTTCTCTCCGACATGACGGTGGTCGGCCTCGACACCAAGGCACCCCGCCCGGTGGCGGCGGACACCAAGGAAGTCGCAATGTGGATGCGCGGCTTCGGCGCGTGGACCGACGTCGATGGGGACGGCAACGCCTCCGGACTCTCCAGCAACACGGGCGGCGTTCTTGGCGGCCTCGATGCCGGCCTGCCCGGTAACTGGCGCGTGGGCATGCTGGCAGGCTACAGCCAGACCTCCGTCAGCTTGGACGATCTCGCCGCGAGCGCCAACAGCGACAATGTTCATTTCGGCGTCTATGCCGGGACGCAGGCCGGCCCGGTCGGCGTGCGCCTCGGCGCCGCCTACACCTGGCACAGCATCGACAGCACGCGCCAGGTCAACATTCCCACCATCAGCGAGCGGCTGACGGCCGATTATGATGCCGCAACCACCCAGGCTTTCGGCGAACTGGGCTATCGGTTCGAGCACGAGAAGGGTATGCTCGAACCCTTCGTAAACCTTGCCTATGTCCACTTCAGCAACGACTCGTTCGCTGAGCAGGGCGGCGTTACTGCGCTTGGCGGGGCTAGCGACGGCCTCGACACCTTCTTCACCACGCTCGGTCTGCGCGCCTCCACCCGCTTCGACCTCGGCGGCACGCAGACCACACTGCACGGAACGGTGGGCTGGCAATATGCCTCCGGCGATATCACCCCCGACGCCTCGCTCGCCTTTGCCGGCGGCAACGTGTTCTCGGTTGCCGGTGCGCCGATCGCCGAAAATGTTGCCGTGATCGGTGCACGCATCGAGTTTGCCGCTACGGAATATGCTACCATCAGTGTTGGCTATGATGGGCAGTTCGGCTCGGGACAGAGCGATAATGGGCTTACGGGCACGCTGAGCGTCAGGTTCTGACGCGCCGGCGTTCCGTACTCATAATCTGCCGGCCGGGACGTGAGGTCCCGGCCGGCAATGAGCCGTCTCGACCCATGCGGCGCTGAACCGGCGCCGCATGGGTCGCTGGCTATTTTGACGCTGTGCTTTCGAGAACCCACATGCAGATGCGCGACGACGAGCGGGATGATGAGGGCAAGAAGGCGCGTCGCCGCGCCTTTCTGGTGCAGCACCTCGAACAGCACCGCTACATTTCGATCGAGGAGATCGCGAGCCGTTTCTCGGTGACGACCCAGACCGCGCGGCGGGACATCGTCGCGCTCGAACTGGAGGGCAAGGTGCGCCGGTTGCATGGCGGCGCGGTGGCCTCGACGCCGATCGATCCGACCGTCTATCGCCAGCGCCGCATCGCCAATGCGCAGGCGAAGGACGCCATCGGCGCCGCCATCGCCCGCATTGTGCCCGACAACGCCTCTGTCTTCCTCGATACCGGCACCACCTGCGAGGCCGTCGCCCGCGCGCTCATCGACCACAAGGCGCTGCGCATCGTGACCTACAGCCTGCGCGTCGCGTCGACCCTGAGCGACTGCACGGACTTCACCATCGCCGTGCCGGGCGGTTTCGTGCGGCAGGTGGATGGCGGCGTGTTCAGCCAGACTTCGGCCGAGTTCATTCAGGCGTTCAAGTTCGATTTCGTGGTCATCTCGGTGAGCGGCATCGACGAGGATGGCGATATCGGCGATGACGATTATGCCGAAGTCGCCGCCGTGCGTGCCGCCATGATGCAGGCCGGGCGGGTGATCCTGGCCATTGACAGCAGCAAGTTTGGCCGTCGCGGGCTGGTGCGGCTGGGCTCGCTCCGCGACATCGACCTGCTCGTCACCGAGGCGGCGCCGGTCGGCGATCTCGCCAGGGTGGCTGAGAAGAGCGGCGTGAAGCTCCACCTCGCCCGGCTTGAAACGGCCTGAGACCAGACAGCAGCATACGCCTTGCCCCGGCTGGACAGGCTGTGCCGTCAGGAACTGGCCCGGGACCGCTTCAGCGCGCCGAAGAAGGGCAGCGCGAGGGAGAGCAGAACCACCATCAGAAGTACGGCGGAGATCGGGCGCTCGACGAAGATCGACAGGCTGCCGAAGGAAAGCAGCAGCGACTGGCGCAGCGACATCTCCAGCATCGGCGCCAGCACCAGTGCGAGAACCGGCGGCGGCCGGGGAATGTCGCAGCAAGACCAACTCCGATTGGGCGAAGCTGGCGGTCGGTGTGACCTGGTCGATCACCGAGTGCGTGCTCTGGACGATGGGGGTGGTGAAGACCGGCGAGGCCATCTTGATGGCGAGGAGCTGCTCGCTGGACTCGCGGCAGGCGGCGGCAAGCTCGGTGCGCGCGGCCGTGAAGCCACAGGGCCAGTAGTCGCGGCCCATGGCGGCCAGCGTCGATTCCACGCTGGCGTCAGCCAGGGCCGCGTCAGCCGGTTTGCCGAGCCAGATCTCCCGCAGCCGCTGCATCGCAAGTCGCGCGAGCTATTCAACTGATGCCGAAATTTGGTTCTGGTGATCAAAACTTTCCGGCACAGCCACAGCGATCGAGTGCTTACCCGCGGCTGCGTTCCAGCACCGTTTCGAGCTGAAGCTCCGGATAGAGCTGGGCGACCTGCCTGACATCCTCGCCGAGCCGCGTAATGATCCAGTCGCGCAGATCGGCCACGATCGGTCGCAGCGGCTTGTCGCGCGAGCGCACGAACTGGCAGTGCCGACCCGTGACCTTGATGCCGGGGCTTGCCGGGACAAGCGCCCTGGTCCGCAGCCAGTGGCAGATGACGTTGAGCCAGCCGAGCGCGACGCCCTGACCCAGCATCGCCGCCTGCACGACGATCGCATAGTCGGAGAAGATCATTGAATTGGTCGCCGCGCCGGGGTCGCCGGGGAAGAACACCTGCGACCAGTCGGGCTGCGCGTCGCCGAAATTGATCAAGCTCTCCGTCGCCGCATCGGACGGCGAATGCTGCTGCCTTTCGCGGTATCCGGGGCTGCAGATCGGCACCAGAATCTCCGGCATGATGTAGTTTGCCTCATGCCGTTCGTCCGGGCCGTCGACAAAGCGCATGCCGAGGTCGACATCCGATACCGGCCCGGACAGCGCCGACATGATGAGCTGGAAACGCAGTTCGAGCGAAGGGAAGGCCCGCTTGATCTCCGCCATGTGCGGCATGATCCAGTGTGTCGTGAAGCCGGTCGAGACCGACAGGGTGACGGTCTGAACGCCCGTCTTGCGGTCCTCGATCTCGCGCAGGGCATGCTCGAAGCCCGAGAAGCCGCGCGAGACGGCCTCATAGAGGATCCGCCCGGCCTCAGTCAGCGTCACCCCGCCGGGCGTGCGGTCGAACAGGATGATGCCGAGATGGTCCTCCAGCCGGCCCATCATCCGGCTCACGGCGGCCGGCGTCACGTTGAGTTCCTCGGCGGCGCGGGCGAAGTTGCCGCAGCGGGCCGCCGCCTCGAACGTGAAGAAGCCATTCATCGACGGCAGGGCGAGGCGAAGTTTGCGCATTACATTATGTAACTTTGTTCGGATATTTTTTCAATTGAATGCGGCGTCGATCATTGGTTTCCTTCCGCCATGGAAAGCTGGTTTCGAGCCCAGAAGAACTAAAGGTCTTGGAATAGCACGGTCGCGCTTAGGCCTTGGTGCGCACCCGTCGGGCCGCCGACGCGATGGCATGGCTTGTCGGTATGCAATGTAACGCTCCTCCTTTCCGGAGGGGATTTTATGGCGAGGAGATTGGTCGTAACATCGGCCCCGGGGTCGGGCCGGGGGACAGCATCGTCAATTCTCGGTCGATCTGGCTGCGTCGGCGTCGTGCGACTGCAGCCTATCGATCACCGATCATCTTCTCGGAGACGGCTTCCATCAGCGTCTTCTCAATATCTGCCGGCAACGCATTGCTCGAGCGGGCGATGTGGCAGATCTGGGGAAAGACAGGAAGGTCGCCTTGGATCTCCATCAGGCCGGGCCTTAGCTGCCGACGGCTTATCACGCCCACGCCCAATCCATGGCGCACCCCGGCTGTCACGCCATCGCAGCTCGGGCACTCCAGGACGATGTTGAGGTGTCGCCCGGTTTCCGCCAGTGCATCTTGGGCTGCGCGGCGGTAGAAGCAATTTTTATCGAAAGAAACGAACGGAATATTATTTTCTAACGTGAAAGGGTGGTCGATAGACTGCACCCAAATCAGGTCTTCTCTCCATAATTCCAGGTCATTCGGTTCCTTCTCATGAGCAAATATCTGCATCATCGCAAGATCCAGATCTCCCGCCCGGAGCCATTGCTCCAGGACGAGGCTTTGCGCCACGCGAATGCTCAACGAGACACGGGGGTGCAGCCTTCTGAAGCGACCCAGCACGGCCGCCATCCATTCGCAGGCGGCATCCTCGGTCGTGCCCAGCCGGACCTCGCCGGCCAGTTCAGACGATTGGAAGTGCGCTGCCGCCTCATCATGCAGGGCAATCAGACGTTCGGCATAGGACAGAAGGCTCCGCCCATCAGAAGTCGGAACGAAACCACTGCTGCCTTTAAGCAGAATAGGACGGCCGATGCGTTCCTCGAGCCGGGTCAGCTTATGGCTGACGGCCGACTGGGTCAGGTTCAGCTTGTGAGCGGCACGCGTGACACCCCCCAGTTCCAGAACGGTCTTGAAAGCGCGCAGAGAGTCGATATCGAGACGCATATCGCAGGCCATGACAAAATTCGATGATGAGAATGATAACATATCATTTCTGTCATTCTGACAAGCCGGCTAGCGTTCGCTTGTGTTCCCAAACCGGGCAGGCATCCGATGAACCTCAGCGACTTCAAAATTCTCACCTTCGACGTTGTCGGCACACTGATCGATTTCGAGGCCGGCATACTCGAATATGTCCGTCCGATCGCCCAGCGGGCGGGAGTGCAGCTCGACGACGAGGTGATCCTGCTGAGCTATGGAAAGGCGGAAGGTTTCGAGCACGACCGGACGCCCGGCTTACCCTTCCCGCTGATGATGGCGCCGGCCTATCAGGCCATGGCCGCAGAACTGGGGCTTCCCGCGGACAAGGCCACGGTGGAGGGCTTCCGAGAGTCCATTCCGGCCTGGCCGGCCTTCCCAGATACGGTCGATGCGCTGAAGCGGCTGCGGAAGCGTTATCGCATTGTCGCGATGACCAATTCGGACAATTGGGCGCTGGGTCATTTCATGCAGACGATGCAGCAGCCCTTCGACGACACGGTGACAGCCGAGGATGTCGGGACCTGCAAGCCGGACCCTCAGTTCTTCGCTTACACAAGGGGTCGCCAGAGTCCGCAGGGCTACAAGCTGGAAGACTATCTCCACGTTGCGCAGAGTCAGTACCACGATATCGGCGTTGCCAGGCAGCTCGGCTATCGCACGGCCTGGATCGAGCGGCGAATGGGCAAGCGAGGCTTTGGCGGCTCGCCGGCGCCGAGCGTCGTGACCCGGCCCGATTTCCATTATGCGAGCCTGGTGGAACTGGCCGACGCCGTGGACCGTGAAGGGTAAACCCGACGCGCCGGGAAGAACGAACCGTGTGCGAAGTGGCGGTGCCTGCGGCCCATGGGCCGAAGATCGGGACCAGTATTGCCACCCGCAGAATGGGCAAAAAGGTCACGTGGCCGAAGTGTGTCTTTGTGCCGGCCGATGGCCTGCGTGAAGCGTCGTGTTTTCCTGGATGATAAAGCGAGACAGCATGTCGAGTACGATATCTCGCAACACGGTAGGGGTCTCAATCCGGGCCGCTTCGAAGTTCTATGGAAGCTTCCGCGCGCTGGACGTGATCAATCTCGACGTTGCGCCGGGGGAATTCGTCTCGATACTGGGGCCGTCCGGCTCGGGCAAGACCACCTTGCTCGGCATTCTCGGCGGCTTCGTCCAGCCGACCGCCGGCTCGATCTTCCTCGGCGAGCGCGATATCACCTTCGAGCCGCCGCACAAGCGCGACATCGGTATCGTGTTCCAGAACTACGCGCTGTTCCCGCACATGAACGTCGCGGAGAACGTGACCTTCCCCCTGCGGGCGCGGCGCATGCCGAAGTCCGAATGGCCGGCCAGGCTCAAATCCGCGCTCGACATGGTCGAGCTCGGCGGCTTCGGCGAGCGCAAGATCCACGAGCTGTCCGGCGGCCAGCGCCAGCGCGTGGCACTCGCCCGCGCCATGATCTTCGAGCCGCGCCTGATCCTGATGGACGAGCCGCTCTCCGCGCTGGACAAGCAGCTGCGCGAGACCATGCAGATCGAACTCAAGCACCTGCACCGCAAGCTGGCGGCGACGATGATCTATGTGACCCACGACCAGCGCGAGGCGCTCACCATGAGCGATCGCGTCGCGGTCATGAACAAGGGGCAGCTGATCCAGGTCGATACGCCGGAGCGCCTGCACGACCATCCAGCGGATGCCTTTGTCGCCGGCTTTATCGGCGAGGCGACGCTTCTGCCGGTGCGGCGCATCGATGACCGCTCGGTCGATCTCGACGGCACGCCCCTCATCTCCGCGCGCCCGGTGCCGGCCGACGCCGAACTGTTCCTCGCTGTCCATTCCGAGAAGCTCACCATCGTCGCGGACGCCATGCCGGGAATGGCGAACGTGCTAAGCGGCCTTGTGACCGAGACGCTCTACCAGGGCGAGAGCATCCGCATCTTCCTGGAGCTCGACCGTGGGGCACGGCTCAGCCTCCGGGTGCCGAGCAATCACCAGGGCCGTTCGCAGATCAAGGCGCCGGGCGAGCGCATCGCCGTCGCTATCCACCCGGATGACACCATCGTGGTGCCGAACGTCCGCTGACCCGAATTACCGATACCTGCCAAGAGGAACGCAGAAAATGAAGTTCACCGATTTCAAGGTCATGACGTTCGACGTGGTCGGCACGCTGATCGATTTCGAGGCGGGTGTCCTGAGCGCGGTGCGCGCGCTGGGCGGGCCGAAGGCGGCGGCAGCCAGCGACGACGAAATCTTCGAGCCCTACAAGCGCGGCCGCGACAAGTTTTATGGGCGCTCCTCCTTCGCCATGAAGGACGTCTACCTGTCGCTCGCCAATGAATGCGGCTTCAGGAACGACGATGCCACCGCCGAGGCCTTCCAGCTCGCGGTGCTGCGCTGGCCGGCCTTCGCCGATTCCGTCGAGGCTCTGCGCCGGCTGCGGAACAACTTCCGCCTCGTCGCCATGACCAATGCGGACCGCACCGCTTTCTCCGCCTATTCCGCCACGCTCGGCAATCCGTTCCATGACAGCGTCACCTGCGACGAGACCGGATGCGCCAAGCCGGATCCCCGCTTCTTCGCCTTTAACAAGGGCCGGCAGTCCGCGCTCGGCTTCCAGCAGTGCGAGATCCTGCATGTCGCGCAGAGCCAGTACCACGACATCGGCGTCTCCAAGGCCGAGGGTTACACCACCTGCTGGATCGAGCGTCGCCAGGGTCAGAAGGGCTTCGGCGGCACGCCCGATCCCAAGGTGCTCACCACGCCAGACTTGCACTTCTCCTCGCTCAAGCAGCTTGCCGATGCGGTTGATGCGGAACGCGCCGACGCTCGTGCGGCCGCCTGATGTCGAGCATGAAGGTCATGGTTCTCCCAACCTCCTCGGTCGACATCGACTCCCTCTGGCGGGCAACCTCAGTCGCACGGCCGGAGTTCGGGAGTCTGTCGGGCGACCAGTCCTTCGACGTCGCCATCATCGGCGGCGGCTATACCGGGCTGTGCACCGCGCGCTATCTCGTCAAGGCGGGGCTCTCGCCAGTGGTCATCGAGGCCAACCGCATCGGCTGGGGTGCCAGCGGGCGCAATGGTGGCGTGGTGTCCGGCAAGTTCCGCGTCGGCTTCAAGGATATCGCAGCGCGCCATGGCCTCGACACGGCGCGGCGCATGCACGCTCTCGGGCTGGAGGCGGTCGACCATGTCGGCCAGCTGGTCGAGGAGCTCGGCATAGCGGGCGCCGATTACCGCCCGTCGGGTTCGCTGCGCTGCGCCCATAATGCGCACACATTCGAGGGGCTCAGGAGCGAAGCCACATGGATGCGCGAGGCACTGGGCGACACCGGGGTCTCGATCCTGAGTGCCGGGGAGGTGGCGGCCGAGACCGGCTCTCATGGTTTCACCGGCGGCATGCTGAACACCCATGGCGGTGTCATCCATCCGCTCAACTTCGTGCTGGGAATGGCCGCTGGGCTCAAGGCCTTGGGGATCGTCATCCATGAGAACACGACCGTCATCGGCGTCAGGCGCGAGGGAGTCGGCGTCGTTGTGGAGACGCCAACCGGACGGATCACCGCGCGCCAGCTCGTCATCGCCACCAATTCCTATTCCGACCTGACACCGGCAACCGCGAGCGTGCGGACGTCGATCATCCCGTTCCGTTCGGCGATGATCGCGACCGAACCGCTGGCGGGCACTCCGGGAGCAGGGCTGCTGGCGAGCGGGCGCAGCTACACCGAGACGCGGCGCATGATGCGCTGGTTCCGAAAATCGGGCGATCGCCTGCTCTATGGCGGGCGCGGCGCCTTCGGCAAGAGCGACAGCGCGTCGGCCTTCGCGGCGCTGGAAAAGGCCATGGTGCGCCAGTTCCCGCAGCTCGCCTCGGTGAGGGTGACACATCGCTGGTCGGGGCTGGTCGCCATGACGCTGGACAGCCTGCCGCATCTCGGGCGGCTCGACGACCGCGTCGTCTATTCGGTTGGCTACAACGGCACCGGCGTGGCCCTCGCCTCCGGAATCGGCCGCCATGTCGCCGCGCTGGTCACTGGCGGCTCGCCCGATCTCGGCCTGCTGACGCGGCAGCCGCTTCCTCACATCCCCCTCTACGGACTGCGCGAACCCGCCGTCCGCCTGGTCGCGGGCTGGTACCAGTTCCTCGACGCCATAGGGCGATGACGCGCCGCGACCATCGCTCGTCTGAGACAGCGGCCGATAAAAATGACCAGAGGAGAATCGGAATGCGCGTGACACTCTCGATCCCTGCGATAACGGCGGCTCTGCTGCTGTCGGCCGCGGCCGCTTCGGCCGAACAGATCACCTTCGTCTCCCAGGGCGGCGCCTATCAGGAGGCCCAGACCAAGGCCATCCTCGATCCGGTCGCCAAACTGCTCGGCATCACCATCAACCAGGACTCCTCGCCTGACGCCTGGCCGGTGCTGAAGACACAGACCGCGACCGGCAAGCCGATCTGGGACGTGATCGACACGCCGACCAAGGACTGCATTCGCGGCGGCGAGCAGGGCATGATCGAGAAGCTCGACTTCTCCCGGCTGCCCAATGCCGCTGAAATTCCCGCCGACTACAAAACGGAACATTCGGTTCCCTATGAGTTCTATTCGTCGGTCCTTGCTTTCAATAAGCAGAAGTACGGCGAGAACGGGCCGAAGAGCTGGGCCGATTTCTGGGACGTGAAGAAATTCCCGGGCACGCGGGCACTGCGCAGCCATCCGATGGCGACGCTGGAGGCCGCGCTGCTGGCGGACGGGGTGCCGGCCGACAAGCTCTACCCGCTCGATGTCGACCGGGCCTTCAGAAAGCTGGAGGAGTTGAAACCCCATGTCACCGTGTGGTGGACGTCCGGCGCCCAGTCGGCGCAACTCCTCGCCGATGGCGAGATCGACATGGAGATGGCGTGGAACGGCCGCGTCACCGCGGTGATCAAGGAAGGCGCGCCGATCGGCTACACCTTCAATCAGGGATTCCTTCAGGAAACCTCGCTCTGCATCCTCAAGGGCGCGCCCAATCTGGACACCTCCTACAAGTTCCTGAACGCGGCGATCTCGGCGGACATCCAGGCGAACTTCCCGGCCTATATCGATTACGGCCCGGGCAACCCCGCCGCGTACAAGACGGGCAAGATCTCACCCGAGCGCGCCGCGCAGATGCCGAGCTCGCCGGAGAATGCGGCCAAGCAGGTGTTGATCTCGGTGGCGTGGTGGAGCTCGCCGGCGGGCGAGGAGGCGCAGAAGCGCTGGGCATCCTTCATCCAGAAGTGAGCGACGGCTGCGAGCGAGGAGGCTTCCATGTCGATGTCGTCGGTCAACTCGTCGCTCGCCCATCAGCGGCGCGAGCGACGCCTGGTTCTGCTGCTGCTGGCGCCGGCGCTCGCCGTGGTGGGAGGTCTCCTGATCGTGCCGCTCTGCTGGCTGGCCTGGCAATCGGTTCGGCAGGATGGCGGTTTCACCCTGGCGCACTACGCCCGGTTTCTGACCGACGACGTCTACTGGATGACCTTCCTGCAGACCTTCCGCATGGCCTTCATCGTGACGGCCGCGGCTCTCATCCTCGGCTATCCCGTTGCCTATGTGGCGGCGGGGACCTCCCGGCGCTGGAGCCTTTTCATTCTGGCGATGGTGGTGCTGCCGTTCTGGACCAGCGTTCTCGTGCGCGCCTATGCTTGGCTGATCCTGCTGCAGCGGCGCGGCCTGGTGAACACCGCGCTGACCGAACTGGGGCTCATCGACGCCCCGCTCACGCTGGTCAACAACGAGTTCGGCACCATCGTCGCGACCGTGCACATCCTGCTGCCCTTCATGGTGCTGCCGCTCTACGCCACCATGCAGAAGATCCCGCCCGAACTGACCATGGCGGGCTCAAGCCTCGGCGGTACGCCGCTGCACGTGTTCCTGCGCGTGTTCCTGCCGCTCTCCCTGCCTGGCGTGGTCGCCGGCATGGTTCTGGTCTTCGTGCTGACGCTCGGTTTCTACATCACGCCGGAGCTGCTCGGCGGCGGGCGGACCTACATGGTCTCCATGCTGGTCTCGCGCAACATCGAGGTCTACAACGAATGGGGCGCGGCCTCCTCGATCAGCGTGGTGCTGCTGGCCTGCGTGTTCTTCATTTTCCGCCTCGCCAGCCTCGTGATCCCGTTCGAGCGCATCATGGGGGCGCGCTGACCATGGCGGTCTCCAAGCTCCTTTTGCGCGCCTTCGTCGGCCTCGTCCTGCTGTGGCTGATCATTCCCATTGTCATCATCGTGCCGATGTCGTTCTCCGGCGCGCGCTTCCTCGCCTTTCCACCGCCCTTCTGGTCGCTGCGCTGGTACGAGGCCTATCTCGCCAGCCCCGCCTGGATGCAGGCGACGCGGGTCAGCCTGACCGTTGCCGTGGCGAGCGCCATCATCGCCACAGTGATGGGGACAGCGGCCGCCTATGCGCTCAATCTCGCCAGTTCGCGCCTGGTCCGCAGCCTGCAGGTCGTGCTGATGCTGCCTCTGGTGGTGCCGATCGTGATCACCGCCGTGGGCGTGTTCCTCGTCTATGCAAATGTCGGTCTGCTCGCGACCATGACCGGCCTGATCCTCGCCAATGTCATGCTCGGCCTGCCCTATGTCATCACCTCGGTACTGGTGGGGCTGAGGAAGTTCGATCCGGCGCAGGAGATGGTCTCGCGCAGCCTGGGCATGAACCGGCTGCGCACCTTCTTCATCGTCACCCTGCCGCAGATCCGGCCGAGCGTGATCACGGGCCTGTTGTTCGCCTTCATCTCGGCGCTCGACGAGACGGTGGTGGCCCTGTTCATTTCCGGCGGCCAGTACCAGACGCTGACCAAGCGCATGTTCACCGCGCTGCGCGACGAGATCGATCCGACCATTGCCGCGATCAGTACGCTGCTCACGGCCGTCTCCTTCCTTATCGTCATGCTGGTGGCGCTCAATGCGCGTGGCGAGCGCGGGCGGGTCTAGCGCCATGAACACGGACATACTGATCCTCGGCGGTGGGTCGGCCGGCTGCGTGCTGGCCGCGCGGCTCTCCGAAGACCCGCATAGGGATGTCCTCCTCGTCGAGGCCGGGCGCAATGTGTCGGTCGGCGACATCCCGGCCGAGGTGCAGGCCCGCTATCCCGGCCGCGCCTATCTCGACAGTACCAACATCTGGAGCGGCCTGACGGCGCTGATGGGCGGCGCGACGAGGAATGCCGGCCGCCGGCCACGGCGCTACGAACAGGCCCGGATTCTCGGCGGCGGCTCGGCGATCAACGCCCTGATGGCCAATCGCGGCGCGCCTGGCGATTATGACGAATGGGAGGCGCTCGGCGCGGAGGGGTGGAACTGGGAGGCCTGCCTGCCGGTGTTCCGCGCCTTGGAGGCCGACCGCGATTTCGACGGACCGCTGCATGGCTGCAACGGCCCGCTGGTGCTGCGCCGCATCGGCGACGCGCAAATCTCGCCCTTCGTCCACCGTGTGATGACGACGCTGGACAGGCGCGGCTACCCGATCCTGCCCGACCAGAACGGGATTTGGGAAGACGGCACCTTCCGCGGCGTGGTGGCGGTGGATGATCGCGGCCAGCGCCAACCGACCTCGCTCGCCTATCTGACGCCCGAGGTCCGGCGCCGTCCGAACCTGACGATCCTCACCGGCCATGCCGCAACCCGCCTGCTGTTCGAGGGTGCCCGTGCCATCGGCGCCGAGGTCGAGGCGGCCGGGAACCGGCGCTTCGCCATCGCGGCGCGGCAAGTGGTGCTCGCGGCCGGCGCCATCCACTCGCCCACGCTGCTGCTGCGCTCCGGTATCGGCCCGGCAGAAGAATTACGCGCGTTCGGCATTCCGGTCGTCGCCGACCGGCGGGGCGTCGGCCGCAATTTGATGGAGCACCCCTCCATCGCGGTCGCGACCTGGCTGCCGCCACGCTTGCGCGAGCGCAACCTGGGCGAGCACCATGAACAGGCGATCTGGCGCTACTCCTCTGGCCTGCCCGGCGCGCCGGCCGGCGACATGCACGCGGCGATACTCTCGCGCGCCGGTTGGCATTCGGTGGGGCTGCGCACCGGCAGCCTGTTCTTCTGGGTGAACAAGTCCTGGTCGCGCGGCTTCCTGCGCCTTGCTTCGCGCGACCCAAGCGTGGAGCCGGAGGTCGATTTCCGCATGCTCAGCGACGAGCGCGACCTTGTCCGCCTGAAGGCGGCGCTCCGCATGGGCGGAGAGGTTCTGCTCGATCCCGGCATGGACGGCGCGCGCGACGTGGTGTTCCCGGCAAGCTACACGCCGCGTGTCGCCAGGATCGCGGTGCCCGGCGCCTGGAACGCGATGCAGCGCGGCGCGCTTGCCCGACTGCTCGATTGGGCCGGCCCGCTGCGCACGGCGTTGATCCATGCCGTCGTGACGCAGGGCATCACCCTGCGCGGCCTCCTCTCCGACGACGATGCGCTCACCGATTTCGTGCGGACGAATGTCGGCGGCACCTGGCATCCCTCGGGAACCTGCCGCATGGGCCGGGCCGACGACCCCCAGGCTGTGACATCGCCGCTTGGCGCTGTGCTGGGCGTCGAGGGCGTGCGCGTCGCCGATGCCTCGGTGATGCCGTCCATCCCGCGCGCCAACACCAACATGCCCACCATCATGATCGCCGAGCGCATCGCCGGCTTCATCTGCGACGGGCGCTGAGCGCGGCGACCTTCTTCGAATCGCGGTCGGGCCGATGCCCGAAGGCCGCGCCGGCCATGGACACCGGGCCTCGTGCCTAAAGCACGTCCGGTGAAAGCCGATTCACCGGACGTGCTTTAGGTTTTTGTTTTTACGCATTTTCTTCACGCGAACTGGAACCCACTTCGCTCGAAAAATGCTCTAGCTGTTGCCCGCGCCCGCTATCGCGGCTGGAGGCCGGCACCCTCGGTGGCCGTGCCGGCGCTCGCCCGCAGCGTCGCAGCCGCCTCCGGCTGATGCAGCTCGTCCTGCACGCTTGCGCGGCGAAGATGATAGGGCGCCCAGTCCGGGGCCGCCTCGATCGCCTTGGTAAGCGCAGCATCGGCCCCGTGAAAGTCCTGCGTGCGCAGCAGCAGTTCTGCCAGGGCGGCCTGGGCGATGGCGCTCTCGGGCTGGAGCGCAAGCGCTTGTTCGATCAGGGCGGCCGCCTGCTTTTCCGCTCCTTTCCGCTGCAGGGCGATCTCCGCCAGCAGCGCCAGCGCGGTGGCGCGCAGCGGCGGCGCGCCGGTTTCGGCCGGGCCGGCGAGCAGCTCGGCCGCGCGGGCCCGATCGCGCCGCGCCGTGTCGCGGCTGAACACAAGGAGTTCGGCGAGATGGAGAGCCGCCCACTCATCGCCCGCCGCCATGGCGGCCTCGAAATGGGCGCGAGCGGCAAGGGTGTCGGCCGGCAAACCGAACCGGCCATCGCGGTAGAACTGCCCCAACTCGGAATCGGCGAAGCCGATGCCATGCGCGGATGCAACCATGTAGGCGTCGATCACCGGGCGGGGATCATCGCCCTGCGCATAGGTGCTGGCAAGCAGGTCGGCGATCTTGCCATAGGCGGGAACATAGCCGGCGGCCGTCGCCTGCCGGTAGAGCGCAAGCGCCTTGGCGTCGTCCCGCGTCACGCCCAGGCCCTCCGCATAAAAATCGGCGGCATTGCTGAGGCCGACACCGATTCCCGCCTCGGCCGCGCGATTGTAGTGTTCCAGCGCCCGGCCGTAATCCTGGGGCACGCCGAGGCCGTGGTCGTAGAGGATACCGATAGCGACATCGGCAAGCCGGTAGTTTCCGCTGCGGGCCTCTTCGAACCGCGTGAGGGCCTCGCTGTAGTTGCCGACCTTCTGCTCGGCGCGCCCCAGCTGGAAGGCGAGGCGCGCATTGGCGGGATCGACGCTGCGCGCCTTCCTGCACGCCTCCCGGGCGCGTTCGCCGTCCATGTCCTCCAAGGCGACGCCGGCCCGTCCGGGAACGGCGTCATTGGGGCTGGCCGCCAGCGCGTCGCAGTCGGCGATGGCTGGATCGGGCGCCGACCAGACCGAAGCTGAGCCGGCGAGGAGCAAAAGACCGACCAGCGCAATCAGGGGGGTGACGCGCGTGCGCGCAAGACTGCCGACATGCATGAGTTGGGACGCCTTGACGTTGGGTGATCTGAACGGAGCGCAGCACGCTATCGAAAGAACAGTCACAAGTGCTATCGTCTGCGTCGCAGAGTGATCGGCTGGATTTGCGCAGGCGTCTCAAACACTGATCGTTGCGCGCCGATCCGCTTGCTGGCTAGAATGAGATACCGCCGGGACGATGCAGAAGACCGTTCGCTTTCATCATTTCTCGACGCAGGCTGTTTCGCCAGAGGAACGGTTCGACGCCTTCCGCTTGCGCATCGACACCATGTTCGAGATGGGGATAGTCTCGACCGAGCAACGGTTGGGCTTCGAGGGCAGGATCAGCAGCGCCAATCTTGGGACGATGCTGGTCAGTTCCATGCAGACGCGCCGGTTCAGCTTCGAGCGTCCGCGCCAACGCATCCTGCGCGACTTCCTCGACCACCTCATGTTGCGGATCGATCTCGACGGCGCGCCCGATAAGGGCGGACAGGCGCGGGCGCTGACAGTGATCGATCTCGGCCAGCCGATTGATCACCGGCCGACGCCCGAGCACAACATCTCGTTGATCCTGCCGCGCCACGCTCTCGCCGGCCCGGCGCGCCAGGCGGTGGCCTCATTCCATGGCGAGAGCCTGCTCACCCCGCAGGCGCTGTTTCTCGCCGAGCATGTGGTTTCGCTCATGCGCTTCGCCCAGCGCGCCGGCGGCGCCGTCGGGGACGATCTGCTGGCCCTGACGCCGCAGCTGATCGCGGCCTGCCTTCAGCCGGGACGGGAGAACGCCCGGCACGCGCGCGCGGAGCTCGATCTCGCCTTCATGCGCAAGGCGCGCGATGTGCTCTACGCGAATTTGCGGAACCCGCGGCTGGACCCAGACATGCTGGCGCGGGAGACCGGCATGTCGCGGGCGAGCCTGTATCGGCTGTTTGAGCCGATCGGGGGTGTTGCGCGCGCCATTCGCGAGGCGCGCCTGCATCAGGCGCTACGCGATCTGCGCTCCGGCACGGCCGCCGTGGGTGCCATCGGCCACGCCTTGTGCTTCTCCAGCGAATCCCAGTTCAGCCATGCCTTCAAGGCCTATTACGGCTGTTCCCCCCGCGAGGCGCGCGCCGCCCTCGCGGAAGGGGCGCCCATTGTGGCGCGGCGCCGGGCCGGCGGCGAAGCCGATCCTGCGCGGCGTGTGTTCCCCGACTGGCTGGTCTCGCTCTGAGCTCGGTCGCCGGTGCACAAGGGAGATGCCGTCATTGATGCCGAGGCGCCGAGCGCGCCGTTCCGTCGGATCTGGGCTCTCCAGGAGCCGGGTTTTAGTTTAGTGAAGGTCGCCAATCCGTGCGCGCTTCATGTGCACTCACACGTCGAAAAATCGGAACTTGGGGCGTGTCGTGGCGAAACATCGTGTGCTCACGACAAGACCCCACCCCTTAAAACAGAAATAATATGTCTATAAATCAATCATTTAGATTTTCTGTGGCTCCTATGATGGATTGGACCGACCGGCATTGCCGGGCGTTCCACCGGGTCCTCTCGCGCCGGGCGCTGCTTTATACTGAAATGGTGACGGCGAATGCGGTGATCTTCGGCGACCGTGAGCGGCTGCTCGGTTTTTCGGAAGTCGAGCACCCGATTGCGGTGCAGCTCGGTGGGTCGGACCCGGTGGCGCTGGCGAAGGCCGCGGTGATCTGCGCCGCGTGGGGCTATGACGAAATCAACCTCAATGTCGGCTGCCCCTCGGACCGGGTGCAGGGCGGCAATTTCGGTGCTTGCCTGATGCGTGATCCGGCGCTGGTGGCGGCGTGCGTGGCCGCCATGAAGGCGGAAGTGGCCATCCCCGTCACCGTGAAATGCCGGCTCGGCGTCGATGATCAGGACATTGAGGTCGCTCTCGACGCGCTGGCCGATGCGGTGCTGGCGGCAGGGGCGGACGGGCTCATCGTCCATGCTCGAAAGGCGTGGCTGGAGGGGCTGTCGCCGAAGGAAAATCGGGACATTCCACCGCTCGACTATGACCGGGTGCATCGGCTGAAGGCCCGGCTGCCGGATGTGCCGGTCAGCCTGAATGGCGGCCTTCTCACTCTGGACGCCGCGCTGGCGCAGCTGGCGCATGTCGATGGCGTCATGCTCGGTCGCGCCGCCTATCAGCAGCCCGAACTGCTGCTGCGGATCGACAGCCTGTTCTTCGGCGAAGAGGACCCGCACGCCGATGCCTTTGCCGCCGTGGCGGCCTTCGAACCCTATGTCGCCGCCCACCTTGCGGCGGGTGGCCGGCTCCACGACATCACCCGCCATATGCTCGGCCTGTTCACCGGCCGCCCCGGCGCGCGGGCCTTCCGGCGCCATCTGGCGACCGAGGGCGTGAAGCCGGAGGCAGGGCTTTATGTGCTGCGCGCCGCCGTCGACGAGGTGCGCAAGGCCGAAGAACGCCGGTCGCTTGTGGCCTGAATTCGTGCCATCACGACGCGATCCGACGCAGGACGAAACGTGGTGGCGTGATGGTGCAGGCAATTCCTCTCGAACATCTGTTGTGGCTGTCCGGTGTGCTGCTGGTGGCCGGCCTTGCCACCGGCATCCTCGCCGGCCTGTTCGGCATTGGCGGCGGTGCCATCGTGGTGCCGGTGCTCTATGAGGTGTTCGGCGCGGTGGGCGTCGACGATTCCGAGCGCATGCACCTTTCTGTGGGCACGGCGCTGGCCATCATCGTGCCGACGGCGCTGCGCTCCTATTTCGCCCATCGACGCCGCACCAAGATCGACAATTCCATCATGCGGCAATGGGCCGTGCCGCTGGTCGCCGGCGTCGTCGCGGGCACTCTGCTGGCGGCGGTGTCGCCCGATGTGGTGCTGAAGATCGCCTTCGTGCTGTTCGCCGCGCTGATGTCGTCGAAGCTGCTGTTCGGCCGCGACCACTGGGTGCTGGCCGACACGCTGCCGGGGCGGCTGCCCATGGCGCTGTATGGCTTCGGCATCGGCGCCTCGGCGCCACTGATCGGCATATCAGGCGGTGGCATCGCCACGGTTGTGCTCACCCTCTACCGGGTACCGATCCATACCGCCATCGCCACCTCGGCCGGGCTGGGAGCGCTGATCGCGGTGCCTGGGACGATCGGCTACATCATCAGCGGCATCCCGCATCTGGACGACCTTCCGCCCTTCTCGCTCGGTTATGTCTCGCTGCCGGGGCTGGTCTTGGTGGGCGGCATCGCGACGCTGGCCGCGCCGCTCGGCGCCCGGCTGGCGCACGGCTTCACCCGGCGCCAGCTGGAGGTCGGGTTCGGCCTGTATCTGCTCATCGTTGGTCTGCGCTTCGTGGTGGCGCTGATCGTCGAGTGAGGCGAAGAAGGGCTGCTAGTCCAGGATCTTGGCCCGCATCACCAGCTTCTCGCCGCGAATCTCGAAGCTGGCGAGGCGGGAGAGGAAGGTCATGCCCAGCAGGCTGTGCTTGAGCGTGCCGGGGCTGGCGACAAGGGCCGGCACGTCGCGTTCGTCGATCGAGCCGGCGATGCCGATGCGCTCCAGCACCACCGCCGCCGCGCGGCCACGGCCATTGGCGGTGTCGATGGGGATGTCGTAGCGCAGGAATTCCAGCGGCAGACCCACCGCCACCGCATCCTCGGGCGTCAGCACGACACTGGAAGCGCCGGTGTCGACCAGCATCGGTATTCTGTTGCCGTTTACCTCAACCCGCACGTTGAAATCGCCGTCGCGGGCGCGGGCCACTTCGACCGCCGGGCCGTTATCGGCGAGCGGGACGGCATAGCCCGGGGCCAGTTCGGCCAGGACGCGGTAGGCGACGGCGTGCAGCTCGACCCGGTAGGAGTAACCCACGGCCAGAACAGCGAAAATCACCAGCCAGAGCGCGGCGGCGCGCAGTGCTTCGCCAAGCCTGCCGGTGAAGGTAGCGAACACGCTCGCCCCCACCACCATCAGCAGAGAGCCGTAAAACACAAGCTGTGCCAAGTCGTTGGCGCCGAGGCCACCGACATCGCCATAGCGCGAGGCGAAGAACACCAGGCCGATGCCGCCGGCAAGGCCGATGACAACGATCCACATCAGGCGGTCGGCATTCATCGCGCGGCTCCTGCGGGGCGCTGGCTCAGGCGGGCCATGATGGCGCGCCGCTCGTTTTCGCCGAGCGTGGACCACGCGCCGATCTCCTCCAGGGTGCGGCCGCAGCCGAGGCAAAGGCGCCCGGCGGCATCCAGCGTGCAGACGGAAACGCAAGGTGTTGAAAGGGTTTGGGACATGGATCCGGTACGCTCAGGGACGGCTGACTCTGGCGCAATTTCCTGTCGATCCGGTTAAGCGCCGGGCCGGCAGGGCGTCAGCGCGCGAAGATTTGCAGACCGATCAGGAAGCCAATCTCGACCAGAAGGGTCGCGGCTCCAGCGACATCGCCGGTCTGCCCGCCGAATTGGGCGCGCGCAAGGCGAACCACTCCGAGGAAAATCACAACGCCAAAAACCGCTCCGCCGATCAGGCCAGTCAGGCCGATGAGGGGGACGATCAGTGCAGTCGCAACAAAAAGTCCAAGGCCCAGCGCCAGCCGCCGGCTCTCCACGCCCGGCACCCCGGCGCTGCGGGCGAGACCGTCCGCCCGGGCGAAGGGCAGGGCGGCCAGCATCCACAGACCGGCGAGGCGGGAGACGCTGACGGCGGCGACAAGCCCGGCGGCAGCGGGCAGCGGGCCCAGCGCCAGCAGCCCCGCCAGCGCGCCGATGCGCAGGGCGAAGGCGAGGATGAGGGCGCACACGCCGAAGGCGCCGACCCGGCTGTCCTTCATGATCTCCAGCCGCCGCTCGACGCTCATGCCGCCGAGCGCGTCAGCGACATCCGACAGCCCGTCCTCGTGCAGCGCCCCTGATATCGCCACCAGCACCGTGACCGCCAGCGTGGCGGCGAGAAAATCCCCCAGCCCGATTCCCTGCGCCACCACCAGCACCGAGGCGGCGATGAGTCCCAGCAGCGCGCCGGCCAGCGGCAGCGCCGGGCCGAGGCGGTCGAGATCGGGCGGGCCGTCCGCTTGCGGTTCGGAAGGCAGCCGCACCGGCAGCCGCGAGAGGAAGCGCAGCGCGGCCGGCACATCTGAAACAACGGGGAGGGGCATCGGCGTTCCGTTCAGCGCTCGACCAGCAGCGCGGCGAGCGGCCGCCGCTGCTCCCAACCGGCGCGCTCCAGCTCCGGCACGGGTGAGGCTTCGGCGGGATAGCCGATGCAGAGATAGCCTACGAGCCGCCACTGCGCGGGCACTTCCAGCGCCTGGGCCACCGCCTGCGGGTCGAGGATCGACACCCAGCCGACCCCGATGCCGCGCGCCGCCGCCGCCAGCCACAGCGTGTGGATGGCGAGCACGGCGGAATAGGCGATCGTTTCCGGCATGGTGGTGCGGCCGAGCCCGTGGCCGGTTTCCGGCTCCGGCTCGACGAAGACGGCGAGATGTTCGGGCGCGTCGTCCAGCCCGGCGAGCTTGAGCCTTGCATAGAGGCCGGCGCGCTCGGCCGGTTGCAGCGCCAGCGCTTCGCTATTTGCCGCCTCGAAGATCGCGCGGATGGCGGCGCGGCGTCCGGCCTCGCGCACCCGCACCAGCCGCCAGGGCTGGCTGAAGCCGACGCTCGGCGCCCGGCAGGCGGCCGCCAGCAGCGCGTCATATTCCGCCGGATCGAGCGCGGTGGTGCGGAAGCAGCGCACATCGCGACGCCAGGCGAACAGCGCGTCGAGCCTGTCGCGAAAGGCGGCGTCGAAGTCCGGCGGCGTGGCGGCAGGGGCTTTGAGAGGAACGGCCAAGGGGGCCTCCTTACGGGCTTCCATCCGTGATCGCCTTCTTGCTCGCCCGCGCGCTTCCATGCGAAATCGCCGGGGCGCGGCGGCCTGCGTGAGGGTTGCGCGTCCCTCGGTGAGGGTCTACCCCGCCTTGGCGCCCGAGGCGACACCTCTTCACCCCCATCTTCCGTTTTGCCGTCGTCCGTCTTCCTGCTGAGGCTCCCATGCTGCGCTCCGCCACCGGCCTGCCCTTTGACGATATCCGCAACCTCATCGCCCAGATGCCGGGGCCGGACATGGCCGCCCGCGCCGCCGCCGCCGCCCGGCAGGGGCAACTCGTCAAGCCGCCCGGCGCGCTGGGCCGGCTGGAGGAGATCGCCATCCACATCGCCGGCTGGCAGGGGCGGGAGATTCCGCAGGTGAACCGGCCGACCGTGGCGGTGTTCGCCGCCACCCATGGCGTGGCGGGGCGCGGCGTCTCGCCTTACCCCTCGGACGTGACCAAGCAGATGGTCGCCACCTTCACGGCCGGTAAGGCGGCGGTGAACCAGATCTGCGGCGTGTTCGGCGCCGGGCTGCGGGTGTTCGACCTCGCGCTCGATCTGCCGACGCCGGATATTGTGGAACACGACGCGCTGACCGAGGCCGAATGCGCCGCCACCATGGCCTTCGGCATGGAGGCGCTGGCCGGCGAGCCGGACCTGCTGTGCCTCGGCGAAATGGGCATCGGCAACACCACCGTGGCCGCCGCCATCTTCCACGGGCTCTATGGCGGGCAGGCGGGCGACTGGGTCGGCCCCGGCACCGGCGCCACCGGCGAGGTGCTGGAACGCAAGATCGAGGCGGTGCGGGCGGCGGTGGCGCGCGCCAAGGGGCATCTGGACGACCCGCTGGAAGTGCTGCGCAAGCTGGGCGGGCGCGAAGTGGCGGCGATGGCCGGCGCGATTCTCGCCGCGCGGCTGCAGCGCGTGCCTGTGGTGCTCGACGGCTATGTGGTGACGGCCGCCGCCGCCGTGCTCAAAGCGCTCGACCCCGGCGCGCTCGACCATTGCCTCGCCGGCCATGTCTCGGCCGAGCCGGCCCATCGCGCGGTGCTGGAACGGCTGGGCCTGCGCCCGCTGCTTGATCTCGACATGCGGCTGGGGGAAGGCTCCGGCGCGGCGCTGTCGATCGGCATCATCAAATCGGCGCTCGCCTGCCATGGCGGCATGGCGACCTTCGCCGAGGCCGGCGTGGCGGAGGCGTGAAGGGCGATAACGCGGCCGTGGGGTTGCCGTCATCCCGGACGGCCGCAGGCCGATCCGGGATCGCGACAGAGCGGGGAGCGATCCCGGCTCTGCGCTTCGCTTCGGCCGGGATGACGTCATGCGGCTCAACCATCTGACCCCTCGGAGACGACATCGGCCCCTGCGCGGCTGGCATCCCCGGACCTGGCGCGGCATCCTGCTCGCTGGCGCACTCATCGTGGTGGCGCTGGTGGTCGAGCATTTCATTCCCCCGCTCAGCGGCGCGGTGCGGGTGGCGGATGGCGACAGCCTGGAGATATCCGGCGAGCGGGTGCGGTTGGAGGGCATCGACGCGCCGGAACTGCATCAGGAGTGCGGCGAGGGGGCGAAGGCTTGGCCTTGCGGAATGAAGGCGCGCGCGGCGCTGGCGGCGCTGGTCGCCCAGGGCGAGGTAAGCTGCCGCCCGGTGGACGAGGACCGCTATGGCCGCGCCGTCGCGCGCTGCACGGTGGGCGGCGCCGATATCGGGGCGGAACTGGTGCGGCAGGGCTGGGCGATGGCGCTGGGGCTGGCCTATCGCGCCGAGGCGCGCGCGGCGAAGTCGGCCGGCGCCGGCATCTGGGCCGGCCCGTTCGAGACGCCGGCGGAGTGGCGGGCGCGGCATCCGCGCCCGGCGGAGTGATGACGCGCGGGCGAAGACCCCCTATCTAGCCCCCATGCCCGCCGACGACCTCGACGCCCTTCTCGCCGCGATCCGTGCCTGCCGCTTCTGCGTGGAGACGCCGCGCGGAAAGCCGCTGCCGCACGCGCCGCGCCCCGTGCTGCATGTCGGGCCGCGCGCGCGGATACTGATCGCCGGGCAGGCGCCGGGGACCAAGGTGCACGCCTCCGGCCGTTCCTTCACCGATGCCTCCGGCGACCGGCTGCGCGACTGGCTCGGGGTCGATAGCGCGACCTTCTATGATCAGGACCGGATCGCGGTGGCGGCGATGGGCTTCTGCTTTCCCGGGCAGGATGCCAAGGGCGGCGACCTGCCGCCGCGCCGGGAATGCGCGGGCCTGTGGCATGACCGGCTGTTCGCCGCGCGGGCGCCGTTCGATCTTGTCGTCGCGGTGGGGGCGGCGGCGCAGGCCTATCATCTGCGCCGGCTCGGGCTGGAGCGCTTCGCCGGGGGCGGGCTCACCGACCGGGTGGCGCGCTGGCGGGAGATATGGGAGGCGCGGGCGGCGCCGCGCATCCTGCCGCTGCCGCACCCTTCCTGGCGCAACACCGGCTGGCTCCGGCGCCACCCCTGGTTCGAGGCCGACCTCGTGCCGGTGCTGCGCGCCGAGGTGGCGCGGCTGGTGGGATAGGGGGACGGGAGGCACGAACCTGCGTGCTTCGAGGCCGGACGTTGGCCGGCACCTCAGCATGACGGCGTGGTGCGGCGAACGCCGTCATCCTGAGGTGCGAGCGAAAGCGAGCCTCGAAGGATGGCAATCGGCCGCGCTACCGCGACACCAGAAGGTGCCGGTTCAGCCGGCGCTCCAGCACGTTCCACACCCGCCGCACGATCTCGACCATCACCAGATACAGCACCGCCGCCCAGAGATAGACCTCCATGTCATAGGAGCGGGAGAAGGCGAGGCGGGTGACGCCCATCAAATCGTAGACGGTGATGACCGAGGCGATGGCGCTGGCCTTGATCATCAGCACCAGCTCATTGCCGAGCGGGCGCAGCCCCACCGCGATCGCCTGCGGCAGGATGATCTTGCGATAGGCCAGCACGCGCGACAGGCCGAGCGCCTGCGCCGCCTCCATCTGCCCGGCGGGCAGGGTCTGGATGCCGCCGCGCAGGATCTCCGACTGGTAGGCGGCGGTGTTGAGGGTGAAGGTGAACACCGCGCAGTTGAAGGCGTCGCGGAAGAACCACCACAGGCCGATATCGGTCAGCTGCTCGCGGAACTGGCCGGCGCCGTAATAGATGAGGAAGGTCTGCGCCAGCAGCGGCGTGCCGCGGAAGAAATAGGAATAGGTGAAGGCCGCGCGGGAGAGCACCTTGCCGCCCTCCACCCGCGCAATGGCGAGCGGCAGCGCCAGCACGGCGCCGAAGACGATGGACAGCCCGACCAGCTGCAGCGTCACCCAGACGCCGTCGAGAAAGCGCAGGCCGTAGCGGCTCATCAAATCGGCGTTGAGGCCGATCAGCCCCATCAGCCAGAGGAAGCCCTCGCCGAGCGCGCCGAGAAACGGTTCCATCAATGGCCTCCCACCCGCTTGAAGCCGCGCGAGGCTCGGTTTTCCAGCGCGGAGAAGACGACGCTCGAAAGCCCGGAAAACACGAGATAGATGAGGCAGGCGACGAGGTAGAAGAAGAAGGGCTGCTTGGTCACGCCCACCGCGATCGAGGTCTGGCGCATCAGATCGCTGATGGCGATGACCGAGACCAGCGAGGTGTCTTTCAGCAGCACCATCCAGTTGTTGGACAGGCCCGGCAGGGCGACGCGCCAGAGCTGGGGGAAGGTGACCAGCCGGAAGGTGTTCCAGCCCGAAAGGCCGAGCGCGGAGGCCGCCTCCTTCTGGCCCTTCGGCACGGCGCGGATGGCGGCGAGCAGCACCTCGCTGGAGAAGGCACCGAGCACGAGGCCGAGCGCCACCACGCCGGCGACGAACTGGTTCACCTCGATATGGGCGCCCTCGACCACATAGCCGGCGAGGCGGGTGAGCAGCATCTGTCCGCCATAATAGACGATGAACAGGGTGAGAAGTTCCGGCAGGCCGCGAAACACCGTGGTGTAGAGATCGCCCACTGCCCGCAGCGCCCGCGAGCGCGAATCCTTGGCCACCGCCACGGCGAGGCCGATGGCGATGCCGACGGGGAGGGTGACGAGGGCGAGCTCGATGGTGAGCAGCGCACCCTGCAAAATCTCGTCGCCCCAGCCATTGGGGCCGAAGGACAGCAGCTCAAGCAGATTCAGCATGACGGACGGCGCGCCCCACGGTCATCAGACGAAAAGGCGCCGCCCCGGCCGGGCCGGGACGACGCTGCGGCGCGGGCGTCAGTAGACGCTGAAGGGGAAATATTTGTCGTTGATGGTCTTGTAGGTGCCATCGGCGACGATCGCGTCGATCGCCTTGTTGAACATCGCTACCAGCTCGGGATCGCCCTTGCGGATGCCGACGCCGATGCCCTCGCCGAAATATTTCGCGTCGGTATGGTCGGCGCCGACGAAGGCACAGCAGCCGCCATCCTTGGAATTCAGCCATTCCAGCAGCACGATCTTGTCCGCCAGCACGGCGTCGAGCCGGCCATTGGCGAGGTCGAGATTGGCCTCGTCCTGCTTGCCATAGAGCTTCACCTCGGCGCCGGCCTTGGCATAGATGTCTTCGAGGTAGTTCGAGTGAATGGTCGAGGCCTGCGCGCCCAGCACCTTGCCCTTGAGCGCGGCCGGCGAGGTGTCGGTGATCTTGCTGTCCTTGGGGGCGGCGAAGATGGCGGCGGTCTTGTAGTATTTATTCGAGAAGGCGATCTGCTGCTTGCGCTCCTCGGTGATCGACATCGAGGCGACGATGGCGTCGTATTTGCCGGCCAGCAGCGCCGGGATGATGCCGTCCCAATCCTGCGCGGTGAAGGTGCATTCCACCTCCATCTTGGTGCACAGGGCCTTGGCGATGTCGATGTCGAAGCCCTTCAGCTCGCCCTTGTCCATATAGTTGAAGGGCGGGTAGGCGCCTTCGGTGCCGATGCGGACGGTCTTCCATTCCTTGGCGGAGGCGCCGCCGGCCAGGGGCACGGCAAGGATGGCCGCTGCGAGAATGGCCACGGCCGCGAACCGGGTGACGAGCCTCATGATGTTCCCCTCTGAAACGGTATGCTTCGCCGGTGTGTTCTGTCGTTCCCGGCAACCCATGCTGGCACTAATTTCGAATGTAGTGCAACGGGGGGTGCTGCATCCCTAGTCAGAAAGTCGAACTGATCCATTTGTGTGCAGTGCGGCACCATCAGGCCGGCCGATCGGGCAATGGCGCGGCACGGGTTGACGCTGCGCGCGCACTGGTGTGTCTCAGCTTGAAACAGGTCTATTGAGGAGAAGCGCGCGATGGCGACGGCAGACGATGTGAAGGCGCGGCTGGCGCAGGTTTCCGCCCCCGACGGCCGTCCCGTGACCGAGGCCGGCGTGCTGTCCGACATCCTCGTTTCGGACGGCAAGGTCTATCTCTCCCTCACCGTCGATGCCGCTGAGGCGCGCGCCTGGGAGCCGGTGCGATCAGCCGTGGAGCGCACGGTGCGCGGCACGCCCGGCGTGACCTCGGCGCTGGTGGCGCTGACCGCCGAGCGCAAGGCGGGCCTGCCCCCGGTCGCGTCGCACACGCCCGCAGCGTCACGCGCGCCCGGTGGCCATTCCCATGCCGGCCACACGCATGCGCAGCCGCCGGCCGATCCGCAGAAGGAGGCGCCGGGCCTGCCCGGGGTGGGCGCCATCATCGCGGTGGCCTCGGGCAAGGGCGGGGTGGGCAAGTCGACGCTGGCGGCCAATCTGGCGCTGGGCCTCGCCGCCTCCGGGCTCAAGGTCGGCCTGCTCGACGCCGATATTTACGGCCCCTCGGTGCCGCGCCTGATGGGGCTGAAGGGCCGGCCGGAGGTGAATGGCCGGATGATCACCCCGATGCAGGCCTTCGGCCTCAAGGTGATGTCGATCGGCTTCCTGGTCGAGGAAGAGACGCCGATGATCTGGCGCGGGCCGATGGTGATGTCGGCGATCAGCCAGATGCTGAAGGAAGTGAACTGGGCGCCGCTCGACATTCTCGTTGTCGACATGCCGCCCGGCACCGGCGACGCGCAGCTGACCATGGCGCAGCAGGTGCCGCTGGCCGGCGCTGTCATCGTCTCCACCCCGCAGGACCTGGCTTTGATCGACGCGCGGCGCGGCGTCGCCATGTTCCAGAAGGTGAATGTGCCTGTTCTCGGCGTGGTGGAGAACATGAGCTACTTCATGTGCCCGCATTGCGGCACCCGCTCCGACGTGTTCGGCCATGGCGGGGCGCGGCACGAGGCGCAGCGGCTCGGTGTGCCCTTCCTCGGCGAGGTGCCGCTGCAGATGTCGATCCGCGAGACCTCGGACGCCGGCCTGCCCGTGGTGGCGACCCGGCCGGACAGCCCGGAGGCGGGCATCTACCGTGGCATCGCGCAGGCGGTACGCGATGCGCTGGCCGGCCGCCGCAGCACCGCCCGCGCCGCGCCGCGCATCGTCATGGAGGGGTGAGGGGCGCGCGCTGCCGGAAGGTAGCGCCGCCTATCGCTGCTGCGCCGCGAACGCGGTGAAGACGGCCTCGATCTCGGCGAAGCCCATGGCCTCGTCGAGGAAATCGAACCGGCCCTCGCGCTGCATCGCCTGCGCTGCGCGGATCACCGCGCCATAGGCGAGGCGGGCGAGGCTAGAGCCGATGCTGATGCGGCGCACGCCGGCCGCGCTCAGTTCGTCGCGAGTGAAGCGCGTCTTGCCGATGCCGATGACCACGTTCACCGGCCGCGACACCGACGCGCAGACCGTGCGCACCGCCTCGATATCCGGCAGGCCGGGGGCGTAGAGCACATCGGCGCCCGCCGCCTCGAAGGCCTGCAGCCGGCGGATCGTATCGTCAAGATCGGGCCGGCCCCACAGGAAATTCTCCGCCCGGGCGGTGAGCACGAAGTCGCCCGGCAAGCCATTGCGAGCCTCCGCCGCCGCTGCGATGCGCTCCACAGCGAGGGTGAAATCGTAGATCGGCGCGTCGCGCCGGCCGGTGTGATCCTCCAGCGATGCCCCGGCCAGCCCAAGGGCGGCGGCAGCGCGGATGGTCTCGCCCGCGCTCTCCGGGCTGTCGCCGAGGCCCATTTCCAGATCGGCCGACACCGGCAGCGGCGTCGCGGCGACGATGCCGGCGCAATGGGCGAACAGATCCGCGCGCGAGGTGGTGCCCTCCGCGACACCGCGTGAGAAATCCATGCCGGCGCTGGTGGTGGCGAGCGCGGGATAGCCCAGCGCGGCGAAGATACGCGCCGTGCCGGCATCCCACGGATTGGGCAGGATGAAGGCGCCGGGCCCCTCATGCAGGGCGCGGAAGCGGGCGGCCTTGTCGTCCATGTGCAGCGTCTCCCCGATGACGGCGAAAAGCTAGCGAAGCTGTGTGAACATATCAAGAACATTCGCCCGCGGGCCGGTGCGAGGGCCAAGCCGGTTGCCCTGCGCCGCCGGCTGTTGCAAACATCGCCCGCCCATTTGCGAGGGATGCCTGCCCATGAAGCGCCGCGATTTTCTCCGCACCGCCGCACTCGCCGCTCCCGCAGCGGGCCTGGCGGCGCCCGCTTTGGCGCAGGACGCGCCGCAGATCCGCTGGCGGCTCACCTCCTCGGTGCCCAAGGTGCTGGACGCCATTTTCGGCGCCAATGAGCTGGTGTCGAAATATGTGAGCGAGGCGACGCAGGGGCGGTTCGTCATCCAGAACTTCGCCGCCGGCGAGATCGTGCCCGGCCTGCAGGCGCTCGACGCGGTGCAGAACGGCACGGTCGAGGTCGCCCAGACGCCGCTCTATTATTACACCGGCAAGGACCCCTCCTTCGCCTGCTTCACCACCATGCCGTTCGGGCTGAACGCCCGCATGCAGAACGCCTGGTTCTACCATGGCGGCGGGCGCGAATTGCAGGACGAGTTTCTGGCCAAGTACAACCTCGTCGGCTTTCTCGGCGGCAATACCGGCACCCAGATGGGCGGCTGGTTCCGCAAGGAGGTGAAGGACCTCGCCGACTTCCGTGGCCTCAAATTCCGCATCGGCGGCATTGCCGGGCAGGTGGTGGCCAAGCTCGGCGTGGTGCCGCAGCAGATCGCCCCCGGCGACATCTATGCCGCGCTGGAGAAGGGCACGATCGACGCCTGCGAATGGGTCGGGCCCTATGACGACGAGAAGCTCGGCTTTGTCCGCGTGGCGCCGTATTACTATTATCCCGGCTGGTGGGATGGCGGGCCGACGATGAATGTCGTGGTCAACCGTGACAAGTGGAACGGCCTCCCCAAGGCGTATCAGGCGGCGTTCGAGGCGGCGGTGGCCTATGCCAATGCCGACATGCTGGCGAAATACGACGCGTTTAACCCGGGGGCGCTGCGCCGGCTGGTGGCGGCCGGCGCTCAGCTGCGCACCTTCCCGCAGAGCTTCCTCGACGCTTCGTGGAAGGCCTCGAACGAGCTGATCGCCGAGATCGGCGCCAAGAATGCCGGCTTCAAGAAGATCATGGACGCGCAGATCGCCTTCCGCAACGAGGAGTATCTGTGGTGGCAGGTTGGCGAATACCCCTATGACGGCTACATGATCCGCGCCCGCACGCGGGGGTAGGGGGCCCCTCCCTCTCCCCGTCGGGGAGAGGAAAGCAAAAAAACACAGAGGAAACGCCGATGCCGCATTCGCCTTCCCGCCGGGGCCTGATCAAGGGCGCCGGCCTCGCCACCGCCGCCGCCGCCTCGACCCTGGCGGCGCCCGCCATCGCCCAGACCCTGCCGACGCTGCGCTGGCGGCTGACGTCGAGCTACCCGAAATCGCTCGACACCATCTATGGCGCCGCCACCCTGCTGTCGAAATATGTCGGCGAGGCCACGGATGGGCGCTTCACCATCGATGTGTTCGCCGCCGGCGAGATCGTGCCCGGCCTGCAGGCGCTGGACGCGGTGCAGAACCGCACCGTCGAGGTCTCGCAGACCGCGCTCTACTATTACATCGGCAAGAACCCGGCGTTCGCCCCCTTCACCACGCTGCCCTTTGGGCTCAATGCGCGCATGCAGACGGCGTGGCTCTACCATGGTGGCGGCAACGCGCTGCAGAACGCCTTCCTCGCCAAGAGCAACGTCATCGGCTTCGCCGGCGGCAATACCGGCGCGCAGATGGGCGGCTGGTTCCGCAAGGAGATCAAGTCCGTCGCCGATCTGAAGGGGCTGAAGATGCGCATTCCCGGCATCGCCGGGCAGGTGCTGGCGCGGCTCGGGCTGGTGCCGCAGAACCTGGCGGGCGGCGACATCTATGCGGCGCTGGAAAAGGGCACGATCGACGCCGCCGAGTTCGTCGGGCCGGTGGACGATGAGAAGCTCGGCTTCGTCCGGGTGGCGCCGTATTACTATTATCCCGGCTGGTGGGAAGGCGGGCCGACCATCCATTTCATCGCCAATCTGCAGGCGTGGAACGAGCTGCCGCGCCCCTACAGGGCCGCGTTCGAGGCGGCTTCCGCCTATGCCAATTCCGATATGCTGGCGAAATACGACGCGCGCAACCCGGCGGCGCTGCGTCGACTGGTGGCCGGCGGCGCACAGCTGCGCCCCTTCCCGCCGGAAGTGATGGATGCCGCCTATAAGGAGAACATCGCGCTGATGGCGGAAATTTCCGCCAAGAACCCGGAGTTCAAGACCATCTACGACTCGATGCTCGCCTTCCGCAACGAGGAGTATCTGTGGTGGCAGGTCGGCGAATATCCCTATGACGGCTACATGATCCGCGCCCGCCAGAAGGGCTGAGGCCCGGCGCGGTCATTCCAGCGCCGTCATCCCGGACGCGGGCGCGGCCCAAGGGCTGGGATCGCCCGCCGGGATCGCCCGCCAAGCCAGCCGCGCGATCCCGGATACGGCCTCGCGGCTGTCCCGGGATGGCGCATGTTCGGGAAAGGCGCTTACGCCGCCTCGCGCGGTTCCTCGCGCGCCATCACGGCGGGCCGGGCGCTCATGTGGTGGTGCATGGTGTAGAGCCCCGCCGCCATGATGAGCGCCATGCCGCCAATCGACACCAGATCCGGCATGTCGTGGAACACCACGGCCGAGAGGCCGACGGCGCTGACCACGGCGGCATAGCGGAACGGCGCCACCACCGAGATATCGCCCGTCCGCATCGCCGCGATGGTGAGCATCTGGCCGATAATCAGCGAGACACTGCCGCCGACGAGATAGGCTAGCGTCGCCCCGTCCGGCGCGTGCCAGGTCTCGACCGAGCTGCCGGCGAAGCCGAAGCCCATGCCCACCACCGCCGTGCAGAAGGTGACGATGAGGGTCGGCACATGGGTGCCGATCCGGCCGGTGACGAAGTCGCGAAAGGCCATGAGCAGGGCGGCGCCCAGCGGCAGCAGCGCCATCGCGTCAAAGGCCGAGGTGCCGGGCTTGACGATCAGCGTCACGCCGAGGAAGCCGATGGCGACCGCCAGCCACTGGCGCCAGCTGATATGCGCGCCGAAGAACAGCACCGCCGCCGCCATGGTGGCGAGCGGGGTGACCTGCAGGATGGCGGTGGAATCGGCGATCGACATCACCGAGATCGAGGTGATGAACAGCAGCGCCACGCAGGCCTCGGTGACGGAGCGCAGCAGCACCCGCCGGTCCATCATATGGCGCAGCGAGGGAAGCTGGCCCATCCAGCCCAGCACGGCGAGCAGCAGCAGCGCCGCCAGGGCACCGCGCATCGCCAGGATCTGCGAGGGCGGGATATGGGCCAGCGCCAGCTTGGAGAAGGCGTCATTGGTCGAGAAGATCGCCGAGCCGGCGATCATCAGCAAAATGCCGCGCTTGGCGCTGGGGGCGTGCATGAAACGGGTCCGGAGGCGAGAGCGCCCTTAAAAGTCATTCAAAGGCGGCGCAAACGCGGCCATCGCGCCGGCGCCGGGGAAAATATGCGCTCAAACGAGGGCGCGGTTCAGCATTCGGTTCAGCATTCTTCGCAGGCGGCCTCGCCGGTCATCGCGACCAGGCCGCCGCTGCGCCGTTCCAGCGCCTGCGAGGCGACGCACAGGCCGAGCGCGCCCACCGCCAGCGCCGCGCCGACCCAGGGAAGGTCGGCATAGCCGATGCCGACCGTGATCGCCGCCCCGCCGATCCAGGCGCCGGCGGCATTGCCGAGATTGAACGCGCCCTGATTGAGCGTCGAGGCGAGGTTGGGCGCCCCCTCGGCCGCGTCGACCACCCGCATCTGGATCGGCGGCACCACGGCGAACACCAGAATGCCCCAGATGAAGACGGTGGCCACGGTGGCGGCGGCAGAGGCGCTGAGGAAGACGAAGGCGACGAGAATGGCGGCCAGCCCGACAAAGCTCGCCATCAGCGAGGGCATCAGCCGCCAGTCGGCCAGCTTGCCGCCCAGCAAATTGCCGATGGTGATGCCCACCCCGAACAGCAGCAGCACATAGGTGACGGCGTGGGGGGTGAAGCCGGTCACGTCGCGCAGCAGCGGCGCGATATAGGTGAACACCGAGAACAGGCTGGCCGAAGCGAGCACGCTCATCAGCATGGTGAGGATCACCTGCGGGCGCTTCAGCACCGCGAATTCGCGGATGATGTTGCCCGAGGCATGGGGAATGTCGCGCGGCACCCACAGCGCGATGGCGCTGACCGCGAGAATGCCGATCAGCACCACCGCCCAGAAGGTGGAGCGCCAGCCCGCGGCCTGCCCCAGCGCGGTGCCCAGCGGCACGCCCAGCACATTGGCCAGCGTCAGCCCGGCGAACATCAGCGCGATGGCGCTGGCGCGCTGGTTCGGCGGCACCAGATTGGCCGCCACGACGGCGCCGATGCCGAAAAAGGCGCCGTGGCAGAAGGCGGTGACGACGCGGGCCGCCATGAGGAACCAATAGTCCGGCGCGATGGCGCAGAGGAAATTGCCGAGCACGAACATGCTGGCAAGGCCGATCAGCGTGCCCTTGCGCGGCAGCGAATTGGTGATCACGGCGACGATCGGCGCGCCGACCACCACGCCCAGCGCATAGCCGGTGACGAGAAGCCCGGCGGCGGGGATGGTGACCGAGAGATCGGCGGCGACCTCCGGCAGCAGGCCCATAATGACGAATTCGGTCGTGCCAATGCCGAAGGAAGCCATGGCCAGGGCCAACAGCGGAAGCTGCATCGCGGAACGCTCTATGATCGAAAAAGGGTGTGTTGGCTGCTGTTTAGCAGCGCGATTCAGCTGATCCTATGCACGTTGTATTGCAGCGCAGCAACATGGCGGAGCGCGCGGCAGCCATGCGGCGCGCTCGCAGGAGCCGCCCGGTTCAGCCGCCGGTGACGCTCATATGGCGGCGCACGGAGGGGGCGCGGCCGGGGCGGTCGATGACGAAATCGTGCCCCTTCGGCTTGCGGAAGATCGCGTCGTCGAGCACGGCGTGCAGCTTCTCGTCGCTCTCGGAGGCGCGCAGGGGCGCGCGCAGATCCGCCGCGTCTTCCTGGCCGAGGCACATATAGAGCGTGCCGGTGCAGGTGACGCGCACCCGGTTGCAGCCCTCGCAGAAATTATGCGTCAGCGGGGTGATGAAGCCGAGCCGGCCGCCGGTCTCCTTGATGCTGACATAGCGCGCCGGGCCGCCGGTGCGGAACGGGATGTCCTCCAGCGTCCACTGGCGTGCGAGGCGCTCGCGCACGGTGGACAGCGGCAGATACTGGTCGGCGCGCTCCGCGCCTGTCTCGCCGAGCGGCATGACCTCGATCAGCGACACGTCCATGGCGCGGCCATGCGCCCACTGGATCAGGCCGGGGATCTCGTGCTCGTTCTCGCCGGCCAGCGCGACGGCGTTCAGCTTCACATGGATGCCCGCTTCCTGCGCCGCGTCGATGCCGGCGAGCACCTTGTCGAGGTCGCCCCAGCGGGTCAGCGCCCGGAAACGGTCGGGGTCGAGCGTGTCGAGCGAGACATTGATGCGCTTGACGCCGCAGGCCGCCAGTTCCTTGGCGAAGCGGGCGAGCTGCGAGCCATTGGTGGTCAGCGTCAGCTCTTCCAGAGCGCCCGAATCGAGATGCCGGCCGAGCGAGCGGAACAGGGTCATCACATCGCGGCGCACCAGCGGCTCGCCGCCGGTGAGGCGCAGCTTCTTCACCCCGCGGGCGACGAAGGCGGAGCAGAGGCGGTCGAGTTCTTCCAGCGTCAGCAGTTCGGGCTTCGGCAGGAACGTCATATGTTCCGCCATGCAGTAGACGCAGCGGAAATCGCAGCGGTCGGTGACCGAGACCCTGAGATAGGTGACGGCGCGGCCGAACGTGTCGACCAGCGGGGCGCGTGGGGCCGCGAGCTGGATACGGTCGATGACGGCTTCGCTGGTGCTCACGCAGTCGCTCCCGCGCCGATGGGCGCTGTTCTTCTTCCATTTCTAAGGCTCGGCGCCCCGTCTGCCAAGGCGCTGGGTCCTATCGGCCGATAGCCTAACCCATTCGTGACAATGGCTTTGCGCAAACGCAGGTGCTTGGCGAAAGCGCCACGCCTGTCTATGTGGGAAGGAACGAGAAGAGAGGAAGACGCCCGTGACCGATGCCGCAGGCACATTCTGGCCGACCGAAATCAAGGTGCACAAGGATCGCCGTGCGCTGACCATCGCCTTCGAGGGCGGGGCGAGCTACATCATCCCGGCCGAGCTGCTGCGGGTGGAGAGCCCTTCCGCCGAGGTGCAGGGCCATTCGCCGGCCGACCGCCAGCTGGTGGCGGGCAAGCGCGAAGTGCGGATCGAGGAGGCTATACCGGTCGGCAATTACGCCGTGCGGCTGATCTTCGACGATGGCCATTCCACCGGCATCTTCACCTGGGACCTGCTGCACACGCTGGGGAGCGAGCAGGACACGCGCTTCAAGCGCTATCTGCAGGAGCTGGCGGCGAAGAATCTTTCGCGCGATGCACCCGGCGCGGTGCGCCGGCACTGAGGAATTGCTCGGTGCGCCGGCACTGAGGAAACGCGCGGTGCCCGGGCGGCCTTCCGGCCGCCCGGAAAGACGCTCAGTTCAGCACCACCACCTGGGTGCCGACGCGGACGCGGTCATAGAGGTCGGTCACGTCGTCATTGGTCATGCGGAAGCAGCCGGAGGACACCGCCTGGCCGATCGTCTCCGGCTCGTTGGAGCCGTGGATGCGGTAGAGGGTGGAGCCGAGATAGAGCGCGCGGGCGCCGAGCGGGTTGTCGATGCCGCCGGGCATGTAGCGCGGCAGATCGGGGCGGCGCTGCAGCATCTGCGCCGGCGGGGTCCAGCCCGGCCATTCGGCCTTGCGGGTAATCGTCTTCATCCCGCCCCAGCGGAAGCCGTCGCGGCCGACGCCGATGCCGTATTTCAGGGCGGTGCCATTGTCCTGCACCAGATAGAGCCGGCGCTCGGCCGTGTTCACCACGATGGTGCCGGGCTTGTACTTGCCCGTATAGGGCACGACCTGCCGGCGGATGGAGGAATACCCCTTAACCGGCCCGTTGCCGAAATTGGAGGGGCGCGGGAAGAAGCTGAAAAAGGAGGGCGAGCTCGCGCTCTGCGCCATGGCCGGCGCGCTGCCGGCGAGAATCGCGGCGCCCAGCGCCAGGGCAGCCAGTGTCTTAAGTCGCATCGTAAGCCCCATGAAATGCCCCGTTCCGTCACCCGTGGCGGATGGCAGCCCCCTCCCGGCGCCAAAGCACTGGCGGGAGCTGCCACAGTATGCGGCGAAAATCGGGGCATTGCCTAGAAGCGGGCGAACACGGGCAAATTTGCCCGGCGCTATGGCACGAATGCCACAGGTCGGCCCCGTCACTTCGCCGGCGCGCCGAAGATGAGCGCGCTGACCGGCCGGCCGAAGAAGTTCGCCCCGGCCTGGGTGAAGTGCGAGGGGTCATGCTGCAGCGGCACGCCGTCCACGATGAGCGGGCAGTCGGTACCGCCACAGGCGGCGTCGAACACCGAGATGTAGGTGACATCCGGGTTGCCGGCGAAATGCGCCCGCAGCCGCTCATCGTGCAGGCGGGCGCTGGGGAGAAGGTCGTCTCCCGCACCGGTATTGCCGTCGCCGGCGATGAGGCGGCGGGCGAGCAGCTTGGGCACGGCATCGCGGTAGAGCGGCACCGGGCCGACCACCACCACGCGGATGCCCTCGCGGGCGAAGCCCTCAAGCGCGGCGTCCAGTTCCGGCGAGGGCGCGGCCAGCCCGCCGAGCACCAGAATGTCCGGCTTGTTGGCGCGCACCCAGTCGCGGGCGAAGGCGTTCATCGCCGCGCAATAGGGCAGGCGGGAGCCTTCGGCTTCCAGCACCGGCGGGCAGGCGGCGCCGGTGATCTGGCCGACGGCATAGCCGCGCGCCTCGCCCGCCTCGATGATGGCGGTGATGAAATGGGCGATATGGCTGTTGCCCCACACCAGCACCGAGGGGTGGGTGGTGGGCAGGCATTCCGGCTTGATGGCGAGCTCGGCCTGGAAGAACGGGGTGAAGCACACGCCCTGCCGGAACACCGGGTCGGCGTTGTAGAAGGCATAAGCGGCGAGGCGCCGCACCTCGGGGTCGAGCCGCTGAGGCAGGCCGCGCGTGGCGATGGCGGTCTGCGCGAAGGCGGCCAGCGCCAGTGTGCCCGCCACCGTGGCGCCGACCAGCACCTTCGGGGTGAACAGGCGGCGGTTGACGCGCACCGGCTGCTCGACGAATCGCCAGGACAGAAAGCCCAGCAGCACCGACAGCGCCACGCCGCCGATGAGGAATGGCAGCGGCGCCACCGGGCCCAGCCACTCCCGGCCGAGCGAGGCGATGGGCCAGTGGACGAGATAGAGCGAATAGGAAATGAGGCCGAAGAACACCATCACCCGGCTGCCCAGCAGCCGGGTCGGCAGGCTCGGCCCGGCCTCGCCGCCCCAGATCACCAGCGCCGTGCCCAGGCAGGGGATGAGCGCCAGTAGCCCCGGAAAGGGCGAGGCGGAACTGAGGCCGACCATGCCGCCCAGGATGAGGGCACAGCCGCCCGTTCCCGCCGCCACGCGCACCGCCCGCCGCTCGGCAAAGCGCAGGCCGGGCAGCGCCAGCACCGCGCCGATCAGCATCTCGAAGGCGCGGAAGGGCAGCAGGAAATAGGCGGCGGCGGGGTCGCGCGTCACCATGAACTGGCTGGCGGCCAGCGAGGCGAGGAGCAAAGCGGGCACGGTCCAGAGGATCGCCCGCCGGCCGAACCGCTGCAGAACAAGGATGAGCGCCGGGAACAGGAAATAGAACTGCTCCTCCACCCCCAGCGACCAATAATGCAGCAGCGGCATTTCCTGCGCCGCCGGGCCGAAATAGTCGGTGCGCTGGAAGAAGAAGATGTTGCCGACGGCGAACACCGACCACAGCACCGAGCGGCCGAAGATCATCATCTCATAGGGCAGCAGGATGAGCGCGGCGAAGGCGGCGGTGAGGGCGGTGACGACCAGGAAAGCCGGCGCTATGCGGCGGATGCGCCGTTCATAGAAGCCGAACAGCGAGAAGCGGCCGGCCTCGACATCGGCATAGATCGACTTGGAAATCAGGAAGCCGGAAATGACGAAGAACACGTCGACGCCGACAAACCCGCCCGGCAGCCACGTCGCACCGAAATGATAGAGGACGACGCCGAGGACGGCGACGGCGCGCAGGCCGTCAATATGGGCGCGATAGCGCAGGGGATGATGCACGGTAGACCGCAGGCTGAGTGAGGCAGGCGAGGGGGGCAAAGCGGGTGTCATTATGAACGCTCTGGCGGTGCGTTGGCACGCCTGGCGCGCCCCGTCCCCTCCCGCGCGCCCAGTTGGGCCGGGAGTGTGGCCGGGCGGCCATAGGGGCGCCGGACGCCGGCCTCACGGCGCCGGGGCAGGGGAGGGCGCATTGGCGAAGATCAGCGCGGCGAGTTTGTCGCCGAAATAGGCAACGCCCTCGCGGGTGAAATGGGTGGGGTCGAACTGCAGCGGCGTGCCGTCGATCATCATCGGGCAGTTCCTCTCCGGGCACAGGCCGAGGAGCGAGACGAACTCGACATTCGGATTGCCGGCGAAATGCGCAGCCATCAGCCGGTCGGCGCGGCCCGTGCCCTCGGTGAGGTCGTCATCGGCGAGGCGGCTCGGCGCGTGGCGGTACATCCTTTCGGCCAGGATTTCCGGCGCCGGGCGCCTGTAATGCGGCACCGGGCCGAGCAGGATCACCCGGATGCCGGCGGCATGCAGGCGGGCGAGATCGGCGTCCAGCTGCCGGAACTGCTCGGGCGAGACCAGCGTGTCGCCGCCGATGACCACGATGGACGGCCGGTGCTCCAACAGCCAGTCGAAGGCGAATCGGTTCAGCCGGTCGCACATGGCGGCGAAGCTCGACTGCACCAGCGGCGGGCAGGCGGCGGCGGTCATCTGGCCCACCGCATAGCCACGCGCCTTGGCGATGGGCTCCAGCGCGCCGATGAACTGCGCCACATGGCTGCTGCCCCACAGGACGAGGCTGGGATGGGTGTCCGGCAGGCACTCCGGCGCCGGCTGGTCCTTGGGGCGGTTGCCATTGATGAAGCAGGTGCCGTCGCGCACCACCTCGCGGAAGGGATAGCGGGTGAAGGCGAGCACGCGCTGGATTTCCGGGTCCAGCCGGCCGGGAAAGCCGCGCGTGTCCGAGGCCGCCGTGCCGAAGGCGATGAGCAGCGCCGCGCCCGCCGCTGTGCCGCCATAGACCAGCCCGCGCCCGAACAGTCGGCGGTTCTGCCGCACCGGCTGCTCGACGAAATGCCAGGACAGCCAGCCGAGCAGGGTCGAGGCCGCGACGCCGCCGATGAGGAAGGCCGGCGCCGGCAGCTCCGGCAGCAGATGGCGGGCGAACACCACGATCGGCCAGTGGACGAGATAGAGCGAATAGGAGATGGCGCCGAAGAAGACGAGGGGGCGCCACCCCAGCAGCCGCGCCGGCAGGCTGTGCGTCCGCTCCCCGCCCCAGATCGCCAGCGCCGCGCCAAGGCAGGGCATCAGCGCGAGCACGCCGGGGAAGGGGGCGTGCTCGGTGATGAAGACCATGCCGGCGAGGATGAGCGCGAGCCCCGCCGCCATCGCCGCGCCGCCGGCCCGTGGGTTTTCGGTAAAGCGCACGCCCGGCAAGGCGAGGCCGGCGCCGATCAAGAGCTCGAAGGCGCGGAAGGGCAGGAGATAGAACGCGGCGGCCGGGTTGAACGGGCGGATGATCTCGCAGGCGAGGAGCGAGACCACGAGCAGGCCGAGCACCAGCTTTGCCCTCGCCCGGGGGGCGAATCGCTCGATGAGCAGGATCAGCCCCGGGAACAGGAAATAGAACTGCTCCTCCACCCCCAGCGACCAATAGTGCAGCAGCGGCGTCTCCTCGGCGGAGGGGCCGAAATAGTCGGTGCGCTGGTAGAAATAGACATTGCCGAAGGCGAGCACCGCCCAGATCAGCGAGCGGCCATAGGTCATCAGCTGGTTGGGGAAGAAAATCAGGAAGGCGGCAAGGCTGGTGGCCGCCGTCACCACGAAGAAGGCCGGCGCGATGCGCCGCATCCGCCGCTCATAGAAGCCGAGGACGGAGAAGCTGCCGGCATCAACGTCGGCGTAAAGCGACTTGGCGATGAGGAAGCCGGAAATGACGAAGAACACGTCGACGCCGATGAAGCCGCCGGGCAGCCAGCTCGCGCCGAAATGGAACAGCACCACGCCCAGCACGGCGATGGCGCGCAGGCCGTCAATATGGGCGCGATAACGCAGGGGATTATGCACGGGCCGCAGGCTCTTTCAGGCAGGGGAACATAAGCGGCGCGGGCCGCGCGCGGGGGATCAGAACAGGCTACCCTGGCGCGGCGACGCTTCGGGAGAAGCAGTAGGCGAGCCGGCGGGCGAATCAGGCGAGGGTGCAGGCGCGGTGGCGGGTGGCGGGTCCTCCTTCGCCGGCCCGCGCGCGACGATGACGAGGCGATCATCGGGCAGCGGGCGCTGCAGGGCGCGTGCCTCGCTCCACGGGGCGTTCAGCCATGCCTCGCGCTCCTCACGGGTGGTGAGAATCACCGGCATCGCCTTGGGGTGGATGGGTTCGACCACGCCATTGGGCGGGCAGGTGAGAAAGCCGAACAGCTCGTGCGGACCCTCCACCGGCGCGGCCTTGGTGCCGCGCGTGCCGCTCCAGCGCGTCCACAGCCCGGCGAAGAAGGCGAGGGGGCGCTCATTGTCCAGCGCGAACCACACCACGTCCTTGCGGCCGGTGGCGGGATTGGGCAGCGGCGCGTATTCGGAAAAGCTGGTGAACGGCACCAGGCAGCGATGCGCCGGCCCGCTCCAGGCGCGCCAGTGCGGCGAGGCGAGGTTGCGGATATTCGTCACCGGCGGCCCGGCGACCGAGGGCGGCGAGGGCATGCCCCAGCGCGCCAGCGCCAGTTCGCGTTCACCATCCGTGCCGGTACGGACGATCGGGGCGGGGAAATCCGGGAAGATGCCGGTCTGCGGCGGCAGATTGCCGGCGAGATTGCGCAGCGTGCCGACAAGATCGGTGATGGCGTGCAGATTGGAGTGATGGCTGTAGAGGTTGCACATGGGCGGCCCTGCTGGCCGGCTCCCGGCCTGTCGCGTCCCTGAAGCGAGAGCGACGATGGTGGGCGATGCAGGGATTGAACCTGCGACCCCTCCCGTGTGAAGGGAGTGCTCTCCCGCTGAGCTAATCGCCCGTCGGCCCCGCCGGATATGTCCGGGGCCAGCGCCATCGCGGCGGGATGTAGTGTGTCCGCGGCCCGGGTGTCAAGCGGGCTGAAGCCGCTACCCACGGGAGAGAAGCCGCTCCACCGTCTCCACCAGCAGATCGTAATGGCCGATGAAGGCGTCACCGCCCAGTTCCTCGGCCGGAATCTCGGTGTAGCCGAAGGGCACGACGATCGAGGGAATGCGGGCATTCTTCGCCGTGAGCACATCGGTCATGCTGTCGCCGACCATGATGGCGCGGCCCGGCTGGCCGCCGGCGCGCTCGACCGTGCCGAGCAGATGGCCGGCATCGGGCTTGTAGACCGGAAACGTGTCCGAGCCGGCGATGACGGCGAAGCGGTCGGTGAGGTTGAGCCGGTCCAGCAGCAGGCGCGAGAGATATTCCAGCTTGTTGGTGCACACGGCCAGCACATGGCCACGGGCGGAAAGCTCGTCCAGCGCGTCGAGCAGGCCGGGATAGGGGCGCGAGAGATCGGCGATATGGGCGGCGTAATGGTCGAGGAAGCGGGCATAGAGCTGCTCGAATTCCGGCGGCTCGACGCTGATTCCAGCGGCGGTGAGGCCGCGATTGACCAGCGCCTTGGCGCCGGCGCCGATCATCTTGCGGGTTTCGTCGCGCGGCAGGCGGGCGGCGCCGGCCTCGTCGAGCACGATGTCGAGCGTGTCGAGCAGGTCGGGGGCGGTGTCGACGAGCGTGCCGTCGAGGTCGAAGGCGATCACGGCAGGAGGCGAGGAGGGCATGACAATTTCCGTGGATGGTGACGGGAAAAGCGGGCCGCCCGTCGCCGCGAGACGGGCCGTCCGCTCTAGGCCTACAATCCTGCCGCTTTTGCTGTCCAGCCTGCCGCGTCCATCGGGCGCATGCGGGCGCGGCCGGCGGCGCGCGGAAGATGGGCGAGGCACAGGATGGCCCGGCTATGAGGATGACGATGCAGAACTGGCGTGTGGCGGTGGTGATGGCGGCCCTCGGGCTTGGTGTGCTGGCGGGCGGCGGCGCCCTGGCGCAGGAGACAAAGCCGAGCGAGGCGCCCTCGGCCACCGCGCCGGCGACGCCCATTGAGGCGGCTGCCGGCGGCGGCGCCTATGTGTTTGCCGCGCCCCCTGCCGCGCAGGCCAACCGGCTTTATTCGGTGAATGTGCGGACCGGCGAGGTGAATGCCTGCCAGTTCGAGCGCCCCGAGGGCAGCCTTGTCGGCGTCACCCGCTGCTTCCGGCGCGACGCGAGCGCGCAGGGCGGCACGCCGGGCCGCTACGACATCATGTCGACCCGCTATTCCGGCGAGACCGGCATTTTCCGCGTTGATGCCGGCACCGGCCAGATGAGCGTCTGCTATGTCCGCGACATGCCCAAGGAGGGCGGCGGTGTCGAGCCGGCGGTGGTCTGCACCCCACCTTCCAGCCAATGATCGCCGGGGAGGCGACCTCGCGCGGGCTTGTCGGCGCGCGCCAACGGCGCTACGCACGAGATGAAGATTAAGAAGTCCTAAAAACGAGGGCCCGCGACGCTCATGACCGACGCTGACAACCTCAAGAGACAGGCCGCCGCGCAGGCGCTCGAATATGTCCGTTCGGGCATGAAGCTTGGCCTCGGCACCGGCTCGACCGCCAAGCATCTGGTCGATCTGCTCGCCGTGCGGGTGAATGAGGGGCTGGAGGTGGTCGGCGTGCCGACCTCCGAGGCCACCCGCGCCCAGGCGGAGAGCCTCGGCGTCCCGCTCGGCACGCTGGACGAGTACCCGGTGCTCGATTTGTGCATCGACGGCGCCGACGAGGTCGGCCCGGACCTCACCCTGATCAAGGGCGGCGGCGGCGCGCTGCTGCGCGAGAAGATCGTCGCCTCGGCGGCCAAGCAGATGATCGTCATCGCCGATGCCTCGAAGAAAGTGGCGGTGCTCGGCACCTTTCCGCTGCCGATCGAGGTGGTGGATTTCGGCGTCGCCGCCATCCGCCGCGGCATTGACCGCGCCGCCCGCGCGGCGGGGTGCCACGGGCTGCTGACACTGCGCCGGCGGCCGGACGGTCATGTTTTCGTCACCGATCAGGGACACCTGATCCTCGATGCCGCCTATCAAAGCATCACCAATCCGCAGGCTCTTGCCGCCGAGCTCTCCAATGTGCCGGGCGTGGTCGAGCACGGCCTTTTCATCAATCTGGCGAGCCGCGTCATTCTCGCGGGCGCCGGCGGCGTGACGGTCATCGACCGCGCGTGAACCGTTCGTCAGGAGACTTTCATGCAGCTTGATATTGCCGCCCCGCGCGCCGCCCGGCGGGCCGCGCCGTTCGCCGCCGTCGCGATGGGGCTCGTCCTTCTCGCCAGCGGCGCCCCGGCGCTGGCGCAGGACACCGCGCCGTTCCAGCTCGCCCAGGCCGCCGCCCCCAAGGCGCCCGAGCCTACCGCCGAACAGATGAAGCTCGCCAATGAGCTGCTCGTCGCCAATGGCGAGGCCAGCAGCTTCGACGCGGTGATCCCCAATGTCGTGGACCAGACGGCGGCCAGCTTCGTGCAGTCCAATCCGGACCTGATTCGCGAGCTGCGCGAGGTCGCCAAGCAGCTCTCCACCCAATATGAGAGCCGCCGCAGCGAGATCGTGCAGATCCTCGCCAAGATTTACGCCACCGAGTTCACCACCCAGGAACTGCGCGACCTTCTGGCGTTCTACCGCTCGGAGGCCGGCAAGAAGCTGGTGGCCAAGCGCGAGGACCTGCTCAAGGCCGGTTTCAGCAGCATCCAGGCCTGGAGCGCGGCATTCGCGCGCGAGATGGAGGTCCGGGTGCGGGAAGAGATGAAGAAGCGCGGCTTCACCATCTGATCACGGCCTCCTCAACGACAAATGCCCGGCTCGCGCCGGGCATTTTCGTTTGGAGTGCGGTTCGCCTCAATCCTCGTCGGCACCCACCGGGGCCTTGCGGCCGGTGAGGATGTAGAACAGCAGCGGCCCGAACAAAGCGAGCGCGGAGAGGGCGTAGAGCGTCAGCGCCACCGGGCTCTGGAACAGCACCAGCGGATCGCCGACGCTGATCGCCAGGGCCCGGCGCAGCTGCTGTTCCGACAGCGGGCCGAGGATGAGGCCGACCACCACGGGCGCGATCGGGTAGTCATAGCGCCGCAGCACATAGCCCAGCAGGCCGAAGATCAGCAGCATGCCGAGCTCGACCAGCGAGGGGTTGGCGCCCAGCGTGCCGAGCGTGGCGAAAACCAGGATGCCGCCATAGAGCCAGGGGCGCGGAATGGCGAGCAGCCGCACCCACAGCCCCACCAGCGGCAGGTTCAGCACCAGCAGCATGCCATTGGCGATGAACAGGCTGGCGATCAGGCCCCAGACGAGGTCCGGATTGGTGGCGAACAGCAGTGGGCCGGGATTCATGCCGTATTGCTGGAAGCCGGCGAGCATGATCGCCGCCGTGGCCGAGGTGGGCAGGCCGAGGGTGAGCAGCGGCACCAGCACGCCGGCCGCCGCCGCATTGTTCGCCGCTTCCGGCCCGGCGACGCCCTCAATGGCGCCATTGCCGAACTCGCCCGGCTTCTTGCACAGCCGCTTTTCCAGCGCATAGGACAGGAAGGTCGGGATTTCCGCCCCGCCCGCCGGCATCGCGCCGATCGGGAAGCCCAGAAACGTGCCGCGCAGCCAGGGCTTCCACGAGCGCTTCCAGTCCTCCCGGTTCATGAACACCGAGCCCTTGACCGGTTCGATGATCTCGTCGGCCCGCGCGCCCGCCGCCACCACCGACAGCGTCTCACCGATGGCGAACAGGGCGACGGCGAGCGTCGTCACTTCCACGCCGTCGAGCAGGTCCGGCACGCTGAAGGAGAGCCGTGCCTGCCCGCTCTGCAGGTCGATGCCGATCAGGCCCAGCGAGAGGCCGAGGAACAGGCTGGTGAGGCCGCGCGTGACCGAGGAGCCGAAGGCCGCCGACACGGTGGTGAAGGCGAGCACCATCAGCGCGAAATAATCCTCCGGGCCGAAGGAGATGGCGATGTCGACCACGGTCGGGGCGATGAGCGCCAGGCCGATGGTGGCGATGGTGCCGGCGACGAAGGAACCGATGGCGGCGGTGGCGAGCGCCGGCCCGCCGCGCCCGGCGCGGGCCATCTTGTTGCCCTCCAGCGCCGTGACGATGGACGAGCTTTCTCCCGGCGTGTTGAGCAGGATGGAGGCGGTGGAGCCGCCATACATGCCGCCATAATAGATGCCGGCGAACATGATGAGCGAGCCGGCCGGGTCGAGCTTGAAGGTGATCGGCAGCAGCAGCGCGACGGTCAGCGCCGGACCGATGCCGGGCAGAACGCCGACGGCCGTGCCGAGCATGACGCCGACAAACGCAAACAAGAGGTTTATCGGCTGTAGGGCGACCATCACCCCGGAGCCGAGGGCGGCAAACGTGTCCATGGCTGCGTCCTCAGATCAACCGTTCGAGCGGGCCGGCCGGCAGCGCCAGCTGCAGCCCCTTGGCGAACACCACATAGATGACGAAGCACAGCACCGCTCCGGCGAGGAAATGCCCCCACACCGGCCCGCGCCCGAAGCCCTTGGCGGTGGCGGCGAACAGCCAGCCGGTGGCGATGGCGAAGCCGGCGCCGAAGGCCAGCAGCACGATCTGGCCGATCAGCCCTCCCAGCACCCAGGCCATCGGCCCGATCTCGTCGCGCGGGCGCTCCTGCGCCCCCTCGCGGACCGCCTCGACCGCATTGGCCAGCGCCAGCAGGGCGAGGCCGGCGGAAATGATGGCGGGAAACGCCCCCGGCCCGACGGCTGAATAGGTGTTGATCCCGGACAGCCGCCACGCATCCCAGCCGACCACGAGGGACAGGATGGCAAGGGCGAAGGCGATGACGAAGCGGCCCTTGTCGGGGCCGGCGGTGGAGGTGGGGCGGGAATCGCTCATCGGCGGGGCTCCGGGGTGTCGGAACGAAAGACTCCCCCGCGGCGGGCCGCGAGGGAGTCTCGGTTGGGTCGGATAAGGCTGCGTCCCTTACTGGGCGAGGCCGATATCCTTCAGGATGGTCTGGGTGGCGGCGATGTCCTTGGCCAACTGGGCGTCGAACGCCTCGCCGGAAAGGTAGGTGTTGGCCCAGCCCTTCTGCGCCAGCATCTCGGTCCACGCCTTGGACTTCACCATCTTCTCGATGGTCTGGCTGAGTTCCTGCTTCTGCGCCGGGGTGATGCCCGGGGCGGCGGCGATCATGCGCCAGTTCTGGATTTCCACGTCGACGCCGGCTTCCTTGAAGGTCGGCACGTCGGGGGCTTCCGGCAGGCGGGCGGCGCTGGACACGCCGAGGATGCGCAGCTTGCCGGCCTTGGCCTGCGCGTCATACTCCGAGAGGCTGGAAATGCCGACCGTGACCTTGCCGCCGAGCAGCGAGGCGAGCGATTCGCCGCCGCCCGAGAAGGCGATGTAGTTCACCTTGCGCGGATCGACGCCGATCGCCTTGGTGAACAGCCCGGCGGTGATGTGATCGGTGCCACCGGCCGAGCCGCCGGCCCAGGACACTTTCTGCGGGTCCGCCTTCAGCGCCGCGACCAGATCGGCCAGCGACTTCAGCGGCGAGGCGGCCGGCACGGCGATGGCCTCATACTCGCCGGTGAGGCGGGCGATCGGCGTCACCATGGAGAGGTTGACCGGCGACTTGTTGGTGATGATGGCGCCGACCATGACATAGCCGCCGACGATCATCACATTGGGATCGCCCTTGCTGGAATTGACGAACTGGGCGAGGCCGATGGTGCCCCCGGCGCCGGGCACGTTCAGCACCTGCACATTGCCGACCAGCTTGTCGGACTGCAGCACATGCTGGATCGAGCGGGCCGTCTGGTCCCAGCCGCCGCCGGGCGCGGCCGGGGCGATGATCTTCAATTCGTTGATTTCGGCATAGGCTGCACCGAGAGGTGCAGCGGCGATTGCGGCGGCGAGCAGCGCCCCGCTGACGAGATGTTTCATGGTTTCCTCCAAGGAACAGGGCGACGGCACGTTGACGCTGGCCGCCGCTTGCAACGCGGTGACCGAAGCTAAAGCCGCAGGCCCCCCGCTGTCGAGTTCCCCGGAAGGATGAGAGCTTTCGCGGCCGGTATTGGCAGGCCGGATTCGCAGCCCAGCCATGCGGGTGCTTGACGGGGGCGCCGTGCGGGGCGACATGCGAGGCACCAGCGCAGCGCGGAGAGCCTCACATGGACCAGTTCGACGTCGACCTGTTCGTCATCGGCGGCGGCTCGGGGGGCGTGCGCGCCGCCCGCATCGCGGCGGGCCATGGGGCCAAGGTGAAGCTCGCCGAGGAATACCGGCTCGGCGGCACCTGCGTGATCCGCGGCTGTGTGCCCAAGAAGCTGTTCGTCTACGCCGCCCGCTTCGCCCATGAATTCGAGGACGCCGCGGGCTTCGGCTGGAGCGTGGAGAACGTCCGGTTCGACTGGGCGACGCTGGTCGCCAACAAGGACAAGGAAATCGCCCGGCTGGAGGGCGCCTATCGCGCCAATCTCGTGCGGGCCGGCGTCGAGATCGTCGCCCAGCGCGCCTCCATCGAGGGGCCGCACGCGGTACGCCTGGCCGATGGTACGCAGGTGACGGCCCGTACCATCCTCATCGCCACCGGCGGCCGGCCCAATCGCGGGCTCGACTTTCCCGGCTGCGAGCTGGGCATCTCCTCGAACGAGATCTTCGATCTCGAACGCTTCCCCGAGCGCATCCTCATCCAGGGCGCCGGCTATATCGCACTGGAATTCGCCAGCCTGCTGGCCGGGCTCGGGGCGAAGGTCACGGTCATTCATCGCGGCGACAGGCTGCTGCGCGGCTTCGACGAGGATATCCGCGCCCGCATCGTCGACGAGATGGCGCAGAACGGGGTGGAGTTCGCCTTCAACGTCACCATCGAGGGCATCTATCAGGAAGGCAGCGAGAAGCGCGTGCGCCTGAATGACGGGCGCGACCTGTTCGCCGACGAGGTGATGCTGGCCATCGGCCGGGTGCCGAACACGATCGGGCTCGGGCTCGACACGGTGGAGGTGCATCTCGACGAGGCCGGCGCGATCGCGGTGGATGACCACGCGCGCACCAACATCCACTCCATCTATGCGGTGGGCGATGTGACCAACCGGGTGAACCTGACCCCGGTCGCCATCCGCGAGGGCCACGCCTTCGCCGACACGGTGTTCGGCAAGCGGCCCTGGCATGTGAGCTATGACAACATCCCGACCGCCGTGTTCACCGAGCCGGAGATCGGCACGGTAGGGCTGACCGAGCAGGAGGCGCGGGCGCAGGGCCGGCGGCTCGACATCTACCAGACCGATTTCCGCCCGCTGAAGGCGACGCTCTCGGGCCGCACCTCGCGGGTGTTCATGAAGATCGTGGTCGACCAGGCCGACGACCGGGTGCTCGGCGTCCACCTCATCGGCGAGGGCTCGGGCGAAATGGTGCAGATGGCGGCGATCGCGATGAATGTCGGCGCCACCAAGGCCGATTTCGACCGCACCATGGCGCTGCACCCCTCCAGCGCCGAGGAACTGGTGACGCTGCGCTCCAAGCACACCACCAGCGACCCGCTGCCCGAGGCTTCCACCGAGGCGACGCCGGCGCTGTGACGCCCTTCTCCGAAGCGACGTCATGGCCGGGCTTGACCCGGCCATCCACGCTTTTCCGCCTGGAAGATGGGTCCCGGGTCGAGCCTGGGAATGACGGTGTGCGGGGAGGGGCGGCACAAGGGCGCGCACGGCATCCCTGACCTTGCGGCGGTGCACTGGCGCGGCGGGGATGCTTGGGTGTATAAGGCCCGCCTTTCCGCCGGGGAGGAGCCCCGGCGACGTGTTGAGCTTGTTGGAGGCCGTCATGTCTGATCGCTGGACGCCGGATAGCTGGAGGGCCTTGCCCGTTCAGCAGGTGCCGGATTATCCGGACGCCGCAGCTTTGGCTGCGGTGGAGCGTCAGCTGGCCTCGTTTCCGCCGCTGGTTTTCGCCGGTGAAGCGCGCCGCCTGAAGCGCGAGCTGGCCAAGGTGGCGAAGGGCGAGGCCTTCCTGCTGCAGGGCGGCGACTGCGCCGAGAGCTTCGCCGAGCATTCGGCCGACAACATCCGCGATTTCTTCCGCGTCTTCCTGCAGATGGCGGTGGTGCTGACCTATGCCGGCGCCTCCCCCGTGGTGAAGGTCGGGCGCATCGCCGGCCAGTTCGCCAAGCCGCGCTCGGCGCCGATGGAGACCGTGGACGGGGTGGAGCTGCCCTCCTATCGCGGCGACATCGTCAACGACATCGAGTTCACGCCGGAAGCGCGCATTCCCGATCCGCGCCGCCAGATCGAGGCCTATCGCCAGTCGGCGGCGACGCTGAACCTTTTGCGCGCCTTCGCCAATGGCGGCTATGCCAGCCTTGGTAATGCGCATCAGTGGATGCTCGGCTTCATCAAGGATAGCCCGCAGTCCGGCCGCTACCAGGCGCTGGCCGACCGCATCACCGAGGCGCTCGACTTCATGCGCGCCATCGGGCTCGACGCGGAAAACCACCCGGAGATGCGCTCGACCGAGTTCTTCACCTCGCATGAGGCGCTGCTGCTCGGCTTCGAGCAGGCGCTGACGCGGGTGGATTCGACCACGGGCGACTGGTACGCCACCTCCGGCCACATGATCTGGATCGGCGACCGCACCCGCCAAGCCGACCACGCGCATATGGAATATTGCCGTGGCGTGAAGAACCCGCTCGGCCTGAAATGCGGCCCGTCGCTGAAGCCGGATGACCTGATCCGCCTCATCGACACGCTGAACCCGCAGAACGAGGCCGGCCGCCTCACCCTGATCGCCCGCTTCGGCGCCGACAAGGTGGGCGACCACCTCCCCGCGCTGGTGCGGGCGGTGAAGCGCGAGGGCCGCACCGTGGTGTGGTCCTGCGATCCCATGCACGGCAACACCATCAAGGCGGCGTCGGGCTACAAGACCCGGCCCTTCGACCAGATCCTGAAGGAGGTGAAGGACTTCTTCGCCGTCCACGCGGCCGAAGGCACCTTCGCCGGCGGCGTGCATTTGGAGATGACCGGCAAGAACGTTACCGAATGCACCGGCGGCGCCCGCGCCATCACCGATGCCGACCTCAAGGACCGCTACCACACCTATTGCGACCCGCGCCTCAACGCCGAGCAGGCCATCGAGATGGCCTTCCTCGTCGCTGAACTCCTCAAGCAGGAGCGCTCGGGCCGGGTGCGCCCGGTGATCGAAGCCGCCGAGTGAGGTCGGCATGCCGGACACGGCCCTGATGGCCCGCGCCGGCGCCGGACGGAATGAGACACACCGCGGCCCTCAAGGGTCGCGGTGTTTTCATGTGGGGTGTTTTCACCCTGCGGTGTTTTCAGAAGGGGGCCGGCGTGCCGCAGCTTGAGACCGGACGTCATGTCGTCCTCGAAAGCGAAAATGTGCGCGTCGTCCGCACCGAGGGCACCCGAACCGACGTGGTGTTCGTCACCTTCGAGCCGCATGTGCTCGACAAGAATCCGCAGCGGCAGGCCTTCGCCGAGAAGTTCCTGCGCGACAACGGGTTCACCGCCTACCATTTCTTCGCCAACGACAATTTCTGGTTCCAGTACCCCGAAATGGAGGAGGTGCTGGCGACGGTGCGGGCCGACATCGCCCCCGGCGTGGAGGTGGTCGCCTATGCCGTGAGCATGGGCGCGTATGCCGCCATCCGCTTCGCTGGCCGGCTCGGCGTGTCGCGCATCCTCGCCTTCTCGCCGCAATACAGCATCGACCCGAAGGTGGTGCCGTGGGACCGGCGGTGGGACGGGCTGTTCGACCGCCCGCGCCAGATCCTGTGGGAGCACCTGATGGCGCCGCGCGGCGTGCCGGTCTACCTGTTCTACGACCCGCACAACCGCGACCGCCGGCATGTGCGGCTCTATGAGCGGGTGGCCGATGTGGTGCGGGTGCGCGTGCCCTATGCCGGCCATGGCTCGATCACCGTGCTGATGCAAACGGGGCTGCTGGGAAAGGTGGTGCTCGCTATCGGCGAGAACCGCTTCGACGCCGCCGGCTTCCAGCGGGAACTGGCGCCCCGCCTCGATCACTCGGCGTTCTATCGCGACAAGCGCGCCCGCAAGCGCAGCCGGCTGTTCCGCCGCATCATCGCCGATATCATCGATCGCTTCGGGCTCTAACGCCCGTCACGCGGCCTCCAGGGTCACGTGGCCGCTGCGTCGCATTTCAGCGGCAATCGCGCAATCTTCGGAAATTGTGATTGTCCGGTGACGGTGGCTCTGGCTAGTTTGCCCGTCGCAAGAGAGGTCGCGGGAAGGCGGCCAGCGGGGCAGCTTCGTGCGGCAGGTCATCTTCGAGAGCGAGAACCTAACGGTCGTCAAGGTTCCGGGCCTGTGCTCCGACACCGTTTTCGTGACGTTCGAATCGATGCGGGCGGATTGGCCGGAGGGTCGCAAGGGCTTCGGCGAGGACTATTTCGCCAAGCGCGGGCGCACCGCCTATCATTTCATGCCTTCGGGAAATTGCTGGTATCAATATCCGGAAATGCCCGAGGCGCTGGCGCGCGTGCGCGCCGACATCGCGACGGGTGCGCGCGTCATCACCTATGGCATGAGCATGGGCGGCTATGCCGCCTACCGCTTCTCCGAACCGCTGGGCGCCGACGTGGTGATCGCCTTCTCGCCGCAATACAGCATTGACCGCTGGCGCGTGTGGTGGGAGCGGCGCTGGGGCTCGCAGAGCCGCTCGGTGCTGTGGGACCGACTGAAGCCGCGCCAGGGCGCGGTCAAGTACATCTTCTACGATCCGCTGAATCAGGACCGCCGCCATATCCGCGCCCTGCGCCGCGAGGCGCCGCTCGACCTGGTGCGGATCTATTTCAGCGGCCACGCCTCCATCTCCTATGTGCAGGAATGCGGCCTGCTGGACAGCGCCGTGCTCGACATCGCCGAGGGCCGCTTCGACGCGGCGCGGTTCGAGCACCGCATCTGGCAGCGCCGGCTGGTGTCGGCAACCTATGCCAAGACCAGGCGGCGCAAGCGCACCGGCCTGTTTCGCCGCCTGCGCTATCTCGTCATCGAGCACCTGCTCGAACGCCGTCTCGGCACGGGCGGCGCCGATGGCGCGGCGGGGCTCACGCCCGACCGCGCCGTGTGAAGCCGTCGCCCGCGCAGGGCGTCAGTTCCAGCCTTCCAGCACGACCTTGCCGATGGTGGCGCCGCTCTCCAACGCGGCATGGGCACGCCGGAGGTTCTCGGCGCTGATCGTGCCGAGATGCGTGCCCGCCGTGGGCATCAGCGTGCCGGCATCGACGAGGCGCGCCACCTCCTCCAGGATTTCGTGCTGGCGGATCATGTCCGGGGTCTGGAACAGCGAGCGGGTGAACATCAGTTCCCAGTGCAGCGACAGGCTCTTGCCCTTCAGCGGCAGAGCGTCGAGGCTCGCCGGGTCGTCGATGATGGCGATGCGGCCCTGCGGCTTCGCGCCCTTGACGATCTCGGCCCAGTGCCTGTCGGTGTGGGTGAGCGCATAGGTGTAGTCGACAAGCCCGAGCCCGGCGGCGGCGAGTTCCTCGCTCAGCGGGCGGGAATGGTCGATGACGGCATGGGCGCCCAGGCGTTCCACCCAGGCGCGGCTCTCGGGCCGGGAGGCGGTGCCGATGACGGTGAGTGCGGTGAGCTGGCGGGCCAGCTGCACCACCATGGAGCCGACGCCGCCGGCCGCGCCGACCACCAGCAGGCTGGCGCCCTCGCCACCGTGCATCGGCACACCGAGCCGGTCGAACAGCCCTTCCCAGGCGGTGAGCGAGGTGAGCGGCAGCGCGGCGGCTTGCGCAAATCCGAGCGAGGCCGGCTTGTGGCCGACCAGGCGCTCGTCGACGAGGTGCAGCTCGGCATTGGTGCCGGGGCGGTTGAGGTCGCCGGCGTAGAACACCTCGTCGCCCGGCGTGAATAGCGAGACCTCGGCGCCCACCGCCTCGACCACGCCGGCGGCGTCCCAGCCGAGGATGACAGGCGCGCCCTCGGCTCCCGCGCGGCGCATCCGCACCTTGGTATCGACGGGATTGACCGAGACGGCCTTCACCCGCACCAGCAGGTCGCGCGGGCCGGGCGCCGGCGCGGCGGTCTCGAAATCGAACAGCGCGCGCGCCTCGGTGATGGGCAGCGAGTTGGTGTAGCCGATGGCCTTCATGGCAAAACTCCCGCGCGGCACCCGGAGGCGCGCGCCTGCTTGCGTTGACAGTCGTGCCCCCAGATGTCGGGATGCGCGGGCCGAGCGCAAGAACGCACGAGATTGTCGGCTGCTATCGAAAATGTAACGCCCTTTCCCCGTTGCCCCGGACATCCTAGATTCGCCGCGCCCGAAGCGGAGACAGGCGATGGCGAGGCGGCATCAGGATTATGCGTGCGGCGAGGGCTGCCCGGTCGAGGCGGCGCTGGAGATCATCGGCGCCAAATGGAAGGGCGGCATCGTCTATCACCTGCTCTCCGGCTAGGCGCGGTTCAGCGAGCTGGGCCGGCGCATGCCGAATATCACCGCGCGCATTCTCGCCAAGGCGCTGCGCGAGCTGGAGGCGGATGGGGTGATCGCCCGCACGGTCTACCCGACCCTGCCGCCGCAGGTGGGCTACCGGCTGAGCGAGGCGGGCGAGGACCTGCGCCCCGCTATTCTGGCTTTGCACCGTTGGGGCAGTCGCCCGCGCGGGGTGTTCGACATCGCGGCGGAATGACTTTGCGCGGCGAGGCTCTGGCCTTCGCCGGCCACCCTCATTAGAACGCCCGGAGCGCGGCGCCTCTGCGAAGCGCTCAGCACGATCGTCCGCATCGGCCCGCCGGAGTGTCATGACCCGTCCCGAGTCTTCCCCGCCGGAACTGGCATCGCCGGCCACCGATGGCCCGGCCAAGCGCGCGCGCTATTTCGTGCCCCGGCAGCGCAGCAAGCTGCGGCGCTGGATCACCGCGAACACCCAGAAGACCGGGCGCCGGATCGGCCGGCTGCTGTTCGACGCCGAGGGCCACCCCCGCGCCTTCCTGCGTTCGCTGCTGTTCGATGCCTATCAGCGCCCGCGCCCGGGGCTGGCGGGCGTCATCTTCAAGGAGCCCGGCCGGCCCCGGCGTCCCTTCGCCAACTGGCTGACAGGCTCGGACGCGACGCTGCCGCCGCTGGTCGCCGGCCTGCCGTTTCCGCCGCCCTCGGCGGGGCGCCGCTCGGTCGTGGTGGTGATCGAGAACAGCGCCGCCCCGGCCGCGCCGCTGCTGCGCCTGCTCGCCCGCGACCACGCGGTGGTGGTGCTGGTGCTCGATGGCGAGCCGGGCGGCGACGCCGGTCTGCAAGATGTCGCGGCCGTGCCGGTGCCGGTCGCCAGTGCGCGCGCCCCCCGCGCGGTGCTGCTCGACGCGCTGGCCTTCCGCGTCCGCCAGGACCGGCCGCTTTTCGCCGTCACGGTGGGGCTGGCGACCATCGACGCCGCCGACGCGCTGGAACAGCGCAACATTCCCGTGGTCGCGGTGATCGGTGCCGCCGATGCCGACCCGGCGCGGCACGAGACGCTCGGCCCGGCGCTGGAACTGGCGCTGGAGCGGGCCAGCGCCCTGGTGTTCCCCACGGCTGCCGCGCGCGAGGCGGCGCTGGCTTCCATGCCGCGCTTTGCCGCCCGCCGCCGGCTGGTGGCGGCGCAAGCGCCGCTGGAAGCGGGCGCGGCTGATGTGCTCGCCATCGGCCGCGAGATCGGCGAGGAACTGGACGGCGAGCTTTCCCTCATTCTGGCCACCGAGCCGGAGCGGCTGGAAATACTCGACATCCCGCGCGAGAACGACCCGCCGGGCGACGTCACCCGGGTGCAGAAGCTGGAGCGGCTGATCGCCGACTGGCGACGCAAGGCGCTGCTGAAGCGCCACCCCAACCGGCCGCCGCTGCGCCGGCCCTATTCCGGCTTTCACCCGCTCATCTATGCCGAGCACCACCCGGTGGCCTGCTTCGACCAGCGGCGCTACCCGCTGTCGCACTGGATCGAGCGCGGGCGCCCGCCGGGGCCATGGGCGCTGCCGGTGTTCGGGCCGCTGCCGGGCCCGCGCGCCAGCCAGCTGAAGAGCGCGCTGCACGGGCACTTCTTCTATCCCGACCTATTGCCGGAACTCCTCGACCGCCTGACGGTCAATGCCTCGCGCCCGGACCTCTTCCTGACCACGGACACGCCGGCCAAGGCGGACGAAGTGCGGGCGATGACGGTCGGCTATGCCGGCGGGGTGCAGATCGATGTCGTGCCCAATCTCGGCCGCGACATCGGCCCGTTCCTGACCGGGCTGCGCGCGGCGCTGACCGGGGGCGGCTATGACGTGTTCTTCCACGTGCACGGCAAGAAGACCAAGGGAAGGCGCCGTGCCATCGGCGATCCCTGGCGCCAATTCCTGTGGGAGAACCTGATCGGCGGCGCCCATCCCATGGTTGATACCGTGCTCGCCCGACTGGAAGCCAGCCCGGAGGTCGGGCTGGTTCATCCGGAGGATTCGCACCTGGTCAATTGGGCGCGCAACGACCGTATCGTCCAGGAGTTGCGGGAAGACCTGGCGCTGACCGAGCCGCTCGGCACCTATGTCGATTTTCCCGTCGGCAACATGTTCGCCATCCGTCCGGCGGCGCTGCGGTCCTTTCTCGCGCTCGGCCTGGAGTGGGAGGATTACCCGGCTGAGCCGATTCCGGACGACGGCACCCTCATGCACGGTCTGGAGCGGCTGCTGCCCATGGCCGCGCGGCAGGCCGGCTTCAGCACGCTCGCCGTGCGGGTGCCCGGCACCGACTGGGACTGAATCGCACCGGCGCGGCCGCGATTGCCGGCGCCGGAGGGGAAGGCTAAAGCACGCCCATGTCCAGTACGCCCGCCGACCAGCTTCTCATCGCCTTTGCCCAGCTCAACCCGGTGGTCGGCGATATCGCCGGCAATATGCGGCGTGTGCGTGAGGCGCGGGCGCTGGCGGGCGGGCAGGGGGCGGATCTCGTCGTCTTCACCGAGCTTTTCCTCGCAGGCTATCCCCCTGAGGACCTGGTGCTGAAGCCCGCCTTCCAGGCGGCATGCCGGCGCGCGGTGGAGGAACTCGCCGCTGAGACCGCCGATGGCGGGCCGGCGCTGCTTCTCGGTGCGCCGTGGGTCGAGGATGGCAGGCTCTACAATGCGGCGCTGCTGCTCGATGGCGGCGCGGTGGCGGCCACCCGCTTCAAGGTGGACCTGCCCACTTACGGCGTGTTCGACGAGAAGCGCCTCTTCACCCCCGGCCCGATGCCCGGGCCGATGGCCTTTCGCGGCGTGCGGCTCGGCGTGCCGGTGTGCGAGGATATCTGGTCGCCTGATGTGGTCGAGTGCCTGATGGAGACCGGGGCGGAAATCCTGCTCATCCCCAATGGCTCGCCCTATCGCCGCGACGTGCAGGACGCGCGGCTGAACGTCGCCGTGGCCCGCGTGGTCGAAAGCGGGCTGCCGCTGGCCTATGTCAACGCGGTCGGCGGGCAGGACGAGCTGGTGTTCGACGGCGGCTCCTTCGTGCTCAACGCCGATCGCTCGCTGCCGGTGCAGCTGCCGAATTTCCAGGAGCGGGTGCGGATCACCCGCTGGGAGCGCTGGGCCGATGGCTGGCGCTGCGAGGAGGGGGCCCGCGCGCCGCTGCTGGCGGGCGACGAGGCGGATTATGCCGCCTGCGTGCTCGGTCTGCGCGACTATGTCGAGAAGAATGGCTTTCCCGGCGTGGTGCTCGGGCTTTCCGGCGGCATCGATTCCGCCCTTGCCGCGGCGATGGCGGTGGACGCGCTGGGGCCGGCCCGCGTTCATGGCGTGATGCTGCCCTCCCGCTTCACCTCGGACGAATCGCTGGCGGACGCCGCCGCCGTCGCGCAGGCGCTGGGGCTGCGCTACGACATTCTGCCGATCGGGCAGGCAGTGGAAGCGCTGGAGCAGGGGCTGGCGCCGCTGTTCGCCGGGCGCGGCCGCGATGTGACCGAGGAGAACCTGCAGTCGCGGCTGCGCGGTACGCTCTTGATGGCGCTCTCCAACAAGTTCGGCGCCATGGTGGTGACGACAGGCAACAAGTCGGAGATGGCGACCGGCTATGCCACGCTCTATGGCGACATGAATGGCGGCTTCAACCCGCTGAAGGACCTCTACAAGACGCAGGTGTTTCGCCTGTGCGCCCTGCGCAACCGCTGGAAGCCGGCCGGAGCGCTGGGCCCGGACGGCGCGGTCATCCCCGACAACATCCTCACCAAGCCGCCGACCGCCGAGCTGCGCGAGAACCAGACCGACCAGGACAGCCTGCCGCCCTATGAGGTGCTGGACGCGATCCTGGAACGGCTGGTGGAGCGCGAAATGCCGCTCGACGCCATCATCACTGACGGCTTCGAGCCGGCGCTGGTGGCGCGGGTGGAGCGGTTGCTGACCCTCGCCGAATATAAGCGCCGGCAGGCCGCGCCGGGGGTGAAGGTGACGGCCCGCCATTTCGGCCGCGACCGGCGCTACCCCCTCACCAACCGGTTTCGCGAGGGGGCGTAGGCGCCGTCATCCCGCGAGGTGGCGGGCCAGCGAGATCCAGAGCGGCGCGGCGACGGCGAATCCCAGCACGCTGACGATGAGTGTCGACGAGGCGAGGCCGACATAGGTCTGTTCGCGCCCGGCAATGACGATTCCCGAGAAGGCGGGCGGCAGCGCGGCGAGCAGCACCACCTGCTCCAGATGGCTCCCGCCCACGCCGGCCGCGAGCGCCAGCGCCAGCATCGAGGCGGGCATCAGGCCGACCTTGACCACCGAATTCCAGATCACTTCGGTATTGAGCTGGAATTTGTGCGCGGAGAGCACAAGGCCGGCGGCGAACACGGCGACACCCGAAGTGGCATGGCCGATCAGCGCCAGCGGTGCCTGCAGCAGTTCGGGCATGCGGATGCCGGCGATGACGAGGACGACGGCGATCATCGGTGCCAGAACGACCGGCTCCTGGGCCGCCTTGACCAAAGCCGCCGCCGGCTTGGTGCCCTTGGGCGCGACGAAGAACATGCCGAGCGGAACCAGTATCACGTTCACGACCAACGCCACGATGGCGACACTAAGCGCCGCGCTGCCGCCGAACAGCGGCGAGAGCACCGCCATGCCGAGGAACCCGACGGTCGGGGCGCCCGCACTCAGCCCGGCGATTCCCGCCTCGCGGCGGTCGTGCCCGAACACGAAAAGCCCACCGAAGAAGGCGACGAAATACCAGAACAGCAGCACGGCCACGGATATGGTCAGCAGCCGCGTGTCGGAAAACAGTTCCTCGCGGGAGGAATTGGCGATTGAGACGAAGAGCAGGGCCGGCAGGCAATAGGTGAGGACGAGGTGATTGAAGCCGGAGGCCTGGGCCTGATCAAAGCTGGAGCGCTTTCCCGCGACATATCCAAGAGCGAGGACGAAGAAGATGGAGAAGATATCCTGGATGATCGGGGTCACGCGAAACTCCACTAACCAGCACCGCAGCGCCTTGGGTATAAAGTCGACCAGTGCAATCTCTCATCTGTGGCAGCCGAGGTAAAGCTATGGGCGGTGCGCGCGGCCCCGGCGCTTGCTCCGATGGGCTCTCCTCGGCGATAAGACGGCATGTCCGACACCGCTCCCGACACCCCGCCCGTCCTGCGCTTCGCGCCCTCGCCCACCGGCCTGCTGCATGTCGGCAACGCCCGGACAGCGCTCTACAACGCCCTCTATGCGCGGCAATGGGGCGGGACCTTCATCCTGCGCTATGACAACACCGACACGGCGCGCTCAACCGACGCCTTCGCCGAGGCGATCGCGCAGGATGTCGCCTGGCTCGGCCTCGCCCCGGACCGGGTGGAGCACCAGTCGCGGCGGCTGCCGCGTTACGATGAGGCCGTGGCGCGGCTGAAGGCGCTCGGCCGGCTCTACCCCGCCTATGAGACCGAGGACGAGCTGGAGGCGATGCGCCAGTCGCGGCGCCGGCGCGGCCTGCCGCCGGTCTATGACCGCGCGGCGCTGAAGCTCACCGACGCGGCCCGCGCGGCGCTGGAGGCCGAGGGCCGCCGCCCGCACTGGCGCTTTCGGCTCGACGGGCGGCAGGTGGTGTGGGACGACCTGGTGCGCGGCCGGCAGGGCGTCGACACCGCCACGCTTTCCGATCCCGTGCTGGTGCGCGAGGACGGGTCCTATCTCTACACGCTGACCTCGGTGGTTGACGATATCGACATGGGCGTGACCCATGTGGTGCGCGGCGAGGACCACGTCACCAATACCGGCGTGCAGATCGAGATCATCGAGGCGCTGGGCGGCTGGGTGCCGCGCTTCGGGCACCATAATCTTCTGGTGCTGCCGAGCGGGGAGGGGCTTTCCAAGCGGCTCGGCCATCTCTCGCTGCGGGCGCTGCGCGAGGAGGGTGAGGAGGCGCTGGCGGTGGCGAGCCTCGCCGTGCTCACCGGCACCTCGCTGGCAGTGGAGCCGGTAATCTCGCTGCAGGCGCTGGCGGCGAAGATCGACTTCGCGAAGATTTCCCGTGCCCCCGCCCGCTTCGACCCGGCCGAGCTTTCCGCGCTCACCGCCGCAACGCTGCACCATCTGCCGTTCGAGGCCGTGGCCGATCGCCTTGCCGCCTATGGCGTCGGCGGCGGCGAGGCGTTCTGGCAGGCGGTGCGCGGCAATCTCGCCCGGCTTAGCGAGGCCGCCGATTGGTGGCGCGTGGTCGAGGGGCCGATTGAGCCGGTGACGGCGGCGGAGGATGCGGCGTTTCTTGCCCAGGCGGCGTCGCTGCTGCCGGAGGGGGAATGGGACAGCGAGGTCTATCCGCGCTGGATCGCGGCGCTGAAGCCGGCGAGCGGGCGCGCGGGCCGGGCGCTGTTCCACCCGCTGCGCCTGGCGCTCACGGGCTGCGAGAGCGGGCCGGAAATGAAGGCGCTGCTGCCGCTGATCGGCCGCGAGAGGGCGGCGGCGCGGCTGCGGGGCGAGCGGGCGTAGGGCGTTGAATGCCGTCATCGCCGGGCGTGTCCCGGTCCTCCACGACTTTGACCGGGTGCGGGACAGAAGACGTGGATCTCCGGGTCAAGCCCGGGGATGACGAGCCGTCATGACGATCCCGGATTAACCTGCCGCCGTTCGGGGTGACGGGTGGCGGAGATCAGGGCTTCTTGGTCGCCGGCGGCGCGGCCGGGCGCGGCTGCGCCATTTCGCGCGAGGCATCCTCGGTGACGACGATGTCGCCCTTGCGCAGCGTGGGGTCTTCCTGGCCGGAAAGCGCCTTCGCCCAGCTCATGCCGGTGGGGCGGCAGGTGCAGGCGGCAACATATTCCTTCTTGAACAGCAGCGCGGTCGGCAGCGACATATAGGGCTGGCCGTTGATGCCCACCGCCTGGTTGATGTCCTCGCCGGGGTTGCGATAGGCGAACAGCCGCGCCTCGGTGCCGGGGCACTGGCGCTGGCACTGTTGTTCGTCCGAGCCGAACTTGGCCGGCGTCGCGGCGAAGGACACCGGGAAGAAAAAGCCGTCGCAGGTTCGCACGCACACTGTGCGATAGGTCGACACTTTCGGCATTTCCAGCGGCTGCACATCCAGCGGGCCGGTTTCGTCCGCTGGCACGCCGAAGAGCTGTTCGATGAAATTGCGCGGCCGGCGGTTCTGGTTGCCGTAATTGCCCCCGGCACCCTGACCGCTGCTCTGCCCGAGCGCGGCCTGATACTGGGCGCCGCAATTATTCTGGGCGAGGGCGTAGATGAGCTGGCGGCGCTGCTCATTATTGCCGCTCTGCTGCCCGCGCGCCTGCATCATGGTGCGGTCGAGGTTTGAGCGGGCCTGGGTGAGGCGGCGGTTGAGCGATTCGCACTGCGGCGGCAGCTGCGGCTGGAAGATGAGGAAGCCGCGCTTGTCGCAGCCGAGCTGGCGCACCTGGGCGGTAAGGTTGGCGATGTCCTGCTGCTGCTGGCCGATGGCGGCGCCGAGATCAGGCTGCCCGCCCTGGCCCCGGTCGAGCCCGGCAAGCTGGCCCTCCAGCCGGATGCAGGTGGAACGGTCGCCGCCGCCTTCATAGCCGCCGCCCTCATACCCCCCGCCGACGCTGCCGGGCGGATAATCCTGCGCGACCGCGAGGCCGGCCGGGGCAAGGAGCGCCGCAGCGATGAGGAGGCGGGCGGCGAGGCGGTGGCGGCGGAATGTCATCAAGGGAGACTGCAATCGCGATGGCGGACGGAAGCGGGTGTGCCGGAATCGGGCGAAGGTCGCAATGAGCACGGCAAGCTTGTCGAAAGTTTGAACCCGCTTTCGCCACCCGATGCAAGGGCGGGGCGCATGCTACCGGCCCGGCGCGGGGCCGGCGGGGCGTTGCGCGCCGGGCCGGCACCCCCATATGCGGGACGTTCCGATCGGAGTTCACATCCGCATGATCCGCGCCCCCCGCGTTCCCACCTTCCGCTCTCTCGCGCTTGCTGCCCTCGGGCTGGCCGCGGTCCTCGCCGCCGTCCCCGTGCAGGCACAGGAGCCGGACCTCATCTTCCGCAAGTCAACGGTGTGGAAATTCCTCACCCCCGACGACAAGCTCGCGACCTATGGCATTGACGATCCCGTCGTCGACGGCGTGGCCTGCCATTACACCGTGCCCGAGCGTGGCGGGGTGAAGGGCATGCTGGGGGTGGCCGAGGAAGTGTCGGACATTTCCATCGCCTGCCGGCAGATCGGCCCGATCAGCTTCAAGAGCAAGTTCGACCAGGGCGATATCGTCTATCGCGAGAGCCGTTCGCTGATCTTCAAGAAGATGCAGATCGTGCGCGGCTGCGACGCCAAGCGCAACGTGCTGGTTTATCTCGTCTATTCCGACAAGCTGATCGAGGGCAGCCCGAAGAACTCGACCTCGACCGTGCCGGTCATGCCCTGGGGCGCGACCAATGAGGCGCCCAAATGCGCCGACTATTTGAAGTGAGGCCGCTTTTGCGCGCCGGCTGAGCGCGCAAGCCTTTTGTGTGCGCAGGCGTTCAGCGCGCGCAGGTGATGGCGACGGCGCCCTGGCACGCATTGCCCTCGCAGGCGGCGGTGCGGACCGGGGCGGCGCCCGTCAGGCCCGGCTGGGCGTCCGAGCGCGCCACGCCGAAGCTGGTGGCGCGGCTGAAATCATGCACCCGGCACCACGCATCCGCCATCGCCTGGCCGCAGGGCGCGCCGGAGGCGATGCAGGTATCGATGCCATAGCCGTCGGAAAGGTCGACGCTGAAAATGGCTGATGTCTCGGCCGCCGGAGCAAGGCTCGGCGCAAGGCTTGGGGCCAGCGCCAAAGCGAGGGCGAGCAGGGACAGGCGCAGGCGCGGCATCGCGGTCATGGTGGGTGCGTTCTTTGGTGGCGACAAGGTGGCGGCAGGACAACGTGAATGTGGCGAAAAGGTTTGAATCGACCCTTAAAATTTTCGCCTGTTGTCCGCGTGGCGGCGAGATAGCCCCGCCTTCCGCACCCGTCAACTGCGGCACGCTGGCGGCATCGCGTGCGACGTTCCCTGCTCTGGCTTGACGCGGCCGGCCAAACGGACGACAGACGCGACGCCGCGCCTCATCGCGCGCGGCAGGATCCGGAAGGCACAGATATGTCGGGCACCAACGCGCAGGCGCTTCCCGAGCTCAAGCTCTACAACACGCTCACGCGGACGAAGGAGGTCTTCACCCCCCTCGATCCCGCGCATGTGCGGATGTATGTCTGTGGCCCGACCGTCTATGACTTCGCCCATATCGGCAATGCGCGCCCGGTGATCGTGTTCGATCTGCTCTACCGGCTGCTGCGCCACCTCTATGGCGCCGACCACGTCAAATATGTGCGCAACATCACCGACGTGGACGACAAGATCAACGCGCGCGCGGCCGCCGAGCATCCCGGCCTCGACCTCAACGAGGCGATCGCCAAGGTGACCTTCACCACCGAGGCGCAGTTCCACGACGATCTCGAAGCGCTCGGCGTGCTGCACCCCGATGTCGAGCCGCGCGCCACCGAGCACATCGCCGAAATGCGCCAGCTGATCGAGAAGCTGGTCGCGTCAGGCCATGCCTATGTCGCCGAGGACCATGTGCTGTTCTCGGTGCCCTCCATGCCCGATTACGGCAAGCTCTCCAACCGGCCGCTGGACGACATGCTGGCCGGCGCCCGGGTCGATGTCGCGCCTTACAAGAAGGACGCGATGGACTTCGTGCTGTGGAAGCCCTCCAAGCCCGGCGAGCCGGGCTGGCCCTCGCCGGCGGGCATCACGGTGCCCGGCCGGCCGGGCTGGCACATCGAGTGCTCCGCCATGTCGTGGAAGCATCTGGGCGAGACCTTCGACATCCATGGCGGCGGCATCGATCTCGTCTTCCCGCACCATGAGAACGAGGTGGCGCAGTCGCGCTGCGCCTTCCATTCCGGGCTGATGGCCAAGGTGTGGATGCATAACGGCTTCCTGCAGGTGGAAGGCGAGAAGATGTCGAAATCGCTCGGCAACTTCATCACCATCCGCCAGCTTCTGGCCGATTGGCCCGGCCCGGTGCTGCGGCTCAACATGCTGAAGACCCATTACCGCCAGCCGATCGACTGGACCGTGAAGGGGCTGGAGGAGAGCGCGAAGACGCTGGAGCAGTGGTTCGACGCAGCCGCCCCCGACGCCTATCCGCGCCCGGCGCCGGCGGTGCTGGAGGCTTTGGCCGACGATCTCAACACGCCGAAGGCGATCGCCGAGATGCACGCTTTGCGCGACCATGCCGGCAAGAAGGCGCTGGCGGGCACGCTCGCCTTCTTCGGCTTCGAGCCCGGCCCGCTGGAAGCCTGGGCGGCGGCGCGGGCGCCGGTGCTGACGATTGCCGCCGAGGAGGTCGAGGCCCGCATATCGGAGCGCATCGAGGCCCGCCGCAACCGCGACTGGGCCGCTTCCGACCGCATCCGCGACGAGCTGCTGGCGCTCGGCGTGGCGCTGAAGGACAACAAGGACGGCACCACCTCCTGGGAGCCGAAGCGGTGAGCAGCGCCAACCGGCCCCCGGCCGCCGCGCTGCGCCCGGCACTGCCGGGCGACGTGCCGATGCTCGCCGCCATTGCCGAGGCGGCGATCCTTGAATTGACCGGCGAGGATTATGATTCCGACCAGCAGGAAGCCTGGGCGGCGGCGGCTTCCGACGAGGAGGCGCTGGAGACGCGCCTCACGCAGCAGCTGACCCTCATCGCCACCCGCGACGGCGAGCCGGTGGGTTTCATCTCGCTCGCCGACAACCGGCTGATCGACATGCTCTATATCAGGCCGGAAGCGGTGGGCGAGGGCGTGGCGTCTCTGCTCTATGACGCCATCGAGCGGCTGGCCGGGGCGCGCGGCGCCAAGAGCCTGACGGTCGATGCCAGCGACACCGCGCTCGATTTCTTCAGCAAGCGCGGCTTCACCCCCAAGCAGCGCAACACCGTGTCGCTGGGCGGGGTGTGGCTCGGCAATACGACGCTGGAAAAGACGCTCGCGGCGCCCGACACCACCCATTGAAGGCAGGCGCCCGGAACATCGCTCCGGGCGCTTTTCTCACTCCATCAGGGCGCCTTGGCAGCGACGAGAGCGGCGGTGGCGTCGCCGGCCATGCCGTCCAGCGTCGCCAGCGGCAGCGAGAGCACCGCGTTGCCGGCCGCGAGCTTGGTGAGATCGAAGGTGCTGTAATTGAGCCCGCCATAGGTGCGGACATAGAGCACGCTGCGGTTGAGATCGGTCAGCGCGGTCCAGGAGGTGTACTCGCTGGTGAAAGGCGGGGAATCCTTGGTCGCGACCGCCGCGATGCCTTCATTGCCACCGGAGTTGGTGTCGATGGTGATGTCCTTGGGCCGGTCGAAATTGTTCATGATGTGGGCGAGCGTGCGCACCGCGTCGTCGGGCTTGGTCACCTTCTGCGCGTATTGCGAGTAATAGACCGCGCGCACGAAGCGCCCCACCGATGTGTTCGACGCCGGCAGTCCCGCCGTGGCGATGCCAGAATCGGGCTGGGCCACCTTCAGCGACCCGAACTGGCCGCTCGACTGATCGACATTGCTGAGGAAGGTGTAATTGTTGAGGTTGGTGAGATGCCAGGGCAGTTCGGGCCCGTTGGTCATCACCCCCACCGGGTTGTCGTAGACGGTCTGCTTGCCATTGGCGAACTCGATGACGATCGAAGCACCGCTGCGGTCGTGCAGCACATAGTGGAAGGGCGACTTGGCGTTGCCGAGCACGGCCAGCGGGGCGAGCAGCACCGGCTGGCTGGCGAGCGCGGCCTTCACCTCGGCCACGTCCTGGAACTGCCCGAGCGTCCAGGAGCCGAGATCGATGGCGGAGAGCGCCGCCTTGGTCATCTCGAAGGCGTGGGTGGGCCCGGCGGCACCGGCGAAGGCGAGCAGGCTGAAGGTGAGGCCCTTCTCGTTGAAGCCCTCGACGATCTTCAGATCGTCCAGCGAGCCGTCCGGCACGGTGATCGCCAGCATGCGGTACTTGGTGGTGTAGGCGAGCGCGGCGGCACCGGCGGCAGCGGTCGACGCATAGCGCTGGCCGGCGGGGAGATAGGTCACCCGGTAGGGAAGCTCCATCGCCAGTTCCAGCGTGCGGCCGAAATAGACCCCGCCATTGGCGTCGCGATAGATCAGCGAGGTGCAGGCCTGCGCGCTCGGCGCGACGGCGAGGGTGAGCGAGAGGCAGGCCGCAGGCAGCAGCCGTGCGAGGGAGCGGCGGGCGGTAAAGCTGGAAAACGACATGATGAACTCGTGCGAGCCGGGACGGCGACGGCTCTTGAATACCGTCACGGGCCGCGCAACGCCATCGCCCGCCGCATCACGAAAGCCGGAGGCGGCCGGCTCGCAAAGGCCGCCGCCTCACATCCGGTCGAGCACGCGTTCTTCGGCCTCGCCATGGAGCTCGCCCTCGCCGAGATGGGCGACGGCGGTGTGCAGCTTCGGCAGCACGGCGCGCACATTATGCGCCACCAGCAGCTTCACCGGGCGGGCGATGTTGACGAAGCCGGTCGACTGCATGTGGTCCAGCAGGGTCAGCAGCGGGTCCCAGAAATTGGCGATGTTGAGCACCATCACCGGCTTGGAATGCCGGTTGAGCTGGACCCAGGTGAGCTGTTCGATCAGTTCCTCCAGCGTGCCGATGCCGCCGGGCAGGGCGATGAAGGCGTCCGCCCGCTCGAACATCAGCCGCTTGCGCTCATGCATGTCGCGGGTGACGATCAGCTCATGGGCATGGTCGAAGGCCTGTTCCTTGCCGATCAGGAAATCGGGGATGATGCCCGTCACCTTGCCGCCCGCTTCCGCGCAGGCGCGGGCGGTGGCGCCCATCAGCCCGACGCCGCCGCCGCCATAGACGAGGCGGATACCCTCGGCCGCGAGCAGGCGCCCGAGCGCGATGGCGGTTTCGAGATAGACGGCATCGGCTCCCGTGGCCGCACCGCAATAGACGCATATGCTCTTGATCTTTGTCATGGACACCATGTTGCACCGCAGCACGGGCGGGTTCAAGCATTCAGATTACCATCACATAGCATCGCCCGCCTTCGGGTGCAAATGGCGGGGCGGGCCATCCGGTTCCATGCAGCGCCCGCCGGGCGGCTGAGGGGCGCTGTCTTGAAATCATCGTCTATCGACGATAAACGATGGCGATGAACCCTGCAGATGCCACCATTGACGCCGACGAATTGCTGGCGCTGCGCCTGCGCGCGTTGGCGCATCCGGCGCGGCTCGCCATTCTCCGGGCGCTGGCGCAGACGGAGCGCTGCCAGTGCGGGCAGATCGTGCGCGGGCTCACTTTGGCGCAGTCCACCGTCTCGCAGCACCTCAAAGTGCTGAAGGAGGCGGGACTGATCACCGGCACCATCGAGGGGCCCCGCTCCTGCTACTGCCTCGATCGCGAGACGGTGGCCATGCTGGCCGACGAATTGCTGCCGCTGCTGGATCTGCTCGCCGCCGCGCCGGCGCAGGGGAGCGGGGCGGACAACCCTGATCCGCGCGCCGACGCACTGGTCTGAGCGCGCCCCGTCACCATCTGCGTGACGACCATGAACGTATGTAAGACGTGAATCGGGCGCCTGCCGCCCGCGAGTGAGAAGAACGGAAAGTCGCATGTCCGCACCGCAGGGCGCCGCCGCCGCGCCCGCCTCCAAAGCCTCCGAGATCAATCCACGCGGCAGCCTGCTGGTCGCGCTCAAGGGGCTGTGGCCCTATCTCTGGCCGGCCGACCGGGCGGATCTGCGCACCCGCGTCGTCTGGGGGCTGCTGCTGCTGGTGCTGGCCAAGATCGCCACCATGTCCACGCCCTTCTTCTTCAAATGGGCGACGGACGCGGTGGCGGAAGGCGAGGGCGCGCGCATCTCCACCGACGCCATCGCCTGGCTTGTCGCCGGCCCGCTGATGCTCACGCTCGCCTATGGCGGCTCGCGCATCGTCATGGCGAGCCTGACGCAGTGGCGCGACGGGCTGTTCGCAAAGGTGGCGATCCATGCGGTGCGCCGGCTGGCGCTGGAAACCTTCCAGCACATGCACGCGCTGTCGCTGCGCTTCCATCTGGAGCGCAAGACCGGCGGCCTGACGCGGGTGCTGGAGCGTTCGCGCGAGGGTATCGAGACCATCGTGCGGATGCTGGTGCTGCATCTGGGGCCGACCATCCTTGAATTCGCGATGGTGATCGGCGTGCTGTTCTGGCAGTTCGACTGGCGCTATGTGGCAGCCACCATCGGTATGATCCTCGCCTATACGCTCTTCACCTTCGTGATGACCGAGTACCGCATGGGCATCCGCGCGGCGATGAACGAGAGCGACACCGACGCCAACGCCAAGGCGGTGGACAGCCTGCTCAACTACGAGACGGTGAAGTATTTCGGCGCTGAATCGTGGGAAGCCGAGCGCTATGACCGTTCCATGGCCCGCTATGAGCGCGCCACCGTCACCACCCACACCTCGCTGGCCTGGCTCAATGCCGGGCAGGCGGCGATCTTCACCCTCGGCCTCACCGCGGTGATGGCGCTGTGCGTGATGGACATCCGCGCCGGGCGGCAGTCGGTGGGCTCCTTCGTCATGGTCAACGCCATGATGATCCAGCTCTACCAGCCGCTGAACTTCCTCGGCATGATCTATCGCGAGATCAAGCAGTCGCTGATCGACATCGAGGCGATGTTCACCATCCTCGCCCGCTCGCCGGAGATCCGCGACCGGCCCGGCGCGCCGGCGCTGGAGATGAAGGGCGGCACGGTGCGCTTCGAGGATGTGCGCTTTTCCTATGATCCCGAGCGCGAAATCCTCAAGGGCGTCAGCTTCGAGGTGCCGGCCGGGCGCACGGTGGCGATCGTCGGCCCGTCCGGGGCCGGCAAGTCGACCATTTCGCGGCTGCTCTACCGCTTCTACGACATCAGCGCCGGCCGCATCCTGGTCGACGGGCAGGATGTGCGGGAGGTGTCGCAGGCCAGCCTGCGCGCCGCCATCGGCATGGTGCCGCAGGACACGGTGCTGTTCAACGACACGCTCGGCTACAACATCCGCTACGGCCGCGCCGGTGCCTCGGACGAGGAGGTGGCGCGCGCCGCGGAACTGGCGCAGATCGACGGCTTCGTGCGCCGCACGCCGAAGGGCTACGCGACCGAAGTCGGCGAGCGCGGGCTCAAGCTCTCCGGCGGCGAGAAGCAGCGCGTTGCCATCGCCCGTACCATCCTCAAGGACCCGCCCATTCTGATTCTCGACGAGGCGACCTCGGCGCTGGACAGCCACACCGAGCGCGAGATCCAGGACGCGCTGGAGCGCGTCTCGCGCGGGCGCACCACGCTGGTCATCGCCCATCGCCTCTCCACCGTGGTCGGGGCCGACGAGATCATCGTGTTGCAGCATGGCCGCATCGCCGAGCGCGGCACCCATGGCGAACTCATGGAGCGCGAGGGCCTCTATCATTCCATGTGGGAGCGCCAGCGCGAGGCCGAGCGGGCCATCGAGACGCTTAAGGCCGCCGGCGAGGTGGACGACGAGGCGGTGCCGGCAGGTACGGCGGATGCCGTCCCGGCCTGAGGCCGATGGCGGCGCGCGGGCGGCCTCTGCGGAACCATGTCGCGCATCCGGCATTTGACGGGCGGGCCGGCGCGCCCTACCTCTCGGCGCAAGGACCCGGCGCGTGACCCATGGGCACCGGGCAGAAAGGCCAGTTGATGTCCGTCCTCGATTCCATCCGCAGCGGCCTCGCCCCCATTCACCGGGAGGGCTATCCGTTCGTCCTGATCGGCGCCGGCGTTTCGGCGCTGTTTTTGTGGCTGTTTGCGCCGCTGGGCTGGATCTGCGTGCTGATCACGCTGTGGATCTGCTATTTCTTCCGCGATCCCGAACGGGTGACGCCGGTGCGGGAGGGGCTTGTCGTCTCCCCCGCCGATGGCCGCGTCTGCCTTGTCGGGCCAGCGGTGCCGCCGGCCGAGCTCGGCCTCGGCGACATGCCGCTGCCGCGCGTGTGCATCTTCATGAATGTGTTCGACGTGCATGTGAACCGGGCGCCTCTGGCCGGCCGGATCACCCGCATCGCCTATCGGCCGGGGAAGTTCCTCAATGCCGATCTCGACAAGGCGAGCGAGGACAATGAGCGCAGCGGCATGGTGCTCGACACCGCCATCGGCGCGGTGGGCGTGGTGCAGATCGCCGGGCTGGTGGCGCGCCGCATTGTCAGCTTCGTGCGCGAGGGCGACCTGCTGGCGCCGGGCGAGCGCTTCGGGCTGATCCGCTTCGGCTCGCGGGTCGATGTCTACCTGCCGCTCGGCACCCGCCCGGCGGTGGCCGAGGGCCAGCGCGCCATTGCCGGCGAAACCGTTCTTGCGGACCGCGCCGCCATCGGCACCGAGCCGACATTCCGCATCGATTGAGTGTTCCAACCCGCGAGCGTGCGATGGCCGACCTCTTCTCTCCCTTTGAGCCCGATGCGCCGGAGCCGCCGCGCCGGCGCTTTCAGGCGGTGCCGTTTCGGCTGCTTCTGCCGAACCTGGTGACGCTGCTGGCGCTGTGCGCCGGCCTCACCGGCATTCGCATGGCGATCGAGGGGCGGCTGGAACTGGCGCTCGGCGCCATCGTGCTGGCGGCGGTGCTGGACGGGCTCGACGGCCGGCTGGCGCGGATGCTGCACGGCACCTCGCGCTTCGGGGCGGAACTGGACAGCCTCTCCGACTTCGTGTGCTTCGGCGTGGCGCCGGGGCTGGTGCTATATATGTGGGGGCTGGAGACGCTGGGCTCGGTCGGCTGGATCGCCGCTCTCGCCTTCGCGATCTGTGCCGCCCTGCGCCTCGCCCGCTTCAACGTGATGCTGGAAGACCCCAACAAGCCGCCCTTCGCCGGGGATTTCTTCACCGGCGTTCCCGCGCCGGCCGGGGCGATCTGCGTGCTGCTGCCGGTCTATCTGGAACTGGTGGGCCTGCCGCGCCTCGTCGCCTCGCCGGCGGTGGCGGCGTTCTATTGCCTGGCGATCGCGCTGCTCATGGTCTCGAAGCTGCCGGCCTTTTCCGGCAAGCGGCTCGGCGCCCGCATTCCCCGCGACAAGGTGATGCCGCTTTTCATCTGCGTGGTGCTGTTCGTGGCGGTGCTGGTGACATGGCCGTGGGCGGTGCTCTCCGTCATCTGCGTCGCCTATCTCGCGGCGATGCCGTTCTCGGTGATGCGCTACAATCAGCTGTCGCGGGCCTATGAGGCGCGGCTCGCCCATGCACACCCCGCCGAGCGTCACCCGGCGCCGGGGGCTGGCGGCACGCAGGACGACCGGCCCGGCCCGCTCAACTAGAGCCCTTTCCGATCAGGTGGAATTACCTGATCGATCAGAAAGTGATTTGCATTCAATAAGATGGAGCATTTTCTCGTCGCGAAAGTCTGTCAACTTTCGCGGAAAATGCACTAGCGGCGGGGGCCTGGACGCCCGCGCGAAACGGGAATGCCCGCGCTCAGCGGGCGCGGCCCTTCATCGCCTCAACCCGCGCGGCCAGCGGCGCGGCGGGAAAGGCCTGCCGCAAAAGCCGCAGTGCCTCGGCGTCCGAGCCGGGGCGGGCAAGGTCAAGATGCTGGGACATAAGCTGCGCCACGGTCGCGGGCTCGCGCTTGAAGGCGATGCGGGTGTCGGCCTCGCGCAGCGGGCCAGGCGCCGGAATCTTCACTGTCACGCTCGCAGACTGCAGCATCACAACATCCTCCGATCGCCATCTCGAATCAATCGGCTTTCCTCATGGATAAAATGAGGGCCATCATCTCCAAACGCACGAACAAAATTTGCGTTCCCATTCTTGTGAACGCGCCTGTGGCCAAGTTCTCACAGTGCTAGCCTGGCCGCCATACGAGACACTACGAAGACGAGAGCACGATATTCTCGCCTCAGGGCGAGAATTGCCGGGTCGAACGGTATTCGTCGGTGGGAAGAATTTTGGGGCCGTGCGGCCGGCTACGCTGGCTCGGCGCCGAAATGACCGGAGACGTCCGGTCATTTCACGCAGGCGGATCAGGTGCGGGTGAGCGTCACCTTGGCGCCGTCACCGGTGGCGACGCCATCATACTGGCCAGCGCCAGCGGGCTGCAGACGCGCCGTGACCTTGCCGACATGGTTCTGCAGGACGATTTCGTTGCCCCACACATCCCAGCCCTTGGTCATGAAGATATCGTTCGGGCAGTCGACATCAGCGGTGGCGGCAAAGCCGGACATGCCGCGATCGGTGGAGAGCGTGACCTTGCAGGTCTTCTGGCCCTCGTCCCAGCTGAAATTCCACGTGCCGGCCAACTGGGTGCGCGCGGCGCCCGGCTCGGCATAGGCGACGCCGCCCGGCGCGGTGGCCGGCGGCGGGGCGAGCGCGACCTGCGAAGCCCTCGTCGGCGAGGTTGGCGTGACGGCGGCGGCGGCCGTGGCGGCCGTGGCGCCATAGGTGGTGGGGGCGGGCGCCGCGACGGGCGAGCTTTCCACCGAGCCCGAGGGGGCCGGGGTGATCTGGCTGGTTTCGACCGGGCTCGCTGCCTTGTCGCCGAACCCGTCGAGCACGGTGCTGCAGCCGCCCAGCAGCAGGGCGGTTGCGGACGTGATGACGACGGCGGTGAACTTCATCGGCGCTGTACCTCTTGCCCGGCAAAACCCGCCGGACATTTCCTGAATTCTACACGGCGCGACGCCGCTTCCGGCATTCGCACTATCCCTGCCACCCGCCCTGTTTCCTCGGGGAAGATGGCATCAGCGTGACCCCAACGCCTAACGGCGCCGCCACGCCTTCTCCCAAGGGACATTTGGCGTGCTTATGCTCAATGAAAGCTTAATGCCTCGCCCCCGCCAGGCACCAGCGGCGTGTCGCGGCCCATCCCGCATCGCCCGTTCAGTTTTGTCGAAAATTGTTCTATGTGCGTTGCAGCGAAAAGGAGCTGCGCCATGTACCAGATGCTGGATCCCGCCACCCTGCGTGTCCTTGTCACCGGAGCCACCTCCGGTATCGGCGCCGCCACCGCCCGGCGCTTCGCGCTGGCGGGCGCCCGCGTCGTCGGCACCGGCCGCCGCGCCGACCGCCTGATCGCGCTGCGCGATGAGCTTGGCGGCCATTTCCACCCCCTCGAAGTGGATGTGCGCGACAATGACGCGCTGGTGGCGGCGCTGGCCGGCGTGCCGGAGGCCTTCGCCCCGTTCAACGTGGTGTTCGCCAATGCCGGCCTGGCGCTTGGCCTGGAGCCGGCCCAGGCAGCCAGCCTCAAGGACTGGGACGACATGGTCGAGACCAACATCAAGGGCCTGCTCTACACCATCCGCGCGACGCTGCCGGCGATGGTGGAGGCCAAGGAGGGGCATGTGCTGTTCACTGGCTCGGTGGCCGGCGACTATCCCTATCCCGGCGGCAACGCCTATGGCGCCACCAAGGCCTTCGTGAAGCAGTTCGCGCTGAACCTGATTTCCGACGTCGCCGGAACCGGCGTGCGCGTCACCAATATCGAGCCGGGCATGGTCGAGACCGAGTTCTCGCTGGTGCGCTTCCATGGCGATGCCGCCAAGTCGGAGAACGTCTATGCCGGCACCGAGGCGATGACCGCCGAGGATATTGCCGAGCAGGTGTTCTTCGCCTCCACCCTGCCGCGGCGCGTCAACATCAACCGCATCCAGGCCTTCGCCACCTGCCAGAGCTTCGCGCCGTTCAAGGTCTCGCGCGGCTGAGAGCTGCGGGCTGCGGAAGCTCTTAGCTAAGAACGGCGCCGCCGAGGGCGGCGCAGCTCTTTGGAGAAGGATGGCGCCGCCGAGGGCGGCGCAGCTCTTTAGAGAAGGATGGCGCCGCCGAGGGCGGCGCCGGCGACCACTGCCCAGGCTGGCACCCGCCACAGCGCCAGCGCCAGATAGGCGAGCAGGGCCAGCGCGAAGGCGCGGGGCGAGGTGAGGCTCGACGTGATCACCGGGTCCCACAGCGCCGCGCCGAGCAGGCCGACCACGGCCGCATTGACCCCGGCGAGGCCATCGCGCACCCGCCGGTTCGCCGCCAGCCGGGTCCAGAAGCGCAGCGCCGCATAGACCAGCAGCGCCGAGGGCAGGAACGCGGCCACCAGCGCCAGCAGCCCGCCAGCCACACCATTGGGCGGCACCGGCATCATGGCGCCGACATAGGCGGCGAAGCTGAACAGCGGCCCCGGCACGGCCTGCGCCGCGCCATAGCCGGCGAGGAAGACCTCGCGCGTGAGCCCGCCGGGCCGCACCAGTTCCGCCTCGATCAGCGGCAGCACCACATGGCCGCCGCCAAACACCAGCGCCCCGGCACGGTAGAGCGTGTCGAACAGCGCGACGCCGGCGCTGCCGGTGGCCTGCGCCAGCAGCGGCAGACTGACAAGCAGGAGGGCGAACAGCGCGAAGGCGATCAGCGAGGCGGTCCGGCCCGGCAGGTAGTGCCCGCTGGGTTCGCGCACCGCCGCGCCGTCCAGTCGGATGAAGGCGAGGCCGGCGAGAGCGCCGCCGGCAATCACGCCGATCTGGCCAAAGGCACCCGGCAGCAGGGCCGCCACAGCCGCCCCGACGAGGGCGAGGCTGCGGCGCGGCCGATCCGGGCAGAGGTTCTTCGCCATGCCGAGCACGGCGTCGGCGACGATGGCGACCGCCGCCACTTTCAGCCCGTCAAGCCATCCCCCGCCAATGCCGGCGGCGTCGGCTTGCATGACGCCATAGGCGAAGGCGAGCATGAGCAGCGCCGAGGGCAGGGTGAAGCCCAGCCACGCCGCCGCCATGCCGGCCGGTCCGGCGCGCATCAGCCCCACCGCCATGCCGACCTGGCTGGAGGCGGGACCCGGCAGGAACTGGCAGAGAGCGACGAGGCTGGCATAGCTCTCCTCGCTCAGCCATCGGCGCCGCTTGACCAGATCGTCGCGAAAGAAGCCGAGATGCGCCACCGGGCCGCCGAACGAGGTCAGGCCGAGACGCAGAAAGGCGAGGAACACCTCAACCGGTGTTCCTTTATCCGTAGGGGCAGGGGCGGGCGCATCGCTCATGGCGCAGCACTAGCGCGCCACCGGAGACGCTGCATGTGAATTTTCGATGACGTGCGCGGTGCGGGCGCTTCAGGCGGCTTCCACGACCGGCATGGCGAGCGCGGCGCGCAGCATGTCGGCAAGGCGGCGGGCGGCGGAGGAAGCGGCGGGGGCGAGGAACAGCGCCACCTCGATATCCGGCAGCGGCGGCAGCCCTTCGGCCGGGCCGAGCCGGCGCCAGTCCGGCGGCGCGGCGCATTCGGGCAGGGCGGTGATGCACAGCCCGGTCTCGATCGCCGCATGGATGCCGCCCTGCGAGGAGGAAGTGCAGGCCACGCGCCAGCTCAACCCGGCCTTGTCGAGGCTGGAGGCGATGTGCGGGCGGGCGCGGCAGCCGGTGGGAAACAGCGCCAGCGGCAGCGGCGAATTGCGCTCCGGCCGATAGCCGCGCGCCGCCAGCCAGAGCAGCTTCTCGCGCTTGATGAGTTCGCCGGTCGGCCGGGCGCTGTCGCGCGTCAGCAGGGCGACGTCGATATGGCCACGATCGACCTCGGGCTCGATATGCTTGGAGAGATCGGCGCGGATGGAAATCTCGACGCGCGGATAGGCGGCGGCGAAGCGGGCGATGGTGGGGGTGAAATAGGCGTCGACATAATCGTCGGGCATGCCGACACGCACGCTGCCCTCCGGCGTGCCGCCCTTGAGATCGGCCAGCGCCTCACTCTCATAGGCCAGAAGCCGGCGCGCATGCGCGACGAGGCGCTCACCGGTCTCGGTCAGCGAGATGCCGCGCCGCGAGCGCTCCAGCAGCCGCACGCCGAGATTGTCTTCGAGCTGGGCAATGCGGGCCGAAACCGCCGACTGGGTGCGCCCGACGCGCTCGGCCGCCGCCGTAAACCCGCCCGTGTCGACGATGGCGATCAGCATGCCAAGCGATTCGGTGTCGAGATGTCGCATCGCGCCCTCCGGTCCGCCGGATGAGGATTTGCCGCGCTTTGCCGCGCGAGCGGCTTTCATATCAGAAACCATGATGGAATGACAAAATAAACTCGCTTTCGCGATTTCAAACGTCGCGGTAGATAAGCTGCCCTGGGCCGGGCCTGCCGATTCAAGCCCGCCAGCGGCGGCTTTGGCGCCGGTCGCGGCCCGGGCCTCATGCCTCGCCCTCAGCCTTTTGCACCTGTCGAGTTCGGCAATGTCTCCGCCCCCTGCAGCCATGATCGAGCCGTCGCTCGGGGTTCTCCCCGATGCCGCCCCGTCCGTGGTCCGCGACACACAAATGCGGCGCCAGGCGTTTTTCGCGGTGGTGATGGCGGCGATGTGCATCGGCTTCTCGGCGCCGCTGGTGCGCCTCGCCGATGCCGGGCCGGCCGCCATCGGCTTCTGGCGCCTGTTCTTCGCCCTCGGCCCCGCGCTGGTGTGGGCCTATGCCGAGAATCGCGCGCTGGCCCGCCGCGCCCGCCGCGCCGGTGCCACCGCACTTCGCCCCTCACTGCGCCAGGTGTTGCTGGCGATGCTGGCCGGCGTGTTTTTTGGCGCCGACCTCATCGTGTTCCACAAGGGGCTGGCGCTGACCAGCACCGCCAATGCGCTGCTGCTCGGCAATCTCGCCGTGGTGTTCGTGTTCCTTTTCGGCTGGCTGATCCTGCGTGAGCGGCCGACCCGTGGGCTGCTGATCGCGCTGGCGCTGGCGCTGACCGGAACCTTCATCATCATCGGGTCGAGCGCGGCAGGCGGCGGCGCTTCCGGGGCTCGGCCCGTGAGCGTGATCGGCGACCTGCTCTGCGTCGGCGCGGCGCTCGCCTATGCCGCCTATATGCTGGCGACGCGCGCGGTGCGCCGGGCCGGGCGCGGCGATGCGGTGCCGCTGGGCGGGGGCATGGTGTCGCTGATCGCCAGCGCGACAGGGGCCGTGGTCTGCCTCGCCTGGGCGGTGGCGGCGGGTGAGGTGCTTGTTCCGCAGTCGCTGCAGGGTCTGCTGGCGGTGATAGGGCTCGGCCTGATCCCCCATGCCACCGGGCAAGGGCTCGCGACCTTCGCGCTCGGCCGGCTGCCGGCGGGCGTGATCTCGGTGGTGTTGCTGCTGCAGATCGTCGTCGGCACCGCGCTGGCGGCCCTGCTGTTCGGTGACTTCCCTTCGCTGGTCGTTCTCGCCGGCGGGCTGCTGGTGGTCGCTGGTGTCACCACGGCGCGGCCGAGCTGAGCGGCCTGAAGCGCCAGAGCTGAAGCGACGGGCTTGCGCGGCGGGGGCGGCGGGACTACCTCGTTCAGGCACTCAAGGAGCACGACGATGCAGCCCAATCCGTTCGGTGGCGTGATCGAGAATCTGACGGTCGAGGAGGTCAGGGCCGGCCTCGACGACGGCACCATCCTCCTCGTCGATGTGCGCGAGCCGAACGAGCTGGCCGCCGAGCGGATTCCCGGCGCGGTCGAGTTTCCGCTGTCGACCTTCGATGCGGCCGCGCTGCCGGATCCCGGCGACAAGACGCTGGTGTTCTCCTGCCGCTCCGGCCAGCGTTCGCAGAAGGCGGCGGCGGCGGCCCAGGCGGCCGGCTTCGACCTTCACCGCCACATGGCGGGCGGCATTCTCGCCTGGAAGGATGCCGGCTTCCCGACCGATAGGGACTGAGGCCGCCTCTCTCGATCAGAGACGCAGCAGGCGGCGGGCATTGCCGGCTGCCACCGCCGCGCGCACCGCGTCGGGCAGCGGCGTCGTGTCCATGAAATCGGCCGCCTCGCTCAGCGATTCATAGGGATAGTCGGCCGAGAACATCACGCGCTCGCTGCCCAGTGCGGCGAGCGCCGCCTGCAGCGGCACGTCAGCGAACTGCCCGGACAGCGTCACCGAGACATTCTCACGCAGATAGGCTGAGGGCGGACGCTTCAGGCGCCGTTCCGTGGCGACGAACTGATAGCGGCTGTCGAGGCGCCACAGCATGTAGGGCAGCGTTTCCCCGGCATGGCCGAGGATGAGCTGCGCGCGGGGAAACCGGTCGAACACCCCGGTAACGACGAGGCGCAGCGCGTGGGTCGCGGTTTCCGTCGTCCATTCCCACATCGGCTGGTGCAGTTCGGGCACGCCGGCCAGCACATGCGGCTTGATGAAGGCATTGCCGGGATGGAGATAGAGCGGCACGTCGAGCGCCTGCAGCCGCTCCCAGAACACATCGTTTGAGGGATGGTCGAGATAGACGCCGTTTGTGTGGTGGTTGACCATGGCGCCCTTGAAGCCGAGCTGCCGCACGCAGCGCTCCAGCTCGTCGGCGGCTCTGGCCGGGTCCTGCATGGCGAGATGGGCGAAGCCGGCATAGCGGTGCGGCCGCCGGGCGATCTCGCCGGCCAGCGCGTCATTGGCCTCGGCCGCGCGGGCGATGGCGATGGCGGCGTCTGGCTCGGCCTGCACGCCCGGCCCGGTGACAGAAAGCACGGCGATCTCGATTCCGGCGCGATCCATGGCGCTGAGCCTCCCTTCCCCGAAATCGGACAGAAGGCCGAGCAACTGCTTCTTGTCCGCCTCCGGCACGTGGGGGAAGTCGTACAGCAGATAGTCCGTCAAACCGGGGGTGATGAAATGCTCCTCCAGCCCGATCTTGGGCACGCGGGCGGAAGGGGCGGGCAGGCTCATCGGTTCTCTCCCAAGCGGCGCGTCCAGGATCGGGGTGCCACGGGCATATTCCGCGAAAACGGACAGAGTTTCGCGACGAGCAAAGGCGCCAGCTGATCGATGGAAAGGGCTCTAGTCGCAGAGCCGGCCCACAACCTGCGCCGTCGCCTCGATCAGCCGCTCGACCTGCGCCTCCGTCGTCGCGGGGGAGGCGAGCATCATGTCGTGGAAAGGCGAGATCAGCACCCCACGCACCAGCAAGGCAAGATGCGTCGTGGCCTCCAGCGCGGGGTAATGCGCGCCCTTGGCCTGCCGCCCGTCGGTGAGGGGGAAGGGCGCGCGCACCACTTCCACCCGTGCGCCGCAGCGGGCGACATGCCAGGGCAGGCGGGCATCCGCCAGCACCTGCGCCAGCCCTGCCTCCATGCGATCGGCGAGGCGGTTCATCTGCGCATAGGCCGGCTCGGTGGCGACTTCTTCCAGATTGGCGCGCAGGGCGGCGAGTTGGAGCGGGCTGCCCGAGAGCGTCGTGCCCATGCCGGAATGGCCGTCGGGCCGGTTGATGCGGGCGGTGCGGAAGCGCTCGGCCACGTCCTCGGTCATGCCCCAGACAGCGGCGGGAATGCCGCCGGCCACCGCCTTGCCGGCGACGAACATGTCCGGCTCCAGCCCGTAGGCGCGGGAATAGCCGCCCGGGCCGGTCGAGAGGGTGTGGGTCTCGTCGATCAGCAGCAGCGAGCCGTGGCGCCGGGTGATCTCGCGCAGCCCCTCGTGAAAGCCGGGCTGGGGCAGCACCATGGCGCAATTGGTCATCACCGGCTCGGTGATGACGCAGGCCACGGTGCGGTCGGCCAGCGCCGCTTCCAGCGCATCGAGATCGTTGAACGGCACGACACGGGTGAGCTTGGAAAGGTCGCGCGGCTCGCCCATCAGGGCGGGGCGGTTTGCCGCGCGCCCGTCCGGGCCGATCTCGACGAAGGTCTCGTCGACCGCGCCATGATAGGCGCCGTCAAAGACGAGGATGCGCGGGCGCCCGGTGGCGGCGCGGGCGGCGCGCAGGGCGAAGCGGTTGGCGTCGGTCGCGGTGGTAGCGATCTGCCAATAGGGCAAGCCGAAGCGCTCGCTCAGCAGGTCGCCGACACGGCCGGCATCCGGGCTCGGCAGCATGGTGGCGAGCCCGGCACTCGCTTGCCGCGCGAGGGCCCGCGCCACCGGGGCTGGCCCGTGTCCGAACAGCGAGGCGGTGTCGCCCAGGCAGAAATCATCATAGCCATGGCCGTCGACATCGATGAGCCGGGCGCCGCTGGCCTCGGCGATGACCAGAGGCACCGGGGTCGACCAGTCGACCATCCAGTGCATCGGCACCCCGTCGAGCAGATGCGCGGCGGCCTCGGCGGCGGCGCGCGTCTTCGGGCGGGTGCCGAGATAGAGCGCTTCCGCCTCCGCCCGCAGCGCGGCGGTGCGGGCCGGGCTGACGCCCGGTCCATCGCTTATCGAGGTGACGGCATTCATATCCGGGCTCTCGCGAGTTCCATCTGCCGATTCATGTAAGCACGTTTCCGTGCCGGGTGGGGACTAGCGCACCCAGCCCCAGCGCTTGAGTTCGGCAAAAGTTTCGTCCAGCGTCTTGCGGACGCGGGCCACCAGCTCGTCGCACTCCTCATGCGAGATGATGAGCGGCGGGGCGATGATCAGCCGGTCGCGCACGGCGCGCATGACGAGGTTGTTCTTGAACGAGAAGTCCCGCGCCAGCGTGCCGGCCTTGCCGACATCGGGAAATTTGGTGCGGCCGGCCTTATCAGGCGTCAGCTCCAGCGCGCCGACGAGGCCCGTCATCGGCGCCTCGCCCACCAGCGGGTGCTCGGCCAGCGCGCTCCAGCGCGCCTTGAGATAGGGGCCGACATCGTTGGCGACGCGGCCCACCAGGTCCTCGCGCTGCATGATGGCGAGATTGGCCAGCGCGGCGGCGCAGGCGGCGGGGTGGCCGGAATAGGTGTAGCCATGGTTGAAGTCGCCGCCTTCCAGCAGCACCTCGGCCACGCGGTCCGCCACCATCACCCCGCCGAGCGGCATGTAGCCCGAGGTGATGCCCTTGGCCATGACGAGAATGTCCGGCTCGGTGCCGAAGGTCTCGCAGCCGAACCAGTTGCCGGTGCGCCCGAAGCCGCAGATCACCTCGTCGGAGATGAACAGGATGTCGCGCTCGCGGCAGATGCGGGCGACTTCCGGCCAGTAGCTGGCGGGCGGGATGATGACGCCGCCGGCGCCCTGGATCGGCTCGGCGATGAAGGCGGCGATGCGGTCCTCGCCCATGGCGTCGATGGTGGCTTCCAGCGCGCGGGCGGTGCGCAGGCCGAATTCCTCCGGCGTCTCGCCCTGGCGCGCCTCGCCCCAGAAATAGGGCTGGGCGATGTGCAGGATGTCGGGGATGACCGCGCTCTGCCCATGCATCGGCGCCATGCCGCCCAGGCTGCCGGCGGCGACGGTGGAGCCGTGATAGGCGTTGCGGCGCGAGATGATGATCTTCTTCTCCGGCTTCTCCTTGATCTGGAAGAAGCGGCGGACGAGCTTGATCACCGTGTCGTTGGATTCCGAGCCGGAGCCGGTGAAGAACACCTTGTTGAACTGCGGCGGGGTCAGTTCGGCGAGCTTTGCCGACAGTTCGATGGCCGGCCGGTGCGTGGTCTTGAAGAAGGTGTTGTAATAGGGCAGCTCGCGCAGCTGCGCCGCTACCGCCTCGACGATCTCCTCGCGGCCATAGCCGACATTCACGCACCACAGGCCGGACATGCCGTCGAGAATGCGGTTGCCGTCGGAATCGGTCAGCCAGACGCCTTCCGCCTTGACCACGATGCGCGAGCCCTCCTCGTTCAGCGCCTTCATGTCGCTGAACGGGTGGAGGTGATGGGCCGCATCGAGCGCACGCAGCTCGGCCGTGGATTTGGGCAGGGTCATCTGTCGCTTCCTATCCCGCTACGTCGTCCCGGTCGGCGCGGCGCAGCGCGCGGTCCGGGAGGACGGAAAACCTGCCTGCACAATGTGATCACATTTTGCGTGCGTCAAGTCGTCCGGCATGGCAGAACTGCCGGCGCACGGCACGGGACGCCGTCAGCTTCTGGCCCCACCACGGGCGGGCGGCTTGACCGATACCCCCGCACCATGCGCAGATTTGACGTATCGACGTTTACTAGGTGGATCATGCCATTGCCCGAAGCCGTGGAAGACGCCACGGCCGCTGCGCGCGAGACCGTCCCGCAGATCGACGAATTCGGCGCCTATGTCGCCGCACACGGTGCGCCCGAAATCGTCGAGGTTCTGCTGCCCGACACGCATGGCGTGCTGCGCGGCAAATGGATTCCCGGCGGGGCGGGGGGCAAGATCTGGGGCGACGGCGTCGCCATTCCGCTCTCCATCTTCGGGCTCGACATCTGGGGTCGCGAGGTCGAGGAGACCGGCGTCCACATGGAAACCGGCGACCGCGACGGCATCTGCCGCCCGGTGGCAGGCACGCTGAAGCCGGTGCCATGGTCGCCGCGCCCGGCGGCGCAGGTGGTGCTCTCCATGTATGAGCCGGACGGGCGGGGCTTTGAGCGGCCGTGGGATCTCGACCCGCGCCACAAGCTGGAGAGGCAGGTGAAGCGCCTCGCCGCGCTGGGGCTCACGCCCTGTGTCGCCTTCGAGCTGGAATTCTACCTGATGAAGCCGGCGCCCGGGCCGAATGGCGTGCCCGAGCCTGTGTTTCCTGCCTCTGTGGGCGGGCCGGCGCGGCAGAACATGTATTCCATGTCCGACCTCGACGCCTATGCGCCCCTGCTGCACGATGTGCGCGAGGCCGCCCGCATCCAGGGTCTGCCGGCCGACACGGTGATCTCCGAGGCGGCGCCGGGCCAGTATGAGGTGAACCTCTATCACCGCCGCGACCCGATGGCGGCGGCGGACGACGCCATCCTGCTGCGCCGGCTGATCGACGGCGTGGCCCGCAAGCATGGCGTGCGCGCCAGCTTCATGGCCAAGCCCTTCCTCGATTTCGCTGGCTCTGGCATGCATGTGCATGTGAGCCTGACCGATGATGAGGGCCACAACGCCTTCGGCGCCGGCGAGGCGGGCGAACGCCTGCTGCGCCAGTGCGCGGCGGGGCTGCTCGACACCATGGCCGATACCGCCGTGCTCTATGTGCCGAGCTATAATGGCTTCCGCCGCCTCGTGCCGGGCAGCTATGCCCCCACCAGCATCTCCTGGGGCTATGACAACCGCGCGGTGGCGGTGCGGGTGCCGAACGGGCCGCCCAAGGCGCGCCGGCTGGAACACCGCATCGCCGGTGCCGACGCTCATCCCCATCTCGTGCTGGCGGCGATCCTCGCCGGCATGCTGGAAGGCATCGAGCGCACGCTGGAGCCGCCGCCGCCGCTGACCGGCAATGCCTATGAGCAGGAGGCGCCGCATCTGTCCTACGACATGGGCGAGGCGATCCGTGCCTTCGGCCGCTCCGACTTCGTGGCGCGGGCCTTCGGGCCGGAATATCAGCGCATCTACGCCATCATGAAGGAGGCCGAACTCATCGCCTTCGAGCGGCGGATCAACCCGCTGGAGTACGAGACCTATTTGTGAGCCCCGCCGGGTTTGTGAGCACGGTGATGGCTTGAGCAGAGGCGATCGACGCTCTAGCCTTGGCCTGACGTGGTTTGCGTTCTACCCAAGAAACCCATTTCCCGAGGAGAATAGGATGTCTCGACTCCTGACGACCATCGCGGCAGGCCTGTTGACCGCGCTGGCGATCGCGCCGGCCTCGGCACAGGACAAGGTCGTGAACGTCTACAACTGGTCCGACTATATCGACGAGTCGGTGCTGGAGGCGTTCACCAAGGAAACCGGCATCAAGGTCCGGTATGACGTCTTCGATTCCAACGAGGTGCTCGAGACCAAGCTCCTCGGCGGCAAGACCGGCTATGACGTGGTGGTGCCGACGGGTTCGTTCCTGCAGCGCCAGATCCAGGCCGGCGTGTTCCTGAAGCTCGACAAGGCCAAGCTGCCGAACCTTCAGTACCAGTGGCCGCTGATCGCCGAGCGCCTCGCCGTCTATGATCCCGGCAACGAATACGCCGTGAACTACATGTGGGGCACCACCGGCATCGGCATGAATGTCGACAAGGTGAAGGAGCGCCTCGGCGACATCCCGCTCAACAGCTGGGACATCATCTTCAAGCCGGAAATCCTCAGCAAGCTGAAGGATTGCGGCGTCTACGTGCTGGACGGCCCGGAAGAGGTGATCCCGACCGCGCTGCGCTATCTCGGCAAGGACCCGAACTCCAAGGACCCGAAGGATATCGAAGCGGCCGGCAAGCTGCTGGCGCCGATCCGCCCCTTCATCCGCAAATTCGACAGCTCGGGCTACATCAACGCGCTGGCCGGTGGCGACATCTGCATCGCGCTCGGCTGGTCGGGCGACGTGTTCCAGGCCAAGGCCCGCGCCGAGGAAGCCGCCGAGAAGACCGGCAAGCCGGCGGTTAACATCGAGTACGTCATCCCGAAGGAAGGCGCGCTGATGTGGTTCGACAACTTCGCCATCCCGAAGGATGCCCCGCATCCGGACGAGGCTCTGGCCTTCATCAACTACATGATGAAGCCCGAAGTGGCGGCGAAGAACTCCGACTTCATCTCCTACGCCAACGGCAACCTCGAATCGCAGAAGTTCATCGACAAGGCGATCCTCGACAACCCGGCGATCTACCCGGACAAGGAGACGCTGGAGAAGCTGTTCACCGTCACCACCTATCCGCAGAAGGTGCAGCGCGTCGTCACCCGCACCTGGAGCGACTTCAAGCGCGGCAAGTGAGCGGCTGACAGGCAGCGCTTGCAACTGATGGAAAAGGCCGGGCTCGCGCCCGGCCTTTTTTGTTGAAGCGCGGCAGTGGGGAGGAGCGGCGCTGGTCTCTCCTCGCGCATCCTCGGAGGGGGCGGGGCGCTCCATGTCACGCAGGGCTGGCCTAGCGTGGCCCGGAGGCGTCGTCCGTCCGCTGGTAGCGCCCGATCGACACGCGATGGCCCGGTAGGCCATGAGCCGGGAGCATTTTCCCGTGCGAAGGTCGATCGCTTTTGCCGAAAATCCTCGGCAGCACGCGCCGGCCAGCTCGCACCGCAAGCCGGCCGGATAATGCGTTCTCTGTCTTTGAGTGAGTGGGCGATCGACGGATCAGATGGGTTCTATCTGATCGGATCGCGCTCTAGCCGATCTGCTCGATGATGATGGCGCGGATCTGCTCGCGCGTAAGACCGCAGGGCTCCGGCTTCCATTCCGGGCTCGAGCGGATGATGGAAGGGGCGGGCGGGGTAAGCTTATTGGTACGCATATATCCTCTTGCCGCTTCGACCCTTGGTCGGCGGCTGACGCTGGTGCGTCGATGTGTGAGTGAAGGAAAAGCCCGGCATCTCGAAGATGGGGCTGGCCGCATGAGCGACTGCGAAACCTATACTCCGTCATTGCGTCGCGATTGAGGCGGTTTCCGCCCGGTCCGACCCGTGTCGGGCGCCGGCAATGGCCTCGAAAGCTGGATGAGGAAGCGTCTTGCAGGTCCGGCAGAGGGATGGAAAGGTGCACCCCGTCAACGGCTCCGGCCATTGTGAAGATCCGCGCCCTGCAATCGATGGGGTGATGCTGTATGGGGCAGCCATGAACAAGCCCGCCCCTGTGCCGCCCGCCGTCAATCTGCTGCTCTATGCAGCGGCCTTCACCTGCGTGCTCATCATTGTGGTCCTCTCCCTGCTTCCCGCGCAGGAGATGCCGCGCACGGGCATTCCCGATGGCACCGACCACTTCATCGCCTATTGGGGAACAGGCGGCCTGATGGCGCTCGCCTTCCGGGGGCGGGGCGCGGTGCTTGTCGTCGCGGGTCTCGCCCTGGTCGGCCTTGGTGGCCTGATGGAGGTGCTGCAGCAGCTCGCGCCGGGCCGCACCTCGACATGGAGCGATTTCCTCATGAGTGGGGGAGGGGCGCTTACCGGGCTTCTGATGGGGACCGTGGCGGCCCGCATCATCAGCCATCTGCGCCGCCACTACAGCGAGCGCCTCGGCAGCGCACCCGCCTCCTAGGTCCCGGCCTTCAACCTGTTCCCGGCGGGGAACCCCTGCGCCGGCACCCGCCGGCGACGTGGCCGCCGCCCCGAGGCGGATGCCGTCCCCTGATCCACCACCTTTGTGCCCCCGTAAACGAAGCAACGCTGCGGAGGCATCAATGATCAGAACGCTCCTTTTCGCCGGGCTTCTCGCCTTTGTCGGGCTCGGCGCGCCGTCGGCTCAGGCGAGGGACCTGGTGCTCGAACAGTTCTTTGCCGGCCGGACCGTCGCGGAGGGCACCTTTTCCGCCATCAACGGCGTGAAGCGGGCCTTCACCGTCGATCTCGACGGCCGCTGGAACGGGCATGTGCTCACCCTGGTCGAGGACTTCCGCTTCGCCGACGGCGAGACGGACCGCAAGACCTGGCGGTTCGAGAAGCTGGGCCCCGGCCGTTATCGCGGCACACGCGAGGATGTGCGGGGCGAGACGCAGGTGAGCGTGAAGGGCGATACCGCCACCTTCAGCTATCTCGTCGACCTCACTCCCGGCGCGGAGGAGAACCTCGTGCGCTTCCACGACCGGATGGTGCTGCGCGGCGACGGCACCGTGCTGAACACCGCCTGGGTCACGAAATTCGGCTTCCCCGTGGCGCTGACACGGGTCGAGTTCCGCCGCCCCTAGGGGCGCGCCACCAACCGCGTTTCCCTCGACATTCCCGGAGGACATCCATGCGCCACCATGTGACATCCGTTTCGATCGGATTGCTTCTCGCTCTCGCGGCGGCGCCGGCCGTCGCGGAGCCCCTGAGCGGCCCCGAGATCAGGGACAGGATCAGCGGCGAACTGGTGCGGCTAAGCACCCCCTATGGCCTCACCCTGCCGCTGGTCTACCGCGAGGACGGCGTCGTCGCCGGCGATCTCTCCGGCTTCTCGATCGGCGCCATGCTGGCCCCGCGCGAGGAAGGGCGCTGGTGGGTGAAGGATGATCGGCTCTGCCAGAAATGGCCGAGCTGGTATGACGGCCGCACCCATTGCTTCACCATCACCTCGCTCGGGCCGGACAAGATCGCCTGGACGCGGGACGACGGCCTGTCCGGAACCGCCGAGATGGGCCGCTGAGATGCCCGGCCCGCAGGCGCCGGCCCTTCCGGCCTGGCGCCTCGCGCTCTATGCCCTGCCGGCGCTGCCGCTCGCGGCGCTGGCGCTGCCCTTCTATGTGATCGTGCCGAGCTTCTATGCCGAGGCGCTCGGGCTATCGCTCGCCTCGGTCGGCACCGCCCTGCTGGCGATCCGTATCCTTGACGCCGTTGCCGACCCGTTGCTCGGCTGGGTCTCGGACCGCCTCACCCCCGCCATGGGCCGGCGGCGCGCGCTGATGCTGGTGGCGACGCCGGTCACGGCGATCTCAGCCTTCATGGTGTTCTGGCCCGGCGCGGGAGCGGGCCTTGCCTATCTCGTGCTGTGGGGGCTCGGGCTTTCGCTCGGCTACACCGCGCTCAGCCTTGCCTATACCGCCTGGGGCGCCGAGATCAGCGCCGATTATCGCGGCCGCGCCCGGGTGGTCGCCGCGCGCGAGGCGGTGACGCTGCTGGGCACGCTGCTCGCTATCGCGCTGCCCTTCGCGGTCGGGCTCGGCACGGGCGCGGCGGGCTTCCATGGGCTGGCGGCGATGGGTGTGTTCGTGCTGGTGGCCCTGCCGCTGGCCAGCCTCGCCTGTGTCGTCGGCGTGCCGGAACCGGCGGACCGCACGCGCGAGCGGCTTGGCCTGCGTGCGGGGCTGCGCCATCTCAGCGCGAACCGGCCCTTTCTGCGGCTGGTCGTCGCCTTCCTGCTCAACGGCATCGGAAACGCCATCCCCGCCACGCTGTTTCTGTATTTCGTGGCGGACCGCATCGGCGCCGCCGCGCTGCAGGGGCCGCTGCTCTTTCTCTATTTTCTGTGCGGGGTGGCCGGGCTGCCGCTGGCGCTGCGCTGCGCCGGCCGCTTCGGCAAGCACCGCGCCTGGTGCGGCGCTATGGCGGTAGCCTGCGTCGTCTTCGCCAGCGCCGGCTGGCTCGGGCCGGGCGATGTCGTGCCCTTCGCGCTGATCTGCGCCACTACCGGCCTGTTGCTCGCCTTCGACGTGGCGCTGCCGCCGGCGATCCAGGCCGATGTGATCGACGTCGACACCGCCGCGTCCGGCGAGCAGCGCTCGGGGCTCTATTTCGCGCTCTGGGCGCTCGCCACCAAGCTGGCGCTGGCGATCGCGGTGGGCGTCACCTTCCCGCTGCTGGACTGGGCCGGCTATCGGCCCGGCGCCGGGGTGCCCTCGGCGGAAGCCGGCGCGGCGCTCGCCATGCTCTATGCATGGCTGCCCATTCCGGCCAAGCTGGCGGCCATCGCCCTGATGTGGGGATTTCCACTCGACGAGGCCGCGCAGGCGCGGTTGCGCCGTCAGATCGACGCGGGCGCGGCAACGGCGCGCCGCACGCAGGTGTGATCCGCCCCGCCGGTGGAAGCGCGAGGATATGACCTTAGGTCAAAGGCCGTAGCGGACGGGGGAGACGGGTGGCACTCACGCGCAGAGATCTGATGGCGACGGCGGCGCTGGGCACCGCCATGCTCGCTTTGCCGCCGGGGCGGGCGCTGGCCCAGCCGGCGCCGCTGGCCCGGGCGATTCCCTCCTCCGGCGAACGGATGCCGGCGATCGGGCTGGGCAGCTGGATCACCTTCAATGTCGGCAATGATGCGGCCTTGCAGGCGGAGTGCACCGCCGTCATGGCGGCATTCTTCGCCGGCGGGGGACGGATGATCGACAGTTCGCCGATGTATGGCTCCTCGCAGGCGGTGATCGGCCGGGGCCTTGCCACGCTGGGGCACCCGGACGCGCTGTTCGCGGCGGAAAAGGTCTGGACGTCATCGGGCACGAATGGCCCGGCGCAGATCGATGAGACGCGGCGCCTCTGGGGCGTGGAGCGGTTCGATCTCCTGCAGGTGCACAATCTGCTGGGCTGGGAGGCACATCTCGACACGCTGCAGGCGATGAAGGCCGCAGGCCGGCTGCGCTATGTCGGCATCACCACCTCGGAGGGGCGCCGCCATGATCTGGTCGAGCAGATCATGGCGCGCCAGCCGCTCGATTTCGTGCAGCTGAGCTACAATCCGGTCGACCGCGAAGCCGAGCAGCGCCTGCTGCCGCTCGCCGCCGAGCGCGGCATCGCGGTGATCGTCAACCGGCCCTTCCAGCAGGGCGCCCTGACGCGGCGGCTCGACCGCGCGCCGCTGCCCGACTGGGCGGCCGAGATCGGCGCGACGAGCTGGGCGCAGCTGATCCTGAAATTCATCCTGGCGGAACCGGCTGTCACCGTCGCCATTCCCGCCACCACCCGCGTCGACCATGTGCGGGAAAACCTCGCCGCCGCCGGTGGCGCGCTGCCCGACCGTGAGCTGCGCGGGCGCATCGCCGCCCATATCGGCGCGCTGTAATGTCCGAATGGTGGACCTATCGGCTGGACGACTTCCTGCTGTTTTCGCCCCGCGTCTACTGGCGCCTGTTCGAGGCGCATAACGCGGCGCTGTGGCCGCTGCATCTGGCGACGATGCTGGCAGGGCTGTCGCTGGTGGTGCTGATCCTGCGCCGGCCGGGCCGGGCGATGTTGTGGACCGGGCTTCTCCTCGCGCCGCTCTGGGCCTTTGTCGCCTGGACCTTTCTGCTGCAGCGCTACTCCGGCATCAACTGGGCCGCCTCCTATGCCGCGCCGGCCTTTCTTGTGCAGGCCGTGCTGCTGCTCGCCGCCGCCCTCATGCCCGGCGGCCCGGCCATGGGCCGGCTCGACGCCATCGGCAAAACCGGGCTGGGGCTGGTGCTTGCCGGCTTGCTGCTCTATCCCGCGCTTGCGCTCGCCTCCGGCCGCCCTCTGGCGGGTGCGGAGGTGTTCGGCATCGCGCCTGATCCGACCGTGCTGGTGACGGTCGGCCTGCTGCTCACGGCGCGCGGGCGATGGCTCGCCTTCTTGCTGCCGATTCCGCTGCTGTGGTGCCTGTTCAGTGGCCTCACCTTGCTGGCGATGGGGGAGGCGCAGGCATGGCTGCTTCTGGCGGGCACCGTTCTGGTTGCCCTGCTTGGGACGCTGAGGCTGGTGCGGCGCGGGTCGCGGGCTGTCCGGGAATGAGGCCGGCCTACATCCGCCAGCGCTTGTAGAACCAGGTCCACTGGTCGGGATGCTCGCGCACCCAGCCTTCCACCACCGAGGTGATCATCTGCATGGCGCCGTCGACGTCGATCTTGCCCTTGGCATCGCGCGGCAGGTTGAGGGCGGGCGTGCACTGGATGCGGAAGCGCCCTTCCGGCAGGCGGATCACCCGCACCCCGTGCACCGGGCACTCATAGAGCCGGGCGAGGCGGGCGATGGTAGGGTTGGCCGAGCAGGGCTGACCGAAGAACTGAACGGTGGGCCCGCCCCGGCGCGCCTGGTCCACCAGAATGCCGAGATGCTTGCCCTGGTCGAGGACGGCGGCCAGCTCGAACACCGCCACATGCGAGGCGGCGACGAGATTGCCCATCACCCGGCTTCGCGCCTCGAACAAGAGGTCGGCGAAGAAGGAATTGTCGGGCGCGCGGAACAGCACCGCGCTGTCCAGCCCCTGCGCGGCGGCGGCGATGGCCGGCAGCTCCCAGTTCGCCAGATGCGCGGTGAAGACCAGGGCCGGCTTGCCGTCGATCCGCATGGCAACGAAGTTGGAGACGCCCGTGGTCTCGATCCGGCTCTTGGCCGGCTCCCACATATTGTACTGCCAGATGCGGTCGAGATGGACGAACTCGCCGCCCATGCGGCCGAGATTGTCCCACATGCCGATGGCGATCGCCTCGCGCTCGGCCTCGGTCTTCTCAGGGTAGGCGAGGCGCAGATTCTTCAGGGCGGTGCGGTGGATCGAGGTGCGCGGGCCGATCTTGCGCGCCCAGAACCCGCCGGCCCAGGAGGCGAAGCGCGGCGGCTGCAGGCGCATCGCCCCCGCCAGCGCCCACACGCCCGCCGAGAGGGCGGCATCGCGCAGACGGGTGGTCCAGGGGCGGGGCGCGCTCATCGCGGATATGGCTCGAACCTCGCAGCCTTTAGAAGGTGATGACGACCTTGCCGAACACGCGCCGCGTCTCCAGCCGCTCCAGCCCGGCGCCGAACTGCTCCAGCGGGAATTCGGAATCGATCACCGGCTTTACACCGCGCTCCATTCGCTTCAGCCCGTCTGCAATGGCGCGGATCGGCGCGCCGAACGAGCCGATGATGCGGTACTGGCGCTGGAACAGCTGCATCAGGTTCATGTTGACCGACACGCCCGAGGTCGAGCCGCAGGTGACAAGGCGGGCGCCCGGCTTCATGGACAGCAGCGAGCCGTTCCACGTCTCGGCGCCGACATGCTCGAACACCACGTCGACCCCCTTCTTCTTGGTGATCTTGCGCACCTCGTGCTCGAACCGGTCGGTCTTGTAGTTGATGACATGGTCGGCGCCGAGCGCCAGCGCCTTGGCGCACTTCTCGTCGTCGCCCGCCGTGGTGATGACGGTGCAGCCGATTTCCTTCGCCATGCGGATCGCCACCGTGCCGATGCCCGAGCCGGCGGCGTGGACCAGAATCGTCTCGCCCGGCTCAAGCTTGGCATTGTCGAACAGCATGTGCTCGACGGTGGAGAAGGTGACGGGGGCGGTGGCGGCGTCGGTCCAGGAGATGCCGTCCGGGATCGGGACGCACAGCCGTTCCTTGATGTTGAGCTGGTCGCGGGCGAAGCCGTCGACATGGAAGCCCATCACGCCGGCGACTTCCTCGCAGAGATTGTCGCGGCCCTGCCGGCACATCTTGCACTGGCCGCAGGTGAGCGCGCCATACATCGCGACCTTGGAACCGGGCTTGAAGCGGGTGACGCCCTCGCCGATGGCGGTGACTTCGCCGACCGCTTCGGCGCCCACCACCAGCGGCATCTTGCGCTTGGCGAAGGCCATTCCGCGCCAGCCCCACACGTCGATGTGGTTGAGCGCCAGCGCCTTGACGCTGACCTGCACCTCGCCCGGTTCCGGCGCGCCGGGGGCGGGCAGGTCGGTGAGGATCAGTTCGCGGTCGGAGACCAGCTGAAGCGCGCGCATGAACAACTCCGGGCAGGCGGCGGCGGCACATCTCGTCCCGTCGACCGGATTTATACGGACAAGGGGCGGGCACGGATGCCGTCCGCGCAAGGACGAGGGTGGATAGCGAAATCAGCGCTGTATGGCTAGTGCGGCGGTGAGCCCGCCATCCACCGGCAGGGTCGCGCCGGTGACATAGGCGGCACCGGGGGAGAGCAAGAAGGCGACCACCGCCGCCACATCCTCCGGCGCGGCGAAGCGGCCGGCGGGGATCTGCTTCTCGACATTGGCGCGGTAGGCGGCATAGGGCGCCAGCATCGCCGTGTCGACGAAGCCGGGGGCGACGACGTTGACCGTCACCCCGCGCCGGGCGCTCTCGATCGCCAGCGTGCGGCAATAGCCGGCCAGCGCCGCCTTGGAGCCGGCATAGATGGCGTTGCCGGCATTGGCGACATCGGCGGCAATCGAGCCGATGGCGACGATCCGCCCGGCCCGGGCCCGCGTCATCGGCCGCACCAGCGCCCCGACCAGCCTTACGAAGGACCAGTAATTCACCTGCATCAGCTGCTCGGCGCGGTGTTGGTCGACCAGCGCGGCCAGCGTGTCGTAGCTCATGCCGGCATTGTGGATGAAGCCGAAATAGGCCGGCTCCTCGGCGAGGATGGCGGCGAAGGCTTCCACCGCGCTTTTGTCGGCCAGATCGAGCGCGCGCGCCTCGACGCGGGCGTCCGGCTTCTCGGCCTCGATCGCCGCAATCAGCGCCTGCGCCTCGGCCTCCGCCGTGCGGACGGTGAAGACGACCTCAAAGCCTGCCAGCGCCAAAGCGCGCACAATGGCCGCACCGACGCCGCGCCCGCCGCCGGTGACGAGGACGCGCTGACTCACGCCGGCTCGCCCGTCAGGATCAGGCAGACATTCTGCCCGCCAAAGCCGAAGGAATTCGACATCACCCGTGTCACCGTCGCGTCGCGCGCCACGTTCGGCACCACATCGAGCGGGATGGCCGGGTCGGGCAGCTCGTAATTGATGGTCGGCGGGATGCGGCCATTGGCGATCGTCATCAGCGAGATCACCGCCTCGATGGCGCCGGCGGCGGTCAGCGTGTGACCGATCATCGACTTGTTGGACGAGATCGGGATGCCGGTCAGCCGCTCGCCGAAGACGGCGCTCATGCCGGTGAACTCCATGCGGTCGTTCTCGGGCGTGGAGGTGCCGTGGGCGTTGATGTAGTCGATGGCGTCCGGCTCGACGCCGGCATCGGCCAGCGCCCGGCGCATGCAGCCGATGACCGGCTTGGCGTCCGGCGAGGAGCGGGTGCGGTGGAAGCTGTCGGCCATCTCGCCGACGCCCTCGACCACGCCGAGGATCTTCGCCCCGCGCGCCAGCGCGTGCTCCAGGCTTTCCAGCACCAGCGCACCGGCGCCCTCGGCGATGATGAAGCCGTCGCGATTCTTGGCGAAGGGGCGGGAGGCGGCTTCCGGCACCTCGTTATTGGTCGACAGGGCGGAGAGCAGCGAGAAGCGGATCAGCGCCTCCGCCGTCACCGAGCCGTCGGTGGCGATGGACAGAGCCGCGTCGCAGTCGCCGCGCCGGATCGCCTCGACGCCGAGCTGGATCGAGGTGTTGCCGGAGGCGCAGGCGGTGGACAGCGAGATCGGCTGCCCGCGCGTGCCGAAACGGTCCGCTAGATGGTCGGCGATCGACCCATAGAGGAAGCGCTCATGCCAGGCGTCGTGGCCATTGGCCTCGGCGGCGCGCAGCAGGTCATCATAGGAGACGGCGGCATTGGGCGCGGCTTCCTGCGCCAGGATGCGGCGCTGCGGCCATTCCAGCTCGATCGGCGGCACGGCGCAGAACAGCGGGCCCGGGAAGGCGCCCTTGGTGCCGATGCCGGATTCGGCAATCGCCTCGTCTGCCGCCAGCGTCGCCAGCTCCTCGGAGAGGTCGGGAGCGGTGCTCTTGCTCTTGGGCAGATAGTCGACCGTGCCGGCGATGGTGGTCCGCATCGCGTCGATCGGAAAGCGGGTGATACGGTGAATCCCGGACATGCCGGAGGTCAGCTTCGCCCAATTGTCCTGTTTGCCCTGACCCAGCGAGGTGACGAGCCCCATGCCGGTGACGACGACGATCGGCCGGCCGGCCTTGTCGGTATAGGAAGCCATGATCTGCTCCTGGGAAGCGGCGTGCTTCCGCGTGGTGGGGTCAGTCGGCGCGCTCGACAAGCGCGACGCCTTCCCCACGCCAATGCCCCACTGCGGTGACGATGGCACGGGAAAGCGGGCCATCGAAAGGCTTTTCGAGCGTTTCGCCGGCGAGCGGCGCGAAGAGACGACCTTCGGCGACGCTGAGTGCGGCCATCGCCAGCGCCACCGGCATCTGCGCTTCCAGCCCATGGCCGACGCGGTCGGTCACGGAGCGTACCGGCAGGCCGGAGCGGGCGAGGACGGCGGCTTCCGCCTGCGTCGGCTCGGGCGCCCCGGAGGCGGCGGAGAACACGGCGGTCTCGTCGCCATTGCCGGCGCCGGCGGTCTTCAGAAGCTCTTCCAGCACCGCCTCGACGGCGCCGGGCTCATTGCGCCGGGCGCGCTCGGACCAGACGCCGGAGAGCTTCGCAATCGGCTTGGCGCCCCGCGCCGTGGCGTGCTCGGGCGATTCCAGCACCAGGAAGGCGCCCGCCGAGCCAGTCGGCACGCCCTTGGGCTGCGCCAGCACCGGCGCCCAGGGGGCGTGCATGGCGAGGCGCTTGAGGGCGAAGAGCAGCAGCATGTCGCGCCGCTCGGCATTATAGGCGCCGCCCACCAGGGCGATCTCGCTGGTGCCGGCGGCAATGCGGGACCAGCCGATGCGGACCGCGTCGGTGCCCGAGCTTTCCTCGCCCATGAAGGTGCGCGAGGAGCCGGTGACGCCGTGCACGATCGAGATGTTGCCGGCCAGAAGATTGGAGAGCTGGGCCAGGAACAGCGTCGGGCGCAGGTTCGACTGCAGCTGCTCGTTGAGGAAGACCTCGGGGTTCGGCTGGTTCTCGATCTCGGTCAGGATGGCGCCGTCGACCGACTGGTCGCGCTCGCCGCCGCCGGCCGCCACCACCATGTCGGTGGTTCCGAGAATGTCCTTGTCGCCCTTGATGCCGGCCGAATCCAGCGCCAGCCCGGCGGCATAGGTGCCGATGCGCTGCCAGGGCTCCATCTGCCGCTGGTCGCCCTTCTTGGGGATCTGCGCGTCGAAGCTGATCGGGGCGAGCGGGTGGACGACATAGGGGGCGAAGCCCGTCTCGTTGACCACCGGGGCGGTGCCCGAGGAAAGCGCCAGCCTATGAGCTTCCGGCCCTTCACCGAGCGAGGAAACAAGCCCGATGCCGGTGATCCAGACGTCGCGACGATTAGACATGCGTGAGATTTCCTGCGCGTTCCGCCGTGCCAATCACGGCGTCGCCCATCGGCATGCCGATGCGTTCGGCGGTGGAGAGCAGATAGCCGCGCAGCTCCGGCGCCGGGAAAGGCATGGTCTTGAGCGTCACGTCGGCATTGCAGACGAGCTTGCCCTCAACGCGCCCTTCGGCCTTCAGCCGGGCATAGCCCGAGCCGTCATGCTCCAGGCGCGCGAAGACGTCGATCACCTGGCCCGGCACCACGAAGGTGCGCAGCTTGCCCTTGTCGACCGAGGCGAGGAACGCCATGCGGTCGTAATTGTGCAGCCGCAGCAGCAGCATGCCGCAGCTCTGCGCCATGATTTCAAACAGCAGCACGCCCGGCAGCAGCGGATGACCCGGGAAGTGGCCTTCAAAGATCGGGCTCTCGCACGGGACGGTGTTAGCGGTCCGCAAGGTACGAGCTTCAAGATCGAGCTCGACCACCTTGTCGATCATCTGGAAATATTCGAGGCGCATCACCTGTCCCGCTTGTACAACGTCCTTCCGCCGGATCAGGCGGACTTGGCAGCGATCAGCTCGTCGATGCGCGCGCAAAGATTCTTGAGGACGAAGTACTGCTCGGTCGTCGCCTTGCCTTCGTTGACTTCCTGCGTCCAGCTCTCAAGCGGCAGCTTGATGCCGAACGCCTTGTCGATGGCGAAGGCGATGTCGAGGAAGTCCAGGCTGTCGATGCCGAGATCGTCGATCGCGTGGCTTTCCGGCGTGATGTTCTCGCGCGGAATGTCGCACGTCTCGGCAATGATGTTGGCAACGGTCTCGAACGTGGTCGACATGAAAGGCCTCTGGTCTCGGCAGCCGCGTCCGGCCACGGTTGAATGGGTTCGCCCGGCGCTCCCGCGTCGCAGGCCCCCGAATGGATGTCGGCCCGTATACCTAAGCGCGGACGGTGATTCAATGGCGGCGGCGCGGCAATCCTCGGCAGTGTGACATCCATGCCGTCGACGAGCCCCGGCGGGGGAGGTCGCCGGCGCCCGGCAACGTCATGGCACCGTGGCCGATTTCGTCCTATCGTCCCGCCCTGAGCAGATGGTCAGTGTCGGAGAAGGTGCCATGATCCCGTTTACCTCGGCCTTTTCATGGCTCGGCCACGGGGTCGCCATGTCGGTGCTGGCCCTGTCGCTGGTCGGCCCGGCGGCGGCACAGGCGCCGAAACCTGCCGCGACCAAGCCCGCGGCGGCGGCGCCCGCCAAACCGGCGGCCGCGCCAACGGCGAAGCCTGCGTCCGATGCACTGCCGAAGACCTATGCCCCGCAAGAGCTCGTCGAGGCTGCGCGCCGGCTGCAGGCGCTGCTGCAACGTGAACGCGGGCCGCTGCCGAAGCCGGCCGCCCAGCTGCGCAAGGACGCCGATGCCGCGCTCGCCGCCGGCGACGCCCGCACCGCCGCCGGCCTTTACGGACAATTGGCGCAGGCGAGCCCTGGCGATGCCGGTCTCTGGCAGCGCTTTTCACGCGCTCTCTCACGCATCAAGCCGAGCGAAAATGAAAGCGCCGATACGTTCCTCGAGCGGGCGCAGGCGGCCGCCTTCCTCGCCTATCGCGCGGCGACGACGCGGGTAGCCCAGGCCGAGGCACTGTTCGCCATCGGCCATCTCTATGACCAGCGCTCGCTCTGGCGCCCCGCGCTCGACACGTTCGCCACCGCGCTCGGCTATGCCGACGTGCCCGAACAGCGTGCCTTCTATGACAAGCTGCGCGAGGAGCGCGGCTTCCGCATTCTCGACTACAGCGTCGATTCGGATGCCTCCAACCCGCGGATCTGCGTGCAGTTCTCCGAGCCGCTGGTGAAGGGCGGCAAGGATTATTCCGCCTATGTGACGCTGCGCGGGCCGCAGGGCCCGGTGGACAAGCCGGCGGTGACGGCGGAGGAGAGCCAGCTCTGCGTCGAGGGGCTGAAGCATGGCGAGACCTACGATGTGACGCTGCGGGCCGGCCTGCCGTCCTCCATCACCGCCGAGCCGCTCCGTGCCAATTCGGAGCTGACCATTTATGTGCGCGATCGCAAGCCGAGTGTGCGCTTCACCGGGCGCAACTATGTGCTGCCCCGCACCGGCCCGCGCGGCATTCCGGTGGTGTCGGTCAATACGTCCCGCGTCGCGGTCGATCTCTACCGCATCGGCGACCGCAGCCTGATTCCCACCGCCCTCGACGGCGAATTCCGCCGCGACCTCGGCGGCTATGACCTGCAGCAGCTGAAGGACGGCAAGGCGGAGGTCATCTTCAAGGGCGAGCTGGAGACGGCGTCGCCGCTGAACGAGGACGTCACCACCTCCTTCCCCGTCGACGAGGCAGTGAAGACGCTGGCGCCCGGCGTCTATGTGCTGGCCGCCCGGCCGGGTGGCGATGTTGCCGACCCGAATGACGAGTGGAGCTCGCGCGCCACCCAGTGGTTCGTGGTTTCCGATCTCGGCCTCACCGCCCTGTCGGGCAGCAAGGGCCTGACGGTGATGGTGCGCGCGCTCGGCAGCGCCCAGCCCCTCGAGGGGGTGGAACTGCGCCTTCTCGCCAAATCCAACGATGTGCTCGCCACCGCCCGGACGGACGCGAGCGGCAGCGCTGCCTTCGATGCCGGGCTGATGCGCGGCACGGAAGGCTTCGCGCCGGCGGTCATCGTCGCCCAGGCGAAGGAGGGCGACTATGCCTTCCTGTCGCTGGAGGACCAGGCCTTCGACCTCACCGACCGTGGCGTCGGCGGGCGCGCGGCGCCCGAGCGCTACGACGCTTTTGTGACCACCGAGCGCGGCGTCTACCGCTCCGGCGAGGAGGTGCACGTCACCGCCCTGCTGCGCAGCCCGCAGGTGAGCGCGGCGGCCGGCGTGCCGCTGACGGTGATGTTCAAGCGTCCCGATGGCGTCGAGGAGCGCCGCGAGCTGGTGGCCGACCAGGGGGCAGGCGGGCGCACGCTCACCTATCCGCTGATGGGCGACGCGATGACCGGCACCTGGCGCGTCGAGGCCTATGTCGACCCGCGCGGCGCGCCGGTGGGCGCCACCACTTTCCTGCTGGAAGACTATGTGCCCGAGCGTCTGGCGCTCGACCTCTCCACCACCGCGACCTTCCTTGCCGCCAACGCCCCGGTGACGGTGGCGGCCGATGGGCGCTGGCTGTTCGGCCCGCCGGCGGCGGGGCTCGACATTGAGGGCGAGATCGAGGTGCGGGTGGCGGATGCGCGGCCGGGCCTGCCGGGCTGGCGCTTCGGCCGCGTCGATGACGGCTTCACCCCGGTGCGCCAGCCGCTGGCCGACGCGCCGGTGACGGACGCACAGGGCAAGGCGAGCCTGCCAGTGGCGCTTCCCGCGCTTCCCGCCACCGCCCGCCCGCTGGAGGCGGAAATCTTTGTCGCGCTGAATGAAGGCGGCGGGCGGGCGGTGCGCCGTTCCCTCGTCCTGCCGGTGCGCGCGGCCGGCGACGGCATTGGCGTCAAGCCGCTGTTCGACAAGGCTGGCCCCGGCGAGAACGCCACTGCCGGGTTTGAGGTGCAAGGCTTCGATGCCGCCGGCCAGCCGGTGGCGCTGAAGGGCGCCCAATGGGCGCTCTACCGCATCGAGACCCGCTATCAATGGTATCGCCTCGGCGGCAGCTGGGATTTCGAGCCGGTCGAATCGGTGGCGAAGGTTGCGGACGGTGCGCTCGAGCTGACCACCAGTGCACTGGCGCGTGTCAACGTTCCGGTCGCTTGGGGTCGCTATCGGCTGGAAGTCACCGACGGCACGCGCGCCACTGCCGTCTCCTTCGATGCCGGCTGGGGTGGCGGGGCCACCGCCGACGCTCCGGACCGGCTGGAGGTCGGGCTCGACAAGGCGCAATACGTCGCCGGCGACTCACTCAAGGTGAACCTCACCAGCCGCATGGCCGGTTCCGCCACCGTGCTGATCGTCGGTGACGGCGTGCTGGCGGCGAAGACGCTCGACGTGAAGGCCGGCGACACCTCGGTCGCCTTCACCGTCGCCCCGGAATGGGGCCCGGGCGCCTATGCGCTGGCCTTCGTCCATCGCCCGCTTGATGTGGCGGCGAGCCGCAATCCCGGCCGCGCCATCGGCCTCGCCTGGTTCGGCGTCGACCGCGCCGCGCGGGTGCTCGGCGTTAAGCTGGACGCGCCCGCTCTCGCGCGGCCGGAGACGACGCTTTCCGTGCCGGTGCAGGTGACGGGGGGCGGGCAAGGCGAGGCCTATGTGACGCTCGCCCTGGTCGATGTCGGCATTCTCAACCTCACCGGCTTCAAGGCGCCTGATCCCGATGGCTTCTATCTCGGCCAGCGCGCGCTCGGCACGCAGGTGCGCGACTTCTATGGCCAGCTCATCGACGGCATGCTCGGCAGCCGGGGGCGCCTGCGCTCGGGCGGCGACGCCATGGATATGGGCCTGCAGGCTGAGCCGCCGACGCAGCCGCCGCTCGCTCTGTTCTCCGGCCTGGTGAAGCTCGACGCGCAGGGCAGGGGCACTATCGACTTTACCCTGCCGCCCTTCGACGGCACCGGCCGGCTGATGGCGGTGGCGTGGTCCGGTGCGGCGGTGGGCCATGCGCAGGCCGATGTGGTGATCCGCGATCCGGTGGTGATCACCGCCACCCTGCCGCGCTTCCTCGCCGCCGGCGACCGCTCCACGCTCAACCTGTCGCTCGACAATGTGGACGGCGAGGCGGGTGATTACGCGCTTGATATCGTCACCGACGGTCCGGTGAAGGTGGCCAGCGCGCCGAAGACGGTGCCGCTCGCCAAGGGCGCGCGCCAGTCCTTCGCCGCACAGATGGACGGCACCGGCATCGGCGAGGCCAAGGTCTCGGTGCGGCTGTCGGGGCCCGGCGGGCTCGCTATCGTGCGCGACTATGCGCTGAATGTGCGCCCGGCCTATCCCGCGATTTCCCGCCGCAGCATCGACACGCTGGCGCCGGGGGCGGCGCTGATTCTGAGCGCGGATCTCGTCGCCGATCTGGTGCCGGGGCGTGGCGGGGTGAGCGTTTCCGCCGGGCTGGACCCGGCCTTTGACGTGCCGGCGCTGTTCGGCGCGCTCGACCGCTACCCCTTCGCCTGTTCCGAACAGCTGACCAGCCGGGCGCTGCCGCTGCTCTATCTCAGCGATTTCGGCCCACCGCAGCGCTTCCGCCTGACCAAGGACCCGGCCGAGACCATCCGCAACGCCATCGCCCGGCTTATTGCCCGGCAGGGCTCGGACGGCTCCTTCGGCCTGTGGGAGGCGGGGGGCAATGATCTGTGGCTCGACGCCTATGTCAGCGACTTCCTCACTCGTGCCCGCGAGCGCGGCCACGCCGTGCCGGAACAGCCCTTCGCCATGGCGCTCGACCGGCTGCGCAATTCGCTCGCCTATGCGGGGGACGGCGCCACCGACGACGGCGCTGCCTACGCCATCTACGTGCTGGCGCGCAACGGCCGGGCGCCGCTGGGCGATCTGCGCTATGTCGCCGACGCCAAGCTCGACGAGGTGACGAGCGCGATGGCGCGCGGCCAGCTCGCCGCCTCGCTCGCCATGCTCGGCGACAAGGGGCGGGCGGAGAAGGTGTTCGGCGCGGCGCTGGAACTGCTGCCCAGCGCGGCCGAGACGGTGACATCAGGCCGGCCGGATTTCGGCTCGGTGCTGCGCGACGCCGCCGGGGTGGCGACGCTCGCTTCCGAGGCCGGCTTCACCGGCACGGCGCGCACCGCCCGCCAGCGCGTGGCAACGGCCTTCATCGATGCCGGCCCGACCTCGACGCAGGAGGACGCCTGGCTGCTGCTCGCGGCACGGGCGCTGCGCGAGGGCAGGGGCATCGCCCTCGATATCGACGGCACCGCCCATACCGGGCTCTATGAGCGCACGCTGACGCCGGGGGAGCTGGCCAAGCCGATCGTACTGACCAATCGCGGCATCGCCCCGCTGGACGTCGTGGTTTCCATTGACGGCCCGCCGGTGGCGCCGGAGCCGGCGGCGGCGAACGGGTTCAGCCTGAGCCGCAGCTACTACACGCTTGCCGGCGTGCCGGCCGACCCGGCCAAGGTGGCACAGAACCAGCGCCTCGTCGTCGTGCTGGAGGCGCAGGAGGATGAGGCGGGTCCGAGCCATGTGCTGCTGGTCGACCATCTCCCCGCCGGCTTCGAGATCGACAATCCCAGCCTTGCGGTCGGCTCGGATGTCGGCGCGCTGGCCTGGCTGGGCGATACGACGCAGCCGGCGCATGCGGAGTTCCGCGACGCCTTCTTCGCCGCCGCCTTCGATCGCACCCAGGGCTCGGAGGAGCCGGAGCTGCTGCGCGTCGCCTATATCGTGCGCGCCGTCTCCCCCGGCCGCTACGCCCATCCCCCGGCCATCGTCGAAGACATGTACCGCCCCGGCCGCTTTGCCCGCACCAGCGCGGGCCGGACCGAGGTGACGGGACCGGCGAAGTGAGGGCCGGCGGCGCGATGAGGGGCGCGACATGGCTCGCGTGAGGCGGGGACTGTGGCGCGCCGGCGGCTTTGCCGTCCTCGGGGCGATGCTGCTGGCGGGGGGCTCCACGGCCTGGCTCGCCGGCGTGCGCGCCAGCGCTCCGCCGCCACCCGGGCTCGCCCTCTCGGTGGAGGTGCGTGATCGCGAGGGGCGGCTGCTGCGCCCCTTCGCCCTCACTGACGGGCGCTGGCGGCTGAAAGCGGAGACCCGCGAGGTCGACCGGCGCTTTCGCGACATGCTGGTCGCCTATGAGGACAAGCGCTTCTGGGAGCATGGCGGGGTCGATCCGCTCGCGTTGCTGCGGGCGGCGGGGCAGATGCTGCGGCACGGGCGAATCGTCTCCGGCGGCTCTACCCTGACCATGCAGGTGGCGCGGCTGCTGGAGCCGCGCGAGGGGCGCGGGTTCGCGGCCAAGCTCGGCGCCAAGCTCGCCGAAATGCGTCGCGCTATCCAGCTGGAGGCGCGGCTGAGCAAGAGCGAGATCCTCGCGCTCTATCTCACTCTGGCGCCCTATGGCGGCAATATCGAGGGCGTGCGGGCGGCCAGCCTCGCCTGGTTCGGCAAGGAGCCGCGCCGGCTCACGCTGGCCGAATCGGCGCTGCTGGTCGCCCTGCCGCAGGCGCCGGAATCACGCCGGCCGGACCGGCACCCGGCCCGGGCCCTGCAAGCGCGCGACACGGTGCTGGCCCGGCTCGGCGAGGCCGGGCTGTTCGGCGCGGCCGAGGTGGCTTTCGCCGGCCGGGCGCCGGTGCCCACGGGGCGCCTCGCCTTGCCGATGCTCGCCCCCCACGCGGCCGAGGCGGCCCGCCGCCAGCAACCGGCGGCGCAGAGCCATGCACTTGCCATCGACGCCTCGGCGCAGGCGCGACTGGAGACCCTTGCCGCCGAACGGGTGCGCGAGCTCGGCACGGGCGTCTCGCTGGCGCTTGTCATGGTCGACAATGCCAGCGGCGAGGTGCTGGCGCGGGTGAGCGGCGCCGACCCGCAAGACACCGAGCGCGCGGGCGCGGTGGATTTGACGCGGGCGATCCGCTCGCCCGGCTCGACGCTGAAGCCGTTCATCTATGGCCTCGCCTTCGAGGACGGCATTGCCCATCCCGAGACGCTGATCGAGGACCGGCCGGCGCGCTTCGGCGCCTACCGGCCGCGCAATTTCGACCGCGACTATCAGGGCACGGTGTCGGTGAAGCAGGCGCTGCAATTGTCGCTGAATGTGCCGGCGGTGGTGCTGCTGCAGGCGGTGGGGCCGCAAAGGCTCGCCAGCCGGCTCGGCCAGTCGGGTTTCGCGCTCAAGCTGCCGCCGGGCGAGGTGCCGGGGCTCGCTGTCGGGCTGGGCGGCGTCGGCATGAGCCTCGACGCACTGGCCGGCCTCTATGCTGGCATCGCCAATGGCGGGGCGGCGCAGGGCCTGCGCGACCGGCTGGACGGCGCCGCTTCGGGGCCGGAGAGCGCCCGGCAGCTGATGAGCCCGGTCGCCGCGGCCTATCTCGCGCAATCGCTGGCCGGCACGCCGGCGCCGCGCAACGAGCGCGCCGGGCGCATCGCCTTCAAGACCGGCACGTCCTTCGGCTATCGCGACGCCTGGGCGGTCGGGTTCGACGGGCGCCGGACGATCGCGGTGTGGGTGGGGCGGCCCGACGGCCAGCCGGTGCCCGGGATGATCGGGCGTGAGGCGGCAGCGCCGATCCTGTTCGAGGCGTTTGCCCGGCTGGTGAGCCGACCCGCCCCGTTCGCGCCGGCGCCACGCGAGGCGCTGGACGTGAAGAACGCACAATTGCCGCCGCCGCTCCGGCATTTCGGGCGGGCGTCGGGGCAGGAAAATGGGGGAGAGGGGCCGAAAATCGCCTTCCCGCCTGATGGGGCCAGCCTGGAACGCGAGGGCGACGAGCCCATGGTGCTCAAGGTGAGCGGCGGGGCCGGCAAGCTGACCGTGTTCGTCGATGGCGTGCCGAGCGGCCAGCCCGCCGGGGCCGCCACATTGTTCTGGCGGCCGGCGGGCGCGGGCTTCGTGCGTCTGACCGTCATGGACGCTGCAGGATCAACCGACAGCGTCACCTTGCGTATTCGCGGAGCGACCGATTTGAACGAGGCCGCTCAGCCGGGACGTCTCAGCGGCCGTTGACGGCGGCGCGGGCAATGTCCTGGCGGGTCAGGCCACGCTTGGCGAGGGCAGCGTCCGAAAGACGGGCGAGAGCCTCGTAGCGCTGGGCGATGCGACGGCCTTCACCGATGGCTTCAAAGAAGCTGGTGACGCCTTCGACGATGCGCGAGAAGAAGTCGGACGAGGTGTGGTTAAGGGTCGTGGTGTTCATTTGAGCCTCCAGTATTCTGTATGCCACGGAATATAGAGGCTTTACCGCAGCGCAAAAGACGGAATGCTGCATGGCAGCACTGATGTTCGTGCATGCCTGACTTTGCCCGTTAATCCAGCATTAACCGGCTGAATAGGGTTCAATCCAACCAAAATGGTTGAGAATTCTCCGGTATGGCCGATCTAGCTGCCCTTTCATGCGCCTTTCGGCCTAGGAGCCATGTTTAAAACGAGGGTCATTCCGCCCCTGCGGAGGGGGCTGTGGCGGCGTGGATGGCCTGGCAGTGCCGCACGAGGTTCGGCTGCCCCCCCCGTGAAGCGGCGCAGCGGGGTCTCGATGTCGGAGAATAGAATAGTGGCGATGAAACCAAAGATCGCCGCATCGACGCGGGTCGGCGCCGGCCCGAAGGCATCGCCCTCAGCCGGGAACTGCCGCGCCGGCACGGCGAGATCGGCCAGCCCGCGCGCATAGGCGGCGTGCGGCTCATAACGGCTGATCCCTGAAAATGGTAGCGCTGGGCGTTGTGGTCGCGGGCCTGCTGCAGAAGGGGGGGCCGCCAGCTCGGGATGCTCGCGCCGCACCGCCGCGTGGAAGGCGGGCCGGAAAGCGGGGTCCTTCCAGCGCGAAGAGGACATGACCCAATCGACGTCATCGAGCCGGCGCGTGACCAGAAGCACCGTGTCGCGCTGCGCGCGGGTGAGTCCGCCGTCGAGCGCCACGCCATGCCGGCTCTCCAGATGGGCGATGATGTCACGTCCGCCAGTTGCGAGCAGCGATCGCGAGCGACGGCTTTTGCGGTGTCGACGCCGCCGGCCGGGTTGGCCGCCGAATCGGCGCTCCCCCGTCCGGGCTGCATGCGGGGAAATTGGGGGACAGCGCCGCGTGGCGGGCGCGGGTCATTCCGGCTTGGCGAGGTGGCCGGCCCAACCGTGGCGCCCGCTTTCCGGCAGGGCGGAGCGGGGATGGTGGAAACTGCACGCAGGGGGGTAGACCGAGCCGGCAGGAGCGTCTATAGAGCGCGCCACTGCCGCTGCCCCCGCGCCCCGACACCTCGTGTCGCCGCGGAAGGCCCCGGAAGCGCCGCTCGCGGCGCCACGGTGGGGGATAGTTTAACGGTAGAACTGCGGACTCTGACTCCGTTAGTCCTGGTTCGAATCCAGGTCCCCCAGCCACTTGATTTAGCTGCGCTTTCCCCCTCGGGGTTCAAGATGAAAGCGCCCATTCGGGCACTCATTCGGGTGCTTTTGTTCTCGTTTCGAGCTTACGGATCGCCGCCTCGCCGAGCGCTGGATCGCGGCTGAGGTAGTGAGAATCGAGAATCGCCGAGACATCTCGCAGCGAGTGCCCGGTGATCGCCGCGATTTCCGGTACGCTGGCGCCAGCTACCGCTAGGCGGGTTACAGCCGTGCCTCGGAGATCATGGAATGTCAGATCGACGATGCCGGCCTTAATGCAGGCCTTGCGCCATGACGAGCGAAAGCCGTCCGACGTCCAGGGCACACCGTCCATGTTGGTCAGAATCAGCGGAGATCGGCGGGGCGTGGCATCAAGCGCCGCCTTCAACGGCGCGCCGACAGGTATGACGATTCGCACGCCCGTCTTTCCCTGCTTCAGACGGATCCTCGCCCCATCGTAGGCCGACCATGGCAGCCGCAGCAGATCGCCCTGGCGTTGGCCAGTCCAGAGGGCCAGCAACAAGGGCAGATGTAGATGGCCCGGCGCGGCCGCGAGGAAAGCAGCCTCATCCGCATCCGACCACACCTGATCGGCGCGCTTCGACTGGTAAAGCCGTCCGCCCCTTTCGCACGGGTTGACCGCTATGTGCCCCCGCTCCTTGCCCCATGCCATGACCAGCGCGAGCACCTGAAAGGCATAATCCGCCTGACGTCGGGATTTGATGGCCAGCCGGTCACGCCACGCCAGGAACTCGCCGCGCGTGCGCCGATCGGCAAGCGCCGTCAGCGGAAAGTCGCCAAATTCTGACTCGATCTTGTGAATCTGCTTCAGATAGTCGGCGCGGGTCCGCTTCGCCTTGTCGATGAAGTCGGAGCTTTGCTGATAGCGATCGAGCAGCCATAGGATCGAGTTGTCGGCGGCGCGAGTTTTCCGGCTTACTGCATCCAGATAGCTGGCCGTAAACTCCGGCGATCCAGGCTTGCCAGAGAGCCGCGGCCCCCCTTTCCAAGCGTAATAATAAGTGGCGACCGTCCCGCTCGCGAGCTTGACGGTCTTCTTGTTGATACCTTTCAGTTCAACGCGCATTTCGCCCGGACTTCCATTCATCGAAGGGGCTGGACGGTGCCGGCGCGGCCGACGTACCAGCGTCGGTGATGACGCTGATCTTGCCATCCGGCGCCACGTCAATCCGCATGACCTGAAGCCCTGACGACTGCGCCGCGCGCACTGCGCGCGTTACATCAACTTGGCGGAAGGCGGAGGGTCGCGCCATGGCTCAACCCCTTCGCGCCCGCTTGAACGCCTCGACGTCCCTGCGGTCGATTTCGAGCGGCGAGGTCTTGCCGCCCGTGCATCCTTTGCGAAGCGGAAGGCGTGCCTTCATCCGGTTCAGGGTCGACCTTGACCAGCCGAAGGCGTGGGCGATCGCTGCAGATCCGCGAATGACTTCGTCGTCCCCGGCAGGGGCCGCAACCTGCGCCGGCCGTTCGGTGCAAGAAGGCGCAACAAGAGCGTTGCCTTCACGGCTCAAGGGGGCAATATGGTTATCCGTCATGCTCACTCCATAGCTGGGTTTGATGAACGGGACGGGGAGCGTCGCCGGCAAGCATCGGCTCCCCGTCCTGGCCGTTCCTTAATGGAACATCGCGCGAACATTAGGCGCGCCATGGAATCCCACCGCAAACACTTGAACCTTCTTGAAAGAAAGAGGGTGTGGAAGGCCTGTGTACTGCGTGATTTGTCTTGACACGCGAATGCATGGCGAGGCCGTCGCGGCCACGCGAAGCAACGCACAGAATGTATGATTGCCGCCCCATCGGGGCCTCGGGATTGTTGAGCCATAGCGAAGCTGGGAACACAGATGCCGCAGCTTCAACGGCAATGAGCGCCGCCGGGGACATATAGAGAACACCAAAGTGCATAGTCCTGACAAGAGGGTTTTGCCTCAGTTTGTGACAAACCCAACGGCCGAAGGCCCGGCAGTACGTTTCGTACCGCCGGGCGATCTGGCATTAGCTCGGCGAGGCGTTCGGCAGGTTGCCGGCATCCGCCGCCAGCAACGACCCATTGCGCAACCACCATTGCGCCCGATCATCGGCCAAGCGCGAGGCCGCGACCACGACACCCGCCGTGTGGTTTCCCATGTCGGCAGAGCTGGTGATGAAGTGAGCCGGGTATTTCTCGGCAAGCGCTGCCTTGATGGTGGCGAGCGCGCGCTCGATCCGCTCTTCGGGCGTCCGCTGCAGGTCCGTCATGAAAAACGCGACGGGATGTACTGACCGCGACGGATGCACGACGGCGTGCCATTCGCCGCCCTCATAGTCGTTCATCGTGTCGGCTAGCTCCCACGCCAGCCGCCGGGCGCGGATCATGGGGTGCTCTGGAGCAGGAAGCGCGCAGACCGCGCTGGCGGGCTGAGGGAGGGCACAGAAGGCAAGTGCGCTCCCGCCGGTGAGAAGGGCGCGCCGGTTCATTCTGCGTCCCCGCACTGCTCACGAAGCCCGCCGTCGTCGGCTATGCCGTTGTCGTCGCCGTCCTCGCCGTCGTCGCTGGCGCCCGCTGCCCATCCAATTTGCGAGCCGGTCATGCGGTAGACCTGCGGCAGGCCGTCCGCGCCCCGCCATGTCATATCAGCCATGACGGCTTCCGGGGCGCCGAGGCTCGGCTCGCCGTCGCTGTCCGGCTCGGCGCCGTCGTGCTCGTATTCTTCATCTGGTTCCCGGTCGGTGTCGCCGTCCAGGGCGTCCAGCGCTGCCATGGCGCGCTCGATGATGTCAGTGAGGTCGTGCCACATCGCTTGGCGATCGCGGCGTGGTGACGGCGCAGGGCCGCCATAGGCGCTATCGAGGTACATGGTTCGTTCTCAGGTTTCGGCTTGTCACGGCCGTGCCGACGGACGGAGTCGGCATCCGGGGGGTGACAACCAGCCTGAGAGACTGGCCGGACGCTTTTAAGGGTTGCCCCTCTGGACAGCACGCCCGACCCCGGACAATATGTTCCGGTTCGGAGCCGAGCCGCCAAGCTCGTCCGTTGCTCTCCCTGAAAAGGGAGATGCGTTTCGACCGCCGCCGTTCCCCGCCAAGGGTCCGGCAGCATCCTCGCCAAAGGATGGTGCGGTCTATCTCAGGTCCGGGTTGTCACGCCCAATCCCATTTATGCGCTGCTTCGCCCCTCTCGCCAAGAGGGATGCGAACGCGCGCGCTTGCTGGTAGCCGAAGGCCGTGCAACCCTATCTCGACCCGAAGAGCAGTGGCATTGCTTCAGCCGATGTAGGCCGATCTCGACACGCTCACCTTCTAAGGATGCAATGGGATTGGAGGAGAATATGTCGGAGTTTGACGACTTTGTAAGAGAAACAATGAAGGCAAATCAGCAAAAGCGGACCGAAAAACAGAAGGCCGAACAAGACCGAAGGGAAGTTGAACTAACGCGAATCGAACAAGCAAATGATGAATTAACAAAATTACTGAGGCCAATCGTCAACGAGGCGGATGCCGCCCTTCGTCCGCAAAATGGCAAGGTCGAATTAAAGAGCGATCTAGGACGATTGGACGGAAATCAACTAGTCTACCCCTCGGCCACCATCACAATATCTAGGCTCGACCAAGGGTCAGCCAATAGCGTGCCGGACGATGATTGTTTCGCCCAAATGGAGCTGTCGCGCCAAGAGTGGAAATGGAAGGCCGTACCTCCGGCGCTTCCCCGCCCGGTCGAGATCATTCCCCGTGGGGAAAAGTTTGGGCCAGCCGTCAGAGTCGAGCTAAAGCGACTGATCGCGGCATTTCTCAGATAGGCTTAGACGCTATCTCGATTTGCCCGCGCGGCAGAGCCGACTTGATGGTCTCCCCCTCCCGTCAAGAGTGATGCGAGGTCGCGCGCGTTGGGGCACGCTCCTCGAGCTTGACCGGCGTGGAGCGTGAAGATGCAGCAACCAGCTTTGCGGGAGCGCGTTAGGGCGCACGAAGCGGCGGGAATCCTCGGGATATCCGTCCGCGCTGTGCAATCGCTCGCAGCTAAGGGGGAGCTACCCGGCGCCGCCAAGATCGGCGGGCTCTGGACCTTTGACGAGAACACTCTTCGCAGCTGGCTGAAGGCGATATCGACCCCGGAGACGCCGGCACGAGAGCCACGGGCAGCAAGGCCCAGGCAAGCTTATGATCCGAAGGCATGGCCGCCACTGCAAGCCAAACACTCAGCAGAGGCCTACGAGAAAGTCCTGCGGGAGTTGCGTCAAATCAAGGGCTGATGCAACCCGCACGTGTTGTGGTACACAATCTGCCGGGGGACGATATGAAGCTCAATCGGTATGTGACCACTCTTGCAGTCGTCAGCGCCGGCATCTGCGGATGGTTGTTGCTGCGCGGCATCGACCCTGTGACCGCCGCCAAGCTGGAGTGCGAGCACCATATCGAGGCACTGACGGGATATCATCTCAGCGGCAGAGAGGTGTCAGCGCTGGGAGTTGCAGGCGACGTATACAACGGCAAGGTCCAGGGGGCCTTCATCCACGGCGACAAATTGAGTTCTGCTGTGTGCGTGTTTGAGGCTGGGCATACCATGCGCGTCGCAGTCGACGGCAAGGTCTTGGAGGGCCGCTGACATCGGACGTAATTCGTACCATGTCACTGGGAGTTCAAGGCATGAATCTGCCACCGCGCCCGCTTCTGCCAAAGCATGTCGCCGAGCGCTGGGGGTGCTCCGAGCGAACCGTGCGCAACATGATCCGCGCCGGGCGACTGAAGCACTTCCGCCTTGGCGGTCGGCTGCTCAGGATACCGTTGTCTGCGGTCGAGTAGATCGAGGCGTGCAGCGACCCGGCGCCACAACCCGCGCCGGGTAGGCCCCCGTCGCCGGCTGTCAGGCCTGCCGACAGCGGATTGGTTCGAGCTCTGGTGAGGCGGAAGGTTACACGCTGACTCGACACTGGTTCTTGGGCTGCTAACGTTGCAGAAAACTCGGTCAAGACTCGGGGAAGAAAATGACTGAAACGATTGAAGATTTGAAAAAGCTGCGTGAAGAGCTGGCAGAACGTCGTAGGAAGGAGGCGCATTGGATCCACCACGCTTTCAATTACGAGCGGCTTGAGAAAATAGCGCAGGTACAACTCGCCATTCAGGCGCTTGATGCTGTGATTGCCGAAGGCGAGCCGGAGAACACGTTCACGCTCGACAACGTCAGTTGATGCGCCTGTCTCTGAAACGCATCAAACAGAGCGCTGCGCCCCGCGCCACCGACGGCAGTATTCGATGCGGTAAGCCCTCCAGTGCCGATCATTGCAGGCCGGGCAACGCTTGCAGCTCTTTCGCGTCGGGCGAGACAGCGCCCCTCCACAATCGACACACCTTAGTTGCGCCGCCAGTTGGGCGTGCCTTTTCTTGATAGCCCGATCTCGCAACGCCGTGGCGTTGCAACGCCGGCTGCAATATTTCTGGTCCTCCTTCCTAAGCAGGAAGCTGCCGCCGCACCAGGCGCAGCTTGCCTCCGGAAACCTGCCTAGATCGGTGGACGGCAGGACCACGGGCAAGCCGCTGTGAGCTTCCGCCTGGCACACTTTCGAACAGAAAAGATGATTGGTGGCGCGGGGCTCGAAGGGCTTCCCGCAGCGAAGGCAGACTTCACCGGCCAGCGCCTCAAGACACACTGGCGCAGTAGACCTTCTGGGCAAGCTGGGCACAGGATGCGCAGCAGAATTTCTGGCGGTCATACTTGGATTTGAAGCCTGTTCCGCAATGCTCGCAGGCGAAGATGGGCCGCCGCTCCAGCCGTGCTGCTTTAGCTGCGGCGCGCTGTGCGAGGTAATGTTCATCCAACCACCTCCCATCGTGTCTCCATCGGTAAGCCTGAAGGCAGGTGCTGCTGCAAAACTTGTAGTGACCCGCCTCAAGCGGCCGGGAGCAGTTGCGGCAACACACGTATTCGACAGCCATGATGCCGTCCTGCGTCCATTCCGGCTGGCCCTGTTGCCAAGTCGGGCGCACCGTGCCCACGATCCTGAGGGCCGCTCCCACCACCTCGGAGGCCGCACGATCGGCATCGTGCCAAGGCCAGCCCTGAAGGCAGAGAGCGGAGCGGACGCCAGCCCGGCAGGGACCTTCAGCGGCAAAGGGCGTCGGTTCCGCCTTGGTCATGAGAGCGGCAATCCTCTCGCGGACAACCTTCTCCCGATCGCGGTTCAGACGGTGCCGCTGAGGTGCGCGCCGGCTCACGCGGTCGACCTGCGGACGCCGTAGGCGCTCTCGAATACTCTGGCAGCGCGGCCACGGCCTTGGAATTGATCGACCATCGCGCTCTCCACGGCGCGATCGATCTGGAGCTTGAGGTTTGTCTCACCATTCGGCCCGCGCGACTGCTGTAAGTCGACCTTGGCCCCGGCGGAGTTGTTCACCGTGACGTTGACTTGCGAGCCGCCATTTGAGGACCCAATACCGGGCTGGGGGATAGCAAAGCCGGGCGCCACATAGCCACCTTCGGCATAACCCTTGTGAAGAGCATCGAGGTTGCCCGCCCCGATCCGGCCGACTGCCGCTTTGCTGAAGACGTACTCGCCCCGATGGACCACGCCGGCCGGTTGGTGCTTGCCTCCCGCGCCAGTGAACCCACCCTCGGCGAAGCCGAAGGCGGAGCCCACCATGCCGATGATGCTGCTGATTAGCCCGCCGCCGACCGAACCTCCGCCGGCGGCCCCGCCGGCGGGCGCGCTAAGGCTGGAGAAGATGGACTTGATGCTCTCCTGAAGAGCCATCTCGATCAGCGTGTCGAGAACGCGGTTCAGCGAGTTCTGGAGAGCGTCGGCAGCGTCGACACCCGCCCGAAGATCGCTGACGAACCCCGAGACCGCATCATAGGAGATGTCTTCAAACTGCAGCATGGTCTCTTGAAGGCGAGCCTGCGAGAGCGCCGCCTGCTCGAATGCCCCCGCCGCCACGCCCGATCGCTGGGCCAGCTCTTCAAGCTTTGCTGACTGGTCCGCGGTGAGAGTGATGCCGGCTCGCTGCGCCTCGGCAAGAAGCTCCTGCTTCACACGAAGCGTCTCGGCAGCGGCAGTCGTCAGGCCGAGCGCTTGCTGCTCAATTGCCATCTGGGCAATGCGGCCCTCGGCGGACTGCACAATCTGGTCGTACGCCTTCGCCAGGTCATGCGCCTCGCCGACATTGGAGAGGTCCCCCCGACCGCCGGTGACGCCAGAAGGATTGACCGTTACCCGTGGCGGGCGGCTATCGAGCTGCGCTTGGAGCGCGGCGGCTTCGGCCTCACGGCGTTTGATGCCATCTTCCCCGCCACCGAGAGCGAAAGCCATGCTCGATTTCCGCATGTTTTCGGCCGCAGCGGTGAGCAGGTCGATTCGTCGCTGCAACGTGGCAGAGGTCTGTGTTTCCGTGGAGTTCAACATGTCGGTGAAGTCGCGCATCAGCGCCACGACACCGACCAGGGCGCCCTTAAGCTGCGTGCCGACCGTCGTCGCCAGCTTCGCGAACTGCCGGTCGATCTCGACAGCGCGCTGGATCAGCTCGGCATCCAGCACATTGCCCGTGTCGCGAGCCTCTTGCCGCATCCTCGCGATGTAGCCGTTACCCTGCGACAGCAGGCGCACGAACTGCTCGCCGCCCGTTCCGCCGAAAAGCTCATCGGAGATTCGGATCTGCGAGGCCTTGTCGAGCCGACCCAGCTTTTCAATGATCTCCTCGAACAGGGCCGCCGGATCCTGCAGCTTGGTCTTGAGATCGTCCGCCGTATAGCCGAGCCGCTGGAAAGCCTCCGCACCGCCGCCCGCCCCGGTGACGATGAACTCGTCCGCACGAAGCTGCAGCTCTTTCACGCCATCGGTCAGGGCGTCGATGTTCACCAGCGCGCCTTGCGCCGCATAGCCAAGCTCTTGGAAGGCCTCTACAGCGACACCGGCCTTTTGAGCTTCGGCGGCGATCTGCGCCAGGTCAGCGGCGGCAGTCTTCGCGCCGGCGAAAAGACCCGCCAGCCCCAGTCCGCCGATACCCGCTGCGGCGCCGAGAGCACCGGCTGCACCGGACACCGCGCCGCCTATGCCGGCGAAGGCCGCCTTCAGCCGGGTGGCCGACGACTTCGCCCGATCCTCGATCGCCTTGAACCGCTTGTCGGCGGTCTGCTGGGCACGGGCGAAATTGCGCTCGAAGTCCCGCACGCGGGCCTCAAGCAAGACGACAAGGCGTTCCTCATCCGCTGCCATTTCACATCACCATGAGTTCGGGGGACCAGTCGTCGCTCTCGTAAATGCTGCCGCCACCCTCAGAAGAGGCCCGCGCGACCGCCATGGCGCAGGCGACAGCGCCGTCGATCCGGTCCCGGCTCTTGCCCTTGTGGAACATGCGGTTGCCGGCGCTGTCGGTGTGGACAGCGATGTTGTCGAAGCACCAGCGCAGCACCGGGTGGCCGCCATGGGTGAGCTGGCGCCCCACAATGGCGCGCTCCAGCTCCTTGACGGCGGGCGCCATCGTCACCCAGCCCTGCCGCATCTCGACAGCCGGCAGGCCATCGTCGAGCAGGTTGTTCAGCATGTTGCGGGCGAGGTGCGGATCGAAGGCGATCTCCTGCACCGCATAGCGGGAGCAGAGATCGCGGATCGTGTCTTCGACGACGCGGAAGTCGACGACGTTGCCGGGTGTCGGAATAATGAAGCCCTGCTCCGCCCACGTCGGATAAGGCACGCCGTCGCGGTCGGCACGGACGCGAAGGTTGTCCTCGGGGCAGAAGAACCAAGGGTGGACCACATAGCCGCCCTTCTCATCGCGCCAGGCGCCGACGACGGCGGTGAGGTCGTGATTGCTGGAGAGGTCGACGCCGAGCCAGCACGGCGCCAGCTCGAGAGATTCGAGGAAGACCGGAACCGCGCCCTCGTCATAGACGTCCATATCGACGAACGGGTCGGCGGAGTGGTCGAGCCAGATATTGAGGTTGAGCTGGCGGAAGGCCTCGCGGTCGCCGATGCGGCGCTGCCCCTCGCGGGCGAGTTGGCGCAGGCCTTCAAGGTCGGGATAGCCATAGGCGAGGCCGGGGTTCACCCGATGCCACACGGCTTCGTCCGTCCAGTCGCAATCGCGGTCTGCCTCGAACATGATCGGCAGGATCGAGGGATCGTCGATCTCGCCGCGAGCGACGCGGCGGGCATCCTCAACGATGTCCCACGCGACGTTTTCCTGCCCCCGACCGGCCGTGGTGGCGACCACCAGAAGTGAACCCTTCTGCTTAACCAGGCCGGAGCGCAGCACGTCCCAAAGCTCGCGCTTTGGCCAGGCGTGCAACTCGTCGGCGAGCACGAAGGCGGGCGTGCGCCCATGCTGGGTGCCGGCATCTGCCGAGATCGCCTCATAGAACGAGCCGTCACGCGGGTACGTCAGTCGGTTGCGGTAGTCGACGACGCGGGTGTTGGAAGCGGCCGCCGGCACAGCGCGGACGATGCCAAGCGCCTCGGCGAACGCCAGACGAGCCTGCTTTCTGTCGGCAGCGGCCGAGATCACCTCGCCCCCCGGTACCCGCTCCGGCCCGATCGTGTGCAGCAGCGCCAGCGCCGCCGCGAGCGCGGTCTTCCGGTTGCCGCGCGGCAGCAGCAACACCACCGTCTTGACGATGCGCGTGCCGTCGACATGGCGAGGGCCGTAGATGCGGCGGACGATCCGCTCCTGCCAAGGGTCGAGCTGGAACGGCCGGCCGGGCTGGCTGCTCTTCGGGTGCTTCAGCATCCGGAGCCAGCGCACGGCGCGCTCGCCTCGCCCCATCGGGTCGGCAATCTCACTGCCGTCGAAGATCCATTCGGGATAGGTCGAGCGGGCCATGGTCAGCCATCCATTCCAAAGAGGTCGTCCTGTCCGGAATCAGCCGCACCGCGGGCAGCCGGGCGGGAGCGGCTGACAGGGGTAAGGCCGAGCTCGCCGGCAAGCAGGCGTGCCTGCGTCTGGGCATCGGAGGAGATCGCGACGGCCGGATGTTTCTTCGGCCCGGTCTTGCTGTGGTAAATCATGCCCTCGCTGGTGATGAGCCGTTCGGCTTCCGCCGCCCGCCCGACCGCGACGCAATAGTTCGCCAGGGTGGCAACGTCGGTCATGGTGAGGGTGCGGCGTTCCTCGATCAGGATCGGCGCCACGCGCTCCCATTCGGCGCGGGCGTCAGGCGACAGCCACTCCGGCGGATCGAGCGGGCCGCGCACCGGCGAGGATCCGGGATCTACGAAGGACGGCTTTCGACCTCTCACGGGCCGATCCTTGTGCAGCGCAGCTCCAGCCCCTTGCGACGTCCGATCTCCTTGACCTCGATGAGGTTGAAGGCGGCTCCCTCATAAGAAACCCTGTCCGCCAGGGTGACGCCGTCGAGAAAGCGGATGCGGAAGACGATGGCCGTCTCGGTGCTGGCACCGAAGGCGCGCATGAACTCCGCCGTGCTGGCCTCGACCTTCTGCGCCCGCATGGTCGCGATCGTGCTCCACCCGGTCACCACCTGGCCGAGGCCGTTCACGCTCTCGGTGGATCGCTGGATATCGATCACTCGGTCCAAGGCTCCGGCTCTCATGCCGCGAACTCCTCGACCAGCGCCTCGAAGGTGAGCACGCCGTGCCCGGTCTCACCATCGGGATCGCGCATGAAGCGCGCGTCGCGGTAGCGAGCCCGGACGGCAGCCCGGTCGCCGAAGAACCGGCCCCGAAGCGCCACCCCGACCGCCCCGGCGATGGCACGGGCCGAGACGAGGTCGCCGTCTCGCGTCCATACGTGGATGGTCGAGAACAGGCGCACATGATTGTCGGCGAGTGTCAGGTTGTCCCTCACTGCCTGACCTTCGCCGAGGATGATGCAGGGGAACCGCTCCGGCCGGGAATGACGGTCGAAGATGTTCGCCGCCGGCACCAGTGCCAGCACGCTGGCGTCGCCGGTCAGGCGCGCGCGGATCGCCTGTTGCATCGCCAGGGAGACATCCGTCACAGCTCCGCCCTCCGGGCGCCAAGGCCCTTCATCAAAGCTCTCACGCCAGCGACATCCCGCGCCGACGTCAGCACCGGACCGCTCTTTTCCCCTCCGCCATGGATCGCCTTGAGCATGGAAACCTTGCCCTCATAGGCGAGCCGCAACTCGCGCATGGTGCTGCTGAGAACGATGGCGGGGGGCCAGCCGAGCCAGCCGGTGCCGATCTTGAAAAGCCACTCGCAGTAATCGGCGAAGGTCACGCGAAAGGGCGCTCTACCCCTTTCGCCTCCTCGGGCTCTTCGGGAGATCGCCCGCCGTTCGACAGCAGGATGACGAACCGCACCAGAGGCGAGACGAGACCGGCCAGCCCGGCGGCAAAGACCTTCTCCTCGATCGCCTGCCGCTGGTCCGCTCCGGCTCCCGTGCCGGCCGAGACGACATCGGCCGCCATCGCGAGGTCGTAGCGCTCGAGGCCTGCGAGCACGTTCATGAGCCCGCCGTGCCTCTTGCTCATGCCCATGGCGGCCCCGAGAGTCGGGCGGAGAGTGACGACGGAGCCACCGAGTTGGATCTCGATCTCGTCCATGTCAGGCCTCCTCTTCCGCAGGCACCTCGATAATTGCGGTGTTGATGCCGATGTTGAACGTGGTGCGGACCACGTTGTTCTGTTGCCCGTAATTGTCGCGAGCGGACATCACGAGACCCCGGAAGTAATAGATCGAACTGGTGTGATCGGCGTCGGGGGCGTCGTTTGCGACGATCTTGAAGTTGTATTCGAAGCTGGTCTTCTCCGCCGCCTTCGCGGCAATCTGGCCCAGGTCGAGCGGGTCGCGGCCGACGACAAGCACGAGCGTGCCGGCGTCCCTCGCGCCCTTCAGCTTCCTGACGCGGGCATCCCCGAGACTGGCGAAGTTGATGGCCTCGCTCTCATCGCCGAGCTCGCCAAGGTCCTCGATCTCCTTGATCTCGACATAGATGTCGGCGGCGAAAGCGGTCTCGTTTGACGCGGGCACCGTGGTGCCGATGTAGATCTTCGCGCCTGCGGCGGATGCAATGGTCATGACGAACTCCTCATGCCTTGGTGGACCGCACCGCCTTCGCGACGGCGCGCTTGATGCTGCTGGTGGCCTTCTTCCGGTGGAGCCTCACCGCCGGCCAGAAGAAGGGATCCGGCGGGGCCTTGGTCGTCCCGTATTCGACGAGGTGGCCATATCGGACATCGGCGTTGCCGACCGTCACGGCCACCGCGTTCGCCGGCACCGACATGGAGCCGCCCGGCTGGGAATAGGGCGGCGTCGTATGCCCGGCCGGGGTGACGGTGATCGACTCCGCCAGCTCGCCCGTATCGACGGGCACGAACTGGAGCATCGTGTCGGCCATCTGATCGGCCGCCTTGCGCAGTGCTGGCGCAGTCGCCGCGATGGTGGCTGCCGGGATAGCCTTAAGCCTGCGGCGGAGACGATCGCGTTGGGCGCTCATGGTCAGAACTCCCATTTCCGATGCGGACCGATCAGGTCGTGAAACCCGAAAGGCACCTCGCTCACGGAGCCCTGACCCGTGAAAGTTGCCTCGCGGTTCTCATAGAAGTGCCCGGCGAGCTGCTTCAGCGCCTCGACAAGATCCTGCGGCGCGGCGCCCTCGATCTCGTCGAACGAGCCGCACCAGGCCTCGACATGACGCCGGGCTGCTTCCAGCGCATCCGTCAGCAACGTGTCGTCGTCGTTGTCGGTGATGTTCAGGTGCGCCTTGATCTCGGCGAGGCTGACGATGTCAGACGTATCCATGGCGCTTCTCCTCGGCCTGCTTCACCCGGCTGTGACAGGAGCGGCACATCGGCTGCCAGTTGGAGCGCGACCAGAAGAGCTTGCGGTCGCCACGGTGCGGGATGATGTGGTCGACCACCGTCGCGGGGGCACGACAGCCAGGCCGTGCGCAGGTCGTGTGCGCCTTCAGGTAAACCTCACGCTCGCGGTCCCATTTGCTGTCATAGCCGCGCTCGCGGGCAGAGGGTCGCTGCGCTTCGGCGCGCGCATTCCGCTCTGCCGCGCGCCGCCGTTCGCACGAGCATTGCTGCCCTGACGCGATCCGGAAGCCACAGCCGCAGATTCGGGGCGCGCGCACCGGCATGTTCAGCTCTCCGCCGTGTAGACGGTTGCCGTGGTTCCAGTCGCGAGCACGCGGCGGACCTGATACGGCACGACGAAACCCATCTCGCAGCCCGTGAAAGTAATGGGCTCGTTGTCCGGGTTCTCGATCGGAAGCACCACCACATTGCCGGCCACAACGACGATGACGGCCTTGGCCGGGAAGGGGAGATCGGTCGTGTTGCTCGGCGTGATCGCCCGCCCCCGGCGCGGGAAGCTGGTCGGCGTGGGTGCGAAGGTGCTCAGGTCCATTGACCGTACCCCCACATCACGCCACCGGCCTGTCGGCGGCGTGGCCCTTGACGACAGAGGCGGAGAACGGCGTCGCGGTGCCGTGGGTGCCGGAGAAGTCCGCCAGCAGCTTCAGGTACCGCTTGTTGCCGACATAGCCGACGCGGGTGATCGTGGGCGCCGCGTGCGCGGCGATCAGCGACTTGACGATGCCGCCGGTGCCGACGCTGGCGATGCCCTGCACGTCGTCGATGGTGACGGCCGAATAGGTAGAGTCGTCATCGCTGTGAGTCAGCTTGAACTCGATCTTGTTCGTGCCGCTGAATGTGATGCCGCCGACGCCGACGTGGATCGCCAGCATGGCGGCGTCGAACCCCTTGATGTCGATCGCCGCCGGGGTGTTGTCCGCCGCGTAGGCGGCGGGCGGGATGGCTTCGACGACGGCGATGTTCGAGATGATGTCGCGCATGGGTCCCTCCTCAGGAAACGGCCATCTTGAGCTTGCGGAACTTGGCCGGCTGGAGCACCCGGCCGCCGACGCGACGGGTCGCGTGGTAGCGGGTGAGGCCGTTGGTCGCGAGCAGGAACGGGTTCATCAGGATCGTGAGGCTGATGCGGTCGACGATCCGGTAGCCGCTGAAGTCGCCGTAGATGATGGGGAAGGTTCCCGAGGCCACGTCGGGCATGTCGATCATCTCGAGCACGGGGCGACCGAGGATCGTCTCGGGCTGGCCGGCCTGATAGCTGGGCTGCCAGAGATAGTTGGACTGTCCGTCCTTCAACTTGCGGATGGCCGCGAGCGTGGTGCCGTTCATCGCCCACGCGCCGGAATTGCGGTAGGTCGCAGGCAGGGCGTAGAGGAGCGTGATCAGCGCATCGGCCGAGAGGTTGGTCGCGTGGCCGTTGACCGTCTCGCCGATGCCAGCGGCGGTCATGAAGCCTTCCGGCTCCAGCACGCCGCTACCCGACACGAAGGCCAGGGCTTCCTTCTGGCCGAAGTCCTCGGAGAGGGCGAGGTTCACTTCGGATTCGACGTTGCCCGCGCTGTCGGCGATGAGCTGGTTGGAAATATCGACATAGGTGCCGATCTCCTTCACCACGACTTCGGCCTGTCCGAAGGTCGGCTCGCTGCCCTCCTGCGCCTGCGTCTCGCCCTTCCATCGGGCGGCCGTGATCGAGCTTCGGGTCGGGTAGATCACGCTCGGCGCGCCCGTCGAGCGCACGCTGGCGACGCTGCGAACCGGCGAGAACTCGACCAGGTTGCGCAGGAATTCGGTGCTCATCTCCGCCGGGGCGAAATAGCCGCCCTGAGGGTCCGAACTGACAGTGAGGGTCTTCAGCTCCTCGGCCGGGGCCTGATTGCCGAAGCGCAGGTAGGAGGCGAAGGCCTTCTGCTCGACGGTCGGCTCGCCCTTGGTGTCGGTGCCGTTCGGGCGGTTCACCTTCGCCTCGATTTTGTCCAGGCGCTCGACGAGCTTCGCGGCCGGGTCGTCCTTCTTGTCGTCCGGCTTGGTGCCCTTGCCCTCCAGCGCGGCGATGCGATCGCCGAGCGCCTTCTGGCCATCGGTGACGGTCTTCGTCAGGTCGCCGAGCGCTTTGGTGACGATCTCGTTCGGATCGTCGTTCTCGCCCTTCAGTTCCAGTGCGCCGGGCGCCAGCGCGTGCAGGCAGGTATGCTTCATCTTTCAGTTTCCTCGGAGAGCCGCATCGGCGCGGCGGAGTGCTTCGGCGAGCCGGAAGGCGTCCGCCGCGGATTTGGCGCCGGTAATCCGCGCGCCGGGGTGCATGGGCGCCGTGACAAGCGACACCTCGAAAAGCTCAAGCGACTTGATGGTGCGGCCGCCGCCGCTGCGTGCCACCGCCTTCTTGGTGACGAAGCCGATTGAGAGGCCGCCGACGGCGCCGGCCATCACCAGGGCGCGGACCTCGCGAGCGCGGGGAACGTCCTCCACCAGCATGCGGCCCTTCAGGGCGAGGCCGGCGCCGGTCTCCTGGGCTTCGGTCCACACGCCGACGGGATCGTTCATGTCGTGGCCGAACAGCATCGGAATCGGCAGCTTCATGCCCTTGAAGGCGCCCGGCTCGATCATGTCGCCGACGCGATCGGGCGTGCCGAACTTCCACGCCAGGCCGGTGATGGTGCCGGCATTGTCGGCGATGACCTTGGTCTCGATGAAGGCGTGCTCCATCAGTGAGACCTCCCCACGAGATCGACGGTGCGCACACCGTCGCGGCAGAGATCCGCAAGGACGCTGACGCCATCCTCATAGGAAAGGCCGTCCCAGACGGTCAGGCCGCAGTACTCGATGAAGAACCAGGGCGTTCCCGCGTCCGGGCCGCCGCCTGTGATGACGCCCCCGTCGAGTTCCGCTCGGGGGTGCAGATGAATGACGTTGTCCATCAGGCGTCATCCTCGCGCTGGTCGGGTGTGGGAGGCGGAGCAGCGGCGCCGATCTGTCCGCCGGGCTGGTTGCTGCCAGTGTTCGGGTTGGCGTACTCCTCGCCGCCCTCGCGGGGCGGCAGGTCCAGCCAGGAACGGCCCTCATTCGGATTGAGCACCCGAGAGGCGATCAGCGAGGCGATGGCCGTGGCGCGTTCGGTCAGGCTTGCCCTCGTCAAATCATCCCTGTCGAACTTCACCCTGTATTCGCGGCGTTCACCGGCGGCGAACAGCGCTCGGCGCAGCGCACCCTCAAGCGCCTGCAGCCAAGGGTCCAAGCTGAACACAAGAAAATCACGTCCGAGAGCTTCCGTTGTACTGAAAGTACCTCGCGAAAGCTCGTAGATCATCGTCGGCGGAACTCGGAAAGCGCGGGCGATCTCCTGAAGCTGGAACGTCCTGTTCTCCAAGAACTGCCCATCGGTCGAGAGCATGGTGAGCTGGGCATATTCCGCCCCGCCTTCGACGATGGCGGTGCCGCCGGACTTGCCGTTGCCATGCGCGATCGCCCACGCCTCGCGAATGCGCTTGAGCGCCTCCGGCGTGACACGATCCTTCAGCGACAGGACACCCGAGGGCCGGGCACCGTTCTTGAACAGCCGGCCAGCGTGCTCCTCCAGCGTCTTCGCCACGCCGATGGCGTCGGCGGCAAGGCTGAGAGGGCAACGGGCGAATGGGGAGCGCAGATGCACCACGTCGTCCGCCGACACGGGCGTGTTGTTGATGCGATAGCTGGGCTCCAGCCGACCATCGCCGGAATAATCGACCGTGAAGTGACCGGGCTCATAGCGCACCAGCTCGATCGTCCGGCCGTCCACTTTATTCGCCAGGGCGAGCGAGCCCTTGTCGGTGATCAGCGCCGCCGCCACCATATCACGGATCAGCTCATAGCTGCTTTGCCAGTCGTTCGGCTGGCTGCCGAGGAGAGCAGCGGCCGGGTGCTCCGGCGCCTCGATCCAGGCACCGCCGACGCGGCGCTCGACGCGAAGATCAAGGCATGCGCTGGCTTCGCTCAAGAGCCGGATCGCGGACTGAACCGCCGGCACGGTCAGCGCCTGGGCAGTTCCGACGCCGAGGCCGGAGGGCAGCGCGCCGAAGACCGCCTGCAGCTCCGCATCGGGAGCGGACAAGCTCTTCGTCGTCCTGAACCATCCTGAGAGCCGCTGAAGCACTTACAACCTCTGCCTATCTAACTGATAAATAAAGTAAAAATCCTAATTGGCCCGTATCGCGCGCGAAGCTACCCCCGCCGGTCCCGGCCGGGTCCCGGAAGTTCACGACCACCCCGGGGTACGCGCGGTGAGCAGCTATCCACGCGCTTCCACCTTCATGATCTCGTGCTCGAGGATCACCACGGCCTGCTTCATCTGGTTCAGGTTGGCCCTGCCATTGGAGGCGCGAGGGTTGGCGGCAACCTCAGCCTCGAGGCGAGAGACCGACAACTGTGTCCGCCTCAGCCGCTCCCGCAGGTCCTGCAGCCGTGCCGCCCGGTTGAGTTTGCCCGCGTCGATGGCGCGAACGTCGGTCTTGCGTGGGCGCCCGGCTCGCATGGTCAGCTATCCTCCCGCTCGCCGCTGGCGATGCGCATGCGGTCAAGAGACGGGGCGCCCGGAGGTCGAGCCATCGGCAGGCTGCGCCCGCGATACCGACCGAAGGACCGGCCGGGCAGATGGGCGAAGACGTGGGCGACAGCAGGCTCTCGGCCAATCTCAGAACGACAGAAGTCGCACCATTGCTGCCAAGCCAGACTGCCGGCTTCGACGAAGGTCCAATCGTGATCGGGAGTGCCAAAGACCGCATCTCTCGCCAGTTCGGCAAGAGACGTCGAGGCGACGATGTTGCTGGTCTGAAGCATGTGGCATTTTATGCGGCTAGGGCACTCCCGTTGACAGGTGGTGATTGCGCTCTACTTGTTCCGTTTGATGTCACGTCTTCCTTTATCCTTCTCGAAGGCCCTCCTTTCCTTTGCTTCTGGCTCTTCGTGGGGTTCAGATTTTTGGACCGTTCCGAACGTTTGGACCCTATCGGCCGATGAGACGTCGGGCCGCGCTTGATCCATGCCGACCACTCAGGCGACACAATCTCGATACGGTTCGGAAGATGTTTCCGGCCCTTCTGCGGTCGATGGGCGATGTCGATCAGGCCGAGCCGCCGCGCCTCATGAAGCGCGTTCTGCACACTGGTACGACAGACGCCGGACAGGGCTGCTATCTGATCAATAGGAAGTTCGCATGCACCGCGATGTTTTACCTCGCCTGCGACGATTGCCAGGGCAGCGCTCTCAGCCTCTGTAAAACAAGCGGCCAATGCTGCGGGCATGGGCGCCGATCGTGCCAAGCCACGGCGCCGCCGCTTGGACGCTTCGCGATCCGGAGACGTCTGTCGTCGGCGCGGCTTGAACCGGCTCAAACTCGCCATCACGGAGGAAGCTCGCGGTGAAGCGCTCGGCACCCGGCGACGGGAGGCCAGATCGGCCAAGGCTTGCGCCTGATCATCAGTCAGACGCTGGGCGCCCCATTGCTCCCATACGGCAGCGGAAAGGCGATCCAGTTCCGAACCCGAGGCCTGCGAGATGGCGAGCTTTAGGGCATCGGCGGCTGCGCAAATGTTCATGCGCGAGCCCCGGTCGAACGAGTGGCAACGGGCCGTATGACGTCAGGAGTATTCGGGATATTGCTCCTAACCCATTGATCCGACATGATAGGCCTTCTCCGCATTCGGGAGAATGGCGCAATCTAATCAATGCTCGCTCGGGGCCTCTGACTCCGTTAGTCCTGGTTCGAATCCAGGTCCCCCAGCCACCCCAGAAAAGTCTTTGAAATCAAAGACTTTAATCTGCGGCTCCACCCACCAAATACTCCCACGAATACACCCGCAAGCCTAGGCGCTTGAGGAACTGATGTGGCTTTCTCGGAGGGAGTGATGACCCGACGCCCGCGTATCTATGTCATGGGGGCATCGTGTTCAGGCGTTTCCACGCTGGGGAGTGCCTTGGCCACCCAGCTTGAGGTGCCGCATCTCGATGTGGACGACTTCTACTGGATGCCAACCGATCCTCCGTACAGCATCAAGCGCTCGCCCGAGGATCGAGTTCGCCTCATCACGCAGAATCAAAATGAGGCCGAAGGTTGGGTCCTTACGGGGTCGTTCATCGGCTGGGGCGACGCGCTTATTCAGGTCGTTGATCTGATCGTTTTTCTTTGGACGCCCACGGAGATTCGATTGCGGCGGTTGGCCGCGCGGGAGGCGGAACGGCACGGTGCGCGCATTCTTCCCGGCGGCGATATGCATGAAGCCCACCGCGCATTTCGTGATTGGGCATCGCGATATGATGATCCCTTGTTCGAGGGGCGTAATCAGGCGCAGCATGAGCGCTGGTTAGCTGATCAATCCGCGCCGGTGCTTCGCCTGCAAGGGGAACGCCCCACGGAGGAACTAGCGCAGTCCGTTGTTCAGGTGCTGTCCGGCCACTCTCTCCGCGACTGATCGAACGGGCGGAACGCCTGCGTGAGCGCGAAAGGGCCGTCTCTTCAACGAGCTTGGCGACTACGCGCGCCATCCGGGGCATCTGGCGAAAGTGTCAACGCCGCAGGACACACTTTCCCTTTTCGTCCTCATGCTTCGATCCGGGCACGAGGAGAGACCGCCATGCAGACGAAACCCGACGCCGCCCCCGAAGAGCAGCCTGACGCCCCCGAGGCGCCCGCCTTCGACCTCGCTGAGGCGGACAGAGACGGGGGTGACAGCGACCTGCTCAGGGGACCCGCCGCTCAGTTCGCGGTGTCGTCGGGGTGCCCGGATTTCGAGGGGCGGCGGGGGAAGATCCGGTACACTGTCGCCGGGGAGACGCCGAGCGCCCTTGCAACTTCCGGGACGGCGTTGCCGTTGGCCAGCAGCCGGTGGGCCTTGGCGATATCCTTGTTCGAGAGCGATTGTGGCCGACCGCGCCGCCGCGGCCCGCTTGATGTGACCGCCGGCGCCGGGCCGGGCTCTGTCAGCTGGGCCAGAGCGCGGCAGGCGAAGGCGAGCGCCTCGCCGGTGGGAATCATCATGTCCATCGGCATGCCGCCCAACCGGATCGTCACGCCCTTCTGGCTGAGGGACGCCACGATGCGGACGACCGTCTCGACATCGGCGCCGAGATGCCCGAGCGCCGGCACTGTCAGCACATCGCCGAGGCGCAAGAAATCCAGCGCCGCCCGCAGGCCGGGCCGATCGAAGCGGCGATCGTCGTCTATGTCGGTGAAGACATGCTCGCAGCCGAGCGCCCGCAGCGCTGCGGCTTCCGGCGGTTCCGGCTCGGTCCGCTCAGGCGTGCGGGCGTGAGGAGACACGGAATCTCCCGGCAAGAGAAAAGAGGGGCCAGGCACGGCGCTGCCGTCCGTCCGGCCGTCGGTTTCGACGAGACAATAACCAATGAGCATAATTCCCCGCAGGCCGGGCATCCTCCGCAAAAAGAATGTCGGTCGAACCCGTTCCGACCGTGCCTCTGGCCTCCCCTAATGCGTAGCAAAAATAGCACGGTCGACGAGAACTGCCACGCTCACATGCACGTCTCGCGAGCGGTACGATTTTAGCGTCATTTTTGAGAAATTTTCGCGGCTGTGGGGATTGTTTTGAAATTGTTGAAATTCATACATGTTTTTATAATCGGAGTTCTATGGTACCACAAAAGGCAGTTTATTACCGATACTTACGCAACATTTATGACAATGAGGCGTCCTTGCAACCTCAAAGGGCGTTGCATTAGCGTGTCCCCGAATCGTGACGTTCCGGGCTAGCGGGCACCGGCTTCGTCGCGCAATGGGCGGCTCGACCGCCCGCTCGATATGGGGATTTCGGGGGATTATATGGCGAAGAAGATTGCCCAGGTGCGCCGTGGTGCGCGCGCCGTGAAGGCGCGCGTGGCGCTGAATGCGGGCCACGCAGAGGCTTCCATCATTATCGATCATCGAAAGGGCGCGCTGTTCGGGTCGGCCTCTGCCGTCGCCGTGGCGGCCATGCTGACCGCCGCCGTGATTTTGGCCCCCGCGCCGGTGCGCGCTGAGCCCAATCCGACCCCGGCAAGCTGCACCGAAACCTCGTCCGGCTCGGGCAGTTGGTTCTGCGACAACGATCCCCCGCTCAGCCAGGGCGACATCGACGGCAACGCCAACGACAACACCATCACAATCGTCGGTGGCAATTATTCTTGGCAGGACGGCGTCCTCGTTTCCACCAATGTGAATGGTGGTGGCGGCAAGGATGTCATCAGCATTGCGCCCGACGCTGCCTTCAACCCGAACGGTTCGATCGACATCAAGGGGTCGATCAACGGCGGCAAAGGTAACGACACAATCAATTTCGGCGGTGGTTCCTCGAACAACTGGTCGAATGGCTGGGTCTCACTTCATCAGGGAAACATCGATGGCGGCAGTGGTGACGATGTCATCAACATCACTGCTTCCGACCAGGTTGGGACCTATATTTCCAAGGATGGCGTCAACGATAGCGCCAATGTTCTCGGCGGTTCTGGCGACGACGATATCAACATCGTCAACTCCTCGACCAAGGACATCGTCATTGATGGTTCGGTCGATGGCGGCTCCGGGCGAGACGAGATTTCGGTTTCCGCCACCAAAGGTGCCAATATAACCATCGGTGGCGACGTCGAGGGTGATCGCGGCGACGACAAGATCCTGCTGTCGGCGAAGGGCCGCCGCAGCGACGTCCGGGTCGATGATATCTCCGGCGGCGATGGCGATGATTCCATTCGGCTGGTGGCGTCTAAGAGCGGCGAAATCCGCTTTGACGACATCTCCGGCGACGGCGGCTTCTTGTCGAGCGGCGACGACCGGATCGTGCTCTCCGCGACGAACGGCGGCGACATCCGCGGCGACGACATTGATGGCAATCTTGGCGATGACTTCATCGGCCTGTTCGCTTCCGAAGGTGGCGACATCCGCGTCGACGACATCGATGGCGGCTGGGGCGACGACACGATCCTGCTGTCGGCGACGGACCGCCGCAGCGACGTCCGGGTCGATGACATTTCGGGCGGCCTCGGCAAGGACTTCATCGGTCTCTTCGCCTCGGACCGGGCCGAAGTACGCTTCGACACCATTTCCGGCGGCTTTGGCGATGACGTCATCGGGCTGCTGGCGACCAAGGGCGGCGAGATCTCCGGCAACGACATCGACGGAAGCTTCGGTGACGACAAGATCGGCCTGATCGCCACCAAGGGCGGTGAGATCCGCGTCGAGGATATCTCCGGCGGCGATGGCGATGATTCCATTCGGCTGCTGGCGTCGAAGGGCGGGGAGATCCGCTTTGACGACATCTCCGGCGACGGCGGCTTCTTGTCGAGCGGCGACGACCGGATCGTGCTCTCCGCGACGGAAGGCGGCGACATCACCGGCGACGACATTGACGGCAATCTTGGCGATGACTTCATCGGCCTGTTCGCTTCCGAAGGTGGCGACATCCGCGTCGACGACATCGACGGCGGCTGGGGCGACGACACGATCCTGCTGTCGGCGACCGATCGGCGCAGCGACGTCCGGGTCGATGACATTTCGGGCGGCCTCGGCAAGGACTTCATCGGTCTCTTCGCCTCGGACCGGGCCGAAGTACGCTTCGACACCATTTCCGGCGGCTTTGGCGATGACGTCATCGGGCTGCTGGCGACCAAGGGCGGCGAGATCTCTGGCAACGACATCGACGGAAGCTTCGGTGACGACAAGATCGGCCTGATCGCCACCAAGGGCGGTGAGATCCGCGTCGAGGATATCTCGGGCGGCGATGGCGATGATTCCATTCGGCTGCTGGCGTCGAAGGGCGGCGAGATCCGCTTTGACGACATCTCCGGCGACGGCGGCTTCTTGTCGAGCGGCGACGACCGGATCGTGCTCTCCGCGACGGACGGCGGCGACATCACCGGCGACGACATTGACGGCAATCTTGGCGATGACTTCATCGGCCTGTTCGCTTCCGAAGGTGGCGACATCCGCGTCGACGACATCGACGGCGGCTGGGGCGACGACACGATCCTGCTGTCGGCGACCGATCGGCGCAGCGACATCCGCGCCGACGACATTTCGGGCGGCCTCGGCAAGGACTTCATTGGCGTCTTTGCCAGCCGGGGCGCCGAAGTGCGCGTCGACGACATCTCCGGTGGTTTCGGCGACGACGAAATCACGCTCCGGGCAACCCGCGGCGGCGAGATCCGCGCCGAGGACATTTCGGGCGGCTTCGGCGATGACGAGATCAGACTGACCGCCAGCCGTGGCGGTGAGATCCGCGTCGAGGACATCTCCGGTGGCGATGGCGACGACGAGATCACGCTCCGCGCGAGCAGCGGCGGCGAAATCCGCTTTGACGACATCTCCGGCGACGGCGGCTTCTTGTCGAGCGGCGACGACCGGATCGTGCTCTCCGCGACGGACGGCGGCGACATCACCGGCGACGACATTGACGGCAATCTTGGCGATGACTTCATCGGCCTGTTCGCCTCCGAAGGTGGCGACATCCGCGTCGACGACATCGATGGCGGCTGGGGCGACGACACGATCCTGCTGTCGGCGACGGACCGGCGCAGCGACGTCCGGGTCGATGACATTTCGGGCGGCCTCGGCAAGGACTTCATCGGTCTCTTCGCCTCGGACCGGGCCGAAGTGCGCTTCGACACCATTTCCGGCGGCTTTGGCGATGACGTCATCGGGCTGCTGGCGACCAAGGGCGGCGAGATCTCCGGCAACGACATCGACGGAAGCTTCGGTGACGACAAGATCGGCCTGATCGCCACCAAGGGCGGTGAGATCCGCGTCGAGGATATCTCCGGCGGCGATGGCGCTGATTCCATTTGGCTGGTGGCGTCGAAGGGCGGCGAGATCCGCTTTGACGACATCTCCGGCGACGGCGGCTGGTTCTCCAGCGGCGACGACGTCATTGCGCTCGTGGCGTCCGAAGGTGGCGACATCCGCGGCGACGACATTGACGGCAATCGTGGCGACGACTTCATCGGCCTCTTGGCCAAGGAAGGCGGGGACATCCGCGTAGACGACATTGACGGTGGTTCGGGCGACGACCGGATTGCCCTCTACGCCAACGGTGGCGATATCCGCATCGACGACATCGACGGCGGCTCGGGCGACGACGACATCTTTATCGGCGGCACCGATGCGGAGGGGACCTGGATCTCCCTCGACAATATTCGCGGCGGCAGCGGCGATGATCTTGTCGTGCTGTCGGGTCTCGACAACATGAACTCCAACTTCTTCATCGGCGGGGAAGTCGACGGCGGGCGCGGTTTCGATACACTCGTCGTTACCAATGGCAGCACGCTGTCGCTCGATGATGTCGAGCACTTCCAACAGCTCGGGGTTGAAGAGGGCTCCTATCTCGAACTCACCCAGCGCTGGGTGAACTTCAACGGCAACAGCGAGACCGATGGGCTGGTGACGGTCGACGCGACCTCGTACCTCAAGCTTTCGGATCCCGATGCCGACCTCGATACCGGAACCGTCGTCCTGGAAGCGTCGCAAGATGGCGAACTGGGCTACCGCTCGATCTACACTGGCCGGGATGCCGGCTGGTTGGACCAGACCGGCGGCGTGCTGGATGTCTCCGGCAACACCACCACCGGCCTTGCCTACACCCAGGTCGAACTGACCAACACCGAGGGCAGCGAGCCGAGTGTGAGCCTGCCGGATGCGACCTTCATCAACCAGGGCACGATCGCCCTGCACAACGGGATTGACGATGTTGCCGGCGATCGCCTGACCATCAATGGCGATTATATCGGCGGCGGAAACCTGCTGATCGACACCTATCTGGGTGACGCCAACAGCCCGACCGACATCCTGGTCATCAACGGCAACGTGGCTGCCGAGAACACGACGACGATCTACGTCAACAACACCAATGCCGGCGAGGGCGTCTACACCGGCACGGGCCTCGGCCAGGGCATCAAGGTGGTCGACGTCTCCGAGGGCGGCGTGTCGCCGGATGACGCCTTCCAGCTGGCGCGCAACACGGTCAGCGGCCAGCGCGAGGTCATGGCGGGCGCCTATTCCTACCGCCTGTACCAGGACCCCGACAATGAGGCGCCGACCTTCGGCAAGTCGATCGACACCGGCGCTGGCGATTGGTATCTGCGCGCGGGCTATACCGCCCAGGCCACCGGCTATGCTACGGCGCCTTCTGCCATGCAGCGCCACTTCTATGCCGGCCTCGACACGCTGCATAAGCGGCTCGGCGAGGTGCGCCAGCAGGACCAGCTTGAAGGCCGCAATGCCGATCTGGCCCAGTCTTCTGTGGAAAAGGCTCCTGCCTACCAGCCGGTGCCGGCGCCGAAGTTCCAGATGTGGGGCCGCGGCGGTGGTGCGGATCTCAGCTACGACGTCAGCGGCGGGTGGGACTTCTCGCAGCAGACCTGGGGACTCCAGGCCGGTGGCGACTACACCTTCGACTATAATGACTGGCGCATCACCGCCGGCGCCTTCGGCGGCTATGGCTGGTCGGATGTCGACGTGGATGGCGACTGGTCGTCCTGGGGCGGCAGCTCCAGCATGGACATCAATGGCTGGAACGCGGGTATCTACGCCTCGATCCGCCAGGTCGGCCTTGTCCCGGGCGCCGGCTTCTACACCGACCTCGTCGGCAAGGTGGACGTGCTCGACCTGGACATCACCTCCACCAGCAACGTGACGGCGAACACCGACGCCACGGTGTGGGGTGGCTCGGTCGAGATGGGCTATGGCTTTGAAATCTCGAACGGGTGGGTGATCCAGCCCCAGGCCCAGCTGACCTATGCCAGCGCGAGCCAGGACGCCTATTACGACTCGATCGGCACCTCGATCTCGCCGGGTGATGCTGAGTCGCTGATCGGCCGCCTGGGCCTGCAGGTCCAGTCGACCTTCGTCATGGCCACCGGCCAGACGATCACGCCTTACGCGATCTTCAACGTCAATTCCGAGTTCCTCGGCGACAACAAGACCAATGTCGCGGGCACCGTGCTCACCAGCGACATTAACGGCACCTGGTACAATGCCGGCCTCGGCTTCACCGCCGACCTCAATGGCAGCGTGGCCCTGTTCGGCACCGGCGAATACAATTTCGGCGATGTCCAGGGCTGGGCCGGCCAGGGTGGCGTCAAGTTCCGCTGGTAAGCTCCAGCGGATGGCGCGCGGCTCCGGCCGCTCGCCCACAAGATGAGCCTGGGCCGGCCCTCGTGGTCGGCCCATTGCTTTGTTAAGGGGCATTCGTCAGCGGGCACGGCATGCGGCAGCAGGCCCCCAGGGCCGGCCGTTCCTCGGAACTGGCGGCCCGGCAGACGGGCCTTGCTCCTCGCCATGTCCCCTCACCATTTGCCTCTCGCCGCGTGCCTCTCGCCATGTGCCCCGCGCAATGGCACAAACAGATCAGTGATTCTCATCCCGTGGCGCCGGTCGGCGGCGCAGAGCCGACGTCGACCGGCCCCGGGATATCCGCCGGAGGACATCATGACCATTTTCGCCACACGGGCCGCCGCATTGCTGCTGGCGCCCTGCCTTCTGGCCGGCATTCCTGCCGCCCTGGCGCAGACGGCGCCGACCGAGAGCAAGGCCCCGGTCCGCACCGAATCCACCACCTATGACAATTGGATCGTCACCTGCCGCGCCAGCGTCGAGAAGGGCGCGAAGAAGACCTGCGTCGCCACGATGAAGGTGACGGAGGCCAAGTCCAAGAAGACCGTGCTGCTCTGGCAGGTCGGCCAGGACAAGGCCGGGACGCCGACCTATCTGGTTCGCACCCCGCTCGGCGTGCGGCTGAAGGATGGCGTGCAGATCACCATCGGCAAGGGCAAGCCGCGCAAGATCGATTACGCCTCCTGCAACCGCGGCGGCTGCGAGGCCATCGGTCCCTTCGAGGATGCCTTCGGCAAGGAACTTATGACCGCCAAGGAAGTGGTCGCGAGCTTCGTGCTCGCCAATGGCCAGACGGTGAACGTGACCCTGCCGATCGCCGGCATCGCCCAGGCTCTGCCGGCGCTCAAGGGCTGAGCCGGCCAACCTGCCGCCCCTGTCCTGCCGTGATGCGACCCGCCGGCGCTGCGGGCGGGCTCCGTCCGGCGCCGGACCGAGGCGAATCGGTGCGGCGACCGCCGGAAGGCAAAAAAGCACCGCCCCTGACGCTTGGGCGGCAGAGGCGCTGCACCCTTGCCCTGCGGGTCTTTGCGCCGCAACCAGCCCCGCCTGCCGCGCCGGGCTGCCATGAAGTCGATTGCGCCAGCGCTCGCGAATGTTACATTTCACCCGAGATGTTGAACAATGCGAGCCTGGGCCGCCCTTCTGCGTGGCCAGGACGACGGCTTCGGCCGGGGAAACTGAAATGGTCGACGAGACCCAGATGTGGGCCGGGGAGCGGGTGACGGATACGTCGGCTCGCGACGAGCGGCCCCCGGCGCGTGCGCGCCATCGCCAGGGCGGTGGGCCGGCCCAGGGCGGTGCGCCGGCCGGCGCGACGGGACGCGATCCGCGGTCCCATGCGCGGCCGCGCAACAACGATCCCTGCTATGCCGCGCTGGACCTCGGCACCAATAATTGCCGGCTTCTGGTGGCCCGCCCGACGGGGAGTGGTTTTCGCGTCGTCGATGCCTTTTCGCGCATCGTCCGGCTGGGCGAAGGGCTGATCGGCTCTGGCCGCCTGGGCGAGGCGGCGATGGACCGCGCGGTCGAGGCGCTGAAGGTCTGTGCCGCCAAGATCGAGGCGCGCCACATTGTCGACCGTCGGCTGATCGCCACCGAGGCGTGCCGAACGGCGGTGAATGGCGAGGCGTTCATCGACCGCGTCACCCGCGAGACCGGGCTTGAACTGGAGATCGTGGACCGCGAGACCGAGGCGCGGCTGGCGGCTTCCGGCTGCACCCCGCTGGTCGACCCCACCTCGGACGGCGCCGTGCTGTTCGATATCGGCGGCGGCTCGACCGAGGTGGTCTGGCTCGATCGGTTGGAGACGCGCGACGGCGGCCCGCCGGCGGCGGTGATCCGCGCCTGGGTGTCGGTGCCGCTCGGCGTGGTTACGGTGGCCGAGCGTCATGGCGGCGTGAAGGTGACGCGCGACGATTTCGAGGCGATGGTCAATGAGTTCACCCCGCACCTCGCCGGCTTCGTCTCGGCGGTAGGGCCGCATAATTGCGGCCGTCTGCATCTGCTCGGCACCTCGGGCACGGTGACGACGATTGCCGGCGTGCATCTCGACCTGCCGCGCTATGATCGCTCGCAGGTCGATGGTACGTGGCTCGGTGCGGAACAGGTGCGGGTGGTGGTCGACCGGCTGCTCGCCATGCCTTTCGCCGAGCGCGCCGCCAATCCCTGTATCGGCGTCGAGCGTGCCGATCTGGTGCTGGCCGGCTGTGCGATATTGGAATCGGTGCGCCGGGCTTTTCCCTGCGACCGTCTGCGCGTCGCCGATCGCGGCCTGCGGGAAGGAATTTTGGTGGAATTGATGCGTGCCGATGGTGTGTGGCGTCAGAGGGCTGGAGCCCCGACGTGATCGACAAGCCCCAGCCCGGCAAGGGCGGCGAGGCGCGGCCGCTCAAAGTGCGGCTCAAGAAGGCCCGCTCGCTCAGCTCCTCCTCGCAGAAATGGCTTCAGCGCCAGCTCAACGATCCCTATGTCGCGCGCGCCAAGCGTGAAGGCTGGCGCTCGCGTGCCGCTTTCAAGCTGATCGAGATCGACGACAGGCTGAAGATCCTGCGGCCCGGCCTGCGCGTGGTCGATCTCGGCGCCGCCCCGGGCGGCTGGAGCCAGGTGGCGGCAAAGAGGCTCAAGCTGGAGGAAGGGCACGGCAAGATCATCGCCATCGACCTTCTGGAGGTCGACCCGATCACGGGCGTCGACTTCGCCCAGATGGACTTCCTGACCGAGGAGGCGCCCGGGCAGCTGAAGGCGATGCTCGGCGGCGACGCCGACCTTGTCATGTCGGACATGGCGGCCAACACCACCGGGCACCGGGCGACCGATCATCTGCGGATCGTCGGGCTGGTGGAACTGGCGATCGACTTCGCCCGCCAGGTGCTGGCCCCGGGCGGGGCGTTCATCGCCAAGGTGTTCCAGGGCGGCACGGAGAGCACGCTGCTGGCCGAGCTGAAGCGCGACTTCACCACGGTGCGCCACATCAAGCCGCAGGCCAGCCGGGCGGATTCCTCCGAGCTCTATGTGGTGGCGACCGGGTTCCGGGGGCGGCAGGCCGCGCCCGATCCGGCGTCCGCCGCCGATTAGCCCGCACTGCCCATCTCGCCAGCGGGCGCGGGCACCTGCGCCGGTTTCACCCGACCACGGGCGAGTTCGGCGCCGGCGTCGGCCGGCAGGCGCAGGAAGAAGAACACCGAGCACACCGCGATCCCCGCCACGACGAGGAAGGCGACGCTGAAATCGCCAAGCGCGATGGTGCCGTCGCCGCGCCAGCCGCGCATGAGGTCGAGCACCAGCGCCGCCACCGCCACGCCGGTGGAGATCGATACCTGCTGCGCCACGCTGGCGAAGCTGGTGGCCCGGCTCATCGCCTCGGAGGGGATGTCGGCATAGGAGAGCGCGTTGGTGCTGGTGAACTGCAGCGAGCGGAAGAAGCCGCCGAGCAGCAGCGCCCCGATCAGCAGCAGATAAGGCATGTCCGGCCGGAACAGCGCGCCGATCGCGATGAACGCCGCCGCGATGACGCAGTTCACCACCAGCACGCGGCGGAAGCCGAAGGTGCGGATGATGGGAGCGGCGGTGAACTTCATCGTCATCGCTCCCGCCGCCGAGGCGAAGGTGATCATGCCGGAGGCGAAGGGGCTCAGGCCAAAGCCGAGCTGCAGCAGCAGCGGCAGCAGGAAGGGCAGGGCGCCGATGCCGACCCGGAACAGCGAGGCCCCCACCACGCCGGCGAAGAAGGTGGGAATCTTCAGCAGCGCGAGGTCGAGGATCGGTTTCACGGTCCGCCGCGCGTGGCGGACATAGAACCCCATCGACACCGCGCCGATGGCGATGACGGCAAAGGCGAGCGAGGGGGCAACCGCATGCTGGCCGAGCAGCGCGAATCCGAAGACGAGGCCCGCCAGGCCAAGTCCCGAAAGGCACATGCCCCGGAGGTCGAAGGGCGGCACGTTCGGCTCGCGAATGTCGGGAATGAAGCGGCTGACCAGTACGAAGCCGAGCAGGCCGATCGGCAGGTTGAGGAAGAAGATGTAGCGCCAGTCGAAATAGGTGGTGATGAAGCCACCGAGCGGCGGGCCGATCACCGGGCCCAGCAGCGCGGGAATGGTGAGCCAGGCCAGCGCGGAGACGAGTTCTTCCTTCGGCACGGTGCGCAGGATGACGAGGCGCCCGACGGGCACCATCATCGCCCCGCCCATTCCTTGCAGGATGCGGTAGGCGACGAAGTCCGGCAGCGCCTGGGCCAGGCCACAGAGCAGCGAGCCGGCCGTGAAGACGACGATGGCAGCGCGGAACACGGTGCGCGAGCCGAACCGGTCGGCGAACCAGCCGCTCGCCGGAATGAACACGGCGAGGCTCAGCAGGTAGGAGGTCAGCGCCAGCTTCAGCGCGATCGGGTCTTCCTGCAGGTCGGCTGCAATGGCGGGCAGAGAGGTGGCGATCACCGTCGAATCGAGCTGCTCCATGAACAGCGCGCAGGCGACGATTAGCGGGACGAGACGTTCGGAGCGCACGGGCCGGTCCGGATTCGCGGGCGGGGGAGAGACAGGCGGGTTCCGGCTATAACGCCGACGCCGCCATCCGGCGACCGGAAACGCACGCACAAATCTGTCATCGGCGCGGGTTACGCAGGGGCCGTGCCACGCGCAGCGGCAATGCGCCAGGCACAGAGATAGATGCCTAGGAAAGCGTGACAGGCCATGGTATGAGCCCTCGCCAACTCGAAGCGAGCGGGCGTTCTCTGTCAGGCCGGCCCGCTTCGTCCATCCATTCATCGGGCGGGTCTGGAGCCATGCTCCCCTTGCCCCCAATCGGGAGTTGGCGATGTCGGTCTATGACGGCCTCGCGCGGGAAGCGCTTACCTTCGACGACGTGCTGCTGAAGCCCGGCCTGTCCGATGTCATGCCCGGTGAAGTCGACATCCGCTCGCGGGTGACGCGCACCATTTCGCTCAATATCCCCATCCTGTCCTCGGCCATGGATACGGTCACCGAATGGCGTCTCGCCATCGCCATGGCCCAGGCCGGCGGCCTCGGCGTGATCCACCGTAACCTCGATCCCGAGGTGCAGGCCGAGCATGTGCGCCTCGTCAAGAAGTTCGAGAGCGGCATGGTGGTGAACCCCGTCACCATTCATCCCGACCAGCCGCTGGCCGATGCGCTGGCGCTGATGAAGAACCACGGCATTTCCGGCATCCCGGTGGTCGAGCGTGGCCCGAACGGGCGCGCCGGCAGGCTGGCCGGCATTCTCACCAATCGCGACGTGCGCTTCGCCACCAACCCGGCCCAGCCGATTTCCGAGCTGATGACCAAGGAGCGGCTGATCACGGTGCGCGAGGGCGTCGATCAGGCCGAAGCCAAGCGCCTGCTGCACACGCACCGCATCGAGAAGCTGCTGGTGGTGGACGATGAAGGCCGCTGCGTCGGCCTCATCACCGTCAAGGACATGGAAAAGGCCGTCACCAATCCCAACGCGGCGAAGGATGATCAGGGCCGCCTGCGTGTCGGCGCCGCCACCACGGTCGGCGAGGACGGCTATCGTCGCGCCGAGTTGCTGATCGAGGCCGGCGTGGATCTCGTCGTGGTCGATACCGCGCATGGTCATTCGCGCAAGGTTCTCGACCAGGTCAGCCGGATCAAGACGCTGTCCAACAGCGTGCAGATTCTCGCCGGCAACGTCGCCACCGCCGAGGGCACGCAGGCGCTGATCGATGCCGGCGCGGACGCCATCAAGGTCGGCATCGGCCCGGGCTCGATTTGCACCACCCGCATCGTTGCCGGCGTCGGCGTGCCCCAGCTCACCGCCATCCTCGACGCGGTGGAAGCGGCGCGGAAGAGCGACGTGCCCGTCATCGCCGATGGCGGCATCAAGTTCTCGGGCGATCTCGCCAAGGCGCTGGCCGCCGGCGCTGACTGCGCGATGATCGGCTCTCTGCTGGCGGGCACCGACGAGAGCCCGGGCGAGGTTTATCTCTACCAGGGCCGTTCCTATAAGTCGTATCGCGGCATGGGCTCGGTGGGTGCCATGGCGCGCGGCTCGGCCGACCGTTATTTCCAGGCCGAGGTGAAGGACACGCTGAAGCTCGTGCCGGAAGGCATTGAGGGACAGGTGGCCTATAAGGGTCCGGTCGGCGGCGTGTTGCACCAGCTGGCCGGCGGCCTGCGGGCCGCCATGGGCTATGTTGGTGGCGCCACGCTGCAGGATTTCCGCGAGAAGGCGAAGTTCGTGCGCATCTCCGGCGCCTCGCTGCGCGAGAGCCATGTCCACGACGTGACCATCACCCGCGAGAGCCCGAATTACCCGGGCGCCGTCTGAGCGCCGGGCTTCCGCCCGCGCTGAACCGATGAGGGAGGGCTGATCCATGTACGTCACTGCCACTCTGCTGCCCGTGTTCGTGCAGGTCGCCCTCACTTTCGTCGTGCTGTTCCGGCTTGGAGCGGTGCGGCTCGCCGCCATCCGCGCGGGCGGCCTCGTCCGCGAGGAGGTGGTTCTTGACGACAGGGGCTGGCCGCCGAAGGTGCGGCAGGCCAGCAACTGCTTCCGCAACCAGTTCGAACTGCCGGTGCTGTTCTATGCGCTGGTCATTCTGGCGCTGATGACGCGCCAGACGAGCGACTTCTTCCATGTGCTGGCATGGCTGTTCGTGCTCAGCCGCATCGTCCACGCCTTCGTCTATGTGACCAGCAACCACATCGGCTGGCGCTTCGGCGCCTTCGCCTTCGGCGCGCTGGTGCTGTTGGCTATGTGGGTGATGTTCGCGCTGGCGATCCTGCTGGCGCCGGCCCTGCCGTGATGCCCTTTTTGAGAGTGGAATTGAGATGACGCCGGCTGCCAGGCTTTCCGCCGCTATCGAGGTGATCGGCACCCTCCTCGCCGAACGCCGCCCGGCCGCCGACGTGCTGAAGGATTGGGGCCGCAGCCACCGCTTCGCCGGTTCGGGCGATCGCGCGGCGCTGGCCTCGCTGGTCTATGACGCGCTGCGCCGCCGCGCCTCCGCCGCCTGGATCATGGGCGAGCGAATGGGAGAAGAGAGCCCGCGCGGGCTGGTTCTCGGCATGCTGAAGGTCGCCCGCGGCCTCGACGCGAGCGCCATCGCGGCGCTGTGCGACGGCTCGCGCTTCGCCCCCGCGCCTTTGAGCGAGGACGAGCATGCGCGGCTGGCGGAGGCTTCGCTCGGCGACGCCCCCGCCCATGTGCGCGGCGACTACCCCGAATGGCTCGACGCGGCGCTGGCCGCCGTGTTCGGTGAGGCCCGGGCCGAGGAAGGCGCGGCGCTGGCCGAGCGGGCACCGCTCGACCTACGGGTCAATTCGCTCAAGGGCGATGTCGACAAGGCGGGCGAGTTGATCGGCCACCTGTCGCCCGCGCCCGGCCGCTGGTCGCCGCTGGCGCTGCGCATCGCGCTGGAGGCCGACGGCAAGGCACCGCCGCTCACCTCCGAGCCGGCCTATCTCAAGGGACTGGTGGAGATTCAGGACGAAGGCTCGCAGATCGCCGCCATCCTTGCCGCCCCGCCGCGCGGCGGGCAGGTGCTGGATCTGTGCGCCGGCGGCGGCGGCAAGACGCTGGAACTCGCCGCGCTGATGGATGGCGCCGGCCAGCTCTACGCCTATGACGACGATCTGCGTCGCCTCGCCCCCATTCACGAGCGGGTGCAGCGCGCCGGCGCTCATAATGTCCAGGTGCGCTCGCCGCGTGGCAAGGCCGACGTGCTGGAGGACATTGAAGACCGCATGGACCTCGTGCTGGTCGATGCCCCGTGCACCGGCACCGGCACCTGGCGCCGCAACCCCGACGCCAAATGGCGCATGCGCCCCGGCGCGCTGGCCGAGCGGATGAAGGAACAGGCGTCGATCCTCGACACGGCCGCGCGCTATGTGAAGCCCGGCGGGCGCCTCGCCTATGTCACCTGCTCGCTGCTGGACGAGGAAAATGTCGGCCAGGTGCGCGGCTTCCTCGACCGTCACCCCGGATTCCGCCTCGTGCCGCCGGCCGAGATGGTGCTGGCGCTGGGCGAACGCGGCATGACGCTGCGCGCCGCGGCGCTGGAGCGCCCCGAGGGCCTGCTGCTGACCCCGCGCCGCACCGCCACTGACGGCTTCTTCATCAGCCTGATGGTGCGCGGCGATCAAGCCGGATAAGGAACGCAGACGAGACCGCCCCCACCGCCGAGAGCCGCCAGACAGAGCCCGCCAGACAGAGCCAGCCATGACCCAGTTTGAACCGACCGCCGCCACCGCCGAGCACGACACCATCCTCATCATCGACTTCGGCTCGCAGGTCACGCAGCTCATCGCTCGCCGCGTGCGCGAGGAGGGGGTCTATTCCGAGATCGTGCCGTTCCAGAGCGCGGCCGAGGCGGTGCGGCGGCTCAAGCCGGTCGGCATCATCTTCTCCGGCGGCCCGGCATCGGTGATGGACGCGGGCAGCCCGCGCGCGCCGCAGGAGGCGTTCGAGCTCGGCGTGCCGATCTTCGCCATCTGCTACGGGCAGCAGACCTGTGCGCTGCAGCTCGGCGGCGAGGTGGAAGGTGGCCACGCCGCCGAGTTCGGCCGCGCCGAGGTGACGGTGCACAAGCCGAGCGCGCTCTATGACGGCGTGTGGGAGGTCGGCCAGCGCTATCCCGTCTGGATGAGCCATGGCGACCGCGTGACCCGCCTGCCGGAGGGCTTCGAGGTGGTGGCCACCTCCGAGAACGCGCCCTTCGCCGTGGCGGTGAACGAGGCACGGCGCATCTACACCACCATGTTCCACCCGGAAGTGGTGCACACCCCGCATGGCGCGGCGCTGATCCGCAATTTCGTGCGCAAGATCGCCGGTGCGCGCGGCGATTGGGGGATGAGGGCCTATCGCGAAGAGTCCATCCGCCGTATCCGCGAGCAGGTGGGCGAGGGGCGGGTGATCTGCGGCCTCTCCGGCGGCGTCGATTCCTCGGTGGCGGCGGTGCTGATCCATGAGGCGATCGGCGACCAGCTGACCTGCGTGTTCGTCGACCATGGCCTGCTGCGCCTCGGAGAGGCGGAGCGGGTCGTTACCCTGTTCCGCGACGCCTACAACATCCCGCTCGTTCATGTGGACGCTTCCGAGATGTTCCTCGGCGCGCTGGAAGGCGTCACCGACCCCGAGGTGAAGCGCAAGACCATCGGCAAGCTGTTCATCGACGTGTTCGAGGACGAAGCGAAGAAGGTCGGCGGCGCGGGATTTTTGGCCCAGGGCACGCTCTATCCCGACGTGATCGAGAGCGTCAGCTTCACCGGCGGCCCCTCGGTGACGATCAAGAGCCACCACAATGTCGGCGGCCTGCCCGAGCGCATGAACATGAAGCTCGTCGAGCCGCTGCGCGAACTGTTCAAGGACGAGGTGCGCGCATTGGGCCGCGAGCTCGGCCTGCCGGAAGTCTTCGTCGGCCGCCATCCCTTCCCCGGGCCGGGCCTCGCGATCCGCTGCCCCGGCGAGATCACCCGCGAGAAGCTCGACATTCTGCGCCTTGCCGACGAGATCTACCTCGAAGAGATCCGCCGTCACGGCCTCTATGACGAGATCTGGCAGGCCTTTGCCGTGATCCTGCCGGTGAAGACGGTGGGGGTGATGGGTGACTTCCGCACTTATGACTATGTGGTCGGCCTGCGCGCCGTGACCTCGGTGGACGGCATGACGGCGGATTTCTACCCGTTCGACATGGCCTTCCTCGGCCGCGTCGCCACCCGCATCGTCAACGAGGTCAAGGGCGTCAACCGCGTGGTCTACGACGTGACCAGCAAGCCGCCCGGGACCATCGAGTGGGAGTGATTCAGTCCCATCCGAAGCTATCGGGCGTGCCGACGCTGCTACCGCCGTTGATGAGCTTTATGGGAATTGAACGTGTGTCGTGACCGGATGCGTGCGCCGCATATGTTCAGTGGACCGCGGCCGATGAGAACGCGACCGGCATAGTGCGGCGCGGCGGTGTTGGGCGCGGTCACGGGCCAGGTAAATCACCTTCTTTTTGGCGGTGCCCTTCTCGCCACTCGGTCGATGGCCTCCGCGACCGTGCGATGCAGCGTGGTCGGCAGGTGGTGGCCCATGCCGTCGATCGGCATCAACTCGGCGCCCGGGATCGAGGCGGCGGTCTCGGCACCACAGGCCGGAGGGATCAGCGGATCGTCGGCGCCATGGATGACGAGCGTCGGCACGCCGATGGTGGCGAGGCGCGCGCGGCGATCACCCGCCACGGCCATGGCGGCGATCTGTCGTCCGGCACCGCCCGGATCATAGGCACGCCTGACCTCCTCCAGCACAAGGACGCGCTGTGCCGCCTCGTCGACCGGGTGGCCCGGGCCGGCGATCCGGCGTGCGAAGGCGAGGCTGTGTGTCAGAAATCCGGCCTCGTCGGCGAGCGGATCCGGCGCCGGACGCATCATCATCGCCATGACGTCCGGCTCGGCTTGCGGAAGGGCGGGATTGCCGGTGCCCGACATGATCGAGGTGAGGGACAGGACCCGTTCGGGATGCTCGCTCGCCATGATCTGCGCGATCATGCCGCCCATCGACAGGCCGACCACATGCGCCCGATCGATGGCGAGGGCATCCAGCAGACCGATCGCGTCGGCAGCCATGTCGTGGAGCGTATAGGGAACCTCCGGCCGCTGACCGGCCATGAGCGCGGCGGCCAACGCGCCGAAGTCCGGCGGGGCGCACTGGGCAAAATGCGTCGAGCATCCCGCGTCGCGGTTGTCGAAACGGATCACACGATAGCCGTGTGCCGCCAGTTGCTCGCAGAACGGAACGGCCCAGCGGATCATCTGAACGCCCAGCCCGGCGATCAGCAGGATCGGCGGATCGCCCTCGCGCCCGAACTGATCCCAGGCCAGATCGATGCCATTGGCTTTCACCATGTTCATGGACGTGCTCTTTCCGGATCAGGTCGGGAATGGCAATTCGGCGAGGGGAAGCAGGCGCGAATCTTGTAAGGCCGCGCTGCGGTGGCCGAGACCCGCCAGATAGGCTTCATGGCTGGCGAAGGCGAGGAAGGCGGCGATGCTCGCCTGACGGACCAGCAATGCCCGGGTCCCATCTTTCGCCCTCCGGCCCGATCAGGAACGGCCCGCCGGCGCCGAGAAACACCACGTCGCCGCCGCTCTCGCGCAAGAAGGGCAGCGTGTGCCTGAAATACCGAGCGAAGGCTTCCGCCCCGCTGATCGGCATGGCCGGCGCGAGGTCCGGATGGGCCGTGTAATCGGCGACCTCGCGAAACCGCAGCAGGTTCAGCATTATGAAGGGGCCTTCAAGGCCGCGCTGGACAAAGAGCCTGCCGGCGTTCTGCGTCGGTTCGAGGTGGCCGATGCCGGCGGACGCGGTCATGGCGTTTCTTTTCGGCCGCTCTCCGACATCGCGCCATCCGGCGCGCCGAACGCCAGGCGCAGGGCGTGCGCGCGGATGTCGTGTGGCCAGTCGGCGATGCCGTGCTCCAGTTTCGGCCGATCATTGGCGAAGAGCGCGCGTGTCGCCTCTTCATAGCCCGGTAGGTCGCCCGCGATCGCCTGCATGAAGTGATAGGCGGCCTCCTGCGCGGCCCGCCGGGCCTGCCGCTCCCCGCCATTGCGCCGGGCATCGTCCACCAACCGTCGCAAGACGGCGGAGGCGCCGCCCGGCTGGGTGGCAAGCCAGTCCCACTGCTTCGGCAGCAGGGTCACCTCGCGGGCGACGACCCCCAATTTGGGCCGCCCCCGGCCTCGTGCTTCGGTGCCCTCTTCCTTCGCGGCGTCATCCTTCGCGGCATTGTCCTTCGCAGGCTCGGCCAGCTGGTTCGAGGGCGGCCGATGGCGCCCGGCGAACGTCTGGGGCGGCCGAGACAGTCGTTCGACAATCTCGGCCGTGCCGCCGCGCAGGTCGAGATCGACGACGCGGCCGGTTCTGTCGTCGAAGACGAGGATCGCGCTCGGCGATCCACCTTCGGTCGCGGTTTTGACGGCGAGAGCGACATCGATCAGCGGGCCGGCGAGCAGCCGCCGATAGCCTTCGAAGGCCGTACAGGGTTTTGACAGCAGGTCGGACATTGAGCGTGCACCGGAAAGGATGATGGTCCGTTATTACCCGGATAAAAACGGCTCGTCAATATTGCCCGGGTTAAATTGGATTCACGTCCGACGTCGTGCACGACCCGCTGCGACCTGCACTGAATTGCCGGACCGTCTTGAGGTGGCTCCACATGTGGCCATGCGGATCATCGGCGATGAACCGAGCGGGCGGCCCTCAGCGCATCCTGACAAGCCTTCGTGGTCGTCGAGTGCCTCTCCAGCCCGGAGGCGCCGGCAAAGCGGAACGGCGCGCAGCCATGGCGTTGGAAGGCACTGCGACTGGCCTCGTCGGCCTTGCGATAGAGGACGCCCTTCTGACGAAGCCGAACTGAACGCCATCGGCCGGCAGGCCCGCGCTCCGTTTCCCGCCACGGCCGCAGGGGACGGCCGTCTTCGTCTTCGCTCCAGACTGTGTCTGATACGGCCTATCTTGTCTCCAGCCGCCGCTCAAAGACGCTCTCCACGTCGTCGAGAAGCCCACTCCATTCGCCGTCTTCATCTATGCCGGTCATGCGCAGAAGGAACCGGCCCTCGACGGCCAGCAGCGCGACCCGAGCCGCCTGCCCATCGCTCGCTCCGCATCGTCGCCGGCCAGATTTCGGGTGAGCAGGGTGAGGCATTGATCGGGGCAGGCAGGATCGCCGTCACTCAGGCACACTCCGTGTTGTTGACGACGGCGGCCGGGGTGGTCGCGATGCTGGCGGTCGTGGTTTTCTTCGCGCTGGCCGGGTATCGCGGCCAGTCCCATGCGCATCATTGACCGCCTTTTGAAGAGGTCCGGACATGCAGATCATCGAAACCGAGCGCCTGATCCTCCGCCCCTTCCGGGAGGGCGATGCAGCGGACCTGTTCGCCTATCTGCGTGCGCCCGCCGCCACCTGCTTCCTCTCGCTCAAGCTCGCAGACCTGGCCGAGGCGGAGGCCGAGGTCAGAAAGCGCGCCCTCGACGAGGGCAGCGTGGCGATATGCCTGAAGCAGACCGGTCAGGTCATCGGCGATCTGTTCAGCGGCGCCGGAGAGGGTGAGGAGGACGAGACGGCCTCGGTCGGCTGGAACCTCAATCCGCAATTCGGTGGCCGGGGATATGCGTTCGAAGCCGCCAGAGCCTTCTGCGACCATCTTTTCCGGGCAAAGGACTTTCGCCGGCTTTATGCCTATGTCGAAGACCACAACACGCCCTCGCAGCGCCTCTGCGAAAAGCTCGGCATGCGCCGGGAAGGCGTGTTCATCGAGTTCGTATCGTTCACCAAGGACGATGCGGGCCATCCGATCTACGAAAACACCCTGCAATACGCCATCCTGCGCAGGGAATGGCTGTCGGGTGTTCCGGCAATTTGGCAACCGCCGGGATGACCGGCGCTGGCGCTACGCCGGAGAGCATCAGCAGAAGCTCAGGCACTTTCCGCGTTGAGGCGCACCAGAATGTCGGTGCGCAGTGCATCAGATGCAACTTCCTCCGGGTCGTCCAGGAAGTGGTGGATCAGGGGGAAGTCGGCGGGTTCCCGTCCCGATGCCAGAACGCCATCGATGAGGCGTTGGTTTGAATCCTCCAAACCGTCATAGCTGCCGTTATGCCGCAGTGTCGCATAGTGGCCCGGGGCCAAGGTGATGTGCCTGAAAGGTGCGGGCGGCGCGCCGGGATCGCTGAACGCGAGGCAAGCGTCGTAGCGCAGTCGCTCTTCCGGAACGCTGGCCGGATCGTCGAGCGGAATGCCGTAAATGCCCTGCAGGTCCTGCAGCATCCCGGCTCCCTCCGCCCAGTTCCACAGCTGCCAGAAGAGAGCGTTCAATTCGCGATACGCGCCGCCCTGCCGATGCAAGGCGACAAGCTCGCCCCTTTCACGCAATTCGATCCGGACTGGCGCATCGCCGACCGCTGCGGCGGCGATCCGTCCGGTGCCGTGCGATAGGAATTGTGTTGGCGACACCCCCGTTACGCGCCGGAACGTACGCGCAAAGCTCTGCGGCGTGCCGAAACCGCCCTCCATCGCGACCGCTGTGATCGTGGCGTTGCCCTCGGTCAGGCGCTGCTGGGCATTCGCGACGCGCAGACGCGCCACGGTCTGGCCCACCGTCTCACCGGTCATGGCGCGCCAGATGCGGTGAAAGTGGAAGGGCGATACGTTCGCCGCGGCGGCAAGTTCTTCCAGCGATGGTGGAGCGTCCAGACGGGATGCCAGCAACGCGAGGGCGCGTTCCATGCGTGCGATCCAACCCTTCATCTTCGCCGTCTCCAACTATTGCCATGACGGGAGAATAGCCTGACCAACGTCCGCCGGCGGTCCCGATCTTGCTGTTTTTCGATGGCTGCGATCGATCAGGAAGGCGCGTCCCACCAGCGCCTTTCAAGCCATATCGCCCAAGACGGACGACTGCCCACTTCCGGCCATGGCCCGTCTGATTTGCGCGGCTGTCAGCACCCACTTCCCCCGAGACACCCGCATCGACAGCCCGGATACCCGCAAGATGCGCCGGCTTGGTTGCCGCCGGGTGCGACGGGATGAGACAACAGAAAATCGCCGGCGACGTATCCGACGCATCAATCGGACGACGCGGAACGTATCGACAGGGAGGCCGACTGATGGACTCACACCCCGCACCGCAGGTCAAAGCGATTATTTTCGATTTTGATGGGGTCATCCTCGATTCAGCGGGCGTGAAGACACAGGCCTTCGCCCACTGCTATGCGGGCGAAGACGCCGGCAAGATCGCCGCCGTCGTCGATTATCAGCAGCGGCACGGCGGCATTGGGCGACGCGAAAAGTTCGCCCATTTCGAGCGCAGCCTCTTCGGCCGGCCTGCCGATCCCCTGTCGCTGGACGCGCTATGCCGCCGCTTTGCCGAACACATCGACCGGGCCATGCGGGAGGCACCGTTCATTCCGGGAGCGCGGGAGACCTTGCGGGCGCTGCACGGCCGGGTGCCACTTCATCTCGTCTCCGGCATGCCGGAGGACGAACTGGTGGCGGTGCTGGCGCGGCGCGGGCTCACGCCGTTCTTCGCGTCGGTCGCCGGCGCGCCCAAGCACAAGCGGGAGGAGTTTCGCCGCATCCTCGGCGTAGAGGGCCTCACACCGGAAGAGGTGCTGGCGGTGGGCGATTCCACCACCGAGTTCGAGGCCGCGCGCGACCTTGGCATCCCGTTTCTCGCCATTGTGGGGGAGGGGGCGCCGGACTTCTTTCCGCCCGAGGTGCCACGGCTGGCCGATCTTTCCGCCTTTCCCGCTCTCCTCGCGGGGTAAGCGCGCTCAGTTCATCCACAACCCGCCGGTGACGTTGATCGCCTGCCCGGTCATGTAGGCGGATTCGTCCGAGGCGAGGAAGGCGACGACGCGGGCGATGTCGTCGGGTTCGCCGACGCGGCCGATCGGGATGAGGTGCTCGCGCTCTTTCGCGGTGGGCAGCCCCTGCTCGCGGGACATCCGGTCGGCGTCGTCGCGCATTTTTGTGCCGACGATCGAGCCGGGACAGACGGCGTTGACGTTGATGCCGAGCGGGGCGACCTCGGCGGCCAGCGCCTGGGTGAACACGATCACCGCCGCCTTCGAGGCGGAATAGGCGGCATAGCTCGGCTTGCCGATCTTGCCGAACCAGGAGGCGATGTTGACGATGCGCCCGGCGCCGCGGTCGATCATGTCCGGCAGCACCGCACGGGCGACATGGAAGACGCTGTCGGTGTTGATGGCGAACATGCGCCGCCAGGCCGCGGGCTCGAGATCGACCACCCTGCCGACCCCGGTGATCCCCGCATTGTTGACGGCAATGTCGATCGGTCCGAGCGTGGTCTTTATCTCTGCCACCGCCGCCGCCACCGCCTCGGCATCCGCCACATCGACGGCGAGCGCCAGCGCGCGGCGCCCGGCCGCCTGTACGAGAGCGGCCGTTTCCCGCGCGCCGGCGAGGTCGAGATCGAGAAGGGCGACGTCGCAGCCCTCCTGCGCGAGGCGGATGGCGATGCCGCGGCCGATGCCGACCGCCCCGCCGGTGACGAGGGCGACGCGTCCGTCAAGATTGTACATCGTGCTGTCCGCCTCAGTGCGCGCCGTGGCTGTCGAGGCCCGGCAGATAGATGTCCTTGATGCGGGGGTCGGCGGCCATCTTCGCGGCCGGTCCCGAACATTGCAGCGCGCCGTGCTCCAGCGCATAGACGAAATCGGCCACCTCGAAGGACAGGTCGATATTCTGCTCGACGAGGATGATCGACACGCCGCTCTCGGCGAGCTTGAGCACGATCTCGAAGATCTGGTGGATGATGATCGGCGCGAGGCCGAGCGAGGGCTCGTCGAGCAGCAGCAGTTCGGGGCTGCCCATCAGCGCGCGGCCGATCGCCACCATCTGCTGCTGGCCGCCCGACAGCCGGCCCGCCGACTGGTGGCGCCGCTCGCCGAGGATCGGAAACAGCCCGTACACCTCGTCGCGCAGCTCGGCGAAACTCTTGCCCCGGCCGGCGATATAGCCGGTGATGAGGTTCTCCTCGACCGAGAGCTGAAAGACCCGCCGCCCTTCCGGGCAATGGCCGATGCCGCGCCGGACCATCTGGTGCGGCTTGAGCCCGGCGACGTCCTCGCCCTTGAAGCGGATGGTCCCGCGCGTGGCGCGGTTCAGCCCGCTGATCGTGCGCAGCAGCGTGGTCTTGCCCGCGCCATTGGGGCCGATCAGGCAGACGATCTCGCCGGGCAGGACCTCAAGGCTGATGCCATGTAAGACCTTCACCCTCCCGTATCCGGACTCGATTGCGTCGACCGCGAGCAGCGGCCTCGATGTCCTTGATGGCTCCTGGCTGGCCAAGATACGCCTCCTGCACTTCGATGTTGGCCCGGATTTCGGCGGCGGTGCCCTGCGCGAGCACCCGCCCGCGCTCCATCACGACGATGGTGTCGGAGATGGACATGATGAGCTTCATGTCGTGCTCGATCAGCACCATGGCGAGGTCGGGCGCGCGCAAAGCGAGAATGTGCTGCTTGAGCTGCTCGGTCTCGCCATGGTTGAGCCCGGCGGCCGGCTCGTCGAGCAGCAGCACGCGCGGGCCGGCGACCACGGCGCGGGCCAGCTCGACCAGCTTCTGCTGGCCATAGGCGAGGCTACCCGCCTGCCGCTCCGCATACGGGCCGAGGCCGAGGCGATCGAGCACCGCGTGGCAGCGTGCGCGCCGCTCCTCGGCCGCCGCCCGGGGGGTGAGGCCGAACGTGTCGGCGACGAGCCGGCCGATCCGTGGCGGGACGAGCGCCACTTCGAGGTTCTTCACCACGCTCATGGCGTCGAACAGGCGGATGTTCTGGTAGGTCCGCGCCAGCCCAGCATGGGCGATGCGGTGCTTGGGCAGCCGCTGCAATTCCACGCCATCGACCAGTATGCGACCGGAACTGACGCCGTAGGAGCCGGCCGCCATGTTGACGAGGGTGGACTTGCCGGCGCCGTTCGGCCCGATCACCGCGGTGATGATGCCGGGCTTCACCGCGAAGGAGACGTCGTCGATCGCCTTCAGCGCGCCGAACTGCTTGGTGACATGGTCGAATGTCAGCATTTGCCGCCTCCCAGCCGTCGCATCAGCCAGGTCGGGCCGAACGGACGGCTGATGATGCCGCGCGGACGGGCGAGGATGATGATGACCAGCGCCATCCCGTAGAGCAGCAGCCGATAGTCGGCATAGGCGCGCAGCAGCTCGGGAATGAGGATCAGCAGCGTCGCGCCAAGCAGCGCCCCAAACGGGTTGCCAAGACCCCCGATCACGATCACCAGCACGATGATCAGCGACTCCCAGAAGGTGAAGCTCTCCGGGCTGACGAAACGCTGCATGGCGGCGAACACCACGCCGCACCCGCCCCCGACGAAGGCGCTGAAGGCAAAGGCGACGAGCTTGACCCGCGTCGTGTCGATGCCACAGCCGCGCGCGGCGTCCTGGTCCTCGCGCACGGCGGACAAGGCGGTGCCGAGCGCGCTCTCCTGGATGCGCCAGACGAACAGGAAGACGACGACCAGCATCGCGACGAGCAGATAGAGGAAGTCGTGCGGCGTGCTCAGCGTCCAGCCGAACAGGTGCGCCTCGTCGATGCGCGCGATTCCCTGCGGGCCATTGGTCACGCCGTCGAGATTGTTCATCAGCACGCGGATGATCTCGCCGAAGCCGAGCGTGACGATGGCGAGATAGTCGCCGCGCAGCCGCAGCACCGGAATGCCGAGCAAGATGCCGGCGAGGCCGGCGAGGCTGGCGCCGATCAGCAGCACCAGCGCGAAGGGCAGGTGGATGTCGAACTGGCCGGAGGCCAGCAGCGCCCAGGAATAGGCGCCGATGGCGTAGAAGGCGACATAGCCGAGGTCGAGCAGCCCGGCATAGCCGACGATGATGTTCAGCCCCAGGCCGAGGATGGCATAGAGCAGGATCATGTCGAGGATGCGCAGCGGATAGGCCGGCAGGAACTGCCCGGCGATCAGCGCCAGCACCGGCAGCAGCGCCATGGCGAGCGCGCCGGGCCACACCCGCATCGTGCGGGCAGGGGCCGCGCTCTGCGCGCCGGCCGCCGCTCCGCCTGTATTCGGTGCGTCAGAAGTCACTCTTGTACACCCTGGTTTCTTCGCTGACATGCTCGCCGAGCAGGCCGGCGGGGCGGAACAGCAGGATCAGGACGAGGACGGAGAAGGCGAAGATGTCGCGATATTCCGTGCCGATGACGCCGCCGGTCAGCACCGGCATCCAGGCGGTGCCGAAGGTCTCGATGGCGCCGAGCAGGAACCCGCCGAGCACCGCGCCGGGGATCGACCCGATGCCGCCGAGAATGGCGGCGGTGAACGCCTTCATGCCGATGACGAAACCCATGGTGAAGGTCGCCACGCCGTAGAAGGACGAATAGAGGATGCCGGCGACGGCGCCGAGGCCGGGGCCGATGAAGAAGATCAGCGAGATCGCCATGTTCGGATTGATGCCGACCAGCGAGGCGGTCTCGGCATTCTCGGCCACGGCGCGGATGCGCACGCCGAGATTGGTGCGGTTCACGAACAGTTCGAGCCCGACCATCAGCACCACCGCGACGAGGAAGATGGTGATCTGCTTGTAGCTGACGACGGCGCCGAAGACGTCGATCGCACCCGACGGCAGGAAAGAGGGATAGATCATCGGCCGGCGGCCGCCGATCAGCATCACCGCGTTCTGGATCACCACCGCCATGCCGAGAGCCGAGAGCATCGGCGCCAGGCGCGAGGTGCCGCGCAGCGGGCGGTAGGCCACGATCTCGACGCTGACGCCGACGAGGCCGACGAGCACGAAGGTGATGAGCCCCACGAGCAGCCCGCCCGTCGGGTGGCCGGCAATGCCCAGCGCGCCGGCAAGCGCGAGGCCGATGAAAGCGCCGGCGGTGAACAGTTCGCTATGGGCGAAATTGATGAGCCGAAGCACGCCATAGACCATCGTGTAGCCGAGCGCGATGAGCGCGTAGATCGACCCGACGGTGAGGGCGTTGATCGTCTGCTGGAGAATGAGGGCGCCCATGTCAGCCTTTCGGTCCGTTGCTTGCGGTAGCGGGCGGAAAGAGGTCCGGCGCAGCGCGCGGGGGCGCGCCAGCGCCGGACCAGGAGGCTTCACGAGACGGGAGGGGGCCGTTCGATGAAGCAAACCCGTTTCGGGAAGGCGGCGCGCTACTGGACCAGCGCGAACTTGCCGTCCTTGACCGCATAGAGGAACAGGAAGGGCTTCTGGAGCTCGCCTGCCGGGGTGAAGGCGACGTGGCCGACCAGCCCGTCAAAGTCGCTCTTGGCGATTTCGGAAGCGATGCCCGCGCGGGTGAGCGGGGTCGGCGCCTTCTCCATCGCCTTGATGATGATGGTGGCCTCGACATAGCCATAGGCCGAGTACGGGCCGGGATCCTCGCCGAACGCCGCCTTGTAGTCGGTCGCGAACTTCTGCAGGGCGGGCGAGGAATCGTAGGGCGGGGCCTGGAAGGAAACGACCGTGCCCTCGGAGGCGGGCCCGGCGCCGGCGATGAAGTCCGGGGTGAAGGCGCTGTCGGCGGCGAAGAAGGTCGCCTTGATGCCGAGCTCGCGGGCCTGCTTCACGAACAGGCCGACCGCCGGCATGACGCCGCCGAAATACACCACGTCGGGGTTTTCGGCGCGGATGGAGGAGAGCAGGGCGCTGAAATCGACATCGGTCTGGGCAATGCCGGAGAAGGAGGTGATGGTGCCACCGCCCTTGGTGAAGTTCTCGCGGAACACCTCGGCCACCCCCTGGCCGAAGGCCTGCTTGTCATGCACGACGGCGGCCTTCTTGGCGCCGAGCTTGGCAAGCGCGTAATCGGCCGGGGCCGAGCCTTGCGAGAGGTCGTTGGCGATGGGCCGGAACAGGTTCTTGTAGCCGGCCTTGGTGACCTTCGGGTTCGAGGCGTTGGTCACCTGCGGCATGCCGCAGCGATTGTAGACATCGGAAGACGGGATGGTCACGCCGCTGTTGAAATTGGCGACGACGGCAAGCATGCCGGTCTCGTCGCAGTGCTTCTGCGCGATCAGCGTGCCCTGCTTGGGGTCGCCACCATCGTCGTCGCGCACCAGGACGAGCTTCTGGCCATGAACGCCGCCCGCCGCATTGGCCTGGCGCACGGCGAGTTCCATGCCGTTCTGCCACGTGGTGCCGAAGAGAGCCTCGGCGTTGGTCGTCGGACCTGCTGTGCCGATGAGGATATCGGCGCGCGCCGCTCCCGTCAGCGCGGCCACGGCAACGGCAGCGTAGAGTATGCTCTTGATACGCATGTCAGTTCCCTTCTCTCTGGGGTCCGTTCCGGACCGTTGCTTCAGGGTGCCAACACGCGCCGGCAGCCCGTTCTTCAAGCTATGTCGCGCGCCTTCCCCATCCGGCCTTCGGCCAGCGACGCGATGAGGTTGCGCGAGACCCGCTGAATGTGTGCCCGCAGCGTGTCCACGCCCCGGCGGATATCGCCGAGCCGGGCAAAGGCGATGAGCGCGCGATGGTCGGCGAGCTCGCGTTCGACATCTTCCGCAACCGCGATCTGCAGGTTCACGTAGCGATTGGCGTGGTCGTGCACGGTGCGCAGCAGTTTGAGCGCGATCAGATGACCGCTCGGGCGATACAGCGCCTCGTGGAAGCGCCAGTTCAGCTCGCCCCAGTTCTCGACGCTGCCGCTCGCCATGGCTTCGTCCGTCACCGCCTCGGCAAGGGCGAAATCCTCTTCCGTCAGGCGCGGAATGGCCGTTTCGAACAGCCAGGTTTCCATGCGCGCACGGATTTCGAAAAGTTCCTCGATCTCCTCCAGCGACAGGGACGACACTACCGTCCCCTTGTGCAGCTCCGACACGACGAGGCCCTCGGCCTCCAGCTGGCGGATCGCCTCGCGCAGAGGGACACGGGAAACCCCCAACTCGGTGGCCAGCTTCTCTTGGCGCAGCGGGGCGCCTTCGGGCAGCTGACCGATGATGATCTGGCGCCGCAATTCGGTGACGATTTGGTCCGTCAACGACTGACGACCGATTTTCACGACCATTCCACAAGCTCCATATTGAATACGATATTCAATTGATACGGATCAACAAGAACAATTATTAGGCAAAAATGGGTTATATATGCCTATTTTTTCATCTTTTATTCTCCTTTCTGAGTGTCTAGGCTGAATATTGTATTCAATTATCTCCCCGGCGAACGGAGCAGACTCATGTCGGAACAGGCGGGCCGGTCGGCCCAGGCGGGCGACACCTCCCATCTCGGCGATGTGCTGGTGAAACAGCCGGGCGAGGAGGTCAGCTACTGGCAGCCCGTGCCGGCCAATGGCCATATCGACGTGATCTTCGCCCCGCATCTCGTGCCGATGGAGTTTCCGATAGGCTTCGGAACCCAGACCGTGCCGCCGGGCGGTTATGTGCGCGAGCATGCCCATGACCGCAATGAGGAAGTCATCTTCGTCATCCGTGGCAAGGGCCGTGCCGTGGTCGAGGGCGTGAGCCACGAGATGCAGTCGGGCTCGGCCTTTTTCATCGGCCGCAACCGCCGGCACATGTTCATCAATGAGGGCACCGAGGACATCCTCTGGACGTGGCTCATCGTGCCCAACGGGCTGGAGGATTTCTTCCGCCTGATCGGCCGTCCCCGTCAGCCGGACGAGCCGACGCCCGAGCCGTTCCCGCGGCCCGAGAACGTGCTGCAGATCGAGCGCGACACCGTGTTCGCGGCCCAGCCGGACGACCAGCGCCAGCCCTGAGCCGACGTGCCCACAGGCCCGCGCGTTCGTGCCCTTCCCGACGATCGAGGAATCCATGCGTCTCAAAGACAAGGTCGCCATCATCACTGGCTCTGCCGCCGGCATCGGTGAATCGGCGGCCGAGCTTTTCGTGCGGGAAGGTGCCCGCGTCCTGCTGGCAGACCGCAATGGCGAGGGGGCCGCGCAGGTCGCCGAACGCCTCGGCCCGAATGCCGCCGCCATCGCCGTCGACGTCAGCCGCAGCGACGAGGTGAAGCGCATGGTGGAAAGCGCGGTAGAGCGTTTCGGCCGGCTCGACATCCTCGCCAACAATGCTGGCTACGGCATCCCCGGTACGGTTGTAAATACCGAGGAGGACGCGTGGGATGCACTGATGGCGGTCAACCTCAAGGGCGTGTTCCTGTGCTGCAAGCACGCGATTCCGGTCATGGCGGCTCAGGGCGGCGGCACCATCGTCAACACCGCCTCGAACGTCGCCTCCGTCGGCATCTTCGACCGCGCCGCCTATGTCGCCTCCAAGGGGGGCGTCGCGGCGCTCACCAAGGCGATGGCGCTCGACCATGCCGAGCAGAACATAAGGGTGAACTGCGTGGCGCCGGGCGTCACCTGGTCGAGCTATTTCGACAGAATGGTCGAGAACCATCCCGACCCCGAGAGTTTCAAGGCCAAGCTCAAGGCGCGCTCGCCGATCAATCGCTGGGCGCAGCCGGTGGAGATTGCCAACGCCATCCTCTGGCTCGCCTCCGATGAAGCCTCCTTCGCCACCGGTGCCATGTTCACCGTCGATGGCGGCATGTCGGCCTGGTGAGGTGATGGGCGCCGCGCGAGACATCGCTCTCATCGGTTTCGGCGCCATTGGCCGGGCGCTGACCGCCGATCTCGGCTGCGACCCCGCCCATCGCCTTGCTGTGCTGACGCACCATGCGGCCGAATTGCCCCCCAACATCCGGGCCCTGCCTGACGTGGCGGCGCTCATCGTTGCCCGGCCCGCTTTGGTCGTCGAGGCGGCGGGGCAAAGCGCGGTGGCGCAATATGGGCCGCTGCTGCTCAAGGCCGGCATCAGCCTCGTCGTCGCTTCCACCGGTGCGCTGGCCGATGAAAGCCTGCTGCAACGCCTCACCGCTGCCGCGCAGGAAAGTGGCGCCCGGCTCATCGTGCCGGCCGGCGCCATTGGCGGGCTCGACTATCTCGCCGCCGTGGCGGGGATCGGGGGCGCAAAGGTGCGCTATATCTCCCGCAAGCCGCCGGCCGCGTGGCGCGCCGAACTGGCGGCGCTGGGGCACGCGTCGGAAAGTCTCGCCTCGGCGATCGTGCTGTTCGAGGGAAACGCGGCGGAGGCGGCCCGCCGCTACCCGCGCAATCTCAATGCCGGGCTGACCGTTGCGCTGGCGGCCGGTCCGGCTGTGGTGAGCGTGCAGGTCATCGCCGACCCGGCGGTGAGCGGCAACACGCATGAGATCGAGATCGAGAGCCCGGCCGGCACCGCCACGCTGCGCTTTGCCAATCGGCCCTCACCCGACAATCCCAAGACGTCGGTCGTTACCGCACTCAGCCTCGCCCAGGCGGTGCGGCGCCATTTCGCTTCGCTGGTCATCTGAGAGAGCCATCCACCATGTCGCGCATTCTCGTCATCGGCGCCGGCATTGTCGGCCTCTCCTGTGCCCGCTCGCTGCGTGCGGAGGGGCACGAGGTAACGGTGCTGGACCGCGACCCGGCCGGGGACAAATGCTCCTTCGGCAACGCTGCCGGCATCGGGGTCACCGAGATCATCCCCGCCTCCGTGCCTGGCCTCGCGTGGAAGGTGCCGGGCTGGCTGGCCGATCCGCTCGGCCCGCTGTCGCTGCGCATGGGTCATTTCCCCAAGCTGCTGCCCTGGCTGCTGCGCTTTCTCAAAGAGGGACGTTGGGACCGGGTGGAGGCGATCGCCGCCTCGCTCGCCACGCTGTCGGCCCGCACCTATGACGACCTTCTGCCGCTGCTCGCCGAGCTCGACCTGATGGGCGACCTGCACCGCGTCGGGGCGCTGTGGGTGTATGAGACGCGGGCGGGCTTCGAGGCGGACCGGCGCTTCCACGAATTGCGCCGCCGGCATGGCCTCGTCTGCGAGGAGATGGACGGCGCGGCCGCGCAGGCTCTGGAGCCGGCGCTGGCGACCACGATCCGCCACGCCATCATGACCCCGCAATGGTCGCATGTTTCCGATCCCAAACGCATCGTCGATCGCCTGCGCGTCCATCTTGAGGCGCGCGGCGTGGCGATGGTCCGGGGCGAGGTGGCCGGCATATCCGGCCATGAGGTGCTGACCCAGGACGGGCGGCGCATCGCCTTCGAGCGGCTGGTGGTTGCCGCCGGCGCCTGGTCGGGCCAGCTCGCCCGCCAGATCGGGGATCGGGCGCTGATCGAGAGCGAGCGCGGCTACAACACCACGCTGCCCGCGCCGGGCGTTTCGCTCACACGCGAGGTGATCTTCGCCGAGCGTGCCTTCGTCGCCACCCCGATCGAGGCGGGGTTGCGCATCGGCGGCGCGGCCGAGTTCGCCGGGCTGGGGGCCGCCCCGAACTATGCCCGCTCCGACGCGCTTGCCCAATTGGGCCGCCGCTTCCTGCCGGGCCTGAACATTGAAGGCGGCACGCGCTGGATGGGCCATCGCCCGACCACGGCGGATTCGCTCCCGGTCATCGGCCGCTCGCCCCGGCGTGACGACGTGTTCTACGCCTTCGGCCATGGCCATACCGGGCTCACCTTCGGCCCGACGACCGGGCGCCTGATCGCCGAACTGGTCGCCGGCCGTCCGCCCGCCGTCGACGTCACCCCCTTCGCCATCCAACGCTTCAACTGAAACGCGGAGCCCGTGATGAACCCGCATACTTTTCTCTGCGTCGATGCCCACACCTGCGGCAACCCGGTGCGCGTGGTCGCGGGCGGCGCGCCGCTGCTGCCCAATGTGTCGATGGCGGAGAAGCGACAGATCTTCCTTCGCGACCATGACTGGGTGCGCAAGGCGCTGATGTTCGAGCCGCGCGGCCATGATGTGATGTCCGGCTCGATCCTCTACCCGCCGTCGCGGGAGGATTGCGAGCTGGGCGTGCTGTTCATCGAGGTTTCCGGCTGCCTGCCCATGTGCGGTCACGGCACCATCGGCACCGTCACCGTGGCGCTCGAACAGGGCTTCGTGGTGCCGAGGGTGGAGGGCCGGCTGGCGCTGGAAGTGCCGGCCGGGCGGGTGGAGATCGAATACACGCGCAATGGCCGCTTCGTCGATCAGGTGCGGCTGTTCAACATCCCGAGCTACCTGCACGCGGAGGGGGTGACGGTCGACATTCCCGGCATCGGCGAACTCGTCGTCGATGTGTCCTATGGCGGCAATTACTACGCCATTGTCGAGCCGCAGAAGAACTGGGCCGGCCTCGACGGCATGAAGGCCGAGGATATCCTGAAGTGGAGCCCGGTGGTGCGCGCGGCCGTGCAGGCAGCGGTGGCCCCGGTGCATCCCGAGGACCCGCGCATCAATGGCGTCAGCCATGTGATGTGGGCGGATGGCCCCAAGCACAAGGAGGCCCATGGCCGCAACGCGGTGTTCTATGGCGACAAGGGCATCGACCGCTCGCCCTGCGGCACCGGCACGTCCTCGCGCATGGCCCAGCGGGTGGCGAAGGGGCTGCTCAAGGTGGGGGACGACTTCGTGCATGAGAGCATCATCGGCACGCTGTTCCACGGAAGGGTGGAGAGCGCCGCCGAGGTCGCCGGCCGTCCGGCGATCCGCCCGAGCATTGGCGGCTGGGCCCGCGTCTACGGCCACAACACCATTACCGTCGACGAGCGCGACCCGCTCGCCTTCGGCTTCCAGCTGGCGTGAGGCGGCGATGATCCTCGAAGAGCGCGACTACCACATCGTGCCGGGCCGGATGGGCGATTTCCTCAACGCCTATGAGACGCTCGGCCTCGACATCCAGAAGCGCTTTCTGGGCACGTTCATCGGTCATTTCGTCACCGAGATCGGCGAACTGAACCATGTCGTCGCGCTCTGGCGCTATGACAGCATGGCCGATCGCGAGGCGCGCCGGGCGCTGATGCTCGCCCATCCGCCATGGCAGGACTATCTCGCCGCGATCAAGGGCATGATCCAGAGCCAGCAGACGCGCCTGCTCGCCCCCACCGCGCTCTCCCCGATGCGCTGACAGAGTCCGCCCATGACCGCGCCGCTTCCCTCCCGCGACCAGTTGATTCCGCCGACCCTTCAGCCGGGCGAGGACCTCGTGGCCGCGGGGCGGGCGCTGGCCCGGGACTGGACGGTCGGTCGCAATGCCTTCCTCGACGCGCAGAATGTGGCAAGCGAGGCCGCGTATAAGCGCCGCGAGGCGGTCGCCGGGCGCGTCATGCAGCACGCCCATATCGGCTTCCGCAGTGTGGAGCGCACGGTCGCCGCGATCGCCGAAGTGCACGCCGCCTGTGCCCGGCACGGCGCCCAGGTGGACCGTTTCGGCATCACGCTCGACATATCGATGGGCTACCCGCCGGAAATGCGGAAGGGTAGCCGGCGCGGCACCGGCATCGTGCTGGAAGGGGCCGAGAGCTTCGCCCGCATCACCAATGCCGCGCCCGCCGCCGCGCATTTCGGCGACTTCATGCTGGGCCTGCCGGGGGCGCTGGAGAACACCAAGGGCGCTCTCGCCGCCGGTGCCACCGCCATCGGCAATCTTGGCCAGTACTTCACCTTCCGCCTGCCGGACTGGGACGACGATGTCGCCACCACCCACGCCACCGTCACCGCGCTCGGCCTCATCGCCGCGCAGCCGGTCGAGGTGCTGGTGCATTCCAATCTCGACGACGGCTTTGCCGGCCTGTTCGCCGATATGAGCTCGGCGCTCGGCATGGTGCTGGTGGAAAAGCACATCGTCGAGACGCTGATCGGCGCCCGGCTGTCGCACTGCTTCGGCCACCACTTCACCGCGCCGCTGGTGCGCATGGCCTTCCACGCCGCGCTGGCGCAAGTGACCGACACGCCGGGGACGATGATCTTCGGCAACACGGTGAGCTACAAAACCACCCCCGCCGGCAATTATGCCAGCCTGGCGAGCTACCTGCAGGCCGACCTCTGGGCGCTCGGGCGCCAGCCGACGGGCCATGCGGTCAATCCGGTGCCGGTGACCGAGAATGAGCGCATCCCCGATATTGACGAAATCATCGACGCGCAGATGTTCGCCCACCGCCTCGCCGAACATGCCGCCGGCTCGTCCGGGCTGATAGATACCGCGCCCGTCGATGCGCTGGCCGAGCGGCTGGTTCAGGGCGGCCGTCTGTTTGCCGCGCGAACGCTGGCCGGGCTGGAGGACGCGGGCATCGACACCGCCGATCCCGCCCAGATGATGCTCGCCCTGCGCCGCATCGGCCCGAAGCGCCTGGAGGCGGCGTTCGGCGCTGGCGTGCCGGAGGCGAAGGCGTGGAGCGGGCGCCGCGCGGTGGCACAGGCCGAATGGGTTGAGGAACTGGAGCACGCCGCGCGCGACTGGGCCGGCCGGGTGCCGCCGGCGGCCGCCGCCCGCCTCGCCGCGCGCGGCTTCACCGCCTGCGTCGCCTCCAGCGACGTGCATGAGCACGGCAAGAACCTCATCGAGCTCACGCTCGGCCATCTCGGCGTCGCCACGGTGGACGGCGGCACCTCGGTCGATGCCGACGACCTCGTCGCCACCGCGCTGGCCGCCGGCGCCGACATCATCGCCATCAGCACCTATAACGGCATCGCCCTGCGCTACGCCCGCGAGGTGATCCAGGCGCTCGCCCGCGCCGGGGCCGACCTCCCGGTCTGCATCGGGGGACGGCTGAACCAGGTGCCGGAGGATTCCAATTCCGGCCTGCCGGTCGATGTCGTCGCCGACATCGCCGCCCTCGGTGTCGTGCCCTGTCTTACCCCCACTGCACTGATCGATCACCTCACTGCACTCATCGACCAACCCGCCGCCACCCGTTCTGTCTTCCGAAAGGACACGCGATGACCCGCTGGACCGGAGTCTTTCCCGCCGTCACCACCAAGCTCAAGGAGGATGAAAGCCTCGATCTCGCCGCCACCCAGGCCAGCATCGACCGGCTGATAAACAACGGCGTGTCCGGCGTTATCGTGTTGCCAATGCTGGGAGAAAACGCCTCGCTGACGGCGGCCGAGCGCGAGAGCGTCATCCTCGCCGCCAAGGAAGTCGTCGCCGGCCGCGTGCCGCTGCTCTCGGGCCTCGCCCATGTCGGCATGGCCGAGGCGCTGGCATCCGCCCGCCATTACGAGAAGCTGGGGGCGCAGGGCCTGATGGCCTTCCCCTCCATCGCCTATAAGAGCGACCCGCGCGAGACGGCAGCCTGGTACCGTACCCTGGGCACGGGCTGCGGCCTGCCGATCATGATCTACAACAACCCGATCGCCTATGGCGTCGATGTAACCCCCTCTATTCTCAACGAAATCGCGGATGTGGAGACCATCGTCTGCATCAAGGAGGAGACCGGCAACATCCGCCGCGTCACCGACCTCTATAATGAGTGCGGCGACCGCTTCTCAGTGTTCTGCGGCGTCGACGATCTGCTGCTGGAAAGCGCCGCGCTTGGCGTCACCGGCTGGGTGTCGGGCATGACCAACGCCTGGCCCGCCGAATGCGTCGAGCTTTTTAATCTTTGCATGGCCGGACGTTACACTGAAGCCCGCGCGCTTTACCGTATTCTCACGCCTGCCTTCCACCTCGATACTGACGTCAAGCTGGTGCAATACATCAAGCTGGCGGAGAAGGTGACCTATGGCGCGCCCGAATGGGTACGCGCGCCGCGCCTACCGCTCATTGGGACGGAGCGCGAGCGGGTGCTCGGCGTCCTTGAGGCGACGGTCACGGCGCTTGCCACCACCCCGCGTTCGGCAATCTGAGGAGAGCGCGATGCGCTTCAGCCGCATGATCAATGTCGTCGGGGCCCACGCTGCCGGCGAACTCAACGAGGTCATCACCGGGGGCGTGCGCGACGTTCCCGGCAAGACCATGTTCGAAAAGATGAAATATGTGCAGACGCATCGCGACGAGCTGCGCCGGTTTCTGCTTAACGAGCCGCGCGGGCGCGTCTCGCAATGCGTCAATCTCGTGCTGCCGCCGACGACGCCGGAAGCCGACGCCGGCTTCGTCATCATCGAGTCCGACTATTACGTACCGATGTCGGGTACCAACACGATCTGCACCGTCACCGTGCTGCTGGAGACGGGCATCATTCCCATGCAGGAGCCGGTCACGCATCTGGTGCTGGAAGCGCCCGCCGGGCTTGTGAAGGTCTCGGCTGAGTGCCGCGACGGCAAGTGCGTGAACGTGACCTTCGACAACGTTGCCGGCTTTGCCTTCGCGTTGGACCGCGAGGTCGAGGTGCCGGGGCTCGGCCGCATCACCGTGGATGTCGGCTATGGCGGCATGATCTACGCCATCGTGGACGCCGCATCGCTCGGTTTCCGGCTGGAACTGAAAGAGGCGGCGCAACTCGTGGAGGTGGGAGAGCGCATCAAGGCGGCGGCGGCCGAGCAAATCCCCTGCGTGCACCCGGAAAACCCAGAGATCCACACCATCAACCAGACACTCTTCGCCGGGCCGCTGGAGCGCGACGAGCAGGGGCTGGTGTCCAGGAACACAGTCATCGTCTCGCCGGGTCGGCACGATCGCTCGCCTTGCGGCACCGGCACTTGCGCGCGCATGGCGGTGCTGCATGCCAAGCGCATGCTGCAGGTGGGCGAGCGCTTCCTGCATCGCTCGCTGATCGGCACCGAGTTCATCGGCCGGCTGCGCGGCACCACCGAGCTCGGCGGCCTGCCGGCCGTGTTGCCGACCATCACTGGGCCGGGCTGGATCACCGCGTTCCATCAATATGTGCTCGATCCGACTGACCCGTTCCCAGACGGCTTCCGACTGGGCGACACCTGGCCGGGATACACGGGCGAGCAGCCGATCTGAGGTCCAGCCATGCCCCTGATGACGACATCCGATGGCTGCCGCGTGCACTTCGAGGTGCGAGGCGCCGGCGGCCCCGCTGTGGTGCTGATTCCGGGGCTCGGTGGTGACGGGCGCTTCTGGGAACCGGTCGCGGAGCGGTTGCAATCGCGCTTCCGGCTCTTGATTGTCGATCATCGTGGCGCTGGGCGCAGTGACCGGCCGGCGGGGCCCTACACAATCGGGCGCATCGCCCGCGACGTCGTAGAGATCATGGACGAGGCCGGATGGGCGCGGGCCCATCTTGTCGGCCATTCCACGGGCGGCGCCGTGGTCCAGACCCTCGCCCTCGACAGCCCGGCGAGGGCCGACCACCTCGTGATTTCCGGAAGCTGGCCCGGACCGGATGCGCGTTTTCGCACCCTGTTCGAGGCCCGACTCGCCCTTCTCGAAGCCGGCCGACCGGATATCTATCAAGCTTTCACCCATGTGCTGGGCTATGACGCGGCTTGGATCGCCGCCCATGAGGCCGATCTCGACGCGGCGGTTCGGCGAGCGGGGCAGGCTCTGGCGCCGCTCCCGGTCGCGATCGCCCGCATCCGCATGCTGCTCGCGTTCGACCGGGCGGGGGAACTCGGCCAAATCCGTGCGCCGACCCTGATCCTGGGCGCACGCGATGACGAGATGATCCTCTTTACGCAGTCCGAGCGCCTTGCGCGTGACATTGCGAGCGCAACGCTTGTCGCGTTCGATGGTGGACATTTCTACCCGCGCACGCGGGCAGACCTGTTCGCCCAGCACGTCGCGGATTTTCTTGTGCCGGGTAGCGCTCCTGCGCCAAATGAGGACGCGCCCCCCGCGCAGCGGGTCGACGGGCCTCGATAGCCTGCGAAGGCTCGGAAGTTTTTTGATTAAGTTTGCCCTTTAAAATCAATTCCGTAGCATTTTACGTCCCTAAAGTGAGGCGGGCCCTTCTGATATGGAGGGTTTTGCAGAGCATGATACCTCTGGCATCGATCTGTGCGGTCGGCGATACTGCAGCCGGGGACTGTCTTGTCCACCGAGGACAGCCGCGTTCGTCAATCATCACTCCAGGCAAAACTGACGTATGGTTCTTGATTGTCCATTTAACTCGGAGAGCTACGCGTCTGGCTTGATGGGAGCGCCGGAACGCGGCGCGCGCAGCGGCTTGATGGTTCTCCGGCGCTCGATCGCCGGCACGGATTTGCATGATGGCGTCGGACCATGGCCCTATCTTTGGATTGGTGGTGGCGAGGATGTAAGGGCGCTCCACGAGGATTTTCGCCACCTCGTGACGATTACTGCAGTGACGCAGCCTGGCTATGTGCCGCATGGATCCATGGGCAACCCCACACTGCTCAAGCAGCATTTCGTCTACGATCCACAGCGTCCGGACGTTCCGATGAGCCGGCGTACGCGACTGCGCCTGAGCCGCTGCGAGGAGCGTGCTGAATTTCGCCCTGTCACCCAGATGACCTGCCGCCTGCAGATGGCGGACATTCATGCACGACTTCTGGCGCGTCGGGGACTGGCAGGCAGCTATGTCGATTTTCCACGCGCGCACTTTGAGACCATCGCGCGCCTCGAAAGTGGCGTGTTTTTCGAGGTTCGTGACGCACAAGGAATTGGTGCCATGGCGTGCGGCGTGCTCTTCGGGGACATGCTGCAGATCCTGCATATGGCCAGCACGGATGACGGGCTTCGGTGGAATGCGTCCTATCTGCTGATGGCGGGATTGCAGCGACAAGCGAGGGAACTCGGCGTTCGGCTGTTGACGGGAGGAATGCCGGATTCCGGCACAGATGGGCTGAGGCTGTTCAAGCAGCGCTGGGCAAACCATTCCGAGCCGGTCTACCTGCTGCGCATTGTCAATGACGCAAGGGCGTATAGGGCACTTTGCGCCGAGCGAGCTCCGGACACACGTTACTTCCCCGCCTACCGCGCCCGAGAGGGCGTCGCCAGTGAGGCTGCGCCCACACAAATGTGCGCCTAGCACGTTGTAGACGCCGTGTTGCGGAATAGAGACTCGCATGAAGTACATCTTCATTATCTTGGCGCCGCCCTACACGAGCAAAAGCTCTGGCGTGCGTGCCCTTTACCGGCTCTGCCATCATTTGAATGAGGCCGGCTACCCCAGCGCCATAAAGGCGGACCGCGAAGTGCGGCCATCCGATTGGAATGTTCCGTTTCATCGAGGCGCGGTGGGAGACAGCATTGTCGTCTATCCCGAGATCGTTTCGGGAAATCCACTCCGTGCAGGGAAAGTGGTGAGGTGGGCGCTCAATGATCCCGGCTTGCTGGCCGGAGACACGACCTATCCCGACGAAGAAATGGTGTTCGTCTACGATCCGCAAAAACTCGAAACCGTCAGCCGGGCCGTGAGCGAGCCTCTGGGCCCCAACCGCGTATTGTGGACAGGACTGATCGATCCGGAAGTCATCTTCCCTGATGCGTCAGTGCCGAAGACAATCGACTGTTCTTTCACGCACAAGGGACGTGCCCTCCGGGAGCGATTCCCTTTACCACCGGGCTTGTCTATCGAAGCTTTGGAAGACCGGACGCCGGATATGGCGGCCCTCGGGGATACATTGCGGCGCACCCGGACCCTCTACTCCTATGATCACTATAGCAATGTTCTGCGCGAAGCGGCGATTAGCGGTTGCGATATCAGGGTGATAAGCGAGGAGGAGGGGTGGCACGATCCGCGGGGCTGCTCTTGTCAGAAAAACATCTGGTGGCAGGACAATCTGGTCGAAAACTATGCCCGCAAGTTTAGGGACAGTTCGTTCACACATGACTTTGTGCGCGAAGTCCACACGCGCTGGCCTGTGCCAGAGGCGGCCCCTCTTCGAAAGCAGAGCGACAGATTTTGGAAGGTGTTGTGGCCGCGTCGCTGAAATGAGCGTTGGAGCCGACGGCCAGAGATCCATTATTCCTTCGGCTAGGAGGAAGGTGGAGGGGTGATCGGTGACACCAGGCGTCCTCGGTTCGCCGTTCGATTGCTGCAGCGAGCGCTGCAGGGTATCTCCCGCCGACGGCCCAGCGAGCGCGGTTCGGAGGCGCCTGTGGCAGGGATTGTCTCGCCATTTCAGATTCTGCCGCCACGGCCGCAGGGCCTGTTGTGGCATTGTCCCTCGAATCCGGTCCGAAGCGGCCTCTTGGGCTCGCAATCAAAACCCCGTTCACGAGTGGAACTGGAACGATATTTGTGCGTTCTGGCAGGTCGAAGCCCTGTCCGGCCGGGTTCAGGGCAGACGCTAGTGTCATGGGGTTTGACGTGCGGCTGGACGAGAGCGTCGTTGCCACCGATCGCGCATCTTCTGCCGGCGGTGGGGCACTTGCGCGCCGCATTGCGGAGTTTGACTGGGCCTCAACGCCGATCGGCCCACTTGGAGCCTGGCCCTCCAGCCTGCGCAACACGGTCAGCCTGATGCTCGCCAGCCCCGTGCCGCTCGTGCTGCTGTGGGGCGTGCACGGCGTGATGATCTATAATGACGCCTATTCCGTCTTCGCCGGCGGGCGAGACAGCCGTCTTCTGGGGTCGAATGTCCGGGAAGGTTGGCCCGAGGTCGCCGACTTCAACGACAATGTCATGCGGGTGGGCCTGTCGGGCGCCACGCTCAGCTACCGGGACCTGCCGCTGACGCTGCACCGCGACGGCCATCCCGAGCAGGTGTGGCTCAATCTGGACTACTCGCCGGTGGCCGGCGATGACGGCACACCCGGCGGCGTCATTGCCGTCGTGGTGGAGGTGACAGAAGCGCACCGGACCCGGGTCGCTCTCGAGGAGAGCGAGACGCGGCTGCGCTTCCTCGACGCTCTTGGGCGTGCGGTGGCCGAATGCCGCGACGCGGGCGAAATTCTCGCCATCACGACCCGCATGACGGCGGAGCATCTCGCCGTCTCCATCTGCGCCTATGCCGACATGGACGAGGATGAGGATGGCTTCACAATCCGCGGCAACTGGCACGCGCCTGGTTCGCTCTCGATCCTCGGTCATTATCGCCTCGCGGATTTTGGTAGCCGTGTCTCCGGCGAGCTCAGTGCGGGCCGCCCGCTCATCCTCCGTGACACGGGTGTAGAGCTTCCCTCGCAGGAGGCCGCCGCTTTTGCCGCCCTGGGCGTCGCGGCGACGATCTGCATGCCGCTGTTCAAGCAGGGGCGCCTCATCGCGCTGATGGCGGTTCACGACAAGGTGCCGCATGACTGGTCCGATTATGAGCTGAGCGTGATCCGCGAGGTCACGGAACGGTCTTGGGCGCATATTCAGCGCGCCGGAGCCGAGGGCGTACTTCGCGAGCGCGAGGCTCATCACCGGCAGATTCTCGACAGCGCCGTCGATTACGGCATCGTCGCCACCGATCTCGACGGGCGCTGCACCCTGTGGAATCGTGGCGCCGCCGAGATGCTCGGCTGGACCGAAAAGGAAATGCTGGGCCAGCCGGTGGACGCCTTCTTTACGCCGGAGGACCGCGAGGCCGGCCGGCCGCAGGCCAAGCGCGACGAGGCGCTCGCCTCCGGCCGCGCCCATGACGCGCGCTGGCATCTCAACCGCTCGGGCGAACGCTTCTGGGGCCTGAGCGAGATGATGCCCCTGCGCGACGCGGCCGGGACGCCGATCGGCTTCGTCAAGCTCATCCGAGACAGGACGGCTGAATATGCGGCGCAGGAGGCGCTTCGCCAGAGCGAGGAACAGCTGCGTCGCGCCCAAGCGGCGGGTGGGGTCGGGCTCTTTTCCATCGACATCACCAGCAACGTGATCCACGCTACCGCCGAATTCTGCCGCCTCTTCGGCCTGCCCCCGGCCGCGGAAATTCCCGCGTCTATGGTCGAGCGGCTGGTGGTGCCGGAGGATGCCCTGCGCATTTCCAACGTCGTGAGCCGCGAGGGGGGATCGGCGCTGCTCGATGTCGAGTACCGTATCCGCCGGCACGACACGGGCAAGGAGCGGATCATCGCGCGCAAGGCAGGTTACGAGCGCGACGAGGCCGGCCGCCCGGTTCGCATGGTCGGCGCGGTGCAGGATGTCACCGACCGGCGCCGCACCCAGATGGCGCTGGAAAAGAGCGAGGCGCAGTTCAGCGCGCTGGCGCAGAACATGCCCAACCAGGTGTGGACGGCCCGTGCCGATGGCGCACTCGACTGGTTCAACGACCAGATCTACGTCTATTCCGGCGCCGCGCCCGGCAGCCTCGACGGCGAGGGCTGGACCGGCCTCGTGCAGCCCGACGACCTGCCGAACGCACGCGAGCGCTGGGCGCGGGCCGTGGCCTCTGGCGCGACCTATGAGACAGAGATGCGCCTGCGTGACGCTGGCGGCACCTATCGCTGGCATCTGGCGCGGGCGGTGCCGCTGATCGATGCTCGAGGCTTGATCAGCGCCTGGGTCGGAACCAATACCGACATCGAGGCACAGAAGCGTGCCGAGGAAGCCTTTGCCCAGGATCGCGACCGACTGTGGCGGATCAGCCAGGACCTGATGCTGGTCTGCGATTTCGAGGGCACTATCACGGCGGTGAACCCTTCGGCAGAGCGGCTGCTCGGCTGGGACGAGGGCGAGATGGTCGGCCGGAGGGTCGCCGACTTCCTGCACCCGGAAGATCTCGAAGCCAATGCCCGCGAACTGGCCAGTTCTTCGGGCGGTGCCGCCACCTTCGCTTTCGAGAACCGCTATCGCACCAAGGCGGGTGAGTACCGCCTGCTGGCCTGGAGCGCCGTGCCCGGCAATGGCCGCATCCATGCGGTGGGGCGCGACGTCACCGAACAGAGGGCAGTCGAGGAGGCGCTGCGCCAGAGCCAGAAGATGGAGGCGGTCGGCCAGCTCACCGGCGGCATCGCGCATGACTTCAACAATCTGCTGCAGGGCATCACCGGCAGCCTCGATATCCTCGGCAACCGCATCGCCCAGGGGCGTACGGACGACCTGGCGCGCTGGGTGGGCGGGGCGCGAACCTGCGCAGACCGCGCTGCCGCGCTCACCCATCGCCTGCTCGCCTTCTCCCGCCGTCAGCCGCTTGATCCGCGGCCCGTGCGCGCCAACCCGCTCATCGCTTCGCTGGAGGACATGCTGCGGCGGACGCTGGGCGAACGTATCGAATTGGAGCTGGTCCTCGGCGGCGGGCTCTGGCTGACGCGCTGCGACCCCAATCAGCTTGAGAGCGCCATCCTCAACCTGGCCATCAATGCGCGTGATGCCATGCCGCAGGGTGGCAAGCTGACCATCGAGACCTGCAACGCCCATCTCGACAGCCTGTTTGCGGCGCGCGAGCGCGAGGTCAAGCCGGGCCAGTATGTCTGCATCTGCGTCACCGATACCGGCACCGGCATGAGCCGGGAGACGATCGCCCGCGCCTTCGAGCCCTTTTTCACCACCAAGCCGATCGGGCAGGGCACCGGGCTCGGCCTTTCGATGGTCTATGGCTTCACGCGCCAGTCGGAAGGCTATGCACGCATCTATTCCGAGCTCGGGCAGGGGACCACCATCAAGCTGTACCTGCCTCGCTATCGCGGCGACGATGATGCCGAGGACGGCGGGGCCGGTCCTGGCGAGGCCCCGGGGACGGAGGCCGGGGAAGTCGTGCTGGTGGTCGAAGACGAACCGGTGGTGCGTGGGCTCATCGTCGAGGTGCTGAACGAGCTCGGCTACCGCGCCATCGAGGCGGCCGACGGTCCGAAGGGGCTGGAAATCCTCCAGTCCCGCCAGCGCATCGATCTGCTGATCACCGATGTCGGCCTGCCTGGCCTCAACGGGCGACAGGTCGCCGATGGTGGGCGCGTCTCCCGGCCCAGGCTCAAGGTGCTGTTCATGACCGGCTATGCCGAGAATGCCGCGCTGGCATCGGGTTTTCTCGAGCCCGGCATGGCGATGATCACCAAGCCGTTCGCCATGGACATTCTGGCGACCCGCATTCGCGAGATCATCGAGAGGTAGCGCCGGCGAGGCGTGAAAGCCTCGCCGGGCGAAAACTGCTCATTAATTAGGCTGATATGCCTGCGCGTTGGCATCTGCCCATCCAACAATCGGTGCGCCCTCAGACAAGTCTCCTCGACCCCTCCTGCGTCACACTTCGGGCCTCGCTATCCGTCTGGCCGTCCCTCGGGGCACGCTAGCAGAGGAGAAGTTACGTGGCACACGCTCTCGACATCCGTTCCGGCAGGCCGCGCCTGTCCGTCGTCTCGCACCTTCGCTCGGCCCTCTTCGGCGCCCTTGGCCTGGCCCTCGCCACCGGGGGGCTGACCGCCGGCCTGCCGCAGATGGCGCAGGCCGCCACGCCGGAAGCCTGCGCCACGCTGCAGGCGAAATATCCCGACCTCAAGGGCAAGACGCTGGTCAACGCCATCAACCCGCACACGCCGGGCTATGAGACGATCGACCCCAAGGATCCGACCAACTATATCGGCTTCGATATTGATCTCGGCGAGGCGATCGGCGACTGCCTCGGCTTCAAGCTGACCTACAAGGCGGTGACGTTCGCCTCGCTGCTCACCACCCTGCAGGCCGGTCAGGCCGATATCGTCATCTCCGACATCTACGCCACCAAGGACCGCGCGAAGGCGGCGGACTTCATCACCTATCTGAAGGTGTATGACGGGGTGCTAGTGGCCAAGGGCAACCCGAAGAAGATCACCGGCATCGACGCCTCGCTGTGCGGCGCGGTGGCGGCCGAGAATACCGGCTATGTTGAAGTGCCGCTGATCCAGGCGCTGGAGCCCGCATGCAAGGCCGCCGGCAAGCCGGCGCCGGAAATCCTGCTGTTCGACAATAACGCCAACTGCATCCAGGCCATCCTCGCCGGGCGCGCCGATACCTACATCAACGACGTCAACACCGTCGACGGCGCGGTGAAGGCCTATCCGGACAAGCTGGACAAAGCGACGGCGGTCACGCTGCCCTATTCGGTCGGCATCGCCGTGCCGCGCAACAACATCCCGTTCCGCGACGCGGTGATGGCGGCGCTCACTGCGCTGCAGACGGCCGGCGTGCAGGCGGAGCTGATGAAGAAGTGGAACCTGCCCGCTGACCAGCTTGAGGCCCCCAAGCTGGTGCTCGCCGACTGACCTCCCGAGGCGCCGGCACCGGCGGCCGCGCGTTCCCTTCGCGGCCGCCGCTCTCCTCCGTTGCGAAGAAGGCCAATGGATCTTTTCCTGCATTATCTGGGCATGCCCTACCTCCTCGACGGAGTGGGCTACACGCTCCTCATCACCGTGCTCGGTCTGCTCGGTGGGCTTGTCATGGGCGTCGTCCTCGCGGCCATGCAGCTCTCGCGCTTCCGCACGCTGGCGATTGTCGCGCGGGCCTACGCCATCGTGTTCCGCGGGACACCTCTGATCCTGCAGATGGTGTTCTGCTACAACGCCCTGCCGCTGATTGGCATCAAGCTCTCCGCCATCTCCGCCGCCAGCCTGGCGCTCGCGCTCAACGAGGCGCCGTTCATCGCGGAAATCCTGCGCGCCAACGTGCTCGGGGTGGAGCGCGGGCAGGTGAGCGCCGGGCAGGCGCTGGGCATGACGCCGGCCGCCATCATGCGCCGCATCATCGCCCCGCAGGCAATCCGCTCCATGGTGCCGGCGCTCGGCAATGAGGCGGTGAGCGCGCTCAAGAACTCCTCGCTCGCCTCCGTGGTAGCGGTGCAGGAATTGACCCTGCGTTCGACCCAGCTGGCATCGGCCACCTTCGATTTCTTCTCCATCTTCTTCGCCTCCGGGCTGATGTACCTCGTGCTCACCGGCGCCATTGCGGTGATCCAGATCGTGGTCGAAATGCTGCTCGATCTCGACCGGCCCCCGCCGCGCGAGCAGCTGCGCCGTTTCTTCCGGGTGCTGGTGCCGGGCCGGCCGGATGCCTTTCCCGAACTGGCGGTTCCCGCGACCGGCGTCACCCCGCCGGATGTCGCCCGCGAGATCGTGGCCGAGATCGTCGCCGATCCGCTGCCGCCCGCCTCGCCCAAGCCTGTAAGTACCGGGCGAGACCCCGCCGCCCGCGCGGCGCGTCTCGCTGGCAACAATATCGCCGTGGAGGCGCGGAGGCTGCGCAAGAGCTATGGCGCGCAGACCGTGCTCGACGGCATTGACCTGACCGTGCGCGCGGGCGAGGTGGTGGCGCTGCTCGGCCCCTCGGGTTCGGGAAAGTCCACCCTGTTGCGCTGCATCAACCGGTTGGAAGGCTGGGAGGACGGCACCGTCCGGGTCGGCGGCCGGTCGTTGGGTGTGGACGAAAACGGGCGTCCGCTCTCGCCGCGGATGACGGCGCAGATGCGCGCCAGCGTCGGCGTCGGCATGGTGTTCCAACAGTTCAACCTGTTCGGCCACCTGACCGCCCGCGAGAACATCGCCGGCCCGCTGCGCTGGGTGCAGGGGCTCTCGCGCTTCGACGCTGACCGTCGCGCCCGCGATCTTCTGGAGCGCATCGGCCTTGCCCACCGGGCTGACGCGTTGCCGCGCCACCTGTCCGGAGGCCAGCAGCAGCGCGTCGCCATCGCCCGCGCTGTGGCACCGTCGCCGACCGTGCTGTTGCTCGACGAGCCGACCTCCGCCCTCGATCCCGAACTGGTCGGCGAGGTGCTGGAGGTGATCCGCCGGCTGGCGGTGGAGGAGGGGCTCGCCATGATTATCTCCACTCACCAACTGCGCTTCGCTGGCGATGTTGCCGACCGCATCATGTTCCTGTCCGGCGGCGTGATCGTCGAGGAAGGGCCGGCCGCGCGCCTTCTCTCCGCCCCCTCCCACCCGCTGACCGCACGCTTTCTCAGCTCCATGACCGCCGAATAGGTGTGCTGCCTTGCAGCCGCCCGTTCCTGTTTCCCGAGGTTCGACATGACCAAGCATCATCTGCCCGCCACGCCCGACACGGTTCATTGGGGCTATTTCAGCAAGACCCTGGCGCCGGTGCTCACGCTGAAGTCCGGCGACAGGGCGATGATCGAATCCATCACCCATCACGCCAATGACGACTATGCCCGCATGATCGAAGGCGACCGGGCGGCGGAGGAGATCTTTCTCTGGACAAAGGACCAGAAGACCCTGCGCCGTCGCGGCGCCGGAACGACCGACGGGCCCTTCACCTATGGTGCCGGCGAGGGGCTGGGCGTGCACCTGCTCACCGGCCCGGTGGCAGTGGAGGGCGCGGAGCCAGGCGACATCATCGAGGTGCGGGTCATCGACACCTGGCCGCGCCCGAGCGCCAACCCCGCCTATGCCGGGCGCTTCTTCGGCTCCAACCCGGCGGCCAATTGGGGGTTCCAGTACAAGGACCTGATCGAGGGGCCAGCCCCCCGTGAGGTCGTCACCATCTATGAGCTCGATATGGGCGACGCCTCGGTGAAGGCGCTCTATTCCTATCTCTGGACGCCGCAGACCGATCCCGATGGCATTACCCACCCGACCATCGACTATCCCGGAGTGCGGGTTGACCACACCACGATCGTGAAGAAGGAGGGGATCCTCCCGGGCATCAAGGTGCCGGCGCGACTGCATTTCGGCACGATGGGCCTTGCCCCGGCCGAGGCCGACTTCGTCTCCACCATTCCGCCGAACTACACCGGCGGCAACATGGACGACTGGCGCATCGCCAAGGGCGCGCGGATGTACTACCCGGTCGCCGTGCCCGGCGGGCTGTTCTCCTGCGGCGACGCCCACGCCTCGCAGGGCGATAGCGAGTTGTCGGGCACCGCGATCGAAATTTCGCTCACCGGCGAGTTCGAATTCATCCTGCACAAGAAAGAGGAACTTGACGGCACCATGCTGGAGGGGCTGACCCACCCGCTGCTCGAAAACGACGATGTCTGGTCGGTCTATGGCTTTAGCGTCGCCAATTATCTGAGTGAGCTCGGCCCCGACCACCAGAGCGAAATCCTCAAGCGCGGCAGCCTCGACAGCGCCATGCGCGACGCCTTCCGCAAGCTGCGGCGTTTCCTGATGACCACGCAAAAGCTCTCCGAGGACGAAGCGATCTCGCTGATGTCGGTGGCGGCCGATTTCGCCGTCACCCAGGTGGTCGATGCCAATTGGGGCGTCACCGGCTCGATCCGCAAGAGCCTCTTCCCGGCGCGCTGACGGCGCCGGCACCTCCTCGGCGTCGCGCGCTCCGGCGCCGGCATCGATGAGGCACGCTTCTTGCTGGCAGATGGCGCTGCTGGCAGCAGGCCCTGCTGGCCGGAAGCCATGCCGAGGCGCCGCCGATGAACGCTCAACCCTTTACTAGCGAGTCCTATTCGGGCGACGCGGGCGAGGCTGCGTGGCAGGACGTGCTGCGCGGCTTCGGCCTGCAGTCGCAGGGTGCACGGCACGGGTCGCCCGCCCATGCCAGCGCGCTCTCGCGCCTGTCCTCGAGCGGCGTGCGGCTGGGCAAATTCTCGGCCGACGCGCAGAGCCTGCGCTCTTTGCCGCCCAGCGCCGGCCTGCCGCTGCTGTTGATTCCGGTCGAGCACAGTACGGTGCTGGTGGCCGGAGACGACCGGCAGATCGTCGCCACCGGCCAGCTCATCCTCGCACCGCGCGGAGCGGACTGGCAGCTGCAGTTCCAGCGCGGGCTGCGGGCCGTGGTGCTCTCCGTCCCGGCGGAGGCGTTTCGCGGCCGCAAGGTGCCGCCGCTGGCCGCCGCCCAGCCGCGCGTTTTTGGGGCGGAGGGGCTGCCGGATATTGTGGGTCGCACCGCGCTCGCCACCGCCGAGGCGCTTGATCGGCTCTCCGAATCGGAATGGGAGGCGGTGGCGCAAAGCGCAGCCGAACTGCTGCTGGCCTTGTCCAGCGAGCTGGTGGCGGCGACCAGCGACCCGTCCTCCAGCCGTGCGGCGCTGCTCCAGCGGCTCTACGCCACCATCGAGCGCAGCATTGGCAGCGAGGACATCTCGATCGCCGACATCGCCCAGGCCGAGGGCATTTCGGAGCGCTATGTGCAGAAGCTGTTCGAGGGAACGGGCGAGAGCTTCAGCCACTATCTGCGCGAGCGACGGCTGCAGCGGGCCTGGCACGACCTGGCCAACCCGGCCGAGGCCGCCGTGCCGATCGCCGAGATCGCCTATCGCTGCGGCTTTGCTGACGCCGCCCATTTCAGCCGCCTGTTCCGCGAACGCTTCGGCCTGCCGCCGCGCGAGCTACGCCGCCGCGAAGTCGACCGGCAGACGCACAGCGCGGTGGCGAGCGGGCAGCGCGGCTGGCCGCAGGAGGCACTGGTCCAATTGCGGGCGCGTCAGGTCGCGAGCGGGCCGGTGCGCCGGCCGGCGCTGCGCGAGGATGGCGAGGTGGGGACACCTGTGTCGGAGGCGCCGGCGCGGCACTATCTGCCGGTCCACGCCCAGCATGTGCACTGGGGTTATTTCAGCCGCTCGCTCGAACCGCTGATCGAGATTGCCTCCGGCGACATCGTCACGGTCGAGACGCTGACCCAGCACGCCTCGGACGATCCCGAGCGCATGATCGAAGGCGATCCCGGGGCGGAAAGCGTGTTCCACTGGACGTCGACCGACAAGACGGTGAACCGGCGCGGCGCTGGCCCGCTCGACGCCTCTGTGTTCGGGCGCGGCGCCGGGGAGGGGTTCGGGGTGCATATCTGCACCGGGCCGATCGCGGTGCATGGGGCGCAGCCGGGCGACGTTCTGGAGGTGCATATTCTCGACATCGTGCCCCGCCGCTCGCGCCATCCCGCCCATGCCGGCCGGGTGTTCGGCAGCAGCGTGGCGGCCTGGTGGGGCTACCACTACTCCGAACTGCTCAGCGAGCCGCACCCGCGCGAATGCGTGACGATCTATGAGATCGTCACCGATACCGACGAACCCTACGCCAGGGCTCTTCATTCCTACCGCTGGGAGCCGCAGACCGACCCGTCCGGAGTCCAGCATATGCTCTATGACTATCCCGGCGTGTTGGTTCGACCCGGCACCGTGACCTTGCAGGAGAAGGTGCTGAATGGGGTGCGAATTCCGCTGCGGCCGCATTTCGGCGTGATCGCGGTGGCGCCGCGCGAGGCCGAACTCGTCGATTCAGTGCCTCCGGCCTATTTCGGCGGCAATCTCGACAATTGGCGGCTCGGCAAGGGGGCGAGGGTGTATCTGCCCGTGTCGGTTCCCGGGGCGCTGCTCTCCGTCGGCGATCCGCACGCCGCGCAGGGCGATGGCGAGCTTTCGGGCACGGCGATCGAGTGTTCGATGACCGGAACCTTCTGCGTCACCCTGCACAAGAAAGCCAACATCGGTGGCACCGTGCTCGCCGACCTGACCTACCCGCTGATCGAGACGCCGGAAGACTGGGTGTTAACCGGCTTCAGCCACCCCAACTACCTCGCCGAATTCGGGGCCAGCAGTCAGAGCGAAGTCTATGCCAAATCCTCGCTCGATCTCGCCATGCGCGATGCCTTCCGCAAGATGAGGCGCTTCCTGATGTCCACGAAGGCCTTGAGCGAGGATGAGGCCGTGGCGTTGATGTCGGCGGCCGTGGATTTCGGCATCACCCAGGTGGTGGACGGCAATTGGGGCGTCCATGCCATTCTCAGCAAACGACTTTTTGCGCAGCATGAGCCCGGCGAGAGGGGTCTCGGAAGCTGACCGATCCGCGCTCCGCCCGGAACTCTCCCTGGCGCGGTTGCGGTTCTGCGGCGTCCCTGGAGCTGTCACGCCCGCGCGATGGCTCTTGTTTTTGTGCGGTGCAGCAACGATGTGGATGTCAAGGCGTTAAGCCCCATACCGTCCAGCTACTGGGCGCCGCAGCCAGGAGACCTCCCTTGCGGACAATGTCGGATACCATGGCCCTTCTCGCCTCGCTCGGCGCGGGACAGGGCACTCCCTTCTCGGCAGGCCATGCGCCCGGCCGACTGCTGCCGCTTGGCGACTTCGGATCGAATCCCGGTTCTCTGAGGGGCCTCTACCACCGGCCTGCGGATCTGCCGGAAGGCGCGCCGCTTGTGGTCGTGCTGCATGGCTGCAAGCAGAGCGCGGGCGAATATGATCATCGCGCGGGCTGGTCGGAGTTGGCCGATCAGGCTGGCTTCGCGCTGCTCTATCCCGAGCAGAACCACGGCAACAATCCCAACATGTGCTTCAACTGGTTCCGCCCACGCGACGCGCGGCGCGATTCTGGTGAGGCACTGTCGATCCGCCAGATGATTGCGGCCATGGTCGAGACCCACGGGCTCGATCGCGACCGTGTCTTCGTCACCGGACTGTCCGCCGGCGGGGCCATGGCCAATGTGATGCTGGCGACCTACCCGGAGATTTTCGCCGGTGGGGCCATCATCGCCGGGCTGGCCTATGGCACCGCCACCACCGTGCCGGAGGCGTTCGACTGTATGCGCGGGCAGGGCACAGCGTCGGACGAGGAACTCTGGGCGCTGCTGCGGGAGGCATCGGCCCATGCCGGGCCGTGGCCGCGCGTGGCCATCTGGCAAGGTGCGGCCGATCACACCGTCGCGCCCTCCAATGCCGACGACATCGCCGCGCAATGGCGCAGCGTGCATCATCTCGGCGAGGCACCGACGCAGGAGGAAGTGTCTGGCGGCCGCGCACGGCGCATCTGGCGCAATGGCGCCGGCGAAGCGGTGATCGAACTGAACACGGTCGCCGCCATGGGCCATGGCACGCCGCTTGGCGAGGATCTCGGTGTCCCGGGCCCCTATATGCTGGATGTCGGCATTTCGTCGACGCGCGAGATCGCCCGCTTCTGGGGCATCGACGCTGCGGAGCGGGCTGCGGCCAAACCGTCGCCCTCGCCCAAGAAGAGCCGTCCGGCGGCTCCTCCGGTACCCGCCATCCGCTCTTCCCGCCAGGACGAACGGACCGAGACCGACGCGCCGGGCGCCTCGTCGCGGCGGGCCGTCAAGGGATCGGACGGTGTCAGAGGTATCATTGAGCAGGCCCTGCGTGCGGCCGGGTTGATGCGCTAGCGCCCTTCTTGATGAGCGCACGAGATGGAGGAACAAATGCGCGCGGCGATAAGCATTCGTGGAAGCGGCGCGAGCCATCATTGGCGCGCTTATCGGGTGCCCCGCCGTGCGCGGAACGAGAAAATCCAGATGCGGGGCGGCCCCGCGGCTGTAATACTTTGTTTTTTCCTTGTTTGAATCGCAATTCAAACGTACAATAGAAATTGTTCCTGATTGAGCTGACGCGGCAGTGCTGCATATCGGTGGTTCAGGATTTTGAATTTTCGACGGGCAGACAGGTGGGGCCGATGCGGCGCCCGTGTTTTCCGGCCTCATGGCGGCATTTGTCCTCCCGCGATCGCCGATTTACTGACGGTCATCGGACAGTTCCACTTTGGGCAAAGCCGGCGCGCCGTGCGCCTCTTTCCGCGTGCCCTATCGCCGCGTCACCAGACCGGCCGTGGCGACTTTACGGTCGCCCTTCCGCCTTCACAAAGGACGACATGTCATCATGACCCCCGCAAATTCCGCGTCCCGCCGCGAGCCCGCCGTCCACCGCGATCCGACGATCCATCTCTTTGCGGTCGGGCAGGTTGTGCGGCTGAGGGGCGGGTATGGCGTTTTTACCTCGCGCGTGGGCGACATCTACCGCATCACCGCGATGCTGCCGCCGAGCGGTAATGCGCTGCAATACCGCATCCGCAATGAGCGCGAGCAGTATGAGCGCGTGGCGCCGGAGGACAGCCTGGAGCCGATGCGCGCGGCCGAGCCGGGCGAAGGCTCGGCGCTTGTGGACCGGACCTTCAGCCGCTGAGGTCGGCACGTCCGTTGGCTGGCGGAGACGCGCCGCGATGAAGGTCGTGATCGAATTCTACCGCACGCGGGCTCAGGACAGCGCGCATGCGGTCGTCGGCCGCGAAGCCGTCGAGGTGCACGACCTGGACGGCGCTGTCGAGATGGCGCGGGCTCTGGCCGGCGCACTCGACATGCCACAGCGGCCCGACGCCTTGTCCATCGTCGACATGACCGGCCGGGTGCTCCTTTCAGGTGCCTTCGACAGTTTCCAGTGTCCGGACGAGGAGCCGCCGCCGTGACTGAAACGGGCATGAGCATTGAACGGGACGGAAAGGCCGGCGCGGACTGCGGACGGCATGCCGTCCGGATGGCCTTCGGGCATGCCGAGGGAGCCGTATCGTGACGCTGATCTTCCCCAATCCGAGCCGCAGTTTCGACCGCGCGCGCAGCGCCGTTCGGTTCACCGGCTATGACGGCATGTTCGAGGTGCAGTTCCTTGTCGAAATCGCCGCCCTGGGCAAGTCGGCGGCGGAGCTGCGCCCGTCGGATGGGCTGGAAACCACCTGCCTGTCTGCCTTCGATACGTTGCGCAGCTCCATCTACGCCGCCGCCAGCAAGGCCTATTCGGGGGGGCGCCGCGGGCCGCTGACCCTGACCGCCGCCGATATCCGCTGAACGCCCGAACCGATCGGCGGAAGCCGTCGCATCGGGCTTTTTGCTGCTTACCCCCTGTCAGGGGTTGGGGTGTTCGCTACGATGGGGCGTTTCGCGAATGGCGTGTACTCTGCTCCGAACTCTGATTCCGGGAATACTCCATGCTGATCCGCTACGGCTACGAGATGACGCTCACCTGCCCGCAGCCAACCGCGCTGGTGTGCCTTCTCTCGGTGCATGAGGAACGCGGGCGGGACATCCGGGCGCCTGAAACCTTCTTCACCACGCCGGACGTGCCGTCCTCGACGTATCGCGACCTGTTCGGCAATCGCTGCCGCCGCCTGGTGGCACCGGCTGGCGATCTGATGATCTGGGGCGATGCGACGATCGAGGATGACGGCGAGCTCGACCCTGTGCATTCCGAGGCGCGCGAAGTGCCGGTGCCGGATTTGCCGGACGAATGCCTCGTCTATCTCCTGGGCAGCCGCTACTGCGAAACGGACCTGCTCAGCCAGACAGCCTGGGATCTCTTCGGCGCGCTGCCGCCGGGCTGGAACCGGGTGCAGGCCATCTGCGATTTCGTCAATGGCCATATACGATTCGACTACCAGCAGGCGCGCTCGACCCGATCGGCGTTCGATGCCTACAGGGAGCGGGTCGGCGTGTGCCGCGACTTCGCACATCTAGCGGTGGCGTTCTGCCGCTGCCTCAACATTCCCGCTCGCTATGTGAACGGCCATCTCGGCGATATCGGAGTGCCGGTTGTCGATCCGATGGATTTCAGCGCCTGGATCGAGGTGTTCCTGGATGGCGCGTGGCACACGTTCGATCCGCGCAACAATGTGCGGCGGATCGGCCGGATCGTCGTCGCACGCGGGCGCGATGCGGCGGACATTCCGCTCATCAACTCCTTCGGGCCGCATCTGCTGAAGTCGTTCCGGGTGTGGACCTACGAGGTCGACGGCGCGCCGCAGATTTAGCGATCCGCAGGCGCGACGCTTCAGCCCTTCTTCTTCTTCGGCAAGGTGATCGGCGTGGATAGCCCCTTGGAGAGGCTGGGCGCCGCCGTCTCGGGAGCCTTCACCTTCTTCGGCTTCTTGGCTTCGCGATTGCTGCGTTGTTCCTTGGCCATGACGTTTTCCTGTCGGTTCGGTTGAAGGGCACTGTGACGAACGAAAAGCCCCGCAACCTCAAGGAGGAGCGGGGCTGACAGGCGCGGTGCGCCTTGTCGTTTCTGCCTTCCCGTTCCGGCCGCCAGTACATCCGTGGTCGACGCGGTAGGAAAAGGGCGATGTCGGCAAGGCCCCGGGCGGGGCCGCCAACGTCAAGCCCTCAGGAGAGCGCTTCGAGCTTGTCGGCGGTCATCTTGCCGCTGCGCTGGTCGGTGACGAGCTCGAAGCCCACCTTCTGACCTTCGCGCAGATCGCTCATGCCAGCACGTTCCACGGCGCTGATGTGGACGAACGCATCGCTGCCGCCGTCATCGGGGGCAATAAATCCAAAGCCCTTCTGGGCGTTGAACCACTTAACGGTTCCCACGGTCATGGAAAACCCTTTCGTAATTATAGACATAGCGTTCCCGCAAAGATGCGGGTCGTCGAAATTGCATTTTCAGGGATAAAAAGCCGCGCGACACACATGAATTCATGTATGAAAACTGGGCGCATTCACCGTCTATCGACCAAATCAATATGCGCCGCAAATGGTCATTATTCAAGAGCCTTTACTTTTAAATTTGGAAACCCAATCGAGCCCAATGTTCTTTCGGGCGCGGCGGTGAGTGAATACATCGCGGCCTCCGTCGCTGCCGGGAGCCATCGCAAAGCACGGCCTGCGCATGCGGGGCGCCGCCGGCCGTCGTGGGGACGAGCACGATCCGCCCGGCTTGTTGCGCCGACATGTTCGTGCTTGTGATCGCCGCAGGGGAGCGCTCCGGCGCACCGTGTCATCAGGCTTGAGGAGCGCGCATGATCATCGAAATTGCCGAACTGCGGATCAAGGCCGGCGAGGAGGCGGCTTTCGAGGGGGGCGTCGCCAAGGCGGTGCCGCTGTTTCAGCGCGCCAAGGGCTGCCATGGCGTCGCCCTGCACCAGGTGATCGAGACGCCCGGCGTCTATCGGCTCGTCGTGCGGTGGGAGACGTTGGACAACCACATGGTGGATTTCCGCAATTCCGAGGACTTCCAGCTGTGGCGCGGCCTGGTCGGAGCCACCTTCGCCGCGCCGCCGGTGGTCACGCATGAACGCACGGTCGATCTCGGCCCGTCGATCTGACGGGCGCGCCGTCCTTCAGGTGACGCCCCGGCGGGCCGTGCGAGAGCGGCCCGGTCGCGCCGGGCCGCCCGGGTCAGGAAACCAGGGTGACCTTGCCGGTGGCGAGGTCGTAAAGGCCGCCGACGACCTTCAGCTTACCATTGGCCACGAACTCGGTAATGATCGGTGTCGCCTCCGACAGTTCCCGGACGTTGTAGCGGACATTCTCTATGATCGCGGCGTGCAGCGGGTCTTGCGGATTGTCCTTCAGCGCGATCTCGACCGCTGGCTTGATGCTGTCGATCAGCTCGTCGAGATGGCCCGGCAGGCTGATATTTTCCTTCACCACCTTGATCGCGGCGCCGACCGCGCCGCAATTGGTGTGGCCAAGCACCATGATGAGGGGCACGCCGAGAAACTTCACGCCATATTCAAGGCTGGCGAGGCCGTCGACATTGACGAAGTTGCCGGCCACGCGGACGACGAATAGTTCGCCCGGCCCGCGATCGAAAGCCAGTTCTGGCGCGACCCGCGAATCGGCGCAGCTCACCAGACCGGCAAAGGGGTACTGGGCCTTGGCGCGCGCGGCTCGTCCGGCAGAAAAATCCTTGTTGGTGCTGGCGTTGGATGCATAGCGTGCGTTGCCGTCCATCAGCCGCTTCAGCGCCTCGTCGGGGCTGATGGCGTTGGGTGCTGCCTCTTGCGCCCAAGCGCCGACAGGTAGCGCCAGGCCACCGAGAAAAGCGGCCGAGGCGAGGCCGAGGCCGGTGGTGAGCGCCTTGCGACGCGACAGGGCGAAGGTGTGATCGTTGCACATGGGTGTTTCTCCCGGGGGCGTGTCGTGGGTGAAGAATCCGGCGCGCAGCCGCCAACAGAGGTGCCCCCCTGCTGTGGTACCTCCGCGTTCGACTTTGTTCCAAGTATTTCTACGTAGAGCGGGCTGGCCAGCCCAAACTTTGCAGGTAAGCCAGGTGTCGAGACGCGCGGTGGAGCAGGGATCACGCGGACCGACCGGCCGGGCGGCGGCATGCCTGCCCGACGGTTTCGACGAGCACGCCGATCGCCTTCTGCGTCATCCCGGCCTGCGCCGCGCTATTGCCGGTTACTGCTGCGGCATGACCGCCAACCCGGCGGTGCGCTGGCCGTATTACAAGCTGTTCGACCAGCTGGGACGCTATCTCGTCTGCTTCATGCTGATCCACAATTACTACCAGTGGCGCGAGCGGGGAGGGGCGTCGCCGACGCTCTCTGCCCTGCAGAAAGTGGCGGGGGCCAGTCCCCGGCAGACCGCCGGCTTCGTTGCTGCGCTTCGGGCCGGACGGCTGGTCGAGGTGGAGGCCGATCCCGCCGATCGGCGCGCCACGCTGCTGCGGCCCTCGCCGGTGGTCATCGCCGAGATTGGCCGGTCCCTGCGGCTGTTCGTCGAGGCGTTCGACCGGCTCGACCCACCGTCCGACCCGTCGCGACCGCCCCGCGCCGCTCGCCTGACTGACGCCGACGCGCTGGGCGAGTTGATCGCGCGCTCGGCAGCCTATGTGCTCGCCAATGGAACGCTGCTGCATCCATTCCCCAGCGTGCTGTTCTTCGCCCAGCGCGATTGCGGCTATCCGCTGCTGACAGCAGTGATCGGCAACCATTACGGGCAAACGATCGAGGGTGCCGCGACTCCGCGGCCGCTGCGTCGGCGGGAATTGGCCCACCGCTTTCAGGTGTCGGCCGCCCATATCGGCAGTCTGTTCGCGGAAGCGGAGGCGCGAGGCTGGTTCAGGATCGCGCCGGGCGGCCACTTAGCCGCCCTCGACGCAGATTTTCTCGCCGAGTTTGAACGCTGGGCAGCTTGGCAGATGGTGCATGTCGCGTGGCTGGGGGAGCCGGAAGCGGCAAAGGATTTACAACTATAGATTTTATAATGATACCTTAGGGTAGTATGTTGCTGGTGAAGCGGAGAGGTGCCGCTGGCGCATGCGATCTGACAGGGGGATGTGATGAACGGTATTTCACCGGCAAGGCTGGGCGTGCTCGTGCTGCTCGCCGCATGCATTCTGGGCGCTCCGGCGCAGGCTCAATCTCAAATGCCACCGGTCGCGGACCCTGCCGTTGTGATGACGCAGGAAGGCGCGGTGCGCGGCATCGTCGCCGACGGCGTGCGTGCCTTCAAGGGCATTCCCTATGCCAAGCCACCGACGGGAGAGCGCCGCTTCGCTGTTGCCGAACCGGCCGAGCCATGGAGCGGTGTGCGCGATGCGACCGGCTATGGCAGCGCCTGCCCACAGCTGGAACGCTACGGCATTCCCGAATCCAGCAGCGACGAGGACTGCCTGTTCGTCAATGTGGCCGCTCCGCATCGTGCCGGAGAAACAGCCGCCGCCCCGCGGCCGGTTCTAGTGTGGATCCATGGCGGCGCCTTCGTCGGTGGCTCCAGCGGCCTCTATCCTCTCGATGCCCTGGCCAAGGAGGGCGATCTGGTGGTGGTGTCGCTAAACTATCGGCTCGGCGCCTTCGGTTTCACGGCCCATCCCGCCTTCGATGCCGACTACAATGGTGGCTATGGCCTGATGGACCAGCGCGCCGCGCTGGCCTGGGTGAAACGCAACATTGCAGCCTTTGGCGGCGATCCTGGCAATGTGACGGTGGCGGGTGAATCGGCGGGGGCTGGTTCCGTGTGCATGCACCTGTTGGCACCGGACCAGACGACGGGCCTGTTCGAGCGGGCCATCGTGCTCAGCGCCGGCTGCGCCAGTGTGCTGCCGAGCGTCGCCGAGGGGGAGAAGATTGGCGTGGCGATCGCCGCCAAGGTCGGCTGCGCCGATCCGGCGAGCGCGCTCGCCTGCCTGCGCGCCAAGCCGGTCGACGATCTGCTCAAGGCGGCCGCCGATATCGCCGGCGCCAATATCCTGACCTTCACGCCGCTCATCGGCGCCAAGACCGTGCCGCTGCCGGGCGCCGAGGCGTTTCCGGCCGGCAAATTCGTCAAGGTGCCGGTGATGAATGGCGGCACGCGCGACGAGCAGCGGCTCTATGTCGGCTATGCCGTGCTGGCCGGGGAGGCGGTCACGGCGGCAAACTATTCCGAGAAGATAAGCTAGGTTTATCAAGAGAAGGCGGGAGCGGTGCTCGGCAAATATCCCGCAACCTACTCCTCCTCGCCGCCAGCGACGCTTGGCACGGTGTGGTCGGATTTCCGCAGGGACGTTGGCATCAACAATTGCGCCTATCTTGAAGCAGGCAAGCTGATGGGTGCGTTCGTGCCGGTCTATGAGTTTGTCTTCGCCGATTCGGAGGCGCCCCCGGTCACGCCGACCGATCCGGGGTTTGAGATGGGCGCGGTGCATTCGTCCGAGCTGCCTTATCTCTTTCCCCATTTCGACAACACGATGAATCGCGCCGGGCCCGATCTCAAACTGGCCTCTCAAAAGCTGGCTGATCTGATGATCGCCTATTGGGCCAGTTTCGCGCGCTCCGGCGTGCCATCGGTGTCAGGGGCCCCGGCCTGGGAGCCGTTCCTCACCGATGACCGGGTGATGAATCTGGAGCCGGGCAGGGTCGGCCTTTTCGATGCCTCCGCCGCGCATCATTGCGCATTCTGGAAATCACTCTACCCGGCCGACCTCACCCGCTGAGGCGTCGCGCGGAGGGGGGCTTGCTACTGCCGCGACGAAATGTGCCGGGCGTTTCATGGCCGGCGGGGCTGGACCTTTCACCCCCTAGGATCATTCTAAAGGTCGCGCTAACATCTGCGCCTCACCGCAAGCGCCTCGCATAAGGGCGCCGTTCAATGATCATCGCCTGGAAGGACCCCATGAACCGCTTCCTCACAACAGCCGCACTGCTCGTGCTCGGTACCGGTGCCGCTCTGGCCCAGAGCGCGGACGCCGATCCCGTCAAGGGTGCCAACGTCTTCAAGAAGTGCATGGCCTGCCATGCCATCGGCGAGGGCGCCAAGAACAAGGTCGGGCCCGAGCTGAACGGCATCATCGGCCGCAAGATGGGCGCCGTGGAAGGCTTCAACTATTCCGACACGTTGAAGGAGCACAACGCCAAGGGCGACGTGTGGACGGCGGAAGTCCTCAGCGCCTACCTCGAGAACCCGAAGGCTTACATGCCCGGCGTCAAGATGGTGTTCGCCGGCCTGCCGAAGGAAAGCGACCGCGCCAACCTCGAGGCGTATCTCGGCCAGTTCAACCTCGACGGCACCAAGAAATAGCCATCCCGCCTCCCTGGGGAGGCTGCTGACACAAGGTGCTCCGATGCCGGTCCTGCCGCGACTGGATCGACGTGGCATGCTCGCTCTCGGCGTCGCGCTGGCGGCCGGGGTCGGGCGGGCGGATTTTGTTCGCGCCCAGGAGCGCGGTGTCGCCGCCTTGCCGCTGGAGGCTGTCGCCGACGGGGTGCACGTCTTCCGCGCGCCTTATGAGCTGATCGCCCCGTCCAATGACGGGGCGATCGCCAATATGACGTTGATTGTCGGCGAAGAGGGCGCCGCCGTCATCGATACCGGCAATAGCTATCGCGCCGGAGCCCTGATGCAGGCGGCGGTGCGTGGGGTGACCGACAAGCCCTTGCGCTATGTCATCAATACCCACATGCATCCCGATCACACTCTGGGCAACGCTGCCTTTGAAGCCGAAGGCGTGCGCTTTGTCGCCCACCACAAGATGCCGCGCGCGCTTTCGCTCAGGGCCGAGACCTATCTCGCTCAGGTCGAGCGCCTGCTCGGTACCGAGGGGGAGGGGACGCGAATCGTGCTGCCTGACCTGCTGGTCGAGGATCGCCTGACGCTGGATCTCGGGGGGCGGCCGCTGGAACTGCGTGCTCACCCGACGGCGCACACCGACAACGACCTTACGGTCTTCGATGTGGCGAGCGGCACCTGGGTGATGGGCGACCTGCTCTTCGTCGGCCACATTCCCACCCTTGACGGCAGTCTGGTCGGGTGGCTGGACCTGCTCGATCGGCTGGCGGGTAGTGCTGTCCAGCGCGCCGTGCCGGGGCACGGTCCCGCCAGCGTCGGCTGGCCGCAGGCGAGCGACGCCGAGCGGCGTTATCTGGCAGCGCTGCGGCGGGACATGCGCCGGCTGCTGGAGGAGGGGCGTCCGATTAGCGAGGCGCCGGCACACGCAGTTGTGTCCGAGCGCGCCGACTGGGCGCTTTTCGACGAGTTCAACTCCCGGAATGCCATTGCCGCCTATCACGAGCTGGAATGGGAGTAACTTGCTGCATTGCAGCATCGCTGTAGTGGTAAAACTGCCCGGAATTCAGCGATTGCTGCTGGTATATTGTATATTTGTTCGCTCTTGCAGCAAAATCATAATAAGAGGTCTTTCTCATAAGAGTTCTTATTGCCAGTCCGAGGGATTCGGATTAGCGTAATCTCGTCTTCGGCTTCAACGGCAATCGGGAAGAAGTTCCCGGGTCCGGTTCGTAGGCCAGCTTGGGGCGGGACGCCCCCGTGAGATCCGGCTGTTTCTCCCTCCAGCCGGTCGTGACACGCTGTCGAAGACAAAAAGGTCAGACGGCAAACAAGCCGCGGCGGGTCGTCCGTGCATTCGGTCGGTCCCGGAGGATCGTTCACGAGGAGAATAAGCATGCGCAAGTTTCTTGCGACAGCACTGCTGGGTGCTGCGGCGGTCTATGCTTGGCCAGTATCGGCCAATGATGGACTGGTAAGCATCATCAAGGACCCCAAGCAATGGGGCATCCAGACGGGCGACTACGCCAATACCCGCTACTCCAAGCTCGACCAGATCAATGCCGGCAATGTCGGCAAGATCCAGGTGGCCTGGACCTTCTCGACGGGCGTCCTTCGTGGCCATGAGGGCGGTCCGCTCATCATCGGCGACGTCATGTACGTCCACACTCCCTTCCCCAATATCGTCTACGCCCTCGACCTGAATGATGACGGGCGGATCATCTGGAAATACGAGCCCAAGCAGGACCCGAACGTCATTCCGGTGATGTGCTGCGATACGGTCAATCGCGGTCTCGCCTATTCCAATGGCATGGTCTACCTGCACCAGGCCGATACCACCCTGGTCGCGCTCGACGCCAAGACCGGCGAGAAGAAGTGGTCGGTCGTCAATGGCGATCCGAAGAAGGGCGAAACCAACACCGCCACCGTTCTGCCGGTGAAGGACAAGGTCATCGTCGGCATTTCAGGTGGTGAGTTCGGCGTGCGCTGCCACGTCACCGCTTATGACACCAAGACCGGCAAGCAGATCTGGCGCGGCTATTCGATGGGTCCCGACAGCGAGATGATCGTTGACCCCGAGAAGACCACCGCTCTCGGCAAGCCGATCGGCAAGGATTCCTCGCTGAAGAGCTGGGAAGGCGATCAGTGGAAGATTGGCGGCGGTTGCACCTGGGGCTGGTATTCTTATGACCCCGAAACCAACCTCGTCTATTACGGCTCGGGCAACCCCTCGACTTGGAACCCGGCCCAGCGTCCCGGCGACAACAAGTGGTCGATGACCATCTGGGCGCGTGACGCCGACACCGGCATGGCCAAGTGGGTCTACCAGATGACCCCGCATGACGAGTGGGACTTCGACGGCGTCAACGAGATGATCCTCACGGATCAGCAGTTCGACGGCAAGCCGCGCAAGCTGCTCACCCACTTCGACCGCAACGGCTTCGGCTATACGCTGGATCGCGTGAGCGGCGAACTGCTCGTTGCCGAGAAGTTCGATCCGGTGGTGAACTGGGCCACCAAGGTCGACATGGACAAGAGCAGCCCGACCTATGGTCGTCCGCTGGTCGTATCCAAGTACTCGACCGCCCAGCAGGGCGAGGACGTGAACACCAAGGGCATCTGCCCGGCGGCGCTCGGTACCAAGGACCAGCAGCCGGCGGCCTTCTCGCCCAAGACGAACCTGTTCTACGTGCCCACCAACCACGTCTGCATGGACTACGAGCCGTTCCGCGTCAGCTACACGGCGGGCCAGCCCTATGTTGGTGCCACCCTGTCGATGTATCCCGCACCGGGCAGCCATGGCGGCATGGGTAACTTCATCGCCTGGGACAACAACAAGGGTAAGATCGTCTGGTCGCTCCCCGAGCCCTTCTCGGTGTGGTCGGGTGCTCTCGCCACCGCCGGCGACATCGTGTTCTACGGCACGCTGGAAGGCTATCTGAAGGCGGTGGACGCCAAGACGGGCAAGGAACTCTATAAGTTCAAGACCCCGTCGGGCATCATCGGCAACGTCACCACCTATGAGCACAAGGGCAAGCAGTACATTGCCATCCTGTCGGGTGTCGGTGGCTGGGCGGGTATCGGCCTTGCGGCTGGCCTGACCGACCCGAATGCCGGTCTTGGTGCAGTGGGTGGTTATGCCGCCCTGTCCAACTACACCAATCTCGGCGGCCAGCTCACAGTGTTCGCGCTGCCGAACTGATCCAAGGGACGGCGGGCTTCCAAGGAACGCCCGCCCTTTCCGAGACAAAAAAGGGGCCTGGCCGCCGGTTCATCCGGTGCGCCGGGCCCCGACGTCTCGGGGCCCGGAACTTTATGAGATTCTTAGAAAAATTCCAAAGCCGCCGAGCGGCGCCCCTGGGCGCCCGCCGACATGCCGGAAACGGCCCCCTGCGGCGCCTTGAGGAGACTGCTTCATGAAGAATTCCGTTCGCGGATGGTTTGTTTCCGGCATGCTGCCGGCGTCCGCAGGCGCGTCGGCGCTGATCCTCGCCGCTGCCCTGTCCTTCTCCGCCCCGGTCCATGCCCAGCAGCCGGCCCCGGCGGCGACCCCGACGGCAACGCCGGCGCCTGTCGAGAAGGAGAAGGATGAGCTCGGCAAGTACACGACGGCGGATGGCGACCCGATCTACAACATCCAGGCCGATGGTACGCTGGACTGGTACACCTATTCCGGCTACCGCCGCTACCACGCCGAGTGCCATGTCTGCCACGGTCCCGACGGCATGGGCTCCAGCTATGCCCCGGCGCTCGCCAATTCGCTGAAGACGATGACGTATCCCCAGTTCATGGAGATTGTCGTCAACGGTAAGCAGAATATCGGCGTTGGAACGGCCGACCAGGTGATGCCGGCCTTCGGCGAGAACAAGAACGTTATGTGCTATCTCGACGATATCTACATCTATCTGAAGGCCCGCGCCGACGGTGCCCTCGGCCGCGAGCGTCCCAGCAAGCGCGAGGACAAGACCAAGGCCTACACCGCAAATGAGAACCAGTGCTTCGGACGGCCGAGCTGACGCCATGGCGAACATGGCGCAGCCGGGAAACATCCTTCGCTCGGCGCGCATGAAGGGGCGGGGCGTCGCGGCGTTCGTGACGCTCGCCACCCTTGCCGCCTTTCCTATCCAGGCGCCGGCCCAGGTGGCGGATCTGGTCGACCGTTCGACGCTGCGCGTCTGCGCCGATCCCGCCAACATGCCCTTCACCAATGAGGAGGGGCAGGGGTTCGAGAACAAGATCGCCGAACTCATGGCGGCGAAGCTCGGCCTTGCGCTGGACTATACGTGGTTTCCCCAAGCGACCGGCTTCTACCGCATGACGCTGGGAGCCAAGCGCTGCGACGTGGTGATGGGTTATGTGGCGGGCGGCGACCCGGTGCTGAACACCAATGCCTATTACCGCTCGGCCTGGGTGCTGATCGCCAAGAAGGACAGTGATCTCGCCGGTATCGACACGCTGGAAGACCCGCGCCTGAAGGGTCGACGGATCGGCGTCATCGCCGGCACGCCGCCCGGCGACCTGCTCAGCCGCAATGGGCTCATGCCCATGGCGCGCCCCTATGCGCTGATGGTGGACCGCCGATTCGAAAGCCCCGCCGAAGCGATGATTGCCGACATTGATGCCGGTGAGATCGACGCCGGTATATTGTGGGGTCCTATTGGCGGCTACTACGCCAAAAAGTCGGACGTACCGCTCTCGGTCGTGCCGCTGGTCAAGGAAAAGGGCGATCCGGCGCTGGTCTACCGGATTACCTTCGGCATTCGCCCGGGCGAATTGAACTGGAAGCATCAGCTCAATGCTTTCATCAAGGAAGAGCAGGGGGCGATCAACCGCATCCTGCTCGACTATGGCGTTCCGCTGCTCGACGGTCAGAACCGCCCGATCGACGCCGCACCCTGAGCCCGAAGGAGGCGGCGGTGAAAAACGATCGGCCCGATTCATCGCTCGCCCGTCTGGCCTGGCTGGGCATGGCCGGGCTGGCCGCCGTCCTCTTCGCCTTTGCGCCGACCGCCGGCCGGGGCGAGCCGCCGGTGCCCGAGCCGGCGGGCTACCGCATGGACGACTACCGGGCGCCGACTCCAGCAACGCTGAAGGGCGCCCGGGTGATCGACACCGCCGAGGCTGAGCGGCTCTGGCGGGCGAAGGCGGCGATCTTCGTCGACGTGATGCCGCGCGACGTGAAGCCTGCCAATCTTCCCCCCGGTACGCTCTGGCGTGACAAACGGCGCGACCATTTGCCGGGCAGCGTCTGGCTGCCCAATGTCGGCTATGGTGCCCTTACCGCCGAGACCAACGCCTATTTTCGCTCCCATTTGGAGGCGCTGGCCGGGAGCAACCGCACCGCTGCGCTGGTCATCTACTGCCAGACCGATTGCTGGATGAGCTGGAACGCCGCCAAGCGGGCGATCGAGGAATATGGCTATTCCAATATCGCCTGGTACCCGGCCGGCAGTGACGGCTGGGCCAGGAGCGGCCTGCCGCTGGAGCAGGGCCAGCCCACCCCCTGAGCCACCGCCGTCCGTGCGGCGGCCTCCTCGCGATTTGGCCGTGAGCCTATTCCGGCCCGGCCAGCCCCCCAGCTGTACGGCCGGGGGCTGGCTGCTGGTTACGGCAACTTTTCCTGGATCGCGCGCGAGAGAGTGAAAATGCGCTGTTCCAGCAGCACCGGGCTCTCGCACACGGCTGACATGGATTGCTGGCGTGCGTCGTAGATCCGGGTATCCCAGAGCAGCTGCTTCTCCAGCTCCAGCGCCTTGGCATTGTCCAATTCGGGCCCGGCGGCCTTCTTGGCCTTGGCGACCGCCAGACTCTCTTCCTTGATCCGCTTGGAGAGCTCGATCTGGTGCTGCGCGTAGCGTTCAATGCCGTTCATGATCCGGCTGCGGCGCGCATTGATCTGCTCGAACAGGCCGGCAAACAGCAGGGTGAGCCGCTCCTTGCTGTTGGCCCCGAGCGTGCTGGCGAAGGCGTCGATCTGCTTTGTCGCCTCATCGATGGGTGTGCGCTGGGCCGCGAGCACCGGCACCAGTTCGGCGACCTGCAGGTCATCCTGCCATTTGAGATTGTCGATCGGCGGGCCGGACCACATCTGTCCGGCCGCCAGTTCCGGCACTTTGCGCTGAATGCAGGGCCAGAGTCCGCCCGCAGGCGCCGCTGCAAAGCTGGGCGCGACGCCGGTGAGCAGGAGCATGGGAATGGCGAGGCAAAGGGAGTGCAGGGAAGAGCGGGATGTGGGCATGGGTTTTCCTCGAGATTTTGTCCGGAAGCTCTGCGGCTTCCGTTGCGGCTTGGCAGGCGCTGCGGGCTTACTTCGCATTCTCTGGCCCACCACGGCGGGCCATCACGCCGGCGGAAGGATCATAGGCTAGTATCGAGGCCGCGAGGAACACCATTGCGCAACCGGCGACGACCAGCGCCGGCAGGGGCGCGAATTGGCCATAGAGGGCGAAGCGGATCAGTTCCACGGCATAGGTGAACGGATTGAGGGTGCAGATCCACCACAGCGCCAGGCTGCTCTCCTGCACGCGCCAGAGCGGATAAAGCGCAGAGGAGGCGAAGAACATCGGGAAGATCACAAAGTTCATCACGCTGGCGAAGTTCTCCATCTGCCGAAACAGCGAGGACATCAGCAGCCCCATCGCGCCGAGCATCAGCCCCGTCAGCAAAAGTGCCGGTATGACGGTGAAATAGCCGATCGGCGGCAGCTCCACCTCCCAGAACCAGGCGACGGCGAGAAAGGCGTAGACCTGCAGCAGCGAGACGCAGATGCCGGCGATGAGCTTGCACACCAGCAGGTACCAGCGTGGATAGGGGCTCACCAGCAAGATCCGCATCGCCCCGACCTCGCGGTCATGGACCATGGAGAGCGAGGACTGCAGCCCGTTGAAGAGCTGGATCATCGCCACCAGCCCAGGCGTCACATAGACCTCGTAGAGCACATAGGTCTCGTAAGGCGGAATGATCGAGACGCCGAGCACGGAACGGAAGCCGGCGGCGAAGATGAATAGCCACACCAGCGGGCGCACCAGCGCCGACAGGAAGCGGCCGCGCTGGTTGAGAAACCGCAACCCCTCGCGCCAGCAGATGCCGACGAGGACGATGAGATAGCCCGCGAGCGGCAAGCGGAAGCGAGCGGGGGGCGGGGGGGAGGGTGCGCTCATGCCGCTGATTCCCCGGTGTCGTCGACAAGGCGCAGGAAGGCCGCCGAGAGGTCCTCGCCGCCGGTCTGCGCCAGCATGCCTTCATAGGTGCCATTGGCGCGGACCCGTCCACGATGCAGCACCACCACCCGGTCGCCCGGAGCGATTTCCTCGATGATATGGGTCGCCCACAGCACGCCGATGCCCTCATTGGCCACCAGCGCGCGGACCTGCGCCACCAGCGCCGCGCGGGAGGCGATGTCGAGCCCGACCGTGGGCTCGTCGAGCAGCAGGAGGCGGGGACGATGCATGAGCGCGCGCACGATCTCCACCCGGCGCATCTGGCCGCCTGAGAGGTTGCGCACCTTGTCGCGGGCGCGGTCGGCGAGCCCGTCCTGTTCTAGCAGCGCCAAGGCCCGCTGGCGCCCGGCGTGAAAGCCGACGCCGTGCAGCGTCGCATGGTAGAGCAGATTGTCGAGCACGGAGAGTTCAAGGTCCAGCGTGCGGGCCTGGAACACCACGCCCAGGCGACTCAGCGCCGCGGCGGGCTGGCGGCGCACGTCGAAGCCCAGCACATGGATGACACCGCTGCGATTGTCGTAAAGGCGGGTGATCAGCGAGAACAGCGTGGTCTTGCCGGCGCCGTTCGGGCCGAGAAGCGCGGTGAAGCTGCCGGCGGGAACGTCGAGGCTGACATCGTCCAGCGCCTTGCGAGCGCCGAAGACGTGGCTCACGCCGCGCACATCAAGGGCCGCCACGCCGGCATCGAGCGCCTGCAGCGGAGGGATGTCGCGAGACCGGGCCGTCATAGCGTCTCCCATGCCGAGAGAAGAAAAGTCCCCGGGGCTAGCCGGGGACAGTGTTCACGAGGAGAAGAAGTCAGCGAGGACGGGCACTCATTTGACGATGAATTCGCCCTTCATGCCGCGCTCTTCCATGCCCTTGCAGTACCACGCAAAGGTGCCCGGCCGGATCGGCACGAAGAACATCTCGGCCTCGCCCTCTTCCTCGAACTCAAGCTCGGTGAGGTGTATGGCCTTGATCTCCATTCCGCCGGCTTCGACCTTGCGCAGGAAGATGCTCTGGAACAGGCCGGGCGACTGCCAGGCGCATTCCTTCTTGCCGGTAGATTTGATCATCAGACTGTAGGACTTGCCGGTCTCCAGCTCATACTTGGTCTGCGAGACGCCGAAGCCGGAATTGCCGGTGCCGACGGTCAGTTCCTCCAGCTCGACGGGCTTCAGCGTGAGGTCGCCCTTGGCATAAGCGAGTCCCGAGAGCGCGAGGGTCGCGGCGGTGGCGGCAAGGATCAGGCGGGTCTTCATGGGTGTTCCTCCGAATGGGCTGATTGATTTCTTTCTTGCGGTCACGGCACCACGACCACGCCCCAGGGCGCGCGACCGACGGTGAGGGATTTGGTGACTTTCTGGCTGTCGACGTCGATGACCGAAATGTCATTGGAGTTGCCGTTGGTCGACAGCAGGAACTTTTCATCCGGCGTGAAGCCGAGCTGCCAGACGCGCTGACCGACGAGAAGGTAGTTTTCGACTTCAAGCGTCTTGGCGTTGACGACGGCGACGCGGTTGGCTGGGCCGAGGGCGACGAAGGCCTTCGACCCATCCTTGGTGATGCGCACGCCGACCGGCTGGATGGCATCGTCGGCCACACCGGGAATCTTGAACGAGATCTTCTTGATGATCTTCCAGGTCGCCGGGTCGATCACCGCCACCGTGCCGCCGACCTCCGCCGACACCCAGAGCTGCTTGCCGTCCTTGGTGAATTCGGCGATGCGCGGACGGGAATCGACGAGGATGTTCTCGATAATCTCGTTGTTCGAGGTGTCGACCACATGCGCCATGTTGGTCGTCTCGGAGGTATTGACCATGTATTTGCCGTCGGGGCTGATACCCATGCCTTCCGGCTCGACCCCGACCGGGATCTCGGCGATCAGCTCATTGTTCTCGACATTGACCACCGTGACCATGTTGTCGTCTTCGTTGGCGATGTAGAGCGGGTTCCCCGAGGGATGCAGCACGAACAGTTCCGGGTCCGGGCCCGAGCGCAGCGTCTTCACCAGCTTCAGCGTGGCCGCATCATAGACCTCGACGCGGTTGTCGTCGGAGGCGCAGACATAGATCAGCTTGCCGTCCGGGCTGGCGATGATGCCGCGCGGACGCCGGCCGGTCTTGATGGTGTCGATGACCTTCAGCGTCTCCATGTCGACGACGCTCATCGTGTGGTCACGCTCGTTGGTCACGAAAGCGCGCGGGCTCGCTTCGGCCGGCAGCGCATCGGCCAGCAGCAGCGCCGCGAGGGTCGCCAAGCTGGTGGACAGCAGAATCGGTCGTTTCATCGTTTCCTCCAGGCAATTGTCTGATTTTATTTGAGCTTGCAGCGAGACTCGGGACGATCGAAGCCAAGCGTGTCGAGCGGCGAGCTCTGGTGCAGAAAGCCGGCCTGCGGTGAGAGCGTGACCGTGTTGGTGGCATGGGTCAGCAGGATGGGCTGGCGCAACTGCTGGTCCCAGTCGCGGAAAGTGGCGGCGACGCCCTTGAACACCGGCAGGTCGTAATCGGGCGATAGCATCTGCGCTTTCACCTTGGCCGGGTCGCTGTTGCGCGTCTTGAGGCTAGCCGAGCCGACGGCAAACGCGCCCTGCCACATCTGGAAATCCAGAGGCTGCATCAGCCGCTTGGATTGCTTGAAGAAGCGGCTCTGCAGCTGCGAGGCGCCCCAGTTCTCCATCGTCGGGTGCCAGGAGAGCGCCATCAGCCCCTGCGTCCCGGCGACCGGCCGCGAGAGCCAGGTGTTATAGGGCAGGATATCGCCGAACTCGCCGAGTTCATCGGCGACGATCAGCATGTCGTACTCGCCGACCTGGGTGCCGCGCGGCACTTCGGATTGGGCGGTGGCGCGCGCATCCGGCCCATAGTCCCAGGTCTTCTCGGCGACGATCTTGCCCCCGAACTTCTTGGCCGAGCGCCGCACCGCCTCGGCATAGAGCTTGTCATTGTCGGTGCGCCCGACCATCAGGAACCAGTTCTGCCAGCGCTTGGTGACGAGGAACTGGGCGAGCGCGTCCGTCAGCATGGAGCGGCTCGGGGCTATGTGGAACACATTGGCCCGGCAGTCCTGCTGCCGCAGCCGGTCATCCGTCGCGCCGACATTTATGAAGAGGATGTCGCGGTCCTTGTAGGTGTCGGCAATCTTCACGAGCGCATCCGGCGGCACGTCCAGCAGGATGAAGCGGTTGCCGGCCTCCACGAGCTTCTCCACCGCCAGGAGCGGGTCGCCATCGGTCGGGACGATTTCGCTCGACAGCTTGTAGTCGAGCTTGAGGAAGCGGCCACTGGTGAGGTTGTCGCGAATGCCAAGCTCGGCGCCGGCGATACCGAGATCGTCGGGCGGCATCTGCAGTGGCGCGATCCACGGCGGGGGCTCGGGAATCTGACGAACCACGCCGATGAGGAAGGTCTGTTCTGGTCCGATGGTCTTTGCCGGCTTGGCCGCCAGCGGCGCCACCGGAGAGGTGGGGGACGCGCCGTCCTGTGCCCCGGCGGGTACAGACACGCACATCATTGCAAAAAGCGTCGCGCCGACGGCGCTTGCCATCCTGGTCATCGGCCTTTCCATCCCGCGGCTTGCTTCGTCCGGGACATTGTCCTCGGAACTTTTCTCGTGAGCCTTGGGGAAAACTCTACGCAAACAAAATCAAGCATTCAATAAAATTGCGAGTATAAGAAACTAATAAGAGAATGTAACGCTTCTGTTGGCGCAAGAAAAGCGAAGTTATTTCAATCGGGAACTTTTCCCTGTAAGTTGCGGGATGGCTTCTTGGCGATATGATCGATCCGCCCGGGAAGAAATCATGTCGGGAAGGTGAAAACGCCATGTCAGTTCGAACCGCCATCAGCCGCAGTCTTTTCCTCGCGATCACCGTTCTGGTCGCGATGGCGGCGGTCCCTGGGTTCTGTGCTGCCGCCCACGCGGCGACGCGGGTGGTGGTATTCGAGTTCGAGCTTCTCGACACCAGCGGCGAGTTCGATCCTCGTGGACCCAAGCCGGACGAGATTCGCCGGCTGGACCTGATCACCGGCGAAATGCGCAAGCGCTTGAAGGAGGCCGGCTTTGAGCTGGTCGATCTCGCCCCGCAGGCCGCGCAGATCGAGGAAGCGACGCCGTTCCGCAACTGCAACAGCTGCGAGCTCAAGATCGCTCGCGCGCTCGGTGCGGAGATTGAGGTGATCGGGCTGGTGCAGAAGGTCTCGAACCTCATTCTCAACATCAATTTCCAGCTGCGCGATGTCGCCACCGGGCAGGTGCTGCGGGCCGGCAGCGCCGATATCCGCAACAACACGGATGAATCCTGGCAGCGCGGCGTCTCCTATCTGATACGCAACCGCCTGCTCGATCCTCCGCTCACCGGGAAAGCCGCACCATGATCTTCGCCGGCAGCCTCGCCGCGCTGTCCCGCCGTGCCGTGCTCGCGGCAGCCGCTGGCCTCCTTGCCGCGCCGCTCATTGCCCGCGCGCAGGACGCATCGCCGCTCGGTCTTCGCGTTGGCGCGCTTAAATTCGGCACACTCAACTGGCTGGTCGAGACGATCCGCGCTGAGGGGTTCGACCGCCGCGAGGGGCTGGCGCTGGAGGGCGTCGACTTCGCCAGCGGCCAGGCGACCACGGTGGCGCTGCAGGCCGGCGATGTCGACCTCATCGTCAGCGACTGGCTCTGGGCCCTGCGCCGCACCAGCGAAGGTGAGTCGATGCGCTTCGCTCCTTTCTCCAGCGCGCTCGGCGCGGTGATGGTGGCGGCGAACGGGCCGGTGAAGACGATCGACGATCTGCGCGGCCGCCGGATTGGCGTCGCCGGCGGCGCCCTCGACAAAAGCTGGCTGCTGATGCGGGCCTATGGGATGGCAAAGAGCGGCATCGACCTTGCCCGCGCAGCCGAGCCCGTCTATGGCGCGCCGCCGCTGGTGAGCGAGCAACTGGCCCTCGGGCGCGTTGATGCCGTGCTCACCTTCTGGCCCTACGCCGCCCGCCTCGACGCGCGCGGCTTCGCCCGGCTGATCGACGTTCGCGAGATGATTACCGGGCTCGGTATCGCACCGGTGCCGCCCCTGGTCGGCTTCGTCTGGCGCAACGCTGTGATGGCCGAGAAGGGCGCGGCGATTGCCGCCTTCCTGCGCGCGGCCGCAGCCGCCAACCGTGTGTTGGCGACAAAGGATGCGGCGTGGGAGCGGATCCGTCCGCTGATGCAGGCGTCCGACGATGCCGAGTTTGTACGGCTGCGCGACTATTACCGCGCCGGCATTCCCGGCAGCTTCGGTGAGGCGGAACGCGCTTCCTGCGCGAAGCTCTACGAGGTGCTGGCGCAGATCGGCGGGCCGGAACTGGTCGGACCCACCCCGGGCTTCGACCGGACGCTGTTCGGCCCTGTCGGCGAGTGAGGCCGTGTCGACGCAAAAACGACTGCTGCTGACGGCCACTTCGCTGCTGGCGCTGCTCCTGCTCTGGCAGATCGCTGCCCTATGGGTCGCGTCGCGCCTGCTTCCCGGACCGTCGGAGGTGTTCGAGGCGATGATCCGGGCCACGCGAACCGGCGTGCTGCCCGAAAGCATCGCCATTACCCTGGCGCGGGTGGCGGCGAGCTTCCTGATCGCGATGGCGCTGGGATCGGCGATCGGCATCGCGCTCGGGCGTTCGGTCGCGCTCAACGAGCTTGTGGGGCCATGGGTCGTGGTGCTGCTGAACCTGCCGGCGCTGGTGGTCATCATCCTCTGCTATGTCTGGTTCGGCCTCACGGAGGTTGCCGCGATCACGGCGGTGGCGATCAACAAGATCCCTAATGTCGCGGTGACGATGCGCGAGGGCGCAGCGGCGCTGTCGCGCGATCTCGATGAGATGGCGCAGGTCTACCGCCTGCCACGCCTGCGCGCGCTGTGCCACGTCACCCTGCCGCAGCTCGTGCCCTTCTTTGCCGCCAGCGCCCGCTCGGGTCTGGCGCTGACCTGGAAGATCGTGCTGGTGGTGGAACTGCTCGGTCGGTCCAATGGCGTTGGTTTCGAACTGCAGACGGCGTTCCAATTGTTCGATGTCGCGGGCATCCTTGCCTATGCGCTGGCGTTTACCGCGGTGGTACAGGTGATCGAGATCGGCCTGCTGCAACCCTGGGAGCGGCGCGCCAATCGGTGGCGGCGATGAACGCGATCGCCATCGAGATCGCGGAAAAGCGCTACCGGGCGCCGGCGGGGGAGGCGGGGCGGGAGATATTTCGCGGCTTCCGGCTCGATATCGGTGCTGGCGAGTTTGTCGCACTGCTCGGCGAATCCGGCATCGGCAAGACCACGCTGCTCAACATCGTTGCCGGTCTCGATCGCGACTATCGCGGCACGGTGCGCTTCGGCGCCGCGGCGCCGCGCGTCGGCTATGCGTTCCAGAATCCCCGCCTCCTGCCCTGGCGCACCGTTCTGCAGAATGTGGCGCTGCCGCTGCCGCCGGGGGCGGAGGGACAGCGGCGGGCGCGGGCAATGCTCGAGGAAGTCGGCCTTGGGGAACTGGCCGACGCCTATCCCGAGCGCCTGTCGCTCGGCCAGCAGCGGCGGGTGGCGCTGGCGCGCGCTTTCGCCATCGAGCCGGACGTGCTGCTGATGGACGAGCCCTTCGTGTCGCTGGACGAGGCGGGGGCGGCGCGGCTGCGCGACCTGCTGCGGCGCCTCTTGGCCGGGCGCCCGGCGACGGTGCTTTTCGTCACCCATGATCGTCGCGAGGCGGTGGAACTGGCGAGCCGCATCGTCGTGCTGGAAGGGACGCCGGTGCGGATCGTCCGAGACCTGCCTCTCGCCCTGACGCCGGCGGAGCGGGCGAATGCGGCGTGCATCGACGAGGTGCGGGCCGCGCTTGGCGCCGCAGCGCCGGGCTGATTTCGCGGCGAAGGCCGGCGTCCCTCAGCGGCAGCTTGGCAACGCGAAATCGGCGATATCACCCCTGAAGATTCCCGGCGCGAAAGAAAAAGGCCCGGAGCAGTGATGCCCCGGGCCAGATGTGCTGTGTCGGCGTAAGAGGGCGGAACCCGCCGTCTCCGTTGCGCAAGTGACGGCGGCAGCCGCTGTCACTTGTTCAGGAATATCGCCGCCAACCGCTGGAGCAGGCCCTTCGGATACTGGGCCGCGGGCGGAGCTGTTGTCTGCCCAGGGTTGCTTCCGATCTAAGCAGCGAAGGGGTGCTTGGCCGAAGCGGCCTGGGCGAGAACTTCCTTCACCGTCGGCGAGCCGTCCACGGCGCGCTTGAGCGCTTCCTTGGTGGCTTCATAGTTGAACTGCTGGATCTTGGCGTCGTCCGCCGCTTCCCAGTGGATGAACACGCCGACCGAGATGAACAGGTCGTCGGCTTCGTCTTCCGGGATCACGCCTTCAGCGACGCTGTCGACGACGGCCTTGGCCACCGCATACTGGGCCGGGCCGAACATCTGGACGGCCTGACGGGCGTCCTTGATCGTCACTTTGTTGAACAGGATGGTGTTCGGCTTGGCGAGCAGGTTCGGGGTCACGACCGCGAGCAGCGAGGTGAAGCCGTCCTTGTTGTTGGTCAGCGCATTCAGGAAGGCGCTTTCGGCCGCAGAGCCGCGCGGTCCGATGATGAGGTCGATATGAGCGACTTCGTTGCCGTCACCCACCAGCGACTCGCCGATGAGCACCTTGTTGATCTTGGCCATCTATTCCTCCCAGAACGGGGTTGCATGACAAGGGACGGGAATTGTCCCCCGATGTCCCGGCTATCTTTGTTGCAGCGTTTGGAACACCAAACCGGTTGGCCCGATAGCGCGACCAGACACGTTACGGCGAGAGACTAGGCCCGCTTCGCCTTTATCTGCAAGGGATTCTTCATCCGTATGACGCCCGCCCTGGCGCTTGCCCCATGGTTTCTTGTCGCGGATGGATAATGGTCCTAAGGTTGCGGATAATGGCGGCACGACCAAAAATGCGGCATACTTCATGCCGAGCGAAGTCGAGGCGTCTGCTCAGGTCAAGGGTATCTCGGGCGGCGACGTTGGGAAGCTTGGACGGAACAAAAGTTGCTGCGATGCGGCATGACAAGGTGATCCAACTGCCGCGTGCGGCGTAAGAGATCGGGACCAGCCATAGGGAAGGCGCTGGGGCGGCAGCGAACTCACGCCACGAGGAGTTTGTAGTGGAGCTCATTCTGTCGATCTGCCTCATTGCCAGCCCCGGCACGTGCCGCGAGGAAGCGGTATCCGTCGGTTTGGAGAGGCCACCTGCGCCGGTGCAGTGCCTCGTCGGGGCCATGCCCGTCATCGCCGAATGGCGCGAGACCCATCCCAAGTGGAAGGTGCTCAAATGGCGCTGCGCGCCGCCCGGGTCCAGCGGTCGCGAGATCTGATCGCCGACCGTTTGTCTCCTGTCCTGTTGCACCGCAGCGTGCGCGCGCGCCACGTCCGTGAAATCATCGGCATGCCATCATGTTTGGGATGGCGTCATTCGGTGAGACACCATGGGGCGTGGCTTGTTCTCGTCGCTCAGGGCGCGCATGGCGCTGCTGTTGTCCGTTGCCGTGCTGGTCACAGCCGCGTCCACACTGGTGCTCGTGTTCGCGCTTGGCGCGGCGAGCAATCAGCTTGACCGCTTGGTCTCGGCGCAGAACCGGCTGGAACTGCTCTCGGCGATTTCCGGGCGCATCGGCGACTACGCGCTGATGGCGCTGCAGACCGCGCAGCAGCCAAGCGCCCGCACCCAGGAGGCGCTGGCGATGGCCCGGCGCGGCACGCGCGATTCCTTCGCCCGATTCGAGGCCGCACTCGCGGAGGATGTGCGACGCTTCCAGGATGAGGAGCAGCGCACGCTGATGGCGGCGCGCAGTCGCACCGTCGCCCGGCTGAAGGCGCAGTTCGAGGTGCTGGACCGCCAGGTGGAGAATGCGCTGGCCAGTCCGGACGCCTCGACCGGTGTGCGCGTCGTGCTCGACGTCTTCGCCGCCGGCTTCGGCAGCCCGCTCACCCAGGCGATGGAAGAGGAGCGTACGACCGCCCACGCCACACAGGGTGAGGTGCAAATGCTGCGCGACCGCACGCTGCGCTGGGGGCTGATCGGCCTGGCGCTCACCGGCCTGCTGGCGGTGGCGCTCTACAACCTGCTCGGCCGCTCTTTGGTGAACCGGGTCTCCGACGTGTCGGCGGCCGCGGCCGCGATCGCGCGTGGGCGCTCCGATACCCGGGTCAACGTCACCGGGCACGACGAGCTGAGCCTCGCCATGGCGCGTTTCAATCGCATGGCGGTGCATCTTGCCCGGCGCGAGGCGCGGCTTGTGGCAGCGCAGAAGCAGCTGCAGCAGATTGTCGACGACCGCACGGCGGAGTTGCGCGCCGCCAATACACGGCTGGAAAATGTCGACATGGCGCGTCGGCGCTTCTTCACCGATGTCAGCCACGAACTGCGCACGCCGCTCACGGTGATCCTCGGCGAAGTCGAGATCACGCTGCGCCCGCAGCGCCCGCGCGAGGAGGACCTGCGCGCGGCGCTGCTGGTGATCCAGTCGCGTGCCCGCCGGCTCCACCGCCGGGTCGAGGACCTGCTGCGCATTGCGCGCTCGGAGAGCGGACAGATCGAACTCGACCGTTCGCTGTTCCTGGTGTCGGATCTGCTCACCGAGGTCTGCGAGGGCATGGCGCCCGTGGCGCGGGCTGGCGGTCTGGTGCTAGAGGCGGACGGGGGCAGTGAGAGTCTCGCCGTCGACGCTGATCGCGAATGGCTGCGCCAGACCTTCGACGGCCTCGTCGCTAATGCGGTGCGCCATTCCCCGCCCGGCGAGAGCGTGCGATTGACAGCGAGGCACGAGGGAGACGAGGTGGTGATCGAGGTGCGCGATCATGGTACCGGCATCCCTCCAGACGAAGTGCCGCATGTGTTCGAGCGGTTCTGGCGCGGCTCTGCCGGCACGCGCGAAGGCACGGGATTCGGTATAGGTCTCGCCCTGGCGAAATGGATCGTCGACCGCCATGGTGGGCGCATCGCTCTTGAAAGCAGTACGGGACAAGACGGGCGGCGGCGCGGGACCTGCGTCACCGTGCGCCTGCCGCTCCCCGTGCCGGACATCACACTGGAGGCCGCTCAATGAACATTTTGGTCGTTGAGGACGATCCCGATATCGGCTCGCTGCTGAGGCGTGGCTTTTCCTCGGAAAGCTATGATGTCGAACTGGTGGGGGACGGCGAGGCGGCCCTGCGGGTGGTCAATGGCAAGGCCTGGGGAGCGATCATCCTTGACGTGATGCTGCCGGGCCGCTCGGGCATCGAGGTGTGCAAGGCGCTCCGGGCCGGTGGGCAGACCGCTCCCATCCTCATGCTCTCCGCCCGCTCCAGCGTTAACGAGCGCACTGAGGGGCTTCTGGCCGGAGCGGATGACTATATCGTCAAGCCGTTCGCCTTCGAGGAATTGCTGGCCCGGGTGAAGGTGCAGGCGCTGCGACGCAGCAATGCCGGCACCGAGCCGCGCCGGCTGGAGGTCGGCGCGCTGTCTCTCGATCTCGACACAAGGCAGGCACAATTCGGGGGCACGCGGGTGCGGCTGACCGAGCGTGAGGTGGAACTTCTCGCGCTGTTGATGCGTCATCCCGGAGAGCCGCTGTCGCGGGCCGACATTTTCGCCGCGCTGTGGGCGGGGCATGGCGGCGCTTCGCTGAATGTGGTCGACGTCTATGTCGGCTATCTCCGGCACAAGCTCGCCGAGGCGTTGCCGGAGGGCTCGCACCTGATCATGACGGTACGCGGCCGTGGCTTCATGCTCGAAGCCGAGGAGAGTTGAGCGTCTCTCGAGGGAGAAAGCACCGGAAGTGGAGTGGTATTATGTGCGCCAGAACGAAAGATGACAGGGTCTTCTTGACGGATGGCGAAACGATCCTCACATTACTGGTGCGGTGTAATATCCGCAAAGCAACTCAATCTCTTATGAACTTCTTATGAAGTAGTATGAGATTGAATAATCGAGGAGGAAGATATGGCCTGGACTGCTCCCCGCATTGTTGAAGTCTGCGTCGGCATGGAAGTCAACGCCTACTATCCGGCTGACTTCTGAGCCTAATAAGGGACGGGATGGCGTAAAATCGGCCCACCGATGGAAACGTCCCCGTCCCGCTTCAAACTTGTGATCCTTGGATCGGCCGCGGGCGGTGGTTTCCCTCAGTGGAACTGCCGCTGCGCGGTCTGCTCGTTGGCTTGGGCGAATGATCCGCGGGTCAAGCGGCGCACGCAGGCCTCGATCGCGGTTAGCGCCAATAGCGTCGACTGGGCGCTTGTCAATTGTGCGCCGGAAATCCTCTCGCAGCTTCAGGCCACGCCGGCGCTGCACCCGCGCCATGGATTGCGGCATTCGCCGCTGGCGTCCGTGCTGCTGACCAATGCCGATATCGACCATGTGGCCGGCCTGCTGAGTCTACGTGAAGCCCAACCCTTCACGCTGATGGCGACGCCGGGCGTGCATGGCGTGCTTGCCGGCAGCAGTGCGTTCGACGTGCTGGCGCCGGACGTTGTCGAACGCCGCCCCGTCGAGCTCGGCTCCTCCTTCGATCTGGTGCCGGGGGTCAGGGCCACAATCTTCCCGGTGCCCGGCAAGATTGCCCTCTATCTCGAAGCGCGCGAGCAGGCTGAGAAGGGCTCGCTCACCACCGATCGGGAGGGCGAGCAGACCATCGGCGTCGAACTGACGGCCGGCGCGCGGCGAGTCCTCTATATTCCTGGCTGCGCGGCCATGACCGATTCGCTGAGGGCGCGCCTTGAGGGTGCCGATGCCGTGCTGTTCGACGGCACGCTCTGGCGCGACGACGAGATGATCCGCGCCGGGGTCGGCACCAAGACCGGCGCGCGCATGGGGCATATGTCGATGTCGGGCGACCGCGGTTCGATAGAGGCCTTGAGAAACGTCAACGTCGGCCGGAAAATCTATGTTCACATCAATAACACCAATCCGGTGCTCGTTGATGGCTCAGAAGAGCGGATAACGGCGAATAAAGCCGGATGGGAAATCGCTCAAGATGGGATGGAGATTGCCCTATGACCACGCTTCTCTCGCCGGAAGAACTGGAAAATCGCCTGCGCGATGTCGGGACGCGCCGCTATCATAGCCTTCACCCCTTTCATAAGCTGCTGCATAACGGCAATCTGACCTTTGGGCAGGTGCAGGCCTGGGCGCTGAACCGCTACTATTATCAGGCCATGATCCCGGTGAAGGATTCCGCCATCCTCGCCCGTATGGAGGAGCCGGAGTTGCGCCGCGTCTGGCGCCAGCGCATTGTCGATCACGATGGCGACCACGAAGGCGAGGGCGGCATCGCCCGCTGGCTGGTGCTGACCGACAGCCTCGGCCTTGACCGCCACACCGTCACCTCGCTGTCCGGCCTGCTGCCGGCGACGAAATTCGCGGTGGATGCCTATGTGCATTTCGTGCGCGAGAAGAGCCTTCTAGAGGCTATCGCTTCCTCGCTCACGGAGATGTTTTCGCCCGGCATCATCGGCGAGCGTGTGGCCGGCATGCTGAAGAACTATGATTTCGTTTCCAAGGATACCCTGGCCTATTTCGACAAGCGCCTGACGCAAGCGCCGCGTGATGCGGATTTCGCGCTCGACTATGTCAAGCAGCACGCCCGCACCCCGGAGCAGCAGGAGCAGGCGATCCGTGCGCTCGAGTTCAAGTGCAACGTGCTTTGGGTGCAACTCGACGCGCTGTACTTCGCCTATATCGATCCGAAAATGGCCTATCCGGGGGCCTTCGTCCCGAAGGAGGGGTGATGACAGCGACTCTTGCCGCAACTGGCGTTCCCAAGCTCGCGCGCGGCGTGCGGCTGCGTCACGATGAGGCGCGCGGCCAGTGGGTGCTGCTGGCGCCCGAGCGCGTGCTGAACCCCGACCCGGTAGCGGTGGAGATTCTGAAGAAGGTGGACGGCGCCCGCTCCATCGACGCCATCGTCGATGAGCTGGCGACCGCCTTCACCGTGGAGCGCACAACGGTGGCGACCGATGTCGATGCATTCCTTTCCGGCCTCGCCGAAAAGGGCCTCATCGAGGTGACGTCGCCAGTGATCGGGGATGCCGCGTCATGAGCCTGATCGAAGAGCCCCGCAGCCGCGTGGAGGTGCCGGCCCGTCCGGCGCCTCCCATCCCCTATGGCATGCTGGCAGAGCTGACGCATCGCTGCCCCCTGCAATGCCCCTATTGCTCCAACCCGGTCGAACTCGATCGGCGCAATGTCGAGCTCGACACCGAGACGTGGCTGCGCGTGTTCTCCGAGGCCGCCAAGCTCGGCGTGCTGCAGGTTCACCTTTCCGGAGGCGAGCCAACGGCGCGCCGCGATCTGGAGCAGATGATCCGCCACTGCGTCGACGTGGGTCTCTACACCAACCTTATCACTGCCGGCGTCGGCGTGACGCCCGAGCGGCTACAGGCGATCTCGGATGCCGGCATTGACCATGTGCAGCTGTCCTTCCAGGGCGCGACGGCTGAGATGACCGACAAGGTCTCCAATTTCCGCGGCGCTCATGAGAGGAAGCTGGCTGTCGGGCGCGAAGTTCGCCGGCTCGGCCTGCCGCTTACCGTCAACTCGGTTGTCCACCGGGCGAACATCCACCAGATTCCCGATTTCATCGAGCTGGCACTGGCGCTCGACGCGCGGCGGATCGAGATTGCCCACTCGCAATATTATGGCTGGGCGCTGCGCAATCGTGGCGCGTTGATGCCGACCCGCGACCAGGTGTTCTGGGCGCTCGATGTGGTTGAGGAGGCGCGGGTTCGGCTGAAGGGCGTGCTTACCATCGATGCGGTGGTGCCGGACTATTACGCCAAATATCCCAAGCCCTGCATGAATGGCTGGGGGCGGCAGTCGCTCAACGTCACCCCGTCCGGAAAGGTGCTGCCCTGCCATGCGGCTGAGACGATTCCGAGCCTCGATTTCTGGAACGTGCGCGAGCATTCGCTGACCGATGTCTGGCTGAACTCGCCCGCCTTCAACGCCTTTCGCGGCACCGACTGGATGCCCGATCTGTGCAAGAGCTGCGAGCGCAAGGAAATCGACTGGGGCGGCTGCCGCTGCCAGGCGATGGCGATTGCCGGTGATGCGGCCGCCACCGATCCCGCCTGCCATTTGTCGCCGCTACATGCCGACCTGCTGGCGCTTGCCGAGGCCGACGCCGAAGGCTCCGACATTTACGATTACCGGCGCTATTTCCAGCCCGACCGCGCCGGCTGACGGAGAGTCTTCATGTTGCGTTCTGCCCGTACCCTCGCCGCGACGGCCTCGATGGCGATCCTCTTTGCGACAGCTGCGCTCGCCGCGCCGACGGCCACCGAGCTTTTCTTCGAGCGGCCCTATCTGTCGAATGTGGCCGTGGGAACGACGCTCACCTATGCCTACAAGCATGTGACTGCCGAGGCCAAGCTTGGCGACGGCTTCGAAGAAACGCTGGAAATGAAGGTGGCCGCCCCCGCCGACGATCCCACCAAGCGGATCGCCGACGTGCTTATCCATCGCGGCAGCAAGGAAGGCGAAGCCGGGCCGTTCCCGACCATGAACGGCAATCCGATCGCGCTGATCCTGCTGGAGCGCGACGTGAAAGAACTCGCACAGCTCACCAAGGGCAGTCCCTTCTATCTACGCAACCGGGTGCGCGAGCATCTGTCCTCCGGCACGGTCACGCCCGCGCGCTTTTCCTTCGATGGCCGCGAGGTCGAGGGCTGGAAGCTGACCATGCTTCCCTTCGCCGAGGATCCCAACAAGGACAAGCTGCAGGAACTGGTCGGCCGCCGGTATGAGTTCCTGTTCTCCGATGCCGTGCCTGGCGGGCTTTATTCCATCGACGTCGTCACGCCCAAGGCGGATGGCGGAGCCAACATCATCGAGACCAGCCTGACTCTGACCGGGGCCTCCACGACCCCGGCGGTGAAATAGGCGGCCGCCCAGGAGGAATGACCATGGCGAACACACGCCCCGTGCGGGGAGAAAAGGCCTTCCGCCGCACGGCCGCAGTCCTGATATTGACGGTGCTTGGTGCCGGTGGGGTTCTGGCACAGGACATGCTGTCGCCCGGTCTCACCGCCGGCGCCCGCAAGCCACCCCCGCAGGCGCCGCAGGCCGGACTGATCAACGATTATCCCACCGTCGCCCGCGCCGACTATGTGTTCGGCTGCATGGCCGCCAACGGCCAGACGCGTCAGGCGCTGGAGAAGTGCTCGTGCTCGATCGACACCATTGCCACCATCCTGCCCTACGAGCGCTATGAGGAGGCCGAGACCATCATGAGCGTCAGCCAGGTGGCAGGCCAGCAAGCGGAACTGTTCCGAAATACCGGCATTTTCCGAGACATTGTCGCTGATCTGCACCGGGCGCAGGCGGAAGCGGAAGTCACCTGCTTCTATTGAGCGAGTGCGGGAGGCGCGCGGCCGGCGCGGCTCCCGCTCTTCGTCGTTCGGGCGTTCAGCTTGCGGGCTTCAGCGCGCCCTCGAACTTGCGCCCGTCCGTGTCCCCGGCATCGACATGGATCTCCTTGCCCGCAGGGTCATAGGAAACGCGAATGGCCGGGTCCTCGCTCAGCGAGATGCCGCCAACCATGGAAAACACCAAGTCGTCGCCCTGCGTGACGCGGATGTTGTCGACGAACTTCGCCGGGATATAGGCCCGCGTCAGCGGGTCCATCTGCAGGCCGGAATAGTTGGGGTGGCGGATCATCAATTGCAGCTGAGAGACGCGGCTGGCCTGGCTGGCGTCACCCATCCCGTCGGCCTTTACCGATTTCAGCTTGAGCTGGCCGAGGTTCTTCAGCTGGGCCTCTTCGTCCTTCATCGCCGGGGCGGAGCAGCCGCCGGACGCCTTCACATAGCTCTCGGCCATGTGGAGCCCGCCATCGCTGGTCTCGGCGATGGCGCGGACATAGGAATAGGAATTCACCCGCAGCCGCGTGCCGAGCGCGACATCGCGGCGGTTGCCGCCGAAGGTGAAGGTCGCGGCGAGCGGGGCGGGGTTCTCGTCGACGATGAGCGTCAGCTTGGTGATGGTGCGCGGATCGCCCTCGGGAAGCACGATCTCGACATCGATTGGCACCATGGCGGCATCCTCCGCGCGTTTGGGAGCCGTAAGGCGCACGAGCGGACTTGCCGCCTCGATCGGTCGCTCGCCGAACACGTCCGGCTTGAACGATTTCCAGCTGGCGTCGGCCCCCGGCTCCTGCGCGGCGGCGGCAGTGACTGCGAGCGCGGAGAAGAAGGTGACGGCGAGGAACAGGCGAATACGGCGATGCATGGCGACCTCCCGGCCTGCCGGATCTTTGATCGTCCGGCGGTTGAACGCATCATACACCTTTCGAGCGTTGAATTGCAGGGCACGAACACGCGAGCCGCTCGCTGAGTTGCGCCGCGCCAAGGCGCCGGTCATCATCGGCCAACGCCCTCCGCTGGAGTGACTGATATGCTTTCGCGCCGATCTGTTCTCAAAGCCGCTCTCGCGCTGCTGGCCGTCCCGATCGGCCTCGCGACGCAGGAGGAGGCGCAGGCGCAATCGGCGCCGACCAGCCGACCGCCAGCCCCGCGTCGCGAACCGCGCCCGCCGCTGCGCCGTGGCTACACATGGATACCGGGGCATTGGGCCTGGAAGCCGCGCCGGGGCTGGGTGTGGACAGCGGGTCACTGGGAGGAAAACCGTCGCGGGTTCGAATTCGTCGGCCCGCGCTGGGTACTGCGCCGGGGCCAATGGGTCTATGAGCCCGGCCGCTGGGTTCGCAGCTGGCGCTAGCGCCGATGCGCGGCTGGGTTGTTCTCCGTAATGGTAGCTAGCTGCGCGCGATTGTGAGAGTGAGGCGGCGGCGGTAATTTCGTCCATTGTTTCATTTGGGGGAATCGACCGATGTCCAGATCCGTTGCCGTCAAGCTCACCGTTGTCGCCATTGTCGCTCTCGTCGCGGCGGGCTGTTCCAACACCCAGCGTCGCACCGGCACGGGCGCGCTGATCGGCGCCGGCACCGGCGCGGTGATCGGTGGCATTGCTGGCGGCGGCACCGGCGCCGCCTGGGGCGCGGGCATCGGCGCGGTGGCCGGCGGCGCCATCGGCGCGGCGACGGCCAACTGATCGTCGCCAGGCTTCCTGACATCCTTCTTCAAACGCCGTGCCGTCCCCGCTATGACGGGGGCGGCAGTGCGGGGAGATGGCTGTGAGCGTCACGATCTACGGCATCAAGAATTGCGACACCATGAAGAAGGCGCGCGCCTGGCTCGATGGTCGTGGCGTCACCTATGCCTTCCACGACTACAAGGCCGCAGGAATTGATGCCGACCGCCTCGGCGAGTGGGTCGGTAAGGTTGGCTGGGAAACCCTCCTCAACCGTTCTGGCACTACCTTCCGCAAGCTCTCCGACACGGAGAAGGCCGATCTCGACGCGGCGAAGGCGCTGGTCCTGATGCAGGCGCAGCCTTCGCTGATCAAGCGGCCGGTGCTCGATATCGACGGCGCGTTGCTGGTTGGTTTCAGGCCGGAGGCTTACGAGAAGCAGTTCGGCTGAGCGGCAGGGCGATGTTCTGGCCTTCATCGCGGAAGGTCTTCAGGCCGATCTGGCATCGTCACCCGAATGGAGAGCGATCCCGGCGCTTGGCGACGTTGCGCCCGGCATGACGGTGATGGAACTGGTCGGCTTGGACAGCGGGCAACGGAACAACCATACCACCCCTTGATCCGGCGCGGCTTCCCTGCCACATCCGCCTGCATGAACGCTCTCTCCAATTCCGCCGCATCGCCCATCGCTACCGAGGTGGCGCGCCGGCGCACCTTCGCGATCATCTCGCACCCGGATGCGGGCAAGACCACGCTGACCGAGAAGCTGCTGCTGTTCGGCGGCGCGATCCAGCTCGCCGGTCAGGTGCGGGCCAAGAAAGACCGCCGCTCCACGCGCTCGGACTGGATGGCGATCGAGCGCGAGCGCGGCATCTCGGTCGCGACCTCGGTGATGACCTTCGAGTTCAACGGCCATGTGTTCAACCTGCTGGACACGCCGGGCCATGAGGACTTCTCGGAAGACACCTATCGCACCCTGACGGCCGTTGACGCGGCGGTGATGGTGATCGATGCGGCCAAGGGCATCGAGGCGCGCACCCGCAAGCTGCTGGAAGTCTGCCGCCTGCGCGATATCCCGATCATCACTTTCATCAACAAGATGGACCGCGAAAGCCGCGACCCGTTCGAGATTCTCGACGAGATCGAGAAGACGCTGGCGCTCGACACCACGCCCATGACATGGCCGGTCGGGCAGGGGCGGGATTTCGTCGGCACCATGGACATCGCCACCGGCGGTATGCGGCTGCTCGATGGCGACGAGGGCAAGACCGGCCCGCTGCGGCAGATGAGCATGGCCGACATCGCCGCGCTGAACGTCACGCTCAAGGAGGAGACGCTGGCGGAGGAACTCGGGCTGGTGCGCGAAGTGTGCAACCCGTTCGAGCTGAAAGCCTTTCTCGAAGGCCATCTGACGCCGGTCTATTTCGGCTCGGCGCTGCGCAATTTCGGCGTCGGCGATCTGCTCGAAGGGCTGGGCCGCTATGCCCCGCCGCCGCGCGCGCAGCAGGCGGACAAGCGCCGGGTCGAGGCGGAAGAGCCGCGCATGACCGCTTTTGTGTTCAAGATCCAGGCCAATATGGATCCGAACCATCGCGACCGCATCGCCTTCGCCCGCCTGTGCTCGGGCAGGCTGCAACGCGGCATGAAGGCGAAGCTGGTCCGGACCGGCAAGCCGATGGGCCTCGCCACGCCGCAATTCTTCTTCGCTCAGGACCGCCAGCTGGCGGAGGAAGCCTATGCCGGCGACGTGGTGGGCATTCCCAACCACGGTAATCTGCGCATTGGCGACACGCTGACCGAAGGCGAGGACATCAATTTCATCGGCGTTCCCTCCTTCGCGCCGGAAATCCTGCGCCGGGTGAAGCTGCCGGACGCGATGAAGGCCAAGAAGCTGAAGCAGGCGCTGCAGGAAATGGCCGAGGAGGGCGTGGTGCAGGTGTTCCGCCCCACCGACGGCTCGCCGGCGCTGGTCGGCGTGGTCGGCCCGCTGCAGCTCGACGTGCTGAAGAACCGGCTGGAGGCCGAATACGGGCTGGAGGTCGGCTTCGACATGTCGGAATTCCAGCTCGCCCGCTGGGTGTCCTCGGAAGACCCGAAAAAGCTCGACGACTTCGCCGCTGGCAACCGGCTCTCCACCGCCGACGACCTCGATGGCGACCTCGTCTTCCTCAGCCCCTCGGCCTTCATGATCGGCTACACCGGCGACCGTTGGCCGGGCATCGTGTTCACCGATGTGAAGGACGTGAAAAAGACCGGCTGATCCCCGCCGCACACGCGGCCGCCTTCAGCGAACGACGACGATCCGCGTATTGGCGCGGCCATACTTGCTGACAATGGCGAACAGTGCCTTGGCATTGCCAGGATGCAGCCGCACGCAGCCATGCGAGGCGGGGCGGCCGAGCCGCCGCAGGTCATTGGTTCCGTGAATCGCCCAGCCCCTGTGGAAGAAGATCGCATAGGGCATCGGCGCATTGTCGTATTTGCGCGAGAAATAGCGCTTGTGCATGCGCTCGGGCCGGTAGGTGCCAAGGGGCGTGCGATAGCCCTTGCGGGCGGTGGAAACCGGCCAGGCATGGCGCTCGACCCCCTCTACCGACACCACCATGCGCTGCCTGGAAAGGCTGACCTCCACCCGCACATCGGGCGGTGGCGGCAGCGCGGCCTCCAGCGGGCCGGCAGGGTCCCCGACGGACGCCGCCTGCATCGCCGGCGCGGCGGGCGCCAGGGGAGCCGCAGGTGAAGGGGCTGCCTGCGGCGTGGTTGACATGGCGGGGGCGGAGAGCGCCCCCGGGGTGGCGGCCGAGGGCGGGCTCATCTCCGGCGGCGCGGCTACCGTGGCCAGCGCGGCCCCGCGGAGAGCCATCTCACCCAGTTCCGTTGCCGTCGGTGCTCCGGTGGCTGCGGCTACGACACCCTGCGCGCTCGCCGGTGGAGCGAGGGCCAGCAACAGACCCAGTGCGAGAATCGCCAGCACGGATTTCATTCCGGTTCCCCCAACCGATGGCGTCATCATTCTGACACGCGCCCTTCCGGCACGGGAGAGCCGTCCCCTCTTATGGTTTACACATCCCGGTGTGGCCCGCAGGCGCCCGCCTCCGGTGGCCCCGGACAAAAAGTCGGCCCTTGCCCGGATGGCGCGGCGATTGGAAACGATCTAGCGTGCGCGCCATCGCACACCGGGGAGCACGATCATGATCCTGATGCTGGCGGGGCTTGCCCTGTTCGTCGCCATTCACATCGTCGCCGCGCGGCGCAAGATGGGCACGGCGCTGACGGCACAATTCGGCGTCACCACCTACCGGATCGTGCACGGCGTGCTCGCGATCATCGGCGTGCTGATGATTGCCTATGGTTTCGGCCAGTGGCGGGCGGAAGGCCCAGCCCAGCTCTATAACCCGCCCGTGGGGCTGCGCCATCTCGCACTGCTGCTGATGCTGTTCGCCTCCATCTTCGCTGTGGCGGCGCTCGTGCCGAGCCATATCAAGGCGCGGCTGAAATTCCCGTTCCTGGTGGCGATCAAGACCTGGGCGCTGGCGCATCTGATCTCCAATGGCGATGCCGCGACCGTAACCCTCGCCGTCGTCATCCTGGCCTGGGCGGTGGTGCTGCGGATCATGGCCAAGCGCCGCGCGGCGCCGCTGCCGGCCGCACCCGCCAACTGGTGGGGCGACCTCGTTGCGGTCGCTGGCGGTGTCGTGCTTTATGCCATCCTCACTTTCTGGTTCCACCCCTATATCGTCGGGGTGCCGGTCATGGGCTGAGCAAGCCCTTGCAAGAAAACGAGGAAACCGCCTGACATGTCCGTCCAGTCCGCCGCCCGCCGCCTCACCGCACCCGATATCAGGGCGCGCAAGGGCGGAGAGCCGATCGTCTCGCTGACCGCCTACCACGCCCATACCGCCCGCCTTGTCGACCCGCATGTCGACTTCATGCTGGTTGGCGATTCGCTCGGCATGGTGATGCACGGCATGGAAACCACCGTGCCGGTGACGGTCGACATGATGATCCTTCAGGGACAGGCGGTGATGCGCGGCTCGGCGCGCGCGCTGGTGGTGGTGGACCTGCCCTTCGGCTCCTATGAGGGCTCGCCGCAGCAGGCCTTCGCCACCGCCGCGCGGGTGCTGAAGGAAACCGGTGCCGGCGCGGTCAAGCTGGAAGGCGGGCGCCGCATGGCGGAGACGGTGCGCTTTCTCGCTGATCGCGGCGTGCCGGTCATGGGCCATGTCGGCCTCACGCCGCAGGCGATCAACACGCTCGGCTCGTTCAAGGCGCTCGGGCGCGACGAGGCGAGCGCGGCGCTGATTCTCGATGATGCCCGCTCGATTGCCGAGGCCGGCGCGTTCTCCATCGTGCTGGAGGCGATCTCCGAGCCTCTCGCCCGCCAGATCACCGAGGAGGTCGCACCGCCCACCATCGGCATCGGCGGCTCGCCCGCCTGCGACGGCCAGATTCTCGTGCTCGAAGACATGCTCGGCCTTTCCGACCGCGTGCCGCGCTTCGTCAAGAAGTTCGCCGATATCGGCCCTGCCATTGGCGCGGCGGTGGAGGCTTATGCGAGCGAAGTGCGGGCGCGCAGCTTTCCCGGCCCGGAGCATGTCTACGCCCCGAAAAAGGGCTAGAAATCCCACATATGCAGGTGAAACGCGCAGCGCTGTACACGGTCGCCGCGCGATTTGCCTTGTTGAAGCCGCATCGGTAGTTTACGCGGCCCTTTCCAGTACCGGCCCCGCTTCCCTGCGGCGCCCTTCCGACGAGTGCCCACGGACGCGACATGGCTGACATCTTCAACGAGATCGACGAGGACCTGCGCCGCGAGCGCTTCGGTCGGCTATGGACGCGCTACGGCGCCTACCTCATCGGCTTTGCCGTTCTCATCGTCGTGGCCGTCGCCGGGTGGCGTGGCTATGAGTGGTGGCGCCTGCAGCAGGATCAGGCCGCCGGCGCGCAGTTCGAGGCGGCGATGAAGCTGTCTTCCGAGGGCAAGACCACCGAGGCCGAGGCCGCCTTCGCCGCCTTGGAGAAGGACGGCACGCGCGGCTACCGCATTCTGGCGCGCTTCCAAGCCGCCGATGAACTCGCCAAGACCGACCGCGCGGCGGCCGTTGCCGATTATGACGCGCTGGCCCGTGATGCCTCGATCAGCCCGCTGATGCAGAATGTGGCGCAGGTGCGCGCCGCGCTGCTGCTGGTCGACACCGCCCCGCTTGCCGACATCGAAGGACGGATGAAGCCGCTCGACACTCCTTCGGGGGCGTTCCGCCATTCCGCCCGCGAGATCATCGGCCTCGCCCAGTACAAGGCGGGCGACTATGCGGGCGCGACCACGACCTTCACCACCATCCTCGGCGATGGCGAGACGCCTCCCGGCCTGCGCCGCCGTGCGGATTTGATGCGGACGCTGGCGGCCTCCTCGCTGCCAGTTCCGGCGCCCGCCGCGTCTGCCGCTCCGGTACAGACGACCCCGCCGGCGGTGGAACCGGCTTCGGCTCCCGCTGCTGCTTCGCCCGAGGCGCCCGCTGCGGCGCCCTCGACATCGCCGGCATCTGAGCCGGGGGCGGCCACCCCCGCCGCGCCGTGAGGAGATGCTGATGCGCAATGAGACATCCCTGTTCCGCTCGCGCCTGCGCCGCACCTTGCTGCTGATCCCGGTGCTCGGGCTGACGCTGGCGGCTGCTGGCTGCGAGACGCTGGACTCCCTGAACCCGTTCAACGAGCGCGAAAAGCCGTTGCCCGGTGCCCGCCAGCCGGTGTTTCCCGAAGGCGTGCCGGGCGTGGATTACAACCAGGCGCCGCCGCAGCCGGCGAATTCCGCCTACAATCCCTACCAGAACGAGCCGCCGGCCGCGGGCGCGGCGGCCGCCACCGGCCCGGCCCAGTAGAGCTGATGGGCGCGGAGGCCCAGTTCTTCCATGACGATGACCGTCGCCATTGTCGGCCGGCCGAATGTCGGCAAGTCGACGCTCTTCAACCGTCTTGTCGGCAAGCGCCTAGCGCTGGTCGACGACCGGCCCGGCGTGACCCGAGACCGGCGCGAGGGCGACGCTCGGCTCGGCCACCTGTCCTTCCGGATTATCGATACGGCGGGGCTGGAGGAGGCCAAGGCAGAATCGCTTGAAGGCCGTATGCGCGCGCAGACCGAGGCCGCCATCGCCGATGCCGATGTGCTGCTGTTCATGATCGACGCCAAGGCAGGAATCACGCCAAGCGATCGCTCCTTTGGCGAACTCGCCCGCCGCTCCGGCAAGCACACCATTCTCGTTGCTAACAAGGCCGAGGCGAAGGGCTCCGAAAGCGGAACGCTGGACGCCTATGCCCTGGGCCTCGGAGAACCGGTGGAGCTTTCTGCGGAGCATGGTGACGGCATGGGCGATCTCCTCCGTGCGCTGGCGCTGTGCGTGCCGGACGAGGGGGATGAAGAGGAAGAATCCGAGGCCGGACGTCGTATCCGCGTCGCTGTGCTCGGGCGCCCGAATGCCGGCAAGTCCACGCTGATCAACGCGCTTCTCGGCGAGGACCGGCTGCTGACGGGGCCGGAAGCGGGCATCACCCGCGACTCGATCGCCGTCGATGTCGAGCGCCACGGGGTGGAACTGCGCGTCTTCGATACCGCCGGCATGCGCAAGCGCGCCCGGATCGACGACAAGCTGGAGAAGCTCTCCGTCGCTGATGGACTGCGCGCCGCCCGCTTCGCCGAAGTTGTGATCGTGCTGATGGACGCAACCCATCCTTTCGAGGAGCAGGACCTGCGCATCGCCGACCTCGTCGAGCGCGAGGGCCGGGCGGTCGTTCTGGCGATTTCCAAGTCCGACCTGGTCAAGGACCAGCAGGGCTTCGTCACCCGCATGCGCGAGGAGGCTGATGACCGGCTCTCGCAGGTCAAGGGCGCGCCGGTGGTGCTGGTGTCAGGCCTGACCGGCGAGGGGCTCGACCGTCTGGTACGTGCCGTGCAGCAGGCGCACGAGGTGTGGAACCGCCGCGTCGCCACCAATCCGCTGAACCGCTGGCTGATCGAAACTACCGACCAGCATCCGCCGCCGGCCGTTTCGGGCCGCCGCATCAAGCTGCGCTACATCACCCAGCCCAAGGCCCGGCCGCCGAGTTTCGTGCTGTTCTGCTCGCGCGCCGACGCGCTGCCCGAGAGCTATGTGCGCTATCTCGTGAACAATCTACGCGCCAGTTTCGATCTGCCCGGCGTACCGATCCGGCTCACGCTGCGGGAGAAGGACAATCCCTACGCCGAGAAGGACTGAGCCCGCCCGACAAATGGCCTCAGACCCTTTCGGGTGATCAGGAGGTCCAGTCGTCGAGCAAGAATGAGCGCTCTCTTTATCGTCCCGCGGAGCCGCTGCTCCGGGCGGTTTCGGCTAACATGCTCTTCCAGCGACTGGTTGCGCACATAAGTGGCGAGGAGCCGCTCTTGCGCGATAATCGGGTCTGCGGCGAGAAGGGCCGCTCGGTCGGCGCAATGGCCAGCATGGCGTCGAGATACGGCTCTAGCTGGTATCGCGCGAGCCTCTCGGTGCCCAGTTCCCTAATGAACGCGCGGCCGCAAGCGTAACCTTCAACGATTTCCTGCGCCAGGGCTGAAGCATCCAGCCGACGTTCGCAGCATCTGCCGCTGAAGTTGAAGCGAGCTGCCCGGTCAAAATTGTCGTGGGTCAGATAGCCGGGCCCCCCGAAATGGTCATAGACGAAGACCGGTACCCCGCTCGCCAGCGCGTAAGGGGCGCTCTTGCCGATGCTGACGATGAGGTCGCTCGCGTGGATGACGGCCGGCGTCACCAACGTCTGCCGGCCTTGCCTGAGGCCGATGCGCTGCACTTTATAGTCAAGTGCTAGGCGATCGATCGCCTCCATAAGCTCGGGATCGTTGTGGTTGGAAATGAGGGTGATCGTCCTCAAGGTGCTTTGGGCCGGGGAGGTCGGTCGAAAGAAGGCCTCGGGTGCGGCGTTGTGGAAGACCGTGACGGGCGCCGGAACGCCCAATCCGCGCAGGCTGCTCGCCGTCTCCTCCGAATTGGCGAAATACGCGTCGGCAAGTACGCGATCATGGCGCCAGCCGCCGCTTTCCATGAAACTCTTTCGGCCCAGCTTGCCGAAGACGAAGGCTGTCTTTTCCAGCGAATGGGCGTCGCGTTTGTAATCGAACAGGCCGGCAACCTGATACTGGATATAGGCGAGGTCATAGCGGAAAAGGGGCGATCTCGAACGGGTCGGTGACGAGTCTCACGCCGACGCGGGATCCGAATATGTCGGCCATCGGCGCCGCCGCCACGCTCGCGAAGACCGTGAGCCGGTGACCGCGGCTCTTGAAGTATTCCGCCATCTCCAGGCAGACGATCTCAGAGCCGCCATAGAGCGCAAGATGGTTGGTCGCGATAAGAATCTTCAAAGAGGTTCGGCCTCTGGCGTATAGGGACACTCACGATGGCAGGTTGAAAGACATAAGCCGCTGCGTGGGAAAGTCGTAGAGCCGGCCGGTTTCCTCGAAGCTCGGCAGGCACAGGGCGAGAATCGCCCGCGCCACCTCTTCGGGGGTGGGTAGGGTGTTCGGGTCTTCGCTCGGGAACGCCTTGGCCCGCATACGGGTGCGGACAGGGCCCGGATTGATCAGGTTGACCTTCAGGCTGGAGATGTTCTCCACCTCCGCCGCCCAGGTGCGGGCCAGCACTTCCACCGCCGCCTTGGTGACGGCGTAGGGGCCCCAAAACGGCCGCGCCTTGTGGGCCGCGCCGGAGGAGACCATAACCGCCCGGCCGGCCGTGGAGAGCCGCAGCAGCGGGTCCAGCGAGCGGATCAGCCGCCAGCTGGCGGTGAGGTTCACCGCCAGCGTGTCGTTCCACTCCTTGGGGTCGACCTGCGCCAGCGGCGTCATCGGCCCGAGCACGCCAGCATTGCCAACAAAGATGTCGAGCTTGCCGAAGCGCTCATAGAGCGCGCCGCCGAGCCGGTCGATGCCCTCGCCATCCTTGATGTCCAGCGGCACCAGCGTCGCGGTGGAGCCGGCCTTGACGATCCGATCGTCGAGCTCCTCAAGCGCGCCGCTGGTGCGGCCCAAGGCCACCACATGTGCGCCTGCCTCGGCCAGCGCCAGGGCGGTGGCATGGCCGATGCCGCGTGTGGCGCCGGTGACGAGGGCGATCCGGCCGTCAAGCGGACGCGCGGCAGGCTCTGCCGTGGAAAGGTCGGACATGGCGGTTCCTCGAAGGCTCACGTGTCGTCGGTAATGACCACGGAGGGCACGGAGCGCCGGGCCGGGCCGTGGAAGACCGCTTCAATGTTGTTGCCCTCGGGATCGAGCACGAAGGCGGCGTAATAGCCGGGGTGATAATCGCGCAGGCCCGGCGGCCCGTTGTCGCGCCCGCCGGCGGCGAGTGCGGCGGCGTGGAAGCGGCGCACGGTCTCCTCATCGGCTGCTTGGAAGGCGATGTGGGCTCGCCCGGTCGGCGGCACACCGGGCGAGACGACAAGTTCGTCGGCGAAGAAACAGTCCTCGCCCTCGAACTGCGGCACGCCGAGCACCGCGAGGACCGCCGAATAGAAACGGCGGCAGGCTTCATAGTCAGCGACGACCAGCGAGACATGGTCGATCAGCCTACCGCGATGCCATTCGCGAAACTTTACCATGCGGTCAGCTCGCCTCGGCCAGAAGCGAGAGCTGGCGCGGCGCCACCTCGCCCTCGCGATCGGACAGCAGGGTGGGGTATTCGCCGGTGAAGCAATGATCGGTGAATTGCGGGCGCAGCGGGTCGCGGCCTTCATAGCCCATCGACTTGTAGATACCATCGATGGACAGGAAGGCGAGGCTGTCGGCGCCGATATAGCGACGCATGCCTTCGAGGTCGTGGGTGGCGGCCAGCAGCTTGTCGCGGTCCGGCGTGTCGATGCCGTAATAGTCCGGATGGGTGATCGGCGGCGAGGAGATGCGGAAATGCACCTCGCGGGCGCCGGCCTCGCGCATCATCCGCACGATCTTCACCGAGGTGGTGCCGCGCACCAGGCTATCGTCGATCAGTACGATCCGCTTGCCTTCGACCACCGCGCGATTGGCCGAGTGTTTCATCCGCACGCCCTGGTCGCGCACGGACTGGGTCGGCTGGATGAAGGTGCGGCCCACATAATGATTGCGGATGATGCCGAGTTCATAGGGCAGGCCGGATGCCTGGGAGTAGCCGATGGCCGCCGGAACACCGGAATCCGGCACCGGAACCACGAGGTCGGCATTGGCCGGGGCCTCTGCGGCGAGCTGCATGCCCATGGTCTTGCGGACCTGATAGACGGAATGCCCGCCCACAACCGAATCCGGGCGGGCGAAATAAATGTACTCGAAGATGCACGGACGGGGCGGCAAGCTGCCGAAGGGACGAAGCGTCTCCACCTTGTCGGAGGAGAAGACGATGACCTCGCCAGGCTCGATGTCCCGCACGTGACGCGCACCAATTATGTCGAGAGCGCAGGTCTCAGAGGTCAGGATCGGGTGGCCGTCGAGCTCTCCGAGCACAAGCGGGCGAATCCCGAGAGGGTCGCGGGCGCCCACCAGCTTCTTGTTGGTGAGGCCGACAAAGGCGTAGGCGCCTTCCAGCGAGCGCAGCGCGTCGATGAAACGCTCGGTGAAGCGCGGGCGCTTCGAGCGGGCGACGAGATGCAGCATTACCTCGGTGTCGGAGGTCGACTGGCAGATCGCGCCATCGCGGATGAGCTGGCGACGAAGCGTCAGGCCATTGGTCAAGTTGCCGTTATGGGCAATGGCGAATCCGCCGCCATCAAGCTCGGCGAAGAGCGGCTGGACGTTGCGCAGAATGGTTTCGCCCGTGGTCGAATAGCGCACATGGCCAACCGCGATATGGCCGGGCAGGCGCTTGATGGCCTCGCCGTCGGAGAATGCATCGCTGACTAGGCCGAGCCGGCGCTCGGAATGAAAACGCCTGCCGTCATAAGTGGTTATACCGGCCGCTTCCTGGCCGCGATGCTGAAGCGCATGCAGTCCAAGGGCAGTGATCGCCGCCGCATCGGGGTGGCCATAAATGCCGAACACGCCGCACTCCTCGCGCAGCGTGTCCCCGTAGTCGTCGTAAAAATCGTCCGCTTCCGCCGATTTCGGCGCCACGTGATCACCCATCAGATCGGCCATAGGATCTTCGCTCCTCGGCGCAGTTCAAGGCTGCGCCCGCTCCACTGTGCTCAAAAGCAACTGCGTCCGGGACGCCTTGTCCCATGGGCGCGGTCGAATTAAGGCGCCGACGGCGTCACCGGGCTCGGCGTGGCCGGCGTGGTGCCCGGTGCAACGGGCTCAGGCGGCGGCTCGGTCGGCTCGGCGTCCTTCGAGCTACGCATCTCTCGGATGAGGCTCTCGGGGTCTTCCGGCAGAATGGAAATGAGCCAGTCACCCGCACTTTGCAAGACCAGCTTGCCCCGCGCGTCGCGAATCCACTCCGGTTGCCCCTGTTCGTTCTGGACCAGCCAGTTGAAGAACAGGAAGGCCACAACCATGATCAGGAAGCCGCGGGCGAGCCCGAACAGAAAGCCGAGGGTGCGGTCGAGCGCGCCGATACGGCTGTCGAGCACGAGGTCGGAGATCCGCACCGTGATGATCGAGACGATCAGCAGTGTGACGATGAACAGCGTGCCGACCGTGGCAGCCATCGCGAAAGTGTCGTTGGCGATGTACTGCTTGGCGAAGGGCAGGGCGTGCGGATACGCATAGAGCGTGACCAGCGCCGCCGCGAGCCAGGAGACGATGGCGAAGACCTCGCGCACGAACCCGCGGACCATGGCGAGGAGGCCGGACACGACCATCACGGCGATCAGGATGATGTCGAGGAGCGTCAAGACGATCTCACCGTGGTCGATGTGGTGCGCAGGGGAAAGCACAGCGAATCTGCGCCTTCCAGCCTCGCAGGAGGCAAGGGCGACGTATAGCGCGGCGCCGGGCGCGCGTCATCCCTCTTGCGGCGGGGCTACTGCGCGGCGTGGCCCCTTGGCGGCAATGGCGGCCACGATATCCCCAAGAGAGGCGATGGTGTCGATGGCGAGCGGCGCTTCGGCCGGCTCGCGCCCGCTGGCGCCCGCGCCCTTCGCCGCCGGCGCTACGGCACGGGTGAAGCCCAGCTTTGCCGCCTCCTTCAGCCGCGCTACCGCATGGGGCACGGCGCGCACGGCGCCGGTGAGGCTTATCTCGCCGAAATAGACGCTGTCCGGCGGCAGCACCGTTCCCGCCAGCGAGGAGATGAGCGCCGCCGCGACGGCGAGATCCGCTGCCGGCTCGCTGATACGGAAGCCGCCGGCGACGTTGAGATGCACATCATGGGCGCCGAGCTTGATGCCGCAGCGCGCCTCCAGCACCGCCAGCACCATGGACAGGCGGCTGGGGTCCCAGCCGACCACGGCACGGCGCGGCGTGCCCAGGCTGGTGGGCACGACCAGCGCCTGGATCTCCACCAGCACCGGGCGCGTGCCCTCCATGCCGGCATAGACCGCCGTGCCGGGAGCGCCGCTGTCGCGGTTTGACAGGAACAATTCGGATGGGTTGGCGACCTCGGACAGGCCGAGGCCGGTCATCTCGAAAACGCCGATCTCGTCGGTGGGCCCGAAGCGGTTCTTCTGGGCGCGCAGGATGCGGAAATGGTGAGCGCCGTCGCCCTCGAAGGACAGCACCGCATCCACCATGTGCTCGACCACGCGCGGGCCGGCGATCTGGCCGTCCTTGGTGACATGGCCGACCAGGATGACGGCGGCGCCGGCGCGCTTGGCGTAGCGGATGAGGATCTGTGCCGAGGAGCGTACCTGCGTCACCGTGCCGGGCGCGGATTCGACCGTGTCGGTCCACATGGTCTGGATCGAATCGATCACTACCAGCGCGGGGCGGCGGCCTTCGGAAAGGGTGGCGACGATGTCTTCGACATTCGTTTCGGCGGCGAGTTCCACCGGGGCGCCGGCAAGGCCCAGCCGCTCAGCCCGGAGCCGCACCTGCGCCACGGCTTCTTCGCCGGAGACATAGATGATGCGGTGCCCGGCGCTCGCCAGCGCGGCGGAAGCCTGGATCAGCAAAGTCGACTTGCCGATGCCGGGATCGCCGCCGATCAGCAGCACCGAGCCCGGCACGATGCCGCCGCCGGCAACGCGGTCGAGTTCGGAAATGCCGACCTGCACCCGGGGGGCGTCTTCCGAGGTTCCCGTTAGACTCTCCAGCGCGATGAGCCGGCCCCGGCGGCCGCCGCGCAGGTTGGCTGGCATGGTGTCGGTAGCTGTCGCTTCCTCGGCGATCGAATTCCACGCTCCGCAGGAGTCGCAGCGGCCCTGCCAGCGCGAATGCACCGCGCCGCAGATCTGGCAGATTAAGGATGCCGTGCGCTTTGCCATGGATGAACCGTTCCGCTTCGCCTTTTCGCGAATTTCTAGCCCGATGAGGCTGTGGCGCGAAAGTCATGAAGGCAGAGGTATCGGTGGAAATGGCCTATAGCGCAACTCTTGCTTTCGGCTGAATACAGTCGCACTGGTGTCGGATGAAATTCATCTCGCATCTTTATGATTGCTTTGAAAATGCCGGTAATTGCCCGAATGAACCATCGATATATGATGTGGTTCATTGTCCTTGTGCCATGCACGCTTGGCATTGGTAGCGTTTTTCTGTGGCTCTGGCGCGGCTCGTTTGTCAGCCGGGTTGACGAAGGCGGCGTCACGCTGTGGTCGGGGCGGCGCGAGCCCTGGAAGCGGGTGCGCGGCTATCAGCTTCGTAAGAGGCTCGAGGCGGCAGGGCCTAGCATCACGCGGGTCGATGTTCAGTTTACTACCGGCCGGGGCTTCATCAGCCCTGGCTGGCTTCAGAACGGTGACGACCTGGTGGAGGCCTTCCGCGTCCGCTCTCGCGACAGGGTCGCACCGGGGCGGATGCGTTCCAACTACACACAGCGACGGTGATAGCGACGCCCCAGCGAGGTGAGGATCTCATAGTCGATGGTGTGGGAGTGGCGCGCCAGATTGTCGAGGGTCAGTCCGTCGCCCAGCAGGGTAGCGAAATCGCCGGGCTGGACCGCATCCTCGGGGATATCGGTGATGTCGATGGCGAGTAGGTCCATCGAAATGCGGCCGATCAGTGGGCAGCGATGGCCTGCGACCACGGCTTCAGCGCCCGGGCGCAGGTCCGAGGCGCCGGCAAGACGCGGAATGCCGTCGGCGTAGCCGGCGGACAGGATCGCGACGCGCGAAGGACGGATGGCGGTATGTGCGCCGCCATAACCGACGGTCTCGCCTTCATGGACATGACGGATGCGGGCGATGCGCAGTTCCAGCCGCACCACGGGCCGCAAGGGCGCGACATCCGCCCGTGGGCGTCCACCATAGACGGCGATGCCGGGCCGCACGAGGTCGAAATGATAGGCCGGATCCCCCATCGTTCCGGCGGAGTTCGCTAGCGAGGCGCGCACGTCGGGAAACAGGGCGGCGATGGCGCGGAAATCCTCCAACTGGCGCGCATTGAGCGGATGGTCGGGCTCGTCGGCGCAGGCGAGGTGGCTCATGAGCAGCGCCAGAGGAAAGCCGAGCTCGGCGCGCCCCTCTGCCACGCTCACCGCCTCGGCCGGCGTCAACCCCAGACGGTTCATGCCAGTGTCGACGTGCACCGCTGCGGGCAGTTGTTCGCCGGTGCGCTCGCAGAAGACCCTCCAGCGCACGATTTCCGACGGGCTGCCGAGCACCGGGCGAAGGTTGCGTTCGCGATAGGTCGCCTCGGTGTCGGGAAACAGGCCGTTGAGGACGAAGATCTCCGCCTCGGGAAGCTGATCGCGCAGGTCGCGTGCCTCGCTGAGCAGCGCCACGAAGAAACTGCGCGCGCCAGCCTCCCAAAGGGTACTGGCGGCAGCGGCGAGGCCGATCCCGTAGCCATCGCCCTTCAGCACGGCGGCACAGGTGGCTGGTGACGCGCGGCGCGCCAACTCCCGGTAGTTTGCCGCCAACGCCGAGAGATCGACGGTGAGAACGCCGCCGGCCTCGGCGGGCGGAATAAGGTCAGCACTCAAGATGGTGTTCTCACGGCTCAGGCAGACGGTCGGACTGTACCAGATTGGAGAAGCGGGTGAACTGGGGCTCGAAGGAAACCTTCACCGTGCCGGTCGGGCCGTGGCGCTGCTTGCCGATGATGACCTCGGCGACGCCCTGCGCCGCCTTCATGTCCTGATCCCACTTGAACCATTCCTCGGTGCCTTCCTTCGGCTCGCGACCCTTGAGGTAATATTCCTCGCGGTACACGAACATAACCACGTCGGCATCCTGCTCGATCGAGCCGGATTCGCGAAGATCGGACAATTGCGGACGCTTGTCGTCGCGGCTCTCCACCTGACGCGAGAGCTGGGAGAGCGCCATGATCGGCACGCTCAGCTCCTTCGCCAGCGCCTTCAGGCCGGTGGTGATCTCGGTGATTTCCTGCACGCGCCCCTGCGATGAGCTCTTGGAGGAGCCGGTGAGCAGCTGGAGATAGTCCACCACCATGAAGTCGAGGCCGCGCTGACGCTTCAGCCGACGGGCGCGGGCGCGCAGCTGGGCGATGGAGATGCCACCGGTGTCGTCGATATAGAGCGGGATCGTCTGCATCATCTGCGCGCAGCTGGCGAGCTTGTCGAACTCGTGCTCGGAAATGTCGCCACGACGGATCTTGTAGGAGGCGATCTCCGCCTGCTCGGCCAGAATACGGGTCGCGAGCTGCTCGCCCGACATTTCCAGCGAGAAGAAGCCGACCACCCCGCCATCGATCGCGCGGATGGAGCCGTCCGGCAGCGTCTCCGAGCTGTAGGCAGCCGCCACATTGAAGGCGATGTTCGTTGCAAGCGAGGTCTTTCCCATCGCCGGACGACCGGCGAGGATGATCAGGTCGGACGGCTGCAGCCCGCCCATCATCTGGTCGAGATCACTGAGGCCGGAGGCCGTGCCGGATAGGTGCCCGTCGCGCTGGAAGGCGCGGCTCGCCATGTCGACGGCTTCCTTCAGCGCGTCGTTGAAGCGCATGAAGCCGCCATCGTAACGGCCGGTTTCGGCGAGCTCGTAGAGCCGCTTTTCCGCTTCCTCGATCTGCTCCTGCGGCGTGGCGTCGATCGGCGCTTCATAGGCCTCGTTGACGATCTCCTCGCCAATGTGGATCAGGTCGCGCCGCACCGAGAGATCGTAGATGGTGCGGCCGTAATCCTCGGCGTTGATGATCGTCGTCGCCTCGGCGGCGAGGCGGGCGAGATATTGCGGGGCGGTCAGCCCGGCGGCATCGAAATCGCTCGGCAGGAAGGTCTTCAGCGTGACCGGTGTCGCCACCTTGCCGGCACGGATCAGGGCCGACGTCGTCTCGTAGATGGCAACATGGATCGGCTCGAAGAAATGCCGCGGTTCCAGGAAGTCCGAAACCCGGTAGAACGCCTCGTTGTTGACGAGGATCGCGCCCAGCAGCGCCTGCTCCGCCTCGATATTGTGCGGGGCGGTGCGATAGGTCGCGTCGGTCTCCGCCGGGGGGCGGTTCGGAGAATCGAGCATGGCTGTTCCGGGTGCGGGTGGGGCGACGCAACAGCTAGCGCCGCCCCGGGGATAAGTCCGGGACGAATCGTACCCTGCCTATTTTGTCCTGTGGAGGGCCTGTGGAAAGCCGAATCTCGCTTGACGGGATTCCGCCACCGTTGCGGCCCGTCTGCTGTGGTGGCGGGCTACTCGCCCGCCAGCCGCAGGCCGGGGCGGCTCTGGTTTTCCATGTCACGCAGCGCGGCCTCGCCCTCGGCGATGTAGTTGCGAGTCAGCGGCACCACGCCCTCGCGCTTGGCGAGCTGAATCTGGAAGACCATCATTCCTTGGTGACGGAACGCCATTTCCGACGAGGCGAGATAGAACTCGAACATCCGCACGAAGCGCGGGTCGTACAGCCGTTCCACCTCCTCGCGATGGGCGAGGAAGCGTTCGCGCCAGGCCTTGAGCGTCTCGGCATAATGCAGGCGCAGGATCTCGATGTCGGTAACGAGCAATCCCGCCTTCTCCACCGCCGGCAGCACCTCGGACAATGCGGGGATGTAGCCGCCGGGAAATATATACTTGGCGATCCAGGGGTTGGTTATTCCGGGCCCTTCCGAACGTCCGATGGAGTGGATGAGGGCGACGCCATCCTCCTTCAGAAGCGCCGCTACCTTGGTGAAATACTCATCATAGTGGCCGACGCCCACATGCTCGAACATGCCGACCGAGACGATGCGGTCGAAGGGGCCGGGCACATCGCGATAATCCTGCAGGCGGAAGTCGGCGCGGCCGGACAGGCCCCGCTCCTCGGCACGCGAACGGGCGACGCCGAGCTGCTCCTGCGAGAGCGTGACGCCGGTGACGCGGGCACCCGCATGGCCGGCGAGATAGAGCCCCATCCCGCCCCAGCCGCAGCCAATGTCCAGCGTCGTGAGGTCTGGACGGTCAAAGAGCAGCTTGGCGGCAATGTGCCGCTTCTTGGCCAACTGCGCATCGTCGATCGACTGGCCTGGCGCCTCGAAATAGGCACAGGAATATTGCCGGTCGGCATCGAGGAACAGCGAGTAGAGCCGACCGTTGAGGTCGTAGTGATGGGCAACGTTCTTCTGCGAACGCTCCGGCGGATTGAACTGGGCGAGCCGGCGGAACAGGAAGCGCAGCCGCAGGAGAAACTGAGCGCTGGCGCTCGGCACCTGCAGCCCGACCTGCGACATCAGGACCGTGAGCACCTCGGCGATGTCGCCCTGTTCGACCACCATGCCGCCTTCCATATAGGCCTCGCCGAAGGTGAGTTCGGGGTCGAGGACGATCTGGCGTTGCCAGGCATTGGAGATGAAGCGGACGGCGAGGGGGGAGCCACTGCCGTCGCCGAAGACGGCACGGGCGCCGGAGGCGAAAGTGACGGCGAGGGAGCCACGGCGCACGATGCGCTCGAGGACCTTGGCGAGCAACCGTTCCATCGGCCAATCCCAAAGTACTGGCAGTCGCGACGACAAACCGCAAAGGCTCGTCTCCGCGGAAGACTGCCTGCCCATGCTCTGGGCATGTCTGCTATCTGCCACTCATTGCATCACAACATCTTCGGCCTCGCAACATGGCAAATACTGCCCTGGACGCAAAAAAGCCCGGCCGAAACCGGCCGGGCCACGCCTTTTGCCATGTGACCTAACGTAAAAGCTTCAGGCCTGCTCGGCCTCAGCCTCTTCGTCGGCCTCGACATCAGCTTCTTCCACGTAGACGTCCTCGTCCTCGTCCTCGTCATCGCGAACGACGCTGAGGTCCTCGCCGCGCGACTGGCGCTGGGCTTCCTCGGGGCTGCGGGCGACGTTGGCGCGGATCGACACCTCGACTTCGGGATGCAGCGTGACCGGCACGTCATGCACGCCGATGGTCTTGATCGGCTGGTTGAGGACGATCTGGCGACGCTCCACCGAGAAGCCGGCGGCGGTCAGGGCATCAGAGATGTCACGGGTTGAGACCGAGCCGTAGAGATGGCCGGTTTCGCCGGCCTGACGGACCAGAATGATCTCGGTGCCCTTCATCTTCTCGCCGACCTTGGCGGCCTCGGACTTGAGTTCGAGGTTGCGGGTCTCGAGCTGGGCCTTCATCGATTCGAAGCGCCCCTTGTTCTCCTTGGTGGCGCGCAGCGCCTTGCCCGAGGGCAGGAGGAAATTGCGGGCATAGCCGTCGCGCACGCGAACGACTTCGCCCATCTGGCCGAGCTTGGCGACACGCTCAAGCAGGATGACTTCCATTTCAGTTCTCCATTCAATGCGTCAAAGCGGAAAGGTTGAGTGAGTTCAGACGTCGTTGGCGGCCGGTGGGCACCCGGGCGGCCCGCCCCTTCGGAAGCGCTGGCGCACGCCGAACAGCGTTTCGGCGAGGCCCAGCAGCGCGAGCAGCGCGAAAGGCCAGCCGAGCGCGAGTGCGGCGATCCAGACGGTAGCGATCACCAGTGCGCGGCCGGCGGCGCCGCGGGTGATCCAGTGGATAGTGGCGAGCCCGATGAAGGCGAACGCCATGACCAGCGTGGAGGTCAGAAGCTGCGCCATCAGCCCGACGAAGCCGCCCGCCAGATTGGTGGCGATGAAGGTGCCGACGAGCAGCACGGCGACCGGACGCGGCACCGAGATCGTCGCGAGGTCCGGCCAGGGACGCATCAGCCGGCCGGAGACGCGGGCGATGTGCGCGGCAAGCCAGAGATTGCCGATCTGCGTCACCATAGTGACGACGGCGGCCGCCGGCGGCATCACAAGGACCAGCAGGTCCACCATCCGCTCGACATCCGCTCCGCCGGCGCCGGGGCTTTCCTCGAACATCGCCTGGAACAGCGTGCGCAGTGCCGCCTGGTAGCCCTCGACGCTTCCCGCCACCAGCGGGATCAGCGCGGCGACCGCCAGGCAGCCCAGAATGGCGGCGGCGAGCACCACGCGACCGATGGGGAACCATTCAAGCGGCGCGCCGGGCTGCGGCTCCCGGGCCATCAGCGCCAGATAGGAAAGCACATAGGCGGGAAGGCCGACGCCGGCGACATAGGCGAGGAGAAGCTCGACGCCGAAGAACACGCCAATGGCGACGGCCGCCGCCGAGGCGGCGATCAGCGCCGAGACATGCGTCCAGCCGAGTCCGACGATCAGCACCGGCAGCGGAGCGAGATAGAAGAGGGGGAGCGCAAGCGGGCTGCCGGTCGCAACGGTGGCGACCAGAAGCGCGGATGCCGCGCCGGCACCGAGCGCTATGAGCCAGTTTTGAATCATCGACACGCTGTCCCGCCCTTAGCGGTTAGGGATGGATCACAGTCCAGCCCAGCCAAGGCCGCCGGAAGCCCGGGGCCTGTTGTCATACCACTTTACGAAGCGTCCCCGGCCGTGGCCGGGGACGAAGGCGCTACGCGATCAGCGGATCACGAAGGGCAGCAGGCCGAGGAAGCGCGCGCGCTTGATCGCCTGGGCCAGTTCGCGCTGCTTCTTGGCCGAGACGGCCGTGATGCGCGAGGGAACGATCTTGCCGCGCTCGGAAATGTAGCGCTGCAGCAGTCGCACGTCCTTGTAGTCGATCTTCGGCGCGTTGGCGCCGGAGAACGGGCAGGTCTTGCGACGGCGGAAGAAGGGGCGACGGGCGCCCGAGGTGTTTGCGGCTGCGCCGCCGGTGCCACCGAAAGCCATCACTCAGTCTCCACGCTGGCCGGAGCCTCTTCGCGGTCACGGCGCGGGCCGCGATCGCCACGATCACCACCACGGTCGCCGCCGAAGCTGCGCCCGCCGCCGCCGAAGCCGCGATCACCGCCGAAGCCGCGATCACCGAAGCCACGATCGCCACGATCGTCGCGGTCGCGCTTCTGCAGCATGACCGACTGGCCTTCTTCGAGCTCTTCGACGCGAACGGTGATGAAGCGCAGAATGTCTTCATCGATACGCATCTGGCGCTCCATCTCGGCCACGGCGGCCGGCGGGGCGTCGATGTTGAGCAGCGAGAAATGCGCCTTGCGATTCTTGCGGACGCGATAGGTGAGGGTCTTCACACCCCAATACTCGACCTTGGGGACCGAGCCGCCATTCGCTTCCAGCACGCCCTTGAAGCGTGCCGTGAGTTCCTCGACCTGCTGCGCCGTTACATCCTGGCGCGCGAGGAACACGTGCTCATAAAGAGCCATGTTTCGTGCCTTTCCTATGTTCCGCACTATTGCGGCCATCGTCCCGACGCCGAGCCCTTCGAGCCCGGAAAGGCTCGAATATTCTCGAAGGCGGGGACACGGGACGACGCGAATCCTCGGATACGCTGCCACGCTCGGCAAAAAGCCATGCGAAACCGTCCGTTCAGCCCCCGGCCGGGACCGACAGTGCGCGGGCTTATACGCCAAAAGAGCAGGAAATCAAGGGTTCGACCGCATTGCGGTGCCGCAGGGATGGGCGCCGACGCGACGATGGAAACACGTTGAGAGAGTTCCTCCATATCGGCGCACCATGCATTTACAATGACAAGATGTCCGAGGGCCGGCCGACACCCGACGGCCGCGCCCTTGCAGCTTGACATGGGACGCAGGGCGTTGTTCCTGCGCCCGCCAATTCAAAGAGGAATGGATATCGCAACGTCATGAGCATCGCTTTCGTTTTCCCCGGTCAGGGCAGCCAGGTCGTCGGCATGGGCAAGGCCCTCGCCGACCAGTTCCCGGTGGCGCGCGCGGTGTTCGACGAAGTCGATGCGGCGCTGGGCGAAAAGCTCTCCGCCATCATGTGGGACGGGCCGATCGAAACCCTGACACTGACGGCGAACACCCAGCCGGCCCTGATGGCCGCCTCTCTTGCCGCGCTGCGCGTGCTGGAAGCCGAAGCCGGGCTCGATCTCGCCCGTGACGCGGCCTTCGTTGCCGGCCATTCGCTGGGCGAATATTCGGCGCTTGCTGCCGCCGGCTCGCTCTCCATTGCCGATACAGCGCGGCTGCTGCGCCTGCGCGGCACGGCGATGCAGGCGGCGACACCGGTCGGCACGGGCGCCATGGCGGCGATTCTGGGCCTCGACTTCGACAAGGTCGCAGCGGTTGCCGCCGAAGCGGCTGAGGGCGAGGTCTGCGACATCGCCAATGACAATGCGCCCGGACAGGTTGTCGTCTCCGGCAATGCCGCCGCTGTCGAGCGCGCCTGCGAGGTCGCCAAGCGCGAGGGCGCGTCGCGCGCCATTCTGCTGACCGTTTCAGCGCCTTTCCATTGCCGCCTCATCGCCTCCGCCGCCGAAGCCATGCGCGAGGCACTGGCCGGCGTTGAGGTTCACGCGCCGCGCGTGCCGCTGGTTGCCAATGTGACGGCGGCCCCCGTCAGCGCGCCCGACGAGATTCGGGCGCTTCTGGTTCGCCAGGTTACGAGCACGGTTCGCTGGCGCGAATCCGTGGCCTTCATGGCCGAGCAGGGGGTGACCCGGCTCGTCGAGGTCGGCACCGGCAAGGTGCTGGCCGGCCTCACCAAGCGCATCGCCCGTCAGGTGGCCGCCGTCAGTATTGGCGCGCCCGAGGACGTCGCCGCCTTCGCCGCAGCACCGGCGCAGGCTTGAGACAGCAATCCAGGAGGTTCCCATGTTCGATCTGACGGGGAAGACGGCACTCGTCACCGGCGCCACCGGCGGGATCGGCGGAGCCATCGCCAAGGCGCTGCACGCGCAGGGCGCCACGGTGGCGCTCTCCGGTACACGCCGCGAGGTTCTTGAAGCGCTCGCCGCTGAGATGGGGGAGCGCACCCATGTAATTCCCTGCGACCTCTCGAATATCGAGCAGGTGGAGCAACTGGTCCCGCAGGCCGAGGAGGCCATGGGTGACATCGACATTCTGGTCAACAATGCCGGCATCACCCGCGACGGCTTGTTCGTGCGGCTGACCGACGAGATGTGGGATACGGTGATCGCGGTGAACCTCACCGCCGGCTTCCGCCTGACCCGGGCCGCTGCTCGCTCGATGATGCGCCGGCGCACCGGCCGCATCATCGGCATCACCTCCGTGGTGGGCGTGACCGGCAATGCCGGGCAGGGCAATTATGCCGCCGCCAAGGCCGGCATGATCGGCATGTCCAAGGCGCTTGCCAAGGAAGTGGCGGCGCGCGGCGTGACGGTGAACTGCATTGCCCCGGGTTTCATCGCCACGCCGATGACCGAGGTGCTCAACGACAAGCAGAAGCAGGCGATTCTTTCCGCCGTTCCGGCCGCGCGGCTGGGCTCGCCGGAGGATATCGCGACTGCCGCCGTCTATCTCGCCTCCAGCGAGGCGGGCTATGTCACCGGGCAGACGCTGCATGTGAATGGCGGAATGGCCATGATCTGATGAGGCCCACCCAGAGCGCTGTTAACCCGTGCTTTGCGGTGCTGGTTTTGGCGTTTGAAGTGTGCTAACAGCCGCCTCGGCTCACAGGGTTGAACTCCGCAACTTCATTGCGGAAATGTTCGAGACATCCTGTAATCGGGGCAAAAAAGCAGGCCGCCAACACCGCGTTCGCGCGGGGGCCAAATGGTATAACGTAGCAACCTCCGGATACGGACGAGGGTGAACCGATGAGCGATATTGCCGAGCGCGTGAAGAAGATTGTAGCCGAGCATCTGGGCGTCGAGCCCGAGAAGGTTACCGAGAATGCGAGCTTCATCGACGACCTCGGCGCCGACAGCCTCGATACGGTCGAGCTGGTCATGGCCTTTGAAGAAGCCTTCAACTGCGAGATTCCGGACGACGCCGCCGAAACGATCCTGACGGTCGGCGACGCCATCAACTTCCTGGAAAAGAACGCGGCCTGATTGCCGCTCTCGCGCGCTGCGGCGGTTCTTCCGTCGCAGCGCCTACCGATCTGAAGTGCTCCGGAGATATCGGATGAGGCGCGTCGTCGTTACCGGCCTCGGCATGGTGACGCCGCTCGGATGCGGCGTCGACATTACCTGGCAACGTCTGCTTTCCGGAAAGAGCGGTGCCGGCCGCGTCGAGAACTTCGACGTCTCCGACCTGCCGGCCAAGATTGCCTGTCAGCTGAAGCGCGGCGACGGCACCGACGGCACCTTCAATCCCGACCAGTGGATGGAGCCGAAGGAACAGCGCAAGGTCGACGACTTCATCATTTATGCGATGGCTGCGGCCCGGCAGGCGCTGGACGATGCCGACTGGCATCCCACATCCTATGAAGACCAGTGCGCCAGCGGCGTGCTGATCGGCTCCGGCATTGGCGGGCTTCAGGGCATCGCCGAAACCGCTCTGCTGCTGCAGGAACGCGGGCCTCGGCGCGTTTCCCCCTTCTTCATTCCCGGCCGCCTGATCAATCTGGCAGGCGGCTATGTGTCGATCGAGCACGGCCTCAAGGGGCCGAACCATGCGGTCGTCACGGCCTGTTCCACCGGCGCGCATGCCATTGGTGATGCGGCCCGCCTCGTGGCCTTCGGCGATGCCGACGTGATGGTCGCGGGCGGCACCGAATCGCCGATCAACCGGCTGGCGATGGCGGGCTTTGCGGCCTGCCGGGCACTGTCCACGAGCTACAACGACACCCCCGAAAAGGCGTCGCGCCCCTATGACAGGGATCGCGATGGCTTCGTCATGGGTGAGGGGGCGGGCGTCGTGGTGGTCGAGGCGCTGGAGCACGCTCTCGCGCGCGGCGCCAAGATCTATGGCGAGATCGTCGGCTACGGCCTGTCGGGCGACGCCTATCACATCACCGCGCCTTCCGAGGATGGCGACGGCGCTTTCCGCTGCATGACGGCGGCGCTGAAGCGGGCGGGCATCACCCCGGCAGAGATCGACTACATCAACGCCCATGGCACCTCGACCATGGCGGACGAGATCGAACTCGGCGCGGTGCAGCGCCTGCTCGGGAACAGCGCCGCAACGGTCTCGATGTCGTCCACCAAGTCCGCCATCGGCCATCTTCTGGGTGCGGCCGGCGCGGTGGAGGCGATTTTCTCGCTGCTGGCGATCCGAGACCAGATCGCCCCGCCGACGATCAACCTCGACAATCCGTCGATTGAGACACCCATCGATCTTGTGCCGCACACCCCGCGTGAGCGGCGGATCGATTATGCGCTGTCGAACTCCTTCGGTTTCGGCGGCACCAACGCCTCCGTGGTCTTCAAGCGCTACGCGCACTGAACGCGGCGGTGCGAACGCTGGGGAATCGCGGCCCTTAGGGCAGCGGGTTTCCCGCTTTCGCCATCTTTTCGGGTAGTCTGCCAGTGCGTTGCGCTGCCCGCGAACGCTAGGCGAGGCCCCCGATGACCGATCCGATCTCCCCGACGCCGGGAAAGCCCCCCGACCTGCACAAGGCGTCGCGCCGAGCGAATCATCCCCTCGTCGTCGCCGGCAGCATGGTTTTCACGCTCCTGATCGTCGCCATCGTCCTGGGTGGCGGTGCACTGTGGATCGGCAAGGAGCGCTTCTACGCACCCGGTCCGCTCACAGCGGACAAGGCGGTGATTGTGCCGAACGACTACGGCGTGATCGACATTGCCGATCTCCTGCTCAAGCAAGGCGTCATCGACGACAAATGGGTGTTTGTCGGCGCGGCGGTCGGCACCCGCGCCTCCGGCAAGCTGAAGGCCGGCGAGTACGCCTTCGCCTCCGGCGCCTCGATCCAGCAGGTGCTGGACACCATCGTCTCCGGCCGGGTGATCGAATACACCGTCACCATCCCCGAGGGACTGACCAGCGACCAGATCGTCGAGCGGCTTCTGGAAATAGCGGAACTGTCGGGAAATGTGCGTCAGGTGCCGCGCGAGGGCAGCCTGATGCCGGATACCTACAAGGTCACGCGCGGTACATCGCGCGAGGATGTGCTGCGCCGCATGGCCCGCACACAGGACGCGACGCTGAAGGAAATCTGGGAGAAGCGCGACACTTCCCTGCCGCTGAAGTCGCCCGAGGAGCTGGTGATTCTCGCCTCCATCGTCGAGAAGGAAACTGGCGTTCCCGAGGAGCGGGCCGAGGTGGCTGCGGTATTCATCAACCGGCTCAACAAGAAGATGCGCCTTCAATCGGACCCGACGATCATCTATGGGCTGGTGCGTGGCAAGGGCCGGCTGGAGCGTCCGCTGACGCGCACCGACATCACCTCGCCGACGGCGTTCAATACCTATACGATCCCGGCCCTGCCGCCGGCACCGATCGGCAATCCTGGCCGTGCCTCGCTAGAAGCCACCGCACGTCCGGCAAAGAGCGACAATCTTTATTTTGTCGCCGATGGTACGGGCGGGCACGCCTTCGCCGCCACACTGGACCAGCACAACAAGAATGTGGCGCGATGGCGCCAGATCGAGCGCGAGCGCAAGGTGGACCCGTCGGCGCAGCCGGCCGGCACCTCGGGCACGACGGGCGCCACCGCCGTCGACTGAGGCCAATGACTCTCCGCTGCCGGCTTGAGGCTGGCGGCGCCCCCCGTTATGGTCCGCCCGCCGTCTGGGGACGGGGCAGGGGGATGGCATGACGCTGGCCAGCATGACGGGTTTCGCACGCACGCAGGGCATCAACGGCGCGTGGAGCTGGGCCTGGGAACTCAAATCGGTCAATGGCAAGGGCCTTGATGTCCGCCTGCGACTGCCCGGGGGCTGGGATGGCGTGGAGGCGGGCCTCAAGCAGTCCGCCGCGCGCGTGCTGTCGCGCGGCAACGTCAACGCCAATCTCTCGCTCACCCGCGCCGACCCCGAGGTCAGCGTGCGCGTCAACGAGCATGTGCTGCGCACCATCGCGCAATCGGTGCGCCGCGTCTCCGAGGAGCTCGGCGCGCCGCCGGTGCAGCTTGAAAGCCTCATCGGCCTGAAGGGCGTGCTGGAAATCAGCGAGGCGCAGGAGAGCGAGGCGACGCGGGCGGCGCTGGAGGCGGATGTCGTCGCCGGCTTCCAGCAGGCCCTCGCCGAACTCGCCACTATGCGCGGGCAGGAAGGCGCCGCTCTCGGCATCGTGCTCAGTGAGCGGCTCGACGGCATCGCCGCGCTTACCGCTGCCGCCGAGGCCAACCCGTCCCGCCGACCGGAGGCCATCCGTGCCAAGCTCGCCGATCAGCTGCGGGTGCTGATGGATACCGGCGCCAGCTTCGATTCGGACCGGCTGCATCAGGAAGCGCTGATGATGGCGTCGAAGGTCGATGTCCGCGAGGAACTGGACCGGCTGGTGGCCCATGTCGCCGCCGCCCGCGCCATGCTGGCGGAAGGCGGGGCCATCGGCCGCCGCCTGGATTTTCTCGCCCAGGAATTCAACCGTGAAACCAATACGCTGTGCTCCAAGGCCAATGACGTGTCCCTGACTGCCATCGGGCTTGAGCTGAAGGGGCTGGTCGAACAGTTCCGCGAGCAGGTCCAGAACATCGAGTGAGCGCCATGACCAGCCCTTCCCAGATTTCCGTCGTCCGCCGCGGGCTGATGCTGGTGCTGTCCTCCCCTTCCGGGGCAGGTAAGTCCACACTGGCGCAGATGCTTCTGAGGGAGCACCCCGAGATGCATCTGTCTGTCTCAGTGACGACGCGCGAGCGTCGCCCGAGCGAGATCGAGGGCATCCATTATCAGTTCATCAAGCGCGAGCGCTTCGAGAAGATGCGCGATGCCGGCGACCTGCTGGAATCGGCAGAGGTGCATGGCAATTTCTATGGTACGCCGCGCGAGGCGGTGGAGAACGCGCTTGCTGCCGGCAAGGATGTGCTTTTCGACATCGATTACCAAGGCACGCTTCAGCTCTATGAGAAAATGCGGTCGGACATTGTCGGCGTCTTCATCCTGCCGCCCTCGGCCGGCGAGCTAAAGACGCGGCTGGAGCGCCGGGCGGAGGACGCATCGGGCGTGATCGAGAAGCGGCTGAAGAACGCGCGCACCGAGATCGCCCACTGGCGCGAATATGACTACGTGCTGGTGAATGAGGACCTGAACGCGACCTTCATCAATCTTCAGGCGATCCTGGCCGCCGAGCGCCTGCGTCGAGAGCGCCAGCTCGGCCTGCCGCCGATCGTCGAGCGGCTCGATCAGGAACTGGCGACGCTGACATCCTGACCGGCGCCCGCGCGGCGCATCGCCATCCATTCATTGGCGAGGGCGACGAAGCCCTCGACCGTCACACGCTCGGCGCGTTCGGTCGGGGCGATGCCCGTCGACTCCAGTAGGGCGCCCGTATCGACGCCGAGGCTCTTGAGGCTCTGGCGCAGCATCTTGCGGCGCTGGCCGAAGCCGGCCTCGGTGACGCGCTCCAGCGCCTGCAGCGAACAGGGCAGGGGCGTCTGGCGGGGCACGATGTGCACCACCGACGACGTGACCTTGGGCGGCGGCACGAAGGCCGAGGGCGGTACGTCGAAGGCGATGTAGGCCTGCGCCCGCCAGCCGGTCAGCACGGCGAGACGGCCATAATGGTCCTCCCCCGGTGCGGCGACGATGCGCTCGGCCACTTCGCGCTGGAACATCAGTGTCAGGCTCGCATACCAGGGCGGCCAGGGATCGGCCGAGAGCCAGCCGACCAGGAGCGGCGTACCGACATTGTAGGGCAGGTTGGCGATGATGACGGCGCGCTCGTCCGGCGCGAGAAGAGCGCGATAGTCCGTCTGAAGCGCGTCGCCTTCGATGATCTCCAGCCGACCCGGATAATGCGCCGCCACCTCGGCCAGCGCCGCCACACAGCGCGCGTCGCGCTCGATGGCAATCACGCGCCGCGCTCCGAGCGCGAGGATCGCCCGGGTCAAGCCGCCGGGGCCGGGGCCGACCTCGATCACGGTCAGCCCGTCGAGCCGGCCAGCCGTGCGGGCGATCTTCGAGGTGAGGTTAAGGTCCAGCAGAAAATTCTGGCCGAGCGACTTCAGCGCCGACAGCCCATGATCCCGGATGACGTCGCGCAGCGGCGGCAGGCTGTCGATGCTCATCTGCTGGCCTCAGCCTTCCGCCCGCGCGGCATCGCGCGCGCTGAGCCGGTGCGCCAGAAGCAGCGCCTCGATCAGGCTGGAGGGATCGGCACGCCCGGTGCCGGCGAGGGCGAATGCCGTGCCATGGTCCGGCGAGGTACGTATGAAAGGCAGCCCCAGGGTGACGTTGACGGCGCGATCGAAGGCGAGGGCCTTGGCCGGCGCCAGGACCTGGTCGTGATAAGCGCCGATGGCGGCATCATACGTCGCGCGGGCGGCGGGATGGAAAAGCGTGTCCGCCGGCAGCGGCCCGCGCGCATCGATCCCCTCCTGCCGCAGCGCCGCCACGGCGGGGCGGGTTACGTCCTCGTCCTCGCGCCCGAGCGTGCCGTCCTCGCCCGCATGCGGGTTCAGTCCGCAGATGGCGAGGCGGGGGGCTCCGATGCCGAAGCGATGCCTCAGGTCATGAGCGGTGATGCGGGCGGTTTCGATGAGCAGCTCGCGGGTGAACAGGCGCGGCACGTCGGCGAGAGGCACATGGATCGTGGCGGGGACGACGGCGAGGTCGGGCGACCAGATCATCATTACCGGGCGTCGCGCCGGCGGGCCTGCGAGATAGGCGAGATACTCGGTGTGACCGGGAAAGGCAAAGCCATCGGCATACAGGACGGCCTTGGAGATCGGGTTTGTCACTACCGCCGCCGCACGCCCGGCCTTTACCAGCGCCACGGCGCTGTCAATCGCCGCACAGGCGGCAGGTGCGCTGGAGGCATTCGGCTCGCCCGCGGCAGCGGTCGCCGCCGGGCCGGCTGGAACGACGGGCAGGGCGGTGGGAAACCATGCAGCGGCGTCTTCGGGCGTGCATTCCCGCAAGGGCACGGCGAGGCCGAGAGCTTCGGCCCGGCGACGGAGCAGGCCGGCATCGCCGGTCACGAAGAAGGGTGGCAAAGCCCGTGCGTCGCGCATGAGCCAGGCCGCGAGGGTGATGTCGGGACCGATGCCGGCCGGCTCGCCCAAGGTCAGTGCCAAAACAGGCGAAGGGCGTGCCATCGGCCGATCAGCGATACTGGATCATGGCGGACTTGCGGGCATCGTCCAGCAGCTTCTTGGAGACCGCGTCGAACTGCTTGTTCTCAAGCTCGGTACGGACCTCGCGCTTCTGCGCGCTTTCGCCGACCACCTCGCGCCGATTGCAGATGGCGATCATCTCTATGCCGGCGCGGGTGACTTCCGGCGCGGTCATCTGGCCGACCGGCGTATCGTCCATGACCTTGCGTACCGGCGCGCTCATGTCGGCCGAGGTGCGGATGACCGGATCTCGGACCACGGTTTCGCGCATGGCGCGGGCGGTCTGGACACCCGTTTCGCAATCGGTGAACTGCTTGCGCAGGCTGTTGGCCTCCGCCATGCGCTGCGAACGCTCGCCGGGATTGGCCGTGCGGCCCACCACGAGGACGATCTGGCGCACTGTATACTCGGTGGTGCGCTGGGCGCGGGTCAGGTCCTCGCCCTTCGACTCCAGCGCCGCGAACACGTCGGAATCGCGGATCGTCGCGGCAGAGGAGAAACGGCCGCGGACATAGTTGTTCCAGACATAGTCGGCCCGCATCTTCGTCTTGAGCATGCTGGCGTCGAGGCCGGACTGCGCCAGCGCCTGGGTCAGCTGCTCCGGCGAGCGGCCGCTTCGGCTACCCATGCGGGCGAACATCTTCTCGATCTCGTCCTTGTCGGCGGTGACACCGAACCGCTCGGCAGTGACAATCTTCAGACGCTGGTCGATCAGCTCTTCCAGCGCTTCCTTCTGCGAGAGATTCCGGCGCTCGGTGAGCTGGGCAAGCTTGATGCGCTGGGAGACATCGAAGCTGGTGATGGGCTGCCCCTGCACCAGGACGAGTATCTGCTGGGCTTTGGCGGGCGCGGGCGGAAGCGTGATGACGGCGACGACCGCGCAGCCGAGAACCAGCGCGGGGGTGATCAGTCCCACGACGCGACGACGACCGGCGCGCCAGCCATCCCGTATCCAAGACCGTCCGAGCATTTTCTCTCCACTCTACCTGTCGGTCAGACGAAGGGAATTCGCTCCACTGCGTCCTCGCCGATCCGCGATGTTCTCGTCGGCGGATGTGGCATCAATGCGACGCCGCTGCCTAATCGTTGCTGCTGGCCGATCCGACCTGCGTCGAGAACCCGGCTTCGCCCAGCGTCTTCAGCGTGAAGGTGACAAGAACCGTATCGACCCGCTCGCGATTTCCACTTTCAGTGTAGTCCGAACGATAGCTGAGGGCGATGCCGAAGCACTCGTCGATATAGGAGATGCCGAACATCGTGTAGTCGATCTCGTCGAGATTGAGATTGTAGCGCGCGGCCGCCCGAAGGTTCCAGTTCTCGTTCAGCTTCAGTGTGCCGGTGCCGAGAATGCCTTCGCGCTCCTCATAATAGCCGAGCAGGGGCTGCGCCGTGTAGAGGCCGTAAAGGGCGGACACGGTGAGGTGCTTGCTCAGAGTCGCCCGGCCCTCGACCTCATAGCGCTCGACCGACCAGTCGTCATTGTCAAAGCGGAAGCGGTTGATGAGCGAGAACTTGTCCGTCGGCTGGTAATACAGACGGGCGACATAGTCGGAGGCGTCGTCCTCAAGGCCGGACTCGGCACCCGTATTGGCCATGTCGTAATTGGCGTAGGAGTTGACGCCGAAGATCTGGTAGGACTGGCCGAACAGGGCGTTGATCTGGCCGCCATCGTTGAAGTTGGCAGTGTACTGGATGCCCACATTGGCGCGGCCGCCGCCTTCCACGCGGTCATAGCCGGAATATTTGCTGATCTCGAACAGGTTGGTGTCGTCGAAGATCAGGCTCTGCGCGTCTTCATTCGGGAACTGGCCGATATCGGTCTCGTCCGGGCGGATGATGACCTGGGCGATCGGCTCGATGGTCTGCGTGCCCCAGCTCTGCACGGCGATGAAGGGGTAGCGGTATTCCAGGCCGACCGCCGGCATGGCACGGATCAGCTGGTTGTCGCCGCCGGTTCCGAGCCAAGGCTCGTCGGCCGCCTGGGCCTGCACCGAGGCCACGTCGAGCTGCATGTTGAAGAACGGCGTCCAGGTCTGGCCGGCGGTGTCGATGAAGGTCCGGCGCCAATCCACGACGCCCGACAGGCGCGAATAGCTGCCCACCATGCCGCGCATCAGGCAGGCATCCCGCACGCTCGTGCCCGGCGGAATCCGCGACAGGTCGCATTGATTGGTCGGGCCGTTGTAGAATTCGGGAACCAGAGGCGCGTAGGCCGCTGAGGTGGCCCGCAGGTCGATCTCGTTGCGCGTCAGGCTGGTGAAGTTGATGTCGTAGCTGAACTGCCCGCCGAACACCGAATCGTCCAGCGTTTTGCTGTAGTCGAGCACGGGATGGATGACCGGCTGCTGGCCTTCCACGTCATAGGAGGTGAGGCCGGTGAAATACATCGCCCGCAGATCAAAATATGAGCGGTCACCCTGGCCGACGAGGTAGATCTGCGAGGTGACCTCACGGGTCGTCGCGTTGATAAGGTTGTAGTCCTGGAGGAAGGTTTGGTCTGACATCAGCCAGCCGTCCCAGCCCCAATACCAGTTCTCGTTGATGTTGAACCGGCCGTGCGTCTCGACCACACCGCGCTGGTCGCGGTAGCCGGGCTGCGGCCCCACGACGTTGCTGTTAAGGAACTCGCCCTTGTCCTGCTGGTCGATACCCGCAGCGCGGATGCTGTAGCTGCCCGTTTCCAGCCGGTGCCGGAACTCAGCGTCGAGCAGTACGCCCTGCTTGGAGACGATCATCGGCGAGAACGTCACGTCCATATTGGGCGCGATGTTCCAGAAATAGGGAATTGTCGCGCCGTAGCCGATCTCGGAAGTGCTCACGAATTGCGGGATCAGGAAGCCGGACTTGCGCTTCACCGTCGGATCGGGCGCTTCGAGATAGGGAACCCACGCGATCGGGATGCCGAGGAACTCAATCCTGGCATCCTCGAAATAGATCATCTGTTCCTTTTCTTTATGGATGATCTTTGCGGCCTTCACCTGCCACATCGGCGGCTTCTGCGGATTTTCCTTACAGGGTTCGCAGGGCGTGTAGGCGCCACTGGTCAGGACGGTCGTGTCGCCATTCTCGCGGTCGGCGCGGGCGGCGACGAAATGCATGTCGTCGGGCGAATCGATGCGCAGCGAGTTGACGAAGCCGTTGCTGAAGTCCTGCGACAGGTCGAGGTTGTCGGCGGCGATGACCGTGCCATCCTTGTCCTTCAGCCGCACGCCCCCTTCGGCACGCAGCCGGTTGGCGGTGCGGTCATAGACGACTCGTCGCGCTTCCAGGACCGCGCCGTCATAATAGATCTGGACGTTGCCTTCCGCGATCACCTCGTTGCGGGTGTTGTCGTAGACAAGCTCGTCCGCCGTCACGAGCATCTTCGCATTAGGATCGGTCTGGCGCGTGACAAGGCCGCCAGCGAGGCCAGCTGGCTGCGCCGCCGCCGGAGACGAACTCGTCTGGGCAGCATTCATTTGGGCATGTGCAAACGTCGCCGGGCCGAAGGCGACCAACGCAACGGAGCCTGCTCCGATAATCGACGCACAGACAGACCGGCGCAGGCGACGTCTCAGTCGCGGGATCGCCGAATCTGCCTGGCCGGCTATCACGTTGCCGACCTTCATCCGTCCTCCCGGTGAAGCAGGATGAGAATGCCCATCAATGCTCCTACGCCCGCTGGAAACCACGCTGCTATAATGGGATGCACAATCCCGGCCTCACCGAGGTCCTCGGCGAGCTTGGTGAAAACATAAAGCAGAAAGCCGGCCGCGACGCCACCGAGAATCGTCTGGCCGATGCCGCCGAACCGGAACACGCGCAGGCTCACCGAGGCGGCAATGAGCACCATCGCCAGCAGCAGCGCGGGTCGCGCCAGCAGGCTTTGATATTGCAGCCGGTAGCGTTCCGCACCAAATCCGACCCGAGTCGCGGCATCGATGGCGGCGGGCAGATCCCAGAACGGCACGGTCTCGCTTTGCAGCGATTCTTGCACCTGATTGGGCGTGAGATTGGTGGCCAGCATGTACACGTCGTACTCCTGCAAACCTATTGCAGGAGTTAATACGCGCGCATTTTCCAGCCGCCAGGCGCCGGGATCGAGCACGGCGCGGCGGGCCTCGATCCGCTCCAGCAGTTTGTCGTGCGTGTCGAAGAGGAAGACGTTGACGCCGGTGAGCTCGCGCCCGCCATCGCTGGTGGCTGCCGCCTGGATGATGGCCTGCCCGTCAACGCTCTGCTGGCGGAGCCAGAAGCCACTGCGACCTGCCGCGAACAGGCCAGTTTGACGGTTGAAGATCTCGGCTTCCAGCCGGCTTGCCCGCTCCTTGAACACGGCCGAAACCGGATTGTAGACGGTTGTTGAAAACGTACCCAGCGCGAGGGCGATCAGCGCCGCAGGGGCGATGAACTGCCAGGCCGAAATGCCGGCCGCGCGCGCCACGACCAATTCAAGCCGCCGCGATAGCGTGAGGAAGGTCCCGATCGCGCCGAACAGCACGGCGAAGGGCAGCAACTGCTCGGTGAAGAACGGCATGCGGTAGAACACAAGCAGCAGCAGCGTGCCGAAGTCGACATCCCGCTCGCCGACGCGACGGGACAATTCGAGCAGGTCGATGAGCATGATCAGGCTGGCGCAGCCGAAAAAAATGCCCATCACCGAGGTGATGAACCGCCGCCCGAAATAGAATCCCAGCGTGCGCCCGATCATGTCGACGCTCCGCTGGCGGTGATTTCTTCGTGATCGCGCATCGGCGGCTCAGTTCACGGTGGCGCGTACGACGCGCTGGGCGAGGCGATCGATCCTTATGCGAATCGCTTCCGGCATGCGCGGCTTGAAACGCCCGCTCAGCGAGGCCATCGCACCGATGATGAACAGGGTCGGCACAAGATAGACCACGGGGATAAGGGCGGGTTCGCTGCGGACCTGGTTGATCAGCCCGAAGCTCGTGATCTGAAGGAAGATGATGAAGGGTGCTGTGCCGGCCAGCGCCAGGCCTCGCCCCTCGCGCGTGGTGCGCGGCTCCGCCAGCGCCGCACAGGCGATCGCGAAGAAGGCAAGCACATAGAGCGGTAGCGACAGGCGTCGATGAAGCTCCTCGGTGAAACGTCCCGTCCCTTCGATCTTGACCACCAGATCCTTCGGGTCGGGGCTCCACAGGTCGTGGAAGGGCCGCTCGGGCGCACGATAGACGGTCGGCTCGCCGCTATTGGTGAAGGGCGACAGATCGAAAGCATAGCGCTGGAACTCGACGACATTGCTGTCCGCCTTGCCGGGAGTTCGCCGGTGGATGGCGCCCTCTTCGAGAACCAGGAACGTGCCCTCGGCGGAGTCGATCACTTGGCCGCGCTCGGCAAGATAGGTGTTCACTTCCTTGGGGTCGCGCGCATCGTTTATGAAGATGCCGCCCAACACGCCGTTGGCATTGCGCTCGCGCACATGGAACACCATGCCCTGCGACAGTGTGGTGAACCGGCCCGGCTGGGCGATGAACGCGACGACATCTGCGCGCACCCTGGTAATCTCATAGCGGAACTGGCGCATGGCCGCCGGCACGATTTCGATCGAAAGCGCGGCGCAGCACGCGGCCACCACCACCGCGAGAATGACCAGTGGGCGTAGGAAGCGCCAGGTTGAGATTCCGGCCGCGCTCGCCACCACGATTTCAGAATCGCTGTTCATGCGGAAAAGCGTCTGCGCCACCGCCATGAAGAGCGCCGCTGGCGCGAGGCCGAGGATGAGGGCGGGCAAGGCGAGGGCGGTGATGACCACGAACGCAAGAATCGTCTGGCCCTGCGAGGTCATGATGTCGAGCTCGCGCAGGGCCTGCGTCACCCAGATCATAGCGGTAAGTACCAGCAGCGTTCCGAGAAAGGCCGTGGCGGCCGAGCGGAACACATAGCGATCCAGGCGGTTCATCGAGCGGCGTATCCTGATCCCTGTCGGTGACTGCCCGCTGCCCCGGCGTGGCCATGCTTGCGCACGATGCATAATTGGCTGAGCGTTCCGGCGCAAATCGGGCGGAGCTGCGTTGACCCCGAGGCCCGTTTGAGGCTCGTCCCCCGTCGCGCATTCGGCTAAAGAGAGACGAACAGAGCCGCGTCCAATCAAGGTGCCCCGATGCCCGACCATGTAAAGATCAGTTTTGCCAAGTTGCCGGCCACTCTTGAAGGGCTCGTCGTCCTCCTCGCAGCCGAGCCGGCAGAGGGGGAGGCACCGGCCTTCGCGCCGTCCGTCGACGCGCTTCTGGCGCCGGCCGCATCCCTCGTCGCGCGCGCGATGCAGGCGGATCGCTTCACCGGAAAAACCGGCAAGGGGCTCGAGATCCTGGCGCCGACGGGGCTCGACGCGTCCCGCCTCATCGTCATGGGCGTCGGCAAGGCGGCCAACCTTAAGACCTTCGACTGGCTCAAGCTCGGCGGGGCGATCATGGGCCGCCTGCCGGCCTCAGCCAAGGATGTGAACGTGGTCCTGGCGCTGCCGGGCGGCGAGGTGCCGGGCGAGGCGGCCGCCGAGCTGGCGCTTGGCCTGCGTCTGCGCGCCTATGCCTTCGACCGCTACAAGACGAAAAAGAACCCGGATGAAGCGACGGCGAAGCCGAAGGTGACTCTTTATATAGAGGACGATGCCGCGGCCAAGCGGGCGTGGAAGAAGCGCGAGGGCATCGGTGAGGGCGTGGTGATCGCCCGTGATCTGGTGAACGAGCCGGCCAATGTGCTCACCCCCACCGAATTCGCCAAGCGCGCCGGCGACCTCGCCAAGGTCGGCGTCGATGTCGAGGTGCTGGGCGAGAAGGACCTGAAGAAGCTCGGCATGGGCGCGCTGCTCGGCGTCGGCCAGGGCTCCGGCGAGGAGAGCCGCGTCGTGGTGATGCGCTGGAACGGCGGCAAGGCCGGCGAGGCGCCGGTGGCCTTTGTCGGCAAGGGCGTCGTGTTCGACACCGGCGGCATCTCGATCAAGCAGGCCGCCGGCATGGAGGACATGAAGGGCGACATGGCAGGCGCCGCCTGCGTCGTCGGCCTAATGCACGCACTGGCGAGCCGTAAGGCGAAGGCCAATGTGGTGGGCCTGATCGGCCTCGTCGAGAACATGCCCGATGGCAAGGCGCAGCGCCCGGGCGACATCGTCACCTCGATGTCCGGCCAGACCATCGAGATCATCAATACCGACGCCGAGGGCCGGCTCGTGCTTGGCGATGTGCTCTGGTACGCCAAGGAGCGCTTCAAGCCGCAATTCATGGTGGACCTCGCCACGCTTACCGGCGCCATCATCGTCGCTCTCGGCACCGAGCATGCGGGCCTGTTCTCCAACAACGACTCGCTGGCCGAACGGCTGACCGATTCCGGGCTGACGACGGGCGAGAAGGTGTGGCGCCTGCCGCTTTCCGCCGACTACGACAAGCTCATCGATTCGAAGTTCGCTGACATGAAGAACACCGGCGGGCGCTTCGGCGGCTCGATCACCGCCGCGCAGTTCATCCAACGCTTCGTCGGCGACGTGCCGTGGGCGCATCTCGACATTGCCGGCACCGCCATGTCCTCGCCCGCCACCGAGTTCAACCGCAGCTGGGGTTCGGGCTGGGGCGTGCGCCTGCTCGACGATCTGGTGGCGCGTCACTACGAATCGTGACGCCCGCTTTCCGGCGGCCGCGCGGGCAGGGATAGGGAGCGCGTTTCATGAGCGAAGTGTTCTTCTATCACCTGCAAAGCCGGCCGCTCGACGCCGCCTTGCCCCAGCTCCTGGAGAAATGCCTGGAGCGGGGATGGCGGTGCGCGGTGCAGACGACCTCCCCGGAGCGGGTCGAGGCGCTGGATACTCTCCTCTGGACCTATGACGAGAGTTCGTTCCTGCCGCATGGCACCGACCGCCAGGCCGAGCCTGCGCGCCAGCCGATTCTCCTCACGACTGACGAATCAAATCCCAACGGCGCCGTCGTCCGCTTCCTGATCGACGGCGCCGCGATTCTCGATCCCGGCGCCTATCAGCGGGTGATCCACCTGTTTGACGGCAACGATTCCGACGCCGTCGCACCTGTTCGGCAGGCCTGGCGCGACGCGCGTGCCGGCGGGCACGAGGTGACCTACTGGCAGCAGGACGCCGAGGGGCGCTGGCAGCGGCGCTGATTGGGGCCCCGCAAAGGCGCCTCGTGCCACAATTGCCGCGCCCGTCCTCTCATACGCACCCGTTAATCCCTGATTTACCAACGCTTTTCGCGAGGCGGGGACGGGTCCCGCTCAGGAATGGGGTGGCGTGAAAATTGTGTCTCGATGGCAACACTTCGTTGCGGAATGGGCAAGAGGGGCCCTTTGGTACCACTTTGGCTTTGCACCGCCCGGTGGTTTCGAACAGTATCGCTGTGGGTGCCGCGCCGTGCGGCGGGTCCTGACAATTGAAAACCCAACATTGGTCCAATTTGGGGGAGAATGAAATTGAAGACGGTCATTAAGAATGTGCTGCTCGGTTCGGTTGCCGGGCTTGCTATGGTCGGGACTGCTGCGGCGGCCGATCTGCCTGTGAAGGCGAAGGCTGCGGAATATGTGAAGATCTGCTCCACCTACGGCGCGGGCTTCTATTACATCCCCGGCACCGACACCTGCCTCAAGGTCGGCGGCTACGTGACGGCCGACACCTACTACACCGACATCGACTTCAAGGCGAGCGTTGCCACTCCGCTCGGCTACGCCTCGGTCTCCGATGATCCGGATGGCCAGAGCTACTTCCTGACCCGCGTTGGCGTTCAGCTCGACGCCCGCACGCAGACCGAATACGGCACCCTGCGTTCGTACTTCGAAGGCCGCTTCAATGCGGGTGAAGATTACGGCTTCGGTCAGCAGATCACGACCGGTGACTTCAGCTTCAGCGATGGTGCGCGTAACCAGGCTGTCCTGAAGTATGGCTACATCCAGTTCGCTGGCTTCACCTTCGGTATGGCCACTTCGGCGTTCGACTTCTGGGCCGGCGACGGCTGGCAGGGCATTCAGCCGGGTTCGTACTATTCGGACGCCACGCTGAACGTCATCCAGTACACCGCTGACTTCGGCAACGGCTTCTCGGCGACCATCGCCCTCGAAGACTCCTACGGCCGTGAAGACGAGTTCGCGAACTTCTCTGAGCTGAGCGGTCAGCAGGTTCCCGATATCGTCGCCAACATTGCCTATGAAGGCACGTGGGGCGCGTTCAAGCTGTCGGGTGCCTGGCACCAGATCGGCGACTGGAACCCGCTCGTTGGTCCGGATGAAGACGTTGCTCTCTTCAACAGCAACGATGACTCCGGCTGGGCCGTCCTCGCCGGCGTGCGCTTCGACTTCGCTGAGACCACCACCCTGTACGTCGAAGGCGCTTACTCCTCGGGCGCTCCGGGCTATCTCGGCCTCGCCGGCACCATCCCGGTCGTCGACGCGTTCGGCAATGCGGTTTCCGGCTGGTACGTCGGCGGCGCTCTGATCCACTACTGGACCCCCTCGGTGTTCACCACCCTGGTCGGCAGCTACACCCAGAGCGACAACTTCTCGGTTGGTTACGACCTTCTCGGCGAAGACGATGGCATCGACGGCATCGCCTCCACCGACTTCACCGGCTACAACGTCGGCGTCAACATCGGCTGGATCCCGGTCAAGGGCCTGACCCTCGTCCTCCAGTACGACTACCTGAGCGCCGAATACCAGGGCTCGGACTACCTCTATGGTCCGGTCACCCCGCTCGCTTACTCCGCCGAAGCCACGCAGAACCGCGTGACCTTCTCGGCCAAGCGCAAGTTCTGATCTCTTCTGAGATCGGCTCTACGGAAAGCCCCGGCCTTGTGCCGGGGCTTTTTGCTTTTGGGGTGGCCTTCGAAACGACGCGCCTTCAGGCACCGGCGCGTGCCTTCGTGCTGCCGGGCTGAAAATGGCTGATTGGGGAATGGGGAAGCGCGGAGCCGAAGAGTTTTAGGCCGGGACTGGGTCTCGACATTTGTCCGCGCAACGGCTTGCGGCTCCCCCAAGGGACTCCGTACCGCCCAGCCGGGATTTCGGTATGGTGGTGGCTCAGCGCCTAGGACGTGGTCGCCTCATCGAGGCTGGCGGAAGCGTGCAGCCAGTCTTCTTCCGCCTTGGCGAGAGTTTCGGCCGCTACCGTCCGCTCCCGGGCAAGACGCTGGGCCTCCAGCGGCGCCCGCGTATAGAGCGTGTCGTCGGCGAGCTTGGCATCGAGCGTGGCGATACTGCGCTCGAGCTTGACCATCGCCGCCTCCAGCTCCTTGATCCGCTTGCGTAGCGGAGCCGTCTCCGTGCGCCGGTCGGCCGCCTGCCGCCGCTCGTCGGCCCGGGTACCGGAAGCCTCCTTACGCGAGGACGACGCGCTGCGACCGACGACAAGCTTCTGGTACTCGTCGAGATCGCCGTCATAGGGACGCACCGTCCCCTCCGCCACCAGCCACAACCGTTCGGCGGAGGCGTCTAGCAGGGTACGATCGTGACTGATGAGGATGACGGCGCCAGGAAAATCGTTGATCGCCTCGGTCAATGCCTGCCGGGCGGCGATGTCGAGATGGTTGGTCGGTTCGTCCAGAATGAGCAGATGCGGCCCGTGAAAGGCGGCAAGGCCGAGCAGCAGCCGCGCCTTCTCGCCGCCGGACAGCGCCGCGATCGTGGTATTGGCCGTGGGCCCGGAAAAGCCCATTTCCGCCGCGCGCGCGCGCACCTTGGCCTCCGGCGCCTCCGGCATCAGCCGGCGCACATGGTCATAGACCGTCTCATCGGCGACCAGTTCGTCCAGCTGGTGCTGGGCGAGATAGGCGATTTCCAGTCCGGCAGCCCGCACCATCGTTCCGCCCAGCGGCGCCAGCCGGCCGGAAATCAGCTTTGCAAACGTGGACTTGCCGTTTCCGTTCGGGCCGAGGAGGGCGATGCGATCGTCATGGTCGATGCGCAGCGTCAGCCCGCGCAGGATCGGCTTTCCCGGCTCATAACCGGCCGACACGCCATCGAGGGTGAGGATGGGCGGCGAGGGAATGCGCTCGGGATGGCGGATCGAGATCGCCGCCGCCTGCTCGCTGGTGGCCTCGGCGATCGGTGCCATGCGGGCCAGCGCTTTTAGCCGGGACTGAGCCTGCTTGGCTTTGGTCGCCTTGGCGCGGAAGCGCTCGACAAAGGCTTCCATATGCTTGCGCTTGGCTTCCTGCTTCGCCCGCGCCTTCTGGTCGACCACCAGCTTTTCGGACCGCTGCCGTTCGAAGGAATCATAGCCGCCGCGCCAGAGTGTGAGCTTTCCCTGGTCGAGATGCAGGATGAACCCCACGGATTCGTTGAGCAATTCCCGATCATGGCTGACGATGAGCACGGTGCGGGGATAGCGGGCGAGGAAGTCCTGCAGCCACAGCGTGCCTTCGAGGTCGAGGTAATTGGTCGGTTCGTCCAGCAGCAGCAGGTCCGGCTCGGCAAAGAGCAGGGCGGCGAGCGCCACCCGCATGCGCCAGCCGCCGGAGAATTCCGAACAGGGGCGCTGCTGGGCTTCATCGTCGAAGCCGAGGCCGGCGAGGATGCGCGCGGCACGGGCCGGGGCGGCGTGGGCGTCGATGTCGACAAGGCGCAGCTCGATCTCGGCAATGCGCGCGGGATCCGTGGCATTCTCGCGTTCCGCCAAGAGCTTGGCACGCTCAGTGTCGGCCGCGAGCACCACGTCGATCAGCTTCTCGGGGCCTGCAGGGGCCTCCTGCGCCACCTGACCGATGCGGGCCGCCGTGGGAATGCGGATGTCGCCGCTCTCCAGTTCCAGATCGCCGGTGATGGCGCGGAACAGCGTGGTCTTGCCGGTGCCGTTGCGGCCGACAAGGCCGATCCGCGCGCCTTCCGGCAGCGCTACCGAGGCGTGGTCGATGAGAAGCCGGCCGGCAATGCGGAGCGAAATGTCGTCGAGGATGATCATGCCCGTCTTGTGCCGCGCCACGCGCCGCCGGGCAAGAGAGACGGCGGTTTCCGCCGCCCTTCAGATCTGGCGGGAAGCGCCGTTTTCGCGCTGGAAGGCGATCAGGTCGAGCGAGGGCGCCGCGGATTTACCGAGTAACCCGCTGATAAGACAATGAACCTGGCCGCGATGGTGGGTCTGGTGGTTGAACACATGGTCGAGAACGGGCGCCAGAGTCTGGGTGAAGCGGGTGCCGGCGACATTGGTATAGGTGAGGTCACCGGCCAGCGTGGAGGCGTCGAGGCCGCCGACATAGGCCGCGATGCGCGCATCTTCCGCCGCGCGGGCCGGCGTCAATTCCGCCAGTGTTTCGAACAGGATGGCGTCGAGGCCGGCGGGCTCTTCGCCGCTGCCGGTGATCCGGCGCAGCCACAAACGGTCGGCGACCAGAATGTGGTTCAGCGTGCCATGCACCGAGCCGAAAAAGGCGCCGCCATCGGCGCGGTACTGGGCCTCGCTCAGCTGGGCGGCGGCGGCGTAGAGGCGCCGATTGGCCCATTCATTATAGGCGGCGAAATCGCGGTAGCGGAGGGTGATGAGGGCCTCGAAACGGGTCTCGGATGGTGTGTCGGTCGTCATCCCTAGCGGTCTCCGTGGCGCCGGCCCTTGCCCTCTGAGGGCGCCAAGCCATTGACGGCATTATGCATTGCCGCACGGGCGCTGACCAATTCGCAGTGGTGATGGAAGCCATCACCGCGCGCGCGGCTGACCACTGAAGCCGCACAAGGAAACGCCCCGGCCCTGCGGGAAGCAGGAGCGGGGCGTTTGCGTCGGGCCTCCGCCGGGTCGGCGGGAACGGCGGGTGCCGTCGGCTATCCGTTGCCGGAATGTGCTTATATTGCAGGGGGATGGACAACGGGCGCTGAACGGGCCGTTGGCTGTTGTTCATCTTGAGCGCCGGGGCGGCGCGGACAAAAAAGTGCCCCGGCTCCTTGGGGGAGAAGCCGGGGCTGATGGGCTCGCGTTGGGGCTTGGGGGAGTGGGGATGCCGCGAGCCTAACCTTGTGAAACGAGTGGCGAGTGAGTGCAGTGAGGTGGAGTGTCAGGCCGATGAGGCCAAACAGACCCGGCAAAAATGACCAGTCACAACGAAGCAGGAAAAGCGCATCAGCCGAACCTGCCCGGGCCGATCGAGAAGGGGTGCCTTAGTAGCAGACGGGACGCTCGACCTCGACCATGCGGCCGGCATCACTGACCCAGCGCGACTGCATCACGCAGTCACCGGCAATCTGCTCGACCGGAATTTCCACAGTCGCTACCGGCAGCTGGCGCTTGAAATAACCGGTGGCGTCGGCCGCACCCACGAACAGGGCGGTAAACCCCATGATGGCGGCAACAGCACTGATGGCAATGGCCTTGTACATCTCGGCACCTCATCCACCTGCCGGTGGATGACCCACCGGAATTCACATCGTCATTGCGTCGCTCACGACTGCGGAAGGAAACGCGAGGCACGAAACTCCGGGTACCGCGCCGCCACTCTTCGTGGCCGGCCCGGCGGAACGAAACGTTTCGCGTTCGTTCATCCGTATTCGCCTCATTCCGTCCGTTAACACACCCTTAACGTGCGAACTCCCGGCGAAGTTCCAAGAGGCGATCATCAAGTCGTGATCGCGCGATTATTCGGCGAATACGCAGCGGGTTTCCTTCACCCAGCGCGGCGCCCCCTCGGAGAACACGGCACGACGCTCCAGGAAGCAGGTCTTGTAGCCGGCCGGCTGCCGGGAGGGGTCGGTCGTCGCGTCGGCGACGGGCAGGAAGGGCAGGGCGAGAAGGCCGACAAGAACCGCCGCCAGAGCCAACGCGGCGACAACACACTTCTTCATGGGCGAACATCCTGGGCTGCGGCACCGGCCGCTCTGTTGCTAAACAAATGAGCGCGCGAGGGTTCCGCCGCAAGGCGTGGGTTTCTTATCCGAACGATCCGCCCACAGGGTGGACGCTTGCTTGTCGAAAACGCCGCCCGCGCTTCTCTTGTCCGCAGGCGGAGGCGCCGCTATAAGCCGCTGCGAACCTTTCGCCCCCTTGTATTTTCAGGAAGCACGTCATGGCGCTCGAGCGCACTTTCTCCATCATCAAGCCCGACGCCACCCGTCGCAATCTCACCGGCGCGATCAACGCCACCATCGAGAAGGCCGGCCTGCGCATCGTCGCGCAGAAGCGCATGCTCCTCACCCGCGCCCAGGCCGAGACCTTCTATGGCGTCCACAAGGAGCGCCCCTTCTTCGGCGAGCTCGTGGACTTCATGATCTCCGAGCCGATCGTCGTGCAGGTGCTGGAAGGCGAGGACGCCGTCGCCAAGTATCGCGAAGTGATGGGCGCCACCAACCCGGCCAATGCGGCGGAAGGCACCATCCGCAAGGAATTCGCCCTGTCGGTCGGCGAGAATTCGGCCCATGGCTCCGACAGCCTGGAGAATGCGCAGATCGAGATCGCGCAGTTCTTCGCCGGTAACGAGATCGTCGGCTGACCTTCGCGCCGTCCGACCTCGGCAGCGTTACACCCCGTCCGGCTTGCCGGGCGGGGTGTTTCTTTGTGCGAAGCAGCGTAGAGTAAGCGTTCGCAGCAACGATAATTGGCAAAATGCGGTATTCGGGCTTGGCCACCGCATGGATTATTATGTATGTTCCCTAGATGGGCGCTGCGGGGGTCCGGCCATGGAGAAGTGGCCCGCAGCGGGGATGCCGTTTAATGGCGCGCCAAGAGCGCCCGGGAGTGGGCCCGCCGGAGCCACCTCCTCTTGCCTCACCAGAAAAAATGGCGCGCCAACGCCGAAACAACTGACTGGAGTCCCGCCCGCATCCGGGCGGGAGGTGAGGGAATGACCACATGGATTATCTTGAGCCGCTCTTCTGGCTAGCACTTCTCAAAATCATCTGGATCAACGTCCTGCTTTCCGGCGACAACGCCGTCGTCATCGCCATGGCCTGCCGCTCGCTGCCCGACAAGATGCGCCGCACCGGCATGGTGCTCGGCGCCGCCGTCGCGGTCGGTATGCGTATCGTGTTCACCGCCATCATCGCCGTGCTGCTGGGCCTGCCCTGGCTGCGCATCGTCGGTGCGCTGGCGCTGATGTATATCGCGGTCGACCTCGTGCTGCCGGAAGAGGGCGAGGAAGGCGGCGTCGCCGCGCATGACAATCTGTGGCGCGCGGTCGGCACCATTGCGGTCGCCGATCTGGTGATGAGCCTCGACAATGTCGTCGCCATCGCCGCGGTCGCTGATGGCAACTGGACGCTGATCATCATCGGCCTGGTCATTTCCATCCCGATGATCATTGCCGGCGCGGCGCTGATCATGGGCCTGCTGGCGCGCTTCCCCTTCCTGGTGTGGGCCGGTGCGGCGCTGCTGGGCTGGGTCGCGGGCGAGATGTTCGTGTCGGACATCAAGGTGCTGGACTATTTCGGCGAAGCCGTGGTCCACCATTACGAATACGCGGCGGCGGCGGCCGGTGCGGTGATCGTGCTCGGCACGGGCTGGGCCCTTTCCCGGCTGAAGGGTCCGCATGCGGCGGGGCCGCGCGGCACCTGATCGAATCGGGACTCCCTCCCACCGGCGCCCGCGACCTCACCCGTCGCGGGCGCTTCCGATTGAGCGGAGCGTTCTGGCGTACTTAATAATGTATTCCAGAACTGCCGCCGGTGGGCCGGGCGTTCCTACCTGACCTTTGGATTCCGACCCTCGGAGAGGACACGATGGATTTCTCAAGCCCGATCTTCTGGGTGGCGCTGCTCCAGATCATCTGGATCGACCTGCTGCTTTCCGGCGACAATGCCGTGGTCATCGCGCTGGCCTGCCGCTCGCTGCCCGAGAAGCAGCGCAAATGGGGCATTCTGCTCGGCGCTGGCGCGGCGGTGGGTCTGCGCATCGTCTTCGCCCTCGTGGTCTCCTACATGCTCGGCGTGCCGTTCCTGAAGGTGGTCGGCGGCGTGCTGCTGTTCTGGATCGCCATCAAGCTGGTGCTCGACGAGGGCGCCGAGGGCCATCATGTCGAAGGCGCCGACAGCCTGTGGAAGGCCGTTCGCACCATCGCCATCGCCGACGCGGTGATGAGCCTCGACAATGTGGTGGCGATTGCCGCCGCGGCGCGCGGCCATGCCGAACTGTTCATCTTCGGCCTGCTGCTCACCATCCCGCTGATCGTGTTCGGCTCGCAGCTGATCCTCAAGCTGATCTCGCGCTTCCCGATCCTGATCTGGTTCGGCGCCGCGCTGCTCGGCTGGATCGCCGGCGAGATGCTGGTGAGCGACAAGGTGGTGCTGGAGACCATGCAGGGCATGGCCCCGTGGCTGGTCGACGTGATCGCCGACCCCGAGGACCCGGTCGGCCTCAAGCCCTCCGCCATCCCGCATTATCTCGCGGCCGTGGTCGGCGCGATCTTCGTCATCAGCTTCGGCTGGATCGTGAAGAGCCGCCGCGGCGAGGCAACCGCGCACTGAGCCTGACCGCACAGGTGTAAAAATCGAGGCGCTCCGCTAGGATAATGGCGGAGCGCCTTTTTCATGAATCAGCACATCTCGCCTGTCCGTACCGGCTTTTCCGCCTGCCCGCATGACTGCCCCTCCACCTGCGCGCTGGAGATCGAGGTGGCGGAGGGGCGCATCGGCCGCGTGCGCGGCTCGCGCGACAACAGCTTCACCGCCGGTGTCATCTGCGCCAAGGTCGCGCGCTATGCCGAGCGGGCCAACCACCCCGACCGGCTGACCCGGCCGCTGCGCCGTATGGGGGCGAAAGGTGAGGGCGCCTTCGCCCCGATCGGCTGGGACGAGGCGCTGGACGAGATCGCCCACCAGTTTCGCGAGGCGGAAAAGCGGCACGGGCCGGAAGCGGTCTGGCCCTATTACTATGCCGGCACGATGGGACTGGTGATGCGCGACGGCATCAACCGCCTGACCCGCGCCAAGGGCTATTCGCGCTTCTTCTCAAGCATCTGCGTCAACCCGGCCTGGAGCGGCTTTCTCGCCGGCACCGGCAAGCTCGCCGGGCCGGACCCGCGCGAAATGGCCAAGAGCGACCTTGTGGTGATCTGGGGCACCAACCCGGTCGCGACCCAGATCAATGTGATGACCCACGCCATCCGCGCCCGCAAGGAACGTGGGGCGAAGATCGCCGTGGTCGATGTCTACCGCTCGCCGACCATGGAACAGGCCGACCTTCCGATCCTGATCCGCCCCGGCACGGATGGTGCACTGGCCTGCGCGGTGATGCATGTGCTGTTCCGCGACGGGCTGGCCGACCGTGCCTATCTCGCCGCCTTCGCCGACGACCCGGCCGGGCTGGAGGCGCATCTGGCCACCCGCACGCCGGAATGGGCGGCTGACATCACCGGCCTGCCAGCTGATGAGATCGAGGCCTTCGCCCACGCCATCGGGCGGACGCCGAGAACCTTCATCCGTGCCGGCTATGGCTTCACCCGCTCGCGCAATGGCGCGGTGGCGATGCATGCGGTGAGCTGCATCCCGACCATAACAGGCGCCTGGAAGCATGAGGGCGGCGGCGCCTTCCATTCCAACAGCGCCATCTATGGCTGGAACAAGCGCATGGTGGAGGGGCTGGATATCCCCACCACGGCGCGCGAGCTCGACCAGTCGCGCATCGGCGACATCCTCGCCGGCGACGCCGAAGCGCTGCTCGGCGGGCCGCCGGTCACCGCGATGCTGATCCAGAACACCAACCCGGTCTCCATCGCGCCCGACCAGGAGACGGTGCGGCGGGGATTCGCGCGGGACGACCTGTTCGTCGCCGTGCATGAGCAGTTCATGACCGAAACGGCTGGCATGGCCGACATCGTGCTGCCGGCGACCATGTTCACCGAGCATGACGACCTCTATCAGGGCGGCGGCAATCAATATGTCATTCTTGGCCCCAAGCTGGTGGAGCCGCCGGGCGAGTGCCGGACCAATCACGAGGTGATCGGCGCGCTGGCGCAGCGCCTCGGCGCCGCGCATGAGGGTTTCGCCATGAGCCCGCGCCAACATGTCGACTGGCTGCTGCAGGCGAAGGGGCGCGGCACGGTGGACGAACTGGAGGAAAAGCGCTTCCTCGATGTGCAGCCGGATTTCGCCACCGCCCATTATGTGAAGGGCTTCAACTGGCCGGACGGAAAATTCCGGCTGAAGCCGGACTGGGCGCATTCGCGCTTCACCTCGCCGGGCAAGTTCGGGCCGTATCGCGACATGCCGCAATGGCCGGACCATTGGGCTGTGATCGAGGAGGCGAATGAAGACTACCCGTTCCGCCTCGTCACCGCGCCGGCGCGCTCCTTCCTCAACTCCACCTTCACCGAGACCGAGGGCTCGATTGCGCGCGAGAAGCGGCCGGAACTGCTGCTCCACCCCGAGGACGCCGCCGGCCTTGGCGTGGAGGAAGGCGACCTGCTCTCGGTGGCCAGCGCGCGCGGCGAGGTGTTGCTGCATGCCCGCCTGTTCGACGGGCTGCGGCGCGGCGTGGTGGTGGCGGAATCGATCTGGCCGAACCGCGCGCATGAAGGCGGGCGCGGCATTAACAGCCTCACCGGCGCCGACCCCGTCGCCCCCGCCGGCGGCGCGGCGCTGCACGACAATAGGGTGCGGATCGGGAGGGCGTGAGGGGGGCGGCCGGTTTTACTCCGGGCGCTCTCCGGCAGCGGTCGTCGCCAGGCGGGTGTCCACCCACGAACGTATTCCGCGCTCGTCGGCACGCTGCAGGATGGTGCGAAGTGTGTCGCTGAAATCGCTGCCGGCGGCTGCTTCTTTCGCAATGGCGAGGGGGCCTATGTGGAGCAGGTCCGCCAGCCAGAAGCTAATGTTGTTGTCGCCTTCGCGGGACGCCATGCGGATTTCTATGAAGGCATCGTATAGAAGTTTGCATATCCGATTCAGGTTTGCGTTTTCCACGGTTTGGTCTCCCGTCCTTGAGGCTGCTCCGGTAGAGCGTTTGGTACGTTGTTGAGAGGCGACATGCCGAAGATCAGGGATATGCTGTCGCCCGAGGATGTCGATATGGTCGGCCGTGCGGTAAAAGCCGCGACTGAGGGCGACTTCTTCCCCGAAATAGAGTTCTCCACGATATTCGGCATCGATAGAGCGACGTTGCGGCGCGTCTATGTGGGCTGGCCTGAGCCAGAGATGGACTTGCGGGACTTCAGGCTCGCTGTGCTCGACACGCTGAACAACCTGACCGGTTATCCCCACAACATGGATGACGAACTCGCCTACTACGTGCCTGAGGGCATCGATGGGCTTCTAAGGGTGCAGCGCGAACTGAGAGCCCGCTGGCCGGGCGGCCATTAAGGGCGGCCGCTTGCATGGCCTGCGTTGGCACGGGTCACGCCGGGAGCGCACGCGATGGTGGCCGGAAGAGGGGAGGGCAGCGCCGCCTCGGCCGCGAAATGCGCCGCTGTCGCAAATTTACGACCCAAGAGGTGGTAACTGAGGGGAACCGATCGACCCTGTCGGCGTCATATCGACATCTCTCCTCGCAGCGGAACCGCCCCATGAGATTCAACGTCGCCTCCCGGCTCGCCTATGAGGTGCGCGACAGGGCCGTCTTCATCCTCAACATCGAGGCGGCGGCGCTGCGCCACCAGACGATTCTGTCGGAATCGCTGCGGCTCACCCCCGCCTTCGCGCTGGAAAGGCATGATCTGGCGGGCGGCACGCGGCTGGTGCGCGTGGTGGTGGAGCCGGGCCGGTTCGAGGTCGCCTATGACGCGACGGTCGAGCTGGCGATGCTCGATGCCGACCCCTCCCATGTCAGCGAGACGCCGGTGGCGGAGCTGCCGCTGGCGGTGGTGCCGTTCCTCAACCCCAGCCGCTACTGCCAGTCCGACCAGCTCGGGCGCTTCGCCTATCACCAGTTCGGCGGCCTGCCGCCCGGCCATGAGCGGGTGACGGCGATCTGCAACTGGATCTACGACAATGTGGAGTATCTCAGCGGCAGCACCAATTCCGAAACCTCGGCCTATGACACGATGGTGCAGCGCGCCGGGGTGTGCCGGGATTTCGCCCATCTCGGCATCGCCTTCTGCCGCGCTTTGTCGATCCCCTCGCGCTTCGCCAGTTCCTATGCCTGGCAGCTCGACCCGCCGGACTTTCACGCCGTGTTCGAGTGCTATCTCGACGGCGCCTGGTATGTGTTCGATCCCACCCGCAAGGCGGCGCTGCAGGGGCTGGTGCGGATCGGCGTCGGCCGCGACGCGGCGGATGCCGCCTTCGCCACTATCTATGGCGACGCTGTCATGACGGACATGCAGGTATCGATCGCCCCGCTCGACGAGGTGGCGCACGCCGCGCCGACGCTGCGGGCGGTGGGAATCGCTTAGGCGCTCAGCCGACCGGGGGCACGACCAGCGCCGGCGGGGCGAGGGTGAACTCGTCGAGGGCGACGCGGCCCTCCACCAGCCGGGCGCGGCCATCGGCGACGAGGCGCAGCGCGGCGGGGTAGATCAGATGCTCCTGCGCCAGCACCCGGGCGCCGAGCGTGTCGGGCGTGTCACCGTCCAGCACCGGCACGGCGGCCTGAATGAGGATGGGGCCGACATCCATTTCCGGCGTGACGAAATGCACGGTGCAGCCATGGATGCGCACGCCCTCGGCCAGCGCGCGCTCATGGGTGTGCAGGCCCTTGAAGCTCGGCAGCAGGGCCGGGTGGATGTTGAGCATCCGCCCCGTCCACTTCTCCACGAACGGGCCGGTGAGCAGGCGCAGGAAGCCGGCGAGGCAGACGAGATCGGCCTGCTCCTCCGCCAGCACCGCGTCCAGCGCGGCGTCGAACGCGGCGCGGTCGGCATGGGCCTTGTGGTCGACCACGCGGGTCGGGATGTTGCAGGCCTGCGCGCGGGCAAGGCCATGCGCGTCCGGGCGGTTGGAAATCACCACCGCGATCTCGGCCGGAAAGTCCGGCACGGCGGCGGCCTCGATCAGCGACATCATGTTGGAGCCGCGCCCGGAGATGAGGACGGCCACGCGGGGTTTGGTCATGGCGCCGTCCGGCTCAGAGCGGCGTGTCGAGGGTGAGCGTGCCGTCATAGACGGTGTGCGCCGCGCCCTCGCCGGGCTCGATGACGCCGAGATGCACCACTTCCTCGCCACCCTCGGCGAAAGCGTCGGCCACGGTCTCGGCGTCTTCCGGGGCGCAGACCACCACCATGCCGATGCCGCAATTGAAGGCGCGCAGCATTTCTTCCGGCGCCACATTGCCGGTCTGCGCCAGCCAGCGGAACACCGGGGGAAGGTGCAGCCCGTCAAGGTCGATGCGGCCGATCGTGTGCTTGGGCAGCACGCGCGGCAGGTTCTCGGTGAGGCCGCCGCCGGTGATGTGGGCGAGCGCCTTCACCTTGCCGGTGGAGCGGATGGCACTGAGCGCCGACTTCACATAGAGCCGGGTGGGGATGAGCAGCGCCTCGCCCAAAGTGAGGCCGCGGGCGAAGGGGGCGGGCGAATCCCAGGCGAGGCCGGACAGCTCGACGATGCGGCGCACCAGCGAATAGCCGTTGGAATGCACGCCTGACGAGGCGAGGCCGAGCAGCACGTCGCCGGGGCGCACATTGGGCGAGGGCAGCAGTTCGCCGCGCTCCACCGCGCCGACCGAGAAGCCGGCGAGATCGTAGTCGCCTTCCGCATACATGCCCGGCATTTCAGCCGTCTCGCCGCCGATCAGCGCGCAGCCGGCCTCGACGCAGCCACGGGCGATGCCGGCGACGATGGTGGCGCCGACCTCGGGGGCCAGCTTGCCGGTGGCGAAATAGTCGAGGAAGAACAGCGGCTCGGCGCCCTGCACCACGAGATCGTTGACGCACATGGCGACGAGGTCGATGCCGATGGTGCCGTGCCGGCCGGTCTCAATGGCGATCTTCAGCTTGGTGCCGACGCCATCGGTGGTGGCGACGATGAGCGGGTCCTTGAAGCCGGCGGCCTTGGGATCGAACACCCCGCCGAAGCCGCCAATGTCGGCATCGGCGCCCGGCCGGCGGGTCGCCTTGACCAGCGGCTTGATGAGATCGACCAGCCGGTTGCCGGCGTCGATGTCGACGCCCGCATCGCGATAGCTGAGGCCCTTGTCCGTACCGCTCATCTCATGCCCTCTCGGAATGCTGGCGGCTTAGCTGCTTATGGCGCGGCGGGCAAGGTCGCGGGCGGCTTTCCCCCGCACGCTGCGGCCTCAGGCCCGGCGCCCGGCATGCTCGATGCCCAGCGCGGTGAGGCCGGCGGCCAGCCCCCAGAAGGCTGAGCCGAGGCCGAACAGCGACAGGCCCGAGGCGGTGACCGCCAGCGTCAGCACGGCGGGAAAGCGCTTGGCGACGTCGCCCATCGCCGAGGCCAGCGCATTCACCAGCGGACCGAGCAGAGCGAGCCCGGCGAAGGTGGCCACCAGTTCGCGCGGCAGGGCGGCGATCAGCGCCACAGCGCCGGCACCGAAGCCGGCGAGCACGACATAGCTCAGCGCATAGAACGGCGTCGCCAGCCAGCGCTTGGCCGGGTCGGGATGGGTGTCCGGCCCGGTGCAGATCGAGGCGGTGATGGCGGCGAGATTGCTGGTCAGCGAGCCGATGGGCGCGGTTATCAGCGAGGCGATGGCGGTGGAGGCGAGGATCGAGGGCGCCGGCGGCTTGTAGCCGGCCGCCTGCAGCACGGCGAGGCCGGGCAGGTTCTGCGAGGCCATGGTGACGATGTAAAGCGGGATGCCGACGCCGATCATCGCCTGCAGGTCGAAGTGCGGCACGATCAGTTCAACCGTCGGCCATGGCACGCCGTCAGGCAGCGGGCCGACCCGGCCGAGAATGAAGGCCAGCGCGATGCCGAGCACCAGCACCGCCAGCACGGCGCCGAAGGGGCTGATCCGCCGCGCCACCAGGAACAGCAGCACCAGTGGCAGCACGAGCAACGGGTCGGTCTGCCCGGCGGCGAACACGCCGGTGCAGAAGCGGAACAGCACGCCCGCCAGCATGGCAGCGGCGATCGCCACCGGCAGGCGCTGCACCAGCGCGCCCAGCGGCTTCACGGCGGCGGTGACGAGGATCAGCGCGCCGGCAACGATGAACGCGCCCACCGCCGGCTCGATGGTGAGGCCGTGCGAGGCGGCGATCAGCGCCGCGCCGGGCGTGGTCCAGGCGGTGATGATCGGCATGCGGTGGCGCCAGCCGAGCCAGGCCGAGGTCGCCGCCATCGACAGGCACAGGCCGATGACGCCCGAGGTGATCTGTCCCGGCGTGGCGCCGAGCGCCTGCGCCGCCGCGACAATAAGGGTGAGCGTGCCGCCAAAGCCGACAAGGGCGGCGACGATGCCTGAGGTGACGACAGAGGAACGCATGCGGCGGATCCGAACAGCGCCGGGCCGGCGCGACGACGCCTTTTGGCACGCGCGGCCGGCGCCGTCATCAGGGATGGCTCACACCGGCGGAGCAAGGCCGCCGAGGGGAATGAACTCGGGGGACGCCGCCTCGACCGGTCCGCCGTTCCAATCGCCCAGCCAGCGCTGCACGCTCAATCCGGCCTGGGTGATTCGCCGTTCAAGATCGGTCTTCGGGGTGAAGCGGATGCGGCTCTGCGCGGAGAGGGTGCGCCCGTCGTCCAGGCGATAATAGGTGCCGTAGGTGACGATGCCCGAGAGCTCGTCGCAACGTGCGGTGTTCCACGCCTCGATCCGGCCATGGGCGGGGTGATCGAACTCCCGCCGCGAATTCTGCGGCTGCCACTCCTCCCATTCGCGGACGGCCGGGTTGCGGCTGTCGAAGATGAAGCGCCCGCCCGGCGCCAGGTGTTCGGCGAGGGTGGCGAGGGCGGCGCGCTGGTCGTCATCGGTGAGGAACACCTGGAAGGCGTGGCCGGTCAGCACGATGAGATCGAACTGCCGGCCAAGGCGTAGCGTGCGGGCATCGGCGGCGATCCACTCGACGCCCTCCGTGCCCGGGCGGGCCCGGGCTACGTCGAGCATCGCGGCCGCCGGATCGACGCCGACGCGGACGGGATTGGCCAGCCCCGCCAGAAACGCCCCGGTCCCGCAGCCGAGATCGAGCACCGAGCCAACCCCGCGGGCAAGGTCGGCGCAGAAGCTGCGGTCGGCGCCCCAATCATTCTCGGCATCGTAGAACCCAACCAGCGCTGCGTCGTTATAGAGTGGGTCGTCGTCCAGCATGCGTTCTTCCCCGTGTGGCCCTTCAACCGCCTCCTGGCAGGGCAATGGGCGAGGGAAGGTGCCGCCGCCCCCGCTGTCAATATCGCCGGGGGGCGGGCGCGCGCTGTGAATGGCGGGGGCGAGCGTGCCGTCGGTGCGGCTTGTGCATCGCACGGGCGCCGTTTTCCTGTATTTATGTGCGCGAGGCGATGCCGCGAGGCGCGGGCCCGGGCGAGAGGCGGTCAACGAATGGCGTGGCACAAGCAGGTGATGTTCTGGCTGACCGTGCTCGGTCTGTTCATTGCTGCCTCATGGCTGCTGAGCAGCGTGCTGCTGCCCTTTGTCGCCGGCTTGGCGCTCGCCTATTTCCTCAATCCGGTGACGACGCGGCTGGAGCGCTGGGGCGTCAACCGGCTGGTGGCCTCGCTGGCGACAATCACCCTGACGCTGCTGCTGGCGATCCTGCTGATGCTGCTTGTGGTGCCGATCTTCGGCTCGCAGCTCGCCGCCTTCATCCAGCGCCTGCCGGAATATATCGGCAAGCTGCAGAACCTTTTGACGGGCGAGGGCGAAAAGGCCGCGTGGCTGCGCGAGTTCGTCGGCGACAAACTGCCGAGCGTGCAGACCGGGCTGAACGAGCTGGTGTCGCAGGGGGCCACCTACATGCTCACCCTGATCCAGGGGCTGTGGACCGGCGGGCAGGCGCTGCTCTCGGTGTTCTCGCTGCTGGTCATCACCCCCGTGGTGGCGTTCTACATTCTCAATGACTGGTACAGCATGGTCGAGAAGGTGGATTCCTGGCTGCCGGTGCGCCACCGCGCCACCCTTCGCGGCCTTGCCGGCCAGATGGACGGCGCCATTGCCGGTTTCGTGCGCGGCCAGTCGCTGGTCTGCCTCATCCTCGGCAGCTTCTACGCCATCAGCCTGACCATGACCGGGCTGAATTTCGGCTTCGTCATCGGCTTCGTCTCGGGGATCATCACCTTCATCCCCTATGTCGGCTCGCTGACCGGGCTGGTGCTGGCCGGCGGCGTTGCCATCGTGCAGTTCTTCCCCGACTACTCGATGATCGCCATCGTCATCGGCATCTTCGTGTTCGGCCAGTTCATCGAGGGCTACATCCTCTCGCCCAAGCTGGTGGGCGATAGCGTCGGACTGCACCCGGTGTGGCTGATGTTCGCCCTGCTGGCCTTCGGCTATCTGCTGGGCTTCCTCGGCCTGCTGCTGGCGGTGCCGCTGGCGGCGGCGGTGGGGGTGCTGGTGCGCTTCGCCATCAATCAATATCTGGAAAGTCCGCTCTATACCGGGGAGGGCGAGGCGGAACTGCACAGTGCCCCCGCGCCGGTGCCCTATTTTCCCGAAAGCCGGGTGCGCTGAGCATGGCCAGCCGGCAGCTTGCCCTCGATCTGCCCCATGCCGACAGCCGCTCGCGGGACGATTTCCTGCCCGGCCTCGCCAATGAGGCGGCGCTGGCGCTGATCGATTCCTGGCCGGACTGGCCGGCCCGCGCGGTGGCGCTGGTGGGGCCGGCGGGCTCGGGCAAATCGCATCTCGCCGCCATCTTCGCCGAAGCCTCGGGCGCGAAGGTCATTCCGGCGTCGGCGCTCGACATCGCCGCCGTGCCCGGCCTGCTCGCCAGCGGCGCGCTGGTTCTGGAGGATCTGGGCGAGGGGCCGGTGCCTGAGGCAGCGCTGTTTCACCTGCTGAACCTGGTGGGCGAACAGAAGGCGGGGCTGCTGATCACCTCGGCGCGGCTGCCCTCGACGCTGTCGGAAACCCTCGCCACCGCCGATCTCGCCTCGCGGCTGCGGGTGCTGCCGGTGGTGCGGCTCGGCCCGCCGGATGAGGAATTGCTGGCGGCGGTGGCGGTGAAGCTGTTCGCCGACCGGCAGATCCTTCCCGACGAGGCGCTGCTGGCCTACCTTCTGCCTCGCGTCGAACGGTCCATTGCCGGGCTGCGCGATGTCGTCGCCGAACTCGACCGCGAGGCGCTGGCGCGCAAGCGCCCGCTGACCCGGGCGCTCGCCGCCGAACTGCTGCGCGGGCGGGCGGATGCCTCCGACGAGGCGGAACCGGCAGCCGGCGAAATTGTCCTCAACGACTTGACCATAGGTTAAACCCGACATGTCATCCAGCCGTCACGATGCCCAGCGACCTTCGCGCCGGACGAAGCGGGCCCCCCGCAAAGAGGATGGAGTGGCGACGGTGAGCGAGACGGAAATGCAGGGCGAGCCGATTGCGGAACTGACCGAGATGGCCATTCAGCCGACGGTGCCGCCCCGTCCGCTGGAAGACGAGCTGATGAAGGCGCCGGAGCGCTTCATCAACCGTGAACTGTCCTGGCTCGAATTCAACCGCCGGGTGCTGGAGGAAGCCGCCAACTCCGAGCACCCGATGCTGGAGCAGCTGCGCTTTCTCTCCATCTCGGCCAATAATCTCGACGAGTTCTTCATGGTCCGCGTCGCCGGCCTGAAGGAACAGGTGCGCGAGGGCTACACCGCCCGCAGCCCGGACGGGCTGAACCCGATCGAGCAGCTGGCGCGCATCGGCGTGGCGGCGGCCGAACTCGCCGAGGACCAGCAGGCGCGCTGGCGCGGGCTGCGGCAGTCGCTCATCGGCTGCGGCATCGTGCTGGTGGACGGCGCCGATGTGGAACGCGCCGACCGGGCGGTGCTCGACGACTTCTTCCTCGCCCATGTCTTCCCGGTGCTGACCCCGCTCGCCATCGACCCGGCGCACCCGTTCCCGTTCATCCCCAATCTCGGCTTCTCGCTGGCGCTGCAGCTCTCGCGCATCCATGACGGGCGCATGATGAACGCGCTCATCCGCGTGCCGGCCAAGATCGACCGCTTCATCCGCCTGCCGGACGGCGAGGGCGGGCTGCAGCGCTTCATCACGCTGGAACAGATGATCGGCCTGTTCATCGGCCGCCTGTTCCCGGGCTATCAGGTGAAGGGCCAGGGCGGCTTCCGCGTCATCCGCGACAGCGATCTCGAAGTCGAGGAAGAGGCCGAGGACCTGATGCGCCAGTTCGAGACGGCGCTGAAGCGCCGCCGGCTGGGGCAGGTGATCCGGATGGAAATCGACGCCTCCATGCCGGAGGAGCTGCGCGTCTTCGTCGCCCGCGAGCTCGGCGTGGTGGAAGACGAGATCTTCCTCGTCGACGGCGTGCTGGCGCTGAACGAGTTCAGCCAGCTGGTCGGCGTCGACCGGCCGGACCTGAAGTTCAAGCCGTATAATCCGCGCTTCCCCGAGCGCATCCGCGACCATGCCGGCGACTGCTTCGCCGCCATCCGCGAGAAGGACCTCGTCGTCCACCACCCCTATGAATCCTTCGACGTGGTGGTGCAGTTCCTGCGCCAGGCGGCGCGCGACCCCAATGTCGTCGCCATCAAGCAGACGCTCTACCGCACCTCCTCCGACAGCCCGATCGTCAAGGCGCTGGCCGAGGCGGCGGAGGCCGGCAAGTCGGTGACGGCGCTGGTGGAGCTGAAAGCGCGCTTCGACGAGGAGGCCAATATCCGCTGGGCCCGCGACCTGGAGCGCGCCGGCGTGCAGGTGGTGTTCGGCTTCCTGGAGCTGAAGACCCATGCCAAGCTCTCGCTGGTGGTGCGGCGCGAGGGTGGGGCGCTGGCGAGCTACTGCCATGTCGGCACGGGCAATTATCACCCGATCACCGCCCGCATCTACACCGACCTGTCCTTCTTCACCGCCGACCCGGCGATCGGCCGCGACGTGGCACGCATCTTCAATTTCATCACCGGCTATGCCGAGCCGGTGGGGCTGGAGAAGCTGGCGATCGCGCCGCTGACGCTGAAGACCAAGATCCTCGACCATATCGACGCCGAGATGGAATTCGCCAAGGCCGGCAAACCGGCGGCGATCTGGCTGAAGATGAACTCGCTGGTCGACCCGATGATCATCGATGCGCTCTACCGCGCCAGCCAGGCCGGCGTGCCGGTCGAGATCGTGGTGCGCGGCATCTGCTGCCTGCGCCCCGGCGTGCCGGGCCTGTCGGAGAACATCCGCGTCAAGTCGATCGTCGGCCGCTTCCTGGAGCATGAGCGCATTTATTGCTTCGGCAATGGCCATGGCCTGCCCCATACCGGGGCGGCGCTCTACATCTCCTCCGCCGACCTGATGCCGCGCAATCTCGACCGGCGGGTGGAGTCGCTGTGCCCGATCACCAACGCGACCGTGCACATGCAGATCCTCGAACAGATCATGGTCGCCAACCTGCAGGACAACCAGCAGAGCTGGCGCGTGTTGCCCGATGGCTCCTCGCAGCGCATAGTGCCCGGCGAGGGCGAGGAAAAGTTCAACGCCCAGCAATATTTCATGACCAATCCGAGCCTGTCGGGACGTGGCAAGTCGCTCAAGGAATCCTCGCCCCGCAACCTCCTGCGCCGTCGCGATCGGACGTGAGCGCATGAGCGAAGTCTTGCGTGATGCCGGACACGGCCTGTTGTCCGGCATGTCGGTTGCTGTCATCGATATCGGTTCCAACTCTGTCCGCCTCGTCGTCTATGAACGCCTGTCGCGCTCGCCGACGCCGATCTTCAACGAGAAGGCCTCCTGCGGGCTCGGCCGCGAGGTGTTGACCACCGGCCGGCTCAACCCGGACGCGGTGGAGAAGGCGCTGGCCGCCCTGCGCCGCTTCCGGGTGCTGTGCGACCGCATGGGGGTGGGCAAGGTCTATGTGCTCGCCACCGCGGCGGCGCGCGACGCCGCCAACGGGCCGGACTTCGTCGCCGCCTGCACGGAAATCTGCCGCACCGAGGTGGAGGTGCTCTCGGGCAAGCGCGAGGCGCAGCTTTCCGCCCTCGGCATTCTCTCGGGCGTACACCACGCCAATGGCGTGGTCGGCGATCTCGGTGGCGGCTCGCTGGAACTTGCCGACCTGCACGGCCAGCGCATCGGCTCGGGCGTGACCTTCCCGCTCGGCGGCCTCGCCTTGCAGGACACGTCCGGCCGCTCGCTGAAGAAGGCCGACAAGATCGTCAAGGACCTGCTCACCAAGGAGCCGCACCTCGAACATCTCAGGGGGCGCACCTTCTACGCCGTTGGCGGCACCTGGCGCGCGCTGGCGCGGCTGCACATGTTCCAGCGCGGCTATCCCCTGCATGTGATGCACGGCTACATCATCCCCGCCCGCGAGGCGCTGGAGTTCTGCCGGCTGGTGCGGCGGGTCCCGATCGACACGCTCTCGCGCATCGACACCGTGTCGGATGTGCGCCGGCCGCTGCTGCCCTATGGCGCGCTGGTGCTGGAGCATCTGATCCGCATCGGCAAGCCGGCCAATGTCTTCATCTCGGCGCAGGGCGTGCGCGAGGGGCTGCTCTATGAGCTGCTGGAGGTGGAGGAGCGCCAGCACGATCCGCTGATATCAGCCGCCGCCGAGCTGAACGAGGTGCGCGCCCGCTCCCCCGCCCATGGCTGGGAGCTGATCGACTGGACCGACCAGTTCATGAAGAGCAGCCACATCGACGAGAGCGTCGAGGAAAAGCGGCTGCGCCACGCCGCCTGCCTGCTTTCCGATATCAGCTGGCGGGCGCATCCCGATTATCGCGGCGAGCAGAGCCTCAATCTCATCGCCCACGCTTCCTTCATCGGGGTGGATCATCCCGGCCGGGCCTTCCTCGCCCTCGCCATCTATTACCGGCATATGGGGCTGATCGACGAGGACCTGTCGCCGCGCATCCGCGAGCTGGTCACGGCGCGGCTGCTGGACCGGGCGCGCATTCTCGGCGCGGCGATGCGGGTCGGCTACATCCTCTCCGCCGCCATGCCGGGCACGCTGCCGCTGACGCCGCTGACGGTGGAGCGCGGCAAGCTGGCGCTGCAGCTGCGCGGCGACCTGGCGCCGCTGAGCGGCGACCGCATCGCCAGCCGCCTGCGCACGCTCGGCCGGCTGATCGGCCGGGAATCGACGGTTCTCGGCGGGTAGGGCCAGAGGCAAACAATACCATCCGCCCGTCTGGATTCGGGTCACCGACACGGCTAGAACCGCCTGTTATCGCAGCGTGGCTGTGCCGGCGGGGGCCGTTTCGTGCGTGAGTGCTTCGAGGATTCGTCGGCCACCCCGGCCGGCGGCGGCCGGCCCGTGCGGGTGCTGATGGTCGCGCTGGAGGGCCGGCATATTTCCAGCTGCCGGCTGCCGGCCGCCTTCGCCGCTGCCGGTGCCGAGGTCGGCGCGCTGGCGGACGCCGACAGCCTGATGTTCCGCTCTCGCCATGTAACGGCGCGCTTTCCGCTGGCGCAGACGCCGAGCGCCCGCCACCTGCTGGCCGATCTGGAACGGGCCTGTGCCGCCTTCGCGCCCGACCTGCTGGTGCCGTGCGACGAGCGCACGCTGTGGTTTCTCGATCATTGCCGGGCGCAAGGCGGCCGGCTCGGCCTCGCCGCGTTCTCGCCCGGCCTCAGGGCCTGCCTCACCCGCTCGCTCGGCCTTCTCGACACGCTGCCGGCGCGGACCCTGAAGCCGCTGACCCAGCGCCGCGCGCGCGAGATCGGGGTGCGGGCGCCGCAGGACATTCTCACAGCTACCCCGGACGCGGCGCGGGCGGCGGCGCGGCGAATCGGCTTTCCCGTGATGGTGAAGCGTCCGCGCAGCTGCGGTGGCGGCGGGGTGCGCATCTGCCGGACGCCGGTGGAGCTGGAGGCCGCCTGCGCGCTCTGGCTGCGGCCGAGATCGCTGTGGCGGCGGCTCAAGGCCCGGCTGCGGGGACGCGACTGGATGGAGCCGCCGCCGCAGCTGAGCGTGCAACCCTATATTGAAGGTCGGCTGGCGGTGACCTGCGCCGCCGCGATCGAGGGGCGCACGCTCGGCGTGCTGAGCGCGGTGGCGGAGCGGCGCGCGCGCGACATTCTGCCGGCCGATGTGCTGGCCTATATCGCGCGGCCCGATCTCGTCGCCGCCTCCGCCGCGCTCGTGGCGGCGTTCGGCGCCTCCGGCTTCGTGTCGTTCGATTTCCTGATCGACGGTAATGACGAGGCCTGGCTGCTCGAATGCAACGCCAGGCCGACGCCGATCCTGCCCTTTGGCGCGCGCGCCGGGCTCGATCTGGTGGGCGTTTTTCTCAAGGCGCTAGCCGAGGCACCGGGCGGGGAGGGCGCCGGGCCCGCTTTGACGGTGCGGGAGGAGACCCGCGTGGCGCTGTTCCCGCAGGCGCTGATTCCTGGCCCGGCCGACGCGGCGCTGCGGGGGGTGTGGCATGGCGTGCCGTGGGACGAGCCGGAGCTGCTGCGGGCGCTGCTGGTGGAACTGCGCACGGCCCGCCGCAGCGGCGCCCGGCTCACTCCTCCGGGTTCGCCCGCTCCTGAGCCGCCCGCTCCAGCGCGGTCCGCTCGATCGCGATGACACGGCCGCGCTGCATCGCCAGCGCCAGCCGGCCCGATTTCAGCGCCAAAGCGCGATCGCCGAACAACTCGCCGCGCCAGCCGCGCAGCGCGCCGACATCCGGCTCGTCCTCGGAGGCGATGCGCTCGAGATCGTCCACGGTGGCGATGATCTTGGCAGCGACGCCGTGCTGCTCGGAGGTCATGCGCAGCAGCACCTTCAGCAGTTCCACCGTCGCCGAGGCGCCGTTGGAGAGCGGCCGATCGCGCTCGATGCGCGGCAGGGTCTTGGGGTCGCGGGCCAGGCCGGCCTTGACCGCCTCGACGATCATCTCGCCGGCGCGGGAGCGCTCGAACCCCTTGGGGATGGCGCGCAGCTGGCCGAGCTTCTCGATCGTGGTGGGGTGCTGCGAGGCGATCTCGCCGATCACGTCGTCCTTGAGAATGCGCGAACGGGGCGTGTCGCGGGACTGCGCCTCGCGCTCGCGCCAGGCGCAGACCTCCATCAGCACGGCGAGGTCCTTGGGCTTGCGGGCGCGCGAGCGCAGCCGCTCCCAGGCGCGCTCGGGCTCCTGCCGGTAGGTGTCGGCGGAGGTGAGCACCGCCATCTCCTCGCCCACCCAGTCGGCGCGGCCGCGCTTCTTCAGGTCGGCGTCGAGCTTGAGGAAGACGTCGCGCAGATGGGTGACGTCGGCCTCGGCATAGGCGACATGAGCGGCGGAGAGCGGCCGGCGCGACCAGTCGGTGAAGCGCAGCGACTTGTCGAGGATTTCGCCGGTGATGCGCTGCACCAGCTGGTCATAGGAAATGGAATCGCCATGGCCGAGCACCATGGCAGCGACCTGGGTGTCGAACACCGGATGCGGGATGATGCCGGCGAGGTGCCAGACGATTTCGATGTCCTGCCGGCCGGCGTGGAACACCTTCAACACATTGGCGTCCGACATCAGCGCGAAGAGCGGCGCGAGATCGATGCCCTCCGCCAGCGCGTCGACCACCAGCGCTTCGTCCACGCTGGCGAGCTGCACGACGCAGAGCTTGGGCCAGAAGGTGGTCTCGCGCAGAAACTCGGTGTCGACGGTGATGAACGGGTGGCGAGCGAGGCGTTCGCAGGCCGCGGCGAGTTCGTCTGTGCTGGTGATCATGTTCATGTTGATTTTTACATATCGGAGTCGGAGCGCCGTTTCGACCCCGAAACATGCCGCAATTTGGCGAAAGGATTAACCATTCGCGGCTACGAGTCGCAAAGGCTTTCCGGCGGCATGCCCGCCATGACTGGGGGATATCGATGAAAAAGGCCGCCTTCGCTCTCGCCACCGCCGCTCTGGCGCTGTCTTTCGTGCCCGCTTCCGCCGCCGATCGGGTCGATGCCGGCGTGCTGGTGTGCAATGCCGGCACCAGCATCGGCATGCTCATCGAATCCAAGCAGGAACTGACCTGCACCTTCACGCCCTCCGACAACGGCCCGGTTCAGTCCTATGCCGGCACCATCAAGAATATCGGCGTCGAGCTGGGCGTCACCGGCGGCGGCGTGCTGACCTGGGGCGTGCTGGCGGTGACGAAGTCGGTGGCGCCCGGCGCGCTCGCCGGCAGCTATGGCGGCGTGACCGGCAATATCGCGCTGGGCGTCGGCGTCGGCGCCAATGTACTGGTCGGTTCCGACCAGTCCTTCGCGCTCAACCCGATCTCGGTCTCCGGCAATGTCGGCGCGTCGCTGGCGCTGGGCGTCGGCGGTCTCTCCCTGCGCTACGTGCCCTGATCGCTTGCCGCGGCGCCGCCTTGAACACAAGGCGGCCGCCTGTCCTTCTTGACAAAGCCGAGCCTCGCATGCACCCCTCCGCGCGCCCCGCGTGAGGGGTGTTTTGCTATTTTCCGCCAGCTCTCGGCGGCACCAACTCCGGGAAGACGCCATGCACCGCTATCGCTCGCACACCTGTGGCGCCCTTCGCGCCAGCGATGTCGGTTCCACCGCGCGCCTGTCCGGCTGGTGCCACCGCATCCGCGACCATGGCGGCGTGCTGTTCATCGACCTGCGCGACCATTACGGCCTGACGCAGGTGGTGGTCGATCCCGACAGCCCGGCCTTCAAGCTGGCCGAGACGGTGCGGGCGGAATGGGTGATCCGGGTCGATGGCCGGGTGCGTTCGCGCCCCGCCGGCACCGAGAACCCCGAGCTGCCGACCGGCCAGGTGGAGATGTACGCCACCGAGATCGAGGTGCTGGGCCCCGCCGCCGAGCTGCCCATGCCGGTGTTCGGCGATGTCGAGTACCCGGAGGAGACGCGGCTGCGCTACCGCTTCCTCGATCTGCGCCGCGAGAAGCTGCACAAGAACATCATGACCCGCGGCGCCATCGTCGACGCCATGCGGGCGAAGATGAAGGGCCAGGGCTTCTTCGAGTTCCAGACGCCGATCCTCACCGCCTCCTCGCCGGAGGGCGCGCGTGACTTCCTGGTGCCCTCGCGCCTGCACCCCGGCAAGTTCTACGCCCTGCCGCAGGCGCCGCAGCAGTACAAGCAGCTGATCATGATGAGCGGCTTCGACCGCTACTTCCAGATCGCCCCCTGCTTCCGCGACGAGGACCCGCGCGCCGACCGCCTGCCGGGCGAGTTCTACCAGCTCGACCTGGAAATGAGCTTCGTCGAGCAGGAAGACATTTTCGCCGCCGTCGAGCCGGTCATAACAGGCGTGTTCGAGCAGTTCGCCGAGGGCAAGCCGGTGACGAAGAACTGGCCGCGCATTCCCTACGCCACCTCGATGCAGAAATACGGCACCGACAAGCCGGATTTGCGCAACCCGATCGAGATGCAGGACGTCTCCGAGCATTTTCGCGGCAGCGGCTTCAAGGTGTTCGCGCGCATGCTCGAGGACCCGAAGAACCGGGTCTGGGCGATCCCCGGCACCGGCGGCGGCTCGCGTGCCTTCTGCGACCGGATGAATAGCTGGGCGCAGGGCGAGGGCCAGCCGGGGCTCGGCTACATCATGTGGGTAAAGGTCGAGACAGAGCATTCCGAGAAAGAGACGGATGCTGAAGGCACTAAGATTGTCGGACACGGTGAGGGTTATTCGATTGAGGGTAGGGGCCCGATCGCTAACAATATTGGTCGAGAGCTGACAGAAAAGATTCGGATCAAGCTCGGGCTCGGCGCGGGCGATGCCGCCTTCTTCGTCGCCGGTAACCCGGAAAAGTTCGTCCGCTTCGCCGGCCTCGCCCGCACCAAGGTGGGCGAGGAGCTGAAGCTGGTCGACCATGACCGGTTCGAGCTGGCCTGGATCGTCGACTTCCCGTTCTACGAGTGGAGCGAGGAGGACAAGAAGGTCGACTTCTCGCACAACCCCTTCTCCATGCCGCAGGGCGGGCTGGAGGCGTTGAACACCCAGGACCCGCTGACCATCAAGGCGTTCCAGTACGACATCGCCTGCAATGGCTATGAGATCGCGTCCGGCGGCATCCGCAACCACCGCCCGGAGGCGATGGTGAAGGCGTTCGAGATCGCCGGCTATGACGAGGCGACGGTGCAGGAGCGCTTCGGCGGCCTCTACCGCGCCTTCCAGTATGGCGCGCCTCCGCATGGCGGCATGGCGGCCGGCGTCGACCGCATCGTCATGCTGCTGTGCGGCACCACCAATCTGCGCGAAATCTCGATCTTCCCGATGAACCAGCAGGCGCAGGACATTCTGATGGGGGCGCCGAACGAGGCGAGCCCGAAGCAGCTGCGCGAGCTGCACATCCGCACCAACCTGCCGGAGAAGTAGGGCCCGAGGGGCCGCTCTCACGCCCACCCTCATGGCCGGGCCTGACCCGGCCACCCAGAGGGATGCCGGAGGGGCAGGGGGCAAGGGCTGGGTCCCCGGGTCCGGCCCGGGGATGAGGGAAGGTCGAGGGTGTTGCCTCCCGCTTAGCGCGCGGTGAGCGTCTCGACGTTGAGTTCGTCGACGAGGCCCAGCGGGTCCTCGCTGTTCAGCGCCTCGACGATCAGCAGCACCGGCAGCGGCTCGTGGCGCGGGGTGAGGCGCAGAGCGAGCGTGCCCATCGGCTTCTGCACGAAGCGGACGAAGGCCTCCACCGCCGGCCCGAGTTCCGGTCGGTCGGTCACCGCCTGCGCCAGCAGCAGGTCGGCGAAGCCGGCGATGAGCTGGCGGACATCCTCCGGCTTCAGCCCCTGCTCCTTGGCGGCGGCCTCCAGCTTCTGGTCGTACAGGCCGGCATCGGTGACGGTGAGGTCGAGCGCGCCGAGATTCACCTCCATCGCCCCGGCCAGCGCCTCGTCCGGCTCGGTGGAGAAGACCGAGTCGTCCACCGCGCTCAAGGTGAGCTTGGCGTTGAAGGAGAAGGCGTCGGAGACTTCGAGATAGGCGGGGTCGACCACCACACTGTTATCGGCCTCGTTCCAGGCGGCGCCGAAATCCAGCGCGATGCTGGCCCGGTCCATCTGCCCAGGCACCAGCGCGAAGGCGGAGTTGCCGGCGTTTACCATGGCGGTGGGCCCGCTCATCCGCAGCGTGGCGGAAATGCGGGTCGGCAGGGCGTCCGGCTCGGCGGTCCAGGTGAGGGCGAATCGGTCGATGTTGAGCGGCGAGCCCTCATCGGTCGGGGACACCACATTGGTGACTTCCACCGATTCGACGGTGTTGAAGAAGGGCGCGGGCCAGCGGCCGATAGCGGCGGGATTCTCCGTCCCTTCCGCCAGCAGCGACATCAGCGTGCCGGCCTTCAGGCCACCGATCGCAAAGCGTCCCATCTGGAACCCCTCGCCATCGGGCCCCTTGCCGGTGAGCTTCTCCAGCGCGAAGCTGTCCATCCGCCCGCCATCAATGGCGCCGACGGTGAAGGAGCCGAGGCCGAAGGCGAAGCCGCCGGGCGCCGTGCCTTCCACCCCCTCGGCGGCGAGGCCGCCAATGCGGATGCCTTCATCATAGATGACCGCCGCCATCCGGAAGAGCCCGGCCGTTTCCTCCGGCGGAGCCTTGGCACCTGCCGCGCCGATTTTTTCCAGCTGCTCGCGGGCCTCCAGGAGCTCTTCCACCGGGATGGCGGCGGGGCGGATCGCCACATCTTTCATCGACAGGCGCGCGATGCGCTGCGCCACGCCCCCTTCCATGGTGATTTGGTAATCCTCCATGGCGACCGAATCATGGATCGTGATGAACTGGTCGTTGGCCTGGCGCAGCTCGGAATCGAGCAGGATCATCAATCCCGCCACGTCGAAGCCCTTGATGTCGACGCGCCCGATCGAGCCCTGGCCGGTGCTGCCCGAGGGGCCGGCGATGGTGAAGCGCGACGGCGCGGCGTCCACGGTGGCGAAGCGGCCCTTGGCGAGCCCTTCGAGCCGGATGTCGCCATTCGTCTCCTCGCTGGTGACACGCGCATCCCCCACGCCGACGGCGCCCGTGCCGGTGGAGGCGGGGATGTCGATGCGCTCGGCGGTGATGCCGCGGAAGAAGTCGAGGGCGATCTGCGGCGGGCTGCCGTCGACCGGCGCCTGGGTTGGGAATTCCAGCGCGGTGATGACCACGCGGGGCGCCTGATACTGGCTGATATTCGGCGCGCCGATCAGCAGCGGCGGGCTGAGGGTGACGCCGCCCAGCACCACCGTCTGCGCGAAGGCGCGGTCCGCGCCGCGCAGCGCCACGCCGTTGGCGACCAGCGAGTCGATCTTCAGCGCGCCCTGCACCGGCCCCACGAGCGAGAGGTTGCCAAGCTCGAACCGGCCGGCGAACAGGTCATAGGTCACCTTGCCGACGCTCGCCTCCACCCCGCCCGCCCGCAGCGTGCTCAGCGCCGCGTCCACCTGGCTGCGCGCCTCATGGTTGACATAGGAGGTGAGGCCGAAATACCCGCCGACGCCAAGAACGACGAAGGCACTGAGAGCAACGAGAAACGGCTTGCGCATGCGAGGCTGACCTGGGGACGTGCCGGGGGGCGGCTTGAGGCTGACGGCTGGCAGGCTCGCGCCGGCCGATAGCCCATCTTAAACCAACCGCCCAAAGTCCAGCACCAGAAAATGGGAAAGGCGTTGTGTGACGGAGCAGAATCCCTATGCTCCCGCGCCAAGCTCCGGGGAAGGAAACACAATGGCCTCTTACATCTCCGACGATCTGCGCTCTGGCGCCATGTTCTACCACCGCCACCCGCGTCCCGGTAAGCTTGAGATCCAGCCGACCAAGCCGCTCGCCAACCAGCGCGACCTTGCCCTCGCCTATACGCCCGGCGTCGCCGCCGTCTGCGAGGCGATCGCCGCCGACAAGTCGCTGGTGGCGGAACTGACCGCCCGGCAGAACCTCGTCGCCGTGGTCTCCAACGGTACCGCCGTGCTCGGCCTCGGCAATATCGGCCCGGAAGCCTCCAAGCCCGTGATGGAGGGCAAGGCGGTCCTGTTCAAGAAATTCGCCGGCATCGACGTGTTCGACATCGAGATCAACGCGCTGGAGCCGGACCATGTGGTGAGCGTGGTCGCCGCGCTGGAGCCCACCTTCGGCGGCATCAACCTCGAAGACATCAAGGCGCCCGAGTGTTTCGAGATCGAGACCCGGCTGCGCGAGATCATGAAGATTCCGGTCTTCCATGACGACCAGCACGGCACCGCGATCATCGTCGTGGCGGCGATCGTCAACGCGCTGTTCCTCGGCGGCAAGAAGCTGGAGGACGTGAAGATCGTCACCTCGGGCGCTGGCGCCGCCGCCATCGCCACGCTGAACCTGCTGCGCTCCATGGGCGCCCGGCGCGAGAACATCTGGGTCACGGACATTGAGGGCGTGGTCTATGAGGGCCGCGAGAAGCTGATGGACCCCTATAAGGGGGTGTTCGCCCAGAAGACCGAGCTGCGCACCCTCGCCGAGGTGATCGCCGGCGCCGACATCTTCATCGGCCTCTCCGCCGGCGGCGTGCTGAAGCCGGAAATGCTGGCGGCGATGGCCGACCGGCCGCTGATCATGGCGCTGGCCAACCCGACGCCGGAAATCATGCCCGACCTCGCCCGCGAGGCGCGCCCGGACGCGATGATCTGCACCGGCCGCTCGGACTTCCCCAACCAGGTCAACAATGTCCTGTGCTTCCCCTTCATCTTCCGTGGCGCGCTCGATGCGGGCGCGACCACGATCAATGAGGAGATGAAGGTCGCGGCGGTGAACGCCATCGCCGAGCTGGCGCGCGAGACGCCCTCCGACGTGGTGGCCCGCGCCTATGGCGGCGAGACGCCGGTGTTCGGCCCGGCCTCACTCATTCCCTCGCCCTTCGACCCGCGCCTGATCCTGCGCATCGCCCCGGCCGTGGCGCGGGCGGCGATGGAATCGGGCGTCGCCAAGCAGCCGATCGCTGACTTCGCCGCCTATCAGGAGCAGCTCGACCGCTTCGTCTTCCGCTCCGGCCTGGTGATGAAGCCGATCTTCGCCCTCGCCAAGCAGGCGCCCAAGCGGGTGATCTACGCCGAGGGCGAGGATGAGCGCATCCTGCGCGCGGCGCAGGTGGTGGTGGAGGAGGGCATCGCCCGCCCGATCCTGATCGGCCGTCCTTCGGTGGTGGAAACCCGCCTGCAGCGTTTCGGCCTCTCCATTCGCCCGGGCCGCGAATTCGACCTCATCAACCCCGAGGACGATCCGCGCTACCGTGACTATGTCACCACCTATGTCGAGCGCGCCGGCCGGCGCGGCGTGACGCCCGAGCTCGCCCGCACGCTGGTGCGGACCACGCCGACGGTGATCGCGGCGATCGCGGTGGTGCGCGGCGATGCCGACACCATGCTGTGCGGCGTCGAGGGGCGCTTCACCCGGCATCTGCGCCACATCCGCACCATTATCGGCCTGGCGCCAGGGGTGCGCGACGTGGCGGCGCTGTCCATGCTGCTCACCCAGAAGGGTGCGTTCTTCCTGTGCGACACCCAGGTGCAGGCGGACCCCACTGCCGAGGACCTGGCCGAGATGGCGCAGCTCGCCGCCGCCCATGTGCGGCGCTTCGGCATCGAGCCGAAAGTGGCGCTGCTCTCGCATTCCGACTTCGGCAGCCGCGACGATGACAGCGCGCTGAAGATGCGCCGCACCCTCGACCTGATCCTCCAGCGCGCCCCCGATTTGATGGTCGATGGCGAGATGGAAGGCGACAGCGCGCTGGTGCCGGAAATGCGCGAGCGGGTGCTGCCGGGCTCGCGCCTGCAGGGCGTGGCCAACATCCTCGTCATGCCCAATCTCGACGCCGCCAATATCGGCTACCAGATGGTGAAGGTGTTCGGCGACGCGCTCCCGGTCGGCCCGATCCTGCTCGGCCCGGCGCGGCCGGCGCATGTGCTCACCCCCTCGGTGACGGCGCGCGGCATCGTCAACATGACCGCCATCGCGGTGGTGGAAGCGCAGCACGCCTGAGCACAGCGCGCTTCTGCTGGAATGCGGCCTCATGATACCCTGCTGGGCCGGAGCTGACTCGCGCGGTGCAATTTCCCGCGCAAGTCGGTGTTCCGGGCCTAGCGGGTGTCGGCGAGCGGCACCGCCCCAGCGGAGATCTTACCCATGCGTGCCCTTTTCTCGCTTGCGACGCTGGCGCTGGCCGGCGGCCTTCTCGCCTTCGCCCCCAATGCGGCGCGGGCCAATGACACGGCGGCCGGCGCGCTCCTCGGCGGCGCCGCCGGCGCCATCATCGGCGGCGCCACCACCGGCAAGGCCGGCGGCGCGGTGGCGGGGGCGGTGATCGGCGGCACCGCGGGGGCGATCATCGGCAACCAGAGCGACAAGAAAAAGAACAAGAACAAGTCGTATTACTACTGGTCCGGCGGCAAGTGCCTGTACCGCTACCCCAACGGGCAGGTGATCAAGGTCAGCAAGAACTATTGCTATTAACACCCGGTCGGGGTGGGCAGAGTTCCCGCCCCGCGCGGAGGGGCAATGACGCTGCGGCACTTTTTCGCCCGCCGGTTGTTTTACGACCTAAATGTGGCGATGTTTGCCGTGGAAATGACACATTTCTGACCAAGCTAACCGCAGCGCGAATTCGTCAGACGAGGGTGCCGCAAGGCACCGCCGGCTGGTGGTGCTCGGCGCAATTCGGCGGGTCCCGCAGGGGTTCGCCGGTGTCTCACTGGTCTCGAAGGTTGTCTCTGATGGCGGATACCGGCACGGTTAAGTGGTTCAACGAGCAGAAGGGCTACGGCTTCATTCAGCCCGACAATGGCGGCAAGGACGTTTTCGTCCACATCAGCGCGGTGCAGCGCTCGGGCCTGCAAAGCCTGCGCGACGGCGACAAGATCTCCTTCGAGTTGCAGACGGACCAGCGCTCGGGCAAGACCTCGGCGGTTGATCTGCGTCCGCTCTGACGCGGCGCGGCTTTGAATCGGACGGTTTAGTCCGGTTAGATTCAATACAATGTCGTCGTTCCTTGGAGCGACGACATTTCGGCTGCGGAAGCACTGGTTCTACCATTCGCGCCTCTTGCAAACACGGCCATTCGCGGTAGTCTCACGGGCAGACTTTGGCTGGACTCTGGGCCGTTACACCTGCGGGTGCACGTTCAGCTTTTCTTCCAAATTCGACCCAGCGGCGGGGCCGTGCCTGCGCCGGATGTGCAACCTCGATACGTGAGACTATCCTAATGTCTACCCAGACCGGCACCGTTAAGTGGTTCAACGATCAGAAGGGCTACGGCTTCATTCAGCCCGATGGCGCTGGCAAGGACGTTTTCGTCCACATCAGCGCGGTTCAGCGTTCGGGCCTGCAGGGCCTGCGTGACGGCGAGAAGGTGTCCTTCGAGCTGCAGACCGATCAGCGTTCGGGCAAGACCTCGGCGGTCAATCTCCGCGTCGGCTGATCGCAGGCCGGCCCTGGTGCCGGTTTCTGCGTAAACAAGCGAAAGCCGCTGGTCCCGCCGGGCCGGCGGCTTTCTTTTTGCGCCGGCGATTCGCGGGAGGTTCGCCGTTCCGTCGCGAGCCTCGACCGTGCGGGAGGGGGCGGGCCAGCGGTAGCTTCCGGCGACGGTGGCCAGAGGGCGCGGCCCGTTTTGCCCGGCGCGCCGCTCTCGAAGGGCGGCGGTCGATCTTCTCAAGCGCTAGGTAGTTGAGTACAGTGCCCCACGAGGGGTCGTGGCGCGGGACGGTATCGCGCGCAGGGCGCCAAGGCATTGCAAGCGGTGGGCGATTCCGATGCGTGACGATGGGCCGGTGCGACGGCGTGGCAACGGCGCCGCACGATCGATTCTTCGCGCCTCGGCCGATCGGTGGCTGGCGGGCGCCGCCTTCCTCGCCGCCGCTCTGCCCGGCGGCGCGCTGGCGCAGGGCACCCTGCCCACCGGCGGTTCCGTGGTCGCGGGCAGCGCCACCATCGGCCAGCCCAGCGCTGGCGCGATGACCGTCAACCAGAGCACTGCCCGCGCCATCCTCAATTGGGGCTCGTTCTCCGTCGGCGCCGGCAATGCCGTGCGCTTCGAGAATGGCAGCGGGGCGACGCTGAACCGCGTCACCGGCTTCTCGCCCTCGCAAATCGACGGCTCGCTGTCGGCCTCGGGCAGCCTCTATCTCGTCAATCCCGCCGGCATCGTCGTCGGCGCCTCCGGCACGGTGTCGACCGGCGGCCATTTCGTCGCCTCCACCCAGGATGTGGCGGACGGCGATTTCCTGGCCGGCGGCGACATGACCTTTCGCGGCACCAGCACGGCGGCGGTGGTGAATTACGGCACCGTCGGCGCGCTGGGCGGCGATGTCGCCCTCATCGCCCGCAAGGTGGAGAATGCCGGCACCCTCACCGCGCCCGAGGGGACGGTGGCGCTGGCCGCCGGCTATGAGGTGCTGGTGCGCGATAGCGCGCTCTCCGACGGCAAGATCGTGGTGAAGGTCGGCGGCTCGGACACGCAGGTGAAGACGTCCGGTGTCATCAAGGCGGCCGAGGCGGAGCTGCGGGCCAATGGTGGCAATGTCTATGCGCTGGCCGGCAACACCAAGGGCTTCACCACGGCGGAGGGTGTCGCCACCAAGGGCGGGCGCATCTTCCTGACCGCCGGCGCCAGCGGCAGCGTCTCCGTCTCGCAGAAGATGACCGCCCGCACCGCCAGCCGCGCCGGCAAGGCCAAGGGCGGCGAGATCCGTGTCTCCGGCGGCGCGGTGAAGGTGGACGGCACGCTCGACGCGCGCGGCCGCAAGGCCAAGGGCGGAAGCATCGTTGTCACCGGCGAGAGCGTGGCGCTGGGGGCGGCCTCGGTGCTCGACGCGTCCGGCGCGACAGGCGGCACCGTGCTGGTCGGCGGCGACTATCAGGGCGGCGCCGGGGCGAAGTACCTCCCCGAGACCGTCGCCACCGCGAGGCGCACCACGGTGGAGGCCGGCGCGCGCCTGCGGGCGGACGGTTCGGCGGGCACGGGCGGCCGCGTGGTGGTGTGGTCCAATGAGGAAACCCGCTTCGCCGGCGCCATCTCCGCCACCGGCATCACCCGCGGCGGCGACGCGGAAGTCTCCGGCAAGGCGGTGCTCGCCTATGCCGGCACCGCTGATCTGCGGGCGAGCCGGGGCGCCTGGGGCACGCTGCTGCTCGACCCCTACAACCTCACCATCTCGGACGCGCCCAGCTCGGGCGTCTCCGGCTTCGACGCCACTGCCGATGACAGCGTGCTGAATGTCGACACTCTCACGGCCGCTCTGGCGACCGCCAATGTGACGGTGACAACAGGCACCAGTGGCAGTCAGTCCGGCAACATCACCGTGGCGGCGCCGCTCGCCTGGTCCGCCGACAGCGTGCTGACGCTGGCGGCGGCCGGCAATGTGATCTTCGACGCCGCCGTCACCGCCAGCGGCACCAATGCCGGGCTGGTGATCCAGTATGGCGTTGGCAAGGGCTACACGGTCAACGCGCCGATCACCCTCTCCGGCAGCAATGCCTCGCTGCAGATAGGCGCGGTGGGAGCGCTTAGCGACTACTTCCTGATCCGCTCCATGGCGGATTTCGGCATAGAGTTCATCCCTTACGCAAACTACGCGCTCGTGGCGGACCTCGACGCGGCGGGCACGACCTATACGACATCGGTCGTCGACGGCACCTTCACCGGCGTGTTCGCCGGCTTCGGCCATTCCATCTCCAACCTCACCATTGCCCCGCCGCCGGCCGTCAATGTCGGCCTGTTCTCCGTCATCGAGACCGAGGCCTCCGACAAGATCGCGGTGCGCGACCTGTCGCTCATCGGCGGCAGCGTCACGGCGCGCAATCATGTCGGCGCCGTGGCCGGTACGATGACCAACAGCATCGTGCTCAACGTCACCAGCACTCTGAACGTGACCAGCACGTTCAACGCGGATGTGGGCGGGCTGGTGGGCAGCATGACGGGCGGCGGAATCATCGATTCGTCCTCTTCCGGCGCCGTCACCGGCAATGGCCTGAATGTTGGCGGTCTGGTTGGCTCCATCTCCAGCGGCACCATCGCCAATTCCCACGCCACCGGCGACATATCGGCGCCGAGCGCCGCCTATGTCGGCGGGCTGGTCGGCAAGGCAACGTCCACGCCGATTTCCGACTCCTACGCCACCGGCAATGTGAGCGGGCTTGCCTATGTCGGCGGGCTGGTCGGCAGCGCCGACAGGGCGATCACCAATTCCCACGCGACCGGCAATGTGACGGCAGGGACCTACAGCGACGTCAGCAATGCCGGCGGCCTGGTCGGCTACACCAGGGGGGATGTCACGAATTCCTATGCCACGGGCGACGTCTATGGCGCGGACGACTATGTCGGCGGCCTGATCGGCATCGGCGGCGGCGCGGTTTCCCGCTCCTACGCGACCGGGAGCGTGACCGGCGCGGCTGATTATGTCGGCGGCCTCGCCGGGCGCTTGGCCGGATCGGTGACGCAGTCCTACGCCACCGGCAATGTCGCAGAGGTTCCGATTCCCCCGCGGGCCGACGACGCGCAATATCTGGGCGGCCTGATCGGCTATATGGGCGGGACTGTGAGCCAGACCTACGCCACCGGCAACGTCACCTCGGCGTCCAGCGACGTCGGCGGTCTGATCGGCTACCTCAGCTCGGGCGGCGTCTCGGAGAGCTATGCCTCCGGCAAGGTGACGGGACGATTCGATGTCGGCGGCCTGATTGGTCTCGTGGCCGCCGCGACCACCATCGCCACCTCCTTCTGGGACACGGAGACCACCGGCCAGGCAAGCGCCTTTGGCCGTTCCTTCGCCACCAATGCCAGTGTCACCGGGCTGACGACCGCCGAGGCGCGCACCTCCGCGAGCTATACGGACTGGGACTTCACCACCGATTGGTACCAGACCGGCGACATCCGCCCCATTGGCCGCTGGGAGGCGGCGGTGGCGGCCGACGGCGTCACCACGCTGTCCAACCTGCACCAGCTGCAGTTCGTCCGGCTCGACCTCGCCGGCAGCTATCGCCTCGGTGCCGACATCGACGCCTCGGCCACCAATGGCACCAATGAAGCCAGCGTGTGGGGCGCGACCGGCTTCGTGTCGCTGGGCGACAGCACCACGCCGTTCACCGGCACCTTCGACGGCGGCGACTACACGATACACGACCTGTCGATCGCCCGCGCCGCCACCGATTCCGTCGGGATGTTCGGCGTCGCCGGCTCGTCCACCACCAGCGCCACCCTCGCGAATATCCGGCTTGAGGGCGGCAGCATCGCCGGGCGCGACAATGTCGGCGCGGTGGTCGGCACAGTGGTGCTGGCCACGCTGACCGACGTGACCAGCAGCGCCGCCGTATCCGGCCGGGACAATGTGGGCGGCCTCATCGGCACTTCCGGCACCGGCGCCAGCAGCTTTGACGGGCTGCACGGCACCGGCAATGTCACCGGCACCGGCGAGCGGGCGGGCGGCGTCGTCGGCAAGCTGGAGATCAGCCTCGCCAAGGCCTCGGCGACCGGCACCATCTCGGGCGCCACCAAGGTCGGCGGCCTTGTCGGCGAGGTGACGGCCGGCACGCTGTCCCAGTCCTTCGCCAGCGGCGCGGTGGAGGGAACCGGCGAGGTCGGCGGCCTCGTGGGCGCCAATTCCGGCACCGTCATCGAATCCTACGCCACCGGCAATGTCAGCGGCAAGGAGGCGGCCCCCGAGGTGGGTGGGCTCATCGGCAGCAATGACGGCACGGTCAACACCTCCTATGCGCTGGGCGATGTCGTCGGCCAGGACGCGGTCGGCGGCCTGATCGGCGCCAGTTCCGGCACGGTGACCCAGGTGTTCGCGGCCGGCGATGTGGAGGGGGCCAGCAAGGTGGGCGGCCTCGTCGGCGAGGTGACGGCCGGCACGCTCACCCAATCCTTCGCCAGCGGCGCGGTGCGGGCCAGCGGCGCGGGCGGCGGCCTCGTCGGCGCCAATGCCGGCGCCATCACCCAAACCTACGCCACCGGCAGCGTCACCGGCACATGGGCGGACGCGGAACTCGGCGGCCTTGTCGGCAGCAATACCGGCAGCCTCACTGAGAGCTACGCCATCGGCGCGGTCAGCGGCGGCGGCACGCGCGGCGGCCTCGTCGCCACCAATTCCGGCACGGTCGCGTCGTCCTATTGGAACACCCAGACCACCGGCCAGGCGAGTTCCGCCGGGTCCGCTTCCTCCTATGGGCTGACCACCGCCCAGATGCAGGACTGGAGCCGCTATTCCGGCTGGGATATCAGCGTCTGGGCGCCGGCCGACGCCACCTATCTGCCCGAGCTGTTCGGCGTCTCCGGGGTGGTTGGCGCGATGCAGACCATCACCTATGGCAGCGATCCCTCCACGGCGGTGGTGAGCCAGATGGGCACCGGCTGGTGGAACACCACCACCGGAACGCCGGTCTTCGGCGCCGACCTGACCTCCACCACCAATGCCGGCACCACCTATCCCGGCGTCACCGGCCTCACCGGCACCTACCGGCTCGGCGGCGCCACCCGCTTCGTCGGGATCAACCATGTCACCCCGGCGACGCTGACCGTGACGGCGACCGGCACGCAGACCTATGGCTCGACGACGCCCAGCTATGACTATTCCGCCAGTGGCTGGATGAACGGGCAGGGCGACAGCAACCTCTCCGGGCTCGATTACACCACCACGGCGAGCGCCACCTCCAATGTCGGCGGAAGCTACACCGCCACCGCCTCCGGCGGCACGCTGACCGGTGCGGCCACCGGCAATTACACGCTCACCTATGAAGCCGGCGCCTTCACCGTGACCCCGGCGACGCTGACCGTGACGGCGACCGGCACCCAGACCTATGGCTCGACGACGCCGAGCTATGACTATTCCGCCAGCGGCTGGATGAACGGGCAAAGCGACAGCAACCTCTCCGGGCTGGCCTATTCCACCACGGCGAGCGCCACCTCGAATGTCGGCGGCAGCTACACCGCCACCGCTTCCGGCGGCACGCTGACGGGTGCGGCGAGCGGCAATTACACGCTCACCTATGAAGCCGGCGCCTTCAGCGTGACCCCGGCGACGCTGATCGTGACGGCGACCGGCACCCAGACCTATGGCTCGACGACGCCCAGCTATGACTATTCCGCCAGCGGCTGGATGAACGGGCAAAGCGACAGCAACCTCTCCGGGCTCGATTACACCACCACGGCGAGCGTCACCTCCAATGTCGGCGGCGCCTACACCGCCACCGCCTCCGGCGGCACGCTGACCGGTGCGGCCACCGGCAATTACACGCTCTCCTATGAAGCCGGCGCCTTCAGCGTGACCCCGGCGACGCTGACCGTGACCGCGACCGGCACCCAGACCTATGGCTCGACGACGCCGAGCTATGATTTTTCCGCCAGTGGCTGGATGAACGGGCAGGGCGACAGCAACCTCTCCGGGCTCGATTACACCACCACGGCGAGCGCCACCTCCAATGTCAGCGGCACCTACACCGCCACCGCTTCCGGCGGTACGCTGACCGGCGACGCGTCAGGCAATTACACGCTCACCTATGAAGCCGGCGCCTTCAGCGTGACCCCGGCGACGCTGATCGTGACGGCGACCGGCACCCAGACCTATGGCTCGACGACGCCGAGCTATGACTATTCGGCGAGTGGCTGGATGAACGGGCAGGGCGACGCGGACCTCTCCGGGCTGGCCTATTCCACCACGGCGACGGCAAGTTCCAATGTCGGCGGCGCCTACACCGCCACCGCTTCCGGCGGCACGCTGACCGGTGCGGCCACCGGCAACTACACGCTCTCCTATGAAACCGGCGCCTTCACCGTGACCCCGGCGACGCTGACCGTGACCGCCACCGGCACCCAGACCTATGGCTCGACGACGCCGAGCTATGACTTCTCCGCCAGTGGCTGGATGAACGGGCAGGGCGACAGCAACCTCTCCGGGCTGGCCTATTCCACCACGGCGACGGCAAGTTCCAATGTCGGCGGCGCCTACACCGCCACCGCCTCCGGCGGCACGCTGACCGGCGCGGCCACCGGTAATTACACGCTCACCTATGAAGCCGGCGCCTTCAGCGTGACGCCGCGGCCGATCCTCGTCATCGCCAATAATCTGGTCCGCTTCGTCGACCAGCCCAACCCGCCCCTGACCTACACGATCGGTGGCGAGGGCCTGGTCAATGGCGACACGCTGGCGGGGGAGCTTGTCACCCCGGCGGAGATTTCATCGCCGCCCGGCCAATATGCCATTCTCCAGGGCAGCGTCGTGGCGTCGGCGAACTATGCCCTGACCTATCTGCCCGGCGTGCTCGCGGTGACGCAGCCCCTGCCGCCCGACTTCATCGAGACCAACCCGACCGATGAGCGCCGGCGGACCCGGGAGCTGCTCGTGCTGCTCTCGCTGATCGATGTCTACCAGCGCGAGCCGGCACCCGGCATTTTCTACAGCCCGCAACTGACGATGAAGGCCCAGTAGATGACAGGCGGTCTTCGCTCTTTCGCGGTCGGCGCCGCCGGCGCGGCTCTTTTCGGGCTGATGGCGTCGGCCGGCGGGGCGAGCGCGCAGCAGCGCGCGCCGCTCGAGCGTAACCTGCCGCCGGCGGTGACGGGGCAGGGGCAGCTGACGGTCAGCCCGCCGGATCTGATCGGCGCGGCGGACGACACGCCGCTGGGCGTCAACCTCCGGGGTATCCGCCTTGCCGGGCCGACCGACCCGATCGACGCGCCGCCCGTGCCCGGTCTGCGCATCGGCGCGATCGGGGCCCTGTCGCCGGCACGGCTGGAGCCGGCGCTGGCGCCGTTTCTCGGCCAGCCGGTGAGCCGCCGGCTCATCGCCGACATCCAGGCGGCGGTGGCGCGGGTCTACCGGGGCGAGGGCTATCCCTTCATGTCGGTGACGGTGCCGCCGCAGGAGATCACCGGCGGGGTTCTCACCTTCCGGGTGGTGGAGTTCCGCACCGGCGCCGTCGAGGTTCAGGGCGGCGAGGCCAGCCTGGCCCGCAGGGTGCGCGCCGTGCCGGGCGAGCGCATCAATGCCGCGGCGCTGGACGAGGACATCGCCTGGCTCAACCGCTTTCCGTATCGCTCTGTTTCCGGCGTGTTCTCCCCCGGCGACGAGGTGGGGCTGAGCACGTTCACGCTGGAGGTGACGGCGCAGAAGCCGTGGCAGGTGTTTGCCGGCTGGTCCAACACAGGCACCCATGCCACCGGCTTCGACCGCATCTTCGCCGGCTTCGGTGCGGCGTTGCCGATGCTGCGGGACAGTTTCATCTCCTATCAGGCGACCGGCAGCTGGGATTTCTGGCGCGACCCGGCCAGTGTCGGCTCCGGCCCGGCCCAGCCGAGCTATTACAGCCAGGCCGCACGGCTCGTGCTGGACCTCGGCGACCGGCAGAGCCTTGACATCGTGCCGAGCTATGTCGCGACCCGGCAAGCCGGGGCATTCCAGGATTTCATCTACGACAATTCCACCCTGGAAGTGCCGGTACTCTACAGGACGGCGCTCTCCAATGTGCTGCCGGGTGTGTATCTCGGCGACCTAATTCTCGGCGCCAGCTTCAAGACGGTGTCGCGCTCCGGCTATTTCGCCGGTTCGGCCATTGGCGGCGCCGATGCCGGCCTGTTCAATCTCATCGCCGGCTGGTCGATCTCCCGGCCCGACGCTTACGGGCTGACCAGCGTCGACCTGCGGCTGGTGGGCAATCCCGGCGGGGTGGTCGACGGCAATGATGCCCGCAACTGGAGCCTCTACAGTGGCGGGCGCATCACCGACGTGAACTATGTCTATGGCGGCGCCGACATTTCCCGCGTCACGCGGCTGGCGGCGGGCTATAGCTGGAACAGCCAGTTCTCCGGCATTCTGGCGGGCGAGGCACTGCCCGATACCGAGCAGATCAGCCTCGGTGGCATGTACGCCACGCGCGGCTACACGCTCGACGACGGCAATGCCGATAGCGGCTTCTTCTGGCGCAATGAGCTGCGCACGCCGACCCTGCCGGGGCTCTCGGCGCTTGGCGGGACGGGCGCCCGCGACCAGCTTTCGCCCTACCTGTTCCTGGATGTCGGCTGGGGCCATAATTACGGCTATCAGGGCGTTGTCGGCCCGGTGGCGAGCTTCGATGTCAGCATGGCGGGCGCCGGCGCCGGCATCGACTATGCCCTCGCCGGCAATTTCACCGCCAGCCTGGTGGCGGGCGTCGCCCTGACGGAAGCCGGCTACACCCAGCCCGGCGACGTCACCGTGCAGGCGCGGCTTTATCTGAGCTTCTGAATCTGAGCTTCCGCGCCCGCCGCCCGTTCTTCGCGCGCGGGCCGAACAGGCCGGCTCGGTCGCCGGGTGGCGTTTTCGGGTGGGGGAAGACGGTCTCGACGTCGCGCTGCCGCTCAGGCGCCGCCTGTCGCGCGCCGACGCTCCAGCAACGCCATGGGCTGGCCATTATAGAGCCCGTCCGCGAGCGGCACGAAGCCGAGCGTGCCGGCGACATGCAGCGAGGCGGCATGGCTGGGCTGGATCATGCAGGTGATGCGCGTGCCGGGCCGGTGCGCGTCCGCCCAGCCGAGCGCGGCGGTCATCGCCTCCCGCGCATAGCCCTTGCCCTGCGCCGCGCCTGAGAACACCCAGCCGGCCTCCATCGTGCCCTCAAGAGAGGGGGTGAGGGCGCGGCGGAAATCATGAAAGCCGGCCTCGCCAATGAAGGCGCCGCTGGCGCGCTCCTCGACCGCGAAGGCGCCGAAGCCGAGAAACCGCCACAGGCCGGGATGGCGCAGGAAGCGGCTCCACGCCGCCTCGCGCGTGAAGGCAACGCCGCCGATGAAGCGGACCACCGCCGGCTCCGCCCACATCGCCGCATACGCCTCGAAATCCTCGGCCCGGTGCGGGCGCAGGATCAGACGGGCGGTGGTGAGGGTGGGGGGCGTGAGCATCGGGAATCCAGCTAAGACGTCGGTCGGCCCAGGCGGGTCCGGGAGGCGGGCTACAGGGCCCCGGCCCCCGCGACCGCACCACAAGGGGGGGCGGGCGGATCCCTTGCGGCCCGCCAGCGCGCCACGCCCGGTCTTTGCGGACCGACCGTGAGGTACACTGTCAGAAGCTGGCCTTCAACACGGCGTTGAAGCCGTTCTGGGTGACGCCGCCACCGAACGGGCCGGTATAGGCGATGCCCAGCGTGGTGCGGGCGCCGACCAGCATATCCAGCCCCACTTCCAGCCCCGCGGCATCCTCGGCGATCGGGACGCCGGTCATCGCTCACCACCGGCGCGTCGCCCGAAAGCCGGTTGTCGGCATTCGGCACGGCGTCGGCCGGCAGCGACACGACGGCATCGAAGACCGGATTGCCGGCGTCCAGAGTCCGAGCCGCCCCGGCGACCGCGAACGGGTTCGGCGTCTGGGCATAGGAGGTGAACAGCGCGGCGCTATAGAGCAGCGTCGGATGGTGAGGGTCGAGGACGCCGCATATGCGCGCCGCCTTCGGCCATGTCTTCGCCGCGCGCTTCGGCGTGCCGCCAGCGCTGCGGCGAAAATAGATCCAGGGTAGGCAACGGCGCCGAGCGCGCCGTCATAGACGTGGAGCCGGCCTCAACTCACCTCGCCGAGGGCATAAGGGGAGATCTGGTCGCTCGCGCCCGCCATCCCCGGCCCGGACAGCACCGGCAGGGCCGGCAGCCGAAGTTCGTTGCGCCAGACGACGCCGATGGCCCCGATCCGGATGCCGGGGAGGGGGTAACAGGCTTTTCTTCGGACCGATCAGGTCGGTTCCGTTGAGGCTGACCCCGAGCGGGGTGTCGGGGCCGGCCACGTCCTGCGGGCCAATGACGAGCCCTCACTAGCTGCCGACCACGGGCGGAAGCGCCGACGACCTGTCGCGAAAAGGGCCCGCCGCATCGCTGACGGCGGACAGGCGTCCGAGCCGTCGATGGCGCCAGAGCGACGGTATTTTATTATGTCGCGGGCATGGACAAGCTCGGGCCGGCCGCAGAAACTTGGCGCCGGATCATGGCCGTGACGCACCGCTGGCGGGTGCCGCAATGGTCGGTGTGTTCGGGAGCCTGCATGACTACCGCAACCAGCCAGCAGCGATGGTGCGCCGTGTTTGCCGGCAGCGGCGCGCTGGGCATGATCATGATCGACGCGACCGGCACGGCGGTGGCGCTTCCCTCCATTCAGCGCGACCTGATGCTGAGCCACGGCGCCCAGCAATGGATCATCACCCTCTATGCGCTGACCGTGGCGGCCGCGATCGCCACCGGGGGGCGGCTCGCGGATGTCTTTGGCCGCGACCGCGTCTTCCGCGCCGGCGTGGTGCTGTTCGCGGCCGGCTCACTGCTTAGCGGCCTCTCGCTCAACCTGCCCATGCTGCTGTCCGGCCGCGTGCTGGAGGGGCTGGGCAACATCCTGATGGCCCCCGCCGCCGCGCTGCTGGCCACCGAGGCGTTCGGCCCCGCGCAGCGCGGCCGGGCCATGGGCATCTATAGCGGCCTTGGCGGCCTGGCCTTGGTGTTCGGGCCCATCATCTGCGGCGCCCTGGTGCAGCTTGGGGGTTGGCGCTGGGCCTTCTTTGTCAACCTGCCGCTGGCCGCCGCCACGCTTCTGACGCTGCGCGCCGCGGGTCCCGCGGCACCCGGCCCGCGCGGCGGCACCTTCCGGCCGGCCCACAGCCTGCTGCTGGCGGCGGCGCTGGGGCCGATCGTGCTGGGCCTCCAGCAAAGTCATGTCTGGGGCTGGACGTCGCCGTTGACGCTCGCCCTCGTCGCTATCGGAGCCGCTCTTCTGGGGCTCTTCATCCTCGGGCAGCGACGCGCCGCCGAGCCTCTGGTGGATATGCGTCTGTTTGCCGACCGGCAATTTGCCGCCGACAGCATCGTGCTCTTCTGTGCCCAATGCGCGCTTGTGGGTCAGTCGGCTTTCGGGGCCATCTATCTTCAGCGGATCCTGCACTTCACGCCGCTGCAATCCGGCCTGGCCATGCTGCTGTTCCTCGTGCCGCTGATGGTCTGCGCGCCCCTGGGCGGCCTGCTCTATGACCGCCATGGCGCGAAGCTGCCCGTGGTCGCCGGCCTGAGCCTGGGAACGCTGGGCCTGTTGTGGGAAACGCAGGCCCTGCCGCGCGCCGACTTCCTGCTGATGATGCCGGCCCTCGTCGCAACAGGCGCGGGCATGGGCCTCGCTCTGTCGCAAACCTATACGGACGGCACCGCGCGCGCCGCCGAGGGTCAGCGCGGCCGTGCCTTCGGCGCGCTCGACACGGTGCGGCAGATGGGAGGCGCGATCGGCATGGCGGCGATCGGCACGGTGGTCGCCGGCATGGAGCGCGCCCGCTTCCTCGACATCGCGGCCGGCGCCGCGCCGGAGGGCGCGGCGCGCAGCGCGCTCGAAGGCCTCATGGAGCAGGCCGTCTATGGCCGGCCGGAGGCGGTGGAGGCGCTGGTGGCGCAATGGCCGGCGGTCGCGTCCGCGCTGCGTCTTAGCGCCGCCCGGAGCATTGGAGACGGCTATTATGTCGGAACCGGCATGGTGGCGCTGGGCCTGCTCGCCGCCATGCTGCTCATGCGCCGCAAGCCCGCCGCGCCGGCCATCGTCAAGGGGGCGCCGTGATGCGCGTCGTTCTCGCCACGCTGGGATCGTTCGGCGACCTCTATCCCATGCTCGCCATCGGGCAGGCCCTGCGCGCGCAGGGCCATGACCCGATCATCGCGGCACCGGCGGTCTATGGTCCCCGCGTGGCAGCGCTCGGCCTGTCCTTCCATGCCCTGCGGCCGGATTTCCCGCCTGACGTGTTGATGGAGATCTTCGGCGATCCGGTGCATGGCGGGCGGCGGCTGTTCCTCGACCTCGTCTTTCCCCATGTCCGGGAGACCTATGAGGATCTGCTGGACGCCACCGACGGCGCCGATGTGCTGGTGGCAGGCGAACTCGTCCATGTGGCCCGGCTGGTCGCGGCGCAGCGCGGCCTGCCCTGGGCGAATGCCATGCTGGCGCCCTCCACCATGATGTCCGCGCTGGATCCCAGCGTGCTGACCTGGTTTCCGGCGGGCTATCACCTGCGCCATCTCGGGGCCTGGCCGCAGCGTTTGCTGTTCCGCCTCATTCGTCGCCAGACGACCCGCTGGGCCGGGCCGCTCCTGGCCCTTCAGCGTGAGGTGGGGGTGGGGACCGGCGACATCATGTTCACCGACAAGTTCTCGCCCGATCTGGTGCTGGCGCTGTTTCCGCCGGTCTTCGGCGCGCCGCAGCAGGACTGGCCGGCCGCCTCCGTGCAGACCGGCTTTCCCTTCTTCGCCCAGGAGGCGAGCCCCGAGACCGACGCGCGGATCGACGCCTTCCTCGCGGCCGGCTCCCCGCCCGTGGTCTTCACCCTCGGCACCACGGTGGTGCATCTGGCGCATGATTTCTACCAGATCGCGGCGGATACGGCCCGCGCTCTCGGGCGCCGCGCCATCCTTCTGATGGGCCAGAACCCGCCGCCCGACGCGCCGGCCGACCAGGTGCTGGCGCTGGATTACGCGCCGCATTCCCGCCTGTTCCCCCATGCCGCCGCCGTGGTGCAGCATGGCGGCGTCGGCGGCTGCGCGGAAGCGCTGCGGGCCGGCGTGCCGGTGCTCACCATTCCCTTCGCCTTCGACCAGCCCGACAATGCGATGCGAATGCGCCGCATGGGCGTGGGGGCGGTGCTTCCGCACCAGAAGGTCAACCGGGTCACCCTCGAACAGAGCCTGCGCGCGGTGCTGGACGATACGGAGTTCGCCGCGCGCGCCCAGTCGGTGGCGCGGGGGATCGACCCCGAGGCCGACATGGCGCGCACCGTGGCGGCGATCGAGGCCCTCCATGGCAGCCTGGCGCAGCGCACACCCGCCATGCTGCCGCACGCCGATCGCTGATCACCTCCGGGCGCCAGGAACCCCCATGTCCGCCAGCAAGACCACCCTCGATGAGACCGCCGCCGATAACGCCCCCCCCGTCCTGAAGACCATCGAGCTCGATCAGGCGGCCGGTCCCGTGCGTGTCGGCTGGTTTCCCGGTGCCAGCCCCGAGGCGCTGCGGGAGGCTATCCGCGTCGCCGCCCACCTCCCGGCCGGGGCCGTCTTCCATGTGGAAACGCCGGATGGGATCGTGGTCGCGTTGGACGACAGCGTTCCCGATGGGACGCGGCTGACGCTGGTGACGGCCGGCGGCGATGGCGCCGTGGCGCATGAAAGTGTACCCGGCCCCAAGCCTTACCCCATCGTCGGCAACCTGCCCGAACTGCACAATGCGGATGGCCTCGTGGGCGCGGTGGCCGATCTCCACGCCCGGTATGGCGACTTCTTCGCCTTCAAGGCCCCGGGCGGCCGGGCGTATTTCTGCGCCGATGCCGATATCGTCTCGGAAATGACGGCGGCGCCCGACGTGTTCGCCAAGGTGGTTGAGGGCCGTGGCGGCCTCGGCAACCTCGCGGAAAAGAGCGTCGGCAGCGCGCTGTTCACCGCCAGCGACAATGACCCGCTGTGGCATCGCGCGCACCGCATCCTTGCCCCCGCCTTCGGCTCCACGGCGCTGAAGAACTACTATGGCCGCATCGTCGAGGTGGCGGACGACCTGCTGGCCCATCTCGACCGGCTGGGCCCCGATGAGAGCTTCCTCGCCACCGACCTGATGACCCGGATGACCTTTGAGGCCATCTCCTACGCCGCCTTCAACAAGCGGTACGATGCCATCGACTCCCCGGCGCTGCCGCCGTTCGTGGAGGCGATGAATCTGGTTCTGGTGGATGCCATGCAGGAGCCAAAGCGCCTCCTGCCGGAGGTCTTCTACCACGAGGCCCGCCACCAGCGTGCCGCCGCCGACAAGATCATGCTGGAGGATGTGAACGCCATCATCCGCGAGCGGCGCGCGCTCATGGAGAGCGGGGCCCCCGTGCCGACGGACCTGCTGCAGGTGATGCTCACCACGCCAGACCGGGTCACGGGGTTGAAGCTGCCGGACGACAATATTCGCGGCCAGCTTATCGTCCTGCTGATCGCGGGCCACGAGACCACCAGCGGCATGCTCTCCTACGCGCTGTATCATCTGTGGAAGAATCCGGAGGTGCTCGAGAAGCTGATCGCCGAGGTGGATCAGGTGCTCGGTCGGGACTTCTCCTATGTCCCGACCTATGAGGATTGCGGCCGGCTGGACTACACCCAGCGCGTGCTGAAGGAGGCCCTGCGGCTGTGCCCGCCAGTGCCCATGTTCCCCCGGTACGTTACGCGCGACACGACCGTCGGCAACGGACGCTACGAGGTGAAGGCGGGCGAGCGCATGTTCGTGTCGCTGACGACCTTGCACACCAATCCGCGCTTCTGGGGGGCGGACGCGCACAGCTTCCGGCCCGACCGCTTCCTGCCGGGCGAGGAGGGCAAGCACCACCGCGATGCCTATCATCCCTTCGGGATGGGCGTGCGCTCCTGCATCGGCTTCCAGTTCGCCCTGCTCGAAGCGCGCATGGTGCTCGCCCGCTTCATCCAGAGATTCACGGCCCGCCCGCGCGATCCGCATTACGTGCTGCGCCACAAGCAGGCGCTGACCGTGAAGCCGGACCATCTGGAGATGCTGCTGGAACGGCGGCCCGAGGTGAAGGGCCGGTTCCCGGTGAGAGCGGACGCGCCGAAGGAGCAGCCGGTTCCGGCCGGGACAGCTGTGGCGGGTCGGCCCATGCGTGTGCTCTACGGCTCCAACATGGGCGGCTGCCGCGACATCGCCCTTGCGCTCGCGCGGGATGCCGCCAGCCGGGGCTTTGCCGCGCGCGTGGCGGAGCTGGATGAACAGGCGGGCCAACCCTGGCTAACGGACGGGCCGGTGGTCATCGTCACCTCCACCTATAATGGCACGCCGCCGGACAATGCCGCCGGCTTCGCCCGCTGGCTGGACACGGCGCCCATGGACGCCTGCGCCGGGCTGCGCTTTGCGGTGCTGGGCTGCGGCAACGCGCAGTGGCGCCAGACCTTCCAGAAATTCCCACGCACCGTTGCCGATGGCCTCGCGGCCCGCGGCGGCACGCCGCTTCTGGAGCCCGGCGCCGCCGATGCCGACAGCGATTTCGAGGCAGCGGTGGAGAGCTGGACCGCGGGGCTGTGGCGTGCGCTCGACAGTGGCTTCGCCGGACAGCCTCGGGATGGGGAGGCGGCGGCGGCGCCCACGATCAAAGTGGAGGTGGTTAATTTCGCCGGCGTGGCAACGGGGGCCGCACCCCGCCGCTGCACAGCCCTCGATCAGAGCGCCGTGCCGAGCAAGGTGCGCGTCAACCGGGAACTGCAGGCGCCCGGCGCCCCGGGCTCGACCCGCCATATCGAATTGCCCTTGCCCACCGGCACCACCTATGCCGCCGGCGATCATCTCGGCGTCTTCCCCTGCAATCCGCCGACCCTCGTGGCCGCGGCGGTGGCGCGTTGCGGATTCGCAGCGGAGACAACCGTGCTTCTCACGGCCCTAACGCCGGAAGCGGAGCAGGAGAGCGGCTTGCCCTTCGGCGTGCCGGTGCGGGTGGGCGAGCTGCTCTCGGACCACCTCGACCTTGCCGGCCCGGTGACGCGGCGCGACCTGCGCGCCTGGGCCAAAGCCGCCCGATGCCCGCCCGATCAGGCGCGGATCGCCCAGTGGCTGGACGATTTTCCGAACGTCGCCGCAGGCAAGCCACGCATGTTGGATCTCCTCGCGCAATTGCCCTCCGTGACGCTCGATCTTGCCACGCTGCTCAGTGTGCGGCCGGCGCTGAAACCCCGCTACTACTCCATCTCCTCCTCGCCGCTGCTGTCGCCGGACACCTGCACCCTCACCGTCGGCGGACACCGTTTCAACGGCGCCGATGGAACCGTGCATGACGGGTTGTGCAGCGCCTATCTGGCGAATTGCGCCGAGGGCACGACGCTGCGCGTGGTGGTGAAGGACACGGGCAGCGCCTTTCACCTGCCGGAAGATCCCTTGGCGCCGCTCATCCTTGTGGGCCCCGGCACCGGCATCGCGCCCCTGCGCGGCTTCATCCAGGAACGGCACGCGCTGAAGGCGAAGGGCGTTGAGGTGGGGCCGGTCCTGCTGTTCTTCGGCTGCCGGAACGAGGGCGATTACCTCTATCGCGAGGAGCTGGAGGCGTACCAGGACGAAGCCACGCTGAACCTGCTCGCGGTCGCCTTCTCGCGCCGCGAGGGCACACCCAAGACCTATGTGCAGGATCTGCTGCGGGCCCATTCCGCCACGGTCCAGGAACTGGTCGCGCGCGGGGCCTCCATCCTGATTTGCGGCAATGCCCGCACCATGGCTCCCGATGTCCGCGCGGCCCTGACCGACATCCTCGGCGCCCCGGCCCTGGCCGAGCTGGAAGCCGCGCACCGCTACCTCCAGGACGTTTGGGCCTCCAGCTGACGGTGATCACAGCTGTACGATTGGGCCAGGGGGGGGCATTTCGCGGTCTGCGTTGAGCGGTTCGAATCCCTCATGCCCCGCCATTTCAGTCCCTGAGCGGGCACTGGCTTTGCGTTGTCCCTTGCAGCACCACCTGATGCGGCTGGGCCTTTGGTCCGGTGAGCGATCCCCGCCGTCGCCGGCGGCGGGGGAGGGCAGCCGGTGGCGGCCGGCCCGGGCACAGGCCGTAGCGCGGCGGTGGAGAGTGCCGCGCCAGTTAACGAGCCGTTAACCAAGATTAACTGAATCTATCCTCCAGAGAGGGAGATTCGCACCGTGAACGCTGTCAGCCAAACCGGCCCGTCGATCCGTTTCCGTGGACGCTCGTTCACGGCGATGACGCTCGTCGCCGATGTCCCGCTCCAGGCATGGCTGGCCGACTTCGACATCTGGCTGCAGCGTTCTCCTGGATTTTTCAACGGCCGTACCGTGGTTCTCGATCTCGCCGACTCGGCGCAAACCAAGGCGGATGTCGAGCGCTGGATCGGCGAACTTGCCAAGCGGGGCATCAGGCTGATCGGCCTGGAGGGCGTCCGGCCCAGCATGGTCGATGCCGGCATGCCGCTTCTCCTGCGCGGCGGACGCGACACCAGCCTCGCCATCACCGATGTGGCGGTTCCCCCGGCGGAACCGCGCAAGCCCGTGGAACCGGTCAATATGCTGGTCGAGCGACGGGTTCGCTCCGGCCAGTCGGTTGTCTGCCTCGAAGGCGACGTGACGATCATCGGTTCGGTCGGTGCCGGGTCGGAGATCATCGCCGGCGGCTCCATCCATGTTTACGGAACCCTCGCGGGCCGCGCGATCGCCGGCGCGACTTTCGGCGCCTCGGCGCAGATTTTCTGCACCCGGCTCGAAGCCGAGTTGCTCGCCGTCGACGGCATCTATCGCACGGCAGAAGACATAGACAACGCCCTCCGGGGCAAGGCGGTCCGCGTATCGACCGCAGATGAGACCCTGCAGATCACCGCGCTTTAAGGAGCGAAGCAAGACATGGCTAAGATCATCACAGTCACGTCGGGAAAGGGCGGCGTCGGAAAAACGACGACGACCGCCGCCATCGGCGCCGCCCTCGCCCGCACCGGAGATAAGGTCGTTGTCGTCGACTTCGACGTGGGACTGCGCAACCTCGACCTGATCATGGGAGCCGAGCGCCGTGTCGTCTACGATTTCGTCAACGTCATTCAGGGCGATGCGCGCCTGCCGCAAGCCCTGATCAAGGACAAGCGACTGGATTCGCTGTTCCTGCTTCCCGCCTCCCAGACGCGCGACAAGGATGCGCTGACGGAAGAGGGCGTCGACCGTGTCATCGATATGCTGTCGCAGCATTTCGACTGGGTGATCTGCGACAGCCCGGCAGGCATCGAGCGCGGCGCCACGCTCGCTATGCGCCATGCCGAGATCGCCATCGTGGTGACCAACCCGGAAGTGTCGTCGGTACGCGACAGCGATCGCATCGTCGGCATTCTGGACTCCAAGACGCTGAAGGCCGAGCGCGGCGAGACGGTGGACAAGCGCCTGCTGCTGACGCGCTACGACCATGCGCGCGCGGCGCGTGGCGACATGCTGAAGACCGAGGACGTACTCGACATCCTGTCGCTGCCGCTGCTCGGCATCGTTCCGGAAAGCCCCGATGTGCTCAGGGCATCCAATATGGGCGTTCCGGTCTCGATCCACGATCCCGACAGCGCGCCGGCCCGCGCCTATCGCGACGCGGCGCTGCGTCTCAAGGGCGAGAACATCGCCATGGAGATACCGAGGCAGCGTGGCGGTCTGTTCAGCAAACTCCTGCGGAGGGCGGCATGACCTTATGGAAGCGCCTATTTCCCAGCACCAGCGCCCCCCAGGCACGGGAACGGCTGCAAATCCTGCTCTCCCATGAGCGTCAGGTTTTGGGCGGCGGCGATCTGCTGGCGCGTCTGCGCGAGGACATTCTGGCCGTCGTCGCCAAGCACGTGCCCTGCGAGCAGGACAATGTGAAGGTCCGCCTGGAGCGGGGGACGCCGATGTCGATCCTCGAAATCGAGGTCGAGGTGCGCGGCGACGTCGGCCTCGCGGCCAGCCGGGCAGCCTGACGGCGCGCCGGTCTTCCAGCGCCCCTCCCGGCGTGAGCGTCCCGAACGGGCGCAGTCACGCCGGGAGGGGCGTTGCTGTTTGCGGTAAGCCAAACAGAAGCGAGCCGACCGCCCTCGGCCCCGGGATGCTGCGGCACGGGCCGCACGAAGCCGAGGCGCCGGACCGGCCGCGACCGCCGGCGTTTCACCGCCCGTGCCCTTCGCCAAGGCATCACCCCTGCGCGTGAGTGCCGCACGGCTTGCTGCCCGCCTTGGCTTGTTGAGCTTACCCACCGGTGACGCTCATATGGCGGCGCACGGAGGGGGCACGGCCGGGGCGGTCGATGACGAAATCGTGGCCCTTCGGCTTGCGGAAGATCGCGTCGTCGAGCACCGCGTGCAGCTTCTCGTCGCTCTCGGAGGCGCGGAGCGGCGCGCGCAGATCTGCCGCGTCCTCCTGGCCGAGGCACATATAGAGCGTGCCGGTGCAGGTGACGCGCACCCTGTTGCAGCCCTCGCAGAAATTATGCGTCAGCGGCGTGATGAAGCCGAGCCGGCCGCCGGTCTCCTTGATGCTGACATAGCGCGCCGGGCCGCCGGTGCGGAACGGGATGTCCTCCAGCGTCCACTCCCGGGCGAGGCGCTCGCGCACGGTGGAGAGCGGCAGATACTGGTCGGCGCGCTCCGCGCCTGTCTCGCCGAGCGGCATGACCTCGATCAGCGACACGTCCATGGCGCGGCCATGCGCCCACTGGATCAGGCCGTGGATCTCGTGCTCGTTCTCGCCGGCCAGCGCGACGGCGTTCAGCTTCACATGGATGCCCGCTTCCTGCGCCGCGTCGATGCCGGCGAGCACCTTGTCGAGGTCGCCCCAGCGGGTCAGCGCCCGGAAACGGTCGGGGTCGAGCGTGTCGAGCGAGACATTGATGCGCTTGACGCCGCAGGCCGCCAGTTCCTTGGCGAAGCGGGCGAGCTGCGAGCCATTGGTGGTCAGGGTCAGCTCTTCCAGAGCGCCCGAATCGAGATGGCGACTGATGGAGCGGAACAGGGTCATCACATCGCGGCGCACCAGCGGCTCGCCGCCGGTGAGGCGCAGCTTCTTCACCCCGCGGGCGACGAAGGCGGAGCAGAGGCGGTCGAGTTCTTCCAGCGTCAGCAGTTCGGGCTTCGGCAGGAACGTCATATGTTCCGCCATGCAGTAGACGCAGCGGAAATCGCAGCGGTCGGTGACCGAGACCCTGAGATAGGTGACGGCGCGGCCGAACGTGTCGACCAGCGGGGCGCGCGCGATGAGGCTCTCCGCGCCAAGGGCGGGCGAAACTCGGACATTCATGAGGGGAACTCCAGGACAGCCGATGCGGCTCAAGGCAGGAAGAAGGGCCGCCGCCTCTACGGCGACGACCCGTCGCCGTCAGGAGGTGTATTCCTTCGATTTGAAGGTCAGGTGCTGAACCGATTTCGGTGCATCGGCGATCTTGCGGATGCTTCCCCAGGTCTGCTTGTAGTTGGGAATGACGAACTCGTTCACGCCCGCCGACACGACATTGCCCTGCACGCCGGTGGGATAGCCGAATAGCATGAAGGCCTGCTTCGGCTTGGCCGTCGGCGTCGGATAGGCCATGGCCTGGGTCGAGCCGTTATCGTTATAGACCTCGACGAGGTCGCCAGCCTGAAGCCCCAGATCGGTCATGTCCTTCGGGTTCATCTCGATGAACGGGTAGGGCCAACGGTCCATGACGAACTCGTTCTCGACGTCGAGATAGGCGCTCTGCCAGACCAGATTGGCGCGTCCATTGTTGATCAGGAACGGGAACTTGTCCTTCTCGGCCTGTTTGCCGGGCGCTTCCAGCCCCCGCCATTGCGTTGAGGCGAACACCGCCTTGCCGTTCGGCTTGTTGAACGTGCCGTCGGCAAAGAGCCGCTTGGTGCCGACGATCCTGCCGTCCTGCACCCCGGTCGCCGGCTCCTGGAAGCCGTTGGTTCCCATGGCCCGCAGCAGGTCATAGGTGACGAACTCGCCGCCTTTCTCATGGCCGTGATAACCGTCCATGAAGGCATCTTCCTCGGTCTTCCAGTCGAAGCCGGAGAACTTCGCCGCCATGTCCGCCTTGCCCATCTCGCCGAGCACGCGCTGCATGTGGTTGGCGAGGCGTGCCGCAATCAGGCAGTCGGGCATGGCGGCGCCGGGCGGGTCCATGTAGCGTTCGGTCAGACGCATCCGCCGTTCGCCATTCATCGAGGTGAGGTTCATTTCGCCCGAGGTCGCCGCCGGCAGCATGACATGGGCTGCCTCGCCGACCTTGGTCGGGACGATGTCCACGTCGACCGAGAACAGCCCTCCCTTGCGGATCGCGTCCATGATGGCCGCGACCATGGCGGGCCTGTCGCCATAGGGAACCGCGTTCATGGCATCCTTCACCATGTCGGTGCGCTTCTTGTAAATCCGCTTGAACTCCAGAGCGTTCAGCGTGGTCTTGTAGTGGTCGCAACCCCAGATGTGGTGGATGCCGCCCTTGCCCTCGATCAGTAGCTTGTCGACATAGGCGGCGGGGCGTCCGACATGGGCATCGGACGGGCGCGAATAGCCCTCCTGATGGCCCCCCATGCGCACGCAGCCGCCGCCCGGACGGCCGATATTACCCGTTGCCAGCGCCAGGTTCACCAGCGACTGGTTGGTGCGGTAATTGTCGTTGCCCCAGATGAGGCCCTTCTCATAGGCAAACATGGTGCGGCGGCGCGCGCCGCCGGCCTTGGGCTCGGCGATCCAGGTGATCGCCTTGGCGATATCGGCCTGCGACAGGCCGGTGATCTCCGCGGCTTCGGCGAGTGACATCTTGTTGGCAGCGACCGCAGCATCGAAATCCTTGGTCGACGCGCCAATGAAGGCCTTGTCGATCCAGCCCTTTTCCGCCGCATAGGTGAACCAGGCATTGAACAGCGCGAGGTCGGTGCCCGAGTTGAGCGCGAGATGCAGCACGTTGTCCTTGCCCGCTTCGATCTCGCAGGCATTGACGGTCACCGTGCGGCGCGGATCGACGATGACGACCCGGCCCCGGGCCACCGGCTCGTTGCCGAACTCCGCCTTTTTCTTGTCGAGCGAGGTGCCACGCAGGTTTGGCACCCAGTGGTTCAGGAAGTAATTGGTCTGAGTTTCCAGCGCATTGGTGCCGACAGCGACAATGGTGTCGGCGAGCTGGGCGTCCTCATAGCAATTGTTCAACTCGCCGACGCCCATATCGCGCGAACCGTGCACTTCGGAGTTATAGGCCGGGCGGTTGTGGATACGGATATTCTTGACCTTCATCGCACCGAAATAGAGTTTGCCCGTGCCCCAGGTGTTCTCGTAGCCGCCGCCGGCGCCGCCATGGTCGAAGGCGGAGACGAACAGCCCGTCTTCGCCCTGTTCGGCGATGACGGCAGCTGTCACGCGAGCGACGAGGTCGAGCGCGTCTTCCCAGCTGGTCGGCTGCAACTGGCCATAGCGCCAGACGAGCGGGTCGGTGAGGCGCTGAAGTTGCGTGTTGCGCTGGCGCGAATAGCTCATCTCGGCGATGCGGGCGCCGCGCACGGAACCGAGCCCGGAATTCACGCTGCATTCCTGATCCGGCTTGATGACGATATGCACGTCTTTGCCGTCCTGGCGGACGATGTTGTACATGGATGGGGCGTACCAGGCGGGCGTATCCGCGCTCTGCTGCTCGGCAAGATTGACGCCGAACTTGTTGTCGGCCGGGGCCGTGCCGCCCTCATAGCGGGCATCCCAGCTATAGGCTTTGTAGCCGCACCCGACGATGCAGTAGTGGCAGACGACATTGTGAACCTTGGCGTTGGCCGGAACGATGGGCAGCCGGCCGATCTGGCGCTTGTAAGCCATTGTTTCCTCCCTCAGAGCACGTTCGACAGGCGGCCAAACAGGAGCTCGTCCACGCCTTCGGCGTAGATGTCGCCCTTGTCGTCGATCCGCAGCGCGTATTGGGGAAGGTTCTGCGTCGCCTGCCCCCAGACCTGTTGTCCGCCCTTCTCGCAATCGAAGCGCGAGTAATGGCCGGGGCAGTTCAGCGTCTTGTCGCCAGCGGCATAGGCCAGCGGAAATCCCTTGTGCGGGCACAGGATGGAAAACCCGACAATGTCTCCGTCGGGACCGGCGCCGCCCGGCACGGCTGTACCCAGCTTCAGCAAGACGCCGGGAGCGTCCTCGTCGGGATAAGCGACATCAAACGGCACGTTGGCTTTGAGATCTTTGATATTGGCGAGCCGGTTCGCAGGGTATTTGACCAGCGCGGCTCCCGCTTCGACCGCCTTGGCCTGCGCTGGCAGCACGGTTGCTGCTGCCGCTCCGGCGGTCATTACGCCGGCACCCGTCAGAAACTGGCGGCGGCCGGCATCTACGAGGCTTTGGCACCTCTTCATTGTAGCTCCCTCCCATCATGCAGGTCCGCGTGCGGACGACAGGGCTTTGCAGGAGGCGCGCCAGTTTAGAATAGTGATGAAAATCAGTGCTTTACGTTCATCAGGCCGACGCGCGTCGAAACCCCGCGTTCGACAATCCGAACATGCTGCGGCGCCGTCGGTTCGGACTTCCGAACACGGGCTTTGCCCTACAGATCGGCACCAAGACCAAGGCGACGCATCTTCTCCCACAGAGTGGTACGCCCGATGCCGAGCAGCCGCGCCGCGGATGTGATCTCGCCCTGCGTGCTGGCGAGCGCGCGCAGAATGTGCCGCTTCTCGGCATCGAGGCGCGCCTCTTCCAGCGAGCCAAGCTGATGGGCGCCCTCATGGCCACCCACGGCCTGCTCGGGAAACAAGTCGCCCGGCATGATCCAGGGCCCCATGCCGAGCGCGATGGCGCGCTCCATGCGGTTGCGCAGCTCACGAATATTGCCGGGCCAGGCGTGGGCAAGGGCGGCCTCTTCGGCAAGGGCGCTGAAGCCGTTCGCCTGGGTCTCCAGCCGGCTAGAGAGTTCCGCGAAGATGCGCTCCATCAGCCAGGGAATGTCCTCGCGCCGCTCCCGCAGGGGCGGCATGCGCACGGCGACGACATTGATCCGGTAATACAGATCCTCCCGGAAGCTGCCTGCCGCCACGCGGCGGGGAAGATCGGCATTGGTGGCCGTGACCAGCCGGCCATTGAACCGAATGGGCCGTTCACCGCCGACGCGGTTGAAGCTCCGGTCTTCGATCAGGCGCAGCAGCTTGGCCTGCAGCTCAGGACGCAGTTCGCCGATTTCGTCGAGAAACAGCACGCCCGATCCGGTGCGCTCGGCATAGCCGAGATGGCGTTGCGTGGCGCCGGTGAAAGCACCCTTCTCGTGCCCGAAGAGCTCGCTCTCCAGCAGATCGGCGGGAATGGCGGCGCAGTTGACGGCCATGAAGGGCTCGTTCGCAGCATCGGACAGGGTGTGAAGGAAATGCGCGGCCACATCCTTGCCGGTGCCGGTTTCGCCGGTGATCAGCACGCTGGAGCCGACGCGGGCGACGCGCCGCAGCAGCCGCTCCGTCTCGCGGATCGCCGGCGAGATGCCCAGAACCGCGCCGTCGGCCTCAAGCGGCGGATGAACCAGATCGCCGAGGCGCGCGAGGAAGTCGTCCATCTCGAACGGCTTCGTGACATAGTCGGCGGCGCCCGCGCGCATGAGGCGGACGGCTTGGTCGATATCGCCATGGCCGGTGATGAACAGGAAGGGCGGCGCATTGGCGCTTCGCCCGGCTTCACGAAACACCGCTTCTCCCGTGACGTCGGGGAGCCGGATGTCGCAGATGATCGCCTTGAAGCGCCGGTCGGCGATCTCGCCCAGCGCGTCCTGCCCGGCCTGCCACCATTTGACCGCCATGCCTTCGAGCGTCAGCCGCTGAACCAGACTTTCGCCCATAATAGGATCGTCTTCGACCAGGCCGATGAGAACGGGATCAGGCGACATGGGCGAACTCCTCGTCGCGCGCGAACGGGATCGACACGCGCACGCAGGTGCCCGCATCGTCGGGATAGTCGACGGCGATGGAGGCGCCGAGCTCGCTGAGCAGCCGGTGCGTCATCCACAGGCCGAGGCCGGCGCCGTCGCGCAGCGGGCGGGCCGTGGCGGCGCCGGTTAAAAGCGCGGCCGCCTCGCGCGGCAGACCAAGGCCGTGGTCCCGGACTTCGACGAGCAGCCGCGAGCCCGAACTCGACGCCGAAAGCGCAACAACGGATCCCCCGGGAGCCGCCGCAACGGCATTGAGCAAAAGGTTGAGAATAGCCTGCCGCATTGGCGTGCTCGGCAGGGGAACGCTGCCTTGCAGCTCGTTGCCGATCATGACGCTCACATCGCGGCGGCGGGCTTCGGGGGCGATGAGAAGCCCCAGATCCTCGATGTCGGCGGCCATCAGGTCGCGGGACCCGCTATCGGTGCGGTACAGCGCAAGGGTCGTGCGCACCACGTCACGGATGCCGACCAGCCCGCGCTCAAGGAGCCCCACCGAGCCGAGCCGGACGCTCTCAATATGGCCGTGGCTCTTGACGGTGGCGAGCGCATTGAAAAGCCCGCCGAGCGGATTGTTGATCTCATGGGCCAGCGCCGATGCCAATCGCCCGAGACTGCCAAGCCGCTCTTCCTCGGCGAGCCGCATGGACAGCTCGTGCCGCTCCGCCGTCGAGTGGACAAGCGCGTTATAGGCCTGAAACAGACGGCCGAACTCGCCGTGGCTGGAGGCGACGATGTCGGAAGCGATGGGCGCGGCATGGCTCTCGCGCGCACTACCCAGATGATCGGACAGAATGCGGATCGGGTGCATCATCCGCGCCACCAGCCACCAGCCTGCCGCCGCCAGCAGCAGGGTCAGAAATCCGTTCGTGAGGATGAGCGTGGTCAGGACACCTCGTCGCTCGATCGCGAGATGGCTGGTGTCGAAGCTCGCATAGATCGTTCCGACCTTTCGGCCGGGATAGGAAATCTCGCGCAGGGCATAAGCGCGATCCGCGCCGGAATCGAAGCGGAAGGTTTCCCGACCCGTTGCGTCGACAATCGAGGATGCGACGGCTGCTCCGACCGGATGACGCCGGGGATCGGAGGCGGCGATCACCTGGTTGTCGGCGTTCGCGACGATCGCTTCCGCCGGCCGCAGACTCTTGTTCAGCTGCTGCGCGCGCTCGATGGCATCGAAGACCTCCCAGACATCATCCCTCAGGATAGAGGGCGCGACCGCCGATGAGAGGCCGTCCAGATAGCTCTGGGCGAGATCGCGAAGATGGCGTTCCTGGGATTCGTCCAGGCGCGACATCACGCGCTCGGAGAGGACGACGCCAACGAGAACCATGAGAGCCGCAACCGCGAGGGGTACCTTCAGTGTCACCGGCCAGGCGCGCGGGTTGAGACTGAAGGGCATCGGCTAGCCCGCCAGCGCGACAATTGCGGCCTTGGCCGCGATCGGATCAAAAAGGTCAGGGTCTTCCCGCACGAACCCATCGAGCCGCAGCATGGCGAGGATGGCGCGTCCATCTTCGTCCAGTGACATATTCAACAGGGCGGCGGACAGACGTTCGAGGCGCTCATTGTCGACGGCGATCCGCGGGGCGGCAATGGGTGGGAAGCCTAGCCATTCGGATCGCCGGAAGATGCGGGTGCGGGCGGTGAGTTCGGGCTCCAGCTCGGCGACGACCTCATAGACATAGCCGTCCACCGATCCTGACGTCGCAAGCCCCGATGCCACGGCGCGGATGACATTGCGGTGGCCATAGGTGAAGAATGTCCGCTCGAAAAAAGTCTCGGGCCGGAGATGGGCCTCCGCAAGGGCAGCGCGCGTGACCAGGAAACCGGAATTGGAGTCCGGATCCGAGAAGGCATGCACATCGCCCTTGAGGTCGGGAAGGATCTCCGCCCGGCGATCCGCATCCACAATCAGGTAGGACTGATAAAGCGGCTTGCCACGCCAACGTGGCAGCGCCACCAGCTGAAGCTCGGTCTCGTGCATGACATAGGGGTAGCCGCAGATCCATGCCGCATCGATCTGTCTCGAAATAAGGAGGGCGACAATCTCCTGATAGGTGCGGCGCGTGATCAGGCTGATCGGAAAGCCGGTGGCGCGGGCCAGATAGGCCTGCAGGCGCCCGAGTAATTCAAGATCTGATGTGAGGAAGACGGGCGTCAGTCCGAAGCGGATATCGGACGGTTTTGCTTTGGACAGGCAAGGCAATGCCGCAAGGGAGGCAACGAAAAATCCCAGCCTCGCCAAGAAGATGCGCCGATTCAGCCCAAAGACTGCCTCCCGAAGCATGGCGTTTCCTGTTTGGAGTTCTTCTTTTTCCAGTCAGGATAACTCGTTTCAGCTGGAACGGAAATAGTCGAGGCAAACACCGGCGCCAGGTGGCGAATAGCGCCCTGGTCCGGTCCCCCTTGGAGACCTACCGAAGGTCTGCAGCGGGTCAGTTTCAGCCTCGAACATTCATCGGCGATATGTCCGCTTCTCGTTTGAAGTCCCCAAGACCGGCCAGTCCGCTTCCGGCTGCGTTCCTATTTCTCCATTGGCCATGGTGTGACCTGCCACGGCTTTGTCATCCAGTGACGATTAGAGCTGATCCGCCCCCATTCTTTGGACCGCCGGAGGCTAGAGTTTCCGGCCTGTTTCACGGCGGTGGGCTGGCGGCACCGCCGGGGTTCTGCAACGTGA
>NZ_JAUSUH010000003.1 GCF_030813595.1 Ancylobacter vacuolatus | reverse complement strand
GGTCCCGGAGGTCCGGGTGGACCTGGTGGTCCCGGTTGGGGCGGTCCGGGCAAGCCGGGTGGTCCCGGAGGTCCGGGTGGACCTGGTGGTCCCGGTTGGGGCGGTCCGGGCAAGCCGGGTGGTCCCGGAGGTCCGGGTGGACCTGGTGGTCCCGGCTGGGGCGGTCCCGGCAGGCCCGGCGGCCCCGGTGGGCCGGGCAATCCGGGTAATCCCGGGCGTCCGGGCGGACCGGGCAATCCCGGCGGACCCGGTTGGGGTGGTCCGGGGGGCCCGGGAGGTCCCAATGCCGGCCGTCCTCCGGGTGGTGGCCGTCCCGAGCAGGGCCGTCCTCCGCAGCAGGGGCAGCGCCCGCCGCAGGGTCAACCCCCGCAAGGGCAGCGTCCGCAGCAGGGGCGTGGGCCGTGCATGCCGGGGGCTCCCGGCTGCAACATCTGACGCAAGGGGCCGCGATGCCCGGTGAATACGGCCGGGCGTCGCTGTCGCACCCTTGAAATAATCGCGCCGCTCCTGTAGAGGGTGCGGCCTTCAAGAACCGCCCGGCTACAAGGGCTGCCGTGGCGGTTCGAACGCTCACACTAGATTGGGCCGGGACATCCCCTCGCGGGAGCGCCGCCGGCCGTGGAGATCGAGCCAAATGCCCAAGATGAAGACCAAGTCCGGAGCGAAGAAGCGCTTCAAGCTCTCCGGAACCGGCAAGGTGATCATGGCCCAGGCCAATAAGCGCCATGGCATGATCAAGCGCACCAACAAGCAGATCCGCGACCAGCGTGGCACCACGGTCATGTCCGAGCGTGATGCCTTCAACGTTCGCAAGTATTTTCTGCCCAACGGCTGACGCCAGCCTTAGCCAGTCCCAGGAGAAATTCCCATGGCACGTGTCAAGCGCGGCGTAACTTCTCACGCCAAGCACAAAAAGGTGCTCAAGGCGGCGAAGGGCTATTATGGCCGCCGCAAGAACACCATCCGCATCGCCAAGCAGGCCGTCGAGAAGGCGCAGCAATACGCCTACCGCGACCGTAAGGTTAAGAAGCGCAATTTCCGCGCGCTCTGGATCCAGCGCATCAACGCTGCGACCCGCGAGCTCGGCTTCACCTATGGCCGGTTTATCGACGGTCTCAGCAAGGCCGGGATCGAAGTCGACCGCAAGGTGCTCTCGGATATCGCCATCCACGAGCCCGCCGCCTTCGCGGCGCTGGTCGAGCAGGCCAAGGCGGCGCTGGAAAGCGCTGCGACGGAAAAGCAGGCCGCCTGATCTTTCGGCAGTGCCGAGACCAACATCGAGAAGCCCCGCGCGCGAGCGTTGGGGCTTTTCGCGTTTGTGCGGCTTTGCGCACGCGGCTTTTGCCTGCGGTGGCTTTGCGCCTCAAACGCGTCCGGCTATAAGCGCGCCTGACTGCCCGCTTCACGCCGTCATCGCCGGGCTTGGCCCGGCCATCCACGCCTTCCTTCCGCGTCCGCAAGGCGTGGATCCCCGGGCCAAGCCCGGGGATGACGTCGCTTAGTACCGAGGATCCACAATGTCCGTTGCCGCCCTTCCCGATCTCGACGCGCTGGAGCGCGAGCTGACCGCCGGCATTGCGGCGGCGGCCGACGAGCCGGCGCTGGAGACGATCCGCGTCGCCGCGCTCGGCAAGAAGGGCTCGGTTTCCGAGCTGCTGAAGAGCCTGGGGAGCATGAGCCCGGACGAGCGCAAAAGCGCCGGCCCGGCGATCAACGGCCTGCGCGATCGCCTCAACGAGGCGCTGGGCGCCCGCCGCACCGATCTCAAGGCCGCCGCGCTGGCCAAGCGGCTGGAGACCGAGCGCGTCGACGTCACCCTGCCGGTGCGCGAGACGCCAGCGGAGCAGGGCCGGCTGCACCCGATCAGCCAGGTGATCGACGAACTCACCGCCATCTTCGCCGATATGGGTTTCGCGGTGGCGGAAGGGCCCGACATCGAGGACGACTTCCACAATTTCACCGCGCTGAACTTCCCCGAGGGGCACCCGGCGCGCGAGATGCACGACACCTTCTACCTGCCGACCCGCGAGGACGGCTCGCGCCTCGTGCTGCGCACCCACACCTCGCCGGTGCAGGTGCGGACCATGCTCGCCAACAAGCCGCCGATTCGCGTCATCTGCCCCGGCCGCACCTATCGCTCCGACAGCGACCAGACCCACACGCCGATGTTCCACCAGGTCGAGGGCCTCGTCATCGACAAGGGCGCGACGCTTGGCCATTTGAAGTGGATCCTTGAGGAATTCTGCAAGGCGTTCTTCGAGGTCGACCAGGTGAAGATGCGGTTCCGCCCGTCCTTCTTCCCCTTCACCGAGCCCTCCATGGAGGTCGACATCCAGTGTGACCGCTCGCGTCCCGGCGAGATCCGCTTCGGCGAGGGCTCGGACTGGCTGGAGATTCTCGGCTGCGGCATGGTGCACCCGAATGTGCTGAGGAATTGCGGGCTGGACCCCGACGAGTATCAGGGCTTCGCCTGGGGCATGGGCATCGACCGCATCGCCATGCTGAAATACGGCATGCCGGATCTGCGCGCCTTCTTCGAGGCGGATGTGCGCTGGCTCGCCCATTACGGCTTCCGCCCGCTCGACTTCCCGACGCTGGCGGGAGGGCTGAGCTCATGAGCAAGGCACCCGTCTGGTCGACCGAGCGGCTTCAAGCGATGGAGACGCCGCAGCTCAAGCAGTTGCTCGCCAATGCGCAGGCGCGCGGCGCCGACGAGCTGGCGGCGCTGTGCGAGCAGGTTCTCGCCACGCGCGGCCCGGTGAAGAAGCCGGCGTCGTCATCGTCGTCCTCGTCGTCGACCTCCTCGCCCGGCAAGCGCGCCGCGCGGGACTATGTCTCGGTGTTCCATTTCGTCTGCGAGAACGACCGCGGCGTCAGCACCGATGGCGAGGGCTTCTTCTGGACCGGCTCCTGGGTCGTGCCCGAGGACGAGGTCATCAAGAGCCTGCAGGCGGGCGGCAAGCTGGCGCTGCACAGCTCGCGCGCTGACAGGTCCTATCGCCAGGGCAAGATTCTCGATTATCGCAAGAGCGATGGCGACACGGCGAAGAAGCGGAATATCGGGTTCGAGTTTCTAGTGGCCGCCGACGAGGTGGCCCTTGCCTGGCCCGGCGGCGGGACGGGCGAGAAGGGCTACACCTGGGCCAGCCACGCCCAGAGCAAATGAACGAGCGGAACGGTAGGGCACTCCCATGAAATTCACCCTCTCCTGGCTGCGCGAGCACCTTTCCGGCGACTATTCGCTCGACGACGTGACCGGCGCGCTCAACCGCATCGGGCTGGAAGTCGAAGGCGTCGAGGATAAGGCGGCCAAGCTGCGCGGCTTCACCATCGCCTATGTCGTTTCCGCCGTTCAGCACCCCAATGCCGACAAGCTGCGCGTGTGCATGGTCGACACTGGCGCCGGTGAGCCGGTGCAGGTGGTGTGCGGCGCGCCGAACGCGCGCACCGGCATGAAGAGCGTGTTCTCCCCGCCCGGCACCTATATTCCCGGCAAGGACATGACGCTCGGCATCGGCACGATTCGCGGTGTCGAGAGCCGGGGCATGCTGTGCTCGGCCGCCGAGCTGCAGCTCTCGGAAGACCATGACGGCATCATCGACCTGCCTGAGGACGCCCCCCTCGGCGCTACTTACGTCGACTGGATCGGCCTTGACGACCCGGTGATCGAAATCGCGGTGACGCCGAACCGTGCCGACGCGCTCGGTGTGCACGGCATCGCCCGCGATCTCGCCGCCGCCGGCCTCGGCACGCTGGTCGAGGACGAGATCGCCCCGGTGCCGGGCGTCTTCCCGTGCCCGGTTTCCGTCACTATCACCGCGGACGCACCGTGCCCGGCCTTCGCGCTGCGGCTGGTGCGCGGGGTGAAGAACGGCCCCTCGCCGGACTGGCTGCAGGCCAAGCTGCGCGCCGTCGGGCTGCGCCCGATCAACGCGCTGGTGGACATCACCAACCTTCTGACCCTCGACCAGAACCGCCCGCTGCATGTGTTCGACGCCGCCAAGGTGCAGGGCAACCTTGTCGTGCGGCGCGCCAAGGCGGGCGAGAGCCTGCTGGCGCTCGACGGCAAGACCTATGCGCTTGATGAGACCATGTGCGTGATCGCCGATGACAGGGCGGTGGAATCGCTCGCCGGCGTGATGGGCGGCGAGGAATCCGGCTGCGACGAGGCGACCGTCGACGTGCTGGTCGAATCCGCCCTGTGGGAGCCGATCAACATCGCCCAGACCGGCCGCAAGCTGGGGCTGAACTCCGATGCGCGTTTCCGCTTCGAGCGCGGCATCGACCCGGCCTTCACACTGCCGGGGCTCGAGCTGGCGACAAAGCTGATTCTCGATCTGTGCGGCGGCGAGCCCTCCGAGGTGGTGCTGGCCGGCGCGATCCCGGACACCACGCGGGTGATCGCGTTTCCGCTCGCCCTGACCGAAAAGCTGACCGGGCTGGTGGCGGAAGAGGACGAACAGGTGGCGATCCTGCGCCGGCTCGGCTTTTCAGTCCAGGGTGTGGCCGGCACGGTAGAGGTGACGCCCCCCAGCTGGCGCGGCGACATCGAGGGCAAGGCCGATCTGGTGGAGGAGGTGATCCGCATCGCCGGCCTCGACCGCGTGCCGTCCACGCCCTTCCCGCGCGACGAGACCGCCCGCAAGCCGGTGCTGACCACGCTGCAGCTGCGCACCCGCAAGGGCAAGCGGGCGCTGGCGGCGCGTGGGCTGGTGGAGGCCGTCACCTGGTCCTTCGTGCCGAAGGCGCAGGCGGAAGCGTTCGGCGGCGGCCAGCCGGCGTTGGCGCTGGCCAACCCGATCGCCGCCGATCTCTCCGACATGCGCCCAAGCCTGCTGCCCGGGCTTGTCCGTGCCGCGCAGGCCAATGCCGATCGCGGCTTTGGCGACGTGGCGCTGTTCGAGCTGGGACAGGTGTTCAAGGGCGACCGGCCGCAGGACCAGTTCATCGCCGCCACCGGGCTGCGGCGCGCGAGCGCCAAGCCCACGGGCGCCGGCCGCCACTGGTCGGGCAAGGCGGCGGCGGTCGATGCGTTCGACGCCAAGGCGGATGCGCTCGCGCTGCTCGCCGCCTGCGGCGCGCCGGTGGCCAATCTGCAGATCTCGACCGACGCCCCGGCCTGGTTCCACCCTGGCCGCTCCGGCACGTTCCGGCTCGGTCCGAACGTGATCGGCCATTTCGGCGAACTGCACCCCTCGGTGCTGGAGGCGCTGGATGCGGCCGGGGACGGCAAGTCGCCGCTGGTCGGCTTCGAGATCCTGCTCGACCGCATTCCCGAGCCCAAGGCCAAGGCGACGCGGGTCAAGCCGCTGCTGGAGCTCATCCCCTTCCAGCCGGTGGAGCGCGACTTCGCCTTCGTGGTGGCGCGGGGCTTCGCGGCCGGCGACATGGTGAAGGCGGCGGCCGGCGTCGACCGCAAGCTGATCACCGGCGTCGGCGTGTTCGACCTCTATGAAGGGCCGGGGGTCGAGGCCGACAAGAAGTCGGTGGCGCTCTCGGTGACGCTGCAGCCGCGCGAGAAGACGCTGACCGATGCCGAGATCGACGCGGTTGCGGCCAGGATCGTCGCCGAAGTGACGAAGAAGACCGGCGCCACCCTGCGCGGATGAGGCTCTGGGGTTCTCCCCGGACGTAACCGGGGGATCCACGGAGTTTGTCGATACAGAACGGCCAGTCGTGGATGGCCGGGCAAGGCCCGGCCATGTCCGGGGGTGAATCGAGCCCCCGTTTCTCTCGCGGCCCCAGCAGCGGATTAGCTGGCTGACTTCGCGAGGATGGGCGCGTCAGCTGAGCCGATCGCGGCAGAATTTGACCACGGTGGCATCGAAGCTGCCTGGGCGGGCCATAACCTCGGCGCACTGTTCGCCCTTCTGCCGGCCATCCGTCTTGGATGAGGAGCCGCCCGGCGTGCCCGTCGCGCCGCTGCCGGGGGAGCCGCCACCCGGCGTTTCGGCGCCAGGGGTTTCGGCGCCAGGGGTTTCGGTACCAGGAGTTTCGGTGCCCGGCGTGTCACCGCCACCCGGCGTTCCACCGCCGCCCGGGGAGCCATTATCGCCGCCACCGGAGCCGCCGCCACCGGAGCCGCCGCCACCGGAGCCGCCGCCACCGGAGTCGCCGCCACCGGAGTCGCCGCCACCGGAGTCGCCGCCACCGGGGCCGCCGCCACCGGAGCCGCCACCATCGGAGCCGCCACCACTGGAGCCGCCGCCCGTCGCATAGGCCGGAGCCGCCGCCAGAAGGCACGCGGTGAGCATGCCGATACCGATCATGCGCGCATCAATTCGAAGAAAATTCGGATAATTATTCAGCACGTTCTGCCCAAAAGGAAAGATGCGGTCAGGAAATCATCAGCATCGTCCGGGGAAACAACTGCGCTAATTTGAAATTAGTTGCAGAATATATCGTCGACAATATTTATTTATATCATAACGAAATCACAAAATAAGGCTAAAATTCTGGAACTATATTCGATGGTTTTCGGGTATTTAGTGTTTGTGCGGCCTGGTGCGCGTCAGGCCGGCCCGTCGCCGAACAGGCGCAGCGCCCTTGTGGCGGCGGCCTCGCCGGAAGCGAAGGCGCCGCCCAGCGTGCCCCAGCCGCTCACCGGCACATAGTCGCCGGCGAGGAAAATCCGGTTCTGCACCGTGTCGGCAAACACGCGCCGCTGCGCCCCCTGGCCCGGCAGCGCGGCACTGAGCGCGCCCCGGATCAGCGGGTCCTGCCCCCATTTCGAGGACACCACGTCGGAAATCGTCGCATCCGCTGTGGGGAAGCTCGCCCGCAGCCAGTCGCGCGCCAGCGGCAGCGCCGCCGCCGCGCCCTTTTCGGCAATGGTGCGGGCGGGGGCGTCGCCAAAGGTGAGCACGTGCAGGTCGCTGCCATTGATCCGGCCGCGCAGCAAAGCGGGTGGGGCGGTGCCGGCCTTGGTCAGCACGGCTTCATTGGGCTGGAGCGCCAGCGGATTGCCGGGCAGCAGGAACGCCACCTGCTCCAGATGACCGGCGGGGATCGCCCGCAGCGCCGCCACCAGGCGCGGCGGCAGCCCCGGATTGAAGCGGATCACCCCGGCTGCCAGCACCGGCGCCGGCACGGCGAGCACGATGGCGCGGGCGCGGATCGGCGTGCGCTGGCCGCGCAGCGTGACCGTGTGGAAGCGACCGGCATTGGTGACGAGCGTCACCGGCGCGTCCTTCTGCACATTGAGCCAGGCGCCGAGCCCTTCCATCAGCGTGCCTATCCCGGCCGGGCTGGTCGTGTCATCAGGCGGAGCGTCGCGGCTGGCCAGATCGAGCGCCGAGAGGGTGGCGAGCGCGCGCCCGCAGCCGAGCGGGCCGAGGAGCTGTGCCACCGTGGCGGCCCAGGGAGTCGCGGCTGCCGGGCCGGCCCCGGTGAGGGCGAGGCTGGCGGCGACATCCTTGCCGCCTTCGACCGCCACCAGCATGTCGCGCCGCGCCGTGCCCAGCGCGGCGGCGAAGGCGTCATAAGCGCTCTCGCGCACCTCGCGACCCTCGGCGAACAGCCGGCGCCCGGAGGGCAGGGTGATCAGCTCCAGCCCCGCGCCCTGCGCGCTGGTGGCGAGCGTGCCCTCGCTGCGGGCGAAACCACCCGCGCCGAGATCGACCCTCAGGCCGAAGGCCTCCTCGGTGCGGGCGCGGCCGCCCAGTTTCGGCGAGGCCTCCAGCAGCACATAGGAGCGCTTGGCCTCGGCGATGCGCCGCGCCGCCCCGATGCCGGCGGCACCGCCGCCGATGATGACGATGTCGACATCGCTCGCGCCCGTCTGGGCGAGGGCCGGCGCGGGCAGCAGCGCGGCGGAAGCGGCGGCGAGGAAATGGCGGCGGTTCAGCGTGCCGGGAAGGCGCGGTCGGGTCATGCGGCAAGCACTCAAGCGGTGAGACATACAGGCTAGCATGCCCGGCGCGAGGGGCGAAGGCGGGGCGAAGGCGCTTTGAAGGCGCGTCGCCGCCGCCATCGGCCCGAACGCGGAGATGCCGGCTAAGCGATTGGCATGAATCATGTTTTGTTCAGGGGAGAACGAATCGGGACTCAGCGGCCGGTTCAGAAAAGCAAGGGTGTTGATTGCCCGCGCCTGCGGCCCGCCTTGCGTCATTGCCTTGAGAGATGGGGGCGGGCGCCCTAATTAGGGGCGGTTGTCAGGGGGAATTTTCATGCTGCGGGACGCGATCACGGCTTTCGCCCAGACCTTTTCGCCGGCCTATCGCCGGGTGCTGCTGCGTTCGGTCGGCCTCGCCATCGGTCTTCTGGTCGCGCTGGGCATTGGCGCGCATTACGCGCTGACCTATTTCGTGACGCTGGATCTGCGCTGGGCCGAGATCACGGTCGATATCCTCGCCGCCTTCGGCATCTTCATCGGCGCGATCTTCCTGGTGCCGCCGGTGACCTCCCTGGTGGCGGGGCTTTTCCTCGACGATGTCGCCGCGCAGGTGGAGCGCACCGATTTCCCCCTGGAGCCGGAAGGCCAGGCGCTGCCGATCGGCCGCTCGCTGGTGCTGACGCTGAAATTCTTCGGCGTGATGCTGGCGGTGAACCTGGTGGCGCTGCTGCTGCTGCTGGTGCCGGGGGTGAACCTCGTCGTGTTCTATGTCGCCAATGGCTATCTGCTCGGGCGCGAATATTTCCAGCTGGCGGCCATGCGCTACCGCGGCGAGGATGAGGTGGCGCTGCTGCGCCGGCACCATGGCGTCGCCGTCTTTCTCGGCGGGCTGGTCATCGCGCTGGTGGTGTCGGTGCCGATCCTCAACCTCATCACCCCGGTCTTCGCCACCATCTTCATGGTGCGGCTGCACAAGCGGCTGTCGCGGGCGGGGTGAATCTCAGGCCGGGGTCTTTTCCGGCCAGCGGCAGAGATCGGCGATCAGGCAGCGCGGGCAGTCGGGCTTCAGCGCCTTGCAGACATAGCGCCCATGAAGGATCAGCCAGTGATGGGCGTGCAGCAGGAAGCGCTCGGGAATCGTCCGCTCCAGCCCCAGCTCCACCTCCAGCGGCGTCTTGCCCGGCGCCAGCCCGGTGCGGTTGGCGATGCGGAACAGATGGGTGTCGACGGCGATGGTCGGCAGGCCGAAAGCGATGTTGAGCACGACATTGGCGGTCTTGCGGCCGACGCCGGGCAGGGTCTCCAGCGCCGCCCGGTCGGGCGGCACCTGCCCGCCATGCTCCGCGATCAGGCGGCGGGAGAGTTCCACCACATTCTTCGCCTTGCCGCGATAGAGGCCGAGGGTGCGGATGTGCTGCGCCACGCCTTCCTCGCCCAGCGCCACCATCGCCTGCGGGGTCGGGGCGGCCTTGAACAGGCCGCGCGTCGCCTTGTTGACGCCGACATCGGTCGCCTGCGCCGAGAGCACCACCGCGACCAGCAGGGTGAACGGGTCGTGATAGTCGAGTTCGCCTTCCGGGTGCGGGTTGGCGGCCTCGAAGCGGGAGAAGGCGGTGGCGATCTCCTCAGGGCTCCACGGCCGAAAGGCTCCGCCCAGGGCGGCGGCGGCGGCATTGGCCACCGCGCGCCGGCGGGCGGGGCGGGTGACGGCCTGCGCCTCCAGCACCGCCAGGGCAGGGCTGGCCTTTGGCTTTGCGGCCGTGTTTTTGCCGGCCTGGGAATTGCCGGCCGTGGACCTGCCGGACGTGGCCGATTTTTCCGATCCCTTGCGCGCGCGCGCGGGGCTGCCGCCGGGCGGGCGGGCCTCGGCCGCCGGCTTCCCGCGGGGGCGCGCGCTACGCCGCACCGAATCCTTGTCCTCATTCGCCATTTTCGACCTATACTGCCGGCCCATGAGCGCGGCCAGTACTCTCCCCCCGGAAGATGCCTTCGCCCCCGCCGAGCCGGAACTGTTTTCGGCCCGCTACCAGCCGCATCGCTCGCTCGGGCCGCGCGGCTTTCTGGTGGTGATGTGCATTGTCGCCGGCATTAGTTTTGTGTGCGGCCTCGCCTTCCTGATGATGGGGGCGTGGCCGGTGTTCGGCGTGTTCGGGCTTGATGTGCTCGCCATCTGGTGGGGCTTCCGGCTCAATTACCGCGCGGCCCGTGCCTGCGAGGAAATCACCGTGACGCCGAGCGTCATCCGGCTGCGCCATGTCGCGGCGGATGGGACCGAGTATCGCGAGGAGCTGAACCCGCTCTGGACCCGGCTCACCCGCGACGAGATCGAGGATTTCGGCGTGCAGCGGCTGGCGCTGGAGATGCGCGGCCGTCCCTATGTGATCGGCAGCTTCCTGCACACGGCGCAGCGCGAGGAACTGGCGGAAAACCTGTCGCGCGCGCTGGCCGAGGCCAAGCGCGGCGTGGTGCGATCCGTGGTCTGACGGTTCCGTCGAAATCGGGTGGCCCGGGGCTGCCGGGCGTGGTCGGATGCAGCCAGCTTGAGGAGAACGCCCGTGCTCGCGCCCAATCTCGACGCCGCCCACCCGCTGGAAATCGCCGCTGCCGACTATGAGATCGTGCGCCGGGCGGTGGAATATGTGAATCTGCGCTTCCGCGACCAGCCGGAGGTGGAGGAGATCGCCCGCGCCTCCGGTGTGCATCCCCGCGCGCTGACCGAACTGTTCCGCCGCTGGTGCGGCCTCACCCCGAAGGATTTTCTACAGGCGGTGACGATCGACGCCGCACGGCGGGTGCTGACCGAATCCGACAATGTGCTGGATGCCGCCTATGAGCTCGGCCTTTCCGGGCCGGGGCGGCTGCACGATCTGTTCGTGGTGCATGAATCCATGTCGCCCGGCGAATGGAAGACCGGCGGCGCCGGGCTCGTCGTGCGCTACGGCTTCCACGCCTCGCCCTTCGGCAGCGCGCTCGCCATGGTGACGCCGCGCGGCCTGTGCGGCCTCGCCTTCGCCGATGAGGGCGAGGAGGACGCCGCGCTGGCCGATATGCGCCGGCGCTGGCCCAATGCCATCTATATCGAGGACCCGGTGGCCACCGCCCCCTATGCGGCGCGCATCTTCGACCGCGGCGCCTGGAGCCCGGACGATCCGCTGCGCATCGTCTTCATCGGCACCGATTTCGAGGTGAAGGTGTGGGAGACGCTGATGCGGATCCCGCTCGGCAAGGCCACCACCTATTCCAGCATCGCGCAATGCGTGGAGAAGCCGAAGGCTGCGCGCGCCATCGGTGCGGCGGTGGGCAAGAACCCGATGTCCTTCGTGGTGCCGTGCCATCGCGTGCTCGGCAAGAATGGCGATCTCACCGGCTATCACTGGGGCCTCACCCGCAAGCGCGCCATTCTCGGCTGGGAGGCGGGGCAGCTGTGCAAGGAGTGGGGCGGGAGCTGAGCGCCCGCGCGGGCTCTCAGCGCTGCCCGGCGATGGCCGGATGGCGGGCTTCGGGCAGCGGAAACAGGGCGTCATAGGCCCAGTTGAACACGAAGGCGTAGACCAGGAAGAAACCGGTCAGGGCGAGGTCCATCAGGAACGCCTCGACCAGCCCGACGCCGAGATACCAGGCGACGAAGGGCACCAGCACGAAAACAAGGCCGAGCTCGAACAGAATGGCGTGCAGCACGCGCAGAGGCAGCGTCTTGCGCACCGAGCCGCGCCAGCGCGCCAGCGCATGGTCGAAGCCGAGATTGAACACATAGTTCCAGCTGGCGGCGATCAGCGCCGCGCCGGCACCGATCGCGCCCATGTCGAACATCGGTACGCCGAACACCCACGCCCCGAGCGGGGTGATGAGCGACAGGGCGATGATCTCGAAGCTGATGACGTGACGAATGCGATCGGCGGTCCCGCGCATGACGGTTTTCCCCTTCATGTCGGGCCGTCCCGCATGGATTCCCGGGAGGGGGAAGCCGTCTTCACGCGTCTCATATGGGGCCGCTTCCGTCCTGGGCAAGCGGCCGGGCTTGGAAGCCCGGCCGGAAGACCGGCTCAACCGGCGAGGTCGACGACGCTCTCCACTGTCGAATCCGCCTTCAGCCGGTAGATGACAGGCGCGCCGGTGGCGAGTTCGCGATGGGTGATGGTCTCGGGCGTGTGCTTCTCCAGCACCATGATCAGCGCCCGCAGCGAATTGCCATGGGCGGCGACCAGAACCCGGTTGCCCTGCAGCACCTTCGGCAGGATCTCGGTGACGTAATAGGGCAGGGTGCGGGCCACCGTGTCCTTCAGGCTCTCGCCGCCGGGCGGGGGCACGTCATAGGAACGGCGCCAGAGATGCACCTGCTCCTCGCCCCATTTGACGCGGGCATCGTCCTTGTTGAGGCCGGAGAGGTCGCCATAGTCGCGCTCGTTCAGCGCGAGGTCCTTCACGACAGGCAGGTCGGTCTGGCCAAGCTCGTTGAGCGCGAGGTCCAGAGTCTTCTGCGCCCGCGACAGCTGCGAAGTGAAGGCGATGTCGAACTGGTAGCCCTCCGCCTTCAGCCGCGCGCCGGCCTTCTTCGCTTCCTCGACGCCTAGCGCGGTGAGATCCGGGTCGCGCCAGCCGGTGAACAGGTTCTTGAGGTTCCACTCGCTCTGGCCGTGGCGCACGAGCACGAGAAGGCGTTCGGACATCGGGTCGTTCTCCGGGAGATCAGAAATCGGTGAGGCCGAGGACATCGGTCATGGAATAGAGGCCGGGCTTGCGCCCGCGTGCCCAGCGGGCGGCCGCCAGCGCCCCACGGGCGAAGATGCCGCGATCCTCAGCCCGGTGCGCCAGTTCGATCCGCTCGCCGGCACCGGCGAAGATCACATTGTGTTCGCCCACCACCGTGCCGCCGCGCAGGGTGGCGAAGCCGATATCGCCCGCCCGGCGTGGGCCGGTGACGCCGTGGCGGGTGAACACGCCGTTCTCCTCCAGGCTCACCCCGCGCCCCTGCGCGGCGGCCTCGCCCAGCAGCAGCGCGGTGCCCGAGGGGGCGTCGATCTTGCGGTTGTGATGCATCTCGACGATCTCGATGTCGAAATCCTCATCAAGCGTGCGCGCCACGCGCCGCACCAGCGCGGAGAGCAGGTTGACGCCGAGGCTCATATTACCCGAGCGCACGATGGCGGCATGGCGGGCGGCGGCGGCGATGCGTGCCTCCTCCGCCGGCGAAAAGCCTGTCGTGCCGATGACATGCGCGATGCGCGCCTGCGCGGCGAAGGCGGCATAGGCAACGCTGGCGGCGGGAATGGTGAAGTCGATCACCCCGTCGGCGGCGGCGAACAGGGTCAACGGGTCGTCAGAAACCTTGAGGCCGAGCGGGGGCAGGCCGGCGAGCTCGCCCGCGTCGCGGCCGAGATATTCGCTGCCGGGCTGGTCCACGGCGCCGACCAGCATGAGATCGGGCGCCTCGCTGATGGCGCGCACCAGCACCCGGCCCATGCGGCCCGAGGCCCCGACGACGACGAGCCGCATCTGCGTCATGAACGCCAACTCCCTGTTCCCGCACGCGGTATAGCGGCGTTCATCCGCCACGAAAAGTGCGCTATCGTCTTACATTCTTCGCCTCAAGACACCGAGCGTCTTGACGCCTGCGCGGGGTCCCTGTACAGCTCGCGCAACTTTACGAAGGAGCGGCGCCGCAATGCGCAAGAATATTACCCTTATCGTAGGACGGCGCGTCGCCGCGGAGTTGGCCTAACGGCTGCTCCGCTCAACGGTGACGCGCGGAAATGGCCCCTGACGGGGCCTTTTGATTTTCTGGCCCTCCCTTCGCCCCTTCCGCACACGACGCAAGAGACGACGAGCGTAAAAAGGAACAAGACCATGATGCGCGAGATGACCGGCGCCGAAATGGTGATGCAGGCCCTGATCGATCAGGGCGTCGAGCACATGTTCGGCTATCCCGGCGGCGCGGTGCTGCCGATCTATGACGCCATGTTCCACCAGAACCAGGTGAAGCACATTCTCGTCCGCCACGAGCAGGGCGCGGTGCACATGGCTGAGGGCTATGCCCGCTCCTCGGGCAAGGTGGGCGTGGTGCTCGTCACATCAGGCCCCGGCGCCACCAATGCCGTCACCGGCCTCACCGACGCGCTGCTCGATTCCATTCCGCTGGTCTGCATCACCGGCCAGGTTCCGACCCATCTCATCGGCTCGGACGCCTTCCAGGAGTGTGACACGGTCGGCATCACCCGGCCCTGCACCAAGCACAACTACCTCGTCCGCGACATCAACGACCTCGCCCGCGTCATGCATGAGGCGTTCTATGTCGCGCAGAACGGCCGTCCCGGTCCTGTCGTCGTCGACATCCCGAAGGATGTGCAGTTCGCCAAGGGCATGTATGTCGGCCCGGAGAACATCCAGCACCGCACCTATCAGCCGCGCCTGAAGGGCGATCCGGAGAAGATCAAGGCCGCCGTCGAGATGCTGGCCAAGGCCAAGCGGCCGATCCTCTATACTGGCGGCGGCGTGATCAATTCCGGCCCCGAGGCCAGCCGCGTGCTGCGTGAGTTCGCCCGCCTGTCCGGCTATCCGGTCACCTCCACGCTCATGGGGCTTGGCGCCTTCCCGGCCTCGGACAAGCAGTGGCTGGGCATGCTGGGCATGCACGGCACCTATGAAGCCAATATGGCGATGCATGATTGCGACGTCATGGTCTGCATCGGTGCGCGCTTCGACGACCGCATCACCGGCCGTCTCGACGCCTTCTCGCCGGACTCGAAGAAGATCCACATCGATATCGACCCGTCCTCGATCAACAAGAACGTCAAGGTCGACCTGCCGATCATCGGCGATGTGAAGCATGTGCTGGAGGATATCCTCACCGTCTGGCGCGGCATGAAGGCCGAGCCGGACCGGCGTGCGCTCGCCGGCTGGTGGGGGCAGATCGACAAGTGGCGCGCCCGCAAGTCGCTGGCGTTCCAGCCTTCCAGCAGCATCATCAAGCCGCAGCAGGCGATCAAGGCGCTGTACGACCAGGTGAAGGACAAGGATGTCTACATCACCACCGAGGTCGGCCAGCACCAGATGTGGGCGGCGCAGCACTTCCACTTCGAGGAGCCGAACCGCTGGATGACCTCCGGCGGCCTCGGCACCATGGGCTATGGCCTGCCGGCGGCGATCGGCGTGCAGGTGGCCCACCCCGGCAGCCTCGTCATCGACATCGCCGGCGAAGCCTCGATCCAGATGTGCCTGCAGGAGATGTCGACCGCGCTGCAGTTCGACCTGCCGGTGAAGATCTTCGTGCTCAACAACGAATATATGGGCATGGTGCGCCAGTGGCAGGACCTGCTGCATGGCGGGCGCTACTCGCATTCCTATTCGGAATCGCTGCCGGACTTCGTGAAGCTGGCCGAGGCCTATGGCGGCGTCGGCATCCGCTGCGCCAACCCGGCCGATCTCGACGGGGCGATCCACGAGATGATCAACGTCAACCGCCCGGTGCTGTTCGACTGCCTCGTCGACAAGACCGAGAACGTGCTGCCGATGATCCCCTCGGGCAAGCCGCACAACGAGATGATCATGCCCGATCATCCCGAGGCGCTGGACGAGGCCATCGACGAGGAAGGCAAGATGCTGGTGTGAGGTGCTTCACCTCTCCCCGCCGGGGAGAGGTCGGTCGCGTAGCGGCCGGGTGAGGGGGCGGACGCGCCAGTGACCCCTCACCCCACCCCTCTCCCCGCCGGGGAGAGGGGGCCTGGCGTTCCCAGCCCCTTTTCAGAGTGCCCCATGCCTCCCGTCATCGAGCCTGCCGAGCGCCACACCCTGTCCATGCTGGTCGACAATGAGCCGGGCGTTCTCGCCCGCATCGTCGGCCTGTTTTCCGGGCGCGGCTACAATATTGACAGCCTGACCGTCTCCGAGGTCAGTCATGCCTCGCACCTCTCGCGCATCACCGTCGTCACCACGGGCGCGCCGCCGATCATCGAGCAGATCAAGAGCCAGCTCGACCGGCTGGTGCCGGTGCACCGGGTGGTCGACCTCACCGTCGCCGGCAAATCGGTGGAGCGCGAGCTGGCGCTGATCAAGGTGCGCGGCAAGGGCGAACTGCGCCAGGAAGCGCTGCTGATCGCCGACAGTTTCCGCGCCCGCACGGTCGACACCACGCTGGAGAGCTTCGTGTTCGAGATCACCGGCAAGCCGGAGAAGATCGACCAGTTCGTCTCGCTGCTGGAGCCGCTCGGCCTGGTCGAGGTCTCGCGTACCGGCGTCGCCGCCATTGGGCGTGGCGCCGAAGGGATGTGAAAGGGAGGCGCGGCGGCTCACCCGCCGCGCCTTTCGTCAGCCGGCGAAACCGCCTGACGTGAGGAAGGCGTGTTCTTCCGGCGAGGTGTCGCGGCCGAGCACCGGATTGCGGTGCGGGAAGCGGCCGAAATCGCGGATGATGTCGTGGTGGATGACTGCGTGGTGCACGCCCTCCGCGTCGTCCGCCGCTTCGCAGAGCGCGACACAGCGCTGCTGGTCGGCCAACTCTTCCGAATGCATGAACGGCACATAGAAGAAGCGCCGCTCCGGCAGCTCGAAGGCGTGATCAAAGCCGCGCGCAATGGCGGCATCCGCCGCCGCGCGCGCCTGCGCATCGGTGGCGAAGGCTCGGCTTGAGCCGCGAAACAGATTACGCGGGAACTGGTCGAGCAGCAGAATCAGCGCGTAGCAGCCCTCGGCCGTGTCCTGCCAGCCCGTCAGCGTGCCGGCCGCGGCGGCCTCATAGGCGCCGAGGAAGCGGGCGCGGATGGCGGCGTCGAAGGCGTCGTCCTTGGCGAACCAGCGGTCGGGTCCGGCTTCGCGCCAGAAGGCGATGATCGCGTCGGCGGTGGGCAGGCTCATGTTCGGCAGGGGCATGGCGGGGGGCTCCGTTTTCTGTCGACCGTCCCGGATAGGACGGCGCGCGGGCTAAAGTCGAGCCCCAAGCCTGTGCTGCGCTGCACACGAACTCTTGGCCTGTCCGGTCAAGCCATGTGAAGATACCGCTTTCGCGGGGTGCGTCGCGGTGCCTCGCACCGCCGCCACGCGAGGCGACGGAGGCGTGGGAAACGTGAGCGATCGTGCAGGCGCGGTGCCGGCGGCGGCGGCAGGCAAGCCCGTGTGGCTGATGGCGGCGCCGTTCATCTTCCTCCTGCTCTGGTCGGGCGGCTTTGCCGTCGGCAAGATCGGCATCCTCTCGACCGGCCCCTTCACCCTGCTGGCGATGCGCTATGGGCTGGTGCTGGTGGTGCTGCTGCCGCTGCTGGCCTGGTTCCGGCCGTCCCTGCCGCAGACCCGGCGGGAATGGCTGAACCTGTTCATCGTCGGCTTCCTGATCCAGGTGCTTTATTTCGACCTCAGCTATTTCGCCTTCCGCTATGGCATCTCGGCGGGCGCGCTGGCGCTGATCGTCTCGATGCAGCCCATCGTGGTCGGCCTCGCCGCGCCGGTTTTCGCCGGCGAGCGGGTCGGCCTGCTGCGCTGGGGCGGGTTGCTGCTCGGCCTTGCCGGGGCGGGGCTGGTGATCGTCTCGCGCGCCGCCATCGAGGTCACCTCGCCCGGCGTCATCCTGCTGGCGGTCGGGGCGCTGCTCGCCATGTCCTCCGCCTCGCTCTACGAGAAGCGCCACGGCATCGCCCAGCACCCGCTGGTCACCAACTGCGTGCAATATGCCGTCGGCTTCGTGTTCACGCTGCCGCTGGCGCTGTTGCTGGATGACGGCCATGTCGACTGGTCGGTCCCCTTCGTGGCTGCCCTGGGCTATCTGGTGATCGGCAATTCGCTGATCGCCATCTCGCTCTATCTCGCCATGATCCGTGCCGGCGAGGTGGCGAAGGTCTCGGCGCTGTTCTTTCTGGTGCCACCCTGTTCGGCGCTGATCGCCTTTTTCCTGCTCGGCGAGGCGATGCCGCCGCTTGCCTGGGCCGGCATGGCGCTGGCCGCCTCCGGCGTCGCGCTGGCCTCGGCGCAGCCCCTGACATGGCGCGCCCGCCTCGCCGCCCTTCGCCGTCGCTGACAGGGCGACGCGGCGGACCGCTTGCGGAGCGGCGGGCGCTGCTGTAGAGGGAACCGTAACGTACGGTACGGACCTTTTCCGCCCATGACCTTGCCTCCCGACACGCAGGACGAGACGCTGACGGAGCGCCAGCAGGCGGTCCTCGACGCCGTGCTCGCGCTGATGGTGGAGCAGGGCGGCGAGCTGACCATGAATGCGGTGGCGCGCCGCGCCTCCTGCTCCAAGGAAAGCCTGTACAAATGGTTCGGCGACCGCGAGGGGCTGCTGACCGCGACCGTGCGCTGGCAGGCCTCGAAGGTCCGCACCGGCAATTATGACCGCACCCGGCTTGATGCTCTTGCCCTGCGCGACAGCCTCATCCGCTTCGCCGCCAACTGGCTCGGAGTGATTTCCAGCCCGACCTCGATCGCGCTCAACCGCTTCGCCATCGCGCAGGCGGGCGGCGGCACGCCGGGTGGCGGCCTTGGCGCCATCATGCTGGCCAATGGCCGCTTCGCCATCGGCGCCCGGCTGAAGCCGGTGCTCGATGCCGGCCGCGACGCCGGGCTGATCGACTTCGACGACACCGAGACCGCCTTTCGCAGCTTCATCGGCCTGGTCGGCCGCGACGTGCAGATCCGGCTGCTGCTCGGCGACACGCTCCGCCTGACGCCGGGCGAGATCGAGGCCGACGCCGCCCGCGCCACCGACCAGTTCCTCACCCTTTACGGCACGGCCAACCCCGTGCCGGGCCTGCCAAAAACCAACGCATGACATAGGAGACACCCATGCGCGTTTATTACGACCGCGACGCCGACGTGAACCTGATCAAGGGCAAGAAGGTCGCCATCATCGGCTATGGCTCGCAGGGCCGCGCCCATGCGCTGAACCTCAAGGAGTCCGGCGTCAAGGACATCGCCATCGGCCTCAAGCCCGGCTCGGCGACCGCCAAGAAGGTCGAGGCCGACGGCCTCAAGGTGATGACCGTCGCCGAGGTGGCCAAGTGGGCCGACCTGATGATGATGGCGACCCCGGACGAGCTGCAGGCCGACATCTACCGTGACGAGATCGCCCCGAACATCCGTGACGGCGCCGCCATCGCCTTCGCCCACGGCCTCAACGTGCATTTCGGCCTGATCGAGCCCAAGGCTTCGGTCGACGTGCTGATGGTCGCGCCGAAGGGCCCCGGCCACACCGTGCGCGGCGAATACCAGAAGGGCGGCGGCGTGCCTTGCCTCGTCGCCGTGCATCAGGACGCCTCGGGCAACGCGCTCGACCTCGGCCTCAGCTACGCCTGCGGCGTCGGCGGCGGCCGTTCGGGCATCATCGAGACCACCTTCAAGGAAGAGTGCGAGACCGATTTGTTCGGCGAGCAGGTGGTGCTCTGCGGCGGCCTGGTCGAGCTGATCCGCGCCGGCTTCGAGACGCTGGTGGAAGCCGGCTACGCCCCTGAGATGGCCTATTTCGAGTGCCTGCACGAAGTGAAGCTGATCGTCGACCTCATCTATGAGGGCGGCATCGCCAACATGAACTACTCGATCTCCAACACCGCCGAGTGGGGCGAATACGTCTCCGGCCCGCGCATCATCACTGCCGAGACCAAGGCCGAGATGAAGCGCGTGCTCACCGACATCCAGACCGGCAAGTTCACCTCCGACTGGATGCAGGAATACCGCGCCGGCGCCTCGCGCTTCAAGGGCATCCGCCGCATCAACGACAGCCACCAGATCGAGGAAGTCGGCGCCAAGCTGCGCGGCATGATGCCCTGGATCGCCAAGAACCAGCTGGTCGACAAGTCGAAGAACTGAGGCTTTTCCGCCTTCGTAAACAACGTCATGGCCGGGCTTGTCCCGGCCATGTGCGTTTTGGGGGGCTGAGATGGAACCAGTTGAGGATAGGCCGGAGCCATAGCTGGACCGTAGCTCCAGAAATTTGCAGCTAATTTCAGCGTTCCTTCGACCTCGTCGCTATAACCTAAATTGTCTAGGGTTGAGGAGCGGCGATGGGCGAGACGGACGATTTCGAGTGGGATGATGTCAAGGACGCAGTAAACCGTTCTCAGCGCGGTTTGCCGTTCGACATGGCGGCCGGCCTCTTTGATGGCCGGCCGCGTATCGAAGACGTCTCGCCGAAGTCACCTGTCGGCGAGACGCGCTTCGAAACCATGGCCGAATTGCAGGGCCGTGTGTTATTCTGCGTGTGGATTTGGGAAGGCGAGCGCCGCCGGATCATTTCCTTTCGTGTCGCGCACCGGGATGAACGGCGTGCCTACCAAGAAGCAATTGGACGAGGCGGATCGTCTCGCAAAGGAATTTGACTGGTCGCCGTTCGATGCCATGTCGGACGATGAAATCCGCGCGCATTGGGCGTGGGACAAGGACATGACCTGGCCCACCGAGGCCGAGCTTGCGGAATTCGATCTTGTGCTTCCCGCCAAGGCGCGGCGGGAGAGGGCGGAGGCGCTGGCCGAGCCGGCCGGCGGCGACAAGCCACCGAAAGAAGCCGCAGAGTAGCGAACCTGCACCGCCGGAACGAAAAAGGGCGACCTCGCGGGTCGCCCTTTTTGTTTGGGATCGGCGCTCATACCGGCTGTCATCGCCGGATCTGGCCCGGCCATCCACGTTTTCCCGCGCCACTTTATGGATGCCCGGGTCAAGCCCGGGCATGACGGAGTGGGGGAGGGGAGCGCCAGGAGGAGGGCAGCGATTGCCCCCCGCCTTAGGCTGCCGCCTTCAGCCCCGGCTCATTGGCCTTCTGGCCCTTGTGATAGACCACATAGACATAGACCGGGATGTCGAGCTCGCTCAGATGCCGCTCGATGAGTGGCTTCACCTCGACCCAGTCCAGCCCGCCGACGCCGGTGGCGAGGCGCGGCAGAGCGAGGCTGGCAATGCCTTCCGCCTGGACATGGCGGGCCAGCGCCTTCAGCGCGTGGCCGACATTCTCGGTCGTGGCCCGGCCGGGACGGCCGAGCGCGTTTTCCGCCGGCTCCTGCGTCAGCAAATTGAGGATGCGCGCCGCGCCGCCCTCCTCGTCCACGCCGCCCCACCCCCAGAGCCCGCCCGCCTTGGGGTTCTCGACGCGGCAATAATGGCGGAAATCCTTGGCCAGCGAGGGCCAGCGCTCGCGCAGGGCGAGAGCGAGGCCGGTATCGAAATGATCGTTGGGCGCCACGCCATGGGCGATCGCGGCGGCGCCGCTCAGCAGGATATCGCCTTCCACTTCGTGGATCTTGGCCATTGGGGTGTCCTTCCTCGGCTGATTGGTTGCGCCCTGTGTCGGGGAAGGCGCGCCCAGTGTCGTTGAGGAAACGCAAGTCCGGTCGTGCTGTGTGCGGGCTCAGTAGCCCAGCGCCTTCACCGCCGCGGCGCCGGGGCCAAGGATCACCAGCGCCCACACCATGGCGGAGGTGATGTTCACCATCTGGAACTGGAACGGCGGCATGGCGAACATGCCGGCGATGAGCGGCACGATGGCGCGCAGCGGGCCGGAGAAGCGGCCAAGGAACACGCCCCATATGCCGTAGCGCAGGAAGAAGCGCTCGCCGCGCGCCAGCCCCCCGGTAAAGCGGTTGAGCGGCCAGCACTGGCGGGCGCTGCCCTTCAGGCGGAAGCCGATCCAGTAGGACACGCTGTCGCCCAGCGCCGCCCCTGCCGCCGTTGCCGCCCAGACCGGCAGGAGGGGCACTCCGCTGGCGGCGATCACCGGCGAGAGGCCGAGCAGCACGAAGGTGGCAGGAATGAAGAGCGAGACGATAACCAGGGATTCGCAGAAGGCGAGCAGGAAGGCGACATAGGGCGCGTAATGCGCGTGCGCCTCGACAAAGGCGAGCACGTCGCGGGCATAGGCATGCACATCCGCCACGCTAGAGCCGGTCGCGCAGCGCGAAATAGCTCATGCCGGCCACCAGCAGCGGCCAGCGCATCAGCGGTCCACCGGGGAAAGCCGGCACCGGCAGGCGCGCCAGCAGGTCGAATTCGCCAAGCTGGCCCTGCACCGCCTGCGCCAGCAGCTTGCCGAAATAGGGCGCCAGCATCACCCCCTGGCCGGAATAGCCGGCGGCGGTGAGCACGCGCGGCGAGAGCTTCCGCACGAAGGGCAGGCGGGTCATGGTGATGCCGAGAACGCCGCCCCAGCCATAATCGATGCTCACATCGCCGAGCTGCGGGAAGATCTTCAGCATATAGGGCCGCACGAACTCGCCCGGGTTCGGCCGCAGCCCGCGCTTGTAGCTCTCGCCGCCGCCGAACAGCAGGCGGCCATCGCCGGAGAGGCGGTAATAATTCACGACGAAGCGGCTGTCGGCCACCGCCGCGCCATTGGAGATGATCTCCCGCGCCCGCTCCCCCAGCGGGGCGGTGGCGGCGATGTAGTTGCAGATCGGCATGACATGGGTGTCGACACGCCGGTCGAGCCCGTCCTGCAGCCCGTCGCCGCATTCCAGCACCCAATCCGCCTCCACCGAGCCAGCGGCGGTGACGACGCGCACCTTGCCGCCCTCCTCGATCCGCAACGCGCGCGACTGCTCGTAAAGCCGCGCCCCGGCCCGCCGCGCCGCCTCGGCAAGGCCAAGCGCGAGGTTGAGCGGGTGCAGATGGCCGCCGCCATGGTCGATCATGCCGCCGTAATAGGCGTCCGACCCGACCATTTCCCGTACCTCCTCGCGGGTCAGCGGCGCGGCGTGGGGGTAGTCGTAAACCTCGTTGAGCTTGCGGGCATAGGCGTGGCTATGGGCGACATAGCCGGGCTTGTGGTCGGCCTCGATCAGCCCCGAGCGCAGGTCGCACGCGATGGCGTGACGGGCAATGAGATCGTGCAGCAGCGCCTTGGCGTCCTCAGCCAGGCGCCAGAGCGCCTTGGCGTCGTCGAGCCCGACGCGCGATTCCAGCCAGTCCTGGTCGCGGCGCTGGCCGCTGTGGATCTGCCCGCCATTGCGGCCCGAGGCGCCGGAGCCGACACGGCCGGCTTCCAGCAGCACCACGTCGAGCCCGGCCTCGGCCATGTGCAGCGCGGCGGAAAGCCCGGTATAGCCGCCGCCGATGACGCAGACATCCGCCCGCGCCCCGCCCTGCAGCGGGGGGAGGGGGGAGGAGCGGTTCGCCGTGGCCGCGTACCAGCTGCTGGGGTGATCGATCTGCGAGGCCATGTTCACTCAACTCTTGCCGTCAGCGCCGCGCGAACAGCCGCTCGATGTCGGCCAGCGCCAGGGTGACGAAGGTCGGCCGGCCATGATTGCACTGGGCGGCGTTCGGTGTCTCCTCCATCTCGCGCAACAGGGCGTTCATCTCCTCGACCCGCAGCCGGCGCCCGGCACGCACCGAACCGTGGCAGGCCATGGTGGCGGCGATGTGGAGAAGCCGGCGCTCCAGCGGCAGCGCGTCGTCCCATTCCGCCGCGTGCTCGGCGAGTTCACGCACCAGCGCGCTGACATCCGCATCGCCGAGCAGCGCCGGCACCTCGCGCACCAGCAGCGCGCCGGCACCGAAGGGCTCGATGACGAGGCCGAGTTTTTCCAGCGCCGGCGCCCGTTCCGCCAGCCGCGCCGCCTCGGAGGGGTCGAGCTCGACCACCAGCGGCACCAGCAGCATCTGCCGGGCGAGGCCGTCGCGCTCCATCGCCGCCTTGAGCTTCTCATAGACGATGCGCTCATGGGCGGCGTGTTGGTCGATCACCACCACGCCGTCGTTCGTCTGGGCGATGATGTAGGTCTCGTGCAGCTGGGCGCGGGCAGCGCCGAGCGGGCGCTCCAGCGCCTCCGGCGCGGCGGGGGCGGCATTGGCGCGGGCGTCGGCCGAGGGAGCGAGGCCAAGGCCGAGACCACTGCCACCGCCGAAGCCGCGCCCGGCGCCGTCCGGCAGGTCGAAATCGAAGCGTGACGGCGCTTCGCTCAGGCCAGCATGATCGGGTCGGGACCCGGCAAACCCCTCCGGCGCCGCCCACGAGCGCGACCAGTCGTAATCGCCCGGCCGCGCCTCCGGCCGGTAGTCGGTCGAAAAATCGCGCCGGGCGAACTGGGTCAGCCGGTCGGCGGCGGTCGAGGTGGTGCGCGGCGCGCCTGAGGTGAGCGCGTCGGTGAGGGTGCGGACGATCAGTGCCCTGATGTTGCCGGCGTCGCGAAAGCGCACCTCGGTCTTGGCGGGGTGGACATTCACATCCACCTCGCGCGGGTCGAGATCGAGGAACAGTGCCGTCACCGGGTGGCGGTCGGAGGGCAGAAGGTCGGCGTAAGCCGCGCGGATGGCGCCGATCAGCACCTTGTCGCGCACCGGACGGCCATTGACGAACAGATATTGCGACAGCGAATTGGCCTTGGAATAGGTCGGCAGGCCGGCAAGGCCGGACAGCCGCGCGCCCTCGCGCAGGCCCTCGACGTCGAGCGCGTTGCCACCGGCCTCCTGCCCCAGCACATCGGCGATGCGGGCCCGCTGCCCGGCCGGGTCGCGCGCGCGGGCCGGCCAGGTGACGGGCGGGCGATCGTCGGTGACGAGGGTGAAGCCAACCTCGGGGCGGGCGAGCGCCAGGCGCTTCACCGCGTCCACCGCCGCCGCCGTCTCGGCGCGCTCGGATTTGAGGAATTTCAGCCGCGCCGGGGTGGCGAAGAACAGGTCGCGCACCTCCACCCGCGTGCCGAAGCCGAGCGCCGCCGGGCGCACGGGGGATTTCACCCCGCCCTCGACGCGAATCTCAAACGCGCTGTCGGCCTCGCGCGGCCGGCTGGTGATGGAAAGCCGCGCCACCGCGCCGATGGAGGGTAGCGCCTCGCCGCGAAAGCCGAGCGTGTGAATGGCGAGCAGGTCCTCGCCATCCAGCTTGGAGGTGGCGTGGCGCTCCACCGCCAGGGCGAGCTCCTCGGCATTCATGCCGCTTCCATCATCGGTGACGCGCATCAGCCGCCGGCCGCCGCCATCGATGACGATCTCGACCCGGCTGGCGCCGGCATCGAGCGCGTTCTCGACAATCTCCTTCAGCGCCGCCGCCGGACGCTCGACCACCTCGCCCGCCGCGATGCGGTCGACCAGGGTGGAGGGCAGAAGGCGCAGCGGCATGGCGGGCTCGTCTCGGCGGCGATTCGGGGCAGGGCGGCGCCGGACTATAGCAGGGAGGCCGGCGCGGTGCCCGCGGGCGGCCCATTCTCCCCATCAGGCCTTGCCTGGTGGTCCGCCCTGTTGGTCCTTGCCGCGGTCATCCTGAGGCGCCCGGCGCTGCCGGGCCTCGAAGGACGCACGCGGCGTCCTCGGGCGTTGCCAGCCTGTCTGCTTCGAGGCCGGTCTCAGGCCGGCACGTCCGCATAACGGGTGGCGCAGCGGCCCCGCCTATCCCGCCGCCGCCAGCCGCTCGGCCTTTTGGCGCTCGATTTCCTGCCGCTTGGTCATGATCGAGACGAAGATCACCACCACCGTGACGATGGCGATGAGGATGGTGCAGGCGGCGTTGATTTCCGGCGTCACGCCAAGGCGCACCTGCGAATAGATGCGCATCGGCAGGGTGGTGGCGCCGGGGCCGGTGGTGAAGCTGGCGATGACGAGGTCGTCCAGCGACAAAGTGAAGGCCAGCATCCAGCCGGAAATCACCGCCGGCAGGATGATCGGCAGGGTGATGACGAAGAAGGTGCGGAACGGCGTGCAGCCGAGATCGAGCGCCGCCTCCTCAAGCGAGCGGTCAAAGGTGACAAGGCGCGACTGCACCACCACCGAGACGAAGCACAGGGTGAAGGTGATGTGCGCCAGCGTGATGGTCCAGAACCCGCGGTCGATGTCGACCGCGACGAAGAGCAGCAGCAGCGACAGGCCGGTGATGACTTCCGGCATCACCAGCGGGGCATAGACCATGCCGGAGAACAGGGTGCGGCCGGTGAAGCGGCCATAGCGGGTCAGCGTGATCGCCGCCAGCGTGCCCAGCACGGTCGCCACCGTGGCGGTGAGGAAGGCGACGCGCAGCGTCACCCAGGCGGCATCCAGCAATTGCTGGTTCTGGAACAATTGCCAGTACCAGTGGGTAGAGAAGCCCGCCCACACCGTCACCATCCGCGAGGCGTTGAAGGAGTAGATCACCAGCAGCACGATCGGGATGTAGAGGAACGCGAATCCCAGCGCGATGGAGGTGACGTTGAACCAGGAGAGTCCCTTGCGCATCAGCGTCTCTCCACTTCGCGGGCCTGAAGGTTCTGGTAGAAGACGATCGGGATCACCAGCACCAGCAGCAGCAGCACCGCCACCGCCGAGGACACCGTCCAGGAGCGGTTCACCGAGAATTCGGTCCACAGCACCTTGCCGATCATCAGCGTGTCCGAGCCGCCCAGCAGATCGGGGATGACGAACTCGCCCACCGCCGGGATGAAGCAGAGCAGGCAGCCGGCGAACACGCCCGGCAGCGAGAGCGGCCAGGTGATCTTCCAGAACGCCGCCAAGGGCGGGCAGCCGAGATCGGCGGCGGCCTCAAGCAGCGTCTCGTCCATCTTTTCCAGTGCCGCGTAGAGCGGCAGGATCATGAAGGGCAGGTAGGAATAAACGATGCCGATATAGACCGCCGTATCGGTATTCAGGATCTGCAGCGGCGTGTCGCGGCCGATGATGCCGAGCGCGAACAGCAACTGGTTCAGCAGCCCCTCGGGCGAGAGAATGCCGATCCAGGCATAGACGCGGATCAGGAACGAGGTCCAGAACGGCAGGATCACCAGCATCAGCAGTGTCGGGCGGATCGATTTCGGCGCCCGCGCCATGCCATAGGCGATGGGGTAGCCCACCATCAGCAGCAGAATGGTGGAGATGCCCGCGATCCACAGGCTGGAACCGTAGGCCTCGATGAACTCATTATCCCAGGAGAGCACATAGCCGTAATTCTCGAAGGAGAGTTCGGCAAAGGCCTCCTTGAATGCCGCCCAGCCTTCGGAAAGATCGAAGGTCGGGAGATAGGGCGGCTGCGCGATGGCGTCCTGCGACAGGCTGATCTTGAAGACGATCAGGAACGGGACGAGGAACAGCGCCAGCAGCCACAGATAGGGAACGGCGAGGACCAGCCATCGCCCGGTCGCCTTGCTTGCCATGGGGGCCTCCTCAGCTCGTCAGGACCACGCCGGCATCGGGCGAGAAGTACACATAGACCTTGTCGTCCCAGGTGATGGGGCGCTCGACCATGCGGGTGAGGTTGGGCTTGGCGGCCTTGACCCGGACGCCGCCGGGCAGCTCGACATGGTAGATGGAGAGGTCGCCGAGATAGCCGATGTCCCAGATTTCGCCCTGGACGCAATTGACGTTGGTATCGGCCGGCGGGTCGAGTTCCACCCGCATCTTTTCCGGCCGCAGGGCGATGGCGACGGTGTCGCCGGGCTTGGCGGCGCAGTCCTGGGCGATGCGGAAGCGTCGCTCCGGCGCCGCCACCGGGCGCAGCGTCACCATGCCGGGCTCGACCGTCTCGACCGTGGCGTCGAGAATGTTCACGTCGCCGACGAAATCGGCCACATAGCGCGAATTGGGGTGCTCGTAGATCACCGCCGGTTGGTCGACCTGCACCAGCTTGCCATGGTTCATCACCGCGATGCGGTCGGCCACCGTCATCGCCTCTTCCTGATCGTGGGTGACGATCAGGAAAGTCATGCCGAGCTCCATCTGGATGTCCATGAGCTCGAACTGCGTCTCCTCGCGCAGCTTCTTGTCGAGCGCGCCGAGCGGCTCGTCGAGCAGCAGCACCTTGGGCCGCTTGGCCAGCGAGCGGGCGAGCGCGACGCGCTGGCGCTGGCCGCCGGACAGCTGGTGCGGCTTGCGCTTGGCGAATTTCTCAAGCTTGACCAGCTTGAGCATTTCCTCGACCCGGGCGTCGATCGCGCCCTTCTCCATCCGGTCCTGCTTCAGGCCGAAGGCGATATTGTCCCAGACGGTCATGTGCGGAAACAGCGCATAGGACTGAAACATCATGTTGGTCTGCCGCTTGTAGGGCGGCGTGCCGACGAGATCCTGCCCGGCGAGGGTGATCTGGCCCTCGGTCGGGTCCTCGAAGCCGGCGAGCATGCGCATCAGCGTGGTCTTGCCGCAGCCGGACGGGCCGAGCAGGGCGAAGAATTCGCGCTCATAGATGTCGAGGGAGAGGTTATCGACGGCGACGAACTCGCCGAAGCGCTTGGTAACGTTCTTGTACCGGATCAGTGGGACGGCCTGCGGGTCGTTCCAGGGAGCGAATGTGCGGCGGATGCCGCCAATAGTTTTCTGCGTCTTCTCGGTGACGCCGGTGCTCATGCTGACTGATCCCGTTTCCCCCGCCGGCTATGTCGGCAGGTAGACGCTAACCGTCTTCCGGCGGCGGCTCAACGGCAGAATGCGAACAATTTTACCATGCCTTGAAAGGTGGCGACGCGGCGCCGCCTTGACGGCCATAAGCGGGGCGTGATTGCCTCTGACGGCGCAGAAAGCGCATCAGGAAGGCAATCATGGCCAAGAAGAAGCGTTCCGACAAGGACGCGGTCGACAATCCCCGCGGTGTCGCGTCCCTCGCCGAGGCGAAGGCATGGATGGCCGCGCGCGGCATCACCGAGATCGAATGCGCCGTCCCGGACCTTGCCGGGGTGGGGCGCGGCAAGATCATGCCGGTGTCCAAATTCCTCTCCGGTCCGACGATGAACCTGCCACTCAGCGTGTTCTTCCAGACCATTTCCGGTGACTACCCCCCTTACGACAACCTCGTCGATTCGGTGGTGGTGGACAGTGACCTGGTGATGGAGCCGGACTTCTCCACCCTCGCCATCGTGCCCTGGGCGCAGGACCCCACTGCCCAGATCATCCACGACGCCTATCACCGCGACGGGCGCCCGGTGGAACTGGCGCCGCGGCAGGTGCTGAAGAACGTGGTCGATCTCTACGCCAAGAAGGGCTGGAAGGCCGTGGTGGCGCCGGAGATCGAGTTCTATCTGGTCGAGCCCAACATCGACGCCGACTATCCGCTCAAGCCGCCGATCGGCCGCTCGGGCCGGCCGGAAATCGGTCGCCAGTCCTATTCGATCCAGGCGGTGAACGAGTTCGACGCCCTGTTCGAGGACATGTACGATTATTCCGAGGCGCAGGGCTTGGAGATCGACACGCTGATCCATGAGGACGGCGCGGCGCAGATGGAAATCAACCTTCTGCACGGCGACCCCATCGTGCTCGCCGATCAGGTGTATCTGTTCAAGCGTACGATCCGCGAGGCGGCGCTGCAGCACAAGATCTACGCCACCTTCATGGCCAAGCCGATCGCCGACGAGCCGGGCTCGGCCATGCATATCCACCAGTCCATCGTCGACGGCGAGACGGGCAAGAACATCTTCTCCGACGCCGATGGCGACCCGACGCCGGAGTTCTTCTCCTTCATCGCCGGCCAGCAGCGCTATCTGCCGGCCGTGATGTCGATCCTCGCGCCTTACGTGAACTCGTATCGCCGGTTGACGCGCGATTCGATGGCGCCGATCAACGTGCAGTGGGGCTATGACAACCGCACCGCCGGCCTGCGCATTCCGCCCTCCTCGCCGGCGGCGCGGCGGGTGGAGAACCGGGTGCCGTCCTCCGACGCCAACCCCTATCTCGTCATCGCCGCCTCGCTCGCCTGCGGCTATCTCGGCATGGTGGAAGGGCTGCGCCCGACCGAGCCGCTGGAAGCCGACGCCAAGGGCCTCGACTTCGAGCTGCCGCGCGGCCTGCTCGAAGCCGTGGCGGCGATGCAGCATTCCGAGGAGATCGCCACCGTTCTGGGGCCGTCCTTCGTGAAGACCTATACGGCGGTGAAGCAGACCGAGTTCGACACCTTCATGCGGGTGATCTCGCCCTGGGAGCGGGAATATCTGCTGCTGAACGTGTGAGGCTCTGCGGCAGTACAGCGTCATGCCCGGGCTTGGCCCCGGGCATCCATGTCTTTGGTTGATGAGTCATGGAGTGAGTCATGGATCCCCGGGCCAAGCCCGGGGATGACGGCGTCCTGCCGGATCGGCCGGCGGCCGCCCAGCAGGACGTTTTGAAAGGTCGCGTCGCCTACGCCTCGACCTTCTCCTCGGCCAGAATCTCCCGCACGCGCGGGATCACTTTGGTGCCGTAGAGCTCGATGGCGCGCATCATCCGCGCGTGGGAAAGCGGGCCGGCGCTGTATTTCAGGTCGAAGCGCTGGAGGCCGAGCGTCGTCGCCGTCTTGGCGATCTTGCGTGCCACGGTTTCCGGCGATCCAAGATAGAGCGAGCCGTGCTCGATCTCGCGCGCGAAGGCGTCGCGGCCATAGGGCGGCCAGCCGCGCTCGGCGCCGATGCGGTCATGCATGCGCTTGTAGTCGGCATAGAACTCCTCGCGCGCCGCCTCGTCCGTCTCGGCGACATAGCCGTGCGAATGCACGCCGATCGGCTGCACCGCGCCGCCGAGCTGGCCCACCGCCTTGTGGTAGAGCTCGACATAGGGAGCGAAGCGGGCCGGGTTGCCGCCAATGATGGCGAGCATCATTGGCAGGCCGTAGCGCGCCGCCCGCACCACCGATTCCGGCGAGCCGCCCACCCCGATCCAGGTCTTCAGCGTGCCGGATTCGACCAGCGGATAGACATGCTGGCGAGAGAGCGGCGGGCGCAGATCGCCCTGCCAGCTGACGCCCTCCGGCGAAGCGTTGTCGCGCAGCAGCGCGGCGAACAAATCGAGCTTCTCGGTGAACAGCGCCTCATAGTCCTTCAGGTCGAAACCGAACAGCGGGAAGGATTCGGTGAAGGAGCCGCGCCCGAGAATGACCTCCGCCCGCCCGTTCGACAGCGCGTCCACCGTGGCGAAGCGCTGGAACACGCGGATCGGATCGTCGGAGGACAGCACCGTCACCGCCGAGCCGAGGCGGATGCGCTTTGTGCGCGTGGCGATGCCCGCCAGCACCACCTCGGGTGCCGAGACGGCGAAATCGTCGCGATGATGCTCGCCCACGCCGATGAAATCGATGCCGACCTCATCGGCCAGCACCGCTTCCTCCACCAGATCGCGGATCACCTGCGCGTGGGAGAGCGGCCGGCCGTCGGCGCCTGACGTGACGTCGCCGAAAGTGTCGAGGCCGAGTTCAAGAAGCTGTGCCATGGGAGAGGGTCCCCTTATCTCCGGCATCGCGCCGGCGCTCTCCATATGGACCGGACGGCGCGGGCGTGCATCCCCGCCGGTGCAAGGACGGGATTTCGCTTTCGCAAGCACGGGAGCGGCCGATGCTGCGGCGTGCAGGCAGAAAAAAAGCCCGCTGGACGAACCAGCGGGCTTCAAGTCGGCGACACGAGGGGGTCGATGTCGCCGTAGACTCGGTCGGCCGGGTGTGGCCGCGAAAGAGAAGCGGGCATGGTCAGCCGCAGGAGACGGTATCGTCGCGGCGCGGGGTGACAGGCGTATGGCCGGCGGCGCCGTCGCGGCGGGATTCCAGACGCGCGTTCTGCGCCGCATCCTGACGGGCGGCCTCGCGGAGCGCCTCGCGCATGGTCATGCGGCGGGCGGCGCGGCGTTCCACCGCACGCACCACGAGCAGGGCGGTCGGGTCCTGCCAGAGCGGGCCGGACGAGGCGTCGAGCAGATCGCCACGGGTGAGGCCGATGTCACGCAGCATGCGCTCGTCGAACCCGCCAAGCTGGGCGAGATGGCGCCGGCGGGCGACCGCCTTGATGAAATGGATGGAACCCATGACAACGGCGATCAGCAGACCGCTCGCCGCGGTACCGAACGAGGAGAACGCGGTTCTCCGAACTTCGCCAACATACGACATCGTATCCTCCATGTGCCGGCCGCGCAGCGACGACGTTGGGCTTTCTGATCGCGGGCAGGCGCTGGGGCCACCCGATATCGACATCATCCGTTCGCGGCGGGATCGTTATGAAGGACGGCAATCAATCACACTAGCGAATGTTTATGATCGCTGATATGATCATCGTTGATGATAGGCCGTCGTGAGGGCTCCGATGAGCGTGTTGCTGGACATTGATCAATTAAGAACATTCATCGCAATCGCTGAAACGGGCAGTTTCACGAAAGCCGCTGAAGTGGTGCACAAGACCCAGTCGGCGGTGTCGATGCAGATGAAGCGGCTAGAGGAGCGGGTCGGCCGCGCCATCTTCGCCCGCGACGGGCGCGCCTCACGCCTCACCGACGAGGGCGACCGGCTGCTGGATTATGCCCGCCGCATCGTCAAGCTGAACATCGAGGCGATGGCCAGCCTCGCCTCGGCGGAATTGTCTGGCCGGGTGCGGCTCGGCGTGCCGGACGACTATGCCGACCGCTATCTCCCCGAGATCATGGCGCGGTTTTCCGCCACCCATCCCAATGTCGAGCTGACCGTGGTGTGCGATCCCTCGACCGATCTCATCGACCGCATCGATACCGGCGATCTCGACCTCGCCATCATCACCGATTGCGAGACGATGAACCGCGAGACCGAGATCATCCGCCGCGAGCAATTGCTCTGGGTCGGCTCCACCCGTCATTCGCTGCATCTGGAAACCCCGGTGCCGCTGGCATTGGGGCGGCAGACCTGCAACTGGCGGCAGGAGGCGATCTCGATGCTGCAGTCCGCCGACCGGCCGTTCCGTATCCTCTACACCTCGTCCAATTCGACCGCGGTCTCGGCGGCGGTGCTGGCCGGGCTTGCCATTTCCGTGCTGCCGGAATCGGGCCTGCGCCCCGGCATGCGGGTGCTGGGACCCTCCGATGGTTTCCCGACGCTGGCGCCCTGCCGCATCGGCCTGCTGCGCAACCGGCACGAAGCCTCGCCGCTCGCCGACGCGCTGGCCCATCACATCGTGCAGGGGCTCGACAACATCTCCGACGCGGCGATCGCGGCGGAGTGACTTCTCTCCGCGCGTCCGCGCCTCAATAGGCATCCTCGACGAATACCGGCTCGACCGAGCGGTTCCACGCGCCCTCATAGCGTGCCAGCAGTCGCTCGGCCGGGGTCTGGCCGGTGGCGAGGCTGTCGTCCAGCGGCTTCAGGAAGCGGCTCTCGTCGCGGCCCTGGCTGTCGCGATAGTCGCGGCGCTTGAGCCCGGCGCGGGCGATCTCGACCACCTCGCGCGCCAGATCCAGCATCGAACGGCCGGCGATCTCCGCCTTGAAGCCGAGGCGGGGCACGTCGTCGCGCAGCTTCTGACGCTCCTCTGCGCTCCAGTCCTTGGCGAGATCCCAGGCGGCGTCGAGGCTGGTGGTGTCGTAATAGAGCCCGGTCCACAGCGCGGGCAGGGCACAGAGATTGCGCCACGAGCCGCCATCGGCGCCGCGCATTTCGAGGTAACGCTTCAGCCGCACTTCGGGAAAGATGGTGGAGAGGTGGTTGGCCCAGTCGGAGACGGTGGCGGTCTCGCCCGGCACGGCCGGATGCCGGCCGGCGAGCAGGTCGCGGAAGGAGGATCCGGCGACGTCGATATAGGTGTCGCCGCGCTTGATGAAATACATCGGCACGTCGAGTGCGTAGTCGACGTAAGCCTCGAAGCCCATGCCGTCCTCGAAGGCGAAGGGCAGCATGCCGGCGCGGTTATTGTCGGTGTCGCGCCAGATTTCCGAGCGGAAGGAGAGGAAGCCGTTGGGCTTGCCTTCGGTGAAGGGCGAATTGGCGAACAGCGCGGTGGCCACCGGCTGCAGCGCGAGGCCGACGCGCAGCTTCTTCACCATGTCGGCTTCGGAGGCGAAATCGAGGTTCACCTGCACGGTGCAGGTGCGGAACATCATGTCGAGGCCGTGTGAGCCAACCTTCGGCATGTAGTTCGACATGATCTTGTAGCGGCCCTTGGGCATCACGGGCGTCTCCGCCAGCGTCCATTTCGGGCTCATGCCAAGGCCGAGGAAGCCGAAGCCCAGCGGCGTCGCCACCTCGCGCACCTGGTCGAGATGACTGTTCACCTCGGCGCAGGTCTCGTGAATGGTGATGAGCGGCGCGCCTGACAGTTCGAACTGCCCGCCCGGCTCCAGCGAGATCGCCCCGCCGCCGACCGTGTCGGCGAGGCCGATGATGGTCTCGCCCTCCATGATCGGTTCCCAGCAGTTCAGCGCCTGCATGCCTTCCAGCAAAGCGCGGATGCCGTTCGCGCCCTCATAGGGCACCGGCTCATGGCCCTTCAGCGTGAAGGGGAACTTCTCATGCTCGGTGCCGATGCGGAATTTCGACGGCGCCTTGCTGCCCGCTTCAAACCAGGCGACGAGTTCGTCGCGGCTTTCGATGGGCTGCGTATCGATCTGGTCTCGCGCCATGGGGAACTCCGGCCGGCATGCTGGGCGCGCGACCATACACAGGCGCAGGCGCGGCGCAAATCACGGTAACTACCGACCGAAAATGGAGATTGCGGCGCCGCAAACCGCCCCCCGCGCGCCTTGCCCCTGCGTCTCCAGCGCCGCGCCCTCTACTGCGCCGAAGCGTGACTGAGCCAGGTCTTCACCGCGCCCAACCCCTCATTGCGGTTTCCGGTGCGGTGGGCGGCCTCCTGATAGACGGCGATCTGGATATCGGCGCTGGTGCCGCCACTGATGATGGTGCGCAGATGTTCCAGCTCCGCCCGCCCGCCGAGCGCGTCGGCATCATCGGTCAGCTGGTCGATCAGGCTGTCCACCGCCTGCGCCACCGGAACGGCCTCGCGGGTGTGGCGGTCGACGAAGCTGCCATGGATGCCGTAGCGCTGGGCGCGCCATTTATTCTCCACCGCGATGGCGCGGTCGACCGCGTCGATTCCGGCGTTGAGCTTCGGGTTGCGCACGAGATGGCGCACCAAGGCCCGGTACAACGCGGCGATGGCGACCGAATCTTCCACCCGGGTGCAGCTGTCGGGGGCGCGCAGCTCCAGCGTCGGCTGCTTCTCCGAGGGACGGATGGTCCACCACACATAGCTCGAATCGCGGATCGCCCGCGCCGCCACCAGCGCGTCGATATAGTCCTTATAGTCCTTCGCGCTCTCGAACAGCTCCGGCAGGCCGGTGCGAGGCAGTTCGTCATAGGCGGCGAGGCGATAGCCCATCAGGCCGGTGCGCCGGGACTCCCAGAAAGGCGAGGAGGTGGAAAGCGCCACGAAGACCGGGAGATAGGGGAGGATGCGGCGCATCACGTCGATGCGCTGGTCGGCATCGGGCAGTTCCACATGTACATGCATGCCGCAGAGCAGGTTGCGCTCGCCGGGCATCTGCAGATCGTGCATCAGCCCCTCATCGCGCTGGGTCTGCGGGCGCTTGCCGCTCTGCCAGCTGGCGGTGGGGTGGGTTCCGGCGGCGATGAAGGCGAGGTCGAAACCCGCGCTTACCTCGGCGAGGCTGCGGCGCAGCCCGTGCAGTTCCCCGCGCGCCTCGGCGGCGGAGCGGTGCGGGCGGGTCATCACTTCGATCTGCGCGTGCAGCCTCTCGCCGCTCACGCCCGGGCCGAGCGCCTCGCGCACCGAGCCCATATAGGCGGTCGGCATCCGCCGCAGGGGGCTCTTGCTGGTCTTCTCGACGATGAAATACTCTTCCTCGATGCCGATGCGGTAGTCATCCGTGCTGGCCCCGGACATGGCATCCTCCCCGCATTCATTCCAGATCGCGCGTCGCATCGCAGCTTAGCCGACGCAGAATCGGCTCGCTTAGCGGCGGGGTGAGGGATGATGGAAAAGTAAGACTGTAATGTGACCTTTCAAAATCGCGAGTAAAAGAGAATATAATGTGTATTTATTCTAATAGAAACGATGTGTTCTATTTATTTGTTGAAAAGTGACATGGGTCTTCCGCGTGACGTCCATCACGGGGGGGCGTGGCCGGCACGCTCAGCGCGCGGCCTGCCGGGCCGCTTCCACCAAAGCGAGGGCCGCCACGGCGGCGGTGTCGGCGCGCAAGATGCGCGGGCCGAGCGAAAGCACCAGGGCGCCCGGACGGGTGGCCAGCAGGCGCCGCTCCTCGTCGGCAAAGCCGCCCTCGGGGCCGATCAGCACGGCGAGCGGGCCGGCGATGGCGGCGCGCAGGGGCGCGAGCGGGTCGGATTGCGGCGCCGCCTCGTCGCAGAACACCAACACCCGCTCGGGCGGCAGATCGGCAAGCCAGCGCGGCAGCGTGACCGGCTCCAGAACCTGCGGCGGGGTGAGGATGCCGCATTGCTCGGCCGCCTCGATCACATTGGCGCGCATGCGCTCGGTGTTGACGCGCGTCGCCTGGGTGCGGCGGGTCATCACAGGCACCAGCCGGCCGGCGCCCATTTCCACCGCCTTCTGCACCATATAGTCGAGCCGCGCATGCTTGAGCGGGGCGAACACATAGTCGAGGTCGGGCGGCGGGGTCTGGCGCCGCAACAGGGCCTCGCAGCGCAGCAGCACGTCGCGCCGCCCACCCGCCTCGCGCACCGCGCGCCATTCGCCGTCGCGTCCATTGAACAGATGGAGGTGCTCGCCCACCGCCAGCCGGATCACGTCGGAGACATAATGCGCCCGGTCGCGGTCAAGACTGACGCACGCGCCCTCGGTGAGCGCATCGTCGACGAAGAGCCGCTGGGCACGGAAATCATAGGGTTCGGCGGTAGAATGGTCGGGAGCGCGGGTCATGGGTCGATTTTTGTCCGGAATTTGCAGGCAATATCGCGTGCGCCGTGATGTTGCCCAATCTTTCATGCCTCTGTATCACGCTTGGTCAATGACACGGCACCGATCGACCTCCTGATGAGAGATTGGCCTTTGAACAGTCACCCGATGCGCCTACGGGCGGGCTCCGCGCTGGCGACCCTGGCGGGCCTCGCGCTTGTCGGCCTCCTGGGCACACTTCCGGCCGGCGCGCAATGGATCGGCGCCCCCGGCGGCTCGACCGATGGCACCTCCTCGGGCGCGGTAACGATCGCACCGGCGCCGCAGGCGGAACTGCCGGCTGGCCAACCGGCGCCGGGATTCGCCCCGGGTGCCGCCCCGGGCTATTCGCCCGGTCTTGGAGCGGCCCCAGGCGTGAGCGCGCCGCAGCAGGCGAATCCGGACGCGGCCAATTGCCAGAGCCAGGTCGCCAAGCTGCGCGAGGAACTCGAAACGCGCGGCGGCGCCCTCCAGGGAGCCACGAAGAAGAAGCTTCCGCCGAGCGAGCTGTGCCCGATGTTCCGCAGTTTCGCCAACGCGCAGCAGGCTTTCTATTCCTTCCTCAACACTAACAAGGCCAAGTGCGGCGTGCCGGACGATATCCTGGTGAAGTTCAAGGAGAACGTCGCTTCGGTGAACACCACGCGCAACCGCGTCTGCGAGGTGGCCAAGATGCAGGAGAGCGGCGGCGGCGGCGGTCCCGGCGGCCCGCCGCCCCAGGGCTCGGTATCGGCGGGCCTCGGCCTGTCGACCGGGCTGCCGACCATGGAGGCTCCTCCGGGCGGTGTGTTCGACACGCTCGGTGGCGACGCGCTGCGCTGAAACCATGACCACCGCCGCGCCGTCTCCCGTCGCGCCGGCTCCGGCCGATTCCGCCGGCAATTGGGTCGACCGCTACGCCCCCGCCGCGCTGCGCCCCTTTCTTCGTCTCGCCCGCGCCGATCGGCCGATCGGCAGCTGGCTCCTGCTGATTCCCTGCTGGTGGTCGCTGGCGCTCGCCTTGCGGGTGCAGGCGGAAAGCGGCGTTGCCGCCTATGGGCAGGCGGCGGCCTGGGCGGGGCTGTTCGCCCTCGGCGCGGTGGCGATGCGCGGCGCCGGCTGCACCTGGAACGACATTCTCGATCGCGACATTGACGGGCGGGTGGAGCGCACCCGCTCGCGCCCGCTGCCGTCCGGGCAGGTGACGCTGACCGGGGCCGTGCTCTTTCTCGCCCTTCAGTGCCTGGTGGGGCTGGTGGTGCTGCTCTGCCTGCCCGGATTCGCCATCGGGGTGGCGCTTTCCTCGCTCGGGCTGGTGGTGGTCTATCCGCTGATGAAGCGGGTGATCTGGATCCCCCAGCTCGTGCTCGGCCTTGCCTTCTCCTGGGGCGCGCTGATGGGTTTCGCTGTGCTGCTGCAGGCGCTGCCGGCGCCCGCCCTGCTGCTCTATGCCGGCGCGGTGCTGTGGGTGGTGGGCTATGACACCATCTATGCCCATCAGGACCGCGAGGACGACGCGATTGTCGGGGTGAAATCCTCGGCCCTGCTGTTTGCCGGCGATACAAGCAAATGGCTGGCCGGGCTTTATGGCGCGGCGGTGGTGCTGTTCGGCCTTGCGCTGGCGAGTGCCGGTGCCGGGCCGCTGGCCTGGGGCGGGCTCGGCATCTTTACCGTGCAGCTCTGCACGCAGCTGTGGCGGCTCGACATTGACGACCGCGCGCTGTGCCTGCGCCTGTTCCGTTCCAACCGCGACGCCGGGCTGATCCTGCTCGCCGGCCTCCTTGCCGACGCGCTGCTGGCCTGAGCCGCCGCCGGCCGACACAGCCTGCGCGGTTGCCGCGCCGGGGCAGGTGGTGGTAAGCAGCGCAAACCTTTTAAAACCCACGGTTCCCATGAGCATCCGCCTGCATCGCGGCGATCTTGTCGATCTCGCCCGCTATACCCCCGACAAGGCCCCCTTCATCGCCATCGACACCGAAACGCTCGGCCTCAAGCCGCACCGCGACCGGCTGTGCGTGGTGCAGCTGTCCCCGGGCGACGGCACCGCCGATGTGGTGCAAATTCCTGCCGGGGCGGGGCCGGGCAGCGCGCCGAACCTGGAAAGCCTGCTCACCGACCCCCGCAGCGTGAAGCTGTTCCACTATGCCCGCTTCGATGTGGCGGTGCTCGGCAAGACCTTCGATCTCACCGTCTCGCCGGTGTGGTGCACCAAGATCGCCTCGCGGCTGACCCGCACCTATACCGACCGGCATGGGCTGAAGGAGCTGGTGCGCGAACTGCTCGGCATCGATCTTTCCAAGCAGCAGCAGAGCTCCGACTGGGCGGCTGAGGAACTGAGCGACGCGCAGCTGCAATATGCCGCCTCCGATGTGCTGCATCTGCACGCCCTGCAGGCGCGGCTCGCCGCCATGCTGGCGCGTGAGGGACGCGGCGAGCTGGCGCAGGCCTGCTTCGAATTCCTGCCCACCCGCGCCCGGCTCGACCTCGCGGGATGGCCGGACGAGGACATTTTCGCGCATATGTGAGCGCGCTGCCTGACAATCGCCGGCTTCTCGGGCGAGTGGGTAACGGTCGCCGCTCCGGCTTGCGCCTTTGGCCGGAAGCCGCCATCTTGAGCGGCGGCCAGGGTTGCGGAGGGTGGCCGTCAGCCGGGGATAAACCGTCGCGCATGAACAAGCATGTCGAACCCCCCGTTCCGCGGGGCGCGAAAGCGAGCGAGCCGGAAGGGCGCCGCGGGTCGGCGCACGCCCCCGCCTATGGCGCCTCTCGTGGTCCCTCGCAGGCTCAGCTGTTCAAGAATGCGCGGCGCCACAGCCGCCGGGTGCGATTCCTTCGCGTCGCCCTGCCGCTCGGCGTGGTGCTGGCGCTCGGCGCCACGCTGGCGATCAATTATCTCGATCCCTTCACCCTCGCCGTCGACCTGCCCTTCGATCTCGGGCGGGTGTCACTGTCGGGCACGCAGGTGAAGATGGAGTTTCCCCGCCTGCACGGCTTCACCGCCGATAATCGCGGCTACAATGTTTCCGCCTTCGCCGCCTCGCAGGACCTGACGCAGCCCAACCTCATCACGCTCGACAAGATCGAGGCTAAGCTTGAACTGGCGGACAAGGGCTGGGCCAACCTCAGCGCCATCGGCGGCAGCTACGATACCAAGACCGAGAATCTCACCCTGGATGGCGGCGTGACCTTCGATACGTCCTCCGGCTATGGCGGGCGGCTGAAGGAGGCCGCGATCGACATCAAGGGCGGCAAGATGGTCTCGAACAGCCCGGTCGAGCTGACCTACCTCGACGGCAAGCTGACCGCCGATACGCTGGAAGTGTCGCAGAAGGATTCGCGCGCGCTGCTGGTGGGCAATGTGCAGCTGGACTTCAAGATGCCGGCTCCGGAAGAGGCGGCGGCCAAAGGCGGGCAAGGCGGCGGGCAAGGCGCCGCCGCACCTGCACCGACCGCCGCGCCCGCGCCCGAGGCGAGCGCCCATGGCACGACTCCGTGACGCGGTCCTCATTGAACCGTCGGCGCGGGGCGGCTAGACATGTCGGCATGAACATGCCCCACGCTTTCACCCGTGCCGGCCTCGCCGCCCTTCTCGCTGCCGCGTGCCTCGGCCCGCTGGCGACTGCGGCCCTGGCCCAAGGCAAGAACGTGCCAAACGCCCTTCAGGGCTTCGCGGCGAATCGCGACGCACCGATCCGGATCAACGCCAACAGCCTGGAAGTGCGCGACCAGGAGAAGCAGGCGGTGTTCAGCGGCAATGTGGTGGTGCAGCAGGGCGACACCACCATGCGCTGTAAGGAGCTGGTGGTTTTCTATGACGGCAAGGAAGCGGGCGGCAAGGAGGCGGGCGGCAAGGAGGCGGGCGGCAAGGAGGCGGCCGCGCCTTCCAGCGACGCGCTGGCCGCGGGCAGCCCGATCAACTCCTCCGCCATCCGCCGGCTGGAAATCAACGGCTCCGTGGTCGTGACCACCAAGGAGCAGACCGCCACCGGCGACCAGGGGGTGTTCGAGACCAAGGCGAACACCATCACCCTCACCGGCAACCCCGTCGTGCTCACCTCCGGGCCGAACGTCATTCGCGGCAAGAAGCTGACCGTCGACCTGACCAGCGGCCTGTCGCGCTTCGATGGCGGCCGCATTGAGAGCCTGATCGTGCCCAACAGCATGGGCAATGGCGGTGGCCTGCCCGGCGCCAAGCCGGCCGCCCCGGCGGCCAAGCCGAAGCCGGCGCCGTAACCTTCGCGGGGGCGCGCGCCCTTGACGCTTGGCGTTGCGCCCTTGCGCGGACGCCGGAGCGCGGCGAGGAACCGTTCGGGTTTCATGGGTATGCAAACACCCGTTTCCGGGTTCAGCCTGACTCTGCCCGCATTTCGGCCCGCTTCTTGCATCCCGATTTGCCAGCGGCGCGCTGAACGTTTATCACCTTCCGGGTGGTGATCTCACCACGGAGGGTGCGCGTGGGACTTTTCTCGACGATCGTCGGACGCGGCAAGGCAGCGTCACAACGTTCCGGGTCAGCGTCCGCGCCGGCCCGCGGTTTCAGCGACCATGACGAGGCGGCGCCCGGCGCCGACGAAATCGAGGCCCGTTTCCAGGCCGATTTTGAAGCGGCGCTGGCGGCGGATCTGCGCGCGCCGCGTGAGGCGCCGGGTTCCGCCCACGCGGCCGAGACGGGCCGCGCGCCGGCCCCGCCTGCCGTGACGGCGTTCCGCACGCCCGAGCCGACGGTGGGCGAACAGCGCATGCTCAACGCGGTCGGCCTCGCCAAGAGCTATGGCGGCCGACAGGTGGTGCGTGGGGCGAGCCTGCATGTGCGACGCGGCGAGGCGGTGGGCCTGCTGGGGCCGAACGGCGCCGGCAAGACCACCATCTTCTACATGATCACCGGCCTCGTGAAGGCCGATGCCGGCCGCATCGAGCTGGACGGTCACGACGTGACCCACCTGCCGATGTACCGCCGCGCCCGCCTCGGCGTCGGCTACCTGCCACAGGAAGCGTCGATCTTTCGCGGCCTGTCGGTGGAGAACAACATTCGCGCCGTGCTGGAGGTGGTGGAGCCGAACCGCCGCGAGCGGGAGCGCCAGCTCAACGAACTGCTGGAAGAATTCCGCGTCACCCATGTGCGCAAATCGCCCTCCATCGCTCTTTCCGGCGGCGAGCGGCGGCGGGTGGAAATCGCCCGCGCGCTGGCCTCGCGCCCCACATTCATGCTGCTGGACGAGCCTTTCGCCGGCATTGACCCGATCGCGGTCGGCGACATCCAGGCGCTGGTGCGCCAGCTCACCGAGCGCGGCATCGGCGTTCTGATCACCGACCACAATGTGCGCGAGACGCTGGGCCTCATCGACCGCGCCTACATCATCCATTCCGGTTCCGTGCTGATGGAAGGCTCGCCCGAGGAAATCGTGGCGAGCGAGGAAGTCCGTCGCCTCTATCTCGGCGAGGAGTTCCGTCTGTAGCATGGACCGCATCCCGCCCACCGCTTTTGCCGCCGCCCGTGGAGAGTGCGCGCCATGTCGCTAGGTCCGCGTCTCGAATTCCGCCAGACCCAGTCGCTGGTGATGACGCCGCAGCTGATGCAGGCGATCAAGCTGCTGCAGCTCTCCAATCTCGATCTGGTGGCGTATGTCGAGGCGGAACTGGAGCGCAACCCGCTGCTGGAACGCCAGGCGGAGCCCGAGGGCGAGCGTGCCGGCACGGGTGAGGGCGAGGGCGAGGCCGGCGGCGTCCGTGAGCGCACCAGCGATGCCGATCTCGACCCAAGGGCGGAGGCCGCGGGCGAACGCGACATGCGGGACGAGCGCGACGGCCGCGACGAGCGGGTGTCCGACTGGCTGGAAGAGCGGCTCGATACCAGCCGCAGCGCCATCGAGGACCGGCTCGACACCAGCATGGAGAACGTCTTTCCCGACGATGCCGGCCGCGAGCCGGTCGCCCCCATGCCCAGCAGCGAGGCGCCGGCCTATTCCGAATGGACCGGTGCGGGTGGCGGCGGCCAGGATGGCGAGGGCTACAATCTCGAAGCTTTCGTCTCGGCCGAAATCTCGCTGGCCGACCACCTCGAAGCCCAGCTTGTGCTGGCGGTCAGTGATCCGGTCGAGCGCCTCATCGGCCTCAACCTCATCGACCTGATCGACGAGGCCGGCTACCTTTCCGCCGACGTCGCCGGCGTCGCCGAGCGGCTCGGCGCCCCGCCGGCGACGGTGGAAAAGGTGCTGGCCGTGGTCCAGACCTTCGATCCGCCCGGCATCGGCGCGCGCTCGCTGGCGGAGTGCCTCGCCATCCAGCTGCGCGAGCGCAACCGCTACGACCCCTGCATGGCGGCCTTGCTCGCCCATCTTGAATTGCTGGCCCGGCGCGAATTCACCACGCTGAAGCGGGTGTGCGGCGTCGACGACGAGGATCTGGCCGAGATGGTCGGCGAGATCCGCCGGCTGAACCCCAAGCCGGGCCTCGCCTTCGGCTCGGGAATCATCCAGCCGGTGGTGCCGGATGTCTTCGTGCGCGGCGCCACCGACAACTGGCTGGTGGAGCTCAATTCCGAGACCCTGCCGCGGGTGCTGGTCAACCAGGCCTATTATGCCCGGGTGCAGAAGATCACCCGCAACGAGCGCGAAAAGGCCTTCCTCTCCGATTGCATGCAGACGGCGACCTGGCTCACCCGCTCGCTCGACCAGCGCGCCCGTACCATCCTGAAGGTGGCGACGGAGATCGTACGTCAGCAGGACGCCTTTCTGTCGCTCGGCGTGCAGCATCTGCGGCCGCTGAACCTGCGCATGGTGGCCGACGCCATCGGCATGCATGAATCCACCGTCTCGCGCGTGACGTCCAACAAATACATGGCGACGCCGCGCGGAATCTTCGAGATGAAATATTTCTTCTCGTCTTCTATTTCGTCCTCGGATGGCGGGGAGGCGCATTCGGCGGAATCGGTGCGCTTCCGCATCAAGCAGATGATCGAGGCGGAGAGCCCCGATGACGTGCTTTCCGACGACACGCTGGTGCAGCGCCTGCGCGAGGCGGGCATCGACATTGCCCGCCGCACCGTGGCGAAATATCGCGAGGCGATGCGGATTCCCTCCTCCGTGCAGCGCCGGCGCGAGAAGCAGGCGGCGGCCGCCGCCGGCTGAACAGGCGGGCGCGAAGGACGCCGGGCAGCTTTCGCAGCAGCTTCACACAAGCTTCACACACGCTGTCCACTGCCCCTCGTTGACACTTTCCTTCGCGGCTCCTACCTCTTAGTGGCACCGGCCGGGCATGTAGGGGGTTCGGGCAGGGCGAGGGGCGGTTTCGCGAACGCTTCTCGACCCGCCCCAGCAGAGGGACTAGTCACGATGCCGCTGCGGGTTTCAGGTAAAAATCTCGACGTGGGCGAAGCTCTCAGGCAGCGCGTTTCCGATCGCGTCGCCGGGGCGATGGACAAGTACTTCGACGGTGGCTGGTCCGGCCACGTCACCGTGGCCCGCGAGGGCTCCGGCTATCGCGCGGACTGCGCGCTGCATCTCGATAGCGGGACGGTGTTGCAGGCCCATGCGGACGCGCAGGACCCTTATGCCAGCGCCGATGCCGCCGTGGAGCGGATCGAAACGCGGCTGCGGCGCTACAAGAGCCGGGTCAAGCGTCGCGCCGGCAATGGCGAGGGCGCCAGCGAGCCCGCTCCGAGAGGCGAGACGGTTCCGATCACCGTGTTCTCGGCGCCCGACCACGAGGAAGCCGAGCCCAGCGAGGGCTGGTGCCCGACCGTGGTCGCCGAGGCGACGACCAACCTGCCGCGCCTTTCGGTGAGCAACGCGGTTCTCGAACTGGACTTTACCGGCGCCACCGCCCTGGTGTTCCGCCATGCCGGCCATGGCCGCATCAACGTCGTCTACCGGCGCGCGGACGGTCATGTCGGCTGGGTGGACCCGCCGGCCAGCGCCCTGGCGGAAGAAATCCATTGATCACCCTGCCTCATGGGAAGCGCGCGGCCGCTGGAGCGGTTCGCGCGCTTCATCTCGCCCCGACCCGGATCGCCACGCCGCGGATCGTCTCATGGCTCTGAACGACATTCTGGCACCGTCCGCGGTGTTTCCGACTCTCAAGGTCGGCAGCAAGAAACAGGCCCTGCAGGAGCTTTCCGCCCATGCGGCGGCGCTGCTGAAGCGGGACGAGCGTGAGATCTTCGAGACGCTGAACCAGCGCGAGCGCCTCGGCTCCACCGGCGTCGGCAATGGCATCGCCATTCCGCACGGCAAGCTGGCGAAGATGGACAAGCTGTTCGGCATGTTCGCCCGGCTGGACCGGCCGATCGATTTCGAGGCGCTGGACGGCGAGCCGGTCGACCTCATCTTCCTGCTGCTGGCGCCGGAGGCGGCGGGGGCCGATCACCTCAAGGCGCTGGCGCGGGTGGCACGGCTGCTGCGCGACCCCGAGACCGCCCGCAAGCTGCGCCATTGCCGCGATGCGCAGGCGATCCACACCCTTCTGACCGGCGCGCCGGCCACCGACGCGGCGTAAAGCGCCGGCAGGGCGGCCTGCACCAGACAAGAAGCGGGCAGGTGATGACTTTCCCCGCCCGGCGCCCTACCTCAGCAGGGTCAGACGTCAGGAGCCGTGCCATGCCCGAAACCCTTCCCGCCAGCCTCGCCCTTTCCGCCGGCCAATGCCGGGCCGCGCGCGCCCTGCTGGGCTGGAGTGCCGCCGAACTGGCCGCGAAGGCCCGGGTGACGCCCACCTGGCTGGAGGCCTTCGAGCGCGGCGGCGAGACGTTGGACGATTTCGACCCCGGCGAGGCGGGGCGGGTGCTGCGGGCGCTGGAGGAGGCCGGCGTTGAGTTGCTCGCGCCCGGCCAGGCGAGCACTGGCGGTGGGCCGGGCCTGCGCATCCGCCAGCAGGGCGGCTATATCCCGGCCGAGCAGCTCTCTTCCGCCAATGACGGCTGACACGTTGCGTCGCCCCGGACGGCCCTCAGGGCCGATCCGGGATCGTTCGCGGGTCTGATAGGGCGATCCCGGCTCAGCGTTGCGGCCGGGATGGCGCCATCCTGCTTCTTTACGGCGTGATCGCCACCTTCAGCACACCGTCGCGCTGGTGCGCGAACAGGTCGTAGGCCGCCTCGATATCGTCAAGCTTGAAGCGGTGCGTGACCAGCGGCTTGAGGTCGATGCGGCCGGAGGCGATCACGTCGATCAGCCGGCGCATGCGCTCCTTGCCGCCGGGGCAGAGCGTGGTGACGATTTTGTTGTCGCCCAGCCCGGCGGAAAAGGCGCCGAGCGGGATTTTCAGATCGGTGGAGTAGACGCCGAGCGAGGACAGCGTGCCGCCGGGGCGCAGCACCTTCAGCGCGCTCTCGAACGTGCCCTGGGTGCCGAGCGCCTCGATGGCGACATCGACGCCGCGCCCGTCGGTGAGCGCCAGGATCTGCTCGACCACGTCGCCCTGCTTGAAGTCCACCACGTCGCTGCAGCCGAGCTGGCGGGCGATGGCGAGCCGCTCGGGCACGGTGTCGACGCCGATGATGCGGGTGGCGCCCTTCAGCTTGGCGCCCGCCACCGCGCACAGGCCGATGGGGCCGAGCGCGAACACCGCCACGATGTCGCCGATCTGCACGGCGCCGCTCTCGGCGCCGGAGAAGCCGGTGGACATGATGTCCGGGCACATCAGCACCTGCTCGTCGGAGAGCGCGTCCGGCACCGGGGCGAGATTGGCGAGGGCATCGGGCACCAGCACATATTCCGCCTGGGCGCCGTCAATGGTGTTGCCGAACTTCCAGCCGCCCATCGGCTTGAAGCCGTGCTTCATGCCCGGCCCGTCCTGTGAGCCGCAGCCGCACAGGCAGGCATAGGAATAGCCTGAAGGGGTGATGGCGCCGGCGATGACCCGCTGGCCCTCGGCATAGCCCGTGACCTGCGAGCCGAGCTTCTCGATGATGCCCACCGGCTCATGCCCGATGGTGAGGCCGCGGGCGACCGGATACTCGCCCTTGAGAATGTGCACATCGGTGCCGCAGATGGTGGTGGTGGTGATCCGCACCAGCGCGTCGAGTGGACCGACATCGGGAATCGGCTTGTCGTCGAGGACGATTCGGCCGGGTTCGACGAAGATGGCGGCTTTCATCTTGGGCATGGTTCTCTCCTGCGGTTGACGCGCGCGACCTTTGCGCGCCCGACCGGAAGCGAGCCATGACAGGGGTCAAAAGCCGGCGATCAATTCGCGGGTAGTCCGGCGACCGGCCCCCGGAGAGGCCGGCCGGCTCAGCGTATGCCGCGTTCGGCCATCAGGCGGATTACCGCCGCCCGGAGATCGCCGATGCCGAAGCCCTCGCGGCTGGAGGTGGGGAAGACGATGGGAAAGGCCGCCGGCCGCCGGGCAAGGCCCGCCTGCGTCTCCGCCACCCGTTCCACCAGCTCATCCGCCCGCAGCTGGTCCGCCTTGGTCAGCACGACGGCATAGGAGACGGCGGCCTTGTCGAGCCCGTCCAGCACCTCGCGGTCGATCGGCTTCAGCCCGTGGCGGGAATCGATCAGCACGAAGACGCGGGCGAGATTGGCCCGCCCGCGCAGATAGGCGTGGACGGTGGCGGTCCAGGCGTCGACCTTGTCCTTCGGCGCCTTGGCGAAGCCGTAGCCCGGCATGTCGACCAGGGTCAGCTCCGGCCCGAGGCCGAAGAAGATCAGCTCCTGCGTGCGCCCCGGCGTCACCGAGGTGCGGGCCAGCGCCTTGCGCCCGGTCAGCGCGTTGACCAGGCTCGACTTGCCGACATTGGAGCGGCCGGCGAAGGCGATCTCGATCGAGCGCATCGGCGGCAGCGTGGCGATGGTGGGCGCCGCCGTGAGGAAGTTCCACTCGCCGGCAAAGAGCCGTCGCCCGGCTTCGATCTCGTCGGCCGTGAAGGCCGACGCGGCGGACGTGTCGTCGGCCTGTTCCATGGCGTTCAATGTCCCCGCATCAGCCGGCCTTCGGCTTCTTCGTGCGGACAAATATGCTCTTCAGATTGTCCCACAATTCAACCTTCACGCCGTTCTTGCGCATGATGATCGACTGCTGGATCACCGAGAGCGTGTTGTTCCAGGCCCAGTAGATGACGAGACCGGAGGCGAACGAGGCCAGCATGAAGGTGAAGACCAGCGGCATCCAGTCGAAGATCATCTTCTGCGTCGGGTCCGGCGGGGCCGGGTTCAGCTTCATCTGCGCCCACATGGTCATGCCCATGATGATCGGCCAGATGCCGAGCATCAGGAAGTGGCCGATGACGGGCACCGTGGCGGGATCCCAGGGGATGAGGCCGAACAGGTTGAAGATGGTCGTCGGGTCGGGGGCGGAGAGATCGCGGATCCAGCCGAAGAACGGCGCATGCCGCATTTCGATGGTGACGAACAGCACCTTGTAGAGGGCGAAGAAGACCGGGATCTGGATCAGGATCGGAAGGCAGCCCGCGACCGGGTTGATCTTCTCCTTCTTGTAGATCGCCATCATCTCCTGCTGGAGCTTGACGCGGTCATCGCCGAAGCGCTCGCGCAGCGCCGCGATCTCCGGCTGCACCGCCTTCATCTTCGCCATTGAGGCGTAGCTCTTGTTGGCGAGCGGGAAGAAGATGCCCTTGAGCAGCACGGTGACGACCAGGATGGCGACACCGAAATTGCCGACGAAGCGGTAGATCCAGTCGATCACCAGGAACAGCGGCTTGGTGATGAAATAGAACCAGCCCCAGTCGATCAGCAGGTCGAAGCGGTCGATATTGTACTGGGTCTGATAGCCATCCACCAGCTGCACCACCTTGGCGCCGGCGAACAGGCGGCCATCGGTGGAGGCCTTGGCGCCGGGCGCGACGGTGACGGCATCGCCGAGGAAATCGGTCTGGTAGGTCAGGTCGTTGCCGGTCTGCGCGGCGGAGAACCGGGCCTGCACCTTCTCGGCCGAGCCGGGGATGATGGTCGCGGCCCAGTATTTGTCGGTGATGCCGAGCCAGCCGCCGACCGAGGGGAAGGTCTGGCTGCGCGATTCGGCGATCGCGCTGTACTTGATCTCGTGCAGCCCGCCCTCGGAGGTGACGCCGATCAGGCCCTCATGCAGGATGTAATAGCCGAGCGTGTGCGGCGTGCCGTGGCGTGACACCAGCGCGTAGGGGTGCAGCGCGATCGGCTCGGCGGTGGTGTTGTCCACCTCGTCCAGCACGTGGAACATGTAGTTGGCGTCGATGGAGAGGGTGCGGCGGAAGATGAGGCCGGCGCCATTGTCCCAGGTGAGCACAACCGGCGTCTCGGGGGTCAGGCGCGCGCCCTCCGGGGCGGTCCACAGCGTGTCGCCGGCCGGCACCGCGACATTCGCACCGGCGCCCGGCACCCAGCCGAATTCGGCATAGAACGGGTTCGGCCCGCCCGAGGGCGAGAGCAGGACGATGATCGGGCTGCTGTTGTCGACGGTCTCGTGGTAGCCCTTCAGCGACAGGTCGTCGATGCGCCCGCCCCGAAGGGCGAGGGAGCCGATGACGCTCGGCGTCTCGATGGCGATGCGCGGCGTGCGGGCCAGTGCCTCGGCCCGGGTCATCGCCCGCGGCGCGGTGCCGGCGGGGGCGGCGGTTCCTGGCGCGGGGGCCTGCGAGCCGGCCTCGCTGCCGGCCTGGCCCGGCGCGACGGCCTGCTGGGCCGCCTGCTGCTGGGCCGCCTGGCGCTGCTTCTCCATCTGCGGCACGCCGGAGAAGAACTGCCAGGCAATGAGCACCGCCATCGACATGACGATGGCGAGGATCATGTTGCGGTTTTCGGACGTCATGGCAGGGGCTCTCCGTCGGCGCGCGGCGGGCTCTGCGCGGCGTCGCGCGCAGGCTTCGGCGGGCGCCGGCTTCCTGAGTGAAGGCGGGCGATTCCCCGCTCTATGTCGTGGATGAGGGCGGTGAAGGGCGTACCGAGCGCAGCGCGCCGGGCGACGATCACATAGTCGAAACCGTCCTTGGCCGCGCGTGGCAAGGCGTCGCGGGCCGCCGCGCGCAGGCGCCGGCGGATACGGTTTCGGACCACGGCATTGCCGTGTTTCTTGGTAATGGTGAGGCCGATGCGGGCCGGCGCCTCATCGGCGCGGTCGCGGCCCTGGAGCAGAAGCGGCCCGGAATTGGCACGCAGCGCGGAGGCTGCGGCCAGGAAGTCCTTGCGCTTGACGAGCCGGTCCATGATAGGGCGCCGATCCTCAGGCAACAGAGGGGCGCGCCCCAGCCATGTGGGGTCGAAAGGCTAGGTCAGGCCGAGAGGCGCTTGCGGCCATGGGCACGGCGCAGATTGATGATCTTGCGGCCGGTGCGGGTCGCCATGCGCGCACGGAAGCCGTGCCGGCGGGCGCGCACGAGCTTGCTCGGTTGATAAGTGCGCTTCACGGTTGTTTCTCCGCTTGTTCGATCTGCCGCCCTGTGCCGGAAGGTTCCCGTTCCGGCACGCCACGGAACCAGCCGGGGCGAAAAACGCAGATGCGGGAAGCAACCCAACGGCGGGGCAGCCGTGGTTGGGCGGCTTATAGGGGGCACTCTGGCCCAAGTCAATGCCGAGTCAATGCCGAGCCCCTGCGCCACTTCGGTTGCGCCCGGCCATCCACCGCTCTGCGCCGCTTCTTCTCGGCCGCCCAAGCCCGGCTCGCATCGGGAAATGGCCCGGTGCGGGCTTGCGCGCAAGCCGGGCGGGGTGCCTCTGGCAACGGCGTCCCCGCGCCTTACATGAATGTGATCGGGCGCGGGAGACGGGCCGGGGAGGGGACGGCCACGCGCCTTCCTGATCCGACGTCGTTTCCCTGCCGTAATCCTACCATCCGATGGCGCGCGCGTCTGACTTCGGCAGGAGCGGGGCGCGGGAGCGGAAGAAGCGTTGTTTGGCATGAAGAAGCGTTCGCAAGCCGGGACCGATGGCGTCGCCGCGCCCGCCCTCCTGGCGGGCGGCGATCGTGCGCGTCCCGGTGGCGGGGCGCTGCCGTCGGGGATGACGGGGTTCGGCGTCGCCGACGGGCCCGCCGCGCCACGTCTTTGCGAGGGTCGCGGTTTCCATCTCGGCCTGTCCGGCAAGCTGCTGGCGTTCACCCTTGCCTTCGTGCTGCTGGCGGAGGTGCTGATTCTGGTGCCGGCGGTTGCCTCCTTCCGGCTCAACTGGCTGTCCGACCGGCTCGCTTCCGCCCGTACCGCCGCCCTGGTGCTCGACGCCGCGCCGGATGGCATGATCTCGCCGCAGCTGACGCAGGAATTGCTGCGCAGCGTCGGCGCCATCACCGTGGCGCTCAAGCGTGACAATACGCGCCGGCTGCTCGCTTCCTCCGACATGCCCCCGGAAGTCGACCACCATGCCGATGTGCGTGATGTCGGGCCGTGGCAGGCGGTGCGGGAGGCGTTCGACACGCTGCTGGCGCCGGATGGCCGGGTGATCCGCGCCGTCGGCACGCCGCCGCGCGGCGAGGGTTTCGTCGAGATCGTCATCAGCGAGACGCCGCTGCGCAAGGCGATGCTGCGCTTCACCGGCAATGTGCTGCTGGTGTCGCTGGTCATCGCCGCGCTCACCGGGGCGCTGGTCTATCTGGGCCTTGCCTGGATGTTCGTGCGCCCGATGCGCCGCCTCACCCAGCGCATGATCGCCTTCCGCCTCAACCCGGCGCTGCCGGTGCTGGAAGTTGACGACGACCGGCGGCTGGACGAGATCGGCCAGGCTGAGCGCGAGCTGACCACCATGCAGCGGCAGATCGCCGAGACGCTGCAGCAGAAGAACCACCTTGCCGCGCTGGGCCTCGCCGTGTCGAAGATCAACCACGATCTGCGCAATCTGCTGGCCTCGGTGCAGCTGATTTCTGACCGTCTCGCCGACATACGCGACCCGGCGGTGCAGCGCTTCGCCCCCAAGCTGGAAGCGGCGCTCGACCGTGCCATCGCGTATTGCGAGCACACGCTCGCCTACGGCAAGGCGCAGGAACCCCCGCCGGAGCGGCGCATGGTGGCGCTCGCCCCGCTGGTGGCCGAAGTGCGCGACACGCTTGGCCTCGGCCCGGGGGAGGACGGCACCGGCATCGGCTTCGTCGAGTCGATCGACCGCGACCTGATGGTCGACGCCGATCCTGACCAGCTTTTTCGCGTGCTGCTCAATCTCTGCCGCAACGCCGTCGAGGCGCTGCGCGCCCGCGCGCCCAACGATGTCGCCCGGGACCAGATCCGCATCACCGGCCGGCGCGAGGGCGCCATCGTCGTCATCGAGGTTGCCGATACCGGCCCCGGCGTGCCCGAGAGGGCGCAGGCGCATCTGTTCGAGGCGTTCCAGGGCTCGGTGAGCCGGGGCGGCACCGGGCTCGGCCTCGCCATCGCCGCCGAGCTGATGCAGGCCCATGGCGGCGATGTGCAACTGGTTCCCGGCACGATCGGCGCTACGTTCCAGCTGCGGGTGCCAGACCGCCCGGTCGATCTCGACGCCCATCGGGCGCTGCGATCCTACGGTTGAGGGCGCGCGGGGGCGCAGTGCCGAGAGAGGACGCGATTTGAAAATCAGCTTCACCGTGGAAAGCCGGCGCCCGCGAATCGGCGTCAGCCGCCGGCGCCTTCTCGCCGGACTTGCGGCCTCCTTGCCGCTCATCGTGGCGTCCGCCGCCCCGGCCCAGCCCCAGCTCGCCACCCCCGTGCTTCCCGGCACGCCGGGCGCGGCGCCGGCCGCCGTCACCATTGAGGGCCGCGCGCTTCGCGTCGATGGCCAGAACTTCGCGGTGCGCGGCGTTGCGGGCGACGGACCGCTGGCGCTGCTGCCGGGCCTCGGCGCCACCACCGTGCGCAGCTATGGCGAAGACCCCGGCCCGCTGCTCGACGAGGCGGGCAAGCTTGGGCTGAAGGTGATCGCCGGCCTGTGGGTCGGCCAGCCGCGCCAGGGCGCCGACTACACCGACGCCGCTTTCCGCGCCCGCCAGCTGGCCGAACTGGAAGCCGTGGTGACGAAATATCGCGAGCATCCCGCTTTGCTGATGTGGGGCATCGGCAATGAGGTGGAGGTCGATCTCGCCGATGATTCGCCGGTCTGGCCTGTGATCGAGGAGGTGGCGGCCATGGTCACCCGCGTCGATCCGCTTCACCCGTCGCTCGCCGTGCTGGCCGAGACCGGCAGCGACAAGGTCGAGAAGCTGCGCAAGGCGGCGCCCAGCGTCAGGGTGCTCGGCCTCAACTCCTATGGCGATGCGCTCACTTCGGTGGTCGAGCGGGCCCGCAAGCAGGGGTGGGAGGGGCCGATCATCATCACCGAGCTCGGCGCGCTCGGCCAGTGGCAGGCGGCCCACACCCCCTGGGGCGCGCCCTTCGAGCCGAGCTCGACCCAGAAGGCGATCCAGCTGCGCCGCTATCTCTCCGCGCTGGAGGAACAGGGCGCCGGCACCATCCTCTTCCTCTGGGGCCAGAAGCAGGAGGTAACGCCGAGCTGGCACAGCCTGCTGCTGCCCGATGGCGTGTGGCTGGAGGCGGCGGAGGCGATGGCGCAGGCCTGGGGCGGCCAGTCGCCGGGCGGCAACCAGGCGCCCCGAATCGCCTCGCTGCGGGTGGCGGGCGAGCCGAGCGCGCCTTTCGCCGCCTGGGCGGCGGCGGAGGAGGGCGCCTTCACGCTTGATGCCATCGAGCCCGATGGCGACCTGATGGAGGTGCGCTGGTTCGTGATGGCCGAGAGTGCCGACCGTGGCGTGGGCGGCGATGCCGAACAGGTTCCGGCGCTTTTTCCCGATTCGGTGCGCCAGAGCGGACCCACGGGAGCCCGGATCTTCGGCCTCAAGCCCGGCCGCTACCGCGTCTTCGTCGAGCTGCGCGACGGCAAGGGCGCCGGCGCCACCGCCAACATGCCGTTCGAGGTGCGGTGACATGAGCGGGCGCGGGCGTCAGCGCCGCTCCGCCATCCCGGTGACACAAGACGGTTTGGTCAGGCGAGCGGACGCCCGCAGCGTTCCAAGACGTCTCGGAAACGGTCGCAGCCTGTGGATAGCGCGCTTCCTTGCCAGGACGTCTTGCAATGCGTGCGCAAACGGGGTAGCAGACGGGCCCTCGCGGTTGGTTATCACCTGTTGCCAACTGGCCGCGAACAGGCTTCCTTCCTCACCGGCAGGAAGCCGGGCGCCCGTAGCTCAGCTGGATAGAGCACCAGACTACGAATCTGGGGGTCAGGAGTTCGAATCTCTTCGGGCGCGCCACTTCGGTACAAAACTGCGAACACCGTTCGCCGCCGCTCCTACGCTTGATGCGGCAGCAAGCGTGCGCAGCAGATCCGATTTGTTTCCCATGAGCCGAATCTCCGACTTGCTGACCACCTCGACGCGTTGAGCCAGCGCTCGAAGGTGATCGCGGTGATATTCTCCGGTCTTGGTGCGTAGCTTGTCGCGGGCGACCTCGGAGAAGCGCTTCAGGCTCTCGACGGTAACTTTCGGGCCAGTCGTCTCCACAGCCGCTTGCGCGCGCGGCGTCGGCCTGGGCCTGGTCGCGAATCGCGGTCAGTTCGGCGATGCGGTCCTTCAATGAGAGATCGGCCATGTTTATGAGCCCGTTCTCGATCGCCTCATAAAGGCGCTTCAGCTTGGCCTCGGCCTCGGTCGCCCGCTTGTTGAGCTCGGTGATGTGACTCTCCGAGACGGACCCGGCCCACGAAGCTGCCCTCGCAGCCGCCAGGCAATCCATTTCTGGCGACACCATGCCCATCGCCTATCAAGGCAAGAGCGGCCGGTGACATGAAAAAGGTCGCGCAGGGTGGTGGCCGGCAAGGCGTGGAGGTCCGGGACGAAACGGAGGGCGCATGATGCGAGGCCTATGCCGCGCCCCTGACTCATTGCCTGCTGTGGCTGCTATAGAGAACCCGATGCCCGGCCTTTTGCCGCGGGAGTGCTGGAGAAAGCCATGGCCGAACGATTTGAGCGGCATCGCCAACCCTGGACCTACGAGGAACTGGAAAAGCTGAAGCTGTTGGCCAAGAAGGGCATGGCGTTGAAGGCAATATCCAAGGCAATGACGCGGAGCGAGGAATCCATAAAGGACCGCGCCAAGCTCGACGGTATAGGGATCGCCAAACTCCGCTGATGCCGTGACATGACGGGCTGCCGCGATTGGCGCCCTCCCTGTTCGCCGAGGCGCCACCCGTGGGATCCGGCTTCCAGGTCGGTGTAGGGCGTCGATCCGGCGGACGTCCAAGCGTGCCGCCAAGGGTGTGGGTTGCTCCTTATCGGCCTCGTTGTGACAGCCCTCATGTTTTGCGCTGGCGGTGCTGCCGGTGGTCCATATTGGCGACCACCGCATCGCCTTGCTAAGGTCAGATCCCGAGAGGAAGGCGCATGAAAGACAGTTTCCGGATGGCGGTCATCGGTGCCGCCTGTGCGCTGCTCGGCATCGTCATCGGTTTTGCCCTGGCCGCCACCTTTTGGGATCGGCTGCTTCTCGGCATTAATGATACCAGCCTCTCCAATTGGCTGGGCTTCACGGGGGCAATCCTTGGAGCGCTTGCCACAGTAACGGCCGGTGCGCTTGCCTATCTGGGCGTGCTGTACAGCCACGCAGCGAGTACGCGGGACGATGCCGTCCATCGCATCACCGGCTATCTGGCAACCCTGCGGAATCTTTATGCTAGCTGGCTCGAATTGAAGGACATGCCGGTGACGGATCCGAGCCGGCCCCTGAAGATTCACACGCTCCAGAGCGAACTCGTCCGGCCGGAAATCACCGTCGCATTGTACGATTCGATCCTGCAGGAAGACCAGGTCCCGGTCTTCGTGTTCTGCAACACGCTGCGCGTCGCGCTCACCGCCGGCCACCCGCATCAGCAGAATGCCGAGACGATTGCTCTCTATATTTTCGAAGATGTCACCAGGGCGCTGACGATCCGGAAACGTCTGTTGGAGGAGGGCAACCCGCTTCGGAAGGTGCAGGGGACCAAATTCCTGACACCGGAGCCCTATATCAAGGCGCTTTCCGATGGCCAGACGGATGGCCTCGCCGCCAAGAAGGCGTGGGTCTATGTCGAGCCGGGGCAGCCTTCGACAGATCTGCCCGGGCCGCTCGGGGTCTAGGGCTTGGCCGAGGCGGCGAAACAGCCCCGCCGCCGGAGGCAGCGCGGCGGTCTCCTCGTTCGATGGACGCTGAATGACGCGTTTTACACGCGCAAATGGCCCGCCCCCTCAAGCGATGAAGCGGGCTCGTTCAAGTGCTGGATCAGTCGTCGAACTTTCCCTCGTATTTGAACTCCGGCATGCCCTTCAACTGGTCCCGGGTGAGCTTGGTCATGCCCTTCCACTCATTCGCCGTGTTGTCGAAGGTGACCTGGATGGCGTCGGGCGGTACGACAACATAGCGATCGCCCATGCCAAGAAAGCCGCCCACTGAAAGAACGAATCCGGTGACGTTCATCGATCCGTTGAGAACGAGATCCTCGATCTCGCCGACGTCTTCGTTCGCGGCATTTGCGATATCGAGACCGACCAGATTGGATGCCAGTGCGTCGGATTTTCCCACCGGTACGTTGGCGGTCTGGGTGATGGTGCCTTGCGCAAGGGCGGGCACGCTCATGAGGAGCGAGGCAGCGACAATCGCGACGATAGGCTTATGCATGGGGGGACTCCTGTCCGCCGTTAATCGACGTACCGCAACAACGCATTGATCTGCCTCTCCGTTCCTCCCCAGGATCTAGCGGAGATGAGCAAGACAGGCGCCAGTCTTGCGCACGGCGACAACCAACACTCAGGAGCCGAACGCGGTATTGCGTTGTCTTTGGCGATCAATAGCCTCCTACCGAAGCGCCAGAAGCTCCGGCGCGGTCGGCCTGGATGCCGTGGTCCGGCTCGCCGCCGGCATGTCGCCCGCCCGGCCTTGCGACCTCATTCCTCGCGGAAGGCGCGCATCAGCTGGTCCTGCAGCGGCTTGAGGAAATAGGAAATCGCCAGCCGCGGCTCGGTGTGGATGAACACTTCCACCGGCATGCCGGGCACCAGTTGGAGCCCGCCGAGCTTCGCCACCGAGGCCGGGTCGAGGGCGATCCGTGCCGTGTACCAGCTTTCGCCGCTGGCCGCGTCGACCAGCACGTCGGCGGAGATCTGCGCCACCGTGCCGGCCAGCTCGGGCGTGGTGCGCTGGTTGAAGGCGGTGAGCCGCAGCACCGCCGGCTCGCCGGTGTGGACTTGGTCGATGTCGCGCGGGCGCAGCCGCATCTCGGCCACCAGCGCGTCGGTACTCGGCACGATCTGCATCAGCGTTTCGCCTGGCGCAACGACACCGCCGAGCGTGTGCACGGCGAGGTCGTGGACGACCCCGGCCTGCGGGGCGTGCACCTCCATTCCCTGCAGCCGCTCGAAGGCGGCGATCCGCTGCTCGGCAAGCTGGGCCAGCCGGAAGTCGATCTCGCGCAGGCTGGCCATCGCCTCGGCCTGTCGCTGCTGGTCGATCTCGATGATCGCAAGTTCCGTCTCGGCGATGCGGGCCTCGGCGCGGGCGATCTCGGCGACGAACTGGCCATGTTCGCCGGCGAGCTGGGCACGCAGCCGGCTCAGTTCCGCCACCTGGCCGAGGGTGGCAAGCTCCTTGCCGTGCAAGGTGGTGACGCTCTCCAGCTCGCGCGCGTTCCAGGCGAGCTCCTCGGTCTTGGCGTCACGGCGCTCGGCCAGCCCCTCGACCTCGCGGTGGATCTGGGCGATGCGCGCGCCGAGCTGGCGCTTCTGCCCGGCGCCGAGGTCGCGGCGGGCATTGAACAGCGACTGCTCGGCAGCGACGAGGGCGGCGGCACGGCCGGAGGGATCATCGGCGGGCTGCAATTCCTCGGGAACGGCGAGGCGCGCCGCGCCATCGCGCTCGCCGATCAGCCGCATGCGCCGGGCGACCAGATGCTGGATCTGGTCTTCGACGATGGCGAGGTTGGCTCGCGTCAGCGTGTCATCGAGCCGGACCAGCACTTCCCCCGCGACCACCCGGTCGCCGTCGCGCACGGTGATGGCGCCGACCACGCCGCCGTCGCGCGTCTGCACCCGCTTCACCCGGCCGTCCACTTCCAGCGTGCCGTTGCCGATCACCGCGCCGGCGAGTTCCGTCGTCGCCGCCCAGCCACCGAGGCCGCCGATGAGCAGGGCGATGACACCGAAGCCAAGCGTCAGCTCGCGCCGGATCGCGCGGGCGGCGGGCGAGACGGCGGCCCGGGCCGGTGTTTCGGGGGACGTGAAGGCGGACATGGGCTACTCCACCGGCATCTTCAACCGCGCGATGACCTCGGCCCGCGGCCCGAGATCGGCGACCCGGCCATCCCTAAGGATCAGCAGCTGGTCGAGCGTGCCGAGCAGCTGCGTGCGGTGGGCGATGGCGATGACGATGGCCCCGGCCCCGCGCGCGGACATAATCGCGGCGGCGAGCGCCGCCTCACCCTCCCGGTCGAGATTGGCATTGGGCTCGTCGAGCACGATCAGGAAGGGCTTGCGGTAGAGCGCGCGGGCCAGGCCGATGCGCTGGCGCTGCCCGGCCGAAAGCGCCATGCCGTCAAGCCCGATCCGGGTGTCGTAGCCTTCGGGAAAATGCAGGATCATCTCGTGGCAATGGGCATTGCGGGCCGCCGCCAGCACCTCCTCCGCCGGCGCCCCGGCCTCGAAGCGGGCGATGTTCTCCGCCACCGTGCCGTCGAACAGCTCCACATCCTGCGGGAGATAGCCGATATGGCGGCCAAGGTCCTCCGGCCGCCACTGCTTCAGCTCGGCGCCGTCGAGCCGGATGGTGCCGCGCAGGCAGGGCCAGCTTCCTACCAGCGCGCGGGCAAGGCTCGACTTTCCCGAACCGCTGGGCCCGGCGATGCCGAGGCCCTGCCCCGCCTCCAGCCGGAAGCTCGCCTCCCGCACCACCGGCTGTGCCACGCCCGGCGGCGCGACGGCGATGTGCTCCACCGCGAGGCTGGCCGCCGGCGCCGGCAGGGCCAGCTTCTCGGCATCGGAGGACAGCGGGAGCTGGGCCTCCAGCCGGGCGCGGGCCTGCCGTGCGGCAATGAAGCCGCGCCAATTGGCGATCGCCTGCTCGACCGGGGCCAGCGCCCGGGCGGTGACGATGGAGGCCGCGATCATCACGCCCGGCGAAAGCTGCTGGCGGATCACCAGATAGGCGCCGAGACCGAGCACCGCCGATTGCAGCGCGAGCCGCAGCGCCCGGGTGAGGCCGCCATACAGCCCGGCAATGTCGGCCAGGCGCAGGCGGAGCCGCGCATGCTCGTCATTGATCCGGTTCCAGCCCGCGGCATAGGCCGGGGCCATACCCATGGCGCGCAGCACCTCGGCATTGCGCCGCCCCGCCTCCAGCCGGTCCTGGCGGCGGATGGCGAGGCCGGCGCTCTCGCGCACCAGCGCGCGCATCGCCCACTCGCTGGCAAGCGTGCTGGCCATCAGCAGCAGCGAGCCGGCCACCGCCAGCCAGCCCAGCCAGGGGTGAAAGGCGAAGACCAAGGCGAGATAGACCGGCAGCCAGGGCAGGTCGCACAGCGCCACCGGCCCCGGCCCGGCGAGAAAGCCGCGAATCTGGTCGAGATCGCCCACCGGCCGGGCGGGCGTGCCCGGCGGCGCGGCCAGAGGCAGTTCCAGCGCCAGCCGGAAGCTGGCGGACCCGAGCCTCTCGTCGATCTGCTCGCCGATCCGGGCGAGCACCCGGCTGCGCAGGATCTCGATGAGACCGAGACAGGCATAAAGCCCCATCACCAGCACGCCCAGCGCCACCAGCGTCGGCACGCTGCCGCTGGTCAGCACCCGGTCATAGATGAGGATCATGAACAGCGGGCCGGTGAGCATCAGCAAATTGCTCACCCCGCTCAGCACCCCGACGCCCAGGAAGGCGCCGCGCACCTCGCGCAACGCCTGCGCCACCGGGTTCGCGCCACGGGTGGACACGTCACTCACGCTCGGTTCCGCAGGCCGGCTCTGGCGTCCGGGTCCACCGCGTCGGGGGCGATGGTGCATGATTGGGACGCGCATTCATGGGACGGCGGCTCGTGGAGAGTGAACGGAACGCGGTGCGCGGACGAAACACCTTGGCGTGATGACACTCCCGCCGCCGCGCCGGCCTCTCCCGCAACCATCCCGCTATATGCTACCTCTCTTCCGTTCTCATCAAGGGAGTTCTCCTATGAGCCCGACGGACCGCCTCGATGTTGCCGGCCAGGACGCCGCCTCCGGGGCCGCGCCCTCCAGCGTCACCAGCATGGGGAGCGGCGGCGACGACCGGCCATCAGAGAATATCAGCCTCAATTTCGGCCGGATCGACGACAAGCCGAGCGATACGCAGGGCAATGGCAGCGGCGACGACCGGCCATCGGAGAACATCAGCCTGAATTTCGGCCGGATCGACGACAAGTCGAGCGGCGCGGCGGGCGTTGACAACGACGGCAATCGGCCGAGCGAGGAGCTCAGCCTCAGCTTCACCAAGCTCGCTGAGTCGAAGTCGGCCGTCGCCTCCTCGCCAGCGAGCGGCGGCGCGGATGATTTCGTGCTTGAACCCGGCGCCGCCGGCGCGGAAGAATCGTCCGGCCTGCTGGATTTCTCCGGTATCGGCGGCGACGCGCGCGCCGAGGGCGAGGAGTTCTTCACCTTCGACGCCCCCGCCGTTCCACCGCCGGAAGGCGACAGCAACGCGCTCTCGGCGTTCGAGGCGGCGCATGCGGACCCGACCGGCGACCGCATTGAGGACATCGTCGCCGCCCCCCGGCCGGCGGCCGACGATTTCATCGCCTAGAGCCCTTTCCGATCGGGCGAAGCTCTGGCGTGGCGTGGCTGATGATGAGAATGGAACCGCCCCGCGCTTTCCAGGCGCCCTCGGCCTTGGCTTTGGGCGGCCGCTGGAGCGCGATGCGGGAAGAAAGCGCGATACAACAAAGAATTAGATCATTCTCCGCCCGTGTCGGGAATGGTGAGCAGCTGCCCGCATGCCTTGCAATGCACCGCATCGGGCTCATGGCGCATCAGCGCGCAGCTCGGACACCGGAACGAGACCTTATGGGGGCGGAACAGCGCCTGGGCGAGCCGCACGAAAAGCGAGATCCCAACGATCATCGTGACGATCGCGGTCAGCTTGCCGGCCGGACCGGGAAGCGTGATGTCGCCGAAACCCGTCGTCGTAATGGTGGCGACGGTGAAGTAGAGCGCGTCGATCCACCCCTCCATGCCTGAGCCCGGGCTCGCGAAGACCGTGTAGATGAAGCCGGTAATGACGAACAGGCAGGTGACGAGGTTGATGCCGGCACGGCCGACATCCTCCCACTCGCCATAGCCGCGTCGGCGAAGCGCGCGCCAGAAGATGTCCTTCTGCGACATCGACCACAGCCGCAGGATCCGCAGGAAACCCAGATTTGCCAGCCACAGCGGCGCGAGCAGCGTGGCTAGGACGACCAGATCGACCCAGACCACGGGCTGCCGAAGCCAGCGCCCGAGATGGACCGACGCGATCGCCCTCGCCGAGAGATCGGCGGCAAGCAGCAGGGCGACGGCATAGTCGATCCACAGATAACCCCGCCATTGCTGAAGCACCGGGCCCAGAATGAAGAAGCCGACGATGACGAGGTCGATGCTGGCAACCGCCCATTGGAAGCGGGTCGCCCGCCGGTCCGTCCCCGCATAGAGCTCGCGCAGGCTCCAGCGCCATCCGGAAGACGCGGTCTCGGCGGGACGGATGGTCTCTTGCCGGCGCGATTCCAGCAGCGCGGCCACCGTCGGCCCCGCGCCGTGTGGCGGGTCAACCGGCGCCTTTTCAACGGGCGCCTTCTCAACGGGGGCCTCGTCGCCGGGCGCGGGCGTCGTCGTTCCTCTGGTGCTCGTCGGGCGCGGCATGGATCCCCCGGTGTCGGTGCGCAGGATATCGCGACGGGCCGCGCCCGGCGAGCCGCATCATGCCACCGCTCCACCCGCTGCGCTGGCGGCTATTGATAGAGCGCGCGCATCTCCCGGAAGGAGATCAGCTGCCGCTGCCGGTTGTCCCACAGCGTCAGCCGCACACAGCCGAAGCTCTCCCAAAGGGTCAGCCGCCCGACATCGCGCAGTTCCGGATGGTCGCGCAGCACTTCCGGCAGGCGGTAATAGGGAATGCGGGCGCACAAATGATGCACATGATGCATGCCGATATTGGCGCTGAACCAGCGCAGAACGGCCGGCAGGTCGTAATGCGACGAGCCGTGCAGCGCCGCCTCGTGGAATTCCCAGTTCTCATTGTCGTCCCAGTGCGTGCCCTCGAACTGGTGCTGGACATAGAACAGCCAGACGCCAGCAGCCGCGCCGAGGATGACGATCGGCAGGTGGACCAGCAGAAACGGCCCGATGCCAACGGCCCACATCAGCAGCCCCGCCGCGACGGCGATGCCCAGATTGGTCGTCATGGTGCTTACCCACGGCGTCCAGCCCTTGCGGGCGAAGCCGATGGGCAGGCGGCTCTCCAGCAGGAAGACATAGATCGGGCCGATACCGAACATCACCAGCGGGTGCCGGTACAGGCGATAGCGCAGCCGCCCCCAGCGGGAGCGCGCCAGATATTCGTCCACCGTCAACGTGTCGATGTCGCCAATGCCGCGGCGGTCGAGATTGCCGGCGCTGGCGTGGTGGATCGCATGGGCGCGCCGCCAATGATCATAGGGCGTCATCGTCAGCACGCCGATCACCCGGCCGGTCCAGTCATTGCCGCTCCGGTTGCCGAAGAAAGAGCCGTGGCCGCAATCGTGCTGGATCATGAAAAGGCGCACCAGCAGCCCCGCCGCCGGGAGGATGAGGAGTGCGTAGAGCCAGACCTGGTCCAGCTTGAGCGCGGCAAGCATCGCGGCCCAGGCAAGGGCAAAGGGCACGGCGGTTATGAGAAGTTCGCGGACGCTGCGGCGCGGATCGGGCTGGCGGTAGTCGTTCAGCCGGCGCGCCCAGCTTCTCGCATCGGCCTTGGCGAGCGCGCTTTCACCTGCCATCAACATCTGCATCTCCGTCTCTACGCACCTCGATCGCGCGTAAACCGGGCGGCTCGTCGATGTTCGTGGGGTGAGGCCGCGCGTTCGGCGCGGCGGAGTTCGCATTCAAGCACGGAACGGTGTTGAAAATGCGCGGCAGCCGTCACTTTGTCGCTGGCCGCTGCCCGATGGCGCAAAAGAGGCGCGAAGCTGCGCGGAGATCGGCCCCCGTCTTTCTCCGGAGTTTATGTGCTGAATAAAGGAGTTAGCACGTTTATCGCCGGGGTCCGATCTCCGCGCTTATTCACACGCCGTGCCCACTTGGGGAGTTTCATCAACGTCGGCGCGCCATCGCTTCGCATCGGACGGGACCTCGCCTTGGGCCGTCTGTGTTGCAAACTCCGTTTCCAGAGCGTTCGCCAGCCTGGCAATTGCGCTGTCCGCCCTCGCGCTCGTGCGGGCGGGAGACGTGTCGAGGATTTCTGGCGTGTGGGCCAGGCTATGCCTGGTCACGGCGACGCTCTCGCCGAGGTTGCAGCCGGCCGGACGGAGACGGTGAACACATCTCCGTCCAGATCGACAGCTTCTGCGCCTAGACCTTGCCGAGGTCCTCATAGCCGGCGTGCAAGGCCCAGTCGCCCTCGCAAAAACGATCACGGGCGAAATTGTGCTGGTGCCAGTAGGGGTAGAGATAGGGCGGCCGGCTGACCTGGTTCAGCCGGTCCAGTTCCTCGGCAGTGAGCGTGATGTCGACCGCCGCAATGTTGTCGCGGAAATGGGCCTCCTCGGTGCCGCCGACCACCAGCGAGGCGATGCCGGGGCGGGAGAGCGTCCAGGCGATGGAGATCTGCGCCGCCGTGACCCCGCGCGTGGCGGCGATATCGTTCAGCACGTCGACGATCCGCCACAGGCGCTCGCTGTCGCGGATCGGCGGCTCGGTCCAGCCGGCGGCCTGGCGTGAATCGGCCGGGAATTTGTCGCGGCCGAACCGTCCCGACAGCAGGCCGGCGGCAAGCGGGCTCCAAACCATGACGCCGACACCCTGGTCCACCGCGATGGGGAGAAGTTCGTACTCCGCCTCCCGGGCCTCCAGCGTGTAGTGAATCTGCTGGGTCACGAAACGCGGCAGGTGGTGGGTCTCGGCGATGCCGAGCGCCTTCATGATGTGCCAGCCGGAATAGTTCGAGCAGCCGATATAGCGGATCTTGCCCTGGCGCATCAGCGAATCCAGCGCCGAAAGCGTCTCGTCGAGCGGCGTCACGCCGTCCCATTCATGCAGGAAATAGATGTCGATATGGTCGGTGCGCAGCCGCTTCAGGCTGCGCTCGCATTCGCGCACGAGATGGTAGCGCGACACGCCCTCGTCATTGGGCCCGTCGCCGATCCGCATGCGCGCCTTGGACGAGATCAGCACGCGCTCGCGCCGCCCTTCCAGCACCTCGCCGACGATCTCCTCGGAACGGCCGAAGGAATACATGTTGGCGGTGTCGATGACATTGATGCCGCCATCGAGGCAGGTATCGACGAGGCGGCGGGCCTCGGTGACGCCGTGCGTGGCGACCTTGGCGAAGTCGCCGACCCCGCCAAAGGAGAAGGTTCCCATGCTGAGGGCGGAGACCTTCAGGCCGGAGCGGCCGAGCGTGCGGTATTTCATGAGGGGCGTCTCCCGGACAATGCGGTCGCATGGGCGCGACCTGTCAGTTCAGCCGCGACGGCGGCGATCCCGAGCTCAGGACTGGTGAGCACGGCGCCGGCCGCGCGCACGGAAGCCGGCAGCGCGTCGGCCATCGAGGCCTGTGCCAGCACCACGACATCGACCTGCGGCGCCACTTCCTCGAAGGCCTGGCGCACCAGCCGATCATGGCCGTCGCGGTCCCCGGCGGCGAGCGCGGCAAAGGCGCCCTCGCAGAGCCGGGCGACCATGGTGATCTCGCGCCCCGTCGCGGCGGCCGTCGCGTCGACCAGCCGGCCGGTCGGCTCCAGCGTGGTGGACAGGGTCGCCAGCACGCCGATGCGGCGGGCACGCCGCACCGCTTCCTCAACCATGCCGCGATCGATGCGGAACAGCGGCACCGGGGTCGAGGGGCGCAGGGCATCCACCGCCTCACCCAGGGTCGAGCAGGTGACGAGCACCGCATCGGCCCCGGCGGCAGCTTCCCGCACCCCGGCGGCGAGGCGCGCCCGCGTCGCCTCGGTGAGGCGGCCCTCGCGGATCGTCTCGGCAAGCAGGCTCTCATCGACCGAATGGGTGAAGCTCCACCCCGGCAGCGCGTCCTCGACCAGAGGCCCGAAGCGCGGAACGAGCGCGGGAACGGTGTGGATCAGCGCGAGCCGGGGCATGGATCGTCTCCTCACGCGGTCTGGGCGACGCCGCGGCGGCGGACCGCGCGCGGGGCGGGGCGGGGATCGGCCGGGCCACGGTCGCTGGCCCGGGTGACGAGGCTGGCGCCGACCAGGATCTTCACCGGCCGCTGCGGCTCGGCGGCGTTGATGAGGTCATCGAGAACAGTGACGGCCAGGTTGCCGATCTTGCGCTTCGAGACGTCGATGGTGGTCAGCGCCGGCTCCATGGTGGCGCCGAGCGGGAGATTGTCGAAGCCGATCACGCCCACATCCTCCGGGATGCGAATGCCGAATTCGCGCAGCGCCTTGATGAAGCCATAGGCGATGACGTCATTGGTGCAGAAATAGGCGTCCGCCAGCGCCAGCCCCTCGCTCAGCGCCTTGACGGTGTCGACATGGGCGCCGTCGAAGGTGGATTCGACGGAGAGGATATGGGCGGGGTCGATCGTCAGCCCCAGCCGCGCGGCGTTGCGGTGGAAGGCGTGCTGGCGGAGATGGAAGTTCGTGGTCTCGACATGGCTCGCCACGAAGCCGATGCGCTCGAACCCCTGCTGACGCAGCCGCGCCATCACCTGATAAACCGCGTCCTCATTGTTCATATTGACGAAATTAGCTTCCACCACGTCGTAGAAGGTATCGATGAACACGATCGGCCGGCCGACGCCCTGCAGGATGCGAATGTCGGATTCCGACATTTCCGTGCCGAGCGCGATGATGCCGCTGACCGGGGCGACCGCGATCATGTCGGCGACCGCCGTCATGCTCTGTCCCTCATGGCTCACCACTTCAAGCGCATAACCGCGCCGGGTCGCTTCGGCCGACATGCCGTCAATGTAGTCCGACACAAACACGCTGTGGTCGCGGTTCACCGTGTGGCCGTGCTTGGCGATCTTGAGGAAGCGGATGGTGCCGGTGGCGTCGGCCCGCGGCTTGGCGAGGCGGGGGACATAGTTGAGCCGCGCGGCGGCTTCCAGAACCCGGGCGCGGGTGAGGCCGGAAATTTCCCCCTTGCCGTTTAGCACGAGCGAGACCGTGGCCGGCGAGACGCCCGCCGCCCCGGCTATGTCCCGAATGGTGAAAGACGTCTTGGCTTTCATGTCCGGCTGCGCGTCCTCGTGGAACCCGTGATGCACATGTGATGCAGATTTTGTTTAGTAAACATTCGGGTGCCTTTTTGAGCGTTAAGCCAAAAATCTCGACCTTGCAACCGTCTTGCAAGAATGGTGCGGCACGCCCGCATCGGCCGGCCCACCTGTCCGGAATCGGCGCGCGTCTCGGCCGGCGAGCGGGCGATGTCGATCGCCCGCTCGGTGGAGAGGCGAGGGGCGGAAAATGCGTAAGAAGGGCTGTCCCATAAGGATTTTGCATCCGGCCTTTCATCCAGCGCGCCCGCCGGTGACAGCGCCGGATGCTGCTGCTTTTTTCATCCCGCCGCGCTTTTCGGCAGGTTCCGGGCCTGCGGAAAAACGGTGTCGCAGCCGCGCCGCAGGCCGCTTGCGCCGGGCAAAAGCCTTTGCTACGAATTTAGTGAAGCTGGTCATAGTTTACTAAAAATGCCAGTGCGACTCCGGGAGGAGACCATGCGAGCCACCGGCGGACAGCTGGTCATGCTCATCGCCATCAATGTGGCGGTGCTGGCGTTGGGAGCGGCCATATCAGGCGGCGCCTTCCTTTCGCCTTTCAACCTCCAGTCCATGGCCGGCCAGCTGCCGGAGATCGGCTTCCTCGCCATCGGCGTGATGCTGGCCATGTGCGCCGGCAATGGCGGCATCGACCTCTCGGGCATTGCCCTCGCCAATCTTTCCGGCGTCGTCTCGGCGGTGGTCGTGGGCTCGTTCCTGTCGAGCACGGACCAGCAGGCGGCCTATTCGGTCGCCTTCATCGTCGGCGCGCTGCTGGTCGGCCTTCTCGGCGGCACCTTCAACGGGCTGCTGATCAGCCGGCTGAACATCACTCCCATTCTCTGCACGCTCGGCACGCAGATGCTGTTCACCGGCCTCGCGGTCGTTGCCTCGGACGGGCGGGCGGTGGCGGTCGGGACGCCGGACCTGCTGTCGGAGATCGGCAATGGCCTGTTTCTCGGCGTGCCGATCAGCTTCCTCATCTTTATCGGCGTCGCCGCCTTCATCGCCGCGCTGCTGAAGTTCACGCCCTTCGGGCTGTGGCTGATGCTGATGGGGACGAACCCCAAGGCGGCGCTCTATGCCGGCTTCCCCAGGACGCGCGTGCTGATCGCCACCTATGCGACCAGCGGCCTGCTCTCCGGCCTTGCCGGCATCATCATCGCCTCCCGCAACGTCAACGTGAAGTGGGACTACGGCACCTCTTACCTCTTGATCGCCATCCTCATCGCGGTCATGGCCGGCGTGCGCCCCGAGGGCGGCTATGGCCGGGTGATCTGCGTGGTGCTGGCGACCATCGCCCTGCAGCTGATGTCCAGCATGCTGAATTTCGGCGGGCTTTCGAATTTCGTCCGCGACTTCGCCTGGGGCGCGCTGCTTCTGACCTTCCTGGCGGTCGGCCGCTACAACGTGGTCGGCTTCCTGACGCCCAACAAGAGCAAACGGCTCGTGTGATGCGATCCCCTCACGCATCGAAACTCGCCATGAGGGAAGCAACAAAAATGGAGGAAACTATGGGAGCTCTTTCCAAGAAGATGCTGCTCGGCTCGGCCATGGCCGTGGCGCTGGTGGCAGGCTCGGCCGGCGCGCTGATGGCGCAGAACAAGCCGGTCATCGCCACCGTAGTCAAGATCAGCGGCATTCCGTGGTTCGACCGCATGGAAACCGGCGTGAAGCTGTTCCAGAAGGAAAACCCGGACGTCGTAGCCACCCAGTACGGCCCGGCCACCGCCGATGCCGCCCAGCAGCTGCAGATCGTCACCGATCTCGTCGCCAAGGGCGTAAACGGCCTCGCCGTGGTGCCGATGGACCCGTCCGTGCTCGAAGGCACGCTGAAGCGCGCCATGGATCGCGGCATCATCGTCGTGACCCATGAGGCCGACAACCAGAAGAACACCCATGCCGATGTCGAGGCCTTCGACAATGCCGATTACGGCAAGGCGCTGAATGAGCGCCTCGCCCAGTGCATGGGCGGCAAGGGCAAGTGGACGACGTTCGTCGGCTCGCTCGGCAGCCGCACCCACATGCAGTGGGTCGGCGCCGGCGAGGCCAATGCCAAGAGCCACCCGGAGATGGTGCTGGTCGACGCGAACAATGAGTCGTTCGACGACGCCAACGCCACCTATGAGAAGGCCAAGGAAATCCTGCGCAAGCACCCGGATATCAAGGGATTCCAGACCTCGGCCGGCAATGACGTGCTCGGCGTCGGCCGCGCCATCGACGAGGCGGGCCTCTCGGGCAAGGTGTGCCTGGTCGGCACCGGCCTGCCGAACCCCTCGCAGGACCTGCTGGAGTCAGGCGCCATCACCGCCATCGGCTTCTGGGACCCGCAGAAGGCCGGCATGGCGATGAATTCGGTCGCCAAGAGCCTGATCGCCGGCAAGAAGATCGAGGACGGCGCCAATCTCGGCGTGCCGGGCTATGAGAAGGTGAAGGTCACCAAGGGGCCGGGCGTCGGCGTGCTGATCATCGGCAACGGCATGGTCCTCGCCGACAAGGCGAACTACAAGGAATACCTCTTCTGATCCGTTGAAAACCCAGGCTTCCGGAGGCGCCGCGCGCGTCTCCGGAGGCTCTCCCACGCGCCGTCCCGCCGCGCCGCCAATCGACGAAGGGGTCGCAAGTGTCCCAAGGCCAAGTGTCCAACGGCTCAGTGTCACAAGATCCGGTATCCCGGGACACCGCTTCCCGCGCGTTCCTCGAACTGCGCGGCATTCACAAGCGTTTCGGCGGCGTCCATGCGCTGCGCGGCGTCGGCTTCACGATTCAACCCGGCGAGGCCTATCATCTGCTCGGCGAGAATGGCTGCGGCAAGAGCACCGTCATCAAGATCATGTCCGGCGCCCATGCCCCGGACGAGGGCGAGATCGTGCTGGAGGGGCGCAGCTTCCGCGCGCTGACCCCGATCCAGTCGCTCGCCGCCGGCATCGAGACCGTCTACCAGGACCTGTCGCTGCTGCCGAACCTCACCGTCGCCGAAAATGTCGCGCTCAACGAGCAGCTGGTCGCCCATGGCGGCCGGCTCGCGCGGCTGTTCGACCGTGGCCGGCTGCGGCGCACCGCCGAGGCGGCGCTTGAGGTGGTCGGGCTGCCGACGGCGCCGGCCTATCTCTCCGCCATCGTTTCCGACCTGCCGCTGGCGCAGCGCCAGCTCGTCGCCATCGCCCGCGCCATCGCCACCAAGGCGAAGATGGTGATCATGGACGAGCCGACCACCTCGCTCACCCGGCGCGAGGTCGACAATCTGATCGCGGTGGTCGAGCGGCTCCGCTCGGAGAATGTCGCGGTGCTGTTCGTCACCCACAAGCTGGATGAGTGCTACCGCATCGGCGGCCACGCCATCGTGTTCCGCGACGGGCAGTGCGTGGGGCAGGGGCCGCTGGCCAACTACACCAAGCACCAGCTCACCGAGATGATGACCGGCCGGCACATTGACGGCGCGCGCTACCGCACCGGTGCGCCGATGGCGGAGGAGTTGTTCGCGGCGGACGGGCTGTCGCTACCGCCGAGCCTTGCCCGGGTGAGCTTCAGCCTGCGGCGCGGCGAGATCCTCGGCATTACCGGCCTTGCCGATTCCGGCCGCAACGAGCTTGCCACCGCGATCGCCGGCGTCACCCCGGCGGCCGAAGGGCGCATCCGCATCGATGGCAAGGTGCAGCGCATCGGCCATCCCTCGCAGGCGATCCGCCTCGGCATCGGCTATGTCCCGGAAGACCGGCTGGGGGAGGGGCTGTTCCTCGACAAGTCGATCTTTGAGAACGAGATCGCCCTTGTGGTGAGCGATCTCGCCAATGCGGTGGGCATTGTCGACCGGGCCAAGGGCCGCGCGCTGGCGGACAAGATTTCGCAGGACATGCGGCTCAACACCGGCAATATCGACCTGCCGGTCGGGGCGCTCTCCGGCGGCAACCAGCAGCGGGTGCTGATCGGCCGCTGGCTGTCGATCCTGCCCAAGCTCCTCGTCCTGCACGGGCCGACCGTCGGCGTCGATGTCGGGTCGAAGGACACGATCTACAAGGTGATCCAGCAGCTTGCCGAGGCCGGCATGGGCCTTGTCATCGTCAGCGACGACCTGCCGGAACTGCTGCAGAACTGCGACCGCATCCTGGTCATGAACAGTGGCCGCATCGTCGCCGAATATGAGGCCAGCGCGGCGACCGAAGACCAGCTTTACCAGGCCATGCTTGCCTCCCGGCCGCAGCCTTCCGCCCCGCCGGAGACGATTCAATGAGCACCACGCACCCGATCGACAGCGCCGAGCTTCCCGTCGCCCGCACCAACCCGTTTTTGGAGCTGGTGCGGCGGCGGCCGGAGGTGATCACCTTCATATTGCTGGTCGGAATCTGCGTCGCGGTGGCGATCGCCAACCCGGCGTTCCTGCAACCCTCCTCGCTGATCGACATCGGGCGCTCCAGCGTGGTGATGGGGCTGTTCGCGCTCGGCGTGTTCATCATCCTGGCGGCCGGCGGCATCGACGTCTCGTTCACCGCCATCGCCGCCTTCACCATGTATTCGCTCACGCTGCTGGTGAAGAACCACTTCCCCGACGCGCCGATGGCGCTGATCGTGCTGGCGGCGGTGCTCGGCGGTGCGGGGCTGGGCGTGATCAACGGACTGCTGGTGCATTATCTGCGCGTGCCCTCGCTGATCGTGACCATCGGCACGCAATATCTGTTTCGCGGCATCCTGCTCGCCTTTATCGGCACGGTGTGGATCATGTCGCTGCCGCCGCAGATGGGCGCGTTCGGCCGCATGCCGCTGCTGCAATTCGATGCCGCCGACGGGCGCACCATCACCCTGCCATTCTATTTCCTGGTGCTGCCGATTGCGGCGCTGATCACCTGGTGGATGCTGAACCGCACGCTGATGGGCCGCGCCATCTTCGCGGTGGGCGGCAATGCCAGCGTGGCCGAGCGGCTCGGCTACAATCTGCGGACCATCCACATCTTCCTGTTCGCCTATGCCGGCGGCCTCGCGGGCCTGGCCGGCATCATCCACACCTGCGCCAACCGGCAGGCCAACCCGTTCGACCTGGTGGGCAGCGAGATCAACGTCATCGCCGCTGTGGTGCTGGGCGGCGCGCGCATCACCGGCGGCACCGGCAGCGTGCTCGGCACGCTGCTGGGCGTGCTGCTGGTGGTGGTGGTGAACAGCGTGCTGGTCATGGTCGGCATTCCCTCCACCTGGCAGCGCGTGGTGGTGGGCGGCTTCATTCTGATGGCCGCCGGCTTCTTCGTGTTCAGCCAGAAGAAAAACTGAAACAGACCGCCCGATTTGAGCTCACGAGGACCGACATGAAGAAGTTTCTCAACGATCCCGCGCATTTCGTCGACGAGATGCTGGACGGCATCTACCGGGCGCATCCGCAGGTGACCTATGTGAATGACGACAAGCGCTGCCTCGTCGTCGCCACGCGCAAGCCGGGCAAGGTGGGCATCGCCACCGGCGGCGGCTCGGGCCATTTGCCGCTGTTCCTCGGCTATGTCGGCGACAACATGCTCGACGGCTGCGCGGTGGGCGGCGTGTTCCAGTCCCCCAGCGCTGACCAGATGCACGAGGTCACCAAATACATCGATCAGGGCGCCGGCGTGCTCTACATCTATGGCAACTATTCCGGCGACATCATCAATTTCGACATGGCCGCCGAGCTGGCCGACATTGACGGCATCACGGTGAAGCAGGTCGTCGGCAATGACGATGTCGCCTCCTCCGTCGTCGGCGAGGAGCACAAAAGGCGCGGCGTCGCCGGCATCTTCTTCGTCTACAAGGTGGCGGGCGCGGCCGCCGCCAACATGCTCTCGCTCGACGAGGTGACGCGGCTTGCCGACAAGGCCCGCCTCAATGTGCGGACCATCGGCGTCGCCCTGTCGAGCTGCGTCGTGCCGGAGATCGGCCACGCCACCTTCTCGGTCGGTGATGACGAGATGGAAATCGGCATGGGCATCCATGGCGAGCCGGGCATTGGCCGCACCAAGCTTGCCGCGGCGGATGCCGTGGTCGACGAGATGATGGAGCGCATCTTCGCCGAGCTTCCCGCCGGCAGCGGCGACGAGTTCGCGGTGCTGGTCAACGGCCTCGGCGGCACGCCGAAGGAAGAGCTGTACATCCTGTTCCGCCGGGTGTCGCAGCTGTTCGAACAGCGCGGCTCCAAGGTGAAATATGTCTGGATCGGCGAGTTCGCCACCGCGATGGAAATGGCCGGCGCCTCCATTTCGGTGCTTAAGCTCGACGCCGAGCTCGACCCGCTGGTCGCCGCGTCGGCCAACACCCCGTTCTTCGCCCACATCAAGGCCTGAGGTTTCCGCATGGACGCGATCCGCGCCGATGATCTGATCGGCCTGTTCCAGCGCTGGCGCGACATGTTCGCCGAACAGCGCGACTTCCTGATCGCGCTCGACGGCAAGGTCGGTGACAGCGATCTCGGCATCACCATGGCGAAGTCCTTCGCCGCCGCCGCCGACACGGTGACGGCGGAAGGGCCGGCGGCGGGGATCACCAAGCTGCTGCGCTCCGCTGGCGCGATCATGGCCAAGACCGCGCCCTCCACCATGGGCACGCTCACCGCCACCGGCTTTTTGCGCGGCGCCAAGGCGCTGGAGGGGGTGGAGGCCATTGGCACCGCCGAGCTTGCCCAGTTCTGGCGGGCCTTCGCCACCGGCATTGCCGAGCGCGGCAAGGCGAAGCTCGGCGACAAGACCATTCTCGACGTGCTGGACCCGGTGGCCGGCGCGCTGGAGCAGGCCGCGTCCTCCGGCCTCGCTCTGGCGCCGGCGCTGAAGGAAGCCGCCGATACCGCCGACGCGGCGCTGGAGCGGACCAAGACCATGGTGGCGCAGCATGGCAAGGCGGCGGCGTTCCAGGAGAAGACGGTGGGGCTGCAGGATGCCGGCGCCACGGTCGGCGTGCTGCTGGTCAAGACCATGAGCGATTTCGTCGCCGGGCGTGGCTAGAGCCTTTTCGCGCGAAGCGGGGCCCGGTTCGCGTGACGACATGGCGTAAAAACAGAAGCTGAAGCACGTCCGGTGAACCCGCTTTCACCGGACGTGCGCGCGGTCGTCCGCTGCCGCCGGTGGACAAAGCGGACCAACTCGGGAACCCTCCGGCCCGGCCATCCATCGGTCGAAGCATCGCTCCGGCGAAAGGGGACCGCAGTGACGGGCGGCGAAGACCAGACGGAGACCTCCTTCCGGATCACCCGCCCGCAGCTCGCCGTGGCGGGCGGCCTGTCGCTCGCGCTGGTCGCCCTGTTCGTCGCGACGATGCCCTTTGCGCGCCTGCCCACCCACAATACGGAAATTCTTGTGCCGGCCTATGCCGCCGCCACCTTCGTGCTGGAGGCGATGACGGCCGCGCTCCTCTTCGCGCTCTACAGCGCGCGGCGCTACCTTCCGCTGCTCTTCCTCGCCTCCGGCTATCTGTTCGGGGCGCTGATGCTGGCGCCGTGGGCGCTGACCTTCCCGGGCGTCTTCACCGGCTTCGACATGGAGGCGGGGCTGCAGGTGACCGCCGCCTTCGGCCTGCTGCGCCGGCTGGCCTTTCCGCTTTTCGTGCTGGCCTTCGCGCTCGCCCCGCGTCGCGAGATCGCGACCAACGCCTCGCTGGTCGCGATCAGCGTGTGCATCGGGGCGACCGTGCTGATCGAGGCGACGCTGTATTTCCGCGACGCACTGCCGCCGCTGATGCGCGACGGGCGGCAGGTCAACCTGCTGTGGCAGGTCGTGCCCGCCCTCGCCATGGGGCTCTATGCCGTTGATATCGCCCTGCTGCTCTGGCTCCGCCGCTCGGCGCTGAGCCTTTGGGTCTGTATCGTCCTGTTCTCGCTTGGCATCGAATTGCTGCTCATCTCCTATCTCGGCGGCGGCACGCGGCTGAGCGTCGGCTGGTGGGCCGGGCGGATCTACGGGCTGCTGGCGATGAGCATCATCCTGCTGGTCCTGATCGCCCAGACGACGCTGGTGCATATCCGCCTCGCCCGCACCGTGGCGGCCGAGCTGCGCAGCCGGGAGAAGCGGCTGACCGCCATGGAGGCGCTCTCCGCCTCGATCGCCCATGAGATCAACCAGCCGCTCGCCAGCATGGTCACCAATGCCGACGCGGCGCTGCGCTGGCTGTCCAAGGCCGAGCCGCGCATCGACAAGGCGGAGCTGGCGCTGCGACGGATCGTCGAGGACGGGCACCGGGCCAATGGCGTGGTGGCGGGCATACGCACCATGTTCACCAAGGGCACGCGCGAGCGGGCCGAGCTGGACCTTGCGGCCATCGTCGCCAGGGCGGCCGGGGAGGCGGGCCGCGACGCCCGCCATTACGGCGTCGAGATCGCGGTCGAAGGCGAGCGCGAGGTGCCGCCCGTCATCGGCAATGCCGTGCAGTTGCACCATGTCCTGCGCAACCTCATCGAGAACGCTGTCGATGCCGTGCGCGCGGCGCCGCTGCGGGCGCGCCGCGTGACGGTGCGGCTGTCGCAGGAGGCGCATGGCGAGGTGCATGTCGGCGTCGCCGACACCGGCGCCGGCATCGCCGCCGAGGTGGCCGAGCGGCTGTTCGATCCCTTCGTCACCACCAAGCCCGGCGGCATGGGCATGGGGCTGATGTTCTGCCGCGCCGTGGTCGAGGCGCATGGCGGCAGCATCTGGACCAGCGCGAACACGCCGCACGGGGCCATCTTCCATTTCTCGCTTCCCGTGGCGATCCTGTCTGTGGCAGACGCGCAGGCGAGATCTGGCGTGGAGGAGAAAGCCCGATGACGGACGCGGTGGTCTATGTCGTCGACGATGACCGATCCATCCTCGCCTCGCTGGAAAGCCTTCTCTCGTCCGAAGGCTATGAGGTGCGGGCCTATGAATCGCCGAGGGACTTCCTGAACGCCCGCTGCCCGGATCTTCCCGGCTGCCTCATCCTCGATGTGCGGCTGCGCGGGGCGAGCGGGCTCGAATTCCAGCGCGAACTCGCGCGCGCCGGCATCGCGACGCCGATCGTGTTCATCACCGGCCATGGCGACGTGCCGATGTCGGTCACGGCGATGAAATCCGGTGCGGTGGAGTTTCTGCTGAAGCCGTTCCGCGACCAGGACCTGCTCGACGCCGTGCGCGAGGGCGTTGCCCGCGATCGCCGCCGCCGCGCCCGCGACGCCGAGCTCGGCGCGCTGCGCGCCCGGCAGGCGGCGCTGACCCCGCGCGAGCGCGAGCTGATGCCGCTCATCGCCAGCGGGCTGATGAACAAGCAGATCGCCGCCCGGCTGCAGCTGAGCGAGGCGACGGTGAAGGTGCACCGCGCCCAGATCATGCAGAAGCTCGAAGCGAAGACGATTGCCGACCTGGTACGAATCGCCGACCAGCTGGCCGACCCTGGCCCCGCAGCGTAGCGGCCTACACCTACCGGCCAATTGTGGCGCACCGGGCCGGCCGGCAAAGCTCGCGACCATCGCCGGGCCACCCGCCGTCCGGCGCGATGGACCCGTCCCGGGCATGCGCAAGACAGTGGCCATCGTCGACGACGATCCCGCAGCTTTGGCGGCCCTGGGCGGCCTGGTCGATGCCCTCGGCTACCGGCCGCTGTGCTTTTCCGATCCGGCCGACTTCCTGGCGTCGGAGCAGGCGCGATCGGTCGATGTGCTTGTGGCGGATATACGTTTGCGGGACTTCAGCGGCATCGTGCTCCACCGCCGCCTGCGGGCGGAAGGCATCGATGTGCCGACCATTCTCGTCACCGCCTATCCCGACGAGGCGACGAGCCGCCGGGCGTTGCGCTCGGGGTTCCACGGCTATCTCGCCAAGCCGGTGGTGCCGGAGGAATTGCTCGCCTGCCTGCGCCGCGCGACCGGGCAAAGCGGGCCGACCTAGCCCCAGGGCCAACCTACATCCTTCCCGCGCACAATTGTTCCGCCCGCACCCCGCGCCCTACGACTCGCGCCGGGCCTCATCATGCAGGGATGTGCAATGCCAACCGCCACTCCGACCCCCGGCAAGGAACTCCTCGATCCCGATAACCACGCTCTGGTGCTGATCGACTTCCAGTCGCAGATGGCTTTCGCGACCAGCTCGATCGACGCCGTGCAGCTGCGCAACAACGCGGCGCTGGTCTCCCGCGCCGCCGCCGGCTTCCAGGTCCCGACCATCCTCACCACGGTGGCGGAGAAGAGCTTTTCTGGGCCGATGTTCGCGGAGATCACCGAGGCGTTTCCCGGCCAGCCGATGCTCGATCGCACCTCGATGAACACGTGGGAGGATGCCGGCGTCATCGCCCGGGTGAACGAGATCGGCAAAAGCCGCATCGTCTTCGCCGGCCTGTGGACCAGCGTGTGCATCGTCGGACCAGCACTCTCCGCCCTCGACCAGGGCTTCGAGGTCTTCGTCATCGCCGACGCCTGCGGGGATGTCTCGGGCGAGGCGCATGAACGCGCCCTGCAGCGGATGATCCAGGCCGGCGCCCGGCCGATGACCGCGCTGCAATATCTGCTGGAGCTGCAGCGCGACTGGGCCCGCACCGGGAGCTACGAGATGACCACCGGGATCGCGAAGAAATTCGGCGGCGCCTATGGGCTGGGCATCACCTACGCCAAGACCATGTTCGGCGCCTCCGAAGGTCATTGAGGTGAAGCCATGAGCGGGCAGTCTCTGCCGCTGTCGCGCCGGGCCGTCCTTGAAATCGGAGGCGCGACCGCGGTCCTTTCCGCGCTCGGCCCGCTTGCTCCCGCTTTCGCCGCAACCATTGCCACTCACGGAGCTCCTGCCATGACCACCCTCACCACCAAGGACGGCGTCGAGATCTTCTTCAAGGACTGGGGTCCGAAGGACGCCCAGCCGATCATGTTCCACCATGGCTGGCCGCTGTCGTCGGACGATTGGGACGCGCAGATGCTGTTCTTCGTCCAGAACGGCTTCCGCGTCGTCGCCCATGACCGGCGCGGCCATGGCCGCTCGGCACAGGTCTCCGACGGGCACGACATGGACCACTACGCCGCCGACGCCTTCGCCGTGGTCGAGCATCTCGACCTAAGGAACGCCGTGCATATCGGCCATTCCACCGGCGGCGGCGAAGTCGCCCGCTATGTCGCCAAACATGGCGAGCCGGCCGGCCGCGTCGCCAAGGCGGTGCTGGTCTCCGCCGTGCCGCCGCTGATGCTGAAGACCGACGCCAACCCGGAGGGCCTGCCGCTCGACGTGTTCGACGGCTTCCGCAAGGCCACCGCCGACAACCGCGCCCAGTTCTTCCTCGATGTGCCCGCCGGCCCGTTCTACGGCTTCAACCGCGAGGGCGCGAAGGTCTATCCCGGCGTCGTCAATAATTGGTGGCGCCAGGGCATGATGGGCAGCGCCAAGGCGCACTATGACGGCATCAAGGCCTTCTCCGAGACCGACCAGACCGAGGATCTCCAGGCTATCAGCGTGCCGACGCTGGTGATGCATGGTGATGACGACCAGATCGTGCCGATCGCCGATTCCGCGCTGAAGGCGGTCAAGCTGCTGAAGAACGGCACGCTCAAGGTCTATGAGGGCTACCCCCACGGCATGCTCACCACCCATGCCGAGGTGATCAACCCGGACCTGCTCGCCTTCATCAAGGGCTGAGCCCAGGCGCGCCTCGCCCCGGCGTGGGGCGTGCCACGTCCCGCTGGCACGCACGGCATCGGGCCGCAGGCCAGAGCGCTTGCGTGCCCCGCTCCAGCGGCCGTCATGCGGGCTCCGGCCGCTGGAGCGCCTTACGCGCGGCGCCCCGCAGGAGGGCAAGTGATGAAGCTCTATCTCGCCTCGCTCGCCGCCGGCCTGCTGGTCGGCATTGTCTACAGCCTCATCAATGTCCGCTCGCCGGCCCCGCCTGTCGTGGCGCTGGTCGGGCTGTTCGGCATCCTCATCGGCGAGCAGCTGGTGCCCGTCGCCCGCCACCTTCTCAAGGGCGATCGTCTGCGCGCCGCCATCGGCCTCGCCGATTGCTCGAACCATGTGCTCGGCCAGTTGCCGGGCCGCAAGGCCAGCGCCAGCGAGGGCCACGAGGCGCCTCCCGGTTCCTGACACGCCACCTCACCCTGGAGACCGCGACCATGCCGGAGACCGCCGATCTGATCCTGTTCAACGGCAAGGTCACGACGCTCGACCGTTCCAACCCGCAGGCCGAGGCGGTGGCGATCAAGGACGGCAAGGTGCTGTTCGCCGGGGCCGCGCGAGAGGCGATGGCGCTGGCGGGTGAGGCGACGGCGCGCATCGACCTTGGTGGGCGCCGGGTCATTCCCGGCCTGATCGACAGCCACATGCACATCATCCGCGGCGGGCTGAACTACAATATGGAGCTGCGCTGGGACGGCGTGCGCTCGCTCAGCCACGCGATGGAGATGCTGAAGACGCAGGTCGACAACACCCCCGCGCCACAATGGGTGCGGGTGGTCGGCGGCTTCAGCGAGCACCAGTTCGCCGAAAAGCGCCTGCCGACGCTGGAGGAGATCAACGCCGTCGCCCCCGACACGCCGGTGTTCATCCTGCATCTCTATGACCGCGCCTTGCTCAACGCCGCCGCGCTGCGGGCGGTGGGCTACACCAGGGACACGCCGAACCCACCCGGCGGCGAGATCGCGCGCGACGGCGCGGGCAACCCCACCGGCCTGCTGCTTGCCCAGCCCAACGCGACCATTCTGTATTCGACGCTGGCCAAGGGGCCGAAGCTGCCGGTCGAATATCAGAAGAACTCCACCCGCCATTTCATGCGCGAGGTGAACCGGCTCGGCGTCACCGGAGTGATCGACGCCGGCGGCGGCTTCCAGAACTACCCGGACGACTACGCGATCATTGAGGAACTGCACCGCGAGGGGCAGCTCACCCTGCGCATCGCCTACAATCTCTTCACCCAGAAGCCGAAGGAGGAGCTTGCCGATTTCGCCGGCTGGGCGAAGCAGGTGACGCCCGGCCAGGGCGACGACCTCTACCGCAGCAATGGCGCCGGCGAGATGCTGGTCTATTCCGCTGCCGATTTCGAGGATTTCCGGGTCGAGCGCCCCAACATGCCCGCGAGCATGGAGGCCGACCTCGAACCCGTCATCCGCCTGCTGGCCGAGAACCGCTGGCCTTGGCGGATGCACGCCACCTATGACCAGACCATTTCGCGCGCGCTCGACGTGTTCGAGAAGGTCAATCGCGATGTGCCGCTGGAAGGGCTCAACTGGTTCTTCGACCATGCCGAGACCATCACCGACCGCAATATCGCGCGCATCGCCGCGCTCGGCGGCGGCATCGCGGTGCAGCACCGCATGGCCTTCCAGGGCGAGTATTTCACCGAGCGCTACGGCCCCCGCGCCGCCGAGCGCACCCCGCCGGTGCGGCGCATGCTTGATATGGGCGTGAAGGTGGGGGCGGGCACCGATGCCACCCGCGTCGCCTCCTACAATCCCTGGGTCTCGCTCGCCTGGCTGGTCACCGGCAGGACGGTGGGCGGGCTCGCCCTCTACCCCGCCGCCAACCGGCTGGACCGGGAGGCGGCGCTGCGCCTGTGGACGCATGAGAACACCTGGTTCTCCAATGAACAGGGCAAGAAGGGGCAGATCGCCGCCGGCCAGCTGGCCGATATTGCCGTGCTGTCGGATGATTATTTCACTGTCCCGGACGAGGCCATCGCCGACATCAGCTCGGTTCTGACGCTGCTCGGCGGCACGCCGGTGCATGGCGCCGGCGACTTCAAGGACCTCGCCCCCGAGCTGCCGCCGGCGATGCCGGACTGGTCGCCGGTGCGCACCTTCGGCGGCTATCAGCAACGCGCGGAAGCGGGCGCCACCCGGCACGCCTTCGCCCGGCTGTGCGGCTGCGCGAGGGAATGCAACGTCCACGGCCATGCCCATGCGGGGGCCTGGCAGGCCGAGGTGCCGACCTCGGACGCGCCCGGCTTCTGGGGTGCGCTCGGCTGCGCCTGCTGGGCGGTCTGACAGGCGCCGGGCGCGCGAGGAGGAGACGAAATGAGCAAAGCCACCGCGTCACCTGCGCCGCCCGCCGGCAGCTTCGCGCCATTGCGGCGCCCGGTCTTCGCCGTGCTGTGGGCGGCCACCGTGCTGGGCAATACCGGCAGCTTCATGCGCGATGTCGCCAGCGCCTGGCTGGTGACTGACCTTTCCGCCTCGCCCGCCGCCGTCGCCGCCGTTCAGGCGGCCGGCATGCTGCCGATCTTCCTGCTCGCCATACCGGCCGGCGTACTGTCCGATATTCTCGACCGGCGCAAATTCCTGATCTTCATCCAGATCATGCTCGGCTGCGTCAGCGCCACGCTGATGCTGCTGTCGGCGAGCGGCCTCGTCACCGTGTCGGGGTTGATCATGCTCACCTTTGTCGGCGGCATCGGCGCGGCGCTGATGGGGCCGACCTGGCAGTCCATCGTGCCCGAACTTGTGCCGCGCGGCGAATTGAAGAGCGCGGTGGCGCTCAACTCGCTGGGCATCAACATCGCCCGCTCCATCGGCCCCGCCGTCGGCGGCCTGCTGCTCGCCGCCTTCGGCGCGGCCGTGACCTATGGCGCCGATGTCGCCAGCTACCTCATCGTGATCGCTGCCCTGCTGTGGTGGAAGCGGCCGGCGAACACGCAGGACGAACTGACCGAGCATTTCGGCGGCGCGTTCCGGGCCGGGCTGCGCTATGCCCGCTCCAGCCGCGAACTGCATGTCGTGCTGCTGCGCGCGGCCGTGTTCTTCGCCTTCGCCAGCGCCGTCTGGGCGCTGCTGCCGCTGGTGACGCGGCAATTGCTGGCGGGGGATGCCGCGTTTTATGGCCTGCTGCTCGGCTCGGTCGGCGTCGGCGCCATTGGCGGCGCGCTGGCCCTGCCGATGGCGCGCGAGAGGCTGAGCCCGGACGGGCTGATGCTCGCCGCCGCCCTGGCCACCGGCGCCGCCTCCATCGCGCTCGCCCTCGGTCCGCCCAAAGCGGCGGCGGTGCTGGTGCTGCTGGTGATGGGCGCGGCCTGGATCGTCGCCCTGACCACGCTCAACGCCACGGCGCAGGCGATCCTGCCGAACTGGGTGCGCGGGCGCGCGCTCGCCGTCTACCTCACCGTGTTCAACGGCGCCATGGCCGGGGGCAGCCTTGGCTGGGGCTTTATCGCCCAGGAGATCGGCCTTTCCGCGACGCTAGGGGTGGCCGCCGCCGGGCTGGTGCTGTCGGGCCTCATCGTGCACCGCATCGCCCTGCCCAGGGGCGAGAGCGACCTCGCGCCGTCCAACCACTGGCCCGAGCCGCTGCTCGCCCAGCCCGTGCCGGGCGATCGCGGGCCGGTGCTGGTGCTGATCGAGTACCAGATCGCTAGCGAAGACCGGCCCGCTTTCCTGAAGGTGCTGGAACGGCTGTCCCACGCCCGCCGGCGGGACGGCGCCACCTCCTGGGGCGTGATGGAGGATGCGGCCGAGCCGACGCTGATAACGGAATGGTTCATGGTCGAATCCTGGGCCGAGCATCTGCGCCAGCATCACCGCGTGTCGCAGGCCGATGCCGATGTGCAGCAGCAGGTGCGCGCCTTCCACCGGATCGAGGGGCCGCCGGTGGTGCGGCACCTGCTCGCGGTCCCGGCGGGGCGGGGAGGGTGAGATGGGCGCGCGATCAGAGGGCGAGCCGCCAGAGCCGGCGCTGCGCGAACTGATCGAGGCGCTGACCGCGGCGACACTGGCGACGGAGGCCTATCGGCGCTGGCGCGCACGAACGGGGGCGGCGAGCCGGGAGGCGACGGCCGCTCTTGAGATCATCCGGAGCACCACGGCGCGCATCGAGGCTTCGGCCCATCTGCTGCTGGCGCGGCCGGAGGCCTAGGGCGTCGCCCCGGTCAATCCGCCATCTGCGCTTCCTGCTGGAGGGCGGCCAGCAGCGTCATGAAGCGCTCGCCCTGCACCAGCACATGGGCCCGGATTCGCTCGGCAGCGCTGGCACCGTCGCCGGCGAGCAGCGCCTCCAGAATGGCCTCGTGCTCGGCAAGCGAGGTGGCGATCCGGCGCGGCACTTTCAGTTGCAGGCGCCGATAGGGCTGCAGGGAGGTTTGCAGCCGTGTCGCCTCGGCCCGCAGCACGCGGTTGCCCGTCGCCGCGTAGATCGCGGCGTGGAAATGGGCGTTGGCGGGGTAATAGGCGTCGTCGTCGCCCGCCGTTACCGCCTGCTGGCAGGCGACATGCGCCTCTGAGATCGCGGCCCGGTCCGCCGGCCCCAGCCGCTGCGCCGCCAGCCGTGCGCAGGAGGCTTCGATCTCCGCCATCAGCTCAAAGGATTCGACCAGCTCGCGCGGCCCGAGCAGCGCGACATAGGCCCCCCGCCGGGGCCGCATCTCGATGAGGCCGGAGGCGGAGAGCTGGATCAGCGCCTCGCGGATCGGCGTGCGGGAGACATGGAAGCGCTCGGCGAGACCAGCCTCGTCAAGCCGTTGCCCCGGGCGCAGCCGCCCGGCGACGATGTCTTCCTCAAGGGCTTCGCGAAGCCTCGGCGTCTGTTCACCACGCACGGCATACCTCCGCGCAGAGAAAGCCATTTCCCGTGCTGCAATGCAAGAGGCATCATCTTGTATACTTGATGGTTGACTGGCGATGCAATTCCGTCATCATTCCATACAGAGGGCTGCGCTCCGGCGTGGCCATTGGCAAATTTCCACCGCTGGAACGGCCATGGGATCGAACACCTCCTTCGTGGCAGACCTGCTGGCCTCCATCGCCGAGCGCGGACGCACGCTGCTCGACCGCTCGCACCGGGTGAGCGGGGCGACGCGGGTGGAGACGCTGGCCGAGCGCTGCCAGACGCTGCTGTCCGGGCGCGGCGAAGCCTCCGGCGTCGCCCTCGCGGCCGATATTCTCGATCGCTACGCCCATATGAAGACCGGCGAGGCGATCGCCTTCTTCGAGGTGCTGGCCGAGAAATTCGGCCCCGATCCCGAAAGCCTCGCCGCCGCGATCGAGGCCTATGGCCGCAAGGTGCCCTCCGCCGTCGCGGACTTGCACCGGGCCAGCGAGCCGCGCCGGCAGGAGCTTTTTCGCCGCTTCAATCTCGCGCCGGGCGGCACGCTCTCGCTGGTGCGGATGCGCGAGCAGCTGATGGAGGCGATGGTGCGCCGGCGCGACCTCGCCGAGGTCGACCGCGATTTCGCGCACCTGTTCTCCTCCTGGTTCAATCGCGGCTTCTTGGTGCTCAAGCGCATCGACTGGTCGACCCCGGCCAATGTGCTGGAGAAGATCATCCGCTACGAGGCGGTGCATGCCATCCGCGACTGGGACGACCTGCGCGCGCGGGTCGATTCCCCGGACCGGCGCTGCTACGCCTTCTTTCACCCGGCGCTGGTCGACGAGCCGCTGATCTTCGTCGAAGTCGCGCTGATGAAGGAAAGCCCCGGCGCGATCTTCCCGATCCTCGACCCGGCCCGGCCGCTGCTGCGGCCGCAGGACGCCACCACGGCGGTGTTTTATTCCATCTCCAACTGCCAGAAGGGCCTTGCCGGCGTCTCCTTCGGCAATTTCCTCATCAAGCAGGTGCTGGACGAAATCGCCCGCGAACTGCCGGCGCTGACCACCTTCGTCACCCTCTCGCCGGTGCCGGGGTTCCGCAAATGGCTGGAGGCCGAGCGCCGGGCCGAACAGAGCGTTGTGCTCTCCGCCGCCGACCGCAAGGCGCTGGAGGCGCTCGACGCGCCGGACTGGGCGGAGAAGCCGGAACTGCGCGAGGAACTGGCGGGCGTGCTCGCCCCCATTGCCGCTTATTACTTCCTCGCCGCCCGCACGCCGAAGGGTACGCCGGTCGATCCGGTCGCCCGCTTCCATCTCGGCAATGGCGCCCGGCTGGAGCGCATCAACCCGATGGGCGACCTCTCGCCCAAGGGCCTCGCCCAGGCGGTGGGGCTGATGGTGAACTACCGCTACACCCCCGCCGATATCGAGAAGAACCACGAAGCCTTCGCCGGAAAAGGCGCGATCGTCGCGAGCACGCAGGTGCGCAAGCTGCTCAAGGTCGATCCCGCCTCCCGCGCCCTCGTCCCCGTCACCTGAAAAGCGTCATGTCCGACAATCATCTGTTCTCCGCCCTGGCGTCCGCCGCCCCCTCTCTCGACAAGAAGCTGGCCCTGCTGGCGGACGGTTCGGCCGTCACCTATGGCGAGATGCTGGCGCTTTCCGCCCGGCTCGCCGGCCTTCTCGTCGCGCGCGGGGTGAAGCCGGGCGACCGGGTGGCGGTGCAGGTTGAGAAATCCTGGCCCTGCCTCGCCCTTTATCTCGCCACGGTGCGCGCCGGCGCGGTCTACCTTCCGCTCAACACCGGCTACACCCTCAACGAGGTCAGGTACTTCCTCGGTGACGCCGAGCCGGCGCTGTTTGTCTGCCGGCCGGAAATCGAGGCCGAGGCCCGCGCGCTGGCGGGCGAGCTCGGCGTGGCCGCCGTCGAGACGCTGGATGGCGAGGGCGCCGGCTCGCTGATGGACGCCGCCGCCCGGTTCCCGTCTGACTTCGACGACGTGCCGCGCGGGCCGGACGACCTTGCCGCCATCCTCTACACCTCGGGCACCACTGGCCGCGCCAAGGGCGCCATGCTCAGCCATGGCAATCTGCTCTCCAATGCGCAGGCGCTGAAAGAATGCTGGCGCTTCACCGAGGCGGACGTGCTGATTCACGCTTTGCCGCTGTTCCACACCCACGGCCTGTTCGTGGCGGTGAATATCGTCCTGCTGAGCGGGGCGTCGATGTTCTTCCGCGCCAAGTTCGACCCGCGCGAGGCGATCGCGCTGATGGAGCGCGCCACCTGCCTGATGGGCGTGCCCACCTTCTACACCCGCCTGCTCGACCAGCCGGGCCTCACACGCGCGGCGACCGCGCCAATGCGCCTGTTCGTCTCCGGTTCCGCCCCGCTACTGGAGGAGACGCACCGGGCGTTCCGCGAGCGCACCGGCCATGCCATTCTGGAACGCTACGGCATGACCGAGACCTGCATGAACACCTCAAACCCCTATGACGGCGAGCGGATCGCTGGCACGGTCGGTTTTCCCCTGCCGGGCGTGACCCTGCGCATCACCGATCCCGCCACCGGCGCCGAACTCCCGGCCGGCGAGATCGGCATGGTGGAGGTGCAGGGCCCGAACGTGACCAAGGGCTATTGGCGCATGCCGGAAAAGACCGCGAGCGAATTTCACGACGGGTTCTTCGTCACCGGCGATCTCGGCCGCATCGATGCGCGCGGCTATCTCAGCATTGTCGGCCGCGGCAAGGATCTCGTGATCACAGGCGGCTTCAACGTCTACCCCAAGGAGGTCGAGGGCGAGATCGACGCCATTGACGGCGTGGTGGAAAGCGCCGTCATCGGCGTGCCGCATCCCGATTTCGGCGAGGGCGTCACCGCCGTGGTGGTGGCCGGCACGGGGGCTGATCTGACCGAGCAGGCCGTGCTGCAGGCGCTCGAAGGCCGGCTGGCGAAGTTCAAGCAGCCCAAGCGGGTGTTCTTCGTCGAGGAATTGCCCCGCAACACCATGGGCAAGGTGCAGAAGAACATCCTGCGCGACAGCTACAAGGATATCTACCGCCGGAGTGCCTAGCCGGCTGCGGAAAACGCGACAAGGTGGCGGATCAACCGCCCGACGCGACGATACCGAGGAAACGCCAACAGTCCGCCGGAAGGCGGCGACACGGAGGAAACCATGAACGCATCGCGACGCCTTGCGCGCGCCCTGACCCTTGGCTGCGCCCTCAGCCTGGCCGGTGGCCTCGCCCTTGCTACTTCGTCCTTCGCCCAGGACATTACCCTGCGCGCCTCGCACCAGTTCCCGGGCGGCAAGGGCGATCCCCGCGACGAGATGGTGCAGATGATCGCCCGCGACGTCGAGGCGGCCAATGTCGGGCTGAAGATCCAGGTCTTCCCCGGCTCATCGCTGTTCAAGGCGAACGAGCAGTGGGGGGCGGTCACCAAGGGCCAGCTCGATATCACCTCCTTCCCGCTCGACTATGCCTCGGGCCGCGTGCCGCAATTCTCCGCCACGCTGATGCCGGGGCTGGTGCGCAATTTCGACCGCGCCGACCGCCTCAACGAGTCGCCCTTCATGCAGGAGATCAAGGCGCTCATCGAGAAGAACGGCGCCCTCGTCATCGCCGATGCCTGGCTCTCGGGCGCCTTCGCCTCGAAGAAGGGCTGCATCACCGGGCCCGACAGCATCAAGGGACAGGTGACGCGCGCCGCCGGCCCCGCCTTCGAGCAGATGCTCGCCGCCGCCGGCGCCTCCATCGCCTCGATGCCGTCCTCGGAAATCTATTCCGGCATGCAGACCGGCGTGCTCGACGCCACCAACACCTCCTCGGAGAGCTTCGTCTCCTACCGCCTCTACGAGCAGGTGAAGTGCCTGACCGCGCCCGGCGAGAACGCGATCTGGTTCATGTATGAACCGGTGCTGATGTCCAAGCAGTCCTTCGACCGGCTCAACCCGGCGCAGCAGAAGGCGCTGCTCGACGCCGGCAAGAAGGCGCAGGCCTGGTTCGCCAAGGAAGTGCGCAAGGGCGACCAGAAGCTGATCGACACCTACAAGAAGGCGGGCGTCGAAGTGGTGGAAATGTCCGCCGCTGATTACGACGCCTGGCTGAAGGTGGCGCAGGAAAGCTCCTACAAGAACTTCGCCGAGAAGGTGAAGGGCGGCGACGAGCTGATCAAGAAGGCTCTGTCCGTCCAGTAACCCGCCCGTCCCGCGGCCCCGCCGGGCGCCGCGGGACTTTGGCCTGCGTAAGCTGTGAGGGCGCAGCCCCGCGATGAGGCGGGGGCGTCGTCCCCGCGCCGCGCCCCCTCCCTTCGACAAGCGAAAGCGCCCCATGGTCAGCCTGTTCCTGCGAGCGGTCGATCTTCTCTCCAAAGTCGCGGCCCTCCTTGCCGGGCTGTTGCTCATCGCGGCGATGCTGGTGATCTGCGAGATGATCTTCCTGCGCTACGTGTTCCGCGCCCCCACCATCTGGCAGACCGATTTCGTGGTGTTCTCCGCCACGGCCGCCATGTTCCTCGGCGCGCCCTATGTGCTCAAGACCCGCGGCCATGTAGGCGTCGACGTGATCGAGATCGCGCTGCCGCCCGGCCCAAGGCGGGCTCTCGGCATCATTGGCGCGCTGCTCGGCCTCACCTTCGCGGTGCTGATGACCATCGCCAGCGCGATGTTCTTTCACGAGGCCTATGTCAACGAATGGCGCACCTCGACGGTCGCGGCCATCACCCTGTGGATTCCGCTGCTGCCGCTGCCGGTCAGCTTCGCGCTGCTGTCGCTGCAATATCTCGCCGAGCTGGCCCGCCGCCTGAGCGGCGCCTATGAAGCCGAGGGTCACGCATGATGAGCCTTTCCCCCACTCTGTCCGGCGGGCTCATCATCGGCCTGCTGTTCCTGCTGCTCGCCACCGGCATGCCGATCGCCTTCGCGCTCGGCCTCACCGCCATTGGCGGGCTCTTGATGGCGAACGGCATCGGCGTGTTCGAGGTGCTGGCCGAGACCATGTTCGCCGGCATCGCCAACCTCGCTTATGTCTCGATCCCGATGTTCGTGCTGATGGGCGCGGCGGTGGCCGCCACCCCGGCCGGGCGCGATCTCTACGAGGCGCTGGACCGCTGGCTCAACCGGGTGCCGGGCGGGCTGGTGCTGTCCAATATCGGCGCCTGCGCCATCTTCGCCGGCATGACCGGCTCCAGCCCGGCGACCTGCGCCGCCATCGGCAAGATGGGCATCCCGGAGATGCTCAAGCGCGGCTACCCCGCCTCGGTCGCCACCGGCTCGATCTGCGCCGGCGGCACGCTGGGCATCCTCATTCCGCCGTCAGTGACGATGATCGTCTACGGCATCGCCACCGAGACCTCGATCGGCCGGCTGTTCCTGGCCGGCGTCATGCCGGGCCTGATGCTCACCGCCATGTTCATGGCCTGGGCGCTCTATGACTGCCGCCGCAAGAATTTCGATTTCGACGCGCGGGGCCGGCGTTTTTCCTTCGGACAGAAGATTGCGGCCCTGCCCAAGGTCACGCCCTTCCTCATCATCATCGTCGGCACGCTCTATGTGCTCTATGGCGGCGTCGCCACGCCCTCCGAGGCGGCCGGCGCGGGCGCCTTCCTCACGCTCGGCGTCGTCATCATCATGTACCGGCTGTTCCAGCCGAAGCCGATCTTCGAGATCTTCTCCTCCACCCTGCGCGAAAGCGTGATGATCATGATGATCATGGCGTCGGCGGAACTCTTCGCCTTCGCCCTGTCCTCGCTGTTCATCACCCAGACCGTCGCCGCCGCCATTGCCGGGCTCGACGTGAATCGCTGGGTGCTGATGGCGCTGATCAACCTGTTCCTGCTGGTGTCCGGCATGTTCCTGCCGCCGGTCGCCATCATCGTGATGTCGGCGCCGCTGCTCTACCCGATCATCGTGTCCTCGGGCTTCGACCCCTATTGGTTCGCGGTGGTGCTGACCATCAATATGGAGATCGGCCTCATCACCCCGCCGGTCGGGCTCAATCTGTTCGTGGTCAAGGCCATCGCGCCGCAGGTGCCGGCCCAGCAGGTGCTGCGCGGATCGGTGCCCTATGTGGTGCTGATGCTGATGGGCATCGTCATTCTCAGCCTGTTCCCGGAAATCGCCACCTGGCTGCCCACCTATGTCATGGGCCCGCTGTGAGGGCGGTCCCTGCCAGCCTGATCACGTCCGGCAGGCGCGGCCGCGCCCCTGCCGGACGTAAAGGCGCCTTGCAGATTTGATTCCTTCTAAATCATTGTTATTGCGTGGAAAAACCGATCCGGCTATTCCCATTCCGCTGTGACCCTGGGTCAATGTTGTCGGCATGGGACGAAATGACTGGTCGGGCCTCTACGCCTCGCATCGCTCGGCGCTGGTCGCCTATGCGACGCCGATCCTTGGCTCGCGCGAGGCGGCCGAGGACGTGGTGCATGACGCCTTCCTCAAATTCCCGCCCGCGAATGACGAGGCCGAGCGCGGCATCGGCTATCTCTACCGCATCGTTCGCAACCTTGCCTTCGACAGCTTGAAGCGGCGCAGGCTCGAATCCCGTACGCAATCGGACGCGCTTCCCGACTGGGCGCAGCCGGCGCCGGAAGCCTCGCCCGAGCGGCAGCTCATTGACCGGGACGAGGTCCGGCGGGTCGCGCGGCTGGTGAGCGAACTGCCGCCCGAGCAGCGCAAAGCGCTGGAAATGTACCGTTTCGCCGGCTGCACGCTGGAGGAGGTCGCCGCCCGGCTGGGCATTTCGGTGGCAACCGCCCATCGGCATGTGCGCGCGGCGCTGGCGCGACTGGCGCAGGAGCTCGACCGGGCGGGCGGGTGACAATCGCGATGTGGACATGAAAACTAGCGCGCAGCAGATCGTCTTCTGCATGGTAACGGTGCCGCTTCCTGAGAAGCGCGAATGAGCGGCGATGACGCGCCTTGACTGACGATGCAACATTGTCGCTCCACGAGGTGGCGGCGGACTGGCTGATGCGGGTGCGGGAGGCGCCCGGCGATGCCGCGCTGGCGCGCGCTCTCGCGCAATGGCTGGAGGAGCGGGACGAGCATCGCCGGGCCTATGCCAGCGTCGAGCGCTCCTGGCAGCTCATGGCCGCGCTGGCGCCGGCCGCTGCCTCGCCGCTTGCCGATGAGCGGCAGGAAGCTCCCCATTCCCGCGTCATGTCCTTCCCGCGACGGCTGTGGCGTCCGCTCGGCATAGCCGCGGCGCTGGCCGCCGGCCTGGCGGCTTTTCTCGCTTTTCCCGCGCTGCTTCTGCTGTTGGAGGCCGATTACCGCACCGGCACGGGCGCGCGGCAGGCGCTTGCGCTCGACGATGGCAGCCGGATCGAACTCGGCGCCGACAGCGCGGTGGCGGTGGACCTCAACGGCACCACGCGCCTCGTCCGCCTGCTGGCGGGCGAAGCCTTCTTCGAGGTGCGCCCCGATCCGGCGCGGCCCTTCGTGGTCGATGCCGGTGGTGTTGACGTCACCGTGCTCGGCACCCGCTTCAATGTGCGGCTCACCTCCACCGATGCCGGCGTCGAGCTGGCAGAGGGGGCGGTGAGCCTGGACTATCCCGGCCATGGGCAGGCGCATGCCCGGCTGGCGCCGGGGGAGAGCGCGCGTGTCGACCTGCGCACCGGCGCGCTGGTCAAAGGCGAGATCGCGGTGGACGACATCGCCGTGTGGCGCGAGGGCCGGCTGTTCGTCCAGGACGCGACGATCGCCGCCGTGGTCGAGCAGCTGCAGCGCTACCACCGCGCCTGGATCACCGTGCCGGACGGCGCCCTGGCGCAGCAGCGCGTCACCGGCCTTTACGATCTCACCGATCCCGACCGCGCTTTGCGCGCGCTGGTGGAGCCGCATGGCGGCCGGATGCGGGAAATCTCGCCCTATATGCGGGTTCTCTCGCGCTTCTAGGAGATTTTGCGCGGCGGGATGAAAAACCGCGCGGGCTCGATCGTCTGACTCCCGGGATGCGTTCGCTGAACGCACGGAACGATCTGGGGAGACGACTTGATGAGCGCGCCGATGCGCCCCGCCGACACTGTTGCGGCGCCGTCCACACCGAACCGCCGCGCGCTGCGCCTGATGGCGACCACCGCCTTCATCTGCCTCGCCGGCGTGACGGACGGCCTCGCCCAGACGGCGGCGCCGGTCGCCACCAGCGCGGCCCGCCCGTTCAACATTCCCGCCCAGCCGCTCGCCAGCGCGCTGAATGCTTTCGGGCGCCAGTCCGGCCTGCAGGTGACGCTGGCCTCCGCGACCTCGCGCGGCGTCACCTCGCGGCCGGTGCAGGGCAGCCTCACGCCGCACCAGGCCCTTGCCCGCATGCTGGAAGGCACCGGCATCGCCTTCCGCATAACAGGCGAAGGCACCGCCGTGGTCGGCCAGAGCGCGCCGGTGGAAAGCCATGCCGATGGCGCGGTCGAGGGCGAGCTGCTGGATGTCATCTCGGTCGCCGGCGACGGCATCAGCCGGGGCGGCGTGGCCGAGACGGTGATCGGCCCGCAGGCGCTGGAGCGGCTCAACCCGCAGAACCTCGCCGACGTGTTCCGCGAGCAGCCCGGCATCGAGGTCGGCAGCTCGGTGCCGATGTCGCAGAAGGTCTATGTCCACGGCATCGAGGAGACCAACCTCGCCGTGACCATCGACGGCAGCCGGCAGAACAACAAGGTGTTCCACCATATGGGCACCAACCTGATCGATCCCGGCGTGCTGAAGGCCGTGCGCGTCGATGCGGGCGTCGCCCCGGCCGATGCCGGCCCCGGCGCGCTGGCCGGCACCATCGCCTATGAGACCAAGGACGCGCGCGACTTCCTCGAGGCCGACGGCTTCGGCGGCATCGGCAAATACTCGTTCAACTTCAACGGCGACACCTCGCTCGCCAACATCACCGGCTATGCCCGCCAGGGCGGCTTCGAGACGCTGGGCTATTTCAATGTCGGCCAGGGCAACGAGTTCACCGCCGGCAATGGCGATGTGGTGATGGGCACCAGCACCAACCTCCTCAACGGCATCGGCAAGGTCTCCTATGAGGCCCCCACCGGCGACCGCTTCAGCCTCAGCTATGAGAGCGTCAGCGACGACGCCCCGCGCCCCTACCGCGCCAATGGCTCGGACTTTCCCGGCGCGCGGCCATGGGACCCGGAGCTGACGCCTTACGATATCCAGCGCCAGAACACGGTGTTCACCTACACCGACTCCACCCCCGAGGGCTGGTGGGACCCCAAGCTGGTGCTCGCCTACAGCTCGACCGAAATCTCGAAGCTCACCTATCTTAACCCCCGTTCCGGCCTGCCCTCGCCCTATACGGCCTCCGGCAAGACCGACAGCTTCAACGGCAAGTTCGAGAACAAGTTCGCCTTCGGCATCGGCGATGTCATCGCCGGCATCGACTTCTATGACGACACCGCCCAGCTCTACGATCCCTATGACGCCGCCACCGAAAAGGCGACCAATGTCGGCCTCTACGCGCAGGCGCGGCTGGAGCCGTGGGAGCGCACCCGCCTGTCCTTTGGCGGCCGCGCCGATAACCAGTGGTTCACCGGCACGACAGGCGAGTCCTGGGACAATGCCGGGCTGAGCGGCAATGTGTCGGGCGAGTACGACGTGGTCGAGAACTTCCTGACCGCGCGCGCCGGCTATTCCCATGTTTGGGCCGGCATTCCGCTGGCCGAGAATTTCTACATGAACCCGGCCTGGGACTATGACGGCGGCGCTGAGCCGGTGACCTCGAACAACGCCATGGCGGGGCTGAAGGCGACCTATCAGGGCTTCACCCTGGAGGGGAGCGTCTTCCGCACCGACATCTACAATGCCCGCGTCGTCACCTACAGCAACCGCGTCCTGGGTGCGATCCGCGCCCGCGACATCGAATCGCGCGGCTTCGAGCTGGCCGCCGGCTATGAATGGGACACCGGCTTCATCAGGGTGAAATACGCCGATATCGACGTCACCATCGACGGCGAGGCGGCGGATTCGGACACCGGCAACTACCTCGCCACGCCGGTCGGCCAGATGATTACCTTCGTCGCCGCCCACAGTATTCCCGAATGGGGCCTCACCATCGGCGGCAACATCGAGGTGGCGCTGGAGATGGACGACGTGCCGGCGCTGCTGCCGGATGGCGAGACGCTGACGACGACCATACCCGGCTACACCGTCGTCAATGTCTATGCCGAGTACCGGCCGGTCACCGCGCCGCACCTGATGCTGCGGCTCGACATCAACAATCTGTTCGACGAGACCTATGCCAGCCGCGGCACCTATGGCCAGGACATTGCCGATGTCGTGCCGCTCTACCAGCCGGGGCGCTCCTTCATCGTCACCGCCTCGGCGAAGTTCTGAGCCGCCGATGACGCCTCGTTCTGCCGCGCACGCCGCCGCGCTTGTCGCCCTGCTCGCCGCCGGGCTGGTGGCGCTCTGGCCGGCGGCGGCGGCCGCGCGGGAGATCGTCGACCTCGCCGGCCGCACGGTCACCGTGCCCGACAAAGTGGAGCGCCTCATCATCGGCGAGGGCCGCTATATCCCGGCCCTTGCCATTCTCGACCGCGACGAGCCCATCGGCCGCGTCGTCGGCATGATGGGCGACTATGAGCAGGTCGATCCGGCGACCTATGCCCGCTTCCGCGCGCGCTTCCCCGCCATCGCCGACATTCCCCGCTTCGGCCGCGCCTCGCCGGACAGTTTCAGCGTGGAGCGGGCTTTGGCGCTGCGCCCGCAGGTCGCCATTTTCGGGCTCGACGGGCACGGGCCGGGCGCGAGCAATGCGCGGGTGATCGAGGTGCTCGAACAGGCCGGCATCGTCCTCGTCTTCATCGATTTCCGCACCGATCCGCTGGTCAACACGCCCAAAAGCATCGAGGTGCTCGGGGCCGTGCTGGGCCGCGAGCGTGAGGCGGCGTCGTTCGTCGCCGAGTGGCGCGCCGCCTATGACGTCGTGCGCGATCGGCTGGCGCGGCACCGCCCGCCGGCACCGCGCGTCTTCATTGAGAGCCGGGTGGGCCTCATGCCCTGCTGCGAGACCATGGTGCGCGGCATGATGGGCGATTTCGTCACCGCGGCGGGCGGCACCAACCTCGCCGCCGGCGTCATCCCGGCCGATGCCGGCACGGTCAGTCTCGAATATCTGCTGGTCAACCCGCCGGACATCTATATCGGCACCGCTATCGGCAGCGCATCAAGCCCGCCCGACAGTCCGTGGATCGCGCTTGGGCCGGATGTCGCGGCCCAGCAGGCGGCCGAGAGCCTCGCCCGCGCCACAAGGCGCGTCGGCATCGCCGAACTGCCGGCGGTGAAAGCCGGCCGGGCGTTCGCCGTGTGGCACCATTTCTACAATTCGCCGTTCAATGTCGCGGCGCTGCAGGCGTTCGCGAAGTGGCTCCACCCCGAGCTGTTCGCCGATCTCGACCCGGAAGGCCTGCTGCACCGGCTGCACCAACGCTTCCAGCCCTTCCCGCTGGAAGGCACCTACTGGACCTCGTTGCAACAGCCGCCCTAGGCCGCCACGCGACAGTCGAACATCTTAAAGGCGCGCGAACAGAACGCTTGTCTTGCGTCCACGTGTCGGTTATCGTCGACATATGGACACGGATCAAGCTCTTTCCGCCTTCGCCGCGCTGTCGCAGCCGACCCGGCTCGATGTCTTCCGGCTGCTCGTCGCCCATGAGCCGGAAGGGCTGGCGGCGGGCGAGGTGGCGCGCCGGCTCGATGTGCCGCACAACACGCTCTCCACCCATTTTGGCATTCTCGCCCGCGCCGGGCTGGTCGCGGCGGAGCGCCAGAGCCGGCTCATCATCTACCGCGCCCAGCTGGAGGCGGTGCGTCATCTGGCTTCCTTCCTCCTGAAGGAGTGTTGCGGCGGCAAGCCGGAGATCTGCGCCCCGCTCATCGCCGATCTTCAGCCCTGCTGCCCCGCCGGGGCGCATCCGGCCGACGCCTATGACGCCCAAGGAAACTCCACTAAGGAGGCCTGCGATGTCGCCTGACAGTGCCGACGTCACGATCTTTCACAACCCCGCCTGCGGCACCTCGCGCAACGTGCTGGGGCTGATCCGCAATGCCGGGATCACGCCTGTGATCATCGAATATCTCAAGACACCGCCAACTCGCTCCGAACTGGTTTCGCTCATCGCCCGCATGGGCATTCCGGTCCGCGCCGTGCTGCGCGAGAAGGGCACGCCCTATGCCGCGCTCGGCCTCGACGACCCTGCCCTGAGTGACGAGGCGCTGCTCGACGCGATGATGGCCCATCCCATCCTCATCAACCGGCCGATTGTCGTCACCCCGCGCGGCGTCAAGCTGTGCCGGCCGTCGGAGAGCGTGCTCGACCTTCTCGACGCGCCCCAGCGCGGCGAGTTTCGCAAGGAGGACGGCCAGCTGGTCATCGACATCAACGGCAACCGCGCCGCCTAGAGCACTTCCCCGATTCATTGTATCGGGGAAGTGCTCTAGGCTATTGAATCCACGCGTTTTCTTGACGCGAACCGGTATCCACTTCGCTCGAAAACGCTCTGAACCCGAACCGGAACCCCCGATGTCCCAGACCCTGGCGCTCACGCCCCGGCCCGCCGCGCGGCTGTCCTTTCTCGACCGCTACCTCACCGTGTGGATCTTCGCGGCGATGGCGCTCGGCGTCGCTCTCGGCACGGTGTTCACCGGCCTGCCGGAGGCGCTGAACACGCTCTCGGTCGGCTCCACCAACATTCCGATCGCGATCGGGCTGATCCTGATGATGTACCCGCCGCTGGCCAAGGTGCGCTACGAGGAGTTGCACCTTGTGTTTGCCGACAAGCGGGTGCTGGTGCTCTCGCTGGTGCAGAACTGGCTGATCGGCCCGACGCTGATGTTCGCCCTGGCGGTGATCTTCCTGCGCGACTACCCGGAATACATGACCGGGCTGATCCTCATCGGGCTCGCCCGCTGCATCGCCATGGTGCTGGTGTGGAACCAGCTCGCCAAGGGCGACAACCAATATGTCGCCGGCCTGGTGGCGTTCAACTCGATCTTCCAGATCCTGTTCTTCTCCACCTATGCCTGGCTGTTCCTCACCGTGCTGCCGCCCTTGTTCGGGCTGGAGGGCAGCGTGGTGGATGTCAGCTTCTGGACCATCACCGAGGCGGTGCTGATCTATCTCGGCATTCCGTTTCTGGCCGGGTTCCTCACCCGCCGGCTGCTGATCGCCCGCAAGGGGCCGGACTGGTACGCCAACGTGTTCCTGCCCAGGATCAGCCCGATCACGCTCGGCGCGCTCTTGTTCACCATCGTCGCCATGTTCAGCCTGAAGGGCGGCGATCTGGTGCGCCTGCCGATGGACGCGGTGATCATCGCCATCCCGCTGACCATCTACTTCATCGTCCAGTTCCTCATCAGCTTCGCGATGGGCCGACTGATCGAGGCGGATTATCCGCGCACCACGGCCATCGCCTTCACCGCCGCCGGCAATAATTTCGAGCTGGCGATCGCGGTCGCCATCGCCGCCTTCGGCCTTGCCTCGCCCGTGGCGTTTGCCGCCGTCATCGGGCCGCTGGTCGAGGTGCCGGTGCTGATCCTCCTCGTGCATGTCGCGCTGCGGCTCGGCAGAAGGTGGTTTCCACGGACAGCGCCCGACGCCTGAGGGGCGCCGGCTGATATTTCGACAATTGTCGAAACAGAGCTTGACCGGCGATGGCGACGGCGCCTAGCTTATTTCCATGAATCTCGAACAAGCCGCACGCCAACTTGAATCCCTGGGCAATCCGACCCGCCTGCAGATCTACCGGACGCTGGTGCGGGCGGGTCATGCCGGCCTGCCGGTCGGTGGCCTGCAGGAGCGGATCGGAATCGCCGCCTCCACGCTGTCGCATCATCTGAAGCGCCTCGTCGACACCGGGCTGGTGACGCAGGAGCGCCACGCCACGACGCTGATCTGCCGCGCGCATTATCCCGCCATGGACGCGCTGATCGGCTATCTCGCCGACGAATGCTGCGCCGATGCCGGCTGCGTCGCCTCCGAAGCCGCGGCGAGCTGACTCTCTGGGCCTGTATTTCCAAGATGCCGGAAGGATAGAAAATGGACCCCGCATCGAAGCCCGACCTTCCGGTCGCCATCATCGGCGCCGGCCCTGTGGGGCTGGCCGCTGCCGCCCACGCCGTGCGGCGCGGCTTGACGCCGCTGATCTTCGAGCGCGGCCCCAGCATAGCCACCGCGCTGCGCAGCTGGGCGCATGTGCGTGTGTTCACGCCGTGGCGATACAATGTGGACGCCGCCGCCCGGGAGCTGCTGCTGGAGCGGGGCTGGCAGGCGCCCGATCCCGACGCCTTGCCCACCGGTGCCGACATCATCCGCGACTATCTGGAGCCGTTGGCGCGTCATCCCGCCCTCGCGCCGCATCTGCGCTGCGCTGCGCAGGTGCGCGCCATCGCCCGCGTCGGCCTCGACAAGCTCACCACCGCCGGCCGGGAGAAGGCGCCGTTCCAGGTCATCTGGCATGGGCCGGAAGGGGCCGAGCAGCGCACCGAGGTGCGCGCCGTGCTGGACGCATCAGGCACCTGGCACCAGCCGAACCCGCTTGGCGTCGATGGGCTGCCTGTTCCCGGCGAGCGCGAGGCGCAGGACCTCATCGCCTATGGCATTCCTGACATTCTGGGGTCTGCCCGCGCCGACTATGCCGGTCGTCGCGTGCTGGTCGTCGGCAGCGGGCATTCCGCCATCAATGCGGTGCTCGACCTGCTACGCCTGCAGGAGGAGGCGCCGGAGACCCGCATCCTCTGGGCGCTGCGCCGCAACGGGCTGCAAAAGGCGCTGGGCGGCGGTCTCGATGACAAGCTGGCGGAGCGCGGGGCGCTTGGGCTCGCGGCGCGGCGGGCGGTCGAGACGGGCCGGCTCGCCGTGCTCTCTCCCTTCACGACCGAGCGGCTGGAGCGGGCGGGCGAGGCGCTGGCCCTGACAGCGCGGGTGGACGGCGACCCGCGCAGCCTCACCATTGACCGCCTCATCATCGCCACCGGCTCGCGGCCCGACCTGTCGCTGTGCCGTGAAGTGCGGGCCGCACTCGATCCGGTCGTCGAGGCCCCGCTGGCGCTCGCGCCGCTGATCGACCCCAATCTGCATTCCTGCGGGACCGTGCCGCCACATGGCGCGACGGAGCTGGCGCATCCGGAACCCGGCTTCTACATTGTCGGCTCGAAATCCTACGGACGGGCGCCGACCTTTCTGATGATGACGGGTTACGAACAGGTCCGCTCCGTCATCGCCGCGATCGCCGGCGATCACGCGGCGGCGCGTGACGTGCAGCTGGTGCTGCCCGAGACCGGCGTGTGTAGCACCGCCCCGCGTGAAACCGGCGCCGCCTGTTGCGCGCCTCCCACGCCGACGATGCCCGCCGCCTCCACGGCCTGCTGTGGAGTGCCGGCGTGAGCGAGAATGTTCTTGTCGCCGGTGCCGGCGAGCATCGCCCGCCCGGCGCCCGCAGCCTGTTCGTCACCGGGCTCGGCATCGGGCAGGTCTGCTCCTGGGGCTCGCTCTATTACAGTTTCCCGCTGATCGCCGAGGCGATGGGCCATGAGCTCGGCTGGTCGAAAAGCGCGCTCTATGGCGCGGCGACGCTGGGGCTCGCCTTCGCGGGGCTTGCGGCCTACCCCATCGGCGCCGCCATCGACCGGGGCCATGGCCGGCTGATCATGACCACAGGCTCGGTTCTGGCCGGGCTGCTGCTGGTGCTGTGGTCGCAGGTTGAGAGCCTCGTTCTGTTCTATGTCGCGGTGGCCGGCATCGGCGCGCTGCAGGCGGCGACGCTGTACGATCCCGCCTTCGCCGTCATCGCCCGCCGCTCCGGCCCCTCGCATGCGCGGGCGGGGATCACGGCGCTGACCCTGTGGGGCGGCTTTGCCTCCACCGTGTTCATCCCGCTGGTGCAGCTGCTGCTCGATACGGTGGGCTGGCGCGAGGCGCTCATGGTGCTGGCGGCGATCAACATCCTCGTCTGCGCCGGCTGCTACTGGTCGGTGATCGACCCCGCCGCCGACGCGCCGACGCACCGCTCCTCTTCCTCGCCGGCCCCGCTCAGCGGCCGGGCGGCGGTGGCCTGGGCGGCGCGCCAGCCGGTGTTCTGGGCGCTGGCGGTGGCCTTCACTGCCTATTCCGCCGCCTTCTCGGCCTTCACCTTCCATCTCTACCCGATGTTGGTGGAGAAGGGGTTCGAGGTCTCCGCCGTGGTCGCGGCGATGACGCTGATCGGCCCGGCGCAGGTGGCGGGGCGCGTTGCCATCTGGGTGTTCGCGCCGCGCGCGCCGGTGCGGCTGATCGGCTCGGTCACTGTGGCGGTGTTCCCGCTGGCGCTGGTGGCGCTCGATGTGCTGCCGCCGAGCTTCCTGCTGATCGCGCTCGTCGCTTTGTTCTATGGCGCGGCCAACGGCATCACCACCATCGTGCGCGGGCTCTCCGTGCCGGAAATGCTCACCCGCGAGGCCTATGGCGCGGTGAACGGCGCGATGTCGGCGCCGAGCACGATCTCGCGCGCGGTGGCCCCGCTGGCGGCGGCGCTGATCTGGTCGATGTCCGGCTCCTATGACGGCGTGCTCCTTGCCATCATCGTCCTGACCCTGCTGCTCGCCGTCGGCTTCTGGCTGGCCGCCTTCCTGTCGCGCCGCGCATCATCCGAGGCTGCCCGATGACCACAGACGATTTCACCGACGCGCTCGACCCCGCCCATTTCGACCGGCCGGACGCGGACAAGCTGGCGCCCGCTAGCCCGCTGACGCATCCCCCGCGCATCCTGCTGCTGTATGGTTCGCTGCGGGAGCGGTCCTATAGCCGGCTACTGGTCGAGGAGGCCGCGCGCCTGCTCACCGCCATGGGGGCGGAAACGCGCATCTTCGATCCGCACGGCCTGCCGCTGCCGGACAGCGTGCCGGCGGAGCATCCCAAGGTGCAGGAGCTGCGCAGCCTGTCGGAATGGTCGGAAGGCCAGGTCTGGTGCAGCCCGGAGCGGCACGGCACCCTCACAGGCGTGTTCAAGTGCCAGATCGACTGGCTGCCGCTGGAATATCGCGGCATCCGCCCGACGCAGGGGCGCACGCTGGCGGTGATGCAGGTGTCGGGCGGCTCGCAATCCTTCAACGCGGTGAACACGCTGCGCGTGCTCGGCCGCTGGATGCGGATGATCACCATCCCCAACCAGTCTTCGGTCGCCAAGGCGTTCGAGGAATTCGATGAGGCCGGGCGGATGAAGCCGTCGCCCTATTATGACCGGGTGGTCGACGTGATGGAGGAACTGATGAAGTTCACTCTGCTCACCCGCGACCGCCGGGACTATTTCACCAGCCGCTACAGCGAGCGCCGCGAGGCCGCGCTCAAGGCGGCGGTGGCGGCGGAGGCGGATCTTTCCACCATCGCCATGACCGGGACGGCCCCGTCGCGGTGACAACGGCGGCTGATTATGTCGATCCGTCCCGAAATAAAGCCGATAGAAACAGCGCTTATCCGCCATTTCGCGCTCCAGAGGCGCTGACACTGTCACGGAACTGTCATCCCGGGCTGCTACGGCGCAGCGAGCCGCGAGAGATCGCGCGCGTCAGCCAGCCGAGAGGAAACCGGGCATGAGAGTCGGCATCAACGGCATGGGGCGGATCGGGCGGCTGGCGCTGCGGGCGGCGATGGGGGCCGCCGAGCGGCAGGCAAGCGATCCGCGCGCCGGCAACCGGCTCGACATCGTTCATCTCAACGAGATCAAGGGCGGCGCAGCGGCCACCGCGCATCTCATCGAATTCGACAGTGTGCAGGGCCGCTGGCGGGCACAGATCGAGGCGTCGGGCGAGGAGGCCATCACCATTGAAGGCACCCGCCTTTCCTTCTCCGCCCAAGCCGCGCCGGCCGATATCCCGTGGGGCGATCTCGGCGTCGATGTGGTGCTGGAATGCACCGGCAAGTTCCTCACCCCGGCCGCGCTGCAGGGGCATCTGGACCGGGGCGCCAGGCGCGTCATCGTCGCCGCGCCTGTTAAGGACCCCTCGGTGCTCAATGTCGTCGTCGGCGTCAACGAGCAGCTTTATGAGCCGGCGAGGCACCCCATCGTCACGGCGGCGTCCTGCACCACCAACTGCCTCGCCCCTGTCGTGAAGGTGGTGCATGAGGCGATCGGCATCCGCCACGGCCAGATCACCACCATCCACAACCCGACCAACACCAATATGGTGGTCGACGCCCCGCACAAGGATCTGCGCCGCGCCCGTTCCGCCCTGCTGTCGCTGCAGCCGACCACGACCGGCAGCGCCACCGCCATCGCGCTGATCTACCCGGAGCTGAAGGGCAAGCTGAACGGTCATGCGGTGCGCGCGCCTGTTCTCAACGCCTCGCTCACCGATGCGGTGTTCGAGATGCAGCGCCCGACCAGCGTCGAGGAAGTGAACGAGCTGTTCCGCGCCGCCGCGCAGGGCCCGCTCAACGGCATTCTCGGCTATGAGCCGCGCGCGCTGGTGTCAGTCGACTATGCCCGCGACACCCGTTCCTCCATCGTCGACGGGCTGTCGACCATGGTCACCGATGAGACGCTGCTCAAGGTCTATGCCTGGTACGACAATGAGATGGGCTATGCCTGCCGCATGGTCGATCTCGCCTGCCACATGCGCGAGGTCGGGATCTGACGATGACCGTTTCCTCAGTGGGTTCCTCCGGCAGCGGGCTGCGCAACTACGCCATCGTGACGGCGGCCTATTGGGGCTTCACCCTCACCGATGGCGCCCTGCGCATGCTGGTGCTGTTCACCTTCTTCCAGCTCGGCTATTCGCCCTTCACGCTCGCCTTCCTGTTCCTGCTCTATGAGGCGGCGGGCATCGGCGCCAATTTCATCGGTGGCTGGCTGGCGGCGCGCTACGGCATCACCCGCATGCTCACGGTGGGGCTGGTGACGCAGATCGCCGGCTTCCTGCTGCTGTCGGCGGTGTCGCCGGAATGGGGCAGCACGCTGCTGGTCACCTGGGTGCTGCTGGCGCAGGGCGTGTGCGGCGTCGCCAAGGACCTGACCAAGACCGCCTCGAAATCGGCGATCAAGATCACCGAGTCGCAGGCGGGCGGGCAGGCGGAGGGCCGGCTGTTCAAATGGGTGGCCTGGTTCACCGGCTCGAAGAACGCGATGAAGGGTGTCGGCTTCTTCCTCGGCGGCCTGCTGCTGCAGCTGGTCGGCTTCCGCTACGGGCTGTGGCTGATGGCGGGGGCGCTGTTCCTCGTCATGCTCGGCGTGGTGTTCTCGCTCCCCGCCATGATGGGCAAGGCCAAGGCCAGCGCCAGCGCCCGCGAACTCTTCGCCAAGTCGAAGGGCATCAACCTGCTGGCGGCCGCACGCGTTGCTCTGTTCGGCGCGCGCGACGTGTGGTTCGTGGTCGGCGTGCCGGTGTTTCTCTATGCCAATGGCTGGACCTTCACCATGGTCGGCGCGTTTCTGGCGCTGTGGACCATCGGCTATGGACTGGTGCAGGCGGCGGCACCCTCGCTGGTGGCGCGCAGCCGCGATGGCCTGTCGCGCGAGGTGCCGGCGGCGCGTATGTGGTCGCTGGGGCTCGCCCTCGTGCCGGTGCTGATCGCCGCCGCGCTGGCGCTCACCCCACCCGACCCGACACTGGTGCTGGTCGTCGGTCTTGCCGTGTTCGGCGTCGCCTTTGCGGTGAATTCCTCGGTGCATTCCTATCTCGTGCTCGCCTATGCGGGCTCGGAGAAGGCGGCGGAGGATGTCGGCTTCTACTATGCTGCCAACGCCGCCGGGCGCTTCCTCGGCATTCTCGCCTCCGGCTTCCTCTACCAGCTCGGCGGTATCACCGCCTGCCTCCTCGGCTCGGCGGTGATGTTGTTCGTCTGCTGGCTGGTGACGCTGGCGCTGCCGACCCAGGCGGACGCGCCGACATCGACCGTTCGTCCCGTCCGGTGACGCGCGCCTAGGCGAGGAGGGCTGGCGCAGCGGCTGCGCCGCGCGTGTTGACGAAGATGGCGTAGAGCGAGGTGTGGCCGCAGATGAACAGCCGGTTGCCGGCCGCGCCGCCAAAGGCGAGGTTGCCGACGCGCTCGGGCACGCGGATCTTGCCGAGGAGTTGCCCTTCCGGCGTGTAGCAGTGCACCCCGTCGCCGGCACTCGACCACAGTCGCCCGGCCTCGTCGACGCGAAACCCGTCCGGGGCATGGGGCGTCACCTCGGTGACGACCCGGCCATTCTCCAGCGTGTTGTCGGCGCGGACGGTGAAGGCGCGGATATGGCGGTTGCCGGCCTCGCGGCCGATGCCGCCGGAATCGGCGATATAGAGCACGCGTTCATCGGGTGAGAAGGCAAGGCCATTGGGCTGGTCGAAATCGTCGGCCACCACGGCCAGCGTGCCCGCGCGCGGGTCGAGGCGGAACACATAGCGCCCCTCCTGCTCGGGCTCCGCCCGGCCGCCCTCATAATCCGAGGCGATGCCATAGGTCGGATCGGTGAACCAGATCGTGCCGTCCGACTTCACCACCACGTCGTTCGGTGAATTGAGCCGCCGCCCCCGGTAGCGGTCGGCCAGAACGGTGAGCGTGCCGTCCGGCTCGGTGCGGGTGAGGCGACGGGTGCGGTGCTCGCAGGTCACAAGCCGCCCCTGCCGGTCGCGCGTATTGCCATTGGCGAAGTTGGAATCGGCCCGGAACACGCCGACGGCCTGCGTGTCCTCGCACCAGCGCATCAGCCGGTTATTGGGAATGTCGCTCCAGATCAGGCAGCGCTGGTCGGCGAAATAGACCGGCCCCTCGCACCAGCGCATCCCCGAATGCAGGCGCTCCAGCCAGGCGATGGGGAGGACGAGGTCGCGGAAGCGGGGATCGATGATCTCGAAGACATCAAGCATCGGGGTAGCCTCGGTGGAGATGGGGAGAGCCTGCGGCATGCCGGAGACAGAGGAACCCGGCCGACGGGCTTGCGCAACTGGTATAATGAGATACTCTTGCTACCATCGAGCGGCAGAAGACCGCCGATGCCTGGGAAATCCATCAAGAGCCCCAACAACGGGGCCAATGGGAGGAACGATATGCGCCTGAAAACCCTTTCGCGCGCCTGTGCGACAGCCTGCGCGACCTTTGCCCTCGTTGCCGCCGGCGCCCTGCCGGCGCTGGCCACGCCTGATAAGCCGGTGATCGCGCTCGCCAACGCCTATTTCGGCAATAGCTGGCGCCACCAGATGGTCGACGCCTTCAAGGAAGCCGCCGAGAAGGCCAAGGCCGATGGCAGGATCGCCGACTACATCATCCTGAATGGCGACGGCACCGTCGCCCAGCAGAACAGCCAGATCGCCGAGCTGATCCTGAAGAAGGTCGACGCCATCGCCGTCGACGCCGCCTCCGAGACGGCGGTGAACGGCATCATCGAGAAAGCCTGCAAGGCCGGGATCAAGGTGGTGTCGTTTGACTCCATCGCCTCCGCCCCGTGCAACTGGCAGCTCAATTTCGACTTCAAGGGCTATAAGCGCGACCAGGCCGAGTGGGTGCTGAAGAAGATCGGCGGCAAGGGCAATGTCATCGTCGTGCGCGGCGTGAAGGGCTCGGCGCCGGATGCCGACATGTATGGCGCGCAGGAAGCCGTGCTGAAGAACTACCCCGACGTGAAGGTGGTGGCGACCGTCTATGGCCAGGCCACCGCCTCCGTCGCCCAGTCGGCAGTGGCCAATGCGCTGCCCAGCCTGCCGCATGTCGACGCGGTGCTCGGCCAGGGCGGCTCGGACGACACCGGCATCGCCCAGGCCTTCGACCAGTATGGCGGCGAGTACGCCAAGAAGATGCCGGTGATCGAGGGCGGCGGTTCCTCCAACTTCATCCAGTGGTGGGCGAAGCAGAAGGACGCCAACGGCTATTCCACCATCTCGATGAACACCACCCCCGGCATTGGCGGCGCCGCCTTCTGGCTGGCCTATGAGCTGGTCAAGGGTGCCAACCCGCCCAAGCTGATGATCATGCCGGTCGCCACCGTCACCGACGACAACCTCAAGGACTATCAGAGCCTTCCGGCCGGCGTTATCGTCAGCCCGTCCTATTCCCAGCAATGGGTGCAGGACAATCTGCTCAAGGCGAAGGCGGGTAACTGACCCGCCGGCCGATCGCTTCCCGAGGCAGACCACGGAACCTGATGATGACGGCAGTCTTTCCTGCCGCGCAGGACACCCCGGCCGCCAGGGCCGGGGTGTCGGCGCCGCTTCGCCGCTCGCCCCCCGCCACCGGGATGGACCCTGGCGCCCCCCACCCGCCGGTCGTGCGTCTGTCCGGCATCTGCAAGGCGTTCGGCCCCACCCGGGCCAATGACGGCATCGACCTTATGGTCGCGCCCGGCGAGGTGCTGGGCCTCGTCGGCGGCAATGGCGCCGGCAAGTCAACGCTGATGCGCGTGCTGTGCGGCGTCACCCGCGCCGATGCCGGCAGCCTGCAGATCCGCGGCGTCGACATCGCCCCCGACCTCTATGACACCGCGCTGGCGCAGGCCGGCGGCATCCGCATCGTCCATCAGGAGCTGTCGCTGTGCGACAATCTCTCGGTGGCCGAGAATTTCTTTCTGGAAGCGCCGGAGGCGGCGCGGGCGCTGCCCGGCTGGCGCCGCATCTTTCGCGCCCGCGCCCGCGCCGCGCTGGACGAGGTGTTTCCCGATCACGGGATTTCGGTCGACGCCCGCGTCGCCCATCTCGCCATAGGCCAGCGGCAGATGGTGGAGATCGCCCGCGCCGTCGCCACCCCACAGGTGCGGCTCGTCATTCTCGACGAGCCGACCTCCTCGCTCGGGCTGGAGCGCAGCCGCCAGCTGCGCGCCTTCATCAAGGCCCGCACCAGAGAGGGGCTCGCCTTCATCTTCATCAGCCACAAGCTGCAGGAGGTGGTGGACATCGCCCACCGCGTTCTGGTGCTGCGCAATGGCCGTTCCGTCTGGTCCGGGCCGGCCGTGGAGGCGAGCGTGGAAGCGCTGGTGCAGGCGATGGGCGGCCCGGCTGAGGGGGTGATGCTGAGCCGCCGCGCCGCCCGCCCCGCCATCGGCGAGGGGGCGCGCGAAAGGGTCCGCCTGAGCGGCGCCCTCATTGCCCCGCTCGGGCGCGATGTGGTGCTGCGCGCCGGCGAAGTGGTCGGCCTTGCCGGGCTGGAGGGCTCGGGCCAGCGCGACCTGCTGCACGCGCTGCATGGACGGCCCGGCTCGGGCATCTCCCGCGCCGGCAAGGCGAGCTTCGTCTCCGGCGACCGGCAGAAGGAAGGCGTCTTCCCGCTCTGGAGCGTGCTCGCCAACATCGCCCTCGGCCGGCTGGAAAGCCGGGCGCCGCTGGGGCGGGTCGATGACGGGCAGGAGCGTGACGCCGCCCGCGCCGCCGCCGAAAAGCTGAAGCTCGATCCCGCCCGGTTCGATTCCCCCATTCTCGACCTGTCCGGCGGCAACCAGCAGAAGGCGCTGGTCGCCCGGGCGCTGGTGGGCGAGGCCGAGACGATCCTGTTCGATGATCCCACGCGCGGCGTCGATGTCGCGGCCAAGGAGGATTTCTACGCGCTCATCGGCTCGGTGGCACGGGCCGGGCGCCTCGTCATCTGGCACTCGACGGAAGATATCGAGTTCCTGGAGTGCGACCGGGTGCTGGTGTTCTCAGGCGGGCGCATCGTGCGCGAGCTGGTGGGCACCGCGATCACCGAGAAGGCGATCGTCGATGCGTCCTTCGCCGGCACCGGCGCTTTGGAGCGCGACGCCACCGCCGGCGCGCGCGGGCCGCTGGACCGGCTGGTCGATCTCGCCCCCTTTGCCAGCCTCGCCGCCGTCTTCGCGCTGATGGCCTGGGTGAACCCGCTCACCGTCTCGATGTTCGGGCTCGAATTGCTGCTGGGCCCGGCGATCGCGCTGGTGCTGGTGGCGCTGGCGCAGATGTTCGTCGTCGGCGGCAGCGAGATCGACCTCGGCGTCGGCGCCTTTGCCGGCCTCGTCAATGTGCTGAGCGCCACGCTGCTGTTCGACACGCCCTGGCTCGGCGTGGCGGCGCTCCTCGCCAGCGTCCTCGCCTATGGGCTGATCGGCGCGACGATCCAGCTGCGGCGCATCCCCGCCATCGTCGTCACTCTGGGGGCGTCCTTCATCTGGCTCGGCCTTGGCTACACGCTGCAGCCCACCCCCGGCGGCGCCGCGCCGGAATGGCTGTCGGCGGCCTTCGCCTGGACGCTGGCCGATGTGCCGGCGACGCTCATCCTCATCGCCGTGGCGGCCATCATCGCCCTGGCGATCGACCGCTCGCCGTTCGGCGTCGTGCTGCGCGGCTTCGGCAATAACGCGCAGGCGATGACGCTGGGCGGCTGGTCGCCGCTGCGCTACGCCATCCTGCGCTACATGCTGGCGAGCCTGTTCGCGCTGGCGGCGGGCCTGTCGCTCACCGCCATCAACACCGCCAGCGACATCAATGCCGGCGGCCCGTTCACCCTCATCAGCGTCGCCGCCGTGGTCATGGGCGGCTGCGCGCTGATCGGCGGGATGATCTCGCCGCTCGGCGTGGTCGCGGGCGCGCTCACCCTCGCTTTGGTGGGGGCGCTGCTCGGCGCGCTCGGCGTCTCCACAGACTATAACGCCGCCGTGCAGGGCTGCCTGCTGCTGTCCATGCTGGCGCTGCGCGCGCTCGCCGATCGCCGGGAGGCTCGCCGATGACCGCGCTGATGGAACGGCTGGAGCGCCACCGGTGGGTCTGGTCGGCGCTTGGCGTGCTGCTGCTCTGGGCGGTGCTGGCGATCACCACCGGGCGCTTCAGCCTGCATTCGCTGTCCGGGGTGGCGATCTCGGCGAGCTTTCTCACCCTCGTCGCCCTCGGCCAGATGCTTGTTGTCACCACAGGGCGCGGCAATATCGACCTGTCGATCGCCAGCGTGCTGACGCTGAGCGCCTATGCCAGCATCGTGGTGGCCGCCGGATCGGACGCCCGCCTGCCGCTGGCGCTGGCGGCGGTGCTCGGCATCGGCCTGGTGACGGGGCTCGCCAATGCGCTGCTGGTCGTCGTGCTGCGCATCCCCGCCATCATCGCCACGTTGGCGACCGGCTATATTCTCGCCACCGCCACGCTGATCGCCAATCGCTGGGCGGCGGGCTTCTCGATGAGCCCCTTCCTGAAGACGCTGGCCGCCGGCCGGGTCGAGGGCGTGCCGCTGATGCTGGTCATCGCGCTGATCGCGGTGGCGCTCGCCGGCCTGCTGCTGGGCCGCACCGTCTATGGGCGCCGGCTCTCCGCTGTCGGGCAGAATGAGCGCGCGGCGGCGCTGGCCGGCATCCGCACCGGCCGCGTCGTCACCGGCGCCTTCCTCGCCTCCGCCCTGCTGGCGGCGCTCACCGGCATGCTGCTCGGCGCCTATGTCGGCGGCGCCTTTCTGGAGATGGGCCAGCCCTATCTGCTGCAGTCGCTCGGCGCGGTGGTGCTCGGCGGATCGCTGATCTTCGGTGGTTCCTCCACCGCGCTCGGCACGCTGTGCGGCAGCTTCCTGCTCATCCTCATCGTCACCACCATGCAGATCGCCGGCCTGCCGGCGGGGACGCAGGACATCGTGCAGGGGCTCGTCGTCATCGCCGTGCTGGCGCTGGCGGGCGGGCGCGCGGTGCGCCGCCGCCGCGCCGCCCCCAAGCCGGAGGCTGTGGCGCCATGACCGCCGCCGTTTCTCCCGAGGCGCGCCTTCTGGCGCTGTTCGGCACAGAAGAGCCGGAGCCGCAGGCTCACCTGCTCAAGGCCGGAGCGCTGAGCGCCGAACTGATCGACGGCAATCTGCGCAATATCCGCTTCCACGGCGTCGAGGTGCTGCGGGCGATTTCCTTCGTGGTGCGGGACAAGGACTGGGGCACCTATGCGCCCGTGCTCCATGATCTCGTCATCGAGGAGGGGGCGGACCGCTTTCAGGTCCGCTACCGCGCCGCCTGCGTCGGGGCCGGCGGCGAGACGCTGGTCTATCGGGGCCGCATCGAGGGCCGCCACACCGGCCTCGTCTTCGAGGGCGAGGCGGTGCCGGAGGGCGACTTCCTCACCAATCGCTGCGGCTTCACCGTCCTTCACCCCGTGGTCGGCCTCGCCGGCACCGAGGTGGAGGTGGAGCATGTCGACGGGCGCCGCGTGCCGGCGCGCCTGCCTGAGCTGATCGACCCGGCGCAACCCTTCAAGGACATGCGGGCGATCACCCACAATGTCGCGCCGGGGGTGCGGGCGACCTGCCATATGGAGGGCGACGCCTTCGAGATGGAGGACCAGCGCAACTGGTCCGATGCCTCCTACAAAACCTATGTCCGCCCGCTGGCCTTGCCCTGGCCCTATGTCCTGCCGGCCGGCGTGCCGGTGCGGCAGCGCGTGACGCTCGCCATCGTCGCGGAAGCCGCCGCCACGCTGCCACCATCCGGCGACGCGCCGGTGGCGCTCACATCAGGCGCGACGCGGGGGCGGCTGCCGATCTTCGGGCTGGTGATCGCCCCCGAGGAGGCCGCCGCGACGCGGGGCGCCGGCGATGAGCTGGCTCACATCGCGCCGCAAAGCCTGCTGTTTCATTTCGACCCCACCGCCGGGCACGGGCCGGCGGAACTCGCGGCCTTCGCCAAGCTCGCGGCCGCGCAGGGCGGGGAGTGCGTGCTGGAATATGTGGTCCCGTGCGCGCGGCCGCTGGACGAGGAGTTCGGCGACCTCGCCGGGCAGGTGGCGGCGGCCGGGCTGCGGCTCGACGCCATCGCCGTCAGCCCCTCGGTCGACCGTCGCTCGACCCCGCCCGGCAGCGCCTGGCCGCCCTGTCCGCCGCTGGAGGAGGTCTATGCCGCCGCCCGCCGCGCCTTCCCCGCGCTGCGGCTCGGCGGCGGCATGTTCAGCTATTTCACCGAGCTGAACCGCAAGCGCCCGCCGGTGGCGCTGCTGGATTATGTCACCCACTGCACCTGCCCGATCGTGCATGACGCCGATGATCGCTCGGTGATGCAGACGCTGGAGGCGCTGCCCTTCATCCTGCGCTCGGCGCGGGCCATCATCGGCGCGCGCACGCCCTACCGCATCGGCCCCTCGACCCTCGGCATGCGGCAGAACCCCTATGGCGCGCGGGTGATGCCGAACCCCGAGCGCCGGCGGGTGCCGATGGCGCAGATCGACCCACGGCAGGACGGCCTGTTCGCTGCCGCCTGGATGGTCGGCACCGCCGCGCGCCTCGCCGAGGCGGGGGTGGAGAGCTTCACCGGCGCGGCCCTCACCGGCCCGTTCGGCCTGCTGGCCGGGCCGGGGGAGGGCGGGCGCCGCCCCGTCTTCCATGCCGCGCGGTGGCTGGCGGCGATCGGTGGCGCGCCGGCGATCGCCATGGCTTCCGCCGATCCGTCACGGGTGCTGGCGCTGGCCGGCGCGACGCGAGCCGGCGACCGGGTACTGCTGGCCGCGAACCTGACGCCACGCGAGCAGGCCCTGGCTCTGCCCTTTGGTGGCCGCGCCCTGCTGCTGGATGAGACGAGCGTGCATGCCGGCGAAGGCCCGCGCCCGGTGCAGGCGACGGGCAAGACCGTCACCCTGCCGCCCTATGCCGTGCTGCGGGTCGAGGGCTGAGCCTCAGATCATTTCACTGTTTCACGGAAACGGCGAAATGATCTAATTCTTTGTTTTGCCGCGTTTTCTTCACGCGAACCGGTACCCACTTCGCTCGAAAACACTTTAGCCCTGCCGGGTGAACAGCGCGCTGGAGCGGTCGAGATGCTTGACCATCAGCGCCTCGGCGCCGTCGGCATCGTGGCGGGCGATGTGGTCGATGATCTCTGCATGCTCGACCAGGGTGACGTTTTCGCGGCCGGACCAGGTGAGCATTTCCGTATAATATTGGCGCAGCCAGGACAGCATCGCCTCGCTCACCGCCTCGAAGATCGTATTGCCGGAGATCGCCGCGATCTGGGTATGGAAGCGCATGTCATAGGCGATGAACTGCTTGGGCTCGCTCACCGCCTTGGCCTGCTGGTCGAGAATGCCGCGCAGCCGCGCCACATCCTCGGCGGTGGCGCGCTGCGCCGCCTCGCGGGCCATGCCGCGCTCGAAAAAGCGGCGGGCCTGCTTGAGATGTTCGAGGCTGTCCGGCGAGGCGGAGAGCAGGATCTGCGCCGTGAGGTCCACCTGCTGGAACAGCGAGCGCGCCGAGAGCTGCTGCACCCGCGCCCGCTCGCCATGGGTGATGGCGATGAGGCCGATATTGGCCAGCGCCTGCATCGCCTCGCGGATGGCGGGGCGGCCGACGCCGAAGCGCTCCATCAGGTCGCGCTCGGAAGGCAGGGCGTCGCCCGGGCCCAGCTCGCCCGAGGTGATCAGCGTCTTCAGGCGGTCGAACACCTCATGGGACAGTTTTCGTCGCACTATGGTGTCGGAAACATCAGCCATTCACACGCTCCTGCCAGGTCTGGGCCGTCTCGCCTCGGATCGGCATGTTGAGCATACCAGTGGCGTCTTCCGCGGGCCAGCAAGCGTTGTGCCCGCTCTCCCGGCCTCACTGCATCGCCTTGGCGCTGTAGGGCAGCCAGGTGGCGATGCCCGGCACGGCGATGATGAGCAGCACCACGACGATCAGCGCCAGGATGAACGGCGCCGCCGCCTTGCTGCCGCGCAGCAGGTCGGTCTTGGCGATGCCGCAGGTGACGAACAGGCAGGCGCCGACCGGCGGCGTGATCAAGCCGATGGCGAGGCCGATCACGGTGACGACGCCGAACTGGACGGGATCGATGTCGAGCCGCTTCACCAGCGGCCACAGCACCGGCACCAGGATGATGATGTTGGCGGCGAGGTCCAGCAGCATGCCGGCGATGAGATAGACGCACAGGATCAGCAGCAGCACCAGCTGCGGGTTGTTGGTCAGCTCCAGGATGAACTGCGCCGCCGCCTGCGGAATCTGTTCGCGGGTGACGATCAGCCCATACACCGAGGCGGCGGCGATCATCAGCATCACGATGCCTGTCGTGACGGCGCTGTCGAGAATGATGCCCGGCAGGTCGCGCCAGGCGATGGTGCGGTAGACATAGCGCCCGACCAGCATGCCATAGACGACGGCGACCACCGAGGCTTCGGTCGGCGTGGCGATGCCGTAGCGGATCGAGCCGATGATGACGACCGGCATCAGCAGGCCCCACACGCTGGCGCGGGTGGCGCGGGCGATGGAGCCCAGCGTCGGGCGCGGGCCGCGCTGATAGCCCTGCCGCACCGCGATCAGCCAGGCGGTGACCATCAGCGCCACCGTCATCAGAATGCCCGGCACGATGCCGGCGATAAACAGGTCGCTCACCGAGACGCCGGTGACGACGGCGAACACGATCATCGGGATCGAGGGGGGAATGACCACGGAAATGGTCGAGGCCGCCGCCGTCACGGCGGCGGTGAAGGGCGCGCCATAGCCTTTCTTCAGCATGGGAGGGATCAGCGCGCCGCCGGTGGAGGAGGCTTCCGCCACCGCCGAACCCGTCATCCCGCCCATCAGCATGCCGGCGCCGATATTGGCGTGCGCCAGCCCGCCGCGCATCCAGCCGACCAGCGTGTCGGCGAAGTCGATGATGTCGCGGGCAATGCCGCTGCGGGCCATCAGATGCCCGGCGAGCAGGAAGAACGGCACCGCCAGCAGCACGAAGCTGTCCATGGCGGCCGTCATTTTCTGCACCACCAGCGCCAGCGGCAGGCCGCCATAGAGCAGCGCCATCACCGACGCCACGGCGAGGGCGAAGGAAACCGGCATGTTCAGGATGAGCAGCGCGGCAAAGGCGACGAAGAGAACCGTGGCCATGGATCTTACTCCTGGGGAACAGCCGGCGAGGGCGGGCGGGCGCCATAGGCCCAGCCGATCAGGATGTCGCCGATGATGAGGACGCACATGGCCGCATAGCCGGCATAGACGGTGCTCATCGGCACGTCGAGCACGGCGGAGGGCTGGTTGCTGGTGAGGCGGAGGAAGCCGAGGCAGGCGTAAAGCGTCCAGCCGCAATAGACGAGGACCAGCGCCTCGACGATCCGGCCGCAGGCCCGCTCCAGCCCCGGAAGGCGCAGATAGGTCACCGCGTCGAGCGCGATATGCGCCCGCTTGGTCCAGGCGAACCAGGCCGAGAGATAGCCGACCCAGACAAAGAGGTAGCGCGCCAGCTCCTCCGACCATGTCAGCGGATCGTTGAAGACGTAGCGGGAGATCACCTGGCCGAGGCACACGAGCACCATGGCGCTCAGCAGGGCGCAGAGCAGGCCGCGCGCCAGCCATTCTACGGAGGTCCAGAACTTCAAGAGCATGTCACACCTCTCCCGTGGAGGCGGGGGCCTCCGGGCTGCGGCTGCGTTGGCTTGCACACGGGCCGCCCCCCCGCGAGGGAGCGGCAATTTTGGCTGACGAACCGGCCGCAGCTGTGAGGGCTGCGGCAATTTTGGCTTGCGAACCGGCCGCAGCCGTCAGGGCTGCGGCAATCCTGGCTTGTGAACCGGCCGCAGCCGTGAGGGCTGCGGCAATCCTGGCTTACGAACCGGCCGCAGCCGTGAGGGCTGCGGCAATCCTGGCTTACGAACCGGCCGCAGCCGTGAGGGCTGCGGCCGGCGCGCGCGGCTCAGTTCGCGGCGGCCTTGATCTTGGCCACGACAGCGGGATCGATGTTCTTGAACGCCGAGGCGGTGTTGGCCGTGGCTTCCTGGAACGGGGTGATGTCGACCTGCTCGACGATCATGCCCTTGTCGGCCAGCAGCTTCAGCTGCTCGGTTTCCAGCCGGGCCGAAGTCTGGCGCTGGAAGGTCGTCGCCTCGATCAGGGCTTCCTTCAGGATGGTCTGCTGCGCCGGGGTCAGGCGGTCCCACACCTGCTGGCTGAACAGCACGAGGTGCGGGCCATAGACGTGGCGCGTCAGCGTCATGTACTTCTGCACCTCCCACAGCGAGTTGCTGTAGACGATGGTGACCGGGTTCTCCTGCGCGTCGATCACCCCCTGGCTGAGGCTGGTGAACACTTCGCCCCACACCATGGGTATCGGCGAGGCGCCCAGCTCCTTGAAGGCGGCGATGTGCACCGGGTTCTGCATGGTGCGCAGCTTCATGCCCTTGAGGTCGGCCGGCGACTTGACCTCCTTCTTGCTGGTCAGGCTGCGCCAGCCATTCTCCCACCAGGCGAGGCCGACAATGCCGCGGTCCTGGAACTTGGCGAGCAGGTCCTGCCCGACCTCGCCGTCCAGCACCTTGTAGGCATGCTCCGAGCTCTTGAACAGGAAGGGCAGGTCCACCGTGCCGAGCGCGGGCACGAAGGCGACGAGCGGGCCGGTGGAGACCACCGCCATGTCGACCGTGCCCAGCTGCAGGCCCTCGACCATCTCGCGCTCTTCGCCGAGCTGCCGGTCGGGATAGATCTCGATCTTCAGGTCGCCCTTGCTCTTCTCGGCGACGATTTCAGCGAATTTCTGCAGGGCGATATGGGTGGGGTGCGCGGTCTGCGTGCCGTGGCCGGCCTTGATGATGGTGGTGGCGAGCGCCGGCGTGGCGAAGGGCACGGCGGCGAGGCTGAGCGCGGCGGCGGCCGCGAGGGCGATGATCCGGTTCATGGCGTTCCTGTCCCTGTTGGATTTGATGCGTCCGGGGCCGTCGAGGGCCCCGGACGAGCCGGGCGGTTAGGCCCGGTGGCTGCCTCAGGCGGCCTTGGGCGGGTTGCAGATTTCCTCGACCGAGCGCTGCACGGCCTTGGGATCGAAGATGCGCTCCAGCCAGCCCTCGCGGAAAATCTGCGGCCGGGCCTGGTCGATGGCATAAAGCGCGCCGTCGGAGAACTTGCCTTCGGGGAAGATCTCGAAGGCGATCGCCAGCTCGATGGTGAGGTGGCCGAGCAGGAAGTCGGTGGCCGCCTGGCGCGGCACGCCGCGGCGCACCGCCTCCTCGGTGGCTTCGCGCAAGGCGAGGCACAGCGTGGCGCCGATGGTCTCGGCCAGCGCCGGCTCCATGATGGCGATCTGTTCGACCGTGCAGCGATGCGCCCGCATGACGGGCTTGTAGATGGTGCGGGCGATCTGCTCGCATTGGGCATAATGCTCGTCCGGGCCCTGCATCAGCGCGCAGACAATGTGCTGCTTGGCATGCACCCCGCCGAAGAAGTCGCTCTTGGCTTCCGCCGTCACTTCGTCGTTGAAGATCGGCGGGTGGCAGGGATGGGTGACGAAATAGGTGACGTCGTCGCGCTTGGGCAGTTCGCCCGCATGCGGGGCGGCGGCGTCCAGCATGATGATCGCGGTGCCGGGCTTCACCTTCTCGATGAAGGTGTGGGCGATCTTGCCGATCAGCCGGTCCGGCACGGCCATGAGCACAGCATCGGCATCGGCCAGCGCGTTGTCGCCGTCGACGCAGTCGAGCCCGGTCTTTTCCTTCAGGCGGGCACGGCCGGCCTCGGTCGGCTCGACATGCATCACCTCATAGGGCGAGCCCTGGAGATTGGTGGCGAGCCGGACGCCCATCTTTCCGCCGGCGCCCAGCAAGGCGATCTTTTTCATCTGAGGTCCTCTCCCTTGATCAGTGGTTGGTGGCGCCGCCCTTCGCGGCGCTGAAGAAGTCCGGCCGGCCCATCTGGCCGCCCTTGAACGCGATTTCGAGCCCGTCATGGGCGCCTTCGGCATAAGCGCGGCAGAGCGGCGAGCCGGGCGCCAGCGGCGCCAGCGCGGTCACCGCATAGATGCCCAGCGCCATGCCGGCATGGCCTGACGTGTCGCCGCCGGAAATGATGGCGCGCGTCAGCCCCGCCCGGCGCACCACCTCGTCAAGCACGCGCCCCAGCCCGTCGCCGATGCGCGCATTGACGAGCGACGGCGCGACGCCCGCCGCGTCGATCGCCTGCCCCAGCGCCGGCACGGCCGGGTCGTCCGGGCCGCTGGCGGTGAACACCAGCGGGTCCTGCCCGGCCTCCAGCACGTTGAGCGCCGCCGCCGCCCCGCGCGTGACCTCGGCCGCCCACGCGCCCGCCTCCACCGCGCGGGTGGCGTCGAGGCGGACGCCGCCAAAGCCATGGTCCAGCGCGTGGCGGATCTGCGCCGCCGTGATCGGCGAGCAGGAGCCGGAGACCACGGCGATACGTTCCGTGCGGGCGGGGGCCGGCGTCGGCACTTCCGCCGCCAGCAGGCCGGCGCGGCGCCAATAGGCGACCAGCGCATATTCCAGCCCCTGCGAGCCGAGGGCGAACAGCCGCGCGCCGCGATGTTCCCACACCAGCCGTCCGGCTTCGGCCAGCGTCTCGTCGTCGAGCACGTCGAGCGCCAGGAGGCGGGCGCCCGCCGCCCGCTCGGCCGCGAGCTGCTGCTCGGCCCGGCCGGTCTTCATGGCGACGAAATCGACAAGCCCGACCGGCATGTCGGTCTGCCGCGACAGGTGCAGGCGCACATCCGCCTCGTTCATCGGCGTCACCGGATGGCGCGCCATGACCGGGTGGCGGTCGAGCCGGTAGCCGGTGCCGTCAATACAGGCGAACAGGTTGCCGAAGGCCTGGTAGCGGGCAATGGCCGGCGCGCCGACAATAAGCGGATGCCAGGCCCCGCCAAGAAGGCGCTCGCCGATTTCGGCGGCGCGGCCGATCGAGCCGACATGCGGGGCGGAATCGAAGGTGGAGCAGACCTTGTAGTGGTTGATCGGCGCCTTCAGCCGGGCGAGCTGTTCAAAGATCGGCGGCAGCTGCGCGTCCATCCATTCCGGCGGCTGCGAGCGGGCGACGCCAGCAATGCCGATGGCGCGCATGTCATTGAATCGGGCGAGCTGCGCTGATGTCGGCGGGCCGAGGAACAGCACGGTCGGCAGGCCGGCAAAGCTCAGCACCTCCATCACCGCCGACGAGCCGGTGTAGTCGTCACCATAGAAGGCAATGAGCGGGCCGCCCGGCAACCGCGGGGCGGAAGCGCGCGGGGAGGGGCTCATGCCGCGTAGGTCTCCAGCGCGCGGGCGAGCGCGGAATGGTCGCGGGCATAGTCGGCCAGCGGCACATCGGTGATCGCCGCTTCCCAGGCCTGCCGCAGCGAGGCGACACCGGCGGCCGGGCCGTCCGGGTGGGCCATGATGCCGCCGCCGGCGGCGAAGATCAGGTCCGCCGTGCCGAGCGCGGCATAGGTGCCGGGCGCCTGCTTGGCCGACTGGCCGGAGGAGAACACCGGCATGGCGATGCAGGGCTTGTCGTCGAACAGCGGCGTGAGGCATTCGCGGGCGGAGGCGATCACGCTGTCATCGGCCTCGGAGAACTTGTTGGAGAGGCCGTTGACATGCATGTGGTCGGCACCGGCCAGCCGCCAGATCTTCTGCCAGGCGACATAGGACCAGCCGAGCATCGGCGCGCGCGAGAGATAGCCCCAGCCATTGCGGTGGGCGTGCAGCGGCAGCTGCGTGAAGCGGCCCAGCTCGATCATGCCGACAAGGCCGACCGAGTTGAGGCTGGCCATGACGCAGGTGCCGCCCAGCTCCTGCACGAGATCGTGGCGGCGGCGCATCTGGTCGATTTCGCCGGTGATGTTGAAGGCGAACATCACCTTCTTGCCGGTGCGGTCGGCATGGTCGTTGATGACGCGCATCACCGCGCGGGCGCGGTCCTCGAACGGGCATTGCGGCCCGTCGGACTGCAGCTCGTCATCCTTGATGAAGTCGATCCCCGCTTCGGCGAGCAGCTTCACCAGCTCCGCCGTCTCAGTCGGCCCGAAGCCGACGCTGGGCTTGACGATGGTGCCGATGATCGGACGGCCCTCGATGCCGGCGAGGCGGCGGGTGCCTTCAATGCCGAATTTCGGCCCGCCATAGGCCTGCGCGAACGCCTGCGGCAGGCGGATGTCGAGAAGGCGCAGGCCGGAGAACTGCTTCAGCTCGAACAGATTGCCGGCGACGGTCGCGAGCAGATTGGGCAGTGAGGGGCCGAGATTGTCCAGCGGCCAGGAAAGGGTGACGCGGGCGCGCTGGATTACCCCGCCCTGGGGATGGCCGGCGCCGGGGAGGGAGGGCTCGTCGACCGTTCCCAGCAGCTCCAGCGCCTCGATACGGGCGGCGGAGCGCTCCTTCAGTTCCGGCGTCTCGCCGGGAATGGCGACAAAGGTGCCGCTCGACTGCTCGCCCGCCATCGCCTCGGCGGCGCGGCGCGGATCATAGGCGGTCTCGATCAGATAGTCGGCTTCAATGCGGTGGGGCGCGGGCATGCGGCACTCCTGGCTCGGCACGCAAAGCCGCTCCGCCGCGCGTTTCCGCGCCGCCGCCTCAGCCTTCCATGCGTTTCCTCTTACGGTGAGTCTGCGCTCACTCATATCTTGAGGTAGTGATTATACCAGTTGACCCATCGAGACAAGCCGCCGCGCGCGCCGTTCCCGCAGTTCTCAGGCCGCAATAAGCGGGTTTACGAGGCGGGCCCGGCTGCGGGGCGGCGGCAGCCGGGGGAAGTGGCGGCCGGGCGGGCGGTTCGGCTGTACCGCCCCATCGCGCTCTGCCCCCGGCGCCGCCCGGTCGCGCGCAAAGAAAACATTTCCCCCGCCGCCCGGCTGCGGTATATCTCATCACGTAATACGTCGATCCGTCCCGACATATTGATACAAAGGTGATCCCATGCGCCGCTCGCTTCTCCTGATCGCCGCCGTCCTGCTGGTCCTGGCGCCGGGCGCCCGCGCCGACGACCTCACCGGCGCCGGCTCCACCTTCGCCTACCCGATCATCTGGAAATGGTCGGAGGCCTTCCGCGCCGCCACCGGCACCGACGTGGCCTACCAGTCGGTCGGCTCTTCCGCCGGCGTGAACCGCATCCGCGCGAAAACGGTGGATTTCGGTGCCTCCGACAAGCCGCTGAAGCCCGAGGATCTCGATCGCCTCGGCCTCGGCCAGTTTCCCATCGTGTTCGGCGGCGTCGTTCCGGTGGTGAACCTCGCCGGCGTGGCGCCGGGCACGATGCGCTTCACCGGCGCGGTGCTGGCGGACATCTATATGGGCAAGATCACCCGCTGGTCCGATCCCGCGCTGAAGGCGCTGAACCCGGACCTCGACCTGCCGGACACGCTGATCGCCGTCATCCACCGCTCGGACGGCTCGGGCACCACCTTCAACTGGGTGTCCTATCTCGCCAAGGCCAGCGCGGACTGGAAGCGCGAACTGGGCGAGGGCAGTTCCGTCGCCTGGCCGGTCGGCAGCGGCGCACGCGGCAATGAGGGCGTCGCGCTGGAGGTGAAGCGCACGCCCAACGCCATCGGCTATGTCGAGTTCACCTATGTGACGCAGGCCGGCCTCACCTATGGCCTGGTGCAGAACCGCGCCGGCCGCTTCATCGCCCCGAGCGCGGCCTCGTTCCAGGCGGCGGCGCTGGGGGTGGACTGGGCGCAGACCCGCGATTTCTACGCCACCATCAATGATTCCGCCGTTCCCGAGGCCTACCCGATCGCCGCCACCACCTTTGTCCTGCTGTACAAGGCGCCGGCGGATGGCGCGGCCAACCGGACGGCGCTGGACTTCTTCGACTTTGCGCTCGGCGAGGGCAGCGACTATGCCTCACAGCTCGGCTATGTCCCGCTGCCGGCGCCGCTGGTGCAGCAGGTGCGGACCTATTGGGCGGCGACGTTCAAGAGCGGAAGCGGAGCGGCGAACAGGAGGGCGGCGATGCAGGGTCAGGCGAATCTCGGGCAGGCGATTCTCGGGCAGGCTGGCGGTGTGCGGCGTCTTCTGTCGGATGACGCGGTGGCGATGTTCGATGCCCTCGCCCAGCCGACCCGCTTCGATGCCTTCCGCCTGCTGCTGCGCTACGCCCCCTTCGGGCTGAACGCCGGCGATGTCGCCCGGCTGCTGGCGGTGCCGCACAACACCATGTCGACCCATCTGGCGCATCTGGAACGGGCGGGCCTGGTCGCCTCGCGCCGCGAGGGCCGCTCGATCATCTACACCGCCACGGCGGGGAAGGCGGCAGAGGTGATGGAACTGCTGCTGGGCGAACTGCCGGCGCTGGCCGATGCCGGCGCCGCCTTTCCGCGCCTGCGGCCGGGCGAGGCGGCGGAGCGCCGCTATAATGTGCTGCTCGTCTGCTCGCATAATTCCGCCCGCTCGATCATGGCCGAGGCGGTGCTGAACCGCGAGGGCGGCGGGCGTTTCCACGCTTTCTCCGCCGGCAGCGTGCCGCGCGGCGCGCCGCACAAGCTGGCGCTCGAACTGCTGCGCAACCTCGGCTACACCACCGACGATCTGCGCTCCAAGAGCTGGGACGAGTTCGCCGGCCGCGCCGCCGAGCCGATGGATTTCGTCATCACCGTCTGCGATGCCGCCGCCGGCGAGAGCTGCCCGGTTTTCCCCGGCCACCCGCTGAGCGCGCATTGGGGTCTTGCCGATCCCGCCGCCGGCGCCGGCACCGAGGCGGAGCTGCGGGCGGCGTTTGTCCGCAGCTACCGGCAGATCGCCGCGCGCATGTCCGCCTTCGTCAACCTGCCGCTGGAATCGCTCGACCTTGCCAGCCTCAAGGCCCGGCTCGGCGCCATCGCCATCATGGACGGCGCCACCGAGATGACGCTCGCCGCCCGCGCCGCCGCTTAACCCTTGCCCTTGGCCGGCTCCGGCGTCACCGGCAGCACATAGATCTCCATCAGCGCCACCAGCGGTGGCAGCAGGAAGCACCACATGCCGGCCAGCAGATAGAGCAGCGCCGCCATGGCGCAGCCGGCGGCGAAGCTGGCGAGGAACACGCCGAAGCGCCGCAGCCGCTCGCGCACCTGTCCCGGCTCCGCGCCGGGATGCGGCTTCCACACATGGGTGAGGTCGAGCAGCAGCTGGGTGATGGTGCCCGTCATCACGGTGGAGGGTGGCGCGTCGGTGAGATGGGTGCGGTGCAGCGCGTTCTGCAGCGCCATGGCGCTCACCAGCGTCATGCCCATCATAATGGCGTTGGGCGTATCGGCCGCCAGCGGCGCACCGAACTGGATCGCCACCAGCGCGGCATGGGCGAGCAGGATCAGCTTGGCCGCCATCAGGATGCGGAAATCGTCGTAGCCGCGCGTCACCAGCCAGCGGCTGACCAGCCGCGCGGCGACGACGACGAAGCAGAACACCGGCACCGCGATGATCTTGGAGAGCGAGGGCATGTGGCCCTCGGCGATGGCGGCGGCGAAGGTGACGAGATTGCCGGTGACATGGGCGGTGAACAGGCCGTGCAGCGTCACGAAGCCGGCCGTGTCGACAAAGCCGGCATTGAAGCAGAGCAGGCCGGGCAGAACATATTTCATCGGGAAACCCCGCCGGAAGGAACGCACCCGGCAGGGCATAATCCAATACCCCGGCGAGGCAAGCCTCGGCCCGGCGAGGCACGCCGGCGCGGCGTCCTCCCGCACGCCCGCGCGGGGCAGGGAAGGGTAAGCCCGGTTCAATGCGCGGCCAGCAGCACCGCCTCGCCGAGGTCCAGCATCAGCGCGATCGGCGCCCCCACCGGGTGCGCGGAGACGATATCGGCGCCGGTCACGCGGGTCTCGATCAGGCCGAGCCCGTCCACCTCCACCCGGGTGATGGTGTGCGAGCCCTGGTAGATATGCGCCGCCACCACGCCGCTCACGGTGTTGGGGCCGGCCTCGTCAGGCAGGGCCGGGCGCACATGTTCAGGGCGCAGGAAGGCCCGCACCGCGCTGCCATGGATCAGGCCGCTGTCCCGCGCCGGTGCCGCCAGCCGGCCGACACCCGGCAGCACCAGCGCGGCCTCGTTCCCCGTGCGCTCATAGCGCGCCACGGGGAGGGCGTTGATCTCGCCGATGAAGGAGGCGACGAAGCCGTTCGCCGGGGTGCGGTAGAGCTCGATCGGGCTGGCCACCTGCTGCACCTCGCCCCGGTTCATCACCACGATGCGGTCGGAAAGGCTCAGCGCCTCGCCCTGGTCATGAGTGACGAAGATGGTGGTGAGCCCGGTCTTGCGGTGCAGCTCGGACAGTTCGACCTGCATCTGCGCCCGCAGATTCTTGTCGAGCGCCGAGAGCGGCTCGTCGAGCAGCAGCACCTTGGGGCGGATCACCACGGCGCGCGCCAGCGCCACCCGCTGCTGCTGGCCGCCGGAAAGCTGGCTCACCCGCCGCTCGGCGAAACCGTCCAGCTTCATCATCTCGATCGCCCGGCGCACCTCGGCCGCGATCTCCGCCTTGGGCAATTTGCGCATGCGCAGGCCGAAGGCGATGTTGTCGAACACATTCATATGCGGGAACAGCGCATAGGACTGGAACACCATGCCGATGTCGCGCCGGTAGGGCTCCACATCGGTGATGTCGACGCCGTCCACCACGATCTTGCCGGCGGTGGGAGTGAGGAAGCCGGCGATCATGCCGAGCAAAGTCGACTTGCCGCAGCCGGAAGGGCCGAGCAGGGTGAGGAACTCGCCCTGGCCGATCTTCAGCGACACATCGGCGACGCCGACCGCGCTGCCGAATTCCTTGCGGACGCGGACAAGCTCGACGGCGGCGGGGGCTTGGCTGGTGGCGGTCATAGGCGTCGGCTCTCCGGCAGTGCGGTCAGTGCGTGCAGTCAGTGGGTGTCGATCGCCAGCACCCGGCGCAGGCCGAAGGCCCGGTCGGCGATGAACATGATGAGGGTGGTGGTGATGATCAGCATCGCCGACACCGCCGACACGGTCGGGTCGGCATATTCGCGGATGTAGTTGTACATCGCGACCGGCAGGGTCTGGGTCCGGCTCCCCGTGACATAGAGCGAGGCCGTGAACTCGGTGAGCGAGAGCACGGCGGCGATCAGCCAGCCGCCCGCCATGCCCGGCAGCACCAGCGGCAATTCGATCCGGGTGAGCACATGGAAGGGCGAGGCGCCGAGATTGGCGGCGGCGCGGGCGAGGTTGGGGTCGATGGTGGCGAGGCTGACATAGACCGCGCGGGTGACGAACGGCATCACCAGCACCATGTGCGCCAGCACGATCATCCCATAGCCCTGCTGCAGCTTGAACGCCCCGCCGAGCAGCAGGAAGCCGAAGCCGAGGGTGAAATGCGGGATGATGAGCGGCGACCACAGCACCGCCTCCAGCACGCCGCGCCCGCGAAAGCTGTAGCGATAGACCAGCCAGGCGAAGGCCGAGCCGACGATCAGCGCCAGCGTCGAGGCGAGTGAGGTGACGATCAACCCGTTCTTGAACGCGCGCTGGAAGTCCGGGTAGGTCAGCGCCTTCTCGTACCACTGGAACGACACGCCCTCGGGCGGGAAGGCGAGGATCTCGGTCGGGTTCACCGAGGTCATCAGCACCACCAGGGTCGGCAGCGTCATATAGGTGAGGATGGCGACGACGAGGCTCCAGAAGCCGAGGGAGCGCAGGCGGGCAAAGGTCATGGCGTTCTCCCTCAGCGCACCGCCAGCCGCTTTTCCAAGCGGCCGGTCAGCGCTTTCATCAGCACGAGGCTGCCGAGCGCGGCGATCAGCGCGATCAGGCTCAGCGTCGCGGCGAAGGGCAGGTTCAGCACCGAGAAGCCCTGGAGATAGACGAGGTTGGAGATCATCAGCACCTTGCCGCCGCCGATCAGCTGCGGGGTGGAAAAGGCGCTCATCGTCCAGGCGAACACCACGACGATGCCCGACAGCATGCCCGGCAAGGTGAGCGGCAGGGTGATGCGCCAGAACACCGCGCCGGGGCTGGCGCCGAGATTGGCGGCGGCCTTCTCGCAGTCGCGGTCGACATGGCTGATCGCGGTGGCGAGCAGGATGATCATGACCGGCATGGAGAACTGCACCAGCGCCACCACGACGCCGAGCCGCGTGTACATGATCAGCAGCGGCAGATCGATCAGCGAGAGCTTGCGCAGCAGCGAGTTGATGAAGCCGTCCGAGCCCAGCATCAGCATCCAGGAAAAGGTCCGCACGATCTCGCCGGTGAACAGCGGGGTGATCGAGAGCGAGACCAGCAGCGAGCGCACCCAGTCGCGCTTCGCCCGCACCAGCGCGAAGGCGACGGGATAGCTCAGCAGCAGCGAGAAGATCGCGGTGAGCAGGCTGATGTAGAAGGTGTCCAGCAGTACCCACCAGTAGATCGGCCGGTTGATGCGGGTGAAATTCTCCAGCGTGAAGCCGCCGACATTCAGCGAGCCGGGCACGAATTCCCGCACGCTGTACTGCAGCACCTCGAACAGCGCCGCCGCCAATATCACCGCCGTCACGACGGCAGGGGCGAGAAAGGTGAGGAAGAAGGGGCGGCGCTGGATCATGGGGGCCCGAACGATTGAAGGCAGAGGTGGCGGTGTCGTGCGTGCTTCGAGACGCGGGGCGGCGCCCCGCTCCTCAGCATGACGAGGGTGCGGGGGCCGCGAGAGCGACGAAGGCCGTTCAGCCCCCGTCATCAGGGCCCCGACATGAGGCCCACATCATCCCGAGGTGCCCGGCGCAGCCGGGCTTTGAGGGACGCAGGCCCGGCCCGCCCCACCAGATGGCGTCATCCCGGACGGCCGGAGGCCGATCCGGGATCGCAGCGACGTCCGGGGCCGCCCGGCTTTGAGGGCGATCCCGGCTCTTCGGCTACACCTCCGGCCGGGATGACGCTGTGGGGGCATCGCCTATCGGGTCGCCCCACCCCTCAATGCATCATGTTCTCGGTGAACCACGCCTTCCACTGCGGCAGCAGAGTGGCGTAGGTCTTGTCCTCAAGCACGATGGTGCCCTTCTCGATCGCCTCCTGGCTGGTGAAGATGCCGGGCAGGCTGGCGATGGCGGGGTCGAGCTTGGCCTCGGCGGTCATCGGCGAGCATTTGTGGAAATTGCACAGCTGCGCCAGCATGGCCGGCTCCAGCGCGATGTTGAGGAACTGCAGCGCCAGTTCCTTCTTCTTCGAGCCGGCATTGATGCCCCACACATCGGTGCCGGCGACCGCGCCTTCCTTCGGCACGTCGATCTCCACCGGCATGCCGAGCTTTTCGAGATGGTAGCCATTGATGTTCAGCAGCACCTGCACCGGGGTTTCGCCGGTGCGCATCAGGTTCTGGCTGGTGGCGTCCGACTGGTAGAACGCCTTGATGTTCTTCTTCAGCTCGATGAGCTTGGGCTTCACCTTGTCCCATTCTTCCGGCTTCACGCCGGCGAGGCGGGTGGCGGCGATGATGATGTGGCTGGGGTCGAAATCGGGCAGGCCGAGCTTGCCGGCGACCTCAGGGCTCCACAGATCTTCCCAGCTCGAAATCTTGAAGCCCTTCGGCATCAGGTCGGTGCGGAAGGCAGGGGTGTAGACATAGACATAGTCCGCCACCGTATAGTCCGAGCGCTTGGCCATCGGGTAGAGCTTGGCGGCGTTCGGGATCTTCGACCAGTCGAGCTTTTCCATCAGCCCGTCGGAATAATAGAGATAGCCGACATGGGCGGTGGTGTTGATCAGGTCGGATTCCGGGTTGTCGCGCGCCACCTTCGCCTTGGCGAGCCGGTCCAGCGTGCCGCCGGTGATGTACTCCACCTCGACGCCGGTACGCTTGGTGAATTCCTTGCCGACGATCTCGACGCCGGCCTTCCAATTGCCGCCCCAGGTGCTGATGACCAGCTTTTCCTGCGCCGAAGCGGGAAGGGCGGCGCCGGCGGCCATGACGGCCAGGGCACCCAGTGCAATGCACAGCTTCTTCATGTTCCACCTCTGTGATTGGGGCGGCGGACCGCCCGATAGTCTGGCCGCGCGCCTTCAGGCGGGCGCGCTTTGCGCAGGTCGTGCCGTCGCGCCCTCGGGCGCGAAGGGCGTGTTCAGTAGCCGCGGCCGGGATCGACCTCGTGCAGCGGCGGCAACCCGGCCCGCACGCGGCGGATGCTCTCGGCGACATCCCGCGCCGCCAGGGCCGGCACGGTGATGCTGGCCATGTGCGGGGTGATCAGAACGTTATCGAGGCTCCACAGCGGGTGGCCCTGCGGCAGCGGCTCGGTGTCGAACACGTCGAGCGTGGCCTCGCCCACCTGCCCCGAGCGCAGCGCCGCGATCAGCGCGGCTTCAACCACCACCGCGCCGCGCGAGGCGTTGATGAATTTCGCGCCCGTCGGCATCAGGGCGAATTCGGCCTCCCCCAGCAGGCCGCGCGAAGAGGGGGTGAGGGGCAGCAGGCTGACGATGATCTCGTTCTCAGCCAGCACACGTTCCAGCCCCGCGCGCCCGGTATGGGAGGCGACGCCGGCAATGTCCTTGGGCGAGCGCGACCAGCCGCTCACCGTGAAGCCCATCGTCGCCAGCATGCGCGCCGCCGGCCCGCCAAGCTCGCCGAGGCCCAGCACCGCCACCTTGATCTGCGACAGCGCGCGCGGGTGCACATAGTCCCATGCGCCGCGCGCCTTGGCGCGCTCGAACACCGGGATGTCGCGGGCATAGCGGGTGACGGCGAAGACGATATAGCTCGTCATCATCGCCACCATGCCGGGGTCGGACAGGCGGGAGAACTTCACCGGCACCAGATCGTCGCGCCGCACCAGCGCATCGACGCCGGCACCGAGATTGGTGACGAGCTGGAGGTTGGGAAAGCGGGCGAAAAAGCCCTGCGGCGGCAGCCAGGCCAGCGCATAGCGGATGTCAGCCGGATCGCCGATCTCGGGGTCGACGCGGAAGTCGAGATCCGGCAATTCGGCGGCCAATGCGTCGCGCCAGGCGCGCGCATCGTCCACCGGGCTGGTGAACACCAGTGCATCGCGGCTCATAGGCGCGCCTGACGCAACGTCGCGACGCCATGGCCACGCGCGGCCGGCCCATGCCGCCGGGCATGTTCCCGCTTCATCAATCCCGTCTCCGAAGGCTTTGTTATTTTTCCTGTCAGGAAATGGTGCGCTGCGGAGATTGGATCGGAAAATACTTTTACCCGTTACATAACATAGGCAGTTCTTATGCAGCGTCGCCGCGCGCGCCGGTCGGGGTGAGAAAGGCGACGAGCGCCTCGCCGGTGGGGTCGCAGCTGATCCGCAGCGTCTGCGCGTCGCCGGCCAGCAGCGTCTCGCCGGGGCGCACCAGCGCCGAACCCGCCGCATCGCCGACCTGCCAGGTGCCCGTCACCGCGTGCAGCACCACCAGCCCGCCTTCGGGCGCGGCGAGCAGCGGGCCGTGGCCGGCGGCGGCGGGCATCACCTGCGCGTGCCAGCGCCCGCGCCGGGTCATCACATTGATCACCTCGGCCGGCCCCTCGGTCAGCACCGAGCGCGGCTGCAGCACGCTGTCGAAATAGAGCGGTTCGAGCCGCGCCAGCGGCCGCGTCTCCTGCGCGAAGGCGAGGCTGAGCGGCGCCCGGCTCAGCCTGGTGATGTGGCGGTCAATGCCGGGGAAGGAGGAGAAGGGGCCTTCCTCGACAATGGGCGCCAGGCTGATGCGGATGTCGAAATCCTCATGCGTGGCGCCGTCGGGCAGCAGCAGCACATCCTGCGTGACGCCGCCGCCATTCTTCCACGGCACGCGCTTGTAGTCCGACGGCCCGATCACCCGCAACGCGCTCATTGCCCCTCGCCCCTGCTCATCCTGTCCCGGTCTAGAGAGCCGCCGGCCCTTGAGGCAATCGCTGCGGGAAACAGTTTGCGGATGCACTGGATAGGCGCGGCCTATCGCTAGCGCACCGTCGCGCGCGGCGAGAGCGTGCCGGGCTCGAAAATGCCGCCGGGCGCGAAGGCCGCCTTGAGGTGGCGGGCGAACACTTCCACCGCCGGGCGCGGCGCCTGCCGGCGCAGGCGCAGGCTCACCAGCCGCACGGGCGGCAGCGTGTCGGTCAGCGGCACCGAGGCGACGCGCCCGCCATCATGGGTGATCTGGGTGCGCGGCAGCACGTTCTGGATCGTGTAGCCGCGCCCATGGCCGACCAGGCCGCGCGTCAGCTCATAGGCCCGCGAGCGGAAGGCGATCTGCGGTTCCACCCCGACCGAGCGGAACAGCCCCATGAAATAGTCGCGCGAATGCGGCAGGTCGAGCAGGATGAACGGCTCGTCGCGCAGATCCGCGAGGCTGATCCGCTCGCGCTGCGCCAGCGGGTGGTCCGGGTGCAGCACCGCATAGGGCGGCAATTCGGCCAGCGGCTCGGCCATCACTTCCTCCGGCCGGGCGAATTCATAGGACAGCGCCATCTCGGTGCGGCCAGACACCACCGCGTCGAGAATCTGCTGCTGGTCGCCCTCGTCGAGGCTCACCGTGATGCCGGGATGCGAGCCGGCGAAGGCCGAGAGCAGGCCAGGCATGAAATGGGTGGCGATGGTCCAGAAGCAGCCGACCGCGATCTCGCCGCGCACCTCGTCGGCCATGGCGCGGGCGTTCTGGCCGAAATCGCGGGCATGGTTCAGCAGCAGGCGCGCCTCATTGACGATGCGGGTGCCGGCGATGGTGGTCGTCACGCCTTTTGCATGGTGCCGCACGAAGACCTGCACGCCGTACTCCGCCTCGAACTGGGCGATGGCCGCCGAGATCGAGGGCTGCGAGACGTTCAGATGCCGCGCCGCCTCGGTCAGATTGCCGAAATCGGCGGTGGCCACGACGTAGCGCAGGGCGCGCAGCGAGATGTTCATCAGGATTTTCTATGTCGAGGAATGAATCAAAATATTTTACCGATCTATCGGCCCAACGCAATATTTCCTGACAGGAAAAGGATGCTTCAATGATCCGCACAGGGCAGGACTATCGGCAGGGGCTTCAGGACGGTCGCGAAGTCTGGATGGACGGCGAGCGGGTGAAGGATGTCACCACCCACCCCGCCTTCAAGCCGATCGTCGACGTGCGCGCGCGCATGTACGACATGGCGCATGAGGCGACCTATCAGGACCGCCTCACCTATGTCGAAGAGAACAAGCGCAACACCATCTTCTACAAGCCGCCGCGCGAGACCAAGGACTGGAACGACAAGGTCGAGGCCGTCGATCTCGTCATGAAGGACATTGGCGGCGTCGTCACCCGCGTCGGCGACGAGACCATCGGCGAAGTCTGGTCGCTGATCGACGGGCGCGACGTGCTGGCCGAATATGACCCGCGCTTTGCCGACAATGTCGACAAGCATGTGCAGAACATCTTCGACAACGACATCTTCCACATCTCGGCCAACACCGATCCCAAGGGCGACCGCTCCCTGCCGCCGCAGGAGCAGGACCCCGACATGATGGTGCACGTGGTCAAGGAGACCGATGCCGGCATCGTCATTCGCGGCGCGAAGTACGAGACCGCCGCCGCCTATGCCGACCAGGCCTTCCTCAAGCCCACCGTCGGCGCCTGGACCAATGAGACGCTGTCCGACTATGCCGTGGGTGGCATCATCTCGATGAGCGCGCCGGGGGTGAAGCAGATCTGCCGCTCCTCCTTCGCCGGCCGCACCGACCCGCAGGACTACCCGCTGGCCAACAAGTTCGACGAGGTCGAATCCCTCGTCATCTTCGACAATGTGCTGATCCCGTGGGAGAACGTGTTCTTCTACCGCCACACCAAGGCGGCGCAGTACATCCGCGCCACGCTGCACCGTTACTCGGCGTTTCCTTACGTCCACCGCCTGCTCTATGTCGCCGACATGATGATCGGAGCGGCGATGTGGAACGCCAAGCAGACCGGCCTCGACAAGCTGCAGTCGGTGCGGGAGAAGCTGGCCGATCTGGTGGTCTATCGCGAGGGCATCAACGCCCATCTCACCGCCTCGATCGCGCTGGCGGAGAAGAGCCCGGGCGGGCTGCTGATGCCCAACCAGTCGATGCTCTATGCCGGCCGCGTGCATGGCTGCGCCAACCTGCCGGCGATGATGCACATTGCCCGCGAATTGTGCGGCGGGCAGATCTGCGTCACCCCGAACGCCGCCGCCTTCCACAATGCCGGCTCGGGCGACTGGCTGAAGAAGTTCTACACGCTGAACAAGCAGTGGGAATCGGAAGACCGCCGCAAGCTGCTGGCCTTCGCCCGCGACCTCCTGAACTCCGACTATGCCGGCCACCGGCTCACCTTCGTGCAGTTCGCGCAGGCGCCGCACTTCAATCATCTGAACGCCGTCTACAACGCCTTCGACTTCTCCGGCCCGCTCGATTTCGTCCGCAAGGCGGCCGGGCTGTCGGACAAGGTGGTGGGCAAAGTCACTGGCACCAACTAGGGACCCCCGCCTATGCACGCCATCGACCCCGCCGCCTTCCGCCACGCCATGGGCCGCACCGCGGCCGGCGTGACCGTGGTGACGAGCGACGGGGCGCATGGCCGTGTCGGCGTCACCGTATCCAGCCTGTCCTCGCTGTCGTTGGAGCCGCCCTCGCTGCTGTTCTGCCTGCACCGCGACAGCCGCTGCCTGCCGGTGCTGCTCGCCAATGGCGTGTTCGCGGCGAACATCTTGGCGCAGGGCCAGCAGCGCGTGGCGGATAGCTTCGCCGGGCTGGTGCCGGAACTGCGCGAGGACCGCTTCGGCGCCGGGCAATGGGACGGCCTCACCACCGGCGCGCCGCTGCTGCAGGGGGCCTTGTGTCGCTTTGACTGCCGTCTGGCTGAGGTGTTCGACTACGGCACCCACCGCATCATCACCGGCGACGTGGTGGCGATCGAAACCCATGCCGAACACCCGCTGGTCTATTCCAACCGCAGCTACCGCCGGCTCGAAGTGGCGTGAGCGCCGTCCCCTGTCTCTTCATTCTCCAGCAAAGAGCCCCTTCATGCCGACGCACACGCGCATCCGCCCCTTCAACACCAAGGAAACCTACCCCGAGCAGAAGCTGAACAACGACCTCTCGCAGGGCGTGGTGGCGCGCGGGACCATGGTGTTCCTGCGCGGGCAGGTGTCGCAGGACCTCGACACGCGTGAGAGCCTCCATGTCGGCGATGCCGGCGCGCAGACCGCCAAGGCGATGGCCAATATCAAGATGCTGCTGGAAGAAGCGGGCAGCGAGATGAGCCATATCTGCCGCATCGTCGTCTACCTCACCGATATCCGCTACCGCGAGGCGGTGTATCAGGAAATGGGCAAGTGGCTGGCCGGCGTGTTCCCCTGTTCCACCGGCCTTGTGGTGCCCGCTCTGGCGCGGCCGGAATGGGTGGTGGAAATCGAGATCACCGCTGTCATTCCCGATCCCGCGTGAGGGCGCGGGCATGACCTTCTCCATTTCCGCCCGCTGCCCGCGCACCGGCCAGTTCGGCATCGCGGTGTCCTCCTCCTCGCCCTGCGTGGCGGCGCGCTGCGCCCATGCCCGCGCCGGGGTGGGGGCGGTGGCGACGCAGAACATCACCGACCCCACCCTGGGGCCCAAGGGGCTGGATTTGATGGCGTCCGGCCTGTCGGCGCCGGAAGCGCTGGCCCGGCTGCGGGCCGAAGGTTCGCATATCGACTATCGCCAGGTCGCGCTGGTCGATGCGCAGGGCCGCACCGCCGGCTTCTCCGGCGCCAGGACGCTCGGCACCCATCACATCGCCGAAGGCGAGGGCGTGGTGGCGGCCGGCAACCTCCTCTCCTCGCCGCATGTGCCGCAGGCCATGATCGAGGCCTTCGCGGACGCGCATGGACCCCTCGGCGATCGCCTGATCGCTGCCATGAACGCCGCGCTGCTGGCCGGCGGCGAGGAGGGCCCGGTGCATTCGGTCGGCATGCTCATCGTCGACAAGGTGGCGTGGCCGGTGGCCGATCTGCGCGTCGACTGGCATGAGAGCGACCCGATCGGCGCGCTGGCCGCTCTGTGGGAGCTGTGGAAGCCGCAGATGGAGGCCTATGTCACCCGCGCCCTCGACCCCTCCACCGCGCCGTCCTATGGCGTGCCGGGGGATGAGTGAGCGCGCCTCGAAGCACGCATCCCTCTCCGCCTGCCCCCTCCCGCCAGCCCCGCGAGGCCCCATGTCCGTCACCCGCCCGGCCCTGAAGCTCACCCATGAGGGGGCGCTGAAAATGCTTGCCGCCGCCGTCGCCAAGGCGAGCGCGATGGGGGTGCCTCAGAACATCAACATCGTTGATGAGGGCGGCAATCTCCTCGCCTTCGTGCGGATGGACGGCGCCAAGCTGCTCTCGCGCGAGACCTCGCTGTCGAAGGCGATCACCGCCGCCTCGCACCGCCAGCCGAGCTCCCGGCTGAACCCGGCCGACGAGATCAAGCTCTCGCTCGCCGCCGGCCAGCGGCTGACCAATCTGGAAGGCGGCCTGCCGATCATCATCGACGGCGTCTGCGTCGGCGGCATCGGGGTGGGCTCGGGCAAGGGGGCGGAGGATGTCGAAGTGGCGCGCGCCGCGCTGGCCGCCATCGGGGCGGAGGACCAGATCCCGTGAAGCTGCTGCACGCCCCCACATCGCCTTTTGTGCGCAAGGTCATGGTCGTCGCGCGGGAGACCGGCCTCACGGAGCGGATCGAGATCGTCTTCAACGCCGCCAGCCCGCTCGAGCGCGACCCGGCGCTGACGGCGCTGAACCCGCTCGGCAAGATCCCGGCGCTGCTGCTGGATGACGGCACCGCGCTCTATGACAGCGCCGTCATCTGCGAATATCTCGCCGACCTCGCCGGCGACACCGCGCTCTTCCCCACCGGCCCGGCGCGCTGGCCGGCGCTGACCCTGCAGGCGCTTGGCGACGGCCTCCTCGATGCCGCCGTCGGCCTGCGCTATGAGAGCGTGATGCGCCCGGAGCCGCTGCGCTGGCCGGACTGGTCACAGGGGCAGATGGCCAAGATCGCGGGCGGGCTCGATGTGATCGAGCAGGCTGCACACACTGGCCTCATTGCACCGACACTCCACCACATCGGCCTGATTACGCTTGGCTGCGCGCTCGGCTATCTCGACTTCCGCTATGCGGATTTGCAATGGCGGCAGGGCCGGCCGGCGGCGGCGGCATGGTTCGCCGCCTTCGATGCGCGCCCTTCCATGGCCGCCACCCGCCCGCATGAGCGCGTTGCCTGACCCGTCCCGGAAAAGCGTTAGATATCATGAGCCTGTCGCCCGTCCGCCTGTTCGTCCTCAGCGGTGCCAACACCAATCTCTATGGCCTCGACCCCACCGGCCCCTATGGTTCGCTGACCCTTGAGGATATCGCGCAGGACTGCCGGGCGCGGGCGCAAGCCCTTGGCGCAACGGTGGATTTCCGCCAGTCCAACCATGAGGGCGTGCTGGTCGACTGGATTCAGGAGGCACAAATGGGGGCGGACGGCATCGTCATCAATGCCGGCAGCCTGTCCTATACCTCGATCGCCCTGCTCGACGCCCTCGCGGCCGTGGCAAAGCCGGCGATCCAGGTGCATGTGAGCAACGTGTTCCAGCGCGAGAAATTCCGCCACCACGCCCCTCTGGCGGCGGCGGTGATGGGCTGCATCATCGGGCTGGGGCCCTCCGGCTACGGCGTCGCGGTGGAGGCGCTGATCGCGCATATACGACGGAAATGAAAAGTCAGTTCATTGTTTTAGAAAGATAATTTATCATATTGTGCTGCACGACGATATGACTCTATGATCCTCCCTCTCGACGGCAGGAGGGATCATGCTCAGGCTCGGCTACAAGGCGTCGGCGGAACAGTTCGACGCGCGCAGGCTGCTCGACTACGCCGTTCTGGCGGAGCGCTGCGGCTTCGATTCCGTCTTCGTCAGCGATCATTTCCAGCCCTGGCGCCACACGGGCGGGCACGCCCCCTCCGCCCTCGCCTGGCTCGGCGCATTGGGCGCCTCGACCTCGCGCATCGTAATGGGCACGAGCGTCCTCACCCCCACCTTCCGCCACCACCCCTCCATGGTCGCCCAGGCCTTCGGAACGCTGGGGCAGCTTTACCCCGGGCGCGTCATTCTCGGTGTCGGTTCCGGTGAATCGCTCAATGAAGTCCCCGCCACCGGCGCGCCGTGGCCGGAGATGAAGGAACGTTTCGCCCGCCTGCGCGAGGCCGTGCGTCTGATCCGCCAGCTCTGGAGCGAGGAGCGCGTAAGCTTCGAGGGAGCGTTTTACCGGACCGAGCGCGCCACCATCTATGATCGACCGGAAGAACCCGTGCCGATCTACATCGCCGGTGCCGGGCCGATGGTGGCGAAATTTGCCGGGCGCGCCGGTGATGGCTTCATCTGCACCAGCGGAAAATCCTGGGATTTGTACCGTGACACGCTGCTTCCCAACGTCGCCGCCGGGCTGGAGGAGGCCGGCCGGGCCGGGGATTACGACCGGATGATCGAAATGAAGGTCTCTTTCGACACCGACAAGGCCCGCGCGCTGGCCGACACGCGCCACTGGGCGGCGCTGGCGCTGTCGCCGGAGGAGAAGCACTCGGTCGAGGACCCGCTGGAGATGGAGCGCCTCGCCGATGCGCTGCCGGCCGAGCGGGCGGCCAGCCGCTGGATCGTCTCCGACGACGCCGACGAGCATGTCGAGCGCATCCGCCCCTATGTCGACCTCGGCTTCCGCCATCTGGTGTTCCACGCCCCCGGCGAGGACCAGGAGCGGTTCCTGCGCCTCTATTCCAGCGCCGTGCTGCCCAAGCTGCGCGCGGCCTTGGGCTGAGCCATGCCCGCGACCCCCGCCCGCCTCGAACTCATCGCGCTGCCGGATTTTCCCTTTGTGAACCAGGGAGATGATCTCTCCCGCTTGGTCGTCGAAGGTGTGGCGCGGGCGGGCGTGCCACTGCAGGATGGCGATGTGGTCGTGCTGGCGCAGAAGATCGTCTCCAAGGCCGAGGGCAGGCTCGTCGACCTTGCCGCCATCGAGCCTTCTGCGGAGGCGAAAACGCTGGCCAGTCAGGTGCTTAAGGACCCGCGCCTGGTCGAACTGGTGCTGCGCGAAAGCCGCCGGGTGGTGCGCGCCCGGCCGCATGTGCTGATCGTCGAGCACCGGCTCGGGCTGATCATGGCCAATGCCGGCATCGACCAGTCCAATGTCGATTCAGACGGGCGTGACGTGGCGCTGCTGCTGCCTGACAACCCGGACGCCAGCGCGGAAAGTCTGCGGGCGCGGCTCCATGCGGCGAGCGGGGCGGCGGTCGGCGTGGTAATCAATGACAGTTTTGGCCGGCCCTGGCGGCGCGGCACGATGGGAATCGCCATCGGCGCGGCCGGCCTGCCGGCGCTGATCGACCGGCGCGGCGACCCGGATTTGTTCGGCCGGGCCCTTCAGGTCACGATGATTGGCTTCGCTGATGAAATTGCCGCGTCGGCCTCGCTGCTGATGGGGCCGGCGGATGAGGGGCGGCCGGTTGTTCTCATGCGCGGCCTCACCTGGCGCGCGCCGCCGAACCCGGCGGCTGAACTCCTGCGCCCCGAAACCGAGGATTTGTTCCGATGAGCGGGCAGGTGATCGCGCTTTCCGGCGGTATCGGCGGCGCCAAGCTGGCGCTGGGCCTCGACCGCGTGCTGGCGCCGGGGGAGCTGACCATCATCGCCAACACCGGCGACGATTTCCGCCATCTCGGCCTGCACATCTCGCCCGACATCGACACGCTGCTCTACACGCTGGCCGGGCTCGACGACCCGGTGAAGGGCTGGGGACGGCGTGACGAGACGTGGACCTTCACGCGCGCGCTGGCGGAACTGGGCGGCGAGGCCTGGTTCCAGCTCGGCGATGGCGATCTCGCCATCCATGTCGAGCGCACGCGGCGCCTGGCGGCGGGCGAGACGCTCTCGCAGGTGACGGAGGCGCTGCGGCGCCGGCTCGGCATCGGCGCGCGGATCGTGCCGATGAGCGACGAGCCGGTCGCCACCCGCGTGCACACCGACGAGGGATGGCTGGATTTCCAGCATTATTTCGTCCGCCGGCGCTGCGAGCCGCGCGTGGTCGGGCTCGATTTCGCTGGCGCCGGTGAGGCGCGGATGGCGCCGGAGGTGGCGGCGGCCTTTGCCGATCCGGCCCTGCGGGCGGTGATCCTGTGCCCGTCCAACCCCTATCTCAGCGTCGATCCTATTCTCGCCGTGCCCGGGATGCGGGCGGCGCTGGCCGGGTGCGCCGCGCCTGTCATCGCCGTCTCGCCGATCATCGCCGGGCAGGCGGTGAAGGGGCCGACGGCGAAGATGATGGCCGAGCTCGGGCTGGAGCCAAGCGCGGAAACGGTGGCGCGCCATTATGAAGGGCTGATCGACGCCTTCGTGGTCGACGAAGCTGATGCCGGCCTTGCGATCGCGGGAATGCAAATTGCCGCCACCCCGACCCTGATGCGCAGCCTCGCCGACAAGCAACGCCTCGCCCGTTTCGTGCTCGGCCTGGCGGCGCGACTTGCATGAACGCAAAGACGGGTGGCATCTGGGCGGTCGTGCCAGTGAAGCCGTTCACCCTCGCCAAGCAGCGCCTCGCCGGCGCGTTCACTCCCCTTTTCCGCCAGGAACTGGCGCAGGCCATGCTGTGCGACGTGCTGGCGGCGCTGCGGGAGGCGCGGGCGCTGGCCGGCTTTGCTGTGATCACCGCCGATCTGCAGGCGGGCCGGCTGGCGCGGGACCATGGCGGCCATTGGTTGATCGAGCGCGAGGTTCGCGGCCTCAATGCCGCAGCGACCGAGGCGGCCGCCGTCCTCGCCGCGGAAGGGTGCGCGGCGGCGCTGGTGCTGCCCGGCGACCTGCCGGCCGTGACGGCGACGGAGATTGACGGGTTCATTGCCAGCCATGGGCCGGGCCGGGCGGTCAGCCTGATTCCGGCAGAGGACCGGCAGGGCACCAATGGCCTGCTGGTCACGCCGCCGGCGGCGCTGGACTTTGCCTTCGGCCCGGGGAGCTTTGCGCGGCACCGGGAGGGCGCGCGGGCGCTCGGCATTGTGCCGCAGCTGCATGAGCCTGAGCGCTTTCCCGGGTTCGCGCGCGACATCGACACGCCGCAAGCAGTGCGCCGGCTGAGGGGCCTTCCGCCTTCGTCAAGCACCGGCCGGCTGCTCGCCTCCGTGCGCTGCTCATAATCGGTGCAGCCTGCGCGCACGAGGCGTCGTTTTGTGCAGGCGCGGCGTGATCGACCCGCGCGAGCTTAAGTTATCCTGAGTTTCTATAAACCAGCACATTTTGGCACAGAACTTGGATGGATCATCGGCATAGCCCTGGAGTGCCGGATGTCATCCATCGCCTTTGTCTCCGTTTCCAAGCGCTACGGCGAGGTTAATGCGGTCAGCCAGCTCGACCTCGCCTGCGCGTCGGGAGAAATGCTGGCGCTGCTCGGTCCCTCGGGCTGCGGCAAGAGCACGACGCTGAAGATGGCGGCGGGCATCGAGGCCGTCTCCTCGGGCGAGATCTATTTCGGCGAGCGGCCGGTGTCCCATCTTGCGCCCGGGGCGCGCAACATCGCCATGGTGTTCGAGGACTACGCCCTCTATCCCCGCATGACCGTGTGGGAAAACGTCGCCTTCCCGCTGAAGGTGCGCGGCATTACCGGCCAGCCGGCGGCGCAGCGCATCGGCGAGGTGCTGCAGCTGCTCGGGCTGCGGCAGATGGCGGAGCAGGATGTGCGCGGCCTTTCCGGCGGCGCCCAGCAGCGGGTGGCGATCGGCCGGGCGCTGGTGCGCGATCCCGACGTGATCCTGTTCGATGAGCCTCTCTCCCATCTCGATGCCGACCAGAAGGTGCAGCTGCGTGCCGAGATCAAACGGCTGCAGAAGCTGCGGCAGGTCACGTCCATCCTCGTCACCCATGACCAGACCGAGGCCATCGCCATGGCGGACCGGGTGGCGGTGATGAACCATGGCGTGCTCCAGCAGGTGGGCGCGCCGCAGGACCTCTATGAGCATCCGGCAAATCTCTTTGTCGCAAATTTCATCGGCGAGCCGCCGATGAACCTGATGGAAGCCACCCTTGCCGAGGGAGGCCGCGTGGTCGGCGCGGGGTGGAGCACGCGGCTCGGCTCGGCGCGCCTCGGCACGCTGCCGGCGGGCGCCAGCGTCATCATCGCCGGCATCCGTCCGGAGAACATCGCGGTGCGTGGGCCAGACGCGGCGGGAGAGGCGCGCGGCACCATCGTCTATCGCGAGCCGCGCGGCGATGCCGACATTCTCACCGTCGCCCTCGACTCCACGGGCGAAGCGGCGGTGAAGCTGATTGCGGAAATCCCCGGTCCCGCGCCCTGGCGGACGGGCGACCGGGTGACGCTGGGCATCGACGAGGCGCGGCTGCTGGTCTTCGACGCCGTGAGCGGGCGAAACCGGGAGGTTGTGCCATGAGTGCTTCGGTCCCGACCGGGCTTGCCGCGCTCGGCATCTGCAAGAGCTTCGCCCATCAGGTCTTGCACGACATCGGCATCGACATCGCGCCGGGCGAACTGGTCGCCCTTACCGGGCCCTCAGGTGCCGGCAAAACCACCTTCTGCCGCATTCTCGCCGGGCTGGAGCGGCCCGATGCCGGCAGCGTGGCGCTGGGTGGCCTGGATCTCGCACGCGTGCCGCCGCAGCAGCGGCGTGTCGCGCTGATGTTTGAATCCTATGCGCTCTATCCGCACCTCACCGTGCGCGGCAATGCACTCTCCCCGCTGCAGGCCCCAAGCGGCCGGCTCGATCCTGCAGCGGCCGCCGCGCGCGTCGACGAGGTGCTGGAACTGCTGGAAATACACCATCTCGGCGATCGGCTTCCAGGCGCGCTCTCGGGCGGGCAGAAGCAGCGGGTGGCGCTCGCCCGCACCTTGGTGCAGGCGCCGGACCTCTACATTCTCGACGAGCCGATCTCCCATCTCGACGCCAAGCTGCGCCACAAGCTGCGCGGCGAAATCCGCCGCCGCCTCGCCGGCCAGCAGGTGCCGACCCTCTGGTCGACGCCGGACGGCATGGAAGCTCTCTCGGTCGGCGACCGTGTGGTGGTGATCGATGGCGGGCGTGTTGAGCAGGTCGGCACCCCGGAGGACATCTGGCTACGGCCGGCGAGCACACGGGTGGCCCGGCTGCTCGGCGACCCGCCGATGAACCTGATCGAGGGGCAGCTGAAGCGGGAGAACGGCACGCTGTTCTTCACCCGCCGGGAGCTGCGCCTCGCCCTACCGCCGGCCCTCGCCCGGGCGGCCGTTCAGGCGGGCAGCGATGCGGTCAGTCTCGGCATACGGCCGGATGACATTGCTTTCGCCGCACCAGACACAACCGGCGCAGTGGGCGCCGAAGTCTATTCCAACGAGCCGTTCGGAAAGCACGCCATCGTCACCCTCGATCTCGGCGCCATGCTCGCCAAGGCGAAGACGAGTATGGCCATTGCCGCCTCGCTCGGGGACGGCTGGGGCGATGGCATCGGCCGGCCGGTGGGACTGATGTTCCCGAAGGAGGGGCTCGCGCTTTTCGACGGGACGACGGGCCGCGCGCTGCCCGGCACTTGAAGCCGCTTACCATAAACAGAGGGAAAGAGCGATGAAGAGCAGGTTCTGGTGTTTCGCCGCCGCCTTGGCGGCCTCGACCGTGCTGATGGCACCGGTGGCAAAGGTGCAGGCGGACGACACGTCCTTCTACGCCGAGGCGGCCAAACCCTATAAGGGCAGCACGATCCGCGTGCTCGACGAGATCACGCCGTTGCAGGAGACCCTGTCCAAGATCGTGCCGGACTTCCAGAAGGAGACCGGCATCAAGGTGGAGTGGGAACTGCTCAACCACTTTGAGGTCATCAACAAGGGCCAGGCCGACATGTTGTCTGGCCGCGGCTATTATGATGCCATCATGCTGCACGGCTTCCAGCTCGGCCCGATGATCTCGGCCGGGGTGATCCGCGAGCTCAACGATTTCGTCACCAATCCGAAGCTCGCCAACCCGAACCTGAATTCGGCGGACTTCATCCAGAACCCGTTCAAGACGGCGGCTTTTGTCGGCGACAAGCAGTATTCCTTCATCAACTGGAACTATAACCAGATCTATTGGGCGCGCGCCGACCTGCTGAACGACCCCGGTGAGAAGGAAGCGTTCAAGGCCAAATATGGCTATGAGCTGGCACCGGCCGCCACCATCGAGCAGATGCGCGACATCGCGGAATTCTTCACCCGCAAGAAGGGTGCGATGCTCGCCGGCAAGCCGCTGGAGAGCGATTTTTACGGGATCGTGCTTGAGGGCATCAAGGGTGGTTCTACCTTCCCGACGCTATGGAACAACTTCGTCAAGAATTACGGCGGCAACCTGATCGATGCCGCCGGCAAGCCGGACTTCGACAGCCCGCAGACCGTTGCCGCGCTGAAGATGTGGCATGAATTGTGGACATTCGCCCCGCCCGGCATCGCCGAATACTCGCTGGTTGACGTGCCGACGGTGATGGGCAACGGCATTGCGGCGCAGTCCATCGCCTGGTCGGACTTCGTGCTCGGCATTGACAAGCCCGGCGTTTCGCCGCTCGCCGGCAAATTCGTCTACGGCCCGATCCCGATCAAGGCCGGCTCAAAGGAGCGCTATGCCGAGGCCGAACCGTCGGTCACCGTCATCAGCGCCGCCTCCAAGAGCCCCGAGGCCACTTTCATCTTCCTGCAGTGGCTCGCCGACAAGAAGCAGCAGGACAAGTTGATCGCGCTCGGCGCCGGCGGCGTGCCGATCCGTGAGTCGTCGTGGGCGCTGCCGGCAATCACCGGCTCGGCCAACAAGACGCTCTATGTCGCGATGAAGGCGACCCTCGACGTAGCCGAGGCCAAGCCGAAGATGCCGAAATTCTACGAGATCTACGACGTGATGAGCGGCGTCGCGCAGGAAGTTGGCCTCGGCCGGATCACCCCGGAAGAGGGCGCCAAGAAAGGTCAGGCGGAACTCCTCAAGCTCTGCACCAAGTGCCTGCTGTGACGCGCCGGCTCTGACGCCTGTTGTGACGGGGTTCCCGTCATCCTGAGGTGCGCGCTTCAGCGCGCCTCGACGGATGGAGGTTCCGGGCGCACCCGGACGACCTTCCTTCAAGGCCCGGCAGAAGCCGGGCACCTCAGGATGGTTATCCCGCCCACATCGCCCAGAAACTCCGTCTCTCCCGCAAAGCGGCGGGGGCGCCTTTCCCCTTCGGACGACCACGAGGACCACCATGGCGATCGCCGGCGACACCATCACGGCCACGGATGCGCTGGCTCCGCTGCCGCGCGAGCGGCTCTGGTACCCGTACCTTCTCATCGCGCCGTCGATGATCATGCTGGTCGTGGTCTCGCTCGTGCCGTTCCTCTACACGATCTATCTGAGCTTCCACGCCGCCAAGTTCGGTCGCGTGACCGACTTCATCGGCTTCGAAAATTACGCGGTGCTGCTCACCGATCCCCGCTTCTGGAACTCCATCGGCGTCGCCGCCACTTTCGTGCTGATCGCGGTGCCGGTGGAATTCATGCTCGGGCTGGCCGGCGCGCTGGTGTTGAACCAGAATGTGCGCGGGCGTTCCATCCTCGTGCCGCTGCTGTTCATGCCGACCATGATGGCGCCGATCGTCGTCGGGCTGCTGTGGAAGATCATGCTGGCCGGCTCGTGGGGGTTCTTGTCCTACAACGTGCTGGAGCGCTTCAATCTGCTTGAGGGCACGTCGGTCTTCGCCTCACCGGAGTTCGCTCTCTACGCGCTGATCTTCGTCGATATCTGGCAATGGACGCCCTTCATGATGCTGGCCTTCTTTGCCGGCCTGCAGGCGCTGCCCATGGGGCCCTATCGCGCGGCGGCGGTGGATGGAGCGAACCCGCTGCAGATGTTCTTCCATATCACCCTGCCGATGATGACGCCGCTGCTGGCGGTCATCGGCCTGCTGCGCTTCATCGATGCCTTCAAGGTGTTCGACACCATCTACATCCTCACCGGGGGCGGGCCCGGCATCGCCACCGAGACGCCCTCCATCCTCGCCAACAAGATGACCTTCGAATTCTGGAACATCGGCGAGGCCTCGGCGCTCGCGGTGCTGGTGTGGCTTGCCTTCTTCGCCTTCTGCAACGTCTTCTACCAGGTCGCCAAGAAGCGCCTGAACGCCTTCTGAGGAAACTCGCCATGGCCGAAGCACAAAGCCGCCCCGAAGGCTCCAAGGCTCTGCTCTGGACCAGCGTCACTGTCGTCTATGCCGCGATCATGCTGTTCCCCATCTTTTGGATGGCGTCGATGATGGTGAAGCCGAACGACGCCATGTTCGCCCGGCCGACCCAGTTTCTGTTCATGCCGACGCTGGAGCATTTCAGCTACGTGCTTGAGCATGGCTTCCACTGGTACCTGTTGACCTCGTTCCTGCTGTGCACCGTGTCGACGGCGCTGGTGGTCATCATCGGCACGCCGGCGGCCTATGCCTTTGCCCGCTTCGAGATGCGGGCGAAGGATGACCTGTTCCTATTCATCCTCGCCTCGCGCATGGCCCCGCCCGTGTGTCTCGTCATCCCGTTCTACCTGATCTTTGCCAAGGTCGGGCTGCTCGACACCTTCCTGGGCCTAACGCTGGCCTATATGACATTCAACCTATCTTTCTACATCTGGGTACTGCGCTCCTTCTGCCGCGATTTGCCGGTCGAGTTGGAGGAGGCGGCGGCGCTGGAAGGCTGGTCGAAGCCGCAGATCTTCCGCCGCGTGGTGTTTCCTCTGCTGCGCAACGGCATCGTCGCCACCGCCGTGCTGTGCTTCATCTTTGCCTGGAACGAGTTCCTGTTCGCCTTCATGCTCGGCGGGCGGGCGGTGCAGACGCTGCCGGTCTCCATCCCCAAACTCATCACCTCGCAGGGCGTGCGCTGGGGCGAGATGGCGGTGGTCGGTATGACCGCGCTGCTGCCCGTCCTCGCCGTGGTCTTCGTTTTGCAGCGTCACATCGTGCGCGGCCTCACCCTCGGCGCGGTGAAGGGATGATGGGAATGGAAGGGATCAAGGCTCACAAGGACCCGAAACTGCCGCCACCGATCGAGGTCGCGGAAGGACCGGAATGGGTGGAGGCGCTGACACTCCTCGACCGCGACGTGGCGCATACGCTCCTCGCCGCCGCCCGCACCCTCTACCCCCATGACGGTCTGCCCGAGCGGGTCTATCGCCGGGTTGTTCTTCATTTCGACCGCATGGCGGCGCACTCCCCCGCCGCCGCCCAGTCCTTCGCTGAATTCGTCGACCGAGTGGACGCGGCCATGCCGCTACCCTTCCGCGAACTGTCAGAGAGCTACCGGGTGGCGGTGCTGAAGGGCATGGAGACCAGCGCGGCCTTCCGGCTGGTCCAGCGCTCCACCGTCCGCTTCCTCTATGACGATGTCGAGGTCTGGCAGGCCTTCGGCTATGAGGGCGCCTCGGTGCATCTCGGCGGCTATGCGACGCGCGGCTTCAACGATCTCGACTGGCTGCCGGACCCCCCGGCCGGCATCTGACTCTGCTCACATCAAGGGTCCAACGATGACACAGTATGAACTCGACGATGCCGGCGTCGTCGTCATCATCGGTTCGGGTGCGGGCGGCGGCACGCTCGCCCATGAGTTGACGCGACGCGGCGTCGATGTGGTGTTGCTGGAAGCCGGCAAGCACCTGACCGCCGAGGACTTCGTCAATGACGAGTGGGGCGGCTACGAGATGCTGTCCTGGCTCGACAAGCGCACGGCATCGGGCGACTGGCGCGTCGCCCGCGACCATCCGGCGACGCCGAGCTGGAGCTGCCAGGTGGTGGGTGGAACCACCACGCACTGGTCCGGCTGCTGCTATCGGCTGATCGCGGACGAGATGCGGGCGCGCACCGTTTATGGCGACATTCCCGGCGCCAGCCTGATCGACTGGCCGATCACGCTGGACGAGCTGGAGCCCTATTACGACCTCGCCGAGGCCAAGATGGGCGTGACCCGCACCAATGGCCTGCCCGGCCTGCCGGCGAACAACAACTTCAAGGTGATGTATGCCGGGGCGTCGGCCTTGGGACTTCATGCCTCCACAGGCCGGCAGGCGATCAACCCCATCCCCTATGATGGGCGGCCGGCAACGATTCAGGACGGCTTCACCGTCACCGGCGACAAGGTCGGTTCGCGCTGGTCGACGCTGAATGTCGAGATCCCGCGTGCGCTGGCCACAGGCAAGCTGGAACTGCGACCGCAAAGCCGCGCCGTCCTCATCGAGCACGACCAGGCCGGCAAGGCGTCGGGCGTGGTCTATGTGGACGCGGCCGGCACGCGCCACCGGCAGAAGGCGCGGGCGGTGGTGCTGGCGGGCAATTGCGTGGAGAGCTCCCGCCTGCTGCTGCATTCCGCCAGCGGCCTGTTTCCGCAAGGCCTCGCCAACGGCCATGGCAATGTCGGGCGCTATTATCTGCGCCACATCATCCAGACTGTCTGGTCGGTGTTCGACAAGCCGGTGAACATGCACCGCGGCGAGATCATGACCGGCGTCGTCAATGATTTCGTCCGCCATGACCCCGCGCGCGGCTTTGCCGGCGGCTATTATGTCGAGCTGAACTCCATGGGGCTGCCGACCACCGCCGCCTTCCTTGATCCAGGCTGGTGGGGGCGCGATTTCGCCGGCGTCATCGAGCGTTACGCCCACATAGCCGGCATGCTGCTCTCCGGTGAGGACATGCCGCAGGCCGGGAACTGCATCACGCTGACCGATGAGCTCGACGCCTTCGGCGTGCCGGTCGCCAACATCCATTATGACGAGCACCCCAACGATCTGAAGATGCGCAGCCACGGCTACAAGAGCATGGTCGCCATCCATCAGGCGGCGGGGGCGAAGCGCTCCATCGAGGCGCCGGCCTATCCCGCCAGCCACAATCTCGGCTCCAACCGCATGAGCGCTCGGGCCGAGGACGGTGTGCTCGACGGCCATGGCCGCGCGCATGAGGTGCCGAACCTGTTCATCGCTGACGGCAGTGCCTTCGCCACCGGCGGCGCCTGCAACCCGACACTGACCATCGTCGCGCTGGCGATACGGCAGGCCGATTTCATGGCGGGCCAGATGGCGGCCGGCGCGCTGTGAGCGAGGACTTCACCGAACCGACGCTGGCCTACTGGCAGGAGCTGACCCGCGAGCCGCCTGCGCGCTTCTCCTTCACGCCGCCGCACCATCATGGCTATCCGGTGCGGCTGGCCGACGGGCAGGTTCTGGTGCTGCCGCTGCGCCGCCTGCCGGATGGCGTTCATGCCGCCGCCTCGCTGATCGCCAACCAGGCCTCGCATGCGGTGGTGGGCTCTCTCGCCGACGCGATGGCGGACGAGGCGCAGCGGTTCCAGGCGGACTGCGTCGTCGGCCTGCCGACGCTCGGCCTCTCCTTCGCCGCCCTAGTGGCGGAGCGGCTGGGGCAGCCGCGCTACGTTCCGCTCGGCTACTCCAAAAAGTTCTGGTACCGCGACGACCTCTCCGAGCCGGTGTCCTCGATCACCAGTCCCGAGGCCGGCAAGCGGCTGCGGCTCGATCCCAACCTCCTGCCGCTGGTCGAGGCGCGCCGCGTGCTGCTGGTGGACGATGCGATCTCGACCGGGGCGACCGCGCTCGCCGCCTGCCGGCTGCTGGAGCGTGCCGGGGCGAGGCTCGCCGGCATGGTGGTGGCGATGAAGCAGACCAGTCGCTGGGCCGCGGCGATCGAGGGCGTGCTGGCTCCCCCGCAGGTGCGCGCTGCCTATGGCTGCCCGCTGTTCACCCAGCGCGCGGATGGCTGGTGGCCGGTCGACGCGACCATGCCGGACGTACCCTGAACCTCATCAGCCCTCGCCCTGCGCCTCTCGTATCGCCTGCCACACCCGCCCGGGGGTGAGCGGCATGTCGAGATGGGTGATGCCGAGCGGCGCCAGCGCGTCCACCACCGCATTGACGAAGGCCGGCGGCGCGCCGATGGCGCCGGCTTCCCCCGCGCCCTTGATGCCGAGCGGGTTAGTCGTACAGGGCACGTTGTGGGTGGAGACATAAAAGAAGGGCAGGTCGTCCGCCCGCGGCAGGCCGTAATCCATGAAGCTGCCGGAAAGAAGCTGACCGCTGTCGGGGTCGTAGACCGCGCGCTCCATCATCGCCTGGCCGATCCCCTGGGCGATGCCGCCATGCACCTGCCCGCTCAGCACCAGCGGGTTGAGCGTCCGTCCGAAATCATCGACCACCGTATAGCGTTCCACGATGATGTGCCCGGTCTCCGGATCGACGGCGACCTCGCAGACATGGGCCCCGTTCGGGAAGGTACCGGCCAGTTGCTCGAAATCGCCGACACCTTCCAGCCCGCCGACTTGCGCCGCGATCTCCAGCAGCCCGACATGGCGGTTGGTGCCCGGCACGCGGAAGATGCCGGCATCGAAGTCCAGCTCGCGTTCGTCGACGGCGAGGAGGTGCGCGGCTTCCCGGCTCGCCTTGCCCAGGACCGCTCCGGTCGCGAGGCGCAGGGCGCCGCCGCCATGCACCATGGAGCGCGAGGCTACCGTGCCGCCGGCGGAGGGCAGCGGCTGGTCGGTGTCGCCGGTCTTCACCGCGATGCGCGAGGGGTCAATGCCCAGCGCTTCGGCGGTCATTTGCACATAGGTGGTCTCGTGACCCTGTCCGGTCGACTGGGTGCCGACATGGACCACGACAGTGCCATCAGTGCCGATCTGCACCACGGCACCCTCTTTTCCGGGCACGCCGGTGCGCTCGATATAATAACCGAGGCCGATGCCGCGCAGCAGGCCGTCGCCTTTCTCGCGCCGGGCGGCGAATCCGTCCCAATCCGCCGCCAGCAGCCCCGCCTTCATCACCCCGGCGAAGTCGCCGGAATCGTAGACGACGCCCGTCGCGGTGCGGTGGGGCATTTCCTCGGGCGCGATCATGTTGATCTCGCGCAGCGCTATCGGGCTCAGGCCGATCTCCCGCGCCGCCTTGTCCACCAGACGCTCGATGAGATAGGCGGCCTCCGGGCGGCCGGCGCCGCGATAGGCGTCCATCGGCGCATTGTTGGTGTAGGCGATGCGCACATCGGTGGCGACGGACGGGATGACATAAACACCGGGCGCCATGGGCGGGCCGGAGAGCGTGGGGCAGTAGACGCCGAAGGCGGAAAGTGCGCCGCCGGCGCTCGCCAGCGTCTCCACCTTCAAGGCGGTAAAGCGGGAACCGTCATCCAGCCCCAGCGTGGCGCGAGAAAAATTGTCGCGCCCCTGCGTGTCGGAAAGAAAGGCCTCGGCACGGCTCGACTGCCAGCGCACCGGGCGGCCGAGCTTGCGCGCGGCGTAAAGCACGAGCGCCTGCTCGGGATAGGGAATAGCCTTCATACCAAATCCGCCACCGACATCCGGGGTGATGACGCGCAGCTGCGACGGCGGCAGGCCGAACACACCCTCGAACATGAAGTCTCGGATCATGTGGCTGCCCTGACTGCCGCTGACGAGGGTGAACTGCCCGCTCTCCCGGTCATAAAGGCCGATGGCGTTGCGCGGCTCCATCGAGGCGACGACGATGCGGTTGTTGACCAGCTCCAGCTCAACCAAACGGGTGGAGGCTTGGAGAGCAGCGTCCACTGCGGCGATGTCGCCGAGCTGCCAGTGCAAAGCGAGATTGCCGGGGGCTTCGTCAAACAGCAGCGGGGCGTCGTCCGCCAGCGCCGCTGCCGGCTCGACCACAGCTGGCAGGTCGGCAATGTCGAGTTCCACCGCCTCGGCGGCCTCAAGCGCGGCACGCGCCGTTTCCGCCACGACAAAGGCCACCGGCTCGCCAACATAGCGCACCTTGTCCACGGCCAGCAGCGTGTGCGGAGGCTGCGGCATGGGCCCACCTTCCGCGTGGTCCAGCACGATGACCACTGGCAGCGCGCCGATCCCGTCGGCGGCAAGATCGATGGCGGTGTAGACCGCCAGCACGCCGGGCATCGCGCAGGCGGCCGCCGCGTCCACACCGTTGATCACCCCATGGGCGAGGGGTGAGCGCACCACGCAGGCGAAGGTTTCTCCCTCGAAGCGGTAATCGTCGGTGAAGCGGCCGGTGCCGGTGATGAAGCGCAGATCCTCGACCCGGCGGAATGGCTGGCCAACCCCGAATTTCATGGCTTTCCCCTTCAGCTTCCCATCAGAGTGGCGCGCAACGCAGCAGTCTCGCAACTGCATCTTTTCTAATCATTCTATCTATGTAAAGATAAGCACATATCGAGCGATAATGTCGATAATCAAACGAGATAGTCGGATGCGGGCTGAGCCCGCGGGAGTTGTCAATGGGCGCCCTTGGGCACGATGGCGAGCGCGCTGGCGATGTGAAGGCGCATAAAGGCGTCGGCGCCTCGGTTCGCCGCAAGGAGGACGCCCGCCTGCTTGCCGGGCGCGGGCGGTTCATCGGCGACATGCGATTTCCGGGCCAGCTGGAAGCGGCTTTCCTGCGCTCCTCGCTGGCCCATGCGCGGATCAAGGCAATACATATTCCGGCGCATCTGCACGGGCGCGCCTTCGTCCATGCCGACATGGCGGGAGTGAAGGACATTCTGGCGAAGACCGGCCTGCCGAGCTTTCGCGTCTCCGCCCAGCCTTCGCTGGCGAGCGGCAAGGTGCGTTTTGTCGGCGAGCCGGTGGTGATGGTGCTGGCGGAAACCCGGGCGCTCGCCGAGGATCTCTGCGAGGAGATCGAGGTCGAGTACGAAGAGCTTCCCGCCAATGTCGACATGCTGCGCTCGGCTAAGGAAGGCGCCGCGCTGATCCATGAGGACTGGCCGGAAAACGTGTTCCTGGTCTCCGCGACCGAGAAAAACTTCGACGACAGCGTGAAGAACGCACCCATTCAGGTGACCCGCGAGGTGCGGACCAGCCGGCAATGCATGGCGCCGCTGGAGGGCAAGGGCTGCATCGCCCTGTTCGATCGCACCGTCGAGCAACTCACCCTGTGGACCTCGACCCAGATGCCGCACATCGTCCGCTCGGGCCTTGCGGAGTGCCTGGGGCTCGACACCCGCAAGATCCGTGTGGTGGCGCCCGATGTCGGCGGCGGCTTCGGCTGGAAGGGCCTGCTTCAGCCCGAGGAAGTCTGCTGCGCCTGGGCATCGCTGAAGCTGGATCGCCCGGTGAAATGGCTGGAGGACCGGCGCGAGCATCTGGTCGCTGCCGCCAATTGCCGGGAGCATCATTATGTGATGACCGCTTATGCGGACGAAGACGGCCGCCTGCTCGGGCTGGAGGCGCAGGCGCATGTCGATGCCGGCGCCTATTCGGTCTACCCGTTCTCCGCCTGCCTCGAGGGTGCGCAGGTGGTGTCCAACCTGCCGGGTCCCTACAACCTGCCGGCCTATCGCTGCCGCACCTATTCCGTCTGCTCCAACAAGCCGCCCATCGTGCCCTATCGCGGCGTCGCCCGCACCGGCGTCTGCACGGCGATGGAACTGATGATCGACGCGGTGGCGCGCGCCGCCGAGCTGGAGCCCTATGAGGTGCGCCAGCGCAATCTGGTGCGCCCGGATCAGATGCCGTTCACCTCGATCACCGGCAAGGATTTCGACATGGGCGACTATCCCGAGAGCCTGCGACGGGCTTTCGCGATGGTCGACCATGAGAATGTGCGGGCCCGCCAGAAGGCCGGAGAATCGGACGGCCGGCGCATCGGCCTTGGCTATGCCGTCTATTGCGAGCAGGGCGCACACGGCACCTCGGTCTATCACGGTTGGGGCATTCCGATGGTGCCGGGCATTGAGTCCTGCGGCGCCCGGCTGACCCCGGACGGCACGCTGGAAGTCCGGATCGGCAGCCAGAGCCATGGCCAGTCGATGGAGACGACGCTGGCGCAGGTCGCCTGCGAGGTGCTGGGCATCGACCCGGAACTGGTGAACGTGGTCCATGGCGACACCGCCATGACGCCCTATTCCACCGGCACCTGGGGCTCGCGATCGGCTGTTATGGCCGGCGGCGCGGTGGCGAGTGCCTGCGAGCGGCTCGCCGGGCGGATCGCCCGGATCGGCGCGCATCTGCTGCAGGCGCCGCTGGAGGCCGTATCGGTGCGTGACGCACAGGTGGTCGGCCCGCAGGGCTCGGTGAGCTTCAAGGAGGTTGCGGCGACCTGGTATCTCGCGCCGCAGAACCTTCCCGCCGACATCGACCCGGACGGGCTGGACCTCGTCGCCGGCTATCGGCCGACCGTCGACACCGGCACCTTCTCCTATGCCGCCCATGCCTGCGTGGTGGCGGTGGCGCCGGAAACCGGGGAGGTGGAGATCCTCGACTACGTCATCGTCGAGGATGGCGGCGTACTGCTCAACCCGATGGTCGTGGACGGCCAGATCTATGGCGGCACGGCGCAGGGCATCGGCACCGCTCTTTATGAAGAGATGGCCTATGACGAGCACGGGCAGCCACTGGCCTCGACCCTGGCCGATTATCTCCTGCCCGGCGCCGGCGAGATGCCGGATGTACGCATCGCCCATATGGAGACGCCCTCGCCCAATACGCGCTTCGGCCAGAAGGGCATAGGCGAGGGTGGCGCCATTGCCCCGCCGGCGGCGATCGGCAACGCCATCAACGACGCGCTGGCCGGGCTCGGCGTCGAGATGACGGTTTCGCCAATGACGCCGCGTCGGGTGCGCGAGGCGGTCGAGGCGGCGCGACAGAAGTCATCTGCGCAAAGGCTTGCGTCGTGAAGGCCGCGCGTTTCGACTATTTGCGACTGGACGATCTCGCCGGCGCCACTGCCGCGCTGGCGGAGGGCCGCGCCCGGCCAATGTCCGGCGGGCAGAGCCTCGGCCCAATGCTAAATTTGCGCCTCGCCCGGCCGGAATGCGTAGTCGACATTTCCCGCCTGCCTGACCTGCGGCGCGTCGAGGCGCGGCCGGGCGGCATCCTCTATGGTGCCGCGCTTACCCATGCCGAGTTCGAGGACGGCGCGGTGCCGGACCCGACGCCGGGCTTTCTTGCCCGTGTGGCGCGCGGCATCGCCTATCGCGCCGTGCGTAATCGCGGTACGATCGGCGGCAGCCTTGCCCATGCCGACCCCGCCGCCGACTGGCCGACGGCGCTGGCGGCGCTCGGCGCCCGTGTGCATCTGGTCGGGCCCGCCGGGACGCGGGAATTGGCTGTCGAAGCGTTCATCCTCGGCGCCTTCGAGACGGCATTGGCGCCTGGCGAGATCATAACCGGGGTTGTTGTGCCGCGCCGCTCGGCGCAGGCGCGCTTCGGTTATCGCAAGTCCTGCCGCAAGGTCGGAGAGTTCGCCGAAGCGATGTGTGCCGTGCTGGTCGACCGGCAAAGCAAGGTTCACCGCCTCGCCATCGGTGCCACGGAGGCACGGCAACTGGTGATCGCCGAGGCCGGCGCTGCCATCGATTCCCCCGAGATCATCGACGACATCCTGCGCGCGGCCGGCCTTGCCGCCGATCCAGCCGCGTTCCGCCTCCGCCGCGAGGTCGTCCGGCAAGCCATTGCCGCGCTGGCAACCGAAGGTCAGCCGGCATGAAGCCGATCCGTCTTTCCGTCAACGGCCGCGACATTGAGGCAGAGGTCGAGCCGCGCCAGCACCTTGCTGATTTCGTGCGCGAGGAACTGCTGCTCACCGGCACGCATCTGGGCTGCGAGCACGGCGTGTGCGGGGCCTGCACCGTGCTGATCGACGGCGCGCCGGCGCGTGCCTGCATCGCCTTTCCCGTCGCGCTCGACGGTGCCGTCATCACCACGGTGGAAGGGCTGGCGGACGATCCCGTTACGGCGCGCCTGCGCGAGGCCTTCATGGGGGAGCACGGGCTGCAGTGCGGCTTCTGCACGCCCGGCATGCTCATCATGGCGCGGGATATCGTGCTGCGGCTGCCCGGCGCGGATGATGCCGTGATCCGCCACGAATTGGCGGGCAATCTGTGTCGCTGCACCGGCTATATCGGCATTCTCCGCGCCATCCGGGCGGTGGCTGCCGAGCGCGGTGCGGCCGGCGAAGCGCCCGTGGTGACGCGCGGCGGGGCGGTCGCTCCCCCGCTCCACGTCTCGCCGCTAACCCTGCCGGTGACACCGACGCGGCTTTCAACCTCGGGGGATGAGCGCCCCGGCCGAGGCGAGGACGTGCCGGCCGCCAGCGCCGCCTTCGTGCCGGAGAAGCTGTGCAACCCGGTGGAGTTGGTGCAGGAGTTCGAGGTGCCGGCGCTGCGGGCAAAGGTCTGGGCGCTGTTCCAGGACCCGGGGCGGGTGATCGGCTGCCTGCCGGGCGCGCGGCTGACCGCACCCAGCGACGGACACTCGGTGAATGCCGAGATGGCGGTCAAGCTCGGGCCGATCCAGGCCGCCTTCGGCGGCACAGGGGTGATCGCCGCTGATCCGGCGAACTGGACCGGGACGATCGAAGGCGGTGGTGTCGATCGGCGCAGCGCGACGCGGGTTCAGGCGCGGCTGGTCTATGGCCTCGACGAATTGCCGGGGGCGACAGCGACCCGCGTCCGGGTGGAGGTCGCCTATGTGCTGCAGGGCCCGCTCGCCCAGATGAGCCGTGGAGCGCTCGCCCGCGAGCTGGCCGAGCGCCTGACAGCGGCGTTCGCGACCAACCTTGCCGGCCTGCTGCGGGGCGATGCCGTCCCAGCGCAGCCTGCCCCGCTTGATGCCGGGTCGCTGCTGTTCTCGCTGGTGAAGGACTGGCTCAGGCGCCTGTTTCGGCGGGCCTGAAGGCAGGAGGGCCGACTCGCCTATCGATATTCAGCCCAGCAGGTCGATGTCGAGCTGCACGCAATCGCCGCGATAGACGATATCGGCGACATAGATCACCACATCGTTCTCATCGGTGATGACCAGATGGGCCTCCACGGTGGGAAAGCCGATCCCGGTGGCGAGCAGGTTCGCCACGCGGGGCTCCACCGTCCCGACGATGAAGGACTGCCGGGCGCGCTTCACCTTCAGCCCCTCCAGCGAGGCCACCACGGCGATGGTGGGTTCTCGGTCGAACCGGGCAGGGGCGAGCTCATACAGCGCGGCGTCGAAATGCACCCGGGCGAAGGAATAAGGCTGGCCGCGCCGGGACTGCACGCTTTCCAGGTAGCGGTAGCGCGCCGCCGGGGTGCCGTCTTCCGGCCGGATCGTCGGCGGGGCGGGAGGCGTCGCCACGGGGAGGAAGCGCGGAATATTGGCGCCGATTGTCCCGGCAAGCGAGTGCCATTTCAGGTCGAGCTTGAGCCAGCGCTTGTCCTCGACCGAGGCGGAGACGAAGGTGCCCTTGCCCTGGATCCGGCGCACCAGCCCCTCGCCCTGCAGCACTTCCACCGCCTGGCGCACGGTGACGCGCGCCACCTGAAACTCGGCTTCGAGTTCCTGCAGCGTCGAGATCTTCTCGTTGGGGCCCCATACGCCGTCCTCGATGCGGCGGCGAATGACGCCGGCGATCTGCAGATAGCGCGGCACGGGGCTGCGGCGGTAATCGGGATTAACCGTCGCGGCGGGAGAATCCTTGAGCATGGGCGTATCGGTCCGATCGTGCCGCCTCGGGCGGCGGCCTGTCGTCAGGGCAGAATCGGTGACGTCGTTCTATCTTCGGTATCATGTAATCCTATTCGCCGGGCGGGTTAGCTGCTTTCCAACGCCGTGACAACGCCCGAGATCAGATTCGCCTGGTAGAGCGCCGCCTCGTCGATGCGAGCGCCCTCGCGTACCGACGCCAGCGAGGCGATCAGCCGGACGATTTCCGCTTGCCGCGCGCGGCGGGCCTCTTCGCCCTCGGCAACCGTGACCGCCCGGAAGCGAATGAGAGCCCCCGGCATGAGCCCGCCGGCGAGGGGCAGATCGGCGGAAATGACGGTGGCAATCTTGGCATAGCCGCCAATGGTCTGATGGTCGGCGAGCAGCAGGATGGGAAGGCCCGAGCCGGGCACCTGGATCGCGCCGGTGGCGATGCCGTCGGAGACGATATCGGCGCCGTGCCGGAACACGAGTGGCGGGCCTTCCAGCCGCATCCCCATGCGGTCCGCCTCGCGCGAGATGCGATAGGGCGTGGCGAAAAAGGCGGCCACCGCCTCGTCGGTAAAGGCATCGGCCTGCGGGCCGGGCACGGCGCGTAACGTGACCTCGCCGGAGGCGCGCGGCGGAGAGGCGAGTTCGAGGCAGGGGCCCTGCGCCTCCCCCTTGCCAAGGTGCAGCCTGTCGCCGGCGGCCAGCGCGCGGCCTTCGTGTCCGCCAAAGCGGCCCTTCAGGTCGGTGGCGCGCGAGCCCAGCACGGGCGGCACGTCGACGCCGCCGGCGAAGGCCAGTACCGCGCAGCCGGAGCCCGCAAGCGCACCCACCCGCACCCGAGCGCCCTCGGGCACATCGATGGCGCGCCAGGCGCTGTAGCGCCGCGTCTCGTCCCCGAGCGTGACCTCGATGCCCGCCAGCGCTCCTGCCAGCGCCAGCCGCGCCGGTCCGCCGATGACCTCGAAGGACGGGCCGGCAAGGCGGATCTCCAGTCCCGCCTGTGCCGGCTCATTGCCGACCAGCGCATTGGCAAGCCGCAGCGCGGTTGCGTCCAGTGCGCCGCAGACCGGCACGCCATAGGCCTGGAAACCGTAGCGTCCGAGATCCTGCACGGTCGTTTGCGGGCCGGGTTGGAGAACCCTGAGGCTTGCGCTCATGCCGGCCCCTCCTCCTTGGCGACGCTATAGCGGCCCTGACCGACAGCCTCGGCGATTGCGGCATGCGCGTCCGCATCCACCGGCACAAACCGCACTCCATCACCCGGCGCGAACAGGGTGGGCGGCGACTGTGCCGGATCGAAGAAGCGCAGCGGCGTATGGCCGATGAGGTGCCAGCCCCCCGGCGATTCAACGGGGTAGATCCCGCTCATACGCTGGGCGATGGCCACCGAGCCCGGCGGCACCCGCACGCGCGGGCTGGTCCGGCGTGGCAGGTCGAGCGCTTCTGGCAGGTCGCCGAGATAGGCGAATCCCGGCAGGAAGCCCTGCACATAGACCCGGTAAAGCGTTCCGGCATGGAGGGCGATCACCTCCGCTTTGCCAAGGCCGGTGGCAGCCGCGACCTCTGCGAGGTCCGGCCCCGCCTCGCCGCCATAGAGCACCGGAATCCGCCAGATGCGCGATGGGGCCTGTCGGGGATCGTCCTCCAATTCCAGAGGGCCGATGAAGGCTTGCAGCGCCTGCGCGCTGGTGCGGAGCGGATCGTAATGTACCAGCAACGAGCGGAAGCTCGGCACCGTTTCCACCAGCCCCTCCGGCAGCGCCTCGGCCAGCAGGGCGGCGGTGCGGTGCACCAGCGCGTTGATCGCTGGATCAATGCGGTCGCCGAACTCCACAGTGAAGGCCGTGTCGCCCACCGGTAGAAAACGTGCCCGAGCGTCGATCCGCTTGGCCGTCATCGCCTCTCCGCCCGCCATCGCTGCCTCCGCCGCCACCCCGCGCATTGCCGCTGTCCGGCAATCATACTAATGTTAGTATGTTTCGACTTGAAATGCATGATTATATAATGTGTTAATGTCAACAGGACCTAGAGTGTCGGGAGGCTTGTCGTGGCGATGCGCATGAATATCAACGCCGATATGGGCGAAGGCTACGGCCATTACGACATCGGCAATGACGACGCGATCCTGAAGATCGTCAAGAGCGTCAATGTCGCCTGCGGCCAGCATGCCGGCGACGCCACTGTCATGCGCGACGTATGCCTCAAGGCCAAGGCGAACGGCGTGTCCGTCGGCGCCCATCCTGGCTTCAACGACATCTGGGGCTTCGGCCGGCGGCAGATCCGCATGAATGCCGACGATCTCGAATATCTCGTCGCCTATCAGCTCGGCGCGCTCGCCGGCATGGCGGCCTATGCCGGGGTGAGGGTGACGCATGTGAAGCCGCATGGCGCGCTCAACAACATGTGCGCCGTCGACAAGGAATATGCGCGCGCCATCGCCCGCGCCATCAAGGTGGTCGATCCCTCGCTCTATTACCTCGCTTTGTCGGGCACCGAGATGGAGAAGGCGGCGATCGATCTCGGCGTGCCGCTGTCGCGTGAAGCCTTCATCGACCGGCTCTACGAGGATGACGGCAATCTGCGCTCGCGGGTTCATGCGGATTCGATGATCCGCGACCCCAAAGTCGCCTCGGAGCGGGTGGTTCGCATGGTGCTGGATGGCGAGATCATTTCGGTGAACGGCAAGAAGATGCCGACGAAATTCGATTCGCTCTGCGTGCATGGCGACGAGCCGAGCGCCATCGCGGTGGCGTCCGCCTGCTGCGAGGCGTTGCGCGCGGCTGGGGTCGAGCTCGTTACCCTGCCCGAGATGATGGCAGGCTGAGCCGGTGGTCGGCGCGCGGGGAGGGGCGATCATGCGTGCGGACGGGCGCCTCGACGAGGAGGCCGCCCTCGCGCTGTCGGACGACACCGATCTCGCCGGGCTGATGGCGCGGGCGGCGCGGCTGCGCGATGCCGGCTTCGGCGGCACCGTCACCGTCTCGCGCAAGGTGTTCATCCCGCTCACCCAGCTCTGCCGGGATGTCTGCCACTACTGCACCTTCGCCCACCCGCCGCGTAAGGGACAGCCCGCCTTCCTGACCCCCGACGAGGTGCTGGAGATCGCCCGCGCCGGCGCGCGGATGGGCTGTGACGAGGCGCTGTTCACGCTCGGCGACAAGCCGGAGCGGCGCTATGGCGTGGCGCGGGAAGAACTGGCGGCGCTCGGCCATGCCAGCACGCTCTCCTATCTGCGCGCCATGGCGGCGCTGGTGCTGGAGGAGACCGGGCTGCTGCCCCACCTCAATGCCGGGGTGATGGACGAGGCGGAACTCGCCAGCCTGCGCGACGTGTCGGCCTCCCAGGGAATGATGATCGAGACCACCGCCGAGCGGCTCTCCGCCCGAGGCGGGCCGCATTTCGGCTCGCCGGACAAGCTGCCGGCCGCCCGCCTCGCCACGCTGGAAGCGGCGGGGCGGGCGCGCGTGCCCTTCACCACCGGCCTGCTCATCGGCATCGGCGAGACCCGCCGCGAACGGATCGAGGCGCTGCTCGCTATCCGCGCGTCGCATGAGCGGCACGGCCATGTGCAGGAAGTCATCATCCAGAATTTCCGCGCCAAGCCCGGCACCCGCATGGCAAGCGCGCCTGAGCCCTCGCTGGAGGAGCATCTGTGGACCGTCGCCGTGGCCCGGCTCATGCTCGGCCCCGGCGTCTCGATCCAGGCCCCGCCCAATCTCCAGCCGGAGGGGCTGAAGGCGCTGATCGACGCCGGCGTCAATGATTGGGGCGGTGTGTCGCCGGTGACGCCCGATCATGTGAACCCGGAGGCGCCCTGGCCGGCGCTGGCGATGCTGGGCGCCGCGACGGCGCGCGCGGGCAAGGTGCTCGCGCCCCGCCTCGCGACCTATCCCGCCTATATCGCCGCGCGGGCGACATGGCTCGACGCTCGCGTCGCCCCTCATGTGCTGCGCCGTGCCGACGCGGCCGGCCTCGCCCAGGAAAGCGGCTGGCGGGTCGGGACGGCGGGCAATGGCGCAGAAGTGGTCGACTGGCCAGCCGCACCGGCGCTGGCCGGGCCGGACAGCGCGCTCGATGCCCTGCTCGACCGTGCCTTCGCCGGGCGCGAACTGGCTGAGGCGGAGATCGCCGGCCTGTTCGAGGCACGCGGGGAGCGGGCGCACCGCGTCTTCGAGGCCGCCGATGCGCTGCGCCGCGAGACGGTGGGCGACACGGTCTCTTATGTCGTTACCCGCAACATCAACTACACCAATGTCTGCGCCTACAAATGCGGCTTCTGCGCCTTCTCCAAGGGGCGTCAGAACCAGCATCTGCGCGGCCGGGCCTATGAGCTCGACCTTGCCGAAATCCAGCGCCGCACGCAGGAGGCCTGGGCGCGCGGCGCCACCGAAGTGTGCATGCAGGGCGGCATCCACCCGGATTTCTCCGGCGAGACCTATCTCGCCATCCTGCGGGCGGTGAAGGAAGCCGTGCCGGCGATGCATGTGCACGCCTTCTCGGCGCTGGAAGTGCGCCACGGCGCGGCGACGCTTGGCCTGCCCGTGCCGGAATTCCTGCTGCGGCTGAAGGAGGCCGGGCTGGGCAGCCTTCCCGGCACCGCGGCGGAAATTCTCGACGACGAGGTCCGCGCGCTGATCTGCCCGGACAAGCTGACCACGCAGGAATGGCTGGAGACGGTGCGCGACGCCCATCGCGCCGGGCTCAACACCACCTCGACCATCATGTTCGGCCATGTCGACGGCTATCGGCACTGGGCGCGCCATCTGCTGCGGCTGCGCCATCTGCAGCGAGAGACCGGCGGCATCACCGAATTCGTGCCGCTGCCCTTCCTGCACATGGAGGCACCTCTCTACCTCAAGGGTGGCACCCGCCAGGGGCCAAGCCGGCGCGAGGCGCTGCTGATGCATGCGGTGGGGCGGCTGGCACTGCATCCGCTGATCCCGAACATCCAGGCCTCCTGGGTGAAGCTGGGTGCGGGCGGCCTTGTCGAGGCGCTGCAGGCGGGCGCCAACGACATTGGCGGCACGCTGATGGATGAATCGATCAGCCGCGCTGCCGGTGGCGCGCATGGGCAGGAGTTTCCGCCTGACCGGATGGAAGCCGCGATCAGCGCCGCCGGCCGGCTGGCCCGCCAGCGCACCACGCTCTACGCCGATGCTTCCTCGCGGCAGAAGCAGCGCTCCTACGCCGCCGAGCCGCTGAGCCCACGGATCGAGCCGGCGACCGGGAAGCGGGCGAAGCTGGGGAGCCTGGCGGCGTTGCGGGGGTAGGCGGCCCCCGAGGCCGTGGGCGGGATCAGTAAGGGATAAAGGGCCCGCCCCACGGACCGTAGTCGAAGGCCATCTGCTGGTTCATCATCGCGGTTATCTGCTGCTCACTGGCGAGCTGCTGCTGGAACACCATCTGCTGATAGGCCGCGAAATTGTCTTGCGTGCCGTAATAGATGCAGCCGCACACCGTCGGGTCGGCATAGAGAAACACCGGCTGGCCGTTCTGGTTCTGAACGGTGAACTTATGCGGCGGCAGGCTCTGCAGCGAGGCGATCTTTGCCGGTGTATCGGCGAGGCGAATCTGGAAGCCGGCGGCGGAGAGCATGTTCTCCTTCTGCTGGGTTGCCGTCACGCAGGCGGCAGTCGTGACGCCGATGAGCGTCAGTGCCGCGATCGCAGACATCTTCACGGTAGCGTCTCCTGAACGGTTAGCAATTCCCGGATGGCGCACCGTATCAGGAGGGGAAAGCGAGTCGAGCGGCGCCTCGATTCGTCGTAAACGCCTGCGTCCGGCCTGCGGATTCGCCCCTCACTTCCGCAGCAGCGGCAGCACCTCATGGGCGAGCAGATCGACCTGCTCCTTCTCATAGCGCCACGGCACGAAGACGATCTTCTTCACCCCGGTGGCGATATGGGCGGCGATCTGCTCGGCGCATTCGGCCGGGGTGCCGACGATGGCACTGTCGAAGCTGGACAGCGAGCCCTTGGACAGGTCCCATTCGGCGTGCAGCCATTCCTGCATCTTCGCCATGCCGACCTCGCGCGGGCCGACATAGATCGGAAGCTGGTTGAGGCTGTAGAGATCAGCCGGGTCGCGGCCGGCCTCTTGCGCATAGGCGGCGATCTTGCCCCACGCTTCGGTGTAGGAGGCGGGGGTGTAGAAATAGGTCAGCCAGCCGTCGCCCCTCGTGGCGGCGCGCTTGAGCACCACATCGACATAGCCACCGATGAGGATGGGCGGATGCGGCTTCTGCACGGGCTTGGGGAACATCACCGCGTTGCGCAGGTTCAGCTCGTCCCATTCGCCGCTGACGGAATCCTCGGTCCACAGCCGCTTCAGAATGTCGAGGTTGCGGTCCATGATCTTGCCGCGACGCTCATAGGGAATGCCGACGGCGTCGAATTCGCGCTTGTACCAGCCCACCGCCGCGCCGAGCATCAGGCGACCATTCGAGATCAGGTCGATGGTGGAAAGCTGCTTGGCCAGGATGACCGGGTTGCGCAGGGGTAGCACCAGCACGCCGGTGCCGATCTTGATCGTCTTGGTGCGCGCGGCCACGGCGGTGAGCAGGGAGAGCGAATCGAGAATGGGGAAATGCGGATCGGTGCCGAGCAGGATGTGGTCCCAGACCCAGAGCGACTCGAAGCCGAGTTCCTCCATCCGCACGCCATAATCGATCAGCGCCCCCGCATCGGGAAGCTCCGGGAAGCGGGTGAAATTGCGCATCGCCACGCCGAAGGCCGGAACGGTCATGGGGAGATACCTTTGTTACCTCTCCCCGTGGGGGAGAGGTCGCCGCGCGGCGGCGGGTGAGGGGGTGGGCGATTGCGGAGTAAAGGAAGACCCCTCACCCCAAATCTCTCCCGGTCGGGGAGAGGAGGCAGAAAGCATCAGGCGGTGTAGAGCCGTTCGGGATCGAGCTCGCGCAGGATGGCGAGTTCGTCCATGGTCGGGGCTTGCGTGACCTCCACATCGTCCGGCACCGGCAGATCGAAGCCGGTATTGGCTTTGATGTCGTCCGCCGAGACGCCAGGGTGGAGCGCCAGCACCGTCATGGCGCGGCTTTCCGCCTCGAAGCCGAGAATGCCGAGATCGGTCACCACGCGGAACATGCCGCCGGCGGGCAGGCCGGCCTGGGCCCGCGTGTCGCCGCCGTCGAGAAAGCCGGGTGAGGTGATGAAATCCACCTTCTCCACGAAGCGGCGCTTCTCATGCTTCATGGCGACGATCATGTCCGCCAGCGAGGCAATGTCGTTGCCCCCGCCAGTGCCGGGCAGGCGGATCTTCGGATTCTCGGCATCGCCGATGAAGGAGGAATTCAGATTGCCGAAACGGTCGATCTGTGCCCCGCCCATGAAGCCGACATCGACATAGCCGCGCTGCAAGAGCAGCAGCACTTCGGTGATCGACACCAGCATGTTGGCGCGGCGCGAGCAGCGCTGCTCATTGGTGGAGGGCGGCAGCTTGCCCGCCTCCACGAACGGCCCGATCACCCCGCCCTCGAACAGGATGGTGAGGCCCGGCGCATGGGTCTTCTGGGCTAGGATGGCCGCGAGCAGCGGAATGCCGACACCGGCGAAGACGGTCTGCCCGTCCTTCAGCAGCCGCGCGCTCATCACCGCGAGCAACTCGGACCCGGTATAAACCGGGGCGACGGAGAGGCTGACCCGTGCGCGTTCAGTCGTCATAGATGCCACTCCCGCGGCGCTGGGCATCGAGCAGTTCCGCCATGCCGATGCGACTGAGATAGTCGGCCCAGTTCTTCGGCCCGTGATAGAAGCGGTCGAGATAGGCCTGTGCCCCCGCGTCCGGATCCTTCGAGGTCATCTGCGCGTAAAGGTCCATGTGGCTGTAGAACGGCTCGTAGAGGCCGTAGCATTCATGCGGCGCACTGCCGAACGGCACCTCGACCACGGCATCCACTGTGAAGAAGCCGATCTTGGTCTGGTCCGGATGTCGCCGGATCTGTTCGTTGGAAACGATCCGCTCGGTGGTGAGGATCACCTTGTTGGCGGCCATCGCCATGTCGATGTCCATGAAGGTAAGGCCGTCGATCCGGGCGTTGCCATAGGCGTCGCAGCGCTGGACATGGATGATCGCCACTTCCGGGTTCAGCGCCGGCACCAGCAGCAGCGTCTCGCCGGTGAAGGGGCATTCCATCGTCTTTGCGCCCTCGGCGCGGTCCAGCACGCCGGAACCGAGCATGGAGCGCATCGGCATGAAGGGCACGCCCATGGCCCCGGCGCGGTAACGCAGGCCCATCGCCATGTGGCTCCATTCCTCGAAGCGGGCGCGTTTGGTCTCGGTATAGGCGCGCATCACCTTGGACACGCCCCACACGATGCCCTGGCTGAACCAGGAGGTGATGATGTGGCGCGAGACGCCCGAGGCGTAGAGCAGGTCGCCCTCGGTGGAGACGATGGAACGCGAGACTTCGAGGTCGCGCCTGCCGGCCCGGATCAGCGCCCAGATCATCGCCATTGGCGTGCGCGAAGCGGTGCAGCCGCCTATGGCGAGGCTGTCGCCATCCGCCACCAGTGCCGCCGCCTCTTCCAGCGACATCACCTTGTCGCGGAGGCTGCGGTCGCGTGCGCGGGTCTTGCTGCGCAGGTCGAGATAGGAGGGGATCGTCACATGTCGCTCCTAAGTCGCCTGCGCATTGCCGATGTCGCGGTTCATGCGCACGATCAGCTCGTCGAAGATGTCGAGATGGGCATGCAGCCCACGCCAGAAGCTCTGGTGCCGGCGCCGTTCGAAATCCTCGACGCTGATGCCCTGCTGCTCGACCCAGGTGTAGTAGCCGAGGTTGAACACGCGCTGGCGGTCGCGGTGGTCGAGTTCGAGCACATGGTCGGCGCCCGCGCCAAGCAGATGCTGGCCGAAAGCCTCCCCGGCGCTTATCTGGTCGAAGCTGCCGCCCTTGCGCGCGAGGTGCTGGGCGCGCTCGCTAGCATAGAGTGCGGCGCCGTCGGTGGCGATAGTGAGGATGACATCGTCGGCGCCGAGGTCGAGCCGGCGCGCGGTCTTGATGGCGGCCAGCACATTGCCGATGCCCGAAAGCCCGAGCGAGGCCAGCCCGTCCAGCATCGCCGCGTCCGCGCCGCGCCGCTCCGTGAGATAGGCGCGCCCGGCCGGGGTGCCGAACAACAAAGCGAGATCATCCGAGGCGGCATCTGAGACGCCGGCGACAATGTCGGTATTGGTGACGTTGTGGATGAGCGGGACGTGCTTGTCGCCGATGCCCTGGATGTTGTGCTCGCCGAAGCCGTTATAGAGCAGGGTCGGGCACTCCACCGGCTCCATGGCGACGATGCGGGCGCCATATGTCTCCTTGAGGTGGTCGCCCGCCCCCAGCGTGCCGGCCGAGCCGGTACCGGCGACGAAGGCCGCCAGCCGCAGCCCCGGCGCACCCGCGCTCAACGCTTCGAATAGTGCCCCGGCGGCCGCGCCGGTGACGGCGTAATGGGCGAGGTAGTTCGGAAATTCCGAGAACTGGTTGAGGATGAAATTGCTCTCGTCCTTCGCCATCACCGCGCAGGCGTCGTAGATTTCCTTGACGTTCGATTCCGTGCCCGGCGTGCGCACGATATCGGCGGGGTCTGTGACCCACTTCTCCAGCCAGTTGAAACGTTCTGCGCTCATCCCGCCCGGCAGCACTGCAACGCCGTGGCAACCGAGAATGCGCGAGATGGCGACGCCGCCCCGGCAGTAATTGCCGGTGGAAGGCCACACGGCGCGGTGATGGGTGGGGTCGAACGTGCCGGTGACGAGGCGCGGCGCGAGGCAGGCATAGGCCGCCAGCACCTTGTGCGCCTGGATCATTGGAAAATGCCGGCCGAGCATCACCACAATCCGCGCCGGCACGCCGGTGATCGAACTCGGCAGCTCGATATGCGCCGGCACGGCGCGGCCGGCGAGCGTTGCCGCCTCGTTGAACCAGTGCAAGCCAAACAGGTTTCGCGCGTCCGGGGCGTGCCTGTCGGCCGCCTCGGCCATGGCGCGCGCGCCAGCCGGCATTGTCGCCGGCGCCGCCAGCTCGGAAAAGCGGGGCAACACAATGCCGCGCGCGCGCAGATGCGCGACGGTGCGCTGATAGGTCGAGGCGTCGGCGACGGCGGAGGGCAGATCGAACGGGTTCATACGTGTCCTGCGAGGCGGCGAGCGATGGTCGGCGACGCGACGAAATCAGATGATACTAATGATAGAACCATTGATGCAAATTATTCTTATATCGCCGGGATTAAATCGACAGGTAAGCCTCGCTGACGGTCGGGTCCCGTGCCAGTTCCGCCGAGACTCCGGAGCGGGTGACGCGGCCACTCTCGACGATATAGGCCCGGTGCGAGAGCTCGAAAGCGGTCATCACGTCCTGCTCCACGAGGAGGATCGTCTGGCCGGCCCGGTTCAGCGCGATCAGCGCCTCGCTCAAATGCTCCACCATGCGGGGCGAAAGCCCGAGCGAGAGTTCGTCGATCATCAAGAGGCGCGGGCGCGACATGATTCCGCGCCCCACCGCGCACATTTGCTGCTCGCCGCCCGAGAGTGTGGTGGCGTCCTGGCGCTGGCGATCGCGTAGGATCGGGAACAGGTCGAACACCCAGTCGAGGTCGCGGGCGATCTCCTGCCGGTCGGTGCGCAGATAGGCGCCGAGCATCAGATTGTCGCGTACGGTGAGGCCCCGAAACAGGCGGCGGCCTTCCGGGACATGGGCAAGGCCGCCCCTGAGCACCACATCGGGCCTGGCACCTTCGATGGAGGCGCCGTTGAAGCGGATCGTGCCCGCGTGCGGGGCAAGCTGGCCGGAGATGGTGCGCAGCAGCGTGGTCTTGCCGGCGCCGTTGGAGCCGACCAGGGCGACGATCTCGCCGGAATGGACCACGAGGTCCATGCCCCACAGCACCCGGATCTGGCCATAGCCGGAGGTCACGCCATCCAGCGCCAGCAGTGGCTCAGCCATGGTTGAGCTCCTTGAGGCGCGCGGCGAATTTGGCGCCGAGATAGGCTTCGATGACGCGCTCGTCGGCGACGATCTCCGCGCTCGGCCCGTCGGCGATGAGCTGGCCGTGATGCAGCACCAGCAGTCGCTTCGACAGCGAGAGCACGACCTTCATCAGGTGCTCGATGATGAGCACGGTGACGCCGCGCTCGGCGATCTTGCGGATGAGGGCCAGCGCCCCGTCGATCTCGGACGAGTTCAGCCCGGCATTGACCTCGTCGAGCATCAGCACGCGCGGGTTCATGGCGAGGCTCTTGGCCAGCTCTAGCCGCTTGCGTGCCGCCAAGGCGAGATTGGCGGCGGGCCGGTCCGCCAGGCCGTCGAGGCCGACAAATTCGAGGCTTTGCATCGCCATGTCGCGCGCATCCCCCAGCGAGCCGGCCCCGGCACCGAACAGCGCGCCGGCGGTGACATTCTCCAGCACCGTCATGGCCGGGAAGGGCTGGACGATCTGGAAGGTGCGGGCCAGCCCGCGCCGGGCGGCCTGATAGGGCTTCTGCAGCCCGACATCCTCGCTCTTGAACAGGATGCGGCCGGAGGAGCGGCGCAGGTTTCCGGTGACGACATTGACCAGCGTGGTCTTGCCCGCCCCGTTCGGCCCGATGAGGCCGACGACCTCGCCTTCGCTCAGCGAAAACGACACGTCGGAGAGGGCGGCGAGCCCGCCAAACTGCTTGGACACGCCGTCGAGGCGCAGAATCGGCTCGATCATTGGCCGCCCCCCACCTTGGCCGCCCGCAGCCGTCGCATGCCGAGGCTCAGCAGCCCGCCCGGCAGGAAGAAGATCAGCAGCACGATGACGACGCCGAGGATGGCGCGGTTCCAGTCTAGGAAGTTCGCCCAGAACAGCTCTTCCAGCAGCACGAAGGCGGCCGCACCCAGCGTGGGGCCGAGAATGGTGCCGGCGCCGCCAAGCAGTGCCATGACGACGACCTTCACCGTCATCACGATCTGGAAAGAATCGGTCGGGTCGATATAGCCGGTCCATGAGGCATAGGCGGCGCCCGCGGTGGCGCAGAACATGGCGGAGAGCGTGTAGGCGGCGATCTTGTAGGCGGTGGTGTTGATGCCGACCATGGCGGCGGCATCCTCGTTCTGGTGGATGCAGCGCAGCCCGAAGCCGAGCCGCGAACGGTCGACAATTATTGTGGCGACGAGACTGGCGAGGAGAATGCCCAGCATCACGAACAGGAAGAAGCGCATCAGCTCCTCCGGCGGCCAGGCCATCAGCGGCAGGTTCAGCCCGTCGCCGCCGCCGGTGAGGCTCGACCAGGAGGAAACCACCAGGCGGCACAGCTCCACCACGGCGATGGAGCCGATGGCGAAATAGTGCCCGCGCAGCCGCAGAATGATACCGCCGAGCAGCGCGGCGAAGGCGGCGACCACCACGGTGGCGATCGCCCAGGCGAGGCCCATGGGGATGCCGTGGCGCTGACAGATCGCCCCGACATAGGCGCCGAGGCCGAAGAAGGCGGCGGTGGAGAAGGAGGGGTAGCCGGTGAAGCCGCCGATGAAGTTCCACGAGGTGGCCAGCGCGCCATACATCGCGACGATGGCAGCGGTGCGGACCACGTAATTATCGGCATAGAGCGGCGTGGTGGCGAGGACCAGCAGGCCGGCGATCATGGCCGCGTAAAGCGGAAAGCCGGATTTCATTCGTACCCCCTGACGCCGACGAGGCCGGTTGGCCGGGTGAGCAGCAGCACCAGCATCAGCACGAAGCCGGCGGTGATCGCCTGCTGCGGCCCGAACCAGTGGCCGGCGAAACTCTCCACCAGCCCCAGCACCAGCCCGCCGACCAGCGCACCCGGCACCGAGCCGAGCCCGCCCACCACGCAGACGACGAAGGCCTTGCCGAGCCAGATGCCGGTGACGTTGGTGGTGATGGGAAACACGGTGGCGAAGACCACTCCGGCCACGCCCGCCATCAGCGCGCCAATGCCGAAGGTGATGGCGTAGATGCGGTCGGTGCGGATGCCCATCAGCTCGGCGGCGGAACGGTCCATCCGCACCGCGACGATCGCCCGGCCGATGGAGGAGCCGCGCATCACCGCATAGAGCAACAGCGTCATCGCCAAGGCGAGGCCGGTGCCGACGAGCCGGTCCACCGGCAGCACGATGGAGCCCAGATGCACCGCGCCGAGATCGAGCGTGATCCGGCGCGGGGTCGCGGTGAACCAGTAGGTCATCGCGTTGTAGAGGATCATGTCGAGGCCGAAGGTCAGCGTCAGCGTGGTGAGAACGGGGGCGCTCACCACGCGGTTGATCACCAGCTTCTGCAGCGCGAAGCCGAGCGCGAACATCAGCGCCGCGACGAGGGGGAGCATCACCACGGGATGGATGCCGTAGAGATGCCAGGCGAAGAAGGTGAGATAGCCACCAAGGATGATGAACGAGCCGTGGAGCATGTTGATGACGTTCAACACGCCCCAGACCAGCGAGAACCCGACCGCCAGGCAGGCATAAAGCGCGCCGAGCATCAGGCCGTTGGAGAGGATTTGCAGGTAGATCGCCATGTCACTCTTAACCGCTGTCGCCCTGTCGCTGGTCCGACGCCGCTGCCTGTGGGACGCCCGCACGACTGGAGAGGACGCGCGCCGGAGGGGCCGGCGCGCGCTCGGAAGGCGCCCCGGTCAGGGCATGGCGATCATGTCGGCGTTCTTGATCGCGGCGGGAGCGAGCACCTTGATGGCCTGGTCCTGCACCTGGATGATCGGCAGTTCGCGCGAGAGGTTCATGCCGTTGGGGCCGAACTTGATCGGGCCGTAGAAGGTCTGGATGTCGGTCGCGGCGATGGCGTCGCGCACCTTGGCCTTGTCGAGCGAGCCGGCGCGGGCGAGCGCGTCGACGATGACCTCGCCCGCCGCCGCGCAGGAGCCGTGCACATAGTCCGGGTCGCCCTTGGTGCGGGCCTTGAAATCCTCATAGAAGGCGGCGGTGGTCGGCCACATGCCCTGGCCCTCATAGCTGGTGAGGTGATGCCACCAGCTCGACGAGGAGATGCCATTGGCCAGCGGGCCGAGGCCGTCGGTGAACTCCTTGTAGGAAGGGCCTGTCACCATGGTGACGATCGGCGCGGTGACGCCGAGATCCTGCATCTGCTTGCGGGCGAGGATCAGGTCCTGAGTGTAGCCGGTGATGTAGATCCAGTCCGGTTTGGCGGCCTTGATCGAGGAGAGCGCGGCCGCGTGGTCCATGGTGCCGACCGGATAGAGTTCCTTGTAGGCGATGGTCAGCCCGCCGGCCTCGGCCGCCTTGGCGATGCCTTCGGCCATGGATTTTGGGAACACGTCGTCGCGGCCGAGCACGGCGATCGACTTGGTTTTCGGGAACTTCTCCTTGAAGAACTTCACCATGGCGGTGGTCATGCCGCCATTGGGAGAAAGCGTGCCGAACAGATATTTCAGCGTCTGGTCATAGACGCTCTCGGAGGAGGCGACACAGGCGATGGTCGGCACCTGGTAACGCTCGCCGACACCAGCGACGATCTTGGTGTGGCCCGAGCCGAAGGGCGAGAACAGGAACTGCACCTTGTCGTCATTGATCAGCTTCTCGGCGAGCTGGGAGGCCCGCTGTCCTTCCGACTGGTAGTCATATTCGATCAGCTCGACCTTGAGCTTCTTGTCGCCCACCTGGATGCCGCCGGCGGCGTTGATCTTCTCAACCCACATCTTCCAGACGACGTCCTGCTTGTGGCCTTCGTCGGCCAGGCCGCCAGTGAGGGCGAGCGGGGCGCCGATTTTGATCGTCTCCTGCGCCAAAGCGGGGGACGTCAGCGCGGCGGCAAGCAGGCCGGTGGCGACGCCGCCTGCCAGCAGGCCGGCGCGTGCGGAACGAAGGATACCCTGTGCGAACATGCGATTTTTTCCTGTGCTGGAAATGCCAAAGGGTCGCTGCGGCCCCTGCCCGGCGGGGCCTTCGTGTCGCGCGCCTCCGACGACGGGCGGGTCAGCGCCGGTGCCGGATGGTCTGGTGTGCTATGTAACCATACCAATCAGGGGGATTTGCTCAATATTTAACGGTGTTGATGGCTGCGTTAATTTTGGGCAGCCGGCGGTGAACAAGGTGGCATTCGCGCCCTTCGTCCCGCTCCGGCCGGCAACGCCCTTGCCATGCGGGGCACATCGGCGGGTGGGGAAACCGTTTGGCATGGGCGTTGCTAGCTCTGCCAGGACGCTGCGTGCCCGGCGTCCCCATCGCCGCCCGCGGTCAGGCGGGGCGAGGCGAATGAGCGTGATTTTCACACCCGGCGTTTTCAACGCCGGCGCGTGGCTTTTGAGGCAGGTGGCACATGGAACTGACCGGCGCGCAGCGCATCGAGGCTCCCCGCGAGGCGGTGTGGCAGGCTCTCAACGATCCTGACATCCTTCGCCAGTGCATTCCCGGCTGCCAGGAGCTGGTGCAGGCCTCTGCCACCGCCTTCACCGCGCGGGTCACGCTCAAGATCGGGCCGGTGAAGGCCAGCTTTTCCGGTGCGGTGACACTGTCCGACTTCGATCCGCCCCACCGCTACCGCATCACGGGCGAGGGGCAGGGCGGCGTCGCCGGCTTTGCCAAGGGGGGCGCCGATGTCTGGCTGGAGCCGGAGGCGGACGGTGCCACGCTCCTGAACTACTCGGCCCAGGCCATGGTCGGCGGTAAGATCGCCCAGCTGGGCGCCCGGCTGATCGACAGCACCTCCCGCAAGCTGGCGGGCGAATTCTTCAGTGCCTTCGCGGAGATCGTCGCCCCGCCGCCGATCCCCGCACCGGCCCTGCCGAGCGAGGCCGCGCCGTGATCACGCCCCGAGCCGCACCCCCCTCCGGAACGCGGGAGTAGTGCGATGCAGCCCAGCCCGCTCGACGACACCATGCTGGCGGCCCCCCCGCCACGCCTCCTTTCGCTGACCGTGAACGGCACCGCCGTTTCCGTCACGGTGGATGTGCGGATGCTGCTGGTGCAGCTGCTGCGCGACGAATTGCGGCTCACCGGCACGCATGTCGGCTGCGACACCAGCCAATGCGGCGCCTGCACCGTGCATGTCGATGGCGTGGCGGTCAAAGCCTGCGCCGTGCTCGTTGTGCAGGTGGAAGGATGCGACGTGCGGACGATCGAGGGGGTGGCCACGGGGGAGACGCTGCACCCGATGCAGGAGGCCTTTCGCGAGCATCATGGGTTGCAATGCGGCTTCTGCACGCCGGGGATGATCCTCGCCGCCATGGACATGGTGCGTCGCCACGGTCCCGTTCTGGACGAGGCGACCGTGCGGGCCGAGCTGGAGGGGAATATCTGCCGCTGCACTGGCTACCACAACATCGTCAAGGCCATCATTGCCGGCGCGCGCGCCATGGGTGGGCCTGCCGGTGGGCAGGAATAGGAGAGCGTCATGTTCGCCTTCACATATCACCGCCCGGACACCCTCGCGGAGGCTGTCGCCCTGCTGCAGGCGCGGGAGGAGGCCAAGCCGCTCGCTGGTGGCCAGACGCTGATCGCCACGCTGAAGCAGCGGCTGGCCGCCCCGAGCGATCTGGTCGACCTCGGCGCCCTGCCGGCCCTGCGCGCCATTGCACGCGAGGACGGCCGGCTGGTCCTCGGCGCCATGGCCCGCCATGCCGACGTCGAAGCCTCGCCGCTGGTGCGCGAGAGCCTGCCGGCGCTGGCGGCGCTCGCCGGGCTGATCGGCGATCCCGCTGTGCGCAATCGCGGCACGCTGGGCGGCGCGATCGCCAATAACGACCCGTCCGCCGACTATCCCGCCGCGTGCCTCGCGCTTGACGCCACCATCGTTACCGATCGGCGGGAAATCCCGGCTGCCGATTTTTTCACCGGCCTGTTCGAGACCGCGCTGGAGCCGGACGAGATCGTGGTCAAGGTTTTGTTCCCGCTGGGCGGGGAGGGGGCCTATGAGAAATTCCGCAACCCCGCCTCGCGTTATGCCATGGCGGGCGTCTTCATCTGGCGGGGCGAAGCGTTGAGCGGCGAAAGCCCAGTGCGGGTCGCTGTCACCGGGGCCGGGCAGGGCGGCGTCTTTCGCTGGAGCGAGGCGGAGGCTGCGCTTGCCGCTCACTTCTCGCCCACGGCGCTGGCGGGTCTCGTCCTGTCGGCGGACGAGATGATCGAGGACATCCATGGCAGCGGCGCCTATCGCGCCCACCTCGCCGGCGCGATGGCCCGTCGCGCCGTGGCGCGACTGATGACAGCTGGCGCCTGATCAGAACCGCCGCTTTGTACACCGGTGCCGGTTGCGCGGGCCGCCGCCGACCTATCAGAATGGCAGCGGGTTGCCGTGACGGTCGAAGAAGCCGCCGCTGTCGGCCGGGCCCAGCTTCGTCAGGCCGGCCAGCAGGTCGCGCGCCGCTTCGGCGGGGGAAAGCGGCTCCAGCCCCACCTTGGCGAAGGGGCGGGACAGCGGCGTCGACACCGTGCCCGGGTGCACGGCGACACACACAGCCGCGCCATGGGTGCGCTTCAGCTCGATCGCGGCGCACCGCACCAGCTGGTTGAGCGCGGCCTTCGAGGCGCGGTAGCTGTACCAGCCGCCCAGCCGGTTATCCCCGATGCTGCCGACCTTGGCCGACAGTGTCGCGAAGACGGCGGGCGCGGCGCGCGGCAGGAGGGGCAGGAAGTGCTTCATCAGCAGCGCCGGCCCGATGGCGTTGATGGCGAAGGCGCGTGCCATCGCCGCCGGGTCGATCGCCCGCAGCGCCTTCTCCGGCTGCAACGTCGCATCGGACAGCAGCCCGGTGGCGTCCAGCACCAGATGCGGCGTTCCCCTTCCCGCCACATGGCGGGCCGCCTGCGCCACGGTTTCCTCCTCGAGCAGGTCAAGCCGGGGGGCGGACCGGCGCGACAGGCCGATCACCTCGTCGAAGCCGCCGCTTTCCGAAAGCGCCTCATGCAGCGCCGCCCCTATGCCGCCGCTCGACCCGATAATGACGGCGAGCCTCACCGGCGCGTCTCCTCAAAGCGCCGTGCGAAGCTCTGCAGCCGCGGCCGCAGCCGAAGAAACCCCCGATAAGCCTGCTCCAGCAGCGCAAGGACATGACGGTTGCGCGCCGCAAGACCCAGCGGGCGGAGCAGCGGAATTTGCCGCCACATCGCGGCGAAGGCCGCCGCGCCGGTCAGCAGGCATCCGTCCTCGGTGGCGTGCAGGCGCGCCAGCATGGCGCCGCGGTCGACCGGGCAGGCGTCCGCCAATTCGAGATCGACAAAGGCGATCCGCCCGCGATGGTCGAGGCGCTGCATCAGGGCGATCTCGCGCCGGCACAGCGGGCATTGCGAATCGTACCAGACCGTTACCGCGCTCATGGCAGGTCTTTTTTGAGACGCTCGGCGAGGTCGAGCGCGGCCAGGCACACCTCTTCGATCCGGCTCGTGCCGGCCCAGTCGCCCGTAGCGGCCAAGGTGCCGTCCGGTGAGATCCACGGACCGGGCCTGTCGCCTTGCTCGACCAGCGCCGAGCGCCAGCGGTGCGCCTTCGCCAGGGCTGGAGCCGGAAGGTCAAAGGGCAGCGCCGCTGTCAGCGCGTGCAGCAGCGTCGGTGCCAGCAGTTCCGCCGGCGTGTCGCAATGCAGGCGAGACCACCGACTGCGGGTCTGAACGACGAGGCTGGTGGTTTCCGTGGCCCGCCCGGGCTTGGAGCTGTCGACGGTGATCCAGCGAAGCGGCCCGTCCATCACCCGCGCGGCGATCCAGCCCTGGTACCAGGGCTTGTCGAGCGCCACCATCAGGGCGTGGCGGGGCTTCATCCTGACGTCTGGAAAGGCCTCGCCGCCCGCCACCGCGCCGAACAGGGCTCGGCTCTGCTCCGCCGGCGCGGTCGAGATCACGAGATCGAACGTACCCAGTGCCTCGCCGCTCCCGCTTGCGAGAGGGTGAGGTCCCGCCCCGGCCGCGAGCGGCGCAACATCAATGCCGACCTGCAGCTTGACGGATCCGGCAAGATGGGCCGCGAGGGCGTTCATGCCGGGCACGCCGACGAGGAGGCGTTCGACGCGATGACGGATGCCCGCAACGCGGCCGCCCTGCAGATTGCTGACCGCTCCCGGCCACTCGGCCACCACGCCTGCCGCCAGCAGGGGCGCGAGCCAGGCCATGAAGGCCGGCGTGCGCGCGGTGAAGCAGGGGGCGCCGTGATCGAACCGATAGGCCCCCTCGCGTCGGGTGGCGGTGCGCCCGCCAGGGCCGCGCGCCTTCTCGAACACGGTGATCTCCGCCCGCCCCTTCAGCGCGTGGGCGAGCGTCAGTCCGGAGAGGCCGGCACCAATGATGGCGATGCGTTTCATGCGGTAAGCCCGATCCACACACAGGCGCTCACCACCACCGCGCTGATGGCGACACGCAGCTTCCAGAACCAATCGGGCCACAGCCCGCGAACGCGCAGATGCTGGTCGACGCCGAGCAGCGCTACGAAAATAGCGGCGAGAATGAGGAAGCCGGGCTGCGGCGCCAGCAGCGCCGCCAGCCAGGCGAGCAGCGCGGCGACGTTGCTGAGCACGAAGAGCCGGACAGCCAGGGTTTGGGGCGCAAACAGCGCCGCCGCCCAGTGCATGCCGCAGACGAAGGAGGCGATCAGCGCCCCATAGATCTGCACCGTGCCCACCCGGCCGGCGCCGAGGACAGCTGCATCGGCGATGGCAGCAAGGAATGGCAGCGTTCCAGCCGAGGCGAGCAGCCAAGCGGTGACACGGACATTGGGCGCACGGGGGGAAGAAGCAGGAGCCGACCTCATGCCGCTTTTACGGCGCGCCCTGCGGACCGGATCAGGATGCCGCAGGCACGGCGCACTCAGCGATAGACCAGGCCCGCCAGCGCCGCATAGAGCGGGATGCCGAACACCACATTCAGCGGAAAAGTGACGGCAAGGGAGGCCGCCAGCGCGTAGGCGGCATTGGCCTGCGGCAGGGCGAGCCGGACCGCTGCCGGCGCCGCGATGTAGGAAGCGCTGGCCGCTAGCGTCGCCAGCACGATCGCTCCGCCTTCCGACAGGCCGGCGGCAACCCCGGCCAGAAGTCCCAGCGCGCCATTGACCAGCGGCGCGGCGATTGCGAAGGCCAGCAGCCGGCCGCCCGCCTTCCAAGCCTCGTCCGCCTTCTCTGCCGCGACGATGCCAAGTTCGAGCAGGAACAGGCAGAGGAAGCCGAGGAACAGGTCGCCGAAGAAGGGCTGCACCGGGGCCATGCCGGTCTTGCCGATCACCCCGCCAATGGCGAGCCCGCCGACCAGCAGCACGAAACTCTTGGAGGAGATCACCTCGCGCAGGGCGGCACCCAGCGAGGGCTGGGCGCTGTCCGCCGCGTTGGTGCCCGCGTGGCCCTGTGCCCGATCCCTGACCATGCGGGCCAGCAGCAGCGCGACAACGATCGCCGGGGCTTCCATCAGCGCCAATATGGCGGTCATGAAGCCTTCATGGGGAGTGCCAGCGCGTTCGAGATAGCTGATCACGGCGATGAAGGTGACGGCGGAGACCGAGCCGTAGTGCGCGGCGAGCGAGGCGGCGTCCGCCACGCCGAAGCCGGCGAGCCGGCGCAGCGCCACGAAGCACCAGAGCGGGATGAAAAGGCCGAGTGCCAGCGCCGCGCCCGCCGGCGCCGCGAAGTCCGCCCAGCGCGTTTCCGCCAGCTCCGCCCCGCCCTTCAGCCCGATGGCGAGGAGGAGATAGATCGACACCGCCTCGAACACCGGCGCCGGCACGCGCAGATTGCTGCGCAGGGCGCAGGCGAGCGCCCCCAGGCCGAAACAAAGGACAGGTGGCGAGAGCAGGGCGGCACTGGCGAGCGACATGGGGGTTCCCTCGGTGGATGGCACGTGGCGGACAGGCGAGGGCCGGGCGCGACACCGCTCAGCGGTGGTCGGCCCGGCCCTCAAAGGCTTCAGGGGAAAGGCCGGCGCCGTGGCGCCGGCCGTGGGATCAGTGGGCGCCAAGCCCGGTCTTACGGGTCTTCCACAGCGAGAAGACGACGCCACCGGCGATCATCGCCAGAGTGACCGAGAGCGAGACCGCCGGATCGAGCTTTCCGTAGAAGTAGTTCCAGAAGATCTTGCCGCCGATGAACACCAGTACGAGCGCCAGGGCGTATTTCAGGTACTCGAAACGGTGCACCATGGCGGCGAGCGCGAAGTAGAGCGCGCGCAGGCCGAGGATCGCCATGATGTTGGCGGTGAAGACGATGTAGGTGTCGGTGGTGATGGCGAAGATCGCCGGCACCGAGTCGACCGCGAAGACCAGGTCGGCAATGTTGATGACGACCAGAGCCAGGAAAAGCGGCGTCACCCAGAGCACCAACTTGCCCGTCACCGGGTGCGGCTGGCGCACGATGAAGCGCTGGCCGTGCAGCTGCGGTGTCACCCGCAAGACCCGCGAGAGCAGGCGAACCACCGGGTTCTTGGAGATGTCCTGCTCGCCCTCCTTGACGATCAGCATCTTGATGCCGGTCGCGACGAGGAAAGCGCCGAACAGCAGCAGCACCCAGTCATATTCCTGCACCAGTGCGGCGCCGACGCCGATCATGATGCCGCGCAGCACCAGCACCGCGATGATGCCCCAGACAAGGGCGCGGTACTGGTAGATGCGGGGAATGGCGAAGTAGCTGAAGATCAGCGAGATGACGAAGACATTGTCGATCGAGAGCGCCTTCTCGATCGCATAGCCGGTGAAGTACTGCATGCTGGCATCGGCGCCGCGCGAGTACCAGACCCAGCCGCCGAACAGCATGGCGACGAAAATATAGAACAGCGAGAGCCGGAGGCTTTCGCCGATGCCGAGTTCCTTGTCGCCCTTGTTCAGCACGCCGAGATCGAAGGCGAGCAGGATGAAGACGATGGCGAGGAAGCTCAGCCAGAGCCAGGCGGGCGTGCCGACGATGTCGGCCGTGACAAGCGCGATCAATGTGTCCATGGGGTCCTCGGTTCAGCCTCCGCGGCGCGCGCAGCGACGCCGGCCCACGGCGCCGGGAAGGCGCCGCAGGTCGTCCGTGCGGACGTTCGCTGGGGAAGGTGGGTAGGGGGAGGACCGACATGGCGGCGCGCTGCCGTCAGAGGGACCCGGGCCTCGGCTGGAAGGGGGTAAGGCGGGAGCTCGGCGCTAGCGCAGCGAAGGGAGGCTCAGATCGGTGAAGCGCCCTGGCCGACGCGAGACCCTCACCTCGGCCCTCTCGCGGCCCTCGCGGCGGAGATACTCGATCTGCGCCAGCAACTGGCGCTTGATGCGCTTGAGCGCCATCAGGCGCTCGCCGTCGGGCTTTTCGCGCCGGCGCTCGGCCGCGAGTTCGACATCCAGCATCTGGCTGCGGGTGGTCAGCGATTTGAGGAACTGGTCCACGTCACCCTCCTTTCGATGAGGGCAAGATGGCGTGGACGCCATCATAGTTCCAATGCATAGTCTCAATATCATCGATAGATTGGAGCTATCGACATGCCCTTCCGCCCGACTCATCGCCAGCTCGAATATGCCGTCGCCCTGGCCGAGACCGGCCATTTCGGCGCGGCGGCGCGGCGCTGCCATGTCTCGCAGCCGACCCTCTCGGTGCAGATCGCCCAGCTGGAGGCGCAGCTTGGCGCAACCTTGTTCGACCGCACGCCCGGCCGGGTGCAGCCCACCGCCATCGGGGGGCGGGTGATCGAAGCGGCGCGGGCCGTGCTGCTGACGCTGGACGACATCGTGGCGGTGGCGGCGAGCGGGGCGCGCAATCTCGGCGGGCTGATCCGGCTGGGCGTGGCGCCGACCTTCGGACCCTATTTCCTGCCCTATCTGCTACCGCCCCTCCATGCGCGCTATCCGGCGCTGCAGATCTACATCAAGGAGGAGCGCCCGGCGGTGATCCTACGCGAGGTGGTTGCCGGCGCGCTGGACTGCGGATTGGGGCCGGCGCCGGATTCCGGCCATGCCGTCACCTTCCGGCGGTTGTGCCGCGAGACGATCTTTCTCGGCGTGCCCAAGGACCATCCGCTCGCCAGCATCGGTCATGTCGACCCGCAGGCGCTGCGGGGCGAGCGGCTGCTGACGCTCGGACGCGGGCACCATCTGTTCGAGCGGACCCGTGAGCTTGCCGCCGCCTGCGGTGCCGACATACGTGAGGACTATGAAGGCACCAGCCTCGACGCGCTGCGCCAGATGGTGGTGATGGGCATGGGCATGTCGCTGTTCCCCGAGCTTTATGCCCGCTCGGAGTTCCGGATGGAGGACGACATCGCGCTGCTCACCCTCGATGGTTGGCCGGCCAGTCGCGACATGGGTTATTTCTGGCGCGCCGGCAATGGGCGCGCGGCGCAGTTCGAGGAACTGGCGCGCGAGAGCGAGGCCACCTGCGCGGGGCTGGGCCTCGCTTCACGCTGAGCGGACGCCCCCCTTCTGGGGCGCGTCGCCGGCGGGCGTCGACGGCGTCGCCACCCCGCCAAGAAACACCCGGATGCACTCGCGCACATAGGCGCGGCGCCGCGCGCTGCCGGGCCATTCCATCCGGCCGTCGCGGGTGAGCGCGATCGATCCCCCGACCATGTCCATCAGCATGGAGGCGGCATCGCGCGCATCTGGTACGTCGATCCGGCCGAGTGAGTGCTGGTGGTCGATCCAGTCGGTAAGCCGCCCCAGCACGGCATGGCGGCCGAACTTTTCGGAAATCTCCTTGAGTTCGGGGTTTACTGCCGCCTCCAGAAAGAGGAACTGCAGGAAGGCGAAGCGCTCGCGATCGGCCTCTTCATCGATCTCGTTGAAGAATATCAGGTCTAGAGCCTGCGCCAGCGGCAGATGGTCATCGTCGCGGGGCAGGTCGACCATGCGCTCGATGTGCGACTCGATGATCGCCGTCATGAGCGCGGTCTTGCTGGGGAACAGCCGGTAGAGCGTCGTCTTGGAGATCTGGCAGCGGGCGGCGACGGTGTCGGTCGTCATGCGCGCATAGCCGAGCTGGCGGAAGATCTGCAGAGCCTGAGCCACGATGTCCCTGCGCCGGGCGGAATCGGGCGCCGTCTTCGGTCGCCCCCGCGAGCGGCGCTGCGGCGACCGCACCTCACTTTCAGCCTGTGACACGCGACTACCCCTCCAGGGCCCTGGCGGACCATCGGAGTCCACCAATTGACAGATCAAGACATCCGATAATATAGATACGCATCGGTACTCTATATAGGGATTTTCACTGTGGCGTCATTTCGCCCCGCGCGTTCGGCGCTACTTCCCGGCACTCTTGCCCTGCTGCTCGTGCTCGTCGGTTGTGATGGCCGCGAGGCGGGCCAGCCGCAGGGCCCCGGCGCGCAGGGCCGCCCGCAGGTCGGCGTCGTGACGGTGCGTCCGCAGTCGGTGGCGATCACCGCCGAGATGCCCGGCCGCACCACCGCCTCGCTCGTCGCCGAGGTGCGCCCGCAAGTTGGTGGGATCATCAAGTCGCGGCTGTTCGAGGAAGGCTCGGAGGTCAAGGCGGGTGATGCCCTCTACCAGATCGACCCGGCGAGCTATCAGGCGGCCTATGACAGCGCGGCGGCTTCCCTGCAAAAGGCGCAGGCCGGGGTGCCGAGCGCGCAGTCCAAGGTCGATCGCTACCAGGGGCTCATCAAGCAGAACGCGGTCAGCAAGCAGGATTACGACGACGCCAATGCCTCGCTGGCGCAGGCGAAGGCCGATGTCGCCTCCGCACAGGCGGATGTCGAAACGGCCCGCATCAACCTCGACTATACCCGCATCACCGCCCCGATCGGCGGGCGGATCGACAAGTCGACCCTGACCCCCGGGGCGCTGGTTACGGCGAGCCAGGACACGGCGCTTACCACCATCCGCACACTCGACCCGATCAATGTCGACGTGACCCAGTCCAGCACCAACCTGCTGAACCTGCGCCAGGCGATCCGCGACGGGCGGATCAAGATTTCCGGCGACCGGGTGCAGGTGCGGCTTGAACTCGACAATGGCGAAACCTACGCCCATCCCGGCACGCTGGAATTCACCTCGGCCTATGTCGATACGACCACCGGCACCTATGGCGTGCGCGCGCAGTTTCCCAATCCCGATCGGCTGCTGCTGCCCGGCATGTATGTGCGCGCCCTCATCGAGGAGGGCGTCGCCCCCGACAGCTTCCTCGTCCCCCAGCGCGGCGTGACGCGCAACACCAAGGGCGAGCCGGTGGCGCTTGTCGTCAACGCCGACAACAAGGTCGAGCAGCGCGTGCTCGTCGTGTCGCGCAGTGTCGGTAACAATTGGCTGGTCGATAGCGGTATCGCCGATGGCGACCGCGTCATCGTCGAGGGCAGCCAGTTCGCCCGTCCCGGTCAGGATGTGACACCCGTCGACGTTGTGGTGGACGAGACCACCGGCGAAGTGCGCGACCGCGGCCAGCAGAGCATCGCGCCCGTTTCCGCTGGCAGTCAGGCAATGGCCGGCGCCTCCGCGGGTTCCCCGACCGCCACGTCGAACTGAGGCGCGTCCATGTCCCGTTTTTTCATCGACCGCCCGGTATTCGCCTGGGTGATCTCTTTGCTGATCATGCTCGGCGGCGTTCTCGCGCTGAACACCCTGCCCATCGCGCAATATCCGCAAATCGCGCCGCCGACGGTCAGCGTCACCGCCTCCTATCCCGGCGCCGATGCCCAGACCGTGGAGAACTCGGTGACCAAGGTCATCGAGCAGGGCCTGACCGGCATCGACAATCTCGACTACATGTCGGCGACCTCGACCTCGACCGGTCAGGCCACCATCACGCTCACCTTCACCAATGCGGCCGACCCCGACATTGCGCAGATGCAGGTGCAGAACAAGCTGCAGCTCGTCACTCCGCAATTGCCGAGCGTGGTGCAGACCAACGGCATCTCCGTCGACAAGGCCTCCGATGGCTTCCTGATGGTGATCGCCTTCGTGTCGACCGACGGGCGCATGTCATCCACCGATGTGTCGGACTACGTCGACTCCACGCTTAACGACACGCTGCGCCGCATCCAGGGGGTCGGCTCGACCACGCTGTTCGGCTCCTCCTACGCCATGCGGATCTGGCTGGACCCCGAGAAGCTATCAAAATACCAGCTCAACCCGGACGACGTGTCGGCCGCCATCCAGGCGCAGAACACGCAGGTTTCCGCCGGCCAGCTTGGCGGCCTGCCGGTGCGGCCGGGCCAGCAGCTCAACGCCACGGTCACGGCGCGCTCGCGGCTGCAGACGCCCGAGCAGTTCCGCAACATCATCCTCAAGAGCACGACGGACGGCTCGCTGGTGCGCATCAACGATGTCGCCACCGTCGAACTCGGGGCGGAAACCTACACCACCTCCTCGCAATATGACGGCAAGCCGGCCGGTGGCCTCGCCATCAATCTGGCGACCGGCGCCAACGCCCTTGATACGGCGGAGAAGGTCAAGGCCGCGATCGAGCGGATGAAGCCAACCTTCCCGGAAGGCGTCGAGGTCGTCTATCCCTACGACACCACGCCCTTCGTCCGGCTTTCGATCGAGGAAGTGGTCCGCACGCTCATCGAGGCGATTTTCCTCGTCTTCGTGGTGATGTTCATCTTCCTCCAGAATATCCGCGCGACGCTGATCCCCTCGCTCGCCGTGCCGGTGGTGCTGCTGGGCACGTTCGGCGTGCTGGCGCTGTTCGGCTACTCAGTGAACACGCTCACCATGTTCGCCATGGTGCTGGCCATCGGCCTGCTGGTCGATGACGCCATCGTCGTGGTCGAGAATGTCGAGCGCGTGATGGAGGAGGAAGGGCTCTCGCCGAAGGAGGCGACGCGCAAGTCGATGGGGGAGATCACCGGCGCGCTGATCGGCATCGCCACCGTGCTCTCGGCCGTGTTCATTCCCATGGCCTTCTTCGGCGGCTCGGTCGGAGTGATCTATCGCCAGTTCTCCGTCACCATCGTTTCGGCGATGGTGCTCTCGGTGCTGGTGGCGCTGATCCTCACCCCGGCGCTGTGCGCGACCCTGCTCAAGCCGCCGAAGGTGCACGCCAAGAGCCGCGGCTTCTTCGGCTGGTTCAACCGCACTTTCGACCGCACGACCCATGCCTATCGCAGCGGAACCGCCGGCATTCTGGCGCGCTCGGGGCGCTTCCTCATCGTGTTCCTCGCCATCGCGGTGGGCATGGCCTGGATGTTCGTTCGGCTGCCCTCTTCGTTCCTGCCGGAGGAGGACCAGGGCATCCTTATCACCATGGTGCAGCTGCCCGTCGGCGCCACCGCCGACCGTACCGAGAAGGTGCTGGACGCGGTCCGCACCCACTTCCTCGTCGATGAGAAGGAAGCGGTGGAAGGGGTGTTCTCCATCAATGGCTTCGGCTTCAGCGGTCAGGGGCAGAATCTCGGCATCGCCTTTGTGCGGATGAAGGCCTTCGACGAACGCAAGACACCCGAGGTCTCCGCGAGTGCGGTGGCGGGCCGGGCCATGGCCGCGCTGCAGATGCGCGACGCCATGGTCTTCACCCTCACCCCGCCGGCGATCCAGGGCATGGGCAATACCGGCGGCTTCAGCTTCTATCTCCAGGACATGACCGGCGCCGGCCACGAGAAGCTGATGGCGACGCGCAACCAGCTGCTCGGCATGGCGGCGCAGGACAAGCAGCTTGCCGCCACACGCCCCAACGGGCTGGAGGACGAACCGCAATTCGTCGTCGACATCGACCAGGAGAAGGCCAGCGCGCTCGGCCTGTCGCTGGCCGACATCAACGACACGCTCTCCACCGCCTGGGGCAGCGCCTATGTCAACGATTTCCTCGACCGCGGGCGGGTGAAGAAGGTTTATCTCCAGTCGGCGGCGCATTTCCGCATGCAGCCGGAAGACCTCGCCAAATGGGAGGTGCGCAATTCCGCCGGGACCATGGTGCCCTTCGCCTCCTTCGCCTCGACCCGCTGGACCTATGGCTCACCCCGGCTGGAGCGCTTCAATGGCGCCTCGGCGGTGGAAATCCAGGGCCAGGCGGCGCCGGGCGTGTCCTCCGGCGTGGCGATGGACGCGATCGATGACCTCATGGCCAAGCTGCCGCCGGGCTACGACCATGAATGGACCGGCCTGTCGCATCAGGAGCGACTCTCGTCCAACCAGGCGACGGCGCTCTACGCCATCTCCGTGCTGGTCATCTTCCTCTGCCTCGCTGCGCTCTATGAGAGCTGGTCGATCCCGTTCGCGGTGCTGCTGTCGGTGCCGATCGGAATCTTCGGTGCCTTGCTGGCGGCATCCTTGTTCGGGCAGACCAACGACGTCTACTTCAAGGTCGGCCTGCTCACCACCATCGGCCTCGCGGCGAAGAACGCTATCCTCATCGTCGAATTCGCCCTTGAACGGCAGGCGCATGGCATGAGCCTCGTGGAGGCGACGCTGGACGCGGCGCGCCAGCGGCTGCGGCCGATCCTCATGACCTCCTTCGCCTTCATTCTGGGCGTGACACCGCTCGCCATCGCCAGCGGCGCCGGCTCGGGGGCGCAGAACGCCATCGGCATCGGTGTGATGGGCGGCATGATCGCCGCCACCGTGCTCGGCGTGTTCTTCGTGCCGCTGCTCTTCGTCGCCGTGCGTCGGGTGTTCCCAGGCAAGGCTCCGGCGCCGGCGCCCGATCCGGCCGGGGAGGCGCGCGATGTTCCTTCCGCCTGATCCCCGCAGCCCCGCCGCGCTCTTTCTTCGCTCGTCAGGTGAACCGATGTCCTTGCCGCCCATAAAGCGCCGTTCCCTCCTCGTCGCGGCACCGCGCCTTGCCGGCGCGGTCCTTGTCGCCGCCCTGCTCGGCGGCTGCGCGGTCGGTCCCGACTATCGCGCCCCCGGCTTCCAACTGCCCGCCAGCTGGGGCAAGGCGTCTCCGTCCGTCACCACCACCGGCGAGGAGGCGGAGAATCGCCCGCCGGAACTGGCGGACTGGTGGAAGCGGCTTGGCGATCCCACGCTCAACCGGCTGGTCGACGAGGCGGTGGCCGGTAATCTCGACGTCGCCACCGCCAAGGCCCGGGTGCGCCAGGCCCGCGCCACCCGGCAGCAGGCGATGGGCGCGCTGGCGCCCAGCGTCACCGGCTCGGGCAGCTACAGCCGGGCCGACAATGGCAGCAACGTCTCCAGTAGCGGCGATGTCACGGTTTCCGGCCCGTTCGACACCTTCACCCTCGGCTCCAATGCCAGTTGGGAGCTCGACCTGTTCGGCGAGAACCGCCGCGCAGCGGAGGCGGCGACCTACGGGCTCGATGCCGCCGAGGAGACGTTGCGCAACACGCTGCTCACCCTGATCGGCGACGTGGCGACCTATTATGTCGAGGCGCGCGGCTATCAGGCGCGGGCGGCGCTGGCCCGGCGCACCGCCGTCTCGCAGCGCGAGACCGCCGGCCTGACCCGCACCAAGCTGCAGGCCGGTTCGGCCTCCGCCGTCGATGTCGCCAATGCGGAAGGCCAGGCGGCGAGCACCGAGGCCAATATTCCCGAACTGGAATCAAGCTACCAGCAGACCGTCCACCAGCTTGCCATCCTGCTCGGCCAGCCGCCAAGCGCGCTCAACGAGACCATGAAGCGCAGCGCCCCGATCCCGACGCCGGTCAAGGCGATCCCGCGCGGTGTGCCGGCCAATGTGCTGCTTTCGCGCCCCGACGTGCGCCTCGCCGAGCGCCAATACGCCCAGTACACCGCCAAGATCGGCCAGGCCGAGGCCGCGCGCTACCCCGATGTCAGCCTCGTCGGCGAGGTCACGACCTCGGCCGCCAAGGTTGGCGATCTCGCCAAGAGTTCGTCGGTCAGCTGGAGCTTCGGACCGAGCGTCAGCATCCCCATCTTCAACGCCGGCCAGCTGAAGGCGGCGGTGGACTTCGCCCAGGCCCAGCGCGACGAGTATTTCCTCACCTATCACGCCGCTGTTCTAAGCGCCCTGCAGGATGTGGAGAATGCCAGCGTCTCCCTTCAGCAGGAGCGCATCAAATATCGCAGCCTCAGCGCCTCCGCCGCGTCCTACCGGCAGGCCGTTGAGCTCGCCCGCGCCCTCTACCAGAGCGGGGCGTCGAGTTTCCTCGACGTGCTGGTCGCGGAACGCTCGGCCTATTCCGCCGACGACACGCTTCTCGCCAGCCGGGTGGCCATCGCCACCGACTATGTCGCGCTCAATAAGGCGCTGGGCGGGGGCTGGACCGGCAAGGTGGACGACCGCACACCGGCGGTGGTCGACACGCAAATGGCCCCGCGCCTGGTCTCGTTCGACCGTGCCGGCCTCAAGCCGCGTGACCCGGAGAACCAGGGCGTCGCCGAGGCCTTCGCACACTGACGGCGCGACGGGGCGGGAAGCCGAGCCGGTGGCGCTCTCGCGCAACCTCCCGTAAAGGCACATCGACGCGCCCGGAGTCCGGCGGCGCGCCGATGTGTCAGCGCGAGGTGGCAGGGTGGATTTCGTGAGACGTCATTGGCGGGGCGAGGTGCCGCTGGCGCGCGTCTTCTGCTGGAACATGCTCATCGTCGGCACGCTGGTCAATCTGATCACCGGCGGGGCGGCGCTGGCCGCCCATGTCGCCGGCGCTCCGGTCTGGCTCGCGGCGCTGATCTTCCTTCTGCCGCTGCCGCTGAATGTGCTGTTCACCGTCTCGGTCTGGCGGTCCGCCGGGCATGAGGCGCCGGGATGGGGCGCGTTCGCGCGGGCGGCGGCGTTGGTCTGGCTGGCGCTGATGCTCGTGGTTTAGCCTTGCTGCGGCAGGGGTTTGAAGAAGCCGGCCGGGCTCAGCCGGCATCTCCCGCCTCGATCCGAAGGGTCGTCAGGGACGAGCGCAGCAGGGCGGCAATGAAGACCACGCTCATCACCAGCACAATGGTCGGGGCCGGCGCGCTGTCGAGGAAGAACGAGAGATAGACGCCCAGAAGGGACGCGCCGACGCCAATGACCAGCGAGGCCGCGAGCATGGCGCCGAAGGTGCGCGTCACCAGGAAGGCGATCGCCCCCGGCGCGATCAGCATGGCGATGGCGAGGATCAGCCCCACCGCCTTCAGCGCCCCGACAATGGCGAGCGAGATCAGGCACAGCAGGCCGTAATGCAGCAGTCCGACCCGTAGCCCGACCACGCGCGCCTGCGCGGGGTCGAAGGCGTGCAGCAGAAAATCCTTCCACTTCACCGCGATGACGCCGGCGACAATGGCGGCGATGAGCGCGCTCTCGCCGATGTCGCGCCAGGCGACGCCGAGCATGTCGCCGAACAGGATGTGGTCGAGATGCACCTCGGACTGGATCTTGACGTAGAGCACCAGTCCGAAGCCGAACATGCCGGAGAACACGATGCCCATCACCGTGTCCTGCTTGATCCGGCTGTTGTCCTTCAGGAATCCCGTCGCCACGGCGCAGAACATGCCGGCGGCGAAGGCGCCGACCGCCAGCGGCAGGCCGACGATATAGGCGAGGACCACGCCGGGGAAAACGGCGTGCGAGATGGCGTCGCCCATCAGCGACCATCCCTTCAGCACCAGGAAACAGGACAGCAGCGCCATCGGCACCGCCACCAGCGCGGAGATGACGAGGGCGTTGACCATGAAGGGGAATTGGAAGGGCGCGAGCAGGGTCTCGACCATGGTCACGCCTCCTCGACCTTGAGAGCCTGCGCCGCCCGCCGCCGGGCCGCCAGCATGCCGTGCTTGGGGGCGAAGATGAAGGCGGCGAGGAAGATCAGCGTCTGCAGTACCACGATGATGCCGCCGGTGGCGCCGTCGAGGAAATAGCTGACATAGGCGCCGACAAAGCTCGTTACGGCGCCAATAGCGACGGCGATCATCAGCAGGCGCGGGAAACGGTCGCTCAGGAGATAGGCGGTGGCGCCGGGCGTCACCACCAGGCAGATGACGAGAAAGGCGCCCACCGTCTGCAGCGCCGCCACGGTCGAGGCCGAGAGCAGCGTGAAGAACATGATCTTCAGCGCCGTCGGCTTCAGCCCGATCGAGCGGGCATGCGCTTCGTCGAAGAACACCGCCAGCAGATCCTTCCATTTCAGCAGCAGGATCACCAGGGAAACCACGCCGATGATCGCCAGTTGCAGCGTGTCCTCGGGGGTGATGGTGAGGATGTTGCCGAGTACGATGGTCTGGATGTTCACCGAGGTCGGCGAGAGCGACACCATGAACAGCCCCAGAGCGAAGAAGGAGGAGAAGATCAGCCCGATGATGGCATCTTCCCGCAGCCGGGTACGCTGGTTGAGAAACAGCATGGCGGCGGCTGCCAGACCGCCGGAGAAGAAGGCCCCCACGGCATAGGGCAGGCCGAGCATATAGGCGCCGGCGACGCCGGGCACGACGGCGTGCGACAGCGCATCGCCGATCAGCGACCAGCCCTTGAGCATGAGATAGCAGGACAGGAACGCGCAGACCGCGCCGACCAGGGCCGAGACCCACATGGCGTTGCGCATGTATTCGTAGCTGAAGGGCTCCGCCAGAAGGTCGATCACGGGGTATTCTCCCGCGTCTGGGGCGGGCATTCGCCCTTCTCGCCATAGAACACCAGCGGGCGCTCGTCGTCGGTCAGCACCGAAATCTGGCGGCGGTCGTCATCGGCGTGCAGCCCGGCGCCGCCCAGCACGAAATGGCGCAGCACGCCGCCGAAAGTCTTTTCCAGATTGGCCTCGGTGAAGGTCTCGGCGGTCGGGCCATGGGCGAGGACGGTGCCCTTCACCAGCACGGTGCGATCGCAGAATTCCGGCACGCTGCCGAGATTATGGGTGGAGACGAGCATCACCCGGCCCTCGTCGCGCAGCGACCGCAGCAGCGCGACGATCGCCTGCTCGGTCTGCACGTCGACGCCGGTGAACGGCTCGTCGAGCAGTATCACCCGCGCATCCTGCGCCAGCGCGCGGGCCAGGAAGACGCGCTTCTTCTGCCCGCCGGAGAGTTCGCCTATCTGCCGGGTGCGGAAGTCGTTCATCCCGACGCGACCCAGCGCCTGCGTCACCGCCTGCCGGTCGGCGGCGCGGGGGATGCGCATGAATCCCATATGGCCGTAGCGGCCCATCATCACCACATCCTCGACCAGCACCGGAAAGTTCCAGTCGACCTCCTCGTTCTGCGGGACATAGGCGACGAGGTTCTGCCGCAGCGCCTCGGGCACGGTGCCGCCGAGAATGCTGATCTCCCCCGCTGCCGGGCGCACGAAGCCCATGATCGCCTTGAACAGGGTGGATTTTCCCGAGCCGTTCACCCCGACAAGGGCCGTGATGGTGCCCAGCGGAATGGCGAAGCTGGCATCGCGCAGGGCGGTGTGGCCGTTGCGATAGGTCACGGTCAGGCCGCGCACCGAAAGCCCGGTCGCCGACAGGACAGGCGAGGGCGCGTTCACTGTGACAGCCCCTGCGACAGGCCCTTGGTGAGCGTGCCGGAAGTCACGCGCAGCAGGTCGATATAGGTCGGCACGGGGCCGTCGGCCTCGCTGAGCGAATCGACATAGAGCACGCCGCCATAGAGCGCACCCGTCTCCCGCGCCACCTGCCGCGCGGGCTTGTCGGAAACCGTGCTTTCGCTGAACACGGCGGGGACGCCGTTCTTGCGCACAGCGTCGATCACCTTGCGCACCTGCTGCGGCGTGCCCTGCTGGTCGGCGTTGATCGGCCAGAGATAGAGTTCCTTCAGGCCATAGTCGCGGGCGAGATAGGAGAAGGCGCCTTCGCTCGTCACCAGCCAGCGCTTGTCAGCGGGGATCGTCTCCAGCTCGGCGCGGATCGGCGCTACCGACGCCTCCAGCTTCGCCTTGTAGGCCGCGGCGTTGGCCTCATAGGTCGCGGCGTTGGCGGGGTCGTATTTCACGAAGGCGTCACGGATGTTGTCGATATAGATCAGCGCGTTGGCTGGCGACATCCAGGCGTGTGGGTTCGGCTTGCCGCGATAGGGGCCGTCGGCAATGCTCATCGGCGTGACGCCGTCGCTGACGACGACGCTGGGGACATCCTTGAGGTTCTGGAAAAACTTCTCGAACCAGAGTTCGAGGTTCAGCCCGTTCCAGAGGATCAGCTGCGCTCCCTGGGCGCGCTGTATGTCGCCCGGGGTCGGGGCGTAATTGTGGATCTCCGCGCCGGGCTTGGTGATCGATTCCACCACCGCCGCGTCACCCGCCACGTTGCGCGCCATGTCGGCGATGACGGTGAACGTCGTCACCGCCTTGAATTTCGGCGGCGTTCCCTGTGGCGCACTCTCCTGCGCCAGCGCAGCGGGCGCCCCGGCGAGCCCAGCCAGGCCGGCGACCAGAAGACTGGTCAGGATTGCGCGTCTCGATTGTCTCCACATGCCAGCCCCCTTTTGCGAATGAGTTGCAGAAGCAGTCTACGCCAAGCCGACGCTTATGCAACTGCAAACGAGTTGCATCAAGAAAAGGTCATCCTGCTGCGGGCCGGTGTCGTTCGGCGGGGATGCGCTCAGGGAAATGGACGAAAGGACGACTGGCGGCTTACATCCATCGGGCGTTGCGCTCCGCCGCACCTCTCGTGGAAGGGGCGCTGCGGCGCGCGTCGCAGCCATGCCCGCTGGCGGCCCCGGATGCCCCGGCCGTCGAATGTCGGTTCAGCGGCGGGGAGGCGCCTGTGGACGGAAGCCGAATGGAAGAGATCAGGGAAAGGCTGGAGCGGGAGGGGGTGCCCTCATCTGTCATCGCATATGTCTCGAAGTGCAGCCTTATCGGTTCGTACGATATGATTGTTGCATTCGCGTCTGTATTTTTTATGGCAATACTATTTACATTAACAATTTTTCTATATTCTTATATTGAAAATATAAATAGACCCAATGTATTGATTATTTCTAAGAATATGAATGGGGTGCTTTACAACTATGATTTTTTTGCTCCTATATTCGTTAGCATGCCCGGCGCTTTCTTGCTTTCCATCTCGCTCGCGATATTTACCACCCTCTCGTCGCCCAACTGGCAGGTCACTGATTTTGTCAAGGATGTCGCCGCGCCAAAGCAGAACTGGTTCACCCGTTGGCTGCTGGGCCGGATGATGGCGCGGCTGGCGACGGAGACCGACCCCGCGCGCTATGTGCGCCGTTTCGTGTTTATGCCGGCGTGGCTTCTGACGGGCGCAGCCGCTCTGCTATTCGCGATGAGTATCCCGTTGGCGATGGTGCAGGCGCGGGCGTTCGAGGTGTTCACGCCGGAAGGCTATTACGTCTCGCCGCTGCTGCCCTGGAACACGCCGCGCCTGCACCCCTGGGCGTCGGCGACCTCGGTCGAGACGGGGTGCAGCCATTATTCGCGAAAGGGTCGCACTAGCGACAAGATGATCTACAACGTCACCTTCGACGATGGCACTGTGGCCCCATCCGCCTATGCAACGTCAGTCTGGGGCTCCTGGCTCGATCCCATGGAGATCATCGACAGTAAACTCCGCTCGGCCGGCGTGCGGTTCATTCCCTGGAACCTGAATGATTCCTATGATCGCCGCTGTATCCGTGCGATCGAACGTGAGTTTTCCGTCGATGATTTCGAACGGCTCCGGCATGTGCTGCGCTTTCCGAATTGACGCCGGCGCCAACCGTGGCAAACGGCAAGCGGGCGTGCGTCGTCTGTGCTGTAGTGCGCCGGCGGGGCACCGGAACCGCCACGCAGGCACGACGGTTAAGCAGCGGGAGGAACTACCATGAGCCATATTCGCTACGAGATCGTCGAACATGACGGCGGCTGGGCCTACAAGCTCGGCGACGTGTTCTCGGAAACCCATCCCACCCATGAATCTGCGCTCGCCGCCGCCCGCGACGCCGCGGCGCGGCAGTCGATTTCCGGCGAGACCCGGCCCATCGCCTATCAGGACAAGAGCGGCCGGTGGCATGAGGAAGTGGCGCAGGGCGTCGACCGGCCGGAGGTCGAGATCGAGGATCCCGCAAGGGGCCGCTGACGCGGTGCACGGTCGGCGCTGGGCGTGCCGCGCGGCCGGAGCGCACGAGCCCCGCCACGTCGCGCTCGCCGTCGCGCGCATTAGGCGTTCTGGCGCTAACGGTACAAAGACGATGTCTCCTCTTTAAGTGGATTGATCGGCAGGCGCGCCGCCAAGCGTGGCGAACACCGCGCTGGCCACAGCAGCGAAGGCGGCCACCGCGCCGAGCGGACGGATCTCCCGACGGGTGACGAGATATTCGTCGGCCCGCGCCGGCGCCCCTTCGATGACGACGGCATGAAGGCGCGGATCGCAGCCGAGCTCGCGATTCAGCACGATGCCAAGGCCGATCTTCGCCGCCACCGCCTCCTTCACCGCCTCGCGGCTGCCGAGCACCAGATGCGGCGCGATCGCGAGGCCGCGCCTGGCCAGCGCCGCCTCGAACAGATGCCGCGTCATCGATCCGGCCTCGCGCAGCACAAGGCGCTGGTGCGTCACGTCCGCGAGGTCGACCTTGTCCCGTCCCCACCAGGGATGGCCGTCATGCACCAGCAGCAGAACCTCCTGGGAGAGCAGGCGGTCGCAGGCGAAATCCGGATGCGGCGCCTCCAGCGTGGCGATGGCGACATCCACCCGTTGCTGGGCGACGAGGTCGAGCAGGACGCTGGAATTCTCCAGCCGCACATCGAGCCTTATGCCGGGATGCAGCGCCGTGAAACGCTCGAGGATCGGCATCGCCACATAGGGCGCGCACAGGCCCAGCGCGAGATAGCCGGCATTGAGCGTGCGGCCCTCATCCATGCGGGCGCCGATGTCGTCGAGCATCAGCATCACCTGCCGCACCCGGGGCAGCAGGTCGCGCGCATCGGGGGTCAGCTCGATGCCCGCTCCGGTGCGCAGGAAAAGCCGTGCGCCGACCGCCTCCTCCAGCGCCTTCACATGCTGGGTGATGGCTGGCTGGCTCACCCCCAGTGCCTGCGCCGCCTCCGAGAAGGTGCGGTGGGTGGCGATGGCCTGGAAGGCGCGCAGCTGGGCGAAGTTCATGGTGATCGGTCTCGGCGAGGGAGTCTCAGGCCATAAGTGTGACTTCATTCAGACGTCACACACTTTAGCGACACTTATATCACGGCCTCGTTCCCCCCTGCTGCGGAGACCCCGATGTTCTTCGATACGCTGAAAGCCCTCGGCCTTGCCACGGCCCTCGCCACGCTCGGCGCGGCCCCCTCCCTTGCCCGGGAAGTCGTGCTCTATAACGCCTCAGACAGCGTCAACACCGCGCTGGTCGCCGCCTTCAAGAAGGTGCATCCGGAGATCGAGGTGAAATTCGTTTCCGGCTCGACCGGCCCGATCACCGAGCGCGCGATTGCCGAGAAGGGCAAGCCGCAGGCGGATGTGGTCTACCTCGTCAACAATGTCGCGCTGGAACAGCTGAAGCAGGCCGGCGTGTTCGAGCCCTACGCGCCCAAGGACAGCAAGATCGCCCCGGCCTTCCGCGACCCGGACGATTTCTACAGCAAGTACTTCGCCACGACGATGTGCATGGTGGTGAACAAGGACCGCCTGGCGCAGAAGAAGCTGCCCATGCCGACCACCTGGGAAGACCTGATCAAGCCGGTCTATGCCAAGGAGATCGCGCTGCCCTCGCCGCTGAAGTCCGGCACGGGCGGGGCGATCCTCACCACCTTCGTCGACGCCTTCGGCTGGCCCTTCGTCGAGAACCTGAACGAGAACGTCTACCAATATTCCGACGGCGGCTCGGGCGGTGCGGCGCTGGCGGGCGCGGGCGAGGTCGCCATCGGCCTCACCTTCGACACCACCTGCTTCGAGACCAAATCCTCCGGCAAGCCGGTGGAAATCGTCTATGGCCGCATCACCCCGAACGTCTCGGAAGGCGGCGGCCTCGTCGCCGGCGGGCCGAACCCGGCGGAGGGCAAGATCTTCCTCGACTTCATGGCGAGCGAAGAGGCGGCGCAGGTTCTCGGCAAGGTCGTCGGCGCCACCGCCGTTCCCGGCCACGGGCTGGTGGATCTCAATGAGATCACGCTGTGGCAGATGCGTCGCCCGGTCGATATCGCGGCCTTCCGCCGCGACTTCGCCAGCCGCATCCTGAAGCAGTGAACGACGCCTCCTTCACGCGCGCCCCGGCGCGGCCGGCTCCGCAGGAGAGTCGGCCGCATCTGGCCGTGCGGGCGGTGAGCAAGGCCTATGAGCGCCATCGCGCGGTGGACGCGGTGTCCTTCGATCTCGCCAAAGGCGAGTTCGTCACGCTGCTGGGCGATTCCGGCTGCGGCAAGACCACGCTGCTGCGCATCATCGCCGGCTTTGCCCGCCCGGATGCCGGGCAGGTGCTGCGCGAGGGCGAGGATGTGACCCACATGGCCCCGGCCCGGCGCCGCATGGGCTTCGTGTTCCAGTCCTATGCGCTGTTCCCCACCAAGACGGTGGCGCAGAATATCGGCTTCGCGCTCGCCGGCCCGCGTGCCGCCCGCGCGCGCCGCATCGAGGAACTGGCACACCTCGTCGAAATCGACGCACTTTTGGAGCGCTACCCGCACGAGCTTTCCGGCGGCCAGCAGCAGCGCGTCGCGCTGGCGCGGGCGCTGGCCTCGGACCCCGAGGTGTTGCTGCTCGACGAGCCGATGTCGGCGCTCGACGCCCGCATCCGGGTGAAACTGCGGGGGGAATTGCGCGCGCTGGTCGACCGGCTCGGCATCACCACGCTCTATGTCACCCATGACCAGGAGGAGGCGCTGGCGCTTTCCGACCGGGTGGCGGTGATGCGGCACGGGCGAATCGAGCAGATCGGCAGCCCGGCGGATGTCTATCACCGCCCGGCGACCCGCTTCGTCGCTGGGTTCATCGGCCTCTCCAACCTGATCGAGGGGCGGGCGGTGGCGGGAGGCATCGAGGCCGAGGGTGTGGTCTGGCCGCTGGCGCTGCCCGCCGGCATGGCGCCGGGCGCGGCGCTCACAGTGGTCTACCGGCCCGAACATGTCGGGCTCGCCACCGATGGCGGCGGCATTCCGGCGACGGTGGAAAGCGTCACTTTTCTCGGCGCGCATGTGCGGCTGACCCTTCGCCTCGCCTCCGGCCGCGCCGTCATCGCCGACCGTCCCTCCTTCGAAGCCGGCGGGCAATGGCGGCGCGGCACGGTGGCCTGGCTGCGGCCCGACCCGCTGCGCGCCGCTCTCGTCGGTCCTGAGCCTGCGTCATGACATTGTCGCTGCGCTCTCTGCCGGGCCTGCTCATCAGCGCCCTGGTGGCGCTGGTTCTGGCGCTGTTCATCGCCTACCCGATCGGCGCGGTGCTGGTGGAGAGCTTCGTTATTTCCGGCCCGATGCCGCCGGCCACGCTGAAGGCGGTGACATCGGCCGCCCTCGACGCCGTGCCGGCCGGGGAGCGCGAGGCGCTGGTGCAGCGCTGGACGGCCAGCGCCACCGAGGCCGAGCAGGTGGAAGCCACCGCCGCCGCCTTCACGCTTGCCGGTGCCGCGGTGACCTGGGACCGCAAGGCCGCCTATTCCGAGCAGAGCGCGGCGATGGCGGCCGCGCTCAACGCCATGCCCAAGGCGGAGCGCGCGTCGGTGGAGGACAATGTCGTCCTCGCCCATATCATGCTGCACAAGCGCACCGCGCTGGCCTTCAAGGTGAAGGAGGCGCTTGGCCCCGAGGGCTTCGACGCCCTGCGCAACGGCGCCAATGATCGCTGGGGCCTCGACCATTATCTCAAAGTGTTCGAGGAGCCTTATCTGCGCGCGGCGGCGCTGAACAGCCTCATGCTGGCGGCGCTCTCGGTGGCGTTCACCGTCACTCTGGCCTTCGCGCTCGCCTATGGCATCAATGCCGGCGCCATCCCGTGGCCCTCGCTCACCCGCGTGGTGCTGCTGATGCCGCTGGTGGCACCACCGGTGCTGATCGCCACCGCCACCATCATGCTGTTCGGCCGGCGCGGGCTGGTGACGCACACCTTGCTCGACGATTGGCTTGGCCTGATCGACGCCGACCAGACCAATCTCTACGGCCTGTTCGGTGTGGTACTGGCGCAGACTCTGTCTTTCGTACCCGCCGCGCTGATCGTGTTCGACAACAGCCTGCGCAGGCAGGATGGCCGCATCGATGAGGCCGCTGCCGGGCTCGGCGCCGGGCCGCTGCGCAGCTTCCTGCAAGTGACGTTGCCCATGGCTTGGCCGGGCATCAAGCGTGCCGTGGTGCTGGTGTTCATCCTGAGCCTGACCGATTTCGGCAACCCGATGGTGCTCGGCCGCGATACGCCGGTGCTGGCCGGCGTGGTCTATGACGAGATCACCGCCTATCGCAACACGCCGCTGGCAGCGGCGCTGTGCATGTGGCTGCTGATCCCCTCTCTGCTGCTCTATCTCGCGCTGGAAGCGTTCGGCCGGCGCAAATCCTATGCCGGCACCGCCGGTGCGCGCGCCGAACTTCCGGTGCCGGCGATGGTCCGCGCCGGGCTTACCCTCACGGCCGGCGTGGTGGCGGGGCTGATCTTCGCGGTCTACGGCACCATGGCGCTGGGTGCCGTCACCCGCGTCTGGGGCACCGACTGGAGCCTCACGCTCGGCTATTTCACCGGCGCCGGGGTCGATGTCGGGCTGGCGGGTTCCGGCTATGGCTCCTCCGAACGCGGGCTCGGACTGGTGTGGGACAGTGTGCGCCTCGCCGGCATTGCCGGGCCGATTGGGGGGCTGTTCGCGGTTATCATCGCCTATGTGGTGGAGCGCCTGCGCCCGCCCGGCGCCCACCTCATCATGTTCCTGGCGCTTGTGCCGGCGATCCTGCCCGGCATCGTCTTCGGCATCGGCTATATCGTCGCCTTCAATGTGCCGTTCGGCATCCCTGCGCTCTCCCTGACGGGGACCTCGGCGATCCTGGTGATCAACATCCTGTTCTCCAACCTGTTCGTCGGCGTGCTTGCCGCCCGCGCGGCGCTACAGCGGCTCGACCGATCGGTGGACGAGGCCGCGGAGAGCCTGGGCGCCGGGCTGATCGCCCGCTTCTTCCGGGTAACGCTGCCCATGCTGCGGCCGGCGCTGCTGCTGGGCATGCTCTATGTGTTCATCGACGGGCTGACCACGCTGTCCTCGGTGATCTTCCTCGTTTCCGGCAATCACAAGCTGGCCTCGGTGGCGATCTTCAATCACGCCACGTCGGGCGATTATGGCTACGCCGCCGCCAAGAGCCTGGCTTTGCTCGGCTTTGCGCTTGCCGCCATGGGGCTGGTGTGGCTCGTTGAGAACCGCAAGCCTGGCCTGCGCCGCGCCGCGCCGCGTGCCCGGCCGATCGACCCCGCTTTGGTGACGCCATGACCGATCCCGACGCCCTCGTCGCCCGCGACGCGGCTTCCTTCTTCCATCAGCACGGCTCCAGCCCCTGCATCGGCGCCTTGCGCGTCGCGCAGGGGCTATGGCTGGAAGACATGGCCGGCCGCCGCTTCATCGATCTGCACGGCAACACCGTGCACCATCTCGGCCACGGCCATCCGGAGATCGTGGCGGCGCTGAAGCGGCAGCTCGATGAGCTGGCCTTCACCCCCCGCCGCTTCACCAATGAGCCGGCCGTGGCATTGGCGGAGGCGCTGCTGGCGCGCTGGCCGGGGGCGCCGGCGCGGGTGCTGTTCGCCACCGGCGGCTCCGACGCCATCGAGATCGCGCTCAAGCTCGCCCGGGTGGCCACTGGCCGGCATGAGACGGTCTCCTTGGAAGGCTCCTATCACGGCCATGGCTTCGGCGCCTTCGGCCTTTCTTCGGCAGCGCCGGACCCGCGCCTCGGCACCTTCCTGCCGGGGCGCCGTCACGTCACCCCCTATTGGGCGGGCGAGGACGGGCCGGCGCGGATGCTGGAGGAGGTGGCCGGGCTACTCGCCACCCGGCGGATCGCGGCGGTGATCGCTGAGCCCATGCGCTCGAACTGCCATGTGCCCCCGGTCGATCTGTGGCCGCGCATCCGGGCCTTGTGCGACGCCTATGGCACCAAGCTGATCTTTGACGAAATACCCTCCGGGCTGGGCAAGACCGGGCGGTTCTTCGCCTTCGAGCATTTCGGCGCGCTGCCGGATGCGGTGGTTCTGGGCAAGGCGCTGGGCGGCGGCCTGGTGCCGATCGCCGCGGTGATCGCCGATGCACGGCTCAACACCGCGCCGGAGCTGGAACTCGGCCACTACACCCATGAGAAGAACCCGCTCACCACCCGGGCGGCGCTGACGGCGCTGGACATCATCGCCCGCGACGATCTGGTGGCCCGCGCCGACGAGGCGGGCCGGAAACTGAAGGACGGCGTGGCCACTATCGCGGCCCGCGTGCCGTGCGTGATCGGGGCGCGTGGGCTGGGGCTGCTGCTGGCGGTCGCGTTCGACGCAGCCCGTTGCGAGCGCCAGCCCGGCGCGGATTTCGCCGCGCATCTGGTGGCGAGCGCCTTCGCGCACGGGCTTTCCACCACCGCCAAGGGCGACAGCGCGATCGGCCTGTCCCTGCCGCTCACCGTGACCGATGAGGAAATCGTCGAGGTGCTGGCGCGGATCGAGGCGATGGGGCAGGGGCTCTAGCCGGCCGCCCCATCGGCCCATCAGTGCAGGCTGGCGACGGCCGGCTCGTCCTTGTGGTGCATGCCGAAGCGATCGACCATGGTGGCGCTGGCCTCGTTCAGACCCAGCACCTCGACCGAGGCCCCGGCCTTGCGGAACTTCATCACCGCCTTGTCCAGCGCACCGACAGAGGTGATGTCCCAAAAATGCGCGTGGGTAAGGTCGATGATGACCTCGCGCGCCGCCTGGTCGAAATCGAAGCCGGCGAGGAACACCTCGGAGGAGGCGAAGAAGATCTGGCCGTTGACGACATAGGTCACGCGTCCGGCTGCCTCGTCGATATGTTCGCCCACCGCCACCAGCTGCGACACCTTGCCGGCGAAGAACACGCCCGACAGCAGCACGCCGACCAGCACGCCGATGGCGAGGTCGTGCGTCGCCACCACGGTGAACACGGTGGCCAGCATCACCAGCGAGGACGAGCGCGGATTGCTGCGCAGATCGAGAATCGAGCGCCAGGAGAAGGTGCCGATCGACACCATGATCATGACAGCCACCAGCGCTGCCATCGGGATGATGCGAACCAGATCATCGAGGACGAGGATCAGGAACAGCAGGAAGGCACCGGCGACGAAGGTGGAAAGCCGCCCGCGCCCGCCCGAGGTGACGTTGATGACCGACTGGCCGATCATGGCGCAGCCGCCCATGCCGCCGATCAGTGCCGAGGCGATATTGCTGGTGCCCTGGCCGATGCACTCCTGGCTCTTGTTGCTCATCGTGTCGGTCATGTCGTCGACGATCTGCGCGGTGAGCAGCGATTCCAGCAGGCCGACTGCGGCGAGCGTGAGCGAATAGGGCAGGATGATCTGCAGCGTCTCCAGCGTGAGCGGCACGCTGGGCAGGGCGAACACCGGCAAGCCGGACGGCAGTTCGCCGAGATCGCCGACGGTGCGCAGGTCCATCCCGCTCCACCAGGCGAACAGAGTGAGCGCCGCGATCGCCACCAGAGGCGAGGGCACAGCCTTGGTCAGGCGCGGAAACAGATAGATGATGCCGAGGCCCACCGCGATCATCGGATAGGTCTCGACCGGCACGCCGATCAGTTCGGGCAACTGCGCCATGAAGATGAGGATGGCCAGCGCATTGACGAAGCCGGTGATGACCGAGCGCGAGACGAAGCGCATCACCCGGCCGATCTTCAGCACACCGGCGAGGAGCTGGATCAGTCCCATCAGGATGGTGGCGGCGAACAGATATTCCAGCCCGTGGTCGCGCACGAGGCTGACCATCACCACGGCGGTGGCGGCGGTGGCGGCCGAGATCATCCCCGGCCGGCCGCCGACGACGGCGGAGACGCAGGCGATGGCGAAGGAGGCGAACAGGCCGACCTTGGGGTCGACGCCGGCGATGATCGAGAAGCCGATGGCTTCGGGAATGAGGGCGAGGGCGACGACGATTCCGGCAAGAACGTCGCCGCGAATATTGGCGGTCCAGTCGCGGAAATAGCGGGTGGTGGATGTCATGAGAAGCAATCTTCGCAAAGAGCGGGCGTCCGCGGCCAAGGCGGCGGGACAGGCGCTGACTGTGCGTGGTCCGGCGGATTGGCGGCCGGAAGAGCCACCCGGGCTTTCACCGGGTCCTGACGAATAGACGCTGCTTAGAGCAGATGGCGCGGCGCTGCAACGCCGGCCCGTCGCGCCGACGGCCGACGCGCGTGATTCTGCCGCACCGCACAAATATCGGAACCCTGCGCGGTCTCGGCACTTGTTTCCGGCGTAGGGCGTGCCGCCCTGAAACGCGCGAGGTCAGGCATGCATCGACGTCACCTGTTGCTGGGTTTGGGTCTCCTGGCGATGGCGCCGGTGCCATTGTCGCGTCTCGGCATCAGCGAGGCGTGGTCGGAAGAGGAAGAGCAGGCCGTCGCCTTCGACGCGCAGACCGTGCGCCAGATGGCGCGCGAACTGGCGGCCAAGCCCTATAAGGGCCCGGCGCGTGATCTGCCCGGCCCCTTCGACAAGCTCAGCTATGACGACTACCGCAACATTCGTTTCAACAGCGATCGGGCACTCTGGCGGGAGGCAAATACCGGCTTTCAGACCCAGCTTCTGCATCGCGGCTTTCTGTTCCGCGACCGGGTGGACATCTACCAGGTGGCGGACGGCAAGGCCCGCAAGCTCGCCTATGACCCGGCGATGTTCCGTTTCGAGCATGGCGTCGCCCAGCCGCCGGCGAAGTCCGATATCGGCTTTTCCGGTTTTCGCCTGCATGGGCCGATCAACCGGCCGGACTATTTCGACGAGATCGCCGTGTTCCAGGGCGCCAGCTATTTCCGTGGCGTCGGCAAGGGGCAGGTCTATGGATCCTCCGCCCGTGGGCTGGCGGTGAAGACCGGCGATGCTGGCGGCGAGGAATTCCCCGCCTTCCGCGCCTTCTGGCTCGAACAGCCCCGGCCGGGGGTGGATTCGGTGGTCGTTCACGCGCTTCTCGACAGCCCGAGCGCCGCGGCGGCGCACCGCTTCACCATCCGCCCCGGCACCGAGACGCTCATGTCGGTCGAGATGACGGTCTATCCCAGGGTCGACATCGACCAGGTCGGCATCGGCGCGCTGACCAGCATGTTCATGTTCGGCCCCAATGATCGCGACGGCATCGATGATTTCCGCCCCATGGTGTGCGACGCCAATGGCCTTGCCATCGTCACCGGAACCGGCGAGCGGCTGTGGCGGCCGCTGGCCAACCCGCAGCGGCTGCAGATTTCCTCCTTCGCCGTCTCGGACCTGCGAGGCTTCGGCCTGATGCAGCGCCAGCGCTCCTTCTTCGACTATCAGGACCTTGAGGCGCGCTATGAGCGACGGCCCAGCGTCTGGGTTGAGCCGATTGGCGATTGGGGCGACGGCTCGGTGGTGCTGGTCGAAATCCCCACGCCAGAGGAAATTCACGACAACATCGTCGCCTTCTGGCGCCCGCGCGAGCCGCTGCGCAAGGGGCGCGAATACAGCAACACCTACCGCCTGCACTGGGGCTGGTCGGGCCCGGATGCCACCGATGTCGGGCGTGTCACCGCCACCCGCGTGGGCGGCAATGCCGAGCGCCGTCTGTTCGTACTCGATGTTGTCGGCGACAAGGTGAAGGACCTGCCGCCGGAAAGCCTCGCGGCACGGGTGACGGCCAGTACCGGCGAGATCAGGGATGTCGTCCTGCAGCCGAACCCGGAGATCGGCGGCTGGCGTGTCTCGTTCGCGCTGGAGCCGCGTGGGGCCGCACTTGTCGAACTACGCGCCGACCTGCTGCGCGGTGAGGAGCGCATGGCCGAAAGCTGGGTCTATCGGTGGACGCCATGAGGCGTTCCGAGGACATGGATCCAGCGCCCCTTGCCGGGGTCGAGGTCGGCCTCGCGCTGCCGCCGGAATCCCCTCTGGCGATGCCGGTGCAGTCGCTCGGCAAGGTGCCGACGGCCGCAGCGCCGGGCCCCCGCCCGGCAAGTCTCGCCTTACGCCGCGTCTTCGTGCTCGGCGGCGCTAGTGCGCTCACCATGCTGGCCGCGCATGAAATGTATCTCGTGCTGGATGTCGGCGGCGTCACGCTGCTGGAATATCTCGTGCTGTGCCTCTTCGTCGTTCTCTTCGCCTGGATCAGCTTTGCCTTCACCAATGCGCTTCTGGGTCTGCCGAGCCTGCTGCGCCGGACGCAGGAACATCTCGGCATCGCCCCGGACGGGCCGCTGCCGGCGCTGACCGCCCGCACCGCCATCCTGCTGCCGGTCTACAATGAGGAGCCGGCGCGCGTGCTGGCCGGGCTGGAGGCGACCTGCGAATCGCTCGATGCCACCGGCGCGGCCGCTCATTTCGACGTCTTCATCCTCAGCGACACCACCGATCCCGATGTGTGGATCGCCGAGGAAGCAGGGTTTCTCGATCTGCGGGCCCGGCGCGGCGACCATCGGCGGCTGTTCTACCGGCGTCGCCCGCGCAACACCGGTCGCAAGGCCGGCAACATCGCCGAATGGGTGACGCGCTTCGGCGGGGCCTATGAGAGCTTCCTCATCCTCGACGCTGACAGCGTGATGACCGGCGATTGCCTCGTGCGCCTCGCCGCCGCGATGGAAGCCAATCCGAGCGCCGGCCTGATCCAGACCCTGCCGGTCATTGTCGGCGGCCGCACCCTGTTCGCCCGGCTGCAGCAATTCGCCGGCCGGCTCTATGGCCCGCTCATTGCCCATGGGCTCGCCAGCTGGAGCGGGCCGGAGAGCAATTACTGGGGACACAACGCCATCATCCGCACCCGCGCCTTCGCTGAGGGCGCCGGTTTGCCGGAGCTGAAGGGGCCCAAGCCGTTTGGCGGCCATATCCTCAGCCATGATTTCATCGAGGCGGCGCTGATGCGCCGGCGCGGCTGGGGCATGCACATGCTTCCCTGGCTGGAGGGCTCCTATGAGGAAGGCCCGCCGACGCTGGCGGACCTTTCGGTGCGCGACCGGCGCTGGTGCCAGGGGAACCTGCAGCACATGGCTGTCCTGCCGGCGCGCGGGCTGCATCCGGTCAGCCGGCTGCATCTTCTTACCGGCATCGGTTCCTATCTGACCGCGCCACTCTGGCTGGTCATGCTGCTCGCGGGTCTTGCCACCGCGCTTCAGGCCCGCTTTGTGCCACCGGACTATTTCCCCGCCGGCTTCGCGCTGTTTCCCAGCTGGCCGGCCCAGGACCCGGTGCGGGCCGTATGGGTGTTCGTCGGCACCATGGCGGTGCTGCTGCTGCCCAAGCTGTTCGCCTTCGCGGCGCTGTTGGCGTCCCGCGCCAGCCGCCAGCGTTTTGGCGGGGGCGTGCGAGCCTTTGCCGGCATGCTGGGGGAGACGCTGATTTCCGGCCTTCTCGCCCCGGTGACGATGTTCACCCAGTCGGTGGCGGTGGTCGGCATATTGGCCGGGCGCGATGGCGGCTGGCAGCCGCAGCGCCGGGACGATGACCGCATCGACGCCGCCTCGATCGTCCGTTTCTTCCTGCCCCATACGGCGGCGGGATGGCTCTTGGGGGCGGCCGCGCTCAGCATCTCGCTGCCGCTGTTCCTCTGGATGACGCCGGTGGTGCTGGGCCTTGCCCTGGCGATACCGCTGGTGCTGTGGACCGGCGCCGCGCGCGCCTCGCTGCCGGCGCTGTTTCACACGCCCGAGGAGCAGTCGCCACCTGCCGTGCTGCTGCGGACGCGGCAATTGCGGCGGGCGAGCGCCGTGCAGGCGCCCTCCGAGGCGGTCGCGCAGCTCGTTGCCGCGTCGGAACTTGCCGCCTTCCACCGTGCCCAGCTGGCCGATGGCGAGCGACGTCCCGGCGATTACGCGCCGGATCGATTGATCGCGGCGGCGAAGATTGCAGATGCGCCGAGCCTCGACGCCGCGCTCGGTGCGCTCACCCCTCGCCAGAAGGCCGCCGCCCTCGGCGATTTCAGCGCGCTCGACGCGCTGCTGGCGCTGGCGCGGCAGCAAAACGAGCCCGGGCGCGCGCGCGGCCCAACCGGAAAAGGCCAGCGCGCCGGCACCGGTGGCGGCGGCGGAGTGATTAGTAATAAGAACGGCTAAAGGGGACTCTTGCGGTCGACTTTCTCCTCGGGAAGCTCGATGCCCTTGGCCTGACGGCGTCGTTTCGACTGGTGCATGGCGTAGGCCAAAGCCGCGACAAGCAGCAAGGCGCCGAGCCCATACAGCATTTCCATCATGGTCTCCTTGTCTCCGCCCCGACCCGCGCCCGCGACGCGGTTGCGCCGTCCGGGCAGGCGGCAGGGTCAGACCTTGTCTGCGGCTCCGGCCGGCTCTCCCCCGCCATGCCCGGTGTCCTCGACGCCGAGCATCGTTCCACCGGCGCCAGGCACGGTGATCGTCACGTCGTAGCCGTCGCGGATGGCGTTGGAGGCTGCGGCGACGGCCGCCTCGAAGGCGGCTTCCTTGCTAGCATAGGCCATCCCGACCTCGCCGTCGCTGTCGACCCGCCACTGCCCCTCGCTGCCGCGCAGGCGGTAATGGGCCGAGCCGGTAGGTGATTGATTTTGCAAAGTCTTCTCCTCTTTCGTAGCCGGTCTCAAATCATCGGAGCGCCGCCGGTCACGGCGATGGTGGCGCCGGAGACGTAGCTCGACAGCGGGTCGGCCAGCATCACATAGGCGGTGGCGAGCTCGGCCGGCTGGCCCGGCCGCTTCATTGGCACCTGCTCGCCGAAATGTGCCACCTTCTCGGCCGGCATGGTGGCGGGGATCAGCGGGGTCCAGATCGGCCCCGGTGCCACTGCATTGGCGCGAATGCCCTTTTCGGCAAGCAGCTGCGCCAGCCCGGCGGTGAAGTTTTGGATGGCGCCCTTGGTCGTCGCATAGGCGAGCAAGGTGGGGTTCGGCTTGTCGGAATTGATCGAGGCGGTGTTGATGATGGCGCTGCCGGGCTTCATGTGCGGCACGGCGGCCTTGGTGAGGTAGAACATCGCGTGGATGTTGACCTTGAAGGTCAGGTCCCATTCCTCGTCGGAAATCTCGGTGATGTCGTCGAAGGTTTTCTGGTGGGCGGCGTTGTTCACGAGGAGGTCGATCCGCCCGAAGGTTTCCACCGCCTTGTCGACCAGCGCGCGGCAATGCGCGGCGTGCTGGATGTCGCCGGGCGCCAGCACCGCCTGCCGGCCGGCATCGCGCACCAGCGCAGCCGTCGCCTCGGCGTCCTCGTGCTCGTCGAGATAGGAGATCAGCACGTCGGCGCCTTCGCGGGCATAAGCGAGGGCGACGGCGCGGCCAATGCCGCTGTCACCGCCGGTAATCAGCGCCTTCAGTCCCTCCAGCCGGCCCGAGCCCTTGTAGCTCTGCTCGCCATGGTCGGGACGCGGCGACATCGCCTCCGTCCGCCCCGGCATGGGCTGCTGCTGCTCCTCGAAAGGCGGGCGCGGATGAGGCGTCGACATCGTTGGGGCTCCTTGGCTGACGGCAGAGTGATGATGCGGGGCCAACGGCTGGCCGGCAGGTTGGTTCCGCGCCCGGTGGCCCGGCCACAAGGCGCCCGCAGCCACCGGCCGAACCATCCCGCCGTGTCGGGCGTTGCCTCCCCGATCACAACGTCCCGGCCGCGGCATCGCCTCTCGAAGGCGAGGCGCTGCGCCGTCTTCGAGAGGAAGAGCCATGCCATCCCATGCCGCCCGCCGCCCCTTCGCCCGCCGCGCACTGGCCGCGCCCTGTCTGCTGGTGCTCGCCCTCGGCGTTGCCGCGTGCGACCGGGCGCCCCCGACATTGCCGGAAAGCGCCGGCTACGGTCCCGACCCGCAGCTCCCCGAGCCGCACAGCTCCACGCTCCCGACCATCAAGGTGGCGGAGGCCATCGGCTGGCAGGAGGGCGCGCGCCCGACCCCGACGGCGGGGATGCAGGTGGCCGCCTTCGCCACCGGGCTCGCCCATCCGCGCTGGCTTTATGAACTGCCCAATGGCGACGTGCTGGTGGCGGAATCGGACGCGCCGCCCAAGCCCGAGGACAAGTCCGGCGGCTTGCGCGGCTGGGTGCAGGGCTTGTTCATGAAGAAGGCCGGCTCGCAGACGCCGAGCGCCGACCGCATCTCGTTGCTGCGCGACGCCGATGGCGACGGCACGGCGGAAGTGAAGACGGTGTTTCTCGCCAACCTAACCTCACCCTTCGGCATGGCGCTGGTCGGGGAGCGGTTTTATGTCGCCAATGCCGACGCCATCGTCAGCTTTCCCTATCAGGAAGGCGTGACCGAGATCACCGCGCCGGCCGAGAAGCTCGCCGACCTGCCGGCCGGGCGCAATCACCACTGGACCAAGAGCCTGCTGGCGAGCCCGGACGGCTCCAAGCTTTATGTCGGCGTCGGCTCCAATTCCAATGTCGGCGAGAACGGCATGGCGGAGGAGGAGAACCGCGCCGCCGTGCTGGAGGTGGATGTCGCCACCGGTACCTCGCGTGTCTTCGCCTCCGGCCTGCGCAACCCGGTCGGCATCGACTGGAATCCGGCGAATGGCGAATTGTGGGTGGCCGTGAATGAGCGCGACGAGATCGGCGATGATCTGGTGCCGGACTACATGACCTCGGTGCGGGAAGGGGGCTTCTATGGCTGGCCCTATTCCTATTACGGCCAGCACGTCGACGAGCGGATCGAGCCGGCGCGGCCCGACCTTGTCGCCAAGGCGATCAAGCCGGATTACGCGCTGGGCGCACACACCGCTTCGCTCGGCTTCACCTTCGCCAATGGCCCGGCGCTGGCGGATCGCTATTCCTCAGGAGCCTTTATCGGCCAGCACGGTTCGTGGAACCGCAGCGAGCCGGTCGGCTACCGGGTGATCTTCGTGCCCTTCGCCGACGGCCGGCCTTCCGGCGCGCCGCAGGAGATCCTGACCGGCTTCCTCGACGGCGACGGCAATGCACAGGGCCGTCCCGTCGGCGTTCTCGTCGACACGCGCGGCGGCCTACTGGTCGCTGACGATGTGGGCAATGCCGTGTGGCGGGTGACACCGGCCGCGGGGGCGGCGCCTGCCCCCGACGCGGCGGCAGCGCCCGCGCCGAACCAGGCCATGTGAGCGGGCGGCCCGCCCGGCGGGGTCCTTTTGCGGGAACCTGGGCCGGGCGCGGACGTTCGCCTACAGGGAGATGACGGGCATGGGGGCTCGATAACAATCAAGGAGATATCCCATGGCGAAGATCGCCGATTCACGCATTCTCATCATTTCCGCCAATGGCTTCGAACAATCAGAGCTGATGGTGCCGCGTGACGCGCTTCGCGCCGCCGGCGCCCGTGTCGACGTGGCGAGCCCCGACGGCAAGGCCATTCGCGGCTGGAAGGGCGAGGACTGGGGCGAGAGCGTCGATTCCGACACCACGCTCGGCGCCGTGAAGCCGGAAGACTACGACGCGCTGGTCATTCCCGGCGGCCAGATCAACCCGGACGTTCTGCGCGTCAACAAGGAGGCGATGGCGATCGTCCGCGCCTTCCTCGACAGCGGCAAGGTGGTGGCCGCCATTTGCCACGGGCCGTGGCTGCTGGTGGAAGCCGATGCCGTGCGCGGGCGCACCGTAACCTCTTACGCCTCCATCCGCACCGACGTGAAAAATGCCGGCGGCAACTGGGTCGACCGCGAGGTGGCGGTGGACAAGGGCATCATCACCAGCCGTTCCCCGGCCGACCTCAAGGCCTTTGTCGGCAAGATCATTGAGGAAATTGGCGAGGGCCGGCACGAGCGCCGCAAGGTGGCATGAACCCCTGTTCCACAAAGACGACAGGCGGGCGCTTCGGCGCCCGTTCTGCTGCCGCGGCTGCCGCTGGCGGGGGAACGCGCCACCGGCCCGCGCGTTAAGCACGAGGCATCCCGGCACCCCTCGGGGCAAGCACAGAGGCAGGCATGGCCGCGCGCGCGACATGGAAGGGATTTCTAAGGCTGGGCCAGCTGGTCTGTTCCGTCGGTCTCTACACCGCCGTTAGCACCAGCGACCGCGTCAGCCTTCACATGGTGAACCGCAAGACCGGCCACCGCCTGCAACGGCGCTTCGTCGATGCCGAAACCGGCAAGGTGGTCGAGCGCGAGGAGCAGGTGAAGGGCTATGAGGTCGATTCCGGCGACTTCATCGTGCTGGAGCCGGAAGAGATCGCCGAGGTGACGCCCAAGGGCGACAAGGCGCTGACCATCGAGAGCTTTCTCCCCTGCGGTGAGGTCGACGATCTCTATTTCGATCGCCCCTATTATCTGCGCCCGGCGGACGAGGCCTCGCAGGCGAGCTTCGCCGTCATCCGCGAGGGCTTGCGGAAGAAGAAGGTGGCGGCAGTGGCGAGCGCGGTGCTGTTTCGCCGCCCGCGCAGCCTGCTGATCCGCGCCTATGATGACGGCCTGATCGCCACCACGCTGAACTATGACTACGAAGTGCGCTCGGCGCAGGAGGCCTTCGAGGACATTGCCGAGGTGAAGATGGAGCCGGAAATGCTCGATCTCGCCCGCCACATTATCGAGACCAAGGCCGGTCGCTTCCAGCCCGAGACCTTCGACGACCGCTATGACGATGCTCTCGCCGAATTGGTGCGGGCCAAGATGGAAGGTCGCAAGATCGCGCCGCCGAAGCAGAGCACCGCCAAGGTGGTCAGTCTGCTGGACGCGCTGCGCGAGAGTGCGGGTCTGGCGGGCGGGGCCGACAAGAAGGCGCCCGCGAAAAAGTCGACGGCCAAGAAGGCTGCCGCGAAAAAGGTCCCCGCGCGCCGGAGCTCCCCCGCTTCCACGCGAAAGGCGGGCTAGGCGGCGATGGCGCTCGACACTTACCGCCGCAAGCGTGACTTCACCCGCACGCAGGAGCCTCAGGGCGCCGAGGGCGCGGGGGAAGGGCACGCCTATCTGATCCAGAAACACGCCGCGCGGCGGCTGCATTACGATTTGCGACTGGAAATGGATGGCGTGCTGAAGAGCTGGGCGGTCACGCGCGGGCCGAGCCTGGTGCCGGGCGAGAAGCGCCTTGCCGTGCATGTGGAGGACCACCCGCTCGACTATGGCAGCTTCGAGGGCACCATTCCCAAGGGCGAATATGGCGGCGGCACCGTCCTGCTGTGGGATACCGGGAGCTGGGAGCCGGTCGGCGATGCGGCCAGGGGCTACAAGAAGGGCCACCTGGAATTCGCGCTGCATGGCGAGAAGCTGCACGGGCGCTGGCATCTGGTGCGCATGGCACCGCGCAAGGGCGAGAAGGCAGATAACTGGCTGCTGATCAAGGCCGAGGACGACGACGCCCGGCCGGAAGGGGCGCCCGACATTTTGGAAGAGCAGCCGGATTCGGTGAAGACCGGCCGCTCCCTCGACGCCATCGCCAAGGGTGAGGCGCCGGCCGATCCGCCCGGCGCTGCCGAGCCGAAGGCAAAGCCGCAAAAACCCTCCCGCGCCCGCATCGCGTCCAAGCCCAAGCCCAAGGCCGTGCCCGAGCCGAATGTCTCCGCCCCGCCGGCCGGCGCGGCGCCGCTGCCCGCTTTCGTCGAGCCGCAGCTGGCGACGTTGGTGGCCAAGGCGCCGAGCGGAAAGACGTGGATTCACGAGATCAAATACGATGGCTACCGGCTGCAGGCGCGGATCGACGCCACCGCGAAGGGCAAGCGCCGGGTGAAGCTGCTCACCCGCTCCGGGCTCGACTGGACCTCCCGCTTCGGCACGGCGCTGGTGGCCGCGCTGGAAGCGCTGCCGGCGCGGGACGCGCTGATCGATGGCGAGCTGGTGGTGGAGACCGGCGCGGGCGTGTCGAATTTCAGCCTTCTGCAGCAAGATCTCAGCGAAGGGCGGCACGACCGCTTCGTCTACTACGCCTTCGACCTGCTCCACCTTGACGGGCGGGACCTGCGCCCCCTTCCGCTCACCGAGCGCAAGCAGGCGCTGGAGCAGCTGCTCCGCGAGGCGCAGGACGGGCTGCGCTACAGCGAGCATCTGAACGAAGATGGCGGCGACATGCTGCGCCATGCTTGCCGGCTCAGCCTTGAGGGGCTGGTGTCGAAGCGTGGAGACGCGCCCTATCGCTCGGGGCGGGGCAAGGACTGGGTGAAGTCGAAATGCGCTTTCCGGCAGGAATTCGTCATCGGCGGCTTCACACCCTCTACCTCGCAGAAGAAGGCGATCGGCTCGCTGGTGCTCGGCGTTTATGACGAGGGCAAGCTGGTGGCTGTCGGCCGGGTCGGCACCGGCTTTTCCCAGAGTGTGGCGCGCGATCTCCACGCCCGGCTCTCCGGCATCAATCGTGCGCGCAGCCCCTTTGCCAGCACGCTGACGGCGCAGGAGCGGCGCGGCGTCACCTTCGTCGCGCCCGAGCTGGTGGCGGAAGTGGAATTTCGCGGCTGGACCGGCGACCAGCATCTGCGCCACGCTGCCTTTCGCGGTTTGCGCGAGGACAAGCCGGCGCGCGAGATCGTGCGCGAGAAGCCGGTGGAGGGGGAAAGCATGGCTCCCGAAGGCAGTGCGGCCCGCTCGGCGGCCCGGTCAAAGGTCAAGCTCACCCATCCCGACCGCGTCTACTGGCCGGAAGAGGGCATCACCAAGCAGGGCCTCGCCGACTACTACGCCGAGGTCTGGCGCCACATCCTCCCCTTCGTCGTTGCGCGGCCGCTGGCATTGCTGCGCTGCCCGGACGGCATCGCCAGCCAGTGCTTTTTCCAGAAGCATTCCTGGCGCGGCATGAACAAGGCGATCAAGGTCCGCGCCGACAAGGATGGCGAGGAACTTCTTTTCATCGAGGACCTCGATGGGCTGATCGCGCTGGTGCAGTCCGGCGCGCTGGAAATCCACCCCTGGGGCGCGCCGCTGGCCGATATCGAGCGTCCGGACATGCTGATCTTCGACCTCGACCCCGGCGAGGGCGTCGGCTGGGAGGGGGTGGTCGCCGGCGCGCGCGAGATCCGCGCCCGGTTGGAGGCGCAGGGGCTGGCGGCGTTCGTCAAGACGTCAGGCGGCAAGGGGCTGCATGTGGTGGCGCCGCTGAAGCCGCAGGCGAGCTGGGAGGCGGCGAAGGCCTTCAGCAAGGCGCTGGCGGATTCGCTGGCCGCCGATGACCCGGCGCGCTTCATCGCGGTGGCCACCAAGGCGCGACGCAAGGGACGCATCTTCATTGATTATCTGCGCAACGGGCGAGGCGCCACGGCGGTGGCGGCCTATTGCCCGCGTGCCCGCGCCGGGGCGGGCGTTTCCATGCCGGTGGCGTGGGAGGAACTCGACCAGCTGGCCGGCGCGGCGCAGTTCACCCTGAGCGATGCGCCCGCCCGGCTCGCCCATCTCGCCGCCGACCCCTGGGACGATTTCCGCGCCGCCGCCGTGCCGCTGCCGAAGATGGCCGGTGGGCGCCGGCGGGGCGCCAAGGAGACATGATGGACTGGCTTCCGCAGGACTGGTGGCTCAAACCCGACGAGATGGAGGACATGCTGCGGCTGCTGGCGGCTGCTGGCTGCGGCATGATCCTCGGCATCAACCGCGACCTGCGCGGCAAGCCGACCGGCATGCGGACGCTTGGTCTGGTCGGGCTGGGAGCGGCGCTGATCTCGCTCTCGGCGATCAATGTCGGGGGTATCGAGGGCCACCCGGATGCCACCAGCCGCGTGGTGCAGGGCATTGTGCAGGGTGTGATGACCGGCATCGGCTTTCTCGGCGCCGGCGTGGTGCTGCGCGACGGCGACCGGCTGGAAGTGCATGGGCTGACCACGGCGGCCACGGTGTGGGTGACGGCTGCGCTCGGCGTCGCCTGCGCCATCGCCTCCTGGCACCTCGTCTTTCTCGCTCTGGTGGTGACGTTCGTGCTGCTGGCGGCGATGGTGCCGATGGAGAAGGTGCTGGAGGCGGAGGCCGAGCCGCCGTCCCGCCGGGATGCCGGCCCCTCCAATGTTGCCGACGACTGATCGAAAGAGGGGAGCGCCCTCTAACTCCAAGAGTGAGAACGCGTGAGCCGATCCGCTTGCGGTGTAAGCTGATCGGTGCGTGCTCTAACGGCTGCGGCCACCCGGCTTGCGTTCGGCAGCGAGGCTCTTCTTCAGCGCGTCCATGATGTTGACTACATTTGTCGGCGTCTCGTCGTCCTCGCTGGCGCGTGCGGATCGGCGCTTGGCGGGCCGCTTCTTCGTCTTGGCGGCGATCAGCTGCTTGAGATTGGCCTGCAAGGGATCGCGCACGAGGGCGGGGTCCCACTTCCCGGTCCGCTTGTCGATCAGCTTGCCGACCAGCATCACCAGATCGGCCTCGGCGGGCGCGTCAATGTCCTCGAAATAGCCTTCCGGCCGGCGAAGCTCGTCGGAGTAATGCAGCGTCCACAAAATGATGCCCCGCCCGCGCGGCTCCAGCATCACCGGCCGCTCGCGCCGGTGCAGCACCACGCGGGACAGGCCGACCTTGCCGCTGGCCACCATGGCCTCGCGGATGACGGCGAAGGCTTCCTCGCCCACCGGATCGTCCGGCATCAGGAAATGCGGCGTGTCGTACCAGATCCACTCGACCGTATCGGCCGGCACGAAGCTCTCTATGTCGATGGTGCGATTGCTCTCCAGCGCCACCGCCGCCAGATCCTCGTCGTCGAGGATCACATAGGTGTCGGGCTCGCGCTCATAGCCGCGCGCCTGGTCGTCGGCGTCGACGGTTTTCTCGGTCTGCGCATCGACATAGATGCCTTCCACCCGGTTGCCGGTCGCCCGGTTGAGGGTGTGGAAGCGGATTTTTTCCGACGCGCTGGTGGCCGGGGCCAGAACCACCGGGCACGTGACCAGCGAGAGCTTGAGATAGCCCTTCCAGAGCCCGCGCGGCGCCATCTGTCGTCCCCCTGCCGAACCTTGCTCCGGTAACAATCTCCGGCCGGGCAACAGGTTCCCCACGGCTGAACCGATCCCGGGGCTGTGGAGTTGGTAGTCAGCTCGGCGCGACCCCGCGCCGATGCGCGGAGAGGCAATATGTCCGAAACTGACCGTCTTCGCGGCGCTATCGACGCCGGCCGCACCCGCGACAAGGTGCCGTTCTCCGATCCCGCCGCTGCTCCCCTCGGCACGGACGACGAAGCCGCCGGGCATCCCGCCGGAGCGGAGCGTCGGGCGATGGCCGCCGGGCCGGTCGGCGGCTCGACCGCCGGCGGCGGCACGGACGAGCGCGGCCGGGCCTATGACGACAAGGGCACCACCGTGCCCGGCGTCTCCTTCGTCACCGCCATTGTCGGCCTGCTTGTGCTTGTCATCGGCGCCGGGGCGCTGGTCGCAGCGCTGCTGCGTTGAGCCGGCTTGGCTGAAACCCCAACGGAGCGGCCGCCCGTTCCCTGCATACCTCCCTTCCGGGAACCGCTTCGATGGCTGCGCCGTTAGCGCAGGCTTGTTTCCTGCACCGTCGAATCCTCCAGCCCTGCGAAGCGATGTCCGTTAGCCAAGATATGATCGAAAGCGCGATGGCCGTCCGGCCCGTCCCGGAAGGCACGACCCCGCCGCCAAAGCAGGAGGGCGGCCCGGTGCTGGAGACCGGGCGCAATGTCTGGCGGGTGGCCGGCGCCGCGCGGGCGCGGGTGCTGGTCGATGGCGCGGCCTATTTCGGCGCGCTGCGGGCGGCGATGCTGGAGGCGCGCGAGACCATCCACATCGCCGGCTGGGACCTCGACAGCCGGATGAAGCTGGTGGGCGAGAGCGGCACCGCCGAGGACGGGCTGCCCGAGACGCTGGCGTCGTTCCTCTCGGCGCTGGTCGCGCGCAATCCGCGCCTGCGTATCCGGCTGCTGCTCTGGGATTATTCGGTGATGTTCGCGCTTGAGCGCGAGCTGGCGCCGATCTTTTCCTTCCTGTGGGCGACGCCGAAGCAGATCGAGCTGTGCCTCGACGATTCGCTGCCGATCGGCGCGTCACATCACCAGAAGGTGGTGGTGATCGACGATTCGCTGGCCTTTTCCGGCGGGCTGGACCTCACCGGCCATCGTTGGGACACCCCGGATCACACCCCCGGCGACCCGCTGCGCCGCGACCCGCAGGGCGCCCTCTATGAGCCGTTCCACGACGTGCAGATGGCGGTCGATGGCGAGGCCGCCGATGCGCTCGGCACGCTGTTCCGCGACCGCTGGAAGCGCGCCGCCTCGGAGCGGCTGGCGCCGGCGCGGGCGCGGGGAAACCGCTGGCCGGAGGCGCTGCCGACCGATTTCACCGATGTCGAGATCGGCATCGCCCGCACCCTGCCGGCCTATGATGGCGCGCCCGGCGCGCGCGAGGTCGCGACCCTGCTGTTCGACATGATCGAGTGCGCCGAGCGCATGATCTATGTCGAGAACCAGTTCATCACCTGCGAGCGCTTCACCGAGCGGCTGGTGGCGCGGCTGAAGGAGCGCCCCGCGCTCGAAGCGTTGATGGTGACGCCGAACATCTACCGCTCCTGGATCGAGCAGCAGGTGATGGGCGTGCCGCGCGAGCGGCTGAGGGCGCGGCTGGAGCAGGAAGGGCTGGCGGACCGCGCGCGCCTCGTCTTCCCGCAGGTGTCCGCCGGCGGCGCCACGGTCGAGGTCTTCGTCCACGCCAAGATCCTCATCGTCGACGACCGGATGATGCGCGTCGGCTCGGCCAATATCTGCAACCGCTCCATGGGCTTCGACAGCGAGTGCGATCTGGTGATCGAGGCCGGCAATGAGGGCGAGCGGGCGGCGGTGGCGGCCATTCGCGACCGGTTGCTCGGCGAGCATGTCGGCCACGCCCCCGAGGAGGTGGCGGCACTCGTCGCCGCGCGCGGGCTCATCGCCGCGTCGCGCGAGGGCGCGGCGGGCCGGCGTCTCGTTGAGCTGCCTGCGGTTGCCACCGATCTCTCGCTGCCGCAGATCGGCGCGCTCGCCGATCCGCAGGAGCCGCTCTATGACGAGCGCGCGTCCATGGGCGGCGGCAAGCGGCGTCGCTGGCCACTGGCCGCCGCGCTGGTGGGCGTCGCCGTGCTGGCGGCGCTGGTGATCGCCTGGGCCAACTCGCCTTTCGCGGAGCCGGACCGCATCATCTCCGCCCTCGACAGCATGGCCGACCGCCCCTGGGGCGCGGCCGCCGTGGTCGGCATCTATGTGCTGGGCGGGCTGGTGGTGTTCCCGGTCTCGGTGTTGATCATCGCCACGGTGGCGGTCTATGGCGGCTGGACCGGGGCGCTGCTGGCCGGGCTGGGGGCGCTGGCGAGCGCGGTGGTGACGTTCTTCATCGGCCGCCATCTCGGTTCCGGCGTGGTGCGCCGCTTCATCGGGCCGCGCATCAACCGCATCCGGCGCGGCCTCGCCAATCAGGGCATTCTCACCGTGGCGACCATGCGGATGGTGCCGGCGGCGCCGTTCACCTTCATCAATCTGGTCGCCGGCGCGGCCGGGCTGCGGTTTGTGGACTTCGTGCTCGGCACGGCGCTGGGCCTGCTGCCGGGGCTGGTGGTGCTGAGCGCGCTCGGCCACCAGATCGTCGAGGTGATCTCCAACCCGACGCTGGAGCGGGTGCTGTTGCTCATTGGCTTTGTCGGGCTGTGGATCGCCTGCTCGCTCGGCCTGCAATTCCTGGTCGCCCGCCTGCGGAGGCCGGCGTGAACGCTGCACCACCGCAGCGCCTGCGGCTGATGACGTGGAACATTCATGGTGGCGTCGGGCCGGACCGGCGCTTTGATCTCGACCGCATCGCCTCCCTCATCGCCCGCCACCAGCCGGACATTCTCGCTTTGCAGGAGGTGGATACCCGCGGGCGCGGCGTGGCGTGCCTGGCGCCGCTCGAAGGGTTGGGCATCGGCCATCTCGCCGAGGCGCGGACCATCGCCGTGCCGGACGGCCATTACGGCCATGTGCTGTATTCGCGCTGGCCGACGCGCGACATCGTGCGCCACGATCTCTCCGTCCGCCGCCGCGAGCCGCGCATGGCGATCGACACCCATGTCGACACGCCGCAGGGCCCGCTGCGGGTGGTCGCGGTGCATCTCGGCCTCGCCTTGCTGGAGCGCCGGCGGCAGACGGCGGCGCTCGCCCAGATGGCCCGCGCCAGCAGCGGCGCGCCGACGGTGATGATGGGCGACTTCAACGACTGGTTCTCCTTCCGCCCGGTGCGGCGGACGCTGGCGCGGGCGCTGCCCGAGAGCACCTATCTGCGCAGCTTTCCCGCCTGCTGGCCGCTGTTGCGGCTCGACCGGCTCTATTGCAGCCGGCGCGGCATGCTGGTGCGCAGCTTCACCGACACCGAGGCGCGGCACGCCTCCGACCATCTCCCCGTGATCGCCGACATCCAGCTGCGGCCGTGCCTTTCGCCGGCGCCCGCGCGCGCCGTTTCGGAACAGGCGGCCCGGCCGGACGTTAATCTGGTGGAACAGGGAGAACGTCCATGAACATAGGTGAGGAAGCCATTCGCCAGCGCGCCCACGCCCTTTGGGAAGCCGAGGGCCGGCCTGACGGGCAGGCTCACGACCATTGGCGGCGGGCCAGCGAGATTCTGGAGAAGGAAACCGAAGGCGCCGGCAGCGGCTCCGGCGCTTTCCGCCCGTCCGACGCGGCCGAGGTCCCGCCGGAGGCGGCGGGAAGCCCGGCTCCCGGTCCCGGCTTTCGCGCGCCGTCAGAGGACGGAGGCATCGAGGCCGCCGAGCGCCCTTCGCAGGAACCGGGGATCGACCCGGAGGTTCGGACCGATCCGGCGCAGGACAACGAGCCGGTCACCGAGATCGAGACCATCCATCGCACGCTGGAAATTCCGAAGAACCGGCGCGGCCGCACCTCGCCGCCCGACGACCGGATCGGCGCCATGAGCGGCGCGGCCGGCAGCCGCAAGCGTTCGTGAGCGACACCATGGGCAACTGGCTCGTTCCGCTTCTGGTGGAACTGGGCCTGCGCCGCCCGCGTGCGGAGGAGGAGCCCCGTGCGGACGACCCGCACCGTGTGCATCCCGCCAAAGGCGATATTCGCTCACCCGACTGAACCGTACGGACGCACAAAGGAGACTTCCATGATCATCGCCGACCAGCACGACAAGAACCCCGCCAAGCCGGGCGATCGCCGCGTCGAGAAGAAGGACCGCGCGCCCGAGGAAGCCGGCCACGCCCGCAGCGCCAATCCCCAGCAGGACGACAAGGCCGGCGAGCGCGAGCAGAAGCCGGAAGGCCGCGACGCGGGCTACGATCCCGCGAAGTAGGCGGCCACGGCGCCGCCGTTAGAAGCAAATTTCGCCATTGTCTCGCCCTTCCCCTTGCCGGATGACTGTACCCGCGCAAGGGGGACGGCATGGCGAAGACGGGCGGCGAGGTTCTGAAGGGCACTGTGGGGCCGGTGGAGGCGGTGGGGCTTTCCCTCTCCGTTATCGCCCCGACCATGGGCATGGCGCTCAACGTCACCCTGGCCGTTGGAGCGGCGGGTGTCGCCGCCCCGCTGGGCTTCGCGGTGGGCACGGTGGTGGTGGGGCTTGTCGGCCTGTCGTTCGTGTTCTTCGCCAGCCGCGTCACCAGCGCCGGCTCGGGCTATGCCTATATCGGCCAGACCTTCGGCCCGCGCGCCGGCTTCATCGCCGGCTGGTGCATGGTCCTTCTCTACATCGCCGGCGGTTCGGGCAGTGCGGCCCTGGTGGGGGATTTCCTGAGCGCGGCGCTGGACGATCACGGCGTGCATCTGGGCGCCTGGTGGCTGCCGGTGGCGGTTGCCGCCCTTGTCGGCGGCACGCTGCTCGCCTGGCGCGACGTGCGCCTGGCCACCCGGGTCATGCTGGTGCTGGAACTTTCGTCCATCGCCGTCATCATCTATCTCGGCATCCGCATCCTGATGGCGGTGAACGAGGCGGGCGGGCTGAGCCTGGCGCCCTTTCATCCCGACCCGACCATCGGCTGGTGGGGCATCGGCTATGCCGTGGTCTTCGCGGTGCTGTCCTTTGCCGGCTTCGAGGCGGCGGCCACGCTGGCGGAGGAAGCCGGGGAGCCCGGCCGCACCATCCCCATCGCGCTGGTCGGCTCAGTGGTGGTGGCGGGCCTGTTCTTCGTCTTTGCCTCCTACATCCAGGTGATCGGCTTCGGGCTCGACAACATGAAGGCCCTGGCGGCGAGCGATGCGCCGCTGAACACGCTGGCGCTGAAATACGGCAACATCCACATCGCCACCGCGCTTGATCTCGCAGCCTCGGTTTCTGCCGTCTCCTGCGTGCTGGGCACGCTCTCGGCCGGCGCCCGCATGCTGTTCGTGCTCGGCCGCGGCGGGCTTTCCGACACGCTGGCGCGGGTGCATCCGCGCTATGGCACGCCCTTTGTCGCGGTGGGGGTGGTGAGCCTGTCGATGCTGGCGGGGCTGCTGGCCTGGGCGCCCTTCATCGGGCCGGCGAGCTATTACGATAGTGTCGGCACCATCGGCGTGCTGGCGCTGATCGTCGCCTATCTCGGCGTCACCGCCGCTGCCGCCGTCCACGCGGTGCGGGCCGGCAGCCGGCTGTGGCTGGTGCTGGGCACCCTCGGGACGCTGGCCATGCTGTGGCCGCTCTACAATTCGATCTATCCGGTGCCGGCCTTCCCGGACAATCTGTGGCCCTATCTGGTGGCCTTCTGGATCGTGCTCGGCGCGGCGCTGGTGCTGCTCAAGCCGGCGATCGGGCGCAAAAAGGTGGCCTGACGGCGCGGCAGGGGGCGGCCGCATGCCGCCCGCCACTCGCTCAGTTCATTTCGCCGCCGAGAGAGCGGGCGGCCTTTTCGATCACCGCGGCGACCTCGCGCGGGTGGGATTCGTAAACCGAATGGCTGGCGCCGGGAATGGTGGTGATCGGCGCCCCGGCCCGCTGGTAATAGAAGCGCTCCAGCTCCGGATTGATGATCTGATCGGCGCCCGCGACGATGCCCCAGCTTGGCTTCGACTGCCAGGCCGCGGCGGTGAGCGGGGTGCTGAACACGCTCGCGGCGGCCAGCACCTGCCCCCGCGCCTCAAACTCGGCCCGTGCCACCGGCAGGTCCGGGGCAAACAGTCTGGGGAAGAGGGCGGGGTCGAGATAGGTGAATCCGTCCGGGGTCTTCTGTATGGCGCCGGCGGTCATCGCCAGAACGCTTGGCATGGTGCGACCCAGCGCGGCCTCGTCCTCGCCGACATCGGGCGCATGGGCAGCGACATAGACCAGGCCCGCCACCTTCGGATGAACGCCGGCCTCGGTGATGATTGAACCGCCATAGGAGTGGCCGACCAGCAATGTCGGGCCGTCCTGCAGATCGAGCACGCGCCGGGTTGCGGCGACATCGTCGGCGAACGACGTCTCCGGTTCCTGCACCATGGTAACGTGGAATCCGTCGGCGACCAGATGGTCGTACACCGCCTTCCAGCCCGAGCCGTCAACCCACGCCCCGTGCACCAGCACGATATTGCGCAGGGGCGCGGCGGCCGGCGCCGCGTGCGCTGTGGCGGGGAGGGCGAGACAGAGGGCACTGGCGAGCGCCAGCGCGGCGTGAGCGTGGTGGCAAGGCATCGGCATCACTCCCTTGTTGGCGCCAGTGCACGCATCCTGCGGTACGGCGGCAAACCCACTCTAGGCCCGACCGCCGCACAACTCTTTCGCGAATGCCGTCCCATCCGCGCGTGCCGTGGTCGGCCGCTGGGGGCATAGGGTCGCGCGCGGCATTCGCCTTGCAGGGTGCTGGCCTTCCACCGCATCGCTGCGCTAAAGGCGATGGTGCCCAAGCCCAGAAAGTGAACGCTCCCCGTGCCCGAACTCGAAGCCGTCATCCGCGAAATCGCCGAAGAGATGCGCGCCCGTCCCGACCGGGGCGAGGTGGCGAGTTATATTCCCGAACTGGCCCGCGCCGATGCCAATGCCTTCGGCATCGCGGTGGTCGATCGCGAGGGCCGGGTGGTGACGGGCGGCGATGCCGAGGTGGCGTTCTCGATCCAGAGCGTTTCCAAGGTCTTCACCCTGACGCTGGCGCTGGGCAAGATCGGCGACCGGCTGTGGCGGCGGGTGGGGCGCGAGCCTTCCGGCAGCCCGTTCAACTCCATCGTCCAGCTGGAGAACGAGCACGGCATTCCGCGCAACCCCTTCATCAATGCCGGCGCCATTGCCGTCACCGATGTCATCCTCTCCGGCCACCAGCCGCGCGACACGCTGGGCGAGATCCTGCGCTTTCTGCAGTTCCTCGCCGAGGACCCGGCGATCGGCATCGACGAGGCGGTGGCGGCGTCCGAGCAGCGCACCGGCTTCCGCAACCGGGCGCTGGCGAACTATATGAAGTCGTTCGACGTGCTGGAGAACCCGGTCGACTACACGCTGGGTGTGTATTTCCACCATTGCGCCATCACCATGAGCTGCCGCCAGCTGGCCATGGCCGGGCGGTTCCTGGCTCACAATGGGCGCAACCCGACGACCGGCTTTTCCGTCGTGTCACCGGAGCGGGCGCGGCGCATCAACGCCATCATGCTGACCTGCGGCCATTATGACGGCTCGGGCGAGTTCGCCTATCGCGTCGGCCTGCCGGGCAAGAGCGGGGTGGGGGGCGGTATTCTGGCGGTGGCGCCGGGCAAGGCCTCGATCGCCGTCTGGTCGCCGGGGCTGGATGCCAGCGGCAACTCGCATCTCGGGCGCATCGCCCTGGAAAGGCTGACCCAGCGCATGGGCTGGTCGATCTTCGGCTAGGCCCGGATACGACAAGAGGGCCGGACGGTCAGTCGCGGCCCTCTTGGGCAGTGGCGGGCAGGTGGGGGGCACGAGGCACGGCGGTCATCCGAAAGACAGGCACGGATGCGGCTCAGTTGGTGCGCCCGCCATCTTCCTTGATGGCCTCTTCATGGTACCAGCTCCCGATCATGACGCGGGGCGACACCTTGAGGGCTTCGGAAGACGGCAGTTCGGGGCGGCGGGCGGCAAGACCGGCACGACCCCCGACGGGGAAGGGGACGATCTGGGCGCTCTCGCGCTGGGTGTGAGCGTTCATGGCACGTTTCTCCTTTCTGGGCTGCGCGTTCCTGCGCCAGCCCTTCGTTTACATATAACATCTTTTGCATGGCGTTTGCGCAAGATGCACATTTTGCAATCACAATGAGCATAGAATATGTGCACTGCCGCGTAGCTCTGCAAGTCCTGCGGGGGTAACGGCATTCGCCCCCTATGGGTTGCATCGTCTGTTGCGGCGCGGCAGACGCCGGGTGGGTGCCCAGTGGCCGCAAACGCCGCAGGATCAACGCGACTCGTCACATTCTCCGCCAGCGGTCCGGGCGCCTGCGCCGCCGTTGCCTCCCGCCGACGGGGCGCCTTCGAGCCCAACGCGGCCCATTTGGCACAGCATATGCTTGTGTGAGGCTAGCCGTTGGCGGTCGCACGGCCGGCACAACGACCAGGGCTGTACGGCACCTGGTCTTAAGTGATGAGAGACACGCAATGACGAAGTACAAACTCGAGTACATCTGGCTCGACGGCTACAAGCCGACCCCGAGCCTGCGCGGCAAGACGCAGATCAAGGAATTCGACCACTTCCCCTCGCTGGAAGAGCTCCCCCTGTGGGGCTTCGACGGTTCGTCCACGGAGCAGGCCGAGGGCCGCAGCTCCGACTGTGTGCTCAAGCCCGTCGCGCTGTATCCCGACCCGGCCCGCAAGAACGGCGTGCTTGTGATGTGCGAAGTGATGATGCCGGACGGCGTCACCCCGCATGTCACCAATGCCCGCGCCACCATCCTTGACGATGAAGGCGCCTGGTTCGGCTTCGAGCAGGAATACTTCTTCTACAAGGACGGCCGCCCGCTCGGCTTCCCCGAGCACGGCTATCCCGCGCCGCAGGGCCCGTACTACACCGGCGTCGGCTACAAGAATGTCGGCGACGTCGCCCGCGAGATCGTGGAAGAGCATCTCGAGCTGTGCCTCGAAGCCGGCATCAACCACGAAGGCATCAACGCGGAAGTCGCCAAGGGCCAGTGGGAATTCCAGATTTTCGGCAAGGGCTCCAAGCGCGCCGCCGACGAAGTGTGGATGGCCCGCTACCTCCTGCTCCGCCTGACCGAGAAGTACGGCGTGGACATCGAGTTCCACTGCAAGCCGCTCGGCGATACCGACTGGAACGGCTCGGGCATGCACTGCAACTTCTCCACCAAGTATCTGCGCGAAGTGGGTGGCAAGGAGTATTTCGAGGCGCTGATGGCCGCCTTTGAGAAGAACCTTGACGACCACATCGCCGTCTATGGCCCGGACAATCATCTGCGCCTGACCGGCAAGCACGAAACCGCCCCGTGGAACAAGTTCTCCTACGGCGTGGCCGACCGTGGCGCCTCCATTCGCGTCCCGCACTCCTTCGTCCGCAACGACTACAAGGGCTATCTTGAGGATCGCCGCCCGAACTCCCAGGGGGACCCCTACAAGATCGCTTCCCAGGTCCTGAAGACGATCTCGGAAGTCGAAATCAAAGCCGTCGCCGCTGCGTGAGAATTGAGGCGGCAGGGCACCCTGCCGCCGCCGATCGCCTGAGACGGTCTGTTCCGTCTCCTTCAAGCCAGCCCCGCTGCCGGGGCTGGCTTTTGTTTTGGTGCGGTGGGATTCGGACATCCACCGGCCGGCAGGCGCTACCCGCCAAACGCACGTCATGGCCGGGAATGACCCGGCCATCCACGCCTTCTCTCAGGCGCCGACGAACGCGGCGACGGTGCTGGTGAAGCCAGGCATTCCCGGCACAAGCCCGGGGATGACATCGCATCGATTGATTTCGGCTTGGGCCAGGCCCGTGGCGATTGCCGCCCGCACCTCACAGATAGGGCGAGGCCAGCCAAATGGCGCGGTTGCGCAGTTTCTTCAGGAAGGGCCGGGCTTTGAGGGTCGCCGCCGTCTCCGCACTGCCATCCGCCACCATGGCGCCGATCCGCGCCTCGATCTCGCCGGCGATGGTGGGGTCGTAGAGTTCGAGGTCGAGCTCGAAATTCAGCCGCAGGCTGCGCGGGTCGAGATTGGACGAGCCGACATAGGCCCAACTGCCATCCACCGCCATCAGCTTGGAATGGTCGAACATGCCGCCCGCCCGCCACACCCGGCAGTCGCCGGCCAGCACCTGGTCGAGCTGCGCGGTCATGGCGTAGTCGACCAGCTTGAGGTTGTTGGCCGAGGGAATGACGACATCCACCTCCACCCCGCGCCGCCCGGCGACCGAAAGCGCGCCGATCAACTGCTGGTCGGGCAGGAAATAGGGCGAGCACAGGCGCACCCTGCTCTGCGCCATGGTGAGCGCGCCCATGATCATCGAGTGGGCGCAGGCGAGGTTGCGGTCGGGGCCGGAGGGCACTACCCGCACCGCCACCGGGCCGCGCGGCGTGGAATGGTCGCCTTCCGCCCAGGCCGGGCCGTCGAGATGCTCGTCGGTGGTGAAGGCCCAGTCCTGCGCGAACACGGTGAGCAATTGCTCCACCGCCGCTCCCTCGACGCGGAAATGGGTGTCGCGGGCCGGGCTGTCGCCGGCATGGGCGCGGGTGAACTGGGCGCGAATGTTCATGCCGCCGGTAAAGGCCAGCGTGCCGTCGACGATCAGCATCTTCCGGTGGCTGCGTAGATTGGCATAGGGCAGGCGCAGGCCGATCAGATTGCCCATGAACAGGTCGGTGACCACGCCCCCCGCCTGCAAGAGCCCGACGATGGACGGGCGCGAATAGCGCGCGCCGATGGCGTCGATCAGCACCCGCACCGCCACGCCGCGCTTATGCGCCGCGATCAGCGCCTCGGCGAACTGAACGCCGATGGGGTCATTGTCGAAAATATAGGAGGAGAGCGCCACATGGCGCTGCGCCCCGGCAATGGCGGCGAGCATGGCGGGATAGGCCTCGTCGCCGCTGTCGAGCATCGCCACCGCATTGCCGCTGGTCAGCGGAAAGGCGGAGACCCTGTCGCCGAGCCGCTTCATCGCCGAGAGGCTGGGCGACAGGGCGATGGCGGCGGGCGCCCGCTCATGCCGGCGGTGGCGGTCCTGGCTGGCGCGCCGGCGCCCGGCCGCGCTCTGGCGGATACGGTTGATGCCGGCAACCAAATAGAGGAAGGCGCCGATCAGCGGCGACAGCAGGATGACGCCGACCCAGCCGATGGCGGCGCGCACGTCGTCCTTGGTCATCGCGGCGTGGATGGCGGCGACAAGACCCACCGTACCACTCGTGACGAGCACGATGTGTGGCCAGTAGGTCGACCAGAAACTCTCCATGGCGACGTCCATTCACGCATTCAAGGCAAGGCGCGCTCTAACTCCAGGACAGAGAACGCATTATCCGATCCGCTTGCGGTGCAAGCCGGTCCGCGCGTGCTCTAGCCCGTTTTCCCCGCAGCGTCATCTGCGGCCAGGGCGGCAGAAGAAAGGCCGCCCCGGCTGTGTGCCGGGACGGCCCTTTGTGGTGCGACAGGCTCAGCTCGCCGCCTTGAACTCGCGAGCCTCGCCTGCGGCCTCGCCTGGCTCCAGCGCGGCCGCGATGGCGTCGTCCACCCGCTCCAGCCAGACGAACTCCAGCCGGTCCCGCGCGTCCTGAGGGATATCCTCATAGTCGCGCCGGTTGCGGGCGGGGAGCATGACGCGCGTCAATCCGGCCCGCGCGGCCGCCACCACCTTCTCCTTGATGCCGCCGACCGGCAGCACCAGCCCGCGCAGCGAGATTTCGCCGGTCATCGCCGTGTCCTTGCGCACCGTGCGGCCGGTGAGCAGCGAGACGAGGGCGGTGAACATCGCCACCCCGGCGCTCGGCCCGTCCTTGGGCGTGGCGCCGGCCGGCACATGCACATGCACGTCGCTGGTGGCGAAGATGCCGGGGTCGATGCCGAGCTCGACGGCGCGGCTCTTGACGAGACTCCACGCCGCCTGCGCGCTTTCCTTCATCACCTCGCCGAGCTGGCCGGTGAGGATCAGCCCGCCGCGCCCGGGGATGCGGGTCGCCTCGATGAACAGGATGTCGCCGCCCACCGGTGTCCAGGCGAGGCCGGTGGCGACGCCCGGAACGCTGACCCGCAGCGCCACCTCGTCCTCGAAGATCGGCGGCCCGAGCAATTCGGGCAGCGTCTCGACGCCGATCCGCACCTGACTGGCGTTGCCTTCGGCGATATCCACCGCGACATGGCGCACGGCGCGGCCGACCTCGCGCTCCAGATTGCGCACGCCGGCCTCACGGGTATAGGCGCGGATCAGCGCTTTAAGCGCCTCGTCGTCGATCTCCACCTGCTCGGGCGTGACGCCATTGGCCTCCAGCTGGCGGCGGACCAGATAGCGCCGGGCGATCTGCAGCTTTTCCTGGTCGGTGTAGCCGGTCAGTTGGATGATTTCCATGCGGTCGCGCAGCGGGCCGGGGATGGTGTCGAGCATGTTGGCAGTGGCGATGAACACCACGCGCGACAGGTCGAACGGGACGCCGAGATAATTGTCGCGGAAAGTGCCGTTCTGCTCGGGGTCGAGCACTTCCAGCATCGCCGCCGACGGGTCGCCCTGGATGCCGGAGCCCATCTTGTCGATCTCGTCCAGCATCATCACGCAGTCGCGGGTGCCGACCTTGCGGATGCCCTGGATGATGTTGCCCGGCAGCGCGCCGACATAGGTGCGTCGGTGGCCGCGGATCTCCGCCTCGTCATGCACGCCGCCGAGTGAGACACGGACGAATTTGCGGCCCATGGCGCGGGCGATGGACTGGCCGAGCGAGGTCTTGCCGACGCCAGGAGGACCGGCAAAGCACAGGATCGGTGCCTTGCCGTTCGGCGCCAGCTTGCGCACGGCGAGATATTCGACGATGCGGCGCTTGATCTTGTCGAGGCCGAAATGGTCCTCGTCCAGCACCTTGCGGGCCTCGGCGATGTCGATCGGCGCGGTCTCCGGCAGCTTCCACGGCAGGGCGATCAGCCAGTCGAGATAGGTGCGGATCATGCCGTATTCGGCACTGGAATCCTGCATGCGGCGCAGCCGGCCCAGCTCCTTGCGGGCCATCTGCTCCACATCCTCCGGCATGCCGGCCTGCGTGATCGCCGCGTCCAGATCGGCGATTTCCTGGCTGTTGCCGCCATCCTCGCCCAGCTGCTTCTGGATCGCCGCCATCTGCTCGCGCAGCAGCACCTCGCGCTGGCGCTCGTCCAGCGACGCCCTGGTCTGCTTGCCGATTTCCTGCGACAGCCGCAGCACCTCGATGCGGTGGGCGAGCAGGCGCGAGATCTTGGCCATGCGGGCGCTGATATCGACCGTCTCCAGCAGTTCCTGCTTCTCGTCGGGCGAGATGTCGGCATAGGCGGCAACGAGATCGGCAAGCCCGGCCGGCGAATTGGCGCCGCGCACGGCGGCGACCAGCTCGGCCGGCACCTGCGGCAGCAATTCCATCACCTCGTTCGCCTGGCCCTGCAGGTGGACGAAGCGCGCCTCGATCTCGGAGCTGCGTTCCTCGCTCTCTTCGATCCGCGTCACGCGGGCGGTGAGGAAGGGCTTCTCCCGCACGAAGTCCTCGACATGGAAGCGCTGCTCGCCCTGGCAGACCAGGTGATGCGTCCCGTCGGGGGCGGTGACATAGCGCAAGATGTTGGCGATCACGCCCATGCGATGCAGGTCGGTCGGGCCGGGTTCCTCCACCGTGGGGTCGCGCTGCATGAGAATGCCGACCGGGCGCCCCTCGCGCACCGCCTGCTGGGCGGCAGCGATGGAGGCCGGGCGCGCCACCGCCACCGGCATCACCACGCCGGGGAACAGCACGAGATTGCGCACCGGCAGCAGGATCATCTGGTCGTCAGGCACATTGCCATTGGTGGCGCCGCCGTTGCCGGCATTGCCGCCGGCATCGGCCATGCGGAGCGGGGAATATCTGTCGAAATCGGGATGTGTCATCGGTTCAATCCCCCTCCTCAAACCTTGCGCAGCACGATGGCGAGGCAGCCATTGACCACGCGCGGACGGTTCACCTCATAGCGGCCGGGCGGCAAAGCGAGCTGGCGCTCGAACCGGCCCTGCGGCAGCTCCATGCGGTGGATGGTGGCGCGGTGCAGCTCTGGCGGCAGCACGCGGGCGCCGGCGATGGTGAGCACGCCGTTCTGGATCGACACGGTCATGCGGTCGGGGTCGACGCCGGGCAGGGCGGCGAGCACCAGCAATTCGTGGTCGGTTTCCAGCATGTCGACCGGCGGCTCCCAGCACGGGGCGTGGTGACGCGCCGGCGCCTCGGGTCGCGCGACCGGCTGGAACATCTGCCGGTGCATCCGTTCGGCGCGGTTGAGCATGTCGACCGCGTCCGACCACATCCACAGGCGGGGATCAGTCTTGTTCATGGGCTTCTCCTGGCAGGCCCAAATTCCCCTCGGGGTGGAGGCCCACGCAGGCACATATGGTGATGCGCTTCGGCAACACCAGAGAGCGACCCAGGGGCCGGGCGGCGAACTGGAAAGGCCCCGGGTGGCGTCGCCATGCGTTTGCGGCAAACCTGAACGCGCTACCGCCGGGCGGGGCGCCGGGCGAGGGGAGGTCGCTGGCCATGTCGGAAATACTGCTGATCGTGCTGTGCCTTGCCATCGGCGTGCTGCTTCGGCTGTCCGGCCGGCTGCCGGAGAGCGCCACCAAGGTGCTGGGCGGCTGGGTCATCAATGTCGCGCTGCCGGCGGCGGCGCTTAACAGCGTGCAGGGGGTGACGCTGCGCCCCGACTGGTGGCTGGCGGCGGCGACGCCCTGGCTCGGCGTTCTCGTGTCCATCGCACTGCTGGTGCCGCTCTGCCGCTGGCTCGGCTGGTCGCGCCAGCGCATCGGGGCGATCCTGTTGGTGGCCGGGTGGGGCAACACCTCCTTTGTCGGCCTGCCGATGATCGCCGCCTTCGCCGGCAGCCAATGGCTGGGGCTCGGCATCGTCATCGACCTGTTCGGCACCTATCTCGCCGTCTCGACGCTGGGCCTTGCGGTCGCCACGGTGGCGATTTCCGGCCGGCTCGACCTCGCCGTGGTGGCGCGGCGGATCGCCACCTTCCCGCCCTTCTATGCGGTGCTGATCGCCTTCGCGACCAATGATCTCGCCCGGCCGGAATGGCTGGCGCAGCTCATCGAGACCCTCGCCAATACGCTGACCCCGATCGCGCTGGCCGCGGTGGGCTTCGCGCTGCGGCTCGACCGGCTGGCGGGTCGTGCCGGGCCGGTGGCGCTCGGCCTGTTCCACCGGCTCCTTATCGCGCCGGCGCTGCTCATCTTGTTTTATCTCGCGCTCGGCCAGGCCGGTGATCCGGTTGCCAAGGTGGCGATGCTGGAAATGGCGATGCCGCCTATGCTCGGCGCCAGCATCATCGCCATGGAGCACGAGCTGGAGCCCGACCTTGTCGCGCTGCTGATTGGCCTTGGCGTGCCGCTCTCGCTGCTGACCGCCTGGGGCTGGTGGTCGGTCATTTCCGTCCTCGGCTGATGCCATTACGCCTTCAGACCGGCGTGCTCCCTCGCTGCGCGCGCAGCGCCCGCAGCGCGTTGAGGATCACCGCCACGTCGATCAGCTCCTGAAGCAGTGCGCCTTGTACCGGCGCCAGCAGGCCGAAGGCGGCGGCGACCATGCCGAGCGTCGAGAGGCCGATGCCCGCGACGACGCTCTGGACGGCGATGGCGCGGGAGCGGCGGGCGATCGCCATCGCGTCGATCAACCGGTCGAGCTTGTCGACCAGGATGACGATGCTGGCGGCTTCCGACGCGGCGGCTGAGCCGCCTCCACCCATCGCGACGCCGATATCGGCGGCGGCCAGCGCCGGTGCGTCATTGACCCCGTCGCCGATCATCATGACCGGGCCGTTGGGATGCTCCCGGACCACGGCGGCGGCCTTGTCCTGCGGCGTCATGTTGCTCAGCACGGCGTCGAAGCCGAGGCCGGCGGCGATCGCCTCCGCCCGCCCGGTCTCGTCGCCGGTGGCGAGGATGAGGCGGGTCACGCCCATCTCGCGCAGGGCGCCGAGCACCGCCTGCGCCTCCTCGCGCACCGCGTCGGCGAGCAGCAGTGCGCCAGCCAGCGTGCCATCCACCGCCACGGCAACCACCACCGTGCCCGGGCGTTCGGCCCAGTGCGCCCGCTCGGCCACGATGTCCCCGTCCATCGCGTTCGCCGCCAGCCGCGCCGCAACGAAGCCCCAGCCGCCCACCGCCACCTCATGGCCCTCGACGCGCCCGGTGAGGCCGGCGCCCGGCTCCTCTGTGATGGCGCTCGGCGAGGCGAGGGCGAGGCCGCGCCCGCCTGCCGCTTCCACCAGCGCGCCCGCCACCACATGGGCGGAGGCCTGGTCGAGCGAGGCGGCCAGCCGCAGCACCTCGTCGGGCGCGAGCCCGGCCCGTGCCTTGATGGCGACGAGGCTCGGGCGGCCGCCGGTGAGGGTGCCGGTCTTGTCGATAAGCACGGTGCGCAGGGTCGCCAGCCGTTCCAGCGCGCCGCCATCCTTCACCAGCACGCCGCGCGCGGCGCAGCGCGAAATGCCTGAGATGATCGCCACCGGCACGGCGAGGATGAGCGGGCAGGGGGTGGCGATGACCAGCACCGCCAGCAGGCGAACGGGATCGCCGCTCAATGCCCAGGCCGCCCCGGCGATAACCAGTGTCAGCGCGAGAAACCCCAGCGCATAGCGGTCGGCGAGGCGCACCATCGGCGCCTTCGACTGCTGGGCGGCGGCCACCAGCCGGACGATGCCGGCATAGGTGCTGTCCGCTGCCGCGCGGCTGGCGACGAGATCGAAGGCGTCGCCCGCATTGGTCGCGCCGCTCATCACCGCCTCGCCGCGGGTCCGGCGCACCGGCAGTGGCTCGCCGGTCAGCGCCGCCTGGTCGAGCGCGGCAAGAGTGCTGTCGAGCGTGCCATCCACCGGCACCACCTCGCCCCGCCGCACCAGCAGCCGGTCGCCGGGGCGTAGCGCGTCGAGTGCGACTTCCGCCAGCCGGCCGTTTTCATAGCGTGACGCGGTGCGCGGGACCCGGGCGAGCAGGGCGCTCATCTCCCGCGCCGCCCGGCGCTGGGCGAAGGCTTCCAGCGCCTCGCCGCCGGTGAACATCAGCGCGACGATGGCGCCGGCCAGGTTCTCGCCGAAGACGAGGGCGGCGCCCATGGCGAGGGCGGCGATCAGATCGAGACCGAATTCGCCGCGCCGCAGGCTGGAAAGAATGTGGACGACCAGCAGGGCGAGCACCAGCGCCGTCGCCCCGGCCCAGAAGCGCTCGGCGAGCACGCCTTGCCCCGCGGCCCAGCTGATTCCCCCGGCCGCCAGCGCCAGCAGAAGCCCCGGCAGCAGCAGGTTCCGAAGTCCCGGTGCGCGCCCTTGCGCCGAGCCTGTCGCAGGGGGCGGTCCAGAGTCGGGCGCAAGCTTGGCAAAAGCGGGAGGGGTCACGAAGACACCGGGGTTTCGGCGGGCAGAAGGCCTGCCGGCACGTCTGTCTTTAGTAGTTCCAAACTGATGTTTATTCCATTGGCAGAACTACGTTTGCCGGCCGCATTCCGAGTCCCTGTGCAGCCGCATGCCCAGCCAGTGCGCAGGTGCAGCGTGGGTGCCAGAGCCGGGTTGTCGGCGCGGCATTAATGAAATATTACCTAAGTTTGGCTAGGAACGATTTGGCTTGGGGGCCACCGGCGGACAATGGCTTGGGCGCCGGTGCCGTGTGCAACCGAAGGCTGACGCCGGGCGTGGACGATCTGCGGGTCGTGCGCGAACGTCCGTCATCTGTACAGAGATGCCTATGCGGCTAGTTGGCTCGTTCCTTATCGGCTCGGCGGGTTTTGTTGGCGTGGCGGTTGCCGTCGCGTGGATTTCCAACACTGCGATTCCGACCCCCGCCGATGCCGCGCGGGTCGATCCCCCGCTCATGTCGGCGCCTCCCGCCCCGGCCGTCGCCAGCGTGGTGGTGGATGAGCCCTCGCCGGCGCCGACCTTTACGGTGATGGACATCCGCAATTTCCAGACGGCGGGCGCCTTTGCGCCGCCGACCCACTGGCTGTTCGACCCCGCGCCGATGATCGCGCGTCCCGCCCCCGTCGCCGCCGCCCCCGACGAGGTGGTGCCGCCGATGGAGACGGTGAGCACCGTGCCGTTGCCCATGGCCAACCCGCTCTTTGCCGGGCGTGTGATGGCCGGCGATGAGCCGGAAGACACGCTGACCCTCGCGCCGCGCCCGCCGCGCAAGCCGGACATGGAAGCGCAGATCGCCGCGCTCCCGCCGCCGATGGAAGAGGACGACGCGGCCGAGCCGGAGGCACCGCCCGCGGCCACCGAGGCACCGAAGGACGAGCTTCGCTACCCCACCAGCGAAGACAGGTTCGCCATCTACGACATCCGCGCCAAGAAGCTCCATCTGCCCGGCGGCAAGAAGCTTGAGGCGCATTCGGGTTATGGCGATAAGTTCGACGATCCCCGCTACGTGCATGTGAAGATGCTCGGGCCGACCCCGCCGAACCGCTACAAGCTGCGCATGCGCGAGGCGCTGTTCCATGGCACCGAGGCGGTGCGAATGACGCCGGTGGGCGATGGCAAGATGTATGGCCGCAACGGTTTCCTGCTGCACCCCTATCTGCTGGGGCCGCGCGGCGATTCCAATGGCTGCATCTCGCTCGCCGACTACGATGCCTTCCTGGCCGCCTTCAAGAAGGGGCATGTGGAGGAGGTGATCGTGGTCGAGGCGATGCCGAAATCCGCCGAGCCGGCCAACCCGCTGCTCTCTTGGCTGACCGGCGGCAAACGGAACTGACCACGCGTAACCGACCACGCGGGTGCGGCCGCGCCTTTCCATCAAGGCGGCGGGTGAGCTGCCATCCTGAGCGTGCCCACCTCAATGGGCCTTCAAACGACCAAAGCCCCCAGCGCCGGCGAGGGCCGGTCCTGGGGGCTTTTGTTGTCGAGACGTCAACGAAGCGAGACGCGCCCCCGTCCGTTCCAGGGCTCGGAGGACAGGGGCGCGCTCGACGTGCCGCCGCTCAGCCCTGAAGGCGGAAGGCGGCGGCGCGGCGGTGGCCTTCCAGCCCTTCGCTGGCGCTCTGGCGGATGGCCGGGGGGGCCACGGCGGCGACGCCGCGCGCGTCCAGCCACTGATGGGTGCAGATCTTAACGAAGGAGCCGACCCAGAGCCCGCCGGTGTAGCGGCCGGCGCCCATGGTGGGCAGCGTGTGGTTGGTGCCGCAGCATTTGTCGGAATAGACCACGCTCGCCAGCGTGCCGATGAACAGCGAGCCGTAATTGCGCAGCTTGGCCGCCATGGCGTGCGGATCAGCGGTGTGGACCTGCAAATGCTCGGCGGCGATGTGGTCGGAATAGGCGATCATCGCCTCTTCGCTGTCGCACACCACGATCTCGCCGAAATCCGCCCAGGCCTTGCCGGCGACCGGCGCGGTGGAAAGCGTCTTCAGCTGCTTCTCCACCTCGACCAACGTTGCTTCTGCCAGCGCCCGGCTGGTGGTGATGAGGCCGACGCGGGTGCGGATGTCGTGTTCGGCCTGCGCCAGCAGATCGGTGGCGATCATCTCGGCGTCGCCGGTCTCGTCGGCGACGATGAAGATCTCGCTCGGCCCGGCGAGTTGGTCGATGCCGACAGGGCCGAACACCTGCCGCTTGGCCTCGTTCACATAGGCATTGCCGGGGCCGACCACCTTGTCGACGGCGGGAATGGTCTCCGTCCCGAAGGCCATCGCCGCGATAGCCTGAGCGCCACCCACGCGAAAAATGCGGTCGGCGCCGGAGAGGTGGCAGCCGGCGATCATGGCGGGGTGCGCGGTCGGCGGCAGGCAGGCGATCACCTCGTCGCAGCCGGCCACCTTGGCCGGCACGATGGTCATGATCGGCGCGGAGAGCAGCGGGTAGCGCCCGCCCGGCACATAGGCGCCGACGCGCTGGATCGGGATCACCCGATGGCCGAGATGCAGGCCAGGCAGCGCCTCGATCTCCAGCGGCAGGATGGTGGCGAGCTGCGCCTGCGCGAAGGCCCGCACCCGCTCAATGGCGAATTCGGTGTCGGCGCGGGTCTGCGGATCGAGGCCGGCGAGGGCGGCAGCGCGCTCCTCGGCCGTCACCTCAATGGAGCCGACATCGCTCTTGTCGAACAGCTTGGAATAATGCCGCACAGCTTCGTCGCCGCGGGCGCGCACCGCCTCCAGCACCTCCTTGACGGTGGCTGCGATCTGGCTGGAGTCGCTGCCATCGTCGGGGCGCGGCGCCTTGACGGAGTGGATCTGGTCGGCAAGGGCAGGGCTGAGCGCGGGCATGGCGGTTTCCTGTGAGGATCGCGCGATGGTGAGGCCCGCCGCCGATGGCGGCAATTGGCGGGGACACGGCTGTCTATTATATTCTCCACCCTGCCTGGAATTCGCGCGACGCAGACGAGGCCCCCATGCCGCATATAGGACCCGGAATTCGCGAGCTGCGCCGCCGTCGCAATCTCGGCATCCGCCGCTTGGCGCTGCGCTCCGGCGTCTCGCATTCCTCGATCTCGCTGATCGAGCGCGACCGCATCAGTCCGTCCATCGACACGCTCGCCGCCATATTGGAGGCCTTGGGGACGACGCTGGTAGGCTTTTTCTCCGAGCTTCAGCAGATGTCGTCCTATTCGCCCTTCTATGAGGCCTCGGAACTGCCGGAAGTCGGGAGTGGCGAGGCGATCTCGTATCGTGTGATCGGCATCAACCACCCCAACCGGCAGATTCTCGTCCTGCACGAAACCTATGCCGTCGGGGCTGATACCGGGGAAGCCTTCTCGCATACGGCGCAGGAGGCCGGCATGGTGATCCGCGGTGCGGTGGAGGTGACGGTGGAGAACAATTCCAAGATACTCCATGCTGGCGACGCCTATTATTTCGACAGCAAGCTGCCGCATCGCTTCCGCAATGTGGCGGAGGAGCCGAGCGAGATTGTCAGTGCCATCAACCCGCCCACCTATTAGGCGGCTCCGCGCCTGAAAACAGGGCAGAATCGGTTATTATATTCACCATGCGCCCCAGAGGGGGCGTTGCTGTTCTGTCACCCATGCCGGTGGCGTGCTTTGCTGCCAACACAAGCGACAACAGGGGGAAATTCCATGAAGGTGACATCGACTCTTCTGCGGATCGGCGGTGCCGGCCTCGCTCTCGGCCTGATGGTGGCCGGCGGCACGGCCTCGGCCCGCGACCTGACCGTCGTGTCCTGGGGCGGCAACTACCAGGACGCCCAGAAGAAAATCTATTTCGAGCCCTTCTCGAAGAAGATCGGCAAGCCGGTGCTCGACGAGAGCTGGGATGGCGGCATCGGCGTGATCGCCGCCAAGGTGAAGGCCGGCGTGCCGAACTGGGACGTTGTGCAGGTCGAGACCGAGGAACTGGAACTCGGCTGCGCCGACGGCTTCTATGAGAAGATCGACTGGGCCGCGCTTGGCGGCAAGGACAAGTTCCTGCCCGCCGCGGTGAGCGATTGCGGCGTCGGCGCCATCGTCTGGTCGACCATGCTTAGCTATGACGCCGACCGGCTCAAGACGCCCCCCACCTCCTGGGCGGATTTCTGGGACACCACCAAGTTCCCCGGCAAGCGCGGCTTCCGCCGTGGCCCGAAATATTCGCTCGAATTCGCCCTGATGGCCGACGGCGTGAAGCCGGAGGAGGTCTACAAGGTGCTCGGCACGCCGGAAGGCGTCGACCGCGCGTTCAAGAAGCTGGACGAACTGAAGCCGAACATCGTGTGGTGGGAAGCCGGCGCGCAGCCGCTCTCGCTGCTGGCGTCAGGCGAAGTGGTGATGTCGACCGCCTATAATGGGCGCCTCGCCGGCATCAACAAGACCGAAGGCAAGAACTTCCAGGGTGTCTGGCCGGGCAGCATCTATGCCATCGACAGCTGGGTGATCCTCAAGGACAGCCCGAACGCCAAGGAAGCGATGAACTTCATTGCCTTCGCCAGCGAGCCGGTCAACCAGTCGAAGCTGCCGGACTACATCGCCTACGGCCTGCCCAACAAGGAAGCCGCCGCGATGGTCCCCGCCGCCCTGCAGAAGAACCTGCCGACCACGCAGGCGAACCTCACCGGCGCCATCGCGCTGGACGGCGCGTTCTGGGTCGACAATGTCGAGGAACTGACCAAGCGCTTCAACGCCTGGCTGGCGAAGTAAGGCGCGCCAGGCGGGCCGCGCCACGCGCCGGCCCGCCGACGACGCCACCTTTCCGGGCCGCGCCACGCGCCGGCCCGCCGACGACGCCACCTTTCCGGGCCGCGCCGCGTGCAGGCCTGCCGACGACGCCCCATTTCCGGGCCGCGCCTTTCGAGGGCGCGGCCCGGCCTCTAATAGGCCCCTTGGTGCGGGCGAAGGCGGGACCGGCGCCCGCAACTGCCGAAAGGCGGGGACGGGATGGGCCAGCGCTTGGAGCGGGCTTCCCGGCCGGGTAACGTCAGGGCCAAGGCCATCACTCGGAGATTGCGGTTGGCGCCCTTCATCCATTTCGATCAAGTCACGAAGTCCTTTGGCCCGCTGCGGGTGGTCGACCAGCTCGATCTCCAGGTCGCCAAGGGGGAGTTCGTCAGCCTGCTGGGTCCCTCCGGCTCGGGCAAGACCACGATCCTGATGATGCTGGCGGGTTTCGAGCACCCCTCGCACGGGGCCATCTGGCTCGACGGCACCCGCATCGAGAACCTGCCCTCGCACAAGCGCAACATGGGCGTGGTGTTCCAGAACTACGCGCTGTTTCCGCACATGACGGTGGCCGAGAATGTCGCTTTCCCCCTCGTCATGCGCGGCGTCGGGAAGCGCGAAGCGGGCGAGCGCGTGGCGCGGGCGCTCGACATGGTGCGCCTTGCCCATCTGAAGGATCGCCGCCCGTCCCAGCTTTCCGGCGGCCAGCAGCAGCGTGTGGCGCTTACCCGCGCGCTGGTGTTCGAGCCCACCGTGGTGCTGATGGACGAGCCGCTCGGCGCGCTCGACAAGCAGCTGCGCGAGCACATGCAGCTCGAACTGCGCGACCTGCACCGCACGCTCGGCCTCACGGTGATCTTCGTCACCCACGACCAGTCCGAAGCGCTGACCATGTCGGACCGCATCGCCGTGTTCAATCGCGGCCGCATCGAGCAGCTCGACACGCCGGAGGGCATTTATGACCGCCCCCGTACCCGTTTCGTCGCCGAGTTCATCGGCGAGACCAACCTGTTTGAAGGGGTGGTGCAGCGGGTGGAAGACGGCATCGCCGAGGTCGCGCTCACCAGCGGCGTGGGCGTGCGCGCCGCGCTGCTCGCTCCGGTAGAGGTCGGCGCGCCGATCCTCGCCTCGGTGCGGCCCGAGCGGCTGCACCTTCAGGGCGAGGCGGGCGCGGGCAATGTCATTCCCGTCACCGTCACCGACAATGTCTATCAGGGCGACCATCTGCGCACGCATCTGGCGGGGCCGGGGCTGGACCTCGTCGCCAAGGTGCAGCGGCGCGTGCCGGTGGGGCCGGTCGGCAGCACGGCCTTCGCCTGCTTCGAGCCGTCCGAATGCACGTTGATCGCGCCGGACAAGGCACCGGGAAGCGCTTCATGAGCGGGTCCCCGGCACGCGCCCGCGTCTCGGCGCTCCTTCTGGTGGCGCCGCTGTTCCTGTTCCTGGCGGCGTTCTTCGTCTGGCCGCTGGTTATGATGATCACCGTCTCCGTCACCGACGGCACGGTGCGGCAGGTGATGCCGGAAACCGCGAGCGCCATCGGCGCCTGGGACGGTTCCGGCCTGCCGCCCAAGGAGGTGCAGGACGCGCTCATTGCGGATCTGCGCGCGCCGAGCGAGCAGATGGCGTTCGGCGATGCCGTGCGCCGGCTCAACAGCGAGGTGTCGGGCTTCCGCACCCTGCTCAGTCGCACCACAAGCGCGGTGCGCGACCTGCCCCCCGATCAGACCGTCGACCTCGCCGGCATCGACCCGCGCTGGGGCGAGGGCCGTTACTGGCAGGCGCTGCAGCGGGCCATGCCGAACTACACCGACCGCAACCTGCTCGCCGCCGTCGATCTCAAGCGCGACACCGAGGGCAGCATCACCGCCGACGTCTCGGCCAATCGCGTCATCATGGTGCGCACCTTCACCATCGCCGCGCTGGTGACGGCGCTGTGTGCGCTGATCGGCCTGCCCTATGCGATGATCGCCGCCGCCAGCACCGGCTGGGTGCGCAATGTGCTGCTGCTCGCCGTGCTGCTGCCGCTCTGGACCTCGCTGCTGGTGCGCACCGCCTCCTGGGTGATCCTGCTGCAGAATGAGGGGCTGATAAACAAGGCGCTCATCGCGGTGGGCATCGTCGACCAGCCGCTGCAGCTGATTTTCAACCGCACCGGCGTCGTCATCGCGATGACCCATGTGCTGCTGCCCTTCATGGTGCTGCCGATCTACTCCGTGCTGCTGGGCATACCGCGCAACCTGATGCCGGCGGCCTCCTCGCTCGGGGCGAGCCGGCTGCGGGCCTTCTGGCACGTGCTGCTGCCGATGGCGCTGCCCGGCGTCGCCTCCGGCTCGCTGCTCGTCTTCATGGTGGCGCTGGGCTACTACATCACGCCGGCGCTGGTCGGCGGGGCGGAGGACCAGATGATTTCTTCCGTCATCGCCTTCTTCGCCACCGGCACTGCGAACTGGGGCATGGCCGGCGCGCTCGGCCTGATCCTGCTGGTGACGACCACGGCGCTCTATCTGGTCTATGGCCGCCTGTCGCGCTCGCCCAACATGGTGGGGGCCTGAGATGGCGGCGAACTCCCCCGCCTTCCGCACCGGCCAGATCGTCTTCGGCGCGGCCGTGGTGTTCTTTCTGGTCGCGCCTGTGATCGCCATCCTGCCGCTGGCGTTCAATTCCAGCGTGTTCCTGAACTACCCGATCGAGAGCTTCTCCTCGCGCTGGTTCGTCGAATTGCAGACCAGCGAGACTTGGCGGCGCTCCATCATCAACAGCCTGATCATCGGCTGCGGCGCCACCGTGCTGTCCACCGTCATCGGCACGCTGGCCGCGCTCGGCCTGCGCAATACGCGGCTGCCCTTTGCCAGCCTGCTGCGGGTGATGTTCCTGCTACCCATGGTGGTGCCGGCGGTGGTGCTGGGCGTCGGCATGCAGATTCTCTATACGCGGCTGGGCCTTGCCAGCACCTATCTCGGCGTCGTCGTCGCCCATGCGGTGCTATGCGTGCCCTTCGTCATCGTCAGCGTCTCGGCCTCGCTCGGCGGCATTGACGGGTCGATCGAGCGGGCGGCGAGCAGCCTGGGCGCCAATCCGGCCACGGTGTTCCGGCGCATCACGCTGCCGCTCGCCTTGCCGGGGGTGATTTCGGGCGCAGTATTCGCCTTTGCCACCTCGCTGGACGAGGTGGTCATCACCCTGTTCGTCGCCGGCCCCAACCAGCGCACGCTGGCACGGCAGATGTTCTCCAGCATCCGCGAGAATGTGAGCCCGACGGTGGCGGCCGCCGCCTTCCTGCTCATCATCGGCACGCTGTGCCTCGCCGGCCTCGCCGGGCTGCTGCGCTGGCGCCAGAACCGGCTCGCCCAGGCGTCAGAGGCCGCATAGGCCTCCGGCGGCTGCGCTCCTCCCGGCTCGCTTTCTGTTTCGCTTCGTTTCGTTCTCGGTCTTTCGCGCTTTCAAATGCTTGCGAATGGGCGTGAAAACACCAAAGATGATCCTGGCTGTCCTGCCGGAGGGACCCGACGCCGCGCCAACGGCTGGGGTCGCAGTCTTCGATTAGGTCGGGACCGCCAATCAGAACCGGGCAGCAAGCCCGACGTCTCAGGGAAGAAACGGAGCTACCATGTCGATGATGATGCGCGGATTGCGCGGGGTGGCGATTGCCGCCACGGTCGCGATCACTTCACTGGCCACCGCCTTTGCCGCCGACTACCCCGCCCCCAAGCAGGGCGTCTGGATCGCCAAGGATTTCAAGTTCCACACCGGCGAGGTCCTGCCCGAGCTCAAGCTCGGCTACACCACGGTCGGCGCCCCCACCGGCGAGCCGGTGCTTATCCTGCACGGCACGACAGGCTCGGCCGCCTCGATGCTCAACCCGGCCTTTGCCGGCGAGTTGTTCGGTCCCGGCCAGCCGCTGGATGCGAGCCGCTACTACGTCATCCTCACTGATTCCATCGGTGCGGGCACCTCCGCCAAGCCCTCCGATGGCCTGCGCGCCAAGTTCCCCCGCTATAATTACGACGACATGGTCCGCGCCCAGTACGACCTCGTCACCCAGGGCCTCGGCGTCAAGCACCTGCGGATGATCATCGGCTATTCCATGGGCGGCATGCATGCCTGGCTGTGGAGTTCCAAATATCCCGACATGATGGACATCGTGGTCCCAATGGCCTCGCAGCCGACGGAAATGTCGAGCCGCAACTGGATGATGCGCCGCATGATCATCGACGCGGTGCGCAACGATCCCGACTGGAAGGGTGGTGACTACACCGAGCAGCCCAAGGCGGTGCAGGTCGCCAATGTGTATTTCGGCATCGCCACCAATGGCGGCAACATCGCCCTGCAGAACATGGCGCCGACACGGGAGAAGGCGGATGCGCTGCTCGACAGCCGCCTGAAGGCACCGCTCACCGTGGACGCCAACGACTTCATGTACCAGTGGGACGCCTCGCGCGACTACAACGCCGCGCCCGGCCTCGAAGCGGTCACCGCCACGCTGCTCGCCATCAACTCCGCCGATGACGAGCGCAACCCGCCCGAGACCGGCATCATGGACCGCGAGGTCAAGCGGGTGAAGAACGGCCGGGTGCTGCTCATCCCCGCCAGCGCCGACACGCGCGGCCACGCGACGCTGGGCATGGCCAAGTTCTACGCCAAGGAGATCGGCGAACTCCTCGCCACGGCGCCCCGCGCCGCCAAGACCCCGTGACGCCAAGACCCCGTGACGCCAAGACCTCGTGACGCCAAGACCCCCGTGACGCGCCACCGGGCCCTAAGGCGAAGGCCCGGGGCCCGGTGCACGGCCGGAGGCCTGGCCCGGGACAGGGGCGCCCCCCAATAGCTTCACCCCAGCGCGGCTTCCCTCACCCGGTCGACCACCGCATCAAGCCCGTCGAGGTTGTCGGGTCGCCGCAGCAGGAACACCGGCACCCGCCGCGCCAGTTCGGCGGAAAAGCGGAAGAGGCCGGGGCGACAGCCGAGGGCATGCGCGACATAGGCATGGTGCGCCAGCGTTCCCAAGGCCGCCACCGCCTCGGGGAAGGGAAGGCGTTCCAGCACCGGCGCGTGCAGCTCGGCATCGGCCACCAGCACGCACACCGCCTGCAGCCGGGCCGGCGAGGTGTCGAACCCGTCCGCGCAGGCGACATGATATTTGTCGAGACCGGCGGCCACCGCCTCGCCGGCGGCCTCGCCGAAATGCGCCAGCGCCCCGCCCCAGAGCTTGAGCGCGGGATAGCCTGCCTGGGCAAGGCCGGACGCTGCGTCGACCACCAGCTGGTCGTCGCACAGAAGCGCGTGCCCGGCGCGCATCAGGGCGCGGGTGGTGGTCGATTTTCCTGCCCGGCTGTGACCCGCCACCGCCACGGCGCCGCCCGCTTCGGTACGTACCGCTCCGGCATGCAGGGGAACCAGCCCGCGCTGGTAGAGAAGCGCAGCGAAGGCAGGCCCCAGCAGATAGGTCTGCACCGCACCGGTCGGCACGCCGGCTGCCACATCGACGGTGAGCGAGCGGCCGGCGGCGATCCGCACGCGCAGGACCTGCGGCACGAGGAGGTCCAGCCGCTCCGGCCCGAACACAATGAAGGCGCCGCAGGCGCGCCCCTCCTCGTCCGGGACGGGGGCAAAGTGGATCGTCACATCCGGCGCGACGCCCTCATCCCGCGTGCGGGCGAGGAGAGGCAAGGGCTGGTCTGACGCCACCAGAAGGCCGCTCACGCGGTAGACGAAATTCACGGTCGCTCCCGTCGGGAAGGTTGATCCGCCGGCATGTGCCGGCGGCGCAGCGCATCGGGCGGAAAGGACGCCGCCGGTGACAGTGCCCCGTCAGCGGAGGCGGCTTCATGCACCATATCCTCGGGGGCAACAAGCACCGCCCGGGCGCAGGGACGCGCGGCGCGCGTGCCGGTTAACCCGTTCCCGAGGCTGACCTCTTTGCCCCGGCCCGGCGCCGCCGCGCCGGCCGTGCCCGGCGGTTGCGGATGGCGCAAGCGCGGGCGGGCTAGGCGCCCTCGCGCGCTTGCGCTTCCCGCCTCTGCGCCTCGCGCGCGGCCCGCGCCTCGGCCACGCCGGGCAAATGCAGCGTGTCGGGCAGGAATTCCGGCCCGCGCCGGGCCAGAAATTCCGTCAGCGCCGCCGCCGGGGGGGTGAGGCGCTTGGCCGAGCGCTTCACCACGAACCATTGCCGGACCTCCGGCAATCCCTCGACATCGAGGACCGCAAGGCGCCCATCGGCCACCTCAGCCGCGATGGTGTGGGCGGAGATGAAGGCGAGGCCCAGCCCCGCCATGACCGCCTGCTTGATCGTCTCGTTGGAATCGATCTCCATGCCGATGCGCGGCTCGATGCCGGATTGCTGGAAGAACCGCTCCATCAGCCCGCGCGTGCCCGAGCCGGGCTCGCGCGACATGAAGGTCGAACTGGCCAGCACCGCCGGGGCAATGCGCCGGCCGAGCAGGGGATGATCGGCCGGGGCGATCAGCACATGCGGATGGTCGCCGATCAGCGTCTTGTCGACCTCGATGTCGAGCGGTGGCCGGCCCATGACGGCGACATCGATGGCGTCCGAGCGCAGGCCGGCGATGATCGCTTCGCGATTTCCGACCGAGATCACCACGTCGATGCCAGGATGGGCGCGGGTGAAGGCGCCTAGCGCCGCCGGCACGAAATATTTCGCCGTCGACACCAGCGCCACCGACACCCGCCCCGAGCGCAGACCCTTCATCGAATCAAGCGCCGCGCCGCAATCGGCCAGTGCCTGCTCGATGAGGGCGGTGGCGGCGAGAATCTCGCGGCCGGCCGCGCTGGGGTGGAAACGGTCGCCGGCGCGGTCGAGCAGCGGCAGGCCGAGATGCTGTTCGAGCAACTGCACCTGCATCGTCACCGCCGGCGGAGTGACGTTCAGCTTTCTGGCCGCGCCGGTGACGCTGCCGGTTTCGACGATGGCGGCGACGGCGCGCAACTGCTTGAGCGTGGCATTACGCATGGAACATTACATTTCAGCTAAATTGAAGTGACGGGTTAGATTATTCGAATTTCCTTACGCCGGCAATTCAGGCAGTCTGACATCAACAAAAGGCGTCCGCCGCTTCGGGTCCCCTCTCGAAGGCATACGGAAACGACACGCCAAAGGGCACAAGCCCACAAGAACACAACTGGGGAACGCCATGACACGCCCGACATTGCAGGACCACCTTGAGGGGTGGTCACAGGCCGACGCCCTGCGTCGCGACGTCGCCGACGCCGTGCTCGCCCTGGCCGGCGCCGGCCTGAAGATCGCCGAGCTCCTTGCCGCCGGCCCGCTGGCCGGCCCGCTCGCCACCGTGCGCGGCTATCACGCCGATGGCGACAGCCAGAAGGAACTCGACCTGATCGCCGACGATCTGGTCCGCGCCGCGCTGGCGGGCGCGCCGGTCGCCCTGTTCGGCTCCGAGGAAGCCGATGAGGCGGTGCTGCTGGACCCCGCCGGCACGCTGGCGGTGGCGGTCGATCCGCTGGACGGCTCGTCCAACATCGACAGCAACGCCACGGTCGGCACCATTTTCTCGATCCTGCCCTATGTCGGGGCCGATTCGCTGCTGCAGCCGGGAAGGGCGCAGCTGGCCGCCGGCTTCCTGCTCTACGGCCCGCAGACCGCGCTGGTGCTGACGGTGGGCGTCGGCACGCAGATCTTCATTCTCGACCGTGTCAGCGGTGCCTTCCTGCTGGCCGAAGAGCGGGCGCTGGTGCTGCCGGAAACGGCCGAATACGCCATCAACGCTTCCAATCTGCGCCATTGGGACATCGCCATACGCTGCTATGTCGAGGATTGCCTGGCCGGGGTCGACGGGCCGCGAGGCAAGGACTTCAACACACGCTGGGTCGCCTCCATGGTGGCGGATGTGTTCCGCATCCTGGTGCGTGGCGGGGTCTATCTCTATCCCGGCGACGCCCGCCGGGGTTATGGGCAGGGTCGCCTGCGGCTGGTCTACGAGGCCAACCCGGTCGCCTTCGTGATGGAACAGGCGCAGGGCGCCGCCACCGATGGCCGGCTGCCGATTCTCGATCTCGTCCCTGTGAGCCTGCACCAGCGCGTGCCTCTGGTCTTCGGCTCGCGCGCCGAGGTCGACCGCATTTCCCGCTACCACTGCGACGCCGCCGCCATGCCCGAGCGCTCGCCCCTGTTCGGCCGCCGCGGCCTGCTGCGCGCCTGAGGGAAGAGGACCCATGTCGATCCATCATCCCATCATCTCCGTCACCGGCTCGTCCGGCGCTGGCACCACCTCGGTGCGGCGCATCTTCGAGCAGATCTTCCGCCGCGAGGAAGTGCTCGCCGCCTATATCGAGGGCGACGCCTATCACCGCTATGACCGCGCCGAGATGAAGCGCGTGATGTCCGAGGAGGCCTCGCGCGGCAACCATCACTACAGCCATTTCGGCCCGGATTCGAACCTGTTCGAGGAACTGGAGGAGACCTTCCGCTCCTATTCGCAGACGGGCACCGGCAAGTACCGCCACTATATCCATGACGACAAGGAAGCGGCCGAATATGGCGGCGCGCCGGGCACTTTCACGGCCTGGGAGCCGATCCCGACCCCGACCGACCTTCTGTTCTATGAGGGGCTGCACGGGGCGGTGGCGAGCGGCAATATCGACGTCGCCCGCTATGCCGACCTCAAGATCGGCGTCGTGCCGGTCATCAACCTCGAATGGATCCAGAAGATCCACCGCGACCGTTCCCATCGCGGCTATTCGACCGAGGCGGTGACCGACACCATCCTGCGCCGCATGCCGGACTACGTGAACTACATCTGCCCGCAGTTCACCCACACCGACATTAATTTCCAGCGCGTGCCGACGGTGGACACCTCGAACCCGTTCATCGCCCGGTGGATTCCCACGGCCGACGAATCCATCGTCGTCATCCGCTTCAAGAGCCCGCGCGGCATCGATTTTCCCTACCTGCTCTCGATGATCGAGGGCTCCTGGATGAGCCGCGCCAATTCCATCGTGATCCCCGGCGGCAAGCTCGACATCGCGATGCAGCTCATCCTCACGCCGATGATCCTCAACCTTGTCGAGAAGAAGCGGCGCGCCGCGTGAAACGGGAGGACAGCATGTTGACCAGCCACTCTGCGGCGCTGCGTCCCCACCGGGACCCTGCCGAAATCCCCCATGAGGACATGGCGAACGCCCTGCGGGCGCTGGCGATGGACGCGGTGGAACAGGCCAAGTCCGGCCATCCCGGCATGCCGATGGGCATGGCCGATGTCGCCACCGCCCTGTTCAGCCGCTTCATGAAGATCGATCCGCGCCGCCCCGACTGGCCGGACCGCGACCGCTTCATCCTCTCCGCCGGCCACGGCTCGATGCTGCTCTATGCCATTAACCATCTGCTCGGCTATGCCGATATGGGCACCGAGCAGCTCAAGAACTTCCGCCAGCTCGGCGCCATCACCGCCGGCCATCCCGAGCACGGCCACACGCTCGGCGTCGAGACCACCACCGGCCCGCTCGGGCAGGGGTTGACCACGGCGGTCGGCATGGCGCTAGCCGAGCGCATGCTCAATGCCCGCTTCGGCGACGAGCTGGTCGATCACCACACCTATGTCATCGCCGGCGATGGCTGCCTGATGGAGGGCATCAGCCACGAGGCCATCGACCTCGCCGGGCACCTGAAGCTCTCCAAGCTGATCGTGCTGTGGGACGACAACGGCATCTCGATCGACGGCAAGACCTCGCTCTCCACCTCCACCGACCAGCTCGCCCGCTTCGCCGCCTCGGGCTGGAAGGTGATGCGGGTCGACGGCCACGCCCATCACGCGCTGATCGACGCGCTCGGCGAGGCCCGCACCAGCGACAAGCCGGTGCTGGTCGCCTGCCGCACCACCATCGGCTATGGCGCCCCGACCAAGGCCGGCACGGAAGCCGTGCACGGCGCCCCGCTCGGCGCCGCCGAGATCGAGGGTGCGCGCGCGGCGCTCGGCTGGAACTATCCGCCCTTCGAGGTGCCGGACAGCGTGCGGGCGGCCTGGGTTGACATCGCCGAGGCCGGCGCCAAGGCCCGCGACGCCTGGGAGAAGCGGCTTTCCGCCTCCGGCCGCCGCGCCGATTTCGAAGCGGCGATGGAGGGCGATCTGCCCGCCGATTTCGACGAGAAGCTCACCGCCTACAAGCGTGAGCTGTCGGTGACCGCGCCGAAGGTGGCGACCCGCAAGGCGTCCGAAATGTCGCTCGGCGTCATCAACCGGGCGACCGATCTCACGGTGGGCGGCTCGGCCGATCTCACCCATTCCAACCTCACCTTGACCAAGGGCATGGAGTCGGTGGCGCCGGGCAATTATGCCGGCCGCTACATCCACTACGGCATCCGCGAGCATGCCATGGCGGCTGTTATGAACGGCCTCGCGCTGCACCGCGGCTCGATCCCCTATGGCGGCACCTTCATGGTGTTCTCGGACTACGCCCGGGGCGGCATGCGGCTCTCCGCGTTGATGGGACAGCGCGTCGTCTATGTGCTGACGCACGACTCCATCGGCCTTGGCGAGGACGGGCCGACGCATCAGCCGGTGGAGCACCTCGCGATGCTGCGGGCGACGCCGAACCTCTATGTCTTCCGCCCCGCCGACGCGGTGGAGACGCTGGAAGCCTGGCAGCTCGCCCTGCATGCGGAGGGCACGCCCTCGGTGCTGGCGCTGTCGCGGCAGAACCTGCCGACCTTCCGCATCGAGCACAGCGAGGAAAACCTCACCGGCTACGGCGCCTATGTCGCCCGCAAGCCCAAGCGCCGGCGCGACGTGACGCTGCTCGCCACCGGCTCGGAAGTCGAGATCGCCTTCAAGGGGGCGGATCTGCTGGCCGAGCGCGGTGTCGACGCCGCCGTCGTCTCCATGCCGTGCTGGGAGCTTTTCGAGCGCCAGAGCCATGAATACCGCCGCGCCGTGCTCGGCACCGCCCCGCGCGTCGCCATCGAGGCCGCCGCCCGGCTCGGCTGGGACCGCTGGATCGGCGAGCGCGGACGCTTCATCGGCATGGAGGGCTTCGGCGCCTCCGGCCCGGCCGGTGAGCTTTACCGGCACTTCAACATCACCCCCGAGGCGGTGGTCGACGCGACCTGCGACCTCCTGACCTGCGCCTGAGCCAGAGGAAGAGCCAATGGCCCGCATCACCCTTCGACAGCTTCTCGACCACGCCGCCGAGCACAGTTACGGCGTGCCGGCCTTCAACATCAACAATATGGAGCAGGGCCTCGCCATCATGGAGGCGGCGCAGGCCGTCGACGCCCCGGTCATCATGCAGGCCAGCCGTGGCGCCCGCTCCTATGCCGGCGACATCATGCTCTCGCGGATGATCGACGCCCTGGTCGAGATGTATCCCTCCATCCCGATCTGCATGCACCAGGACCACGGCAACAACGAAGCCACCTGCCTCTCCGCCATCCAGCACGGCTTCACCTCCGTGATGATGGACGGCTCGCTCAAGGAGGACGCCAAGACCCCGGCGGACTACGACCACAACGTCGCGATCACCCGCCGCGTGGTCGATGCCGCCCATTGGGTCGGCGCCTCGGTGGAAGGCGAGCTCGGCGTGCTCGGCTCGCTGGAAAGCGGGGCCGGCGAGCAGGAGGATGGCCATGGCGCGGAAGGCCAGCTCAGCCACGACCAGCTGCTGACCGATCCCGACCAGGCGGAGGACTTCGTCGCCGCGACCCGGGTCGACGCACTCGCCATCGCCATGGGCACCTCGCACGGCGCCTACAAATTCTCGCGCCAGCCGGACGGCGACATCCTCGCCATGAACATCATCGAGGAAATCCACCGCCGCCTGCCCAATGTGCATCTGGTGATGCACGGCTCCTCCTCGGTGCCGCAGGCGCTGCAGGATCTGTTCAATGCGTCGGGCGGGCAGATGCCCCAGACCTGGGGCGTGCCAGTGGAAGAGATCGTGCGCGGCATCAAGCATGGCGTGCGCAAGGTCAATATCGACACCGATTGCCGCCTCGCCATGACCGCGCAGTTCCGCAAGGTGGGGCAGGGCAACCTGTCCGAATTCGACCCGCGCAAATTCCTGAAACCCGCCATGGACGCCATGCGCGACCTCTGCCGCGAGCGCTTCGAGCAGTTCGGCACGGCGGGCCACGCCTCGCAGATCAAGGTGCTGCCGCTGGCCGCCATGGCCAAGCGCTACGCCTCCGGCAGCCTCGATCCGGTGATCGGCGGCGCCCGGGTGGCGGCGGAATAACACCTCCCCGCCACGGGGAGCCTGCCAACGAGATTTCAGGCGCGCGCTTCAGCGCCGCGCCGACGGGAACGCACAGGGAGAAGATCGATGAACGCGATCGACAAGACCAAGCCCACCGAGGAGAAGCGCAGCCGCTACAGCGCCGGCGTGATGGAATACCGCAAGATGGGCTACTGGCAGCCCGACTACGAGCCCAAGGACACGGACGTGATCGCCGTGTTCCGCATCACCCCGCAGGATGGCGTCGACGAGATCGAAGCCTCGGCGGCGGTGGCCGGCGAAAGCTCGACCGCGACCTGGACCGTGGTGTGGACCGACCGCCTGACCGCCTGCGACAAGTACCGCGCCAAGTGCTACCGGGTCGACCCGGTGCCGAACGGGCCGGGCTCGTGGTTCGCCTATATCGCCTATGATCTCGACCTGTTCGAGAATGGCTCGATCGCCAACCTCTCGGCCTCGATCATCGGCAATGTGTTCGGCTTCAAGCCGCTGAAGGCGCTGCGCCTTGAGGACATGCGCCTGCCGGTCGCCTACATCAAGACCTTCGACGGCCCCGCCACCGGCATCGTGGTGGAGCGCGAACGACTCGACAAGTTCGGCCGCCCGCTGCTCGGCGCGACGGTGAAGCCCAAGCTCGGCCTGTCCGGCCGCAATTATGGCCGCGTGGTCTATGAGGCGCTGAAGGGCGGGCTCGATTTCACCAAGGACGACGAGAACATCAACTCGCAGCAGTTCATGCACTGGCGCGACCGGTTCCTCTACTGCATGGAGGCGGTGAACAAGGCGCAGGCGGCTTCCGGCGAGATCAAGGGCACCTATCTCAACGTCACCGCCGGCACGATGGAGGAGATGTACGAGCGCGCCGAGTTCGCCAAGAATCTTGGTTCGTCGATCGTCATGATCGACCTCATCATCGGCTACACCGCGATCCAGTCGATGGCCAAGTGGTGCCGCCGCAACGACATGATCCTGCATCTGCACCGCGCCGGCCACTCGACCTATACGCGGCAGAAGAACCATGGCGTGTCGTTCCGCGTCATCACCAAGTGGATGCGCCTCGCCGGCGTCGACCACATCCATGCCGGCACCGTGGTCGGCAAGCTGGAGGGCGACCCCCACACGACCAAGGGCTATTACGACCTCTGCCGCGAGGATTTCGTGCCGCAGAACCTCGCCCACGGCATCTTCTTCGACCAGCCCTGGGCCTCGACCCGCAAGCTGATGCCGGTCGCTTCCGGCGGTATCCATGCCGGCCAGATGCACCAGCTGATCGACCTGCTGGGCGAGGACGTGGTGCTGCAGTTCGGCGGCGGCACCATCGGCCACCCGATGGGCATCCAGGCGGGCGCGACCGCCAACCGTGTGGCGCTGGAGGCAATGATCCTCGCCCGCAATGAGGGCCGCGACCTGCTCGGCGAAGGGCCGGAGATCCTGAAGGAAGCCGCCCGCCACTGCATGCCGCTGAAGCAGGCGCTGGAGACGTGGAAGGACGTGACCTTCAACTACACCTCCACCGACACGCCCGACTTCGTGCCGCAGGCCACCGCGGCGGAGTGAGTTCCGTCATCCCGGACGCGCCGCAGGCGCGATCCGGGATCGCGAGACCACCGTGGAAACCCTTTTCTGGAACCCGATCCCGGTTCGGCCTCCGGCCGACCGGGATGACGAGAGCGAGACACCACCATGCGCCTGACCCAGGGAGCCTTCTCCTTCCTGCCGGACCTGACGGACGAGCAGATCGCCAAGCAGGTCCAGTACTGCATCGACAAGGGCTGGGCGGTGAACATCGAGTTCACCGACGACCCGCACCCGCGCAACACCTATTGGGAACTGTGGGGCCACCCGATGTTCGACGTGCCGGACGCGGCCGGCGTGATGTTCGAGCTGAACGAGTGCCGCAAGGCCTATAAGGGCCGGCACTACATCCGCCTCAGCGCCTTCGACGCCACCCATACGTGGGAATCGCTGCGCCTTTCCTTCCTCACCGACCGCCCGACCGAGGAGCCCGGCTTCGTGCTGGAGCGCCAGGAAATCGAGGGCCGGTCGATCCGCTACACGACGCGCGCCTATGCGGCCAACCGCCCGGAGGGCGCGCGCTACTGATCCGTCGGTCTCCCACTACTCCCCCGACGGAGAACCGCGGTCGTCCGGTTTCCTCCCCGGCCGCGAGGGACCGATGTCGGAATGCCGCGCCCGGCATCGGTCCCCTTTTTCTCTTACTGCCTCAGGCCGTCATCCCGGCCGGAGCGAAGCGCAGAGCCGGGATCGCGATCAAGCGTCCTGCCGCGCTTCCTGCGCGCGATCCCGGAGAGCGGCTTCGCCGCTTCCGGGACGACGAAAACGCCAATGGAGGCTCCCATGGACGCCGTGATCGACGATCCCGCTCTCGCCACCGAGGCCGCGCCGAAGGTGCCTGATTCCATCGACCTGCGCGCCGAGTTCACCGCCAGCGGGCTGGCCGAGGTGTTCGACCAGCTCGACCGCGAACTGGTGGGGCTGGTGCCGGTCAAGCGCCGCCTGCGCGAAATCGGCGCGCTGCTGCTGGTCGACACCGCCCGCCGCCGTTTCGGCCTGGAGGCGACGAGCCCGACGCTGCATATGAGCTTCACCGGCAATCCCGGCACCGGCAAGACCACGGTGGCGCTGCGGATGGCGGAAATCCTCCACCGGCTCGGCTATGTCCGCAAGGGCCATCTCGTCACCGTGACGCGCGACGACCTTGTCGGCCAGTATATCGGCCACACCGCGCCGAAGACCAAGGAAATCCTCAAAAAGGCGATGGGCGGCGTGCTGTTCATCGACGAGGCTTATTACCTCTACCGCCCGGAAAACGAGCGCGATTACGGGCAGGAGGCGATCGAGATTCTGCTGCAGGTGATGGAAAACCAGCGCGATGACCTTGTCGTCATCCTCGCCGGCTATTCCGACCGGATGGAGCGCTTCTTCACCGCCAATCCGGGCTTCCGCTCGCGCGTTGCCCATCACGTCGACTTCCCCGACTATTCCGCCGGCGAGCTTGACGCCATCGGCGCCCGCATCCTCGACACGATGAACTACCGCATGAGCCGCGAGGCGGAAGAGGCGTTCAAGCGCTATGTCGAGCTGCGCATGCAGCAGCCGCATTTCGCCAATGGCCGCTCGATCCGCAACGCGCTCGACCGCGCCCGGCTGCGCCAGGCCAACCGGCTGTTCAATTCCGACCGGCCGGTGACGGCGGACGATCTGGTGACGATCACCGCCGAGGATATCCTTGCCAGCCGCGTCTTCTCCGGCGGCATCGACAGCTATCCGCCGCTCAAGTGACCGTCATCCCGGACGGCCGCAGGCCGATCCGGGATCGCACCCCACACTTCATGACGATCCCGGCTCTCGCTACGCTCGGCCGGGATGACGGGAGAAATAGATATGGTTCTCATCGCCCCCTCCATGCTCGCCTCCGACTTCTCGCGCTTCGGCGAGGAGGTGCGCGATGTGGCAGCCGCCGGCGCCGACTGGATCCATCTCGATGTGATGGACGGGCATTTTGTGCCCAACATCACCTTCGGGCCGGATGTCATCAAGGCCATGCGCCCGCACACCGACAAGCTGTTCGACGTGCATCTGATGATCGAGCCGGTGGAGCCCTTCATCGAGGCCTTCGCCAAGGCCGGGGCTGATATCATCACCGTGCAGGCCGAGGCGACGCACCATCTCGACCGCTGCCTCCAGCTCATCCGTTCGTTCGGCAAGAAGGCCGGCGTGGCGCTGAACCCGGCGACGCATGAAAGCGCGCTGGCCTATGTGCTCGATAAGGTGGACCTCATCCTGCCGATGACGGTCAATCCCGGCTTTGGCGGCCAGGCCTTCATCGCCGACGTGCTGCCGAAGATCTATCGCCTCAGGGCGATGATCGGCGAGCGGCCGATCCATCTGGAGGTCGATGGCGGGGTGACGCCGGAGACCGCCGCGCTCTGCGCCGCCGCCGGCGCCAACGTGCTGGTGGCCGGTTCGGCCGTGTTCAAGGGCGGGCGGGACGCCTACGGCGCCAACATCGCCGCCATCCGCGAGGCAGGCCGCACCGCCCGGCGCGGGCGCGCCGCCGCCTGAGCGGCGTAGCGCCTCAGGCGCGGCGCCTCAGCTAAAGGCGTCTTCCGTCAGGTTGAGGATCAGCACCTGCCGGGCGCTGTCGGGAATGGAGGGCGAGGCCCGCAGCTCGACGCCAAGCGCCGGCCGCCGCTTCTGGATGATCGCGGCGACCTCATTGGCCATGCCGGCGCTGCCAGCGTGGAAGGACAGCGTGTTGCTGGTCGTCTGCACCACCCCGGTATCGGAGACCACGACATCGAAGCCGGCCGCCTTCAGCGGGGCGGTGAAGGCCTCGACCCGCGCCTTGGCCACGGTGTTGATCGGCGCGAAGATGCGGACCGTATAGCCCGCGCCCGGCAGGGCTGGGGCGGCGGGCGCCGCCGCAGCGGGCGCCGGCATCGGCGTCGTGCCGGCGAGCGGCACCAGCGCATCGGCCGGGGAAGGGCTGGACAGGGCGGGCGAGGGGAGAGCGGGAGGCTGATCGGTCGCTGAGGGACTGGCGGGCGCCATCGCCGTCGTGGCCGGGGCTGCGGCCTGCGGGGCCGCCGCCTGCGGCGCGGGGGGCGGCGTTTCCAGCGCCTGCACACGCTCTTCCAGGGTGCCCTGGGCGCTGCGCAGCGCGGAAACATCCTCCCGCAGGCTCAGTACCTGGGACGCGAGGAAGGCGACCAGCGCCAGCAGGATGACCAGAACCAGGCCATACAGCACCGGCAGGGCGGGGTGGCTGGCGCGGGGCGCGGGCGCCTCGGCGCGCTTGTTCTCCAGCTCCAGCCGGCGCATCTGCACCTTGAGCTGCTCGATGCCGAGCCAGCGCTGGAACGCCACCGGGTCCTGCGGCGGCCCCTTGGCGCGGGCGGCGGCCGAGGGCGGAGCGGCCGCGGAGGGCGCCGCCGGGGCGCGGAGGGCGCCGCCGACGTCCTCGCCGGCACGTGGCCGCATGGGGTCGATGGAGGGCTCAAGCTTGTCGATCATCGCGCGTTCCCGTCCGCCCCTGGCCAGGCTGTCGCTCACCGACGGCCGCGTCACGGGCGTGGCCGTCAATGGCCTACTCGGCGCCATAATATCGCAAGCCGCCGCCCGGGCGGCTGAATCCTTACGAAATGGTTAAGACGGCTGCCGGTGCCCGCGCGGGTTCAGGCGATCGGCGCGCTGGCGGGCCGGCGGCGGCCGCGGGGGCGCTTGGCAATGCGGCCCTTGATTACCCGCAGCACGACAAAGGTCGCGATCAGCATCACGAGGGTGATGCCGACCATCAGCACCAGCCATTCGCCCTGGCTGTGCGCGCCCATCTCGCTCGCGCTCCTGCCGGCCAGCCAGCCGGGGGCCAGCATGACAGGCGCCCAGACGATGGCCGAGGAGACATTGGCGAACTGGAAGCGGCGCTGGTCCATCCGCATCATGCCGGCGACCAGCGGCATGGTGGCGCGCACCGGGCCGAAGAAGCGGCCGACGAACACCGAGGCGAAGCCGAAGCGGCGGAAGAACAGCCGTGCCTGCGCCACCTGCTCGCGGTAGCGCAGCAGCGGCGGGCGGTGCACCACGCGCGGCCCGAGCCAGCGTCCCAGCCAGTAGGAAACGACATCGCCGACAATGGCGCCGGCAATGGCGCTGATGATGACCGGCAGTGGCGAGATGATGCCCGTGCCCACCAGCCCGCCAATGGCGAGCATCAGCGCCGTCGCCGGGATGATGAGGCCGACGATGACCAGCGATTCGCCGAATGCGATGAGGCCGATGACCAGCGGGATCAGATAGTCGTGGCCCTGAAGAAACGCGACCACATCGGCTGATAAAGCTTCCATACCCTCACTCTGCCGGAACTTGATTGCCCCAATGTGTCGATGAAGGTGACGGGAGCAAGGCCGCAGCGACGCTGCGCCGCTGCGCCGGGGCGATGTGCTCTCTTCGATGGAACCAATCGCCAACTCCTGCGTTGTGAAGGCCGCACCCGCCATTCCGGCTCCCTCACCTCAGCGTCCTCATGGCTTCACCGCCGAAAGGGCCGCGAACGACGGAAGGCCTCATGCCGCTGCGTGCCCTCAGCCGCCTGCTCCTCGCCCTCTCCCTTCTCGCCACGCCGCTCGTTGCGGCGCCAGCTGCCGCGCAGCTGGCCGCCCCGCCGTCCACGGCGGTTTCCCCGCCGCCCGCGTCGCCGCCGGCCGCTTCTCCCAGTGATCTCAGCGCTCTGCTCGACACGCTGAGCGACGAGGCGGCAAGGGCGCGTTTCCTCGCACAGCTGCGGGCACTGGTGGAGAGCGAGGCCGGCACGCTTGCACCTGCCACGGCGGAGAGCCCGGCGCCGGGCCGGGACGACTGGCTGTCCGGCGCCACCCAGTCGCTCGGCGCCTTTTCCGGCTCGGTTTTGTCGCTGGTCGGCGAGATCGAGCAATTGCCGGCGCAGGCCGGGCAATTGCTTGAGGATCTCTCCGATCCCCTGGTGCTGGAGCGCGTCGGTTGGGCGGTGACGATGGTTATCGCCGTGCTCGCCGCCGCTTTGTTGGCCGAATACATCGCCAAGGCCGCGCTGGCGCGGCTGCGGCGGGCGATCGAGGCGCGGCCCGGGCGCGGCTTCTTCATGCGCGCGCTGCTTCTGGCGCTGCGCACGCTGATCGACATCGTGCCGATAGCCGCCTTCGCCGCGGCCGCCTTCGGCGTGCTGGCGCTGGTGGAGATGAACTTCATCGTCCGCCTCGCCGTCGTCACCGTCGTCAATGCCAATGTGCTGGCGCGGCTCATCCTCGCCGGCGCCCGTGCGGTGCTGACGCCGGACGCGCCGCAGATGCGGCTGTTTCCGCTCGACCATGAGGGCGCGGCCTATGGCTATCTCTGGGTGCGCCGCTTCACCTACACCCTCGTCTATGGCCATTTCCTGCTGCGCGCGGCCTGGGTGCTGGGGCTGGCCCTGCCGACCTACCGCTTTCTCGGCAATGTGCTCGCTTTGTTCGTTGCCGGCATGTGCATCGTGTTCATCCTGCAGGTGCGCGGCGCGGTGGCGCGACGTCTGCGGCGGCTCGGCGCCCGCGAGGGAAGGCTGGCGCGGCTACGAGACGCGGTGGCCGATTTCTGGCACGTGCTCGCCATCGCCTATGTGATCGCCGGCCTGCTGGTCTGGACGCTCGATGTCGATGGCGGCTTCGCCTTCCTCGCCCGCGCCACGCTGCTGTCGCTGCTGGCGCTGGGGTTGGCCGCGCTGGTGAGCGCGCTGATGCAGCGGGCCTTCGACCGGGTGTTCCGGCTCAATGGCGAGATGAACACCCGCTACCCGCTGCTGGAGGCGCGGGCCAACCGCTATCTGCCGGCGCTGCGCAGCGCCATGCAGGGCCTGGTGGTGCTGGTCACGGCGCTGGTGCTGCTGGAAATCTGGGGCGCCCAGCCCTTCGAGCGGCTGGCCTCCGAGGCCGGGCGGCTGGCGGTGGGGCGGCTGATTTCCATCGGCGTTGTGGTGCTGGTCGGCCTCATTGCGTGGGAAATCTCCACCGCCTTCGCCGATCGGCTGCGGGCGGGCAATCCCAACTCCACCCGGCTGAAGACGCTGCTGCCCTTCCTGCAGAACGCCTTCCGCGTGGTGCTGCTCACCCTTGGCGGGCTGATCCTGCTCTCCGAGATCGGCATCAACATCGCCCCGCTGCTCGCCGGTGCCGGCGTGCTGGGCCTGGCCATCGGCTTTGGCGCGCAGACGCTGGTGAAGGACGTCATCACCGGCGTGTTCATCCTGATGGAGGACACCATCTCGGTTGGCGACGTCGTGGAGGTCGGCGCCCATGCCGGCCTCGTCGAGAAGATCACCATCCGCACCGTCCACATGCGCGATTTCGACGGCAATGTGCATTCCATTCCGTTCGGCGAGGTGCAGACGGTGAAGAACATGTCGAAGGACTTCGCCTATGCCGTGGTCGATGTCCGCATCGCCTATCGCGAGAGCATTGACGAGGCGCTGGCGCTGATGGCGGAGGTCGCCGCCGACATGGTGGCGAACGGGCCGCTGGCGGAAACCATCACCGCGCCGTTCGAGGTGGTGGGCGTCGAGGCGCTGGACCCCTCGCACATCCAGCTGCGCGGCCGCTTCAAGACCCGGCCGCTCGGCCAGTGGAATGTGCGGCGCGAATTCTACCGCCGCATCAAGGCCGCCTTCGATGTGCGCGGCATCGAGATGCCGTACCCGCACCAGACGGTCTATCTCGGCAGCGACAAGAAGGGCATGGCCCCGCCGCTGCGGGTGGTGAACCAGAGCGCGGAGGAACTCGCCGCGCCCGCCCGTGCACGCCGCACCGCCGCCGCCCGCGCCGCCGCCAGCACGCCGGGCCCGATGATCGAGGAGCATCCCGGCGCGCGCGAGCGCAGCGAGGATGACGACGAGCCGATGCTTCCCGCCATCGAGGAGCAGCGGCACTGATCGAAAGCTCTGGCGCTCGACATCCCGGCCGCAGCCGGAGGCTTCGAGCCGGGATCGTCTGCCGGTGCCCGTCGCGGTCCCGCAGAGAAGCTGCCGCTCCTTCCGGGATGACGCGGCTGGCGGGAGCGGTGCTAACCATGTTGGCGCGACTCCGCCCCGTCACCCGGCGCTTGTATCCTGGGAGGATTGAGCGCGCGCGACAAAGCCGCGATGATGGGCGATCCGCCGGCTCCATGCCGGGTCTCATGGAGCCGCGTCTTTCATGCTGAGCCGCCTCATCCGCCATCCGGTGTCGCTGATCCTCGGCGTGGTCCTCGGGCTGTTCGCCCTTTACGAGAGCAGCGTGCGGTTCTTCGCCTATACTGGCGATGCCTATGTGATGAGCGACATTGTCGTCCTCTCGGCGCAGATCGAGGGTCCGGTCTCGAAGCTGGCCGTGCAGAACAACCAGAAGGTGGCGGCCGACCAGCTGCTGTTCGAGATCGAGCGCACGCCCTATGCGTTGAAGCTGCAGGAGACGCAGGCGGCGCTGGCCACCGCCCGCGCCGATCTCGACCTTGCGCGGGACGAGGTGAACGCCGCCAAGGCCAGCGTCACCGCCGCGCAGGCGGTGCAGACCAACGCCATGGACCAGCTCGGCCGGGTGAAGACGCTGGAGACGGACGGCTATTCGCCGGAGGCGACGCTGGATGTCGCCACCCGCAATGTCGCCACCGCCGGCGCCGATGTCACCGCCGCCGAAGCCCAGCTCGCGGTGACGCTGCGCCGGGTGGCGGTGGCGCAGGCGGCGATCGCCGCTGCGCAGGCCGCGATGGCTAAGGCGCAGTACGACCTCTCCAAGACCGTGGTGACGGCCCCCGATGCCGGCCGCGTCGCGCCCTTCGTCACCCGGGTGGGCGATTATCTGCGCCCCGGCTCCGAGGTGCTCGCCATCGTCACCGATCGCCGCCGCCGCGTGGTGGCGAATGTGAGCGAGCGCCATCTCGCCCGCATCGCGCTTGGCCAGCGCGTGCTGCTGACGCTGGGCTCGGATCCCTGGGTGCTGCATGAGGGAAGGGTGAGCGGCATCGCCGGCGGCGTCGCCCGCTCGCCGGACAACCCGCAGGTCATCCCCTATGTCGAGCCGACCACGGACTGGGTGCGGCTGCCCCGGCGCTTCCCGGTCGAGGTGACGCTCGACGACTGGCCGGAGGGCCTCGGCCTGTTCAACGGCGCCGATGCCCGCGTCCTGATCTGGTTCTGAGCATGGCGGAGGAAGCCCGCCCCGAACGGCTCAGCGATATCGACCGGCAGGCCTTCGCCACCGCAACCGGTGTGCTGGTGGCGGTCTATATCGCGCTGTCGATGGGGCTGGACCAGCCCTATTGGGCGGCGCTGAGCGTGATGATGATCGCCAATACCGACCGCGACGCGCTGGTGACGAAGGGCATTCTGCGCGTCCTCAGCACCCTGATCGGGGTGAGCACCGGCTTCTTCGTCGCGCAGTGGATGGAGGGGCTGCCGATCCAGCAGGCGCTGCTGGTGGGCGCCTCGGCGGCGATCGGAACCTATGGCAAGCAGCGCAGCGCCTACAGCTATGCCTGGTTCTATGGCGGCCTTACCTTCATGCTGGTGATGCTGTTTTCGATGGTGCAGCCGCAGGATCTCTACAGCTTCGCCCATTACCGCTGCTACGAGATCGTCATCGGCGTGGTGTGCGGCATGCTGGCGAGCTGGGCGCTGGGGCCCAATGCCGGCGAGCTCCATGCCCGTCTCCAGGCGCAGGCCGTCGCGGTCTCGCCGGAGACGGCCCTGCGCCAGGCCTTGATCGCCGGCTTCGGCGCGATCGTCATCGTCATCGTCTGGTCGCAGTTCACCCTGCCGCAATTGCCGCAGGTGCTGATTTCCAGCCTCATCGTCGTCGACACCGACCCCAACGCCACCCGTCACAAGGGCTGGCAGCGCATCCTTGGCTGCATCGCCGGCGGTGTCGCGGGGCTGCTGGTCATCGGGCTCGATGCGACCGATCAGATCTGGTGGGCGACGATGCTGTTTGTCGGCATCTTCTCCTTCGCGCGGCTGCATCTGTCCAAGACGCCCAATGCCTATATCGGCACGCAATCGGCGATCGCCTTCATCATCACACTGATCGACAAGGGCCCGCCAACCTCGCTGTTTCCGCCGGTCGACCGGCTGGTGGGCATCGTCATCGGGGTGAGCATCATGACCGCGCTGGTCTGGGCGCTGAACCCGCCCGGCCGCCCCGAGACGCCGACGGAAAAGCCGGTCTGATCAGTCCTCGTCCCGTACCGGGGCGATGTCGGCCAGCAGCGCGTCGAGATCGGCGCCGCGCGGCACGCTGAGCCAGCGTCCGGGTGCGCCGGCGGGAATGACGATGACCGCGTTCTTCGGGCAGATGTCGAGGCAGGGCACCTCGATGACAGCGACCCGGGCGCCCTTGCGGCGCGGCTTCTTCATCGGCTTGCCGCCCTCGTGCCGGGCGATGGCGGCGCGCAGGGCCTTGGGCAGCGGCTGATCGGCCTCGGGGCCGAAGCCGCCATCGAGCTTCCTAGCGCATTTGCGGCAGACCAGCACCACGTCGGTCCAGTCGGCTTTGATCGGCTTCATGCGCTGAGCGTTCCTGTCGACATGCCGGCCCCCGTATGTGTCACCGGGGGCCGGTGTTGTCGAATTAAACCGGCCGGGAGGCTGGGCTCAGGCGCGTCGAGGGGGCAACCGACGCACTGGAAATTGGCCTCCCGGCCGGGCAGCAAGGCTCACTCGGCCGCAAGCGGCGCGATATGAGCCTCGCCGTGCTGCCGCAGCGGGCGGTTGCCCGCCAGGCGCCGCAGCAGCACGTAGAAGACGGGCGTGAGGAACAGCCCGAAGAAGGTGACGCCGATCATGCCGGCGAACACGGCGATGCCCATGGCATGGCGCATCTCGGCGCCGGCGCCGGTGGAGAGCACCAGCGGCAGCACGCCCATGATGAAGGCAAAGGACGTCATCAGGATTGGCCGCAGGCGCAGGCGGCTGGCCTCGATCGCCGCCTCCACCGGGTTGCGGCCCATGAATTCCAGCTCGCGGGCGAATTCCACGATCAGGATCGCGTTCTTCGCCGACAGGCCGACCAGCACGACGAGACCGATCTGGGTGAAGATGTTGTTGTCACCCCCGCCCAGCCAGACGCCATACAGCGCCGCCCCCAGGCCCATCGGCACGATCAGGATGATCGCGATCGGCAGGGTCAGGCTCTCATACTGGGCGGCCAGCACCAGGAAGACGAGCAGCAGCGCCAGCGGGAAGACCAGGTACGAGGAATCGCCGGCCAGGATCTCCTGATAGGTAAGGTCGGTCCATTCATAGTCGAAGCCCGGCGGCAGCACCTCGGCCGCGATGCGCGCCGCCGCCGCCTGCGCTTGGCCCGAGGAATAGCCGGGCGCGGGCGAGGCGTTGAAATCGGCGGTGAGGAAGCCGTTATAGCGCTGGGCACGTTCCGGCCCCGCGGTGGTTTCCACCCGCAGCAGTGCCGAGAGCGGGATCATCTCGCCGCTATTGGAGCGCACCTTCAGCTTGCCGATGTCTTCCGGCCGGGCGCGGAACGGCGCGTCGGCCTGCGCCCGCACCGAGTAGGTGCGGCCGAACTTGTTGAAGTCGTTGACATAGAGCGAGCCGAGATACACCTGCAGCGTCTCGAACACCGATTGGATCGGCACGCCGAGCTGGCGGGCCTTAGTGCGGTCCACATCGGTGAAGATCTGCGGCACGTTGATCTGGTAGGTGGTGAACTGGCCGGTGAGTTCCGGCGCCGCCATCGCCTTGGCCATGAAGGCGTTGGTCACGTCATTCAGCGCCTCGTAGCCCTGGCCCGAACGGTCCTCCAGCTGCATCTTGAAGCCGCCGACCACGCCGAGGCCCTGCACCGGCGGGGGCGGGAACATGGCGATGAAGGCGCCCTTGATCACCCCGTATTTCTGGTTCAGCGCCCCGGCAATGGCGCCGGCGGAAAGCTCGGGGCTCTGGCGCTCCTCGAACGGGTCGAGCACCGAGAACACGATGCCGGCATTGGACGAGTTGGAGAAGCCGGCGATCGAGAGCCCGGGGAAGGCCACCGCGCTGGAAACGCCGGGCTGGGCGAGCGTGATCTCGGTCATCTGGCGGATCACCTCTTCCGTGCGGTCGAGGGTGGCGCCGTCCGGCAGCTGGGCGAAGCCGACGAGATATTGCTTGTCCTGCGCTGGCACGAAGCCGGGCGGCACCGCCTGGAACAGCCACCAGGTGGCGCCCAGCATCACGGCGTAGAACACCATGACGAGGCTCTTCACCTTCAGCGTGCCGCGCACGCCGCTGCCATAGCCGCGCGAGCCGCGCGCGAACACCCAGTTGAAGCCGCGGAAGAACCAGCCGAACAGGAAGTTGATCACGCGCTGGAGCGCGTCCGGCGGCGTGTCGTGGCCGCGCAGCAGCAGCGCCGCCAGCGCCGGCGACAGGGTGAGCGAGTTGATCGCCGAGATGACAGTCGAGATCGCCACCGTGAGGGCGAACTGCCGGTAGAACTGGCCGGAAAGGCCGGAGATGAAGGCCAGCGGCACGAACACCGCCACCAGCACCAGCGCGATGGCGATGATCGGCCCGGACACCTCGCTCATCGCCTGATAGGCGGCGGCGCGCGGGGTCAGCCCGTTCTCGATGTTACGCTCGACATTCTCCACCACCACGATGGCGTCGTCGACGACGATGCCGATGGCGAGCACAAGCCCGAACAGGCTCAGCGCGTTGATCGAGAAGCCGAAAATATACATCACCGCGAAGGTGCCGACGATCGAGACCGGCACGGCGAGCAGCGGGATGATCGAGGCGCGCCAGGTTTGCAGGAACACCACGACGACGATGACGACGAGGGCCACCGCCTCGAACAGCGTGTGCACGACGGCATCGATCGAGGCGTCGACGAAGCGGGTGGTGTCGTAGACGATGTCGAAGTCGACGCCTTCCGGCATCGTCTTCTTCACTTCCGCCATGGTGGCGCGCACATTCTCGGCGATTTCCAGCGCGTTGGAGCCCGGCGCCTGGAACACGCCGAGGCCGACCGCCTGCTTGTTGTCGAGCAGCGAGCGCAGCGCGTAGTCGGCGGCGCCGAGTTCGAGCCGCGCCACATCGCGCAGGCGCACGATCTGGCCCGTCTCGCCCGTTTTCACGACGATGTCGCCGAATTCCTCCTCGGTCTCCAGCCGGCCGCGCGCATTGATGGTGAGCTGCAGGTCGACACCGGCCTGCGAGGGCGAGGCGCCGATGATGCCGGCAGCGGCCTGCACGTTCTGCGCCCGGATTTCGTTGACCACATCGCCGGCGGAAAGCCCGTGCTCGGCGATCCGCTGCGGGTCGAGCCAGACGCGCATGGAATAGTCGCCGCCGCCGAAGATCTCGATCTGGCCGACGCCGCCGATGCGGGCCAGCCGGTCCTTCACGTTCAGCACCGCGTAATTGCGGAGATAGGTGATGTCGTAGCGGTCATTGGGGGAGATGAGATGCACCACCATGAGGAAGGTGGGCGAGCTCTTCGCCGTGGTGATGCCGAGCGCGCGCACCTCTTCCGGTAGGCGCGGCTCGGCCTGGCCGACGCGGTTCTGCACCAGCTGCGTCGCCTTGTCCGGGTCGGTGCCGAGCTTGAAGGTGACGGTGAGCGTCATCACGCCGTCGGTTGTCGCCTGTGAGGACATGTAGAGCATGTCCTCGACGCCGTTGATGGCTTCCTCGATCGGGGTGGCCACCGTGGCGGCGATCACCTTCGGGCTGGCGCCGGGATAGGTGGCGCGCACGATCACCTGCGGCGGCACCACTTCCGGATATTCGGAAATCGGCATCACCCGCAGGGCCAGCAGCCCCGCGAGGAAGATCAGCACGGAGAGGACGCCGGCGAAAATCGGCCGGTCGATAAAGAATTTGGACAGATTCATAGCGTCCTCCCCCAAGGAGGCAGAGCGTCGGGGCTGCGATCAGCGCGCGGCGACGGAGGTGGTCGGGTCCGTCGCAGGCGCGGCGGATGCGGTTTCCATGGGCACGACCTCGGGCGCGACGACCGCGCCGGGGCGCACGCGCTGCAGGCCGTTGACGACGATGCGCTCGCCTTCCTTCAACCCGTCGGTGACGACGCGCAGCCCGTCGGCCGGCGGGCCGAGCGTGACCTTACGCCAGACGGCCTTGTTGTCGTCGCCGACCACGAAGACGAACTTCTTGTCCTGGTCGGTGCCGATGGCACGCTCATTCACCGCCAGCGCCGGCTCGGTCTTGGCGCGGCCCATCTTCACCCGGGCGAACTGCCCCGGGACGAGGCGCCCGTCCGCATTGTCGAACACGGCGCGCAGGCGGAAGGTGCCGGTGGCGGCGTCGACCTGGTTGTCGACCAGCTGGAGATGGCCGCGCACGGTGCGACCGCCTGTTGTGGCGGTGGTGATCTCGACCGGGATCTGGTCGATCTCGGTCAGCGCCAAATCGTGCTCGCCCACCGAGGCCAGCGCCTCGGCGACGGCGTTCTCGTCGGCGTCGAAGCTGACATAGATCGGGTTGACCGAGACGAGGCTGGTCAGCACCGGCGAGGAGGCGCCGGCCGCGACCAGATTACCGACCGTCACCTCGATGCGGCCGACCCGGCCATCCACCGGGGCGCGCACCTCAGTGTAGCCGAGATCGAGCTTGGCGGTCTGCACGGCGGCATCGGCCGCGCGCAGATTGGCCTCCGCCTCGCGGAAAGCATTGGTGCGCTGGTCGAGATCGCGCACCGAGACGGTGCGGTTGTCGACCAGCTGCTTGCCGCGTTCCAGCTCGCTGCGGGTGAGTTCCACCCGGGCGGCGGCGGCCTCGCGCAGCGATTCCGCCCGGGTCACCGCCGCCTGGAACGGGGCAGGGTCGATGGTGACGAGCAGGTCGCCCTGCTTCACCAGCGCGCCTTCGCGGAAGTGGATTTTTTCGACAGCGCCAGCGACGCGCGAGCGGACCTCCACCACCTCGACCGCGCGCAGGCGGCCCGAGAACTCGTCCCACTTCATGGTGTCGCGCACCTTCAGCACCGCGACTTCCACCGGCATGGCCGGCGGAGCGGCGGCTTCCGCCGGCGCGGGATCGGTGGCCAGTGCCGTGGAGCTCGGCCAGGAAACGAACACCGCGCCGGCGGTCGCCAGCATGGCGAGGGTGAGGGCGAGCCCGGCCTCGCGCCAGCCGCGCGCCGTCTTCACGCCGGGGGCACGGGGCGCCGTATCGTGGGCGATGACGGCGTGCGCGATGTCTGTGCGCGCGGCATCGGTGCCGAATGTCTTGTCACTCATGACGAATCTCCCGGCCCTCAGGCCCGAACGGTGCGAACAGGTGCGGCGGAATTCTCCGCCAGGAAGGTGCTGAACAGGTCCCGCAGGACCGCTTCCCACAGCGGGGCAGCCTCGATGGCTTCGTCCATGCTCTGGTTCGAGCAGTTCGTGCCTTCGAGCATGTGGCATTCGACGGTGACGCCGCCCTCGCGCAGGCGCTTGCCATAGGCGAAGCTCTCGTCGCGGATCGGGCAGTCATCGGAGGTGACGATGAGGGCGGGGGCGACCCCGCCGAGCCGGCGCGAACCGAGCGGCGCCGCATAGGGGTGCGCCGCACGGTCGGCGCTGCCGAGATAACGGTGCCAGCCATCGGCCCATTTGCACCCCGACGCGCCGGCCGAGGCGGCGTGGATGGAACCCGAACACAGGTTGGGGTCGACCATGGGCGAGAGCAGGATTTGCCCGGCCAGTGGCGGCGCCTGCTGGTCGCGGGCCATCAGGCTGAGGGCGGTGGCGAGATTGGCGCCGGCCTCCTCGCCGGCCACGAACAGCCGCGCCCCGCGCCCCGCCCATTTCGCCCGCTCGGCATAAAGCCGGCCGAGCGCCTTGAACGACACGTTAAGCGCCGCCGGAAAAGGATGCTCGGGCGCCAGCGGGTAGTCGATCGACACCACCACCGCGCCAGCCTCCGCCATGATCTGGCAGACCCTGGCGCTGCAATCGAGGTCGCCATCGGTGAAGCAGCCGCCATGCAGATACAGCACCAGCGGGGTCGGGCGCTGGGGCGCGGCGGGGCGATAGATCCGCGCCGGCAGCGCGGTTCCCTCGATCTCCAGCCGGTCCTCGGTCCATGATGCTGTCATGACGCCCACCATCGGGTTGCCGGCGCGGCCCGCCACCCGATTCTGCCGATGCATTGTGTTGCAGTGCGGTGGAAGCTAATCCCCTCCAGCTCTCGAAAAAATAGCCGTTCTGCGATAACATTATTCACACACGGAAATAATCGGACGGTAGAAATGGACCAAATTGCCGCGATGCGGGCCTTTGCCCGCGTGGTCGAGGCCGGCAGTTTCAGCCGCGCCGCCGATCTTCTCGACATGCCCAAGCCCACCGTCACCAAGCTGATCCAGCAGCTGGAGGCGCATCTGCGCACCAAGCTGCTCAACCGCTCGACCCGCCGGGTGGCGGTGACGCCGGACGGCGCCGCCTATTACGAGCGCGCGGTGGCGCTGCTCACCGATCTCGATGAACTGGACGGCTCGATGGCGCGCTCGCAGGCGACGCCCTCGGGGCGGCTGCGGGTCGATGTGCCGTCCTCGCTGGCGCTTTATGCCCTCATCCCGGCGCTGCCGGATTTCTTCGCCCGCCACCCCGACATCCAGCTCGATCTCGGCGTCACCGACCGCACCGTCGACCTGCTGGCGGAAAATGTCGATTGCGCCATTCGCGGCGGCGATCTGATGGACCCGACGCTGATCGCCCGCCGCATCGGCGAGGTGCGGCTGATGCACTACGCCGCCCCCGCCTATATCAAGCGCCACGGCATGCCCGAACACCCCCGCGATCTGCACCAGGACCATCGCGTCATCGGCTATTTCAACGCCCGCACCGGCCGGCCGGCGTCGTTCGACATGGTGCGGGGCGAGGAGAGCTTTGAGCTTCACCTGCCCTATGCGGTGGCGACGAATGATTCCACCGCCTATCTCGCCGCCGGCCTCGCCGGGCTCGGCATCACCCAGACCATCGAGCCGATGGTGATGCCCTATCTGGACTCGGGCGCGCTGGTGCGGGTGCTGCCCGAATGGCATGCCGGCCCGATCGTGCTGCATGTCGTCTACGCCCCGAACCGGCATCTGAGCAGCCGGCTGCGGGTCTTTGTCGACTGGGTGGCGGAACTGTTCGGCTCCGGCGGCGCCTACCGCCACGCCGCCGCCTCGCTCATGCTGGCCGCCGGCCCGCGCGACTGATCTAGTGCGTCATGCCGAGGAACTGTTGCAGCTCCGGTGTCTTCGGGTTGGAGAACACCTCCTCCGGCTTGCCGATCTCGTGCACCCGGCCCTGATGCATGAACACGACGCGCGAGCACACGTCGCGGGCGAAGCGCATCTCATGCGTCACCATCAGCAGCGTCATGCCCTCGGAGGCCAGCTCCTTCACCACCGCCAGCACCTCGCTCACCAGTTCCGGGTCGAGCGCGGAGGTGATCTCGTCGCAGAGCAGGGCGATGGGCTGCATGGCGAGTGCGCGGGCGATGGCGACGCGCTGCTGCTGGCCGCCCGAGAGCTGGTCGGGATAGGCATCGAACTTGTGGCCGAGCCCGACACGCTCCAGCATCGTCTTCGCCATCGCCTCGGCTTCCGCCTTCGGCGTCTTCTTCACCACCATCTGCGAGAGCATGACGTTGCGCCCCGCCGTGAGGTGGGGAAACAGGTTGAACTGCTGGAAGATCATCCCGACCTTCAGTCGCAGCGCCTTCAGGTGCAGCTCGTCCGGCAGCAATTGCGCCCCGGCGACCGAGATCGAGCCCTCGTCAATGTTCTCCAGCCCGTTGATGCAGCGCAGCAGGGTGGATTTGCCCGAGCCCGAGCGGCCGATAATGGCGATCACCTCGCCGGGCGCGACGTCGATATTGATGCCCTTCAGCACTTCGTTGTCGCCAAAGCGCTTCTTCACTTCAGTGATTTCGATGAGCGACATTGAGCTTCCTCTCAAGGATCTGGGAAGACTTGGACAGCGGCCAGCACAGGCAGAAATAGATCAGGGCGACGAGCCCATAGACGGTGAACGGCTCGAAGGTGGCATTGGTGACGACGGTGCCGGCCTTGGAGAGCTCGACGAACCCGATGATCGAGGTCAGCGCCGTGCCCTTCACCACCTGCACCGAGAAGCCGACCGTCGGCGGCACGGCGATGCGCAGCGCCTGCGGCAGGATGACGTGGCGCATCTGCTGGACATAGCCCATGCCGAGGCTGGAGGAGGCCTCCCACTGGCCGCGCGCGATCGCCTCGACGCAGCCGCGCCAGATCTCGGTGAGAAAGGCGGCTGACCACAGGATCAGCGCCACCCCCGCCGCCAGCCAGGCCGGCACGTCGACGCCGAGCAGGCCGAGGCCGAAAAAGGCGAGGAACAGCTGCATCAGCAGCGGCGTGCCCTGAAACAGCTCGACATAGGCCTTGACGAAGGTGGGGCCGATCCGCCCGCTGCCGATGCGGGCGAACAGCAGCGCCGCGCCCACCAGCCCGCCGCCGATGAAGGAGACGAGCGAGAGCAGCACGGTCCAGCGCGCCGCCAGCAGCAGGTTGCGCAGAATGTCCCAGGTGGTGAACTCATCCATGATCGCCTCCCTCACCGAGCCGTGCGTCGTGGGAACAGGGTCCAGCCGAGGCCGCGCAGCGCCTGCCGCAGCCCGATGGCGAGGGCGAGATAGATCAGCGTCGCGACGAAATAGGCCTCGAAGGCGCGGAAGGTGCGCGACTGGATGAAATTGGCCGCGAAGGTCAGGTCCTCCGCCGCGATCTGCGACACCGCCGCCGAGCCCAGCATGACGATGACGATCTGCGAGGACAGCGCCGGCCAGATGCGCTGCAGCGCCGGAATCAGCACCACATGCCTAAAGGTCTGGATCCGGCTCATGCCGAGCGAGGCGCCGGCCTCGAACTGCCCGCTGGGCGTCGCCTGGATGCCGGCGCGGATGATCTCGCAGCCATAGGCGCCGAGATTGATCACCATGGCGAAATTGGCCGCCTCCAGCTCGCCCATCCGCAGCCCCAGCGCCGGCAGGCCGAAGAAGATGAAGAACAGCTGGATCAGGAACGGCGTGTTGCGGATCAATTCGACATAGCCGGCCACGAAGGGCCGCAGCCAAGACGGCCCGAGCGCCCGCGCCCAGGCGCAGGCAATGCCCAGCATCACGCCGAGCACCCCGCCGACCAGCGTCAGCTCGACGGTGATGCCGATGCCCTTCACAAGAACCGGCCAGTAGACGAGCAGCCAGCCATAATCGAACGTGTAGTTCATGCCCGTGAACTCCCGCTGATGAGGGGAAGGGAAGACGGCTCAGAGCCGAGGCGGGATGCGGCGGCCTGCGTGCTTCGAGACGCGGCGCCTTGCTCCGCTCCTCCGCATGACGGCGTTCGGAAGCGTTTCAGCCCGTCGTCATCCTGAGGTGCCCGGCATCGCCGGGCCTCGAAGGACGCAGGCGGTGACCGTCACCGCCCACAACCCCCACCGTCACAGATCCGCCGGCAGCTTGGCGCCGAGCCACTTCTGCGAGATGGCGTCGAGCGCGCCGTCGGTCTTCGCCGTGGCGATGATCTCGTTCACCTTGGCGAGCAGCGCCGGCTCGTTCTTGTTGAGGCCGATGAAGCAGGGCGAGTTCTTGATCAGGAACTTGATTTCCGGCTTCTTCGGCGGGTTGCGGGCGAGAATGGCGGCGGCGACCACATTGCCGGTGGCGATCAGCTCGACCTGGCCGGACAGGAAGGCGGAGATGGTGCCGTTATTGTCCTCGTAGCGCTTGATGGTGAGGTCGGCCGGCGCGATCTTGGTCAATTCCAGGTCTTCCACCGCGCCGCGGGTGACGCCCACCGTCTTGCCGGCGAGGCCGGCCGCGTCCTTCACCGTCACATCCGCCGGGCCGAACACGCCGTTGAAGAAGGGCGCATAGGCGGTGGTGAAGTCGATCACCTTCTCGCGCTCGGCGTTCTTGCCCAGCGAAGAGATGACGAGGTCGACCTTGTTGGTCTGGAGATAGGGGATGCGGTTGGCGCTGGTGACGGGCACCAGATCCAGCTTCACGCCGAGCTTGCCGGCGATCAGCTTGGCCATGTCGACATCATAGCCCTTGGGCTCCATGTCGGCGCCGACCGTGCCGAAGGGCGGAAAATCCTGCGGCACGGCGATGCGGATCACCTTGTCCTTTTCAATGGTGGCGAGCGCATCGGCGGACGCCGGCAGCGGCATCTGGGTGGCGGCCAGCAGGGCGCCGGCGGCGAAAGCGATGAGGTGGCGGCGGTTCATGCGGTCAATCCTCCTTGGTGGCCGGATGGCCGTGGGAATGGGGATGGGAATGGTCCTGCGGATGGTCGTGGGTATGCGGAACGGAAGGGGCGTTGCCGGCGAAGGCCGCCGGCGAGAGCAGGGCACGCAGCCCGGCCAGCGGGTCGGGCTTGGCGGTGAGGTCGAGCCCGGCTTCGACCTTGCCGATATGCTCGTCCATCAGCCGGGCAGCGAGGGCGAGGTCGCCGGCTTCCATCGCCGCGACGATGTCCTCATGGTCGTGGCTCGACTCTTCCGCCTTCTCGGTCGGCTGGTAGAGCATCGAGATCAGCGTGGTGCGGGCGGTGAGGTCGCGGATGATCTCGGTCAGCATCCGGTTGCCGAGCGCATCGGCGAGATGGATGTGGAAATCGCCGAGCAGGCAGGCGCGGCTATGCACATCGCCGGCGCCGATCGCGTCGCGCTCCATGGCGACATGCTCTTTCAGGCTTTTCAGCACCTGCGGCGGCACTTCGCGCAGCGCATGCAGCAGGCCGGTCTCGATGACGCGGCGGGTCTGGAACGCCTCGCGCGCCTCTTCCGCCGAGGGCTCGACCACATACCAGCCGCGCCGGGCACTCACCTGCACCACGCCGCGCGTCTCCAGCCGCATCATCGCCTCGCGCACGCGGGTGCGGGAGACGCCGAACAGGTCGGCAAGCTTCTGCTCGCCCAGCCGCGTGCCCGGATTGATGCGGCCGGCGAGGATGGCGGAGAGGATCGCTTCCTCGATATTGGCGGTGGCTGGGTTCATCAGGCTGGGCCCGCACGCTTGGCGACAAACTTGTATACAAGCCTGTAAGCAATGCCCGTGCCAAAGCGGCGGGGCGGGAGAGAGCACCGTCAGGGCCGGGCTTGACCCGGTCCTCCATGCCTTGCACGCTGGCGGATGGAATGGCGGCGCGGCGGCGCCAATCGAACACCGTCAGGACCGGGCTTGACCCGGCCATCCACGCCTTTTCGGCGGCGCGCGATGCGGCGGCACCCCACTCGCGCCGTCAGGACTGGGCTTGGCGGGGCCTGCCAACAAAACGCCGTCATGGCCGGGCTTGATCCGGCCATCGACGTCTTTTCCGGGCGCGATGGCGGACGGAACCGTGGATCCCCGCGTCAAGCCCGGGGATGACGGTGTGATGGCGGCGCGTGGGGCGGGGCGCGATGGCGGAAGAAGGCGTGGACCGCGCGCCGCCCCTTCAAGCGCCGGTTCTCCACATCTCGCACGATTTGCCGCTTCCGCAGCCATCGTGCCGCAGCAATAGGCGGCGCCGCTTACTCCGCCGCGGCCCTCGCATGGCCGAGCCGGGTGGCGAGCGTATCCACCAGCTGTTCGGCGGCTTCCGCGATCACCGTGCCGGGGGGGTAGATCGCCTCGGCGCCGGCGGCGCGCACCGCCTCATAATCCTGTGGCGGCACGACGCCGCCCACCACCACCATGATGTCCGGCCGCCCCTGCGCGGCCAGCGCTGCCTTCACCTGCGGCACCAGCGTCAGGTGCCCGGCGGCGAGCGAGGAGATGCCGATGACGTGCACGTCGTTCTCCACCGCCTGCCGGGCGGCCTCCTCCGGCGTGGCGAAGAGCGGGCCGATATCGACATCGAAGCCGAGATCGGCGAAGGCGGAGGCGATCACCTTCTGCCCCCGGTCATGCCCGTCCTGCCCCACCTTGGCGACCAGCAGGCGCGGGCGCCGGCCTTCTTCCTGCGCGAACGCGTCGACGCGGGCGCGCACGCGCTCCACCTTGTCGGCCATCGCTCCCGCCTCCCTGCGATAAATGCCCGAGACGGCGCGGATATCCGCCCGGTGCCGGCCGAAGACGCGCTCCAGCGCGTCGGAAATCTCGCCCACCGTCGCCTTGGCCCGCGCCGCATCGATGGCGAGCGCGAGAAGGTTCGCGCCCCCGCGCGCGCCATTCTCCAGCGCCGTCAGCGCACCGGCCACCGCCTGCGGGTCGCGCTCGGCCTTCAGCCGCGCCAGCTTGTCGAGCTGGGCGGCACGCACCGCCGAATTGTCGACCCGCAGCACGTCGAGCGGCGTCTCGCGCTCGGGGCGGTATTTGTTGACGCCGACCACGGTCTGCGCCCCGGAATCGATCCGCGCCTGCGTGGTGGCGGCGGCTTCCTCGATGCGCAGCTTGGGAATGCCGGCCTCGATCGCCTTGGCCATGCCGCCCAGCGCCTCCACTTCGGCGATATGGGCGAGCGCCTTGGCGGCGAGGTCGGCGGTCAGCTTTTCCACAAAGAACGAGCCGCCCCACGGGTCGATGGCGCGGGTGGTGCCGCTTTCCTGCTGCAGCAGGATCTGGGTGTTGCGGGCGATGCGGGCGGAGAAATCGGTGGGCAGCGCCAGCGCCTCATCAAGCGCATTGGTGTGAAGCGACTGGGTGTGGCCCTGGGTGGCGGCCATCGCCTCCACCATGGTGCGCATCACATTGTTGAACGGGTCCTGCGCCGTCAGGCTCCAGCCGGAGGTCTGGGAATGGGTGCGCAGCGGCAGCGACTTCGGGTTCTTCGCGCCGAGATCGCGCATCAGCTTGGCCCAGATCAGCCTTGCGGCGCGCAGCTTGGCCACCTCCATGAAGAAGTTCATGCCGATCGCCCAGAAGAACGACAGGCGCGGCGCAAACGCATCGATCGGCAGCCCCGCCGCCGCGCCGGCGCGCACATAGTCGACCCCGTCCGCCAGCGTATAGGCCAGCTCCAGATCCTGCGTCGCCCCGGCTTCCTGCATGTGATAGCCGGAAATCGAGATCGAGTTGAAGCGCGGCATGTGGGCGGAGGTGAAGGCGAAGATGTCGGAAATGATCCGCATCGAGGGCGTCGGTGGGTAGATATAGGTGTTGCGGACCATGAACTCCTTGAGGATGTCGTTCTGGATGGTGCCGGAGAGCTTATCCGGCGCAACGCCCTGTTCCTCGGCCGCCACCACATAGAGCGCGAGGATCGGCAGCACCGCCCCGTTCATCGTCATCGACACGCTCATCTGGTCGAGCGGGATGCCGGAGAACAGCGTGCGCATGTCGTAGATGGAATCGATCGCCACCCCGGCCATGCCGACATCGCCGGCGACGCGCGGGTGGTCGCTGTCATAGCCGCGATGGGTGGCGAGATCGAAGGCGACGGAGAGCCCCTTCTGCCCGGCCGCGAGGTTGCGGCGGTAGAAGGCGTTGGAATCCTCGGCCGTGGAGAAGCCGGCATATTGCCGGATCGTCCAGGGCTGGGTGGCGTACATGGTGGGGTAGGGCCCGCGCAGATAAGGCGCGATGCCGGGAAAGCTGTCGACGAAGCCGAGCCCGGCCAGGTCGTCCGGCCCAAAGGCCGGCTTCACCAAAATGCCTTCCGGCGTGGTCCAGCTCTGCGTCGAGGCGGCGGGCAGGGGCGCGCGCGGCGCCCGCCACTCCCGCGCCGAAAAATCGGGAATGGCGCTCATCGCATGCCCTCCCCGATGCCGGGCGGCAGGGCTAGGCCCGGCGTGCCACGAACGAACCCGTGCAGTTCTTCACAGGCGATTCCCATTTGCCGGTCGCCACATCGCCGCGCACCACGCCCTTGGCCGAGAGCGTCTCGTTGCCGCGCACCACGCGGATGGTGATCGCGCCCAGCGCGCTCACCGAGCCGCTGGCATCCACTGGCCAGGCGCCGGCATAGCGGATCTGGCCGTCCTCGACCGCCAGACTGAATTCCAGCCGCTTGTCGCACGGCCCGGAGATCGGCTCGGCCGACACTTCCCAGATGCCGTCGTGCAGGCTCAGTGCGGCCAGTTCCTGCGCCGTTGCCGGCGGTATCAGCAGCGCCCCCCACAGCGCCGCGCCGCAGGTGGCGCTCTTCCACCCGTGATTCAGCGTTTTCATGGTCTGTCCCTAGGTTAATGGCGGCATGAGAGCCACCCCTGGGGCAACGGATGGTCGGGCTCATGGTTCCAAACCTACCGCAATGCCGAGTGCCGCCTGCGCGCCCTCGAGGAAGGCGACGAGATCGATCCCGGTGAAGAGATAGCCGTCAATGCCGGCGGCGCGCTGGGCGGGTTCATCCTCCCCCGCCTTGCCGGCAAGGTACACCCTCACAGCCCCCGCCGCCTTCAGCGCGGTGGCCGCCTCCACCGCCGAGGCGGCATAGATCGCGTCGGACGCGCACAGGCAGGCGAGCCGGGCGCCGGAGGCGTGGTAGGCTTCCGTGAGCGCCGCCATATCGGCGAAACCATCCGTGCCGGGCGCCGCGATCCCCCCGGCCTCGAAGGCGGCGCGGGCGAAGCCGGCGCGGGCGGTGAAATCCGCCGGCATGCCGAGCGCGGCGAGGAACACGCGCGGTGCGCTGGCCGCCGCCGCCGCGCGCAGGCGCTCGAACGGTTCGGCAAGCCGCTCGCCCTTCAACGGCTCGCACATCAGCGCGCCCTCGGCCGGCGCAGGGGCGGCGCGGCGGCGGGCGGGGGCAATCACGACAGGCACCGCCGCGCCGAGCAGCGGGAATTCCGAGGTGCCGGTGAGCGGCAGGCGGCGGGTGGCGACGTCCTTGGCCCGTGCCGCCCGCGCCGCGCCGAGCCGCGCCTGCCAGGCGCCGGATTCGAGGGCTTCCACCATGCCGCCCTCGCGCTCGATCTGGCGGAAGAGGTCCCACGCGGCCGCCGCCAGCTTTTCCGCCCGCTCCTCGATCGCCCCCGCCCCGGCGCCGGGATCGGCGACGCGGTGGAGGTTGGATTCCTCCATCAGGATGAGCTGGGTGTTACGCGCCAGCCGCCGCGCTTCCGGCTCCGGCAGGCCGATCGCCTGCGTGAAGGGCAGCACGCTCACGCTGTCCGCCCCGCCCACCCCGGCGGCGAAGGCGGCGATGGTGCCGCGCAGCAGGTTCACATGGGGGTCGTGCCGGGTGAGGCTGCGCCACGCGGTTTCCATGTGCAGCGCGACCGGGGAAGGCGCGAGCCCGCAGGCTTCCAGCACGTTCTGCCAGAGCAACCGGAAGGCGCGCGGCTTGGCCTGGGTGCCGAACTGGTCGACATCGGCGGTCAGCGTCACCTCGATGCTGCGCGCCGCCTCATCGAGCGGCAGGCCTGCCGCCTCCAGCGCCCGGAGATAGGCCAAAGCGGTGGCGAGCACGGCGGCGAGTTCCTGCGCGTCGGTGGCCCCGGCGCCATGGTGCAGCCGCCCATCCGCCCGCACCATCGGCGCGGTGAGGCCGCGCCCGCGCAGCGCCGTCACCGTCTGGCCGAGACGGGCGGCGAGCGTGCCCCAGTCGATCGGCGCGGCGCCGCGCGCGGCGAAATCGCCAATCGGATCGAGGCCGAAGCGCAGGTCGAGCACGGCGGGGTCCGCCTTCTCGAACAGCCGGGCCAGCGCAAGGGCGATGTCGCGGCCCTGGAAGCCGCCGGCCTCCACCCGCAGCGTCGCCATGTCGGGCATCAGCCCCTCCAGCGTCGCGGCCAGTTCCTCGAACCGCGCCGGCAGGCCAAAGCCGCCGGCATAGGGCGAGGCGGCGAACACCAGCGACACCCCGTCTGCCCCGCCATTGAGGTCTTCCAGCATCTGCGCGTTGGCGCTCGCGGGGTCGTCATGGTCGAGCCGGGCAATCACCTTCCACGGCGCCCCGGCCGGGCGGCCGGCGATGGGGGCGGCGTCGCGCCGCCGCTCGGGCAGCGCGTCGAGGCTGAAACCGTCAGGCGTGCGGGTTAGCATCCGCTTGTCGTAAGGCGCGCCCTTCAGCACGCCTTCGACCAGCGCCAGCCAGTCCACGCGCGTGGCGGGCGGGAAGCTGTCGAGGTCGAGCGCGGGCTGGTCCATTTCCCCTCTCAGGCGAAATCGAGAATGACGGCGTCGACGGCGAGGCTGTCGCCGGCCTTGGCGTGGACGCGGGCGATGGTGGCGTCGCGCTCGGCGCGCAGCACATTCTCCATCTTCATCGCCTCGACCACCGCCAGCGTCTCGCCCGCCTTCACCTCCTGCCCCTCGCTGACCGCGACGGAGACGACGAGGCCGGGCATCGGGCAGAGCAGGTGCTTGCCGCTGCCTGCCTGTTCCTTCACCGGCATCAGCGCGGCGAGTTCCGCCTCGCGCCTTGTATAGACGATGGCCTCCACCGCGATGCCGCGATGGGCCAGCGCCACGCCATTGAGCCTTGGGCGCACCTGCACGGCAAGCGCCTCCTCGTCGAAGACGCCGCTCCACACCGGCTCGCCCGGCTGCCAGCCCGAGCGCAGCTCATGGGTGGAGAGCGGGCGGCCGGCCTCGTCGAGAAAGCTGACGATGAAGCCGCCCGCCGCCCGGTCCACTTCGCAGGCCAGCGTGAGCCCGCCGAGCTGCACCGCGCGCTGATGCTCGAACACGACAGGCCGCCCGGCGAGCTGGCCGGAGATCTTGCGCTTGCGCGCATTGCCGACATTGTCGATCACCGCCGCCACGCCCGCCAGCGTGCGGGCGAGCTTGTCGCTCGGCGCGGTGGCGTGGAAGCCGTCCGGGTATTCCTCCGCGATGAAGCCGGTGGAGAGCCGCCCGGCCCGCCAGCGCTCATGCGTCATCAGCGCCGAGAGGAACGGGATGTTGTGCTGGATGCCGTCAATGGCGAAAGCATCGAGCGCGTCCGCCTGCGCCTCGATCGCCTGCGCCCGCGTCGGCGCGTGGGTGATCAGCTTGGCGATCATCGGGTCGTAATAGAGCGAGATGTCACCGCCCTCGAACACGCCGGTGTCGTTGCGCACGGTGATGCCGTCCGCCACCCCCTCCGCTGGCGGGCGATAGCGGGTGAGCCGGCCGATGGAGGGCAGGAAGCCGCGATAGGGGTCCTCGGCATAGACGCGGCTCTCCACCGCCCAGCCGTTCAGCTTCACGTCCGCCTGCGTGAGCGTCAGCGCCTCGCCCGCCGCGACGCGGATCATCTGCTCGACCAGATCGATGCCGGTGATGAGCTCGGTGACGGGATGCTCCACCTGCAGGCGGGTGTTCATTTCGAGGAAATAGAACGACTTGTCCTGCCCGGCGACGAATTCCACCGTGCCGGCGCTGTCATAGTTCACGGCCTTGGCGAGGGCGACCGCCTGCGCGCCCATAAGGGCGCGGGTCTCTTCGTCCAGCAGCGGCGAGGGGGCTTCCTCGACAACCTTCTGGTTGCGGCGCTGGATCGAGCATTCGCGCTCGCCCAGATGGATGACATTGCCGTGCTTGTCACCCAGCACCTGGATCTCGATATGGCGCGGCTGGACGATGAACTTCTCGACGAACACCCGGTCGTCGCCGAAGGAGGACTTCGCCTCCGATCGGGCGCGGTCGAACCCTTCCTGCACCTCGTCGCGGGAATGGGCGATCCGCATGCCCTTGCCACCGCCGCCGGCCGAGGCCTTGATCATCACGGGATAGCCGATCTCGTCGGCGATGCGGGCGGCGTGGCCGGCATCCTCGATCACGCCGAGATAGCCGGGCACGGTGGAGACATTGGCCGCCGCCGCCGCCTTCTTCGATTCGATCTTGTCGCCCATCGCCTCGATGGCGCCGGGGTTCGGGCCGATGAAGACGAGGCCGGCCGCCTTCAGCGCCTGCGCGAAGCTCGCCCGCTCGGAGAGGAAGCCATAGCCGGGGTGGATCGCCTGCGCCCCGGTCTGCTTGGCCGCCGCGATGATCTTCTCGGCATCGAGATAGGACTGCGCGGCGGGTGCGGGGCCGATGTGCACGGCCTCATCCGCCATCTCCACATGCAGCGCGTCCCGGTCGGCATCGGAATAGACCGCGACGGTGGCAATGCCCATGCGCCGGGCGGTCTTGATGACCCGGCAGGCGATCTCGCCACGGTTGGCGATGAGGATCTTGGAGAACATTGTTCTCGGGGCCTCTACTTCACCTCTCCCCGGTGGGGAGAGGTCGGCGCGGAGCGCCGGGTGAGGGGGATGGCGGCTTCGGGATGTCGAGGCTGCGTTGCCCCTCACCCCAACCCTCTCCCCGACGGGAAGAGGGAGAAAGGTCGCTATAACGGCAGATTATCGTGCTTCTTCATCGGCGCCTCGACCTTCTTCGACACCAGCATCGCCAGCGCCCGCGCGATTCGCTTGCGGGTCGAGCGCGGGGTGATCACCTCGTCGATATAGCCGCGCTCGGCCGCCACAAAAGGCGAGAGGAAGCGCTGCTCATATTCTTTGGTCCGCGCCGCGATCTTCTCGGGATCGTCGATATCGGCGCGGAAGATGATCTCCACCGCCCCCTTGGCGCCCATCACGGCGATCTGCGCGGTGGGCCAGGCATAGTTGACGTCGCCGCCAATATGCTTGGAGGCCATCACGTCATAGGCGCCGCCAAACGCCTTGCGGGTGATGACGGTGACCAGCGGCACGGTGGCCTGGGAATAGGCGAAGAGCAGCTTGGCGCCGTGCTTGATCAGCCCGCCATATTCCTGCGCCGTGCCGGGCAAAAAGCCGGGCACGTCAACAAAGGTGACGATCGGGATTTCAAAAGCGTCGCAGAAGCGCACGAAACGCGCCGCCTTGCGCGAGGCGTCGGCATCGAGCACCCCGGCCAGCACCATCGGCTGGTTGGCGACAAAGCCGACCGTGCGCCCCTCCACCCGGCCGAAGCCGGTGAGGATGTTCTTGGCAAAACCTTGCTGAATCTCGAAGAAATCGCCCTCGTCGGCGACCTTTGAGATCAGCTCCTTCATGTCATAGGGCTTGTTCGGGTGCTCCGGCACCAGCGTGTCGAGCGAGGGGTCGAGCCTCTCGCCATCATCGAAGCTCGGCCACACCGGCACGCCGGACTGGTTGCAGGCGGGCAGGAAGTCAATCAGCCGGCGCATCTGCAACAGGCACTCGACATCGTTCTCGAAAGCGCCATCGGCCACCGAAGACTTGGTCGTGTGCACCTTGGCGCCGCCGAGTTCTTCCGCAGTCACGCTCTCATTGGTGACGGTCTTCACCACCTCCGGCCCGGTGACGAACATGTAGGAGGTGTCGCGCACCATGAAGATGAAGTCGGTCATGGCGGGGGAATAGACATCGCCGCCGGCGCAGGGGCCCATGATGACGGAAATCTGCGGGATAACGCCTGACGCCAGCACGTTGCGGCGGAAAACCTCGCCATAGCCGCCCAGCGCCGCCACGCCTTCCTGAATGCGCGCGCCGCCGGCATCGAACAGGCCGATGATCGGCGCCCGCGTCTTCAGCGCCAGATCCTGGATCTTGGTGATCTTGGCCGCATGCGCTTCCGAGAGCGAGCCGCCGAACACGGTGAAGTCCTTGGCGAAGACGAACACCTTGCGCCCGTTCACCGTGCCCCACCCGGTGACGACGCCGTCGCCGGGGATCTTCTCGGCCTTGTCCATGCCGAAATCGGTGCAGCGGTGCTGGACGAAGGTGTCGAATTCCTCGAAGGAGCCGGTGTCGAGCAGGAGTTCGAGCCGCTCGCGCGCGGTGAGCTTGCCGCGTTTGTGCTGGGCCGCGATGCGCCTTTCACCGCCGCCGAGCCGGGCACCGGCGCGCCGCTGTTCCAGCTCGTCGAGAATAGGCTTCATGGCGCTCCCCCAGCCTTTATGCGGACCGTTGCAACCGTTCTAGGCGCTTGCGGCGGAAAACATAAGCTGTGAAAATGCGGATCGTGAAGTTGTAAAATTTTCACAAAAATGACGGGGTCACGTCCTGCCCCCTCTCCCCGTCGGGGAGAGGGTTGGGGTGAGAGGTGTCCAGCGTCGTCGCCCCTCACCGACCCGCTTCGCGGGCCACCTCTCCCCGACGGGGAGAGGAAAGGCGCAGGTTCCGCAGCATCTGGAGACCCGCCTCATGTCCAAGAAAGTCTTCGCCGGCCATGCGGTGCGCCATGTGCGCGAGCGGCTGGGGCTGACGCAGATGGATTTCGCCCGGCGGCTGGCGCTTTCCCCGAGCTACATCAACCAGATCGAGAGCAACCAGCGCCCGGTCACCGCCGCCGTGCTGCTGGCGATCAGCCGCGTCTTCGATCTCGACATCACCCGCTTCGGCGCCGACGATCTCGACCGCATCGTCGCCGATCTGCGCGAGGCGCTGGCCGATCCGGTGTTTCGCGGCATCGAGCCGAGCCTGCAGGATCTGAAGAACGCCACCACCCACGCCCCCGCCTTCGCCCATGCCTTCCTGCGCCTGCACGGGGCGTTGCGCCGGCTGGAGGAGCGTCGCGCCGCCCAGGACGACGCGGTGGTCTCGGTGGCGCGCGAGGTGGATGGCGCCGCGCCGCCCGACGAGGCGCGCAACCTCGCGCCCTATGAGGAGGTGCGCGACCATTTCCACTACATCGACAATTATGTCGACGGCCTCGACCGCGCGGGCGAGGAGCGGAATGCCGCGCTCGACCTGTTCGGCCGCGACGATGCGGTGGCGGTGCTGGTGGAGCATCTGCGGCAGAGCCACGCCATCGCGGTGGAGATGACGGCGTCCACCCAGCTCGACGCGCCGCTGCTGGCCTATGACCGCCACCGCCGGGTGGCGACGCTGGCGCGCACGCTCGACCCCGCCAGCCGCGCCTTCCGCCTCGCCGCGCTCATCGCCCGCTTCGAGCAGAGCGAGCTGATCGACCGGCACGTGCGCGAAGCCGATTTCCGCAGCACGACGGCGCGCGAGGTGTGCCGGCTGTCGCTGCAGAACTATTATGCCGGCGCGCTGCTGCTGCCCTATCGCCGCTTTGCCCGGCTGGCGCGCGAGACACGGCACGATCTCGACCGCCTCGCCGTCATGACCGGGGCGAGCCATGAGCAGGTGTGCCACCGCCTCTCCACCCTGCAGCGGCCGGGGGAGAAGGGCGTGCCGTTCTATTTCCTGAAAGTCGACCGCGCCGGAAACGTCATCAAGCGCCACAGCGCCACCCGCTTCCAGTTCGCCCGCTATGGCGGCGCCTGCCCGGTGTGGAATGTGCACGAGGCGTTCGAGCAGCCGGCTCGCACGCTGGTGCAACTGGGCGAGATGCCGGACGGGGTGCGCTATCTCTGCCTGGCGCGCGGCACGTCAAAGCCGGCGCTGCGCCATGGCGCGCGCGAGCGCCGCTTCGCGCTCGGCATTGGCTGCGAGATTTCCTATGCCGGAGAACTCGTCCACGCCGATGGGCTGGACCTGAAATCGGCCGCCGTGGCGCCGCTCGGCGTCAATTGCCGCATCTGCCCGCGCACCGCCTGCCCGGAACGCGCCTTCCCCCCGCTCGACCGCGAAATCGTGCTCGATCCCGACCGCCGCGACGTGGTGCCGTTCGCGGTGCGGGAGTGAGGGAGACACGATTGAAGCGCCGGCCACGTCATGGCCGGGCCTGGCCCGGTCCTCCACGATTTCGGTGAGATCCAAAGACGTGGATGGCCGACACAAGGCCGGGCATGGCGTCGCTTTGGGGGAGAGGCGTCCCTCCCCAAGCACTCCCACCCTTCGTCGCGCTCCCAAAAGGGATGGCGCACAACCGGGACGCGACACCTGGAGCGCGGAATGGCGCACGCAGGGGCGGTCCGCTCTTCGCGTCAGCGCGGCACAGCCGCCCCGCCGGTCGAGCTGAAGGGAGCGCGCAGCGACGATTCACTGGGCCGATATCCGGTGATCGGCGCCGCCTGTCCTATCCGGTCAGGAAAGCTCAGCCGCATCACCGCTGTTGTTCGGGTTCTCCAGCGTCGCCAGTGGCAGCTGCACCTGCCGAAGGACGGGCGTGCGCCAGGCGGGCTTCGGCATGTCGCGCTTGTTCCGGTCGACGCGAGCGGCGGCGGGCGGCGTCGGGGATGTCGTCATGTGTTCGTCCGTAAGGAAGGTATCCCACTCTTGTCGCCGTCGGCGACCGGCCCGTCAACCCGCTACCGAACGGTCGCCTGTAGCCGTTCGCAGTGCGGGAGTGAACGCGCCGGCGGGGAGAGGTCCTGTTTGCGTCGTCATCCCGGCCGGAGGCGAAGCCGCAGCGCCGGGATCGCGTGCAGGATAGAGCTGGATGCGATCCCGGATACGGCCTCGCGACCGTTCCGCGATGACGCCGGCGAGGGGGCAGACCCGCCTCAGCTATCCCGCCTGTTGTCGCGCTCCCACCGGGTAGGTGGCGAAACGGGGAAGGGGCGACCGGCCGCGTGAAACGCCGCTTGCGCCGGAGCGGCTCGGCCGCGCGGGTCGTCCTGTAGTGAATTAGGACTGGAGCATACTATCGCCGTTGGAGTCCAAATCGAACTGCGTCGACGCCGGCAGCGGCACCAGCCGGCAGACCGGTTTGCGCCACGCGGGCTTCTGTGCGTCGCGCCTATTCCGGTCTGGAACGAGGGTAGGACGTTGGTTCGGATAAAGGGTCATCAAGCTTCCTCCTCGCCCGAGGTAACTTGATTGGCAGTCAATCAACCTTGACGCGCGTCAAGCCGGTACACAGCGCGGCCAGGAGCGGCCATTCTCGGCCGTCACTGGCGCAGGTACGGCACCGCTGTGTGCTGCGGCTCGGCCCGTGAGGGATCAGGAACCAATAAAACCATCAGTGCTGAAGTTCGAATCAAGAAGCGTCGACGCCGGCAGCGGCACCGGCCGGCAGACCGGCGCGCGCCATGCGGGCTTGTTCGTGTCGCGCAGGTCCGGGCCCCGGACGAGGGCGGATTGCTGATTCGGAGGAAGGGTCATCGAGCTCGTTCCGCGCCAAGGGTACTCGATTCTATATTCTATCGCCCGGACGCCGCGTCAAGCGGATACCGAACGGCGCGTTGTGGTGCCGTTCCCGGCAAGGGCATGAGAGGGCTGCGCGGTGCGGTGAGCGTTTATCGCCGGGTTTGGCCCGGCCATCCACTGCTTGCGCGACGTCCAAAGACGTGGATGCCCGGCACAAGGCCGGGCATGACGGTGTATCGAGGAAGATGGAAGGACCTTCGTCATGCTGAGGTGCCGCCCGCCGGGCGGCCTCGAAGCACGCAGCCGACTTCAGATATCCAGCGTGTTGTCGCGCTCCCACTGGGTCAGGTGGCGGGAATAGGCGTTCCATTCCTCGTGCTTCAGCTTGGTGTAGCCCTCCACCAGCGGCGCGCCGAGCGCGCTGCGCAGCACGTTGGACTTCTCCAGCGCGCGGATGGCGTCGAGCAGGTTCAGCGGCAGCTTTTTGGCGCCCTTCACCTTGTGGCCATCCGTGTACATGTTGATGTCGAGCCGCTTGCCTGGGTCGCGCTGGTTCTGGATGCCGTCGAGCCCGGCGGCCAGCATGGCGGCGGGGGCGAGATAGGGGTTGGCGGCGCCGTCCGGCAGGCGCAGCTCCAGCCGGCCCGCATCGGGGATGCGGATCATGTGGGTGCGGTTATTGCCGGTATAGGTGACGGTGTTCGGCGCCCAGGTGGCGCCGGAGACGGTGCGCGGGGCGTTGATGCGCTTGTAGGAATTCACCGTCGGGTTGGTGAAGGCGCACAGCGCGTCGGCCGAATGGATCAGCCCGCCGATGAAATTGTAGCCGAGCGCGGAAAGCCCCAGCTCGCCCTCCTCGTCCTCGAACAGATTGGCGCCGTCCGGCCCCCACAGCGAGGTGTGCATGTGGCAGCCCGAGCCGGTGAGGTCGATGAAGGGCTTGGGCATGAAGGTGGCGCGCAGCCCGTGCTTTTCGGCGATGGAACGGGCCATGAACTTGAAGAACACGTGCCGGTCGGCGGTAACAAGCGCGTCGGCGAAATCCCAGTTCATCTCGAACTGGCCGTTGGCGTCCTCATGGTCGTTCTGGTACGGGCCCCAGCCGAGGGTCAGCATGCAGTCGCAGATTTCCTTGATGACCTCATAGCGGCGCATCAGGGCGGACTGGTCGTAGCAGGGCTTGGTGGCGTTGTCGGCGGTATCCGAGATCTTGGTGCCGTCGGCATTGGTGAGGAAGAACTCGCATTCCACCCCGGTCTTCATCTGGTAGCCGAGGCTCCCGGCGCCCTGCATGGTGGCCTTGAGCACATTGCGCGGCGCCTGCGCCACCAATTCGTTGTTCATCACCAGGTCGGAGGCGAGCCAGCCGACTTCCGGCTTCCACGGCAGCTGGATCAGGCTGGAGGCATCAGGCACGGCGAACAGGTCGGCATCGGCCGGGCTCATGTCGAGCCAGGTGGCGAAGCCGGCGAAGCCCGCGCCGGAGCGCTGCATGCCTGAGATGGCGGAGGCCGGGGCCAGCTTGGCCCGCAGCGCGCCGAACAGGTCGACATAGGAGATCAGGAAATATTTGATGCCGAGTTCTTTGGCGGCGTGAGCGAGATCATTGGCCATGGTGCAATCCGGTTTCGCTGTTCCCCGGCCCGTTGGGGCTCGTTGGTGATGCATTTCCGAGGCCGTGATTCCGGCGGCGCCGGTCGGCCCTTCTGCTGGGGCATCCTTCGAGGCCGCCTGCGGCGGCACCTCAGGATGACGTCGCTTGGAAGGCCCACGTCATCCTGAGGTGCCCGGCCAGCGGCCGGGCCTCGAAGGATGCTGAAACCGTGGGCCTCCTTCCCGGTGCGCCGCCGCTCAGAACCCGCCGTTCCGCCCCGGAATCCAGTCGGTGCCGGCGAGGGGCACATTGGCCATGGCGGCGGCCTCGATGGTCAGGGCGACAAGGTCCTCCGGCTCCAGATTGTGCACATGGCTCTTGCCGCAGGCCCGCGCGATGGTCTGGCACTCCAGCGTCAGCACGGCGAGATAATTGGCGAGCCGGCGCCCGGCGGCGATCGGGTCGAGCCGCTTCATCAGCTCGGGGTCCTGCGTGGTGATGCCGGCGGGGTCGCGGCCCTCGTGCCAGTCGTCATAGGCGCCGGCGCGGGTGCCGAGCGCTTCATATTCGGCGGCATAATGCGGGTCGTTGTCACCCAGCGCCACCAGCGCGGCGGTGCCGATCGCCACCGCATCGGCGCCGAGCGCCAGCGCCTTGGCGACGTCCGCCCCGTTGCGAATGCCGCCGGAGACGATCAGCTGCACTTTGCGGTGCATGCCGAGGTCCTGCAGCGCCTTCACCGCCTGCCGCACGGCGGCGAGCGTCGGGATGCCGACATGCTCGATGAAGATCTCCTGCGTCGCGGCGGTGCCGCCCTGCATGCCGTCGACGACAACCACATCGGCGCCGGACTTCACGGCCAGCGCCGTGTCGTAATAGGGACGGGCGGCGCCGACCTTCACATAGATCGGCTTTTCCCAATCGGTGATCTCGCGCAGTTCCTCGATCTTGATCTCGAGGTCGTCCGGCCCGGTCCAGTCCGGGTGCCGGCAGGCGGAGCGCTGGTCGATACCGACGGGGAGCGTCCGCATGCCGGCGACGCGCTCGGTGATCTTCTGGCCGAGCAGCATGCCGCCGCCGCCGGGCTTGGCGCCCTGGCCGACCACCACCTCGATGGCATCGGCGCGCTTCAGGTCGTCCGGGTTCATGCCATAGCGGGAGGGCAGATACTGGTAGACGAGCTGGGTCGAGTGCCCGCGCTCCTCATTGGTCATGCCGCCATCGCCCGTGGTGGTGGAGGTGCCCATGGCGGAGGCGCCGCGCCCCAGCGCTTCCTTGGCGTTGGCCGAAAGCGAGCCGAAGCTCATGCCGGCAATGGTGATCGGAATCTTCAGCTGGATCGGCTTCTTGGCGAAGCGGGTGCCGAGCACGACCTCGGTCGAGCACTTCTCGCGGTAGCCTTCCAGCGGGTAGCGCGACATCGAGGCGCCGAGGAACAGCAGGTCGTCGAAATGCGGCACCTTCCGCTTCGCCCCGCCGCCGCGAATGTCATAGATGCCGGTGGCCGCCGCGCGGCGGATTTCCGAGAGCGTGTAATCGTCGAAGGTGGCGGACGCGCGGGGCGTCGTGCGCGGAGTATTGCTGTGGTCGGTCATCGCGCCCTCAATAGCTCGACACGTTGTCGACGTGGAAATGATAGAGCGTGCGGGCCGAGCCGTAACGGCGGAACTCGGAGATATCGACCTCGCCGAGCAGGCCGGCCGCTTCCAGCTTGGACGCGAGCAGCGCTTTGTGCTCTTCGCGCATCTCCTTCTCGATGCAGTCGGCCCCTAGGCTGGCGACCGAGCCGCGCACGAACAGCCTCGCCTCATACAGGCTGTCGCCCAGCGCCTCGCCGGCATCGCCCAGCACGGTGAGGGTGCCGGCCTGCGCCATGAAGGCGCTCATATGGCCGATCGAGCCCTTCACCACGATGTCGATGCCCTTCATCGAGATGCCGCAGCGGGCCGAGGCGTTGCCGTCGATGATGAGCAGCCCGCCATGGGCGGTGGCGCCGGCGGCCTGGCTGGCGTCGCCCTTCACATGGACAAAGCCGCTCATCATGTTCTCGGCGACGCCGACGCCGGCATTGCCATGGACGATGACGCGCGCCTGCTTGTTCATGCCGGCGCAGTAATAGCCGACCGGCCCGTCGATCTCGACGGTGATCGGCGCGTCCAGCCCGGCGGCGATGGCGTGGCGACCGGCCGGGTTGGCGACCGTCCACAGCGTCTGGTTGGTGTCGGCCGCCAGCTTGTGCAGCGCGCCGTTCAGCGCGCGCAGCGGGGTGGTGGCGAGGTCGACGAGGGTTTCACCCTCGGCAGCTTCAGGCTTCAGCGAGAGGTTCATGCGGCACGATCCCAGAAATAAACCTTGGCCGGCTCCGGCTCGAACACCCGCGCCGTCTCGATGCCCGGCAGGCCGGCGAGCGCGCGGTATTCGGAGGCGAAGGCGACGTAATCGTAGGTTTCGGCCATGACGGCCGGCTTGCAGGCGATGGGGTCGCGCAGCACGCCGAAGCCGCTCTCGGTGCCGACGACGAAGGTGTAGAAGCCGTCGAGGTCGCCCAGCGAATGCTCCAGCGCCTCGCCCAGGCTGTCGCCGCCGCGCATGCGGTAGGTGAGGTAGGCGGCGGCCACCTCGCTGTCGTTCTCGGTCGTCACCTCCAGCCCCTCGCGGGCGAGCAGGCGGCGCACGCCGGCATGGTTGGACAGCGAGCCATTATGCACCAGGCACTGGTCCGGCCCGGTGGAGAAGGGGTGGGCGCCCGCCGTGGTCACGGCGCTCTCGGTCGCCATGCGGGTGTGGCCGATGGCGTGGGTGCCGCTCATCGTCTCCAGCTCGAAGCGCTTGGCGACATCGGCCGGCAGGCCGACCTCCTTGTAGAGCTCCATGCGGGTGCCGGCGCCGACCACGCGCACCTCAGGGGCGAGGCGGGCGAGCGCGGCGCGGACCGTGGTTTCCTCGGCCACCGGCACGCTCATCACGCCATGGGTGTCGCGGGCGATGACGGGATGGCCGATCTTGTCCCCCAGCGCGGCGAAATCGGTGCCGGCCGGGCCGCGAAGGGTGAGCTTCACGAAGCCGGGGGTGCCGGCACCATAGACGGCGAAGCCGGCCGAATCCGGCCCGCGATCGCACATGATGTCGAGCATCTGCGAAAGCAGGGCGCCGAGTTCCGGCTCCAGCTTCGGCTGCTTCAGGAACAGGCCGACAATGCCGCACATGGCGGAATACTCCTGCAGGCAAAAGAGGGGACAGACGGCGCAAAGGCCTTGCCCAATCTTTTAGGAGCGCCCCGCGCGGGCGTCAATAATCCGGGAATAATATTTTCTTGAGAAGAAAAAGGCGCTTTTACCGGGAGACGCTCAGCGGTCGCTCTCGCGGGGATAGATGATGATCGAGAGATAGCGCATCGGCCGCACCAGCAGTTCCTCCGGCCCATGGGTGGCGGCGCTGTCGAACAGCAGCGAATCGCCGGGCTTGAGGTGATAGGTGCGCTCGCCATGGCGGTAGTTCACCTCGCCGGAGAGCATGTGGATGAACTCCACCCCGGCATGGCGGAAGCCGGTATAGGGCACGGCTTCCTCGCTCAGCGTGATCAGATAGGGCTCGACCGCCACCTCGCCGCCGACCGCATGGCCGAGCAGCTCATAAAGGTGCCCGACCTTGGTGCCGCGCCGCTCGATCCGCACCCCGCCGCCAGCGGGGACATAGGAGCAGTCGCGCTTTTCCTCGAAGGTGGTGAACAGGGTGGAGATCGGCACGTTGAGCACGCCGGCAATCGCCTGCAGCGTGCCGAGGGAGGGCGAGATCAGCCCGTTCTCGATCTTCGAGAGCATGCCCACCGATATTCCGGCGGCGCTGGCGAGATCGGAGACGGTGAGGTCGAGATCGTGCCGTATCGCCCGCACATGCTGGCCCAGCGCCTGTTCCAGCGTGCGCTCGCGCACCAGTGGCGCGCCCGAGCCGGTGGTCAGGTCCTCGGCCGGCTCCTCCGCCGCCCCGCCCGGCTTGCGCCGCCCGCCATTCACCACGTCCGTTCCCTCCGCTCGCCCCGGCGATGGGACCCGTTCCGCCGGCGAAAGCAAGCCCCGAGCCAGCCCGCGCCGGCAGGATCGACCCTGCACGCCTGTGCCTCCGTCATGGAGGCTTGGCATTCATCGTGCATCGATAGGCGGTAATGTCCTGCCGCCAGCAGAATGGTCCCGCGCTTCCATGTACGATTTCGACATGATTGTCATCGGCAGCGGCCCCTCCGGCCGCCGTGCCGCCGTCCAGTCCGCCAAGATCGGCAAGTCGGTGCTGGTGGTGGAGAAGGGCCGCCGCGTCGGCGGCGTCTCGGTCCACACCGGCACCATCCCCTCGAAAACCCTGCGCGAGACGGTGCTCAACCTCTCCGGCTGGCGCGAGCGCGGCTTTTATGGCCGCTCCTACCGGGTCAAGCAGGATATCGGCGCCGCCGACCTGATGGCGCGGCTGCACAAGACGCTCGACCACGAAGTCGAGGTGCTTGAACACCAGTTCGCCCGCAATGCGGTGAAGACCGCGCGCGGCGAGGCCCGCTTTCTCGATGCGCACACCATCGAGATCACCGCCGAGGGCGGCGAGGTCGACAAGGTCACGGCCGCCCATGTGCTGATCGCGGTGGGCACCCGCCCGTTCCGGCCCGATTATGTGCCCTTCAACGGCATGAGCGTGTTCGACAGCGACGAAATCGTCGACCTGCCCCGGCTGCCGCGCAGCCTCGCGGTCATCGGCGCCGGCGTCATCGGCGTCGAATATGCCTCGATCTTCAGCGCGCTTGATGTGTCGGTCACGCTGATCGAGCCGCGCTCCACCTTTCTCGACTTCATCGACAAGGAGCTGATCGAGGAATTCGTCCATGAGCTGCGTGATCGCAATGTCGCGCTGCGCTTCGGCGCCGCCGTCACCTCGATCACGCTGGACGCGCGCGAGCGGCCGGTGTGCAAGCTGGCGGACGGGCGTACCGTGCATGCCGACATGCTGCTCTTCGCCGCCGGCCGCGTCGGCGCCACCGACCGGCTGAACCTGGAAGCCGCCGGCCTCGCCGTCGATCATCGCGGCCGCATCGGCGTCGAGCCGAAGACGCTGCAGACCGCCGTGCCGCACATTTATGCAGCGGGCGACGTCATCGGCTTTCCCAGCCTTGCCTCCACCTCGATGGAGCAGGGCCGCGTCGCCGCCTGCCACGCCTTCGGGCTGGAGCCGCCGCCCCCGCCGGAATTCTTCCCCTATGGCATCTATTCCGTGCCGGAGATGTCCACGGTGGGCATGAGCGAGGAAGAGGTGCGCAAGCGCGAGATTCCCTATGAATGCGGCATCGCCCGCTTCCGCGAGACCTCGCGCGGCCACATCATGGGGCTGAACAGCGGGATGATGAAGATGATCTTCTCGGTGAAGACCCGCCGGCTGCTGGGCGTGCACATCGTCGGCGAGGGCGCGACCGAGCTGATCCACATCGGCCAGGCGGTGCTGAACCTCAAGGGCACGATCGACTATTTCATCGAGAACACGTTCAATTATCCCACCCTCGCCGAAGCCTACAAGATCGCCGGCCTCGATGCCTGGAACCGCATGACCCGGGTGTGAGGCCGGCCGCCCGGCTCGGAGGCGCGCCCGATATCCGCAATCCAGGATTGTATACTACAATTTTAGCGATTGCGATCGACGGTGCTTCACAACCGCGCGCCGATATGGGAGGCATTGCAAAAGCGGGCGCCATCGCCGCTCCCCGGGCGCGGGCCTGTGGGGGGCGCGGGGTGCGGGAACGAGGGGAGGGGACCCGAATGACGTCGACGGCACGCCTAAGCCGCCGGAGCCTGATCATGGGCACGGCGGCCAGCGCCGCGCTGGCCGGCTTCGCGCCGTTGCGGGCGCAGGAGGCATCTACCCAGGCATCTACCCCGGCATCAACCCAGCCTGCCCCAGTCCCGCCGCCGAGCCCGCCGGTCGATCGCTGGCAGGCGCTGGCCCGCCTCACCGATGGCGCGGTGCTGCGCCCCTCCGATGCCGGCTTCCTTTCCGAGGCGCTGCCGAACAATCTGCGCTTCCGCCATGTCCGGCCGGAAGCCATCGTGCGCTGCCGCACGCCTGAGATGATCGGCCATGTGCTGAGCTGGTGCCAGGACTATGAAGTGCCCTTCGCCGTGCGCGGCGGCGGGCACTCCTATGCCGGCTTCTCCACCACCCATGGCCTGCTGATCGACATGTCGGCGATGAACGCCATCACCTATGACCCCGCCACCGGGCGGGCCAAGGTCGGCGCCGGCGCGATCAACCAGCCGATCTATGATGCGCTGCGCCAGGCCGGGCGGATGATGACCCATGGCCGCTGCCCCACGGTCGGCGTCGCCGGCTTCGTGCTCGGCGGCGGCATCGGCTTCAACATGCGCCGGCTCGGCGTCGCCTCCGACATGCTCGTCGCCTCCGAGATCGTCACTGCCGACGGCCGGGTGCGCACCCTCTCCGCCACCGAGGAGCCGGACCTGTTCTGGGCGACCCGGGGCGGAGGCGGTGGCAATTTCGGGGTGAGCACTTCCTTCACCTTCGAGACCGTGCCGGCCGACAGCCAATTGACCGCCTTCCGCATCGTCTGGCGGCAGAAGACGCTGGCGGTGGCCCGGGCCCTGTTCGCCACGCTCGATGGCGCGCCGGTCACGCTCGGCACGCGCATCAGTCTCGCGGGGGTGACGCCCACCCTCCACGCGGGCGGGCGGCAGGTGGGAGTGACGCTGCTCGGCCAGTTCGCCGGCGACCGGCAGGCCTTTGAAAAGCTGCTGCAGCCGGTCATGGCCGTCGCCGCGCCTGAAAGGACCGACATCCGCGAACTGCCCTATTGGGAGGCGCAGGAATTCCTGATGGAGCCCGGCGCACCGGCCTGGTACCGCGAGCGCTCCGCCTTTCTCGACACCGCGCCCTCCGAGGCGTTCCTGGAGAAGGCCTTCCACCATCTGGTGCGCTGGCCCGGCACGGGCGCGCATGGCGACCTGTTCTTCTTCCAGACCGGCGGGCGGATCAATGAGATCGCGCCGGCGGCGAGCGCCTTCGTCCATCGCGGCAGCCGGTGGCTGGCCGTGGCCGGGGTGAGCTGGAGCGAGGACGACACCGTGCGCCCGGAGATCGTGCGCGCCGCCAAGAAATGGCAGGACGAGCTATATCACACGGTCGGCCATGCCGGCGGGCACGGCGCCTTCATCAACTTCCCCGACACCTCGCTCGTCGATTGGCGCGCCCGCTATTACGGCGCCAATTCCGTCCGGCTGGCCGAAATCAAGGCGCAAATCGACCCCGGCAACCTGTTCAGCTTCCCGCAGGCGGTCTGAACGCGGCCGCCGGCGCGGGGGCCCGCATCACCCCACCTGCCGCCGCGCGGCGGTGAGCGTGTTGGCCAGCAGGCAGGCGATGGTCATCGGGCCGACGCCGCCGGGCACCGGGGTGATCGCCCCGGCAATGCCCTTCGCCTCGGCGAACGCCACATCGCCGACCAGCCGGCCCTTGCCGTCCGCGCCCGCCACCCGGTTGATGCCGACATCGATCACCGTGGCGCCCGGCTTGATCCAGTCGCCGCGGATCATCTCCGGCCGGCCCACCGCGCCGATGAGAATGTCGGCGCGCCGGCACACGCCCGGCAGGTCGCGGGTGCGCGAATGGGCGATGGTGACGGTGCAGTCCTCGCGCAGCAGCAGCTGGGCGAGCGGCTTGCCGACGATGTTGGAGCGCCCGACCACCACCGCCTCCAGCCCGGCTAGCGAGCCGAGCGTGTCTTTGAGCAGCATCACGCAGCCGAGCGGGGTGCAGGGCACCAGCGCCTCCAGCCCCACGGCGAGCCGGCCGGCATTCACCACATGGAAGCCGTCGACATCCTTGGCCGGGTCGATGGTGGCGAGCACCGCCTGCGCGTCGATATGCGCGGGCAAAGGCAGCTGCACGAGAATGCCGTGCACGGCGTCGTCGGCGTTCAGCGCCCGCACCAGCGCCAGCACGTCATCCTGCGCGGTGTCGGCCGGCAGTTTGTGCTCGATCGAGGCCATACCGGCCTCCAGCGTCTGCTTGCCCTTGTTGCGGACATAGACCGCGCTGGCGGGATCCTCGCCCACCAGCACCACGGCGAGGCCCGGCGTCACGCCGGTCTCGGCGACAAAGGCGGCCACGTCATCCTTGAGGCGGGCGCGCATCGTCTCGGCAAACGCCTTGCCGTCGATCAGGCGGGTTTCGACCATGTTTTCCTCCAGCGCGGATCGCTTTACGGCTTTGTCCTGCGTCCTTCGAGGCCCGGCAAGCCGTCATTCTGAGGCGACGGCGCGCTGCGCGCCTTCGTCATGCTGAGCAGCGGGGCAGCGCCCCGCGTCTCGACGCACGCGCCGTTCTCAGTCGCGGAATACCACGGTGCGGTGGCCGTTCAACAGCACCCGGTCGTCGAGGTGCCAGGCCAGCGCCCGGGCGAGCACCCGGCGCTCGATGTCGCGGCCCTTGCGCACCAGGTCCTCGGCGGTGTCCTGATGGCTGATGCGCTCGACATCCTGCTCGATGATCGGGCCCTCGTCGAGGTCGGAGGTGACGTAATGCGCGGTGGCGCCGATCAGCTTCACCCCGCGCTCATGCGCCTGGTGATAGGGCTTGGCGCCCTTGAAGCCGGGCAGGAAGGAATGGTGGATGTTGATGCAGCGCCCCGAGAGCTTGGCCGACAGCCCGTCCGAGAGCACCTGCATGTAGCGCGCCAGCACCGCCACTTCGGCGCCGCTCGACTGGAACAGCTCCCACAGCTGGGCCTCCTGTTCCATCTTGGTCGCCTTGGTGATCGGCAGATAGTGGAAGGGCAGGCCGGCAAGGTCGAGATGGGCGTAGGTCTCGCGCGGGTAATTGGCGGCGATGGCGACGATCTCCATCGGAATCTCGCCGATCCGCCAGCGATAGAGCAGATCGGCGAGGCAATGGTCGAATTTCGACACCAGCAACATCACCCGCCGCTTCTGGCTGCGCGGGCGCAGGCGCCAGTCGAGCGCGAACTTTTCCGCGACGGCCTCGAAATCCGCCTTCAGCGCCTCCAGCGGGCCGGAGCCGGCGGCGCGGTCGAACATCACCCGCATGAAGAAGCGGCCGCTCTCGGTGGCGTCGAATTGCTGCGCCTCCAGAATGTTGCCGCCATGCTCGAACAGGAAGGTCGCGACGGCGGCGACGATGCCCGGCCGGTCGGGGCAGGAGAGGGTGAGGATGCAGGGTTCGGTGCTGTCGGTCATGAGTCTGTCTCGTCGAAACGCCGGTGCGCCGCAAAGGCGCCGGGCCGTTCTAGGGGAGAAGGGGTGACGGGGAAAGCGCGCGGCGCGCCGCCGTCAACCTCGTCCCGCTGTCCCGTTCTCCAGACGCAGGCCAAACTCGGCGCCGCTGGCGACGAGGAAACGCGTGAAGCTCGCCTCCAGGCTGCGCGCCACGAGCAGGCGCCAGCCGCTCTCATGCACCCGCCACAGGGTCACGCCGATATGGGCGATCACGGTGGTGGCGGCGTGGCCGGGCAGAAACACGCGCGGATCGAGGTCGATCAGCGCGCCCTTGGCGATGAGATCGGGCACCTTGTCGCCCGCGAGGTCGAAGGTGACATAGGCGTCGTCCTGTTCGGTGATCGCCGCCTCAACCCCCAGCAGCGCGCGCAGCGTGCCGGCAAGGTCCGGCTCGGTCTTCGACAGCACGAGGAAGCGCCCCGGCCCGGTGCCGACCACGGTGGAGGCGGCGCCGATCGCCGCGCGGGCCTGGTCGGCCACTTCCACCCCGAAGGCGCGGCCGAGCCGGCCCGCCACACTGGCGGCAAAGCCGTTGCGGGCGACGACCAGCGCGATGAACGGCGTGTCCGTGGTGGCGACGGTGACGCCCGCCGCCCCGCCCGCGCCATAGGCACCGGAAGGGGGCACACGGTCGAACGGGATGCCCGCGAGGGGATCGTGAGACGAATGGTCAGCCACGAAGGCGCACTCCTTCCGGATCGATGAAGCCGGGCGCGCAGATTTCTACCTCGATTTCCTCGCCGCGCACCGGGTCATAGGCGCGCACCCGCTCGCCCAGGCGCTCCGGCCCGCGTGTGATCAGGCCAAGGCCGATCCAGTGGCCCAGATGCGGGGAATAGGCGACCGAGGTCATGTAGCCCTGATCGTTCGCCATCGTGGGCGCCGCGCCGAGGGGGAGGAAATGCGCGCCCGCCCGCAGCCGGCGCGAGGGGTCCACCGGCCTGAAGCCGACAAAGGCCGGCCGGTCGGGATCGGTGAGGCCCGGTCGCGCCGCGAGCGTGCGGCCGATATAGTCCTTCTTGGTCGAGGCCATGCGGCCGAAGCCGAGATCGCCGGCCGTGGTCTGGCCGGACAATTCGTTGCCGGAGACATGGCCCTTCTCGATCCGCATCACCCCCAGCGCCTCGATGCCATAGGGCGTGATGCCGAACTCTTCACCCGCCTGCATCAGCGCTTGCGCCAGCGCCGCGCCAAAGCGGGCGGGCACGGCGATCTCATAGCCCAGCTCGCCGGAGAAGGAGAGGCGGAACAGCCGCGCCTTCACCCCGCCCATGACCGTGCCTTCGATGGCGCCCATGAAGGGCAGCGCCGCGTTCGAGACATCGCCATCGGCCACCCGGGCGAGAACGTCGCGGGCGCGCGGGCCGGCAAGGGCGATCTGCGCCCATTGCTCGGAGACCGAGGACAGCGCCACGTCGAGCTCCGGCCACAGCACCTGCAGGCAGAATTCCAGATGCTGATAGACCTTGGCCGCATTGGCCGTGGTGGTGGTCATCACATAATGCTCGGGCGCCAGCCGGGCGGTGGTGCCGTCATCCATCACCATGCCGTCCTCGCGCAGCATGACGCCATAGCGCGCCTTGCCCACCGCGAGCGCCGCGAAGCCGTTAATGTAGACGCGGTCGAGGAAGGCGCCGACATCGCGGCCCTGAAGGTCGATCTTGCCGAAGGTCGAGACGTCGATCAGCCCGACGCCGGCGCGCACCGAGGTCACCTCGCGCGACACCGTCTCCAGCCAGTCTTTTTCGCCGTTGCGCGGAAAATACTGCGCCCGCAGCCACGCCCCGGTCTCGATGAACACCGCGCCCTGCGCGCGCGCCCATTCATGCGTCGGGGTAAGGCGCACCGGGCGGAAATCCTTGCCCCGATGGTGCCCGGCCAGCGCGCCCATGGAGACGGGCGTATAGGGCGGGCGGAAGATGGTGGTGCCGGTCTCGGGGATCGAGGCGCCGGTGAGGCTCGCCATGATAGCGAGGCCGGTGACGTTGGAGGTGCGCCCCTGGTCGGTCGCCATCCCGAGCGTGGTGTAGCGCTTGAGCAGTTCGACCGAGCGGAAGCCCTCCTTATGGGCGATGCCGACATCCTTGGCGGTGACGTCGTTCTGCAAATCGACAAAGGCCGCGCCCTTCGAGCCTTCCACATGCCAGAACGGGGTGAGAGCGAAGGGGGCGTCCGCCACATCAGGCACGTCGAGGGCGGGCACGGTGAAGCCGAGCGCCTGCGCGGCTTCCGCGCCTATGGCCGCGCCGTCCTTCAGGCACGCGCCGAGGCCGAACACGCCCTTGGCCGCCCCGGCCACGCTCAGCCCCGGCGGGCACGTGCCCGGCACGAAGGCGGCGATCGCCTCTTCCCAGCGCGGCTTGCCGCCATGGTGGCAGGTGAGGTGCACCGAAGGCGACCAGCCGCCGGAGACGGCGAGCGTGTCGGCGGCGATGCGCTCGGTGCCCGACGCGGTGGCGACGGTGAGCCCGGTGAGCGTCTTGCCTGCGGTGGCGATCACCTGTGCGCCGGTCAGCACGCGGATGCCCTCGGCCCGCGCCGCCTGGGTGAGGTCTGCCGCCACCTCGGTGCGCACGTCGATAATGGTCTCAACAGGCGCCCCGGCGGCATGTGCCGCCAGCATCTCCCGCCACGCGCCGTCATTATTGGCGAACAGCGCGATCTTTTGCCCCGGCAGCACGGCGTGGCGCTGCACATAGGTGCCGACCGCCCCGGCCAGCATCACGCCCGGCCGGTCATTGCCGCCGAACACGATCGGCCGCTCGGTGGCGCCTGCCGCCAGCACGGCGCGCCGCGCGATGATGCGCCACAGGCGCTGGCGCGGCTGGAACGGGGCGGGCTCGGGGAGGTGGTCGCTCACCCGCTCCAGCGCGCCATAGGTGCCGCTGTCATAGACGCCGAACACGCTGGTGCGGGTCATCACCCGCACAGTGGGCAGGCTCATGAGTTCCGCCACCATTTCGGCGGCGAAGGCCGGTGCGGGCTTGCGGCCGACATCGCCGGCCTCGGCATTGAGCCCGCCGCCGGGCAGGAAGTCCTCATCGGCGAGGATCACCCGCGCCCCCGCGCGCCCGGCCGCCAGCGCCGCCATCAGCCCGGCCGGGCCGGCGCCGATGACGAGCACATCGCAGAAGGCGGTGGCCTTCTCGTAATGATCGGGATCCGCCTCCTCCGCCGCCCGGCCGAGCCCGGCGGCGCGGCGGATGATCGGCTCATACAGCTTCTCCCAGAAGGCGGCGGGCCACATGAAGGTCTTGTAGTAGAAGCCGGCGCCGAGAAACGGCTGGAGGAAGCGGTTGAGGCTCAGCGCATCGACGGCGAGCGAGGGCCAACGGTTCTGGCTGGCGGCCTCCAGCCCGTCATAGAGTTCGGTGACGGTGGCGCGGCTGTTGGGCTCGCGCCGCGCGCCGGAGCGCAGCTCCACCAGCGCGTTCGGCTCCTCCGCCCCGGCGGAAAAGATGCCGCGCGGGCGGTGATATTTGAACGAGCGCCCGACCAGCCGCACGCCATTGGCCAGCAGCGCCGAGGCCAGCGTGTCGCCTTCATAGCCGCGGTAGCGCGTGCCGTCGAAGCTGAAGCCGAGCGGGCGGGCCCGGTCGATCAGGCCGCCGGCAGTGAGACGGTTGCGGTTGGACGTACTCATGCCGGCTCTCCCGCAACACGCGCGGCAACGGCGCCTGAGATGGCATGGGTGCGGGTGTCGCGCGCGACGCGCAGCCACTGCCGGCAGCCATTGGCGTGGTACCACCACTCCTCATGCGCCCCGGCCGGGTTGTCGCGCAGATAGACATAATCGTGGAACGCCTGTTCCGCCTCCGCCGCCGCCGGGTCGGGGCGCGTCAGGGTGGCGTCGCCGAGATAGGCGAATTCATGGGCGTCGCGTTCGCCGCAATAGGGGCAGGGGATACGCATCAGGCGGCACCTTTGGGAGGAAGCCCCTCACCCGGATCGCGGGGCGATCCGACCTCTCCCCCACGGGGAGAGGTGAAGGGCGGCCGGCTCCCTCTCCCCGTGGGGGAGAGGGATGGGGTGAGGGGGAGGGCGCTAATGGCGGTCATCAATGCAGGTTCGGTTGGGCGCCGACTCCCTTCTCGTCGATGAGATGGCCGGTGCGGAAGCGGTCGAGCCGGAAGGCGCCGGCGGTTTCGTGCGGCTCGCCCTTCGCCAGCAGATGGGCGAAGCACCAGCCCGAGGCCGGCGTCGCCTTGAAGCCGCCATAGCACCAGCCGGCATTGAGGAAGAGCCCCGGCACCGGCGTGCGGTCGATGATCGGCGAGCCGTCCATCGACATGTCCATGATGCCGCCCCAGTGCCGCAGCAGCCGCAGCCTTCCGATGCGCGGCATCAGGGCCATGCCGCCCTCGCACACATCCTCGATCACGGGGAGATTGCCGCGCTGGGCGTAGGAATTATAGCCGTCGATGTCGCCGCCAAACACCAGCCCGCCCTTGTCGGATTGCGAGATGTAGAAATGCCCGGCGCCGAAGGTGATGACGCCGTCGACGACAGGCTTCAGCCCCTCGGAGACGAAGGCCTGCAGCACATGGCTCTCGATCGGCAGCCGCAGCCCGGCCATGCCGGCGACGCGCGAGGAAGAGCCCGCGACCGCCACCGCGACCTTGCCCGCCCGCACCGCGCCGCGCGTGGTCTCCACCCCGACAATGGCGTCGCCCTCGCGGATGAACCCGGTCACCTCGCAATTCTGCACGATATCGACGCCGAGCCGGTCGGCGGCGCGGGCATAGCCCCACACGACGGCGTCGTGGCGGGCGGTGCCGGCGCGGGCCTGCAGCAGCCCGCCCTGGATGGGGAAGCGCGCATTGTCGAAATCGAGGAACGGGTACATCGCCTTGACGCGCGCCTTGTCCAGCAGCTGCGAATCGACGCCGGCGAGCCGCATCGCGTTGCCGCGCCGTGCATAGGCGTCGCGCTGGGCGTCGGAATGGAACAGGTTGAGAATGCCGCGCTGGCTCACCATCGCGTTGTAGTTCAGCTCCTGCTCCAGCCCCTCCCACAGCTTCATCGACCATTCGTAGAACGGCTCATTGCCCGGCAGGAGATAGTTGGAGCGGATGATGGTGGTATTGCGCCCGGCATTGCCGGAGCCGATGACGCCCTTTTCCAGCACCGCGACATTGCGGATGCCGTGCACCTTGGCGAGGTAATAGGCGGTCGCCAGCCCATGCCCGCCACCACCGACGATGATCACGTCATAAGCGGGCTTCGGCGCCGCGTCGCGCCAGGCCGGGGTCCAGCGGGACTGCCCGGAAAGCCCGTTGGCAAGGAGGCTGAGAAAGGAATAGCGCATGAGGGCTCGCTCGGGGACGATCGGTGCCAGACACGGCGAAAACCTATAGATCAACCTCGATCTGGTGATAATATAAGTTTTGGTTATAGACGAGCCCAAGAGGACACCGTCATCCTGAGGTGCGAGTGAAACGAGCCTCGAAGGATGGGCTTTCCGCGCACCCCGATATCCCTCTACGCCCGGCTCGCGCCGGGCACCTCAGGATGACGGCGCGACACGAAAGACCGCCCCATGCCCCCCGCCGACACGCTGCCCTTCGACCTGCGCGCACTGGAAATCTTCCTCGCCGTCTGCGACGCCGGCACCATGGCGCAGGCGGCGCGCCGGCTTGGGCTGACCCAGCCGGCGATCTCGCAGGCGGTGGCGGACCTTGAGCGCCGCATCGGCATCGGCCTGTTCGACCGCAGCGCCCGCCCGCTCGGCCTCACCGCCGCCGGCGGCGCGCTGCGCCAGCGGGCGAGCGCGCTGCTGTCGGAAGCGCGCCAGATCGCGCCGCTGCTGCGCGAGGCCGAGCATGCCCGCCTGCCGCTGCTGCGCGCGGGGCTGGTGGATTCGCTCTCGCGGGTGCTGATGGCGCCGCTCGCCCGGGCGCTGGGGGAAAAGGCGGAGCAGGTGTCGCTTTTGTCGGGCCTCACCGCCTCCCATGCCGGGGCGCTGCTGACCCGCCAGCTCGACCTTCTGGTCGGCGCCGACGATCTCGATGAGATCGAGGGGCTGGAGCGCTGGCCGCTGCTCACCGAGCCCTATCTGCTGCTGCTGCCGGCGGCGCTTCCCGCTCCCGCCAACGCGGCGGAGCTGGAGATGCTGGCCGCCACCGTGCCGCTGGTGCGCTTTTCCGCCCGTTCCAAGACCGGCATGGAGGTGGAGCGGCATCTGCGTCGGTTGCGGCTCGATCTGCCGCGCCCGCTGGAATTCGACACACCCTATGGCGTCACCGCCGCTGTGGTCGAGGGGGCGGGCTTCGCCGTCACCACCCCGCTCTGCCTGTTGGAGGCCGGCCTGCCGCTCGATGGCCTCGCCTGCCACGCGTTGCCCGGGCCGGGGCTGACCCGGCATCTCACTCTGATCGCCCGCCGGCAGGAATTGGGGCGCCTGCCACGCGAGACCGCCGCCTTCTGCCGGGAGCGGCTCGTCGCCCAGCGCGGCGCGGTGGCGGCGCTGGTGGGCGAGAAGCTGGCGGGGGAATTCGCGGTGGAGGGGTGAGGGCGACGTGTCCCGGACGCCTGAGCGTCAGCGGAAGGCGAGCCGGGACCCAGCGGAAAACTCTTCCGCACAAACTTCTTCGGCGCCGGCAAAAAGAACGCCCGCCCGGTCCCCTGGGCCCCGGATCGGCGCCGCGCGGGGCGCGGCTGGTCCGGGGAACGCCTCTGACGATGGAGCGGCGCGGCTGGTCCGGGGAACGGCCGCCCGCTCACCCCCGAACCGCTTCAGCGCCCGCGCGGCGTTGAGCCCGCCAGCGCCGCCACCGCGCCCTGGTGCGCGGTCCGCCGCAATCGGGGCCGGAACGGCAAAGGTCGTGATTTACCTTTGGAAAGGGTGTACCGTCCCTAGCGGCTCGCTGACGCCGAACTCCTTGGCTCGCCCTTGCGGCGCAAAGGACGATCGCGATGAAGATCTTTGGTAGCGCCCTTGCCCTGACGGGCGCCATCCTGATGGCCGGGGTCGCCATGGCGGAGGAGAATATCGGATCGAAAGTCATCGACCCTTCCCTGCAGATGCGCGTTAAACCGAAGGTGCAGCCCCCCGTCGGAACGGATGCGGCCACACGCGCGCGCGACGTGCCCGCCTCGGGCGCGCGGCCGGTCGCTCCACCCGCAGGGCCGGCGCCTTCGCCATAATCCGTGACACCAATGCCGCCGGCGCTCGGGACCGGATCGCCCGGCACCGCCCGACGGAAGACACCTCAACGCGAGAGGGGCCGAGGCCAGGGGCCGCCCGCTCAGCCCCCGAACCGCTTCAGCGCCAGCACCGCGTTCAGCCCGCCAAAGGCGAAGGATGAGGAGATCGCGTGCTCGATCGCCGCCACCCGCGCGCCGTTCGGCACGCAGTCGAGATCGCAGTCCGGGTCGGCCTCGCGAAAGCCCATGGTCGGCGGCAGGAAGCCTTCGCGCAAGGCGAGCACGGTGGTCACGCAGTCCAGCGCGCCGGAGGCGTTCATGGTGTGGCCGTACTGCGATTTCGATGACGACACCGGCAGCCGGGCGAGGTGATCGCCGAACACCAGCCGCAGCGCGCCGGCCTCGGTCTTGTCGTTCAGCACCGTGGCGGTGCCGTGGGCGCTGACATAGTCGATCGCCTCCGGCGCCAGCCCGGCATCCTCCAGCGCGAAGCGCATCGAGGCGGCCGCGCTCGCCATGTCGGGGGCGGTGATGTCCATGCCGTCGGCGCTCATGCCGAAGCCGACCAGCTCGGCATGGATGGTGGCGCCGCGCGCCAGGGCGCGGTCCATGTTCTCCAGCACCACGGCGCCGGCGCCCTCGCCGATGACGAGGCCGGCGCGGTCCTTGGAGAACGGGCGGCAGCCATCCGGGGACAGCACGCGCAGCGCCTCCCAGCTCTTCAGCATGCCATAGGTGAGCTGCGATTCCGCCCCGCCGGACACGGCGACATCCAGCATGCCGGAACGCACCATGTGGAAGGCGGTGCCGATGGAATGGGCGGCGGACGAGCAGGCCGAGGCGATGGAAAAGGCCGGGCCGTGAATGCCGAGATCCATCGTCACATGGCTCACCTGGCCGCTCGGCATGGCGCGCGGCACGGTGAAGGGGTGCGGCCGCGCCGCGCCTTCGGCATAGAGCTTGCGGTAGCTGTCATCGACGGCGTGGAAACCGACGGAAGCGGCGAAGATGGCGCCGACGCGATGGCGCGCCACGCCTTCCAGCACCGGTCCGGCATCCGCCAGCGCCTGCCGGGCGACGACCACGGCGAATTGCGAGGTGCGGTCGATGAGGCCGAGCTGGCGCGGCTCGAAATGCTCTTCCGGCACGAAGCCGCGCACCTCGGCGGAAATCTTGGTCTTCATCGAGGAGACGTCGACGCCGCGCGTCTCGCCAATGCCCACCGTGCCGGCGCGCAGGCCTTCGAGATGGGCGGACACGTCATTGCCCAGCGCCGAGAGCGAGCCCAGCCCGGTGATGGCGACGCGAGACTTCATCAGGCGGTCTTGCCCTTCTGCGCCGCCAGCAGCTCGGCGACATGGTCGACCAGCGTGCCCACGGTCACGTCATTGCCGTTGAGCGGGCCGTCATTGGGAATCTCGATGCCGAAACGGCTCTCCAGCTTGAAGATGGTCTCGATCAGGTCGAGCGAGGAGATACCCAGTTCCGCCACCGGCGTCTCCGGGGTCAGGAGGCTCTTGTCGACCCCGACTTCGCCGGAGATGAAGTCGACGATTTCGGCGACGGCGGGATCGTCTGTCTGCATGCTGCTGCTCTGTCTCGTGTCTCGGCCCGTGAGCCGGTAGCGTTAGGTAGCACATAGAAGGGGCCCTGGGGCACCTGCCGTCAAATGACCGACATATGTGTCGGGCGCATGTCGGCCTGTTAACAGGGTACCTCAGGGCGCGGCGACCCCTCCCTGTGCCTTCATCAGGCCGGAAAGATACAGCGCCGATTGCTTCGGCGTGCGCTGCTGGTTGGCGAAATCCACCCGCACCACGCCGAAGCGCCGGCGCTCGCCTTCCGCCCATTCGAAATTGTCGAGCAGCGACCAGACGTAATAGCCCTTCAGCGCGCAGCCCTGTTCGATCGCCTGGCCCGCCGCCACCAGATGGGCGCGGATGTACTCCGTCCGCGCGGGGTCCTGCACCACGCCATCCACCGGGGCGGGGTCTTCATAGCAGGCGCCGTTTTCGGTGATGAAGACCGGCGGGTTGCCATAGGCGTCGCGCAGCCGGGCGAGCACGTCGACCATGCCCTGGGCGCTGATCGGCCAACCGAGCAGCGTCGTCGGCGTGTCCGGGGGCAGGGCGCCCCAACTCGCCTGGGCGAGGAAGGCGTTGGGCTCGTGCTTGATGTAGGACGGCCCGTAATAATTCACCCCGAGGAAGTCGATCGGCGCGCGGATCGTCTCCAGGTCGCCCGGCTGGACCAGCGGCGCGAAAGCCTCCGCAAACAGTTCGGGGTAGCGGCCATGGAACAGCGGGTCGAGATTGATCGTGTTCCAGCAGGCATCGAAGCGGGCGGCGGCAGCGATGTCGGCCGGGTCCTGCGAGGCGGGGAAGATCGGCTGCAGCGACAGCACGGTGCCGAGCTTCAGCCCCGGATGCAGCCCCTTCACGGCGGCGATGCCGGTGCCCTGCGCGAGGTTGAGGTGGTGCTGCGCCTTCACATAGCTGTCCCAGCCGGTCAGGCCCGGCGCGTGATTGCCGAAGCCATGGCCGAAAATGGCGTGCACCGAGGGCTCGTTCAGCATCGCCCACGGCTTCACCCGGTCGCCGAGCCGCTGGACGGCGGCGCGGGCATAGTCGGCGAACCAGTGGGCGATGTCGCGATTGTGCCAGCCGCCGCGTTCCTGCAGCGCCTGTGGCAGGTCCCAATGGTAGAGGCAGGCCATGGGCTGGATGCCGCGCGCCAGCAGCGTGTCGACCAGCCGGTCGTAGAAATCGAGCCCCGCCGCGTTCACCGGGCCGGTGCCGTCGGGCATCACCCGGGGCCAGGCGAGGGAGAAGCGGTAGGCCTTGAAGCCGAGATCGGCCATCAGCGCCACGTCGTCGGGGTAGCGGTGATAGTGGTCGCAGGCGACGTCGCCATTGGTGCCGTCGGCGATGCGGCCGGGCGTGTGCGAAAACACGTCCCAGATCGAGGGCTTGCGCCCGCCCTCCGCCACCGCGCCCTCGATCTGATAGGCCGAGGTGGAAGCGCCCCAGACGAAATCCGCCGGCAGGCGCGGCGTGCCGGCCGGCAGCAGAGGCGCGGCGGCAGGCAGTGCGGCGGCGGCTTGCGCGCGGGCGGTCAGGGGCAGAGCGGGTAGGCCGGCGGCGGCAAGGGCGGAGAGCAGCAGGTCACGGCGTCGCAGCATCGAAGCGGGTCCTCGAAAGGGGCCATTCCTCAGGCGGTGGCGGCGCGCAGGGCGATGAGGCCGGCGAGGATCACCCCGCTTTGCAGCAGCACGCCACCCGAGAGCCGCGCCAGCGCCGCCGGCGGGGTGAATCGGCCCGCCCGCGTCACCAGCCAGAACAGTCCGTCATTGATCTGCGGCACGGTCATGGCGCCGGCGCTCACCGCCAGCGCGGCAAGAACGCGCCCCGAGGGATCGCCGAGCCCCAGCGGGGCGGCGAGTTCCATCATCATGCCGGCGGCCGTGATGGCGGCGACCAGCGAGGAGCCCTGCAGCGTCTTGATCACGGCGGCGAGGGCGAAGGGCAGCACCAGCACCAGTGCGCCGGAGGTGGGGGCGAGGGGAATGAGATATTCCGCCGTCATATCAGCCATGCCGACATCCTGCGCCACCTTGGCGAGGCCGCCGGCGGCGCCGAGGATCAGCAGCAGCGGCGCCACCTTGGTCAGCGCCCGCCCGGCCCAGCCGGCTTCGCTCAGGCCGCCCTTCTCCCAGCTCCAGCTCAGCAGCAGCAGCAGGCCGACGCCCACCACCAGCAGCAGCACCGGATTGCCCAGCGCCAGGATGAAATGCCGGTCATTGCCGCCGCCGAACGGCTCGGAGGCGATGTCGCCCAGCGCCTGCACGATCAGCAGCGCCACCAGCACCAGGCTGACAATGAGCAGCGCCAGCGCCCCGCGCCGGGGCGCGTGCAGCGAGGTGCCTGCCATGCCGGCGGATGTGTCGAGCGGGTTCGGCGCGCCGCTGGCGCAGCCCTTTGCGAACAGCGCCCCGAACGCGCCGGCGATCAGCGCCAAAGGCAGGCCGATCGCCACCGCCAGCCCCCAGTCGGCGCGCAGAATGGTGAGGCTCGCCAGCACGGTGGGGGCGGGGATCAGCAGGCCATGGCCGGCCGAGAGCGCGAGGCCGAGGGTGAGCGCCGAGCGCGGGCTGTCGCCGCCAATGCCGCGCCGCAGCGGGTTCAGCAGCGCGAACGCCGCCGCCGGGGTCGAGCACATGCCGCCGATCAGCCCGAGCACGGCGAGCGGGCCGGAGCGGGTGCGCCAGCCGCGCGCCATCTGCTGCAGCCGTGCCGTGGCGCCGGTGCTGTCGGCGATTTCCGCCAGCAGCGCCCCCGTCACCACCACGACGCCGAGCGCCGCCAGCGTCTGGCCGAAGCCGGTGCCGAAGGACTTCACGACGAAGCTCAGCGACCAGCCGACGCCATAATTGAAGGCGAACGCCGCCAGCACCAGCGCGATGAACGGATGCACCCGCCCGCGCGCGGTGATCAGCGCGAACAGAGCGACGACGGCGACAAGGATGGCGGCGTAGATGAGATAGGACATGGGGCGGGGAACACGGGACCGAGGGGAAAGCGGCGGCAGAGGCGGGCCTCACGCTTAGCCCGCCCGGCGTGCGCTGTCACCGTGGCGAGAAGGATGATCGTCGCGACGTGACGAAGCTGCACCCGTTACCCCCGCCCGCGTCCCGCTCTCCCCCGGCGCGGCGCGCCTCACGCCAGCACCTCAGCCACCGGGCGGCGGGGCGAGAGGGGCAGCGTCGGCCCATAGCCGAAGCGCATCACCATGTCCGGCCGCAGCCCGTTCTCGCCGGCGAGCGCGGCGAGTTCCGGGCGCAGCCGCGCCACCTCCACCGCCTGGTTGATGCAGGCCAGTTTCAGCCCCAGCGCGGTGGCGGCGAGGGCGAAGCGGTGGCAGGCGCGGCCGACCTCGATCCAATGGGCGCGGTCGGCCTGCGCGCCGAAAAACACCGCGACGCCGGGCGAGGAATCGATCTGCCGGGCATATTTGTCGTTCTCGGACGCGGCGGTGACGAACAGGTCGAAGGCGCGCGGCCCGAGCCAGTCCGGCAGCGTCGGGCTGCCGCTCGCCGCCGCATAGAGCCCGTCGCCCTGGCGCATCGCGCTGGCCGGGTTGAAGCGCAGCCAGTGCTTCAATTCGGCGATAAAGGCCGGGTCGCGCATTTGCGCCTCGTTGCCCGCAAGCGTCAGGTCGCGCAGCTGGTCGAGGCGGGCGCGCTCGGTGATCAGCACGCAGCGCACGCCCTCGCGCTCGCCCGCTTGTTGCAGGCGCGCCAGCGCCTCATTCGGGACCGGGCGCCCGTCATAGAGCGCGCGCGTGCTCTGGCGCCGGGCGATGGCGGGAAAGAGCGGGTCGGGTCGCGGCGGCGCGGGGGCGAAACTGTAGCGCAGGCCGCCCTCCGGCGCGGTGCTGAAGTCGCCCGGCCGGCCGGTGGCGGCCCCGGCGATCGCCAGCGTCTCGGCGGCGCAGCCCAGGCTGACGAACAAATGGTGGTCGTCGGGATCGACCACCGGCGTCGCCCGGGTGAGGTCGGGCAGCAGGTCGATCGTGCCCGGCCCTAGCCGGAAGCGCCAGGGCTGGGTGTTGTGGCCGCTGGCGGCGAGGGTGGCGGTGCGGATGAGGTCGAGAACCTGCGGGTCCGCCGGCAGCGGCGCCCGCAGCTCCGCGCTGTAGCGTTCATAGGCGCTGGCGCTGCCGACCGCCCCGCGCCATCCCAGCCACCCGCCGGTGGCGGCTGCCGCCGCGCCGCCAGCCCCGGCGATGAGCATGTGCCGCCTGTTCATCACAACAATCCTCCCGCCGGCACCCTAGGCCCTGCGGGCGCGCGGCGCTTGATCGGGCGCAACGGCGCGTAAAAATCGGCCGGGGCGGCCCGCCGCGCGTGTCCGCGCGTCCTTGCCGCCGCGCGCGGCCTTTACTAGGTTGCCGTCCATGATCCGCTGCGCTCTTCCCCTCGCCACCGCCCTTCTCCTCGCCGCCGCGCCGGCGCTCGCGCTGACCGAGCCCCCGGCTGCGCCGGCGCCGCCCGTGGTCGCGCCCGCCACGCCGGTGCCCGGCTTTGTGCGGGCGGAAGGCACGCGCTTCGTCAATCCGGACGGATCGACCTTTCACATCAAGGGCATGAGCTTCGGCAACTGGCTGCTACCGGAAGGCTATATGTTCAAGTTCACGGTCCAGCGTTCGCCGCAGGATATCGAGGACGTGATCGAGTATCTCGCCGGCCCGGAGGAGGCGGCGCGCTTCTGGAGCGATTTCCGCGAGGCCTATATCCAGGAGGACGACGTCGCCTTCCTCGCCGCCTCCGGCTTCACCACCATCCGGGTGCCGCTGCACTGGAAGTTCTTCCTCGACCGCGCCAATCCCGACCAGGTGGACCCGAACGGCGAGGGCTGGGCCCGCATCGACCGGCTGGTCGGCTGGGCGAAGGCGCATAACATCAAGCTCATCCTCGACATCCACGCCGCCCCCGGCGGGCAGACCGGGGTGAACCATGATGATGGGGTGGGCTACCCGCTCACCTTCTATGTCCCGGAATACCGGCGCCGCACGCTCACCATGTGGCGCGCCATCGCCGAGCGCTACAAGGACGAGACGGCGGTGCTGGGATACGATCTGCTCAACGAGCCGATCACCCCCTATCACGACACCGATTTCCTGAATTCGCGGCTGGAGCCGTTCTATCGCGAGCTGGTGGAGGCGATCCGCGACGTCGACCCCAACCACCCGATCATGCTGGCGGGCGCGCAGTGGAGCACCAATTTCGACGTGTTCGGCCCGCCCTTCGCCGCTAATCTCGGCTACACCTACCACATGTTCTGGGCCGGCCCGCAGCGCAGCTCGATCCAGAAATACGTCAATTTCGGCAATCGCTGGCAGGTGCCGATCTTCATCGGCGAGACCGGCGAGCTGAACGACGACTGGAACCAGAAGTTCCGCACCCTGAACGAGCGCTTCGGCCTCGGCTGGAGCTTTTGGACCTACAAGAACCTCGACACCCCCTCCACCGTCTCCTCGATCAACAAGCCGGAGGGATGGGACGCCATCGCCCTGTTCGGCAGCGTGCCGAAGAGCCAGTGGGAGAGCATGGAAAAGCCCTCGCGCGAGGCGGTGGCGGCAACGCTGCGGGCCTATATCGAAAACGCGCGCTTCGCCAACACCACCATCCGTGCCTCCTATGTCGCCTCGCTCGGCCTGACGGCAACGTGCCCGCGCGGGGCCGCTGCCGAAACGGGCGCGGCGGCGCAGGTCCCGCCCGCCACGCTCGCGGCGGCGACGCCCGGCGCCGGCATGGCCGCGCCGACAATTTCGTGCCCGTGACGGGCGCCCCATGCCCAATCACCTGATCGACGCGCTGCCGGCCGGCGCCACCCACCCCGCCCGCCGCTTCGCCGAGACGGCGGACGGTGTGGCGCTCACCTATGCCGAGTTTGAGCGGCGAACCGCGCAAGTCGCCAATGCGCTGGTGGCGCTGGGGCTGAAGCCCGGCGACCGGGTGGCGGTGCAGGTGGAAAAGAGCCTGGAGGCGGTGTTCGCCTATCTCGGCACCGTCCGCGCCGGCGGCGTGTTCCTGCCGCTGAACACCGCCTACACCCCGCCGGAGGTGGAGTATTTCCTCGGTGACGCCGAACCGGCGATCTTCGTCTGCGATCCAGCCACTGAGGCGACACTTTCCCCCATCGCCCGCGCGAAGGGCGTGGCGCAGATCGTCACCCTCGACGCGGCCGGGCAGGGCACGCTGCGCGCGGCGGCGGATGCCTGCCGCACCAGCTTCGCGAACGTGCCGCGCGGGCCGGACGACCTCGCCGCGCTGCTCTACACCTCGGGCACGACCGGCCGCTCCAAGGGAGCGATGCTCACCCACGCCAACCTCGCCTCCAACGCGCAGGCGCTGGTGGAGACCTGGCGCTTCACCGCCGATGACGTGCTGATCCACGCGCTGCCGATCTTCCACACCCACGGCCTGTTCGTCGCCATCAACGTGGTCCTGGCGGCCGGCGCGTCGATGATCTTCCTGCCGAAGTTCGACCCGGAGCGGATCCTCTCCCTCATGGGCCGGGCCAGCGTGCTGATGGGGGTGCCGACCTTCTATACCAGACTGCTGAAAGCGCCCGGCCTCACCCGGGAGGCCACGGCCGGCATGCGGCTGTTCATCTCCGGCTCGGCGCCGCTGCTGGCCGAAACGCACCGCGACTGGCGCGCCCGCACCGGCCACGCCATCCTCGAGCGCTACGGCATGACCGAAACCGGCATGAACACCTCCAACCCCTATGCGGACGAGCGCATCGCCGGCACGGTGGGCTTTCCGCTGCCGGGGGTGGAGCTGCGCATCGTTTCCCCGGAGAGTGGGGAGGTGCTCGGCACTGACGAGATCGGCATGATCGAGCTGCGCGGACCGAACGTCTTCAAGGGCTATTGGCGGATGCCGGAAAAGACGGCAGCCGAGTTTCATGACGGCTGGTTCGTCACCGGTGATCTCGGCCGCGTCGGGCCGGCGGGCTATGTCGAGATCGTCGGGCGCGGCAAGGATCTGGTGATCACGGGCGGCTACAATGTCTACCCCAAGGAAATCGAGACCGAGATCGACGCGCTGCCCGGCGTTATCGAGAGCGCGGTGATCGGTCTCCCGCATCCCGATTTCGGCGAGGGGGTGACGGCGGTGGTCGTCGCCCGTCCCGACGCGGCGCTGGACGAACAGGCGGTGCTGGAAGCGCTGGAAGGGCGGCTGGCCCGCTACAAATCCCCCAAGCGCGTCATCTTCCTCGACGACCTCCCCCGCAACACCATGGGCAAGGTGCAGAAGAACCTGCTGCGCGAGCAGTATCAGGGGCTTTACGGGGGGTAGGGGGTGACCGGGTCACGTGCGAAGTCCGTGTCCCGGCCAAGCGGAGCCGGAGCCGGAGCGTGGAGCCGGGACCCAGCGGAAAACTCTTGGACAATTCTTCGCTGCAGCGGGGAGGGGTAGCGCCCTCCCGGTCCCCCTGGGCCCCGGATTGGCGCGGCTTGTCCGGGGAACGGGCCCGGTGTCCCGGACGCCTGCGGCGCGAGCGGACGCCGCCCCCTCACCTGAGCTTGCCGAGCACCTCGATCAGCTCGGCCACCTTGGCGCGCTGGTCGTCGGCGTCGCCGGACGCCATTGCGTGGGCGACGCAATGGCCGAGGTGGTCGCGCAGCACCTCTTCCTCCACCTTCTTCAGCGCCGCCCGCACCGCCGCCACCTGGGTGACGATGTCGATGCAGTAGCGATCCTCCTCGACCATGCGGGAGAGGCCGCGCACCTGGCCCTCAATGCGGCTCAGGCGTCTCTGACAGGCGATGCGTGTGTCGTGCTGCATCCTTGTCATATACCCGCATGGGGTATATATCGCAAGTGTCAGATACCTCGTAGGGGTATGGGAGGGACGCTATGTCGGATCAGGATCACGGCCACGATCACGCGGGGCACGCGCACGCGGCGCCGGCGCCCGGCAAGGCTGCCTCCTGCTGCGGCGGTGCGCATCATGACGCCGCCCCCGCGCCCGCCCATCCGCACGATCCCGGACATCCGCACGCGCACGCCCACACCGCGCCCGCCGCGCACATGGCCAAGGACCCGGTCTGCGGCATGGATGTCGACCCGCACACCGCGACGCTGAAGGCCGAGCACAACGGCGTCACCTATTATTTCTGCGCGCCGGGCTGCCGCACCAAGTTCATCGCCAACCCGGAAAAATACCTCGGCGACAAGGCCCCGGCCGAGCCGGTGCCGGAGGGCACGGAATATACCTGCCCGATGCACCCGGAGATCGTGCAGGTCGGCCCCGGCAGCTGCCCGATCTGCGGCATGGCGCTGGAGCCGATGCTGGTCAGCCTCGACGACGGCCCGAACCACGAACTCCTCGACATGACCCGGAGGTTCTGGATCGGCCTTGCCCTCACCGTGCCGGTGTTCGCGCTGGAGATGGGCGCGCATCTGGTGCCGGCGCTGCATCACCTGGTGCCGCCCGTCACCTCGGCCTGGATCCAGCTGGCGCTGGCGACGCCGGTCGTGCTCTGGGCGGGATGGCCGTTCTTCGTGCGCGGCGCGCAGTCGGTGGCGACGCGCAACCTCAACATGTTCACGCTGATCGCGCTCGGCACCGGCGTCGCCTATCTCTACAGCCTCATCGCCGTGCTGGCGCCCGGCCTGTTCCCGCCCGCCTTCCGCGGCGCGGATGGGGCGGTGGCGGTCTATTTCGAATCGGCGGCCGTCATCACCGTGCTGGTGCTGCTCGGCCAGGTGCTGGAGCTGCGCGCCCGCGAGCAGACCTCCGGCGCCATCCGCGCGCTGCTCGATCTCGCGCCGAAGACCGCCCGCCGCCTCAGTGCCGATGGCAGCGAGGCGGAGGTGCCGCTGGCCGATATCGTCGTGGGCGATCATCTGCGCGTGCGCCCGGGCGAGAAGGTGCCGGTCGACGGCACAGTGCTTGAGGGCCGCTCGGCGCTCGATGAATCGCTGGTCACGGGCGAATCCATGCCGGTCAGCAAGGGGGAGGGCGACGCGGTGATCGGCGGCACGCTCAACCGTTCCGGCGGGCTGGTCATCACGGCGGCCAAGGTCGGCCGCGACACGCTGCTCGCCCGCATCGTGCAGATGGTGGCGCAGGCGCAGCGCTCGCGCGCCCCGATCCAGCGGCTGGCCGATCGCATCGCCGGCTGGTTCGTGCCGCTGGTGGTGGCCTGCGCGGTGCTCGCCTTTGCCGCCTGGGCGATGGTGGGGCCGGAGCCGCGCCTCGCCCATGCGCTGATCGCCGCCGTGGCGGTGCTGATCATCGCCTGCCCCTGCGCGCTGGGCCTCGCCACGCCGATGTCGATCATGGTCGGGGTCGGGCGCGGGGCGCAGATGGGCCTCTTGGTGAAAAACGCCGAGGTGCTGGAGCGGATGGAAAAGGTCGACACGCTGGTGGTCGACAAGACGGGCACGCTCACGGAAGGGCGCCCCTCCGTCACGGCCATCGTGACCATGGAGGGGTTCACGGAGGACGAGGCGCTGCGCCTGGCCGCCGCCGTCGAGCGCCCCTCCGAGCATCCGCTCGCCCATGCGATCCTCACGGCGGCAGAGGGGCGCGGGCTCGACATCCCCAAGGTGCGCGGCTTTGATTCACCGGCCGGCAAGGGCGCCTATGGGCTCATTGAGGGCAAGCGCGTCGTCATCGGCAGCGCGGCGTTTCTCTCCGAACTCGGCATCGACCCCGCGCCGCTCCAGTCGCGCGCGGACGCGCTGCGCCGCGAGGGCGCCAGCGTGGTGCTGCTCGCCATCAATGGCAAGCTCGCCGCCGCGCTGGCCATAGCCGATCCGGTGAAGGCGACGACGCCGGCCGCGCTCGCCGCGCTGGCGAAGGAGGGCATCCGCGTTGTCATGCTCACCGGCGACAACGCGGTGACGGCGCAGGCGGTAGCCCGCCGGCTCGGCATCACCGAGGTCGAGGCCGAGGTGGCGCCGGAGGACAAGGCGGCGGTGGTGGAGCGGCTGAAGGCGCAAGGGCGCATCGTCGCCATGGCCGGCGACGGGGTGAACGACGCGCCGGCTCTCGCTGTGGCCGATGTCGGCATCGCCATGGGCTCGGGCACCGATGTCGCCATTGAGAGCGCCGGGGTGACGCTGCTGCATGGCGATCTCTCCGGCATCGTCACCGCCCGGCATTTGTCGCAGGCAACCATGCGCAACATCCGGCAGAACCTGTTCTTCGCCTTCCTCTACAATGGCGCCGGCGTGCCGATCGCGGCGGGCGTGCTCTACCCCGTCTTCGGCCTGCTGCTCTCACCGATGGTGGCGGCGCTCGCCATGGCGCTGTCCTCGGTCAGCGTCATCAGCAACGCGCTGCGGCTGCGGTCGGTGAAGCTGTAGCGGCGCCCCCGCCGCAGATCGCCCCCCTCATCCCCGGGCCAGCCGCCCGCCCCGTTCCCCGGACGAGCGCGCAGGGACCCAGCGCAAAACCCTTCGGCAATCCCTCAGCGGCGCCCGCGCGCCCGGTCCCCCTTGGCCCCGGATCGGCGCCGCGCGAGCGCGGCTTGTCCGGGGAACAGAGGTCAGAATCAAGACGCACCCATGTCCCGGCGCGCCTTCCTCTGGCGCTGCCGGCGTCCGGGACATGGGCGAATGTCGCCCCCGCACTTGCGGCCTCTCCTAATTCGTAATAAACGAAGTTACATGAAACGCGACAGCCGCCTCTCCTCGGTCCTGCACGCCCTCGTGCACATGGCGGAGCGCGAGGGGCCGATGACCTCCGAAGAACTCGCCGCCTGCATGCACACCCATCCGGTGGTGGTTCGCCGCACCATGGGGCTGCTGCGCGAAGCCGGGCTGGTGCGCTCGGCGCGGGGGCCGCAGGGCGGCTGGCGGATCAGCGCCGATCTCGGCACGGTGACGCTGCGCCAGCTGCACGAAACGCTGGGCGAGCCCGCCATCTTCGCCATCGGCAACCGGCAGGACATGCCGGGCTGCCTCGTCGAGCAGGCGGTCAATGCCGCGCTGGACGACGCCTTCACTGAAGCCGAGGCGCTGCTGCTCACCCGTCTCGGCCAGATCACCCTGGCGGACCTCGCCGCCGATTTCAGCCGTCGCCATGCCGGGCGTCGCGAAGGGAGCACCTGATATGCATGATGTCATCGTCGTCGGCGGCGCCTATGCCGGCATGGCCGCCGCGCTCCAGCTTCTGCGCGCCCGGCGCCGGGTGCTGGTCATCGATGCCGGCCTGCGCCGCAACCGCTTCTCCCACGCCTCGCACGGGCTGCTCGGGCAGGACGGGGTCGACCCGGCCGAACTCGCCCGCACCGCGCGCCGCCAGCTCGAGGCCTATCCGACGCTGGAATGGATCGACGGCGAGGCGCAAAGCGCGGCCGGCGCGAAGGATGCTTTCACCGTCAGCACCGCCTCCGGCGCCGTTCATCGCGGCCGGCGCCTGCTGTTCGCGCTTGGCGTCAGCGACGAGCTTCCCGCCATCGAAGGTCTGGCCGAGCGCTGGGGGCGCAGCGTGTTCCACTGCCCCTATTGCGACGGCTACGAGCTTGATCGCGGGGCCATTGGCGTTCTCGCCACCGGGCCGATGTCGGTGCATCAGGCGCGGATGGTGAAGGAATGGGGCAAGGTCACCCTGTTCACCAATGCCAGCTTCACCCCGGATGAGGCGACCCGGGCCACCCTCGCGCAGGAAGCCATCGCGCTGGAGGAAACGCCGCTGGCGCGGCTGGAGGGGCATGCGGACGTTGTGCTGGCCGATGGCCGCCGGCTCGCCTTCGCCGGCCTGTTCACTGCCCCGCGCAACCGGCCGTCCTCAAAGCTGGCCGAGGGGCTTGGCTGCGCGCTGGAAGAGACGCCCTTCGGCACCCAGATCGGCACGAGTGAGGCGAAGGAAACCAGCATTCCCGGCGCCTTCGCCTGCGGCGATGCCGCGCGCGTGCCGCACTCGCTCACCCTCGCCATCGCCGATGGCGCTTGGGCCGGCATGCATCTTCACCGCTCGCTGGTGTTCTGAGCCGCCGTCCCGCCGCCTGGGTCCCGGCGCGCCTTCCGCTGACGCTCAGGCGTCCGGGACATGGGCGGGCTGGGGTCAGTATCGAGCGGTTCGGGTGGCGCAAAGGCCAGCATCGGCCGGGGCCCGTAGGCCGCGACGGCCCGAGTTTTCCCCATGCGGGCCGGGCCCGACATGCGCGCGGGCCCGTCATTTGCTTAAATGGGAGGCTCATCGGCTTCGCCCTGATGCCGCAACGTCAGCGGCTGGGGCGCGGGAGGGGCTCTAGATGTTTCGACCTTTCATCATCAATCCGCCCGTCTTTTTCGGGTCCGTCCTCATAATCGTTCTGTTTCTTGCCGTCGGCGTGATTGTCCCGGAAGAGGCGAGCGCGATTTTCGGGAGGCTCCAGAGCCGGATATTGGCGGGGTTCGGCTGGTTTTACCTGTTGTCGGTCGGCATTTTCCTCGCGGCCGTGCTGCTGCTCTGCCTTGGAGATTTCGGCCGGCTCAAGCTGGGCCCGGACGATTCGACGCCGGATTTCCGGTTCTCGTCCTGGATCGCGATGCTGTTCGCGGCGGGCATGGGCATCGGCCTCATGTTCTACGCTGTCGGCGAACCCATGACCCACTTCATGCAGCCCCCTACCGCAGAACCGCGCTCGATCGCGGCGATGCGCGAGGCGATGTCGGTGACCTTCTTTCACTGGGGGATTCATGCCTGGGCGATTTACGCCGTGGTCGGTCTTTCGCTGGCCTATTTCGGCTATCGCTACAATCTGCCCCTGACCATCCGCTCCGGCCTCTACCCCCTGCTCAAGGAGCGCATCAACGGACCGATCGGCCATGCCGTCGACATCTTCGCGATTGTCGGCACGATGTTCGGCATCGCCACCTCGCTCGGTCTGGGGGTGAGCCAGATCAATGCCGGGCTCAACTATCTCATCGGACTGCCCGTCGGCCCCGAGGTGCAACTGCCGCTGATCGCGGTTATCACCGGCTTCGCGACGGTCTCCGTCGTCACCGGCCTCGACAAGGGCGTGCGGATTCTCTCCGAGCTCAATCTCGTCGTCGCGATCCTGCTTATGCTGTTCGTGCTGGTGATGGGGCCGACCGCGCTCCTGTTCCGCGACTTCGTGCAGAATATCGGGCTCTATCTCGATACGCTGGTGCTTCGCACCTTCAACATCTACGCCTATGAGCCAACGCCCTGGATCGACAGCTGGACGCTGTTCTACTGGGCCTGGTGGATTTCCTGGTCGCCCTTTGTCGGCATGTTCATCGCCCGCATCTCGCGTGGACGCACGGTGCGCGAGTTCGTGGTGGCGGTGCTCTTCATCCCGGCCGGTTTCACCTTCTTCTGGATGACCGTTTTCGGCAACACCGCCATCTTCATCGACACGGGCGTGGCCGCGGGCGAACTCGGTCGCGCTGTGGCGGCGGATGTCTCGGTCGGGCTGTTCCAGTTCTTCGAATATCTGCCATTGCCGGCTGTCACTTCGACGCTGGCCATCCTCCTGATCGCCGTGTTCTTCGTCACCTCGTCGGATTCCGGCTCGCTCGTCGTCGATTCCATCGCGGCCGGCGGCGAGACACAGACGACGACCGGCCAGCGCGTGTTCTGGTGCGTGCTTGAGGGCGCGGTTGCCGCCGGGCTGTTGCTGGCGGGCGGGCTGGGCGCGCTGCAATCGGCCACCATCGCCAGCGCGCTGCCCTTCACCTTCGTCATGCTGGCGCTGGTATGGGCGCTGTTCGTGGGCATGCGGGCCGATCTTGCCCAGCAGCGGGCGCATGCCGGCCAGCCCTTCGCCGTGCCGAGCGCCCCGGCGGCCGGCGTCACCTGGCAGCGCCGGCTCGCGCTGATTCTCCATGCGCCGACGCAAGCCGAGATCGAGCGGTTCATTGCGGCCCAGGTGCGCCCCGCGCTGGAGCAGGTGGCGCAGGAACTGACGCGCCGGGGACGGGTGGCCCAGGTGCACGACGAGGAAAATGGCGCCGTCGCGCTACGCTCCCCGGCCGAGAACGTGCGCGATTTCGTCTACGGCGTCAGCGCCGTCGCCCACCGCCTGCCGACGGTTCTGACGGCGACAGCCGGCAAGCCGGAATACCGCTACGAGGCGCGGACATATTTTTCCAGCGGCGGGCGCGGCTATGATGTGATGGGTATGGCGCCCGACCAGATCATCACCGACGTGCTGGTGCAGTTCGAGCGTTACCTGAACCTTGTCCACTCGCCGGAGACCCAGCTTGTGCAGGCCGCACCGGGGCATGAGGGCGAGGGCTAGGGCCGGGATTGGATCGCGCCAGCCGGCATAGGTGGTTGGCTTCCCCCCGCATAAAAAACCCGCCCCCGGCGTTCGTCCGGAGGCGGGGCGGGAGCCGGAAGGGTCGGCTCCCGGAAGACCCCATACCCTATACTTGGAGCGGAAACGCCGGCCGGGGCGGGGGTTCGGAAAACGGGTGGTGCAGGCACCCCGCCGCGCCGGCGGCGGGATCGGTCTTGAGGCCGCGCGGCAGCGTTGCCCCACGCGGCGGGAGGTTCACTCGGCCGCGAGGCGCAGGAGCGGGGCGGGCGCTTCCACCGGCATCGCGTCCGCCACCTTGGCGGCGATGATCTCGGCGGTGGCGCAGGACAGCGTCCAGCCCAGATGCCCGTGGCCGGTGTTGTAGAACACGCCCGGCTTCTTGCCGGCGGCGACGCGCGGCATCATGTCGGGCATCATCGGCCGCAGCCCGGCCCACGGCACCACGCGCGCGGTGTTGACGCCGGGGAACAGCCGGCGGGTCCAGTCGACCAGCGGCCGGATGCGGTCGGCGCGGATGTCGCGATTCTCGCCGTTGAACTCGGCGGTGCCGGCGACGCGGAAGCGGTCCTTGCCGAGGCGCGAGGTGACGATCTTGGTCTTGTCGTCCAAGAGGCTCACCCACGGCGCCGACGCCTGGCTTTCCTCGTCCTCCAGCATCACCGTGATCGAATAGCCCTTGACGGGATAGATGTTCACCCGGTCGCCGAGCCCGGCGGCAATGGCGCGCGAGCCGATGCCGGCGCACACCACCGCGCCGTCGAAGGACAGCGTCTCGCGGCGGGGCAGCGCGTCCTCGGCATCGGGGGCGACCGAGAAGGTCACGTCCACCCCGGTGCCGCCGGCGCCGGTGCCGGTGTGGGTCACGCGCTCGACGCTGGCCTCGCTGATGAAGCGCACGCCGTTGCGCCGGCACACTTCCGCCAGCCCATAGGTGAATTTGTGGATGTCGCCGGTGGAATCGGAGGGGGTGAAGAAGCCGCCATAGAAATGGCCCTTCAGCGTCGGCTCCAGCGCGCGGATTTCCTCGCCCGTCACCTCGCGCCGCTCCAGCCCGCCCTTGGCATAGAGCGCGGAGACCTTGCGGGCGTTATCCTGGGCTTCCTTGTCGCGGTAGATGTGCAGGATGCCACGCGTCTCGTGGTTGAAGTCGATGCCCTCGCGCTTGGCGATGTCGAACATGTGGTTGCGGGCCTGAAGGGCGAGGCGCGTGGTCTCGACCGTGTTGGCCTCGTAGTTCGGGATATTGGCGAGGAACTCGGCCATCCAGGAATATTTGTGCCAGGAGGGCATGGGGTTCATCAGCAGCGGCGCGTCCGGCGTGAACATCCACTTGATGCCCTTGAGCACGGTGGCCCAGGAATTCCACACTTCGGCATTGGAGGCGGAGAGCTGCCCGCCATTGGCGAAGGAGGTCTCCATCGCCGAATAGCGCTGGCGGTCGATGACGGTGACGTCATAGCCCTTCTGGTGGAGGGCATAGGCGGTGGTGACGCCGGTGATACCGGCACCGATAACGGCGATGTGGCGCATGGGAGGCTCCCGCGCTTGAGGACGACATGGCCCGACGCGCGGTGCCCCGCTTGGCGTCAGCCGGCTGTCCCCATCTGTCGCGGTACCTGAGAGCTCGCCCCGAGACAGACGGCGGCGCCGTCAAACCATCCCGGGCTTCCCCTTCGGTGGGCGTCCTACCCCGGGAAAACCCGGCGCGACGCCTCTCTCCAGATTGTCCTGATCATGCGGTCCGTGGTGCCTGAGAGTTTCCTGGGGGGTTGCTCCGTCGGCGCCGACAATTGTCCGGGAGGGACTGTCGATCTCTCCCGCATGATCACTAGCAGACAGCTATATGCATCGCACAAATGCATGCCTCATTCAAGGGCAGGCACCCCCGCTCGCGCCGAGTTGAGCCTGCGACCTTGGGAGGGGAGGAGGGCGGCTAAGGGGGCGTGTCCCGGACCCCTACAGCGCCGGCGGAAGGCGCTCCGGGCCCCACCTGCTGCTCGGCTAGGACATGAGGGGGGCTGACACTGCTGTCGCCCCTCATCCCCGTCCCTGGACTTGATCCGGGGACCCAGCGCTTCCGCTCGGGCCTCGGCCGAAGGCTGGATGGCCGGGTCGAGCCCGGCCAGGAGGGGGAGCGCACCGTCTCCGCACCCCCCGTCAAATCCCTTCTCACACCTCCGCCGCGTCGAGCCCGAGATCGAGAATCGGGGCGGAATGGGTAATCCAGCCGACCGAGATCAAATCCACCCCGCTCGCGGCGATGGCGCCCACCGTCTCGCGCGAGACCCGGCCCGAGGCCTCGGTGAGCGCCCGGCCGGCCACCAGCGCCACCGCGTCGGCCAGCAGGACGGGCGTCATATTGTCGAGCAGCACCGCGTCCACCCCCTCGGCCATGGCGGCGTCGAGCTGGGCCAGCGTGTCGACCTCGACCTCGATCTTCACCATGTGCCCGGCATGGGCCTTCGCCGCCCGGATCGCCGGCACCACGCCGCCGGCCACGGCGATGTGGTTGTCCTTGATCAGCACCGCGTCATCGAGCCCGAAGCGGTGGTTGGAGCCGCCGCCCGCCCGCACCGCGTGCTTTTCCAGCGCCCGCAGGCCGGGCGTGGTCTTGCGGGTGCAGACGATCTGCGCCTTGCCGTGCTCGCGGGCGATGGCGACCAATCCGGCGGTGGCGGTGGCGATGCCGGACATGCGGCAGGCGATGTTCAGCGCCACCCGCTCGGCGGTGAGGATGGACCGGGCGGAACCGTCGAGCCGCAGCACCACGTCGCCGGGCGCCACTTCCGTGCCGTCGCCGCGCTCGACGCTCACCTTCAGCGAAGGGTCGATCAGGTCGAAGGCGATCACCGCCGCGTCGATGCCGGCGATCACCCCGTGCTGGCGCGAGGCGATCACCGCCTGAAACCGCGCCTGCGCGGGAATGCAGGCGTCCGTCGTCACGTCGCCGGCGCGGCCGAGATCTTCCAGCAGAGCGGCGCGCACGATCGGCTCGACCATCAGGCGGGGGAGGGGGGGGAGGGTCATGGTCAACTCATCCACTTGAGGGCGACATCATCTTGAGGTGCGAGCCCCCGGGTCTTGCCTCCGGCAAGCCCGAAGACAGGCTCCGCGAGCCTCGAAGGATGGTGATCCAGGCTGGCCATCCGTCAAAGTCCGGCGTTGCCGGGCGCCTCAGGATGACGTGGTTCGGGCGAGGAGGCGAAGCGGGCTGTCCTCACGCCACCTGCCGCGCCTCGATCGAGGGCGCGACGCCCGGCGTCTCGTCGAATCGCGTCTCGGAATGGTGGGCCAGCGCCGCCGGGGCGGGGTGGTCGGCGCGGAAATGGCCGCCGCGGCTCTCACAGCGCCGCAGCGCCGCCTCGGTGATCGCCAGCGCCACCAGCGAGAGGTCGCAGCCGTCGCGATCGGCGAGGGTGCCGAGCCGGGCGGCGGCGGCCTCCAGCCCCTCGGCGTCGCGCACCACGCCCACCTGCCGGTCCATCAGCGCGCGGATCTCGGCCCGGGCCGGGGAGCGCGGGCGGGGCACTGAGGGCGCGCGCGCCAGTCCGGGCGCGGCGTCCTCGCCGGCAATGTCCTGCGCGATCCAGTGCGCATAGGCCAGCGCCTCCAGCAGCGAATTGCTGGCGAGCCGGTTGGCGCCGTGCAGCCCGGTGGAGGCGACCTCGCCGCAGGCCCACAGGCCCGGCACGCTGCTCCGCCCGGCGCCATCCACCCATATCCCGCCCATATGATAATGCGCCGCCGGCCGCACCGGGATCGGCGCCCGCGCCGGGTCCAGCCCGTGGGCGCGGCACAGCGCGACCACGCCGGGAAAGCGCGTCTCGATGTCCTTCATCCGGGCGTCCAGCACCACGCTCTCGCCGGCGGCGATCTGGGCGAAGATCGCGCGGGCCACCACGTCGCGCGGGGCGAGTTCCTGCCCCGGCACCTCGGCCATGAAGCGCTCGCCGCGACTGTTGAACAGCCGGGCGCCTTCCCCGCGCAGCGCCTCGGTGGCGAGCGGCATTGGCGCAGGCCCGCCCGAGGCGGCCCGTTCGGGGGCTCCGCCCACCGCCATGGCGGTGGGGTGGAACTGCACGAACTCCATGTCGCGCAGCACCGCCCCCACCCGCGCCGCCAAAGCGAGGCCGGAGCCGACCGCGCCGAGCGGGTTTGTGGTGGCGCCATAGAGCCCGCCGAGCCCGCCGGTGGCGAGCACCACCGCGCGCGCGGCGAGGGTGAGCGTGCGGCCCTCGCGGTCGCGGGCGGCGATGCCGGCGATGCGGCCATGGGCGTCGGTGAGCAGTTCGCCCGCCCGCCAGCCCTCCATCACGGTGATTGACGGGCAGGCGCGGGCGGCGCGGGTCAGCGTCTCCAGCACCACGCGGCCGGTACCGTCGCCTTCGGCATGGACGATGCGCCGGCGCGCATGCGCGGCCTCCAGCCCCAGAGCGAGGCTGCCATTGGGGTTGCGGTCGAACGGGGTGCCGAGCCCGACCAGCCAGTCGATGGCGCCCGGCCCAGCGGCCGCCACGCGGCGCGCCACCAGCGGCTCGGACAGGCCCGCCCCGGCGGCCAGCGTGTCGATGGCGTGCAGATCCGGCCGGTCATCGGCGCCGAGCGCGGCGGCGATGCCGCCCTGCGCCCAGCCGGTGGCGGCCTCCGCCCCAAGCGGTGAGGCGACGACCAGCGTGACGGGGAGCGGCGCCAGCCGCAGCGCGGTGGCAAGACCGGCCACCCCGCCGCCGACCACGACGATGTTCTCACGCGAATGGCTCACAGGCGGACCCTTCCGAGATGCGTTCAGCGGGCGAGAAGCGTTCAGCGAAGTGCGTTCAGCTGATCGCCAGCATGCGCTCGACGGCGAGGCGGGCTCGGCCGGCGATGGTCGGGTCGATCTCGACCTGCGTCGTCATCGTCTCCAGCGCCCGGCGGATGTTCGGCAGCGTGATGCGGCGCATATGCGGGCAGAGATTGCACGGGCGCACGAACTCGATGTCGGGATGGTTCACCGCCACATTGTCGGCCATCGAGCATTCGGTGATCAGCACCACCCGCGCCGGCTTCTCGTCGCGCACATAATCGGCCATGCCGGCGGTGGAGCCGGCATAATCGGCCTCCGCCACCACCTCGGGCGGGCATTCGGGATGCGCCAGCACCACAACGCCGGGGTGGTTCTCGCGCAGATCGCGAATATCCTGCGGGGTGAAGCGCTCATGCACCTCGCAATGGCCCTTCCAGGCGATCAGCTCCAGCTCGGGCACCAGCTTCTGCACATTCTGCGCGAGGAACTCGTCGGGCAGCATCAGGATGCGGCTGACGCCCCATTCCTTCGCCACCGCCCGCACCACCTTCACCGCGTTGCCGGACGTGCAGCAATAATCGCTCTCGGCCTTCACCTCGGCCGAGGTGTTGACATAGGTGACGACGGGCACGCCGGGATAGCGTTCTTTCAGCAGGCGGATATCGGCGGCGGTGATGCTGTCGGCCAGCGAACAGCCCGCGCCCATGTCGGGCATCAGCACGGTCTTGGACGGGTTCAGCAGCTTGGCGGTCTCGGCCATGAAATGCACGCCGGCCATGACGATGACATCGGCATCCACCGTCACCGCCTCGCGGGCGAGGGCGAGCGAATCCCCGACAATGTCGGCCACCGTGTTGAAGATTTCAGGCGCCTGGTAGTTGTGGCCGAGCACGACGGCGTTGCGCTCGCGCTTCAGCCGCTCGATCGCCTCGACCTCGCGGGCGATCAGCGGCCATTCCGCCGGGGTGATGTGCTTGGCCACCCGCGCATAGAGATGCGGCAGCGCCGGCGCGGCAGGCCGCTCGTCGGGCAGGCGCGGGACAAACGCCTCGGGGCGGTCGGCAAGCGCACGGTCGGCATGGGCAGCGACGTCGAAGTCCAGCATCGCGTCCTCCATTATGCTCGTTTTGAGTATAACTCAGGCCAAAGAAGACCGGGCAGCAGGGCCCGGCGGATCGTCGTTATGCTAGGACTGAGTATAAGTCGCTGTCAACACTTCGTCACAAATCGGGCGATATGGGATTTGGATCGGTGAGGTAACGCATGACGCTCGAAATCGACTCCGCCCGCCTGGCCGATGAAGGCGCGGTGGTCGCTCTCTGGCAGGCCTGCGGGCTCACGGTTCCCTATAATGACCCGGCGGCGGATTTCCGCTTCGCGCGCGGTGGCGCCAATTCGGACGTGCTGGTGGCACGCCTTGAAGGCGGCCGCGTCTGCGCCTCAGCCATGGTCGGCCATGACGGGCACCGGGGCTGGATTTACTATGTCGCCGTCGATCCGCTGCTCCAGCGCCAGGGCGTCGGCGCGGAGATTGTGAGCGCGGCTGAGGCGTGGCTGAAGGTGCGTGATGTGCCGAAGGTGCAGCTTCTGGTGCGCGAGACCAACACGGCGGTCGTCGCCTTCTACGAAAAGCTCGGCTTCGAGGTCGCCCCGCGCGTGGTGATGTCGAAATGGATCGACGGGCGGGAGTGACCCTCACCGCCGCCCGAAGCCGCCGGGCAACCGCACCCCCGGCGCCGGGCGCTCCAGCAGCACCTCGCGGCGGAAGCGCACCAGCCTCGCGGGGCGCCCGCCGGTCTCGCTCGTCGTCTCGCCGGTCTCTTCCACAAGGCGCTGCTGCTCCACCAGCCGGCGGAAATTCTGCTTGTGCAGCCGCGAGCCGGACAGCGCCTCCACCGCCTGCTGCAGCTGGCCGAGCGAGAAGCTCGGCGGCATCAGCTCGAACACCACGGGGCGGTATTTGATCTTGCCGCGCAGCCGGGCGATGGCGAGCGCCAGCATGCGGCGGTGATCCTCGCGCATTTCAGTGCCGGAGGGGACGGCGGCGACGCGGTCGGAGCCCCGCTCGCGCAGCGCCTCGCCCACGAGGCCGGCCTCATAGAGTAGTTCGTAGCGCTCCAGCACCCGCTCCTCGTTCCAGCCCGCCTCATGGCCGCCGGCGCCGCCGAAGCCCAGCGCGATGCGCTCGGCGCGCCGCTCGCTCAGCCGTCCCTGCGCCGCGCCCGCCGCCCAGGCGCGCAGGCCGTGTTCCAGCGTGTCGAGCACGGCGGGCCGCCCGCCGCGCCAGTCCTCCCAGGGAAAATAGCGGTACCAGCTCTGCCACGCCGCATCGGTGTCGCCGGCCGGCCGGGCCTCGCGCACCAAAGCGAGATAGGCCAGCGAGAGCGCGCGGGTGCCGTCCTCGCCACGGTCGCGGTCGCCGAACGTGTAGAGCTGCTCGACATAGCCCAGCTCCTGCAGCGTCTGCCGCTCCACCCAGCTGCGCAGGCCCATTTCCAGCGTGCGGTGGCCGCGCTCCAGCGGGCCGGAGGGCAGCGAATCGCGCCCGTCGCCATGGCGGAGCGTCAGCACCTTGGGGTCGTCGCCCGTCACCGCCACGATCACCGCCGACAGGCCGATCGCCAGAGCCGGCTCCGGCGCGTGGGAGGGGGCGGCGGTCGTGCGCGCGTCTGGGCTCGGCGTGGTCGGCATCGGGTTCCGGGCGGTGGGGACGTCGTGGCCCACATTAGCACGGAAGCGGCGGCGCCGCTGCGCCGGCAACTCTTGCGCCGGCGGCGCGGGAGTGGCACTCCGGCGGAGGTTGCAACGGAGGCGGATGATGAGCGGCAAGGTGGTTCTTCCCGGCGGAAGCAAGGTTTCGGCGCTTGGCATCGGCACCTGGATGATGGGCGAGCGGCCCGAGGCGCGGGCGGAGGAGACCGAATCGGTGCGCCTCGGCGTCGAGCTCGGCCTCAAGCTGGTCGACACGGCGGAAATGTATGGCGAGGGCGCCTGCGAGCGCTTTCTCGGCGAGGCGCTGGCCGGGCTGCGCGACAAGGTTTTTCTCGTCTCCAAGGTCTACCCGCACAATGCCAGCCGCGCCGGCGTGGTCTCGGCCTGCGAGCGCAGTCTCCGGCGGCTGAAGACCGACCATCTCGATCTCTATCTGCTGCACTGGCGCGGCAGCGTGCCGCTGGCGGAAACCATTATCGGCTTCGAGCAGCTGAAGACCCAGGGCAAGATCCGCGACTGGGGCGTGTCGAATTTCGACACCGACGACATGAACGAGCTGTTCCAAACTCCCGGCGGCGAGGCCTGCGCCACCAACCAGGTGCTGTACAATCTCACACGGCGCGGGCCGGAATGGGACCTGCTGCCCTGGCTGCAGGAACATGAAATGCCGCTGATGGCCTACAGCCCGATCGAGCGCGGCCGGCTGAAGAGCACCGGCGTGCTGGCCGATCTCGCCGCCAAGCACAATGCCCGGCCCTATCAGATCGCGCTCGCCTGGGCGCTGCGCATGCCGGGCAACATTGTCATCCCCAAGGCCTCGCGCGCCGCCCATATGCGCGAGAATGCCGGCGCAAGCGACATTGCGCTCGACGCGGAAGACCTCGCCGCGCTGGACGCCGCCTTCCCGCCGCCGTCGCGCCGGCGGGCGCTGGAAATGCTTTAAGCGACGTCTACGCACCGGCCGCGACGCCGGCCAGCCAGCGGCGAATGATCGTCTCCTCATCGGCTGAGAGGCCGGCGAGGAGGCCGGATTCGAGCCCATAGACCCGCGCCTTGGCCACGGTGAGCCGGGCCTGGCCATCCTGTGTCAGGTCGATCTGCTGAATGCGTCCGTGCACGGCATGAGCGCGACGGGCCACCAGCCCGGCCTTGAGCAGATTGGCGATGATGGTGCTCATCGTCTGCGGCGTCAGCAGAGCGAGGCGGGCGAGGTCCGCCCCGGACGCGGCGGGGTAGGCTTCCAGCATCACCAGAGCCGAGAACTGCGCCGAGGTGAGGTCGAGATCGCCCAGCACGGCTTCCACGCGCTGGCGGTGCACATGCGCCGCCTGGCGCAGCAGATAGCCGAGATGGCCGTCGGCGCCGCGCTTGCCTTCGCCCGGGGCAGGCAATACGGCGTCGGGGGAGTTGCACATTATCAGGGTCCTGATATCATATTCGTACTCTGATAATGCCTCATCGCGCAGGTTCACGCCACCATGACGACCCCTGAAAGCGCCCCGGCGGCGCCGTTCTCCTATGCCGGCTTGCAGGCCGTCGCCCCGGCCGCCACCGCCGCGTTGCGCGCGCTGAGTCAGTCGGTGGATGCCGGCCTCGACAAGGGGCTGGTCGAACTGGTCAAGATCCGGGTGTCGCAGATCAATGGTTGTGCCTTCTGCACGGCGTTTCACATCGCGCTCGCCCGCCGCCTCGGGGTCGATGCGGCGAAGATCGACCTGGTGGCGGTGTGGCGCGACGCCGGCCTGTTCGCGCCCCGCGAGCGGGCGGCGCTGGCCTGGGCGGAGCAGCTTGCCGGCATGGCGGGCGGCCCGATGCCGGAAGACGCGGTGGCGCGGCTCGGCGAGGTTTTCGCGCCTGATGAGGTGGTGCATCTCACCATCGCCATCGCCACCATCAATGCCTGGAACCGCATTGCCGGTGGGCTGCGCTTTCCGCCCCCTTCCTGATCCCCGACAGGGCCGGCACGAAAGGTGAGCGGCGGTTCGCGCTCACGGCGCCGGGCAGGGCACCGCCCGGCGCCGTGCATCGGTGAACAGGTAGCCGGCGACGGCGATCACCACCAGCGCGCCGCCGAACAGCGCCGGCGGGCCGACCCGCTCATCATAGGCCAGCCACACCCAGAGCGGGGAGAGCGCCACGTCGAGCAGCAGCAGCAGGCCGGTCTCGCCGGAGCGTATCTGCCGCCCGCCCATCAGGGTCAGCACATTGGCGAGGCCGGAGGTGAGCACGCCGAGCAGCGCGCACACGAACAGCGCAGTGGCCGAGGGCAGGCCGGGCGACGCCAGCGGCAGCGCGATCCCGGCCGCGATCACGGCGGAGACGAGGCTGATCAGCGTCAGGTCGATCTTTGGGTAGCGCTTGGCCTGCACCAGCAGCCCGCCCCAGCTCAGCGTCATCAGCGCCGCGACCAGGATGCCGGCGCTATCGCCGACCGACACCGCGGCGCCGGCGGTGATGGTGATGCCCACCGCCGCCACCAGCGCCGCCGCGCCGAAGCGCCGGCTCAGCTTCTCGCGCAGCGCTACCAGGCCGAGCAGGGCGGTGACGAAGGGCAGCGTGGCGTAGATCGTCATGACCGTGGCGACCGAGGTCAGCTGCAGCGCGCCGATATAGGAGATGTTGCCGACCACGGCGAGGCCGATGGCGAACAGGCTGGCGCGGGAGGCGCCGGCCCGCAACGCCTGCGCCTTGTCGGCGGTGGCCAGCAGCCAGAACGGCGCGAGCGCCAGCACCGCGAACACCGAGCGCCAGAGGATGATGGTCCACGCATCGAGATCGGCCATCCGCACGAACAGGCCGACAAGGCTCCACAGCAGGGTGGAGAACAGCACCACGGCAAGGCCGGCCGCGCGGGGTGTCAGCAAGGCACGGGACGTGATGGACATGAGGGCCTCTGTGTGTTCCGATCCGACGCATGATAGGGAACAGTAGACCGGTCGTCTAGTATGACGGAAAAGCCATCCACACGCGACAGGATCGTCGCTGCCGGCAGAAAGGCGATGCTGGAGCAGGGCTATGACGGCACCGGCATCGGCCCGCTTCTGGCGTCGGTGGCGGTGCCCAAGGGCTCCTTCTACCATTTCTTCGCCAGCAAGCAGGATTTTGCCGGCGCGGTGCTCGCGTCTTATGCCGGCCAGTATCGCCGGCAGCGGCAGGAGCTGTTCGCCGATGCCAGCCTGAGCCCGCTCACGCGGATCGTGCGGCATCTGGAGCAGGTGGAGCGTGATTCGATGGCGGAGGCGGATGTGGCGGGCTGTCTCTATGGCGTGCTCGCCCAGGCTGCCCCGGCGCTGGATGACGGGCTGCGCGACCAGCTGGCGGCGGTCTTCGCCAGCTGGGAGCAGGATCTCGCCGCGCTCATAGCCGAGGCTCAGAACGCCGGCGAGGTCGATCCGGCGCTCGATCCCGTGGAGATGGCGGCCCATATCATCGACACCTATGAGGGCGCGGTGATCCGGGCGCGGGCTGGCGACGGGCCGGCGGCCTTCGCGCGCCTGCGCAAATTCGCCCTGGCGCTGCTCCGGGGCGGGACTCGCGCGGAAGGGGCGTGAGGCGCGCGTGAGGCACCCTCTCGACAGCCGCCCCGTCGCGACGCTATAAGCGGCAAGTCGCTGATCTTCGCCGCTGATCTTCGCCGCTGATCTTCGCCGTCGATCTTCGCCACCGCCCTGTGCCTCGCCCCTTTCTCCGCCCCGGAACGCCGCCCGTGCCGCATGCCCCGCTGATCCGCCTTGAGAACGTCACCCTCACGCGCGGCGGCCGGGTGGTGCTGGATAATGTCTCGCTTGATATTACCGAGCGCCGGGTCGGGCTGATCGGCACCAATGGCTCGGGCAAGAGTTCGCTGGTGCGCCTTCTCAACGGCCTGCTGGCCGCTGAGAAGGGCCGCGTCACCGTGCATGGCCTCGATGCGGCGACGCAGGCGGGCGAGCTGCCGCGCAAGGTCGGCTTCATCTTCCAGAACCCCGACCATCAGATCATCTTCCCCACCGTGGCGGAGGAGATCGCCTTCAGCCTCGAACAGGCGGGACTGCCGCGCCGGCAGGCGGCAAAGGAGGCGGTGCCGGCACTCGCCCGCTTCGAGCGCGCGCACTGGGCCGAGCGGCCGGTGCACGCGCTTTCGGAAGGGGAAAAGCAGTTCCTCTGCATCATCGCCGTGCTGGTGATGGCGCCCGCGGTGCTCATTCTCGACGAGCCGTTTTCCAGCCTCGATTTGCCGACCCGCCGGCGTCTGGAAACATTGGTCGCAGGGCTGGAGCAACAGGTGATCCTCGTCGCCCATGAGCTCGACGCCTTCACCGACTTCGACCGGGTGATCTGGCTGCATGAGGGGCAGGTGCGCGGCGACGGCCCCCCCGCCGAGATCATCCCCGCCTACCGCGCCTTCGCCGAGGCGCTGGCATGAGCGCGCCGCACCACCCCCGTGTCCCGGGCCAGAGGCGCGGGGCCGGGACACGAGGGGGCGCCCGCCTTCCGTGGCGCTGGGCCGGGAGGCGTGAGGGGCTGACATGATCTCGCTCTATCTCGCCCAGCGCACCTGGCTGCATGGCGTGCCCGCCGGCTGGAAGCTGCTGGCGCTGGCGCTGGTCAGCCTCATCGCCGCGCCGCTCGACAGCCTGCCCCTCATGGCTGGCCTGCTCGTTGCGGTGCTGGCGCTCTATGTCTCGCTGGGCCGGGCGGCGGTGGCGCAGATCGCGCTGCTGCGCCCGCTCTGGCCGCTCTTTCTCATCCTGCTCGCCTTCCATTGGTGGAACGGCGACGTGACCGCCGGCCTCGTCGTGCTGGCCCGCATCCTCGCCATGGTGCTGCTGGCCAATGCGGTGACCATGACCACCCGCATGGACGCGATGATGGACGCGGTCGAGCCGCTGCTCGCCCCGCTCGGCTGGTTCGGCGGGTCGCCGCGCGCGGTGGCGCTTGCCGTGGCGCTGATGATCCGGCTGATCCCGCTGCTGTTCGCGCTGTGGGAGGCGCTGAACGAGTCCTGGCGCGCCCGCACCGGCAAGCGCGGCGGCTGGCGCCTGCTCGCGCCTTTCTGTATCCAGACGCTGAGACTGTCCCACCACACCGCCGAGGCGCTGGCCGCGCGTGGCGGCGCGCCGCGAGGAACCCGCCGATGAAAGACCGCACGCTCGTTCAGGTCGCGCTCTACGCCGCCATCTTCGCCGTGCTCGGCCTGCTGCCGCGCTTCGACCTGCCCTTCGCCGCCGGCGTGCCGATCACCGCCCAGAGCATGGGCGCGATGCTGGCCGGGGTGATGCTCGGTGCCTGGCGCGGGGCGCTGGCCATGGTGCTGCTGCTGTTCGTGGTCGCGCTCGGCGCGCCGCTGCTGGCCGGCGGGCGCGGCGGGCTCGGCGTGTTCTTTTCCCCTTCCGTCGGCTTCTTTTTCGGCTGGATCGCGGTCGCCTTTGTGTCCGGCTGGATCATGCAGGCGCTGCGCAAGGCGCCGGTCTTCCCGGCCGCGCTCCTTGCCGCCGTGTTTGGCGGCGTCGTGGTGATGTATGCCTTCGGCATTGCCGGCATGGCGCTGGTCGGCGGGCTGTCGGTGATGGATGCCACCAAGGCCTGCCTGATCTTCATTCCCGGCGACGCCATCAAGGCGGTGCTGGTGGCGCTGATCGCGCAGACCGTGGCGCGCGGCATGCCGGAAGCGCTGCTCTCGCGCAACGCCTGAGGCGATGACCGCGACCATCGGCGCCGATCTTCCCGCTTTGGCGGCGGCCGCGTCCACCCGCGCCGCGCTGGTCTGCGACGAGGAGGTGGTGAGCCGCGCCGCCCTCGCGGCCCGCGTCAGTGCCGTCGCGGCGCATCTGGCGGAAAACACCGCGCCGGGGCAGGGCGTGGCGCTCGCCATGGGCAATGGGCCGGAGCTGGTGGAAGCCTTCCTCGCCTGCGCCATCAGCGGCCGGCAGGCGCTCGTCTATGATCCCGGCTGGCCCGCGCCCTACCGCGCCGCCATCGACGCCGCGCTCGCCCCGGCGATCACGCTGGAAACGCTGCCCGAACCCGCCTTGTCCACGCCCGCCTCCGCCCCGTTCCCGCCGCCGCCCGCGCCGGACGCGCCGTTCTATGTCGGCTTCACCTCCGGCTCCACCGGCCTGCCCAAGGGCTACCGGCGCAGCCACCGCTCCTGGATCGACAGCTTCGCCGCCAGCGAGGTCGAATTCGGCCTCGGCGAACAAGACGTGGTGCTGGCGCCCGGCGGGCTGGCGGCCTCGCTGCATCTTTATGGCGTCGTCCACGCGCTGCACATCGGCGCGCGGGCGGTGATGATGCGCCAGTTCCACCCGCGCCGCGCGCTGCGCCTCATCGCCCGGCACGGCGTCACCGCGCTCTATGCCACCCCCACCCAGCTGCAGATGCTCATTGAGGCCGGGGCCGGCGAGAGCTTCCCGACCCTGCGGCTCCTCATGATTTCAGGCGCCAAATGGCGGGCGGAGACCCGCGCGGCCACCCAGGCGCTGTTCCCGAACGCCGGCATCGCCGAATTCTACGGCGCCTCGGAAACCAGCTTCATCACCATCGCCCGCCCGGGGGAGGACGTCCCGCCCGGCTCGGTCGGCCGGCCCGCTTATGGCGTCACCCTGCGCATCCGCGATGGCGCGGGCCGGGACCTGCCGGCCGGCGAGGCGGGGGCGATCTGGGTGGCGAGCACGATGCTGTTCGACGCCTATGCCTGCGGCGACGCGCCGGAAACCCGCCGCGTGGGCGGCTTCCTCACCATTGGCGACCATGGGCGACTGGACGAGGCCGGCTTTCTCTATCTGCATGGGCGCGAGAAGCGCATGCTCGTCACCTCGGGGCTGAACGTCTATCCCGAGGAGGTGGAAACCGTGCTCGCCAGCCTGCCCGGCATCGCGGAGGCCGCCGTCTTCGGCCTGCCGGATTTTTTGCGCGGCGTCGAGCTTGTGGCCGTGCTGCGCGGCGCGGTGGACGAGCCGGCCCTGCGCGCCGCCTGCCGGGGGCTGCTGCCGGCGGCGAAGATCCCGCGCCGCTTCCTCAGCCTGGAGGACTGGCCGCGCACCTCGGGCGGCAAGGCGGATCTGCGGGCGCTGGAAGCGATCGCCCGCGACAGGTTCGCGCGATGAACCGGGCGTTTGTCATTGCCGCCCGCCGCACGGCGGTCGCCCCGCGCGGCGGCGCCTTTCGCGCGGTGGAGGCGCACGACCTCGCCGCCCCGGTGCTGCGCGCCTGCCTTGATGATGCGGGCGTGGCACCTGATGAGGTCGAGCACGTCATCCTCGGCAATGCGCTCTCCGGCGGCGGCAATGTCGCCCGCCTCGCCGCGCTGGCCGCCAACCTGCCGCCGACCGTTCCGGCGCTGACGCTGGACACGCAATGCTGTTCCGGGCTGGACGCCATTCAGCTGGCGACGCGGATGGTGGAATCGGGCGCGGCGCAGCTTGTGCTCGCCGGCGGGGTGGAGAGCTTCAGCCGCTCGCCCTTGCGCGCCGTGCGGCCGAGGGTGAAGGGCGAGGCGCCGGTGTTTTACGACCGCCCGCCCTTCACCCCCTGGCCGGCGCGCGACCCGGAGATGATCGCGGTTCTGGCCAAGGCGGCGCGCGGCCTCAGCCGGGGCGAACAGGCGGCCTTCGCCATTGAGAGCCACGCCAAGGCGCTGGCGGCGCGGGCGCGGCTGGAATCGGAAATCGTGCCGGTGGCGGGCCTCGCCTTTGACAGCTTCACCCGCGCCCTCACCCCGGCCCTGTGCGCCCGCGCGCCGGTGCTCCACCGCGACGGCGAGAGCGAACTGGACGCGGCCGGCGTGGCGGTGGAGGCGGACGCGGCGGCCGTGGTGCTGGTGGCGTCGCGGGAATGGGCGGAAGCATGGCTGAAGGCCGGCCACCCGGTGTGCGAGGTGTTTCAGATCAGCTCCTTCGCCGCCGCGCCGGACGACCCGCCCGGGGCGATCGACCATGCTTTGCGCGACCGGGCGGCCGGGCTGGACTGGGCGCGCCTTGCCGTGGTCGAGCTGATGGAGGCCTCCGCCGGGCAGGCGATGATGAATGCCCGGCGCGCGGGCCTCGACCCCGCCCGCATCAATCGCGGTGGCGGGGCGCTGGCGCGCGGGCACCCCATCGGCGCGTCCGGCGCCATCCTGGCCGTGCGCCAGTTCCACGAATTGGCGGGCGAGGCCACCGGCGCGCTCGGCCTTTCCGCCATCGCGGCGGCCGGCGGGCTCGCCAGCCTGCTCATGTTGCAGCGCCTCTAAAACCGGCGTTTGCCGCGCCCCGTATCCTTGTGCAGGATGCGCGACGAATCGTCCGCAGAAGACGATCCCTATTGCCGGGAGAAAGGCCGTTGGCCGCATGAACGCGATCTCCTCACGCCAGCAGGACATTCTCGGGCTCGCCCGCGCCCAGGGGCGTGTGAGCGTCGAGGACCTCGCCGGCCGTTTCGATGTCTCGCCCCAGACCATCCGCAAGGATCTCAACGATCTGTGCGTGCGCCGGCTGATGTCGCGCGTGCATGGCGGCGCCGTCGTCGCCTCCGGCGTCGAGAACCTCGCCTATGAGGCCCGCCGCGCCATGGCGCAGGGCGCCAAGCGCGCCATCGCCGAGGCCGCCGCCAGCATGGTGCCGAACCGCGCCTCGCTGTTCATCAATATCGGCACCACCACGGAAGAGGTCGCCCGCGCCCTGTCCGACCATGAGGATCTGCTGGTCATCACCAACAACCTCAACGTGGCGACGCTGCTCTACCGCCATCCCCGCATCGAACTGATCATGGCCGGCGGCCCGGTGCGCCATGCCGACGGGGCGGTGATCGGCTCGGCGGCGGTGGATTTCGTGCGCCAGTTCCGCGTCGACTACGCCGTCATCGGCGCCTCGGCGATCGAGGAGGACGGCACGCTGCTCGATTTCGACTATCGCGAGGTGCAGGTCGCCCGCGCCATCATCGACAATGCCCGCCAGATCATCCTGGTCGCCGACCGTTCCAAGCTGGAGCGCACGGCGCCGGTGCGCATTGGCTCGATGTCGGAGGTCGACACCTTCGTCACCGACGTCGTATCCTCCCCCGAGCTGCGCCATGTGTGCCAGCGCGAACAGGTGGAACTGATCGAGGTCGGTTCGCTTGACGAGGACGGGTTCTGAGGATCCCGCACTGCAGCATCAGGGCGGAGGGTGCCCGGGCGCGCCAACCGTGACGCACCGCTTGGCGCAGCCTCTCAGGCTGACGCTTCCGCCCCTTGAATCGCCCCCCGGAGGAGAGACGAATGGAACTGCGCCGCCTCGGACGCTCCGATATTCTGGTTCCGCCGCTGTGCATCGGCGGCAATGTGTTCGGCTGGACCGCCGACGAGCCGACCTCGTTCCGCCTGCTCGACGCGCTGTTCGACGCCGGCTTCTGCTTCATCGATACCGCCGATATCTATTCCCGCTGGGCGGAAGGCCATAGCGGCGGCGAATCCGAGGCCATCATCGGCAAATGGATGAAGGCGCGCGGCAATCGCGACCGCCTCGTCATTGCGACCAAGGTCGGCGCCGATATGGGGCAGGGCAAGGTCTGCCTGAAGGCGGACTACATCCGCAGCGCCGTCGAGGCCTCGCTGGCGCGGCTGCAGACCGACTTTATCGACCTCTACCAGTCGCATTGGGACGACCCGGACACCCCGTTCGAGGAGGTGCTGAGCGCCTATGACGAGCTGATCCGGGCCGGCAAGGTGCGGATCATCGGCGGCTCGAACCTCACCGCGCCCCGGCTGTTCGAGGCGTTGGCGGTGTCGACCCGCGAGAAACTGCCGCGCTACGAGACGCTGCAGCCCGAATATAATCTCTACGCCCGCGCCGGCTATGAAGCGGATGTCGAGGCGGTCTGCGCCGCCAGCGGCCTGGGCGTCATCCCCTATTTCTCGCTCGCCGCCGGCTTCCTCACCGGCAAGTACCGCAGCGCCGCCGATGCCGGCAAGAGCGTGCGCGGGGGGGAGCTGGTGGAGAAATATCTCAACCCGCGCGGCGAGCGCATCCTCGCCGCGCTCGACACGGTGGCGGCCGCCCACAGCGCCACCCCGACCCAGGTGGCGCTCGCCTGGGTGATGGCCCGCCCCAGCATCACCGCCCCCATCGCCAGCGCCTCGCGCGTCGAGCAGCTCGGCGATCTCATCGCCAGCGTCGATCTCGCGCTCACCGGCGCCGACATCGCCCGTCTCGACAGCGCCAGCGCCTGGAAGGACTGACCATGGCGACACAGAGCCCGGCCGCGATCGCCCGCTTTGTCGAGGCCGGCCGGGGCACCGCGCCGGCGGACCTCGTCATCAAGGGCGTCCAGCTGCTGGACGTCATATCGGGCGCCATCACCCGCACCGACATCGCCATGGTGGGGGAGCGCATCGTCGGCACCTATGGCGACTATGACGGCGCGCGGGAGATCGACGGGTCCGGGCTGTTCGCCGTGCCGGGCTTCATCGACACGCATCTGCATGTCGAATCCTCGCTGGTCACGCCGCTGGAATTCGACCGCTGCGTGCTGCCGCACGGCGTCACCACGGCGATCTGCGACCCGCACGAGATTGCCAATGTGCTGGGCGCGGAGGGCATCGCCTATTTCCAGCGCTGCGCCGAGCACACGATCATGGATCTGCGCGTGCAGCTCTCCTCCTGCGTGCCGGCCACCAGCTTCGAAACCGCCGGCGCCGAACTCGCCGCGCCCGACCTCGCGCTTCTGCGCGGCCACGAATCCGGCATCGGCCTCGCCGAATTCATGAACTTCCCCGGCGTGCTGTTCGCCGATGAGGGGTGCCTGGCCAAGCTCTCGCTGTTCTCCGACGGCCATATTGACGGCCACGCGCCGCTGCTGCGCGGGCGCGACCTCAATGGCTACATCGCCGCCGGCATCCGCACCGAGCATGAGGCGACCTCGCTGGAAGAGGCGCGGGAAAAGCTGATGAAGGGCATGTCCGTCCTCATCCGCGAGGGCTCGGTGTCGAAGGACCTGCACGCGCTGATCCCGCTGATCTCGGCCGACACGTCAGCGTTTCTGGCCTTCTGCACCGATGACCGCAACCCGCTCGACATCGCCGAGGAAGGCCATCTCGACTACATGATCGCCGAGGCCATCCGCCACGGCGCGCCGCTGCACCATGTCTACCGGGTGGCGAGCTGGTCGGCGGCCAATGCCTTCGGCCTCACCGATCGCGGCCTGATCGCGCCGGGAAGGCGGGCGGACATCGTGCTGGTGGACAGTCTGGAAGCCTGCTCGGTGCGCCAGGTCATCTCAGCCGGCCGGCTGGTGACGCCCGAACTGTTCGCCGCGCGCGGCCATGTCGCCCCGGTCGGCATGGATTCGGTGAAGGCGCGGCCCGTGACGGCGGAGGATTTCCGCATCCCGGCCACGGAGAGTGCCACCCGGGTCATCGGCGTGGTGCCCGGCCGCATCATCACCGAGGACGTGCGGCTCGACCTTCCCGTGATCGACGGCGAGAAGCGGGTGGACCTTGAGAAGGACGCGGTGAAGGTCTGCGTCGTCGAGCGGCACGGGCGCAACGGCAATATCGGCCGCGGCTTTGTCCATGGCTTCGGCATGAAGCGCGGCGCCATCGCCTCCTCGGTCGGCCATGACAGCCACAACATCACCGTGGTCGGCGTCAATGAAGCCGACATGGCGCTGGCGGTGAACCGGCTGATCGCGCTGCGCGGCGGTTTCGCGGTGGCCGATGGCGGGGAGGTGACGGCCGAGCTCGCTTTGCCCGTCGCCGGGCTGATGGCGGACACGCCGTTCGAGGAGGTGCACGACGCACTGATCCCGCTGCGCGCGGCGGCCAAGGCGCTGGGCGTGGTGCTGGCCGAGCCGTTTTTGCAGGTGGCGTTTTTGCCGCTGCCGGTCATTCCGCATCTGAAGATCACCGATTTCGGCATGTTCGACGTCAACGCCTTCGCCCTGCTGGAAACGCCGGTGCCTCCCGCCGGCAATGGCTGAGGCGGGCCAATCCCGATCGCCGTCATGCCCGGGCTCGACCCGGGCATCCACGCCGTGCCTCAGGCTCGGGCGAAGACATGGATCCCCGGGTCAAGCCCGGGGATGACGGGGCACATGGGGGAGGGCGTGGGCACGGCGCATTGCGTGTCCGGGGAAGGGTGAGCTCCTTCCCACGCCGTCATCCCGGACGGTCCGCAGGACCGATCCGGGATCGCGCCGATGGCGTCCTGACGCGGACGACGATCCCGGCTCTGCGCTGCGCTCCGGCCGGGATGACGAGCGGCCCCTCCGCCGCAGCCCCCTCCCGTCCGCCGGCCCGATCTGCTAGACCTTCCAGCCCCGTTCGAGACCCCCCGCCCATGGCCCGCCTGCGCTCGTCCGTTTTCCTCGTGCTGCTCGTCCTGTGGACAGTGCTGCTCGCCGCGACCATTCCCTATTTCGCCTGGCGCGACCGGCCGCACGCCACCCGCCGCTTCTCGCGCTTCTGGGCCGGCGGGGTGCTGGCGATCCTGCGCTTTGTCGGGCTTTCCTACCGCACCATCGGCGAGGAAAACCGCCCGCCCGAGCCGGCGCTCTATGTCGGCAATCACCAATCCGCCTTCGAGACCATCGCCGCCGCCGTGCTGATTCCCGATGTCGCCATCGTGCTGAAGGAAGAGCTGTACCGCATCCCGGTGTTCGGCTGGTTCCTCAAGCGCTCGCCAATGATTGCCATCGACCGCGCCGGCGGCGCCTCCTCGGTGAAAAAGATGTTCCGCGAGGGGCGCGAGGCCAGCGAACACGGGCGCAACCTGCTGATCTTCCCCGAGGGCACTCGCCGGGCGGTGGACGAGCGGGCCGAGTTCCATCGCGGCGTGCTGCTGCTCTACAAGGCGCTGGACCTGCCTGTCGTGCCTGTGGTGAACAATGCCGGCCTGTTCTGGCCGGCGCGCAGCTTTGCCATCCGGCCGGGCACCATCACCGTCTCCTATCTGCCGTCCATTCCGCCCGGCCTGCCGGACCGCGAGTTCATGGCAAGGCTGAGCGAGGCGATCTATGCGGAACGCGACCGGCTGGTCGCACAGGAGGGGAAGACGGCATGAGTGCGGCAGGCGAGGCGGGCATCCTTATCCTCGGCGCCGGGCAGGGCGGTTTTCAGGCCGCCGCCTCGCTGCGCGATTGCGGCTATGAGGGCCGGCTGGTGCTGGTCGGCGACGAGCCGGGCCTGCCCTATCAGCGCCCGCCTTTGTCCAAGGCCTATATGAAGAGCGAGGCCGGCATCGAGCAGATCGAGCTGCGCGCCGGCGCCTTCTATGCCGACCACCGCATCGAGCTGGTCAACGCCCGCGCCACCGCGATCGACCGCGCCGGCCAGCTTGTGCTGCTGGAGGGTGGCGCGGCGCTGCCCTATGCCCATCTCATCCTCGCCACCGGCGCCCGCAACCGGCCGCTCCCCGTTCCGGGCCATGATCTTGCCGGCGTGTTCTATCTGCGCACGCTGGCCGATGCCGACGCCTTGAGGGGCAAGCTCGACGTCGCCCGCCGCGTGGTGGTGATCGGCGCCGGCTTCATCGGGCTTGAATTCGCCGCCGTCGCCCGCGCGCTTGGGCATGAAGTGACCGTGCTGGAAGGCGCCGGCCGCGTGCTGGCTCGCGCCGTCTCGCCTGATATGTCGGCGTTCTTCGCCGACGCCCATGCCGCCATGGGCACGAAGCTGGTGCTCGGCGCCGGCGTGGTTGGGCTGAAGGGGGAGGGCGGCCACGTCACCGGCGTCGAGACCGGCGACGGCACGGTGCACCCGGCCGATTTCGTGCTGGTCGGCATCGGCGTGGTGCCGAATGTGGAACTGGCGGCCGACGCCGGGCTGGAGGTGGCGAACGGCATCGTCGTCGACGCGCATCTGGCCACCATGGACCCCGCCATATCGGGGCTGGGCGACGCCGTGGCCTATCCCAGCCGCTTCGCCGGCGGGAATGTGCGGCTGGAATCGGTGCAGAACGCCGCCGACCAGGCCCGCAGCCTCGCCCATCGGCTCACCGGCAAGCCCGCCCCCTTCGACGCCGTGCCGTGGTTCTGGAGCGACCAGTCCGACCTCAAGCTGCAGATCGTCGGCCTCGCGGCAGCCACCGACAGCGCGGTGCTGCGCGGCGACCCCGCCTCGCGCCGTTTCTCGGTGTTCCGCTTCCGCGACGGGGTGCTCACCGCGATTGAGAGCGTCAACCGCCCCGCCGACCACATGCTCGGCCGCCGCCTGCTGGCGGGCACGCCCGCGATCACGCCGGCGCAGGCGGGCGATGAGAGCTTCGAGCTGAAGAGCCTGCTGGCGAAATAGCGCGCGGCGGGCGAGGGGTCGGGGGCGTTGCTGGCCTGTTTGCTCTCATCGGCCTGATCGTCCACCTCATCGGCCTGACTAGCCGGGGTTAAATCCGCCGCCTACACTCGCCGGGGACCTCTCCCCCCGGAACTTCCGATGGCTTTTTCGCTGCGCCAGCTTCAATATCTCGTCGCGGTGGCGGAGAACGGTTCCGTCTCCTCGGCGGCGCACACGCTGTCGATCTCGCAGTCGACCGTGACCGAAGCCCTGCGCGAACTGGAGCTGGACCTCGGCATCAAGCTGCTGGAGCGCCATGCGCGCGGCGTCGATCTCACCCTCAAGGGCCATCATTTCCTGCGCCACGCGCGAAAGATCCTCAGCGATGTCGCCGATGCGCGGCGGGCGCTGGCGGGGCCGGAGATGGCGGCGCTCACCGGGCGCCTCGCCGTCGGGGTGACGCCGCTGGTCGCCGGCTACATCTATTCCGATCTCATCGCCCGCTTCCGCCGCGCCTTTCCCGGCGTCGCGGTGGAGGCGGTGGAGGATGCCGGCGACTATCTCGAACATCTGCTGGTCGGCGGCGAACTGGATGTGGCTGTCATGGTGCTGCCGCCGGGCCGGCACTCGGCGGCGCTGCAGACTCAGGCGGTGGAAATCTCGCCCTATCGCGTGTGGATGCCGCTCGGCCATCCGGCGCTGGTGGAGGAACGGGTCAGCCTGCGCGATCTCGCTGAGGAGCCGCATGTGCTTCTCACCATTGATGAAATCGCCGAGGCGTCTGAGATCGTCTGGCGCCGGCTCGGCATCCGGCCGCCGGTGGCGTTCCGCACCCGCTCGGTGGAGGCGGTGCGCTCGCTGGTGGCGACCGGCGCCGGGGTGGCGGTGCTGCCGGACCTCACCTACCGGCCCTGGTCGCTGGAAGGGGACAAGATCGAGGCGCGCACGCTGATCGACCATGTGCCGGCGGTGGAGGTGGCGACCGCCTGGCGGCGCGGCTCGCCGCTCTCGGCAGCCGCCGCCGGCTTCGTCTCCATCGCCGCCACCCGCCATGGCGGGCGCGGGCGGTAGGGTGCCTTATCGGAGCCCGTCATCCCCCAGCACGCCTCATCCCCGGGTTTGACCCGGGGCCCCATCCTTGCCGCGAGCGGGCCCGGTCAAACCCCTGGGTGGCCGGGTCAAGCCCGGTCCTGAGGGCTCACATGAGGGGAACGAGGCCAATATCTGCCCATTCCCTACTCATCGGTTTATCCGATGGCAGCCTTCTGATCTTTGGGGTGGCGCTCGGCCCGACGCAGCGTCACACTCATCCCAAAGGGCCGCTATAGCCCGCAGAACAGAGGGAAACAGACCATGCCGCGCCTCTCGCATTATCTGCGTCTGCCGGCGCTCGCCGCCAGCGCCTCTCTCGCCTTAAATCCTGTTTTTGCTGCGGAAATGACCTCGGTCGGCAAGGGCGAGGGTCAGGTCGATATCGTCGCCTGGGCCGGCTATATCGAGCGTGGCGACACCGACAAGGCCTTTGACTGGGTCACGGAATTCGAGACCAAGACCGGCTGCAAGGTCAATGTGAAGACCGCCGGCACTTCCGATGAGATGGTCGCGCTGATGAATGAGGGCGGCTTCGACCTCGTCACCGCCTCCGGCGACGCCTCGCTCCGCCTCATCGCCGGTAAGAAGGTCGCGCCCCTCAATACCAAGCTGATCCCGAGCTGGGGCACTGTGGACCCGCGCCTGCAGGACGCGCCCTGGCACGCCGTGAACGGCGTGCATTACGGCACGCCCTATCAGTGGGGCTCCAACGTGTTGATGTACAACACGGAAGCGTTCAAGGGCGAAGCGCCCAAGAGCTGGAATGTGGTGTTCGAGGAGCAGACCCTGCCGGACGGCAAGTCCAATAAGGGCCGCATCCAGGCCTTTGACGGGCCGATCTACATCGCCGACGCCGCGCTCTATCTGATGGCCCACAAGCCGGAACTGGGCATCAAGGACCCCTATGAGCTGACCGAGGCCCAGTACAAGGCGGCGCTCGATCTGCTGCGCCAGCAGCGCAAGATCGTGCAGCGCTACTGGCACGACGCGATGATCCAGATCGACGACTTCACCAATGAGGGCGTCGTCGCCTCCTCCTCCTGGCCGTTCCAGGTCAACCTGCTGAAAAGCCAGAACAAGCCGATCGCCTCGACCATTCCCAGCGAGGGTGCGACCGGCTGGGCCGACACCACCATGATGCACGCCGACGCCGCGCACCCGAACTGCGCCTATATGTGGATGGAGCACTCGCTGAGCCCCAAGGTGCAGGGCGATCTCGCCGCCTGGTTCGGCTCGGTGCCTGCCGTCCCCGCCGCCTGCAAGGGCAATGAGCTGCTGGGCGCGGAAGGCTGCAAGACCAATGGCATGGAGGAATTCGAGCGCATCCATTTCTGGCGTACCCCGGTCGCCAAATGCGCCACCCAGGCCGAAGGCTGCGTGCCTTATTACCGCTGGGTGTCGGACTATATCGCCGTCCTCGGCGGGCGGTAACGCGCCGCGTCACGCCGTCATCGTCACGCGACGTCATTATTGCGCAACGTCATCCTGAGGTGCCCGGGCGAAAGCCCGGGCTTTGAGGGATGTTCATTGAGATCGCCGGCTCGGCATCCTTCGAGGCTCGCTTCGCGCCGCATGCCCCATCCCCTCATCCCCGGGCGTGACCCGGGGGCCCAGGCCCGTCGCCAGCTTGCCGTCACATTCTGGGTGGCCGGGTCAACCCCGGCCATGAGGGGCCATCAACGCCCGACCACGGCAGAACGCCCGCCGTGCCCTGTTTCCAGCCGTCTTCCTGACCGCCTCCCTGGATCTTCTTCATGCACGCTCACGCCGCCCCCATCGCACTGCCCGCCGTTCGATTTGCCAGCGTTGTCAGGCATTTCGGCGCGGTGCGGGCGGTGGATGGCGTCGATCTCTCCATCGCGCCGGGCGAGTTTTTCGCCATGCTCGGCCCGTCCGGCTCGGGCAAGACCACCTGCCTGCGCCTGATCGCCGGCTTCGAGCAGCCCGATGCCGGCCATATCGAGATTTTCGGCGAGACGGTGGAAGGCCTGCCGCCCTATCGCCGGGCGGTGAACACGGTGTTCCAGGACTACGCGCTGTTCCCCCATCTCTCGGTCGGCGACAATGTCGCCTATGGGCTGCGCGTGCGCGGTATCGGCCGAGCCGATCGTGACCGGATGGCCCGCGAGGCGCTGGCCATGGTCAAGCTGTCGGGCATGGAAACCCGCCGCCCGGCGCAGCTCTCCGGCGGCCAGCGCCAGCGCGTCGCCTTGGCCCGCGCGCTGGTGGTGCGCCCGAAAGTGCTGCTGCTCGACGAGCCGCTGGGCGCGCTCGACCTCAAGCTGCGGGAGGAAATGCAGAGCGAACTGAAGGGGTTGCAGCGGGCGCTCGGCCTCACCTTCGTCTTCGTCACCCACGACCAGAGCGAGGCGCTCTCCATGGCCGACCGCGTCGCCGTGTTCAATGAGGGGCGGATTGTGCAGGTCGGGCCGCCGGAGGAGGTCTATGAGCGGCCGGCCACACGCTTCGTCGCCCGCTTCGTCGGCTCGGCCAATGTGCTGGAGGCACGTGAGGCGCAGGCGCTGGGCGGGCCGGCGCGCCCCTCCAGCCTGCGGCCGGAGAAGATCGCGCTGCTCGCGCCTGGCGCCCCGGTGCCGGAAGGCGCGGCGCTGGTGGAAGCGCGCGTCACTGACGTGTCCTATCAGGGCCCGGTGCGCCGCGTCAGCGTGCTCACGGGCGAGGGGCTGGCGCTCACCGCCGCCATCCCCGCCACCGCGGCGGGCGCGATGGTTGGTGCCACCGTCCGGCTCGCGGTGCCGAGGGATGCGGTGCGGTCGATGGAGGGCGAGCAATGAGCCTTGCCAGCCTCGATCTGCCGGCCCCGCGCGATGGGCTGCTACGCCGCCTCTCCGACATGCTGGTGCGCCGGGCGCGGCTGCTGACGCTGCTGCTGCTGCTGCCGCCACTGCTGTGGCTGGGGCTGGTCTATCTCGGCAGCCTGTTCGTCTTCCTCGGGCAATCGGTTTTTTCGATAGATGAGTTTTCCGGCACTATCGTACGGGAACCGACCACCGCGACGCTGCTGGAGCTTTTCCGCCCCGCCAATCTCGACATCCTGCTGCGCACCATTGGTATTTCAGCTGCGGTGACAGTGCTTTGCGCGATCATCGCGTTCCCGATCGCCTATTATGCCGCCCGCTATGCCGGGCCGAGGGTGAAGGCGGCGTTCTATCTCGCCGTGATGATGCCGCTGTGGTCGAGCTATCTGGTCAAGGTCTATGGCTGGAAGCTGCTGCTGGCCAAGGAGGGCGCCATCGGCTGGTTCGCCGGCAAGCTGGGCCTCGCCGGCGCGCTGGAGGCCTGGCTGGCGCTGCCGCTGGTCGGCGGGCCCTCGCTCTCGGTGAGCTACACCGGCATGGTGCTGACCTTCACCTATCTCTGGCTGCCCTTCATGATCCTCCCCGTCCAGGCGGCGCTGGAGCGGGTGCCGCCGCATCTCATTGAGGCTGCAGGCGATCTCGGCGCGGCGCCCGGCCTCGTCTTCCGCACGGTGATCCTGCCGCTGGCGATGCCGGGCGTGGTGGCCGGGGCGATCTTCACCTTCTCGCTGACGCTGGGCGACTACATCGTGCCGCAGATCATCGGCACGTCGGCGCTGGTACTGGGGCAGGCGGTCTACACGCTGCAGGGTACGGCCGGGAACATCCCGCTGGCGGCGGCCTTCTCGCTGGTGCCGATCCTGGTCATGGCCGTGTTCCTCACCCTCGCCAAGCGCACGGGGGCGTTCGATGCGTTGTGAGGTCGGGCGTATCGGCAATCTCGATGGGAGCACCCTGCCATGACCCGCGCCCCGCTCTCGCTCAAGATCGCCGCCATTGGCGGGCTTGCCTTCCTGCACATCCCGCTGCTGTTCATCCTGCTCTACTGCTTCACCACCGAAGAGAAGAGCTACGCCTTCCCCCCGCCTGGCTTCACGCTGAAATGGTTCGGCGTGGTGTGGGGGCGGGCCGATATCTGGGCGGCGGTGGGCCTGTCGCTGAAGGTGGCGAGCATCGCCACTGTGCTGGCGCTGATCCTCGGCACGCTGGCGGCAGGCGCCCTGGCGCGGGCGCGGTTCTTCGGCCGCGAGCCGATCTCGCTGCTGTTCGTGCTGCCCATCGCACTGCCCGGCATCGTCACCGGCATCGCCCTGCGCCAGGCCTTCGGGCTGATGGAGATCCCGTTCTCCGTCTGGACCATCGTGCTCGGCCACGCCACCTTCTGCATCGTCGTCGTCTACAATAATGCGGTGGCGCGGCTGCGCCGGCTCTCGCCCTCGCTGATCGAGGCGTCGATGGATCTGGGCGCCGATGCCTTCCAGACCTTCCGCCTCGTCGTGCTGCCCAACATCGGCACGGCACTGCTGGCCGGCGGCATGCTGGCCTTCGCGCTCAGCTTCGACGAAGTGATCGTCACCACCTTCACCGCCGGCCAGCAATCGACTTTGCCGATTTGGATGCTGTCCGAGCTCATCCGCCCGCGGCAGCGGCCCGTCACCAATGTGGTCGCCGTGCTCGTGATCCTTGTGACTTTCCTGCCCATCCTCGCCGCCTATTACCTCACCCGCCATGGCGAGGCGGTGGCCGGCGCTGGAAAATAGGAGACGCCCCATGACTGCCCTGTCCGATACCGACATGCTGATCGGCTCCACCTTCGTCGCCGGCACGGAGACGCCGGAAACGGTGCTGAACCCGAAGACCGAGGAGACGCTGATCGAACTGCCCGAGGCGTCGCCGGACCAGATCGACGCCGCCGTGAATGCGGCCGACAAGGCGTTCCGCACCTGGTCGCGCACCACACCGGCCGAGCGCTCCTACATGCTGCTGAAGCTGGCCGACCGCATTGAGGCCGAGGCAGAATCCTTCGCCACGCTGGAAGCGCTCAACTGCGGCAAGCCGCGCCATGCGGTGCTGAACGACGAGCTTCCCGGCGTGGTCGACTGCTTCCGCTTCTTCGCCGGCGCGGCGCGCACCCAGCACGGCATGGTGGCCGGTGAATATCTCGCCGGCCACACCTCGATGATCCGGCGCGACCCGATCGGCGTTGTCGCCTCGATCGCGCCGTGGAACTACCCGCTGATGATGGCGGCGTGGAAGCTTGCTCCGGCCCTGGCGGGCGGCAACACGGTGGTGATCAAGCCTTCCGAGCAGACGCCGCTCACCCTGCTGAAGCTCGCCCGGATCATCGCCGACATCTTCCCGGAGGGCGTGGTCAATGTCGTCGTCGGACGCGGCGAGAGTGTCGGCAATGCGCTGATCAACCATCCCAAGGTGGCGATGGTCTCGCTCACCGGCGACATCGCCACCGGCAAGAAGGTGCTGACCGCCGCCGCCAAGACGGTGAAGCGCACCCATCTGGAACTCGGCGGCAAGGCGCCGGTCATCGTGTTCGACGATGCCGATATCGACGCCGTGGTCGAAGGGGTGAAGGTGTTTGGTTACTACAACGCCGGGCAGGACTGCACGGCGGCCTGCCGCATCTATGCCGGCGCCAAGGTCTATGAAAAGCTGGTGGCAGACCTCGCCTCCGCCGTATCGGGGCTCAAATTCGGACAGGCCGATGACAGCGAGAACGACATCGGCCCACTGATCTCCGCCCGGCAACGCGCCCGCGTCGCCTCCTTCGTCGAGCGTGCTTCCGAGCTCAACCACATCGAGATCGCCACTGGCGGCAAGCTCGCCAGCGGCGCCGGTTCCGGCAAGGGCTTCTTCTACGAGCCGACCGTGGTGGCCGGTGCCCTGCAGTCCGACGAGATCGTCCGGCGCGAAGTGTTCGGGCCGGTTGTGTCGGTCACGCGCTTCAGCGATGTCGACGAGGCGGTGGGCTGGGCCAATGACAGCGACTACGGCCTCGCCTCCTCGGTGTGGACGCGGGATATCGGGCGCGGCATGGCCACCGCTTCGCGCCTGCAATATGGCTGCACCTGGGTGAACTGCCATTTCATGCTGGTCAGCGAGATGCCTCATGGCGGGCTTAAGCAGTCCGGCTATGGCAAGGATCTCAGCGCCTATGCGCTGGAAGACTATACCGTCATTCGCCATGTGATGGTGAAGAACGCTTGATTCAGCGTGGCTTTGCGCCAAGGAGCAGGGTGATGCAGCAGAGTGGTCGGCACTATCCGCAAGATGGAGTATGATGTTCCGGCAGCCTCGCGAATGTGATCGTTGCGACGCAATGTGACACATAATTAAGTTGGAACTGTTCCTCATATCTGTTGTGTCGCAGCATGGGATTTCGTGCTTTCCGACACCGTTTCATGGGGGCCTGATGCGACGCGGAACCGGCTTACTGCTGACGATCGCCGCTCTTGCGGGAGCCGGCTGGCTTATCCATGAGCAGGGCTGGGTAGAGACGGAAGCGCTGTTCGGCGGACGCAGCCAGGCGAACGCCGCGGCCCAGCCAGCCAAGGCGCGCGCGGTTCCGGTCGAGGTGGCGCCGGCCCGTGCGGCGTCTGTGACGACGGACATCTCGTCCATCGGCTCCCTTCAGTCCGATGAATCGGTGCAGGTCGCGCCGGAGGTGTCGGGGCGCATCCAGGAAATCCGATTCCAGGAAGGCCAGCACGTGAAGGCCGGCGACGTGCTGGTGCAACTCGACGCGGCGCTGGTGAAGGCCTCGCTCGACGAGACCGAAGCGCGGCTGGAGCTTGCCGAGGCCAATTACGACCGTGCCCAGCGACTGCAGAAGACGGGATCGGGCACCGCGCGCGCGCTCGACGAGGCGCAGGCGGAACTCAACACGGCGCGCGCCTTGCTGAATTCCCAGCGGGTGCAGATCGCCAAGCACACCATCACCGCGCCGTTTGACGGGGTGGTCGGTCTGCGCACGGTGTCGAACGGCGCCTATATCGCGGTCGGCACCGAGTTGGTGAACCTTGAAAAGATCGACACGCTGAAGCTGGACTTCAAGGTGCCGGAAACCCAGCTCTCCAGCATTGCCGAAAACCAGACCGTGACCATCACGCTGGACGCGCTTCCTGGCCGCAGCTTCACGGGCACGATCTACGCCATCGATCCCATGATTGACATTAATGGCCGCTCGCTCAGCGTGCGCGCCCGGCTCGACAACAAGAACCTTGAATTGCGCCCAGGGCTGTTTGCCCGCGTTGTGGTGCAGGGAAGCCAGGCGCGTGACGCCGTCTTCGTGCCGGAGAGCGCCATCGTGCCGCGCGGGCAGGAGCGGCTGGTCTGGCAGATTGTCGACGGCAAGGCACAGCAGCTCAGCGTTCAGCTGGGCCAGCGCGCAAAAGGCGAGGTCGAGGTCAAGGGTGTCGCCCCCGGGGCCTCCATCGTCGTGGCGGGGCAGGGGCGCCTTCAGGCGGGCGTCGCGGTGGAGGTGGTCGCACCGCCGCCGGCACCTGAAGGCTAAGGCCGCGTCATGGGTATTTCCGAACTCTGCGTCCGCCGTCCCGTCTTCGCGACGGTGCTGAGCCTTCTGCTGATCCTCATCGGCATCGTCTCCTACAGCCGCCTTTCGGTGCGTGAATACCCTAATATCGACGAGCCGACCGTTTCCGTTCTCACCACCTATCCCGGCGCGTCGGCCAGCATCGTCGAGAGCCAGGTCACCCAGGTGCTCGAAGGCTCCATTGCCGGCATCGAGGGCATCGACGTTCTGGAATCGACCAGCCGTTCGGAATCGAGCCGCATCACCGTGCGATTCCGGCTGGAGATCGACCCCGACGTCGCGGCCAGCGATGTGCGCGATCGGGTAAGCCGTGTGCGCCAGCGCCTGCCGGACGAGATCGACGAGCCGGTCATCTCCAAGGTCGAGGCCGATGCCCAGCCGGTGCTGTTCGTTGTCTTCCGATCCGACCGCATGTCGGGCCTTGAACTCTCCGACTATATCGACCGCTACGTCGTCGATCGCTTCAAGAATATTAGTGGCGTCGCCGATGTGCAGATCTATGGCGAGCGGCGCTACGCCATGCGGATCTGGATCGATCGCGAGCGTCTCGCCGCCTATAGCCTCACCGTCCAGGACGTGGAGGACGCACTCAGCGCCCAGAACGTCGAGATTCCCTCCGGCCGCATCGAGAGTGTCGACCGCGAATTTACCGTGCTCTCGCGCACGGCGCTGACCACGGTGGATCAGTTCGACCAGATCGTCGTCAAGCGGGCCGATGGCGCGCAGGTACATCTGCGCGACGTCGCCCGCGTCGAGCTGGGCGCTGCCGACGAGCGCCGGGCGAGCCGCTTCAATGGTGGCGCGGCCATCTTTATCGGCGTGATCAAGCAGGCGGTGGCCAACCCGCTCGACGTCTCCGCAGGTGCCCGCGCCGTGCTGCCGGCGGTCAATGAGAGCCTGCCCGAGGGCATGACCGCTACCATCGGCAATGACAATGCGGTGTTCATCGACCGCTCGATCGAAGCCGTGTTCCACACCATCTTCGAGGCGGTCATTCTGGTGGTGCTGGTGATCGTGGTGTTCCTGCGCTCGTTCAGGGCATCGATTATTCCGATAGTCACCATCCCGATCTCACTGGTCACCACATTCGCCATCATGTACGCGCTAGGCTTCAGTGTGAACACGCTGACCCTGCTGGCCTTTGTGCTGGCCATCGGCATGGTGGTGGATGACGCCATCGTGGTGTTGGAGAACATCTTCCGCCACATCGAGCACGGCATGAAGCCGATCCCCGCCGCCATTAAGGGCGCCCGCGAGATCGGCTTCGCCGTCATCGCCATGACCATGACGCTGGCCGCTGTCTATGCGCCCGTCGCCTTCGCGCCCGGCCGCACGGGGCGGCTGTTTCTTGAATTTGCGTTGACGCTTGCCGGCGCGGTCATCATCTCCGGTTTCGTGGCGCTGACACTGACCCCCATGATGTGCTCGCGCCTCCTCAAGCATGAGGCCAAGCCGGGGCGGGTTTCGGCTTTCATCGAGGGGCGCCTGCGGGCCATGGAGAGCGGTTATCGCCGGCTGCTCGCCACGACGCTGCGGATCCGCGCCCTGATCCTGCTGCTGGCGCTGATGGTGGCCGGTGCCAGCGCCTTCTTCATCGCCGTGCTGCCATCGGAGCTGTCACCAGTCGAAGACCGCGGCGTGATCCGCGTTTCCGGCAGCGGGCCGGAGGGCTCCACCCTTGCCTACACGACCCGCTACACCAACCAGATCGATCAGATCGTTTCCAAGGAGCCCGAGGTCGACAGCGTCCTGATCATCAATGGCTTTCCCGAAGTGCACCGTTTCCTGGTGATCGGCCGGCTGAAGGATTGGGACGAGCGCGATGTGCGCCAGCAGGAACTCGTGGCCAAGCTGACACCAGAACTGCGGCGCATCGCCGGCATCAATGCCTATGCCAACAACCCGCCCTCCCTCGGCGCTTCCAATAATTCGCGGCCCATCGAGTTTGTCATCCAGACGTCCGGCACCTATGAGCAGCTCGACGACTATGTGAACCGCTTCCTGGAGCGCATCCGCGACTATCCCGGCCTCGTCAGCCTCGACAGCGACCTGAAGCTGAACAAGCCGGAGATATCCATCGCGGTGGATCGCGCCAAGGCGGCGGATCTCGGCATCGATATCGCGGTTCTTGGCCGCACGCTGGAGAGCCTGCTCGGCGGGCGGCAGGTGACGCGCTTCGAGGTGGGGGGCGAGCAGTACGACGTCTATGTCCAGCTCGATGCCCGCGATCGTTCGACGCCTGCGACCCTCGACACGATCTATCTGCGCTCGGCGGGCGGGGAAATGGTGCAACTCTCCAACCTCGTCACCGTGCGCGAGAGCGTGGCGCCGCAGGAGCTGAAGCGCTTCAACCAGCTGCGCTCGGCCACAATCTCCGGCAATCTGGCGCCGGGCTTCTCTCAGGGGGAGGCGCTCGATTTCCTCGACCAGACCGCCCGCGAGGTGCTGCCGCAGACCGTGCAGACCGATGTCGCCGGCCAGAGCCGCGAGTTCCGCGCTGCGGGGCAGAGCCTCGTGGTGGTGTTCCTGCTAGCACTGGGTTTCATCTATCTCGTGCTCGCGGCGCAGTTCGAGAGCTTCCGTGACCCTGTCATCATCATGCTCACCGTTCCTCTGTCGATGACCGGGGCGCTGGCGGCGCTGTACTTCACCGGCGGATCTCTCAACGTCTATTCGCAGATCGGGCTGGTGACGCTGGTCGGGTTGATCACCAAGCACGGCATCCTGATCGTCGAATTCGCCAACCAGCAGCAGGAGGCCGGGCTTGATCGCCGGGCCTCGGTCATTGAAGCGGCCGTGCTGCGCCTGCGGCCCATTCTGATGACCACGGGCGCCATGGTGCTCGGCGCCGTTCCTCTGGCGCTGGCGAGCGGTGCTGGCGCCGAGAGCCGGGCGCAGATCGGCTGGGTCATTGTCGGCGGCATGACGCTGGGCACGCTGCTCACCCTGTTTGTGGTGCCGGTGGTCTACTCGCTCATCGGGCGCGTCCATCACACGCCCCATGCCGAGGTCGCTCCCGGCATTGTCCACACGCCAGCCGAGTAGGGTGGGAACGAAGCGTGGGCGGGGGGACGGTTCTCCCCGGCTCTTCCTGCCGACGGGCCTTGCCCGAGGGCGTTATTTGATGGCCCAGAAGTGCAGGCATTCCTCGCACAACTCGTCGGATTGGCAGTAAGGGCAGTGGAATTCGTAAGCGTCGGTCAGCCAGTGCCAAAGACGCATGACAAGTTTCAGCATGAATGCTCTTCACCGCGATGACGAATTGTTGAATGTACACTCGCGGTAAAATTGGCTGAGAGTATGGTTGAATTATTTCTCGCCTATACGAGATTGTTTCTGAAAATTACTGTCGAGAATTTGTCAATGCTGTGACCGGATCAAGGCGGGCGGCATTGCGCGCCGGCAGGTAGCCGAACGCCACGCCAATGAAGCTGGAGCAGGTGAGGGCGATGAGGATCGACCCGCTGGAATAGATGAGCGTGAAGGGCGAGCCCGCCAGCGAGAACGCGACCCCACAGGCCAGGGCCAGCCCCACACCCACCGCCCCGCCCAGCAGGCAGACCATCACCGCCTCGGTGAGGAATTGCTGGAGGATGTCGACCGGCCGGGCGCCGACCGCCATCCGCACGCCGATCTCGCCCACCCGCTCGGACACCGATACGAGCATGATGTTCATCACCCCGATGCCGCCGACCACCAGTGAGATGACGGCAATCGCGGCAATCAGCAGCGTCATTGTCTGGGTCGTGCTGGTAATGGTGCGACGGATGTCATCGGTGTTGAGGATGAAGAAGTCCTTGCTGCCGTGGCGCTGGGTGAGAAACCGCGTCACCTCCTGCGCAGCATAGGCGCTGTCGACGTCATCCCTGATCTTCAAGGTGATGGAGCGCAGGGCTGTGGAACCGAGAATGCGGGTTTGCACCGCGGTGTAGGGCAGATAGAGCGATAGGTTCTGGCTTGATCCGAACCCGCCCTGCTGGGGCTGGGTGACGCCGACTACGCGCGCCGGCACGGTACCGATCAGGACCACGGTGCCGATGGGTTCGACGCCTGCCGTGTCGAACAGCGCCTTGCGAGTGTTCTCGTCGATGACGACGTCCAGCGCCCGGGAGGTGACGCTCGCCGCGTTGAAGAAGCTGCCGCGTGCGAGCTTGGTGCCCTTGGCGGCGAAATAGCGCTCGCTCACGCCGTTCACCAGCGCGCTCGCCTCCTTGGCGCCGAGGCGGACCGTGCTCTGGGTCGAAACGGTGGGGGTGGCGGCGGCGACATAGGGCTGGCGGGCGAGCTGCTCGGCATCGGCCGCTACCAGCGTGGTGATCTTGCCCGAGCGCGTGTCACCAAAATCCTTGCCGGCGAAGATCTCGATCGTGTTGGTGCCGAGCTCGCTGATATTGGCCAGCACCCTTTGCCGCGAGCCTTCGCCCAGCGCCACCACGCACACCACGGAGGCGACGCCGATAACGATGCCAAGCATGGTGAGGCCGGTGCGCAGCCGATGGGCATTCATCGACATCAGCGCCATGCGGAATGCCTCGCGGAACGGATCGAGCTTTCGACGCCAGCCCGGCCGGGTCGCTGCCGGCGCCGTCGATGCGGCTGGCGGGGGCGCGCGGTCCGCCCCCGAGCGGCGGTCGTCGACGATCCGGCCATCATCGATCTCGATTATCCGCCGGGCCCGCGCCGCCACATTCATGTCGTGGGTGACGATGATCACGGTGCGACCCTCGGCGTTGAGTTCGTCGAGAATCCGCAACACCTCTTCGCCGCTGTGGCGGTCGAGCGCGCCGGTTGGTTCGTCGGCGAGGATCACCTCCGCGTCGTTCATCAGCGCGCGGGCGATGGAGACACGCTGCTGCTGGCCGCCGGAAAGCTGGCCCGGCCGGTGGGCGAGCCGCGACGCCATGCCGAGCCGGCCGAGCAGCGCGGCCGCGCGGGCCCGGCGGGTGCCGGGCGACAGGCCGGCATAGATCGCAGGCATCTCGACATTGCCCAGCGCGGTCAGCTCGGCCAGGAGGTTGTAGCGCTGGAAGATGAAACCGAAATGTGCGCTCCGCAGGCTCGCCCGTTCATCCGCCGTCAGCTGCGCCACGTCCCGGCCGGCGATGCGGTAGCGTCCCTCGCTCGGCCGGTCGAGGCAGCCGAGAATGTTCATCAGCGTCGACTTGCCGGAGCCCGAGGCGCCGACGATAGCGACCATTTCGCCGGCCATGATCGAGAGATCGAGGCTTCGAAGCACCGTAACCGTTCCTTCGCCCGAGGTGTAGGCGCGCGTCACCCCCTCCAGCGCGATGAGCGGCGCCGTGCCGGCGTCTGCGTCGTTCATGGTCAGAACCCCATGGCCGGCGGACCGGGCATGCCGGACGTGGAGGGCGCGACATTGGACGTGTCGCCCGTCACCACCCGTTCACCCTCCGACAGGCCGGTGCGAATTTCGGCCACGGTCTTGTCGTTGAGGCCGATCTCAACCCTGCGGGTCTCTATCGCGCCATCGCCGCGCAGCACCCGAACCTCGTAGAGCCCGTCCGCCCCGCGCGCGCCGAGCGCCATGGCGGGGAGGGTGAGGACGTCGGCGGCATGGCCGACGACGATGTGGACCTCAGCCGTCATATAGGTCCGCAGCCGTCCCTCCGGGTTCGGTACGTTGAGGATGCCGTTGTAATAGATCGCCGAACTGCTGCTGCTCGACGTGCTCGACGAGGAAGAAGTGGCGGTACTCGAGGAGAAGCTGTCATCGCTCTTGATCGATTCCGGTGCCGGCTCGATGAAGGCCAGCTCGGTCTCGTAGCGGCGGGTGCCTTCGCCGACGATGCTGAAATAAGCCCGTTGGCCGGGGGCGGCACGCACGATGTCGGCCTCGGAGATTTCGGCCCGCACCGTCATCATGTCGAGCCGGCCCAGCACCATGATGGTCGGCGTGGACTGGGCGGCATTCACCGTCTGGCCCTCCTGGCTGACGATGGCGAGCACAGTGCCGTCGATGGGGGCAGTGATGCGCGTATAGCCGAGATTGGACTGCGCGTTCTCGACCGCAACTTCGGCCTCGATGATCCGCGCCTTCAGCTGGTCGATCTGCGCCCGGGTAGCCTTCACATCCGCTTCGGCCGCCTCGAAATCGGCCTGTGACACGATCTTGCTCGTCACCATCGAGGCGCGGCGCTCAAGGATCAGCACGTCGCGATTCAGCAGTGCTTCCTTCTCCTCGCGTTGGGCCCGCACATTGTCGAGCGCCGCCTGGGCAGTGCGCAGGGCGTTCTCCTGCAGCACGGAATCGATTTCGGCGAGCAGATCGCCGGCCTTCACCTGCTCACCAAGCGCGACGGCGACGTGGGTGATGCGCCCGGAGGCCTGCGCCCCGACAGCCACCAGTTTGACCGGCTTGAGAGTGCCGGTGGCCAGTACGGCCTCCTCCACCTCGCCGCGCGCCACCCTTGCCGTTACCAGCGTCGCGTTGGGGTCGGCGGTCCAAAGGCGGTGCGTGCCGTAAACGCCTGACAGAACAATGAGAAACGCCACCAGCAGGAGCGGCGTGACAAGCCTTCTCTTCACTCTTCCTCACTCGGTTCAACCCGTCGCCCGCTCGGCGAGCTGCGTTGGAGTAGCCCCGACCGATTGCGGGGCTGTTTCCGGCGATGTTGCGAAGAGAGGCATTTTGTGTCCCGGAGTGACTCCAGGCCGGCACAGCAATGCTGGTTGATGCAAGCCGCCGCCACACGCGGCCAGGCAGCTTCTCCTGTCATGTCGCGCCGGCTAGGATCAGGTCTGATGTGGAGCGCTGCGACAAGTTAACGCCGCGTTAACCATGCTACCCCGATCCTGCCGACGGTGCGCTTCGGGAGCGCCGCAGGGCGGATTCGAGAATTGTTGATGCGACGGCGCCTTTTCACACGATTCGGATCGGCGATGCTCGCCCTTTGGGCGGGCTTGCCGCCCCTGCTGGCGGCTGCGGACGATATCAGCTGTCAGCTCACCGCCACGGCTCTGCAGTGCGGCGGCGTGGCGAGCGGTGCTGATTCTACGGCCATTGGCGATGACGCGCAGGCGACCCAGTCTGGCACGACCGCCGTCGGGCAGGGCTCACGCGCATTCTCCGATAATGCCAGCGCCTTTGGCCAGCTCGCCGTGGCCAATGGCGTGTCCTCCACCGCCATCGGCTGGAGCGCCACGGCCAATGGCCAGGCAGCGACCGCGACCGGCCAGAGCGCCGTCGCCAATGCCGCCTTCTCCTCGGCCTTCGGCAGCGGGGCGAGCGCCAACGGAGCTGCCTCATCCGCCCTCGGCCAGAACGCGCTCGCCAATGGCACCAACGCCACAGCCGTGGGGCAGGGCGCGCGGGCTAACGCTTCCGCGACCACTGCCGTCGGCCAGGGGGCCGTCGCGAATGCGGCAAATGCCACCGCTCTCGGTACCGGCGCCACGGCCAACGGCGCCGGCTCGACCGCGCTCGGGCAAGGCGCCGTCGCCAATGCGGATAACGCTACGGCGCTCGGCTTCGGCGCGACGGCCAATGGCGCGGGGGCCACCGCTCTCGGCCAGAACGCCGTCGCGGCCGGGGCGGGGGCCACAGCGCTGGGCCAGAACGCCAATGCCTCCGCCTCCCAGTCTAGCGCCTTGGGTTATGGTACCATCGCCGCCTATGAGGGCTCGACGGCACTCGGCGCCGGGGCGACCACCAGCCGCGCCAACCAGGTCGCGCTGGGAACTTCCAGCTCCACCTACACCATGTCTGGCCTAACCTCCGGCGCCAGCCGCGCCGCGCAGAGCGGGGCTGTGCAGATCGTCACCACCGACGCGGCCGGCAACCTTGCCAGCGCCAGCACGGCGGAACTGTTCGACCTGCGCCCGGTCATGGCTGAGATCGACCGCGTCAGCGAGGGCGTCGCCATGGCGATGGCGATGGACACGCCGCCTCTGCCCAGCGGCAAGAACATGGCACTGAGTGCGCAATGGGGAACGTTTGGCGGGCAGAACGCGCTCGCCCTGTCCAGTATCGCCCGGATTCATGAGGATTCCTTCTTCGTCACCGGCAGCATCGGCATCGGGCTCAACGAAGGCACGGTCGGTGGCAAGGCCGGCGTGCTGTTTGCCTGGTGAGGGCGATGCGGCGCTGCGTTCACCTCATGGCTCTCGCGCTCGTTCTGGCCATGCTCGTGCCGGTTCCTGCCCGCGCGCAAGAGAAGCGTGCCGAGGCGATACCCCAGCCGGCGGTGCTGCTGGCCCTGTTGCGCGGCACGCTGATGGCGCTCAACCAGGCCAATATCACGGGCAATTACTCGGTGCTGCGCGACCTTGCCGCACCCTCCTTCCGGGATGCCAATTCGAGTGCCACGCTCGCCGATCGCTTTCGCAAATGGCGCGAGGGCCAGCTCGACTTCGCCGCCGTGGTTCTGCTCGACGCCAAGCTGTCTGCCGCGCCGGATATCGGACCGGACGGCGCGCTGCGCCTGCGCGGCTATTTCCCCACCGCGCCGCTGAGGATCGGTTTCGACATCGCCTTTCTGCCGGTCGAGGGGCATTGGCGTCTCGGTTCCATCACCGCAGAACCGCTTGAGCCGGAGGCCACAGGATCTGTCGCCCGCGCGGCGGAGACGCCAGCTCAACCGGAGCCCGCAAAGCCTGTCCAGGCGAATGCGGCGGGTGCGCCCGCGATTTTCACTCTGCCTGACCTGCCCTCCGCGGCGAGCCTCGGCATTCCGCTTCCCCCCGGCGACCGTCCGCGCGGCTAGAGGGCCCTTCACCGGTCAGATGGGTTCAATCTGATCGGATCGCGCCCTAGCGCGGGCGCGGGCAATAGGTCGCGCTTATAGCGGCGCCGGAACGGTCGGATACCCCTCCAGCGGAGCGCTGGGCACACTGGGCACGGCTTCGGAAGCGGGCGACACGGCGCGCGGCGTGCTCTCCTGTGTGCGCGCCGGCGCAGGCGGCGGGGCGCTGGCACCGTTCGTCCCGAATGCCTCGGCGGGATAGATGATCGGCCCGCCGATCCGACCCAGCTCCGGCGAGGCCGGGAGTGGGCGACCATAGGGCTGCCAGCTGCGCGGCAGGAAATAGCCATTGATGGTGTAGCGATACATGATTCGCAGGAGCGAGGCCTCCGTCGCCCCGCTCTGGCAAAAGCGCAGGCGGACCGAGAGCACGCCGCGATCGCCGGTCAGGACATTGACCCGGTCCTGCCCCTGGATGCGCTGCCAAGCATACAAGCAAAGATCGCGCCCCTGCCCACGGCCAAGCGCGTAGCCGAACGGCCCATAGCGGTTTTGGACGAAATAGGTCGAGGGGCTCATGCCGATGCCCGGCAGGGCCCGTTCCATTTCTGCCGCCAGCGCATCGTCGGCAAGGAACGTGTCGTCCTTGAGGTTTTCGGGGCCGGTGCGCCCCTCCACCGGACCGAAAAAAGTGACGTCAAAGGCGTTCTGGCCCGGCGTCGCGGCGTCGGTGGCGAGCATCACCTCCTGCTGCAATGCGTTGGCAAAGCGGGTCTCGATGACGCCAATGATCCGCGGGCCGCCTGGCTCGGGGAGAAGCAGTGCCTCAACCGTGGGGACCTCGATGGCCATGGTGGCGACGACCGGCGGCCCGCCGCGCGCCGTGACGCAGCCTCCCACCACCAGAAGGCAACCCATGGCGAGCACACGCCGGGGCAAGCTTCCCGTGCTTGCCTGCGCGGCGCGTGCTCTCGCGCGATGCACGGCGACGTTGCCCGTGCCTGGGGAGAGGCGGGTCATGGCCAGCTTGTCAGTCTCGCAAAACGAATCACGCATTCTAGCAATCTAGCGCTCTGGGGCCGCCGCAGAAACGGTCAAAGATCGAACAAGATGTCGGACGAAGTGAGGGCCCTATGAAGTCTCAGCTCGCCCGGCGACTTGCGGCTATTCCCAGTGTCACGTAAGAGCCGCCGCCAAGGCGACTGCGGAGAGCGGCCAAAAACATGAATAGGAAATGGCTTACTGGTATTTGGGTAGTTTTGATCGCTGTGGTAGCGTTCATCATCACCTTGCCGGTTAACTTGCAGGCACAGCTGGTTACCGGCTGTATTGTGATTCTACTAATTGTCTTTTTGAAAATGTTTGCGTCCGAAGGGGTTCCGCGCATGGTCGCGTTGGCTCTCGGTGTGGCAATGGTATTCAGATATGTCTACTGGCGGACGACGTCAACTTTGCCGCCGATGGAGGAATTGGCGAATTTCATTCCCGCCGTGCTGCTCTACAGCGCGGAAATGTACAGTGTCGCGCTGATGGCGCTCAGCCTGTTCGTCGTCTCGTCGCCGCAGCCCCCGCGCATAGCGCCGGTGATCGCGCCGGGCAAGGAACCGACGGTCGACATCTTTGTGCCGAGCTATAATGAGGACGCAGGCCTCCTCGCCACCACGCTGGCAGCTGCCTCGGCGTTGGATTATCCCCGCGATCGGCTCACCGTGTGGCTGCTGGACGATGGCGGTACCGACCAGAAATGTGAACAGCATGACCTCGCAGCGGCCCGCGAGGCCCAGATGCGGCGGGAGACGCTGACCGAGCTCTGCCGCGAACTGGGCGTGAACTACCTCACCCGCCCGCGCAATGAGCACGCCAAGGCCGGCAATCTCAACCATGGCCTCGCCCATTCGAGCGGCGAACTCATCGTCGTCTTCGATGCGGACCATGCGCCGGCGCGCCCCTTCCTGCGGGAGACCATTGGCTATTTCAACGAGGATCCGCGCCTGTTCCTCGTCCAGACGCCGCATTTCTTCATCAATCCCGATCCGGTGGAGCGCAGCCTCGACACCTGGCGGCGCATGCCGTCTGAGAACGAGATGTTCTACGGTGTCATCCAGCGCGGCCTCGACCGCTGGGGCGGCGCGTTCTTCTGTGGCTCGGCTGCGGTGCTGCGCCGCGAAGCGCTGAAGGAAACCAACGGCTTCGCTCATTCCTCCATCACCGAGGATTGCGAGACGGCGCTCACTCTGCATGCGCGCGGCTGGCACAGTGTCTATGTCGACACGCCGCTCATCGCCGGGCTGCAGCCGGAAACCTTCGCCAGCTTCATCGGCCAGCGCTCGCGCTGGGCGCAGGGCATGTACCAGATCCTGCGCTTTCATTTCCCGCTGTTCCGCTCCGGCCTGACCATCGCGCAGCGCATTTGCTACATGTCCAGCATCCTGTTCTGGTTCTTTCCGATTTCGCGCGCCATCTTTCTCGTTTCTCCGTTCTTCTATCTTTTTTTCTCTCTCGAAATATTCAACGGATCGGGGGCCGAGTTCGCTGCCTATACGGCCGTATACCTACTTATAAATCTCTTCATACAGAGCTATCTATACGGGAAGTATCGCTGGCCCTGGTTTTCCGAGCTCTACGAGTACATCCAGACGGTCTATCTCCTGCCGGCACTTCTATCCGTCATGATCAATCCGAAGAAGCCGACCTTCAAGGTGACATCGAAGGGTGAAACCATTGACGAGAACCGCATTTCGGAGATCGGCATTCCGTTCTTCGTCATCTTCGTGATCCAGATCGTCGCCGTGTTTGTGACCTTCTGGCGGATCGCGACGGAACCCTATTCGGCTGACATCACCATCGTCGTCGGCATGTGGAACCTGCTTAACCTGATCATCTCGGGCTGCGCCTTGGGCGTGGTGTCGGAAAAGGCGGCCAAGCGGCACAGCCAGCGCATCGCCATTACCCGGCGCTGCAGTCTGCTGATCGCTGGCGTAGAGGTGCCGGCCATCATCGACGACGTCTCCATGGGCGGTTTGCGCGTCCGCACGGAGCTTCCCCCCGAGGCGACGGCGCGCGTCGGCATGCACGCCGTGGTTCGGGTAACGCCTCCAGACGCGTGCATCAACGACACGCTCCCGGTGCTCGTGCGCAACGTCGCCCTCGATGAGGGCGTGGTGGTGCTGGGGACTCAGTTCAACGCCAAGACCGCCGCTCACTACCAGCTGATCGCCGATCTCATTTTCGCTAATGCGGACGAGTGGAAGAAATTCCAGGCGGGGAGGCGGAAAAATCCCGGTGTGTTGCGCGGCACCGTTATGTTCGTGGTGATGGCGGGCTACCAGACGCTGCGCGGCCTCGCCTATGTCACGCAGCTTGAACGGCTGACCCGCCGCTTCGCACCCGGCCTTTTTGCGGGGGCGCATGGCCGATGAAGACCCCCCTGTCCTCTTTGCCGGGCGGCGCCCTCCTCGCTGCGCTGCTTCTTGCGACCTTCGGCGCTGCGGCGCAGCCGGCTTTTGACATGAACGAAGGAACCGCGGCGCCTGTCGGCGCAGTGGTGTCGCCTGCCTTTGACATGCGGAAGGACGGCACCGGCGCGGGCGCTGCCCGTGCCCCCATTTTTGACATTCAGGGCAGGATGCGCTGGCCGGGGGATCCCGTGCCCGTTCCGGCCATGACGGCCCCCACGGGCGCGCCCTTTACCATGACGGCGCCCGGGGCCGCCGGTGCGTCGGGTGCCACGCCTCAGCCTGGCACTGCGGCTCCGGGCGATGTGGCGCCCTTCCAGATGCAGCCGGGCCAGCAGATCGCAACCGCGTCGGCGAAAACCGAGGTGGCGGGGCCGATCGCGCCCGACCGCTTCATCGTTCCCGTTCCGCGTCTTCGGCTCGAAGGGGAGTCCGTGTCGCGCAGCTGGGTAACGTATTTTACTCAGCAGGAGGTGGAGCGCCCTGTCACGCTGCTGATCGCCTACGTCAATGCCATCTACGTCATGCCGGAGCTGTCGAGGCTTCGCGTCACGATCAATGGCCAGTACGTGACCGAAATTTCGATTGCCTCGCCACAGGGGCCGACACAGGTGAAGGCGGCGATCCCCGCCGGTGTCCTGCGCGCCGGCGGGAATCTCATCCGCCTTGATATGCAGGCGGTGCATCGCACCGACTGCTCCATCGAATCAACCTACGATCTCTGGATGGAACTCGACAATGAGCTGACAGGCGTCTCGTTCGCGGGCGGGCCGGTCTCGCCGCCTTCCATGGTCGACGATCTTCCTGCCGTCGGCGTCGATACGCGGGGCACGACCCATATCCGCTTCGTCCATGCCGGGCCGATCGAGCCCCATCAGAGCGCTCAGATGCTGCTGGCCGCCCAGGCGCTGGCGCTGCGCGGCCGCTATTCCCATCCCGTCGTCTCGATCGTTGGGCCTGACCCGGGTCCCCCCGCGCCGGGCACCCTGAACGTGGTTCTCGGCTCGCCCGAGGATCTGCGCAATGCGATGGCGTTTCCCCCGCCGATGGCGGCCAATCAACCGCTGGTCCGTTTCGTCAACGACAGCCGGGCCGGCGGGACCGTCCTGGTGCTGGCCGGTGAAACGGCGCGCACCGTCGAGGCGGCTATCGACCGCCTGGCTTCCGGCAGCGGGCAGTCCGACGACAACAAGGTGATGACGTCCAGCCGCTTCGCGCCTGACACCCCCTTCTTCACCGGCGCGGGCAGCGTCCGCTTTTCCGAACTCGGCGTGGCGACCCAGGAATTTTCCGGCCGCCGCCTCCGGATGCGTTTTCCCATCGGCCTGCCAGCCGATTTCTATGGCGCGGCAAATGGTCAGGCGCGCATTCTGCTTGACGCTGCCTATGCTCCGAGCGTGCGTCCGGGTAGCCAGCTTTCCGTTTACGTCAACGGGTCACTCGCTTCCGCCTACATGCTCACCGAGCCGCATGGCGGGCTGATGGAGCGAAAGGTCATCAAGGTTCCGCTGACCCATTTCCGCGCCGGTATCAATCGGGTCTGGATCGAGATAACGCTGGATGTCGAGGCCGACGAGATCTGCGGCCCCGGCGCCACGCTGGAGCGCCAGCAGCGCTTTGTCGTGTTCGATTCAAGCCAGTTCGTCATGGACAATTTCGCGAGGATCGGCACAAGTCCCAATCTCGCGGCGTTCGTCGGCCGGGGGTTCCCTTATTTCCAATCGACCCAGCCTGTTGCGGTCGTCATGCGCCATGACGTCTCGACGGTCGCGGCCGCTGCGACGGTCATGGCCCGGCTCGCCCTTTCCCATGAGGGCACGACGCTGGTCGAAACCGCCCCTGCGCCCGCGTCTCTCGCCAGCCGGCCCGTTCTCTTCATCGGCGACATCAATCACATCCCGCCCGACGTGTTGCGTCAGGTCAGGGTGGTGGATGCGAGCAAGATCCGCTGGCTCGCCGACCCTCCTGGCGACGGCGAGGGCCGGGGGCCAGCGCCCACATGGGATGGCAGCCTGACGTCATCGCCGGTGCAGTTCCCCATGCTGGATTCGGCGGTGCGCGTGCGCTCGGGCTCCGGCAATGACGACATTTACGGCCGCTGGCGCGATGAAGTCGCCGGCGAAAGCGTCATCAGCACCGAACTCCTTCGTTTCCAGAGGTGGGTCAGCGCCACCTTCGGCATCTCGCTCACCTTTCCCGGGGCCGGTGGCGCCGAGGAACCGTTCAATCCGCCGCCGAACACCTCGGTGCTGTTGGCTCAGGGCTTCGCGCCGAACAGCGATGCGGTCTGGACGCTCATCGCCGGCCATACGGATGAGAGTCTCGACGCTGCCATCGACGATTTCACTCTGCCGGAGTACTGGCTGAAGGCCTTTGGCCAGGCTGCCGCGTTCGATGCGTCGAACGGACAGATGGACATTCGAACGGCCAGCGATCGGCGATTTATCGTGACCGAAGCGCTCGGGCCGTCCAATCTGCGGCTCATCGCGGCAAATTGGCTGTCGCTGAACATTGTCACCTACGCGCTGGTTCTGGTCCTATGCTGCATCGCCTTCGCCATTGTCACCAGCCTGCTGCTCCGGCGCCGGGCGAGAGGCGGGGGCTAGGCGGCCTCTCGCGTCTCGCTTCCCTGCTTCCGGCGATGTTGCTTCTGGTCGCTCTCATCGCCGCACCGGCCCATGCCAAGGTCCAGCCTGGCATGATCTCGCCCAGCGACTGGTCCGCCTATGGCGCGCGTTTCATCGACACGAGCGGCAGGGTCATCGATGACGCGAATGGCCGCATCAGCCATTCCGAGGGGCAGGGCTATGGCATGCTGCTGGCCTATCTCGCCGATGACAAGGCGACCTTCGAGCGGATATGGACCTTCACCCGTACCGAGTTGCTGATCCGTGACGACGGGTTGGCCGCCTGGCGCTGGGACCCGAATGCGGACCCGCATGTCACGGACATCAATGTCGCCAGCGATGGCGACATTCTCATCGCCTATGCGCTCGCCCTTGCCGGCCAGGCGTGGAACGTGCCGGCCTATGACCGGAGCGCGACCCGCATCGCCCAGGCGCTCGGCCAGCAGGTAATCCGCCGTGAAGGCGGGCGGCTCGTCCTTCTGCCGGGCGCGACCGGCTTTTCGGTCGGCGAACGCCCGGATGGGCCGGTCCTCAATCTTTCTTACTGGATTTTCGAGGCCTTTCCGGTTCTCGCCCGCCTGGCGCCCGAGATCGACTGGGAGGGCCTCGCCGCCTCCGGCCGGGAATTGCTGTCCCTCGCCCGTCTCGGCCCGGCGAAGCTGCCGCCGGACTGGATCTCCGCCCCCGCCGACGGCCCGCTGGAGCCGGCGCAGGGCTTCGAGCCGGTCTTTGGTTACAATTCATTAAGGATAGTTCTTTACCTTCTGCGCGCTGGCATCACCGATACCGACGTTCAAAAGGCCATTCTCAATAATTGGATGGTCCAGAATGGCGGGATGCCGGCGATCGTGAATATTCCGACCGGCAAGGCCCTGGCCCGGCTGTCGGAGCCGGGTTACCGGATGCTTGCGGCGACACTTGCCTGTGCGATCGACGGCACGGCCATTCCGGCCGACCTGCGGCGCCTGCAACCGAGCCAATATTATCCGTCGACCCTTTATCTCCTGAGCCTTTCGCTGGTGGGTGAGAAATATCCGACATGTCTTCGCTGAGGGTAATCTTGCTGGTCCTGATCGGGGCGGCTGCCGTCCCGGCCATCGGCCAGCAGTTCACCTCTCCCACTTCCTCCGAAGGCACCGCCGCCCCCTCCAGCACAGCCCCGGCGCCCAAGGTCGACGATTCGGCGCTGCGCTTCTTCGCAGCCCAGGGCGATAGCCGGCGGCTGGAAGCCGAAATGGCGCGGCTGCGGGCGCTTTATCCCAATTGGCAGCCGCCCAAGGACCTGTTCAGTCCGACCCCCGACCAGGATCCAGACCTGGTCCGCCTGTGGCAATTGTTCGCTGAGGGCAAGTTCTCCGACATACGCGCCGCCATCGCCCAGCGGCAGGCGGCGGAGCCCGACTGGCAGCCTCCGGCGGACTTGGTGACCCGGCTCGATGAGGGAGAGGCCGCCCGCCGGCTGGTCAATGCCGCAGAGGCCAAGCAATGGGCGTCTGTTCTGCGCATCGCCACTGACACGCCCGGCATGCTCGTCTGCGGCAACATGGATGTGCTGTGGCGGGTGGCGGAGGCCTTTGTGCGGACCGATGCGACCGAGCGGGCCAAGGACGTCTACGCCTATATTCTCAGATCCTGTTCCGACCCCAAGGAGCGTCTGGCCACCGCGCAGAAGGCTATGCAGGTTCTCGATGGACCGGAGCTGGATTCGTTGCTGGCTCTTCAGCGTGCCAAGCCTGACGGTACCCCCGAGTTCGCCAGCCTGCGCGGCGATCTTCTGCGCTCGCTCGTCGGCCGCGCCGCGCAGGATGCGACCCTCAACGTTTCCGCTGAAGACATCGACGCTTTGGAGCAGTTGGCCCGCAATGGTTCGACGGCGGACGATGCGTTGGTTCTCGGCTGGTATGCATTCCGGCGCGGGAATGCCGCGCAGGCGCTCGACTGGTTCAAGCTGGCGCTGGATCGCAAGGGCGGGGCCTCGGCCGCCGAGGGCTATGTGCTGGCGCTGGAGGCGTCCGGGCGGGCGCTGGAGGCGGAGCCGATCGCCTATCAATGGCGCGACGCGGGGGCCGACAACCGGACCGCCTATATCGATCTCATGGCCGGCCTACTCTCAGCCTCGCCGCCGCCCCGTCTCGACCAGTCGATCGTGGCCCGTTTCGCGCCGGTCGTGTCGCAGGACAAATCCGCAACCGGGGCGCAGGCGCTCGGCTGGTACGCCTACAATACCGGGCAGATCCGTACCGCCGCCTCCTGGTTCCGCACCGCCGTGCAATGGGCGCCCGAGGACGAGGTTTCGGCCTTTGGCCTCGCCCTTTCCAGCGTGCGCCTGAAGGACACCGCGACGCTCGACGCCATCGCGGCCACCTGGGTCGGAAAGTCTGAACGCATCCTGGCGCTGGTTTCGCCGGCCACCCGCCGACAGCTGGCGAGCCGTGCGCCGGCCAGCAGCCCGCTTCCGCTGCCGGCCGCCGTGGCACCCACGCCCATAGCCCGGCCGGCGGCAGTAGCGACCTCTGTCAAGCCTGCCGCACCCATGCCGCTCCATCCGGCGCCGACTGACCGGGTCGGTACAAATGATACGGGCCGTGCGCCGGAATCGTCGGCCGGACGTGGGGGCGCCGCCTGTTCACGTGCCGGCGCCCCCGCTTTCCGCGCGGACCGCCTCTCGGCCGACGACGCGGTGGCGCGCGGCTGGTGCCTGCTCGATCTCGACCGTCCGAGGGAGGCCATCAATGCGTTCGATGTCGGCATTCGGAACGGTGCGGGCCGGACCGCGGAAGATGCGGCCTATGGCAAGTCTCTGGCCTATCTCCGGCTTGGCCTCACCAACCAGGCGCAGGTCGCGGCGATCGAAACGGCCCAGCCGCCCGCGCGCGCGGTGGAACTGAGCGTCGATCTTCTCACCCAGCGCGCCATTGCCGCCTATCGTGACGCCCGCTATGTCGAGGCGATCCTGGCGCTCGACGAGCGCAACCGTCTCGCGCCGGAGCAGCAGGACCTGATGATGATCCGGGCCTGGTGCTATTTCAAGCTCAGGGACTTTGCGTCCGCCGGGCGGATCTTCAAGGCGCTGCGCGCCGCCGGCTATGCGGACGCCGGCGCCGGTATCGACGCCATCATGGCCACCACGCGCCAATGGCGGAGCTGAACCGAACCGCTCCGTTGCGCTGACCCGAACGTCGTCGATCAGCGGCGTGTCGCCGGGGCCACTCCCGACCACACGGGGAAAAGGCGTTCGAGCATCATCTTGGGCAGGATGAGGCCGAAGGCCATAGCCAGCAGGATCGCCGCTGCCGTTGTCGCATCGACGACGAGGGGCACCAGAATCGCCGGGGCGGCCGTCTCGCCGGCATTCATCAGCGTCACCAGGCCCGCCGCCAGCCGGAACAGGAAGGCGCCGGGCAGCAGCGAGACGACCGAAGCGAAGGCGACGGCGGCGAAGGGCAGATGGAGGCGGTTGGCGACCGGGGTCACGATCACGCCGACGAGGAGGCAGGCGATGAAGGCGCCGCCCGCCACGCTCGTTCCGTCCGCCAGCGCCAGCCACCGGCTCGCATGCGCCAGCATGCCGATGACGATGGGAATCCCCAGTGTGCGCCAGGGCATCGAGAAGAACGTGCCATAGGCCGCCACGGCGACGCCGGCGGCGAGCACGTCGAAAAGCAGCGGCACCGCCACCACCGGCCCGGGCGGCGGCAGGCTCTCGCGTCCGAGCGCCAGCCCGGCGATGAGGCCGGTGCAGATGACCAGGATGATCAAGCCGGCAAAGCTGAAGCGGGCCACGCCGAGAGCGATGCGCAGCCGCGCCAGATCGAGCGCGCCGTTGAGCAGATGCGGGCCGGGCACCAGGATCATGCAGGGGCACAGCGCAATGAGGTAGGGATCGGCATCCGGCAGCAGCCGCGAGGTCAGCGCGGCGACGAAGCCGGCCAGCAGGGCGGCGCAGAGCGGCTGGGTCAGCATGTTCGCCGCGATATGGGCGAGGCCGCGCCGAAGTGCACCGCCGGCGCAGGCGCTGAAGCCGGTGAGCAGAAGCGTCGCCGGGTCGCTGGCACCGAAGATGATCGCCAGAGCGACAGCGCCGGCCCCGTTCATCGCTACCGCGCGCAGCAGCGACACCGGCGCCAAACGGTCGATGGCCCGCAGCGCCGCCAGCGCCTGCCCGGCGTTCATGCGCCCGGCCGCCACCGCCTCGACGATGTCGAGGGTTCGCGTCACCTTGTTCATTTCGACGCCCGTCGGCGCGGCGGCCACAGTCTCCACGACCGGGCCGCCGGGCAGGCTGTCGCCCTCCATCCGCAGGACGATCTCGCCCCAGGCGGGCAGCACCGAGACCGTCAGGCCGCAGGCCCGGCCGAGCCGCTCCACGGTTTCGATCAGGCGTTCGGTGGTCAGCCCGTTGCTGTAGAGCAGCCGGGCGACAGCGGCGACGACGGCGACGGTGTCGCCCGCCGCCGTCATTGACGCCGCCATGTCAGATGGTGGGATAGCGGGGGATATAGGCGAGCTCATTGATATGCGCCTCGATGTCGGCGGGGCGGGGCACCCGGGCGAGGCCCTTGTCGAAGATGAGCTCGGCGATGCGCGCCGCCACATGCAACGAAGCCTTCCGGATATCGCGCTGCGGCGGATAGATGAGGCCGAGTGCGAGATCGTCCGGCGTGACCTGCTCCGCCACCGCCTTCGCGGCGACGATGAACATGTCCTCGGTGACGCGTGTCGACTGGGTGGCAAGCACGGCCATGCCCATGGCGGGGAAGATATAGACGTTGTTGCCCTGGCCGGGCACGAAGCGCTTGCCGCCGAATTCGACCGGCGGGAACGGGCTGCCGCTGGCGAAGATCGCCTGCCCGTTGGACCATCTATAGGCCTCCTCCGCCGTGCATTCCGAGCGCGAGGTGGGGTTGGAATAGGGGAAGATGATCGGCCGGGCGTTGATCGTCGCCATGGCCTCGATCACCGCCTGGTTGAACAGCTTCGGCACGGTGCTGACGCCGACGATTCCCGTCGGCCGAATCGCCTCGATGGCCTCGACAAAGGAGGAGACCGGCGCGTGGTCGTGGGCGAAGGGCTTCTGGAAACCGGCAATGTCGGTGCGCGAATTGACCATCAGCCCATTGACGTCGAACAGCCAGTTGCGGGCGCGTGCTTCCTCGATGGTCGCGCCTTCGAGCACCATCGCCTGGCTGATCAGCTCGGCAATGCCGGTCGCCGCCGAACCGCCACCGAGGAACAGGAAGGTCTGGTCGGTGAGCTTCTCGCCGGAGAGCTTCAGCGCTCCATAGATACCGGCCACGGCCACAGCCGCCGTGCCCTGGATGTCGTCATTATAGGTGCAGATCTGGTCGCGGTAGCGCTCCAGGATCGGCACGGCGTTGATGTTGGCGAAGTCCTCCCACTGCAGGCAGCACAGCGGGAAGAGCTCCGTCACCGCGGCGACGAACTCGGCGATGAAGGCATCGTATTCGGCGCCGCGCACGCGGTTCTGGCGCAGGCCGAGATAGAGCGGGTCGTCGAGCAGCGTGCCATTATTGGTGCCGACATCGAGGGTGATCGGCAGCGTCATCTCCGGCGGCACGCCGGCGCAAACGCTGTAGAGCGCGAGCTTGCCGACAGGAATGCCCATGCCGTTGACGCCGAGGTCGCCCAGCCCGAGAATTCGCTCGCCATCGGTCACGACGATGAAGCGCACATCCCGCTGCGGCCAGTGCGACATCACCTCCTTCAGGCGGCCCTTCATGGTGATGGGCAGGTACATGCCGCGGGTTGCGCGCAGCACATGGTCGTATTTCTGGCAGGCCTCACCCACCGTTGGGGTGTAGACCAGCGGCATGAACACTGCCGGATCGGACATCAGCACCGCATAGAACAGGGTCTCGTTGCGCGCCTGCAGGTCGCTCAGCAGCAGATATTTCTGCAGATCGTTGTCGAGGATGGACAGCTGCAGGTGGATGCGCGCGACCTGCGTCTCCAGCGTATCGGCCGTCGGCGGCAGGAAGCCCTCGAGTCCAAGCCGCGCTCTATCCTCGCTGGAGAATGCGCTGCCGCGGTTGAAGACGGGATCGTGCAGCAGGGACGGACCGCTCGGGGCGGGCTGGGTGCCGGACTGCGACATGGCTTGGTTCTCCAGGAGGACGCTTGGAAGGCTTTCAGCTGTATGGCGACGCCAGGGCCACGCGGGCCCCGGCGGGATCTCCGGAAAGCCCGTCAGCCGTCCTGTTCCTTGGCGACGTAGGGCTTCACCATCTTTGCGGGATCGACCACCCGCATGAACTCCTCTTCGGTCACGAAGCCGAGCGCGAGCGCGGCCTCCTTGAGCGAAAGGTCGTTGTCCATCGCGTGGTGGGCGATCTTCGAAGCACGGTCATAGCCGATCACGGGTGCCAGCGCCGTGACAAGCATCAGCGAACGGTCGACATATTGCTGGATGCGCTTGAGGTTCGGCTTGGTCCCCTCGACCAGGAACCTGCGGAAATTGGTGCACCCGTCGGTGGCAATAGCGATGGAGTGCATGATGTTGAAGATCATCAGCGGCTTGTAGACGTTCATCTCCAGATAGCCGCTGGCGCCGCCGAAGCCGACGCTGACATCATTGCCCATCATCTGCACGGCGATCATGGTCAGCGCCTCGGCCTGGGTCGGATTGACCTTGCCGGGCATGATCGAGGAACCGGGCTCGTTCTCGGGGATGATCAGCTCGGCAAAGCCGGCGCGCGGCCCGCAGGACATCAGCCGGATATCGTTGCCGATCTTGTAGAGCGAGACCGCCACGGTGCGCAGCGTGCCGGAAAACTGCACCAGCGCGTCATGGGCGCCCTGCACGGTGAACTTGTTCGGGGCCGTCACATAGGGCAGGCCCGAGAGTGTGGCGATCTCCGCCGCCACCGCCTCGGCAAAGCCCGGCGCCGCGTTGATGCCGGTGCCCACCGCCGTGCCGCCGAGCGCGAGGCGGTAGACGTCGCCAAGAGCAGCCTCGAGCCGCGCCACGTCATCGGCCAGCATGCCGGCATAGCCCGACCATTCCTGGCCCAGCGTGATCGGCGTCGCGTCCTGCATGTGGGTGCGGCCGATCTTGACGATATCCGCCCATTCTTCCGCCTTGGCGGTGATGGCGCCCTCAAGCGCCTTGAGGGCCGGGATCAGGCGCTGCGTCGCGTTCATCCCGACGGCGATGTGCATTGCCGAGGGAAAGGAGTCGTTGGACGACTGCGACATGTTCACATGGTCGTTCGGGTGAACCGGTGCCTTGCTGCCCAATGGAGTGCCGGCGAGCTGGCAGCATCGGTTGGAAATCACCTCGTTGACGTTCATGTTGAACTGGGTGCCGCTGCCGGTCATCCACACATGCAGCGGGAACATGTCGTGGTGCTGGCCGGCGAGGATCTCGTCGCACACGTCGACGATGAGCTTGAACGCCTCGTCGGGAAGCCGCCCGCCGGCATGATTGGCGCGCGCCGCCGCCTTCTTGAGCAGGGCATAGGCGGTGATCATCTCGCGCGGCATCAGGTCCTTGCCGATGCTGAAATGTTCCAGCGAGCGCTGGGTCTGGGCGCCCCAGAGCTTGTCGGCCGGGACCTGGACTTCGCCCAGGCTGTCGGTTTCTTTGCGGAAATCGGACATGAGGAACCTTTTGGTGGCGCAGGCCACGCCGTATCAGATGGGAGCGAGGAGGGACATCCTACCTCCGATCCTCAGCGCCAAGCTCTAGGGGTTCACCTCCGCCTGTCAAGGCCGCCGCTCAGCGCCGGACGGGCGGTCGCGGAACGTCCAGCGCCAACGGGCGGGGAGCTCTGAGCCGCCTGCCCATCGACGTGTGGCGGGATTTCAACCGGCGGGCGTACAACCCAGGGCTCACGCTGCGCGGCCGGGCGCCGGTGTCCTCTTTCGGCCAGATTGCAGCCTTTCCGGGCGTATTGAGGCATCGATCAAAGACCTTCGATCATAGGGCATCTCTATGCAGAAGATTTGATAATATTAAATCGGTGAAATAGTTTGTGGTGGATTTGTAGTTTCAAACAAAATCCGTGTCGGTTACACAGACCTGTAGGGTTCAGGAGCATGCAACGGACGGATAACGCCGAGATGACGAGACTTTCTGGAGCCGAAGCGGGTCCTGCCTTCGCCTATGACGGCTACGCCACCCTCGGACGCATCGGCCTTATCTATATCGCCTCCAGCGTGGTGATGGATGCGGAGATGGCCGCGATGGCGGCGCCCGGCCTTTGCATGCACACCACGCGGCTGCGCCTGCCCAAGGTGACGCTCGAAGGGATCGACGCCATGATGACAGCACCGGAACTGGAGCAGTCCGCGCGCCTGGTCGGCTCGGCGCCCATTGACGCGCTGTGTTTCGGTGGCACCAGCGCCTCCTTCGTCTACGGCACCGCCTATGACAAGGCGCTGATCGCGCGCATGGAAGGCTGGGTGCCGGGGCCGAAGGTGACGACGGCGTCCACGGCCTCGCTGGCGGCGCTGGCGGCGGTGAAGGCCGGCCCGGTCGCGCTGGCGACGCCCTATGTCGACGCCATCCACCAGCGCGCCATCAACTTCCTCAGCTCGAACGGCCACCCGGTGCTGCGGCACGGTAATCTGGGGATCGACGAGGACCACGCCCTGGCGGAGGTGCCGCTGGAAAAGGTCTATGACCTCGTCTGTTCCGTCGACCATCCCGACGCCACCGCGATCTTCATCAGCTGCACCAATTTCCGCTCGGTGGGCGTGATCGCGGCCTTGGAGGCGGCGCTGGGCAAACCGGTGATTTCGGCGGTTCAGGCGTCCTTCTGGCACTGCCTGGAGATTACCGGCATCCACGGCGCGCGCCCTGGCTACGGCCAGCTTTTCGACAACCGTCTGGCGCGGTGAAGAGCACCCCCAATTGCGAGCTGCTGCATCGGCAAATCCGATGCCAAGAAGAAAATAAATATATTTTATTGATAGCAAGAGAGTCGGCACGTTCGGAAGATAAATCCTAGGAGGGGCGGGAGCGGGCAATCCCAGCCCGGCAACGTTTCGCAATTTTTACGAAAATAATAGATCACTTAAGTATAGGCATACAATACAACAGAAACCTGAGCGTTTTAACGCTTGGGTTGTCGTTGTTGCTTCGATATTTATATTCTAAATTGTGCTTCAAGTTGAAACAAATCGCTGTCTATAATTTAGTCAAATGCACAAATTTATCGATGATATGTCGAAAATAAGTATTTATACTTGACGTAACGTCGGCTTTTTTCAAAATTCACGACACATGAGGGGTGTTGTGAATGCTTGAGGCAGCCGCTCGGCGGATGAGAACGCTTGTCGGTCGGGAGCCATTGTCGCGGCTAGACCTTCGCCCGATGTGTCCAGCGTGGGTCAATGCGACTTTTCCTTACGTCAGTGCCCTTTCGCCGCTTTGGCCAGGCAGGTGATCCCCCCCCCCGACGCTCGATCGCGCGCCCGCCAGCCCGGATGCCTGTCGAGGCTGAAGTTCCGTCAGTCACTGGAGAGTCGATTTTGCAGATCAAGGAGGTTCGCGTCAGCGTCCATCGTTTCAAGAACACGGTGCCGCTGATCAACAAGCCGATCGAGGATGATTACCGCATCATCTGCGAGATCGAGACCGATGAGGGGCATGTCGGAATCGGCATGGCGTCCCGCTTTCTCTGGCACGGCGTGGCCGCGATCGTCGAGAAGCATCTGGGGCCCGCCATCATCGGCATGGACCCGCGTGATCTCGAGAAGATCCACGCCCGGCTCCAACCGCTAATTTCCGAGCGCGGCGCGATGACCGGCATCAACCTCGCCGGCCTGTCCTGCGTCGATCTCGCGCTCTGGGACGTGATCGGCAAGGCCAGCAACCGCACCGTCGCCCAGATGCTCGGCGGCGCCAAGGATTATGCCGACGCCTATGTCACCTATGGCTTCGGCGCCTTCGAGACCGAACATCTTATCGAAATGGCGCGGATACTGATCGGCAAGGGGCATACGCGCCTCAAGATGCTGGTCGGCACCGGCCGGGGCCTCGTCGCCGACGCCCGCCGTGTCGCCGCCGTGCGCGAGGCGGTGGGCGAGGACATCCTGCTGGCGGTCGACGCCAATGAAAGCCTGCGGGCCGAAGAGGCGCTGCGCATCGCCAAGATGATCGAGCCCTACAACATCGCCTGGTTCGAGGATCCGCTGCAGCGTGTGGATGCCCGCGATCTCGGCAATATGCGCAAGCGTACCAGCATCCCGCTCTCTGCAGGCCAGATGGACGGGCATTCGCTGCGCTTCCGTGAATGGATCGAGCATGACGCGATCGACATCTTCATGCCGAACAGCATGTATAATGGCGGAATGACCGAGACCCGCCGGGTCGCTCATCTCTCCCAGATCTACAACAAGCCTTTGTCCGACGCCGGCGGCGGTGGCGTGTGGTGTGTTCATCACGTCGCCGGCTTCCGAAACGGCACGCTGGCGGAAATCCACCTCGGCACCGAGCAGGTCGAGGAACAGATGTTTGTCGATCCGCCAAGGGCGGTGAACGGACGGATCGCCATCCCGGCCGCCCCGGGCTTCGGCGTCACACTCAACCGGGATGTCCTCAAGGAAACGCTCGTCACCGCCTGACGGGCCAACGCAGGAGACTGAGTAATGACACGCCGCCTCACGTCCAGTGCCGTGCTCGGAGCCCTCGCTCTCGGTGCGGCCCTTCTCACCACCCCCGCGAGCGCCCAACCGCTGCATCTCAAGATCGCCAGCCCGTCGCCGGCCGGCGGCTTCGATACCGTGATGGCGCAGAAGATCGCCGACAAGATGAAGGCAAAGCTTGGCGACCAGTTCACCTATGAACTGTTCGACAATGCCACGATCGGCGACGAAGTCGTCCACATGCAGCAGGTGCGAACCGGCCAGATCGACATGACGCCGCTCGGCTCGGATGCCGTCACCCTAGATCCGGTGTGGGCGGTGTTCGACATGCCGTTCATCTTTGCCGATCGCGCGGCGGTGGCCAAGGCGCTCGACGGTCCGTTCGGGCAGGAGCTTGCCGCCTCCATGCGCGAGAAGGCCGGGCTTGAAGTGCTGGCCTTCGGCGAGATCGGCTTCCGCCAGATCACCAACAGCGTCCGGCCGATCAAGACCCCGGCAGATTTCAAGGGCATGAAGATCCGCGTTCCGGGCAGTGAAACCCGCATGCTGACCTTCAAGACGCTCGGCGCGACCCCGGTCAACATGAATTTCGGCGAGGTCTTCCTCGCCCTGCAGAACAAGACCATCGACGGGCAGGAGAACCCGCTGAACGATATCGTCGAGCGCTCGCTCAACGAGGTTCAGCCCTACATCTCGATCTCCAACCACGTCTATACGCCCGTCACTTTCGTGATGAACGCCCGCAAATTCACGGCCCTGCCCGACGACCAGAAGGCCATGCTTAAGGCGGCCGCGCTGGAATCCGCCAAGGAGATCCGGGAACTTGGCGCCGTCAAGGATGTCGAGCTCCTCGCCAAGCTCAAGCAGGCGGGCAAGAACGAGATCATCGAGATCGACCGCGCCTCGTTCATCGCCGCCTCGCAGCCGCTCTACGAGCAGATCGGTGCCATCGCCGGCGGCACCTACGCGGCCGACCTGCTGAAGGCCGTCAAGTAGCGGCACCCCGCCCCGCGCAAACGTGGCATCCGGCGGCATGATGCGCCGGCGGGCGCCCTTTTCAGGAACGGAAGCGATGTCTTTGCCCGCCCCGCCCACCCCGACCGACGAAGACCTCCGCCGACAGCTGGAGGAGACCGAATTCGAGGTCGAGCTTGGACAGAATGAACGCGGCCTGGACGCATGGATCAACGGCATTGCCGGCGCTCTCGGCGCGGCGACGCTGGCGGTCATCACCATCCTCGTCTTCACCAATGGCGCGCTGCGCTACCTCTTCAACTTCGGCATCATCTGGGCGGATGAGATCGTGATTGCGCTCGTTCCCTGGCTCACCATGATCGGCATGTTCCTGTCGGTGCGCCGGCGGGAGATCATCCGCATCACCCATTTCGCCAATCGCCTGCCCGAGAGGCTTCGGCGCTTCATCGGCGCCTTCGCCGATCTGCTTTCGGCGGCCGCCTTCGCCTATCTCGCTTTCTTCTCGCTGGACTATTTCGCCTTGTTCGGCGGCGACAAGACCATCTACCTGAAGATCCCAAAGGGCTGGTTCGTCTCGGCAATGGTGATCGGCTCGGTGCTGCTTGCCCTTGCCTTCCTGGTGGATTTCCTGCGGGGCCTGCGGGCCCCACAGGCGGCCCCGATTTCCGAGGAAGGGGCAGCCCGATGACCGGCGCTCTCATCGCCATCGGGGTTCTGCTCTGCTTCCTGGTGCTGGGCGTGCCGATGATCGCGGCCCTGCTCACCTCCGTCGCGCTGCTGCTCTATCTCAGTGGCCAGTGGGGCCTGTCGCTGCCGCAGACCATGGTGGCAGGCATGTCCAGCTACACGCTGCTGGCGCTGCCGCTGTTCGTCTATGCCGGCACGCTGATGAATTCCGGCGGCATCGCCGTGCGGCTGTTCGACTTCGCCCGCTCGCTGATCGGCTGGACCAAGGGCGGGCTCGCCCAGGTCGACGTGCTGACCAGCATCTTCTTCGGCGGCATGGTCGGCTCGTCCGCCGCGGACCTTGCGGGCACCGGCTCGGTGCTGATTCCGGCGATGAAGCGCCACGGCTATTCCGGTGCGCTGGCCTCCGCCGTCAGCGCCTCGTCCTCCGGCGTCGGGCCGCTGATCCCGCCTTCCTCGCCGGCCATTCTCTACAGCGCGGTCACCGGCACCTCGCTCAGCGCGCTGTTTCTGGCCGGGCTGATCCCCGGCCTGCTGCTCGGCGGCGTCTTCATGCTGACCATTGCGTTTCTGGCGCGGCGGCATGGCTATCCCACCTATGGCCGCTTCTCACTGCGCGAGGTGTGGAAGACCGGCCTTGCCGCCGCCTTCGCGCTTGGTATGCCCGGGCTGATCATCGGTGGGCTCGTGGTCGGCGCCTTCACCCCCTCGGAGGCCGGCGCGTTCGGGGCCTTCTATGCCGCCTTCGTGTCCTGTGCGATCTACCGCACGCTGAACTTCAAGGGCCTTTACCGCGCCACGGTCGCCGCGGTGCAGATGACCGGTGAGCTGCTGGGCATCGTCGCGCTGTCGGTGGCGCTCGGCAGCGCGCTGTCGGCCGCCCATGTGCCGCAGGCCTTCACCGGCCTCATCGATCTGCTCACCGTTGGCGACAGCGTGTTCATGCGCCTGCTGGCGATGATGATCATCGCCATCATCGCCGGCATGTTCATCGATCCGCTGATCCCCGTGTTGGTGCCGGTGCTGATGCCGGCGCTGCTGGCCTATGGCATCGACCTCACCCATTTCGGCGTGCTGATGATCATGGCCGTGGTGATCGGCCAGATCACGCCGCCGGTGGCGATGTCGCTCATCATCACCGCCCGCATCGCCAAGGTCGACCAATGGCAGGTGTTCCGGGCCAACATGCCGTTCTTCATCATCACGCTGGCGTTTACGCTCGTGCTGATGGCGGTGCCGGGGCTCTCGACATGGCTGCCCGCCTATATGAAGGACTGAGCGGGCGACGCCGCAATGGAAGGAGTGTCGGGCTTGAAAGACGAATGGGCGATCATGAACTGGGTCAAGCGCGGCAATGTCCGCTCGAAGATCTGGGCGATTCTCCCGGTGGAAAGCGCCGCCGTGCTGCCGCGGATCGACGACAGCGGCCATTGGGAGGATTTCCGCCGCCTGCCGGCCCAGCGTTTCGCCGGCCATGACGCCGCTGCCGAGGCGATCGCGGCGGATGGCTTCTGCTTCATCACCGAAGCCCTGGCCATTGGGCCGCTGGTCAACTGACGCGGCGGCGCCGGGGCCGCGTCGCCGGTTCATCGGCGCGCGGGAAAGGGTGGGGAGGGTGCCTTATCCACGCCCTCCATCGAACGCGTTGAGCGTCGACCGGCTCTCCGCCTCGATGGCGGCCCCCAGGCCCCGCAGCGCCTCCCGTGCGCCGGGGCCGGCCTTTGCGGCCAGCGCCGCCGTCGCGGACACGAGCTGGCGCACCACATCCGCGTCGTTCATGCCATAGCGTGCGATCGCCGCCAGGGCGGGGCAGGCGAAATCCTGCAACGAACTCACCGGGGTTATGACGCGCGGGCGCCCTTGTTCGTCCGCCCGCACCGGCGAGGGGAACTCCCGTTCCGCCAGCGCGCACAGCGCCTGTGCCAATCGGTCGATGCAATAGAGCGCGGTCGTCGGGTCATTGATGCCGGGCGAAAGCGCCCGCTGGGCAATCTCGACGAAGCGGCGAAGCGAGAAGTGCAGGTCCTGTGTCGGCGTGCGGTCCGATCCCACCACGAATGCCTCGCGCAAAAGCTCGAGCACCTCGTCCGAGGCGCGCGCGCGGGGCGCGGCGCGCAGCACGGCGTCCCGCTCGGTGACAAACCGGCCTGGGGGAGTGTCGACGCTGACCATGAGATCGTGCTCGGTTGCAATCCGCATCACCGCCTCTTCGTCGAGGCGCTGCACATAGCCGCTGCCCGGGATGAAGACGGCACGCGCGTCCGCCTCCAGCTCGCGCAGCAGGCCCGCCGGCGCGTGGGCGTCACGCGGGCTCGGTTCCTGTCCCAGCTGGGTGGGATACAGCCGGTCGATCGCGGCCTGCGTCTCGCGCGCCAGCTCGGCCAGCACGGTTTCAATCCGGATCGAGTTGGCGATGTGGTGGATGAAGTAGATGAGCACGGCAAGGCTCAGCGTTGCCAGCACCACGCCGAAGGTGACGGAGATATGGGGGACGAAGCTCGCTTCCTCGGTGCCCCGCACGGTACGCAGCACCAGGAGGCAGTAGAGGAAGGTGCTGGTGAAGGTGCCGAGCACCAGCTGGTTGCCACGGTCGCTCATGAAACTGCGCAGCAGCCGGGGACCGAACTGCGACGAGGCGAGCTGGAGCGTCAGCATGGTCATCGAGAAGGTGAGGCCGGCCACGGTGATCATCGACCCCGCGACCGCCGAGAGCACGGCACGCGCGCCTTCCGGCCCGAAGCCGTAGAGCCAGCCGAGGCGCTTGATCGCCCCATCGTCCAGCGCGGTGTCGAGCCAGACCAGAGCGAAGGAGAGGGCGGCAGCGCCCGCCGCCATGGTCGAGGGCAGGAACCAGAAGCTGGAGCGCAGGCGATCCCACACGCCCAGCAGCCAGGTCGGCAATGACAGATGTTCCATGCTCACCCCCAGCGATCAATCACCAGGGCACCATTTGGTTCCGGCGGCGACGTACTTTGCCGGTACAGGAGCCGGGGCTTTCCGAAGGGGGGCAAAGTCTTTCCACCCCCTTGAAAATAATCTGGTGCCTGGGCCACGGTCAGGAGTTCACCGCTACCGCCCCACCGGCTAGAACCACCGGTAACGCAGATGGAAAACACGATGCCGGATGCCCCCACAATCCTCCTGCTGGGACATGAGGCGACGCTTCATGAATCCCTTTCTCCGATCCGGATCCGAGCCCTGCTCGGCGAGGCGGCGCTCCGGGGTGTCAGGGTGGTCCTGGCCCGTAGTGCCGATTGCGACGTTTCCACAGGGCGGATAAGGGCGAACGAGTTCGTCGAAGGGGCCTGGACGAGCGTCGAGATCGGTGTGCCTCCGCTCGTCGTCGCGGCGGCGCCGGTTACGCGGCCCGAGCATCGCGTCGTCGAGAACTGGCTGCGCGAGACGACCAAGCTTCTCGGCTTTGACGGCTTCGACAAGCACGAAATGACCGCGCTGCTGGCCGCCTATCCCCACCTTGTGCCGCACCTGATTCCCGAAGAGGTGCTCGTCGCTGAGCGGATCGAGGCACAACTCGCCCAGTGGCTGGAAGATGGCCCGATCGTGGTGAAGAGGTCCGATGGCGCTCTGGGAACCGGTATCTTCTTCATCGTTCCGCAAGGCGGCGAGGTTGTCGTTCACAAGGACTCGCAGTCCTGGAGCGGCACGGCCGCCGAGGCGATGGCACGCGTCGTTGGCGCGATCCGCGCGCGCATGGCGTACCGGACCTATCTGGTTCAGCGCTTCATCGACACCCGCGATGCGGTTGGCCAGCCGGCGACCGTGAGGCCCGATATGGTCCGCCGGCCGGATGAAGGCTGGGACATTTACCGCCTGACGGGCCGCATCTCCATCGGCTCCAAGCTGGTGTCGAACCGGGCCAAGGGTAGCGCGCTCGTGGACGCGGAATCCTTTTTCGCCGCGCGTGGGGCGATCGACCCGGCTGGAAAAGTGGACGAGATTCAGGCGCTTGCCCGGGACATCGCCACCACGCTGTGCCGCGAGCCCGGCCTGAGCGCCTGTTATGAGTTCGGCATCGACTTCGCCGTCGACCAGGATCTCCATTTCTGGTTCCTCGAAGCCAACAAGCGCCCCCTCGCCAATGGTGCCGAAGTTGAACGGATGGGCCCGGTGATGACCTACTGGCTGTCGCTGATCGCCGATTGATCCCCTGCGTCCCAGCCCCCCCGGCCGGATGATCGGATGAATCCATCCATCAGCATACCGAATGTGTTGCTGGCCACCGTCTCCTGTATCGTTCCATGAGACCTGACGCCTGGGAGGGGGTGCTCCACGACCTGAGGCAAGGCGGCGAGATAACGCGCCGAAGCCGTGTCAGCGACGTTCTCGGCACCGTAGACGATCTCGATATGGGGCGTTCGATCGGCGCTGGCGATCTGCTGCCGCAGATTGGTCTCGTCCTCGGTCAAGGGGCGTCCGATCTTGGTTCCGATGCGGTCCCGTGTCCTTCCCGCCAGCACCGGAAGGATGATGGGGCTGAAGGCCATGATGCCCTCGGCGCCCAGCTTAAGGCCGTAATGGAGAGCCCCGTAGCCGCCGGCGGACTGGCCGAGGCAGAGCACCCGGCGAGACTGGAGGTCGGCACACAGGCCGCGCAATTGCCGCACCGTGGTCTCCACGTCGGCGCCAAGCCCCGACACGCCGCCGAAATAATAGCTGTGCGACCAGTCGAAGAGATAAATGACGTTGACGTTCAGCCGTCCGAGCAGGTTTTGCATGAAGTAGACGGACAAGCCCAGGCGCTTGGCCCTGCCGGTGAAGGCGACCAGCGTCGTATCCGAATTGGCTGGAACGACCCAATAGCCGCGGTCCTCCGCCCCCTCATCCTCGGTCCCCATATCGGGCAGAAGCTTGAGGTCACCGGCGCGATGTCGCCGCAGCTCCCGCAGATCCGCCATCACTTCCGCGACGCTCGCGCGCAGGTCGCGCACATCCATGAGTGTCGCCAGCATGGCGACCGTCTCGCCAATCATGCCGCAGCGGACGAACTGGCGGCAGACGTCGAGGCGCAGCTGGGGATCGGAGTTCCCGTGCGCGATGGACTTGGCATAGGCGAGGTAGGATGAATCGAGTCGCGAGGCGGCGTGGATCCGCCGGGAGGGACGGAGCGCCGACGCGCTAAACGTGGTGTCCGGCGGCATTGGCGACGATCTGTCCGGCAAGTTCCCGGATTGTTAGTTCGCTAACGAGAAAGAACTCTGCCCCGATGGGACGATTGAACGTCGTCTCGAACTGCAGCGCCATTTCGACGGCGTCGACGGAATCGATGTCGAAATGGGAGAGGCGGGAATCCAAATCGATCGTATCGCTGTCCTCGCCCGAAATGACGGCGAGATAGATAACGATCCAACGGCGCACGCGCTCGCTGTCCAGTGATGTCTGCATGAGAGAATGTCAGCGAGAGAGTAGCGGTGGGTCGGCCTCGGATAACATATGCATACGCCCGAACCTGGAGCAAGGGCCGGTTGTCCTTCTCCGGCCCGCCTACCGCGAGCAGGCATTGCCGCTCTGTTTCCCGCAGCCGGAAAAATGCGCCAGAATTGTTTCCCGGCGTTGCGCGAGCCGGGGCAGCAATGCTCGGTCGCAAAAATCTTCGGCAGGGTCGGGGATGGGCGCGTATAGGGACGGCATGGACGATATGCGCGGTTCGGAAGCGGGAAGTGGCCCGCACATTCTCGTGGTCGATGACGACCAGCAAATCCGCAAGCTGCTCGGGCGCTATCTCGCCGAGCAGAATTTTCGCGTGTCGCTGGCCGCCGATGGCAAGGAGGCGGAGCGCCGCCTCACCGAGGGGCGCATCGACCTGGTCGTGCTCGACCTGATGCTGCCGGATGTCTCCGGCCTTGACCTGTGCCGGACGATCCGTGTGCGTTCCACTGTACCGATCATCCTCCTCACTGCACTGAAGGAAGATGTCGATCGCATCATCGGGCTGGAGATCGGCGCCGACGATTATCTCGGCAAGCCGTTCAATCCGCGCGAGCTTGTCGCCCGCATCAGGGCCGTGCTGCGGCGCCTTTCGCAGCGCGACGCGGCGCCCGCCGCGCCCGTCATGCGCCTGCGCTTCAGCGGCTTTCTCGCCGATCCGACCAGCCGCCAGCTCTGGGACCCGGAGGGCCGGGAAATCGTGCTCACCGGCGCTGAGTTCGACCTTCTGCTCGCCCTTCTGGAGCGGCCGGGCCGCATGCTGTCGCGCGAGCAGCTTCTCGACATCACCCATGGCCGCGCCTCGGCCGGCTTCGACCGCTCGGTCGACGTGCTGATCAGCCGGCTGCGACGCAAGCTCGGCGACGCTGGAAACTTCCAGATTATCAAGACGTTGCGCAATGGAGGCTATCAGTTGGCCGCGCGCGTCGAGCCCGCAGCTGGCGCGGACAGCGCCTCCTCGTGAACACCATTCGCACCAAGCTTACGGCACTTCTGGTCGGCTGCGTGCTTGGCGTGCTCGTGGTGGCGACCGGGCTTTCCTTCCTCATGCTGACGCCTCCCGATTTCGGCCGGGTGGACGATGCCGCGGCGGTTCAGCTCGGCTTGCTCGTCGATCTCGCCGAGCGCACGCAGGACGCGGTGGGGGAAGCTCCCTATGGCCGCATCGCTCGCGCCCCTGCCGGCGGGCACCGGATCGAGCTCATCACCGACTCAATCAACGGCGCCCTCGCGCGCCGCGGGCGGGCGCTGCATGTGCTCATCAGCGAGCCGCCGGATCTGGATTGGCCGGTCATATCGGCCCCACTCTCCGACGGCCGCTGGCTCATTGTCCCGTGGGGTCTTCCTGTCCCGGGTCCCAACAATGCGTGGCCTCTGGTCGGCTGGATACTGCTTGTCGCGCTTGGGGTCACGCTGGTCATGGTCGTCGCCGTGCGGCGGATGACGGAGCCACTGGCGCTGCTGCAACGAACCGCTGATGCGATAATGCCCTGCAGCGATGTCGATCCGGTTCCGGAGAAGGGGCCGGCCGAGGTCCGGGCCGCAGCGCGCGCCATCAACCAGCTGGCGACACGGTTGCGGCAGGTGATGGAAAGCCGCATGCGGCTGGTGGCGGCCGCCGGGCACGATCTGCGAACGCCGATGACACGCATGCGGCTGCGGGCCGAATTTCTGGCGGAGGAAGAGCGCACGGCCTTCATCGACGACCTCGACGAACTCGACCGGATTGCCGACAGCGCCATCCGCCTAGTGCGTGAGGAGGTGGAGGGCGATGGCGGCGAGCTGATGCGTCTCGACTCGATGGTCGCCGATACGGCGGCGGAGCTGCAGGAGATCGGCTACGCGGTGACGTTGGCACAGACTTGCCCGGCGATCATCCGAGCGCGGCCGGAGGCACTCCGGCGGGCGCTGCGCAACCTCTTCATCAATGCGGCCACCCATGGGCGCGGGGCGACGGTGCGGATGGCGAGTGGCGTTGGCAGGGTGCAGGTGCTGATCGAGGATGCAGGTCCCGGAATACCTGAGGAACTGCTCCCGCGCGTGTTCGAACCCTTCTTTCGTGTCGATCCGGCGCGCGGTGCGCCTACCCCTGGGGCGGGGCTGGGCCTGGCCATCGCCGAGCAGATCGTTACCCGCAATGGCGGGACATTGAAACTGGAGAACATGGCGGTCGGTTTGCGTCAGGTGCTTGAATTTCCGATGGTGACGCTGGGAGAGGGGCTGCCCGAAGGAGGATAACCCAAGGAAGGTATTGCGCTGGCGCGTCTTTCCGGGCTGAGATGGCCCATCCCCCTCTGCCGGAGCCAGTCATGGCCAATTACGTGAAGATCAGCGGCTTTCTGGGCGCCTGCATCACGGGCGTCGTGCATTTCCTCACCGATCTGCGCAAGGCCCCCGCCCTTGCCGAGGAAGCCGGCTATGGCGACCTCCCCAAGCTGCCCAAGCCCAAGCCGACACTCATTCCCATCATGAAGATCGCCCCCGCCATCGGCTGGGGTCCGGGCCAGAAACCCACGCCCGCGCCGGGCTACAAGGTCAGCTTCTTCGCCGAAGATCTCGATCATCCACGCTGGGTCTATGAATTGCCGAACGGTGACATCCTCGTCGCCGAGACCGCCGGACCGCCCTGGCCGGCCGGTATTTTCAGCCTGCGCTGGTGGGCGATGGGCTTCGTCATGGTGCGCGCCGGGGCGGGGGTGAAGAGCGCCAACCGCATCACCCTTCTGCGCGATGCCGATGGCGACGGCGTCGCCGAGATCAAGCTGCCCTTCCTGGAGAATCTGTATTCGCCTTTCGGCATGGCGCTGGTTGGCGATCAGCTCTATGTCGCAAACGCAAATGCGCTGGTGCGGTTTCCCTATGTGCCCGGCGCCACCCGCATCGACGCGCCGCCGGTGAAGGTGTGTGACCTGCCTTCGGGCCGCAACCATCACTGGACCAAGAGCCTGGTCGCCAACAAGGAGGGCACCAAGCTCTATGTCGGCGTTGGCTCCAACTCCAACGTCGCCGAGTTCGGGATGGAGGAGGAGGTCGACCGCGCCGCCATTCTGGAGGTCGATATCGCCACCGGGACGCGGCGCGTCTTCGCCGGCGGCCTGCGCAATCCGGTTGGCATGGACTGGAACCCGGTCACTGGCGAATTGTGGACCAGCGTCAACGAGCGCGATGAGATCGGCGACGACCTCGTGCCGGACTACATGACATCGGTGAAGGACGGCGCCTTCTACGGTTGGCCCTATTGCTATTACGACAAGATCGTCGACGAGCGGGTAAAGCCGCAGCGGCCGGACCTCGTGGCCGCTTCGCTCAAGCCAGATTATGCGCTCGGCTCGCACACCGCCTCGCTCGGCCTCACCTTTGTCGATGACGACCGCTTCGGCGCGCGCTTCACCCACGGAGCGTTCATCGGCCAGCACGGTTCCTGGAACCGCAACCCGCCCTCTGGCTACCGGGTCATCTTCGTTCCTTTCAAGGACGGCAAGCCGGCCGGGCCGCCGGAAGAAATCCTCGGTGGCTTCCGGGTCAATGGCAAGGCGCTCGGCCGCCCGGTCGGGGTGATCGTCGACAAGCGCGGCGGACTTCTGTGCGTCGACGATGTCGGCGACTGCATCTGGCGCGTCTCGGCGATCTGAGGCTGGCGCAGCTGATGAGTGTCAGGCGACGGCAGGACCGATCCTGCCGTCGTCGAAGTCGAAGCCGAAAAAGGCGATGTCGCGGGCATAGAGCTCCGCCACCAAGGCTCGGGTCCCGTCAGTGTAGTAGCGGCGGTAGTCGCTGCGACGCGAGGCGTTGATGACCGGTAGCGGGCCGGTGATGCCGGTGCGCTCCGTAACCTGCTTGAAGTCCTCGGCAAGCCGCTCGAAGCGGCAGACGTGATCGACCATGAGCGTGCCGGCCTCGTCGACGAGATAGTCGAGCTGGTTGCGGTGGATCGATTTCGCGCCGTCCGAATCGCGCACCAAGTCGCCGCAATGGGCGAGGAAATCCTCGAACGTCGTCGTCCGCTGCAGCACATAGGTCTGGAAGGCATTCAGTTGCGCCCCCCGCAGCCAATCCGCCCGGCGGGCGTCGATCATCGCCCACCACGACACGAGGCGATCCCATGGATTCCGCACCACAGAGAAGGTGAAACAGGTATCCCATTGAGGCCGGCCATAGAGCTCACGCAGCTCGAGTGCAGTGAAGTGCTTCTCTGGCAGCGCGGCGGGAAGACCGAAATGGGCGGTGATGGATGTTCCGCCGGTTTTCTGAATGTGAACGAAGATGACTTTTCGTTCGTGATCGATCACGTTACGCTCCAAATTAGGCATATGGTACCGATTGATGATCTAAAATCGTGCTCGGTGTCGCTGTCGAGTGGTTGTGGGGCGCTGGGGTCGAGATTCAACGGTCCGGTTGTCACCGAAGCATCCAATGGCCGCCGGCCTCTTCCGCCGGAGCGGAGAATGGCCTAAGTGCGCGGGAGATTTTCTCGGGAACCTTCGCGCGCATGATCCGGCTTGATTCCATCGGCAAGCAGAACGGCAAGCAGCTCGTCTTCATCGAGGCGTCGGCGACGCTCTTGAAAGGCGAGAAGGTGGGCCTCGTCGGTCCCAATGGCGCCGGCAAGACCACGCTTTTTCGCCTGATCACGGGCGAGGAGGCTCCTGACGAGGGGCAGGTATCTTCCGACCGTGGCATCACCATCGGCTATTTCAGCCAGGATGTCGGCGACATGGCCGGCAAGTCGGTGCTGGCCGAGGTGATGGACGGCGCTGGGCCGATTAGCGTCATTTCCGCCGAATTGCGGGCGCTGGAGGCCGCGATGGTCGACCCCGACCGCGCCGACGAGATGGATGCGGTCATCGAGCGCTATGGCGAGGTGCAGGCCCGCTTCGAGGAGCTGGACGGATATTCGCTGGAGGGCCGCGCCAGCGAGGTGCTCGCCGGCCTCGGCTTCACGCAGGAAATGATGGACGGTGACGTCGGGCGGCTGTCCGGCGGCTGGAAGATGCGGGTGGCGCTCGGACGCATCCTGCTCATGCGTCCCGACGTGATGCTGCTCGACGAGCCTTCCAACCATCTCGACATTGAGAGCCTGATCTGGCTGGAGGCGTTCCTGAAGAATTTCGACGGCGCGCTGATGATGACCTCGCATGACCGCGCCTTCATGAACCGGATCGTCAACAAGGTCGTCGAGATCGATGCCGGTTCGCTCACCTCCTATTCCGGCGATTACGAGTTCTATGCCCAGCAGCGCGCCTTGGCGGAGAAGCAGCAGCAGGCACAGTTTGAGCGTCAGCAGGCGATGCTGGCCAAGGAAATCGCCTTCATCGAGCGTTTCAAGGCCCGCGCCTCCCATGCCGCGCAGGTGCAAAGCCGGGTGAAGAAGCTCGACAAGATCGAGCGCGTCGAGCCGCCCCGCCGGCGCCAGACGGTGGCCTTTGAGTTTCAGCCGCCGCCGCGCTCGGGCGAGGACGTGGTCAGCCTGAAGAACGTACACAAGGGCTATGGCGCCCGGCGCATCTATGACGGGCTGGACTTCCATGTCCGCCGCCGTGAGCGCTGGTGCGTGATGGGCGTCAACGGCGCGGGCAAGTCGACCCTGCTCAAGTTGGTGGCGGGCGAGACCGTGCCTGATGACGGCAGCGTCTCGGTGGGCGGCAGCGTGAAGATGGCGTATTTCGCCCAGCACGCCATGGAGGTGCTGGAGGGCGAGCGCACCGTGTTCGAGACGCTGGAGGATGCTTTCCCGCAGGCGGGGCAGGGCTCCCTGCGCTCGCTGCTCGGCTGCTTCGGTTTCTCCGGCGACGATGTGGAGAAGAAGTGCCGGGTGCTCTCAGGCGGCGAGAAGGCGCGCCTCGCCATGGCGCGCATGCTTTATGACCCGCCGAACTTCCTCGTGCTCGACGAGCCGACCAACCATCTCGACATCGCCACCAAGGAAATGCTGATCGCCGCGCTGGCCGACTATGAGGGCACGATGCTCTTCGTCAGCCACGACCGCCATTTTCTCGCTGCGCTGTCGAACCGTGTGCTGGAACTCACCCCGGACGGTATCCACCAATATGGCGGCGGCTACACCGAATATGTCGCCCGCACCGGGCAGGAAGCGCCGGGGCTGAGAAACTGATCGCCGGATTGGCTCCCCGATGGGGATGTCAGTGCCCCCGGGAGAGCGCCTGCAGGCCGATCTCGTCGATCAGCAGAGTGTCGTCATGCACCTCCGGCACGAAGCCGATGCGGGCATAGAAGGCGTGGGCGCCGGCATTCGCTTTGTCCACATGCAGCTTCATGAACGCGCACCCCCGCGGGGCCTCGCGGGCGATGACGGCGGCAAGGAGCGCGCGCCCCAGCCCGCCGCCGCGCTCGGACGGCGCGACATAAAGATCCTCGACAAACACCCCCGGCCGGCCGCGCCAGCCCGAGAAGGCATACGTGTAGAGGCAAAGCCCCACCGGCTTGCCCTCCTGCGTGGCGATGACCGCCTCGAATAGGCCAAGCCCGGTCGGGCCGTAGCGCTCCAGGCTCGCCGCATCGGCACCCGGTGTGAAGCCGGGCCGGACATGGTCGGCCAGCTGCGCGATCATGTCGGCGACGGCGGCAAGGTCGCCCCGCTCGATCGGCCGGATCGTCGGCGGCTCCCGGGCTTCGATGGCCTTCACCGACATCCCTCCGGCGCCACGCGATGGGTCGCGCCGAAACCGTCCAGAAAGGCGACCAGGTTGCCGCCAAGGCCGTCGCAGACATAGCCGCCTTCCTGCGTCAGCACGGTCGGCAGGCCGAGCTCGCCGATCTTCGCACCAATGCGGCGGAAGCCGGGCGTTGTAACGCTGAGGCCGGCGAAGGGGTCGCCCTCATAGGCGTCGAGCCCGAGCGCGATCACCAGCGCGCCCGGGCAGAAGGAGGCAATGCGCGACAGTGACCGGTCGAGCGCGGCGAGGAAGCCCTCGTCGCCGGTCTTGCGTGGCAGCGGCAGGTTGAAATTATAGCCGAGGCCCGTCCCTTCGCCCCGCTCATCGCCATGACCCCAGAAGAAGGGATAGAAGCGCGACGGGTCCGCATGAAGCGAAACAGTGAGCACGTCAGCCCGGTCGTAGAACACGCCCTGCGTGCCATTGCCGTGATGAACATCAACATCGAGGATGGCGACGCGGGGCGTGCTCGCTCGCAGCGTCTGCGCGGCGATGGCGGCATTGTTCAGGTAGCAAAAGCCGCCGGCCAGATCTTTGAAGGCATGGTGGCCGGGCGGGCGACACAGCGCATAGGCGGCGCCTTCACCTTCCATCACGCGATGCGCCGCATGAGCGGCGGCATGGGCGCTGCGCAACGCGGCTGGGAAGGTCTCGGCCCCGATCGGGCAGGACGTGTCCGTCATATGGTAGCCGGCCTGCCCCACGGCGGAGAGCGGGTAGCCGCCGCCCCGCCGGTCGGGGTGGATGTTCGGGATCACCTCTTCCGACGCGCCTTCGATCCGCTGCCAGCGCGCGAAAATGCCGTCGAGGAAGGCGAGATATTCCGGCGTATGGATGGACGCCGCCGGCGCCAGGCCAAGATCGGGCGGCACTTCCGGCGTCAGGCCCGCGGCACGCGCGGCGTCGAGCAGGATGTCGGCGCGAGCGGGCGTCTCCGGGTTGGGCGCGCGGGCGCCGCTGGTCAGGAAGAAGCCGGGATAGTGCCGCTTCTGCGCGGCATCGAAGATCACCTTCATGGCGCGGGGGTCCCTGTGGCGGGGGCTGGCGAGCCTTTCAGTGCCAGTCGGGCGCGCACCTCGTTGGGAGTGGCGAGCCGGTAGCCGAGTTCCTCGACGATCCGCCGCATCTTGCGCACCTGCTCGGCATTCGAAGTCGCTAGCTCGCCGCGGGCGATGGCGAGGTTGTCCTCCAGCCCCACGCGGACATTGCCGCCGAGAATGACCCCCATGGTGCCGAGCGGCATTTGCTGGCGGCCGGCGGCGAGCACGGAGAAATGGTAGTCGGTGCCAAGCAGGCGGTCGGCGGTCGCCTTCATGTGCATCAGCTGTTCCGGCGCCGCGTCGATGCCGCCCAACACGCCGAGCACGAACTGAAGGAACACCGGCGGCTTCAACAGGCCCTGCCTGAGATAGAAGGCAACGGTTTGGAGATGACCGACATCGTAGCATTCCAGCTCGAAGCGGGCGCCGCGCTGCGCCCCGAGGTCGGCGAGAATGGTCTCGATGTCCTCGAAGCTGTTGCGGAAGATGACCGAGCGGGTGGCTTCCAGAAAGCCGCGTTCCCAGTCATGGCTCCACTCATAGCGATCGGCGAGCGGAAACAGCCCAAAATTCATCGAGCCCATGTTCAGCGAGCACATTTCCGGTTCAATCAACCTGGCGGCAGCCAGCCGGTGGTCGAGCGTCATCCGAGAGGAGCCGCCGGTTGACAGGTTCAGCACCGCGTCACTGCCGGCGCGGATCCGGGCGACGATCTCGCGGAACAGTGCCGGCTCGGCCGAGGGCATGCCGGTGGCGGGATCGCGCGCGTGCAGATGCAGGATCGCCGCGCCGGCCTCCGCCGCCTCGATCGCCTGGTCGGCGATCTGTTCGGGCGTAATAGGCAGATAGGGGCTCATCGAGGGCGTGTGAATGGAGCCGGTGACCGCGCAGGTGAGAATGACCGGACGGTTCATCACGCCCCTCCCGCCGGCAGCTTCGCTTCGATTGCGAAACTCTCCAGCGCCGATGTGAGCTGTGCCATGATCTCGTCGATCTGCGCATCGGTGACTATGAGCGGGGGGCAGACCATGAAGTGATCGCCGACTCTCCCGCCACGAGTGCGGCGCGAATAGATGATGAGCCCGGCATCATAGGCGATGTCGACGAGGCGCAGATGGGCGTTGAGCGCCGGTGGCAGCGGGGCCATCGTCTCGCGGTCGGCCACCAGTTCGAAGGCCAGCAGAAGACCCTTGCCGCGAACATCGCCGATAAAGGGGAAATGCGCCATCAGCCCTTCGAGCCGTGCCTTCAGCACCGCCCCCTGCCGCTCGGCGGCCTCGATGAGGCCGAGCCGGTCGATCTCCTCCAGCACGGCGAGACCGGCGGCGCAGGCCAGCGGGTTGCCGGCATAGGTGTGGCCATGAACGAACCCCCCATGGTCGATCACCGTCTCGGCAATGGTGCGGTCCGCAACCATGGCGCCGAGCGGCGCATAGCCGGCGCCGAAGCCCTTGGAGAGCGCCACGATGTCGGGTCGAAGATTCCAGTGTTCGCTGGCGAGATAGCGCCCGGTGCGGCCGGCCCCGCTCATCACCTCGTCGCAAATGAGCAACAGGCCGAACTCGTCACAGATGGCGCGGATCGCGGCATAATAGCCATCCGGTGCCACCAGCGCGCCGGTGGAGGCCCCGCCCACCGGCTCCATGATGAAGGCGAGGCAGGTCTCCGGCCCCTGCCGCAGGATTTCCTCGCGCAGCATGAGGGCATAGCGCAGGCCGCGCTCTTCGAGGCTGAGCCCGTCGCGGTCGAGATAGCAGGTAGGGGCGGGGATTTTTGGCATCTCCCGCAGCATCGGCGCGAAGGGCGCGCTCATCAGCGACATGCCGGTGACGGCCAGCGCCCCCAGGGTCGAGCCGTGATAGGAGGGAAAGCGCGAGATCACCTTCCAGCGCTCGGCCTGCCCACGCGCCACCGCATATTGCCGGGCGAGCTTGAGCGCACTCTCCACCGCTTCCGAGCCGCCGGAGACGAAGAACACCCGGTCGAGCCCTTCCGGCATGCGACCTGCGATGCGGGTAGCGAGGCGTTCGGCCGGTTCGTTCTCGAAATGCAACCGGTAGCCGAAGGTGGAAAGCTCCATCTGCCGGCGCATGGCGTCGAGCACGGCCGGATTGGAATGGCCGATATTGGAAACCATCGCCCCGCTGGAGCCATCGAGATAGCGTTTGCCCTCGCTGTCCCAGAGATAGACGCCCTCGCCACGCGCGAGCGTCGGCCGGCGCAGGCGGGTCTGGTAGAAGAGATTGGAGATGGGACGCTCAAGGCTCATCGGCGACTCATGCGCGGCGGCGAGGGAGGCGGCGCCATCACCCGGCCCGCCGGCGGTGAGGGCGTCGAAAGGCAGCCTTTGCTCATCACGCGTCATGATGGAGCGGTGTTGTCGGCAGCGGATCCTGCGAATTCGCATGGAGAGGTGCGCCCACTATCGCGCCAATCCCGGCATCGCGCTACCGTGCGGGCAGCTACGGCTAGCCGAGGCAGGCATCCTCCGTGGCGCTGTAGCCCTTGGGTCTTGGCGCGCTGTTCGCGGGCTGCCCCCGCCCGAGCGCGCCGTCCGATCTCGCCCTGAGATAGATGAAGATGGCGTCGATGAAACACATCACATTCGGATTGGTGCCGAAGGCCGGCATTACCAGATCCTGGCTGACGCTCACATTCTTCTTGCCGTTGGTGACGGTGTCGAGGAACTGGCTGTAGCTGAGGCCCTGCAAGGCATCGGTCAGCGCGGGCGCGAAGCTGGAGCCCAGTCCGTCGGGGCCGTGGCACTGCATGCAATTCGCGGTGTAGCGGATGTAGCCGATCGCCGTGTACCAGTCGACCGTGCCATCCTTGTCGATCTTGTAGGTCGGGTTGCCCTGCTTGTCGCTGTACTCGCCGTTGTCGGAACTGACCGCGGCCGGGTCGCCGGAAGGGTCGGCCAGGGCAGGGGGCATCAAGAAAAGCAGGCAGGCGGCGACGGCCGCGCCGGGGCGTGCAGGCATGCGATCCTCCTGCTCCGCCGTCTTGTTCTGGAATAGTCCGCAGTCGGAGCAGATTGATGCTCCATCGGCTGCCGGCTGCGGTCAACCGGAAGGCAAGGGCCCAGCCGGGCCTTTTTCTCCGGCCAAACCTACTACTCAACCGAATGAAGGGTCGGAAGAGGCGAGCAGATGAGTGTAGGCGCCATATAGAGGTGGGCTGGCTCAACAAGCCAGACGCGCTGGAACAGGAAGCGCCCCCTTCACCCCATCGAGGGGCGAGAAGCTGACGCCCCAAGAGTCCCGATGGAATTCAGTCCTGTCCGCTCAGGGGCTGACGGGAATGATGATGGTTCCGTTCGTGTTGTCCGCCGCCGAAATCGCAGCCGAAAGACCCGCGCCGACGGCAAGAGTGCCGGCGATGGCAAGGGCGGGGTTCACGGTGCCCGAATTCGTCAACCCGAAGCCGCAACCCGGAACGTTGACAATCTCGGTCGTCGAGCTGGCGACCGTCAGCGTGCGATCACTGCCGAAATCGACCACTGCCTTGCCCTGCCCGAGCACGGAAACCTTGTCGCCGGAAACCAGTGAAGTGCCGAGCACGCCCGGCGTGAAGCCGGTGCCCTTGTCGACCATGACCGATCCGACAGCCTGTGTCAGACGCCCCCCCGTCTGGCAGGCATCCTGAGCAGCCGCACTTCCAACAGCGCCAAGCGAGAGAGCGCCCGCAACCACCATCGAGAACATATTACGCATCATAGACCTTGACCTCCGAGGACACAGAGTGCCGCAGAACGACCTTACCTTTGCATAGCATATCCATGCACATAAAAAACGTCCGTCATTGGAAGGCGGGTGCCGTACGGGGACCTCGTGTGTCGCGGCCTTGCGGCTGCAACCCTAAGGTGCCGGCGCTGCATCAAAAAGGGGAGGCCGTGTAATGACTTGTAAGCCGTCGGCCGCATTGTGGCATTTGGGCAACAAGCTGAGTTCTTTTGGAGGGCTAGCCTGATGCGGGGGTAGTTGCGCCCCAAAGGCGCTCGGCGATTCGCAAGGAGGCAGCTGTACTAGAGCGGGCTGCGCGGCTCGGCCAGGGCCTTCGGGTGTGCGGCGGCTTCCGTGCGGGGTAGGCGCTTCCCTTCCGTCTCGCCTGTGGGAATGGAGGGCTGGATCTGCTCCGCGCCCCATCCTATAGCGAGGCTTCGCATGACTGAGGGGCGGAGAGCGTGATGGAAGGCGAGGAATTGCGGACGATTCTGTGTCGACTGGAAACAGGGATGGTGCTTACCGTGCCAGACGCCTGGATCGACAAGAAGATTCCCGGGTCAAACGTGACCCGCGCCCGCCTGGTGGCCGAGATCGCCCGGCAGTATTTCTGCAACCACCATCAGGATTTCGGCTCGCAGCGCTTCGAGAAGCAGGAAGTCGCCTTCACCGGGTGAGGTCACGGGGCCGGGCGCGCTCCACGGTTGCCATCGGAGGCGGCGTCACCCGCTCCTTATCAAGCGAGCGCTGCAACACGGCGTTGAACGCCTCGGGGGGCGGTCATCGGGCAATGACCGGCATGAGCGATGGTGGGCAGGTGCAGGAAGAGGTTGGCCGCCGCCATTTCCCGCCAGGGGTCGAGCGATGCCGCCCGGCCATGCGCGCCCCAGATCAGATGGGTATCGACGGTCACGCTGTGTCGATAAGGCTAGGTGCGGTGCTGAAGTTCTTCTCGAATTTGACGAAGAGATCGTCGAATGCGATTGGTTCGTATCACTTACTTCGCACTATTTCGATTTGAGCTGAAAAGATCAATAATCCGGCAAAGACCCGGCAAAAATGGCAAGGTTTGGCATGTTTTTGCCCCCGGTGGTGCATGAGGATGTCATGCAAGCATTTTCCAGGCTGGGCGACAGGAATAAATCTTTTTCTACACCGGAAGAATGATCGAAGGTCAGTGACTTTTTTTGATCGGAACTAGGTCATTGAAGCATCTGATCGGCCCGTGTGCTGGAACTCCGCAAGAAAACCTGATCGTATGGAAAAGCTCCCGACCTCGGCGTGTTCGCGCAAGACATGCGCGGACGAAGTGCTTTCCGCACAAGTGCAGCCCGGGGGAAGGGCGCCGGCCTGACAGCGAGGGGGACTCTCGCGGGCTTTGTTGTTGGGGGTATGATGACGCCGCGTTTCCGCTTGCCGACCAATGTCGTCGTCGTCATTCTCACCCTGGTTCTGTTCTCGCTCGCCGCCATTTTCGTCGTCTCCGCGCCTGGCGGGTATCAGGGCTATGCGGAGGCGGATTTCATTTTTGTCGGCCCGGATGAGGCCGGGCGCGTCGTCGACCTCAAGGTCGATGAGGGTGCGCGTGTGACGAAGGGCATGCCGCTCTTCACCATCGACGAGGATTTGCAGGTGGCTGACCTGAAGGCGGCCGAAGCTGCCCTCGGCCAGGCGCTTTCAGAGCTTGCCAACGTCAAGGCTGCTGCCAAGCGCCCGGCGGAAGTGGCGATTCTGGAGGCCAGCGGGAGGCGGGCCGCGGCGGCGCTGGAGCTTTCCCGTCTGGAACTCGACCGTCAGAAGGACCTGCAGTCCAAGCAGGTGGCGTCGCAAGCAGCCCTCGATGCTGCGCAGCAGACCTATAACCAGAACGAAGCCTCGCTCGAGCAGGCGCGCCATGAGATCGAAGCCGCCAAGCTCGCGGGCCGCGACGACCAGATCGCCGCCGCCGAAAAGGCGGTGGATGCGGCCCGCGCCAGCCTGGCCGCCGCGCAGGTGCGGCTGGACCGGCGGCGCATGTTCGCGCCCGTCAGCGGCACGGTGGAGACGCTGTATTTCCGCACGGGTGAACTCGTGCCAGCCGGCAGGCCGGTGGTGTCGATCCTGCCGCCGGAACTGATCAAGGTGCGCTTCTTCGTACCCGAACCGGCGCTACCCCAATTCCAGCTCGGCACCGCCGTGGCGGTGAGCTGCGATGGCTGCGCCGAGGAGATCGACGCCACGGTCAGCTACATCGCCGCCAGTGCCGAGTACACGCCACCGGTCATCTACAGCCTGGATGAGCGCTCCAAGCTGGTGTTCATGATGGAGGCCAGGCCGCGCGATCCCTCGAAGCTGCGCCCCGGACAGCCGGTCACGGTCGAGATCGCGCCATGAGCGCCCACCGGGAGCCTGTGGAGGCGGTTCCGCTGGAGCCCAGGCCCGGCCGCGACGTCGACTACGCGATCGATGTTCAGGGGCTGAGCAAGAGCTTTGGTCCCAACCGCGTGGTCCGCGATCTCTCCATGCGGGTGAAGCGCGGGCAGATCTATGGCTTTCTCGGCCCCAACGGTTCGGGCAAGACCACCACCATCCGCATGTTGTGCGGGCTGCTGACCCCGGACGAGGGGCATGGCACCTGCCTTGGCATGGATATCCTGACGCAGGGCCGCGCCATTCGCCGTCACGTCGGCTACATGACGCAGAAATTCAGCCTCTATGCTGATCTGTCGGTGCAGGAGAACCTCGAGTTTATCGCCCGTATCTATGGCGTGCCCGATGCCAAAAAGGCGGCGGGGGAGGCGATCGCCTCCCTCGGGCTGGAGGGGCGCGAGCGGCAGCTGGCCGGCGATCTGTCCGGCGGCTGGAAGCAGCGTCTCGCCCTTGGCGCCTGCATCCTGCCCAAGCCTCAGCTTCTCCTGCTGGACGAGCCGACCGCCGGCGTCGACCCCAAGGCACGGCGCGAATTCTGGGCCCAGATTCACGACCTCGCGGCAGCGGGTGTCACGGTGCTCGTCTCTACCCACTACATGGACGAGGCCGAGCGCTGCCATGAGATCGCTTATATCGCCTATGGCGAATTGCTGGCGCAGGGCACGGTGGAGGAGGTCGTTGCCGGCTCCGCGCTGCACATGTGGCGCGTCACCGGGCCGGACCCGGCGGGGTTGGCACGCGAGCTGATGGAGGTCCCCGGTATCGAACTGGTCGCCCCCTTCGGCACCAGCGTGCATGTCGGTGGGCGCGACCGTGCGGCGCTGGAGCTCGCCATCGCCCGTTTCGCCGCGCGGGAGGAGCTTGTCTGGCGCCCGGACAGCCCGAACCTGGAGGACGTGTTCATCGACCTCATCAACCGCTCGAGGGATAATTTCCGGTGAACGGGGTTGCAGCCTCCCTGCGCCGTATCGGCGCGATGATACGCAAGGAATTCATTCAGCTGATGCGGGACCGCGTCTCCTTCGCGTCGATGGTGTCGATCCCGCTGCTGCAGCTGATCCTGTTCGGATATGCCATCAACACGACGCCGCGGCACCTGCCGACCGCCGTGCTGGCCTATGACCAGTCGTCGCTGGCCCGCTCCATCCTCGCCGCCATCGAGAACACCAAGTACTTCTCCATCATCCATCATCCGGTGAACGAGGCCGAGGCCGAGCATCTGCTGCGCTCGGGGCAGGTGCTGTTCGTGGTGGAAATCCCCGCCGGCTTCGAGCGTGCCGTGCGGCGCGGGGAGAGCCCGTCCTTGCTCGTCTCGGCGGACGCCACGGATCCTGTGGCGTCGACCAGCGCGCTGGCGGCACTGGGGCGGCTGGTGGAGACCTCGGTGCGACGCGAGCGCTTCAATGTGGACGATGCGCCTGAGGGCAGCGGGCTGGAACAGGCGCCGCCTCCCTTCGATTTCCGCACGCATCCGCGCTACAACCCGGCCGCCGTCACCCAGCTGAACATCGTGCCGGGACTGCTCGGCACCATCCTCACCATGACCATGCTCATCTTCACCGCCCTGTCGGTGACGCGGGAGATCGAGCGCGGAACGATGGAGACACTGCTCGCCATGCCCATCCGTCCGGTGGAGATCATGGTGGGCAAGATTGCGCCCTATGTCATGGTCGGGGCGATGCAGGCGGCAATGATCCTTGGCGCGGCCGTGCTGCTGTTCGATGTTCCCGTCGTCGGCAATCTGGCGCTCCTCACCGTCCTGACCGGCCTGTTCATCCTCACCAACCTCTCGATCGGCTACACATTCTCCACCCTGGCGCAGAACCAGCTGCAGGCGGTGCAGATGACCTTTATGTACTTCCTGCCGAATATCCTGCTGTCCGGCTTCATGTTTCCCTTCGCCGGCATGCCGACCTGGGCGCAATGGATCGCTGAGACGCTGCCGCTGACCCACTATCTCCGAATGGTGCGCGGCATTCTGCTGAAAGGGGCGACCTCAGCCGATCTGGCGCAGAACATCGTCGGCCTCAGCGTGATCATGCTTGTCGCCATGGTCATCGCGGTGAAGCGCTTCCGGCAGACCTTGGACTGACCGGCCGCGCACGGCCCGGTGGATCAGCACGCGCCGCCTGTGCCGAGGCTGGTGTCGGCCTTGTCGAGTGGCGGAAAGGTGGCCAGCAGGGTGAACCGTTCCAGTTCCTCGGTGCCGATCACGTCGATCGCATCCGAGCGCACCCACAAATGGGCCATCAACTGGCCCTCCGGACCTTTCATCACACCATAATACAGCGTGGTCGGCACCCCGCGCCGGTGCAGGATCACCCGGGCCGACAGGCCCTGTTCGAGGCACATGGTGCGGAACGGCATGCGGCGTGCCACAGCGCGGATCGCCCAGCGCGCCCGTGTGATTTGCTCCCGAGCATCCGAAGGAGGTGGGCGTGTCGGCCGGGTGGCGGAAATGCTGGCCACATGGCGGAACGGCAGCAGCACGATCGCCAGCCGGGCGAGACCCACCGTCACCAGCGCCTCGCCCAGCAGCAGGCGGTCGCGCCACGCCAGACGTTGCCAGCGGGCGGCAAGTGAGGGCGAGCGCCGGGCGGCGCTCACGGCGCGATGTCCCATACGGGCACAACTCGGGCCAGGTCGGTCGGCGATAGGCGGGGCTTCACTATGTGCGGTGCCTCCATAGGAGCGCCCGGGAGGCAAATCTCCTCTCGACGATCCGGAAAGCCATCCAAGACCGAAGCCGCCGGTTTCTCAAGCCCGCCCGTCGGCGTGGAGGCTGGGATTTACTGGCGGTCGAGCAGCTTGCGCTCGACTGTCTGCAGGTGGGCGCGCATGCCCGCCGCCGCGGCGGCGATGTCGCGATGCTCGATGGCGTCGACGATCGCTTCATGTTCGGCGAAGCTGTGATGGTCGGGCAGCGGCTTCACCGGTTCGGTGCGCAGCCGGCCCCAGGTCACGGCCCGGCGCACCGCATTCAGCGTGTCGAACAGGCCGAGCAACAGCGTGTTTTGCGAGGCCTCGGCAATGGTGCGGTGCAGGCGCGTGTCCCAGGCCTCATATTGGCGCCAGGTCTCGGCCTGACGGGAGCGGGTCAGGCACATCCGCATTTCGGCGATGTCTTCCGGCGTCGCGGTGAAGGCCGCGGCGCGGCAGATCTCAGGTTCCATCACGATGCGCGCCCGCATCACCTCGGCTGGATTGCTGCGCCTGGCCAGTGCCGCGATGTCGGCGAAGGTGTCCAGCGGCCGGCTGCCCATGAACGTGCCCTTGCCGACATGACGCCAGAGCTGACCCTCGGCTTCAAGCACGTCGAGGGCCTTGCGCAGTTCCGTACGTGACACGCCAAGAGCCGCCGATAACTCCCTTTCCGGCGGCAGGCGGCCATCGTCGGCGAGATCGATCTGGGCGAGATAGCCACGCAACTGCGTGACGATGCCTTTTTCCAGATGAGGGTCGGTGGAAGAATTAAGCATGGTGTCCGGATCAACCAAATCGTGAATTGGTTCATTCTATGGCGGCATCAAATCCTTCGGTCAAGCCAGTCCGGCCTTGACCGCCCACGGCGGCCAATATAAACCAAAATGAAATTGGTATCCAACCTCGCGGGTTGGCATAAGTGGCGGACTGAAACCGCTCGGCTCTCATGGGAGACTGAAAATGCTCAAGGAACTGACGAAGAAGCTGTGCGGCCTGTCCGGGTTGGCGATTGCCGCCGGCATTGGGCTGGCCCTGGTGGCGGTGCCGCAGGCCGAAGCCAAGGTCCGCGTCGCCTATGGCGATATCGCCTCTGTCGAGAATCTTCACCTGCTGGCCGCTTTCGAGCTCGCCAAGCAGCGGGGTGTCGAGATCGAGATGACCTATCTGAAGTCCGAGGATATTGCTGCGCAGGCGGTGGTGAGCGGACAGGCGGATATTGGTGTCGGCGGCCCCTACGCGCTGATGCAGAAGGTGAAGGTGCCGGTCCGCATCTTCCTGCAGCTCTCGACCCTTCGCTTCTATCCGGCGGTCAATGCCGAGTTCTACAAGACCTGGAAAGATCTGAACGGCCAGGAAGTCGCGGTCCACTCGCGCGGTTCGGGTACCGAAGCCATCATGAAGCTGATGGAAGAGAAGCAGGGCATCAAGTTCTCCAAGATCAGCTACATCCCGGGCTCGGAAGTGCGTACCGGCGCCCTGCTGCAGGGCAACGTCAAGGCGACGATCGTTGATTCCGCCGGCCGCCGGCTGCTGCAGGAAAAGGCCCCCGGCAAGTTCATCATCCTGCCGCTCGACGGCATCAATGCCACGGATGAGGCGCTGTTCGCCCGCCAGGACTTCCTGGACAAGAACCCCAAGGATGTCGACGTCATCGTCGAGTCGGTCATCACCACCTGGCGCGAAGTGACCAAGAACCCGGCGATCGTCGCGGAGTGGCGCACCAAGTACAAGCTGCTGCCCGACCTGCCGGCCGATCAGGTGGCGGAGATCACGCCGTATTTCACCGAACTCGCCAAGGGCAAGGCGTTCCCGCTGAATGGCGGCGGCGAGGCGGCGGCCAAGGACGACTTCGCCTTCTACACCCTCTCCGGCCAGCTCCAGGGCGACCCTGCCAGCCTGAAGGTCGAGGATTTCTGGGCCCTCGAGCCGCTGAACCGCGCGCTCGGCAAGGTCGGCACGAACTGAGGCCGGTGGGATGAGTTTCCCGGTACAGGCGAACGGCTCCCCGCGAGCCGTTCCCAACTCCGAGGCTTCCTTCTTCTGGAGGAAGCTCTCGGAGCACCGCACGGCCCTTTGGCGCCTGGCGTCAATTGGCCTCTTCTTCCTCGTCTGGGAGATCGCCGGTCGCATTCCGATCAGCTTCGCCTTCCCGACCTTCCTGGAGACGCTGCGTGCCTTCGTGACGATGACGCTCGATGGCTCCTTCGTCGCCGCCTATGCCGAGACGCTGCAGCCGCTGGTGATCGGCATCGCCATCTCCGCTGTCATCGGCATTGGCCTCGGCATCGTCATGGGTCTGTCGCGCTTCGCCGAGTGGCTGGTCGCGCCGGTGTTCATCGTGCTCCAGGCGGCGCCCATGGCGGCGCTGATCCCGCTCATCACCTTTGTCTATGGCATCGGACTGGTGTCGAAGACGCTGGCGGTGATCATGCTCGCTTTGCCGGTGATCGTTCTCAACGGCTACAAGGCGGTGCGCAACGCCAATCCCTCGCTGGTGGCCATGTGCTACTCGTTCCAGGGAAATCTCTGGCAGCGCATCACCAAGATCATCATCCCCGATGCGAGCCCGGTGATCTTCGCCGGCCTTCGCCTCGGCCTCGCCGCTGGCTTCATCGGCGTGATCCTGGCGGAACTGCTGATCACTCCGACCGGCATCGGCGATCTCATCACCTATCATCGCTCGGTGGCGAATTATGCCGAGATGTATGCGGCTGTCGTCTCCATCATCCTCGTGTCCACCCTGACGCTGGCCGCGCTTGAGGCTTTCGAGCTTCGCGTGCTGCGTCCCGAGAAGAGAAAGTCCTGATCATGCGGAACATTACCGCTCAGGCGGCCAGTGCCGCCGCCGTCGCCGCCGGCTCGGACGTCGCGGTCGAAGTGCGCGGCGTATGCAAGATGTATAATGAGGTCGAAGCCCTGCGCGGCATCGATCTCGACTTCCCCGCCGGCAAGCTGACCACGTTGCTCGGCCCGTCCGGCTGCGGCAAGACCACGCTTCTCAAGATCATAGCCGGTCTGATCCCCGCCACCTCGGGCGAGATCCGGGTTAATGGCCAGACCGTCACCGGCCCCGGTCCCGAGCGCGCCTTCGTGTTCCAGGATTTCGCGCTGATGCCGTGGGCAACGGTCATGCGCAATGTCGCCTTCGGCCTGGAGCTCAAGGGCATGGGCAAGGACGAGCGCCAGTCGATCGCCCGGAAGTACATCGCCGAGGTCGGCCTGTCTGGCTTTGAGAGCAAGTACCCGCACGAGCTTTCCGGCGGCATGCGCCAGCGCGTCGGCCTCGCCCGCGCTTTCGCGGTGAATGCCGATGTGCTCCTGCTCGACGAGCCGTTCTCGGCGGTGGACGAGCAGAACCGGCGCAAGTTCCAGGAGGACCTGCTCGAACTGGTCGAGAAGGAGAAGAAGACCTTCATCTTCGTCACCCATTCGATCGAGGAAGCGGTCTACTGCTCCGACCGCATCGTGATCCTCTCGCGCCGGCCCGGCCGGATCGCCCAGATCATTGAGCCGGAAATCGACCGTACGGCCTCGCCGGACGCCATTCGCCGTGACCAGGGCTACCTCGATACGGTCGAGGAAATCTGGCAGGGCCTCAAGCGCTACGTCGATTAGGGGAGGCTGCGATGACTTTGTTTGGTTTTCGCGTGCCCATGATGGCGTCGCTGCTCGTGTGGTGCGTCATCTGGGAAATCGTCGGGCGCTCCGGCGCCATGTTCCTCATCCCGCCGCTCTCCGACGTGATTGTCGCGGCCGTGGCGCTGGTACAAACCGCTACCTGGCAGTCGGCGGCGATCACCACGCTGAACAGCTTCCTGCTCGGCATGTTCTTCGCCATCGTCGTCGGCATCGCCATTGGCGTGCTGATGGGGCGCTCGACCACCGCGGACAGCCTGCTCGGCATCTGGGTGAACATCTTCGTCTCGGCGCCGCTCTCGGCGCTGGTGCCGGTGCTGATGATCCTGTTTGGCATGGGCGAGACCACCGTGGTGGTCACGGTTTTCCTGTTCGCCGTCTGGATCATCGTGCTCGACACGCGGGCAGGCATTCAGGGCGTGCCGCCCTCGCTCGTCGAGATGGGGCGCAGCTATGGTGCGTCGCCCTGGACGCTCTACGGCAAGATCATATTCTTCGCTGCGCTGCCCGAAATACTTGCCGGCATCCGGCTGGGCGTGGTGCGCGGCGTCAAGGGCGTGGTGATCGGCCAACTTCTGGTGGCGATCATCGGCTATGGCGAATTGTTCGAGCTCTATTCGCGCAATTTCGACATGGAGAACTTCTGGGCCCTGACCATCATCCTTTTCGCCGCCGCGATGGGGCTTTCGGCCCTGATCGAGAGCATTGAGAAACGCGTCGACTATTACGCAGGAGTACGCTGATGAACGCGCCTATCGACACTTCCGTCTATGTGATCACGCCTCCTGGCATTCCGACGCTGCCCGTCGAAGGCTCGGACCAGCTGTTCCCGATCCACCGCATCTACTGCGTCGGGCGCAACTACGCCGAGCACGCCATCGAGATGGGGCATGATCCCGACAAGGAACCGCCCTTCTTCTTTCAGAAGAATCCCGACAACGTCATCACTGACGGCACCTTCCCCTATCCAGACAAGTCCAGCGACGTGCATTACGAGCTGGAAATGCTGGTCGCGATCGGCAAGGGCGGTGTGAACATCCCGGTCGAATCCGCGCTCGATCACGTGTGGGGCTATGGCGTGGGTCTCGACATGACCCGCCGCGACCTGCAGGGCGAGGCCAAGAAGCTTGGCCGTCCGTGGGAAATTGGCAAGGCCTTCGAGGACTCTGCCCCCTGCTCGGCGCTGGTGCCCGCCTCGGTCATCGGCCATCCCGCCGCTGGCAAGGTGTGGCTGAACGTCAACGGCACGCAGCGCCAGGTCGGCGACCTCAACCAGATGATCTGGAAGGTGCCGGAAATGATCTCCTACCTCTCCGGCCTGTTCGAGCTCGAGCCGGGCGACGTGATCATGTCCGGCACCCCGGCCGGTGTCGGCGCCATTGTCCGCGGCGATGTCATGGAGGGCGGCGTCGACGGCGTCGGCACGCTCACGGTCAAGGTCGTCTGAACGGCATTTCGCCGGCACCGGGTGGCTCTCATCGGGTGCCGGCACTGCCTCTACCAAACGGGACGCGGCGGCATCGCCTGCGTCCCGTTTCGCGTCCGGGGCCAAAAGAGCCGCCCCGCCAAGTGCAGCGTCAGGGGCGCCGTGGCGGCTTGTTCTTTGCGGGCTTGGCGTAGGGCTTGCCGCCTGCCTTCTTGCCCTCGAAAGGTTTGCCCTCGAACGGTTTTCCCGCGGGCTTCCTGCCCGGAGCTCCCTTGCCCTCCGGCTTCTTGCCTTCGAACCTGCCCGGCGGTTTCCCCTCGAACGCAGTGGGACGCGCGGGCTTGGTCGGCCGCTCGCCGTCGCTATTGGCCAGCGGGTTCCATTCGCGCGGCTTCTCGAACCCGCCCTTGCGGTGCGCCGGCTTGCTGCGCTCATAGGTTCCGCCTTCCGGCGCATCGCGCTTCGGGCGGCTATCTGCCGGCGTGCCCTCTGCCGGCTCGCGGCGAATAGCGGGCTCGCGGAAAGGCTTCTCGTAAACCGGCTTCTGGTGCGGGGGTGTCTCGTAAGCGGGCTTGTCGTAAGCGGGCTTGTCGCGCTCCGGGCGCTGGCGTTGCGGCCGCTCCGGCGAAGGCCTGCTGCGCGGTGGGCGCGACGAACGTTCCTCCGACGGCCCGCCGGGCAGCGGCTCGATGACGACGTCGCCGCCCTCGATCTTGCGCACCGATTTGCCGAAGCGATCAGCGGCCGCGCGGCTCACCTCGAAGGCGGTCTCCTCGTCGAGGATGCGGATGATGCCGATTTCCTTGCGGGTCACGTTGCCACGACGGCAGATCAGCGGCAGCAGCCATTTGGGGTCGGCATTGCTGCGGCGCCCGACATTGAGGCGGAACCACACGCTTCCGCCGCCCGACGGTCCGCCAAACTCCCGGTCGGCGGCGCGATCGCGCACCGCGCCCCCGCGCGGCTCGCCAGGGTCGGCGACCTCCTCCGGCGCCGGCAGGCCGGCGCGATAGAGCCGCACCAGCGCGGCGGCCAGATGCTCGGGCGCATGGGCGGCGAGCAAGGTGCGACCGGCGGCGAGGTCTTCCTCATTCGCTTCATCGGTGAGCAGGGCGTCGCGCAACATGCGCTCATGATCGAGCTTGCGGATTTCTTCCGAGGTCGGCGGGCCGGACCAGGCCGGCGCGATGCCGAGCCCGCGCATAAGGTCCTCGGTCCGCCGGCGCCGGAAGGGCGGCACCAGAAGCACGCTCACACCCTTGCGCCCGGCCCGCCCTGTGCGGCCGCTGCGGTGCTGCAGGCTCTCGGCATCGTTCGGCAGGTCGGCATGGATGACGAGGCCGAGATTAGGCAGGTCGATGCCACGTGCGGCGACGTCGGTGGCAACGCACACCCGCGCGCGCCCGTCCCGGAGGGCTTGCAGAGCGTGGTTTCGGTCGTTCTGGCTGAGTTCGCCGGACAATGCCACGGCCGAGAACTGCCGTTCCTGCAGCATGGCGTGCAGCCGGCGGACCGCCTCGCGCGTGTTGCAGAACACGATGGCGCTCGGCGTGTCATAGAAGCGCAGCACGTTGACCACCGCATGGTCGATCTCGGTCGGGGCGATGCGGATGGTGCGGTATTCGATATCGGCGTGCCCGCCCTCGGCGCTCGCCACCTCGATGCGCAGGGCGTCCCGCTGATAGCGCTTGGCCAGCGCGGTGATCCCGCGGGGCATGGTGGCAGAGAACAGCAGGCTGCGCCGCTCCGGCGGGGTGGCATCGAGAATGAACTCGAGATCCTCGCGGAAGCCGAGGTCGAGCATCTCGTCGGCCTCGTCGAGTACGACGACCTTCAGCGCGGAGAGATCGAGCCGGCCGCGCTCCAGATGGTCGCGCAGCCGCCCCGGCGTGCCGACGACGATATGGGCGCCCTGGTTCAGCAGTCGCTGTTCCTGGCGCGGATCCATGCCGCCGACACAGGAAACGATGCGCGCGCCCGTCGCCGCATAGAGCCAGGCGAATTCGCGCTGGACCTGCAGCGCTAGCTCGCGGGTGGGCGCCACAACCAGCGCCAGGGGAGCCGTTGCGTGCGGCAGGCGCTCCTCGCTGCCCAGCAGCGTCTCGGCCATGGCAAGGCCATAGGCCACGGTCTTGCCGGAACCTGTTTGCGCCGACACCAGCAGGTCGCGCCCCGTCGCCTCGGGTGCCAGCACGGCCAGTTGCACCGGTGTCGGGTTGTTATAGTCCCGTTCGGCCAGCGCTTGGGCAAGCGCCGGGTTCGTCGTCATGAAGGTCACGGCTGGTCCGCCTATGTCGCAGTCTCGTCAGGCGTCGAGGGGAGCCATCGGAAAAATGTCTGTAAGCCCCTTCCTTAATCGCGCCGGGGCCGCGACGCCACTACCGTCCGCGCATCCCCGCGCCGTGTCCTGCGCGGGGCGCGCGCCTTTTGTTGACTGTGTTGGGGCCGGACGGAGCCCTGGCCGTGCAGGGACGCGGCCTTGTCCCTCCTGACGCAGGCGTGTCCACACCACCTTCCGGCCGGCTTCCCTTGAATCGCGCCCGCCTCGCCGGCGAGTGCCGTCACGCGCCTTTCACCCCAAGTCATCAAGTTGCATCATACCGTCGCCGAACGATGCAGGAACCATGATGCAACAGCACTCTACCCATCCGAGTCACGAGCCCGCCCTCGGCAGGACGGTTCAGTCCTACATCGACGAGCGGCCGAGCTGGCCGGATGGCACGCCTGTGCCCGTGACACCAATGACGACGATGCAGTGGCGCATCTGGGGGCTCGCTGCGGCCGGCAAGTTCTTCGAAGGGCTCGTCGTCTTCATGACCGGTGTGGCGATGCCGTTGATCGCCAACGAATTCGGCCTCGGCGCGGTCGAGCACGGGGTTGTCGGTGCCGCCTCGCTTGCCGGCATCCTGGTGGGTGCATTGCTGCTCGGTGGCCTTGCCGATCAGTTCGGGCGCAAGCTCATGTTCATCGTCGAGATGGTGCTGTTCATCATCTTCCTGATGCTGCTCTCGGTGGCGCCGAGCTACGTCTGGCTGGTCATCTTCCTGTTCGGCATCGGCTTGGCACTCGGCTGCGACTACCCGACGGCGCATCTCATCATTTCCGAGAGCATCCCGACGAGTGCCCGTGGCCGCCTCGTGCTCGGCGCGTTCGCCTTCCAGGCAGTTGGTGCCCTGGTTGGCACGGGTGTCGGCTATGTCGTCCTCACATTCGATCCCGATGTGACGGCGTGGCGGTGGATGTATGCCGCAGCCATCATCCCGGCCATGATCGTCCTTGCCGGTCGCTTCTTCGTCACCGAGAGCGCGCCCTGGCTGTTCGCCCGGGGCCGGAAACACGAAGCCGAGCGCGAAACCGCACGCCTGCTGCAGCGCAAGCCGACCTATCCGAAAAAGGTGGTGCTCTCCGCAACCCGCCAGGTGGAGGCCGGCGCCAGCGGCTGGAAGGCGCTGTTCGACCGCCGAAACCGCCGCGCAACCATCCTCGCCTCGGTGCCATGGTTCCTTCAGGACCTGTCGACCTATGGAATCGGCATCTTCACCCCCACCATCCTCGCCGCGGCGCTCGGTCATGACAGTGGCAACGCCCGCAACATCGCCGAAATCATACAGAACGACATCGGCGCTGCCGAGGGCGCGGCCATGATCGACGTACTGCTTATCGTGGGCATCATCTTCGCGGTGGCCCTCGCCGACCGGGTCGGTCGCGTACCTTTGCAGATCCTCGGCTTTATCGGCTGCGCCGCTGGCCTGCTGATCGCCTCCTTCTCCGCCTATTACGACGGTACGATGGGGACGGCGCTCATCTTTATCGGCTTCATGATGTTCAACTTCATGACCAATCTCGGCCCGAACGCGCAGACTTACCTGCTTGCCGGCGAAGTGTTTCCCACCGCCATTCGGGGCAAGGGCGCGGGCTTTGCGGCTGCCTTCGCCAAGATGGGTGCCGTGCTTACCGCCTTCGGCTTCCCCATTCTCCTTGCGTCGATCGGCCAGCAGGCGCTGCTTTATGGCCTCGTGGTGATGTCGCTGCTCGGTGCCGCCGTCACCTGGTGGTTCCGCATTGAGACGACAGGTGTCAGCCTCGACGCGGTGGGCACGCACGGTCACCATGCTGCCAAGGCGCCGGTGCCGGATAGCGCTATCGCCGAACTCTGACGCTACCGTGTTCTTTCCATCCCCCTGGGGGACGGGTCCTTCCTGTCCTGTTCGTTGCGCTTCGCGAGGCGGGGGCGTGACGAGCAGGACGGGGATCAACTCACGTCCAAAATGCGCGGACGCCTCAGCTGCCCTCCGTCGAGGGCTCCGACCTGTAAGGTGGACGGCAGGGAGGCTTCTCTCCTGTGAAGCGTGCGCCGGGGGACTTGAAGCGCCCGCGCCGCGCCATTAAGGTGCCGCCTGCCTGAGCGGGCGTAGTTCAATGGTAGAACGGCAGCTTCCCAAGCTGCATACGAGGGTTCGATTCCCTTCGCCCGCTCCAGCGCAAACCTTTATGCAACAACGGTTTGTCGGCCTACCGCTGAACTGCACGTTCGCCACGTTCCCCATCGCGGTCCCCATACCCGCTACAACTGTTCCACACCTCGTCCGGGATGCCGGCCGCGCGGGCGATCACGCGCCACTCGCCGGAATAGGCATCCTTGGCGCAGGGGCGGACCGCACGCTCCCTTCGATGCGGGCCCACGTTGCGCGTGTCACGGGGCACAGGATGCTCGGTTAGGTTGAGAGGAGATGGGTTTCGGCTGGCGTCTCGCCGCTGATCGTGAGCAGCCGAGTTTGGCGCGTCCGCGCTACCCAGAACGATTCGGGTGAGTTGGCTCGGTGGCGAAGGCGGGGCAGGGGCCTGCACCGATTAGTATGCCTGCACGTTGGACCAGCATGGTAGGATGCAGCGGAACGTCCACCTCAGATCCGTTGTGCGAGGACGTTCCCGCCGAATGATGGCTCGCTCAGCGGGTTTTCGGCCCATGAGGGCCATGCCGTGTCAAACGAACCGATTGCGCATTTCGAGGCGGCGAGCACGAGTGCAGATGCCCGGCACCATGGACGGCATCAAGCTCTCCCACTACATCCGCGACCGCTGGCCGGCGGTGAAGCTGGTCGTGGCCTCCGGCAAGGCGATCCTGGAGGAGGGCAGCCTGCCCTTGGGAAGCCAGTTCTTCCCAAAACCCTATGACGGCCATGCCATCGCCGACGCGATAGCTCGCGCACTCTCAAGCGCAGCAAATTGACTGTGTTTATTTACGCGGAGAAGTCCCTTCACCAGCATCGACCGCGCGATCAGCATACGCAACGGGACAACCGCTCTTCATCTCGCCTTTCATTGCCTCGACATCGGCCGCGGCGACGAAGCAATGGTCCTATCCTTCATCTACATCGCGTCGGTGAAAAGGAACGCGCTGACGGTCGCCACCCCCGTCTTCGCCGACTGCTGCGCGGATGGCTGGCAGATGGGGCCTGAGGATATGGCGCCCCTGATCACCTCCCGGACCAAGGCGATCGTGCCGGTGCCTCTTTACGGAGCCGTGTGCGACATGGACGATCATGGCGATCGCCGGGAAGCACGGCCTGAGGGCGATTGAGAATTGCGCGGAGCGCCTCAGCGCGTCGCGCGCCAACACTCACACCGGCGCCTTCGGGGATGTCGGCGCGGTCTCCTGCTTCGGCAACAAGACCATCACTACCGGGAAAGGTGGGCCGTGGTGACGGGCGCCCGGACGCCGGCCACGAGAATGCGCAAGGTCAAGGGGCAGGGCCAGAGCTTCGTGCAGCGCTGTTGGCACGATCAGCTCGTGTTCAGCGACCGCATGACCAAAGTCGCCGCCGCGATCGGCCTGCCGCAGCTTGAGCGGCAGGCCGATATCCTCGCATCCAAACGGCGCATAGCAGAACGGCATCACGAGTTGCCGGCCGACGATTCAGGGGCGTTCCAGCGCCCCGGCGACGGTGTCGTCTCAACGGATGGACACGCAGTGGTCCGAACGGATTCGTCGGCTCATGAACCTTGACGTCGCGGGCGCGGCAATGGAAGTTGCGTGCCGAGACGGAGCGGGCTCGCTTGCACAGCATGATCGGCAGCAAGTTTCGGCTTGTACTCCATGAACGTCTCGCCCGCACGTGCCTCTATTACGCATTTTTTCTTCGTCCCCCGCCGAGCCGATTTTGGAAGCATGCCACTGCTATGAAAAGTGCCTTCATTTCCAGTTTGGAAAACTCGTTCCGGCGTACCGCCGTTGGAAAGTGGCTGCGTCTGCGGAGGGAGTCCACGGCGAAAGCCTGGGCCAGGGCGGACATCGCCCTCTCGAGGAGCGATGCGGCGACCGCTCATGAAATCTACCGCGTCCTTGCCCGACGCAGGCCGGTCACCTCGCATGACTTTCTCCTTGTGGGACTGGCGAATTACCGGTTGGGGAATGCGGCGCGTGCGACGAAGGTCCTCGCGAAAGGCAACAGGCGCTATCCCCTCGTAGATGTCGATGCAAACGATCCTGAAGCGATAGAGGCGGCCCTTGAGCAGTTTTCCGAGCGCAAGGACCAGCTGAAGATTATCGAGTATTATATCGACAAGGGAGACATATCCCGTGTTAAGCGCAAGCTGAGCCGGGGTCCCGGTGATGAACCTGACCCGAGCGGTTCGCTTTGGAACATCGCGAATCGGCTGGAAGAAAAGGGCTTTGCAGCCGAAGCTCATGAAATCTACCGGTCTTTGGTGGCTCGACCGTGCGAGGTCATGTGGGATGCTTATTTCGCGGGAGCGGCCGCACTGAGGCTGGGCGATATCGCTGCTTGCCTGACGGCCCTTGAAACGGGGCTGAGAAAATATCCAGAATCGGCTGAACTTCGTCATTTTTATACTCAGATAAGTGCTCATCATCTTGAATATGAGCGATATTTTTGTTTAATGGATGAATTATCAATTAGTTATGATTATGAAAATCGATCAGTCGCCGATTTCTACATAAAAGCGATGCAGTCGGATCCCCTGATCGCCGAAGCTCTCATATTGAACTACAAGGATCTTCAACGAATATGCGCCGCGGGGTCCTTTGACGGACTTATTCGCAAAGTTCTGGAGATTGTAGGGCGGGCGCAATTACCCAGCCATAAGGCCAGATTGTTCACCTTTTTCTGCAGATATCTGGATCTGGATGAAAGCTTCGCGGCGACGCTGCGACAGATGGTTCGACATCAGTCCGATGATGGAGGGGAGGTTAGCGACGCGCTGAAGAAAGATGAGCGCGTGATCGACATGCTGTTCCAGCTGACCCCGCCGATGGTTCCGTCTGCGGCGGGCCAGGTCGAGGCGCAGATGCACCAGTTCATCGACGCGTGCAATTTCCTCGCTCTTTCGCCGATCGAATTGGCGGAGCCGATCAGCGACATGTCCAACAATTGGACGCCATGGCAGCAGCTGTTCTGCCTAGGTGCCATCGACACCTACAACTCCGCCGTCAGCGCCTTGGAGAGTCTTGCCTTCAAGACCTGGCCGAAGCTCAACCACACCGCCCTCCACGTCTCCGACGGGACGCTGCGACCCGTCCCGGGCCGGCGGATCCGCATCGGTTTCATGGTGCACGATTCCATGCCGATGATGTCGGGCCTGCTCAGCGGACTGGACCCGACCCTCTTCGAGACCGTCTTCATCCGCCCGGGAAAAATGGGGTTGAGCCGGGCCGCGCGGGACTGGGTCCTGCGTTCGGAACGAGTGGTCGAGGTTTCCGATATGGATGTCTATTCGGCCATCGATGTGATCGCGGCCGAGCAGCTCGACATCATCGTGTCGGGTCCATCGGTTGCATCGGTGTTCTTTCCGATGATGGCGCGGCTCGCGCATCTGCAGATGGTCCTGCTCGAGCCGAACTGGACCGACGGGCTGACCAATGCGGACTACTACATCTCCTGGAAACCCGCCGAGCCGGTCGATGTCGGAAAGTTCTACAGGTCGAAGGTCGCCCTGCTGGAACACCCGCCCTATTACATCGAACGGCATTCGGTGGACGAGATCACCGAATCGACGAAGGCGGAGTTAAGGCAGCGACTGTTCGGGCCGGGCGCCGAGGGGCGCATCTATCTTTGCGCCAACACGCCGCCCAAGATCCATCCCGATATGGACGGCATGTTCCGCAGGCTGCTGGAGAGTGATCCCGAAGCGACGCTCGTCTTCCTGCGGGGCGAATATCCTCCGTCCAAGACGCTGCGGTTCAGGCTGCACCAGAGGCTCGGCGAGTTGATGAACAGGGTCGTCTTCTTGCGCACGTTGACGCAGGTGGATGCCCATAGCCTGCTGCTTTCGGTCGACTGCTGCCTGGATTCGTTCCCCCTCTGCGGCATGTCGTCGAGTTTCGACGCGGCGATGCTGGGCGTGCCCACGGTTACACTTCCCAGGGAGATGCCCTTCGGGAAATGGACCGCGACGATCTATAAGCACATCGGCGTGTCGGGTCTGACGGCAAGAGACGAGGACGAATATCTGCAGATCGCCCACAGGCTCGCCAAGGACCCTGTCTGGCGAAACGCTCTGGGTGCCGAGCTGCGGCAGAAGGCCGGGCCCCTCGTCGAGAGCGCCGCGAGCGTTGGCGCGTTCGCAGAATTCGTCGCCCGCTCGTGGGAGCGTCATCAGGCGGGACTTCCTCCGGCGGATTGGATCGACGGCAGTTGGCAAGCGCCGGCCGCCCCCGTGCAGCAGAGCGCCGCGCCAATCGAGAGCCGGAAAGCCGCGGCGTCGGCCTGACGATCGGCCGGCGGCGCGCGCCGGGCGGGACTGGCGATCGTCGACGACCGATCGACGATATCGTCGAGGATTCGATCCACAGACCCTGCAGCAGCGTAAGCCGTACCGGCGCTGCTGCCCCCAAGCGATGGCCCGCGCGGTCATGGAGGATGCCGTCGGCTTCCGTGAGCGTCTCTATGACGCCGAGCGCCACCTTGCCGATGTCGATCCGCTGGGGGCGCTTGCGCGCGGCGAGGTGACGAGGCACCTCCGCCATCGGCGTGAGCCCGAACATGGCGGAGACAACCGCGCATCTCGATCGAGCGTCTGCGCGGTTGCCACCCACGCGCAGGAATCGAGATGCTGCAAGGTCGCCTCGAACCCGCGGCCGGCGGCAAGGGCCTCGGCGTCCACGACCTATTAGGCTAAGCAATGGCAGAGGGCAGCGAGCCTAAGAGGGGGCTTATGCAAGAAGATTTGTTAAATCGAATAATTTCGATGGCTTAATATCAAAATTAGACTGTCTTCGCCGGGTGCGGCGTCGCATGCGCCTGCGACGCTCACTGCTATCCGTTCCGCTCCAGTCGCGGCCCGTCACGTCGACAAGCGATCGTGACCACGTCGGATGTCGAGCATCATTTGCGAGTGATTCCAGAAACTTGACGGAGCCGATGTCGTAAGGCGTACGGCTTGGCTCGGCGGCGTCGGGAACTCATCGCGCAAGCTGGCATTGCCCCGGTGAATACGAGGTGGGACCGCGACCCAAGGGTGTCGGGCTTCGCCCGCCAGCATCTGGATCACCCAAACGCGGATCACCCATGCAGCGAACTCCCGATACCGGATTGTCACGACGCGATCTGCTTGCGGCCGGGGCTGTGACCGTCGCCGCCACCACCGCCGGGAGCAGCGCGCGGGCCGAAGGCGCGGCAGAGATCGCGCCGGCGAATGAGGTTGTCGTGGCGTTGCAGACGCAGATGCAGATCAGCTTCACCATCAACGGTACCGTCAAGGAGCTGAACGTCGACACCCGCACCACGCTGCTCGACGCGCTGCGTGAGCATCTCCACCTTACCGGGACCAAGAAGGGCTGCGATCACGGCCAGTGCGGGGCCTGCACGGTGATGGTGGATGGCGTACGTATCAATTCCTGCCTGACGCTGGCCGTCATGCATGAGGGCGACTCTATCACCACGATCGAGGGGCTCGGGCAGCCCGGCGAGTTGCACCCGATGCAGGCCGCTTTCGTTTCGCGTGACGGCTATCAGTGCGGCTATTGCACGCCAGGGCAGATCTGCTCGGCGGTGGCGGTCCTGAACGAGATTGAGGCCGGTGTCCCGAGCCATGTCACTGGCGATCTCACCGCGGCGCCTGAAGCCTCAGTCGATGAGCTGCGCGAGCGCATGAGCGGCAATATCTGCCGCTGCGGCGCCTATTCCAACATCATCGACGCCATTTCCGACGTTTCGAGGAGCCCCGCATGAGGCCCTTTACCTATGAGCGCGCCACTACACCGGCTGAGGCGGCAGCGGCCGCCGCCCACACCCAGGGCGCCCGGTTCATTGCCGGTGGCACGAACCTGCTGGACCTGATGAAGCTGCAGATCGAAACGCCGCCCCATCTGATCGACGTCAATGGTCTCGGGCTCGATAACATAGAGGCCACGGAGGATGGCGGCCTGCGCATCGGGGCGCTCGTCAGCAACACCAATCTTGCGGCGGATCCGCGGGTGCGGCGGGACTATGGCCTCCTTGCCCGGGCGCTGCTCGCCGGCGCCTCGGGGCAGTTGCGCAACAAGGCTACCACCGCGGGAAACCTGCTCCAGCGCACGCGCTGCCCTTATTTCTATGACACAGCCCAGCCGTGCAACAAGCGCCAGCCCGGTAGCGGCTGCGCGGCCATCGGCGGCTTCACCCGTCAGCTTGGGGTGATCGGCACCAGCGACGCCTGCATCGCCACCCATCCCAGCGACATGGCGGTCGCCCTGCGGGCACTGGACGCGACGGTGGAGACGGTGCGGGCCGACGGCGCCACGCGCTCCATCCCAATGGCCGATTTCCATCGTCTTCCCGGCGACACCCCGCATGTCGAGACCGCGCTGGAGACGGGCGAGCTGATTACATCGGTAGTGTTGCCGAAGCCTCTCGGTGGGCGCCACATTTATCGCAAGGTGCGCGACCGCGCCTCCTATGCCTTCGCGCTGGTCTCTGTCGGTGCCGTCCTTCAGCCCGACGGAACGGGCCGCGTCGCGCTCGGTGGTGTCGCCCACAAGCCGTGGCGTGGTGAGGCGGCCGAGAGCGAAATGCCGCGCGGGGCAAACGCCGTCGTCGGGCAGTTGCTGGCGGGCGCGCGGCCCACGCGCGAGAACGCCTTCAAGATCACGCTGGTCGAGCGCACGCTCGCGTCAATCCTCGTCGAGGCAAAGGGCTGAGCCATGAAATTCGATTCCGCCGCCACGACCAATCCGATCGACCGACTGAAAGTGATCGGCCAGCCGCTCGACCGGATCGACGGCCCGCTCAAAACCACGGGGAAGGCGCCTTATGCCTATGAGCGGCACGATATCGTCGCCGACCCCGCCTATGGCCATGTGATCGGCGCCACGATCGCCAAGGGCCGTATCACCGCGATGGACCTGTCGGCGGCGGAACGCGCGCCCGGCGTGCTGGCCGTCGTCACGGCCCGGAATGCCGGTGTCCTCAAGAAGGGCAACTACAACACCGCCCATTTGCTCGGCGGGCCCGATATCCAGCACTACCATCAGGCGGTCGCCCTCGTGGTGGCGGAGAGCTTCGAGCAGGCCCGCGCCGCCGCTCACCTTGTGCGTATCGACTATAAGGCCGAGCCTGGCAGGTTCGATCTGCACGCCGCAAAGGGCTCCGCCACCGCGCCCGAGCCCAGTGACCTCACCGGACCGATCGACACCCATGTCGGCGATTTTCCCCGCGCCTTCGCGCAGGCCGCCGTGCGGCTCGACGAGACATATACGACGCCGGACCAGTCCCACGCGATGATGGAGCCGCACGCCACGCTTGCCAGCTGGGAGGGGGACAGTCTGACCGTCTGGACCTCCAACCAGATGGTCGCCTGGTCGACAGGCGAGCTTGCCACCACACTCGGCATCCCGCCGGAAAAGGTCCGCCTCATTTCCCCCTATATCGGCGGTGGCTTCGGCTCGAAGCTGTTTCTTCGCGCCGATGTGGTGCTGGCCGCGCTCGGTGCCCGGGCGGCGGGCCGTCCTGTCAAGGTCGCGCTGCAGCGCCCATTAATCGCCAACAATACCACCCATCGCCCGGCGACGATCCAGCGCGTCCGCCTCGGTGCCGAGCGCGATGGTACGATCACCGCCATCGGCCACGAGAGCTGGTCCGGCGATCTGGAAGGCGGCGGGCCGGAGACGGCGGTCGGGCAGACTCGCCTGCTCTATGCCGGCGCCAACCGCATGACCTCCATGCGCCTTGCCGTGCTCGACCTGCCCGAGGGCAACGCCATGCGCGCGCCGGGCGAGGCGCCGGGCCTGATGGCGCTGGAGATCGCCATGGACGAGATGGCGGAAAAACTCGGTATCGACCCGGTCGAGTTCCGCATTCGAAACGACACCCAGGTCGACCCGGAGCATCCGGAGCGCCCCTTTTCGGCGCGGCCCTTCGTGCAATGTCTGCGCCTCGGGGCCGAGCGCTTCGGGTGGGATCGGCGCAACGCCCGCCCGGGTCAGATCCGCGACGGCCGCTGGCTGATCGGCCTCGGCATGGCCGCCGGCTTCCGCAACAACCTGCTGGCAAAATCCGGTGCGCGTGTGCGGCTGGACAACCTAGGAGTCGTGACGGTCGAGACCGACATGACCGATATCGGCACCGGCAGCTACACCATCATCGCCCAGACCGCTGCCGAGATGATGGGCGTGCCCATGGAGCAGGTGCGTGTGGTGCTTGGGGATTCCAGCTTCCCCGTCTCGGCCGGTTCGGGCGGCCAGTGGGGCGCGGCCAGTTCCACCGCCGGTGTCTACGCCGCCTGTGTGAAGCTGCGCGAGGAGGTGGCGCGCAAGCTGAGCCTTAACTCGGCGGATGCGGAGTTCGTCGATGGCGAGGTGCGGGTCGGTAATCGCTCCATCAGACTGCAGGCTGCGGCGGCTGAAGGCGATCTCGTCGCCGAGGACCGCATGGAATATGGCGACATCACCGAAAAGATGCAGCAGTCCACCTTCGCCGGCCATTTTGTCGAGGTGGCGGTGGATAGCGCGACAGGGGAGAGCCGCATCCGCCGCATGCTCGCCGTCTGTGCCGCCGGGCGCATCCTGAATCCAAAATCAGCCCGCAGCCAAGTGATCGGCGCCATGACCATGGGCGCGGGGGCGGCGCTGATGGAGGAGCTTGCGGTCGACACAAGGCGGGGGTTCTTCGTCAATCACGACCTCGTCGGCTATGAGGTGCCGGTCCATGCCGACATCCCGCACCAGGAGGTGGTTTTTCTCGACGAGACCGACCCGATGTCGACACCGCTGAAGGCGAAGGGCGTGGGCGAGCTCGGCATATGCGGCGTCGGTGCGGCAGTGGCGAACGCGATCTACAACGCCACAGGCGTGCGGGTGCGGGACTATCCCATCACGCTCGACAAGCATCTCGACCGCTTGCCCGATGTCGCCTGACGCACCGAATTCCCTGTCGGGCAGGTGCAATGGTCGCGCTAGCTGGCACACCCTTCCCACGGAGGCACCTCAGAGCCGGCTTTCTTGGCGTCGTCCCCACCCGTTAGGATAGGTCTGCCCAGCGAGTCGGCGGGCGGGAAAACGGGAGAAGGTGCGTGAGCGGGGAGGCCCTGGTCTTTTACAGTGCAGTGGACAATGCGCAGGAGTGGCGCGCGGCGCTTACCGCCGCGCTCCCTGATCTCGATGTGCGGATCGCTCCTGACATCGGCGACCCCGCCGACATTCGCTATGCTCTGACCTGGGTCCCTCCGGCCGGCTTCTTCGCGCTCTTCCCCAATCTGCAGCTCGTGGTCAATCTTGGTGCCGGCGTGGATGCGCTGATGAAGCGCGACGACCTGGTGCCGGTGAAGTTCGCGCGCCTCAATGATCCCGGAATGGAGGCGATGATGGCGAGCTACGTCATCTTTGCCGTCACCCGCTACGCCCGTGACATCCCGGTTTTCGAGCGCGCCAAGCGGCGGGGAGAGTGGGACTATGTCCATCCCCGCCCGCTGTTCGAGATCAAGGTCGGTGTGCTGGGGCTGGGCGAACTTGGCGCCGCGTCGGCAAAGGCGCTGGCGGCAATGGGCTTCTCGGTCACGGGCTGGTCGCGCAGCCCGAAAGATATTCCTGGCGTGACTGCACTCACCGGCCGGGATGGGCTGGAGCGCGTGCTCTCAGAGAACGAGATTGTGGTGTGCCTGGTGCCGCTGACGCCCGACACCCATCATTTGCTCGGCGCTCCCGAACTGGCCCTCATGCCGAAAGGCGCCAAGCTGGTCAATGTGTCGCGCGGGGCGCTGGTGGATGAGGTGGCGCTGGTCGAGGCGCTGCGGTCCGGCCAGCTCGCCGAGGCGACGCTCGATGTGTTCGAGACGGAACCGCTGCCGAAGGGGCATCCGCTCTGGGCGCTCGACAATGTGCTGATCACCCCGCATGTCGCGAGCATCACCGTGCCTGCCTTGGCCGCGCGTGATGTGGCGGAGAGCATACGCCGCGTGCGTCAGGGCCTGCCGCCGCTGCACGAGGTGGACCCGCACCGCGGCTACTGAGGTGTTGAGCGCGCAGGCGTCGCGCGGGAGGCTCTCATCGACGCCGTTCGTGCTACGCTAACGCCGAGGGAGAAACCAATGGCGGAACCGATGGCGGAAGTGGCACCTTCGCGCGGAAGCTTCTGGAATTGGGGGGCGGGCATCATCGCGCTCCTTATCATCGGTGCGGCGATCGGCCTGTGGGCGCGCCACGGTGCGGCCGTTTTCTTCGACATGCTGACCGCCGGGCTGGCCTATTGCTTCTGAGCCTGTGATTTATCCATGGCGGCGGCCCCTGCGGCCTCGCCGAGCCCTGCTGTGGTGCCATGTCCAACCGTCGTGTTCTGCTGCTCCTCGCCGCCTTCGTCGTCGGTGCCGTCGTCATCGTCGCCAGCGCCCTTGCCCTGCTTCCGCCCGGACCGGGCACCGTGTCGAGCCAGGTGACGATCGGTGGCCCCTACCAGCTTGTCGCCCAAGATGGGCAGGCGGTGACGCAGGACACCTACGCCGGCAGCCCCACCCTTGTGTTCTTTGGCTTCACCCACTGCCCCGACATCTGCCCCACGGCACTCTATGAGATGTCGCAACTCTTCGAGGCGTTGGGTCCGGATGCCCGCAAGGCCACGGGGCTGTTCATCACCGTCGACCCCGAGCGGGACACGCCAGAGGTGTTGAAGGCGTATCTCGGGAGCTTCCACCCGAGCATTCAGGGACTAAGCGGCACGCCGGAGCAGATCGCCGCCGTCACGCGGGCCTATCGCGCCTATGCCAAGAAGGTGCCGACCCAGGGTGACGACTACACGATGGACCACACGGCCATCGTTTATCTGATGGACAAGGATGGCCGGTTCGTCGCCCCGTTCAACTTAAAGCGGCCCCCAGAGGAGGCGGCGGCCGAACTGCGCCGCTACTTCTGAGCCGCACGGCCGGTCGCAATCGCTGCCGCCGGCGCGAGGTCCTCGCCAGCCCGTGTTCGGTCTTCTCCCAGCGTGTGGGAGCAACCACAAGCTCAATCAGGCCGCGCCAGGCGGCGGCCGACATCATCAGCCAGTAGAGCGGCATCAGCGCCGCAACGCCGCCGATACCCGGGATGCCGCGTCGGCGCATACCCATCAAGGTGGAAAGCACCACGCCCACAAGTCCCGCAAGCAGCACGCAGAACCAGATGGCGTCGAGCATGGTCGACACAACGGAGGGATTCGCAGGTGGCTCTCTCATCACATTCAGCAACAGCGAAACGACCAGCACCGGATGGAGCAGCGCCGCCGCCGTTCCGCTGCCGAGCAGGAAAAGCAGCGTCAGCGTTCCCGGCCATCCTGCGGTGCGGGCCATAAGCAGCGGCTGTCGCGCATGCACCAGTAGGGTCTGCATCCATCCCTTGTACCAGCGCGTGCGCTGGCGCATCCAAGAACCGAGCCGACGCGGTGCTTCCTCGTCCGTCGTCGAGGCGATGACTTCGGTGCCCCAGCCCGCTCGGGCGAGGCGGACGCCAAGGTCGGCGTCCTCAGTGACGTTGAAGGGATCCCAGCCGCTGACGTCATCAAGGGCGGTGCGCCGGAAATGGTTGGATGTGCCGCCGAGGGGCAGTGGCAGCCGGTAGCGGTCGAGCATGGGCAACACGACATCGAAATAGCCGGCATACTCGGCGGCGAATTGTCGGGGGATCCAGCCATCGGCCAGATTGTCGATGACGAGGCGCGCCTGCACGCAGCCGATGCGCTCGTTCCCCCGGGCTCGGAGAGCGGTGCAGACCTGCCGCAACTGCAGCGGATCGGGCACATCCTCGGCATCATAGACGCCGACCACCGAGCCGCGGGCAAAGGGAAGGGAGGCATTCAGCGCCTTCGGCTTGGTGCGTGGCCCGACAGCGGGAGCGACGATCACCTCGAAGCCGGGGCGACGGGCGTGCAGGGCCAGGGCGGTCGCCGTCGGTTCGTCATCGGCCTCGATGACCAGGAGGACCTGAAGTTTTTCCCTGGGGTAATTGATGGCGTCAAGTGCATCGACCAGTTGCGGCACCACCCGCGCCTCGCGATAGAGGGGGACGATCAGGCTGTAATCCGGCAACGACCCGTCGTCGCGGGCGGGGCGCGGTGGGGCCTGCGGCGGGACCGTGCACGCGGCGAGTTTCAACGTCGCGCTGCCAACAAGCATGAGAGCCACCAGTCCCGGCAGGACCCATGCGCCGAAGAAGGAGGTTGTCGTCGTCGTCAGGAAAAGGGCCGCCAAGGCGAAGGCGGCCACGCCGAAGAGGGAGCGGGAAGCGCTCAGCGTTCCCGCCGACAGCTCCGGCTGGCGATCCCTCAGCTGGAAGGCGGCCCGCCAGCCGAGCTGTCGCGCGAAGCGCCACCGCACGAAGTCCGCCAGCCGCTCGGGCGTTGTCAGGCTAATCCGACCGCGCAGTTCCGGCCGCTCGTCCAGCGTCGCCGCCAGGCGGCGCAGCCGCAGCCCGCGGGCGGCGGCGACAAGTCGCCCGTCCTCCGTTCGCATCACGCCGCTGCGCAGCATGGCGACAACGTCCTTGGCGCTGACCCGTCCAGGCGCTGCGAAAACGGCGGGGTCGAGCGGCTCAAAGGCAACGCCAAGCTCGTGCGCCGCTGCCTGGGCAAGCTCGTCGGGCGAGACATAGCCTGCGGCGAGCAGGGTCTCGTCGAGACCCACTCCGATCCGGTTCGCCCGGCGCAGTGCCTGATACAGAACGGAAGGGTCCAGCCGGTGCGCTATGCCGACAGCCTCGACCGGGATGTCACCCTCGTGCAGCGCTTCCAGCCGCTCGAAAGAGCGGCCGCGCACCATGTGTGTCATACGGCGGCCCTCTCGCCTAGTGGACACCAAGACGGTAGAACATCGCGGTGGCGGGGCAGCCGCCAAACTCAGCGCGAGGCGAGTGTGCGGTATTTTATTCCGGTAGTTAAGCCCTGTTTACTGATGGCGTTTGCCGGCGCCGTTGCACTGGCGCCGCCGTTAAGCGCAGCATGGGCTCAATCGACATCTGTGCCGCCACCGCCGTCATCAACGAGCGCCGCTGGGACGGTGATGGTTCCCGGTTTCTGGGACCCGAAGCGCCGGCCGGAGCGGCCGGATGTGACCCGCCTGCCGGTTCAGATTCGCTTCGTTACCACCGAGGACTACCCCCCCTTCAGTTTCCGAGGTGATGACGGTCGGCCGACCGGATTTAATGTGGACGTTGCCCGGTCCATCTGCACGGAACTGGCCATTCGCTGCACATTGGAAATCCTGCCCTTCGAGCAATTGGTCGAGGCGCTGGAGAGCGGCAAGGCCGATGCCGCCATTGCGGGCATCGCCATCTCCGCGGCGAGCCGAGAGCGCACTGATTTCTCCGACCGCTATTTCCGCTCGCCCGCTCGGTTCGTCGGTCGAAAGGGCGATCCGGCGCTAAAGGTCACGCCGGACGCGCTGGCTTCCAAATCGGTCGGTGTGGTCGCCGACACCGCGCATGAGGCATATCTGCGCGACTTCTTCAATGAGATCGCCATCCGGCAGTTCGCCGACGCTGAAGCGGCACGGGCCGCCCTCCAGAAGGGCGATGTCGACCTTATCTTTGGCGATGGTGTGCAACTCGCGCTGTGGCTGAATGGCACGGCATCGGCCGGGTGCTGTGCCTTTGTCGGCGGCCCCTTCACCGAGAGCCTCTATTTCGGCGAGGGCATGGGTATTGCGGTCAAGCGCGGCAATGATGCACTGCGCCAGTCGCTCAACTACGCCCTCGCCCAGCTCTGGGAGGAAGGGGTCTATACCGACCTCTATCTGCGCTGGTTCCCCATCAGCGTTTATTGACGCGGCCGCTCACACTACCTAGAGCATGCCCGAGGCGAAGCTCCGGGGCCCCGGGGCGGCCTCCAATTTGTGCGTTCACAGCCCAGGAGGGCAGATCATGACGGCGACCGCTCCGGTCGAGGATTTTGCAGTCGAACTGCGCACGCTGGCGGAATCCGCCGGCGCATGGCCGTTCGAGGAAGCCCGCAAGATCGTCGAGCGTCTGAAGCGGAAACCGAAAGACGAGGTCCTGTTCGAAACGGGCTACGGTCCCTCGGGACTTCCGCACATCGGTACGTTCGGCGAGGTGGCGCGCACGACCATGGTGCGCCACGCCTTTCATGCGCTCACCGAGGGCAAGATTCCGACGCGGCTTCTGTGTTTCTCCGACGACATGGACGGCATGCGCAAGATTCCGGAAAACGTACCGGATCCGGGGGCACTGAAGCCTTACCTGCAAATGCCGCTCACCAAGGTGCCCAATCCTTTCGGCGGCGGCTTTGCCAGCTTCGGCGACCACAATAATGCGATGCTGCGGCGCTTCCTCGATACGTTCGGATTCGACTACGAATTCGCCAGCGCGACCGAGTACTATTTCTCCGGCAAGCTCGACGCGGTGCTGCTGAAGGCGGCGGAGAAATACGACGCGATCATGGAAGTGATGTTGCCCACGCTGGGTGAGGAGCGGCAGGCGACCTATTCGCCCTTCCTGCCGATCTCGCCGATTTCAGGCCGTGTGCTCTATGTCCCGCTCAAGGCCGTCGATGCCAAGGCGGGCACCGTCACCTTCACCGACGAGGACGGGGTGGACAAGACCGTTCCCGTCACCGGCGGCCATGTGAAGCTGCAGTGGAAGCCGGATTTCGGCGCCCGCTGGGCCGCGCTTGATGTCGATTTCGAGATGTTCGGCAAGGACCACCAGACCAACGCGCCGATCTATGACCGGATCAGCGAAATCCTCGGTGGCACGGCGCCCGAGCATTTCGTCTATGAGCTGTTCCTCGACGAGAACGGCCAGAAGATCTCGAAGTCCAAGGGCAACGGCCTGACGATCGACGAGTGGCTGACCTATGCCAGCCCGGAGAGCCTGGCGCTCTACATGTTCCAGTCGCCGCGCTCGGCGAAGAAGCTGCACTTTGATGTGATCCCCAAGGCAGTGGACGAGTATTTCGGCTTCCTGGCGCGTTATCCGACGCAGGACTGGAAGAACAGGCTGGGCAATCCGGTGTGGCACATCCATTCCGGCAACCCGCCGGTGGAGGAACTGCCGCTGAGCTTCGGCCTGATGTTGAAGCTCGCCTCGGCCTCCAATGCCGAGGACAAGGCTGTGCTCTGGCGCTTCATCGAGCGCTACGCGCCCGGCACCTCGCCCGCGACCCATCCAACGCTTGACCAGCTTGCCGGCTATGCCGTGCGCTACTTCATCGATCGGGTGAAGCCGCGCCGCAGCTACCGGCTGCCGGATGAGGTGGAAGCGCAGGCGCTGGCCCGCCTCGACGCGGCGCTGGCGCCACTCGACGGAACCGACCGAGACGCGATCCAGAACGCCGTGCTCGATGTCGGCCGCGCCGAGCCGCGTTACCAGGACCACAAGCGCAAGAGCCCGAGCGGCGGGCCGGGCGTGACCTTCGCCTGGTTCAGCGCACTCTACGAGCTGCTGCTCGGCGAGAAAGAAGGACCTCGTTTCGGCGGCTTTGTGGCGGCCTATGGTATCCCGGAAACGCGCGCGCTGATCGCCCGGGCGCTCGCCGGCGAGCTGGCCCAGGGCGCGGCCTGACAACACGGCGGGGAGTGGGGCGACATGCCGAAGCGGCGCAAGGGACAGATCGACCTCCGGGTCGATGACCCGCAGCAACTGCTCGACATGCTCGACCCGTTTCCCTTCCGCGAGCGCGGCCTGGACGGGGAGGTGGACGAGTATGTGCGTGAGCACGCCCTCGACGTACCCCCCGACGTCGCACTGGCCATCACCATTCACCTGCCCGGCACAGAGGCGGAGGGTTCCCTGGCGCAGAGCCTGCCGGCGGTCTTCCGGCAGCATTTCGAGCATCAGGCGGAACGGCGCAGCCACGAATTATCGGCGCTGTTCGCGCAGGGTCGCAAGGCGCTGGTCATCGGCCTTGTGGTTCTTGGCCTGTGCCTCCTGGTCGGCCAGTCGCTGGTGAACCTCTTTCCCAGTTCACGCCTCGCCGGCGTCGTCATGGAAGGCCTCGTCATCCTTGGCTGGGTGGCGAACTGGCGGCCGATGGAGATCTTCCTGTTCGACTGGTGGCCGCTGGTGCAGGAGCGCCGGCTCTCCCGCCGCCTCGCCCACGCTCCGGTCACGGTTCTTGCGCAGAAGCCGCACGAGCCGTTAGCCGCCTGACCGCTCCGCCAGCGACTTTGCCCGCAACGCGCTGAGGGATGTGGTCGGCGTGATCGCCTCGGGGTCGAGCTTCACATGCACGATAGCCGGCAGACCCGAGGCAAAGGCGGCATCAAGCGCCGGCACGAAAGCGTCATCCGTCTCGACCGTCACGCCGAAGCCGCCAAAGGCGCGGGCATAGGCGGCAAAGTCCGGGTTCCTCAGCGTGGTGCCGAACACGCGGGTAGGATATTCGCGCTCCTGATGCATGCGGATGGTGCCGTACATGCCGTTGTCGACCACGACGGCTACGATGGGTGCCCCATATTGGACGGCCGTGGCGAATTCCTGCCCGGTCATCAGGAAGTCGCCGTCGCCGCAGACCGCGACCACCGGTGTTGCCGGCTGGGATATCTTCGCAGCCACTGCCGCCGGCAGGCCATAGCCCATCGAGCCGGAGGTCGGGGCCAGCTGTGTCCCATAGGCGCGAAAGCGATGGAAACGGTGAACCCAGATGGCGAAATTTCCGGCGCCGTTACAGATGATGGTCTCCCTGGGCAGGGCGCGGAGATAGCGAACCAGGCTCGCCATCTGCACCGCGCCGGGATTGGCGGGGAGTTCGTCGGTCCATGCGAGATAATCCGCACGTGCCTGCGCCCGCCAGTCAGCCCAAGGCAGTTCGTTGGGGGGCTGCACGCCCTCCAGCGACGCGGCGAAGGCGCCGGAGGAGGCGTTGATGGCAAGCGTGGGCTGATAGACCCGCCCCAATTCTTCCGGATCGGCATGAACATGCACAAGCGGCACGCCGGGATCGGGAATCCCGAACAGGCTGTAGCCCTGAGAGGGCACCTCGCCGAAGCGCCCGCCGGCGAGGATCACAAGGTCGGCCGCCTTCAGCCGGGCGAGCAGCTTGGGGTTGGCGGAAAAGCCGATATCGCCCGCGAAACAGGCGTGATCGGCCGGGAAAAGCATCTGCCGGCGGAAGCTCACCGCCAGCGGCAGGTCGAACCGCTCGGCAAAGCGCTCCACCGACGCGATTGCCCGCTCGTTCCACCGCGCGCCGCCGAGGATCATCACGGGCCGTTTGGCGGCCCACAGCAGGCGCTGGAGCCGCATCATGTCGGACAGGCCGGGCCAGGTTTCGGCCGGCTCCACGGCGGGGGCGTCCGGCACGGCCGCCATTTCGCTCAGCACATCTTCGGGCAGGGCAATGACCACCGGCCCCGGCCGGCCCTGCATGGCGACCCGGAACGCGCGTGAAACGATCTCGGGTATGCGGGCCGCCTCGTCGATTTCCACCGCCCATTTGGCGAGCGGCCCGAAGGCGGCGCGGTAGTCCACCTCCTGGAACGCCTCGCGCCCGCGCATGGAACGCGAGATTTGCCCGACGAACAGGATCATCGGCGTGGAATCCTGCTGCGCGATGTGGATTCCCGCGCTCGCATTGGTGGCGCCCGGCCCGCGGGTGACGAAGCAGATGCCCGGCCGCCCGGTGAGCTTGCCGCAGGCCTCCGCCATCATCGCCGCGCCGCTCTCCTGTCGGCAGATGACGAAGTCGACATTGCTGTCGGACAGCGCGTCCAGCACGTCGAGATAGCTCTCTCCGGGGACGCCGAAGGCTCGGGAGACGCCATTGGCGAGCAGGGCATCGACAAGAAGACGGGCGCCGGTGCGCGGGGCGGGGGAGGGAAGGGAGGTCATGATGGTGAACTCGGGCGCGACAGGAGGCCGGCACTCTAAAGCTGCGCGTGAGCGAAGGCGAGTGGGCTGGCCCGGTCATCTCCGGTCCTCAGGCAAAACCGATCCAGCGCCCCGCGACGAGTATGGCCAGCCAGAGGAGGGCGGAAGCCGCCGCCGAGGCGCGCACCCCGCCCGTCAGTGGTTTGCCTGCCAGTACATGACGATAGGCCGGATTGGCGTGCTGGATCCCGACATTCGCCAGCGCCGCCGCGAGCAGGGCCAGCTTGACGAGGAAGGCGGGGTTCTCCGCATATTCGGCGGGTCGCACCGTGAACAGCCATAGGCCGGTCAGCACCGCGAGCCCCACACCGATCGCGGCTACGCGCGTATGGAGCGGGGCGATGACCGCCAGCGGCACCTGCCGCAGACCGCCAAGCAGCCGCAGGTCGAGCACGAGGATGGAGCCGAGCAGCAACGCCAAACCCAGGATGTGACCGGCGTTCACCAACAGATAGGCGATCCACGACGCCCGCAGCCAACGAGCGCCGGGCCAGCCACCGAGCGCGGCGAGAAGGCTCGACAGTTCGTCCATGGCCGTTCAGTTGCTGCCGATCCGCTCCGGATACATGTCGTAGTTCTGGCCGGCGATGGTGATGCGCACCGCCTTGATATGGGCCTTCGCTTCGTCGCGGTTGCGATTGCCCAGCACGGTGATGGCATCTCCCGGTTTGGCCGTATCCCCGGTGAAACCGGAATTGGCGGTCTGGCGGGGATTGCCGAGATCGACCTGCCAGAGCGTGCCATCCTGCGCTGTCACCTGCAGAGAAGGATGCGGCGGCGCCATGGAGATGGTCTTGATCGTCCCTTCCAGCGTCATCTGCTCGCTCTGCGCCCAGCTCCAGCCATGATGGGCGAGCGCGGGAGCGGATATGGCGAGAAGGGTGGCAAGGCCACCCGCCAGGCCGGCACGTCTGAGAGCACGGCGGCTGGTTCGGTGATGCACAAAGCGCATTGAAGCGGCTCCTGTCGTTGCGGAAGTCGCTTCAAACTATGGTGCGCTAGTGCCAAGCGGCGAGTGGCCGCTCGCTCACTTCTGCGCCAGCGCGGCTAGGCGCAGGCGCATTCTCCATCGAGCATCACACGTCGACGCTGGCGCGCAGGGCGTTGTCCTGGATGAACTCGCGGCGAGGTTCGACCACATCGCCCATCAGCCGGTTGAACAGGTCGTCGGCATCGGCGACCTCCTTCACCTTCACCTGCAGCAGTGAGCGGGCGTCGACATCAAGCGTCGTTTCCCACAGCTGTTCGGCATTCATTTCGCCAAGGCCCTTGTAGCGCTGGAGCGCGATGCCCTTGCGTCCGGCATCGGTGACGGCATCGAACAGGTCCATCGGGCCGAAGACCAGCGTTTCCGTTCCTTTGCGGCGCATGGTGGCCGGTTCTGCATGGACCTCCTGCAGGTCGGCGGCGAGGCTGTCGAGCCGACGTGCTTCGGCGGAACCCACGAAGGTGGCGTCCAGAGCCGCGACCTCCTTCACGCCGCGCACGGTGCGGGTGAAGCGGAAGCCGGCACCGTCTCCCTCGCCGACCCAGCCGCGCTCGGTGTCGTCGGCGATGAGATCGAGGCGCCGGGCGACGACCTTGGCGATGTCGGCGGCGCGCTCTTCCTCGATCAGGAGGCCGGGCGTCAGGGCGCCGGCGATCGCCGCCTGCTCGACCACGGCACGGTTATAGCGCGGGTGCAACCCGTTCATCACATGGCGGAAGGAGCGGGCGCTCTCCAGGACGTGGTGAAGATCGGCGCCGCCGCGCACTTCGCCTGTCTTGAGGAGGAGCGACGCCTCGTCGAGGCCCTGAGTGATCAGGTAGTCTTCCAGCGAGCGCTCGTCTTTCAGGTACTGTTCCGATTTGCCGCGCGTCACCTTGTAAAGTGGCGGCTGGGCAATGTAGATGTGCCCGCGTTCCAGAAGTTCCGGCATCTGGCGGAAGAAAAAAGTCAGCAGAAGGGTGCGGATGTGGGAGCCGTCCACGTCTGCGTCCGTCATGATGATGATCTTGTGGTAGCGCAGCTTGCCGACATTGAAGTCGTCGCGACCAATGCCGGTGCCCAGCGCCGTGATCAACGTGCCGATCTGCTCGGAGGAGAGCATTTTGTCGAAGCGGGCACGCTCGACGTTCAGAATTTTACCGCGCAGGGGCAGGATGGCCTGGAAGGCGCGGTTGCGGCCCATCTTGGCCGACCCGCCGGCCGAGTCACCCTCGACGATGAAGAGTTCAGACTTGGCGGGGTCGCGCTCCTGGCAGTCGGCGAGCTTGCCGGGAAGCGAGGCGACGTCGAGCGGGTTCTTGCGCCGGGTGAGTTCGCGCGCCTTGCGCGCCGCCTCGCGCGCGGCGGCCGCCTCGACCACCTTCGTCACCAAGGACTTACTTTCCCCGGGGTGTTCCTCCAGCCAGCTGCCGAGCGCGTCATTGACCAGCGCCTCGACCACCGGGCGAACCTCGGAAGAGACCAGTTTGTCCTTGGTCTGAGAGGAGAATTTCGGATCGGGCACCTTTACCGAGAGGACAGCGGTCAGCCCCTCGCGGCAATCCTCGCCAGTCGGGTCGACTTTTTCCTTCTTGGCGATACCCGAACGCTCGGAATAGCCGATAATCTGCCGGGTCAACGCCGCAGCAAAACCGGTGAAGTGGGTGCCACGGTCGCGCTGCGGGATGTTGTTGGTGAAGCACAGCACGTTTTCATGATAGCTGTCGTTCCACGAAAGCGCGCATTCTACAACGATACCATCGCGTTCAGCGCGAATGACGATCGGCTTTGGCAGTAGCGCCTGCTTGGAGCGGTCGAGATACTGAACGAAGGCTTCGACGCCGCCCTCATACATCATCTCCTCCCGCTTGATCTCGGGATGGCGCGCGTCGGTCAGCACGATGCGTACGCCCGAATTCAGGAAGGCGAGTTCGCGCAGCCGGTGTTCCAGCGTCGCATAGTCGAATTCGATGTGGGTGAAGGTGTTCGGGCTCGGCACGAAGGTGACCATCGTGCCGCGCTTGCCTGCGGGGGCCGGGCCCTTCACGGCCAGCGGCGCCTCGGCGTCGCCATGGCGGAAGCGCATATGGTGCTCCTGCCCGTTGCGCCAGATGGTGAGGTCGAGCGTGGTCGACAGCGCGTTCACCACCGAGACGCCCACGCCATGCAGGCCGCCGGAGACCTTGTAGGAGTTCTGGTTGAACTTACCGCCCGCGTGCAACTGGGTCATGATGACCTCGGCCGCCGACACGCCCTCTTCGTCGTGGATGTCGGTGGGAATGCCGCGACCATTGTCTGTCACGGTTACCGAACCCTCGGCATTGAGCGTCACCGTCACCTCGTCGGCATAGCCGGCGAGTGCTTCGTCGATGGCGTTGTCCACCACCTCATAGACCATGTGGTGCAGGCCGGAGCCATCATCCGTGTCGCCGATATACATGCCCGGGCGCTTGCGCACGGCATCAAGGCCGCGAAGCACCTGGATCGACTGCGCGCCATAGTCGTCCCCGTTTGCCGTGGGGGTCGGTGCGTTGTCGGGTTCGGACATGAATGAAGCTCTTCGATTCGTTTGACGTGACGGAGGTTTATACCGCAATCGCGCGGTTATTTCGTGGCTGCGGGCGCCAGACTGGCGACCCTCATCCTGCCGGCGGGGGTCTCAAGGCGAGACGCCGTGTTGCGCGTGCCTGCGCAGCCGCGCGTGACCACGGAGATATAGGAGTTTTTCCCTTTATTTTCAAGGATGCAGCCTAGACCGAGCCAATGCGCTCAACATGGCCGGGCGTCACCGCGAAGCGCTCGGCCCGTTCCGGAAGCCCCGCGAAGGCGGAGGGGTCCGCGCCTGTCATCCACACCTGGCCGCCGAGCGCCTCCAATGACGCGAACAGGGCCATGCGACGCGCGGGGTCGAGATAGGCGACGACGTCATCGAGCAGCATCACCGGCGCAATGCCGGTCATTTCAGTGACCAGCCTTGCATGGGCGAGGGCGAGGCCGATCAGAAGCGCCTTCTGCTCGCCGGTGGAGCCCTGTCCGGCGGCAATCGACTTCGGGCCGTGGCCGACGAGGAGGTCGGTCAGGTGCGGTCCGTCCAGCGTGCGTCCCGCCGCCCGGTCGCGCGGGCGTGCGGCGCGAAGGGCGAGCCGGTATTGATCCTCGACGAGGGTGGCCGGCTCGCGTGCCAGAGCGCGCTCCACCTCTCCCTCAAGCGCCACAGTCGCCCAGGGAAAGGGCGAGGCGTCATCACCGCCCTCGTCCCGCCCCTGGGCGATGCCGGCGGCAAGCCGGCGTACCGTCTCCATCCGCGCGGCGGCAACGGCGATGGCGAGCGCGGCGAGCTCCTGCTCGACGGCGTCGATATAGCGCGGATCGGCGGAGAGTTCTTCCAGCAGACGGTTGCGCGCCCGCAGCGCCCGCTCCAGCGCGTTCACCCGCGCGCCGTGCTCCGCATCGACCGCCAGCACGAGCCGGTCGAGAAAGCGCCGGCGCTCGGAAGGGGGCCCGAGGAACAGCCCATCCATGTCGGGTGTCAGCCAGACGACGCGCACATGTGCGGCAAAGGCGGCAGCCGAGCCGACAGGTTCGCCATCGACGCGGCAGCGCCGTGCGCGGGCCTCACCATTGGCCTCTACCCCCGTGCCGAGTGTCACTTCGCCATAGGCACCCTCGACCATGGCGGCGACGGCCCATCCCGATGCGGGTACCCCCTGCGGCCCTCGGGCGGCAAAATGGTCGAGGCTCGCCCGTCTCAGCCCTCGCCCAGGGGCAAGCAGGGAAATCGCTTCCAGCAGATTGGTCTTGCCGGCGCCGTTAGGGCCGAGCAGCACGACCGGACCCTTGCCCGCCCGAATCTCCGCCTGATGGTAGCTGCGGAAATCGGTCAGCCGCAGGCGAACGATGCGTGCCGTGACCGTCGCGAGCAAGCTCACACGCGCATCGGCATCAGCACATAAAGCGCGCCGCGCTTTTCCGGGTCCTGCACGAGGGTGGGAGAGCCCGGATCGGCGAGCTTCAGCTCGGCGGTGCTGCCTTCAATCTGCGAGGTGATGTCGAGGAGATAGCGGCTGTTGAAGCCGATATCGATCGGCTCGGCCGCGTATTCCACCTCGATCTCCTCGGTAGCGCTGCCCGAATCCGGATTGGTGACGGAGAGGGTCAGCTTGCCATCGGCAATGGAGAGCTTCACCGCGCGCCCACGCTCGCTCGCCACGGTCGAGACGCGATCGACAGCGGAGGCGAAGTCGGCCTTGTCGACAACGAGGGTCTTGTCATTGCCGACCGGGATGACGCGGCCATAATCGGGGAAGGTGCCGTCGATCAGCTTGGACGTCAGCACCACGCGATCGAGCGACACGCGGATCTTGGCGGCGGAGAGTTCCACCGTGACCTCGGCGTCGGCATTCTCGGCCAGGCGCTGAATTTCGGCGACCGCCTTGCGCGGCACGATGACGCCGGGCATGCCAATGGCCCCAGCGGGGGCCGTGGTCTGCGCCTGCGCGAGGCGATGACCGTCGGTGGCAACAGCGCGCAGCACCGGTCCGCCGGCATCAGCGACATGCAGATAGATGCCGTTGAGATAGTAACGGGTCTCTTCGGTCGAGATGGCGAACTGAGTCTTGTCGACCAGCCGCTTCAGCTCGCCGGCCGGCAGGGTGAAGCTGTGCGACATCTCGCCCGCGGCGAGATCGGGAAATTCGTTCTCCGGCAGGGTCTGAAGCGCGAAACGGGAGCGGCCGGCACGCACGGTGAGCGTGCCGCGATCGCCGGACGTCTCGATCAGCACCTGAGCGCCCTCGGGCAGCTTGCGCACAATGTCGTAGATCGTGTGAGCCGGCACCGTGGTGGCGCCTTCCTGCTGCACTTCGGCGGCGATCGTCTCGACGATCTCGATGTCGAGATCGGTGGCGCGCAGCGCGAGGCCGCGCGGATCGCTGCGCATCAGCACGTTGGCGAGGATCGGAATGGTGTTGCGCCGCTCGACGACACGATGAACGTGCGCCAGAGACTTGAGCAACTCGGCCCGCTCGACAGTGACCTTCATGGCCGCGACACCCGTGGCTTTACGAAAAAGGGAAGGCGCACGAGGCACGGGCGGCCGGAAGACACCCGACCACGCGCCCCGGGCAGCGGCGCGGCTGCGCCGCCGGGGGCGACGACATTGCCGCCACTGGCCTATCAAAGCAAGCGGCGCACCCTTTGGGTGCGCATGAATGATGGGGAAATCTGCGGGGATAGTGGGGAGCGCGCCGCCGTGCGGCGCTTTCCGCTATTCCTCGTTGACCAGCCGCTTCAGCGCTTCCACTTCGTCGGCCAGCACGCGATCGGTGCCAACAAGGCCGTCGATCTTGCGCACGGCATGCAGCACGGTCGTATGATCGCGCCCGCCGAAGCGCCGGCCGATCTCCGGCAGCGAGCGCAAGGTCAGCATCTTCGCAAGGTACATCGCGATCTGGCGCGGCTTCACCACATTGGCGGTGCGGCGCTGCGAGAGGATGTCGGCGCGGCTGACATTATAGTGCTTGGCAACGACGCGCAGAATATCGTCTACCCGCACGCGCTTGGGCTCGCTGGAGCGCACCAGGTCGCGCACGGCCGTCTCGGCCATCTCAAGGGTGATGGCGCGCGAGGTGAGCTGGTTATGCGCCAGCAGGCGATTCAGCGCGCCGTCGAGGTCGCGCCCGTTCTGGCCGCAATTGCGGGCGATGAAGTTCAGCACGTCCGGCGGCACGCCGAAGCCGGGGTGCTGCTGCGACAGCGTGGCGATGCGGGCGGCAAGGATTTCGAGCTTCAGCTCGTCATCCAGCGGCGCGATTTCGACCACGAGCCCGCCGGCGAGGCGTGAGCGAACCCGCTCCTCCAGCGCGTCGAGTTCGGCCGGCGGACGATCGGCGGCGATCACCACCTGGCGGCCGGAATCCATCAGGGCATTGAGCGTGTGGCAGAATTCCTGCTGGACGCTCTTGCCCTGCAAAAACTGCAGGTCGTCGATGACAAGCGTGTCGATCCCGCGCAGCTGTTCCTTGAAGACCAGCGACGACTGGCTCTTCAGCGCGGCGACGAAGCCATACATGAAGCGTTCGGCCGTGAGATAGACGACGCGCCGGCCATGATCGGCGCCATCGGCGGCAATGGCCTGCAGCAGGTGCGTCTTACCAAGGCCGACAGCCGCGTGGAGATACAGAGGGTTAAAGACAGGGCCGCTGCCGGAGGGCGCATGAGCGACCTTCAGCGCCGCCGCGTGGGCGAGGCGGTTGGAATCGCCGAGGCGATAGGTCGTGAAATTGAGGCGGGGGTCCAGCGGCGACCCGTTGGCCACTTCCGCCGGGTTCGCCATGGCGATCGAGACGGGCGTCGCGGCGTCGGCCTCAACAGGGGCAGGCGCTCGCGTCACCACGGTGCGCACCGGCATCGGTGCGGCGCCCGGCGCCCGCATCACCGCCGTGCGGACGATCAGTTCGACACGGTCGGCGGAGCCCTCTTCCTGCCAGAGCGCAACCAGACGCTCTATATAGTGCTGCTGAATCCATGTCTTGAGGAAGCGGGTGGGCACTGACAGTCGCACGAATCCGTCATGGATTCCGTCCAGTTCGATGCGCGGGAACCAGCTCGAATACACCTCTTCCCCGACCTCGGCGCGCAGACGACGTCGCACGCGATCCCAAGCTTCGCGGGCGTCCGTGTCTAGCCCTGCCCGCGCACCAGCGCGTGCCGCCACGCCGGGAAACTGGGCTTTGCCAGAGGGTTCGATGCCATCTTTGAACATATCGGCTCCGCGCTTTTTTGCGGTTGTTGGGACACACGAGAGCCATGCCTCAACGCCGGATCGCGGGCGCGACCGAGCGGGCGGCAGGCTCATCAGTGTGAATGAAGTGGACGACGACGCCTCTCGGCCGTCCGTCAATCGGCGGGGGATGTCATTAGACGACCCGCATCAGCGCCTCAATAGGCAAATGCTCCAAGGTATGTGGCTCACGCGGAGCGCAGCTCAATTGAGGGTTTCGTATCTCCTCGTCGCAGACGCGATCCACCGTTGGAACGGCGGAGCGATCTGGACACGCACCCTCTCGTGCGCTCATTTGCGTGGTCATAGAAGCCCCTTCACGGCAAGATCATTGCCGCCCTCAAAAGTTTAGATTGTTATGATTCAACTGAAAATTGGCAACACTACGCACTACGCTGACAAGATCTTCTTTCGCAGAAGACATGTCGTTTGACGCCAGGCGATAGCAAATCCTGTGGGGGTAGGGTCATGAATACAACACACGCCACCCTCCTCACGTTGCAATGAGCCGTTCCAAACTCAACTTTTCGCTGAGGTGTCCGGCCGGGCCGGATGAAGACAACATACACAGCACCCCCCTGCGGTGCAACGCCATAGGCGTCGCAGGGGTGGCATCCCGGTGCCGCACGTCGCTGATTCGGTCGCACAAAAAAGAGCCATCAGTCGGCAAATCTCTGAGTCACTTGCAAGATTCATCGGGGCAAATTGGCGGGTCTTTCCGCAGCTAATTTTGCACCGTGGGGGGGAGGGGGGGGCTGGGAAGGGGTGATTCGAGGGGGGTTATCCCGTGTGGGTCATAAGCGCATGAAAATAAAGGAAAAAATCTGCGCGATGGCCACGCAATCTGACGGCGAATTTACAGCTTTTGCCCTGCTCGGGAGTGCCGGCGGAGTCAAGGAGCATCGCCTCTTTAGATCGAGCCGTTCGGGCCGCAAGGCGTCTCTGTGACACTTATGCAACGGCGGTCGCGGGCGGCTCCTAGCCGCCGACGTCCGCGTTCGGACGTGCCCAAGCCGGCCTCTTCGCAAACGCGAAAAGCCCGGCACGAGGCCGGGCTTGACGTCATTCTCGATTGTCGTGTTCAGGCGCGGCTGCGAGGCCTGCCCTCAGGCAGCGTGTTCAGGCGCTAAGCTTGGCCAGACGCTGCGCCAGGCGCGAAACCTTGCGCGAGGCAGTGTTCTTGGGCAGCACGCCCTTCTGGGCGGCGCGCATGATTTCCGGCTCGGCGCTCTTGAACGCAGCACCCGCCGCGTCCTTGTCGCCGGAGGCAAGAGCCTCCTCGACTTTGCGCACAAAGGTGCGCATCCGCGAACGGCGGTTCTTGTTGACCTCGGTCCGGCGCTCAATCTTGCGAGCCGCCTTTTTGGCGGAGGGCGTATTGGCCATCGGCCATCCTCTTCATCTTCGCAAGGACGCCGCGTACCGCGCCTTGCCGAAATGTCGGTTGCAAATGATTAAGCGGAGCTAGCCCGGAGGAGCTCCGCGTGAGTGGCGGGCTTATAGTCGGGGGGCGCCGCCGCGTCAATATGCAAGGCGCGGGCGGTCGCCCCGGCAATGGTTAATTGTTGGTAAAAGAGGCGCCACGCTTGGCGGCGAAGGCGGCCATTCCTTCTTTTTGGTCGGCTGTGGCGAACAAAGTTTGGAAGAGGCGGCGTTCGAATCGGATTCCTTCGGACAGTGAGGACTCGAAGGCGCGGTTCACGCTCTCCTTGGCCATCATCACCGAGGGCAGCGACAGGTCGGCGATGGTGTCGGCGACCTTCATCGCCTCGGCCTTCAGCTCGGCCAGCGGCACCACGCGCGAGACCAGGCCGTAGCGGTCGGCTTCCTCGGCGGTGAGGGTGCGGCCGGTGAGGATCATCTCCATCGCCTTGGCCTTGCCCACCGCCCTTGTGAGCCTCTGCGAGCCGCCGGCCCCCGGAATGATGCCGAGCTGGATCTCCGGCTGGCCGAAGCGGGCATTGTCGGCGGCGAGGAGGATGTCGCACATCATGGCGATCTCGCAGCCGCCGCCGAGCGCGTAGCCGGCGACCGCGGCGACCACCGGCTTGCGGCAGCGCGAGAGCCGCTCCCAGGAGGTGATGAAGTCGTCGACATAGGTTGAGGGAAAGCTAAGTCCCTGCATTTCCTTGATATCAGCGCCCGCGGCGAAGGCCCGCTCGGAGCCGGTGAGGACGATGCAGCCAATGTCGGAATCGCGCTCGAAGCCGTCCAGCGCCCGGCCGAGCTCGTCGATCAGCGCGGCGTTGAGGGCGTTCAGGGCCTTCGGGCGGTTGAGGGTGATCACCCCCACGCGCCGGTGGGTTTCGACGAGGATGGTCTCGTAGGACATGGGGCGGCTCCTAGCGCTGGCAGGCGGCACAATAGAAGGTCGAGCGCCCGCTTTGCACAAGCCGGGCGATGGTTCCCCGGCAGCCGGGGCTGGTGCAGGCGCCGCCCTCGCGGTCATAGACCCGGAAGGTGTGCTGGAAATAACCGAGGGTACCATCCACCTGGGCATGGTCGCGCAGGGTCGAGCCGCCGGCCTCGATGGCCTCCTCCAGTACCGTTCGGATGGTCTCGACCAGCTGGACGATCAGTGCAGTGGGGTGACCAGTCGGTGCAGTGAGGGTAGAGGCCGCACGTTCCGGCGAGAGGCCGGCGCGGTGCAGCGCCTCGCACACATAAATATTGCCCAGCCCGGCGACGACCTTCTGGTCGAGCAGCGCCGCCTTCAGCGGCGTGCGCCGTCCGGCGAGGGCGCGGGCCAGCGCCTCGGGGGTGAAGTCGGGGCCCAGCGGCTCGGGCCCGATGTCACGGAACAGCGGGTGCGCCGCCAGCCCCTCGCGCGGCAGCAGGAACATGGCGCCGAAGCGGCGCGGGTCATTATAGACGATCTCCACCCCGCCGGTCCGGCCCGTCGCGCTGCCGTCGGCGCCGCCCTCCATGCGCAGCACCACATGGTCATGGGCGGCGAGGCGCGAGCGCGGCATGTGGAAGTCGCCCGGCGTTTCCGGCGGGCCGGTGTCGGGCTCGATGCGGAAGGAGCCGGACATGCCCAGATGCATCACCAGCACCTCGTCGACGCCGTTCGCGTCCGGTCCCACATCCGCCATCAGATATTTCGCCCGCCGGTCGAGCCGGCGCAGCGTGCGGCCCGTCAGCCGCTCGGCGAAGCGCTCGGGCAGCGGCCAGCGCAGATCCGGCCGCCGGGCCACGGCCGCGAGAATGCGGCGCCCCTCCATAAGAGGGGCGAGGCCCCGCCGGACGGTTTCGACTTCGGGCAGCTCGGGCATGGATGAACAGGGCTCGCGGCGAGGAGGCTTCAGGCCACCATATGGTGCGCGCGCAGGAAGTGCGCGAGTTCCGTCGCGCGGGTGAAGCAGTGGGCACGCAGCCCGGCCTCACGGGCGCCGGCGATATTGACCGGCTTGTCGTCGATCATCACCGCCTCGCGCGGCGCGACGCCATAAAGCGTGGCGATGCCTTTATACACGGAAGGCGTCGGCTTCTTCGCCCCGAACTCGCAGGCGACATGCATGGCCGGGCCGAACCGCGCCCGCAGCTCCGGCACCAGCACGTCGAAATGCGCGCGCATGATGTGGCCGTTATTGGTGAGCAGGGCGATGGGGGTGTGTGCGCGCACCTCGTCCACCAGCGCCAGCACCGCGGGGTCCAGCGTCATGGCGAGGGCGCGGGTGCGCAGCCAGTCGGCATGGCCGAACGGCACGCCGAGCGCCTGCGCGATGACGGCGAGATAGGCGTCGGGCGTGAGGTGGCCGAGATCGGAGGCGCTCTCGATGCCGCTGTCCCAGACCAGCCGCTCGACATCGGCGGCGGAAAGCCCCGCCAGAGCGCCCATGGCGGCGCGGCGGGCCTCGACGTCGTAGCGCAGCAGCACGTCATCCATATCGAAGATGACGAGGCGGGGAGGGGGCATGTGCGCGGGGGCGACGGTCATCGGCGCCGCCTCAGGGGAGCGCGTCGTAGCCCTGGCCGAACCCGGCGAGATTGAGCGGGATGCCGATGCCCTCGTCCGGCTCGGGTGTCTCGCGGATGACGAAGATCGCCTTGGTGCCGTTGCGCAGGCGTTCCATCAGCTTGGCGTCCATCTCCACCTCGGCGACGCAGCCATTGGGCACGCAGCGCACGAAGCCGACGCTGCCGATGGGCGCGTCGTCGATGATGAGGCCGAGGCCGGAGGGAAGCAGCACGCCGAGCGGCGCGAGCACACGCAGCAGCGACTTGCCGCTGTCGCGCATCTTCAGCACGATGGCCGTGAGACCGACATTCGGGCGGTCATCGGCCTGCACGCTCTGCAGCAGCACGCATTGCTCGGACTGGGCGCCGGGCGGGGTGTCGCACCGGATCTGCCATTCGCCATGGACCGAGCGCACGACGCCCTGCGCCGCCGCCCCGTCGAGGGAGGCGAACAGCGCCGCAAGGGCAAGCGCCGCGACAATGGCGGAACGGAGGGCCGCGAAGCCGGGCATGGCTGTCTCCCGAAATGTGTCGTTCGCTATGTCTTCTAAAGAATCGGCGGCGGGGGACAAGGCGAATCGTGCGTGGGGCCCTTTTCCACCGCCCCCGGGGCAGGAGGCGGTACAAGCCCGAGCGTAATGTCAAGAATGCGGCAATCCATCGCCCCATGGAGATAGAACGGTTCCAGGCACCCGACGTCATGTCGCAGGAGGGTACCCCCCCTGGCGCGTTGCTCAGGTGTCCTTTTTGTGTTTGATGAAGATCAAATCACGCTGGCCCGACACGCGATCGCCATCGCTTCATCCGGGCCACGGGGAAGCTGATGGGAGTGACGTTCGCGATGAATTCGTGGGTCCGCAACGCTGCACGCCGGGCTGCCGGTCTTGCCGGTGGGGTGCTCGGCATGCTGGCGCTGGCCTTTACCGGGGCCGCTCTGGCGGGAACGGGACAGCCTTCGCCCTGGCAGATCAATCTTCAGGGGGCGGCCTCTCCGGTCATGGAGAGCATCCACTCCTTCCACTTCTTCCTTCTCGTCATCATCGTCGCCGTCGTGCTGCTGGTGCTGGCGCTGCTGGTCGTGGTGATGGTGCGCTTCAACGAGAAGGCCAATCCGGTGCCTTCCCGCACGACGCATCACACCATGATCGAGGTGGCGTGGACGGTGGTTCCGGTGCTGATCCTGGTGGCGATCGCCATCCCCTCCTTCCGGCTGCTGTTCCTGCAGCTGGACCTGCCAAAGGCGGACATCACCGTGAAGGTGACGGGCCACCAATGGTACTGGTCCTATGAATATCCCGACAATGGCGCTTTCAGCTTCGACAGCCTGATGGTGCCGGAGGCGGACCTCAAGCCCGGCCAGCCGCGCCTGCTCGCGGTCGACAACGACGTGGTCGTGCCGGTGAACAAGATTGTCCGCATCCAGGTGACGGCCGCCGACGTGATCCACTCCTTCGCTCTTCCGTCTTTCGGCGTGAAGATCGACGCCCTGCCGGGCCGGCTGAACGAGAGCTGGTTCCAGGCGACCAAGGAGGGGATCTATTACGGCCAGTGCTCCGAGCTCTGCGGCAAGGACCACGCCTTCATGCCCATCGCCATCCGGGTGGTGAGCGAGGCCGAGTTCGCGGCTTGGGTGGAGACGGCCAAGCAGGAATTCGCCGGGGCTCCGGCGCCGGCGCGTGTCGCGCAGGGCGACGTGGCGGGCGTTGCTGCCCGCTGAGAGTGCCGGTTCGGCGCATTGAAGTTTCTAAGTGCCTGAAAAGGCGCGAATGAGGGACGGTTCCATGGCATACGCAGCCGGTCACGCGGGCGATCCGACGGGTTGGAAGCGCTGGGTCTATTCGACCAACAACAAGGACATCGGTGTGATGTACCTGATCTTCGCGATCATCGCGGGGATCGTGGGCGGCGCCCTGTCCATCGGCATCCGTATGGAGCTGCAGGAACCGGGGATGCAGATCTTCTCCGATCCGCAGACCTTCAACGTGTTCACCACCGGCCACGGCCTCATCATGATCTTCTTCATGGTGATGCCGGCGATGATCGGCGGCTTCGGCAACTACTTCATCCCGCTGATGATCGGCGCGCCGGACACCGCCTTCCCGCGCATCAACAACGTGGCGTTCTGGCTGCTGCCGCCCGCCTTCGGGCTGGCGATCATGTCGCTGTTCGTCGAAGGCGCGGCCGGCTCGACCGGCTTCGGCGGCGGCTGGACCATCTACCCGCCGCTGTCGGGCAAGATCGGCCATCCCGGCCCGGCGATGGACCTGCTGATCCTGTCGCTGCACATTGCCGGCGCCTCCTCGATCCTCGGCGCGATCAACCTGATCACGACGATCCTCAACATGCGCGCCCCGGGCATGACGCTGCACAAGATGCCGCTCTTCGCCTGGTCGCAGCTGGTGACCGCGTTCCTGCTGCTGCTGTCGCTGCCGGTTCTGGCCGGCGCCATCACCATGCTGCTGACGGACCGCAATTTCGGCACCACCTTCTTCGACCCGGCCGGCGGCGGTGACCCGATCCTGTTCCAGCACCTGTTCTGGTTCTTCGGCCACCCGGAAGTGTACATCCTGATCCTGCCCGGCTTCGGCATCGTCTCGCACATCGTCTCGACCTTCTCGCGCAAGCCGATCTTCGGCTATCTCGGCATGGCCTATGCGATGGTGGCGATCGGCGTGGTCGGCTTCGTGGTGTGGGCGCACCACATGTACACGGTGGGCCTGTCCTCCTCGACCCAGGCCTATTTCGTCGCCGCGACCATGATCATCGCGGTGCCCACGGGCGTGAAGATCTTCTCCTGGATCGCCACCATGTGGGGCGGGTCGATCTCGATGCGCGTGCCCATGCTGTGGGCGATCGGCTTCATCTTCCTGTTCACGGTCGGTGGCGTCACCGGCGTCGTGCTCTCCAATGCCGGCATCGACCGTTCGCTGCACGACACCTATTACGTGGTGGCGCATTTCCACTACGTGCTGTCGCTCGGCGCCGTGTTCGCCATCTTCGCCGGCTGGTACTACTGGGTGCCGAAGATGTTCGGCTACATGTACAGCGAAGGCATCGCCAAGGTGCATTTCTGGCTGACCTTCATCGGCGTGAACCTGGTGTTCTTCCCGCAGCACTTCCTCGGCCTCGCCGGCATGCCGCGCCGCTATGCGGACTATCCGGACGCCTTCGCCGGCTGGAACTTCGTCTCCTCGATCGGTTCCTACATCTCCGGCTTCGCGGTGCTGGTGTTCCTGTTCGGCATCTACCGGATGTTCGCCGCCAAGGTTCCGGCCGGCGCCAATCCGTGGGGTGAAGGCGCGACCACGCTGGAATGGACGCTGAGCTCGCCGCCGCCCTACCACCATTTCGACGTGCTGCCGAAGATCAAGTGAGCGGGCGCACGCCGTGATCGACTAACCCGGCGCGGTTCTCCGCGCCGGTCGCGTAAAGGGGCGGAGCCGGTAACGGCCCGCCGGTCGCCGGCAAATGGTTCGCCCTTGGGCGGGCCCGCCGGAAGGAATGCGCCGCCCGATGGGCGCGCCGGAGTGAAGTGATGAGCGACGTCGCCTCGCGCGAATATGACCTGACCCCGACCGAGCCGCGCGCCCCCGGCACGCCGTCCTATGCCTCGGTGGCCGACTATGTCGCGCTGCTGAAGCCGCGGGTCATGTCGCTGGTCATCTTCACCGCGCTGGTCGGCATCGTCCGCGCGCCGGGCGAGGTGCACCCGGTGATCGCCTTCACCGCGCTGCTGTGCATCGCCATCGGTGCCGGCGCCTCGGGCGCGCTGAACATGTGGTGGGACGCCGATATCGACGCGGTGATGACCCGCACCCGCCGCCGCCCGATCCCCGCCGGCCGGGTGACGCCGGGCGAGGCGCTGGCCTTCGGCATCACGCTCGCGGTCGGCTCGGTGCTGGTGCTCGGCCTGCTGGTCAATGCGCTCTCCGCCGCGCTGCTCGCCTTCACCATCTTCTTCTACGCCGTCATCTACACGATGTGGCTGAAGCGCTGGACGCCGCAGAACATCGTCATCGGCGGCGCCGCCGGCGCCTTCCCGCCCATGGTTGGCTGGGCGGCGGCCTCGGGCGGCATCGGGCTGGAGAGCGTCCTGCTCTTCCTCATCATCTTCTTCTGGACGCCGCCGCATTTCTGGGCGCTGGCGCTCTACAAGTCGGGCGACTACGCCCGCGCCGGCGTGCCGATGCTGCCCGTCGTTGCTGGCCCTTCCGAGACGCGCCGCCAGATCCTGCTCTACACGCTGCTGCTGGTGCCGCTGGCGATGTCGCCCTTCTTCCTCGGCATGGCCGGGCTCGGCTATGGCCTCGTCTCGGGCATTTCAGGCGCGCTGATGCTGCTCTTGGCGGTGCAGGTCTATCGCCGGCGCGAGGGCGCCCCGGCGGAAGTCGCGGCGCGGCGGCTGTTCGGCTTCTCGATCCTTTATCTTTTCCTGCTCTTCGCGGTTCTCCTCATCGAGGCGATCGCGCCGGCCGGTTTCGGGCTGTGAGCGCATGGCGGCGAGGGCTGGAATGAACGACGACAACAAGAAACCCGGCGAGGCACCCGACGGCGTGGTGCTGACCGAGGAGCAGAAGCGGAGCCGGCGCTCCCGCTCCATCGCCATCGCGGTGGTGCTGGCGGCGCTGTGCGTGCTGTTCTACGTCGTCACCATCGTCAAGCTCGGCCCGGCCGTGCTTGTCCGGCCGCTGTGAGGGTGCCATGGCCGCAGAACGCGAAAACCCGGTCGATGCCGCCGCCGCGCAGGCGGCCCGGCGTCGCGCGCGCAACCACCGCACGGTGGCGCTGAGCTGCGCCGCCTTCGTTGCCGTGATGACCGGCGCCGCCTTTGCCGCCGTGCCGCTCTACCAGATGTTCTGCCAGGTCACCGGCTTTGGCGGCGCCACGCGGGTGGCGGCGGCGGCGCCGGGCGCGGCGCTGGAGCGCAGGGTGGAGGTGCGCTTCGACGCCAACACCGCCCCCGGCCTCGACTGGACCTTCACCCCCGAGCAGCGCTCGGTGGAGGTGCAGGTGGGCGAGACCAAGCTCGCCTATTACCGCGTGCACAACCGCAGTTCCCAGCCGGTCACGGCGTCGGCGACCTACAATGTCACGCCCAGCCAGTCCGGCTACCACTTCGCCAAGATGCAGTGCTTCTGCTTCACCGACCAGACGCTGCAGCCCGGCGAGACGCTCGATATGCCCGTCGTCTTCTTCGTCGATCCCGCCTTTGCCGAGGATCCGGAGATGCGCGGCGTGAAGACCATCACCCTTTCCTACACCTTCTTCCCCAAGGCGGCCCCTCTCGCCGCCGGCGCGGTGAAGGACGGAAAGGCGCCCCTTTAAACGGGCGGAACGCTACATTGCGGCCGCGCCGACGGCCCGCTAGACAAGCAGAGACGGAACGGAGAGCGCCATGGCCGAGGCCCACGCCAAACATCACGACTACCACCTCGTCGATCCGAGCCCGTGGCCGTTCGTCATTTCGGTTTTCGCCTTCGTCATGGCCGTGGGCGCGGTGTTCTGGATGCACGGCCAGCTGACCTCGCTGGTGTTCATCGTCGGCCTGCTCGGCGTCATCTACACCATGGCCGTGTGGTGGCGGGACATCATCCGCGAGGGTGAGCACGAGCACGCGCACACCCCGGTGGTGCAGCTTCACCTGCGCTACGGCATGATCCTGTTCATCGCCTCCGAGGTCATGTTCTTCGTTGCCTGGTTCTGGGCCTTCTTCGACGCCTCGCTGTTTGTCGGCGAGGAGATCAACTTCGCCCGCGCCACCGCGACGGGCGGCGTCTGGCCGCCGACCGGCATCGAGACCTTCGATCCCTGGCACCTGCCGCTGCTCAACACGCTGATCCTGCTGACCTCTGGCACCACGCTGACCTGGGCGCACCATGCCCTGGTGCATGGCGACCGTCAGGGCGCCAAATGGGGCCTGTGGCTGACCGTCGCCCTCGGCTTCATCTTCTCGCTGCTGCAGGGCTTCGAGTACAGCCACGCCGAGTTCGCCTTCTCCGGCAACATCTATGGCGCCACCTTCTTCATGGCGACCGGCTTCCATGGCTTCCACGTCATCGTCGGCACCATCTTCCTGGCGGTGTGCCTAGGCCGTCTCTATGCCGGGCATTTCACCCCGACGCATCATTTCGGCTTCGAGGCGGCCGCCTGGTACTGGCACTTCGTCGACGTGGTGTGGCTGTTCCTGTTCACCTTCATCTATGTCTGGGGCAGTGCCGGCGCGCCGCACTGAGCCGACCGACGATTTCTGCGAGGGGCGGCTTCCGGCCGCCCCTTTTGCGTTGCCGGGCCGCGCCGCCACCTTCCTCGGGCGTCGGCGGCGCGCCCTTCTGCCCCGGCGGCGCGTGAGGACATATCGGCCTGTTCCGATCGGGAAAGTTGCCCGGCTTCCGCGATCGGAACATGCTCGTTTTCGACGAATCGCGGCGTCTCCGGTCGGGGCTTCACCTGATGGAGCCGGGCTCGCGCGGGAGTGGAATCCGACCATGGACCTGCAACCTTTCCACAGCGGCGTCTCGCCCTATGCGGCGGGCCTTGGCTGCCGCTGCCCGCGCTGCGGCCGGGGACGGCTGTTCAACGGCTTCCTCACCGTGGCACCCTCCTGCACCGCCTGCGGGCTGGACTACAGCTTCGACGATTCCGGCGATGGGCCGGTGGTGTTCATCATCCTCGCCGCCGGCGCGCTGGTGGTCGGCCTCGCTCTGTGGGTCGAACTGACCTGGCAGCCGCCCTTCTGGCTGCATGCCCTGTTGTGGACACCGCTGGTGCTGCTCTCCACGCTCGGCCTGCTTCGGCCGCTGAAGGCGACGCTGATCGCCCTGCAATATGCCAAGCGGGCGCAGGAAGGCCGGCTCGACAAGGGGGATGCGTGAGCGAGGAAGCCCCTTCCTGGCGCCGGCTGCTGCCGGTCGCCCTCGCGGCGCTGGTGGCGTTCGCCCTGCTGGTCGGGCTGGGCCTCTGGCAGCTGGAGCGACTCGCCTGGAAGGAATCGCTCGTCGCGCAGGTCGATGCGCGGATCCACCAGGCACCGGTGGCGCTGCCGCCGGAGGCCAATTGGGGCGAGATCGACTTCGCCAAGGATGAATATCGCCGGGTCACGGCGCAGGGCCGGTTCCGGCATGACCTCGAAGTGCAGGTCTATGCGCTGGTGGACCAGGCGCCGGATGGCTCGGGTGGGCCGGGCTATTGGGTGGTGACGCCGCTCGGCCTGCCGGACGGGGCCTTCGTGCTGGTCAATCGCGGCTTCGTGCCGCTGGAGCGCAAGGACCCCGCGACCCGGCTTGAGGGGCAGGTCGACGGGCTCGTCACTGTCACCGGCCTGCTGCGCCTGCCGGAAGAGGCGGCGCTGTTCACCCCGGCCAATGATGCCGCCGCCGACAGCTGGTATGTGCGCGACCCCGACGCCATCGCCAGCGCCAAGGGGCTGGTGCGGGTGGCGCCGTTTCTCATCGATGCGGATGCGAGCGCCAACCCGGGCGGGCTGCCGCGCGGCGGGCTGACGCGGATCGCCTTTCCCAACCGGCATCTCGAATATGCGCTGACCTGGTTCGGGCTGGCCGCCTCGCTGCTCGGCGTGTTCGCCGCCTATGCCTGGGGGCGGGTCCGGCGGCGGTGAGGGCTTGAGCAAGCGCTTGCTTGCGCCCGACCTCCCCCGCCACTAGTTTGCGGCCACTTTCTCCAGCGGAGGCGCGCGTGCGCTACATCTCGACCCGCGGCGAGGCCCCCGTGCTCGCCTTTTCCGATGCCCTGCTCGCCGGCCTCGCCCGCGATGGCGGCCTGTATGTGCCCGAGGCCTTTCCGGTGCTGGCCCCGACCGCGATTTCGGCGCTGGCGGGCCATTCCTATGCCGAGGTGGCCGGGCGGGTGATCGCGCCCTTCGTCGATTCCGCCTTCACGCCCGCCGTGCTGGCGCCGATGCTGGAGGCGGCCTATGCCAGCTTCCGCCACCCCGCCACCACGCCGCTGGTGCAGATCGCGCCGAACCGCTTCGTGCTGGAGCTGTTCCACGGCCCGACGCTCGCCTTCAAGGATGTGGCGATGCAGCTGCTGGGGCGGATGATGGACCATGTGCTGGCCGCGCGCGACCAGCACGCCACCATTGTCGGCGCCACCTCGGGCGATACGGGCAGCGCGGCGATCGAGGCGTTTCGCGGCTCGGCGCGCACCGATGTGTTCATCCTCTACCCCGCCGGGCGCGTCTCCGAAGTGCAGCGCCGGCAGATGACGGCGGTGCCGGACGCCAATGTCCACGCCATCGCCATCGAGGGCACGTTCGACGACTGCCAGGCGCATGTGAAGGCGATGTTCAACCATCACGCCTTCCGCGACCGGCAGCGGCTGGCGGGCGTGAACTCGATCAACTGGGCCCGCATCGTCTCGCAGGTGGTGTATTATTTCGTCGCCGGCGTGGCGCTGGGCGCGCCGCACCGCAAAATGTCCTTCGTGGTGCCGACCGGCAATTTCGGCGATGTGCTCGCCGGCTATGTCGCCAAGCGCATGGGCCTGCCCATCGACCGGCTGGTGGTGGCGACCAATGTGAACGACATCCTCGCCCGCACGCTGGAGAGCGGGCGCTATGAGGTGACGGGCGTGCGCCCGTCCTCTTCGCCCTCGATGGACATCGAGGTGTCGTCGAATTTCGAGCGGGTGCTGTTCGAGGTGCTGGACCGCGACGCCGGCGCGCTGCGCGGGCTGATGGCCTCGCTGGCGCAGGCGGGGGCATTCTCGCCGCCGAGCGCGTCGATGGAGGCGCTGCGGGCCGATTTCGACGCCGGACGGGCGGACGAGGCGCAGACGGCGGAAACGATTGCCCGGGTGCGGGCGGAGACGGGCTATCTGCTCGACCCGCACACGGCGGTCGCGGTGTCGGTGGCCGAGCGCGTCGCCCATGACCCGCATGTGCCGCAGGTGGTGCTGGCCACCGCCCACCCCGCGAAGTTCCCCGACGCGGTGCAGCGGGCCTGCGGCGAGCGCCCGGCGCTGCCGCCGCATCTGGCCGACCTGATGGAGCGGCCGGAACGGCTGCCGACCCTGCCCAACGACCTCTCGGCGATCGAAGCCTATATCACCCGGCATGCCCGGGCCTCGGAGACGCTCGCTTGACCAAGAACCTTCCCGCCGGCCCGCGCATCACCACGCTCGACAACGGCATCACCGTCATCACCGATTCCATGCCGCATCTGGCGACCACCTCGCTCGGCATCTGGGTCGGGGCGGGGGCGCGCGACGAGGCGGCCGACGAGCACGGCATCTCGCATCTGCTGGAGCATATGGCGTTCAAGGGTACGCGCCGCCGCTCGGCGCGCGGCATCGCCGAGGAGATCGAGGCGGTCGGCGGCGACATCAACGCCGCCACCAGCGTCGAGCACACCTCCTACAATGCGCGGGTGCTCGGCGCCGACATGCCGCTGGCGCTCGACGTGCTGTCCGACATTCTCGCCGCGCCGGCCTTCGACCCGGAAGAACTCGCGCGCGAGCACAATGTGATCGAGCAGGAGATCGGCGCCGCGCTGGACACGCCGGACGACCTGGTGTTCGACCTGTTCCAGGAGCGGGCCTTTCCCGGCCAGCCGATCGGCCGCTCGATCCTCGGCACGCCGGAAAGCGTGCGCTCTTTCGGGCCGGACAAGCTGCGCACCTATCTCGACCGCAATTACCGCGCGCCGAAGATGATCGTGGCGGCGGCGGGCGCGGTCGAGCATGAGGCGCTGGTGGCCGAGGCAGCCAAGCGCGTGGCGAGCTTTCCCACCGCCGACAAGCCCGAGGCCGCCCCGGCGCGCTATGAGGGTGGGGTGGAGATTGGTGGCGGGCGCGAGCTGGAGCAGGCGCATCTGCTCATTGGCCTGCCGGGGCTTTCCTATCGCGACCCCGGCATCCACGCGCTGCAGGTGTTCACCAATGTGCTGGGCGGGGGCATGTCGTCGCGGCTGTTCCAGGAAGTGCGCGAGGCGCGGGGCCTGTGCTACGCGGTGTACTCCTTCCATTGGGGCTATGCCGATACCGGCCTGTTCGGCGTCTATGCCGGCACGGATGGCGGCGATGTCGGCGAACTGGTCGATGTCGCGGTGGACCAGATCCTCGCCACCATCGACAGCATGACCGAGGCCGAGCTGTCGCGCTCCAAGGCGCAGGCCAAGGTGGGGCTGCTGGCGGCGCTGGAGAGTTCCGGCGCCCGGGCGGACCAGCTGGCGCGGCAGATGCTCGCCTTCGGGCGGCCGATCCCGCTGGAGGAAATCGTCGCCAAGGTGGAAGCGGTGACGCTGGACGATGCCCGCGCGGCGGGAAAAGCGCTGATCGGGCGCGGCCGGCCGACCTTCACCGCGCTGGGGCCGGGAAAATCGCTTGAATCGGCGGCCCGCATCGCGGAACGTCTGGCCTGAGCTTAATCGCCTTCGGCAGCGCACATGGCCCTGTTCCGCACCGTTTCCTGGCATGAGCCGCCCATGCTCGTCGAGGGTGAGACGGTGCTGCTGCGCCTGCCGCAAATGGCGGACTTCGCCGCCTGGTCGGCCCTGCGCGAGCAGAGCCGGGACTTTCTCACCCCGTGGGAGCCGACCTGGCCACCCTATGACCTGACGCGCGGCTCGTTCCGGCGGCGCATGCGCCGCTATGCCCGCGATGTGCGCGAGGATGCGGCCTACCCGTTCCTGGTGATCCGCCGTGCCGACCGGGTGCTGCTGGGCGGCGTGTCGCTGTCCAATATCCGCCGGGGTGTGACCCAGACCGCGAGCCTCGGCTACTGGATGGGCGCGCCTTATGCCGGCAAGGGCTATATGGGCGCGGCGGTGCGCACGCTGCTGCCCTTCGCCCATGGCACGCTCGGCCTGCGCCGTATCGAGGCGGCATGCCTGCCGGACAATGCGCCCTCGATGCGGCTGCTGGAGGCCAGCGGCTTCCGGCGCGAGGGCTATGGCCGGCAATATCTCTGCATCAACGGCAGCTGGCAGGACCATGTGCTCTATGCCCGGCTGGCCGGCGACCCCATCACCCGGTGGGAGGGGTTCGAGACCGCCAGTTTGGTGCCGTTCAAAAGTGCAGATGAGATGAGCGGCAACGTCTAATCTGGAATCTCTCAAATCTGAGCCGACGAAGACTAGTCGATCACCTCACATGATCGGCAGATTGGCATTTGCCAATTGACGGCCCGCCGGAATAGCGCGAAAAGAGAAGACAAAGGCGATATTTAGAATAATTCTAAACGCCTGAAAGCTTCGGTTTCGCGTCGCGATGATCGTGTGTTCGTGCAATGTGCTTTCCGATCGTCAGATCCGCAGCGCGGTGACGGAGACGCCGGCGCCTGTTCGCACGGTGGGGCAGGTCTATCGCTGCCTCGGCTGCAGCGCGCAGTGCGGGCGCTGCGCGCGCACCATCCGCAAACTGCTCGACGATGTGGCCGCCAGCGCCTGCTCGATCTGCCCGCTGGACTGCCCGGTGTCGGCGCAGGCGCCCGGCCAGCCGGCGCAGCCGCACGCCGAACACAGCCACGCCGAACACAGCCACGCCGAACACAGCCATGCCGGGCATGACCATGCCGGACACTCCCATGCCGGACACTCCCATGCGGGACACTCCCATGGCGAGCACGGTCATGCCGCGCATGCCCATGGCGAGCACGCCCCCAGCAATGGCCGGCACACCCGCACCCCGCGCCGGCTCGTTACCGGCAACCACGCCCGGACCGCGCCTCTGGCGGGCCATGTCGTGGCGGCCGAATAGGCCGGGTTTCGCCTCTCTTGCGGATGCCTGATGCCGGCGCTGCGCGCGCCTTGCACCGCCGCGTCTCTCCGGGTGAAAACCGGTTCGAGCGCCCGGCCGCGTGCGATAATGGGTTGCCTATTCCTTAGAAGTTTTCTAAACAGGTGCCACAATCTCGCAGCAGGAGAGGCGGCGCCATGAAGGGCGATTCAAAGGTCATCGACTATCTCAACCGCGGCGTCCGCTCGGAGCTTACCGCGATCAACCAGTACTGGCTGCATTACCGCATGCTGGACAACTGGGGCTACAAGAAGCTGGCCGCCAAGTGGCGCGCCGAGTCGATCGAGGAAATGCAGCACGCCGATCGCTTCATCGATCGCATCCTGTTCCTCGAAGGCCTGCCCAACCTGCAGGTGCTGGACCCGCTGCGCATCGGCCAGGACATCAAGGAAGTGATCGAGTGCGATCTCGCCGCCGAGATCGAGGCGCGCGCGCTCTACCAGGAAGCCGCCACCTATGCCGAGTCGGTGCAGGACTATCCCAGCCGCGACCTGTTCAAGGAGCTGATGAAGGACGAGGAAGGCCATATCGACTTCCTCGAAACCCAGCTCGACCTGATCGCCAATCTCGGCATCCAGCTCTACGCCCAGCACCATATTGGCGGGCTCGACTGAGGCTTTCGACGCCTCGTCAAGGTTTTAGCGAAGGCCGGTCGCGAGACCGGCCTTCGGCGTTCAGGGGCTCCGGCTTTCGGGGGCGGCGCTGGTGGCCGGCGCGGTTTACCTCGCGGCGTCAAGCGTTTCCGCCTGTGTCTTTGATTAGACTTATTCTAAGTTATTGAGTTCACTCGGCTTTTTGTTGACCAGCGCGCCCCCGTCGGCTACCGCCTGCGACAGACGTAACGTCAACCATGCGATCGCCAGTTGACCGGCGATCCGCACGCAGGAGACGCCGATGACTGCCCGCACGCTCACCCCGTTCACCCGTCGCCTCGCTCTGGGTGGCTTCATCGCCGCCAGCCTGGCGCTGGCGCCGATCGCCGCGTCGGCCGAAGAGGTCGTCAACATCTACACCACCCGCGAGCCGGGCCTGGCCAAGCCGCTGTTCGACGCCTTCACCGAGAAGACCGGCGTCAAGGTGAACAGCATTTTCGTCAAGGACGGGCTGGCCGAGCGGGTGAAGGCGGAGGGCGAGGCCTCCCCCGCCGACGTGCTGATGACGGTGGATGTCGGCGCGCTGCTCGACCTCGTCGACCAGGGCGTGACCCAGCCCGTCAAATCCGATGTGCTGGACAAGGCCATCCCCGCCAATCTGCGCGGCGCCGATGGCGACTGGTTCGCGCTCTCCGCCCGCGCCCGCGTCGCCTACACCTCGAAAGACCGGGTGAAGGACACGGCGATCACCTATGAGAGCTTCGCCGATCCGAAGTGGAAGGGCGAGGTCTGCATCCGCTCGGGCAAGCACCCCTACAACACCGCGCTGATCGCCGCCTATATCGTCCATCACGGCGAGGCCAAGGCCGAGGAATGGCTCAAGGGCGTGAAGGCGAACCTCGCCCGCAAGGCCGCCGGTGGCGACCGTGAAGTGGCGCGCGACATTCTCGGCGACATCTGCGACATCGGCCTCGCCAATTCCTACTATGTCGGCCTGATGCGCTCCGGCAAGGGCGGCCCCGAGCAGGAAGAATGGGGCAAGGCGATCAATGTCGTGCTGCCCACCTTCGAGAATGGCGGCACCCATGTGAACATTTCAGGCGCCAGCGTCGCCAAGAACGCCCCGAACAAAGGCAATGCCGTCAAGCTGCTGGAATATCTCGTCTCCCCCGAGGCGCAGGAACTCTACGCCAAGGCCAACTTCGAATATCCCGTTGTCCCTGGCGTCCCGGCCGACCCGATCATCGCCGCCTTCGGCCCGCTGAAGGTCGACAATGTCGATCTCGTCGCGGTCGCCAAGGCGCGCAAGGCGGCGGCGAACCTCGCCGACAAGGTCGGCTTCGACAACTGAGCCCGCGCCGGCGGCGCTGAAGGGCGGCGCCCGCCACGCTTCACCGACAGGAGTGGGTCCCGGGGTGGTTGCCGTCCCGGGACATTTGCAAGATGAGCCTGGCCGCTTCCCTCACCCCCCGCCGCGCCCCCATCACCGGCTCCCGCATCGTGCGGGCGGCGGCGGGGGCGGTCGTGCTTCTGGTGCTGTTGCCGCTGCTGGCGCTGTCCTGGACCGCGCTGCAGGGCTCGGGCGATCTCTGGCCGCACCTCATCGCCAATGTCATTCCGCACGCCCTGTTCGAGACCACGCTTCTGGTGCTCGGGGTCGGCGCTTTTGTCGCCATCATCGGCACCGGCACCGCCTGGCTGGTGGCGGTGTGCCGCTTTCCCGGGCGCGGCGTGTTTGAATGGGCGCTGCTGCTGCCCCTCGCCATCCCGACCTATATCCAGGCTTTCGTCTATGTCGACGCGGTGCACCCGCTGGGGCCGATCCCGACGCTGATCCGCACCAGCTTCGGCCTGCGCCCGCGCGACCTCTGGCTGCCGGAGGTGCGCTCGCTGCCGGGCTGCATCATCCTGCTTGGGCTGGTGCTCTACCCCTATGTCTACCTCTCCGCCCGCGCCGCCTTCCTGGTGCAGACCGCTTCCGTGCTCGATGCCGCCCGCACGCTGGGGGCGGGGGCGGGGGAAGCGTTCTTCCGCATCGCGCTGCCGCTCGCCCGCCCGGCGATCGCGGTGGGGGTGACGCTGGCGCTGATGGAGACGGTGAACGACGTCGGCGCCTCCGAATTCCTCGGCGTGCAGACGCTGACCCTGTCGATCTATTCCACCTGGCTGAACCGCTCCAGCCTGCCCGGCGCGGCGCAGATCGCGCTGTGCATGCTGGCGCTGATGTTCGCGCTTGTGATGCTGGAGCGCTGGGGTCGGCGCCACCAGAGGACCGGCAATATCGGTGACCGCGCCCGCCCGCCGGCGCGGCGCTCGCTCTCGGCCGGGGCGGGGGCGCTCGCCTTCCTCGCCTGCCTGCTCCCCGTTCTGCTCGGCTTCGTGCTGCCGGCCGGGCACCTGGCCCTCGCGGCGTGGAAGCGCATCTCGTTTCATGGCGTCTCGCAGACGATCCTGACCGAGACGGCGAACACCGCGCTGTTCGCCGCGCTCGGCACCGTGCTCGCCTTGCTGCTCGGCTTCGCCGTGGTGGTGGCGCTGCGCACCGGGGCGCTGCGCTCGGCGCTGGCGCTGCGCCTCGCGAGCCTGGGCTATGCCGTGCCGGGCACGGTGCTGGCGGTCGGCCTGCTGGTGCCGCTGGCCGGCTTCGACAATTTCGTCTCCGGCCTCAGCCAGCAGTTCACCGGCGTCTCCACCGGGCTGCTGCTGTCCGGTTCCGGGGCGGCGCTCATCATCGCTTATGTCATCCGCTTTCTCGCCATCCCCATTGGCGGGCTGGAAGCCGGCTATGGCAAGGTCGGCACCACGCTCGACATGGCGGCGCGCAGCCTCGGCGAGAAGCCGGGCGGGGTGGTGCGGCTGGTGCATCTGCCGATGCTGCGGCCGGCGCTGGGCGGCGCGGCGCTGCTGGTGTTCGTCGACTGCATGAAGGAACTGCCGGCGACGCTGATGCTGCGGCCGCTGAACTTCGAGACGCTGGCCAGCCATGTCTATGCCGAGGCCGCGCGCGGCACCTATGAGGACGGCGCGCTGGCGGCGCTGCTGATCGTGCTGGTGGGGCTGGTACCGGTGATCCTGCTGGCGCGACTCTCCCGGCCCCGGCAGGGGTGAGGATGGGCCGGGCCGCGGGTTTCCGTAGCGGTGAGGGCCTGCGTCCTTCGAGGCTCGGCGGTGCCGAGCGCCTCAGGATGACGGGCGTCGAAACAGGGCAGTCTTCGTCATGCTGAGGTGCCGGGCGCAGCCCGGCCTCGAAGCACGCAGGCTCGTGGCCCGCCCAAGACGTGGATCCCCGGGTCAAGCCCGGGGATGACGGCGGGAGGGCGGCCCGGGAATGACGGGCGCGGTGAGGGCGCGCCCGCCGCTCACTCCGCCAGTTCGGGCCGGTTGCGGAAGAATTCCAGCGCGTCGGGGTTGGCCAGCGCCTCGGTGTTCTTCACCGGGCGGCCATGCACGACATCGCGCACCGCCAGTTCGGTGATCTTGCCCGAGCGGGTGCGCGGAATGTCGGCGACCGCAACAATGCGGGCCGGCACGTGGCGCGGGCTGGCGCCAAGGCGGATCTGGGTGCGGATGCGCTTGTCGAGTTCGGCGTCGAGCGCCGCCCCCTCGCGCAGCCGCACGAACAGCACCACCCGCACGTCATTGTCCCATTCCTGGCCGATGGCGATGGCCTCGACAATCTCCGGGATCTGCTCGGCCTGGGCGTAGATTTCGGCAGTGCCGATGCGCACGCCCTGCGGGTTCAGCGTCGCGTCGGAGCGGCCATGGATGATGAGCCCGCCATGGGCGGTCCATTCGGCGAAATCGCCATGGCACCAGACATTGGGGAAGCGCTCGAAATAGGCGGCATGGTACTTGGTGCCCTCCGGGTCGTTCCAGAACATGACCGGCATGCAGGGGAAGGGTTTTGTGCAGACCAGTTCGCCGCGTTCGCCGGTGACGGGCACGCCCTCGTCCGACCACACCTCGATCGCCATGCCGAGGCCCGCCGCCTGGATCTCGCCCTTATAGACCGGCGCGGTGGGGTCGCCGAGCACGAAGCAGGAGACGATGTCGGTGCCGCCCGAGATCGAGGCGAGGTGCAGGTCAGGCTTGATCGCCTCATAGACGAAGCCGAAGCTCTCCGGCGCCAGCGGCGAGCCGGTGGAGGTCATCGCCTTGAGCGCGGAGAGGTCATGCGTCGCGCCCGGGCGCACGCCCTCCTTGCGCAGCTGGTCGATATATTTGGCCGAGGTGCCGAACAGCGCGAAGCGCTCCTGCGCCGCATAGTCCCACAGCACGGAGGCGTTGGGGGCGAAGGGCGAGCCGTCATAGAGGCACAAGGTGAGGTGGCTGGCGAGGCCGGTCACCAGCCAGTTCCACATCATCCAGCCGCAGGTGGTGAAGTAGAACAGCCGGTCGCCCGGCGCGAGATCGCAGTGCAGCCGGTGCTCCTTGATGTGCTGGAGCAGCGTGCCGCCGGCGCCGTGCACGATGCATTTCGGCGCGCCCGTGGTGCCGGAGGAGAACAGGATGAACAGCGGGTGGTTGAAGGGCAGCCGCTCGAAGGTGAGCGGGGCGGGGACATAGGGGGCGAGGAAGGTCTCCAGCGTCACCCCGTTCGGCAGGCTCTTCGCCACCTCTTCCGCCTGGCCGAGATAGGGCACGATAAGCGTCGTCGTCACGCTGGGCATCTGCGGCACGGCGGCGCGCAGCTTCTCGGCGATGGAAACCGGCTTGCCATTGTACCAATAGCCGTCGCAGGCGACATAGACCTTGGGCTCGATCTGGCCGAAGCGGTCGAGAATGCCGCGCTCGCCGAAATCGGGCGAGCAGGAGGAGAACACGGCGCCGAGCGACGAGGCCGCCAGCATCACCGCGATGGTCTCGGGCAGGTTCGGCATGGTGGCGGCCACCCGGTCGCCGACGCCGACGCCGGCCGCGCGCAGGGCTTGCTGCAGGCGCGAGACGAGATCGGTGAGTTCGCCGAAGCGGATCTGGCGTTCCACCTTGTCCTCGCCGCGAAAGATCATCGCCACGGTTGCAGGATCGCGCGGTCGCAACAGGTTCTCGGCATAGTTCAGCCGCGCTTCGGGGAAGAACTGCGCGCCGGGCATCGCCTCGCCATCGACCAGCGAGGGACCGCTGCGAGTGCCGATCACTTCGCCGAGGTCCCACACCTCCTCCCAGAAGGCGGCGGGATGGGCGATCGACCAGGCGTGCAGCGCGCGGTAATCGGCCAGCGCGGTGCCGTGGCGGGCGTTCACGCGGGCGATGAAGGCGGTGATCTGGCTATGGGCAACACGTTCGGGGCTCGGCGTCCACAGCGGCGCCTGACCCGTGGTTGCAAAGCCTGCCTCTCCCATGCCGTCCTCCCCTTCGTTTCACGCGCCGTCCCCGCGGCGTTTCGCACTGCAGCAGTCATAGCGCCGGCCGGGTTGTCTGTCAGGCCATCAAACAGACACAGAGCGCCAACATGTTGCGGTAACCTTGGTACGGCACCCGCGCGCGACCCGTACCTCTCTGAGCGCGGCCCTTGCTTGCGCGGCTTCGCTCCGATGCGGTAGCGAGGGCGGGGAGCATGACGACACAATGAAGAAGTTCATTCCATTCCTCCTCGTGCCGCTGGCTCTGGCGATGGTGGCCGGCGTGCTGGCGCCCAAGCTCGCCTCCGAGGAGACGCTGCGGGAGCAGGCGCGGGCGATGATCGCCGCCGCCACCGGGGCCGAGCCGACGCTCGACGGGCCGGTTTCCTTCGCCGTGCTGCCCTGGCCGGCGCTGACGCTCGGCGCTGTGAGCCTCAATGACCCGCGCGCGAAGCTCGACGTGCCGCATATGCGGGTGGTGCTCGACCTGCTGCCCCTGCTGGCCGGGCATGTGCGCGCCGACCATATCGAACTCACCGACGCCCGCCTGACCCTGGCCGATCCGGGCGACGGGCTGGCGGCGCTGAGCGGTTTCATCGGCGCTCTCGGCACGGCCGAATCGCGCGGCGATCTCGTCGTCACCAATGGCAGCGTCGGCATCGCCCGCGGCGCGGCGGTCGACATCCTCATTCCCCAGGCGGACCTGACCATTGGCTGGCGCGGCGGCGGCAGCGTCGAGGTGGCGGGCCGGGCGCAGTGGCGCGGCGAGCCGTTGGAGATCGATGGAAGGCTGACCGGCCTGCGGGCGCTGGCGGTGGGCGAGGTCGGCGGGCTCACCTTGTCGCTGAGCGCGCCGCTGGCGCGCGCCAGCTTCACCGGCGGGGCGCGGCTGGCGGGCGGGCCGGTGGTCTCCGGCGACCTCAAGGTGTCCGCCGGGCAGCTGCGCGAGGCGCTGGCCTGGCTGGGAATGGAAGCGCCGACCGAACGCGGCTTCGGCGCCTTCGACCTGCGCGGCATGGCGCTCGTCTCGGCGCAGGGCGCCCAGCTGAGCCAGGCGCGGCTCGATCTCGACGGCAATTCCGGCGTCGGCGCCTTCAACCTGCGCATCGACGGCGCCCGCCCCATGCTGCAGGGCTCGCTGGCGAGCGAGACCATCGACCTTTCTCCCTATGGCGAACTGAGCCTGTCCAGCCCGCATCAGAGCGGCTGGAGCCGCGAGGCGATCGATCTCGGCCCGACCCAGGCGATGGATGTCGAATTGCGGCTCTCCGCCGGGCGTGTCCGCCTCGGCGGTGCCGATCTGCAGCGCATGGCCGCCAGCGCCACCGCCAAGGGCGGGCGGCTCTCGCTCACCATCGGCGAGGCCGAGGCGTGGGGCGGGCTGTTCCGGGCCTCGCTGCAGCTGTCGCCGCGCCCGGCCGGGCCGGGGATGAATGTGCGGATGGACCTTTCCGCCGATGATGTGGCGCTGGGCGCCGCGCTGGGCGAACTGTTCCGCTTCCAGCGGCTCGAAGGCACCGGCTCGTTCCGGCTGTCGGCGGTGGGCGGCGGCACCAGCATTATGGATATCGCGCAGGGCCTCGGCGGCGCCTTCACCCTCACCGGCAGCCAGGGCGGTCTGGTCGGCATCGATGTCGGGCGCATTCTGGCGCGGCTGGAGAAGCGCCCGCTCTCCGGCGGTGATCTGCGCGGCGGGCGCACGCCCTTCGCCGAAATCGTGGTCGATGCGCGCATCGCCGGCGGCGTCGTCAAGCTCGACCGGCTCGACCTCTCCAGCGACACGCTGCATGTGGCGCTCGCCGGGGAAAGCCCGGTCGCCTCGCGCGCGCTCGACCTCTCCGGCCTCGCCCAGCTGGTGCGCGCGGCGCCGGCCGGCAAGGCCGGGGCGACGATGAGCGACGCGCGCAACGGCGCCGGCCCGGACGCTGTGGATTCCGCAGGGGCCGCCGCCGCCGACACGGTCCTGCCCGGCATGGCGGCGAGCCTGACCGCCGCCGATCCGGCGGGTTTGGCGGACGGGAGTTCAGCCGCGAACGGAACGTCGGCGGCGAATGGGGGCTCGCCGCAGGCGGCGCCTGCCGTGGCGTTTTCGCTGCCCTTCATTGTTCGCGGCGACTGGCAGCGGCCTATCCTGCTGCCGGACCCGCAGGCGCTGATCCGCCGCTCCGGCGCCGGCCGCGCCCTGCTCGGGCCCACGGAAAAACTGGACGTCTCCGTCCCCGCGCCCTGAGGCGCTACTCCGCCAGCACCCGGGTCGAGGGGAAGATGATCTCGACGATGGTGCCGACATCCACCGCGCTGCGGATGTTGAAGGCGGCGCGGTTGGCTTCGGCCAGCGCCTTGGTCAGCGGCAGGCCGAGGCCAGTGCCGCCGGAACCGGCGCGGGCCGAGGTGGTGATCTGGCGGAAGGGCTCCATCGCGAGCACCACGTCGGATTCCGACATGCCGACCCCGGTGTCGCGCACCCGCAGCACCACTTCGCCCTCCTCGGTCAGCGTCGTCGACAGGATCACCTGCCCGCCGGGCTGGGTGAACTTGATCGAGTTGGAGACGAGGTTGAGCACGATCTGCCGGATCGAGCGGGTGTCGGCCACCACGGGCGGCAGGTCGCTGGCGAGCGAGGAGCGGATGATGATGCGCTCGCGGTTGGCCTGCGGCTGCATGATGCCCATGCATTGCTGCACCACCTCGTTCAGCGACACGCTGGTGAAGGCGAGGTCGAGCTTGCCGGCCTCGATCTTCGACAGGTCGAGCAGATCGTTGATCAGCGAGATGAGGTGCTCGCCCGAGGCGTGGATGTCGCGCAGATAGTCGCGGTAGCGCTGGTTCTCCACCTGCCCGAAGCGCTCCTCCATCATCACTTCCGAGAAGCCGATAATGGCGTTGAGCGGGGTGCGTATCTCGTGGCTGATCTTGGCGAGGAAGTCGGACTTGGCGAGGTTGGCGCGCTCGGCGAGGCGCTTGGCCTCGATCAGCTCCTCCTCGGCGCGCTTCCACTGGGTGATGTCGCGCAGCACGGCGCAGAATTTGGTGGGATCATCGCCCACCCGGCCGACCGTCATGAACAGCGGGATCAGCCCGCCCTCGCGCACCCGGCCGATCACTTCGCGCCCGTCATTGAGCACGCTGGCGACGCCATTGGCGGCGAGGCCATCGAGATAGTCCACCGCCGCGCGGTGGCTTTCCGGCGCCAGCAGCAAGGTGAAGGATTCGCCCTTCACCTCGCCGGCATTGAAGCCGAACAGCGCTTCCGCCGGGTGGTTCATCGACAGCACGGTGCCGGCGGCGTCGATCAGCACGACGCCGTCGGTGGCGGTGTCGAGAATGGCGCGCAGCTCGCGGCTGGAACTCTCCGCCTCGCGCAAAGCGAGCTCGGCCTGGCGCAGGCGCTCGTCGGCCACGCGGGCATCGGCCGCGCGCGCCTCGGCGATGCGCTCCTCGGCAAGACGCGCCTCGGTGACGCGCGCCTCGGTGACGCGCGCTTCGTTGAGGGCATCGGCGCTGTCGGGGGCGCTGGCGCGGTGCAGCACATAGAGCATTGCCGGGCCGCCCTCCCAGGGGGAGGCCATCAGCCGCGCTTCGACGCGGATCGGCGTGCCATCGGCGCCGCGGATGGTCAGCAACACATCCTCGCCCGCCGCTTCGCCCGCCTCGGTTGGGCCGGTGTCGAACAGCGAGGGCAGGCCGCCCGCCGCTTCCAGCGCGGCGAGGTCGGCATGGCCGGTCCATTCCAGCAGGGCGCGGTTGGCGTAGAGCAGCCGGTCGCCGCGAAAGGCGATGAGGCCGAGCGGCAGGCGGTCCAGCACCGGGCGCTCGCCTTCGGAGAGCACGCGGCGCAGGCCGGTGGCCTCTGCGGGGCGCTCGCCTTCCTGCGCGCCTTCGCTTGCGCCGGTGTCCGCTGCGGCCGGGGTCGGGTCGGCATTGTCCTGGGCCACGGGGGCGGGGGGCGCGGGCGCAGGCGTCGCGGGCATTTGGGAGGCTGGGTCGACGGCCGGCGGCACCGGATGTTGGGCCGGTTCGGGCGCGGAGTCCGGCGCCGGCTCGGCAGGGTCGTCGACGCCTTCCAGCCGGGCGCCCAGCGCGCGGGCGATCTCGCGGAAGGCGTTGCGCTCGCCGGTCGACAGCCCTTCCCAGGAGGAGCGGACATTGTCGCGCCCGGCCTCATGGCTGCCGGCGCGCAGCGGCACGACATTGGCGGGGGAGGGCACAAGGCTCAGCGTCACCCGCACCGGCGGGGTGAGGTCCGCCATCGGGGGCTGGGGTGGGGTGACGGGCGGCAGGGGCGCCTCGGGCGGTGGGCCTTCGGGAGCCGAAATGGTCGCGCGCGGCGGCAGTGCCGGGGACATCGCGGGCGGCATTGCCGGGGGCAGGGTCGGGGCCTCGGCGCCGGCCTCCAGCGGCCGGCGACCCTTGACCAGGCCGAAGCCGCGCATGCCGTCGCCGCGAATGGGCGCGCCGCCCAGCTCGATGTCGAGGCCATCGCCGCGCCCGGTGGGCACAAGCACCGCCAGATGGGTGAAGCTGGCGCCTTCCGTCACCGCCCGGTGCGCGTCGAGCGCGCCGAGCGCCCGCCAGTCGAGGCCGGCAAGCTCTTCCGGCGCCCGCGCCAGCGCGGCGGCAAGGCGCGGGTCGATGCGGTTCAGCCGGGCATCGGGGCCGGTGCTCCAGGTGAAGCGGGCCGGCGCGGGGGGCGCGGGCGTCGTCGCCGTGGGCGCGGCTTGTGCCACCGGGCGGGCGGGGACCGCGTCGAGCCCGACCAGCAGCAGCGCCCGCGCGCCGCCGGCGGCGAGCAGGGAACAGGCGAAGGTGGCGGGGGTGAGCGCACCGGGCAGGCGCAGCCGCTCCAGCCGCGCCGGGCGGGCGGGGCGCAGCGTGGCGGCAAGGCGCGGCGCGAGCGTGCGCAGCGCGGCCTCGTCCAGCACCGCGCGGCCGGCCTCATTGGCGGCGATCGGCGTTCCATCGGCCCGCACGAGCACGGCCGGCGCCGCCCCGGCGAGCGCCGTGGCCGCCTGAGCACGCAGGTTCTGCGTCGCCGAAGTGCCGAAATCGTCGGTGTTCATGGTCGCCTGAATGATCCCGCCGGTGCGAACCGGATGCCGGCGTCGGGCCCGGAAGAGCCTGTTGCCGCCTGTCAACACTAATCCGGGCCGGCGCCGCTTGCCATGCGCCGGGCCCCCTGTCGCGCCAGCTTCACCTTTTCCGGTTAATTGGTTGCCACCGATCCCGGTTAACCAAACGCAACCGGGGCGCGGCGGGAGGGTGAATTCCGTTGCGTTTTGCCAGGCGTCTCCTACTTTAGACGTAGGCATCAGGCCGGATAGCCTTGCCTTACGTTGCGTCTACACTCCCACATCGTCATCCGGAGGAGTTTTCGCCATGGCCGACAATCCGAAACTCGACGTTCCCCCCGAGCTGCGCGCCATCGCCGAGCAGGGCGTGGGGCAGGCGCGCGCGGCGATCGACGGCTTCCTCACGGCCGCGCACAAGGCGCTCGACGATGCCAGCCGAAAGGTCGACGCGGCGCATGGCAATGCCCGCGACATGGGCCGCACCACGCTGGATTTCGCCGAAGCCAACATCGCCGCCGGGTTCGATTTCGCCTCGCGCCTCGCCAAGGCGACCACGGTGGACGAGTGGACGCGGCTGCACGCCGACTATGTGAAGGAACAGGCCGCCCGCCTCACCGAGCAGGCCAAGGCCATCGGCCAGCATGCCAGCGCGGCCTCGCCCTTCGCCAAGGGCGACAATTGAGCGGCGCGTGAGCGCGACGTGAGGCGACGCGGTCAGCGGCGTCGCTAAAAAAAAGTTGAAAAAATTTGCAGCTCTGGGTGGTTTGTGCATTGCAATATTATGTTGCAGTGCACAATTATAGGGGGCCAGACGAGGCAGAGGGTCGGGTTTCACTCTGACAGCGCCTTTGCCGGTCAGGGCGCGACCGCCAGCGCGGAGCGGTCGCCGCCATCCTGAATCCGCCGCGACTGCGAGGAGAAAACCCATGGTTGACGCTACCCCCATCACCCCGTCCCCGAAAAAGGCCGCCAAGGCCGCCACCTCGGCTTTCGAGGCCGCCATGCCCAAGTTCGAGATGCCGAAGTTCGACATGTCGGCCGGCGTGGAAGTGCCCGCCGTCGTGCGTGAAATGGCCGAGAAGAGCGTGCAGAACGCGCGCGACACCTATGAGAAGTTCAAGGCCAACGCCGAAGAGACCACCGACCTGCTCGAAGACACCTACAGCACCGCCTCGCGCGGCCTCACCGAGTACAACACGGTGGCCCTCGAGTCGCTGCGCACCAATGTGAACGCCGCCTTCGACTATATGGGCGCGCTGTTCGGCGCCAAGAGCGTCTCGGAAGCGGTGGAGCTTTCCACCGGCCATATGCGCAAGCAGTTCGACGTGCTCTCGGCCCAGGCCAAGGAACTCTCGACCCTGGCCCAGAAGGTCGCCACCGACACCGCCGAGCCGATCAAGGCCTCGGTCGAGAAGACCATCAAGAAGTCGGCCTGATCGCCGCTTCCACGGCCGTCAAACACCCGGTTCGCGCCCTGCGCGGGCCGGGTTTTTTCATGACCCGCGCCCGCCCGCGCCGCATGACGCACTATGACAGACGAAGGTCGCCCGGTGCGCTTGACTCACTCGGGCACCGTTCCTATCTCCGCTGCAAGTTTGGCACTCGCCTCTGAAGAGTGCTAGTAAGCTCCATACCCAGCGCCACGACGGCGCGCGATAGGAAGACCGAGGATCTACCGATGGCCAAGCTGAAGTTCCGCCCCCTGCATGACCGCATCGTGGTGAAGCGCCTCGACGCCGAAGAAAAGACGGCGGGCGGCATCATCATCCCCGACAGCGCCAAGGAAAAGCCCTCGCAGGGCGAAGTGCTCTCCGTCGGCCCCGGCGCCCGCGACGAGGCCGGCAAGCTCGTCCCGCTCGACGTCAAGGCCGGCGACAAGGTGCTGTTCGGCAAGTGGTCGGGCACCGAGGTCAAGATCGACGGTCAGGACCTCCTGATCATGAAGGAATCGGACGTCATGGGCATCGTCGGCTGAGCCGACCTTATCCTTCCCCGACATTCTGAATTTCAGGAGTAGGCCAGATGGCTGCCAAAGACGTTAAATTTGCCGGCGATGCCCGCGAACGGATGCTGCGCGGCGTCGATATCCTCGCCAATGCGGTGAAGGTCACGCTCGGCCCCAAGGGCCGCAATGTCGTGATCGAGAAGAGCTTCGGCGCCCCGCGCATCACCAAGGACGGCGTCACCGTCGCCAAGGAGATCGAGCTCGAGGACCGCTTCGAAAATCTCGGCGCCCAGCTGGTGCGTGAGGTCGCCTCCAAGACCAACGACCTCGCCGGCGACGGCACCACCACCGCCACCGTGCTCGCCCAGTCGATCGTCCGTGAAGGCGCCAAGTTCGTCGCCGCCGGCATGAACCCGATGGACCTGAAGCGCGGCGTCGACCTCGCGGTCGCCGAGGCGATCAAGGATATCGAGAAGCGCGCCAAGAAGGTGAAGAACACCGACGAAGTCGCGCAGGTCGGCACCATCTCCGCCAATGGCGATGCCTCGATCGGCGAAATGATCGCCGGTGCGATGCAGCGCGTCGGCAATGAGGGCGTGATCACCGTCGAGGAAGCCAAGACCGCCGAGACCGAGCTCGACGTGGTCGAAGGCATGCAGTTCGACCGTGGCTATCTCTCGCCCTACTTCATCACCAATGCCGAGAAGATGACGGTGGATCTCGAAGATCCCTACATGCTCATCTTCGACAAGAAGCTTTCCGGCCTGCAGGCGATCCTGCCCGTGCTCGAAGCCGTGGTGCAGTCCGGCAAGCCGCTGCTGATCGTCGCCGAGGATGTCGAGGGCGAGGCCCTGGCCACGCTCGTCGTCAACAAGCTGCGCGGCGGCCTCAAGGTCGCGGCCGTCAAGGCTCCGGGCTTCGGTGATCGCCGCAAGGCCATGCTGGAAGACATCGCCATCCTCACCGGTGGCCAGGTCATCTCCGAAGAGCTCGGCATCAAGCTGGAGAGCGTCAACCTCACCATGCTCGGCCGCGCCAAGAAGGTGATCATCGAGAAGGAAAAGACCACCGTCATCGATGGCGCCGGCAAGAAGAAGGACATCGAGGGCCGCGTCGCGCAGATCAAGGCGCAGATCGAGGAAACCACCTCGGACTATGACCGCGAGAAGCTGCAGGAGCGCCTGGCCAAGCTCGCCGGCGGCGTCGCGGTGATCCGCGTCGGCGGCGCGACCGAAGTCGAAGTGAAGGAAAAGAAGGACCGCGTCGACGACGCGCTCAACGCCACCCGCGCGGCTGTGCAGGAAGGCATCGTCCCCGGCGGTGGCATCGCCCTTCTGCGCGCCAAGAAGGCCGTGGAGAAGCTGACCTCCGACAACCCGGACATCCAGGCCGGCATCAAGATCGTGCTGCGCGCGCTTGAGGCCCCGATCCGCCAGATCGCCGAGAATTCCGGCGTCGAGGGCTCGATCGTGGTCGGCAAGGTGCTGGAATCGAAGGACCCGAACTTCGGCTTCAACGCCCAGACCGAGCAGTTCGTCGACATGATCGCCTCCGGCATCGTCGACCCGGCCAAGGTCGTTCGCACCGCCCTGCAGGACGCGGCCTCGGTCGCCGGCCTGCTGATCACCACCGAAGCGATGATCGCCGATGCGCCCAAGCGCGACGGCGGCGCCCCCTCCATGCCCGGCGGCGGCGGCATGGGCGGCATGGACTTCTGAGGAAGTCCATTCGCCCCTGCTTTTCGCTGAGTGCCTAAGCCGGGCAAGCCCGGCTTAGGTGGCGGCATGGACTTCTGAGGAAGTCCATCCACCCCTGCGGTTTCTTGATGCCGAACTCGGCAACAGCCGACTTCGGTGGCGGCATGGACTTCCTCGGGGGTCCATCCGCTCCTGCGGGCTTCAATTGAATGAAAAGGGCGCGGCGCAAGCCGCGCCCTTTTTGTTGCGGCATTCCACCGTTGCGCCGTCATCCCCGGGCTTGGCCGAGGGGCGGCTGCTGAAACGAAGATGGGGATGGCGGTGTCTGGCCCGACGACGACGTTGCGCGGCGAAGGACGGCCCGCGTGGGCCCGGCGCCTCAGATCGGCGGCAGGTGCAGCCACTGGGAGGTGGCGCTGAGGATGAGGTCGACCGCCAGCGCGGCGAGGATCATGCCCATCACCCGGCTGATGATGGAAGCGCCGCCACGGCCGATCAGCTGCCCCAGGCGGCCGGCCGCCAGCATGATGAGGAGCGTCATCCCGAGCACCAGGCTGAAGGTGGCGATGGTCATGATCCGCTCGGAAAAATCATGCCGCGCGGTATCGGTCAGCACCACCGCCGCCAGCATCGCGCCCGGGCTGGCGATCGAGGGGATGGCGAGCGGATAGATGGCGATCTCGAGCGGGTTCATCTCGGCCGGCGCATGCGGATCGCCGTGGCTCTTGCCGTGGATCATGGTGAGCGCGAACAGGAACAGCACGATGCCGCCGGCGATCTGGAACGACTCGATCGACACATCCATCGACCGCAGCAGCCAGTGCCCCGCCATGGCGAAGAACACCAGCACGCCGAAGGAGACGAGGGTGGAGAGCAGCGCCGCCTTGGTGCGGTCCGCCGCGCTGAGCCCTGCCGTCACCGCCAGGAAGACGGGAAGCGTGCCCAGCGGGTCGATCACCACCCAGAGCGTGACGAATTCCTGAATGCGTTCCGACCAGTTCATGATCCGCTCGAATGGTTGCCCGGCCTTATAGGCTCATCCGCCGACGGGCGGGTGGAAATGTTGCATCCCTGCCGCCTGCTCGGCATGGTGCGGCGCGGGCGACGGCGCGAATCGCGCGGGCGAAACGCGCCAGCCGTGCACCGATTCCTATGAGAGACCTTCCATCATGGCCGAGCCGCGACAGAAACCGGACTTTTCGCGGGAGCACGCGGCGCACCGTGCGGGCGAGGTGCCGGTGGCGGGTGTCGACGAAGTGGGGCGCGGCCCGTGGGCCGGGCCGGTGGTCGCCTGCGCCGTGGTGCTGGACCCCGTGCGCGTGCCCGTGGGGCTCGACGATTCCAAGCGCCTGTCGGCCGCCCAGCGCGAGCGGCTGTTCGAGGAGATCTGCGCCACCGCCGATGTCTCGCTGGCCTTCGCCCCGCCGATCCGTATCGATGGCCATAATATCCGCCAGGCGACGCTATGGGCGCTGGCCCGCGCGGTGGCCGGCCTGTCGCGCGCCCCGCGGCTGGTGCTGGTGGATGGCAATGACCTGCCGCCCGTGCCCTGCGCGGCGCACACCATCATCGGCGGCGACGGGCTGGTGGCGTCCATTGCGGCGGCGTCCATCGTCGCCAAGGTGACGCGCGACCGGCTGATGGGCGCGCTCGGGGCGGCGCATCCCGGCTATGGCTTCGAGCGGCACATGGGCTATGGCACGCCCGAGCACCAGCAGGCATTGGCGGCGCTCGGCGTGTGCCGCCACCACCGCACTTCCTTCGCGCCGATCCGCACCCGCCTCGACGAAACGCCGGCGGCCTGAACGGGACGGGGGGCGCGCGCACCGCGCGCCCTGCGGGCTCAGTGGTAGCCCTCGCCCTCGCGCACCTTGCCGCGGAACAGCCAGTAGACGAAGGCGATGTAGCCGAGGATCACCGGCAGCATGAAGATGGTGCCGATGAGCATGAACACCTGGCTCGCCGGGGCGGCGGCGGTTTCCCATACGGTGAGCGACGGCGGCACCAGATAGGGGAAGATCGACACCCCGATGCCGAAATAACCGAGCAGGAACAGCCCGATGACGCCGAAGAAGGGCAGATTGTCATGGCCCTTCTCCAGCCAGCGCCACACCGCATAGGCGAGCACGAGGGTGAGCAGCGGCACCGGCGCGAGATAAAACAGGTTCGGCGTGGTGAACCAGCGCTCGGCGATGCGCGGGAAGGCCAGCGGCGTCCACAGGCTGATGATGGCCATGAACACCAGCACCACCGGCAGCAGCATCTTGGCCCGCGCGCGCGAGCGGATGGCGGCGGCGCCCTCGGTCTTCATGACAAGCCAGACGCTGCCGATCAGCGCATAGCCGGCCACCACGGCGAAGCCGCAGACCAGGGCGAAGGGGGTGAGCCAGTCGAGCGGGCCGCCGGCGAAGGCGTTGTTCTCGACCTTGATGCCCTGCACGAAGCCGCCCAGCAGCACGCCCTGGAAGAAGGCGGCCAGAGTCGAGCCGCCGGCGAAGGCGATGTTCCACAGGAACCGGCTGGTGTCGGCGACGTGGCGGAACTCGAAGGCGACGCCCCGGAACACCAATGCCAGCAGCATGAAGATGACCGGCAGGTAGAGCGCCGGCATGACGATCGAATAGGCGAGGGGGAAGGCGACCAAGAGGCCGCCGCCGCCCAGCACCAGCCAGGTCTCGTTGCCGTCCCAGAACGGGGCGACCGAGCTCATCATCTGGTCCTTCTCCACCTCGCTGGCGGCGAAGGGAAAGAGGATGCCCATGCCGAGGTCGAAGCCATCCAGCACCACATACATGGCGATGGCGACGGCGAGCAGCAGCGACCAGATGACGGGCAGATACCATTCCATGCCGGAGCCGACGAACATGCTCATTCCCCCGGATTGTTGATGGCCGCGCGCGTCGCCTTGTGGGCGGAGGCGAGCGGACGGGTCGGCACGCCCACCGGCGGCTCGACGGCCGCGCCTTCGGGGCCCTTCGCGATCAGCCGGTTGATGTAGTAGATGCCGCCGGAGAACACGATGCCGTAGACGAAGATGAACAGAACCAGCGTGGTGGCCACCGCCCAGCCATCGACCGGGGAGACCGCGTCCGCCGTGCGCAGGATGCCATAGGCCACCCAGGGCTGGCGGCCGACCTCGGTGACGAACCAGCCGGACAGGATGGCGACGAAGCCGATCGGCCAGATGTGCTGCAGCGGCGCGAGGTACCAGTCGGTCTCGAACAGCCGACGGCGCCAGAGCAGGAAGGCGCCGAGCCAGCCGACGGCGATCATCAGCGCGCCAATGCCCACCATGACGCGGAAGGCGAAGAACGGCACCGCCACCGGCGGGCGGTCGGCACGGGGGAAGTCCTTCAGCCCCTGGATGGTGTCGGTCCAGCTATGGGTGAGGATGAGGCTGCCCAGATGCGGGATGGCGATCTGGTAGTCGTTGCGCTCGGTTTCGTCATTGGGGATGGCGAACAGCACCAGCGGCACGCCGCTGGCGCCGGGCTCGTTCTCCCAGTGGGCTTCGATGGCGGCGATCTTGGCCGGCTGGTGCTGCAGCGTGTTCAGCCCATGCGCGTCGCCGATAAAGGCCTGCAGCGGGGCGAAGACGCAGATGAGGCCGAGCGCCATCCGCATCATGGTGCGCCCATCCTCGGGGTAGCGGCCGGAATGGACATAGCGCGCCCCCACCGCGAGCACCACGAAGGCGGTGGTGAGGTAGCAGGCCGTCACCATATGCGCGAGGCGGTAGGGGAAGCTCGGGTTGAAGATGACGGCCAGCCAGTCCACCGGATGGGCGACGCCATCAATGATCTCGTGGCCGGCCGGCGTCTGCATCCAGCTATTGGCGGAGAGAATCCAGAACGCCGACAGCGTGGTGCCCAGCGCCACCATGACGCAGGAAAACACGTGCAGCCCGCGCGGCACCCGGTTCCACCCGAACAGCATGATGCCGAGGAAGGTCGCTTCCAGGAAGAAGGCGGTCAGCACCTCATAGCCGATGAGCGGGCCGATGACATTGCCGACGACGCGGGAGAAATGGCTCCAATTCGTGCCGAACTGGTAGGACAGCACGATGCCGGAGACCACGCCCATGGCGAAGGACACGGCGAAGATCTTGGTCAGGAAGCGGGCAATGCGGTGGTAGCGCTCATGCCCGGTGCCGATCCACAGCAGCTCCAGCGTCGCGATATAGGCGGCGAGGCCGATGGTGAAGCTGGGAAAGATGATGTGGAAGGAAACGGTGAAGGCGAACTGGATGCGCGCCAAAAGGGTGGGATCGAATTCCATCGCTCAACCTCTGCCGTCACCGCCTGCGAGGGTGACAGTCGCAGGGTAAGCCCATGCGCGCGTCAATGGAATGACTCAAATCAGCCGCGATGCGGTCGAATTGTCCCGGCCATCGGCAGCGGAGAGGGCCTAGTCCCCGCCGGTCGCGCCCGGCTGTTGCGCCAGCCTGGCCTCGATCGCCAGCATGTCGCGCCAGGCCATGCGTTTGCCAAGCGGCGTGCGCAAGAGATAGGCGGGGTGGAAGGTGGCCAGCGCCGGGATGGTTCGGCTGCCGGTGTCGTACTCCACCCAGCGCCCGCGTCCCTTGGTGATTCCGTCGCGCAGCCCGAGCAGGGTCTGCGCCGAGGGGCCGCCGAGGCAGACCAGCAGGTCGGGGTTGGCGAGTTCGATCTGCCGGCGGATGAAGGGCAGGCAGATCGCGGTTTCCTGCGGCGTCGGCGTGCGGTTTCCCGGCGGGCGCCAGGGCACGACATTGGCGATGTAGGCGCTCGTGCGGTCGATGCCGATCGCCGCCAGCATGCGGTCGAGCAGCTTGCCCGAGCGGCCGACAAAGGGCTTGCCCTCGATATCCTCGTCGCGTCCCGGCGCCTCGCCCACCAGCATCAGCCGAGCGGCGGGGTTGCCGTCGGCGAAGACCAGCCGGGTGGCGGTGTGCTTGAGCGGGCAGCCCTCGAAGCTTTCCAGCAGTGCCCGCAGCGCGTCGAGATCCGGGGCGGAGGCGGCGGCCTCGCGCGCCTCCAGCGCCGCCACGTCAGGCGGTGGCGGGGAGGCGGGGATGGCGGGGGCGGGCATCGGGGCGCGGCGCGGGGCCGGCGCGGCGGCCCCTGGCGCTGCGCCCTCGGGGGCGGTTCTGCGCGGTGAGTCCGGGGCGGCGAGGGAAGGGGGCGCGGCGCGCGCGGCCTGGCTCTCGGCGAAGCGGTCGACCGGCTCTTCGCCCAGCGCGACATCGACCCCCGCCTCCAGATGGAAGGCAAGGATGTCGGCAAGGGCGTCGCGGTCGCCCGCCCAGTCGCCGCCGTTCCCGCTATCGCTAAGTGTCGAACTCATAAGGCGCATTCTTCCCGTCGGATGGCTGATCCTATCCGTCGCGGAGAGAGTTGTCAGGTCGGGGCAAGCGTGGAAGAAGTCCAATCAGCACCCTGCGGGAGCGGAGAGACGGAATGAATGCGGCGGAACGGCCGGCGGAACTGCCTGAACGCGAGGCGATGGAGTTCGACGTGGTGATCGTCGGCGCCGGTCCGGCGGGGCTGGCGGCAGCGATCCGGCTGAAGCAGATCGACGACAGCCTCTCGGTGGTGGTGGTCGAGAAGGGCTCGGAGGTCGGGGCGCATATCCTCTCCGGCGCCGTGGTCGACCCTTCCGGGCTCGACCTGCTGTTCCCGCACTGGCGCGACGCTGCCGACGCGCCGCTGAAGACCCCCGTCACCGACGACCGTTTCTATTTCCTCGGCCCCGCAGGGTCTCTGCGCCTGCCCAATGCGCTGATGCCGCCGCTGATGAGCAATCACGGCGCCTATATCGGCTCGCTCGGCACGGTGTGCCGCTGGCTGGCGGGCAAGGCGGAGGCGCTGGGCGTCGAGATCTATCCCGGCTTCGCCGCCGCCGAGGTTCTATATGAGGACGGCGCGGTGGCCGGCGTCGCCACCGGCGACATGGGCGTGGGGCGCGACGGCGCCATCACCGACCGTTTCACCCGCGGCATGGAGCTCAGGGCGAAGTACACGCTGTTCGCGGAAGGCGCGCGCGGCCAGCTCTCCAAGCAGCTGATCGCCCATTACCGGCTCGATGCCGGGCGCGAGCCGCAGAAATACGGCATCGGCCTCAAGGAGCTGTGGACCGTGCCGGCGGAACAGCACCGGCCGGGGCTGGTGCAGCATTCCTTCGGCTGGCCGCTGGACAACGCCACCGGCGGCGGCTCCTTCCTCTACCATATGGAGGACCGGCAGGTGATGGTGGGCTTCGTGGTCCACCTCAACTACGCCAACCCTTATCTCTCGCCCTTCGAGGAATTTCAGCGCTTCAAGGCGCACCCGCTGGTGCGCGAGACGCTGGAAGGCGGCAAGCGGATTTCCTATGGCGCCCGCGCCATCACCGAGGGCGGCTACCAGTCGGTGCCCAAGCTGGTCTTCCCCGGCGGGGCGCTGATCGGCTGCGCCGCCGGCTTCGTCAATGTGCCGCGCGTCAAGGGCAGCCATAACGCGGTGCATTCCGGCATGCTCGCGGCCGAAGAGGTGGCGAAGGCGCTGACTGCGGGGCGCCAGCACGACGAACTCGCCGGCTACGAGGCCGGCTGGCGCGGCTCGGCCATCGGGCGCGATTTGTGGAAGGTGCGCAACGCCAAGCCGCTGTGGTCGAAGCTCGGCACCGCGATCGGCATCGCGCTGGGCGGGCTGGACATGTGGCTGAACACGCTGCTGGGGGTCTCGCCCTTCGGCACGCTGGGACACGGCAAGCCGGATTCGGCGACACTGAAGCCGGCGGCGCAGTCAAAGCGCATCGACTACCCCAAGCCGGACGGCGTCGTCTCCTTCGACCGGCTGTCCTCGGTGTTCCTGTCCAACACCAATCATGAGGAAGACCAGCCGATCCACCTCAAAGTCGCCGACATGGCGCTGCAGAAAGCCTCCGAGCACGATGTCTATGCCGGGCCTTCGGCGCGCTACTGCCCGGCGGGCGTGTATGAATGGGTGGAGGAGGGCGGCGAGCCGCGCTTCGTGATCAACGCGCAGAACTGCGTCCACTGCAAGACCTGCGATATCAAGGACCCCAACGCCAACATCACCTGGGTGGCGCCGGAAGGCGGCGGTGGGCCGAACTACCCCAATATGTGAGGATTGAGCATGCGGACCGGTCTTCTCGCCAGCTTGGCACTGGGCGCCAGCCTGTGGATGGGGGCCGGCCTTCCGGCGCTCGCGCAGGAAAAGCCCGATTACGAACCCTACCGGGAGGGGCTGTTCCTGCGCTACCTCAATGCCGAGCCGGGCGAGATCGACGGCGTGCCGCGCCTCGGCCTCTCCTTCGGCGGCAGGGCGCTACGCGCCGAGCTCGATTCCGGCTCGACCGGCATATTGGTGGCGGCGGAATTCGTGCCCGGCTTCGAGACGATGCCCTCGCAGGGGCCGGCCAAGCTCACCTACACCAGTTCCGGCCGGGTGATGCTGGGGCAGTGGGTGGTGATGCCGGTCACGCTTTCCGGCCGCGAGGGGGCGAGCGTGACCACCGCGCCGATGCCGGTCATGGTGGTCACCGAGGTGCAGTGCCTCGACACGGCCCGCGCCTGCCGCCCCACCACGGAGCCGCGCAACATCGCGATGGTTGGCGTCGGCTTTGCCCGCGAGGGCGACAGCCAGAGCCAGAGCACGCCGGACAAGAACCCGCTGCTGCACGTCGCCGGCGGCGAGGGCGCGCGCCGGCAGGGCTATATCCTCTCGCCCGAGGGTGTGCATATCGGCCTGACCGCCGCCAATACGCGCGGCGCCTTCCGCTATGTGAAGCTCGACCGTCGGCCCGATGGCGCCGACTGGGCGCCGCTGCCGGGCTGCATCGCGCTGGGCGGCTCAACCCAGCCTTCCTGCGGCACGGTGCTGGTCGATACCGGCGTCTCGGTGATGTTCATGACCGTGCCGGCGGCGCAGGCGCCGGGAGCGCAGGGAACGCTGCCGCCGGGGACGCAGGTGGCGATCAGCATCGGCGCGGAGGGTGGCGCCTTCCCGCTCTACAGCTTCAGCGCCGGCGATGGCGGGCCGATGACCCCGGCCGGCATCCATCTGCGGGTGTCGGACAAGGCGCGCCCCTTCGTCAACACCAGCTACCACCTGCTGAACGGCTTCGACGTGCTGTTCGACGGCGAGGGCGGGTATGTCGGGTTTCGGCCGAGGTAGCGGGCGGCGCCCGGCATCGGCGATTGGGGGATCGAATGGCCAGCGAGATCGATGAGCTGAAGCAGCTTTTCTCCGGCCAGCCGCGCCCGGCAAGCTGGGCGGAGCGACGGCAGCGGATGGACGATATCTGCGCCATCGACCCGCCGCCCGATGACGTCGTTTTCACGCCCGTCGACGTTGAGGGTCTGCCGGCCGAGTGGTCGCTAGCGCCGGGGAGCGACGCGACGCGCGTCCTGCTGTATTTCCACGGCGGCGGCTATTGTTCGGGCTCGATCCGCAGCCACCGGGCGATGGTCGGCTCCCTCGGCAAACAGGCGGGCATCCGCACCCTCGCCATCGGCTATCGGCTGGCGCCGGAGCACCCCTATCCTGCCGCGCTCGAAGATGCTCTCGCCGCCTGGCGTTTCCTGCGGGCACAGGGCTATGCGGCGCAGGCCATCGCGATCGGCGGTGACAGCGCCGGCGGCAACCTGACGCTCGCCACGCTGATCGCCCTGCGCGAGGCAGGTGAGGAGATGCCCGCCGCCGCCTGGCTGGTTTCGCCCTGGACCGACCTGACGATGAGCGGCGCCACGCTCGACACCAAGGCCGCCGTCGACCCGCTGATCAGCCGCGACTATCTCGTCGGGCTGGCGAAGGCCTTTCTGGCGGGCCGCGACCCACGCGATCCGGCGGTCTCGCCGCTCTTCGCCGACCTCGCCGGCCTGCCGCCGACGCTGGTCCAGGTAGGTTCCAGCGAGGGGCTGCTGGACGACGCGGTGGGCATCGCCCGCGCGCTCGGCGCCGCCGAGGTGCCGGTGGTGCTGGAGGTGTGGCCGCTGATGATCCATGCGTGGATGGTGTGGGCCGCGCGGCTGGCCGATGGGCGTGCCGGGCTTGCGCGCGCCGCCGACTGGCTGCGCGCGCAGTTTGCGCTCAGAACAGGCTGAACAGGAACACCGCGAGCAGGATGGCGGCGGCCCAGAGGTCCGTCACCATGGCGACGGTCTCGCGCATGGTGCGGTGCGGGCGCATCAGGTGGTTCACGCCGGCAAGGCCGAGGAACAGGCCGCCGATGAACGCCACCGGCAGCGCCCAGATCGAGAACAGGATCGACAGGATGCCGGCGAGGCCGATGGAGACATTGGCGAAGCCGAGTTCCTGCACCACCACATGCGCGCGGGCCTCATCGACGCCCAATATGCCCTTGAGCGTGAAGCCCGGCCGCAGGATCTGGGTCACGCCCGCCAGCAGCAGCCGCACGCCCACCGCCCAGAAGGCGAACCATTTGGTGGCGATGACGATCAGGCTGCCGAGCCCGGTAATCCCTGGATACTCCGCCGCGATGCTCAGCAGCGGCGCCACCACCATCGTCAACGCGACTATTGCATAATACATGCGGCCCCCGCTCCCGTTCAGCCTGCCCGAACCCGCGGCGAGTGTGCTGACGAAGCCGCGCCGAAGTCAATGAAGCCGATGGAGCGGCAGGGTTTTTCCCACCGGCACCGTGCGGGGCGCGGCAGGCCTCCAAGGGTCCGCAGAGGGGCGCTCCTTGCACCTGAATACCGCCTGAAAGCCGCGCGGCGACAGGGCGGGGGCCGTGTCATGGAACTGTAATCGCGGCTTCATCCACCCGTCACTGCGGGGGGCTACCCCAAGCCGGTCTTCAACAGGCCGGCGGAGCACCGATGGCGGCAGCCCTTCAACTCGACCGAGTGAGCAAGACCTACGGCCAGATGCGCGCGGTGGAAAACGTCTCGCTCACCATCCAGCCCGGCGAGCGCGTCGCTCTTATCGGCGCCTCGGGGTCGGGCAAGTCGACGCTGATCCGCCTCGCCTCCGGCCTCATCCTGGCCGACCGCAACGGGTCGGGTTCCGGCGCCGTGCATTCCTTCGGCATCAAGGTGCAGGAAGGCGGCAAGCTGGCCCGCGACGTGCGGACCGCCCGCCGCCATATCGGCCTGGTGTTCCAGCAATTCGCCCTGTCGGGCCGGCTCTCCGTGCTGACCAATGTGCTGGTCGGCGCGCTTGGCCGCATGAACGCGCTGCGCGGCACGCTCGGCCTGTTCAATGCCGATGAGCGCCGCACCGCCTATGCGGCGCTGGCTGAGGTCGGCATCGCCCAGCACGCCGCCAAGCGGGCGCGCGAGCTTTCCGGCGGCCAGCAGCAGCGCGTCGCCATCGCCCGGGCGCTGGTGCAGGGCGCCAAGCTGGTGCTCGCCGACGAGCCCATCGCCTCGCTCGACCCCAAGAGCGCCAAGCGGGTGATGGACACGCTGGTGACGATGAGCCGCGACTACGGCATCGCGCTGGTCGTGTCGCTGCACCAGGTGGACTACGCCACTGCCTATTTCGACCGCATCGTGGCGATGAATGCCGGGCGCGTCGTGTTCGACGGCCCGGCCTCGCAGATCAACGCCGCCTTTCTGACCGAGCTCTACGGCGCCAGCGCCGAGGAGCTGATCCTTCCCAGCCAGTTCGTGGTGCCGGCCCCGGCCGAAGCCGCAGCCCCCTCCCAGACCGTTTCCTGACAGGAGCAACCCCCATGAAGCGTCTCATCGCTGCCGGCCTCACGCTGGCCGCCCTTGCCGTTCAGGCCCGCGCCGAAGAGATCAAGGAGCTGAACTTCGGCTTCATCTCCACCGAGTCCTCGGCCAACCTCGCCAAGAGCTTCGAGCCCCTGATCAAGGACATGGAAAAGGCCATCGGCGTTCCGGTGAAGCCCTTCTTCGTCGGCGACTATGCCGGCGTGATCGAAGGCATGCGCTTCAAGAAGGTCGACATCGCCTGGTACGGCAACAAGTCGGCCATGGAAGCGGTGGACCGCGCCAATGGCGAAGTGTTCGTCAAGACCGCCAAGCCGGACGGTTCCTCGGGCTACTACTCGCTGATCGTCACCAATGTCGATCGCACCGACATCAACAATCTCAAGGACATCCTCGATTGCTCGAAGGGCTATAACTTCGGCAATGGCGATCCGAACTCGACCTCGGGCTTCCTGGTGCCGAGCTACTACGTGTTCGCGCTGAACAATGTCGATCCGAGCAAGTGCTACAAGCGCGTCGTCGCCTCGAACCATGAAGGCAACCTGCTCGCGGTCGCCAACAAGCAGATCGACTTCGCCACCAACAACACCGAAAACGTGTCGCGCCTGCAGGCGACCCGCCCGGCCGAAGCCGCCAAGATCAAGGAAGTGTGGCGCTCGCCGCTGATCGCCGGCGACCCGATCGTGTGGCGCAAGGACCTGCCGGCCGACCTGAAGGCGAAGATCTACTACTTCTTCATGAGCTATGGCCGCCTCGGCACCCCGGAAGAGATCGTCCACGCCCGTGAGGTTCTCGCCAAGACCTCGGACGGCTGGGGCCCCTTCCTCGCCTCCTCCGACGCCCAGCTGATCCCGGTCCGCCAGCTCGAACTGTTCAAGGCCAAGGTCAAGGTCCAGAACGACGACAAGCTCTCGGCTGACGAGAAGGCCGCGAAGGTCAAGGAGATCGACGCCAAGCTCGCCGCTCTCGAAGACCAGCAGAAGAAGCTCCCCAGCATGTGAGGCGCGCGGGACCGCACGCGCGGTCCCGCATCCTGCCCACCGACAAACGTCATCCCGGACGGCCGAAAGGCCGATCCGGGATCGCTGCGACAGAGCCCGCCCATGACGCAGGCTGGACGACGATCACGGGGATAGCCACATGTTTGCCGCTGCCGACGACGCCCACCGCACCGCCACGCGCACCATGCCGGCGCCGCCGGTGACGCCGCTCACGACACGGCTGTTCCGGCTGGTGCTGGCCGCTGTCACGGTCGTCATCCTGGTGGCCGCCTGGTACGAGGCGGAGATGAACCCGGCGCAGCTCTGGCGCGATTCCGGGAACATGGCGACACTCGGCGCCGACTTCCTGCGCCCCGATTTCACCGACTGGGACGTCTACGTCAACGCCATGCTGGAGACGCTGGCGATCGCCATCTGGGGCACCGTGCTGGCGGTGATCGCCGGCATCCCGCTCGGCATCCTCTCGGCCGAGAATGTCGCGCCGCACTGGATGGTGTTCACCGTGCGCCGGCTGATGGACGCCTGCCGCGCCATCAACGAGCTGGTCTTCGCGCTGATCTTCATCGCCGCCGTCGGCCTCGGTCCCTTTGCCGGCGTGCTGGCGCTGTTCGTGCACACCACAGGCGTGGTGGCCAAGCTGTTCTCCGAGGCCGTTGAGGCGATTGATCCCGCCCCGGTCGAGGGCATTCGCGGCACCGGCGGCACCTGGCTGCAGGAGGTCATCTATGGCGTGCTGCCGCAGGTGATGCCGCTGTGGATCTCCTATGCGCTCTACCGCTTCGAATCCAATGTCCGCTCCGCCACCGTGCTCGGCATTGTCGGCGGCGGCGGCATCGGCATGACCTTCAACGAGACCATGCGCGGCTTTCTCTATTCGCAGGCCTCGGCGATCCTGATCATGGTGGTGATCACCGTCTCGCTGCTCGACATGGTGAGCCAGCGCATCCGCAAGAAGTTCATCTGAGGCGCGCCGGCACGCCTTCCCCAGCGACGTGATGAAGCGCGGGCGCCCGGCGTCCGCGCTTTGCTTTTGCCAGTCGGCGCGGGGGTAACGGGGAATGGCGCCCAAGCTCTCCAAACGGTAATGTTGCGGCCACCCTCCCGCCAGCTTCGCCCGGCGTAGATGAGGCAATCGCGACCTCTGCCGGAGTAGCCCCCTTGCGTGCCATTTCCTCCCTGCTCGCCGATGTCTGGCGGCTGTCGATCCCCTATTTCCGTGGCGACGACAAATGGCGCGGCGGCGCGCTGCTGGCAGCGATCATCGCGATGGAGGTGGGCTGGGTCTATGTGATCGTGCTGATCAACCAGTGGAACGCGGTGTTCTACAACGCGATCCAGGAGAAGGACTACGCCACCTTCGTCCACCAGCTCTGGATCTTCAGCTTCTACGCCGCCTGCGCCATCGCCGTGGCGGTCTACCAAGTCTATCTGCGCCAGTGGCTGCAGATACGCTGGCGCACCTGGATGACGGAGAAATACCTCACCGCCTGGCTGGCGGACGAGACCCATTACCGCATGCGGCTGAAGGGCGACGAGGCCGACAACCCCGACCAGCGCATTGCCGAGGACATCAATTCCTATGTCAGCCAGACCATTGGCCTGTTCCTCGGCCTGTTGAGCGCGGTGATGACGCTGGGCTCCTTCGCCGTCATCCTGTGGGGGCTGTCGGGTGATTTCGCCTTCAACCTGTTCGGCACCAGCTGGGACATTCCCGGCTATCTCGTCTGGGCGGCGTTCGCCTATGCGGCGGCGGGCACGCTGATCGCCCACCTGATCGGCCGGGTGCTGGTGAAGCTGAACTACGACCAGCAGCGCTATGAGGCCAATTACCGCGTCGACCTCGTGCGGGTGCGCGAGAATGGCGAGCAGATCGCGCTGATGCAGGGCGGGCCGGTGGAGCGCGTGCGCCTGCTCTCGCGCTTCGGTTATGTCGTGCACAATTACTGGGGCATCATGATCGCTCAGAAGCGGCTGACCTGGTTCACATCGGGCTATGGCCAGCTCTCGATCATCTTTCCCTTCGTCGTGGTTGCGCCGGCCTATTTCACCGGTGCGATCCCGTTCGGCCAGCTGATGCAGACCGGCTCCGCCTTCGGCCAGGTGCAGGGCTCGTTCTCCTTCTTCATCAACGCCTATACGACGCTGGCGGAGTGGAAATCGGTGGTCGACCGGCTCATTGGCTTCGAGAAGTCGGTGCAGGCGACGCAGGCCGAGGCGCTGCGCAGCGCTTTCCACCGCGTGCCGGCAAAGGGCCCGGCGCCGCTGGCGGTCAGCGCCATGGAAGTGCGGCTGCCGGACGGGCGCGCCCTTGTCGAGGTGGCCGCGCTGGACCTCGCGCGCGGCGAGCGGGTGCTGCTCTCCGGCCCCTCGGGCAGCGGCAAGAGCACGCTTTTGCGCGCCATTGCCGGCATCTGGCCGCATGGCCATGGCGAGGTGGCGATCGCGCCCGGCGCGCGGGTGCTGACCCTGCCGCAGCGGCCCTATCTGCCCGTCGGCACGCTGCGCGGCGCGCTGGCCTATCCCGACCCGCTGGAAAAATACGACGACGAGCGGCTGCGCGAGGCGCTGGAGGCGGTCGGCCTGCCGGCTCTTGCCGCGCGGCTGGACGAGAGCGCGCCCTGGGCCTCCATCCTGTCGGGCGGCGAGCAGCAGCGGCTTGCGGTGGCGCGTGCGCTGCTGGTCGAGCCGGACGTGCTGCTGCTGGATGAGGCCACCTCGGCGCTTGATGAGGCGAGCGAGGGCGCGCTCTACCTGCTGCTGCGCGCGCGGCTGCCGCAGACCGCGCTGCTCTCCATCGGCCACCGCTCCACCCTGATCGAGCAGCACGAGCGCCAGCTGGTGCTGACCCGCGAGGGCGAGGGGCCGGCGCGGCTGATCGCTCTCGGGCCGGAGCCGGTGGCGGCGTAGGCGTTCAGCGCGAGGCGGCGGCGCGGGCCTCCGCCTCGATGGCGAGCGTACGCTCCAGCAGGATTTCGTAGATCGGCCGTCCGCCGAGCGCCAGGAACACCATGTGCGCGAAGATCGCTGAGATCATCACCGGCACCAGCACCGCATAGGCGCTGGTGAGTTCCAGCACCAGCACCATGCCGACCAGCGGCGCGCCGATGGTGGCGGCGAACAGCCCGCCCATGGCGGCGATGGCGAAGGTGGTGTGCGCCTGGTCCGGCAGGGTGAAGAACAGGTCCAGCGTGGTGCCGTAGCAGAGGCCGATGGTGGTCGCGAGCGCCAGGATCGGCGCGAAGATGCCGCCGGCCACCCCGGTGGAATAGCTCGCCATGGTCATGACGAAGCGCAGCAGCACCACGAAGGCCAGCATGGCCAGTGGCAGGTTCTCGCGGGTGAGCTGAACCGCCAGCAATTCGCCGCCCTGCGTCGCCTCCGGCCGCACGAACATCAAGACGCCCACGGTGAGGCCGACAATGGTCGGGAAGATGTAGAATGAGGTGCGCATGCCCAGCCGGCGCACATGGTCGAGCGACCAGACCAGCGTGCGGTTGAAGACGAAGCCGGCCACGCCGAGAAGGGCGCCGAGCACCACGAAGGCCGGCAGCCAGGCATAGGGGATGGTCGCGGCTTCCAGCAGCATATAGGGCCGGCTGCCGGTGAGGTACTCGGTGACGATGGCGCTGGCGATCGAGGCCAGCACCACGGCGATATAGGAGCGCGAGGAATAGGGGAACTGCCGGCGCGTTTCCTCGATGACGAACAGCACGGCGGCCAGCGGCGCGTTGAAGGCGGCGGCAAGGCCGGCCGCGCCGCCGGCGGCGAGCAGGGCGCGCATGTCCTCGCCCGACCATTTCATCAGATCGGAGGCCGCCTTGGCGACCGACGCGCCGATATGGATGGTCGGCCCCTCGCGCCCCAGCACCATGCCGGAGGACAGCGAGAGCATGCCGGCGACAAACTTCACAGGCAGCACGCGATGCCAGCGCACCTCGCGCAGCCCTTCCATCGCGCCCTCGATCTCCGGCACGCCGGAGCCGCTCGCCTCCGGGGCGAAGCGGCGCACCAGCCAGAGCGAGGCCACCGTCATCGCGGCGGCGACCAGCGCGGCGGCGGCATAGAGGGGGAAGCCGTCAAGGCCGAGGCCAGTGTCGAGATAGGCCGGCCAGGCGGCGGTGAGCGTCTCGACGCCGACATGAAAGGCGGAACCGAGAACGCCGACGACGGCGCCGATCCCGATTGCCACTGCGTGATACGGCACATTGCTCATGCCTGCCCCTCTGCATCCCAGCTGCCCCCGCATCGGTTAGCATCGCTGGGCGGGGATCGGAAGACCGGGCGGCGCTGCGCGTGCCGGCGCCGCCCGGCCGTGACGGCGGACGCAGGCGCCTAGGGCAGGGGCGGCGCGTAGACCGAGACCGGCTCGACCGTGTCGATCAGCCCGTGGCCCTTCATGAACTCCCCGAAGCGGGCATAGCGGCCGGCGTCCAAGCCCGCCGGGGCGTGGGCGAAGCGGCGCAGCGTGTCGGTCCAGGCGGTGCGGTTCAGCTCGTCGTCGAGCTTCGGGTTGGCCTTGACGAACAGCCCCCACGCTTCATCCGGATGGTTGAGGATGTAGATGGTGGCGTCCTCCACCGCCGCGAGGAAGCGCTTCAGCCGGGGATCGGCGAGCTTGTCCCTATGGGCGACATAGATCAGCTCGTCGAAGACAGGCACGCCGTGTTCCTCGGGGAAGAAGGCGCGGCCCTCCTTGCCCTCCAGGCGGATCTGGGTGAGCTCGAAATTGCGGTAGGCGCCGATCACCGCATCGACCTTGCCGGCGACCAGCGCGGGGGAGAGGGCGAAATTGACGTTGATCATGGTGACGTCGGTGGGCTTCAGCCCGACGCTTGCCAGCATGGTGACGAGCAGTGCGTCCTCCAGCCCGGCGACGGAATAGCCGACCGTCTTGCCCTTGAGGTCGGCGAGCGACTTGATCGGCCCGTCCTTCAGCACCACCAGCGCGGTGAGCGGGGTGGAGATGAGCGTGCCGAAGCGTGCGAGCGGCAGGCCTTCCTTCACCTGCAGATAGAGGCTCGGCTGGTAGCTGACCGCGATATCGGCCTGTCCGGCGGCGACAAGGCGCGGCGGGGCGGAGGGGTCGGCCGGGGCGACCAGCTCGACATCGAGGTCATGGGCTTTGAAGAAGCCCTTCTCCTGCGCGAGGATGAGCGGCGCGTGGTCGGGGTTCACATACCAGTCCAGCAGGACGGTGAGCTTGTCGGCCGCCGCTGCCGGCGCGAGGCCGAGCGTGACGGCGAGCAGCAGGGCGCCGGTGCGGGCGGCAAGGTTCTTGAACATGGATCTCCTCCCAGTTGGAGACCCGGCGCGAGCTTTCGGGGGAAATCCGGCGCGGACGCCTGTCCTGCAGGGCCCCGCCGTCGCTCCGTCCCTTCGCCGGCATGACCCGGATCAGGTTCAAAGGGTCTGGCGGCTGCCATCTCAGCCCCTTCAGCCTTGCGGCCGGCGGGACACCCCTCGGACGGATCGAGGCTAGCAGAGCGGCCGGGCAGGGGCAAATGGGGGGCTCGGAACGCCGTCATCCTGAGGTGCCCGGCCGTAGGCCGGGCCTCGAAGGATGCCCGCGCGGGCGCGTATGGCAGAACCATCCTTCGAGGCTCGCTGCGCTCGCACCTCAGGATGACGGCGCGTCTCATCAAGCCCGGAGATGAGGAAGGCGCCCGCCGCGCCTCACTCCCCCCGCCAGCCGTCGAGATAAACCGTGCGCTCCACGCCGGCGAAGCGGCCGAGGCGGGCGAGTTCAGCGTCGAGCGCCGCGAGCCGCCCGGCAGAGGCGCGCACACCCGGCTCCAGCCAGAGCCGGCGCACATCAAGCGAGCCGGCCTTGCGGTCCGCCTTCATGTCGATGCGCCCCACCATCCGGTCGCCTTCCAGGATCGGGAAGACGTAATAGCCATAGACGCGCTTTTCCGCCGGCACGAACACCTCGATCCGGTAGTTGAAACCGAACAGCCGTTCCGCCCGGGCACGGTCGCGCAGCAGCGGGTCGAACGGGCTCAGCACCCGCAGCCGCGCGGGCGGGGCGGGCAGGGAATCAAACAGCGCGGCGCTGCCGGCGAAGGCGTGCGAGGGGCGGGGTTTGCCCGCCACGCCCTCGATCAGCACCGGCTCCAGGCGGTCGAGATTGGCGGCGACCCAGCCCTTCGCCTCCTCCGGCGTGACGAGGTCCCAGAAGGCGGCGATCTCGCCTGAGGTGGCGAAGCCGAGCCGCTCCAGCGCCGAGGTGCAGGCCCAGTCGATGAAGGCCTCGCCCGTCATCTCGGGCACGCGGTGGGGTGCGGGGATGACGCGCTCGGTGAGGTCGTAGCGCTTCTGGAAGCCCTCGCGCCCGGCTATGGCCAGCGCGCCGGTGCGCCAGTGATATTCCAGCGCGGTCTTTTCCGGGTGCCAGTTCCACCAGCCGCCGGGCGGGCGCGGGCCGGCGGCCGGGTCCTGCTCGAAATCCCGCGCCATCAGCGGGCCCTCACGGCGCACCCGCTCCAGCACATGGTCGACATAGGTTTCGAAGCCGTTCTCGTGCCACGAGCGCCAGCGCGCCGCCAGCGTCTCCCGCGCCCGGGCGAAGCGGTGCTTCCACTGGGGGAAGAAGGCGGTGGGGATGATGGCCGCGTCATGCGTCCAGTGCTCGAACAGCGCGCCGTCCGCCTCCAGCAGGGCGGTGAGGTGCTCGCGCTTGTAGCTCGGGTTGCGGGCGAACAGGATGTGGTGGTGTGCCCGCTCCACCGTGGCGATGCTGTCCACCTGCACGAAGCCGATCGTCTCGATGAGTTCGAGCAGCCCGGCCTTGCTGAGCGCGCCGCGCGGGCGGCAGAGACCCTGCTTGGCGAGGAAGACGCGGCGTGCATCTGCATTGGCGAGGCGAATCGTCATGGCCCGATCTTAAGGCGCGGCGTGGAGCTAGAACAGATGGAGTACGAAACGCGCGCGGTCGTGAGCAGACGGCAATTGCGGGACGCGGCGAAGGAAATTAGAAAGGGGGCACTGCACGCGGAGCGCGGTGCATGCCGAGAGTGTCGCCTGGCATTGTCGGTGAACCGCGCGCGTGCACGTAAGCGTTAACGTCACTCAACGCGCATGATCGAACGGCCTTCGGGGCGTGATCGGCGCGGCTTTGTCCTGCCGGCACGTCCACGGCCGGAGAGGACCGAGATGAACGTTGCCAGCCCTGTTTTCCCCGCCGCCCCCACGCTGAACCGCCAGCGCTTCGAGCCGAAGCGGCGCAGCCTCACCGTGCTCTCCACCGAGCGTGTGACACCCTCCATGCTGCGCCTCGTGCTTGGCGGCGATGATCTTGCCGATTTCGTCAGCGCCGCGCCCGATGACCATGTGAAGGTCGCCATTGCCGGGCCGGACGGGGTGGAGGAGCGGCGCGACTACACGCCCCGGCGCTTCGATGCGGCGCGGCGCGAGCTCACCCTCGACTTCGCGCTGCACGAGGCCGGGTCCGCCACGCTCTGGGCGATGGCGGCCCGGCCGGGCGACCGGCTCGATGTGCTCGGCCCGCGCGGCTCCGCCGTGGTCGAGGGCGCCACGGTGGCCCAATGGCTGCTGATCGGCGATGAGACGGCGCTGCCCGGCATTGGCCGGCGCATCGAGGAGGCGGCCCCGGGCGCCCGCCTCACCAGCCTTGTCGCGGTGACAAGCGCCATCGAGGAGCAGCGTTTCGCCACGGCGGCGACGCTCGATGCGCGCTGGATCCATCGCCCGGCGACCGCGCTAACGCAGGCCGCCCCGTTCATTGCCGCGCTGGAGACGATCAAGCTGGAGCCGGCAACCTATGTCTGGGTTGCCGCCGAGGCGGGCGTGGCGCGGGCGGTGCGGGCCTATCTCGCCGACAGCCGCGGCGTGCCGATCGGCTGGATCAAGGCGGCCGGCTACTGGGTGATGGGCCAGGCCGACGCGCATGAGAAGATCGGCTGAGGCGAGACTGAGCCCGCTCAGGCGGGCGCGTTCTCTCCGGTGGTTTCCGGCGCCCAGGGCAGGAGGCGGGCGAGGCCGCGATCCACCAGCGTGAACAGGATGAGCGCCATCGCCAGCAGCACGGCGAGCGCGGCGAACACCATGTCGGTCTGCATCCGGGCGTTGGAATAGATCATGAGGTAGCCGAGCCCGGCCGAGGCGCCGACCCATTCGCCGACCACCGCGCCGATGGGGGCGACGGCGGTGGCGACCTTGAGCCCGGAGGCCAGCGCCGGCAGCGCGGCGGGAATGCGGATGAAGCGCAGGGTCTTGAAGATGCCGGCGCCGTTCAGCCGGGCAAGATCGACCAGCCCCTGCTCGGTGCGCGCCAGCCCGTCATGAAAGGCCGAGGCGACCGGGAAGAAGATGATGAGGCTCGCCATCACAATTTTCGAGGCGAGGCCGAAGCCGAACCAGATCACCAGCAGCGGGGCGATAGCGAAGACCGGCAGCGCCTGCGCCACCAGCAGCACTGGCCGCATGGCGCGGCGCGCCAGCGGCGAGGCGGCCATGGCCAGCGCGCAGAGGATGCCCAGCAGCGAGCCGCACAGCAGCCCCAGCAGCATTTCCCCCAGCGTGATGCCGGCATTGTGGACCAGCACGCCGGCATTGTTCCACGCTGTCATGCCGATGCGCAGTGGACCGGGCAGGATATAGGCGGGGACAGCGAGAAGCCGCACCGCGGCTTCCCACAGGCCCAGCAGGACGAGAATGACGGCAAATGCGCGCCCGATGGCGGCCATGGGGAGATTCCTGCCCGGCGAGTGCTGCAAGCGATTCCTGTATGCGTTGCAGCCCTTATAGCCGCCGCCCGGCAAATGCGCGACGCTAGCGCCAGCGAGGGGCTGGCTGCGGCAGGGATGGCGGGTTCGTAAAGACTTGACGGCCATCAATGCAGCCACACTTCTTGAGAGGCAAAAAAGTCGTGATCAACACTGTGGAGGAAACCAGATGATCAAGGACATTCTCGTCAGTCTGCGCGTGGGCGACGTTACGGAAGACGTCGCCGGCGATTATGCGGTCTCTGCCGCTGCCGCGCTCGACGCGCATCTGACGGGCGTCGCCGTGAGCTACGAGATCGACGTGCCGCCGGTCTACACGGAAGCCTTCTCCACCGACTTCATCGAGGCGCAGCGGGCGGAGGGCCAGCGCCAGGCCCGCACCTCGGTGGAGCGCTTCGGCGAGGCGGCACGCTCGCTCGGCCTCACCGGCGAGGTGCGCCTGATCGACGGCACGCCGGGCGGGGCGGCCGAGCAGATCGGCGTGATGGCCCGCCTCTACGACCTGACCATCGTCAACCAGGCCGACCCGGACAGGCTCGGCCCGGAGGATGTGGTGACCGAGGCGGTGCTGTTCGATTCCGGCCGGCCGGTGCTGGTGGTGCCGCGCAAGCAGCAGAAGCCGTTCTCGGCCAAGCGCATCATGGTGGCGTGGGATGGTAGCCGCACCTCGGCCCGCGCGGTGGCGGAGGCTCGGTCGCTGCTCGGCCACGCCCATCTGGTCGAGGCGGTGGTGGTCGATACCGGCAAGCCGCTGAAGAAGAAGGGGGTCGACCTGCCGGGCGCCGATCTCGCCCGCCATCTGGCGCGGCACGAGAAGACGGTGGAACTGCGCAACCTGGTGCCGACCGCCGGCGAGAGCATCGCCGACGTGCTGCTGAAGGAAGTGGCGGCGCGGGAGATCGATCTCGTCGTGATGGGCGGCTACGGCCATTCGCGGCTGCGCGAATTCGTGCTGGGCGGCGTCACCCGCGACATGCTGGAGCGGATGACGGTGCCGCTGTTCCTCGCCCATTGAGGCGCCCGCACCCGCGCGAAGAACCAGGCCCGGCGTCCGCGCCGGGCTTTTGCGTTTAAGGCCGGCGTCCGCGCCGGGCTTTTGCGTTTTGAGGCCGACGTCCGCGCCGGGCTTTTGCGTTTCCGGATGGTTGCTGCCGGCCGCCGGCGGGCTCGGCGCAAGCAAAACGTAAGATGTGAAGCGACAGGCCTGCCGGATGGCCTTACCTGTCCGCCGTGGGTCGACGACACGCAAACCGGAAAGGAAGACGATGAAAAAGCTTCTCGCCACCACTCTGGCGCTGCTCGCCTCCGTCAACATGTCGCTGGCCTGCACGGCGGTCGATCTCGTCGCCAAGGATGGCAGCGTCATCGCCGGCCGCACCATGGAATGGGCGTTCGACATGAAATGGCAGCTGGTGAGCCAGCCCAAGGGCACCGAGCTGACGCTGATCGCCCCCGCCGCGCTGGGCCTGCCGGCCCACAAGGTGGCGACCAAATATGCGGTGGTCGGCGTCAATGCCGGCATCATTCCCGGCGGGGCGCTGCTCGACGGGCAGAACTCCGAAGGCCTCTCCATGAGCGGCAATTTCCTGCCCGGCTTCACCCAGTACCAGACGGTGACGAAGGACGACAAACAGTACCAGACGGTGCTGACCTTCGGCTCCTGGGCGCTGGGCAGCTTCGCCACCGTGGCCGAACTGCGCGCGGCGCTGCCGGCGATGAAGGTGTGGGCGGACGACACGCTGCAGAGCGGCCCGACGCCGCCGACCATCCATTTCGTCTTCGTCGACCGTTCCGGCGCCGGCATGGTGGTGGAATATGTCGATGGGCAGGTGCAGATCCACGACAATGTCGCCCATGTGCTCACCAACGCGCCGACCTATGACTGGCACCTCACCAATGTCCGCAACTATCTCAGCCTGAGCACGGTGGGCGTCCCCGCCCGCGAGGTCGGCACGACGAATGTCACCGAACTCGGCCAGGGCGGCGGGCTGATCGGACTTCCCGGCGACTACACGCCGCCGTCGCGCTTTGTCCGCGCCACTCTGCTGCGCCACGGCGTGACCGAGCCGGCGGATGCCGGCGCGGCGGTGCAGGCGGTCGCCCATATCCTGAACAATGTCGACATCCCGCTCGGCATCGCCCAGTCGCGGCTGGCGGACGGCTCGATGGTCTCGGATTACACCCAGTGGGTGGTGGTGAAGGACCTGACCCACAACCGGCTGATGATCGCCGACTATGACAACCGGCTGAACTACCTCACCATCGATCTCGCCCCGCTGTTCGCGCAGACCACGCCGGCGGCGCGGCTCGTCACCGAGCTGCCCTATCCCAAGGCAAGCGCCGGCGCCGAGGTTCTGGCGCCCTGAGCGCGCCCGCCGGCCGGCCGGGGAGGCTGGCCGGCCGCTTGCATGGCACAGGACCCCCAGCGAGGAGGCCGTGCCGATGACATTGATCTCCCCCCCGACGCTGATGCGCCCGATTCCCGCATCGCCGCCACTGAACGAAGAGCGGGTGCGCGCCGCCGAGGCGTTCGCCCTCGCCTATGCCCGCAAAAGGGGCGGGCGGGTGCGGGTGCGCCCGGATGTGTGGCTGGAGCTGCGCGCCGCCGGCGCCGACATGTCGCTCTATATCTGCGACACGCGCTGAAGGGCGTTCGCGCGGCCTATTCGCCCGCGCCCTGCTGGCCGAGGGCGGCCTTGAACTCGTCCGGCAGCATCACATTGGCCGAGGCGTCCCTGAACATCGGGGCGATGTCGGCGGGGGTGTAGCCGGCAAGCCCGCAGCCGATCGGCGTGAGCTGGAAGGTGAGGTCCGGCCGGGCGGCGGCGAATTTCAGGAAGCGGCGGACATATTTCTGGATCTCCGGCAGCGGCAGCGTCTCGATGTCCCAGTCCTTGGTGGGAATGGCGAAGGCGGTGCCGGTGAGGCCGAAGCCGACCCCCCATTCGGCGTCCCGGTTGTCATGCGCCCAGCGCGCCGCCCCGCCCGCATGGATGCCGGCGAGGTTCGAGCCGAAGACGAAGACCGGGTTGCGCGCCATGCCGCGACTCCACCTATGCGCCGATGCGCCGGCCGACGCACGAGGGCCCTGCGAACACGGCACCCGTGCGGCGCGCCCGGGGCGCGCCGACACCATCCGGCGAAGAGGATAGGGGCGACGGGAATTCTGGTACAGCTGGGTGGGCTCGAACCACCGACCTCCGGTTCCACAGACCGGCGCTCTAACCAACTGAGCTACAGCTGCGTGCCAGAACGGCGCGGAACCTACTTTGGCGGCCGGCGCTTTGCAAGGCCACCGCGCACGCTTCCGCAAACGCCGTGGACAACCCGCCCTCCGGCCAGCGGTGGCGGGCCTCGCGGCGGCGGATGGCGCGTGGCATGCTTCCTGTATGAGCGGGACGGATACAGGCGCACAGCCGGGGAGGCATCGCATGCAGACAGGGCCGGCGGACGAATCGGGGAGTGGGGCGCTGCTTGATGCCGGGCTGAAGATCGCGGCGCTGAAGCTGGAGCCGGAGCTGCGCCCGCGCGTGCTGATGCATCTTGAAACCGCGATGGCGATGGCCGCGCTGGTCACGGATTTTCCGCTGCCCGACGAGGCCGAGCCGGCGCCGGTCTACCGGCCATGAGCGCGCCCATGCCTGTCGATAGCGACGCCGCGACCCTGCTCGCCGGGCCGGCCTGCGACCTGGCGGCGGCCGTGCGCGAGGGGCGGGTGAGCGCCCGCGCGGTCACGCAGGCGGCGCTGGCGCGGATCGCGGCGGTCGACCCGGTGCTGAACGCCTTCACCGATGTGACGCGCGAACGCGCGCTGGCCGAGGCCGACGCGCTCGATGCCGCCCGCGCCAGCGGGCAGGCGCTGGGCCCGCTGGCCGGCGTGCCGTTCGCGGCGAAAAACCTGTTCGATCTGAAGGGCCTGCCGACGCGTGCGGGCTCCAAGATCAACCGCGACCGGGCGCCGGCCCCGCGTGACGCGACGCTGGTGGAGCGGATGAACGCGGCCGGGGCGGTGTGCCTCGGCGGGCTCAACATGGGCGAATATGCCTATGATTTCACCGGCGAGAATGTGCATGACGGCCGTTCCGCCAACCCGCACGACCCCGCGCACATGTCGGGGGGCTCCTCCGGCGGCTCGGGGGCGGCGGTGGGTGGCAAGCTGGTGCCACTGGCGCTCGGCTCCGACACCAATGGCTCGATCCGGGTGCCGTCGTCCTTCTGCGGCATTTTCGGGCTGAAGCCGACCTATGGGCGGCTGTCGCGGGCGCGCAGCTTTCCCTTCGTCGCCAGCCTTGACCATCTCGGCCCCTTCGCCCGCCATGTCGGCGACCTCGCCGCCAGCTATGACGCGCTGCTGGGGCCCGATCCCGACGATCCCGCGCTTGCCGACCAGCCTGCCGAGCCGACGCTGGCGCGCCTCGATTCGCCCGGCGACCTCAAGGTCGCGGTGCTCGGCGGCTGGTTCGCCCGGCAGGGCACGCCCCAGGCCTATGAGGCGGTGGCCCGCGCCGCCAAGGCGCTGGGCGCGAGGCGGACGGTGGAACTGCCGGAGGTGGAGCGGGCGCGGGCGGCGGCCTATCTCATCTCGATGGCGGAAGGGGCGGCGCTGCATGAGGGGCGGCTGCGCGCTCGACCCGACGATTTCGACCCGGCGGTGCGCGAGCGCCTGCTGGCGGGGGCGGTGCTGCCGGCGACGTGGATCGCCCGGGCGCAGATCTTCCGCCGCTGGTTCCGCGAACGGGCGCTGGAGCTGTTCGCCGATTGGGACGTGCTGATCGCGCCCTCGACCCCGGTGCCGGCGCCGCGCGGCGGGCAGACCAGCTTCGTGCTCGACGGGCGGGAGATGCTGGTGCGGCCCAATATCGGCATCTACACCCAGCCGATCTCCTTCATCGGCCTGCCGGTCGCCGCCGCGCCCATCCCCACGGGCGAGCCCCTGCCGATCGGCGTGCAGCTCATCGCCGCCCCGTGGCGGGAGGACAAGGCGCTGCAGGCCGCAAGGGTGCTGGAGCGGGCGGGCGTGGCCCTCGCCCCCGAGCCTATGCTGTGAGGCGCGGAGCGTTTTCGAGCGAAGTGGGTACCGGTTCGCGTGAAGAAAACGCGATAAAGCAAACGATCTAGTCGCGCCGGAAGGCGAGATTGGCGATGAAGCCGACACCGAGCGCCATGAGCGCGGTGGCGAGGCCGTAGAGCCAGGGATGGTCCTGCGCTGTGGTGGCGACCGTCTGCTCAAAATCGATCTTCGCCACCTCCAGGCGCAGCGCCCCCCGGCTCATCAGCGCACCGTCGGCGAAGGTTTTCACCACCACCTCATAAGGGCCGATCGGGGCGGTTCCCGGAAGGGGGATGGTGGCGCGAAAAACGTTGGGCGCGATGAACTCGACCCCCGCCGGCCGCTCGAAATACAGTCCCTGCGCCTGCTTCACGCGGAGAAACGCCTGCCGGAACGGGTCCTGCGGCACCACATCGGCATAGTCCGAGCCGATCCGTTGCAGCAGGCGGTTATTGTCGAGCCCTACCTGCTCCTGCCGCAGCATCTCGGATCCGGCGATCAGCGCTGGGTCGCGGTTGGCGAGCACGGCGAGATAGGAGGGCGCGGCAAGGAAGCTGCGGCTGTCGGCATTCACCCACAGGCCGAGAAAGCGCTCCTTGCGCCAGGTGGTGAAGCTCTCGCTCGGCCCGCGCACGGTGACGATGACATCCTGGGGACGGGCCGGCGTCGCCGCCTCGCCGGGAGCGATGACGCCGAACAGCACGATCGTGTCGCCGGTGAAGTTCGAGGTGATGGTGACGCGCGCCTTGGACAGCGACAGCACCAGCTCGGCGCCGCGCGCATCGCCGCCGGCCAGCGCCAGCGCGAGGAGGAGCAGCGGCGCGGCGAGGCGTTTCATCGCGCCGCCTCATCGATCGAGACGGCGTAGAAATCGGCCGGGGTGACGATCTGGTCGACAGCGACGCGCAGGCCGACGGCGAGCACCAGCAGGCCCAGCAGCAGGCGCAGCTTTTCCGCCGGCATCGCCTGTCCGGCGCGGGCGCCGAACTGCGCCCCGATGGTGCCGCCGACCATCAGCACGAGACCCAGCACGGCGTCCACCGTCTGGTTGAGCACGGCGTGCATGAGAATGGCGGCGGTCATCGTCACCAGCGTCAGCATCAGCGAGGTGGCGATGGAGGTGAGGGTCGGCACGCGCAGCAGATAGATCAGCGCCGGCACCAGGATGAAGCCGCCGCCAATGCCCATCAACGCGCCGAGAAAGCCGATGGCGAAGCCGATCACCACCACCGGGATGACCGAGACATAGATGCGCGACTGGCGGAAGCGCATCTTGAACGGCATGCGCAGGAACCAGGGATGCGCCCCCGGCCGCTTCACATTGGTCTTCTCGCCGCGCCATTCGCGCAGCAGCGCCCGCAGGCTCTCCGCCACCATCAGCGAGCCAATGGTGCCGAGCATCACGATATAGGTGACGGCGATGACGAGATCGAGCTGGCCGTGCCGGCGCAGCAGCATGAAGGCGACCACGCCCGCCAGCGTGCCGGTGAGGCCGCCGGCCAGCAGCATCAGGCCCAATCGGACATCCACCATCCGGCGCCGCAGATAGGTGAGCGTGCCGGAAAAGGAGGAGGCGGCCATGTGGGTGGACACGCTCGCCACCGCCACCGCCGGCGGCACGCCGAGGAAGATGAGCAGCGGCGTCATCAGGAAGCCGCCGCCGACGCCAAACATGCCCGAGATGAAGCCGACCGCAATCCCCAGCGCCAGCAGCGTGAAGATGTTCACCGGCAGTTCCGCTATCGGCAGATAGATCGTCACGGGCAGGTCCGGCAGCGTCGGGAGCGTCGACAGGCCATAGCAGGATTCGCCCAACAAGGATTTAACGCCGGTCGTCGGCAGGGAGGCCGGCCCAGTTCTGCGCTGGTGCTATAATACATTATCAAAGATAATGTCGGGCAGTATTGCGTCGCCTGTTGTAGTAGTGGGATAATACATTTTTTGACGTGGTAATATTTTTTGTCCGCCAAGTTGATTTAGTGCAGGATACGCCAGCTTTGCTGACTTAACGTTTGCCTGAGGCATGCTAGCGTGCCGCGTCAACGGATCCGAACGAGGTCCGGCATGTCCAGGAGGAAACCCCATGTCTCTTTTTCGGCGCGGTTCGCGCAACGCGGCGCTTCTCGCATCTACCATGTTCGCGGGCGCGTTGATGCTGTCGGCTTCGGCCCAGGCCCAGTCGACCGACAATATGCAGAAGCTCTCGAACTTCCAGCAGACCGGCGCCTCCATGGAAATGGAAACGGTGCCGCAGACCGGCCCGCGCGTGGATGCGTTCAACAAGACTCTGGCCGGCATCAAGCTGCCGGACGGATTCAAGATCGCGCTCTACGCCATCGTGCCTGACGCACGCGAGATGGCGGTCGGCCCGACCACTGGCGTGGTGTTCGTCGGCACCCGCAAGTCGAAGGTATGGGCCGTCACTGACCGTGACAAGGACCGCGTCGCCGACGAGGTCAAGGTGTTCGCGCCCTCGATCCAGTTCAAGCTGCCGCACGGCGTGTGCTTCTCCAAGGACGGCTTCCTGTTCGTCTCCGAGCAGAACCGGGTGTTGCTGTTCCCGGCGGCCGAGTTCTTCTATGAGGGGCCGGATGTCGCTGCCTTCGAGGTCGTCAAGCAGGGCGAACTGATCCCGCCGGGCGAGGAATCCTACAACCACACGGCCCGCGTCTGCCGCATCGGGCCGGACAACAAGCTCTACATCACGCTCGGCAACCCCTTCAACGTGTTCGCGCCGGAGAAATTCGACCTCTACAAGAAGGCCGGCATTGGCGGCATCGTGCGGATGGATCGCGACGGCAAGAACCGCGAGGTCTATGCGTGGGGTATCCGCAATTCGGTGGGCATGGACTTCAACCCGAAGGACAAGACCCTGTGGTTCACCGATAATCAGGTCGACGGCATGGGCGATACCATCCCGCCCGGCGAGCTGAACCGCTCCACCGAGCTCGGCCAGAATTTCGGCTTCCCCTATTTCGGCGGCGGCACTGTCCGCACCGTCGAATACAAGGACCAGACGCCGCCGGCCGACGCGGTCAATCCGCAGGTGGAAATGGACGCCCATGCCGCTGATCTCGGCATGACTTTCTATACCGGCAAGCAGTTCCCGGCGAAGTATCGCGGCGGCATCTTCTCGGTGCAGCACGGCTCGTGGAACCGCACCGACCCGGTCGGCGCGCGGGTGATGTTCACCACGCTGAACGAGGACGGCACCGCCGCCAAGACCGAGCCCTTCGCCGAGGGCTGGCTGGTCGAAGGCGAATATCTCGGCCGTCCGGCCTCGGTGGCGCAGCTCAATGACGGCTCGCTGCTGGTAGCAGACGACACGTCGGGGGCGATCTACCGCATCTCCTACGAGAAGTAAGCGGGCCGCAGCCTCGCCCCTGCGCCTTCGGGCGCGGGGGCACATCTTTTTCTTGCCGGGAACAATCGATGAAACGAATGATCTGCGCGTCGCTGCTGGCGGTGGCGCTCGGCTGCGTGCCCGCCATGGCGCAGGACGCCAAGGCCGGACGCGCCAGGGCCTCCGCCCAATGCGCCGTCTGCCACGGCACCGACGGCATCGCCCAGCTGCCGACGGCGGCGAACCTCGCCGGCCAGCAGGAGGTCTATCTGGCCAAGGCGCTGGAGGATTTCCGCGCCGGCCGCCGCGTCAACGAGATGATGACGGTGGTCTCCAAGGACCTGAGCGATGCCGACATCGCCAATCTCGCGGCGTGGTACGCCTCGATGAAGGTCACGGTGCAGGTGCCCGAGCGCCAGCCCTGAGCGCCAGCTCTGAGAGCTTCGACACCGAACGGGGCGGAGGTCGCGCGCGTCGCGGCATCCGCCTTTTCGTTCGATCGCGGGCTCAGCCGCGCGGGCGGCTCTGGTGGAACTGGGCCAGCAGGGCGGCGAGCAGCGCCTCCAGCCCGTGGGCGAGGCGCGCCGGCGCGAGCCGGCCCGGGCGCGGCAGCGGCACATGGACGAAGACGGCCAGGCGCGGGCCGCCATCGCCCCGGCACCCGGCCCGTGCCCAGCCATAGGCGCTCCAGGCCAGCGCATTGCAGACATAGCGGCCGGCATGGCGCGAGAGCTGCGCCGGCACCCCGGCCATGCGCAGCGCCGCCAGCAGCGGTGCCGGCCGGGCGGTCAGCGCCCGCTCTGCCGGCGCGCCGGGTTGCAGCGGGCGGCTGGCGGGGCGGCGGTGGGCGGCATCAGGAAACACGCCCGTGGCGTTGCGCGCGATGCGTTCAATCGACACACGCTGGCGCCGGGCGGCGACGCCGAGCATCAGCACGATATCGGGCGCGGCGCGCTCCAGCAGGGCGGGGAAGACGGCCGCCTCGTCCCAGCGCGTCGGCAGCAGATGCAGCGCGACCTGCATTCCCGCAAGGCGGCGCCCGCGCGCCAGCAGCCGGGCGAGACGGGCGGACGGGTTGGCCGGCATGCCGGGAAAGCGGCCGAAGCCGGTGATGAGCACAGTAGGGGCGGTGAGAGGGGCGGCGTCCGAAGAAGGAACGCGCCCGGCAGGCATCAGGCGGCGCGCTTGTCCAGCGCCCGCGAGAGGGCGCCCTGCAGATCGGCGAGCTGGAACGGCTTGTTCAGCACCGGACAATTGCGCCAGGCGGCATCGATGGCGCTGTCGGAATAGCCGGTGGAGAAAATGATCGGGATGCCGTGGCTGGCGATCGCCTCGGCGATGTCATAGCTGTGGCGGGTGCCGAGATTGAGGTCGAGCATGGCAACATCGATCTCGCCATGGCGCGCGGCAACGAAGTTCAGCGCATCGTCGAAGCGCGATTCATTGCCGACGACCGTCGCGCCCAGTTCCTCAAGCATGCCCTCGATCATCATCGCGACCAGCGTCTCGTCCTCGACAACGAAGACGCGCTGGCCTGACAGCGTGGGCAGATCTTGCATGATGATATCCGTCACTCCTTCTGGTCGGGCTTGCCAATTCGGTGCCGACCAGGAACCGCCGCCGTTCTCTTCAATATTCTTCCATCATTTCGGCTTTTTTGCGAGCCCAAGGCCTCAACTGTCCGCCCAGCCGAAGAGGGCAGCGATCTTCGCGGCGCCGAGCGTGGGCGACAGCTCTCCGGCCGCGACGGCGTGCTCGATGGCCGGCAGCCGCGTCCGCAGCGCCGGCTCGGCGCGCATCTTCTCGCGCACCCGCTCGTCGAACAGGGTCCACATCCATTTCACCTGCTGGGCGCTGCGCCGTGTGCCAAACGCCCCCGCCGCCTCGCTGCGGGCGCGGTGCTTGAGCACCTCGTCCCACAGCGGGGCGATGCCCTCGCCGGTAAGGCCGGAATAGGTGAGCACCGGCGTCGACCAGAACGGCTCGCGCCCGCCCAGCACATGCAGCGCGGCGCGGTACTCGCTCGCGGCCGCCCGGGCGCGGGGGAGGTTGGCGCCGTCGGCCTTGTTCACGGCGACGATGTCGGCCAGCTCGATGATGCCCTTCTTGATGCCCTGCAATTCATCGCCGGCGCCGGGGAGCATGAGCACGAGGAAGGTGTCGGTCATGTCGGCCACCGCCGTCTCCGACTGGCCGACGCCGACCGTCTCCACCAGAACCACGTCATAGCCCGCCGCCTCGCACAGCAGCATCGTCTCGCGGGTGCGCGCGGCGACGCCGCCCAACGTGCCGGCGGCGGGCGAGGGGCGGATGAAGGCACGCTCCTCCAGCGCCAGCCGCCCCATGCGCGTCTTGTCGCCGAGGATCGAGCCGCCGGTGCGCGAAGAGGAGGGGTCCACCGCCAGCACCGCCACCTTGTGGCCCTGCGCGATCAGATGGCTGCCGAGTGAATCGATGGTGGTCGACTTGCCCACCCCCGGCACGCCGGTGATGCCGACCCGGATGGCGCGTCCGGTCTGTGGCAGCAGCGCCTGCAGCAGCGCGCCCGCCTGCGCGCGGTGCGCCGGCTTGCGCGATTCCACCAGCGTGATGGCGCGCGCGAGCATGGCCCGGTGGCCGGAGCGGACCCCCTCGACGAGGGTGTCGAGGGCGGGAAGCGGGGCGGGGTGGGACACCTCAGGAATGGGCGAACTCCCAATAGAGTTCGCGCGCCCGGCGATAGACCGGGCCGGGCTGGAGATCGCGCGCCTCGATCCGCGTGACCGGCGTCACCTTGGAATAATTACCGGTCGAGAAGATCTCGTCCGCCTCCAGGAAATCCCGCCAGGTGAGCGCGCCCTCCACCACCTCGATGCCGGCCGCGCGGAGCAGGCCGGCCGTGCGGGTGCGGGTGATGCCGGCGAGAAAGGTGCCGTTCGGCGCCGGGGTGAAGGCGACGCCGTCCTTTGCCAGAAACACATTGGCGGTGGCGAGCTCGGCGACATTGCCGATCATGTCGCACAGCACCGCATTGTCGAAGCCGCGGGCGTGCGCTTCCACCAGCGCCCGGCTGTTATTCGGGTAGAGGCAGCCGGCCTTGGCGTCGGTGACGGCGCATTCGAGGGTGGGGCGGCGGTAGCGCGACAGGGTGATCGCGGTGCCGTGGTCGGGGCTCGGCATGCCGGCCTCGTAGAGGCTGAGGCACCAGCGGGTCGATTCCGGGTCGGCATCGACCGTGCGCGCGCCGGGATATTCCGCCCAATACATCGGGCGGATGTAGAGCGCGGCGCCGGGCGCGAAGCGCTTGATGCCCTCATGGGTCAGTTCGACCCATTTCTCCACCGATACGAGAGGCTTCAGGCCCATCGCGACGGCGGACCGGTTCACCCGCGCGCAATGCTGGGCGAGGTCGGGCGTCACCCCCTCGAAGGCGCGGGCGCCGTCGAACACCGAGGTGCCGAGCCAGGCGGCATGGGTGCGCACCCCCATGATCGGGATGTTGCCCTCCTGCCATTCGCCGTTGAAGAAGCTCCAGGTCTGCGTCCAGTGATGCGACATATCCGCTACTCCGCCAGCGCCGCCAGGATGCGGACCCAGCTGCGAATGCCCTTGTGGAAGGAGGTGAGGTCGTATTTCTCGTTCGGCGAGTGGATGCGGTCATCGTCGAGCGCGAAGCCGACCAGCAGCGTGTCCTGCCCCAGCACCTTCTTGAACTGGCCGACCACGGGGATGGAGCCGCCCTCGCCATAGGTGACGGCGGGCGCGCCCCATTCGTCGCCGAGCGCGCTCGCGGCCTTGGCCAGCAGCGGGTTGTCATGGGCGACAGCGACAGCGGGGTTGCCCTCGCCGCTGAGGAATTCGACGGTGCAGTCGGGCGGCAGCTTCGAGCGGATATAGGCGCGTACGCAATCGCGCACATGGGCGGGGTCCTGGTCCGCCACGAGGCGGCAGGTGATCTTGGCGGTGGCGATCGAGGGGATGACGGTCTTGGCACCCTCGCCGGTATAGCCGCCCCACATGCCGTTGACCTCGAAGGTCGGGCGGGTCGACACCATCTCGATCAGCAGCCGGTCCTTCTCGCCGATGGGATGGGAGAGGCCGATCGGGCCGAGGAAGTTCGCCGTCGTCAGGTCGAGCTTGGACCAGGACTCACGCATGTGCTCGGAGGGCTCGACCACGCCGTCATAGAAGCCGGGAATGGTGATCCGCCCATCCGGCCCGTGCACGTCGCCAATGATCTTCGAGATCACATGCAGCGGGTTGGCGGCAGCGCCACCATAATAGCCGGAATGCAGGTCGCGATCGGCGGCGCGCACGATGAACTCGTCATGCATCAGCCCGCGCAGCGAGAGGATGATGGCCGGGGTCTGCGCGTCCCACATGCCGGTGTCGCAGACCAGCGCCAGATCGGCCTGCAGCTCATCCTTATGAGCCTCAAGGAACGGGCCGATATGGGCCGAGCCGCTCTCCTCCTCGCCTTCGACGACGATCGCGACCTCCACGGGCAGGCTGCCGATGGTGCGGATATAGGCGCGGCAGGCCTCGACAAAGGTCATCACCTGGCCCTTGTCGTCGGAGGAGCCGCGGGCGACGATCCGCTTCACGCCCTCCGCATTTTCGACAATGCGCGGCTCGAAGGGCGGGCTGTCCCACAGGTCAAGCGGATCGACCGGCTGCACGTCGTAATGGCCGTAGAACATCACCCGACGCGCCGCGCCCCCGGACGAGGTGCCGGTGACGATGGGGTGGCCGGGCGTGTCGTTCAGCTTCGCGGTGAGGCCGAGCGTGGCGAGGTCGTCCGCCAGCCACTGGCCGGCGCGGCGGCACTCGGCGGCATAGGCGCGATCGGTGGAGATGGAGGGGATGCGGAGAAAGGCGAACAGACGCGCGAGGGAGGCGTCGAGATCGGCGTCGACGGCCGCGAGCACGCGGTCGAGGTCTGTGCTGGAGAGAGCGGCCATGAAGTTGTGTCCCGTTACCTGATTGCCGTCATCCCGGAGCGGCCACAGGCCGCATCCGGGATCGTAAATGCGAATGCGGTGGGCGATCCCGGCTCTGCGCTTCGCTTCGGCCGGGATGACGTCGTCGAATTCTACCGTCGGCGCGCGCCGCCCAGCACGTTGCGTAGAATGGCCTTTGTCACCTCATTGGTGACCTGCCGCGTCACCTGGTTGACCATGCGCTCGCCCATGCTCATGCCGCCGCGCGGTCCACGCCGGAACAGACCGCCCAGCGCGTCGGACAGCCAGCCGCCGCTTTGCGGTTCGGCCTCGGCCGGCGCGGGCGCGGCCTCGGGCGCGGTGGCCTCTTCCGCGCGCTTGGCGAGGATCTCATAGGCGGATTCGCGGTCCAGCGTTTCGTCATAGGCGTGGCGCACCGGGCTTTGGGCGAGCGCGACCTGGCGCAGTTCCGGGGTGATCGGCCCGACGCGGGCGGCGGGCGGGGCGATGAGGGTGCGCTCGACCATGGAGGGCGTGCCATTGCCCTCCAGCATGGAGACCAGCGCCTCGCCCTTGCCAAGCTCGGTGATGACCTGCGCCGTGTTCAGCCTCGGGTTGGGGCGGAAGGTGTCGGCCGCCGCCTTCACCGCCTTCTGGTCGCGCGGGGTAAAGGCGCGCAGCGCGTGCTGCACCCGGTTGCCGAGCTGGGAAAGCACGCTGTCGGGCACATCGAGCGGGTTCTGGGTGACGAAATAGACGCCGACGCCCTTGGAGCGGATGAGCCGCACCACCTGCTCGATTTTCTGCAGCAGCGCCTTGGGCGCGTCGTCGAACAGAAGATGCGCCTCGTCGAAGAAGAACACGATCTTCGGCTTGTCCGGGTCGCCGATCTCGGGAAGCTCCTCGAACAGCTCCGACAGCAGCCACAGCAGGAAGGAGGCATAGAGCCGGGGCGAGCCCATCAGCCTGTCGGCGGCCAGCAGCGAGATGGTGCCGTAGCCCGAACGCGGCTCGACCCGCATGAGGTCGGTGATTTTCAGCGCCGGCTCGCCGAAGAATTTGTCGGCGCCCTGATTCTCCAGCACCAGCAGCGCCCGCTGGATGGCGCCGACGGTCGCGGGCGAGACATTGCCATAGGTGGTGGTGAGCTTGCCCGCATTCTCCGCCACGAAGGCGAGCATGGCGCGCAGGTCCTTCAGGTCGAGCAGCAGCAGGCCCTGCTCGTCGGCGATGCGGAAGACGACGTTGAGCACGCCTTCCTGCACGTCGTTGAGGTCCATCAGCCGCGCCAGCAGCAGCGGGCCCATCTCCGAGACGGTGGCGCGCACCGGGTGGCCCTGCTCGCCGAACAGGTCCCAGAAGATCACCGGGAATTCGTCCGGCACATAGTCGATGCCGATTTCGGCGCAGCGTTTGACGATCCAGTCCTGCCCCTCGCCGGGCATGGCGACGCCGGAGAGATCGCCCTTGATATCGGCTGCGAAGACCGGGACGCCGGCGCGGGAAAAGCCTTCCGCCAGCGTCTGCAGCGTCACCGTCTTGCCGGTGCCGGTGGCGCCGGTGGCGAGGCCGTGGCGGTTGGCGAGCTTCAGCGCGAGATATTCCGCCTTGCCCGTCGCCGCGCCGCCCTCGCTCGATGGGCTTCGCCCGACGAAAATCCTGCCGTCGGTGTCACCGGACATGGCCGTCTCCTGAGCACGCTCGCGTCGCCTCCTTTAGAGCGCAGGCGGGGGCGGTTCGGCAAGCGGGGAGGAGGGCGAGTTGGCGGCTGGCGCTTGCGTTCCGCCGCGCGGCGGGCGATTTGGGAGGCGAGACAGCAACGCCGGGAACATGATGGCCTCTCTCCTCCCGCCCACAGAGCGCATTTTCGACGCGTGCGGCCGCCGGCTGGACTATGCCGGCCGCACGCTGGTGATGGGCATTCTCAATGTGACGCCGGATTCCTTCTCCGATGGCGGGCGCAGCGCCATGCTCGACGACGCGCTGGCCAATGCCCACCGGCTGGTGGCGGAGGGGGCGGATATTCTCGACATTGGCGGTGAGTCCACCCGCCCGGGCCACACGCCGGTGCCGGCGGAGGAAGAGCTGCGCCGCGTGCTGCCGGCGGTCGAGGCTCTGGCCGGGCTGCCGGTACCGCTTTCCGTCGACACTCAGAAGGCGGTGGTGGCCGAGGCGGCGCTGAAGGCCGGCGCCTGCATCGTCAACGACATATGGGGGCTGATGGGCGACCCGGAGATGGCGCGGGTCGCCGCCGCCTATGACGCCGGCGTCGTAGCGATGCATAACCGGGCGAATGTCGACCCCGCCGTCGACATCGTCGCCGACATCCTCGGGTTTTTCGAGCAGGCGCTGGAGCGGGCGGCGCGCGCCGGCATCCGGCCCGAGCGTATCGCCCTCGATCCCGGCATCGGCTTCGGCAAGACCTTCGAGCAGAACCTCAAGGCGCTCGCCTCTCTGGAGACGTTTGCGCGGCTCGGCTTCCCGATCCTGCTCGGCACCTCGCGCAAATCGCTGATCGGCAAGGTGATCGAGACCACGCCGGCCGAGCGGCTGCCGGGGACCATCGCCTCCAATGTTCTCGGCATCATGGCCGGCTGCGCCATCATCCGCGTGCATGACGTGGCCGCCCATGTGCAGGCGGCGCGGGTGACGGAGGCGATCCTCCATGCCTCCTAAGCTGCCTCATGAGTTCTTCGTTCGCCGGCCGCGCAAGGTCGAGAAAGCCGTGGCCTATCTCTGCCTCGGCTCCAATCTAGGCGACCGCGCTGGCACCATGGCGAAGGCGGTGGGGCTGATCGCCCGCACGGGGCTGAAGATCATCGCCCGTTCCTCGCTCTACGAGACCCCGCCCTGGGGGCCGGTGCCGCAGGGGCCCTATCTCAACATGGTGGTGGCGGTGGAAACCGAACTCTCGGCGCGCGAACTGCTGCACATGCTGCTCGGCGTCGAGCACGCGTTTGGCCGCGACCGCAGCCGCGAGGTGCGCTTCGGGCCGCGCACCATCGACATCGACATATTGCTCTATGGCGACGAGGTAGTAGCCGAGCCGGACCTCGAAATCCCGCATCCGCGCATGATGGAGCGGGCCTTCGCGCTAATTCCGCTGAGCGAACTGGCGCCCGACCTCACTGTCGGCGGGGTGGCGGTGACGGCGGCGCTGGCCGGGCTCGACCGCAGCGGCATCGTCAAGGTGGAGCCGCAGCCGGCGAGCGACTGACACGCGAGGGGGCATGTGCGAGAGGGCGGACCGACGCACGAAGGGCGGCGGATCGCTCCGCCGCCCGCTCGTCCGTCGCGCCTTGGGAAGGAGAGGGCGCCGTTCAGCGGCATACCTCGACATCGCGGTAATAGGGCTGGCCCCAGCTGTTGTAGAGCGTGCGCGTTTCCGTCCAGCAGCTCGGGCGATAGTAGTTATTGGCGGCGCCGGCCGCGATCGCACCAACGGCGAGGCCGCCAATGATGCCGGCGGCGACGGCGGCGCCGTTATTGTTGCGACGCGGGCCGTAGTAATAGCCGGGGCCGCCCCAGCCGGGACCACGCCAGCCCGGGCCGTAGCCGGGACGCCCCCAGCCGGGGCCGCCGCCACCATGGCCGCGCCAGCCCGGGCCACGCCAGCCATCGGCGGCGGCGGGAACTGCGGCGAGGAGGGTAGCGCCCGCGAGAGCGAGCGCGACGAGCTTGCTGGTCTTGGTGAAGCCGATCATGGCGAAATCCTCGGATGGACGCTGCTTGTCGCTCGCGGGCCGGTGTGGCCTTTGATGAGCGCCACCCTAGCCGCCTGCTACCGAACCCAATCTGAACCTGCTGTTGCAAAAGGTTCATCAAACTGAACGCATTCCATCGGGGGCGTTCATCTGCCATTCATTCGCGAAACGCAGGAGCCAGGCTTTGCCCGATCACGATAAAGAAGGTCTCGTTTCCGCCTGGTCGTTCGACGGCAATGGCGGAGCGCGGCGGATCGGCTGGGAGGAGATCGGGCAGGGCGTGCCGGCCGGGGAGCGCTTCCAGTGGATCAATCTTCAGCAGCTCGACCATCGCTATAATCGCAGCTCCTGGCTGACCGATCACAGCGGCATCGACCATTCGATCCTTGAATCGATGGTGGCGGCGGAGACGCGCCCGCGCTGCGCGCTGTTCGACAATGGCGCCTTCCTCAATCTGCGCGGTATCAATTTGATGCCCTATTCGCTGCCGGACGAGATGCACTCCATCCGCTTCTGGGTGGAGCCGCACCGCATCGTGTCGGTGCGCCGGAAGGCGTTGTCGGCGGTGGGCGACTTCGAGGACGCGATCCAGCGCGGGCGGGCGCCGCGCACACCCGGCGAGTTCGTCGCCGATCTCTCGATGCGTCTGGTCGACCGCATGGATACGGTGATCACCGCGCTGGCCGAACAGGCGGACGAGCTGGAGGAGCAGGTGCTGAGCGCCACCCTGTCCAATCTCAGCCCCAAAGTGTCCGAGGTGCGGCGCGTCGCCATCATCCTGCGCCGCTATATCGCCCCGCAGCGCGAGGCGCTTAACCATTTTTCGCTCGAAGACGCCGAATGGCTCTCGCCGCGCGATCGCAACCGGCTGCGCGAGGCCGCGGACCGGGTGACGCGCTTCGCCGAGGAACTGGATTCGGTGCGCGACCGTGCTGCCGTCATCTATGACCAGATGGTGGAACGGCGCGCCGAGCAGATGAACCGCTCCATGCTGGTGCTGGCGGCGGTGACGGTGATCTTCGCCCCGCTGACGCTGATTACCGGCCTGATGGGCATGAATGTGGAAGGCATTCCCGGCTCGCAGGACCCGAACGGCTTCTGGGCGGTGACGATCCTCGCCGCCGGGCTCGGCGTCGGGCTGGTGGCGTGGCTGCGGATGATCCGCTGGCTGTAGGGGGCCCCTTTCCCTCGCCTCGCCGGCGCATACATTGACGAGGTGCCGGCCGCGACCTTTCGCCGGCCGTGGAGGGAAGTGCCATGCGCGGGAAAGCGATTGCGTCGGCGGCGGTCTTCGCCGGGCTCATGCTGGGGGCGGCCGGCGGCGCGGCCGAGGCCTATGAATTCACCGGGACCTTTCCCGGCGGCGACTGTCGCAAGATGGCGGCTTCGATCCCGGCGGGGCAGCTCTGGTACGGCCATTTCACCGGCCGTCGCCAGTCGCCGTGGAACTTTGACTTCATCGAGGGGCGCACCGCTGACGGGTGCTTCCGCAGCAAGGCCGAATGCGACAACTGGCTGTATCAGTGGCGTTCGGCCTGGCAGCTCAATTTCTGGAACGACTATTGCGTCAAGGGCTGGCCGCCCAAGGCGCGCCCGGCGGGCCCGCGCACCGAGGTGCCGTTCGGGCAATAGGGGCGCGATGCCCATGAAAAAGGGCGCCGTCGACCCGCGACGGCGCCCGGTTTTCGCGCGAAGACCGCTCAGACGGCCTTGGAATACAGCTCGGCGACGTAGTCCCAGTTCACCAGGTTCTCGACGAACGCCTTGAGGTAGTCGGGGCGGCGGTTGCGGTAGTCGATGTAGTAGGAGTGTTCCCACACGTCGCAGCCGAGGATCGGGCTGGCGCCGTGAACCAGCGGGCTCTCGCCATTGGGGGTCTTCATGACGACGATCTTGCCGTCCTTGACCGCCAGCCAGTTCCAGCCCGAGCCGAACTGGGTCACGCCGGCCTGGATGAAGTCTTCCTTCATCTTCTCGACCGAGCCGAGGTCCTCGATGATCTTCTTCTCAAGCTCGCTAGGAATGGCGCCGCCGCCATTCGGCTTCATCCAGTTCCAGAAGTGGAGGTGGTTGAAGTGCTGGCCGGCATTGTTGAACAGGCCGGCATTCTTGCCGAAGGAGCCCTTGACGATCTCTTCCAGCGACTGGCCTTCCCACTCCGTGCCCTTCAGCAGATTGTTGCCGTTGTTCACATAGGCGAGGTGGTGCTTGTCGTGGTGATATTCGAGCGTCTCGCGCGACATGAAGGGGGCGAGGGCGTCGTGGGAGTAGGGAAGCTCGGGAAGCGTGAAGGACATGGAATCTGTCTCCGCAGAAATGAAATCCGGCCGCGCCGCGTTGGCGCCCCTCGCGGGTGCGCGGGCACCATGAAAGATCGGCACCGATTAGATAGGGCGCGACGGCGCGGGCGACAACCAAAAGCGTCGCGCGCGGCCGAATTCTTCCCCACCGCCGCGGGGGGCGGCGGGGTGGTGCGACAATCGACCTGCCCGCTTTCGCTAAAGCTGTACTGGACGTAAAGTCTCGTACAAGAAGGACCGACGGCGAATCGGTCCGGCGGAGTTTCTTCATGGGTGCAGTAGTCATCGGAATCGGCGCGGCTCTGGCCGCGCTCGGCATCGTCTTCGGCGTAATTGGGTTCGGTTCCGCGGAGACGACTTCCGGCGCGGGCCTGATGATGGTCGGCAGTACCGCTTTTGTCGGCGGTCTTCTGATGGTCGCCCTCGGCTTCATTCTGCGGGTCTTGGGCGACATCGCCGAGAAGCTGGAAGGGGCGGTGCATGTCGAGCCTTTCGAGGACGAGCACCCTGCCGGGCGGATGGAGGCGGCCACGGACGCCGTTGCGGGCGTAGCCCTCGCCCCGGTGACCTCGGCCTTCGAGGACGCACCCCCGGCACGCGCGCCGCAGGAACTGCCCCTGGTCGAGGAGGAGCGCGCGCCGCCGGCCTGGTTCGGCCGAAAGCGTGCCGCCGAGCCTCCGAGCGCGGGCGAAGCGGCGTTCGAGCCGGAGCGGGAGTTCGCGCCCGAGCCTGAATTCGAGCCTGAATACGAGCCCCTGCCGCCCTTCCGTTCCCCCCTTGCCGAGGCGGCGCGCCGGGAGAGCACACGGGCGGAGCCGGTGCGCACCGAACCTCTCCGTTCCGAGCCCCTCCGCGCGGAGACGGTTCGGCCCGAGCCTCAACGCCACGAACCCCTGCGCCACGAACCCCTGCGCCCCGAGCCTCCCCGCCACGAGCCTGTGCGCCCCGACGCTGAGCGCCCCGAGCCGCTGCGGGTCGAACCCGCGCGGTCCGAGCCGTTCCGGCCAGAGCCTCCGCGCTCCGAGCCTGTGAGAAACGAGCCTGCACGCACCGAACCTCTGCGCCGCGATCCGCCGGGCTTCCTGCGTCCAGCCGCGGGCGCGGGCCTGCCGGTGGAGCGGCCCGCACCCGCTATCGCCCCTGCGCCTTCCGCCTCCCCCGCCGCCGAGGAGGTCGAGGGGCCGCATCCGCACGAGCCCTTCCTGCCCGAGCCGGATGAGGCGCCGCCCGCCTTCCTGCGCGAGGCGGACCTGCTGGTCGACGAGCCCGCGCCGGCGCCGGAGACGCCTTCCGTCACCGTGCTCAAGTCCGGCACCATTGGCGGCATGAGCTACACGCTCTATTCCGATGGCTCGATCGAGGCAGACCTGCCGGACGGTGTGTTGCGCTTCGCCTCGCTGCAGGAACTGCGCGACCATGTCGCGGGCGCCGCCGCCCGCGATTGAGGTGCCGTCGGTCGGTAGATCTGCAAAGGGCGCCCTCGGGCGCCCTTTTTCATGTTGTGGATGTCCGTGGGCCGAAGAGCGTCAGCGCCCCGCCGTGGCGAGCGCGAAGGCGAAGATCATCGCGGTTTCCTCCAGCCGGTCGAACCGGCCCGAGGCACCGCCATGGCCCGCCTCCATATTGGTGCGCAGCAGCAGCGGGCGTTTATCGGTCTTCAGCGCGCGCAGCTTCGCCACCCATTTCGCCGGCTCCCAATAGGTGACGCGCGGATCGGTGAGGCCGGCCAAAGCGAACAGGGCGGGATAGTCCTGCGCCGCCACATTGTCGTAGGGCGAGTAGGCCCGGATGGTGGCGAAGGCCTCGGCATCCGTGATCGGATTGCCCCATTCCGGCCATTCCGGCGGGGTGAGAGGGAGCGTGTCGTCGAGCATGGTGTTGAGCACGTCGACAAAGGGCACTTCCGCCACGATCCCGGCGAACAGCCCCGGGCGCATATTGGCCACCGCGCCCATCAGCATGCCGCCAGCCGAGCCGCCATGGGCGATGATGCGGTCGGGCGCGACGATCTTCTCGGCGACAAGGTGCTCGCCGGCGGCGATGAAGTCGCTGAACGTGTTGGTCTTGCGGGCGAGCTTGCCCTCGCGGTACCAGCGCCAGCCCTTTTCCGTGCCGCCGCGAATATGGGCGATGGCGAAAACGAAGCCGCGATCCACCAGCGACAGGCGCCCGGTGGAAAAGCCCGCCGGCATGGACATGCCATAGGCGCCATAGCCATAGAGCAGGCAGGGCGCGCTGCCGTCGAGCGCAGTGTCGGCGGCGAAGAGCAGCGACACCGGCACAAGCTCGCCATCCGCCGCGGGGGCCATCAGGCGGCGGGTGACATAGCGCTTCGGGTCGTGGCCGGAGGGCACTTCCTGGCGCTTGCGCAGCGTCCGGGCGCGGCTGGCGACGTCATAGTCCCACACCTCGGACGGGGTCGTCATGGAGGAATAGGTGAAGCGGATCTCGGTCTTGTCGAAGCCATGGCCGGGATCGAAGCCGAGCGAATAGGCCTCCTCGGCGAAGGCGACGGCATGCTCCGTGCCGTCCGCCAGCGTCCGCACCACGAGGCGCGGCAGCCCGTCCTCGCGCTCCAGTCGCACCAGATGCCCCCGCAGCACGGTTGCCGACAGGAGCAGGCGGCCGGGCTTGTGCGGCACCAGATCGCGCCAATGGGCGCGCCCGGGCGTCGCCAGCGGCGCGGTGACGATCTTGAAGTCCTCGGCCCCGTCGGCATTGGTCTCGATGATCAGGCTCTCGACCCCGTCCAGCGCGGGATGATGCTCGACGCCGTAGCGCAGGCCGGCCTCGCGCGGCTCCACCCGTACCGGGGCTTTGAGCGGGGCGTCGAGGTCGAGGAGCCAGACCTCGCTGGTGTCGTGGTCGCCGCAGGAGATGAGGCCGAAGCGGCGGGACTGGGTGCGGCCGAGCGAGACGAAGAAGCCCTTGTCCGGCTCCTCATAGACCAGCACGTCCTGCGCCGGATCAGCGCCCAGCCGGTGGCGGTAGACAAAGCTCGGGCGGTGCTCGGCGTCGCGGCGGATATAGAACAGGTAAGCGCCATCAGCGCTCCACAACACGTCGCCGGTGGTTTCCGTGACCAGATCGGGAAGGTCGGTGCCGGCCTCGATGTCGCGGATGCGCAGCGTGTAATATTCCGAGCCGGCCTCATCCGTCGTCCAGGCGAAGAGGCGATGGTCGGGGGATTGCTGGGCGTCGCCGAACTGGAAATAGGCCTTCCCTTCCGCCAGCGCGTCGCCGTCGAGAAGCACGGTTTCGCCGGCAATGGCACCGGCCGGGCGGCGGCAGATCAGCGGGTGCTGCCCGCCCTCGCGGAAGCGGGTGAAATAGGCGAAGGGGCCATCCGTGGAGGGCACGGACGAATCATCCTCCTTGATGCGCCCGCGCATCTCCTTGACCAGCTGGGTGCGCAAGGCGGCGTGCGGGGCCAGCCATGCCTCGGCGGCGGCGTTCTCGGCCTCCAGCCAGGCGCGGATATCGGGCGCCAGCAGGGCGGGATCGCGCATCACCTCGCGCCAATTATCGGCACGCAGCCAGGCGTGGGGGTCCACCAGCGTCTGGCCGTGAAAGCTGCGAATCAGCGGCGGATGGGCGGGGGCGAGGCTGTCGGCGGTGGTGGTGTCGGTCACGCGGACTCTTCCTCGCCTTTGGGCGCATCGGCCTGGAAGGCGAGGGCGACGCCGTTGATGCAGAAGCGCTGGCGCGTGGGCGGCGGGCCATCAGGGAACACATGGCCAAGATGGGCGTCGCAGGTGGCGCAGCGCACCTCGACCCGATGCATGCCGTAGGAATGGTCGTGATACTCGCTGACCGCCTCGGCATCCACCGGCTGGAAGAAGCTTGGCCAACCCGTGCCCGATTCGAACTTGGCGTTGGAGCGGAACAGCGGCGCCTCGCAACACACGCAGTGGTAGATGCCGGGCTCCTTCTGGGAGAGATGCGGGCCGCTGAAGGCGCATTCAGTGCCGTGGCCACGGGTCACATGGTATTGCTCGGGGGTGAGCTGGGCGCGCCACTGTGCGTCGGACTTCACCACGCGGGGGCGGCGGGAGATCTGGTCCATGGGAAAATCCTTCAGGTTTTCCGCTGAGATAATGGCCCCTGAGGGCAGCGGCAAGTGTTGTCGTCCTTCAGGAAGTTTTGCCCGGCGGATCGCCGGCGCGTCGTCGCGCCGCCACAGGCTTTCGATTAAATTGAGCTTGCGGCGGGCAGGCGACAGTTTCACGGCTTCACCGCGTTGCACACATCATTGCGACCAATGGCACTCGAAAAATCTTGTTATCTCTCCTGTTCAAGTCTATCTGTGGCTTAGTGGCCGTCGGTGTGGCGAATACGTTTGGACGTGACGTATTTGGACGTACAATGGCGGCGCGCAGGGCGCGCTTCGGCGTTGCATGAGACTTTTGCAAAATGAATTGAAGAATGGGCCATGAGCGATATCAACGACGCCGACAGCTATATCGAACTCGCCGCCGATATCGTCTCGGCGTATGTGAGCAATAATGCGGTCTCGGCCAATGAACTAGTCACCCTCCTTGCAGATGTGCATGGCGCATTGCAGCGGGTCGACAAGGGCGAGGTCGAGGTGGTGGTGGAGCCGCTGAAGCCGGCCGTTCCGCCGAAGAAGTCGGTGATGCCCGATTACATCGTGTGTCTCGAAGACGGCAAGAGGTTCAAGTCGCTGAAGCGCCACCTGCGCACGCAGTACAACCTCACCCCCGAGGCGTATCGCGAGAAGTGGGGCCTGCCGGCGGACTATCCCATGGTGGCGCCCAACTATGCCGCCGCGCGCTCGGCGCTGGCGAAGGAGATGGGCCTCGGCCAGCAGCGCCGCCGTTCCCCAGCTGCGGGCTGAACAGCAGCGCTGACAGCGCTGCTCCTGATCCGATTGGAAAGGCCGTCACCCCGGGTGGCGGCCTTTTTCGTTAAGCTGGGGCCTTGCCCGGCAGGGGCGCTGCCTCCGCCTCGGCCAGCAGCCGGCGCAACGCGGCATGGCGCGCCGCGTCATACCCCATGCCGGAGCCGGCGGCTCGGCGCTCGGCCCGCAGCAGGCGCCGCAAGGTCGTGCTCTGGCCTTCCGGCTGGCGCCCGAGAAAGGGCCGCAGCGCCGCCGTGCGGCCGGCAATGATGTCGTCGCGCTCCTCGCTGCGGGCCGCGCGAATGCGACCTAGGCGGCGGTTTTCAGGTGAAGGGCATTTCATGGGGAACCTCGCTGAACGGAGGTCAGTATCGGCGGGGGGAGGTGGGTGTCGGATAAAATTCCTAGACTCGGGCCTGGCGCGAACTGGGTGCGCTCCGTCTCATCCTCCGGTGAATGCGATGATGTTCTGTTTTTGTTCTTGTCAGGCGACGATTCCGATAATAGGCTTTAATTCCTCTATCGGAGATGTCCCATGCCTGATCCCCACGCCCCGTCCCCTCCGGCGCGGCCGGTGGCCGAACCGTGCCTGATCGCCGCCCGGTTGGCCGCCGACGCCACCGCTATTCCCTTGCCGCTCGTGATGCATCCCAGGCGGCTCGACCGGCGCTGCGCCTCCGCCCGCGCGCTTGCCATGTATCTCGCCCATGTCGGGCTCGGCCTGCCGATGAGCCGGGTGGCCGCCGGCTTCGGCCGCCACCGCTCCACCGTCGCCCATGCCTGCCGGCGGATCGAGGAGCGGCGCGAGAGTGCCGGCTGGGACCGCTGGGTGGCGGCGCTGGAGGATGATGCGCGCCGCCTGTCGCCCCCGGCCGGCGCGGACGGAATCGGCGCGGGAGGGATGCATGGCTGAGCGCCGCATCGACCATGTCGAGGTGGAGATCGACGGTGTGCGCCGTGCCGTCGCCATCGATCTGGAGGAAAGCCCGCTCGGCTGGCTGGCGCGGCGGCGCGGGCGTGATGGCCGAAGCTTTATCGCGCCGGTCCAGCTCATTGCCGGCGAGCGGCTGCGGGCCGATTTCACCCGTGCCGGCATGGCCCCGCGCCTGACCGCCAACTGGGACGCGGTGACGCGGGCGGACCGTGCCGGCGGCACGGCGGGGCTCAACGCCTCCGAGGCCATGCTCGCCGCCCGCCAGCGTGTGGCGCGGGCGCTGGAGGCGGCGGGGCCGGAGTTCTCCGGCCTGCTGATGGATGTGTGCTGCTTCCTCAAGGGGCTGGAGCAGGTGGAGCAGGAGCGGCTCTGGCCGGCCCGCACCGCCAAGGTGGTGCTGGCGCTGGGGCTGGACCGGCTGGCGCGCCACTATGGGCTGAGCGAGGCGGCCCACGGCCCGGCCCGCGCCCGCACCCGGGCCTGGAAGGCGGCGGAGGGAACTGGCGGCGGGTCGGGGGAAGCCGGCTAGAATCCTCTCCGACCGGGCGCTCTCTAGAGCGGCGCCGGTTCCAGCGCCGCCCGCGCGTCGGCGCGGATGCGCTCGACCATCGAGCGCAGCCCGTTCGAGCGCTGCGGGGTGAGGTGGTCCTTGAGGCCGATGCGCGCGAACACGGCGCCGGGATCGGCCGAAAGGATGTCGCTTGCCGGGCGGTCCGAATAGAGCGCCAGCAGGATGGCGACCAGACCACGCACGATATGGGCGTCGGAATCGCCGTGAAAGGCGAGGCGCGGGCCTTCCTCGCCGGTGCTGGCGTCGCTCACCAGCCAGACCTGGCTGGCGCAGCCTTGAACCTTGGACTGCTCGCTGCGGCGCTCCTCCGGGAAGGGCGGCAAGGCCCTCCCCAATTCGATGAGGTAGCGGTAGCGATCGTCCCAATTATCGAGGAGTTCGAAGTCCTCGATGATGCTGTCAATCTTTGATGTCATCGGCGCCTCTCGGCCCGCATATAGGAGTGCGGGGGCGCCAAGCGCAATGGCGCGCGACCCGCCCGGACGCCTCAGGCGGGACGTTTCGGCGGCAGCGGCACGGCGCCGGGCGTGGTTGGCTGGGACGGAAGGACGCCGGCCGGGATCGCCGCCGGCGCTGCGGGTGCCGCGCCGGTGGAGCCGGTCATGTCCGACGACGCGGCTCCCGCAGGCGGGCGCGGGCCTTGCCAGGCGGGGCTTAGATCATGGGTGGTCAGCGTGTCGCCGGCGCGCGAGCCGTCGGCGCGGGCCGCCGCCTTGCGCTTCTCCTCCACGATCTGCTCGGAGAGATAGCTGAGCGCGAAGCGCGCCCCGGCCTCGGCGCGCTCGCCGATCAGCTGGATAAGGCTGCCCCCGATCGCACAGGCTTGCGGCTGGCGGGAACAGAAGCCGCCCGCATCGGCCGCCGCCGCCGTGGCCGCCGAGAGCGCGTCCATGGCGCTGACCTTCGGCTCGCCCGCCGCCGTGCCCGTGGCCGGGATGTGCGACGACGGCCCGCCGACCACCGCCGGCAGCAGCAGGAAGACGAGGGTGAGCCAGAAACCGATGCGCAGCAGAAAGAACATGAGCCGTCTCGCGGAAGCCTGATAGCGGAGGATAAAGGCTGCGGGTTGCCCAAGCGGTGTCGAAAACCCGCAAAATCAGCCGATCGCGGAAAGGCGATGTTAAGCACGACGGCCGCTTTTAGGGTTCGCTTAAACCCCGCATGGCATTGTCTCCGGGCCCTGCCGCCTGCGCCCCTCGATTCGGATTCCAGAACACGGTTCCATGCCCCGTTCCTATGCCAGCGATCTCCTGGTGGACGATATCGATCTCGATGGCGAGCGCGTCGCGGGGCGCCCCTACCGCCATGGCCGGCGGCGCTCGGACCTGTTCATGCTCGTTCTTGCCGCCGGTGCCAGCGCCGCCGTTCTGTTCAACGCGCTGGCGCTGCAGCAGGGGCGTCCCGGTTCCACCGGGCGCGGCGCCGCGACGCTCTCGGCGCCGCCGGACATCCGCCAGGTCGACACGCCGCGCGCCGCCAGCGCCTCCCCGCCGGTGAACTCGGCCGCCCCGCCCGCTGCCTCGGTGGCCGCGCCAGCGGTGCCGCTGGAGGCGCCGGCGCCCGACATGGCGACGCAACAGCCGACACCGCTGCCACCTGCCAAGCCGGTGGCGCCGCGCCCTGCCGCCGCCACGCCCTCTGCGGCTGGGACCGCGCCGATGGCGGAGAAGGCGGGCGCGTCCCCCGCCGGGCTGCTGCCGCCGGGCGACGTGCCGGTTTCGCCGCGCGTGATGGAAATTCAGAAGGCGCTGGCGCGCCTTGGCTATGGCCCGATCCGCATCGACGGTGTCTTCGGTGCGGCGACCGAGGAGGCGATCCAGCGCTTCGAGCGCGACCGCCGCCTGCCGGTGACGGGGCAGATGTCGGAGCGGGTGATCCGCGAACTCACCGCCGTCTCAGGCTTCAGCATTCGGTAGGCCAACATGCGGCTGAAAAGCGGGATCTTCGTTTCCGCCCTGCTGCGCCGGGCCAATGGCGCCGGTGCCTTCGCCGCCGTGCGCCGGCGCGGTGCGGAGGAGGCCGGGGCGGTTTTCGTGATCGTGGCGACGCAGGACGGCAAGGCGGCGCTGTACGGCCCGGCGCTACCCTCGCTGGACGGGGCGCCCGAGGAGGAGGGCGTGCGCCTGTTCACGCCGCTGGTGCCGCCGGGCACCCCCGAGAGCGAGGCCGAGGCGCGGATGGCGCGCGAGGCGCGCTACGATTCCGACCTCTGGCTGGTCGAGATCGAGGACCGCGCGGGGCGCTGCTTCCTCGATCTGGCGCGCGATTGATCCTGATGTCGCTCAGCTCTTGCGCTGGCGCCCTTCCGAGGCCGCCGGAACCGCCGGCGCCGCATAGGGCGCATTGAAGCTGCGCATGGAGGGGGCATCCTCCGCCCGCTCGCGCAACGGGCGTCGGCTGCCGCGCCAGGAGGCGACCAGATGCTGGGCGCTAGCGAGGGGGAGTTCGTCGAACATTTCCGCCAGCCGCGCCATTTCGCCGGCCGAGCGGCCGGCCACCGGATGCAGGCGGAACAGGACGCGCGAGAGGATGGCGAAGGACAGGCCCAGCGCGCGGGCGACAACCGCCAGCGACTGGCCGGTGTCGTCGGCGATGATGCGGGCGGCGTTTTCGGGCGTGACCCCCAGCGCGCGCTCCATCAACGCGGCGAGCTCGCCCGTGCCCTTCGCTTTGGCGGCGTCGAGCAGGGCGTCGATGAAGCTCACCGGCGGCGGCGCCGGACGCTCGGAAAGCGGCAGCGGCGGCAGGGTAACAAGGCGGGCGATGAGGCTGGCGCGCTCCTCCGGCCCGGCGAGGAAGAAATCCGTGCCGGCGGGTGGCGACGCCTCGGCCGGTGCGGCGGGGAGATCGGCCGGGCGCACGGCGACGCTGGCGGCGGCAGGTGGCTGGGCTGCGGCGGATTCTGCCGCAAGGACTTCCGCTGCAAGGGCTTCCGCCACAAAGGCTTCCGGGGCGGGACCGGCGCTGCGGCGATGGGTCAGCTCGGCCAGGCGCTTGGCGAGGGCCGGCGTCACCTCGCGGCGGGCAGCCATGGCGGCGAGGTGGGCGGGGCCGGCCTGTTCGGCCAGCTCCGTCAGGTCGTTCTCGTCGAGCACCGGCGAAAGCCGCAGGATCGGCCCGGCCAGGGCCATCGGCCCGGCGGCGAGATGGCGCGCCAGCACGCGCGGCAGCGCTGGGTGCGCCGCCAGCTCGCGGACATGGCGGGCCGCGACCGCCGGATCGACACCCTCGATCAGCCGGACGGCGAGGGTGATGAAGCGGGCTTCCGCCGCCTCGCCGAGCACCGGCTGCCGCAGGAATTCATGCACCAGCAGCCGCAGCATCGCCGGGCGGGTGTCCTGATAGGAACGTCGCGCCGTGTCGTGCGGGTCGTTGGGGCCGGAACCGGAAAGGGAAGGCATGGAGGCGGACAGCTCGCGATTTGGCGGATTGCGCCACCCCGGTGCGGGGCGCGAAACCAAGCTAGCGCTCGAACGTTAGAAAGCCGTTAACCATGGTTGTCCCGTACTGGGCCACTGCCGTTTGGCGGGACATGGGAGGGCGCGATGGGTGCCTTAGTGCCGTTTCCGACGTTGCGACCGCAGGGCGAGGCGGTGGGCGTGCGCGTGCCCCCCGAAGGCTCGGCCAAGGTGATCATTCTACCTGTGGTGCAGTATGTGCGCCCCGGCGCGGCGACGCTGGCGCCCGCGGCCGTCGTGGTCCACGATCCGCGCTAGCGCTGGGCTGGCTGTGGCTCAGGTGGCGGGAGCGCAGTTCGCCAGCTGCATCCGCGCGCGCACTTCGTCGCGGGCGCTTCGCTCGCGCACCAGCGCCCGTATCAGCACGATGCCCTCGTCGCTGGGGGATTCGACGATCAGCCGGTCGGCCGCGGTCACTTCGTCGTCTTCCGGCAGCGCAGCGCGTTGCTTGGCGTTCATCAGATCCAGCTCGATGATGGAGCGCCCGGCGGAGCGGTCGTTGATGGCGTAGAAGGGCAGGCCGTGGCGGGTGTAGAACGACACCGAAGTGTAGTCCTCCGTGGTGGGAACGCGCACCTTGAGCGGGCCAGCGGCCAGATCATACAGGCACACCGCCGAGATGAAGGCCGGGTCGGTGGCGGGCAGCACCGCACCCGCGTCGGAGGGATCGTCGATCGGCACCACCTCATTGGGCCCGGCCACCGCCGCCAGCCTTGCATAGGCGTCTTGCTCGGCGAGATAGGGCAGCACCAGCACGGCGGCCAGATGGACGATGAGGCCGAGCACGATGCCGGCGAGGGCGGGGAGGATGAAACGGCTCATCGGCGCGGGCTCATGAGCTGCGCTCCCACGGGCAATGCTCGGTCAGGATGCGCGGCATCTCCGGGGCGTCGCTGGTGCGGTTGGCGAGGCCGACCGCCGTATCGTAGAGGCGGAAGGTGAGGACGATGCGGTCGCGGGCGCCGGTGGGCAGCCAGTTGCCGGCGCGGGCGCGCGGGCCCAATGCCACGTCGAGCGTGCTGTCGCGGTTCCACACGACTTCGGTGCTGGTGAAGCCGGTGCGGGCGGCGGCATTGTCGATCAGCCGGTTCTGGGCGTCGGTGAGGGTAAGCGTCCAGTACCGCGCCTGCGGCAGGCTGCCGGAGACCGTTATGTCGCAGCGCCCATCGAGCGGGCGGCCGGCCGAATCGGTCGTCGCGACGAAGGCGATGCCGTCCGCCAGCTCCAGCGGCAATTCGCCAGCGCGGGCGAGCGCGGCGCGCGCATAGGGATCGGCCGTCTCGGTGCCGGCGCGCGGCCAGGTCTCCCACGGCCCGGAACGCACCAGCCCCGGGCCGTACCCGTCCACCATGGTGATCCAGGTAAGGCCGAGCCCGAGGGCGGCGCCGATGGCCAGGGTCAGGAGGAACAGCAGGGAGCGCACGTGCAGAAGCTATCCGGTGGAGCGGGCGCCTCATGGATGGGCGCTCGCGGGGGGAAGGTCAATCGCGGTGGGTCAGTTGCTTCCCACAAGGCTTGCGCCGGGCGCGGGGGCGACGCCGGCGGTGGGCCGGCGCGGGGGCGAGGACGCCGCCTCCTTGAGGCGCACTGAGAGGCCCATCAAACGTTCCGCCGAGGCCGGGGAGAGCGTGACCGGGCGCTGGATGCCTTCGATCTGCAGCGCCGAGGCCTGCGCCGCCGCGCCGTCGAGCACCGGCGCGGGCTGGTTGCCAAGGCCCGGCGTGGGCTTCAGCTCAATACCCTGATGGGCGAAGGCCATCACCTTCTGCCAGGTCATCGCCGGCAGTGAGCCGCCGGTCATCTTGCGCGTCGACTGGTAGTCGTCATTGCCGAACCAGATGGCCCCCACGTAATTGCCGGTGAAGCCGACAAACCAGGCGTCGCGATAGGCATTGGTGGTGCCGGTCTTGCCGGAGACCTTGGTGCCGGGGATCATGGCGCGCCGGCCGGTGCCGTTTTCCACCACGCTGTTCAGCATCGGGTTGATCATGGCGATGATGTCGGGCGGGATCAGCTCCTTCGGCTTCGGCCCGTTCTGGGCGAAGCTCCACACCGGTTCGCCATTGGGCGTCCGCATGTCGACCACCGCGTGCGGGTCGACCGAATAGCCGCCGCTGGCGAACACCGAATAGGCCGTTGCCATGTCCACCACCGTCACCTCGGCGGCACCGAGGGGGAGGGCGCGGGTGATCTTCAGCTCGGTCTTCAGGCCCATGGCATGGGCGAGATCGACGATGCGCCCGCGGCCGATATTCTCTGCCAGCTTGACTGCCACCGTGTTCAGCGAGCGGGTGAGGGCGTTGATCAAGGTGATCGAGCCGGCATAGGAGCGGCCATAGTTCTGCGGGCACCAGTTGCCGATGCAGATCGGCCCGTCGACGACGATGGTGCTCGGCTTGTACTTCCCGGTCATCAGCGCCGCCGTGTAGACGAACGGCTTGAACGAGGAGCCGGGCTGGCGCAGCGCGTCGGTGGCGCGGTTGAACTGGCTTTCGCCATAGTCGCGCCCGCCGACCATGGCGCGCACCGAGCCGTTCGGCTCCATCACCACCATGGCGGACTGCTTCGCGCCATAGTCCTTGCCGAACTGGCGCAGGCTGTCGCGGATGGCGGTGTCGGCCGCCTTCTGGATGTTCGGGTCAAGCGCGGTGCGGACGATGAAGGAGCGCTCCGCATAGGTCTTGGGCAGAGCGTCGACGATCTGCTTCACCTGGTCGAAGGCGTAGTCGAGATAATATTCCGGCAGGTCGTCCTGCTTGCGATCCACCGGGGTGGCGGGGTTGCGGCGGGCGCCGAACACCTGGCCCTCGGTCATGAAGCCGGCATCGACCAGATTGTCGAGCACCACGCTGGCGCGCCCGCGCGCCGCCGGCAGGTTGATATGGGGTGCGAATTTCGATGGCGCCTTGAACAGACCGGCGAGCATCGCCGCCTCGGCCATGTTTACCTCGCGGGCCGACTTGCCGAAATAATATTGCGACGCCGCGTCCACGCCGAAGGCGCCGCCGCCCATATAGGCGCGGTCCAGATAGAGCTTGAGGATCTGGTTCTTGGTGAGGTGGAACTCCAGCCACAACGCCAGGAACGCTTCCTTGATCTTGCGCTCAAGCGTGCGCTCGTTCGACAGGAACAGGTTCTTGGCCAGCTGCTGGGTGAGGGAGGAGCCGCCCTGCACCACGCCGCCAGCCCGCGCATTGGAGAGCACGGCGCGGAAGGTGCCGGGAATGTCGATGCCAAAATGCTCGTAGAAGCGGCGGTCCTCGGTGGCCAGCACGGCCTTGATGAGGTGATCGGGGAATTCCTCCAGCGGCACGGTGTCGTTGTGGCGGATGCCGCGCTCGCCGATCGTGTTGCCGTAGCGATCAAGGAAAGTGACGGAGAGCTCGGCGCGCTTGAGCCAGTCGTCTGAGGTTTCCTGGAAGGCCGGCACGGCCAGCGCGAGCATGAGGACGGCACCCACCGCCCCCCAGGTCATGGCCTCGGAGGCGAGCGAGACGGCGATCCGGGCCGGGCCCTGCACATTGAAGCGCTCGGTGAAGGCGACAAAGCCGCCCCACCCTGCGCGCAGGGTGACGCCGCCGGAATAGATCGAGGAGTCGATCCAGGAATCAATGGCCAGCAGGACATGGCGCAGGCGCCGCCGGAAAGCGGACGGCGGAGCCTTGCCGCCGGCGGCTGTCCGGGGCGTCTCCTGCGGCGGATCGTTGGTCGGCGTATCGTTCAAGCCCGTGCTCCAGCGGCGCGCGGAAGTCCCTTCCGGGTCCTCCCCGCCCTTATAGCTGAGCCCTTGCCGCGCGACGAGGGCGGCATCAAGGCTCGCCAGGGCGAGGATGCAACGCTATCTAAGGAGTGATTGCTAAGGAGTGATTGCCGGTTCGGGACCCATGTTGTGACGCATGGGCCGGCCGACACGCGCGAGCCGGAAACAGCAGAGCGATGCACGACGATTCGAACACCCTCGCGCCGGCGCCGTTCTGGCGCAGCAAGACGCTGGAAGAGATGGACTCTGCCGAATGGGAGAGCCTGTGCGACGGCTGCGGCCGCTGCTGCCTCGTCAAGCTGCAGGACGAGGACACCGACGCGATCGCCTATACCGATATTGGCTGCCAGCTGCTGGACGATTTCAACTGCCGCTGCCGCAACTATCCCGACCGCCAGAAGCAGGTGCCCGATTGCGTGCGGCTGACGCCGGAGACGGTGCGCGCGCTCGACTGGCTGCCGCCCTCCTGCGGCTATCGGCTGGTGGAGGAGGGACGCGATCTCTACTGGTGGCACCCGCTGGTGTCGGGCGACGTTGAAACCGTCCACGCGGCAGGCGTCTCGGTGCGCGGCAAGGTGGCGGCGCTGGAGGACGAGCTGCCGCTGGAAGACTATGTCGACCACATGGTGCGCTGGCCCCTGCGCCTGCCGCGCGGCGCGGTGCGCAAGACGGCGAAGGGGTAGCGCCCCGCGCCACTCTCAGCGCAAAAGCGGCGCCGCCAGCAGCATGAGCGCGAAGGCGCCCACCGCCGCCGCACCGATGCGCGGCACCAGCGCGCCGTGGCCGCTGCTCTGCGCCGCCTGGCCGAGCAGCGCGCCCACCCCGATCCAGCCCAGCGCCACCATCATGGTGAGCAGGGCGAAGGCGGCGAGGTAGAGCGCTCCCCCTTCCGCTCCCAGCGGCACGATGCCCAGCGCGAAGACCAGCGCCTTCGGGTTGAACAAGGTCGTCAGGAACACCCGCGCCGGGGTGACGAGGCCCGCCGCGAGGCGCCCGGGCGCGGCGCGCCAGAGCTTCCACGCGACATGGAGGAGATAGGCCCCGACCAGCACCCGCAACGCCAGCCCGAGCGCCGGCAGGGCGGCGACCGCCGGGCCGAGCAGAGTGAAGATGAACGAGATGGCGAGAAGATACCCCGCCGCTTCGGCCGGCACGAGCAGAAGCGACCGCCGGAACCCGCCGGAGGCCCCGGCGGTCGCCAGCAGCGTATTGGTCGGGCCGGGGGTGGCGAGCAGCGCCAGCACCGCGAGGGCGAACAGGACGGGATCGGTCATGCCGTCCTGTCTAGCCGCCGGACCGGAGCGCCGCATCGGGAGCACCGCGTAAGGACGTTCGGCGGCGCGGGCGGGTAGGTGGGATGTCCGTGTCCATGGCAGGAGTTTCGATGCCTGCCGCGGGGGCCCCGTGCCCCGGCCCCCCATTCCTCACTGCGCCAGCACGCTCCTATCGACCTGCTCGATGTCGCGCGTGCCGGTGAGGGCCATGGAGACGTCGAGCTCGCGGCGGATGATCTCGATCGCCTGCGCCACGCCGGCCTGGCCGCCGGCCGCGAGCGCCCACAGGAAGGCCTTGCCCATCAGGCAGCCTTTGGCGCCGAGCGCGCGGGCCTTGAGGATGTCCTGGCCCGACTGCACGCCGCCGTCGAACCAGATCTCGCTTGTGCCGCCGCCAATGGCTTCGACGATCTTCGGCAAGGCGGAGATGGAAGAAACGGCACCGTCGAGCTGGCGGCCGCCATGGTTGGAGACGACGATGGCGTCGGCCCCCATCTGCGCCGCGATCTTCGCATCCTCGACATCGAGAATGCCCTTCAGGATGAGCTTGCCCGGCCAGAGCGAGCGCACCCATTCCACATCCTTCCACGACAAAGACGGGTCGAACTGGCCGGCGATCCACTGCGAGAGCGTGGACAGGCTGTCGCTTTCCTTGCGCACGGCGAGATTGCCGAAGGAATGACGCTTGCCCATCAGGACGCTGGCGATCCAGCGCGGCTTGGTGGCGATGTCGAGCGCGTTGGCGAGGGTGAGCCTGGGCGGCACGGCAAGGCCGTTCTTAATGTCGTTGTGGCGCTGGCCCTGGATCTGCAGATCGAGCGTCAGAACCAGCGCCGAGCACTTCGCCGCCTTGGCGCGCTCGATCAGCGAGGCCGAGAAGGCACGGTCGCGCATCACATAGAGCTGGAACCAGAACGGCTTGTCGACCGCGCCGGCCACGTCCTCGATCGAGCAGATCGACATGGTGGAGAGGGTGAAGGGAATGCCGGCGGCCTGTGCGGCGCGGCAGCCATGGATTTCGCCGTCGCCGTGAAACAGGCCGGTGAGGCCGGTGGGGGCGATGGCCAGCGGCAGCGCGACCTTCTCGCCAATCATGGTGGTGGCGGTGGAGCGGTCGGAAACGTCGATCATCACCCGCTGGCGCAGCTTCAGGGCGGCGAGGTCGGCCTTGTTGGCGGCGAGGGTCGTCTCGTCATAGGAACCGCGATCGGCATAATGGAAGATGGCGCGCGGCACCTTGCGCTCGGCGATGGCGCGCAGATCCTGGATATTGGTCACGGTGGCCATTGGCGTTCCTCCCCGGCTTCTCTTCCGGGCAGGCTGATACGCCTCCTCCGGCCGACGTCAATGATGTGCCCGGCGGCACCCACGGAAACCGGCCCTCGCCGCCGCCAGAGCCGCCCTGCTGGCCTTATGTGGTAAAATTTATTGACCATGGAAGTCAATGGTCCGCCGGGGTGCGCGCGCGCGGGCGGCGATGTAGTCTCACGCCGTGAGCACGACAGAAGAAGAAAACGGGGAGTGGCCGACGTGGAACGCTTGCGCACACCGAAGCTGGCGGAGGCGATCGCCGAGCATATCGAGCGGCTGATCCTGGAGGGGGTGTTGCGCCCGGGCGAGAAACTGGCCAGCGAGCGCGATCTCGCCGAGCGGCTCGACGTTTCTCGCCCCTCGCTGCGCGACGCGCTCGCGCTGCTGGAACAGCGTGGCCTGCTGGCAACCAGCCGCGAGGGCACCCGCGTCACCGAGTTTCTCGCCGGCCTGACCGACCCGCTCGCCGGGCTGCTGCAATCCAACGAGCAGGTGACGGCGGATTATTTCGAATACCGCACGGCGGTGGAGCGTCTGGCCGCCGGGCTGGCGGCGGTGCGGGCGACGGCACCGGAGCGACAGGCGATCCGCGACTGCCTCAGCGAGATGGTGGCGGCCCACGCGGCGCAGGACGCCACCCGCGAGGCCGAGGCCGATATCGTGCTGCACCGGCTGATCTACGCTGCCTCGCACAATCTGGTCATCCTGCACGTGATGCGGGCGTTTTCGGAGATGCTGCGGCGGGATATCTTCTTCAATCGCACCAGCCTGTTCGCCCAGGCCGAGTTTCGCGACGCGCTGCTGAGCCAGCACAGGGCGATTGGCGAGGCGGTGGTGGCGGCCGACCCGGAGGCGGCCGAGAAGGCGATTTACGAGCACCTCAAATTCACCGGCGAGACGGTGGCCCGCACCCATCGCGACGCCGCCCGGGTCGACCTCGCCGTGCGGCGGCTGAACCGCTCGACCCTGCTGTCGGGTTAAAGGGAAGAGTGGTCGCTCACGCGCCGGGATGCTCGACCACCGCCTCGGCCCGGCCGATGCGGATGACGCCGAGCACCAGCGCGCAGCCCACACCGATGACCACGCCGCCGGCGATCTGCGGCAGCGTCAGCGGCTCGTCCAGCAGCAGCGTGCCGATGGTGACGGCGACGCCGGTGGCGCCGAACTCGACGCTGATGGCCCGGGTGGGGCCGATCGAGGCGATCAACCGGTAGAAGATCACATAGGTGACGGCGCTCATGATCACGCCGGCGATCAGCAGCGAGCCGATATCCAGCGGCGCCGGTACACCCGGCACCGGCACGAAGGCGATGAGCGGCAGGCTGAGAAGACCGCCGAACAGGAAGGCGCCGATGGTCATTTCCCACGAGCCGGCCCCGGCCAGCCGCCGGCCGGCATAGACGCTGCCGAAAGCCGCCGAGAGGGTTGAGCCCAGCGTCGCGGCGCAACCGATCAGGAAATCAGACGTCACCGGCTGGGCGGGAAAACCCACCAGCAGAACGATTCCGGCGGCGCCGAGCACAATGCCGAGCAGGCCGCCGAGCCGGATCGGCTCGACCCGCCACAGCGCCGCGATCAGCATGGCGAACAGCGGGATGGTGGCGATAAGGATCGCCGACATGGCGGTGCCGATATGCGGCAGTCCATAGGCCAGCAGCCCAAGCTGCAGTGCGACCGTGGTGGCGCCGAGCACAAAGAGCGGGAATATCCCGAAGGAAAAATCCAGCCGCCGGCCGATGGCGCGGGCAACCAGCAGCAGCGTTGCCCCCGCGATGAAGGAGCGGAAGGTAACCGAGCCGGCCCAGCCAAAGGCGTGGATATTATGATCCATCACCACGAAGGACGCCCCCCAGACGAGCGCCAGGAAAACGTAGGAGGCAAGATCCCGGGACTTCATGAACCGCACCGCGACAGACAGACGCGGCTCACATGGCCGGTTCGCGGGTGGAAACTAGATGCTCACGGGCGGCTGTCAATCCGTCTGAAAATGAGATAAGGGAAACGCCATGAAAATAACCGACACCTTTCAAGACCGCCAGAAGACCGCTGCCGAAGCCAAGGCCCGCCTGCTCGCGAAGCTCGCCGCCCGTCCCGGCCCGGACGACCCGGCGATGATCGCCAAGGCGGCAGAGCGCAAGGCTGCTGCTGAGGCGCGCCAGCTTGCCAATGAGGCCAAGCAGGCGGCCAAGATCGCCCGCAAGGAAGCGGAAGCCGCGGCCGCCATCGCCGCTGCCGAGGCCGCCATTGCCGAGGCCGCCGCCCGCGCCGAGGCGGAAGCCGCCGCCGCCGCCCTCGCCATCGAGCAGGCCGCCGCCGCCGAGGCCGAGGCCAAGGCCCGCCGCGACGAGCGCTACGCCGCCCGCAAGCAGCGCGCCGGTCACCGCTGAGACCTCGCGCGCCAGATGCCCGGCGCGCGTTTCCCCTATTGATTCCCGCGCCTTAGCCGGCCGCCCTCTGGCCGGCGAACTGGCCGCCATAGCCGCGCCGGGGCACACCCAGCGTCTGCTCCAGAATCAGCTGGCACACCTTCATCCCCGCCCGCAGCCTGATCGGGCGCGGGCCGAGATTGATGATCTCCAGCTGGATCTGCCCGGTCGATCCGGCATGGATGGTCGGTGCAGTGAGGTGGACGATCAGGCCGATGCGGGCAAGCGAACTCTTGCCCTCCACCCGCGCCGCCAGCCGAGCCCCCGGGCGCAGATCCACCCGCTCCAGCGTCCAGCCCAGCACCAGCCGGCCGGGATCGAGCACGAAGCCTTCCGCGCCGATGTCGATCTCGCCGGCCATGCGGGCGATCGCCTCGCGAAAACTGTAGCCCGGCCCGGACGGGTCGATCACCGGGTCCTCGCCCGGCGCCGGCGCGCGGTAGAGGCTGAGCCGGCGGTCGAGCCGCAAATCGACGCCGTTGGGGGCGTAGAACTCCTCCGGCGGGGCGGGCTCGATCAGCACCGAGCCGTCATTGATGGCGTCGAGAATGTCGCGGTCGGTCAGGATCACGGGCGTTGGCTCTCGCGGGTCAGCGCTGCGGGAGCGCTAACATGGGCGCTGTGCGCCGCAAAATCCATGCCGGCGCGGCGATTGGCGCCGCCCGCCGTTGAAATTCCGGTGCGGTGCACGGGCTTTCTTGCGGCATCGCGGTGAAAGGGGCTTGAGCCGCGCGGCGCCGCGCCACACTCTGCCCGCGATGCCTTTTCGGCCCCCCCGACCCTTCCCCCCCTTGTGGAGACATCCCTACATGACCGACCGCCCGAAGCTTCTCGGCATTTCCGGCAGCCTGCGCTCCGGTTCCAATTCCACCGCGCTGCTGGAGGCGCTGAAGGCCGCCCTCGCCCCGTCGATCGAGCTCACCGTGCTGACGCTGAACGACGTGCCGCTCTATAATGAGGACGAGGACAGCGCCACCCAGCCGGAAGGCGCCGCCTCGCTGCGCGCCAAGATCGCGGCGGCGGACGGGGTGATCTTCGTCTCGCCGGAATATAATTATGGCCCCTCTGGCGCGATGAAGAACGCGGTGGACTGGGGCTCGCGGCCCTATGGCAAGGGCTCGCTGCTCGGCAAGCCGGTGCTGGTCGTCACCTCCTCGCCCGGCTCCACCGGCGGCATCCGCGCCCAGGCGCCGCTGCGCGAATCGCTGAGCGCGGCCGGCGCCCGCGTGGTCGCCTATCCCCACCTCGCCGTGCCCGGCGTCGCCGACAAGGTGAAGGACGGCGCCTTCACCGACGAGAAGACGCAGAAGTTCCTCACCGGCGGCATCAACGCGCTGGTGAAGGAGATCGAGCTGCTGGCCCACGCCAAGGCGGGGTGAGGGGGGTGCTTCCGGCCCTCGATATGTCAGGGCCGGGGTGCGGTTGCCGAGTCTCCCCCGAGTCCCGGATCGGCGTTCCGCCTGCGGCGTTCCGCGTCCGGGAAACGGGAGCGGCGCTACCACCCAAACGACGTCATGGCCGGGCTTGACCCGGCCATCCACGTTTTTGGGGCTGGTGCGAAAGGGAAGTCGTGGATGCCCGGGTCGAGCCCGGGCATGACGGTGGACTGATGGGACGGTTGGGCCGGGGCTCGGCCGCTCCGTTTCCCGGATTGGCGCGGCGCGATGCGCCGCTGATCCGGGACCTAGGGGCTCCTCCGAGGAGGGGACGCCGTGGGTGCCCGGTCCGAGGCATGGCGTGGCGGTGTGTTGCCGGGGCGCCGCGCCCAACCGTCACCACGTCATGGCCGGGCTTGACCCGGCCATCCACGTCTTTGTTCGGCGCGATGAGAAATCGTGGATGCCCGGCTCAAGGCCGGGCATGACGGCGTTCTGGTGCGGCGCCGTATCCAACCCTCACCATATCAGGACCGGGCTTGACCCGGTCCTCCACGTCTTGGGGCTGGTGTGCGATGGGAAGTCGTGGATGCCCGGGTCAAGCCCGGGCATGACGGCGTGCTGGCGTTAGGGCGGCTAAAGAGTCTGGCGCTGGCTTCCTATCGGCGCGGTGATGCCCAACTATCACAATATGAAGGTAGTCCTAATCATATCTCGCGCTTGTTTGTGCTCGGCTTCAATGGCGCGTCGGCTGATTATTCATGATCGGGTGTGTCCCGGAGTGGGCATTGGTGTGCTGTGTGTTGTCACAATCTCCGGGCTTTCAATCAGAATCGGCATGCAGTACAATGAACTAATCGTATATGACATATTGTGGGGGGTGAATGAAATGAATATTTATTGCCAGTTTGATCAGACGAACTTATACTCAACACTTCCAAATGATCTCATAAAAATACATATCGGTGGTGGTTTTGTTTTTGCATTTGTTTTAAAAGTTATGGATGATGGTCATGTATTGGGAGTAATAAGCGGTGAAGAGCCGATTTCTAGAAAATTGACACGCGATTGCGAATGTCTAAAGTTGCGGGCTGGGTGGCAGCTTGAACTTTTAAGTAGTAATGAATCATATCCTAGAAATAGAAAGTTCCTATCGTCTCCTGGTGCATTTCATCGAGATAAGACGAATGCATTTATTACATTCGTGAAGGCGGACGAAGTATTTAGGTCAACAGTGACATATTGCGTCGAAGAAAAATCATTCTGTGAAATTCCTCAGAGTGCGACGCCGTATCCGTCTTGGGTGATTTGGCCTTCTGAGGGCGAGAGACTGTCGGGTGGTAAGGCGATCCACTCGTTCTCCGCTATGATTGAATCCTAGTTTGAGCGATTAATAACACCAAGCTAGCATGCGGCATCGTTATTGATTTTAGGAAAATAGTCCTTGACAGCGATGCGCTGCCGGGCTAGCTTTTCCTCATGCTCCACAACTGCGTCGGGCGGCGGCGAGGTCTTCCCCTGCCGCCCCGGGGCGCTTCATTCAGCCGGCCTTGGGGCCGGCTTTTTCATGTCGGGTCAGGCGGAGGTGGCATGTCGGTTCCTGTGCGGCCCGTTTCGCCGGAAGCGCTGGATGAGGCGCGCCGGCTCTATGAACTCACCCGCGTGCCGGTGCAGCAGGTCGCCGACATGCTCGGCATTTCCAAATCAACGCTGAACACCCGCATAAAACTCTGGGGCTGGACGCGGCGCATCGGGCGCATCCCGCGCGCCGCCGATGAGGGCGCGGCGCCGGACGTGCCAGCCTCGCGCGGCGAACTGATCGCCCGGCTGGTGCGGCGGATCGAGGCGGAGATCGCCGCGATCGAGCGGCGGGTGCTGCTCGCTGGGCTCGGCCCGGCGCAGCAGCCCGAGGCCAGCCATGCCGATGGCGAGCGCGCCGCCCGCACGCTGGCCATTCTGGTGCGTGCGCTGCGCGAACTGGCCGCGCTGGAGAAACAGGAGCCGGACGGGAGTGACGATGACGCCAGCCGCGACGCCGACACCTTCCGACGCGAGCTTGGCCGCACGCTTGAGCGCATGCTGGCGGGCGGGGAAACTGCCTGAGGCGCTGGCCGCGCTCGACGCGCCCACGCTCGACTGGCTGCGCCATCACTGGCCGCTGATCGGCCGTCCCGGCCAGCAACCGCCCGCCCTCGCGCAGGGCGGCGGCGACTGGCTCACCTGGCTGATGCTGGGCGGGCGCGGGGCGGGCAAGACGCGGGCGGGCGCCGAATGGGTGCGCGCGCTCATTCATGGCCGTGCCGGGCCGAAGGCGGGGCGGCTCGCGCTGGTGGCGGAAAGCCTCGGTGATGTGCGCGAGGTGATGGTGGAGGGGGTCTCCGGCCTGCTCGCCATCCACCCCCACCATGAGCGCCCCCTCTGGGAGCCGACGCGGCGCCGCCTCGTCTGGCCGAATGGCGCGGTGGCGCAGGGCTTTTCCGCCGACGACCCCGAGAGTTTGCGCGGCCCGCAATTCGACGCCGCCTGGTGCGATGAACTCGCCAAATGGCGCTACGCCCAGGCCGCCTTCGACATGCTGCAGTTCGGCCTGCGGCTCGGCGAACGGCCGCGCCAGATGGTGACGACCACGCCGCGCCCGACCGCGCTGATCCGGGCGCTGCTCACCGATCCCCGCACGGCGGTGACGCGGATGGGGACGGCGGAGAACGCGGCGCATCTGGCGCCGAGCTTCCTCGACACCGTGGTTGGCCGCTATGCCGGCACGCGGCTCGGGCGGCAGGAGCTGGAGGGCGAACTGATCGAGGACCGCGCCGACGCGCTGTGGAACCGTGCCGGGCTGGAAGCGGCGCGGGTGGCGCCGAGCCCGGAGCTGGCCGGCCAGATGGAGCGCATCGTGGTCGCGGTCGACCCGCCGGCGTCGTCAACCAGGCGCGCCGATGCCTGCGGCATTCTCGCCGCCGGGATCGACGCGGCCGGGATCGTCCATGTGCTGGCGGATGCGAGCGCGCAGGGCCTTAGCCCCAATGGCTGGGGCGCCCGCGCCATCGGCCTGTTCCAGAAGCTGGAGGCCGACCGGGTGGTGGTGGAGGTGAACCAGGGCGGGGAGATGGTGAGGACCATCCTCGCCGGCATCGACCCCGCTGTCCCGGTCGCCGAGGTGCGGGCGACGCGCGGAAAATGGCTGCGCGCCGAGCCGGTGGCCGCGCTCTACGAGCAGGGAAGGGTGCGCCATGTCGGCCCGTTCCCGGCGCTGGAGGACGAGATGTGTGATTTCGGCCCGGACGGCCTTTCCAATGGCCGCTCGCCCGACCGGCTCGACGCGCTGGTCTGGGCGATCACCGCGCTGGCGCTCGGCCCGCGCGCCACGGCGCCGCGGGTGCGGCGGGTGTGAGGGCGGGCCTGCGTGCCTCATAGCCGGCCAGTGGCCGGCACCTCAGCACGACGAGGATCTGGATCGGAAGCGCCGTCATCCTGAGGTGCGCGCGGAGCGCGCCTCGAAGGATGGAGGTGGAGGGCGGTGAGCCTGCCGCGACGCAATGACATCGGCTACACGGACCGGAGCCCCTTTCATGACGCTCTTTCCCTTTTCCCTCCGCCGCCGCGCGGCGCCGCCCGAGGCCAAGGCCTCGCGCACCCAGGCGCTGGTGGCGCTGCTGGGGGGCGCGCGGCCGCAATGGACGCCGCGCGATTATGGCGCGCTGGCCCGCGAGGGCTATCAGCGCAACGCCATCGCCTATCGCTGCGTGCGGATGATCGCGCAGGGCGTGGGCGAGCTCGTCCCGCTGCTGAGCGAGGACGGGCGGGAGAACGCCGCCCATCCGCTGCTCGACCTCTTGGCGCAGCCGAATGCGCGCCTTTCCGGGCCCGAATTCATGGAGGCGCTGGCGGCGCATCTGCTGCTATCAGGCAATGCCTATGTCGAGGCGGTGAGCCTCGGCGCCGCGCCGCGCGAACTGCATGTGCTGCGCCCGGACCGCATGCGCGTGGTGGCCGGTGCGGATGGCTGGGCGCAGGCCTATGAATACACGGCGGGCGGGCGTTCGGTGCGCTTCGTGCAGGAAGGCGCGCCGCCGCCGATCCTGCACGTGGCGCTGTTCAACCCGCTCGACGACCATTACGGCGCCCCGCCGCTGGAGGCGGCGCAGATGGCGCTCGATTTGCACAACGCCGCCGGCGCCTGGAACAAGGCGCTGCTCGACAATGCCGCGCGCCCCTCCGGCGCGCTGATCTATGGCGGGGCGGGCAACCTCTCCGACGAGCAGTTCGACCGGCTGAAGGAGGAGCTGGAGGCCAATTTCTCCGGCAGCGCCAATGCCGGGCGGCCGCTGCTGCTGGAGGGTGGGCTGGACTGGCGCCCGCTCTCGCTCACCCCGCACGACATGGATTTCCTCGAGGCGAAGAACGCCGCCGCGCGCGAGATCGCCCTGGCCTTCGGCGTGCCGCCGATGCTGCTCGGCATTCCCGGCGACGCCACCTATGCCAATTACGCCGAAGCGAGCCGCGTGCTGTGGCGCCAGACCATTCTGCCGCTCGGGCGCCGGCTGCTGCACGAGCTCAGCCTCTGGCTCGGCCCCGCCTATGGGCCGGGCCGGCTGGTGCTGGAGCCCGACCTCGATGCCATCGAGGTGCTGCATGGCGAGCGCGAGGCGCTGTGGCGCCGGGTGAACGAGGCCACTTTCCTCACCGAGGACGAAAAGCGCCAGGCGGTGGGCTATGGGGTACGGGGGTAGCCCCTGCGTGCCCCAATGCCGGCCGATGGCCGGCACCTTTGCATGACGGGCGTTGTTGGCCGCTCCTGAGGCGCCGGGCGTTGTTTGGCGTTCCTGATGCAACGTCATCCTGAGGAGCGAGCGAAGCGAGCCTCGAAGGATGGTCGGTCGGGAGCGCCCGTCTCCCGGCCCCGTGATGCCGCAGGCGGAACGTCGCGCCGGGACCCCGGAGAAGGGTTTCGGCCGAAGAGTTTTCCCCTGGGCCCCGGATCGGCGCCACGCCGCGCGCGGCGTGTCCGGGGAAGAGGCTCCATCGGGTCGCCACCGCCCGTCATCCCGGACGCCGCGTCGCGGCGATCCGGGATCGGGTGCCGCCGGGCGCGCCGGTTTTGGTGCGCGATCCCGGCTCTGCGCTTCGCTTCGGCCGGGATGACGACCCTCGGGCCGCATGACCGCGAGGGGCGCAAACGTAACGAGGAGCCCGCCCATGCAGCCGCTCATCACCGCCTTCGCTGACAAGGCCGACATCGCCCATCTCGCGCTGCTGATGTGGGCGCTTGGCGCCTCGGCGCTGGCCGGGCTCGCGCTGCGCGAGCTGGGGCACGCGGCCCGCCGCTTCGACGATTTCGTGCGCGAGATCGCGCGCTTCAACGCCCTGTTCGGAGACGAGACATGAGTTCGACCCCGCGCATCCGGGCCTTCCTGCCCGGCCGCTTCAACGCGCTCGCCGCCCGCCTGCCGGCACCCGACCGGGCCGGGCAGGCGCCGCAGGTGTTTCGCCAGTTCGGCCGCACGCTCTCAAAGCTGGAGCGCGCCGCCGCCACCCGCCGGGCGGGGGTGGCCGACGCGGGAAAAGGGGAGGGGGCATGAGCGGCTTCTTTGTCCATTCCCCGGCCCAGCGCGGCGCGCCACCGCTGCAGACCAAGGCGCAATTGGGCGCGCTGGCCAGCATCGCCCCCGATGGGAGCTTCGAGGGCCATGCGGCGCTGTTCGGCCGGGTCGATCTCGGCCGCGACCTGATCCTGCCCGGCGCGTTTTCCCGCTCGCTGGCCGAGCGGGGCGTGGGCGGGGTGCGGATGCTGTTCCAGCACGACCCGGCCGAGCCGATCGGCTTCTGGACGAGCCTCACCGAGGATTCGGTCGGGCTCTTTGTGAAGGGCCAGCTGACGCTGGATGTCGCCCGCGCCCGCGAGGTGCTGGCGCTGATGCGCGCCGGCGCGATTGACGGGCTCTCGATCGGCTTCCGCACGGTGGAGGGCCGCACCGACCCGCGCTCGCGGGTGCGGCGGCTCTCCCATATCGATCTGTGGGAAGTCTCGATCGTCACCTTCCCGATGCAGCCGGATGCCCGCATCGCCTCGGTGAAGCGGGCCGGCGACACGCTGGCGGGCGCCATCCGTCGCGGCGCCCGCCGCCTGCGCGCTTTGCCGGGGCTGCGGCCGGTGATGGCGTGAGGGGCCGGCCGTTAGGGGCTGCGTGCTTCGAGGCCGGCGCGTTGCGCCGGCACCTCAGCATGACGCGGTTTTAAACCCTGAGCACCGTCATCCCGAGGTGCGAGTAAAGCGCGCCTCGAAGGATGGTTTTGCGCGCAGGATGTCTCCCCTCAGGACCGGGCCTGACCCGGCCACCCAGACTTGTGGCCGGGAGCTGCCGGAAAGACTGTGTCCCCTGGTCAAGCCCGGGGATGAGGAAGGGGGAGCGTCCATGTCCCGGCCCCACGACGCCGCGCGCCTAGTGCGGCTTGTCCGGGGCACGGGTGTGGCGGCGGCTGCCCCGCTTTCCCCCTCCGTCATCCCGGACGGTCCGCAGCACCGATCCGGGATCGCCAACCCGTCTCACGATCCCGGCTCTCCGGCTGCGCCTGCGGCCGGGATGACGACGCTCCTTTTGAACAGGACATCAGCCACATGGAACCGAGCATGCCCGCCCCTGAATGCAAGTCCGCCCCTGAATGCAAGTCCGCCGGCCCGGAAGTCTCGGCCGCCTTCGAGGAGTTCATGAGCGCCTTCGAGGCGTTCAAGGACGCCAATGACCAGCGGCTCGGCGCGCTGGAGCGGCGCGGCGGCGATGTCGTCGCCGATGACAGGGTGGCGCGGATCAATGCCGCGCTGGACACCCAGAAGGCGCTGATCGACGAACTGGTGCTGAAAGCCCGCCGGCCGGCGCTGGGCGGCGGCGGCGACGCGGTGGCCGACCTCGCGGCGCGCGAGCACAAGGCGGCGTTCGATTCCTATGTCCGCACCGGCGAGGCGTCCGGGCTGAAGCGGCTGGAGGCCAAGGCGCTCTCCGCCGGGGTGGGGGCGGAGGGCGGCTACACCGTGCCGAGCGAGACCGAGCGCGAGATCGGCAAGCGGCTCGCCGCGCTCTCGCCGATCCGCGCCATTGCCGATGTGCGGGTGATCTCGGCCGGCACCTACAAGAAGCCGTTCATGACCTCCGGCCCGGCGGTGGGTTGGGTGGCCGAGACCGGCGCCCGCGCCCAGACCGCCAGCCCGGTGCTGGACGAGATCGCCTTCCCGGCGATGGAGCTCTACGCCATGCCGGCGGCGACGCAGACCCTGCTGGACGATTCGGCGGTCAATATCGACGAGTGGCTCGCCATCGAGGTGGAAGCCGCCTTCGCGAGCCAGGAGGGCACGGCTTTTGTGACCGGCGACGGGGTGGGCAAGCCGAAGGGTTTTCTCGCCTATGACACGGTGGCGGAGAATGCGTGGGCCTGGGGCAAGCTCGGCTTCCTCGCCACCGGCGCCGCCGGCGACTTTCCCGCCGCCAGCCCGTCCGACCCGCTGCTCGACCTCGTCTATGCGGTGAAGGCCGGCTACCGGCAGAACGGCTCCTTCCTGATGAGCCGACGCACGCAAGGCGCGGTGCGCAAGCTGAAGGACGAGAACGGCCAGTATCTGTGGGCCCCGCCCACCGGCCCGGGCGCGCCGCCCAGCCTGATGGGCTTTCCCGTCCACGAGGCGGAGGAGATGCCGGGCATCGGCGCGGGCAGCCTCTCCATCGCCTTCGGCGATTTCCGCCGGGGCTATCTCGTGGTCGACCGCGCCGGGGTGCGGGTGCTGCGCGACCCCTATTCCGCCAAGCCCTATGTGCTGTTCTACACCACCAAGCGGGTTGGCGGCGGGGTGAAGGATTTCGACGCCATCAAGCTGCTGAAATTCGCCGCCTGAGCGGTCGGGCACAAAAAAGGGGCGCCCGGTGAGGGGCGCCCCAAGGGAGACGGTCAGTCTCGGGAAGTGTGGTAACGCGACGTCCGGTCCGGCAAGGACCGCGCGATCCGCTCAGCGGGTCGAGCGGGCGTTCGCCTCGACGGCCTGGTTGATATAGGCGTCGGAGACGGTCGGCAGCGTGACAGCGGCGTTGCGACCTTCGACCACATTCGGCTGCGCGGGCTGGGCCTGCGGGGCGACGGCGCGGGTGTAGACCGTGGCGTCGCGGCCGGCGGCCTGGGCGCCAACCGAACCGAGCGTGGCGAGAGCGACGGCGGCGATGAGGATCTTGTTCATGGTGAAACTCCTTGGAAAGCGGCCGGCGCACGCTCGCATGGGGGCGCCGGCCCGAGGGGAAGAGACGGGATCAGCGGGTCGAGCGGGCGTTCGCCTCGACAGCCTGGTTGATGTAGGCGTCGGAGACGGTCGGCACCGAGACGGTGGCGTTGCGGCCTTCGACCACATTCGGCTGGGCGGGCTGGGCCTGCGGGGCAACGGCGCGGGTATAAACCGTGGCGTCGCGACCGGCGGCCTGGGCGCCAACCGAACCGAGCGTGGCGAGAGCGACGGCGGCGAGGATGAGCTTGTTCATTTTGGTCTCTCCGAAGTGTGGATGGGCGGCCCGTGTCGGCCGCGCCGTTTCATGGGGAGAAGCTAGTCTCGGCACCGGCGCATCGCCACTTGTGTTTCGGCGCTCGGCAGTTTGCGCTGACGCAATAACATCTGCGTGTTCACCCTCTGGCGAAAGTCAATTCCAGCGCCTAGGAGCAAAACGCTATCGATAATATCGCGCGCGCTTTAAGTGGCGCCGGCGACCGGGCCCGGGACGATTGCACGCTCGGCCCGGGGCCGCCACAGTGCGGAACCAACTGCGGAGCCGCCTTTGACGCGCCTATTGTTCGTGTGCAGCCGCAATAAGCTGCGCAGCCCGACCGCCGAGCAGGTCTTCGCCGGGCGGGAGGGCCTTGACGTCGCGTCGGCCGGCACCAATCGCGATGCCGACACGCCACTGACGGCCGAACTCGTGGCGTGGGCCGACATCATCTTCGTGATGGAGAAGGCGCAGCGGGAAAAGCTGCAGGCGCGCTATCGCACCGCACTTAAGGACAAGCGTCTGGTGTGCCTCGACATACCGGACCGCTTCGCCTTCATGGACCCGGCGCTGGTGCAGCTGCTCGAGCGCAAGGTGAGGCCGTTCCTGCGCTAAGGCGTCGCTGCCGCTAGAGCATTTCCCCGATTCAATGGATCGGCGAAATGCTCTGGCTCCTTGAATCTACGCGTTTTCTTGACGCGAACCGGTATCCACTTCGCTCCAAATCGCTCAGCGCCCGATGCCGCGCAGGGTGGCGTCGATCCAGGCGCGCTGCGGGCCGATGAGGGTGGCGCCGGTGACGCCGCCGCAGCCGCGCGCCCCGCCCGCCGCCGTCGACCAGCCGATGATGCCGGCCACCACGCCCTCGATCAGCACCGGCCCGCCGCTGTCGCCGGTGCAGGCGCCTTTCGCCGCGCCGTCCGACAGCCGGACCATGATGCCGCCCGTGGTGCCGATGCTCGGCAGGGAAACCGTGCGCAGCGTGCCGGCGCTCTTGCCGTCGCCGTCCTTTGTCACGCCATAGCCGGCGACGGTGAAGGCGGTGCGCTTTGGCGGCAGCGCCATCTCGGCGGTGAGGGCGGCGGGGCGGAAGGCGGCGGGCAGCGCCTCGCTGAGCCGCACCAGAGCGAGGTCCGGCGTCGGGCGTCGCGTCGCGAAGGAATTTGGGTCGAAGGAGGGGTGCACCGCCTTGCGGTCGATCGGGATCAGCCGGGGCGTGCCCGCCTCGAACACCACCACCGCATAATCCGCCGCCGGCTCGACGCAATGGGCGGCGGTGAGCAGCACTTGCGGCGCCAGCACCACGCCGGTGCAGGTGGCGCCGCGCGTCGACACGATCATCGCCGTCTCCGCCTTCAACGCCGGATCCGCCGGCCAGCCGCCGACAATGGCGCGGGCGGGGGTGGCGAGGACGAGGGCGGCAAGCAGGGCGGCGCAGGCGGGCAGGCGACGATGCATCGGGCGGTTCCGGTAAGGGGCAGGCCGTTGTGGCGGCGCCCGGCCGCAACGTCAATCGGCGCGGCGGCGGATGCCCTGTCGCGGACGCCGGACCGGAACACGGGCGCCTGCCGGCGCTGCACGACAATCCTTCAACAGAGAGGCACCCATGCCCGCGATTCTTCTCGCCGGGCCCACAGTCGAGCCGCTGACGCTCGCCGAGGCCAAGACCTATCTGCGTGTCGACCATGAGGCCGAGGACGGCCTGATTTCCTCGCTCATCACCGCCGCGCGGGCGACCGTGGAGGCGCTGACGCGGCGGGTGCTGATCGACCAGAGCTGGCGGATCGTCCGCGATGCCTGGCCGGCTTCGGGCCTGATCGCGGTGCCGGTGAACCCGCTGAAGGCGCTCACCGCCGCGCGGGTGATCGGCGCCGACGGCGGCGAGACCGCCCTGCCGCTCGACACCTTCAGCACCGACACGGCGCGGCTGCCGGGGCTGATCAAGGTCGCGCGCGGTGCCGTGCCGGCACCCGGCCGGGCGCTCGCCGGCATCGCGCTCGACATCACCGCCGGGCATGGGCCGGGGGCGAACCATGTGCCCTCGCCGCTGATTGAGGCGGTGCGGGTGGTTCTTGCCCATTTCTACGAGCACCGCGACGTGGCGGGGCCGGGCGCGGCCTTTCCCGCCCGGCTCGACGCGCTGGTGGCGCCGTTCCGGGTGACGCGGCTATGAGCGCGATCGGCGCCCTGCGGCACCGGCTGGTGCAGGAGACCCCGGTCGAGACCCCGGATGGGCTCGGCGGGGTGACGCGCGGCTTCATCGCCGTCGATGCGCTCTGGGGGGCGGTGGCAACGCGCGGCGCGGCGGCCGAGATCGCCGACCGCCCCGGCGCAATCTTGGCGCACGCCATCACGGTGCGCGCGCCCGCCACCGTGCAGCCGGGCGACCGGTTGCGGCTGGGGGCGCGGCGCTACCTGGTCGAGGCGGTGAGCGACCCGGATGGGCGCGGCCGCTTCCTCACCTGCGACTGCCGGGAGGAGACGCCATGAAATTCACCACAAGGCTGAAGGGGCTGGAGGCGCTGCGCCGCAGGCTGGCGCAGGTACCCCCGGTTCCGGCAGCGGCCGGGAGGCGGCGATGAGCGCGGGGGCGCATTCCGGGGCAGCGGTGGCGCTGCGCCGGGCGATCCACGCCGCACTCGCCGGCGACGCGGCGCTGACCACCGCGCTGGGCGGGGCGCGCATTCATGACGTGCCGCCGAGCGGGGCGGAGTTTCCCTATGTGACGCTTGGCGAGGCGCAGGTGCTGGACTGGTCGACCGCCACCGAGGCGGGGGCCGAGCACCGCCTGACGCTGGCCTGCTGGTCGCGCCAGGGCGGGCATGGTGAGGCCCATGGCCTCGCCCATCTGGTGCAGCAGGCGCTGCACGACGCGCCGCTGGCGCTGGAGGGGCACCGCCTGGTGAACCTGCGCCTGAGCTCCGCTGAAATTCGCCGCGAGCCGGGCGGGCGGACCTATCGCGCGCTGCTGCGCTTTCGGGCGGTGACGGAGGCGGCGTGAGGATGACCGTCGCTGTCAGCATTCGCAGGCAAATGATTCTACCGACTCATGAATCGGCCCGCGGGTGAAGCGCGGCATGAAAACGGGGCGGAAACGATGCGGGTTTCGGCTCGGGCGACGCGCGGAAACAGGTTGAGGATTTCCGCACTTGTCAGCAAAGCCGCGCAAGCGATTCTGCGGACTCGTGAATCCGCCTGAAGTTGAATCAGAAGATGAAGTCACTTGGCGGCGTTTGCGGAATCAAACGGTGAAGACGGCAAGGTGTCTCGTCGGGCTCAAGCGCCGTCCAATCTACTTCCCAAAGGTTAACCGTCTCTGAATACCGCCAGGGTTTGGCGATGGCAAGCAAAGGAGCGACCGATGGCGGCGCAAAAGGGCAAGGACCTCCTGTTGAAGATCCATGACGGCACCGCCTATGCCACGGTGGCCGGGCTGCGCTCGCGGCAGATCGCCTTCAATGCCGAGCCGGTGGACGTGACCCACACCGAGAGCGCCGGCCGCTGGCGCGAGCTGCTCGCCGGGGCGGGGGTGAAGCGGGCCGCGGTGGCGGGCTCGGGCGTGTTCAAGGACGGCGCGTCGGACGCGCTGATCCGCCAGAGCTTCTTCGACGGCACGATCCGCAACGCGCAGATCGTGGTGCCGGATTTCGGCACAATCGCCGGGCCATTCCAGATCACTGCGCTCGAATTCGCCGCCGAGCACGACCGCGAGGTGACGTTCGACATCGCGCTGGAGAGCGCCGGCGAGATCACCTTCGCGGCGCTGTGAGGGGGAGCGGGCCTTTAGAAGACCGTCATCCTGAGGTGCCCGGCCGTGGCCGGGCGTCGAAGGATGGTTGTCCGGGCGCGCATACGAACCATCCTTCGAGGCGCGCGGTGCGCGCACCTCAGGATGACGGTCATCCACGACAAGAAGGGACCCCCATCATGGCCAACCGGCATCGCGGCGAGATTTCCGCCGAACTTGACGGGCGCCGGCGCACGCTGGTGCTGACGCTGGGCGCGCTGGCCGAGCTGGAAGACGCCTTCGGCGTCGAGGACCTGGTGGCGCTGACCGAACGCTTCGCACAGGGGCGCCTGGCCGCGCGCGACGCCATCCGCCTCATCGCCGCCGGGCTGCGCGGGGCGGGCGAGAGCGTGACCGAGGACGAGGTGGCGCGCATGACCATGCCGGGCGGCGCGGCGGGTTTCGCCCGCCTCGTCGGCGAGCTGATCGCCGCTACTTTCGGTGGCGCTGAGGGCGGGGAGCGGGCCGCCCGCCCTTTGCCCAATCCTCCGGAGGCGGGCGGATAGGCGGCGCGCCGGCCCGTCCCAGGGAGGGCGGTCCACCGTCCCTTCCCGGGGAGGGCGGTCCACCGCCCTTCCCCTGGGAGGAGGCGATGGCGCTCGGCTTCGGCCGCCTGCGGCTGTCCGCCCGGGATTTCTGGGCGCTGACCCCGCGCGAGCTCGCCGCCGCTTTGCGCGCCTTCGCCGGCCCGGCGCGGGCCCCGCTCGACCGGCCGGGCCTCGCCGCGCTGATGGCGCGCTTTCCGGACTGACGACCGATCAACCAATGGACAGGTGGGCACGATGGCAGCGGACGGTGGCGATGCGTTCGATGACGGGCTGACGGTGGAGATCCGCGCCGATACCAGCGCCTTCCAGCGCGAGATCACGGAAGCCGAGCGGCTGGCGCGCGGTTTCGGCCGGGCGGTGGGCGATGCGCTGACCGGTGCCACGCTCAAGGGCCGCGAGGCTGACGACGTGCTGCGCTCGCTGGCCGGCCGGCTGTCCTCGCTGGCGCTCGACATCGCCTTCAAGCCGCTGGAGCAGGGGCTGTCGGGCCTGCTGCAAGGCGCGCTCGGCGGCGCGCTCGGCGGGGTTTCCGGCTTCGCCAAGGGCGGGGCCTTCCAGAGCGGCCGCGTCACCCCCTTCGCGCAGGGCGGGGTGGTGGCGGCGCCGACCTATTTTCCCATGGCCGGCGGCGCGCTCGGGCTGATGGGCGAGCGCGGGGCGGAGGCGATCTTGCCGCTGGCGCGCGGGGCGGATGGCCGGCTCGGCGTCGCCGCGCAGGGCGGCGGGCGCGCGACGCAGGTGACGGTGAATGTCGCCACCCCTGACGCGAGCGCCTTCCGCCGCTCCGACGCCTATCTCGCCGGCCTGATCGCCCGCGCCGTCGCGCGCGGGGAAAGGAGCCTCTAAATGCCCGCCTTTCATGAAACGCTGTTCCCGCTCGACATTGCGCTCGGCGCGGCGGGCGGGCCGGAGCGGGCGACCGAGATCGTCACCACGCTGACCGGCCGCGAGGAGCGCAACACGCGGCTCGCTCATTCGCGCCGGCGCTGGGATGCCGGTTATGGCGTGACCTCGCTGGCGCAGCTCTCAAGCGTCGTCGCCTTCTTCGAGGAGCGGCGCGGGCGGCTGCATGGCTTCCGCTGGCGCGACCGGCTCGACCATGCCTCGTGCGCGCCGGGGGCGACGGTGACGCCGCTCGACCAGCCGCTGGGGGCCGGCACAGGCGCGCAGGCGCAGTTCGCCCTCGCCAAGACCTATGGCGGCGCCCATGCGCCCTATAGGCGGCCGATCGCCAAGCCGGTGGCGGGCTCGGTGCGGGTGGCGGTGAACGGCGTGGAGCGCATGGCCGGCAGCCATTTCACCCTCGACGCATCAAGCGGGACGCTCACCTTCCTGCCCGGCCATCTGCCGGCGGCCGGGGCCAGCGTGACGGCGGGGTTCCTGTTCGACGTGCCGGTGCGCTTCGACACCGATTTTCTTGAGGTGAACCTCACCGCCTTCGAGGCGGGGGCGATCCCGCGCATCCCGATCCTGGAGATCCGGCCGTGAGGACCGGCAGGGTCGCCATCATCCTGAGGTGCCGCCGCAGGCGGCCTCGAAAGACGCACATGGACGGCATCCTTCGAGGCCCGGCCGCCGGCCGGGCACCTCAGGATGACGGCGGATCTTGCCAGCGGAGCGAACCGCAGAGAGGCAATCATGAAAGACGTTCCTCCCGCCCTTGCGGCGTCTCTCGCCAGCGGGGTGACGACGTTGGCGCGCTGCTGGCGGCTGACCCGCCGCGACGGCGTGGTGATCGGCCTCACCGAGCATGATGACGACCTCACCGTCGACGGCACCCTTTTCCGTGCCGCCGCCGGCGCGAGCGGCAGCGAGGATGCGTCCGCGCTCGGCTTCGCGGTGGGCGGGGGCGAGATGTCCGCCGCCCTGACCTCGGAGCTGATCGACGCGGCCGATCTCGACGCCGGGCGCTATGACGGGGCGGGGATCGAACTCATCCTCGCCGACTGGTCGGCGCCGGACCATTTCCTGCTTCTGCGCCGGGCGCATCTGGGCGAGGTGCGGCGCAGCGAGGGCAGCTTCACCGCCGAATTGCGCGGCCTGTCCTCGGCCTTGAACATGGTGCGCGGGCGGCTGTTCACCGCCGGCTGCGATGCCGATCTCGGCGATGCCCGCTGCACCATCGCGCTCGCCGCGCCGGCCTTCACCGGCCACGGCACGGTGACCGCGGCGGAGGGGCCGGGGCTGATCGTGGCGGCGGGGCTCGGCGCCTATGCGGCGGGATGGTTCACGCAAGGGCGGCTGGTGTTCACCAACGGGGCCAATGAGGGCTTCGCCACCGAGGTGAAGGCCCACACGATCACCGGGGCAGTGCGGCTGGAGCTGTGGCAGCGCCCGCCGGTGCTCGCCGTGCCGGGCGAGGGGTTCGCCGTGACGGCAGGCTGCGACAAGAGCTTCGCCACCTGCCGCGACCGCTTCGCCAACACGCTGAATTTTCGCGGCTTTCCCCACATGCCGGGCAATGACGTGGTGCTGCGCGTCGCCACGCCGGGGAGGCCGTGATGGGTGAGATGGAGATGCGGGCCCGCCTGATCGCCGAGGCGCGGGACTGGATCGGCACGCCCTATCTGCACCGTGCCTCGCTGAAGGGGCAGGGGGCGGACTGCCTCGGCCTCATCCGCGGGGTGTGGCGGGCGGTCGTGGGGCCGGAGCCGCAGGGCCTGCCGGCCTATGCGCCTGACTGGGCCGAGGCGACGCGGGCCGAGCAGATGGCCGATGCGGCGGGGCGGCACATGCGCGCCGTGGCGCTGGAGGCGATCGCCCCCGGCGACGTGCTGCTGTTCCGCTGGCGCGCGGGCTTTCCGGCCAAGCACGCGGCGCTGCTGGTGAGCGGCGAGCGCATGGTGCACGCCCATGACGGGGCGGCGGTGGCGGAGGTGTTCCTCGCCCCCTGGTGGCGCCGCCGGCTCGCCTTCGCCTTCGCCTTTCCCGGCGCGTGAGGGCCGGGGCACGCAGCTTTTCACCTTGGGGGTCCCTTATGGCCACACTCATTCTCGGCGCGCTGGGCGGGACGATCGGCGGGGCGCTGCTCGGGCCGGTGGGGGCGCTGGCCGGGCGGGCGCTCGGGGCGCTGGGCGGTTCGGCGATCGATTCGCTGGTGCTGAACCCCGGCCAGCGGGTGGAAGGCCCGCGCCTCACCGAGTTCGGCACCATGACCTCCACCGAGGGCGCGGCGCTGCCCCGGCTCTATGGCCGGGCGCGGCTGTCCGGCCAGGTGATCTGGGCCGCGCCGGTGCAGGAGGTGGTGTCGACCCAGACGCAGGCCTCCGGCGGCAAAGGCGGGATCGCGGGCGGCGGCAGCTCCAGCACGACCTACAGCTATTTCGGCAGCTTCGCCGTCGGCCTGTGCGAGGGGAAGGTGACGCGGTTGGGGCGGATCTGGGCCGATGGGCGCCTGCTCGACAGCCGCGCGTTGAATGTGCGGCTGCATCGCGGCGGCGAGGACCAGTTGCCCGACCCGCTGATCGAGGCGCGGGTGCCGGGGGCGCCGGCCTATCGCGGCCTCGCCTATCTCGTCTTCGAGCGCCTGCCGCTCGCCCGCTTCGGCAACCGGCTGCCGCAGATCTCGGTCGAGGTGGAGCGGGCGGTGGGAGCGCTGGAGAACGCGGTGCGGGCGGTGACGCTGATCCCCGGCGCGACCGAGTTCGGCTATGAGCCGCGCGAGGTGCTGCGGGTCGACCGGCCGGGCGTCTACCAGCTGGAAAACCGCCATGTGACCACCCATGCCAGCGATTTTTCCGCCTCGCTCGACCAATTGCTCGCCACCTGCCCGAATCTGGAGCGGGTGGCGCTGGTCGTCACCTGGTTCGGCACCGACCTCCGGGCCGGTGCGTGCCAGATCCGCCCCGCCGTCGAGCGGCGCAACAAGCCGACGCAGATCGGCATCTTTCCTCTGGCGTGGCAGGTGGCCGGGCTGACGCGCACCAGCGCCGCGCTGGTGAGCCATTATGAGGGCAAGCCGGCCTATGGCGGCACGCCCTCCGACGACAGCGTGATCGCGGCGATTGAGGCGCTTAAGGCGCGCGGGCTGAAGGTGACGCTGAACCCCTTCCTGATGATGGACATTCCCGCCGGCAACGCGCTGCCCGACCCGTGGAACCCCGGGGCGCTGCAGCCGGCCCATCCCTGGCGCGGGCGCGTCACCTGCCATCCCGCCCCCGGTGTCCCCGGCTCGCCGGATGGCACGGCGGCGGCGGGGGCTGAGGTGGCGGCGCTGTTCGGCACGGCCAGCGCGGCGCATTTCGGCGTCGCCTCGGGGCGCGTCACCTATGCCGGCCCGGACGAATGGACGCTGCGGCGCATGGTTCTGCACTACGCTACGCTCGCCCAGATCGCCGGCGGGGTGGAGGCGCTGCTGATCGGCTCGGAAATGGCGGCGCTGACACGGGTGCGCTCAGGCCCCGGCGTCTACCCGGCCGCCGCCGCCTTCGCCGCGCTGGCGGGCGAGGTGAAGGCGCTGCTCGGGGCCGGCACCCAGATCGGCTATGGCGCCGACTGGACCGAATATGGCGCCCATGTGCGGGATGGCGGCGCGGAGGTGCGCTTTCCCCTTGATCCGCTCTGGGCGTCCCCCGCGCTCGATTTCATCGGCATCGACTGGTATCCCCCGCTGGCCGACTGGCGCGAGGGCGGCGCCCATCTCGACGCCGAGAGCTTTGAGAGCGGGCATGACCGCGCCTATCTCGCCGGCAATCTCAACGGTGGCGAGGCGTTCGACTGGTATTACCCGGATGAAGCCGCCCGTGCGGCGCAGGTGCGCGCCCCGATCACCGATGGCGCCTATGGCGAGGCGTGGGTGTTTCGCCAGAAGGACCTCGCCGGCTGGTGGAGCCACGCGCATCACGAGCGCGTCGGTGGGGTGCGGCAGGCGAGCCCGACGGCGTGGCTGCCGGGCTCCAAGCCGGTGCGCCTGACCGAGATCGGCTGCCCGGCGGTGGACAAGGGCGCCAACCGGCCGAGCGCCTTTCCCGACCCGAAATCGACCGAGGGCGGGCTGCCGCCCTTCTCCAGCGGCGCGCGGGACGATTTGATCCAGCGCCGGCATCTCGAAGTGAGCCTCGCCGGCTTTTCCGGCTCGGTGGTGCTGAACCCGCTGGCGCCGGGCCTGCCGGGCGGGCGGATGATCGACCCGGCCGCGCTCACGCTCTGGACCTGGGACGCGCGGCCCTTTCCGGTGTTTCCGCGCGCCAGCGATGTGTGGGCGGATGGCGCCAACTGGCAGACCGGGCACTGGCTCAATGGCCGGCTCGGCGCCGCGCCGCTGGCCGAGCTGACGCAGGCGCTGGCGGGCGATTTCGGCGTGCCCGATATGGCGACGGGCGATCTGCGCGGCATTGTCGACGGCTATGTCGTCGACCGGCCGATGACGGCGCGGGCGGCGCTGGAGCCGCTGGCGCGGGCCTTCGCCTTCGATCTTGTCGAGCGCGGCGGCGCGCTCACACTCGCCCCGCGTGGCGGGCGGGTGCGGGCGGTGCTGACCGATGACGACATCGCCACCGGCGAGGGGGTGGTCGCACCCTCGCTCACGCGCGCGGCGGAGGGCGAATTGCCGCTGTCCGCCACGCTCGGCTTCACCGATGGCGCGCAGGATTACCGCCGCGCCACCGCCGTCTCGCGCCGACTGGCCGGGGCGGCGCGGGCGGAAACCGGGCTGGAGGTCGCCATGGTGGCCGATCCCGGCCTCGCCGCCGGCCTCGCGGATATGTGGCTGCAGGATGCGTGGGCGGGGCGCGACACGCTGAGCCTGACGCTGCCGCCCTCACAGATCGCGCTGGAACCGGGCGATCTGGTGCGGCTGGAGCGCGATGGGCAGGCGCGGCTGATCGAGATCGTCTCGATCGAGGACCGGGGCGCAAGGCTGGTGAATGGGCGCAGCATCGACCCGGCGGTGTTCGCCCTCGCGGTGCGCGAGGGGCGGGCGGGCGAGGTCGAGCTGCCGGGCGGCGAGGGGCCGGCGCTGGTGCATCTGCTCCAGGCACCGCTGGCGCGCGGCGAGGGGGCGCCCACGCTGGCCTGGCTCGGCGCCTTCGTCACCCCATGGCCGGGGAGCCTGAACGTCTGGCGGGCGGTGGATGGCGGCAGCTTCGAGCCGGTCGCCACGCTGGCGGCGGCTTCGGTGACGGGCGAGACGCTGGGCGTGCTGCCCGCCGGCCCGCTCTGGCGCTGGCAACGCGCCAGCCTCGATGTCGCGCTCGATGGCGGGCTGCTGGCCGGGGCGAGCGAGGAGGCGGTGCTGGGCGGGGCCAATGCGCTGGCGCTGATCGACCCTTCCGGCGAGATCGAGGTGATCCAGTTCGCGGAGGCGGAACTGGTCGGGGACTCGACCTGGCGGCTGTCCGGCCTGCTGCGCGGCCAGCTCGGCACCGAGGCGCGGGTGGCCGCTGACTGGCCGGCGGGCACGGCGCTGATGAAGGTGGACGCCAATCTGATGCCTGTCGCGAGCGGGCTCGACATGATCGGCCGCGCTGTCACCTACCGCGTCGGCCGTGCCGATCGCGACCATGGCGACGCCACGGTGACGGAAATCGCCGCCACGTTGGGGCCTGCCGCGCTGCGCCCCTTCGCGCCGGTGCATGCCCGCGCCCGGCGGAGCCCCGCCGGGGTGGCGCTGAGCTGGACCCGGCGCACCAGGGGCGACGGCGATTCCTGGGATCTGGTCGAGGTGCCGCTGGGCGAGACCAGCGAGGCCTATGCGGTCGAGATCCTGAGCGGGGAAGTCGTCAAGCGCCGCGTCACCACCACCACGCCCGCGCTGACCTATGCGGCGGCCGACGAGATCGCCGATTTCGGCGCGGCGCAGCCCTTCCTCGACATCCGCATCGCCCAGCTTTCAGCCGAGGTGGGCGCCGGGGCGGCGCTGGCCGCACGGCTACGGGTTTGACCGTCGCCTTCACAGGAGCACCCCATGAGCGAGACGACCCCTCTGCTCGCGCTGCCGCTGCTGGCGGGCGCGCAGGCGCAGAAGCACGTGACCCATAATGAGGCGCTGGTGCGGCTCGACGCGGCGTGCCAGCTCGCGGTGCTGGACCGCACCCGCACGGCGCCGCCCGTCAGCCCGCTGCCGGGCGACCGGCATATTGTGGCGGCCGGAGCCGGCGGCGCCTTCGCCGGCCATGACGGCGAGATCGCGCTCTATGATGCGGGGTGGCATTTCCTCACCCCCCGCATGGGCTGGCGCGCCTATGTCGGCACTGAGGCATGCACGCTGCTGTTCGATGGCGCCGCCTGGCGCGAGGCGCTCGCGCTCACCCTCTCCGGCGCCGCCGCCACGCTGCGCATGGTGGAGCAGGAGGTGACCCTCGCCGGGGCCTTCGTCGCCTCCACCCTGCTCATTCCCAACCGGGCGATCTGCCTTGCCGTGGCCAGCCGCACCGTGGCGGCGGTGACGGGGGCGACCGCCTATGAGGTCGGCATATCAGGCGAAACCGCGAAATTCGGCGGGCTTTTGAGCATCGCCGCCGGCGCCAGCAATATCGGCGTGATCGGCCCGCAGGCCTTCTATGCCGACACGCCGCTGCGCATCACCGCGCTGGGCGGCAGCTTCACCGGCGGGCGGGTGCGCCTCGTCCTGTCCTACCTCGCCTTCACCCTCTGATCTCCGGGAGCGAACCCATGCCCTATGATGCCGCCAGGGACCCCTGGCATCGCCGCGCCCTTTCGCCCGCCGCGCTCGGTCGCGCCGGGGCGCTGGTGGTGCCGAACGACGCCGCCGACCTGCCGCGCTATGGCCGGCTGCGTGTGTTCGTGCCCGCGACCCTTGCGAGCGCGGATATCCGCATCCTCCCGGTCGACGCGGCCGATGACGCGCCGCTGACCCTGCCGCTGCCGCCCGGGCAGGTGAGCGTGCTCGAATTCCTGGTGCGCCGCGTGCTGGCGAGCGGCACGAGCGCGGGACTGACCATCCACCGGGTCGATTGAGATGGCGAGCTTCGGTTTCGCCCTCGACCTCACGCGCCGCAGCGCCGCTCATCCGGCTCCGGCGCCGTTCGACGCCTTGGCTGGCCCGCTTTACGCGGCCTTCGGGCTGAGCCGGCTGCTTTCGGCCTATGCCGGCCCGTGTGTGCGGGCCCGCCGCGCCAGCGACGGAGCGGAGAGCGATATCGGCTTTGCCGCGGCGGGCGCTCTCGATGTCGCGGCGCTGCTCGCCTTTGCCGGTGCCGGCAGCGCCTATGCGACGCTCTGGTACGACCAGAGCGGGAATGGCCGCCACGCCGCGCAGCCGACCGGCGCGGCCCAGCCGCGAATCGTCAATGCCGGCGGGCTCGATGTCGGCCCCAATGGCCGGCCGCAGCTTGTGCTCTCCGGCGCGCAATATCTCGACATTCAGAACTCGACCGGCTTTTCCCGCAATATAGCCGCAGCCACCTATGCCGCGGTCACGCGGGTGACGGCGGCGAGCGCGCAAGTCATCCTGTACAATTCCATCGCGTCCACGGCAGGGTCGCTTCGCGCGGCCCTCCTCTTCAGCACCGCGACAGCTCCTGTCATGCAGACGCGCACGACCGACACCGGCGTGACAGCCACTCAAGCCGGTGCGGCCGTGATGTCTGGCGCATGGTCCCGCATCATCGGCCGGGGGCGGTACGCGGCAGGCGCCGTCGATATCTGCGTCAACGGCACGGCGGCCACGAACAGCGCCATGACGCCCGCGCAGAACACTCCGGACAGCGATTCGGCGGCGAACATCCGGATTGGTGCCGCCACCTTCGGCGGGGCGTACCTCACGGGCGGCGTTTCCACCTTTGCCCTGGCGCAGGCGGCGGCCGACATCGCCGCGCTCGATGCCGCCCTCTTGCAGGTGATGCCATGAGCTTTCTGATCGTCGCCACAGCGGCCGCCGCGCACAACCGCAGCGTTCAGGCCTGGCTCGACTGCGGCTATGCGGCCGGCGGCACGTCCCGGCTGTGGGATGTCTCCCAGCACCCGACCGACGGCCGGGCGGCGCTGACGATTCCCACCTCGCCGGGTGACGCGCAGATCGGCCTCGCACAGGAGGCCTATGACGCCCTCCTCAGTGGAGCCGAGCGGGCGGCGCTGCTGCCGGCGCTGCCGCCGGACTGGCAAGGGGAGCCCTGAGGCTGCCCGCCCTGCCTACTCGGCCGGGCCGGGAAGCGGCGCCGGCTTTACCGGCCCCACCGAACCCGCCGAGGCGGTGGCCGGCGGGGTGGCGGACGCCGTAGGCCGCGCCGTCGCCGAGTTCGTCGCGGCGGCGGCCTTGGCTGCCGTGGCAACGACCGGCCGGGTGAGAACCGTGGGGCGGGCAACGATTCGGCGCTGGGCCGTCTCCACCACGCCGGCGATCTTCTCCAGCCGCTTCAGCCGCACGATCTCGTTGTTGAGCCGGTCCAGCTCGTCGCCAATGGCGCGGCAGATCTCCCGGTAGCTCTCGGGCGTCAGCCGGTCGCGCATATAGGCAACGCCCGATTCCGTGCTCTTCAGCGTCACCGGGGCGACAGCCAGAAGCGCCTCCGCCTGCACCTGGCCGGAGCTGCGGCGGGCTTCATCGAAAATGCTGCGTAGATCCTCGACGAGTCGATCTTCTCTTGCCATGCCGAGCGGAGCCCCTTGTCCGTAGCCAGCTATCTCAAAAAGACTCTTGGAAAGCGGGTATTTTTGCAACCGTGCCAGGGTAGTTGAACCGTTAACATAACGTTAATCCCCAGAAAACACCCCCAAAATCTTGCAGCGGAGCCATGCAATGACCGCGTCGAGCTTCGACGAGGCGCTGAGGCGCGTGCTCGTCCATGAGGGCGGCTATGCCGACCACCCCGCCGATCCCGGCGGCGCGACCATGCAGGGGATCACCCAGCGCGTCTATGATGGCTGGCGCCGGCGCCATGGCCAGCCCGTGCGCAGCGTGCGGCGGATCGCGCCGGACGAGGTGGCGGCGCTCTACCGGCGGCAATATTGGGACGCCGTGCGCGCCGACGACCTGCCCGCCGGGCTCGACTATGCGCTGTTCGACGCGGCGGTGAATTCCGGCCCGGCCCAGGCGGCGAAATGGCTGCAGCGCGCGCTCAAGGTCACCGTGGACGGGCAGGTGGGCGAGGCGACGCTGGCGGCGCTGGATGGCCATGCGCCGGAAGCGCTGGTCGACGGCCTGTGCGAGCGCCGCCTCGCCATGCTGCGCAGCCTGCGGACCTTCCCCACCTTCGGAGCCGGCTGGACCCGCCGCGTCACTGACGTGCGGGCCACCGCACGGCGGATGGCCGGCGCGGCCGGGCCGATGGCGGCCGATGTGCAAGAGCGGCCGGACGGCGACGGCGCGGCGCGGGCGCGGCCGGCCGACACACGGCTCTCGCGCACCCCTGAGGGGGCGGGCGGGCTGATCAGCGGCGCCGGCGTGCTCGGCGCTGTCATCGCCGAGCAGGCCGACCGGCTGGCGCCGCTCGCCGCCCTCGCCGAACCGCTGAAATGGCTGTTCGCGGCGCTGATGCTCGCCGGCGTGGTGCTGACCCTGCGCGGGGCGCTGGCGCGAATCGGCGCCGGCGAGGTGGCGCGGTGACGGTGCTGCTCGGCCTGCTGGCGAGCCCACTCGGGCGCGGCGCCGCGCTCCTCCTCGCCGCCCTTGCCTTGGCCGGCGGGATCTATCTCAAGGGCCGCTCGGAAGGCCGGGCCGCCTGCATCGCGCAAGGAGAACGGGATGTGCTGGACACGATCGAGCGCGCGAACGGCGCGCGGGCTGACGCTGATCGCCGCAACGCTGATGAGCGCCGGCTGCGCGACGACGACACCTTCCGCCGCGACGCGGGGAGCGTGCGGCGCCTTCCGGCCGATTAGCTGGGCGATTGAGGACACCGACCCGACGATCCGGCAGGTGAAGGCGCACAACGCGGTGGGGCTGGAATTGTGCGGCTGGCGGGGGCGGGGATGAGGGTGAGGGTGGCGCAAGCGGCCATATGCGCCGTCATCCCGGCCGCAGCGTAGCGGAGAGCCGGGATCGTCCGCCTGATGTCCGCGCGATCCCGGCTCGGCCTGCGGCCGTGCCGCGGGATCGAACTTCCCCAGCCCGTCTGAACACACCCCGCACCTGACATCCGGCGCGCGCGGTGGCATGCTCGGGGCGCCGCGTGCCCCCCGCGCGGTGTGCGTGAGGAACCGCCGTGCGCCTGCTTGTCGTCGAGGATGATCCCGATCTGAACCGCCAGATGGTCGAGGCGCTGGTCGAGGCCGGCTATGCGGTCGACCGCGCCCATGATGGCGAGGAAGGCCATTTCCTCGGCGAGACCGAGCCCTATGACGCGGTCGTGCTCGATATCGGCCTGCCGAAGATGGACGGGCTCTCGGTGCTGGAGGCCTGGCGGCGCGAGGGGCGCAAGATGCCGGTGCTGATTCTCACCGCGCGCGACCGCTGGAGCGACAAGGTGCAGGGCTTCGACGCCGGTGCCGACGATTATGTGGCGAAGCCCTTCCATATGGAGGAGGTGCTGGCGCGCATCCGCGCGCTGCTGCGCCGCTCCGCCGGCCATGCGGCGAGCGAACTGACCTGCGGGCCGGTCATGCTCGACACGCGCTCGGGCCGGGTGACGGTGAGCGGGCGGCAGGTGAAGCTCACCTCGCATGAGCACCGACTGCTGGCCTATCTCATGCACCATGTCGGGCGGGTGGTCTCGCGCACCGAGCTGGTCGAGCATCTCTACGACCAGGATTTCGACCGCGATTCCAACACCATCGAGGTGTTTGTCGGCCGCCTGCGCAAGAAGCTGGATGTCGACGTGATCCAGACCGTGCGTGGGCTCGGCTATCTCCTGGTGGCGCCCGAGCCGCCCCGCGCCGACAGCTCGCGCGCCGAGACCTCGCGCTGATGCGCGCCGGCTCGCTGGCGCTGCGCCTGTTCGTCTCGGCGACGGTGGTCAGCGTCGCCGTGCTGGCGATCACCGGCTTCGCGCTGCATGAGGTCTATCGCGCGGCGGTGGAGCGGGCCTTCGACCAGCGGCTCGACGTCTATCTCAAGACCATTGTCGCCGATGTCGCCAATTCGCCCTCCGGCACCATGCCGGAGCCGACGACGCTCGGCGATCCGCTGTTCAACTTCCCCATTTCCGGCTGGTACTGGCAGATCACCCGCACCGACGGGCCGGCGGCGCAGGTGAAGACCTCGCGCTCGCTGCCCGAGGGCAAGCTGCCGCTGCTGTTCGAGCGCCAGGCCGATGCCGATGTCTCGGGCCTGCGCGAGGCCTATGCCGATGGCCCGTCCGGCCAGAGGCTGCGCATTGTCGAGCGGGTGGTCGATCTCGGCGAGGACGGGCGCTACGCGGTGGCGGTGGCGGCCGATGCCGGAGAGATTGCCGAGGAGGTCGCCGGCTTCGACCAGGCGCTGCTGGTGACGCTGGCGGTGCTCGGTTGCGCCTTCCTGCTGACGCTGGTGTTCCAGGTGCTGTTCGGCCTGCGCCCGCTCAAGCGCATGCTCGCGGCGCTGCACGAGGTGCGCACCGGCCGCGCCGACCGCATCGAGGGCGCCTATCCGGTGGAGATCGCCCCGCTCGCCGCTGAGGTCAATGCGCTGATCGACACTAATCGCGAGATCGTCGAGCGCGCCCGCACCCATGTCGGCAATCTCGCCCATGCGCTGAAGACGCCGATTTCTGTGCTGCAGAACGAGGCGGCGCGGGCCGGCGAGGCCGATGCCGCGCTGGGCGCCAAGGTGACGGCGCAGGCGCAGATCATGAAGGACCAGGTGGCGCATCATCTGGAGCGCGCCCGCATGGCGGCCCGCGCCTCGGTCGTCACCACGGTGGAGGAGGTGGAGCCGATCGTCGCCCGCATCGCCACGACGCTGGCCAAGGTGCACCGCGCCAAGGGCGTGGCGGTGGAGATGGAGGTCGCGGGCGGCCTGCGCTTTCGCGGCGAGCGGCAGGATCTGGAGGAGATCCTCGGCAATCTCGTCGACAATGGCTGCAAATGGGCGCGCACGCTGGTGGAGATCGCGGTGGCGCCGGTGCCCGGCGGGGCCGGCGAGCGGGATTATTTCGAGATCACCATCGACGATGACGGGCCGGGCCTGACGCCGGAACAGCAGACCGAGGCGCTGAAGCGCGGCAAGCGGCTGGACGAGACCCAGCCGGGTTCCGGGCTGGGCCTGTCCATCGTCTCCGAACTGGTCGGGCTCTATGGCGGGCGGCTGGCCTTCGACCGCTCGCCCTTTGGCGGGCTGCGCTGCGTGGTGCGGCTGCCGGCGGCGTGAGCTGCCCCGATGTCGGTCCCCTTGCGTCGGTGCGGTGGGAGAGGTGACGGGGCCGCGCTTTCGCCCTATTCCTCTTCCTTAAGGTGCAGATGTTCCGCGAGGAACGTGCCGTGTCGAGGCTGGAGGAAGGAATTTCATGCGCGCATACCAATTCGTGGCCGTGGGCCTTGTCGCCGGCGCCCTCGCGGGCTGCAGCACCGCGCAGGAGAACCCGAACACTGTCGGCGGCGCGGCCATTGGCGCGGTGGCGGGCGGCGTCATCGGTCAGGTCGTCGGGCACAACACCGCCAGCACGCTGGTCGGCGCGGCGGTGGGCGGCCTGATCGGCGGCACCATCGGCAATGCGCTTGATCAGGCCGACCGGCAGCGGGCCCAGCAGGCCGAGACGCAGGCGCTCGAATATGGCAACCCCGGCGCGCCGGTGAGCTGGCGCGGCGACAGCGGTTCCTATGGCACCATCGTCCCCGGCCCGACCTATGCGCGCGGCGGTTCGCCCAAATGCCGCGAATTCACCCACACCATCTACATCAACGGCCAGCCGCAGACCGCGCGCGGCACCGCCTGCCGCAACCCGGACGGTACCTGGTCGCCGGTGGCGGGCTGAGCGCGCCTCTCTGCGTACCCCGTTCCGGTGCCCGTGACGGGGTGACGCAGGCGCCCGCCAGCCCGCGCCGTCGCGTGATTCAGACCGGCGCCCCCTCGCGCGACTGTGAGCCTGCGGCGATCGGACTGAGGGTGTTACGGATTGGCGACAGGGCCCGGGTCGGCTACCCCTCAGCGCATTAGAGGAAAACTAATGTTGCTGTGGATCGCCTTCTCGCTGATGACCGGCGCCGCCATTCTGGCGGTGCTCTGGCCGTTGCGCACCGGCGCGGCCGTGCCTGCTGCCAGCACCGCCGAAGCCGATCTCGCCGTCTATCGCGACCAGCTAGCGGAAATCGAGCGCGACCGGGCCTCCGGCCTCATCGCGCCGGCCGAGGGCGAGGCGGCGCGGACGGAAGTGGCGCGCCGCATCCTGCGCGTTTCCGCCGAGCGCGGCCGCGAGGGCGCCTCCTCCGGTGACGACCGGCGCCGGCGTATCGTCGCCGTCGTGGCGCTGCTGGGCGTGCCGCTGCTGGCGGGCGGGCTCTACCTCTCGCTCGGCTCGCCGCTGACCCCGCCGCAGCCTTTGGCGCAGCGGCTGGAGGCCCAGCCCGACCCCTCCGACATCGCCATTCTCATCCGCAAGGTCGAAAGCCATCTCGAAGCCAACCCGAATGACGGGCGCGGCTATGAGGTGGTGGCGCCGATCTATGCCCGTATCGGCCGGCTCGACGACGCGGCGCGGGCCTGGGCCAACGCCATTCGCCTGCTCGGCCCCAATGCCCAGCGCGAGACCGGCCTCGGCGAGGCGCTGACCGCGCGGGCCGGCGGGGTGGTGACGGGCGAGGCCAAGTCCGCCTTCCAGGCCGCGCTCGCCGCCGATCCGAACGACCCCAAGGCGCAGTATTTCCTCGGCCTCGCCGCCGAGCAGGACGGCCAGACCGCCGAGGCGGCGCAGCGCTGGAGCGCGCTGGTGGCGGCTTCCCCGCCCGACGCGCCCTGGCTCGGCCTGGTGGGCGCGGCGCTGACCCGAATCGGCGCCCCCGTGCCGGCCCCGGCGTCCGGCCCCGGCGCGGCCGATGTGGCGGCGGCGCAAAGCCTTACCCCCGAGCAGCGCGACGCGATGGTGCGCGGCATGGTCGAGCGGCTGGAGGCGCGGCTGGCGCAGGAGGGCGGCGATATCGAGGGCTGGCTGCGGCTGATGCGGGCCTGGACCGTGCTGGGCCAGCAGGACAAGGCCAAGACCGCCGCCGGACAGGCGCGCACCCATTTCGCCAGCGATAGCGGCGCGCTCGGGCGTATCGACGCGCTGGCGCAAGAACTCGGCCTCGGGAGCTGACGCCATGACCCGCAAGGGACGTCGCCTACTGGTCATTTCCTGCGCCGCCGGCGTGCTCTTCGTCGCCGCCGGGCTGGTGCTGTTCGCGCTGAACGACACGATCGTGTTCTTCCGCTCGCCCAGCGAGATCGCCGCCGAGGGCACGCGGCCGGGCACAAGGCTGCGGCTGGGCGGGCTGGTGAAGGACGGCAGCGTGCAGCACACTGACGGCACCCATGTGCGCTTCGTCGTCACCGATGGCGGCGCCGATATGGGCGTGACCTATGTCGGCCTGCTGCCGGACCTGTTTCGCGAAGGCCAGGGCGTGATCGCCGAGGGCGTGCTGGCGCCGGATGGCAGCTTCACCGCCGACAGCGTGCTGGCCAAGCACGACGAAACCTATATGCCGAAGGAAGTCGCCGACGCGCTGAAGAAGCAGGGCGTGTGGAAGGAAGGGGAGGGGACGCCGTGAGGGGGACCTTGCCCCGCGTCCTCGCATCGTCATCCCGGACGCGGCGCAGCCGCGCGCCGGGATCGCGCGCCGTTCTGGCGGGCGTTGGCGTCACGCGATCCCGGCTCGGCCTTGCGGCCGTCCGGGATGACGTTTCTTCCGGTTGCGCGCCCTTTGGCCACGCCGTCATCCTGAGGTGCCGCGAAGCGGCCTCGAAGGATCCTTGCTGGAGTACGCGCCCATGAACCCGGAAATCGGCCATTACGCGCTGGTGCTCTCGCTGGCCGTCGCGCTGCTGATGACGGTGATCCCGGCCTGGGGCGCGCGCACCGGCGACGCGGCGCTGATGCGGGTCGGCTCGACGTTGGCGCTGGTGCTCGCCGGCTTTGTCGGCCTGTCCTTCGCCACGCTTGTCGTGGCCTATGTGCAGTCCGATTTCTCGGTGCTGAACGTGGTCGAGAACTCCCATTCCGCCAAGCCGCTGCTCTACCGCATCACCGGCACCTGGGGGAACCATGAGGGCTCGATGCTGCTCTGGGTGCTGGTGCTGGCGATCTTCGCCGCGCTGGTGGCACTGTTCGGCGCCAATCTGCCCGCGCGGCTGAAGGCCAATGTGCTCGCCGTCCAGGGCTCGGTGGCGACCGCCTTCCTGCTGTTCATCCTGTTCACCTCGAACCCGTTCACCCGGGTGATTCCGCCCCCGGCGGAGGGGCAGGACCTCAACCCGATCCTGCAGGATATCGGCCTCGCCATTCATCCGCCGCTGCTCTATCTCGGCTATGTCGGCTTCTCCATCACCTTCGCCTTCGCCGTCGCCGCGCTGATCGAGGGGCGGATCGACGCCGCCTGGGCGCGCTGGGTCCGGCCCTGGGCACTGACCGCCTGGGCGTTCCTGACGCTAGGCATCGCCATGGGGTCCTACTGGGCCTATTACGAGCTCGGCTGGGGCGGCTGGTGGTTCTGGGACCCGGTGGAGAACGCCTCGCTGATGCCGTGGTTCGCCGGCACGGCGCTGATCCATTCCGCCGTGGTGATGGAAAAGCGCGACGCGCTGAAAGTGTGGACGGTGCTGCTCGCCATCCTCGCCTTCTCGCTGTCGCTGCTCGGCACCTTCCTCGTGCGCTCGGGCGTGCTCACCTCGGTGCACACCTTCGCCACCGATCCCTCGCGCGGCGTGTTCATCCTCGCCATCCTGGTGTTCTTCATCGGCGGTTCGCTGGCGCTCTATGCGCTGCGCGCGCCGATGCTGCGGCAGGGCGGCCTGTTCGCCCCGGTCTCCCGCGAGGGGGCGCTGGTGCTGAACAATCTGCTGCTCACCGCCGCCTCCGCCGCCGTGCTGGTCGGCACGCTCTACCCGCTGGCGCTGGAGGCCTATAATGGCGCCAAGATCACGGTCGGGCCGCCCTATTTCAACCTGACGGTCGGCGCGCTGATGCTGCCGGTGGCCTTCGCCATGCCGTTCGGGCCGCTGCTGGCCTGGAAGCGCGGCGATCTCGCCGGGGCAGCGCAGCGGCTGATGGCCGCCTTTGGCGCCGCCATCGTCATCGCCGCGCTGGCGGCCTATGCGCAGGGCGGCGGGCCGGTGCTGGCGCCGTTCGGCATGGGGCTGGCCGCCTTCGTGGTGATCGGCGCGATGGCCGAGGTGATCGAGCGCGCCGGCTTCGGCCGGGTGCCGCGCGCGACCGCCTTCGCCCGGCTGCGCGGGCTGCCGCGCTCGGTGTTCGGCGGGGCGCTGGCCCATGCCGGCGTCGGCGTCTGCCTGTTCGGTATCATTGCCGAGACCAGCTGGAACGCCGAGCGCATCGCCGGCGTGAAGGTCGGCGGCAGCTTCGAGGTGGGCGGCTATGAGCTGACCCTCGACCGGCTGGAGCCGCGCAACGGGCCGAACTACCGCGATCTCGTCGGGGTGTTCACGGTCCGCCGGGGCGGTGTCGAGATGGGCACCATCGAATCCGCCAAGCGCCTGTTCACCGCCCGCAACATGCCGACCACCGAATCGGGCATCCGCACCATGTGGTTCAGCCAGCTCTATGTGAGCCTGGGCGACGAACTGCCGGGCGGCGGGGTGGGCGTGCGCGCCTATTGGAAGCCGTTTGTGACGCTGATCTGGATCGGCTCGATCATCATGGCGCTCGGCGGTGCGCTCTCGCTCAGCGACCGGCGCCTGCGCGTCGGGGCGCCGAAGCCGGCGAAGAAGCCGAAGGTGAGGCCCGACCCCGCCGCGGTGCCGGCGGAGTGAGGGCGATGCGCAAAGCCCTCGCCTTCATGTTGACCGCCCTGCTGCTGGCGGCGACCCCCGCCGCCGCCGTGCAACCGGACGAGGTGCTGCCCGATCCCGTGCAGGAGGCGCGGGCGCGCGAGCTCTCGAAGGAGCTGCGCTGCATGGTGTGCCAGAACCAGTCGATCGACGATTCGGACGCGCCGCTGGCGCGCGACCTGCGCCTGCTGGTGCGCGAGCGAATCCAGCAGGGTGAGTCCGACCGGCAGGTGATGGACTATCTGGTGGCGCGCTATGGCGAGTTCGTGCTGCTGCGCCCGACCTGGCACGGGGCGAACGCGATCCTGTGGCTGGCGCCCTTCGCGGTGCTGGTCGTCGGCGGCATCGGCCTGTTCGTCGCCTATCGCCGCCGGGCCGCGCCGCAGGGCGTGCGCGAGACGCCGGCGCCGCCGCTGACGCCCGAGGAGGAGGCGCGCCTGCGCGCCGCGCTGGGCGAGCCGACCTCGCCGGAGCAACCGGGCGACGTTACGAAAGTTTAACGCCACCGCCAGACTGCGTTAAGGCGACCGCCTCTAGTTTCTTGTTCAACGCTCCCGGTGGGGAGAGTGATTTGTCGAACGAGGAACGACACATGTCGCGCATCGCGCCCATCCCGACCCGCACCCCTTCGTCGTCCACGCTGCGCAAGAGCCGTTCCCGGCTGCTCGCCGGTGTGTTCACCCTGGCCCTGGCCGGTGGCACCGTCGGCGCCTTTGTGCTGCCCGAAATCATCACCCCGGCCCAGGCCCAGCTGACCACCAACCAGCCCGCCGGCACCTTCTCCTTCGCCGACATCGTCGAGAAGGTCTCGCCCGCCGTCGTCAGCGTGAAGGTGAAGAAGGACGAGGACAAGGTCGCCTCGAATGACGAGGAAGGCATGGGCGGCCAGAACGTGCCCCCGCAGATCGAGCGCTTCATGCGCCGCTTCGGCTTCGGCCCGGGCGGCCCCGGCGGCCCGGACATGGGCCCGCGTCGCGGCCCCGGACATCGTGGTGTCGTCGGCCAGGGCTCCGGCTTCTTCATCTCCGCCGACGGTTTCGCCGTGACCAACAACCACGTCGTCGACGGCGCCACTGAAGTCGACCTCACCACCACCGACGGCAAGAGCTACACCGCCAAGGTGATCGGCACCGATCCCCGCACCGACGTGGCGCTGCTGAAGGTCGACGGCAAGTCGGACTTCCCGTGGGTGAAGCTCGCCGCCAAGGCGCCGCGCGTCGGCGATTGGGTGGTCGCGGTCGGCAACCCGTTCGGCCTCGGCGGCACCGTCACCGCGGGCATCGTCTCGGCGCGTGGCCGCGACATCGGCTCGGGCCCCTATGACGACTTCATCCAGATCGACGCCCCGATCAACCGCGGCAATTCCGGCGGTCCGACCTTCGGCCTTGACGGCGAAGTGATCGGCGTCAACACCGCCATCGTCTCCCCCTCGGGCGGCAATGTCGGCATCGCCTTCGCCATTCCCTCCGAGACCGTCTCCGAGGTGATCGAGGCGCTGAAGAGCGGTGGCGAGGTGGCCCGCGGCTATGTCGGCGTGCAGATCCAGCCGGTCAGCGACGAAGTCGCCGAGGCGCTGGAACTCAAGTCGGCCGAGGGCGCCCTCATCGCCCAGGTGCAGCCCGGCACCCCCGGCGAGAAGGCCGGCCTCAAGCCCGGCGATGTCGTGACGCAGATCGACGGGGAGACCGTGAAGGACTCCCGCGAGATGTCGCGCGAGATCGCCCGCAAGAAGCCCGGCACGGTGGTGAAGCTGAGCGTGCTGCGCGACGGCAAGTCGATGACCATTCCGGTCACGCTGGAGCAGCTGCCGACCGACGTCGCCTCGGCGGCGAAGGCCAAGGCCGATCAGGGCGAAGAGGACGGCAAGGGCATTCCGCGCCTCGGCCTCTCGCTGGCTCCTGCCAAGGGTGTCGCCGGCGCTGGTGACATCGGCGTCGTCGTCACCGAGGTCGATCCGAACGGCCCCGGCGCCGAGCGCGGCATCAAGGAAGGCGATGTCATCCTCGACGTGGGTGGCAAGCCGGTGATGACCCCCGCCGATGTGCGCGATGGCCTCGCCACCGCCCGCAAGGACAATCGCAAGGCCGTGCTGATGCGGATCAAGTCCGAACAGGGCACCCGTTTCGTCGCCATCGCGCTGGGTGACCAGCGCGGCTGACGCAAGGTTCCGGTTGCGGCTCGTTCCGTCGCCCCTTGGGCTGCGGCCGGTTCGGTGGCGCGGGGAGTCCGAAAGGATTCCCCGCGTCATCTATTTCAGGGGCCCTCCGGCGCGGACGCCGGGGGATGCCAATATAGGCGCGAGGCTCGAAATGACGTACATGGAGACGAATTCGAATCTTACCGCCGCCTCCGATTCCGCGCGGGGCAGAGATGACCCGTTCATCGAGCTTGCGGATTTCCGGAGAGCAGCCCGAAAAAGCGCCGAAGAGTCCCCCATGCGCCTGCTCATCGTCGAGGACGACCGCGACGCCGCCGATTATCTGCGCAAGGCGTTCCGCGAGGCGGGCCATGTGGTGGACGTGGCCTCGGACGGCGAGGAGGGCCTCGTTCTGGCCCGCGAGGGCGGCTATGACGTGCTCATCGTCGACCGCATGCTGCCGCGCCGCGACGGCCTGTCGGTGATCGCCGATCTGCGCGGGCGCGGCGACAAGACGCCGGCGCTGATCCTTTCCGCCCTCGGCCAGGTGGATGACCGCGTGACCGGCCTGCGCGCCGGCGGCGACGACTACCTGCCCAAGCCCTATGCCTTCACCGAGCTGCTCGCCCGGGTCGAGGCGCTGGCCCGGCGCGGCGGCCCGCAGGCGGCCGATACGGTCTACCGTGTCGCCGACCTCGAGCTCGACCGGCTGGCGCATCGCTGCACCCGTGCGGGCCAGGAGATCGTGCTGCAGCCGCGCGAGTTCCGGCTGCTGGAATATCTCATGCGCCATGCCGGCCAGGTGGTGACGCGCACCATGCTGCTGGAAAATGTGTGGGACTATCATTTCGACCCGCAGACCAACGTGATCGACGTTCACGTCTCGCGGCTGCGCGCGAAGATCGACAAGGGCTTCGATCCGCCGCTGCTCCACACGGTGCGCGGCGCAGGATACATCGTCCGTGACGGCGCTCGGTAAACTCATCCGCACCACCGCGTTCAAGCTTCTCGCGGCCTATCTGTTCATCTTCGCCCTCTTCGCCGGCTCGGTCATCGCCTATCTCGGCTGGCACACCCAGCGGCTGGTGACGCGGCAGGCGGTGGAGGCGATCGAGAACGACACACGCTTCATGCAGGCGCAGTTCGAGCGTGGCGGCATCACCCGCCTCGTGCAGCTGGTGAACCGCCGCGCCCGCGCGCCCGATGCCGGCCTGCTGCTCATCGCGAGCTTCAATGGCGACCCGCTTGCCGGCAACATGCTCAACCTGCCGCTGAACATTCTCGACCGGCAGGGCTGGCGGGAAATCGACTATGTGCGCTCCGAAGAATCCTCCGGCCCCCCGAGCCGCGCCCTGGTGCAGGTGATCTTCCTGCCCGGCGAATACCGGCTGCTGATCGGCCGCGACATCGTCGAGCGCGAGGAACTGCGCCAGATCATCATCGGCCCCGCCGTGTGGGGGCTGGCGCTGCTCGTGGTGCTCGGCATGGCGGGCGGGCTGTTCATCACCCGCCGCGTGCTCAAGCGCATCGACCAGATGACGGCGATCTCCGACGGCATCATGGCCGGCGACCTTTCCGGTCGGCTCGCCGTCTCCGGCACCGGTGACGAGTTCGACCGACTGGCCCTGAGCCTCAACGCCATGCTCGACCGCATCGAGGCGCTGATGGCCGGGCTGAAGCAGGTGTCGGACAACATCGCCCATGACCTCAAGACCCCGCTGACCCGGTTGCGCAACCGCGCCGAGGATGCACTGCGCACGGCGCAGTCGGAGCCGGAATGGCGCCTCGCCACCGAGCGGACCATCGAGGAATCGGACGGCCTCATCCGCACCTTCGACGCGCTGCTGATGATCGCCCGCGCCGAGGCCGGGCAGGCCCGCGCCACGATGCTGCGCTTCGACCTCGCCGAGACGGTGGCGGGGGTGGCCGAGCTCTATGAGCCGGTGGCCGACGAAAGCGGGCTGGACCTGCGTGTCGAGGTCGCCGGGCCGCTGCCGATGCGCGGCGTGCGCGAACTGTTCGGGCAGGCGCTGGCCAATCTTCTCGACAATGCCATCAAATACAGCGCGCCTGACATGCCCGGCGGGGCGCCCGGCCCGCGCCGCGACGTGACGCTGACCGCCCGGCGAGATGGGGACCGGCTGCATCTGGTGGTCGCCGATCGCGGGCCGGGCATTCCGGAGGCGGACCGGCCGCGCGTGCTGGAGCGTTTTGTGCGACTGGAGGCCAGCCGCACCCGCCCCGGCTTCGGGCTGGGTTTGTCTCTCGTTGCGGCAGTGGTACGCCTGCACGGCGGCACACTGTCGCTGGAGGGCAACGATCCGGGGCTGCGGATCGTTATCGACCTGCCGCTCGATCTTACCGACGAGGCGGCAACGGATTAACACACGCAAGGGGGGCGACGGCGGCATGGCGGCAAGCACGAGCGGGACGGTGGCGGCGCCGGCTGAGAGCCTGATCACACGGCTCCAGCGCGCGCCTGGCTTTCCCGTGCCGGCGGGGCTGCCCGAGGCGGTGGCGGACGCTCTTTCCGGTGCGCCCAAGCCGGTGCGCGACCGCCTGGACGCCCTTCTCGCCGCCCATGACGATTCCCGCGCCGTGCTGGCGGCGGTGGCGGCCCATTCGCCCTTCCTGACCGATCTCATCCGCCTCGACCCCGCCCGGCTGCTGGCGCTGCTGGAGGCGGAGCCCGCCGAGGCGCTGGCGCGCGCGCGTGCCGACACGGTCCGGGTGGTGGAGGCCTCTTCCGACGAGGCGGAGGTGATGGCGGCGCTGCGGCGGCTGCGGGCGCTGACCGCGCTCACCGTCGCGCTGGCCGATATTGGCGGGGTGTTCGACCTTGCCACCGTGACCGCCGAGCTGACCGCGACGGCCGACACCGCCATCGCGGCGGCGGTGGCGTTTCTGGTGCGCGAGGGCATCAGCGCGCGCAAGCTGCGCAAGACCGGCGTCGAGGGGCTCGGCTACACCGTGCTGGCCATGGGCAAGCATGGCGCGCGCGAGCTCAACTATTCCAGCGATGTCGACCTGATCGTGCTCTACGATCCCGACCTCGCCCCGCTGGCCAAGGATGTGGAGGCCGCGCCCTTCTTCGTGCGGATGACACAGCGGCTGGTGAAGCTGATCCAGGAGCGCACCGGCGAGGGCTATGTCGCCCGTGTCGATCTGCGGCTGCGGCCCGACCCGGCCTCGACCCCGGCCGCGCTCTCGGTGGAGGCGGCGCTGGCCTATTACGAGCGCGAGGGCGCCACGTGGGAGCGCGCCGCCTATATCAAGGCGCGGCCGATCGCCGGCGACCTCGCCCTCGGCCAGGAATTCCTCAAGCAGCTCACCCCCTTCGTCTGGCGCCGCGCCCTCGATTATGCGGCGGTGTCCGATGTCCACGCGATGAAGCAGGACATCCACGCCTTTCGCGGCCATGAGGCGATCGCGGTGGAGGGCCACAACGTCAAGCTGGGGCGTGGCGGCATTCGCGAGATCGAGTTCTTCGCCCAGACGCAGCAGCTCATCGCCGGCGGCCGCGACCCGCGCCTGCGCACCCCGCGCACGCTGGAAGCGCTCGCCGTGCTGGCGCAGACCGGCTGGATCGGCGAGGCCGCGCGGGCGGAGCTCGACGAGGCCTATCACTTCCTGCGCCGGGTGGAGCACCGGCTGCAGATGGTGGCCGACGCCCAGACCCACACCCTGCCGGAGGACGAGGACACGCTGGCCGGCTTCGCCCGCTTCATGGGCTATGACGCGCGCGACGCCTTCGCCCAGGCGCTCACCCAGCGCCTCTCGAGGGTGCAGGACCACTATTCCAAGCTATTCGAGGACGCGCCGCCCCGGGCGGCGGTGGAGGGGCGGCTCGAATTTCCGGAAGGCGCCGACGACCGCGAGACGCTGGCAACGCTGCACCGGCTCGGCTATGCCGACCCCAAGGCGGCCAGCGCCACGGTGCGTGGCTGGCTGGCGGGTGAGCCCCGCGCCCTGCGCGCTGAGGGCGTGTGCGAGGAACTGGGAGCCATCGTGCCGCTGCTGGTCGACGCGCTGGCGCGCGGCGGCGCCCCCGATGCCGGGCTGAACGCCGCCGACCGCTTCTTCCGGGAAATGCCGACCGCCCAGCGGCTGCTGGCGGCGCTGCGGCACAACCCGGACCTTGTGCGGCTGCTCGCCACCATTCTCGGCACCGCGCCGCGCCTTGGCGAGATGCTGGCGCACCGCCCCTCGCTGCTCGATGCGCTGCTCGACCCGGCCTTTTTCGGCGCGCTGCCGGACGAGCCGGAACTGGCGGCGCGGCTCGCCGCCGACCTCGCCCAGGCGGAAAACGAGGAGGACCGGCTCGACCGCGCCCGTCGCTTCCGGCAGGAGCACCATGTGCTGATCAGCGTGCGGATACTCTCCGGCACGCTTCCCGCCGCCCGCGCCGGCGAGGCCTTCGCCCGGCTGGCCGATGTGCTGATCCGCTCGCTGGAAGAGGCGGTGATCGCCCGCTTCCGCGAGGCGCATGGCACGCTGGCAGGGGCCGAGGTGGCGGTGCTCGCCATGGGCAAGCTCGGCGGGCGGGAGATGACGGCGGGCTCCGATCTCGATCTCATCGTGCTCTATGATTTCGACGAGGAGCATCCTGACAGCGACGGGCCGCGCCCGCTCTATGGCGCGCAGTATTTCGCCCGGCTCACCCAACGCATCGTCAGCGCCCTGACCACCCCGACCAATGCCGGCCAGCTCTATGAGGTGGACCTGCGGCTGCGCCCGTCCGGGCGTTCCGGCCCGGTGGCGACCAGCCTGCCGCGCTTCGAGGTCTACCAGGCCGAGGAGGCCTGGACCTGGGAGCATATGGCGCTGACCCGCGCCCGGGTGGTGGCGGCCTCGCCGGCCTTCCGCGCCCGGGTGGAGGGCGCCATCCACCATGTCCTTTCCGGCGAGCGCGACCCGCACCGCCTCGCCGCCGACATTGTCGATATGCGCGGCGCCATCGCCGACGAGAAGGGCGAGGACGATCCTTGGGACCTCAAATATGCGCGCGGTGGGCTGGTCGACATCGAGTTCATCGCCCAGTACCTCGTGCTGGCCCATGCCGCGCATGAGCCGCGCATCATCGACACCTCGACGCTGCGGGTGATCGAGACGGCGCAGCGCGTCGGCCTGCTCGACGTGCAGGACGGGCAGGTTCTGGCCGATGCCTGCCGGCTGCTGCACGACCTGACGCAGGTGCTGCGTCTCGCCATCACCGAGCCCTTCAAGCCGGCGGAGGCCAGCCCGGCGCTGCGACGGCTGCTGGCGCGGGCGGGGGCGATGCCGGATTTCTCGACGCTGGAAGCCCATCTGTTCGAGACCCAGCGCCTGGTGCGCGCCACCTTCGAGCGCCTGCTCGCCGCCGAGCCCAAGCGCCGGCGCAAGCGGGCGTGAGGGCTTTTTCCCCTTTTCCGTCGTCCTCCTGAGGCGCCGCTGCCTGCGGCGGCACCTCAGGAGGACGTTCCTCCCTGAGCGCGTCTCAGCCCAGCTTCGCCGCCACCTGCTCGGCAATGGCGAGGCTGGCGGTGAGGCCGGGGGATTCGATGCCGAACAGCTGCACCAGCCCCGGCACGCCATGCTCGGCCGGGCCGTCAATGCGGAAATCCGCCGCCGGGGCGCCGGCGGGCACGATCTTCGGCCGAAGGCCGGCATAGGCCGGGTTCAGCGCCCCGTCCGGCAGTGCCGGCCAGTAGCGGCGGATCGCGGCATAGAACACGTCACCGCGGGCGGGATCGACCGTGTAGTCGGGCGCGTCGATCCATTCGGTATCCGGCCCGAAGCGGGCCTGGCCGCCGAGATCGAGCGTCAGGTGCACGCCGAGCCCCGCCTGTTCCGGCACCGGGTAGATCAGCCGCGCGAACGGGGCCCGGCCGGACAGGGTGAAATAGGAGCCCTTGCAGAAATAGGCCGGCGGGATCGCTTCGGCCGGAATGCCGGCGATCGCGCGGGCCAGCGTCACGGCGCCGTGGCCGCTCGCATTGATGAAGCTGGCGCAGGCAAGCCGCGTCGGCTCGGGGCCGCCGACGTCGAGGACGATCCCCCGCGCCGTCACCTCGCCCGAAAGGATGGGGGCGTTGAAGGCGATCATGCCGCCGGAATCTTCCAGATCTCCGCGCAAAGCGAGCATCAGGGCGTGGCTGTCGATGATGCCGGTGGAGGGCGAGAGCAGCGCGGCCTCGGCGTTGAGTGCCGGCTCCAGCGCCCGCGCCTCGGCGCCGCTCAGCGGCTGCAGATCGGTGACCCCGCAGGCCCGCGCATGGGCGTCGATGGCGGCGAGTTTGTCGGTCTCCGCCGGGCTGGTGGCGACGATGAGCTTGCCGGTGCGCCGGTGGGGAATGCCGCGCGCCTCGCAATAGGCGTAGAGCGCTTGGCGCCCCTCAACGCAAAGCCGGGCCTTCAGCGTGCCGGGTGCGTAATAGAGACCGGCATGGATGACCTCGCTGTTGCGGGCCGAGGTGTCGGAGCCGACAAGGCCGGTCGCCTCCAGAACCAGCACGTCGCGCCCCTTCAGGGCCAGGGCGCGGGCAATGGCGAGGCCGACGACACCGGCGCCGGCGACGACGCAGTCGACCGCGTTTTCCTCAAGAACATCCATGGGTGGTCTACTCGGCGGGAAGGGTCCGGCTGGTACGGTATTGCAGAGCCGGGCGGCCGTTCAAGGGCAGGCGGATCACCACCGTGGTGCCAACCCCTTCGGAGGAGCGGATCCGCATCGAGCCGCCATGCAGCTCGACCAGCGACTTGGCGATGGCGAGGCCGAGGCCGGACCCCTTGTGGGTCTTGGTGAACTGGCTTTCCACCTGCTCGAACGGGCGGCCGATCTTGGCCAAGGCGCTCTTGGCGATGCCGATGCCGCTGTCCTCGATGACGAGCAGCGCCGCGTGCTTGGAGCGGCGCGTGCGCAGGCTGACGCGGCCCTGCTCGGGGGTGAACTTGATGGCGTTGGACAGCAGGTTGAGCGTGATCTGTTTGAGCGCCCGCTTGTCGGCCTCGACCGCCACGGCGGCATCGGATTCGTCGACGATGGTGAGCTGCTTCTCGCCGGCCCGCACCGACATGACGCGGATGGCGTCGGCAACCACCTCGTCGAGCCGGACCGGCTGGAGGTTGAGCTGCACGCGGCCGGCTTCGATGCGCGACATGTCGAGAATGTCGTTGATGACGTCGAGCAAATAGCGGCCGGAATCGCGGATGTCGCGGCAGTACTCGTTGTACTTTTCATTGCCGAGCGGCCCGAACAGGCCGCTTTCCATCAGCTCGGAGAAGCCGATGATGGCGTTGAGCGGCGTGCGCAGCTCATGGCTCATATTGGCGAGGAATTCGGACTTGGCCCGGTTGGCGTCCTCGGCTTTGGTCTTCTCGTCGGCATAGTTCTGCGCCAGCTCGGCGAGCTGCAGCGCCTGCAGTTCCAGCGTCTGCTGCGATTTGCGCAAATCGGCGACCAGCGCCATCAGCCGCTTCTCGCTTTCCATCAGGCGCTCTTCGTGGCGCTTGAGGGCGGTGATGTCGGTGCCGACCGAGACGTAGCCGCCATCCTTGGTGCGGCGCTCGGCAACCTTCAGCCAGCGCCCGCCTTCCAGCTGCGCCTCGAAGGCGCGGGCGCCCTCTTCCGGCCGGTCTTCCGGGCGGAGCGGGATGCGGACCACCGGCTGGCGGGCGAGCGAGGCGATGGTTTCGAACTCCGTCCCTTGCCCGACATGGGCGTCGCCGATGCCATAGAGCGACTGGAACCGCGAGTTGCAGAGCACCAGCCGGTTCGAGGCGTCCCACAGCACGAAAGATTCGGAAATGCTCTCGATGGCGTCGCGCAGGCGCATGTCGGCGGTGGCGGTGCGTTCGGCCAGGCGTCGCTCCTCGGTGACATCCACCGCGATGCCGACCAGATGCGGCGGTTCGCCATTGGGCTGGGGCACGACTTCGGCGCGGGCGCGCAGCCACACCCAGTGGCCATCGGCGTGCTTCATGCGGAAGACGCGATCAATGGTGCGGCCGGGCTTGTCGGCGATCTCGCGGGCGATATCGTAGAGATTGGTGTCGTCGGGATGGACGAGGCTGGCCACTTCGCCGAAGGAGATCAGGTCCTCGCGCGGGGCGTGGCCGAGCATCTCGAACATCGAATCCGACCAGAACATGCGGCCGCGGCCCATGTCCCAGTCCCACAGGCCGCAACGGCCGCGCGAGAGCGCGGTGTCGATGCGCGCGCGCACCGTCTCGTAGATGCCGTCGGCCTCGCGGGCGCGGGTCGCCTGCCAGTGGAAGGCGAAGCCGAGGATCAGCAGCACCGCGCCCGTGGTGGAGAGCAGGGTGACGGTGAGCACGGTGTCGGAGCGCCAGGTCGCCAGCGCGCCGGAGAGCGGCTGCACCACGACCAGTTGCAGCGCGCCATTGGGCAGGTTGCGCACCGTGGCGAGGGCTGCGGCGCCATCGGGCATGATGACATCGAGCACGCCGGCATTTTCGGCGAAGATGGTGAGTGCCTGGGTATTGGCGAGAAGCTGGCTGATCTGCTCGGCGGCGGTCGACGTCTCGTCGTGGGTGGCGAGGATCTTGCCGTTGGAATCGATCAGGCCGTAGCGCCGCCCGTCCTCGGCGGCGCGGGGCGGCAGGCTGTTCTGCAGCAGCGCGTCCGGCGTGGTTGATCCTGCCGGCAGGCGGCCGGCCTCGCTGGCGATGGCGGCGGCGAACAGCGCCAGCTCATCCTTGGCATTGGCGATGGCGTCGGCGCGATAGGCGTGAATCTGCACGATCGCGGCGATGGCGACCGAGGCGATGAACGCAATGATCAGCGCCGGAACGGCCTTGCGCATGAAGGGTTCGGCGTCGACCAATCGCTGATAGGCAGGTCGCGCCACGGTGCGTGCAAGCCCTCGCATGGCTTGTACGCGCACGGACGCGCCTGCAGCGTTGGCGCGCGCCATCGCCGGCCTCCCCCGAAGTCCCAAAACCCGTTCCCAGTCCGATAGGAGCGATGTGCCGCATCTCTCCGAATCACTCCGATTTGAATCGATCGGACCCCTCCGTGTCCAGAGTCCCGGGGAGTCAAGTTAACGATTCAGCAACCTGCGGAGGTGGCGAGGGTGCCAGGGTGGGTGGCGCTGCCGGACAAACGGGGTGTCGCCTGCCGACAACCACGCCGCATGGACGGCGCGCAGGCCCCGGTGCTATGCGCTTTTGCCCGGTTTGCGGGTGGCTGCAGAAATAAAGAGGTTCACATGAGCGACATCTGGTTCCGCACCGGCGAAGCGACCGTTCTCGCTGCCGACGGGCAGTTCACCGACGCGATGCCGGAGGTTCTGATCGGCTCGGTGCGCGGCCCGGCCGGGCATGCCTTCGCCTCGATGATGGGGCAGGTGCAGGGGCACACCCGCATGTTCGTGGTGCGCGACCTGAACCAGCAGGTGCGCCCCGCGACGATGATGACCACCAAGGCCACCATCCACACGCTGGAATATGTCGATCTGCTCGGCGGCGTGGTGCAGGGCGCCATTGGCGACGCCATCGTCGACGCGCTCAGCGAGGGCATCCTGCCGAAGGACCAGGCCGACGAGCTGTGCATGATCGTGATGGTGTGGCTCGACCCGCGCTGCGCCGAGGATGCCAATCTCGACAAGGCCGATCTCTACCGCACCAATTACGAGGCGATGAAGCTGGCGTTGGAGCGCGCCATGACTGGCAAGCCGACGGTCGACGAGCTGATCGCCAACCGCAAGACCATCAAGCACTACGCGCTCGACGGCGTGGTCGAGTACTGAGGCCGGGCCTTGGGCTTGCGCCTCACCTCGCCGCGCAGGGGCGGGTGTGAGGCGCAAGCGCCGCTGATCAGCCGAGCGAGCGGCCGACGATGTCGGTCACGTCGGGCGACAGGCCCGGCTTTTCGGCCACGCGCCGCAGCGCCGCCTCGGCCGAGGCGCGCCGCATAGGCTCCAGCGAACGCCAGCTCTTGAAGGCGGCGAGCAGCCGGGCGGCGAGCTGCGGGTTGCGCCCGTCAATGTCGATCACCGCGTCGGCGACCAGTGCATGGCCGGCGCCGTCGATCCGGTGAAACTGCGTCGGGTTGAGCCCGGCGAAGCTGCCGATCAGCGCCCGCACCCGGTTTGGGTTGCTCCAGGCGAAGGCGGCATGGTGGGTGAGCCCGCGCACGCGCTCCAGCGCCTGCGGTTCGGCGATCTGCGCCTGCAGCGCCAGCCATTTGTCGACGACCAGCGGGTCCTCGCGGAACCGCTCATGGAAGGCGGCCAGCGCCGCCTCCCGGGCCAGCGGCGCCGTATGAGCGAGCACCGAGAGGGCGAAGAAGCGGTCGGTCATGTTGTCGGCGGTGTCGAAATGCGCCTGCGCCCGGGCGAGGCTCCCCGCCGTGCCGCCGGCGGCGAGAAGATCAAGACAGGTGTTGCGCAGCGCGCGGCGGCCGGCTGAGGCGGCGTCCGGCGAATAGGCGCCCGATGGCGCGTGGTGGGCATAAATTGCCTCCAGCGCCGGCGCCAGCGCCCCGCTGACCGCCCGGCGCAGAGCTGTTCGGGCGAGATGGATCGCGTCCGGGTCCACATCCTCGCCGATCTCGCGGGCGACGTCGGTTTCCGATGGGATGGAGAGCGCCTGCGCGACGAAGGCCGGGTCCAGCGCGCCGTCGTCCAGCGTGGCACCAAGCGCCGCGACCAGCGCGTCCGGTGCCGGCAGCGCGGCGCCGGCGCGGGCGGCGGCGGTCGCCTCCACCAGATGACTGAGCGCGATGGTCTGGGCGGCGTCGAAGCGGTTGAACGGGTCGCTGTCATGGCGGGCCAGAAACAGCAAATCCGCCGTCGACATGTCGCTGGAGAGCTTCACCGGCGCCGAGAAGCCGCGATTGAGCGAGGGCACCGGGCGCTCGGCGATGTCGCGGAAGACGAAGCTCTGGCGCGGCTGCGTGACCAGCAGCACGCCGCGCTCGGCATTGCTGCCGTCATCCGGGGTGAGCGCCATGTCGGCGCCGTCGGGCCCGACCAGGCCGATGGCGAGGGGGATGACCATGGGTAGCTTCTCGCTCTGCCCCGGCGTCGGCGGCAGGGTCTGCACCACATCGAGCCGATAGCTGCGCCCGGCCTCGTCCCAGCGGCCGCTCACGGTGACCTGCGGGGTGCCGGACTGCGCGTACCACAGGGCGAACTGGGTCAGGTCGACGCCATTGGCGTCGGCGAAGCAGGCGAGGAAGTCCTCCACCGTCGCCGCATCGCCGTCATGGCGGTCGAGATAGAGGTCCATGCCGGCGCGGAAGCCCTCATCGCCCAGCAGCGTCTTGAGCATCCGCACCACTTCCGCGCCTTTCTCGTAGACGGTGGCGGTGTAGAAATTGTTGATCTCGCGGTAGCTGTCGGGACGCACGGGATGGGCCAGCGGGCCGGCATCCTCAGGAAACTGGTGGCCCTTCAGCAGCCGGACATCGCTGATGCGCTTGACCGGACGCGAGCGCGCATCGGCCGAGAATTCCTGGTCACGGAAGACGGTGAGGCCTTCCTTCAGGCAGAGCTGGAACCAGTCGCGGCAGGTGATGCGGTTGCCGGTCCAGTTGTGGAAATATTCATGGGCGATGATCGCCTCGATATTGGCGTAGTCGGCGTCCGTCGCGGTCTGCGGGCTGGCGAGGACATATTTGTCGTTGAAGATGTTCAGCCCCTTGTTCTCCATCGCCCCCATATTGAAATCGGCCACGGCGACGATGTTGAACACGTCGAGATCATACTCGCAGCCGAACACCTCCTCGTCCCAGCGCATGGAGCGCTTGAGCGCGTCCATGGCGTAGCCGGCCCGCTCGGTCTTGCCCGGCTCGACATAGATGCCGAGCGCGACCCTTTTGCCGGTGGCGGTGACGAAGTCTTCGGTGATCCGGTCCAGCCGGCCGCCGACAAGAGCGAACAAATAGCAGGGCTTCGGCCAGGGATCATGCCACACCGCGTAGTGGCGGCTGGTGCCCTCCACCGCGCCGCTCTCCACCGGGTTGCCATTGCCCAGCAGCACAGGGGCCTCCTCCCGCTCGGCCTCGACGCGGGTGGTGTAGACGGCGAGCACGTCCGGCCGGTCCGGGAAGAAGGTGATGCGGCGGAAGCCCTCCGCTTCGCACTGGGTGCAATAGGTGCCGCTGGAGCGGTAGAGGCCCATCAGCTTGGTATTGGCGGACGGGTTGACCACCGTCTCGATTTCCAGCGTCAGCGCCCGCTGCGGCGGGGCGAGCAGGGTCAGCGCCGTTGGGGTGACGACATAGGCGGTGCCGGCCAGCGGCACGCCGTCCAGCGCGAGCGATTTCAGGCTGAGCTCGTCGCCATCGAGAACGATGGGCGAACCCTCGCGCCCTTCGGGATTCGGCCGAAGCGCCAGCCGGGCAATGATGCGCGAGGCGGTGGGGTGAAGGCGCACGTCCAGATGCACGGTGTCGACGAGCCAGTCCGGCGGCTGGTAATCGCCAAGACGGACAGGCGGGGGCACGGCATCGCGCGACATGGTCGACTCCAGGCAGAGAACGGGCGGCGGCCCTAGAGGTAAGCGCTTCGGGGCCGCACCGGAAGCCCCGGCGCGGCCCCGCCGCGTGGGTCAGCGGGTGCGGGTGATCTCCACCCCGGCATCGCGAAAGATGCCGGCGATCGGCGCGGAGGGCTTGTGCAGCTCAACCCGCACCTTCTCCACCCGGGGATAGCGGGCGAGCACCGCCTCGGCGATCGCCTGGGCGAAGGCTTCCAGGATGTGGAAGCGGTGACCGGACGAGACCTCGTGGATGACCTCGAACACTTTCTCATAGCCGACCGTCTCGGCGTAGTTGTCGTGGGCGGCGGCAGCGCCGGCGTCCAGCCACCAGTCGATGTCGACGATGAAGCGTTGGCCGAGCCGCGCCTCCTCTTCCAGCAGGCCGTGCGTGGCGTGCAGCTCGACGCCGCGAAGGAAGACGCGGTCGGTTGGGGTACGCTCGGCCATGGGGCGGTCGGACATGGGCGGGATTCCGGTACGTGCGAGGGTGGGTCAGGCGGCGTCGAGGGCGGCGGCGAGCAGGCCGACCGCGACGGCGGGCGCGCAATCCGCCGCCTGGCGGGAAAGGGCGGGGTCGTCGGTCAGCACGTCGGCGAGGTCGAAATAGGCGAGGTCGCGCCGCTCGGCGAGCCGCGCCGCCATGAACCGTCCAACGCCGGCGCCGACCAAAAGTTCGGGTCCGTTCTCCTGGGCGGAGGCGACGCAGTCGAAGGCGCGGCCGATGCGGGCAAGCTGCGCCTCGGCGAGGTGGCGGGCCAGGGCCCGCGCCTTGGGTAGCAGCGGCGGCGAAAAATCATGCCCCACCATACGCAGCAGCCGCCGGGCGCTGGCCTCGATCGTCTTCGGCCCGCCATCGGCGCTCGGGTGCAGGTCGGCATCCTCGGCGAGGGCGCCGGTGAGGCGGTGAACATCCGCCGTCGTGGCGAAGTGCTCGGCCATCAGCGGCAGCCACCGCCCCTCGAACGGCGCCTCGTGGGCCAGCGCCATGACCGGGGTGCGGGCGGCCCCGGTATAGACCAGCTCATGGCTGGCGAGGCGTTCGGCGTCGGAGAAGCCCCGCGCCGTCACCCGGCCGCTGTCGAAGGGGATGAGATCGGCGGTGGTCGAGCCGATGTCGACCAGAATGCCGCCGGGCAGCAGATGCGAGAGCACGGCGGCGGCGGCGTACCAATTGGCCGAGGCGATGTGGTCGGCGTGCTCGGCGGCGCGCTCGGGCGGCACGAAGCCTTCCGGTCCGGCGAACAGCACCAGCGGGGCGCCGGCAAGCTCCCGCATCAAGATCGCCGCTGTGCCGACCACGCCAGCGCGGCGGTCGGGCCACAAATCGGCGCCCTCGGCGGTCATGGTGACGGCGGAGGGCACGCCGGGCTCGAACTCGGCGCGCAGCTGGCGCAGGGCGTCGGCAAGCGTTTTGTCGCCCTTCCACACCGGGCAGGGGGCGATCCGCACGGCCTTCAGCCTTCCATCCTGCCCGAAGGCGGCAAGCTTTACATGGGCGCCGCCGACATCCCATCCCAGGCGGGCAATTCTCTTCACGGCAAATCCTTGGTCACGGTCATTTTCAGGGCACGATGTCGACAGGAAGCGCGGGCGGCAGGTGCGGCAGGTCCGGCACCACGCCATCGCGGATGAACTCGGCCATGAAGGCGAGCGGATTGACCGCCAGCGCCCGGCGCAGACCGGCATAGGAGGTGGTGAGGCGTGGATTGACCTCCACCGCCACCGGCCCCTCAGCGGTAGCGATATAATCCACGCCCACCAGCCCATGCAGTCCCGGCAGCGCCGCACCCACGCTCTCGCCAAAGGCGTGCAGCGCGTCATCGACCGGGAAGGCGCCGACGGTGACGCCGGTGAAGCGCAATGTGTCGTCGACCCTCACGATGTGCTGGCGATTGGCGGTGAGCACATGGGTGCGCCCACTCTGGCACAGCAAGGTGAGGCTCGCCGCCTCGCCCGCGATGAAGGGCTGCATGACATGGCCGGCCGAAAAGGGCGGCGTCGGGCGGTGATTGAGGATCCGGAGGCCAAACCCGCCGGCACCGTCATCCGGCTTCACCACGAAGGGGCCGTCCATGCCTTCGGGCAGGGCATCGAGCGGCCAGGTGGCAACGACCTTCACGCCCGCCGCCGCCAGCGCCTGCGCAGTGCGGCTCTTGCTGGCGCACAGGGCGATGGTCTCGGCATCCGGCGCCACCACGCGTCGGCAATGGGCGCGAAAGTCGCGCACCAGCCCTTCGAGAACGCCCCCGCTTTCCGGCGCGATCGGCCAGCAGCAATCGGCCTCCTGCGCCATCAGCCGCCAGATCGAGCGCGGATCGTCGCCCAGGCGCAGCGCCGTGCTGGTGCCGCGCGGCGGGGCGGCAAAGCGCGCATCATGGGTGGTGATGACCCGCACGCCGGGCAGGTCCTCCAGATCGCCAATCAGCGTGTCGCGCATCAGCGCGCCTTCGGCTATGAGCGAGGCGGGCAGTTCCGCACCGAGGGCGCCGCCCCCCGTGACCGTTTCAACGACAAAGACCAACATCTACCGAAGTACCAGAGAGGAATGCCGAAGGTGGAACTTATACCCGTGATCGACCTGATGGGAGGTGCGGTGGTCCACGCACGGCGCGGCGCCCGCGCGGCCTACAGACCGATCGAGACGCCGCTCTCCGCCAGCGCCGCCCCGCAGGACGTGGCCGAGGGCCTGCTGGCGCTGGGTACCTTCCGCACGCTTTATATCGCCGATCTCGACGCCATTGCCGGCGCAGCGGGGCATGACGCGGTGCTGGAGGCACTCGCGGCGCGCCACCCCGGGCTGGCTCTGTGGGTGGATGCGGGGGAGGCCTCTCCCGCCGCGCTGTCCCGCCGTGTCGCGGGCGGTCCGGGCCGGCCGGTGATCGGCAGCGAGAGCCTTGCCGATCTCGCCGAAGCCGAGGCGGCGCTGGCGAGCGGGGCCGGGCTGCTCTCGCTCGACTATGGGCCGGAAGGCCCGCGCGGGCCGGGGGAGCTGCACGCCCGCGCCGATCTCTGGCCGGAGGCGGTGATCGTGATGACGCTGGCGCGGGTGGGCGCCGGGCAGGGGCCTGATATGGAGCGCCTGTCCGACATTCTGGCGCGGGCGCAGGGCCGGCGGGTCTATGCCGCAGGCGGGGTGCGCGACGTGGGCGACCTTCATCATCTGGCAGAGCTCGGCATCGCCGGCGTTTTGCTGGCGAGTGCGCTGCATGACGGGCGGCTGTCGCGGGAGGATATCGCGGCCTTCATGGCGTGAGCAGAGCGGCGGCGAACAGCGTCGCCACGGTGAGATCGGCGCTGGTGCCGGGATTGAGCCCACGCGCCTTCAGGCTGGCGTCGAAGGCATGCAGCGGTACGCGGCGCCTCTCCGCCGGAGCGCGGAAATCCACGGTTCCCGCGACCTCCGCCGCCTCGGCGCGCACCTGCTCGGCGGTCACCTCTCCGAATTTGCGGGCGATGTGGCTGTCCGGGAAGGCGGCCATGAAGGCGAGATGCACCGCCTCGGTGCGCGCTTCCGGCTCGGCGTCGCGCAGCTCGGCAAGGCGCGCGAGGCCGATGTCGAACACATCGGTAAAGCCGCTGACATATTGCCGGGCGACGCGGTCGCGGCTCGCCGCCTCCGCCATAGCCTCGCGCAGCCCGATGCGGGCGGGCGCCGCCACATCATGCGCGCCATGCCGGCCGAGCCCGCCCGGATTGGCCGCAGCAATGGCGCGGAAGGCAGCCTGCGCGTCCGCGATGTCGAGACCCGCCAGCACCGCGTCGAGATGTGCCCGCATCGGGGCGGGCTGTTCCGCTGCCGCCGCGAGGGGCGCGCAGAGGAGAATGATGCCGAGATTGGTGTTGAGGCCGGTCGCTTCCAGCGAGGCCGCCACCGCCGCCTCGATCCGCGCGCCCACCCGCTTTCCCGGCGCGGCAAGGGCGGGTGCCGCCGCCTGCGCCGCGCGCTCGAAATGCGCCACCTCCATGCCATGGCCGGCACTGAAGCGGTGGACATTGCCCGCCTTCAGCGCGTCGAGCTCGGCATGGCAGGCGCTGCGGAAGGCGGCCGCGATGGCGTCGGCGTTCATGCCGGCACGGCCACGCGCCGGGGTGCCGCCAGCTGGGTCGCGAGATGGCGGGCCAGCGCCGCGGCGATGTCGACCTCGATGGCCTTCTGCAGACCCTTCCATGCCGGCATGGAATTGACCTCCAGCACCTGAAGCTGCCCGCTCGCGTCCTCGATCAGGTCCACTCCGGCATAGTCGGCGCCCACCGCCGCCGTGGCGCGTATGGCGAGATCATGGGCGCGGGGGTCGAACGGGGCGGGCACGCCGACCGCGCCCTGATGGATATTGGTGATCCACACCGGCGAGCGGCGCAGCATCGCGCCGGCCACTGTCCCGCCAATGACGAAGACCCGCCAGTCCTGATAGCTCTCGGCCGTGGGCGCAGCGACGAAATCCTGGAGATAATACAGGCCGCCGACCTTTTCCGGCTCGGGCAGCTGCGCGCGGGGGGCCAGCCGGCGAATGCCCCGGCCCTGCGCGCCGAACAGGGGTTTGAGCACCATGTCGCCCGGCGCGGCGTCGAGCAGCGCCTGCATCGCCGCCCGGTCCTCGCTGACGAAGCTGCGCGGGGTGGGCAGGCCGGCCTGCGCGATCAGGAAGCTGGTCATCGACTTGTCGACGCAGCGCTCGACCGCGCGGGCGTCGTTCATCACCTTCACGCCCAGCGCGCCGAGTGCGTGCAGCAGGCCGAGCCGGGCGGTGATCTGCTCGGTCGAGCCCTTGGCGATGAGGCGGACAAAGGCGGCGGTCGGCAAAAGGTCGCCGAGGCCCGGCAGCACCAGCCCATGGGCGGTGCCGCCAATGGCGAAGCCGCAATCATTCAGGGAGAGCACGAGGACATCAAAGCCCTCGCGCTCGATCGCCGCCTTCAGCCGGCGTGTGTGCCAATCGGCGTCCTCGGTGAAGATGACGACGGTATCGGAGCGCTCCACGCTCATGCGAAGGAACGCTCCAGAACATCCTCGTGGAACGCGCCGAAGGTGAAGCTGCGGCCGGTTTCCAGCGCCGTCACGGTGACGCGGGCGGGGCTGAACAGCATCGGGTCCATGGCGTAGAAGTCGCCCTTATAGGCGGTGAAGATCTCCGCGAAGGTGCGGCCATGGTCGCGCGAGGAGGAACTCGGCAGCCCCTCGGCCAGCGCCCGCGCCTCGTCTTCCGGCCCGGTGACGAACAGCTGCACATCGCCGCCATAGAGGGTGGCGTCATTGGTGCGGCCCATGGCGGCGACGAAATCCGGCGCCGGCGGCGGCAAGGGCGAGGCGCCGATGCCATCCACCACCCGGTCGAGCGGAAAATGCAGCGCGTGCGTCTTGTGCAGCGCCACTTCCAGCACGCGGGCGACGATCTGCACCGTGCCGGCAAGGCTTGAGGTGGGGGTGAGGATCAGCGTCAGCTTTTCCGGCGCGATGCCGCATTCCTCGGCGATGCGGGCGACCAGCACGTCCGGCGGCAGCTTGTCGACTTCAAGCACCAGGCAGGCCTGGTCGGCGCTGTCGCGGTAGCCGAGCTCCTCGAACAGCGCTTCCTTCCCCCACAGCGCGCGGGCCGGGCCCGAGCCGAGGGCGAAGAAATCGCCTTCCGCCAGGCTCCAGCCGGCATATTGGCTGCCGAGGCAGGCAATGACGGGATCGGCGGTCGTCACCGTCACCATCGTGCCCCAGCGCGGAAATCGGCCGCTGGTGGAAAGGCTGACCGCGCCGAGGCCGCCGAGGCAGATTTCGGCGATGCGCCGGCCCGCTTCCAGCCCGCCGCGCGCGGCGATGCCGGCATCGACGAGGAGGGCGCCGCAGGGGCTTTTGCTGATGCCGAGCCGCAGCGTGGTGGCGTTGGCGACGAGATGGTCGACGAGGGGCGCCGCCAGCGCCGCAACGCTCGGCTTCAGCCCGTCCAGAATGAGGTCCGCCATGGGAGAGTTACTCCGCAGCTGCGCGGCTGGCTGTGCTCAGCGCGCGCGAAAGGTGATCCATGCGCCGCGCCAGAACGGCGCGGGCTTCGGCAATGTCGCGCCCGGCCGCCCGCACCGTGCAGACGGGTTCGCCCGCCGCGATACGCGTGCCCGGGGCGGGACGGTCGGCTGCCCAGTCGGGCAGCGCGTCCCTCAGCACCATGGCGGCGGGTGCGTAAAATAGGCCGGCGGCCCGGGCCTCCACGCCCGCGCCGGGGACAAGGAGCGGGAGCTCCGGCAATCGGCCTGCGCAGGCGTCGAGGTGAAGTCGCAACAGGGGCGGCAGCGGGGGAGCGTCGAAGATGTCCAGCGTCGCGCCCGGCCGGGGATTGACCTCGATGAGGTGCCAGCCTTCGTCGTGCAGGATGAGATCGGCGCTGGCGAGGCCCTTGAGACCGACGGCGCCGGTGAGCTTGGAGAGCGCGTCGGCAACCTGCCGGGCGCGCGCATCCTCCACGGCGACAGGCCCGGCGCAGCCGCCATAGCGGAACGGGGCGTCGTCGCTGGCGTCACACCATTGCTCGGAGAAGGCGATGAGGCGTGCGGCTTCGCCATCGCCGAGAAACAGGACGGAGACGCTGCGCCCTTCCACGAACTCCTGCAGATACCAGCCCGCGCCGCGCGCCCGCCGCGCCGGGCGGACATGCCCGCCGCCCGAACCGCCGACACGCTTTTCCAATGCGCGCCTGCCCTCCGGCGCCGCTCCGGGAAAGAGCCGGGGATGGGGAATGCCGAGAGCTGCCAATTGGCGGGCGAAGAGGACGGGGTCCTTGAGTTTTGCCAGCGTGTCGGCACCGCTGCCGACAACGTGGAAGCGCGCCGCCAGTTGGGCGACAAGCTCCGGCGCGTCCTCGAAGCCGGTGCCGAGCACGAGCGGGACATCCGCCCCGGCATGGCGGCCCAACTGTTCGAGGAGATCGTCCGGGTCGAGGGCGAAGCCGTCGTGGCGGCGCAGCTGGACGACATGTGACGCCAGCGCGCGCGTGTCCTCGTCCGCAAACAGGTCGAGGACAAGGGCGCGCAGGCCGGCGCGGCGGGCGCTGGCGGCCAGCCCACGCGCGGCGATGCCGGCAAGGACGACATCGAACCCGTCCTCAGGCCGTGAGAGATCGCGCGAGGACGAAGGCATCTTCAAACCCGATGGTCATCGCCGAGGGCGCGATGCGCATGCGCTGCAGAAGTTCGTGCTGCACGCGGTATTTGAGATGGCCGATGGTCAGCGCGCCGATGCCGAGCGCGCCATGGGCCAGCGGCTTGCCATTAGCATGGGCGTCGATGCCGGCAATGCCCGCGGGCGGAACGGCGTTGACGTCGGCGGCGACCTTGAGGTGCCTCGCCTCGGCCAGCACGTCGGCGGAGAGGATTTCCACCCCCGCCCGGCCACAGGCCAGCACCACTTCGACGTCCGCGACCAGCGCGCGCTTATCGTCTTCGCTCTTGCCGGTGGCGCTGGCGAGGTCGACGCCGAAGCGCTGCTTGAAGTCGCGGGCCTTGGCCTCGACCGCCTCTATGTCGCGGTGGCTGACCAGCGTCACCTGCGCGCCCGCCTGTGCCGCGATCACGCCGGCAATGCCGCCGACCACGCCGGTGGCACCATAGACCTGCACCTTCACGCCCTTGAGCCCCTCGGGGCGGGAGGGGCGCAGCTTCAGCTCGACTTCCGCCACCATGGCGGCGGCGGTGGTGAAGGAGCCGGCCGGGTCGACGAAGATGGAAATCTCGAAGGGCGGGAACAGCACGCTCTTCGCCTTGTTGGCCATGTCGAGCGCCAGGCCCGCATCCTTGCCGCCGATGAACAGGCCGGTGCGCGGGGCGGCATCGGGGTGGCGCGAGAACATCATGTCCTGCGTCAGGTCGCCGACCTCGTCGAGCGTCACCCCGGAATAGGGGAGGATGGTGGTGTAGCCGGCATCGACCGCCATGTTGACGTCGAACGGGCTGACGTGGCGGAGCGGCGAGATGATGTGGAGAATGGGGGCGATGTCCGCCATGGCGTGCGTTCCCTAGGTCAGAATCGGGCCTTGCGGCCTCTCGTGCGGAAGAGGGGGAGCGACGCGGGCGTTACGCCAAAACCGTCGCTAGCACTGCTCGACGCAGGCAAGCCATTCGATCCGCGCCCCGGCATTGCTGCCGCGCGCACAGTCGAAAGCCAGAGCGGGCCGGTCGCCGAAGCGAATCCGGGCCTCGCTGAGAAGCTGGTCGGCCTCCTCGGGGCTGCCGACAATGGCAAAACCCGTGGGACCCCAGGAACTCTGGCCGAGGCCGCGCAGGCCGCGCGCCTCCAGCCACTCCATCACCTCGGCGACGGAGGAACTTGTATAGCGGCCCCCCTGGGCACTCGCATAGTGCTCTCCGAGCAGTCGCTGCATTTCGCCCACCGCGGCGGCGAAGTAATCCACATCCTGCTCCGCCAGCGCAGGGAGCGCCACCATTACGGCGAGCCGGGACATATGGCCGGCCAGCGTGTCGGCGAAAGGCGGCAGGCCCTCCATCGCCTTCACCTCCTCCGGCCCGCTAAGTCCCTGATGCCCGTGGTCATATACCAGCAGAAGGCGCCAGTGCTCGGGGAAGGGCAGGCGGGAGAGAATGGGGGGTGGTGCGTCCGAGCCCCGCCTCTTGCCGCCATCGAGGATCACCCCGCCCTCGGTGAAGGCGCCGATGCCGATGGCGGAGCGGGCGCCGCGACCCAAAGCCGCGCCGATCTCGCGCGGGGACAGGTCGAGCCCGTTGACGAGGCAGAGCCCTGTCGCCACGGCGAGGCCGAGCTGGGTGCCGGAGCCGAGGCCGGAATGAGGCGGCAGCGCCGCTTCCACCGTCACCTCCACCTGCGGGTCGAGGCCGAAGCGGGCGGCGGCTTTTTCAACCGCGACAAGGGCGCGATCCGAATCCGGCCCGCTGGCGGTGAGGGTGTCGGCGCGGCGCAGGCGGACCACGGTGGCGGGACGGTCCAACGTGATGCCGAGGCTGCCGAAATGCCGGCCCAGCGTTCCGGCGAGATCGAGGAATCCGAGGTGCAGGCGACCCGGCGCGGTGATGCGGATCACCGACCTCTCCAGCTCATCCCTCGCTGTCTGCAATTGACGTGTTGTGGTGTTCACCAGCGTTTCCTCGACGGCCATGGTAAGGCCCGGAAGGCGTCGGGGACAAGCCGGGTGATGATTTCCGCGTTTGCCGGATGCGGCGCGGGCGTGCTACCGAATCAGTCAATGACGCCCGCATCAGAACGGGCAGATGCCGCCAGGAGGACGCCAGGACATGGCGCTGGACCCGAAAAAAACCTTCACCGACAATGAGGTGGAGGAACGGCTCGCCGTCGATCTTCCGCAGTGGAAGCTGCAGGACGGGTGGATTCGGCGTACCTATCGCACCTCTTCGTGGAAGGGGACGTTGATGGTGATCAACACTGTCGGCCATTTGGCGGAGGCAGCCTGGCACCATCCGGATCTCACCGCTTCCTATGCCTGGGTGGAGGTGCGGCTGATGTCGCACGACGCCAAGGGCATTACCGAGCGGGACTTTCAGCTGGCGAAAAAGATCGAGGATGTTGTCGGCTGGCAGCCGGGGACCGAGGCCGATAGCGCGCTGGAAGGCACGCCGCGCGGCGACCTGCGTTTCGCCTACATCAAATACGACTGATTTGTCAGGTAATTAGCAATGGCCGAGGTTCAGACGATCCATGATGTGGCCTGCGGCTTCTGCGGGCTCGGCTGCGATGATTTGACGGTCGAGGTCGAGGGCCGGCAGGTCCGCGCCACGGCGCCCGTCTGCCCCGAGGCGGCGCGGCTGCTGCGGCGCCTGGATACCGCCGATCCGATGGCGCGTGTGGCCGGTGAGGTGAACAGTCAGGCCGATGCGGCCAAAGCGGCCCATCACATTCTCGCGGCCGCCCGGGCGCCGCTGATTGGCGGGCTCGGCGTCGACATGGCCGGCGCCGGCGCTGCCGTCGACCTCGCCATCCGCTTCGGCGGGGTGCTCGACCATTACGCCTCCGAGGGGCTGTTTCGGAACTACGCCGCCGCCCAGCGCACCGGCTGGCTCTCCACCACGCTGGCGGAGGTGCGCAACCGCTGCGACGTGCTGCTCGTCGTCGGCGACGATCCCAGCGCGACCTGGGGCCGGCTGTTCGAGCGCCTGTTTCCCGCGACCCCGCTTTTCGCTGGTGCCAACCGCCGCGTGATCTTCCTCGGCGGCGCGCCGGGGGAGAAGGCGAGCGCGCAGCTTGCCGGCGCGAACGTCGTTCACCACGCCACCACCGATGCGGTGGCGGCGCTGGAGGCGCTTGGCAGCCTCACCGCCGGCCGTCGCCCGCCGGGGGGCAGCTTCGGCGGCATCGATGCCGACACGCTGGCCGGCCTCGCCGAGGAACTGCGCAATGCCCATTACGCGGTGGTGACCTGGAACGCGGCGGATCTCGGCGATGGCGACCTCGTCGCGGAGCGGGCCACCGCGCTGGTCGACACGCTGAACGTGACGACGCGGGCCGGCGTGTTTCCGCTCGGCGGGCGCGACAACATCATCGGCGTGAACCAGCTGCTGCTCTGGCGGCTCGGCTATCCCCTGCGCACCGCTGTGCGGGGCCAGACCAGCAGCCATGACGGCACGTTGTTCGCGACCGAGGCGGCGCTGGCGGATGCCGATGTGCTGGTGTGGATCTCGGCCTTCCGGCCGGAGCCGCCGCCCGATTTCGGGGGTAAGATCATTGCTCTTGCCCATCCCGAGACAGTGTTCGACAAGGAACCTGATGTCTTCATCCCTGTGGGCACCCCCGGCGTCGACCATGCCGGCACGGTGTTCCGCATGGATTCCATCGTAAGCCTGCCGCTCGGCGCCTTGCGCGTCGCGACGCTTCCCAGCGTTGCCGAGGCTGTGCGTCGCATAGCGGAGGGGTAAATGAGACTGCGGCTGAAGGGTGGGCGTGTGCTCGACCCTGCCAATGGCGAGAACGGGGTCGCCAGCGGCACCGTGCGCGACATCGAGATCGAGGATGGGCGCATCGTCGCCGCCACCGATCGAAAGGCCGATGCGGAATATGACCTGGGCGGCGCTGTCGTCATGGCCGGCGGCATCGACCTGCACAGCCATATCGCCGGCGGCAAGATGAACCTGGCCCGCCTGCTGATGCAGGAGGACCGGCGGGCCTTCCCTGAGATGCCCGGCAATTTCTGCGGCTGCGGCGGCGGGCGGGCGGTGCCCACCGCGCACGCGACCGGCTGCCGCTATGCCGAACTTGGCTACACCACGGTGTTCGAGCCGGCCATGGTCGGCGCCAATGCGCGCGGCGCGCATCTTGAAATGGCGGACATTCCCAATCTCGACACCGGCGCCTATCTCGTGCTCGGCAATGACGATTATTTCCAGCGCCTGCTGGCGGCCGGTGCCGGGCAGGAGCAGGTGAACGCCTATGTCGGCTGGATGATCGAGGCGACGCAAGCCTTCGCCATCAAGATCGTCAATCCCGGCGGCATCAACGCCTTCAAGTTCAACGCCCGCAAGATGGACCTCGACGAGGCCAACCCGCATTACGCGGTGACGCCGCGCAAAGTGCTGACCACGCTGATCCGGGCGGTGACGGAACTCGGCCTGCCGCACCCGATCCATTTGCATGGCTGCAATCTTGGCGTGCCAGGCAATGACGAGACGACGCTCGCCACCATCCTCGCCACCGAGGGGCGGCGGCTGCACCTCACTCACCTGCAATTCCACTCCTACGGCACCGAGGGCGACAAGCGCTTTTCCTCCTCGGCGGCGCGCATCGCCGAGATGGTGAACGCCAACCCGAACATCTCGGTCGATGTCGGGCAGGTGATGTTCGGCCAGACCATCACCGCGTCGGCCGACTACATGTCGCAATACCGCAATCGCGGCCTGGCCAGCCCGAAGAAGTCCATCGGCATGGATATCGAGCTGGACGCCGCCTGCGGGGTGGTGCCGTTCGAGTACAAGGACAAGTCCTTCGTCAACGCGCTGCAATGGGCAATCGGGCTGGAGCTGTTCCTGCTGGTGGAGGACCCCTGGCGGATCTTCCTCACCACCGACCATCCCAATGGCGGGCCGTTCACCACCTATCCGCACCTCATCCGCCTGCTGATGGACCGGGATTTCCGCAACGCCCAGCTGGCGACGCTGAACAAGGCGGCGCAGGCGCACACGCTGCTGGCGCAGATCAAGCGCGAATATTCGCTGGAGGAGGTCGCCATCCTCACCCGCGCCGCGCCCGCCCGCATTCTCGGGCTGAAGGACAAGGGCCATCTCGGCCCCGGCGCGGTGGCCGACATCGCCGTGCACACCGAGGATGCCGACCGCGAAGCGATGTTCTCGACCACGCGCATGGTGTTCAAGAACGGCCGGCTGATCGTCAAGGACGGCGTGGTGGTGGAACTGGCGCAGGGCACCACCCATGTCGCCCGCCCGGAGTTCGACCGCTCGGTGGACAAGGACATGCAGCGCTGGTTCGACGAGGCGGTGGGGCTGAAATCGAAGCATTTCCGCATCGCCGATGGCGAGCTGAGGCACGGCGCCGGGCCGACCATCCTGAAATGCGAAGGGGTGGCGTCGTGAACGGGACCGACATGATTTTCACCTCTCCCCGTGGGGGAGAGGGAGTGGGGCGCACGGACGGCAAGGCGCGGCGCGTGGCGCCGCTTGTCCGGGAAACAGCTGTCTCCTTGTGTCCCGGACAAGCGCAGGCGCAGCCGAAGCGCCGATCCGGGACCCAGCGCAGGGATCGCCGCAGGCGTCCAAACCTGATGCCGCGACGGGAGGCCGCCCGATGATCCTCAATGGCGTCGAGATCCGCGACACCTTCGCGGAAGCCTTCCCGATGGTGGGCACACGGCTCATCGTCACCGCCGACACGCCGGAATGGGCGCTGATCGCCGGCCGCACCACCACCGGCTTTGCCACCTCGGTGATCGGCTGCGGCTGCGAGGCGGGGATCGAGCGCACGCTCACTCCCGAGGAGACGCCGGACGGGCGACCGGGCGTTTCCCTGCTGATCTTCGCGATGGATTTCGGCTCGCTGAAAAAAGTGGTGCCGCTGCGCCTCGGCCAGTGCGTGCTGACCTGCCCGACCACGGCCTGCTATGCCGGCATCGAGGGCGGCAAGCGGGTGCCGCTGGCCAAGACCATCCGCTACTTCGCCGACGGGCACCAGATTTCCAAGAAGATCGGCGACAAGAGGTTCTGGCGCCTGCCTGTTATGGAGGGCGAGTTCGTCTGCGACGAGGATACCGGCTCGGTCGAGGGCGTCGGCGGCGGCAATTTCCTCATCCTCGCCCGCTCGCGGGGTGAGGCGCTGAAGGCCGCCGAGGCGGCGGTGGCGGCGATGGTGCAGGTGCCGGGCATCATCCTGCCCTTCCCCGGCGGGGTGGTGCGCTCCGGCTCCAAGGTCGGCTCGAAGTACAAGGGCCTGTTCGCCTCCAGCAACGACGCCTATTGCCCGACCCTGCGCGGCACGGTGCCGAGCCAGCTGCCCGACGAGGTCGGCTCGGTGCTGGAGATCGTCATTGACGGGGTGAGCTTCGAGGCGGTGGCGGAAGCGACGCGCGTCGGCATCACGGCGGTCTGCGCCATCGGTGCCGAGGGCGGCGTGGTGGCGATCGACGCCGGCAATTATGGCGGCAATCTCGGCCCCTTCCACTTCAAGCTGCGCGAGATCATGCAGAACGGCGCGGGAGAGACGGCATGACCGGAGTTTCCCTCAAGCCGCGCGCGCCGTTCGAGGCGCGGGTGGACCTGTCCGGCCTGACGCCTGAAGTCACCGGCCCGCTCTCGCTGCGCGAACTGGAGCACCGCGAGGTGCCGTGCGGCGGGCGCAGCCTCAAGCTGGCCGAGCTGTTCTTCGTCGAGGGCGCGCCGGACGGGGTGCTGCTGGTCGAAATCGGCGATGCGCGGCTCGACGGCGTCGGCGCCGGCATGACCCGGGGCGAGCTGATCGTCGACGGCACGGTCGGCGCCTTCGCCGGGCGCGGCATGAGCGGCGGCGTGCTGCGGATTGGCGGCGATGCCGGCGATTTTCTCGGCAGTGAGATGTCCGGCGGGCGGATCGAACTCGCGGGGAATGCGGGTGCGCACGCCGGCGCGGCCGGCTCGGGCGCGCGGCGCGGCCTCTCGGGCGGGGTGCTGCAGATCGGCGGTCATGCCGGCCCGCGCGCGGCTGAGCGCCAGCGCGGCGGGCTCATCACCATTGCCGGCGATGCCGGGGAGGGCCTCGCCACCGGCATGATCGCCGGCACGGTGAGCGTCGGTGGCACCATCGGGCCGCTGGCCGGGCGTGGCATGAAGCGCGGGACGATCTTCGTCAACGCGGTGCCCGAACTGCCGGCCGGCTTCATCGACACCGGCGCGCATGAGCTGGTGGCGCTGCGCCTCATCGCCCGCCGGGTGCCAGAGCTTTCCGCCATGCTGAGCGGCTGGACCCATGCGCGCCGGATCGTCGGCGACACGCTGATGGGCGGGCAGGGGGAAGTGCTGGCGGGGGTGTAGGGGCTCCCGCCTGACGACTTCTGTTCGGGCTATGCTAAGTTTGGTACCGGCGGCTGAGCGAAGCTAGAGCAGGGACCAGCCTCGGAGGAAGTCGCGACCTCCCAGCCGCCACGTGTTGCCCGCCCCAAATCGTGGATCCCCGGGCCAAGCCCGGGGATGACGTTGCTTTTGCGTGGGAGTGGGCTTCCTACAGCAGCGTGCCCTTGAGGATCACCATGGCGACGGTGAAGTAGATCACCAGGCCGGTCACGTCGACGAAGGTGGCGACGAACGGCGCCGAGGCGCTGGCGGGGTCGAAGCCGGCGCGGCGCAGCACGAAGGGCAGCATCGAGCCGATCAGCGAGCCGAAGGTGACGATGGCGATCAGCGCCGCACCCACCGTGGCCGCCACCAGCATCCAGTACTCGCCATAATCATGGAAGCCGGCGAGCTGCCAGACGGTGATGCGGGTCACGCCCAGCGTGGCGAGGATGGAGCCGAGTACGAGGCCGGAGGGCAGCTCGCGCAGGGCGACGCGCCACCAGTCCTTCAGCTGGATTTCGCCCAGCGCCAGCGCCCGGATGATGAGCGAGGTCGCCTGCGAGCCGGAATTGCCGCCCGAGCTCATGATCAGCGGGATGAACAAGGTGAGCACGATGGCGCGCTCCAGTTCGTCCTCGAAATGCTGCATGGCGTTGGCGGTGAGCATTTCGCCGAGGAACAGGATGGAGAGCCAGCCGCCGCGCTTCTTCAGCATGTTGAAGAAGCCGATCTCCATATAGGGCTCGTCCAGCGCTTCCATGCCGCCGAATTTCTGCGCGTCCTCGGTGCCTTCCTCGATGATGGCGTCGATCATGTCGTCGACGGTGACGATGCCGAGCACCTGCTCGTTCTCATCCACCACCGGAACCGCCAGCAGGTCGTATTTCGAGATCAGCTTGGCCACCTCCTCGCGGTCCATCAGCGGGTCGGTGGTGATGGGGTCGTGCCGGGGCGCCACCTCGAGGATCGGCTGCTCGGGTTCGCCGGTGATGAGGCGGCGCAGCGTCACCGCCTTGAGGAGCCGGTGCGAGACCGGATCGAGCACATAGATGGCGTAGATGGTCTCGCGCGTGCGTTCGATCGCGCGGATATGGCGTAGCGTCTCGCCCACCGTCCAGGAGGAGGGCACGGTGACGAATTCCGTCGTCATCAGGCTGCCGGCGCTGTGCTCGGGCCAGGCGAGCAGGCGGTTCAGCTCGGCCTGCGTTTCCGGCGCCAGCCGCGCGAACAGATGCGAGCGGGCGGGCTCGTCCATCCAGCGGAACAGGTCCGCCGCGCGGTCGGCCGACATGTCGGAGACGAGACGCACCGCTTCCTCGACCGGCAGCGCCTCGATCAGCTCGCTGGTGAGGTCGACATCGGGGCCGTCGAGCACTTCCACCTGCTGCTCGCGCGGCAGGCTGGCGAGCAAAGCGGAGGCGGTTCTCGGCTCGTGCTCGTCAAGGGCTTCGGCGATGTCGGCGGGGTGCTCTTCGGCGAGCTCGGCCGCGAGGGCTGCGGTATCCACGACGAGATCGTCGCGGCGGTCTTCCGTCCGGTCGTCCATTTCGGCTCTCTTTCCGCTGTCCCGCCTATAGCGGGCGGGCGCGGGGAGCCGAAGCCGGGTCAGCCCCGGGGCCGGTTCACAGCGCCAGCCGCCATGGGCCGGGCAATCGACTGGTACTGTCGCTGGGCATGTCTAAGGTATTCCGGTGGCGGCGCGGTGACACGCGGCGGGCGGGGGAATGAACCTCGCCGGCGGCAAAGTCAAGGCAGGCGCGTCCGCATCTTCGCTGCGCTTCGGCCGGGCTGACGGCAGTGGGGCGCGCGGCTTGTGCGGGGAACGAGGGGCGCTAATGGTCGCTCGGCTCGCGCAGGCGGGCATGGACCTGGCCGAGACGCACCGGGTCGAGCGTGCCGGTGCGGCCGCCCTCGCACAGCGCGCCGCGAAAGCCGAGATAGTCCGCCCCGACGCCGACCAGCGCCGGGATGTCCTCCAGCCGGAGCGAGCCGGCGAGCCCGGTGATGAGCCCGTGGCGCCGCGCTTCGGCGACGAACTGGCCCAGCGTGAGCGGGTCGAGATGCTCGGTCAGCGAACCGGCCTTCTTGTCGGCGGTGTCGATCATCACCCCGGCGAAGCCGGCGCGGCCCAGCGCGGCGAGAACCGTGAAATCGGGCGTCTCGTCGGCGAACAGCACGCCGATCAGCCGGGTCCGGCTGGCGAGCGGGGCCAGCGCCTCGATGCATTCATTGGTGTGCTGGGAGGCGGAAAGGCCGATCTTGACCAGGGGCACGCCGGTGCGGGCGACGCGCTCGGCGGCGGCGCGGATGAGCGCCGGCACCATGGGCTGGTCGCCGATCGTGGCGCTCAGCGCCGGCCGGCCGGCCTCGCCCAATTGGTCGCCCCAGGCGTTCCACAGCATGAAGGCGGCGGCCAGCGCATCGGTGCTCCAGGCGCCCAGCGCCCCGAAGGCCGGCTGCTTGAGATCGACGATATCGGCACCGCCGGCCCGCGCCAGCTCCATCTCGTGCAGATCGGTGACGCTCGCGAGCAGGCCGGGCGCGGCGGGACTCATGACGCCCGCCGGCTGCGGTGCTCGGCCACGGCGTCCAGCACCCAGCCCCAGGCTTCCAGCTCCTCCGGCCCGGCGGTTTTTTCCACCGCGATGGCGAGATAGGCCATTTCCTGATCCACCTTCTCATCCGGCAGCAGTCCGAGCCGGCTGACCAGCACGGCGGCTTCCAGCACCGCCGCCTTGGCGCGGTTCATGCCCTCGAAGCGGGTATGGCCTTCGGAATGATAGGTCTTGCAGAAGAATTTCGGCCGCTGCGGGTCGTCCTCCGCGCGCTCCACCGTCACCTCGTCATGCGAGAGCGCGTCGGCAAGGCGCGGGCAATCGATATAGGTCGCCTTCTTCACATCCACATTGTACCGGCGCCCGACCACGCAGCTGGCGAAGATGCGGACATCATCGGTGAAATTGACCACGGCGATGCGGGTGGCGGCGAGGTTTTCCAGCGTGCGGGAGGGCCGGAAGGGCTGCAGCACATAGCCGCCCTCGATCACCGTCGCGCCCATGGGGGCGATGTGCGGCTCGCCTTCGAGCGAGCGGGTGGTGACGATGGCTTCACGGATCACGGCGTCTCTCCGGCTTTCGGCTCGGCCCTGTCTTTGGCGTCAGCTTTGGCATTGGCTTTGGCCTGCAAGGTCGTGCCGGCCTCCTTGAATGTCAAACGGTGGGCTTCCTCGGGGCTGCCGGCGATCTCGCCCGCCACGCCCCATTTCAACCCCTCGTCCTGCGCGTAGCGCTTGCCGAGCTTGTAGGCGATTTCGGCGCGGGCGGCCTCCACCCCGAGATAGAAGGCATGGGCGCCATCGGCCTCCACCCCGAGATGGGGAAACAGCGCGAAGGGCTCGCTGGCCACATGGTGGCCGTCGCGGTTGTAGATGTGGATGCCGGCCTCGCTGACATCGATGCGGAAATTGCGGTCGCGCACCTCGGCCGCCAGCCGGGCGATCTCGTCGGGCGAGGCGGCATAGGGCTTGCGGTCCCGCAGCGCCATCAGCCCGCCGCCAAAACCCTGCGGCAGCGCGCCGGCCTGGCGGGCGGCGAAATATTCGCGCCGCGCCCGGTCGAATTCGCGCACCGTCGTGCGGCAATGCGGGCTCACCTGCACCGCCAGCACGGCCTGGATATGCAGTTCCGAAATCATGCCCATGAGGAGGGCGTTGATGCCCGTGGTGTCGGCATCGGTCAGCTCGGTGACATTGCCGATGCCCATCAGGATGGGAATGTCGGGGTAGCGCCGGCGCAGCTCGGCATAGCGCACCACCGAGGCGGTGTAGCCGTAATGGATCGGGTCGAGGATCGGGTCGGCATAGAAGGGCTGGCCGGAGGCGAGGCAGGCGTCCACCGCGCGGCAGAGCGAAGAGAGGTCGCCCTGCGTCGCCGGGACGAGGATCGGCACCGCCGGGCCCTCCTTCGCCACGTCGAGCGTGTTTTCGTTGAGGCTGAGCAAATAGTCGGCGCCGGCGCGGGTGGCGCGGGTAAGCTCCTCCAGGCTGAACGAATCGACGCTCACCTTTAGCCCCGCCCCGTGCAGCGCGGCGATCGCCTCTTCCAGATGCGGGAAGGGCGTGTCCGGCAGGCAGCCGAGGTCGATCACATCGGCGCCCTCGCCCTTGAGGAAGAGCGCGCGGGCGATAAGCGCGTCGATGTCCAGCACGGTGGCGTCGACGATCTCGGCGAAGATGGTGACGTCGTGCTGCGAGAGGTCGGTGGCGCGGCGCTTCTGGCCGAAATAATCCGGCAGGTCCGCCACCTCGTCCGGGCCACGGGCGAAGGGCACGCCGAAGAAGCGTTCCAGCCGGTCGAGATCGCCGCGGAATCGGCCGGGCATCAGCACCCGGTCGGTGCCCTCGGGCAGCTTCAGCCGGCGCTCGACGATGTCAGCCGTCATCAGCGCCGCCACCTTCACCCCGACATTGACCACGACGGGATCAAGGCTCGCATCGGTGATCTCGCCGGCGATCTTGGTCAGGCGCGGCTCGGCCAGCGAGCCGGTGATGAGGGCGACCCGCTCCGGTTTGGTCGAGGCAGGGGGCTCGTCCGCCATCTCAGGAGGCGGCCTTTTCCGCGAGGTGGAGCCCGCGCGCGGCGATGGCGGCTTCAAGATCGCCGATCGATTCGACCACGACGGTGTCGTCGAATTCCTTCAGCTTGGCGGTGTTCTCAAGGTCGATCCGCCGGGGATAGACCGAGACCGGGCCCTTGGGCGCCATGGTGATCATTTCAGGCGCGGTGTCGCAGGCGAAGACGATGGCGTGGACGCGGCACTTGCCGGCCTGGGCAAAGCAGTTGGTCACCAGCGTGTCGGAAATGCCGAACACCGCCTTCGCCACCGTGTTGGAGGAGGCCGGGGAAACCACCAGCGTGTGGTACAGCCCCTCATAGAAGCGCCCGACCGGAGCGGAACTCGCGGTCGTCTCCTTGAAGATGCGGGTGTCCTTGGGCAGGTCCTGCTTGTACATGCGCAGCACCTCGTCCGCCGCCCTGGAGACGAACAGGTCCACCGCGTCGAGCGACTTTATCAGCGCGATCGACTCGGTGAAGTAATGGCCCGAGCCGGTGAGCGCCCAGGCCCAGCGCGGATAGGCTCCCTTGCTCGCGCTCATGCGGCGATCTCCCCTTGGGTCGGTGCGGCCAGGAAGGCCTCCGCCGTTGTCACGCCGACAGGGCAGGCGAGACGGGCGGCGAAGGCGGGAAAGAGCGGATCGACGAGGCCGGCCGCCGCCCAGTCGGCGGGCGTGCTGCCGGCGGGCGCGGGGATGGATTTGACCAGCGTCAGCCGGAGGGCGCCGGTCTTTTCCGCCAGCCAGGCGGCAAGACTGTCCGAGGTGAGGTCCCAGCTTTCCGGCAGGTCGCTTGCCGCCAGCGCCATGCGGGCGGGCAGCCACAGGGCGGCGCGGCCCTGCGCCTGTGCCTCCTGTATCGCGGCGGGCGCGTCGGCGAGGGCGAGGCCGGGCGACAGGGAATCGCGGCTGAGGTCGGCGAAGGCGTGGGCGGTCTGCTCCATGGCGAGGATCGCCATGCGGTGGCAGGCGGCATCTGAAAGCGACAGGCGCGGCTGCAGCGCCCGCACGGCATCGGCCAGCGGGCCGCCGCCAGCCACCAGCAGCAGGGGCGCGCCGCGCCGGGCGAGCGCCGCGAGCAGAGCGCGCAGGCGGGGATGGCCGATGAGGCTGCCGCCGAGCTTGATGATCTCGGGACGGAAGGGCTGAAGGTCTGGCATCGCTCTCTACGCCAAGGGACGGGCCGCGCGAGGGTCGCAATACCAGCAAAAGGCCGGCGCGTCCAAAGCAGCAGCCGACAGAAAAAAGGCCCGAGGGGGTACCTCGGGCCTTTAAGAGTTGACGATCAATCAGACGGCTTCCCGCCTGTAGAAGTGCGATTCAAGATGCGCCTCGGTGCCGCGATTGTCGAGCCTTGATTCGTGCTTCACGCGTGCTTTACCGGCCACAGGCAAGAGCGTGCAGCGCAATACCGCTTGTTGTGGCGACATTGAGCGAGTCGAAGCCCCCGCGCATCGGGATCCGCACGGTGCGGGTGCGGGCGAGGATGGAATCGGGCAGGCCCGGCCCCTCGGCGCCGAGCAGAAGCGCGGTGCGGCGGGCGGGCTTCACCTCGCTCAGCACCGTCGCCCCGGCGGGGCTCAGCGCCAGCAGCTCGAAATCGGCGGCGGCCAGCAGGTCCAGCAGCACTGGCGCCGCACCTTCGCGGGCGAAGGGCACGATCAGGCTGCCGCCGACCGAGACGCGAATCGCCTTGCGGTAGAGCGGATCGCAGGAGGCGAAGTCGAACAGCGCCGCATCGGCGCCGAAGGCGGCGGCGTTGCGCATGATGCCACCGACATTGTCGTGATTGGCGATGCCGAGCGGCACCACGACAAGCGCCGCCTCCGGCAGCCCGGCCACCAGTTCCGCCATTGAGGGCAGGGCGCCGCGCAGCCCGACGCCGAGCAGGCCGCGATGGATGTGGAAGCCGGTGATGCCGTCGAGAATGGTCTGGCTGGCGGTATAGATCGGCAGGTCAGCGGGGGCCTGCGCCAGCAGCGGGGCGAGGGCGTCCACCCGGCTTTCCGCCAGCAGCAGCGATTCCAGCGCGAAGCGGTTGCGCTTTGACAGCGCCACATCCAGCACCGTGCGTCCCTCGACGATGAAACGCCCGCCGCGCCCGACCAGATCGCGCTCCTTGATGACGCGATAGGCGTCGATGCGCGGGTCGTCCGGGGAGGCGAGGGGGATGAGGCGGGGCATGGTGGGCTCGGGTGGTGTGTTCTTTGGGAGGCGCTGGCCGGCGGCGGCCGGCGCGGCGAGGGCGTGCGTCCTTCGAGGCCCGGCTTCGCCGGGCACCTCAGGATGACGAAGGGTGTCCTTCGTCACCTCAGGATGACGAAGCACCCTCATCGCTCCCGTAACACGCCCTCGTCATGCTGAGGAGCGGCGCGCAGCGCCGCGTCTCGAAGCACGCAGGCCGCGCCCTCGCGCGGCCACGCCCGCTCACCCGCCGGCTTCCTCGCGCATCATTTCCAGCTTCAGCCACTCTTCCTCGGCCTTGGCCAGTTCCGCCTGCGCCTTGGTCAGCTCGGCTGTGGCCTTCTGGAAGCCGGCGGGGTCGCGGGTGTAGAAATTGGGCGTGTGCAGCGTGTTGTTGATGCGCTTGATGTCGGATTCCAGCTGGGCGATACGCTTGGGCAGCTGCTCCAGCGCGTGCTTCTCCTTGAAGGAGAATTTGCGCTTGGACGCGGCCGGGGCGGGCGCGGCGGTGCCGGCTTTGGCATTGCCCGCCTTGGCGCTCGCCGCCTTGGGCGCCGCCGCCGCGCGCATCTTCACGCCATGGCCGCGCTGGGCCACCATGTCGGAATAGCCGCCGGCATAGACCTCCCAATTGCCGTCGCCCTCATAGGCGATGGTGGCGGTGACGGTGCGGTCGAGGAAGTCGCGGTCATGGCTCACCAGCAGCACCGTGCCGGCATAGTCGTCGATCATCTCTTCCAGTAGGTCGAGCGTTTCGAGGTCGAGATCGTTGGTCGGCTCGTCCAGCACCATGAGGTTGGAGGCCTGCGCCAACGCGCAGGCCAGCAAGAGCCGCCCCCGCTCGCCACCCGACAGGCGCGAGACGGCGGTGCCGGCCTGTTCCGGGGTGAACAGGAAGTCCTTCATATAGCCGATGACATGGCGCGGATTGCCGCCGACGAACACCTGGTCGCCGCGCCCGTCGGTGAGCGTCTCGCGCACCGAGCGGTTGGGGTCGAGCGCGGCGCGGCGCTGGTCGAGCGTCGCCATCTCGATATTGGTGCCCATCTTGGCCTTGCCGGTGTCCGGGGCCAGTTCGCCGGTCAGCATTTTCAGCAGCGTGGTCTTGCCGGCGCCATTGGGCCCGACAATGCCGATGCGGTCGCCGCGCTGGATGCGGATGGTGAGGTCGCGCACGATGACGCGCTCGCCATAGGTCTTGGAAATGTGCTCGGCTTCCATCACCAGCTTGCCGGAGACTTCCGCCTCGGTGGCCGCCATGGTGACGCTGCCCAGCGCGCCGCGATGGTCGCGGAACTGGGCGCGCAGGGCGGCCAGCTCGCCGACGCGGCGGACGTTGCGCTTGCGTCGCGCGGTGACACCGTAGCGCATCCAGTGCTCTTCCGCGACGATCTTGCGGGCAAGCTTCTGCTGGTCGCGCTCTTCCTCTTCCAGCACCTGGTCGCGCCATTCCTCGAAGAAGCCGAAGCCGCGCTCCATGCGCTTGGTGCGGCCCCGGTCGAGCCAGACGGTGGCGCGGGTGAGGTCCTGCAGGAAGCGGCGGTCATGGCTGATCAGCACGAGGGCCGAGCGCAGCGAGGCAATCTCCGCCTCCAGCCATTCGATGGCGGGCAAATCGAGATGGTTGGTCGGCTCGTCGAGCAGCAGAATGTCCGGCTCGGGGGCCAGCACGCGGGCCAGCGCCGCGCGGCGCGCCTCGCCGCCGGAGAGGTTGGCCGGGTTTTCCATGCCGGTGAGGCCGAGCTCGCTGAGCAGATACTGCGCGCGGTATTCCTGGTCGCCCGGCCCCATGCCGGCCTCGACATAGGCCAGCGTGGTGGCGAAGCCGGAGAGGTCCGGCTCCTGCGGCAGATAGCGCACCGTCGCGCCGGGCTGCACGAAGCGCGCCCCGCTATCGGCGGAAACGAGGCCGGCGGCGATTTTCAGCAGGGTGGACTTGCCCGAGCCGTTGCGGCCGACAAGGCCGACGCGCTCGCCGGCGGAGACGGAAAGCTCCGCCCCCTCCAGCAGCGGCGTGCCGCCAAAGGTGAGCTTGGTATCTTGAAGCAGAAGAAGAGGAGGGGCCATGGCGCGGGGATAGGGGGAAAGACGCGCCGGGGCAAGGGGGCGCGGCGGGGCGACAATGGAGCCATGTCCGCGATGAGCGGCGCGCCGGGCGGGCGCGCGCCCTCCTTGCCATTGCGGGACAATGATGTACATAAATCATGTACAGGCTCCAGGAGGCAGGCTCATGAGCGCAAGGATCGTCCCGGCCGCGCAGTTCAAAGCCGAATGCCTGCGCCTGATCGACGAGATGAACGAGACCGGCGAGCCGGTGACCATTACCCGCCGGGGCAAGCCGGTGGCGGTGCTGAGCCCGGTCCCCGCCGTGCCGGCGCGGTCACTGATCGGCGCGTCTCGCGGGGTCGTCACCCGCTATGACGAGCCGTTCGAACCGGCGACGGATGCGGGCGACTGGGCCGCCCTTTCGTGATTGTTCTCGACACGCATGTGCTGATCTGGGCGCTGGACGACGACGTACGGCTCGGCGGGCAGGCGCGCGCCGTCCTCGAGCGGGCGGGCGAGGCCGGCGGCGTGTTCGTTTCCGCCATCACGCCGTGGGAGATCGCGCTGCTGGTGCACAAGGGCCGGCTGGCGCTGGCCGACGATGTCGGCGCCTGGCTGGAGAGCGTGCTGGCCCTGCCCGCGCTGCGGCTGGCGGCGCTGGAGCCGGCCATTGCCGTGGACAGTGTGCGCCTGCCGGGCACGCTGCACGCCGACCCGGCGGACCGCATCATCATCGCGACGGCGCGGCATCTGGGCTCGCCCCTGCTTACCGCCGACCCCGCCATTCTCGACTATGGTGGCGCCGGCCACGTTCATGTCATCGACGCCTCCCGCTAGTTTCAGGATCGCTCATGTCCACCCTCTCCCCCCTGCTCGCCGCCCTCGCCCAGCGCATCGGCGCCGCCCATGTCCTCACCGACCCGGCCGACATGGCGCCCTATCTGCATGAGGAGCGCGGGCTCTACCGGGGCGAGGCGCCCGCCGTGCTGCGGCCGGGCTCCACCGAGGAGGTGGCGTTCATCGTCGAGGCCTGCGCAAAGGCGGGGGTGGCGCTGGTGCCGCAGGGCGGCAATACCGGGCTGGTGGGCGGGCAGGTGCCGTTCGGGCAGATGCTGCTCTCGCTCGCCCGGCTCGACCGCATCCGCGCCGTCGATCCCGTCGACATGACCATGACGGTGGAGGCCGGCTGCATTCTCGACAAGGTGCATGCGGCAGCGGAGGAGGCGGGCTGCCTGTTTCCCCTGCACATCGCCTCGCAGGGCTCCTGCCGCATCGGCGGCAACCTGTCCTCGAACGCCGGCGGCACCGCCGTGCTGCGCTACGGCAATGCGCGCGAGCTGGCGCTGGGGCTGGAAGTGGTGCTGGCCGACGGGCGGGTGTGGAACGGGCTGAAGCGGCTGCGCAAGAACAATGCGGGCTATGACCTCAAGCAGCTTTTCCTCGGCAGCGAGGGCACGCTCGGCATCATCACCGCCGCCGTGCTGAAGCTGTTCCCTAGGCCGGCGCAGCGCGCCACCGCCTTCCTTGCCGTGCCGGACCCGGCGGCGGCGCTCGCCTTGCTCAAGCGCCTGCGCGGCGAGGCGGGCGACGCGCTCACCACCTTCGAGCTGATGGCCGCCTTCGGGGTCGAGACGGTGCTGCGGCACATGCCGGGCACGGTGCGCCCGCTGGCGGACAGCTATGAGTGGTATGTGCTGGCCGAGCTCTCCTCGCCCACCCGCGCCTTCGATCTCGGCGCGCTGATGGAGGAGGGGCTTGGCGCCGCGATGGAGGCGGGGGAGGTGCTCGACGCCGTCATCGCCAGCAGCGAGGCGCAGGCGGCCAATCTGTGGCGGCTGCGCGAGGACATGTCGGAGGCGCAGAAGCACGAGGGCGGCTCGATCAAGCACGACGTCTCGGTGCCGGTCTCGCGCGTGCCGGAATTTCTCGACCGGGCGCTGCCCGCCTGCCTCGCGGCGCTGCCGGGGCTGCGGCCGTGCCCGTTCGGCCATGTCGGCGACGGCAATATCCATTTCAACCTCAGCCAGCCGGTCGGCATGGACAAGGCCGCCTTCCTCGCTTTGTGGGAAAGGTTCAACAGGATCGTGCATGACATCGTGACCGAGATGGACGGCTCCATCGCCGCCGAGCACGGTATCGGCCTCTTGAAGCGCGAGGAACTGGCCCATTACGCCGATCCCGTCGCGCTTGACCTGATGCAGCGGGTCAAAGCGGCACTTGATCCCGCACAGACCCTCAATCCCGGCAAGGTGATCGGTGTTCGGGTGGGATGAATGCTTAGTCTAGAATGATGTTAAATTGTACAATCCTGCTGTAATCCTTGTTTCGAAGAATTCTACATTTGAGCATCTGGTCGTTTTAGTGTTGTCGATCCCGTCATTGCGGGTTTATGGAAGCCGGGACTGAGGACGCCCCGGCCGACATCTCCGCCTTCGGGCCGGAGCGCCGGGGAAACCGGAGCTTCGGGAAGCCGCCATGCCGACGACACCCACAACCCTCGCCGCGTCCCTCGCCCAGCGCCCGGCGCTGAACCTTCTGCTGGCGCTGGCGCTGCTGGTGGCCGGCCCCGTGGCGGCGTGGGCGCAGGTGCAGCCGCCGGCGCCGGCCCTCTCGACCCCCGCCACCCCCGCGCCAGCCGCGCCCGGCATGGCGGCCCCCGCGCCGTCGGCGTTCGATCCGCTGGTGCCGCCGGCTCCCGGCATGGCGGCCCCGGCGACCGGCGAGCCTGTGCACTCCCCGGCCGGCGATGCCGCCGCCGCCCCGGCCGCGCCCGCCGCTGACCCCTCGGCCACCGCGCCCGCCACCGGCGAGGCCCCGGCGGACCCGGCCGCCTCAGGCCTGCCGCTCGACCAAGGTGAGGACCCCTCCGTCGCGGCGCAGCTCCCGCATGACCTGTCCCCTTGGGGGATGTTCCTGGCGGCGGACTGGGTGGTGAAGGCTGTGATGATCGGCCTTGCCTTCGCCTCGGTGGTGACCTGGACGGTGTGGCTGGCGAAGACGCTGGAACTGGCCGTGGCCAAGCGCCGGCTGCGGCGGGCGCTGAAGGGCTATCTCGCCAGCGCGACGCTGGACGAGGCGCGGCGCGTCGACCCGCGCGGGCCGGCCGGCGCCATGCTGGCGACGACCGATCTCGAACTCCAGCGCTCCGGGCCGCTGCCGGCCGACGGCATCAAGGAGCGGGTGTCGATCTCGCTGTCGCGCATCGAGGTGGCGGCGGGGCGGGCGATCACCCGCGGCACCGGCCTGCTCGCCACCATCGGCGCCACCGCACCCTTTGTCGGCCTGTTCGGCACGGTGTGGGGCATCATGAACTCGTTCATCGGCATCTCGAAGGCGCAGACCACCAATCTCGCCGTGGTGGCGCC
>NZ_JAUSUH010000002.1 GCF_030813595.1 Ancylobacter vacuolatus | reverse complement strand
AACGAGAAGCCGCAGGGCGAGACCGTCGACTACGACACGCTCATCGGCTCCTGGCCCGCCACCCCGCCGAAGAAAAACTGACGCGGGTCGGCTGAACTAAACACCGGGGCCGGAACCTGAAGTCGGTTCCGCCCCGGCCTCTCGTCCCGGACGCCCCCCGCCGTCCGGGACGATCCTTCTCCGTCATGCCGTCGCCCGACGGCATCCCGCCCGACATGGACACTCATCCCGGACAGGGGCAAACCCTTCCGGGATGACGCCTTTTCGCGGAGCGCCTCGTGACGACCCATCTTCTCGCCATCGACCAAGGCACCACCTCCTCGCGTGCCATCTTGTTCCGGCCCGACACCTCCATCGCGGCGCAGGCGCAGCAGGAATTCCCGCAGCATTTCCCGGCCTCGGGCTGGGTCGAGCATGAGGCCGAAGACCTATGGCAGACGACGCTCGCCACCTGCCGCGCCGTGATCGAGCAGGCCGGCCTGAAGGCCGCCGACATCGCCGCCATCGGCATCACCAACCAGCGCGAAACCACCGTGGTGTGGGACCGCAAGACCGGCGCCGCCATCCATCGCGCCATTGTCTGGCAGGACCGCCGCACCGCCGACCTCTGCGCCCGGCTGCGCAGTGAGGGGCATGAGCCTCTGGTGAGCGAGCGTACCGGCCTGATCCTCGATCCCTACTTCTCCGGCACCAAGATCGGCTGGATTCTCGACCATGTGCCGGGCGCCCGCGCCCGCGCCGAGCGCGGCGAGCTCGCCTTCGGTACGGTGGACAGCTGGCTGCTGTGGAAGCTCACCGGCGGGCAGGTGCACGCCACCGACGCCACCAATGCCGCCCGCACCTTGCTGTTCAACATTCACACCGGCGCCTGGGACGACGACCTGCTCGCTTTGCTGCGCGTGCCGCGCTCCATGCTGCCCGAGGTGAAGGACTGCGCCGCCGATTACGGCGTCACCCAGCCGCATTTCTTCGGCGGCGCCATCGCCATTGGCGGCATCGCCGGCGACCAGCAGGCCGCCACCGTCGGCCAAGCCTGTTTCCAGCCCGGCATGATCAAGTCGACCTATGGCACTGGCTGCTTCGCCCTGCTCAATACCGGGCCGACCGCCGTCCTGTCGCAGAACCGGCTGCTCACAACCATCGCCTACCAGCTCGGCGGAAAACGCACCTATGCGCTGGAAGGCTCGATCTTCGTCGCCGGCGCGGCGGTGCAGTGGCTGCGCGACGGGCTCGGCATCATCAAGAACTCGGCCGAGAGCGAGGCGCTGGCGGAAGCCGCCGATCCGGCGCAGCAGGTCTATCTGGTGCCGGCCTTTGTCGGCCTCGGCGCCCCGCACTGGAACCCCGATGTGCGCGGGGCGATGTTCGGCCTCACCCGCAATTCCGGCCCGGCCGAATTCTGCCTCGCCGCGCTGGAAAGCGTTTGCTACCAGACCGCTGACCTGATCGCGGCGATGAATGCCGACTGGGCGCGCTCGGGCGCCGCGGGTCATCGCACGCCGGTGCTGCGCGTCGATGGCGGTATGGTCGCATCAAATTTCGCGATGCAGCGGCTCGCCGATCTTCTCGCCGCGCCGGTCGACCGGCCGGTGATCCGCGAGACGACGGCGCTTGGCGCGGCCTATCTCGCCGGCTACCACGCCGGCATCATGCCGGCGCCGGGGCGCTTCGCCGATTCCTGGCGGCTCGACCACCGCTTCGATCCCACCATGCCGACGGAGACCCGCGAGACGAAGCTCGCCGGCTGGCGCGACGCGGTGCGCCGTCTCACCTTGCCCTGACCGTACTGCCAAGCCCTTGAAACGGCTTAGAATCTCTTCACGAACAGGCCGCGTCTCGCATAGACGGCGGCGGCTTCCTCGATGAGGGCGGCGACGCGGGTGGCGCCGTAGTCGCGGCGCAGAAGCGCCGCCCGGTCGAGCAGCTGCTGCGCGTTGCCGGCGCGGCCGGGGCGCAGCAGCTCATAGGTGTCGAGGATCAGTTCCTGCGGCACGCCCACCAGGTCGGCGGCACGCTCAAAGTTGGCCGCCAGCGTCTCCCGGCCGGCGGCGCGGGCGATTTTCGCCTGCAGCATCAAGGCTTCAGGGGTGATGGCGATGTCCTCGGCGCCGATCTCTCCGGCAAGCACCGCCTCCAATGTCAGGGCGGAAAGCGGCTTGCCGGTAGGGGTCTGCACCCGTTCGGGGGCCTTTTCGGCCACGGGGTAGAGGTCGAGGTCGCTGGCGGGATTTGCACTCATTGCGCGGCCTCCGGCGCACGCATGTCGGGGCGGTACGCGAGTTCGATGGGGTGAACAGTCGGTTCGATGAGACCAGTCTCGATCGCGTAGAGCAGCGCCACCCGCACATGGAAGCGGGCGCCAAGCGCCTCGCCATGGGTGGGCACCATCACCGGCTCCGGCGCCTCGCCGAAGGTGTGGCGGGCGGCGTTGCGGCCGAGCGCGCGGTAATGGTCGAGCCCGGTGAGGGGGGCGTTGGAGAACAGTTCGAGATTCATATGCGGCATGCGGTCGGCCTGATGCAGGACGGTCGTGCCCTTGGCCTGGATGCCGATGCCGAAACCCGAGCCGGACAGCCGCGCGGCGGCGAGGCCGAGGAAGGAGGTGTCGGCGGTGTGCATCATCCGCACCAGCCGCGCCGTGCCGCCCCCGGCGGCGATGCCGTCGACCAGCGCCGCCACCACATCGGCCAGCGCATGGCCGGCGGTGGTCTGGTGCAGCTGGCGGGCAAAGCCGGGGCTGACGCCGATCACCACCTCATGCGGGTTCACTCCCTTCGCCGCCGGGCCGGCGGCCACCAGCCAGTCCACCTCCGCGCCGCCGGCACCGGCGACGACATTCTCCGCTGCCAGCACCCGCTCGCGGGTGAGCACGTTGCGGATGCCCTGCACCGCCTCCCAGCGCTTCTCCGGCATGCGGTAGCCGGTGCCTGGGCCGCGATAATCATTGGGATCGTTGATGGCGCTCATCACCCGCCCGTCGCGCACCAGAGCTGAGGTCTGGAGATAGTCGCCGGAGATGCGCTGGCGCAGCATGAGGAGGAGATTCTCGGCCTCCTCGGTGTAGCCGCGCTTTCCCAGCGCCCGCACCACGTCGATGGCGGTGAGGCCGCGCGCCTTGATGGCGGCGCTGATCGGCGTCACCTCTCCCGGCGTGTAGCTCACCGTTTCCTCCGAGCCGGAGGCGAACACCACCGACATCATCCGCGCGCGCGGCACGCTGCCAAGGCCCAACTCCTCCATGACCGCCGCCAGCGCTTCCACCGCCCGCACGCGCAGGCCCAGCACCTGGTCCTCCTCCACCGGGGTCAGACCGCCATCAGTCTGGAAATCGCGCTGGAGCAGCAGATAGTCCTCGATCTCCTCGCCATTGAAGAGCGAGGGGTTGAAAGAATTGTCGTATTTCTTGATCGAGCCGAAGCCTGAGCAGATGAGGTCGGAGCCGGCGAGCAGATAGGGCGTGATCTTGGCGCCGACGCGGATTTCCGATTCGCTGGTGCGGCAGTCATTGCCGGAGGCGCATTCGAGCCCGAGCCAGACGGCGATCAGATTTTCCGCCATCAATTCGCGCACCCCGCCGGCCATGGAGGCGGTGAGCGGGGCGCCGTCAATGCCGCCATTCTGCGTGCCCTGCACGCCCATCGCCCGCTGCAGGCAGAGGCAGCGCGCTTCGAGATAGAGCAGCGAGCGCTGCTCGTGGAAGCCCATCAGCAGTTCCGCCGCCGCGCCCGAGGTGCAGCGGGCCTTGATGCCGCGCGAGGCATAGGCGGCGGTGAGCAGCGCCTTCGACCATGGCGTGTCGTCGCCATCGATGAAGGCGCGCTCAGTGCCGTAGACCGACACCGTCTCGGCATAGGAGGAAAGCCCGGCAAGGCCGATCTGCAGCTCCTCCGCCTCCTCGATGGAGCACTGGAACAGCACGCCGCCGCGCCCCACCGCCGCGCCCACCGTGCAGGCCAGCGCATTGGCCCAGCTGTTGGAGGCCACCCGCATAGTGGTCTCGATCTCGTCGAAGCCGAGCGCCACGGCCACCGCAGCATCGGCGGCCAGCTGCAGCGGGTCGTCCTTGGCATTGGTCACATGCGCCTGGTTGCCGGGGGTCTGGCGCTGGCGCATCTTCGAATAGGCGAAGGCGATCTCCAGCGCCGACAGCCGGCCCACCACTTCCGCAAGGCGCGCCGGGGTGAGGCCGCGCGCCAGCGCTTCGAGTTCCGGGCGCGGCACATTGATGTCGACCAGCTTGCGGGCAATCTCGCCCGGGTCCATCGCCATCGCCACCTCCGCCATTGCGGGGTCGATGTGATGGGCGGCGATGAAGGCGTCGAGAATGTCGAAATCGGCCGCCGCCTTGCCGTCCATGACGGTGACCCGGCCACCCTCGATGCTGAGCGAGGGCGCGGGGTCATAGGGGCTATGAAACACCGAGAAGCCGGCCTCGGGATTTTCCGCCGCGAACAGATCATGGCGCAGCGGCCGCGCGTCCCACTCGGCGAAGCGGCGCCAGCGATTGGAGCTTTGCGGCGCGCCCGTGGGGGGCGAAGCGGTTTCGGGCGCGTCAGTCATGCTCAGGCCTCCCGCATGGTCCTCTCCGGGACCCATGTCAGGATAGTGAAGACGGAAGGCAGGATAAAGCGGGCGGCGGCCCTGTCGGGGCTCCGGCGCGCGAAAGCCGGGGGGAAACCTCCGTCCGCCGAGGGCACGCGGCCCTTGCGGGGCCGGCCGCCCATCGGAATGGATACAGGCGCGCGCGACGACCCGGTCGTGTGACCGGAAAAGGTCTAGTGGAACCGCGCGGCGCGGCGGCAGAGCAGCGGATCGACCTTCACCTGATTGACGATGGTGAAGTCGCCGGCGAGGCGGCCGACGGCGTCCTCAATGAGGATCTGGGCGCCGCGCGAGGCGACGCGGCCGGTGAGGGTGATGATTCCCTTGTCCGGGCAGATGCCGACATCGACGTCGGCGCCCTCCAAGGCGTGATCGACGGCGTCCCGAAGGCGGCGATAAAGCGCGACATCCTGCATGGCATCCTCCCACTTCGGCCTCTGGCGGAAGTGAATGGATTTAGCCAAGCACGCCGGGCGGGCCGGCGCCTTGATCTGCCGCAAACCCGCCAAGGCGCCGGACACCCCGGCCCGCGACGATCAGTCCGCCGCGACGAGACGCTGCTCCTGCACGCCGAGGCCGGAGATGGCCAGCCGCATGGTCTGGCCGGCGGTGAGATAGACCGGCGGCTTCATGCCGAGGCCGACGCCCGGCGGCGTGCCTGTTGTGATGATGTCGCCCGGCTGCAGGCTCATGAACTGGCTGACATAGGAGACCAGGGTCGGCACGTCGAAGATCATGGTGCGGGTGGAACCCGACTGGCGGCGCACGCCGTCCACCTCCAGCCACATGTCGAGCGCCTGCGGGTCGGCGATCTCGTCGGTCGTCACCAGCCACGGGCCGATCGGGCCGAACGTGTCGCAGCCCTTGCCCTTGTCCCAGGTGCCGCCCCGCTCCAGCTGGAAGCCGCGCTCGGACACGTCATTGACGACGCAATAGCCGGCGACATGGGCATAGGCATCCTCGACGGCGATATATTTAGCCGGCTTACCGATGACGATGCCGAGCTCGACCTCCCAGTCGGTCTTGGTGGCACCGCGCGGAATCTCGACATTGTCGTTCGGCCCGACGATGCAGCTGGTCGGCTTCATGAAGATCACCGGCTCCTCGGGGATCGGCAGGCCGGCCTCCAGCGCGTGGTCGGTGTAGTTGAGGCCGATGCAGACGAATTTGCCGACGTGACCGACGCAGGCGCCGAGGCGCGGCGCGCCCTCCACCGGCAGCAATTCCTCCGTGTCGACCGCGCGCAGGCGCTCAAGGCTTTCCGGCAGCAGCACCTTGCCGGCAATGTCGGACACCAGCGAGGACAGATCGCGCAGCACGCCGGCCTCATCAATCAGGCCGGGGCGCTCATGCCCGATCTCTCCATAGCGAACGAGCTTCATCGGACGTGTCTCCCTGCCGCCAGAACCGAGCCGCCGGGCTCCTGCCGACGCGCGCCCCAGAGGTACCGGCAAAGCCCGGCCGCGTCGAGGCCGCCCTGGGCGGGATAGAGTGCCGGCTTGTCGAATCGGGGGCGCTCTCCTATCGCTCAAGGCCCGGCGCCGCCGGCCATGCGGGGGAAACACCATGGGCCATGTGCTGGTGGTCGGAAGCGTCAATGTCGACCGCATCTGGCGGCTCACCGCCCCGCTGCGGAGCGGCGAGCGGCTGACCCGGGAAGAGGTGACGCTGCGCCCCGGCGGCGGCGGCTTCAACACCGGCGCGGCGCTGCTGGCGCTCGGCCATCGGGTGACGCTGGCGGCGACGCTCTCCACCGATGCCGCCGGCGCCGCCTGCCGCGCGCGTCTGGAGGCGATGGGCTTCGACCTCAGGCATCTGCGCACCACCGACGCGCCCACCGTGCCGCTGGACATTCTGGTCGACACGAATGGGGAACGCACCATCATCGCCCCGGCCACGACAGAGGCGCGCCGGCTCACCGCCCTGCCCGCGATTGAGGCCGACATCGCCTATGTCAATGTTCGCCGCGCCACGCCCGGCGTGCTGGAGGCGCTGGCCGCGCGCACACGGGTGGTGGCCCAGCTGCCGCTGGAGCGGACGGAGCGGCGGCCGGCGCAGGTGCTGATCGCTTCCGCCGCCGACCATGCGCTGTTCGCCGGTGCGGACGCCTTCGCACACGCGCGGGAGATCGGCGGCGAGGGCCTGGCGGCGCTGGTGCTGACGCAGGGCGCCGGGCCGGTGCAGCTGTGCGAGGCGCAGGGGCGGACGGGCGTCGCGGTGCCGCCGCTCGACGCGCCCGCCGATACGACCGGCGCGGGCGATGCCTTCGCCGCCGGCTTCATCGATGGCTGGCTGGCCGATGTGCCGGCGCAAGCGGCGGTGCAACGCGGCAGCGCCATCGCCGGGCGGGTGCTGGCCGGGGACGCCGGTTTCCAGCGCCCGGCGCCGCTGCCGCTGACGACAGCGCTGATCGCGGCCGACTGACCCGCATCAAGGAACACGACGTTTCCCATGGTAAGCTTGGGTCTGGCGCCGCGACGGGTTCCGCCCGCGCCGGCCAAGGAGGACGCCATGTCGCCACGCGCGCCGTCGCCCGACCCTTTCGCCCCCTGGCAGGCGGCGCAGCGCGCCGTGCAGGAGAACTGGCGCGACGCCCAGGCCCGCACGCTGGACCTCTTCGGCTATGGCGTCGCCGAACAGCGCTATGACATCGCCGCCGAGGCGCCGCTGCTGCGGCTGCGGCACTATCGGCAGGGAGACGCGCCCATGGCGGCGCCGGGGGGACCGGCGGTGCTGATGGTTCCCGCACCGATCAAGCGCCCCTATGTCTGGGACCTGACGGCAGAACTGAGCGTGGTGCGCTTCTGCCTCGATCGCGGCATGGACGTGTTTCTCGCCGCCTGGCGCCCGCCGGCGGAAGGCGGCGCGCCGCACGGGCTGGAAGACTATGCGCGCGCGGTCATTGACGCCGCCCAGATCGTCGCCGCACGGAGCGGACGGGTGCCGGTGGTGCTCGGCCATTCGCTCGGCGGCACGCTGGCGGCGCTGGCCGCCGCGCTGGAGCCGGCGCTTTTTCGCGGGCTGGTGCTGCTTGCGGCCCCGCTGAGTTTCGCGCCCGGCTCCAGCGCCTTCCGCGACAGCGTGGCGGCGCAGGGAGCGCACACGGCCGAGGACGGCATCCTGCCCGGCGGGCTGCTGGCACAGTCCTGCGCCCTGCTCGCGCCCGGCACCTTCGTCTGGTCGCGTTGGATGGACGGGGCGCTGAGCCTCACAGACCCGGCGGCGCTGGACCTGCATCTGCGCATCACCCGCTGGGCGCTGGACGAGGTGCCGCTGGCCGGCCGGCTGGTGCACGAGATGGTGGAATGGCTGTACCGGGACGACCGTTTCGCCCAAGGCCGGCTGGAGCTGGGCGGGCGGCTTCTCGGGCCGCAGGGGCTGCGTGTGCCGGCGCTGGCGGCGGTGAACGCCGCCGACGAGATCGGCCCGCGCGCCGCCGTGGCGCCGTTCTTCGCCCGCATGGCGGAAGGCAGCACTGAGATCATCGAGCACCCCACCGAGGTCGGCGTCGGGCTGCAGCACCTCGCCATCCTCGCCGGGCGGCAGGCGCACCGGGAGGTGTGGCCTCGCATCGCCGACTGGATCGGCGCCCGCGCCTGAGACCCGCGCCGTCAGCGCGTGGGCAGCTTCAGCCCGCCGGCCACCAGCTGGGTCCAGATCTCCTCGGCCGTGTTGGCGAAACGGAACAGGGCGCATTCCCCGGCGCTCACCATGCCCAAGTCGACCAGCGCCTGGAAATTGATGACCGAGCGCCAATAGGCCTCGTCGAACAGCACGATGGCCACCGGCGGCGCCTTGCCTGTGATTTGCAGGTTGAGGATCTCGAACAGCTCGTCGAGCGTGCCGAAGCCGCCGGGAAAGACCACCAGCGCATTGGCGCGCATGGCGAGATGCATCTTGCGCATGGCGAAATAGTGGAAGCGGAAGGTCAGCTGCGGCGTGGTGTAGGGGTTGGGCACCTGCTCATGCGGCAGCGAGATGTTGAAGCCGATGCTGGGCGCGGCCACCTCATAGGCGCCGCGATTGGCCGCCTCCATCACACCCGGCCCGCCGCCCGTGGCGATGACATTGTCGCGGTAGCCGCCTTCCGACACATCGAGCGCGCCGCCGCGCTGCGAGGCGAGGCGCCCGAAGGCCCGCGCCTGCTCATAGAGGAAAGGCTGGTGGCCGGGACCGTCCGCCCGCACCCGCGCCGAGCCGAACACCACGAGGGTGGAGCGGATGCGCCAGCGCCTCAGCTCTTCCTCGGGCTTGGCGTATTCCAGCTGGAAGCGCACGCCGCGCATGGAATCACTGAGGATGAAATCCTGGTCCAGCGCGGCGAGGCGGTAGCTGTGATTAGGGGAGATGTCGTCGTCCAAGCCGGTTTCCTTCACGCGCGCGTCGCCGCGCGGATCTCGCGCCTGCGGCAGATACCGCCTCAACCCTCATCGGGAAAGTTGGCGTCGAGCTCGTCGAGCCAGACCTGCGCCCCCGCATCCGAGGGCGCCCGCCAGTCGCCGCGCGGCGAGAGCGAACCGCCCGAGGTGATCTTCGGCCCGTTCGGCAGCGCCGAGCGCTTGAACTGGTTGGCGAAGAAGCGCTTCAGGAACAGCTTCAGCCAATGCCGGATCTCGGCCCGCGAATAGGCACGCCGGTCCTCGGCCGGAATGTTCGCCGGCCAGGCGCCGCGCGAAGCATCGCCCCAGGCCTGCAAAGCGAGATAGGCGATGCGCGAGGGGCGCAAGCCATAGCGGGTGAGGTAGTAGAGGTTGAAGTCCTGCAGCGCATAGGGGCCGACCACCTGCTGGGTCGACTGGATGGTGGCGCCCGCCTCCGCCGGCACCAGCTCCGGCGAGATTTCGGTGGCCAGCACCGCCTCCAGCGCCCGCGCGGTCGCGGCCGAGACGTCGCCCGAGGCGGCGACGAAGCGGATGAGGTGCTGGATCAGCGTCTTCGGCACCGAGGCGTTGACGTTGTAGTGGGACATGTGGTCGCCGACGCCATAGGTGCACCAGCCGAGCCCCAGCTCGGAGAGATCGCCGGTGCCGACCACCAGCCCGCCCTGCTGGTTTGCGAGGCGGAACAGGTAGTCGGTGCGCAGCCCCGCCTGCACATTCTCGAAGGTCACGTCATAGACCGGCTCGCCGCCGGCGAACGGGTGGCCGAGATCGGCCAGCATCTGCCGCGCCGCCGGGCGGATGTCGATCTCGCCGCCGGTGACACCCAGCGTCTCGATCAGCGCCCACGCATTGGCGCGGGTGGCGTCGGAGGTGGCGAAGCCCGGCAGCGTGTAGGCGAGGATATCGCTGCGCGGCCGGCCGAGCCGCTCCATCGCCCGCACCGCCACCAGCAGCGCCTGCGTCGAATCGAGCCCACCGGACACGCCGATCACCGCGCGCCGCACGCCGGAGGAGGAAAGGCGCTGGGCGAGGCCCTGCACCTGGATGTTGTAGGCCTCGTAGCAGTCTTCCGCGAGGCGCTCGGGATCATCAGGCACATAGGGGAAGCGCGCGATCAGCCGCTCCAGCGGCGCCGGTGCGGGCGGGGCACCGAGGGTGAAGCCGATCCTGCGGAAATCACCCGCCCCCTCTTCGCGCATGCATTCGCCGAAGGTGGTGGTGCGCATGCGCTCCTGCCGCAGGCGCTCCAGGTCGATATCGGCGGCAAGCAGGGTCGGCCCGTCGGGGAAGCGCGCGCTCTCGCCGAGGCACTCGCCATTCTCGAAGATCGCCGCCTGCCCGTCCCAGGCGAGATCGGTGGTGGATTCGCCCGGCCCGGCGGCGGAATAGGCATAGGCGGCGAGGCAGCGGGCGGAATGGCTGGCGCAGAGCAGCCGGCGGTGACGCGCCTTGCCGATGGTGATGTTGCTGGCGGAGAGATTCAGCAGCACTTCCGCCCCCGCCAGCGCGCCCCGCGTGGAGGGCGGCAGCGGCACCCAGAGGTCCTCGCAAATCTCGACATGGAAGGTGAAGGGCACCTCGCCCTCGGCGCGGAACAGCAGATCGGTGCCGAAGGGTACGTCCTCCCCCGCCACCGCGATCGCGCCCGACGTGCCGAGCCCGGGCGCGAAGTGGCGGCGCTCGTAGAATTCGCGGTAGTTGGGCGGGTAGCTCTTGGGCACCACGCCAAGGAGAACGCCGCGATGAATCACCACCGCACAATTGTAGAGCGCCCCCTCGTGGCGCAGCGGCGCGCCGACCACCAGCACCGGGAAGAGCGCGCGCGAGGCGGCGACGAGTTCGGCGATCGCCGTCTCCACCCGGTCCAGCAGCGCGTCCTGGAACAGAAGGTCGTCAATGGCATAGGAGGACAGGCCAAGCTCGGGAAACAGCAGCACGCCGATACCGCGTGCCTCGGCGCTGCGCGCGAGCGCCAGATGCTCGGCGAGCGCAAAGGCCGGGTCGGCCACCCGCCCGCGCGGCACGCCGGTGCCGATTCGCAGGAAGCCATGGCGGTAAAGACAGCGCGAATCGGCCATTATGCCCTCATCAATGCAGTAACCGGGGGATATTTAACCGCTCATGAGCCGCGAACCAGCAAAAGCCGCACAGGAACCGCGCCGTTCACGCCAGCAAGGGCCGCTTCCCGCCCCACGCGGGCGCGGCGTAGCGGCGCCGGGCGCGGGCCTGCTCGTCGCGCTGCTCGGCACGCTGCTTGGGAGTCCGCAGGCGCAGGCGGGCGAGCCGCCGGGCGCGGCTTCCGCCCGCTATGTGAAGGCGTGCACGGCGGAAGGGCCGGGCTTCGCCTATATTCCCGGCTCGGACACCTGCCTGCGGCTCGGCGGCTATCTCTGGGCCGAGACCTATGCCAACAGCTACACCGACTACCCCGCCGCCAATGCGAGGAGCTACTGGGTCTCGACCTTGGGGCTGGTGACGGATGCCCGCACGCGCACGGAATATGGCACGCTGCGCTCCTATACCGATATGCGGATCACCTGGCGCACCGCCGACCCCTGGGGCGAAGGGGTGCGCGACGGGGCGGATTTCGACCCCTATGACATGCATATCGAGTTCGCCGGCTTCACCTTCGGCTATCTCCAGTCCTTCTTCGACTTCTACGCCAATGCCGATGTGCTGGGCACCGACCCGGCGACCATCGGCGACCAGACCCAGCTGCCCGTGCTCGGCTATAGCTGGCACCTGCCGGACGGCTTCCTCGCCCAGATCTCGCTGGAGGGATCGGCCAAGCGCGACAATGGCATCCTGCCTGTCGTGGCGAGCGGCGACGCTCTGGTCGCCGAGGACGAGGCGGACTCGAACGGGGTGGCGCGCTGGCCGGAGATCGTCGCCACCTTCGGCCAGAGCGGCGACTGGGGCGATTTCCAGCTTTCGGGCGCGCTGCACCAAATCGCGCAATCGCCGGTGAGCGAGCGGCTCGGCGCCACGACGGGGGAGTGGGGCTATGCGCTGCAGGCCGGCGTGATGTTCAACCTACCTTTCATCGCGCCGGGCGACACGCTCTATCTTCAGGCCGCCTATGCCGATGGAGCGACCTCCTATCTCGGGCTGATCGACCCCAGCGGCCGCTTTTCCGCCCCCGACGCCTTCCAGCGTCTCGACGGCTCGCTGTCAAAGGTGGAGGGCTGGAGCGCGGTTGGCCAGTTCCTGCACAACTGGACCCCAACCTGGAACTCGGCCTTCTTCGGCGGCTATGGACGGTTCGACATCGCCGACCCGCTGGCGCAGCTCACCTATGGCGCCAGCGGCATCGGCAACTGGAACCTCGGCGCCAATCTCAACTGGACGCCGGTCGGCCCGTTCACCGTCACGCTGCAATATCAGTACAATCTCTACGAGGCTGACGGCTTCCGCGCCGGCACGCAGGGACCGGCGCTGGCGTCGCAGGCGGCGAACGACTTCCTGCTGATGTTCGCCGCCACCTTCTGAGCGCGGGCCGGCCGGGTCAGGCCGTGCCCATCTCGTCCAGCGCCATCGGCGATTCCGGCAGCACCTGGCCGCCATCGATCACCATGCCCTGTCCGGTGATGTAGCCGGCCTCCTCGCTGGCGAAGAACAGCGCGGCATTGGCGATGTCGAACACGCTGCCGAGCTTCTTCATCGGCACGCAGGCGGCGGTGGAGGCGATATAGGCCTCGCCCATGCCCTCCATGCCCTCGGTGAGGATGTTGCCCGGCATGACGGCGTTGACCGTGATGTTCCACGGCGCCAGCTCGATCGCCGCCGTCCGCATGAAGCCCATCTGCCCGGCCTTGGAGGCGCCGTAATGGGTCCAGCCGGGAAAGCCGGTGATCGGCCCGGTGATGGACGAGGTGATGATGATGCGGCCCTTCTTCGCCGCCTTCATCGCCGGCAGTACGGCGGAGACGGTGAGGAAGGTGCCCTTGAGATTGGTGCCGATGACATGGTCGAAATCATCGCCTGTCATCACCCCGAGCTTGGCGGCGGGGAAGATGCCGGCATTGGCGCAGAGCACGTCGATGGCGCCGTAGCGGTCCAGTGCCGCCTGCGCCATCGCTTCCATGTCCTCCGTCTTGGTCACGTCGGCAGCGAAGGCGGAGGCATTGGGGCCGATTTCGGCCGCCACCTTCTCGGCCTCGGCGAGCGCGCGGCTCACCACCAGCACGTTGAGCCCGGCCTGGCCGAAGCGCAGCGCGAGGCCGCGCCCGATCCCCTTGCTGGCCCCGGTGACGATGACGGTCTTGCCTTCAAGCGACGTGAACATAAGCGGCTATTCCCGACTGATCTCTGGAGTTTGTTTCCCGGCAAACCATACCACCGGCGGCCGGCATGCCGTCAAAACAGGCTGCCTTCCTTTTCATCAGGTTGAGCCGCAAATTTGGTGTTGTAAAGCCCAAATACAGATGTTTAGGATCACACACAGTCCAACATGTCTCCCACATCCGCTCCACACCCGGATGCCGAACGAATGCGCGGCCGCCCAAGGTTCCGCGCCAACAATCCAGAGGGACTTCGAGATGGCGCATATTTCGAGAAGGTCGGTCTTGCAGGGCATGGGAGCGGGCCTTGGCGCGCTCGCCGCCGCCGGTCCGCTGTTCAACGCCAACAAGGCGTTCGCGGCGCGCGAGAAGGAGCTGAACATCCTGTGCTGGGAGGGCTACAATTCCGCCCAGGTGCTGGACCCGTTCCGCTCGCAGACCGGGGCGACGGTGAAGGCGGAGAGCCTGACCAACGACCCCACCATGATCAACCGGCTGCGCGCCGGCGAGATCAACACCTGGGACCTGATCAACGTCAACAATCCCTGGGCGCGCAAGGTGATGCTGCCCGAAAAGCTGATCAAGCCGCTGCCCAAGGCCGAGTTCGAGCCGTTCTTCGCCAAGATGATGCCGGAGTTCAAATGGCCCTATAAATGGGCGATGAGCGAAGATGGCAGCGAGCTGATCGGCATGGCCCAGCGCTTCGGGCCCTACAGCTTCGTGGTCAACACCGACAAGGTCTCCCGCAAGACCGCGGAAGATACCGGCTGGGACCTGTTCAACGATCCCGCGCTGGCCGGCAAATACGGCATTCTCGAATCCGACGACTGGAACGTCTTCAACATCTTCATCATCGCCGGCATCGACCCGTTCAAGGTCCACACCCCGGACGAGTTCGCCAAGTTCGAGGAGACCGCCAAGCGCGTCTTCAAGGGCGCCAAGCTGATCGGCGACATCGCCTCGATGAACCAGGCGCTGATCTCGGGCGAGATCGACCTGCACATGACGGGCGGCACCTATTCCGTCTCCCCCGCCCGCGCCGACGGCCACCCGAATCTGCGCGGCATCACCCCGCTCCGGGGCCCGCTGCCCGGCGGCAAGGGCGGCATCGCCTGGATCGAGATCACCTCGACGGTGAACAACCCGAACCTGTCGCCGCTGGCGCTCGACTTCCTGAAATATGTGCAGGGACCCGAGGTCGCCCACACGGTCGCCTTCGCCGAGGGCACGTTCAACCCGGTGGCGCAGATGGGCAACAAGGCCTGCTTCGACCTCTTCACCAAGGACGAGCTGGACGCGATCCAGTGGGACAGCCTGCAGGAAGAGATGGACCGCTCGGCCGAGTACGACATCGTGCCCGACTACGACAAGGCGCTCGACCTGATGAACGCCGCCAAGCGCCTGCGGGGATAAAGCGGAGAGGACCTGCGTCCTTCGGGGCCCGGCTGCGCCGGGCACCTCAGGATGACGCAGGTCCTCACCCTTCGTCATGCTGAGGAGCGGGGCGCAGCCCCGCGTCTCGAAGCACGCAGCCGGCCGATCAATCCACAATCACCGTCGGCGGCGACCGCCCGCCCCGGCCCATGACGGAAGTCCTGATGCTCCAGACCACGCCGGCCGCCTCGCAGAGCGCCGAACCGCCGAAGCCGATCCTCCAGCTTGTCGGCATCCGCAAGAGCTTCGGCGCCTTCACCGCGGTCGACACCATCGATCTCGATGTGCGCGAGGGCGAATTCCTCACCATTGTCGGCCCCTCCGGCTCGGGCAAGACCACGCTGCTGCGCATGCTCGCCGGCATGGACACGCCGAGCGAGGGCAACATCACCCTGCATGGCCAGCTCATCAACGACGTGCCGCCCAACAAGCGGCCGACCTGCCTGGTGTTCCAGTCGCTGGCGCTGTTCCCGCACAAGAGCGTCGGCGAGAACATCGCCTTCCCGCTCAAGGTGAAGGGCGTCGATGCGGCCGCCCGCAAGGCCCGCGCGCTGGAACTGATGCGCGTCGTCCGCCTGCCGGAAAACTACTTCGACAAGAACGTGATGAAGTGCTCCGGCGGCGAGCGCCAGCGCGTCGCACTCGCCCGGGCGCTGGCCTATGACCCCGAGGTTCTGTTCTTCGACGAGCCGCTCTCGGCCATCGACTACAAGCTGAAGAAGACGCTGGAGAAGGAGCTGAAGGATCTGCACCGGGAAACCGGCAAGACCTTCATCTACATCACCCATTCGCTGGAGGAGGCGATGGTGATGAGCGACCGCATCGGCGTCATGCGCGCCGGGCGGATCGTGCAGATCGGCACGCCGGAGGAAATCTACGGCGCCCCGGTCGACCGCTTCGTCTGCGAGTTCGTCGGCGAGGTGAACACGCTGAAGGTGAAGCGCGGGCCGGACGGCGCCTGGCAGGGCGTCGATGTGCCCGGCAGGTTCACCCTGGCACCGCCGCGCGACGGCAAAACGCTGGACGAGGCCTTCGTGGTGGTGCGGCCCGAATTCATGCGGATTCTCGGCCCCGACGAGAGCGCCGACAACCGGCTGGAGGGCGTGGTCTACAATGAATATTCGCTCGGCTCGCGCATCCAGTACCAGGTGCGGGTCGGGGCCAAGGTGATGCTGGTCGAGCTGTCGCGCGGGCGCGCTCTGCCCGCCAGCGCCGACCGCAAGGTGACGCTCGGCTGGGACGCCGCCGACGCCTTCACGCTGGAGAGCTGAGCATGGCCGACCTCGCCATCGCCCCTCCCCGGCAGGAGGCCGCCCCGGAAGGCGCCGCCCAGCTGCGCCACGCCCGCATGCTCTCGGTCGGCGCGCGCTGCGCGCTTCCCGTCGCGCTGCTGCTCGGCATCGGATTCCTGGCGCCACTGGTGGCGATCTTCGGCTATGCCTTCGCCACGCCGCGCAGCTTCGACGTCTTCACCAGCTTCACGCTGGCGAATTTCGCCACCCTGTTCGACACCACCAACACGGTGTGGCTGTCCTTCTTCTGGTCCTGCGGGCTGGCGCTGCTCACCGTGGCGATCCTCGCCGTGGTGGCCTATCCCATCGCCTATGGGCTGAACCTCGTCTTCGGCCGCTGGTCGGCGCTGATCAGCGTGTTCTTCGTCTTCCCGCTCTTCGTCTCGGAGAATGTGCGGCTCTATGGCTGGGTGCTGTTCTTCATCAAGAATGGCGTGCTCGACGGCACGCTGAAATGGCTCGGCCTCGCCGGCGGGCCGGAGGTGCTGTACTCGCCCGGCATCACCCTGTTCGGCATGGTCTACACCTACCTGCCCTTCATGCTGTTTCCGATGACGCTGGGCCTCGCCCTGGTGCCGCGCGACCTCGTCGACGCAGCCCGCGACCTCGGCGCCGGGCGGCTGTTCATCTGGCGCGAGATCGAGCTGCCGCTGGCCATGCCGGGCATCCTCATCGGCATGCTGCTCACCTTCGTGCTCGCCATCGGCGCCACGGCGGAGGCGAAGATCCTCGGCGGCCAGTCGATCATCGTCATCTCGCACGATATCGAGATCGCCTTCACCTATTCGCAGAACTGGCCGCTGGGGTCGGCGCTGGCGGTGCTGGTCACCTTCTTCATCGGCGCGCTCACCTTGTTCGCCCTGTCGAAGCTGGACCTCGACCGCATGCTGGGGAGGCGCTGAGCCATGGGCCACAAGCGCACCAATGCCGCCATCTGGACCTGGACGCTGTTCGTCCTCGTCGCGATTTACCTGCCCATCGTCTGCGGGGCGCTGGCGAGCTTCAACAAGAGCCGGTATTTCGGCTTCCCGATCAAAACCTACTCGACCGAATGGTGGCAGAAGACGCTGGATTCGATCGAGATCGGCATGATCGTCAAGACCTCGATCTCGATCGCGCTCTTGGTGACGGTGTTCTCCGTCGTCATCGCCACGTTCGGCGCGCTGGCCTTCGCCCGCTATGAGTGGAAGGGGCGCAAGCTCTACCAGAAGCTCATCCTGCTGCCGATCTTCTTTCCCCAGCCGGTGCTGGGGCTGGCCATGCTGCTCGGCTTCAACGCAGTGGGCATCCAGACCAGCTGGATGACGGCGGTGTTCGCGCACATGATCTGGATCGTGCCCGTGGTGACGCTGGTCATCGCCATCCAGGTGTATGGCTTCGACCCCTCGCTGGAGGAGGCCGCCTATGATCTCGGCTGCTCGCGCACGCAGGTTTTCCGCGAGGTGACGCTGCCGCTGCTGTGGCCGGGCATCTGGTCCGGTATGCTGTTCGCGTTCCTGCTCTCCTGGAGCAATTTTCCGCTCTCGCTCTACACGACCGGCGCCGACTCGACGATTCCCGAATGGCTCTACGCCAAGATGGTTGCCGGCTACACGCCGATGGTGCCGGCGCTCGGCACCATGGCGACGCTGGGGGCGGCGTGCCTGCTGCTGGCAGGCGGGCTGATCGGCCTCCTGCTGCGGCGGCGGGCGGCGGCATGAGCCGGGCCAACAGCCTCGCACGGGCCGAGCGCCGCCCGCCCCGGCTCGACAAGGCGGCCCGGCAGGCGCGCATCCTCGCCGAAATGCGGGCCTCGGCGACGCTGCGCGTCGGCGATCTGGCGACCGAACTCGGCGTCTCGACCGAGACGATAAGGCGCGACCTGTTCGAGCTGGGGGAAAAGGGCCTCATCAACCGCACCTATGGCGGCGCGGTCCGCCCCTTCGCCTCCGAGCCCTCCGTCACCGAGCGGCACGGGCTGATGGTGGCGCAGCGCGAGGCGATCGCCGCCGCCACCGTGCAGCTGATCAAGCCGAAGGAGGTGATCGCCATCGGCGCCGGCGCCACCACCACCCATGTCGCCCGCCGCATGGCCGCCGCCTGCCGCGACCTCACCGTCATCACCCATTCCTTCTCGGTGGCAACCGTGGTGTCCGCCAACCCGACCATCGAGGTCATCATGTGCCCGGGCCGCTACAATGCCCGCGAGGGCATGATGGTGGGGGTGGAGACCGGCGAATTCCTGCAGAACTACAATGTGAACCGCGCCATTCTCGGCATTTCAGGCATCACAACGGACGGCCTCGCCGATGCCGAGCCGGACGCCGCCTTTGTCTATCGGGCGATGATGAACCGGGCGGCGCAGACCATCATCGTCTCCGACCACCAGAAATTCGACGTGCCCTCGCTCGCCATCTGGGCCCGCATTCCCGACATCCAGCACCTGGTGACCGACCGGGCCCCCGAGGGCGCGGTGGCGCGCGCGCTCGGCCGGGCGCGGGTCGAGATCACCGTTGCCGAGACGTAAGCCATGACCCAGCCGATCTATGACGACGCCTTCCTGACCCGCATCGAGGACGCGCTGCGCGCCGCCCTGCCGCGCTGGGGGCTGTCGGGCGAGAGCGAGCTGCGGCTGCTCACCATTTCCGAGAACGCCACCTTTCGCGCCCATGACGCCGCCAGCGGCCGCGACGTGGTGTTCCGCGTCCACCGGCCGGGCTATCACAGCCGTGACGAGATCGACTCCGAACTCGCCTGGCTGACCGCGCTGGGGCGCGAGGGGGTGGTGGCGACGCTCGACCCGGTGCCGCAGCGCGACGGCAGCCTGATCGCCGATCTCGACGAGGGCGGCACGCTGCGGCACGCGGTGGCGTTCGAACTGCTGCCGGGGCGCGAGCCGGCGGAGGGCGATGATCTCGCCCGCTGGTACCGCGAGCTGGGCGCCATCAATGCCCGCCTGCATCTGCACGCCCGACGCTGGCAGCGCCCGGCAGGCTTCACCCGCAAGCGCTGGGACTATGACGCCATGCTTGGCGCGGTGAAGCTGTGGGGCGACTGGCGCGCCGCGCTCGGCCTCACCCGCGAGGGCCGCGCCGTGCTGGAGCGCACCGACGCGGTGCTGCGTGCCCGGCTGGAGGCCTACGGCACCGGCGAGGACCGCTTCGGCCTGGTCCATGCCGATATGCGGCTCGCCAACCTGCTGGTCGAGGGCGACCGGCTGTCGGTGATCGATTTCGACGATTGCGGCTTCAGCTGGTATCTCTACGACTTCGCCTCCGCCATCAGCTTCAGTGAGCACGAGCCCTATATACCGACGCTGCAGGCGGCGTGGATCGAGGGCTATCGCACCGTGGCGCCGCTCTCGGACGAGGACTGCGCGCTGCTGCCGGTGTTCATCATGCTGCGCCGGCTGCTGCTCACCGCCTGGATCGCCTCGCATGCGGAGACCCCCACCGCGCAGGCGCTGGGCGAGGGCTATACCCACGGCACGGTCGAACTCGCCCGCGCATTTCTCGCCACCTACGACGTGCCGGAACGCGAGGGGAGCCACCGGCTTGCCGCAGCCGGGAGGGCCGCCTCGTGAAGAGACAGGACATCTTGAAAAAACAGGACATTCCGGAGCAGGAGGAACTGCAGATCCTCTCGCTCAACGCCTTCTCGGGCATGGGGGGCGCGATGGCGCCCGATGTCGCGGCGCTGGTGGAGCGGCGACGGCGCGCCTTCGGCGCCGCCTCGGTGCTGTTCTATGACGAGCCGCTGCGCATCGTGCGAGCGGAAGGCGCGTATATTCACGCTTCCGACGGGCGGGCCTATCTCGATTTCTACAACAATGTCCCCACCGTCGGCCATTGCCACCCCAAGGTGGTGGAGGCGGTGCGGGCGCAGCTCGGCGCGTTCAACACCCATTCGCGCTATCTGTTCGACGTGGCGCATGACTATGCGGAAAAGCTGCTCGCCACCTTCCCGGCCGAGCTGAGCAATCTGGTGCTGGCCTGCACGGGCAGCGAGAGCAACGACCTGGCGCTGCGGCTCGCCCGCAAGGTGAGCGGGGGCGAAGGCATCATCGTCACCCGTACCGCCTATCACGGCAACACCGCCACCGTCACCGAGGTCTCACCCTCCTCCTACAAGACCGGCGCGCCGCCGCGGCATGTCCGCATGGTGCCGCCCCCCGACCCGGGGCTGTTCGGCAACGATATCGCGCAGGGCTTCGCCGACGCGGTGAAGGCCGAGATCGCGGCGCTGAAGGCGGACGGCATCGGCTTCGCCGGGCTGCTGGTCGACACCATCTTCTCCTCCGATGGCGTCTATGCCGACCCGCCGGGCTTCCTGAAAGCTGCGGTGGAAGTGACGCGCGCCGCCGGCGGGCTGTTCATCGCCGACGAGGTGCAGCCGGGCTTCGGGCGGACCGGCGAGGGCATGTGGGGCTTTTCCCGCCATGGCGTGGTGCCGGATATCGTCACCATGGGCAAGCCGATGGGCAATGGCTACCCGATGGCCGGCCTCGTCACCCGGCCGGACATTCTCGACGCCTTCTGCGCCGATTTCGGCTATTTCAACACCTTCGCCGGCAGCCCGGCGGCCTGCGCGGCCGGGCTCGCCGTGCTGGAAGCGATCGAGGAAGACGGCCTCATCGCCAATGCCGCCCGCGTCGGCCGGCATCTCACTGGCCGGCTGAAGCGGCTGCAGGCGCGCGCGCCGATCACCGCCGTGCGCGGGGCCGGGCTCTATCTCGGCATCGAATTCGGCACCGAAAAGGGCCCGGCGCCTGATATCGCCAAGGGGCTGATCAACGGCCTGCGCGACCACGGCATCCTCATCGGCGCCGCCGGCCGCTATGGCAATGTGCTGAAGATCCGCCCGCCGCTCTGCGTGACTACGGCGCATGCCGATCTGCTGGTCGACACGCTGGAGGAGTTGCTGGCGTAGAGCGCGCGCTCAGGCGAACAGCGCCAGCAGGTTTTCCAGCCGGTCGATTTCGAGGTCAACCGCCTCGAAGCCGCCGCCGGTCGGGGTGTAGCCGACCACGAACAGCCCCGCCGCGCGGGCGGAGAGAGCCCCGGAGCGGCTGTCCTCCACCGCCACCACGCTGGCCGGCGGCAGGCCCAGCCGCGCGCAGGCGCGGCGATAGGGCTCGGGATCGGGCTTGCCCTCGTCCACATCATCGAGGCTGAGCGAGAAGGCGATCGCGTCGGCGATGCCCAGCGCGGCGATGTTGGCGTCCACCACCGAGCGGCTCGAATTGGAGACGCAGACCTGCATGACGCCCCGCTTTTCGAGCGCGCGGATGGTGGCGACGGCGCCGGGCAGGGCGATCAGGCTGTCGCGGTTGTCGACATAATGGGCATTGATGCGCGCCGCCCATTCCGCTTCGGCGACAGCGGCCGGCAGGCGCGGCGACACCTGTTTCCACACATCGCCCATATGGATGCCGCGAAAGGCCTGGTCCGGCAGGTCGGAAAGATCCGCGCCGAGCGTCCGGCAGGCGGCGACCAGCGCACGATGGTGCAGCGGCTCGCTGTCGATCAGCGTGCCGTCAATGTCCCAGGCGACCGCCAGCAGCGACGGGCGGCTCATGCGGGCCGGCCTTCGAGGCGGCGGTAGAGATCGCGGTAGCGGGCATAGCCGGCCGCGTAGGTTTCAGCGGAGGCAGGGTTGGGCTGCAAGGTCTCGCCCTGTTCGACAAAGCGGGAAATGCCGCTCCACGTCGCCGCGCCAATGCCGACCGCCGCCGTCCACGCCGCGCCGAGCGAGGAGCCGGGGTGCCCCTTCAGCCGGTGGACCGGCTGCTGCAGCACATCGGCGACGATCTGCATCCACACAAGCGAATTCGAGCCGCCATCGGACACCAGCACGCGGCCGGCGGCATGGCCCATATCGGCCAGCACCTCGACATGGTGGGCGCAGGCATAGGCATAGCCTTCCAGCAGCGCCCGCCAGACATGGCCGATATCGTGCGAGAGGGTGAGCCCGTCGATGACGCCGCGCGCGGCGGGATCGTGAATGGGCGTCTTCTCGCCGAGGAAATAGGGCAGAACCGTCAGCCCGTCGGCGCCGGCGGGGCGCTGGTCCGCGAGCGCGTCGAGATGCTGGTGCAGGCTGAGCCCGGCTTTCTCGGCCGCCGCCGCCTCGCCGCCGGCGAAATTGCGCACGAACCAGTTCAGCCCCGAGCCGCCGGTCGCCATGCAGCCATTGGGCATATAGAGGCCGGGAATGAGGTGGTAGTCGAGATAGAGCCGCGGGTCCGGCTTCACCTGGTCGGTCGCGACCAGAATATCGATGGCGCCGCCGAACTTCAGAAGAATATCGCCGCGCTGGGTGACGCCGGCACCGAGCGCCGAGGCGATCATATCAGCCGCGCCGCCAATCACAGGCGTGCCGGCGGCCAGACCGGTCTCAGCCGCGCCCTCGGGCGAGACGCGGCCCATCACCTCATGCGAGGCGGTCTTGCGCGGAACAGCATCGCGCGGAATGCCCGCCCAGGCGACGAGATCATCGTCGATGGCGTGGCGGGAGACATCGACAAAGCCGGCCTCCAGCGCCCAGTTCTGCTCCACCGCGCGTTCGCCGGTGAGGCGCCAGTTCACATAGTCATAGGAGCCGAACACGGTGGCGATATCAGCGAACACCTCCGGCTCATGGCGGGCGATCCAGCGCAGCTTGGCGGTGACGAGCTGCTGGTTGATGCCGTTGCCCGCCTTGGCGATGAAGCCGGCCTCATCGCGCTCGGCCCGCAATTCGGCCACCTCCGCCCCGCAACGCCCGTCGCTCTGCTGGATCGAGGGGCGCAGCAGGCGGCCCTCGGAATCCAGCAGCACCACGGCCGGCAGCATGCCGGTGACGCCGATGGCGGCAATCTCGGCCGGGTCGATGCCGGCGGTGGCGACCAGTTCGCGGGTAAGGGCGCAGACATTGTCCCACCACTCGGCGGGGTCTTCTTCCGCCCAGCCGGCATGCCGGGAGCTCAGCGTCACCGGCCGCGAGGCCACGGCAAGAATCTCCCCCGGCAGCCGTAGCAACAGGCCGATGGTGGAGGTCGTGCCGATATCGAGGCCGAGAACGCAGCTCTTCATGGGGAGCCTCTTGGGGTCGGTGGGCAAGTGCAAGCCGAGAAACACGTCATCCCGGACGACGGCAAAGCCGCCGAGCCGGGATGGTGTATTGAGCGTCACGCGGGCCGCGCTCCCGGCGCCGGCCAAAGGCCGGTCCGGGAGGAGGGCAAGCGATCAGCGGATGGAGTTCACCACATCCATGAAGCGCGACACCCGCGCCTGCTCCACCGCGTTCCAGGTGTTGCCGTCGACCTTGAAATGGGTGCCGATGACCACGCCCGAGGCGACCGAGAAGATGTCGCGGATATTGTCGATGTTGACGCCGGTATTGGCGAAGATCGGCACGTCCTTGACCGTCTCGGCCACCTTCTTGAGGTGCGACTGGTCGGCCGGCTGGCCGGTGATCGGGCCGGAGACGAGGATGGCATCGGCGATGGAGGAGAACACCGCGCTCTTGGCCCGCAGCTCGATCGGCCGCTGGTCGAGCGAATGGGCGAACTCGGCATTGATGTTGAACAGCATCTTCATGTCGTCGCGCTTGAGATCGTGGCGCAGCCGCGCCGCCTCGGCGCAGTTCGGCTCCCACAGGCCCATGTCGGAGGCGAACAGGCCGGTGAAGATCTCGCGCACGAAGCTGGCGCCTGTCACGGCGCCGATGGCCACCGTGGCGACCGGGTCCCAGAGATAGTTGACGCCGAACGGCACCTTCAGGCTCGGCTTCACCGCCTGGACGATGGCCGACATGGCGGCGATGGACGCGGGCGAACCCTTGAACACGTAGGGACGATCATTCTCATTGCCGAACATGATGGCGTCGACGCCGCCGGCCTGAAGCTTCTCGACATCGGCGAGCACGCCCTCGATCAGCTTGTCGAGGCCGCCATCGGCATCATAGAGCGGCGCGCCGGGCAGGGCGCCGATATGGGCCATGGAGATGACGACCTTCTTCTTGGCGCCGAAACACTCGAAAACCATTCCAACTACTCCTTGAGGGACGGGGCGCGGGCGCGCCTCATTGTCCGGCGGCGGGCGGCGCGATGCGCAGCTCGACACGGGCCGCGGCAAGTGCCGCGGCAATGCGCGAGGGCGGCTCGGCGTCGGTGATAAGCAGGTTGATGTCGGCAAGCGTGCCGACCTGGACCAGCGACATGCGCTGGAACTTGGCGCTGTCGCACAGCAGGATCTTGAACCCCGAGCGGCGCAGATAGACGCGCTTCATGTCGGTGTCCTCGAAGGAATAGTCGAAGAAGCCTTCCGGCGTGATGCCCGAGGTGCCGAGCACGGCGACGTCGAACCACAGCTTCTCGAACTGGGCGGTGGCGGTGGGGCCCCACACCGACATCTCTTCCGCCCGCACCCGGCCGCCGGCGACATAGACTTCCGGCGCGCCGCCATCGAGAAGGGCGGAGACGCGCAGGCTGTTGGTGAAGACCTTGAGATGACCGGCCTCGCGCAGATGCCCGGCCATGAGATAGGTGGTGGTGCCGACATCGATGGCGCAGGTGCGGTAGCCGGCGACGATGCCGGCGGCACAGGCGGCGATGGCGGATTTGGCGTCGCTGCCGCGCCGAAGCCGGGCGTCGAAGCGCGGTTCCTCGCTGTCCATGGCGACGCTGGCCGGCGTCTCTGCCAGCACCGCCCCGCCATGCACGCGCAGCAGCCGGCCGTCGCGCTCCAGTTCCAGCAGGTCGCGGCGGATGGTCATGTCGGACACGCCGAGCTCGGCGGCGATGGCGGCCACGCCGATCGAGCCGGCGGCGGCGAGATGATCGAGAATGCGGGCATGGCGCACATGCGAGAGCAGGCGCTGGCGATCCTCGCCTGACGGCGGCTCGGCCACGGGATTCTCTCGGAAAGACACGTCTTCGGCCATCGCTCCACCCTGCCTGATCGCGGTTCCGTTGCAGAGGAGCGGATTCGCGGCCGGTCGGCTAATCCTGTTTAGCCCAAGGATCGCACAAGATCAAACATAAGAATGTTCTTGATGTGAGTTCTTGTTCATATAGACTGACGAGCGAACATGAGGAGCCTCGCATGAATACCCCCGCTGCCGCCGCGCCCGTCGCTGCCTATTATGAGCTGAAGGGCCGGCTGGCCTTCGTCACCGGGGCAGCGGCCGGCATCGGGCGGGCCATCGCCGTGGCGCTGGCGCGGCAGGGCGTGCGGGTGGCGGTCGGCGACATCAATTTCGCGGCGGCGCAGGAGACGGCGGCCGCGCTCGGCGGCGGCGCCATCGCCATCGAGATCGACGTGCGCAAGCGCGCCTCGGTGGAGACGGCCTTCGCCCAGGTGCTGGAGGGGCTCGGCGGCTGTGACCTTCTGGTAGCCAATGCCGGCGTTTCCACCATGCGGGCGGCGCTGGAACTGACCGACGAGGAATGGGATTTCAACTTCGACGTCAACACCCGCGGCGTCTTCCTCACCAATCAGATTGCCGCCCGGCACTTCGTGGCGCAGGGCAAGGGTTGCATCGTCAACACCGCCTCGCTGGCTGCCAAGGTCGGCGCGCCGTTCCTGGCGCATTACTCCGCCTCGAAATTCGCCGTGCTCGGCTGGACCCAGGCGCTGGCCCGCGAGCTGGCGGCCACGGGCATCCGCGTCAACGCCGTCTGCCCCGGCTTCGTGGCGACCAGCATGCAGTCGCGCGAAGTGGAGTGGGAGGCGAGCCTGCGCGGCGTCACCCCGCAGCGTGTGATCGACGACTACATCGCCCAGACCCCGCTCGGCCGGCTGGAAGTGCCGGAAGACGTCGCCGATGTGGTGGTTTTCCTCGCCTCCGAACAGGCCCGCTTCATGACCGGACAGGGCATCAACGTCACCGGTGGCGTCTACACGACCTGAGCGGGGCTCGAAGAATTCGTGATCGACTCTGAACGAACAACGTTTGAATTAGCACTTGCGATGTTTGTTTTTGTCCGCTTACACTCCGCGCGCCAGCGGCGCACCGGGCGGGGTTTTTCTCTTCCCTCCGCCCCGTGTGGCGGGACCCTGCCCGTGCAGGCAAAGGATCGCTGATGTCGTCGATCGAGCTCGATCATGTCTCCAAGCTCTACGCCAACGGCGCCTATGGCGTACGCGACGTGGACCTTTCCATTGGAGAGGGCGAGTTCGTGATCTTCCTCGGTCCCTCGGGCTGTGGGAAATCGACCACGCTGCGGATGATCGCCGGGCTGGAGGGCATCACCTCGGGCGATCTGCGCATTGGCGGGCGCAGCGTCAACAATGTCGCCCCGCGCGACCGCAACATCGCCGTGGTGTTCCAGTCCTACGCGCTCTACCCGCATATGAGCGTGCGCGACAATATGGGCTTCGGCCTCAAGATGCGCGGCGTCGCCCGCCCGCTCATCGAGGAGAAGATCCGCGAGGCGGCGGGACTGCTCGGCCTCACCCCCTATCTCGACCGCAAGCCGGCGGCGCTGTCCGGCGGCCAGCGCCAGCGCGTCGCGCTGGGGCGCGCCATTGTGCGCGATCCCGTCGCCTTCCTGCTCGACGAGCCGCTGTCCAATCTCGACGCGCAGCTGCGGGCGGAAATGCGGCTCGAACTGGTCAAGCTGCACCGCCGGCTCGGCCGCACCATCGTCCATGTCACCCATGACCAGGTCGAGGCGATGACCATGGGCGACCGCATCTGCATCATGCGCGAGGGGCGGATGATCCAGGTCGGCAAGCCGCTCGAGGTCTATGCCGACCCGGTCGACACCTTCGTCGCCCGCTTCCTCGCCACCCCGCCGATGAACCTGCTGCCCGCCCGGGTTGAAGGGCGCGGCGATGGCCTCGTGGTCGTCGGTGACGGTTTCACGGTCGAGGTGCCGCAGATGCACCGCGCCGCCTATGCGGGGCTCGCCGGGCGCGAGGTGATCTTCGGCCTGCGCCCGGAAGACCTGCACGAGGCGCCGCAGCCCGGATTTTCGCCGATCGAGGTCTCGGTGGTGGCGATGGAGGCGCTGGGGGTGGAGAACATCCTGGTCGGCCAGATCGGCAGCGGGGAGGCCGGCGGCAAAGCCACGGCCAAGGACGCGGCCAAGCCGCTGGAAATCTCCGCCCGCCTCTCGCGCCACTTCACCGCGCCGGTGGGCGCGCGCGTACCGCTCTATCTCGACCCCCGCCCCATGCACCTGTTCGATCCGGAGACGACGCGGGCCTTCCCCCGCCCCAGCCTCCGCCTCGTGACCAACTGAGGGAGGGGGCAGCATGCGGCGCATCGGACTTCACCTTGGCCTTCTCTTCGCCTGCGCCCTCATTCTCGTGCCCCTGCTCTGGGTGGTCCGCACCAGCCTTCTGCCCGAGCACCTGTCCTATTCGCCGGAGCTGATGCCGGCGGTGACGCTCGACAATTACGTCGCCCTGTTCACCTCCACCCGCTACGGCCAGTCCTATCTCAACAGCCTGATCGTCGCCTTCGGCTCGGTGGTGGTGGCGCTGCCCTTCGCGGCGATGACCGGCTATGCCTTTGCCCGCTTCAAGACCAGCGGGCGCGCCGGGCGCTTCGCCGTGCTGGCGACGCAGATGCTGCCCCCCGTCGCGATCGTGCTGCCGGCCTTCGCTCTCTTGCGCACGGTGGGCCTCACCAATTCGCTGACCGGCCTCATCATCGTCTATGCCGCGGTGAACCTGCCCTTTCTGATCTGGATCCTGATGGGGTTCTTCGAGGGCATTCCGGTCGATCTCGAATGGGCGGCGCAGACCGATGGCGCCACCGCCTGGGGCGCGTTCTGGCGCATCGTGCTGCCGGTCTCGCTGCCCGGCATCGCGGCGGCCGGCGTGCTCGGCTTCATCCTCACCTGGAACGAGTTCCTGTTCGCGCTGGTGCTGAGCGGTCCACAGACCGCGACCGTGCCGGTGGCGCTGGCCGCGCTCCAGACCTCCAACGGCGTGCAGATCGCCAAGGTGTCCGCCGGCGTCGTGCTCGCCGTGCTGCCGCTGGTGATCGCCTCGCGCTTCATCCAGCGCTTCATCGTCCAGGGGCTGACCTTCGGCAGCGTGAAGTGACGGTGCCTTCTACCGCGCCCATTCGGGTGTGCGCCAACAAGGCGGGCAAAGCCCGCTCCAGAGGAACAGGAGAACGAGATGCAGTTTAAGTGTAGCCTCAAGGCGGCGCTGCTCGGCGCCACCCTGCTTGCGGCGGCCGGCTCGGCCCAGGCGCAGAACGTCACCCTGCGCGCCCTCATGGAGGACGTGCCGGAGACGCAGATCATCGAGAAGCTGCTGCCGGAATTCGAGAAGGAAACCGGCATCAAGGTCGAGTTCGAGAAGATCGGCTATGGCGACATGCACGACAAGCTGGTGGCCCAGCTGGTCTCGCCCGAGAGCTACTACAACCTGCTCGAAGTCGACTTCCTGTGGGCGGGCGAATTCCCCGCCGCCGGCTGGCTGGAAGACCTGAACCCCTATATCGCCAAGTCCGGCTTCGACCTGAAGCCCTTTATCCCGTCCATGCTGGACCTGCTCGGCCAGACCAAGGACGCGACGCCGATCCTGCCCATGTACAATTACTCCATGGGTCTGATCTACCGCACGGACCTGTTGAACGACCCCAAGATCAAGGCCGACTACAAGGCCAAGACCGGCAAGGAGCTGGCTCTGCCGGCCACGCTGGCCGACTATGTCGCGCTCTCCGCCTTCTTCAAGGCGAACACCCCCGTCGTCGGCGCCGCCATGCAGGGCCAGCGCGGCGACCCGAACGCGATGGAATTCTCCAACTACCTGTTCGCCGTCGGCGGCGCCTATCTCGATGCCGACCGCAAGGTGGTGCTGAACAGCCCGCAGGGCCTGACCGCGCTGAAGCTCTATGCCGAGAACGTGCAGAAGGGCGCGCAGCAGGGCGCCCTCTCCGCCACGCTCGACGACACGATGCGGCTGATGTGCGCCGGCGACACGTTCAGCATGGTCACCTATTGGTGGATGCTGCCGCAGCTCGACAATGCGGAGAAGTGCCCGAAAGTGGCCGGCAAGCTGGCGCTCTCCGTCATGCCCGGTGGCCATGGCGAAAGCGGCGGCTGGGGCTGGGGCATCCCGAAGAACACCTCGGATGAATCCAAGGCCGCGGCCTGGAAGTTCATCGAATGGGTGCAGGGCAAGAAGATCTCGGTCGCCCGCGCCATGGAAGGCCATGCCCCGGTGCGCTCGGACGTGTTCGAGGACGCGGCGGTGCTGAAGAAGTACCCCTTCTACAAGACCGGCCTTGAGGTCGTCGCCTCCGGCAAGTCGTTCCCGATCTTCGCCTATTCCGCGCAGTACGAGGACGTGCTGGGCGCCCAGCTCTCGCTCGCCGCCGGCGGGCAGGCCAAGCCCGAGGACGCGCTGAAGGCGGCCGCCGACGGCCTGACCCAGCTGCTCAGCAAGTAACCCCATCGGCCGGGACTCTGCGTGAGCCCCGCAACGTCCCGGCCATACGGCGCGCCAGCCTTCCCCCTCGTTGGCTGGCGCGCCGGTCTCTTTTCTCGACACGCTCTCCTGGAGCAGGTCCGGTGGAAACCGGATCGCGGGCAGTGCTCCGGGTTTTTGCTTTTACGCATTTTCTTCACGCGAACCGGGCCCCACTTCGCTCGAAAATACTCTGGGATGGACGACGCGCATGCGCTTTGCGGCACTGGCGGATCGGGACTGGCGTACCGGCTGGGCCTTCGCGGCACCGGGCCTTCTCACCCTCGCCATCGTCATGGGCCTGCCTCTGGTCTATGCGGCGCTGATCTCGGTCTCCTCGCTCACCCTGCTCAAGCCGATGCTGCAGCCCTTCACGGGCTTCAAGAACTTCGCCATCGTGATGAGCGACCCGCTGTTCTGGGACGCGCTGTGGCTGACGATCAAATATTCGGTCATCACCGTGGCCGGCGAATTCGTGCTCGGGCTCGGCGTCGCGCTGATGCTGAACCGCGCGGTGACGATGAAGCCGGTCTATTTCGCCATTCTCACCATTCCGATGGCGATGTCGCCGGTGAGCGTGGCGCTGATCTGGCGGATGCTGCTGCAGCCCAATCTCGGCATCGCCAACCAGCTGCTGGAAAGCCTCGGCCTGCCGCGCGTCGACTGGCTCGGCAATGCCGATTTCGCGCTGTGGACCATGGCGGCGATCGACATCTGGCAGCAGACCTCCTTCGTCATCCTGATCCTGGCCGCCGGCCTCGCCTCGCTGCCGCGCGATCCCTATGAGGCGGCGGAGGTGGACGGCGCCTCGCCGCTGCAGCAGTTCTGGTACATCACCCTGCCGATGCTGCGCCCGGTGGCGGCGATCGCGGTCATCATCCAGCTGATCAATGAATTCCGCACCTATGACCTGCCCTATATCCTCACCAAGGGCGGGCCGGGCAATTCCACCGAGGTGCTGAGCTTCTTCGCCTATCGCCGCGCCTTTCTCGGCCTGCACCTGAATGAGGGCGCCGCCGCCGCCTTCGTGCTGCTGCTGATCGTGCTCGGCCTCACCATCCTGTTCTTCGCCACGCTGGAACGCCGGCGCTGAGCCGGGGAGACAGGCCCCGACGCCGGCGCCGAATGTAAGCGCCGGTCAGCGGTCGATCATCCGCATATGCTCTTCCGGGTAGCGCGCGCCTTCCACCGCGATGGCGGCCAGCGACCGGTCGATCGCCGCAAGCTCGTCCGGGGTAAGGGTGAGCGCGGTGGCGGCGATGTTCTCCTCCAGCCGATGCAGCTTGGTGGTGCCGGGAATCGGCACGATCCACGGCCGCTGCGCCAGGATCCAGGCGAGCGCGATCTGCGCCGGGGTGGCGGCGCCGCCCTCCCCGCCCCGCGCCGCCGCCACCGCGCGCAGCACCTCGATCAGCGCCTGGTTGGCGGCGAGCGCCGCAGCGGTGAAGCGCGGCTGGCTGGCGCGCATGTCGCCCTTGGCGAAGGTGGTCGAGGCGTCCATCGCCCCGGTGAGGAAGCCGCGCCCAAGCGGGCTGAACGGCACGAAACCGATGCCCAGTTCCTCCAGCACCGGGAAGATCTCTTCTTCCGGCTCGCGCCACCACAGCGAATATTCGCTCTGCAGCGCCGTCACCTTCTGCACCGCATGGGCGCGGCGAATGGTGCCGACGCCGGCCTCCGACAGGCCGAAATGCAGCACCTTGCCTTCGCGGATCAGCTCGCCCACCGTGCCGGCGACCTCCTCGATCGGCACATCGGGGTCGACGCGGTGCTGGTAGAGCAGGTCGATATGGTCGGTGCGCAGCCGCTTGAGCGAGGCCTCCGTCACCTCCCGGATATGTGCGGGCCGGCTGTCGACGCCGATGCGCTTATGGGTGCCCGGCTCCATCTTGAAGCCGAACTTGGTGGCGATCTTCACCCGCGCCCGCAGCGGCGCCAGCGCCTCGCCGACCAGTTCCTCATTGACGAAGGGGCCGTAGAACTCGGCGGTGTCGAACAGGGTGACGCCCCGTTCCACCGCCGCGCGCAGCAGAGCCACCGCGTCGGCGCGGGCCGGCGCGGTGCCATAGGAGGAGGTGAGCCCCATGCAGCCGAAACCGAGTTCGGAAACCACGAGGCCGCCCGTTCCAAGTGTGCGCGTGTGCATGCTGTTCTCCCTCGGCCTCATCAGGCGCCTCCTTGATAGCCCTTCCGGCGCCTCGCGGCAGGGTCACATCTGCGCCGCCGAGAAGATACCCAAGCGCCGCAGCAGCGTCTTCTCGATTTCGAGAAGCACCATGAGCGCCACGCCGACGCCGATGATCATCACCCCATCGAGCAGGGCGATGGGGCGGGTGTCGAAGATCGCCTGCATGACCGGCAGATAGGTAAAGGCGAGCTGGCCGGCCACCACCGCCGCCAGCGCCAGCAGCACCGCCGGCGTGCCCAGCGCCCCGCGCCAGGTGATGGACCGCATGTGCAGGAAGCGCACATTGAACAGATAGAAGATCTCCATCACGACCAGCGTGTTGACGACGATGGTGCGGGCCATCTCCACCCCCTGCCCGCGCCAGAGCGAGAGGAAGAACATCGCGAAGGAAATCAGGGCGAACAGCACCGAGACCAGCACCACCCGCCAGAGCATGAAGCGGGTGAGAAGCCCGGCGCGCGCCGGCCGGGGCGGGCGTTGCATCACGCCGGGCTCGGTCGGCTCGAAGGCCAGCGCCAGCCCGAGCGTCGCGCTCGTCGCCAGGTTGATCCAGAGGATATGCGCCGCCGACATCGGCATGACGATGCCGAGCAGAATGGCGCCGATCACCGCCAGCACCTCGCCGCCATTGGTCGGCAGCGTCCAGGCGATCATCTTGCGGATATTGTCGTAGACGGTGCGCCCTTCCTTCACCGCCGCGACGATGGAGGCGAAATTGTCGTCGAGCAACACCACTTCAGCCGCCTGCTTGGCCGCTTCCGTGCCCTTGCGGCCCATGGCGATGCCGACATCGGCCTGCTTGAGCGAGGGCGCGTCATTGACGCCGTCGCCGGTCATCGCCACCACCGCGCCGGTGGATTGCAGCGCCCGCACGATGCGCAGCTTGTTCTCCGGGCTGGTGCGGGCGAACACGCTGGTGCGCGCCGCCATGTCGACCAGTTCCTCGTCCGACACGGCATCCACCTGCGCGCCCGTCACCACCACCGGAGTCTCGGCGAGGCCGAGCTGGCGGGCGATGGCGCCGGCGGTGACGCCATGGTCGCCGGTGATCATCTTCACCCCGATGCCGGCGCTGCGGCATTCGGCAATAGCGGCCACCGCCTCGGGGCGCGGCGGGTCGATGAAGCCGATGAGGCCGAGAAACGCGAAACCCTCGCGCACATCGTCGAAGGCAAGGCGCGCCGGCGCCACCGCGAGCCGCTTCATCGCGAAGCCCAGCACCCGCTCGCCGGCCGCCGCCGCGCGGGCGATCGCCGCCTCCCACGTCCCCGCCCCCTGCGCGCCGGCAAGGCGCAGCACGTCTTCCGGCGCGCCCTTGACGAACACCACCGCCCCGCCCTCCGGGCGGCGATGCAGGCTGGCCATGAAGCGGTAGGCGGCATCGAAGGGAATCTCGTCGAGCCGGGCAAAGGCGGCGCGCTCCTGTTCCGGGCTCAGGCCCGCCTTCAGCGCGAGGGCGACCAGCGCCCCCTCCATCGGGTCGCCTTCCGCCCGCCAGACGCCGTTCTCGGCATGCAGATGCGCGTCGTTGCACAAGACCCCGCAGCGCAGCAGATGCGCCGCCGCCGCGGCCGGGGCTTCCGTCGCGCCCTCGCCCGCCCAGCTAAGCGCGCCCTGCGGGTCGTAGCCGATGCCGGATACCGCGATGTCGACGAGATCGCCCTTCGCGATCACCAGCCGCCGGGCGGTCATCTCGTTGCGGGTCAGCGTGCCTGTTTTGTCGGAGCAGATCACCGAGGTCGCGCCCAGCGTTTCCACCGCCGGCAGCTGGCGGATGACGGCATGCTTCAGGGCCATGCGCCGGACGCCGATGGCCAGCGTGACGGTGATCACCGCCGGCAGCCCCTCCGGCACCAGGCCCACCGCCAGCGCTACCACCGCAATCAGGGCCTCGCTCCAGTCATAGCCGCGCACCGCGACGGCGAACAGGAACAGCGCCGCCGACCCGCCAAGGGCGAGCCAGGTGAAACGGCGGGCAAAGGCATCGACCTGCCGCAGCAGTGGCGTCGCCAGCGGCTCGACATTGGCGATCAGCCGGCCGATGCGGCCGATCTGGGTGTGCGGGCCGGTGGAGACGACGATGCCGGCGCCCTGCCCGGCGGCGATGGTGGTGCCGGAAAACGCCATCGAATGGCGATCCCCCAGCGCCGCCTCCACGGCGGCCGGCGCCTCGTTTTTGGCGGCGGCGACGGATTCGCCGGTGAGGATCGCCTCGTCGATCAGCATGCCGCGCGCGCGGATCAGCCGCGTATCCGCCGGCACCCGGTCGCCGGCCTCCAGCAGCACGAGATCGCCGGGGACGAGGTCGCTTGCGTGCACGCTCTGGCGCCGGCTGGCCCGCATCACAGTGGCATGCGGCGCGATCATGTTGCGGATGGCCCGCAGCGCCTGTTCGGCCTTGCCCTCCTGGATGAAGCCGACCAGGGCGTTGACCAGCACCACGGCGACGATCACGCCGGCATCGACATAATGACCAAGAGCGAGCGCCGCCGCCGCGCCGGCGAGCAGGAAATAGATCAGCGCATTGTTGAACTGGGCGAGAAAGCGCAGCAGCGGCGAGCGGCCGGGCGGCTCGGGCAGCGCATTGGGGCCATGGGTGGCAAGGCGCGCCTGCGCTTCCTCCGGCGTCAGCCCGGCGCTGGTGACGCCGAGACGGCCGGCCACCTCTTCATGGGGGATCGCGTGCCAATGTTCGGTGGCGGGAACGGGCGGCGTCGGGGGGCCAGGAGTCCTGGCGGAAGCGGCATCGTGCATCGGTCGGGGGCGCTCGCTGACGTTGCGTTAGCCCGGAACCTAAAGGCACGCCCTCCCCCGGCCTAGCGGAGTTTCCCCTATGGTGTAGCGTCGCCGGCCTCTATCAGCGCGGCGCGCGCTTGGCGAGGATGCGCTGGAGCGTGCGGCGGTGCATGGAGAGGCGCCGGGCGGTTTCCGAGACATTGCGGCCGCACAGCTCATAGACGCGCTGGATATGCTCCCAGCGCACCCGGTCCGCCGACATCGGGTTCTCGGGCAGCTGCGGCTTGAAATCGCCCTGGGCGTTCAGCGCGGCGCAGATGTCGTCGGCATCGGCCGGCTTGGCGAGATAGTCGACCGCGCCGATCTTCACCGCGTTCACGGCGGTGGCGATGTTGCCATAGCCGGTGAGGATGATGCCGCGCGCTTCCGGCCGGCGGCGCTTGAGGGCGGAGATCACGTCGAGCCCGTTGCCATCGCCGAGGCGCATATCCACCACCGCATAGGCCGGCGCGCTGCCCTCGACGCTGGCGAGGCCGTCGGCCACCGTTTCCGCCGTGGTGACCATGAAGCCGCGCGTTTCCATCGCCCGGGCGAGGCGCTGCAGAAACGCCCGGTCGTCATCAACGATGAGCAGCGTGCGATCCTGCGGTTCCATGGCGATATCAAGCATCTCAACGCTTTCCAATGTGCCGGCTGCGGCATCCCCGGGCGCGGTCAAAGACCGCCACCCGCGATGCGTCGCCAAGTCGACTTTTGACGCAGCTTATACCCCGTGGGCAGCGAGATCAAAATGTCGCAACCCTTCTACGGTCGGGCGAGGGCCCGGTTCTCCGGCTCCGGTTCACGATCGCCTGATATGTCGATCAGCGCGCGCGGCCAGCGCACCCCCACCGAGGCGCCATGCGCCGGTGGCGGGCGGTTGACGAAGGTGAGGCCGGCGCCGGTGCGCTCCAGCAGCGTCTTGGCGATGAACACGCCGAGGCCGAGGCCATTCTGGTCCTCGCCATCCGATTCCGCGCCGCGCTTCCAGCGGTTGCGGCCGCGGCTGGTGACATAGGGCGCGCCGATGCTGTCCAGCAGCTCGATCGGAAAGCCCGGTCCGTCATCGGTGACGGAGATCGTCACCTCCTCCTCGCTCCAGCTGGCGACGATGTTGACCCGCCCTTCGGCGAAATCGACGGCGTTCTCGACAATGTTGCCGAGGCCATAAAGCAGGCCGGGATTGCGGGCGATGATCGGCTCGCCGGGGGCGCCATTGGGCAAAGTGACGGCGATGGTGATGCCGAAATTGCGGTGCGGCGCCACCACATCTTCCAGCAGATGCGAGATCGGCATGCGGTCGAACGGCGCCTCGCCGGCATCGAGCGTGGTCAGCCTGCGCAATATGGCGCGGCAGCGCTCGGCCTGCTCGCTCACCAGCTTGATGTCGTCGCTCATCGGGCTGTCGGCCGGCAGCGCACGCGCCAGCTCCTTGGCCACCACGGTGATGGTGGCGAGCGGCGTGCCCAGCTCATGCGCCGCCGCCGCCGCCAGCCCGTCCAGCGCCGAGAGGTGCTGCTCGCGTGCCAGCACCAACTCGGTCGCCGCCAGCGCCTCGGAGAGCTCGCGCGTTTCCTCCGCCACCCGCCAGGCATGCACGCCGATAAAGGCGATAGCGATGGCCAGCGCCAGCCAGATGCCGACGAGATAGAGCGTCGGCAGCTCCGGCACATCGCCCAGCGCGCCACTGGTGGCCCAGGGCAGCGGCATCTGCCAGAAGCCGACCAGCGCCGCGCAGGCCGCCGCCAGCACGCCGAGCAGGATGGTGGTGCGCGGGGAGAGCGCCGTCGCCGAGATCAGCACCGGGGCGAGAAAGAGCAGCGCGAAGGGGTTGGAAAGCCCGCCGGTGAGGAAGAGCAGCGCGGCCAGTTGCAGAATGTCATAGGCCAGTAGCCACGCCGCCTCCACATCCGACAGCCGCCGCGCGCCGGGATTGCGCAGCCGCAGCGCCAGATTGAGCCAGGCGGAAAGCGCGACCACGGCGAGGCTGGCGCCGATCGGCAGCGAGAAGCCAAGCAGCCACTGCACCACCACAATGGCGACGGTCTGGCCGGAAATCGCCAGCCAGCGCAGGCGGATAAGCGTATCCAGCCGCAGGCCGAAAAAGCGTTCGCCGATGGGATGGTCGAGGGAGAGCGACATGAAAGGGCCCCTGCGCACGCCCCTCACGGGTGAGGAGTGGCCCTCTATAGCCTTTCCTGTGGCTGTGGTGCGAGAGTGGAGCCGCGTTGACGCGGGCGCGAAAGAGCCTATTTATGCTGCAACGCACAAGAGCGACGCGCGCGAACGACGCGACAGCGCCGAACGGGCGGAACGGGCTAGGGAGGCTTGCATGGCGATCGGCGTTTTCGGCGATGTTCCCGATGCGGAAGACGTGGTGGTGGCACCCGAGGTGACGCTTGAAGCGGCCTCGGCGCTGGCGCGGCCGATGTACTGGATGTTCGAGCTCGGCCACGCCGCGCTCGACCCGCTGCGCATGATGGCCGATGCCGGCCGGCTGTTCTACCGCAACCCTGCCAACCCGCTCAGCCACACCGGCTTTGGCAAGACGATGTCGGCCTCGCTGGAGATGTTCGAGCGCACCACGCGGCGCTATGGCAAGCCGGACTGGGGCATTGACGAGGTGACGGTGGGCGGTGTTTCCGTGCCCGTCGAGATCGAGACGGTGTGGGAGCGGCCCTTCTGCAAGCTGCTGCATTTCAAGCGTCATTTCACGAACAAGCCGCGCCGGCCGCAGCCGCGCATGGTCATCGTCGCGCCGCTGTCGGGCCATTACGCCACGCTGCTGCGCGGCACGGTGCAGACCCTGCTGCCCAATCACGACCTCTACATCACCGACTGGGTCGACGCCCGCAACGTCCCGGCCGCCGAGGGGCCGTTCAGCCTCGACCACTATATCGACTATGTGATCGAGATCTTCCACCATCTCGGCGGTGGGGTGCATGCGCTCGCCGTGTGCCAGCCGGCGGTGCCGGTGCTGGCCGCCGTGGCGCGGATGGAGGAGATGGGCGACCCCGACGTGCCCGCCTCCATGGTGCTGATGGGCGGGCCGATCGACACCCGCGAGAGCCCGACGGCGGTGAACCATTTTGCGCAGGAGCGCGGCATCGAGTGGTTCCAGCGCAATGTCATCACCACCGTGCCCTGGCCCAATGCTGGGGTGATGCGCCAGGTCTATCCCGGCTTTCTCCAGTTGCACGGCTTCATGGCGATGAATCTGGAGCGCCATCTGAAGGCCCATGCCGACATGTTCGGCCATCTGGTGAAGGGCGACGGCGATTCCGCCGCCAAGCATCGCGAGTTCTACGACGAATATCTCTCCGTCATGGACCTGCCGGCGGAATATTACCTGCAGACGCTGCAGACCGTGTTCATCGACCACGCGCTGCCGCGCGGCACGATGACCCATCGCGGCGCCAGGGTGGACCCGTCGAAGATCCGCAATGTCGCGCTGCTCACCGTCGAGGGCGAGAATGACGACATTTCCGGCGTCGGCCAGACGCGGGCGGCGCAGACGCTCTGCTCCGGCCTGCCGGAGGACATGAAGGCGCATTATCTGCAACCGACCGTCGGCCATTACGGCGTGTTCAACGGCTCGCGCTTCCGCGCCGAGATCGCCCCGCGCATCTCCGACTTCGTGCTCAGCCATAACTGGCCGAAGAAGGGCCACAACCGGCCGGAAGGCTGAGCCGGCGGGCGGGAAATAACCGCCCGTTTTCCGGCGGCGCTGGCGCGGGCGCGATGCTAGCTTCGCCGCATGCTGACCGATGCGCCCCGCGACCTGTTCGACCTCGCTCTGCCGGATGCGGCCACGCTGCACCAGGCGCTGCTGGCGCGCGATGCGCGCTACGAGGGGCGCGCCTATGTGTGCGTCGCCACCACCGGAATCTTCTGCCGCCTGACCTGCCCGGCCCGCAAGCCGCTGGCGGAGAACTGCACCTTCCGGCCGACGATCGGCGCCTGCATCGAGGCCGGCTTCCGCCCCTGCAAGCGCTGCCATCCGCTCAGGCCGGCGGCGGAGGCGGACCCGATGATCGCCGGGCTGCTCGCCGCCCTGGACGCGCGCCCGGCCTACCGCTTCGGCGAAGAGGACATCACGCGCCTCGGCTATGACCTCTCCACCGTCCGCCGCGCCTTCAAGCGGCAGTTCGGCATGACCTTCCTCGACATGGCCCGCCACCGCCGGCTGCGCGAGGGCTTCGAGACGCTGGCGCTCGGCAGCTCGGTCATCGCCGCCCAGCAGGAGGCCGGCTTCCAGTCCGCCAGCGCCTTCCGCGCCGCCTTTGCCAGGCTGCTCGGCTGCGCGCCGGGCGAGATCGCCGGCGAGGGCCGGCTGCTCGCCGACTGGATCGGCACGCCGCTCGGCGACATGATCGCGATTTCCAGCGCCACGCATCTGCATCTGCTGGAATTCATCGAGCGGCGTGGCCTGCCGGCGGAAATCGCCCGGCTGCGCAAGGGCGTGAAGGGGGAGCTCGGCATCGGCAGCGCCGCGCCGACCGAGCGCATCCGCGCCGAACTCGCGGCCTATTTCGCTGGCCGGTCGGCGGCTTTCGCGACGCCGCTGGCGCTGGAGGGCAGCGCTTTCACCCGCGCGGTCTGGGCGGAGCTGCGGCGCATACCGGCCGGGGAAATGGCGAGCTATGCCGAGATCGCCCGGCGGATCGGCGCGCCCTCCGCCATCCGCGCGGTGGCGCGGGCCAATGGCGCCAACCAGCTCGCGCTGGTCATTCCCTGCCATCGCGTCGTCGGCACGGACGGCGCCCTCACCGGCTATGGCGGCGGCCTGTGGCGCAAGCAGCGGCTGCTGGAGATCGAGGCACAGTACCGCACCCCGCCGGCGCCAGTGCAAGCGGGGTGACGCGGCGGGCGTGCCGCGCGCTCAATGCGCGCGGGCGAACATCTCGTTGAAGGAATAGCCGGAGCCGCGCACGGTGCGGATCGGGTCGGGCTGGCGGGGGCGGTTGAGCGCCTTGCGCAGCCGGCCCACATGCACGTCGACCGTGCGCTCGTCGATATAGACGTCCTGTCCCCACACCCCGTCGAGCAGCTGCTCGCGCGAATAGACGCGGCCCGGCGACTGCATGAGGAATTCCAGCAGCCGGAACTCGGTGGGGCCGAGATGCAGCTCGCGGCCGGCGCGGTGCACGCGCTTGGTCTCGCGGTCGAGCTCGATGTCGCCGGCCCGCAGCAGGGTGGAGATGTGCTCGGGCTTGGCCCGGCGCAGCAGTGCCCGTACCCGGGCGACAAGCTCGGGCACCGAGAAGGGCTTCACCACATAGTCGTCGGCACCGGTGGCGAGGCCGCGCACGCGCTCGGTCTCCTCGCCGCGGGCGGTGAGCATGAGGATGGGCATGCGCTCGGTTTCGGGTCGGGCCCGCAGGCGCCGGCACAGCTCGATACCGGACAGGCCCGGCAGCATCCAGTCGAGGATGAGAAGGTCCGGCACGCTTTCGCGCAGCCGGGTCTCCGCCTCGTCGCCCCGCCCGACATTATCGACCGAATAGCCTTCGGATTCGAGATTGTAACGGAGCAGGAGGGTGAGGGGCTCCTCATCCTCCACGATCAGTATGTTGGTGGGCATGATCTTGATCCCGAGCGTTCGCGGGCCGTGGGGTGTCAGGCCGGGAACGCGACGCTGGTCAGGCTGCTGGTGTCCTGCTTGGGCCGCTCTTCGGTGAGAAGCTGGCCGGTCACAAGATAGTGGATGGTTTCCGCGATATTGGTGGCGTGGTCGCCGATGCGCTCGATGTTCTTGGCGCAGAACAGCAGATGCGTGCACAGCGAGATGTTGCGCGGGTCTTCCATCATATAGGTGAGCAGTTCGCGGAACAGCGAGGTGTAGAGCACGTCGACCTCGCCGTCGCGCTGCCAGACTTCCAGCGCCCGCACTTCGTCGCGGGTGGCATAGGCGTCCAGCACCACTTTCAGCTGCTCGAGCACGATGTTGGACATGTGCTCGACGCCGCGCACCAGCTTCTGCGGGTGGAATTCGCCGGTGAGGGCGAGCACGCGCTTGGCGGTGTTCTTGGCGAGGTCGCCGATGCGCTCCAGATCATTGGCGATCCGCATGGCGGCGACGATCTCGCGCAGGTCGCCGGCCAGCGGCTGGCGGCGGGCGATGATGAGCACCGCCTTTTCTTCGATCTCCCGCTGCAGCAGGTCGACCGGGCCGTCGAGCACGATCACCTTCTGGGCGAGCTCGCTGTCGCGCTTGACCAGCGCCTGGACGCTGTCGGCGACGAGACGCTCGGACTGGCCGCCCATCTCCACCACGCTGCGGCCGAGTTCCTTGAGGTCGGTGTCGAACGACGAGACGATATGTTCGGTCATGGGGGCAGGCCTCTCTCGTCGCGGGCTCAGCCGAAGCGGCCGGTGATGTAGTCGCGGGTGCGGGCTTCACGCGGGTTGGTGAAGATTTCGTTCGAGGCGGCGACCTCGATCAGCTCGCCGAGATAGAAGAACGAGGTGATGTCGGCGCAGCGCGCCGCCTGCTGCATGTTGTGCGTCACGATGACGATGGTGAATTCCTGCTTCAGCTCGTCGATCAGGTCCTCGATCTTCGAGGTCGAGATCGGGTCGAGCGCCGAGGTGGGCTCGTCGAGAAGGATCACTTCCGGCCGCACCGCGATGGTGCGGGCGATGCACAGGCGCTGCTGCTGACCGCCGGACATGCCGAGCGCCGAGGTGTGCAGGCGGTCCTTGGTCTCCTCCCAGATCGCCGCCTTGCGCAGGCACCACTCGACGCGCTCGTCCATCTGCGCCTTGGAGAGGCGCTCATGCAGGCGCACGCCGAAGGCGATATTGTCATAGATCGACATCGGGAACGGGGTCGGCTTCTGGAACACCATGCCGATACGCGAGCGCACGACGGTGGAATCCAGGTCCTTGCTGAGCAGGTCGGCGCCGTCGAACAGGATCTTCCCTTCCGCGCGCTGGCCCGGATAGAGCTGGTACATGCGGTTGAAGATGCGCAGCAGCGTGGACTTGCCGCAGCCCGAGGGCCCGATCATCGCGGTGACGCGCTTCTCCGGGATCTCGAAATTGATGTTCTTCAGCGCGTGGTTGTCGCCGTAGAAGAAATTGAGCTTCTCGACCTTGAGCTTGGACTCGGCCGAGGGCGCGGTGGCGCGGTTCACGGCGGAGGCGATGTCGATCGACGTCTCGGGTGCGAAATTCATGGTCCGTCTCACTTCATCTTCGCCAGGACGAGGCGGGAAAGGATGTTCAGGGTCAGAACCCCGACGGTGATGATGAGGGCGCCCGCCCAGGCCAGGGCGACCCAGTCCTCGAAGGGACTGGCGGCGTATTGATAGATGGCGATCGGCAGGCTGGCCATCGGGCTGTTCATGTCGAGCGACCAGCTGTTGTTACCGAGCGAGGTGAACAGCAGCGGCGCGGTCTCACCGGCCGCCCGCGCCACGGCCAGCAGAATGCCAGTGACAATGCCGGCGCGGGCCGCGCGCCAGGTGATGAAGGTGACGACCTTCCACTGCGGCGCGCCGAGCGCGAAGGCGGCTTCGCGCAGGCCGATCGGCACCAGGTTCAGCATGTCCTCGGTGGTGCGCACAACCACGGGAATGACGATGATGGCGAGCGCGACCGCGCCAGCCCAACCGGAGAACCCGCCAAAGGGCATCACCAGGATCTGGTAGACGAACAGGCCGATGAGGATCGACGGAGCGGAGAGCAGAACGTCATTGACGAAGCGCACCGCGTTGCCGACCTGCGTGTTCCGGCCCTGCTCGGCCAGGAAGGTGCCGCACATCAGGCCGATGGGCGTGCCGACGACAAGGGCGATGCCGATCTGGATCAGCGAGCCGACAATGGCGTTGAGCAGGCCGCCCCCGGCACCCGGCGGCAGTGTCATGCGGGTGAAGACGTGCGGGCCTAGCGCGGGCAGGCCGCGGATCACCAGGGTCCACAGGATCCAGGCGAGGAGGAGCAGGGCCAGCGCGGCGAACGCCGTGCTGATGGCCTTGACGGTGTAATCTGTCGCGCGGCGGCGGGCGAGCGATGACATGGATGCGACCTCAGCCCTTCAGCCTGGAGCGAACAAGCAGGCGCGACAGCGCGAGCACGATGAACGAAATCACGAACAGGATGAAACCAAGTTCGAGCAGCGATTCCAGCTTGAGCGAGCCGGGCGCGGCCTCCGGAAATTCGTTGGCGATGGTGGAGGCGATGGTGGAGCCGGGCGCGAACAGCGAGGCCGACATGCGCGTGGCGTTGCCGATGACGAAGGTCACGGCCATCGTTTCGCCCAGGGCGCGGCCGAGGCCGAGCATGACGGCGCCGACCATGGCGGTGCGGCCATAGGGCACCGAGACGTTGCGGTAGACCTCATAGGTGGTGGCGCCGACGCCATAGGCGGATTCCTTGATCATCGGCGGCACCGATTCCAGCACCTCGACGAACATGGCGGTGATGAAGGGCAGGATCATGATCGCCATGATCAGGCCGGCGGTCAGCATGCCCGCACCCAGCGGCGGGCCCTGGAACAGCGCGCCGATCACCGGCAGCGGCCCGAGCCACTCGATCAGCGGCGGCTGCACATAGGCGGCCATCAGCGGCACGATGACGAAGAAGCCCCACATGCCATAGATGATCGACGGGATCGCGGCGAGCAGCTGGATCGCGACGCCGATCGGCCGGCGCAGCACGCCGGGGGCGATCTCGGTCAGGAAGAAGGCAATGCCGAAGGACAGCGGCAGGGCGATGACCACGGCGATCACGGCGCTGAAGATGGTGCCGAACACCATCACGCCGGCGCCGAACACCTCGGTCACCGGGTTCCAGGTCGTGTTCCAGAGGAACGAAATGCCGAATTCCTGCAGAGCGGGCAGGCCACCCTCGAACAGCATCGCGATGATGAGGCCGAGCAGGATCAGCACGAAAATGCCGCTGCCCCAGAGTATGCCGACGAAAACCGGGTCGCTGACGCGGCCGGTCGGCTTGCGCGCAGATACCAGCGCCGGGTCAGCGTTGCCGCTCAGTGTGGCGTCCATGTGCGAAAGGTCCCTCGGGAACAGACGGAAACAGCGGCCCTTGAAGCGGCCGGGAAGATATCACGCAATCTGGCCGGCGCGCGGGGGCGCCCGGCGCAAAAGTACGGGGAGGAATGCACGCATCCCTCCCCGCCGATCAAAGATGTCAGTGAGTCCAGACCGGCTTGCCGTCGGCCTTCACTTCGGTCTTCCAGGCTTCACGGACGCGGTTGGCAACGTCCTCGGGAAGCGGGATGTAGTGGAGCTTCTCGGCGATGGCGCCGCCATCCTTGAACGCCCAGTCAAAGAACTTGATGACTTCGGCGGCCTGGGTGCCCGACTTGGGCTCCTTCGGCAGCAGGATGAAGGTGGCGGAGGTGATCGGCCAGGTGGTGTCGCCGGGAGTGTCGATCATCGAGGCGGCGAAGTTCTTCGCGCCAGCCCAATCGGCATTGGCAGCCGCCGCCTGGAAGGACGGGACGGTCGGCGAGACGAACTTGCCGGCCTTGTTCTGCAGCTCGGTGGTGATCAGGCTGTTCGACGAGGCATAGATGTACTCGACGTAGCCGATGGCACCCTTGGTGTTCTTCACCGTGCCGGCCACGCCTTCATTGCCCTTGCCGCCCGCGCCAGCCGGCCACTGGACCGAGGTCGCCGCGCCGACACTGGACTTCCACTCCGGGCTCACCGTCGAGAGGTAGGTCGCGAAGACATAGGTCGTGCCCGACCCGTCCGAACGGTACACGGGGACGATGCTGAGATCGGGAAGCTGCGAACCCTTGTTGACCTCAACAATCTTCGGGTCGTTCCACTTGGTGATCTTGCCGAGATAGATGTCGGCGATGATCGGGCCGGTCAGCTTGATCTGGTTGGCGGAGACGCCGTCCAGGTTCACGATGGCGACGACCGAGCCGATGACGGCCGGGAACTGCAGCAGCTTCTGGGCTTCGAGCTTCTCGGCCGCAACCGGAGCGTCGGAGGCGCCGAAATCGACGGTGCGGTTGAAGATCTGGGTCTGACCGGCGCCGGAGCCGATCGACTGATAGTTGAGGCCCGTGCCGGACTTTTCCTTATAGGCGACGGCCCAGGCCTGGTAGACGGGCGCCGGGAAGGTGGCGCCAGCGCCGGTGATGTCAGCGGCGAAGGCGGCGCCCGAGAATACGGCGCCGAACGACAGCGCCGCAGCGCCGAGCAAATGGGTGAATTTCAAGGGTCTTCTCCTTAGGTCGGGAGATCGGCGGCATCGCGGTGATAGGCCCGGATGCGCGATTGGCCGAAGGGCGGTGGACGTTTCACACGGGAGTCTTACCGCCCGGGCACCAAGGTTCTATGACCCTTCGATGAAGTCTTGATGACAGCGCAAGCCATTGATAAGGCTTGCTTTATCGCTTTGTCGCCGGACCCGTCGACAGGCGGACCGAGAATGTGGAGCCCGCGCCCGGCACGCTTTCAATGCCCATCTTGCCGCGATGGCGTGCGACGATGTGCTTGACGATGGCCAGCCCGAGCCCGGTTCCGCCCTGTTCGCGCGAATGGGCGGTGTCGACGCGGTAGAAGCGCTCGGTCAGGCGCGGCACATGCTCGGGGGCGATTCCGGGGCCGAAATCGCGCACCGTCACCAGCGCGTCCGTGCCCTCGCGCGCGATGGCGATCTCGACCCGGCCGCCGGTGGCGCCATATTTCAGCGCGTTCTCAACCAGGTTCTCGAAGACGCGGATCAGCTCGTCGCGGTCGCCGCGCACCTCCACCGGGTCCGCCGGGTGCTCGAAGGCGATCTCCACCCCGCGCTCGCGGCCGAGCGGAGCCAGCGCGTCGCGCACGTGGCTGACCACGGCGATGAGGTCCACCGCCGCCTCAGGGCGCAGATGGGCGTTGAGCTCGATGCGCGAGAGCGAGAGCAGGTCGTCGATCAGCCGCGACATGCGCCGCGCCTGCTCGTTCATGATCTTGAGGAAGCGCTCCCGGGCACTGGCATCGTTGCGGGCCGGGCCCTGCAGCGTCTCGATGAAGCCCGAGAGCGAGGCCAGCGGCGTGCGCAGCTCATGGCTGGCATTGGCGACGAAGTCGACGCGCATCTGCTCGACCCGGCGCTGCGGGGTGAGGTCGATGAAGCTCAGCAGCACCGCCTCGGTCGGCGCGCCCTCGCGCAGCAGGCCGGGACGGATCGGCACGATGTCGGCGCGCAGCCAGCGGTCGATCGGCACGCGCTCGGCAAATTCGATGCGGCGGGCGACACCGTCGGCGATCGAGGTCCGCAGCGCTTCCAGCACTTCAGGCACGCGCACGGCGAAGGAGACGGGATCGCCGACCCGCACACTGGCGAGAAGGGCGACCGCGCCGGCATTGGCGGTGAGCACGGTGCCGCGCGCGTCGAGCAGCAGCGCCGCCTCGGGCAGCGCGCGCACCAGCGCAGGCAGCCGCTCCTCGGCGCGCGGGGAGGGCTTGGGCTCGCCACTGAAGCGGGCGAGGGCCGCCGCGACCGGGCGCCGGCGCGCCGGCAGCATCGCCCCCAGCGCCACCAGCAGGCCGATGGCCAGGGCCGCGCCCGGCGTCATCGTGCCGGCCCAGCTCGCGCCACTGAGGCCCAGCGCGGCGGCGGCGATGATCCAGCGCGCGCCGATGAGGCGCTCACGCAGCGTATCCTCCGCCAGTTGCTGCGATTCACCGAGGGCCATGCCCGCACTTCCTGCCCGACAATCGTGGACGACGTTGCCACCGCCCTTCCAGGCGCGCCGTTGTTTCCTGATATGCTTCTGCCGCGCCTGCCGAAAGGCGAATCGCCTCGCGGCCGAACCTTTTGCAGGTCGGCACGTTGGCTCTTATTGTACAGTTGAAAGGCTTCCATATGACGAAGAAGCCGGCGACGCCAGCGCCCGCCCCCAAGGGGAAAGCCGCGAAGGAAAAAGTCGCCAAGGGCAGTGCCGCCAAGGCAAGTGTCTCCAAGGGCAGCGTCACCACGAGCAACGACGCCACGCCGGAGCCTGGGCGCCGGGAAGCGGAGCTGTCGGCCGCCGTGGCCGCCTTCTCGGTGGAGGCGGCGGAGCTGCCGCCGCTCATCGCCGCGCACGCCTATGGCAGTGGCGGCTACCCCTATAGCGACCGGCCCAAGCGCAAGACCTATGAGAAGGAACTGCGCGCCCTGCAGATCGAGCTGCTGAAGCTGCAGGAATGGGTGAAGGCCCAGCGCGAGCGGGTGGTGATCGTCTTCGAGGGGCGCGATGCCGCCGGCAAGGGCGGCACCATCCACCGCCTGACGCAGCACCTCAACCCGCGCTTCGTGCATGTCGTCGCGCTCGACAAGCCGACCGAGGTGGAAGCCGGGCAATGGTATTTCCAACGCTACATCGCCCATCTGCCGCGCCGGGGTGAAATCGCGGTGTTCGACCGCTCCTGGTACAACCGCGCCGTCGTCGAACCGGTGATGGGCTTCTGCACCCCGGCGGAAAGCGCGCATTTTCTCACCCAGGTGCCGATTTTCGAGAAGATGCTGCGGGATGACGGCATCAGGCTGTTCAAGATCTGGCTCGACATCGGGCGTGAAATGCAGCTGCTGCGCCTGCATGAGCGCCATCAGGACCCGCTCAAGCGCTGGAAGCTTTCGCCGGTCGATCTCGCCGCGCCCGCGCGTTGGGACGCCATCGCCGAGGCGCGCGACACGATGATCGAGGCGAGCCAGGCCCCGGTCCCGTGGTCGGTGGTCCTGGCCAATGACAAAATGCGGGCGCGAATCGGGGTCATTCGTCAAATCCTCGCCCAAATCCCGTATGAGGGCAGGGATGATGGCGCCGTCGGGATTCCCGACCCGGCCATCGTGCTCGATGGGCGCGCCTTTCTCGGCCGTCGCCCCGCTCGATGAATCGCGAAGGGATCCGAATGCGCCGCTGTGGGATCGTCAGCCTGATGCTGGGCATCGGCATGTCGTTCGACATTGCCGGTCTCGCCGCCGAACCCATGCCGGCGCCCGCCGCCGACTATCGTGCCAAGGCGCGCGCGGCGCAGGGCGTGGAGATGAGCGTGGCGCATCACCAGGGGCAGCTGCGCGTCGAGGTCGCCACGGGCAACCTGCCCAACGGCATGGTCAGCCTGATCGACCTCAACCGGCACGGCATGGTGGTGCTGATGGACGTGCCCGGCATGGACCGCATCGCCGTCGAGATGGACATGCCGCCCGGCTTCGGCTTTTCCGACGCCAACCGGCAGGGCACCCGCACCGGCACCGGCGAGGCGCTGGGAGAGGCGTGCGAGCTGTGGCGCTTCGAGGCCAAGGCCCTGAACCAGCCGGTGGAGAGCTGCATCACCGCCGACGGCATCGTGCTCAGGACCACCACCTCGATGGGCGGCAAGCCGCTGGTGCTGTTCGAGGTCACGGAACTCACGCGCGGCCCGCAGGACCCGGCGCAGTTCACCCTGCCCAAGGGCATGAAGGCGCGCAAACTGCCGCCCAGCATGCGCAGCCTGATGCCCGAGCTCATCCGCTGAGCGGAGCAGGTCGTCCCCGGCTTCAGCCGGCGGCGCGGCGGCGTTCGGGCTTGCTGGAGCTGTCGTCCGGCTCGATCACCGGCAGGGCGGCCAGCGGGTCGACCGAGAGGCCCCTTGTGGCGGCGATCCGGCGGCGGCTCATCATCAGCTCGCGGCTGCCCATCAGGATCAGCGCGATGGCGAAGGGCGTCACATAATAGAGCAGGCGCAGCAGCAGCAGCGCGCCCAGCAGCGGCTCGGTCTCGAACTGCGGCAGCGCCACCAGCATCGCCGCATCGAACACGCCGAGGCCGCCCGGCGCATGGCTGGCGAAGCCGAGCAGGGTGGCGGAGATGAACACCACGCCGAGCGCGATCGGGTCGATATAGGGCTGCTGCGGCATCAGCACATACATGGCGGCGGCGCAGAAAGAGAGATCGATGATGCCGATCACGATCTGCAGCAGGGTGAGCTTCCAGCCCGGCAGCGTGACAGTCCAGTGCCCCTTGCCGACGCCGATGCGGCGCGGCTTGAGCCCGACCCAGACGACATAGGCGGCAAGGCCGCCGAGCAGGGCGAGCCCGATCAGCCGGTTCACCCAGGGCGGCAGATGATCGACCGCGCTGGCGGCCCAGGGCTCGATGGTGATGCCGAGGCCGAGAATGGCGATGTTGCCGAGCCAGAAGGTGAGCCCGGTGATGAAGCACAGCTTGGCCACATCCACCGCGCCGAGCCCGTGGGCGGAATAGATGCGGTAGCGCACCGTGCCGCCGGTGAAGGCGGAGAAGCCGATATTGTGGCCGATGGAATAGGAGGTGAAGGAGGCCAGCGCCGCGACCCGGTAGGGCACCTGCGGCTTGCCGATGGTGCGCAGGGCGAACCAGTCATAGAAGGTGAGGGTGAAATAGGCCCCCGCCACGAACAGCGCCGCCACCCCGATGCGCCAGAGCTCGGTGCCGGAGATCGCTTCCAGCACTTCGCCCGGCCGGATATGGCGCAGCATCTCGTAGAGAACGAAAACGGCGATGCCGATGATGACCAGGCTCGCGACCAGACCGAGCGTGTGCCAGCCGAGCCGCGCGCGCAGCCAGCCGGGAATCAGCTTCAGTCCGTTCATTGCGTGCCTGTCCCCGCTGTTATGCCAGTGTGCCGGGCACCCCTAGCAGACCCGGCCGGCTTGCGAAACACGTTCAGCAAACCGGCGGCGCATTAACGCACCCGCTCCGTTGCGTCGATTCTCGCGCCTGTCTGACGCCAGATGGCGGCGCGGGTGCGACGACACAATGACAGTCACGCCGGCGTGAACCGGTTCTTCGGCTAGAGCCGGACCGGGTAGCCAATCTCGATGGTGCGCGGGCGCGGCAGGCCGAAGCGGTCGACCGAACGCTCCGCGTTGCGGGCGAGAAAGGCGAAGATGTGGGCGAGAACGTCGCGCACGCCGAGAATGTCGTCGGGCGGCATCACCCGCTCGTGACCGATGACATAGACCGCTTCGTCGGGATCGATGCCCTGGGCGTAGAGGGCGGGGCCGAGCACGGCCGGAACGTCGATCTGCTGCATATAGCCGAAGCGCACATCGACGCGCAGATGGGCGGGGTCGAGCGGCAGGACGCGCACCCGCTCGTCCACCGGCACGCGCGGGCGCGAGGCGATCCACACCGAGACGATGACGGCGCGGGTGAACTGCACATTGAGCAGTTCCGACAGGCGCCCCAGCGCCACCGGCGTGACGGCGGCGCCGCGCGAGAGGAAGATGGCGGTGCGCGGGCTCACCGCGCAGCCGGGCGGGCGGCCCTTGGCGACGAACTCGTCCAGCGGCTGGGTGAACCGGCGCTGCTGGATGCCGAGCCCTTCGAGGCCACGGCGCCACGACACCATGATGACCAGCACCAGCGCGGCGATGGTCACCGGCAGCCAGCCGCCATCGTGCAGCTTGGTGAGGTTGGCGGCCGCAAAGGACAGGTCGATCACCGCCAGCCCGCCGGCAAGGCCGACCAGCGCCGGCCAGGGCCAGTGCCAGCGCCGGCGCACATGGGCGACGAACAGGATGGTGGTCGAGACCATCGCCATCGCCACGGCGATGCCATAGGCGGAGGCCAGCCGGTCGGATGAGCCGAAGGACACCACGATGGCGGCGCAGGCCGTCATCATGATCCAGTTCAGCCGGCCGACATAGATGTGCTGGTCATTGTGCTCGCTGGTGTAGCGGATCCGCATCGGCGGCAGGTAGCCGAGCTCGATGGCCTGCTTGGCCAGCGAGAACACGCCGGTGATGATGGCCTGCGAGGCGATCACCGTCGCCAGCGTGGCGAGGATGAGCAGCGGCACCTCGAACATGTCGGGCGCCAGATCGTAGAACGGGTTGCGCACCGAGTCGCGGTGCACCAGCACATGGGCGCCCTGGCCGTAATAGTTGAGCAGCAGGGCCGGCATGGCGACGATGAGCCAGGCGCGGGTGATGACCGGCCGGCCGAAATGGCCGAGATCGGCATAGAGCGCCTCGCCGCCGGTTATCGCCAGGAAGGTGGCGCCGAGAATGGCGCCGGCGAGCAGCGGATGGTCGGCCAGGATGGCGATGCCATGGCGCGGATCGAACGCTGCCAGCACCTGCGGCGCCTGGACGATGCCATGCAGGCCGAGCGCGGCCAGCGAGAGGAACCAGACCAGCATCACCGGGCCGTAGAAGGCACCGATGCGCTCGGTGCCGGCGCGCTGCGAGATGAAGACGAGCAGGATCACCAGCACCGTGGCCGCCACGATCCAGTGGTCGAGCGCGGGGGCGATCACCTCCAGCCCTTCAATGGCCGACAGCACCGAGATGGCCGGGGTCAGCACGCCATCGCCGATCAGCATCGCGGCGCCGACCAGGCCGGCCACCAGCAGGAACAGCCGCTTGCCATTGGCCGAGCGCTGCAGGTCGAGCAGCGTGACCAGGGCAAGGATGCCGCCCTCGCCGTCATTGTCCGCCCGCAGCACCAGCGTGACGTATTTGAGCGTGATGGAGAGGATGATGGCCCAGGTGATCAGCGACAGCAGGCCGAACACGTCGGCATCGGAGATCGCCGGGCCACCTACCGCGTTGAGCCCCTGCTTGAAGGCATAGAGCGGACTGGTGCCGATATCGCCGAACACCACCCCCAGCGCCGCCATCTCGGCAGCGAAGGGAATCGTCCGGCGTCCCGTGGGGCGACGCTCAGCCATGGGACCCCCGCTCGCCGCACGCGCCATCCCGGCACGGGCCGGGAAGGGAGTGGCCTGCAGGACCCGGCCGGCCGGCGCTGTGCACGCCGGCGGGACGGGAGATCAAGGGAGAAGACGCGACGGGAGGGTGCATGAGGGCCGGATGTGCGCAGAGCAATGCCGTGGCATCGGGGGGCGTTGCAGCAATACTCTGCCGCGCCCCTTGCGCCAAGCGCTCTCTCGGGGTCGCAGCGGGCGCATCGGCGCCTAAGGCCACGCGAATGTGAAGACGCCCCGGACGATCGATCGGGCGGGCCGATCGGGATGAGGGAGGGGGATTGGGGGGCGGTTTAATCCCCCTCCCTCTACCAGCGGGCCCGTGTTGTCCAAAGGCTTGCGGGCTCCTTGGGACCAGATCCGCTGGCGCGTCTGGATCATTAAACGGTTCATCGCTCGCGATCAACGTCGACCGAACCGTTCGGTCAATATGTTTGAGCGCCCGTCCGGAGCCGTCTGCCACATTGCTTAAAGCCGCCCGGCGCTTCAAAATGCTGTTGTGAAGAAGTCATAATTGCTCCTCCCGATCAGATTGTTCATGGCCTCATTACCGGACTTCGCCCATCAACGGATCGAGCGCCGGACGGCCGGTGGACGGCACGCCGAGCCGGGGCGCACGGAAACGGCCGCCGGCCCCGCCTCCCCCAAGCACGACCAGATCCTGCGCGGGGCCCGGGAGGTGTTCCTCGCCTCGGGCTTCGACGGCGCCAGTATGGGCGAAATCGCCCGCGCCGCCGGCGTCTCGAAGGGCACGCTGTACGTCTATTTCGATTCGAAGGAGAACCTGTTCACCGCCCTGGTGACGGATGAATGCAAGCGCACGGCCGAGGCTTGTTTCGACCTCGATCCCGAGGGTCCCACCGAGCAGACGCTGCGCGCGCTCGCCTGCCGCTATGTCCACGCCATGCTGGAGCCCGGCCATATCCGCACCGTCCGCATGGTGATCGGCGTCGCCGAGAAGCTGCCCGAGATCGGCCGCGCCTTCCTGCAGGCGGGGCAGGAAGCCGGTGTCGCCCGGCTGTCCGACTGGCTGCGCGCCAAGATCGCGCAGGGCGAATTCGTCATCGAGGATGTCGAGATGGCCGCCTGGCAGTTCATGCTGGGCTGCCAGGGCAAGCTCGTCATACCGATGATCTTCGGCGACAATGCCCACCCGGACGCCGCGATGATCCGCAATGTGGTGGACCAGACGGTGCGCTCCTTCCTCAGCGCCTTCGCCAGCACGAAGCCGGCCTAGGCGCCCTTGCCTGCGCCGGTCCACGCCGTTGAGAGCACGGCGTCGGAAGCAAGTCGTCGAGAACACCCGCCGACATGCCGGCACCGCCTGCGGCGCGCAGGCCGCGCGCGTCTCTCGCCAAAGGGCGATCCACCGATCCGGCTGATTCAGCCTGACCGGTGCACCATCCTCTATTGCGAGAACCCCCCGGTGGAGGGGGCCGGGGCGCCGATCCACTGGGTGTCGCTGTTGTTCGGGGCGGGCGCGCTGGCGGCCGGCGCGGTCGCTGCGGGAGCGGTGGCCGCCGGCGCCGGGGTGGCGGGGGCGGTCTGCACGGTGGAGGTCGGCGCCGAAGGGCTGGTGCGCGGCGCGGCGCTGGCGGCCGGCGCGACGGTGGGCGAGATCTGGCGCGGCGTGGCGGTGGGCGCGGGCGTCACCACCGGGGTCGCGCGCGGCGCCGCCGTGGCGGCGGGGGCCGGGCGCGGCGCCTGCTGGGCCTGCGGCTGGGCGCGCGGCGTGGCCGGACGCGCCCGCGTGGGCTTCTCTTCCTTGCCCTGCGGATCGAAGCCGACATAGACGACATAGCGCTCGGAGAGGCCGGGCGTCGGGCGCGGGAAGTTCACGTCATCCGCCACCAGGCCGAAATCGACCTGCATGACGCCCGGGCCGACTTCCACCGGCACGGCATAGAACTTGGTCCACACCGATTTCGGCGCCGGCCCTTCCTCGACCACGGCGAGGCGGATCGGCACGGTGAGCTTGCCCGGGCCGCCCTTGGGGCCGAGCAGCACCCGGCCCTGAATGCCGATACGCATGTTCATGTCGGGGGCGGAGAAGCGGCATTCGCGCGAGAACTGGCCGAGCGTCGCCTGGTAGCGCACGCCGCCATCGGAGGGTTCCGTCACCTGCCAGGCCGCCGCGCCGGCCCGCACCTGGATCGGCGGGCAGGTGAATTCGGAAAGATCGGGATTGCCTGCTGCGACCGCCGCCGTGCCGGCGCCCACCGCGCCGCCCGCCGCCGCGCTGCCGCCGGTTGGGGCCACGGTGGTGGTCTGCATGGTCGAGCCGAAGATGCCCTGGTCGCCGGCATTGCCGGAGCCCATCGGGCCCTCATTGCCGTCGCCGCCGCCAATGCCGTTGCCGGCGCAGCCCGCCAGCAGCAAGGCGAGCGCCGGGAGGGCAAGCCAATGGTGGGCACGCCCCCTGTGCGTCCGCCCGCGCCTGACCCCACCGGCCGGCCCGTTCACCTGTTCGGCGTTCACCACGTTCCGGCTCCCAACGTCCCCGATACCCATACGCATACTCCCCGCCGTGGCGGCTGGATGGGCCCCGGCGCCTTCCCCCGCAGCGCCGGATGGCCGATGTGCTTGATCCATACGTTCCCGGACGCTCTTATAGCAGGGGATCGCCGACAGGGAACATGCCCTGACGCCCTCCCGTCAAGCGTCCGCACAGGCGCGGGGGGCGCAAACGCCCGGCCCGCTGCCGCCGTCACTGCTGTTGCCCGCCACTTGGCGCGGCCGCCCGCGCCGGCCGGCCGTCACTGGGTCAGCCCCTCGGGCTTGCCCACCAGGCTGAACAACAGCGCGGGATGCTCATTGAGCCGGGCCGCGACCCGCTTCACGTCGTCCAGCGTCACCTGCGCCACCAGCTGGTTGCGGATGTCGATATAGTCGATGCCGAGATTGTCGATCTGGATCTGCAGCAGCTGCGAGGCGACCTTGGCCGAGCTGTCGAAGCGCAGGGCGAAGGAGCCGATGAGGTAGCTCTTGGCATCCTCCAGCTCCTCCTCGCTCGGGCCGACGGTGAGCAGGCGCTGATATTCCGAGCGGATCAGCTCGGCACTCTCGCCAGCGCGCTCGTTCTTGGTCGCGGTGCCGCCGAGGATCAGCGCCGTATGGTCGAGCGGGGCGAGATGGCTGTAGACCGAATAGGCCAGCCCGCGCTTCTCGCGCACTTCGCTGAACAGGCGCGAGGAAAAGGCCGAGCCGCCGAAAATATGGTTGAGCACGAAGGCGGGGATGAAGTCCGGGTCGTCGCGCTTGAGGCCGATGCCGCCGAAGACGATGGAAGTCTGCGGCACGTCGAGCGTCTTCACCACATCGGTGCCGAGGCCCTGCGGCTCCACATCCGCCACCGGGGTCAGCTGGGCCTTGGCCGGCAGGGCGCCGAACATGGCGTCGAGCGCCGGGCCGAGCTTCTCCGCCGTGATGTCGCCGACCACGGCGATCTTCAGATTGTCGCGCGCCAAGGTGCGGCCGACAAAGGCCTTGAGGTCGTCGCGGCTGATGGTGGGCACGCTTTCCAGCGTGCCGGCCACCGGGCGGCCATAGGGATGGCCAGGGAAGGCGGCGGCCGACCAGCCCAGACTCGCCAGCGATGAAGGGTCGTTCAGCCGCCGGCGCAGCTGGGCCAGCTGGCCCTGGCGGATGCGCTCCACCGCCTCGTCGTCGAAGCGCGGCGCGTTCACCGCCAGCGCCATCAGCGCGAAGGCATCATCGACATTTTCCGAAAGGGTGCGCAGCGAGCCGCCGAGGCTGTCGCGCGAGGCATCGAAGCGCAGCTCGATCGCCTTCTCCGCCATCCGGTCCTGGAAGGCGCGGGAATCGAGATCGCCGGCGCCCTCGTCCAGCAGTGAGGAGGTCAGGCTGGCGACGCCGGGCTTTTCCGTGGGGTCCTGCGCCGCGCCGCCAAGAAAGGCAATCTCCATCGCCACCAGCGGCAGGGTGGTGTCGTGCACCAGCCAGGCCTCGATGCCGCCCGGGCTGATCACCCGCTGGATGCGCGTGGTCTCGGACTGGGCGAGGGAGGCGGGGGCGAGGGCGATGGTCATGAGGGTGGCCGCGGCGAGGGACAGGAGGGAACGGGAAAGGCCGGCGCGCCGCGGGGTGGCGGCGCCGGTCATGAGCGGTCCTCCGCCGGGGCCGCCTTGTCGGTGCCCGGCTCGGGCAAAGCGGCGGCGGGGGCGGGCTTGACCTGCAGCAGCTGGCTGGTCACGGCGCGGGCCGGCACCAGCCAGCGGCGGGCGGCATCGCGCACCTGCTCGGCGGTCACGGCCTTGACCAGATCGGGCCAGATCTTCACGTCCTGCGCGGTGGAGCCGGTGGCGAGCGCGGCGCCATAGATGCGCGCCAGCGTCGCCTGGTTGTCCTGGGCATAGATCGCCTCGGCCACCAGCCGCGTCTTGGCGCGCTCCAGCTCCGCCGGGTCCGGACCATCCTTGGCGAGGGCGGCGATGGTCTCGTCCAGCGCGGTCTCCAGCGCCTCCATCGTCACTTCCGGGCGGGGGGTGACAGAGAGGCCGAAACGGGTGTCGTCGAGCGCGGTGGATTGATACCAGGCCCCGGCATTGGCGGCGACGGCCTTGTCGGCCACCAGCGTGCGGTAGAGCCGGCCGGTCGAACCGCCGCCCAGCACCTGGGACAGCACGTCAAGCGCGGCGCTCTCCTGCTTGTCGCCTTTATAGGACGGCACGAGATAGCTGCGCGACAGGCTCGGCTGGCCGACGCGCCCATCCGCCAGAACCAGGCGGCGCTCGGCGCGCGGCGACGGCTCCTGCGGGCGGACCCGCTCGGCGGTCTCGGCGCGCCGTTCCACCTTGCCATAGGTGTCCTCGGCGAGCTTCTTCACCTCTTCCGGCTGGACATCGCCGGCCACCACGAGGATGGCGTTGTTGGGGGTGTAGAAGCGGCGGTAGAAGTCGAGCGCGTCCTGCCGGTTCAGCTGGCGGATCTCGTCTTCCCAGCCGATGATCGGGTGGCCATAGGGGTGGTTGACGAACATCGCCGCCTGCGCCGCCTCGGAGAGCTGCGAGGCCGGGTCGTTGTCGGTGCGCATGCGGCGCTCTTCCAGCACCACGTCGCGCTCGGGCAGCACCACCTCGTCGGTGAGCACGAGGCCGGTCATGCGGTCGGCCTCGAAGCCCATCACGGTGGCGAGGTTCTGCTTGGCCACGCGCTGGAAATAGGCCGTGTAGTCCTGCGAGGTGAAGGCGTTTTCCTGCCCGCCGAGCTTGGCCACCACCTGCGAGAACTCGCCCGCCGGGTGGGTGGCGGTGCCCTTGAACATCAGATGTTCGAGGAAATGGGCGATGCCGGACTTGCCCGGCTGCTCGTCGGCCGAACCGACGCGGTACCACACCATATGGGTGACGACGGGCGCGCGATGGTCGGGCACCACCACCACCTGCAGGCCGTTGCCCAGGGTGAATTCCGACACTTCGGTAGCTTCGGCGCGCGAGGGGGCCGTGGCGAGGCCGGCGGCGGCGCCGGCCAGCAGCATCAGAGCGGGCATGATTCTTCCAGTCACAGCTTCATCCGTTTCGGCGACCGCCCGGGGGGCGCCGGGGGCGCACGGCCCGGAATCGGGCCGCGCAGGGCGGGGAACGCCACCAATGTAGCGACGAAGCGTGCGCGGCGCGACGCGCGGCCGGTATGCTTCACCGCGAAGTGAGAGGCCCGCGGCGGTGGCAAGTCACACATCGATGCGACGCATCGATGGCGAGCTTCCAAGGCGAGCTTCCAAGTCGCATCCAAGTCGCGCTTCCAAGCGCCTTGCCGGCGGGCCGTCCATGGCGTCGGCGCGCGGGCGCCGCGCGCCGTCAGGCGGTCACTTGTTCTGCTGGGTGCGGTCGAACCAGCTCGGCATCTTCCAGTCCTTGTCTTCCGGACGATCCGACACCACGCCATATTTGGCGCCGGGGGCGGGCGTCTGGTAGCCGGGCGGCGGCTGGACCAGCGATTCACGGTCCGGCTCGCCCTCGAACGGGACCGCCTGGTCCTTCTTCTTGTCCCAGCCGAAGAAGTCGAGCTGGTTCAGCGACAGGCGGTTATCGTCATTGGTGCGCTGGTTCTTGAAGCCGGAACCCGTCACCTTGCCGGACTTGTAGCCCTTTTCGAGCTGCGCCGGGGTGAGCGAGCGCCCGCCCGTGGTGCCGTCGCGGGCGACCGATTCCCACGCCTCGGACCAGTCGGTCTTTTCCGACTGCGCGCGGACCACCGCGTCATGGTCCTTCGGCCAGGCCGGGTTCTGCGAGATAGCGGCGGCGTCGCGCGGCGGCGGCAGGACGTCGCCGGTCGGCGGCACCACCAGCGGGGCGCGCTCGCGATAGTCGATTTGCGGCGGCGGCGGCGCCACCAGGCCGAGGCCGGTCAGCAGCTGGCCGGTAAAGTTCATTTCCGGCGGGTCGTCGGCGGCAAAAACCGGCGCGACGCCGAAAGCGCCCGCCATCGTGCAGACCATGGCGCCCCGCAGAAGCGCGGCGCGGGTGGCATGAACTCGTTTCGTCATCCGGTCGTCTCCTGCCGGTCGGGTGAGGCGGGCGAGATGCCGCCCCCGCGCGACCGCTCAAGCGTGCGGAAGATCCGATCTCACCTCAGGGCGGCGATTTTGCGGCGCCCCCGAAGAAAGAAGCATACAAAAGCACGCCCACCCCGGCAACAATGGCGACATCGGAGAGGTTGAACACGTACCAGTAGAAGCCGAAAGCGTGCAGCGAGATGAAGTCGAACACCGCGCCATAGGCCGCGCGGTCGATGGCATTGCCGAGCGCGCCGCCGATCAGCAGCCCCAGCGCCGCCGCTTCCAGCCGGTTGTCGATGCGCGCCAGCCAGAGCCAGAACAGCAGGGCGGCCGCCACTTTCAGCCCGCCGAGCAGCCACCAGCCCTCCGCCCCCAGCGAGAACAGGCCGTAGCTGATGCCGGTGTTCCACGCCCAGACGATGTCGAGAAAGGGCGCCACGTTCACGATGCCGTCAGGGCCGAAATCGACCCCGCCCAGCACGGCGAGCTTGGACGCCTGGTCGGCGACCAGCGCGGCCAGCGCGAAGGCGCCGCCATAAAGGGTGAACGGGCCGGCGAGGCGCAGCTTCATGAAGGTTCTGCCAGACCCGTCATCCCACAGACGCGGCACGCGCGCGCCGGGATGGCGTTGAGATCGAAACGGCCTCCCCCGCCGGCACGCGCCCCCGGACCCGGCCTCGCGGCCGTTCCGGGATGACGTACAATCGGATCCCTCATTCCGCCGCCCGCCGGGCCTGCGCCCGTTCGCGCAGCGCCATGGCATCGCGCGGGGTCACGTCGGGATAGTCCGCATCCGTCCCCACCAGCGGCGAGATCTTCCACGAACGGGCGCATTTGTGTCCGACCGCCCGGTTCGGCACCACCGCCACGCCTGGCACGTCCGGCAGGCGGAAGGCGTCCTTCGGGCCCTCGTCGGGCATCAGATGCGCGTCGGAGGTGATGCACACTTCCGCGAGGTCCACCGCGCTCACCGCCGCGAACAGGTTCGGGTCGGACACATGCACCACCGGCGCCGCTTCCAGGCTGGAGCCGATGCGCTTGGCCGCGCGCTCCACTTCCAACGCACCAAGCACCACGCGCCGCACCTGGCGGATCTTGCGCCACTCATCGGCCAGCGTGTCGTCGCGCCACTTCGACGGTGTCTGCGGGAAGGTTTCCAGATGCACCGAGCCGGTCTCGGAGGGGAAGCGCGCCAGCCAGGTTTCCTCCGCCGTGAAGGGCAGGATCGGCGCCAGCCACACCACCAGCCGCGCGAACACCTCGTCCAGCACGGTCAGGCACGCCCGCCGCGTCACCGAGGAGATCGGGTCGCAATAGAGCGAGTCCTTGCGCACGTCGAAATAGAAGGCCGACAATTCGCTGGTCATGAAGGCGGTCAGCGCCGCGTTCACCCGCTTGAAGTCGAAGGCGGCATAGGCCTCGCGCACCGTGGTGTCGAGCTCGGCCAGACGGTGCAGCACCATGCGCTCCAGCGCCGGCATGTCGGCATAGGCGACGCGCTCGGCCTCGCGGTAATGGTGCAGCGAGCCCAGCAGCCAGCGCAGCGTGTTGCGCAGCTTGCGGTAGGTCTCGACCGTGGTCTTCAGGATTTCCGGCCCGATGCGCAGATCGTCGGAATAGTCGGAGGCGCACACCCACAGGCGCAGAATGTCGGCGCCGGAATTCTTGATCACCTCTTGCGGGGCGACCACGTTGCCGACCGATTTCGACATTTTGCGGCCCTGCTCGTCGAGCACGAAGCCATGCGTCAGCACCACGTCATAGGGCGGGCGCCCGCGCGTGCCACAGCTCTCCAGCAGCGAGGAGTGGAACCAGCCGCGATGCTGGTCCGAGCCTTCGAGGTACATCACCCGGTCCGGCCCGCCGGCAAAGGCGCGGTTGGCCTTGAGGTCGTCGCGCACTTCCAGCGTGAAGGCGTGGGTGGAGCCTGAATCGAACCACACGTCGAGAATGTCGTCGACCTTGGTCCATTCATTGGAACTGTAGTCGGTGCCGAGGAAGCGCTGGGCCGCGCCCGCCTGGTACCAGGCGTCGGCGCCCTCGGCCGCGAAAGCCTCGGCGATGCGGGCATTCACCCGCTCGTCGCGCAGGATCTCGACCGTGCCGTCGCCCTTGTCCTTGACGAAGACGGCGATCGGCACGCCCCAGGCGCGCTGGCGCGAGACCACCCAGTCCGGCCGGTTCTCGATCATGCCGGTGATGCGGTTCTGGCCGGAGGCCGGCACCCACTGCACCTTGGCGATGCCGTCGAGCGCGCGCGCTCGCAGCGTGTCGCCTTGCGTCGAGGAACCGTCCGCCGCCGCGATGTCCTTGTCCATCGCGATGAACCATTGCGGCGTGTTGCGGAAGATGATCGGCGCCTTGGAGCGCCAGCTGTGCGGGTACTGGTGCTTCAGCCGCCCGCGCGCCAGCAGCTTGTCGGCGCCCATCAGCGCCTTGATGACAGCGTCATTGGCGTCGCCGTCTTTGCCCTTGTCGTCCATCACCCGGGCGCCGGCGAACAGCGGCACATGGTCGTAATAGCGCCCGTCCGGGCCGACCGTGTGCGGCACCTCGCCCAGATGGGCGGACATGAACAGGTTGAAGTCGTCGGCGCCGTGGCCGGGGGCGATATGGACGAAGCCGGTGCCGGTGTCATCGGTGACGAAGTCGCCGGGCACGACGGGAACGCGGAAGTCGAAATAGCCCTGCGCGCCCTCCACGCCATTCAGCGGATGGGCGCAGACGAGATGCGTCGGGTCGACCTCGCGGTGGCGCTCGTAAGCCGTGACGCGGGCGGCCTTGAACACCTCTTCCGCCAGCTTGTCGGCCAGAATGAAATGCTCGCCGACCTTGGCCCAATTGTCGTGCGGGGCTTCCGTCACCTCATAGACCGCATAGGTCACGTTGGGCGAGAAGGCGATGGCGCGGTTGCCGGGGATGGTCCAGGGCGTGGTCGTCCAGATGACGACGCACGCGCCCTCATAGGAGGGGAAGAGGTGGATGTCGGCCGCCTCGTCCGCCGGCTCCAGCCCCTTGGGCAGGCCGCCGGCCGTGGCCGCGCTCTTGCGATAGCCGGTGACGGGGAACTTGACGAAGATCGTCGTCGACTGGTGGTCGTGATACTCGACCTCCGCCTCGGCCAGCGCGGTGCGCTCGACCACCGACCACATGACCGGCTTGGAGCCGCGATAGAGCAGGCCGTTGCCGGCGAATTTCACGATCTCGCGGGCGATCTGCGCTTCCGCGTCATAGCTCATCGTCACATAGGGGTGCGACCAGTCGCCCTCGACGCCGAGCCGCTTGAACTCGGCGCGCTGCACGTCGACCCAGCCTTCGGCAAAGGTCCGGCATTCCTGGCGGAACTCGACGACCGGCACCTCGTCCTTGTTCTTGCCGCGCGCGCGGTACTGTTCCTCGATCTTCCATTCGATCGGCAGGCCGTGGCAGTCCCAGCCCGGCACATAGTTGGAATCATGGCCGAGCGCACCTTGAGAGCGCACCACCACGTCCTTCAGGATCTTGTTGAGCGCGTGGCCGATATGGATGTTGCCATTGGCATAGGGCGGACCGTCATGCAGCACGAAGCGCGGGCGACCTTCGCCGGCCTTGCGCTGCTGGCCGTAAAGATCGATCCGCTCCCAGCGCGCGAGCAGCTCCGGCTCGCGCTGCGGCAGGCCCGCGCGCATGGGAAACTCGGTCTGCGGCAGGAACAGGGTGGCGGAATAATCGTGCGCCGTCCCCTCGCCGGCCGGCTCCCCGGCGGGCTCATTCCCAGTGCGACCATCGCTGTTGCGGCTCGTCATGACGCGCTCCTTGCCTTCGCGCCCGGTTTAAGCGCAGCGCCGGGCGCGTGCAAGGGAGGGCGGCACGCAAGGGGAGAGCCCGCCGCGCTCAGCCGGGCGTGACCACGATCTTGCCGAAGGCGCCGCGCTCCAGATGGTCGAGCGCCGCCGGCAGGTCCTCGAAGCCATAGCGGGCATCGATGACCGGCTTCAGCCCCGTCGCGTCGACCGCCCGCACCAGATCCTCCAGCGACCGGCGATGACCGACGCCGATGCCGTTGAGTGTGAGCTGCTTGAGCATCAGCGGGCCGAGCGGCAGGCTGGCATCAAAGCCCTCGATGATGCCGATCTGGGCAATGCGCCCCCCGATCGCCGCCACCTCCACCGCCCGGCCGAGCGCGGCGCCGCCGGCCAGCGCCAGCACATGGTCGGCGCCATAGCCAGAGGTGGCCGCCCGTACCGCCGCCACCCAGTCGCCCTTGGTGCGGTCGATGGCGATATCGGCGCCCAGCTCACGGGTGCGCTCCAGCTTGGCGGCACTGCCGGAGACGACGATGGTGCGCGCGCCGTGTGCCCGGGCAAGGGCGAGGCCGAACAGGGCGACCCCGCCCGTGCCCTCCACCAGCACGGTGTCGCCCGCCTTGAGCCCGCCGCGCTCGACGAGGCCGAACCAGGCGGTGAGCCCGGCACAGGGCAGGGTGCTGGCCTCCTCGGCGTTAAGGCTGCGCGGGGCGTGCACCAGCCAGGCCTGCGGCAGCGCCACATACTCCGCCAGCACGCCGGGATAGGCGCCGCCCAGCGCCTCATAGGGCAGTCGCGCGGAATCGCCGCCCGGCAGCCCGTCGATCCAGTCGGGAAAGAAGGTGGAGATCACCTTGTCGCCGACGGCAAGGCGCGTGGCCCCCTCCCCCACCGCCACCACCGTGCCGGCAAGGTCCGAGCCGGGGGTGAAGGGAAAGGCGAGCGGCGCGCCCATGCCATCGGCGATCACCCGCGTGTCGCGGAAATTGAGCGCCACCGCCGCGACCTTCACCAGCACCTCGCCCGCGCCGGGGCGCGGCACCGGCACCTGCCGCATGGCCAGCGCCGGCCGGCCATAGCTGTCCATTTCCCAGCGTCGCATCCGATCGTTCATCCGCAGTCTCCCTGGCGGCATCTGAAAGCGGATGGACATTACCGTTGAAGGTGAAGCGCCAGTTGCGATAGGTTTTCCCGACATTGCCGCCCATGAGGCACCAATCATGAACGACATTCTGGCCGGCATCGACGTCTTCGTCGCCGCGGTGGAGACCGGCAGCTTCGCCGCCGCCGCCGAACGGGTGGGGCTGACCCGCTCGGCGGTGGCCAAAACCATTGCGCGGCTGGAGACGCGGCTGGCCGTGCGGCTGTTTCACCGCACCACCCGCCGGCAGAGCCTCACGGCGGATGGGCAGGCCTATTATGAGCGCTGCGTGCGGGCGCTGGAGGAGCTGCGCGCCGGGCGCGCGACGCTCGAATCAGGCCAGCGCGAGGCGGTGGGGCGGCTGCGTGTCGCCGCGCCGCTGCTTTTCGGGCGGCGCTGCGTCGCCCCGGTGCTGGCGCGGCTCACCGCCCGCCATCCCCGGCTCGAGATCGATCTCGCTCTGTCCGACCGGCTGGTGGATGTGGCGGAGGACGGCTACGACCTCGCCATCCGCAATGGCGACCCTGGTGGGGGCGGCGGGCTGATGACCCGCACACTGGGCCTGCAACGCATGACGGTGTGCGCGGCGCCGGCCTATCTCGCCGCCCATGGCACGCCCGACAGCCTCGACGACCTCGCCCGCCATCACGCCGTGACCTATGCCCGGGACGGCCGGGTGCGGGCGTGGCACTTTCCCCGGGCCGGCGGGCCGCCCAGGGTGGCAACGCCTCCGAGCCGGCTGCGCATGGATGATCTCGACGCCCTCGCCGATGCGGCCGAAGCCGGCCACGGCCTGGCGTGGCTGCCCTGCTGGCTGATCCGCGACCGGGTGAGCGCCGGCACGCTGGTGCCGCTGCTGGCGCAGGTGCCTCCCCTCGTCTTTTCAACGCAGGCGCTGTGGCCGGCCACGACGCATCTGCCGCTGAAGACCCGCCTCGCCCTCGACGCGCTGGCCGCCGAGCTGCCCGGCAGCGCCGAACTCTAAAGGGGTCTCGGGTGGGGCGCGGCCGCTAGACCGCCACCCGCTCGAGCGCCACCCGCGCCCGCACGCTGTCGAGGTCCATCTGCGCGATCAGCGCCTCGATGCCGTCGAATTTCAGCTCGGGCCGCAGCCAGGCATGGAAGGCGACGGGCAGCACGCGGCCATAAAGGTCGCCGGCATAATCGAACACGAAGGTTTCCAGCCGCGGCGCGCCGTCGTCAAAGGTCGGGCGGCGGCCGAAGCTCGCCACGCCCTTGTGGCGCACGTCGTCGATCTCCACCGTCACCGCATAGATGCCGTGCGCCAGCGTCACCGCCGGGTCGAGCCGCATATTCGCGGTGGGGTAGCCGAGCTCCCGCCCGCGCTTGTCGCCGTGGATCACCTCCGCCGCGATCTCGAACGGCGCCCCCAGCATGTGGGCGGCCTGCTCGACGCGGCCCTGCGCCAGCGCGGCACGGATGACGCTGGAGGAAATCTGCGCGCCCTCGTCCAGCAGCGGCGCGACGATCTCCACCCCGAAGCCATGCCGCTTGCCGGCCTCGCGCAGAAACAGCGGCGAGCCGCCGCGCCCCTTGCCGAAGTGGAAATCGTAGCCGGCCACCACCATGGAGACGCCGAGCCGCCCGACCAGGATGTCGGCGACGAAGTCCTCCGCCTCGCGCCCGGCCATGGCGGCGTCGAAGGCCAGCACTACCGCGCCGTCGAGCCCGGTCTCGCAAAGCCGCTTCAGCTTCATCGGCTCCGGGGTGAGGCGGAAGATCGGCTCGGACGGGCGGAAAAACGCGCGCGGATGCGGCTCGAACGTCACCGCCAGCGCCGGCTTGCCCAGCGAGCGGGCCTGGTCGATGGCGGTGCCGATCACCGCCCGGTGGCCGCGATGCACGCCGTCGAAATTGCCGATGGCCACCACCGGGACGGCAAGGCCCGCCGGCAGCGCGTCGTCCTTGCGCAGGACGGGAAAGGGATGCGGGGCGGCGGCGGCGTGGGTCATGTCAGCGCTACGCAACGGGAAGGCCGCCCGGGGAACGGCGGGCCGGCAAGGAAGAGGCCTGTTAAGTGGCCCCGTCCCGGCCCGGCGTCAATCCGGGGGCGTGCGCTTGCGCGCTACCAGGCGAGGCGCGTCGTCACGGCGGCCGGGCGGCCCGGCCCGTCGGCCAGAAGCCGGGCGAGCGCGCGCGGATCCACCTCGGCGCCCTGTTCGAGGCCCAGCTCGCCGGCATGGATGCCGGCCGCCACGAACAGGCAGTCGACGCCATGGCCGAGCGCGCCGGCCAGGTCCGTGCGCAGCGCGTCGCCGATGGCGAGGGTGCGCGCCTTCTCCACCGGAGCGCCGCGCAGCTTTTCGGCGGTGGCGAAGGCGGTCTCGTAGATCGGCCGGTGCGGCTTGCCGCAGAACACCACCTCGCCGCCCAGCTCCGCATAGGCCTCGGCGATGGCGCCGGCGCACCAGATCAGGTCGCCGCCGCGCTCGACCACGATATCCGGGTTGGCGCAGATGAAGGGCAGCCCCCGCGCCCGCGCCGCCGCCAGCGTCTCGGCATAGTCGTCCGGCGTCTCCACGGTGTCGTCGAACAGGCCGGTGCAGACGATCAGCTCCGCCTCCTCGAAGGAAGCGAGGGAGAGGTCGAGGCCCTTATAGATGCCGAGGTCACGCTCAGGGCCGAGATGCCACATTTTCACCCCCGGCCGCCCGGCCAGCAGCGCGGTTGTCACCATTCCCGAGGTGACGATGGCGTCATAGGCGCTGCGCGGAATGCCGAAGCCGTCGAGAATGCGGGCGACGCCTTCCGGCTCGCGCGGGGCGTTGGAGACCAGGATCACCGTGGCGCCGGCCTCGCGGGCGCGCATCAGCGCCTGCGCGGCCGCCTGCGAGCCGAGGACGCCATTATGCAGCACGCCCCACACGTCGCACAGGACGAGGTCGTAGCGGGGCGCTAGCGTGGCGAAGGACGAGACGAGGGGCGGGGTGTTTTCGTGTTCCATGACGGCGCGCATGCCATGCGCGCGCGCGCGGCACAAGGCCCGCCCCGGCAAAGCAGGGCTGCGGGAACTTTTCGGCACCGGCCTCACGGGCGGAAGGAAGGGCCGTTGGTGATGACCATGCCATGGCCGGCGACCTCGTTGGCGCGGGGATAGACGCCGCCGAGCACCTCGTCGAAATGCCGCTTCACCGCCGCGTGGCAGCCGCAGCACAGGGAGCGCAGCCGGTCGGCATCGGTGATGCGGATGCGCCCGCGCAGCGGATCGACCGCGCCGGCCTCCTTCATCTGCCCCAGCACCCGGCTGATATAGGGCCGGCCGACCGCCAGCATGGAAGCCAGCTGCTCCTGGGTAAGGGTCAGCGTTTCGTCGCCGGTGCGGTCATAGGCGGCGAGCAGCCATTTGGCGGTGCGCTGGTCGATAGTATGGGTGGCGTTGCAGGCGACCGACTGGAACACCTGCGCCAGCAGGCAGTCGGCATAGCGGGCGAACAGGTTGCGCAGCGGCGGCGACGTTTCCTTGGCGCGCTCCAGCTCGACGCCGTCGAGCCGCAGCAGCGGGCCTTCCATCTGCACCACGGCGCGGGAAAAGGCCGGCAGCCGGCCCTGGCTGACGATGCCGCCCACCGCGCCCTCGCGGCCGATGCTGGTGATCTCCACCTGCCGGCCGTCCTCCAGCAGCACCATGAAGGACAGCAGCGCCTGCCCGCAGGGAAAATAGACATGGCGCACATCGTCGCCCGGCTCGTAGAGCACGGCGCCGGCCGGCCGGTCGATGCGGCGCAGATGGCCGCGCAGCAGGGCGAAATCGGCCGGGCGCAGAGCCCCCAGCAGATTGTTGCCGCCCGACGAGGTGACGGCAACGCCATGGCCGCCGGCTTCTTCGCTGGTGTCGACGCGCATGAACTTCTCCCCTTTGCCGCGTCAACGCACGGGCCGGCGAAATGTTCACAAGCGGACAGAACTGAGGTGACGAGTTGGGTACAAACAGGCACACTCGCGCACCAGCGGAAATCGCAGCGCTTTGGGGGAGTCCTGTTCGATGTGTGCGACTTCCTTGGCGGGCGATCCGGCGCGGGCAGCTGTTCCCGCGGCGAGCGCCGCCAGCCGGCCTGTTGCGACAGGCACCCTCGGCGCGGCACTTGCCCATGAATGACGGGGTAGCCCGTCAGCGGGACTCGGCAAGCGCCGTCGGGGAGGGCGAATCAGTCACGCAAGGGAGCAGGGGGGGGTCGTTCTTCTGGTCGCTGGTGCGCGCCGCCCAGCCGCTGCGCCGCCATCCCTGGCTGGCCGATGCGGTGGGGGTGGCGATGTTCGCCGTGGCGCTGGTGCTGCGCTTCGCGGTGGATGGCGAGCTGCCGCCCGGCTTTCCCTTCCTCACCTTCTTCCCGGCGGTGATCCTCACCACCTTCTTCTGCGGGCTGCGGCCGGGGATCACCTGCGCGGTGCTGTCCACCTTCGCCGCCTGGTTCTTCTTCATCGGCCCGGCCAACGACATGCGGCTGGACGGCCAGACGCTGCTGGCGCTCGGCTTCTTCGTCGTCATCGCCGCGATCGACATCACGCTGATCCACTTCACCTTCAGCGCCGCCGACCGGCTGCGCACGGAGAAGGAGACGACCGCCCGGCTCTATGAGAACCAGCGCACCATGTTCCAGGAGCTGCAGCACCGCGTCGCCAACAACATGCAGTTCGTCGCCGCCCTGCTCACGCTGCAGAAGCGCAAGGTGGGGCAGGATGCGCGCCAGGCGATCACCGCGCTGGACGAGGCGCGCTCGCGGCTCGACACCATCGCCCGCATCCACCGCCAGCTCTACGCGCCCGAGCGGCTCGATCTGCCGACCGACCAGTATCTGCGCCAGCTGTGCTGCGATCTCGTCACCGCCTCGGGCACGGCCGGCATCACCTCGACGGTGGATGCGCCGAACCTGCCGCTCAGCGTCACCCAGCTCACCACACTGTCCATGCTGGTGGCGGAAATCGTCACCAATTCGCTCAAGCACGCCTTCGTCGAGGCCGATTCCGGCACGATCCTCATCACCGTGCTGCCCGCCGGCCCGGGCCGCTACGAGATGACCATCGCCGATGACGGGCGCGGCCTGCCGCCCGATGCCGACCTCTCGCGCAGCGACGGGCTCGGCTGGCGCATCATCCAGAGCCTGGCCGCCCAGCTCGGCGGCAAGGTGGAGCTGGCCAGCCGGGTGGAACCCAGCCGCGGCACGGCGGTGCGGGTGCAGTTCGCGCTCACCTGAGCGCCGATGGCGCCGTGTCCCGGACACGCCGCGCCTCGCGCGGTGCCGATCCGGGACCCCGCAGAGACGCCGCGCAGCGGCTTCATCCTCCGCGAAGCATACGGCCGAGGATTTTCTCCTGGGTCCCGGCGCCACGCTCCGCCTCCGGCTGCGCGGGGCCGGGACGGGAGGCGTTCACCTCGCCGCCCGATTGGCGTAAGAGCGGACGCAGGCAGCTTCATCACCGGCGGGGACAGCATGACTGAGACTTTCGATCTTCTCCTCAAGGGCGGCACGGTGGTGAACCAGGACGGCACCTCTGCCCGCGATGTCGGCATCCGCGCCGGGCGCATCGCCGGCATCGGATCGTTCGATGCCGCGCAGGCGGGCGAGACGATCGACTGCACCGGCCTGCATCTGCTGCCCGGCGTCATCGACACCCAGGTGCATTTCCGCGAGCCCGGGCTCGACCACAAGGAAGACCTCGAATCCGGCTCGCGTGCCGCCGTCATGGGCGGGGTCACCGGCGTGTTCGAGATGCCGAACACCAACCCGCTCACCACCTCGGCGGAAGCGCTGGAGGACAAGCTGTCCCGCGCCCATCACCGCATGCATTGCGACTTCGCCTTTTTCGTCGGCGGCACGCATGACAATGTGAAGGACCTGCCGGAGCTGGAAATGCTGCCCGGCGTGCCCGGCATCAAGGTGTTCATCGGCTCCTCCACCGGCTCGCTGCTGGTGGCGGACGATCCCGGCGTGCGGGCGATCCTCAAGGTCATCCGCCGCCGCGCGGCCTTCCATTGCGAGGACGAGCCGCGGCTGGAAGAACGCAAGGGCCTGCGGGTTGCCGGCGACGCCTCCTCTCACCCGGTGTGGCGTGACGAGATCGCGGCGCTCACCGCCACCACCCGGCTGGTCAACCTCGCCCGCTCTGAGGGCAAGCGCGTGCATGTGCTGCACGTCACCTCCCAGGAGGAGATCGAGTATCTGCGCGGCCAGAAGGATGTCGCCACCGTCGAGGTGACGCCGCATCACCTCACCATGGACGCTTCCTGGTACGCCTCGCATGGCACGCTGGTGCAGATGAACCCGCCGGTGCGCGAGGCGCGGCACAAGGCGGCGCTGTGGCGCGGCCTGTCCGAGGGCGTCGTCGACGTGCTCGGCTCCGACCATGCCCCGCACACGCTTGAGGAAAAGGCCAAGCCCTACCCGTCGAGCCCCTCGGGGATGACCGGGGTGCAGACGCTGGTGCCCACCATGCTCGACCATGTGAATGCCGGCCGGCTGACGCTGGAGCGCTTCGTCGACCTCTCCAGCGCCGGCCCGGCCCGCATTTTCAACATCGCCACCAAGGGCCGCATCGCGGTCGGCTATGACGCCGACGTCACTATCGTGGACATGAAGCGGCGCCAGACCATCCGCAATGAATGGATCGCCTCCAAGGCCGGCTGGACCCCCTATGACGGGGTGGAAGTGACGGGCTGGCCGGTCGGCACGCTCATTCGCGGCCACCGTGTGATGTGGGAAGGCGAGCTGGTCGCCCCCGCGCAGGGCGAGGCCATCCGCTTCCTGGAGACGCTGGCGAAGGCGTGAGGCCCGTCATCCCGGACGGCGAAGGCCGATCCGGGATCGCAGCGCCGGGCGACGATCCCGGCTCTCCGCTGCGCGTCGGCCGGGATGACGGTGCGGCGGCGCGCGAACACCTGCCTCCCCTCCGTCTCCCTGACACAGGCCCACCCCATGCCCCGCCGCACGCTCCAGCCGCCGCAACTGTTCGACAGCCGCCCCTGGGGCTTCTCGCAGGTCAGCGTCTCGCCGCCGGGAACCCTCGTCCATGTCGCCGGGCAGGTGGCGTGGGATGCCGACGGCAAGGTGAGCGCGGTGGGGCGCGAGGCGCAGCTGCGGCAGGTGCTGCGCCAGGTGATTCTGGCGGTGGAGGCCGCCGGCGGCACCGCCGACGACATCCAGATGCTGCGGCTCTATATGCCCGGCTTCCACTCCGGCCCGGAGGCCGACCTCGTCGGGCGGGTGCTGGCGGAGGTGTTCGGCACGGAAAACCCGCCGAGTTCGACCTGGATCGGCGTCGACGCCCTCGCCCAGCCGGAATATCTCGTCGAGGTCGATGCGGTCGCGGTGCTGGCTAGCGGTGGCGGTGCTGGCTAATAGCTGACCTCCGCCAGATAGAGCCCGGCCGAGGGCGCCATGGGGCCGCAGCGCGTGCGATCGGCCGCCTCCAGCGCGGCGCTCACATCGTCCGGCGTCCACGCCCCCTCGCCGACCTTTACCAGCGTGCCGACCATGCTCCGCACCTGGTGGTGCAGGAAGGAGCGCGCCTGCGCATGGACGCGGATCTCCATCCCCGGCCCTTCCAGCGGCACGGTTTCCACCGCCAGCCGGTCCAGCGTCTTCACCGGCGAGGCCGCCTGGCAGCCAATGGCGCGGAAGGTGGTGAAGTCGTGCCGGCCGATCAGCCGCGCGGCGCCCAGCGCCATCGCCTGTGTGTCGAGCGGCCGCAGCACCCGCCAGGCCCGGTTGCGCTCCAGCACCAGGTCCGGCCGGCGGGCGATGATGCGGTAGAGATAGCGCCGCCCGGTGGCGGAGAAGCGGGCGTGAAAATCCTCGGCCGCCGGCTCGGCCTCCAGCACCGCGACGGGATGCGGGCGCAGATGCGCGTTCATCGCGTCGCGCACCGTGTCCGGCTTCCAGTCGCGGGCGAGTTCGATATGGGCGACCTGCCCGGTGGCGTGCACGCCGGCATCCGTCCGCCCGGCGCCGTGCACCACCACCTCCTCGCCGGAAAAGCGGCGCACCGCCTCGGCGAGCACGCCCTGCACGGTCCGCCCCGCCGCCTGGACCTGCCAGCCGACAAAGGGGGTGCCGTCATATTCGATGGTGAGCTTGTAACGGGGCATGGCGTTTTCCTGCGCGCTCTGTAGCGCCCGAACGCCGGCGCGTCACCTGCGCAGCCCAATGCCCCGTCACGCCCTCAAGCCCGGGGATGAGGGAGCGGGTGTCACCCCTCCTCTCACGCCCCTTGCCCCGGCGCGGCGGCGGGGGCATCGTGCGGCCGCAAACGGAGCCCGCAATGCCCGCCCATGATGCCCCTGATGAAACCGTCGACGCCGGCGACCATGTCGTCCTGATCGACGGCTCGGCCTATATTTTCCGCGCCTATCACGCCTTGCCCCCGCTCACCCGCTCCTCCGACAAGCTGCCGGTCGGCGCGGTGGCCGGGTTCTGCAACATGCTGTGGAAGCTGGTGCGGGCCGGGCAGAATGGCGGCGGATTCGCGCCGAAGCCGACCCATCTCGCCGTGGTGTTCGACAAGTCTGAGCAGACCTTCCGCAAGGACATCTACCCCCTCTACAAAGCGCAGCGGCCGGAGCTGCCGGAGGATCTGCGCCCGCAATTCCCGCTGATCCGCGAGGCCACCCGCGCCTTCGATCTCGCCTGCGTCGAGCAGTCCGGCTTCGAGGCCGATGATCTCATCGCCACCTATGCCGAACAGGCCAAGGCCAAGGGCGCCCTCGTCACCGTCATCTCCTCCGACAAGGATCTGATGCAGCTGGTCGATGGGCTGGTGCGCATGTACGACCCGATGAAGGACAAGGCGATCGGCGTCGAGGAGGTGTTCGAGAAGTTCGGCGTCGCCCCCGACAAGGTGGTGGACGTGCAGTCGCTGGCCGGCGATTCGGTAGACAACGTGCCCGGCGTGCCCGGTATCGGCATCAAGACCGCCGCCCAGCTCTTGGGGGAATATGGCGACCTCGACACGCTGCTGGCCCGCGCCGGCGAGATCAAGCAGACCAAGCGCCGCGAGAACCTGATCGAATTCGCCGACCAAGCCCGCCTGTCGCGCCAGCTGGTCACGCTCAAGCGCGACGTGGCGCTCGATGTGCCGCTCGACGATATCGCCGTGATCGAGCCGGAAGGGCGCAAGCTGATCGCCTTCCTCAAGGCGATGGAGTTCACCACGCTGACCCGCCGCGTCGGCGAGGCCTATGAAATCGACATCGCCGCCATCGACCCCGATCCCGGGCTGAAGGCGGGGGGCGGGGACACAACCTCGCTGCTGGCTGGGCTGGACCCGGACACGCAGGAGCCGGCCTCGCCGCTGGACGACGCACCGAGCGCGGCCGACGGCTTCACCCCGCAGGCGCTCGCCGCCGCGCGGCAGAAGGAGGCCACCGCCACCCCGGTCGACCGTTCACGCTATGAAACAGTGACGACGCTCGCCCGGCTGCAGGAATGGATCGTCCGCGCCACGCAGATCGGCATTGTCGCGGTCGACACCGAGACCACCGGCCTCGACCCGATGCAGGCGGAGCTGGTCGGCTTTTCGCTCGCCACCGGGCCGAACGCGGCCTGCTATGTCCCGCTCACCCACAAAGGCGGCGATGAGGGCCTGTTCAGCGAGGGGCTGCTGCCCGGCCAGATTCCGCCCCGCGAGGCGCTCGGCGCGCTGAAGCCGCTGATGGAGGACCCGTCTGTCCTCAAGATCGGCCAGAACCTGAAATATGACTGGCTGGTGCTCAAGCGCGCCGGCATCGAGGTCGCGCCCTACGACGACACGATGCTGCTCTCCTATGTGCTGGACGCCGGCGCCTCGCCGCATGGCATGGACCCGCTCTCCATGCGCTGGCTCGGCCACACCCCGATCAAGTTCGAGGAGGTGTGCGGCAAGGGCAAGGGGCAGATCACCTTCGACCGCGCCCCGCTCGACAAGGCCAGCGAATACGCCGCCGAGGATGCGGACGTCACGCTGCGGCTGTGGCGGGTGCTGAAGCCCCGCCTCGCCAGCGAGGGCAAGGCCACCGTCTACGAGACGCTGGAGCGCCCGCTGGTCGCCGTGCTCGCCCGCATGGAAGCGCGCGGCATCATGATCGATCGCCAGATGCTTTCGCGGCTGTCGGGCGAGTTCGCGCAGGGCATGGGCCGGCTGGAGGCCGATATTTCCGAGATGGCGGGGGAGAGCTTCAACCCCGGCTCGCCCAAGCAGCTCGGCGACATATTGTTCGGCAAGATGGCCATTCCCGGCGGGCGGAAGACGCCGACGGGCGCGTGGTCCACCGGGGCCGACGTGCTGGAGGAACTGGCCGAGCAGGGGCACGAGCTGCCCCGCCGCATTCTCGACTGGCGCCAGCTGCAGAAGCTGAAATCGACCTATGCCGACGCCCTGCCCTCCTATGTCCACCCCGAGACGGGCCGGGTTCATTCCTCCTTCGCGCTGGCCGCCACCACGACAGGCCGGCTCTCCTCCTCCGAGCCGAACCTGCAGAACATCCCGGTGCGCTCGGAGGAAGGCCGCAAGATCCGCAAGGCCTTCATCGCCGCCCCCGGCCACAAGCTGATCTCGGCCGACTACTCCCAGATCGAGCTGCGCCTGCTGGCCGAGATCGCCGACACGCCCTCGCTGCGCCAGGCGTTCCAGGACGGGCTCGACATTCACGCCATGACCGCCTCGGAAATGTTCGGCGTGCCGATCGAGGGCATGCCGGGCGAGGTGCGGCGGCGGGCCAAGGCGATCAATTTCGGCATCATCTACGGCATCTCCGCCTTCGGGCTGGCCAACCAGCTCTCGATCCCGCGCGAGGAGGCGGGGGCCTATATCAAGCGCTATTTCGAGCGCTTCCCCGGCATCCGCGCCTATATGGACGAGACCCGCCTGTTCGCCCGCGAGCATGGCTATGTGGAAACGCTGTTCGGCCGGCGCTGCCACTACCCTGATATCAACGCCAAGAACCCCTCGATCCGCGCCTTCAACGAGCGCTCGGCGATCAATGCCCGGCTGCAGGGCTCGGCCGCCGACATCATCCGCCGCGCCATGGTGCGGATGGATGCGGCGCTGGAGAAGGCCCGCCTTTCCGCCCGCATGCTGCTGCAGGTGCATGACGAACTGATCTTCGAAGTGCCGAACGAGGAAGTCGCCGCCACCATCCCGGTGGTGCGCGAGGTTATGGAGCTCGCCCCCTTCCCGGCGGTGGCGCTGAAAGTGCCGCTGAAAGTCGACGCCCGCGCGGCCGAGAACTGGGACGAGGCGCATTGAGGGGCGGGCGGCGGACAGCTGGCGCCATGGGGATGCTCTCCCCCGCATGGGCGCCGTCAGCGCCGGGCTTGACCCGGTCCTCCACGTCTTCCTGACGGGCGTCTTGAGCAGGTGCGAGGGGAACGGCCTGCGTGCTTCGAGGCCGACCTTTCGGCCGGCACCTCAGCATGACGGAGGCTCTCCCCGGCCGAATGCGCGCCGTCATCCTGAGGTGCGAGCGCAGCGAGCCTCGAAGGATGGGCGAAGAAGAGCGTCGCGCCTGCGAGCCTCCTTCGAGGCCCGGCCATTCGGCCGGGCACCTCAGGATGACGTCGCTCGGCGGTCGGGCAGGCCGCAAAGCCCCGCGCCAGCCCTCATCCCCGGGCTTGACCCGGGGACCCAGCCCAGTCGCTCCGCGCGGGCCCCGGGTGGCCGGGTCTAGCCCGGCCATGAGGGAAGGTCTGGATAGTCCGCCGCAGCACTCCGACACCCCCCTCAGAACTCGACGTCCAGCTCCTCCATCTCGTCCGGCTCCTCCCGCGCCGCCGCCACCCATTCCTTCATCGCGGGCAGGGCCAGCATGGCCTTGCAATAGGCGCGGCTCCTGGCGTCCAGCGGCACGTCATAGGTGGTGAAGCGGGCGCAGACCGGGGCGTACATCGCGTCCGCCAGGGTCGGTGCCGGCCCGAACAGATAGGGACCGCCATAGGTCTTCAGGCATTCGGTCCAGATGGCGAGGATGCGGACGATGTCGCCCTGCGCGCCGCTCCACACCTTGAAGCCGGGATGGTGCGCCTTGAGGTTCATCGGCAGCGCCGAGCGCAGATTGGCGAAGCCCGAATGCATCTCGCCGCTGATCGAGCGGCAATGCGCCCGCGCTGCGCGATCCGTGGGCAGAAGCCCGGCCTCTGGCTTCAATTCGTGCAGGTATTCGGCAATGGCCAGCGTGTCCCAAATCCGCAGCCCCTCATGGTCGAGCCGCGGCACCAGGAAGGAGGAGGATTGCAGCAGCAGCTCGGCCCGGATCGCCGGGTCGTCGGCGGAGACGCGCGCCTCCGCCACATCGAGCCCCGCCAGCCGGCAGAGCAGAAAGCCGCGCAGCGACCAGGACGAATAGTTCTTGCTGCTGATGGTCAGCACCGCCGCCGGTGCGGCGGCCTCTGCAGCGGCGGCGACTTTCGCTGGTTTCGCCACAGCTTTGGCCGCAGGTTTAGCGCCGGCCTTCACCCCCGCCGCCTTGCCCGGAGCCTTCATCGTCCCGCGCGCGGCGGGTTTGGCGGCGGCCTTGGAGACAGAATTGGAGGCAGGTTTGGAGGTCGAGGCGGGCATGGCAGGCTTCCTGTTCCGGCGCGGCGTCCATTGTGCGGCCCGCAGGCGGCAATCACACTTCGTGCCATTCCTGACGCAGGTATGACGCCCGCCTTTTCCGCACCGGCATCCCCGCGCAAGCCAGGGGTAGCAGAATGATCGCTGGGTGCGCTGGCCGGGTGCGTGCCCGCTACTCCGCAACCGTCTTGGCAGCGGCCTTGCATCCGCTCTAGGATAGGTCCGGCAGGCCCCATTGCTGGCGAACCGTGCGCCCCGCACCGACCGCCGCACATGGACCCTCTGCCGGAGCGCGCATGACCTCTCGCCGCCCACCTTGTCGTCGCCCGAGCTGCTGCCGCGCAGGCTTTTGCCGGAAGATTCCCCGCCGATGATCTATGCCGCCTATCAGGCCCAGTCCGACCTCCTCGATCCGATCCGCCTGGCCGCGCGCCTGTCGCGGCAGATGATCGGCACGATGGGCGGCTTCGGCGACACGCCACTGCTGCGCAATGTCACCGCCGCCTGCGAGATGATCGAGCGCGCCGGCCTCAGCCATGAGCGCCCGGCCTTCGACATCGGCACCGTCACCTCAGGCAATCGCGAGGTGGAGGTGCGCGAGGAAGTGGCGCTCACCTTGCCCTTCGGCTCGCTGCTGCATTTCGCCAAGGATGTCGACCAGCCACAGCCGCGCCTGCTGGTGGTCGCCCCGCTGTCCGGCCATTTCGCCACGCTGCTTCTCGACACGGTGAAGACGCTGCTGCCGGAGAACGACGTCTACATCACCGACTGGCACAATGCCCGCGACGTGCCGCTCTCCGCCGGCGGCTTCGGCTTCGACGATTATGTCGGCCATGTCGTGCGCTTCCTGGAGGAGATCGGGCCGGGCGGGCATGTGCTGGCCGTGTGCCAGCCCTGCGTTCAGGTGCTCGTCGCCTGCGCCGTGATGGCGCAGGAGAACAACCCCGCCCAGCCGCTGTCGATGACGCTGATGGCCGGGCCGGTCGACACCCGCATCAACCCGACCAAGGTCAACGAGCTCGCCACCTCCAAGCCGATGGAATGGTTCGAGCAGAACCTCATCGCCACCGTCCCGCCCGGCTATAAGGGCGCGGGGCGGCGGGTCTATCCCGGATTTCTGCAGGTCAGCGCCTTCATGGCGATGAATCTGGAGCGCCATGTGAAGGCGCATGTCGGGCTGTATGAGAACCTCGCCATGGGCGAGCAGGCGAAGGCCGACACCACCAAGACCTTCTATGACGAGTATTTCGCCGTGCTCGACCTCGCCGCCGAGTTCTATCTGGAAACCATCGACAAGGTGTTCCAGCAGCACGAGCTGCCGCGCGGCGTGCTCACCTATCGCGGCGGCAGCCTGGATTTCCGCGCCATCCGCCGCACCGCCCTGCTCACCGTGGAAGGCGAGCGCGACGACATCTGCGCCGTCGGGCAGACGGTGGCGGCGCAGGACATCTGCACGGGGCTGCGCCCGCATCTGCGGCGCCACCACATGCAGGCCGGCGTCGGCCATTACGGCGTGTTCTCCGGCCGCCGCTGGAAGGGCCAGGTCTACCCCCTGGTGCGCAACCACATCCTCGCCGCGGATGCGTGAGGGGCCCCCCCGCCCAAGGTGAGGGAGCCTCCGTCATGCTGAGGTGCCGGCCGGAAGGCCGGCCTCGAAGCATGCAGCCCACGTCGCGCCGCCTCCCCCGCAACCCCGTCACGCGCCCGTCACCATTGACGCGGCAGGCTGCGGCGTCCCATGGTGCGCGCGCATCTGTGCCTTTTGGAACCAAAGGAGTGTCCCCGCGAATGTCAGTCTGGCCGGTCTACGGAAAAATCGACGGTCCCCTCGTGCTCATCGGCTTCGGCTCGATCGGGCGCGGTATCCTGCCTCTCCTGGAGCGGCACTTCGATTTCGACAAGGAAAGCCTGACCGTCATCGACCCGGTGGACGACCACCGCGCCCTGCTGGACGAGCGCGGCATCCGCTTCCTGCAGCTTGCCATCACCCAGGAAAACTACCGCGAGGTGCTCACCCCCCTGCTCACCACGGGCGGGCGCGGCTTCGTCATCAATCTCTCGGTCGATACCGGCTCGGTCGACCTGATGCTGTTCGCCCGCGAGCTCGGCGCGCTCTACATCGACACGGTGGTCGAGCCCTGGCTCGGCTTCTATTTCGACAAGGACGCCACCCCCGCCAGCCGCTCCAATTATGCGCTGCGCGAATCCATGCTCAAGGCCAAGCGGGCCAATCCCGGCGGGCCCACCGCCGTCTCCTGCTGCGGCGCCAATCCGGGCATGGTGTCCTGGTTCGTCAAGCAGGCGCTGGTCAACCTCGCCACCGATACCGGCCTCGCCTTCACCGAGCCGACCAGCCGCGAGGGTTGGGCGGAGCTGATGAGCCGCGTCGGCGTCAAGGGCATCCACATCGCCGAGCGCGACACCCAGCGCGCCCGCGACCCGCGCCCCTTCGGCATGTTCGTCAACACCTGGTCGGTGGAGGGCTTCGTCTCCGAGGGGCTGCAGCCGGCCGAGCTCGGCTGGGGCACGCACGAAACCTGGATGCCGGAGAACGGCCACACCCATAATTTCGGCTCCGGCGCGGCGATCTACCTGATGCAGGCCGGCGCGGCGACCAAGGTGCGCACCTGGTGCCCGACGCTGGGCCCGCAGCACGGCTTCCTCGTCACCCATAACGAATCGATCTCGATCGCCGACTATTTCACCGTCCGCAACGGCGCCCAGGTCGCCTACCGCCCGACCTGCCACTATGCCTACCATCCCTGCAATGACGCGCTGCTGTCCTGGCACGAGATGTTCGGCAATGAGGGCCGGTTCGACGGCAATTGGTCGATCCTGACCGAGCACGAGATCGTCGACGGGCGCGACGAGCTCGGCGTGCTGCTCTATGGCCACGCCAAGAACGCCTATTGGTTCGGCTCGCAGCTCACTATCGAGGAAGCGCGCAACCTCGCCCCCTACCAGACCGCGACCGGGCTGCAGGTGACCTCCGCCGTGCTCGCCGGCATGGTGTGGGCGCTGGAAAACCCGCAGGCCGGTATCGTCGAGACCGACGAGATGGACTATCGCCGCTGCCTGGAGATCCAGAAGCCCTATCTCGGCACGGTGCAGGGCTACTACACCGACTGGACCCCGCTGGACGGTCGCCCCGGCCTGTTCCCGGAAGACATCGACCCCACCGACCCCTGGCTGTTCCGCAACATCCTGGTGCGGTGAGGGATCAGACGTCGCGCAGCTGGTAGACGAATAAGTAGACCAGCGCCGTGTTGCTGCAGAGCGCCGTAATGGCGGCGACGGCATAACTGCCCGGGCGAAAGCCCGGGTTTTGCCGGTGCGTCTTGAAGGTGAGCAACGCCAGCGCGAAAAGAGAGTAGATCGCGGCTGAGGCCATGGGCGCAGCCATGCTGCCGCCATCGGTCAACTGGCCGGCCAGAGAGTGGATGCCAGGAATCCAGCCCAGCGTCATCAGCAGGTGATCGGCCACGAGGGCGACCAGCGAGAACGTCCAGACGAAGACCAGGAACGTTCCCCACTGGTCGACCCGCCGCGCGTTAGAGGTGGTGTTGCGGGGGATCAGCAGCCCGACGGTCTGCACCAGCATGATGGTGCCCATAACGCCGACGATAAGGCCGAAATTCAGCGCTGCCACGGCGAAAAGGCCGCCTTGCGTGCCGACGAGGCTGCGCGCGATGGCGAAAAAGATGCCCGAAACAATGAGAGCGGCGACGTTGTTCTTCATGTTCGCCGACGCCCCGGGAATCTTCTCCGGAGGGATCTGCGACGAGATCAGCATCTTCTTGTAGGCGCCCAAGATGTCGCTGAGATACTTGATCAGGAGTTCCATCGGTCGACCTCACGGTGAATCGGCGAGCCATGTGATCGTCCAGCTGGGCTCCGTGTGAGGTCGACGACCGGAGGCCTCGCGCAGGTCGAGATCATTGAGCCAGAGCCGCGAGCTTGCTCCCGGCTCGCCCGCGAGAACGAAGTCGATGCAGGACGGCCTGCCCCCCGCATATTGGCGCATCTGGGTTTCGATGTGAGCATAGCGCGTGTATTTCTGCAGGGCCGCGTCCACCTGGTCGTCCGGATCGAACTTTCCGTCGGCCACCGCCTGGCCCACCAGCCGCATATCCCGCGTCACAACCTTGATGTCGGTGAAGCGGTCTTCGAACAGGAACTGCTCACGATTGCCGCTGCGTACGTCGTCTGTGCGTCGGCAATTATTGCCGGGGCCCGGGTACGTTCGGTGGAAGCCGACCAAAACCGCCGGTTGGTCGCGCGGCGCCATGTGGAAGCTGACATAGGCGGCCAGATCGACCGTGGTGCCGAAGCCGGAAAAGTCTCTCGGGATCAAGTATAGCGCGCGCAGCAAAGGCACGAACCCGCATTCGGAAAAGCCCGGCCGAATGATCCGCACCTGAGTGGCGCGGTAGTCGTTATTGGCTCGCATATTAACGAACTTAATCGCCATTGCGCCGGCGTCAGTACTTGGAAAGAGATAAGCAAAGCGCGTGCGGCCGGGCGGGAGAGTTGTTTTGCGCCGGCTGCTCATTTCCTTCCATTTGCCGCCCTCCTCAACGAACAGGGCCGGCCGGCCAGCCAATTTTGCTGCCACAGCATCGGGGACCGGGCACGCGGCGGCCAATGCTTGCCCCGCCAGCAAAAGGCACGCGAAGACGCTCAGCAGCGCGCGCGATGCTCCGGTCATGCCGTCCTCCTACAATCATAAGACGATTATTTAAGAATATACCTCTTATGATTGCAGTACAACCGAACTTTGGCGATGAGCGTGGCAAGCCGGTGGCGCCCGTTCCGCCCCCTCTCCTCGCCTCAGCCCTCCTCCCGCCCGATGGTGAGGCAGCGAAGGCGGGCGGCTTCCAGACCCTGCGCGACGATCTCGGTGAGGCCGGCGGCGCGCAGCGCCTCCAGCCCGGCCGCCGTGGTGCCGGCATAGTCCACCATCTCAGCCACGAAATAAGCCGCCGGCCGCTCGCTTCCCGCCAGCAGCGCGCCGGCGGCATGGAACAGCTGCCCCACCGCCCGCCGCGCCACATCCGGGGCGACGCCCTGCGCTTGCGCATAGTCCTGCACGCTGGCGGCGAAGGCGGCAACGAAGCCCGGCACCGGCCCGGTAATGGCGGTGAACACGTCGATCTGGCTCTCATCAGGCACTTCGTCGCTCGCCCCGCAGGCGGAGAACAGCGCCCGCACTATCGCCCGGTCGTGTTCGCTCACCCCCTCCCCGGCGAACCAGGGCGAATAGGCCATGCCGATGGCGGCGGCCGGTGAGGACATTGCCCGCACCACCCGCGCCGCGCCGCTGATCGCGCCCAGTTCCGCGACGCTCACCCCGGCCATCACCGAGACCACCAGCCGCCCCGCGCCTTCAAAGCGCAGCTTGCGGCCGATGGCGGGCGGCAAGGCGAGCAGGATGGTGTCGCATGCGTCCGCCAGCGTCTGGATATCGGCGGTCCAGTTCAGCCCGGGAGTGGCGGCCAAGGCCGGCACCGGGCCGGAGCGATTGGCGATCCACATCCGCGCCGGGTCCACCGCCCCCGCCCGCAGCAGCGCGCTCGCGATCGCCGCGCCGAGCTGGCCGCAGCCGACAAGCCCGAACGTTCCCGTCATTTTGTCCATGTCGCCCCCTCCCGCGCTGAACCCCGGCGCGCCGGGCAGCGTACAACACACGGGCCGAAACCTGCGCGCGCCTGCGACATGCGTCCGGTTGGAATGCGCCGCCCATCCCCCTATAAGCACGGCAGAAGTTGCCGGCAGCAATCCGTCGAGGGAGTACCGATGACCAAGCCTGTTCCGGTGGACGCGGCACACGTGGCTCTCGCCCCCGCCCTCACCCCCGCCCTCCGCCGCGGCCCCGATGGCGGGCTGCCCGCCGGCCATCCGCCTGTCAAATTCGGCAAGATCGGCGTGCTCATCGTCAATCTCGGCACGCCCGACGGCACCGACTACTGGTCGATGCGGCGCTACCTCAAGGAGTTCCTCTCCGACCGCCGGGTGATCGAGGTCAACCGCGTGCTGTGGTGGTTCATCCTCAACGTCATCATCCTGTCCATCCGCCCGCAGGCCAAGGGCAAGGACTACGCGACGATCTGGAACAAGGAGCGCAATGAGGGCCCGCTGCGCACCATCACCCGGTCGCAGTCGGAAAAGCTCGGCGCCGCGCTCGCCCCGCGCGACGGCCGCCTCGTCTTCGATTGGGCGATGCGCTACGGCCAGCCCTCCATCGCCTCGCGCATCGAAGCGCTGCAGGCGCAGGGCTGCGAGCGGCTGCTGCTCATCCCGCTCTACCCGCAATACGCCGCCGCCACCTCCGCCACGGTGTGCGATGCCGCCTTCGACGCGCTGAAGAAGATGCGCTGGCAGCCGGTGCTGCGCGTCGCCCCGCACTGGCCGGACGAGCCGGCCTATATCGAGGCGCTGGCCAATTCCATCACCTCGGAACTGGCCAAGCTGGACTGGGAGCCGGAGCTGGTGCTCGCCTCCTTCCACGGCATTCCGAAGGAATATTTCGACAAGGGCGACCCCTATCACTGCTACTGCTACAAGACGATCCGGCTGGTGCGCGAGCGGCTCGGCTGGCCGGAGGGCAAGCTGCGCCTCACCTTCCAGTCGCGCTTCGGCAGCGCCGAATGGCTGCAGCCCTACACCGACAAGACGGTGGAAGCGCTGGCGAAATCCGGCGTGAAGCGCCTCGCCGTGCTCACCCCCGGTTTTGTCGCCGACTGCCTGGAGACGCTGGAGGAAATCGCCGGCGAGAACGCCGAGATCTTCCACCATAATGGCGGCGAGAAGTTCCACTTCATCCCCTGCCTCAACGACTCACCCGATGGCATCAAGGTGCTGGAAGCGGTGGTGAAGCGCGAGCTGAAGGGCTGGGTGGAGCTGTAGGGGCGCCCACGAGCGCCCTCATCCCCGGGCTTGGCCCGGGGACGCAGCCTCGCCGCCGTCTCCGGCACGAAGCCGGGGTGGCCGGGTCAAGCCCGGCCATGAGGGATGTGCGGGAGTGGAGCGCCCGCCGGGAACAGCCTGCGGGCCTCAAAGCCGGCCTCGCGGCCGGCACCTCAGCCTGACGGCCTCTTCTTCCGGCGAACCCTCGTCATCCCAAGGTGCGCGCAAAACGCGCCTCGAAGGACGCAGGGCCTCCCTGTCACCTCCCGAAACCGAACGTGTCTTGCCGCCTCGACGGCCATCGCGGATGCAGGGGGCCCGCGATGTGCCACGGAGCGCCGGAGATGTCCCCTACCCGCAGCGAACCCGCTTTGCCCGCCGCCGACGATCCGCGCAGCGAGATGCAGCGCATGCTGGCCGGCGATCTCTACCGCGCCAGCGATCCGGAGATTCAGGCCGCCGAGCGGGCCAATTTCGCCTGGCTGGCGCGGTTCAACGCCTCGCTCACGCTCTCGCGCGCCGAGCGGCGGGCGCTGCTGGCGGAAGGGCTCGGCACGGTGGGGGAGCGCACCGGCATCCGCCCGCCCTTCCACTGCGATTACGGCTTCAACATCCATCTCGGCACGGGCGTCTTCCTCAATTTCGACTGCGTCATCCTCGACGTGGTGCCGGTCCATATCGGCGATGGCACCGAGATCGGGCCGGGCACCCACATCTACACCGCCGACCACCCGCGCGACCCGGACGCGCGCCGCTCCGGCCTCGAATTCGGCCGCCCCGTCACCATCGGCCGCAATGTGTGGATCGGCGGCAAGGCGATCATCCTGCCCGGCGTCACCATTGGCGACAATGCGGTGATCGGCGCCGGCGCTGTTGTGACGAAGGACGTGCCGGCCGGGGCCACGGCGGTCGGCAACCCGGCGCGGGTGAGGTGAGGCGCGCTACTCCTCGCGGCCGCTGCCGGCGAAGCGGTCGGTGAAGGCCAGCACGGCATAGGCGACGAGAAACAGCACGCTCGCCGCCATCAGCCAGCGCACCTGCGTTTCGCTCACATCGGTTTCCAGCCGCATCAGCGCCTTCAGCAGGGTGATGGCGCTGATCGCCATCAGCGAGGCGAACAGCTTGAGCTTCAGCCCGGAAAAGCTGATCCGCATCATCCAGGCCGGCGAGTCCGGGGCGTGGCGACGGTCGATCTGCTCGACGAAATTCTCGTAGCCGGACTGGATGATGATGACCATCAGCCCGCCGACCAGCACGAGGTCGATCAGGGTCAGCAATTCCATGATCACTGCGGTCTCGGTGAGGCTGGGCAGCTGGAACGCGAAGCTCCACAGCCGCAGCGCGAAGGCGATGACCAGCAGCACCAGCCCGATCGACAGCCCGAGAAACAGCGGCACCATCGCCCAGCGGCTGAGCAGCACGACCCGGACGATAAGGCGCCCCGGCCAGGCCGAATTCGCGGTCGCCGGTGCCGGCGGGGCATCGCGCGGCGGGTCTGACATCATGCTCCGCGCCTCCGCGCTGGCGTCCAGGTCGCGGGAAGCGCCGGGAGAGAGCCGAGTCTAGCGGAGGAAAGTGACACCATCAAACGCCTCGGCCGCACTCCCTCGACGACGTCTCCCCCTCCCGCCAGTCCGGCGGCAGATGGAAGGTGGCGATCAGCCCGGCCTCGCCGGCGCGGGTGAGGGTGAGGGCGCGGCTGCCGGGCACGCGGGCGAGCCAGCCGAGCGCCAGCAGCCGCTCCAGCAGCCCGGCGCCGAGCCGGCCGGAGAGGTGTGGGCGCCGCTCGCTCCAGTCGAGGCAGGTGCGGCACAGCGGGCGGCACAGCGGGCGGCCCGGCGGGCGGGCGCGGCCGCCTTTGCCGGCGCTCTCGCCCGACCCATCGAGGTCGAGGCCGAATTCGGCCATAAACACCCGCCCCTGCGGCGTCGGCTCCACCGCCTCGCCCTCGTCGGCGAGCCGCACATGCCCCTGCGCCTCCAGCGCGGCCAGCAGCGCTACCGCCAGCCGGCCGGCAAGGTGGTCGTAGCAGCTGCGGGCGAGCCGCAGCGCCTCGTCGCGCGGGCCGGGTGGGCGATGGCGCGGCGGGCCCATGGCGGCCGCCACCATCAGCGCGTGCATCACCCCGGCGATCTCGGGCGAGGCCAGCCGGTAATAGCGGTGCCGCCCCTGCGCCCGCGCCGCCACCACGCCGGCCGCGACGAGCTTGGCGAGGTGCCCGCTGGTGGTGGGCGCGCTCACCCCGGCATGGCGAGCCAGCTCGCCCGCGGTCAGCGCCGGCCCGCCCATCAACGCCAGCAGCATGTTGGCGCGCGCCGGATCGCCCAGCAGCGCAGCGATTTCGGCGATGCCGGCACCGGCGGCGAAGGGCGTGGCGGGATGGGAGCCGGGGGCGTTCATGCCGCAAGCTTAACCCGCCGGCGGGCCGCGCGTCAGCCGATGACGCTTCGGCCACGGCCGAAACATCGGCGCGGCGCGGCGGGCTAGACAGTGCCTCCCTCACCTGCCGGACGCCCCATGGAAAAGCCCCGCCTCGCGGTTGAACTCGCCTTGCTGCTGCTGCTGTCGACCCTGTGGGGCGCCTCCTACAGCTTCATCAAGATCGGGGTGGAGACGATCCCGCCGCTCAGCTTCATCGCCGGCCGCACCGCGCTCGCGGGCGGGGCGCTGTTGGCGGTGCTGGCGTGGCGCGGCCTGCGCCTGCCGGCGGACCGGGCGACATGGCGCGCCTTCCTCATCCAGGCCTGCCTCAACAGCGCGGTGCCCTTCACCCTCATCGCCTGGGCGGAGACGCGGCTCGGCGCCGGGCTGGCGGTGATCCTCAACGCCACCACGCCGATCTTCGCCTTCCTGATGGCGGCGCTCAGCGGGCGGCATCCCTCCGGCGGGGTGCTGCGGCTGGTGGGCGTCGCCTGCGGGCTGGTGGGGACGGGCCTCGTGGTCGGAACGGAAGCGCTCAGTGCGGACGCCTTCGCGACGCCGGGGGCGGTGCTGGCGCCGCTCGCCATCCTCCTCGCCACGGCCTGCTATGCCGGCGCGGCGCTGTTCGGCGCGCGCTTTGCCGGGCTCGATCCGATGCTGCCAGCCTGCGGCTCGCTGCTGTGCGGCACGGGGCTGCTGGTGCCGCTGGCGCTGGTGGTCGACCGGCCCTGGACGCTTTCCCCCTCGCCCGCCTCGCTGACGGCACTGGTGGCGCTGGCGCTCGCCTGCACCGCATTGGCTTTCGTGCTGTATTTCCGCCTGCTGCGCACGCTCGGCCCGGTGGGCGCGACGGCGCAGGCTTATCTCCGCGTGCCGATCGGCGTCGGCATCAGCGTCGTCTTCCTCGGCGAGACTCTGGCACCCACCGCCAGCCTCGGGCTGATCGCAGTGGTGATCGGCGTCGCGGCGATGACGCTGCCGAGGGTGTGGCCCGCCGGGCGGTGAGCCCAAACAAAACAGCCGGCGTGTCACCACGCCGGCCGTCTTTAGCTTTGTCGATCCGCGCTCAGGCGGGCCGGGTCAGGCGGCTCAGGCCGCCTTCTCGGAGAGGCTGTTCAAACGGCCTTCTCCGGAGAGGCGGATCAATCCGCCTTCTCGGCCTGCTTCTTCAGCGCGGCGCCGAGGATGTCGCCGAGCGAGGCACCGGAATCCTGCGAGCCGAACTGGGCCACGGCTTCCTTTTCCTCGGCGATTTCCAGCGCCTTGATCGAGACCTGCACCTTGCGCGCCTTGCGGTCGAACAGGGTGACGCGGGCGTCGAACTTCTCGCCGACGGCGAAGCGGTCCGGACGCTGGTCGCCGCGGTCGCGGGCCAGTTCCGAGCGCTTGACGAAGGCGGTCATGTCGGAGCCGATGATCTTCACATCGACGCCGCCATCCTTCACGTCGATCACTTCACAGGTGACGATCGCGCCCTTGCGCAGTTCGCCGGCATCCTGGAAGGGGTCGCCGCCGAGCTGCTTCACGCCGAGCGAGATGCGCTCCTTCTCGACATCCACGTCGAGAACGACCGCCTTGATCATGTCGCCCTTCTTGAACTCCTCGATCACCTGCTCGCCGGGACGGTTCCAGTCGAGATCCGACAGGTGGACCATGCCGTCGACGTCGCCGTCGAGGCCCAGGAACAGGCCGAACTCGGTCTTGTTCTTGACCTCGCCCTCGACCACCGCGCCGGCCGGATACTTCTCGGCGAAGGCGTCCCAGGGGTTCTGCAGCGTCTGCTTGAGGCCGAGCGAGATGCGGCGCTTGACCGGATCCACCTCGAGGATCGCCACTTCCACTTCCTGCGACGTGGCGACGATCTTGCCGGGGTGGACGTTCTTCTTGGTCCAGCTCATTTCGGAGACGTGGATCAGGCCTTCGATGCCCGGCTCCAGTTCCACGAACGCGCCGTAGTCGGTGATGTTGGTGACGCGACCCTTGAAGCGGGCCTCGACCGGGTACTTGGCCTCGATGCCCTCCCACGGATCGCCCAGCAGCTGCTTCATGCCGAGCGAGATGCGGTGGGTCTCGTGGTTGATCTTGATGATCTTCACCTTGACCGTCTGGCCGATGGAGAGCACCTCGGTCGGGTGGTTCACGCGGCGCCAGGCGATGTCGGTGACATGCAGCAGGCCGTCAATGCCGCCGAGATCAACGAACGCACCGTAATCGGTGATGTTCTTGACCACGCCGTCGATGACCTGACCCTCTTCGAGGTTCTGCACCAGCTCGTGACGCTGCTCGGCGCGGGTCTCTTCGAGAACCGTGCGGCGCGAGACGACGATGTTGCCGCGGCGGCGATCCATCTTGAGGATCTGGAAGGGCTGCGGGTTGTGCATCAGCGGGCCGACATCGCGGATCGGGCGAATGTCCACCTGGGAGCGCGGCAGGAAGGCCACGGCGCCGTCGAGGTCGACGGTGAAGCCGCCCTTGACCTGGTTGAAGATCACGCCGGTGACCTTCTCGGTGGCGTTGAACGCCTTCTCCAAGCGGACCCAGCTCTCTTCGCGGCGGGCCTTGTCGCGCGAGAGCACGGCTTCGCCCAGCGCGTTCTCGACGCGCTCGAGATAGACCTCGACCTCGTCGCCGACCTTGATTTCCTGGTCGCGGCCGGGGCCGGCAAATTCCTTCAGTGCCACGCGGCCTTCGGTCTTCAGGCCGATATCGATGATCGCGAGATCCTTCTCGATCGCGACAACGATACCCTTGACGACTGAACCTTCGGCGAGCTCCGATTCACCGAAGCTCTCTTCGAGCATGGCGGCGAAATCGTCACGAGCGGCGGCAAGCGTTTGAGTAGCGGACATAGATGCTCCTTGCCAGGATCTGCGCCGGATTGGGTTGAATGAGCCTCCTCCTCCACGGGCGCCGGGACTGGCAGGCCCGGCGCTGTCCACCCGCAAAGGCGAACCCGGCGCGCTGGCCGTGAGGGACAAGGCTTTGAAAGCTCTACGCCACGCCGCCCGGACGCGGCCCCTTGAAAGGAGCGATCACGCATGGGCACGCGGTACTGTCCGGGGCACGCCGCGAGGCAGGATCGGAGGACTGGCCTCCAAGCACGGAGAGCGCGCATCCCGCGCCCCCGGCCCTCCCGATGGACCGCCTCGATGAGATGGTGGCCCGGACAAGCGCGTGCAATAGCGCAAGGGGAGGGGAAGGGCAAGGGTGGGGGGCAAGCGGGAGGGAGGGAGTGGTGAAACACTCCCTCGCTGGTTCTTGAGCAAAAGCGGACTTAGTCGAAGACGCCTTATTCGCTCAGCTAACCGAACTGGAAACTGGTACCGACCCACACCAATGGGACCGACATTCAGGATTTAGGCGAACCAAAATTATCCGTTATATGATATCGGCACGGGCTCTTAGAATTTGGAGATTGGACGTGATCACCGATATTGCGGACATCTTTCGTACTGTCGGCCAACCGACCGTGACCTATGTTCAACGGGATAACGGAAAGCTCGAGCGGGCGCTTGACTCCGCCCTGAGCGAAAGAGGTCAGCTGTGCCTAATTACGGGCCCATCAAAGACCGGGAAAACGACCTTATACCGAAAAGTACTGGATGATCGGGGGGCGCGCCCTTTGATTGTTCGGTGCGACAAGAGCTTAACATGCAACGAATTATGGAGAAAGGCGCTTGAAGCTGTCGATTTCGACCGCGTGGAAACGCGGAGCCGGGCGTCGTCAAAGAGCGCTAGCGGCGAGTTAGAGCTATCTACCGATGTCGGCTGGAAATGGCTCGCTAAGGCTTCCGCCAAGCTTAAAGCTGTCGTATCTATTGACTCCACAGAAACTGAGATTAGAAACAAGGTTTTAGCAGATCCCGGCCCAGACCTACTTGTTCCAATACTTAGTTATACAAATTACGTATTGATTATTGAAGATTTTCATTATATTTCAGACAAAGAAAAGGTTCTTTTATTTCAACAATGGAAAAGATTCATTGACAATGAAATTTCTATAGTTGTTCTAGGCACTACTCATCGAGCTGTTGATATCGCTAATAGCAATAAAGATCTAATTGGTCGAATTAGACAGATCGACATTGCTCAATGGAGCCAAACTGATCTAGAGGCAATTTGCCATCTTGGATTTGGCTATCTAGGGGTTAGTTTTGAAAAAGAATTTGCTACGTCTATTTGTCAAGAAGCTGTCGGCCTTCCTATAATAGTTCAGCAGTGCTGTTTAGAATTGGCGCAAAGCAAGGGCATTAGGAGCATTAGTGGATCCATTAAAAGTGGTATAAAATTCAATAACTCGGAAATCGAGGCAGCGCTTCACAATGTAGCGTCTCAAAGATACAGCCAGTTTAAATCTCACTACGACACATTAATTAAAGGCCCACGAGAAAAATCTCGAAAATACCGTACTTATGAATTGATAATTGGATGTTTTACATTAGATCCAATAAAATTTTCTCTTTCTAGAACCGAAATAGATAGGCGTGTAGCCAAGCTGTGCGAAGTATCTGAAATTCCTCCCGCAGCCTCAATGAACTCAACGTTTGGCGCTTTAAAGAAATTTCAAGAGAGAAGAAATTTTGAACTTCTAGAGTGGCTACCAAATGAAGAGGTGTTGTATATTGTTGAGCCGTCATTTTTATTTTATGTTAGATGGAGAAGTCCGAAGAATACACCAAATGTCCAGCTTGATTTTTTCGAAATACTTATTAAAAATCAATGGTCCGAAGCGGATTCTGAAAGACTGAGTTCGTTCAACAACCTAATCAAAGCCGCACGTTTGTTCAAAGACCGGCATAGCTCAGTAAGGCCTCGGGCTAGACCAAAAGACACATTGGGCTAGCCCCTCACCGCCGCCCAGCAGGATGAGCCCGGTGCATACCCCGCTCGCGATGACGCCAGCGGGGGTGCCGCGGGCGATGCCGGCGAGGCGCATCTGGCCGAGGCACGAGCCCTGGAAGTCCGTCATCCCGGCCGCAGCCGAAGGCGGAGAGCCGGGATCGTCCACCTGAACAGGGACGCGATCCCGGACAGGACCTGCGGTCCTTCCGGGATGACGTCGGCGGAAACGTTTTCAAGCAGGCTCCCGGCCGGACGGGCGTCCGGCGCGGTCCGCCCCCAGTCCGGAGAAGCCTCCTCACCGCCTCCCCGCCCGCACCACCACCGCCACGCCCAGCAGGATGAGCCCGGTGCACACCCCGCTGGCGATGATAGCGGCGGGGGTCATGCGGGCGCCGCCGGCAAGGCGCAGCGGGCCGAGGCGCACCTCATAGGCTGCCTTCATCTCCTCAGGATGGGTCGGGGGTGCGGCCAGCCAGTCCAGCGCGGGGGACGCCTCGCGGCCCGCCACGCGGGCGGGGGCCGCCGGGCGGATGGTGTCTGCCGGGCGGGCGGTGTCCGGCGGGGTGGCGTGGGACAAGGCGGGAACGGGCGGCATCGGCGTCTCCTCCAGCGGAGGCGCGATTATGAACCGGATCGGCGGGCCGTCGAGGCTTTACCCGTCGAGGCTTTGCGCGTCGCGGCTCTACCCCTGCCGCCGCGCCAGCCACACATCCATCACCCAGCCGCGCGCCGCCTTCACCTGCGCCCGCGTCTCCGCAATCGCCCCGGCGATCTCGGCGCAGGCGCCGGCGTGCAGCACCTGCCCCGCCGTGCCGAGATTGGCCCCCCACCAGAGCTGGCCTTTGAACCCGCGCGCGGCCAGCGCGGCGAGCCCGGTGCCATCGTCCAGCAGCACGGCGAAGGCGGGGGCGTTGGGCGTCGCCGCAGCCACATGGCGACCGGTGGTGAGCAGCACTTCCTCGCCAATGGCGTTGAGCGGCATGGCGTGCGCCGCGCACAGCGCTTGCAGCGCGGTGATCCCCGGAAACACCTCGACGGCGAAGTCAGCCTGCGCCCGCGCCCGCGCCCGCGTGAGCACCCGCAGGGTGGAATCATAGAGCATCGGGTCGCCCCAGACGAGCATCGCCCCGGTCTGGTCCTCGCCCAGCTCGCCGGCGATCAGCCCGGCTAACAGCGCCGCACGGGCGCCGTGCCAGTCCGCCACCACGCCCTCGTAATCCTTCCGCGCGCCCTCGAGAGCGGCGGGGCGGCGGGGCGGGCTGGGGGCGCGCACCACCCGGTGGCCCGGCTTGCCGAAGCGGGCGATCAGCTCTTCGCGGGCGCGCACCAGTTCGCCGGCGCCCTCCGATTTGTCGAGCAGGAAGAACGCATCGGCTCGGCCGAGCGCTGACAGGGCGTGGCCGGTGAGCCCCTCCGCCTCGCCCATGCCGATGCCGATGACCAGCAGCCGCCGCATGGCCTAGTCCGCCTTTGCAGCGAGACCACGCGCGGCAAACACCTCCTTGGCGATCATCAGCGCGTCGAGCGCGGCGGGGAAGCCGGCATAGAGCGCCATCTGCATGATCACCTCCACCACCTCCTCGCGCGTGGCCCCGACATTCAGCGCCGAGCCGATATGCACCCGCAATTCCCGCGCCGCATGGCCAAGGCAGACCAGCCCGGCGACGGTGGCGAGCATGCGGGCGCGCAGGTCGAGCCCGGGGCGGGAATAGACGTCGCCATAGCCGAACTCAAAGATATAGCGGGCGAAATCGGGCGCGACATCGCCCAGCGCGGCCATCACCTCCTCGCCGGAGCGGCCGGTGATTTCCGACAGCCGCGCCTGGCCGCGCGTGAGGCGATCCGTGTCGTCCGATGTGTCGGCTGTCATTGCCCGTCTCTCCCTTTAGCGGCCCGTGCGCGCGGCGACGATCTCCAGCGCGCGGGCGATACTGGCGTCGCGGCCCAGGGCCGTGTTGTCGAGCACCACGGCGTCCGCCGCCCGAATCAGCGGTGCGCTGGCGCGGCCACTGTCGCGCTCGTCGCGCCGGAGGATGTCGGCGAGAACCTGCTCATAGGTGACCGGCTCGCCGCGCCCGGCCAATTCGCGATAGCGACGCTCGGCGCGTGCTTCCGGCGTCGCCGTGACGAAGATCTTCACTTCGGCCTCGGGCGCGATGACAGTGCCGATATCGCGCCCGTCCAGCACCGCGCCGCTCGGCTGGCAGGCGAAATCCTGCTGCAAGGTCAATAGCTTGGCTCGCACCTGCGGCAGCACCGCCACCCGCGAGGCCGCCTCGCCCACGGCGCCCGATTTCAGCGCCTCGGGATCGAGAGCGGCAAGGTTCAGCGCGCCGGCAAGCTGCGCCAGCGCCGCCTCGTCCTCGAAATCGACGTGATCCGCCAGGGCCTTGGCGCCCACCGCGCGGTACAGAAGCCCGGTGTCGAGATGCGGCAGGCCGAAATGCGCCGCCAAGGACCGCGCGATCGTGCCTTTGCCCGAGGCGGCCGGCCCGTCAATGGCGATGATCATGCCGCGAGAGCCTCGGTGTCGATGAGAGCCCCCAGCCCCCGCATCTGCGGCAGGAAGGTGGGGAAGGAGGTGGCGATGAAGGAAATATCGTCCACTTTCAGGGGCGTGTCGGTGGCGAGCCCCATCACCAGAAAGCTCATGGCGATGCGGTGGTCCATATGGGTGGCGACCGTGCCGCCGCCCGCCGCCGCGCCGGTGCCCTCGACGATCAGGTCGTCGCCCTCGATCCGATAGGCGACGCCGGCCTGCGCGAGCCCGTCGGCAACGGCGGCCAGGCGATCGGATTCCTTCACCCGCAGCTCGGAGAGCCCGTTCATCCGCGTCTCCCCGGTGGCGAAGGAAGCCGCCACCGCCAGCACCGGATACTCGTCGATCATCGAGGGCGCCCGCTCGGCCGGAACGGAAACGCCTGTCAGCGCGGAAGCCCGCACGCGGATGTCGGCGACGCTCTCGCCGCCCTCCACCCGCTCGTTCTCGAAGGTGATGTCGGCACCCATCTCCTTGAGCGTGATCAGCAATCCGGTGCGCAGCGGGTTGGTCATCACCCCTTCGATCACAACGTCCGAGCCGGGCACGATCAGCGCCGCCACCAGCGGGAAGGCGGCGGAGGAAGGGTCGGCCGGCACATGGATCGGGGCCGGCTTCAGCTCCGGGCGGCCCTTCAGCGTCACCTTGCGGCCGTGTTCGCCATAGGGCTCCACCGTCACCTCGGCGCCGAAATGGGTGAGCATGCGCTCGGTGTGGTCGCGGCTCGCCTCCTTCTCGATCACGGTCGTCTCGCCCGGCGCGCCGAGGCCGGCGAGCAGGACGGCGGACTTGATCTGCGCCGAGGCGACCGGGCTCTCATAGGTGATCGGCACCAGCTCCTGCGGGCCTTTGAGGGTGAGGGGCAGGCGCCCGCCCTCGGCGGCGTCCACCACCACCACGCCCATCTGCTCCAGCGGGTCGAGAATGCGGCGCATCGGCCGGCGGCGCAGGCTGGCGTCGCCGTCGAAGGTGGCGGTGATCGGGTTGCCGGCCACCATGCCCATCATCAGCCGCGAGCCGGTGCCGGCATTGCCGAAGTCGAGCACGCCCTCGGGCGCGCGCAGCCCGCCGACGCCAAGCCCGTGCACCCGCCATTCGCCCTCGCCCACCCGCTCGACATCCGCCCCCAGCGCGGCGCAGGCCTTGGCGGTGTTGAGCACGTCCTCGCCCTCCAGCAGGCCGGAAATGCGGGTCTCGCCGATGGTGAGCGCGCCGAAGATGAGCGAGCGGTGCGAGACCGACTTGTCGCCGGGAACGCGCACCCGGCCCTTGAGCGCCGGGGAGCGGCGGGCGAGGGCGGGAACGGGGAGGGCGGCGTGACCGGTGCTGCTCATCACTCAAGCCTTGTCTTGTGAAGTGAGATGTCGTGTGAGGGTAGATGTGTCGCGACGTTCGGGGCCCCCGGCGGGGAGCGGTAACGCGCAACGCCGGCAGAACCCTTCCCCGGCGGCGCAGTGGGCGCCCCTCCTAGCATGCGGGCGCTGCTGCCGCCACGGCCCTCGCAGATGCGGCTTGACTCCGCCCCGCGAGCGGTTCAATGGGAGCACCCTTTCCATCACCACCCCGAGGTCCGAAACCGTGGTGAAACCTGAATTAGGCACCAAGCGCGTCTGCCCCGTCACGGGGCGGAAGTTCTACGACCTGAACAAGGATCCGGTGATCTCGCCCTATACCGGCCAGATCGTCCCGATCACCCTGCCAGTGACGCGCGGCCGCGCGGAAGCGCCGCGTGCCCCCGTGGCGGCGGTGGTCGACCCTGATCTGGAAGAGGTCGCCGAGGTCGAGCTGGTCTCGCTCGAGGACGCCGACGAGGAAGCCGCCGGCACCACCAAGGCGGCGGTTGTCGACGACGACCTGGAGATCGACGACGACGAGGTCGCCACCGACGATGACGACACCTTCCTCGAAGAAGACGAGGATGGCGACGATGACGTGACCGACCTGATCGGCGACGGCATCGAGGACGACGAGGAAAGCTGAACGAGGAAAGCTCTGGGGATGGATCACTCGATTTAAAATCGAGGCTTGCAGTCCGATCCGCCATATGCTTTACGACCACTCCGCCCCGGGTTGATCCGGGTCGGCAAGTCCGGATGAGAACCCAAGGTGCAGCGCCCCGGCGCTTCACGCATCCGGCACCCTCGGTGGGGCCATAGCTCAGTTGGGAGAGCGCTTGAATGGCATTCAAGAGGTCGGCGGTTCGATTCCGCCTGGCTCCACCAAATCTCTCCCTGTAAACGGCATTTCAGCCTTATCGACGCTAGGCGCCTGTTGACGGCCTGCGCCCGCGCGACGCCTGTTGACGCCCCCGCACTACCTTCCGCTCCGTGGTGAATGTGGAGGCGGCAGGCCCTGCCCGGGGCAGCCGGGCAAGGCCTTTCTCAGTTTATACCCAAGCCCGGCTCAGCGCCTCTCGGCGCCGCGCAGCGCATCGACGCTCCACGGGCCGGGGCCGGCGAAGACGAGATAGAAGAACACGAAGCAGTACAGCGCCGCGAGTTCGCCGCCATTGACCAGCGGGTAGAAATCCTTCGGCGCATGGACCAGGAAATAGGCCACCGCCGTCATGCCGGAGAGGATGAAGGCGGTCGCGCGCGAAAACAGCCCGATCAGCAGCAGCGCGCCGCCAACCAGCTCGATGATGCCGGCCATGCCGGGCATGGAGGTGAGGCTGACGCCGCTCATCGGCGTCGCCGGAAAGCCCAGCACCTTGGTGGTTCCGTGCTGCATCAGCAGCAGCGCCGCCATGATTCGCAGCAGGCTGAGAATGTGCGGGGCCAGTCGTGTCAACGTGCCATTCATGGGGTCGTCCTCTCGGGGGTCAGGGATTGCCGGCCCGCCAGCCTGCCCCAACCGCCCTGCCGCTTCAATGCACGCGCGGGCGCGTCAACGGTGCGTGGCACAAAGTTCATGACGCAACTGCGAATGATGGATTGAAGGCAAGACCTCAAAACGCTAGACCAAGCGTGGGAAAAGGCACGGGACCTCTCGCGGGGACTGGGCCAACCCGTTGGCGTTGCGTACATTTCAGCCATGGCTGAATTTCCATCACGGCGTCGGGGTCCGCATCGGCTCCACCCAACAGGGCATCTGAAATGACGAAATGGGTCTACACCTTCGGCGACGGCACTGCGGAAGGTGCGGCGGAGATGCGCAACCTGCTCGGCGGCAAGGGCGCGAACCTCGCGGAAATGTCGAATCTCGGTCTGCCGGTGCCTCCCGGCTTCACCATCTCGACCGAGGTGTGCACCTGGTATTACGCCAATGGCAATGTCTACCCGGACAGCTTGAAGGGGGATGTCGACGCCGCGCTCGCCCATGTCGGCGCGCTCGCCGGCCGCACCTTCGGCGACCCCGCCAACCCGCTGCTGGTCTCGGTGCGCTCGGGCGCCCGCGCCTCCATGCCCGGCATGATGGACACGGTGCTCAATCTCGGCCTGAACGACGTCACCGTCGAGGCGGTGGCCGCCTCCTCGGGTGACGCCCGCTTCGCCTATGACAGCTACCGCCGCTTCATCCAGATGTATTCCAACGTGGTGCTGGATTTCCCCCACCACCATTTTGAGGAAGTGCTGGACGCCTTCAAGGCCGACCAGGGCTACAGCCTCGACACCGATCTGCATGCCGATGACTGGAAGGAAATCGTCGCCCGCTACAAGGCGCTGGTGCTGCATGAACTCGGCACCCCCTTCCCGCAGGACCCGCACGACCAGCTCTGGGGCGCCATCGGCGCCGTGTTCGGCTCGTGGATGAACCAGCGCGCCATCGTCTATCGCCGGCTGAACCAGATCCCGGAAAGCTGGGGCACGGCGGTGAACGTGCAGGCGATGGTGTTCGGCAATATGGGCGAGACCTCCGCCACCGGCGTCGCCTTCACCCGCAACCCCTCCACCGGCGAGAACGCGCTCTATGGCGAGTTCCTGATCAACGCCCAGGGCGAGGATGTGGTGGCCGGCATCCGCACGCCGCAGAACATCACCGAGGTCGCCCGCATCGGCGCCGGCTCGGACAAGCCCTCGATGGAGAAGGCGCTGCCGGAGGTCTATGCCGAGTTCGTCCGCATCGCCGGCGTGCTCGAAGGCCATTACCGCGACATGCAGGACCTCGAATTCACCGTCGAGCGTGGCAAGCTGTGGATGCTGCAGACCCGCTCGGGCAAGCGCACCGCCAAGGCCTCGCTGCGCATCGCGGTGGAACTCGCCCATGCCGGCGTCCTCACCCGCGAGGAAGCGATCGGCCGCGTCGACCCCGCCGCGCTCGACCAGCTGCTGCACCCGATGCTCGACCCCAAGGCCGACAAGAAGGTGATCGGTTCGGGCCTACCGGCCTCGCCGGGCGCCGCCTCCGGCGAGATCGTGTTCTCCGCCGACGAGGCGGAACTGCTGAAGACTCAAGGCCGCAAGGTCATCCTGGTCCGCATCGAGACCTCGCCGGAAGACATTCACGGCATGCATGCGGCGCAGGGCATTCTCACCACACGCGGCGGCATGACCTCGCACGCCGCCGTGGTGGCGCGCGGCATGGGCAAGCCCTGCGTCTGCGGCGCCGGCACCATCCGCGTCGATTATGCCGCCGGCACCCTCACCTCGGGCGGGGTGACGCTGAAGAAGGGCGACATCCTCACCATTGACGGCGCCACCGGCCAGGTGATCGCCGGCGCGGTGGCGACGCTGCAGCCGGAACTGTCAGGCGAGTTCGCCACCCTGATGGGCTGGGCCGATGGCGTGCGTCGCCTCAAGGTGCGCGCCAATGCCGAGACCCCGCTGGACGCGCGCACCGCGAAGAATTTCGGCGCCGAGGGCATCGGCCTCTCGCGCACCGAGCACATGTTCTTCGAGGGTGACCGCATCCGTTCCGTGCGCGAAATGATTCTGGCGGATGACGAGAAGGGCCGCCGCGCCGCGCTCGCCAAGCTGCTCTCCGCCCAGCGCTCGGATTTCCAGCAGCTGTTCGAGATCATGGACGGCCTGCCGGTCACCATCCGCCTGCTCGACCCGCCGCTGCACGAATTCCTGCCGCACACCGAGGCCGACATCGCCGAGGTGGCGCAGGGCCTCGGGGTCAGCGCCGCCAAGCTCGCCGCCCGCAAGCGCGAGTTCGACGAGTTCAACCCGATGCTCGGCTTCCGTGGCTGCCGCCTTGCCATCGCCTTCCCCGAGATCGCCGAGATGCAGGCGCGCGCCATCTTCGAGGCGGCGGTAGCGGCGGAAAAGACCACCGGCAAGAAAGTGGTGCCGGAGATCATGGTGCCGCTGATCACGGGCAAGCGCGAATTCGACCTCGTCAAGCACGACATCGACACGGTCGCCAAGCAGGTCGAGGCCGAGACCGGGGTGACGCTGGAGTACCAGGTCGGCACCATGATCGAATTGCCGCGCGCCGCGCTGATGGCGGGCGAGATCGCGCAGACCGCCGAGTTCTTCTCCTACGGCACCAACGACCTCACCCAGACCACCTATGGCATCTCGCGCGACGATGCCGGCACCTTCCTCGGCACCTATCTCGCCAAGGGCATCTTCGCGGTGGACCCCTTCGTGTCGATCGACACCGAGGGCGTGGGCGAACTGGTGAAGATCGCCACCGAGCGCGGCCGCGCGGTGCGGCCCAAGCTCAAGCTCGGCATTTGCGGCGAGCATGGCGGCGATCCGGCCTCGGTCGCCTTCTGCGAGGAAGTCGGGCTCGACTATGTCTCCTGCTCGCCCTTCCGCGTCCCCATCGCCCGCCTCGCCGCCGCCCAGGCCGCGCTGAAGATCAAGGCCGCCAGCCAGGCGTGAGGGGGCTGAAAAGAACCGTCATGCCCGGGCCTGGCCCGGGCATCCACGCCTTCTCGCCAGCGTGACGCAGGATCGTCGATCCCGGCCCAGGGCCGGGGATGACAGCGTGGGGCCGGGGCGCGCCCGTCTCGTCTCGACTGGTGCCCGGGAGAGGCCGCTATGCTGCCGTTCAACGCCGCGCTGCTTGTCATCGACCTGCAAAACGCCATCGACCATCCGAAATGGACGGTCCACGGCCCGCGCAACAATCCCGGAGCGGAGCAGGTGGTTGCCCGCCTGCTTGCCACCTGGCGCGAGGCCGGACGGCCGGTGTTCCACATCCGCCACGAATCGCCCAACCCGGACTCGTCCTATTACCGTCTGGGTCCCGGAAGCCCGTTCAAGCCCGAGGCGGCGCCGCTCGGAAACGAAGCCGTTGTCGCCAAAAGCGTCCACAGCGCCTTCATTGGCACGGATCTGGAAGCCCGGCTGCGCGCGAGCGGCATCGCCACAGTGGTGGTCTGCGGCGTCATCACCAATAATTCCGTCGAGACCACGGTGCGCATGGCCGCCAATCTCGGCTTTGCGGTGCACCTTGTGGAAGACGCCTGCTTCACCTTCCCCCGCCCCGACCATGCCGGAACGATGCGCAGCGCCGAGGAGGTGCATGCGATGTCGCTTGCCATCATGGACGGCGAATACTGCACCGTGGTGCGGGCGGTCGAGGTTCTGTAGCCCCTCACCCGCCCTTCGCCGCCGCTTTGAGCCGGTACAGCGCTTCCAGCGCCTCGCGCGGGGTCATCTCGTCGGGGTAGATGCCGGCGAGCGCCGCCAGCGGGTCGGCTTTCGCAGCAGACGGCGCATGGTGCGGGCGACAGAGGTGACCTGACCCCTACCTCTTCCCCGCCGCCTCATACACCTCGCCGCGCTCGCGCTTGCCGACCGCGACGACCACCACGGTGATCCGCGCGTCTTCCACCCGGTAGACCAGCCGATAGCCGGCGGCGCGCAGCTTGATCTTGTAGTGGTCTGGCAGGCCGCGCAGGGCATCGGCCTCGACACGCGGATGGCCCAGGCGCTCGGCCAGCTTCTTCTTGAACTGCTGGCGCAAGGTGGCGCCCAGCTTGTCCCATTCCTTGCGCGCGGAGGGCAGGAATTCGAGGCTATAGGTCATCGAGGGCGACCGGCACGCCCGTCTCGCCCGCCCGCGCCCTGGCGATCTCGACCAGCGCCCGTTCGTCGAGCGCGTCGACCATCGCCTCATAGGTCGCCGCCGGCACCATATAGGCCATGATCCGGTTGTGGTTCAGCACCGCGACGGCAGCGCCGCGCGCATCGGCGACAATAGCCGTGGGATTCTTCTTGAGATCGGAGACGCTGACGGCGATCTCGGCTTCGACGCGCTGCATAAGCTCCTCCTCCACGGCCCGTTCGGTGCGGAAATCAGCACCAAATATAGCCCTTTTTTAAGGGCCCGCTAGCCCCGCCACGCGCCGCCACCCCTCACCCGCCCTTCGCCGCCGCTTTGAGCCGGTACAGCGCCTCCAGCGCCTCGCGCGGGGTCATCTCGTCGGGGTGGAGACCTTCCAGCGCCGTCTTCACTGCTGCCGCCACCGGGTCGGCCTTCGCCACGGGGGCGGCGGGCGGCGGGGCTCGGTTCAGCGCGGCGAACAGCGGGAGGTCGTCGAGGATGCGCTGGGTGGGGGCGGCGCGGTCAGCGGATTCCAGCTCGGTCAGCACCGCGCGGGCGCGCTCCACTACCACGTGCGGCAGGCCGGCGAGCTTGGCGACCTGGATGCCATAGGAGCGGTCGGCCGCGCCCGGCACCACCTCGTGCAGGAAGATCACCTCGCCCTCCCACTCCTTCACCTTCACCGTCGCGTTGACGAGGCGGGAAAGCCGCTGCGACAGCGCGGTGAGCTCGTGGAAATGGGTGGCGAACAGGCCGCGGCAGCGATTGGTCTCATGCAGGTGTTCGAGGCTTGCCCAGGCGATGGAGAGGCCGTCAAAGGTCGCGGTGCCACGGCCGATCTCGTCGAGAATGACCAGCGAGCGCTCCGTTGCCTGGTTGAGGATGGCGGCGGTCTCGACCATCTCGACCATGAAGGTGGAGCGCCCGCGCGCGAGGTCGTCGGCGGCGCCGACGCGCGAGAACAGCCGGTCGACCACGCCGATGCGGGCCAGCGTCGCCGGCACGAAGGCGCCGGCCTGGGCGAGGATGGCGATCAGCGCGTTCTGGCGCAGGAAGGTCGACTTGCCCGCCATGTTCGGGCCGGTGACCAGCCAGATCCGGCCCGCGCGCGCGCCCTCGGGCGGGGAGAGCTCGCACTCATTGGCGACGAACGGCCCGCCATCCCGGCGCAGCGCCTGCTCTACCACCGGGTGACGCCCGCCCTCGATGCGGAAATCGAGCCCGTCATCCACCTCCGGGCGCACATGGCGCTCGTCCACCGCCAGCTTGGCGAGGCCGGCGGTGACGTCGATGACGGCGAGCGCCTCGGCGCAGGCGCGGATCGCCTCGGTCTGGCCCATGACAGCGCCGACCAGTTCATCGAACAGCAGCTGCTCCAGCGCCAGCGCCCGCTCGCCGGCGCTTGATATCTTCGCCTCAAGCTCCGCCAGCTCGGTGGAGGTGAAACGCATGGCGCCCGCCATGGTCTGGCGGTGCAGGAAGACGGCGTCGAAGGGCGGCTCGCGCAGCCGGTCGGCATTCTGCTGGCTCACCTCGACGAAATAGCCGAGCACGGCATTGTGCCGGATCTTGAGGGCGCGCACCCCCGTTTCCTCGACATAGCGCCGCTCCAGCGCCGCCACCACGCGCCGGCTCTCGTCGCGCAAGGCGCGGGTGGCGTCGAGTTCGTCCTGATAGCCGGCGCGGATGAAGCCGCCGTCGCGGCGGTTCAGCGGCAGCTCGTCGGCGAGCGCGGCGCTGAGCGTCGCCGCCAGCGCCGGGTCGACGCCAGTGAGCGCGGCGGCGGCCCGCGTCAGCTCGGCGGGTGCGGGGGAGGCGGCGAGCAGCGCGGCGATCTCCATGCCCTCGCCGAGCCCCCTTCCGATGGCGGCAAGGTCGCGCGGGCCGGCGCGCCCCAGCGCGACGCGCGAGAGGGCACGGGCAAGGTCGGGCACGCCGGCAAGGCGGTCGCGCAATTGGGCGCGCAAGCTGGTCTCATTGGCCAGACACTCCACCGCATCGAACCGATCGGCCACCCGCTTCGGGTCGGTCAGCGGCTCGGCCAGGCGGCGGGCGAGCAGGCGCGCGCCGGCCGAAGTGACGGTGCGGTCCACCGCCGCCCAGAGGCTGCCGGTGCGCTCGCCGGTGGTGGTGCGCAGGATTTCAAGGTTCGCCCGGGTCGCCGGGTCGATGATCATCGCCTCGCTGGAGGCCTCACGCTGCGGCCGGCCCAGCGGCGGGCGAGCGCCGAGCTGGGTGCGCTCGATATAGGCGACGATGGCCCCCGCAGCGGCCAGTTCGGCGCGGGAGAAAACACCAAAGGAATCAAGCGTTGCCACCTGGAAGAAGCCGGCGATGCGGCGTCCGGCGGTGGCGCCGTCGAAGCTCTCCTTCGGCAGCGGCGTGACGGCCGGCAGGGTGCGCCAGAGCGGGCGCAGCTCGGCATCCTCATAGACCGAATCGGCGACCAGCAATTCGGCCGGCTCGATGCGGGCGAGGTCGGCGGAAAGCCTTGTGCTGTCGGTCTCGGCGACGCGGAAGGAGCCGGTGGAGATGTCGGCAAAGGCCAGCGCATAGACATAGCCGTCGCCCTCTTCGCCCGCGCCGCCCTTCACCCGCGCGAGACTCGCCAGCACGTTCTCGCGCCGCGCGTCGAGCAGCGCATCCTCGGTGATCGTGCCGGGGGTGACGAGGCGGATGACGTCGCGCTTGACCACACTTTTCGGCCCGCGCTTCTTCGCTTCGGCCGGCGGCTCCATCTGCTCGCACACGGCAACGCGATAGCCGGCGGCGATCAGCTTGTGCAGATACTCCTCGGCGCGGTCCACCGGCACCCCACACATGGCGATGTCCTCGCCCTGGTGCTTGCCGCGCTTGGTGAGCACGATACCGAGCGCGCGCGCCGCGATCTCGGCGTCTTCGAGGAAAAGCTCGTAGAAGTCGCCCATCCGGTAGAACAGCAAACTGCCGGGATTGGCGGCCTTGATCTCGATATACTGCGCCATCATCGGCGTGACGCGCTCGGCGTCGCCGGGCGCCTTGGGCGCGGTGCTGTTCAAAGGCTGATCCATGAAGGGGACGCTGGCAGAGGCGGGGCCCGCCTTTCAAGCGTTATGGCCGGTTATCCCCTCTAAAGCGCGATGCCCCGCAAGGCGTCGGGGTCCATCAGCCCCATCAGCCTCCCCGCAGCGGCGCGGGCGAAGCGCAGGGTGAGCGCCTTGCGGGTGGCGCCCGCCATCGGGTGGCGCGGCGCCTCGCGCACCAGCCCGGCGCCGAACATGTCCGCGACGAGAATGCCGGTATCCTCGGGCAGGATCTCGAGCGGGAAATCCGGTCCGACGGCGAAGAACAGCCGGTCGCAATAGAGCCGGTACTCGGTCCATTTGCGGTCGGTGCGGAAGTCGATCACCGAGGACTTGATCTCGACCACCCACACCTCTCCGCGCGTGTCGAGCGCGGCGATGTCGGCCCGCCTGCCGGAGGCGAGGCTGAACTCCGGCACGCCGACGAGCCCGCGCGCCACCAGATAGCGCAGCGCCCCACGCTGGATGCCGCGGGCGGTCTCGGACTGGCGCCCATCGGGGGGCAGGACGAGGTCGGGAAAGCTGGTATCGCTCATTCCCGTACTCTATCCGTTCTCCTCCTCGCGAGGAAAGACCCCCGCGGCGGTCTCGATGGCCGGAGCGTCCTCGCCGCGCGAGAAGGGCGGCAGTTCTGGCCCCGCCAGCGGCGTTCCCGGTGCCGGCGGCGGCATGCCGGCGTGCAGCCGGCGAACCACGGCGAAGGCGCAGATCAGCGCCGCCACGCCGAAGGCGACCGAGCCCAGCGCCTGCCCGGCGAGCACCCCCTCGACGCCATACCAGCGGCTGCCGAGCCAGACGAAGGGAATGGTGCCGAGCGTCGCCCGCCCCCAGTTGAACAAGGTGGAGAGCAGCGGCGCGCCGAGATTGTTGAAGGTGGCATTGGCGACGAACAGCGCACCGAAGAACACATAGGCCCCGGCGGCGTAGAGGCAGAAGAACTCGACCAGCGCCACGCCTTCCGCCGACAGGCCGAACAGGCCGGCGAGCGGCTGGCGTGCCAGCGCCAGGACCAGCCAGACGCCGAGCACATAGGCGATGGTGAGCTTCAGGCTGTCGCGCACCGTCTGCCGCACCCGGTCATAGCGCTGGGCTCCCACATTCTGGCCGATCACCGGGCCAATGGCGCCGGTGAGCGCGAAGAGCGGGCCGAAGGCGACCGGAATCAGCCGGCCGATCACCGCCCAGGCTGCCACCGCCGCATCGCCATGTGGGGCAAGCGCATAGGTGACATAGGCATTGCCGACCGGGGTGGCGATGTTGGTGAGGATAGCCGGCACCGCGATGGCCGAGAGCGGGCCGATATCGGTGAGGAAATCTGCCAGCTTCGGCCGCGCGGCGAGCCGATGTACCCGGATCACCGCGTTAAGCCCGTAGGCGGTCATCACCACGCGGGCGATCACCGTGGCGATGGCTGCACCCTCGACACCGAGGCCGAGCCAGAGAATCAGCAGCGGGTCGAGCACGGCCGTTGCGAGGCCGCCGGACAGCGTGACCCACATCGAGCGCCGCGCGTCGCCGATGCCGCGCAGCGTGCCCGACGCCGCCATGCCAAGACCAAGCAGGGGCGTGGAAGGCAGCACGATCAGCAGAAAATTCCGCGCCAGCTCAAGCGTCCGCCCGGTGGCGCCCAGCAGCGCAAGCAGCGGGCCGAGAAAGGGCAGCATGGCAAGCGTCATCAGGCCGGTGGCGAGCGCCATGTAGATGAGCGAGGAGGTGGAGAGCCGCCGCCCATCACCGAGCCTTCCGCTGCCGATCGCCCGCGACACCAGCGCCGAGCCGGCGATCATGACACCGATGCCCACCGAGGTGGTGAAGAACATCACCGTGCCGGCATAGCCGATGGCCGCCGCCAGTTCCTCCTCGCCCAGCAGCGAGATATAGAACAGGTTGAGCAGGTCGACGACGAACACCGCCATCAGGCCGACCGAACCGGCCGCCGTCATGGTCGCGACATGGCGGAGAGTCGAGCCTTCGACGAAGCGGGCCTTGAGGGGCTTGCGGGTGGTGGGCGTTTGCATGGGTTGGATATGGCACGCGCGGATGCCGGCGGACAGGTTTGCCGGTGCAAGCCATTTCTTGCACGCCCGCCCTCTGTGCCCGCCATCCCTCCGACACAAGGCGATGATTGAGAAGCGTCATCGAAATCGGCTAGAAGGGCACTCCCCATCCGGCCGCCCGCGCGGCCACGCGCCTGTCTCATTCCCGCTCCCGTGTGAACGGACCTGCCCATGACCTCCGAGACCATTGACGACCACACCAAGGCCCGCGTGCTGGTGCAGGCCCTGCCGCACATGCAGCGCTATGACGACGCCATCATCGTGGTGAAATATGGCGGCCACGCCATGGGCGACGAGCAGGTGGCGCGGGACTTCGCGCAGGACATCGTGCTGCTCGAACAATCGGGCGTGAACCCGGTCGTGGTGCATGGCGGCGGGCCGCAGATCGGCGCCATGCTGGCCAAGCTCGGCATCAAGTCGGAATTCGCCGCCGGGCTGCGCATTACCGACAAGGCCACCGTCGAAATCGTCGAGATGGTTCTGGCCGGTTCGATCAACAAATCTCTCGTCGGCTTCATCAACGAGGCCGGCGGCAAGGCGCTGGGCCTGTCCGGCAAGGACGGCAACATGGTCGTCGCCTCCAAGGTGACGCGCTCGGTGCGTGATCCCGATTCGAACATCGAGCAGGTGATCGACCTCGGCTTCGTCGGCGAGCCCGAGACGGTGGACACCACCGTGCTCGACCAGATCCTGGGCCGCGAATTGATCCCCGTGCTCGCCCCGGTCGCCACCGGCAAGGGCGGCGGCACCTTCAACGTCAATGCCGATACCTTTGCCGGCGCCATCGCCGGGGCTCTGGGCGCCAAGCGGCTGCTGCTGCTGACCGACGTGCCCGGCGTGCTCGATCGCGACAAGCAGCTCATCAAGGAACTGACCATCGCCCAGGCGCGCGCGCTGATCGCCGACGGCACCATTTCCGGCGGCATGATCCCGAAGGTGGAAACCTGCATCTATGCGCTGGAGCAGGGCGTGGAGGGGGTGGTGATCCTCGACGGCAAGGTGGCCCATGCGGTGCTGCTGGAACTGCTGACCGACCACGGCGCCGGCACACTGATCACGCGCTGAGAGCATCATGGCCGTCGTCCCGGGGATCCACGTCTTTGGCGGACGCGCGGGAACGACGTCGTGGATGCCCGGACCAAGCCCGGGCATGACGTCCCGCACACGGTCCCGGCTCTTCGCTGCGCTACGGCCGGGATGACGAAGGCCTCGCCCCGCGGCTCGGTCTTCGCTAATGAGGACGCCATGACGACATCCCCCGCCGCCGCCGCACCTGTCGACTTCTCCCATGTCGAGACCTGGGTGTTTGACCTCGACAACACGCTCTACCCGCCCGGGCTCGACCTGTGGCGGCAGATCGACATGAAGATGCGCGCCTATATCGCGAACTTCCTCGGCCTGACGCTGGACGAGGCCTTCGCACTGCAGAAGGGCTATTACAAAAAATACGGCACGTCGCTGCGCGGGCTGATGATCGAGCACGCGATGGACCCGGACGACTTCCTCGCCCATGTCCACGCCATCGACCTCGCCAGCCTGGAGGCCGCCCCCGCGCTGGGCGAGGCGCTCGGCGCGCTTCCGGGCCGCAAGCTGGTCTACACCAATGGTTCGCGCGGTCATGCCGACCAGGTTCTCGACAAGCTCGGCATCTCCGAGCATTTCGCCGATGTGCACGACATCGTCGCCGCCGAGTTTCACCCCAAGCCGCAGGAGACCGCCTATCGCGGCTTCCTGACTCGTTTCGATGTCGATCCCACCCGCGCGGCGATGTTCGAAGATCTCGCCCGCAACCTCGAAGTGCCGGCCATGCTGGGCATGCGGACCGTGCTGGTGGTGCCACCGGGCCTCGCCGTGAACCCCGCCGATCGCGAGGCATGGGAGCATGAGGGCCGCGACGGCGCCCATATCGACGTGGTGACGGACGATCTGACGGCGTTCCTCAACAGCCTTCGGGTCTAGGAGGCCCATCGTTGGCAGAACCTGACGGCTCCAACCTTGAGGTCCGTCATCCTGAGGTGCCCGGCGTTTCGCTGGGCCTCGAAGGATATTCAGCTGCCCCATCCGAGATCCATCCTTCGAGGCTCGCTGTGCTCGCACCTCAGGATGACGGCGCGCAGGCGATTCGCCCAACACTCCCGCCCCACATCCCCGTTGACAGAAGCGCCCCGCGACCGGACAAGACCGGCGAACAGCGGAGAGTGACATGTCGAGCCAGCTTCAGAGCATCATCGAGACCGCCTTCGACAACCGGGCCGAGGTTAACTTCGAGACCGGCGGCGACATTCGCCACGCGGTAAACGAGGCGCTGGCCCTGCTCGATGCCGGCAAGGCGCGCGTCGCCGAGCCGGGCGCGGACGGCCACTGGACGGTCAACCAGTGGCTGAAGAAGGCAGTGCTGCTCTCCTTCCGCCTCAACGACATGACCGCCATTCCCGGCGCTCCCGGCGGCGCGCACTGGTGGGACAAGGTGCCCTCCAAGTTCGAGGGCTGGGGCGAGGGCGAGTTCCGCGCGGCAGGCTTCCGCGCTGTGCCCGGCGCCATCGTCCGCCGCTCCGCCTTCATCGCGCCGAATGTGGTGCTGATGCCCTCCTTCGTGAATCTCGGCGCCCGCGTCGATGCCGGCTCGATGGTCGACACCTGGGCCACCGTCGGTTCCTGCGCGCAGATCGGCAAGAACGTACATCTGTCCGGCGGCGTCGGCATTGGCGGCGTGCTGGAGCCGCTGCAGGCCGGCCCGGTCATCATCGAGGATGACTGCTTCATCGGCGCCCGCTCGGAAGTGGTCGAGGGCGTCATCGTCCGCCGCGGCGCGGTGCTCTCCATGGGCGTGTTCATCTCCGCCACCACCAAGATCATCGACCGCGCCACCGGCGAGGTCTTCATCGGCGAAGTGCCGGCCTATTCGGTCGTCGTGCCCGGCGCCCTGCCCGGCAAGCCGCTGCCGAACGGCCAGCCGGGGCCCTCGCTCTATTGCGCGGTGATCGTCAAGCGCGTGGATGAGCAGACCCGTTCCAAGACCTCGATCAACGACCTGCTGCGCGATTGAGGACGGGCGGCCCGTGGGCCGCTCTCGTCAGGCGGTCGTGTCCCTGGCCGTCATACCCGGGCTTGCCCCGGGGATCCATGTCTTCGGCTCCGCAGGAAGGCGTGGATGGCCGGGACAAGCCCGGGGATGACCGCTAAACAGATGGTTGCCGGCTCCGGAGACTCCGCCAGAGGACGTTTTATGACCGCCACCGCGCCTTCCTTCCATGCCCCGGCTGACCCCGTCGACATACTGCGTACGCTCATCCGCTGTCCCTCGGTGACACCCGCTGAGGGAGGCGCGCTGGCCTATCTCGACGCTCTGCTCTCCAATGCCGGCTTCGCCACCCACCGGGTGACGCTCACCAGCCCTGACACGCCGGATGTGGAAAATCTCTACGCCCGCTTCGGCACGCGCGGTCCCAATCTGTGCTTTGCCGGCCATACCGACGTGGTGCCGCCCGGTGATCCCACCCACTGGCGCTTTCCGCCCTTCGAGGGGGCGATCCAGGACGGGTTGATCTATGGCCGCGGCGCCGTGGACATGAAGGGCGGCGTTGCCGCCTTCATCGCCGCCGGGCTCGATTTCGCCGGCGCCCATGGCCACGACCCCGACCATGCGGACCTGCCCGGCTCGATCTCTTTCCTGCTCACCGGCGACGAGGAAGGCCCGGCCATCAACGGCACAGAGAAGCTGCTGCGCTGGCTCGCGGATCGCGACGAACGCATCGAGCATTGCGTGCTGGGCGAGCCCACCTCGCGGGCAGCACTGGGCGACATGGTGAAGATCGGGCGGCGCGGCTCGCTCTCCGGCACGCTCTTCGTGCACGGCCGGCAGGGCCATGTCGGCTATCCCCATCTCGCCGAGAACCCCATCCCCGGCATGGTAAAGCTGCTCGCCGCGCTGAAGGCCGAGCCGCTCGACGGCGGCAACGCGCATTTTCAGGCGTCGAATCTCGAAGTCATCTCGGTCGATGTCGGCAACCCGGCCTTCAACGTCATTCCTGCCGAGGCGCGGGCGCGCTTCAACATCCGCTTCAACGACCTGTGGACGCCCGACACGCTCGCCGCCGAAATCGAACGCCGCATGGTGGCGGCGGCCGGCAATGAGGTGCGTTTCACCCTCGCCTTCGAGGCCCGCTCCTCCGACAGCTTCCTCACCGCCCCGGGCGATTTCGTCGATCTCGTGGTCGAGGCGATCGCGGAGGCGACCGGCCGCCGGCCGGAGCTCTCCACCACGGGCGGCACCTCGGATGCCCGCTTCATCAAGGATTGCTGCCCGGTGGTCGAATTCGGTCTGGTGGGCACCAGCATGCATGCGGTGGACGAATCGACACCCATCGACGAGGTCGCAGCGCTCACCCGGACGTACGCCGGAGTGATCGCGCGTTATTTTGCTCTGTTCGGGCGCTGATGCGCGGCTATTTGCTCTTCAGCCCCGGCGCGAGGGCGTCGACCCGGCTCGTGCTGTTCACATCGGTGGAATAGAGGTCGGTCTGCACGCTGCCGCTGATCTTCACGCAGGTGGAGGAGCCGGCCAGACGAGTGAAGCCGGCGCCATAGGATGCGCAGGCGGGGTCGCTCTTCTCGGGCGCGGCGGGCGGGCGGGCGGGCGTGGTGGCCTGCGCCGCCGCCAGGCTGCCGAGGAGCGTCACCCCGGCGAGAAGCAGGGCCGGGACGCGCGGGTGCCGGGCGCAGTGTCCGTCCTTCGCCGTCTTGCCCATGGTTTACTCCGCCACGTGAATCCTTGCCGACCTTCCGATTCGAATGCGGCTCCAATCGGGCGCGGTCAAGCCCCGCCGCTTAGAGCACCGGGCGCGAAAACGGATAGGATGGCGGCGAATCGCTCACCGGACGCCCGACATGCCGCACACGCCCCGCCCCGTGCTCGCCACCAGCGCCGCCGTCTTTCGCGACGGACGGCTGCTGCTGGCCAGGCGCGGCCGCCCCCCTTCGCTGGGGCTGTGGACCTTGCCGGGCGGACGGGTGGAGCCGGGCGAAACGCTGGCGCAAGCCGCCGCGCGCGAGGTGATGGAGGAGGTGGGCGTCGCCTGCGAGATTCTCGGCGTCGCCGGCGCGCTCGACATCATCCAGCGCGATCCGGACGGCGCGCTTGCCGCCCATTTCGTCGTGGTCAGCCATGCCGCGCGCTGGGTCCAGGGCGAGCCTCAGGAGGGGCCGGAAGCGTCGGAAGTCGGCTGGTTCCATCCGGCCGCCCTGCCGCAGGAGACCACGCCCGGCCTCGCTGATATCGTCGCAGCCGCCTTCCTGCTGGCGCGTGCCACGGACACGCCGGAGTCGCAATAGGCCGCGACGGCGGCTCTTGACGCCCGCGCGGCGCCGGCGCACCACAGGCGGATGCTACGCTCCCCGCTCGCCCCCCTGTTGTCTGCCGCCCTGCTGGCGGGGCTTGTCCTCGCCTCGCCACGACCGGCACTGGCGCAGGCGACCCAGGGCGGTGCCCCGCCCTACGAGGCCGAACTGCTGCATCTGGCCGAAATTCTCGGCGCGCTACATTATCTGCGCCCCCTGTGCGGAGCCGCCGAAGCGACGCGCTGGCGCGACGAGATGCAGGCCATGCTCGACATCGAGGCGTCATCGGGCGACCGTCGCGGCCAGCTCACCAGCGCTTTCAACACCGGCTATGAAAGCTACCGCCAAGTCTACCGCGTGTGCACGCCCTCGGCGGAACTGGCCAGCCAGCGCTATCTGGAGACCGGCGCCAAGCTCGCCCGTGATGTTGCAACCCGTTACGGCAGCAACTGAACCGCGCCCCGCTGCCATCCGGCGGAACGATTATGTCACACCTGTCGCATTTATGCCGCGGCAAATTAACCGTCCTTCAATTCTTGAGCGGACGGGCCGCCGGGGCATGCTAAGGTTTCGGCGTTGCGTGCCCCGCGGGGCGGGAACCCGGCACGCGGAGGGTTTGGTTTGTCTCAGCTTCCTGGAACGCTCGATATCGACGACAAGGCCGACCAGGCTCACGAGGACGAGCGCCATGCCGCGCTCGCCTACCTCGATGAGGCGTGGAACGAGGCCGTCTATGACGGTCTTGACGAGGACTGCCTTGCCCAGGCGGCCCTGTTCACCGCCATCCGCTCCATGGTCGCCACCTATGGCGAGGAAGCCGCCGCCGGCTTTGCCGAGCGCCTGGCCGAGCGCATCCGCGCCGGCGAGTACACGATCCCCTATAACCGCCAGTAGTCGCCACGCCGGGCGAAGGCAGCGCGTCTAGCCGTTTCGCCGGACGAAGATCTCCAGCCCGTCGACATCGGATTCGATGAGCGCCCAGCCGCGCGCCACATAGTAGGGCGCCAGTTGCGCCTCTGCGGCCAGGTACACATGCTCGTGGCCCGCGCCGAAGGCTGCCTGCGTCGCGCGCGCCATTAACGCGTCGCCGATCCCATGCCTGCGCACGTCCGGCTCCACCCAGAGCGCGGCGACCCACGGCGTCAGCAAGGGGCGCTGGTCGACATCGCTGGCGATGAGCGCGACACAGCCGAGGAAACGTTCGGTTTCATGCGCGACGAAGGTGGTCGGCACCGGGCTCGGCCCGAGGCTCTCGTCGAGCCGGGCGCGCAAGGCGGCCAGCGGTACGCCCTGCGCCTCCCACCAAGCCCGCCAGACGCGGTCGGCCACGACGGGGGCAAAAGCCGGAACCTCGCGCAGGTCCGACACGGTGCAAGGGAAGGTCATGCGGCCCATTCTCCCAACGCAAGAAGCGCGGCGACTGGCGTCACCGCGCTTGGAAATCTCTCCGATCCTGCCAGCCCCGAGCGGGACCGCGCAGCGTCGTCTCAGCGGGGACCGCCGGGAACGACCTTGGGCTTCGAGGGCAGCAGACCTTCGCGCTGGGCGCGCTTGCGGGCCAGCTTGCGCGCGCGACGGACGGCCTCGGCCTCCTCGCGAGCGCGCTTCTCGGACGGCTTCTCGTAGTGCCCGCGCAGCTTCATCTCGCGAAAGATGCCTTCGCGCTGCATCTTCTTCTTCAGCGCCTTGAGGGCCTGATCGACGTTGTTGTCCCGAACGAGAACCTGCACGTGTCTTCCTCTTTCGTGCTTCGCGTATCGCGCATCGTTGAATTCTGGCGATTGGCGCGGGTCTCCCGAAACCTACGGGATGGCGGGCAGCCAATCAGGGTGAGGGCACATAGCAGGACTCTTTCGGGTTGTCCATCGCCGACGCATCGACCAACCTCACAAAGCCCCGCGAGCTTGCGCATTTGCCCATCCTGCACGCTCTCGCCGAAGCACCCGCCTCATTTTGCGCAAGAGCGGGCGCCCGTCACAGGCCGGCGATAGCGATCACCTCGGCCACCGCCGCCTTGCTGCGGAAGGCCAGCGCCGCTTGGTACTCCGGCGAATGGTAGCAGGCCAGCGCCGTCGCCAGATCCTTGAAGGCGACGAGCACATTGCGCGAGCGGGCCTCGCCGTGCACGCCCTCGTGCCGCCCGCCGCGCACCACGAACCAGCCCTCGTACTTGGCAATGGCGATGGCGTCGGCGGCGACATAGGACTTGTAGGTTTCCATGTCGTGCACGTCGATCCGCATCACCCAATAGCCGGTGCCGGGCCCAGCCGCCGGCCCCTCAATCGTCGCGGCCGCCGGCTGGTCGCCCTCATAGCCCTCAATAATGAGGTGCTCGCCCTGCGAGGCGGCGACGCGGCTGACATAGGCAGCCTGGTATTCCGGCGAATGGAAGCAGGCGAGCGCGGTCTCGTAATCCTTGAACTCCACCACGACATTGCGGGCGCGGGCGGTCCCCTCCAGCGCCTCCGGCGTGCCGCCACGCACCAGGAACCGGCCGCCAAAGGCGGCGATCGCCGGCTCCGCGCCCTGCAGATAGGGCTTGTAACCGTCGGTATCGTGCACATCGAGGCGGCTGATCCAGTAGCCCTTGGCCATTGTTCTCGGTCCTTCTGCGTGGGTTCAGGAAAGCGCGCGGGTGATCTCGGCCTGCACGGCACGGGCGGCAGCAGCGGGATCGGGCGAGGCGACGATCGGCCGGCCGACCACCAGATGGTCGGCCCCGGCGCGGATGGCGGCGAGCGGCGTGGCGATGCGCTTCTGGTCACCGACATCGCTGCCGTCCGGACGCACCCCGGGGGTGACGATGGCGCCCCTCTCGCCCAGCGCCATGCGCACCGAGGCGGCGTCGGTGGGGGCGCAGACAATGCCGTCAATGCCGATCTCGCGCGCCTGCGCCACCCGGCGCGCCACCGTTTGCGCGACGCCGGCGCCATAGCCGGCCTCGGTGAGGTCGGCCTCGTCATAGGAGGTGAGCACGGTGACGGCGAGAATGCGCAGCGGGCTCGCCCCCTTGCCTTCCATCGCCGCGCGCATGGTCTGGGGGTAGGCGTGGACGGTGGCAAAGCTGGCGCCGAGCGCAGCGAGGCTGGCGACGCCGCGCGCCACCGTGTTGCCGATGTCGTGCAGCTTGAAGTCGATGAACACCTTGCGGCCATCGGCGACCAGCTCGCGGGCAAGGCCGAGGCCGCCGGCAAAGCCGAGCTCATAGCCGATCTTGTAGAAGCTCACCGTGTCGCCGAGACGGGAGATGATGCGTTCCGCCGCCCCGACCGAGGGCAGGTCGAGCGCGACAATGAGCCGGTCGCGCGGATCGGAAACAGGGGCGTGCATGAAGACGGTCTCCGCGCTTAAGCATCTTCCGCAAAAATTGGCTGACTCTTGCGAGGAGAAAATGCTCCGGCCTATCTAGGCGCGCAGACCCGCCCGCAGCGCCGCCTGCTCGATAAGCGCTGTCATCACCGCGCGCAACCTCTCGCGCGCCTTCTCGTCCTTGAAGTCGCCGCGCGCATCGAAGGCACTGGACGCGCCCGCCAGCATCACCTGCTCGCCCAGGACGAGGCAGCCGAGGCCGAGCGCCAGCGTCTGTCGCAGCATCATGGCGGCGCGATAGCCGCCCATCCCGCCGGGCGAGGAGGAGCCGATGGCGTAGACCGGGCCCTTGAAGGCGTCGCCCTCGCCATCGCGCACCCGGCTCGCCCAGTCGAGCGCGTTCTTCAGCAATGGCGGCAGGCCGGCATTGTATTCGGGGGTGGCGATGAACACGCCGTCGGCGCGGGCCAGCTGGTCGCGCAGCTGCCTGGCGGCGGCAGGCACGCCCTCGCTGGCTTCGAGGTCGCCGTCATAGATCGGCATCGGGTAGTCGGCCAGCGACAGCAGCACCGGCTCGCATTCCATCAGCGCCAGTTCCTTCGCCGCCAGCGCGGCAAGGCTGGCGGAGAAAGAGCCGGTACGGATGGAGCCGGCGAAGACGAGAATACGGGGCTGGCGCATGGGAGCTCCTGCGATGACGCGGCCGGTGCGGCCAGTCTTACGCCTCGGCCGCGCTCAGCTCCGGCGTCGGCGCGTGGTGGGTGTTGGAACGATACACCCAGACGCGGGCGGGCGGGAGGTTGGCCCAGATGCGCTGGCTGACATGGGCGTCGAACCGCTCCGGCGCCAGTGGCACGGGCGAGACGACGGCATAGGTGAACTGGATGAAGGGCGCGCGCGGCACGGACAGGCCGAAGGCCTGGTCCAGCAGGCCATGGCGCTCGGGGGCCGGGCGGGTGAACAGCGGCAGGCTGGACACCACGGCCGCCGAGGGCCGGTCGAGATGGCTCTCAACCGTGCGCGCCATGTTATAGGCATCGCCCTGTATGACGGTGGCAGCGGGGAAGCGCAGGCGCAGCAGCTTACAGAATTCCGGGTTGTACTCGATCAGCACCAGCCGCTCGGGCGCGACGCCGCGGGCGATCAGTGCCGTCGTCACCGGGCCGGTACCTGGCCCAAGCTCGATCACCGGACCATCCTGCTCGGGGTCGACGAAGCTCGCCATGGTACGCGCAAGGGCACGGCCGGAGGGCGAGACAGCGCCGGTACGAAGCGGGTTCTGCAGCCAGGACTGGAGGAAGCGGACTTCGTCGGGGCGCTCTTTCGGCGAGGGGCAGGCAGAACGATGGAGCATGCGACTTCGATTCCGGTAAGCCGTGGCGGGAAGGCGCGGCAACGCACGGTGGCGAGGCGAGGGCAGCGAGGCGACGCGAAGAGGCAAGGGACGCGCGACAGGAGACCGGAGCCAACATTAGAGGCCGGACGGCCTCCTGTTAAGGCCTCGCGATGACGCGCTGATTACGTTTCGCCGCTTATTCGGCATCCCCGGCAAAGAAATCCTTCACCCGGGCGAAGAAGCCGCTCGATTCCGGATGGGTGTCCTTTGAACATTCGGCATCGAACTCGCTCAGAAGTTCGCGCTGACGTCGCGTCAGGTTCTGCGGCGTTTCGACGACAACCTGAACATACATGTCGCCGCGCGTGCGGCTACGAAGTACCGGCATCCCCTTGCCGGACAGGCGGAAACGCTTGCCTGACTGCGTACCCTCGGGAATCTTGACCTTCGTGGTCTCGCCATCAATGGTCGGCACCTCGCAGGTGCCCCCGAGCGCGGCGGTGACCATGGAGATCGGCGCCCGGCAGAACAGGTCCGCGCCGTCGCGCTGGAAGAAATCGTGCGGGGCGAGCGACAGGAAGATGTAGAGGTCGCCCGGCGGGCCGCCGCGCACCCCGGCCTCGCCCTCATTGCCGAGACGGATACGGGTGCCGTCCTCGACCCCGGCCGGAATGCCCACTTCCAGTGTGCGCTCCTTGGTGGTGCGACCGGCGCCGTCGCAGGCCGGGCATGGGTCCTCGATCACCTGGCCGCGTCCCTGGCAGGTCGGGCAGGTACGCTCCAGGGTGAAGAAGCCCTGGGCCTGGCGAATGCGCCCGGAGCCAGAACAGGTACGGCAGGTGGTGGGCTGGGTGCCCGGTTTGGCGCCGGTGCCCGAGCAGGTTTCGCAGACGATCGAGGTCGGCAGGCGGATGGTGGCGTCCTTGCCGGAGAACGCCTCTTCCAGCGTGATTTCCATGTTGTAGCGCAGATCCGCCCCGCGCTCGCGCCCGCCGCGTCCGCCGCCGCTAGCCGCGCCGCGCCTGCCGCCGGACATGCCGAACAGGTCATCGAAAATGTCGGAGAAGGTCGAGGCGAAGTCGGAGCCGAAGCCCGGCCCGCCGGGCTGGCCCATGCCGCCATCGAAGGCGGCGTGGCCGAAACGGTCATAGGCGGCCCGCTTCTGCGGGTCCTTGAGGACGTCGTAGGCCTCGCTGATTTCCTTGAACCGAACCTCGGCGTCACCATTGCCGGGATTCTTATCGGGATGCCACTTCATCGCCAGCTTGCGATAGGAGCTCTTCAGCTCGCCATCGCTGCAGGTCCGGGTGACTTCGAGGAGTTCGTAATAGTCGCGTTTGGACATGGGTCGCTGTGCCGTCGCATCCTTGGCCGCCGCCGGCGCTTCCCGCGGCGGGCGGTCCCGGCCGCCATGCAGGAAAGCTGCCGGAGGACGCCCCAGCGATGATCCTGCGTGCCGGGCTTATGCTACCCGTGGCGGCTGCGGCACCGGCCGCGCGGCCACGGAAAGAAATCCGCCCCCGGAACGGAGTCCGGGGGCGGTGCTCAGATGTCGATCAGGCCGACTTCTTCTTGTCGTCGTCGACCTCGGTGAACTCGGCGTCCACCACATCGTCCTTCGGCGCCTCGTCGCCGCCGGCATCGCCCTGCTGGGAGGCGTACATCGCCTCGCCGAGCTTGAGGGAGGCCTGCGCCAGCGTGTTGGTCTTGGCGACGATCGCCTCGCCATCATCGCCTTCCATCGCCGCCTTGAGATCGGCAAGGGCGGTCTCGATCGCGGCCTTCTCGGGCGCGCCGACCTTGTCGCCATAATCGGCGAGCGACTTCTCGGTCGAGTGGATCAGCGCCTCGGCGTGGTTCTTGGCCTCGACGGCGGCGCGCCGCTTCTTGTCTTCCTCGGCGTGCGCCTCGGCGTCCTTCACCATCTTGTCGATGTCGCTATCCGACAGCCCGCCCGAGGCCTGGATGCGGATCTGCTGCTCCTTGCCGGTGCCCTTGTCCTTGGCCGACACATTGACCAGGCCGTTGGCGTCGATGTCGAAGGCGACCTCGACCTGCGGCACGCCGCGCGGCGCCGGCGGGATGCCGACGAGATCGAACTGGCCGAGGATCTTGTTGTCCGCCGCCATTTCACGCTCGCCCTGGAAGACGCGGATCGTCACCGCCGTCTGGCCGTCCTCAGCGGTGGAGAAGACCTGGCTCTTCTTGGTCGGGATGGTGGTGTTGCGATCGATCAGGCGGGTGAACACACCGCCCAGCGTCTCGATGCCGAGCGAGAGCGGGGTCACGTCGAGCAGCAGCACGTCCTTCACGTCGCCCGCGAGCACGCCGGCCTGGATCGCGGCGCCGATGGCGACCACTTCGTCCGGGTTGACGCCCTTGTGGGGCTCCTTGCCGAAGAACTGCTTCACCACTTCCTGCACCTTGGGCATGCGGGTCATCCCGCCGACGAGAACGACCTCGTCGATCTGCCCGGCGGTGAGTCCGGCATCCTTGAGCGCCTTCTTGCAGGGCTCCATGGTGCGCTGGATCAGGTCGTCCACCAGCGCCTCGAACTTGGCACGGGTGAGCTTCATGGTCAGGTGCTTGGGGCCGGAGGCATCCGCCGTGATGAACGGCAGGTTGATCTCGGTCTGGGCCGCGCTCGACAGCTCGATCTTGGCCTTTTCGGCGGCTTCCTTCAGCCGCTGCAGGGCGAGCTTGTCGTTGCGCAGGTCGATGCCCTGCTCCTTCTTGAACTCGTCGGCGAGATAGGTGACGAGCCGCATGTCGAAGTCTTCGCCACCCAGGAAGGTGTCGCCATTGGTAGACTTCACCTCGAACACGCCGTCGCCGATCTCCAGGATCGAGACGTCGAAGGTGCCGCCGCCGAGGTCGTAGACCGCGATCGTGCCGGCCTGCTTCTTGTCGAGGCCATAGGCGAGAGCGGCCGCGGTCGGCTCATTGATGATGCGCAGCACTTCGAGGCCGGCGATGCGGCCGGCGTCCTTGGTGGCCTGGCGCTGGGCGTCGTTGAAATAGGCCGGGACGGTGATGACTGCCTTGTCGACCTTGGCGCCGAGATAGGCCTCGGCCGTCTCCTTCATCTTCTGCAGCGTGAAGGCGGAGATCTGCGAGGGCGAATACTTCTTGCCGTCCGATTCCAGCCACGCATCGCCATTGTCGCCGCGAACGATCTGGTAGGGGACGAGCTTCTTATCCTTCTCGACCATCGGGTCTTCATAGCGGCGCCCGACGAGGCGCTTCACCGCGAAGAAGGTGCGCTCGGGGTTCGTAACCGCCTGGCGCTTGGCCGGCTGGCCGACGAGGCGCTCGCCATCCTCGGTGAAGGCAACGATGGAGGGCGTGGTACGCGCGCCTTCCGCATTCTCGATCACCTTTGGGGTCGAGCCTTCCATGACCGCGACGCAGCTATTGGTCGTGCCGAGATCGATGCCGATGACTTTAGACATATGTTTCTCCTTCCGGCAGGCCGGCCGGACCTTCTTGAAGCACCCGGAGAGGAACGGACTGTATGCCGTGCCCCCGGACCGGCCCCCAAACAATTGGGTACGACGCTATCCGCGCCGTTCGTGGCCGATATAGGGGGCGGCCGTTTCCGCCGCAAGAAGCAGCGTGCGGGGAAAAGATGCGCCGCGCGAAAGCCTCGCCCGGCGCGGGGGCCGCCGGGGGCGGCGCGGCTCTCACAAGGCGGGCACGAATGCCGGCTGGAAGCGCCCGGCGAGAGCCCGCAGCACGGCCACCTGGTCCTTCAGCTCGCGCCAGTGGCGGGGGTTCAGCTCCAGCATCGCGACAGCGCCGGCAGGGGGGCGCACCATCTGCACAACCGCGTCCCAGTCGATGCCACCCCAGCCGATCGGCAGGTGCAGATCGCCCTCGCCAAAGGCCACCGCCTCGGCCGGGTCGTAGAACCACAGGTCGCCCGGCCGGCGCTCATTGGGGCGGCCGAAGGAATCGTGCAGGTGGAAATGGGCGACATGCGGCGCCAGCGCCGCCATCTCGGCGATGGGATCAAGCCGGGCATCGGTGCAGCGGATATAGGCGTGGCTCACATCGAGCGTCGCTTTCACCGCCGGGTGGTCGATCGCCGAGAGCTCGCCGGCGAGCTTGGCCGGGGTGGCCGTCTCGCGAGCGTGAACAAAACGGAAGATGTTCTCCACGCACAGCGTCACCCCATTGGCCGCCGCATGGTCGCCGGCGCGGGCAAGAGCGTCGCGCTGGCGGGAATAGGCGACTTCGAGGTCGTCATCCGGGTCACGCACGAAGCCGGTGTGGACGACGAGGTGCTGGGCGCCAATGGCGGCCGCGATGTCGATATGAGCGGCGAGCACCTGCTCATGGCGCGAAAGGCGCTCGGGCAAGTCCATCAGGTTGACCGCCAGAGCGCCGTGCACGCTGTAGCCGAGCCGGCGTCCCTGGAGCGCCTGGACCAGATCCTTCAGCCGATTGTCGAGGATGCGCCCGTTCACCACCAGGTGCCAAGCATAGACCGGTAGCTCCACCATATCGACGCCCAGCGCTTCCGCCTCGTCGAGCCCGGTGCCCACATCGTCGAATTCGGGACTCCCCTCGCGAAGGGAGAAGCCGCAGGCGCGAATGGCGGGAACCGGGATATGGAACTGCATCGTGTCGATCTTCCCCAGGAATTAGGCATGGAACGAGGGCGACCGCCGCGCGGCGCACGGCCAGATAGCGGCACATATATGGCACAGACGTAACGGATCGACCGAATCGTCTGGAATAACGGTAGGTTAGAGGTGTCCAACCCGCCGGATGAGGTCACGTCATCGGCGTCATCCAGCCGGCAACGGCGCCTTGCGAATCGCGCACGATGGCGATGCGGCCGACATCCGGCACATTAAACGGCGCGCGCAGCACGGTACCGCCGGCGGCCAGCGCCTTCTCGCACCGCGCATCGACGTCGTCGACCGCGATATAGGACAGCCAGTGCTCCGGCACCCCGTCGAATTCCGGCCCCTCCAAAGGAAAGATGCCGCCAATCTGCGCCTCGCCCTGGCGGATGATCCAGTAGTCCGTGCTCCCTTGCATGGGCATCGGTGTGAAGCTCCAGCCCAGCGCGGCGGCGTAGAATGCCTTGGCGGCCGGGATGTCGCGGCTGTTCAGCTCGTTCCAGATAAAGATGCCGTTCGGCCGCCCAGTTTGCCCCGTGCCGTCCATGGCGTTTGGCCTCCCCCGTTAACCCTGTGGACACCATAACCCGAAAACGGCCGCTGGGTTCATCGCCGCCGCCGGCCTCGCCCGCCATGTTGACGCCGCTATGGCTTGCGATGAGGCGCGAACCCTTCTAGACCGATTTCAGGCGCCGCCTGCCGACGGTCCGCGAAAACCCTCCCGGAAAATGCAGCTCTATCACCATCCCTTCTGCGCCCATTCGCGTCTCGTGCGCCTCGCCCTCGGCGAGATGGGCATCGAGCCGGAACTGATCGAAGAGCGGGTGTGGGAACGCCGGCCCGATTTCCTGATGCTCGACCCGGCGGGCGCCACCCCCGTTCTGGTGGAGGATGACGGCTTCGTGGTGCCGGGCATCGACCCGATCACCGAATATCTCGACGAGACCCGCGGCAGCGCACTGGGCACGCGGCGCCTGCTGCCCGTGCATATTGGCGAGCGGGTCGAGGTGCGCCGGCTCTCCTCCTGGTTCAACCACAAATTCTTCGCCGAAGTGTCCGAGCCGCTGGTGCGCGAGAAGGTGTACAAGCGCTACACCCCGCGCGAACTCGGCGGCGGTCCGCCCGACATGGCCATCATCCGTGCCGCGCGGGCCAATATCCGCTATCATCTGCAGTATATCGGCTGGCTGCTGAAGGCGCGGAACTGGCTCGCTGGCGAGCGGATGACTTATGCCGACCTCGCCGCCGCCGCGCATATTTCCAGTGTCGACTATCTCGGCGACGTGCCCTGGGAAGAGGATGAGGGAGCGAAGATCTGGTACGCGCGCATCAAGTCGCGTCCCGCGTTCCGGCCCCTGCTCGCGCTGACCATGGCGGGCATGCCGCCGGCGCCGTGCTACGCGGATCTGGATTTCTGACGCCGGAAGCGGCCAGGGACTATCTGTTCGCGCTGGCCCGCGAGGAAGGCTTCGACGCGATGGGGATCGCGGCTGCCGATGCCATTCCCGCAGCTGGCCCGCGCCTTCAGCAATGGATCGCCGAGGGTGCGCATGGCGACATGGACTGGATGCCCGAAACTGCGGTGCGCCGCGCCGCGCCCGCCAATATGTGGCCGGATGTCGCCTCGCTCCTGATGCTGGGGCTGAATTACGGGCCGGACGAGGACCCGCGCGTCATCCTTGCGGAACGCGCGCGCGGGGCGATCTCGGTCTATGCCCGCGGCGACGACTATCACGAGCTGATCAAGGGCAAGCTCAAGCGCATCGCCTCGCGTTTCGTGCCGCGCGCCGGGGCACCGGGCGCGGTCGAGGTCAAGGTGTTCGTCGATACCGCACCGCTGATGGAAAAGCCGCTGGCGCAGGCGGCGGGGCTCGGCTGGCAAGGCAAGCACACCAATCTCGTCTCGCGCGACAAGGGCTCCTGGCTTTTCCTCGGCGCCATCGCCACCAATCTAGCCTTGCCTGCAGATGTGCCGGAGGTCGACCATTGCGGCTCCTGCCGCGCCTGCCTCGACGCCTGCCCGACTGGGGCCTTTCCGGCGCCGTACCAGATCGACGCGCGCCGCTGCATCTCCTATCTCACCATCGAGCTGAAGGGCGCCATTCCCCGCGAGCTACGCCCGCTGGTCGGCAACCGCATCTATGGCTGCGACGATTGTCTCGCCGCCTGCCCCTGGAACAAGTTCGCCGCGCTGGGCCGCGAGGTGCGACTTTCCGCGCGCGCGGAAAACCGCACCCCCGCACTGGCGGAACTCGCCCGGCTCGACGATGCCGCGTTCCGGACGCGCTTCTCGAAGAGCCCGGTCAAGCGCATCGGCCGAGCCCGATTCCTGCGCAACGTGCTGGTGGCGATCGGTAATTCCGGCGACGCCAGCCTCGCAGCGGAAGCCGAGCGGCATCTGGACGACGCGCACCCGCTGGTGCGGGGCGCGGCGGTGTGGGCGCTATCCCGCCTACTGCCGCCGACCGAATTCACCGCCCTTCGCGCCGCCTATGCCGGCGAGACGGACGGAGACGTGCGCGAGGAATGGCGACAGGCACGGGCCTGTGGAACGGGAGAGCAATCATGAACGGAACCTTGCTCTGCCTGGGGCACGGCTATTGCGCCCAGCGCTTCGTTGACTTGCATGGCTACGCCTTCGCCCGGCGCATCGGCACCAGCCGCAGTGAAGAGCCCTTCCCCGGCATGGAAATGCTGCGCGTCGATGGCCCGCCGTCGCCGGCATTGCTTGAGGCGGCCGGAACCGCCGATGCCGTGCTTGTCTCGGCCGCACCGGGGGAGGCGGGCGATCCCTTTCTCGGACCGCTCGGGGAGGCGCTGGCGGAAGGAAAGGGGCCGCTGGTCTATCTCTCCACCATCGGCGTCTATGGCGATTCCAGCGGCGCGTGGATCGACGAGAACGCGCCCGCCGCCGCCACCGCCCCGCGCGCCCGCCGCCGCATTGAGGCGGAGGCCGGCTGGCAGGATCTCGGCCGCCGCGCCGGGCGTCCGGTGGCGGTGCTGCGGCTCGGCGGCATTTACGGCCCCGGCCGCAATGCGCTGATCGACGTGGCGGACGGCACTGCTCGCTGCATCGAGCGCGAGGGGCAGGTGTTCAACCGCATCCATGTCGACGACATCGCCGGCGCCATCCATGCCGCCATCGCGCGGCATTTCGACGGGGTAGTGAATGTGGTGGACGACGAGCCCTCGCCCTCCTGTGCGCCGGTCCGCTTTGCCGCGGCACTGCTCGACCTGCCGCCGCCGGCGCCGGAGAGATTCGAGGAGGCCGCCCCGCGTATGTCCGCCATGGCGCTGTCCTTCTGGTCCGACAACCGGCGGGTGAGCAATGGCCGGTTGCATGCGCTGCTCGGCGGCGCGCTGCGCTACCCAACCTTTCGCGAGGGCCTGTCGGCGCTGGCACCGACGGTGCGCTAAGGTCTGCCGGCGTTGGCACCGACGTTTCGTGAAGGCCTGTCGGCTCAGGCGTCGTCCTCGGCATGGCCGCGGCGGATGCTGCGCACCACCGACCAGATCAGCAGCACCACCAGAGGCACGGCGACGGCGGTAGCGACGCCGACATCGTAATGCAGCCCGGCTGCCTCGGCGCGCGTGTGCAGCCCCTCCAGCGCGTAGTGCAGCAGGCTGATGACATAATAGGAGATGGCGGCAACGGAGAGCCCTTCGACGGTCTGCTGCAGGCGCAGCTGCATCCGCGCGCGGGCGTTCATACTCCGCAGCAGATCGCGGTTCTGCTGTTCCAGCTCCACGTCCACGCGGGTGCGCAGCAGATTGGCGGCGCTGGTGAGCTTGACCGACAGATTGGCCTGGCGCTGCTCGATCGCCTGGCAGGTCCGCATCGCCGGCTGCAGCCGGCGCAACAGGAATTGCTGCCAGGTAGGATAGCCCGAAATGGGCCGCTCGCCGATGGTGCGCAGGCGCGAGGAGACGATCTCCTCATAGGCGCGGGTGGCGCCGAAGCGGAACAGCGAGGCGGCGGCGTCCGCTTCCAACTGCGCGGCAAGGCCGGTCAGCGCGTTGAGCAGCTTGTTGTTGGCCGCGAGCCCCTCGCTCTGGCGCATCTGCTCGGTGAGGGTGGAAAGCTCGTTCTCGCTATGCGCCACGGTGGGGGCGAGGCGCTGCGCCTCCGGCAGGCCGAGCAAGGCGAGGGTGCGGTAGGTCTCGATTTCCAGCACACGCTGCACCAGCGCGCCGGCGGCATCGTCGGTCATGCCGCGATCGCGCACCAGGATCCGGACGAAGCCGGAGGGGTCGGGCTGGAAATCGGTAGCGATCTCGGCAAAGCCGTCCTCGACATCCGAACGGGCGAGGCTGGTGCGGTCGAACAACCGGTCGAGCGGGAGCGCATCGGCGGTGTCCGTCACCAGATGCAGGTCCACCGCCACCAGCAGCGGCCCCGGCTGGGGCAGCTGGGTAAGCACATCGGCAAGGCTGGCGCCGGAGGGCTGGAAGGGCAGGCCGCCCTCCACCACATCCTCGGCCGGCACTTCCCAGGTGTAGGTGGTGAATTCGGCGTGGCGCTCCCAGCGCAGCACAAAGCGGCCGAAGGCCACGCGGTGCTGCTTGGCGTCGCGACCCGGCGCCGGCTGGCCGCGCGCCAGGCACAGGCTGGCGAAGGCGGCGCGGTCGGCGATCGCCTGGGCGCGGTCGACCAGAAAGGCGACGTGCAGGATGCGGGCCGGGGTCGAGACCGCCACAAAGGGGCGGGCATGCAGCTCCGCCAGCACCGGGGCGCGCAGCGGATGATCGTAAAAGGCCTTGCCGGCGGCCGGGGCCGTCGCATTCGCTGTCACCGGGCCTGCTCCCTCACCTGACCCCGCCGTCTACCACCGCTGCGGGGGAACTCCGCGCCGCCAAGTGGGTTGCATGCTCGCGAGAAGCTGGCAAGGGGGCGCCGGGCCCGCGGCACTCGCAGGACGCGCGGCGAAGCGTCCCGCCGCCACTGTTGCCCATCGGCATCAGGACGTCGGCAAAGCGGCGGCGATTTAGAATCTATTTGCAAGGGTCGGGGCCCCAGAGCATGAAGTCAGACGGTCTTTTCGGGATTTGTGACATGAAGTTTTCGCGGGTCTTGGCCGTGTGCCTCGCCGTTGTCGCCGTGCTCGCCCTTGCTCTCGCTGCCCCCGCTCATGCGCAGTCCAAGCCGGCGCAGGCGAACCAGCCCCGAGTCTATCTGCTGCGCGGGCTGGCCAATATCTTCTCGCTCGGCATGGACGACCTCGCCACCAAGCTGCGCGCGCGCGGCATCGAGGCGAGCGTGCATTCCTATGTCGATCTGGAAACGCTCACCCGCTACGCGGTCGAGCAGGCCAGCATGGGCAAGCGCCGTCCCTCGCCCGTCATCATCATCGGTCATTCCCTCGGCGCCGACGCCGCCGTCACTATGGGCAACCGCGTGAGCGCCGCCGGCGTGCCGGTGCCGCTGGTGGTGACGTTCGACCCGGTGACCGCCATGACCGCCTCGTCCAAGATCGGCAAGGTGGTGAATTATTACCAGGCCGGCGGCTCGGGCAAGGCGGTCTCCGGCCCGCGTGTGGAGAATATCGACCTGACGGGCTCGGGCGCGCTCAGCCATTTCAACATCGACAAGGCGGCCGAGCTGCACAACAGGGTCATCGGCATGATCCAGCGCCCTACGCGCCCGCGCGCCGTGGCCGCCAAGCCGGTGCCCAAGCCGGTTTCGGCGCCCGCCGATTCGGCCGCTGCGCCGGTCGCTCCTGTGGCGACCCCAGCGGCCGCTCCCTCGGCGACCCCGGCCACCACCCCTGCGAGCGTTCCCGCCATTCCCGCGCCGGCCGCCGCGACTCAGAGCGGCGCCGTGGCGCCGGTCGGCGGCACGGAAACCGCCTCGGCCCCCAGCGCCGTCCCGACCGCTCCGGCCGGAACCGGCACCTCGAACTGACCGACCCGCGGCGGACGAGAACGGCGCGGGCCCGAGAGGGCATCCGCGCCGTCGCCTTTTGAGGGCCTGCGGTCAGGCCGGCACCACCGAGAATACGGTGAAGGTGTGCATGTCGCCGTCCTCGTCGCGCAGCGAGACATACTCGCCCGGCACGAAGGCATGGTCGCCGAAGCGATAGCCGGTCTCGTCGTCGTCGCTCGCGTCCTCCTCATAGTCGAACACCCAACTCGACCCGCCGACGCCGCCGGCACGGTGCACCAGCCGGCCATGCTCGGGGGCCTCATTGGCCCAGAAGCGGGTGACGGTGCAGGCGGGGCGCAGATCCTTCCACGCTTCGGCGTCAATATGGCCTTCGTCATCAAGCGGGGCGATGAACTCGTAGCCATGGCGGGCGCTGCCTTCGGGAAATTCCTTCGAGCGGGCGAGGTGCAGGCGGATGCGGCTGAGCGCCCGTGTGGTGGCGCCGGCTGTGACCTCGTTCATGCGCGTCTCCCTGTTCCTGGCCGGGCGGTGATGCGCGGCCTTTGGCATTGGCCTTAGGTGCTAGAGGTGCGCGCTGCCTTGATCGCGCGCAAGGACTGGATCGCGCACAGAAGCGGCCGCGCCGACGCGCGCGCTCCCCTGGCGATGGGAGAACACGCAACATTCATCCTTGGTCTAGTTTTTTTACCATAGGAAGGCGCCTCGCTTTTCCCTAGAATGGCTCGAAATCGTAAACGACCGGCATTGGCCTCGCCCAGACCTCGCCCGTTCCGGTCGCAAAAGACGTTCTTTGGGAGGAGCGCCATGTCCGGTCTCGTCATGCCGGCGCCGAGGGCCGATGTGCTGGCCCGCCGCGCCCGGATCATTGCCGATCTGCGCGCCATCGTCCCCGGCGAGGGGGTGATCGACACCGAGGCCGAGATGCGCCCCTTCGAGAGCGACGGGGTGACGGCCTATCGCCAGCTGCCGCTCGTCGTCGTGCTGCCCTCCACCACCGAACAGGTTTCCAAGGTGCTGGCCTATGCCAATGCCAATGGCATTCCCGTGGTGCCGCGCGGGGCGGGCACCTCGCTGTCCGGCGGCGCGCTGCCGCTGGAAGACGGCATCCTGCTCGGCATGGGCAAGTTCAACCGCATCCTCGACATCGACTTCGCCAACCGCACCGTCGTCGCCCAGCCGGGCGTGACCAATCTCGGCATCACCACAGCGGTGGCGCATGAGGGCTTCTATTACGCCCCCGACCCCTCCTCGCAGATCGCCTGCACCATTGGCGGCAATGTCGGCGAGAACTCCGGCGGCGTGCACTGCCTGAAATACGGCCTCACCACCAATAATGTGCTTGGCGTCGAGATGGTGCTGATCACGGGCGAGGTCATCCGCCTCGGCGGCAAGCACCTCGATTCCGGCGGGCTGGACCTGCTCGGCCTCATCGTTGGCTCGGAAGGCCTGCTCGGCGTGGTGACGGAAGTCACGGTGCGCATCCTGAAGAAGCCGGAGACGGCGCGCGCCGTGCTGCTGGGCTTTCCCTCTTCCGAGGCGGCCGGCGCCTGCGTCGCCGCCATCATCGCCGCCGGCATCATTCCCGGCGGCATGGAGATGATGGACAAGATGATGGTCCACGCGGCCGAGGCGTTCCTCGGCGCCGGCTACCCGCTTGATGTCGAGGCGCTGCTGATCGTCGAGCTGGACGGGCCGGAAGCCGAGGTGAACCATCTGATCGACCGCGTCGCCGAAATCGGCAACGGGCTCGGCTGCATGACGCTGCGCGCCTCCACCAGCGAGGAGGAGCGCGTCGCCTTTTGGGCCGGGCGCAAGGCGGCCTTCCCGGCTGTGGGGCGGATTTCGCCGGACTATCTCTGCATGGACGGCACCATTCCGCGCAAGGCGCTGCCTCTGGTGCTGAAGCGCATGGAGGAGATGTCGGAGAAATACGGCCTGCGCTGTGGCAATGTCTTCCATGCCGGCGACGGCAATCTCCACCCGCTGATCTGCTACGACGCCAACACGCCCGGCGAGCTGGAAAAGGCTGAGGCCTTCGGCGCCGACATCCTGCTGCTCTGCGTCGAGGTGGGCGGCGTGCTCACCGGCGAGCACGGGGTGGGCGTCGAGAAACGCGATCTCATGCCCTCCATGTTCAACGAGATCGACCTCGCCCATCAGGAAAGGCTGAAATGCGCCTTCGATCCCGAGGCGCTGCTCAACCCCGGCAAGGTGTTTCCCGTGCTGCACCGCTGCGCTGAACTCGGGCGCATGCATGTCTCGGGCGGCAAGCTGCCCTTCCCCGACCTGCCGCGGTTCTGATGGCCACGCTCCTCGTCCGCAACGCCACGGTGCTCGTCACCATGGACGGCGCCCGCCGCGAGATCGCCGGCGGCGGCCTTTTTGCGCGCGACGGGATGATCGTGGAGGTCGGGCCGAGCGGGAGCCTGCCGGCCAGCGCCGACGAGGTGCTGGACCTTTCCGGCCATGTGGTGCTCCCCGGTCTGGTGAACGCCCATCACCATCTCGACCAGACGCTGACCCGCGCCCTGCCCGCCGCGCAGAACGTCAATCTGTTCCGCTGGCTTGCCGCTCATTACCGGCTGTGGGCGGCGCGCACGCCGGAGGCCTCGCGCACCGCGACGCTGGTCGGGCTGGCGGAACTTGCCCTGTCCGGCTGCACCACCTGCTTCGACCACGCCTATGTGTTCCGCAATGGCTGCACGGTGGACGACCAGATCGGCGCCGCGCGCGAGATCGGCATGCGCTTCATGGTCTCGCGCGGCTCGATGTCGCTCGGCCAGTCCCGGGGAGGCCTGCCCCCCGATGATTGCGTCGAGGAAGAGGACGCGATCCTCAATGACAGCGCCCGCGTCATCGCCCGCTATCACGACGCCTCGCCCGGCGCGTTGCTGCAGATCGCGCTCGCCCCCTGCTCGCCCTTCTCGGTGACGCCGGAGCTGATGCGCCAAAGCGCGGCGCTGGCGCGGGAAAAGGGTGTGCGGCTGCACACGCATCTGGCCGAGACCATCGACGAGGAGCGTTTCACCCTGGCGCACTTCGGCAAACGGCCCGTCGCCTATATGGAAGAGTTGGGCTGGCTGGGGAAGGATGTGTGGTTCGCCCACGCGGTCCACGTCAACGCCCACGAGATTTCCTGCTTCGCCGGCGCCGGGGTCGGCGTGTGCCATTGCCCCTCTTCCAATATGCGCCTCGCCTCCGGCATCGCCCCGGTGATGGCCTATCGGCGCGCCGGGGTGAAGGTCGGGATCGGAGTGGACGGCTCGGCCTCCAATGACGGCAACAACCTGCTCGCCGAGGCGCGCCAGGCGATGCTGCTGGCGCGGCTGCAGATCAGCCTGCGCCCGCCCGAGGGGCCGGACACCGCGCTCTCCACCGCCGATCCCTCGCGCGATGGCGAATGGATGACCGCCCGGCAGGCGCTGGAACTGGCCACGCTCGGTGGCGCCTCGGTGCTCGGGCGCTCAGATATTGGCGCGCTGGCGCCACGCATGTGCGCGGATTTCTTCGCCCTGCGGCTCGACGATGTCGCCTTTGCCGGTGGGCTCTCCGATCCTGTAGCCGCCGCTTTGTTCTGCACCCCCGGCCGCGCCGCCTTCACCTATGTCCATGGCCGGCCGGTGGTCGCCCATGGCGAGGTGGTGACGATCGACCAGCCGGCGGTGGTGGCGGAACACAACACGCATGCCGCGCGGATCGCCGCGCTTTCGGGAGGTGCCTGAAGATGAGCGAGAGGCTGTGTCCGCGCGACGAGGCCGATGTGGTCGAGGCCGTGCGCTGGGCCGTTTCCAACGCCCGCACGCTGGATGTCGCCGGTTCCGGCTCCAAGGCGCCCCTCGGCCGACACATCCAGACCGACGCCACGCTGGAGCTGAAGGGCCTCTCCGGCGTCACCCTCTATGAGCCGGAAGAGCTGGTGCTGAGCGCCAAGGCCGGCACATCCGTGGCGGAGATCGAGGGACTGGTCGCCGCTTCCAAGCAGATGCTGGCCTTCGAACCGATGGATTTCGGCCCGCTGCTGGGCGTGGCGCCGGGCGGGGGCACGCTGGGCGGGCTGATCGCCTGCAACCTCGCCGGACCGCGCCGGCCGAGCGCCGGAGCGGCGCGCGACCATGCGCTGGGCGTGCGCGCGGTCTCCGGCCGGGCCGAAGCGTTCAAGGCGGGCGGGCGGGTGGTGAAGAACGTCACCGGCTATGACCTGCCGCGCGGGCTTTCCGGATCCTATGGCACGCTCGCCGCCTTTACCGAACTTACCATCAAGGTGCTGCCACGCCCGGAAACAGTGGAGACGCTGCTGGTTCTCGGCCTCGACGACGCTGCCGCCGCCGGCGTGATGAGCGCAGCGGTCGGCTCCTATTACGACGTGTCCGGTGCCGCCCATGCGCCGGCCGAACTCGCTGCCCGGATTCCGGCCGTCGCCGGGGCTGGGGTGGCGGTGACGGCGCTGCGGCTGGAGGGGGTCAAGCCCTCCATCGTCCACCGGCGCGGCAAGCTGGAGGCGATGCTGCGCGCCCATGGCACGCTGTCCTTTCTCGACGCCGACGCCTCGCGCGCCTTCTGGCAGGGGGTGCGCGATGTGGAGCCGTTTGCGTTCCCGGTGGGTGGCGCTCTCGACACGGCCCCCGCCATCTGGCGCGTCTCGGTGGCGCCGATGGCCGGGCCCGCAGTGGGCGCTGCGCTGCGCGAGATCGGCGCGCGCTGCCTCTATGACTGGGCCGGCGGGCTGGTCTGGGTCGAGGTGCCGGGCACTGAGCCGCACAGCGCGCGCGTCCGCGCGGCGGTGGCGGGCGCGGGGGGCGGCCATGCGACGCTGATCCGCGCCTCGGCGGCAGCGCGGGCGCGCGAGGAGGTGTTCCAGCCGCTCGACCCGATCACCGGCGCGTTGATCGCCCGGATGAAGAACGGCTTCGACCCCGGCCGGGTGCTGAGCCCCGGCCGTATGTATGCGGGAGTGTGAGCGATGCAGACCAACTTCTCCCTCGCCCAGCTCGCCGACCCGCAGACCGCCCGCTCCGAGCAGGTGCTGCGCGCGTGTGTCCATTGTGGCTTCTGCACCGCCACCTGCCCGACCTATGTGCTGCTGGGTGACGAGCTGGATTCCCCGCGCGGACGCATCTACCTGATCAAGGACATGCTGGAGAACGACCGGCCGGCGACGGCCGAGGTCGTCAAGCACGTCGACCGCTGCCTCTCCTGCCTCTCCTGCATGACCACCTGCCCCTCCGGCGTGCACTACATGCACCTGGTCGACCATGCCCGCGACCATGTGGAGAAGACCTATCATCGCCCGGTGATGGACCGGCTGACACGGGCCCTGCTGGCGCGGGTCCTGCCGAACCGGACGCTGTTCCGCCTCGCCATTGGCGGCGCGATGCTGGCGCGGCCCTTCGCCGGCCTGTTCGCGGCGGTGCCGGGGATGCGGCCCATCGCCGCCATGCTGCGCCTCGCCCCCGCCCGCCCGGCCACCCGCTCCGCCGATGAGGGCGTGCGCCGGTTCCCGGCGCAGGGCGTCCGCCGCGCCCGCGTCGCCCTGCTCGATGGCTGCGCCCAGCCGGTGCTGCGGCCGGAGATCGACGCGGCGGCGATCCGGCTGATGACCCGCATGGGGGTGGAGATCGTGCGGCCGATAGGCGGGGGCTGCTGCGGCTCGCTCACCCACCACATGGGCAAGGAAGAGCTGGCGCTGGCCAATGCCCGCGCCAATGTCGACGCCTGGTGGCGCGAGATCGAGGGCGAGGGGCTTGACGCCATCCTCGTCACCACCTCGGGCTGCGGCACGACGATCAAGGACTACGGCCACATGCTGCGCACCGAGCCGGCCTATGCCGAACGCGCGGCCAAGGTGTCGGCGCTGGCCAAGGATGTCAGCGAGTTCCTGGCCGCGCAGGAGCTGCCGGCCCCGGTCATCGCGCCGGGCATCCGCGTCGCCTATCACTCGGCCTGCTCGCTGCAGCATGGTCAACGGGTCCGCACCCCGCCGAAGACGCTGCTGGCCAGCGTCGGCTTCACCGTGCTGGAGCCGGCCGAGGGGCATCTGTGCTGCGGCTCGGCTGGCACCTACAACATCCTGCAGCCAGAGATCGCCGAGCGCCTGCGCTCGCGCAAAGTGGCCAATATCGAGCGCACCGAGCCGGAGGTGATCGCCGCCGGCAATATTGGCTGCATGACGCAGATTGGCGGCGGCACGGACCTGCCGGTGGTGCACACGGTGGAACTGCTGGACTGGGCGACCGGCGGGCCAATGCCGGCCGAGCTGACGGGGATCCGCGCGGCGGCGTGAGCACCTGACAGAAGGCGCGGCAGGCGGCTATGATCTCGGCCCCATTGCTGCTTCGTCAGGGTCTTCCATGCCGCTTCCCCGTCTTCTCGTCCTTTCCCTCGGCGGCACCATCACCATGACGGCGAGCGCCAGCGGGGGCATCCTGCCGACACTGGGGGCCGCCGAGCTGGTGGCCGCCGTGCCGGGCCTTGCCGAAGTGGCGCACATCGAGGCACGCTCGCCGCTGAAGGTCGGCAGCGCCTCGCTGACGCTGGAGAACATCGCCTCCGTGGCCGCCGAGATAATCGCCGGCTTCGCCCAGGGCGTGGACGGCGCCATCGTCATCCAGGGCACCGACACGATCGAGGAGACAGCCTTCGCGCTCGACCTGCTGGTGCGTGATGAGCGCCCGGTGGTGGTGGTCGGCGCCATGCGCGGGCCGCAGCAGCCGGGCGCCGACGGGCCGGCCAATCTCCACGCCGCCGCCCTCGTCGCCGTGAGCGAGGCCGCGCGCGGGCTCGGCACGCTCGTCGTGCTGAACGACGAGATCCATGCCGCGCGCTTCGTGCGCAAGGCGCACACCGCGCTCACCTCCGCCTTCGTCTCCGATATGGCCGGTCCGCTCGGGCTGGTGGCGGAGGGGCGCGTGCGGATGCTTGCTCGCGTGGCGCGGCCGGCGCTTCCCGCGCTGGAAGCCGGCACGGGGACCCTGCCGCCGGTGGCGCTGCTCAAGATCGCCATGGGCGACGATGGAAGGCTGCTGCGGGCGGTGCCTGAACTTGGCTTTGCCGGCCTCGTCATCGAGGGCGCCGGGGCGGGCCATGTGCCGGCGGCAATCGCCGAGAGCGTAGGCGAGGTCGCGGCCCGGATGCCGGTGGTGCTGGCCAGCCGAACGCTGGCCGGCCCGGTATTCGAGCGCACCTATGCCTATCCCGGCTCGGAGATCGACCTTCTGGGGCGCGGCGTGCTCTGCGCCGGGCTGCTTACCGGGGTGAAGGCCCGCCTGCTGCTCACCCTGGCGCTGGCCGGCGGCTGGGACCGCGCGGCACTCGCTAGCGCCTTTGCCGCTTATGGCTGAGCCCGGCGCGCGATTGCGCCGTCGCTGACAGCACCCGGCCGGCCAAAGGCCACCCGGCGAGTCCCTTGGCAACTAGTCCCTTGGCAAGTCTCACACAAGCCAGATGACCTCCTCTAACGGCAGGTTAAATGCTCTGTGGAGGTGTTCCGTGGGTACGATGCGATTGGGCATCGCCATGAAGCTCGGCATCGCGTCCGTGCTGCTGATTCTTTTGTCGTGCGGCGTGCTGGTCAGCCGGCATTACGCAATGTCGAGTATCGAGGAAGCCAATGCGGCCTCGGACCGGCAAGCCGCGATTCTGAGCGAAAGTGAGAGCGTGAGCCAGTTGCTTACCCGGATCCAGCTCAACGCCACCGAGCTGCGGCTGTCCTTCGCCAATCCGAACAATGACGCGCTGCTCCGCGCCGTCGACACGGATATTGAGGCGGCGCAGGGCCGGCTCGATCGGCTGATGGAGCTGGAAACCCATGAGGACGACCGGGCGGATTTCCGCAAGTTGAAGCTACTGCTCGGCGAGATCGGTGCCGTCACCGACGAGGTTCACGAGTCGGAGCTGACGCAGCAGCGGCTGGTCGAGGAGCGCCCCGCCCTCGCCATGCGGGCGCGCACCCATTTTTCCACGCTTGTCGGGCAGATGCATGAGCTCGGCCAGACGGAGATGGCCAGCAACGTGCAGCCGCTGGAACAGCTGGTCGACAATATCAACCTCGCCGCGTCCACCTATATGCTGGAGGGCGACACCAAGCAGCTCAAGCGCCTGACCTCGATGCAGAACCGGGTGGCGAACATCCTCGCCGATGTCCGCCAGCAACTGGCGGACAACGCTCAGGTGGTGGCGACGGTGGAGATCGCGCTCAAGGATTTTGACGTCTACAAGCAGCTCATCGACGCCAATCTCGCCGAACTCGCCACTCGAGCCGCGCTCGTGAATGACCGCAGCGCGCCGCTGATGCGCGAGACCACCCGTGTGCTCAACCAGGTCGTGGGCGAGACGCGAGGCCAGGCCGAGGAGGCCAAGGCGCTGGCCACTGAGGCGCTGGGCGACGGCATGACGCGCATCCTCGTCTTCTCGTCCATCGCCATTCTCGCGGCGGTGCTAGCCGGTGCCTACTCATTCTTCGGCATTGCCCGTCCAGTGCGCGAAGTGAGCGAGGCGATGGAGCAGGTCTCGGCCGGCGATCTGGAGACCGTCATTCCCCATGCCGTGCGCACCGACGAAATCGGCGAACAGGCCCGCGCGTTGACCGTCTTCCGCGACGGGTTGCGCGAGGCGGAGCGGCTGCGCGAGGAAGCCCACCGCCTGTCGCTGCGCGCAGCCGAGAACCGGCACGCGGAAATGCGCCAGCTCGCCGACCAGTTCGAAACGGCGGTGGGGGCGGTGGTCGACATGGTCGCCAATGCCGCCAGCGACCTGCAGGCCGCCTCCGAAGCGCTCAACGCCACTGCCGAGGAGGCCACCACCCAGGCCGAGGCGGTCGCGGCGGCGGCGCAGCTCGCCACCACCAATGTGCGGACCGTGGCAGAGGCGATGGAAGAGCTTTCGGCCGCCGCGCAGGAAATCGGCGACCGGCTGCAGCATTCCACCGTGATGACTGAGCGGGCGGTCGGCGAGGTTGCCGCCACCACCGGCCAGATGAACGAGCTGAAGGCCTCGGCCGAGCAGATCGGCACGATCACCGGCCTCATCGGCTCCATTGCCGGCCAGACTAACCTGCTCGCCCTCAACGCCACCATCGAATCGGCCCGCGCCGGCGATGCCGGAAGGGGCTTCGCCGTGGTGGCGCAGGAGGTGAAGGCGCTGGCCGGACAGACGGCGGAGGCTTCCGCCGGCATTTCCGAACGCATTTCCGGTATTCAGCAATCCACCGGCGGCGTGCAGGGCGCCATCGCCGGGTTCAGCCACACCATCACCGAGCTGCGCAACGCGGCGGCCGCAATTTCCGCCGCCATGACCGAGCAGCACGCCACCACCTCCGAGGTCGCGCGCTCGATCCAGCAGGCGGCGAGCGGGACACAGGACGTCACCAGCAACATCTCCGCCGTCCAGCGCACGGCGCAGGCCTCCGCCGCCGCCGCTCACCGGGTGCTGACCTCGGCCCGCGACCTGTCCCAGCAGGCGGTGACGCTGCGCCGCGAGGTGCACAGCTTCGTCGACATGGTGCGAGCGGGCTGAACGGCCCCTTCCGGTCGCTCCACCCAAATGAAAAGGGCGGCCGTGAGGCCGCCCTTTCTGCATTCGGTGCCAGATCACTTCACTGTTTCACGGAAACAGTGAAGTGATCTAATTCTTTGTCTTGTCGCGTTTTCTTCACGCGAACCGGTAGTCTCTTCGCTCGAAAACGCTCTAGCGGGGCGGCACGCCGCCTCGCAGGCGCGCTCAATCGGCGGCGCCAGCCTCGGCGTCATCCGCCGGCTTGCCCTTGGCTTCGAGGTCCTCGCCAGTCTCCTGGTCGACCACCTTCATCGACAGGCGGGTCTTGCCGCGCTCGTCGAAGCCGAGCAGCTTCACCTTCACCTTGTCGCCTTCCTTGACGACGTCGGAGGGCTTGGCCACCCGCTCCTTGGCGAGCTGCGAGACGTGCACGAGGCCGTCCTTGGCGCCGAAGAAGTTCACGAAGGCGCCGAAATCGACGACCTTCACCACCGTGCCCTCATAGATCTGGCCGATCTCGGGCTCGGAGGCGATGGACTTGATCCAGTTCAGCGCCGCCTTGATCGATTCGCCCGAGGCGGAGGCGACTTTCACCGTGCCGTCGTCCTCGATGTTGATCTTGGCGCCGGTCTTCTCGACGATCTCGCGGATCACCTTGCCGCCCGAACCGATCACTTCCCGGATCTTGTCGACCGGGATCTGGATCACCTCGATGCGCGGGGCATGCTCGCCGAGCTCGGAACGGGCGCCAGTGAGCGCCTTGTTCATCTCGCCGAGAATGTGGATGCGGCCGTCCTTCGCCTGGGTGAGGGCGACCTTCATGATCTCCTCGGTGATGCCGGCGATCTTGATGTCCATCTGCAGGGCGGTGACGCCCTTGTCGGTGCCGGCCACCTTGAAGTCCATGTCGCCGAGGTGATCCTCGTCGCCGAGGATGTCGGAGAGCACGGCGAACTTCTCACCCTCGAGGATGAGGCCCATGGCGATGCCGGCCACCGGGCGGCGCATCGGCACCCCGGCGTCCATCAGCGCCAGCGAGGTGCCGCAGACGGTCGCCATGGAGGAGGAGCCGTTCGACTCCAGGATCTCCGAGACGGCGCGCAGCGTGTAGGGGAACTCGTGCGCGGGCGGCAGCAGCGGACGGATGGCGCGCCAGGCGAGCTTGCCATGGCCGATTTCGCGTCGGCCGGGCGAGCCCATGCGGCCGGTCTCACCGACCGAGAAGGGAGGGAAGTTGTAGTGCAGCAGGAAGCGCTCCTTGTAGGTGCCTTCCAGGCTGTCGATGAACTGCTCGTCCTCGCCGGTGCCCAGCGTGGCGACCACAAGGGCCTGCGTCTCGCCGCGGGTGAACAGCGCCGAGCCATGGGCGCGCGGCAGAACGCTCGCCTCGGCGACGATCTGGCGGACGGTCTTGGTGTCGCGGCCGTCGATGCGGATCCCCTCGTCGAGGATGTTCCAGCGCACGATCTTGGCCTCGAGCTCCTTCAGCACCTCGGCCAGAACCTGGGCGTCCGGCACCGGCTTGCCCTCGGCGGCCAGCGCGGCGTAATGCGCCTTGGCCTTGGACTTGGCATTGCCAACCGCCTCGTAGCGGTCCTGCTTGCGAACGATCTTGTAGGCGGCGCGCAGATCGCCATCGATCAGGGCGCGGACCTCGGCTTCAAGCGCCGAATGGTCCGGCGCGGTGTAGTCGCGCGGCTCCTTGGCGGCCTTCTCGGCCAGGCGGATGATGGCGTCGATCACCGGCTGGAAGTGGCGGTGGCCAAACATGACCGCGCCGAGCATGACCTCCTCGGAGAGCTCCTTGGCCTCGGACTCGACCATCAGCACGGCGTCGGCGGTGCCGGCGACCACGAGGTCGAGCGCCGATTCCTTGACCTCGTCGGTGGTCGGGTTCAGCACATACTCATTGTCAATGAAGCCAACGCGGGCGCCGCCGATCGGGCCCATGAAAGGCACGCCCGACAGGGTGAGCGCGGCGGAGGCGGCGACCAGCGCCACGATGTCGGGGTCGTTCTCAAGGTCGTGCGAGAGCACGGTGACGACGACCTGGGTCTCGTTCTTGTAGCCGTCGGCGAAGAGCGGGCGGATCGGACGGTCGATCAGGCGGGAGACGAGGGTCTCCTTCTCGCTCGGGCGGCCTTCGCGCTTGAAGTAGCCGCCCGGGATGCGGCCGGCGGCGTAGGTCTTTTCCTGGTAGTTCACGGTCAGGGGGAAGAAGTCCTGGCCGGGCTTCGCCGACTTGGCGGAAACGGCGGTGGCGAGCACGGTGGTGTCGCCATAGGTCGCGAGCACGGCGCCATCGGCCTGACGCGCCATGCGGCCGGTCTCGAGGGTGAGCGTGCGCCCGCCCCAGTCGAGTTCCTCGCGGTGAATATCGAACATGTCTGTCTCTGGCTTTCCGAAGCGGGGCCATGGGCAAGACGGCTAGAGACTCCGGCGATCAGGCCGCCTTCAGAAAGGCGGCGCCATGGGACCAAGATTATGGGACCACGGGTGTCGGGCCACGAGTCTCCGGCGATCCTGCCATGGCGCGCCGCTTCACTATCGGTCGCGGCGAGCCCCATGCCCGCCGCATCTTGCGTCTTCAGCGCGACGGGTCATCCGCCCGCGCCGTCTTTCAGCACGCGAGGCCCGCACCGGCACGGCGCGAGCCTCGCATCTCAGATCAGCGGCGGATGCCCAGGCGCTGGATCAGCGACTTGTAGCGGGCTTCCTCGGTCTTCTTGAGGTAGTCGAGAAGACCACGACGGGCCGACACCATCTTGAGCAGGCCGCGGCGGGAATGGTTATCCTTGGCGTGGCCCTTGAAGTGGCCGGTCAGGTTGGCGATGCGCTCGGTGAGGATCGCAACCTGTACTTCCGCCGAGCCGGTGTCGTTCGGCTTGGTGGCATATTCCTTGATGAGCGCCTGCTTGCGCTCGGCAGTGATCGACATCGGAAACTCCTTTTCCATAAGGGAGGGGATGAAGAAGCGCTTGCGCGCCGCTTCGGGCCATTGACGCGGGCCGAGCCGGGATGTCGTCCAGCACGGTCGATGCAACAATGGGTTCGCGCGGACGAGGGGTCCGCGACGCGCGCGCACCATACACGAAAACGCCGCAGGTGCTAGTGGCGGGTGCAGGCACCCGCCCGCACTCTCACTTGCCGGAATGGAAGATCCGCTTGGGATGGATTTCGCCGGCTTCGGCCTCGCCAAGCGCGATGAGGCGCCCGCCGGCGGTGATAGCGACCGGGCCTTCCAGCACCGGCGCGTCGCGCCCGCGCAGGATGATCGGCTGACCATGGGCGAGGCGGGCGGCATCGGAGGACGAGACGCGCAGCGCCGGCAAGCTCTCCAGCCCGATCTCCACCGGGCGCAGGGCGTAGCTCGGCGGCGCATCGTCCATCGCCTCGGAGACTTCGCGCAGCTTGGCCAGCGGGATCAGCTCCTCCTCGGGGAAGGTGCCGACGCGGGTGCGGCGCAGGGCGCTGATATGCCCCCGCGCGCCCAGCGCCCGGCCGAAGTCGCGGGCCAGCGAGCGCACATAGGTGCCCTTGCCGCATTCGGCCTCGAACACCGCATGGTCGGCATCCGGCTGGTCGACCAGCTCCAGCGAATGGATGACGACGGTGCGGGCGGCGAGATTGACCTCGACACCGTCGCGGGCGAGATCATAGGCCCGTTCGCCATTGATCTTGAGCGCGGAATAGTTCGGCGGCACCTGTTCGATCTCGCCCCGATAGGCGGGCAGCAGGTCGAGGATCGCCTCGCGCGTTGGGCGCAGATCTGAGGTCTCAGTGGGCTGGCCCTCACTGTCGTCCGTGTCGGTCTCGATGCCCCAGCGCACGGTGAAGCGATAGACCTTGCGCCCGTCCATGACGAAGGGAACGGTCTTGGTCGCCTCGCCCAGCGCGATCGGCAGGCAGCCGGAGGCGAGCGGGTCGAGCGTGCCGGCATGGCCGGCCTTCTTGGCCTGAAACAGCCATTTCACCGCCCCGACCGCCTGGGTCGAGGTCATGCCGACCGGCTTGTCGAGCAGCACCCAGCCATCGACATCCCGCTTGGGCCGGCGCTTGCGCGGGGCATCGCGCACGTCCTCGGCAGCAGGAGGGGCGGCGACGATCTCCACGTCGGCCTCAGGGGCGTCGTCAGGAAGGCGGGTGGGGTCGAGCGGGGCGTTCATACCGCGTCCTCTTGGTCGTTCGGGTCGTTCGGGTCGCCGTCAGCGCCGCCGAGGTCGCGCCGCACCTGCGGCAGGCGCAGCAGCGCATCGATGCGCGAGCCTTCCTCGAACGACGTATCGATGCGGAAGCGCAGCTCGGGAATGGATTTCAGCGCGAGGCGGCGGCCGATCTCGCCGCGCAGCGGCTTGGCATTGGTCGCGAGCGCGTCGATGGCCGCCTTCGGGTCCTTGCCGCCAAGCGGCATGACATAGCAGGTGGCGATCTTCAGGTCCGGGCTCATGCGAACCTCGGGCACGGTGATTACCACCCGCGTCAGCGCCGGATCGGGCAGATCGCCGCGCGACAGGATATCGGAAAGGGCGTGGCGCACCAGCTCGCCCACGCGCAGCTGGCGCTGGCTCGGGCCGCCGCCCGAGCTCGCTTTGTTCTTCATGCGTTCAAACCTTCAAGGCCCCGCCCGCACCTGGGGGCTTCGGGGCCGGCCGCGACCGGAGCGAACGGGTTTGGACCGCGCGCTCCCGTGGAAAGGCCGCCCCCGCGTGCGGGAACGGCCAAAGCGTTGCGTGCACCTTGTGCGCTCAGAGCGTGCGCTGCACGACCTCGACGCGGTAGCATTCGATGACGTCGCCGGCGCGCATGTCCTGGTAATTCTCGAAGGACATGCCGCATTCCTGGCCGGAATGCACCGTGTTGACCGCATCCTTGAAGCGGTTGAGCGTCGACAGCTTGCCTTCGTGGATGACCACGTTGTCGCGGATGAGGCGCACATGCTGGCCGCGTTCGACGACACCGTCGGTGACCAGGCAGCCTGCGACCTTGCCCACCTTGGAGACCGCGAAGATCTCCTTGATGAGGGCATTGCCGAGCATGGTCTCGCGGTTGATCGGGGCCAGCAGGCCGCCCATCGCCGCCTTCACGTCATCCACCAGGTCGTAGATGATGTTGTAGTAGCGGATCTCGATGCCGGCACGCTCGGCCGCGTCACGGGCTTCCTTATTGGCACGCACGTTGAACGCGATGATCGCCGCGCCGGCCGTCTCGGCCAGCGTCACGTCGCTCTCGTTCACCCCGCCCGCGCCGGAGTGGATGATGCGGGCCTGCACCTCGTCGGTGCCGAGCTTCTCCAGCGAGGAGGTGATCGCCTCGATGGAACCCGACACGTCGCCCTTGATGATAAGCGGGAATTCCTTCCGCCCGGCCGTCTTGGCCTGGCTCATCATCTGCTCCAGCGAACCGCGGACGGTGGCGGAACGGGCCGCCGCCTTCTCGCGCTTCTGGCGCTGGCGATAATCGGTGATCTCGCGGGCCCGGGCTTCGTTCTCGACCACGGCGAGACGGTCGCCCGCCTCCGGCGTGCCGCTGAAGCCGAGCACCTCGACCGGGAAGGACGGGCCTGCCGAGGTGACGTTGGCGCCCTTGTCGTCGATCAGGGCGCGCACGCGGCCCATCTCGGCACCGGCGACCACGATGTCGCCGACACGCAGCGTACCGCGCTGGACGAGGACAGTGGCGACAGGACCCCGGCCACGGTCGAGCTTGGCCTCGATGACGGTGCCTTCCGCGTCGCGGTTGGGGTTCGCCTTGAGATCGAGCACTTCCGACTGCAGGGTGATGAGCTCCAGCAGCTTGTCGAGATTGGTCTGCGCCTTGGCCGAGACCTCGACTTCCAGCGTGTCGCCGCCGAGACTTTCGACCTGAACCTCGTACTGCAGCAACTCGCTGCGCACGCGCTCGGGCTTGGCATCGGGCTTGTCGATCTTGTTGATCGCGACGATGAGCGGCACCTTGGCGGCGCGGGCGTGGTTGATGGCCTCGATGGTCTGAGGCATCACGCCGTCATCGGCCGCCACCACCAGCACCACGATGTCCGTCACCTTGGCACCACGGGCGCGCATCGCCGTGAAGGCGGCGTGGCCGGGCGTATCGATGAAGGTGATCTTGCCGCCGAGCGGCGAGGTCACCTGGTAGGCGCCGATATGCTGGGTGATGCCACCAGCCTCGCCGGAGACGACATTGGCCTTGCGGATGGCGTCCAGCAGCGAGGTCTTGCCGTGGTCGACATGGCCCATGATGGTCACGACCGGGGGACGCGACTCCAGGTGCTCTTCGGTGTCCGTGGTGTCGAACAGGCCTTCTTCCACGTCGGATTCGGCGACGCGGCGCACGCTATGGCCGAGTTCCTCGGCGATCAGCTGGGCGGTGTCGGCGTCGATCACGTCGGTGATCTTCACCATCTGGCCCTGCTTCATCAGCATGCGGATGACGTCGACCGCGCGCTCGGCCATGCGGTTGGCCAGCTCCTGAATGGAGATGGTCTCCGGGATGATGACCTCGCGGGCGATCTTTTCCTTCGCCTCGACATGGCGATGGCCGCTCATGCGCTGGGTGCGGCGGCGGAACGAGGCGACGGAACGCTGGCGCTCGTCATCGGCCGACTGGGCGGTGACGACGGTCAGGCGGCCGCGGCTCTTTTCCGGGCCGGCGGGACGGGTCGGCTTGGCCGGGGCGGCGGGACGCGCGGGGGCGCCACCGGGACCGCGACGGACCGGACGACGATCGTCCTCCTCGGCATCCATCGGCCCACGCGGCGTGGCGACGCGCGGCGCGCCGGGGGCGGCGGGCGCCGCCGACGGGCTGGCGGGCGTCGTGGCGCGCGGCGCATTGCCGACCGACGCCGAAGTGGCGGCAGGCTGGTCCTCGCCGAAGCGCTTGCGGGCCTCCTGCTCGGATTTGCGCTTGGCTTCCTCGTCAAAGGCGCGGCGCGCGTCTTCCTCGCGCTTGCGGGCCTCGGCGGCCTCGCGCTCAATCTTCTCGCGCGCCTCGCGCTCGGCGCGGCGAACGGCCTCGATCTCGGCGCGCTTGCGATCCTCGACCTCGCGGATGCGGGCATCCTGGAGGGCGGCGGTGCGGGCGCGAGCCTCTTCTTCCGTCAGGGTGCGCAGCACCACGCCACCCGGGCGGCTGCCCTGCGGCGCCGGACGGGGACTAGACAGATTGGCGCCCGGGGAGGGCTGGGTGCGCAGCGGCGGCCGGCCCGAGGACGGGCTAGCCGGGGCGCTCGCCGCCGGGGCGGCAGGTGCGGCCGGTGCCGGGCGCGCGGGGGCGCTCGGCGTGGCAGCAACCGTCGGTGCCGGACGCGCGGGGGCGCTCGGCGCGGCGGCGACTGCCGGTGCCGGTGCCGGTGCCGGACGCGGGGGCGCGCTCGGCGCCGGGCGGGCGGCCTGTGCGGCGGGCGGGGCGGATGCCGGCGGCGAAGCCGGTGCGGCCGGTGCCGGCGCCTCGGGCTTGTCGCCCGGGCCGAGCACGCGGCGCTTCACCTTCTCCACCACGACGGACTTGGACCGCCCATGGCTGAAGCTCTGGCGGACGACGCCCTGCTCGACAGGTCGCTTGAGCGTGAGGGTGGTCTTGCCGCCCTGTCCGACGCCCATCGTCTTCTCGCCGGGGTTCTTCGTATCGGTCATTCGGTATCCGTTCCTGTACCTTTCCGCCTCATGCGGAAAGGCCCCACTATCGTCGGCCAGCCTGCTTAATCCGCGCGCCAGCCTTCGAGCCTTTTCATTCGCGCGAGGAACCCCGCGCTCGTCGGATGCGCGAGCAGCGCAGCATGTACCACATTTGCCCGCCCTAGCGCCAAGTCCAATTGTTCGCCCGGCAGGCCATCGATGCGGGCGATTTCCCGTCCGGCAGCCTCGCCGATCCGCCGGGCCAGTGCGTCGAGCTTTCCCGCCCCGTCCGGGGCGGCTTCGCTCGCATGCATCAGCACCGCGACCTTCCCGCTCTGCAACGCCTCGATCACCTTGGCGTTGCCCGTCACCACCTGCCCCGCCTTCTTGGCGAGGGCGAGGGCGGCGAGGGCATCCTTCTCCAGGAGTTGTCCAACCATGTCGGACAGTCCCGGCTCGGTTCGTCCCTTGCCCTTGAAGGCGCGCGAAAACGCCTTCCGCTTCAGTGCCTCGGCCAGCACGGCGCGCCGTGCGGTCACCCAGGCTCCACGCCCGGGCAGCCGGGCATGGATATCAGGCACCACCGTGCCATCCGGCGCCACGACGAAGCGCAGCAATTCCTCCACTGGCCGCACCGCCCGGCTGGCGATGCACAACCGGGTCGGCGCGCGGCCCGCATCCGGCAGGCCGGCATCGGTCAGCCCGACATCGGCCTGTTCGGTACCGGCGGCATCGGTGTCGTCCACCGGCTCAGCCCCGGGAGGGGCCGTCTCGTCCGTCACCGCTTCCATTCCCTTCGGTCCCGATGCCGCGCCGGAGCGGGCGATCGGGGTAAGCGATCAGGCCTGGCTTTCGCCGTCCTCAGTTGTCTCGGCCAGCTCGGCCTCGTCTTCAGCCGGGCCGGCGAGTTCCTCGGCGGTGATCCAGCCGGCCTTGACGCGGGCCTGCATGACCAGGGCCTCGGCCGCCTCGCGGGAAAGCTCGAAGCCCTCCAGCGCGCCGGCGATACGCACCACCTCGCCATCCTTGCGCTCGGTCCAGCCGACGAGATCGTCGGTGGCACAGCCGGCAAGGTCCTCGACCGTCTTGATGTCGTTCTCGCCGAACGCCACCAGCATGGGCGAGGTGACACCGGGCACTTCGCGCAGCGCGTCCTCGACGCCGAGCGCCTTGCGGCGCTCATCGAAGGTGGCCTCCACCTGCGCCAGATGCGCCAGGGCTCGGTTCTGCAGTTCCTGCGCCGTGTCCTCGTCGAAGCCCTCGATGCTCGCCAGCTCGTTCAGCGGCACATAGGCGATTTCCTCGACCGAGGCGAAGCCTTCGGAAGCGAGGAGCTGGCCCATCATCTCGTCGAGGTCGAGCGCCTCGGCGAACATCGTGGTGCGCTCGGCGAAGTCCTTCTGCCGGCGCTCACTTTCTTCCGCCTCGGTCATGATGTCGATGTCCCAGCCGGTCAGCTGGGAGGCAAGGCGCACATTCTGGCCGCGGCGGCCGATCGCGAGGGACAATTGGGCATCGGGGACCACAACTTCAATACGCTCGCGGTCCTCATCGAGCACCACCTTCACCACTTCGGCCGGGGCGAGGGCGTTGACGATGAAGGTCGCGACGTCCTGCGACCACGGGATGATGTCGATCTTCTCGCCCTGCAGCTCGTTCACCACCGCCTGCACGCGCGAGCCGCGCATGCCGACGCAGGCACCCACCGGGTCGACCGAGGAATCGCGCGAGGTAACGGCGATCTTGGCGCGCGAGCCGGGGTCGCGGGCCACCGACTTGATCTCGACGATGCCGTCATAGATCTCCGGCACTTCCTGCGCGAACAGCTTGGCCATGAAATGGGGATGGGTGCGCGAGAGGAAGATCTGCGGCCCGCGCTGCTCGCGGCGCACGTCGTAGACATAAGCCCGGATGCGGTCGCCGGTCTTGAACACTTCGCGCGGCAGCAGCTCGTCGCGGCGCAGCGAGGCTTCGCCGCGGCCGAGGTCGACGACCACATTGCCGTATTCCACCCGCTTGACCGCGCCATTGACGATCTCGCCAATGCGGTCCTTGAACTCTTCATACTGCCGGTCACGCTCGGCCTCGCGCACCTTCTGCACGATGACCTGTTTTGCGCTTTGCGCGGCAATTCGGCCGAAATCGAAGGGCGGCAGGGTGTCGGCAATGGAATCGCCGATCTGCGCCGCCGGGTTCAGCCGGCGCGCGCCGACGAGGTCGATCTCGACCGCCGGGTTGTCGACCTGCTCGACCACCAGCAGATGGCGGGCGAGGCGCAGCTCGCCGGTGCGCGGGTTGATCTCGGCGTGGATGTCGGTCTCGGCGCCGTAGCGCGAGCGCGCCGCCTTGGCGATCGCATCCTCCATCGCGGCGATCACGATGCCCCGGTCAATCGTCTTTTCCCGCGCGACCGCGTCGGCGATCTGCAGGAGTTCAAGCCGGTTGGCGCTGACGACGGCCATCAGTGCGTCTCCTTCGCATGGGATTTACGTTTGGCGTTGGATTTCTTGCCGGGCTTCGCCGCGCCCTTGGGCTTCAGCATCGGCTTGGACTTCTGCTTGACCGGCATCTTCTTCGGCGGGACGACGCGCGGGGCGACGCCTTCGCCACCCACGAACATATCGTCATCCGGATTCTCGTCAGCGTCGTCGCCCTCGAGCGGCACGTCGCCGATATCGGCAAAATCGATGTCATCCTCGTCGATGCCGGCGCCTTCGCGCAGCGCCTTGTCCCGGCGCAGCGCCTCGCGGATCAGCGCGTCGGTCATGACCAGGCGGGCATCGCCGATGTCGGAAATGGGCAGCGCAACGGTGTCGGCCGCTCCGGCGGGGGCGTCGGGCAGGCGCAGCAGCGCCTCCTCGCCCTTCGCGCCGACCAGGATGCCGCGGAAGCGCTTACGCCCATCCACCGGCACCGCCATGTCGACCTTGATGTCATGGCCGGCCCAGCGGTGGAAATCGGAAAGCCGTACCAGCGGCCGGTCGATGCCGGGCGAGGACATTTCCAGATTATAGGCGCCGGTAATGGGATCCTCGACATCGAGCACCGGCGAGATAGCGCGGCTCGCCGCCTCGCACTCATCGATGCCAAAGGAGCCGTCGGGGCGCTCGGCCATGATCTGCAGGGTCGGCGGGCTGCCGCCGGAGATCTTGGCCCGCACCAGGCGGAAGCCAAGGCCCTGCAGCACCGGGCCGACAATGCCGGCCACACGTGCGGCGGGACCGGACTCGATGACGAGACGTGGCTCGTCGAGACGACCCTCGGGCAGGGCGTTCGAATCAGTGGCGTTGGCTTCGTTGGCGTGGGCTTCGGTTTCGCTCATCGTCCTCGTCGGATCGGCTTACGATCCGCAATGCAAAAAGAGCGGGCCCCGGCGACGGAACCCACTCTCAACCGATCAGATGATCGTTTGTGAGATCGTTGAATGCCCTGCTTATACAGCCAAACCGCCCTGGGGTGCAAGGGAGCGGTAGAGGGAGCGGTTGCGCGGGCCGGGCCGGTCATCTCGCGCCTCCCGGTGGCACGGGCATGCGGCGGCGGTTGCGGCCGGCGAAGGCGCGTCGCATAAGCGGTTCATGGTTGTTCACCCACCGCCCAACGCCGTGCTGCGCGAGCGCGCGCCCGCCAAGGTCAACCTCACTTTGCGGGTGCTCGGCCGGCGCGCCGACGGCTATCACGATTTGTCGAGCCTTGTCGCCTTTGCTGGCGTTGGCGACCGGCTGGCGCTGCTGCCGGGGACGGAACTGGCGCTCGCCCTTGAGGGCCCGGGCGCGCCGGCGCTTGCCGGCGAGGGCGACAATCTGGTGCTGCGGGCGGCGCGAGCGCTGGCGGCGCGCGTGCCCGGTCTTGTGACGGGCCGTTTCACCCTCGCCAAGCGGCTGCCGGTGGCCGCCGGCCTTGGTGGCGGCTCGGCGGACGCGGCCGCGGCGCTGCGGCTGCTGGCCCGGGCGAACGGGCTTGAGACCGACGATGATAGGCTGTTCGAGGCGGCGCTCGCCACTGGTTCGGATGTGCCGGCTTGCCTGTATGGCCGGTCCTGCCGGATGGGCGGGCGCGGCGAGGCGATCACCCCGCTCGCTTTGCCGCGCTTCGGGGCGGTGCTGGTGAACCCGCGCGTGGCGGTGGCGACCGTCGACGTGTTCCGCGCGCTGGCGCTGGCGCCGGGCACGCGCTGCGGGGAGGCCGCGCCGGCGCCGGAAGCGGCGTCGCGCTCCGGGCTGCTCGCTTGGCTACGCACCGAGCTCAATGATCTGGAGCCGCCGGCGCGGGCGCTGGCGCCGGTGCTTGGCGCCGTCGAAAGGGCGCTCGAGGCGACGTCGGGGGCGCGGCTGGTGCGGATGTCCGGTTCCGGGGCGACAATGTTCGCGCTCTATGACGACTGCCGCGCGGCGGCCGCCGCGGCGCGGATCGTGGCGGCGGCCCACCCGGGATGGTGGGTGAAGTCCACCGTGCTCGGCTGAAGGCGAGGCGCCGATGCACACCGCCCTGTTCTTCGCCGCCGCCGCTTTGCTGGAGATCGCCGGCTGCTTCGCCTTCTGGGCGGTGATCCGCAACGGGGCGAATGCGCTCTGGCTGGTGCCGGGGGGGCTTAGCCTCATCGCCTTCGGCGCGGCCCTGACTCAGGTCGAGGCGGCGGCGGCCGGGCGCGCCTTCGCCGCCTATGGCGGTGTCTATGTCGCGGCGTCGCTCATGTGGCTGTGGGTGGTAGAGGGGCTCCGGCCCGACCGCTGGGACCTGATGGGCGGAGCGGTGTGCCTCATGGGCGCCGCGCTCATCGTCTTCGCCCCGCGCGGCTAGATCATTTCACTGTTTGTCGCGTCTTCTTCACGCGAACAGGTACCCACTTCGCTTGAAACCGCTCTAGGGTCAGCGCACCCGCGCGATGCAGAAATCGACCACGTCGAGCAGCGCATCCCGGGCCGGGCTGGCGGGGAAGACAGCGAGCGCCTGCTTGGCCGCCGCACCATAGGCGCGGGCACGCTCCACCGTCGCGGCGATGGCGCCATGGCGCAGCAGCAGCGCCAGCGCGTGGTCGAGGTCGCCCTCGCCGATCTCGCCCTGTTCGAGGCAGCGGCGCCAGAAGCCGCGCTCCGCCTCGTCACTGTTGCGCACCGCCAGCACGATCGGCAGGGTGATTTTGCCCTCGCGGAAGTCGTCGCCGACATTCTTGCCGAGATCGGCCTGCGAGCCGCCATAGTCCAGCGCATCGTCGACCAGCTGGAAGGCGATGCCCAGATTCATGCCATAGGCACGGCAGGCGGCCTGCTCCGCCGCGCTGCGTCCGGCGAGCACCGGCCCGACCTCGCAGGCGGCGGCGAACAACTCCGCCGTCTTGCCGCGGATGACGGCGAGATAGGCATCCTCGTCCGTGGCGATGTTCTTGGCAGCGGCGAGCTGGGCGACCTCGCCCTCGGCGATGACCACGGCGGCGGTGGAGAGGATGTCGAGCGCCCGCATGTTGCCGACCTCGATCATCATGCGGAAGGCCTGGCCCAGCAGGAAGTCGCCAACCAGCACGCTGGCCTCGTTGCCCCACAGCATGCGGGCGGCCAGCTTGCCCCGGCGCATCTCGCTGTCGTCGACCACGTCGTCATGCAGCAACGTCGCCGTGTGCATGAACTCGACCGAAGCAGCAAGCTTGACCGTGCCCTCGCCCTCATAGCCCGCCAGCGCACCGGTCGCGAGGGTGAGCATAGGACGCAGACGCTTGCCGCCGGAGGAGATGAGGTGCTGAGCAACCTCCGGAATCATCGTCACCTCGGAGCCGGTGCGCGACAGGATCAGCGCGTTCACACGCCCCATATCGGCCTGGACAAGCGTGACGATGCCCGCCAGCGAGGCTTCGGACCCCGTCACGGCGGGAGTGAAGGAGTAGGCGACGGACACAGGGGGCTCCCTCAGCAATGGCGACGGCGAGCGGCGATACGCTCGTGACCCGAGCGGTTCTCATAGCTTACCGCGCCCGAAGGCGAAAGTTTTCGTCACCCTGCGCCGCCCGCCGCCCCGTAAGCGCCGGGGACCTCGCCCATGGAATACAGGCTCTCTGGGGGACAAAGAGAAACGGACTGTTGCGAAAGTAACATGGATTTGACTAGTATCGAGATACTAGATTGTTGTTGGGGTCGTGGGCTTGGCGTGGTTTTTGAAAGTCCGGAAAGAATTGGGGCGCTGGCGCGCCAAGCTGTCCAGCGTGCCCTGGATGTTTCTCGGTGCCGTGCGGCGCCGGGACTACGATTCAGGGCGCCCGCACAGCGTAAAGATTACGTTGGGAAAGCAGCCGATTGCCGATCAGGTCGCCATTCTGGTGATCTTTCCGCGCGCCGGCATACCCGCCTCCACCTTCGCCACCCTGGCCCATTTCGCCCGCCACGGCATTGCCTGCGTCGTCGTGTCCAATGCTCCCCTGCGCGAGGAGGATCGCGCGCGGCTGGGCGACGTCACGCATCTGGTGATCGAGCGGCCCAATCTCGGCTATGATTTCGGCGGCTTTCGCGAAGGTATCCTCACGCTGTTCGAGCGGGGCGTGAGGCCGCACATGCTCTTCCTGATGAATGACAGCCTGTGGTTCCCGCTGCGCACGGATTGCGATGCGCTGGCGCGCTGCCGACAGGCGCCGGAAGACGTGTTCGGCTTTCTGCTCAATGGCGTGCCTCGCTTCGGCGTGAGCCGGGACTATGTGCAGTCCTACTTCCTGCGCTTCTCGCCGCGCCTGCTGGCGAGCGAGGAGTTTCTCACCTTCTGGCGCGACATGCCGCTCATCGACAACAAGCATCTGGTGGTGCGGCGGCTGGAGCGCGGCCTGTCGCGCCATTTCGCCCGCCGGGGCTATACGCTCGGCGCGCTCGTCGACTGGCGTACCGTGATTGACCGGCTGATGGCGCTGGACGACCCGGACAAGCTCGCCCGCATCTTCGCCTATCAGTGCCAGCTGAACCCGAAGGACGCGGCCAGGCTCCAGCCTCTGATCGACAAGGGATGGTCGCCGCTGCGCATCCGCGACGCGCTGGCCGGCCCGATCCGCCGAAAGCGGCTCTTCGCCTCCTTTCCGTTGATGCACCCCGAATTCGTGCTGGAGCTCGGCCTGCCGGCGCTGAAGCGCAAGCTGCCGATCCAGTACCGGGAACTCGTCCGCCTCGGCCTCGACAAGGATTTCGAGCCCGCCGTGCGCGCCGAGATGCGGCTCTGAGACACCCCGCAAGTCGGCACCAAACGCGGCCGGCTTGCCTTGCGGGCGGCTTGCTGCCTCATATAGCGCGATGCGCGAACTCATCCGGACCAATGACCTCGTCCTCCTCTCCGCCATCACGGCCCTGCTCGACAGCGCGGGGATCGGCCATCTCGTGCTCGACCAGCATATGAGCGTGATGGAGGGCTCGATCGGCCTGCTGCCGCGTCGCCTGCTGATTGAGAGCGAGCGGGAACAGGAGGCGCGGGCGCTGCTGGACGAGGCCGGCTTCGGCGCCGCCCTCGGCGACGCATGAGCGATGTGATGCGCGAGCTTATGGGCGAGGCGCCGACGGATGAGGTCCTGACCGATGACGCTTTTCTTGGCGGCCGGCTGCACCTGCTGCAGCCGCAGCGCGGCCACCGCGCTGGTCATGACGCATTGCTGCTGGCGGCCAGCGCGCCGGAAGCCGGACGTGCGGTTGATCTCGGCGCCGGGGTCGGCGCGGCCGGGCTCGCCTATGCCGCAAGGGTTCCCGTCGCCACGCTGACATTGGTGGAGATCGACCCGGCGCTGGCCGACCTCGCCGGCCGCAACGCGGCGCGCCAGATGCCGGGCCTCGCCGAGCGGGTGCGGGTGGTGTGCGCCGATGTCGCCCGGCTCGGGCGCCCCTCCGGACCGGACATGCCGGCCGCCGGCGCCGCCGATCTGGTGCTAATGAACCCGCCCTTCAACGACCTCGCCCGCCACCGCGCCTCGCCGCACTCTGGAAAAGCGCTCGCCCACGCCATCGCCGATGCCGATGCGGAGGTCTGGCTGCGCGCGGCCGAGCGGCTGCTGGCGCCGGGCGGGCGGCTGGCGCTGATCCACCGGCCGGAGGCCATCGAAGCGCTGCTGGCCGGGCTGAAGGGCCGATTCGGCGCCGTGACGATCCGCCCGGTCCACCCCTCCCCCGAAGCGCCGGCAAACCGGCTGCTGATCGGCGCCATCAAGGGCCGCCGCACGCCGCCCGCGCTGCTGCCGGCTCTGGTGCTGGCGGGAGGCGACGGCCGGCCCAGCGCCGCCGCCGAGCATGTGCTGCGCGCGGGCGGGGCGATCGGGCCGGGATGACGCGAGGCTCAATGCGTCGCCCCGGCGCGACGACACATTGAGCAAAGGCCACACGCACCCTATCTCTAGGGCATGGCCACATCATCCTTCTTCCAAGACCTCCGCCGCCGTCTCGATCCCTTCCTGCCCGCCAGGCTACGCGGCGGCACACCCATCGTACCGGTCGTGCGACTGAACGGAGCGATCGGCATGGCCAGCCCGTTCCGCCCCGGCATCACCTTCGCCAACACGTCGAGGGCGCTGGAGCGCGCTTTCGCGGTGAAGGGCGCCAAAGCGGTGGCGCTGGTGATCAATTCGCCGGGCGGGGCGCCGACCCAGTCCCACCTCGTCTACAAGCGCATCCGCGCCCTCGCCGTGGAGAAGAAGCTGCCGGTGATCGCCTTCGTTGAGGATGTCGCGGCTTCGGGCGGCTACATGCTGGCCTGCGCGGCCGACGAGATCGTCGCCGACGATTTCTCCATTCTCGGCTCCATCGGCGTGGTGAGCGCCGGTTTCGGCTTCCCCGCCGCGCTGGAAAAGCTCGGCATCGAGCGCCGCGTCTACACCGCCGGCACCCGTAAGGTGATGCTCGACCCGTTCCAGCCGGAGAAGGCGGAGGATATCGAGCGGCTGAAGGCGCTGCAGCAGGAGATCCATGCCGCCTTCGTGACGCTGGTGAAGGCGCGGCGCGGCGACGTGCTTTCCGGCGATGACGAGACTCTGTTCTCCGGCGAGTTCTGGGCAGCACCGCAGGCGCAGGAACTCGGCCTTGTCGACGCCATCGGCGACCTGCGCGGCTTCCTGCGTGCCCGCTATGGCGAGAATGTGCGCACCCCGCTGATCGAGGTGAAGCCCGGCCTCTTCGGCCGTCGCTCGCCCGGCGTGGCGATGAGCGCGGTAACGGGCGGCGGGGCCGCGGCCGATATCGGCGCCGGGGCGGCGCAGGCCCTCATTTCCGCCGCAGAGGAACGTGCATTATGGGGCCGCTTCGGGCTCTGACGCGTCGCTGCCGCTCCCTTCCGGAAACACCCTCATGCCGCCCGTTTTCATCCTCGCTCTGGGTGCCATCGGCACCGCCGCCCTGGTCAAGGTGCTGGTGCGAGAATCGCGCCGCGTGAACACCGAGCTCGACGCCCAGCGCCGCGCCGAGAGGGCGGGCACGCTCGACCCCCGCGCCACGCTGCGCCGTGACCCCGCCACCGGCGAGTACCGGCCGGGTGATTCCTAGGGCTCGGCCCGCGCCTCCGGCCCCCACGCTGGAGCGCCTCCAATGTTGCCGCCACAATCCATCATTACCGCGAATTCACTTTATCTGCCGTAACTTAGGCCTTACGCCTTGAAGCCGGCGAGGACGGAATGGCGTGATGTTACAGAAGGCGGAAAACAGCTGGACGGGTGAGAAGGCGGCGGGCCGGCGGCGGCGCTGGCCGTGGCTGCTCGCCGCCCTGCTGATGGCCGGGGGCGGCTATTACTACTATGCCGGCGTCCAGGCGCCCGAGGAGGCGCCTGCCTTCCAGACCGCCATCGTCGCGCTCGGCGACATCGAGACCAATGTCAACGCCATCGCCAAGATGCAGCCCAAGACCTATGTCGATGTCGGCACGCAGGTCTCCGGCCAGCTGCGCACCATCCACCCTGATGTGGGCGAGGTGGTGAAGAAGGGCGACCTTCTCGCCGAGATTGACCCCACCGTCTACCAGACCCGCGTCGCCGGCGACCGCGCCAGCCTCGACAATCTGCGCGCCCAGCTGGCGCAGGCGGAGGCGCAGCTGACGCTGGACCGGCTGCGCAATGAGCGCGCGCAGCAATTGCTCAAGAACCAGTCCGGCAGTAAGGACGCCGCCGACGCCGCCATGGCGACCGAACAGATCAGCGAGGCCAAGATCGACGCGCTGAAGGCGCAGATCGCCCAGATGCAGGCGACGCTGGACGGCGACCTCGCCAATCTCGGCTACACCAAGATCTATGCCCCAATGGACGGCACGGTCGTCTCCATCACCGCCCGCGAGGGCGGCACGCTGAACGCCAACCAGTCCGCCCCCATCGTGCTGCGCATCGCCGACCTGCAGACGATGACGGTGACGGCGCAGGTGGCGGAAGGCGACATTCCCCGGATCACCGTCGGCACGCCGGCTTCCTTCTCCACGCTGGGCCTGCCGGACCGGCGCTGGCGCGGCACGGTGCGGCAGATCGAGCCGACGCCCACCATCGTCAACGACGTGGTGCTCTACAATGTGCTGATCGACGTGCCCAATGAAGACCTGATGCTGATGACCGACATGACGGCGCAGGTATTCTTCCGCCTCGGCGAGGCCAAAGGCGTTAAGCTGGTGCCGACCCCGGCGATCCGCACCGCCCGCGACGGCAGCCAGAGCGTGCGCGTGCTGACCCCGCAGGGGCCGCAGGAGCGCCCGGTGAAGACCGGCCTGTCCAACCGCAGCCAGACCGAGATTCTGGAGGGGCTGGACGCCGGCGAGACGGTGATAACGGGCGCCAACGCCCCGGCGGGCCCGCGTCCGGGTGGGGGCCGCCCCTCCATGCCGCCGCGTCTGGGCTGAGGCGATGAGCGAGGCCGCGACCCGCATCGAGGATAGCACCGCCACAGCCCGCCTGGCAGGCGAGCAAATGCGGCCGATCGTCGAGCTCGTCGATGTCAGCCGCATCTACCCGAATGGCGAGAGCGTGGTGCGGGCGCTCGACCGCGTGTCGCTCTCCATCCATTCCGGCGAGTTCATCGCCATCATGGGCCAGTCCGGCTCGGGCAAGTCGACGCTGATGAACATCATCGGCTGCCTCGACCGGGTGTCGTCCGGCGCCTACCGCGTCGACGGCGTCGACGTGGAGGAGCTGGGTCCGGACGAGCTGGCAGAGCTGCGCTGTTCGGCCTTCGGCTTCGTGTTCCAGCGCTACAATCTGCTGCCCAGCCTGACGGCGGCGGAGAATGTCGCCATTCCCGCCATCTATGCCGGCATGGGGCGCGAGGCGCGCGAGGAGCGGGCGCACGGGCTGCTCGCCCGGCTGGGGCTCGGCGAGCGCAGCGAACACCGGCCGAATCAGCTTTCCGGCGGCCAGCAGCAGCGCGTCTCCATCGCCCGCGCGCTGATGAACGCGGCGCCTGTCATCCTGGCCGACGAGCCGACCGGCGCGCTCGATTCGCGCTCCGGCGAGGAGGTGCTGGCGCTGCTCGGCGAACTCAATGCCGAGGGCCACACCGTCATTCTCATCACCCACGACCCCGATGTCGCCGCCCATGCCCGCCGCGTCGTGCGCTTTCAAGACGGGCGCATCGTCTCCGACGAGCGGCGCGAGGACGAGCCCGCCCGCGCGCCACTGCCCGGCACCGGCCCGGCCCGGCGCGGCGGGCTGGCGCGCTTCGTGCCCGATCTGGCGGAAGCGGTGCGCATGGCCTTCGCCTCGATGACGGCGAATCTGTTCCGCACCGCCCTGACGCTTCTGGGCATCGTCATCGGCGTCGCCTCCGTGATCACGATGCTGGCGGTGGGTGATGGCGGCAAGCAGAGCGTGCTGGACCGCATTTCGCAGATCGGCACCAATCTTCTCATCGTCCGCCCCGGCGCGCCGGGCATCCGCACCGCCGGCGACAATGCCACGCTACTGGCGGAGGATGCCGAGGCGCTGAAGACCATTCCGGGCATCGAAGCCATCGCCCCGGACCGCTCCGGCCGCTACACGCTGCGCTACGGCTCGCTCGACTATTTCACCACCGTGACCGGCACCACGCCCGACTATCTCGCCGCCCGCGACTGGGCGCTGGCGCGCGGGGTGATGTTCACCCCGGCCGATGTGCGCGCCTATGCGCCGGTGACGGTGCTGGGACAGACCGTAGCCCAGAACCTGTTTGGTGCCGACGACCCGATCGGCCGCTATGTCATGGTCAAGAACGTGCCCTATGAGGTAATCGGCGTCCTCGCCCCGCGCGGCGCCAATGCCTTCGGCCAGGACCAGGACGACGTGGCGCTGGTGCCGCTCTCCACCGGCTTCGTGCGGGTGTTCGGCCGGCAGTTCCTGAACTCGGTCACGATCAAGGTGACGCAGGCCGGCGACATTCCGGCGGTGGAGGCGGCGATCACCCGCATCATCGCCGAACGCCACCAGACCGAGGATTTCCAGGTACGCAACACCGCGCAGTTCCTGGAGACGGCGATGGAGACGCAGAACACGCTGACCCTCGTGCTCGGCTGCGTCGCCGCCATCTCGCTGCTGGTGGCCGGCATCGGGGTGATGAACATCATGCTGGTGAGCGTGACCGAACGCACCCGCGAGATCGGCATCCGCATGGCGACGGGGGCGCGGATGAGCAACATCATGCTGCAGTTCAACACCGAGGCGTTGGTGGTGTGCTCGGTCGGCGGGGCGGTAGGCGTCGGACTCGGCCTTGCCGCCGCGCTGGGCCTGGAAGGAATGGGCGTGACCATCGTGCTCTCGCTGATGCCGCCGCTTCTCGCCTTCGCCTGCGCCTTCCTCACCGGCCTCGTCTTCGGCTACCTGCCCGCCCGCAAGGCGGCGGGGCTCGATCCGGTGGTGGCGCTGGCCTATGAGTGAGGGGCGCCTTCGGGAGCGGGGCGCATGCCGGCTGTGTGGTTCGAGGCTCGCTTCGCTCGCACCTCAGCATGACGAGCGTGGTTCGTCGTCCCCCGTGCGACGTCATCCTTCGAGGCGCGGGCAGAGCCCGAGCCGCGAAGGATGTTCGATGGTGTCGGGCCCGACCTCCCATTCGCCGCTCCCCCTTGCTCCCCGCCGCCCGAACGTTTAGGCGAAACGCTCAGCGAGGCGCCCGCCGGGGCGCGCAGATCGAGGTTGCCGCATGAATGTTCTTCTGCTCGGCTCAGGGGGCCGCGAGCATGCGCTCGCCTGGAAGCTGGCGCAGAGCCCGCTGATGGGCGCCTTCTTCGCGCTGCCCGGCAATCCTGGCATCGCCCAGTTCGCCACCTGTTTCGACAGCGTGCCGCTGGAGGACCATGACGCCATCGTCACCCTGTGCCTCGCCGAGAAGATCGACCTCGTCGTGGTCGGCCCGGAGGCGCCGCTGGTCGACGGCATCGCCGACCGGCTGATCAGCGAGGGCATCGCCGTGTTCGGCCCGCGCCGGGTGGCGGCGCAGCTGGAAGGCTCCAAGCTTTTCACCAAGGAATTGTGCAAGGCGCACGCCATCCCCACCGCCGCCTTCGGGCGTTTCACCCAGGTGGAAGACGCCCGCGCCTTCGTCCGGCACCACGGCGCGCCGATCGTGCTCAAGGCTGACGGGCTGATGGCCGGCAAGGGCGTGATCGTGGCGATGACGCTGGAGGAGGCGTTGGCCGGCGTCGACGAGGTGTTCGCCATGGGCGGCGCGGGCACGGAAATCCTGATCGAGGAATTCCTCGACGGCGAGGAAGTCTCGTTCTTCTGCCTGGTCGATGGCGAGACCGTGCTGCCCTTCGGCTCGGCGCAGGACCATAAGCGCGCCTTCGACAATGACGAGGGGCCGAACACCGGCGGCATGGGCGCCTACTCGCCCGCCCCGGTCTTTACCGCCGAGATGGAGCGGCGCACCCTGCACGACATCGTCAAGCCCACCGCCCGCGCGCTGGCCGATGCGGCGAGCCCGTTTCGCGGCGTGCTGTTCGCCGGGCTGATGATCACCAGCGAGGGGCCGAAGCTGATCGAATACAATGTCCGCTTCGGCGATCCCGAATGCCAGGTGCTGATGATGCGGATGGAGGGCGATCTGCTGGCGCTGCTCGCCGCTGTTGCCACAGGCCAGCTGGAGGACCAGCCGGTCGCGCTGAAGCCCGACGCGGCGATTTCCGTAGTGATGGCGACGAAGGGCTATCCCGGCCCCTATGGCAAGGGCTCGCGCATTGGCGGGCTGGAGGCTGCGGAGACCATTCCCGGCGTGAAGGTGTTTCATGCCGGCACCCGTCGGGAGGGCGAGGCCATCCTCGCCCATGGCGGGCGGGTGCTGACCGTTACCGCGCTCGGCGGCAATGTCGCCGAGGCGCGCGAGCGGGCCTATGACGCTATTGCCCGCATCCACTGGCCGGAAGGCTTCTGCCGCCGCGACATCGCCTGGCGGGCGCTGGGCGACTGAGCCGGGCGCTGAAAAGCCCGCTATTCGGCCGAATGCGGGCCGCCCACTCTGGCGTCGCCGCGCCGGCGGGCCCATGTTCAAACAAATGCCGCGGGCCCGTGGCAGAACACGTGCATGGGCGAAACCATGGATGATTCCACCTCTGGCCGACGTCGGCGCCCGCCGGCGGGCGATGCCCCGGTTGGCGAGCTTGCGCCGACAGCCTCCCCCTCGGCGACGGAGGAAACCGCAGCGCGCGGCGCCATCTCCTCGCCCGGTGGCACGGTGCCGGGCGCCCCGGCGCACCGGGTGCCGACGCTCGGCGTAGCGCTGGGCTCGGGCGGGGCGCGCGGTCTCTCCCACATTCTGGTGCTGGAGGCGCTGGACGATCTCGGCCTGCGTCCCACCGCCATGGCCGGGGCGTCGATCGGCGCGCTGTTCGCCAGCGTCTATGCTGCGGGCATGCCCGCGCGCGATATCCGCCACCTCGTCACCCAGACGCTGAAAAATCGCGGCGAGGTGATGAAGCGCCTGCTCGCCGCGCGGGTGGGGCGCATCTCCGATCTGTTCGGTGCCGGCCTCGGTAACCCGGTGCTGATCGATGCCGAGCGCTTTATCGGCGGCTTCATGCCGGAGGCGGTGCCGGAGACATTCGAGGAACTTTCGATTCCGCTGCAGGTGGTGGCGACCGATTACTGGGAGCGCTGCGAGCGCACCTTCGCCAGCGGGCCTATCCGCCCGGCGGTGGCGGCCTCGCTGGCCATTCCCGGCCTCATCCGCCCGGTGCAGCTGGAGGGCCACACGCTGGTCGATGGCGGGGCGGTGAACCCGCTGCCCTTCGACCTGCTTCGCGCTCGGGCCGATGTGGTGATCGCTGTCGACATCACCGGCGGCCATGGCACGGAGATGCGCGGCGTGCCGGCGCCTTTCGAGGCGATGTTCGCCACGCTGCAGATCATGGCCTCCTCCATCGTCGGCGAGAAGCTGAAATCCGGGGCGCCGGACATATTGATCCGGCCCAATGTGAATGATTTCCGCGTGCTCGACTTCTTCCGCGCCGCCGCCATCCTGAAGGCCGCCGAGCCGGTCAAGGACGAGGTGAAGCGCCGGCTTGAGGCGGTGCTGGGGTAGACCTTTGGTTTGCCGCGTTTTCTTGACGCGAACCGGCATCCACTTCGCTTGAAAACACTCTACTCTCGCCGCCCGGCGAAAAAACCGCGCAGCAGGCTGGCCGACTCGCTCTCGCCCAGGCCGCCATAGACATCCGGCCGGTGGTGGCAGGTCGGCTGGGCGAAGAAGTGTACGCCGCTTTCCACCGCCCCGCCCTTGGGGTCGGCCGCGCCGTAATAGACCCGGCGCAGCCGCGCGAAGGAAATCGCTGCCGCGCACATGGTACAAGGCTCCAGAGTGACGTAGAGATCGCAGTCGGTGAGCCGATCATTGCCGAGACGGGCGGCCGCCGCGCGGATGACCAGCATCTCCGCATGGGCGGTGGGGTCGGAAAGCTCGCGGGTGCGGTTGCCATCGGCAGCCAGCACCTCGCCCGCACGCACCAGCACCGCGCCCACCGGCACCTCGCCGCGGGTGGCGGCGCGGGCCGCCTCAATGAGGGCAAGCCGCATGAAATCGCGGCGGGCCCAGCCGGTGCCGGCCGCGTCGGAACGCTCGTTCGTCAAGGCCCTACTCGTCTAAAGCTCGCCAAAAGCTCGCATCGTCCTGCAGGACATGCTAGCACCCGCCGCCCGGAGACCGGATCAATCCCCATGCCCAAAAACACGCCGCCCCGCAAGGAAATCAACCGCGTTCCCCGCGCCGCCCGCCCGGCCGCGTCCGAGGAGGCGGGACCGCGCGAGGCGGAGCGCATCGCCAAGGTGGTGGCCCGCGCCGGCCTCGGCTCGCGCCGCGAGATCGAGGAATGGATCCTGGCCGGGCGCGTGGCGGTGAATGGCGAGGTGCTGGAAAGCCCAGCCCGCACCGTGACCGCCGAGGACGAGATCACCGTTGACGGCGTCAAGCTGCCGGAGAAGGAGCGCACGCGGCTGTTCCTCTACCACAAGCCCAAGGGCGTGGTGACGACCAATTTCGACCCGGAAGGCCGCCCCACCCTGTTCGAGATCCTGCCCGCCGGCCTGCCGCGCCTGGTCTCGGTCGGCCGTCTCGATCTCAACACCGAAGGGCTGATCCTGCTGACCAATGATGGCGGGCTCTCGCGGGTGCTGGAGCTGCCGGAAACCGGCTGGCTGCGCCGCTATCGCGTGCGTGCCAAGGGCGACATCACCCAGGACAAGCTCGACGCTCTGATCGCCGGCATCACCGTCGAGGGCGTGCATTACGGGCCGATCGAGGCGGTGCTCGACCGCGTGCAGGGCGCCAATGTGTGGCTGACCCTGGCGCTGCGCGAGGGCAAGAACCGCGAAGTGCGCAATGTGCTCGGCTCGCTCGGGCTCGACGTGAACCGGCTGATCCGCCTCTCCTATGGCCCGTTCCAGCTCGGCGAGCTGCCGCAGGGCGAGGCCGAGGAGGTGCGCACCCGCATCCTCGCCGACCAGCTCGGCGAGGCGCTCTCCAAGGCCGCCGGCGCCGATTTCGACGGGCCGCTGTTCAACCATGCCGAGGACGACGCGCCCGCCCGCGCCGCCAAGGGGGGCGCCAAGGGAGCGGCGAAGGGGGCGGCGAAGCCGCGCTACGCCAAGCCGGAAGGGGCCGAGGACCGCCACCGGCGCCTGCCCATCGACACCGAGCCGGGCGAGGGCAAGAGCGTGACAGCCGGTGTCGTTGCCGACCGCAAGGGCCGCAAGGTGCTGGTGCAGCGCGTGCGCTCCACGGAAGCCCCGCTTGAGGACGCCCCCGCCCGCCCCGCCCGCGCCCGGCGCGACGAGGAACGCGCCAGCGTGCGCACCGGCAAGCGCCCCGCCGCCGCCAGCGGCGAACGCGGCGGCGAGCGGACCTTCCGCAAGCGCCCGGATCAGGCTGCCGAGGCCGGCGAGGCCCGCCCCGCCCGCGAGGAGCGCCCCTTCGGCGAGCGCCCCACCCGGGCCGGCGCTTCCAGCCGCGACCGCAAGGTCGGCGGCCCGCGCCCCGCCCGTCCGCGCGTCGATCGCGAGGGTGAGGCCGGCGAGCGCACCTTCCGCCCCCGCAGCGATTCCGATGCCCCGCGCGGCGAGCGTCCGGCGCGCGGCGACCGTCCCGAGCGCCCGTTCCGCGAGCGCGCGCCTCGTCCCGAGGGCGAGCGCACCTTCCGGCCGCGCAACGATTCCGATGCCTCGCGTGGCGAGCGTCCCGAGCGCAGCGAACGCCCGGCCCGGCCGGAGCGCCCCGAGGGCGGGCGTTCCTTCCGTGGCGCCGGCAGCGCCCGGCCCTATAGCGGCCGGGTGAAGTCCGAGCAGTCACGCAGCTTCCGGCCGCGCCCGGAAGGCGACGAACGCCCCGCCCGCCGCGAGCGTCCCGAGGGGGCTCGCCCGGATTCGGCGCGCCCCTTCCGCGAGCGCGGGCCACGCCCCGAGGGCGAGCGGCCCGCCCGTTCCTTCCGCCCCCGGCCGGAAGGCGATGAGCGCCCTGCCCGCCGCGAACGTCCCGAGGGCGACCGCCCGCAGGGCGCGCGGCCGTTCCGTTCCCGCGACGATCGGGCGCCCCGCGAGGATCGTCCCCCGCGCGGCGATCGCCCGGCCGGCGGCCGCTCCTTCGGCGACAAGCCGTCTGGCGGTCGCTCTTTCGGGGACAAGCCGGCGGGTGGCCGGTCCTTCGGTGACAGGCCCTCCGGCGGCGGTGGCAAAAGCTATGGCGCCAAGAATTTTGCCGATAAGCCCGGCGGGCGCCCGTCCGGCGGCAAGCCGTTCGGCAAACCCTCTGGCGACCGTCCTGAGGGTAGCCGACCGTCCGGTGGCAAGCCGTTTGGCAAGCCGGCGGGTCGGCCAACCGGCGGCAAGCCCTTCGGCAGCAAGCCTTCCGGTGGCAGGCCGTCTGGCAAGCCCTCTGGCGGCAAACCCGGCCGCCCGCCCCGTTCGCCGCGCAGCTGACGGACCCGGCCATGCGGATCGTCGGCGGGCGCTTCAAGGGGCGGACGTTGCGCGGCCCCTCCTCCATGACCACGCGCCCGACCTCCGACCGGTTGCGCGAGGCGCTGTTCAACGTGCTCGCCCATGCCTATGGCGATGCGGCGGACGGCGCCCGCGTGCTCGACCTGTTCGCCGGCACCGGCGCGCTGGGGCTGGAGGCGCTGTCGCGCGGCGCGAAGCTGGCGGTGTTCGTCGATGAGGCGCCGGAGCCGCGCGGGCTGATCCGCGCCAATGTCGAGACGCTCGGCGTCGCCGGCATCACCCGCATCTTCCGCCGCGATGCCACCAAGCTCGGCGAGGCGTTCGCCAGCGATGCCTTCGACCTCGTCTTCTGCGATCCGCCCTATGGGCGCGGCCTCGCCGAGAAGGCGGTGGCGGAGGCGCTGGCGGGTCGCTGGCTGGCGCCCGGCGCGCTGGTCGTGGTGGAGGAATCGGTCGAGGCCGCCTTTGCCGCCCCCGAGGGCTTCGAGGAGCTGGAGCGCCGCCGCTACGACACCAGCGAGATCATTTTCCTGCGCGCGCCGGGCGGCTGAAGCCGGCCGCGACCGGCCGACGCGCCGGTGCCCAGCCCCCTCAGCCCGCCTCCTCCACCGCCGCCAGGATGCGCTCGATGTCCTCGGGGCGGGACAGGCGGTGGTCGCCATCCTTGATGAGGCTCAGCACCACATCGTCCTCGGCGAGGCATGTGACGAGGCGCAGCGCGTGCTGCCAGGGCACATCCGGGTCGGCCACACCCTGCAGGATCCGCACAGGGCAGCCCACGGCGAAGGGCGCGCCGAGCACGAGGTTGGCCCGCCCGTCCTCGATCAGCCCGCGGGTAATGACCTGCCCGGGGCCGTACTCCGAAGGGCGCACCCACTGGCCGTCCCGCATCAGGGCGGCGCGCACCTCCTCCGGCATCGCCTTCCACATCAGCTCCTCGGTGAAATCGGGCGCCGGGGCGATCAGCACCAGCGCCGCGAGCCGGCCGGTCTCGCCGCGCGCCGCCAGTGCCCGTGCGAGAAGCAGCGCGATCCAGCCGCCCATGGAGGAGCCGACCACGATCTGGGGGCCTTGCGTCTCGGCGTCGAACACGGCGAGGGCGTCCTGCGCCCAGCGCGAGATCGTGCCGTCCTCGAACGCTCCGGCCGATTCGCCGTGGCCGGAGTAATCGAAACGCACGATGCGCCGCCCGGTGCGCGCGCCCCATTCGGCCAGCGCCTGCGCCTTGCTGCCGCGCATATCCGAGAGGAAGCCGCCGCACCACAGGACGCCCGGCGAGCCGGCGGTCGAAACCCCAGGGGTGACGCGCACCGCGATCGCCCTTTGGTCGTCGCCGACGGTGAGAAAATGGGGCGCGTCGTCTTTGTCGGCGGGGTGGTTCATCGCAGGTTCTTCCTCAACCGTCGGCGGTACCGGGAGCGGGGTCTGGCCGCCGGCATCTTGCGATTCGGGCCGGCAACGCCATCTTGGCTTACAGGCAGGGATCGCGGACGAACAGCGGGCCGGGGGCTCCAGCGCGCGCATGCGCGGCTGGAAGTACCTTGGCATGCGTAATTACATGCGATCGCGGCCGTCACGCCGTTGACTTCTGTCGGGTTTGTCACGATCTTCTGCGACCGTTTTACGCGCGCGGAAATCAGCCGGCCGGCGACCTTCGAGGCGCGGTGAAAACGCCACTATCTGAAATGGCAGAGGAGAAGACGCCATTCGTCGCCCCATGAGACCCGTCGCGCCGGAAAAGGACGGTCCGCGCGTCAACGAAGACATCCGCATCCGCGAAGTTCAGCTCATCGATCAGGAGGGGCAGAACCTCGGTGTCGTGCTCACGCGCGACGCGATCGCGATGGCGCAGGAGGCCGGTCTCGATCTCGTCGAGATCGCCCCGAATTCGGCGCCGCCGGTCTGCAAGATTCTCGACTATGGCCGGTTCAAATACCAGAACCAGAAGAAGGCCAACGAGGCGCGCAAGAAGCAGCACGTTGTCGAGATCAAGGAAATCAAGCTGCGCCCCGGCATCGACACCCATGATTATGAGGTGAAGATGAAGTCCATCCACCGCTTCTTCGAGGAAGGCGACAAGGTGAAGATCACCCTGCGCTTCCGCGGTCGCGAGATGGCGCATCAGGAGCTGGGCTACAAGCTGCTCAACAAGGTCAAGGAAGAGCTGGCGACCATTGCCAAGGTCGAGGCCGAGCCCTCGCTCGAAGGCCGCCAGATGATCATGGTGCTGGCGCCGCGCTGACGCGCGCCGGCCGTTCGATCACGCGCGTCATCCCCGGGCCCTGGCCCGGGGATCCACGTCTTCCTTCACGAACCAATCCGCTGATGGCCGGGTGATGCCCGGCCATGACGCAGGGTTATGCCGTATGCCCCGGATGGTGCGCGGCCAAGGATCCCGCGCGAAACCCACAGCTCAATCCGGCAGCGCGCCGTTCTCGCCCAGGACGGCGCCGGCGAGATAGAGCGAGCCGGCAATCAGCACCCGTGGCGCGGCGCCGACCGGAAAGGCTGACAGCCCCTCCAGCGCGACGGCGACGCTCGGGGCGGTCGAGGCATCAAGACCATAGGCCCGTGCCGCTTCCGCCAGGGCTTCCGGCGGCGCGCCCTTGTGCTCGCCGGGCACCGGCACGGCCACCAGCTCGCGGGCCAAGCCGGCGAAGGGCGCGAGGAAGGCGTCCGCGTCCTTGTTGCCGAGCATGCCGACAATCAGCACCAGCGGCCGCGACACCCGGTCTTCCAGATCGGCCAGCGCGGCGGCGAGCGCCTGCCCACCGGCGGCGTTGTGGCCACCGTCGAGCCAGATGTCGACGCCTTCCGGTGCCCGCTGGGTGAGCGGGCCGGGACCGAGACGCTGCAGCCGTGCCGGCCATTGTGCCGACCGCATCCCCTCCTCGAAGGCGTGCGCCGGCAGGCCGAGATTGGCCACCCGCAGCGCCTCCACCGCGAGACCGGCATTGCCGATCTGGTGCGGTCCGACAAGGCGCGGGCGCGGCAGGTCCATCAGGCCGGCCTCGTCGGCGACGACCAACCGGCCGCCCTCCTCATGCGCCTGATAATGCTCACCCATCACCGAGAGCGGCACGCCGAGCCGGGCGGCCTGCCGCTCGATCACTGCCAGCGCCTCGCGCGGCTGATGGCCGAGCACGGCCGGCACGCCGCGCTTGAGGATACCGGCCTTCTCGCCGGCGATTTCGGCCACCGTCTCGCCGAGGAAATCCACATGGTCGATCGAGACCGGGGTGATGACGCTCACCAGCGGCTTGTCGATCACATTGGTAGCGTCGAGGCGACCGCCGAGGCCCACCTCCAGCAGCAATATGTCAGCGGGCACCTCGGCGAACAGCAGCATCGCCGCCGCGGTGGTGATCTCGAAAAAGGTGATCGGCTCGCCGCCATTGGCTTCTTCCGCCCGCGCCAGCGCCTGCGTGAGCCGGGCATCGTCGACCAGCCTGCCGGCGAGGCGAATGCGCTCGTTGAAGCGCACCAGATGCGGCGAGGTGTAGACATGCACCCGCTTGCCGGCGGCTTCCAGAATCGCCCGCATAAAGGCGACTGTGGAGCCCTTGCCATTGGTGCCGGCGACATGGATCACCGGCGGCAGCCGGTGCTCGGGATGGCCGAGCCGGTCGAGCAACCGCCACATGCGGTCGAGCGACAGGTCGATCAGCTTCGGGTGCAGCGCCAGCAGGCGGTCGAAAATGGCATCCACCGGCCGCAGCGACCCCTCGATGGGGCCGGGGCCGGCGGCGGGAAGCGCGGTCATGGCTGCCTCAGGCGCTCGTGGGCGCGGCACTTTTGGGCGCGGGGGCCGGCAGTGCCGGGGCCTCGCCCGACGCCGCTTCCTCGGACGACTTTGCCAGCGGCGCCTTGGGTTGATCGGCAAGGGGGGCGGGCGCCGGGGCCCGCATCAGCAGGCGGCACAGCCGGGCGAGGGTGGCGCGCATCTCGTGGCGATGCACCACAAGGTCGATCATGCCGTGGTCGCGCAGATACTCGGCCCGCTGGAAGCCCTCGGGCAGCTTCTCGCGAATGGTCTGTTCAATGACGCGCGGGCCGGCAAAGCCGATCAGCGCGCCCGGCTCGGCGATCTGGATGTCGCCCAGCATGGCGTAGGAGGCGGTGACGCCGCCGGTGGTCGGGTTGGTCAGCACCACGATATAGGGGCGCTTGGCCTCGCGCAGCTCCTGGATGGCGCAGGTGGTGCGCGGCATCTGCATCAGCGAGAGGATGCCTTCCTGCATCCGCGCGCCGCCGGAGGAAGCGAACATGATGAAGGGCGTGCCGCGCGAGGCGGCGGTCTCAAGGCCGGTGACGATGGCCTCGCCCGCGGCCATACCGAGCGAGCCGCCCATGAAGCCGAAATCCTGCACCGCCACGGTGACGGGCAGGCCTTCCAGCTTGCCATAGCCGACCTTCACCGCGTCCTGCGCGCCGGTCTTGGCGCGGGCGTCCTTCAGCCGGTCGACATAGCGCTTCTCGTCGCGGAACTTCAGCGGGTCGATGGCGACCGCCGGCAGCGCGATATCGTACCATTTTCCGCCGTCGAACACCGAGCGCAGGCGAGCGGCGGGGTCCATCCGCATGTGAAAGCCGGAACCGGGGACGACGTGGAGATTCGCCTCCAGATCCTTGTGGAACACCATCTGCCCGGTCTCCGGGCACTTTACCCAGAGATTTTCCGGCACTTCCCGGCGGTTCAGGAAGGAGCTCAGCTTGGGGACGACGTTCGAGATCCAGTTCAACGGTCGGGCTCCGGACGGTGGCGCGGCGGCTCGCGACAGGGTTTTCCTGCCGCCGGCCGCCCCTCATCTAATGCCGCAGAAGGGCGATGAAAAGGCGCAACAGCGATTCCGCCGCTCGCCTTGCGTGCGCCCCGGCCTATTCCGCCGCCTGGCGGCGCACGCCGCGCACCGCCTCGGCCAGCCTGCTGACGAGGTCGGTGACGGCGGGAAGCGTCGCCGGCGTCGCGCGGTCCTCGCTGTCGAGCGTGGCGCGCAGCGCGTCGATCAGCGCCGAGCCGACCACCACGCCATCGGCATTGGCGGCGATGGCGGCGGCGCTCTCGGGCGTCTTCACCCCGAAGCCGACGGCGACGGGCAGCGCGGTGTGGCGCTTGATCCGCGTCACCGCCGTGCCGACGGCGGTTGGATCGGCCTGCGCCATGCCTGTTATGCCGGTGATGGAGACGTAGTAGACGAAGCCCGCCGTATGCTTGAGCACGGCTGGCAGGCGCTTGTCGTCGGTGGTCGGGGTCGCGAGACGGATGAAGTCGAGCCCGGCCGCCAGCGCCGGCAGGCACAGCTCGTTATCCTCTTCCGGCGGCAGGTCGACCACCACGAGGCCGTCGACGCCGGCCGCCTTGGCGTCGGCGAGGAACCGCTCGACGCCATAGACATAGACCGGGTTGTAATAGCCCATCAGCACCACGGGGGTGGTGTCGTCGCCGGCGCGGAAGGTCTTCACCATCGCGAGCGTCTTGGCCAACGTCTGCCCTGCGGCCAGCGCGCGCAGCCCCGCCGCCTGGATCGCCGGGCCGTCGGCCATCGGATCAGTGAAGGGCACGCCGAATTCGATGATGTCGGCGCCCGCCGCCGGAAGGGCCTTCAGCAGGGCGAGCGAGGTGTCGAAATCGGGGTCACCGGCGGTGACGAAGGTGACGAGCGCGGCGCGCCCCTCGGCGGCGCAGGCGCGGAAGCGCGTCTCGATGCGGGTGCTCATAGGCTCGTTCCCAGAATGTCCGCCACCTGCGGGATGTCCTTGTCGCCACGGCCGGAGAGGTTGACCACCATCAGATGGTCTTCCGGCAGGGTCGGGGCGAGATCGGCGACCTTGGCCAGCGCATGCGCCGGCTCCAGCGCCGGAATGATGCCCTCAAGCTTCGCCACCAGCTGGAAGGCGGCCAGCGCCTCGTCATCGGTGGCGGAGATATAGGTGGCGCGGCCGGTGTCGTGCAGCCACGAATGTTCCGGGCCGATGCCGGGATAGTCGAGGCCGGCGGAGATCGAATGCGCCTCGGCGATCTGGCCGTCGCCGTCCATCAGAAGATAGGTGCGGTTGCCGTGCAGCACGCCGGGGCGCCCGCCGGTGAGCGAGGCGGCGTGCTGGCCTGAGGGAATGCCGTGGCCGGCGGCCTCGACGCCGAAGATCTGCACGCTCGGGTCGTCGAGGAAGGGGTGGAACAGGCCCATGGCGTTGGAGCCGCCGCCGATGCAGGCGATCAGGCTGTCCGGCAGGCGGCCTTCCATCTCCAGCATCTGCTCGCGGGTCTCGGTGCCGATGATGCTCTGGAAGTCACGGACCATCGCCGGGTAGGGATGCGGGCCGGCTACCGTGCCGATGCAGTAGAAGGTGTCGCTGACATTGGTCACCCAGTCGCGCAGCGCCTCGTTCATCGCGTCCTTAAGCGTCTTCGAGCCGGACTGCACCGGCACCACGCTGGCGCCGAGCATCTTCATGCGAAAAACGTTCGGTGCCTGCCGGGCGACGTCGACGGCGCCCATATAGACGACGCATTCGAGGCCGTAGCGGGCGCACAGCGTGGCGGTGGCGACACCGTGCTGGCCCGCGCCCGTCTCGGCGATGATCCGCTTCTTGCCCATGCGGCGGGCGAGCAGGATCTGGCCAAGGACGTTGTTCACCTTGTGCGAGCCGGTGTGGTTCAGCTCCTCGCGCTTGAAATAGATCTTGGCGCCCATACCCGGAGCTGCGCCGGCGCGCAGATACTCGGTCAGGCGCTCGGCGTAATAGAGCGGGCTGGGGCGGCCGACATAGTGCTTCAGCCCGGCATCCATCTCCGCCTTGTAGGCGGGATCGGCCTTGGCCTCATTATAGGCCGTCTCCAGATCGAGGATCAGCGGCATGAGCGTTTCGGCAACGAAACGACCGCCGAAGAGGCCGAAATGCCCGTTGTCGTCGGGGCCGGTGCGGAAGGAGTTGGGAGCGTTCACGACGGGCTCGTCTCTCTGGCAGGTGAAGGCGGCGTCGGCTTGGCGCCGATGGCGGTGGCGCCGGCGGGTGTGTCGCCCGAGGGCCGGCGGGCCCCACCTTCCGCCTCGGCCGCCCGCGCGGCGCGCAGGAAGGCTTCGATGCGGGACGGGTCCTTGATGCCGGGTCCACGTTCGACACCGGAGGATACGTCCAGACCGGGCGGATGGATGAGCCGCACCGCGTTCGCGACGTTTTCCGGGTCGAGCCCGCCTGACAGCATAAAGGGCCGGGCGAGGTCAAGGCCGGCGAGAAGGTTCCAGTCGAAGGTCACGCCATTGCCACCGGGCAGCACGGCGCCCCGGGGCGGCTTGGCGTCGAGCAGCAGCCGGTCCGCCACCGATTCATAGGCGGCCAGCGCGGCAAGGTCCTCGCGGCCGGCGATACCGAGCGCCTTCATCACAGGCAGGCCGAAGCGCGCCTTGATGGCGGCGACGCGCGCCGGGGTCTCGCGGCCGTGCAGCTGGAGCATGCCGGGACGCAGCGCGTCGAGAATGGCGGCGAGCGCGGCATCATCGGCATCGACGGTGAGCGCGACAATCTGCGCCCGCCCGCGCGCCTGGGCACCGAGGACGGCGGCGGTGGCGAAGTCCACATGGCGCGGCGAGGGGGCGAAGAACACCATGCCCACCATGTCCGCACCCGCACCGAGCGCCGCTTCCAGCGTCTCGGCGGTGCTGAGCCCGCAGATTTTGATCTCAAGCGACACGGACGCCTCCTGGAAGAGAGCCACCTAGCACGGAACCGGCCATTGAGGCGAGGGTGTCGCCGACGGCGGGACAGAAGGGCGCCGACATTGGCGGGGTATCCTTGCCGCGAATGTGAAATGGCAGGGCAGCGGGGTTGAAATTACCCCTTCCGTGACGACATCCCGCATGCTACTCACGTTTGACTGTGAAATTATTAAATTCACGACTCTATGATGTATTTGCTGGCCGCGACCCCGGCCGCGCCCTGTTCCGACCGTGGAGACTGCCCATGCGCCCCTCGCGCCGCCTGATCCTGACCTCGGCCCTCGCCGCCGCGCTCGCGCCCCTCGCCTTCGCCGCCATCGCGCCGCAGGCCCGCGCCGCTGAGCCGAACCAGATCCTCAACGCCTCCTATGACGTCGCCCGCGAGTTGTTCGAGGCTGAGAACAAGCAGTTCGAGCCGGCCTACAAGGCGAAGACCGGCAAGGAGATCAAGGTCAACCAGAGCCATGCCGGCACCTCCAAGCAGGCGCGCTCCATCGTCGAGGGCCTTGAGGCCGACGTGGTGACCTTCAACCAGATCACCGACATCACCTTCCTCGCCGACAAGGGCTATGTGGCCAAGGACTGGCAGACCCGCCTGCCCAACGGCTCCTCACCCTGGTACTCGTTCCCCGCCTTCCTCGTGCGCGAGGGCAATCCGAAGAACGTGAAGAACTGGGACGATCTTGTCCGCGACGACGTGAAGCTGGTGTTCCCCAACCCGAAGACCTCGGGCAATGCCCGCTACACCTATCTCGCCGCCTATGCCTTCGCGCTGGAGAAGTTCAACGGCGACGTCGCCAAGGCTGACGCCTTCGCCAAGAAGCTGCTCTCCAATGTCGTGGTGTTCGACACTGGCGGGCGCGGCGCCACCACCTCCTTCGTCGAGCGCGAGCAGGGCGACGTGCTCATCACCTTCGAGGCCGAGGTGATCGGCGTGAAGGACGCCTATAAGGACAAGAACTTCCAGGTCGTGGTGCCCGAGGTGAGCCTGCTCGCCGAGTTCCCGGTCGCGGTGGTGGACAAGGTGGTCGACAAGCGCGGCTCGCGCCAGGTCGCCACCGACTACCTGACCTATCTCTATTCGCCGGAAGGCCAGAAGATCGCCGCCGAGCTCAACAACCGCGTCGTCGACCCCAAGGTGGCGGAAGAGTTCAAGGCCAAGTTCGCTCCCGTCCGCCTCGTCAAGGTCGAGGACGTGTTCGGCGGCTGGGCCAACGCCCAGAAGACCCACTTCGCCTCCGGCGGCAAGCTCGACGAGCTGTTCGTCGCGCAGTAGGCGACGGCGCACCCCCCTTGTCATCCCGGCCAAGCGAAGCGCAGAGCCGGGATCGCGCGAAGGGAATGAGTGTCGACGTCATCCCGGATATTGCCTGACGGCAATTCCGGGATGACGTGCCGGAAGCGGCAGAAGGCCTGTCCACGCTGGACATTCATGTTGAATTGCGGCAATGGCCGGGCGTGTCCCGGCCAACTCCGTTCTGGAGTTTTCCCGCTCCCCGTTCGCGAACGGGGGCCCAGACGCAAGGAGCCGCCCGTTGAACCGCGTCATACCGGGCCTTCCGCTCTCGCTCGGCATCACCGTGCTCTATCTCAGCCTGATCGTGCTGCTGCCGCTCGGCGCGCTGGTCTGGCAGGCGCTGGATGTCGGCTGGGAGCGCTACCTCGCCATCATGAGCGGGGCGCGCACCATGGCGGCCTTCCGCATCACCCTGTCCACTGCGGCGCTGGCCACGCTGTTCAACTGCATTTACGGGCTGGCGCTGGCCTGGGTACTGGTGCGCTACGAGTTCCCCGGCAAGCGCTATCTCGACGCGCTGGTCGACGTGCCCTTCGCCCTGCCCACCGCCGTGGCGGGCCTCGCCCTCTCGGCGCTGTTCGCCAAGAATGGCTGGTTCGGCGGGCCGTTGGCGCAGATCGGCATCGAGGTCGCCTACACTCCGCTCGGCATCGCCATGGCCATGGCCTTCACCTCCATTCCCTTCGTGGTGCGGACCGTGCAGCCGGTGCTGGAGGACCTTGCTGCCGATGTCGAGGAAGCCGCCGCCACGCTCGGCGCGTCGGATCTGCGCATCTTCGCCCGCATCATCTTCCCCGCCATCCTGCCGGCCTTCCTCACCGGTGCCTCGCTCGGCTTCGCCCGCTCGCTGGGCGAGTTCGGCGCCATCATCTTCATCGCCGGCAATCTGCCGCTGAAGACCGAGGTGGTGTCGCTGCTCACCTTCATCCGCATCGAGGAATATGACTACCCGGCCGCCGCCGCCATTGCCGCGACGCTGCTCGGCTTCGCCTTCGTCATGCTGTTCCTGGTCAATATGATCCAGCTCTGGCAGCAGCGCCGCATCGGCACGGGGGACTGACACCATGGCCCGCGAACCGCTTCCTCCCGCCAACGCTCATCCGCCCCGCCGCATCCGCGTCGGCGATGGCCCGCTGGCGCGTTTCCTGCTGATCGGCACCGTGCTGCTCGTCACCGCGCTGGTGCTGGTGGCACCGCTGCTGGCGATCTTCGCCGAGGCGTTCCGGCACGGCATGGGCGCCTATGCCGCCTCCTTCGCCGCGCCGGACACGCAATATGCCATCGGTCTCACCCTGTTCACCGCGCTGATCGTGGTGCCGATCAATGTCGGCTTCGGCATCGCCGCCGCCTGGTGCATCGCCAAGTTCCGCTTCACCGGCCGCAATTTGCTGGTGGCGCTGGTCGAGCTGCCCTTCTCAATCTCGCCGATCATCGCCGGCGTCGCCTATCTCTTCGTTTATGGCGCGCAGGGGCTGCTCGGACCCTGGCTGGCCGAACACGACATCAAGATCATGTTCGCCGTGCCGGCCATCATCCTCGCCAGCCTGTTCGTCACCGCTCCCTTCGTGGCGCGCGAGCTGATCCCCCTGATGATCGCTCAAGGGTCGGAGGAAGAGGAGGCGGCGGTGACGCTGGGGGCGGGGGGCTGGCGCATATTGCGTCTCGTCACCCTGCCCAATGTGCGCTTCGCCCTGCTCTATGGCGCGGCGCTGTGCAATGCGCGGGTGATGGGCGAGTTCGGCGCCGTCTCGGTGGTGGCGGGCAATATTCGCGGCCAGACCAACACGCTGCCGCTGCAAATCGAGCTGCTCTACCAGGACAACAATGCAGTGGCCGCCTTCGCGGTGGCAACGCTGCTGACCCTCGTGGCGCTGGTCACGCTGGTGGCCAAGGCGATCATCGAGCGGCTCGACGCGGCGCGGGTGAAGGCGCAGGGCAAGCCGGGACATTGAGCGCGCCGCCCGGCGTGCTTCGAGGCCTTGCAGGCGGTGCCTCAGCATGACGAGGCTCTATCCAAAAACAGGCGGTTCTTCATCCTGAGGTGCCCGGCCCCTGGCCGGGCCTCGAAGGCCGCAGGCCGCCGATGGGCTCCGGCCCGTCAGCCCTTCAGCGCCTTCCACACCAGCTCGGCGGCGGCGAGGTCTTCAATCGCGGTGCCGACCGACTTGAACAGGGTGATCTCGTCCGCGCTGCCGCGCCCCTTCGCGGTGCCGGCGGTCAGCTCGAACAGGTCGCCCTGTATGGCGTCCGCCGTCAATACGCCGCTGGCGAGCGGGATGACGATGTCGCCCGCTTCCTTGCCGGCACCGGCGCGGGTGTCGACATAAACGCGCGAGCGACGGATCGCCTCGTCATCGGCCTCGCGCATGATCGGCGTGAAGCCGCCGACGAGGTCCACATGCTGGCCGGGTTCGAGGTAGCGCCCCTCGACGAGCGGCTGCGGCGAGAGCGTGGCGGAGGTGACGATGTCGGCCCCCGCAATGGCGGCGCCACGATCGGCCTCGGCGCTCGCGTCGAAGCCCTCGCTGCGCAGGATCTCCGCCAGTGCCTCGGCCTTGGCGAGCGTGCGGTTCCACACCGCGATGGAGCGGATCGGCCGCACGCTGGCATGGGCGCGGGCGAGATAGGGGGCCAGCGCCCCGGCCCCGATCAGCGCCAACCGGCTGGCATCCTCGCGGGCGAGGTAGCGGGCGGCGAGCGCGGAAGCGGCGGCGGTGCGCCAGACGGTGAGGGCGCGGGCGTCCATCACTGCCAGCGGCTGGCCGGTGGCGCCGGAATTAAGGATGTAGAGCCCAGTGATGCTCTCGATGCCGCGGGCGGCATTGCCGGGAAACACCGTCACCAGCTTGGTGCCGTAGACGTCGTCCTCGGTGCCCGCGCTGGTCCAGGCCGGCATCAGCAGCGCCGTCGCGTCGCCGTCTGGGCGCGCTATTGTGTGATGATGGCGCACCGGCACGGTGATCGAGCGCCGAAAGGCCGCCTCGATGGCGTCGATCAGCGCGGGAAAGGACAACAGCGCGGCGATCTCGCCGGACGAGACGAAACGAAGATCACTCATGGCTGTGTCCGATCAGGCCGCGTCGCGGCGATGGGTGATCACCGGCCGCGCCGCCGGCTCGCGGTTGGCGGCGCGCAGCGCCTCCACCTCGGCATGGGCGGAACGGGCCTCGCGCGCGGAACTGCGGGCGGCCCGGCGGTGGCGACCCTGGCTTAGCCAGGCCGCGACCCCACCCAGCACGACGCCGAGGATCATCGCCGCGAAGACGATGAGGAACAGCGGCACCTCAAGCGACCAGCCCCCCGGCCCCGTCAGCGGGTCGATGACCAGCGACACCGGATGGCGATTGGCCACGGCGAGCATGACAAGCCCTACCGAGACCGGCAGGACGATGAGGATCAGCAGAAGACGACGCAGCACGAATTCTCCCTCGGCAGCCTATTCCAGCAGACCTATTCCAGGTCGACGCCATCATTGAGGCGTTCGCGCATTTCCTTGCCCGTCTTGAAATAGGGCACGGCCTTGCCGTCGACATCCACATGCGCGCCGGTGCGCGGGTTGCGGCCGGTGCGCGCGGGGCGGGCCTTCACCGAGAAGGCGCCGAAGCCACGCAGTTCGACACGATCGCCGCGCGCCAGTGCGGCGACAATTTCATCGAGAATCGCATTCACGATGTTTTCGACATCGCGCTGATAGAGATGCGGATTTGCTTCAGCGATCCGCTGCACAAGTTCGGACTTGATCATCGACGCCCCGGCCCCTTTTTTGTTCGGCTCGTCGGTACTCCAAAAAATTGATATTTTGGAAGCTCTTGGCCCCGTCTAGCCTCCCCGAGGGTGCCAGAGGGCCAGAAGACCGTCAAGGCGGGCCTGCGCTGCGGCCCCACCGGCCGCATCTGCCACGATACGGGCGAGATCTTCAAGCCCGATCAACGACATCAGCTTTATTGAAATACCGTGCAGCCAGCCGAATTCGTCGCCACTGCGGCGGGTATGCCAGTCGCGTACGGGAAGATCCTTATCGATGCCCCGCTCGCGCTCCAGCCAGTCGCGGCCGGTGCGCTCGTCGCCGATCTCGTCGATGAGGCGCAGCGGCAGGGCCTGGTGGCCGGTGAACACCCGGCCGTCGGCGGCGAGGGCCAGCTTGTCGCCCTCCAGCAGGCGGCGTTCGGCCACCAGCCCCTTGAACCAGGCATAGCTGTCCTCGACCAGCGAGCGCACCGCGGCGCGGGCGTCCTCGGTGGGCGGGTCGAACATGTTGGGGGCCGCCTTGAGTGGGCTCGACTTGATCTCCTCATAGGAGATGCCGACATTCTTCATCAGCTCGGCGAAGTTGGGGAACTGGAACAGCACGCCGATCGAGCCGACCAGCGCGTTGCGCGGAGCGACGATGTGGTCCGCCCCCATGGCCGCGATATACGCACCCGACGCCGCCATGCCGTTCACCACCGCGACAATGGGCTTCTTCTCCGCCAGCCGGCGCAGCGCGTCATAGAGCGCGGCCGAACCGACCACCGTGCCGCCGGGGCTGTCGATCGAAAGGATCACCGCCTTGGCGCCGGACTTGCCGATGGCTTCCAGCATCTCGATCCGCTCGCGCTCATTGCGGATGATGCCGCCAATGGTGACGCGGGCGACATGTGCCGAGGCACGCGGCAGCACCGCGCCATCGCTCCACCAGGCAAAGGCGCCGAGCCCGCCGAGCAGCACCACCAGCAGCGCAAAGACCCGCCAGAAAGCGAGCTTGCGCCGCAGCCGGCGGCGGGCGAGCACCTCGTCGACATCCAGTGCGCTTGCGGCCATCGCGTCCTCCTACTCCAAGGCCAAGGCGTAGCGGCGGAGCGGGACCGGCGCAAGGGCGGGGCGCCGCGCCATCCCGGAGGGGCGCCGTGAGAGCCGGGATGGCGCCGGGGGCGTCAGGCCTACCCGCCGTGCTTTTCCAGAAAGGCCTCGACCGGCAGCGCGCGGAAATCGTCCAGCGCGGCCCTCAGGCGGGCATGGTCCCAGTCCCACCAGGCCAGCTTCTGCAGGCGTTCGGCGATGACGGGCGGGAAGCGCTCGCGCACCGGCTTGGCCGGCACGCCGGCGACGATGGTGTAAGGCGCGACGTCCTTCGTCACCACCGCGCCGGCGGCGATCACCGCGCCATCGCCGATGGCACGGCCCGGCAGGACGATGGCGCCATGGCCGATCCACACATCATGGCCGATGGTCACGCCCTGCGCCCGCCGCCAGGCAAAGAAGTCCGGCTCGTCCTGCGCATCGTCGAAATAGGCCGAGGCGCGGTAGGTGAAATGCGACTGGCTCGCCCGCTGCATCGGGTGGTTGCCCGGGTTGATCCGGGTCATGGCGGCGATGGAGGTGAAGCGGCCGATGCGGGTGTAGGCGATGTCCGAATCGTTGACCACGTAGGAATAATCGCCCAACTCCACTTCCAGCAGCTGGGTGCGCGGGCCGACCTCGGTGTAGCGACCCAGCGTCGAGCGCGTGACCTCGGCGGTGGGGTCGACGGTCGGCACCGGGCCGAGCTTGAGCGCCATGGTCGTGTCTCCGCCTCAGCTGCCGAAGGGAAAGCGGGCGATCAGCCGGAACGGGCCGGCCTCCTGCCGATAGAGTGCGATCTCGCGCACGATCAGCGGCCCGTCGGCGCCGCTGGCGGCGAAATGCTCGGAAAGCTCCGCCTCTGCCAGCGCCCGCTCCTCATCGTCCAGCGTACCGGTCAGCGTCATGTGGAAGCGGAAATCGTCCAGCACATAGGGGTAGCCCCAGCGGGCGAGATATTCCTGCTGGCGTGGCGTGAGGGGCGCCCGCAGGCGCTTCTCGCGCTCGGCCTCGCTCATCGGGGCACGGAAATCGTCGAGCGCGGCCACCGTGCCGGCGGCCAGCCGGTCCAGCGCGGCGCTGGGTGCAGCGAGCCGCAGGGCGAGGAAGCGGCCGATGCTGGCCAGTTTCACCCCGGGCGAGGCGAAGCCGGCGCGGTTCTCGGCAAAGCGGGCGCAGGCGGCCCGCAGCTCGTCCTCGCTGCGGCCGGGCGCGAGGCGGAAGGGCGCCTTCAGCGTGCCGTGGAAGCCGTAGCGGCGCGGTTCGGCGGTGATCTCGCGCCAGCGCGCGGCATCGAAACGCCGCAACGCCAGCGGTGCAGGCTCCGTGCCGGTCTCCGCGTCATAGCCGAGCGCAGCGGAGCCGAAGCGCCAGAGCGGGCTCTGCGCCGGCGGGGCGAAATAGAGCGCATAGCGCGGCGTCGTCGGCCGGGTGGCGGCGAGTTCGTTGGGAAGCGCGGCGTTCGGCACGGCGGACACGAGCGGGCCCCTCAAAAGACACGCCGGCCGGCGACAAAGACATCGTCGATCCGGGGCGTATCGTCGGCGAGGCGGAAGCGCACCAGATCGGCCCGCAGGCCCGCCTCCAGCCGGCCGCGATCCTCCAGCCGGGCGAGCCGGGCGGGGGCTGAGGTGACGAGGGCCAGTGCGTCAGGAAGGGTGAGGCCGGCGGTGCGGGTCAGCGCAAGCGCCGCCTGCAGAAGGCTCGCCGGCACATAGTCCGAGGCGAGAGCGTCGAGCAGCCCTTCACGCGCGAGGTCGCGCATCGACACGCCGCCGGCATGCGAGCCGCCGCGCACGACGTTTGGCGCGCCGCCAATAGTGGCGAGGCCGCTGTCGCGGGCGGCGCGGGCGGCTTCCATCGTGGTCGGAAATTCGGAAATGGTGCAGCCCGCCGCCACCGCCTCGTCGACATGGGCGGGGGTGGTGTCGTCATGGCTCGACAGCACGAGGCCGGACGAGGCGAACAGCGCCACCATCCGGCTGTAATTGTCGGCGACGGCACCGCGCGCGCGCTCGATGCGGTCGGCCACCTCGGCGTCGATATCGCCACCACTCTTACCGATGCCGGTAAGATAGACCTTGAGATGCTCGACATTGCGCCACTGGCGGGTGCCGGGCGTGTGGTCCATCAGCGAGGCGAGGGCCAGTGTCGGCCGCCCGAGCGCGACGTCGACAAGGTCGGGCAGGGTGCGGTCCGTCAGCTCGCAGCGCAGATGGACGCGGTGGTCTACGCGGAACAGGTCGCGCTCGACGCCGGAATCGACCGCGTCCAGCATGATCTCATACAGCGCCCGCCGGTCCGCCTTGGCCTGGTCGAAGCCGCCGGCGCAGATCGCGTCATAGACGGTGGTGACACCCGAGGCGGCCATCTGCGCGTCATGCGCCAGCGCGGCGGCGCGGGCATCCGGCCAGATCACCTTCGGGCGCGGGACGAAATGGCCTTCCAGCGCGTCGGTGTGCAGGTCGATCAGCCCGGGCGCGAGATAGGCACCCTCGCAATCGATGGCGGCGGAAAGGTGCGAGCGGCCTTCGTCGATCGCGCGGATGCGCCCGTCCGAATGGACCAGCGTGCCATCGACGACGCGGTCTTCCAGGACAAGGCGGGCATTGGTGAGAATCACGTCCATGGCGGCGCGTCTCGCATGTTGTTGTGACCGTTCGATGAAGTCGCGTAGGGGCAGATACGCCTGTTCACACCCCGCTTGCGCCGCCGTCCGAGCGCGGATCATGCGCGCCCTCCAGCCCCGCCTTGCCGGGATGCAGAATGACCGCCCCGGCATGGCCCATCATGTCGGGGAACGATTCAGGGATGATCTCGACATCGTGACCGGCGGAGGCAAGCTGTTCGGCAATCGCTTCGTCGATTCCCGCCTCGATCTGCAGCCCTGCCCTCAGCCGCCAGCGCGGCGCGGCGATGGCGGCGCCGAGCGGCATGCCGAACAGATAGCGGCTGAGCACCGCGGCATCGGTCTGTGGCTGGCCCTCGCCGCCGCTGGCGCCGAAAGCGATGACGCGCCCATCCGCCAGCAGCGCCAGGCCGGGGCTGAGCGCCAGCGGCGGCCGGCGGCCGGGCTGCAGTGGATTGAGAGCGCGCGGATCAAGGGAGAAGGCGGCGCCGCGATTATGCATCAGGACGCCGGTCGAGGGCAGCACGAGGCCGGCGCCGAAGGTCGAATGCAGCGACTGGAGATAGGACACCATGACGCCGCTCTTGTCCGCCGCGCCGATCCACGCCGCGCCGCCAGACGTGGCGAAAGGCGTGGCGAAAGGCGTGCTCCCCCTTCCGGCGCCCTGCGGCCAGGGCAAAGTACGCTTTGGGTCGATCGCCGCCACCTCGCGCGCCAGCGCCTCCGGGGTGAGGAAATCGGCGGGGTCGGGGCTGAGGACAGTCGGCTCGGTGATCGCCGCGGCGCCGATCCGCACGGCGCGCTTGCCGGCCTCGATCAGCCCGTGCAGATGGGCGGCGCTCTCTACCCTTGTGATGCCGAGTCGGGCGAAAAGCGCGAGGGTCAGCAGCATCGTCAGTCCCTGTGCGGGCGGCGGCGCGGCCCACAGCGCCATGTCCGGCAGCTTCAGCGTGAGCGGCCGACGGGTGAGGGCGCGATAGACCCGCAGGTCCGTGCGCGTCACCGGGCTGCCGGCGCGCGCCAGATCGGCGGCGACCTCGCGCGCGACCTCCCCACGGTAGAAATCGTCGAGCCCGGCGCGGGCGAGCTGCGCCAGCGTGTCGGCCAGCCGCTCGCAGTGCTGCACCGTTCCCACTGCCGGCGCCTTGCCATCGGGCTCGAGGAAGGAGGCGCGGAAACCGGGAATGGCGTCGAGCTCGGCGCGCGACTCAAGGGTCGCGCGGTGCTGCGAGGGCGAGACGGAGATGCCGACGCGGGCGTGCTCGATCGCCGATTCGAGCAGCCGCCGCGCCGGCATGCGGCCGCCAAAGGCGCTGGCGGCTTCCTGCGCCAGCAACCAGCCACCCACCTGCCCCGGCACGGTGAGCGCGGCGAGCGGGCCGCGCGCGGGGATCTCGTCATGGCCGCGCTCGTGGTAGAACGAGGCCAGCGCCTCCTCGCCGGCCGGACCGGCGGCGTCGATGCACGCGACGCGCCCGCGCGGGTCGCGAATCAGCCACAGGCCGTCGCCGCCGAGCTGGTTCACCTGCGGGCAGACCACGGCCAGGGTCGCGGCGGCGGCGAGCGCCGCCTCCACCGCATTGCCGCCCTCTTCCAGCACCGCACGGCCGGCCTCGGTCGCCTGCCAATGAGGGGTGGCGACCATGCCGGAGCCGGCGCGCGTGCTCTCGTAAACCCGATCGTGAGCCATTTCGCACTCCACATGCGCCCCCGCCGAAGGCGTCGCCGCTTGACCCGCGCCGCCGGGCATAGCAGGTTGCGCCGCGCCGAAGTAGACGGATTGGGACGAGATGAGCACGGGCCGACGCATTCGCTGGGACAATGTCAGCACGGTGGGAAGCGCCGCCATCCTGCTGGGCGCCGAGCTCATCGGGGCCGGCCTTGCCGCCGGCTGGGCCCTTGCCGCCCTTTTCGAGGCCAGCTGGGTGTGGGAGCTCATCTTCGAGGGCGCCTTCGGCCTTCTCGCCCTCTACGGCATCTATCGCTTCGTGATGAAGGCAAAGTCTATCGAGCCTTTTGTCGAAGGCTGAGGCGCGCCCGCTTCTGCGCCTCCTGTTGCCCGCGCAAGCCAAGCGCCGGCCCTGCGCTACCGCCTGATCGGCAAGCATGCCGATATTTCGGGCGTATGCGATGAAAACTGCAAAACCCGCTTGCATATGACGGCGTAGATCCCTATATCCCGCCTTGCCCAATATTCGCACGTGCCTGTGGTCGCGTGCCGATCGGCGGAAGTCCGGACAAGAGGCCGGAAAGTCGCCAGTCAGATCGGTAGCCGGAGGCGAAACCGGCGCACCTCGCTCTCAGCGGGGAACGTGACTTGAAGCAACGACGTACGGGCTTTTTTGGTCTCTGTCGGCCCTCCAAAGGTCGGGAAACTGAAGAGGCACTACTTCTTGCCGGGCGTGCGGTCGGGTTTCCCGTACCAAGCGAAGGCATTTGACGACGCTGGCGCTCTCCACATGCGCACAGCGGCGCTCTGATGCCACGGCTCCATTCCAAACGACCGAGCGGCACGCGCCGCACGGTCGGCGGACGGGTGCGCATTCCTGCCATCAACGCGGCCCATTGGCGCCGCGGGCGGGTGTTCGCATCCACATGTCCGCTTCATCTGGATCGAAGCTTCGGGTTGTGGAGACTGACATGACCGACCGTATTCGCGAATTCCTGCGCACCCGTCGTGAAGATGGCCCCTGCGTCGTCGTCGATCTCGACGTGGTCCGCACCAATTATGCCGCCTTCGCCCGGGCGCTGCCGGACACCCGCGTCTTCTACGCGGTGAAGGCGAACCCGGATGCGGCGATCCTTTCCGCTCTGGCCGAGATGGGCTCCTGCTTCGACTGCGCCTCCGTGGCCGAGATCCAGATGGTTCTCGCCGCCGGCGCCACGGCGGACCGCATCTCCTTCGGCAACACCATCAAGAAGGAGCGCGACATTGCGCGCGCCTTCCAGCTGGGCGTGCGCCTGTTCGCGGTCGATTCCACCGAGGAAGTCGAGAAGATCGCCCGCGTCGCCGCCGGCTCCAAGGTGTTCTGCCGCATCCTGTGCGACGGTGCCGGCGCCGAATGGCCGCTCTCGCGCAAGTTCGGCTGCGAGCCCGACATGGCCGTCGACGTGCTGGAGCATGCCCACCGGCTCGGGCTGGAGGCGCATGGCGTCTCCTTCCACGTCGGTTCGCAGCAGAAGAATGTCGAGGCCTGGGATTCGGCTCTGGCGTCGGCTAGCGCTATCTTCCGCGCCTGCGCCGAGCGCGGCATTTCTCTCTCGCTGGTCAATCTCGGCGGCGGCTTCCCGGCCAAGTACCTGCAGGACGTGCCGGCGGCGGAAGCCTATGGCGAGGCGATCTTCCGCGCCTTGTCCCGGCATTTCGGCAACGCCATCCCGCAGACCATCATCGAGCCGGGCCGCGGCATGGTCGGCGCTGCCGGCCTCATCGAGGCCGAGGTGGTGCTGATCTCGAAGAAGTCGGACACCGATTCGGTGCGCTGGGTCTATCTCGACATCGGCAAGTTCGGCGGCCTCGCCGAGACGATGGACGAGGCGATCCGCTACCCCATCGTGACGGCGCGCGACGGCGACGCGGTGGAGCCCTGCGTGCTCGCCGGCCCGACCTGCGATTCGGCCGATGTGCTCTACGAGAAGACCCCGGTCATGCTGCCGGTGTCGCTCGCCATCGGCGACAAGGTGCTGATCGAGGCCACCGGCGCCTACACCACCACCTATTCGGCGGTGGCGTTCAACGGCTTCGACCCGCTGCGATCCTATGTGATCTGAGCGGGCCGCGCCCCGCTCTCGTCATCCCGGACGCCGCGGCGATCCGGGATCGCTGGCCGACGACCGATTTCACAATTCCCTGTCCCTCTTTGCCCGGCGATCCCGGGTGTTGGAGGCCGCCAATGACCACCCTTGCGCTCGCCACTGCCGCCCCCGCCATTTCGCTCGAGACGCCGGCCGACATCGCCCAGCGCGAGGCCCTGCTCGACCTCGCCTTCGGCCGCGCCGCCCGCCTCGCCAAGACCAGCGAGCGCCTGCGCGAAGGCCGCAAGCCGGCCGAAGGCCTCGCCTTCGCCTCGCACGGCCCGGACGGGCGCGTGGTGGCAACGCTGCGCCTGTGGCATGTGACCGCCGGCCCCGCCCGCCCGGCACTGCTGCTCGGCCCGCTGGCGGTGCATCCGTGGTTCCGCGACCGGGGCCTCGGCGCGGCGCTGATGAACACCGCCATCTGCGAGGCGACCCGGCTCGGCCATGGCGCCATCCTGCTGGTCGGAGATGCGCCCTATTATGCCCGCTTCGGCTTCGATGTCGGGCTGACGGAAGGGCTGTGGCTGCCCGGCGCGTTCGACCGCAGCCGCTTTCTCGGGCTGGAGCTGCGCCCCGGTGTGCTGAAGGGCGCGCGCGGGCTAGTCAGCCCCACCGGCGCGCCGGTGGAACTGCCGAGCCTGCGCGAACTGGTGGCGCAAGGCGGCACGGGCGAACTGCGCCGCTCGGCGTGAGCGGGGGCCGGCACGTCCGGCCCTTTACCGTCCCGGCAGGAGGCGAAGCCGGAGAGCCTAGACCGTCTTCAGAACCACGAACGACATGCGATCCCGGATCGGCCTAGGGCCGTCCGGGATGACATTGTTATAGCGGTACTCGCAGGGAGGTCACCCCACGCTGAGTTCGACCGGGATATTGCCGCGCGTGGCCTTGGAGTAGGGGCACATCTGGTGCGCCGCCTCCAGCACCTCCTCGGTCTGCTCGGGCGTCAGCGCCGGCGCCTTCAGCGAAAGTTTGGCGGCGAGGCTGAAGCCGTCATCGCCCTTCACCAGCGACACCGCGACGGTGACGGCGGCGCCGGTCACGTCAAGCTTCTTCTGGTGGCCGACGGCCTCGACCGCCGAGCCGAAGCAGGCGGCATAGCCGGCGGCGAACAGGTGCTCAGGCGTCGTCTTGCCGGAATCGAGCACGCCGTTCTTCGGCATGCCGAGATCGACGGACACCGAGCCGTCGCTGGTCTGGGAATGGCCGCCCCGGCCGCCAATGGCGGTGGCGGTGCCGGTGAAGAGAACGGTGCCGGACATGGAAATCTCCCTTGCGAAATGGTGGGGGCTGGAACGGGGCAGCCCGTCCTGAAGATGGGGCGCCGACGTCGGCGGGCAACCGCGCCGGCGAAAATGCCTTGCGGATCCACACGGCGATGAACGCGCATGCCGGCGCGACCTGTTCCCGTTTCGTTTCTTTGCGCTTGCCCGATCGCCCGGCGCGTCGTACCTCTCGGGCAACCCGCCCGCACCGCCGGGCACCCCAGTTCGGAGCGCGCCTCCATGCCGATCGCGATCCTGAAGGAGCGTGCCGTCGCCCGCATCGCCGGGGCCGACGCCACCCATTTCCTTGACAATCTTCTCACCGCCCGCACCCCCGCGCCCGGCGCGGCGCGCTATGCCGCGCTGCTCGCCCCGCAGGGCAAGATCGTCGCCGACATGATCGTGCTGACGACCGAGGGCGGCTTCCGCCTCGACATTCCCCGCGCTGTGGCGCCCGACCTTCTCAAGCGGCTGCAGCTCTACCGGCTGCGGGCCAAGGTGGAGATCGGCCTGCTCGACGACCTCACCGTCGCGGTCGCCTGGGGTGGGGCGGAACCGCTGATCGACACGCTTTCCTATGACGACCCGCGCTTGCCGGCGCTCGGCCGGCGCTTCCTGTTGCCAGCCGCCGAGGCGGCGCAGATCGCCATGGTTCCGGAGGCGGAATGGCATGCCCACCGCATCGGCCTCGGCGTGCCGGAGGGCGGGCAGGATTTCCTCTATGGCGACGCCTTTCCGCACGAGGCCGACATGGACCAGCTCGGCGGCATCGATTTCGACAAGGGCTGCTATGTCGGGCAGGAAATCGTCAGCCGCATGCAGCATCGCGGCACGGCGCGCACCCGCATCATCCCGCTCGCTCTGTGCGGACCGCCGCCGGCCGAGGGCACGCCGATCACCGCCGGCGGCAAGAGCATCGGCCGTATCGGCTCGGGCGTCGACGGGCGGGCGCTGGCGCTGGTGCGGCTCGACCGGCTGGAGGAGGCCCGCGCCGCCGGCCAGCTCATTGAGGCGGACGGCACGGCGCTGGTGCCCGAGCGCCCCGGCTGGGCGCGCTTTGCCATTCCGGGCACGGAGAATGCACCGTGAAGGTCCACACCCATGAAGACGGGCTGACCCGCTGCGCCTGGTGCGGCACCGATCCGCTTTATGTCGCCTATCACGACACCGAATGGGGCGTGCCGGAATATGACGACCGCGCCTTGTTCGAGAAACTGATCCTTGACGGCTTCCAGGCCGGCCTCGCCTGGATCACCATATTGCGCAAGCGCGAGGGTTTTCGCGCCGCGTTCGACGGCTTCCAGCCGGAGATCATCGCCCGCTACACGCCTGAAAAGGTCGAGGCGCTGATGCAGGATGCGGGCATCGTGCGCAACCGCTCCAAGATCGAATCGACCATCCGCTCGGCGCAGGTCTGGCTCGACATCCAGGAGCGCGGGCCGGGCTTCTCAACGCTGCTCTGGGACATTAACGGCCCGGTGCTCGACAATCGCCGCGCGCCCGGTGATCCCGCTCTCGTCACCTCGCCGGTGGCGATCGCCATGTCGAAGGAGTTGAAGAAGCGCGGCTTCAATTTCGTCGGCCCGACCATCGTCTATGCCTTCATGCAGGCGGTGGGCATGGTGGACGATCATGCCGTCACCTGCCACCGCCACGGCGCGCGGGCCTGAGGCCGGCACCATGCAGGCCGCGCCACGGCTGCACCTGATACGACCGAACCTGATACGACCGAACCTGCCATGAGCGAACCTGTCAAAGCCCTGCCCCGCACTCCCGCAAGCCTCCCCCTGGCGGCCGCAAAGCCCCTGCGCGCGTGGCAGCGCATGCTGTCGGGGCGGCGGCTCGACCTGATCAATCCCTCGCCGCTCGACATCGAGATCGAGGACATCGCCCATGGCCTTGCCCGCGTCGCCCGCTGGAACGGCCAGACGCGCGGCGAGCACATTTTCTCCGTCGCGCAGCATTCGGTGCTGGTCGAGCTGCTCGCCCGCCGGCAGGCGGCACTGCGCGGGGCTGATATCGACCGGCGCTGGCGGCTCGCCATGCTGTTGCACGACGCGCCGGAATATGTGGTCGGCGACATGATCAGCCCCTTCAAGGCGGTGATCGGGGGCGACTACAAGGCAGTGGAAGCACGGCTGCTGGCGGCGGTGAGCCTGCGCTTCGGCCTGCCGCCGCACTGGCCGGCCACTCTGGTGGCACGGGTCAAGGCGGCCGACCGCGCCAGCGCGTTCCTGGAGGCGACCCGGCTCGCCGGCTTCGAGATCGCGGAAGCGCGGCGCTTTTTCGGCACGCCCTGCCCGCTCGACAGCGCGGACGAGCGCGACTACCTAACTCCCTGGAGCGCGGATGAGGCGAAGGCGCGCTTTCTCGCCCGCTTTCAGGAACTGGTCGCGGAGGCCCCATGATCCACGTCTGCCCGCTCTCGCGTCTCGCAGAGACCGTCACCCGCACCGGCGCCGAGCATGTGCTGAGCGTGATCAACATTGCGACGCCGGTAACGCTGCCGCCCACGGTGCTGCGCGAGAATCATCTCTTCGTCGGCTTCAACGACATTCTCGCCCCGCAGGACGGGCTGGTGCACCCCTCGATCGAGCATGTCGAGGCGATCCTCGGCTTCGCGCGCCGCTGGCCGCGGCAGGCGCCGCTGGTGGTGCACTGCTATCTCGGCGTCAGCCGCTCCACCGCCTCGGCCTATATCGCCGCCTGCGCATTGGAGCCCGAGCGCGACGAGGCGGAGATCGCCCACGCCTTGCGTGCCGCCTCCCCTATCGCCACGCCGAACGCGCTGCTGGTCGCGATCGCCGATTCCGCGCTCGGCCGTCAGGGCCGCATGAGCGCCGCCATCGCCGCCATCGGCCGGGGCCGCGAGGCGATGGAGAATGAACCGTTCGAGATCAGGCTGGGGTGAAGCGGGGCCGCAGGCGGGTTCACTCCGGCCGGTATGCTCGGCCTTGGCCGCCTTCTCGCCGTCATCCCTGGGCTCGACCCGGGGATCCACCACTTTAGCGCAGGGCCAGGCGAAAGACGTGGATGCCCGGGCCGAGCCCGGGCATGACGTTGTACTGACCGAAAGGCGCCGCGAGCGCGTGGGCCTCTCGCCCGTCCGGCTCAGCCGACCGGCACACCGGTGGCGGGCAGCACGATGACGCGGGTGCCGGTGGGCACGCGGCGGTACAGGTCGATAATGTCCTGATTGATGAAGCGCACGCAGCCCGACGATACCTGCGTGCCGATGGTCCAGGGCTCGGTGGTGCCGTGCAGGCGGTAATAGGTGTCGCGCCCGTCCTTGTAGAGATAGAGCGCGCGGGGGCCCAGCGGGTTGGTCGGCCCGCCCGGCAGGCCGCCGGCATAGGGGCCGTAGCGCTCGGGCTCGCGGGCGATCATCGCCGGGGTGGGCGTCCAGCCCGGCCACGACGCCTTGCGGGCGACGACGCCTTCGCCGCGAAAATTGAAACCTTCCTCGCGCCCGACGCCGACGCCGTAGCGCAGCGCCCTTCCATTGGCCATGACGAGATAGGCGAAGCGCTCATTGGGATCGACGACGATCGTGCCCGGCTGGTAGCGCGTCGGATAGGCCACTTCCTGGCGCAGGAAGCGCGGGTCGATCTGCGTGAGGTCAACCGCCGGCACCGGGAAGGGCTCGTCGGTGATCGCGGCATACATGCGCAGATAGTGCGGGTCCATCGCCGGCGGCAGGACGCGGCTCGTCATCGGCTCGCGCGTGGTGGCGCAGCCGGCGAGGGCGAACGGCGAGGCAAGGAGAAAAAGGCGTCGGTCGAGAAGCATGGGGGGCGCACGCGGAAGGAAGGAGGTGGGGAACGGTGAAATGCGGCAATGATCCTCACCTACAGGCGAAGCATGGCAAAGTTCGTGAACCAGCCGATCACGGGCGTGTCACTGGCCGCTATTGCGCGGAGGTGTGGCGCGGCGGCCTCACTGCGGCAGTATCGAGCCACCTCGGACAGCAAAGCCTCCCCACTTTCATCAGTTTTGCTGATACTCATCCTGAAATTTATTCGTTTTCCATCCGGGACGGCCCAGCGCTAGCCTGAACGCCCAAGGCAGCCCGCCGCGCCGATTCGAGGCCTCCAATGTCCGCCCTCACCGACGCTCCCCGGCCCAGCCTCGCAGCCCGCGCGCCGCTGCTAATCGTGCTGTGCGGCTGCCTGATCGCCATGCTCAGTTTCGGCCCGCGTGCGTCCTCCGGCCTCTTCATGCTGCCGATGACAGGCGAATATGGCTGGGGCCGCGACACATTCGGCCTCGCCATTGCCCTCCAGAACCTGATCTGGGGCATAGGCACCCCCTTTGCCGGCGCGGTCGCCGATCGCTTCGGGGTGACGCGAGTGCTGTGGCTCGGGGCGGCGCTCTATGCCGCCGGCCTGGTGCTGATGGCCTATTCGGCGACGCCCGGAATGCTGCACCTGTCCGCCGGCGTGCTGGTGGGCTTCGGCCTTTCGGGCTGCTCGTTCAACATCGTCATCGCCGCCTTCGGCAAGATGCTGCCGGAGAAGTGGCGCCCGCTCTCCTTTGGCGCCGGCACGGCGGCCGGCTCCTTCGGCCAGTTCCTGTTTCCCCCGCTGGCGGCGGGGCTCAACACCACCATTGGCTGGCACCAGACGCTGCTCGTGTTCGGCCTCGCCATGCTGCTGATCATGCCGCTGGCGCTGGCGCTGGCGGGCGCGCCTCCCGCCACGAAGGCGGGGGAGCGCCAGCAGTCGATCGGCGCCGCGCTGGGAGAGGCCTTCCGCCATCCCAGCTATGTGCTGCTGGTGCTCGGCTTCTTCACCTGCGGCTTCCAGCTCGCTTTTGTGACCACCCATCTGCCGGCCTATCTGATGGACCGCGGCCTCTCCATCGCCGTGGGCGGCTGGACGCTGGCGGCGATCGGGCTGGCCAACATGGCCGGCTCGCTCGGCTCGGGCTGGCTGTCGAGCCGCATGCCCCGCCGCTATCTGCTGGCGGCGATCTATTTTGCCCGTGGACTTGCCATCATCGCTTTCGTCCTTCTGCCGGCGAACCCGGTGACGGCGATCGGCTTCGGCATCGTGCTCGGCCTTTTGTGGCTCTCCACCGTGCCGCCGACCTCGGGACTGGTGATGCTGATGTTCGGCACCCGCTATCTCGCCATGCTCTACGGCTTCGCCTTCTTCAGCCACCAGGTGGGCGGCTTCCTCGGCGTCTGGCTGGGCGGGCTGCTCTATGAGCGCCTCGGTTCCTATGATTTCGTCTGGTGGCTATCGGTGGCGCTCAGCTTCGCCTCTGCCGCCATCAACCTGCCGATCGTCGAAAAGCCGGTGGCGCGGGCGGCGCTGCCAGCGGCAGGCTGAAGGGCGGCGCGCGTTTGCGAGCTGTTAACCCTCATCCTTCACCATAGGGATCGTGGTACCGAAGGCGTTGCGGCGGGGCCACACCGGCAAGTCGCGTGCCCCGGCAGGAGGGACTGATTCGCCGTGCGGCCTTGACAAGGCAGGCCCTTCGCAGCGCATCGTGAAAACTCCCGAGCGATGGAAACCGTCATGCGCCTGTCTTCTGCCCTGCCGGCTGCCGCCCTTCTCGCCGCCATCATGGTGGCGCCGATGGCTTCCGCCTCGGCCGAGACGCTGACGGCGCAGGAGGCCCAGCGCTTCGTCGTCGGGCAGACCTTCTCCTACACCTGCTATGAGGGCACGGCCGGCTCGGGCCGCATCCTTCCCGACGGCTCGGTCGCCGGCACCATCCAGATGCGCGGCAAGGGCAATGCTCGCTATGTGACGCTGCCCGCCGGCACCATCATGGTGCGGGGCGAGTCGGTGTGCGCCAAGCTGAAGGGCGTGGCCTTCCAGCCCTGCTTCGAGCTGGAGAAGACCGACAAGGTCAGCTTCCGCGGCAATCTCGCCGGGGCGGACCGGCTGTGGTGCGAGTTCAAGCGCGGTGGCAGCGGCCGCACCCGGCTGGCCGAGCGCACTGTGGCGCCCAAGCCGGCGGCCCGCGCCGAGACCGTGCCAGTCGAGACGGCGGAAATCGATCCGGTAAAATAGTCGACAACCGCGCGCGGATGGACGGGCGGGGTCTGCCATCCTGGCGCGGGCGGCCGCTTCTGGTGAGGTCCAGGCGCTTCCCTGAAAGAGACGGCCGCTTCCAGTTCCATTCGGGGACCGGCGCAGCCTGTCGGGCGCAGCTAGGGCACGCGGCCTCAGGCACGCACGCGCCCTGCCGCCCGGAATGACCGTTACAGCAGGGTCCCACCACCTCGGCGCGATAAACGGGCGGGGACGAGGACATGGCGTGGCTGTCAATCGTCACGCCATTGCGGAAATGCAAGGGCGCTCGGGTATTCGCGGCTATCGCGTTGCGGCGGGCGTTGGATTACCTCCGAGCGACGACAGGCGCCGCCTGCCCCGCTCCTTCAACATTCCCGCGAGATCCGCCATGATCGATTCCCGTTCCGCCCCCTACGGCGCCTTTGTCCTGCGCGTCGCGCTCGGCCTGATGTGGGTGTCCCACGCCTTGCTGAAATACGCCGTTTTCACCATCCCCGGCTTTGCCGGCTTCCTCGGCAGCCTCGGCCTGCCGGAAGCGCTGGCCTGGCCGGTGTTCCTGGCCGAGCTGATCGGCGGCCTGCTGATCATCGCCGGCGTCTATGCCCGCCATGTCGCGCTGCTGCTGATCCCGGTCATGGCCGGCGCCATGAGCGTTCACATTCCCAATGGCTGGCTGTTCTCCGCCGCTGGCGGCGGCTGGGAATATCCCGGCTTCCTGATCGTGGCATCCTTCGCGCTCTGGCTGATCGGCGATGGCGCCTTCGCCCTCCGCGCGCGTCCGCTGTTCTTCGTCGGCACCGCCGCGCGCTGAGCCCGAAGACCAACCAGCTAAGAAGACCGATCAATAAAAAGGGGCGGGTCCCGCAGGACCCGCCCCTCTTTTGTATCGATAGAACGCGACAGCCGCGGCCTCAGCCGCCATTGCCCGGCTTGTCAGCATCCTGCGTCTTGTCCACCGCCGCCTTCTGCGGCTCGACGGCGGGCGCCGCCTCGGTCTTCTGGATCGTCGCCGCGCCTGACTTGATACGCTCGGCCTCATCCAGGCCCACCGCGATCTTGCGCTCGATATCGGCCAGCTCGTCCGGCTCGGGCTTCAGGTCGCGGGCATGGTTCCACTTGAAGCGGGCTTCCAGCTTGCGGTCGACCTTCCAATAGGCGTCGCCGAGATGGTCGTTGATCACCGCCTCGTTCGGCTTGAGCTCGACCGCACGCTCGAGTTCGCGCACCGCCTCATTGTAATGCCCGGTGCGGTAATAGGCCCAGCCGAGGCTGTCGATGAAGAAGCCATCATCGGGGCGCAGCGCCACCGCCTTGCGGATCATATCGGTGCCGGCCTCCAGGTTCACCCCCTGGTCGATCCAGCTATAGCCGAGATAGTTCAGCACATGCGGCTGGTTGGGGCTGAGCTCCAGCGCCTTCTTGAGATCGGCCTCGGACTTGTCCCACTGCTTGGTGCGCTCGTAGCAGGTGCCGCGGAAGTAATAGAGCACCCAGTCCTTGGCCTGCGGCGTGCCGAGCTGGTCGATGGCCGTGGTGTAGACCTCCGCGGCCTCGGCGAACTTCTCGTTCGCGCGCAGCACGTCCCCCAGCGCCATGATCGAGCGCTGGTCCTTCACATTCCCGGCAACCACCTGCTTGAGCACGGCGAGCGCTTCGTCATGCTTGTCGATGGCGTCGAGATTGAGGGCGCGCTGCACCTCAGCATTCGTCTTGAAGGGCGAGGAATCGGGCACGGCGGCGTAGAGGGCGATGGCGTCCTCGTGCCGCTTCATCGTCTCGAACAGGTCGGCGAGAGTGATCGCCATCAGCGGCTGCGAGGGGTCCAGCCAGCGGCCGAGCTGCAGATAGACCAAAGCGAGGTCCTCGCCGCCCTGGCGGCCGAGCGCCGCGCCAAGACCGTACAGAACCTCCGCCGCACCGGCGACCGGGGTCGTCACCAGCGGCGGAAGCGTCTTGCCGGCATTCAGCTGCTCCAGCGAGCGGGCCACCAGCGGGTCGCCGGGCACCAATTTGTCGAACGCCTCATAGGTCGAGACCGCCAGCGCCTTGTCGGCATTGCGCGACGCCCAGCGCGCATAGGCATCGACGACGCGCAGGGTGCGCGGATCGAGCTTGAGCGCCGCCTCCAGCCGCTGGCCGGCTTCTTTCTTGACGCCGGCCGCGTCGAGCAGGAGCCCGGCGTGGAAATCCTTGAAGCCGGCATACCATTCCGGGCCCTGCAGCGCGTCGATCGCCTTGACGCCGGCGCGGGCATCGCCTGAGCCGAACTGGCTCCAGGCGCTGAGCAGGGTGGCGTTCAGCTCGGCGATGGCACCCTGGCCGGAGCGGCGCAGATTGCTGCGGGCGGTGACATATTGCTTGGCCTTGATCGCCCGCACGCCGAGCACCAGCCGTGCCAGCGTATGTTCGGGATCGATCCGCACCAGCCGCTGGGCCAGCCCGACCGCCTCGTCGATGGAGCCTTCCGCCAGCAGGGTAAGGAAGGCGCGCTCCAGCAATTCGCGCTGGCGCGGGAACAGCCGGGCCAGCTCGCGGTAATAGGCGGCGGCGGCGGCCGTGTCGCGTTCGGTGATGGCGAGGCGCGCGGCGAGATAATTGCCCGCTGGCGAGGAGCGGGCGATGAAGTCTGCCGGCGGGGCGTCGGCACGCGCGGGCAGCGCGACACCCAACGCCGTGAGCGTAGCGAGAATGGCCGCTCCCGGCCGCAGCGACAAACGTCGAAACGTCAAGTTGGAACCTCCTGCGGCAAGCGGAACGCCCCGCGCCACGCGGGTGGCGCCGGGCTCCGGCCTTTGTGGCAGATTGGTCCTTTTTAGCAGCCCCTGCAATAACGGGAGGCTAATGCGGACCGGGCCGATGAGGGCCCGGCATCACATTTTCAGACCCGTCGGCCAAGAATAAGGCCGACGACCACCGCGCCGGCCGCAATGCCGAGAACGGTCTTCACGCTGGCGGGAGGCATCCCGGCCGGCGGTGCCGGGCCGACGCCCGGCGCCATGCCGGAAGCCGCAGGGGGCATGGCACCATAGGCGCCATAGCCGCCAAGCCCTGCCGGCCGGCGTCGCCGCCCACGCAGCAGCGCGACGAGAAGGAAGATGAGGCCCAGTACCAACAGGGATCCGCCGATCACCAGCGCGGCGGTAAGCGCGTCGTAGCGGTCAGCCAGAGCGATGAACGAGGCGATCATGAAGAACACCGCCGCGCACGCGATCAGCAGGCCGCCAATCGCGCAGAGCAGGGCCGTGCGCGCGGCCCTGCGCGCCATGAGGCGGATTTCCCCGCCAAATATCGCCAGCAGAAGGCGGAGCATCACTTGCCCCGCGACAGCAGGCCGAACAGGAAGCCGACACCCAGCGCCGCGAGCACCGAGCCATAGGGGTTGCGTTCGATCGTTGCGCCGAGATCGCCGGTCAACGCCTGGGCACGCACCTTGGCGTCGTGCAGGGCGGCATAGCCTTCCTCGGCAAGACCGGAGGCGGCGGCCTCGGCGCGCGCGGCGCCCGAGCGGAACCGGCCGGCGATGGCGTCGGCGGCCGAGGCCCCTTCCGACTTGGCGATGGTGGCGAGCGTCTCGGTAAGCTTCGCGACATCGCTCCGCAGGGTCGAGAGGTCGGCGGACAGCTTGGCGAAATCGTCCTGCGGCTGGGCCATGTGTATCTCCGGATAAGGGACAGTGGGTCGACGTGCCACATAAACGCGGCCGCACCCGTCATGGTTCCAAGTCTAGACGGTAATCAGCGGCGCCGGAACTCGTAGTATCCCGGCCGGCGGCCCTCGCGCAGGGCTTTGGCCTCGTAGCGCGTGCCCGGCCAGCCGGCCCAGGCGAGGCGCCAGTCGTCGGCGCGCTCGGCGGTCCAGTCGAAGCGCGGATCGGCGAGAAGCTGGCGCAGCGTCCACGCCGCATAATGCTCGATATCGGTCGCGAAGCGGAAATGCCCGCCGGGCACCAGCAGCCGGGCGATGCGGTCGATATTGTCGGCCTGCACGAAGCGCCGCTTCCAGTGCCGGCGCTTGGGCCAGGGGTCGGGATAGAGCAGGTCGACGCGCGTCAGGCTGGCGGCGGGCAGGCGGTCGAGCAGGGGAATGACGTCGTCGCCATAGAGCCGGACATTGGCCAGCCCCTTCTCGCTCACGCTGGTCGTCGCCTTGGCGATGCCGTTGAGGAACGCCTCGGCGCCGATATAGCCGATGTCAGTGTGGCGCTGCGCCTCGGCCACCAGATGCTCGCCGCCGCCGAAGCCGATTTCCAGCCGCACCTCGCGCACGCGGTGGAGAAAGAGGTCGGCGAGCGACGCCGCGCCGACATCGTCCAGCCCGATGGCAAGGCGCGGCAAGTCCTGCGCCATGTGGGCGGCCTGCGCCGTGCGCAGCTTCTTGCCCTTGCGCCGGCCATAGAAAGCGGCCTCGCGGGGGGCGGGGGCGCCATCCGGCGGCCTGTCGCCGGTCGTGTCGGGGCGGGTGTCGTCGGCGGCGGTCATGCGGGATGCTCGAAACAAGGGCGGGGCGGACATGGCCTGTCCGCCCCGCATAAGCGCAGTGTCTTCCGCGTGCAATCGCGCGCGGGGCGTCAATGTCAGCCGACGGCGGACTTAAGCGCCTCGACCAGATCGGTCCGCTCCCAGGAGAAGCCGCCATCGACATCCGGGGCTCGGCCGAAATGGCCATAGGCGGAGGTGCGGGCATAGATCGGCTTGTTGAGGCCGAGATGCTCGCGAATGCCGCGAGGGCGCAGGTTCATCACCTCGCGCAGCGCGCTCTCCAGCTTGGCTTCGTCGACCTTGCCGGTGCCGTAGAGGTCGACATAGACCGCCAGCGGGTCGGACACGCCGATGGCATAGGCCAGCTGGATGGTGCAGCGGTCGGCGAGATCGGCGGCGACCACGTTCTTGGCGAGGTAGCGCGCGGCATAGGCGGCCGAGCGGTCGACCTTGGTCGGGTCCTTGCCGGAGAAGGCGCCGCCGCCATGCGGGGCCGCGCCACCATAGGTGTCGACGATGATCTTGCGGCCCGTCAGGCCGCAATCGCCATCCGGCCCGCCAATAACGAACTTGCCGGTCGGGTTGACGTGCCAGACGGTGGCCGGGGTGATCCAGCCATCGGGAAGCGCCTGGCGGATATAGGGTTCCACGATGCTTTGCACATCGTGCGAGGAGAGGTCGGCATCGAGGTGCTGGGTCGAGAGCACGATCTGCGTCACCTCGACCGGCTTGCCGCCCTCATAGCGCACCGTCACCTGGCTCTTGGCGTCGGGGCCGAGCACGGTGCTCTCGCCGGAATGGCGGGCATCGGCAAGCAGCTTGAGGATCTTGTGGGCGTAATAGATCGGCGCCGGCATCAGCTCGGGCGTCTCGCGGCAGGCATAGCCGAACATGATGCCCTGGTCGCCGGCACCCTCATCCTTGTTGCCGGCGGAATCGACGCCCTGGGCGATGTCGACCGACTGCGCGTGCAGATGCACGTCGATCGCCGCTTTCTCCCAGTGAAAGCCGTCCTGCTCGTAGCCGATATCCTTGATCGCGAGCCGGGCGATATGGCTGAGGAAGTCCTTGGTCAGCTGCGCCGGGCCGCGCGTTTCGCCGGCGATCACCACCCGGTTGGTGGTGGCCAGCGTCTCGGCAGCCACACGCAGATGGCTCGGATCCCAGCCGAATTCCGGACCGTGCTTGAAGAAGGCGTCGACGATCTCGTCGGAGATGCGGTCGCACACCTTGTCAGGGTGCCCCTCGGAGACGGATTCGCTAGTAAAAAGATAGGCTTGGCGGGACACGAGTCGGCTCCTCGATTCTCGGCAGGCGCATATGCCCGCGCCCGACCGCGCATCTTTTGCAAGCGCGGTCGGGGCGGTCAAGGTTTTAAAGGCGGATTCGTTCGGAAAAAAGAACGCGCCGGCACCGGCGGCTCACGCCGCCGGGCTCGGCTCGGCAAGAGCCTCTACCAGGTCGACGATACGGCGGCGGACCTTGCTGTCGGCGATCTTGAGGAACGCGCGGGTGAGGGCGAGCCCTTCCGACGAGGCCAGGAAATCGGAGACATAGGCCGGCGAGGCGTCCTCGGCGAAGCCAGGCACGTCACCCGTCATGGTGGGGGCGCCGTCGAAGAAGAAGGCCACCGGCACGGAGAGCACCTGCGAGATATTCTGCAGGCGGCTGGCGCCGATCCGGTTGGTGCCCTTCTCGTATTTCTGGATCTGCTGGAAGGTGATGCCGAGGCTCTCGCCAAGTTTTTCCTGGCTCATGCCGACCATCATGCGACGCATGCGGACCCGGCTGCCGACATACTTGTCGACGGGATTGGGAGATTTCTTCGTCATCGGCTTCCCCGACTGCAAACAAAAAAATACCTCCCCCCCGGTTCAGAGGGAGAGAAGCAGTGCCCGAGCCCGTCGACAGTCTAGGCGCAGCGCGTTCCGGCGTCGATCAATCTAGACGTGCATAGCTCGCAAACGCAGCACGAGCGCCCCGCAGAGGCCGCCAAGAAGCAACAACCACGGTATCACCCTGCCAAACGTGGCATAAGGGGTAGCGGACAAAGCTTGTGGGAGGCTGTCGTCCAGTACGCCTCGCACACCCAAGGGTAGAATCGCGGTGATTCGTCCCAGCGGGTCGACAATGGCGGAGATGCCATTGTTGGTTACCCGGACCAACGGCAATCCTTGCTCGATCGCCCGCAGGCGGGACTGCTCGAAATGCTGGTAGGGGCCCGGGGTGAGGCCGAACCAGGCATCGTTGGACAGGTTGAGCAGGAAGCCCGGCCGGGTTCCCGCCTCGCCGGCCTGGGCGAGGGAGGCGGGCATCACCTCGTCGGGAAAGATCGCCTCATAGCAGATCAGCGGAACCGCATCGGGCAGGCCGGGAATGGGCAGCAGGCTGCGCATGGGCGCGGCGGCGAAGCCTCCGCGCAGGCGAGTGAGCGCCTCCAGCCCTATCGCCTCCAGCGTTTCCTGAAACGGCAGGTATTCGCCAAAAGGAACGAGATGCACCTTGTCGGCATTGCCGCGGATCATCCCTTCCGAATCGATCACCCGCACGGCGTTGAACACATCCGGCCGCTCGCGGCCCGGCACTGGCTGGTAGCGCGCGGCGCCTGTTATGAGGGTGGTGCCGCGCGGCAGCATCGCCACGATTCGCGCCAGCGCTTCCGGCTCGCGTTCGAGGAAGAAGGGGAAGGCCGATTCCGGCCAGAACAGATGGGTGACGCCGGCAAGCCCGCCCTGGCTCTCGCTGGTGGCCAGATAGAGGTCCATCACGCTGCGGCGGGCGTCGTAGCGGAATTTCTGGTCCTGCGGCAGGTCGGGCTGCATCAGCCGCAGCCGCACGCCGGGCACCGTGCCGACCTCGGTGGTGGCAAGGCGCCACTGGCCGCCCGCCCACAGGGCGGCGAGCAGGCCGACGGCGAGGGCGAGTGGCACATGGCGGGCGCGGCGGGCGCCGGCGGGGCTGAACAGCGCCGCCGGGCTGGCAAGGCAGGCCAGCGCAACCAGGCACAGGCCGATGAGACCGATGACCGAGGCGGCTTGCGCGAAGCGCAGATCGGTGGCTAGCGCATAGCCGAAATCGTTCCAGGGGAAGCCGGTCAGCAGCGTGCCGCGCGCCGTCTCCGCCAAGGTGAGGGCGGCGGCAAAGGCGAGGATCCGCCCGGGCCCCCGGGTCCACAGCAGCCGGGCGAGCACACAGCCGAGCCCGGTATACACCGCAAGCGCCGCCGGCAGGCCGATCACCGCGAACGGCATCAGCCACATGAAGACTTCCGCCTGGACGAGAAACGCCTGGCCGATCCACCACAGGCCGGCAACGAAATAGCCCATGCCGAACAGCCAGCCGGCGAGGAAGCTCGCTTGCAGCGCCCGGCGCAGCGGCAGTTCCAGGGTGCCGTCGATCAGGAACACCAGCACCGGCAGCGTCAGCGCCAGCACCGGCCACAGCCCGAAGGGCGGCATGGCCAGCGCGGAGAGCCCGCCGGCCGCAAGGGCGGCGAGCGCGCGCCAGCGGGCGGGGGCCGCCTGCAGCCGCTCCGGCGTCAGCATCGACGCAGCGCTCGCCGGGCACCGGGCCGAACGCCTGGCCTCGCCTCAGGCGGCATCGGTGTCGCGGCGCGTGTCGATCCGCGTGGCCTCGCCGGCCTGCTGGGCGGGCGGCGGCAGGGCCCGCGCCGTGGCGCCCGCGCTTTCGCCGCCGGCCAGTCGGGCGTCAGCACCCGCCTCGCCACGGCTTGGCGAGATGCGCAGCCGCTTGACCCGGCGCGGATCGGCATCGAGCACCTCGATCTCGAAATTGCCCGGCGCCGGCACGATCTCGCCGCGTACCGGCACGCGGCCGGCCAGGGTGACGAGCAGGCCGCCCAGCGTGTCGACCTCCTCGGCCTCCTCGCCGAGGGCAAAGGCCGGGTCGATCATCTCGGCGACATCCTCCAGGCTGGCCCGGGCGTCGGCGATGAAGCTGCCATCGGCCTGGCGGGCGATGGTGGGGGTCTCGTCCTCGTCGTGCTCGTCCTCGATGTCGCCGACGATTTCCTCGACCAGGTCCTCCATCGAGACGATGCCGTCAGTGCCGCCATATTCGTCGATGACGAGGGCGAGATGGATACGGCTCGCCTGCATGCTGGCCAGCAGCTCGATCGAGGGCATGGAGGGCGGCACGAACAACAGCCGGCGGATCAGCTTGGCGCCGCTGAGCGAATTGCTGAGGTCAATGGCCTTGAGGTTGAAGGCTGGGCGGGCGGCCTTGCCGCCGGCGTCGGGCGCTTCCGTCCCCGAGGCCTCGCGCGCGCCATTGCGCGGGGTGGCGGCGCGCGGCGGCGCCACGCGCGGGGTCATGGCGCGCTGGGTCAGATAGGTCACGAGATCGCGGATATGGACCATGCCGACAGGGTCGTCGAGCGTGTCGTCATAGACGACGAGGCGCGAATGGCCGGCCTCGGCAAAGACGGCGAGCAGCTCGCCCAGCGAAATGTCCTTCTGCACGGCGACGATGTCCGCGCGGGGAACCATGAGGTCGCCGATGCGCAGCTCGCGCAGATCCAGGATGCTTTTCAGCATCGTCCGCTCGGTGGCGGTCAGGTCGGCGCCGGGCTCGGCGCTGGTCGAGGCGAGGATGGCGGAAAGATCGGTGCGCAGCGAGCCGGAAGAGCGCCGGCCGCCGATGAGGTGGCGGAGCCGGTCGAAAAAGCCGGCGCGGGACTCGCTGGAGCCTCCGCCGGCCTTGCTTCGCTGCCCGGCACTCGCCGTAGCGCTACTGGAAGCGCCGTTTTCGGAGGCGCCGCTACTTGGGCCCTCGCTGCCCCGGGGGGCGGAGGGCGAGCTTGAAACAGGATCGGACATCGCTCTTTGGTTCAGTTTGCTCGGTCAGTGGTGAGTACGGGTTCAGTGTCGGCATAGGGGTCGGCAATCGCGAGGTCGGCGAGCACGCGGCGCTCCATCGCCTCCATCTCCTCGGCCTCTTCCGCCACCTCGTGGTCGTAGCCGAGCAGATGCAGCGTACCATGGACGGCCAGATGCGCGAGGTGATCGGCGAGCGGCTTGTCCTCCGCCTCCGCCTCCCGCACCAGAGTCTCATAGGCGATGGCGATGTCGCCCAGATGGGGATCGCCGCCGGCGCGCGCCACCTCGTTGGTGGGAAAGGACAGCACGTTGGTGGCGTAGTCCTTGCCGCGCCACTCGCGGTTGAGCGCCCGCAGCGTGGCGTCGTCGGTCAGCTTCACCGCGATCTCGGCGCCGTCAATGTCGATCTCATACTCGGTGAGCGCACCGGCGCAGGCCGCGTTCACCGCCCGCACCACCAACGCTTCAGCGCCGGCGAGGCTGGCCCAGGGGGCGGCCTCCACCAGCACGTCGACCTCGATCTGGGGCGCCTCGCTCATCGGCGCGGCATCCCGGCGGGCGCTGCCGCCCGCGCCGCCGCGTCCTTGGTCTCATAGGCGGCGACGATGCGGCCGACGAGTTCGTGGCGCACCACGTCAGCGGCGCTGAAATGGCAGACGTCGACGCCCTCGACCTCGCCCAGCAGCCCCACCGCCTCGGCAAGGCCCGAGGTCTGGCCCGGCGGCAGATCGATCTGGCTGGGATCGCCGGTGATGATCATGTGCGAATTCTCGCCCAGGCGGGTGAGGAACATCTTCATCTGCATCGAGGTGGTGTTCTGCGCCTCGTCGAGAATAACGCAGGCATTGGCCAGGGTGCGCCCGCGCATAAAGGCCAGCGGGGCGATCTCGATCTCACCGGAAATCATCGCCCGCTCGACGAAGGCGCGGTCCATCAGGTCGTGCAGCGCGTCGTAGATCGGGCGCAGATAGGGGTCGACCTTCTCCTTCATGTCGCCGGGCAGGAAGCCGAGCCGCTCGCCTGCCTCCACCGCCGGGCGGGAGAGGATGATCCGGTCGACCACGCGGCGCTCTAGCAGGTGCACGGCATAGGCCACCGCCAGCCAGGTCTTGCCGGTGCCGGCCGGGCCGACGCCAAACACCAGTGTCTGGCGCTTGAGCGCGCGGATATAGGCGTCCTGCGCGGCGGTGCGGGCGCGTACCGGGCGGCGGCGGAGCTGGATCTCGTCGAAGCTCTGCTTCTTGGTGGCGGGGTCGAACTCGAACAGCTGCCCCTGCGCAGCGGCTTCGCGCATCACACCCTCGACATCGCCGGGCTGCAGCTCGCCACCCTTCTTCAGCCGGGCATAGAGCGTTTCCAGCACGTGGCGCGCCTGCTCGCAGGCCTCGCGCGGCCCTTCCAGCGTGACATGGTTGCCACGCTGCTCGGCGACGATTTCCAGCCGCCGCTCGATCAAGGCGAGGTTCTGCCCATAATGGCCGAAAAGCTGGCTGGCGATTCGATTGTCGTCGAAGGCGAGGACGATCTGCCCGGACGCCTCCTCACCGGGGGGCTCCATCCAGCGCGGAGCCGCCGGGGCGGGGCGCGGCGCCGCGCGCGGGGAAGCCAAGGCACGTTCCGTCTCGCTACCAGATCCGCTACCAGGTCGACGCACGCTCACGCCTCCAGCTTCTCGCTCTGCCCGATGAAACGCGATTCGCGCGCCGGCCGTTCAACGAAAAATTCGCCGCCGCGTATGTCGCCCGAAAGATTCCTGGTGCTGACCCCGTGCACCTCCACTTGCGCCAGCGTGCCGATGGCCTCCACCGGGCCTTCGACGACGATCGACTGGAGATAGGGCGAGCGGCCGATGAGCTGGCCGGGGAAACGGCCCGGCTTCTCGATCAAGATGTCGAGGACCCGGCCACGGCAGGCAGTGTCGAAGGCGGTCCGCTGGGAGTCGAGAAGCGCCTGCAGCGCATGGATGCGCGCGGACTTCACCTCTTCAGGAACCTGCCCGCCCATACCGGCCGCCGGCGTGCCGGGGCGGGAGGAATATTTGAACGAGAAGGCGGAGGCGAAGCCGACCCGTTGCACGAGATCCATCGTGTCGGCGAAATCGGCGTCGGTCTCGCCGGGAAAACCGACGATGAAATCCGAGGAAAAGGCGATGTCGGGCCGCGCGGCACGCACCTTGGCGACGATCTCGAAGAAGAGCTCGCGGTCATGCTTGCGGTTCATCGCCGCGAGGATGCGGTTGGAGCCGGACTGCACCGGCAGGTGCAGATAGGGCATGAGCGCCGGCAGGTCGCGATGCAGGCCGATCAGCTCGTCATCCATGTCGCGCGGATGGCTGGTGGTGTAGCGCACGCGGGCGATGCCGGGCACCTCGGCGATGCGGCGGATCAGCTCGGGCAGGTTGGCGGAGCGGCCGGCGGCGTCGAGCCCGTGATAGGCATTGACGTTCTGGCCGATCAGCGTGACCTCGCGCACCCCGGCCTCGGCGAGGCGGATCACCTCGTCGAGAATCTTCGGCAGCGGGCGCGAGACTTCCGCCCCGCGCGTATAGGGCACGACGCAGAAGGTGCAGAACTTGTCGCAGCCTTCCTGCACGGTGACGAAAGCCGCCGGGCCGCGCTTGTTGATCGCCGCCCGCGTCGGCGGGGGCAGGAAATCGAACTTGTCCTCGACCGGGAACTCGGTCTCGACGATGCCGGCCCGCTGGTTATGGCCGCGCCGCCGGGCGTCGGCGACCAGCTCGGGCAGCTTGTGGTAGCTCTGCGGCCCCACCACCAGGTCGACGCCGCGGGCGCGCTTGAGAATCTCGGCGCCTTCCGCCTGCGCCACGCAGCCGGCGACGGCGACCATCTGCTGGCGACCGGCCACTTCCTGCGCCTTTTTCAGCCGGCCAAGCTCGGAATAGACCTTCTCGGCCGCCTTTTCGCGGATATGGCAGGTGTTGAGGATGACGAGATCGGCGTCGTCGGGGCTGTCGGTTTCGACATAGCCCTCCTTGGCCAGCGTGTCCGTCATGCGCTGGGCGTCATAGACGTTCATCTGGCAGCCGAAGGAGCGGACGTAAAGCTTGCGCGTTTCACTCATTGCGTGTCGATCGACCCGTACCGCGCGGCGTCCAGGGACGCGGCGGCACACTGCGTGGGCAACCCGAGGGCACGACAGGCGCGCGCTCGCAAGGCGCCCTCATCCATTGCCGCCCGGTCCCAGCTCGGTATCGCGCAGGTCGAGATCGTCCAGCTCTCCAGAAGTGACGCCTAGAGGTTCTGTGTAGCGGGATTCCCGCGAAAAGGAAATGCGCCCCGCCCCGCTCTGCGGGCGCAAAGCCTTAAATGCCGCAACTTATCCCTGAGCCAGGCCGCCCGGTAAGCGCCTGCGCCAGCAGGGCACGGACGGCGCGCTCGGCCTCCTGCGCCGCCGCCTTGCGCCCGCCCGCCGCGAGCGTTTCGCCGAAGCGCAGCTCCACCTCTACGCCGCCGCGCCGCAGCACCTCCATCAAATGCGGGGCGAGGTCCATGTCGCCATACCAGGCGAGGCGCGGGCGCCCGGCGCGGCCGAGCGGCAGGCCGGCAAACCCGACATAGGCGATGGCGAGCGGCTGGATCGTCGCGGCCGGCCCCGCGGCCTCGCCCAGGCTCAGGCGGGCGGCGCCGATCAGCGCCGAGCGGAAAGGCAGCACCCGGTTGCCGTCGCTGGAGGTGCCCTCCGCGAACAGCACCACCGGATCGCCATCATTCATCCGCGCCGCCATCTCCCCCGCCACCCGCCCGGTGGCGGTGCGCGAGGAGCGGTCGACGAAAATGGTGCGCTGGAGCTTCGCCAGCAGCCCGATGCCCGGCCAGCGGGCCACCTCGCTCTTGGCGACAAAGCACAGCGGCAGGCGCCCGCCGAGCACGGGAATGTCCAGCCAGGAGGCGTGATTGGCGAGAATGAGCAGCGGCCGCACCGCCGCCGGAGCCCCCACCACCCGCACCCGCACCCCGACCAGCGCCAGCACGATGCGATGATAGAGCACGGGCAGGGTGCGCCGGGTCGGAAGGCGCAGCGCGAGCGAAAGCCATTGCAGCGGAATGCCGACCAGCGTGACGAGCACGACCGGCACGATCACCAGCCAGGCCCGCACGCCTTACTCCTTCCGGGACGAATGGGAAGGCGTGGGTATCTCCGCGCCCAGCGGCGTGTCGAGCGGCACGCCATAGAGCTCCAGCCGGTGGCCGATCAGCCGGTAGCCGAGTTTGCGGGCGATCTCTTCCTGCAAATGCTCGATCTCCTCGGAGCGGAACTCCACCACATGGCCGCTGCGCAGGTCGATGAGATGGTCGTGGTGCTCGTCCGGCACCGGCTCATAGCGCGAGCGGCCATCGCGGAAATCGTGGCGGGCGATGATGCCGGCATCCTCGAACAGCTTCACCGTGCGGTAGACGGTGGAGATGGAGATGCGGTCATCGACGGCGATGGCGCGCCGGTGCAGTTCCTCCACGTCGGGATGGTCCTGCGCATCGGCGATGATGCGGGCAATCACCCGGCGCTGGTCGGTCATCCGCAGGCCCAGCGTAACGCAGGCTTCCTCGATCGCGGTCGGCTTGTCGTTCATTCCTCGGCCTGCTTCCTTCAGCCCGCATCGGTCGGTGTTTCCGCGCCCGTCCGCCTTATGGCGCAGCAAAGCCGGCAAGGGCAATGGTTTCTCTCAGGCGATGTCGCGCCGCATGGTGAGCGCGGCCACCGGCGCGCCGGTGCTGTCGCGATAATAGCCCGGACGGCGGCCGATTTCGCGGAAGCCGGTGCGGGCATAGAGGCGCAAGGCGGCGGCGTTGCCGTCCTCGACTTCCAGGAACACGGTGCGATAGCCCTGCGCCGCCAGCGTGCCGAAGGCGGCCTGCACCAGCTTGAGGCCGATGCCCGCGCCGCGCCGCCGGCGGTCGACGGCAACCGAGAGAATCTCCATTTCCGGCGTCACCCCGCTCAGCAGGATGAAGCCCACCGGCACCCCGCCCGGGCCATCGGTGGCCACGAGGCCACGGGTCAGCCGGTTGGCGATGAGGCGCTCGAACTCGGCGGCGTCCCAGCCATGGCGGAAGGACTGGGCGTGAAGCCGCGCCAGCGCCTCGGCATCGCCGGCCTGGAGGGCCCGCAGCGACACCTCGCGCGGGCGCCCGCCCGTCATCCAGTCGAGCCATGCCGGCAGCCCGCTCATCGACGGGCGATCCGCCCGCCGGTCTGCGGCTTGGCGTCGGCATCGCGCAGATAGAGCGGCTTGGGTTCGGAACGGGCGGGGTCGGCGACGCTGGCGATGCGCGCCAGCCAGACCGGGTCCGGCGTCGCGGTGGCCCGCACCTCGACCGGCGGCTGCGCGCCCATCGGCCAGGCATCCGCGAGCAGGCCGGCGCCGGAGCCCACCAGCCGCACCGGCCCGTTGGCGACCGAGCGGGCGGCGTCCTTCACGCTCATGACGCGGGGACTCACCAGCACCCGGCCGGCCGGGCCGATCATCTGCAAATAGACATTGCCGTGGCGGGCGTCGATGGCGGCGGCCACCGGCACCGCGTCGTCGCGTGCCAGCAGCGGCGCGGCCAGCACGGTCAGCGTCGGCAGGCCGAGAACCGGCTTGCCGGTGGCAAGGCCGAAGCCGCGCGCGGCGGAGATGCCGACCCGCAGCCCGGTGAAGCTGCCGGGGCCGACCGTGACGGCGAAGAGGTCGATGGCTGAGAACTCCGCCCCGCCGGCGGCCATCACCCGCTCCACCATCGGGATCAGCGATTCGGCATGGCCGCGCGCCATGACGACATGCTCCACCGCCCGGGTCTGGTCGGTGTCCATGTCGTGCAGGGCCGCCGAACAGGCCTCAAGCGCGGTGTCGATGGCAAGGATCAGCATGGGCGACAATCAGCAGGGCCAGAATCAGCAGGGGCGATCATGCGCCCACCATGCTCATGGTCGCCTCATATTGGAAAGCGGGCGGCCCTTTGACCGGGTCGCGTCAGACCGGACGCACCTCGACGACGTCGGGCACAAAATGGCGCAGTAGGTTCTCGATGCCGTTCTTCAGCGTCGCGGTCGAGGACGGGCAGCCGGCGCAGGAGCCCTTCATGGCCAGGAACACCACGCCGTCCTTATAGCCGCGGAAGGTGATGTCGCCACCATCATTGGCCACGGCCGGGCGCACGCGGGTGTCGATCAGCTCACGAATCGTGTCGACCAGCCCGGCATCCTTGGCCTCGAAAAAGGCGTCGTCGGCGGTGTGCTCATGGTCCTCCGGCAGGATCGGCTGGCCGGAGACGAAATGCTCCATGATGGCGCCGAGAATGGCGGGCTTGAGATGCGCCCACTCGCCCTGCGCCTTGGTCACGGTGACGAAATCGGAGCCGAAGAACACGCCGGTGACGCCCGGCACCTCGAACAGGCGCACCGCCAGCGGTGAGCGGGCCGCCTCATTGGCGTCGCGCGCCTCGAAGGTGCCGTCCCCGAGCACGGAACGGCCGGGCAGGAACTTCAGCGTGGCGGGATTAGGGGTGGCTTCGGTCTGGATGAACATGTCGGTCTCCTTGCCAACCGGGGTTCAAGGCCGCGGCGACGGGGGAATTTCCACTTTAGATAAGCTCTGACCGCCGCGAGGGGAAGAGGCGGGAGACTCCCCGCACCAGCGACGCTGCTCACCCGGCGGCCCACCGTTCACGCCAACGCGTCGATCTCGCTGTCGGAGAGCGAACCCGGCACAAGCGTGATCGGCACCGGCAGGGTCGCCCACATCCCCTTGGCCAGCGAGGCGATGAGCGGGCCGGGTCCCTCTTTTCCGGTTCCGGCGGCGAGCACGAGTATGGCGATGTCCTCGTCCTCCTCGATGATCTTGTGGATCTGCTCGGCGATGCCGCCCTCGCGCACGATCCGTTCGGGATCGATGCCGGAGATGCCCTGTGCCCGGGCGGAGAGCAGGTCGAGCCGGGCCTCCGCCTTGTCGGTCGCCTCCGCCCGCATCAGATCGGCGACGCCAAGCCACTGGCTCGGGGCGTCCTCCAGCTGCAGCACGCTCAACAGCACCACCCCGCCGCCGGTGCGTGCCGCGCGCCGCGCCGCGTAATAGAGCGCGCGGTCGCATTCCGGCGTATCGTCAGCCAGAACGAGAAACTTGCGGCGGTGGCCGGGCTCATGGCTTTGGCGCCGGCGCGGCATAGGCACTCCCCCCGACGGGCTATCCTGCGGACAAGGCTAGCGCACGAAGCCGACAATGTCCCGGACATTGGCCATGGTGGCCTCGGCCAGCACCCGGGCCCGCGCCGCGCCGTCGCGCAGAATGGCGTCGATATGGTCTGGCTCGGCCACCAGCCGCTGCATCTCGGCGCCGATCGGCCCGAGCTTGGCCACTGCGAGGTCGACCAGCGCCGCCTTGAAGGTGGAGAACTGGCCGCCGCCGAACTGGGTCAGCACGTCCTCTTTCGGCACCGCCCCGAGCGCGGCATAGATGCCGACAAGGTTCTCCGCCTCCGGCCGGCCTTTCAGACCCTCTGCCTCGGAGGGCAGCGGCTCGGGGTCGGTCTTGGCCTTGCGGATCTTCGAGGCGATGAGGTCGGCCTCGTCGGTGAGGTTGATGCGCGAGAGATCGGACGGGTCCGACTTCGACATCTTCTTCGCCCCGTCGCGCAGGCTCATCACCCGCGCCGCCGGCCCGCCGATCAGCGGCTCGGGCAGCGGGAAGAACGCCTCGCCCAGCCCGTTGGCGGCGATGGAGGTGCCGAAATCATTGTTGAACTTCTGCGCGATGTCGCGGGTCAGCTCCAGATGCTGCTTCTGGTCCTCGCCGACCGGCACATGGGTGGCGCGGTAGAGCAGAATGTCGGCGGCCATCAGGCTCGGATAGGCGTAGAGGCCGACCGAGGCGGCCTCGCGGTCCTTGCCGGCCTTCTCCTTGAACTGGGTCATGCGGTTGAGCCAGCCCAGGCGCGCCACGCAGTTGAACACCCAGGCGAGTTCGGCATGGCCGGAAACCTGGCTCTGGTTGAACACGATGTGCTTGGTCGGGTCGATGCCGGAGGCGATGAAGGCGGCGGTGACCTCGCGGATCTGCCGCTTCAGGTCGGCCGGGTCCTGCCACACCGTGATCGCGTGCATGTCGACGACGCAATAGAGGCAGTCATGGCTGTCCTGCAGCGCCACGAAGCGCTGGATGGCGCCGAGATAATTGCCGAGATGCAGGTTTCCGGTCGGCTGGACGCCGGAAAACACGAGCGGCTTGAATTCCATGTCGGGACGTCCTGTGGTCTGCGCCCTGCCGTGCCGCGCCGTGCCGCGAGACTTGGCCCCCGGCGCGGGGGCGCTATGGCACGCATGACCTTCAGGGGCAAGTTTCTTCCGGCGACGGCACACGCGCTATTTGCGCATGCCCGCGCGCAGCGTGGCAAGGTCGGCGCCGCCCAGCGCCAGCGCGAGCCCGGCATAGGCTGCGCCCCCCAGCATGACGAGGCCGGCCAGCGCGGCGGCGGCGACCAGTCCGCCCGGCGCCAGCACACCCTCGAGCCCTTGCCGCGCTGCCATCACCGCCGCCGCCATGGCGAGCGCGGCCATGACCAGCCGCGCCAGCCGGCGGCGTGAGGGCTTCGGCAGTACGATGAGTCGGCGGCGGGCGAGGCCTGTTGCCAGCCCGGCGAGCGCCACCAGGCTGGAGGCCAGCACCCCCAGCGCCGGCCCCGCCATGCCGAGCGGGCCGACGGTGACAAAGCCGACCAGCGCCCCCACCGGCAGCGCCACGAGGCTGCACACGGTGACAAGACGAGACAGGCCGCAGGCGAAGGCGATGGCGATCAGCACCTTTTCCAGCGCCTGCACCGGCAGCGTCAGCGCCAGCAGGGCCAGCGCGCTCGCCGTGAGCGTGCTGGCCTGCGCGTCGAAGGCGCCGCGCTCGAACAGCACCCTGACCATAGGGTGGGCCAGCACGGCAAGGCCGAACGCCGCCGGCAGCGAGAGCGCCAGCGCCGCTGTGATGGCGCCCGCGCCGAGCCCGGTGTCGCTGATTCCGGCCTCGCCCTCCTCGCGCTCCCCCGCCAGCGCCGGCAGCAGCACCGCCCCGGCGCTGGCACCGACCAGCCCGAGCGGCAGCTCGACCAGGCGCGTGGCGTAGAACAGCGCCGCGACGCCACCGCCAATGCCCGAAGCCGCCGCCGCCGCGATGAGAAAGCGCAGCTGCGGCAGGGCGGCGGCCAGCAGCGGCGTTGCCGCCCCGGTCAGCAGCGGCAGCGCCGCCTTCAGATCGGCGCGTGCGAGGGAAAGCGTGAAATAGCCGCCAGGCACGGCGTGGAGGTTCAGCACGAACTGCGTCGCCGCCCCCGCCACCGCTCCCGCCGCCAGCCAGGCGAGCGCAGCGGAGGGGCTCATCAGGTGAGCCCCTGCCATCCAGAGCATCACCAGCAGCGCGATAACAGCGACATTGGCGGCCGCAGGGGCCATGGCAGGCCGGGCGTAGCGTCCGGCCGCATTGGCAAAGGCGGCCAGCACCCCGGCAAGCAAAGCGAGCGGCAGGCAGACCACCGCCAGCCGCCCGGCCAGCACCGCGCCTTCCGCCCGAGGACCATCCCCGGCAAAGCCCGGCGCCAGCACCGCCACCATTTGCGGCATGAAGAGGAAGAGCAGGCCCCCAAGGGCAAGGCCGGCCAGCGCAAACAGCACCAGCGTCGCCCCCGCCAGACGCCGGCGCGCGGCCTCGCCCTCCGCCCGCGCGAGCCCGGGCAGCAGCGCGGCGTTGAGCGCGCCCTCGCCCAGCAGCCGGCGAGCGATCTGCGGCACGGCGAGGCCGGCGACGGAGGCGTCCGCCACCACCCCGGTGCCGAACAGCGCCGCCACCCCGGCGTCGCGGGCAAAGCCGAGCACGCGCGAGGCAAGGGTGAGGAGAGCGACGGTGGAGGCGTGGCGGAGCAGGGCCATCGGCTAGCAATAGTCGGCTGGCGCGGGAAGGAAAAGCCGCGCATCGGAGCAGGAGCGCCGTCGCCTGCCCGCCGTGCCGCCTGAAGGCCGGGCGCGACCCGGCCATCCCGACCTGAAGCCAGCTGTGGGTCAGGGCGAGGCCCAGGGTCGAGCCCATGGATGAGGGCGGCGATAGGCGCAACCGCGCCCCTCACCCCCCGCCCGTGCGCCGTCATCCTGAGGTGCCGCCGCAGGCGGCCTCGAAGGATGGTTCTCATATGCACCCGATGTCTCCGCCCCGACGCTCCCTTCACCGCCCCTCAGTCCCGTCCTTCAAGGTCCGGCCGAGGGCCGGGCACCTCAGGATGACGCGGCTTGGAATCGCGCGACAAAGGTGGGCCGAGGCTCCGTCGCACGCGGCGCCGACATTGCGGGATGGGCGCTCGTCTGCTACCGCCTCACCCGCCTTCGTCCCCGGCGAAACCCTGCGGAGAAAAGCCGTCCATGACCGTCCCCCCGCTCGATGTGATCGGCTTCGGCAACGCCATTGTCGACGTGATCGCCCGCTCCGAAGAGGCCTTTCTCGACCGCCACGGCATGCGCAAGGGCGGCATGACGCTGATCGACGAGGCACGGGCCGAGGCGGTCTATGGCGCCATGGGACCGGGTGTCGAAATATCAGGCGGCTCGGCCGCCAACACCATGGTCGGCATCGCCGCTCTGGGCGGGCGCGCCGGCTTCATCGGCAAGGTGCGCGACGACGAGCTGGGCGGCATCTTCGCCCATGACATCCGCGCCGCCGGCGTCGCCTATGCCACATCAGCCGCGACCGCCGGCGCCGCCACCGCCCGCTGCCTCATCCTGGTGACGCCCGATGGCGAGCGCACCATGAACACCTATCTCGGCGCGGCGCAGGACCTTTCCCCCGCCGATGTCGACGAGGCGATGGTGGCGAGCGCGAAGGTCACCTATCTCGAAGGCTATCTCTGGGACCCGCCGCCGGCCAAGGAAGCCTTCCTCAAGGCCGCCGGCATCGCCCACAAGGCCGGGCGCACCGTGTCGCTCACCCTCTCGGACGCCTTCTGCGTCGGGCGCTACCGGGCGGAGTTCCTGAAGCTCATCCGCGAGGGCACGGTCGATCTCGTCTTCGCCAATGAGGCGGAGCTGATGTCGCTCTACGAGACCGATTTCGACGCCGCGCTCACCCAGCTGCGGCAGGACGCCCGGCATGGCGTCGTCACCCGCAGCGAGAAGGGCGCGCTGGCTGTGTCGGGAGACGGACTCGTGACGGTGCCGGCCTTCCCGGTGCCGAAGCTGGTCGACACAACAGGGGCAGGCGACCTCTTCGCCGCCGGCTATCTCCACGGCTTCGCCAAGGGCTTCGGTGCCGAGGAATGCCTGCGGCTCGGTGCGCTGTGCGCGGCCGAGATCATCAGCCATATCGGCGCCCGCCCGGAGCGGCCGTTGAAGGACTATGCCGGGGAGAACGGCCTCGCCGTCTGAGCGCAGGCGCCGTCGGCAAAAAAGAACAGGCCGGTGAGGGGCCGGCCTGCTGGAGTTGGGAAGTGCCCCCTGCCCGACGGCAGGGGGTCGATAGACGCGGGGGAGGCGGCGAGGTCAGAACTCCTCGCCGCCGCCGCCAAACCAGTCATCGCCGCCGCCGCCGAAGAAGCCGCCATCATCGGCGCCCGCATCCGTCGGCTCGTCGGCCGCCGCCGGCTCTTCCGCCGGGGCCTCGGCGGGGGCTTCAGCCGGGGCTTCCGCCGCCTTGGCCTCGCCACCGCCGAACATGCTGCCAATGGCGCTGCCGAGCAGCACGCCGCCAGCGACGCCCATGGCGGTCTGCGCCGCGCCGGCAAGGAAGCCGCCGCCACCCGGACGCCCGAAGCCGCCCTGCTGCTGCGCACCGGGTGCGCCCATTGGTCCACCCATCGGCTGGCCGCCCTGCACGGACCCGGACTGCCAGGCCGGCGACGCGCCGGCTGGAATGGCGCCGCCGGCGCCCACAGCCCCGGCGCGCGGCATCGAGGGCACGGAGCTGCGGCGCGCCGGCTGACTGGAGCCGAACAGCCCGCCGAAGAGGCCGCCGCCCTGGGGCTGCTCGGCCGATTCCTGGGCCTGCTGCGCCTGCTGCTCCAGCGCCTCGATGCGGGCCTGCGCCTGCTGCAGGGCGTAGTCCTGCATGACGATGGTCTGCGCCATCAGGTAAGGCGCGGCCGGCTGCTGGGCGACGCGCTGGGCGATGAAGCCTTCCGCGTCCGCATCGCGCGGGCCGGACTGGCGCTCGGCCTCGGCGAGCTTGGCGAAGAGGCCGTCAATGGCCTGTCGGTCCTGGTCGTTCATGGCTGGGTTCCCTTGGCGATTGCTCGCCTCACTCCCGCTCGCCGGTGAGATTCAGCAGAAGCTGGAAGATGTTGACGAAGTTCAGATAGAGCGAGAAGGCGCCGAACACGGCGAGCTTCTGCTGCGATTCGGCGTCGAAATTGTCGGCGTACTGTTCCTTGATCGACTGGGTGTCCCAGGCGGTCAGGCCGACGAAGACGAGGATGCCGACCACGGAGACGATGAACTGAAGCATCGTCGAGCCGAGGAAGATGTTGACCACGCTGGCGATCACCACGCCGATCAGGCCCATGATCAGGAACGAGCCGAACTGCGAGAGGTCGCGCTTGGTCGTGTAGCCATAGAGGCTGGTGGCGCCAAACATCGTCGCGGCGATGAAGAAGGTGCGCGCGATCGAGGTGCCGGTGAACACCAGGAAGATGGACGCCATCGACAGGCCCATCACCGCGCAGAAGGCCCAGAACATGGTCTGCGCGCTGCTGGCCGACATGGACTGCATGCGGAACGAGAAGATCAGCACGAAGGCGAGCGGCGCCAGCATCACCACCCATTTCAGCGGGGTGGAGAAAATCGGCACATAGAGCGCCGGCGTGGTGCCGACGATGAAGGCCACCGCGCCGGTCAGCACCAGGCCGAGGGCCATGTAGTTATAGACCCGCAGCATGTGGCGGCGCAGGCCCTCGTCATAGACGGCCTGGTCGACGCTGGCGGTGCGGGACCACTGGAAGCCGGAATTCGGCGTGTTCATGTCAGTCTCCTGATGAGAAGCATCTGGGGTCAGTAGAGCGACCGGGCAAGGCGCGCGGCCGCCCGGTCGAGATCCTGGGAATCGGCGGCCGGGCTCCGCTGGGCGACCAGCGCATAGGCCACCTCGCCGATCTGCCAATAGGCGGCGGTGAGGTCGTCCTGCGGCACGGTGGTGGCGGGCACCACGTCGAAACCGCCCGGCCGCACCGCGAACAGCGAGGCGGTGCCGATCTCCCCGGCCTCAACGGTCATTTCCACGCTCGGGCCGAAGGTGGAGGGAAACACCTGCACGTCTTCCACCTTCCAGCCCTCTGGCAACGCCGGCATGACGATGGCGGTGGCGGAGAGGATCTCGGCCGGGTCGTAATGGCGCGTGCCCGGCTGCGAGGGCATGCCGGCGCGCACCAGAGCGGTGCGATGGGAGCGCACAGCGTCCTCCAGATAGGCCGGGTTCAGCCCCGAGGCGACGACGCGGCTCACGCCGAAATGCCCGAACTGGGCATTGGCCATCCAGCCGGCACCGACCAGCATTGCCACCATGGCGGCAATGCGCAGCCGGCGGGTCCAGCGCGCCCGGGTGAGCGCGCCCTGCAGCCGCCGTGCCGCTTCCACCGTGGCGAGGCGGGCCGCCGCCGTGGAGGCTGCGCGCGGCGTTTCGGCGAGCGCCAGGCGCAGCTCGTCGCGGATGCGCAAATCCCCCATCACTCGCGAGGCGGCCGCAGGGTTGGCGCTGAGATAGGCCTCGACATCGATGCGGCGGGCGACGCTCAGCTGGTCGTCGACATAGGCCTGCAAATCGTCGCCGGAGACGGGATCAACGGGACGGTTCATCCGTACCTCCTACGATGCGCAAATGATTGGGAGCCGCCGCCGTGCCGTCCTCCATCGCCCGCAGCGTGGCGCGGGCGCGCGACAGGCGCGACATCAGCGTGCCCGGCGGAATGCCGAGCGTGGCGGCGGCCTCGGCATAGCCGAGCCCCTCGATGGCGACGAGGTGCAATGCCGCGCGCTGCTCCTCCGGCAGGGCCATGAAGGCGTCCCGCACCTGGGCGAGGCGCAGATGGTGCTCCTGCGCCGGGGCAGCGCTGGTCTCGGCGAGGTCGACGCTGTCAGCCTCGCGCCGGGCCTCGGCGATGCGCGAGCGGCGGCGGTCGATGAAGACATTGTGCAGCACCGACAGCAGCCAGCCCCGCAACACCGAGCCTTTCTGCTCCGCGCCCCTCTGCCCCGAATCCCGCGCCCCCTTGCCAGGCGCGGCGCGCTCGGTGTCGAAGCTGCCGCGCCGCTCATAGGCGCGCACCAGCGCGTCATGCACCAGGTCCTCGGCCTCGATGTCGTCGCGCGTCAGCGAGCGCGCATAGCGCCGCATCACGCCGAGCTGGGCCGGCACGTCGAAGGAGGTCTCGTCGCGCTTCATGTCCCGTATACGGAGCCGTGGCCGCCCTTCATCCGTTGCCTCGACGAATTTTTGTGGCGCCGGTCCGGCATAGCGCAGCGGCCCGCCCTCCGCCGGTCACAAGGGCGCGCTTGCCTGCCGCTTGGGCGCAGCCCAAATAGGCGGATCGGTAGAGGCAGTTCGGTCCTGGCGCCCGGCGCCGTCAGCAAGGGGTATTAAGGGTGAAGGACGAAACGCGCGAGGCCTCCATCCCTGCTGGCATACTGCCCGGCATCCTCCCCGCTTTGGCGGCGCAGGCGGACGAACTGGCGGGATGGCGCCGCGCCCTGCACGCCATGCCGGAAACCGCCTTCGAGGAGCATCGCACCTCGGCCTTCGTCACTGAGAAGCTGGAGAGCTTCGGCCTGCCGGTGCATCGGGGGCTGGCGGGCACAGGGCTGGTGGCGACGCTGAAGGGCAAGGAAGGCGACGGCCCCGCAATCGGCCTGCGCGCCGACATGGACGCGCTCGACATTCACGAAGCGACCAACCTGCCCTGGCGGTCCGACACGCCGGGCAAGATGCACGCCTGCGGCCATGACGGGCACATGACCATGCTGCTCGCCGCCGCGCGGCATCTGAGCGAAAATCCCGATTTCAAAGGCACGTTGCATTTCATCTTCCAGCCGGCGGAAGAAAATGAGGGCGGGGGCAAGGTGATGGTCGAGCAGGGCCTGTTCGACCTCTTCCCGATGCAGGGCGTCTATGGCCTGCACAATTGGCCGAACGCGCCCTTCGGCACCTTTCTCGGCCGGCCCGGGGCCATGTTCGCCGCCTTCGACATCTTCGAGGTGAAGGTGATCGGGCGTGGCGCCCATGCCGCCATGCCCCAGCGCGGCATCGACCCGGTGCTAACGGCCTCCCACATCGTCGCTCAGCTGCAGTCCATCGTCGCCCGCTCCGTGAACCCGCAGGAGGCGGCGGTGGTCACCGTCACCCAGATCCATGGCGGCGACACCTGGAACGTCATTCCCGACGAGGTGGTGCTGCGCGGCACGGTGCGCACCTTCGCGCCTGAGGTGCGCGACCTCGCGGAGCAGCGGTTCCGCGCCATCGTCGAGGGCGTGTGCGCCGCACAGGGCGCGCGGGCGGAGGTGCGATATGATCGCCGGTACCCCTCGCTGGTAAACCACGCACAGGAATTCGGCCACGCGCTGGCGGCGGCGCATGCCACGGTGGGCGAGGCGGTGGATGCCGATTTCGAGCGCATCATGGCGGCGGAGGACTTCGCCTACATGCTGGAGGCGGTGCCCGGGGCCTATCTCTGCCTTGCCAGCGGTCCGGGGCCGAACCTGCACAACGCGGCTTACGACTTCAACGACGCGCTGCTGCCGGTGGGCGCCAGCTACTGGGTGAACCTCGTGCAATCGCTGCTGGGGCCGGCGTCGCGCGCTTGAGCACGACCTCAGGCGCCGATCAACCCCACCGCACCGTCATAGGTGAGCTTCAGCGAGATGAGGAACAGCGCGCCCATCACCAGCTTGTAGAACAGAGCCTCAGGCAGGCGCCTGGTGAGCCAGACGCCGGCGAAGGTCGCCGCCACCGCCACCGGCATCAGCGCCGCCGTGACCGTCAGATTGGCCGGGTTGAGCTGGCCGAGCGCGGCATAGGGGATGAGCTTGATGGCGTTGATGGCGGCGAAGGCGAGAGTGGTGGTGCCGGCATAGACCATCTTCGGCAGGCGCTGCGGCACCACATACATCTGGTAGGGCGGCGCCCCGCCATGGCTGACGAAGCTGGTGAAGCCCGACACCGCGCCCCAGAACAGCCCGCGCGGCACGTCGGCCGGCCGCGCCTCCCGCCCGGCGCCGCCGAGCCAGCGGATGAGGCAGAAGGCGAGGCCGATCACGCCCACGATCAGCATCACCATCGCGTCGGTCACAAGCGAGGCGGTGGCCCAGCCGATGCCGATGCCGAACGTCGCGGCGGGAATGAGGATGGCGAGGTTGCGGCCGGAAAATTCGCGCCGATAGGCCCAGACCCCGAACATGTCGCTGACGACATAGACCGGCAGCAACAGGCCCGCGGCCACCACCGGCGACATGAACAGCGCCATGGTCGGCACGGCGAGCGAGCCGATCATCGGCACCCCGCCCTTGCTCATGCCGACAAAGAAGGCGGCAAGGCCGGCGGCGACGGCGAAGCCGAGATCGGGCACGAACATGACGGCAGGAACCGGCGGAAGAAACGAAGGAGGAGGGCGCCGCCCTCCTCCGCAATTCAGCAGCGATCGGGCGGTCTCAGGCCGCCTTGGCGCCCTCGATCCGCTTGGCGACAAGCGCGCGCAGCGAATTGAGGTCGCGGACGAACTGGCGGATGCCCTCGGAGAGCTTTTCCGTCGCCATCGGGTCCTCATTGAGGGCGAAGCGGAACGCCTTCTCGTCGAGATGCAGCCGCTCCGGCGCGCCCTCGGTGTTGGCGGGGTCGAGCTTGCGCTCCAGCGTGCCCTCATCGGCGGCGAGCTGGTCGAGCAGCGAGGGGCCGATGGTCAGCCGGTCGCAGCCGGCCAGCGCCTCGATCTCGCCGGTGTTGCGGAAGGAGGCGCCCATGACCACGGTCGAGATGCCGTGCTTCTTGTAATAGGCGTAGATCTGCCGCACCGAGACGACGCCGGGGTCGGTCTCGGGCGTGAACGGGCCCTCGCCCGCCTTCACGTGCCAATCGAGGATGCGGCCGACGAAGGGCGAGATGAGGAAGGCGCCAGCATCCGCCGCCGCCGCCGCCTGGGCGAGCGAGAACAGCAGGGTCAGGTTGCAGTCGATGCCTTCCTTCTGCAGAACCTCCGCCGCGCGGATGCCCTCCCAGGTCGAGGCGATCTTGATGAGGATGCGTTCGCGGCCGACGCCCCGCTCCTCATAGGCCTTGATGAAGGAGCGCGCCTTGGCCAGCGTCGCTTCCGTATCGAAGGAGAGATCGGCATTCACCTCGGTGGAAACCCGGCCGGGGACGATCTTCGAGAGTTCGGCGCCGAAGTTCAGCGCCAGCCGGTCGCAGGTCGCCGCGACGACGGCGTCCGAGGTGCCGCCCTGCTTGGTGCCCCAGTCGAGGGCCTCGTCGACGAGGGAGGAATAGGCGGACATTTCCGCCGCCTTGAGCAGAAGCGTGGGATTGGTCGTGCAGTCCTGCGGCTTCAGGCGGCGCACCGTCTCGATGTCGCCGGTGTCGGACACGACGACGGTCATGGTACGCAGTTGGTCGAGCTTGGAGGGCATGGCGCTATCTCTCTTCTCGCGGGAAAGGACCCCCGTGGTCCTGTCCGCAGGCACGGAGCAACGGATCGGCTTCGTTGGACCACATTTGGGGCTCTGTCTTCAAGGTGCGCAATCGATGACGCGCATGTGACATCGCCATCCAGCGGCCTTGTCGCGGCCTCGCGAGAGGCGTAAATCTCTCAACCCTGCAAGCGGCTTGGGCCAGCGGGATCTTCCATGGATGATATTCATTACCTCGAATGCAAAATCCTGCTCCGCCCGGAGCGCTTCTTCGATCCGCACCAGTTCGAGGTCTACTGGCACAAGCTGGGCCTGATCGCCCCCGAGTTCAAGGTCGGGGTGACCACGAACAAGGACGGCTTCAAGCGCCAGGTGCGCGAGGTGCTGTTCTACGACACGCCCGATTACGACCTCTACCGCAACGCCTTCATTCTGCGCAAACGCACCTTCTACACCGATGGCTGGCCCGAGCCGGAGCATGAGCTGACGCTCAAATTCCGCCATCCCGATCTTGCCGTCGCCGCGGCGGTGGATGTCGTGCCCCATCTCAGCGGCCATGCCGACATCAAGTTCAAGGAAGAGCTGCTGCCGCTGAAGGACAGCCTGGGCGGCATGCGCTCGCTCTACTCGCACAATTGCGTGCTGCTGAGCCCCGGCCTCGTGCTCAATGAGGGGCTGGAGCGCATCACCACCGTGTTCCCGGAGCTGGCCGAGCACTGCCCCGCCGACAAGGCGGCGACCATCTCGCTGGTCAACAACCTGCCGGTGGAAGAGGTGCAGGTGAATGTCGGCTCCTTCGATTTCGGCCATGGCCTCACCGCCAAGGCGACCATCGCGGTCTGGCGCGACCGCGCCACCGAGAGCGCGATCATCGGCGAGTTCGCCTTCCAGGCGAAATTCGACCGCTATGACGCGCTGCACGCCAAGGCCCGCGAGCGCGCGGAGGCGTTCTTCAAGGCGGCGCAGACCCGGGCGCCCGAATGGGTGAAGCTCGGCGCCACCAAGACGGCGCTGGTCTACAATTTCGGCAAGCAGCTCGTGGCCAGCCACGAGGGCTGACGCCGCCCCCTCGCATCTGGGAACCGCCCCCGCCATGAGCCCTCCCCTCCCGCCTGTCCCGGGCGCGGCGCCTGCCGCCGAGGCGCCGCCCGCCTATGCGGTGCCGCAGGACGTGCGGCTGTGGGACATCTTCGTCACCTTCCTGTTGATCGGCGCCATCAGCTTCGGCGGCGGGGTGGTCGCCTATCTCAGGGCCAGCTTGGTGCTGAAGAAGGGCTGGCTCGACGAGGAGCATTTCCTCTCGGCGCTGGAGATCGCCCAGGCGCTGCCCGGCCTCAACGCCACCAATATGAGCATCATCGTCGGCGACCGGCTGCGCGGCGTGGCCGGGTCCATCGTCGCCTTCACCGGCATGACGCTGCCGGGCGGCAGCATGGTGCTGGCGCTGGGCGTCGCCTATGCCGCCAATGCCCATAATCCTTACGTCAACGCCGCGCTGGTCGGGGTCGGGGCGGCGGCGGTCGGCATGCTCTCGGCGGTAACGCTGCAGATCGGCCACAAGCAGCTTGGCCAGATGCTGAACGTCGCCATTATCGCCGCGACCGTGCTGATGGTGAGCTTCCTGCACATCTCACTGGTCTGGGTGCTGCTGACCGTCGGGCCGGTGGCGGTGTTCCTGTTCCGGCCGCGCAAGGGCGATTCGGGCGAGGGCGAAGGGGAAGCCTCATGAACGAGAACCTGTCGGTCCTCGGCGTCTTCTCGCTGCTGTCGATCCTCGCGGTGGGCGGCGGTGCCGCCGTGCTTCCGGAAACCAAGGCGCTGGTGGTGGAAACCCATCACTGGCTGACCGACGACCAGTTCCGCGACATTTACGGCCTCGGCCAGGTGGTGCCCGGGCCGAACATGCTGATGGTCATCGTCATCGGCTACCACGTCACCGGCTTTCTCGGGGCGTTGATGGCCTTTGTCGGCTTCTTCCTGCCGGCGGGGGCGATCTCCTGGGCCGCCTCGCGGGTCTGGGACCATTTCGAGGGCTCGCCCTGGCGCCGCTCGCTGCAGCAGGGGCTGGCGCCGCTGGTGGTGGGGCTGATGGCGTCGGGCACCATTTCCATCGCCCGCACGGCGATCGACGGCCGGCTCACCATCATCATCGCCTTCGCCGTGTTCGCCGGGGTCTATTGCGTGAAGAAGGTGAACCCGGCGCTGCTGGTGCTGGGCGGCGGGCTGGTGGGCCTCGCTCTGCTCAGTGGCACCGGTGCCGGCATGCCCCCGAACTGACGCCCCCGCCCTGAGCCCTTTTCTGGAGGTGCCTATCCCCGGCGCTCGGGCAGATAAGGGATGATCGCATGGGCAAGGCCCGGCGCCGTCAGGCTCTGCAGCCACACCTTGCCGGGGCCGGAGAGCCGCACCAGAAACAGCCCGTCGCCACCGAACAGCGCGTTGCGCACCCCGCGCATCGTCGTCAACTCGAAGGACACGCTCTCCTCGAACAGGCCGACATGGCCGGGATGGACGAGCAGCTGCTGGCCGGCCTGCAGCTCATAGGTGACGAGCTCGCCGCTCAGCTCGACAAAGGCGCTGGCCCGGCCGGCAAGCTTCTGCAGGATGAAGCCCTCGCCGCCGAACACCGCCCCGCCCAGCGTCTGCTGGAAGGCGGTCGTGACCTCGATGCCGGGGCTGCCGCAGACGAAGCCGTGCCGATGGACGAGATAGCCGCGCCCGGGCTCGATCTCGATCTCCACGAAACTGCCGGGCAGCTTGGCGGCGAAGGCGACATTGCCGGGGCCGCGCTCGGCATGGAACTCGGTCATGAACAGCCCGCCGCCCGAGACCGCCCGGCTCATCAGACCAAGCAATCCGCCCGCCCCGCCCCCTGCGGTGGAGGTGGTGAGCGCGATGTCGCCGGACATCCACGAAAGCTGGTCCGGCACGCCGACGACCCGGTCGCCGGCGTCGAGCTGAAGTTCGAGAACGGGAAGCGTGGTGCCGATGATCTTCGAGCGCATGGAAGGTCTCCGGAATGAGGGGGCCGCGCGCGGCGCGGGGCGCGGTCGTCCCGCGCGGGGGTGGACTCTAAGCGGCGCAACGCGCGCTGTCGCCCGCCACCGCTTACCAGACGAAAATTTCCGTTGCCGCATGGGGTTACGGCTGGTGCGAGACAAGGCCCGTGCTATCCTGCCTTGCTATCGCCATCTTTCCCCCGGGAGTGCTTCATGCGTTATCCCTTCGTCACGTCCGTTCTGGCGCAGCTGCGCCGCGCGGTCTTCGCCGCCGCCCTGGCCTTCGCGGCCTTCACCGCCGGCGGTCTCGGCTCGGCCGAGGCCGGCGTCGCCACGCCGGGCCTCGCCACGCCCGCCGCTGCCGCTGTCGACGTCCTCGCCCCCTCGACCTCGCTGACCGAGACGGTACGCTGGGTCTGCGGCCCCTGGCGCTGCGCCTGGCGCCCGAACTGGAACAACTGGTACGTGCCCCCCTATGCCCGCGGCTGGGGCCCGCCGCTGCGTCCGAACTGCTTCTGGCGTCGTGGCTGGGGCGGCGGCTGGGTGCATGTCTGCCCCTGAGGCACCCGCCCAGGCCGCAGGAGACTGTGCCAATTGAGAAGAAAAAGGGCGCCTCTTGCGCCCTTTTTTATTGACCCTTCCTGCCGTGCCGCCGACCCCCTCACTGGCGGGACATGAGAGCCTCCATGACCGATGCCGGTTACCGCCCGCTTCTCTTCGCCACCTTCGCCACGCTCGTCGCCGGCTTTGTCGATGCCGTCGGCTACGCCCATCTCGGCGGGCTCTTCCTCTCCTTCATGAGCGGCAACAGCACCCGGCTCGGCATCCAGCTGGCGCAGGGGCACTGGCCGCTGGCGCTTTTCACCGCCTCGGTCATTGCCGGCTTCGTCGCCGGCGCCTTCCTCGGCACGCTGATCACCGACGCGGTGGGCGAATGGAAGCTGGTCGCGGTGCTCGGCAGCGAGGTGCTGCTGTTCGCGCTGGCGGCGGGATTGGCCGGCCTTGATACCGGCCGGCTGACGCTGCTGCCGGTGGCGCTCGCCATGGGCATGCAGAACAGCGTGCACCAGGTCATAGCCGGGGCGGATATCGGCAAGAGCTTCGTCACCGGGGCGCTGTTCGGCCTTGGTCAGGCTTTGGCGCGCTGGGCGAAGGGGCGCGGCGAGCCGGTGGAGGCGCTGGCCTATGCCGGCTCGTGGGCGTCTTTTGTGGCCGGTGCCGGCATCGGTGCCCTGCTGCTGGCGGCGAGCGGGCTGGTGCCGGCGCTCGCGGCCGCGTGCCTGCTGCTGGCGGGCCTCACCATGACCGCCTTCGCCTTTCACGGCCATCTGGTGCGCCCGTTCGGGCGGCAGGGTGGCGACTGACAGGCGGGCGACCGAAGGCGCGTGCGTTCAGTCGCGCGCGCTCAGCTCCCGCTCGCCGCGATGCACCATAAGCTCGCCCGGGCGGCCGGCGCCGCGCCGGCGATAGACGCTCGGCCGGCGGTGCTTGAGCGCGCCCCGGCGCGCCCGGCGCCCGCGCACCTCGCCAAGGGTGAGCCGGCCGATCATGGCGTAAGCCGGCCGATGCCGCCCATCCGCCTGCGTCACCAGCATCGGCCGGCCGAGCGCCGCGCTCCAGCCCCGCCATTCCGCCACCACATCGTCGATATGGGGGGCGCTGTAGAGCGTGACCGACAGCGCCGGGTCCTCATGCACCAGCACGATGGCGACGCCGTCATCATCGCCCTCCGGGTCGAGCAGCGCCACCGCCAGGCCGAGATAGGCGGTGAGCGGGCGCGCCGCCTTCATCGCCACCCCGGCCACGCGCCGGCGCAGGATCACCGCCTCCGGGCCGATCTCGATCTGGCGCCGGCCGTCATCGGCACCGGCATCGGCGGCGTCGAACCGGAGTGGCCAGCCTTCCGGCCCGCTCGGGCGCGCCAGCGCCACATAGGGCCCGCGCACCGGCGCCGGAATCATCGGCCTCATCTGTGCTTCCATCTTCTGTTGACGCATCACGCAACTCCCCGCCGATCTTCTGGCTCTATGGCCTCGGTCGTGGGGACACCCTAGTCGCGGGCGGTTGCTGGCCCGCTTAAGGGAGATGGTTGACGGTTTCTTCTCGGCGGGGAATGGCACCTATGCTTGATGAAAGCTTGTCGGAATGACTCGCAATGCCGATATCGCGTTTGCAATCCTCACCTCTCCCGCGTACTCCCCGCCAATGGAACCCATGCCAACCTTTGCCACCGGCCTGCCCCGCCCCGATCCTCTCGCCGACCCTGCGGTCGCGGCGCAGCATCTGGCCGAGGCGGTGGTCGCGGCTGGCGCGGTGGCGGTGGAGATGTTCCGCGCCGGCGTGAAGAGCTGGTCCAAGCACAATGATTCCCCCGTCACCGAGGCCGACCTTGCCGTCGACGCGATGCTGCGCGAGCGGCTCAGCCTGCTCGGCCCAGACTATGGCTGGCTGTCGGAGGAGACGGTGGACGAGCCCTCCCGCCTGGCGCGCCGCCGGGTGTGGATCGTCGATCCCATCGACGGCACCCGCGCCTATATGGCCGGGCGCGCCGACTGGTGCGTCGAGGCGGCGCTGGTGGAGGATGGCCGCCCCATTGCCGGCGCCCTTTTCGCGCCCGTCACCGAGGAGCTTTTCATCGCCGTGCTGGGCGGCGGGGCGACGCGCAACGGCCAGCCGATCCGGGTCTCCGCCACCCCTGCGCTGGCCGGGGCCGTGATCGATGGACCGGCCCCCTGGCTCGCCCATCTCGACCGGGCCGGCAGCTGGCAGCGGGTTGATCGCATCCGTTCGCTGGCGCTGCGCCTCGCCCGGGTCGCCACCGGCGAGCTCGACGCGGCGCTGGCCTCGCCGAACGGAAATGATTGGGACCTTGCCGCCGCGGACCTTTTGGTGCACGAAGCAGGCGGACGGCTGACCACGCTCGACGGCCGTCCGCTCGCCTATAACGCGCCGGTGCCGCGGCATGGGGCGCTGGTTTCTGCCGGCAGCCTGCTGCACCCCGCCCTTGTGGCTCTGGCGCGCTGACGATCCCCGAGCACAGGACGCGACCGGAATGCCCGAGACCACCAGTCCCCAGCTTCTGCACCTCGTCTTCGGCGGCGAGCTCGAGAAGATCGACGGCGTCACCTTCAAGGATCTCGACGCGCTCGACATCGTCGGCGTGTTTCCGAACTACGCCACCGCCCACGCCGCGTGGAAGGCAAAGGCGCAGCAGACGGTCGACCAGGCGCAGACGCGCTATTTCATCGTGCACCTCCATCGCCTGCTGGACCCGGAAGCCAGCGCGAAGACCAGCTGACCGCCGGCTTCTCGCATGTGGCGTCGACTGCGCACCTCACCGACGGTCCGCACCGTTCTCGGGCGCGGCATGGCGTCCTATCTCAGGCTGGTCTGGCGCACCCAGCGCGTGGTGATGGAGCCGACCAATCTCTATGAGCTGGCCGACGCCCAGCTGCCGATGATCCTCACCTTCTGGCATGGCCAGCATTTCCTCACCCCCTTCCTGGTGCGGCCCTATCACCGCGCCAAGGTGATGATCTCGCGCAGCGCCGATGCCGACGTGAACGCCATTGCCGCCGAGGCGCTCGGCATCGGGGCGGTGCGCGGCTCGGGCGCGCAGGGGCGCGATTTCCGCACCAAGGGCGGGTTCAACGCCACGCTGGAGATGATCCGCCATCTGGCTGAGGGCACCAATGTGGCGATGACGGCGGACGTGCCGAAGATCTCGCGCGTCGCCGGCCTTGGCGTCGTCACCATCGCCAAGCATTCCGGCCGGCCGATCTACCCGGTGGCCATCGCCACCTCGCGGCGCATCATCGCCCGCAGCTGGGACAAATCGGCCATCCACCTGCCCTTCGGCCGCGCCGCCGTGGTCGCCGGCGACGGGGTGCTTGTGGCCGCCGATGCCGGGCCGGCAGAGCTGGAAGCGGCGCGGCGCGAGGTGCAGCGCCAGCTGGAGGTCGCCACCGCCCGCGCCGAGGAGCTCGTCGGCCGGCCGGAGGAGGCGAGGGCGCTCGCTCGCAAGCGCGCCGTCGAGGCCCCGGCCACCGCCGTGAGGGCCGGCGATACCGCTCCCGCCCCCTCCCGCAACGGCTAGCGCGCCATGGCTCGCGCCCGCTCCCCCCTTCTCGTGCGCCTCTACCGGACGGCCACCTGGCTGGCGACGCCCTTTGTCGGCCTTTTGCTGGCGCGCCGGCTGAAGCGCGGCAAGGAAGACGGCACGCGGCTCACCGAGCGCTATGGCCGGCCCAGCGCGCCGCGCCCGCGCGGGCCGCTGGTGTGGGTGCACGGCGCCAGCGTCGGCGAGATGATCGCGGTGCTGCCGCTGATCGAGCGGCTGCGCGCGCGCGGCTTTCGCGTGCTGTTCACCTCGGGCACGCTGACCTCGGCGCGGCTCGCCCAGGCGCGGCTGCCGCCCGATGTGCCGCATCAGTTCGTGCCGCTGGATTCGCCGCTCTTCCTGCGCCGCTTCCTCAAGCACTGGCGACCCGACCTCGTCCTGCTGGTGGAATCGGAACTGTGGCCGAACCTCATCCTGGAGGTGAACGCCCGGTCGACGCCGCTGGTGCTGGTCAATGCGCGGATGTCGCCCTCCTCCTTCGCCAATTGGCGGCGCGTCCATAGCAGCGTGTCGGCGCTGCTGGCGCGGGTCGATCTGTGCCTGGCGCAGGGGGCGGAGGATGGCGAGCGGCTGCGCCAGCTCGGCGCGCCGCGCGTCACCGTAACCGGCAACCTCAAATTCGACGCCCCCCCGCCGCCGGTCGACATCGCCGCCTTCGACGCGCTGCGGCTGGCGACGGCCGGGCGGGTGGTGTTCGTCGCCGCCTCCACCCATCCGGGCGAGGAGGAGATCGTCATCGAGGCGCATCAGCGGCTCGCCAAGGAGTTGCCGAATCTGCTCACCGTCATCGCCCCGCGCCATCCCGAGCGCGGCACGACGGTGGTGCAGCTGGCGACGGCGGCGGGCTGCCCGGCGGTGCTGCGCAGCGACGGCTACCAGCCCGACAAGGGCACCGCCATCTATGTCGCTGACACGATCGGCGAACTCGGCCTGTTCTACCGCCTCGGCCCGGTGGCATTGCTCGGGGGCTCGCTGGTCCGCAAGGGCGGGCAGAACCCGATCGAGCCGATCAAACTCGACACCGCGATCCTGCACGGGCCGCACGTGATCAATTTCAACGCGCTCTATGCCCGGCTCGACGAGGCCGGCGGCGCGGCGCTGGCAACCGATGGTCGCTCACTGGCCGCCGCCATCTACATGCTGCTGGCCGATGGCGCCTCGCGGCAGAAGATGATCGCGGCGGCGCAGGTCACGGTGGAGAGCTTCGGCGGCGCGCTGGAGCGCACGCTGGGCGCGATCGATCCCTATCTGGTACAGATCCAGCTGGAGAGGCACTGAAGTTCATGCGGGCACCCGCTTTCTGGTGGCGTCGGGAACGCGGGCGGCTAGCACAGCTGCTGGCGCCGCTCGGCGCGCTGGTGGGCGGGGCGACGCTGGCCCGCCTGCGCCGGCCCGGAACGGGGGTCGGCGTACCGGTGATCTGCATCGGCAACCCGACCGTGGGCGGGGCCGGCAAGACGCCGACCGTGATCGAGATCGCCCGCCGCCTCACCCTGCACGGCCACAAGCCGGCGGTGCTCACCCGCGGCTATGGCGGCCGGCTGAAAGGCCCGGTGCGGGTCGACCCGCTGCTGCATGGCGCCGACGAGGTGGGCGACGAGCCGCTGCTGCTGGCCCGCAGCGCCCCGACCTTCGTCGCCCGTGACCGGCTGGCCGGCGCGCAGGCCGCCGCCCAGGCGGGGGCGGACGTGCTGATCATGGATGACGGCTTCCAGAGCCCGGCGCTGGCCAAGTCGCTGTCGATCCTCGTCATCGACGCCGGCGTCGGCATCGGCAACGGCCTGTGCCTGCCGGCGGGGCCCCTGCGCGCCCCGCTCGCCCCGCAGCTGGAGCGGGCGCAGGCGCTGCTCGTCATCGGCGAGGGCGCGCCGGGCGAGCGCGCCGCCCGCGAGGGCTATGCCGCCGGCATCGTGGTGCTGCGCGGCAGGCTGGCGCCGGAGGCGCAGGCGGTGGCGCGGCTGTTCGGCAAGCGCGTTCTCGCCTATGCCGGCATCGGCCGGCCGGCCAAGTTCTTCGAGACGCTGCGCACGCTCGGCGTGCTGCCTGTGGTGACGCGGGCCTTTCCCGATCACCACGTCTACACCGCCGCCGACGTGCAGGAGCTGCGCGCCCAGGCCGAGGCGATGGATCTCCTGCTCGTCACCACCGAGAAGGACGCCATGCGCCTGGCCGGCAGCGAGATCGGCCAGCATCTGATCGAGGTGTCGGACGTGCTGCCGGTGCGGATGGCACTGGAGCCGCAAAGCGCCAAGGCGCTGGAGCGCATGCTCGGCGGGCTGGACGCCGGCCCGCGCGAGCAATAGAGCGCGGGGGCTGGGGGATCAGCCCGGCGTGAGCCGATCGGGATGCAGCCGCGCCAGCACCGCCTGCGGGGTGGCGTAGGCTTCCTGCAGGTCCACGCTCCAATAGCGCAGCTCGTCGAGCGGGATGGCCTCGCCGGTCACGGCGCAGCGCACGAAGGTGCCCGGACGCACGACACGGAAGTCGCCGTCGAGATAACGCACTTCGGCTTCACCCGAGGCGGAAAATCGTTCGAAGCGGTTCATGGTCCCGCTCATCCTGTCGGTTCGGTTGCCGCGACAATAAAGACCCGGCCGGGGGTCCGGCAAGCCCGTTGCCACTACGTATCGGCGCTGCAGCCCTCAGCTGTCAAACAAGGTGGGCTGGCGGGGCGGGTCCGGCAAGGGGGCCGCGCGCGTCTTCGCCGGCTTGCGCGCCGGGCGGACCGGGGAGGGGGGCGCGTCCGGGCCGGCAACCGTGGCCTGCACCGCCACGCGGCCGTCGCGGAACTCGATCTCCAGCGCGTCGCCGGCATGGATGCCGGCCGCCGCATGCACCGGCGCGCCCGAACCGTCGCGGACAAGAGCATAACCACGCGCGAGCACGCCCTTATAGGACAGCGCCGCCAGCAGCTTGGCGACGCCATCGAGCCGGCCGGCACGCTCCAGCGCCTGCTGGCGCTGGCAGCGCTGCAGCCGCGTGCGCAGATTCTCCAGCCGCTCGCGGCCGCGCTCGCGGCGGTCGCGCTGGGACTGCGCGATCAGGCGCAAACGCGATTCGGCGCGGGTGAGGTGCAGCCGATGGCCGGCGGTGGTGGCGCTCAGCCCGCGCGGCAGCCGGGCAGCCACGACGGCAACCCGCTCGCGCCGCCGGGCAAGGGCGGTGGTGAGAATCGACGGCGTGAGGCGGCTCTCGGCGCGGGTGAGTCGCAGGCGGTGGGCGCCGGCATTGGCCTTGAGCGCCCGCGGCAGGCGCTGGCCGGCAATGTCGAGGCGCTGGCGCGGCACGGCGAGCACCGCGTCGGCGCTCGGCAGCAGCCGGGCGAGGCCGCGCAGGTCGCTGCGCCGCCTGTCAAGCCCGCGCGCGAAGCTGGCGCGCAGCCTCGCGTGCAGCTGCGCCACCTCGGCGACGAGGTCGGCGCGCACCGGCACCGCCATCTCCGCCGCCGCCGTCGGGGTGGGGGCGCGCAGATCGGCGGCGAAGTCGATCAGCGTGACGTCGGTCTCGTGGCCGACGGCGGAGATCAGCGGGATGGCGCTGTCGGCCGCCGCCCGCACCACGCTCTCCTCGGAAAAGCCGAGCAGATCCTCCAGCGAGCCGCCGCCGCGCGCGACGATGATCACGTCCGGGCGCGGGATCGGCCCGCCGGGGGGAAGGGCATTGAAGCCGCGAATGGCCGCGCTCACCTCGGCGCCTGATGTGTCGCCCTGCACCCGCACCGGCCACACCAGCACATGGCGGGGAAAACGGTCGTTCAGCCGGTGAAGAATGTCGCGGATCACCGCCCCAGTCGGCGAGGTGACGACGCCGATGACGCGGGGCAAGAAGGGCGGGCGCCGCTTGCGCTCAGGCGCGAACAGCCCCTCGGCGGCAAGCCGGTTCTTGCGTTCCTCCAGCATCGCCATGATGGCGCCGGCGCCGGCGAATTCCAGCTGCTCGATGACGATCTGGTAGGAGGACTTGCCGGGAAAGGTGGTGATGCGGCCGATGGCGACCACTTCCAGCCCTTCCTCGGGCTTCAGGCGAAGCCGGCCGAAATTGCCCTTCCACACCACGGCGTCGAGCCGGGCGTTCTGGTCCTTCAGGCTGAAATAGGCGTGGCCGGAGGAATGCGGGCCGCGATAGCCGGAGATTTCCCCGCGCACCCGCACATGGCCGAAGGAATCCTCTACCGTGCGCTTCAGCGCGCCGGAGAGCTCCGAGACGGTCCAGTCGGGGGCGTTGGAGACGGGCGATTCGGCAAGCGTGTCGGGCATGGGGAAGTGATAGTCGGATTCTTTCCGGGCGGGAACGGGGCGGCCCGATCACCCCACTAACACCGTCATCCTGAGGTGCCCGGCCGGCACCCACCTTGATCCCGCGCCGGGCAACCTGCGCGCCGTCATGGCCGGGCTTGACCCGGCCATCCCAGTCTTCGCCGCACGCCCAAGGCGTGGATCCCCGGGTCAGGCCCGGGGATGACGATGGTCTGTGTCAGTGCGCTCCACGACATAGGCGGAAACCCGGCGGTCGGTTCATCCACCGAAGCGCCGTCATCCTGAGGTGCGAGCGCAGCGAGCCTCGAAGGATGGTCGCTCTGGTGCACAGGACGAGCATCCTTCGAGGCCCGGCCGCGGGCCGGGCACCTCAGGATGATGGTGATCTCATGATCGGGCCGGACCGGCCCCCACCTTGATCCCCGCCCCCGCCCGGCCTAGGTTGCGCCGCCATTTCAAGCCAACCGCCGGCTCATTCCATGATCGATCCCGCTCTGCCGCCGCATATGCGCCCCGACAACTCGTTCCAGGGGCTCATTCTCGCGCTCCATGCCTTCTGGGCGGACAAGGGCTGCGTCGTGCTGCAGCCCTACGACATGGAAGTCGGCGCCGGCACCTTCCACCCCGCCACGACGCTGCGGGCGCTCGGGCCGCTGCCGTGGAAGGCGGCCTATGTGCAGCCCTCGCGCCGGCCCAAGGATGGGCGCTACGGCAAGAACCCGAACCGGCTGCAGCATTATTACCAGTACCAGGTGATACTGAAGCCCTCGCCCGCCGACCTGCAGGACCTCTACCTCGCCTCGCTGTCGGCCATCGGCATCGACCTCAATCTGCACGATGTGCGCTTCGTCGAGGACGATTGGGAGAGCCCGACGCTCGGGGCCTGGGGGCTCGGCTGGGAGTGCTGGTGCGACGGCATGGAAGTCTCGCAATTCACCTATTTCCAGCAGGTGGCCGGCTTCGAGTGCGCGCCGGTCGCGGGCGAGCTGACCTACGGGCTGGAGCGCCTCGCCATGTATGTGCAGGGGGTCGAGAACGTCTACGACCTCAATTTCAATGGCCGCGAGGGCGACGAGAAGGTCACCTATGGCGACGTGTTCCTGCAGGCGGAAGAGGAATATTCCCGGCACAATTTCGAGCATGCCGACACCGACATGCTGTTCGAGCAGTTCCGCATGGCCGAAAGCGCGGCGGCGAAATATCTTGAAGCGGGCTGGGAAGACGGCAGCAAGGCCCGGCATCTGATGGCGCAGCCGGCCTATGACCAGTGCATCAAGGCCAGCCACGTGTTCAACCTGCTGGACGCGCGCGGGGTGATCTCCGTCACCGAGCGGCAGAGCTATATTCTGCGCGTGCGCGAACTGGCCAAGGCCTGCGGCGCGGCCTGGCTGGCCACTGCGGCGGGCGGCACTCCCGCGCCCTGATCCTCTCCAATCCGCCGGGAGCCGCGTCCATGTCCAGCCTCGACATTGCGTCCTATCCCGATACCGGGCCCACACCCGCCACCGCGCCGGCGGGGCCGCGCGCGCTCCTCGCCGGGGCGCTCGGCAACGCGCTGGAATGGTATGACTTCGCCGCCTATGGCTTCCTCGCCGCCATCTTCGCCAAGAATTTCTTCCCCGACAGTGACGCCTTTGTCGGGCTGATTGCCGCCTTCGGGATTTTCGCCGCCTCCTTCATCATGCGGCCGGTGGGCGGCATCGTCTTCGGCCATATTGGCGACCGCTACGGCCGCCGGCAGGCGCTGTTCATCTCCGCCGCCACCATGACCGCCTCGACGGTCGCCATCGGCCTGCTGCCGACCTATGCGGCGATCGGCGCGGCGGCGCCGGCGCTGCTGCTGGTGCTGCGGCTGCTGCAAGGCCTCTCGATCGGCGGCGAATACACCACCTCGGCGATCTTCCTGGCCGAGAACGCGAAGGTCCGCCGGCGCGGACTGATCGCCTCCTTCGCCGGCTGCGGCGCCTCGGGCGGCACGCTGCTCGGCTCGGCGGTGGGCGCGGCCACCGCGACGCTGATGAGCACGGACGACCTGATCGCCTGGGGCTGGCGCATTCCGTTCCTGCTCGGCATCCTGCTCGGCGGCTTCACGCTCTATCTGCGCGGCTCCTCGCAGGAGCGGGCGGCGCCCGCGCGGCCGCACCGCGTCGGCCGGCTGCCGCTGGTGGAGGCCCTGCGCGCGGACGGGCGCGAGATGATCCGCGCGGCGGTGCTCAACCTCACGCTGGGCGTCAGCTTCTACATGCTGTTCGTCTATCTCACGACCTATATGCAGCAGGTGGACGGGCTCACCGAGCGGCTGTCGCTGCAGATCAACACCATCAGCATGGTGGTTGTGCTGGGGCTGGCGCCTGTTTTCGCCGCGCTCTCGGACCGGGTGGGGCGCAAGCCGGTGGTCTGCGGCGGGCTGATCGGCTTTGTGCTGTTCTCCTGGCCGCTGTTCCTCCTGCTGGATTCGGGCGATGCCTTCTATGCCCTCGCCGGGCAGCTCGGCTTTGCCGTGCTGATGGCGGCCTATGCCGGGCCGATGCCCTGCGTGCTGGTGGAAATGTTCCGCCCCGCCACCCGCTGCACCGCGCTCTCGCTGAGCTACAATCTCGCGCTCGGCCTTGCCGGCGGGACGGCGCCGATGGTGGCGGTGTATCTGGTCAACCGCGAGCAGTTCGACATGGGCCCGGCCGCCTATCTCATCGTGGTTGCCGCGCTCTCGCTCATTGCCGCGCTGACGATGAAGGAAGGGCGCGGCCGCGCGCTTTCCTGAACGTGATGCCTCCCCTCGCGGGGCGCGACGTGCTAGGCGTCCCGCGACCTTCCCGCAAGGGCGCGCCCCACACGGCGCCGCCCGCCAGCCGACGTGACGCAGCGCCATGCCCGATCTTCTGCTCGAACTGTTCTGCGAAGAAATCCCCGCCCGCATGCAGGCCGGCGCGGCGGAAAGCCTGCGCAAGCTCGTCACCGACGCGCTGGTGGAGCGCGGCCTGGTCTATGAGGGCGCCAAGGCGTTCGTCACTCCGCGCCGGCTGGCGCTGGCCGTGCACGGCCTGCCCGCCCAGCAGCCGGACACGCATGAAGAGCGCAAGGGCCCGCGCGTCGGCGCCCCGCAGGGCGCGATCGACGGCTTCCTGAAGGCCGCCGGCCTTGCCTCGATCGACCAGGCGAGCATCGAGAGCGACCCGAAAAAGGGCGAGTTCTATGTCGCCCGCCTGCACAAGCATGGCCGCGCCACGCCCGAGGTGATCGCCGAGATCATCCCGCAGGTGATCCGCGCCTTCCCCTGGCCGAAATCGATGCGCTGGGGCAAGGGCTCCACAAGCCCCACCACGCTGCGCTGGGTGCGCCCGCTTCAGTCGATCCTGTGCACCTTCGGCCCCGAGACCGAGGAGCCGGAAGTGGTGGCCTTCGAAGTCGACGGCCTCCGCTCGGGCGACACCACACGCGGCCACCGCTTCCTGTCCGAAGGCACGATCCGCGTGCGCCGGCTGGAAGACTGGATGGCCAAGCTCGAGGCCGCCTTCGTCGTGGTCGATCGCGAGCGCCGCAAGGACATCATCCTCAACGATGCCAAGGACCTCGCCCTCGCGCAGGGGCTGGAGCTGGTGGAGGATGCCGGCCTGCTGGAGGAGATCGCCGGCCTGGTGGAATGGCCTGTCGTGCTGATGGGCGCCTTCGACCCGGCCTTTCTCGACGTGCCGGATGAGGTGATCCGCGCCACCATCCGCATCAACCAGAAATGCTTCGTCTTGAGGGACCCCGCCACCGGGCGCCTCGCCAGCCGCTTCATTCTCGTCTCGAACCTTGCCGCCAGCGATGGCGGCGCGGCGATCATCGCCGGCAATGAGCGCGTCATCCGCGCCCGGCTGTCGGACGCCAAATTCTTCTGGGAAACCGACCAGAAGACCAACGCCACCGTGCCTCTCGCCGAGCGGCTGGAGAAATTCGGCAACGTCACCTTCCACGAGAAGCTCGGCTCGCAGCTGGAGCGCATCCGCCGCATCGCCGCGCTGGCGAAGGCGCTGGCGCCGATGGTCGGCGCCGACCCGAACCTTGCCGAGCAGGCCGCGCTCTACGCCAAGAGCGATCTGCGCACTGAAGTGGTGGGCGAATTCCCCGAGGTGCAGGGGCTGATGGGCCGCTATTACGCCCGGCTTGAGGGCCTGCCCGAGGAAATCGCCGCCGCGGCGGAAGAACACTACAAGCCGCAGGGCCCGACCGACCGCGTGCCGACCGCCCCGGTCTCGGTGGCGGTGGCGCTGGCCGACAAGCTCGACACGCTGGTCGGCTTCTGGGCCATCGACGAGAAGCCGACCGGCTCCAAGGACCCCTATGCGCTGCGCCGCGCGGCGCTGGGCGTGGTGCGGATCGTGCTGGAGAACGGGCTGACCGTGAAGCTTGGCGATTTCGCCGAACCCGACCTCCTCTCCTTCTTCGCCGACCGCCTGAAGGTCCACCTCCGCGAGGCTGGTGCCCGTCACGACCTCGTCGACGCTGTGTTCGCCCTTCCCGGCCAGGACGATCTCCTGCTCGTCGTGAAGCGCGTCGAGGCGCTGGGGCGGTTCCTTGCCACCGAGGACGGCAAGAACCTGCTCGCCGGCACCAAGCGCGCGGCGAATATTCTGCGCATCGAGGAGAAGAAGGACGGCGTCGCCTATGAGGGCGGCGTCGATGTGGTGCTGCTGCACGAGCCGGAGGAGCGCGCGCTGGCCGATTCCATCGCCGCGCTCGGCCCGCAGATCGAACAGGCGCTGGCGCGTGAGGATTTCGAGGCCGCCATGGCGCTGCTCGCCGGCCTTCGCGCCCCAGTGGATGCGTTCTTCGAGAAGGTGACGGTGAATGCGGGAGACCCGGCGCTGCGCGTCAACCGCCTGCGCCTGCTCGCCGACATCCGCGCCGCCACCCGCAGCATCGCCGATTTCGACCGCATCGAGGGGTAGGGGCGCCCGCGCCCTCACCTGCGGCCCCTGCGCCCCACGCCGTCATCCCCGGGCCAGACCCGCGGATCCACGCCTTTTCAGCGCATTGTCGGTGCCCAAGATCGAAACCGACGCCCGTCATGCTGAGGTGGCGCCGAAGGCGCCCTCGAAGCACGCAGGGCGTTGCGCCTGCCGCACCGAGAACCATCCTTCGAGGCGCGCTGTGCGCGCACCTCAGGATGACGTCCCGATGGATAACCGCGAAGGGGCCACGCTTCCCACCCCACACCGTCATCCCCTCGCCTGACCCGAGGATCCATCCTTGGGCAAGGGGAGGTGGTGGGCCGGGTCACGCCCGGTCCTGACGGCCGTTGGACGATGAGGGGAGCGGCCTCGCCCTCCCCCGCTTGCGCCGGCGCGGGCGGGGAACCATCCTGCGCGCGGCGGCTTATGTCGCTACCACCCAGCGGAGCGTCCCATGGACATCAACATCATCGCCATCCAGCCGATCGTCGCGCTGATCGCCGGCATTCTCATCCTGATCATGCCGCGCCTGCTCGCCTATATCGTCGCTATCTATCTGATCTTCATCGGCGTTTCCGGCCTGCTCGGCAGCGGTGGATTCGAAAATCTCGGCCAGCGGCTCGGCATCTAGCCCGCACGGGCTCGCTCCAACCGAATAAGGCGCTGGAACCGGGCGCCCGGCCTGTGCCGGCCGCCCGGTCGATTCCCTGCCACTCCAGAGAGAGGGGCGATTCAGCGCGGCGCGCGCGGCAGCACGAAGCGCTCGATGGCGTGGGCGACGCCGTCCTCCTCATTGGTGAGGGTGACGAAATGCGCCTGCTGCTTCACCTCCGCTGCGCCATTGCCCATAGCGATAGCGAGGCCGGCGACGCCGAACATCGGCAGGTCATTGGCCATGTCGCCGATAACAGCCACCTCGTCCATCGCCACGCCGTAATGCCGAGCGAAGGCGCGCGCCGCATAGCCCTTGTCGGTGCCGGGCGGCGTCATGTCGAGATATTTGGCCTGCGAGCGCCGCGCCGTGGCGCCATCGCCCACCAGCGCCTGCAGCTCCGGCTCGCTCGCCGCCAGCATGTCGAAATCGGTCGAGGAGAACACGATCTTGCCGGCGCGGGTGATGTGGTCGCCGAAATCCTCCACCACCGTCGGCTGGAAAGCCACGGTGCGGATTTCGCCGGCGACATAGGTGCTGTCGGGGTCGGTGACGAACCACTCATTGTCGGCGAACACCCAGATCGAGGCGCCGCGCGGCTGCATCAAAGCGATGCCGGCACGGGCGGCATCGGCCGCCACGAAATGCTCTTCCACCACCGAGAAGTCGCGGCGCAGGATGGAGCCGCCATTGAAGCCGCCGAAAAGGTCGACATTCAGCGCCTCGACCATCAGCTTCATGCCGCGCGGCGGCCGGGCCGAGACGGCGGCGAAGGCGATGCCGGCGGCGTGGAGGCGGCGCACCGCCTCGATCGTGGCCGGCGTCACCTCCTTGGCCTTGTTCACCAGCGTGCCGTCGACATCCGACACCATGAGGCGGATGCGCGAGGAGGGGCCGCGGTCAGCGCCCCCGTGCTCGTCGATCGCCTCAGCGAGGTTCGATACGCTCATCGCGGGCGATCCCTTTCGAGCGGAAGCCACTGGAAGCCGTCCTGCGCCAGCATCACATCCGACATGGCCGGGCCGCTGGAACCGGCGGAATAGAACTGCACCTCGTTCTCGCCGCCGCTGACCGCCTCGAGGATCGGCTCCACCGCCTCCCAGCCGGCCTCAATGGTGTCGGCGCGCTGGAACAGAGTGGGGTCGCCGCACAGGCAGTCATAGATCAGCGTCTCGTAGCCGGTGCTGGGCGCCGCCTTGAAGTAGTCGGCATATTTGAAGCTCATCTCGACATCCGAGAGCTTGACCTTGCGGCCGGGCACCTTGGCGGCGAAGCGCAGCGACACGCCCTCGTCCGGCTGGACATGGATGACCATCAGGTTCGGCTTCAGCGCCGTGGGCAAATGGCGGAACAGCACGCCCGGCGCCCGCTTGAACTGGATGGCGATCTCGGTGCGCCGCACCGCCAGCGCCTTGCCGGTGCGGACATAGAACGGCACGCCGTTCCAGCGCCAGGAATCGACGAAGCATTTCAGCGCCACATAGGTCTCGGTGCGGCTGTCGGGATGCACGTCCTTCTCGTCGCGATAGTCCTTCACCGCCTCGCCATTGACGAAGCCGGCGCGGTACTGGCCGCGCACCGCCGCGCCGATCGCCTCGCTCGGGCGCATATGGCGGATCGCTTCGATCACCTTGGTCTTTTCCGAGCGCACCGCGTCGGCATCGAAGGAGTTCGGCGGCTCCATCGCTGTCATGGCGAGCAGCTGGAACATGTGGTTCGGCACCATGTCGCGCAGCGCGCCTGTCGCGTCGTAGAAGCCGCCGCGCTGCTCCACCGTCACCGTCTCGGCGGCGGTGATCTGGACATGGTCGATATATTCCTTGCTCCAGATCGGCTCGAAAATGCCGTTGCCGAAGCGCAGCGCCATCATGTTTTGAACCGTTTCCTTGCCGAGGAAATGGTCGATCCGGTAAATCTGGCGCTCGTCGGCCACCGCCAGAAGGCGCCGGTTGAGCGCCTTCGCCGACGGCATGTCGGAGCCGAAGGGCTTTTCCACCACGACATGGCGAAAGGCGCCCTCCGCCTCCTTCAGCAGCCCGGCGGCGCCGAGCTGCTCGGAGATGGTGGCGAAGAAGCGCGGCGCCACGGCGAGATAGAACACCGCATTGCCGGTCTGCGCCTTGCGCTGGTCCAGCCGCTCGCGGATGCGCCCATAGGTGGCCGGGTCCTCGAAATCGCCGGAGACGTAGAAGATCCGGCTGATCAGCCAGCGCCAGGTCTCGCCCTCGGGGTCGACCGTGCCCGGCAGTTCCCGCACCGCGTCGGTGAGGAAGGCGCGGTAGTCCTCCTCGCTCTGCGCGACATGGTCGACGCCGACAATGGCGAAGTCGTCGACCAGCACGCCCTCATGGGCGAGGTTGTAGAGCGAGGGCAGCAGCAGGCGCTTGGTTAGATCGCCCGAGGCACCGAAGATGAAGAAGGTCGAGGCCGGTGCCGGCGCCGTATCGGGCGCCAGCACCTTCTGGCCGAGAACGACGGACTCGCTTCCCATGGATCGCTATCCGCCGCTTACTTGGACTTGAATTCGGTGTGGCCACCGAACTGGAAGCGCATGGCCGACAACAGCTTCTCGCCGAAGGTGTGGTCCTGGCGCGAGCGGAAGCGGGTGTAGAGCGCGGCGGAAAGAACTTCGGCGGACACCGCCTCCTCGATCGCCGCCATCACCGTCCAGCGGCCTTCGCCCGAATCGGCGACTTCGCCGGGGAAATCGCTCAGCTGCTCGTCCTTGGTCAGGGCGATGGCGGAGAGATCGAGCAGCCAGGAGGACACCACGCTGCCGCGCCGCCAGACTTCGGAGACATCGGCGAGGTCGAGCGTGAAGCGCTCATTCTCGGGCAGGGCGGTGGAATCCTTGTGCCGGAGAATCTCGAAGCCTTCGGCATAGGCCTGCATCAGCCCGTATTCGATGCCGTTATGCACCATCTTGACGAAATGGCCGGAGCCGGCCGGTCCGCAATGCATGTAGCCGCTCTCGACACGCGAATCGCGCCCTTCGCGGCCCGGGGTGCGGGGAATGTCGCCAAGGCCGGGGGCGAGCGCGGCGAAGATCGGGTCGAGCCGGTCGACCGCCTCCTTGGTGCCGCCGATCATCATGCAGTAGCCGCGCTCCAGGCCCCACACGCCGCCTGACGTGCCGACATCGACATAGTGCAGGCCCTTGGGCTCCAGCTCGGCGGCGCGGCGGATGTCGTCCTTGTAGAAGGTGTTGCCGCCATCGATGATGACATCGCCCGGCGACAGAAGGCCGGCCAGCGTGGCGATGGTGCTCTCGGTCGGCCCGCCGGCCGGCAGCATCACCCAGATGGCGCGCGGTGCGTCGAGCTTGGCGACGAGATCGCCGAGGTCGGCGGCGGGCCGGTTGCCTTCGCCGCCCAGCTCCGTCACGGCGGCCTCGTTGCGGTCCCACACCACGCAGTCATGTCCCGCCTTGGTGAGACGGCGCGCGATATTGCCACCCATGCGGCCAAGGCCAACGATTCCGAGCTGCATCTGCTTTTCTCCCCGATACGACGCCAGCGCCCGCGAACCCCGCGGCCCGGGCCGGCGCCCGTTGCATTCAAGCCGAATGTCTAGGCCAAGCCTATGCCGACCATGCGACAATTGGAACGGGCCGGGTGAGAAAGCGCCGCCATCGACCCATCACGGCGCGTTCACAAGTCAGGAAGAGAACTCGGTTTCGTGCTTCAGCACGTCCTCGGCCTCGGGATTGAGCGGGCGCGCGGGACGCTCGGGAGCGATCAGCGGCTCGGGTTCGAGCGGCAGCGGCCCGCGATCCTCGCCCTCGGCGAGCTGACGGCGCAGCCGTTCCAGGTCGCGCTGGCGCACATCGGCCACGGTGGCCTGCGCGGTGGCGGCGTCGATGCCATTGGCGCGCAGGGCGGCTTCACCAAAGGCCAGCGCCGATTCGAAGGTTTCGCGAATCTCGTAATCGACCCCCCGCCCGCGCAGCGCCACCGCATGGGTGCGGTCGAAGGCCCGCGCGTGCAGGCGCACATCGGGCATGTTTTGGCGGATGATCTCGACGATATGGTCGGTCGTCTCGCGCCGGTCGACGCAGACGGCGACGACCCGTGCCCGCTCGGCGCCGGCGGCCCGCAGCACGTCGAGCCGTGTGCCGTCGCCGTAATAGATGCGGAAGCCGAAGCGGCCGGCGTTCTGGATCATCTCGACATCATTGTCGATGATCGTCACCTCCATCCCCTGCGCCAGCAGGCATTGCGAGACGATCTGGCCGAAGCGGCCGAAGCCGACGACCAGCACCGATCCATGGGCGTCGCTGAAATCCTCGCTCGGCAGGGTGCTCGCGCGGCGATCCAGCCGCCGGGCCAGCTGCTCGCCGAGCAGCGCCACCGGCGGGCCGAGCAGCATGGTCATGGCGGCGCAGGCGACCAGCATGTCGGACTGGCGTGAATCGATCAGCCCGAGCCCGAGGGCGAGCGGGAACAGCACGAAGGAGAATTCGCCGGCCGGGGTCAGCACCGAGGCGGAGCGCACCGCGTCGGCCCGCGTGCTGTCGGAAAAGCGGAACACGGCCCACACCGACACCGCCTTCACCAGCGTGACCAGCAGCGTGCCGATGATGAGCAGCGGCGCGTTGGCGAGCACCACGGCCAGGTTCATCGACATGCCCACGCCCATGAAGAACAGCGCGATCAGCAGGCCGCGAAACGCATCGATATTGGCTTCCAGCTCGTGGCGGAAATTGGATTCGGACAGCATGACGCCGGCGAGGAACGCGCCCAGCGCCATCGACATGCCGGCTGCCGCCATCAGCGCCCCGGCCCCCAGCACCACCAGCAGCGCCGCCGCCGTCATCACCTCGCGGGCGCCGGAACGGGCGAGGATGCGGAACAGCGGGGTGAGCAGATAGCGCCCGGCGCCGATGATGAGCAGCATCGCCCCGACGATGATCGCCACATGCCTGGCCGAATCGAGGAAGCTGTGCTCCTCATGCGCGCCCTGCCCGAGGAAGGGCAGCAGGGCGAGCAGCGGCACGATCGCCATGTCCTGGAACAGCAGCACGCCGAAGGCCCGCTGGCCGTAAGGCTGGGCGAGGCCGCTCTTCTCCTCCAGCAGTTGCAGCGCGATCGAGGTCGCCGACAGCGCCAGCGCCATGCCGGCCACCAGCGCGCCGCGCCAGTCGAAGCCGTTGGCCGCATAATGGGTCAGCACCGCGATGGCGGCGCCGCTGAACAGAAGCTGCGCCGTGCCCAGCCCGAAAATGGCCCGCCGCAGCGCCAGCAGCCGCGAGACCTGCAGCTCCAGCCCGATGATGAACAGCAGCAGCACCACGCCGATCTCGGCGACGGTGATGATGCGCTCGGGATCGTCGAACGCCCCGAGGCCGGACGGCCCTATGGCCACCCCGGCCAGCAGGTAGCCGACAATGGGCGACAGGCCGAGCCGGCGCGCCACCGGAACGGCGATGACGGCGGTGGCGAGAAACACCAGCGCCCCCAGCAGCAATCCGTGTCCGTCTTCGTGCATGACCCCGCCATCCTCCGCCCGCTACCCTGCCCCACAGTAGAGGATCGGATGACGCGGGCCGATGGCGGAAGCGTGATGGTGCGGTGAAGAATCCGCTCCCCACGCGGCAATTGCGTGAAAACAGGCGTTCCGGAAAACGCCGCCGGCTCATGCCCTTACGGAAGGCAGACGGACCTGGCGCCGACATGGCAAGGCCGGCAGCGCCCTGCGGCGTGCCGGCCCGCTCGGGAGATCGGCCGAATCAGTGGTGGTGCGCGGTCGGGCCGGGCACGTCGAGCGTCGGGTGCGGCGCGGGAATGGTGTCGCGGCTCACCTTGGGCAGCGAGCGCAGCGCTTCCAGCACGTCGGGCGCCAACCCCTCGCCGCCGGCAGCGATATGGTCCTCGATACGGGCGCGCATGCGCGGGTCCCAGAAGTCCCTGATGTGCTTGGCGACGCCCGTGACGGTCTTCTCATGGCCCTGCGGCTGGAAGAACTTGCCGATCTGGTTCGCCATGTAGACCAGACGTTCCATCGTGTTAGCCGACATGGGCGATACGCTCCTTCTCTGCCCCGTCCAGCACGATGCGATGGGGGTGGGTAAAGACTTCAAATCCATCGTCGCGGGCGATGGCGACGAGGGTGATGCCCGCCTTCTCCGCCGTCCGCAGCGCCAGCGCGGTGGGGGCGGAGACCGCCACCAGCACCGAGGCGCCGAGCATGGCGGTCTTCTGTACCATCTCGATCGACACCCGGCTGGTCAGCAGCACAACGCCGCCACCCGCCTTATGCCCCTCGCGCACGAGATGGCCGACGAGCTTGTCGAGCGCGTTGTGGCGCCCGACATCCTCGCGCACCGCCACCAGCCCGGCTTCGGGTTCCCAGAAGGCGGCCGCATGCACGGCGCGGGTCTGGTGATTGAGCAGCTGCGCTGGCGGCAGCGAGGCCACGGCGCGGGAAATCTCAGCGGCGGAGAAACGCGCCCCGTCCGCCACGGTGCGGGCTGGCTTCACTGCCAGTTCCAGGCTTTCCACCCCGCACAGGCCGCAGCCGGTGGGGCCGGCGATCTGCCGGCGGCGCGCCACCATCTGGCCGGCCCGCGCCTCGTCCAGCCACAGCCGCACCTCGACCCCGAGCACGCCGGCCTCGTCCTCGAATTCCAGCGTCTCGATGGACTGCACGTCGGCGAGGCTGTCGATCACGCCCTCGGTCAGGCTGAAGCCATAGCCGAAATCCTCGAGGTCCGCCGGCGTCGCCATCATCACGGCATAGGTGGAGCCGTTATGGACGATGGCGACCGGCGTCTCCTCGGGGATCGCCCGCTCGCCCACCGTCGCCCCCGAGGGGGTGACGGCCATGCGCGAGACGCGGGCGACCGGCGCGATCATCGGTTCAGGGCTCCGCTCACTCCGCCGCGACCGCGATACGGCGGCTCTGGCGGGTGAACTCGTCATAGTCTTCCTGCCACTCGGACGGGCCGTTCGAGCGGGCGATCTGCACCGCCGTCACCTTGAACTCGGGGCAATTGGTGGCCCAGTCCGAGAAGTCGGTGGTGACGACATTGGCCTGCGTCGTCGGGTGGTGGAAGGTGGTGTAGACCACGCCCGTCGCCACGCGGTCGGTGATCTGCGCGCGCAGGGTGGTGGAGCCGGCGCGGCTGTCGATCCGCACCCAGTCGCCGTCGCGCACGCCGCGCTGCTCGGCATCATGGGGGTGGATTTCCAGCACGTCCTCGGGATGCCAGGCCACGTTCTCGGTGCGGCGGGTCTGCGCGCCGACATTGTAGTGGCTGAGGATGCGGCCGGTGGTGAGCAGCAGCGGGAAGCGCGGGCCCGAACGCTCATCGGTGGCGACATATTCGGTGAGGACGAACTTGCCCTTGCCGCGCGCGAAGCCGCCAATGTGCATGATCGGCATGCCCTCGGGATTGGCGTCGTTGCAGGGCCACTGCACCGAGCCCATCTCGTCGAGCTTCTTGAACGACACGCCGGCGAAGCTCGGGGTGAGCGCGGCGATCTCGTCCATGATCTGCGAGGGGTGGGTGTAGTTCCAGTCCATGCCGATGGCACGGGCCAGCATCTGGGTGACTTCCCAGTCGCCATAGCCGTTCTTCGGCGCCATCACCTTGCGCACGAGCTGGATGCGGCGCTCGGCATTGGTGAAGGTGCCGTCCTTCTCAAGGAAGGTGCAGCCCGGCAGGAAGACGTGGGCATAGGCGGCGGTCTCGTTCAGGAACAGGTCCTGCACGATCACCAGCTCCATGGCCGCGAGGCCGGAAGCGACGTGATGCGTGTCCGGGTCGGACTGCAGGATGTCCTCGCCCTGGATGTAGATCGCCTTGAAGGTGCCGTCGACGGCGGCGTCCAGCATGTTGGGAATGCGCAGGCCCGGCTCGGGATCGAGCGGGCGGCCCCACATCGCCTCGAAGGTGGCGCGGGTGGCGTCGTCGGAGATGTGGCGATAGCCCGGCAGCTCATGCGGGAACGAGCCCATATCGCACGAGCCCTGCACGTTGTTCTGGCCGCGCAGCGGGTTCACGCCGACGCCGCGACGACCGATATTGCCGGTCGCCATGGCGAGGTTGGCGATCGCCATCACCGTGGTGGAACCCTGCGAGTGCTCGGTGACGCCGAGGCCGTAATAGATCGCGCCATTGCCGCCGGTGGCATAGAGCCGGGCCGCGCCGCGGATCTGCTCGGCCGGCACGCCGGAGAGCTTCTCGACTTCCTCGGGCGAGTGGCGCGCATCGGCGACGAACTCGGCCCAGTCCTGGAATTCCTCCCAGTCGCAGAACTGGCGGACATATTCCTCGTTCACCAGACCTTCGGTGACGACGACATGGGCCAGCGCGGTGACGACGGCGACATTGGTGCCCGGCTGCAGCGGCAGATGATAGTCCGCCGTGACGTGGGGCGAGCGCACGAGGTCGATGCGGCGCGGATCGATGACGATCAGCTTCGCGCCCTCGCGCAGCCGCTTCTTCATCCGCGAGCCGAACACCGGGTGGCCGTCGGTCGGGTTGGCGCCGATGACGAGGATGACGTCGGAATCCTCGACCGAATCGAAGTCCTGCGTGCCCGCCGAGGTGCCGAACGCCTGGTTCAGGCCATAGCCGGTCGGCGAATGGCAGACGCGGGCGCAGGTGTCGACATTGTTGGTGCCGAAGCCGGCGCGGATGATCTTCTGAACGAGATAGGCTTCTTCATTGGTGCAGCGCGAGGAAGTGATGCCGCCGACCGACTTGCGGCCATAGGTGTCCTGGATGCGCTTCAGCTCGGAGGCGGTGTAGGCGATCGCCTCTTCCCACGACACTTCGCGCCACGGCTCGGTGACCTTGGAGCGGATCATCGGCTTGAGGATGCGGTCCTGGTGCATCGCATAGCCCCAGGCGAAGCGGCCCTTGACGCAGCTATGGCCGCGATTGGCCTTGCCGTCCTTCCACGGCACCATGCGCACCACTTCCTGGCCGCGCATTTCCGCCTTGAAGGTGCAACCGACGCCGCAATAGGCGCAGGTCGTCACCACCGAATGCTCGGGGGTGCCGATGTCGATCAGCCGCTTCTCGGAGAGGGTGGCGGTCGGGCAGGCCTGCACGCAGGCGCCGCAGGAGACGCATTCCGAGGTGAGGAAGGCTTCCGACTGGCCGGGCGAGACGCGCGAGCCGAAGCCGCGGCCGGAAATCGTCAGCGCGAAGGTGCCCTGCACTTCCTCGCAGGCGCGCACGCAGCGATTGCAGACGATGCACTTGGCCGGGTCATAGGTGAAATAGGGGTTCGACTCGTCCTTCGGCATCAGCAGCTCGGAGGAGGGGGCGAAATGGTTGGCGCCCTCCATGCCGTAGCGCACTTCGCGCAGGCCGACCGCGCCAGCCATGTCCTGCAGCTCGCAATCGCCATTGGCGGCGCAGGTCAGGCAGTCCAGCGGGTGATCGGAGATATAGAGCTCCATCACGCCCTTGCGCAGCTGGGCGAGGCGCGGGGTCTGGGTGTGGACCTTCAGGCCCGGCGCCACCGGCGTGGTGCAGGAGGCCGGGGTGCCGTTGCGGCCCTCGATCTCGATCAGGCACAGGCGGCAGGAGCCAAAGGCCTCCAGCGAGTCCGTGGCGCAGAGCTTGGGGATCTGCGTCCCCATCTCCATCGCCGCGCGCATGATGGAGGTGCCTTCCGGCACCGTCACTTCCATCCCGTCAATGGTGAGCGTCACCATCTTGTCGGTCTTGGGAGCGGGCGTTCCGTAGTCGATCTCATGGACGAGTGACATGGGGCGTCCTCCTATTCGGCGGCTTCGAGGACGACGCGCGGGGGCGCACCGAAATCCTCGGGGAAATGGTTCAGCGCACTCAGCACCGGATACGGGGTAAACCCGCCAAGGGCGCAAAGGGATCCAAGCTTCATCGTCTGGCAGAGATCGGTCAGCGTCGCGAGGTTGGCTGTGACGCGCTCGCCGGCGATGATCTTGTCCATCAGTTCGACGCCGCGCGTCGAGCCGATGCGGCAGGGCGTGCACTTGCCGCAGCTCTCCACCGAGCAGAACTCCATGGCGAAGCGGGCCATCTTGGCGAGGTCCGAGCTCTCATCGAACACGACGATGCCGCCATGGCCGATCAGCGCGTCCTTGGCCGCGAACGATTCATAGTCGAAGGGCAGGTCGAACTGCCAGGTCGGCACATAGGCGCCCAGCGGGCCGCCGACCTGGGCGGCCTTGACCGGCTTGCCGGTGGCGGTGCCGCCGCCGATATCGTTCACCAGCTCGCCCAGCGTGATGCCGAAGGCGGTCTCGAACAGGCCGCCGAACTTCACATTGCCGGCGATCTGGATCGGCATCGTGCCGCGCGAGCGGCCCATGCCGAAATCGGCGTAGAACTGCCCGCCATCGGCCAGGATATGCGGCACGGCGGTGAGCGAGAGCACGTTGTTGATGACGGTTGGCTTCTGGAACAGGCCCTTATGAGCCGGCAGCGGCGGCTTGGCCCGCACCGTGCCGCGCTTGCCTTCCAGGCTGTCGAGCAGGGCGGTTTCCTCGCCGCACACATAGGCGCCGGCGCCCATGCGCACTTCCATGTCGAAGCTGTAGGGCGAGCCGGCGATGTTGGCGCCGAGCATGCCATTGGCCCGCGCCACCTCGACCGCCTTCTCCATCGCCCAGATGGCGTGGGGATATTCCGAGCGGGTGTAGACATAGCCCTTGGTGGCGCCCACCGCGATGCCGGCGATGGTCATGCCCTCGATCAGCTCGAAGGGGTCACCTTCCATGATCATGCGGTCGGCGAAGGTGCCGCTGTCGCCCTCGTCGGCGTTGCAGACAATGTATTTCTGGTCGCCCTTTGCGTCCGCCACCGTCTTCCACTTGATGGCGGTCGGGAAGCCGGCGCCGCCGCGACCGCGCAGGCCGGACGTCTTCACTTCCTCGATGATGCCCGCCGGGCCCAGCGTCAGCGCGCGCTCCAGCCCGCGATAGCCGCCATGGGCGCGGTAATCCTCGTAAGAAGCCGGGTCGATGATGCCGCAGCGGGCGAAGGTGAGGCGCGTCTGCTTGGCCAGGAAGGGGTGCTCCTCCGGCTTGCCGATGCGCAGCGCGTGGTCGGCGCCGGTGAGGAAGCCGGCCGCGAACAGGCCTTCGACGTCGCCGGCCTCGACCGGGCCATAGGCGATGCGGCCGTCAGTGGTGACGACCTCGATCATCGGCTCCAGCCAGAGCATGCCGCGCGAACCGTTGCGGACGATCTCGACCGGCTCATTGCGGACCAGCGACACGGCGGCGATGGCCTCGGCCACTTCGTCAGCACCGCAGGCGATGGCGCAGGCGTCCTTGGGAACATAGATGCGAATGGGCATGGAATGGGTGCTCACGACTGCGCCTCCGCGATCAGGGCGTCGAGCCGGCGCTCATTGAGCCGCGCGACGATCCGGCCGTCCAGCATGGCCGACGGCGCCGTGGCGCACAGGCCGAGGCAATAGATCGGCTCGACGGTGACGCGCCCGTCCGCCGTGGTCTCGCCGAGCTTGCAGCCCAGCTTGTGTTCGGCATGTTCGGCAAGCGCGTCGCCGCCCGCCGCCTGGCAGGCCTCGGCGCGGCAGAGCTTCAGCACATGGCGGCCGGCCGGCTCGTGGCGGAAATCATGGTAGAAGGTCACGACGCCATGGACTTCGGCGCGCGAGACATTGAGCTTCTCGGCCAGCATCGGCACGACGGCGTCGGGAACGTGGCCGAACGTCTCCTGCACCGCGTGGAGCATCGGCATCAGCGGGCCTTCCAGATGAGTGAACTCATCGATGACCGCGCGGGCGCGCTCGTCGCTCCAGGGTTCGTAATGCGGCATTTCTCCCGTAGCCTTCTTTTAGAATTTTCCAAAGGTAAGGATGGTACGCACGGAAACCGAAATCAATTCAGGTGTTCCGTGCCACGATAGAGTTTTTCTATCATAGGGCTGCGGCCGCCCTTCCCTAACGTTTTGTTCATCTTTCTCGGAGCTTGTTCCTGTATTGTTCTTGACGTCGGCGGCGAGGGCCGTATCCTGCCACCCGCGCGTCCGCCGGCTCCCGGCGCGCCAGGCTCCGGCAGGAGGGCGTCGATGGTCCAGCGCGTGGCAACGGTGGCGTTCGAGGGCGTCGAGACCCGCCCGGTCGATGTTCAAGTTCAGGTGAGCCCGGGCCTGCCGGCCTTCAATCTCGTCGGCCTGGCCGACAAGGCAGTCACCGAGGCGAAGGAGCGGGTGCGCGCCGCCCTCACCGCCTCCGGCCTCGCGCTGCCCGCCCGGCGCATCACCGTCAACCTCGCCCCCGCCGACCTGCCGAAGGAAGGCAGCCATTACGACCTGCCGATCGCCCTCGGCCTGATGGCGGCGATCGGCGCCATCAGCCCTGACGCGCTCGACGGATTCACCGTGGTGGGCGAACTGGCGCTCGACGGGCGCATCGCCGCCGTCTCCGGCGTCCTGCCGGCCGCCATCGGCGCCAATGCCCGCAATCATGGCCTCATCTGCCCGGAGGCCTGCGGGCCGGAGGCCGCCTGGGCCAGCCCCGACATGGCGGTGCTGGCGCCGCATTCGTTGATCCAGCTGGTCAATCACTTCGCGGGCCGCCAATTGCTCGCCCGCCCGGAGCCGCGGCTGGAGGCCGGCACGGCGCATCTGCCCGATCTGGCGGAGGTGAAGGGCCAGGAAACCGCGCGCCGGGCGCTGGAGATCGCCGCCGCCGGGCGCCACAATCTCCTGCTCAGCGGCCCGCCGGGCGCCGGCAAATCCATGCTGGCGCAGCGGCTTCCCTCCATCCTGCCGCCGCTCACCCCGTCCGAGCTGCTGGAAGTGTCGATGGTCGCCTCGGTCGCCGGCACGCTGCAGGGCGGCGCGCTCACCAGCCGGCGCCCCTTTCGCGCCCCGCACCACTCCGCCAGCATGGCGGCGATGGTGGGTGGCGGCATGCGGGCCCGGCCGGGCGAGGTGTCGCTGGCGCATAATGGCGTGCTGTTCCTCGACGAATTGCCGGAATTCGCCCCCGCCGTGCTCGATTCACTGCGCCAGCCGCTGGAGACCGGCGAGGCGGTGATCGCCCGCGCCAATCACCGCATCTCCTATCCCGCCCGCTTCCAGCTGATCGCGGCGATGAATCCCTGTCGCTGCGGTCGGGCCGGCGAGCCGGGGCAGACCTGCCGGCGCGGGCCGCGCTGCGCGGCGGAGTACCAGGCGCGCCTGTCCGGCCCGTTTCTCGACCGGGTGGATTTGCATCTCGACGTGCCGGCGGTCGCGGCAGTCGATCTCGTGCGCCCCGGCCCGTCCGAGCCCAGCGCCGCCGTGGCGCTGCGGGTGGCGCAGGCGCGAATCGTGCAGCGCGAGCGCTTCTGCGCGCTCGGCCGGCCGGACCTGTTCACCAATGCCGAAGCCAGCGGGCCGGTGCTGGAAGAGATCGCCACCCCGGACGCCGCGGGCTCGGCCCTTTTGGCGGACGCTGCCAAGCTCATGCGCCTGTCGGCGCGGGGCTATCACCGGGTGCTGCGGGTGGCGCGCACCCTGGCCGATCTTTCCGGCGCCGAAACGGTCGGGCGGCCCCATCTGGCCGAAGCCCTCGCCTACCGCGCCGCCGCCGACCGCAACCCTGCGGCGGCCTGAGGGGGAGAGAAAGGCCAAGGGGAAAGCATGCCCCGGCACACGTCTGGAGCACGCCCAGCACGCGAACCGGCAGGACCAGCCCGGCACGTCGGCGGCCGCGCGAAAGGGGTTTGCGCCGGATGGAAGCGTTTCCAGAGGGGCCCTCCGGCTCACGGGCCGTTCGTATGACCTCGGGCACCCCTCCTGACTTCCCGCCGCTGCCGCAAGCGCAGAGCCGCGATACTTCGCCGGGAGTTCTCCACGACAGGTACGGGACCTAACATTCTGCCAGAAGGGCGCGGCTGGAAGAATTTCCAGAGAGGCGCGAGGATATGCCTCTCCCTCCTCGGCAACCGTTCGCAAGACATCCGAGCGACCGTCGCCGCAGCCGCTCCCGCAAGCGCAGAGCCGCGATACTTCGCCGGGAGTTCTCCCCGATCACGGACGGGACCGGCGGCGCGTTGGGATGAGGCGGCTGGAAGCGTTTCCAGAGAGGCACGCGCCGCATACCGCACCGGGCTTGGCGGCGCCGGCTGAAAGAGCGGGACCAAACGAAGAGGACCAAGCGAGCAGGATTGGGCGAGCAGGATTGGGCGAGCAAACTGGGCAATCATCCGCCAGCTCCGGCTCTACCGCAGGCGCGCCCCGCCCTTGCGCTGTGGCCGCCGGGGCGGTCATGCCACGCCCGTCGCACAGCTCCCCTCCTGCCCTTCCGCTGCCGCAGGCCGCCGCTGGGGACGATCCGTCATCTCCGCCGCCACGCGCGCTTTCGTCCCCCGCCGGCGGGCCCCACTCCCGTTGCGGCAGGCCGGTGCGATCGGGCTGTCACATGAGCGTCCGAGAAATGTGATTCCTGTCATAAAACGCTATAGTGAAGGCAGCGTGGGGGGTCGGTCATGACGCAGCTGTTCGCCGATGGGACTGTCGAGACACCGCCGTCGTCGCGTGTCGTCGCCCTCACCGCCTCGCTCGCCACACCCGGGCTGGCGGCCTGGCGCAGCTTCTTCACCCCCAAATTCAACCCCAAGCACGCCACGCCGGGCCCGAAGGGCGCCGCGCCGCTGCGGCTGGTGCCGGCGGCCTTCACCCCCTCCCGCCTGATGCCGGCGCTGCGCTCCTATTCCGGCGTGCGCCATCGCGGCAGCCGGGGCGAACCCGGCCCGGCGACGCTGGGGCGGATCGGCGCGCTGGAAGTGCGCCTGGCGGTGACGGCGGCGGATGTGCGCCGCGCCCAGCGCCTGCGCTACGAGGTGTTCTACGAGGAAATGTCGGCGACGCCCGCCGCCGCCATGCGGCTTACCCGGCGCGATGTCGACGCCTTTGACGGCATTTGCGATCACCTTCTGGTGCTCGACCATGAATCCTGCCGGATGGTGCGTGGCAAGCGTGTGCCGCGCGTCGTCGGCACTTATCGCCTGCTGCGCCAGGAGATCGCCGACCGCCATAATGGCTTCTACACGGCGAGCGAGTTCGACATCGCCCCTCTGCTGGCGCGCCATCCGCACCGCCGCTTCCTGGAGCTCGGCCGCTCCTGCGTGCTCGCCTCCTACCGCAACAAGCGCACGGTGGAGCTGCTCTGGCACGGCATCTGGGCCTATGTGCGCCGGCACGGCATCGATGTGATGTTCGGCTGCGCCAGCCTGGAGGGCTGCGACCCGCAGGCGCTGGCCCGCCCGCTCGCCTTCCTGCACCATTTCGCCCCCACCGATCCGGAATGGGCGGCGCAGGCGCTGCCCCGCCATGCCGCGCCGATGGACCTCGTCTCGGTCGAGGCGCTGGACGCCAAGGCGGCGCTGGGCGCGCTGCCGCCGCTGATCAAGGGCTATCTGCGCCTCGGCGCCCAGATCGGGCGCGGCGCCGTCGTCGATCGCCAGTTCGGCACCACTGATGTGCTGATCGTGCTGCCGGTGGAGAAGATCAGCCCGCGCTATCTCGACCATTTCGGCGTCAATGGCGAGCGCCACGCCGCCTGAGCGAGGCGCGAGGCCGGCGCCTTTGAAGGCCTTTGCGCTCACCTTCCGGTGCGCCTGAAGGTGAGCGGGGGCTCACCCCGGCGCCGCTGCCCGCCGCCAAGCCCCGTCCCACTGAGCCAACCGGCCCCACTCCTGCCGGCCCGGCGTGGCGCGCGCGAGTGGCGCCGCTCTGCGCCCCGCCGCCTCCCTTTGCGTCGCTGATCGCCCGGCCCTCGTCTTGCGCGGAGACGGACGCTGTCCCATATCGCTTCCCAACGGGATGCCTGAACGGGGTCCCATCACACAAAGTCGCTTCAGACGAGGACTTTGGGAGCATGTCGCGTATTCCCTCGCTGTCGAGCCCCTTCCTGCTTGGCTTTGACGAGGTCGAGCGGGCGCTCGACCGTGTCATGAAAGGTTCCGACGGGTACCCGCCCTACAATATCGAGCGGGTGGCCACGGCCGAGCAGCCGGAAAAGCTCCGCATCACCCTGGCCGTCGCGGGCTTCACCCGCGAGCAGCTGGAGGTGACGGTGGAGGAGAAGGAACTCGTCATCCGTGGCCGCCAGAGCGAAGAGCCCGGACGGGTCTTTCTTCACCGTGGCATCGCCGCACGCCAGTTCCAGCGCGTCTTCGTGCTGGCCGAGGGCATGCGGGTGATCGGTGCCGAGCTGAAGAACGGCCTGCTCTGCGTCGAGCTGGTGCGACCGGAACCGGAACGCATCGTCCGGCGTATCACCATAGCGACGGATGAATGACGGAACCCCAAGCCGGTCTCGACTGTACGCAGAGGAGTAGCCGATCATGACCAATGAATTCCACATCGACCCCGCCTCCGCCGGTTCGGCGCTCGCCGGCGCCCTCACCGCGGAAGATTTCGCAAATCTCGGCGGCGGGCACATCGCCTATCTGCGCACCATCCGTTCCGAAGAGGCGGCGGAAATGTTCCCGCAGGCCCATCTCTCGCCGGGCCTCGTGCTGTTCACCCTGCACGCCGCCGATGGCACGCCGATCATGCTGACCGACAGCCGGGAGGCGGCGATCGCTAACGCTATGCAGAACGAACTGGTGACGCTCAGCGTCCACTGAACGGCGCCGCGCGCTCGCGACGCAAAGACGGCACCGTCTCTCCCCGAGGCGGTGCCGTTTTCATGTTTGGCCGGCTCATGTCCGGCCGGCGCCCGCGCCCTCAGGCGCGCTTCAGGCCCGCTTGGCCTCGATCATGTCCCACACGATCGGCGCGATGTCCGGCCCACCGATCCGCTTGATGGCGCGGATGCCGGTCGGGGCGGTGACGTTGATCTCGGTGAGATGGCCGTCGATCACGTCGATGCCGGTGAGCAGCAGCCCGCGCGCCCGCAGCGCCGGCCCCAGCCGCTCGCAGATCTCGCGCTCGCGCGGCGTCAGGTCGGTTTCCGCCGCCGCCCCGCCGCGCACCATGTTGGAGCGCAGATCGCCCTCGCTCGGCACCCGGTTGACTGCGCCGGCAAACACCCCGTCCACCAGGATGATGCGCTTGTCGCCATGCTTCACCTCGGGAATGAAGCGCTGCACCACCCAGGGCTCGCGGAAGGTGGTGGCGAACAGGTCATAGAGCGAGCCGAAATTCAGGTCGTCGCGGGTGAGGCGGAACACCGAGGCGCCGCCATGGCCGTAGAGCGGCTTCATCACGATGTCGCCGAACTCGTCGCGAAACGCCTTGATCTCATCGAGGTCGCGGGTGATCAGCGTCGGCGGCATCAAATCGGGGAATTCGGTGACGAAGATCTTTTCCGGCGCGTTGCGCACATGGGCCGGGTCGTTCACCACCAGCGTGCGCGGATGGATGCGCTCCAGCAGATGCGTCGCGGTGATGTAGTTCATGTCGAAGGGCGGATCCTGCCGCATCAGGATCACGTCAAAACTGTCGAGCCGCACGCGCTGCGGGTCGCCGAGGGTGAAGTGGTCGCCCTTCAGGTCGCGCACTTCCAGCGGCTGAACGGTGGCGAACACCTCGCCATCGCGCATCGCGAGGCGGTCGGTGGTGTAGTAGGAGAGCGCATGGCCGCGCGCCTGCGCTTCCAGCATCAGGGCGAAGGCGGAATCGCCCGCAATATTGATGCGGTCGATCGGGTCCATCTGGACGGCGACGTTGAGGCTCATGGGAGTTCCGTCTGCGACAGGAGGGAGCCGGCCGGAGGCGGGGTCGCCCGGCGGCATTCGCCTTCCTGTTTAATCGCTCGCGCGGCGTCGCGCCACGACCTCGTTTCCCCGCTCATTCCGCCTCGAAGGCGCCCGGCAGGTGCAGCGGCGGCGCGCCCGGCGCCACCAGCACGACGTCGAGCCGCATGTCGAGCCCGGCCAGCTCGGGGTGGCGGGAGAGATAGATCTCCGCCGCGCCGACGATGCGCCGGCGCTGCCGCAGCAGAATCGATTCGGCAGCGAAACGCAGCGAGGCCCGCGCCTTCACCTCGATGAACACCAGCAGCCCGTCGCGCCGCGCCACAAGGTCGATCTCGCCTCGCGGGGTGCGGGCGCGCCGCTCCAGAATGACGAAGCCCTCGGCCTCGAACAGGGCGGCGGCGGCGGCCTCCGCCGCCATGCCACGGGTGAAGGCGGCGCGGCGGCGCTGCTGCGCCCGCTCTTCCGGCGTGCCCTGTTTCGGCGTCCCGTCCGGCCGCGCCGCCTCAGCCATCGCCGCCCTGCAGGGCGAGCGCGCGGGCATAGACGGCGCGGCGGGGCAGGCCGGTCGCGGTCGCCACCGCCGCCGCCGCGTCCTTGACCGAGAGGCTCGCCAGCGCCTGCTTCAGCGCGACGTCGAGATCGGCAGCGCTGGATTCCTCCGCCCCGGGGGGACCGATCACCAGCACGATCTCGCCCCTGGGCGGGCCAGCCTCGGCATAGAAGGCGGCGAGCACGTCCAACGTGCCGCGCCGCGCTTCCTCGAAGGTCTTGGTGAGTTCCCGGCACACCGCCGCCGGCCGGGGGCCGAGCCCTTCCGAGAGATCGGCGAGACTTTCCGGCAGGCGCGGGCCGCTCTCATAGAGGATCAGCGTCGCCGGCAGCGTTTTCAGCTCGCTGATGCGGGTGCGGCGGGCGCCGCTCTTGGGCGGGAGAAAACCCTCGAAGAAGAAGCGGTCGGTCGGCAGCCCCGCCGCCACCAGCGCGGCAAGGCTGGCCGAGGCGCCGGGCAGCGGAATGACGCGGTGCCCGGCCTCGATCGCCGCCGCTACCAGCTTGTAGCCGGGATCGGAGATCAGCGGCGTGCCGGCATCCGACACCTGCGCCACCACACCGCCCTCGGCGAGGCGCGCCAGCAGCCGGGGGCGCGCCTGCTCGGCATTGTGATCGTGATAGGCCACCAGTTTCGTTTCGATGCCGTAACGCTCCAGCAGCCGCCTTGTGATGCGCGTGTCCTCGCAGGCGATGAGGTCAGCGCCCGCCAGCGTCTCCAGCGCCCGCAGCGTCACGTCGCCGAGATTGCCGATCGGCGTGGCGACGATGTAGAGGCCCGGCTGCGGGCGCGCGGCGGGAAGGCTGTGCGCGCCGATGCGGAAACGGCGGGCGGTCGCCGTGTCGGGAGCGGGTTCGGCGGGAAGCGGATCGGGGGAAGCGGCGTCGCTGGGAAGGGTCATGGCGGCGCATTGTAGAGAGCCCCGGCGCCGCCGTCATGCGTCTCGTGGCGCGCGAGCGCGGGCGAAAAGCCCCGGAAACCGGGCCGAACGGGTGGATATGTCGCGCTTTCGCCGCCCGCGCACCGGCGGCGAGGTGACAGGGCGAGTCCCGCCGTCCTAAAAAGGAAGCGACGTCGGCCAGGGTGGCAGGCGCACAGCCGAGCCGAACGCACCGCATGAACGCGAAGGACACGGCCGCGATCCGCACACGCCTCGCCCGTACCAGCCGGCGCGGCTTTCTCCTCATGGCCGGCGCGGCAGGATTGGCCGCCTGCTCTTCGGGGCCGGAGATGAGCGCGCCGCAGGCGGCGCTACCGATGCCGGAACTGCCGCCCGACCCCAATGCCGGCCTTGGCACCGGCACCCCCATCGGCCTCATCCTGCCGCTCGGCGCCTCCGGCAATGCCGGCGCGGTGGCGCTTTCGCTGCGCAACGCGGCCGAGATGGCGCTGTCGGAATTCGCCGGCGCCCGCATCCGGCTGATCGTCAAGGATGATGGCGGCACCGGCCCGGGGGCGCAGGCCGCCGCGCAGCAGGCGCTGGACGAGGGCGCCCGCGCCATTATCGGCCCGCTCTTCGCCCATTCCGTTGCCGCCGCCGGCCAGGTGGCGCGCCAGCGCGGCGTGCCGCTTGTCGGCTTCTCCACCGATACCAATGTGGCGACGCAGGGGGTCTATCTCCTCAGCTTCCTGCCGCAGACCGATGTCGAGCGGGTGATCCGCTACGCCGCCGCCAATGGGCGGCGCTCCTTTGTCGGGCTGGTGCCGGACAATGCCTATGGCTCGGTGGTCGAGGCCGCCTTCCGCGAGACCGTGCCCACCGTCGGCGGGCGCGTGGTCGGGCTGGAGCGCTATGGCGCCGGCCAGGCGGCGGAGGCCGCGCGCCGTCTCGCTGGCTCGGTGGCGCAGGCCGATGCGGTGTTCCTGCCGGATGCCGCCGACACCGTGCCGCAGATCGTGCAGGCGCTCTCAGGCGCGGGCGCCAGCCTCGCCGGCAAGCAGCTCATCGGCACCGGCCTGTGGGACGACGCCAAGCTGTTCGCCAATCCGGCGATGAACGGCGGCATCTTCGCCGCGCCCGACACGGCGGGCTTCCGCGCCTTCGCCGCGCGCTACCGGGCCCGCTTCGGCCGCGAGCCGGTGCGTACCACCACGCTCTCGCATGATGCGGTGTCGCTGATGGCGGCGCTGGTGAACTCCTATGGCGAGGCCGGCATCACCGACGCGGCGATCCAGAACCCGTCGGGCTTTTCCGGCGTCGACGGCATTTTCCGCTTCCGCGCCGATGGTACCAATGAGCGCGGGCTGGCGGTGATGCAGATTTCCGGCGGCACCACCCAGATCGTCAGCCCCGCCCCGCGCAGCTTCGCCCAGGGGATGTGAGGCGGGGCGTTGCGGCCGCGCCAGGGCGCACCGTCATCCTGAGGTGCGAGCGCAGCGAGCCTCGAAGGATGGTCCCTGTAGCGCGCCCGGACGACCATCCTTCGAGGCTTGGCCAGGGGCCAAGCACCTCAGGATGACGGCCATCAACAACAGAGGCGACCCGCACGCCGCCGCCCTCACGCCGCGAGGTCGGCGACGATGGCGTCGAGCACCGGCAGGCCGAGATCGGTGGCGCGCAGGCGCTCGTCCGGCAGCGCTTCGATCATGCCGTCTTCCGCCAGCGCCGCCACCCGGGCCGGGTCAAAGGGGCGGCCCGCCAGCCGGGCGAAGCGGCGCGCGTCGATGCCTTCCAGCAGCCGAAGCCCCATCAGCAGATATTCGTCGGCCTGTTCCGCGCGGGTGAGCTTCTCGTCGACGATGACGCCATGGCCCTGCGCCTCGACCCGCGCCACCCATTCCTCCGGCCCACGCTCGGTGGAGGTGGCGACCCGCGCCTCCGGCGTGTCGAGCCTTCCATGCGCGCCGGGGCCGATGCCGGCATATTCGCCATAGCGCCAGTACAGAAGATTGTGCCGGCTCTCCGCCCCCACGCGGGCATGGTTGGAAACCTCATAGGCCGGCAGCCCGGCGGCGCGGGTGGTCTCCTGCGTCACGTCCCATAGGGCGCGGGCGGCCTCGCTGTCCGGCACGATCAGCCGGCCGGCGCGGTGCAGCGCGGCGAAGGGCGTGCCGTCCTCGATGGTGAGCTGGTAGAGCGAGAGATGCTCGCAGCCCTCGTCAATGGCGCGGCCAAGCTCGCGCGCCCAGGCCTCCGGCGTCTGGCCGGGGCGGGCATAGATGAGGTCGAAGGAGACGCGCTCGAAGGCGGCGCGCGCCACCGCCACCGCGCCCAGCGCCTCCTGCGCGCTGTGCATGCGCCCCAGCGCCTTCAGCGCGGCATCGTCCAGCGCCTGCACGCCCAGCGAGACGCGGTTGACGCCGGCCGCGCGATAGCCGCGAAACCGTTCCGCCTCAACGCTGGTCGGGTTCGCTTCCAGCGTCACCTCGGCGCGGGCGTCGAGCGGCCAGGCGGCATCGATGGCGTCGAGGATCGCCCCGACGGTGCCCGGCTCCATCAGCGAGGGCGTGCCGCCGCCGAAGAAGACGCTCTGGGTGCGCCGCTGGCCGATGCGCGCGCGGGTGTGGGCGATCTCCGCCTGGAACGCCGCGACGAACCGCGCCTGGTCGGGCGGGGCATGGCGGACATGCGAGTTGAAGTCGCAATAGGGGCATTTGGCCTTGCAGAAGGGCCAGTGCACATAGACGCCGAAGCCGGGATCGAGCGGCGGCGGCGCAGGCGCGCGTTCAGTCAAAGTTCGCCCCGAGGCAGGCCTGCGCCAGCGCCATGAAGGCGCGCGCGCGGTGCGAGAGGCCGCGGCCGAGCGGCGGCAGGCCGTGCTTTTCGGCTCCCGACATCTCGCCGAAGGTGCGCGGATTGTCGTCCGGCTGGCCGTCGGGCTGGAACATCGGGTCATAGCCGAAGCCGGCCGGCCCGCGCGGCGGCCAGACCAGCGTGCCGTTGACCACCCCCTCGAAATCCTCGACATGGCCATCTGGCCAGGCAAGGCACAAGGCGGAGATGAAATGCGCGCGGCGCAGATCGGGCAGTTCCGCGCCGGCATCGCGCAGTTCTTCCTCCACGCGGGTCATCGCCGCCATGAAATCCTTCTCCGGCCCCGCCCAGCGGGCGGTATAGAGCCCCGGCGCGCCGCCCAGCGCATCGACGCACAGCCCGGAATCGTCGGCGAAGGCGGGCAGGCCGGCGGCGGTCGCGGCGGCGATCGCCTTGATGCGGGCATTCTCGGTGAAGGTGAGGCCGGTCTCTTCCGGCTCCGGCAGGCCGAGCTCGCCGGCGGAGACGACGTCGACGCCATAGGGCGCCAGCAGGCCGGCCATCTCCTCCAGCTTGCCGGGATTATGGGTGGCGATGATAACGCGGCCTTCGAGCCGGCGGTGCGGGGCGGTGTTCATGCGACAGCCAGCTTCTGCAGGTCGACCAGCTTGGACACGCCCTTGCGGGCAAGGCCGAGCATGGCGTCGAACTCTTCCTGGGTGAAAGGCGTCTTCTCCGCCGTGCCCTGGATTTCGACAAAGCCGCCGGCGCCGGTCATGACGAAATTGACATCGGTATGGGCGTCGGAATCCTCGGCATAGTCGAGATCGAGCCGCGGCTCGCCGTCGACGATGCCGCAGGAGACGGCGGCGAGATGATCGCGCAGCGGAACGGTGGACAGCATGCCGCGCGACTTCATCCAGCTCAGGCAGTCATGCAGTGCGATCCACGCCCCGGTGACGGAGGCGGTGCGGGTGCCGCCATCGGCCTGGATCACGTCGCAATCGACGGTGATCTGCCGCTCGCCGAGCTTTTCGAGGTCGACCACGGCGCGCAGCGAGCGGCCGATCAGGCGCTGGATTTCCTGGGTGCGGCCGGAAGGCTTGCCGGCCGTGACCTCGCGGCGGGTGCGCTCATGGGTGGCGCGCGGCAGCATGCCATATTCCGCCGTCACCCAGCCGCGCCCCTGCCCCTTGAGCCAGGGCGGCAGGCGCTCTTCCAGCGTGGCGGCGACCAGCACATGGGTCTCGCCGAACTTCACCAGGCATGAGCCCTCGGCATGGCGCAGCACGCCGCGCTCGAAGCTCACGGCACGCATCTCGTCGGGAAGGCGGCGGGAAGGGCGCATGCGGCGGGTCTCCTGAAGGGCGGGCGGCAGGGCACTTTGGCCCCGCCCTGTGGCCGGACCTTGTAAGGGTGGCGCGGGCCCGGTGCAATCGCCGGGCGCGGACTCTTGCCCCGGCGCCGGGCGGCACGCAGCCGCGCCCGCTTGTACATGGGGGACGAATACCGAGATAATAGCCACCCATGAACGGGTAGATGAGACAAGGGACAAACCCGGCGATGCCCCTCGATCCATTTCTGGCGTCCACCGCGCCTTCGCTGGCGCGGCTCGACGAGCGCTCGCGCGAGATCTTCCGGCAGATCGTCGAAACCTATCTCGCCACCGGCGAGCCGGCCGGCTCGCGCAACATCTCCCGCCTCATTCCGATGACGCTGTCGCCGGCCTCGGTGCGCAATGTGATGGCGGACCTTGAGGCGGCCGGCCTCATCTTCGCGCCCCACACCAGCGCCGGGCGGTTGCCGACCGAGCGCGGGCTGCGCTTCTTCGTCGATGCGCTGCTGGAAATCGGCGATGTCTCGGAAGATGAGCGCAACTCGATCGAGACCCAGGTGCGCGCCGCCGCCCGCGCCCAGACCGTGGACGGGGTGCTGGCCGAGGCCTCCAACCTGCTCTCCGGCCTGTCGCGCGGCGCCGGCGTCGTCACGACAGGCAAGACCGATGTGCGGCTCAAACATATCGAGTTCGTGCCGCTCGACGCCACCCGGGCGCTGCTGATCCTCGTCTCCGATGATGGCGAGGTGGAAAACCGCCTGGTGCCGCTGCCGAAGGGCCTTCCGCCCTCGGCGCTTGTCGAGGCGACCAATTTCCTCTCCTCGCTCACCCGCGGGCGCACGCTCACCGAGCTGCGCGCCGAGGTGGAGCGCACGCTCGCCGCCCGCCGCGCCGAGCTCGACGAGGTGACGGCGCGGGTGGTGGAAAGCGGCATGGCCAGCTGGTCGGGCGGGGAGAAGGCCGACCGGCGGCTGATCGTGCGCGGGCAGACGCGGCTGCTGCAGGATCTGCGCGCCATCGAGGATCTGGAGCGGGTGCGCCTGCTGTTCGACGATCTCGACGCCAAGCAGGAAGTGGTCGATCTGCTCGGCCGGGCCGAGGACGCGCAGGGCCTGCGCATCTTCATCGGCTCGGAGAATAAGCTGTTCTCGCTCTCGGGCTCCTCCACCATCGTCGCGCCCTATCGCGACGGGCAGGGAAGGGTGGTCGGCGTGCTCGGGGTGATCGGGCCGACACGGCTCAACTATGCCCGCATCGTGCCGATGGTCGACTTCACCGCCCGCGTGGTCAGCCGCGTTCTCGGCGGCCCGGGCACCGACGCGGCTTGATTTTTGCGCCGTCCAACCCGATATGGCGGGCGTCCGCGTGGCCAACCGCCCGGACAAATCCATTCTTCGACGAGGTATTCATGAGCGACGAGAACCGCACTCCGGCTGACCAGCCCGACATGGCCGATCAGACTGTCGACGCCGAGAACGGCGCTGCGGGCGCGCCGGACGACCTCGCCGCCGCCTTCGCCGCCGAAAAGGAGCGGCTTGAGGCCGAGATCGTCGCGCTCAAGGACAAGTTCCTGCGCGCCTTCGCCGAGGCCGACAATGTGCGCCGCCGCGCCGAGCGCGAAGTGGCGGACGCCAAGGTCTATGGCATCACCGGCTTCGCCCGCGACATTCTCACCGTGGCGGATGATTTCGAGCGCGCGCTGGGCGCCATCGACGCCGATGCCCGCGCCAAGGCCGAGGGCACGCTGAAGACCCTGCTGGAGGGCATCGACCTCACCGGCCGCGCCCTGATTCAGGCGCTGACCAAGCATGGCGTGGCGCGGATCGAGGCGGAAGGCACCAAGTTCGACCCGAACATGCATCAGGCGATGTTCGAGGTGCCCAATGCCGAGGTGCCGTCCGGCACCGTGGTTCAGGTCATCCAGCCCGGCTACAAGCTCGGCGAGCGCGTGCTGCGCCCGGCGCTTGTCGGTGTGTCCAAGGGCGGCCCCAAGGCGCCGCCGGCGGAAACCCCGGCCGCCGAGGGCTGAGAGACCAGAGACGAGGCGCCTGGAGCGCTGGCGCGCTCGCCTCGTCCCGCCCGGCGATCGCGCGTAAAAAAGGGCCCTTGCGAGGGCCCTTTTCCATGTCGGCTTTCCGCGCGATTCGTCAGCGCAGGGCGACCCCGTCGCGCAGGGCGCGCATGGCGCCGTAATCGGCGTCGAAATTCTCCGTCGGCGCGACGCCGACCATGCGGAGATAGCCCGCGCGGCCGAAGCTCAGCCATTGCGCCACCTTCACCGGCTTGCCGGTCTGCTGGTCCACCGCATTGGCGATCAGCTCGAAGCCGGGCTGGCCACCGACGCGCAGAGGGCCGCCACGCTCGACGCGCAGTTCCTTGATGCCGGGCACGCTCGTGATCGCCCGCTTGGCCGCGGCCTCGCGCTCTTCTTCGCGGATTTCGCCGGGTCCGACGGCGACGATGAAGATGGACTGGGTCTGCGGCCCGCTTTTGTCTGCCGCGCCGGTTTCGGGCTTGGTGAGCAGGACGGCGCTGGAGCCGATCACCTTCATCACCTTGTAGCCCTCGGTCTCGGCAACGGTGAAGGGCAGCTTGGCCAGCATCTCCTCGGTGCTGGGCGGGGTGCGGAAGACCACGGTCTTCAGCGCTTCCTCGACCTTGGCATCGGGGTAGCGGGCGGCGGAAGCCTCGGGGAACTGCACCGTCACCATGCCGGTCTGCTCCTTGGCGCCGGCGATCAGGATCCATTTCTTCAGCGCCCCGGCGCCGACGGTCTGGAAGCCCTTCAGCAGCACGGCCGGCACGCCGTCGGCCAGCGTCACGTCGCGCCGCTGCTCCACCGTCACGCCCTGCTTCTGCAGTTCCTCCGGCGCGAAATTCGCGGTGATCTCGGCGAAGGCGGGCTTGGGCATCTCAAGAACAAGGATCGAGGCGCTGGCGGCGCGGTCCTGGAAGCCGGGCACGCCCGGTACCGGCACCATGCCCTCCGGCGGCACCATGCCGATCGTACCGTCATTGGGATAAATCGTCTGGGCGGAGGCGGGGAGGCCGAGCACTGCCAGAGCAAAGGCGGCGGCGGCAAAGCGGGCAACAAGGCGCATTCGCAATCCTTCAAGCTTAAGGAAGCTGTAACTTCGCCCTTTCTGCGGGTTCATCAAGGCCGAATTTCGCCCGCCGGTGCCGCATGGACGCGCCGTAACGTCAGATTGATGCGTCCGGGCTGCTTGAGCAGGGTGGAGCTGCCGGGATAGATGCGGTCGATGCCGTGAAAGGCCAGCCGCGCCGGCCCCGCCAGCAGCAGCGCATCGCCCGAGGCGAGGCGGAGCGAGCGGGTCGGGTCCTTGCGCACCGTGCCGCCAATGCGGAACAGCGCCGTATCGCCCAGCGACAGCGACAGGACCGGGGCGGAGAACTCCTCCTCGTCGCGGTCCTGGTGCAGCCCCATGCGGGCCGTGGGGCCGTACCAGTTGATCAGGCAGGCTTCAGGCGCGGGCGCCGCGCCGGCCAGCGCGTCCCAGGCCCGGGTCAGCGCCGGGGGGAAGGGCGGCCAGGGCCGGCCGGTTTCGGGATGGGTTGGCTGGTAGCGATAGCCGGTCACGTCAGACACCCAGCCCAGCGGCCCGCAATTGGACATGCGGACCGAGAACGGCGTGCCCGTGCGCGGCATAAGCGGGGTGAACAGCGGTGCCTCGACCAGCATCTGGCGCAGCTCCTCGGCCAGCGCCTCCTGTGCCGCGCGGTCGAGCCAGCCCGGCCAGTAGCGGCAGCCGGGCACGATGTCGACGGCGGCCGCCATTCACAGCTTCCTCAGCGCCACCGCCTCGACCTCATGGTCGCCGCCCTTGCGCAGGATGAGGTCGGCGCGCTGGCGGGTGGGCAGGATGTTTTCCTGAAGGTTCAGCAGGTTGATCGAGCGCCAGATGGCGCGGGCAGTGGCGTCGGCCTCATTGCCTGTGAGGCTGGAATAGCGGTGGAAATAGGCCTTGGGGTCGCGGAAGGCGGTCTCGCGCAGCCGCATGAAGCGCTCGACATACCAGCGCTCCAGGATCGTCTCGTCGGCGTCGATATAGACCTTGAAATCGAAGAAGTCGGAGACGAAGGGAATGCCCTTGCCATCCTTCGGCGGCCGGCTGGTCTGCAGCACGTTCAGCCCCTCGACGATGAGGATGTCCGGCTGGTCGACCTCCACCGAGAGGTTGGGCGTCACGTCATAGTCGAAATGGCTGTAGACCGGCGCCCGCACCGGCCGGCGGCCGGCCTTGATATCGGTGAGGAAATGCAGCAGCGCCGGCAGGTCGTAGCTCTCGGGAAAACCCTTGCGCCCCATCAGCCCTTCGCGTTCCAGAATCGCGTTCGGCAGCAGAAAGCCGTCGGTGGTGACCAGCGCCACTTTCGGCGTGTTCGGCCAGCGGGCCAGCAGCGCCTGCAGCACGCGCGCGGTGGTGGACTTTCCCACCGCCACCGAGCCGGCGACGCCGATGATATAGGGCATCTTGCCGTTCTGCTCGGGGCCGAGAAACTTCTGCATCTGGCGGAACAGCTTCTGCGTCGCCCCGACATAGATCGACAGCAGACGCGACAGCGGCAGGTAGATCTCTTCGATTTCCGGGGTCGACAGCCGATCGTTGAAACCCTGCAGCCGCTGGATTTCGTCCGCCTTCAGCGGCTGGGGCGTGTCGGCACGCAAGGCCGCCCATTCGGCGCGGCTGAAATTGCGGAAGGGCGAGAGCCCCGCCCCGTCGAGCTTCAGGTCCATGGCAGCGTTTCCCGGCTCGCCCGGACATTCAAAGCGCCAGGCGTTGGTCGACCGTATACCACTAAAGGAGGAGACGTGATACCGCCCGCGCGGGCCCTAGGGGCCGCGCCAGATGCGAGGGTCCCGGCGCCCTCAGCCCCGGGGGCGGGACGCCTTTTCCTCCAGGCCGGACTGGTTCGTCCGGCGGCCGAGCTCCGCATACACGTCATCCAGCGACACGCCGCGTGCCTGAAGCAGCACGGCCAGATGGTAGAGAAGATCGGCGGTTTCGGAAATGACCGCTTTGGTATCGGTGCCGACAGCGGCGAGCGCCGTCTCCACCGCTTCCTCGCCGAGCTTCTGGGCGCATTTGGCGACGCCCTTGGCGATGAGCGTGCGGGTATAGGACGCCTCGCTCTCGCTCGCCGCGCGGGCGGCGACGATGGCAGCGAGGTCTTCAAGCGAGACGCGGGCAGGGGATGCGTTCATCGGCCGGTCTCCTCAACGTCGCCGCCGCCAATGTCTCCACCATGGAGGCGGACCGGAAGCCCGGCGGCGCCGAGGGCCTGCTTGGCGGCCCCGATGGTGAAGGTGCCGAAATGGAAGATCGAGGCCGCCAGCACCGCCGAGGCGCCGCCCTCGCGGATGCCGTCGACGAGGTGGTCGAGCGTGCCCACACCGCCCGAGGCGATGACCGGCACCGTAACGGCGTCGGAAATGGCGCGGGTGAGCTTCAGGTCGAAGCCCTCGCCGGTGCCGTCGCGGTCCATCGAGGTGAGCAGGATTTCGCCGGCGCCGAGCGCGACGACCTCCTTGGCGTACTCAATGGCGTCGATGCCGGTACGGTTGCGCCCGCCATGGGTGAAGATCTCCCAGCGGTCGGGCTCGCCCTCGGCGGACACCTTCTTGGCGTCGATGGCGACGACGATGCACTGCTCGCCGAATTTCTCGGCCGCCTCGCGCACGAACTCCCGCCGGTTCACCGCCGCCGTGTTGATCGACACCTTGTCGGCGCCGGCGTTCAGCAGCGCGCGGATGTCCTCCACCGTGCGCACGCCGCCACCCACGGTGAGCGGCATGAAGCACTGCTCGGCGGTGCGGCTCACCACGTCGATCAGCGTGCTGCGGGCCTCGACGCTGGCGGTGATGTCGAGGAAGCAAAGCTCATCGGCGCCGGCGGCATCATAGGCCTTGGCCGCCTCCACCGGATCGCCGGCATCGCGCAGATCGACGAATTTCACGCCCTTGACGACCCGGCCGTCCTTCACGTCGAGGCAGGGGATGACGCGGACCTTGAGCATGGACGCCTCGCCTTTCCCGCTCATGCCGGCAGGCCGGCGACCAGCGCCAGAGCGGCGCGGGGATCGAGCCGCCCGTCATAGAGCGCGCGGCCGGTGATGGCGCCTTCCAGCTTCGCTGCGCGCGGCGCGAGCAGCGCCGTCACGTCGTCCATCGAGGCCAGCCCGCCCGAGGCGATGACCGGAATGGAGATGGCGTCGGCCAGCGCGATGGTGGCGTCGAGATTGAGGCCCTTCAGCAGGCCGTCGCGGGCGATGTCGGTGTAGATGATGGCGGAAACGCCGGCATCCTCGAAGCGCTGCGCCAGTTCCAGCGCCGTGAGGTCGCTCGTCTCGGCCCAGCCTTCCACCGCCACGCGCCCGTCCTTGGCGTCGAGCCCCACCGCGACGCGGCCGGGGAAGCGGCGCGCCGCCTCCTTGACGAAGGCCGGGTCGCGCACCGCCGCCGTGCCGAGGATGACGCGGGTGATGCCCTTTTCCAGCCAGTCCTCGACCCGGGCGATGTCGCGAATGCCGCCGCCGAGCTGCACCGGCATGCCCACCGCTTCGAGAATGCGCTCCACCGCCGCCGCGTTCACCGGCTGGCCGGCAAAGGCGCCGTCGAGATCGACGATGTGCAGGTAGCGGAAGCCCTGTGCCTCGAACTGCGCCGCCTGCTGGGCGGGGTCATGGTTGAAAATCGTGGCGCGTGCCATGTCGCCCTGCTGCAGGCGCACGCATTTGCCGTCCTTGAGATCGATGGCGGGAAAGAGGATCACGGCGCCCACTTCAGGAAATTGGCGAGGAGGGCAAGGCCGAGGCGCTGGCTCTTCTCGGGATGGAACTGCGTTCCGGCGAGGTTGTCGCGGCCGACCATGGCAGTGACGGCACCGCCATAAGAGGTGGTCGCGATCACGTCGCCCGCACGCGCGGCGTTGAGGTGATAGGAATGGACGAAATAGGCGTCGAGCCCGTCCTCGCCGGTGGGAATGCCGGCCAGCAGCGGGTGCGCGCGCGCCACATCGAGCGAATTCCAGCCCATATGCGGGATCTTCAGCGCGGCATCGCCCGGCTCGATCTTGACCACTTCGCCCTCGATCCAGCCGAGGCCGGCGGTGTCGCCATGCTCCCGCCCGCGCGTCGCCATCAGTTGAAGCCCGACGCAGATACCGAGAAAGGGCCGGCCCCGTTCGATCACCGCCTCGGTCAGCGCCTCCACCATCCCCGGCACGGCATCGAGCCCGCGCCGGCAATCGGCATAGGCGCCCACCCCGGGCAGCACGATGCGGTCGGCGCGGCGCACCACATCCGGGTCGGCCGTCACCAGCACGCTCTTGCCGCTGCCGCCCTCGCGCGCGGCGCGTTCCAGCGCCTTGCCGGCGGAATGGAGATTGCCGGAGCCGTAGTCGATGAGGGCGACGGGCGCGGGGGGAATCATCGGGCGGCCTCCGGGAACAGGCCCAGCACGCCGGCCTGCGCCGGCCGCGCCGCAGCGTGGATGCGGGCGCCGCCCATGGGGGGCAGCGGAAGACGGGCGGCGGCGACCTCGCCGAGCCGGGCGTCGAAATAGCGCTGCTCGGCGCCCTCCAGCTTGGGGGCCACCACGCAGCCAGCCTCCTCATAGCCCTTGCCGAGCAGCTTGGCCCGGCGCAGGCCCGGCAGGCCGACCGCCACCGCGATATTGGCCACCAGCAGCAGGGCGAAGGCGCGGTCGGCAAGGTCGAGCCCGAGGATGGCGGCGATCACCGCGCCCTGCGCCAGCCCATAGACAATGAAAGCCAGCCAGAGCCGGTGGCGCAGCAGCACCAGCGGGGCGAACAGCAGCGCGCTCCAGGACAGGCGCTCGGGCACGAAGACGAAGCCGTCCGCCCAATTGAGGGTGGAGCGCCGCTCGCCGTCTTCCTCGGGCTCAAAAACCGTCCAGACCGTCATGACTTCTCCCGCCCCGGTTCAGCCGCCAAGGCTGCCCTTGGTGGACGGGATTTCCCCCGCTGCCGCCGGGTCGATCGCCACCGCCGCGCGCAGCGCCCTCGCCAGCCCCTTGAAGCAGCTCTCCGCTATATGGTGCGCGTTGGCGCCGTAGAGAGTCTCGACATGCAGGGTCAGCCCCGCATTCATCGCGAAGGCCTGGAAGAACTCGCGCACCAGCTCGGTGTCGAACTCGCCGATCTTCGGCACGGCGAAGTCGGTGCGGAACACCAGAAAGGGCCGGCCGGAAATGTCGAGCGCGACGCGGGTCAGCGTCTCGTCCATCGGCAAATGCAGGCTGGCATAGCGGGTGACGCCGCGCATGTCGCCCAGCGCCGCCTTCACCGCCTGGCCAAGGGCGATGCCGACATCCTCCACCGTGTGGTGGAAGTCGATGTGCAGGTCGCCCTTGGCCTCGATCTCCATGTCGATGCGCGAATGGCGGGCCAGCAGGTCCAGCATGTGGTCGAAAAAGCCCACCCCGGTCGCGATCGTGCCCTTCCCCGTGCCGTCGAGGTCGACGGAGAGGCGGATCTGCGTTTCCTTGGTGGCGCGGGTGATGCTGGCCGTGCGCATGGCGAGGGGCTCCCGGAAAGAGCGCGCGTCTTAGCAGCTAAACTGTGGCGAGGCCATATGCGGAGCCTTTGCCCCCGTGCAAGGCTGGCGCGCGGGGAGAAACGCCGTCATCATCAAGGTCTCCGCGCATGAGAGCCCTTTCGATGGACCTGGCCACGCTGCGCACGCGCGCGCCCCTGTTCCTCGCCGTATTCATCGACATCTTCTCCTTCGGCCTGATGTACCCGCTGATCGTCGCGCTCTTCGAGAGCCCGTGGTTGACGAGCGCCTATGGTCCGGCGACGCGCGACACGCTGCTGTCGCTGGCCTTCTCCCTGTTTCCGATCGGCATGTTCTTCGGCTCATCGCTTCTCGGCGACCTGTCGGACGCGCTGGGCCGCCGGCGCACCCTGATGATCTGCATGGGCGGGCTGGCCGCGAGCTACGCGCTGATGGCGGTGGCGCTCTCCGTCGGGCATCTCTGGCTGTTCTTCCTCGGCCGCCTGTCCTCCGGGCTGATGGCCGGCACCGCGCCGATCGCCCAGGCATCGGTGGTGGACGCCGTGCCGCCGGACCAGCGCAGCGCCGCCATGGCGCAGGTCGTGCTGGTCAACACGATCGGCATGGTGGCGGGTCCGGCGATCGGAGGGCTGCTCGGCCATTTCGAGCTGCGCCTGCCGCTCATTGTCGCTCTGCTGCTCTGCGTCGTTACGCTCGTCAGCCTCAACGCCGCGCATTTTGCCCGCGATGAGTCCCGCCGCGCCCTCGTGCTCGACGGGAGGCAGCCCTTCCGTCTGCTGGCACGGATCGGGGACCGGCCGGCGATCCTCATGCCGGCGGCGTCCTTCTTCCTCTTCCAGCTCGGCTTCCTCATCTACTACACGTTCATTCTCATCGAGATGCAGCGCTCCTACGGCTTCACGACGGCCGGGCTCGGCCTGTTCTCCATGGTGATGGGGATCGGCTGCGCCGTCTCGTCGGCCATCGGATTTCCGCTGGTTCGCGCACGACTTGGCAGCGACAAGGCGACCGCCCTCGTCGGCCTCGCCCTGTGCGGCGTCTGTCTCATCGCCAGCGCGCTGCCCCTGCCGGCCTGGGCCCAGGTCGCGCTGGGATTCCTGTCGACCGCCAGCAACATTCTCGCCTTCATCACCCTGCTCGCCGCCATCTCCTCGGCGGTGGACGAGAGCGAGCGGGGCTGGGCACTCGGCATCGCCAATGCGGGAGTCGCGCTGTCAGTCCTGATCGCCGGACTGCTGAGCAGCCTGCTGGTGGTCCTGCCGGCCGATGCGTTCCTCGCGGCCGGCGGTATCATCGTCCTGCTCGCCCTCCTGCCCGGCCTCCGGCTCGCGGGAGCGCCGGCCGCCGCAGCCGGCCCCGAGTTGCGCTGACGCTTCGAAGACTTAAGTAAGAGCGGACCTGACGAGACCCCGATGCAGAGCCCTTCATGAATCATTCCCCCGATACGATCTACGGCACCACCATCGTCTCCGTCCGCTCTGACGGGCGCGTCGCCATTGGCGGCGACGGGCAGGTGACGCTCGGCAACACGGTGATGAAATCCAACGCCCGCAAGGTGCGCCGGCTTGGCAAGGGCGACGTGATCGGCGGCTTCGCCGGTGCCACGGCGGACGCCTTCACCCTGTTCGAGCGGCTGGAGGCCAAGCTGGAACAGTATCCCGGCCAGCTGCAGCGCGCCTGCGTCGAGCTCGCCAAGGACTGGCGCACCGATCGCTATCTGCGCCGGCTGGAGGCGATGATGATCGTGGCCGACGCCAACGTCACCCTCGTGCTCACCGGCACTGGCGATGTGCTGGAGCCGGAAAACGGCATCGCCGCCATCGGCTCGGGCGGCGGCTTCGCGCTGGCCGCCGCGCGGGCGCTTGCCGACACCGGCAGGGACGCCGAGGCCATCGTGCGCAAAAGCCTCGCCATCGCCGCCGAGATCTGCATCTACACCAACCACAATGTGGTGGTGGAGACGATCGGGTGAGCATTTCAGAGAATACTGTCCTCATCGCGACCGAGCGCGGCGTCATCACCCCGGACCAGGCCGAGCGCCTGCGCGCGCTGGAGGTGGAGCTGGCGCCCAATGCCGGCACCGTCCTCCCGCCGCCGGAGGATGATGAGCGGCTGCGCTTCATCACCGGCTTTGGCGACATCTTCGTCACCATCGGGCTGGCGCTGTTCCTCGGCGCGCTGGGCTATTTCGGCGAGGAGCTCGGCGCGGCCGGCATGTGGGCCGTGATCGGCGCGGCCAGCTGGCTGCTGGCGGAGTTCTTCACCCGCGTGCAGCGCATGGCCCTGCCCAGCATCGTGCTGCTGGTGGTGTTCTGCGCCTCGGTGTTCATGGCGGCGTCCACAGGGCTCGGCAGCACCCTTCCTCTTTTCCCGAGCGTCCTGTCGCTGAGCGAGCAACCTCTGACACTGGCGCTGGCCGGCCTGGCGACGCTGTTCGCCGCGATGCTGCATTATTGGCGCTTCCGGGTGCCGATCACCCCTGCGGCCGGCGCCGCCGCGCTGGTCGCGATCGTGGTCGGCCTGGTGGCGGCCGTGGCCCCCGGCGGCATCGAAGCCGCGATCAATCCGGTGCTGATGGTCTGCGGCCTCTGCGTGTTCGCGCTCGCCATGCGCTTCGACATCAGCGATCCGCAGCGGCTCACGCGGCGGACCGACATCGCCTTCTGGCTGCATCTCCTGGCGGCACCGCTGATCGTGCACCCGCTGATTCGCGGTTTCATCTGGCCGGACGGCGCCCCCGGCGAGGCCAGCGCGCTGCCGATGCTGGCGGTATTCGCCGGGCTCGGCGTGGTCGCGGTGCTGATCGACCGCCGCGCGCTGCTGGTCTCCGGTCTTGCCTATGCCGGCATCGCCTTCGCTTCGCTGATCAAGGTCAGCGGCTTTGCCGGCAGCTCGACGCCGTTGACCCTGTTCATTCTCGGCGCCTTCATCCTGCTGCTCAGCGCCTTGTGGCATCCGCTGCGCCGGGCCGTGCTCGCCGTGCTGCCGGCCCGGCTGGCCCGGCGTCTGCCCCATCCCAACGCCCTTCCCACCCCACATATTGCATCATCATGACCAGCTTCTCGCCCCGCGAAATCGTCTCCGAGCTCGACCGCTACATTGTCGGCCAGCACAAGGCCAAGCGCGCGGTCGCCATCGCGCTGCGCAACCGCTGGCGCCGCCAGCAGCTGGAAGGCCAGCTGCGCGAGGAGGTGCTGCCGAAGAACATCCTGATGATCGGCCCCACCGGTGTCGGCAAGACGGAAATCTCCCGCCGCCTCGCCAAGCTGGCCGGCGCGCCCTTCCTGAAGGTCGAAGCCACCAAGTTCACCGAGGTCGGCTATGTCGGCCGCGATGTCGAGCAGATCATCCGCGATCTCGTCGAAATCGGCATCGGCCTGGTGCGCGACGTGCGCCGCAAGGGCGTCGAGGCCAAGGCGCATCTGGCCGCCGAGGAGCGGGTGCTCGACGCGCTGGTCGGCGCCACCGCCTCGCCGGGCACCCGCGAGAGCTTCCGCAAGAAGCTGCGCGACGGGCTGATGGACGACAAGGAGATCGAGATCGAGCTCACCTCCAGCGGCCAGGGCATGCCGATGTTCGAGATCCCCGGCATGCCGGGGGCGCAGATGGGCGCTGTCTCGCTCGGCGACATGCTCGGCAAGGCCTTTGGCGGCCGCTCCAAGCCGCGCCGCGTCACCGTCAAGGACGCCCATCCGCTGCTGCTGTCGGAAGAGGCCGACAAGCTGATCGACCAGGACGCCATCGTGCAGGAGGCCATCCGCTCGGTGGAGGAGAACGGCATCGTCTTCCTCGACGAGATCGACAAGATCGCCGGATCCGAGCGGCGCGGCGGCGCCGATGTCTCGCGCGAGGGCGTGCAGCGCGACCTGCTGCCGCTGATCGAGGGCACCACCGTTTCCACCAAGCACGGCGCGGTGAAGACCGACCACATCTTGTTCATCGCCTCCGGCGCCTTCCATGTCTCCAAGCCCTCGGATCTGCTCCCCGAGCTGCAGGGCCGGCTGCCGATCCGGGTCGAGCTGGAAGCGCTGACGCGGGAAGACTTCACCCGCATCCTCACCGAGACCGAGGCGAGCCTGGTCAAGCAGTCGGTGGCGCTGATGGGCACGGAAGGGGTCGAGCTGATCATCACCGAGGACGCGGTGGCGGCCATCGCCGACATCGCCGTGCAGGTGAATGCCTCGGTGGAGAATATCGGCGCGCGGCGGCTGCAGACGGTGATCGAGCGGGTGCTGGACGATCTGTCCTTCACCGCGCCGGACCGCGCCGGCGACAAGGTGGTGGTGGATGGCGACTATGTGCGCACCCGCGTCGCCGACCTGGCCGGCAACACCGATCTCAGCCGCTACATTCTTTGATTCGGGCCCGGAACAAGTCCTGAGCCGGCTGAGGGTTTCACGTGAAACGGGGGTATTCGGATAGTGACGCTGGAAATACCCCCGTCATGCTGAGGAGGCGGGCGGAGCCTGCCGTCTCGAAGCACGCAGGTGGCTAAACCGGCGTTGACTCGGAAGGCGCCCCACATGCCCAGCAGGAACGGGATCGGCGATGTTCTGCGTCCTTCGAGGCTCGCTCCGCGAGCACCTCAGGATGAAGAGGGGCATCATGCTGAGGAGCGGGGCTCCGCCCCGCGTCTCGACGCACGCAGGTCCCCCAAAACGCTACCCCGGCCGGCCCAATATCTTCAGCCGGCCAAGCAGTTCGGCCACCGCCTCCGGCGGCAGGGTGGCGATCTCGCGGGCGAGGAGGTTCGCCAGCTCGGTCGCCTCGGGCGACAGGCCTGATGTGTCCACCACCACGCGCGGGTCGGAGAGGTCGGCCAGCGCCCGCAGCGCTTCCGCCTCGTCCCAGATCACGTTGAAATAGGCCATGATGCGCTGGAGCATCAGCCAGGTCGGCTGGCCGCGCTTGCCATGTTCCAGCGCCGAGAGATAGGCGGCGGAGACGCCGATCGTTTCCGCCATCTGGCTCAGCGTTACCCCGCGCTCGGCCCGCAGTTCGCGCAGGCGGCGGCCGAAGGGCGTCACGACCGGCCACCCCGCAGGCGCCGCACCCGCACATAAAGCGCGCCTTCCCCGCCATGGCCGCGCCCGGCGGTCTCGAAGCCGAGCACCACGGTGCGCAGTTCCGGCGCGCCGAGCCATTGCGGCACCAGCCGGCGCAGCACGCCGCGCCCGCCCTCGCCAGCGAGCACGCTCATCGCCTCGCCCTTGCCTGTTATGACAAGCACCAGCCCATGGCCGGAGCCCTGCGCCCCGCGCAGGAAGGCGATCAACCGCCCATGCGCGGCGGCCTGGGTCATGCCGTGCAGGTCGAGCCGCGCATCCACCTCCGCCCCGCGCGACAGGCGGCGGCGCAGCTTCGGCTCCAGCGGGGCCAGCGGCGGCGGGCCGGGCGGCGGCTTCGGCGCGGCGACAACGGGCAGCGGCACCGCGCGTTTCGCCCGCGCGGGCGTCTCGATGGCAGGCTCGGGCGTGGGCTCGGGAGCAGGCTCCATTTTGGCCACCAACCTCTTGGGTCGGATCGGCCGGATCGAGCGCGTCACATGCTCCCACAGCGCGGTCTCTTCGGCATCGAGCGGGCGGCGCCGGCGGGGACGCGGGCGCGGATCGGGCGGCCCGGCCATCACGGTGTTTCCGACAGGGCGGCGGGAAGCGGCGTCGCCGCGGGCGCCGTCGCGGGCCTCGGCTTCGGCAACGGCACACGGGCACGGGCGGGATCGAGCACGCGCGGCAGCAGCAGGGTGAAGCGGCCGGGATGCTGGATGCGCCCGGCCAGTGTGCCCGCCTCGTCGCCGGCACCGAAGAAAATGTCGGCCCGCGCCGGGCCGACAATGGCCGAGCCGGTATCCTGCGCGATCATCAGCCGCTCGAAAGGTTGGTTCGCCCCCTCCGGCCCGGTTGGCAGCGCCGCTTCGAGATAGAACGGCGTGCCGTAGACATGGATCGCCTTGTCCACCGCGATGGAGCGCCCGGCCATCAGCGGCAGGCCCTGCGCGCCCACCGCCCCGTCCTCGGCCTTCAGCTCATGGGCGATGCGAAAGAAGATGTAGGAACGGTTTTCCCGCATCAGCGCGCGCCCCTCTTGCGGGTGCGCGGCGATATAGGCGCGGATGGCGTCCATCGACATCTTCTCGCGCGGCACCAGCCCGCGCTCGATCAGCAGCCGGCCGATCGGCGTGTAGGGCTGGCCATTATGGCCGTCATAGTTCAGCCGCAGCACCTCGCCATCGGGCAGGCGCACCCGCACCGAACCCTGAATATGGGCGAAGAAGGCGTCGGCCGGGTCGCGGATCCAGGCGACCACCGCCCCGTCATCGCCGAGCGCCCCGTCCTCGATCGCGGCACGGTCGTGATAGGGCACCAGCGCGCCGTCCACCTTGCGGAAAGCGCCGCTCTTATTGGTCGGCGGGCCGCCACCGGGCGGCGATTCGATGACGAGATCGGCCGGGCGGGCATAAAGCGGGGTGGCGAAGTCACCCGAGCGCGTGCGCGAGCCCTCGACCTCCGGCTCGTAATAGCCGGTGAGAAAGCCGTTGGCCTGCTCCAGCGCGGTGATGGTGTAGGGGCGGAATTGAGACTCGAAGAATTTTCGCGCCACCGCATCGCTCGGGTGCTTCGGCAGCCGCGCCGCCCGGGCGCAGATCGGCCGCAGGGCTGAGAAGACCGGGCGGGGCGGGGTGACGCGGTCACCCTTGCGGGTAATCGCGCTGCAGCTGCGGCGGAAGGCGGTGAGAGCCTTGGCATGGTCGTCCTGCGCCCAGCCGGGCAGGTCGGCAAAGCGGCTCGGCTCAAGCACCGCCTGCGGAAACAGCGGCGGCGGCGCGGCGCGCGCCGGCCCGGCCCCGAGCAGAAGGGTGCCGGTCAGACCTGCGGAAAGAGCGAGGATGAGAAGGGAAGCGCGCACCGCGCCATCTTCTCACGAAGCCGCTTCGGTGGCGACAAGCTTCCAGTTGGGGTCGCGGGCGCCGAGCTCCCGGGCGAAGGTCCACACATCGGTCACGTCGGCGACCTGCTCGGGATCGCCATCGACCACGCCGCCATGCTTGTCGCGGGTGACGGAAATCAGCTGCGACAGGAAGCGCACCGTGATCTGCGCCGAGCGGCCACGCGCATCGGCCTCGATGATATCGGCCTTCTCGATGCCGACGAACTGCGTCTCCATCGTCTCGCCGCGCTGCTCGCGCTCGGTGATGGCGGCGGCAAAGCCGTCGAACACGTCGCGCGCCAGCAGGTCCTTGAGCGCGGCGCGGTCGCCATGGGCGAAGGCGACGACGATCATCTCATAGGCGGCGCGGGCACCGGTGAGGAAGTGCTTGGCGTCGAAGTCGCGTTCCTGCGCGGCGATGGCGTCGAGGCCGTTGGCCACCGCCGAGCCGACCTCGGCGATTCCGGCCCAGCGCGCCGGCGCGGGTTCGGCATCCTCCAGCGGCTCGACAGGCACGGGCACGGCCGGCTTGTCATTGGCCGGGCCGGGGAAATTCACCACCTTGTCGGTGGCGCCCACCGGCGCCTTGGCGGCATCGCGGCGCGAATAGGGGTCGTAGGGCGGCCGCTCGCGCCCCGTACGCTGTCCCAGCACGCTCCGCAGCCGTATGAAAATGAACACGGCGAGGGCTAGGAAGATGATCGTATAAATATCGAACACGTCGCAGTTCGCCGCTGTTGGCCGCCGCCGGAGCCGTTCCGGCGCGGGACTGTACATCATGTGGTGCCGGCGCGGCGGCTTCCAAGGAAGAACCGACCCGTTCACATGACCTATTTACGACGTCTAGCCGATTTCGCCACCCCGTCCCTGCCCCAAGGTCATCACATCGGGCGGAACAGCGGGGCGGACCAGCGCGGCCGGACATCCATCGGCACAGTAGAGCAAGCCGGCGGCTTCCGCCAAGCGGCGTGGTTGGCGGCGTGGTTCGCGGCGTGGCCTGCTGGCATGCCAGGACACACCGGAAACGGCGCCGCACCGCGCTTGTGAGCCGCATCCAACCGTGTTAGCGACACCCGCCCCATGAAAGACCGGCTGAGGCGGGACCACCGACCCAGCGGCACCATCGCCGGCGCCACGGATGGCCGATTCCGGCGAACCCCACGGAGAAACCTATGGCTGAGACCGACAACGCCCAGATGCCGACCCTGCAGGTGCTGACGCAGTACACGAAAGACCTGTCCTTCGAAAATCCGGGCGCGCCGGAATCGTTGGTCGTGAAGGGCCAGCCGCAGATCGGCATCCAGATCAACGTCAATGCCCGGCCGATGCGCGAAGGTTCGGAATATGAAGTCGAGCTGAAGGTCGAGGCCAAGGCCGAGCTGAACGGCAAGACGCTGTTCGCGCTGGAGCTGGCCTATGCCGGCATCTTCCGCGCCCAGAACGTGGCGCAGGAAACCATCCACCCCTTCATCCTGATCGAATGCCCGCGCATGCTGTTCCCCTTCGCGCGGCAGATCGTCGCCGACACGGTGCGCAATGGCGGCTTCCCGCCGCTGATGATCGATCCTGTCGATTTCGTCACGCTGTATCGCCAGCGCATGGCGCAGCAGGCGCCGAGCAACGTGCTCGCCTCCTGACGCAGGCCTTTCGACCCTGATCCGAACAGCACGGCCGGCGGCGTCAGCTTCCGGCCGTGTAGTCTTTCCAGATGGCATTCTCGCCCAGCGTGGCGATGAAGGCGGCATGGGCGGCGGCCTCCGCCTCGTTGCCGCGCGGCGCCAGCGGCCGCGGGCGCTGCATCGGGCTCGCCACCTGGCCCTCGATCACGATGACGGTGGCCTCCGAGGCGGTCAGGCTCAGCGCCGTCTGCTTGCCGCCGCACAGTTCGGCATAAACCTCCGCCAGCAATTCGGAATCCAGCAGCGCCCCGTGCTTGGTGCGGCGCGAGCTGTTGATGCCGTAGCGGTTCATCAGGTCGTCGAGACGATTCGACGCACCCGGATGCCGCCGCCGCGCCAGCGAGAGCGTGTCGATCACCCGGTCGAAGGTCAGCGCCGGCCGGCCGATCTTCGCCAGCTCCGCATTGAGGAAGCCGATATCGAAGGCGGCGTTGTGAATGACCAGTGGGTCGCCGGCGATGAAGGCGAGGAAATCGTCCGCCACTTGGGCGAAGAGCGGCTTGTCGGCGAGAAATTCGCTCGACAGCCCATGCACGTTGAACGCTTCCACCGGCATGTCGCGCTGGGGGTTGAGATAGACGTGGTAGACTTGGCCCGTCGGGATGCGGTTGAAGATTTCGACGCAGCCGATTTCGACCAGCCGGTCGCCGGTGAGCGGGTTGAGGCCGGTGGTTTCGGTGTCGAGCACGATCTCACGCATCGCCGTCTCCCTGTTCCGCGTCCGCGCCGCGCCGCGCCCGCAACTGCTGCAGAAGCTCTGCCATAGCGGCCCGGGCCGGGTCGAGCCCCAGGCTGGTGTCGAGCACAAAATCAGCGCGCCGGCGCTTCTCGGCATCGGGCATCTGCCGGCCGAGGATGGCAGCGAAGGTTTTTTCGCTCATGCCGGGCCGGGCCATCACCCGGGCGCGCTGCACCGCTTCCGGCGCCGTCACCACAAGCACGGCGTCGACCCGGCCCTGCGCGCCGGTCTCATAAAGCAACGGGATGTCGAGCACGGCGATGGGTTCGCCCGCCGCCGCCGCTTGGTCGAGGAAGGCCTTTTCCCGCGCCCGCACCAGCGGGTGGACGATGGCCTCAAGCCGCTTCATCGCTGCGTCATCGCCGAACACGCGGGCGCCCAGCAGCGCGCGGTCGACCCGCCGGTCCACCACCACGCCGGGAAAGGCGGCTGCCACCGGGGCGACACCTTCCGCACCATAAAGCGCGTGCACGGCCGCATCGGCATCATGCACCGGCACGCCGAGATCGCGAAAAATCTGCGCCGTGGTCGATTTGCCCATGCCGATCGAACCGGTCAGGCCGAGCCGAAAGGGCAGGCGAGGGCTCACGCCAGCTGCCCCTTCGCCTTCAGATCGTCGATGACAAGCGCCCGCAGCTCCGGCGTCACGACCGGGCGCACACCGAACCAGCGCGCGAAGCCCGGCACCGCCTGGTGCAGCAGCATGCCGAGCCCGTCCACCGTGGCGAGGCCGCGCGCCTTGGCCGCCCGCAAGAGCGGCGTTTCCAGCGGCACATAAACGATATCCGTCACCAGCGCGTCGGGCGACAGGGCGGAAAGGTCGATATCGAGCGGCGGCTGGCCCTTCATGCCGAGTGAGGTGGTGTTGACCAGCAGCCGGCAGCCCACCAGCCGCCCGCCGAGATCGCGCCAGTCGATGGGGAGCACGCGCGGGCCGAACTGGTCGCGCAACACTTCGGCCCGTGCCCGCGTGCGGTTGGCCACTACCACGCGGTCAAGGCCGCGCTCCAGCAGCCCGTAGACAACGGCCCGGGCCGCGCCGCCCGCGCCCAGCACCACCGCCTCGCCCAGCGCCCGCGCCCAGTCCGGCTCAGCGGCGTCGAGATTGGCGAGAAAACCGTGCACATCGGTATTGGCGCCGTGAAGCGCGCCATCTTCAAGCCACAGCGTGTTCACCGCGCCAAGCGCCTGAGCGACGGAATCGCGCGTCGCGCAGGCGCGGAAGGCCGCTTCCTTGTGCGGCACGGTGACATTGCCGCCGACGAGGCCGGAGGCGGCGAAGTCGGCGAGAAACGCATCAATGTTCTCGGGGGAGACATCGCGCACGCCATAGGTCCCGTCGATGCCATGCTGGGCCAGCCAGTAGCCATGGATCAGCGGCGAGCGCGAATGGCTGACGGGATGGCCGATAATCGCCACATTGCGGGTCACAGCAGAAGTCCTTCGGAGCGTAGAAAGCCGAGCAGCGGCAGGAGCGGCAGCCCCAATATCACCGAATGGTCGCCCTCGACACGCTCGAACAGGTGAATGCCCAGCTCTTCCAGCTGGTAGCCACCGACGCTGGACAGCACCGCCTCGCCCGCCGCATCGAGATAGGCCTCAAGCGCGGCGTCATCGAGCGGACGCAGGGTGAGATGGGCGCTCTCCACCGTTGCCCACAGCACCTCGCCGTCGCGCGCCACCGCCACGGCGGAATGCAGCTTATGGGTGCGGCCCGCCAGACGGGCGATCTGCGCCTTCGCCGCCGCCCGGTCGGCCGGCTTGTGGAAGGCTTCATCGCCCAGTGCCAGCGTCTGGTCGGCGCCGATGACGACCCGGCCGGGATGCGCGGCGGCGCCCGCCAGCGCCTTGGCACGGGCGAGGGTGAGCGCGATGCCTGCGGGATCGGCCCCCTCGTCCACCGCCTGCGCCTCGATCGCGCGCTCATCCACGTCAACGCTCACCACCTCGAACGGCAGGCGCGCGGCGTCCAGTAAGGCGCGGCGGGCGGCGCTCTTGGAGGCGAGCAGCAACGGCGCCGTCCCGCGCCAGAGGCGATTTTCCCCAGAGCCTTCAACCATTGGGATTCTCGGTCAGCATGCGCCGGCGCTCCTGCAGCAGAGCGATGATCGCCGCCGCCGTCTCCTCGATGGAGCGGCGGGTGACGTCGATCATCGGCCAGCCATGGCGGGCGCAGAGCCGGCGGGAAAAGGCGATTTCCTCCGCCACCGACTGCCGGTCGGTATAGGCATCGGCCGCCTGCGCCGCGTTCAGCCCGAGCAGCCGGTTGCGGCGGATTTCCACCACCCGGTCGGCGCTGGCGAGCAGGCCGACGATCAGCGGCCGCTTGAGATCGGCGAGGCCCGGCGGCACCGGCAGGCTCGGCACCAGCGGGATGTTGGCGGTCTTGATGCCGCGATTGGCGAGATAGATGCTGGTCGGCGTCTTTGAGGAGCGGGAAATGCCGAGCAGCACCACATCGGCGGCTTCCAGCCCGTCCACATGCTGGCCGTCATCATGCATCACGGTGAAGTTCATCGCGTCGATGCGGCGGAAATAATCGCCATCGAGCTGGTGCTGGCCGCCGACGCGCGGTTCCGGCACGCCGCCGAGATAGGCCTGGAACAGCTGCACCACTGGCGCCAGCACCGAGAGAACAGGCACGCCATGGTCGCGGCAATAGGTCTTCAGCCGGTTGCGCAGCTCCGGGTCGGTCAGGGTGTAGAGCACGATGCCGGGAAATTCATCGATCGCCTGCACTACCTTGTCGAGCTGCTTGTGCGAGCGCACCAGCGGGTAAATGTGCTCGATCGGCTTCACATCATACTGCGCCGCCGCCGCCCGGCCGACGCTGATCAGCGTCTCGCCGGTGGAATCCGACACGAGATGGAGATGGTAGTAGCTCTCCGACGGGCGGGCGGAATCAGTCACCCCGGTCATCCACAGGCCTGTGCATAGGATGGGAACAAGCCATGCCCTCGGCGCGTTCGCAAGGGCGCCCTGGGGATAGAGGGCGATTTCCTCCACAACCCACGCCCCTGTGCGTCATATCAAGGCGGTGGGTGGGGACTGCGTGGATAAACCGACGCACCTGGCTTAAGCGCCTGAGAGCCAAGCGGTTTCACATCGCGTCCGGCCGGCCGGAGCACGCTCAGGCTGGGGGTGGATTGTGAGCGGCGAGGAACATGTCTAATCCCCTGCTCTAAACACAGACAACTTTCGATTCAAAGTGCTTAAAGAAGTATGAAGAGCGCGGGGATAACCGGACGGTGAGCAGCATGGCAGCGGCGAAATGGCAGGTGGCAGCGTGAGCGAACAGTCGATCCTGCTGCAGGCGCTGGACGGACAGGTACCCGGCCGCACGCCGATCTGGATGATGCGCCAGGCCGGGCGCTATCTCCCGGAATACCGGGCGGTGCGCGAAAAGGCCGGCGATTTCCTTACCCTCTGCTACACGCCGGATCTCGCCGTCGAAGTGACGCTGCAGCCGATCCGGCGCTTCGGCTTTGACGCGGCGATCCTGTTCTCCGACATTCTCGTCGTGCCGCATGCACTGGGCTGTCCGCTGACCTTCGAGGCCGGGGAGGGGCCCCGCCTCGTGCCTGTGACGACTGGCACCGAGCTGGCCGCGCTGCGCGAGGAGCTCGATCCCGCCAAGATCGACCGGGTGCTGGAAGCGGTCGCCCGCATCCGCGCCGAGCTTCCGGCGGAGACCGCGCTGCTCGGTTTCTGCGGCGCGCCGTGGACGGTGGCGACCTATATGATCGCCGGGCGCGGCACGCCGGATCAGGCGCCGGCACGCCTCGCCTCCCTGAGGGATCCGGCGTTCTTCACCGCGCTGATCGACCGCCTGGTGGAGACCTCGGCGCGCTATCTCGTCGGCCAGCTCAAGGCCGGGGCCGATGCGGTGCAGATCTTCGACAGCTGGGCCGGGGTGCTGGACCCCGAGAGTTTCCGCCGCTGGTCGATCGAGCCGATCCGCCGCATCGTCGCCCTGGTGCGGGCTGAAGTTCCCGACGCGCGGATCATCGCCTTTCCCAAGGGTGCCACCCTGTCCGGCCTCACCGCCATGGTGCAGGCGACCCGCGTCAATGCGGTCGGGCTCGACTGGACCGCCGATCGTCCGGCGACGCGCTATGCGCTGGGGGCCAAATGCGCGCTGCAGGGTAATCTTGATCCGCTCTCCTTGATCGCCGGCGGGGCGGCGCTCGATGCCAGCATCGACGCCATTCTGGCGGATTTTCGCGGCGCGTCGCATGTGTTCAATCTTGGCCACGGCATCCGCCCGGAAACGCCGATCGCCCATGTCGAGCGGATGATCGCCCGCATCCGGGGCGGCTAGGCGCAGGGCCGGGGTGGGATTGCCATGCTCTACGACTGGATCAAGGCGCTGCATGTGATCGCCATCATCTCCTGGATGGCGGCGCTGCTCTACATGCCCCGGCTGATGGTCTATCACTGCGACGCGCCGAAGGGCTCGCCGCAGTCGGAAACCTTCAAGGTGATGGAACGGCGCCTGCTCAAGGCCATCGCCCGTCCCGCCATGGCGGTGAGCTGGCTGGCCGGGCTGTACCTCGCCTGGCAGGGTGGATGGTTCGTCTCCGGCTGGTTTCACGTGAAACTGGCGCTGGTGCTGGGTATGACCGTCGCGCAGGAAGTTCAGGCCCGCTGGGTGGCCGATTTCGCCGCCGACCGGAACACCCGGCCGGCGCGATTCTTCCGGATCATGAACGAGGTGCCGACGCTGTTGATGATCGGCATCGTCATCATGGTCATCGTAAAGCCGTTTTAAGCCGCTCAAAGGTTGTGACGGCGCACTTGCGCCGAATCGTGCCTTTGCCTATGGTGCGCGAACTCCACGAAGCTGGCTGTCGCTCCGTTCAGACGGGCATCTCCCCGATGCCGCACGGTGTGCCGGACAAGAAGCCGATCCCCTCGGCCTGGGTCCGCAGACCAGCGCTTCCCACCTTTTGTCGTTTCGGCGGGTGTTTTCCCGACCGGCTACGTCCACATCAGAACTATCGAGGCCCTTTCCCATGGGGGAAATGAAGCTCCAGGACCTCAAGTCCAAGAACCCCGCCGAACTCCTCGTGGTTGCGGAGGAGCTTGAGGTCGAGAACGCCAGCACGCTGCGCAAGCAGGAGCTGATGTTCGCCATTCTCAAGCAGCTCGCCGCCAAGGACACCGACATCATCGGTGAGGGCGTGGTCGAGATCCTCTCCGACGGTTTCGGCTTCCTGCGCTCGCCGGATGCGAATTATCTGCCCGGTCCCGATGACATCTATGTCTCGCCGAGCCAGATCCGCCGCTTCGGCCTGCGCACCGGCGACACGGTCGAGGGCCAGATCCGCTCCCCGAAGGATGGGGAGCGCTACTTCGCCCTCCTCAAGGTCAACACGATCAATTTCGAAGACCCGGACAAGATCCGGCACAAGATCAATTTCGACAACCTGACCCCGCTCTATCCCGACGAGCGGCTGAAGCTGGAAATCGAAGACCCGACGCGCAAGGATTTCTCCGCCCGCGTCATCGATGTCGTGGCGCCGATCGGCAAGGGCCAGCGCGGCCTCATCGTCGCCCCGCCGCGCACCGGCAAGACCGTGCTGCTGCAGAACATCGCCCAGTCGATCACCACCAATCATCCCGAGTGCTACCTCATCGTGCTGCTCATCGACGAGCGGCCGGAGGAAGTCACCGACATGCAGCGCTCGGTGAAGGGCGAGGTGGTGTCCTCCACCTTCGACGAGCCGGCCCAGCGCCATGTGCAGGTCGCGGAAATGGTGATCGAGAAGGCCAAGCGCTTGGTCGAGCACAAGCGCGACGTCGTCATTCTCTTGGATTCGATCACCCGCCTCGGCCGCGCCTACAACACCGTCGTGCCGTCCTCCGGCAAGGTGCTGACCGGCGGCGTCGACGCCAATGCGCTGCAGCGCCCCAAGCGCTTCTTCGGCGCGGCGCGCAACATCGAAGAGGGCGGCTCGCTCACCATCATCGCCACGGCGCTGGTCGATACCGGCTCGCGCATGGACGAGGTGATCTTCGAGGAGTTCAAGGGCACCGGCAATTCCGAGGTCATCCTCGACCGCAAGGTGTCGGACAAGCGGGTGTTCCCGGCCATCGACATCACCCGTTCCGGCACCCGCAAGGAAGAGCTGCTTGTGCCGGCCGACGTTTTGAAGAAAATGTACGTCCTGCGCCGCATCCTGAACCCGATGGGAACGGTCGACGCGATCGAGTTCCTGGTCGACAAGCTGCGCCAGACCAAGACCAATGGCGACTTCTTCGACTCGATGAACACGTAAGGCCAAGACACGTAAGGCCAAGACACGTAAATCCAAGACACCTAAGACGAAGAACAGCTGACGCAAAAACACCCACGGCGAAACGCCGGGGCGAGGCCGCTGGGAGGCGGGGCATGCGGGCAGGGCGGATCACTCGGCTTTCGTTGACGTCGTTTCCGCTCGCCCTGCTGCTGGCGCTGCCGGTACACGCCGGGGTCGCCGAGCGCGAGCCGCCCATGGCCGAGCTGTGGCTCTTCGTCATCGGCATCGCCGCGCTGAGCTGGGTCATGGCCTGCCGGCGCTGGTGGCTGCCGCTGGCCGTGTGGCTGCCCACGGCCCTGTTTGTCGCCAGCCTCATCGCCGATTTCGCCGACCCGGTGATCGGGCCGGCGGTGCGCGAGGAACTGGGCCTCGCCTATGTGCTGCAGGCCGACCTTGCCGGCGCGCTGCTGCTGGTGGTGCCGCTGATGCTGGCCAATATCCGGTTCAGCCGCAAAGACTGAAGCCGCCGGCGTCCCGCTCAGCCCGCCGCGCGTTCAAGCGGTGACAGATCGGCTCAATTGCCGCGACGCAAGAAGATATCGCATCCATCGGTATTTTTAGTGCGTTTACGCATGTTTCGATACCGAAACGATGACCCTCACAAGTGACTCAGGACGGGCAAACGGCATCGCGTCCGATCCATCCATCGCAAAAGCCCTATCGCCCGCCAGCGGCCATTTCTGTTGAAATACGGGGCTATGGGGATTTTTGTCCCCAACTTATCCACAGGCCTGTCCCCAACATCCGGCATACCGCGTTCCTTGCTCGATTCGCCTGAGCCGCCGTCGCCTGCTCAGCTGCCGCGCACCACTTCCGCCAATCGATTCGATTCCGTAACGGGAAGTGAGCACACGCCGCCGGCGCAGACAAAGGCGGCCGCGCCCGTGCCCTCGGTACGCAGGCTCGACGCCTTCGCCCGGGCGGGGTGATCGGACGGCAGCGCGGCCGGGTCCTCCACCCGCTGCAGGGTGATGTCGACGCGGGGCAGCCGGCGGGCGGTGTCCGCCAGCGCGTCGGCGGCCTCGCCCGAACCGATAATCACGATCTCGGGCGCCCGCAGCCGGCTGTCGAGCGCGTTGAGCAGGCCGGCATGGCTGTAGAGATTCGGCGCGGCACGCGGCAGCAAGGCGTCGAACAGACGGTCGGCGCGGGCGCGATAGCCATCCTCCCCGGTCAGCGCGGCGAGCCGCACCAGATTGCGGGCGATCAGCGCCTGCGGGTTGGTGACGGCATCGTCGGCGGTGGCTTCGGGGCGCAAAATCAGCCCCTCGGCATCGTCGGCGGTGAGGTAATAGCCGCCTTCCTCATTTGCATGGTGCGTCTCCAGCTGGGCCTGCCAGGCCACGGCCTGGTCGAGATAGACGCGCTCGCCGGTCGCCTGGTGGAGGGCGAGGGCGGCGCCGATCATCGCGGCATAGTCGGAGGCTAGGCCCGGGAAAACGAGCCGCCCCGCGCGCCAGCTATGGCCGAGACGCCCTTCCTTCACCATCGATTCGGCGATGAAACGGAAGGCGCCGGCGGCCAGCTCAACCCATTCCGGCCGGCCAAGGCGCGGCGCCGCACCCACCAGAGCTGACATCATCAGCCCGTTCCAGTCGGCCAGCACCTTGTCGTCGCGACCGGGCGGCACCCGCTTTTCGCGCACGGCGAGCAGCTTGTCGCGCAGCACAGCGAGGCGCACCTCGTCGGCGCCGGAGCGCTCCATTTCCTTCAGTCGATTCGGGATCGAAACGCCTTCCCAATTGCCGAAGGGCACGATGTCGTAATGGCGGGCGAAGAATTCCGCATCCTGCGCCCCCAGCGCGTCCAGCACCTGCTTGAGCGTCCAGACATAGTAGCGGCCCTCATGGCCTTCGGAATCGGCGTCGAGGCTGGCGGCGAAGGCACCCCCTTCCGTCATCATCTCGCGCTGCAGCCAGCCCACCGTCTCATCGGCGCGGGCGCGGAACAGCTCGGCGGTGGTTTCGCTATAGGCGAGGCCGAGCAGGTCGAGAATCTGCGCATTGTCGTAGAGCATCTTCTCGAAATGCGGCACCAGCCAGCGCTCATCGACGCTGTAGCGGGAATAGCCGCCGCCAATATGGTCGTAGATCCCGCCCTCGCTCATGCCATCAAGCGCGTGCAGCGCCGCGTCGCGCAGCTTCGTTCGGCCGGTGCGCTCCCAGCCGCGCCACAGCAGCTCGAGGAACGGCGTGTTGGGGAATTTCGGCGAGCCTTGCAGCCCGCCATGCTCGGTATCCATGATGCCGAGAATGCGCCCGGCGATGTCGTCCAGCTCATTGGTGCCGATCACCACCTGGCCGGCGGGGCGGGCCTTCTGCCGCAGTCGGTCCAGCAGCGCGGCGCGGTTCTGGGTGATGCGCGGGTCGCCCGAGGCATAGGCGCCGGCCATGGTCTTCAGCACCTCGGTGAAGGCGGGCTGGCCATAGCGCGCCTCCTTCGGGAAGTAGGTGCCGCCCCAGAAGGGTGCGCCGTCGGGGTCGAGGAACATGGTCATCGGCCAGCCGCCCTGCACGCCGAGCTGCTGCAGCGCGGCCATATAGATCTGGTCGACCTCCGGCCGTTCCTCGCGATCGACCTTGATGTTGACGAACAGCTCGTTCATCACCGCCGCCGTCGCCGCGTCCTCGAAGCTTTCATGCGCCATCACATGGCACCAGTGGCAGGCGGCATAGCCGATGGAGAGCAGGATCGGCCGGTGGCGGCGCCGGGCCTCCGCGAAGGCCTCGGGCTGCCACTCCCACCAGTCGACGGGGTTGTCCTTATGCTGGAGCAGATAGGGGCTGGCGGCGGCGGCGAGCTGGTTGGGCAAGATGTCGCTCCGGCTTGGGACACAGTATCGTGGCGCGGCGGCAGGCGTTCATTTCAGGAGACGCGGCCGATTCAACAGATAGGGCGTAGCGGGTGGACGTGCAGGAAAAAAGCGCAATCGACAAAAGCGCCATCGCGCCGCGCGGGGCGAGCGGCGGCGCCGACACCATCGCGGCCGTCTCCTCCGGCAGTGGTGGCGCGGTCGCCGTGCTCCGCTTGTCCGGCCCGCAGGCCGGGGCCGTTCTGGTGGCGCTGGCCGGCCGGCTGCCCGAACCGCGCAGGGCGCATCTGGCGCGGCTGCGCCACCCCACCTCCGGCGAAGTGCTCGACCAGGGGCTGGCGCTCTGGTTCCCCGGCCCGCGCAGCGCCACCGGCGAGGACATGGCCGAACTGCAGATCCATGGCGGGCGGGCCGTGGTCGCCGCCGTGCTCGGTGCGGTGCTGGACGTGCCCGGCCTGCGGCCGGCGGAAGCGGGCGAGTTCACCCGCCGCGCCTTCCTCAACGGGCGGATCGACCTGACCGAGGCGGAAGGCCTCGCCGACCTGATCGGGGCGCAGACCGAAGCGCAGCGCCGGCTCGCCTTCGCCCATGCCTTCGGCCATCTCGGCCAGCGGGTGGAGGAGTGGCGCCGCCGGCTGATCCGCGCCATGGCCCTCATCGAGGCCGGCATCGATTTCGCCGACGAGGACGATGTGCCGGCCGGGGCGCGGGCATTGGCGCGGCCGGAAGTGGAGGCGCTGCACGCCGAACTCACCGCCGCGCTGGCCGACCGGCGCGGCGCGCTGGTGCGGGAAGGGGCGCTCATTGCCATTGCCGGCCTGCCCAATGCCGGCAAGTCGTCGCTGATCAACGCGCTGGCGCAGCGCGACATCGCCATCGTTTCCGATGAGCCAGGCACCACCCGCGACCTTCTGGAAGTGGCGCTCGATCTCGACGGCCATAAGGCAACGCTGGTCGATACCGCCGGCCTGCGCGAGGCGGAGAGCAAGGTGGAAGCGGAGGGCATCCGCCGCGCCCGGGCCCGGATGGCGGAGGCCGATCTGGTGCTGTGGGTGCACGACGTCTCGGCGGGCCCCGCGCCAGAGGCCGCTCCCTCCCTCGAGACGGAGCGCCCGCTCTGGCTGGTGGCGAACAAGATCGACCGCGCCGGGCCGGCGGCTTCGGCGCCAGCCGCGTGGCCGGTGCGCAGCTTCGCCATCTCGGCGGCGGGCGGGCAGGGGCTGGAGGAACTCACCCGCGCCCTTGGCGGCTTCATCGCCACGCGGGCGGAGGGCGAGCACCCGGCGCTGATCCGCGCCCGCCATCGCGCCAGCGCGGGGGAAGCGGATTCGCATCTCACGCTCGCGCTGGAGCAGTGGGAGCGGCTGGACGACGAGCTTCTGGCCGAGGAGCTTCGCCTCGCTGCCCGGGCGCTGGGCCGGATGACCGGAGTGATCGGCGTCGAGGATCTTCTCGATGTCGTGTTCCGCGAATTCTGCATCGGCAAATAGCGTCCGAGGCCGGAGCGGATTCACGTGAAACACAGCGGCTACGCTGGCCGATTCGTAAACGAAATGTTTCACGTGAATCAGGTCGGCGCCTTGTCCCCAGCCGGCAGAGGCATCGCTCCGGCTTGACGGCGGGGCAAATCGCTGGCTGAACAGGCCATCCCTTCGCCCGCCGAGATGCGCGCGCCCGTTATCGCGGCGCGACAGAAGCCTGCGAGCCTGCCCTATGACCGCTCACGCCCTTTCCTTCGACGTCGTCATTATCGGCGGCGGCCATGCCGGCACCGAGGCGGCCGCCGCTGCCGCGCGCCTCGGCGCCCGCACCGCGCTGGTGACGCACGCCCATGCCACGCTCGGCACCATGTCGTGCAACCCGGCGATTGGCGGGCTCGGCAAGGGCCACCTCGTGCGCGAGATCGATGCGCTGGATGGGTTGATGGGCCGCGTCGCCGACCAGGGCGGCATCCAGTTCCGCCTGCTCAACCGGCGCAAGGGACCGGCCGTGCGCGGCCCGCGCGCCCAGGCCGACCGCAAGCTCTATGCGCAGGCGATGCAGCGGGAGATCGATTCGCAGCCGAACCTATCGGTGGTGGAGGGCGAAGCCGACAGCCTGATCCTGCAGGAGGGGCGCGTCACCGGCGTGGTGCTGGCGGACGGACGGCGGCTCGAGGCCGGTGCCGTCGTCGTCACCACGGGCACCTTTCTCAACGGCCTGATCCATATTGGCGACCAGCAGATCCCGGCGGGGCGGATGGGGGAGGCGCCGGCGCGCGGCCTCTCCACCTCGCTCGCCGCGCTGGGCCTGCGGCTCGGCCGGCTGAAGACCGGCACGCCCCCGCGCCTCGACGGCCGCACCATCGACTGGGCCGGGCTGGAAATGCAGGAAGGCGACACGCCCCCCGAACCGTTTTCCTCGCTCACGCAGGCGATCACCAATCCCCAGGTGAAGTGCGGCATCACCCGTACCACGCCGGAAACCCATGCGGTGATCCGGGCCAATATCGCCCGCTCGGCGATGTATTCCGGCAATATCCAGAGCGTCGGGCCGCGCTACTGCCCCTCGATCGAGGACAAGATCGTCCGCTTCGGCGAGCGGGAGGGGCATCAGATCTTCCTGGAGCCGGAAGGGCTGGACGATCCCACCGTCTATCCCAACGGCATCTCGACCTCGCTGCCGGAAGACGTCCAGCGCCTGCTGCTGGCTACCATTCCGGGGCTGGAACGGGTTGAGCTTTTCCGGCCCGGCTACGCGATCGAATATGACCATGTCGACCCGCGCGAGCTGGAGCCGACGCTGGAAGTGCGCAAGGCGCGCGGCCTGTTCCTTGCTGGTCAGATCAACGGCACCACGGGTTATGAGGAAGCAGCGGCGCAGGGGCTGGTCGCCGGTCTCAACGCAGCCCGCCGCGCCGGTGGCCAGGACGGCGCCACCTTCGACCGGGCCGAGGCCTATATCGGGGTGATGATCGACGATCTCGTCACCCGCGGGGTGAGCGAGCCCTACCGCATGTTCACCTCGCGGGCGGAATACCGCCTCTCGCTGCGGGCCGACAATGCCGACCAGCGCCTCACCGACAAGGGCGACGCGCTCGGCCTCGTTGGCGCCGCGCGGCGGGTGCAGTTCGCCGCCCGGCGCGAGGCTCTCGCGCGGGTCTCGGCCTGGAGTCGGTCGGTGTCGATCACCCCGGGGGAGGGCGACGCGCATGGGCTGACCCTCAACCGCGACGGCCAGCGCCGGACGGCGTTCGATCTTCTCTCCTACCCGCATGTGAGCTGGGCCGATATTTGCCGCATCTGGCCAGAGGCTCAGGGAGAGGAGCCGCGCATTGGCGAGCAGGTGGAGGTCGATGCCAAATACGCCGTCTATCTGCATCGGCAGGAGGCCGACATCGCCTCCTTCCGCCGCGACGAGGCGGCGGAACTGGCGGAGATGGACTATCGCGGACTGGCCGGTCTCTCCAACGAGATCAAGGCCAAGCTGGAATCGATTCGGCCCCGTACCATTGGCCAGGCCGGCCGTATTGACGGCATGACCCCGGCGGCGCTGGCGCTGCTGGCGGCGCATGCCCGCCGGGTGTCGTGAGCCGGGTGTCGTGATCGGGGAAACCCCGTTCCGCCCCATCTCTGCCGCTGATCCGGCGCCGCGACTGCGGTAGGATGCGCCATGTCCAAGAACGATTCGTCCGATCGCGCCCGCGCGCTGAGCCTCACCCCTGTTTCACGTGAAACGGAGCAGCGGCTCGACATCATCGTCGCCCTGCTGGAAAAGTGGCAGCGCACGATCAATCTGGTTGCGGCCGCCTCGTTGCCGCATGTCTGGACCCGCCATGTCGCCGATTCGCTCCAGCTGGTGCCGCTGGCCGGCGAGGCCAGGCGGTGGGTCGATCTCGGCTCGGGCGGCGGCTTTCCCGGTCTTGTCGTGGCGGCGGTACTGGCGGAACGGCCGGATGCCGATGTGACGCTGGTGGAGAGCGACAGCCGCAAGGCCGCCTTTCTGCGCGAGGCCGCGCGGCTGGCCGAGCTGCCCGTCACCGTGCTGCCGGCGCGAATCGAGCAGGTCGCGGCCGTGCTCGCCCCCGGCGTCGAGGTGGTCTCGGCCCGCGCGCTTGCGCCATTGCCGAGACTGCTGGAACTGACGGCGCCCTTCCTTGCACAGGGGGCGACGGGGCTGTTCCTCAAGGGACAAGATGTTGATAACGAATTGACCCAGGCAGCTAAATCTTGGAGAATCGAGGCTGAGATCAGGGCAAGCCTGACCGATGGCGGCGGGCATGTCCTGATCGTCCGCAACGCGGTCCCTCTGGGGCCGGATGCGGCCGGCGACAAGCGGTCGGAAGACACGGATTCCGGCGGTCAACGTTCGGGCGGCAAGGGAATTTCGCAGGGTGGACATCATGGATGAGGCTTCGCTCGCTCCGGCCGCGCCCCGGCCGGTTCCCCGCGTCCTGGCGCTGGCCAACCAGAAGGGCGGGGTCGGCAAGACCACGACGGCGATCAATCTCGGCACCGCCCTCGCGGCGATCGGCGAGACGGTGCTGATCATCGATCTCGACCCGCAGGGCAACGCCTCCACCGGGCTCGGCATCGACCGCCGCAGCCGGCGGGTGTCGACCTATGATGTGCTGACCGGCGAGATCGAGCTGCGCGCCGCGGTGCTGGAAACGGCGGTGCCGCGGCTGCATATCGCGCCCTCGACCATGGACCTCTCCGGCCTCGAGCTGGAGCTGGCGGGCCAGCGCGACCGCGCCTATCGCCTGCGCGACGCCATCCGCCGCCTCAACGGCCCGGCCGAACAATTCGAACGCAGCCGGAACGATATTGATTACACCTACGTTCTGATCGACTGCCCGCCCTCGCTGAACCTCATCACCGTCAACGCCATGGCGGCGTCGAACGCCATTCTGGTGCCGCTGCAGTGCGAGTTCTTCGCGCTGGAGGGCCTCTCCCAGCTGCTGAAGACGGTGGAGCAGGTGCGCACCACGCTCAACCCGGAACTCTCCATCCACGGCATCGTGCTCACCATGTTCGATGCGCGCAACAATCTCTCCACCCAGGTGGTGGACGATGTGCGCCAGTTCATGGGCGCCAAGGTCTATGACACCATCATCCCGCGCAATGTCCGGGTGTCGGAAGCGCCGTCCTATGGCAAGCCGGTGCTGCTCTACGATCTCAAATGCGTCGGGTCGCAGGCCTATCTTCGTCTCGCATCCGAAATAATCCAGCGCGAGCGCAGCCTGCGCCTCGCGGCGGCGTAGGGGAGGGGGCGATGGCCATGGCGGAAGACGGCGGCCGCTCGCGGCTCGGGCGCGGCCTTGCGGCGCTGATCGGCGATATGGGCGAGGACAGCGGCGCGGCCAATGACCGGGGCCGCATCGGCGGCGGCGCGCGCAAGGTGCCGCTCGCCTTCCTGCGTGCCAATCCGCGCAACCCGCGCCGGACCTTCGCCGAGGGCGACCTCGACGATCTCGCCGCCTCCATCCGCGAGCGCGGCATCATCCAGCCCATCGTCGTGCGCCAGGTCGCCGGCGAGCGCGAGGCCTATGAGATCGTCGCCGGCGAGCGCCGCTGGCGCGCCGGCCAGCGCGCCGGCATCCATGAGGTGCCGATCGTCGTCGTCGAAGTGGATGACCGCGAGGCGCTGGAAATCGCCATCATCGAGAACGTCCAGCGGGCGGATCTCAACCCGCTGGAAGAAGCGGCGGGCTATCAGTCGCTGGCCGACCAGTTCGGCTATTCGCAGAGCGATCTCGCCCGGGTCATCGGCAAGAGCCGCAGCCATGTCGCCAACACGATGCGGCTGCTGCGCCTGCCGGAGACGGTGAAGCAGTTCCTCGCCGATGGCCGTCTCTCCGCCGGCCATGCCCGCGCGCTGCTGACCCAGGACGACCCGGAGGCGCTGGCGCAGGCCATCGTTGCCCAGGGGATGAATGTGCGCGCCATCGAGGCGCTGGCGCAGGAGCTCAATGTCGCCAAGGCGGAAGCCGCCGGCAAGCCGCCGAAAAAGGCCAAGCTCCACCCCGCGCTCGACGCCGACACCGCCGCGCTGCAGCGCCGGCTCTCCGACGAGCTCGGCCTTGCAGTGACGCTGAAGCATGATGGCGAGGCGGGCGAGATCCGCATCCGCTATTCCTCGCTCGACCAGCTGGACGAGGTGTGCCGGCGGCTGGCGGGAATCTGAGCGCCCGGCGCTGATCCCCCGGCCCTGGGGCCTCAGCCCCGTTTCGCCTGCCCGGCCACCTGCAGCAGGGCGCGCTCGGCGATGGCCGGGCCCAGCGCCGCGTTGCGCCGGGCGGCGAGCAGCGCGTCGTCGAGTGCGAACAGCGCGGTCTCCAGCCGGGCCACGCTCCAGCCGCGCAGCGCCTTCTCGACAAAGGGCTTGCGGCGGAAATGGATCGCCGGCCGGGCGCCTTCCACCGCGCGCTCGACACTGCCGCCGGCCTCGATGGCCAGGCGCATCTGGTGCAGCGCCTGCGCCGTGCGGCACACCGCCCCCAGCACGATGTCGGCCCGCATGCCCTCGCCGGTCGCCTTGGCGAAGGCGCTCGCCATGTCAGCCGGCTGGCCGGCAAAGGTGGCGTCGGCGATCTCGTCCAGCGCCAGGCTGGAGGCGTCGCCGACAATGGCCCGCACATGGGCGCTGGTGATGCGCGGCTCGCCGGTGGCGTAGAGCAGCAATTTGGCGATTTCGCCGCGCGAGGCCATGCGGTCGCCGCCGAGCAGCGCCAGCAATTCGCCGCGCGCGTCGCGGTCCAGCGCCATGCCGGCCTCCGCCATCATGGTGTCGACCAGCCGGGCAAGGTCGCGCTCGCTATCGGCATAGCAGGCGATGGCCAGCGCATGCGGCGAGGCTTCGCACAGCGCCCGCAGGCCCATGCCGCGCTTGAGGTCGCCGGCCTCGATGACGATGATCGCCTGTTCCGGCGGCGCCGCCAGCAGCGCCTCGACCGCCGGAACGACATTTTTGGAACCGGCCCGCAGCGAGACGACCCGCCTTCCGCCAAACAGCGCCAGCGTGCCGGCCTCGTCGACCAGCCGGCCGGGATCGCCTGAAATCTCGTCGCCATCGAGCCGGACCATGCCGAAAGGATCGTCCGATCCGGCGCAGGCGCGGGCGAGATAGGCGCGGGCGCGCTCGCGCACCAGCCCGCTATCGGGCCCGAACAGCAGGACGACAGGGCGCAGCGGATCGAGGCGGCTCAGCGTCGCCTCCACATCGCCCGGCCGGACAGCGACCATGTCGGCTCAGCTCTTGGGCGCGGTCGTGACGGGTGCGGCGGCGCCCGGGCCGGTGGGGCGGGAACCGGCGGTCAGGAAATAGGAGGCGAGCTGGCTCTTGATGGTCTGGGCGGCCACCGAGGCGGAGCGGTTCTCCGCGTCGCGAATGGCCCGGTTGCGGGCGAAGCGCTGATAGCCGCTGTCCAGCGAGGCCTTGCCGGTGGCGTTGCCGGCGCGCAGCGGCGTCTTGGTGTTGCCGGCCTCGAACAGCTGCCATTTGACGTCGACCGAGACGATTTCCACTTCCGGCAGGCCGGTGAGCGGGCTGACAACGGAGGCCTCGGAGGTGGTGCTGCGCACATCGAGGATCAGCCGATAGGGCGCTCCCGCCGGGTTTCCGGCGCCGCCGGTCAGGGCGAAGATCAGGTCGTTGCGCACCTCGTCGCCGACGCGGCCGGCGACGAAGATCACTTCGATGTCGTTAAAGCTCCGCTGCAGCACCGAGCCCTCGCCGGGCGTGGTCTCGGCATACATGGGCTGGAAGCAGCCGGCCGCGGAAAGGGCGAGCAGTCCCGCCCCGGCGAGACCGAGCAGGCGGCTTCGTGCGGGCATCGTGTTCCTCCGGTCAGGCAACGACATTCACAATCCTATGCGGCACAACGATGATACGCTTCGGGGCGCGCCCGTCGAGTGCCTGCGCGATCAGATCGAGGGCGAGCACCGCCTTCTCCACCTCGGCGGGGCTGGCATCCTTGGCCACCACGATCTCGCCGCGCCTTTTGCCATTGATTTGAATCGGCAGCGTAACGGTGTCGTCGACCAGCAGATCGGCCTCGACCTCAGGCCAGCCGGCCTCGGCCATCAGCCCGGCGCCGGCCAGCACCTGCCCACACTCCTCGGCGAGGTGCGGCACCATCGGCGCCACCACGGCGGCGAGGAAGGTCGCGGCCTCGCGCAGCGCGAAGGCAAGGTCGGGCGCGACCGCGCCGGACGCCGCGCTTTTGCGGGCCTCCGTGAGCGCCTCGGCGAACACATTGGCGAAGGCGTGCACCCGCGCGACGGCGACATTGAAGCGCAGCCGCTCGATATCCTCCGCCACCTGCGCCGCCAGACGGTGCGAGGCCCGGCGCAGGGCGATCGATTCGGTGCCGAAATCAGCCGGCCGCGCCACGTTGTCAGGCGCCAGCACCACCGCATCGCCGACCAGCCGCCAGAGCCGCTGGACGAAGCGCCAGGCGCCTTCGATGCCGGCGCTGGTCCATTCGCTGTCGCGCTCGGGCGGGGTGTCGGCGAGCATGAACCAGCGGGCGCAGTCGACGCCATAGGTGTCGGCGACGATCTCAGGCGGCACCACGTTCTTCTTCGACTTCGACATCTTCTCCGGTGCGCCGATGGTCACCGGCTCGCCCGTGCCCACCTTCACCGGCCGGCCCTCGCCGTCGCGCTCGACCTCCTCGGGGAACAGCCAGCGGCCTTCCGCGTCCTTGTAGGTCTCGTGGACGATCATGCCTTGCGTGAACAGCCCGGCGAAGGGTTCGGCCACCGAGACGCGGCCGAGCTTCTTCAGCGTGCGGATGAAGAAGCGGGAATAGAGCAGGTGCAGGATCGCGTGCTCGATGCCGCCAATATACTGGTCCACCGCCAGCCAGTGGTCGGCGGCGCCCTTCTGCAGCGGCGCGGTGCCGGGCTCGGCGGCGAACCGGGCGAAATACCAGGACGAATCGACGAACGTGTCCATGGTGTCGGTCTCGCGCCGGGCCGGCGCGCCGCAGTGCGGGCAGGCCACATGCTTCCATGTGGGGTGCCGGTCCAGCGGGTTGCCCGGCTGGTCGAAGGTCACATCCTCCGGCAGCTTTACGGGCAGCTGGTCTTCGGGGACGGGAACCGGGCCGCAGGCGTCGCAATGGATGATCGGGATCGGGCAGCCCCAATAGCGCTGGCGCGAAATGCCCCAGTCGCGCAGCCGGTAATTCACCGCCCGCGCGCCGACGGGCGCGTTGCCGAGAATCTCGTTCTCCAGCGTCAGCGCCACCTTCTCCTTCGCCGCCGGCACGGTAAGCCCGTCGAGGAAGCCGGAATTGAACAACGTGCCCTCGCCCTCATAGGGTTCGTCCGCCACCGAGAAGCTGGCGGGGTCGACATCGGGCGGCAGCACGACGGGCGTGATCGGCAGGCCGTATTTGCTGGCGAAATCATGGTCGCGCTGGTCATGCGCCGGGCAGCCGAAAATGGCGCCGGTGCCGTAATCCATCAGCACGAAATTGGCGACATAGACCGGCAGCTCCGGCCCGCCCAGCGGGTGGCGCACGCGCAATCCGGTGTCGAAGCCCATCTTTTCCTGGGTCTCGATCTCGGCGGTGGAGGTGCCGCCGCGCCGGCATTCCTCAACGAAGCTCGCCAACGCCGGGTTCGCCGCCGCGAGCGTCTCGGTCAGCGGATGGCCGGGCGAGAGCGCGAGGAAGGCGGCGCCGAACAGCGTGTCCGGCCGGGTGGTGTAGACCTTGATCTCGGTGGGCAGGCCTTGTGCCAGCTCCGCCGGCGCATCCGCCAGCACGAAGCGCACATGCAGCCCTTCCGAGCGGCCGATCCAGTTGCGCTGCATCAGCCGCACCTTGTCGGGCCAGCGCTCCAGCGTGTCGAGCCCGGCCAGCAATTCCTCGGAGGCATCGGAGATGCGGAAGAACCACTGCGCCAGCTTGCGCCGCTCCACCAGCGCGCCCGAGCGCCAGCCGCGTCCGTCGATCACCTGCTCATTGGCGAGCACGGTGTTGTCGACCGGGTCCCAATTGACCTCGCTCTCGCGGCGATAGGCGAAGCCGCCCTTGAGGAAATCGAGGAAGATGCGCTGCTGCTCGCCATAATAGGAGACGTCGCAAGTGGCGATCTCGCGCGACCAGTCGAGCGAGAGGCCGAGCAGCTTCAGCTGCTCGCGCATGGTGGCGATGTTCTCGTAGGTCCACTTGCCCGGATGGGTCTTGCGCTCGATGGCGGCGTTTTCCGCCGGCAGGCCGAAGGCATCCCAGCCCATGGGGTGGAGGACGTTGAAGCCCTTCATGCGCTTGAAGCGCGCCACCACGTCGCCCATCACATAATTGCGGCCATGGCCGATATGGATGCGCCCCGACGGGTAGGGAAACATTTCGAGCACATAGTATTTGGGACGCGGATCGTCGTTGCGGGTGCGGTAGATGCCGCGTTCGTCCCAGATCTTCTGCCAGCGGGGCTCGGCCTCGCGGGCGTTGTAGCGCTCGGTGCTCATGAACAGGCTTCTTGGATCGGCAAACATCGGAAAAGGGGCGCAAACCTTCACGAAAAGGTTCACGGATGGCGCCGGACTAGGCACCAAACCGCGTTCCCGGTCAACCTTTTCGCTGCATTGCGGGGGAGGGCGGGCGCGGGCGAGGCGGCCCGGCGCTTATTCCCGCGCGCACACATTCCCGCGACGGTGCGATTGGCGTATCGAGGGCGTCGGGATCAGCAGGAGAACCAGCATGGAGCCGGACCGGACCGAGGACGTCATTGCGCAGGAGCTCGCGGCGCGCGAGGTCACCGCACGTCTCGTCGAGGTGCGCGCGCGCATCGCCCAGGCCTGTGAGGATGCCGGGCGCGATCGCGCCGGCGTCCAGCTGGTCGCGGTCTCCAAGACCTTCGGGGCCGAGCACATCGCGCCCGTCATCGCCGCCGGCCAGCGCGTGTTCGGCGAGAACCGGGTGCAGGAGACGGCGGGCAAATGGCCGGCGCTGCGCGCGGCCCATCCCGATCTCGAACTGCACCTGATCGGCCCGCTGCAGAGCAACAAGGTGCGTGAGGCGCTCAGCCTTTTCGATGTGATCCAGACGCTGGACCGCCCCTCGCTCGCCGCCGCGCTGGCCAAGGAGCTGCGGCGCGAGGGCGCCCCACCGGCGCCGCGCCTGCTGGTGCAGGTCAATACCGGCGAGGAACCGCAGAAGGCCGGAGTCGCCCCCGGCGAGGTCGATGCGTTTCTCGCCGAGTGCCGCGACACGCACGGGCTGGCGATCGACGGGCTGATGTGCATTCCCCCCGCCGACGAGCCGGCGGCACCGCATTTCGCCCTGCTGGCGAAGATCGCCGCCCGCCATGGGCTGAAAACCCTCTCCATGGGCATGAGCGGCGATTTCGAGACCGCCATCACGCTGGGCGCCACCCATGTACGGGTCGGCAGCGCCATTTTCGGCGTCCGCTAGAGCGTTTTCGAGCGAAGTGGATACCGGTTCGCGTGAAGAAAACGCGACAAAACAAACAATTAGATCATTTCCGCGCGCGGCCAGCCTAAGCCGCGACGGGCCGCCGCCGGCGCGCCAGCGCCCGGCCGATCTCGATGCCGGGCTTCTCGACATAGGTGAAGCTGAGCCACGCCAGCGGCACCGTCCCCACGCACACCGCGACGATGAAGGCGATACCCTCGGCATGGGGGTGAACGATCTCCATGACGATCGGGTGCAGCAGGTACACTGAAAAGCTGATCCGGCCGAGAAACAGCAGAGACCGCTCGACCAAGCCACCCGGCGGCGACAGCCGGAGGCGAAACAGCGCGAGGAAGAACAGCAGCGAGGCCAGCACCCACGGCACGAGCGCCTGGTGCAGCGCGATGTCGGGGTGGGAAAAATGCCCGAACGCCACCCCGTTCGCCACCATCATCAGCGCCACGAAGGCCCCGCCCGACAGCAGCATCTCGCCGCGCCCGATTTCCCCGCCGACGAAGCGCTGGCACTGCATGCCGATGATGGCGGCGTAGAACATGCCGATCCGGCCGAAGGGCAGGCGGATCTCCATCAGCAGCGAGAACAGGATCAGCCCCGCCATGCCGATCGGATAAGCGAGGCTCAGCAGGGCGAGGCCCCTTCGTCCCAGCAGGAAGAAGCTCAGCCCGAACAGTCCATACCAGGCGAATTCGATCGGCAGCGTCCAGGTCACGCCGATCAAAGCGGGCTGTTTCAGGAAATCCTGCAGCAGCAGCAGGTTCACCAGCCAGACAGTGGCCGAGTCGGAGGCGGGGGGCGGCACCGCGCCCAGCATGATCAGCGCTGCCAGCAGGGCGAAGGCGAACAAAGTGAGCGGGTAGATCCGGAACACCCGCCGCAGCGCGAAGGCCCGCCAGTCCGGGGCTCCCCGGACCGAGAGCGGGATGACGAAGCCGCTGATCAGGAAGAATAGCACGACCCCGAACACGCCCGGCGACAGTTCCAGCACGTACCACAGACCCGGCAGGCCGGAGGAGGCCGCCACATGCTGCGCCACCACGGCGATCGCCGCGATGCCGCGCAGCACGTCGATGATCTCGATGCGAACCGCGCCCCGGCCGTCAGCCTGGCTGTCATGCTGCGCGCTCAAATCCATGTGCCTCCGCCCACCGTGCCCCGCGCCTCCACTGTGCCGCGCCCGGGCGGCCGGCGCCACGCCGATCCGCGCAGAGAGGCCCCCTTTTCACAGGCGGGACAAGGCGCCGTCAGCCGGCGCTCTCGGGCATCCCCGGCGTGGCCGCGAGGTCGAGAAAAGCCTGCGCCGCCTTGGTGGCGTAGCGTTCGCGGTGGCGCAGCGAGAGGAAGGGGCGCGAGGGCAGGGGGTAGTCGATCAGCGCCATGGTGCCGGCGCGGATGGCGCCTTCCACCACGCGGCGCGAGATCACCGTCACCCCGCTGCCCGCCTCCACCGCCGCCCGCACCGCCTCATTGGAGGGATAGTCGAGCACGACGCGCAGCGCGCCGGGGGCGAGGCCCGCCTCGTGCAGATAGGATTCGAAAATGGCGCGGGTGCCCGATCCCGGCTCGCGCAGCACCCAGGGGCCTTCCGCCAGCTCGGCCGGGGAGGTGGGCGCCCGCCAGTGCCAGGGGTGCGTCACCGGCGCCACCAGCACCATCTCGTCCTCGGCGACGGGCGCGGCCAGCAGCACCGGCGCCTCGACCTCGCCCTCGATGAAGCCGAGATCGGCGGCGCCGTCCTGCACCCGTGCGGCGACGAAATCGGTATTGCCGATGACGAGGCTCACCATGACGCCGGGATAGCGGCGGCGGTAGCGCTCGATCAGCGGCGGCAGCCAGTAATTGGCGACCGTCTGGCTGCCGGCCAGCGCCAGCGACCCGTGCACCAGCCCGGCGAGATCGGCCAGCACCTTCTCGGCGGCGCTGGCGCGGGCGAGCACGGCGCGCGCCTCCGGCAGGAACAGCCGCCCCGCCTCGGTGAGCACGATGCCCCGGCCGACCCGGTCGAACAGCTTTGTGGCGTGGCGTGCTTCCAGCGCCGCGATCGCCGCGCTGGTGGCCGAGGGAGTGAGGTGGATGTCCCGCGCGCCTTGCGTGATGTGCTCGCGCTCGGCGACGGCAACGAAGATGCGTAGCTGCTCCAGGGTCATCCGCCGTCCTTGCCTCGCTCAGGCGGTCATCTTTACCAGAGCGAGGGCGAACAGGGCGATGAAGACGAAGCCGGCGAGGCCGAGAAGAAACGGCCGCAGCCCCTTGGCGCGCAGCTTGGCGATGTCGGTTTCCAGCCCCATCGCCGCCAGCGCCATGGAGAGCATGAAGGTGGTGGCCAGCACCAGCGCGCTTTTCATCTCCGCCGGCATCGTCACCACGCTGTTCAGCCCCACCATGGCGAGAAAGCCGAGCACGAACCAGGGCATGGGGGGGCGGGCGCGGCTGGCGCCGTGGCCGAGCCGCGTCGCGCGGCGGGCGGCAATGAGCCCGAGCCCGATCACCATCGGCGCCAGCAGCATCACGCGCGAGAGCTTGGCGATGGTGCCGAACTCGCCGGCGGCCGGCCCGCCCTGATAGGCGGCGGCCACCACCTGGGCGATCTCGTGGATCGAGGCGCCGGCCCACAGCCCATAGGCGTGCGGCGAGAGGCCGAGCACCACCGGGAGCAGCGGATAAAGGAACATCGCCACCGAGCCGAACACGGTGACGCAGGCCACCGCATAGGCGACATCCTCATCCGGCGCGCGCGTCACCGTATTGGTGGCGATCACCGCCGAGGCGCCGCAGATCGAGGTGCCGGCGGCGATCAGCTCGGCCAGCCCGCGCTCGACCCCGATCAGCCGGCCGAACCAGGTGATGAACAGAAAGGTGGCGACCAGCGTCAGCGCGATCACCGCGATGCCGGTGGCGCCCACTTCGGCGATCTGCGCGGCGGTGAGTTGCAGGCCCAGCAGCACGATGGCGGCGCGCAGGATGCGGCGCATGGCGAAGGCGACGCCGGGCTTGGCCCGCGCCGGCGTGCCGATGAGATTGTGGAAGCCGATGCCGATCATGATCGCGAGGATCATCGGGCTCAGCACCCCGACCATGGGCAGCTGGCGCAGGCCGAAGGCGAGGCCGGCAATGCCCGCCGTCAGCGCGAGACCGGGCAGGATCGCGGTGGGGTGCGCCTTGATGTGGTGGACCTTGGCGGTGCGGTGGTCCTCGGCCATGTCGACATGCGCGACCATGATGCGTCTCCCCTAGCGGCAGCACTGTCATCGCAGGGGAGGATCGTTCGATCCAACGCATTATATCGCACAAATCATGCGGTTTTGTCGAATGGTCGAGGTTGCAGAGAGATCGAATGGCCGGCGGCCGCCGCCCTGATGGCCGCCCCCTGACCCCGGGGATCCACGCCTTGGCGCGGGGGGGCCCCGGTCGGGTCCGGGGGTAAGGGCGGTTCTGCTGCACGTCCGGCCTTCTCTCTTGGAATGCACGGCAAGAGGCGGCAGTCCCGGACCGTGCCAAGGGGCACGGAGGGAGGCACGGCAGGAGGCGGAGCGCGGTCGCACGACAGGGCGGGGACGCCGCTAGAACATGAGCTTAGGTGGGGATGGTTTTTGCAGCCACGCGGCGCCGGAACGGCGCGGAGGCGGAAATGGTGCCGCTTGTCAGACTCGAACTGACGACCTCCGCATTACGAATGCGATGCTCTACCAACTGAGCTAAAGCGGCACGCGCGGCTCTGATAGCCGCGAAGCGCGGCTTTTTCAAGCGGGCGGCGGCCTCCGCCGCGCGCATTGCCGGCGAAAGTGAGTCCGCCGGCCCCTGCGGGGCTTTTCCGCCAAGCCCCGCGCCAGCCCCGCTCAGCCCCAGGGCCCGCGAGGCTCCCCGCCGCCGGCGCCGCTGCGCCCCCAGGGATTGCCCGGCCGGCGGCTCGCGGGCCGCGCCGCGCCGGACCCCGCCCACGGCCCGCCTTGCGGTGCGGGGGCGGCGGCATAGCCGCCGCTCGCGCCCATCTGCTGCGCCAGTGCCTGCAGCGCGGCGATGCGGTTCTCGGTGGCGGGGTGGGTGGAGAACAGGCTGTCCATCCGCTCGCCGGACAGCGGATTGATGATGAACATGTGCGCGGTGGCCGGGTTGTGCTCGGCCGGCATGTTCGGCACGGCGTGCGCGGCATTGGAAATCTTCGCCAGCGCCGAGGCGAGCCACATAGGCTGGCCGCAGATCTGCGCGCCGAGCTTGTCGGCCTCATATTCGCGCGAGCGCGACACCGCCATCTGCACCACCATGGCGGCGAGCGGGGCGAGGATCATCATCGCGATGGTGCCGATAATGCCGAAACCGCTATTATTGTTGCGATTGCCGCCAAAGATCATGGCGAAGTTCGCCAGCATGGAAATGGCGCCCGCCAGCGTGGCGGTGATGGTCATGGTCAGCGTGTCATAGTTCTTCACATGCGCCAGCTCATGCGCCATGACGCCGGCGACTTCCTCGCGGGAGAGCGAATTGAGCAGGCCGGTGGTGGCGGCGACCGCGGCGTTCTGCGGGTTACGGCCGGTGGCGAAGGCGTTGGGCTGCGGGTTGTCCATGATGTAGACGCGCGGCATCGGCAGCTGCGCCCGGGCGGCCAGCTCCTCCACCATCGCGTAATAGTCGGGCGCGCTGGCACGGTCGACCTCGCGGGCGCCGTACATGGACAGCACCATCCGGTCGGAGTTCCAGTAGCTGAACACATTCATGCCGGCCGCCACCAGCAGCGCGATCAGCATGCCGCCCTGGCCGCCGATCATGAAGCCGACGCCCATGAACAGCGCCGTCATGCCCGCGAGCAGGATCGCCGTACGGAAATAGTTCATCGTTCCCTCATCCGCCGCAGGTTGCGGCCTGTCGGCGATGAAAATGGGATGGCCCTGACGGGCGCGCAAGATTGCCGGCCGGATCGCCGGCAGCATCGCCGGCTCGCGTGATGCCGTTGCGGGAGGTGCGGCCCTTGACGCGGGCCGGGGGGCGGTGGTTCCAATGAGGCATGAGCCAGACTGATCACACTGCACCGACACTCCACCTCACTGGCCTCACTGGTCAGTCCGATGGCGCTGATTCGCCGGCCTCGCGCCGGCCGCTTTCCCCCGCCGCCGAACGGGCGCTGGCCGAGGCCGCCGCCCGCCGCGCCGCCGCCGCGCCGGTGGCCGGGCCGAAGGAGATCGACGGCCGAAATGGGCCCGAGCCGGTGCGCTATGGCGACTGGGAAGTGAAGGGAATCGCGACGGATTTCTAAGCGGTTAGCGGCTACTCGTCCGGCCCGCCGGGCCGGTCGCGGCGCAGCGATTTGACCCCCGCCCGCTTGGCCTTGCCCTCCAGCCGGCGGATCTTCGAGCCGAGCGTCGGGCGGGTCGGGCGGCGGGTGATCGGCACGATCGCCGCCTCGCGCACCAGCTCGACCAACCGGGCCAGCGCATCCGCCCGATTCTGCTCCTGCGTCCGGTAGCGCTGGGCGATCAGAACGAGGACGCCCTCCTTGGTCAGGCGCCGCCCGGCGAGGCGGGCGAGGCGCTCTTTCACGTGATCCGCCAAGGTCTTGGAGCCGCGCACGTCGAAGCGCAGCTGCACCGCGCTCGACACTTTGTTGACGTTCTGGCCGCCCGGACCGGAGGCGCGAATGAAGGTTTCCTCGATCTCGTCCTCGTCGAGCCAGACCCGCGGCGTGACCGGAATCATGGCCGCCGCACGTCCTCGATCGCCTCCAGCCGCTCGCGCACGCGTTCGAGATCGGCCAGCGTGGCCGCCACCCGCTCGCTCAACCGGTGGGTGAGTTCGCGGGCGGCGTCGGGATAGCTTTCCAGCGTGCGCAGGAACACGTTGCGGGGAATGCGCAAAACCTCCGCCGGCTCCAGCGCGGTGGCGGTGGCGGGCCGCCGCGTCTCGGTCAGCAGGGCCATTTCGCCGATCAGCGCCCCCTCGCCAACGCGCGCGCTCTGCCCCGGTCGGGCCGCCAGATGCGGATCGTCGGGCGCGACCGCCAGGCTGCCGTCCTGCACCACATAGGCGCAATCGGCCGGCTCCCCCTCGTGAAAAAGCACCTGCCCGCGCGCCAGCGCGAAATGCTCGACGCTGATGGCGATGACGCGCAAAGCCTCACGCCCCATCAATGCGAGCGTCGGCACACGTTCCAGAAAGGCGATGTCGTCCTCGATGGACATTCGGCGGGCGAAACTCCAAGGCAGGACGAATCAATCGGCCTGTCAGGGCAGCAATTTGTACCCCCCAGCCTCGGTGGCAAGCAGGCTGGGGTGGGACGGGTCCTTCTCAATCTTCTGGCGCAGGCGATATATATGCGTCTCAAGGGTATGAGTCGTCACGCCCGAATTATAGCCCCAGACCTCCTGCAGCAGTATTTCACGCGCCACCGGCTTCTTTCCAGCCCGGTAGAGGTAACGAAGTATGGCGGTCTCTTTCTCGGTGAGCCGAATCTTCGAATTGCGTTCGGTCACCAGCATCTTGGCGCCGGGCCGGAATGTGTAGGGCCCGATGGTGAAGACCGCGTCCTCGCTCGCTTCATGCGAGCGCATCTGCGCCCGGATGCGGGCGAGCAGCACGGCGAAGCGGAACGGCTTGGCGACGTAGTCATTGGCGCCGGCTTCCAGCCCCATGATCGTGTCGCTGTCGGTATCGTGGCCGGTGAGCATGATCACCGGCGCCTTGAAGCCGTTCTGCCGCATCACGCGAACCGCTTCGCGCCCATCCTTGTCCGGCAGGCCGACATCCATCAGCACAAGATCGACCCGCGTCGCCTCGACCTCGCTGATGGCGGCATTGGCGCTGTCGACCGACACAACCTCGAATTCGTCATAGAGCGAGAGCTGTTCGACCAGCGCCTCGCGCAGATCCTTGTCGTCATCGACCACCAAAACTCGCAGAGCGTTCGCCATATCGCTTTCCCGAATATCCGCGTTTCCGAGCGGCCGCTGGCCGAAGCCCTTGTCCGTGGCGCCTCGCGCGTCCACTCTCACGCAAGGCTGGAGTGAAATGCCGTATGTCCCGAGTAGGCAGGCGAAACGCATTCGGCAAGCGCCGAGCACTTGCGAGACGAAGGTGCTGCCGGTTCGTGACGTGATCGTGAACGGAAATGGCGTGAAGAAGAAGACCCTTCGCACAGAAACGCACGGGAAATCCCGCTTCGCCTCCCGCCTGCGTGTCGCCATGCGCCCGGCCAGTCACATTCACGGTCGCCAGCGTGGCTGGCTCATTCTCGATGGACGCCCGATTCCCGTCGCCCTGGGCCGGGCCGGCATCCGCGCCGACAAACGCGAAGGCGATGGCGCGACGCCACGCGGAATCTGGCATGCGCGGGAGGTGCGCTACCGGGCCGATCGTGGCCAGCGCCCGGTCACCGACCTGCCGGTGCTGCGGACGCGCCGCGCGCATGGCTGGTGCGACGAGCCCGGCGACGGCCGCTACAACCGCCCGGTAAGCCTGCCGGTACGCGCCTCGCATGAGAAGATGTGGCGGGACGACGGGCTGTACGACCTGGTCGTCGTGCTCGACCACAACAGCTGCCCCCGCCGCTCCCGGCGCGGTTCCGCCGTCTTTTTGCACATCGCCCGGGGGGCGTTCGAGCCGACGGCAGGCTGCGTCGCCTTTCGGCCGGCCGATCTGAGGCGCCTGCTGGCGCGCCTCAGCCAAGCGACAGCGATCGAGATCCTCTAGACGACCAGCCGCGACGGGAGCCAATCCCCTCGCGGCCGGCGTCATCGCTTTGGCACCAATCTGGCTGGATCAGGCACTAGCGGTAGACATACCAGCAGCGGCGCACCGGCCGGCCCCACCGATCGCGCCGAACAGCGCACACCCGCCGCCGCCGCCGCCGCCGGTGACGTCGACCGGGCGGTACGCCGGGCGGTCCCCACTGCGTCGTCTCGACAGGGGTGCCGTCGGGCGTCGTGCCGGCCGTTTCAGTACCGGCCGCGTCGAGGTCGGGAAGCCCTTCTGGAACAGTACCCTTGAGTTGGCTCAGCACCGTCGCCTGGGCCGGAGAGAACAGCGTCCCAACAGCGCCGGCACCCGCCAAAACGCTGGCGAGACCGAGCAGGAAGCCTCGTCTGTGCATATCGTCCTCCATCATCTCCACCCTGACACCGAGACGGGCAATGGGCTCGACTCAACGCGGTCACGGTGGATTGGTTCGCCAACCATTTTCAGGGTGCGAAACAATCACGGCATCCCGGTGGCAAGGCGGGATAGTGGGGTGCACGCGAACCCCACGCTTTCCCTTGCCGCGGGCCATGGCGCGGGCGATAGTCAGTCCAGCGAATCGTAGAGGTCGGACATGACAGTCTTCGGCACCAAGGTCTTTAAGTGGATGATGCGTGCGGCGCTTGCCGTCGCCATCGCGCTGCCGCTGCTGGCGGCGAGCCCGCCCGCGCAGGCGAGCAATTCCACCGGGGCGCTGATCGGGGGGCTGGTAGCCGGTGCGCTCATCGGCTCGGTGGTGACGTCTGCCGCGAGCCAGCCGAAAACCTATTACTACGCGCCGCCCCCGCCGCCTCCGCCGGCTTATTACCCGCCGCCGCCGCGCCCCGCCTATGGTCCGGGCTATTGCGGCGCGCCGCCCTATCCGCCGTGCCGCACGCCGGTCTACTGAGACGCACCGTTCGTTCCTTCCGGTCACGCACCAGGGCACTCCCATGCTGAAGACGGCCGCTACCGCGCTCTGCCTGATCCTCGGCCTCGCCGCCGCTCAGGCGCAGGACTCTTCCGGCGCTTCCTCCGCCGGGCCTTCCGCTGCCGTACCCCCGCCTGCGGCGGCGGACGACGCGCTGCCGCCGCCGATCGCCTGCACCTTCGAGAAGGTGTTTGTTTGCGAGTCCTCCGGCTGCGCGCCATCGTCCGAACTGGGCACGATTGACCTGCCCGCGCGCTTCCTGATCCATTTCGGCGAGCAGATCATCGCCAGCGTGTCGGACGACAAGCTGCCGCATATCAGCTCGATCCAGAGCGTGATCGGCGACGGCGACACGCTCATTCTGGATGGCAATGACAACATGGCCGCCTGGGCGATCGAGCTGTCGCCATCCAAGCCGGAGGCGACGCTGACGACGCTCGCTGGCGGAAAGGTGCTGACCGCGTTCGGCACCTGCAAGCCTGCCTCCTGAAGGCTGGCGGCGGCGCTTCATCCGGGCGCCCATGACGAAGATCGCCAAGGGCCGCTTTCGGAAGCGGCCCTTCCACCTTGAAGAGCCGGCTTTTCACTTGGCGGCGCGGTTCATTTCGTTATAGAGAACCGCACCGCGCGGGCGTGGCGGAATGGTAGACGCGACGGACTCAAAATCCGTTTCTGGTGACAGAGTGTCGGTTCGAGTCCGACCGCCCGCACCAGCCACCTTCCTCGGAACACTGCTGGTTCCGAGATGAAGCCCCTCCTTACCGTGCAGGGGCCGCTCAGCTGAGATATCCCCTCTCCAGCAAAAACGCGAAGATGTGCTCGGCCGCCGCCTCTGCGGCCAGCGCCCCGCTCTCTATGGTGATCTCCGGGTCGACCGGCGGCTCATAGGGGCTGTCGATGCCGGTGAAGTTCTGGATCTGTCCGGCGCGGGCGCGCTTGTAGAGCCCCTTCACGTCGCGCTGCTCCGCCACGTCAAGCGGCGTGTCGATGAAGATCTCGACGAATTCGCCACTTTCCAGCAGTTCGCGGGCCATCTCCCGCTCCGCCCGGAAGGGCGAGATGAAGGACACAAGAACGATCAGCCCCGCATCCACCATCAGCCGGGCCACCTCCGCCACCCGGCGGATGTTCTCCACCCGGTCGGCATCGGTGAAGCCAAGGTCCTTGTTCAGGCCGTGCCGGACATTGTCGCCGTCGAGCAGATAGGTGTGCCGACCCAGCGCGTTGAGGCGCTTCTCGACAAGGTTGGCGATGGTGGACTTGCCGGCGCCGGAGAGGCCGGTGAACCACAGGACGGCAGGCTTCTGCAGCTTGAGGCCGGCCCGGCTCGCCTTGGTGACGTCGAGCGCCTGCCAGTGCACATTGGTCGCGCGCCGCAGGCCGAAATCGACCATGCCGGCACCGACCGTCTGGTTGCTCATGCGGTCGATGACGATGAAGGAGCCGGTCTGGGGAATCTCGGCGAACGGATCCAGGGCGATGGGATCGTGGGTGGCGATGTTGACCACCGCCACATCATTCAGAGCCAAAGTCTTGGCGGCCAGCTTCTGAAAGCTGTTCACATCGATGCGGTGCTTGATCTCCGTCACCGACATGACGACGGTGCGCGTCCCGATCTTCATCAGATAGGGACGGCCCGGCAGAAGCGAATCCTCGTGCATCCATATGAGATGGGCGGCGAACTGGTCGGAAACGTCCGGCCGGGCGTCCGCCGCGGCAATGACGTCGCCGCGGGAGGCGTCGATCTCGTCCTCCAAAGTGAGGGTCACGGCCTGGCCGGCACTGGCCTGCGCCAGTTCGCCATCGGCGGTGACGATCGAGGCGATGCGCGAGGTGGCGCCGGAGCCGGCGACGACCACCGCCTCGCCGACCCGCACCGAGCCGGAAGCCACGGTGCCGGAAAAGCCGCGGAAGTTCAGGTTGGGGCGATTGACCCATTGCACCGGCAGACGGAATGGGCGTGTCTGCGCCACGCTTTCCACGTCCAGCGTGTCGAGATGCTCCAGCAGCGAGGGGCCCTCATACCAGGGCGTGTTGGCGCTGCGGGCGATGACATTGTCGCCGTGGCGGGCGGAGATCGGGATCGGCACGAGGGTGCGAAAGCCGAATTCCGCGGCGAAGGCACAATAATCGGCGACGATCTGGTCGAAGACCGCCTGGGAATAGTCCATGAGGTCGATCTTGTTCACCGCCAGCACCACGTCCTTCAGCCCCAGCAGCGAGACGATGAAGGAATGACGCCGGGTCTGGGTGAGAATGCCTTTGCGGGCATCGACCAAGATCACGGCAACATCGGAATTCGAGGCGCCGGTGGCCATGTTGCGGGTGTACTGCTCATGGCCGGGCGTGTCGGCAACGATAAACTTGCGCCGCTCCGTGGCGAAGAAGCGATAGGCAACGTCGATGGTGATGCCCTGTTCGCGCTCGGCGGCCAGTCCGTCCACCAGCAGCGCGAAGTCCAGCTCATCGCCGGCGGTGCCGTGCTTGCGCGAATCCGCGGCGAGCGTCGCTAGCTGGTCCTCGAACAGCAGTTTGGTGTCATAGAGCAGCCGGCCGATGAGGGTCGACTTGCCGTCATCTACGCTGCCGCAGGTCAGAAAGCGCAACAGGCCCTTGGCCTCGTGCCGCGCGAGATATTCGGCGGCACTGACCGGCGCGATCGCCTCATTCATCAGAAATATCCCTCGCGCTTCTTCTTTTCCATCGAGGCGGCCTCGTCGTGATCGATGAGGCGGCCGGCGCGCTCGGATGTGCGCGCCAGAAGCATCTCGCCGACAATGGCTTCCAGCGTGTCGGCGTCGCTCTCGATGGCGGCGGTGAGCGGATAGCAGCCCAGGGTGCGGAAGCGCACCCGCTTCATCTGCGGAACCTCGCCCGGCGCCAGCGGCAGACGCTCATCGTCCACCATGATCAGCTGGCCGTCGCGTTCCACCACCGGCCGCTCGGCGGCGAGATAGAGCGGCACGATGGGGATGTTCTCGGCGAGGATGTACTGCCAGATGTCGAGCTCGGTCCAGTTGGACAGCGGGAACACCCGGATCGATTCGCCCGGCCGGATGCGAGCATTGTAGAGGTTCCACAGCTCCGGGCGCTGGCTCTTCGGGTCCCAGCCATGATTGGCGGTGCGGAAGGAGAACACGCGCTCTTTGGCGCGGCTCTTCTCCTCGTCGCGTCGGGCGCCGCCAAAGGCGGCATCGAAGCCATGAAGCGTCAGCGCTTCCTTGAGCGCCTCGGTCTTCATCACATGGGTGTAGAGCGAGGAGCCATGGTCGAACGGGTTGATGCCTTTGGCGACGCCGTCCTGGTTGGTGTGCACCAGAAGCTTGAAACCGAGCCGAGCCGCCGTGGCATCGCGGAAGGCGATCATCTCGCGAAACTTCCACGTCGTGTCGATGTGCATCAGCGGAAAGGGCGGTGGTGACGGATAGAACGCCTTGGCCGCCAGATGCAGCATGACGGCGGAGTCCTTGCCGATCGAATACAGCATCACCGGGTTGGCGAACTCTGCCGCCACCTCCCGCATGATGAAGATGGATTCCGCTTCCAGACGCCTCAGGTGCGTCATCCGTTCTGACGACATCAAACCCGCCTATCTCTCGAGACTTCCACCGCCCTGTGCGGTGGGGTGAATGTCGACTTCTCCGTCACGGCGCGCCGGCGGGGCCACGCCCATCCGTCGACGAGAACGATGCCCGGTCCCCATCTCGTGGCAAGGCGCAGAACTCGTGTCAGATGATCGTGCCGAGACAAATCTCACTCCGCCGTTCTTAGACAGGCGGAGGGGTAGGGTCAATATCCCACAGGAAACATTCGGTAACTCGTAAAATTCCAGAAAAATTTCGTAATCAACTCCAAATTCCCACCCGATGCTGCGATATCGACGCCCGCCCGTTCCCGGCGAACCCGACGGCCGCAGCGATCGAGCTGATTGGCGGAAGCAGCGACAGGGAGCAGGGCGCCTTCAGGCGGCGCCCGGTCCGGCCGGCAGGAGGAGCGGCTGCGGCGTCAGAAGCGCCAGCTCAGGCCGGCCTCGAAGCCATTGTCGACAAGGCCCGAGCCGAAGGCGCCCGAATAAGACAGGTCCAGCTGCGCGGTCGTGGACAGCGGCAGGGAGACGCCGCCCTCCAGCACCAGAACATCCCCCACCACCGGCACGCCGAGGACGGAAAACGGGGCGGCGCCGGCAAAGCCGAGGCTGGCTTGCGGATTGGCGTTGCCAAAGGCGTGGCGCCAGCCGGCCATGCCGGTCAGGCGACCCTGCACGGCGCCCAAGGACGCTTCGGCCGATGCGCGCAGCCCCAGCGTTGTGAAGGTCACCCCCGCATCGCCGGCCGTCCCTGAGAGCGCCGCCGCTCCTCCACTCTCGCTGAACGCGCCGCTGGAGGCGTTGACATAGGCTAGCCCGACAAAGGGCTCCAGCTCGGCCGCGCCGACCGCCAGCCGCCAGCCGGCCTCAAGGAAGGCCTGCGCCGTGTGGCCCTCATAGGCGCCGCCCAGGCGTTCGGCGAAACCGGGGAAGGCGATCTGGCGCGTGGTGTCGACCTGCTGATAGGTGTAGGCGGCACCGAGGCGCAGCGCCAGCGCGCCAAATCGGCCGCCGCCATAGAGGCCCGCATGCACATCGTCGCTCTCGGCGGTGGCGCCGCCGGTGTCGAGGCGATAGCGGCTCTGTCCATAGCCGGCGAAGGCCCCGATTAGGAGGTCTTCGCCCACCTTGCGATCGGCGCCGATGACGAAGCCTCCGACCGTACGGTCGAACCCGGTGGCGTTGCCATCGCCGTCGAGCGTGCCCCACGAGCCATAGGCCTGACCCCACATCGCCGCCGCCGGGTCAGCGAAAGCCTGCCGAAGCCGCCCCAGGGCGGCGTCGCGCACAAAGCGGCTGTCTTCGAGCGCGGCGCTCTGTGCGCTGGCGTAGAGATCGCCTGAGAGCTGATCGAAGGCGACACGGGCGGCGGAATCGGACAGTTGCGAGCCGACCGCTTCACGCAGAAGGCCTGCGCCTGTCAGGCTGTCCAGCGCTGCCGCAGTCTCCCGCTGATTTGCAGAAAAGGCGGCAGCGGTGAAGGCACGGTCCTGGAACACATCGAGATACACCGCCGTCTCATCCGTGCTGGCCTCCACCGCATAGAAGGCCGAGATCGACGTGTCGCCCACCAGCGTGTAGCTGCCGGTAATGCCGCCACCAGCGGTGAGAACGGTGAAGCGCGTGCCCACCGGCGTGACGCCGCCAAGGCCGTCGACGCTGAGCTGGGCACCGTCCGCCAGCGTGGCGGAGCCGCCGACCGCGATGAGGTCGGCCCGGCCGCCCGCAACCTCCACGGCATAGAGGGCGCCCGCCGCCTGATCGAAATCGCCGGCCACCGTCACCGTCCCGACGGAGGCGCCCGGCGCCACCGTGGCGCCGGCAGCAAGGCTGAGCGCTGCGACACCTCCCATGCCTGCCAGCACGGCGCCCTCCGCCACGCTGAGGGGCCCGCCGAGCGTTCCCGCCAGCGCCAGCGTGCCAGCCTCGATCAGGGTCGCGCCGGTGAAGGCGGTGGCGTCGCCGGCATAGGTCAGCGTTCCGCTCCCGGTCTTGAGCAGCGTTCCAGTGCCGGTCAGCGCATTGGTGAGACGGCCGGTTCCGGTCTGGTCGAGCACCAGCGTGCCCTCATTGAGAATCGCCCCGCTGCCGAAGCTCGTCGCTGATCCGATCAGCGTGCCGCCGTGGATGGTGGTGGTGCCGGTATGGGTGTTGACGCCGGTCAGGGTGGTGATGCCGGCATAGGCGTCGACCGTCAGCGCCCCGGAAAGGTCGGCGTCGATAAGTGTGTCGCTGTTCGTGTGGTTCAGCACGAGCTGCGCGCTCGCGCCCTCCTGCACAGCGAGCGTTCCGGCGTGCAGGGTGCCCGCAGCCGCCGCCGCATCCCCGGCGGCCGCGCCGATGACGATAACGGCGGAGATGCCGGCATTGCCCTCCTGATCGGCGTCACCGACCCAGACACGATCGGCCACCAGGGTTCCGCCGTCGGAAAGCGTCAATACGCTTGGTGTCACTCCGCCGAGCGCCAGCACGCTGCCCGCCTCCAGCCGCGATCCGGTGCCGGTCACCGTGATTTCGGAGGTGCCGCCGAGGGCGTCGACGAAGGAGGCGACCACCCGCCCGCCATTCTCGACCTGAAGCCTGCCGCGCCCGCCCTCGCTGGCGATTGACAGCTCGCCTTTCACGGTCCAGCTCGACGCTGTGCCTGCGATACCGACGAAGCCGTCTGACCCGGGGCCGGCACCCAGCGCCGTGGCGCCGGTGACGAGCGTGCCGCCGGCCTCGACCACCACCTCGCCGCTGCCGCCGAAGCCGACATAGAAGGTGCCATCGACCGCGAGGGAGGCACCGGCGCCGATGCCGATGGCGCCGTGGCTCTGCGCCTGATAGCCCACCACCACGACATTGGCGCGGACCGAGGCGCCCGCGTCGATGCCGAGTTCGCCATCGCCGCCATCCCCGACATAGAGCACGCCGTCGACGCTCCAGCTGGAGCCGGTGCCGGAGAGGTCGACAATGCCGATCGTGCCGAAGGAAGCGCCGATCACGCCGTCGCCGGAACGCAGCGACGCGCCCTCCGCCACACGCAGCGAGCCATAGCCGTCATAGCCGACGACAACCGCCTGCGAGGCGGTCCAGCTCGACCCGGGCCCGGTGATCTCGACCCGCGCCGGGTCAACAAGGTCGACGCCGACCAGAAGCTGCGCACTGCTGGCGGTGGCGCCATCAAAGACAGACACGGTGCCGCCGGTTTCGACCCGGACTGTGCCGCTGCTGTCCCAGCGAGAACCCACGCCCCCAACCTCCACAAGGCCGGATGAAAACTCGTCGCCGACCACGGCGTTGGCATTGGAGACATGGCCGCCGTCGCTGATCGCCAGCGTTCCCTGCCCGCCGCCCGTCGCCACGGCGAGGTCGCCGGCGACCGCCCAGTTCGAACCGGTTCCCTGTACGGCAACCTGCCCGTTGCTGTTGGCGTTGCCGATCAGCGCGCTGGTGGCGGTAACGTCGCCGCCCGAGGCCACCACCAGCGACCCCGCGCCGAGCGCGCCGACGGTGAGGGCGCCATCGACGTCCCAGCGCGAGCCTGGGCCGTCCACCGTGACATTGCCGGTCGCCGCGCTGACGCCGTCGCCGATATTGGCACGGCCCGAGGTCATCACCGCCCCGTCGAGTACCGAGACGCTGCCATTGGTGCCGATGGCGAGCGACCCCTCGATCTGCAACGCCGAGCCGGCACCGCTGACCATGACCTCGCCGCTGGGCGACAGCAGGCCGGCCACCACCGTGTCGCCGGTGGTCACGACGCCGCCAGCCGCGATGGTCAGCCGGCCCGATCCCATCCCCCCTAGCGCGAGGCTGCCGGCATTGTGCCAGTGCGAACCGGTGCCTGTGATCGCGATCGAGCCGGTCGCACTGGAGCCGGCCACGCCGAAGCTGGCGTCGGCGGAAGTGAGAAGCCCGCCTTGCTCCACCACAAGGCTGCCATTGGCATCAAAGGCCACGGAAAGGGTGCCGGACATGTCCCAGCGGCTCCCGGCCCCCGACAGGAGTACCTCCCCCGCCGCCGCCTGTCCCACCATGCCTGTCGCACTGGAAACCGAGGCGCCGGCCAGGATGTTAAGGGTGCCGCCGCCGCTGGCGCCGACGACGACGGCGCCGCTGTTGGACAGCATGGTGCCGGGATCGGTGACGGTCAGGGTGCCCGCCATCCCGCCGAGCCCGACGCTGGTGTTGTCATAGGAAGGCGTGGCGCCCTGGTCGATCTGGACCGCGCCGGTGACATCGAGGTCCTGCGCGCATGCAGCACCTGCGATGAGGCACAGGGCCGGCAGGGAGAGGGCGGCCATCAGCGCGCCCTGCGAGGCGGCACGAACGGGGTGAAAGCCCGGCCGCATTTTGCGTGCGTGCCTCGTCTCGTTCCTGCCCATCAAAGGCCCCCCTGCGCGTTTGGGTGTCCGCCGGCACCGGCTCTCCCGCCTAACAGAAGCCGGCGGGGCCTGTTTGATCGTTCTTGCTCTTGGCCGGCGCTACGCCGGCCAAGACGCGCGGCGACAACAGTCGATCACGGCGAGCACGGCACCAGGACACTGGCGTGGATGCCGCCGGTCCCCCGCCAGGGCGGCGCGCGGTACATCTCATAGGCGGGAGCCTCGCCCAGCGCCCGCCGATGGCGCGGCAGCCACACCGCGCACACGCCGAACACGGCTTCTGGGATCAACGGATAGGGCCCCTCCACATCGAGCCGCACAAACGAGCCGGCGTGCGTGCTCAGGCGCCGCAGCGGGGCGCGCAGGGCGGGAAAGGTGGAAGCTGTGTCCACCACCGCGCAGTCATAGCGGGTCTGTCCTGGCGCCGTGAAACCGGGGTCGTCATGAAGGATGCCCATCGCGGTCATCGTCTCCAGGGGCAGTCCCGCCGCCTTCAGAGAAGCCGCAAAGTGTTGCCAATGGGCAGGAACCTGCGTCAGCGGCCCGTGAAAGCGCATGCCGATGAGGGGTAGCGCGCCCAGCCGCACGGGTGCCGCAGGCTCGACGAGATCGACATGCAGCCGCTGCGGCAGCGGCGCCTGCGCCTGCGCCATGGCCCGCAAACGGTTCGGCGCCAGGGCGAACTGGCGGGAGAAGGCCCGAGTGAACGCCGCCTGGCTGCCATAGCCGCAGCGTAGAGACGCTTCGATGATCGAGGTGGACGATCGACAGATCAGAGCCGCCGCATGGGCCAGCCGGGTGCGGCGCACATAGGCGCCATAGGTCTCGCCCATGAGTTCGGCGAAGCGGCGATGGAAATGAAACGGGCTCATGCCCACCCGCTCGGCCGCCGCCTCGATGGTGCGTGGTGCGCCGGTGTCGCTCTCGATCCAGTCGAGCGTCGACAGCAGGAAGCCGGTTTCCACCCGCGCTGGCGGCGCGAGGGGCAGCGGATCGGTCCAGAGCTCGGTGAGCGCCAAAGCTTCGCCGGCACGCGGCGGCGCGTGCCCAAGCGGCGAGGCCAAGCCGCTCGCCCCGCCGCTCGCCCCGTTCATCCGGCGAGGTGGCAGGCTGGAGGGCACTGAATCGGACGCGGCACGCTCCGCTGGCGCCGGATCGGGGGCGTCGGCGGGGGGCTCTGCTGCCCGGCAAAGACCGCCTTGTCCATCCGGCACGCGCTCCGTTCGAGCTTCCACCTCGACAGAGCTAAATGAACTCCGGCACGGGCGGAGGTAATAATCGCGCAAAATCAACAGCGGCGTTCTCCAGAGCGCCCGCTGCCCTCGCGCTCTTCCGGCCCGCGCCTAAGCCTCGCGCTGGGCGTGCAGCCGGTCGCGAATGGCGTCGATGGCGGTCCGCAGGGCGTCGATGGTCGGCCCGTCCTGCCCCACCGCCGCCTCGACGCAGCGCATGATCTCGGCGGCTTCGCCCTTCAGCGCCTGTCCCGCCGGCGTCAGGTGCAGCAGCACCTCGCGCTCGTCCCTGGGGTTGCGGGTGCGGGTAACCAGTCCCGCGGCGTCGAGACGCTTCAACAAGGGGGTGAGCGTGCTGGAATCGAGAAAGAGAGTCCTTCCCAGCTCTTTCACATTCTGCCCGTCGCGGTTCCACAGCGTCACCATGACCAGATATTGCGGATAGGTAAGGCCGAGCCTGTCCAGCAGCGGCCGGTAGAGCTGGGTGAAGGCGTGCCCTGCGGCGTAGATCGAAAAGCACAGCATGGCGCCGACGTCGGGAGCGGAAGTGGCGGCGGCGCTGTGGGGCGATTGGGTCATCGTGATCTCCTTTCCTCCCAAATAATTTGTGCGCGATGGGTTTGCAAGCGATTGACAGCCGTCCCAGTGCCATCTAATTAAATCGCATCCTAACTAATCGTACACGATGCGATTGCAGCCAAGCCAAAGGAGACCGACATGAGCAGCTTCACCACCACGGACGGCACCCGTCTCTTCTACAAGGATTGGGGCGTCGGCCAGCCCGTCCTGTTCGCCCATGGCTGGCCGCTTTCGTCCGATGCCTGGGACCAGCAGATGCTGTTCTTCGGCCAGCAGGGCTACCGTGTCATCGCCCATGACCGCCGCAGTCATGGCCGTTCCGACCAGACGTGGGACGGCAACAACATGGACCAGTACGCCGACGACCTGGCGGAACTGATCGAGGCGCTCGACCTGCGCGACGTGGTCCTCGTCGGTCATTCCACCGGCGGCGGCGAAGTCGCCCATTATATCGGCCGCCACGGCACGGCGCGGGTGGCGAAGGTGGTGCTGGTCGGCGCGGTGCCCCCGCTGATGCTGAAGACGGACGCCAACCCCGCCGGCACCCCGCTTGCCGTGTTCGACAGCATCCGCGAGAGCACCGCGAAGAACCGCTCGCAGTTCTTCTTCGACCTGACGGTTCCGTTCTACGGCTTCAACCGCGAGGGCGTTCCCGCCAATGACGGCCTGCGCGAGAATTTCCGCCGCATCGGCCTGCAGGGCGGCATCAAGGGGCAGTATGACTGCGTCCACGAATTCTCCGAGGTGGACTATACTGAGGACCTCAAGCGTATCGACCGGCCGACGCTCATCATCCATGGCGATGACGACCAGATCGTGCCGATCGACGCCTCGGCCCACCTCGCCGCGCATATCGCCCCGCAGGCGACGCTGAAGGTCTATCCCGGCGGCTCGCATGGGCTGGCGGAAATCGAAGCCGACCGCTTCAACGCCGACGTGCTGGCCTTCATCCGCAGCTGAGCGCCCTGCCGCGCAAATCCTCGTCTTCGATCACGGCCGCCGCCCGCAAGGACGGCGGCCGATTCGTTGTTGGTGGGGATGGGATGGCTCCTAGCGCTTCCTCGATTCGCGGCGCCGCCGTCAGCTCGGCGCGCTCCAGCCGCCAAGCTGGGCATAGAGCGCGTCGCGCAGCTCCCTCATGTCCCGGTTCATGGCGCCGAGATGGGCCGGGCTCTGGCCGGAGGCCTCAAGCAGCGCATTGCCGAGGCACCCCGCCTGTCCCCTCAGTGCGCGCCCCTGATCGGTGAGAGCGACGACGACCTGGCGTTCATTGTCCGGGTTGCGGGTGCGGTGCAGGAAGCCGGCCGCTTCCAACCGCTTGAGCAAGGGCGTCAGCGTGCTCGATTCCAGCGCCAGCTTGTCGGCGATGCCGCCCACGGTCAGCCCGTCCTCGCGCCAGAGCACGTTGAGCACGAGATATTGCGGATAGGTCAGCCCCAGCCCGTCGAGCAAGGGCTTGTAGACGCGCTGGATGGCGATGCCCGCCGAGTAAATGGCGTAGCAGAGCTGGTCATCCAACGGGACGGGAGGGTTGGTTTTCGCGGTCATCATCGACTCCTTCGCCACGCCATATAACGACCCCGCGCGCAAAAAAGAATATCGCGATAACAATTATGCTGGACAGGTCAGGCGAGTTTGGCTATCAAATAGATATCGCGATAATGATTATCGCACTAAAGAATGGAGAACGACGATGAACACGAAGACCCTCCTGGCAGCCGTGGCCACCGCCGCCAGCCTGTCCTCCGGCACTGCTGTGCTCGCCGCCGAGGGGATTCCCGCGTCCCAGCCGGTCCGCAATGTCGTACTCGTCCACGGTGCCTTCGCCGATGGTTCCGGCTGGCGCGGCGTGTATGACCAGCTGACCCAGCGTGGCTACCGCGTCACAATCGTGCAGAACCCGCTCACCTCGCTGGAGGACGATGTTGCCGCCACCAAGCGCGCTCTGGCCCGCCAGGACGGCCCGGCCATCCTGGTCGGCCACAGCTGGGGCGGCACGGTCATCACGCAGGCCGGCGTCGACCCCAAGGTGGCCGGTCTGGTCTACGTCTCCGCCCTCTCCCCCGATGCCGGCGAAACTACCGCCCAGCAATATGAGGGCTTCGTCACTCCGCCCGAATTCGTTCTCGACATCGGCGAGGACGGCTTCGGCTATGTGAAGCCCTCGAACTTCAAGGCGGGTTTTGCCGCCGACACCAGCGACGCTGACGCCGCCTTCATGCGCGACTCGCAGGTGCCGATTGCCATGTCCTCCTTCGGCACCAAGCTCACCCAGGCGGCCTGGCGCAGCAAGCCGAGCTGGGCGGTGATCGCCACCGACGACAAGGCCTTCGACCAGCGGATGCTGCAGCACATGGCCAAGCGCATCGGCGCCAAGGTCACCGAAGTTCCGGCCAGCCATGCCGTGTTCATGACCCAGCCCAAGGTCGTCGCCGACGTGATCGACGAGGCCGCACGGAGCGCCAGCGCTGCCGCCCAGTGAGGCTGGCGGCCAGACGCGGCAGGCAAAGAGAAACGATGGAAGGACCGGCAGGCGGCGTCTCGGCTTCGCCTGCCGGGCGCATTTCGCGGCCCCCGCGTGCGGTGCTGAAGTGTCGGGTGCACCTTGCACCTATACTCCCTCCAGTATATTCAGTCCCGGAACCGCGTGCGCGAGCGTGGAGCCACGCGGGGACCCAAGTGGGGACCCAAGTGGGGAGCGTGGTGTCCTGATGCCCCATTCGCCTGATGACAAGAAGCGTGCCTTGACGCGGCTGCGCCGTATCAAGGGCCAGGCTGAGGCGCTGGAGCGCGCGATCGAGGCGGAAGCCGAATGCGGCGTGTTGCTGCAGCAGATCGCCGCCCTTCGCGGCGCCGCCGGCGGGCTGATGGCCGAGGTGCTCGACATCCATTTGCGCGAGAGTTTCGGGCACAGGCTGGAAGCCGCCGGCTCCCGGCCGGCCACTGACGAACTCGACGCCATCATGAAGATCCTGCGCACCTATCTGAAATAGCCGACCAGATCCGAGAGGGAGAAGTCCATGAAATCGCGTGCCGCCGTCGCCTGGGAGGCCAAGAAGCCGCTGACCATCGAAACCATCGAGATCGGCGGGCCGAAGCCCGGCGAGGTGCTGGTCGAGATCATGGCGACCGGTGTGTGCCACACCGATGCCTACACGCTGGACGGGCTGGATTCCGAGGGCAAGTTTCCCGCCATTCTCGGCCATGAGGGCGCGGGCATTGTCCGCGAGGTCGGCGCCGGCGTCACCTCGCTGAGGGTCGGCGACCACGTTATCCCGCTCTACACGCCGGAATGCCGGCAGTGCAAAACCTGCCTGTCGCAGCGCTCGAACCTGTGCACCTCGATCCGCGCCACCCAGGGCCAGGGCCTGATGCCGGACCGCACGACGCGCTTTTCCTGTGAGCGGGTGGGCGCCCAGAGCGGCGAGATCTTCCACTATATGGGCTGCTCGACCTTCTCGAACTTCACCGTGCTGCCGGAGATCGCGCTCGCCAAGGTGCGCGAAGACGCCCCCTTCGACAAGATCTGCTACATCGGCTGCGGCGTTACCACCGGCATCGGCGCGGTGGTCTATACCGGCAAGGTGTGGCCGGGCGCCAATGTGGTGGTGTTCGGGCTTGGTGGCATCGGCCTCAATGTGATCCAGGGCGCTCGCATGGTCGGTGCCGACAAGATCATCGGCGTCGATATCAACCCGGCCAAGGTCGAGATGGCCCGCAAGTTCGGCATGACCGACTTCATCAACCCGCTCGATGTCGGCAATGACAAGGTGGTCTCGGCGATCCAGGACCTTACCGATGGCGGCGCAGACTTCACCTTCGACTGCACCGGCAATGTGAACGTGATGCGCCAGGCGCTGGAGGCCTGCCATCGTGGCTGGGGCACCTCCATCGTCATCGGCGTGGCGCCGGCGGGCGCGGAAATCTCCACCCGCCCGTTCCAGCTCGTCACCGGCCGCAACTGGCGCGGATCCGCCTTTGGCGGCGCGCGTGGGCGCACCGACGTGCCGAAGATCGTCGACTGGTACATGGAGGGCAAGATCAACATCGACGACCTGATCACCCACACCATGCCGCTCGACGAGATCAACACCGCCTTCGACCTGATGCATGAGGGCAAGTCGATCCGTTCCGTGGTGATCTACTGATGGGCGCTTTGATGGAAACGATCAGCACCGCGAAGTCGCATGGCGGTGTGCAGGGGGTCTATCGGCACGAGTCGAAGGCCACCGGCACGCCGATGACCTTCGCCGTCTTCGTGCCGCCACAGGCGGCCAATGGGCCCGTGCCGGTCCTGTGGTATCTGTCGGGCCTCACCTGCAGCCATGCCAATGTGATGGAGAAAGGTGAGTACCGCGCCGCCGCGGCCGCCCATGGCGTCATCCTTGTCGCACCGGACACCAGCCCGCGCGGCGAAGAGGTGCCGGACGAGCCGGGCAACTGGCAGTTTGGCTCCGGTGCCGGCTTCTATCTCGACGCCACGCAGGCGCCCTACGCCACGCATTACCGGATGTACTCCTACATCGTCGAGGAACTCTCCGCGCTTATCGCCGCCGAATTCCCGGCGGATATGAGCCGGCAAAGTATATTCGGTCATTCCATGGGCGGGCACGGCGCGCTGACCATCGCGCTGAAGCACCCCGACCGCTTCAAGAGCTGCTCGGCCTTCGCGCCGATCACCGAGCCGAGCACGGCGGACTGGTCTCGCCCGGCGCTGGAGAAATATCTCGGCACGGATGCAGGCGTCTGGCGGGCCTATGACGCGGTGGCGCTGATCGAGGACGGAAAGCGCTTCCCGGAGTTCCTGGTCGACCAGGGCTCGGCCGATCCGTTCCTGGAGACCGGGCTGCGGCCGCAGCTTTTGGCCGCCGCCTGCGCGAGCGCCGGCATCCCCCTCACGCTCAATCTGCGCGAGGGCTATGACCATTCCTATTTCTTCATCTCCACCTTCATGGCCGACCATATCGCCTGGCACGCCGCCCGCCTCGGCCGCTGAGGCATCCCGCCCCCGCCCGCCCCCGCTCCGGCCCGATCACGCCGGGACGGGGGCGCGTCGATCTCAGAAGCGGTAATTGATGCCGGTCTTGATCGCCTGGAACGACGCCGAGTTCGAGGCGTCGCGGCCGTTGGCGAGGGTGGAAGTGCCGATCACGTCCTCATAGACCGGCCGTTCGACCTGATCTCACCACCAGCCCCCGAGGCGGCCGCAGAGCGCTACATGGCGCACCACCAGGCGGGGCCCACCTCTGCAGAAAGACGGCGCGGCATTTCGACGGCAACTCATCGATGGTGCGGCGCTGCAGGGTGAGTTCCTGCACACCCTGCAGCGTCCTCGTCCGGCAGTGGCATGGTGCAGCTGCGGGCATCCGGGGGCAATCTGGTGACGAAGCTCAGCCCGAATGAAGCGCGGCGCAGGCGGCACGCGCATGCTTCAGAAAGGCATCGATGATCACGATCTTCGGCGAGGCGCGCGGCCAGAGCAGGCCGAGATCGCGGGCATAGTCGCGATCGTCCAGTACGATCTTGTTCAGCCGAACGCCCTCCGGCCAGGGCGGCGGCCAGTCCGGAATGATCGAGACGCCCAGGCCCCGGCTGACCATGATGGTGATGGCTTCCAGCGAATCCAGTTCAAGGCGCTCGCGCGGCTTCAATCCGTGATCGTCGAGATAGCGGCTGGCGAGCCGGCCGCCCCAGTTGTTACGGTCGTAACGGATGAACTTATGGTCGGCGAGGAGCTGGCCGATGTCGGTTTCCGTAACGTCTGCGGGGGTGATCGCGATCAGAGGTTCCTTGCGGAGCTGGCACCATTCGAGCGATTTCGGGAGAACGAAGCTCGGGTTGAGCACGATCGCGGCATCGACGCGCCCCTCCAGGACCTGGGCGTAGAGATCCACCGAGGCCGCCCGGAGGATGTGGAAATCGACGGTCGGCAGCTCTGGGACCAGCTTTTCGAGGATCTGGGGAAGCAGGCCGGTCAAGGCCGAGGTGAAGACCCCGATCTTGAACTCGCCCCAGGCGGCGCCGTCGGCGGCCAGCAAACGCAGATTGTTGATCGCCAGCAACGCCTTCTTGGCTTCCGGCAGCAGCGCGGCACCCGGCGGCGTCGGCACGACAGTGCGACCCGAGCGCACCACCAGCGCGATGTTCATCTCCTGCTCAAGGGCGCGGATGCGCTGGGAGACCGCCGAGGCCGTCAGCCCAAGCTTCCTCGCCGCCTCGGCAAAGGAGCCGAGTTCGGCGACGGTCACGAAGCTTTCCAGAAAATGCGTGTCCACGGGCCCTTGACGCTTGCTGCTGGCGAGGCTCGACGAGACCGTCCGGCGTTCCCCATGTCAAGGACAAAGCCAATATTTTGTTTGATTTAATGAAAGGCAAAGCCAGATTTTCTTCTGTTGCCGGCTGGGTATGTTGGGCCCACGTGGAGAGCGTCGAGCCCGGCTCCCGAGGCCTCGCGCAGAATTTGGCCGTCGGCCCTCCACACGCCTCGACAACGCTGGGAGCGCCAGATGGACACCAACACAGCTGCGGCACAGGCGGCGCCCCTCGTCGCGCCGCCCCGCGCCGTCCACGCATCGAAGCCCGCGACGCCGACGGCGCGCCGCTTTCGCAAGCTGCTCGCGCTGGATGACTTCGAGAAGGCCGCCCGACGTCATCTGCCGCGTATGGTCTACGGCTTCGTCTCGGGGGCGTCGGAAACGGGTTCGGCGCTGCGCCAGAGCCGTGCCGGCTACGACCGGATCGCCCTGCTGCCACGCACCTTGATGGACGTGTCCGGCCGGACGACATCGACGCGCCTGTTCGGTACCGACTACAGCGCTCCCATCGGCATCTGCCCGTTCGGCGGCGCCGCCATGGTCGCCTATCGCGGCGACCTCGCCCTGGCGCGGGCGGCGCGCAACACCGGCGTGCCGATGATCCTGAGCGCATCCTCGCTCATTGCCCTTGAGGAGGTGCAGCGGGAAAATCCCGACGCCTGGTTCCAGGCCTATCTTGCCGGCGATCTCGCGCGCATCGAGCCGATGGTGAAACGGGTGGCGGATGCGGGTTTTGGCACGCTGGTGGTGACGGCCGACCATCCGGTGCCCTCCAACCGCGAAAACAACCTGCGCAACGGCTTCTCCATGCCGATCAAGATCACGCCCCAGACGGTGCTGGACAGCATGCTGCATCCCTCCTGGCTTTGCGGAACGATTCTGCGGACGGTGCTGCGGCACGGCATCCCGCATTTCGAAAACATGGACGCGCACCGGGGGCCGCCGATGTTCTCGCAGCACGCCGTGCGCAACATCAACAGCCGCGACCAGCTTGCCTGGAGCCATGTCGCGGCGATCCGGCGGATGTGGCAGGGCAAGCTTGTCATCAAGGGCGTGCTCAGCCTCGGCGACGTTCTCAAGGCGAAGGACGCGGGTGCCGACGGGGTGATCCTCTCCAACCATGGCGGCCGCCAGCTGGATTACGCGGTGGCGCCGATCGACATGCTGCCGGAAATCGTGGCGGCGAAGACCGGGCTCGTCACGATGATCGACGGCGGCGTCCGCCGTGGCACGGATGTGCTGAAGGCGCTGGCGCTCGGCGCGGATTTCGTCTTCGTCGGCCGTCCCTTCCTCTATGCGGCGAGCATCGGCGGCGCGGACGCCGTCGAGCACGCGATCGGTCTGCTCATCGACGAGATCAACCGCGACATGGCCCTGCTCGGCACACGCAATCGGTCCGAGATCACCTCGGATCTTCTCAGGTAAAGGACATTCCATGGCCGGAAGTAGCCTCAGGCTGATGAGCACATTGGCGGTCGAGAAGGCCTTCAAGAGCCGGATCCTGCCGGCCTGGCGGGAGCTCGGCAGGGAGATCGAGGTCGCGTGGAGCCCGACGACGGTGCTGATGCGCGAGGTCGAGGCTGGGGCACGCGCGGACGCGATCGTACTGATCGACGGCCCGATGGCCGAGCTCGTGGCGGCGGGAATCGTGCTGGCCGAAAGCGTGACGCCGATCGCTCAGGCCCGCGTCGGCCTCGGAATGCGCGCGGGCGCCATCCCGCCGGACATCTCGACCCCCGACCGCTTCCGGCAGGTCCTGCTGGACGCGCCCTCCATCGCCTATTCAAGGACCGGTGCGAGCGGCATCTACTTCGCCAGGTTGATCGCCCAACTCGGCATCGCCGACGAGATCAACGCCAAGGCGGTGGTCGTTCCGGCAGGGTTTACCGGCGAGAAGATCCTCTCCGGCGAGGCCGAATTCGCCGTGCAGCAGGTGAGCGAGCTGATGTCGGTGGACGGGGTGGAGGTCATCGGCGCGTTCCCGGACGAGGTGCAGGCGCCGACCGATTTCTCGGCGGCGATCTTCCGCGAGGCGCGCGAGCCGGCAGCGGCGCAGGCCTTCCTCGCCCATCTGACCTCCGCCGCGGCGCATAGCGCCTATTCCGAAGGTGGGCTCATCGCCCGCTTCGACCGCCCGGTCGGCTGAGAGGACCACGCCATGAGCACCGCCATGCCCCGCATCGTCCTGTTCCACGCCACGCCCGTCGCCATGGAGCCGATCAAGTCCTCCATGGCCCGGCTATGGCCGGAGGCGGAGGCGATCAACCTGCTCGACGATGGGCTCTCTGCCGACCGGGCCAAGGAAGGCCCCGAACTCTCTGACGCCCTCAGCGACCGCTTTGTCGATCTGGGACGCTATGCGGGTCGGATGGGAGCGGACGGCATCCTGATCACCTGCTCGGCCTTCGGGCCGGCGATCGACCGGATGAGCGCCGAGCTCGCGATCCCGGTGCTGAAGCCGAATGAGGCGATGTTCCGGGAAGCCATCGCCGCGGGAGGTCGGATCGGCATGCTCGCGACCTTCGCGCCGGCCGTGGCAACGATGACGGAGGAGTTCGAGCATTTCGTCGCCGAGGCGGGCACGCCGGCGACACTCGATACCATCGTGGTGCCCGACGCGATCGACCGGTTGCGCCAGGGCGATGCGGCGACCCATAACCGGCTAGTCGCCGAGCTGGCGCCGCGCTTCGCCGGTCACGACGCGATCATGCTCGCGCATTTCTCGACCTCGCGCGCCGCCGAGGCGGTTCGGGCCGTCGTGACCATCCCAGTGCTTTCCGCGCCGGACGCCGCTGTGCTGCGGATGCGCGCGCTGGTGCAGGGGGGACTGCCGCGCTGATCGGCGTCATCACAGAGCCCGTTGCGGGCCCAGGGCATCATCGGGATGCGGCGGGACATAAGGGTTTCTGACGAATGAAGCTAGACAAAGAAAGTTTTTTTACATTTCGTTCTGTGCGATTTCTCCGGGAACGTTTCGGTCAGGCTGGGCGCCCTGGGAAGGGGGCTGAAACTATCGCCGCAGGGCGCGTCGCCAGCGCCCAGAGAACGCATTGCCCAAGGCCGTCTTAAGGCCCGTCATCGCCCTCGACCGGCGCAACAAATATATCCCTGGGAGGAACAAGAATGATCAATCGCAGGCATTTCGTGGCGCTCGGCCTTGCCGCCGCCTCGCTCGCAACGGGCCCGGCGCTGGCCGCTGGCGGCTGGCCGACGGAAAAGCCGATCATGCTGGTCGTGCCGTTTCCGCCCGGCGGCGGGGTAGACCAGATGGCGCGGCTGATCGTGCCGTTTGTGCAAAAGCATCTGCCCGGCGCCAATATCGTCATCGAGAACCGCCCCGGCGCCGGCAGTCAGATCGGCATGGAATATGGCTTCGCCGCCGCCCCGGACGGCTATACGCTCATCGGCGTCACCTCGCCGGCGATGATGACCATCCCCTTCGACCGCCCGGTGCGCTACAAGGTCGATGAATTCACCTATATCGCCAATGTGATGGACGATCCGGGCGCGATTGCGGTGAAGGCCTCCTCCGACATCAAGGACCTGCCGGACCTGATCGCACGCCTCAAGGCGTCGCCGGAGAGCGTCAGCATCGGCCATACCGGCGTCGGCGGCGACGACCACCTGACCACGCTTGAGCTGCAGCAGGCGGCGGGCGTCGCGTTCAATGTCATCCCATTCAACGGCTCGGCCCCGGTCAACACGGCGCTGCAGGGCGGCCATATCGACGTCTCGGCGCTGAACGTCAGCGAATTTGTCCAGCCGGTGGCCGATGGCACCGTCCGGGTGCTGGCCCAGGCGGGCGACGCCCGCAGCGCCAGCCTGCCCGACGTGCCCACCTTCCGCGAGGGCGGCTACGCCTTCACCGTCGGCGCCCAGCGCGGGGTGGTGGCTCCTCCCGGCCTGCCCGCCGATATTCAGGCCAAGCTGGTTGCGGCCTTCAAGGCGGCGATGGAGGATCCCGAATTCAAGGAGACCGCCAAGAAGCTGAATGCGCCGATCCATGGCCTGTATGGCGATGAGTACCGCACGTCGGTGCTCGGCATTGATGCGCGGCTGAACGAGATGTGGAAGACCAATCCCTGGAAGAACCAGTAGGCGCGCTCGCCGAGGGCGCTCCTTGCCGCTGTCGGACCCGGGCGCAGCCGGGCCCGACAGCGCGCGCCTTCGACCCACGGACAGCTACCGGGAATATCGGCCAATGAAGGCTCCAAAGGATTTCTGGACCGGCGCGATCTACCTCGTCATCGGCCTTGTCGGCTTTGCTGTGGCACGCGACTACCGTCTCGGGACCGCGACGCATATGGGGCCCGGCTATTTCCCCGCCGTGCTGACCGGGCTGCTGGCGCTGGTGGGCCTGATCTCGGTTGTGCGCGCCTTCGTGGTCGAGGGCGCTCCCATCGGTACCCTGGCGCTAAAGCCACTTGCCTCGGTCGTCGGCGCCATCCTCGTCTTCGGCCTTGCCATCGTTCCTCTGGGCGGGGCGGTGGCGATGCTGCTGACCGTCCTCGTGGCGGCGACGGCTAGCCGGCAATTCAGGCTCGCCCCGCTCCCGCTCGCGGGCGCAGCGGGGCTCGTCGCGACCTGCTGCCTGGTGTTCATCCAGATGCTCAACGTGCCGATTCCCCTGGTCGGTCCCTGGCTGCGGCCTCTGCTGCCAAACTTCTGAGGACGCGCCATGGATGTGATCGCCAATCTCGGGCTCGGCCTCCAGGTCGCGCTGGACCCGACGAACCTCCTCTACTGCCTCCTTGGCGTGCTGCTGGGAACGGCCATCGGCGTTCTCCCCGGGCTGGGTCCGGTCCCGACGATCGCGATGCTCCTGCCGCTGACCTATGGGCTCGCCCCCGATTCTGCGCTCATCATGCTGGCCGGCATTTTCTACGGGGCGCAATATGGTGGATCGACCACGGCGATCCTGGTCAATCTGCCCGGCGAATCCTCCTCCGTGGTCACCGCGCTCGACGGCTATCGCATGGCACGGGCCGGCCACGCCGGGCGGGCGCTGGCGACGGCGGCCATCTCGTCCTTCGTCGCTGGCACCATCGCAACCGTGGTGATCGCCATTGCCGCCCCGCTGCTGGCGGGCGCGGCGCTCGCCTTCGGGCCGGCGGACTATTTCTCGCTCATGGTCCTCGGGCTAATCGCCTCGGTGGTGCTCGCCAGCGGGTCGCTGCTGCATGCGATCGGGATGATCCTGCTCGGGCTGATCCTCGGCGTGGTGGGGACCGACATCAATTCAGGGATCGCGCGCTTCACCTTCGAGGTACCTCAGCTCGCCGACGGCATCGACTTCGTCGTCATCGCCATGGGCCTGTTCGGCATCGGCGAGATCGTCGCCAATCTGGAAGACGAAACCAGCCGCTCGGCCATCATGCCCAAGGTGAAGAACCTGTTCCCGACGCGGGACGACCTGCGACGCATCATCGGCCCAACCCTGCGCGGGACGGCCATGGGCTCGGTTCTCGGCATCCTTCCCGGCGGCGGCGCGGTGCTCTCCTCCTTCAGCGCCTATGCGCTGGAGAAGCGGGTGTCGAAGAATTCGGCCCAGTTCGGCAAGGGCGCCATTGAGGGCGTTGCCGCTCCGGAGGCCGCCAACAATGCCGGGGCGCAGACCTCGTTCATCCCGATGCTGACGCTGGGCATCCCGTCGAATCCGGTCATGGCGCTGATGATCGGCGCGTTGATGATCCAGGGCATCCAGCCCGGTCCCAGCGTGATGGTGCAGCAGCCCGCGCTGTTCTGGGGCCTCATCGCCTCCATGTGGTGCGGCAACCTGATGCTGGTCATCCTCAACCTGCCTCTGGTCGGGTTGTGGGTGAAGATGATCTCCATTCCCTACCGCTACATGTTCCCGGCGATCGTGCTGTTCAGCGTCATCGGGGTGTTCACGCTCAGCAATTCGACCTTCCATGTCTATCTGCTCGCGGGCTTCGGCATCCTCGGCTACGTCTTCAAGAAGCTCGACGCTGAACCCGCTCCGCTCCTCCTGGCCCTCATTCTCGGGCCGATGATGGAGGAAGAGCTGCGCCGCGCCATGATGCTCTCGAAAGGCGACCCGATGGTGTTCGTGTCGCGGCCGATCAGCGCCACGATGCTGGCGGTGGCGGTCGTGCTGCTGGCGCTGATGATCGCCCCCGCCCTGCGCAAGAAGCGCGAAAGCGCGTTCCAGGAAGACAGCTGACCCCTCAGGCGGACATGCCGCGCTGGCCCTCGGACCAGCGGCGCCCCCATTGCCTGGCCAGGATCCCGCGACCATGACACAACGCTACCGCTACAGCGCTCATCTCGGCTTTCTCTTCACCGAGCTTGCCTTCCCTGAGCGTTTCCGCGCCGCCAGGCTCCATGGCTTCTCGGCGGTCGAGCATCCCGCCCCCTATGGCGTTCCCGCCGCGCAGATGGCGCAATGGCTGGAAGAGACCGGCCTGCCCTATGTCCAGTTCGGGCTTTACTCTGGCGATGCGGCCAAGGGCGAGAAGGGGCTGGCGATCTTCCCGGAGCGGCGCGCCGAGTTCCGCGCCAGCGTCGCCGCCGGGCTGGACTATGCCGCGACCATCGGGGTCGGCATGCTGCATGCGATGGCCGGCATCCTGCCGAAGCCGCTACGCCAGCCGGCGCACCGGGACTGCTACATCGAGAACCTCGCCTGGGCGGCCGATCGCGCGGCCGAGCGGGGCGTGGTGATCCTCGTCGAGGCGATGAGCGCGGGGGCGGTCCCGGATTATTTCGTCGAGACGCCGGACGAGGCCGCCGCCGCCATCGCCGAAACGGGCCGCGGCAATATTCGCCTGCTGCTCGATGTGTTCCACACCGTCAATAGCGGGCTCGACCCGCTGGCGCAGATCCGCGCCCATGCCGGTGCCATCGGCCATGTCCACATTGCCGACCATCCGGGGCGCCACGAGCCCGGGAGCGCCGGGATCGATTTCAACGAGGTTCGGCGCGCGCTTGCAGAGGCGGGCTATGACGGCTTCATCGGCTGCGAATACAACCCGCGCGGCGCGACGGTGGACGGCCTGACATGGCTTGCCAAGGAAACAGCGTGAGGGGTTTGGTGCGAGGCCGTTGGCGCCGCGCCGCCCCGGGGCATGGCTGAAACGCCGGCCCGTCGGGCAGCTTCAGGCCGGCAGGACGACGACCTTGGTCTTGACCGGGGTGCTATCGTAAAGCTGGATCATGTCCTGACTCAGCAGGCCGACGCAGCCGCTGGTCACGCCGGAGCCGATCGATTCGGGATCGCTGGTCGCGTAGATCGTGTACAGCGTGTAGACGCCGTTCTGATAGAGATGCAGGGTGCGCGCGCCGAGCGGATTGTCGAGGCCGCCCGGCATGCCGCGGGCATATTTCGCCACTTCGGGCTGGCGCTTGATCATTTCCCTGGGCGGCGTCCAGGTCGCCCATTCGCTCTTGCGTCCGACATAAGCGTCGCCGCTCCACAGGAAGCCCTGGCGCCCGACATTGGCCCCGTAGCGGGTCGCCATGCCGTCTTCCTCGACGCGGTAGACGTAGTAATTCTTGGGGTCGACGATAAGGGTTCCCGGCGCCTCCGCCGTCTCGTAGCGGACGGTGCGGCGGAAATATTTCGGATTGACCTTGCTGACATCGACGGCCGGAATCGGGAATTTCTCCTCCGGCACCGGGCCGTAGACCTTCGCCGCCTCGGCGAGGCTCATACCGTCGGGATTGGCGCAGCCGGCCAGCCCGAGCGCGCCAAGGCTGATCGCCGAGCCGGCCAGGAACGACCGGCGGCTGAGCCGCCCCGCCCGCTGCCGAGCGTACTCGTTCATCGTGCCGGCATCGGCGTTGCGACCGTCGCTGATCATATATGAGCTTCCCGTGCTGTTCGCGAAGGAGAGGCCGGGTCCGGCCGGGCCACCTGCTTTTCGCCGGGATGAGTTAGCGCTTGCAGGGCCTCCGTGGCAAGCGCAGCCCTGCCCTGCGCTTTCGCGCAGGATCAGGCCATCAGGGCGCCACGATGGCGCAATGCCCGCTGTGCTTGAAGCGCTCCGCGCCCCTCAAACGCGCGCCGCGCGCCGACGCGACCAGCGCTGCAGCGCCCACGGCCCCACCGCGACGAAGGCCGCGAGCACCCACAGAATGATCGAGATGTGGCTCTGGAACAGAATGCTGAGCTCGCCGCCGCTGATGGCCAGCGCATTGCGCAGGTTAACCTCCATCACCTTGCCGAGCACGAAGCCGAGGATGATCGGCGCCATGTCGAAGCCGAGCTTGCGCAGCAGCCAGCCCATGCAGCCGATGCCCAGCATGAGCAGGACAGCCTCGACGCTGGCATGGGTCGAATAGACGCCCACCACCGACAGGACGAGGATACCGGGCACCAATATCCAGTTCGGCAGCAGCAGCAGGCGCGAGAAGATGCCGACAAAGGGGATGTTGAGCAGCAGTAGAAGCACGTTGCCGATATAGAGCGAGGCGATCAGGCCGCCGACGATTTCCGGCCGTTCGGCAAAGAGCTGGGGCCCCGGCTGGATGTTGTAGAGCATCAGCGCGCCGAGCATCACCGCCGTGGTGCCGCTGCCGGGCACCCCGAGGGTCAGCATGGGCACGAAGGCGCCGGCGGCGCAGGAATTGTTCGCTGCTTCCGGCGAGGCGAGGCCGCGCATGTCGCCCTTGCCGAAGGTGCCGTCACGGTCGGAGACGCGCTTTTCCAGCGTGTAGGAAACCGCGCTCGCCACCGAGGCGCCGGTCCCCGGCAGCACACCGACGACAAAGCCGATGATCGAGCCGCGCAGCGTGGCGCCGGTGGTGAAGACAACGTCCTTCCAGCGCACGAAGGTGCGCCCGACCTTGCCGACGATCGAGGTTCCGGTGGCGTGGCTCTCCAGCATCAGCATGGCTTCGGAGATCGAGAACAGGCCGATCACCAGCACCACGAAGTCAATGCCGTCGCCGAGCTCCGGGCTGTCGAAGGTGAAGCGATAGGCCCCCGAGGTCGGGTCGAGCCCGACGGTGGCCAGCATCAGCCCGAGCACGCAGCCGATCAGCGTCTTGACCGGCTGGCTGCCGACCATCGAGCCCAGCGTGGCGAAGGCAAAGACCATCAGCACGAAATACTCCGCCGGGCCGAAGCCGATGGCGAGGCTGGCGAGGAAGGGGGCGAACAGCGTCAGGCCCACCACGCCGATGATGCCGCCGACAAAGGAGGAGAGGCCGCTGATCATCAGCGCCTCGCCCGCCCGCCCCTGCCGCGCCAGCGGGTTGCCGTCCAGCGCCGTCATCACCGCGCCGGCATCGCCCGGGACGTTGAGAAGGATGGAAGAAATACGCCCGCCATATTCCGAGCCGGTATAGATGGCGGCGAGCAGGATCATCGTGCTCTCGGGCGGCAGGCCGAGCGTGTAGGCGATCGGCAGCAGCAGGGCGATGCCGTTGATCGGACCGATGGCCGGCAGCGCGCCGATGATGGTGCCGAGGAAGCAGCCGACAAGGCCGATCAGCAGGTTCTGCCAGCTCAGCGCGACGGAAAAGCCGGTCCAGAGATAATCGAGAGTCATGATTGTGCTAGCCCCGGCGCGAGGCGGCGAAAAGCTCGCCTACGGGAAGATAGACGTCGAGCAGATAGCCGAAGACGAGGTACCAGAGCGCCGCCTGCACCAGCCCGCCGATCAGCGAGGCGCGCCAGGAGGCGCCGAAAATCCGGCCGACGCCCGCGGTCATGACGAACATCGCGCCGGCAAAGCCGATCGGCTCGAACAGCAGCGCGGCGATGAGCACCAGCGCCGGCAGCGCGATGCAGCGCATCAGCACCATGCCCTGCGGCCAAGCCTCGGACCGGCCGGGAACGAAGAGGTAGATCAGCGACAGCAGGGCGAGAATCGCGGCGAGCAGCACCGGAAACACGCGCGGGCCCAGCGGATCGGAGGAGAAGGCGTACTCGATCCCGCTGCCGGCATAGCCATAGATCAGGCTGAACACCAGCAGGGCGAGCGCGGCAAGCCGATTGCTGAGCGAACCGGCGAGGGGGCGTTGAGGGGCGTCCATGGCGTGATCCTGGCTGGCCGCACGGGGCGGCCCCGCGCGCTGGCGAGGCCGCAGGCGAGTCGGTTGGACTTAGAGGCCGGCTTCCTTGGCCAGCGTCTTGAAGCGCAGCACGTCGCTCTTCACCTTGGCGTCGAATGCGGGGCCGATGAGGGTGTAGGGAAACAGGCCACGCGCCGCGAGTTCTGCCTTGAACTCGGGCGTCTGCACGAGCTTGCCGAAGGCGTCGGTCCAGGCGGCATAGTCCGCATCGCTGACCTTGGCGCCGGTGTAATAGCCGCGCCAGATCACCCAGTCGAAATCATAGCCCTGCTCGCGCGTGGTCGGAATATTGGCGAGATCGCCGGTCAGGCGCTCGGGCGACATGACGGCGAGGATGCGGACCTTGCCCGCCAGATGGTGCTTGACCATTTCCGAAGCGTCGCCGGCGCCGATCTTGATGTGCCCGCCCTCCAGCGAGGTCAGCACCGCGCCGCCGCCTTCAAGCGCGACATAGCGCATCTTCTTCGGGTCCTGCCCGGCGCCCTTGGCGATGAGCGCGGCCTTCATCCAGTCCTGACTGCCGACGGCACCGCCGCCGCCGATCGGGAAGCTGGCCGGGTTGGCGCCATAGGCGTCGGAGAGTTCCTTCAGCGTCTTGTAGGGCGAATCGGCGCTGACAACGATGACGCCGTAATCGGCGCCTAGCGCGCCGATCCAGCGGACGGCGTTCTCGTCATGGCTGCCGAACTTGCCCTGGGCGAGCAGCAGCGCCGAGCCGGTGGAGGCGGCGACGATGAGGCTGGGATCGGCTGCCCGCTTGCCGACGACGTGGTTATAGGCGATGGCGCCGACGCCGCCTTCCATATAGGTGACGACCATGGGCTGTTCGATCAGCTTGGCGGCGAGCAGCGAATTGGCCGCGAGCCGGCAGGTGACGTCGAAGCCGCCGCCCGGCTTGGCGCCGGCAAGGCATTCGGTCTTCTGCGGCAGGGCAACCGCGCCGCCGGCGAGCAACGCGCTCACCAGGCCGGCCAAGGCGAATTTCGTGAAAGTGGCGTTCATCGTGGGGCTCCTCCGAAAACTCTGTGCCATCGCCTCGCCGCGCCTGCGGGGCGGCTCGAAAGGTCAGCGGAGTTGCGGAAGCCACGCGGGCTGTGCCTGCGCTGGCCGGACGTTCCTCCACTCTTACGGCACCGTCTGCGCGGTGCTTGGAGGAGCTTTGCTAGAGCGATTTCCTGTCATACAGCTGTCTTTGCGACAGGCGCCGCGGGCCGGGTGACAGATGCGTATCCTGCTGGTCGAAGACACGAGGGATGTCGGCGAGGCGATCATCGGCCGCCTCAGCCGGATCGGTCATGCGGTCGACTGGGAGGTCGACGGCGCCGCAGGCATGGAGGTGCTGAGCCGCACCAGCTACGACCTCGTCATTCTCGATGTGATGCTGCCGGGACTCGATGGATTCAGCCTTCTGGCGCAACTGCGCGCGCGCGGCTCGACGACGCCCGTGCTGATCCTCACCGCCCGCTCGCGGGTGGAGGACCGCGTGGATGCGCTCGACATCGGCGCCGACGACTATCTGGTGAAGCCCTTCGACTTCCGCGAGCTCGAAGCCCGGGTGCGGGCGCTCATCCGGCGCAATGGCGGGGAGGCGACCAATCTGCTGCGCTGCGGCGACATCAGCATCGACCGTCTCACCCGGATGGTGCGGGTGGGCGACTGCGAGGTCCATCTCAAGCGGCGCGAGCTCACCCTGCTCGAGATCCTGTCGTCGCGGCCCGGCCGCGTCTTCGGCAAGGACGAACTGCTCGACCGCATGTTCGGCCATGACGAGGCGCCCGGCCCCAATGCCGTCGAGCTTTATATCGGCCGCCTGCGCCGCAAGATCGAGGGCGCCCGCGCCCAGATCGTCACGGTGCGGGGCTTCGGCTACCAGATGGTGATTGATGGCCCGGCGTGAGCCTTCGCTGTTCGTCCGCCTGTTTGCTCTCATGTCGCTGGTGCTGGTGTTCGGCGCGGCGGTGCTGATGACCGCTGCCTGGTACTCGGCCCGCCAGGCCGCCGACGAAGCCTATGACCGCCTGTTGCTCGGCGCGGCCTACCAGATCGCCGACGCCATCCAGGTGCAGGAGGGCGAGCCGGAGATCGCACTTCCCGTCTCCGCCTTCGAACTGCTGGCCTTGTCGGATCGTGACCGCATCTTCTACCGTGTGCTCGATCCGGCCGGGCGCACGATGACCGGTTATGAAAGCCTTGCCGATCCGGCGGCGGCGGAGGCCTCCCCCGACAAGGCGCTGGTCGAGAACGCGACCTTCGATGGCGAGGTCGTGCGCGTGGCCCGGGTGTCGCGCCGCTTCGACGACCCGCAGATGCGCGGCGACGCCGTCGTCATCGTTGCCCAGACCGTGGAAGCGCGCCAGGCGCTGGCGCGCGACCTCACCTTCCGCTCCTTCATCCTGGTCGGTGTCATGGGGGCGATCGCCATCGGGGGCACGATCTTCGCCGTGCGCCGGGCGCTGGCACCGATCAGCCGGCTGGAGGCGGCGATCCGCCAGCGCGACCCGCTCGACCTGACGCTGGTCAGCGTCTCCACCCCGCGCGAGCTGGCCCCGTTCGTGGCGGAGATCAACGGCTTCATCGAGCGGCTGCGTGCCCGGGTCGAGCTGATGCAGCAATTCATCGCTGACGCGGCGCACCAGCTCCGCACGCCGCTGGCCGCCCTGGAGGGCCAGGTCGACCTGCTCGCGAATGACCAGGTGACGCCGGAGGGACGCAAGCATCTCGACCGTATTCGCGTCCGCACCGGGCAGCTCTCCCGGCTCGCCAACCAACTGCTCAGCCATGCCATGGTGGCGCATCGGGAGCGGGCGGTGGCGGGTTCGCCGGTGGACCTCGCCGAGCTGACGCGGCGCGCGCTCGACGACGCGATCCCCGACACGCTGGAGCGGGACATTCTCGTCACCCTGCACGCGCCCCCCGCGCCGCTGATCGTGAGCGGCGATCCGGTCAACCTCGCGGAGGCGATCAAGAACATCGTCGACAACGCCCTGCGCCATGGCGCGCCGTCACGCATCACGGTGCGGCTGTCGCGGCGTCAGGACATGGCGGTGGTCGAGGTGGAGGATGATGGCCCGGGCATTGCGCCGGCGCAGTGGGCGCGGGTGGTTCAGCGCTTCGGCGCGCCCTCCGCCGATGGCAAGGGGTCGGGGCTCGGCCTGTCGATCACGGCGGAGGTGGCCGCCGCCCATGGTGGGGGGCTCTCCTTCGTGGCGAAGGGGGCGGTTGGCTTCGTCGTGGTGCTGTCGCTGGCGATACAAGGACGGGAATTCGCATGAGCCGTTTCACCGGGCGCCGTGTTCCGGCTGTCGCTCTGGCCGCTTCGATCGGCGCCGCCCTGCTGCTCGCCATGAGCCTGGGCGCGCATAGCCAGACCATGACGCGGTTTCCAGCCCCCGGTACCCCATCGGACACGCTGTCGATCCATGCCGCGACGGACCTCTCCGCACTGGCGCCGCTGATTCAGGATTTCCAGCAGCTCACGCCTGGCACGACGGTCGAGATACTGGAATATGTGACCAACGATCTGTTCTCTGCCGCCGCCCGGGCGTGCCAGGAGGGCCGTCCGCTCGGCGACGTTCTGCTGTCCTCTTCGGTGGACCAGCTGGTGAAGCTGGCCAATGACGGCTGCGCCCAGCGGGTCGACGGCCCGAACCTGCCCCGCGCCCCACGCTGGGCGAACTGGCGGGACGAGGTGTTCGGCTTCACCTTCGAGCCGATCGTGATGGTCTATAACCGCGACAGCGTGCCTGCCGCCGACGTGCCGCGCACCCATCTCGAACTCGCCGAACTGCTCCGGCGCGAGGCCGATCGCTATCGCGGCCGGGTGGGCACCTATGATGTGCGGCTCTCGGGCATCGGTTATCTCCTGGCCTTCAACGATGCCCGGCAGACGACGACCACCTATGGCCGATTGCTGGAGAGCCTGGGCCGTGCGCAGGTCGTCGTGCGCTGCTGCACCTCGGAAATACTCGACGAGGTGGCGGCGGGCCGGTTGCTGATCGGCTACAATATGCTTGGCTCCTACGCCTATGAGCGGATGCGGCGCGGCCAGCCGATCGGCATCATCATGCCGGCGGACTACACGCTGGTGCTGAGCCGCGGCGCGATGGTGCCGGCCCATGCGCCGAATACGGGCCTGGCTGGCCGCTTCATCGACTATCTGCTGTCCGAGCGGGGCCAGGGCGTGGGACAGAGCCAGTCCTTCTTCTTCGGGCTGGACGGTGCGGCGCCTCCGGGCATTGAAGGGCCTGACGTGGTGACGTCGGGCATCGCCCGCCCGATCACTGTGGGGCCGGCCCTGCTGGCGGTGCAGGATGCCGCCCGGCGGAAGCGCTTTCTCGACGACTGGTCGCAATCGATGATTCAGAGCGCGCCCTGATACGCGGCGCGCCCGATCATTCGAGGATGGGCCCGGTCAGAACTTCATCCCGAACTGGACCGTGAAGGCGTTCTGCGACGCGGAGCCGGCGAGCTAGCCGGTGTAGGACGCGCCGAGAGACGCCGTGTCGGACAGCGCATAGGTGAGCCCCGCCTCCAGCAGCAGGGCATCTTCCGCAATCGGCACGCCCGTGACCGAGAACGGCGTCGCGCCGCCGAAGAACTGCATGGTCGAGACCTGCGACGTGTCGCCAAAGGCGTGCTGCCAGCCAAGCGTCGCATGCGGCGTCAGCGTCTTGCCGCCGAGCTGGACCGTCGTCGCCGCGCGCAGGCCGAGCGTCGAATAAACCGTGTCCATGCCGCCGGTGGACACGGAAAGCGCCGCCGCCCCGCCGGTTTCCGCGAAGGAGGCGCCGGAGACGTTGACATAGGCCAGACCCGCGAAGGGCTCGAAGGCGAACGACCCTACCTCCATGTCATAGCCCACCTCGCCGAACACCTGGGTGGTGCCGGTGGTGAAATCGCCCTCGGTGGCGTCGAAGAAGCCGGGGAAGACGACGCTGCGCGACATCGACACATCGTGCCACGTATAGGCCGCGCCACCGCGCAGGGCGATGTTGGCGAACTGGGCGCCGGCATAGAGGCCGATGTCGACATTATCCATCGAGCCGGAGGAGGAGCGGCCGGTCACGTCGAAATCCGACTGGCTGTAGCCGGCGAACAGGCCGGCGCGGGCATTGTCCACCACCGCGACGTCGGCACCCATCAGGAAGCCGCCGATCGAGTTGGAAATGGTGGCGGCATTGCCGTTGGAATAGGTGTCGCCCCAGCCGCCATAGCCTTCGAGCCACAGGGTGGGGGTATAGCCTTCGGCGAGCTGGGCTTTCACCGGGCCGGGACCATAGGCCAGCGGCGAGACACCCGGCGCGGTGAGCGACTGCATCAGCCGCGCCCCCACCGCGTCGCGCAGATAGACCGACTGCTGCTGGATCACGCTGCCGACCGAGGCATAGGCCTCGCCGGACAGCGCGTTGAAGGCGCCTGGCGCGGAGGTGGCCGTCTGCTGCACCAGCGCGTCGAACACCGCACTGCCGGCGCCCAGCGTCTGCGCCGCCGTGGCGGTGGTGAACTGGTTCTTCGTCAGCGCGTAGGTGGCGAAATCGACGCCGGTGTAGTGCAGCAGCAGGTAGATATTGGTCTCATCCTTCTCGAGCGCGGCGTCGAGGAAGGCGTAATTCTCGGTCACGCTGCCGAAATTGCCGGTGACGCCTCCGTTGGCGGTGAGGATGGCGTATTTGGTGTCCACCTCATAACGGCCCGGCTGGGCGACGACCTCAACCGTCGCGCCGCTGTCGATGGTGGCCGTGCCGCTGGCGATGATGAGATCGTGCGCGCCGGAGGGCGTCACATCCACCTGATAGGTGGAGCCGGCCTCGAAGGAAACGGTCGTCGCGTTCAGCGTCCCGGGCGAATTGCCGGGAGCCGCGGTGCCGCCGTCATGGATGATGAGGGCATTGACCGTGCCATTGCCGGCGATGATGCCGCCCTCATAGGCTTCCACGCTGGAGGCGGTGGCGAATTCGCTGCCGGTCAGCTTCAGTGTGGCATTGCCGACCGTCACAAAGCCTTCAAAGATGTCGGACTCAGGAACGAGGCCCGCATAGGTGAAGGTGCCGCCGCCCATGAAGCCGAGGGCGGTGCCTGCGGCGCCCTTGATGTTGTTGGTGATGGTGTAGGTGTCCGAGCGGCTGAAGGTGAGCGTGCCGGACCCGCTGAGATCGATCTTGCCCGCCACCGAGCCGGTGGTGCCGCCGGCGCCGATCATGGCGTAGCCGGAGATCGAGGTGGTGCCGGAATAGGTGTTGTCGCCGCTGAGGGTGACGGTGCCGTTGGAGCCGGTGATGACCAGCCCGCCCTCGCCGCTGATGACGCCGGCAAAGCTGGACGAACTTCCGTTCACCTGGATCGTGAGGTCCTTGGTGCCGAGGACCACGCGGCTGGTCGCCTCGGTGCTGTTCAGGCTCTTGAGCGCGTCCCCGTTATTGGTGCCGGAAATGTCCAGCGTGGCCTTGCCGAGGGTGACGCCGCTGGCGGAGGTGAGTCGGCCCGCGCCGCTCACGGCCAGGGTGCCGGCCGAGACGGTGACAGCGCCGGTATAGCCTTTGTTGCCGGCTGTCAGCGTCAGCGTGCCGGCGCCGTCCTTGGTAAGCGCTCCGGAGCCGAAGATGGAGGAGTCGAGGGTCAGCGTCGTGGCTGCCGCGACGGAGAGCGTACCGCCCTTCAACCCGACGGTGAATTCCCGCGTCGTGCTGATGGATTGGGTCGTCAGCAGCGTGCCGCCGTTCAGCGTCACACCGGCGGACGAAGCGCCGAGATTATTGTCGGCGCTGATCGAGAGCGTGCCCTCATTGATGGTCCAGGCGAGGCTGCTGCTCGAGAAGTCGCCGGTCAGCGTCCAGGTCGAGGTGCCGGTCTTGGCCAGGGCATCGAAGCCGTCGGCGTAACCGGTCAGCGTGGTCGCGTCGATGGTCTTGTCATTGGTGCCGCCGAGAGCGAGCGTGTCGGTTCCGCTGGAATGCGAGACGTCGCCGAGGAAGGTCGGCAGATTGCCGTTCGCATCCGCGCGCAGCTCGAGCGTATTGACGCCATTGCCGAAGCTAAGCGCCGCGGTACGGGTGACGCCATCCCCGCCGAGGCCGCCCTGCACCGTGGCCGTCCCTTCGAGCACCACCCAGACATTGCTGCCGCCGATGCCGACGCCGCCGGCGCCATCGGCCACGTTTCCTGTACCGACACCGCCGGCACCGCCGGAAACCGTGACCCCACTCGCCACGGTGATGAGGGAATTCAACGCGCCAATGCCCGTCCCGCCCGCGCCGCTGGTCCCGAAGGAGTTGGCGACCCCGCCGGTACCGCCGGTGACGTTGGCATTGACGTTGATGATGGCGAGGCCGGGCGTCGAATCCACATTGCCGGCAAAGATGCCGATGCCGCCCTCGCCGCCGGTGATTGTCGCGCCGCTGGACACCGTGCCACCCGTGCCGCCGACAAGGGCGGAATTCACATTGACGGTCAGCAGCCCCGCTTGCTGGAATGTGAGGATGTAGATCCCCATGCCGCCCTGGCCACCGACCGACGGCTCACCAATGGCTGAGCCACCGGTGCCCGCCGTCACCGTGCCCTCGATCGTCACGGTGGTGGGATCGACCGACGAGGAGCTGAGCACCAGGCCCGCTCCGCCCGTGCCGCCAACCGAACCGTTGCCGCCGCCGGCGCCGCCGGCGCCGCCCGTCGCGGAGGCGGTGGAGCCAAACGTGACATCGGCGCCCGCATCGGTCGTCAAAATAGTAAGGCCGGCGCCGCCACCGCCGCCGCTGCCGGCCGGGTTGCCCGAGCCACCCGCGCCGCCGGCACCGCCGACGAAATCCGCGCCGATCGTGCTGGACCCGGCTCCCGACGCCACCGATCCGCCATAGCCGCCGCCGCCACCGCCGCCGCCCACGCCGCCAGCGGCGCCAGCACCGCCGGCGCCGCCGGTAAAGGTCAGGGTCGAATCGGTCACGCCCGATACCGCGCCGGCATAGCCATGGGCGCCGCCGCCGCCGCCGCCGGCCGTGCTGCCGCTGCTTCCGGCTGCACCGCTGGCGCCGGCAGTCGCGCCGCCGGCCCCGCCCGCACCGCCGCTATTGCCGCCATTGCCGCCCGCACCGCCCGATGCGCCGCCGCCGCCGCCGCCGCCGCTTTCTGACCCCGTGCTCCCGCTAGTGCCTGCGATACCCGTGCCATTAGACGACGGGTTTGCAGCGCCGCCGGCGATGTCGCCGCCGCCTGTGCCGCCCCTGCCCGGCATGGTCAGGTCCAGGGCCTGCGCAGAGCCAGCGACCATCACGGCGGCTGAGGCCAGCAGCAGGCGCCGCAGTGCGCGCGAGGAAACCTTGGGCAAGGGGAGAAGCATGCGGACCGCCTGATTTAAAAATCGATACAAACAATGCGGTATTATGGTGGCTCTCGCGGCGTCAAGTCGGGGCGCCCATTCTCGCCACATTTGCGGATCGCGCGCGATATTCCTGCAACGGTTACCTCTGGGAAGGAACTACCGCGGGTTTAACCGACCAGATCCACGCTCTCTAAAGTTCATGCGAGCTGCCTCGGCGCCGACCCGTCCGTCGATCAGCGCCCGCCGGGGCCGGCAGGGATGGCGGGCAGTTCGACGGGCTGAACCCGCCCGCCATCGCGCTGGTTTTCGATCCTGATGTCGCCGCCGGCCTTGCGGATGATCGCGCGCGCGATGGTCAGACCCAGCCCGGTGCCCGGGATCTTCTGGCTGCGCGCCCGGTCGGCGCGGAAGAAGGGCTCGAACACCTGGTCGAGAATTGCCGGTTCGATGCCGGGGCCCTGATCGGTGATCGCGACGCGGGCCACCGCGCCCCCGGTGACCTGCGCAATGCCCCGCTCTCCATGCGTTGCCGCATTAATGAACAGGTTTCGCAAGGCGCGGCTCAAGGTCAGGCGGCTGGCTTTCACATGGACCTCGCAGCTGCCGGCCACCTCGATCGGGAAGTCCTGTTCCTGCAGTTCGGCGGCGACGCTACTCACCAGTTCATCCAGCCGAACGACCTCAAGCGGCGTCCGGGTGGTTTCTTCATTGACCAGCTGGATGGCGCTGTGGGCGATCCGCCGCAATTCGTCGATGTCTCTCAGCCAGAGCGCCCGCTCCTCGTCGTCACAGACGAACTCGGCGCGCAGCCTCATTCGCGTCAGCGGGGTGCGAAGGTCGTGGCCGGCGGCGGCGACAAGGCGCATCCGGCTTTCGACCGCCTTCTTCAGGCGCGTGGAAAGCGCGTTGATGGCGGCGGCGGTTGCGCGAACCTCCGCCGATCCGCGTTCCTCCAGCATCGGCAGCATGCCGTCCGCCCCGACCGATTGCGGGGCGTCCTCAAGGAGCGCCAGCGGCCGACTCATGCGATTGGCCGCCCACACGGCCACCGACCGGACACCGAGGTCCGACACCTAGCGAGACGGTGCGTAGCCGGCTGTCATTCGGCTTGTGGGTCATGATGACATCGAGCGGCGCGCCCTGTCGCAGCATGGCAGCACGGATGAGGTCCGTCCGGTCCGGGTCCATGGCACCGGAAGCGGGATGCCGCGACAACGCCCCCACCTCAAGACCTTGCCGGGCAAGGCCCTCCATCGTGACAGACTGCCTGGCCAATATGTCCGCCTCGACAGTCTTGGGCGTGGTGAAGGCATAGATCATCACGAGCGTCTCAAGCCCGATCACGCAGACGATGGAAACCACAAGCAGCAGAGCAAATTCCGCGCGCAGGGTTTTCATGGCGGCGAGCGCGGCGAAGAGCCTTCTGACATCTTTTGTCATCAAATTAAGACCAACGGACGCATTCAGACATCTACAGCCCGATTTTACCCAATAACGTCCTCTATTCATGCTTATGTGCAGTAGACATCCGCATGGGTAAATATCGGGGGCGTTGAATGCGCGGATCTTCTGACACGGAAGAAGACGGTTTCGGTATACGAAATTGTATTCGGAGAATCCCCATAGTTTCGGAATGTCTTGCCTTATCTCCCAATACCATGGGTCGTGCGCGGGGGGGCGCGATGCGACCGCTTCGTAGCGCCGGATATGTCGGTCTGCTCGCCGTGGCCGGCGTCATGGCCGGCTGCGCCGCCGCGCCGCTGGTGCAGGGTGTTGGACTCTCGTCTTATGACACGATGGTCCCCTCCGATGGCGTTCTCACCAAATCTCGCCTCGCGGTGAACAAGGACGCGGTTCTTGCCGCCAGAACGGTCCGGATCGTGCCGACCAGCTTTCCCTCCCACATCGCCCCGAAGCTGACGAGCCAGCAGAGGATGCTGGTCGCCAACAGCGTCAATCGCGGGCTTTGCGTCAGCCTGAGCGACCGCTTCAAGGTGGTGCCGCCGGACGAGGCCGCCGATCTCACTGTGCAGGCCCATGTCACCCAGGCGACCGAGACCGACGAGGTTGTGGCCGGCATTTCGGCGGCCGCCTCCTTCGGCATGAATTTCGTCGATCTGGGCGTCCCGGTGCCGACGCCGCGCATTCCCATCGGCATGGGCAACCTGTCGATGGAGGCGGCGGCTACCGACGCGTCCGGTCGGCAACAGGCATCCATGCTGTGGGCCCGGGGGGCGAACGCCATCTTCAGTTCGCCCCGCGCCTCGAAAGCAAGCGACGCCTATGAGCTCGCGGACGCGTTCGGCGAGGATTTCGGCGCTCTTCTGGTCAAGGGTGAGAGCCCGTTCGGCGCTTCGGGCATCGATCTGCCCTCCGCGCAGAAGATCAACTCGGCGATGGGCCTGCCGCCCAAATACGCCGCCTGCGAGCGCTATGGCCGATATCCCGGCCTCGCCGGCGTGGTCGGTGGCCAGCTTGGCCTGCCACCGGAATGGACCGACAAGGGCGCCAAGCCGGCGGCGCCGGCGGCGCCCGCCGCCGCGGCGACGGCACCGTAAGCCGGCTAAGTTCACGAGAGCTCAGGTAAATGGGGCACAGGGCGTGCGTTCGCCGAGACGCCGCCCGGCTCGCCCGACACCACCTGATCCAACTGACAAAGCCGTTGTGAGCCCTCACCCGGTGCCCGGATCTCATCGGGTACCGCCAGCGCCGGCCGCGCCAATCGTGCCTTGTGCCGGCGCCGCATTTTCATCCGCTCGGAGGTAAGGACCGGATCGCCGTCTCGATGGGCGACCTCGCTCCATGACACCAGTCGACGTTTTCCCGGCCGAAGGTGAGCACGGCCAGCTCCAGACCGGCGGCGATCGGCACGTTGCCCTGTCCGTCGTGGATCGCCCAATGCCGCGCCGATCTCTGCCGGCTCGATGATCGTCGAGGGATGCCGCGGATTCGCCGCGGGGGGATGCCGCGATGCGGATGAGCGCCGTGAGGGCCAGCCCCATGCGCGCGTGCGATGTGCCGTCTTCGGCAAGCAGGTGCGGGAAAATATGGGGTGAAATGGGGGTGAGGTAGTCGGCCCTGACCTGAATTGACTTCTTAATCGTCAGGCCAGGTGAAGCGAGTGGCGGAGAGGGTGGGATTCGAACCCACGGTACGCTTGCACGCACAACGGTTTTCGAGACCGTCCCGATCGACCACTCCGGCACCTCTCCACACGCAGGGCGCGGGGGTCATCCGCGCCGTGAAGCGCAGGCTCCATAGCCGAGGCCCGCTTCCGGCACAAGTCCCCGCGCTGTTGTTGCCGCATCTCCGGCCGGTTCCCGCCCCGCGCCGGCGCCGGGCGGGCCAGCGCTGGGGCGTTGACGCCAAACGGCGCCGAGCGCGAGACGGGGCGGGATATCGTTGTCTCTCAACACATATTGCTGAGAGAGCCGGCTGTGCCGGAGGCGCGCGGTTGGCATGACCCTGGCCCTCATCTTCCCGAAGCTGGCCCGCGCCGAGGCGACGGGTCCCGACGAAACGCGGGGCCGGCTGTCGGCGCCATCCGTCGCCGGCTCGGTCTGGACCTTTGCGTGGGCGCGAAGAGGCTGGTACGGCTCGGCGCAACCGGCACGCACGCGCGAGGATATACCCGACATGACGGCGATTGCCGGACTCTGGCGCTTCGACGGTTCCGGCGGCGTTCGTCAGGTAGCGGAGCGGATGTCGGCTACGCTGGAGCCCTATGGCCCCGACCGCAGCGGGCTGCAGGAAGAGCGCGACCACGGCCTCGCTTTGGTCTGGCGGCAGATGCGCGTCACCGCTGAGGACCGTTTCGACCGCCAGCCTCTCGCCGCTGCCGGCGGGGCGCTCTGGCTGGTGGCCGATGCCCGCATCGACAATGGCGCCGAACTGGCCGGAGCGCTGGGCCTGCCCGCCGACGGGCCGGACCGGGTCGGCGATGCCGGGCTCATCCTGGCCGCCTATCAGCGCTGGGGCGAGAGTTGCGTCGACCGGCTGGCGGGGGATTTCGCCTTCGCCCTGTGGGACCGGCAGGCCGGGCGCCTGCTGCTGGCGCGCGATTTTCTCGGCATCCGGCCGCTCTACTTCGCCCATGGCCCCGGCTTCTTCGCCTTCGCCTCGATGCCGAAGGGGCTTTTCGCTGTTCCCGATGTGTCGGACGCGCTCGACGAGGCGGAGATCGGCGCCTATCTGGCGCTGCTGCCGGCGCACCACACCCGCAGCTTCTACCGTGACCTCTCCCGCGTGCCGCCCGGCCACAGTCTCACCGTCAGCGGGGAGGGGCGGCAGCTTAACCGCTACTGGCGGCCGGAGGAGGTGCCTGCCCAGCCGGTGGGGGATTATCGCGAGCAGGTCGGCGAGCTGCGGCGGCTCTATTCCCGGGCGGTCCGCGACCGGCTGCGCGTGCCCGCCGGCATGGGGATCGGCAGCCATCTCAGCGCTGGCTATGACAGCGGCTCCGTCACCGCCCTCGCCGCCGCCGAACTCGCCCGGCAGGACAAGCGCCTGACCGCTTTCACCGCCGCCCCGCGCGAGGGCTTCGCCCTCGCCGCCTATCGGGGCCGGCCGACCGACGAATCCCCGGTCGCCGCCGCGCTGGCGGCGCGCTTTCCCAATATCGACCACCGGGTGATCCGCACCGGTCCGGCCGATCCTTTGCGAGGGGTCGAGCAGCAGCTGCCGGCGCAGGACCAGCCGGTGCTGAACCCGTGCAACAATGTCTGGTTGAACGCGATCGAGGCGGAGGCGGCGCGCGGGCGCATCCGCGTGATGCTCTCCGGCGCGGTGGGCAACATGACCGTCTCCTATGACGGACGGCCGCATCTGGCGCAGCTGTTCCGGCGCGGGCGCTGGCTCGCTCTGGCGGGCGTCAGCATCGGCATGTGGCGCGACGGCTGCAACTTCAAGGGGCCGTTTCGGGCCGCGCTCGGCCCCTATCTGCCCCGCTTCATACTGGAATGGCAGGGCGCGGCGCCGGTTGCGGCGACGGACCCCTTCGTCCACACCGCCCTTTCCGCCGATTTCCGGCAGGCGATCGATCTCGACGCCATCGCCCGGGAGCGGGCCTGGGATCTGACCTACCGTCCCTGGGCCGATGGGCGGGCCATGCGCCTCGCCGTGCTGAACCGGATTGACCAGGGCGCCGTGATCAAGGCGAGCCTGGCGCGCTACGGCGTGGATACGCGCGACCCCACAGCGGACCGGCGGCTGGTGGATTTCTGCCTCGCTTTGCCGGAGCAGCACTTCATCCATGAGGGGCGCACCTCCTCGCTGCTGCGCGACGCCATGGAAGGGCTGATGCCGGCCGGGCAGCTGGCGCGGCGCACGCGCGGCTATCAGGCGGCGGACTGGTTTGAGGGCGTGGTGGCAGCGCGCGACGGCCTGCTGGCCGAGATCGCGCGGCTGGAATCCTCGCCGCTGGCCTCCCGCGCGCTCGACCTGCCGCGCCTGCGCGCTCTCGCGACCGCCCTGCCGGACCCGTCCACCCCGCCGGGCCAGCTGCCGATGCTGACCCGGGAGCACGAAGTCTCCCACCGCCTCGCCCTGCTGCGTGGCCTCTCCGTGGGGCGGTTCATCCGCATGGTCGAGGGCGGCAATGGCTAGGCCCGCGCGGGTGACGTTCGCCTATCCAGGTAAGGCGTCCTGCCATATAATGGGCCGCACCCGACATGTGAGCGGATCAGGGCGAGGGGAAGGATGACGGACCAGGATGCGACGGCCGTTTCGATGACTGACAATGCCGGCGCGGCTGGCGCCCCGGCTTTGCGCAAGCCTTGGCGGACGCCGGAGATTTTGCAGGTCAGGGTGGACGACCTTACCCAAGGGGGAGGCGGAGGCAGCGATGACTTCGTTGCTGGACTCAGCTGACGCGACGGCTGGAGGCCTGATCCAATCAGCACATGATACCTTTTGAGCTGATCCGGCCGGCGCCGAGGGAACCAGAATCCAACCCCGTCGCGCTCCCACCGGCTGTGCGCGGGCGGTGGGGTGAGCCATTTTCGCCAGATTAGGAAAGCGGCGAAGACGGTCGATCTATGATGGAACGCGCTGAGTTGACATCCTCGATGGCCGAGGACGCGCAGGCGGCCGGAATGAACGAGCCCCTTGCCACGGCGCGCCAGCCCCGGAAGGCGCCGGAATGCCGATCGCTTGCCCTCGGCGACCTGACCCGGTTCGGGCCGGCCGGCCTGGCGGATCGCGTCACGCTGGTCTCCTGAGCGCCACGCCCGTGGCAGGCGCATGGAGCGCCGTGTCGGCGGCCGCGCCTGGGCGATGGCCTCCTCCGCCCCGCGTGCGGGGCGGGCCGGGGGACGGCAGCCTCAGGCTCGGGCATGAGCAGGGGGGAAGGGCGCGGCGATTCGACCGTCAGGCCATGCAGGCGGTCGCGATGCAAGACGTCATCGCCGGCGAGTGGCCCGCGGCTCCGGCACGGAGGCGTGGCGCGTCAGGACAAGGCGGCGACGCCTCGCGCAGGCCGATAGCGCGCGCGGCTCGCCTTTGGACGCCGGCTGTGCGAAACAGGCCGCCGCGCCTGCGCCGCCCGGCCGTCTTTCGTGAGCAAAACCCGCATGTTGACGCTTCAGTCCCGCATCTGCCGCTCCCCGGAGTGCCTAACCGCCGAGCTGGAGGGGGACATCGTGATGATGAATGTCGAGAACGGCGCCTATTACCAGCTCGACGCGACCGGCACCGAGATATGGAACCGGCTGGAGACCCCGGTCGAGATCGGCCCGCTCTGCGCGGAGCTGGCGCAGCTCTATGAGGGGCCGATCGACGAGATCGAACGCGATGTGCTGGCGTTTCTCGCCGGGTTGGCCGAGCGCGGGCTAGTCGTCCCCGCCGACGTGCCCGCCTGACGGCGCTGCCGCGAGGCGCCGGCGATCGGCGCGTGACATCCCCTCGGACCGCATGAGGGCGGCCGCGCTTTCCTGCGGTGCCCGGCCCGGGTTCAATCGCCGCTTCTTCCCAGCGGTACGCTCTTCGTCACCACATAGCTGAAATAGCGCTCGATCCCGATCGGCTGTTCCAGCAAGCGGTCGATGAGGCGCTGGTAGCTGTCGATATCCGGCACCGTCACCCGCAGCATGTAGTCGATGCCGCCGCCGGTGGCGTCGCAGGCGACGATGGCGGACTCGCGCGCGATCGCCTCCTCGAAGCGGCGGAAATCGGCCTGCTGGTGGCTGGAAAGGCTGATCTCGACAATCACCGTGGTGCGCGGTTCCCCGGCGCCGAGGTCGATGATGGCGGTATAGCCCTTGATGACGCCGCCGACCTCCAGCCGGCGCAGCCGCTCCCAGCAGGCCGCCGGGGAGAGATGCACCTCCTCCGCCAGCTTGAGCTTGGTGATGCGCCCGTCGCGGCGCAGTGCCGCGAGGATCCGGTGATCGGTGGCATCGAGCTTCATCTTTGGCGACCGGGCGTGCATAATGTCATGAATAACCTCCCTTAAGAACGAGACAATTCGATGCTTCGTCAAGTCCACCCCGAAGCCGCACCTCCTGCCGCCACGGGGGTGGGCAAGAGCGTGGAGTGGCAGCCCCGCCTCGCCAAGGTCAAGGGCCAGACCAAGCACGCGGCGCTGACGGAGCGCATCATCGCCGATATCGATTCCGGCGTGCTGAAGCCGATGGACCGGATGCCGACCCATCGCGACCTCGCCCGCGACCTCAGCCTGTCGGTGCAGACGGTGAGCCTGAGCTATCGCGAGGCCGAGCGGCTCGGCTATCTCTCCGGCGAGATCGGCCGCGGCACCTTCGTCAAGGCCCGCGTCACCGAGCGCGCCGGCCGCCTGATGCTGGACCGCAACCCGGACGAGGCGATGGATCTTTCCATCGTTCGCGGCGTCTATACGCTGGCGCATGAGGAGGCGTCGCGGGCGGTTCTCGCGGCGCTGGCGAGCGCGGACAACAGCGCCTTCATGAGCGCCTGCCGGCCGATCGCCGGCCTCGATCCGCACCGCGAGGCGGCGCGGGCCTGGCTGAAGCCGCTCGGCATCGATGCCGGCACCGAGCGCATCCTCATCACCAATGGCGCCGCGCATGGCCTGTTCCTGGCGTTGAGCTGCATCGTGCGCGCCGGCGACGTGGTGCTGACCGAGAACCTCACCGACCATGGCGTGATCGGCCTCGCCAATGTGCTGGGCTTCAGCCTGAAGGGGCTGCCAACCGACGCCGAGGGCGTGCTCCCCGAGGCGTTCGAGGCCGCGTGCCAGGCCGGCAGCCCCCGCGCCCTCGTGCTGATCCCGACGCTGAACAACCCGACCAGCCATGTCGCCGGCCCCGGGCGGCGCGAGGCCATCGCCGCCATCGCCCGGCGCCACGGTGTGTTCGTGATCGAGGACGAAGTCTACAAGCCGCTGATCGACACGCCGCTGCCCGCGATCAGCCAGATGGTGCCGGATCTCGGCTTCTTCGTCACCAGCTTCACCAAGACCGTGCTGACGGGGCTGCGTGTCGGCTATCTCGTGGTGCCGCCGCAATATTCGATCCGCGCCGCCTCCATCCTGCGCGTCACCAGCTGGAGCGGGGCCTATCTGCTGGCCGAGATCGCCACGCGCTGGATCGCCGACGGCACCGCGCAGCGCCTGCTGGCGGTGCAGCGCGAGGAGGCGCAGGCGCGGCAGGCCGTCGTGGCGGCGGTGCTCGGCGCCCATATCGCCTCGACCCATCCGCTCTCGCTCTGCGCCTGGCTCAAGGTGCCGCCGCACTGGACCGAGGACGGGCTGGTGCGCTCGCTGGCGGAGCGGCGGGTGGCGGTGACGCCGTCCGATCCGTTCATCGCCGGCAGCAATCATGGCGGCGGCATCCGCATCTGCCTCGGCGGGCATTTCTCTCCCGCCGCGCTGACGCAGGCGCTGACGACGGTCCGGCAGACCTTCGAGCAGCTTCCCCCGGTCTTCGACATCGGCGCCATCGGGTGACGGTGCCGCCGCGTCGTCATTGGATCATTACAATATAATAATTGACATGATTTTTGATGCCTCTCACCATTACAAGTGAGAGGGGACATCAGCTCATGCCGGATCGCGCCGCCGCCGCTTCCAACCGCTCCGTCCTGGCCGGCCTTCCGGTTGCGTTCGCGCGCGTCGAGGCGGCGGCGGGCCGCATTGCCGGGCGGGTGGCGCGCACGCCGCTGGTCGCCTCGCCGACGCTGACGGAGTCGGTGGGCCACCCTGTTCATCTGAAGCTGGAAACCCGCCAGCCGGTCGGCGCCTTCAAGCTGCGCGGGGCAATGAACGCCATGCTGGCGCTGGACGAGGCGGCACGCCGGCGCGGGCTGGTCACCGCCTCTACCGGCAATCACGGCCGCGCCGTCGCCTATGCCGCCCGCGAGGCCGGCGTGCCGGCCATCGTGTGCATGTCGGCGCTGGTGCCGGCGAACAAGGTCGAGGCGGTGCGCGCGCTCGGCGCCGAGGTGCGGATCGTCGGCCGCTCGCAGGACGACGCCCAGCGCGAAGTCGCGCGGCTGGTGACCGAGCGCGGCCTTACCGACATCCCGCCCTTCGACCACGCGGACGTGATCGCCGGACAGGGCACCATCGGCCTTGAGCTGATCGAGGACCTGCCGGACCTCGCGCTTGTCCTCGTGCCGCTGTCCGGCGGCGGCCTCGCGGCCGGCATCGCGCTGGCGGTGAAAGCCCTGCGCCCGCAGGCCCGCCTCATTGGCGTGTCGATGGAACGCGGCGCGGCCATGGCCGCCTCGCTCAAGGCCGGCAGGCCGGTCGATGTGACGGAGGAGGCGACGCTGGCGGATTCGCTCGGCGGCGGCATCGGGCTTGCCAACCGCTACACCTTCCCGCTCTGCCGGGCTTTGCTGGCCGAGGTCGTCCTCGTCACAGAGGAGGACATCGCCGCCGGCATCCGCCATGCCGCAACGGCCGAGGGCGAGACGGTGGAGGGCGCCGGCGCGGTCGGCATCGCCGCCCTGCTCGCCGGCAAGTTGCGCCCGACGGGACCGACCGCGCTCATCCTGTCGGGGGGCAATATCGACCCCGCCGCGCATCGCCGAATCCTCAACGGAGAGCCCGCATGAGCCAGATGCTCGTCCTCACCGAGGCGGACCTTCGCCCGCTTCTCCGGCTGGACGCCCGCGCCGTCGACAGCATCGAGGCGGCCTTCGCGGCACTGGCGACCAAGCCCGTCGCCATGCCGCCGATCCTGCGGCTCGACATCCCCGAGCATCGCGGCGAGGTGGATGTGAAGACCGCCTACGTCCCCGGCCTTAACGGCTTCGCCATCAAGGTCAGCCCGGGCTTTTTCGACAATCCCATGCTCGGCCTGCCGAGCCTGAACGGGCTGATGATCCTGTTCAGCACCCGCACCGGCCTCGTCGAGGCGCTGCTGCTGGACAATGGCTATCTCACCGATGTGCGTACCGCCGCCGCCGGCGCCGTCGCCGCCCGGCATCTCTCCCGTCCGGAATCGGGCGTGGCGGCGATCCTCGGCGCCGGTATGCAGGCAAAGCTGCAGCTGGAAGCGCTCACGCTCGTTCGCCCCATTCGCGAGGCCCGCATCTGGGCGCGCGATGCGGCCAAGGCGGATGCCACTGCGCGCGATCTCACTGCCAGCCTCGGCTTTTCCGTCATCGCCCTCGCCGATCCGCGCGAAGCCGTGTCCGGCGCCGACATCGTCGTCACCACCACCCCGGCCGAGCGGCCGATCCTGAGCGCGGACTGGCTGGAGCCGGGCCAGCACGTCACCGCCATGGGCGCGGACAGCGAGCACAAGAACGAGATCGACCCCGCCGCCTTCGCCCGCGTCACCTACATCGCCGATCGGCTGAGCCAGACAAGGCGGCTGGGCGAACTGCACCACGCCATATCAGCCGGGCTCATCGCCGCCGACGCGCCTTTCGCGGAGCTGGGCGAGGTCATCGCCGGCATCAAGCCGGGGCGCTCCCGCCCGGACGAGATCACGCTGGCCGACCTCACCGGCACCGGCGTGCAGGACACCGCCATCGCCAATCTCGCCCTTGCCCGTGCGCGCGACGCCGGCGCGGGGCGCCCCATCGACACCAAGGCCGCAGCCGGAGACATCGCGTGACCGTCACCCTCAACTTCTCCCGCGAGGAATATGCCGAACGCCTCGCCAAGACCCGCGCGGCGATGGACAAGGCCGGTATCGACCTTCTGGTCGTCACCGACCCCTCCAACATGCACTGGCTCACCGGCTATGATGGCTGGTCGTTCTATGTGCACCAGTGCGTGCTGGTGGCCCTGACCGGCGAGCCGGTGTGGTACGGCCGCAAGCAGGACGCCAACGGCGCGAAGCGCACCGCCTATCTCGCCCACGACAACATCATCGGCTACCCCGACCATTACGTGCAGTCGACCGAGCGCCACCCGATGGATCTGCTGTCGCAGATCATCGCGGATCGCGGCTGGGACAAGGGCTCCATCGCGGTCGAGATGGACAATTACTACTTCACCGCCGCCGCCTTCGCCTCGCTGCAGAAGCATCTGCCGAACGCGCGCTTCACCGATTCCGGCGGGCTGGTGAACTGGCAGCGCGCCGTCAAGAGCCCGACCGAGCTCGATTATATGCGCAAGGCCGGCCGCATCGTCGAACTGATGCACAAGCGCATCGTCGAGGTGGTCGAGCCCGGCATGCGCAAATGCGACCTGGTGGCCGAGATCTACGATGCCGGCATTCGCGGCACCGCCGAGTTCGGCGGCGACTACCCCGCCATCGTGCCGCTGCTGCCATCGGGAGCGGACGCCTCCGCCCCGCACCTCACCTGGGACGACAAGCCGATGCGTTCGGGGGAGGGCACCTTCTTCGAGATCGCCGGCGCCTATAAGCGCTATCACTGCCCGCTCTCGCGCACCGTGTTCCTCGGCACACCGACGCAGGCCTTTCTCGACGCCGAGAAGGCGACGCTGGAAGGCATGGAGGCGGGCCTTGCCGCCGCCAAGCCGGGCAACACGTGCGAGGACATCGCCAACGCCTTCTTCGCGGTGCTGAAGACATACGGGATCATCAAGGACAACCGCACCGGCTACCCGATCGGGCTGAGCTACCCCCCGGACTGGGGCGAGCGGACCATGAGCCTGCGCCCCGGCGACCGCACCGAATTGAGGCCCGGCATGACCTTCCACTTCATGACCGGCCTGTGGCTGGAAGATATGGGGCTTGAGATCACCGAGAGCATCGCGATCACGGAGGCCGGGCATGAATGCCTGTCCAACGTGCCGCGCCAGCTCTTCGTGAAGGGGTGATGGGCATGCTCTCGCTCACGCCCCGACCCTCGCCGATCACGCCGACGGTCGATTTCGCCGCAAAAGGCGTCCAGCACGGCCATCTGCGTCTGCCCTACAGCCGCGACGACAGCGCGTGGGGCTCGGTGATGATCCCGATCTGCGTCATCGCCCATGGCGAGGGGCCGACCGCCCTGCTCACCGGCGCCAATCATGGCGACGAATATGAGGGCCCGGCCGCTCTGTTCGAGCTGGCGCGCAGCCTGCGGGCCGAAGATGTGCAGGGCCGCGTCATCCTCGTGCCGGCGCTGAACTACCCCGCCTTCTGCGCCGGCACCCGCACCTCGCCGATTGATCGCGGCAATCTCAACCGCAGCTTTCCCGGCCGCCCGGACGGCACGGTGACGGAGAAGATCGCTGATTTCGTCACCCGCCACCTCGTGCCGCTGGCCGATGTGGTGCTCGACTTCCATTCCGGCGGCCGGACGCTCGATTTCCTGCCCTATGCCGCCGCGCATGAACTGGCGGACAAGGCGCAGGAGGCGCGCTGCTTCGCGGCGGTGGCCGCCTTCGCCGCTCCCTATTCGATGCGGATGCTGGAAATCGACGCGGTCGGCATGCTCGACACCACCGTCGAGGAGATGGGCAAGGTGTTCGTCACCACCGAGCTCGGCGGTGCCGGCACGGCGAGCGCGACCAGCATCACTATCGCCCGGCGGGGCACGCTGAACCTGCTGCGCCATGCCGGCATCCTGAGCGGTGAACCGGAGGCCGCCCCGACACGTTGGCTCGACATGCCCTCGAGCGACTGCTTCGCCTTCGCCGGGGATGACGGGCTGATCGCCTTCGCGGTCGACCTCGGCGCCCCGGTGCGCAAGGGCGACCTCATCGCCCGGGTCTATCCCATCGGCCGCACCGGGCAGGCGCCGGCCGAGTACCGCGCCGCGATGGATGGCGTGCTCGCCGCTCGCCATGTGCCGGGCCTGATCAAGGCCGGGGACTGCCTTTCCGTCCTCGCCGTGGTGACACAGGCCTGATCGATCCGGCCACACGCGGCCCAACAGGACGCCGGAACACGGCGCCGCCCCGAGATTTCGGACCCATACCGACCAGAGGAGAAAAACATGTCGTTCATCAAGCTCGCCGGGCTTTCCGCCCTTGCCCTCGCCGGTGGCCTGTCGGTCGCGGGCGCCACGACCCTGAAGGACGTGAAGGACCAAGGCTATATCCGCGCCGCCACCGCCAATGAGGTGCCCTATTCCTACATGAAGGATGACGGCACCTCGGCCGGCATCGGCCCGGATGTCGCCAACGCCGTGCTCAAGAAGATGGGCATTACCGATGTCACCTGGTCGGTGACGCCGTTCGGCACGCTCATCCCCGGCCTCAAAGCCAAGCGCTACGATTTCGTCGCCGCCGAGCAGAACATCTCGCCGGAGCGCTGCAAGCAGGTCGCTTTCACCGAGCCGAACTCTTCCTATGGCGAGGGGCTGCTGGTGAAGGCGGGCAACCCGAAGAAGCTCACCACCTATGCCGACATCGCCAAGGATCCCTCGCTCAAGGTGGCGGTGGTCTCCGGCGCCAATAATATCGACTTCCTGCGCGCCGTCGGCGTGAAGGACGAGCAGGTGGTCTTCATCACCGCCAATGCCGACGCGCTCGCCACTGTGCGCAACCGCGCCGACGCCTATGCCGCGACCGAGCTGACCGTGGCCTCTCTGGCCAAGGGCCAGGAGGGTGTCGAGCAGGTGGCGCCCTTCACCGACCCTGTCGTCGACGGCAAGCCGGTGCGCAACTTTGGCGGCTTTGCCTTCCGCCCCGAGGACAAGGAGCTCTACCAGGCCTTCAACGCCGCCCTCGTCGAGTTCCGCACCACTGACGAGTACAAGAAGATCCTCGCCAGTTACGGCCTCTCCGACGCGAGCATCAAGGCGGCGGCGGACCGCAAGGTGGCCGATCTCTGCGCCGGCAAATAAAGTCGCGCGTTAGCTGGGGTGCCTTCCTCCGCCGGCGGCAGCGCCCCGGCGGAGGGCTCGCTCTTTTATCGGCGCTTACACCGGGAGCTGACGATGCCGTGGGTTTCTTATCTGCCGGCGCTGGCGCAGGGCGCGCTCGTCACCGCGTGGATCACGTTGGCGGCGATCGCGATCGGGGCGGTGCTCGCTTTCGTCGCCGGCATCGCCCGGGTCGAGGGCGGGCGCGCCGTCTCCACGCTGGCGCTGTGCTACACCGAGCTGTTTCGCGGCACCTCGCTGCTGGTGCAGCTTTTCTGGTTCTATTACGCGCTGCCGCTGGTCGGCATCAGCTTCGAGCCGGTGGCAACCGGCATTCTCGTGCTCGCCCTGCATGTCGGCGCCTATGGTTCGGAGATCGTCCGCGGGGCGCTGGCTTCCGTCTCGGTGCAGCAGGTTGAGGCGGCGCGGGCGCTGAATTTTGGTCGCTGGCACACGCTGGTGCATATCACGCTGCCGCAGGCGATCATCGAGATGCTGCCGGCCTTCGGCAATCTCGCCATCGAGACGCTGAAACTGTCCTCGCTGGTGTCGCTGATCTCGATCGCCGACCTCACCTTCCGCGCCCAGTCGATCCGTAATCTCACCCTCGACAGCGCCGGCGTCTACAGCCTGACGCTGCTCGGCTATTTCGCCATGTCGCTGGTGCTGATGCTGGTGATGCGGCTGATCGAGCGCTGGGCGCGGCGCGGCGCGGCCTTCCCGCGCGCGGCGCATTCGTGAGGGCCCCGGCATGATGTACGGCTTCACCTGGGACACCGCGACCCCGCTCACCTATGCGTGGTCGATCCTGCCTATCATCCTCATCGGCCTCACCGTGACGCTGAAGGCGGCGGCGGCCGGCTTCGCCATCGCGCTGGTGCTGGGGCTGGTCTTCGCCATGCTGCGGCGTAGCCGCTGGCGCAGCGTTTCCTGGACCACCGCCTGCGTGGTCGAGTTCCTGCGCGACACGCCTTTGCTGGTGCAGCTGTTCTTCCTTTATTACGTGCTGCCGGAATACGGCCTCACTTTGCCGGCCTTCCTCACCGGCGCGCTGGCGCTCGGGCTGCAATATTCCGCCTACACCTCCGAGGTCTATCGCGGCGGCATCGAGGCGGTGCCGCGCGGGCAGTGGGAGGCGGCGACTGCGCTCAACATGACCCGCATGCAGACCTATCGCGACATCGTGGTGCCGCAGATCGCGCCGCGCATCCTGCCGGCCATGGGCAATTACATGGTGGCCATGATCAAGGAGACGCCCGTTCTCTCCGTCATCACCGTGCTCGACATGATGGCGCTGGCCAACATGATCGGCGAGCGGACTTTTGAGTATCTCGTGCCGCTGACCATGGTCGGCCTCATCTTCCTCATCCTGACGCTGATCTGCTCGGCCGGCCTGCACCGGCTGCAGAAGGTGCTCCCCAAGGCAGGAATCCCGCTGCGATGACCGACAACGCCCCCGCGCCTCTGATCCAGTTCGCCGGCGTGACCAAGCGTTTCGGCGCGCTCACCGTGCTCGATGACTTCAACTTCGAGGTCGCGCCCGGCGAGAAGGTCACGCTCATCGGCCCCTCCGGCTCGGGCAAGTCGACCGTGCTGCGCATCCTGATGACGCTGGAGCCGTTCCAGGAGGGTAGGCTTACCCTTGCCGGCCTGTCCTATCAGGAGCCGGGCGGCACCGGCCCGTTCAAGGCCTCGGAGCGGCATCTGCGCGAGATCCGCAGCCATGTCGGCATGGTGTTCCAGAGCTTCAACCTGTTCCCGCATATGAGCGTGATGCGCAATGTGGCGGAGGCGCCGGTGCGGGTGCTCGGCCTGTCACGCGACGAGGCGCAGGCGCGGGCGGTCGATCTACTCGCCATGGTCGGGCTGGCGGACAAGAAGGACCATTTCCCCTCGCAGCTCTCCGGCGGCCAGCAGCAGCGCGTCGCTATCGCCCGGGCGCTGGCGATGCGCCCGCGCGTGCTGCTGTTTGACGAGCCGACCTCGGCGCTCGACCCGCAATTGGTCGGCGAGGTGCTGGCGGTGATCGGCGACCTCGCCCACGAGCACGACCTGACCATGCTGCTGGTGACGCATGAGATGCGCTTCGCCCGCGAGGTCTCGGATCGCGTCTGCTTCTTCGACAAGGGGCGCATCTGCGAGCAGGGCAGCCCGGAAGCCATCTTCACCGCGCCAAGCCACCCGCGCACCCGCGAGTTCCTCGCTTCCGTGCTGCGGTAGCCCGACGGCGCCCGCCGATAATCCTTCGGCGGGAGGGCGAAGTTCCGGCTTCCTGTCGGTGGTTTCCCGTGTGTTCGGAAACCCTCTCGGGGCGCTCGCCCCTAGGCTGGCCGCGTTGAGACAAGGAGCCGCCATGATCGCGACCGCCCGTACCGAACGTCCGGCCCGCCATGCCGCCCGCAGCGCCGGCCACCCCGCCTTGGCGCGCCTGGCCGATCCGCGGCTGCTGCGCACCCTGTCCTATATCGATGGCAAATGGACCGGCGCGCCGGATGGCCGGACCTTCACCGTCACCGATCCGGCCGATGGCGGAGCCGTGGCCGATGTCGCCGCCCTGGGCACTGAGGCGGCGACGCGGGCGATCGAGGCCGCCCACCGCGCCTTCCCGGCCTGGAAAGGGCGCCTGCCGCAGGAGCGCTCGGACATCCTGCGCCGCTGGCATGCGCGGATGCTGGACGCGGCCGAGGATCTCGCGCTTCTCATGACGATCGAGCAGGGCAAGCCATTGGCGGAATCGCGCGGCGAGATCGCCTATGCCGCCTCCTTCATCGCCTATTACGCCGAGGAAGCCCTGCGGGTGAATGTGGAGGGCGTCGCCAGCCACCTCCCTGGCGCGCAGATGGCGCTCAGCCGGGTGCCGGTAGGCGTCGCGGCGCTGCTGACGCCGTGGAACTTTCCGTCCGCCATGCTCACCCGCAAGGCGGCGGCCGCGCTGGCGGCCGGCTGCACCGTCGTGACGCATCCTTCCTCGCACACGCCGCTCTCGGCGCTGGCTCTCGCCGAGCTTGCCGAGCGGGCTGGCATGCCTGCCGGCGTGTTCAACGTCGTCACCGGTGAACCGGGGCCGATCGCCGAGACCTTCTGTGCGGATGTACGGGTGCGCGCGGTGAGTTTCACCGGCTCGACGGAGGTCGGCCGCAAGGTTGCCCGCAATGCCGCCTCCAGCATGAAGCGTGTCGTCATGGAGCTGGGCGGCCACGCGCCGCTGATCGTGTTCGACGATGCCGATCTCGACCGCGCGGTCGCCATCGCCGTCGACGCCAAGTTCGCCACCTCCGGCCAGGATTGCCTCGCCGCCAACCGGATCTATGTGCAGCGGGGGCTCTATACCCGCTTCTGCGCCGCCTTCACGGAGCGTGTCGCGGCGCTGCGGGTCGGCCCCGGGCTGGACCCGCAGACCGAGATCGGCCCGCTCATGCATCAAGGTGCCGTCGCCAAGGCGCAGGCGCAGATCGACGATGCGCTGGCGCGCGGCGCCCGCCGCCTGACGCCGGAGCGCGAGCTGCCCGGCCCGCTCTTTCTCGCGCCCACCGTGCTGGCGGATGTGCCGGAAGAGGCGCTGATCATGCGCGAGGAGACCTTCGCCCCCGTCGCCGCCCTCGCGCCCTTCGACAGCGAGGAGGAGGTGGTCGCCCGCGCCAACGCCACCGAATACGGCCTCGTCGCCTATGTCGTCACACGCAACGGCGCGCGGGCGGCACGGATGGCGCAGGCGCTGGACTACGGCATGGTGGCGATCAACCGGGTCAAGATCACCGGCGCGCCCATCCCCTTCGGCGGCATGAAGCAGTCCGGCCTTGGCCGCGAAGGCTCCCGCCACGGAATCGAAGCCTTCACCGACCTTAAATATGCCTGCCTCGACCTCGGCTGAGGCGGGCGCATAAGGAGACCACCATGCTCGACCAAGCCGCCCCCGCCAGCAACGCACTCGACAGCTGGGACCGCGACCACTTCTTCCACCCCTCCACCCATATGGGCCAGCACGCGCGTGGCGAGACACCCAACCGCATCATCACCGGCGGCGAGGGCGTCTATATCGTCGATCGCGAGGGACGGCGCAGCCTCGACGCCTTTGGCGGGCTGTACTGCGTCAATGTCGGCTATGGCCGAAGCAAGATCACCGACGCCATCGCCGAGCAGGCGTCCAAGCTCGCCTATTACCACGCCTATGCCGGCCATGGTTCCGAGCCCTCGATCCGCCTCGCCCGCATGGTGATCGAGCGCGCGCCGGCCGGGATGAGCCGGGTGTTCTTCGGCCTGTCGGGCTCGGACGCCAACGAGACCAACATCAAGCTGGTCTGGTACATCAACAATGTGCTCGGCCGGCCGCAGAAGAAAAAAATCATCTCGCGCTGGCGCGGCTATCACGGCTCCGGAATCATGACGGGCAGCCTTACCGGCCTCGCCGGCTTCCACAAACTGTTCGACCTGCCCCGCGCGCCGATCCTGCACACCGAGGCGCCCTATTATTTCCGCCGGGACGACCGCTCGATGAGCGAGGAGCAGTTCTCGCAGCATTGCGCCGACCGGCTGGAGGAGATGATCCTGGCCGAGGGGCCGGACACCATCGCCGCCTTCATCGGTGAGCCGGTGCTCGGCACCGGCGGCATCGTGCCGCCGCCGGCGGGCTACTGGCCGAAGATCCAGGCGGTGCTGAAGAAGCACGACATATTGCTGATCGCCGACGAGGTGGTGACCGGCTTCGGGCGGCTGGGCACCATGTTCGGTTCCGACCATTACGGCATCGAGCCCGACCTCATCACCATCGCCAAGGGCCTCACCTCCGCCTATGCGCCGCTCTCGGGCGTCATCGTCTCGGAGAAGGTCTGGCGGGTGCTGGAGCAGGGCTCGGACGAATTCGGCCCGATCGGCCATGGCTGGACCTATTCCTCGCACCCGCTCTGCACCGCGGCCGGCATCGCCAATCTCGAATTGGTGGACGAGCTCGACCTCGTCACCAATGCGCGCGAGACCGGCGCCTATTTCAATGCGGCGCTGAAGGACGCGCTCGGTGGCCATCGCTTCGTCGGCGAGGTGCGCGGCGAGGGGCTGCTGGCGGCGGTGGAGCTGGTGCGCGACCGTGACGACCGCAGCTTCTTCGAGACCCGCGAGAAGATCGGCCCGCGCGTCGCCGCCGCCCTGCTGGAGCGCGGCGTCATCGCCCGCGCCATGCCGCAGGGCGACATACTCGGCTTCGCCCCGCCGCTCTGCCTGACGCGCGAGGAAGCCGACATCGTGGTCGACGCCACCCGCGGCGCGGTGGAGGCGGTCTGCGCGACCCTTGGCTGAGCGCTCGCGCGAGGAGGCCGCCCCCCCCCCGGGTGCGGCCTCCTCCGGTCTCACAGCACCTTCGACAGAAACTCCTTGGTGCGCGGGTCGCTTGCTTCGGTGAAGAAGGTCTGCGGCGGGGCGTGCTCGACGATGACGCCCCGATCGGTGAAATAAATGTGGTCGGCGGCTTCGCGGGCGAAACCCATCTCATGGGTGACGAGGATGCAGGTCACGCCATCCTCCGCCACCTTGCGAACGGCGGACAGCACCTCCTTGACCATTTCGGGATCGAGCGCCGCCGTCACTTCGTCGAACAGGATCACCTCCGGCTCCATGCAGAGCGCACGGGCGATGGCGACCCGCTGCTGCTGGCCGCCGGACAACTCGCCGGGATAGGCATCGGCCTTGTCGGGCAGGCGCATCTCGGCCAGCAGGCGACGCGCGCGTTCCTCGACCTGCTCGCGCGGCTCCTTGAGCACCTGGATCGGCGCCATCGCGACGTTCTGCAGCACGGTGCGGTGGGGAAACAGATTATACTGCTGGAACACCATGCCGACGCGGTGGCGCAGCTTGACCTTGTCGAGCTTGGGGTCGCCGACCTCGATGTCGCCGACCCGGATGCTGCCCTCATTGATCGGTGTCAGCCCGTTGATGGTGCGCAGGATCGTCGATTTGCCCGATCCGGAGGGGCCGATGATCGCCACCACTTCTCCCTTGCGGATATCCATGTCGATACCGCGCAGAACTTCGAGATGGCCGAATGATTTGCGCACGCCCCGCAGGGCGATCAGCGGCGCTGAGCTGGGGGAGACGGACATGTCAGCACCTCATTTCGTGCCAAAGCGGCCCTCAAGCGCCCGCGAGAGGCGGTTGATCGGCCAGGTGTAGAAGAAGAACAGCGCCAGCAGCGCGAGATACATCGGCAGGAGCATCGCGGCATTCGCCTGCGCCTGCACGGCGGCCTGCGTGCGGCCGAGAGCCTCCTCGACCCCCACGATCATCGACAGCGGGGTCGCCGTGAGCAGAAGGGCGTACAGGTTCATCCAGGGCGGAATCATGCGGCTGATGCATTGCGGCAGGACGATGCGGAACAGCGTCGCCCGCCGGCTGTAGCCCAGCGCCTCGGCGGCTTCCCACTGGCCGTGCGGCACGGAGTTGACGGCACCGCGGACGATTTCGGAGAAATTGGCCGCCACGGGAAACGAGAAGCCGATGGTGGCCCGCAGCCAGCTCGGCAGGACGATAGTCATGCCGCCAATGTTCACCTGATAGGGCATCAGGAAGATGCAGTAGAACAGCAGCACAAGCCACGGCGCGTTGCGGAAGAGCTGGGTGGCCAGCCGGGAAGGGGCGCCGACGAGCCGCAGCCTTGAGAGCTGGCCAAGGCCGAGAAAGATGCCCAGTGCCGTCCCGATGAGAATGGCGAGCACGCTCATCAGGATGTTGAGGCCGAAGCCCCGCAGAATGAAGGGCATCCATTCCACGACCGTCGACACAACCTGGGAAGCCGTCACGGCGCGCCCCCCGCCCCGAAGCCCGGCAGGCGCATGGCGGCCTCGACCCTGTTGATCAGAAACACGACCAGGCCGGTCAGCACGAGGTAGATCACCAGAATGACGTTCATCATCTCGATTGTGTTGAGCGAGTCCGACCAGATCTGGTTGGAGACGTAGAGAAGCTCGGTCACGCCCACCGCATAGGCCACCGTCGTCGCCTTGGTGAGGTCGACGAGGTTGTTGGCGAGCGAGGCGAAGGAGAAGCGCAGCGCCAGCGGCGCCGTGACCGAGACGAACACCTGCCGCGGCGTGTAGCCGAGCGCAAGCGCGGCTTCCTCATAGGAACGGTGCACCGCCCCAATCCCCGCCCGGAACGTTTCCACGTTGAACGCACCGGCATACAGCGACAGCGAGATGACCGCCCAGGCCAAGCCGCCGATCAGCGGCTGGGCTAGGCCGATCTCGTTGCGCATGACCGGCATGATGCTGCCGATGGCGAAGTAGAAGAAGTACATCTGCACGATGAGCGGCGTGTTGCGGAACAGCGCGACATAGCCACGGATGACCGAAGCGGCCGGCCCGCGCCCCAGCGACAGCACGGCGGCGCCCATCGCTCCGATGAGGATGGAAAAGAAGCCGCTCAGCGCAATGAGCAGCAGCGTATAGCCGAGGCCGGTGACGAAGCGCCCGAAGTCGAAGGCGTCGTAGAAGATCGTGAGATTGATCCCCGACCCCGACAAATCCCGGAAAAATGCCTGTATATCCCCAACCATCCTTGGCCCTCCGCCTCATCGGGAGCGCCTGAGGCGCCCCGGACATGCTGTTGGATAGGGGTCAGTCAATGTGGTCCTTCAGGCTCTCGTGCATCCGGGCGAGGTAGGCCGATTTGGCGATGCCATTGTCGCCCTCAAGCTTCAGCAGCGTGCCGTCACGATGCATCTGTGCGATCGAGCCGGCGATGTAGATGCCGAACGGGGCGAACTGGTCGCTCTGCCGCACCGCCATGCCCCAGGGCGTATCGGCCTCGATCGGCAGGGGCATGTGGTAGTCGGCCCATTTCGGCTTGGTCAGGCGGACATTGATCTGGTTGTCGTCCTCCAGCAGGCCGATGCAGCGTCCCTGCGTCATCGCGGACTCGGTTTCGGCCGTGCCGGCGAAGGCAAGCACCGTGACGCCGAATTTTTCCTGAGCCGGCTTATTATACCAGGCGCCCTGGACCGCGCACAGCGTCTGGCCGGAAATCTCCTTCCACTGCGTTGCCTTGACCGCCTTGGGCAGCAGCACGGTGTAGCCGGAGGAATAGTAATTGGGATGAACGAAGGCGACGACCTTGCGACGCTCCGCCGTGTCGGAGGCCGAGGCGATCATCAGGTCGATCTGCCCCTGTGCCAGGAACTCGAAGCGGTTTGCGGACGTCACCTTCACGAATTGCGGCGTGACGCCGAGCGCCTCGGCGATCTTCGTGCCGATATCGACTTCCATGCCCTTGAAGCTGCCATCGGAGGCCCGATAGGACCACGGCACGTAATCGTCCTTGGTTCCGATCTTCAGCACGCCCGCCGCCTTGACCTTGCAGAGCGTGTCGGCGCCGCAGTCGAGCGTTTGGGCCTGTGCGCCGACGGCCGCCACCAGAGCCAGCCCGATTCCTGCCATGAGAGACTTCAACGTGACCATGTGACTTACCTCTGGAGTTTTATTTGCTGTTTCGCGAGGCTTCCGCTCGCTGTCCTTCGAGAAGGCTAGGCGTGCCGTGAGAGCGCTTCAGAGCCGCGCAACCCTGTGTAATCCAACGGCTTGCGGCAATTGCTAATGTGAAGTATAAGCAGTATTAATAAACATATTCATCTGAGTTAAACTTGCGCGATGCCGATCCCTGATCTCAAGGCCCTGGAGATCGCGACGACGGTGATCGAGGAAGGCAGCATGAGCCGGGCGGCCTCGGCGCTCGGCCTGACGCAATCGGCCGTTTCGCAGGCCGTGAAGCGTGCCGAGGCGCAGCTGGATGTCATCCTCATTCACCGCGAGCGCCGCCCCCTCGTCGCCACCGAGGCCGGGCGGGTGCTGGTCGCCCATATCCGGGAGATCACGCTGCGCATCGAGCGGGTGATCGAGGAGGTGCGCGCCACCGCCCTGCGCCCGGAGCGGCAGGATCTGCGCCTCGGCATGGTCGACACCTTCGCCTCCTCGGTCGGGCCGCTGCTGATCCGCGACCTCATGGAAGGGGCGATCGCGCTGCGCGTTACCGCTTTTTCCGGGCTGGCCCACGCGCATTCCGATGCGCTGATGCGCTACGAGATCGACGCCGCCGTCACCTGCGACACGATGGACGAGCTGGACGATCTCATGCGCTTCCCGCTCTTTCGCGAGCCCTTCGTGCTGGTGGCGCCCGCGCGCTGGGGCGAGGCGCTGAAGGGGCGCCCGCTCAGGGACATTCTCCTGGAGCACCGGCTGATCCGCTACAGTGCCCGCTCGCATACCGGCAGCCAGGTCGAGCGGCATCTGCGCCGGCTGCGCATCGAGCACCCGCATGTGCTGTCGTTCGACACCTCCGACTCACTGCTGGCCATGGTCGCCGGTGGCGTCGGCGTCACCATCACCACCCCGCTCTGCCTGCTCCAGGGCGCGCTGCACCTGCCCGCCCTCGCCGTCCTGCCGCTGCCGAGCCCCGGCTTCTCGCGCGAGCTGACGCTCGTGACCCGGCGCGACGAGCTTGGCCCGCTCGCCCCGCGTCTGGCCGAGGCGGCGCGGGGAATGCTGGAGCGCCACACACTGCCGCAGATCGTCGGGCAGGTTCCCTGGCTGGAGGCGATCGCGGGCGAGATGATCCTGCGGCCGCTGGCTGGCGAGACCGATCCGACCGGCTGACGTTCCGGCGACGCGCCGGATGGGCGCGCCTCGTCGCCGTCGCGGCTTTATTAAGCCGATTAATGAAATTCAGTGATTCATCTTAAATTTCGCTTCTTTCATTTCCAAGCCCGCCCCCTTTTGCCACGTTGCCGGCCTCTTTCATGGGATGTGCAGGCGCATGCCGACGACGCGAACCGACACGGACAGCCTGGGCTCGCGGCTCTTGCCGCAGGCGGCGCTGTACGGAATCTCCACCCTCCGGGGCGGGGAGAATTTCGACATTTCCTGCCACAAGCTCGCGCACGAGCCGGCGCTGCTGCGGGCGCTCGCCCGCATAAAGCAAGCGGCGGCGGCGGCGAACGCGGAAATCGGCGTGATTGCGCCCGATCTGGCCGAGGCGATCATCCGCGCGGCGATCGAGGTCGAACAGGGACATCACGGCGAGCAGTTCATCGTCGATCTGCTGGAGGGTTCTGGCGGCACCTCAATCAACATGAACATCAACGAGGTGCTGGCGAACCGGGCACTGCAGCTACTTGGCGGCCAGCCGGGCGACTATGCCCGCCTCCACCCCAATGACCACGTCAATAGCGGGCAGTCGACCAATGACGTGGTGCCGGCGGCGGTGAAGCTCGCCGTCTTTGACACGTCGCAGGCGCTGGTTGCCGCGCTGGCCCATCTGGCCGAGACCTTTGACCGGCGGGCAGTTGCGTTCGACGAGGTGCTGCGGCTCGGCCGAACCTGCATGCAGGCGGGGCAGCCGATGCGGCTTGGCCAGGCGTTTGGCGGCTATGCGTCCGCGATCCGCCGCGCCGCCGGCAGCCTCGCCCGCGCCCGCGAGGAGATGCTGGTGCTGCCGCTGGGCGGAACGGCGATCGGCACCGGGTTCGGCGCGGCGCCGGGCTATCGCGCGGCGGTGTACCGCCATCTGGGCCGGCTCGTCGGCGCGCCTGTCCGGCCGGGTGCCGACCTGTTCGACGCCATGCAGAACGCCGACGGCTTCGCCCGCATTTCCGCCGAAATCCGCATCGGTGCGGAGGTGATCGGCAAGATCGCCTCGGACCTCGTGATCCTCTCCTCCGATGGCCAGGCCGGGATCGGCGAACTGAAGCTGCCCGCCGTGCAGCCGGGCTCCTCGATCATGCCCGGCAAGGTCAATCCGGTGCTGCCGATGATGATGCAGCAGGTGGCGTTCGCGGTGGTGGGCAATGATGCGGCGATCTCGCTGGCCTGCCTGCACGGCCAGCTCGAAATCAATCATTTCGAGCCGGTCATCGCCTCCCGGCTGCTGGGGTCGATCGACCTGCTCACCCGCTCGACGCGCCTGTTTGCCGACAGGTGCGTCGCCGGCGTGGAGGCCGACCGCGAGCGCTCCCTGGCCAATCTGATGCGCTCGCCCGCGCTGGCCACGCTGTTCGTGCCCCGGCTGGGCTACACTGAAGTCTCGAAGCTCGTTCAACTGGCCACCACCGAGCACCGCTCGTTCATCGAGCTCGCCATCGAGCGCGGATTGCTGAGCCATGACGACGTGCTCCGCGCGCTCCGCGACAGCACGGAGTATCGCGAGGAGATGGCGTGAGGTCGCGTGACCCATGCCGGCGCCGCGTGCGGGCGTCCGGCCATCACCCCGGCGAGCGGTCCGACCGGAAGCAATGGACGCGCTTCAGGATGTTCAGGAACACCTTGATGCGCTGGCTGATCGGCCGCGCGGTGGAGAAGATCGCGCATCCCTCGTGCTGATAGACCGGGCTGCTCTCTTCGATATTCAGGTTGAAGCGTCGCTTGATGAGATCCCCGTAATGGGTCGGGAGCATGCCCTGGTAGAAGCCGGTCGCGACCATGGCGGCGACGGAATCGAGGCCGGCGGCGTTCGGGCCGCGATGGTAGCGTCCGGACCGGATCGCGTGCTCCACATAGGGGTGCTGGCGATAGACCAAAGGCAGGTTGGGTATCTTGGACGTGTCGACGAAATTGGCGACATAGACCCGGTGGATCTCGCGATAGATCGGCACGTGAAAGAAGTCACGATCATCCGTGTACTTGCCGCGAATGACGAGGTCGACACGGCCCTCATTTAGCGACTGCGCCAGTTCATTGAACGTCATCACCAGAATCTGCGGCTCCACCCCCGGCGCCTGACGCCGCATCTCGGTGAGGGCTTCGGGCAGTTTGCAGTCGGGATGCGTGAGGGTGTGCTCGCCGATTCCGATCGCGAGCCGCCCCGACAAGATGCCGTGCACGGCGTCGATCTCGGGGCGTATGCGTCCCAGCGCCTGGAAGGCGGCCGAGGCGAGGTCGAGCGCCACGTCGCCCTCCGGCGTCAGGCGAAAGCCGCTCCGCCCTCTTTCGCACAGCCTGACGCCGAGGCGCGCCTCCACCTCGCGGACATGGCGACTGATCGAGGGCTTCGACATGGCGAGCTTTTTCTCGGCCGCCGCAAACCCGCCCGCCTCCGCGACCGCACAGAACACCCGCAGCGACCGCAGATCCCGCTCGTCAAAATCAAGCTTCATCATGCGTGATACATATCAAAAAACGAAACATAGGTCACAAAAAAATCGCTTTTCGTTATGTGACGGCCTTCGTAAGGTTACGACGCTCATAAGAATACCCGCGCCGAGTTCCCTGTAGGTCTCGACCTTGAGTCTGTTTATGAGGCTCGCGCACAAGCACAATCAGGAATGCGACGATGGCCCACACCCGAATCCGTAAGTTCAATACCAAAGTGACCTATCCCGAGCAGAGCATCGACAACGATCTCTGTCAGGCCGTCATCGCTCGCGGAACCACTGTCTATTTGCGTGGCCAGATCGGACAGGATCTCGATACGTCCAAATGCGTATGCATTGGTGACGTGGCGGGCCAGACCGAGCAGGCCATGAAGAATATCGACATGCTGCTCAAGGAATGCGGCAGCCAGCTCGATCACATCTGCAAGCTGACGATCTACATCTCCGATCCCCGCTACCGCGAGGACGTGTATCGGGTGGTCGGCCGCTGGCTCAAGGGCGTCTTTCCGGTCTCGACCGGTATCGTCGTCACCGCCTTCGCCCGCACCGAATATCTCGTCGAAGTGGACGCGACGGCCGTTATTCCGGACTGAGTGCCGCTCACACTCGGCTCCGGCCGGCCATGACGGTTCCGCGGGCGACCCTGCGGAATCGCCCGACAACATCAACCTTCCAGCAATAAGGGTGTAGGCAATGACCGCACGTATTCTGTTCGCCGCCGCCATCGGTTTCATGGCGACGCTTGGCACCGTTCCGGCCGTCGCCGACGCGCTGGACGACATCATCGCCCGCAAGACCATCCGCGTCGCCGTGCCGACCGACTACCCCCCGTTCGGCTCGGTCGGCGCCGACATGCAGCCGCGCGGCATGGACATCGATGTCGCCAACCTGATCGGCGAGAAGCTCGGCGTGAAGGTCGAGCTTGTGCCGGTCACCGCGCCCAACCGCGTCGCCTATCTCCAGTCGGGCAAGACCGACCTCACCATCTCCTCGCTCGGAAAGACCGAGGAGCGCGCGAAGGTGATCGACTTCAGCATCGCCTATTCGCCGTTCTTCGATGCCGTGTTCGGCAAGAAGGAGCCAGCGGTGAAGGACTATGCCGACCTCTCTGGCAAGTCCATCTCGGTCACGCGCGGCTCGATGCAGGACAAGGAACTCGAGGACCTCGCGCCGAAGGCGGTGGTGAAGCGCTTCGAGGACAATAACAGCACCATCGCGGCGTTCATGTCCGGCCAGGTGGAGATGTTCGCCTCCGGCACTCCCGTCGCCGCCGCCATCAAGCGCCGCAACCCGGATCTCGATCTCGAGCTGAAGATCGTGCTGGCGAACGCCCCCTGCTATGTCGGCGTGGTGAAGGGCGAGCAGAAGCTGCTGGACAAGGTCAACGCGATCATCCGCGAGGCCAAGGCTAGCGGCGAGATCGACCGGCTGTCGGTGAAGTGGCTCGGCGCCCCCGCCGGCGAGCTGCCCGAGTAATCAACCGTTGCGAATGGCATTTGGTGCAGGCGGGTCGCGATGAGTCCCACTCCCCGCAATCCCTCGCGCCTTCTGGCGGAGTGGGGCTCGGCCGCGCGTGCCGCCGACATTCCCGATCGCATTCGTCGCATCGCGAAGGCGTGCGTGATCGATACGGTCGGCGTCGCCCTCGCCGGCGCCGGCACGCCGGTGGCGGGCCTCGTCCGCCAGTTCGCGGTGCGGAATTCCTCCGCCGGCCGGTCGGATGTCTGGGGGGCGCCGGCCCGTTTGTCGGCCGTGGGCGCGGCCGCGTGCAACGCAACCGCCGCCCATGCGCTTGATTTCGACGATAATTGCTATGCCGGCTTCGTCCATGGCTCGGCCGTCATCGTCCCCGCCGCCATGGCCATCGCCCAGGAGACCGGCGCGACGGGAGCCGAACTCCTGACCGCGATCACCGTCGGCGCGGAGTGCGAATACGCGGTCGGTGCCGCCGCCGGCCAGGACCTCTATGATAAGGGGTGGTGGACCACCGGCCTGCTGGGCCCGATCGGCGCCTGCGTCGCCGCCGGCCACCTGTTGAAGCTCGATGCGGGGCAGATGCGCGCCGGCATCGGGCTGGCCGTGGCGGGCGCGGGTGGCAGCAAAAGCTGCTTCGCCACCGACGCCAAGGCGCTTCTGGCCGGTGAGGCCAGCGCGGCGGGGCTGACATGGGCCCTTCTGGCGGCCAGCGGCGCCAGCGGGCCGGACGAGCCTTTCACCCATGCCAACGGATTCGCCGCGCTCCACACCGACGGCGTGTTCGACATGGCGGCTTTCGCCGATCTCGGCCGCTCCTGGCGGCTGGAGGCACCCGGCATCGATATCAAGAAGTTCCCGATCTGCCTGTCCTCGCATGCGGCAGTCGACGTGGTGGCCGACATCAGGGTGCGCGAGGGTTTTTCGGCGGACGAGGTGGAGAGCGTCCTGTGCGATGTCCCGCCCGTCGTCGTGGCAAATCTGGCCTATGCGACGCCTTCCACCCCGCGCGAGGCGCAGTTCAGCATGGAGTTCGCGATCGCGGCGACCCTGTGCTTCGGCGCGCCGGGCGTGGAGCATCTGCGCGAGGATGTGCTCGCCAGCCCCGCGCTGCGGGCGATGATGGCGCGCGTGCGGATGGTGAGCGGCCCGATGTGGAACGCGGAGCGCCGTGCGGCGGCGCCGGAAGGGGCGTCTGTCGTGCTGTCCCTTCGGGATGGCCGCACCTATGCGGGCTACCAGACCCACGCGCTGGGCACCGCCGTCAATCCGGTGCCCCCGGCGCATCTGCGAACGAAATTCCTGCGCTGTGCCGAACCCACGCTCGGAAAGCCGGCGGCGCAGCGACTGCTGCAGGCGCTTGACGGTCTCGATGCCGAACTCCCGCTGCGCGATCTCCTGAACACGGCCCTGACAGGCTCACTCACCCGGATGCCCGCCGAATGAACCTTTCATCGTTCATCGATGTCTTCCACAGCTGGCCGAGCCTGCTGAACGGCCTGGTCATGACCGTCATGCTCACGCTCATCTCATCGTTTCTGGGTGTCGTGCTTGGCACTCTGTGCGCGTGGGGCAGCCTGCGCGGTCCGAAGGCGCTCCGCTGGTTCATCCGTGGCTATGTCGAGTTCTTCCGCAACACGCCGTTTCTCGGCCAGATCTTCTTCATCTTCTTTGGCTTGCCGGCCCTTGGTCTGAGGCTGGATCCGGTCACGGCGGCGCTGGTGGCCCTGACGATCAACCTTACCGCCTATGCCTGCGAGATCATCCGCGCCGGCATTGAGGCAACCCCCGCCGGCCAGTTCGAGGCGGCCAGCAGCCTGGGGCTGAAGCCGGCGCAGGCGTTCTTCCTCGTCATCCTCCCGCCCGCCTTCCAGCGGGTCTGGCCGGCCATGACCAGCCAGCTGGTGATCATCCTGCTGGCCTCGGCGTTGTGCAGCCAGATCTCCGTCGCCGAGCTTTCCTATGAAGCCAACATGATCGCCAGCCGGACCTTCCGGAACTTCGAGGCCTATATCGTCGTCACCCTCATCTATCTCGGCCTCGCCGTCCTGTTCCGGGACATGCTGAGCTGGGTCGGGCGCCGCTTCGTCTACGGGGACTTTGCCACGGAGGCGCAGCGATGAACGACTTCACCACTTGGGATGTCTTCCGCAACCTGCTCGCCGCTGTGCCGTGGACGATCTACCTGTCGCTGATCGCGTTCGCTGGCGGCGCCGCCGTCAGTCTCCTGCTGCTGTGCCTGCGATTTGCGTTTCCGCGCGCCGCCGGCACGCCGGTGCGGCTCTATGTCCAGCTGTTTCAGGGAACGCCGCTGCTGATGCAGCTCTTCCTTGTCTATTTCGGGCTGGCGCTGATGGGCGTGCAGACGACGCCTCTGTTCGCCGCGAGCCTCTGCCTCTCGGTCTATAGCAGCGCCTACCTTACCGAGACCTGGTATGGCTGCGTGCTCGCCGTGCCGAAGGGGCAGTGGGAAGCCTCGTCCAGCCTCGGCCTCAAGCACTGGCAGCAGATGCTGCTGATCGTGCTGCCGCAGGCCCTGCGCCTGTCGGTCCCGCCGACGGTCGGCCTGATGGTGCAGATCGTCAAGAACACCTCGCTGGCCTCCATTGTCGGCTTCGTCGAGCTGACCCGCGCCAGCCAGATCATCGCCAACGCCACCTTCGAGCCGTTCCTCGCCTATGGCGCGGTAGCGTTCATCTACTTCGTCATCTGCTTCTCGATCTCGCTGTGCGGCAGGCATCTGGAAAAACGGATCCGGATCTGACCGCGCCCGGCGCGCCCTCGCGCCTGCCGACAGACGCCCGATCGAACCGCAAAGGCACACGCTTCCCCATGTCGAACCTCGCCCCGTCCGCCGCCCTCGCGCCCGCCCTTCCCGTCTCCGCGTCCTCAGGCGCGGCCATCGAACTGGTCGGCGTCAACAAATGGTATGGCGACTTCCACGTGCTGCGCGACATCGACCTCACCGTGAACCGCGGCGAGCGCATCGTCATTTGCGGGCCGTCGGGCTCGGGCAAGTCGACCATGATCCGCTGCATCAACCGGCTGGAGGAACACCAGCAGGGCTCGATCGTGGTCGACGGCATCGAGCTGACCAACGACCTCAAGCGGATCGACGAGATCCGCCGCGAGGTCGGCATGTGCTTCCAGCACTTCAACCTGTTCCCGCATCTCACCATTCTGGAGAATCTGACGCTGGCGCCGATCTGGGTCCGCAAGATGCCGAAGAAGGAGGCGGACGAGCTGGCGATGCACTTCCTCGCCAAGGTGAAGATCCCCGAGCAGGCGCATAAATATCCCGGCCAGCTCTCCGGCGGCCAGCAGCAGCGCGTCGCCATCGCCCGCGCCTTGTGCATGAAGCCGAAGATCATGCTGTTCGACGAGCCGACCTCGGCGCTCGACCCGGAAATGGTCAAGGAAGTGCTGGAGACCATGGTGAGCCTGGCGGAAGAGGGCATGACCATGCTGTGCGTGACGCATGAAATGGGCTTCGCCCGCCAGGTCGCCAACCGGGTGATCTTCATGGATGCCGGGCAGATCATCGAGATGAACGAGCCGGAAGCGTTCTTCTCCAACCCGCAGCACGAGCGCACCCGGCTGTTCCTCAGCCAGATCCTGGGACACTGACGCACCCCGGCCCACCCGTCACGGGCGGGCGGTGCCCGCCGGGGCGCGCCCGTCGCCTGCGCCCGACGCGACATCGACGACAAGGACAACGTGCATGCCTCTGACCATCCCCGCCAAGGCCGAACATCAGACCTTTCTCTATTCCGAGCCCTGCACCGATCTCGACGCGCTCCGCGCGGATATCGCCTATCTCGGCATACCCTATGGCGAATCCTACACTTTCGGCGAGATCGCCAGCGACCAGAGCCGCGGCGCGCTGGCGATGCGCCGGGCGACGGGCCGGATTCTCCGCGCCATCGAACGCTATGATTTCGACATTGGCGGGCCGCTCTACGACAACCGGCCGATCCGCGCGGTGGATTGCGGCGACGTCTATGCAGATCCGCGCGAGCTGAAGCAGCATCTCGCGCGCGCCGAGCAGGTGGTGCGCAAGATCGTGGCCTCAGGCGCGATGCCGATCATCCTCGGCGGCGATCATTCGATCCCGATCCCGGTGCTGAAGGCGCTCGACGGCCAGGGACCGATCACCCTCATCCAGATCGACCAGCATCTCGACTGGCGCGAGGAGATCAACGGCGTCACGCACGGGCTCTCCAGCCCGATCCGCCGGGCCTCGGAAATGGATCATATCGGCGAGATCTTCCAGATCGGCCTCCACGCCAGCGGCAGCGGCCGTCAGGAGGAGTTCGATGCCGCCCGGGCCTATGGCGCGCATCTCATCTCCTCCTATGAGCTGCATGAGCGCGGCATCCAGCACGTACTCGACAGGATCCCAGCCGGGGGGCGCTACTACATCACCGTCGATCTCGACGCGTTCGAGCCCGGCATCGCCCCGGGGGTCGCCGCCCCCTGCGCCGGCGGCATGACCTTCATGCAGGCGAGAAGCCTGATCCACGGCCTGGTGAACAAGGGCCGCGTGGTCGGCATGGATGTGGTGGAAATCACCCCGGCCACCGACGTCAACGACATCACCTGCATCACCGCCGGGCGTCTGATCGTGAACCTCGTCGGCGCCGCCGTCCGGGCCGGTTATTTCGGCGCCAAATAGGCGTCCGTCCGCACGGGGCGCGCGCCCTGTTGACGCCGCGCGCCTCCCGGCGACGCTCTGATACGCCCCTCGGGTCCGCAGGGCCCTCGTTCCTTCCCGGATGCCGCTTTCATGAACGCCGTGCAGATTCTCGAACGCCTGGTGAGCTTTCCCTCGGTCGTCGGCACCCCGAATGGCGCGATTGTCGCCTGGATCCGCGCCTATCTGGAAAGCCATTGCGTCGAAGTGCGCGTTCTGCCCGGCCCGGAAGGCGACCGCGCCAATCTGTTCGCCACGCTGGGGCCGCGCGACCGGCCCGGCTACATCCTCTCGGGGCACATGGATGTGGTGCCCGCCGGGGAGACGGAATGGCGTTCCGATCCCTTCACGCTCCGGGCGGAGGGCGATGCGCTCTTCGGGCGCGGCACCAGCGACATGAAGGGGTTTCTCGCGGCGGTGCTCGCCAGCGTTCCGGCTCTCAAGGCCGGCCGGCTGGACTGTCCCCTCCATTTCGCCTTCTCCTATGACGAGGAGGCCGGATGCCTCGGCGCGCCGCACCTCATCGCGCGCTTGCCGGAGCTGTGCGCGCGCCCTCTCGGCGCCATCATCGGCGAGCCGAGCGACATGAGCGGCGTGCGCGCCCATAAGGGCAAGGCGGCGGCCCGCCTCCGGATCGAAGGGCGCGCTGGCCATTCCTCGCGTCCGGACCAGGGGCTCAACGCCATCCACCTGATGGCCGAGGTGCTGGCACGGGCGGTGGAGACGGCGAAGGCCTTGGAGAAGGGGCCGCAGGACCCGATCTTCGAGCCCCCTTACGCTTCGATGCAGATCGGCACGATCAGGGGCGGGCAGGCGCTCAACATCATTCCCGATCTGTGCGTCGCTGATCTGGAGGCCCGCGCCATTCCCGGCCTTGTGCCGCGCGCGCTGCTCGAACCCGTCCACGCCGTCATCCGCTCGCTCGCCGCGCGCGGCGTCAACGCGACGTGGGAGACGCTGAGCGACTATCCCGCGCTCTCCCTGCCCGCCGATGCGCCGCTGGCCGCTCTGGTGGAAAGGTTGACGGGGAAACCCTCTCTTGCGGCCGTCAGCTATGGCACGGAAGCCGGGCTCTACCAGGAGGCGGGCATTGCCGCGATCATCTGCGGACCCGGCGACATCGACCGCGCGCACAAGCCGAACGAGTTCATCCGCCTGGATGAACTGCACGCATGCCAGGCCTTCATCGAGGCGCTGGGGCAGGGCCTCTCCCAGGCGTAGCGACCCCGCCGCCCGCTGACGCGCGGGCAGCGGGCGCTATCCGGCATCCGTCATCACTGCCGAACCGAGGCCCGGCGGAACGCGCCCGGCGCGCGGTCAAGCACTCGCGCCGCCCCGGGCCGCGGCGCGTGCGGTCTCTCGACTGGTCGCCAACACCGCAGCCTGGCCGCGCCAGACGCTCTCCTTCTTACGGGTTTTCGCCCCGTCGCTTGTCTTCCCCTTGCGGTGACACGGACGGCACGCGGCATGGGCGACGACGTGAACGAGGATCGGACGTCGGAGGCGGACCGGCGCGCGGCGCACTGGGTCGCCCGCCTGGACGGCCGGCCGCTGGACGATGCCGAGCGCGACGCCTTCCGCGACCGGCGCTGTGCTCCCGCCCTGCCGCACCGCTTCTTCGCAGGCGCCTTCCCGCGTCATCTTGTTGGCATTCGATTCGAACACCTTGGGTCGACGCCGATACGTCTGCCAACCCTATCAAAGGATGCCAGCGCGCCGGGCTGCCCCGAACTGCCGACGCGCCCCAAACCGTTGTAAATAAAACGTTTCCCAGACTTTCCCGGACCCCTCGGCGGAGGTGGTGGCCTCCCGGAAGGGAATCGAACCCCTGACCCCAGGTTTAGGAAACCTGTGCTCTATCCTGCTGAGCTACCGGGAGTGACCGCGCGTACATGAACCTAATTGGGGGCTCCGATCAAGAGGCGGGCGCGCGCGGGAGAGGCCGGGGGGCGTGGCGGGGCGGGAGGCGCAAGCTGGCGGTCTGGGCGAAAACGGGCGCGTGCGCTAGGCTGCGGCGAGGCGCCGGGCGATCGGTGCCCGGCAGGGCGCGCGCCGGGCCCGGCCGGTCAGGGCCGGGGCCGTGAAGATCGGGAGTGTCATGCACAAGCGCCTGGCCGAACCGCTGCCGTTTTCGCCGTGGCGCCGGCGTGCCCGCCGACGCGTGGCCGCCCTTGCGACCGGGGCGGCGCTGGGCCTGCTTCTGGCCCCCGCTGCGTCGGCGCAAATCTTCCCCATAGACGTTTCCCCCGCAGGCGTCTCCTCCGCGCAAGCCCTTTCCGCGCAAGCCCTTTCCGCGCAAGCCCTTTCCGCGCAAGCCCTTTCCGCGCACGCCGCCGCCGAGGCCTGCCCGGATCTTCCCCCGGCGCGGGCCCGGGTGGCGAGCGTCAGCCCGGCGGGCGACCTTGTCCTGGCCGATGGCACGGTGCTGCGGCTGGCCGGGCTGGCGGGCGGCGGCGCCGGGACTGAGGTCGGCTGGCGCCCGGAACTCGCCCGGCGAGTGGCCGGACGCGACATCACCTTCGCCGCCGGCCCGGCGCGCGACCGTTATGGCCGCCGCGCCGCCCTGGCGCGTCGCGAGGGCGAGGCCGGCACGCTGCAGCAGGTGCTGCTCGCCGAAGGGCTGGCGCTGGCACGGCCGGAACAGGCGTTCCTCGGCTGCCTGCCTTCCTGGCTGGAAGCGGAGGCCTCCGCCCGTCGCGAGAAGCGCGGAATCTGGCGCGCCTTGCCGCTGGATGCCCGCAATATCGCGGCCCTTCGCGCCCAGCAGGGCCGTTTCACAATCGTGGCAGGCCACATTCTTGACGTTGGAAAGACAAGCCGCGTGCATTACCTCAATTTTGGCCGGGTTTGGCCTCAGGATATGACCGGCAGGGTTGAGACCGAGGGGCGGGCGGCGCTTGAGGCGCGTGGCCTCGACGTGGCAAAGCTTGCCGGGCGATGGGTATGGCTGCGCGGCACGGTGTTCGAGGCCGGCGGGCCGGCCATCACCCTGCGCCGGGCGGAACAGATCGAGCTCGCATTCGATCAGGCGAAGGATCCGCCCGACGGGAATCGAACGGGGCATGGGGCAGCAGGCCGGAAACGGCCAATGGGGGACGAGTGAGGGCAGCGACGGGCAGGAGCAGGACGAAGCCGACGGCGCCATTCTGGCGCGCGCGCGTGCACGCTCCTGTGCGCGCGCTCTGGCGCGGCCTTCCCCGCGCGCTGCTGCTCGGCGGCGCGCTTCTCCTCGGCGCCTGCGCCGCCGCCGTCGACCGGCAGGCCGCCGCCCCTGCGGCGCTGCCCGGCATGGAGGAGGCGCTCCCCCCGGCGCAGCGCAAGGAGCATGACCGGCTGGTCGCCTCCTATGGCGGCGCCTATAAGGACCCGAAGCTGCAGAAGCAGATCGAGCTCGTGGTGGCGCGCCTCGTCGCCGCCTCCGAGCGGCCGGATTTGCATTACCGCGTCACCATTCTCAATTCGCCGGCGGTCAACGCCTTCGCGCTGCCGAACGGCTCGCTCTATGTGACGCGCGGCCTGCTCTCGCTCGCCTCCGACAATGCCGAGCTCGCCTCGGTGCTGGCGCATGAAATGGCTCATGTCATCGCCAACCATGCGGCGACGCGCGAAGACCAGATGAAGCAGGCGGTGCTGGTCAGCCGCGTCATCTCCGATGTGGTCAATGATTCCGATCTCGGCGCGCTGGCGCTGGCCCGCAGCCGCGTCTCGCTCGCCAGCTTCTCGCGCGGCCAGGAGCTGGAGGCTGATGCCATCGGGGTCGGCATCAGCGCCCGTGCCGGCTTCGATCCCTATGGGGCGGAGCGCTTCCTGACCACCATGGGCCGGCAGGCCGGCATACGCTCCACCTCGATGAACCAGAGCGCCAGCGCCGATTCGCCCGATTTCCTGTCGAGCCATCCCGCCACGCCCGAGCGCATTTCCATCGTCATGGCCAATGCGCGCGAATATGCCTCGCCCGATAAGCCGGGCGAGCGCGACCGCAAGCAGTATCTGACCTCGATCGACGGGCTGGTCTATGGCGACGACCCGAAGGAAGGCTTCGTGCGCGGCAGCCGCTTCTTCCATCCCAAGCTCGGCTTCACCTTCACCGCGCCGGCTGGCTTCACGCTGGAAAACACCTCGCAGGCGGTGCTCGGCGCCAGCACGTCCGGCCGCGAGGCGCTGCGGCTTGACGCGGTGCGTGTCGCCGGCGACCAGAGCCTGTCGCAATATCTGTCCTCCGGCTGGATCGAAGGGGTGGAAATCTCCACCGTGGAAAGCCTGGTGCTCAACGGCTTTCCCGCCGCCACCGCCGTGGCGCGCGGCGACCAGTGGTCGTTCCGCATGTTCGCCATCCGCTTCGGCAGCGATGTCTACCGGCTGATCTTCGCCGCCCGCGACTTGACGCCGGAGCTCGATCGCGCCTTCCGCGACGCGGCGGAAACCTTCCGCCGGGTGTCGATCGAGGAGGCGGAGAACGTCAAGCCGCTGCGCCTGCGCATCGTCACCGCCGGCCTCACCGACACGCCCGAGCGCCTGGCGGCAAAGATGGACGTGCAGGACAAGGCGCTGGAGCGCTTCCTCATCCTCAACGGCCTCAACCGTGGCGACAAGCTCGGCTATGGCGAGCCCTACAAGATCATCGCGGAGTAGGTGCGGGGCGGCGCCGTGCGGTGAGCCGACATCATCCCGGCCGGGCCAAGCGCCGGCGCGGCCCAGGGCAGGCTGAAGGCCCCTCGCAACCTCCCTCATCCCCGGGCTTGACCCGGGGACCCGGCCTCTCCAGCGCCCCCGGCCACGGTCGGGAGGCCCCTCATCCGCGACCCCTCATCCGCCGGCCACTCTTCCGAGCGTCTCAGGCGGTAAACGCCCCGCGCGGCACGTCGGGGCCGTTGGTGAGGGCGAAGCGCAGCTTCTCGATGGCGCGGCTCTCGATCTGCCGCACCCGCTCCTTGGAGATGCCGAGCCGGGCGCCCAGCACTTCCAGCGTCTCGCTCTCATCGGTCAGCCGGCGCGCCTTGATGATGCGGAACTCGCGCTCGTTCAGCCCGCGCAGCGCGCCGATCAGCCAGCGCCGGCGGCGCTCGCCGTCGATCTCGCGGCTGGCTTCCTCATCGGGCAGCGGGTCCGATGCCACCAACTGGTCCATCCGCTCCGCCCCGTCCTCCTCGCCGGCGGCGACGGGGGCGTTGAGCGAGAGGTCGGGAATGTTCAGCCGCGCATCCATGCGCGCCACTTCCCGAACGCTGACGCCGAGCTTGGCGGCGATGGAGTGGTGCAGTTCCTCGCGGGTCGGCGCCAGCGCGCTGCCATTGGCCAGTTCCAGCCGCGCCCGCACCCGCCGCAAATTGAAGAACAGCGCCTTCTGGCCGGATGAGGTGCCGCCGCGCACGATCGACCAGTTGCGCAGCACATAGTCCTGGATGGCGGCGCGGATCCACCAGGTGGCGTAAGTGGAAAAGCGCACCTCGCGGGTGGTCTCGAAGCGGGCGGCGGCTTCCATCAGGCCGATATGGCCTTCCTGCACCAGATCCGACATCGCCAGCCCGTAATTGCGGAAGCGGCGGGCGATGGAAAGGGCAAGGCGCATATGGGCGTGGATGAGAGCGTGCAGCGCCTTCTCGTCGCGCTCCTCGCTCCAGCGGCGGGCGAGCTCATATTCATCGTCGCGTTCCAGCAGCGGCGTCGCCATTGCTTTGCGCGCCATCTGGCTGCTGCGGCCGGCTTCCTCGCTCATGCGCGTCTCCCCGAACCTGCCGGGCCGGCAAAGCGATGGCCCGACACCACCGCGCTGGCGGCCGCAGGGCGCGCCATGCCCGAACGGGGCGACAACGCGGCAACGGGCGGGAAGTTCCCCGCGACCCGCCCTGCGGGAGGCACCAACGAAAAAGGCCCGGCGCGAGCCGGGCCTTGATGTCGGGTCAGGCGCGCGCGAGGTGCGCGCGGCTGGCGCGGAGGGCGCCTCAGGCGGCAGCTTCTTCCGGATCGGCCTCGGTGTCGGCTTCGTCCTCGACCGCGTCGGCTTCCACCTCGCCCTTGCCGAGGCGGCGCGGGCCCTTGAGCAGGTTCTGCTCGATCAGCTTGATCGCCTCGGTCTCGGTCAGATTGTCGACGGCGGCGAGTTCGCGCGCCATGCGGTCGAGGGCGGCCTCATAGAGCTGGCGCTCGGAATAGGACTGCTCGGGCTGGGCGTCGGAACGATAGAGATCGCGCACCACTTCGGAAATGGCGACGAGATCGCCGGAATTGATCTTGGCCTCATATTCCTGGGCGCGGCGGCTCCACATGGTGCGCTTCACCCGGGCGCGGCCCTTGAGGGTCTCCAGCGCCTTCTTCATCACCACCGGCTCGGAGAGCTTGCGCATGCCGACCGAGACGATCTTCGGGACCGGGACGCGCAGCGTCATCTTGTCCTTCTCGAAGTGGATGACGAACAGTTCGAGCTTGAAGCCCGCAACTTCCTGATCCTCGATCGCCACAATGCGCCCGACGCCATGGGAGGGATAGACGATGTGCTCGCCCGTCTTGAAACCCTGGCGCATGTTGCTGCTGGGCGGCTTCTTGGTCGACGTCATTCTGTGCCTGCTCCTGGGTCTCGGTTCATCCGGCGCCGCGTCGCCCTCGGCGCGCTGCCGCCTGCGGCCTGCCGCAGGGAAAAGAACACCCCGGCGCCCCGCGGATGCGGGAGCCGTACTTCAGCCGTCGACGGAAAACTCAGGGAAGCCCTTCCTGCGGCGGTGGCCGCACGAGGAGCGAAGGCCCGACATCAATTCCGGGAGGGGCGCTCCGGTACGGGAGCGTTGCGCCATGGCAAACCCAATCGACTGCACGAAGGGTCATATAGCACAAATCTGGGGAGAATCAAAATACTGCCGCAATGCAGCGCGCGCGCCCGCGCGGCCGCTGCAAAAGCGCGCGGCCGGGGCGGGCGAGGTTCAGGGCCTGCCGTTGGGGCCGCCCGCTCAGTCCTGCTTACCCGGTTCGGGCGAGAGATACTGTAGCTTGTCGGGCACACCGTCCCATTCCTTCGCCTCGGGCAGCGGCTCCTTGCGGTCGGTGATGTTCGGCCAGACCTTGGCGTAGTCAGCGTTCAGCGTCAGCCATTTGTCGAGGCCCGGCTCGGTGTCCGGCTTGATCGCCTCCGCCGGGCATTCGGGCTCGCACACGCCGCAATCGATGCACTCGTCCGGGTGGATGACGAGGAAGTTCTCGCCCTCATAGAAACAGTCCACCGGGCACACGGAGACGCAGTCGGTGTATTTGCACTTGATGCAATTATCCGTGACTACGTAGGTCATTGATCAGTCTCCGTGCAGGGCATGTGAATTAGGCGCGCAAGAAGGCCCCGCAACGGCTCCCCTAGCGCACCTCAGAAGGCGGCGCAACACACATCCCCGGTCGCGCGCATGGCTAGGACGCATGGCTGCCCGGCGCTGCGCCGGGTGCCGCCTCCGGCGCAACCTCCACATAGGTGGTGAGCGCCGCCGGCGCATCCCCCCGCCGGGCGATGAATCCGATCACCCGCCACAGCCGCACCCGGGAATCGAGCGAGAGGGTGAGCACGTCGCCGCGGCGCACGGGCTGGCTGGGGGCGGTGATGCGCGCGCCGTTCAGCCGCACCCGCCCCGCTTTCACCAGCTGGGCGGCGGCGCTGCGGGTCCGCACGCAGCGGGCGTGGAACAGCCAGACATCGAGCCGCTGGCGTTCCGGGCGAGTTTCCGCTGCGGAATCCTCCGCTGCGGAAACCTCCGGCGCGGAAAGCTGCGGGCCCGAACCGTCGCCGGCGCCGCGCACGCCTACTTGCCCTTCTTCTCCGCCTCCATGCGCGCCTTCAGGGCGAGCAGGGCGGCAAAGGGCGAATCCGGATCGACCGGCTTGTCGCGGCGGGGTTCGTGGCGCGGCTCGCCACGCGCCTCGTGCCGCGAATCCGGCCGGGAATGGCCGCCGCCACGGTCCGGCCGGTCGCCCCGTTCGGGACGCGGCGGGCGCGGGCCCGACGAGCCGCGATTGTCGTCGCGGCGCGGTTCGCGCCCGCCTTCCGCCCGCTCGGGCCGGGGTTCGCGCCAGTCCTCGCGGGGCGGACGACGGCCACGCTCGCCTTCGGGGCGATCACCCTGGGGGCGCTCGCGGCGCGCATCGGGGGCGGCGCCTTCCGCCGGCGCGGCAGCGCCCTCGCGGTTGGCAGCGTCACGCGAGGATGCATCACGCGATCCCGCATCACGATGTCCGGGCTCACGCGCGCCACCACGGCGCGGCTGGTGCGCCGGGCGGTTCTGCCCCGGCGGCCGGCCGGGACGCCAGATTTCGATCATCGCCGGCTCGACCGGCTCGGCGGGCGCCTCGTTCGTCGCGTCGGCAGCCGCCGCGTCGGAAGCAGGCGCAGCCACGGCCTCGGTCGCCTCTTCCAGCGCCGGCTCCACCGTCTGGTCGAACACCGGATCGGTGAGCACCTCGCCGCTGGCGATGGCGTCCACCGGCAGGGCCTCGCGCGGGGCCTCCACCTCGGCGGTCGCCTCTTCCAGCGCCGGCTCGACTGTCTGGTCGAAGGCGACATCGGTGGCTTCCGGCAGCGCCGCCACGGGGGCTGGCGCGGCATCGCCGTCGAGCGCGGGCTCCACGGTCTGGTCGAACACCGGGTCGGTGAACACCTCGCCGCTGACGGTGGCGTCCACCGGCAGGGCCTCGCGCGGGGCCTCCACCGCGGCGGGCGCCTCTTCCAGCGCCGGCTCGACCGTCTGGTTGAAGGCGACATCGGTGCCGACCGGCAGCTCAGGGGCGGTCGATTCAGCCGCGTCCGCAGCCGCTTCCGGCACCGGCGCCTCGGCGGCAGCCACCGGCGCGGCCGGGGCTTCCACTGGCGCCGGGCGGCGCTCCATGCGGTAGCCGAGCGAGCGCAGGATCGAGGCGAAGTCCTCGCCGGCGCAGCCGGCCAGCGAGGTCATGGCGACGGTGGCGATGAAGCCATTGCCGTCGAACGCCCCCGCCGGCTTCTCGCCGGGCGCATTGGGCCGCCAGGCCAGCGCCGGGCGGATGAGGTCGGCGAGGCGCTCCAGAATGTCGACCCGCACCGCGCGCTCGCCCGCCACGCGGAAGCCGACGGCGCGGTAGAGCCCCTTCTGGATTTCGGGATCGACCGGAATGGAGGTGCGGCCGGAGGCGGCGAGGTGCGGCAGCTCGTCCAGCCCCTTCTGCTGCAGCCCGCCATGCTTGAGCGCCCAGAGCTGGGCGGCCAGCGCGCGCGGCGCCGGCTTGAGCAGCGTGGGAATGTAGATGTGGTGGGCGCCGAAGCGCACGCCATGGCCGCGCAGCACCGCGCGGGCCTCCTGCGGCAGCGCCTTCATTTCCTCGGCCACGCGGTGGCGCTCCAGCACGCCGAGCGATTCGACCAGCTGGAAGGCGATGCCACGGCCGATGCCGGCCACGTCCTCGGCCTTGCCGAGAGCGATCAGCGCGCCGAGCAGCTTCTCGATATGGGCCTTCAGCCACAGTTCGAGGCGGGCCTGCACCGCGTCGCGCGCGGGGCCGGTCAGGTGCTCGTCGGAGATCACCTTGAGGCGGGGGGTGAGCACCTCCTCGCCGGGAATCAGCTTGGCCACCGGATCGCCGATCCAGCGCAGCGTGCCATCGGTGGAGAGCACGAAGGCATCGTCGGCGGCCTCCGAGAGGCGGTTGGCCCGCGTCTCGATCTCGCCGGCCAGCGCCTTCTGCGCGGCGGCACGCAACGCCTTGGCCTCCGGCCCGCCGGCGGATGCGTCCGCCGCGAACTGGAAACCGAGCAGATGCCCGATGACGTGGCCTTCAACGACGACGTCGCCGGTCTTGGTGATTTCTGTTTCGAGCATCGCGTTCTCTCGCAGGCGTCTCATCAGCACGCTGGTCCGGCGATCAACGAAGCGGTGGGCGAGCCGCTCGTGAAGCGCATCGGAAAGCCGGTCCTCCACACGCCGCGTGACACCCTGCCAGTGTTCCGGGTCGTCGAGCCAATCCGGCCGGTTCGCTGCGAAGGTCAAGGTGCGGACCTGCGCTATACGTCCCGACAGGGTGTCTATGTCACCTTCCGCTCGGTCCGCCAAGGCCACTTGTTTGCTAAACCAGTCGGCGGAGAGCCGTCCGCGCCGCATCAGGTCGTCATAGACCGTCGCCACAAGGTCGGAATGCGAGGCCGGCGAGACCTTGCGGTAGTCCGGCAGCTGGCAGGCTTCCCACAGGCGCTCGATGGCCTGGGCGCTGGTGGCGAGGCGCCTGATCGCCGGGTCGCCGGCCAGCCGCTCCAGCACCAGCACGTCGTCGGCGGTGGGCGCGCGGGTCAGCCCCTCCTCGCGGGGAGGAATGGAGAGCGAGCGGTTGAGCGCCTCGATGCTGGAAAAATCGAGCACGCTGTTGCGCCATTGCGCCATGCGGTGCGGCTCGAAGGCGTGCGCCTCCAGCCGCTCCACCATCTCGGCGTCGAAGGGCGTGCAGCGCCCGGTGGTGCCGAAGGTGCCGTCGCGCTGGGCGCGGCCGGCGCGGCCGGCGATCTGCGCCATCTCGCCCGGGTTCAGCCGGCGGAACTGCCAGCCGTCGAATTTGGTGTCGCCGGCAAAGGCGACATGGTCGACATCGAGATTGAGCCCCATGCCGATGGCGTCGGTGGCGACGAGATAATCGACGTCGCCATTCTGGTACATCGCGACCTGCGCGTTGCGGGTGCGCGGGGAGAGCGCGCCCAGCACCACCGCCGCCCCGCCCTGCTGGCGGCGGATCAGCTCGGCGATGGCATAGACCTCGTCGGCGGAGAAGGCGACGATGGCCGAGCGGCGCGGCAGGCGGGTGATCTTCTTCTCGCCGGCAAAGGTGAGGTTGGACAGGCGCGGGCGCACCAGAATGTTCACGCCCGGCAGCAGCTTCTCCACCAGCGGGCGCATGGTGGCGGCGCCGAGCAGCAGCGTCTCCTCCCGCCCGCGCCGGTTCAGCAGCCGCTCGGTGAACACATGACCACGGTCGAGATCGGCCGAGATCTGGATTTCGTCCAGCGCCACGAAGGCGACGTCGAGGTCGCGCGGCATCGCCTCCACCGTGGCGACCCAAAAGCGCGGATTATCCGGCTTGATCCGCTCCTCGCCGGTGATCAGCGCCACATTGTGCTCGCCGGCCCGTTCCACCAGCTTGCCATAGACCTCGCGGGCGAGCAGGCGCAGCGGCAGGCCGATCAGCCCGGAGGAATGGCCGAGCATGCGCTCGATCGCCAAACTGGTCTTGCCGGTATTGGTCGGGCCGAGCACGGCGGTGACGCCGCGCGCGCGCTGGCCGGGCGGCAGGGGAAGGGACTGGGACCTGGACGTACTGGCATTCCCCGGCGGGGCGGCGATATTCATACGACAATGGATCCGTCGGGCCGGAAGGGCGGCCCTTTTAGCACGAGGCGGCAACCCGCGGCGAGCCGTCCTTCATCCCCGATGCCGGGGCGGGTCATCGGGCCGAACATCATGACACAGGCGGCACGACCGGATTTCGAAACGGCGCTGGAGCATTCGGGCCTGCTGACGGCGCTCGCCGCCTTCGATCCGCATGTCGTCGGCACGCCGCCGCTCGGCCTTGATGTCCCGACCAGCGACATCGACATCGTCTGCTGCGCGCCGGATGCCCTGTCGTTCACAACCCTCATGTGGGATGGCTTTCGTCACGAGCAATGCTTCGGCCTGCGGCAATGGTGCTCCGGCGAGCGGGCGGTGGTGGCGTCCTTCTCCGCGCATGGCTGGCCGTTCGAGGTCTTCGCATCGTCCTGCCCGGTGGCGCAGCAGGCCGGCTGGCGGCATTTCCGCATCGAGGAGCGGCTGCTGCACCTAGGCGGCGCGGCCTTGCGCCGGCAGGTCATGGCGCGGCGCCGGGCCGGGGCGAAGACCGAGCCGGCCTTCGCGCAGGTGCTCGGCTTGACGGGCGATGCCTATGCGGCGCTGCTCGATCTCGAAGACTTCAGCGATGCGGCGCTGCGGCGTGTGATCGCTGGCGCCGTCGGCTGAGAGGGCGCGCTACGGCAGTCCCGCCTTGGCCGGGGTGGAGCGGGTGCCGACCACGGCCCGCGTCTCGAAGGCTTCCGCCTCCAATTGGGCGATGCCGATCGCCGTCGTCACCGAGGCGCGGAACGGCACCAGCACGCGGGTGCCGGCCACCGGCGCCAGCCAGACGAACATGTCCTTGTTCTTCATCATGTATTTCACGCCGGCGCGGCCCGGCTTGTGGCCAGCGACCGGGCGATAGGCGATGCGGCAGACCACGGCGGGGCCGGCATAGCCCTTCTCGGCCTTCACCTCGTCCATACGCTCATAGCTCAGCGTCAGGTCGTAGCGCTGGCGACCGTCGAAAATGGAGAGCGTGCGCTCGCAGGCCTTGGCCGAGAGCGGGTCGTCAGTGCCCGGCACCATGACCAGCGCCGCCGTCATCGGGTCGAAAATGCCCTTCTTGTCCTTGTCCGCCACCGGCACCCGGTCGAGGGACGGAACCACCGGCGGTTCCACCCGCATGTCGGTGACGCCGCCGCCATTCATGACCAGCCGGATGGATTCGGTCTTCTTGTCGGACACCGCTTCCATGGCGAAGCTGCGCGGGGCCAGTTCGCCGCTGCGCACCGCGCCGCGCGCCCCGGCCGTGCCCTTGCCGGAGGAAACCGCCTGCACCACGCCGGTGAGCCGGCCGCTGCCGGAGGCGATATAGGAGGTGTCGTCGACCTCGATCAGCAGCGCCGCGCGGCCGAGCTCCAGCCCGCCCAGCGACATGCGGTAGCGCGCCTCCAGCCGTCCATCGGCGCGGGCGTCCGCAACCATCGCGCCCGCGACGGCAACCGCCAGAAAGGCCGTGAGGCACACCCGCATCATGAAGGCAGATTCCCGAATCGCCGTGACCCGAGGGCCGAAGCGTGAATTTATCCTTGTTTCGGATGTGTGGGGAAGGCGGCGGAACTGTGACTCGCCTCCTCACGAAGTCGCCAGCGGGCATTCGCCGGCACGGCTTCGCGCTCCCCGGCCTTGACGGCACAGGGACCGGCCCTTATAGGAGCGCTCTCAATTTCCACGGATACCGGATGCGGGATCGTCGGGCGGACTATACGGCCTACGACGCAACGGTTTTGATACAAGGATGTCCACGATGTCGCGTCGGTGCGAACTTACCGGGAAGGCGGTTCTGTCCGGCAATCGCGTGAGCCACTCCAACCGCAAGACCCGTCGGCGCTTTCTGCCGAACCTGGTGAACGTTACCCTCACCAGCGATGTGCTGAAGCGGTCGGTGAAGCTGCGCGTGAGCGCCAACGCCCTGAAGACCGTCGATCATCGCGGCGGCCTCGATGCGTTCCTGCTCAAGGCTCACACCGAAGAGCTGTCGCCGAAGGCGGCCGAGCTCAAGCGCGCCGTCGCCAAGGCGACCGTGGCTGTGGCGAGCGTCGCCGTCGCCGCCTGAGCGATGACGATCGCCGGCACCAAGATCCCGTTCAAGAGGCTCGCCCTTCCCGTCATCGCAATGATGGCGGTGGTGGCGGCCTCGAACGTGCTTGTCCAGCACCCGGTCGAGCAGTTCGGCCTCCAGGATTTCCTGACCTGGGGCGCCTTCACCTATCCGCTGGCCTTTCTGGTCAATGACCTGACCAATCGCCGCTTCGGCCCGGCCGGGGCGCGGCGCGTGGTCTATGCCGGCTTCGCCCTGGCGGTGCTGCTGTCGATCTGGCTGGCGACGCCGCGCATCGCGCTGGCCTCCGGCACGGCGTTCCTCTTCGGCCAGCTTCTCGATATCGGCGTGTTCAATCGCCTGCGGCGGATGAGCTGGTGGCAGGCGCCCCTGGCCGGCAGCCTGTTCGGCTCGGCCATCGACACGGCGCTGTTCTTCTCGCTCGCCTTTGCCGGCGATGCGGATATGTCCTTCCCCGTCACCTATGCCTCCACCGGCATCACCGTGCCGCTGTGGATGGGGCTGGCCTATTTCGACTTCCTGGTGAAATTCGGCTTCGCGCTGCTCGCGCTCATCCCCTATGGCGCGCTGATGGGCTGGCTGAAGCCCTGGACCGGCGCCCCGGCCGACACCGCCGCGCGCTGAAGCGCCCTCGATCCGGTCGCGAAGATCGGATCCCCCTTCAAGAAATCTTCCCCTTACTCGACCAGCGCGAAGCGCAGCAGCAGCGTGCGCTGGAGCGGGGAGAAATTGTCGTCGGAAATGAGGGTGAGGATCAGCTCGCCGGCCGCGTTGCGGTGCAGAGCGAGGCCTTCCATGTTGTCGATGGCGGCGAGCCGGTTGGCGGTCATCAGCACCTCGCCGGTGATCACCGCCCCAGGCGTGAGCGCGCTGAGCGGAAAGCGCCTCAGCCGCAGGGCGACGCCGCGCAGATAGTCGAAGCGGCGCTCCAGCAGATAGACAATGCCATCATCGGCCAGCGCGGCATCGGTGGCGGCGAATTCGTCGCTGCGCGCCACGGTGAAGCGCCCCACGGGCTTGGGCTTGCCGAGCGGGGCGAACAGGAAGCCGGGCAGGGCAGCGGGATCGTCCGGGCTTTCCTCGGCGATGACGATCACTGCCGCCGGCACGCCGCCGGGCGGAGCCAGCAGCGTCTCCGGGCCCTGATTGCCGCCGAGCCGCGACAGAGCGGGGTCGGAAATCAGCTTGGTACCAAAGGCCCGCAGCGGATCGGGCCCCGGAAACAGCCACACCTCCTGCGCGCCCTCGATGCCGACGAGAAGGCCGGAGGGTACGCGGACCAGCGATTCGACGTCGCCGCGGCCCTGTTCGGACAGGGCCTTGCCATTGTCGGCCATCATCGGCGCCATGCGGGCGTCGGTGAGGCCCACCGGTCGGTCGCCCTCGCTGGCGATGCGCCCGCTCAGCCACCATCCCTTGTCGGTGACGGCGAGGAACTCCTCCCCCTTGGCATCCAGCACAAGGCCGGACAGGCCGCCAAAGGTCGAGGAGGTGGAGGACAGCACCAGCCCGCCGCGAAATTCCAGCGGGCCGAAGCGCACCGCGCCGCTGGCATCGAGGCGTTCGATCGGCGTCGCGGTGATGGTGATCGGCTGGGCCGGCGCCCGGATGGGCGCCAGCGGCAGCAGGATAGCGACGGCGAGCAGCGGCAGAAGGCGGCGCAGGGCGCTTGGCATCGCCGGTCCTCAGCGCCGGGCCGGCAGCATGCGCAGGATCAGCCCGTCCCGCCGCACGAAATGGTGCCACAGCGCCGCCGCCACATGCGCCATCACGATGGCGGCGATGACATAGGCGAGCGCCACATGCACCGCGCCGGTCCAACCCAGCGCCTTGCCGAAGGCGGTGATCGTCACCGCGCCGAGGATCGGCTGCAGCAGAATGAGCAGATAGAGCATTCCATGCGTCGCCCGCGCCGCGATCTCGGTCGGCCGGCCCATGCCGGGTGGCAAGGGCGGCGCGGGGTGGCGCAGCCGCCAGGTGATGCGCGCCATCGCCAGCGCCAGGATGAGGTAGCCGGCATAGATATGGATGTTGAACAGAGCGAAGCGCGGACCCGAGCCGCGCGGGAAGTAGCCCCAGCTCCAGCCCGTGGCGAACTGCACCAGCACAAGGGCGGCCACCAGCCAATGCAGCAGGCGGGAGGTCCGGTCATAGGTCGCAGCCATGGTCGATGTCTCTCGCGGGTGGTCGCTCTCAGGCGGTCTTTCGCAGGGTCTCTTTTGCCGGTCCTCGCCGGGGCGCGCCACCGGCCGAATCGACACGGTGGCGCCCGGCATATTGCGGCCGCTTTCCTTTCCGTGCCATGTCAGGGCCCTGGTCAAGGCGGGAGCTTTTGTTGACAGCCGCGCGTTCCACCGTTTCTCCGCCCCGCCGCACGACCCGGCCGGCGGCTGCGCGCGCCGCGCTGGCGGCGGACCCGGCCGGTGCGCGCCCCGAAATTCCCCGCACTGAAATTCCCCGCACTGAAACCTCGCGCCCCGACAGCCCGCGCACCAAGACGCCGCATCGCCTGCGCCGCATCGCCGAGAAGCGCACCGCTATCCTCGATGCAGGGCTGGCGCTGTTCTCGCGCTACGGCCTGCACGGCACCACGGTGGAGCAGATCGCCCGCACCGCCGCCGTGTCGAAGACCAATCTGTTCTATTATTTCGCCTCGAAGGAAGAGGTCTATGTCGGGGTGCTGAGCCGGCTTCTCGACCAGTGGCTGGACCCGCTGCGCGCGCTTGAGGTGGAGACCGACCCGGTCGAGGGCATCCGCGCCTATATCAGCCGCAAGATCCGCTTCTCCCGCACCCATCCGGAAGCCTCGCGGCTGTTCTGCCTGGAGGTGGTGCAGGGCGCGCCGCTGCTGCGCGGTGAGCTGGAAACCGCGCTGAAGCAGCTGGTCGACGCCAAGACCGAGGTAATCGCCGGCTGGGTGGCGGCAGGCAAGCTGGCGCCGATCGACCCGCATCACCTCATCTTCGCCCTGTGGGCGACGACGCAGCATTATGCCGACTTCGCGGTGCAGATCGACGCCCTGCTCGGCAGGGGGCTGGACGAGGAGGCCTTTGTCGAAGAGGCTACGCGCAACGTGCAGCGCCTCATCCTCGATGGGCTGCGCCCACGGTGAAACGTGCCGGAGGCGCCGCAATCCGGCGCGGCACAGGTAAAGGGACATTCCAATGAAGCGCCGCGCGCTGCTCCTCACCGCCGCCGGCGCCCTGTTCGGCGCGTGCCTGCCGCTGCTGGCGGCGACGCCGGACGTGTCGCCGCCGCCGAGCGCGGACAAGCCGCTCGATGTCGATGCCCTGCTGCACGACCCGCAGACGCCGACCTTCGGCAACCCGATGGGCGACGTCACCATCGTCGCCTTCTTCGACTATAATTGCGGCTATTGCCGCAAGTCGCTGCCGGAGCTGGAGCGGCTGGTGAGCGAGGATGGCAAGATCCGCCTCGTCTACAAGGACTGGCCGATCCTGGCGGAATCTTCCGTGGTCGCCGCCCAGCTAGCGCTCGCCGCCGGCTACCAGGACAAATATCTCGACGCGCACAAGATCCTGATGAAGCTGCCGGGCAAGCTGACCACCGAGCGCATGAGCGAGGCGCTGGCCAAGGCCGGGATCGACCGGGGCAAGCTGGCCAAGGACCTCAAGGCCCATGCCGGCGACATCGGCGCCCTGCTCAAGCGCAACAATGAACAGGCCGAGGCGCTCGGCCTGCCGGGCACGCCGGTCTATCTGGTCGGCCCGTTCAAGGTCGCCGCCGCGCTCGACTATCAGGGCTTCAAGGACGTGGTCGCGGACGCCCGCGCCCGGGCCGCAGAGAAATAGCGTTCAGCCCTCGACCAGCGCCCGCGCCTGGGCGAGCAGCTGCGCGGGGGCTTGCGTTGAATCCAGCCGCGCCCAGTCGAGCGGGCCGGCCTCGCGCCCGGCCTGCCAGCGCACCACCTCCGCCGTGGCGTCGGACGCATCGCCCCGCCGCGCCTCCACCCGGCCGGCCAGCGCCTCGACCGGCGCTTCCAGCCACAGGCCGATAAAATCCACCCCGCACTCATGCGCCAGCGCCGCGATCTCGGCGCGCTCATCCGGGCGCTGGTGCACGGCGTCGACGATGACGCCATGGCCGGCGGCCAGGACAGCCTCCGCCCGCGCCCGCAGCGTGGCATAGACCTGCTGCGTCGCCTCCATCGAATAGGCTTCCTGCGGCAGGCGCTCCAGTTCCGGCGTGCCGTGGAGGCGCTTGCGCTCGACATCCGAACGCAGATGCACCGCGCCGGGCAGGGGGCCGAGATGGGGCGCCAGCGCGGCGGCCAGCGTGCTCTTGCCGGAGCCGGAGAGACCGCCCACCGCGACCAGCTTCACCGGGCGCGGCGCCAGCGCGCCCTCGGCAAAGGCGAGATAGGCCCGCGCCTCTTCGCCCGCCTGCGCCCGGCCGGCGGGGTCGCGAAAGGCGGCGGCCGCCGCCCCCACCTGCGCCCGTATCGCCGCGCGCAGGGCGAGGAACAGCGGCAGCGCCGCCAGCCCGTCATAGGGCGGGGCTTCGCCACAGGCGATGAGGTAGCGGTTGAGCAGCAGATTGGCCGCGAAATCGTGCCCGCGCCGGGCGATGTCCATGAGGAGGAAGGCGAGGTCGTAGAGCCGGTCGATGCTGGCCAGGGCCTCGTCGAATTCCAGCGCGTCGAACAGCACCGGCGCGCCCTCGATGAGCGCGATGTTGCGCAGATGCAAATCGCCATGGCAGCGCCGCACCTCGCCCGCCGCCGCGCGGCGCGCCAGCAGCGGCTCCAGCCGATCGAAGGCTTCAAGGAGGCCCGCCTCCAGCGCCGAGACCCGCGCCGGCGGCAGCAGGTCCGGCGCCTCGCGCAGCCCGGCGACGACGTTGCGCGCCACCGCCCGCAATTCGCGGCCGGAGCTGCCTGTGATCACAGGCGCGCGCTCATGCGCGGCCGCCACCGCCTGCGCCAGCGCCGCGATCAGAGGCGGCGACAATCCCGCGCGTTTCTCGCCCGCGCGTTTCTCGCCCTCGCGCGCAAGAACATGGTCGAGCGTGGCGTTCTCGTCGAAGCGGGCCATGTGCACCGCCCATTCCACCACCTCGCCCTCGCCCCCCAGATGCAGCGCGCCGCCGCGCCGGACGATGGGGGTGAGCCCGAGATAGAGCGCGGGGGCGGTGGCGCGGTTCAGTTCCAGCTCGCGGGCGCAGGCGTGCCGGCGCTTGTCCAGAGTGGAGAAATCCATGAAGGAAAAGCGCACCGCGCGCTTCACCTTGTAGACATCGGCGCCGGCGAGAAACACCACCGCGCCATGGGTGTCGATGCGGGCGACGGGGCCGTCCACCCCATGCGTGGCGGGATCGGCGAGCAGGGCGAACACCGCCTGCTGGTCGGCGACGACATGGTCATTGGCACTCATGCGGGCCATCTAAGCCGGTCGCGCCGGTCCGCGCCATCCGGCAAGTGACGCAGGGAGCGCCTCCCTCCTGCTCTTGACAAGCAGGGCCGTGCGGGTGTCGGCCTTGGGGCCTGCGCCGCACATGATCAGGACACGCCGTGACCGAGACCCCCGCCTCCCGCCCGCCCGGCTTCGGCAGCGACAATGTCGCCGGCATTTCCCCCGCCATTCTGGCCGCGCTCGCCGCCGCCAACGAAGGGCCGATGCCCTCCTATGGCGCCGACGAGATCTCGGCCCGGGTCGAGGCCCGCCTCTCCGCCCTGTTCGAGCGCGAGGTGAGCGTGCTGCTGGTTTCCACCGGCACCGCCGCCAATGCGCTGGCGCTTAGCGTGCTCACTCCGCCCTGGGGCGCGGTGCTGTGCCATCCTGACAGCCATATCGAGAATGACGAATGCGGCGCGCCGGAATTCTTCACCGGCGGCGCCAAGCTGGTGCATGTGCCGGGCGCGAACGCGAAGATCGACCCGGAGGCGCTGGCGCAGGCCGCTCGCCGCAACCGCGGCGATGTGCATTGCGTGCAGCCTTCCTGCGTCTCCATCACCCAGGCGACGGAACTTGGCACGCTCTATTCGGTGGAAGAGACCGCCGCGATCGGCGCGGTCTGCCGCGACGCCGGCCTGCCACTGCACATGGACGGCTCGCGCTTCGCCAATGCGGTGGCGGCACTCGATGCCCGCCCGGCCGACATGACCTGGAAGGCGGGGGTCGACATTCTCTCTTTTGGCGCCACCAAGAATGGCGCTTTGGGCGTGGAAGCCATCGTTCTGTTCGATCCCGCCCGCACCAGTGAACTCGCCTTCCGCCGCAAGCGCGGCGGCCACCTCGCCTCCAAGATGCGGTTCCTCGCCGCGCAGATGGACGCCTATCTCGATGGCGACCTCTGGCTCGCCAATGCCAGCCACGCCAACGCGATGGCGGCGCGGCTGCGAGCCGGGCTCGCGGGAATCGCCGGGGTGGAGATCCAAGGCGTGGTGGAGGCCAACATGCTGTTCGTCCGCCTGCCGCTTCCCATGTGCGAGGGTCTGCTGGCGCAGGGCTTCCGCTTCTACACGGAGCGCTGGGGCGCGGGCGTGGTGCGCCTCGTCACTTCCTTCGCCACGTCGGAAGGCGATGTCGACCGGCTGGTGGCGGCGGCGCGGGCGCTGGGGTGAGGGGTGTGGGCGACCGCGTGCGTGCTTCGAGGCCGGCCTGTCGGCCGGCACCTCAGCATGACGGGGGCCTGTGCGTTCCGAACGGTCGTCATCCTGAGGTGCCCGGCCATCGGCCGGGCCTCGAAGGACGCAGGGCGCGGGCCGTGCCGTCCGCGATGAGGTAGCGGCCCCCTCACATGACCGCCGACACCACCTCCGGCGATTCCTCCAGCGCGTGCGCCATGAAGTCCAGCGCCGAGCGGATTTGCGCCCGGGTGGCGGGCCCGCCCAGGCACACCCGCACCGCCTCGATCGCCGGGCCGGCGACGGTGAAGGCGTCGCTCGCCACCACGCCGATGCCGGTGGAACGCATGTGGCCGACAAAGGCCGAGCGGGTCCACGGCGCCGGCAGTTCGATCCAGAGATTGAAGCTCAGCGGGTCGGCGCGGAAGCTGCCCTTCGGCAGGATCTCGCTCGCCAGCGCCTGCCGCGCGGCGGATTCGGTGCGGATGAAGCGCAGCAGCGTGTCGGCGGTGCCGTCCTCGATCCAGCGCGTCGCCAGCGCGGTGGTGAGCGGCGAGGCCATGACATTGGCGGTGCGCAGGGCGCTGGCGAAGGGGTAGCCCGCGCGGGCTTCGGGAGCGACGACATAGGCGGCGCGCAGCCCGGCGCCGATGCATTTGGCGAGCCCCGCTATGTGCCAGGTCAGGTCAGGCGCGATCGCCGCCAGCGGCGGCGGCCCGTGCGGCGGCACGAAGCCATAGGCGTCGTCCTCGACGATCGGCACGCCGAAGCGCCGCGCCACCTTGGCGATCGCCTCGCGCCGCTCCTCGGGAATGGTCAGCGTGGTCGGGTTCTGCAGCGTCGGGTTCAGGTAGAGCGCCTTCGGTGCCATCTCGCGGCAGGCGGCGGCGAACGCGTCGGGGTCGATCCCGTCCCGGTCCATCGGCAGGCCGAAGAGTTTGATGCCCAGCTGGGCGGCGATGGCGCGCACGCCGGGATAGGTGATCGCCTCGCACAGGATCACATCGCCCGGCCGCGCCAGCAGGCCGAAAATGCCGAGCAGCGCCGGATGCGCGCCCGGGGTGACGAAGATGCGCTCCTGCGCCGGCACCAGCGCCCGCCGGCCGAGCCAGGACGAGGCGGCGTCCTTGTCCGCCGCGGTGCCGCCAAAACCCTGGTAGCGCAGCAGGGCGACCAGATCGCGCGCCACCTCGGCCAGCCCCTCCTGCATGCGCTCGATCAGCGCCGGGTCGTCCGGCTCGGGCGGCAGGTTCATCGAGAGATCGACCGTGCCCGGCTTGGGCGTGCTCGCCGCGCGGGTCTTCGGGCGCGGCGCGCCGGTCACGAAGGTGCCCTGGCCGACGCGGGATTCGACGAGGCCGCGCTTCTGCGCCTCGACATAGCCGCGCGCCACCGTGGTGAAATCGATGTCGAGCTTGGCCGCGAGCTTCCTCTGCGGCGGCAGCCGGTCGCCGATGGCGAGCCGCCCGGCGCGGATATCCTCGCCGATCAGGTCGGCGATGGCGAGGTAGCGCGGCTTGTCGGAGCGGGCGAGGTCGGGAATCCAGTCGGCCATGCGTCTCGTCACCTGTCGTCATCCCGGACGGCCGTCACGCCGATCCGGGATCGTCTGCCAGAGCTGAGTGCGATCCCGGCTCTCGCGGCGCTCGGCCGGGAGGACGGCATCCACACTAGCTCGCTCTAATTGACTGTATAATGTTGCAAAGGTGGTCTGTCACCCTTGGTCCACAACTTGCTGCGTAAGCGCGGTACCGGACCCGACGCCGTCGCCTGCGCAGCAAGCGGGCACTGACCCGCCCTTTCTCTAAGCGTCCGCCCGCTTTCTCGCCACCGCCGTTTTCGCACCTCGGTCCGTATTGAATGTATTATTGTATGTAATTTGATTGTTTTGATGATTCTTTTGGCATTCTGTCAATTGGCACATTGATTGCAATTCTTCTGGCGTACCCGGCCCCCATTGCCAGCCAAGGAGAGCGACATGGCCACCATCACCGTGCCGGCCCATGCTAAGGGCGACGTCCTCGTCGACTATGAGGACAAGAAGTTCGAGGACGTAAAGGCCGCCCCCGGCGAGAAGGCGCTCGTCACCTTCCACACCGTCGCCTTCGAGGGTTCGATCGGCCTGGTGAACCTGCTGCAGGCCTCGCGCCTGATCCAGAAGGGCTTCGAGACCTCGGTGCTGCTCTATGGCCCCGGCGTCACGCTCGGCGTGCAGCGCGGCTTCCCGAAGCTCGGCGACGAGGCCTTTCCGGGCCATCTCAACTTCAACAACCGCATCGAGAAGATCCTGAACGATGGCGGCAAGGTCTATGCCTGCCGCTTCGCGCTGCAGGCACTCTACGGCCATGGCGAGGGCGCGCTGATCCCCGGCATCGTGCCGATCAGCCCGCTGGATGTGCTCGACATCGTCCTGCTCCACCGTCGCGAGAACGCCTTCATCCTCGATACGTGGACGCTGTGATCCGGAGAGCCGGGATCGGACGCCACTGACGGAGCGATCCCGGATCGGCGGCGGTGCCGCCGTCCGGGATGACGGACGAACGGAGGAAGGCCGCGATGGCCGACGCAAAGAGTTCGGACAAGACCTCGGAAAAGCGCAGCGCGGAAAAGCGCGTCGTCCGCGCCGCCGCGGTGCAGATCGCGCCCTCGCTCGACAGCCTGGAGGGCACGCTCACCCGCGTGCTCGCCGCGCTGGAGGAGGCGGCGGGCAAGGGGGCGCAGCTTGTCGTGTTCCCCGAAACCTTCCTGCCCTGGTACCCCTATTTCTCCTTCGTGCTGCCCCCCGTGCTCACCGGGGCGGAGCATCTGCGGCTCTATGACAACGCCGTCACCGTCCCCGGCCCGGTGACGGAGGCGGTGTCGGCGAGCGCCCGCCGCCTCGGCGTCGTCGTCGTGCTGGGGGTGAACGAGCGCGACCATGGCTCGCTCTACAATGCGCAGCTGATCTTCGATGCCGATGGCTCGCTCACGCTCAAGCGCCGCAAGATCACCCCCACCTTCCATGAGCGGATGATCTGGGGCCAGGGCGACGGGGCCGGGCTGAAAGTGGTCGACACGGCGGTCGGCCGTGTCGGCGCGCTCGCCTGCTGGGAGCATTACAACCCGCTGGCCCGCTACGCGCTGATGACCCAGCACGAGGAAATCCACGTCGCGCAGTTTCCGGGCGCGCTGGTCGGGCCGATCTTCGCCGAGCAGATCGAGGTGACGATCCGCCACCACGCGCTGGAATCGGGCTGCTTCGTCGTCAACGCCACCGGCTGGCTCACCGAGGAACAGATCGCCCGCATCTCGCCGGACGAGCGGCTGCGCAAGGCGCTCACCGGCGGCTGCATGAGCGCGATCATCTCGCCGGAGGGCAGCCATGTCGTGCCCCCGCTCACGACAGGCGAGGGCATCCTGATCGCCGATCTCGACATGGCGCTCATCACCAAGCGCAAGCGGATGATGGATTCGGTCGGCCATTACGCCCGCCCGGAACTGCTCAGCCTCCACCACGACACCCGCCCGGCCGTGCCCGTCCACACCGCTGCCGGGGCCCCTTTCCCCGTCCAGACAGGGAGCGTTTCCGATGAAGCCGATGGATCTCGCCAGCGAACTCACGCCGCTGCCGACGCAGCAGCTGATCAACGAGTTGCAGTCCTACGGGGTGCGCCTCGTTGATCCCCGCGCCGGCGCCGATTCGCGCCGGGGCGGAGCCGGGCCTTCCGACCACAAGGCGATGACGCTGGACGGCATGACGGTGATGGTCCCCGTCCACACCGCGCCGGCCTTCGAGAGCCCCTATCTCGTCGAGAAGCCGGACGCCTTCGGCCAGAGCCGCATCAGCCGCGACGGGCTGGTGCTGGGCGAGGTGTCGTTTCCCCTGCAGCCGAAATTCTACGGACTCTCCACGGCCGACGGCATCCCCTATTCCAAGATCGCCGTGCTGCATGGGCGCGACGTGCTGGCGACCACGGTGCTGCAAAGCTGCATCCGCTATCAGAGCCGCACCAAGACCTGCCAGTTCTGCGCCATCGGCCAGTCGTTGGCGGCCGGCCGCACCATCGAGCGCAAGACCCCCGCGCAGCTCGCCGAAGTGGCGAAGGCTGCGGTGGAGCTTGATGGCGTCAAGCACATGGTGATGACCACGGGCACCCCGCCGGGCAAGGACCGGGGCGCGGCGCTGCTCACCGAGAGCGCGGCGGCGGTGAAGGCGGCGGTGAACCTGCCGATCCAGGTGCAGTGCGAGCCGCCGGACGACGATGCGTGGTTCGCCCGCATGTTTGACGCTGGCGCCGATGCGCTCGGCATGCATCTGGAAGCCTGCACCGAAGAGGTACGCGCCGCGATCATGCCCGGCAAGGCGCAGGTGTCGGTGGCGCGTTATTTCGAGGCCTTTGCCGCCGCCGTGCCGGTGTTCGGGCGCGGGCAGGTGTCGACCTATATCCTCGCAGGCCTCGGCGACAGCCGAGAGGACATCCTCGACGTCTGCGACAGGCTCACAAGGATGGGCGTCTATCCCTTCGTGGTGCCCTTCGTGCCGATTTCAGGCACGCCGCTGGAAAGCCACCCGACACCCACGCCCGCCTTCATGAACGCCATCCTCGGCCCGCTCTCGGGCATGCTGCTGGCCACCGGGCTGAAATCCATTGACGTCAAGGCCGGCTGCGCCAAATGCGGCGCCTGCTCGGCGCTTGCCACCTATGAGCGGCAGGCCCTTGGTCGGGAAGAGCTGCGGCACGGGGGCTGCGCATGATGTACGGCACCTTCCGCCCCTTCCGCGCCGCCGATTTCCAGGTGAAGTTCGCCACCCAGACCTGGGAGAAGCGCGGCGCCGCGCGCCTGCGCCACGAGGTGTTCTGCGACGAGCAGGGCCTGTTCGCCGGCGACGACCGCGACCCGATCGACGACACCGCCATTCCTATTGTGGCCGTCTCGCTGCTCGGCCTGCTGGCCGATGATGTGGTCGGCACGGTCCGCATTCACGAGGCCGAGCCGGGCCTGTGGTGGGGCTCGCGCCTCGCCGTGGCGGAGGATTACCGAAAGGTCGGCGCGCTGGGCGCGGCGCTGATCCGCCTCGCCGTCTCCTCCGCACATGCGCGCGGCTGCACAAGGTTTCTCGCCCATGTGCAGGCGCAGAACGCGCTGCTGTTTCGCCGCCTGCACTGGAACGTCGTCGAGGAGAAGGAACTGCACGGTCGCCCGCATGTGCTGATGCAGGCCGACCTCGCGCATTACCCGCCGATCGTTGATGCCGAAACCGGCTTCCACGCCCAGCCAAGACGGGCGGCGTGACATGACCGCGCGCGCACTCAGCACCCGCTTCTCCGACATCGCCTTCTCCGAGGTGGTGAGCCGGCTACGCGCCTCGGCCGGGCTCGCCTCCAAGGCCGATATCGCCCGCGCCGCCGCCCGGCTGGGCTTTGACGGGCGCGAGGCGATCCGGGTCGGCGATGACTGCGCCGCGATTCCCGATGGCGACGGTTATCTCCTCTTCGCCATCGAAGGCTTCATGAACGAGTTCGTCGCCACCGACCCCTGGTTCGCCGGCTGGTGCGGGGTGATGGTGAATCTCTCCGACATTGCCGCCATGGGCGGGCGCCCGCTCGCGGTGGTCGACGCGGTGTGGGCCAAGGGCGAGGACGGCGCCGCCCCGGTGCTGGAGGGGCTGCGCGCCGCCTCCGCCCGCTTCGGCGTGCCCATCGTCGGCGGCCATACCAATCTCGCCAGTGACCGCGGCCAGCTTTCCGTAGCCGTGCTGGGGCGGGCCAAGCGCCTGCTCACCTCCTTCGACGCCCGCCCCGGCGAGGTGCTGGTGGCGGCGATCGACCTGCGCGGGCGCTACCGCGAGCCGTTCGCCAACTGGGACGCCGCCACCGACGCCCCGGCGGAGCGGCTGCGCGGCGATCTCGAGCTGCTCCCCCGCCTCGCCGAGGCCGGGCTGGCGCGCGCCGCCAAGGACATCAGCCAGGGGGGGCTCGTCGGCACCGCCGCCATGCTGGCGGAGGGCTCCGGCGTCGGCATCGAGATCGACCTTGACGCGGTGCCGGCGCCCGAAGGGGTCGATCCGGTGCGCTGGCTGATGACCTTCCCGAGCTTTGGCTATCTTGTTCCCACTGCACTGACTGTCCACCCCACTGTCCTCACTACCCTCAGGGAGCGCGGCATCGCCGCGGCCGTCATCGGCACCGTTACCGCCGAGCGTAAGGTCACGGTGAAACACGGCCTAAGTCGCGAGACGATATGGGATTTTTCCCGCGCGCCGCTGATTGGCTGCGGGCCGGCGGAGGACGCGGCATGACCCGCCCGCTGCGCATCGCCCTTCTCGCCCATTCCACCAACCCGAGGGGCGGCGTGGTGCATGCGCTTGAACTCGGCGAAGCGTTGGTACGACTGGGTTTCGAGGCTGTCGTGCATGCGCCCGACCCGAAGGGCGCCGGCTTTTTCCGCCCCAGCCTGTGCGAAACGGTGAGCGTGCCGGCCGGCCCGGTGGGGAGCGATGTGGCGGCGATGGTGCGCCAGCGTGCGGACGAATATGTCAGCTATTTCAACAGTCTAGAGCATCGTCGCTTCGACGTGTTCCACGCCCAGGACGGCATCTCCGCCAATGCGCTGGCGACGCTGAAGGCGCGCGGCCTGATCCCCGGCTTCGCCCGCACGGTGCACCATATCGACGCCTTCCGCGATCCCGAGCTTAAGGCCTTGCAAAATCGATCGATTCTCGCCGCCGACCGGCATTTCGTCGTCAGCCGTCTCTGGCAGGGACTGCTTGCCGAGACATTCGGCATCGACGCCGCCCTGGTCGGAAATGGCATTGATATCAAGCGCTTCTCCCCCGTGCCGGATGGGCGGGAGGCGGCGCTGGCGCGGCGTCTGGGGCTTGATGTCGGGCCTGTCGTGCTCAGCATTGGCGGGGTGGAGGAACGCAAGAATAGCACGCGCATCCTGGAGGCCTTCATCCAGCTGCGGGCGATGCACCCGCGCGCCCAGCTCGTCATCGCCGGCGGCGCCAGCCTGCTGGACCATCACGAATATGCAAATGAATTCAAGGCGTTGGTCGCCTCCTCCGGCCTGTCGGCGGGGGCGGTGGTCCGCGCCGGGCCGCAGGCGCAGGAGGACATGCCGGCGCTCTACCGCCTCGCCGACGTGCTCGCCTTCCCCTCGGTGAAGGAAGGTTTCGGCCTGGTGGCGCTGGAGGCGATGGCCTGCGGCGTGCCCACGGTGGTTTCCGCCATCGCACCCTTCACCGAGCATATCGGCGCGGATGAAACCGTGTGGTGCGACCCGCTGAACGTCGGCTCCATCGCCGACGCGCTGATGCTGGCCCTGCAGCCGCAAACCCTTGCGCGTCTTGCGCAAAAGGGGCCGGAGGCCGCTGCCCGTTTCGACTGGGCCGCGACCGCGCGGGCGCACCTTCCCACCTATCAGACCCTCGCGGAGCCCGCCCATGCCTGAAATGCGCTTCACCATCCGCTGGCCGGACGGCACGGTGGAGGCCTGCTACTCGCCCTCGCTGGTTATCAAGGACTACTTTGTCCCCGGTGAGAGCTACAAGCTTTTGGAATTCCTGGCGAAATCGCGCGAGGCGCTCACCATCGCCAGCGACCGCGTCGAGGCGCGCTACGGCTTTCCCTGCTCGCGCGCGCTGGGCCAGCTCGCCCGCCTCGAGGCCGCCGGCCGCGCCTATTCCACCCATCCCGAGGCCCGCGTCGCCGTCGAGGCGTTCGAGGAATGAGCCGGAGACACCCCATGAACGAGAACCGCATCGCGCATTACCCCGTGGTCATCGTCGGCGGCGGGCAGGCCGGGCTGTCCACCAGCTACCATCTCTCCCGCCAGGGCATCGACCATCTGGTGTTGGAAAAACACCAGGCGATGCACGCCTGGAACACCCAGCGCTGGGACACTTTCTGCCTCGTCACGCCCAATTGGCAGTGCGACCTGCCCGGCCATCCCTATGCCGGGCCGGACCCCGACGGCTTCATGAAGAAGGATGAAATCCTAAATTATCTCAAGGAGTTCCGCGCCAAGGTCGATCCACCCATCCGCGAGGGTGTGAGCGTGCGGCGGGTGACGCCCCGGCCGGAAGGCGGCTTTCTCGTCGCCACCAGCGCGGGCGATTTCAGCGCCGACAATGTCGTGGTCGCCTCCGGTGGCTATCATGAGCCGATCGTGCCGCGCATGGCCGAGCGCCTGCCGCCGTCGATCGCGCAGATCCACTCGGCGCAGTACCGCAATGCCGGCCAGCTTCCCGAAGGTCCGGTGCTGGTGGTCGGCTCTGGCCAGTCCGGCGCGCAGATCGCCGAGGATCTGCATCTTGCCGGTCGCAAGGTGCATCTGGCCGTCGGCAACGCCCCGCGCTGCGCCCGTTTCTATCGTGGCCGCGATGTCGTCACCTGGCTCGCGGACATGGGCTATTACGATATGCCGGTGGAAGAGCACCCGCTGCGCGAAGGCGTGCGCGACAACACCAACCATTATGTCACCGGCCGCGACGGCGGGCGCGACATCGACCTGCGCAAATTCGCTCTTGAGGGCATGGAACTCTATGGCGCCCTGCGCGACTTCGACGGGGAGAGGCTGCTCTTCGACACGAACCTCACCCAGGCGCTCGACGACGCCGACAAGACCTATAACGGTATCAACGCCGCCATTGATAAACACATCGCCCAGAAGGGGTTGCAGGCGCCGCCACCCTCGGTCTACGAGGCCGTCTGGCAGCCACGCCAAGAGCGCTCGAGGCTCAACCTCGCCGAATCCAGCATCGCCTCGATCGTCTGGTGCATCGGCTTCCGGCCTGATTTCCACTGGCTCGACGCGCCGGTGTTCAACGGCGCCGGCCATCCCCAGCACCGGCGTGGCATCACCGCGCGCGAGGGCGTGTATTTCATCGGCCTGCCCTGGCTGCACACATGGGGCTCCGGCCGCTTCGGCAGCGTCGGGCGCGATGCCGCGCACATCGTTTCCCATATTGACGGCCGGGCGCAGCAAGCCCGGCGGGGCAGCGCCGCATGAACCTGGTCCTGCCTCCCGCCTTGTTCGCGGCCGTGCCGGCGATCGTTTCGGAGGAGACAGTGCAGCTCGGCATGCCGCAGCTCTGTCTCGGCGGCCTTTCGGAAACGTGGCTGCTCAAGGAGTTAGGTCATCGCCACTGGATGGCCCTGGCGGCGATGGCCGGCCGCGCAGTTCCCGATTTCCGTGATGCCGACGGCGTGCCTGTCTACGCCGCCTTCAGCGCCTTGTCGGTGGAGGATGCCGATTTCGCCTCGCTGCGTGAAAATGACCGGCTGACCATCCGCAGCGAGACGTGCCGCCTCTCCCGCACCCAATGCGCCAGCCGGCATGACCTCACCAGCAAGGGGCGGGCCGTCGGCACGGTGCACCTGGTGTCCGCCTTTGTGCGGCGCGCGCCGGGTGGCGGCAATCATACGGTGGCGCGTGTGGCGCTGGACGGCTTTCCTGCCCCGCCCCGGATGGGTGCGGACCGGCGCGAATCAGAACTCGCCGCCCGCGCTGCGGCTTTCCGCGCTGGCCGCGCGGCACCGGAGGCACGATTCGAATCCGGCCCCTCCCGGGACAAGGAGGCGGTGCTGGAGATCGATCCGTGCCCGGCGCAGGACTTCAACGGCGCGGGCTTCCTCTATTTCACCAGCTTCCTTGCCTTCATCGACCGCGCCGAATGGCAGTTCGACGGCCGCCGCGCGCCACTGGCGACCACCCGCGCGCGCGAGGTGTATTTCCACGGCAATATCGATCCCGGCGAGCGGGTGGTGGTGCGCCGGCTGAAGGCCGAACGGCAGGCGGGCGAGCTGTTTCATCACTGCCGGCTGGAGCGCGCCGGTGATGGTGCCCGCCTCGCGGACGCCTTCACCCGCCGTGCGCTTTGAGGTTCGAAAGCCCGTCGCGACAGGCGGAAACAGACGCTGTCATCGACCTGTGAGAAATCTGCGAAACCCCGTTGCATTCTCCGCGAGGCTGGGGCATAGAGACGGCCCGTTCGGGGCCGCACACAAGCGGCGCGGGACGGCGGAGCGGGCGGGTGTAGCTCAGGGGTAGAGCACAACCTTGCCAAGGTTGGGGTCGTGGGTTCGAATCCCATCGCCCGCTCCAGTTTCCCATAAGACACAAAGCCTCGCGCCAGCGGGGCTTTTGTCGTTTTGGGGCTTGGCGATTTCAGGTGCGTGAAGCGACCAGACAAGGCGCGCGGTTACACGCCGGTTACAAGGCCAGGCGAACCGGCGTTTTGAAGTTGAGGTGTCGCCAAGGCTCATCCGGTAGCAGCATTGTAGATTGCAGCAGTGAATTGACCGTGCTCGGGCTCGCCGAAATTCCCAGAAAAGCCAAAGCCAGTTGTCTAGGGGTGGGGAAGCACCACAGCGAGGCGGACCGGCGCGTCGGGCCCTCGACCTGGCAGCGGGGACGGATCGGACTTGGCGACGATCCGCAGATTGGCCCGCTCACGATGGAATTGCACGAAGGCTCGGGCGACCGCTGGATCAACGAACTGTGCCGTCGTCTGCTGGTCTGCCGAGGCCGCCACCGTCCCGTCCGGGGCCGCTTCCTGCCAGCCGTTGGCGCCGCGAAACGCCGTGACGATTTCGATGAACGTCGGTGCGGCGTAGTTCAGTCGGGTCTCTTCTCGGGTGAGCGGGAGGTCGGAAAATTCGCAGGCCAATCGTCCCTCGGCGTCGGCATGGAGCGCGAAATGATTGTCCTTGGCAAGACGCATATTCTCGGCAACGGCGTTGCGGCAAGCGTCGTAGATCTCACGCGCCGCGCCCTTGGGGCGCCCCTTGACCGCGTCGAAGAAGCTGAACTCTGTCGAGGTCCCGTCCGTGCGTGAGACCCAAAAGCCGGGGGTGGCGAAATAAACGCCCTTGCGGACGCCGCGATTGAGCCGGCGGAAGAAGTGATCGATGCCAGGAGCCGACTTTGGCGGACCGTCCAGGATCAGAGCGTCATACCGCTCGAGAAGCGCAACCAGATCCTCATGGTCGGCCGGTGCGGTGATCGGCTCCTCGTCATCATGCCGATAAAGGATATCTTGAAAATGGCCTTTCGCCTTGCCCTGCGTGTCGAAGTGGCGACCGTTCGATAGGGTGACAGGTATACTGACCATTGCGCTGTTCCTTGAAAGTTCAGGCAGTTGCCGAGGGTAAGTGCCGTTAAAAAAACTAATAGAGCGAGCCCCGCGCGCTTGCTCCGTTCTTGCTAGTCTCGGAGACACGTCACGTGCGGCCGAGCGCGGCCGCGGTTCAGGGAACATGCAGGGTGGTGGAGCCGTCGCCGTAGCCCTTCATGCCTGCAGCCCGAAGAGCTTCGGCCATCTCTTGATGGGGCTCATTCCATTCACGGCAATCGCACACCCGAATGATACTGATCGGATCGTTGGAGGCTCGATTTCCAAAGGCCATGCCGACGACGAAATCGTCCCGAAAGCGGTCCGCCGCGAGCACGATGTGATTGCTCAGTTCTTGGAGATGATTTCGATCGGCATCGGCGTTTGAAATCCCAGGAGGTCGCGGGCAGGTGAGAATCACGTAGCGGACGCCCGGTGTCGACGGCGACGCAATGGTCTTGCTCCAATAGGTCGCCTGATTGGGCTCGTCGAGCAGCTCGAACAGGGGCGCCACGATCATCCGACGCGCCAGCCGGGACTCGCTGGCCAGCATACGCATGGTGGTTTCGTGGTTGTCGACGTCTGGGTGACCGCACTGAGCCTTGGCTGCCAGATAGTGATCGTGAAACGTGTCGATCAGATTGTCGATCAGGCGGCTTGGCCGATCCTTTTCTTCCGTCGCCCGCGCACGATCGGAAGCCAAATAGCTCTCCCAAAGGCCTGGCAGACGCCGGGACAGCTCATGGCCCGGCCCATCGATCACATAGCTCTTCCCTTGCATCCAATTGATCGTCGCGTGAGCAAGCAGATCTGGCTCACGGAAGCGAAAGCCTTTGCCAGAGCATGAAGCGAAAGCCATTGCCAGAGCATAGAGTGGCCGCTCGAGAGCTCAAATAGGCGATAAAGTCCGAGACGGTGTCCAAACGTTGGAGCAGAAGGTCGATCGTTTCGCCGTCGAACACGTGCACGAATAAACCGCGAATCTCCACCGGGCCAAGCTCGAACGGCGCTGGCGACGGGTCGTCATTAAAGCCGAGACCCGACCAGCCGGCGGGGAGGAAGGATGGATCCCGACTAGGACGCGCGATCGCCAGCAGGTGATAGCGGCGACGCTCGGGTGGCGGCAACGCGAAGCCCAGCGGATCACGGGCGCGCTGGTCGGTGTAGACCCGTGCGCCTGGCAGATTGAGGCGGCGAACCGCACCGCTCAATTAATCAAGACTGCTGTTGATGGCTTCCCGCGACCAACGTGACCAGGCCAAACTTGGGCCGTCAGCGATGTCGAATTCGCATGCTTTGTCTGAGAAGATGATGACATCGTCACCAAACGGGATGACGAGGTCGCAAATTTCCTTCCCGGCCTTGTAGGTCGCCCCCGAAAGCACCCAAGGCTTCAGAAAAGTCCGCTCCGTTAGTTGGAGCAAATAGGCCTCGGATCGGCTTGCCGTCATGTGCCCTCTTGGTGCAGCCGCCTTGCTTGACCAGCGCTTATGGCCTTCCGTGGATACCATGCTAGATAGCGAATGGGAGGCCGAACAATCTATGGCTATATCGACTGTTGACCACGGCGTCGACGACCTGTGTGGCGGAGAGCAGTGGTTCGTCGATGATCTCGATGGACTCGCGAAACTCGTCGCGATCGTGATGGTCGGTCGAGCGCAACTTGTCACGGGCATTCTAGCTGGTGCGGAAATTGGCCCCGTTCCCACAAGCGCTGCCTTGAAGGTACGCTTGAATAAAGCGCTGTTCCCGGAAAAAGACCCCTGGCATCGTGATGGTCTGCTGTTTGAAACGATCTGCTGGCTCGTCGCGCGCAAAGGCGCCGCAGCAAACGAAGTCGTTTCCGATCCGCATCGCCGGGCCACCAATCAGGGCGCCGACTCGGTAAAGGTCATCTTTGATGAAACGGCCAGAGAACTGCGGAAGGTGACAGTATACGAGCAAAAGTGCACCGACGACCCCCGAACAAAATTCCGCGATGAAGTGCTGCCCGCCTTCTCGGATTGGATCACGGGTACGCGTGACGATGAGCTTCTGCAGATCGCCATAGGTCTGTTGGCACGTTTCAATCTCACCGAGGCCGAAAGCAATCGGGCCTATGGGCGCATTGCGCTGGCTCCCCGTCCGATCGCCTTTCGTGCCGCCCTGACCGTGAGTCCAGAGGCCTTCCCTCAGAACGAATGCAAGAAGGTCTTCAAGGACTACGACGATCTGGCCGTAGACCTTGAAGCGCGATTTGGCGACACCTTTCCGCTTAAGGACATGCGCGGCTGGTTCAAGGATTTTGCTGCGCTCGTCTGGGCAAAGATTGAGGCGTTCGATGTTTGACGTCGCCACTGCAAATCTTATCCGCTCGGCTCCTCCCGTCGAGGGCATTAATCCTGAAGCGCTACCCCAAGAGCTCACTCGGATTTACGCGCAACTAGTTGCGTTGCGCCTCCACGCCGCGGACCCGGACGCAGGCGCCCTGCGGGCGCTGAATCTAGATCGCCTGTTACGTATGGCCGCTGTCTATGAGGCAGTTGCCGACACCGCGCAGGAACTTCCATCGCGACAAGCGGCCGCGTTTGTCGCGGCGACCGCCTATCAGATCGTTGGCCGTGTTGTGACGCATGGCGGGGTGGCCGGCCGTGGCATGCTTACAGCCAATGCCACCCATCCAATCCTCGCCGCGCCGCTCCTCTTTATGATCGCCGGACAAAGCCCCGACGCTCGGGAGGCCGGCCTTCGGCTACAGGGCTTGGCGGCGGACGACCTCGTGCTGACCGCTTTGCTGGAGTCGATCGCCGATCTCAGTGCTGAGCGATTCGAGGCGATCCTTGCGCGGGCTCGACGGCTGCAACTTCTAAAGTCGAGCCCAGACGTTCCGTTTGAATGGCAGGCCACCCAGGCCCTTTACGGTCTCTGTTGGTCAGGTCTAGTTCAAATGGCGGCACTGGCGTTGGATCAGCCTGTGCCGGAAAGCGCGTTTCGTCGCGCCGCCACGGCACAACAGACCTTTGTGATGGTCGAGAGGCTATCAGTCAGCGACCTGCAGATTCCAGGCGACGGCGGCGCGATGACTTCGGCCTTTACCGGACCACGTCACCTCGCGCGGCTCCTGCGCCAGGTCGCCGAGGGTCTGATAGGGTCGAGCTTAGCGGCCTTGCCGGTTCCCGCCGGTGTCAATGCCGACGTATGGAAGACTTGGATCCGCAATCGAACCAAGTCGAAGCCGACCGTTTGGCCCAACCATCGGCCAGCCATCGATGACGGCCTGCTTGATGTGGGGCGCTCAGCCGTTCTGGTTCTGCCGACCGGTGCGGGCAAGACCACCTTTTCGGAACTCAAGATCGCCGCGACCCTGGCGGCGGGCCGCAAGGTGATCTTTCTCGTCCCAACCCTGGCCCTAGTCGATCAACTCAGCGACGACCTCGCCAAGAGCTTCCCCGATGATCTGGGCGGCGTAATCGTATCAGCGGACGGCGACCTTTCGATTTTGGCAAGCGGTCCAGAACTCAGCGACATTGAGGTGATGACCCCAGAACGGTTGCTCGCGATGCTGAGCTTCGCTGAGGCTGATGTCTCCGAGGTGGGACTGATCGTCTTGGACGAATGTCACATTCTGAGCCCTATCGGTGGGGGAAGCCGCTCCGTCGATGCGATGCTGAGCCTGATGCACGCGGCCAAACGCGCCCCGACGGCCGATTTCCTCCTGTTGTCCGCCATGCTTACCAACGGAGAAGAATTGGCCGCTTGGCTGACGACCTTGCTTCCGGGCGAGGCCCGTTATTATCACGAGCCATGGAAGCCGAGCCGGCAGGCGCGTGGCGTGGTCGTCTATCCGCAGGGCCGGCTGAGCATGTTGTCAGCCTATGCCCATTCGAAGAAAAGGGGACTGAAGCCCAAGAAGCCGTCGCTGGAGGTCCCCGCCTACGCGCTCTTTGGTCTTCAGAACAACTGGAACAAAGACCATCCCCAGGATACGGCCCTCCTGAAGCTCTTGCCCGACTCCGTGGCTATCGGCTTGGGTACCCACGGCCCGACAGCTAATGCCAATAAAGTTTCCGCCGCGATCGCCACGCGAACCGCCGCCACGAACCTGAAGACCATCATCTTTGTGCAGCAAGCCGACCACGCCTGCACGACAGCCAAGAACTTGGCTCCGAACCTGCCAGAAGTCGGCAATTTCACCGTCGACGAACTGACCTATGAGCAGCAGATTGTCGTCGAACTAGGGCCCCGTGGCCGGTCCTTGGTTGAACCAAAGGCAGGCGCGATCCCACACAATGGCGACATGCGTCAGTTCCCCACCGTCCGAGCGCAGGCCAAGACCCACGGCTCCGGCGAGCGTGCCATTGACGATGGCGATGGCGCGTGGTGCGCCGCCGAGCAGGATCGGCTCGGTCAGCGCCCCATGGACCGGAACGCTGAAGCCGGGGACCTCAACCGTCTCGGCCATCAGACGAGCGCTCCGCCGCCGAAGGAGAAGAAGGACAGGAAGAAGCTCGAGGCGGCGAAGGCGATCGACAGGCCGAACACGATCTGGATCAGCCGGCGGAAGCCGCCCGACGTGTCGCCGAAGGCCAGCGCCAGCCCGGTCGAGATGATGACGATGACGGGGATGATCTTGGCGACGGGCCCCTCGATCGACTGAAGGATGGATTGCAGCGGCGCCTCCCACGGCATGGAGGAGCCAGAGGCATGAGCGCTGGCCATGGCCATCAGGCTGATGCAGATGGCAGACGCGGCCAATCGGGCGGCGCTACGGGCGCGATGGAGCGATCGGATCATGAGGGATCTCCGGTGAAAGCAGGGGTGACGCGGTAGTCGCCATCGGGGCCAAGGCCCTCGACACGGGCGAGTTCTATGAGCCGGCGTGCGGACGGCCACGAGATTGATGGTCTCGGCGATCAGCGCGCGCGGGACGGTGACGACGGCTTCCTGAATGAGTTGCTCCATCCGCCGCAGCGCGCCGAGCGCGCTGCCGGCATGGATGGTGCCGATGCCGCCGGGATGGCCGGTGCCCCATGCCTTGAGCAGGTCGAGCGCCTCTGCGCCGCGCACCTCGCCAATGGAGATGCGGTCGGGACGCAGCCGCAACGCTGACCGGACGAGCTCGGACAGCGAGGCGACGCCGTCCTTGGTGCGCAGGGCGACGAGGTTCGGCGCCGCGCATTGCAGCTCGCGCGTATCCTCGATGAGGACGATGCGATCAGTTGTCTTCGCGACATCGGCGAGCAGCGCATTGGTCAGCGTGGTCTTGCCCGTCGAGGTGCCGCCGGCCACCAATATGTTGGCGCGAGAGGCAACACACTGGCGCAAAGCGCCAGCGTGCCCGGCCGACATGATCCCGGCGCGGACATAGTCCTCAAGCGTGAACACCGCGACGGCGGGCTTGCGGATGGCGAAAGTCGGGGCCGCCACGACCGGCGGCAGTCCCTCGAACCGTTCTCCCGTCTCGGGCAGCTCAGCCGAAACACGCGGGGCTCCCGCATGCACCTCGGCGCCGACATGGTGTGCGACGAGCCGCACGATGCGCTCGCCGTCTGCAGGCAAAAGCCGCTCACTCGTGTCGGACAGTCCCTCCGAGAGACGGTCGATCCACAGCCGCCCAACCGGGCTCAGCATCACCTCGACGACGGATGGGTCTTCCACGTGCGGGTGATCGCCGGACCCAGCGCCGTGCGCAGCATCCGCGCGCCGCGGGCAAAACCCTGATGATGTACTGCCGCCATCCCAACCCCGACAGTGCCGGGGTCCTGACGATCTCATCCCGGGTGGGGATGATTAAAAGAGCCCGATATTAGGCCGGTTCAACAGGATTCCATCCGAGTCGCAGCGTGGCGTGCAATGACAGGCGAACGGCGGAACTGCTGTGCAATGATCGGAAGCGGCATAGGGAGCCTCCGCTTCACGGCTTGAAACAATGCTCTCTATGCCAGCGCAGGAAATGGGGATGGGGGCGCTCGATCAGCCTGCGGGGCGCGATGGCGCGGCTCTGCCATGAGCGATAGGACGGCTATCTATCAATCACATATCCGCTATTATGTGAGCGATAGAAGGAGGCTCTATCGCTCATGGCTTGGAACTGGACCCAGCACGGCTGGCCGCATTTTGCCTATGATCCGGTTGTCCTCGAACCGCTGGAGCGGCGGTTCCTGCTGCTCACCGGCGAGGTGATCGGCGCGGTTCGGCATGTGAGCGAGGGCGAGCGGGACCGGCTGCGGATCGAACTCCTCAGTGACGAGGCGGTCAAGACCAGCGTGATCGAAGGGGAGACACTGGATCGCCTCAGCGTGCAATCCTCCCTGCGCCGTCAGCTCGGCCTCGACACCGACAATCGCAACGTGAAGCCGAAAGAGCGGGGCATCGCGGAGATGATGGTCGATCTCTATCGGAGCTGGGCCCATCCCCTCGACGCTGGCACGCTGTTCCGCTGGCACCGCATGCTGATGGCAGACAGCCGGCATCTGGAGATCATCGGCGGCTACCGTCGCCATGAAGACGCAGTGCAGATCGTGTCCGGCCACCAGGATGGGCCGACCGTACATTTCGAGGCGCCTCCATCCTCTCGGGTTCCGGACGAGATGGCCGCATATCTCGCCTGGTTCAATGGCTCGGCCCCGGACGGCGAAATGCCCTTGCCAGCACTTACCCGGGCCGGGATCGGGCATCTTTATTTCGAGAGCATCCATCCCTTCGAGGACGGCAACGGTCGCATCGGCCGGACACTGGCGGAAAAATCCCTCGCCCAGAACATCGGTCAGCCGACGCTGATCACGCTCGCCCATACAATCGAGCAGCATCGCAAGGCCTGTTACGATCAGCTCGAGGTCCATCAGCGGACGCTCGATGTCACGGACTGGCTGGTCTGTTTTGCGGAAACGATCATCGCGGCCCAGCAGACGACGCTCGGCCGCGTCGCCTTCCACATCGCCAAGGCGCATTTTTACGATCGCTTCCGCGACAAGTTGAACGAACGGCAGGAAAAGGTGATCGCCCGCCTGTTCCGCGAGGGCCCCGGCGGCTTCACGGGCGGCCTGAGCGCGGAAAACTACCTCGCAATCACCGGCACCTCACGCCCCACCGCCACGCGGGACCTGCACGATCTGGTCGAGAAAGGCGCCCTGACGCGCTTCGGCGAACGCCGTTACACGCGATACCGCCTGAACCTGCGGAGAGGTGCTGTAACGACCTGAGATTGCGGCTTAGCCGGTCCACCGTCGTTAAGCAGGCCGGCTACCTGCTCCACGGCCTTAACAGGTGCCGGCAACAGGCCGGGCGCCTCAATCGTCATGGTGAGGTTCACGCCAGCAAGTGGCGGCGCGGCCGGGTAGGCGGCCGAGGGCTTCAGTATCCGCCACGATAGACCAGGCGCGTTCTCGCGCTAAAGCGGCAGGATTGTCAGCTGCCGCGTGCGGCAAGGCCGGCAGCAGTGCCAGTGCTCTCAGTCGCAGGCTGCACGTGCCCGAGCAATCCTCATGCTCCGTCGCGCTCCCGCTCATAGCGTCGCACTTCGGCCATGGCAAATTCGCTATTGAAGGATAGAGTAGTGAAGATTTCTCGCAACTTGGTGATCTGCTCGCGCGATATGTCGTTGAAGAGCTGGTCATTCACCCGGCGCAGGAAGGGGGCAACCTGTTCAACGGCGGCTTCACCTTCGGGCGAGAGCTTGACGAGCACACTACGGCGGTCTTCCGCGTCGACATGCTTCACCAGCAGCCCGCGTCGTGAGAGCACCCCGACTTCGGTGGTGACATGGGTCGACGCCAACTGCACATATTTCGCTAGCGCGTTAATCTTAACCCCAACTTCGCCCTGCTGGTACGCAACGCCGATCAACACCGCGAATTGCGAGCCGGTGAGCCCAAGCGCGCGCCCGAAGGCGGCGCGACAGGCCTCAAGCCGGCTGAGCACCTGGACGATGAGATAAATGGTCTGCCGGAACTCGTCGTCCCGCCCCTTCGACAGGATACGGCGATGCGAGATCGTAAGGGGTGGAATGAACATCGTTTTCGGGTCCGACTTTTTCTCAGGCCGTACTTTAGAAGAACCCGAATCCACGCGCGGTAACTTAGTCTTCATTGAGTCCTCTTGCCGTGTCCCAACTCGCCGATTGCAGCCTTGAGGCACGGCAGTGCAGGGCACTCTGCCATAGTCCCGCGATAGCTTCAATCTTTAGCAAAAATTGAATGGCAAAGAGGCGTAGGTCGCATGGCCAGCGGCGCACCCGGCCTGTTACGGCTCTCCTTTATCTAACTCTACGTCAATTGAGGCCCTCTTCATGCCTACCGGAGTGCCAGCCAAATCCGGGGCGGCCAAGCGCGGGCGGATGCGCGGACTGCGCGTCAGACGGGCGGTGTGGCGGCGATAGCGGCGATTTCCAGCAGCCCCTTGCCGTGCAGCTTCGCCTGCACGCAGGCTCGCGCCGGCAGATTGTCGCGATCGACCCAGCCCCGCCACACCGCGTTGAAGCCTTCGAAATCGCGGTCGAGATCGGCGAGCCAGACCGTCGCCGAGATCAGCGCGGCCTTGGAGGTGCCGGCATTGGCGAGCTGAGCCTCGATTTCGCGCAGTACGTCGGCCGTCTGCTCGGCGATGGATACGGTCTCGTCCGACGGCATGATGCCCGACAGATGCACGCAGCCATTCCAAGTCACGGAGTCCCCGCGATGCGGCAGATTCCGCGTATTGATACGCTGGATGTTCATGAAAGCCTCGCTGGTTGAAAGGGGCGCGGCCTGCCCGCAGCCGCGAGCCGGGCCGCACGCATGGCGGGTTACTTCATCCCGCGATTGGATTCATCGCGCAGATCCGCCCAGATCGTGCCGACCAGCTGGCCAAAACGGTCCGTGGTGATGATGTCGGAGGTGCGCGGATGCGGGAGGTCAATGTCCACGATGCGCTTTATTCGCCCCGGACGGTAGGTCATGATCACCACGCGGTCGCTGAGCAGCACGGCTTCCGTCAGGTTGTGCGTGATCAGCACGGTGGTTTGCTTCAGCTGCTGCTGGATCTGCAGCACTTTGTCGCCCAGCAGAATGCGGGTTTGTTCGTCGAGCGCGGCGAAGGGCTCATCCATCAGCAGGATCTGCGGCCGGACGACGAGGGTGCGGGCGATGGAGACGCGCTGGCGCATGCCGCCCGACATGGCGGCGGGGTAATGGTTCTCGAAGCCTTCGAGCCCCACCAGCGCGAGCGTATCGCGGGCCCGCTCGATCCGCTCCGGCTTGGGGATGCCGAGCGCCTCTAGCGGAAACATCACATTCTCGATCGCGGTGCGCCAGGCGAAGGTCGATTCCTCCTGGAACACACTGCCGATCGTGCGGCGGGCGCCGGGGTCGGATTTGCCGTGGACGACCACGTCGCCGTCATAGCGGTTGAAGAAACCGCCGATGATGTTGAACAGGGTCGACTTGCCGCAACCGCTGGGGCCGATGATCGAGATGAACTCGCCATTGGCCACATCGAGCGAGAAGTCACGCACGGCCCATATCGGCTCCGCGCCTGTTCCATAGGACTTGCCGACATTCTTCAAGCTCAGTGCCGGAACCGAGCCTGCCATTGCCGGGCTGACTGCCTGTGCGTGCATCATGCTAGATCGGGCCTCCTCCCGGAACGCTAGCGCCTACTGCCTCCACGCTCCACTTGCTCTGGCAAGCAACCGGAGCGCGACCCTGCCTTCAGCCACGCGCGGCCATGGCCCGCTGCTTCTGGCGCTCCAGCTTCCAGGGGGCGAAGTGCGGATCGAGCTTGAACAGGTCCTGCGCGTTGCCGCCCAGTATGGCGCGCTTCTGTCCTTCCTGAAGGAAGGGGAGGTCGTAGATCGTGCTCGGCAGATCCATGTCCCAGTGGGGGTAGTCCGACGAATAGAGCAGCTGGCTTTCCGCCTTCATCATCTTGAAGGTGAGTTCCAGCGCTTCCTTGTTCTCGACCATTTCCATGGGTTGTGAGGTGTAGAACATCTCCCGCATGTAGTCGCTGGGCTTGCGCTTAAGCAGCGGGGCGTCGGAGCTGCGCATCATGAATTCGTTATCGAGGCGCTGCATGAGGAAGGGCACCCATGCCAGGCCGCTTTCGATCCAGAGCGTCTTGAGGCGGGGGAAGCGCTCGGGCATGCCGTTCATGAGCCAGTTCGTCATGTGCACCATATTGTGCCAGACGAAACCGAGGGCATGGACAGAGATGAAGCGGTTCATCAGCGCCGTCGACTTGTCGCCCCACGTATAGGCGGCGTGGAAGCCGAGCGGCAGGCCGCGTTCCTGCAGGGCCGCATAGGTCTTCACGAAGGCGTTGTCCTGCACGCTCTTGTAGTGCGTGGCCGTCACCATGAAGCCGATGACGCCCTTGCGGTCGCCGAACTCCTCGACCATGCGGTAGCAGGATTCCGGGTCGTTGAACGGCAGATAGAGCATGGAGGTCAGGCGCGGCTCCTCCGACAGGATATTGTCGCAGAGCCAGCGATTATACGCCCGCGCCAGCGCCACCTCGACTTCCACACGCGGGCAGGTGGCGATGTTCAGCATCGGGGTTGGGAACATGCAGGCCATGTCGACGCCCATGGCGTCCATCCAGCGACGCATCAGCGTGATGTCGCGATGGATGGTCGGCGGGGTCGCCTCGTGGCGGCGCAGCGGATAGCGCGTCACCCGTCCGGTCATTTCCTGATAGGAGCCATCCACCGAGGTCACGCCACCGCGCGCCATGCCCTGATAGAGGGCCTCGTCGCGCAGGACCGGGTCCTCAATGTAGCGGGCGATCTCGCCGAAAGCTTCCGTCTCGTAGTGGTGCGAGTCCACGTCGACGATCAGGAAGTCCTCGTAATTGCGCTCCAACGCCTGTTGATAGGCGTTGCCGAGATGCTCCTCGGTGTCAAAGGACTTGCGCAGGGGTTCTCTGAAGACTCCGGCAGTGGCGGTCATCGACCCGGCTCCGTAACAGGCAAAGGGCGTGCGAGCCGGCTGGAGCCGATATTGGAGACGGCCTGCCAGGCGGCGAGTTCAAAGACGGCGAGTTCGACGCTCTCGAGCAGGGCGGTGCAGGCGATCACCGCATCGGTCGCCGAGAGCGTGTTGTTGCCGGGAAAGGTACAGGGCGGCAGGCCCTGTTGCGCGCGCTCCGCCAGCAGGCGGATGGCGTGGGCGAGCACCATGCCCACATCGTCGCTGGCGACGCGTGCCACATCGCACTCCGCTGCCGCGCTGAAGCGCCGGGTAAGCTCGGCCGCGAGCTCGGCGGTCGGGATCAGGCCCAGGTCAATACTGGACATAGATTCCGCCCTCCCGCACGACCGTGGCGTATTTGCGCAGCCGCACCGCCGAATTGCAGACATGCTCGCCGGTCTTGATGTGGAATTCATAGCCGTGCCACGGGCACACAATGTGAAGGTCGGACTCATCGTAGCGCTGGCCAACGAACAGCCCAGCCTCGTCGATGACATCCTGGACCTGGGGGATGCGCATCCCTTCGCAGGCGGGGCCGCCCTGATGCGGGCAGCGGTTGAGATACGCGAGGTACTCTCCGTCATGCAGCATGACGCCGATCCGATGGCCCGGCTCGCCGACGATACGGACCCCGCCATCGTCGAGTTCGCCGACCTTGCAAACATACAGCTCGTTCATGAGGGCCTCATACAATAAGGTACATTATAATAAGTCGCCTTTTGATCTGAGTCAATTGACAAGGCGCCTTACGTTTTGGCTAGTGGGAGCCGTCAAACACAGGAGGCGGAATGTCGGAGGCGGATGAGAAGCAGGCCGAAATCGGGATAGGCTGGCACCTTCGGCGGGCCCACATGGCGTTCAGCCGGGCCTTTCGTCACGAACTCGCCAAGGTCGACGTGTCCTTCGGCCAGTTCGTGCATCTTCAGAAGCTCTGGGAGAATGACGGCCCCACCCAGGCTGAACTCTCCCGTGCCGTCGGCATCGAGACGGCCTCGTCGACCACCATTCTCGACGAGCTGGAGCGGCTCAGCTTCGTGCGGCGGGTCCGCAACCCGAAGGACCGCCGCAAGATCAACGTCTACCTCACCGAGGCGGGGCTCGCGCTGAAGCCGGTGCTGCTGGAGCGGGCCCGCGTGGTGAATCTGTGCGCGCGCAAGAACCTGAAGCCGAAGGATGTCGAGGCTCTGTTCGCGGTGCTCGACGACATCACCGACGCTCTGCTCGCGGAGTATCCTCAGTCCAGCGGCCGGGCCGACGCCCGCGAACGCCTCGACGCCTGAACCCCGGAGGGAAGGGCGGCCGCGGAAGCGCGGCCGCCGCTCCCGACAAGGGCCGGGCTCAGAGCGAGACGTTGATGTTCTTGAGCTGGGTGCATTCCAGCAGCTCTTCCAGCGATTCCTCGCGGCCGAGGCCGGACTGCTTGTAGCCGCCGAACGGCGCGCCCAGCGTGTGGGTGCTGCTGCCGTTGATCCAGATATAGCCGGCTTCCACCCGCGCCGCCGCCCGATGCGCCGTGGCAAGGTTCCGGGTCCAGATCGAGGCGGTGAGGCCGAGTTCGGAGCGGTTCACCGCCTCGATCATCGCGTCCTCGTCGCGCCAGCGCAGGATCGACATCACCGGCCCGAACACTTCCTCGCGGGCGATGGTCATGTCCGGCGTCACGTCTGTGAACACGGTCGGAGGATAGAAGAAACCGCGGGAATAGATCGGGTCGCTGGGCCGGGCGCCGCCAGCGACGAGCCGCGCGCCTTCCTTCAGGGCGAGGGCGACATAATGCTCGGTCTTGCTCAGCTGCTGCGCGCTGATCATGCACCCCATCTGCGTCGCCTCGTCGGTGGGCAGGCCGAACCGGTAGGCCTCGACCGCCTTGAGGATGCCCTCCACCACCTCATCATGGATGTTGTCGTGAAGGAAGATTCGCGAGGTGGAGCCGCAGGACTGCCCGCACCAGGTGAAGTTCATGCCGTTGACGGCGCCGGCCGCCACCTTGGCCGGATCGCTGTCGGGATAGGCGATGAGCGCGTTCTTGCCGCCGAGTTCGAGCCCGACTTTCTTCAGCGTGCCGGCGGCGGCGCGGGCGATGGCCTTGCCGGTCGGCACCGAGCCGATCAGCGCCACCTTGGCGACGAGCGGGTGCTCGACCAGCGCCTCGCCGCATTCGCGCCCGCCGGTCAGCACGTTGATGACGCCGGGCGGGAAGAGCGGCCCGATCAGTTCGGCGAGGCGCAGGGTCGACAGCGGGGCCTGATCCGGTGGCTTGATGATAAGCGCATTGCCGGCCGCCAGGGGCGCCGCCGCGCGCGAGGCGGCGAACAGGAAGGGGTGGTTATAGGCATTGATGCGCACCACCACGCCGAGCGGCTCGCGCATCGTGTAGTTCAGCGTGTCGTCGCCGAGTGGAAGGGTCGAGCCCTTCATTTCCGTCACGAGGCCGGCGAAGAACTCGAAGGCGGCGGCCCCGCCTTCCGAATCGCGGATCATCCGCCGGTAGGGCCCGCCGGAATCGGCGGAATCGATCAAGGCGATCTCCTCGGCATGGTCGCGGATCACCTGCGCCGCCTGCCGCAGGATGACGGCGCGATCCGCCGGCTTCACCGCGCGCCAGACGCGGAACCCTTCCAGCGCCTTGCGCACGGCGGCATCGACATCGGTCGCATCGGCCACCGCCCAGCTTCCCAGCGACTCGCCGGTCGCGGGGTTGATGGTGGTGTCGGTCTTTCCGCTCCCCGCCTTGAGCCACTGGCCGCCATAATAGAGATTGCGATGGTGGGGGAGCACGTCGGTATAGGTCGGCATGGTCATTTTCCTAAGGAAGGAGCGACGAGGCAGGCGCGAACCGTCGGGGCGTCAGCCGCCGCTCCCCGCATAGCCGGGACCGATATGCACATCGAGCACGGCCACCTTACCGGCGACGACCGCCTCGACCGCCGCTTTCATCGCGACCCGCAATGCGTCGGGATCGCAGATCGGACCAAATCCCAGCGCACCCTGGGCTTCCGCCATCTTGGCGATGTCGGGCTCGGGATCGGCGATGCGCTGGCCGATCCAGCGATTCTCCACCGGCCGGCTGCGGCGGCGGGCAACGCGCTCCTGGTGCAGCTCATCATTGAAATAGGAGCGGTTATTGGCGGAAATGACGAGCATCGGAATGTTGTAGTGCACGGCGGTCCAGATGGCGGTGACGCCCATCAGCGTGTCGCCGTCGCCCAGCACCGCCACCGGCAGCCGCCCGCTGCCCAGAAGAGCGAGCGCCGAGCCGACCGCCATGCCCGGCCCCGACCCGACGCCGCCGCCACCGGAATGGCCGAGCTGGTCGAGCGGGTGGTTGAAATCCATCAGCGCGCCGTCCCAGCCTAGCGGCAGGCGCGACAGGCAGACCGGCCGGCCCTCGGCCGCGTGGTCGAGCGCATAGGCGATATCGGCGAGGCTCAACTCGTCGCCGCGCGCGGGGGCGGCCGGCCGGCGGGGCGTGACCGTGTAACTGCGCGTGGGCGCGGGCAGGCGCTCCAGCAGGGCGGCGGTGAACGCCTCCGGCGTGGTCGCAAAATGCAGGTCGACCGGCGGCAGCGCCATGTGATCGAAGCTGAAGCCGTTATGGACATGGTGGTCCACCGAGGCCAGTACGATCTTGGCGGGGCAGGGGCCGTTGGGCCACACCGTGCTGATGAAGCCGGCGAGGTCCACCCAGTCCAGCGACAGCACGACATCGGCCTCGGTCAGCCTGGCGATCGCCGCCTTGCTGAGCGACATGCCCGGCGCGGCGCAATGCAGGGGGTGGGCGGTGGGGAAGGCCGCGCCGACCTTGAGGTCGGTGATCACCATCGCGCCGAGGCTCTCCGCCAGCCGCACGCGCCGGTCCCAATCCGCCGGGTCGCGGGTGGCGCGGCCCATTAATATGGCCGGGCGCCGGGCGCCGGTGAGCAGGCGGGCGGCCTCTTCCAGCATCGTCGGATCCGGGGCGGGGGCGGGAACCGGGCGATAGCGCCCGAGATCTGGCATCGGGCGGCCGGCGGCATAGGGAGCCTCCTGAACCTCGGCGTCGAGATTGATGTAAACCGGGCCCTGCGGTTCGGTGCGGGCGATCTGCATCGCGCGCAGCAGCGCCTCCTCCGTCGCCTCGACCGAGGCCGGCTGGTCGTCCCATTTGGTGTAGGAGCGCACCAGCGCGCCCTGATCGCGCATGGTGTGGATCCAGTCGATGAAGGGCCGGCGCTTGGCGGCATCCACCGGGCCGGTAGCGCCGAGCACCAGCATCGGCAGGCGGTCGCACCAGGCGTTGAAGATCGACATGGTCGCGTGCATCAAGCCGACATTGGCGTGCAGCGCCACCGCGAGCGGCTTGCCGGTGGCCTTGGCATAGCCATGGGCGATGGCCACCGCGTGTTCCTCATGCAGACAGACCAGCATCTGCGGCGAGGTGTTGCCGAGATAATTGACCACGCTGTCATGCAGGCCGCGAAAGCTCGATCCGGGGTTGAGACAGAGATAGGGCATGTCGAGCTGGGACAGCAGGGCGGCGATGCGGTCGCTGCCCCAGGCCTGGGGCGCGGCAGCATCAATGCCGGTCGGCTGCTCCGGCTGGCTGGCGCTGGTCAGGGGCTGGCCCTCGGTCACGTTGTTGATCAGGTTCATCAAATTAAATCCCTGCCACGATCCGGCGCTTCGGTGCCCAGGCGATAAACATTCACTGGATAGATAAATAATGAAGCTTTTTTAGCGGAGGTCAAGAAGGCGAACAGCCCGCCGGCGTGCGGATTTCGAGGCATGCCTATTCTTGCATCGCTTTCGCGCGCCGGGCGTGCTGTGCGATTGCAGCGGACCGGCCTCGGAGCGACACGACAGGTGCGGGCGACGCCGTGGCAGCGCATAACGGGAGGCCCTATGCTCAACCGTTCGGCATTAAAGCTCCTATTTTAAGCTTGATATTTACCTAGAATATGTACCTATTTATCCAGGATTTGTCCTTCGAGAGGTGCCGGACAGCGTCCACATTCACACTCCTTGGCGACGCATTGTGTTTAAAAAAGAGGGGAACTTCGATGCTAAAGCCTGTTGGTAAGAGCCTGGCCTTCTTCGCCGCCCTGGCGGCCTGCGGACTTCCGATGCCGGCTTCGGCGGCGGATACGGTGAAGGTGGCGGTCTCCTGGGTCGGCCTGTGGGACACCTCCCAGCCGACCTTCTGCAAAGATCGCGGCGCGTTTGAGAAAGCGGGGCTCGATGTCCGCATCACCCCGACCCGCGGTGGATCGGAAACGGTGCAGGCGGTGATCGCCGGCGGAATGGACATCGGCTATTCGCCCGGCACGTCCGCCGCCATCGCCGCCTTCGTGAAGGGCGCGCCGATCAAGATCGTCGGCTCCGAATTCGTCGGGCAGAACGACACCTTCTTCTATGTGCCGGTCAACAGCCCGATCAAGACGATCGAGGACATTGCCGGCAAGAAGGTCGCCTATCCCCGCCCGGGCGGGGCGACCGAGGCGGTGCTGCTGGGGCTCAAGGCCGAGCGCAAGCTCGACTTCACCCCGGTCTCGTCCGGCGGCATGGACGCGACGCGCACCATGACCATGAGCGGGCAGGTCGATGTCGGCTATTCCGTTCCGCCGTCGGGCCTCGATGCCGTGGCCAAGGGCGAGATCCGCGTGCTGTTCAGCGGCGACGTGGTTGAAAGCCAGCGCGAAATCTCCGCCCGCGTGAATATTGCGAGCGATGATTTCCTGAAGAATCGCCGCCCGGTGGCGGAAAAATTCTTCATGGTCCTCAATGAGTGCATCGACTGGGCCTATGCCAACCCCGACGAGTCGGCCAAGATGTTCGCGGCGCTCAACAAGATCGACCTCTCCACGGCAAAGGAGGCGCTCAAGTTCTACAACCGCGACAAGCTGCGCTTCGCGCCGGTGAAGGGCTTCGACGAGTCGGTCAAATGGGCCGTGACCAACAAGTTCATTGAACAGCCGCTCACGCCCGAGCAGGCTAAGGCGATCATTGATCTCGTCCCGTGACCGCGTTGCCTGTGGAACCGACAGGGCCGGTGGCGCATGCCGCGCCGGCGGACCTGCCGGCTCAGCCAATGGAGAGTTGGCGATGACCTCTCTATCGATAACCGTCAATGGCCGGCCCGTCGCGGCCGAAATCGACCCACGGACACTGCTGGTGCAGTTCCTGCGGGATGAGCTTCGGCTCACCGGCAGCCATGTCGGCTGCGACACCAGCCAGTGCGGCGCCTGCACGGTCCATCTCGACGGGCGGGCCGTGAAATCCTGCACGGTGCTCGCGGTCCAGGCCGAGGGGGCGCAGGTGCTGACGGTGGAAGGGCTCGCCGCGGGCAAGGCGTTGCATCCCATGCAGGACGCGTTTCGCGAGCATCACGGCCTGCAATGCGGCTTCTGCACGTCCGGCATGATCATGGCCGGGATCGAGATCGTGAACCGCCATGGCTTCGCGCTCGACGAACATACCGTGCGCGAGGCGCTGGAAGGCAATCTGTGCCGCTGCACCGGCTATCACAACATCGTCCTCGCCATCATCGGCGGTGCCGAAGCCATGGCGCGGCTGCCGGGCGCGACGCCGGCGGCGGCCGGGTGAGCCGGGGCAGGTAGGCCATGTTCGCGTTCAATTACCATCGGCCGGACCGGATCGAAGAGGCGCTCATGCGTGCCCGCGATAGCGGCGACGCGAAGTTTCTCGCCGGCGGCCAGACGCTGATTCCAACCCTCAAGCAGCGCTTGGCGGCGCCCGGCGACCTCATCGACCTTGGAAGTATCCCCGGGCTGGCGGGCATCGAGGTCACGCCGCAGGCGGTGACGATCGGCGCCATGACGCGCCATGCCGATGTCGCCGCGTCGCCTGAGATTCGTCGGGCGGTACCGGCCCTCGCCGAGCTTGCCGGCCTCATCGGCGATCCCGCCGTGCGTAACAGGGGCACCCTTGGCGGCTCGGTCGCCAATAATGACCCGTCCGCCGACTATCCCGCCGCCTGCCTTGCGCTGGGGGCCACCATTCGCACCGACCGCCGGGCCCTGCCGGCGGAGGCGTTCTTCTGCGGCCTGTTCGAGACGGCGCTGGAGGAGGACGAGATCGTCACCGCCGTCTCCTTTCCAGTGCCCGCAGCGGCAGCCTACCGCAAATTTGCCAATCCGGCCTCGCGTTACGCGATGGCGGGCGCCTTTGTGGCGCGGGCGGGTGAGGGGGTTCGGGTGGCGATCACCGGCGCGGGCCAGGATGGCGTTTTCCGCTGGATCGACGCCGAGGAAGCCCTGACGGCCGTCTTCGCCCCGACGGCGCTAGACGGGCTGGCGCTTTCCGCCGACGACATGATCGCCGATATGCACGGCGACGGCGCCTATCGGGCGCATCTGGCGGCTGTGATGACGCGGCGCGCGGTGGCCGCGCTTGCGGCCGGCTGAGCGGCTGGCGATGCGGCGGCGCGGATTCCCTCGCCGCCCGGTACTGTGCACGGCCACCGCGCGCGAGGGCTTGGGAGGCGCCGGGTGAATCCGCCGGCCGGGGCTCTTTCGCGTTCCGCCCAACGCCGGCAGGCCGCGCGCGAGGCGCGCTACCCATGTGTGGCGGACCTTGTCGAGGGCGCGCGGGCGCGGCTTCCGTCCTTCGTGATGGCGACGGTCGAGGCCGGATGCGGCGACAATGCCGTGGTTCGCCGAAACCGCGCGGCCTTCGATGACATCGCGCTGCTGCCGCGTCACGGCTTCGGCCGGTGTGAGCCGTCGCTTTCCGTGTCGCTGTTCGGGCGGGACTATGCCTCGCCCTTCGGCATCGCGCCGATGGGGCTGGGGGCGCTGGTGCGTCCGAAGCTGGAAGAAAGTCTCGCCCGCGCCGCGCAGGCGGCCAACATTCCCTATGTGCTGTCGACGGCGGCCAGTGCGGGCCTCGAGACGATCGGCCGGATCGCGCCGGACGTCCTGTGGTTCCAGCTCTTCGGCCTTCCCCACAACGATCACCGCTGCACCTTCGATCTGATGCGCCGGGCGGGCGAGCTCGGCGTCCAAACGCTGGTGCTGACACTCGATACGCCCGTTCGGGCCCATCGCCCCCAGGATGTCCGCAACCGGCTCGCCGTGCCCTTCCGTCCCGGGCCGGCCGCCCTGCTGCAGATGCTCGGTCGCCCGCGCTGGCTGGCGGACATGCTGAGGGCCGGGCCTCCCGGCTGCGAATCGCTGCGTCCCTATGTGGACGGCCCGGCCACCCCGGCAGACCTCGTGCGTTTCGCCGCCACCGCGATCGAGGGCGGCTTCAGCTGGGCTCTCGTCCGGCGTATCCGCGACCGGTGGCCCGGCCGGCTCGTCGTCAAGGGCGTGCTGCATCCGGCGGACGCGCGCGAGGCGCGGGCGGTGGGCGCGGACGGGATCCTCGTCTCGAACCATGGTGGCCGCACCTTCGACGCTGCGCCGGCCAGCCTCGACATGCTGCCGAAGGTCCGCGCCGCCGGGGGCGATGGGGCGGTGATGGTCGATAGCGGGGTGCGCAGCGGGCTCGATGTGGTGCGGGCGCTCGCCTGCGGGGCCGACATGGCCTTTCTTGGCCGGCCCTTCCTCTATGCCGTGGCGGCTCTGGGCGAGGAGGGCGGCGACTTCCTGATCAGGCTGCTGCGCGAGGATGTGCGCCGGACCCTGTGCCAGATCGGCGTGAGCACATGCGCCGATCTCGGCAAGGTGGAGACACGTTCAATGCGCGCCGGCGGTGCCGCTCACCAGCCATAGGTCCAATAGGCATCGTGCGGGGTCGGCTCGCTCCGCGCCTCGGGGTCGAGGCGGCGATAACTCCCGCCGAAGAACACGAGCGGATCGGCCGAAGCCGAGGGGCGGCGCGCCATCGCGACAATCCGGCCGACGGTGATGATGTGATCGCCGCCCTCATAGATGCGGTAGGTCTCACACTCGAACCAGGCCAGCGCGTCGGGGAACAGGCTCGCGCCGGTGGCGTCGCCGCGAAGGGTCCGCACCCCTTCCCATTTATCGAGCTGCGCCCGACCGAATCGGGCGGACAGCTCCTTCTGCGACTGGTCGAGGACGTTGACGGCGAAATGGGTGACGCTGTTCCAGGCGGCGAAGACCTTGGAATGTCGCCCAATGCTGAACAAGAGCAGCGGCGGGTCCAGTGACAGCGACCCAAAGGAACTGACGGTCGCCGCGATCCGCTCCCCGCCGACGACGGCGGTGATGATGGTCACCCCGGTGGGGAACAGGCCGAACGTCGCGCGAAGATCCCTGGGGGAAAAGGCGCGGGTCTCGGTGTCGGCCAGGGTTTCCATACGACCTCCCTCGGGCGCGGCTGCGCCCCTTTTCCCGCGCCACCCGCCGCTCGTCAGCTATTGGCCAGTGGCGTGGCGCTCAGCGCCAGGGCGGAATCCACCAGCTTGCAGGCCCGGGCGAAATCATAGTTCCGGTACATGTTCTGCTTCACCAGGAAGGACGCGCCGCCGTAGAACTTCTCATATTGCTGGTGCCGGTTGCCAAATTCGGAACCGAAGAAGTCCCAGGCCAGGCGCATGAGCGCGATGCGATCGCGGGCGCTGCTGATGCCGGACGCCATGTAACGCTCGATGTCCGGGCCGGTGACGGCGCTGTCCAGATCCTTGAGCGAAGAGGGCATGGTGATCATGGCCGCGCCGGTCATTTCGCGGACCATGTCGACCATCTTCGGATTGATCTCCGACTGCAGCGCCATGACCGCGTAGAGAGCGGTCTTGGAGGGCCAGACCACACCTTTCTCGTCGATCGTCGCCTTGAGCTCCTGCGCTTCCAGCATGGTCTCGACGATGGAGGCGAGGGCGGCCAGCTCGCCCATCTGCACCATGACGGGCGGCACCGCCGCATTGCCGGTTGCCTCGTTCATGCGCATGGCGAGACCGAGCATGAAGCGCAGCTTGGCGGCGTAGCGCGCCTGGGCCTGGAGATTGCCGTAGGAATGGGACGGCGTCTTCCACCACTGGTCCCGGCAGACTTCCAGGTTGCGATAGATGAACACGTGTTCCCAGGGGACGAACACGTCCTTCAGAACGACGAAGCAGTCGGATTCGTCGAACCGGCTGGTCAGCGGATGGTCGAATCCGTTCTCCGCCTGCACCGCGAAGGGGCGCCGCGGGTAGAGCCGCAGGCCGGGCGCATTCATCGGGATGGCGACGCCGATGGCATAGTTCTCGTCGCCCGGCTGCAGCGGATGGATGCAAGAGAGGTAGAGCACGTCGGAGTAAAGCCCGGCGGTGGCCAGCTGCTGCGCGCCGGCGATGACGATGCCGCCATCGGTTTCCTTGACGACGCCGGCATAGAGCGTGGGATCGCTCTGCTTATGGGCGGGCTTCGACCGGTCGACCTGCGGGGGCACGATGGCATAGGTCGCCCAGAGATGGTTTTCCCGCAGATGCTCGTAATAGGAGACGACATTGTCGGCGAAAGGCGCGCCGCCGGCGGCGAAGACTTCGGGCACCGCCGCGTACCCGCAGAAGAAGCCGGCCACGTGATCGGGCGTCCGGCCCATCATGCCGAAGGTTGATTCCGACCAGGTCTCGGAGGCGAGGCGCTTGGCCTTCAGATCCGCATGGGTGCGGGGGATCTGATAGGCGCGCAGCACGCGATTGCCGGTGGTAGGCGAGACGAAGGTCATCCGCTCTTCCATCGCCGGGTCGCTGGCGATGTCGAACAGGCGGGCAGCCGAGCGCGCGGCTTCGCGCAGCGCCGGGTGGGTGGTGACGTTCTTCACCTGCTCACCGTCGATGAACACTGCCCGCCCATCGTCGAGGGAACGCAGATAGTCCGCACCCGTCCGCAGCGCTTTCGGCGCGGTGGGCCGGGGGCTCAGAAGTGGGGTCGCGTAGGCTTCAATGCTGGCCGACATCCGAGGTCTCCTCCGCACTCGCCCGAGCCTTAGCCAGGACAAATTAACTACGGTTTGTAGCTTCTTTATGTATCTTCATTTCGTGGGTGTCAAGTCGAAGGATGGGGCGCCGAATCCCCGTGTGCCGGGCTAAATCAGCACGCCAAAATAGCATTGCGCCTTATCATATGCCGTCTTATAAATATCGGTAACGATGGGCAGCCCGACCTGCATGCAAAGGGTTTCCGTGAGTCTGCAGAGGCCAGGAAACGCTTGTGATTTCAGACAGTTCGGCTCGGTTGCCCTGGCGGGGAGATCAGCGTGACAGCGGTGGATTACAACGACCTTCGCGACTTCATCGGCCTGGTTGAGAGCATGGGCGACCTGAAGCGTGTGGACGGGGCCTCGGCCGATTTCGAGCTGGGCGCCATCACGGAAGTGGCGGCGGGCCTGCCGGCCTGCCCGGCGCTGCTGTTCGACCAGATTCCCGGCCTTCGCCCGGGCCATCGCGTCTTCACCAACGCGACCGTCAGCACCCGCCGGGCCGCGCTGGCGCTGGGCATCGATCCGACTCTGCCGCCGCTGGAGGTGCTGAAGGCCTGGAAGAGCCGCAGGGTCGAGCTGAAGCCGCTCGATCCGGTTTCGGTGAAGGATGCCGCCTTCCTCGAGAATTCGCAGTTCGGGGATCAGGTGGACCTTAGTGTGTTTCCCTGTCCCATCTGGCACAAACGCGACGGCGGGCCGTATATCGGCTCCGGCAGCCTGGTGATCACCAAGGACCCCGACGAGGGCTGGGTGAATGCCGCCATTTACCGCGTGCAGGTGCACGGGCCGAACCGGGTGACCATCCAGTTCGACCACAAGGGCCGCCACGGTGCGATGATCTCGCGCAAGTACTGGGACCGGGGGCAGCCCTGTCCGGTCGCGATCGTCAACGGCCAGGATCCCGCGCTTTTTATAGCCGGCTTTGAATATCTCCCCGAACGCCAGTCCGAATATGCCTTCGCCGGAGCGATCAAGCAGGCGCCCATCGAAACCTTCGCGCTGCCGGTCACGGGGCTGCCGGTGCCGGCTCGTGCGGAAATCATCCTTGAAGGGATGCTGCTTCCCTTCGATCAGGACAATCTGCCCGAAGGCCCGTTTGGGGAATTCACCGGCTATTACGCCGCCGACCGGCGTCCGGCGCCGGTGATGGACGTGCAGGCCGTGCATTATCGCTCGAACCCTATCCTGCTCGGCTCACCCCCGCTCAAGCCGCCGCGCTTCCATTTCGGCATACCCTTCCGCGCCGCCAGCATCTGGGCCAATCTCGAAGCCTGCGGCGTCGCGGATGTGGTCGGTGCTTGGCAGCATGTCTCGCAGCTGATGACGGTCATCGCCATCAAGCAGCGCTATGCGGGCCACGCCAAGCGCGCGGGGCTGATCGCCGCGGCCAACAGCTATATGGGCCGGATCGTGGTCGTCGTGGACGAGGATGTCGATCCGTCCAACCTCGCCGATGTGATGTGGGCGGTGACCACCCGCGCTGAGCCGTCGGAGGATGTCGACATCGTCCGCAATGCCTGGAGTTCGTCGCTCGATCCGCGGCTGTCGATGGAGGACCGCAATGCGGGCCGCACCTCGAATTCCAAGATGATCATCGACGCCTGCATTCCGTTCGAGCTGCTCGGCAGCTATCCGCCCACTTCCGCCCTGTCGGTGGAGGAAGCGCAGGCCGTGCGCCGGCGCTGGCCCGATATTCTCGCCTAGGTCCGCCCGTGGCACGCGAGCGCTTCATCATCGGGATCTCCGGCGCCTCGGGCGCCATTTACGGCGTGCGGATGCTGGAGGCGGCACGGCGGCTGGGTCTGGAGACCCATCTGGTGATGACGCGCTCGGCCAAGGTGACGCTCGCCCATGAAACGACGCTGAAAGTGCGCGATGTCGAGGCACTCGCCGATGTCGTGCACGCGATCGACAATATCGGCGCGTGCATTTCCAGCGGCTCTTTCCGGACACGTGGCATGGTGGTGGCACCGTGCTCAATCCGCAGCCTGTCCGAAATCGCATATGGCGCCACCTCCAACCTGCTGACGCGCTCTGCCGATGTGGTGCTGAAGGAGCGGCGCCGGCTGGTGCTGATGGTGAGGGAGACGCCGCTGCATCTCGGCCATCTGCGCAGCATGGTACAGGCGACGGAGGCCGGCGCCATCATCATGCCGCCGGTGCCTGCCCACTATACCAAGCCCGCGACGGTGGACGACATCGTCAACCATTCCGTGGGGCGGGCGCTCGATTTGTTCGGCCTCGACACGGGCGACCTCGTGCGCTGGGGCGAGCCGGGCAGGGGGGACGCGTAATGTCCGACGCGCGGCCTCTCGTCCTCACCGACTGCCTCGACGCCGGCGCGGACCTCACCCTCGACAACCCGTTCTGGTCCTTCGCCTGTCTGATCTATGCGCAGGACGCCGTGGCGCCCGCCTGCCTCGAACTGCAGGACAATTTCGGCGTCCAGGTGAACGCCCTGTTGTTCATGCTGTGGCTCGGCACACGGGGACACAGCCCAGGCGAGGCCGGTTATCGCACGCTCCTCGACTCCCTCGCGCCCTGGACCGGTGGGGTGGTGCAGCCGCTGCGGCAGGCGCGCCGGAACTGGAAGTTCTTGGGCGGTCGCTCGCCCGCCGTGCAGGCGGGGCGGGAGGCGCTCAAGCGGAGCGAGCTTTTCGCCGAGCAGATTGCCTGCGCCTATCTGTTCCGCCTCTCGGAACGCGGACACGACGCAGCCCGTCGCGCCACGCCGGAGCGGGCCGTTACGGCGAATCTCGACCTCGTGCTGCGCCTTGCCGGCCTCCCCACCGCGCGGCGGCAGGAACTGGCTCCCCGCCTCGCCGGCGCGGCGCACGTCGCCGCCGCGAGATGTCCGGGGTCATCTGCATGAACCGCCCCGCATCCCCACCGTCAGGCGCTCCGGTCTCGGGAGGCGCCGGCCGCCGGGGGTGCGAACCGGTTGGCAGGCATCTTGAGGCCCAGATGGTCGCGCAGGGTGCGGCCGACATAGGCGGAGCGGAACAGCCGGCGCCGCTGCAGTTCCGGAACGACTCCTTCGACGAACCGGTCGAAGGTGCCGGGAAAGGTCGCCGGCACCACCATGAAGCCGTCGCAAGCGCCGGAGGTGAACCATTCCTCCATCAGATCGGCAATGGTGGCCGGCGAGCCGCAGGCGACGAGATAGGCGCGGGACACCGCGAAGATGTTGTAGATGTCGCGCAGCGTGCATCCCGGCCGCTGGGCGAGCGTACGCACCACGGCGGCATAGCTGTGAATATGCGCCGAGGGCGGCAGTTCGGGCATCGGCGCATCAAGGTCGTAGCCGGACATGTCGTGGCCGAGCCGCTCGGACAACGTATTGAGCGCGCTGCGCTCGTCGACCATGTCGACGAAGCTGGCGAGCGTGGCGCGGGCTTCCTCGTCGGTGCGGCCGATCACGGGGAAAAGGCCGGGCAGGATCTTGCACTGGTCGGGGGCGCGGCCCTGGGCGGCGACGTCCTGCTTGGTTCGGCGGTAGAAGGCCTTCGCCTCCTCAATGTCCTGCTGCACGGTGAAGATCGCCTCCGCATAGCGGCTGGCGAAGGCGCGTCCGGCTGCGGAGGCGCCGGCCTGCACGATCACCGGGCGCCCTTGGCAGCTGCGCGAGCTGTTCAGCGGGCCTTTCACCACGAAGAAGCGGCCCTTGTGGTCGAGTGCGTGGATCTTGGCGGGGTCGACATAGCGGCCGCTCTCGCGGTCGGCGAGGCGGGCGCCGTCTTCCCAGCTGTCCCAAAGACCCTGCACGACTTCGACGAACTCGGCCGCCATCTCATAACGCAGGTCATGCTCGGGCGGCGCTTCCGCGCCGAAATTTCCCGCTGCCTGCACGGTGGAGGTGGTGACCACGTTCCAGCCAGCGCGCCCGCTGCTCAGATGATCGAGCGAGGACACCAGCCGTGCCAGATTATAGGGCTCGGTATAGGTCGAGGAGGCCGTGCCAATGAGCCCTATCCGGTGCGTGCGCATACTGAGCGCCGACATCAGCGTGAAGGGTTCGAGCCGCGCGATCGTGCCAGGATGGTCGCCGACACTGGCGGAAAGTCCGTCGGCGACGAAGATGAAGTCGAACTTGCCGGCCTCCGCGACCCTGGCGATGTGGGTGAGGGCGGCAATGTCCTCATTGCTCGTGAACGAGCCGGGCAGCCGCCAGCCGGCCACATGATTGCCGGTCGCCATGCAGAAGACGCCGAGATGCATCGAGGAACCTTCGGTCATGGCATGCAGCTTTCCGCGAAAGGGGGCTTGCGCCACCGGCCGGGAGCGCGCCTGAACAGAGGCCGGGCGTCGCGCCGCCCGGCTTTGGCGCGATCATGCTTCAACCGGCCAGGAAGCTTGTCAAGTTACCTTTTTTATGTAGCTAAAATTCGATGCTGAGTGCTCCATGCGGCATTCCCCCAAGGGTATGCGGCGGCGGATAAAGTCGGAGTCATAAGCATATTTTTTTAGCTTTGTTATTGATATAAATTTCGGGTGGGATAAGCTCACTGACGCTCACAGAACGAGACCGGAGATCGAACGTGAAGGCATGGATGTCCTACGATTTTAACGACATGCGTCTCGAGGACATTCCGGAGCCCAAGGCGGAGCCGGGCTGGGTGGTGTGCCGCACGCGCGTGCTCGAATTGTCGGTGACGGAAGTGGCGGAGTTTCAGGGCGTCCCGATCTCCAGCCATGAAGCGCTGAAGGCGATGTTTGCCCAGAAGAAGCCGCTGCCGCTCTTCGGGCACGAGTTCTGCGCCGAGGTGGTCGAGGTCGGGGCCGGCGTCACCAATGTGAAGCTCGGCGACCGCGTCTTCTATCATCGCGGTGTGCCCTGCGGGTCCTGCAAATATTGCCAGGCCGGCATGCAGCAATATTGCCGTTCGGTGCTGAATGTGGGCGAGGACACACCCGGCTGTCTCGCCGAGTATTTCCCGGTGCCGGCCCGCATGATCGCGGCTGTGCCGAAGGAGGTCAGCGATTTCGAGGCGGCGGCGCTTCAGCCGCTGGTGTCCATCGTCGGCGCCGTCAACGGCGTCGGCATCGAGATGGGCGACACGGTGGCGGTCATCGGACTGGGGCCGATGGGGCTCGACTCCTTGCAAGTGGCGCGCTGCGCCGGCGCCGGGCGCGTCATCGCCATCGCCCGCCGCGACCCGGTTCTGCAACTCGCGAAGTCTCTGGGCGCTGACGTTCTCGTCAACATCACCGAGCAGGACCCGGTGGAAGCTGTCATGGAAGCCACCGGCGGACTTGGCTGCGACGTGGTGTTCGACTGCGCCGGCGGCGCCACCGGGCAGGGGCATGCCGGCACCGACGCTTTCCATCAGGGCCTGCAGATGCTGCGGCCGGAAGGGCGCATTATCGAGATCGGCCACTTCCCGGGTGGCACACAGGTCACTTTTGCGCCGATCGAGAAGAAGGGCCTGCGCATTATCGGCCGCCGCCCTCCCACACCAAAGATGATCCGCTACGCCATCGATCTCGTGGCTTCCAAGCGCGTCCAGATCGAGCCGACGATCAAGCATACGCTGCACGGTCTCGACCAGGTGCCGAAGGCGTTCGAGATGCTCGCGAACAAATCCGTCTACGGCGTGATCAACCCTCCGCAGGTTGTCGTCTGGCAGTGATGCCCGGCCCGGGCGAGGGCGTGGTGCCCTCGCTCCATCTCCGCGTTTCCTTCCGAAGGGCCGTGCCATGATTGCAGAAGAGAAACTCGCCTCGCTTTCCTACCCCGTCATGCCGCAGATGGTGTCGAACGAGTTTCCGGGGCGACGGGCGCAGGAAGTCATTCAGCGAGCACTTCAGTTCCAATCTCCCACCCGGCCCTCGGTGAAGGGGCGTATCGTGGTGGAGAGCGGATATGGCGCCGGCATCCAGGATCCCGACGGCAACATCCTGATCGACCTCTCCGCCGGTGTCGCGGTGTCGAATGTCGGGCGCAACCATCCGCGCGTGGTGGCGGCGATCCGCGACCAGGCGGAACGGCTGATGCACTCCGCCGGCCTCGTCAACGAAACGACGGTGGCGCTGGCGGAGCGGCTCTCGGCCTGCATGCCCGAGGGCCTGCGCGGCGAGTGCTTCACCTGGTTCGGCATGAGCGGCTCGGCGGCGACCGAGACCGCGATCAAATTCGCCAAGGCCATTACCGGCCGCTCGCAGATCATCGCCTTTGAGGGCGCCTATCACGGCGTGTTCCACGGCTCGCTGGCGCTGACCACGCGTGAGAATTTCCGCGAGAAGTTCGGCCCCCTGATGCCTGGCGCGCTGCACATGCCCTACGCCTATTGCTACCGCTGCTTCGTGGATCTGAAATATCCCGATTGCGGCGTCAGCTGCGCCAAATATCTCGACTACAAGCTGTCGACGCCGAACACAGGGGCCGACGATGTCGCGGCCGTCATCGTCGAATCCATGCAGGCCGATGGCGGTTACATCGACCCGCCGGTCGAGTTTCTGCAGATGCTGCGCGAAATCTGCACCCGCCGCGGCATCCTACTCATCATTGACGAGGTGCAGGCCGGTGCCGGACGTACCGGCAAGATGTGGGCCAGCGAGCATTTCGGCGTCGTGCCGGACATGATGACCTGGGCGAAGGGCATTGGCGGCGACCTTCCCCTTTCCGGCGTCACCGTCCACAAGCGCTACCAGGACAAGCTGCCGCTCGCCTCGCAGGTGATCACCGGCGCGGAGAACGCACTGGCCAATGTGGTCGCCCTCGCCAATCTCGACATACTTCTCGACCCGCAGGACAACCTGATCGAGCGTGCCGCTCTGTTTGGCGCGGAGATTAAGGCGGAACTCGCGGCAATCGCGGCGGACAGCGCCATTCTCGACGATGTGCGGGGGCGCGGCTTCTTCATCGGCGTCGAACTGGTCGCCGACAAGGCCACGCGCAAGCCGCTGGAGCCGAAGCGCGTCGGCGCCATTCTGCAGCGGTGCGAGCAGCTCGGCGTCCGCATCATGGCCTGCGGGCGCTACGGCTCGACCATCCGCATCATGCCGCCGCTGACCATCACCAAGGCGCATTTCCGCGAGGGCCTGCGGCGCTTCGCGCAGGCGGTGTCGGAGGTCGAACACGCGCAGATCCCCGCCTGACCCGCCGCCCAAGAGCCAACCGACGACCCGGACGTTTATTCCACGAGGCATTGATGACCCAGTTCACGTGTAGCCAGGAGATTGTCACGCAGGCGCGCCGGGCGCTGAATCAGGAGGTCTGGGACTACCTGACCGGCGGGGCGGAGTCGGAAATGACGATGCGCCGTAACCGCCACGCGCTCGACAGCTATGTCTTCCTGCCGCGCGTGCTGCGCGATGTCTCGCACGTCGACCCGTCCGGCGCCATGTTGGGCCATAAGGTTCGCATTCCAGTGTTTCTCGCTCCCATCGGCTCGCTTCAGGCGATCGAGAAGGGCGGCGGCGCCAGTTCGTGCCGTGCGGCCTCGACCTTCGGCACCATTCCGATGATCAGCTCCATCACGGAGCCCTCGCTGGAGGAATGCGCGGCCGCCACCACCGGCCCGAAGATGTTCCAGCTATATGTGCGCGGCGATTTCGATTGGATCCGGAGCATTCTCGGCCGGGTGAAGGCGGCCGGCTACGATGCCCTCGCCGTCACGGTCGATTCCTCGCATTACGGCATTCGCGAGCGTCAGCTGATGAACGGCTATTTGCCGCCGAGCGTGAAGGCGCAGAAGGACCGTCACCTGCAGGCCGCCATCACCTGGGACCTTGCCAGCCGCATCCGCGACGAGTGGGGCGGGGCGTTCATCCTCAAGGGAATCGCCCATGTCGAGGATGCCGCCATGGCGGTCGCGCGCGGCGTGGATGCCGTCTACATCTCCAACCATGGCGGCCGTCAGCTGGACCATTGCGCCGGCGCGCTCGACACGCTGGCGGAGATCGCGGCGGAGGTCGGCAAGAAGGTCGAGCTGATCGTCGATGGCGGCTTCCTGCGCGGCACGGACGTGATCAAGGCGATCGCACTCGGCGCCTCCAGCGTCGGCATCGGCCGTCTGCAGGGATGGGCGCTGGCGGCGGGCGGCGAGGCGGCGCTCGTGCGGTTGCTCGAACTTCTGGAGCGCGAGATCATCAACGCGCTCGGCCTTCTGGGCCTCACCTCCTTCGCCGAACTCGGCCCGAACTATGTCCGCAAGGCGGAAGTGATCGGCCCGACGCACGAGTTCAGCACCTTCTACCATCTCAAAAGCCGTCCGGTCTGAAGGCGCGTCGCATGCAGCACGACCTCGCGCTTCTCATCAATGGCAGCTGGATCGTCCCGTCGTCGGGGCGAAGCTCGCCGGTGATCAATCCGGCCACGGAGGCCGAGATCGGCCGCCTTCCCCATGCCGGCGTGGACGATCTTGACCGCGCCCTGGAGGCGGCGGCGGCCGGCTTCAAGCTCTGGCGCCAGGTGCTGCCGCAGGAGCGCGCCAAGGTGGTGCGCCGTTTCGCCGACCTGATGCGCGAGCATGTGGACCTGCTGGCGGCGGCGATCACCGCCGAACAGGGCAAGACCCTTGCCGAGGCGAGGGGGGAAGTGCAGGGGGCGGCCGAGCTCGCCGAATGGCTCGCCGAGGAAGGGCGACGGATCTACGGCCGGATCGTGCCGTCCCGCTTTCCGAACAGCCGGATCCGGGTGGAGCATGAGCCCGTCGGCCCGGTGGCGGCGTTCTCGCCCTGGAACTTTCCCTGCAGCATGGTGGCGCGCAAGATCGCCCATGCTCTCGCAGCGGGCTGCTCCATCGTCATCAAGCCGGCCGAGGAAACCCCCGGCGCGGCGATCATTCTCGGCCATCTCTGCCTCAAGGCCGGGGTGCCGCCGGGGGTGGTGAACATCGTGTTCGGCGCGCCGGCGCAGGTTTCCGAGCACCTGATCGCCAGCCCCATCATTCAGAAGATCTCGCTGACCGGCTCGGTCGGCGTCGGCAAGCACATCGCCATGCTGGCGGCGCGCGAGCTGAAGAAGGTCACGCTCGAACTGGGCGGCCATTCGCCGGCCGTCATCTGCGAGGATGCCGACATTGCCGCGGCGGCGCAGATGTGCGTGCAGTCGCGGTTCCGCAATGCGGGTCAGGTCTGCACGGCGGCGACGCGGTTCTACGTCCATGCCAGCGTGGCCGAGAGCTTTACCCGGCAGTTCGTCCAGCATGTCGCGGCGATCAAGGTAGGCGACGGCACGGCGCCCGGCGTGCAGATGGGCCCGCTGTCGAACCAGCGCCGGCTCGACGCGATGGATCGTTTCGTCGCCGATGCCGAGGCGCGCGGGGCGCGGCTCGTCGCCGGCGGCCAGCGGATCGGCAATCGCGGCTATTTCTTCGCCCCCACCGTGTTCACCGACATTCCCGCCGATGCCGAGGTGATGACGCAGGAGCCCTTCGGGCCGATGGCGCCGATCCGCAGCTTCGACACGCTGGACGAGGTGATCGCATCCGCCAACAGCCTGCCCTTCGGCCTTGCCGCCTATGGGTTCACGCGCTCGCACCGGACGGCCGAGCGGCTGTCCTCAGGCCTGCGTGCCGGCGTCGTCGCCATTAACGGCGTCACCGTCACGGCGCCCGAGGCGCCATTTGGCGGTGTCGGCGACAGCGGCGTCGGGCGCGAGTCCGGCAGCGAGGGGCTGCTCGAATACACCCATGTGAAGACCGTCACCGAGACGTTCAACTGAACGCGTGGTCAGGACCTGCTATGAAGCCCGATGTGCCTGCCAAGAGCCAGAATACAAGCATGGCGTGGGGCAGCGACGCTGCCGCCGAAATGCTGCGCCATCTCGGCATCGATTATGTGTGCGTCAATCCGGGATCGAGTTTTCGCGGCCTGCACGACAGCCTGGTGAACTATCTCGGCAATGAGCGCCCGCACATGCTGCTGGCGCTGCATGAGGAAAGCGTGGTCGCCATCGCCCATGGCTATGCCAAGGCCTCGGGCAAGCCCATGGCCGTGGTGCTGCACAGCAATGTCGGGCTGATGCATGGCATGATGGCCGTATTCAACGCCTGGTGCGACCGGGTGCCGATCCTGATGCTGGGCGCGACGGGCGCCGTCGACACGGCGGTGCGGCGCAACTGGATCGACTGGATGCACACGGCGCGCGACCAGGGCGCCATGGTCCGGCATTTCGTCAAATGGGACGACCAGCCCCATTCGCCCGAGGCGACGATCGAGGCGATGGGGCGAGCCTATAACAGGGCCTGCACCGCCCCCTGTGGCCCCTCCTATGTCATCCTCGACCGGCGTCTGCAGGAAGACGCCCTGCCGGCGCCGCTGACGCTGCCGCCCGCCGCGCGCTTCGTCCCGGCCCCGCGCCTCGTTCCGGCGGCCGAAACCGTCGCGCCGGCGGCCGAACGGCTCGCCAAAGCGCAGCGGCCGGTGATCCTCATTGGCCGCGTCTCCCGCAGTTCCGCCGACTGGGCGCTGCGCGTCCGCCTGGCGGAGCTGCTGGGCGCTCGCGTCATCACCGATCTGAGGACCGGCGCCTCCTTCCCGACCGAGCATCCCCTCCATGGCGCCCCGCCGGACCTGTTCCTGACTGGGCCGAACCGCAAGATTCTCGCGGAGGCCGACGTCGTGCTCAGCCTCGACTGGACCGACATCGCCGATGTCATGCGCGCCGGGGCCGGCGAGGCGGCGGCGCCACGCACGCTTATCCATGTGTCGGTCGACCACCATGTGCATAATGGATGGAGCGGCGATCACCAGCGCTTCAGCGGTGCCGACATCCAGCTCGCGGTGGAACCGGATGCGGTTCTGGCGCCGCTCATCGCTGCCCTTGAGGCGCGTGGGGGGGCTCTCGTGGCGCCCACCCCGGCGCCCACCCCGGCGCTCGCTGCCGCCTCCCGTCCGCCCCGCGTGCCCGAGGGGCTGCCGACGCTGGCCGATATCGGCGAGGCGCTGTGCGAGGTGAAGGGCAAGCGCGCTTTGTGCCTGGCCCGCGTGCCGCTGAACTGGCCGGCAGGCGCCTATCCCTTTCGCGACCCACTTGACTATCTCGGCTATGATGGCGGCGGCGGCGTGGGTTCCGGGCCCGGCATGACCATCGGCGCCGCCCTTGCGCTGCGCAACAGCGGCCGCCTGACCATCGGTCTCATGGGCGACGGCGAGTTTCTGGGCGCGCCCTCGGCACTCTGGTCCGCCGCCCATTACAAGATTCCCGTGCTCTTCGTCATCGCCAACAACCGCAGCTACTACACCGACGAGGTGCAGCAGGAGGCGGTGGCGCATCATCGCGACCGGCCGGCTGAGAATAAGTGGATCGGCCAGCGTATCGACGAGCCGGCAATCGACATTCCCGGTCTGGCCGCCGATTTCGGCATCGCCAGCGAGCCGCAGATCACCGATCCGGCCCAGATCGCCGCAGCGTTGGAACGCGGCTTGCGTGCGGTCGAAGCGGGCGAGAGCTACCTGCTCGACATCCGTATCGATTCAACGCGGGGATCCAGCCTGGACTGGCTGAATCACCATTGATCTTCGAGCTCACGCGAGAATGGCGGTCTCATGGATGCGCGCGACATGACCTCGGTGCCGGCCAACGAAGCAGTTTCCGCCCGCCCCGTGGTGGAGCCGGCCATCGACCGGACCGGAGGGCGGCTTCGGCCCCCCTCGGCGCGGCCTTTCACCAGCTGGATCGATCCGCCGGTGCTCTTCGGCGCGGGAACGGTAATCATCGGCCTGGTGATCGTCGAGGCGCTGGTCCGGCTGGGCGTCATTTCGAGCCTCATCATTGCGCCGCCGAGCGCCGCCATTGGCGGTCTCTTCCATGGGGAGAAGGCGTTCCAGCTGCTGGTCGCGACCAAGCTGACCTTCGGCATGGTCTTCGTCACCGTGCTGATCGAAATCATCGCCGCCGTGCCCATCGGCTACGCGCTCTTTCGCTACAAGCACTTCGGCAAGGCCTATGAGGGCTGGCTGGCGTCGCTCTTCGCCGCGCCCATCTTCCTGCTCTACCCCTTGTTCATGGTGATCCTTGGCCGCAACAACGTCACGCTGATCGTCATGGGCTCGGCCGCCGGCGTCATTCCCGTGATCGTCTATGTCCGGCTGGCCTTTCTCTCGGTGCCGAAAACCCTGATCAAGGTTGGCAAGAGTTTCAATCTAACGGAATCGCAGATCTTCTGGAAGATCATGGTGCCGAGCGGTGCGAAGACGATCTTCACCGGCATCCGGCTCGGGCTGATCTATGCCCTCATCAACATCATCGCGATTGAATATCTCGTCGATGCGGGCGGGTTGGGGCGGCTGGTGTCGGACAGCTATTTCCGCTTCGACATCACCGGCACCTATACGGCGATCATCGCCATCGCTGCGATCAGCATCACCTGCAACGCCATCATCGACAGAATCGAAAAGATGTTGAGGTAGCCCCATGGTCGCCGCCACTCACGCACACCTTCGGCTGTCGCTGCGCGATCCCGTCCTCTGGATCAGGGTCGGGACGGTCGTGCTTCTCCTGAGCGTCTGGCAGCTCGTCGCGGTTTCGGGCCTTCTCTATGACGGGCTCGTGCCGCAGCCGGCCAGCGTCTTCGTGGCGCTCATCGGCCAGCTCGGCGATCTCTCCATGTATCGGGACCTCTGGACGACGGTCTACACCTCCGTCGGCGGCTTCGTGCTCGGCTCGGTGCTGGCGATTGTCATGGGACTGTGGCTCGGCTCGAACGAATTCATGCGGCGCGCCTTCGAGCCCTACATCGTCGCCCTCGCGGGCACGCCGAAGATCATCTTCCTGCCGATCATCTTCCTCGTGTTCGGGCTGGGCGTGGAATCGAAGATCGTGAAGTCGGCGATGTCGGCGTTCTTTCCGGTGATCTTTGGCACGATCAGCGGCTATCTGCAGATTCGGCTGATCCTGCTGAAGGTGGGCGAGAGCTTCCACCTCTCAGTGCCGCAGAAGGTGCGCATGATTTACGTGCCGGCGATGCTGCCGGCGCTGCTGGTCGGCGGCCGGCTCGGCATGGCGATGGCGATCATCGGCGTGCTCGCCGCCGAGGTCGCCTATTCGGATGCCGGCCTCGGCTACCGGCTCATGCAGTTCTCCGATCAGTTCCAGATCAGCGCCATGTACGCGACGATCATCATCATCTTTGCGCTTGCCTCGGTCATCAACGCGATCTTCGGCCGGATCCAGAGCCACAAGCTCCGCTATCTCGAGGCAGCGGGAGATTGAACGGCGTGGGAGCGATGTTCGGAACACCGGCACAGAACGGCGCCAAGGCGCCGGCGCGGTGGATGTGCGGGAACAACGGATCCATGCAGGGGAGCGCGCGGACATGAATGCTGCGGGATTGGGACAGCCGGTCCGCCGGGTCGAGGATCTCCGCCTCATCCGCGGTCATGGCCGCTACACCGACGATATCGCGACGCTGGAGGGCGCGGCCTATCTGTGCGTGGTGCGTTCGCCGCATGCGGCGGCGCGGATCGTGTCGATCGACGTGACCGAGGCGCGCCAGGCCGACGGCGTCATCGCCATCCTCACCCCGGACGATCTGCGGCAGGAGGCGTTCCAGCCTTTCCCGACGAGGGTGAAGCGGGTGCGCGCCGACGGCACGCCGAACCTCGCGACCGATTATTACCCGCTCGCCCTTGGGGCGGTTCGCCATGTCGGCGAGGCCGTCGTCGCGGTGATCGCCGAGACGATGAATCAGGCGCGCGACGCCGCCGAACTGGTCCAGATCGAGTATGACGCGACCGACGCCATCGTCGACATGGCCGGGGCGGTGGAACCGGAGGCGCCCCGGGTCTGGGAGCACCATCCCGACAATGTCTGCTTCGAGCTGAGGGCCGGAGACCGGACCCACGCGGAGGCGCTCTTCGCCTGTGCGGCGCATGTGGTGACGCAGCGCTTCGTCATCTCGCGCGTCGGCACCAATTCGCTGGAGCCCCGCGCGGCGCTTGGTTCCTATGATCCGCGCACCGGCCGCTACACGCTCTATGCGGGCCTGCAGTCGCCACACATGATCCGCCAGGAACTCGCCACGATCCTCGGCATTCCGGTACATCAGCTGCGGGTGGTCGCGCCCGATGTCGGCGGTGCCTTCGGCATGAAGGGAAGCCTTCATCCCGAACTGGTGCTCGTCTTGTGGGCGGCGAAGCTCACCGGGCGTGCGGTGCGGCACACGGCGGATCGCTCCGAGGGGTTTCTCTCCGACCATCAGGCGCGCGACAACGTCTCCGATGTCGCGCTCGCCCTTGATGCGGAGGGGCGATTCTTGGCCCTGCGCGTCGACACCATCGCCAATCTCGGCGCCTTCGTTGCGTCGAACGGACTGCACGCGCCGACCAACAATATTGGCGGCCTTGCGGGGGTCTACACGACAGAGGCCTTCGACGTGCGCGTGCGGGGGGTGTTCACCAACACCGTGCCGACCTGCCCGTTTCGCGGCGCCGGTCGTCCGGAAGCGTCCTATTGCATCGAGATGATCGTCAACAAGGCGGCGCGGGTGCTCGGCCTCGACAGCGCGGAGCTGAGGCGGCGCAACATGATCGCGCCGTCGGCCATGCCCTATGCGACGCCGCTGGTGTTCACCTATGACAGCGGTGAGTTCGAGGCCGTCATGGACAAGTGCCTCAGTGCCGCGGACTGGGCCGGCTTCGAGGCGCGCCGCCGCGACGCGGCCGCCCGCAACAGGCTGCGGGGCATTGGCATCGCCACGGTCATCGAGATCGCCGGCGGTCCGCCCGACCGGCCTTTCGAGGAATATGCGGAAATCCGCTTCGATGCCTCGGGCGGGATGACCATTCTCGCCGGCAGCCATTCGCAGGGACAGGGCCACGCCACGGCCTATCACCAGATGGCGGCGGAGCTTCTCGGGATGACCGGCGACGAGGTGGCCGTCGTGTTCGGCGATACGGATCTGGTCGCGCATGGGCGCGGCACGTTCGGCTCGCGCACGATGATGGCGGTCGGCACCTCCTTCGTGCGCGCCAGCGAGAAGATCATCGCCAAGGGACGGCGCATCGCCGCGCATCTGATGGACGCGCCGGAGGAGGCGATCGGCTTCATCGACGGCAGTTTCGTCGTGAGCGGGACGAACCGGGGCATGTCGCTGCGCGAGGTCGCCAAAGCCGCCTTCGTGCCGCGCCTCATGCCGCCGGACATGGAGATCGGCCTGCAGGCGGCGGCCAATGTCGCGCTGGAGAAATCCACATTTCCCAATGCCTGCCACATCTGCGAGGTCGAGATCGACATGGAGACCGGCGAGCGCGGCCTGGTCGCCTATCACGTCGTCGACGATGTGGGCACGGTGGTCAATCCGCTGATGCTCAAGGGCCAGATTCATGGCGGCGTGGCGCAGGGCGCCGGACAGATCCTCGACGAGCTGATCGTCTATGACGGGCAGGGGCAGGTGCTGACGGGCTCGTTCATGGACTACGGCATGCCGCGCGCCACGGATCTTCCCCCCATCCATGTGCTGAGCCATCCCGTGCCAACCACCACCAACCCGCTCGGCGTCAAGGGTGCCGGGGAGGCCGGTACGGTTGGCGCCCTGCCGGCGGTGATGAGTGCCTTCATGGATGCGCTCGCGCCGCTCGGCATCGAGGAACTCGACATGCCCGCCAGCCCTTTCAAGCTGTGGCAGGTGATCGACAACGCACGGCGGGCGGCGGGTGCAGATGCCTCCGCCGTCGTTCCGGTCTGACGTGATGAGAAGGCCGGTTCTCCGGAAAAAGCCATGATGCCCCGTGTCGTCTACCCGGAGATTCTCGACTCCGACACCGCCCTTGAAGCGGACATACTGACCCCGCACGCCCAGGTCTCGTTCAACGACGTGCCGCTGATCGCCGATCTCGACCCGGCACTGTGCCGCGACGCCGACGGTCTCCTCGTGTTCCGGCATCATGTGACCCGGGCGGACTTCGACCGTTTTCCGAAGCTGTCGGTTCTGGTGCGGATCGGCGTCGGTTATGACCGCATCGACATGGCCACCGCTGCCGAGCGGGGCATTCTCGTGTGCAACGTGCCGGACTATGGCACCACCGAAATCGCCGACCATGCCATGGGCCTGATCCTCGCGCTGCGGCGCGGGCTGCTGTTGCATCATGATCTCCAGCGCGGCGCGTCCCCCGCCCCTTGGCTTCTGGTCGAGACGCCGCTGATCGACCGCCTCAATGTGCAGACCCTCGGCATCATCGGTCTCGGGCGCATCGGCACGGCCCTCGCCATGCGCGCCAAGGCGTTCGGGCTTCGCGTCGTCTTCTACGATCCCTATGTGCCGAACGGCGTCGATCTCGCCCTTGGCATCGAGCGGGCCCGCGCGCTGCCCGATCTGCTGCGCGTCGCCAATGTGCTGTCGCTGAACTGCCTGTTGTCCCACGAGACGCGCGGGATGATCGGCGCGGCGGAACTGGCCCAGCTGCCGCGCGGCGCCGTCATCGTCAACACGGCGCGCGGCGTGGTGATGGACATCGAAGCGTTGGAGGCGGCGATGCGGGCCGGCCATGTTGCCGGGGCCGGCCTCGACGTCATTCCCGTCGAGCCGCCCGTCGAACCCCTGCCGGGCCTGCTGCGCGCCTATCGCGAGCGCGAGGATTGGTTGACCGGCCGGCTCATCGTGACGCCGCATGTGGCCTATTACTCTGCGCCGGCCAATCGGGACATTCGCGTCAAGGCGGCCGAAACCATGGTGGCCGCGCTTCAGGGAAGCCCGCAGAATGTCGTGCTGCCCGCACGACGGCACGGGCGGGACTGAAATGGCACATCTGCGCGAAGCTGCGGTTCAGGAGCGTGCGCCGGCTGTCACGGCGCCACGGGTCGAGGACGCGACGCCCCGGCATCTGGCCCCGTTCCTGTGCCTTGCCGATTTCGAGGCGGCCGCCCGTCGGCGGCTGCCGCGCCAGATCTATGGCTATTACGCGGGCGCGGCCGAGACCTGCCAGTCGTTTCAGGCCAACGCCGCCTCCTTCCGCAGCTATGAGCTCGTGCCGCGCGTGCTGGCGGACGTCTCGGCCCGCTCGGCCCGCACCACCCTGTTCGGCACCACCTATGACGCGCCGTTCGGCATTGCGCCGATGGGCCTGTCGGGCCTTGCGACCTTCGAGGGCGAACTGGTGCTGGCGCGCGCCGCGACGCAGGCCGGCATCCCCGCCATCGTCAGCGCGACGTCGCTGATGCCGCTGGAGCGCGTCGCGACACAGGGCGGTGCACGCTGGTTTCAGGCTTATCTGCCCGGCGAGGACGCGCGCATCGAGGCGATGGTCGACCGGGTTGAGGCCGCCGGCTACGATACCTTCGTGCTGACGGCCGATGTGCCGGTTCCGGCCAACCGCGAGAACAATGTCCGCACCGGCTTCAGCATTCCCCTGCAGCCGTCGCTGCGGCTTCTGTGGGATGGGCTTTCGCGGCCGCACTGGCTCGGCGCCACCTGGCTTGCCACCTTTCTGCGCCATGGCGTGCCGCATTTCGAGAACATGGACGCCTTCCGGGGCCCGCCCATTCTTTCGCGCCACGTCGTGCGCGCCATCGGGGCCCGCGACCAGCTGTCTTGGCGCCATCTTGAACTCATCCGCCGGCGCTGGCCGGGCAGGCTGATCCTCAAAGGTGTGCTGTCGGCCGAGGACGCGGTGCAGGCCCGCGAGCACGGCGCCGATGGCGTCATCGTCTCCAATCATGGCGGACGCCAGCTCGATGGTGCACGGCCGGCCCTGGCGGCGTTGCCGGCCATCGCCGAGGTCGCCGGGCCCATGCGGGTCATGGTCGATGGCGGCATTCGGCGCGGCTCGGACGTGCTGAAGGCGCTCGCGTTGGGCGCGCATTTCGTCTTCGTCGGCCGCCCCTTCCTGTTCGCCGCCGCGGCGCGCGGGCAAGACGGGGTCCGGCATGCGATCCGGCTCCTTTTGGCGGAGATCGAGCGCGACATGGCGCTTCTCGGCGTCACCCGCATTGAGGCGCTGACTCGCGCGCATGTCGAGCGCGCGCCGTGGGCGGCATGACCTCGCCCCGCGCAGGCACGGATTTGTTTTCACGCGACAACTGGCGCTTCCGCGCCGTGTCAGCGCATCAGGGAGGCCCACCATGGCGATGACGATGACCGGAGAAGTGCAACTGCCGGCGAGTAAGGATGTCGTCTGGGCCAAGCTCAACGATCCCGAAGTTCTAAAGGCCTGCATTCCCGGCTGTGAGGCGCTAAGCCAGGATGACGAGACGCACTTTTCCGCCGTGGCCAAGGTCAAGCTCGGCCCGGTGAAGGCCAGCTTCAAGGGCAAGGTGGAACTGCTCGATCTCGATCCGCCGAATGGCTACCGCATTCGCGGGGAAGGCGAAGGGGGCGTCGCGGGGTTCGCCAAGGGCGGGGCGATCGTCATCCTCACCGAGGCGGCGGAAGGCACGCTGCTCCGCTACGAGGTCGAGGCCCATGTGGGCGGAAAGCTGATGCAGCTGGGCTCGCGCCTGATCGATTCCGTGTCCAAGAAGCTGGCGGCGGAGTTCTTCGAGAGCTTCGAGAAGGCCGTGGCCGGATCCTGACGCCGCCCGGCCCGCTGCCTGCCGCGCGCGGCGGTGCCCGTCAGGTTGACACCACGATCCTATGACTACAATATGTATCTAAATTATTGACTTGTTATTCGTTCGCGTCGTGGGGTGCGGCAGGAAGCGTCCGCGCCGGCGCGTGCTGCACGCCGCCGGAGAGCGGAAAGACGGGACCGTCGTCCCGGGAGGCGACGGAGGGGCGCTCGCATGCCACGCGCGCCCATCCGTTTGGCCGACCGGATATTCAAAGATCGCCCGCCGAGCCCTCCGGCTGAGGGCGGGCTCAGGGAAACAGACAGATGGAACTGAACATTCGGCGGGTCTTAGTCCAGTACGAGGACACCTTCGAGGAAGGGGCCGTCCGCGTGGAGACGCCCCTGCGCAAGGCGGCGGTCATCTTCGTGGTCGAAAACCCCCTCGCCGGCACGGTGGGGGCGGATCTTTCTCCGTTGATCGAGGCGAGCGTCGATCTCGGACGGAAAGTCGGCGCGAAGCTGGTCGAGGTGATGGCGGGGTTCGAGGTTCAGGGATACGGCAAGGGGGCGCTGGTGGGGCTGGCGGGTGAACAGGAGCACGCCAATGCCCTGCTCACCACGGTTTTCGCCAATCCCGTGCGCGAGGCGATTGGCGGCGGCGAGGCCTGGATATCGTCCTTCCAGAAGGTGGCCGCTCCCGGCACCGTGATCGACATTCCGATGAACCACAAGGATGAGGTCTATGTCCGCTCGCACTATGACGGCATCACCGTGATGGTGCCGGGCGGGCCGAAGGCGGACGAAGTGGCGGTGATCTTCTGCGCCTCCAGCGGCCGGCGGCTGAACTGGCGCGTCGGCGGCATGACGCATGAGGAGGTGCTGGCGCGCAAGGCGAAGGCGGCGCAGGGATGAAGACGGCCATCGTCAATATTGGCGGCATTTTCTCCGGCGACATCAACGCGCCCTTTCGCGACGGCGACGCCCTTCTCATGGCCGATGGGCTGATCCAGTCCGTCGGCACGCTCAGCCCCGCCGAGGTCGAGGCGGCCGATGTGGTGATCGACGCCGCCGGCACCTTCGCCGCGCCCGGGCTGATCGACTCGCACGTGCACATCACCTTCGGCGACTACACGCCGCGCCAGAAGACGGTGGGCTTCCTCGAAAGCTACGTCCATGGCGGTGTGACCTCGTCGATCACCGCTTCCGAGGTGCACACGCCCGGCCGCCCGAAGGACCCCGTCGGCGTGAAGGCGCTGGCCGTGGCGGCGATGAAATGCTTTGCCGACTATCGTCCGGGCGGCATGAAGGTCCATGCCGGCGCCCTCATTCTCGAACCGGGGCTGACGGACGAGGATTTACGCGAGGTGGCCCACGCCGGGCTGCGTTTCGTCAAGGCGGGCTTCGGCGCCTTCCCATCACCCTATGACTATGTGCCGCTGATCGAGAGCGCGCGGCGGCATGGGCTGATTTCGATGGTTCATACCGGGGGCGCGTCGATCCCCGGATCGTCGGGCATCTGGGCCGAACATCTGGTGGCCATGCAGCCCGACATCTCCTTTCATGTGAATGGCGGGCCTATCGCCATTCCGGAAGCGGGGTTCGACCGGCTGATCCATGAGACGAAGGTGGCGATGCAATTGTGCACGGCCGGGAATCTTCGCACCGCTCTGTTGATCGCACAGAAGATGACCGCCACCGGCACCCTCGACCGGCTGCTCATCGCGACCGATACGCCCACGGGATCGGGCATCATGCCGCTGGGCATGCTCTACACGATCTCGCATCTCGTCGCGCTTGGTGGCATGGCGCCGGAAATCGCGATCGCCGCAGCCACGGGCAACAATGCGCGCCATTTCCGGCTGAACGCCGGGGTGATCGCTCCCGGCCGCGACGCCGATGTCATCCTGCTCGACGCCGGGACCGGCGGCTCGCAGCCCGATGCCCTCTCAGCGATGCGCAACGGTGACGTGCCTTCGGTCGCGGCCGTGGTGACGGCCGGCATCCCGCGTTTCGTCGGGGCCAGCCGGAACACGCCGCGCGGCATGCGCAATGTCCGCACGGCGCACTCGCGCATCGTCCAGACCTTTGACGGCGCGTCCCACTGACCCTCACGTCGCGGAATGCAGGAGAGATCAAATTGCGCGCTGGAGCTGTACTGTTTTCGGAAATGACGCCTGCCCCGGAGTGGGAAGACGACTTCAATCGTTGGTACGACACCCACCACATTCCGATCCGCATGGCAGCCCCCGGCTTTCTCGGCGCGCAGCGCTACCGCAATGTCGAGGGACCGGCCTATCTCGCCGTCTACGACATGCAGACGCCGGAGGCGCTGAAGACGCCGGACTATCTGCGGATCAAGCAGAACCCGTCCGAGCAGACGAACTGGATGCTGGCGAATGTCGGGGATTTCACCCGCTACACCGGCGAGCTGATCAGCTGGCAGCAGCGGCCCGACGTCGAGGATGATCGCGTGCTCGATTCCGCCTATCTCTATGCCGTCTTCTTCAGCGTGCCGGCCGAGCATGAAGAAGCGTTCAATGCCTGGTATGTCGAGGACCATGTTCCCCTGCTGCTGGGCTGCGAGCACTGGCTTGGCTGCCGGCGCTACCGCATCGTCGACGGGCACCCCGCCGCTTTCACCCATATGGCGCTGCATCACCTCGCTGATCTCGCCGCGCTGCAGAGCCGGGCGCGCGAGGCGGCCCGTGCGACGCCCTGGCGGGCCAAGCTTGCCGCCGAACCCTGGTTCAAGGGGCACTATGCCGTCTTCTCCCGCCACGGCGCGGCGTTTCGGGCGACGCCCACCGTTTGAGCGGGCGCGCCATCCCTGCGGGCGACCTCAGCCGATATAGGAATGAAACAGTTCCTTCTCGTCGTGAAAGTCGCCCGTCGGCCCGTGGGTGATGATCTTGCCGGCGCGAATGACGTAGACGTAGCTCGCAACGCCCAGCGCCAGATGCATGTTCTGCTCGACGAGCAGCACCGAGGTTCCGGCCTCATTGAGCCGTTTGATGGTGCGGCCAAGCTCGCGCACCACCAGTGGCGCCAGCCCCATGGACGGCTCGTCCAGCATCAGCAGCTTGGGTCGGGCGGTGAGCGCGCGCGCGATGGCCACCATCTGCTGCTGTCCCCCGGACAGGGTGCCCGCACGCCGGCCAAGATGCGCCCGGAGTTCCGGGAAATAGTCGAGAGCGCTCGCGACGCGGGCGTCAAGGTCCCCGCGTGAGGCGCAGGCGATGGCGCCGAGTTCCAGATGTTCCTGCACCGACATGTCGGTGAACAATTCCCGCCATTGCGGCACCAGCGACAGGCCGTGGCGGAAGACGCGGTGCGCCGGCTGTCCCTGGATGCTGTTGCTCTCGAAGGCGATCTCCCCGCCCTGCGACGGGATCAGCCCCATGATCGCGCTCAGTGTGGTGGTCTTGCCCGCACCATTGCCCCCGAGCAGCGCCACGACCTGCCCCTTCCCGACGCGCATCGACAGGCCCTTCAGCACCTCATGGGCGCCGTAGCCGGCGCGAAGTCCTGTGATGTCAAGCATTGAGCCGCTCTCCGAGATAGGCTTCCTGTACGGCGGGATCGTTCTCGATCTGCTCCCCTGTTCCCTCCGCAATCACCCGCCCACGGTCGAGGACGGTGATGCGGTGGCACAGTTTCACGACCAGCGGGATGACGTGCTCGACGAGAACGATCGACACGTTCCAATCTGCCGGCAGCCTTGCGATCAGGTCGTCCAGCCGCGCGACTTGTGCCGGGGACAGGCCGGCCGTCGGCTCGTCCAGCATCAGCAGCCGCGGGGAGGCCACCAGCGCCTGACCGATCTCGACATAGCGCTGTTCGGCGATGGACAACGTGCTCACCAGATGGTCGACGCGCGGGGCGAGGTCCAGATAGTCCAGCACCCGGGTGATCGTCGCCATTGGATCGGTCGCACCGCGTGCATTGACGGCGTGGCCGACGAACAGGGCCGCGAGCGGGTTGTCGGCGCGGCTGTGAAGGCCAAGCAGCAGGTTTTCAAACACGGTCATGGACTGGACGAGCTGCACCGTCTGGAAGGTGCGGCGGATGCCCCGTGCCGCCCTGTCCGGCGCGCCCAGTGCGGTCACATCCGCACCGGCGAAGATCATTCGCCCGCTCCTTGTGGGGGCGAGGCCGGAAATGGCGTTGAACAGGGTGGTCTTTCCCGCCCCGTTCGGCCCGATGAGCCCTCGGATCTCGCCTTCGGCGATGGTGAGGCTGACCTTGTCGACCGCCACGAGGCCGCCGAACTGCACCGTCACATTTTCCACTGTCAGTAAGGAGGACATCCGCCTAACCCTCCTGCGGCGCCGGGCGGGAACGGCCCGGTAAGGACGGCCGGCGGAGCGAGAACCGCTCACGGGGCAGGATGCCCTTGTCGATCAGGAAGCCGGCAATGCCGCGCGGGGCGAAAATGACGAACAGAATGAGCATGAGGCCATAGCCGATTTCCTGCAGGGCCTGCGCGTTGCGCAGTACTTCCGGCAGCCAGGTCAGGATTATCGAGCCGATGATGGGTCCGGCGAGACTTGCGGCGCCGCCGACGATGACGATGCAGAAATGCAGCGTCGTCTGGTAGAAGCCGAAATTCTCGGGCGTGATGTAGCTCTGGGTGAGAGAGAACAGCGACCCGCCGATGCCGGCATAGAAGGCGCTGATGGCGAAAGCGAGGACCTTGGTCCGCGCCACCTTGATGCCGCTGCACTGGGCGGCGATCTCGCTGTCGCGGATGGCGACGAAGGCGCGGCCGAGCTTCGAGCGGATGATCGCCTGGGCGAGAAGGGTCATGGCCAGGGCGACGACCACGACGATGTAGAAGGTCGGGTAGTCGCCGTAGAAGCGGTGGCCGAACAGGACGGGCGCGGGGACGCTGACGCCGTCCGGGCCGCCGGTGACCGACTTCCAGTGCTTGATGCCCCATTGCACGATCTCGGAAAAGCCGAGCGTTACCATGGCGAGATAGAGGCCGCTGACCCGAAGCGCGGGAAAGCCGATGAGGGCGCCGACGATGGCCGCGGCAACGCCCGCCGCCGGCATCGCAACAAGCAGCGACACGCCGAGCTTGGCGGTGAGCAAGGCGGAGACATAGGCGCCGATGCCCATGAACGCCCCATGGGCGAAGGCGAACATGCCGGCAAAGCCGAGGATGAGATTGAGCCCCTGTCCGATGACCACATAGACCAGCACGAGATTCATGAGGTACTGGGAATAGGCGTCGGTCGTGAACGAGAGAGCGACGGTTCCGGCGAAGAACAGCCAGACGAGATTGTTCTGCAGCAGGGTGCGCATGGCTCAGACCCTCGCGGCGCGGCGCGCGCCGAACAGGCCCTGTGGCCAGAACAGCAGGACGAGAATGATGATGATGGGCGCGAAGATATCCATCATCGAGGTCGCGATGTAGCGGCCGGCGAAGATCTCGACGACCCCCATCAGCACACCGCCGAGCAGCACGCCCGTCACGCTGCCGAAGCCGCCGAGGCAGGCGGCGGCGAAGCCTTTCAGCAGCATCCGCGTCCCCATGTCGGGATGGAGGAAGATGAGCGGCGCCGCGAGCACGCCGGCGATGGCGCCGCAGGCCGCCGCGAGTGCCCAGGTGGCCGAATAGATATTGCTGGTGTGGATGCCGATAAGCTTGGCCCCGGTGGGGTTCTGCGCGGTGGCACGCATTTTCTTGCCCAGCGGCGCGCGGGCAAAGAAGACGGAAATAGCGACGGTGAGCACGAGCGTCACCGCGACGATCAGCAGGCGCTGGGTGGCGATCGCGACGCCGCCGATGGTGACCGTCTGCGTGGTGAAGGCAGTGGGCAGGTTGCGCACGCTATCGCCCCAGGGAATGCGGGCCAGGCCCTTCAGCACGATGGCGAGCCCCACGGTCGCGAGCACGATGGCGACTTCGCTCGAGGCCCGACCCAGTGAGCGGTGCAGGGAAATGGGACGGATCGCCAGCCATTCCAGCAGCATGCCCATGAGGCCGATGCCGACGACGGCGATGAGGAAGGACAGAAAATAAGGCAGTCCCAGCAGGACAATGGCGGTGTAGGCCAGAAACGCCCCGGCCATGAACAATTCGCCATGGGCGAAGTTGGGAATGCCCTGGGAGCTGTAGACCAGAACGAGGCCCAGGCCCACGAGCCCGTAGAGGCAGCCATTGGAGAGCCCCACGGAGAGCAGTGTCGCGATTTCCATCTGAACCCCATCCGGTCCGGCAGGAAGGGCCCGGCGGAATGGCTCCGCCGGGACGCGGGAATGTCGGCCAGGAGCGGCCCGTTGGGACTGCTCGCGGCGGATGGACAGGACGGTTCAGTTCTTCCAGCGGTCGCCGATCACCACGATCTTGCCGTCGCGAACGCCCCACATCACGCCCGTCCGGCAGCCGTCATGATCGGCGGCGGAGAAGCTGAGCGAGCAGGCCATCGGGCCGCCATCGAGATTCTGGATCCCGTTCATCGCCTCGACGAATTTCGCGCGAGTGAGGTCCGGTCCGGCCTTCTTCAGCCCCTCGACCACTGCGAGGGCGCCGGACGTGCCGAGGAAGGAGGAGGCCTGCACCTTGTCGGAGGGATAGTACTTCTTCAGCATCTCCTGCCATGGCGTCATGGCCTCGCTGCCGAGCGGGCCCTTATAGACGGCGACGACATACATGTTCTTGAGCGCGTCAGTGCCGCCGATGCGGTCGGCAAGATCCTGAAGATCGACGACGGTGGCGCCGATCATGGGAACATCCAGCCCCAGGCGGTGGGCGTCCTTCAGGAAGACGGCCGAGGCGGCGGGCCGGCCGACGAGCACGACGGCATCGGGCTTGGCGTCCTTGATCTTCAGGACCTGCGCGGTCGCGTCGGTGAGCTCGGTCTCGATGGTCTCAAGGCCGAGCAGCTCGACGCCGTGCTTTTTCAGCCCTTCGGTCAGCGTGCCATAGCGCGCGCCGGCGTGTTCGTCGGCATGGCCCACGACCACGACGCGCTTGACGTTCGGCATGGTGGCGATGAAATCGGCGATGATCTTGCCGTCGAAACTGCCGGGCAGGAAGGCGCGGTAGATGTAATCGTTCGGCTTTTCCTGGACGATCTTGTCCATGGTCGCGACGAGGATCATCATCGGCACTTCATTGGCCAGCACCTCGTCGCGCGTGGCGAGGATGGACCCGCTGCAGCTGCCGCCATGCAGCATGAAGACCTTGTCGCGGTGGATCAGCTTCTTGGCGGCCGCCAGCGCCATCGGCGGGGCGCATTGCTCATCCTCGACCACCAGCTCGATCTTGCGTCCGTTGATGCCGCCCTGCGCGTTCACCGCGTCATAGACCATACGCGCGCCATTGATGGTGGGCCATCCCCACGCCGCTGCCGGGCCGGTGAGGGAGCCGATCATGCCGATCTTGATCGAGGTCGGGGTAATGCCCGGGTCGTCGGCGCGGGCATGGGGGGCCGCCATGGCGAAAGTGAGCGCCAAGGCGGCGGACGCGACGAGAGACAGGCGCACTGAAGTCTTCATCTCTGGGTCCCCTGGATTGTTGTTTCATGTCTCAGAAAGGGGCCGACTTGCGTGAGCCGGCTCTGTTCTTCACGGGTCGCCCGTCGAGGGATCCAAAAATGCCATGCGGCGGCACTGCCTGGGGCTGCCAACCTGGGGCCGATGAGAGATGAATGGATATCGACGAATTGTAATTACAGTCTTTATGTTAAAATTGTATCTGTCAAGCGAGCGACGGGGAGAAGATGCCGCACCGCATCATCCGTGGTCGAGGAAGGCGGCAATCGCGGTCAGGAAGTCGTCCAGATTGTCCCAGGGAATCATGTGCCCGGCATCGATGCCGATGGCGCGCCCGTTCGGCATCCGGCGGACCATCTCGCTGGCGGCATCGGCCGAGACGACCTTCGCCCGCAGCGCGAAGACCAGCAGGGTGGGAACGTCCAGAAAGGGGAGGTCGGGAAAGATGTCTTCCTCATGGAAGCCGGCATGCGAGCGTGTGATTGCCTCGACGCTGCAGGTCGGCAGCCACTGAAGGCGCAGGGCGATCTGCGGGTCGCTCCAGCCGGGCGTGAGCGGGCGAAAAGCCTCCACCGTCGCCCCGCGCGAGGCCGCCTCATGGGCGGTGAGATAGGAGGAAAGCGGCGTCGGGTAAGGCGCCCTGCCGGGCCCCGAGAGCGGCGGGTCGACAAGGACCAGCCTGGAGACGACGCCGGACGATCGGGCCGCGAGCCGGATGGCAATCCGGGCGCCCATGGAATGGCCGAGAATGACGGGCTGGCGAAGCCCGAGGCCGTCGACCAGCTCCAGCGCATCCTGGGCGTAATCCTCCAGCGCATAGCCCAGCCCGGCCCGGCTTTCCGAGAGGCCGCGGCCACGAAGGTCGGGCACGATCACGCGCCGCGTGGCGGCGAGAGGTTGGGCGACGAAGGCCCAGGTTGCGGCTGGGCTGGTGATGCCGGGCAGCAGCAGGATCGGCGCGCCGGCGGCGTCCGGATTGAAGTCGAGATAGTGCAGGCGGATGCCATTGGCGAGGCAATGCGCGCCACGGCAATGCGGAACCGAAGCGAGGTGCGCGGCCCTCATCAGTTCATGACCCCGCCGCCATCGACATGAATCTGCTGCGCCGTGATGTAGCTGCTGTCGTCGCCGGCAAGGAAGGCGACGATGCCCTCTAGGTCCTGCGGAACGCCGACGCGGCGCATGAACTTGACCTGCGCCTTGCTCTCCAGCTGTTCGCGGGAGAAGGCGCCGGTGTCGATCTGCCCGGGATTGACCATGTTGACGGTGATCCCCTCCGGGCCGAGCTGCTTGGCGGCGCACCGCATCAGACCAATGAGCGCCGCCTTCGAGGCGGTGTAATGGGTGACATGGGCCAGCGCTTCGCCGATGGCGGCGGAGCCGACGAAGATGATCCGTCCGCCCTTCCGGCCGATCATGTGCGGAGCGATCGCCGCCGCGCAGTTGAAGGCGCCTTCCGTGTTCACGCTGAAGGCCCGCTGCCACTCGCTGTTCGGTATTTGCCAGAACGGGCCGGCGGCCAGCTGCTTCCAGATGCCGGCATTGCTGACGAGCACATCCACCTGTCCCAGCGAGGCCACGACCTGCGCGGCCATCGCTTCCACTGAGGCGCGATCGGCGACATCGACGGTGACAGGCAGGCAGCGCGCGTCCGGCTGATCGCGGCGGATCGCCTCCGCAGCGTCCGTGACACTCGCTGCGTCGAGATCGGCGAGGGCGACCTGCGCACCTTCCGCGCACAGGCGGGCGGCCAGGGCGAATCCGATGCCGCGGGCAGCGCCGGTAACGAGGGCGACCTTGTTCGAGAGCTTCATGACCGGCTTTCTCTCTGGCGTGCGAACGCGCGCGAAAGGGCCGGTAGGCGTTGAGAATTCCCCTCGACGCACCGTCGACACGCGCTCGTTCATCCGCGCTTGACACGAGTAAATTTATATAAATAATGTACGTAATAGCCGGAGGGTTGGCAACAGGGAAAGGCACTCTTTTTCGCCGGTTTGTGCCCCTGCCGATCGCCCCGACCACAGCGCGTTCCCGCGGTGCCGACGGCGCCGCAGCCTGATGCCGAAGCCCTCGTCCCCCATCAGTCGAGAGAGAAACCAGATGTCCGAGAAGCCCGACGTGCCCCCGATCTGGGACGCCTTTCTGACGCCCCGGGACAAGCAGGTCTTCGCCGCCTCGGGCTATGGCGCGCGCGGTGGCTTCGGCAAGCGGCCCGCACTTCTGATCATCGATGTCAATTACGGCTTCGTCGGCGACAAGCCCGAGCCGATTCTGGAATCGGTGAAGCGTTGGATGAATTCCTGTGGCGAGGATGGCTGGGAGGCTGTCGCCGCCATCAAGAAGCTGCTGGTGGCCGCGCGCGCCAAGGCCATTCCGGTTATCTACACCTCAGGGCTCCGCCGGGGCGACGCCTGGGACCAAGGTGCGTGGGCGTACAAGAACAGCCGGGTGAACAAGGACTATCTCGGCAAGTCCCCGGCGACGCTTCGCAGCAACATCATCGTCCCGGACATCGCGCCGGAACCGCAGGACCTGATCATCGGCAAGCAGAAACCCAGCGCGTTCCACGGCACGCCGCTGCTCGACTATCTCGTGCATCTGGGCTGCGACAGCGTGCTGGTGACGGGCACGACGACATCGGGCTGCGTGCGCGCGACGGCGGTGGACGCCTTCAGCTACAATTACCGCGTCTCGGTGATTGCCGATGGCTGCGCCGACCGTTCGCAGGCCTCGCACGCCATCAATCTGTGCGACATGAACGCGAAATACGCCGATGTCGTCTACAGCCCCGAGGTGATCGACTACATCGCCACCCTTCCGGACGGGCTTTTCAATCTCCCGCAAGGCGATCCCAACGCAGCGCGCATTTTCGCCCGGGACAAGGCGGCGGAATAGACCGAGCCAGGCTGGCGGTCTCTCCCGAGCGCCAGCTGCGGAGAACCGGCGGTGGGCGCGTCCGAGCCAACGCTCCCCCCGCCGCCGGTGCCTCGGCACGGAAGCGCAGGCCAAAACGACCCCGAGGGCGACGCCAGGGAAAAGGGACATCATGTCGGTCGACAAAGATATGTTTGACCTGTTCCGCAAGGAACTGGAACTGTGCAAGGTCAAGGCCGGCGAGCGGATCGGCATTCTCTCCGAAGACTGCATCCGGCGCGACTACGCGCTCGCCTTCGCCGCCGCCGCCGAGGATCTCGGTGCCGACACGCTGCATGTGAATATCCGCAAGCGGCCGGGGAGCTTCTTCGGCCCGGGCAATTCGCTGTGCGGTCAGCAGGCGGCGATCGACGCGCTGAAGACCATGGACATGGTCATCGACCTTGTCGGACTGCTGTGGTCGAAGGAGCAGGACCAGATCACCGAGGCCGGCCCGCGCATGCTTCTGGTGCTCGAACCGATGGCCGTGCTGTCCCGCCTGCTCGCCTCGCCGGACTCACGCCGGCGGGTGACTGCGGCGCACGAACTCATTTCGCAGGCCCGCGAATTGCGGGTCACCTCGCAGGGCGGGACGGATGTCACCTACAAGATCGGCACGCTGAAGACGGTCAGCCAGTATGGCTACACCGACGAACCCGGCCGATGGGATGCCTGGGCGGGCGCCTTTGTGTGGACTGGGGGCGACGAGGATGGCGTGGACGGTACGGTGGTGATCGATGCCGGCGATCTGCTGCTCGATCCGATCATGCGCTACGTCTCCGAGCCGATCGTCCTCACCATCCGCAAGGGCTACATCACCGAAATCGCCGGCGGTGGCGCCGAAGGCGCGCTCATGCGCGACTTCATGAAGGGCTTCAACGACCCCAAGGCCTATGCGGTCTCGCATATCGGCTGGGGGCTGGATGCGAATGCCCAGTGGACCTTCCTCGCCACCCATCCGGCCGCCTCCGAGAGCCTGGGCGTGGACGGGCGCTGTTTCTACGGCAACGTGCTGTTCTCGACCGGTCCAAACACCGAACTCGGCGGCACCAATGACACGATGTGCCACCTCGATATCCCGCTGAAGAACTGTTCGCTGTTCCTCGATGGCCGCCAGATCCTGCGGGAGGGGGAAATCCTTCCCGAGGAGATGCGCGTGCCGGGGATATAGCCGGCTGCGCTCTTCTTGCGCGCGCCGGCCGGCGGCGCGTGACCGCTGCCAATGTCAAGGGAGTTCGCGCATGCCGCTCGTCCAAGTGCAGCACCTCGCCGGGGCCTTCACCCGCGAGCAACAGACCGCGCTCATCGGCGACATCACCGAGGCCTTTGTGCGCGTCGCCGGCGAGGGCATCCGCGCCAATGTGCTGGTGACGGTGAGCGAGATAGCGAGTGGTCTCTGGGCCACCGGCGGTCAGCCGCTCACCATCGAGGAGGTGGAGCGACGCCGCGCCGCGCGGGCCGCCGCTGCCCCCTAGCAGCGGACCGGCCCGGGCGCCGAAATTGACACCGAACCGGCGTGAGGCTCACGGCCCCTGCCGCATGGAAGCCAAGAACGGGACACCGCCATGTCGACTGATGCCACTGCGTTTCCGGTGCTCGAAGATTTCGACCCCTTCAGCCAGGAGTTCCTGAGCAACCCGGTGCCCACGATAAAGCGGGCGCAGCAGGAGTGCCCGGTCTTCTACTACCCGCCGCTGCGCATGTGGGTCGTCACCAAATATGACGACATCTGCCGTGCCGCTCGCGACTTCGAGACCTTCTCCTCCAAGGCGACGGCCTATGTGCCTCCTCCAGACGATCTGCGCGCCAATATTCCCGAGGACTTCATCGCCGATCACTTCATTTCGCTTGACCCTCCCGAGCACACGAGCGACCGCACGGCGGTGGCCCGGCAGTTCCTGCCGCGCGAGCTTCAGAAGCAGGAGCCGGTCATCCGGGCCATCGCCAATCGTCTCATCGACGGCTTCATCGCCAAGGGTTCCTGCGATTTCATGCAGGAATTCTGCTACCCTCTCTCGCTCAACGTCATCATCAATCTTCTGGGCGTACCGCCCGAACGCGCCGACGACTACCGCATCTGGACGGAAGACCTGTTCTCGGTGCTGACGCCCAAGACCAAGGACGCCGTCACCAAGCCGATGAGCGAAGAGGAGCGGCGCGAGCGGTGGACGCGGCTCGCCGCCAGCCAGGCCTTCTTCGAGGAGTTCGTCGCCGAGCGCGCCCGCTGCCCGATGGGCGATCTGACCAGCCAGATCCTTGAGGTGAAGGACAAGGCGACGGGCGAGCAGGCGATGCCGATCCCGCGCATCGTGCGCAAGATTCACGAGTTGGTGGCGGCAGGCAACGATACCACCGCCAATCTGATGGGCCTGATGCTCATCTACCTGACCGCCCACGCGGCCGAGCGAGCGCAGGTGAGCGCCGACCCCGCGCTCCTGTCGAATGTCGTGGAGGAGACATTGAGGTTGCGCGGCACCTCACCCGGCTTGTTCCGCATCACCACCCGCGCGGTCGAACTGGGCGGTGCCCACATTCCCGAGGGAGCGCTGGTGTGGCTACTGTTCATCGGCGGCGGCGTCGATGAGAGCCATTTCCCTGATTCCGAGAAATGGGACATCCATCGTCCCAACCGCGACAAGCATCTGGCCTTCGGCCATGGCCGCCACGCCTGCCTCGGCAATCCGCTGGCGCGGCTTGAGGCGCGCGTGGCCTTCGAGGAACTGCTGCGGCGCATTCCCGACATCCGCGTGACGCCGGGACAGACGGTGGAATACCTGCCGGTCATGACCGTCACGACCATCAACCATCTGCGGGCCGAGTGGACCGTCGCCGCAGCCGGCTGAAAGGACGCGCGACATGTCAAATTCGGCCGGTTCGACTGAGGTGCGATCCCCAGTCGCGGGTGACGCGACGCAGAGGCTGATTGTCGAGCGCGTCATCCACGCCGCGCCGGAGGTCGTGATTCTGGAACTGGCGGACGCGGCGGGTGGCAATCTGCCGCCCTGGCAACCCGGAGCGCATATCGACCTCAAGCTGCCCTCCGGCAAGGTCCGGCAGTATTCGCTCTGCGGTGACCCGGAAAACCGTCGGCGCTACCGTGTCGCGGTGTTGCGCGAGGCGGCCGGTCGCGGCGGATCGGAGGAAATCCATGCGGTGGCCGCTCCCGGCCTTATGTTGCCCGTGCTGGGTCCGCGCAACCATTTCCCGCTGGTGGAGGCGCCGGACTTTCTCTTCCTCGCGGGTGGGATCGGGATCACCCCCCTGCTGCCGATGATCCGGCATGTCGGCCGGGCGGGTCACCCCTGGCGCCTCGTCTATGGCGGGCGCCGGCGGGAGGCCATGGCATTCCTCGACGAGGTCGCGGCATGTGAAGGCGGCGAGGTGCAGGTGGTGGCCCAGGACGAAAGCGGCCATCCGGATATTGGCGGCCTGATCGCTGCTCTGGGGCCCGACACGGTCGTCTATGGTTGCGGTCCCGGCCCCATGCTGGCGGCGCTCGAGGCGGCCGCGGACCGGCAGGGCTGCACGTGGCGGCTCCACATCGAGCGCTTTTCTGCTGCGGGAGAGGCTGTGGCCCCGTCCACCGAGGCCGGTGACGTTCCATTCGAGGTCGAGCTGCGCCAGTCCGGGCTGGTGCTGCAGGTTCCGGCCGATCGCACACTGGGCAGTGTTCTGGAAGAGGCGGGCGTGCCGGTGCCGTTCTCCTGCCAGGAGGGCTATTGCGGCAGCTGCGAGACACGGGTGCTCGACGGTGTTCCCGATCATCGCGACACGATTCTCACCGATGACGAAAAGGCGGCCGTAACAGCCATGTTCGTCTGTGTCGGGCGGGCCCGCACGCCGCGCCTGGTGCTTGATCTGTAGTCGGCCGTCCTAGGCCAGCCACGAATTGACCTGTGGTGCCGGGTTAGGGATTTTGAATGGGCAACGGCAGGGGGACACGCCCAGGAAGCGGCTGTCTGAGCTGACTTAGTTTCCTAGATGCGGAGATGAACGGCGTCTATACTCTCCCCCAAGCCGGGAAGGCGAGCATCGCGATCACGACGCGACTCGCGCGCGAGATACCGAAGCCCAAGGACTGGCAGGCATTCCAGCGAAACTGCGTTCTGCTGTTCCGTGCCGCGCTGAACGACCCTCACGCGCAGGAATATGGCCGCGCCGGGCAGAATTAGGACGGCATCGACGTCCTCGCCCGACGAGATGGATGGGACGACCACTTCGTCGGGGTGCCGTGTCGGCTCATAACTAAGCCGATCAAAGAAATTAAAATTCTTTCCGATGCCCACGAATACCGTCCGTCGAGACTGTCGCCGACGTCCGGGTTCATCAGGAACAGATGACCGGGAGCAATACGCCGGCACCCCTGCCAGACCGGCCGGTCCCGGCCCAAGCTATCGCGCCGAAGGGCTTTACCCAGCTGGCGTCGATGTGCTGAAGGATTTTCTCGACCTTCGGCCAGCCATCCACCCACAGCAGGATTTTACCGACGGGACGCCTGAAGGGCAGCGTCTGGTAGCCTTCGCCCGGCGCCACGCAGCGCACGATATCAAGGCGGGAGGCGACGGTGCCGAAGTCGTTCGACGCCCACCGGACAAAGGCGAAGATGCAACCGGGATGGAAAGACAGGATGCGCCGGCGGCGATCCAGAAGCTGCTCATGCGCGTGATGGCCGAAGCGGATCCAGTTCTCGATGCGCTTCTCGATATGGGTCAGCTCGACATGGGTCAGGGCATCGGACGGGGGACTGGACGCTGATGCCGTGGTGGCCGCACGGGGCGCAAACGCCGCGCTCATGGCAGATCTCCGGATTGGGGAGGGAATTCGCGCGCGAGGAGGTCGCGCAGCATCTCGGCGACGGTGACGTCGCGCCGGAAGGCGGCGACCTTGATCCGCCCGCGCAGGTCGGGCGTCACATCGATGGTGAGCCGCGCAGTGAACGCGACGCCGGGGCGTTGCTCCGTCGCGACATCCGCCGCCTTGATCCAGTGCTCGGGATCGGCAGGTCGGGAGGCGAAGTCACGGCGGATCGGGCGTTCGCTCATGGCGCGGCCCTCCCGATGTCGAGACCATTGATCTCGGCGGCGAGCGTGGCGATCTCGCGCGTGGCCGGCCCGGCATCGTCGCGCTCAAAGACGAGACGTCCGGATTGCGCGGCCGCCGCAAAGGTGACGCGCTGACCTATGGTGCTGGCGAGTACCGGAGGATCGTGGTCGGCCAGCGTCCGCGCGGTCTCGCGGGCGAGAACGGTGCGCGCGCCGCAGCGGTTGAGGACGAACCGGACCAACATTTCCGGGCGGTAGATCCGCGCCTCGCGGATCAGCGCCAGCATCTCGGCCGATGCCCAGCCGTCAAAGGAACTCGCGGATATCGTAGCGAACAGTTCTCGGGCACCTTGCCAAGGTTGGGGTTGTGGGTTCGAATCCCATCGCCCGCTCCAAATTTTCCCAATAAATGTGATAGTTGGTAAGCGCCCCTTCGGGGCGTTTTCTGCTTCGATGTGCCGTCGCCCAGCCTGGGCGGAGCCGTGCTCCCGGAAGAGAATATCCGCATGCCATGGCGTGGTGTTCGGAGAGAGCCTCAGCGGCGACGTCTGCCAGGATGCGACGCCGGCCTACCACACCGCGCCCGTGGCGGTTGGCGAGGCCTATCCGGCGCTTCTGACGTGGTTGCAGCGCTTGGTGGACCGCCTCGGTCGTCGCCGCGCTCCTGCGAACAACCCGGCCCCTTGCGCCACCTCCATTCCCGCGAAAGACCGCGCCAGCGAAGGCCGGGATCAAACGCCTATCTCTGGCCGAGCGAGGCCAGCCAGTCGTGCAGCCGCAGAGGCGAGGCGCCACCCTCGCCGCCCTCCCATTGCGCCATGTGCGGGTGCACCACCGCCAGGGCGAAGGGGGCGGCGGCGAAGGCGATGCCCTCATACTGGGCGAAATTCTCGAAACGGGCCCGAACCCCGCCGGGCAGGGGCGCGAGGCTCGTCACTTCCAACAGGCCAAACGGCACGGTCAGCCCGCAGCGCAGCGCCTTGGAGAGCGCTTCCTTCAGGCACCACAGCAGCAGCAGCCGCTGGGGTTCGTCAAAGGCCAGGGCGGCGTGCGCCCGTTCCCGCTCCCGAGCCGTGGTCTGCTCGCTCAGCGCACCGAGATGCTCAGGCGCGGCGCGCTCGAGGTCCACCCCCATCGGGCAGGATTCGGGGTGCGCCACGGCAAGCGCCGCCCCGCCGGCATGGGCCAGCGTGACCTGCAGATTGGCCCGGCCCGTCAGCGTGGCGACGGGCTGCTCGAACAGGCCCGGCAGGATGCAGATGTCGCGGGCGGCAATGCCGGGCGCCAGCAGGCCGAGGGCGTTCTTCGCCGCCCATCGCCCGGCGAGGAGCGACTGGCGCCGGGCGGGGGCGAGCCGCTCGGTCAGCAGGGCCTCCTCCTCGGGGGCGAGCCAGTTCGCCGCCGCCGCCTCCAGCGCCTCCAGCGGTGCCGACACCAGCGACATGGCGCAGGCGAGAGTGCGGCCGCCGGCCTGGAGGGCGAAGGCGGCCTCGCGCGCGAAGACCGGAGAGGCGGCGCCGGGGCCGGTCATGTCACGCCGTCGCCGCCGGGGGCACCGTCGTCGCCGGCACGGCCTCGTCGCGATGGCTCAGCAGCAGGTAGAAGGCGGGCACCACGAACAGGGTGAACAGCGTGCCGATGGACAGGCCGGAGGCGATGACCAGACCCATATTGTAGCGCGAATTGGCGCCCGCCCCGGTGGCGATGATGAGGGGGGTCACGCCCAGCACCATCGCCGCCGTGGTCATCAGGATCGGCCGCAGGCGGATGGTCGCCGCCTCGATGACCGCCTCGCGCTTGGCGAGCCCCTGCTTGCGCAGCGTGTTGGCCACTTCCACCATCAGGATGCCGTGCTTGCTCACCAGCCCCATGAGCGTGACCAGGCCCACCTGGGTGTAGATGTTGATAGTGGCGCCGCCAATGCCGAGCCAGATGAAGACCAGCGCGCCGGCCAGCGACATCGGCACCGAGACCAGGATGACGAGTGGATCGCGGAAGCTGTTGAACAGCGCCGCCAGCACCAGGAAGATGATGACCAGCGCCAGCGCGAAAGTGGTGACGAAGCCGTTCGATTCCTGCTCCAACTGGCGCGAGGAACCGGCGAAATCGTAGCTGTAGCCCGAGGGCAGCGAGCGGGCGGCGATGGCCTCCAGCTCCGCCAGCGCCTCGCCATCGGACACGCCGGGCATGGCGATGCCGGAGATCGTCGAGGAATTGAGCTGCTGGAAATGGTTGAGCGACTGCGGGACGGTCTTCATCTCGATCCAGGCGATGGTGGACAGCGGGACCGAGGTGCCGTCCGAGGCTTTGATGTAATAGTTCAGCAACTGGTCGGTGTTGAGCCGGTGCTGCTGCTTCACCTGCGGGATGACCTTGTAGGACTTGCCGCCGAGATCGAAATAATTGGCGTAGTTGCCGCCCAGCATGGTGGCCATGGCGGCGCCGACATCGCTCATGTTCAGACCCAGCGACGAGACCTTGTCGCGGTCGAAATGGATGGCGGCGTGCGGCTGGTCGATCTTCATGTCGCTGTCGAGAAAGATGAACTTGCCGCTCTTCATCGCCTCGGCGAGGAAGTTCTGCGAGGCCTCGTAGAGCCGCTCATAGGTGTCGTTGGACTTCAGCACGAACTGGATCGGCAGGCCGCTGCTGCCGGGCAGGGGCGGCAGCTGGAAGGCGGCGACGCGCACGCCGGCGATCTTGTTGAACTCCTGCTGGATCAGCGGGGCGAGCGCCAGTGCCGAGACGCTGCGCTCGTCCCACGGCTTGAGCACCCAGCCGCCGATGACCTGCCCGGGCATGTCGATCTGGAAGACGAGGTCGGTCTCCGGCCGCTTGTCGAGAATGGCGTAGATCTGCTGCACGTAGAATTCGCGCTGCTCCAGCGTGGCGTTCGGTGCCGCGCTCATCATGGTCAGGATCACCCCCTCATCCTCCGGCGGCGCCAGCTGCGAGGTGGAGTTGGAATAGAGCCAGTAGATGCTCGACAGCACCAGCGCGCCGAAGAGAATGGTGAGCGGCAGCACGTGCAGCGAGGCGGAGAGCGCGGCGCGGTAGACCCGGGTGACGGCCTTCATGGCGCCGTCGATGGTGCGGACCATGCGCGCCTCCACCGTGCGGGCGGAGGGGTCGTAGGGCGCCAGCAGATAGGCGCAGCTCATCGGCGACAGGGTGAGCGCGATGACCGCCGACACCATCACCGCCGCCACCAGGGTGAAGGCGAATTCGGTGAACAGCGAGCCGGTGAGGCCGCCCTGGAAGCCCACCGGCACATAGACCGCGATCAGCACCGCGGTCATGGCGATGATCGGCCCGGCCAGCTCCCGCGCCGCGGCGATGGCGGCGTCCACCGGCTTGAGGCCCTGCTCCATGTGGCGGTTCACCCCTTCCACCACGATGATGGCATCGTCGACCACCAGGCCGATCGCAAGCACCAAAGCGAGCAGGGTGAGCAGGTTGATGGAGAAGCCGAAGGCCAGCATCAGCGCGAAGCTGCCGATCAGCGAGAGGGGAATGGCGACGATGGGAATGAACACCGAGCGCCAGGAGCCGAGGAACACGAAGACCACGAGGGTGACGATCAGCGCCGCCTCGAACAGCGAGCTGACCACTTCGTGGATCGAGGTGTTGACGAAGTTGGTGGCGTCGTAGAGCACCGTGCCCGACAGCCCGGTCGGCAGGTCGGCGAAGATGGTCGGCAGCATGTCCCGCACGCCGGCGACGACGTTCAGCAGATTGGCGGAGGGCGCCACCTGGATGCCGATATAGACGGCGGACTTGCCGTCGAAACTGGTGCGCGAATCATAGTCGTCGCTGCCCAGCGTGACATTCGCCACGTCCTTCAGGCGGATCACCGCGCCATCGACATTCTTGATGATGAGCTCGCGGAACTCCTCCACCGAATGCAGATTGGTGGCGGCGGAGAGCTTCACCTGGATCAGCCTGCCCTTGGTGGTGCCGACGCCGGCGATGTAGTCGTTGGTCTCCAGCGCGGTCGCCACATCGGTGGCGGTGAGGCCGAGCGAGGCCAGCTTGTCCGGGTCGAGCCAGGCGCGCAGGGCGAAGTTCTTGCCGCCGAGGATTTCCGCCACCTGCACGCCGGCCACCGCCTGCAGCTTGGGCTGCACCACGCGGGCGACATAGTCCGTCACCTCGTTCTCGGCCAGCACCGTGCTGGAGAAAGCGATGTACATCGCATCGATGGTGGAGCCGGTTTTCAGTGCGAGGATCGGCTGCTGGGTGCCGTTCGGCAGCTGGTTCAGCACCGAGCTCACCTTGGTGCTGATCTCGGTGAGGGCGTCGCCGGTATTGTAGTTCAGCCGCAGGTTGACGGTGATCGAGCTGACCCCGGTCTGGCTGGACGAGGTCATGTAGTCGATGCCGTTGGCCTGGGCGATCACGTTCTCCAGCGGCGAGGTGATGAAGCCGGCGATGATGTCGGAATCGGCGCCGGCATAGGTGGTGGTCACCGTCACCACGCCGTTCTGCATAGCCGGATATTGCAGGATCGGCAGCGCGAACATGGCGCGCACGCCGATCACCAGGATCAGCGCGCTGACCACCAGCGAGAGCACCGGGCGGCGGACGAAGATGTCGGTGATGGGCATGGCCGCTCCTGTCAGTCCGACACGTTCGGATCAAGCTCGACCTTGGGAATGTGGCTGTTGTCGACCACGGCGGGAGTGCCGTTGCGCAGCTTGATCTGGCCGGCCACCACCACCGTCTCGCCCTCGCTCAGCCCGGAGGTGACAGCGATGAAGTCGCCGCGCGCCTGTCCCAGCTTGACGAAGGTCTCGCGCGCCACCAGCCCCTTGCCGTCGGGGGTCTTCTCCAGCACGAACACGGTCGAGCCATAGGGATTGGCGACAATGGCGGTCTGCGGCAGGGTGACGAAACGCTCGGCAGCGCCGACGTCGAGCGCGACCTTGGCGAACATGCCCGGCACCAGCTTGCCGTCCGGGTTCTTCAGCGTCGCCCGCACCTTGACGTTGCGGCTGCCGCTTTCGACCTTCGCATTGATGGCGCTCACCGTGCCGGGAAAGGACTGGCCGGGATACGCATCCACGGTCACCTTCACCGGCTCGCCCACCTTCAACTGCCCGAAGAACTTCTGCGGCACGAAGAAATCGGCGAAGAGCGGATCGAGCGCCTGCAGGGTGACGATGGCGGTGCCGGCGCTCAGATACTGGCCGAGATCGACATTGCGGATGCCCAGCCGTCCGGTGAAGGGCGCCTTGAGCGCGTAGTAGGAGACCAGTGCCTCCTGCTGCTTCACCAGCGCCTGCGAGTTTTTCAGATTGGCCTCGTCGGTATCGACCGTGGCTTGGCTCACCGCCTTGATCTTGAGCTGCTCGGTGTCGCGCTTCAGGATGATGGCGTTGAGTTCGGCGGTGGCCTTGAGCGAGGCGAGCTTGGCGACCTGGTCTTCGGCGACCAGCTGCAGCAGCGGCGTGCCGGCCTGCACCGTCTGACCGGACTCGAAGGCGAGCGATTCCACGATGCCGGAGACCTGGAGCGAGAGATCGGCCCCCTCCGAGGCCCGCAGATCACCCACCAGTTCCATGGTCGGCTGCCATGTCTGCATCTGCGCCGGCTGCGCCGCCACGGTCTGGGCCGGGGCGCCGCCATGGGCCGGGGCGCCTGCCGGGGCCATGCGCTCCTTCACGACATAGAAGGCCCCGCCGGCAAGGGCAGCGACGGCCAGCCACAAGATGACACGCGGTTTGCTCACCGGGATTTCTCCTTGGCAGTGCCGGGCTCGGGCGTGGGCGGCAGGTCGGGCAGGCCGGGCCGGGTCGCGGCGAGGGCGGGCCCGTCCGGTCCTTCGAAATAGCCGCCATTGCGAATGGCGGCATCGCTGGTTTCGTCGACACGGTTCCACCACCCACCGCCCAGCGCCTGGAACAGCGCCACCGTATCGCTGTAGCGCGTGGCCTGGGCCTGGATGCGGGCGATGACGGCGTTCTGATAGGCCTGCTGCGCCTCGATGACGATGGCGTAGCCGATGGCGCCGACCTTGAACTGTTCCTGCGCCATCTTTAGGCTGTCCAGCGCCGATTGTTCCGCCAGCGCCTGCGCACGCAGGGTGCCGGCGTCGTACTGCACGGCCCGCAGCGCGTCCGCCACATTCTGGAAGGCAGTGAGCACCGTGCTCTGGTAGAGCGCATAGTCCTGTTCGAAGGTGGCGACGCTGGCTTCCTTGGTGCGGTAGAGCTGGGCGCCGTCCATCAGCGTCTGCGCGATGCTGGCGGCGGCGGTCCAGGCGAGGCCCTGCGGCGTGAACAGCTGGCCGACGGTCAGCGCCTGGGAACTCACCGAGGGGGTGAGGGTGAACTGCGGCAGCAGGTTCGCCGTGTTGACGCCCACCGTCGCCGCCGCCTGGTGCAGCGTCGCCTCGGCCAGGCGGATGTCGGGGCGCTGGCGCACGAGCTGCGAGGGCAGGCTCACCGGCAGCTTGCGCGGCAGGCGCAGGCTTCTCAGATCCACGCTCTCGCCGCGATCCTCGCTGGGCAGGCGGCCGAGATAGGCCATGAGTTGGTTGCGGCCCTGGGCCAGCTGCTTCTGCAGCGGTGGCAGGGTCGCCTGGGTCTGCGCCAGAGTCGTCTGCTGCGCCAGCACGTCGGCCTGCGAAACCGCCCCCACCTCGAACTGGCGCTGGACGCGGCGCAGCTGGTCGGTTTCCGCCGTGACGATCGCCTGGGTGGCGGCGATCTGCGCGCGCAGCGAGGCATCGGTGATGGCCGAGGTGACGACATTGGCGGTGAGGGAGAGATAGGTCGCCTCCATCTCGAACCGCTGGTACTGCGCCTGCGCCTCGGCGGATTCCACCTGCCGGCGAATGCCGCCAAACACATCGAGCGTGTAGGAGACGTTCACCGTCGTCTCGTAGAGATTGTAGAGCGTCGGACTGCCCGTCGTCCCGCCGGAAGCGGCGGTGATCTGTTCGCGCGTAGCCGTGACGTTGCCACTCACCTGCGGCACGAACTGGCCGCGCACCTGCAGCGTCGTCTCCCGCGCCGCGCGCAGGGCATATTGCGCCGCCCGCACATCCGGGTGGTTGCGCACGGCCTCCTCGACGAAGGCGTTGATCTGCGGCGAGTTGAACTCCCGCCACCATTGCCCGCCCACATCGAGTGCTTCCACGAAATTCTGCTGTGCGCCGCCAACGACATCGGTTGCCATGGCCGGCCGCAGCCGGGCCTCGACGGTGTAGCCGCTCACGGCAGGCGCTGGCGGGGCCTGGAAATTCGGCCCCACCATGCAGCCCGCCAGCAGCAGCGGGGTGGCACCGGCGCAGAGCCGCCGCGCCAGCGCCACGGCGGCAGCCGGCCGCGCATGGCGGGGACCATGTTGCTGTGTCTGTCGCGTGCGAATCGGGGGGGCGCCCATGGCGTCATTCTACCTGCGCGCCGGGCAAGGCAGGTCGAGAAAAGCAGCGATGGCCGCCGCTGTCTGCACGGCCCCCTCATCTGAGAGCATCGACACATGGTCGCCGGCAACCGTCTCCACGCCGAGGAGTCGATCATTGAGGCGCGACCAGCCCATGTCGGGCGTTGCGAGGATCGCCCGGTCGGCCTCGCTTAGGTCGCCCTGGTGTAGGCTGGCGGCCCGCACCAGGCACAGCGGCAGGTCGCGCGGCGCCCCCACAGCGGGGGCATAGGCGAGAAATGCCTCATAGAGAGCGCGGCTGGCGCGATAGGCGCGGCCAAGCCAGGCGACATCGGATTCCGCGGCGATCAGCCCGGCGTCGCGCATCCGCGCCCAGGCGAGGGCGAAGCGGGCCTCCTCGTCGAGCGGCAGCAGCTCGTCCATGCCGAGATCGAGCGGGGTGCCATGGTGGCGGGCGCGCACATCGGCCATCCGCAGCAGCCAGTGCGCCTGCGCGCGTTCCGGGTCGGGTGGCAGGACGGAGTGGCTGCCGAGCGGGGCGGGGGTGTCGATGATGACGAGCCGCTCGGGCGGGGTGCCGCGCGCGCTCAGCTGGCAGGCCATTTCATAGGCGACGATGCCGCCGAAGGAATAGCCGCCGAGCAAGCGCGGGGCCGGCACTCCCCGGCGGGCCAGCGCGGCAAGGTTTGCCTCCGCCAGCGCCGCGACGCTTGCGGGCGGCTGCTGTCCCGGTTCCAGCCCTGGCGCCTGAACCGCCCAGAAGGCGGTCTGGGGCGGGAAGGCGCGGGCGAGATCGAGGAATGCGCTGACATCGCCGGCGATGGGATGGACGCAGACGAAGGGTTCGCCGTTCCCGCCGGTGAGCGGCACCACCGCGTCCCATACCGGTTCCGAGGTGCCTGCACGCGCCAGGGCGCGGGCCAGCGCGGCGGCGCTGCGATGCTCGATCAGCGCCGTGACCGGCACCGGACGGCGAAGGCGCTCGGACAGGCGGGCGGCCACTGTCGCCAGGCCGAGCGAGGTCAGCCCGGCATCGAGCACATCCTCCGTGAGGCCGAGCTGACGACCGAGAATGGCCGAGAGCACGTCGAGCGCCGCCGCCTCGGTGGCGTTGGCGTGGACGGACGCGGGCGCCAGCACCTCCGCCGCCGCCGGCGCGCTGCGCTCCACCGCGCGGGCAACCGGGGCGGCGACGGGGAGCGGCACCATGGCGACGGTTTGTTCGATAGCGCCGGGAAGGGCGGCAAAAAGCGCGGCGAACTCCGTGATCATCGCCTCGCCGAGAGCTTCGGCGGTGCCGTCCGTGTCCGGCAGCACCAGCGACAGGCCGACGCGCTCGCCCGGCACAACCACGCCGGTGAGGCTGTAGGCCGATTTCAGCGCATTGTGCACGCTCTCCACCCGCAGCCCGCCGGCGCCGGTCCAGGCGTCGGAGCCCGCAGGCATGTTCTCCACCACCAGCAGTGTGTCGAACAGGCAGGAGGCGCGGTCGCCAAGGCCGGCGGCCTCCGCCACCTCCATCAGCGACAGCTGTGCCTGCGACTGCAGGGCGGCGATCTGGCGCTGCATCTCCTGCGCGAGGGCGAGCACCGCGCTACCGGGCGCGAAGCGCAGCCGCACCGGCAGATTGTTGATGAACAGGCCGACCATCTGCTCGACGCCGGGCACCTGTGGCGGCCGGCCGGAAACGGTGGTGCAGAAGACCGTGTCGTCGACACCGCGCCGCGCGCCCGTCCAAAGCCCCCAGGCCAGATGCGCCAGAGCGGCGATGGTGAGGCCGCGTCGGCGCGAGAGATCGCTCAGCGCCTTGCTCTGCGCCACTGAGAGCTGGCGGCGGACGGTGACATAGGCCGCCGCGCCGGTGCCGGCCGCCAGCAGCGCCGGCTGGGCCGGTGCACCGGCGAGAAGCGGGACGAAGGCGGCGCGCAGGCCGGCCCGCTCGATTGTGGTGGTCCAGGCGATGAAATCGCGAAACCGGGCGGGCGGCGGCAGCGCCGGCGAGATGCCGCGCCGGAAGGCCTCATAGGCGGCGCGGGCCTCTCGCTCCAGCTGGGCGAGGCACCAGCCATCCGCCAGCATGTGGTGGAAGCTGGCGATGAGATAGGCCTCGCTCGCGCTCACCCGAATAAGGATCAGCCGGGCGAGCGGACCGGCCTCCAGATCGAAGCCCTCGGCACGGTCCTGCGCCAGGCGCTGGTCCAGCCGCTCGGCGCTGAAGCCCGGCCAGGTTTCCAGCTCCACCGGCGGGCGGGCGTTGCGTCCAACCAGCTGTAGCGGGCGCTCCAGCCCGCGCCAGCGGAACACCGTGCGTAGCACCGGGTGGCGCTCGAACACCAGCGTCCACGCCTTGCGCAGCGCGGCCGTGTCGAGCGTGCCGGTGAAGCGCATGCAGCTCTGCTCGAAATTCACCGCCGACCCCTGCCGGCTCAGCGAATGCAGCAGCATCGCCTCCTGCATGGGTGAGAGCGGGTAGATGTCCTCGATGTCGCCAGCGCTTCCGGCCACCTCGTCCAGCGTCGCCGCATCAAGGCCGGCGAGCGGGAAGTCGCCCGGGGTGAGCAGAGGCCCCGCCTGTTGCGGCGCCCACTGCGCGATGGCGCCCAGCGCCTGCGCGATTGCCTCCAGCCGCGCCTGCGCCGCCGGGGCGGGCGCGGCCTGCGACCAGCAGAGCGCGAGGCGTCCGCCCGTCACCCGCACGGTCAGGCTGGCGCGGACAGAGGCCGGGACGTTCGGCGCGTGAGGGTGCAGGCGGATCGCCGGGTCCTGCGCCGGCGCCGGCAGCAAAGCGAGGCCGATCGTGGGCGGGGCGAGGCGAAAGGCCGAGCGCACGGCGCTGAAGGCGAGGCCGAGCGGTTCGGCGCGCTGACGGGCCGACTTAGCCTCGCGCAACCGCAGATCGAGCGCGCGGCAAGCCCCGTTTCCCGGCGCGCAGGCCTGCAGTGGCAGGAGCGTATCGAGATTGGCGACGAGGCCGGCGGCTTCCGGCGCCCCGTCGGGCAGGGTGCGGCGGCCGTCCACCAGCTCGATGGCGGGCGTGCCACCCAGCGCCTCGCCGAGGGCGACGAGAACAGCGTCCAGCAGCGACACCCCGAGCCGGCCCGGCAGGTCCTCCAGCAGCACGCGTGACGTGCCGGCGTCCAGCAGCCGCTGCGCGGCGGCAAAGGTGGCGGCAGTGGCGGCGAAGCCATCCGGTGGGGCCTCAGCCTGTGCGGCCTCGCAGGCGATCGCCGCTTCGCGCACATGCGGGCTCGTGGCATGGCTGGCGAGCCAGGCGAGCCATTGCGAGAAACTGAGCGAGGGGGCCGGCTGCCGGGCGCTGTCAGGGCCGGCCGCCAACGCGGCCTCCAGCTCGGTGGCGAGCAGCAGCAAAGCGCGGTCGTCGGCCACCGCCTCGTGCAGCGCCAGCACAACGGTGGATCCGGCCCCAGAGGGCGCCTCCTGCTTCACCAGCGTCGCAGCGATGGTCACGCCCGCCGCGAGATCGATGCCGCGCGCCAGCCGGGCGTCGTGGTCGGCGATCCAGCTATCGAGATCGTCCAGCGCGCCGGCGGCCACATCGACAAAGCGCACCGGGACTGTGGGCAGGAAATCCGAGACGGCTAGAGAGCGCCCGCTTGCATCCTCCACCCGAATGAGGCGCAGCGCGTCGTGCCGCTCAGCGAGGCGCTGGATGGCATAGCCGAGATCCACCGCCGAAACCGTCGCGGCGACCGTGACGCTGACGAAGCGGCAGGGATTACGGGGATCGCAGGCGGCGGCGATCAGCTCCGCCCCATGGCGGGCGCCGTGGCCCTGCGCCTGCACCGCCCGCTTGCGGCGGAGCGCGATGGCGGCGAGGCCCTCGATGGTCGGCTGATCGAAAACATCCTTCAGCTCGATGTCGAGCCCGGCTTCAAAAGCCCGCGCCACCAAACGGATAGTGAGGATGGAATCGCCGCCGACATGGAAGAAATTGTCCTGAATCCCCACCAGCGGTCGGCTTCCGGCACCGCTGCCGAGCAGATCGCCCCAGATGCGGGCCAATATCCTCTCTTCGGGCGTGCGCGGTTCCAGCGGCGGCTCGGCCGGGGTGTCGACCAGTTCCATCGGCGGCAGGGCGCGGGCGTCGATCTTGCCGTTGGCGTTCAGCGGCAGCCTGTCGAGCACCATGAAGGCGTGCGGCAGCATCTGCCGGGGCAGGCGCGCCTCCAGATGCGCGCGCAGCTCCCCCTGGGTCAGCGTCAGGCCCGGCTTTGGGGCGACATAGGCGAGCAGGTCGCGCTCGCCGCTTGGCCGGCGGGGGGCGAGCACCGCCGCGCCGCCGACCGCCGGGTGCAGCGCCAGCATCGCCTCGATTTCGCCGAGCTCGATGCGGAAGCCGCGGACCTTCACCTGCTTGTCGGCGCGGCCGAGAAAGACGATGTTGCCATCCGCGCGCCAGCGGCCGAGGTCGCCGGTGCGGTACATGCGCGCCTCGGGCGCGCCGGCGAATGGGTCGGGGCGGAAGCGCTCAGCGGTCAGTGCGGCATCGCCGGCATAGAAGAGCGCGAGGCCGTCGCCGCCCAGCCAGATCTCGCCCACCAGGCCCGGCGGCAGCGGCCGGCCCGTGGGGTCCAGCACATAGGCGGTGCTGTTGGATATGGGCGTGCCGATCGGGATGCTCAGTTCGTCTTCGGCGAGGCCGGCAATGTCGAACAGCGTGCTGAAAGTGGTGTTCTCGGTCGGGCCATAGCCATTGAGCAGCACCAGCCCCTGGTCGCGGCCCGCCGCCAGCACCGCCCTCGCCGCCACCGGATTGACCACGTCGCCGCCGGTTACAACCACGCGCGGGCCGGCGAAGGCGGCAGGGTCGAGCGCGGCGATCTGCTGGAACAGGCCAGCCGTGACCCAGAGCAGCGACACGCGCGCCTCGGCGAGGAACAGGCGCAGCGCGCGTGGGTCCATCACCACGGTGCGGTCGACCGGCAGCAGCGTGCCGCCATTGAGCAGGGGCAGCCAGATTTCAAGCGTCGAGGCATCGAAGGCGGGGTTGGAATAGACGGCGGCGCGCAGCCCCGGCGCTGCCAGCCGGCGTGACCGTGCCAGCCGCACAATGGCGCGGTGCGGCACGCACACGCCCTTGGGGACGCCGGTAGAGCCGGAGGTGAACATCACATAGGCCGGGCTCTGCGCGCTCACGACGCATCCCGGGTGCGGCGCGGCGGTGTCCGCCTCGGCCCTCAGCTGCGTCCAGTCCAGCGTGGCGCAGCCGGATGTGGCCTGCGCGGGATCGAGTACCACGGCGTGCCGGGCGCCGGCGATGTGGGCGCGCTGGTCGCGCTGCTCGGCGGGAAAGGTCGGGTCAACAGGTGCATGGGCGGCGCCGAGCGTCAGTACCGCCAGCTGCGCCTCGATGAGGGCCGCCGAGACGGGCAGGGCGAGTATGGCGACGTCGCCCTGGCCCAGCCCATGGGCGGCAAGGACCGTCGCCAGACGGCGCACCCGCGCGGCGAGCGCGCCATAGCTCAGCGCGACGCCGTTCTCCTCGATGGCAGGTGCGTGGGGATGACGCTCGGCCTCGCGGAAGAACAGATCGATGGCGCTCGCCTCGCGCTCATAGGCAAGGCTGGTGGCGTTGAAGCGCGCCACTAGCACCGCGCCGTCTGCCGGCGCCAGCAGTGGAACCTCCAGCACCGCCTGGTCCGGCTGCGCGGCCAGCGCCTGGGCGAGACAGCCGAAGCCATTGAGCACCGCCTCGATGGTCTGGGCTTCGAACAGGCTGGCATCGTAGCGGCACCACAGGCGCAGCCCGTCTTCGCCGTTCGCATAGACCACGGACAGATCGGCCTTCGCCTCCTGTTCGAGCTGCTCGGGCAGTCGCTCGAACATTGTGCCGTCGCAGGCGGTGAGCGGGGCGGAAGCTGGCTCCGCCGTGCCGAACAGTACCTGTAGGAAGGGCGCCGCCTCGCCGCGCCGCTCGACCCCGCTCGCCTCGACGATGCGCTCGAAGGGCAGCTCGCGATGCGCCATGGCGCCGCGCAGCGCGTCGCGCAGCTGCGCCACCAGCGCGGGAAAGCGGGTGTCGTCGGTCAGCACGGCGCGAATCGGCAGCGTGTCCACCAGCAGGCCGATCACCTCGGCCAGTTCCGGCCGGTCGCGCCGCGCGGCGGGAATGGTGACGACGAGATCGTCGAGCCCGCTCCAGCGCCGCAGCACCGCGAACATGAGGGCGAGGTAGAGGCTGAACTCGCTGGTTCCCTCCTGGCGGGCCAGTGCCGTTAGGCGGGCGGCGACATCGCCCGGCACCTCAAGCTCGGCCTGGGCCGAGGGGGCAGCGTGCAGGCTGCCCGGCCGCCGGTCATAGGGCAGGTCGAGCCGCGCGGGGGCGCCCTGCAGCGCCGCGCGCCATGTGGCCATGGCGGCCTCCAGCACCGGCCCACCGGCGCCGAAACATTCCTGCTCCCAGTCGGCGACATCGGGAAACTGCAGCGGCAGCGCCGGGTGAGGCGCCCCGCCGGCGCCGAGCGCCTCGTCATAGCCCGCTTTCAATTCGTCGAGGAACAGGTCGAGCGAGGCACCATCGCAGATGATGTGATGGAACACCGCCACCAGCGCCGCCCCGTCATCGCCGGCGCGCAGCAGCAGGAAGCGGGCGAGCGGACCGGCCGAGAGGTCGAAAGGCTCGTCCACCAGCGCCTGCGCCCGTGCGGCCATCCTCGCTGCGAAGGCCGGGCTGGCGAAGGGCAGTTCCGTGGCCTCCACTGTCAGGGGAAGCGCGATCTCATCGGCCACTGCCTGCACCAGGGCGCCATCCACCAGAGGAAAGGCGGCGCGCAGGCTATCATGGCGCCGGACCAGCGCGGCGAGCGCGCCGCGCAGCGCGGCCTCATCGACGCGCCCCGAGAGCCGCACGAGAATCGGCATGGCGAACAGGGTGCGCCCCGGCCGCAGCAGCTCCGCCAACCGGATCTGTCGCTGGCCGAAGGAAAGGCCGGCAATGTAGCCGCTCGCCATCAGCGGTCTCCCGGCAGAGGGGGGAGTGTCACGAGGGCAGCTCCACCCGCGCGCGCTGGCGCCCGGCGAGGGCGGGGCCGGGCTCCGGACGGTTCGCCGCCGCCGCCAGTCGCGCGGCCAGCGCCGCCAGCTGCGGCGCCTCGAACAGGTCGGCGAGGGTTGCCGCCGGCGCCAGTTCGCGGCGCACCCGCGCGATCATCTGCATGGCAAGGAGCGACGTGCCGGCGAGGGCGAAGAAATGGTCATGCCGCCCGATCCGGACCCCACCCAGCGCCTCGCTCCACAGGGCGGCCAGCGCGGTCTCGAAGGTGCCCTCCGGCGCGGCGTCGACGGTCTCTGTGAAGGGGGCGGGCGGAAGGGCGGCCAGATCCACCTTGCCATTGGCGGTGCGCGGCAGGCGGGAATGGCGCAGGAAGGTGTGCGGGATCATGTAAGCGGGCAGCCGGGCGGCAAGAAGCTGGCGTAGCGCGGCATCGTCGGGCGTGGCAGGGCCGGCACCGATATGCGCGACGAGGCGGGCGGGCCGCCCGTCGGTCTCGTCCACCACCACGGCCACGTCGAGTATGCCGGGCAGTGCCTGCAGCGCCGCCTCGACCTCGCCGGGCTCAACCCTATAGCCGGCAATCTTCACCTGCCGGTCGCGGCGACCATGGAAGAACAGCCGCCCGTCAAAGCCAAGCGAGACCCGGTCGCCCGTGCGATAGGCCACGACGGCCGGGGTCGCTCCCGTGCCACCGAGCGGCGTGCGCAAGGCGACCCCCGGCTCCGCGCCGATATAGGCCCGGGCGACGGCAGGACCGGACACCACCAGTTCGCCGATGGTGCCGAAGGGGCAGGGCCGGCCCTCGGCATCCAGCACATGCAGCCTTGTGCCGGGAATGGGGTGGCCGATGGCGACGCTGGCGCCTGTCGTCTCCGGCCGGCAGCGTTCGACGCAGACCCACACAGTCGCCTCGGTCGGGCCGTATTCGTTGCACAGCACGGCGTTCGGGGCGCGGGCGGCATGGGCCGCGACAAGGGCCGGCGGGCAGGGCTCGGCCGCCACCTTGGCGAGGCGCAGGCCGGGCAGGCCCTGCGGGCCGGCGGCTTCCAGCAGCAACGCCCAGAGCGAGGGGGTCAGGCAGACATGGGTGACGGCGTTGTCGCGGATGAGCGCCAGCAGCCGGTCGACGTCGCGCGCCTGCGTGGCATCGGGCAAGACCAGCGTGCCGCCCTCGCAGAGGGTGCAGAACAGCCCGGTCACCGATCCGTCGAAGAACAGCGGGAAGGTCAGCAGGAAGCGGCCGATCGGCAGATCGGCATTCTCCGCCGCGCTGGCCGCGACATGGGTGCGAAGATTGTCATGGCCGACGCTCACGCCCTTCGGCCGCCCGGTGGAGCCGGAGGTGAAGATGACATAGGCCTCGTCTACCGCCGCCGGCCGCGTCAGCGCGTCGAGATCGGCCGGTTCCGGCGTGATGTCCTCCACTGCGAGCGTCGCAAGGGCGGGGAAGGCGTCGGCGAGGGCGCGGCGGGTGACGAGCGCGGCGACGCCGGCGCTGGCGAGTATCATCGCCCGTCGCTCGGCCGGCGCCTCGGGGTCGAGCGGGACATAGGAGGCACCGGCGCAGAGGATGCCGAGAATGGCGGCGACCGCTTCCGGCCCGTGTTCCAGCATCACCGCGACCCGGGCGCCGGGCCTCACCCCGGCTCCGGCAAGCCGTGCCGCGATCGCGGCGGCGCGCGCGCCGAGGTCACCATAGGTCCAGACGCCGCCGGTAGCGATCAGCGCCGGCGCTTCCGGTCGGGCCCGCATCTGCGCCAGGATGAGGTCGAGGGCCGTGCCTGCGGGCGCGGGCAGAGGCTGCCCGGTCAGGGCCGCCTCAATGTCCCGGCGCATGGCGTCCGGCATCACGTCCAGCGTGTTGGCGGGGGCATCGAGATGGGCGGGAAGGCGCTCCAGCGCCGTGGCGAGCATGTCGAGAAGCTGGCGCGCCTGCGTCAGCGCAACATGCTGCTGATCGACCATCAGTCGCAGCTCGAATGCCTCGCCGATCTCCACCATCAAATTGAGCGGCATGTCCGGCAGGGTCACGTCGCCGCTGGCGAGGATCTCCAGCCCGGCGGCGCGGAAGGCGGCGGCAAGCGCAAGCGGATAGGTCTGCACCGCGATCAGGCTGCGCAGCGGCAGCGCGTCGCTCGGCAGGCCGAGCAGGTCCCGCATGGTGTCGAGCCCGAGCGGGCCGGCCTCGCGGCCGGCGGCCCGGGCGTTCTGCAGCTCGGCCAGCCAGTGCCGCAGGGGCCTGGCGTCGCGGCGCACGCGGCTGGGGAGCACGCCGATCTGCGGCCCCACCATGTGGCTCGAGCGATCGCCCAGAAGTTCCGGTGGGCGCACCGTCTCGACGCAGCCCATCACGAGGTCGTCGGTGCCCTCAGTGCGGGCCAGCACCAGCGCCCAGGCACCTTCGACCAGGGTGCTGAGGGTTAGCCGCTCGGACCGCGCGAGAGCGCCAAGCCGGTCGGCAAGGGCGGGGGCAAGAATGTGGCACGCCTCGCCGATATGCGGGGCATGAACGGTGGAACTGCGCACCGCCGAGTCCGGGCTGTGGCCGGCCAGTGCCGCGCCCCAATGCGCCCGCGCGGCGTCAACGTCCCGGCCCTGCCACCATTCCACATAGCGGCGGAAGGAGAGGGCGGGCGGCACCGTGCCGCCGCGATACAGGGTCAGAACCTCGTCCAGAATCTCACCCAGCGACCAGCCATCGACCGCGAGGTGATGGCGCGTCCACACCAGCAGGTGGCGCGGCGCCGGACCTTCGGGGGCCAGGGTGACGAGGCGCACCCGCATCAGCGGCGGGCGGCGCAGGTCGAACGGGTGGGCCCGGTCCTCTTCCAGCAGCGCGTCGAGGGCGGCGCGCCAGTTATCACGGGCGCTCCAGTCGAGGCGCTCGACCTCGAAGGCGGGCGCGGCCACCACCACCTGGGCCGGCACGCCCTTGAGCTCCCAGTGGAAGCCGGAGCGCAGCGCGCTGTGGCGCTGGACGACGGCGGCCCAGGCGGCGGCGAAACTCTCGGCATCGAGAGGGCCGGCCAGCGCGGCCCACCACTGGCCCATGAAGAGAGGCTGGTCAGGATAACTTACGCATCGCACCAGCATTGAGCGCTGAAGATCAGTCAGGCCATAGATGTCTTCGATCGGACCTCGGGCCACATCACAACCTTTTGAAGAAAAGTGCAGTCCACGGGCTCGTCCAGCGTGTAACCGCCGCGGCATCTGCTTGTCGGCGTTCATTCCGTGTGCCGTCGAAAGACCGCCGGGCAAGGGTGCGCCGAGCCGTGCTGCCAAGCACGAAATAATTCTGGATCTACAATCTGGGCTTGTAACGCCGGCCCCTGCGGCGCGGGGAGTCGGCGGCGGCCTTGGCCGCCGCCGAAAGTATCAGAGGCTTTCGATGTAGAAGCCTTCGCCCTTGATGTCGCCGTCGCAAAGCTTCTGCAGCTTCTCGACGATCCCGCCACCGTCCTTGGCGCGAGGATTGGCGGCCATCTTGTCGAAAGCAGCTTCGCTCTCCCACACAGTCGCGATGCCGTACATCGACGGGTCCTTCTTGGACTTCATAAGTCCAAAGCCGACCAGGCCTTCGATGACATCGCCCGGCTTCTTGCCGTCGTTGGGGAGCATTTCCTTCTCGAGAAGCGCGCGCGCATCCTGCTCGCTACCCGCCTTAACGTGACAACGAGAGATCGTCATAAACATACTTGCCACAGGATCTTCTCCAGCCAGAGTTGCGAATGATGGCATACAGCGGGGCTCGCGAACCGGCAACTGTCTATTTTTGTTCCCTTCTCAGTATTTTCTCGCAAGCCGTTCAATAAGGTTCTAGCAATTCATGAATGCTCCACATGGCCAGAGTATCATGACTAGCTCAGTCGACTTTGAGTTCGGCCCCGTTTGCACGTCAACCCCCGCGTGCGGCGCCTGCGCTGGAAGTGTCGCGACACTGGCGGTGGAGGCCTGCATGGGGCGGTGGAGCGCGCCCGTCGCCGCCCTGGGCACCGGGCCGGCATCGACGATAATGGGCACCCGCTGATGTATTCCGTAGAGGAAGAAAGCCGCCATCTGGGCCGGGGCGTGGACAAGACTCGCGCCGTCCCGGGGCGGAACGGCGCCGGCGGCACAACGGGGCGCGACGCCCGGACGGGTGCGTCGCGCGCTCCCGTGCGGCGTCCGGCGAGGGCGGGTGACGGTCGCGGCGCCGCAGGGCGGCGGTCGGCTCTCGCGAGCCGGCTAGGCGCCTATCCGGCCGTGCCCATGGAGGGCCGGCCCGCCCTCCCGGTCCGGGCGGGCGCGGCACGGTTCTGGTGTGGCGACCTCGGGCCAGCGCGCCGGCCGCGTGGTCCCTCAGGCGAGGGGCGAGAGAACCGGGAACAGATTTCCGCGAATGGGCGCGCCGACGGCGAGATCCACCTCGAAGCCCTCGGCCACCAGCCGGTCGACCACGGTGCGGCCATGCGGCGCCAGCACCGCCGTCTCGTCGACCCAGCGCGTCACCATGCGGCGCGTGTCGTGGTCGAGCGTGTTGCCCGGCGAGCCGTGCAGCGTGCGGGCGTGGAAGACGAGGCAGTCGCCCGGCTCCATGTCCCAGCTCAGAATGTCGTACTCGGCGCGGTGGCCCTGGATGTCGGGAACGCGGGAGAAGGTGTCGCTGGCGGAAATGTCGAATTCGCCGTGGTAGCGGGCATAGAATTCCTCCACCGCCGGCAGCGCCTCCTGTTCGCCCTCGAAGAAGTTCGCCGGCATGAACAGCTTGTTCCAGCGGTGCGAGCCGCGCACGAATTCAAGCGCAGCTTCGCGCGGGATCGGGTCGAGCGCGACCCAGATGGAGCAGAACGGGCCAAGCACGACATTGTCGTGGTGCCAGGGCGTGCGGGCCTGAGTGCCGGGGCTCTTGTAGAACCAGGTGTCCTGCAGCAGCCGCACGGTGGGGGTACGCAGGCAGCGGGCGGCGATGGCGGCGGACGGCGATTCCAGCGCGAAGGTTTCAAGTTCCGAAATGTGCCGACGCGACCAGATGTCGGAGTAGAAGGCGCCCTTGTCATTGGGCGAGAAGCTCTGGAACAGGGCGCCGGGGCTTTCGATGTTGCGCCTGATGCCCTCCGCGGCGAGATCGACCCATTCCGGTCCGAAGGCGCCCTTCAGGCAGATGGCGCCGTCGCGGTCGAGGGTCTCGATCATGGCCTCGTCGATGGGGGAAGTGTCGTTCGGCATGAATCCTCCTGGACATGTGTGCGGCTAGGCCGTTTTCCCCGGGTGCTCTCCCTTGGAAGAACGCGGGCCGTGCGAGGGGCACGGCGTGCGACGGGGCGGTCACGTGGCGCCGCCGGCCCACGGTGGGGCACATTGGCGGGCGCTGTCCATTGGCGAATTTTGGCATGAATTCGATCCTGTCGACTGTCCGGGCCGAGCCCGAAGCCGTGTCGCCCGCCCTGCTGCGCTGGGTGCGTCGGCCAGCGGGCGCGCCGGCGGTCCTCTGTTTTCCCCATGCCGGTGGCAGCGTCCTGTCCTGCCTCGGCCTCGCTGCCGCCCTGCCAGATCATCTCGCCATCGCCACGGTGGCGCTGCCGGGACATGCGCCCGATGTGCCGGGAGCGCCGATGGCCGATGCCCGCCTTCTGGCGGCCCGGCTGGCGGGTGAGATCGTCAGCACCCTTGGCGCCGAACTCGCGCCGCGGGGGGCGGGGCTAACCCTGCTGGGCAACAGCTTTGGTGCGCTGCTCGCCTTCGAGACGGCGCTGGCGCTGGAGCGGGCCGACGCCGCCTACGCGCCCCGGCTGCATCTTGTCGTCTCCGGCTTCCGCGCGCCGAGCCGCCCGCCCTTTGAGGCGCCGCTGCACCTTCTCCCGCGCGCCGTGCTGCTGGCCGAGCTGCGCGAGTGCTTCGGCGCTGTCGGGCCAGATCTCGGCGACCTGCTCGGCCCGCGCGAGGAGGCGGCCCTACGGGCCGATCTCGAAGCCTGCGAGACCTATCGGCTGGGTGACGCGCCGGCGCTGCGCTGCGCGGTTTCCGTCATCCGCCTCACTGCCGACTCCTCGGTGTCCGCCGAGGAATGCGAGGCCTGGCGCGAGGTGTGCGCCGGGCCTGTCCGAAACCGTGCGCTCGACGCCGGCCATTTTCCCTGGAGCGGCGCCACCGCCGCCTTTGCCCGCCTTGTTGGCGAACTGGTCGCGTCCGCGCGCCCGGTCGCCGCCGTCCCGGCGCTCGCCGGGCGGTCCGCCCTTTCCCAGCCCGCACGCCAATCATAAAGAGCCGCCATGTCCAACCGGCATTTCGACTGGTTCAAGAAACACGAGACCGAGGACGAGGTGCAGCACAAGCTGCAGCGCCTCTACGGCCTCGCCTGCGACCGGCTGGCGATGAAGCCGGACAGCGGTTTCATCGCCGCCGCCATGGCCGCCGATCCGGAAGAAGCCCGGCGCGACCCAGTGCGCCGGCTTGCCCATCACCTGTTCACCTACAAGCTGGCGATGCCGAGCGGGGCGTGGGGCCTGCTGGGGCTCGGCCTGCTGCATTCCGTGCTGCTGGAAGTGGCGCGCGAGGATGGCAAGAAGCCCGCGCCGGTGCGAATCCCACGCACCGAGGCCCATGATCTCAACGGCCTGGCGAGCCGCCTCCTGCTGCCGGAGGTGGACCAGAAGGATGTGCGCCGGGCAGCGGCCTTCGTCGAATATCTGCTGAAGGCCAAGGGGGCGCGGGGCTTCATCAAGTTCGGGCGCAAGATGGGCGCCAATGGCAATGTCGACGCCGCAAGCGAGGCCGTGGCCGGCATCTCCGCCGGGGCGCTGGAGCTGAAATGGCAGGACGCCATCCGCGCCGGCACCCCGGAGAGGGGCCCGACCCATCTGGTGGTGTGGGTGGCGAAGGCGGCGGCACGGCACAAGATGCTGCTGTTCTGGTTCCTGCTCGCCAATGCGGTGCAGATTCTCTACGCGGTCTATGTGCCGCTCTGGCTGCAGGCGCTGTTCGACGAGGGCATCAAGCCCAGCGATGTCGCGATCATCCGCACCTATCTCGCCTATCTGACCTGGGGCTTCCTGGCGGCGTCCTTCTTCGGCGTGATCCTCGACTATACCGTGGCCAAGCTCGGGCCGCGCATCATCAATGATCTGCGCGCGCGCATGTTCGCCAAGATCAACAACATGGACGCGCGCGAACTCGCCAGCTCCGACACCGACGAGATCATCGCCGATTTTTCAAACGACATCACCGTGGTGGAAAAGGCCGTCATCTGGGCGGTGCCAGGCTTGTTCTCCAAGGGGCTGATGCTGATCGGCTCGGTGGTGGTGGCGTTCTCGCTGGACACCCAGTTGGCCATCGCCACCCTGGTATCGCTGCTGATCGCGTTCTGGCTGCCGAGGGGCTTCAGCAAGCGCGCCGTGCGCTACAATTACGAGCGCGGCGCCGAAGACGCCAGGGTCGCCCATGTGGTCAAGGAAACCCTGCTGATGCAGCGGGTGATCCGCATTTTCGGCCTGCGCGAGCTGCAGGCGAAGCTGTTCACCGGGCAACTCGGCCGGCTGTTCAACGCCAGCTACCACCAGTACTTCTCCTCCGGCCTTGTCGGGCGCCTCACCAGCTTCGGCGTCAGCGCGGCGCAGCTCCTGGTCATCGGTCTCGGCGCCATGCAGTCGGTCGAGGGCGAGGTGTCCTCGGGCACGATCGTCGCCTTCATCACGCTTCTGCTCACCATTGGTGGTGCCGCCGGCTTCATCGGCGCCCAGCTGCCGCTGCTGATCCAGGGCGTCGGCGGGCTGGAGCGGGTGCAGGCCCTGCTCGGCAAGCCTGATGCCGCCCCGGACCCGGAACGGCCGGAATCGATCGGCGGCAAGGTCAGCTCGTTGCGCTTCGACGAGGTGAGCTTCAGCTATGACGGCAGCACAAGCACGCTCGACAAGGTGTCGCTGACGATCGACTGCCCGCGACGGGTGATGGTGGTGGGGCCGTCCGGCTCCGGCAAGTCGACCATCCTGCGGCTGATCGAGAACCAGTTCTCGCCCGGCAGCGGCCATGTCCGGGTGAACGGGGTCGACATGCGGCTGCTGGGGGAGGAGCAGGTGCGCCAGCTCATCTCGCTGGTGCCGCAGGAGACCATCCTGTTCCAGGCCTCGGTGCGGGAGAACATCCGCATGGGCAAGCTCAAGGCCACCGATGCCGAGGTGGAGGCCGCCGCCAAGGCCGCCGACATCCATCCCATCATCATGTCGCTACCGGACGGCTACGACACCGATGTCGGCGAGGGCGGCAGCAAGCTTTCGGGCGGGCAGCGCCAGCGCATCGCCATCGCCCGCGCCATCCTGCACGACCCGCAGATCATGCTGCTGGACGAGGCGACCTCCGCGCTCGATCCCGCCAGCCGCGTGGCGGTGGAGGAGACGCTGCGCAAGGTCACGCAGGGGCGCACCGTGGTCGCCGTCACCCATGACCTGACCCAGTGCGAGCAAGCTGATCTCGTCTATGTGGTGAAGGCGGGCCGGGTGGTGGAAAGCGGCACCCACCAGTCGCTGCTCGACGCCGATGGCGTCTATGCCGATCTGTGGCAGCGCAGCGTGATCGCCGGTGCGGAGGGCGTCGTGCCGCGCGAGCAGCTTCTGGACCGGCTGCGCAAGCGTCCCCTGCTGCAAGGCGTGCCGGCGGAATTCCTCGAACGGCTCCTCGCCCGCATGACGGTGGAAACGGTGGGACCGGACACGGTGCTGATCGAGGATGGCCAGCCCGCCAGCCGGCTGATCTTCATCACCCAGGGCGAGGCGCAGCAGAGCGTGCGCCTGCCCGACGGCACCTTCATGCCGGTGGAGGTACTGGAAGCCGGCGATGCGCTGGGCGAGAATGCCGCGCTGGAAAAGGCCGAGGAGTTCACCCGCGTGGTGGCGCGCAAGCCCTGCCACCTGCTGACCATCGACCACGCCACGCTGCGCGGGCTGCTCGCCGCGCATCCCGAGGTCGAGCAGCGGATCGTGTCTACCTTTACCCCGCGCTACGAGGCCATGATGAAGCATTATACCTGGCTGAAGCTGCAGGTGCCGACCCTATGAGCTCCGTTCTGCCCGCCGGCACCCCGTCCGGCACCGTCGCCACCCGGCTCGCGGCGCTTGCCGCGAGCCCCGACAGCCGCTGGTCCATCACCTTCCTCGACAGCCATGGTGCCGTTTTCGAGCGCTGCGGCGCGGCGGAGCTGGCGGCGCGGGCCGCCCGCGTCGCCGGATTCCTGGAGAGGGAGAGCGCGCCCGGCGCGCCGGTGCTGCTGGTGTTTCAGCCCTGCGTCGACTTCCTGGTGGCGTTCCTCGCCTGCCAGTGGTCGGGGCGGCTCGCCGTGCCGATCAACCCGCCGCGCCGGCACCGGCTGATTCAGCGCCTGCAGGCGGTGGCCGCCGACAGCGGCGCCACGGTCGCCCTGACCGGCGGCGGGGTCGCCGAGCAGTCCGGCCTCTGGCAGGCCGACAGCGCCGAGCTCGCGGCGATCCGCTGGCAGGATATTGGCGACATCGACGGCGATCCGGCGCAGGCCACCCCCCTGCGCGAGGTCGACCCCACCGCCACCTGCTTCATCCAGTACACCTCCGGCTCCACCGCCCTGCCCAAGGGGGTGGAAGTGAGCCATGCCAATCTCATGGCCGACATGGCGCGGATGGAGGCGGCGTGGGGACTGTCGCCGGCGAGCACGATGGTGACGTGGCTGCCGGCCTTCCACGATCTCGGCCTGATCTTCGGGCTGCTGCAGACGTTGTACTCTGGCTGCCCCGTCGTGCAGATGGCGCCGAACAGCTTTCTGCAGCGCCCGGTGCTGTGGCTGGAGGCGATCAGCCGCTTTCGCGGCACCCATACGGCGGCGCCCAGTTTTGCCTACGACCTCTGCGCCCGCCGCATTCCGGCGGAAGCGCGCGAAGGGCTCGATCTGTCCTCCCTGGTCATGGCGATGAACGCGGCCGAGCCGATCGACCCGCAGGTGATGGAGGATTTCGTCGGCGTGTTCGGCCCGCAGGGCTTCCGCCGCGAGACGTTCGCCCCCGCCTATGGGCTGGCCGAATCGACGCTGGCCGTGACCGCCAGCCCCGTGGGCGTGGCCCCCCGGCTGTTCGCCCTCGATGCCGCCGCGCTGGAAGCGGGACGCATCGTCGAGGCCGGCGCCGCGTCCCGGCGTCTCGTGATCCCCGGCAGCGGTGCACCATTGGCGGATGTGAGCGTGGCCATCGTCGATCCCGAGACCGGGCGCCGGCAGCCGCCCGACCGGGTGGGCGAAATCTGGCTCGGCGGTCCCACCATTGCGCGCGGCTATTGGCGCCGGCCGGAGGAGAGCGCCGCGACCTTCGGGGTGCGGGTGGCCGACGAGGATGACCCGACCGGATATCTGCGCACCGGCGATCTCGGCGCGATGATCGGCGACGAGCTCTGCGTCACCGGCCGGATCAAGGACCTCATCATCCTGTCCGGCGCCAATCATTACCCGCAGGATATCGAGCGGGTGGCGCAGGGCGCGCATCCGGCGCTGCGGGCGGGCGGCGGCGCCGCCTTCGGCGTGGTCCGCGAGCCGGGCGGCGAGCAGGTGGTGCTGGTGCAGGAGCTGGAGCGCACCCAGCGCCGCACCGACCCGGCGCCGCTGTTTAGCGCCATCAGCGCTTGCGTGTGGCAGACGCTGGAGCTGCAGCTCTCTCGCATCGTGCTGGTCGAACCCGGGGCGGTGCTGCGCACCTCCAGCGGCAAGATCCAGCGCGCCGCCAACCGGCAGGCCTGGCGCGAGGGCGCGCTGCCCGTCATCGCCGAGTGGCGCAGTGCGCGGCAAGAAGCGCTGGACGCGGTGCTCGACGCGGCGCGGGAACCCCAGCCGGCCGTCCCGACAATGGCTCTCGCGATGGCGGCGCCGGCGCTGGAGAACTGGCTGCGCGACTGGCTGTCACAACGGCTCTCCCTGCCCGCCTCCGCCGTGCCGGGGGATCGTGGCATGGGCGAACTCGGCCTCACCTCGCTCGATGCGGTCGATCTCGCCGGGGCGCTCGGCACCCATCTCGGCCGTGCCCTGCCGCAAACCCTCGCCTTCGACCACCCCACCATCCGCGCCATGGTGGCGCATCTGACCGGGGCGCCACCGGCGAGCCCGGCGCAAGCCTCGCCTTCGATACCAGCGCCACCGCCGGCTGCCGGCGGGGATCTGGAAGAACTGTTGTCGATGATTGAAGGAGGCGCCCGTGGCCACGAGTGAGGAGCGGCGCGCGGGACTGCTGACGCGGCTGAGCCGGCTGCACCCCGAACAGATCACCGATCTGATGCTGGCGCTGGAAGGGCGCATCGACGCGCTGCGCGCCGAGACGGCGCGGGCACGCCAGCCGGTGGCGATCATCGGCCTTGCCGCCCGTTTTGCCGAGGCCGCCAGCGCCACCGCCTATGGCGCGCTGTTGTTCCAGGGTCGCGATGCCGTCCGCCCCGCCCCGGCCGACCGGCCGGAGCGCGAGGGATTGCCGCCCGGCGGCTATATCGATGGCGTGGAGCGCTTCGACCCCGGCTTCTTCGGCCTCCGGCCGATCGAGGCCGAGGCCATGGACCCGCAGCACCGCCTGGCGCTGATGCTGGCCTTTCAGGCGCTGGAAGATGCCGGCTATGCCGATGCCGCCCGGCGGCCGCGCGCGACCGGCGTGTTTCTCGGCCTCGGCGCCAATGAATACGAGGCCCGGTTCCAGGCGACCGACACGCTCTCCCCCGCTGCCATTCTGGGCAATGCCGGCTCGATCGCCGCCGGTCGCATCAGCCATTGGCTCGATGTCACCGGCCCGGCTCTGGTGATCGACACCGCCTGCTCCTCCTCGCTGGTCGCCGTGCATGCCGCCTGCCGCGCGCTGCGCGGCGACGAATGCGACCTTGCCCTGGCGGGCGGGGTCAATCTGACACTGGACGCCGACGTAACCGCTGCGCTCGCTGCCGCCGGCATGCTGGGGCCCGGCCATGCCTGCCGCACCTTCGACGCGGGCGCGGATGGCTATGTCCGCGGCGAGGGCGGCGGGCTGGTGGTGCTGAAGCGCCTCTCCGACGCCCTGTGCGATGGCGACGCCATCCGCGGCATCATTCGCGGCTCCGCCATCAATCATGACGGCCACTCCAGCGCGCTCACCGCCCCCAATGGCGCCGCCCAGCGGGCGGTGATCGCTGCCGCATTGGCCGATGCGCGCCTATCAGCGGCGGACGTGCAGGCGGTGGAATGCCACGGCACCGGCACGCCGCTCGGCGATCCGATCGAGGTGCAGGCGCTTGCCGCCGCCTATGGCGAGGGCCGCGCCGCGCCGCTGCTGCTGGGCTCGGCCAAGACCAATATCGGCCATCTGGAGGCCGCCGCCGGCATTGCCGGCCTCATCAAGATGGTGCTGGCGCTGGAAGCCGGGCGGTTGCCGGCCACGCTGCACCAGGCGCAAGCCAATCCGCGCATTGCCTGGGACGAACTCCCCGTGCGCGTCGTCGAACAGGCGATGGACTGGCCGGCCTGCGACACGCGCCGCGCCGGCGTGAGCAGCTTCGGCTTTTCCGGCACCAATGCCCATCTCATTCTCGAACAGGCCCCGCTGGTCGCGCCGGCGGCAATCGACGCGCCGCTGCCGACCGTCCTCGCCTTCTCCGCTCCCGATGCCGACGGCCTGCGCCGTATGGCCACCGCGCTGGCCGATCATCTCGCCGCCGAACCGCAGGTCTCGCTGGCCGGCATGGCGGCGGCGCTGAACGCCGGACGCGGGCGTTTTTCCCACCGCGCTGCCCTGCTGGCGCGCAGCTATGAGGAAGCGCTGGCGGGCCTGCGCGCGGTCGCCGAGGGCGAAGCGCCGACCCCCGGCGCGACTGGCTTCGCCATCTCTGAACGGCCGAAGATCGCCTTCCTGTTTTCCGGCCAGGGCAGCCAGTGGCCGGGCATGGCGGCGGAGCTTTATGAGGCCGACCCGGCCTTTCGCGCCCGGGTCGACGCCGCCGGGGCTCAGCTCGGCCTCGATTTCGCCGCGCGCATGTTCGATCCGGCACGCGGCCCGCTGACCGAGACCGCCGAGGTGCAGCCCGCGCTGTTCGTGCTGGAGGTCGCGCTGGCCGAGCGGCTCAAGGTGTTCGGCGTCACGCCCGACATCGTCGCTGGCCACAGCCTCGGCGAATGGTCGGCCGCCTGCGTCGCCGGCCTGCTGCCTTTCGAGGCGGCGCTCGACCTGGTGGCGGCGCGCGGCGCGCTGATGGGCGCGCTGCCGCAGGGCGGCGAGATGGCGGCGGTGTTCGCGACGCAGGAGCGCATCGCCCCGCTGCTGGAGCCTTACGCCGCGCGGCTCGATATCGCCGCGCTGAACGCACCGGAGGAGGTGGTGGTGTCGGGGGAGAGCGAGGCGGTCGCCGCGCTGCTCGCCGCGCTCGATGCGCACGGCATCCGCAGCCAGCGGATCGCCACCAGCCACGCCTTCCATTCCCACCTCATGGACGACGTGGTGGCACCATTCGCGGAGAAGGTGCGCGGCGCGGCTCTCGCGAGCCCGCGCCTGCCCGTGGTTTCCAATGTGACAGGCGATCTCTCCGCCGATCTGACCGATCCCGCCTATTGGGGGCGGCAGATCCGCCAGCCGGTGCGATTCGGCGCCTGCCTCGAGACGATGGCCGGCGCGGGCGTGCAGGTGGTGGTGGAGATCGGCCCGGCCGCGACGCTGGTCGGCTTCGCCCAGCGCGCTCCCGGCTTCGAGGGCCGGGACGCCCGCTTTATCCCGACTCTCCGTCGCAACCGCGCGGCGGGCGAAACCCTGGCGCTGGCGCTCTGCCGCCTGTTCGTCGCCGGCATCGACGTGCAATGGCCAGAGAGCGGCGCGCCGCGCGCGCACCTGCCGCCCTATCCTTTCGCCGGTGAACGGCATTGGGTCGACGCTCCCTCCCGGCGGCCGGTGGCGCCGCTCGCCCTGCACGCGCCCGCGCCCCCGTCGGCGGCGGTCGTGCCGGCCCTCCCGGCGCCGAGCCGCGAGGACGTTCGCGCCGGCATCGCCGCCAGCCTGCGCCGCAGCCTGCAGCTGAGCGAGGCGGCACTTTCCGGCGACGCCGGCTTCTTCACGCTGGGGGTGGATTCGCTCGCCCTCACCGAGGCGCTCTCGACGCTGGAGCGGCGGTGGAAGGTGGCGATCCCGCGCCGCGAGCTGTTCACCACCCTCACCACGCCACGGGCGCTGCTGGAGCGGGTGCTGCGCGAGGTGGAGGCCAAGGCCTCTGCGCCCGCCTCATCCTGCGAGCCCGCGCTTTCGACGCCGCTCTCTTCCGCCATCCCGACTTCTGCCGCCATGGGTGCGGCGACGGAGGCCCATGTGTCCAGCCCAGCCCTACCCCCGCCGGACGCTCCTCCCGTCGCGCCGGCCGAAACGCTGAGCCCGCAGGCGGCCAGCTTCATCACCGATTTCGCCGCCCGCTACGGTGCCACGCACGGCGCCTCCCGCCACCAGCGCGAAGCCTATGGCGCCGTGCTGGCCGACAGCCGGGCGGTGGCCGGGTTCCGGCCCGAAACCAAGTCGCTGCTCTACCCGATCATCGGTGTGAAGGGGCAGGGCAGTCATATCGTCGATGCCGACGGCAACGATTATGTCGACCTCACCATGGGCTTCGGCGTCCAGCTGCTCGGCCACAACCCGCCCATGGTGGTGGAGGCGATCCAGCGCCAGATCGCCGAGCAGGGGCTTTTTCTCGGCCCACAGGCGGAAAAGGCCGGCGCGGCGGCGGCGGCGATCGCCCGGCTCACCGGCAATGAGCGGGTGCTGTTCTGCAACACCGGCACCGAAGCGGTGATGACCGCGCTACGCCTCGCCCGCCACGCCACCGGCCGCCCGCTGGTGGCGATGTTCGCCGGCTCCTATCACGGCCATTTCGACGGCACGCTGGCGCGCTCCGGCACGGACGGCGCCAGCCTGCCGCTCGCCAGAGGCACCCCGCCCGGCATGCTGGCCGATGTGGTGGTGCTCGACTATGCCGACCCCGAAGGCAGCCAGAGCGCACTGGAAGCGTTGGGCGACCGGCTGGCGGCTGTTATCGTCGAGCCGGTGCAGAGCCGGCGTCCGGGCCTGCAGCCGCGCGATTTCCTGCAGTGGCTGCGCGGCTTCACCGCCCGCGCCGGCGCGGCGCTGATCTTCGACGAGGTGCTGCTCGGCTTCCGCGTCGCCGCCGGCGGGGCGCAGGCCTGGGCGGGGGTGCGGGCCGATCTCGTTACCTATGGCAAGATCGTCGGCGGCGGCCTGCCCATTGGCGTCGTCTCCGGCCGCAGTGCCTTTCTCGACGGCATCGACGGCGGCGTCTGGCCGCTGGAGGGCGCCGGCGGCCCCAAGGCGGAGCGGACCTTCTTCGCTGGCACCTTCAACAAGAACCCGCTCGCCATGGCGGCGGCCAGCGCCATGCTCGGTCATCTGGAAGCGTCCGGCCCGACGCTGCAGGAGCAGCTGAACGCCCGCACGCAGGCGCTGTGCGCCACGCTGAACGCCGCGCTGGAGGAAGATGGCAGCCCGCTGCGGGTGGAGCACTTCTCCTCCGTGCTGCGCTTTTCCGGCGCGAGCGATCTGTTCTACAGCCAGCTGATCTCGCGCGGCGTCTATGTCTGGGAGGGGCGCACCTGCTTCCTCTCCACCGCCCATAGCGAAGACGACCTCGACACGGTGGCACGGGCGGTGCGGGAGAGTGCCCGCGCCCTCGCAACGGTCGGCCTGATGGGCGGGGCGTCCCTCCCCGCCGTGTTCGATGCCCCCGCCATGCCCCGGACCATCGCCACCGCCCCCGGGCAGCAGGCGCTGTGGACGCTCGCCGCCTTCAGCCCGGAGAGCGCGGCGGCCTATAACCAGTCGCTGGTGCTGCGCCTGCCCGGTCTGATAGATGCGGCGGCGCTGAACGCGGCGCTGGCCGATCTCGTGGCGCGCCATGACAGCCTGCGCATGCGGTTTTCGGACGGCGGCGGCGAGGCGGTGATCGAGCCGCAGGCCGTGGTGGCGCTGGAAGAGGCCGATCTTCTCGACGACGTCGCCATAGCCACCTGGGTGCGGCAGGCAGCAGCGCAGCCGTTCGATCTGGCACGCGCCGGGCAACTGCGGGTCGGCGTGCTGCGCTGCGGGGCGGAGACGGCGCTGGCGCTGATCCAGCCGCATATCGTCACCGATGGCTGGTCGCTGCAGGTGCTGGCCAATGAGCTGGGCCTGCTCTATTCCGCCCGTCTGGCGGGGACCGAGGCGATGCTGCCGGCCCCCGTCGCCTATGAGCGCTTCGCCAGTTTTGCCCGCGAGGCGGCCGCCGATCCGGACGCCGCCGCGTATTGGCAGGGCGTGTTCGCCAGCCCGCCGCCGGTGCTGGATCTTCCCACCGACCGGCCGCGCCCGCCGCTGCAGACCTATGCGGGCGGCACCGTGCGGGCGCTGCTGCCGCGGGACGTCGCCACTGAACTGTCGGCGCGGGCGCGCACGCTCGACTGCTCGCTTTTCACCCTGTGCCTCGCCGCCCATGGCCAGCTGCTGGCGGAGCTTTCCGGGCAGGACGACCTGGTGGTGGCGATCTTCGCGGCCGGCCAGCCGCTGGTGGGCGAGCCGGGACTGACCGGCTATTGCATCTCCACCGTGCCGGTGCGGCTTGCCGGTCTGGGGGGCGATGCTCTCGGCGTCACCCGCGCCGCCATGGTGCAGGCGATGGCCTTCCCCGCCTATCCGCTCTCCGCCATCGTCAAGGCCAGCGGTGTGCGGCGGGACCCCTCCCGTCCGCCGCTGGCGAGCGTGTCGTTCAATCTGGACAAGGTGGAGCCGCTCGCTGCCTTTGCCGGGCTGGCGCCGGCCATCCGCGCCAACGCCCATGGCAGTGTGCGCTGGGACTTGAACTGGAATCTTGAAGCCAGCGCGGAGGGTCTCGTCGTCGAGGCCAATTTCAACACCGATCTGTTCGATGCCGCCCGGGTGGAGAGCTGGGTTGCCCGCTACCGCGCCGTGCTGGCAGCGATCGGCACGGCCCCGACCGAGGCAGCCCCGACGGAGGCAACCCCGACCGAGGCGGCCCCGGCCGTCGCGCCGCGGCCGACCAGCCTCGCCGATCATGTCGCGCACTGGGCGGCGCTGCAGCCGGAGGCGCCGGCGGTGATCGACCGCGAGGGCACGCTCAGCTGGGCGGAACTCGCGCGCGCCAGCGGCGCGCTCGCCATGCGGCTGGCGGTGCAGGGCGTGCGGCGGGGCGATCGCGTCGCCTTCTGCCTGACACGCGGCGCCGGTCCGCTGGTGGCGATGGCGGCGGCGAGCCATCTGGGTGCGGCCTTCGTCCCGCTCGATCCGGATTATCCCGCCGATTACCGCGCCACGCTTCTCGCCGAGAGCGGTGCCAAGGTGCTGGTGGCGGATGGCGCCCTTGAGAGCGAGCCGGCCCCGGTGCCCGTGCTCGGCTGGAGCCGTCATCCGGCAAAGATAGCGCCGCCCCCGCGGGCGACCTGCACGGCCGGCGACCTCGCCTATATCCTCTTCACCTCAGGCTCCACCGGGCGGCCGAAGGGGGTGAGGGTGTCCTGCGGCGGGCTCGACGCCTATGCCCAGGCGCTGCTGCACCGGCTGGCGCTCCCCGGCCCGCAGGTGTTTGCCATCGCCACCTCGTTTGCCGCCGATCTCGGCTATACCAGCGTCGTCGGCGCGGTGGCTTCGGGCGGCACGCTCAACGTGCTGGACGCGGCGACCGCCCGCGACCCCGCCGCCTTCATCGACTGGATGGCGCGCCACCCCGCCGACGTGCTGAAGATCGTTCCCAGCCATCTCGCGGCGCTGATGGCGCATCCCGAGGCGGCCGCGCTGCTGCCCCGGCGGGCGCTGATCTCAGGCGGCGACGTGCTGACCTTTGGCCTCGTCGAGAGGCTGACGGCGCTGCGGCCGGAGCTGCGCGTGTTTAATCATTATGGCCCGACCGAGACCACCATTGGCTGCACCATGGTGGAGGTGACGCCGGCGCTCGCCGCCGGCACGCAGGCGACGGACCGCGTGCCGGTGGGCCAGGCGCTCGATGGCGCGCGGATCGACATTGTCGACGAGCACGGTGCGGTGCTGGCGGCCGGCGAAACTGGCGAGATCCGGGTGAGCGGGGCCGGCGTAGCACTGGGCTATGTCGGCCAGAGCGAAGACGAGCCAGCCGCGGAGGCCGCTTCCGGCTTCATCCGGCTGGCCGACGGGACGCGGGCCTATCTCACCGGCGATCTTGGCAGCCGGGATGAAGACGGGCTGATCCGCTTTCTCGGCCGCAAGGACGATATGGTGAAGGTCCGTGGCCACCGGGTCGATCCCAATGGGGTGGCGGCGCAGCTGCGCGCCTGTCCTGGGGTGCGCGATGCCGCCGTGCTGGCCCTGCGCGAGGAGGATGGCACGGTGCGCCTTGTCGGCGCGGCGGTGGCGCCGGGGGAGCGCGCGCAGAGCCTCGGTGCCCTGCTCAGCGAGGCGCTGCCGGAGGCGCAGCGCCTGTCGCGCCTCATCATCCTTGAGGCGCTGCCGCTCACCGCCAATGGCAAGGTGGACCGGCCGGCGCTGCGGGCGCTGTTCGCCGCGCCCCCGCCCGTCGAGAGCGTCGCCTCCGCTGTGCCGGCTCCCTCCGCCGCTGCTGGCGCGCGGGACCCGCTCGCCACCGTTCTGGCGCTGTGGCGGGAGCTTTTCGCCGGGCTCGGTGCCACCGTCATCCGCCCGGATGATGACTTCTTCGCGCTGGGCGGCGATTCGATCCTGGCGATCCAGCTGGCCGGCAAGGCCCGGGCGGCGGGGTGGCTGCTCTCCCCGGCGCAGATCTTCACCGCGCCGACGCCGCGCGCTCTGGCCGGCGTGATGCAACCCGTGTCCACGCACCCAACCGAAGAGCGCGGGCCCGTGTCCGAGCCGGTGCCGCTGACGCCGATCCAGAACTGGTTCATGGGGCTCGCCATGCCCGACCGCCGGCACTGGGCGCTCACCGCCGTGTTCGACCTGCCGCCCGGCACCAAGGGCGAGGCGGTGGATGCGGCGTTGGCGGGCGCGGTGCAGCGCCATGATGGGCTGCGCGTGCGCCTGCAGGATGGGGTGCCGCCGCTGCAGCAGGTGGAGGACGCCGCCGTCCTGCCGGCGCTGCTGCGCCAGCAGGTGGCGGTCGGGAAGGATGTGTCGCCGATCGAGGACCGCATGGCCGACCGTCTGGTGGCGATGCTCGACCCGATGGCGGGCCGGCCCTTCGCCGCCGGCATGATCGAGGCCGGCGCCGCGCTGCGTCTCGTCCTCGCCGTGCATCACCTCGTGTTCGACATGGTGTCCTGGGCGATCCTCGCTGATGATCTCGCCAAGGCGCTGTCCGACCCGCCGCTGCCGGTCCTGGCGCCGCCGACCTCCTGGTCTTGGTGGTGCCGCCACCAGGCGGGGATGGGGGCGGCCTTCGAGGTCGATCGCCCCTATTGGCAAGGCGTGACGCAGGCGCCCACCGCCGTGCCGCTCGATCATCCAAACGCGCCGGACGTTGAGGGCGCCGCGCAGACCCGCGATCTCCGGCTCGACGCGGCGTTGTGCCAGCCGCTGCTGGCCGATCTCACCGAGCGCTTCGGCCACCAGCCGCAGGAGAGCGCGCTCGCCCTCATCGCCCGCCCGCTGGTGCAGTGGACGGGGGGAGCGCTACAGGTCGAGCTGGAAGGCCATGGCCGCGAGCCGGGCGATGCCGCCATCGACCTGTCGCGCACCCTTGGCTGGTTTACCACCCGCTATCCCCTGGCACTGCCGGGAGAGGCGAGCGACCTGCCGGACTGGCTGCTGGCGGTGAAGGATCTGGCGCGGGCCGCGGCGGGGCGCTCCATGGGCTATGGCCTGCTGCGCGCCGCCGCCGTGCCGCTCGCCGGGGCGCGGCCGCTTGTGTCGTTCAACTTCCTCGGCGACATCAGCCGCTTCGGCCATGCCGGCCTCGCTCTGGTGCGGCTGGGAGCGGGCCGGGAGCGAGCGGCGCAGGCGGCGCGTCCGCACCGCCTCGCCTTCAATTGCTGGCAGGAGGGCGGCGCCCTGGTCATTCGCTGTGAATTCGGCGCCGGCCATAACGCGGCGACCATCGAGCGGCTGCTCGCCGCCATCCGCGACGAGGCCGAAGCCTGCCGCTCGGTTGCGGCGCGCTCGGAGCGCCGCTATTCGCCGAGCGACTTCGCGGCGCTCGATCTCAGCCAGGAGGACCTCGACCTGCTGACCCAATTCAGCTGAGGGGACGCCATGTCAGGGCTGTGGCGGCAACGCCCGCCGCCACAGCCCCTCGACCCCCAGGGGGCCGCCGCCGAACACCACCAGCGCAAAAGCCATGGCGGCCCAGGGCAGGTGAAAATTCGCCCAGCCCTCGGGAATGGTGAGCTGGATGATGGCGGTCATGACCAGCAGGCCGAGCGCGGCGAAGCGGGTGCCGAGGCCGAGCAGCAAGAAAAGCGGCAGCACGATCTCGCCCGTTCCCGCCGCCGCCGCCATCAGTGTGGGGAAGGGATAGGCATAGGTGCCGCCGAAGAGGTGTAGCCGGAACTCCTCCTCGAACAGGAAGTGCGCCCCGGCGGACAGGGTGAGAAACCCGTCCCATTTGGTGAGGCCCGATAGCAAGAATGGCACCGCCAGCGCGACGCGCAGGCTCAGGAGTGGCAAGGCGGGCGGGATCGACGCTAGCAGACCGTCCGCCCGTTCGAGCGGCGCGAGGAGCGTGCGCGGCGGCAGGGCACGGGTTTCAGCGGCCGTGTCAGGATTGATGGCAGGTTTCATGGCACGTCCCCTTGATGGATGCCGGCAAAGGCACTGAGGGTGAGAAGGCCGACCAGGGCGGCGCCGAAATCGAAGGTGGGTTCCTCGGTGAGAGCGGCCTCCGCCGCCGCGCCGAGCGTGCCGCCGGCAAACAGAAGCGCGGCGAACAGCCCGTCGCTGGCCGGCAGGACATGGACGTTCACCGCCATCTCCGGCCGCACGACCAGCACGGTCTCGGGCTGCCACGCCTCGATGTCGGCGAGCTCCGTGCCCTGATGCGCGGCCCAGATCGCGCCGGCGGGATAGGGCGAGCGCAGCAGCGTAGCGGAAGGGTGCGGTTTCAGGGTGAGCGTCGCCAGCGCCTCCGGGGTGAAGGCGGCGAGCCGGGAAAAGGCGAGCGGAGCGGCATCGGCCGCGTGGTAGGCCCGCGTCCAGGCGGCTTCCAGCCGGGCGACATCGGGGAGATAGGGCAGCGTCTGCGCCGGTTCGAAGCCGGCAATGAAATCGGGGAAGTCGTCGCCATAGTCGATGATCAGCGGCGAGGACGGCTTATGGTCCTGCGCATAGGCCCGCGCCATGCCGGCGAAGAATTCCGCGCCCACCAGCCGCTCCGTCACGCCGAAGCGCTGCGCCAGGGCGCGGGTCAGGCCGACATGGACATTGTTGCGATAGACCGCGAAGCGGGCCGCATCGACCGCCCCGCCGGCGCCTGTCAGGCCCAAGGGCAGGGGGGCGTCGGCATGGAGCAGCGCCTGCGCGAAGGCATGCTGGCCCGTGGCGAAATCCATGGCTCAGCCCGCCCGCTTCAGCACGTTGCGCCGGACCGCCTGCCCGGCGATCAACGCGTCGACGCGCACCGCCTCGGCATGGAGCGTGGGGAAGGCCGGCACGTCATTGTCCCATTCGATCAGCGTCGGCAGCGGCCCGGTGCGCGCCAGAGTGAGCTCGTACAGCGCCATGACGTCGGTCTTGACCGGTGAGCCATGGGCGTCGATCAGCAGCCGGTCGCCGGCGCCGTCCACCGTCTCGTCATAGCCGGCCAGATGGATCTCGCCGACGCGCTCGACCGGGAAACGGTCGATATAGGCGGTCGGGTCCAGCCGGTGATTGACGCAGGACACCATCACATTGTTGACGTCGAGCAGCAGGCCGCAGCCGGTGCGCTCCGCGACCGCCTCCAGGAAGTCGATCTCATCGATCGTGCTCTCGGCGAACAGCAGATAGGTCGACGGGTTCTCCAGCAGCAGCTGCCGCCCGATCGCCTGCTGCGCCTCGTCGACATGTTCGCTCACCCGCGCCAGCGTTTCCGGCGTGTAGGGCAGCGGCAGCAGGTCGTTGAGAAAGCCGGTATCGTGCGTCGACCAGGCCAGGTGCTCGGAGAAGCTCTGCGGCCGGTAGCGGTCGATCAGGTCGCGCAGCCGGCGCAGATGCGTCGCGTCGAGCGGTCCCGCCGCGCCGATGGAGAGGCCGACGCCGTGCAGCGAGAGCGGGTAGAGGCCGGCCACCGCTTCCAGATAGAGGTGCGGCGGCCCGCCGGCGCCCATGTAGTTCTCGGCATGGACCTCGAAGAAGCCGATATCCGGGCGCGCCTCCAGCACATGGCTGTAATGCTCGGGCTTGAGCCCGAGCCCGGCGCGGGCGGGCAGACAGTCGCGGGGGACGGCGTTCATCATCGGTCTCGCGGCATCGGGGACGGGGCAAGGCGGGAAGAGGAGGCCCGCGGCGCGGGCCTCCTGAGCCGGCTCAGCTCTTGATCGGGGTCAGCGAGCCCATATGCATGCCGCCCTTCATGGTCACGCAAGTGCCCTTGGGAACCGCCTTCCAGGCATTGCCCTGATAGTCCATGGTCGACGTGCCGGCGCAGGTGGTGCCGGCGCCGGCGGCGCAGTCATTCTGTCCCTTCAGGGCAACGCCGTAGCACTTCTCGTTGCCGGCCATCTTTTCCGGCGACAGCGGGGCGGCGAAGGCGGCGCCGGCAAGGGCAGTGGCGAGGGAGCCGGCGAGCGCGAGAGCGAGGGTCGAGCGGTTCATGGGTCGTCTCCTGTTGAACGGTGCAGCGGGCCGTGCTTGACCCTGCATCGGTCCATTCGAGACGGGAGCCGGCGGTGTTACGCTCCTCTCCGACACGAATTCGTGATGAGGTGGGCGTGGCTTTCGCAGATTATTTCCGCCCGTCCGTAACAAGGCGGCCCGGGCGCGCGAAAAGGAGAGACCGGCGTTGAGCGGCAAGAACGAGCGCGAACTTGCCGATCTGCTCCGCGCCGCCCTCGCGGGCGACGAGCGCTGCTATTCAGCGTTTCTCGACCGTGTCGCGGGCCTTGTCCGTGCCTATGCGCGCGGCAAGATCACCCATGGCGGGGTCGATGCGGAAGATGTGGTGCAGGAGGTGCTGCTGGCGATCCATCTGAAGCGCCATACATGGCTGCCCGAGGCGCCGGTTCTGCCCTGGGTCTATGCCATTGCGCGCTTCAAGCTGATCGACGCCTTCCGCCGGCGTGGCCGGCGGGTGGAGATCGACGTCGACGACATTGCCGAAACCTTCGCCCAGCCGGAGGTCGAGACGGTGAGCGCGCGCGACATCACCCGGGCGCTCGACGGGCTCGCGCCGACGCAGCGCTCGGTGGTGGCGGCGATTTCGGTCGACGGCCGCTCGGTCGAGGAGACGGCGCGGACCTATGCGATGACCGAGGCGGCGGTGCGGGTGGCGCTGCACCGGGGACTGGCCGCGATCGCGCGGCGATTTGGACGTGAGTGACATGGACACGCAAGACCTCATCCGGGCGATGGCCGCCGATACACGCCGCCAGGCGCTGCCGCTGGCAACCGCCTGGCGCGTGGCGCTGGCGCTCGCGCTTGTGCTGGCGGGTGCGGTGTTTGCGCTCGCCCTCGGTCCACGCCCCGATGCGCTGGCCTCGCTGGAGACGGCGCGCTTCGTGTTCAAATTCGTGGTGACGCTCGCTTTGGCCGCCAGCGCCTTTGTCCTGCTGCGCCGGCTGGTGCGGCCGGGCGAGGAGGCGCGCGCGCCGCTGGGCTGGCTGCTGGCTGGGCCGCTGCTGCTGCTCGCCGCGGTGGGGCTGGAACTGCTGGCGGTTCCCTCTGCCGACTGGGCCGTGCGGCTGGTCGGGGTCAATGCCCGCGTCTGCCTCACCTTCATTCCGCTGATCGGCGCCGCGCCGCTGGTGGTGTTCCTGGCGGTGCTGCGCCATGGCGCGCCGGCGCGCCCGGCGCTGGCCGGCGCGGTGGCGGGGCTGCTGGCGGGCGGGCTGGCGGGCGCGTTCTATGCCGCCCATTGCCCGGACGATTCCCCGCTCTTCGTCGCCGCCTGGTACAGCCTGGCCATTGCCGGCCTCGCCGGGGCGGGGGCGCTCCTCGCCCCGCGCGTGGCGCGCTGGTAGGGCGCGCCGCCCGGCCTTGTGCTCTAGCCGGGGATCTCCGGCTCCACCAGCCGGGCGAGGTTCTCCAGCGACTGCTGCCAGCCCAGCGTGCAGGCCTCGGGCGGAATGGCGTCCGGTATGCCCGCCTGCTCGATCTCCAGCTCGGTGCCCACCGACACCTCCCTCAGGCTGACGCTCACCACAATCTCGCCAGGCAAGGCGGGGTCGTCGAAGCGGTCGGTGTAGCGCAGGCTCTTGCCGGGGTTCAGCTCCAGATAGGTGCCGCCGAAGGCATGGCTGGCGCCGGTGGTGAAGTTGCGGAACGCCATCCGGAACGTGCCACCGACGCGGGCATCGAGATGGTCCACGGTGCAGGTGAAGCCGTTCGGCGGAATCCACTTCGCCAGCGCGTCCACCTCGATAAAGGCGCGGTAGACCTTCTCCGGGCGGGTTGCGAGGACGCGGTGCAGGCGTATCGTGCTGGGCATGGCGGGTGAGCCTCCTGATCTGCCGGTGATGCCCAAGGACGCGCGATCCGGCCACCCGCCGACAGGGCCGCGAAAATTTTCTCAGTCCCTGTCGGTTCCGCGCGTCGCCGATCGTCCTCGGGTCGTCGAAGGCAATCAAGGGGAGAACCGCAATGAACGTGCAGGCCTATCTGATGTTCAACGGGCGCACCGAAGAGGCGCTGGCGTTCTACGCCCAGGCGGTGGGGGCTGAGGTGACGGCGCTGATGCGCTTTGGCGAGGCGCCCGAGGCACCGCCGCCGGGCATGATACCGGAGGGCTGGGACGACAAGGTGATGCATGCCAGCTTCCGCGTCGGTGACGCTGAGCTGATGGCGTCCGATGGCTGCCAGTCCGACGCGGCCGGCTTTGCCGGCGTCTCGCTGGCGCTGTCGGTCGCGACAACGCAAGAGGCCGAGACGCGGTTTGCCGCCCTGTCCGAGGGCGGGCAGGTGACGATGCCGCTCGGCCCCACCTTCTTCGCCCCGGCCTTCGGCTCGCTCGTCGACCGTTTCGGCGTGTCCTGGATGGTCGTGGTCGTGGTGAGTTGAGGGGGAGGCGGCGATGGCACGGCAGGTTTTCGTTCTCGTCGGCACCCGTAAGGGCGCCTTTGTGCTGGAGAGCGACGCGACGCGGCGCGCCTGGCAGCTGCGCGGCCCGTTCTGCGAGACATGGCCGACCAACCATGTGGTCGCCGATCCTTTGAGCGGCACGCTCTATGCCGGCGGCGGCAATGAATGGTTCGGCCCGGCAGTGTGGAAATCGACTGATCTCGGCGCCAGCTGGACCCATTCGAGCCAGGGCCTCGCCTATGAGGCCGGGCAGGCGCCGGTGAAATCGGTCTGGAGCCTCGCCGTCGGCGCCGATGGCAGCCTCTATGCCGGCGTCGAGCCGGCCGGGCTGTTCCGCAGCACCGATGGCGGGGTGAGCTGGACCCACATCGACGGCTTGCAAAAGCACCCGAGCCGGCCGGAATGGAACCCCGGCGGCGCCGGGCTGATCCTGCATTCGCTGGTGCTCGACCCGGCCGATCCGAACAAGATCTGGGTCGGCATTTCCGCCGCGGGCGTTTTCGCCAGCGAGGATGGCGGCGCCACCTGGGAAGCCCGCAACCGCGGGACCCGCGCCGACTTCATGCCGGAGGGGCAGAACTATCTGGAGTTCGGCCAGTGCGTGCACTGCCTGGTGATGGCGCCGGGCGGGCGCGGCCGACTCTACCAGCAGAACCATTGCGGCATGTACCGCTCCGACGATGGCGGCCGCAGCTGGGAGAGCATCGAAAAGGGCCTGCCCTCCTCCTTCGGCTTTCCGGCCGCCGTGCATCCGCGCGACCCGGACGGGCTCTATCTCATCCCGCTGAACGGCGACATCAAGGGCCGCTTCATGCCGGAGGGCAACGCCGCCGTGTGGCGAACGGGGGACGCCGGCGCCAGCTGGCAGGCGAACCGCGCCGGCCTGCCGCAGGGCGGCGCCTATTTCAACGTGCTGCGCCAGGCGATGGCGACCGACACGCTAGAGCCGGCTGGGGTCTATTTCGGCAGCAATGCCGGCGGGCTCTATGCCAGCACGGATGAGGGCGAGAGCTGGGACTGCGTGGCCCCGCATCTGCCGACCATCACCTCGGTCGAAACGCTGGTGCTGGAGCGGTGAAGCCGATGGGCGGGCAAGAGCCGGCGGCGGCTTCGCATGACGGCCCCGCCCCCGTCCTTGTGCGCCTGCCGCCGCATCTCGTCGTGCTGTTTCCCGGCGCCGACCGGCTGGTGCCGGTGAACGCTTCAAGCGTCGCGGAGATGGTCGACGGGCTCGACGCGCTCTGGCCCGGCATGCGCGAGCGCATCTGCGACGAGACGCCGGCGATCCGGCGCCATATCAACGTTTTCGTCGCCGGCCGCCGCGCCCGTCTCTCCACCCTGCTCGCCCCCGGGGCGGATGTCTTCGTCATCACCGCGATCAGCGGCGGCTGATCCCTGTCTCACGAAAGGTGCCCCATGTTCTACGCCCTGCTCTGCTACCACCAGGAAGATGTCGTCTGCGCCTGGACCAAGGAAGAGGACGACGCCGTGATGGCGCGGCTCGGCATCGTCCATGAGCGGCTGACGGCGGCCGGCAAGCTCGGCCCGGCCGCGCGGCTGCTGCCCACCACCGCCGCCACCACGCTGCGCAAGGACCAGGATCCGCCGCTCGTGCTCGACGGCCCCTTCGCCGAGACCAAGGAGCAGTTGCTCGGCTTCTACATCCTCGACTGTGCCGATCTGGAAGAGGCGCTCGGCATCGCCCGCGAGCTCGGCGTCGCCAATCCCGGCGGCTGCTATGAGGTACGCCCGGTCGGCCTGTTCCTTGATGGCGGCGCGCGGCCCTGATGGACGCGGCGCGGAGCATCGGCACCACGCTCACGGCGGCGCGCCCGCAGGCACTCGCGGCACTGCTGCGCTATTTCCGCGATCTCGACCTCGCCGAGGAGGCCTTTCAGGAGGCGTGCCTGCGGGCGCTGAAGAGTTGGCCGCAGAACGGACCGCCGCGCGACCCTGCCGCCTGGCTGATCTTTGTCGGCCGCAATGTCGCGCTCGACAGTGTGCGGCGGCGCGCAAAGCAGGCGGAACTGCCGCCCGAGGAAGTCTTCTCCGACACCGAAGACGCCGAGGCGGAGATCGCCGCGCGCATGGACGGCGCCCATTACCGAGACGACGTGCTGCGCCTTCTGTTCATCTGCTGCCATCCCGAGCTGCCGGCGACGCAGCAGATCGCGCTCGCGCTGCGCATCGTCTCGGGCCTCTCCGTCGGCCAGATCGCCCGCGCCTTTCTGGTCAGCGAGGCGGCGATGGAACAGCGCCTCACGCGGGCCAAGGCCCGCATCGCCCGGGCGCAAAGCGGGGAGGGCGGGGTGCCTTTCGAGCCGCCGGGGCCGGTGGAGCGGGCGGAGCGGCTCGGCGCTGTCGCCGCCATGCTCTACCTCATCTTCAACGAGGGTTATTCCGCCGCCGGCGACCAGACTGCCGCCCGCGAGCCGCTGTGCGAGGAAGCGATCCGCCTCGCCCGGCTGCTGCTGCGCCTGTTTCCGGCCGAGCCGGAGATCATGGGTCTTGCCGCCCTCATGCTGCTCCAGCACGCCCGGGCCTCTGCCCGCTTCGATGCCGGGGGCGCGGTGATCCTGCTCGACCAGCAGGACCGCGCCCTGTGGAACCGGGCGATGATCGCCGAGGGCCTCGCGCTGCTCGAAAAGGCCATCCGCCACCGCAGGCCGGGAGCCTATCAGGTGCAGGCGGCGATTGCGGCGCTGCATGCGCGGGCGGAGACGCCCGAGGCCACCGACTGGGCGCAGATCGACCTGCTCTACGGCACGCTGGAGATCCTCCAACCCTCGCCCGTGGTGACGCTCAACCGCGCAGTGGTGATTTCCAAGCTCCGCGGGCCGGAAGCGGCGCTCGCCATGGTGGAGCCGCTGGGCGACCGGCTGGGCGGCTATTTTCATTATCACGGCCTGCGCGGGGCGCTGCTGATGCAGCTCGGCCGGACCAGGGAGGCGCGTGAGGGCTTCATGACCGCCATCAGCCTCGCCACCACGCCGGCCGAAGCCGCGCATATCCGCGGCCATCTCGACGGGTTGAAGCTTTAACCTGCCGGCTTGCGGCGCCGGGCCGCGCGGGCGGGTGCCAACTCGATCCAGGCCGGGGCGTGGTCGCTCGCCTTCTCCCAGCTGCGCACGGCACGGTCGACCCCGGCGGCGGAGAGGCGCGGCGCCAGTTTGGGGCTGAGCAGCAGGTGATCGAGCCGCAGGCCGGCGTCGCGCGCGAAGGCGTGGCGGAGATAGTCCCAGAAGGTGTAGAGCCGCGCGTCGGGATGCCGCGCGCGCAGCGCATCGGTCCAGCCCTGCGCGATGAGCGCATGGAAGGCCGCGCGCACCTCCGGACGGAACAGCGCGTCGTCCACCCAGCGCTCGGGCTTATACACGTCGAGTTCGGTCGGCATCACATTGTAGTCGCCGGCGAGGATGACGGGCACGTCGAGCGCCAGCAGTTCCGCCGCATGGGCGGCGAGCCGCGCGAACCAGCGCCGCTTGGCGTCGAATTTCGCCCCCGGCGCCGGATTGCCGTTCGGCAGATACAGGCAGCCGATCAGCAGGCCCTCGACCGCCGCCTCGATATAGCGGGCCTGTTCGTCATCCGGATCGCCCGGCAGCCCCCGCCTTGTCTCGATCGGTTCGCGCCCGAGGGCGAGGATGGCGACGCCGTTCCAGCTCTTCTGGCCGTGCCAGATCGCGCCATAGCCGGCCTGCTCGATGGCGCGGATGGGAAAGCGCGCGTCCGGCGCCTTCAGCTCCTGCAGGCACACCGCATCCGGGCGCGCCTCCTCCAGCCAGCGCAGCAGCACGGCGAGCCGACCATTGATGCCGTTGACGTTGAAGGTGGCGATCTTCATCGGCGCGGTTCGGGCAAAAAGCGGGGAGCGGCGCCGGTGCGCGCCGCCCCGCCGTGTCAGAGCTTGACCGCGCCCTCGCGCGCCCACAGGCGCAGCGTGCGGCAGCTCGCGATGAAGGCGTCCACCGACGCGCCCTCCTCCAGCGCGATCAGCCCCTCATCTTCATCCGGGGCGACGCCGGCCTTGGCCATCAGCGGCAGGGCGGCGGCGGTGAAGCCGATGAACTTGCAATGGGCGAAGGCGTCCGCCACGAAGTCGCGCGCCGCCGCCTCGCCCGCCAGTCGTTCGGCGCCCTCTTCCGACAGCAGCAGCGCCACCGCGTCGAACAGCACCGAGGGGCCGCCATCGATCATGTGATGGGCGGGAAGCTTGGTGCCGTCGGCGGTCTCGACGCCGCCGACCTTCGGCGCGATCAGCTCCATCGTCGCGCCTTCCGCCGCCAGCGCCGCCTGGAGCGCCGTCAGCAGTGCGCCGTCGCAGCCATTGCTGACCAGCACGCCGACCTTGCGGCCTTTGAAGCTCTCAGGCCCGTTCTGGATGATGCTGAGCGCGGGCGAGGCGGGCAGGTCGTCGCGCGGGGTCACCGCCGCCTCGGCGGGCTTGGGCAGCGTCTCGATGCCGAGCTTGTCGGCCACCGTGGCGCCCAGAGCCGCGTCGATGGTGAGCAGATGCGCCACCATCCGCTCGCGGATCACCACGTCTTCCACCTTGGCGAGCTCGAAGGTCAGCGCCATGGCGATGTGCTTCTGCTCTGGCCCGGTCTGGCTGTTGAAGAACTGCCGCGCCTGGCTGTAATGGTCCGCGAAGCTTTCCGGCCGCAGCCGCACTTTCGGCGCTTCGATCTCCTCGGCGAAGGAGCGGAAGCCGCGCACCGGGTCGGGGCGAGGCCCCTCGCCGCGCGAATTCGGCTGGTAGTTGGTGCGCCCCACCGGGTTGCGCATCGCCATGTGCCCGTCCTGCTGGAAATGGGCGAAGGGGCATTTCGGCGCGTTGATCGGGATATGGGTGAAGTTCGGGCTGCCGAGCCGCTTCAGCTGGGTGTCGAGATAGGAGAAGTTGCGGCCCTGCAGCAGCGGGTCGTTGGAGAAATCGATGCCCGGCGGCACGTTCTGCGTCATGAACGCCACCTGCTCGGTCTCGGCGAAGAAATTGTCCGGCATCCGGTCCAGCACCAGCCGGCCGATCGGCACCGGCTTGAGGATCTCTTCCGGGATCAGCTTGGTCGGGTCGAGCACGTCGAAATCGAAGCTGTCGGCGAACTCCTGGTCGAACAGCTGCACGCACAGTTCCCATTCCGGGAAATTGCCGGACTGGATGGCCTCCCACAAATCGCGGCGATGGAAATCCGGGTCCGCCCCATTGATCTTCACCGCCTCGTTCCACACCACCGATTGCAGGCCGAGCTTGGGCTTCCAGATGAACTTGACGAAGGTGGATTCGTCCTGCGCGTTCAGCAGGCGGAAGGTGTGGACGCCGAAGCCTTCCATGAAGCGGAAGGAGCGCGGGATCGCCCGGTCGGACATCACCCACATGATCATGTGCATGGATTCCGGGGTCAGCGAAATGAAGTCCCAGAAATTGTCATGCGCCGACTGCGCCTGCGGAAAGGCGCGGTCCGGCTCCGGCTTCACCGCGTGGATGATATCGGGAAACTTGATCGCGTCCTGGATGAAGAACACCGGGATGTTGTTACCGACGAGGTCCCAATTGCCCTCCTGCGTGTAGATCTTGACCGCGAAGCCGCGCACGTCGCGGGCGAGGTCGAACGAGCCCTTGGAGCCCGCCACCGTCGAGAAGCGGACAAAGGCCGGGGTCTTCTCGCCGGCGCGCTGGAACAGGTCGGCGCGGGTGTATTTCGCCAGCGATTCATAGGTTTCGAAATAGCCATGCGCGCCATAACCGCGCGCATGCACCACGCGCTCGGGAATGCGCTCATGGTCGAAATGGAACATCTTCTCGCGAAAGTGGAAGTCCTCGATCAGCGCCGGGCCGCGCGCCCCCACTTTCAGCGAGTTCTGGTCGTCCGCCACCGGCCCGCCCTGGGCGGTCGTCATGACAGGCGTGTCGCCCTGAGCGAACTGGTGTAGCTCCCCGCCAGTGCCACGCGTCAGCGTCTGGTCGTGAATCCTGGCGGTTGACCCTGCGGCCCCCTTGGTCTTGCGTGCCATGTGTCTGCGCTCCCTGGGCGTGCGATCGGTGATCGGTCGTTGCGTCTCTAACCGCAGGGGAGGGGTTTCGTTGCCGGCGAGGACGCTTTCGCGGGGCAGATTCGTCTGCTCCGGGCGACGCGCTTCGCCGGCTACCGGCCAGGGGTACTCGGTGAGGGTCGGGCGAAGCGCCGGCTGAGAAAGGGCGAGCCGCGCAGCCCGAAGCGCCAGGGTTCATCCACCGCCTGGGTGATGCCGATACGCGGTCCGCTGACGATGTCGGGCACGCCCTCGCGCTCCCGCCATTCAAAGGGCGGGCGGTCGAGCGGCGCGCCATCGAGGGCGCCTGTTATGGCGAGCGCCTGGGTGAGCCGACCGGGTCCCGCGCAGAGCCGGGCCGCCCCGCCCCGGCGTTCCGCCATGCGCTCCAGCCCGATCAGCGGCGCCAGCGCCCGCACCAGCACGGCGCCATGGCCCTGCGCCACGATGTTGAAGCACCAGTGCAGGCCGTAGGAGCGGTAGACATAGGCATGGAAGGGCGGCCCGAACATCGCGGCATTGCGCCGGCCCGGGCCGGAAAAGCTGTGCGAGGCGGGGTCGTCGCGGCGATAGGCCTCGGTCTCGACGATGAGCCCGCCCACCCCGTCGACCAGCAGCGTCACGCCGATCAGGCGGGGCGCGAGGGCGAGCGCGTCGCCGTCAAACTGAATCATGACGCGAGCTTATCACGAGCCATGCGGCGGGAGGGGGCGCCCGGCCCCCTCGGAAGATGCGGCCCGTTCAGAACGGGCTGTCGGGGAAGTAGAACTGCGCCGCGTTCTCCGCCGTGATCAGCGTCGAGCCGATGATGAAGCGGCCATAGACCGGCGTGGCGGACACGAAGTTCAGCGCCGTGACCTCCAGCGCGGTGGAGATCAGCGCCGGGGGATAGGACACGTCGACCGGGATCTGCGTGTCCTTGTCCATCACCCGCTTGATGATCTGCTTCATGCCGGCGCCGCCGACGATCCACATTTCCTTCTGCCGCCCGGACTGGGCGATGGCCTCCATGACGCCGATCGCCATGTCGTCATCGGCCGCCCAGACGGCGTCGATCTTCTTGTGCTTGGACAGGTAGTCCTGCATCACCGAGAACGCCTTGTCGCGGTTCCAATTGCCGTGCTGCATGTCGAGGATCTCGATCCCCGAGCCGGCAATGGCCGCCTGGAAAGCTTCGACGCGCTCATTGTCGAGCGTGGTCGGGATGCCACGCAGCACCACGATCTTGGCGCCGGGCTTCAGGTTGGCCTTGAAGTACTCGCCCGAGACGCGACCGAAGGCGGTGTTGTCGCCGGCGACATAGAGGTCCTCGATGCCGGCCTGCGAGAGGCCGCGATCGACCACCGTCACCCATTTGCCGGCGTCCTTCACCGCCTTGACCGGGCTGGTCAGCGGCTCGGATTCGAAGGGCAGCACGACAAGCGCGTCGATGTTGCGGGTCGCCACCATGTCCTCGATGTCATTGACCTGCTTGCCGACCGCGCCGGCGGTGGCGAGCACGAATTCGAGGTTAGGATAGGTCGCCTTCAGCCGCTTGATGGTGTCCTGCGCGTGCCAGTTCAGCCCGCCCATGAAGCCGTGGGTGGCGGAGGGGATCGAGACGCCGATCACCGCCTTCTTGCCCTGTGCCATGGCGGGCAGGGAGAGGCCGGTGGCGGCAGCCGCGGTGCCAATGGCGGCGGTGGTGAGAAATGTCCTGCGTTCCATTGTGTTTTCCTCCCGTTATTTCCGCTCTCAGGCGGATGATTTGCTGCGCTGGAGAACCACCGCGAGCACGATGATGACGCCCTGGATCGTCCCGTTGAGATAGGGAGAGACGAGGTCCGCCAGAATGAGGATGTTGTCGATCAGGCTCAGGATCAGCACGCCGATTACCGTGCCCCAGACCCGGCCATAGCCGCCCTTCAGCGCCGTGCCGCCGATGATGACGGCGGCGATCGCCTCCAGCTCCCACAGCATGCCGGTGGAGCCCGAGGCCGAGCCGAGGCGCGGCACATACATGATGGTGGCAAGGCCGACGAGCAGGCCGAGCAGCACATAGGTCATCAGCCGGATGCGCTCGACATTCACCGCCGAATACAGCGCCACCTTGTCATTGGAGCCGATCGCCTCGCAGTAGCGGCCGAAGCGCGTATGGCGCATGGCGATCTGCCCGGCGATGGCCACCACAGCGAAGACGAGGATCGGCCAGGCGATACCGAACAGGCCGGAATAATAGACCGGCCGGTAGAGCTGGCGGACGCCGAAATCGAGGCTGATCGTGCCGCCATCGGCCAGCCACGTCACCAGCGAGCGGAAGATGCCCATGGTGCCGAGCGTGACGATGAACGGCTCGATCCGGGCCTTCGTCACCAATAGCCCGTTGCCGAGCCCCGCCAGCAGCCCGGCGCCGAGCGCGATGCCCATGCCGGCGAGGATCAGCGGCACGCCAACGCCCATCGAGGGCAGCAGCGCGTTCATGGCGAGAATCATCACCCCGGCGATGAACGCCGCCATCGAGCCGACGGAGAGATCGAGCCCGCCTGACGTGATGACGAAGGTCATCCCCACCGCGATCATGCCGATGAAGGCGGAGCGGGCCAGCACATTGGTGACGTTGCCAGCGGAGAGGAAGTTCTCGTTGAGATACGCCCCCAGCGCCACCAGCAGGATCAGCGCCAGCAGCGGGCCGAGCGCCGACAGGCCCGGCAGCCGCGCGGCGAGGGAAGGGCGCGCTGTGTCGGCGCGCGCGAGGTCGGCGCGCGCGGGGTCGGAGCGCGTTGAGTCAGACATGCGAGGCGCTCCCTGAGGCCTGTTCATTGGTGCCCATGACGAGGCGCACCACGGCGTTCTCGGTGAGGCGCTCGCCCTCCAGCTCGCCGGCGATCCGGCCGTGGCGCATCACCAGCACCCGGTCGGACAGGCCGAGAATCTCCGGCATGTCGGAAGAGATGACGATGACGCTGCGCCCCTCGGCGGCCAGCGCGTCGATAAAGGCGTAGATCTGGCTCTTGGTGCCGACATCGATGCCGCGCGTCGGCTCGTCGATGATCACCACCTCCGGGTCGCCGAGCATGGTCTTGGCCAGCAGCAGCTTCTGCTGGTTGCCGCCGGAGAGGTTTCCCACCTTCATGTCGCGGCGCGGGGCGCGAATATCGAAATCGCCGATCGCCCGCGTCAGCGCCGCCTCCTCGCGCCCGGCATCGATGAAGGGCGTGCCGAAGCGGGCCAGCGTCGAGAGGGTGAGGTTCACCGCGAGGTTCTTGTCGAGCAGCAGCCCGTGCTCCTTCCGGTCCTCGGTGAGATAGGCCATGCCGCAGGCGGCCGCCTCGCGCACCGAGCCGACCTTGACCGGCACGCCGTGGCGCAGGATCTCGCCGCTGGCGGGGCGCAGGCCCACCAGCCCCTCGGCGAGTTCGGTGCGGCCGGAGCCGACCAGGCCTGAAATGCCCAGCACCTCGCCGCGCCGCAGGGTGAAGGAAATGTCCTTCACCAGCGGCGGCACGGAGAAGCCCCGCACCTCCAGCGCCACCGCGCCGGCATGGTGGCGCTTGGGCGGGTAGATATCCTCCAGCTTGCGCCCGACCATGGCGGTGGCCATGCCGTCCTCGGTCAGTTCGCCGCGCCCGGCCTTTCGTACCACCGCTCCGTCGCGCAGCACGGTGACGCGGTCGGCGAGGCGGGTGATCTCCTCCAGCCGGTGCGAGGTGTAGAGCAGCGCCACGCCCTGCGCCCGCAGCCGCTCGATCTGGCGGAAAAGCACCTCCACCTCTTTATGGGTGAGCACGGCGGAAGGCTCGTCCATAACAAGCACCCGCGCCTTGCGGGCCAGCGCCTTGGCGATCTCCACCATCTGCCGGTCGGAGACGGGCAGGTCGCGGATGCGCGCCTCCGGGCGGATCGGGCTGTCGAGCTCATCCAGCAGCGCCTGCGTTCCCGTCCGCATCGCCCGGTGGTCGAGGAACAGCCCGCCCAGCTCGCGCCCGAGCCAGATGTTCTCGCTGACGGTGAGGTCGGGGGCGAGGTTGAACTCCTGGTGGATCACCACCACGCCCAAAGCCTCGGCTTGCGCGCCGGTCGTGTAGGGCGCCGGCGCCCCGTCCAGCCGCACCGCGCCGGAGGAGGGCGCAAGGAAGCCGCCGAGGATCTTCATGATCGTCGACTTGCCGGCGCCGTTCTCGCCGATCAGCGCGTGCACTTCCCCGGCGTGGAGCGCGAAGTCGATGCCGTGCAGGATCTCGATCGGCCCGAAGCTCTTGCGCACATCGACGAGTTCGAGCACCGGGGCGGCCGCGCGCTCCGGGGCGGTGCTCACAGCGTCACCCAGCCGGCATTGCGGCGCGAGGACTGCACGCAGGCCTCGACGAAGCGCATGCCGGCCAGCCCGTCCGCCAGCGTGGGGTAGAGCACGCCTTCCGGCACCTTCTCACCCGCCTGATGGGCGCGGATGGCCCGCGCCGCCTCGGCATAGATATTGGCGAAGCCTTCCAGATACCCTTCCGGATGGCCGGGCGGAATGCGCGAGACGCGCCCGGCCTCCGGCCCCGCGCCGGCCCCGTTGCGGGTGATGCGGCGCCTCGGCTCGCCGAAGGGGGTGAACCAGAGATAGTTCGGGTCCTCCTGCGCCCATTCCAGCCCGCCCTTCTCGCCATAGACGCGCAGGCGCAGCCCGTTCTCATTGCCCGGCGCCACCTGGCTCGCCCACAGCATGCCGCGCGCCCCGCCTTCAAAGCGCAGCAGCACATGGGCGTTGTCGTCGAGCGCCCGGCCGGGCACGAAGATGGAGAGGTCGGCCGCCAGCGCTTCCGGCGTCAGGCCGGAGACGAAGCAGGCGAGGTTATAGGCATGGGTGCCGATGTCGCCGGTCGCCCCGCCCGCGCCGGAGCGTTCCGGGTCGGTGCGCCATTCCGCCTGCTTCGAGCCGGATTTCTCCGCCGCCTCGGTCAGCCAGTCCTGCACATATTCCACCTGCACCAGCCGGATTCGGCCAATGTCGCCCGCCGCCACCATGGCGCGGGCCTGCCGGATCATCGGGTAGCCGGTGTAGTTATGCGTGAGTACGAACAGCGCCTTGGCCTGCTCCGCGACCTTGGCCAGCTTCTTCGCTTCCGCCATGGTCGCGGTCAGCGGCTTGTCGCAGATGACATGAATGCCGCGCTTGAGAAACTCGATCGCCGGGCCGGCATGCATGTGGTTCGGCGTGACGATCGCCACCGCCTCGATGCCGTCCTTGCGCCGCGCCTCGCCCTTGGCCATGGCGAGGTAGTCGTCATAGGCGCGCGGGATTCCCAGCGCCGCCGCCGAGGCGCGGGATTTCTCCGGGGTGGAGGAGAGCGCGCCAGCCATGAGCGTGAATTCGCCGTCGAGCCGGGCGGCGATGCGGTGCACGGCGCCGATGAAGGCCCCCGAACCGCCGCCCACCATGCCGAGCCGCAGCGGGGCATTCGCTGAGGGGGCGCTCATCGGTCCAGCCCCAGCAGCGCGCGATTGGCGGCGCGGTCGGTGGCGCCAGCGGCGAAATCATCGAACGCCTTCTCGGTGACGCGGATGATGTGGTTCTTCACGAACGCGGCTCCCTCGCGCGCCCCGTCCTCGGGGTGCTTCAGGCAGCATTCCCACTCGACCACCGCCCAGCCGTCGAAATCCATCGCCGCCAGCTTGGAGAAGATGGCGCCGAAATCCACCTGCCCGTCGCCCGGGCTGCGGAAGCGGCCGGCGCGCTTCAGCCAGGGCTGGTAGCCGCCATAGACGCCCTTGCGGCCGGTCGGGTTGAACTCGGCGTCCTTGACGTGAAACATGCCGATGCGCTCGGCATAGATGTCGAGATGGTCGAGATAGTCGAGCTGCTGCAGCACGTAATGCGAGGGGTCGTAGAGCATCTTGGCACGCGGATGGTTGTCCACCCGCTCCAGGAACATCTCGAACGTGTCGCCGTCGTGCAGATCCTCACCCGGATGGATCTCGAAGCAGAGATCGACGCCGCAGTCGTCGGCGAAGTCGAGCAGCGGGCGCCAGCGGCGGGCCAGTTCGTCGAACGCCTCTTCCACCAGCCCGGCCGGGCGCTGCGGCCAGGGATAGACATAGGGCCAGGCGAGCGCGCCGGAGAAGGTCACCATGGCGGTGAGGCCGAGATGCTTCGAGGCGGTGAGCGCCTTCTTCATCTGGTCGACCGCCCATTCCTGCCGCGCCGCCGGATTGCCGCGCACCTGGGGCGCCGCGAAGCCGTCGAACATCGCGTCATAGGCGGGATGCACCGCCACCAGCTGGCCCTGCAGATGGGTGGAGAGCTCGGTGACGACGACGCCGTTCTGCGACCCCTGCCCGGCCCATTGCGCGCACCAGTCGCGCGAGGCGGCGGCCTGGTCGAGATCGAGGATGCGCGGGTCGTTGGTGGGCACCTGCACGCCGGCATAGCCGCATTCGGCCGCCCAGCGCGTGATGTTCTGCCAGCTGTCGAAGGGCGCGTCTGTGCCGATGAACTGGGCCAGAAACAGGCCCGGCCCCTTGATGGTCCGCATGTTTTCCTCCCGACCGGCGTACCGGCCAACCGTTGGTTTTTGTAATCGGTTGCATTCAGCCTAGCGGAGGCTTGTAATCGATTGCAAGAGGGTGTGGACGGGAATGCCGCAACGCCAGCGCGCGTGCATTGCCAGAGAGCCCCCGGCGCGTCTATGGAGGGGCCATGCAGCACCAGAGACCGAAGATCGTGGACGTGGCGCGGCTCGCCGGCGTTTCCACCGCGACGGTCAGCCGCGTGCTCTCAAATCCCGACGTGGTGAGCGCGGAGACGCGGCGCAGCGTCGAGGAGGCGATCCGCCAGACCGGCTATCGGCTCAACCACGCCGCGCGCAATCTGCGCCACCGGCGCACCGGCGGGGTGGTGGCGCTGGTGCCGAACCTGTCCAACCCGTTCTTCTCGCAGATCCTCGCCGGCATGGCGGCGGTGCTCGCCGGGGCGGGCTATAATCTGCTGATCGCCGATACCTGCGCCATGGGTGGGGAAACCCTGCTCGGCTATGCCGAGCCGAGCCGTGCCGACGGGCTGATCGTGCTCGACGGCACGCTGCCGGCCGAGGGCCTCAAGCGCCGGGTGCCGATCGTGCTGGCCTGCGAATGGATACCGGGTATCGAGGCGCCGCGGGTGAAGATCGATAACCGCGCGGCGGCGCGGGTCGCGGTCGGCCATCTCGCCGATCTCGGCCACACGCGCATCGGCCATGTGATGGGCCCGCCGGGTAATGTGCTGAGCGAGGCGCGCCTCGCCGGCACCGAGCAGGCGCTGGCCGCGCGCGGCCTGCCGCCGCCGCTCGTGCTTCCCGGCGATTTCAGCCTCGATTCCGGCCGCGTCGCCGGCGCCGCCTGGCTCGCTTTGCCGGCGCAAGAGCGTCCCACGGCAATGTTCCTCGCCAGCGACGCTATGGCCTGCGGCTTCATCGGCGAGGTGCAGCATCGCGGCCTTGCCGTGCCGCGCGACGTGTCGGTGATGGGGTTCGACGATATCGAGCTGGTCTCGCACATGACGCCGGCGCTCTCCACCATCCGCCAGCCGCGCGAGGCGATCGGCCGCCGGGCGGCGCAATGCCTGCTGGCGATGATCGGCGGCGAGGCGCTGGAGGGCGACATCGTGCTCCCCACCGAGCTGGTGCTGCGCGCCAGCACCGCTCCTCCCGTTACCGCCCCTGCCATAAAGAGCCGCGCGGCCGGTCCGGCGCGCTTGTGAGCGCGGCGGAATCCGGGCTATCGAAAGGGAAAGCACGGTACGGGGGCAAAGGCGAGGTGGGCGCGAACGCAACGCGATCGGCGGCGAACCTCCCCGCTGCGCGGCGTGTCCGCGTGCGCAGGCCGGGTGCCGGACGGCGCCTCGCCCCTGTTCTCGCGCTGGCCGCCGGCCTGCTGCTCGCCGCCGCGCCGGCGGGCGCGATCTATCTCAACGATGTCGATGCCGCGGCCGTGGGCGGCGTGCAGAACTGGTACGACAGCGAAAACCGCTTCGCCAATGTCGTCGCGCTCTCGATCGACGGCCTGGCGATCTGCACCGGCACGCTGATCAATTCCCGCACCGTGCTCACCGCCGGCCATTGCGCGCTGAGCGACGAGACGGGGGTGGTGCTCAGCTGGTTGAACGAGGTGGAGGTCCGCTTCTCCCCCGACTCGACGCAGCCGACCGCCAATGATCGCGCCCTCAGCGGCGTCGCGGTCAATCCCGCCTATGCTCCCGCCGGCTATCCCTATAATGACGTCGCGCTGATCTCGCTGGCCCGGCCGGTGACCGAGATCGCGCCGGTAACGCTCGCCACCTCGCCCGCTCAGTTGCCCGGTGTCGGCGATGTGGTGTGGATGGCCGGCTATGGCGAAATGGGTACCGGGACCCAGAACAATCTCGGCTATGACGAGCGCCGCCGCGCTGTCACCGGCTCGCTCGGCGAGATCGAGGCGCTGCCGGATGGCGGCTATCTGCTCAATCTCGAGTTTCGCGACCCGCTGAACCCGAACAATCCGAACGACTATGACCTCACGGCCCCGGTGCCGGCCTGGCAGGGCAGTCCGGCGCCAGGCGACAGCGGCGGCCCGCTCTTTATGGTCATGCCCGATGGCGCGCTGGTCCAGATCGGCGTGGCCTCGATGGCGGGAATCGAGGACCCCGACAATCCGGGCCAGCCCATCTTCACCTATGGAAGCTTCGCCACCTACGGCGCCGTCGCCGACCATGTGGACTGGCTCGCCGCCGCCAACCCGCTGCGCAGCACCTCCGCCGCCGCTGGCGCCTTCGCCTGGAGCGACGCCTCTCGCTGGACCGACACGCTCGGCCGCCACGAGACGCCGGACAATGTGGATGGCGACTTCGCCTTCTACGGAACGCTCGGCCGCTATTATGAGGTGACGCTCGCCAACGCCGCGCAGATCCACCTCGACCTCTCGCCCACCCTAGACCGGCTCACCCTGGCGCATCCGGCGGCGCGGCTGGACATCGCCGCCGGCACGCAGCTGGAGGTGCTGCTCGACACCGCGCTGGGCGGCGGAAGCCTCGCCATTGGCGGCACGCTGGTGACGGGCGGCCTGCTGCAATTTGGCGGCGTCGTCTCCGGCACCGGAACCCTCCGCGCGGCCTCGGGCTATGTCCAGGCCGGCGGCACGCTGGCGCCGGGCGCGGCCGGCGCGCTCGGCACGCTCACGCTCGCCGGCGATTATGCGGCGAACGACGCGGCGCAGCTGAACGTGCGGCTCGGCGCGGCGGGCGCCGACCTTCTTGACGTGAGCGGGACCGCCCGTCTCGACGGCACGCTCGCCTATGGCCTGTTCGATCCCGCGCCTTTCGGCAGCTACACCGTGCTGACGGCGGGTGAGGGGATCGCGGGCGCCTTCGCCGCGTTTGCGGGTCCGTCCTCCGCCTTCGCCACGGTCACGGCGGCCATTGGCGGGAATGAGGTGACGCTCGCGGTGGAGAAGGCCCGCGCCTTCGCCTCCGCCGGTCTCACCGCCAACCAGCGCGCCGTCGGTGGCGCGCTCGATCGGATGGACGCTGACGATCCTCTGGTCGCCTCCGCCGCGTGGCTGCCGAGCCTCGCGGCGGCGCGGGGGGCCTTCGACCGGCTCTCCGGCCAGGGCTATGCCTCTCTGCAAACCGTTCTGCTGCAGGACAGCCGCTTCGCCCGCCAGTCGGCTCTGGACCGGCTGCGCGCGGCCTCCGGTGCGGGCGCCGCGGCAGGCGCGCAGGTGGCGAGCTTCGCCGATGACGGCACCCGGCTCGTCGAACCTGCGCCCGGCACCGGCACCGACCTCTGGCTGCAGGGTTTCGGCGCCTTTGGCGACCTCGACGTCAGCCCGGCCAGCGCCGGGCTGACGCGCGACATTGGCGGCTTCCATGCCGGCCTCGACCGGCTGTTCTTCGATGCCTGGCGGATCGGTGCGTTCGGCGGCTACAGCCACAGCTCCATCGGGGCCGGTGCGCTCTCCGCCTCCTACGGCGTCGACAGCTATACGCTCGGTCTCTATGGCGGGCGAAGCTGGGGCCCGCTCGCGCTGCGGCTCGGCGGCGCCTATGGCTGGAACGAGGTTTCCGCCCGTCGCAGCCTCGCGCTGCCGGGGCTGGCCGAGACTCTGACCGCCGATATCAGCGCTGGCACCAGCCAGATTTTCGGCGAGCTCGCCTATGGCCTCGCTCTCCCCGCCGCGACGCTGGAGCCCTTCGCCAGCCTCGCCTATGTCGCGCTGGAAGGCGATGACTTTGCCGAAGCCGGCGGCAGCGCCGCGCTGGCCTCGCCCGGGCTCGACGCCAGCGCCGGCTTCGGCACGCTCGGCGCGCGCCTTTCCGTGCCGCTGGGGGAACGGGCGACGCTTGACCTGCGCCTCGACGCTTCCGCCGCCTGGCAGCATGCTTGGGGCGACGCTTTGCCCACGCTCGCCGTCGGCTTCGCCGGCGGGCCGGCCTTCACCACCACGGGCGCGCCGCTGGCGCGGGATACGGCGCTGCTGGAGGCGGGGCTGATCGCGCAGGCGGGCGATAGCGTTCATCTGGCCGTGCGGTACACCGGCCAGCTCGGCGACGGGCTGCGCGACAATGGCGTTGAGGCCAGCGTGCGGGTCAGCTTCTGACCGTCGCCCGACTCGGCACGGCAGCGATGCCCGATTGACCGCACCGGAAATCTCTCGCAGGTTCCTTGGTGGGGCACGGGAGGCGCGTGCGCCGGGTTGGCCCGGCGCGCCAAGGCAAGGATCGCCCGTTTTCAAGGGCGCGTGAGTGGGGAAAGCGATGAGCACCGATGGAGATCTCACACCGCCCGGCGGCCCCGGCGGCCCGGCACGCTGGACATCGAGCGCCAAGGTCGGCGTCGGCACCGCCCGCACGGCGGCGAGCCGGCTGTGGTTCACGCTGAGCCACGGCATCCTCAACGAGATCTATTACCCCCGCGTCGACACCGCCTGCACCCGCGATTTCGGATTCATCGTCACCGGGCCGGACGGCTATTTCGCCGAGGAGAAGCGCGACGCCGAGCACGAAGTCGGCGTGCTGGAGCATGGTGTGCCGGCCTATCACCTGCTCAACACCGCCAATGACGGGCGCTGGCGTATCCAGAAGCAGATCCTCACCGATCCACGCCGGGAAGTGCTGATCCAGAAGATCACCTTCGAGGCGCTGATCGGCGATATCTCGGACTATCGCCTGTTCGCGCTGCTGGCGCCGCATCTCATCAATGCCGGCGCCGACAACACCGGCTGGGTCGGCGACTACAAGGGCACGCCGATGCTGTTTGCCTCCGGCCGGCGGGGCCAGTCGCTGGCGCTCGCCTGCTCGGTGCCGTGGAAGGCCCGCTCGGTCGGCTATGTCGGCACCTCCGATGGCTGGCAGCAGCTCGCCCGCTCCGGTGCGCTGGAGGAGCGCTACCAGCGCGCCGAATCCGGCAATGTGGCGCTCAGCGCCGAGATCGACCTTGGCGCCAGCAATGGCGAGATGCTGGTCGCGCTCGGCTTCGGCGCCCGGCCGGAAGAGGCGGGGTTCCGAACCGTTTCCAGCCTGCAGGAAGGCTTCGAGGAGCTGCGCCGCACCTATGTGCAGGGCTGGCGCGCCTGGCAGGGCACGCTGCTGCCGCTCGACCATCCGCAGAACCGCTCGAACATCAATTCGTACCGCGCCAGCACCATCGTGCTGGCCACCCACCAGCCGAGTTCCGTGCCGGGCGCGATCATCGCCAGCCTGTCCATTCCGTGGGGCTTCAACAAGGGCGACGAGGATCTCGGCGGCTATCACCTTGTCTGGCCGCGCGATCTGGTCGAGAACGCCGGCGGCCTGCTGGCGGCAGGCGCCTCCGACGAGGCCAAGTCGGTGCTCGGCTATCTCCGCAGCATTCAGGAAACCGACGGTCACTGGTCGCAGAATGTCTGGCTCGACGGCGTCCCCTATTGGGGCGGCGTGCAGATGGACGAGTGTGCCTTCCCCATCCTGCTTGCCGACATGATCCGTCGCGGCGGCCATTTCGCGCGCGGCGAGCTCGACGGCTATATGGACATGATCGAGCGCGCCGCGCGATTCATCGTCCTCAACGGCCCGGTGACCGGCCAGGACCGCTGGGAGGAGGATGCCGGCTATTCGCCCTTCACCCTGGCGGCGGAAATCTCCGCCCTTCTGGCCGCCGCCGAGATGATGGAGCTGTTCGGCCGCAAGGACGAGGCGCAGTATCTGCGCGAGAAGGCCGACGCCTGGAACGACTCGATCGAGCACTGGACCTTCGCCACCGGCACCGACCTCGCGGACAAGCTCGGGGTCGAGGGCTATTATGTGCGCGTCGCGCCGCCGGAAACCGCCGACGCCGCGTCGCCGATCGACGGCTTCGTGCCGGTGAAGAACCGTCCGCCGGGCGACAGCGACCGGCCGGCAGCGCAGCTTATCTCGCCGGACGCGCTGGCGCTGGTGCGCTTCGGGCTGCGCGCAGCGGACGATCCGCGCATCCTCGCCACCATCAAGGCGATCGACGCCATTCTCAAGGTGGAGCTGCCGCAGGGCCCGGTCTGGTACCGCTACAATGGCGACGGCTATGGCGAGCATGAGGATGGCTCGCCCTTCGACGGCACCGGCGTCGGCCGGGCCTGGCCGCTGCTCACCGGCGAGCGCGCCCATTACGAGATCGCCGCCGGCAATCTGGTGCGCGCCGGCCAGCTTCTGGTCACGCTGGAGGACTGCGCCGGCCCCGGCGGGCTGCTGCCCGAGCAGGTGTGGGACCAGGACGACATTCCCGAGCGCGAGCTGTTCAAGGGCCGCCCCTCGGGCAGCGCCATGCCGCTGGTCTGGGCGCATTCCGAGCACATCAAGCTGATGCGCTCGCTGCGCGACGGCAAGGTCTTCGACACGCCGCCGCAAACCGTCCAGCGCTATCTCGTGGACAAGGTGACGTCGCCGCGCCGGCTCTGGCACTTCAACCAGAAGCTCCGCTCGGTGCCCGCCGGCCTCGCCTTGCGGGTGGAGCTGCCGGCGCCGGCGGTCATCCACTGGTCGCTGGATGGCTGGACCACGACGCAGGACACGCCGACGCGGCCCACCGGCTTCGGCTTTCACATCGCCGATCTGCCGACCACCGCCAAGCACCATGGCCGGCACCTGCGATTCACTCTCTACTGGACCGAGTCCGGGACGTGGGAGGGCGAGGATTTCGTCGTCACCGTCGATGGCGACGGCGCGCTGTTCCATGCCAGCGCCGACGAGGACGACCATGAGGTGAGCCGGCGGGTGGCCGAGCCGGCAAAAGCGTCGAAGTGAGAGGATGAACCCCATGACAGACACGACAGCCGCCAGCGGCGCGGCGGGCATTCTCGCGGTCGATATCGGCGGCACCGGGCTGAAATGCGCCGTCATCGACGACCACGGCACCATGATCTCCGAGCGCGAGCGGGTCGACACGCCCCATCCCTGCCATCCGGAGGCGCTGCTCGACGCCTATGCCGGCATGGCGGCCAAGCACCCGGCCTTCGACCGGATCGCCATCGGCTTCCCCGGCGTGGTGCGCGAGGGCAAGGTGCTGACCGCGCCCAATCTCGGCACCGAGCTCTGGGCCGGCTTCGCGCTGGCCGACGCGATGGCGGCGCGCCTCAAGGCCCCCGCCCGGCTGATCAATGATGCCGAGATGCAGGGCTATGGCATCGTCTCCGGCAAGGGGCTGGAAATGGTGATGACGCTCGGCACCGGCTGCGGCACCGCCGTGTTCCGCGACGGCGAGCTGATGCCGCATATGGAGCTGGCGCACCATCCGGTGCACGACAACCTGACCTATGACGAATATCTCGGCGTCGCCGCCTATGAGGCGCACGGCAAGAAGCACTGGAACCACCATGTGCAGCGGGTGATCGAGCTGCTCTATGTGCTGCTGCACTACGACCACCTCTATCTCGGCGGCGGCAATGCCAAGCATGTCGAAATCGAGCTGCCGGCCAATGTCAGCCTGGCCAGCAACGATGCCGGCCTCACCGGCGGCGCCGCGCTCTGGCGCAAGGGGTAGCGGGGAGGGCTGGGCGCGGGCGGTCTGAGGGCGTTGCGCGCCGTTCCGGCCGGCTCCAGAGCCCGCCGGTCTACCCCGGCCCGCCGTCATCCCCGGGCTTGACCCGGGGATCCAGCCTCCCCGCCCATGCCTGGCGGACCCGCACAAACCCACGCCTCGGCCGCCGCGCGTCTCTCCCGCGCCGGGTCGAGCCCGGGTATGAGGGAGGGGTGCGCGCCGGCCTATTCCACCACTTCCGCCGCCTGCAGCACGGCCTGCAGCAGCACATCGGTGCCGGCGCCGGCCCATTCCGGGGTGATCTCCTCCGCCTCATTGTGGCTGAGCCCGTCGACGCAGGGGCAGAAGATCATCGCCGAGGGCATGGTCTTCGCCACCCAGCACGCATCGTGGCCGGCGCCCGACACCATGTCGCGGTGGGAATAGCCGAGCCGCTCCGCCCCCGCGCGCAGATCCGCCAGCAGATCCTCGTCAAAGGCGGTGGGGTCGAAGGCGCCGACGTCCTCGATCGCCACCCCGATACCGAGATCGGCCGCCACCTCCCGCGCCGCCTGCTTCACCTGGTCCGCCATGGAGTTCAGCGTCGCCAGATCGGGATGGCGCAGATCGGCGGTGAACACCACCTTGCCCGGCAGGATGTTGCGTGAGTTCGGCGCGAAAACCAGCTGCCCCACCGCACCGACCGCCTTCTCGCCATGGGCGCGGGTGATCGTCTCGATGCGGTCGATGATGCGCGCCGCGCCCAGGCTGGCATTCAGCCGCCGGTCCATCGGCGTGGTGCCGGTGTGGGTCTCCTTGCCGGTCAGCGTCACCTCCACCCAGCGCAGCCCCTGGCCATGGGTGACGATGCCGATATCGACCCCTTCCTCTTCGAGGATGGGTCCCTGCTCGATATGCAGCTCGAAATAGGCGTGGCCCTTGCGCTGGCCCACCGGCTCCTCGCCCTTGAAGCCGATCCGCTCCAGCTCGTCGCCGAAGCGCAGGCCCGCCGCGTCGGTGCGGTCATAGGCCCAGTCCAGCGTGTGCACGCCGGCATAGACGCCGGAGGCGATCATGGCGGGGGGAAAGCGCGAGCCTTCCTCATTGGTCCAGTTCACCACCTCGACCGGCCGGCGGGTGCGCAGGCCGAGATCGTTCAGGGTGCGCACCACTTCCAGCGCCGCCAGCACGCCGAGCACGCCGTCATATTTGCCCCCCGTGGGCTGGGTGTCGAGGTGGGAGCCGATGAGGATCGGCAGCGCGTCGGCCTCGGTCCCCTCGCGGCGGGCGAACATCGAGCCCATGGCGTCGACGCCGACGGTGAGGCCGGCGTCCGCGCACCAGCGCTGGAACAGCAGGCGCCCCTCGCGGTCGGCATCGGTCAGCGCCTGCCGGTTGTTGCCGCCGGCAATGCCGGGACCGATCTCAGCCATCGCCATCAGGCTGCCCCATAGCCGCCCGCCATCGACGCGCATATTGCCGGTCTGCTGGTTCATCCGCTCGCTCTCCGTCAGGCCCCTTTGGGCGGCGCATGTTAGGGGCGCGGCGTCCCGCCACCAAGCAGCGGTGGCTAGAATCTTTGCGTGCCCGTTTTCGCGACGGTTGTGCTGCCGGCCTCAGCTTTTCCGATCCAGGCCATGCCAAATTAATGGTTTGCCAATGAGCCCCGGCCGGTCATCCTGCCGCCCCGTTCTCCCCTTGCCGGCCTGCTGATGACCGCTTCCCGCCCGATCGAGATCCTGGAACGGCTGATCGCCTTTCCCACTGTCAGCCGCGAGTCCAATCTCGCGCTGATCGACTATGTCCGCGCGCTGCTGGCGCCGCTCGGCGCCCGGCTGACGCTGGTGCACAACGCGGCCGGCACCAAGGCCAATCTCCACGCCGTGCTCGGCCCGCCCGGTGGCGGCGGCGTGCTGCTCTCCGGCCATACCGATGTGGTGCCGGTGGAAGGGCAGGCCTGGAGCACCGACCCGTTCCGCCTCACCGCGCGCGGCGACCATCTGCTCGGGCGCGGCAGCTGCGACATGAAGGGCTTCCTCGCCTGCGTGCTGGCGGCGGCGGAGGCGGCAGCGACGCGGCGGCTCGACCGGCCGCTGCACCTGGCGTTCAGCTATGACGAGGAGATCGGCTGCGTCGGCGTGCGCGGGCTGATCGAGCGCCTCATTGGCGCCGACGACCTGCCGGCGCTGTGCATCATCGGCGAGCCGACCATGTTGGAGACCGTGGTCGCGCATAAGGGCAAGCTCGCCGCCCGCCTCACCTGCCGGGGGCAGGAATGCCATTCGAGCCACGCCCCGGAAGGGCTGAACGCCATCCACCTCGCGCTCGACATGGTGGGCGAGATGCGGGCGCTGCAGGACGAACTCGCCGCCGGCCCGCGCGATGACGCCTATGCCGTACCGTTCACCACCGTGCATGCCGGCACCATCCAGGGCGGCACCGCGCTCAACATCGTGCCGAACGGCTGCACGGTGGATTTCGAGATCCGCAACCTGCCGACCGACGATCCCGCCCTTCTGATGGACCGGCTGTTCGACAAGGCGGCGGCGCTGACGCGGGCGGCGCAGGCGCGCTTTGCCGGCACCGGCGCCGCCATCGACATCGTCAACGCCTATCCCGGGCTGGAGACGCCGCCGGAGGCCGAGGTAGTGGCGCTGCTGCGCCGGCTCAATGGCGAGGGCCCGCTGCGCAAGATCGCCTTCGGCACCGAGGGCGGGCTGTTCCACGAGAAGCTCGGCATAACCACCGTGGTGTGCGGGCCGGGCGATATTCGCGACGCGCACAAGCCGGACGAATATGTCAGCCGCGACCAGCTCGCCCGCTGCGAGGTGATGCTGGCGCGGCTGGTGGACGAGATCAGCGCCTGAGCGACGCGCCTACCGCACCCGGTTCAGCCGGGTGCGGGCGACGATCAGCGCCAGCATGGCCGAGGCGACGCAGGCCAGCGCCGCGAGGTCGATGGCGTGGGAGAAGGCGCCATGGGCCGCCTGCAGCAGCGGCGTGGCCAGCGCCTCGGGCAGCTTGGCGGCCGCCGTGACGGCGCCGTCCAGCGTGCGCTGCGCCGGCTCCAGCAGCATGGGAGGGATGCCGGCGGGCAGGGCGGCGCCCTCCATGCTCAGCCGGTAGCTTGCCGCCACCAGGCTGCCGAGCGAGGCGATGCCGATGGCGCCGCCGAACTCGAAACTGGTCTCGGAAATGCCGGAGGCGGCGCCGGCGCGTTCGGGCGGCGCGAGGCGCATCACCAGATCGGTGGTGATGGTGCCGGCCGGCGAGAGGCCGAGGCACATCAGCACGATCGCGCCCATCAGCACCGGCAGCGAGGCTTCCGCCCGCAGCTGGGTGAGCAGCAGGTAGCCCAGCGTCGCCGCGACGAGGCCCACCGACAGCACATTCACCGCCCGCCAGCGGCGCACCAGGCGCGGCGTCGCCATCGAGCCGATGGCGAAGCACACGCCGGAAGGCGCGGTCCACAGCCCCGCCTCTAGCGGGCTCATGCCGAGCACCAGCTGGAGATATTGCGAGATGAACACGAAGATGCCCATCACCCCCATCATCGCCGCGACATTGATCGCCAGCGCCGCGCCGATGCCGGGATGGGCGAACAAAGCGAGGTCGATCATCGGGTCGGCCAGCCGCCTCTGGCGGGCAATGAAGAACACGACGACCACCAGCCCCAGCGCCAGCGCCGCGCCGGCCTCCAGGCCGGGGCCGTGCTCGGCGATGCGCTTCATGCCATAGACCAGCGCCAGCACGGCGGTGACGGACTGCAGCGCGCTCACAATGTCGAGCCGGCCGGCGGTCTCGTCGCGGAATTCCGGCAGCAGCAGCGGCCCGGCGATGAGCAGGACGAGCATGACCGGCACGGCGGCAAGGAACACCGCGCCCCACCAGAAATAGGTGAGGATCACCCCACCGACCAGCGGGCCGAGCGCCGCGCCTGACGAGAAGCAGGCGATCCACACGCCAATCGCAAAAGTGCGCTCGCGGTCGTCGAGAAAGATGTTGCGGATCAGCGAGAGCGTCGAGGGTCCCAGCGTCGCCCCGGCAAGGCCGAGCAAAGCGCGGGCGAGGATAAGCTGTTCGGCGCTGCGCGCCATCGCCGCCAGCACCGAGGCCACGGCGAAGGCCGCCGCGCCGATCAGCAGCAGCTTGCGCCGGCCGATGCGGTCGCCCAGCGTGCCCATCAGCATCAGCGCGCCGGCAACCATGAAGCCGTAGATGTCGATGATCCACAGAAGCTGCGCCGCCGAGGGCGCGAGGTCGAGCGCCAGATGCGGCACGGCGAGATTGAGCACCGTCAGGTCCATCGCATAGACGAGGCACGGCACCGCGATGACGGCGAGCGCCAGCCAGTCGCGCGGGCCGGCCCGGTGGATTGCGGAGGAGGTGGCGACGTCCATGTGCGGCTTCCTGCTGGGCGTCGACGGCGGCCTGTTGCCTCCGGCGGCGCGGCCGGCCTGATTAGCCGATTGCGGGCCGGTCGGCCAGTTCGCCGGATGGCGGCTGCCGCTGCGCTACGCCATCAGCGCCCGCAGACCCTGGAGGATGAGCACCAGCCCGCCCACCACCACCACGCCGTCGAGGACGCGGATATGGGCGCCCTCGGACAGGGTGCCGACCAGCCGCCGGGCGAGGAACACACCCGGCGTCGCCGCCAGCCCGATCAGCACCGCCATCACCCAGGAGGCGAGCGGGAGCGCGCCGGCCGCCTGGAACACCCCCACCTTCACCACGCCGAGCACGAGCGAGATTCCGGCATCGGTGGCGATGACAGCCGTGCCGTTCAGCCCCGCCGCCAGCAGGATCGACAGCAGCACCACGCCGGTGCCCGCCGTGCCGCCCATCAGCAGCCCGAAGCCGGCGCCCGCCGCCATCAGCCCCGGCCCGTCGAGATGGCCTTTGAGCCGGCCCAGCCAATGACGGACCGGGATGGCCAGCATCAGCACCGTCCCGATCACCACCGACACCCCGGCCCCCGACAGGCGGGTATAGCCATAGGCCCCCAGCGCCGAGGTCGGCAGCGCCACCGCGACGATGAGCACGGCCCGGTGCGGATCGAAAGCGCGGCGGAAGGCGAACAGCCGGCTGGTATTGGACAGCATGGCGGAGACGGCGATGACAGGCACCACCGCCTCGGCGCCGATGATCGGCAGCAGGATGGGCGGCATCAGCAGCCCGGGCCCATAGCCGGTGATGCCGCCGGCAATGCCGGCGACGAAGGCGACCGCCGCCACCAGCGCGTAGTGCAGCAGGCTCACATCGCCGAACATGGCGGGCCCCTCTTCTGGTCGGCCGGGCGAGCCCGCCCTTCAGGGCAAAAATGCGCCACCATTGACGTGGACGGTCTGGCCGGTGAGGAAGCGGGCCTGTGGGCCGGCGAGATAGGCCACCATGGCCGCGACTTCCTCCGCCGTGCCCTCGCGCCCGACAAGGGTCTGGTTGCGGGCATGGTGGGCCGGGTTCTTTTCAGCCGAGGCGTGGCTGCGGTCGGTGCCGATGCGGCCGGGCGAGACGAGGTTCACCGTGATGCCGCGCGGCGCCAGCTCCACCGCCAGCGCCTTGGTCAGCCCGTCCAGCCCCGCCTTGGCGGCGACCACATGGGCGCGGTTCGGGGCGCCGGTATAGGCGGTAAGGCCGCCAATATTGATGATCGCGCCCGCCGGCACGGTCGCCAGATGCGGGATGGCGGCGCGGCAGAGGAGGAAGGCGCCGTCGAGGCAGATGCCGGTGATCTCGCGCCACTCCGCCAGGCTCATCGCCTCCACCGGCCTCTCGCGGCGGATGGCGGCGTTGTTGACGAGGACATCGAGCCGGCCGAAGCGCTCCAGCGCGTGGGCGACGATGAGGTCGGCGGAGGCTTCGCGGGCGACATCGGCCAGCACCGACGTCGCCTGTGTGCCCAGAGCCTCCAGCTCATGCACCACCTGTTCGGCGGCGTCGCGGTCCGAGCGGGCGACGATGACCACCGCCATGCCCGCCGCCCCCAGCGCCAGGGCAATGGCGCGGCCGATATTGCGCGAGCCGCCGGTGACGATGGCGACCGGGCGGGAGGCGCTGTCGGAATGGGACGTGCTCATGCGCTCTCTCCCAGCGCTACCTTCCCGCCGCCGGCAATGGCGTCGATAGCGGCATGGAGTGCCGCCGCCGCCGCCGCGTCGCCGCCGCCAAAGGCCACATTGGCGTTGAACTTGGCCACCAGCTCGGCATCGGAAAGCGGCTCGCGCGCCCCGCCGCGCATGTGCGGCTGGCGGATCTCGCGCACCGAGCCGTCGGTCAGCGTCGCCCGCAGATGGCCGGTGAAGTTGCGCGGATACTCATCCGCGGGGTCGATCTCATAGGAAATCTTCGCCGCCAGCGCGCGCACGTCTTCACGCCGGGTCTGGGCGTCGGTGAACTGCACCAGCCCGGCCGCCCCGTCGAGAAAACCCACCGCCATGCAGAAGGGGGTGGAGAACTTGCCGGCATAGCCGTTCGGCACCGCCTGCTTGGCGGCCAGCGGCTCCCACAGCCGGTGGACCGTGCCCTCGCCCGCCTTGCAGGTGAGGCTGACGATCTCCTCGGCGCGCACCCCCTGCCGGGCCAGCGCGATGGCGCAGTCGATGAAGGGCTGGGTCATGGTTCCGCAGGCATAGGGCTTGAAGGCGATGGTCGGCATGATCCAGTCCGCGCCCAGCCCGTCCAGCAGCGGCGCGAAATTCGCCGTCTTCGACGGGGCGAAGGCGCGGAAGAAGCCGTGGTCGCCCTCGAACACCGTGGCCGGTCCGACAAAGCCGCCCTCCGCCAGCAGCGCCGCGCGCAGGCCCGCCTGCGCCGCCGCGCCGGGGTGCAGCCGCTTGGTCCAGGACCCGTCGGCGAGATATTCGATGATGCCGGAGGCAAGGCTCCCGGCAATGCCCAGCGCATGGGCGAGCCGCACCCGGTCGAGCCCGATCGCTGCTCCAGCGGAGGCCGCCGCCGCCATCGCGCCGATCACCGCCGTGGGGTGGAAGCCGGCCTTATGGATCGCCTGCGGCGCCACGAGGCTGAGCCGGCTCATCAGTTCGGCACCGATGGCGATGGCGCGCATGACGGCGGTGCCGTCGAGCCCGCGATGCTGGGCGAGGGCGAGCGCGGCCGGCACCACCACCACGCCGGCATGCACCGGCCCGCCCTCGAAGGTGTCGTCATAATCCTCGCCATGCGCCGCCGTGCCGTTGACCAGCGCGGCGTCGTAGAGGTTCAGCCCCCGCGCGTGGCCGATGGCGGTGCAGGGCCCCGTGCCGGCGGCGCTCGCCAGCGCGGCGCTTGTATAGGGCTCATGCCGGGCGGCGAAGGCGAGGCCGCAAATATCGAGCAGCAGGCGCCGGCTCACCGCCACGGCGGCCGGCGGGGGCGCGGCGGTGGCGGCAAAGCTGGCCAGCCGGCCGGCGACGGTTTCCTCTGAGATCGCGCGGTGCTGGTTCACGAATGGGTTTCCTGCATCTGGGTCCGGCGCGCGTCGCGGTATTCGCGGGCCAGCGAGAAGACGATGAAGAACAGGGCGGCGCCGAGCAGGCCGACGGCGATCGGGTCCTCGACGAAGATGTGGAAGTCGCCCCCCGAGAGCACCAGCGAGCGCCGATAGCTCGATTCGACCATGTGGCCGAGCACGACGCCGAGGATCATCGGCAACACCGGGAAGCGGGCCAGCCGCATCAGATAGCCCATCAGACCGAGGGCCAGAGCGAGGCCGAGATCGAACGGGCTGTTGTTGAGGGTGAACAGGCCCGACAGGATGAGCGCCAGGATGAAGCCCGCGCGGTAGGGGCGCGGCCGGTTCACCAGCCACACGCAGGCCGGCAGGATCAGCACGCCGACGCCGATCTGGGCGATGATGGCGATGAGCGAGCCGACATAGAGGCTGTCGATCACCTGCGGGTTCTGCTCGAACAGGCGCGGGCCCGGCAGCAGCCCGTGCATCAGCAGGCCCCCCAGCAGCACGGCGGTGGAGTTCGAGCTGGGAATGCCGAAGCTGAGCAGCGGGATCAGCGCGGTGGAGGCCACGGTGTTGTTGGCCGCCTCCGGCGCGGCGATGCCCTCTTCCGAGCCCTTGCCGAATTTTTCCGGCGTCTTCGACCAGCGCCGCGCCTCATTATAGGACATGAAGGCGGCGACCGAGCCGCCCCCGCCCGGGGTCAGCCCCTCGAACAGGCCGAGGAAGCAACCGATCGCCTGCGAGCGGCGCAGCTTGCGCATCATCGCCCAGCTGGGCAGGCGGATGCGGATCGAGCCGCCGAGCTGGGTGACTGACGTGGAGCCGGACTGGCTCATCAGCTCGGTCAGCGCGAACAGGCCGACCATCACCACGACAGGCTCGACGCCGCTGAGCAGGTCCGCCACGTCGAAGGTGAAGCGGGTGACGCCGGAGATCGGGTCGGTGCCGACGGTGGCGATCATCAGCCCGACCACCGCCGAGGCGAGGCCCTTCAGCAGCGAATCCCCGCTCATCGAGGCGATGACGCTGAGGCCGAGTATGCCGAGGGCGAAATAGGAGGTCGGCCGGAAGGCCAGCGCCAGCCAGGACAGCGGCTCGGTCAGCAGCGCCAGCATGGCGAGGCCGAACAGGCTGCCCACCACGCCGGACATCAGCGAGATGCCCAGCGCCTCGCCGGCCCGCCCCTGCCGGTTCAGCTCATAGCCGTCAATGACGGTGGCGGCAGAGGAATTGGTGCCTGGCGTGCGGATCAGGATGGCCGGAATCGAGCCGCCATATTCCGCCCCGATATAGACGCAGGCGAGCAGCGCGATCGCCATCGCCGGGTCCATCGTGTAGGTGAAGGGCAGCACCAGCGCCATGGTGATCGAGGCGGAAATGCCCGGCAGCGCGCCGCCGAGAATGCCCCAGGTCAACCCGATTATGGCGACCGGCACCAGCGGCGTGGCGGTGAGAAGATGCAGGATGTCCCAGAAAGTGGTCACGAGAGCCATCCCTGAAAGAGGGTGCCGGCCGGCTGGTGGACGCCGAGCAGCTTGACGAAGATCGCCCAGTACAGCGTCGCCCCGCCCAGCGCGGCGGCGGGCACCACCCAGCTGCGGGCGGCGCCCTCATAAAGCGCAACGCCGGCGATCAGCAGCGCGACGGCGAGGAAGTAGCCGATGAAGGGCAGCAGCACGACATAGGCGCCGCCGATCAGCAGCAGGCCGATGGCGCGCGGCAGCGGCGCGCCTTCCTCCTCCTCGGCCGGGGGTGCCACCGGCACGCTGGCGTGGCGGGCGGCGAGGGCGACAAAGGCGGTGCGGGCGATCAGCGCCAGTCCGATGAAGGCGAGCAGCATCGCCAGCAGCCGGGGCAGGCCGGTGGCGCCGATCTCGTCCGACAGCGTGCTCTCGGCGATGGAGCCGGTGGCGATGTAATAGGCGGCGGCAAGGGCGATGAGCACGCCGCCGCTCAGGAAGTCCCGTTTCATGGTGCGTCCTCGGGGGGCGGAGGGGGCGCGGCGCCGGAGCTTTGCCGGCGCGGTTTCCAGCGTGCGGCGCCGGGGGCTTCGCCGGCGCGGTTTCCGGCTTGCGGCGCCGGGCGCTTCGCCGGCGCGGTTTCCGGATTGCGGCGCCGGGGGGCTTCGCCGGCGCCGCTGGCGAGGGCGGCGGGCGGCTACTTCACCGCGCCGGTTTCCTTCAGGAACGCCTCGGTGGTGTCGGCGAAGTTGGTGATGAAGGCCTGGTACTGCGCGTGCGGGATGTAGTTCGGCACCAGCACCTCTTCCGTGTAGCGTGCCTTGTAATCGGGGTCGGCGAGCACGTTCTTGATCGCCTCATCCCACACCTTGGTGACATTGTCAGGCAGGCCCTTGGGCCCGGCAAGGCCGCGGAACTTCACCAGCGTGACGTCGAAGCCGCTTTCCTTGACGGTGGGAACCTCAGGCTTCTCGGGGATGCGCTCGGGATTGAAGGTGGCGAGCAGGCGGATCTTGCCGGCGGCGAGCTGCGAGCGCAGTTCCTGGATTTCGCCGATGCCGATGTCGAGCGTGCCGTTCATCACGTTGAGCATCATGTCGCCGCCGCCCTCATGGGTGACGATGGCGGCGTTGACACCGGCGGCGCGCTTGAGCTGTTCGGCGGCCTGCCGTTCCAGCGAGGCCGGGTTGGCGGCGCCCCAGCGGCCGCGCTCCTTCTTGGCCTTGTCGATCACGTCCTGCAGCGTGTTGAACGGGCCGTCGGTGCGGGTGTAGATCACCTCGCTGTCGGCGAACAGATTCACCAGCGGCTCCAGGTCCTTATAGGTGGCGGAGGGCTTGGAGAGCAGCGACGTATAGATGTAGGTCGGCGTGGTGGCATAGAACACGCTGCCATCGGCCGGCGCGGCGGCGACGCGGGCCACCGCCTTGGCGCCGCTGCCGCCCTGCACGTTCTCGACGATGAAGGTCGCGCCGATATATTTGCCGAGATATTTGGTCAGCTCGCGCAGGAACACGTCGCTGCCGCCACCGGGGCTGGAATGGGTGACGAGGGTGACGACCTTGTGCGGATAGGCGAGCGGTTCGGCGTTGAGGCTCAGCGTGCCGAGCCCCAGGGCCAGTACGGCCAAAAGGCCGGTCAGGGTCTTTCGCATGGACTTCCTCCCAGGGTGCGGGGCCGCCTCTGCCGGGCGGTCTCCCGATGAGTGTGTGACGGGCTCGCGGCGCGCGGCGTCCCCTTGGCGCGGGAGCGGCGCGTCGTCGTCTCTCAGGCACGGCGTTCCTCGGCCCGGGCGAGCGACACGGAGCGGGCCAGAAGCCGCTCCTTGCCGCGCTCGACATGGTCGAAGCTGGTCTGGTAGGCGCTTGCGGCGTCGCGGCGGGCGATCGCCTCGACGATGCGGGCATGCTCCTCGTTGGAAAGCTCCAGCGTGTTGCCGGTCATCAAATTGCCGGCACGGTAGAGCCGCAGCTGCTTCACCAGCCCGCGATATTGCGCGGTGAGCACGCCATTGCCGGCCTGCTCGACGATGAAGTCGTGAAAGGCGAAGTTGAGCGGGTAGTAGCGGTCGAAATCATGCGCCTGCGCCGCCTCGGTCATCTCGTCGAGCAGGGTGCGCAGCCGGGCGACCTCGCCAGCGTCCGTGCGGCTGGCGAGAAGCTGCGCGGCATAGCCGAACAGCGCCGCGCGCACGCCATACATCTCCACCACCTGCGCGATATCGAGGCTGCGGATGAACACGCCGCGATTGGGCAGCAGCTCCACCAGCCCAAGCGCCTCCAGCGAGCGCAGCGCCTCGCGCACCGGGCCCCGGCTGACGCCGAAGGTGGCGGCGAGCTGGTTCTCGTTGATCCGCCCGCCAATGCTGAGCCGGCCATCGAGAATCATGCTCTCGATCTCGCGCTCCAGCAGCATGGGCAGCGAGGTGAGGCGGAGGAAGCTGACATCATGGGCGGCGGAGGAGGGCGACATGGCGAGAGACTACGCCGCGAGTGTAAAGTGTCAACAATTTAATGTCGTCATAGTGCATTCGACAGCGCGATGCGCGGCGCGGTACCGGCAAAGAAAAACCCCGGCTCTGGGGAGCCGGGGTTGAGGCGGGCCTTCGAGGCAGGAAGGCCTGGGGAACGCGAAGTAAAGCGAGGGCGGCGCCGTCAGCCGCAGGAGGGGGGCGCGTGGTGGTCCAGCGCGTCGAGATCGAGGAAATGGCCGGCCCGGTCGCGCTTGGCGGCGAGGTAGCGGATATTGTCGGCACCGCGCCGTCCATGGGCGCGCTCGACGCCGGAAACCTGCAGCCCCGCGCGGGTGAGCGCGGCGATCTTTTCCGGGTTGTTGGTCATCAGGATCACCCTGGTATAGCCGAGCTGGCGCAGCATGGCGGCGGCGAAGTCGAAGCGACGGCCGTCGAGATCGAAGCCGAGCGTCTCGTCCGCCTCATAGGTGTCGAGCCCGTCGCTCTGCAGGCGGTATGCGCGCATCTTGTTGGCGATGCCGTTGCCCCGCCCTTCCTGGTCGAGATAGAGCAGCACCCCGCCGCCGGCCTTCGCCATCGAGGCGAGGGTGGAGCGCAGCTGGTCGCCGCAGTCGCAGCGCAGCGAGCCGAAAAGATCGCCGGTCAGGCAGGCCGAATGCAGCCGCACCAGCACCGGCCGCGCCGGATCGGGCGCGCCGACGATGACCGCCACCTGTTCGCGCATGCCCTCGCCGCCGCGAAACACCACGAATTCGCAATTGCGCGCGGTCAGCAGCGGCACCGGGGCGCGCGAGACGATCTCCACCCGCGTCGCGCGGTCCTCGCCAAAGCCGGTGATGGCCTCGGCCCGCACGGTCAGCGCCGGCAGGGTCAGCCCCGCCGGGGCGAGCGGGCCCATCAGCACGGCGGGCAGCATCAAGGCGAGGGTGGCGAGCTGCAGCGCCGCGGCGGCCGCCGGGTCGGGTTCGACCAGCTCCTCGCGCAGTTCCGCTCCCGCCTGCGCGCTCACATCCTGCGCGATCAACGCCTGCACCCGCTCGCTGCCGAGCGTCGAGGCCGGGATCGCCATTGGCTGCGCCCATTCCGGCCGGCCGAGGGCGCGCAGGCGCGCCGGCGTCAGCACCAGCTGCAGCGCGCCGCCGGCCAGTTCATCCAGCGCCGCCAGCCGCCCGGCATCGGCGAATTCGGCGCTCGCCACCAGGAACAGCCGGCCCGCCTGCGCCAGGATGACCGGGCGCCCGGCCCGCATTTCGGCGATGGCGCGCTCCGCCTCGGTGAGGGAAGCGTCGCCGAAGAGGCTCGCAATCGTGCCTTCGCCCGTCGCGCTATTGGTCATTTGAGGCCTCTTCAGCTGCACCATTTTCGCATCTCGCACGTAGTAGTTACGGATGTAGGGCGCACACGGACCAATGCCGCCAGCGCCCTCTCACCGAACGCGAGAGACCATGTCCAAGTTGCGGAGGGCTTCCTTGAATCGTCGCGAAACACCGATCGATCCGCTGGCCGCGCTTTACGAACCGATCCTTCGGCCGCGCACGGCGCCGTTCATTGTCGCCCAGATCGGCCAGTCGCTGGATGGGCGGATCGCGACGCCGACCGGAAAATCACGCGATATCAATGGCCTAAGCGGCCTCGACCATCTGCACCGGCTGCGGTCGTTGGTCGATGTCGTGGTGGTCGGCGTCGGCACGGTGGTCGCGGACGACCCCCGGCTCACCACCCGCCGCGTTCCCGGCCGCAGCCCGGCGCGGGCCGTGATCGACCGCACCGGCCGCTCGGCGCGCGACGCCAAATGGCTGGAGGCGGATGGCTGTCACAGGATTGTGTTCACCCGCAACGGCGCCGGCTGGCCCGCCGAGGTCGACCGTATCGGCCCCGAGGGCGAGGCCGATATCTTCGAGCCGGCAAAGCTCATCGCCGCTCTGACGGCCCGCGGCCACCGCACCATCCTCATCGAGGGCGGGGCCTCGACCGTCTCCCGCTTCATCGATGCCGGGCTGGTCGATCGGCTGCATGTCTGCGTGGCGCCGATCATTCTCGGCTCGGGCCGCCCCGGCCTCGCCCTCAAGCCGATCGACGGGCTGGAGGGCGCGCTGCGCCCGCGCGTCGACACCTATCTGCTCGACGACGGTAATATTCTCTGCGACTGTGACCTGCGCCGGACCGGCGAGGGAGGGACGCATGTCGGCTTCTGATCGGAACGTGCCGGCCGCGCCTGTGCGCTACGGCCCCACCGCCCGCGTCCTGCACTGGCTGGTCGCGCTCATCGTGCTCGGCCTCATCCCGCTCGGGCTCTATATGGTGTCGCGCGGCGAGGCGACCGGTTTCGACGCGCTGACCGGCTCGCTCTACAGCCTGCACAAATTTGTCGGCTTCCTCGTTCTGTGGCTGATCGTGCTGCGGATGCTGGTGCGGCTGCGCGGCGCCCCGCCGCCGGCGGCGACGCTTACCCCGTTCGAGCGCGTGGCCTCCGTCACCGTGCATGGCGCGCTCTATGCGCTGCTGCTGGTCGTGCCGCTGCTCGGCTGGGCGGGGGTGTCGGCCTATCCGGCGCTGAATGTGTTCGGCCTGTTCGATCTGCCGGCGCTGCTGTCGCCGGACGAGGCGCTGGCCAAGCGCATTCTCGGCCTGCACGGGCTGCTGGCGCAGATTCTGGGCGTGCTGGCGCTCGCGCACATCGCCGCCGCGCTCTACCACCGCTTCCTCAAGCGCGACGGGGTGATGGCGCGGATGTGGCCGCCCTTCTGAGGCGACGCCGCCGGCGCGCCTCAGGCGTGGCCGAAAATGTCGCGATGGCCGATCCTTACCCTCTCCGCCGCCGCCCGCGCCTGCGCCCAGCGGGCGAAGTCGGCCTGCCGCGCCGGCTCGATCTGCCCGGCGGCCTGCGCGAAGCCATCGGTGAGCGCGCCGATGAGGGCGGCATGGGCCGGGCCGAGCACCCACGGGCTGGTGCCGGCGCCGTATTTATAGCCGTGCTGGCGCAGCATCTGCGCCAAGGCCTCGCTTGAGGCCGGGCCCAGCGCCGGCCCGAAGCCCTTGTCGCCGCGCTGGTGGCGGTTGAAAGCGGCGATCACCCGCCCGTCCAGCGGCTCGGCGGGATGCCATTCGGCCTCGCCATCATAGTTCAGCACCGCATAGAGCGGCAGTTTTCGCGTCGCCAGCCGGGCGACGAGGCGCTCCAGCCAGTCCTCGGAGACGAGGTCGAACAGCGCGGCGGCGGTCACGAGTTCCGCCCCGACATCGCTGAAATCCAGGTCGCGCACGGTGAGGTCGGCCTGCTCGAAGCTCACCTCGATCACCCGCCCGTCCCGGTGCAGCTCAAGGCCATCGGCGTTTGGCCGTGCCGTCTCGGCCCAGGCTGCGAGGTCGACGCGGGCCCGCTCCAGCAGCGCCGGGTCGCCATCGATCAGGTGCCAATGCTGGCGGGGCGGCAGGTCGCCGGCGAGGCCGCGCAGATTCGAGCCAGTGCCGCAGCCGAGATCGACGATGGTGAGCGTGTCGCGGCCGGCGAAATGCGCCCGCATCCGCGCCGCCTGCACCGGGTTGCGGGAGGCGTGGTCCACCGGCTCGCGCAGGGCGAGCCAGTCGGCGGCAAAACCGCTCATCGGGGAATCTCCTTCAGGGCGGCGAGAAGCGTCGCCGCAGTCTGCGTCCAGGTTGGCAGGGATTGACCATAGTGCCACGCCGCGTCCGCCAGACGACAGCGTTGTTCCGGTGCGTCAATCAGCCGTCGCAGCGCGGCGGCGAGGCTCACCGCATCGCCCGGCTCGGCGAGCAGCGCGGCTTGCGCCGGCACGGTGTCGGGAATGGCCCCGGCACGGGTGGCGACAACAGGCAGGCCGTGCGCCAGCGCCTCGGTCAGCCCCATGCCATAGCCTTCGAACAGCGAGGCGGTGACAAAAAGGTCGGCGGCGGCGAATTCGCTGGCCAGGCGTTCGGGCGACAGCGCGCCGGTGAGGCGGATGCGCGCGCCGAGCCCGTGGGCGGCGATGCGCGCCTCGACCCGTGCGGTCTCATGCGCGTCGCGATCGGTGGCGCCGACGATGTGGCAGGTCCAGTCCTGCGCGCGCAGATCGGCCAGCGCGTCGACCAGCACGCCATGGGCCTTGCGCGGGATCACCGATCCCACGGCGAGCAGCCGCAGCGGCCGGCCGGTGCCGGTGGCGCGCGGGCAGGGGTCGGTGCCGGGCAAAGCGACGCTCAGCCGCGCGGCAGGCACGCCATAATCCTCCACCAGCAGCCGGGCGGTGGCGGGGCTGGTGGCGATCACCGCCGCCACTTCCGCCAGTGCCGCCCTTTCGCTGGCGAAAAGCTGCGCCCGCTGGGCCTCATTCAGCCCGCTCTCCAGCGCCAGCGGGTGATGCACCAGCGCGGCCAGCGGCCGCCCGAGCCTCCGCAGCAGCGGCGCTGGCAGCGCGCCGAGGGCGAGCCCGTCGATGAGCACCGTCTGGCCGGGCGGCAGGGCGTGCAAAATCGCCGCGCTGGCCTCCAGCTCCGCCGGGGAGGGGATCGGGAAGCCGCCGGGCAGCGCGACATGTATCAGCCTGCCCCCGGCGCGGGGCGCCTCCTCGATCACCCGGCGGTCATAGGCATAGCCGCCGGTGGGAAGGCCGATGTCGCCGGGAATGGCAAAGGCGATGTCGGTCACGCCGGGCGCCTTAACCGAGGCCGGATTCGAAGCTGGCGCGGGCGAGATCGGTCTCGTGCAGGGTGACGCGGATCTTCGACAGGCCATGCCCGTCCTCGCCGAGCGCCCCGGCCTTGGCGGCGGCCGCCATGGCGTCGAAAATGTGCTTTGCAAGAAATTCGGTTGTCGTGAGCGTGCCCGCGAAGGCCGGCAGCGTGTCGAGATTCTGGTAGGCGAGCGGCGCCAGCGTCTGCTTCAGCACGTCGAGCGCGGCGCCGATGTCGACCACGACGTTCTGGGCCGTCAGCGCCTCGCGGAAGAAGGCGACATCGACCACGAAGGTCGCGCCGTGCAGCCCCTGCGCCGGGCCGAAGAACGGGTCGGGCAGCGAGTGGGCGATCATGATGCGGTCGCGGACTTCGACAGAGTACATGGCATTCCTCATCGGTAATCGAGCAGGATCGCCAGCGCGTCCTCGCCCCCGGTCAGAAGTGGCGGCAGCCGTTCCGGCGCCGTATCAAAAGCGACGACATGCGTGACCAATGGGTCGAGCCGCGCATCGTCGAGCAGAGCCAGCGCCTTGGCGAGCCGGCGCGCATGCGGCCAGCGTGGCCGACGCGATGGAGATACGGAACCCACCTGCGAGCCGATCAGTTGCAGCCGCCGGCTGTGAAAACTTTGACCGAGGGGAATCGTCGGGGCACGGTCGCCATACCAGCTCACCTCGACCACCTTGGCCTCGAACGCCGCCGCCGCCAGCGCGGTCGCCAGCCCGGCGGCGCTGGCGCTGGTGTGGAACACGAGGTCGGCATCATCGCGGATATCTTCCGGCAGGGCGAATCCGGCGCCGAAATCCCCAGCCAGCGCGGCCCGCACCGGGTTCACATCCACCAGCGTCACCTCGGCGCCGGGAAGCCTTGCGGCGAGCGCGGTCAGCAGCAGGCCGATCACCCCGCCGCCGACGATGGTGATGCGGTCCCCCGGCCCGGCGCCGGAATCCCACAGCGCGTTCAGCGCGGTTTCCATGTTCGCCGCCAGCGTGGCCCGCTCCGGCGGCAGACCATCGGGTACCGCCATCGCCGCCGCGACGGGGAGGAGATAGCGGTCCTGATGCGGATAAAGCGCGAAGATGGCGCGGCCGCGCCATTCCGGCGGGCCTTGTTCCACCACCCCGACGCTCTGGTAGCCATACTGCACCGGAAAGGGAAAATCGCCGTTCTGGAACGGCGCGCGCATGCGCTGGTGCTCGCTCGCCGGCACCGCGCCCTCCAGCACGAGGCGCTCCGTGCCCCGGCTCACCGCCGAGGCGAGCGCGCGCACGGTGAGCATGGCCTCGCCACGGGGGCCCAGCGGCGCGCGGCGCAGTTCATAGCGCCCCGGCGCCACGCACCAGAGCTGCGTGGCGGTGTCAGACATGTCGTCCATTACTGATGGCACTCCCCTGCCGCATTCGCGTGCATAACAGCATCACGGTGCGGTTAGATCCCCAAAACCACGTGAACCACCGGCGCCGGGCTGCGTACAAACCCGGCGATGTGCCGCAGGGGCACTTCGCGTGTGTCGAACAGAGGGCCGCATGAGTCTGGATGAGAAGGTCGCCGAAGGGCGTTTCATTCCCGCCGAGCGGGCGGAAGGCCGGACGCCGACCGGCGTGCAGTCGCTGCGGCAGCTGTTCCGCCGGCGGGCGCTGGTGTTCACGCTCATCGGCGCCACCTATGCCGGGCTCGTCGCCCTGTTCGCCCATCTGCTCGGCCATGGCGGCTTCACGGTGCTGGACGGCTTCCTGCTGGCGGCCTTCTGCCTCTCCACCCCGTGGACCATTCTCGGCTTCTGGAACGCGCTCATCGGCCTGTGGCTGGTGCACGGCCCGGGCGATGCGCGGCGCTCGGTCTATCCCTATGCCGGCCGGGCCAGCGACGACGCGCCCATCACCTCGCGCGTCGCCATGGTGATGACGCTGCGCAACGAGGACCCCGCCCGCGCCTTCGCCCGGCTGCGCGCCATGGAAGGCGAGATCGCCGCCAGCGGCGCCGGCGCGCGCTTTGCCTGGTTCGTGCTCTCCGACACCACCCAGCCCGAGATCGCCGCCGAGGAAGAGGCGCTATTCGCCGCCTGGCAAGCCGAGCGTGGCGAGGGGGCGGGGATGCATTATCGCCGCCGGAGTGAGAATAGCGGCTTCAAGGCCGGCAATATTCGCGACTTTCTCGACCGCTGGGGCGATGAGCACGAGCTGATGCTGGTGCTGGATGCCGACAGCTTCCTCGGCGCCTCCGCCACGCTGCGCCTCATCCGCATCATGCAGGCCAATCCGCGCCTCGGCATCTTGCAGAGCCTGGTGGTCGGCCTGCCCTCGCCGTCGCCCTTTGCCCGCATCTTCCAGTTCGGCATGCGCCACGGCATGCGCTCCTACACCATGGGCGCCTCCTGGTGGGCGGGCGATTGCGGGCCCTATTGGGGGCACAATGCGGTCATCCGCATCGCCCCGTTCAAGGCGCATTGCCACCTTCCCGTCCTGTCGGGCACCGGGCCGCTTTCCGGCCACATCCTCTCGCACGACCAGATCGAGGCGGTGCTGATGCGCCGCGCGGGCTACGAGGTGCGGGTGCTGCCGGAGGAGATGGACAGTTTCGAGGAGAACCCGCCCCACCTCACCGAATTCACCCGCCGCGATTTGCGCTGGTGCCAGGGCAACATGCAGTATTGGCGGCTGATCGCCCTGCCGGGGCTCCGGCCGATGAGCCGGTTCCAGATCGCCTGGGCGATGCTGATGTATGTCGGCGCGGTGGCCTGGATGGCCTTCATCGCCCTCGCCGCGCTGAAAGTGTTCGATACCGAGCGGGCGGACGGCCCGTTCCCCGCCGCGCTGGGCCTCACCCTGTTCGCCACCATGTTCGCGATGAGCCTCGCCCCCAAGGTCGCGGGCCTGCTCGACATCGTGCTGCGGGCCGGCGAGCGGGCGCGCTATGGCGGCACGGGCCGGCTGGTCGGCGGGGCGCTGTCGGAATTCGTCTTCTCGGTGCTGCTCGGGCCGGTGGTGGCCTTTCGCATCGCGCTGTTCATGATCGGCCTTGCCTTCGGCCGCACCGTCACCTGGGAGGCGCAGTCGCGCGATGCCGAGCGCCTCTCCTGGCGCACCGCCCTGGCGGGTCTGTGGCCGCAATTTCTGTTCGGCGGGCTGCTCGCCGGGCTGCTCACCGCCTTCGCGCCGGGAACGCTGCCCTGGGCGCTGCCGGTGCTGGTCGCCCTGTTGGGCGCCGTGCCCTTCGCGGTGCTGACCGCTGAGCCGGCGCTCGGGCGCTGGCTGAGCCGGCGCGGCCTGTGCGCCACCCCGGAGGAGGTCTCCCCCACCGGCAGCCTGCTGGCGCTGGACGCCGCGCAGCGGGCCATGTGAGGCCCCGCGGGCTGTTGACAACGCGCCGGCGCCTCTTTGCGGGGGCTGGGCGGCGCGCGAGACTGGTTAACGGCACTTGGGTAAGGTCGCTGGGGCGACAGCTCTTGCACGACAACGCTTCGGCGATAGAGCTTGGGTGTTGACCGACCGCCGCCACCTCTGTCTCATCGTGGGCGCTCCATGGCTCTTCGCCGCCGCAAGTCCTATGTCCGGTTCGTCTACTACCGATTGCCGATCCTGCGCGCGCGCCTCGCCCGGCTGCTGCGCCGCGAGACGCCCCCGGCCGAGCAGGCGGGTCAGCTGCACCACCCCGGCAATGTGCACGCGGTCTTTCTCATCTGGCAGCCGATCCAGACCCCCTGGTATGTGAAGAACGCGCTGGAAGCGCTGGCGCAGGCCGGTATCAATGTCACGCTGGTGGTCAACCATCCGCTGGATGAGGCGCGGCTGGCGGAGCTCGCCCCCTGGGTGGACCGGCTGATGCTGCGGGACAATACCGGGTTCGACATGGGCGGCTACCGCGACGCCATCCTGTCCTTCGCCGGCCGGGCGCCGGAGCGGCTGCTGGTGCTGAACGACAGCGTCTATTATTTCCGCGCCGGCCTCACTGATCTGTTCCAGCGGCTCGCCACCTCGTCCTGCGATGTCTGCGCGGCCTATGAGAACTGGGACCATCACTACCACATCCAGTCCTTCTGCTATTCGATCTCGCGCCATGTGCTGGAGCAGCCGGCGTTTCAGCGCTTCTGGCAGCGCTATCTGCCGGTCAATGTCCGCCGCTGGGCGATCCACAGGGGTGAGGTGCGCAGCTCGCGCTGCATGGTCCGCCAGGCCCGCTCGATCGAGGTGCTGTTCAGCCCGGCCCGGCTGCGCGCGGTGCTCGACGAGCTGGACCCGGCGGCGCTGCGCGACCTCGCGCCCTATCTGCCGATCGATTTGCGGCCGGCCTTGCGGGGGGCGAGGCTGCGGCAGGAGGTGCTGGTCGCCCAGCTGCTGGACGCGGTCATGGCCCGCTCGCAGATTCATTCGGGCGGCTTTCTCTACCGCCGGTTTCTCGGCGCGCCGATGCTCAAGCGCGATCTTGTCTTTCGCTCGCAATATCATTTGCATGAGGTGGAAACGCTGCTGCACGCCACGGGCGAGGAAAGCCACGCGCCTGAAATTCTCACCGATATGCGGGTCAAGGGCGTCGGCGCCCAGCTGCGCGGGCGGGCGCGGATGCGATTCCTTCTCGATCTGTAGCCCCCGGCCGCGCGCCCGCCCATTCCAGGAGTGAGAACGCGTTATCCGACCCGCTGCGATGCAAGTGATCGGCGCGCGCTCTGGTCATCGGCCGGCATCGCGCCGATAAGGTGAGCATGGAACCCCCTGTCCCGCCCCCGCGCGCGGCTGATCGCGTGCCCGATCGTGCGTCCGATCGCGCGCCCGTGCCGGCCCGCCGCCGCGCCAATTTCCGCGAGCGCCCGGTGCGATGGACGCTGGGCTTTCTGTTCCGGCTGCTGTGCGCGCCGCTGATCCTGCTCGACGAGCTGGTGCGCCCGCTCTACCGCCCGCTCATCGCCCGCCTCGCGGCGCTGAAGATCATGCACGCCTTCGAGCGCTGGATCGCCGCCCGCTCGGTCTGGACCATCCTTGTGCTGCTGATCGTTCCCTATGCCACCATCGAGCCACTGAAATTCGTCGCGCTGCTGTGGATCGCCGGCGGCTGGCCCAAGGCGGGCACGGTGCTGTTCCTCGTCGCCTATCTCCTCAGCTTCGTGGTCATCGAGCGCATCTATTCCGCCGGCCGGGCCAAGCTGATGACCCTGCCCTGGATGGCGTGGGTCATCCTCACCCTCGCCACGCTGCGCGACCGGGTGGTGGCGGCGCTGCGGCTCGATCGCCTGAAGGCGAGCCTGCGCCGCACGGCGCGCGATCTCCGGCGCCGGCTGGCGCTTCTGTTGCGCTGACGGCAGCTCAGCCGCGCGCGGGGCGTGCGGCGGTGCGGCGGGTTCCCCTATACTCGGGCGCGAATCGCGGGAAACCGGGCGGGAGGCGAGGCATGAGCGGGAGCGCGCCGCGCGAGGTGAGCATCGCCTGCCGGGATGGCGTCGAACTCGGCGGGCACCTCTGGCCCGCGACGGCGCCCGGGCCGGTCCATGGCGCGGTGGTCATCACTCCCGCCACCGGGGTGGCGGCGCGCTATTATCACCGCTACGCCCGCTTTCTCGCCGGCCATGGCTTCGATGTGCTGACCTTCGACTATCGCGGCATCGGCCTGTCGCGGCCGGCCCGCCTGCGCGGCTCACCTTATCGCTGGCGCGACTGGGGCGAGCGCGATGTCGACGCGGCGCTGCGCTTCATGGGGGAAGAATCGCCCGCGCCGCTCATGCTGGTCGGCCATTCGATCGGCGGATTTTTGCCGGGCCTCGCCGCGAGCGGCGCCGGCCTCACCCGGATGCTGACCATGGGCGCGCAATATGCGTGGTGGATGGACTACGCCCCGCGTGAGCGCGCCGGCCTGTTCCTGAAATGGCACGTCGCCATGCCGGTTCTCACCGCGCTGTTCGGTTATTTCCCCGGCAAGCGGCTGGGCTGGCTGGAGGATCTGCCCGCCGGCGTCGCCCATGAATGGAGCTTTCGCGGCCCCCGCTTCGAGACCAGCCATCCCGGGCCTGAGCGGGCGGCGGCCCGCGCGCGCATGGCAGCGGTGCGCGCCGACATCCTCGCCGTGGCGATGAGCGACGATCCGCTCGGCACTGTGCGCGCGCTCACCCGCACGCTCGCCTATTACACCGGCGCCCGGCGCACGCTGGTGCGCCTCGCCCCCGCCGATTACGGCCGCGCCGCGATCGGCCATTTCAGCCTGTTCCACGACGGCCATGCCGAAGGTTTCTGGCGCGACACGCTCACCTTCCTGCGCGAGGGGCGCAATCCCTGGCCGGATCACGTGGTGGAGTTGGCGGCGGCCGGGTGAAGTTCAGCCCTCCGCGCCGATCAGCGCGGTGATCTCCTTGACCCGTTGCGCCACGATCTCGGGCGCGCCCCTGGCCTCGACATTCAGCCGCAGCAGCGGCTCGGTGTTGGAACGGCGCAGATTGAGCCGCCAGTCGCCGAAATCCAGCGAGAGCCCGTCGGTCTCGTCGCGGGCGGGGTTCAGCCCGGCGAACGCCGCCTCCACCCGCGCCACCGCGGCGGCGGGGTCGGTGAGGCGGAAATTGATCTCGCCGGAGGAGGGGAAGGCCGCCATGCGCGCCGAGACGAGTTCGCTGAGCGACTTGCCGCTGCGTCCCATGAGTTCGGCCACCAGCAGCCACGGGATCATGCCGGAATCGCAGCACATGAAGTCGCGGAAATAATGGTGCGCCGACATCTCGCCGCCATAGACCGCGCCGGTGTCGCGCAGCGCCTGCTTGAGGAAGGCGTGGCCGGTGCGCGCCTGCACCGCCCGCCCGCCGGCGCGGGCCACCTGGTCCTGCGTGTTCCAGATCACGCGCGGATCATGGACGATGGCGGCGCCCTTTTCCTTGGCGAGGAACACCTGCGCCAGCAGGCCGACGATATATTCGCCGGCAATGAATCGCCCGGTCTCGTCGAACAGGAAGCAGCGGTCGAAATCGCCGTCCCAGGCGATGCCCATGTCGGCGCCCGCCGCCCGCACCGCCTCCGACGTCACCGGCTGGTTCTCGGTGAGCAGCGGGTTGGGAATGCCGTTGGGAAAGCGTCCGTCCGGCTCATGGTGCAGCCGCACGAAGGTGAGCGGCGCCCCGCGCGCCTCCAGCGCCTGCGCCAGCGCGTCGAAGGTCGGCCCCGCCGCGCCATTGCCGGCATTGACCAGCAGGGTCAGCGGGCGCAGCGCGCCGGTGTCGACGAAGGAGAGCACGCGCTCCACATAGGCCGCGCGGGCGCCTTCCGCCGGCTCCACCCGGCCGCCGGGCACGTCAGGCAGTGCGGGCCCTTCCGCCAGCGCGCGGATCGCCGCCAGCCCGGTCGCTGTGTCGAGCGGCGCGGAGCCGGCGCGCACCAGCTTCATGCCATTATAGTCCATCGGGTTGTGCGAGGCCGTCACCTCGATGCCGCCATCGGCGGCAAAATCGGTCACCGCGGCATACATTTCCTCGGTGCCGCACAGGCCGAGATCGAGCACCTCCGCCCCGCCGGCCACCAGCCCTTCGGCACAGGCCGCCGCCAGCGACGCCGAGGAAGCGCGGCAGTCGCGCCCGATCACCACGCGGCGGGCGCCCAGCCCTTCGACGAAGGCCCGGCCGATGCGGCGGGCGATCGCCTCGTTCAGCTCCTCGCCGAGCCGTCCGCGAATGTCATAGGCCTTAAAGCAGGTGAGCATGGCCGGGCCTTTCCGTGCGCCGACGCGGGGGGACCCCGGCGCGCCGGCACCGGCGATACGGATTCCGCGACGCGAGATCAAGATGCATGATCGGTCTTGGCTATTGATCGGTCTTGGCTATTGATCGGTCTTGGCTATTGCTAGGTCTCGGCTTTTGATCCGTCTTGCCTTTCGCCCGCGCCCCGCCCACACTTCCCGCATTGGCACGGCTGACTGCGACCCTCAAGGCCCACCTACCCCCAAGGCTTCATGGCACATCTCTATCCCGTTCTTCTCTGCGGCGGCTCCGGCACGCGCCTCTGGCCGCTCTCGCGCAAGAGTTTCCCCAAGCAGTTCGTGAAGCTCGGCGAGGGCGAGACGCTGTTCCAGGCGGCGGCGCGGCGGCTCTCCGGCCCGGATGTGTGCCCGCCTGTCATCGTCACCAATGCCGATTTCCGCTTCATCGTCACCGAGCAGCTCGGCGAGGCCAGCATTGCGCCCGGCGCGGTGCTGATCGAGCCCAGCGCGCGCAACACCGCGCCCGCCATCCTCGCCGCCGTGCAGTACCTGGCGGCGCGCGACCCGAAGGCACTGCTGCTGGTGATGCCTTCCGACCAGGTGGTGCCCGACAGCGCGGCGTTTACCGCCGCCGTGCGCGCCGGCCTGCCGGCGGCCGAGGCCGGGCGCATCGTCACCTTCGGCATCCGCCCGACCCGCCCGGAAACCGGCTATGGCTGGCTGGAGCTTGCCCATGCGCCGGAAAGCGAAGCCCTCGCCCCGGTGCCGCTGCGCCGCTTCGTCGAGAAGCCGGACGCCGATCGCGCGAGCGCCATGCTGGCGGACGGCCATTATCTCTGGAACGCCGGCATCTTCCTGTTCTCGGTGGACACCGCGCTGAAGGCGTTCGCGGCCCATGCCCCTGATATGCTCGCCCCGGTGCGGCAGGCGGTGGAGGAGGCGGCCAGCGACCTCGATTTCCTGCGCCTCGCCCCCGAGCCGTGGCAGCGCGCGCAGGATATCTCCATCGACTACGCCATCATGGAGCGCTCGGACAATCTCGACGTGGTGCCCTTTGCCGGCGACTGGTCGGATCTCGGCGACTGGGCCTCTGTCATGCGCGAGGGCACGGCGGACGGCGCCAATGTCGTCGCCCATGGTCCGGTCACCGCCATTGACTGCGCCGATTCGCTGCTGCGCTCGGAGGCGGAGGGGCTGGAGCTGGTCGGCATCGGCCTCACCAACATGCTGGTCGTCGCCATGCCCGACGCCGTGCTGGTGGCGGACCGTTCCCGCTCGCAGGAGGTGAAGCAGGCGGTGACCGCGCTGAAGGCGCGCGGCGCCCGGCAGGCCGAGCATTTCCCCAGGGACCACCGGCCCTGGGGCTGGTTCGAGACGTTGGCGCTGGGCGAGCGCTTCCAGGTCAAGCGCATCGTCGTCCATCCCGGCGCGTCGCTGTCGCTGCAGAGCCATTATCACCGCTCCGAGCACTGGATCGTGGTCTCAGGCACGGCGCGCGTCATCATTGACGGCGAACCGCGCCTGCTCACCGAGAACCAGTCGGTTTATATCCCGCTCGGCGCCGTGCACCGGATGGAGAACCCCGGCAAGGTGCCGATGGTGCTGATCGAGGTGCAGACCGGCACCTATCTCGGCGAGGACGACATCATCCGCTACGAGGATGTCTACGCGCGGGGACAGGGGGCCAAGGGCTAGCGCGACAAAGGTTAGCCGCGCCTATTCTTCCGCCAGTGCCGCCCGCCAGCCGCCGCTGGCGGTGATATCGCGCGCGTCGTCGAGGCCGTGCGTCTCGCACAAAAAGCCCTTCACCACGCCGCCATCCTCCAGCTCCACCGTGCCGATGGCGAGCGGGGAGGGAATGCCGGCGAGGAAGTCGCCAAAGGCGGCGCGCGGCAGCGCCCAGACCTCCAGCGCGATGGCGCCACCGCTGCCGTCGCCGCGCCGCACCAGCCCCGGCCGGGCCGGCGGCCCGCCGGGCAGGGCGAAGAGCTGATAGGCCGCGCAGGTGCGGGCCTCGCGCAGAAAGCGCCCGCCGCGCCCGGTGAGTTCGCCATTCAGCGGCAGGCCGGCCATGTGGGCACCGCAGACGGCAATTCCGATTTCGTCTTCCGCGATCTCACCGTCCGCGATCTCACTGTCCGCTGGCCCGTCGGCCGGGGAGGCGGCCGCCCCGCCGCGCTCGACCCACAGTGCGAGGGCCGCCGCGCGCGAATCCTCGCCCTTTCGCGCCAGCACGGTGAGGCTGCCCGGGCGCCCATCCGGGCGCGGCCCGGTCGGTACAGTGATGCCGCACATATCGAGCAGGTTGACGAAATTGGTGTAGGTGCCGAGCCGGCTGTTGGGTTCGAACGGGTCGGCCGCCACCTCCTCCAGCGTGACGAAGCAGGGGATGGTCGGCACGCAGAGGAAATCGATCCCGTCCAGCGCCAGCGCGCAGGCCCTGCGCAGTTCCTCCAGCCGGTACAGCCCCTTGAAGGTGTCGACGGCGGAGAATTTGAGCCCCGGCGCGAGGATCACCCGCGTCGTCTCGTGCAGCGTCTCCGGCGCCTCGGTCAGCCGCGCCCCCACCGCCGCCACGCGCTCGGCCACCCAGGGGCCGGTATAGAGCAGCTCCGCCACGGCATAGAATGGCGCGAGATCAATCTCGCGAACGCTCGCCCCGCCGTGGCGCAGCCGTTCCACCGTGGCGCGGAAATGGCTCGCCTGCGCGGTATCGCCGAAGGTGCGCAGGCTCGCCTCATCAGGCACCGCGACCGTCACCGAAGGCGGCAGCGGCGCGAGCTGCTGGCGGGGCAGCGGCCGCGACCAGGGATCGGCGGCATCGAAGCCGGCGGTCAGCGCGAACAGCTCCCACGCCTCCGCGACGCTGTGGGCGAAGAGCGAGACCGTGTCGAGCGTGCGGCAGGCCGGCACCATGCCGGCGGAGGACAGCGCTCCGAGGCTCGGCTTCAGCCCGACAATGTCGTTGAACGCCGCCGGCACCCGGCCCGAGCCGGCGGTGTCGGTGCCGAGGCTGAACGCCACCAGCCCGCGCGCCACCGCCACCGCCGAACCAGAGGAGGAGCCACCCGGCACCAGCGCCGGGTCGACCGCGTTGCGCGGCACCGGATAGGGCGTGCGGACCCCGACAAGCCCGGTGGCGAACTGGTCGAGATTGGTCTTGCCGAGGCAGATCGCGCCCAGGGCCCGCAGCCGCGCCACCACGAAGGCATCCGCCCCGGCGACATGGACGAAGCCGGGGCAGGCGGCCGTGGTCGGCATGCCGGCCACGTCGATATTGTCCTTCACCGCATAGGGGATGCCCCAGAGCGGGCGCCCGTCCGGGCTGCCGAGCGCGCGCGCCTCGGCCAGCGCCACGGCGCGCGCCTGGTGCAGGAAGATGCCGGGGTCGTTGAGCGCGTCGAGCCGGGCGAAGGCCTCCTCCACCACCGCTTCCGGCCGCAGCCCCCCGGCATAGGCGGCCCGCAGCGCGTCGAGGGTGAAGGTGAGATCGCGCGGCATCGGCAAGACCCTTGGCAAACGGCTGGAGAAAGAGTGGCGAGAAAAAGGGCGGCGGACAGCGCATTGTATGCAACGTTGCAGCCCTTCGCCATGCGCCATCTTGCGCCCGGCACAGCCTGTGGACGCCGCGGCGCCTAAAGCGTCCGGGCGCGCGAGCCCAGCGTGTCGAACTGCCCGCCGGCATAGATCAGCGGGTGCAGCGGCCCCTCCGGCAAATGGAGCGCGACCACCCGGCCGAGGAAGATGCTGTGGCTGTGCACGCTCACCGTTTCCGCCAGCTCGCAGTCGAAGCTCGCCAGCGCGCCCATCAGCGCCGGCGCCCCGGTGGCGAGCGCCCGCCATTCATGGGTGCTGAACCGCAGGTGCCGGTGGGCGGAGGAGGAGAACGCCTTGGCGAGCTCCAGCTCCGGCTCGGCCAGCAGGTTGACGCAGAAGCTCCGCGAGGCGCCGATCACGTCGTGGCAGGAGACGTTGCGGTTGACGCAGACCAGCAGCGTCGGCGTCGGCTCGGCCGCCACCGAGGTGACGGAGGTCGCGACAAAGCCGTGCGGCTGCCCGTTCTCCATCGTGGTGATGACGGACACGCCGGCGGCGAGGCGCCGCATGCCCTGCTTGAAATCTGTCGGGTCGATCATGGCGAACTCCACCTTGCGGCGCGCATGGCCGCCTCATGGCAGCAACCGCAAGCCGCGTGCCAGCCGCGTTTGCCGTGCCTTTGCCGGCAAAATCCCCGGCCGCCGCCCACCCGTCTCGCGCCGCGCTGCGACAGATGTCGCTGATCTGAGACGGGCGCGCGCCGCGATGCCGGTTGCAGGAGCTGCCCCTCAGCGCTGCCAAAAGCCTGCGCCGGCAACGCCTTCCCCTCCGCTATCCGCCCGCGCGGCCCCCGCCCGCACCGCCGGCCACCGCTGGCACGGGCCTTGCGGCATCGCCCGCATCCCTGATCGTTGCCGAAAGCCCCGACATGACCCTCTCCGTGAACCCCATCGCCGACATCATCGCCCCGCTGCCCAAGGGGCTGCTGATCGACGGCGCCTTCGTCCCGGCGCTCTCGGGCAAGACCTTCAAGACCTTCAACCCCGCCACCGGCGAGGTGCTGGCCGAGGTGGCCGAGGGCGACGCCGCCGATATCGACCTCGCGGTCGCCGCCGCGCGCCGCGCCTTTGCCGGGCCGTGGAGCCGCTTCACCCCGTTCCAGCGCCAGCACTGCCTGCTGCGCTTCGCCGATCTGGTGGAAAAGCACTTCGACACGCTGGCGCTGATCGACGTGCTGGATATGGGCGCGCCGATCACCGCCATGCAGGCCCGCCGCCAGCGCGCAATCGGCCTGCCGCGCTTCTATGCCGGCATGTGCACGGTCATCGCCGGCGGCACGCTGCCCAATTCCCTGCCCGGCGAGGTGTTCACCTACACGTTGAAGGAGCCGGTCGGCGTGGTCGGCGCCATCACCCCGTGGAACGCGCCGCTGACCTCGACCCTCTGGAAGATGGGCCCGGTGCTCGCCACCGGCTGCACCATGGTGCTCAAGCCCGCCGAGGATGCCCCGCTCACCGCGCTGCGGCTCGGCGAGCTGCTGCTGGAAGCCGGCGTGCCGGCTGGCGTGGTCAACATCGTGCCCGGCTTCGGCGCCACCGCCGGCGATGCGCTCGCCCGGCACAGGGATGTCGACAAGGTCGCCTTCACCGGCTCGGATCTCACCGGGCGCAAGATCGTCGAGGCCTCGAAGACCAATCTCAAGCGGGTGACGCTGGAACTGGGCGGCAAGTCGCCGGACATTATCTTCGCCGATTGCGACCTGGAGGCCGCCGTGGCCGGGGCCGCCATGGGCGTGTTCGCCAATAGCGGGCAGATCTGCGTCGCCGGCACAAGGCTGCTGGTCGAGCGCCCGATCTATGAGGAATTCGTCGCCCGCGTCTCCGCCTATGCCGGCGCGCTCAAGGTCGGCAACGGGCTCGATCCGGCGACGCAGATCGGCCCGATCGTCAATGCCCGGCAGCTGGAGCGCATCACCTCCTATATGGAGATCGGCCTGGGCGAAGGCGTCACCGCCGCCGCCGGCGGCAAGCGCCTCACTGAGGGCGCGCTGAAGGACGGCTATTTCTTCGAGCCGACCGTTCTCTCAGGCGTCACCAACGCCATGCGGATCGCCCAGGAGGAAATCTTCGGGCCGGTCGCCGCCGCCATTCCCTTCGACACGCCGGAGGAGGCCGCCGCCCTCGCCAATGACTCGCCCTTTGGCCTCGGCGGCGGGGTGTGGACCACCAATCTGTCCACCGCGCACCGTATGGCGAAGGCGATCCGCGCCGGCACGGTCTGGGTCAACACCTATGGCGGGCTCGATCCGGTGGTGCCGTTCGGCGGCTACAAGGCGAGCGGCTATGGCCGCGAATCCGGCACCGAGCACCTCGACGCCTATCTCGAGACCAAATCCGTGGTGATGAAGCTGGCCTGACGCCAAAGCCGGCGCCCCGGCCCTCAGTGGCGCAGGGCGCGGGGAATGACCGCGCGCACCGCCACGACGATCACCAGCGCGCCGACGGTCAGCATCAGGAAGGCGGCGCGCAGATCCAGCGCATGAGCGACGAAGCCGATCAGCGGCGGGCCGAACAGCCCGCCGCCATAGGCGATCGTCACCGTCATGGCGATGCCGGCATTGGGCGGAATGCCCGGCATCCGCCCGCTCAGCGAGAACAGGATCGGCACAAGATTGGCGATGCCGAGCCCGGCAATGGCGAAGCCCGGCAGCGCCGCCAGCGTGGTCGGCGCGAACACGACCAGCGCCACGCCGGCAAAGGCGATGGCGGCGGAAATCTGGATCGTCGTCACCGCGCCCAGCGCGCGGGTGATGCGGTCGCCCAACAGCCGGCCGGTGGTCATCGCCACCGAGAAGGCGGCGACGCCGGACGCCGCCTGCGCCGGGGCGGAGCCCATCGCCTGCACCAGATAGAGCGCGCCCCAGTCGATCAGCGCCAGTTCGATGACGAAGGCCAGCACGGTCAGCACGCCGATGCCGGCCATGGTGCGGTTGGGCAGGCGGAACACCGAGGTGTCGGCCGCCTCGCGCACATGGTGTTCCGGCAGCCAGAGCCAGGGCATCGCCGCCAGCGCCAGCGCCACCAGCCCCGCGCTTGCGAGGCCCATGCCGAGCGGCGGGTCGAAGCCGAAGCCGATCAGCGTGCCCCCGGCCAGCGCCCCGGCGACGGTGCCGAGGCTGAAAAAAGCGTGCGCCGAGGACATGATCGGCCGCCCGACCTCGCGCTCCAGCGCCGAGGCGTGCGAGTTCATGCACACATCGAGAAAGCCGAAGCACAGGCCGAACAGCGCCGCCGACAGCGCCAGCAGCGGCAGGGTGACGCCCAGTGCCGGGCCGAAGCTGGCGGCGGCGAAGGCGAGGCCAGCCAGCGCGCCGGCGCGCAGCGGGCCAAGCCTCGGGCGCAGGAAACCGGCCGCCGGCATGCCGCACAGGCAGCCGAGCGAGACGCACATCAGCACCAGCCCGATCTGCGCGTCATCCAGCCCGGCGCGGGCCTTGAGGATGGGAATATAGGTCGCCCACAGCGTCAGCCCGCAGCCGCCGACGAAGAAAATGGCACTCACGGCCACGCGCGAGGCGAACAGCGCACGCCGCTCACCCGCGACCGACAACTCACTCATGCGTCTTCCCAGTCTCACTTCCGGCCGAGACGCCGCCATGGCCGGTGGGCCTCCGTCGCGTCTTTCTGCCGGACCTTGGGCAGGATGCGTGCCAGCGCACCCGCCACGGGGCGTTTCATGGCCCGGCAGGCCCGCCGGGGCAAGGGGCAAGGGGCAACGGGCAACGGGCAACGGGCGAGGCGGGGTGCGGCCGCGGGCGGCATCGCGCGCTGTCTCAGCCCCCTGTGTCACATCAGCTGTCGCACGCCCGCTGTCTCAGCCGCGCGTCGGTCTCACCGCCGCCTGTCTCATCCCGCTTGTCCGGCGCCGCGCGCCGCGCGCGGAAAGGCCGGTCGCGCGGCGTTTCCCGCGCCCGCACGATCTTTGGCACGCCCTTTGGCACGGGCCTTGCGCAAGGCGGCCGCGGCGCGTGCGCCCGCCACCTCTCCCTCCCCACCCGCGTCAGGATCGCCATGCCGTCCGAGTCCTCCATCCAGCGCCTGTCCTCCAATGGCCGGCTCTCTCGCGCCGTCGTGCATGCCGGCACGGTCTATCTCGCCGGCGTCGTCGCGCGGGAGAAGACGCCCGATGTCGCCGCCCAGACCGCCGACGTGCTCGCGCAGATCGACGCGCTGCTCGCCAAGGCGGGCACCGACAGGAGCCGGCTGCTGCGTGTCACCATCTGGCTGCACGACATCGGCGATTTCGCCGCCATGAACGCGGTGTGGGACCGCTGGGTCGACGCCGCCAACGCCCCGGCGCGCGCCACGGTGGAATCCCGCCTCGCCGGAGACGGCGCCAACCTTGTGGAGATGATGGCCACCGCCGCGCTGTGAACCAAAAGCGACCCGTAGCCGTATACCCGTGATGCGCGCCCGAAACGGGCGCCATCCGGGCTGTCGGCGGCGTCCGCTAGCGCTGGTCCGACGCAGGCGTCAGCGAGGGGAGTTCCCACCCCGGTCCCGCCCCTCGCTGGCGCTACTCGGCCCGAACCGCGCCAGCCGCCGCAGGTCGCGCGCCGTCACGTCTCAGCTCTGCGACGTTAATGTCTCAACTGTGAGAAAAGACGGAAGTCTATTTTCCATCTATACTTAGATAGAACGAGCTTTTATCTAATAAAAATAATATCCGTTCTCCATTGCGCGGCTCGTTGTAGATGTCAGCGCGCGTCGCGGGCCGTCTCCGGGCGATTTTCGCGCGCGCTTCATCACCTCGGCGAGTGCTGCGCCGGTTCATCAAGGCGGTCTGACCCATGACATCTCCCCTGAAGCCCGGCAGCGCGCGCACCGTTGCCGTCATTGGCGGCGGCGCGGTCGGCGTCGCCACCGCCAGCTTCCTCCTGCGCGAGGGGCACGACGTGGTGCTGGTCGAGCGCGGCGGCCTTGGCGAGGGTGCCTCGTTTGGCAATGCCGGCGTGCTCGCCCCCTCCTCTGTGGTGCCGATGTCGATGCCCGGCACGCTGAGGAAGGTTCCGGGCTATCTCGTTGATCCGCTCGGGCCGCTGTCGATCCGCTGGCGCTACCTGCCCGCGCTGGCGCCCTGGCTCGCCCGCTTCGTAAAGTCGGGCACGCGGGAGCGCGTTCAGGCGCAGGCGCGGGCGCTGAAGCCGCTGCTCGACGATTCCTTCAGCGCCTGGCTGCCGCTGGTGCGCCATGCCGGCAATGAGGCGCTGATCCGGCGCGAGGGCTTCCTCGCCGTCTATCGCAGCGAGGCCGATTTCGCCGGCGACGCGCTGGGCTATCAGCTGCGCCGCGCCAACGACATCCCCTACGAGGTGCTGCGCGGGCCGGAGCTGTGGGCGTTCGAGCCGGCGATCTCCCGCGACTACACGATCGGCGCGCTGTTCCGCCAGTGCGGCCATACGATCAACCCCAACCGGCTGGTGCGGACCGTCGCCGACGCCTTCCAGCGCGATGGCGGGCGGCTGATCCAGGCCCGCGCGCTCGGGTTCGCCGTGGAGGGCGGGCGGCTCAGGGGCATCGAAACCGATGCGGGCCTCATCCCCGCCCAGGCGGCGGTGGTGGCCTGCGGCGCCCATTCCCGCCCGCTCGCCGCCGGCCTCGGCGACGAGGTGCCGCTCGACACCGAGCGCGGCTATCACGTGCTGATCGCCGATCCCGAGGCGCTGCCGGCGCGGCCGATCCTCGACGCCAGCGCCAAATTCGTCTCGACGCCGATGGAGACCGGGCTGCGCATGGCCGGCACGGTCGAGTTCGCCGGGCTGGAGGCGCCGCCGGACTGGAAGCGGGCGGCGCATCTGCTCACCCTCGGCCGGAGGCTGTTTCCCGGCCTCGCCCCGCATCATCCGGAAGCGCGGGTGTCGCGCTGGATGGGCTTCCGCCCCTCCATGCCGGATTCGCTGCCCGTCATCGGCCGGGCCAGCGCCTGCGCTGATGTGGTCTATGCCTTCGGCCATGGCCATGTCGGCCTCGCCTCCGCCGCCCGCACCGGCATGGCGGTGGCCGACCTCATCGCCGGGCGCCCGCCCGCCCTCGACCTCGCCCCCTTCGCCGCCACGCGGTTCTGAGAGCGGGGATTCGCAGCGGCGCGCCGGCATTCTCCGCAATGAGACAGGCCGGCGCCGGGGTGGCGGGTTCATGATGAAGAGTGTTGTTAAATCAGAGGCTTAAGCCTCTGGCACGGGCCTTGCCGAAGGGTGCTTTGCCGGCACGTTGCCGGTCGCAGTCAAGGGAGACCGTCGTGCTGCTTTCCTTCTTCATGATGCCGCTTCATTCGGTCAACAGGCATTATCCCACCGCCCTGGCCGAGGATATCGAGGCCTTCAAGCTGGCGGACGAGCTGGGCTTCGAGGAAGCGTGGATCGGCGAGCATTATTCGGCGGAGATCGAGCAGATTTCCTCGCCGCTCATGTTCCTGGCGCATATGGCGCCGCAGACCAAACGCATCAAGCTCGGCACCGGCGTGCTGCCGCTGCCGCTCTATCACCCTGTCATGGCCGCCTCGCATGTCGCGCTGCTGGACCATCTCGCGCCCGGCCGCCTTTTGCTGGGCATCGGCACCGGCGGCCTCGGCTCGGATTTCGAAGTGTTCGGCATGGAGGACGCGGATCGCAACGCGATGATGCTCGATTCCATCGCCATCATGAAGAAGATCTGGGCCTCCGATCCGCCCTATGACATCGAGGGCAAATTCTGGAACGTGAAGCTCTCCAGGAGCTACTGGCCGGACCTTGGCGTCGGCATCCTGCCCAAGACCCTGACCCGGCCGCACCCCCCGCTGGCGGTGTCGGTGTCGAGCCCCTATTCCGGCTCGATGCGCGTCGCCGCGCGCAACGACTTCATGCCGATCTCGGCCAATTTCGTCGCCTCCTGGGTGGTGAAGACCCATTGGGAAACCTATTGCGACGAACTCGGCAAGCTCGGCAAGACGCCGGATGGCTCGAAGTGGCGCGTCGCCCGCTCCATCCATGTCGCCGACACTGACGCGGAGGCCGAGCGCGTGGTGAAGAAGGCCGGCGGCGCCTATGACTGGTACTATGACTACATGTTCCAGGTGTATCAGCGCATGGGCGCGGCGGGCCTGCTCGCCCCCTTCCGCGACACCGATCCCGCCACCATCACGCCGCAGATGGTGCGCGACCATTTCGTCATCTATGGCAGCCCGGAAACGGTGGCGCGCAAGATCCTCGAATTGCGCGAGGAGGTCGGCCCGTTCGGCACGCTGATGATGACCTCGCATGAATGGGAGGACAAGCCGGCGATGCGCCGCTCGATGGAACTGCTTGCCAGGCGGGTGATGCCCATCGTCAATGCGGCGCTGGGCGAAACGGCGCCGGGTGAAGAGCTGTCGGCGATCGCCGTCTGAACCGCTGGAGAGAATGAAGATGTCGAGCGCCGACACGGCCGGGCTGCTGCAGCCCGGAAAGCTCTGGTGGAACTGGTTTGGCGAGCAGTATTTCGTGCCGCGCTACACCGCCCGTCCGACCAGCGAGGAAGAGGTCTGCGCCATCGTGCGCGAGGCGCGCAGGCAGGGTCTGCCGGTCCGCGCCAGCGGCGCCGGCCATTCCAACCCCGCCATCGTGCCGACACCGGGGGTGCATATCGACTTCGATGCCTTCAATCAGGTGGTCGCGGTCGACAAGGAGAAGCTGCAGGTCACGGTGCGGCCGGGCCTGCGCATCAGCGCGCTGACCAAATATCTGCGCGAGCACGGCATGTCGCTGAACAATCAGGGCGACATTGACCGGCAGGCGGTAATCGGCGCGATGATGACCGGCACCCATGGCGCCGGCAAGACGCTGGCCTGCCTCTCCACCCACCTCGTCGGCGCCCGCATCGTCACGGCGGAGGGCGAGCTGCGCGACCTCTCGGCCGCCGATGGCGAACTGTTCAAGGCGTTCCGCACCTCGATCGGCATGTTCGGCCTGGTGGTGTCGCTCACCCTGCAGGCGGTGCCATCCTACAACATCCACAAACGCTCATGGAACACCGACACCGAGGACTGCCTCAGTAACCTGCATGCGCTGCTGGAGGCCAACCGCACCTTCTGGTTCTTCTGGCTGCCGCGCCGGGAATCGGCGGATCTCTATGAGCTGCCCGGCGGCGCGGTGCCCTCGAAGACGACGCGCGACTTCGATTTCTGCCACATGCGGACCTATAACGCCGTGCCGGTGGCCGAGCCGGCGCCGACGCTGGGGCCGGGGGAGGAATTCGACCATTCCTCCATCATCTACCCCAACGACTATGTGCCGAATTTCCGCGAGATCGAATACGCCGTGCCGTTCGGCCGCTTCGAGGAATGCTTCGCCGAGGTGCGGCGCATGTTCCAGACCAAATACCCCGAAGCCATCTACCCGGTCGAATGCCGGGCGGTGAAGGGCGACGACACCTATCTCTCCGCCTATTCCGAACGCGACGGCTATGCCCTGTCGATTTCCGGCCCGCTGGAGGAGGCGAGCTGGGCCATGCTGCGCGACGCCGATGCCATTCTCGACCGCTATGACGGGCGCCCGCACTGGGGCAAGCACCATTTCATGACGCCGGAGCGGCTGGAGCGGATCTACCCGAAATACGACGCCTTCAAGCGCCTGCGCCGCGAGATGGACCCGGACGGGGTCTTCCTCAACGACCATCTGCGCATGCTCTTCGCCTGAGCGAGGGGGCCGGCACAGCCGGCCCCCTTTTTCGTTTCCGCACCGAGCGAGGAGGAAGCGGGTTGACGATTAAACTTTGTGCTGCGCACAATTTAAGCTTGGGGGCGGAACCGGGGACCGCGATGCTGGATCTGCGCAGCCATGTCGCGCGCATCGTGACGAGCGCCAACCAGCTTGCCCCTGCCGCCGGCGACTTACCTGTGCCCCGCGCCGCCGACAGCATGGCTGCCTCCTGGCGCCGCTGCATGGATGGCTACCGCTTCGATCCCGGCGCCAAGTTCCGCATCGAGGCGGTGAGCGATGCCGAGCTGAAGCGGCAATGCGAGGCCAATGACGAGCTGATCCACTATGCCCGCCCGGAGATCGACGCCCTGTTCGGCGCCGTCTCGGTGTCCGGCTTCTCCATCAGCCTCGGCAATGTCGAGGGCTACATCATCACCGAGCGCGCCAACTACCATCCCGACTATTACAGCGAGGTCGAGCGGCCCGGCACCGCCTGGGCCGAGCCTTCCGCCGGCACCAACGCCATCGGCACCTGCCTGGTCGAGCGCCGGCCGGTGGGCGTGCTCACCAATGACCATTTCTTCTATGAATTCTCCGCCCTGTCCTGCGCCAGCGCGCCTCTGTTCGGCCCGGATGCCGAGCTGATCGGCGCCATCAACATCTCGATCCGCAATCCCGAATTGCAGCGCGAGACGCTGAAAGTGGTGCTCGGCCTGTCCTCCAGCCTTGCCGACCGCATCGGCGAGCGCATGTTCCGCCAGGCTTTCCGCCGCTGCTTCATCCTGAAATTCGCCATCGGCGCCGTTGACCACGGGCTGATCGCGGTGGATGGCGATTTCCAGCTGGTCGGGCTCAACCACGCCGCCCGCGACATGCTGCGCGACCGCATCCAGCTCGCCCGCGTGCGCAGCCTGTGGGCGGTGTTCGAGCGGGACCACAGGCTTGCCGACCTCTCCCGGCTCGGCGGCACCGAACTGACGCTGCATCTGCAGAAGGGCGGCGATGCCATCTCCGTCTCGCTCAGCGGGCCGCTGGAACCGGCGGCGACCACGGCCGGCGCCGGCCCGCGCTTCACCGCCGCCCCGGACGCCGCCCCGCCGGCCGGCGAGGCCCGCCCCCGCCCGGCGCCCGCCCCTGCGGCGCTGCCACCCCGCGCGGCGCCGCGCGTGCTCACCCTCGACGACTGCGCCGGCGGCGATGCCCGCATGGCGGCCAATGTGCGCCTCGTGCGGCGCGTGCTCGGCGGCTCGCTGCCGATCCTGCTGCTCGGCGAGACCGGGGTGGGCAAGGACGCCTTCGCCCGCGCCATCCATGAGGAAAGCCCGCGCCGGGCCGCGCCCTTCGTCGCCTTCAACTGCGCCTCGGTGCCGGACACGCTGATCGACAGCGAATTGTTCGGCTATGGCAGCGGCGCCTTCACCGGCGCCCGGCGCGAGGGCAGCACCGGCCGGCTGGTGGAGGCCGATGGCGGCACGCTGTTCCTCGACGAGATCGGCGATATGCCGGTGAGCCAGCAGACAAGGCTGCTGCATGTGCTCGAATCCGGCGAGGTCACGCCGCTGGGCGCCGGCAAGCCGCGCCGGGTCGATCTGCAGGTGATCGCCGCCACCAACCAGAACCTGGAAGCGCAGGTCGCCCGCGGCCAGTTCCGCCAGGACCTGTATTACCGGCTCGCCGGCGCGGTGATCGACATTCCCGCCCTGCGCGCCCGCACCGACCGACGGGCGCTGATCGAACAGGTGCTGGCCGGCCTCGATGCCGGGCGCGGGCTCACTTTGTCGGCGGAAGCGCTCGCCCTGCTCATGGCGCATGACTGGCCCGGCAATGTGCGCGAGCTGCGCCACGCGCTCAACCGCGCCGTTCATCTCTGCGAGGGCACGGTGCTCGGCCCGCAGGACATCGCCATCCGCCCGGCCTTCACGGCGGCGGGCCTGGCCGCGCGCCCGGTGCTGCCGGCGGCGGCGGCGGCCTTCGGGCTGCCGGGCGAGGCCGGGGAGGGTGGCCTCGCCGTGGCGGAAGCGGCGGCCGAGGCCGGCAGCGCCCGTCACGCCATCGCCTGCGCCGAGCGCGAGGCTATCGTCGCCACGCTGGCGCGCTGCGGCGGCAATGTGAAGGCGGCCGCAAGCGCGCTGCAGCTGAGCCGCGCCACCCTGTACCGCAAGCTGCAGCGCTACCGCATCATTCCCTGAACCTCGCCGCTGCGCCTCCCTCCGTCACGGCGCCCTGTCACGCCGCCCTGTCGCGCCTCTGCGACAGCGGCCGGCTCATCCTTGAAACAGCGTCGCCTTCGCGCGATCCTGTCTCACCGCTGCGCCGCGATGCGACACTGTCGCACTATTGAGTGGTATTTCGTCCCGGCAATCCAGCAACACGCGCGAAGCGGCCTGCTCTAAGCTTTAAATCATCCATCCCGAATGACCAGAAGTGCTGAAATCATCTTTCAAGATCGGGAAAAATCCGGATGGCACGAGAGTTGCCGAACCGGGTGTCGGCCGGAAAGGCCGAACACAGGGGAAAAAAATGACCTTCCATACTGGAGATTGGGCGCCCTCGCGGCGCGGCGTCCTGAAGGGCATGGGCGCGGCCGCTGCCACGCTCGCCGCCCCCGGCGTTCTGCGTCGGGCCTATGCGCAGGAGCCGATCGTGCTGCTGACCTGGGAGACCTATCACGACCCCGCCTGGTGCAAGGAATGGGGCGAGGCCAATGGCGTCGAGGTGAAGCCGGTCGTCATCGGCTCGGTCGACGAATTGTTCTCGCAGCCCTTCTCCGGCGCGGTGCAGCCGGACGTGATGTATATCGAGACCGGCTCGCTGCCGCGCTTCAAGGAAGCCGGGCTGATCGTGCCGTTTGACACCGCCAAGGTGCCGAACATCAAGAACATCACCCCCAATCTCGACTGGAAGAAATACACCGATGTCGGCGGCGAGGTGGTGGCCGTGCCCTACAACTGGGGCACCCAGCCGCTGATGTACAATGCCGACGCCATGCCCGCGCCGGACAGCTGGAAGGCGCTGTGGGACCCGAAATATCGCGGCAAGGTCAACATCTTCGACGATTGCACCATCTGCTTTCCGATGATCGCGCTCGCGGTCGGCGCCAAGGACCCGTTCAACCTGACGGACGCCGATTTCGCCGCCTGCGAGGAGGCGCTGCGCACGCTACGCCCGCAGATCCGCACCATCGCCCGTGGCTTCGACGATGCCGTCACCATCTATGCCGCCGGCGAGGCGCTCCTCGGCTATTGCCAGAACATCGCGGTCGTCACCTCGCTGCAGGACAAGGGCAAGAACTTCGCCTATGCGCTGCCGAAGGAAGGCACGCCCACCTGGATCGACTGCACCGGCGTCTCGAAAAAGGGCGACCGCGACATCGTCTACAAGTTCATCAACGACAATCTCTCGACCAAGTGGCAGGCCCGTTTCATCGAATCCTCGACCAATAATGGCGTGCTCGACCTCAGCGAGGCCAAGGCCGGCGGCGTGAGCGAGGCGACGCTCAAGCGCACCAACATTCCCGACTCGCAGGCCGGCGATTTCTGGGAAAAGCTGGTCATCCTGCAGAAGCCGGAAGATTTCGAGCGGCGCCTGCAGATCTGGAACGACTTCAAAGCCGGCACGCTCTGACGCGCCCCTGCTGACCCTGCAACGCGGAGCACGAGAGATGGCGAAGACTTCGCAGGCGATCCTGACGCTCGCCGGCATCGACAAGACCTATGACGGGGCGGCCCGGCCGGCGCTCGACCGGATTTCCTTCACCGTGGCGCCGGGCGAGTTCTTCTCCATCCTCGGGCCCAGCGGCTCGGGAAAAACCACGCTGCTGCGCATGATCGCCGGCTTCGAGCGGCCCGATGTCGGGCGCGTGCTGATGGATGGGGCTGACATCACCGATGTGCCGCCCTTCCGGCGCGATGTGCGCACCGTGTTCCAGTCCTATGCGCTGTTTCCGCATATGAGCGTCTTGGAAAACGTCGCCTATCCCCTGCGCATGGCCGGCGCGCGCAAGGCCGAGCGCCTCGCCAAGGCGCGCGACTGCCTTGCCCTCGTCAGCATGGGCGATTTCGCCGCCCGGCTGCCGCACCAGCTCTCCGGCGGCCAGCGCCAGCGCGTGGCGCTGGCCCGCGCCATCGTCTGCCGGCCGCGCGTGCTGCTGCTCGACGAGCCGCTCGGCGCGCTCGACCTGCGCCTGCGCCAGCAGATGCAGCACATGCTGGTCTCGCTGCAGCGCGAACTCGGCATCGCCTTTGTCTATGTCACCCACGACCAGGGCGAGGCGCTGTCCATGTCCGACCGGGTGGCTGTGATGAGCGAGGGGCGCATCGCCCAGCTCGGCACGCCGCGCGAGATCTATTTCGACCCGGCCTCCGAATTCGTCGCCCAGTTCGTCGGCCGCTCCAACCTGCTGCCGATCGAGGCGGCGCCGCATGAGGGCAGCCTCACCGCCCTGCTCGGCGGACGGGCGCTGAAGGGGGTGGCGGTGCCGCGCTCCGGCCCGGCGCGGATGGCGATCCGGTTTGAATGCGTGCGGCTCGCCGAGGCTGGCCATCCCCCGGGCGAGGCCTGCGCCATCGAGGGCGTGGTCGAGGACGTGCTGTTTCTCGGCAATGCGCTGGAGGTGAATGTGCGCTGCGGCGACCACAACATCATCGCCGCCGTGCCCACACTGGGCGGCGAGGGCTACCTGCCCGGCCGGCCGGTGCGGGTGATGTTCGACCCTGGCCAGGCAACGGTGTTCCATGGCTGACATCGCCTCCGACATGTCGCTTTCCGCCGCCCGCCCCGTCCGCTTCCACCGGATCAGTGTCCTTGGCTGGCCGGTCTATGCCTGGTTCATCGCCCTCGTGCTGGTGCCGAACCTGCTGCTGATCGGCACCAGCTTCCTGCGCACCTCCAATGGCTTCATCGTCTTCGATCCCTCCTTTGCCAGCTATATGAGGCTTTGGAAGTCGGCGAGCTTCCAGTTCCTGCTGGGCAAGACGCTCGCCACCAGCTTCGGCGCGGCGGCGCTTGGCTGCCTCATCGCCTATCCCATGGCCTATTACGCCGCCCGCGTGGTGCAGAAGAACCGCTCGGTGCTGGTGCTTCTGGTCATCATCCCGCTGTGGATCAGCCTGCTGATGCGGGTCTTCGCCTGGCGGATGATTCTGGGCCAGAACGGCATATTGAACTCGGCGCTGGTCGGCAGCGGCCTGCTCGACCAGCCGAGCGAGGCGTTTCTCTATACCGGCTTCTCGGTGCTGCTCACCTACACCTATATCTCGATCCCGTTCTGCTTCATCGCCATCTTCACCGCGCTGGAGAAGATCCCGCACGCGCTGATCGAGGCCTCGCAGGACAGCGGCGCCTCCGCCTGGCAAACCTTCCGCCATGTGGTGTGGCCGCTCTCGCGGCCGAGCGTCGCCATCGGCTTTTCGCTCGCCTTCCTGATGACGGTCGGCGACTACGTCACCCCCTCCATGGTCGGCGGCATTGACGGCACCATGATCGGCATGGTGATCGCCTCGCAATTCGGCATCGCCAATAACTGGCCCTATGGCGCGGCGATCGCGGTGTGCCTGATGGTCAGTGTCGGCCTCATCCTGGCGCTGGTGCTGTGGGCGGGGCAGACGCGGGGCGTGCTGACGGGCGACGAGGGCGCCCGGCCCCCGGTGGCGTCGCACCGGCTCACCTCCGGCCAGCGCCTGCTGCGGGCGGGGGGAAGGGTGCTGTTCGCGCTGCCCTATCTCTTCCTCTATGCCCCGCTCGCCATCATGGTGCTGATGTCGTTCAACGATTCCTCGGTGCAGGCCTTCCCACTGAGCGGGGCGACACTGCGCTGGTATGCGGAGCTCGCCGGCAACCAGCCGATGCTGGCGGCGGTGCGGCGCAGCCTGATGGTGGGTTTCGCCGTCGTACTGGTGTCAGGCGTGGCGGCGACCGGCTTCGCCTTCGCGCTGCATTATGGAAGGGTGCGGCGGGCGCGCTTCTTCGAGTTCGCGCTGGCGATCCCGGTGGCGATCCCCGGCGTGGTGCTCGGCATCGTCATGGTGCTGGCGACGCAGCTGGCGCAGATCCCCTCCGGCGTCGGGCGCATCGTCATCGGCCAGGCGAGCTTCGTCATGCCTGTGATGCTGATGATCATCCTCGCCCGGCTGCGGCGGCTGGACGGGGCGCTCCTGGAAGCTTCGATGGATTCGGGCGCCAATCACTGGCAGAGCTTCGTTCATGTGCTGTTCCCCTCGATCCGGGGCGCGATCATCGGCGGGGCGCTGCTCGGCTTCACCCTGTCGGCCGACGATGTGATGGTGACGCTGTTCCTCGCCGGCACCTCGCCCACCCTGCCGATCTGGGTGTGGAACCAGATGCGCTTCGGCTTCACCCCCTCGGTGAACGCCATCTTCACCCTGGTGGGGGTCGGCTCGCTGCTGGCGATCCTGGTGTGCAACCGGCTGATCTTCCACGCCCAAGCGCGCGGCCGGGGCGGGGAGGCGTAGCCGGCTAAGGGGTGATGCTCAGCGCGTCACCCGCACCGAGGCGAAGCGGCCGACCACGGCGCCGCCGCAGCGCTCCGCCGCCAGCGCCGACGCGCGGGCGGGCTGGAGGCGGGCATCGCCGGGATAGGCGGCCTCGCCGCCGGTGGAGGGGCGCTGCGGACGCGACAGGCTCTGCAGCAGCGATTTCAGCCGCCGGTTCTCCGCCTGCAATTCCTTCATCTGCACCACCGCCGCCTGGTCGAGCCCGCCAAACCGCCGGCGCCAGCGGTAGAAGGTGCGCAGCGACACCTGCGCGGTGCGGCAGATCTCGGGGATCGACACGCCGGCATCGGCCTCGCGGATGAGGTGAAGGATTTCAGTGTCGGTGAACTGCGAACGTCGCATCGGCTCGTCCTCAGGCTTCGCACACGGATGGATCTTCGCGAACAGTCCCGTAGCCACGCTGTGGCGGGCGCCGCCCCTGCGACCCGCGTCAGTTGGCGCACATAATTTCAGCGTGCGCTCCTCATGGTCAGCACTATAGACCCGCGGCCGGCCGAGGTGAATGCACTTTCTCAAATACCTCTGCCGGGCCGGCGCCGCACCTTGCCCCGCGCTGCCGCCAAGCCCGCGCGGGGCGCCCTGCCGCGCCGTCTCACGCGCGCCGCGTCCGCCCGGCCGGCACCGCCGGCACGGGGCATTTCTGGCAATCCTGCCAGAAAGCGGCGTGAGGGCCGGGCTCTGGCGCCGCTTTGGGCAGGGCTGAACATTATATGAAGTTGCGCCCGCGCCGCGCCTCAACACAATCCGCCCACCTTCCGAACCGTTGAGGTGTGGTCCATGGTCAATATAACGCGGCGTTCCCTTCTCCAGGCCAGCGGCCTTGCCGCCGTCGGGCTGGCCTCCCCGCTCAGTGCCCCCGCCTTCCTGCGCAACGCGCAGGCGCAGTCCGGCCCGGTCAAGCTCGGCTGCCTGTTCTCCTCCTCCGGCACCATGGCCAATCTCGAAGGCCGGCTGAACTATGTGGTCAAGATGGCCGCCGACGAGATCAACGCCAAGGGCGGGGTGAACGGGCGCACCATCGACGTGCTGGTCTCCGATCCCGCCTCCGACTGGCCGCTTTATGCCCAGTCCGCCAAGCAGATGCTGCAGCAGGAGAAGGTCTCCGCTTTGTTCGGCTGCTGGACCTCGGTGTCGCGCAAGACCGTGCTGCCTGTGGTCGAGCAGGAGAACGGCCTGCTCTATTACCCCCTGCATTTCGAGGGCGACGAGAACTCCAAGAACGTCGTCTATGTGAACTCGCCCCCGGCCAGCTCGGTGCTGCCGGCGGTGGATTATCTGATGGGCGAGGAAGGCGTCTCGGCCAAGCGCTTCTTCATGCTCGGCTCGGACTATGTGTGGCCGCGCACCATCAACAAGCAGCTCAAGGGCTACTTCAAATCCAAGGGCATCAAGGAAAGCGCCTGGAAGGAGGAATATGTCCCCTTCGGCTTCTCCAACTTCCAGACTTTGGTCAACCAGATCCGCGCCTTCGCCGATGAGGGCGGCGGCCAGCCGGTGGTCATCCTCACCGTGGTCGGCAATTCGATCCCGGATTTCATGCGCGAATTCGCCAATCAGGGCATTCTCGCCACCGATATTCCGGTGCTTGGCCTCGACATGGTGGAAGCCGATCTTGAAGGCCTCGACACCGCCAAGCTGGTCGGCCACCTCAATTGCTGGGCCTATCTGCAGAACGCCAAGGGCCCGGCCAATGAGGCGTTCCTGAAGAACTGGGCCGCCTATGTGAAGGCCAAGAACGTGCCCTTCTCCGGCACGGTGTCGATCGACCCGATGGTGTCGGCCTATGACTCGGTGCATCTGTGGGCGATGGCGGCGGCGAAGGCGGGTTCCTTCGACGTGCCGGAAGTCTCCAAGGCCTTTGCCGGCCTCACCTTCGATTGCCCCTCGGGCTACAAGATCTCGATGACCGGCGAGAACAACTATGTCGCCCGCGGCGTGTTTATCGGCTCGGTCAACGACAAACAGGGCTTCGACATTCTCTGGCAGTCCAAGGACACGCCCAAGCCCGTGCCCTTCAGCCCCTATGGCTGAGTGAGCCGGTACGCCGTCATCGGCGACCTGTTGTCACCACGTCATCCCCGGGCTTGACCCGGGGATCCACCTCGCCCCGTCGCCGCAAGACGCGGATGCCCGGGTCAAGCCCGGGCATGACGGTCTTCTTGGCCCACTGCCGCCCAATGCCCTTTCACCTGCCGCGCATGGCCTTCCACCGCCATGCGCCGCCTTGAGTGCCCGATGAATCTGACCCGTCTCACCGCAGTCCTGGCCGGCCTGCTGGCCGCGCTGCTCCTCGCCCCCTCGGCGCGGGCGCAGGCGCTCGACCGCGCCGGCCTTATCGCCAATCTGTGCGGCAATGCCAGCGCGATGGGCGAGGCGGCTTCCGTGCTCACCGGGCTCGCCATGTCTGGCGATGCGGCCGACCGCGCCTTCGCCGTGCCGCTCGCCCGCGCGGTGATCGACCGCAAGCTCGCCTGTGACGACGCCGGTGCGGTGCTGACCGAGAACGGCCTCGATGCCGTCACCCGCCAGCCGCGCGCGGCGGCGGGGGAGCCGCTCACCCCCGTTCTCAGCCTGAAGAACCGTGCCACCTATGAACAGGTCGACGCGGCGCTGGCCCTGCGCGCGGCCCCCGAAGCCTCCCAGCGCGCGGCGGCGCTGAAGACGCTGGAGCGCCGGCCGGCGCTGATTCCGGAAGGCCTGCTGGAGGCGGCCGCCGCAGCGGAGCCCGATGCCGGCCTGAAGGGGGAGATTGAGACCCTCGCCCAGACCGCCGCGCTCACTGCCGCCGACCCGGCCGCCCGCATAAGGGCGCTGGCGCGCATCGCCGACAATCCGAGCCGGCGGGCGCTGACGCAGGTTTCCGCCCTCACCGCCGATCCCGCCTATGCCGCCAGCCCGGAATTCCGCGCGGCGGTGGATGACGCCACCGTGCGCATCGGGCGCGGCATCGCCGTCGGCGACGTGCTGGCGACGGCCTATAATGGCCTGAGCTTCGCTTCCATCCTGTTCATGGCGGCGATCGGGCTCGCCATCATCTTCGGGCTGATGGGCGTCATCAATCTCGCCCAGGGCGAGCTGATCATGATCGGCGCCTATGTCACCTGGCTGGTGCAGCAGGGGCTGCGCGTCGTCGCCCCCTCGCTGCTCGATTGGTATCTGGTGCTCGCCATCCCGGTCGCCTTCTTTGTGACCGCCGCCATCGGCATCGCGCTGGAGGCGAGCCTTTTGCGCCATCTCTACAAGCGCCCGCTGATGAGCCTGCTCGCCACCTGGGCGGTGAGCCTGTTCCTGATGAACCTGGTGCGCGTGGTGTTCGGCACCCAGAATCTGCAATTCGAGACGCCGTTCTATGTCACCGGCGGCGTGCCCGTGATCGGCGACTTCATCTTCACCTGGAACCGCATGTTCGCGATTCTCTTCGCCGTGGTGACGCTGGCGTTGACCTGGGGGCTGGTGCGGCGCACGCCGTTCGGGCTCAACATCCGCGCGGTGACGCAGAACCGCGACATGGCCGCCTGCATCGGCATCCCGACCCGGCGGGTTGACATGATGGCGTTCGGCCTCGGCTCGGGGCTGGCCGGACTCGCCGGGCTGGCGCTGTCGCCGATCTATTCGGTGAACCCGCAAATGGGGCAGAACTTCATCATCGACGCTTTCATGGTGGTGGTGCTCGGCGGGGTCGGCACCATTGCCGGCACGGTGGTGGCCGCGCTCGGCATCGGCCAGATCAATGTGCTGATCGAGCCGCTCTGGGGCGCGGTGGCGGCGAAGGTGATCGTGCTTCTGATGATCATCGCCTTCCTGCAATGGCGGCCCGAGGGCCTGTTCGCCGTGAAGGGGCGCCGCAAATGAACCGCTTCGGCCTGATTACCCACACTGCACCGATCGTCCACCTCATTACCCTCATCGTCCTCGCCGCTCTGCTCATGGCGGGACTGGCCGGAACCGAGTTCGCGCTGTCGCGCTACCTCGCCAACGCCATCGGCCAGCTCGCTGCCTTCGCCGTTCTGGCGATCTCGCTCGACCTGATCTGGGGCTATCTCGGCATCTTGTCGCTCGGCCACGGACTGTTCTTCGCGCTGGGCGGCTACCTCATGGCGATGTATCTGCTCAAGCATTCCTTTGAAATCACCGGCACGGTGCCGGATTTCCTGCAGTTCATGGGCTGGAAGGAGTTTCCTTTCTATTGGGACGGATTCGAGTTCTTCCCCTATGCACTGGCCGCCGCCGTGGTGATGACCACGCTGATCTCCGGTCTTTTCGGCTATGTCTCCTTCCGCTCGCGGGTCGGCGGCGTGTATTTCGCCATCATCACCCAGGCGCTGGTCTATGTCGCCATGCTGCTGATGTTCCGCAACGACACCGGCTTCGGCGGCAATAATGGCATGACCGGATTCACGGTCCTGTTCGGCTGGCCGATGGGCACCTCAGGCATGATCACCGCCCTGGCGGTCGCCTCGCTGCTGGTGCTGGCCGGGGTGCTGGCCGGCTGCAACGGACTGGTGAAGAGCCGTTTCGGCGCGCTGATGCTGGCGACGCGCGACGACGAAACCCGCTTGAGAACAATGGGTTACGAGACGCTGCGGCTCAAGCTCATCGTCTGGTGCCTCTCCGCCCTCATCGCCATGCTGGCCGGCATGCTCTATGTGCCGCAGGTCGGGATCATCAATCCGCGCGTGCTCTCGCCCGAATTGTCGCTGGAGATCGCGGTGTGGGTGGCGATCGGCGGGCGCGGGCATCTGGTGGGGGCGGTGATCGGCGCGCTGCTGGTCAATGCGGTGAAGTTCTGGCTGTCCTTCGCCGCGCCTGAGATCTGGCCGTTCATCCTCTCCGGGCTGATCGTGCTGGTGGTGCTGGTCTTCCCCAACGGCTTGATGGATCTCGCGAAATTCAAGCTGGTGCGTCCGATGGGGCCCAAGCGCCTGGCGTCCGACATGGGTGAGGCGCGGCCATGAGCCTGACCGCGCTTCTCGTCGACGGCCTCACCGTCCGCTTCGGCAGCTTCCGCGCCCTCGACGATCTGTCACTCGCGATCGATTATGGCGAGGTGCGCGCCATCATCGGCCCGAACGGTGCCGGCAAGACCACGCTGCTCGACGTCATCTCAGGCATCACCCGGCCGAAGCAGGGGCGCGTGCTGTTCGATGGCGCCATTGATCTCACCGGCCTGAGCGAGGCCGCCATCGCCCGCGCCGGCCTGCGGCGAAAGTTCCAAAAGCCGAGCGTTTTCGAGGGGTTGAGCGTGCGTCAGCATATCGCCATCGGCGCCGATGTCGGCTTCCGCGCCCGGCTCGACGCCCCCGCGCTGGAGGACCGAATCGGCGAGGTGCTGGAGACGGTGGGTCTCGTCGACCACTCAAACCGCCTCGCCGGCGAGCTGAGCCACGGCCAGAAGCAATGGCTTGAGATCGGCATGGTGCTGGCCTCCGACCCCAAGGTTCTGATGCTGGACGAACCCGTCGCCGGCCTCACCGATGAAGAAACCGAACGCACGGCGGCGCTGGTGCGCGCGCTCAAGCGGCCGGACCGCGCCATTGTGGTGGTCGAGCACGACATGGATTTCGTCGAGCGCATCGCCGATCGCGTCACGGTTCTACATGAGGGCCGCACGCTGTTCGAGGGCTCGATGGCCCATGTCCGCGCCGACGCGGCGGTGGTCGAGGTCTATCTGGGGCGATGAGCATGCAATTTGCGGTGGAAGGCCTCGATCAGCATTACGGCTCGGCGCAGGTACTGCGCCAGATCGGCTTTGAGATCGCGCCGGGCGAATGCCTCGCCGTGCTCGGCCGCAACGGCGCCGGCAAGTCGACCCTGCTCAAATGCCTGATGGGTCTACTGGCCCCGAGCGCCGGGCGGGTGATGATCGACGGGGCGGATGCTTCCGGCTGGTCGCCGCACCGGCGCTCCCGCGCCGGCCTCGCCTATGTGCCGCAGGGGCGCGAGATCTTCTCCGAACTGACCGTGGGTGAGAATGTCGAGGCCGCCGCCCGCGCCCATGGCACCTATGGCACGCCGGCGATGGACGAGGCGGTCGACCTGTTCCCGGTGCTGCGCGAGATGTGGAAGCGGCCCGGCGGCGCGCTTTCGGGCGGACAGCAGCAGCAGCTGGCGCTGGCCCGCGCCCTCGTTACCCAGCCCCGGCTGCTGATCCTCGACGAGCCGACGGAAGGCATCCAGCCCAACATCGTCGCCCTGATCGGCGAGGTGCTGCGGGCCCTGAAGGGGCGGCTGTCGATCCTGCTGGTCGAGCAATATCTCGACTTCGCCATCGACACCGCCGACGCTTTCATCATCCTCTCGCGCGGCGCGGTGGTCGAGACTGGCCGTGCCGAGACAATGACGCGCGACCACCTCTCCCGCTTCATCGCCGTCTGAACCCTAACCCAGCCGTTTCCCAGGAGCTTCCCATGTCGCGCCGCTTCGAAATCCCCGCCACGCCGGAGAACATGGTGTTGGGCTATCTCGACAGCACCACGCCCCCGGTGCTGGAGGTGGCCTCCGGCGATGTGGTGACGCTGCACTCCTTCCCCGCCGGCGGCAAGGAGACACTGCCGGACAACCTGCCGGTGCCGGCCGATTACATGGCCGCCCTCGACGCGCTGCCGCCCGGGCCGGGGCCGCATTTCATCACCGGCCCGGTCTATGTGCAGGACGCCAAGCCCGGCGACACGCTGCAGGTCGACATTCTCGACGTGAAAGTGCGCCAGGACTGGGGCTTCGTCTCCATCCTGCCGCTGCTCGGCACGCTGCCGGACGAGTTCACCGATTACGAGACCATCCATCCCGTGGTCGATCACGCCAAAAATGTCTGCGTGATGCCGTGGGGCACGGAGATTCCGCTCGACCCGTTCTTCGGCATCATCGCCACCGCCCCGCCGCCGGCGTGGGGACGCTGCGGCTCGCCGGTGCCGCGCGCCTTTGGCGGCAATATGGACAATAAGGAGCTGCGCGCCGGCACCACGCTGTATCTGCCGGTCTTCAACGAGGGCGCGCTGTTCTTCGCCGGCGACGGGCATGGCGTGCAGGGCGATGGCGAAGTGTGCATCACCGCGCTGGAAACCGGCGTTACCGGCACGTTCCGCCTCACTTTGCGCAAGGACATGCGGCTCGACTGGCCCTTCGCCGAGAGCGCCACGCACCTGATGTCGATCGGCCTCGACGAGGATCTCGACGACGCCGCCCGGCAGGCGACGCGGGAAATGGTCAAGCATGTGTGCGAGCGCACCAATCTCTCGCGCAACCAGGCCTATATGCTGTGCTCGCTGGCCGGAAACCTGCGCGTGACGCAGATGGTGGACGGCAATAAGGGCGTTCACATGCTGCTCGCTAAATCCCTGCTCTGACGGCCTCGCACGCCGCTGATACCAAGACGGCCCGACCGCCCCCGCGGTCGGGCCGTCTGCGCTTGGGCGCCTGCCCTCTGCGATGAGCCCGCCGGGGCGCATCGAAAAGGGTCATTCTTCCCGGCCGCCGCCGCCGGCTTAGGCGGAGGTCGCGTATGTTCAGCGAATATGGCGGTTCGGACATGACGTCCCGCCCGCCATCTCCGGCGCCGGCGCCGGCGGGCGCCGTCTTGTGCGCGTGGCCCATGCGGCTGAAATGGCGGGGCCGCGCGGGTCTGCTCCGGCAAATAGCCAATAATTAGGGCGCGCCTACTTATTGATCACCCGGGCATGGCGGGCGCCTCATGGCGGGCCAGACACGCCGTGCTCCGCGTGCCGGTGGTCGTCCCGTGAAGCGTCCGTTCCGGTCTTCCCGTTAGGGACACCCGCCGAGAATGGCCGGAAACTCAAATATAAACCATTGATAAATATTGTATTTTTGGATCTTTGGGCTGGAGGGCCGGCACGCTTGGCGCGGCTTGGCATGCGGTTTGCGGAAGCAAGGGGGTACGGAAGCTCGTAGGGCGAGGCGGCACCTTCGCACCCTCGGGCGACACCGGCACAGCGTAAAGGCTGATGCGGCCGCGCCGGGAACGCACTGTTCGCCGGCACGGCCCTGTCTCAGGAGGAACCATGAAGCTTCCGGTCAGTGCCAGCGAGAGTTTCGTCGAGTTCGCCGGCGTGCAGAAGAGCTATGATGGCGAGGTGCTTGTCGTGAAGGACCTCAGCCTGCGCATCCGCCGCGGTGAGTTCCTCACCATGCTGGGGCCGTCGGGCTCGGGCAAGACGACGACGCTGATGATGCTCGCCGGCTTCGAGACGCCAACCTCCGGCGACATCATGCTCGATGGCGCCCGCATCGACTCCCTGCCGCCCGAGAAACGCAATATCGGCATGGTGTTCCAGAACTACGCGCTGTTCCCGCATATGAGCGTGGCGCAGAATGTCGGTTATCCCCTCAAGGTGCGCGGTCGGCCGAAGGCGGAGATCGCTGAGCGCGTCGCCAAGGCGCTCGACATGGTGCATCTGGGCAGCTTCGCTGCGCGCATGCCGAGCCAGCTGTCCGGCGGCCAGCAGCAGCGCGTCGCCCTCGCCCGGGCGCTGGTGTTCGAGCCGAAGCTGGTGCTGATGGACGAGCCGCTCGGCGCGCTGGACAAGCAGCTGCGCGAGCACATGCAGATGGAGATCCGCCATCTGCATGAGCGCCTCGGCATCACCGTGGTCTATGTCACCCACGACCAGAGCGAGGCGCTGACCATGTCGGACCGCGTCGCCGTGTTCAATGCCGGCATCATCCAGCAGGTCGCCCCGCCGGCCGAGCTCTATGAAAGCCCCGCCAATTCCTTCGTCGCCCAGTTCATCGGCGAGAATAACCGGCTGCCCGGCCGCATCGAGGCGGCGAACGGCACGCTGTGCTCGGTGGTGCTCGCCAATGGCGATGTCGTCACCGCCACCCTTACCGATGCGGCGCGGGTGGGGGAGGAGTGCCTGCTCTCCATCCGTCCCGAGCGGGTCAAGATCGCCCCGCCCGGCGGCCCGCTCGACAACCATTTCGAGGCCGTGGTCGCCGAAATGATCTACCTCGGCGACCATGTGCGCGTGCGCTGCGTGCTCGACAGCGGCGCCGATGTGGTCGTGAAGGTCGGCAATGTCGAGGACCGGCCGGTCTTCGCTGTCGGCTCCCGCATACCGCTGGGATGGCGCGCGCAGGACTGCCGCGCCCTTGACGCGGCCTGACGCCTGCTCCCCCGCCACCTGCTCCCCCGCCACCTGCTCCCCGACGCCTCCCGCCAACCGATCCAAAGGGAATGACCATGCAGATGAAGTCGCTCGTGCCGCTGAAGTCGCTGAAGATGACCCTTTCCGCGCTCGCCCTCTCGGCGAGCTGCGGCGCCGCCGTCGCAGCGGACAGCCTCACCATCACCTCCTGGGGCGGCGCCTACCAGACCAGCCAGGACGAGGCCTATTACAAGCCCTACACCGCCAAGACCGGCATCAAGATCGTCCAGGAAGAGTATAACGGCGAAGCCGCGCGCATTCGCGCCATGGTCGAATCCGGCAACACCACCTGGGACGCCGTCGATGTCGATGCCGCCACCGCGCAGCAGGGCTGCGACGAGGGCTTCCTCACCCCGATCGACTATTCCAAATTCGGCGGCGAGGCCGCCTTCGTGAAGGGGTCGACCTTCGAGTGCGGCATCCCGACCATCATCTATTCGACCATTTACGCCTATGACGCCGACAAGATTAAGGACGGCCCGACCACCATCGCCGGCCTGTTCGACACCAAGAAGTGGCCGGGCAAGCGCTCGCTGCAGAAGACGCCCTTCGGCAATCTCGAATTCGCGCTGATGGCCGACGGCGTGCCTGCCGACAAGGTCTATGAGACGCTGAAGACCAAGGAAGGCGTCGATCGCGCCTTCAAGAAGCTCGACACCATCAAGAAGGACATCGTGTGGTGGGAGGCCGGCGCCCAGCCGCCGCAGCTGCTCGCTTCCGGCGAAGTGGTGATGGCCACCGCCTGGAACGGGCGCATCTTCAACGCCAACAAGGTGGACAAGAAGAACTTCAAGATCGTCTGGGACGGCCAGCTGCTCGATTACGACCTGTGGGCGATCCCGAAGGGGGTGAAGGACCTCGACGCGGTCTACAAGTTCATCGAATTCGCCTCCAGCCCCGAGGCCCAGGCGGCGCAGACCAAGTACATCTCCTATGGCCCGGCGCTGCTCGCCGCCACCCCGCTGGTCTCGCCCGACATCCTCAAGGACCTGCCGACCGCGCCGGCCAATGCCAAGACCGCGCTCGCCAACGATCCCGTCTTCTGGGGCGACAACAAGGAAGAGCTGCTGAAGCGCTTCAACACCTGGATCGCCCAGTGATCGCTGGCGCGGCGGGGCAGCGCCCCCGGCGCGCCAATATGTGACGAGCCGCCGGCCCTCGCAGGGGCGGGTGGAAAGAGCGGCCGGGGCTCTCGGTGTCCCGGCCGGAAACCGATCGCGCTGCCATCTCCAGAGGCGGACGGCGCGGCAGCAGCCGAGGGGGATTTCATCATGGCCGTGGCCGCCCTGCCGGGCGAGGCCGGACCCGACGTGGACCGCACCTCGCTCAAGACCAAGCTCAGGCGCGCCGAGCGCGTCAATCGCGCGCGCTCCTTCTCGCTCGTCGCCCCGCTGCTTCTTTTCGTGCTGGCGGTGTTCGCCCTGCCGATCGGGCTGATGCTGGTGCGTGCGGTGGAGAACACCGAGGTGCGCGAGACGATGCCGCGCACCATCGCGGCGCTGGACGGATGGGACGGAAGGGCGACCCCGGGCGAGGACGTGTTCGCGGCCTTCGTCGAGGACCTGGTGCAGACGCAGAAGGACCGCACCACCGCGCTGGTCGGCAAACGCATCAACTACGAGGTGCCGGGCGCGCGCTCGCGCTTTCTCAAGGCCGGCCGGCTGGTCGACGCCGGCGGCGGCGGGCCGTGGCGGGAGAAGTTCATCGCCGCCGATCCCGAATGGGGCTCGGTGGAGTTCTGGGCGATCATGAAGCGGGCCGGGGCGACGTTCACGCCCTATTACCTGCTCACCTCGCTCGATCTGCGCCAGGACGCGCAGGGCGCCGTGAGCCGCAATTTCGCCGACCAGTCGATCTTCGTCGACATCTTCATCCGCACCATCTGGATCAGCCTGCTGGTGACGCTGGCGACGCTGGTGCTCGGCTATCCCGTGGCGCATCTGCTGGCGATCCTGCCCCCTCGCCACGCCAATGTGCTGATGATCCTGGTGCTGCTGCCCTTCACCACCTCGATCCTGGTGCGGACCACGGCGTGGATCGTGCTGCTGCAGAGCAATGGCGTGCTCAACGACATATTGCTGGCGCTGAACCTGACCACCGAGCGGGTGCAGCTGATCTTCAACCGTTTCGGCACGGTGCTGGCGATGACGCATATCCAGCTGCCCTTCACCATCCTGCCGATCTATTCGGTGATGAAGTCGATTCCGCCCTCGCATCTGCGGGCAGCGCGCTCGCTGGGGGCGGGGCCGCTCACCGCCTTCGTCTCGGTCTACATGCCGCAGACCCTGCCGGGCGTCGGCGCCGGCTGCCTGCTCACCTTCATCCTGTCGCTGGGCTACTACATCACCCCGGCGCTGGTCGGCGGGCCGCAGGACCAGATGGTCAGCTATTTCGTCGCGCTCTACACCAATCGCGAAATGAACTGGGGGCAGGCCTCGGCGCTCGGCGCCATCCTGCTGCTGATCACGCTGGCGCTCTACGCGCTGTTCAACCGCCTCGTCGGGATCGACAAGGTCAAGCTGGGCTGATCGACATGTTGGCACCCTCCTATGCGACCCCGCGCGAGAAGCTGTCCTATTTCATCTTCGCGCTCTTCTGCACCGTGGTGTTCCTGTTCCTGATCGGCCCGATCCTGGTGATCATGCCGCTCTCCTTCTCCAGCGAACCCTGGTTCACCTATCCGCTGCCGGGGCTGAGCCTGCGCTGGTATATCGATTTCTTCACCGATGAACGCTGGCGCATCGCGCTGCAGAACAGCGGCATCGTCGCGCTCTTCGCCACGCTGATCGCCACCGGGCTCGGCACGCTCGCCGCGCTCGGCCTGTCGCGCGGCAACGTGCCCTTCGCCGGGCTGATCCTGTCGATCCTGATCTCGCCGATGATCGTGCCTGTGGTGATCGTGGCGGTGGCGATGTTCTTCGGCTTCGCGGCGGTGGGGCTGAACAACACCTATCTCGGCCTCATCCTCGCCCATGCGATTCTCGGCACGCCCTTCGTCGTCATCACCGTGACGGCGACGCTGACCGGCTTCGACCGCACGCTGACCCGGGCCGCCGCCTCGCTCGGCGCCTCGCCCTGGACGACGTTCCGCACCATCACCCTGCCGCTGATCGCCCCGGGCGTCACCTCAGGCGCGCTGTTCGCCTTCGTCACCTCCTGGGACGAGGTGGTGGTGGCGCTGTTCCTCGCCAGCCCGGACCAGCGCACCCTGCCGCGGCAGATGTTCTCCGGCATTCGCGAGCAGATCTCGCCGACGATCACCGCCGCCGCGACGCTGCTGGTCTTTTTCGCCGCGCTGCTGATGCTGACGCTGGAACTGCTACGCCGCCGCTCCGAGCGCCTGCGCGGCACGGGCGGCTGACCGCGCGCCGCCCCGTCAGTGCGCGAAAGCTTCAGCGGTCGAAGGTCTCGCGCAGCCGATCCCATTTCAGCCGCGCCTTCACCGCCAGCGGCCAGGCGGCATGGCCGAGGATCGGCGTGATACGGGTGACGGGGAGGTCGAGCGCCTCCCCCCCGCCGCCAGCGGCGTGCCGCGCGAGCATGCGGCCGGTCGCGGTGGCCATGGCGACGCCCCGGCCATTATAGCCGAGCCCGATCGTCAGCCCCGCCTCCGGCTCGTGCAGATGCGGCAGGTGATCCCAGGTGACGGCGACCTGCCCGTTCCAGCGATGCGTCCATTCCACGGACCTGAGCACCGGGAACAGCCGGGTGGCGTGATCGACGAGCGCGCGAAAATCTTCAGGCGCGCTGGCCGGCCGCAGCACGCTGCGCCCGCCCATGACGAAGCGGCCGGCGTCGTCCAGCCGGTAATAGGCATAGGAGGCGGACATCTCGTACAGCACGACGCCGTTCGGCATGATCGGCGCCGCGAGTTCCGGCGGCAGCGGTTCGGTGGCGGTGATCGAGGAATAGACCGGGACCACGCTGCGCCGCAGTCCCGGCCAGAGATCGTCGCTATAGCCATTGGTGGCGAGGATCACCCGCTCCGCCGTCACCCGGCCGCCCGGTGTGGTGATCTCCCAGCCGCCGGCAAGGCGCGCCAGCCGCAGCGCCGGCGTGTCGGTGAACAGGCGGGCGCCGGCCGCCATCGCCGCGCCGGCGAGGCCCCGGCAATAGGCGAGCGGATTCACCTGGCCGCCGCGCCGGTCATGCGCGCCAAGCGGGTAGGCGCCGGTGCCGGTGAGGCGGGCCATCTCCTTGCCCTCGGCCATCACCACATCGGCGCCGCGCTCTGCCCATTGGCGCTGGAAATCCCGCACCCCCTTGGCGGCGCGCTCGGAAATGGCGGCGCGCAGCGTGCCGCCGCGCCGGGGGGCGCAGTCGATGCCGTGACGGGCGATGAGGTCGAAGACGAGGCTGGGCGCCTCATCGCCGAGCCGCACCATCCGCCCGCCGAGATCAGCGCCGAAGACCTGCTCCAACTGCTCCGGCTCCCATTTCAGCCCGGGATTGACCTGCCCGCCATTGCGGCCGGAAGCGCCCCAGCCGATCTGGCTCGCCTCCAGCACCAGCGTGTCGACGCCGGCCTCCGCGAGGTGCAGCGCGGCGGAGAGGCCGGTGAAGCCGGCGCCGACGATCGCCACCCGCGTGGTGGTGTCGCCGGCAAGCGGCCCGGTCTCCGGCGCCGGCGGCGCGGTCTCCCGGTAGAGCGAGCGCGGCAGGGGGCGGCGGGCGAGGGTCTGGACCATGGGCGTGTTCCGCTCGGGGGGTGACGGATCGAGGGCGCGGGCGGGTCAGAGACCCGCCATCGGGCGCGGGCGCGAGCCGTCGAAGAAGCGCGACAGACGATAGGGCTGCGGGTCGGCGATCGGGCTGGCGCCGGTGACGAGATCGGCGACCAGATGGCCGGCGCCGGGCCCGATGCCGAAGCCATGGCCGGAAAATCCGGTCGCCACGATCAGGCCGGACACCGTGTCTACAGGCGAAATGACCGGCACCGCGTCGGGCGTGGCGTCGATGAAGCCGGCCCAGCTCTGCACGATGCGCGCCCCGGCAAAGGCCGGGAAGCGCCGCTGGAGCGCGGCGAAGGCCTGCCGGAGATAGCCAAGGTCCGGCGCGGGATCGAGCACCCGTGCCGCCTCATAGACCGAGGGTTCGTCGAAGGCGCGCCGCGCGCTCTCCCGCCATTCGGTAACGAAGCGCGGTCCGAGCCGCAGCCGCAGCGAGGCGAATTCCATCTGCAGCGCGGGGAGAAAGGGGAGGGCGAAGCGGAAGCTGTCCGGTACGATCGGCACCACATTCACATGCCCATTGGCGAGGGTGTAGCCGCCATCCTCCCGGCGCCGGAAGGCGAAATCATGGTCCCACAGCGCCGGCGCCGGGCCATTTGGAACCGGCGAGGTGCGCAGCACGCTGGCCCGCACTTTCAATTGCGGCAGGTCGATGCCGACATCGGCGAGGATGCGCCGCGTCCACGCCCCGCCGGCGACCACGACGGTCGAGGTGGCGATGCGGCCGCGCTCGGTGACGGCGGCGATCACCCTTCCGCCGCCGGTCTCCACGCCGCGCACCGCGCAATCGGTGAGGATGATGGCGCCGCGCTTGCGCGCCGCCTCGGCGATCGCCGGCGCCGCCTTCTGCGGTTCGGCCCGCCCGTCGGACGCGCACCAGAGCGCGGCCGGCGGGGGCTTGGTGTCGCCGGGCATATGCCGGGCCAGCGCGGCGCCCGAGAGCATCTCGGCTGCAATGCCGGCGCCGGCGGCGTCCCGTACCCAATCGGCGAAGGAGGCTTCCTTCTTGGCGTCATTGGCGGCGAACAGAATGCCCGTTGTGGCGAAGCCGGTGGAGGCGCCGATATGGGCGTCCATGCCGCGCCACAGGCGCAGGGCCTCGCGGATCAACTCGAATTCGCGCGGGTCGCGCTTGGCCTGCCGACACCAGCCCCAGTTGCGGCTGGATTGCTCGCCGGCGATGTGGCCCTTCTCGCAGAGCACCACTTTGAGGCCGCGCTCGGCGAGATAGAGTGCGCTTGTTGTGCCGATGATGCCGCCGCCGACGATGACGACATCGGCGTCGGGCGGGCAGGTGGGGTCGGAAGCGACGGGTACGACTTGGGGTCCCATGATGGCCTGTTCGAGCATGGAAGTGGCGTGCGGCCCTTCATGCGCGTGGCCGGACGCCGAAGCTAGCAAAAGCGATGTCAGCGGCGATCGCTCTTTCTCGCCTCGTCCACAAGAGGTGCCGAAGTAGCGCCGTCGGGCGTCAGAATCCCATCGCCGCGCCGTCGCTGCGCGGGTCGCTCGCTCCCTCCAGCCGGCCATCGGCCTGGCGGACGATGGCGCCGGCATGGCCCATCATCGCGTCGAAGGGCGCCACGGTCTCCACCTCGTGCCCGGCCGACCGCAGAGCGGCAACGAGTTCCGGCGGGAAGCGGTCCTCCAGCTTCAGCGTTACCGTCTCCGCGCCCCAGGTGCGGCCCAGCAGCCAGCGCGGGGCGGTGATGGCGGCCTGCAATTCCTGCCCGAACAGCGCGTAGCGCGAGAACAGCGCTCCTTGCGTCTGCGGCTGGCCCTCTCCGCCCATGGTGCCATAGACCATGTGGCGGCCATCCGCGAACTGCGCCATGGCCGGATTGAGGGTGTGGAACGGCTTGCGGCCGGGCGCCAGAAGGCGCGGCCCGGCGCCGGCAAGGGCGAAGCTGGAGCCGCGATTCTGCCAGACGATGCCGGTCTGCGGCAGCACGACACCGGAGCCGAACTCGAAATAGATGCTCTGGATGAAGCTGGCCGCCAGCCCGTTGCCATCAATAGCGCCGAGCCAGACCGTGTCGCCGGCCGAGGGCGGCGCCGGCCAGGGCAGGGCGCGCGCCGGGTCGATGCGGGCGGCCAGCCGGTCGAGCGCCCCGTCGGTCAGCCAGTAGCGCGGGTCGCCTTCCATGGCGTCGGGATCGCCGACAAGCCGGTCGCGGACGAGGAAGGCCTGCTTGGTCGCCTCCACCAGCCCGTGCAGATGGGCGAAGCCCTCAGCCTCGCTCACGCCGAGCCGGCTGAACAGGGCAAGGATCATCAGCGAGGCCAGCCCCTGCGTCGGCGGGGGGAAATTGTAGAGCTGGATGCCCGGCAGCTTCACCGAGAGCGGCGCCACCCGGCTCGCGCGGCAGGCGGCGAGGTCGTCCTGCGTCACCGGCGAGCCCGCAGTGGCGAGATCGTGGGCAATCTCGCGCGCCAGGGCTCCGCGATAGAAGCTCTCCGTGCCCTCGATGCCGAGCCGGTGCAGGGTCTCGCCCAGCGCCGGCAGCTTCATCGTGGCACCCGTCGCCGGCGCGGCGCCGTCCACCAGGAAGGCGTCGGCGAAGCCGGAGACATGGCCGAGTTCGGGCTGCTTCTGCGCGGTCAGTTCGCTCTGGCTGGCAGTGACGGCGAAGCCGTTGCGGGCGTGCCAGACCGCGTCCTCGACGAGACGCGCCAGCGGCAGCGTGCCGCCGCGCTCCGCGCTCAGCGCCAGCGCCTCGCCCCAGCCGGCAATGGTGCCGGCGGTGGTGTTGGCGGCGAGAGGCCCGCGCTGCGGGATCGCCTTCAGCCCGGCGCGGAAATACAGCTCCGGCGTCACCGCTGCCGCCGCACGGCTGCAGGCGTCGATCGCCACCGGTTCCTCGCCCGGCGCGCCGACCAGCCAGAAGCCGTCGCCGCCGATCGCGGTCATGTGCGGGTAGACGACGGCCAGCGCCGCCGCCATGGCGATGGTGGCTTCCACCGCATTGCCGCCTTCGCGCAGCACCCGCAGCCCCGCCTCGCTGGCGAGATGATGCGGCGATGTCACCATGCCACGGCGGGCACGAACGGTATTCAGCATGTCACGTAAACTCCGGCTACCAGCCGATCGCCTTCGGCAGCCAGGTCGCTACCGCAGGGAAGGTGAAGACCAGCGCCACGGCACAGATCTGCAGCCCGATGAAGGGGATGACGCCGCGATAGATGTCGCCGGTCGTCACTTCAGGCGGCGCCACGCCGCGCAGGTAGAACAGCGCCCAGCCAAAGGGCGGGGTGAGGAACGAGGTCTGCAGCACGGTGGCGATCAGCGCCGCCGCCCAGACGAGATCCACCCCGGCGTTCTGCATCAGCGGCAGGAACATCGGCACCACGATGTAGCTGATCTCGATCCACTCGATGAAGAAGCCGAGCACGAAGATGATCAGCAGCATGAAGATGAGGATGCCGTCGGTGCCGCCGGGCACCAGCGCGAAGGCGTCATGCACCAGCCGCTCGCCGCCGAGGCCACGGAAGGCCAGCGCGAACACCTGCGAGCAGATCAGCACGAAGAACATCATCGCGGTGATGCGGGCCGTGGTCTGCACCGTGTCGATAAGCGTTCGCAGGGTGAACCGCCCGGCGAAGGCGGCGACGAGGATGGAGCCGAGCGCGCCCATGCTCGCCGCTTCCGTCGGCGCGGCAATGCCGCCGATGATCGAGCCGAGCACGGCGAGCACGAGGCCGATCGGCGGCAGGCCGACCTTCAGCGCGCTCAGCCAAAGTTGCCGGCGCGGCATCGCCTGGCGCTCGGCGAGCGGAATGGCCGGCACTTTTTCCGGCCAGATCACGCCGACGAGCAGCATGTAGACGCAGAAGATGCCGGTGAGCAGCAGCCCCGGCATCAGGGCGGCGGCGAACAGCGTGCCGACGGATTCGCCGAGAATGTCGGCGAGCAGGATAAGGATGGTGGAGGGCGGGATGAGCTGGCCGAGCGTGCCGGAGGCGCAGATGGCGCCGCAGGACAGGCTGCGGTCATAGCCGCGCCGCAGCAGGGTCGGCAAAGTGAGCAGGCCGAGCGTGACGATGGTGGCGCCGACAATGCCTGTTGTCGCACCCATCAGCATGCCGACCAGCACGATGCCCAGCCCCATGCCGCCACGCAGGCCGCCCGAGAGATGGCCGATCACCTCCATCAGCTCGTCGGCGAGCCGCGACTTCTCCAGCATCACGCCCATGAACACGAAGAGCGGGATGGCGATCAGCGTGTAATTGGCGGTAACGCCATAGATGCGCGCCGGCAGCAGGCCGAACAGGCTGGAGCCGAAGCCGAGCCAGCCGAAGAAGAAGCCGCTGATCGCGAGCGTGAGCGCCACCGGCACGCCGATGAGCAGCATGACGAAGAAGGAGGCGATGCAGGCGATCGCCAGGATTTCATTGACGGGCATTGGCAGGCACCTGCGCGGGAGGAGAGGCCTCGCCGCCGAGGAAGGGGATGAGCGCGCGCAGGCTGGCGGCAAGGCTCTGGAGGAGAAGCAGCACGAAGCCGGCCGGAATCATCGCCTTGATGATGAAGCGGTAGGGCAGCCCGCCGGGGTCGGGCGAGCCTTCGCCGATGCGGTAGGACTGCATCACATAGCGCCAGGACAGGATGATGATGATGACCGACAGCGCCACCACGCTCAGCGCCGAGAACAGGTCGATCGCCTGCCGCACGCGCAGGGGCAGGCGGGCATAGAGGATGTCCACCCGCACATGGCCTTCATGCTTGATGGTGTAGGCGATGCACAGCAGCGTCAGCGGCGCCATCAGGTGCCATTCCAGCTCCTGCATCGCCACCGAGCCGGTGCTGAAGACGTAGCGCATCAGCACATTGCCGGCCATGACGAGGACGAGCGCGAAGCCCGTCCACGCCGCGACCCAGCCACAGGCCTCGACGATCACGTCGAGGCCGCGGGCGATCTTTTCAAGCGTGCCGCTCATGAGCCCCTGCGGATCTGGGTCTGGTACACCGCCTCGGAGAGGCCGGCCCACTGGCTGTGCTTGGCCGCAAAGGCGGTGAAGCTGTCATAGACCTTCTTGATCTTGGGATCGGAGTCGGCGAGCTGCTGCAGCGTGGTGGCGGAGACCTCGCGCAGCTTGTCGACCACAGGCGCCGGGTAGGGGCCGGCGATCACGCCCTGGTTCTGCACCAGATCGGCCATCGCCTCGCCATTGGTCGCCTCGCACCAGGTGTGGCTGAGCACGTTGCAGGCCATGGCGGCGGCGCGGACGATTTCCTTGAGATCGTCCGGCAGCGAGTTCCAGGCGGTCTTGTTGACGATCAGCTCGGTGACGTTGTTCGGCTCGTGCCAGCCGGTGGTGTAGTAGTATTTGGCGGCCTTCTGCAGGCCGAGCCGCCGGTCCTGATAGGGGCCGACGAATTCGGCCGCGTCGATCACGCCGCGCTCCAGCGCCGGGAAGATTTCGCCGCCGGGCAGCAGCTTCACGTCGACGCCGAGCTGGGCATAGACCTTTCCGGCCAGGCCCGGGATGCGCATCTTCAGGCCCTTGAAGTCCTCGACCTTCTCGATCGGCTTGCGGAACCAGCCGGACATCTGCACGCCGGTATTGCCCAGCGGCATCGGCACGAGGTTGAAGGGGTCGTAGAGCTCTTCCCACAGCTGCAGGCCGCCGCCATGGTAGATCCAGGCATTCTGGCCCTGGAAATTGAGGCCGAAGGGCACGCAGGTGAAGAACTGCGCCGCCGGCACCTTGCCGGCCCAGAAATAGGAATTGGCGGCGTTCATCTCGACCGTGCCGGAGGAGACCGCGTCGAAGCCCTCCAGAGCCGGGATCAGTTCGCCCGCCGCGAAATGCTGGATGGTGAGACGCCCGCCCGACATCTTGCCGACCAGATCGCAGAAATAGGTCGGGCTGCCCGGGCCGGTGACATAGAAGGGCGCGCCGGGGCCATAGGCGTTGGTCATCTTCCAGCTGAACGTCTCCTGGGCGCGGGCGACGTGCGGCGCGGCGAGCGTGACGGCAGCGGCGGTGCCGGCAAGGCCGGCCCCCAGAAATCCACGGCGATCCATGTTGTTCCCCTTGTCTCGATGGGCGCCGTTAGCTTGCGGCGCGTCCTGATCGGGAGGAGATAACCCGGCGAAACGGCGCCAGGGCAATGCCCCATTGGAGGCAGAGGCCGCGCAAGCGGGTCCTGGGACGGTCGTGGCCAAGGTAAAATGTGATATTAAAAACAACATGTTGTACAGAAATGACGCGATTTTGTGCGGCGGCCTTCCGCATTGGCGCGACAAGTTTTTGTGCGCCGTTCGTCAAAGTGCTTCACTGCGGAAACCGCCTCGCACCGTGTAGACCGCCCACATGAACCGAGCCGCCCCGATTTCGATCAACGCCTTTCCCGCCAGCAAGCAGGAAGCCGCCTGGCGCGAGACGCTGGCCGGCCTCGCTCTTTCGGCGCGGATGCCGAAGGAGGCGGTGTTCCATTTCGGCGAGGTATCGATCAAGCGGTCGCCGACCCAGGCCACCTTCGCCCTGCTGCGCTCGCGGGCGCAGGACCTCGTCCCTCTGGCCGAGGCCGAGCCGCAGATCCTGATCGGCTTCGTCAATTATGGCCGCGGCCACCTCACCGATTCCGGCCGCCGCGCGGCGGAATTCGCCGATGGCGATCTGTGGGTGTGCGATCCGGCGACGCGCGTCTCGGTGCAGTTCCGCAATGATTTCGAGCTGCTGCTGCTGCGCCTGCCGCGCGAGAGGCTGGTAGGGCGCCTCGGCCGCGCCGCCACCGTGCCGACGCTGGTGCTGGGCGAATCGATTTCCGCGCTTGCCGCCCGGCCGATGATGCGGGCGCTGGCGGCAAACTTCGCCATGATGGAGGATGGCGACGTGATGGCGGCCGAGCCGGCCATCACCGAGCTGGTGCTCTCGGCCCTGCTGGCCGAGGCGCGGCCGGAGGAGGACACGGCGACGCAGGTGCAGGCCGCCCATTTCGCCCGCGTCTGCGGGCAGATCGAGGCGCGGCTGCGCGAGCCGGACCTCTCAGTGGCGGATATCGCCAAGGCGGAGGGGCTGTCGGCGCGTTACATCCAGCGCCTGTTCGAGGGGCAGGACCGCTCCTTCTCCGACTATGTCCGTCACCGCCGGCTGGAGCAGTGCCGGCTCGACCTCGTCAACCCCCAGCATGCCGACCGCTCGATCGCCGAGATCGGCTTTCGCTGGGGCTTTGCCGACCAGGCGCATTTCAGCCGGGTGTTCAGCGCCGCCTATGCCATCTCGCCGCGCGACTACCGCAAGTCCGCCGGCTCGACCGTCGCGACCCGCTGGACGCGGGGGCGCCCGATGCACTCAGGCTCGCGCCCGGTGCGGCCGGGTCCGCTCGCCGCCGCCCCCACCGCGCCGGACGCGGATGGGACGGAGGTCGCCGCCCCCGAGAACGCCGTGGCCGGCCGGACGTCGCCGGAGCCGGGATCGCCCGGCGAGCATCATCTGCCGGTGTCGCGCGACACCGTGCATTGGGGTTATCTCTCGCGCACCATTCCCCCGGTGCTGCGGGTGCGCTCGGGGGCGCGGGTCACGGTCGAGACCCTGACCCAGCACGCCTCGGACGATGCCGAGCGGATGATCAAGGGCGATGCCGGCGCCGAAAGCGTCTTTCGCTGGACGCGGGACTTCAAGGCGGTGGACCGGCGCGGCGCCGGGCCGGTGAACGCCTCCATCTTCGGGCGCGGAGCGGGCGAGGGCTTCGGCGTGCACATCTGCACCGGGCCGATCTTCGTGCACGGCGCCGAGCCGGGCGATGTGCTGGAGGTGGAGATTCTCGATCTGCGCCCGCGCCCCTGCGCCAACCCGGCCCATGCGGGGCAGGCCTTCGGCTCCAATGCGGCGGCGGCCTGGGGCTTCCACCATGACGACATTCTCGACGAGCCGCGCAAGCGCGAGGTCATCACCATCTATCGCACCGATGCGGCCGGCGAGAGCGGCTTTGCCGAGGCGGTCTATTCCTTCCGCTGGGTGCCGCAGACCGACCCGTTCGGCGTGGTCCATGAGACGATCGACTATCCCGGCGTGCCGGTGGACCATGCCCGCATCGAGAAGCGCGAGGGGGTGCTGAAGGGCGCCCGCATCCCGGTGCGCCCGCATTTCGGCTTCATCGCGGTGGCCCCGCGCGAGACCGACATCGTCGATTCCGTGCCGCCCGGCTATTTCGGCGGCAATATCGACAATTGGCGCGCGGGGAAGGGCGCGCGGGTCTATCTGCCGGTGGCGGTGCCGGGGGCGCTGCTCTCGCTCGGCGACCCGCATCTGGCGCAGGGCGATGGCGAGATCAGCGGCACGGCGCTGGAATGCTCGCTCACCGGGCAGGTGCGCCTCGTTCTGCACAAGCGCGGCGAGACGGAGAAGGTGTTTCTGAACGGGCTGGCGGCGCCGCTGATCGAGACGCCGGACGCCTGGCTGCTGCACGGCTTCAGCTACACCAACTATCTCCGGGAGCTGGGCCGCAACGCCCAGTCCGAAGTGTTCAAGCGCTCCTCGCTCAGCCGGGCGCTGCGCAGTGCCTCGCGCGCCACCCGCAACTTCCTGATGGAACGCTATGGCCTCGATGAAGACGAGGCGATTTCGCTGATGTCGGTGGCGGTCGATTTCGGCGTCACCCAGGTCGCCGACGGCAATTGGGGCATTCATGCCCGGGTGGCGAAGGCGATCTTCGAGCGCCCGGGCGCGTGACCCGCGCGGCCGGGCCTTAGCGAATCTCCTCCTGCGAGCGGAAGCTGGGCAGCGCGCGCAGGGCGAAGGCGGTCAGGTGCTCGGGATCGCGCAGGCCGGACTTCGCGCCTTCGAGAATCGCGAAGGCCAGAAGGCTGCGAATGCCCTCGCCGATGACAAGCCGTTCGGACACCTGATTGCACGCCCGGGCGAACACGGTGTCGAGCAGTTCCACGTCCTCGGGCTCATAGGCGGCGCCCGCGAGCGCCTCGTCGATCGCGAAAGGGCTTGTGATCTCCGAAATCTCGAAAGACATGCGCCGGCACCTCCCATGGAGTATTGCGAAAGCGCGACGAGAACGGCCCCGTGGTCTCTCAGTCGCCAGCCTGCTTGTCTTCACCGACGATGACGAAGTGTAACATGGCGCGTCGCAACTCGGTGGGGTGGAGATACCTTCGCGCCTCAGCGCCACGATTGTCGCACCCCTTCGCTCGGCGCTTAGGCGCCGCTCCCCGGCCCGCCTGCCTATCCCATTTAACGCGCTGGGGAACCCGGCGGCGTCGGCGGCATTGCCTGAGGTGACGTGACGCGCGTCGCAAGGGTCCGCGCTGCGGGCTCCGGCTTTCTGCCGCGAAATTGATCCGCGATGGCCCCCAGGTCGTAGAAGGCCTTCTGGTGGAGATTGCACAGACTCATCAGCGTGAGCGAGGCACATGGTCAGGACGATCCAAGCCAAGGGATGGCTGCGCACCAGCGGCTTCGGTTCCGCCACGGCCCGCTTCGAAATCCGCTTCGAAAGCGACGGCGCGGTGGGCGAGGTGCGCTCCGAACTGGCGATAATTGCGGAGGCCAAGAGCGCCGGCCGGGCCTTGCTGGTGACGGAGGCCGGCCGGTGGATTTCCATCCGCCCCACGGATATGGCCGGAAACGTCCTGCGGTTCGAGGTGCTCGACGACGAGGCGACGCTGGCCCGCTGCTTCTCCTGAGTGCCCGCCGCGCTCAGGCCGGTGGGTGCAGGCTCGCAGGATCCGGCGGCAATTCGCGCACCGGGGCGGGTTCGACATCACCGGTGATCAGCCGCGCCGCGCGCTGATAGGTGAGGTAGTTCCACAGCCAGGACATCGCGACTGTGATGCGGTTGCGCGCGCCGACCAGAAAATAGACGTGCACGATCCCCCAGAACATCCAGCCGAGGAAGCCGGTCAGTTCGAACCGCCCCAGCTTCACCACCGCGGCGTTGCGGCCGATGGTGGCGAGGTCGCCGGCGTGCCGGTAGCGGAAGCCGGGCGCCGGGGTGCCGGCAAGCCGCGCCGCGATCACCCGGGCGACATGGCTGCCCATCTGCTTGGCGGCGGGGGCGATGCCGGGCACAGGCTTGCCCGCACGGTCGCTGATCGCGGCCGCGTCGCCGATGACGAAAATGTCCGGTTCGCCCGGCACGCTGAGATCGGGCTCGACGCGGCACCGCCCGGCGCGGTCGGTCTCGGCTCCCAGCCATTGCGCCGCCGGTGAGGCGCGCACCCCGGCCGCCCAGATCTTGGTCGAGGCCGGCAGGTGCTCGCCGCCTTCGAGCGTTACATGGTCGGGGCCGATGTCGATGACCGGCCGGCCGGTCAGCACCTCGACGCCCATCGCCTCCAGCCGCTCGCGCGCATGAGCGGAAAGCCGTTCCGGCAAAGCGGGCAGCAGCCGCTCGCCCGCTTCGATCAATAGAATGCGCGCGGTGCGCGGATCGACGCGCTTGAAGTCGGGCGCCAGCGCGTGGCGGGAAATCTCGGCGATCGACCCCGCGAGTTCCACCCCGGTCGGCCCGCCGCCAACGATGGCGAAGCTCAGCAGCCGCCGGCGGGTTTCCGGCGCGGAGGCGACCTCCGCCCGCTCGAAGGCCAAAAGGATGCGCCGGCGCAGCTGGGTGGCGTCCTCGATATCCTTGAGCCCCGGGGCATAGCGCGCCCATTCCTCATGGCCGAAATAGGAGTGCGTCGCTCCCGTGGCCAGGACGAGGTAGTCGTAGCGCAGCGGACCCTCGCTGGTGAGCAGTTCGCGGCGGTCGCGGTCCACCCCCTCGGCCCGTGCCATCAGCATGGTGATGTTGGTCTGGCGTGACAGGACGTGGCGGATCGGCCAGGCGATATCGGCCGGAGAGAGCGTGGCGGTCGCCACCTGGTAGAGCAGCGGCTGGAAGCAGTGATAATTGTGCCGGTCGATCAGCGTCACATTCACCGGCGCCCTGGCCAGCCCCCGCGCCACCTGCAGCCCGCCAAAGCCGGCGCCGACGATGACGACATGGGGTCGGGTGGCGGGCGCGGGCGCGCCGGGCTCCCCTCCGGTGCCGCTCCGGTCGAGCGCGTGGGGTTCGTCGCGTGAATCCTCTGCGGGCATGGCATCCTCATCCCGTTGATGGCGCCCCCGCCCCCTCCGCAGGTCCCGTCGGGATCGGCCTGCCAAGAGGCTCATCCAAGCATTCGCGACGGGCCGGGCGCAACCCTGTCAACGCCCGCCGGGTCCGCTAGCGCGGCAGCGTGTAGGCGATCACATAGTCGCCTGCCTTGGTGCCGATGGAGCCGTGCCCGCCCGCCACCTGCACGATGAACTGGCGTCCTCCCGCCTCATAGCTCATCGGCGTCGCCTGCCCGCCGGCCGGCAGGCGCTGCTGCCAGAGCTGGGCGCCGGTGGCGACGTCATAGGCACGCAGATAATCGTCGATGCTGGCGGCGAGGAAGGCGACGCCCGAGGCGGTGAGCAGCGGCCCGCCAATGCCGGGCACGCCCATCGGGATCGGCGGCAGCGGCAACGGCCCGGCATCGCGGATGGTGCCGTTCTTGTGCATCCAGGCCTTCGTGCCTGTCCGCAGGTCGACCCCGGCGACATAGCCCCAGGGCGGCGCCTGGCAGGGCAGGCCGAGCGGGGAGACGAACGGGCCCATCCGCACGCCATACTTGCCGCCGGCATTGACGTTCAGCCCCGCCTCGCCGGCATTCACCTGCTCGTCGGCGGAAATCTCGTCGGAAGGCACCAGCTGTGAGGTGAAGGCGAGATAGGTCGGCATCGCGAACATCACCTGCCGCACCGGATCGACCGCGACCGAGCCCCAGTTGAAGGTGCCGAAATTGCCGGGATAGACCAGCGTGCCCTGCAGCGAAGGCGGTGTGTAGCGTCCCTCATAGCGCAGCTGGCGGAATTTGATGCGGCAGGCGAGCTGGTCCAGCAGGCTGGCGCCCCACATGTCCTTTTCGCGCAGCGGTTCGGGCGCGAAGCTCAGCGCCGACACCGGCTGGGTCGGGGCGGTCCAGTCGCCCTCGACGGCGCCGCTTGGCGCGGGCACCTCGCTCACCGGAAGAATCGGCTGGCCGCTGCGACGGTCGAGCACATAGATGTCGCCCTGCTTGGTCGCCTGCACCAGCGCCGGCGTGGTGCCTGCCGCCGTGGCCAGGTCGATCAGCACCGGCTGCGCCGGCACGTCCATGTCCCAGAGGTCGTGATGCACGGTCTGGAACACCCAGCGCACGGCGCCGCTGGCGATGTCGAGCGCGACCACCGAGGACGAGTAGCGCTCCACCGCCGGGCTGCGATCCGCGCCGAACTGGTCCGGCGTCGCATTGCCGAGCGGGATATAGACCAGCCCGAGAGCGGGGTCGGCGCTGAACACCGACCAGCTATTGGGCGAGTTGGCGGTGTAGGTTTCGTCCGGCCCCAGCGGGGTGGTTCGGTCGGGATTGCCGGAATCCCAGGCCCACAGCAGGTCCCCGGTCATCGCGTCATAGGCGCGGATGACGCCGGAGGGCGATTCCACATCGTAATTGTCGTTCACGGAGCCGCCGATGATCAGGCGGTCATTCACGATCGTCGGCGGCGAGGTGGAGTAATAGAAGCCGCTCTGCTGGTGAGGCATGTTCGCCCACAGATTCACCGTGCCATTGTCGCCGAAGCCCGCGCATTTGGCGCCGGTCAGGGCGTCGAGCGCGATCAGCCTTGCGTCGGAGGTCGGCAGATAGACCCGCGCCGTGCAGGTCGGGGCCGCCGCGAGGTCGGTCTCGACCACGCTTGCATCGCGATAATAGGAAAGGCCGCGGCAGGTCTGGTGCTGGCGGTTGGGGTCGAGGCCGTCATTGGCCTCGAAGCGCCACCGCTCCGCGCCGGTCTCGGCATCGAGGGCGATGGCGATGTGATGCGGGGTGCAGAGATAGAGCAGATTGCCGATCTTGAGCGGCGTCACCTGATAGGTGGTCTCCGCCACGTCCTCGGGACCGCGCACATCGCCGGTGCGGTAGGTCCACGCCACTTCCATCTCGCTGACATTGGCCGGCGTCACCTGCGCCAGCGGGGTGTAGCGCTGGCCGGCGAGGGTGCGCCCATAATGATGCCACTCGCCATCGGGCACGTTGCTGTCGGGAGCCGTCGCGCCGCCGGCCTGCGCCTGCAGCCGGCCCTCAATGACATGCGGATCGCGCAGCATCGCCGCGCCGGCAACGCCGATGCAGACCAGCACCGTGGCGGCGAGGGCGATCCGCGCGCCGTCCCAGCGGCGCAGGCCGCCCAGCGCCCAGGGCGTCAGCAGCCACAGGCCGAGCAGCACCACCAGCCCGCCACGCGTGGCGAGCGGCCACCAGTCGAAGCCCACCTCCCACAGCGCCCAGCCCAGCGTCGCCGCCAGCACCGCCGCGAACACCAGCCGCGCCGCCGGATGCGCCCGTCCCACCAGCGCCGCGCAGACCAGCAGGCCGAGGCCGAGCGCCGCATAGAACCAGCTGCCGCCAAGGCTCACGAGCCAGAGGCCGCCGCCGGCAAGAAAAAGCGCGACGAGGGCGATCAGGATCGCCGTGGCCAAGGTGGAGAGGGGGAAGCGCATGAGCCAGCCTTTCGGTCCAGAGGTGCGGCGCGTGGCGCCGACCCGGAACGGAAAGGAGCGGCCGGAGCCGCCGCTGACGCGACGGAACCGCACCGGAGAGCCCAGCGCGTGCGTTGGGGTAACGGGCGAGCGCGCCATGCGTTCCCCGGTAGGGGCGGGAAGACGGCGCGTCGGGCCCGGCGTTGTCAGCAACGCGCAGGAGGCGCCGGCACCGCCGGCGCCCCTTGCCGCCTTACGCTGCCTTGAGCGCCTTCTGGTTGGCGACCTGGTCGGCCAGCTTGGTGAGGGCCTCGTCGGTCATCGACTCTTCCTTCAGCGTGGCGTCGAGCAGCTTGACGGCTTCCTTCATGCCGAGCACCTGCGCCCAGCGCTTCAGCGTGCCGTAGCGGGCGATCTCATAGTGCTCCACCGCCTGCGCGGCGGCGGCGAGGCCGGCGTCGAGCGCGGGCTGACCCTTGAATTCCTCGAGGATTTCCTCACCTTCTTCAAGAATGCCCTCGATGGCGGCGCAGGTCTTGCCCTGCGGGCGCTTGCCGATCAGCTCGAACACCTGCTGCAGGCGCTCGATCTGGCCTTCGGTCTCGTCGCGGTGCTTCTCGAACGCCGCCTTGAGTTCCGGCGACTGCGCGCCGCGCGCCATTTTCGGCAGCGCCTTCAGGATCTTGCGCTCGGCGTAATAGATGTCCTTCAGGGTCTCGTGAAACAGGGTTTCAAGGTTCTTTTCAGCCATGTCGGTCTCCGTCGCGTGATGTCCCAAGCCTCGGGCCGACAACAAAGGCTGTGACGCTTCGTTCCCGCGTGCGGAGCGCGCTTTTTCCGCCGATAGCGGGAACTGATCCGGGCGATGCGGCGCGCCGTACCCTCCTGAACACCCTTCACCGCTCCAGAGGCGCGCTTATGCAGTTCTTCGTCGCTTACCTATCGACCGGGCTTGTCTTTCTCGCGCTCGACGCGCTCTGGCTCGGCTTCATGGCCAACCGCGTCTATCGCCCGCTGATCGGCGATCTGATGGCCGAGCAGCCGAACTGGCCGCCGGCGGTGCTGTTCTATCTGCTCTATGTCACTGGCGTGGTGGTGTTCGCCGTGCAGCCGGCGCTGGCCTCGGGTCGCTGGACCACGGCGCTGATGCTCGGTGCCTTTCTCGGCCTCATCGCCTACGGCACCTACGACCTCACCAACCATGCGACGCTGCGCAACTGGCCGGCGGCGATGACGGCGATCGATCTCGCCTGGGGCACCTTTGCAACCGCCATGGCCACGACGGCCGGCATGCTCATCACCCGCGCCGTCACCGAGTAGGGGAACGGCCCCAGCCGGGCCAGAAGGCGTTGACGCGGCGCTGATAGGCGCGGAACGCCTCGCCCCGTGAGCGCAGCATATGCGCTTCCGTCGGCGGAATGCCTGACGCGTGCACCAGCAGCACATACATCAGCGCGGGGGCGAGCAGCGCCGCCAATCCCGGCAGATAGGCGAGCGAGAGCGCGATGGCGGGATAGGCGGTCCAGCCGAGCCATTCGAAGAAGTAATTGGGGTGGCGGGTCAGGCCCCATAGCCCGGCATCGCACACCCGCCCGCGATTGTCGGGGTCGGCGCGAAAACGCGCCAGCTGGCGGTCGGCGAGGGCGGCGCCGGCCACCGCGGCGAGGAACAGCGCGGCGCCCAGCCCGTCGCCCACCCGCCAGAACGGCAGCGGGTTATGCGCCGCCGCCGCCACGGCGACGACCAGCACCAGCCCGGCCAGCGCCTGCACCTGCAGGAAAAGGAACAGCCTTTGCGAGGCCGCCGATCCCCATTGCCGGCGCAGATCGGCATAGCGCGGATCGTCATGGCCCTTCAGCGTGCGCTGCAGGATATGCGTGCCCAGCCGCAGCGACCACAGCGCGACCAGCGCGGCGACCAGCCACTGGCGCGGCGCCCAGGGCTCGCCGCCCAGCGGCAGCAGCGCCGCCACCACCCCGGCGGCCCCGGTGGCATAGGACCACACCGTGTCCACCCAGCCATGATTGCCGCTGCGCTCGGCCGCCCACCACGCCGCCGCCATGGCGAGGCAGAGGCCCAGCGTGAGCACGGCAAGGGAGACGAGCAGCGTCATCGGCCGGCCTCCGGCGTGGTCACGCGCCCGATGAAGCCGGTCACATCGTCCAGCACGGGGGCGATGAGGCGCAGCGGCGGGGAGAGCGCCCCGAGGATCAGTCGGTGGTCGGCCCGGTCATAGAGCTTGAGGCTTACCTCGCCGCCCTCCGCTTGGATGCGCTCGGCCAGCCGCACGCTGTTGCCGGGCTCGACCGTGGTGTCGCGGGCGCCGGTGGCGAGGAAGGCGGGCGGCGCCTCGCCGGTGACGAAATGGATCGGCTGGCTGCGCCCGCGCCCGGCCTCTGGGCCGAAGATCTCTTTCAGCTTGGCGCTTTTCAGCGGCAGGAAATCATAAGGACCGGCGAGCCCCACCAGCCCGGCGACGTCGCGCCTGGGGTCGAGCCGCACCGCGCCCAGCCACTGCCGGTCGAAGGCCAGCAGGGCGGCGATCTGCGCGCCGGCGGAATGGCCCATGAGCACGAGGCGGGAAGGGTCGCCGCCATAGGCGCTCGCATTGTCGTGCGCCCAGCGCACCGCCCGCGCGCCATCCTGCACAAAGGCCGGAAAGCGCACCTGCGGGTAGAGCCGGTAGTCGGCGATGATGACGACCATGCCCCGGCCGGCCAGCGCCGCGCCGACGAAGCGGTACATGGCCCGCTCGCCGGAATCCCAGCTGCCGCCATAGAAGAACACCACCACCGGCCGGCCCTGCGCGGCGCCTGTGGTCGGGGCATAGACATCAAGCCGGTGCCGGGACCCGTCGGCATAAGCGAGGTTTTCGGTCACGCGCACCGGCTCCAGCCGCGAGAGCGCGTTCAGCACGGCGGTGGGTCCCTCGGCGGCGCGGGCGGCGCCCGTGCTCAGCAAAGCGAGGGCGATGAGCAGCGCCGCGCGCATCGCCTAGATCCGGACGAAGGGCTGCACCAGCCGGCCGAAGAAGCCATTCAGCCGCATGCTGCCCTCCAGCGCGGCGAGGCAGATGCACTCGCCCTCGGGGTCGACGATCGGCTGGTGCTCGATCTCCTGGTCCATCTCGCTGAGGTCGCCGGGTCCGTAGCGGCCATAGCCGTCGGAGAAGGAGCCGGAAATCACCTGGGTGAACTCGGTGCCGACATGGCCGTGATCGGGCAGCTTGCGTCCCGGCCCGACGCGCAGCAGCGTCAGCCGCGCCTGCCGATCTTCCGGCAGCCTCACCGTGCTCGCCCGCACGCCGAGCCCGATCCAGCGCCAGGGCCCGATCTCGCAGTCGCGCAGCGCGGCGGGCAGGGGTATACCGCCGGGCAGCGTCACTGGGGCGCTCGGCATCGCGCGAGCGCGCGAGAGCGGCGACACGGCCGCATACTGCGGTTCTGCGTCGATGGCGCGCAGCGCGGCGGCAAAGGCGTCCGGCGCCATCGGCGCAAGCGGCATCGCCTCCAGCAGCGCCCCGCCCACCGCCTCGAACTCCCCGAGGCGGGACCGGCAGCACGGGCATGTGGCGAGATGGACCGCGAGCACCCGCGCCGGCCCGGCCGGCAGCTGCCCGGCGGCATAGCGCATCAGCGTTTCGTCGGTCGCGTGATGGCGGATCGTCATGATTGGCCTTCCAGCAGAACGCGCAGCCGCCCAAGGGCAAGGCGCACGCGGGATTTGACGGTGCCCAGCGGCAGGCCGAGCTCGCGGGCGATTTCCGAATGCGCCTTCTCGCTAAAGAAGGAGAGGCGCAGCACGGTGGCCTGTTCGGCGGAGAGGGTCTTCAGCGCCTCGCGCACCCGGGCCTCGCGCTCCGCCGTCAACAGCAGCGTCTCTCCCGAGGGCGCGGTCTCGACCTCGCCCTGCTCGTCCTCACTGGCGGCGGCGGTCCGGATCCGCCTGAGATGGTCGATCCGCAAATTGCGGGCGATAGTGAAGATCCACGTCGCCGCGCCGGCCCGCGTGGCGTCGAAATAGGATGCCTTGCGCCAGACCGAGAGCATCACCTCCTGGGCGATCTCCTCCGCCGTATTGGGCGGCAGGCCGGATTTGCGCAGAAAGGCATTCAGGCGCGGGGCGAAATAGCTGTAGAGACGCGCATAGGCTTGGCGGTCGCGCTCGGTGGCGACCATCCCGATCAGCCGCGCGAGCTCCGCGCCGTCCGGCACGCCATCATCTTTCATAAGCCGCGTCACCTCCGGCCTCCGCCGCAGGGGCAGGCAAGCGCGAGGCTCTGCGGTTCGGACATCTTCGAGCGAGGCATTCATGAACCCTTCTACGCGCCGGCTCTGCCGCTGGATCATTCCGCTCGCGAGTGATCCAGCGCCGTGCCCGTGCGTACACAGTAGACAACCTTCGCTCCCCGCTCCACCGTCCGGATTCACGCGCCATGAACATTCGTCAGGACTTCGTGCCCGGCCCGGCGCTGTCCATCGCCGTCATCGGCGCCGGCATTTCCGGCCTGTCCGCCGCCTGGCTGCTGTCCAAGCGCCACGATGTGACGCTGTTCGAGGCCGAGGCACGGCTCGGCGGTCATTCCAACACGGTGGAGGCGCAGGGCGTCGCGGTCGATACCGGCTTCATCGTCTATAACGAGAAGACCTATCCCAACCTCACCGCGCTGTTCGCCCATCTCGATGTGGGAACGAGCCCCTCGGAAATGTCGTTCGCGGTGTCGCTGGATGGCGGCCGGCTGGAATATTCCGGCTCGGGGTTGCGCGGCCTGTTCGCCCAGCCCCGCAACCTGGTCTCGCCCCGCTTCGGCTCGATGCTGGCCGATCTGCTGCGCTTCTACCGCAACGCGCCGCGCGATCTCGCCACCATGGGCGACCAGAGCCTCGACGCCTATCTCGACGCCCATCGCTATGGCGCGGCGTTCCGGCACGATCACCTCTACCCGATGGCGGCCGCGATCTGGTCGACGCCGGCCGCCGATGTCGGGCGCTATCCGGTCGCGGCCTTTGTGCGCTTCTGCGCCAATCACGGCCTGCTCCAGCTGACCGACCGCCCGGTCTGGCGCACCGTGACCGGCGGCAGCCGCTGCTATGTCGCCCGCCTGCGCAAGGCTTTTGGCGGCCGCGTTGTCGCCGGCGGGCCGGTGCGTGCGGTGCGCCGGGGGGCCAGCGGCGTCAGCGTCACCGATGCGTCCGGCGATGCGCGGCGTTTCGACCATGTGGTCCTCGCCACCCATGCCGATCAGGCCCTCGCGCTTCTGGAGCGGCCCACTGCCCGCGAGCGGGACCTGCTCGGCGCGTTCCGCTACAGCCGCAACGAGGCGGTGCTGCATGCCGATAACAGGCTGATGCCGCGACGCCGCACGGCCTGGGCAGCGTGGAACTATTTGGCCGACCGCCGCGCCGGCGAAAAGCTGTGCGTCACCTATTGGATGAACCGCCTGCAGGCGATCCCCGAGAGCAACCCGCTCTTTGTCACGCTGAACCCGGTGGAGCCGCCCGCCGACGACAAGGTGTTCTACCGCGCCTCCTATGAGCACCCGCTGTTCGACAGCGGGGCGATGGCGGCCCAGGATCGCCTGTGGTCGCTGCAGGGCGAGGGCGGGCTGTGGTATTGTGGCGCCTATTTCGGCGCCGGCTTCCACGAGGACGGGCTGCAGGCCGGGCTCGCGGTGGCCGAGGCGCTGGGAGGGGTCAGGCGTCCATGGACGGTGGCGAACGAATCCGGCCGCATCGCATTGCCGCCCCACCACCCGGCGGCCGCGCGGATACGCCACCCTGCGGGGCCGGCCGGGCCGGAGCTGGTGGCATGAGCGAGGCCTCGGCGCTCTATGCCGGCGAGGTGATGCATGTACGGCTGAAGCCGCGCCGCCACCGGCTGGCCTATCGCCTGTTCTCGCTGCTGCTCGACCTCGACGAGATCGCCGGCTTGGATGCAAGGCTGCGCCTTTTCTCGCGCAACCGCTTCAACGTGTTCAGCTTCCGCGACCGCGACTACGCAGATCCCGATGCCGGGCCGCTCAAGGCGCAGGTCGAGCGCCTGCTCGCCGCCGCCGGGCTGGCCCCCGATGGCGGGGCGATCCGGCTGCTCACCCTGCCGCGCCTGTTCGGCTACGCCTTCAATCCGCTGAGCGTGTATTTCTGCCATCGCCGCGACGGTTCGCTCATCGCGCTGCTCTATGAAGTGAACAACACCTTCGGCCAGCGCCATTCCTACCTGATCCCGGTGGGCGCGGGCGAGGTCGCCCCGCTGCGCCAGAAGGCGGAGAAGCGGTTCTATGTCTCGCCCTTCATGGATATGGGCCTGACCTATTCCTTCCGCATCACCCCGCCCGGCGAGGGCCTGCGCATCGCCATTCTCGCCAGCGACGCGGAAGGGCCGGTGCTGAGCGCGGTGCAGACCGCCCGGCGCCTGCCCCTGAATGATCGCCAGCTTTTGCGGGTGATGCTGAGTTATCCGCTGTTGACGCTGAAAGTGATCGCCGGAATCCATTGGGAAGCGTTGTGGATATGGGCCAAGGGCATCGGCCTGCGCCCGCGTCCGCAGGCGCCGGACTCCCCTGTCAGCATTTCGCCCGCGCACCGACCCTGAGGAAAGAGCCGTATGCCGCGTGACGCCGATACCCTCGCCCATCTCCCCACCGATGTGCCCGGCACGCTCGACGCGCCGGCCGCGCGCGCGCGGCGCGGCACGAGCGTGCGCCATGGCTGGCGCGAGGCCGTGCTGGCGCGGCTGCTGCGCCAGCTGGCGGTGGGCAGCCTCATCGTGGTGACGCCGGAAGGGCGGCGCCTCACCGGGCGCGGGGGCCATCCGGGGCCGGAGGCGACGCTGGTGCTGCACCGCTGGCGCGCGCTGCGCCGGCTGATTACCGGCGGCGACATCGCCTTTTCCGATGCCTTCATCGCCGGCGACTGGTCGAGCCCGGACCTGCCGTGCCTGATCGAGCTTGCCGCCCACAACCTGCCCGTTCTCGCCGGCCGCATCGATGCGCTGGGGCCGGTGCGGCTGTGGAACCGGCTGCGCCACGGGCTGCGCCGCAATTCCCGCACCGGCAGCCGCCGCAACATCGCGTTCCACTACGATCTCGGCAATGAGTTCTACCGGGCGTGGCTCGATTCCAGCATGCTCTATTCCTCCGCGCTGAGCGTGCCGGCCGGCCAGACGCTGGAGGCGGCGCAGCAGGTCCGCCTCGCCCGCATCGTCGACATGCTGGGGGTCCGGCCCGGCCAGAGCGTGCTGGAGATCGGCTGCGGCTGGGGCGCACTCGCCGCCGCGATCGCGCGGTCGGGGGCGGATGTCACCGGCATCACCCTCTCGCGCGAGCAGCTCGCCTATGGCCAGGCGATGCTCGCCGCCGATCCCGTCCTTGAGGCGCGCACCGAACTGCGGCTGCAGGATTATCGCGACGTTGCCGAGCGCTATGACCGCGTCGTCTCCATCGAGATGATGGAGGCGGTGGGCGAGGCTTACTGGCCGACCTATTTCGCCAAGCTGCGCGCCTGCCTGAACGAGGGCGGCACGGCGGTGCTGCAGGTCATCACCATCGCCGAGGACCGTTTCGAGTCCTACCGGCGCAACACCGATTTCATCCAGCGCCACATCTTCCCCGGCGGCATGCTGCCGACCAAGACGCATATTGCCGATCAGGCGCGGGCGGCGGGGCTCGAACTGGTGGAGACCCAGTGCTTCGGCGAGGGCTATGCGCAGACGCTCAGCGCGTGGCGCGCCCGCTTCCTGGGCGCCTGGCCGCAGATCGAGACGCTCGGCTTCGATGCCGACTTCCGGCGCCTGTGGGAGTATTACCTCGCCTATTGCGAAGGCGGCTTCCGCGCCGGCGCCATCGATGTCGGGCTCTATCGCCTGAAGGGGTGAGCGGGCGGCCTCACTTCACCTGCCGCTTCTCCAGCTTGCGCGCCAGCGTGCGGCGGTGCATGCCGAGCCGCCGCGCGGTCTCGGAAATGTTGAACTCGGTCTCCACCAGCGTCTCGTGGATGCGCTCCCATTCGAGGTTCTTCAGCGAGGTGGGGCGCCCGTCCAGCGGCACCGAGACATCGCCCTCCACCCGCTCGAACGCCTTCTCGATGTCGTCGGCATTGGCGGGCTTGGGCAGATAGTGGCAGGCGCCGAGCTTGATCGCCTCCACCGCCGTGGCGATGCTGGCAAAGCCGGTGAGCACGACGATCCGCATGCCGGGGTCATGGGCGTGCAGCGCCTTGACGCAGTCGAGCCCGGATTGCCCGGCGAGCTTGAGGTCGACCACCGCATAGGCCGGGCGGACATGCGCCAGCAGCGCCGCCACCTCGTCCAGCCCGGCGCAGCTTGTCACCTGATAGCCGCGCCGCTCGAAGGAGCGCTTGAGCGTGCGGGCGAAGGTGGCGTCATCCTCGACGATGAGCAGCGGGCCGGCGGGCCAGGCTCCGTTCGCGGCGGGCGCGGCCTCGTTCATGGCGTGCCTCCCGAAAGCCCGGCCAGCGGCAGGGTCAGCCGCACCCGGGCGCCGCCCTCGGCCCGGCTTCCCGCCTCCAGCGCGCCGCCCAGCCGGCGCAGCACGTTGACGACCAGGAACAGGCCGAGCCCGGCCCCGGCGCGCGCCTTGGTGGAGCGGTAGGGCTTGCCCGGCGCCGCCGCGATGTCGGGCGGAAAGCCGGGGCCGCGATCCGCCACTTCCAGGCACAGCGTGTCGCCTTCGCGCCGCGCCACCAGCCCGACCCAGGCGGGCGAGGCTTCCAGCGCATTGTCCAGCACGTTGACAATCACCTGCTTGAGCGCGAGATCGGAGATGACGGGCTCGTCCGGGGCGAAGGCGTTGTCATAGTCGAAGGCGGGGGGCGCGCGCAGCGCCCGCCAGTCCGCCACCGCCTCGTCGAGAAAGGCGCGCACGCTGGTGCGGATCGTGCCCTCGCCGCGCGCCTCGCCGGAGGAGAGCAGGATGCCGGTGACGATGGATTTGCAGCGGGCGAGCTGCGCCTGCATGTCCGAGAGGTCCTGCGCCAGCTCGCGGTTGCGGGTGAGCGTCGGCATCTTCTCCCAGTCATTGAGGATGACCGAGAGGGTGGAGAGCGGCGTGCCCAGCTCATGCGCCGCGCCGGAGGCCAGCAGCCCCATGCGGACCACATGCTCCTCCTCCGCCGATTGCTGGCGCAGTTCGGCCAGCCGGGCGTCGCGCTGGCGCAGATTGGCGTTGATGCGGGTGATGAACGCCACCAGCAGGCAGGCCGACAGCAGGAAGCAGATGAACATGCCCTGTATGTGCAGGTTCCAGAACCCGCCCATATGGCTGTGCGGCATCAGAATGTCGCGGTGGAAGGCGGTGAGGCCGACGAAGCAGGCGCTGGTGATCGCCACCAGCGTCCACACCGACCACGCCTCCAGCAGGATGGCGCCGAGGATGACCTGCAGCAGGAACAGCGTGATGAACGGGTTCAGCGCCCCGCCGCTGAGATAGAGCTGCGCGGTGAGCGCGCCGACATCCAGCAGCAATTCGAGGAACAGCTCGGTGTTCGTCACCCGCTCACGGTGGCGGTAGCGCAGCAGGCTGACCAGATTGAGCCCGACCAGGAAGGCGATCACCGCCAGCATCTCGAACAGCGGCAGGGCTATCGCCAGCTCGGCATGCACGAACCAGATGGTGACAAGCTGGCCGATCGCCGCGATCCAGCGCAGCTGGATGAGCAGCAGTAGGTTTTTCCTGTCGCTTGTGTCGCCGGTGGAATCCGAAACCAATCCCTGACGCCTCCCGCCGCGCCGACGGGCTGCCCGCAGCCCTCCCCGATAGTCCGCAACACGCGGCGCGCGGCACAGACTTACCCGTCTGCCGCTTCTAGGGCGAGCGCGCCTTGAGGCCGATTGGGCATTCTGTCCAAGGGCGCCCCCCGCCACCCACTGTTAAGTAGTTCTACGAAACCAACCGGCGCGCTTGTCCTGCGGGCGGCGTGGCAGAGACCTCGTGTGCCGCCAAGGCGCAAGTCTGAGGAACGCTGATGTATTGCCTTTCCACAGGCGCCCTGAATACGCTTTCGGGCGCGCGCTACTACCCTCCGTTACAGACGCAGAACGCGGCTTTGTCTGTGTTCGGCGACGTCGCTGCGGGGCTGGGCCCGCGCCAGTGCCGGAATCATCTGGGCGGTGCGCGCCCGGGCCCGGCGGCCCTTGCCGGGGGTCTGCTCGTCCTCGCCCAGCAGCATGATGGCGAAGCCCATCTGCACGCTGCCGAAGGTGATGCCCACCGCGCCGGTCAGCACGATCAGCGCGATCAGGCCGGACGAGGACTGCGTCATCAGCGTGCCGAGCCGCGCCACGTCCAGCAGCACCAGCGTGCCCACGAACAGGGCGCCGAGGCCGACGCCGATCAGCGCGTGACGCATCAGGAAGCGAACGAGGTGGGGCATGGCGGCTTTCCCCTTTCAGGAGCGGGCCGGCGGCCGGCGCATCAGCTGGATCGCCTCGGCCGCGCACATGGCGCCAGCATAGACCGCGAGCAGCGCGGTGAAAACGGCGAAGCCAATGTCTCCCGCCGCCGCGAAGCCCGCCAGCGCGAGCAGGGCGAGGGCGCCATGACTGAGCCCGATCGCCCAGCCCACCGGCTCGCCGCGTGGGCCCATGGCGAGATAGGCGCCGGTTATGACCGCGAGGGCGATCAGGATGAAATGGGTCGCGGTCATGTAGAGTCTCCTGAAAGGTTGAGTGTAAAGTTCATAAATTGCAATAGTGAAAACAATAGTCAATTCATCCTAATGTATAAAATGAATAAAATGCTCGCAAGTATACGTAGTAACGCATTTGGGAGTGGTTGCTGACATGGATGCGGCCGTCACCTGGGCGCACGCCGCCCGTTCGCACGCCATTCCGGGCTATAACGAGGCCATCATCCGCCGCTTTACCGTGGCGACGGTGATCTGGGCGCTGTTCGGCTTTTCCGCCGGGGTCATTGTCGCGGCGCAGCTGGCCTATCCGCAGCTCAATGTCGGGGAATACTTCACCTTCGGCCGGCTGCGGCCGGTGCACACCTCGGGTGTCGTCTTCGCTTTTGGCGGCAATGCGCTGATCGCCACCTCGCTCTATGTGGTGCAGCGCACCTGCCAGGTCGGGCTCTGGGGCGGGTCGCGCCTCGCCAATTTCCTGTTCTGGGGCTACCAGGCATTCCTCGTCATCGCGCTGTCCGGCTATGTCATGGGCATCACCCAGAGCCGCGAATATGCCGAGCCGGAATGGTATGCCGACCTGTGGCTGGCGGTGGTGTGGCTCACCTATCTCGCCATCTTCGTCGGCACGCTGGTGCGCCGGCGCGAGCCGCACATCTATGTCGCCAACTGGTTCTTCCTCGCCTTCATCATCACCGTCACCGTGCTGCACGTCGTCAACAATTTGGCGATGCCGGTCTCCTTCGTCGGCGCCAAGAGCTATTCGGCCTTCTCAGGCGTGCAGGACGCGATGGTGCAGTGGTGGTACGGCCACAACATTGTCGGCTTCTTCCTCACCGCCGGCTTCATCGGCATCATGTATTATTTCGTGCCCAAGCAGGCGGAGCGGCCGATCTATTCCTACCGGCTCTCCATCGTGCATTTCTGGGCGCTGATCTTCCTCTATATCTGGGCCGGCCCGCACCACCTGCACTACACCTCGCTGCCGGACTGGACCCAGACGCTCGGCATGGCGTTCTCGATCATGCTGTGGATGCCGAGCTGGGGCGGCATGATCAACGGCATCATGACGCTCTCGGGCGCGTGGGGGAAACTGCGCACCGATCCGATCCTGCGCTTCCTCGTGGTGGCGGTGGCGTTCTACGGCATGGCGACCTTCGAGGGGCCGCTAATGGCGCTGAAGTCGGTCAATTCGCTCAGCCATTACACCGACTGGACGGTCGGCCATGTCCATTCCGGCGCGCTGGGCTGGGTCGCCTTCATCTGCTTCGGCGCGCTCTACTACATGGTGCCGCGGCTGTGGCGGCGGCCGCTCTGGTCGCACCGGCTGGTGGAATGGCACTTCTGGATCGCCTCCATCGCCATCGTTCTCTACATCACCGCCATGTGGGTCGCCGGCATCGCCCAGGGGCTGATGTGGCGCGCCTATGACGCCTTCGGCTTTCTGCAATATTCCTTCGCCGACAGCGTCGCCATGCTGCACCCCTACTACGTGATCCGCCTGATCGGCGGGGTGCTCTACCTCACCGGCGGGGTGCTGATGGCGGTCAATTTCGCCATGACGCTGCGCCAGCCCATCCGCCAGCCGGTTCCCGCCCGTGCGCCGCAGGCGGCGCCGGCGACGGCGTCGTGAGGGAGGCGGAGATGGCATCGAACGCTGAGCACCCCACCGGCCACGCCCTCATCGAGCGTTCCACCACGCTGCTCTTCGTGCTGACGCTGCTCGTCGTGCTGATCGGCGGGCTGGTGGAGATCGTGCCGCTGTTCAAGCTGGAGACCACGGTGCAGCCGGTCCCCGGCATGCGGCCCTATTCACCGCTGGAGCAGATCGGCCGCAACGTCTACACGCGCGAGGGCTGCTACACCTGCCACAGCCAGCAGATCCGTCCGTTCCGCGACGAGGTGGAGCGTTACGGTCCCTACTCGGTCGCCGCCGAGAGCATGTATGACCACCCCTTCCTCTGGGGCTCCAAGCGCACCGGGCCGGACCTCGCCCGCGTCGGCTCGAAATATTCCAACGCCTGGCACCTCGCCCACATGATCGACCCGCGCAGCGTGGTGCCGGTGTCGATCATGCCGGCCTATGCCTTCCTGAAGGACCGCGACATCGACGTGGACGGCTTCGGCGCGCATATGCGGGCGCTGCGCGATGTCGGCGTGCCCTATTCCGATACGATGATCGCGCAGGCGCCCGCCGATATCCGCGCCCAGGCGAGCGGCGAGGAGACGGAGGGGCTGCTCGCCCGCTACCCCAAGGCGCGGCTCGGCGATTTCGACGGCCAGCCCGGCCGCGTCACCGAGATGGACGCGCTGATCGCCTATCTGCAGGTGCTGGGCACGCTGGCGGATTTTTCGCAGGCCACCCCCGGGGAGGGCTCCTGACCATGCCCGAAGCCCTTCTCGTCTTCGCGCTGAAATATTGGCTGGTCGCCGCCGTGCTGCTGTTCCTGGCCATTCTCGCGCAGGTGTTCCGGCCCGGCACCCGCGCGCAGATGGACCGCCACGCCCGCATTCCGTTCGCGTTGGAGGAGGACCGCGATGGCCGCGCCTGAACGTGATCCCCTCACCGGCTACGCCACCACCGGCCATGAATGGGACGGCATCAAGGAGCTCACCACCCCCATCCCGCACTGGTGGGTCACGGTGTTCCTCGGCTCGTGCCTTGTGGCCCTTCTCTACATGTGGCTGTTTCCCTCCTTCGCGACGACATCAGGCGTGTTCAAGGGCACGCTGGGCTGGACCAGCGAGGGCCAGTTCGCCGAGGAGATGGCGGCCGGGCGCGCCGCGCAGGCGGACTGGCGGCACCAGCTCGCCCAGACGCCGCTGGACCAGGTGGAGAGCCATCCGGACCTGCGCCGCTTCGCCATTGCCGGCGGGCGCGCCGCCTTCAACGAGAACTGCGCGCCCTGCCACGGTGTCGGCGCCGGCGGCCAGATCGGCCAGTTTCCGGCGCTGGTCGACGATGACTGGCTGTGGGGTGGCTCGCTTGCCGCGATCCAGCAGACCGTGCGCTTCGGCATACGCTCGGGCCATGAGGAAACGCGCGACAGCATGATGCCGGCCTTTGGCGAGATGCTGTCCGCCGCCGAGATCGATTCCATTGCCGACTACGTACTGACGCTTTCCGACCCGGCTGCGGTGGTCACCCGCGCCAGCCTGCCGGGGGCGGAACTGTTCGCGGCCAACTGCGCCGCCTGCCACGGCGCGACGGGCGAGGGCAGTCGCGATTTCGGCGCGCCGCGTCTCGACGATGCCATCTGGCTCTATGGCGGCACCAGGGACGCCATCCGGCACCAGATCGCCACGCCGCGCATGGGGATGATGCCGGCCTTTGCCGGCAAGCTGGATGACGACACCATCCGCATGCTGGCGCTCTATGTCCATTCGCTGGGCGGAGGAGAACGCTGATGCCGGCGACCACGCTGCAAGGTCTCGCCCCGTCCCGTGCCATCGCCCGGCCGGACATTCCCCATGCGACGCGCGGCCGCTTCCGCCGCATCAAGACGTCGCTCACCTGCCTGATGCTCGGCATCTACTTCCTCACGCCGTGGCTGCGCTGGGAGCGCGGCGAAGGGCTGCCGGGGCAGGCGGTGCTGTTCGATCTGCCGGGCCGGCGGCTCATGGTGTTCGGGCTGGAATTCTGGCCGCAGGATTTGCCGATCGCGGTGGGCATGATGATCTTCGGCGCCATGGCGCTGTTCTTCGCCACCACTTTGGCCGGGCGGGTCTGGTGCGGCTTTGCCTGCCCGCAGACCGTGTGGTCGGACCTGTTCTTCGCTGTCGACCGGCTGATCGTCCGCCTTGTCGGCAAGGGGGCAAGCGAGCGGCGCCTGCGCACCGTGGCGTGGCTGCTGATCGCGCTGGCCACCGGGGTCGGCTTCACCGGCTATTTCATCGACGCGCCGACCCTGCCCGGCCTTCTGCTCACGGGGCGAGCGCCCGCCATCGCCTATGCCACGGTGCTTGTTCTCACCGGCACCACCTGGCTGCTCGCCGCCTATGCCCGCGAGCGCGTGTGCCTGCACATGTGCCCGTGGCCGCGCTTCCAGGCGGCGCTGCTCGACCGGCAGAGCCTCGTCGTCACCTATCAGCACGGGCGCGGCGAGCCGCGCGGGCGCCGGCGCACCCCGCTGCGCCCCGATCTCGCCTTGCATGGCTTCGGTGAGCTGCAATCGACAGGGCCTGCGATTGGGCCGGCGCCCGCCGCGCCGCGCCTGATGGGGCTGGTGGCAGAGGCGGTGGCCTTCTCCGCGCTGGCACCCTCCCCCTCGCTGCGCGGCGACTGCATCGACTGCACGCGCTGCGTCACCGTCTGCCCGACCGGGGTCGACATCCGGCGCGGCCTGCAGATGGGCTGCATCGGCTGCGGCCTGTGCATCGACGCCTGTAACGAGGTGATGGCGAGGCTCGACCGGCCGGAAGGGCTGATCCGCTTCGATGTGGAAAGCGCGCCGCGCCGCTCCTTCCTCGCGCCGCCGCGTGTCGACTGGCTGCGGCCCAAGGCGCTGGCCTTCGGCCTTGCCGCGCTGCTGGCGCTCGGCTTTTCCGGCTATGGCATGGCGACGCTGGCGCAGGTGAGCGTGCACGCCGAACCGCAGCGCAACCCGCCTTTCGTCCAGCTCTCAGACGGCAGCGTGCGCAATGACTACGCCCTGCGCCTCGCCCATCGCCGCGCCGGGCTGGCGCGGGTGGCGCTCCATGCCGAGGGGCTGAATGGGGCCCTTCTGCGCCTTGGCACGCAGGACCTGCCGGCCGCCGAGGTGGTGCGCGTCGCCATCGGTTCGGACCGCACCCTCGACGAGCGGCTGCTGGTGGTGCTGCCGGCACGGGCGGCGCCGTCCGGCCGGCAGGATTTCACCGTCGTGGTGCGCGAGGCTGAAACTGGCGAGGAACTGGCGCGGATCCCCACCTATTTCTGGGGGCCGGAACGGTGAGCCGCGCCCGCATCCCGCCAGACTCGCGCCGCGACCTGTGGATTCCGGCCGGCTTCGTGCTGTTCTTCATTGCGCTGGCCGGGCTCCAGCTCTGGTTCGTGCTGCTGGCCAACCGCAGCTTTTCCGGCCTCGTCACCGATCCGAAACCGGCCTCCGGCGTGCACGCGGCGGCGCATGCGCCGGACTGGTCGGCGCGGCTCGCCTTCGCGCCCGACACCCCGCTCGCCGGCAGGCTTTCCGTTGAATTGAAGGGGGCGGACGGCGCGCCGCTGACCCCCGATCGGCTCATCGCCACGGCCGAGCGCGCCACCCGCTTTCCCCAGCTTCTGCCGATCGCTTTCCATGCGGTCGGCCCCGGCCGGTTCGAGGCGCCGCTGCGCCTGCCGCTGGCCGGCGACTGGGCGGTGCGGCTCACCCTGACGCAGGCCGGCGCCACGTCCGAGCGCATCGAGACGCTGGAGGTGGCGCCGTGAGCCTCGCCTATCTCCCCGGCGCGAGCTTCGACGACGCGCCCGGCCCGCGCTCGGTCTGCGGCTTCGTCGAGAGCGAGGGGGCAACGCGGCGGCTGCACCTGCTGGTGGAGGGCGCCCATTGCGCCGCCTGCATCGGCGCCATTGAGGGCCGGCTGACCGCCGACCCCTGCGTGACCGGGGCGCGGCTCAACCTCGCTCTGCGCCGCCTCAGCGTCGAATGGCAGGGCGAGGCGCGCCATGCCGATGCGCTGGCCGGGGCGGTGGAAGCGCTCGGCTACAAGGTGGCGCCGTTCGACCCCGCCCATCTCGCCCAGCTCGACGCCGACACCGGGCGCGAATGGCTGCGGGCGCTGGCCATCTCAGCCTTCGCCTCCTCGAATGTCATGATGCTCTCGCTCGCCGTCTGGGCCGGGCAGGCGCAGGATATGGCGCCGGGTACGCAGGCGCTGTTCCAGTGGCTGGCCGCGCTCGTCACCGTGCCGGCGGTGGCGCTCGCCGGGCGGCCCTTCTTCCGCTCGGCGCTGCGGGCGGTGCGGGCCGGGCACAGCAACATCGATGTTCCGATCGCCCTCAGCCTCCTTCTCACCGTCCTCATCAGCCTGATCGAACTCGCCCGCCAGGGGCGCGATGTGTATTTCGACAGCGCCACCGCGCTGCTCTTCGTGCTGCTTGTGGGGCGCACGCTCGATTTCCGCGTCCGCGCCCGTTCCCGCAGTGCGGTCGAGCGGCTTTTGATGCTGAAGGCGCATGGCGCGGCGGTGTGCCGGCAGGACGGCACGGTCGAGGTGCTGCCGGCAGAGGCGATCCGTGCCGGCATGGTGGTGCTGGTGCGCGCCGGCGAGCGCGTGCCGGTCGATGGCACTGTCATTGAAGGAAAAACCGAACTCGACGTGGCCATCGTCACCGGCGAAAGCCTGCCGCAGGCGGTGGCCCCGGGCGCGCGGGTGCTGGCTGGCAGCGTCGCCCTGACCGGCCCGCTGCGCCTGCGCGCCAGCGCCGGCGTCGAGGACAGCCACCTCGCCGACATCGCCCGGCTGGTCGAGCGGGCGGAGCGCACGCGCGGGCCCGGTGTCGTGCTGGCCGACCGGGTGGCGCGGGTCTGGACGCCTGTCATCCATGGCGTGGCGCTGGCAACCCTCTGCGGCTGGTGGCTTTTCACTGAGTCCGGCCTCGCCGTGGCGCTGCTCCATGCGGTGAGCGTGCTCATCATCGCCTGCCCCTGCGCCATCGGGCTTGCCGTTCCGGCGGTGCAGGTGGTGGCGACCGGCGCGCTGCTCAAGCGGGGAATCCTGCTGCGCGCCGGCGATGCGCTGGAGCGGCTGGCGCGGATCGATCTCGTCGCCTTCGACAAGACCGGCACGCTGACCTCAGGCGCGCCGCGCATCACGCTCTGGCCCGAGGATACGGAGGCGATCCACCTCGCCGCCGCGCTCGCCGCCGCGAGCTCTCACCCGGTGGCGCGGGCGCTGCATGCCGCCCATCCCGACGCCAAGCCGCTGCACGATTGCGAGGAAGTGCCCGGCGAAGGGCTGCGCGCGCCCTTTGCTGGCGGCGAGATCCGCCTCGGCCGCGCGGCTTTCTGCGGGCTCGCGCCGGCGAATGCGCCGGAGAGCGAGGTCTGGCTCGCCCGGCCCGGCCATCCCCCGGCGCGCTTCGTCTTCGAGGACACGCCGCGCCCCGAGGCCGCGCGTGTCGCCGCCGCCTTCGCCGATGCCGGCCTGCCGATGGCGATCCTCTCCGGCGACCGGCCCGAAGCGGTGGCCCGCCTTGCCGAGGCGGTCGGCATCGGTGAGTGGCAGGGCGATCTTCGCCCGCGCGACAAGCTGGCGCGGCTGGAAGCGTGGCGGCGGCAGGAGCGGCGCGTGCTGATGGTCGGCGACGGGCTGAACGATGCCCCGGCGCTGGCCGCCGCCCATGTGTCCGCCAGCTTCACCCATGGCGCGCCGGCGAGCCAGAGCGCCGCCGACATCGTGCTGCCTTCCGGCGACCTCGCCGCTCTCCCGCAGGCCTGGCGAGCGGCGCGGCGGGCGCGGGCCATCATCGTGCAGAATCTGGTGCTGGCCGCGCTCTACAACATCGCGCTCATCCCGGTGGCGGTGCTGGGGCTGGTGACGCCGCTCGGCGCGGCCATCGCCATGGCGGCGTCCTCGCTCACCGTCACGCTCAACGCCCTGCGCGCCGGCGCCCCCGCCGAGGGGCGCCTCTGATGGATGTGCTGCTGTTTCTCGTCCCCATCGCCCTCGCGCTCGGCACGCTCGGCCTCGCCGCGTTTTTCTGGACGCTGCGCGCCGGCCAGTACGACGATCTCGACGGCGCCGCCGCCCGTGTCCTGCTCGACGATGATTCCCCGGAGGCCGCCCCATGAACGCGATGACACCCCTCAAGGTCGCCAATTCCCCCCTTCCTTCGCGCCCCGTCGAGATGCCGCGCGCGCTGCCCTTCCTCCTGAACGTGCTGCTCGCCTCGGCGCTCGGCGGCTCTCTCGCCGGCCTGGCCGGTGCATTGGCCGGGGCGGGGACGATGTTCGCCCTGCTGGGCTTCTTCTTCCTGGCGCCCCGCATCGCACGGGCGCGCCTTGCCCTCCTGCGCGCGGGCTCAAGCCTGTGGGCGCTCCTCCGCCCGCTGGTCGGCCTGGTGCTGCTGCCGCCCGCCGCGCTGCTGGCGATCACGGCCAGCCTGCTGCTCTTCGCCTGGGAGCGCACACTGGGCCGGCTGAAGCTTTCGGGATTTCCCGCCCCGCCGTCGCCACGGCGGCGGCTCATCGCCCTGCGGGATCTGCTGCTGGGGCTGATGGCGGCGGAAAACCTGCCGATGACGGCGGTCAACGCGCTCCTGCTGCTGGTGCTCGGCTGCATCGCGATCGGCATTCAGGTGGCGTTCTACGCCGCGCTTGCCGCCGTGCCGGTGCTGATCTGCGTGCTGATGATGCTGGCGGTGGACTCCAGCCGCGAACCGGAAGACGGCCCCAGTGAGGGCTGAGGGCGCCATGGTCGATCTCAGCTTCATTGGCGGCCTGATCCTCGGCTTCGCCTCCAGCCTGCATTGTGCAGGCATGTGCGGCGGCATCGCCTCGGGGGTGCTGCTCGCCTTCGAGCCCGGCCGGGGCCCCGGCGCCCGCCTCCGGGTGCTGCTGGTGGCGCAGGCGGGGCGCATCGCCTCCTATGTGGCGGCCGGCGGCTTTCTCGGCTTCTTTGGCTCGGTCTTTTATGGCGCGTTCGACCAGGGCGCTGCCCATCTGGTGCTGCGCTGGGCGGCGGCGGTGGCGCTGGGCTGGATCGGCTTGTCGATGATCGGGCTGGCCCCGGCCCTGACGGTGATCGATCGGCTTGCCGCGCCGTTCGCCCGGCTGATGCGCCCCCCCGGCCGTCCCGTTCTGGCAGATGGCGCGGCAGGACCCTTTATCGCTGGCGCAGCAAGGCCCTTCCTCACTGGCGCGATAAGACCTTTCCTCGCTGGCGCGGCCTGGGGCCTGCTGCCCTGCGGCATGGTCTATGGCGCGCTGTTCTACGCCATGCTGGCCGGCAGCGGTGTCGGCGGGGCTCTTGTGATGGCCGGCTTCGGGCTGGGCACGCTGCCCTCCGTCACCGCCACCGCCTTTGGCGTCACCAGCCTGCGGCAGGCGGCACGGGCGCCGCGCCTGCGGGTCATGGCGGGCGTGGCGTTGCTTCTCGTCGCCACCGCCAGCGCCCTTCTGCCGGAGGCGGCGTGGGAAGCGCTGTGCCTGAGCTGACGGGACGGGGGCGCCGGCGATTGGACGTCTTGTCCACTGTCGCTTGATTGGCCGCATGCTAGGGTTCTGCCTGCGCGCTTCAACCACTCACTCGCGCGGAACTGCTCTTGCGTGGGCCTTCATGGGACAGCCGATCTCCCGCATTGACCGCTTGAGCGCAAGCGGGTCGCTCCGATCGCCGGTCGGCCGGCGCAGGGCGGTGTGGCTGCGGATTCTGTGCGCTCTCGCCTTGTTGTTCGCCCTCGCCGCGCATCATTCGCCGGTGGCAAGTCCAAGCGAGGCCGCGATCGATCTCTCGCAATACACGCTGCCGGACGGCACGGTGCCCGATCTCTGCCTCACCGGCGCGGATGAGGACGGCAACCCGCACCCGGTTGCGCATCTTCCCGGCTGCGACGCCTGCCGTCTCAACGCGGTCATGGGCCTGCCCGAGCCGTCGGGCGATCTGTATCGTCGCGCCGAGTACCGCCGTGCGGTTCGCCTGCCGCCGCCCGAGCGCCGGGTGGCGATGCCCCCTCCGCTCTACCGCATCTCCTCGCGCGCGCCGCCGGCACCCGCCTTTGCTGCCCTGTTCGCGGCAGGCCTGCGCCTGCCTGTGGTGTGATGCAGCCGGCGCGGCCCGCTTGAGGGCTCCCGGCGCCTGTGCCGGATCGTCCCGATGTTTGTCAGCCCTCTTCCCGTCGGCCAGCCGGCGATGGTCCCTCTCGACGCGCTGATGCCCGGGCTCGAAAGAGCTTCCCGAGCCGTCCGCGCATTGGCGCTGGCGCCCGGCACGCGGCTGGCCTTTCCCGGCCACGACGCCGACGCGGCCCGGCTGTACCGGGTGCGCGCCGGCTGCCTGGCGCTGACCCGCCAGCTGGATGCCGAGCGTCGGCAGATCCTCGACATTCTGGGTCCCGGCCGGTTCTGCGACGGCGCGCTCCTCGCCCGCCTGCACGGCGCGGCGGTGGCACTGGCGCCGACACAGCTGGAGCCGGTCGACGAGGCCTCCGGCGCGCGCGCCAGCCTGGCGGCGCAAAGTCAGGATGTGCTGCTCATCCGGGCGCTCGGCCACGTCACCCGACTGGGACGGCAGAGCGCCGGCGAGCGGGTGGCGGCAGTGCTGCTCGACCTCGCCGCGCAGTTCGCCGAGGCGTGGGACGAGGAGGCGGAAAGCCTGAGCTTCCCGCTTCATCTCAGCCGCGGCGACCTTGCCGATTGGCTGGGCCTGACGCTGGAGACGGTCAGCCGCTGCATGAGCCGCCTGCGCGAGGATGGCTTGATCGCGTTCGGCAAGGAAGGGCGATTGATCCTGCAGGACCTCGCCACGTTGCGCCGCATTGCCGTGGGCGAATGCAAGGTGGAGGCCCTCTACGCCGCCAAGGGGCGCACGGCACGGGCCGGCCGGCCAGCGCGACGCGGGGCGACGACGAACAGCGCCGCTTGCGCGACGTGACAGCGCGCTGTTTTATGCGCGGTGTCGATGCACCCATCGATTCACCATGGTGTCCGGATGGGGAGACCTTTCCGGATGAAACGGGAACGGGGTAAGGCGCAGGGACCCGCGAGGTCCATCGCCCGAAGCCCCGACCGCCCCCGCGACTGTAAGCGGCGAGCGGCCTTCCATCGTGCCACTGGACCAAGCCCCTTCGGGCAAGGACCGGGAAGGCGGAAGGCATGCCGTGACCCGCAAGTCAGGAGACCGGCCATGGATGAAAAATCCAACAGGTGCCGTCGGGTGAGACGGCGCAGGAGAACATCATGCATATCGAACCCGGCCTTGTGGCCGAAGGAAAGATCTGGCTCAGCTATGTGACGGCGGCCGGCGCCGGCGCCTACACGCTCAAGCTTGCGGCCGACGCCGTGGCCGAGCGCGGCGTCGTCTCGCTCATCCTCCGCAGCCTCGCCACCACCGCGCTCGTCTTCTGCTTCTTCGAGGTGCTGCCGCACCATCCGGTCGGCGTGTCGGAGGTGCATCTCATCCTCGGCTCGACGCTGTTCCTCATTTTCGGCGTGGCCCCGGCGGCCATCGGCCTTGCCGCCGGCCTCGCCATACAGGGCATCTTCTTCGCGCCGTTCGACCTGCCGCAATATGGCATGAACGTCACCACCCTGCTGGTGCCGCTGTTCGCACTGGCCTCACTGTCCACCCGACTGATCGCACCGAACACGCCTTATGTGGAGATCAAGTACCGGCAGGCGCTGGCGCTTTCGACCACCTACCAGGCCGGAATCGTTGTCTGGGTGGCGTTCTGGGCCTTCTACGGCCACGGTTTCACGGTGGAAAACGCCTCTTCGATCGTCTCCTTCGGCGCCGCCTACATGCTCGTCATCCTCATCGAACCGCTCGTCGACCTAGCCGTACTGGCCGCCGCCAAGGCATTGAGCGGGCTGCGCGGCACGCCGCTGTTCGAGCGACGGCTCTACGACGCGGCGTGACATCTGCGGGCCGGGAGGCGCCTTGCGCCTCCCGTTTCCCTGCTGAACATCGCCTGTATTGAGGCTGCTCGCCCACGTGGACAAATTGTCCAAGTGGCCGCTCAAGGGCCTGTCAACCCTGTGCGAAAGCCGCTGCCGATGCCATGATCGCCTCGGGGAATCGGGGATGTCTGGGCGTTCAGGAAGCAGCTGGCTGGGAGTGCGCGCCGTCGCGCTGACGGTGGCGTATGCGCTCGTCCTGCAGCTGCTGCTGGCCAGTGTCTTTGCCGCCCGTGCCGCCGCTGATCCACTAGGGTCCCACGGTGCCTTCATCTGCCTCAATGGGTCCTCGTCGACCGCACCTTCGGATGAGGGTGGGGAGCGTCGCGCCGTTGCCCATTGCCCGCTCTGCACATTGCGCGTCGATCTTGCCCTGCAACCGGTGTTTGGCATTGAGCAGGCTGCCCAGCGTTTTGTCTCGCCCATCGAATGGCCGATGTCAGCGCCCTGGCGACGCCCCATCTTGCCCGCTCGCGGCGCGCATCATCCGCGCGGGCCGCCGCTCGCGCTTTCCCTCGTCTGACAACGGCGCCGCCTCGCGCAGCGCCTTCTTCTGAAAACCGGAACCGCCCAGGGTCCCGCCGTTCGGCGCGCCTATCGGCAGGTGTGTTCCGCAGACCGATGGAAACGCCATGCAGTCCCCGATTCTGTCTTCGCGCACGCCGTCATGGCGTCCACCCTGCCGCTCCCTGCTGCGTCGGTCGACGGCGTTGGCTGGCCCGGTCGCTGCCCTGCTGTGCATTCCCGCGCTGATCGCGCCCGCTCACGCGCAGGATGCCGTCCCCGACATGATGGCCGGCGAGCAGCTGCCCACTGTTACCGTGGTCCGTCCGGCGGACGGCGTTGCTGCGACCGGCCCGCTGGATATCAGCTATGAGGGGTTCGTTCCCGCCGATACCGGCACCATTTCCGCCATCGAGGCCAATAACGCCACGCTGTGGACCAGTGATTCCGGCTCGCTCATCGATGCTGTGCCCGGCGGCGCCTTCTGGGGCGCGGGCGGGGTGTCGAGCCTACCGGCGGTCAACGGCATGAGCGCCGACCAAGTGCAGGTGTCCATCGACGGCATGCTATTCGGCCCGGCCTGCCCGAACATGATGAATCCGCCGCTCTCCTATGTGAACCCGGCGATGATCGGGCAGTTGAAGGTCTATTCCGGCACCGCGCCGGTCAGCCTTGGCGGCGACTATACCGGGGCGCGCATTGACGTGACCGTCGCGCCCCCGACCTTCGCCGAAACGCCGGAAGTGGTCTTCTCCGGCAGCGTGTCCGGGTACTATCGCAGCAATGGCAATGTCGTCGGCGTCGACGTGAACCTGAACGCGGCCAATGACGTCGGCAGCGTCAACTATACCGGCGGATGGGTGCAGGCCGACGACTACAAGTCTGGCAATGGCACGACCATCAAATCGACGATGTACGAGACGCAGAACCACGCCCTGAGCCTATCGCGCAAGCTGGACGACGGCCTCGTGACCTTCCAGCTCGGCGGGCAGTTCATTCCTTACCAAGGCTATGTCAATCAATACATGGATATGGTTGATAATAAGAGCCTCTTCGTCAACGGTGCTCTTGAGAAGAACTTCGAGTGGGGCCAGCTGGAAGCGAACGCCTTCTACAACAATGTGCGCCACACCATGGGCTTCATCGCGTTTGACAAGACCGGCGACATGCCGATGGACACACAGGCCAGTGACATGGGCTACCGCGTCGCCGGCACGCTTGAGCCGACGGACCGGGACATCGTGCGGATCGGCAACGAGCTCTACTACAACCAGCTCGACGACTGGTGGCCGCCGGTCGAGGGCTCGATGATGATGGGACCGGACACGTTCTGGAACATCAATGACGGCCAGCGTCTGCGCGTCGGCGTGTTTGCCGAGTGGGAGCGCGCGCTCTCGCAGCAGTGGACCGCCATTCTCGGCGCGCGCAGCGACGTGGTGTGGATGAACACCGGCGACGTGCAGGGCTACAACGAGATGATGTACGGCGCCAATGCCGCCGCCTTCAACGCGCTGGACCATGCCCGCACCGATATCAACATCGATGGCTCGGCGATCCTGCGCTACCAGCCGGACGAGGCGCGACAGCTCGATATCGGGCTCGCCCGCAAGACCCGCTCGCCCAATCTCTACGAGCGCTATTCCTGGTCGACCAACGCCATGGCGATGAACATGATTGGCTGGTTCGGCGACGGCAACGGCTATGTCGGCAACATCGACCTTGAGCCGGAGAAAGCCCATACGGCGAGCCTCACTGCCACCTGGCGCGACCCGGTGCGCAAGGCGTGGGAGGTGCGGGTGTCGCCCTATGCCAGCTATGTGGAGGATTACATCGACGTGCGCCGCTGCGCCCTGCCGGGGTGCCTGGCCAACCTGCCGGACAACCTCACCGCCACCGAAGGTTTCGTGTATCTGCAATTCGCCAATTACAACGCCTATCTCTATGGCGTGAACATCGACGGGCGGCTCGACCTCTGGGAGAACCCGACCTATGGCAAAGGCGTGTTCCGTGGCAACCTGAACTTCGTGCGCGGGCAGCGGGTTGACGGGGTAAATCTGTACCACATCATGCCTGTTAACGCGACGCTGGCACTCGACCACATCCTCGGCAACTGGACGACCACCGCCGAGGTGCAACTGGTCGGGGCCAAGACCGAGGTCAGCGAGGTGCATAACGAGCTGGAGACAGATGCCTATGCGCTGTTCAACCTGCGCACCAGCTACCAGCGGGGCCCGTTCAAGCTGGACCTCGGCATCGAGAACCTGTTCGACACCGAGTACGACCTGCCGCTCGGCGGCGCCAATCTGGTGAACTACCAGGTCTCCTCGATGATGGGCACCTCGCCGGCCTGGGGCTATGGCGTGGCCGGGCCGGGCCGCTCCTTCAATGCCCGGCTGACCGTCTCGTTCTGAGCTGCTTCGCAGCCCTGCGCGCCACGGCGCGCGGGGCCTTCCGGCAGCCTCCCACACTGGTCTCACTGCCGATCTTTGCCTAAAGAGGGGTGGACCCTCGGTCTCTTTCGGCCGATAGAACGAGAAAACGACGTGTGAGGAGCGCCTGCGATGGAAGCTTCCCGGCAGGGTCCCGCTGAGGGGCCGCTGAGCGGCATCCGTGTGATCGAGCTCGGCAACCTCATCGCCGCGCCTTTCGCCGCGCGGCTGATGGCGGAGTTCGGCGCCGAGGTCATCAAGGTCGAGGCGCCGGGCGAAGGCGATCCCTTGCGCAAATGGCGCAAGCTGCACGAGGGCACCTCGCTCTGGTGGTACCTGCAGTCGCGCAACAAGAAGTCCGTCGCCATCAACATGCGCCTGCAAGAGGGGCAGGAGGTGGTGCGCCGCCTTGTGCGCGACGCCGATGTGCTGATCGAGAATTTCCGTCCGGGCACACTGGAGCGCTGGGGACTGGGCTGGGACGCGCTGAAGGCGATCAATCCCACCCTCGTCATGGTCCGCATTTCCGGATTCGGCCAGGACGGGCCCTATCGCGAGCGGCCCGGCTTCGGCGCCGTGGGCGAGGCAATGGGCGGCATGCGCTTCACCACGGGCGAGCCGGACCGGCCGCCGGCGCGCACCGGCATCAGCATCGGCGATTCGCTCGCCGCCCTGCACGCGGTGATGGGGGCGCTGATGGCGCTCATTCACATCAAGTCCGGGCGCGGCACCGGCCAGGTGGTCGACGTCTCGCTGTTCGAGAGCGTCTTCAACATGATGGAAAGCCTGGTCCCGGAGTTCGACGCCTTCGACTTCGTGCGTACCCGTTCGGGGGGAGCGCTACCGGGCATCGCGCCCTCGAACTCCTATCCTACCGCCGAGGGGACCTATGTCATCGTCGCCGGCAATGGCGACGGCATCTTCCGCCGGCTCATGGGCACGATCGGACGCGAGGATCTCGGCGGCGACCCGCGCCTGGCCTCCAATGACGGGCGGGTCCGCCATGTCGAGGAGATCGACGCGGCGATTACCGCCTGGACCAGCCGGCACTCGCTCGACGAGGTGACGGCAGCGCTGGACCGTGCCGAGGTGCCGAATGGCCGCATCTATTCGGTGGCCGACATTGTGGACGACCCGCAATATCTCGCCCGCGACATGATCCTGCCCTCCACTTTGCCGGACGGGCTGAGCGTGAAGATGCCCGGCATCGTGCCGAAGCTTTCCGAGACGCCCGGCGCGGTGAACTGGCTCGGGCCGGCGCTCGGCGAGCACACGGCCACGGTGCTTGCCACGCTTGGCTATGACGAGGCGGAGATCGAGGCGCTGGTGGCCAACGGGGCTGTCGCCAAAGGTACGGTGGTGAGCGAACCCGGCGCGGGAGGGATGCCGTGATCGTCCCAGCCATCCGTGGCGCAGACCTGCCCTCGCATGTGTTCATCCAGGAGGTGGTGACACGCGACGGGCTGCAGATCGAGCCGCGCTTCCTGCCGGCCGAGGATAAGGTGGCGCTCATCGATGCGCTGTCGCAAACCGGCGTGGCCAAGATCGAGGTCACTTCTTTCGTCTCGCCGCGGGCCGTGCCGAACCTCGCCGATGCGGGGGAGGTGGCGCGCGCCATCCAGCGCCGGCCTGAGGTGACCTATGTAGCGCTGGTGCCGAATCTGCGCGGCGCCGAGGCGGCGCTGGAGGCCGGGATGGATGAGCTGAACCTCGTCCTTTCGGTGAGCGAGACGCATAACCTCGCCAATATGCGGATGACACCCGCGCAGTCGCTGGAAGGTTTCCGCGCCATTGTGGCGGCGGCCGGCACGGCGGCGACGCTCAATGGCTCCATCGCCACGGCCTTCGGCTGTCCGTTCGAGGGCGTGCAGCCGGTGGAGCGGGTGCTTGATCTCGCGGAAGCCTATCTGGCGGCCGGGCTGCAGTCGGTGACGCTCGCCGATACAACGGGGATGGCAAATCCGCGCCAGGTCTTCGCGCTGGTCAGCGCATTTCGCGCTCGTTTCGGCGGCGGCGTACCCCTGACGCTGCATTTCCACAATACGCGCGGCATGGGCCTCGCCAATGTGCTCGCCGCGCTGGAGGCCGGGGCCGACCGCTTCGACGCCTCGCTCGGCGGCATTGGCGGCTGTCCCTTCGCACCCGGCGCGACCGGCAATATCTCTACCGAGGACCTCGTCCACATGCTGGAGGCGATGGGCGTCGAAACCGGGGTCGACCTTTCCGCCCTGCTCGCGCTGGCGCGCAGCCTGCCGGCGCTGCTCGGCCACGACATTCCCGGACAAGTCGCCAAGGCCGGGCGCAGCGGCGACCTTCACCCCGTGCCGGCGCATCTGCGCGCCGCACAGTAGGACCACAGGATGGCAGGAGAGACCATGAACGCCGCTGCGAGGGCGACGACCGCCGAGGCACCGCACGCGGGGGCCTCGCTGGCGGTGGCGCTGGACGACATCGCCATCAGCTTCGCCGTCAAGGGTCGGCCGGTGTTCAACGCGGTGGCGCCGACCTCGCTGCATATGCGCGAGGGCGAGTTCGTCGCCATTGTCGGCCCGACCGGCTGCGGCAAGTCCACGCTGCTGAACGCCACGGCGGGCCTGCTGGCGCCGGCGGGCGGCACGGTGTCTATCTTCGGCGAGAAGCTGATCGGCCTCAATGCACGCGCGGGCTACCTCTTTCAGCAGGACGCGCTGATGCCGTGGAAAACGGCGCTCGACAATGTGGCGATTGCGCTGGAGATCGGCGGCATGGCGCGCGCGCAGGCTCACGCGCAGGCGCAGGACTGGCTGAAGCGGGTGGGACTCGCCCGCTTCACCGAGCGCTACCCGCATGAGCTTTCCGGCGGCCAGAGAAAGCGCGTGGCGCTGGCCCAGATGCTGATCCGCCAGCCGAAAATCCTGCTTATGGACGAGCCGTTCGGGCCGCTCGACGCGCAGACGCGGCAGATCATGGGCACGCTGCTGCTGCGGCTCTGGGCGCAGGACCGCAAGGCGGTGATGTTCGTCACTCATGACCTCGAAGAGGCGATCGCGCTGTCCGATCGCGTGGTCATCATGTCCGCCGGCCCGGAGGCGCGCATCATCGGCGACTACCCGATCGACCTCGCCCGCCCGCGCGACGCGGCCGAAATCCGGCTCGACCCACGCTTCCACGAACTGCACCGGACGATCTGGAACCAGCTCAAGACCGAAGTCGCCAAAACCTATGGCGACGACATGGACGGCGTGGAGGTCTCCTCATGAAGCTGCATCCCGCCAAGCTGCTCTTTTTGCAGATCCTCGTCGCTGTGGCGGCGCTCGCCGTCTGGCAGGTCGGGGCGACGGTGCCGATCGGCGGCGACTATCTGCTGCCCGAATTCTTCTTCTCCAAGCCCGGGGACGTGCTCTCCCGGGTGGTCGAGCTGTTCGTCTCCGGCACGATCTGGAAGCATCTCTGGATCACGCTGACCGAGACCGTGCTGGCCTTTCTCATCGGCGCCATCGGCGGCGTCGTCATCGGCTTCTGGTTCGCGCGCAAGCCTGTGGTCGCGGCGGTATTCGACCCCTATGTGAAGATGGTCAACGCCCTGCCGCGCGTGGTGCTGGCGCCGATCTTCATGCTGTGGCTTGGCCTTGGCATCTGGTCGAAAGTGGCGCTGGGGGTGACGCTGGTATTCTTCATCGTGTTCTTCAACGTCTATCAGGGCGTGAAGGAAGTGAGCCCCGTGGTGCTCGCCAATGCCCGGATGATGGGCATGAACGAGCGCCAGCTGTTCCGCAACGTGTACTGGCCCTCCGCCATGTCGTGGATGTTTTCCTCGCTGCACACGGCGGTGGGTTTCGCGCTGGTTGGCGCGGTGGTGGGCGAATATCTCGGCTCGTCCGCCGGACTGGGCTATCTCATCCACCAGGCCGAGGGCGTGTTCGACGTGACCGGCGTGTTCGCCGGCATGTTCATCCTCGCTGCCTTCGTGCTCGTCATCGACTGGTTCGTGACGCGGGTGGAGAAGCGCCTGCTGGTGTGGCGCCCGCAGGCGGCGAGCGAACAGAACTGACAAACACAACAAACGGGAGGACATGCCATGAAGATGCGTACCCTGCTGCTGGCGGCGTGCTTGCTCATTCCCGCCTTCGGCGCGGTGCAGGCCGGCGAGATCGAGAAGCCGAACCTGACGCTGGGGGTCGGCGGCAAGCCGCTGCTCTACTATCTACCGCTGACGCTGGCGGAGCGGCTCGGCTACTTCAAGGATGAGGGCCTGACCGTCGAGATCAACGATTTCGGCGGCGGCTCCAAGTCGTTGCAGGCGCTGATCGGCGGCTCGGTTGATGCGGTCACCGGTGCCTATGAGCACACGATCCGCATGCAGGACAAGAAGCAGGACATCCGCGCCGTTATCGATCTCGGCCGCTATCCCGGCATCGTGGTGGGCGTGAGCAAGCGCAACGCGGACACGATCAAGTCCGTGGCCGACCTCAAGGGCGCCAAGATCGGCGTCACAGCGCCGGGCTCCTCCACCTATATCCTCGTGCAGTACCTGATGATGAAGAACGGCATGTCCGCCGACGACGCCTCCTTCATCGGCGTGGGCAGCGGCGCCTCGGCGGTGGCGGCGATGCAGAAGGGCGAGATCGACGCCATCTCGCATCTCGACCCGGTCATCTCCAAGCTGCAGGACATGGGCGAGCTGACGGTGCTTGTCGACACCCGCACCACGGCCGGCACCGAGGCGGTGTTCGGCGGCCAAAACCCGGCCGCCGTGCTCTATTTCAAGGAGAGCTTCATCAAGGCCAACCCGAACACGGTGCAGGCGCTCACCAACGCCTTCTACCGGACGCTGAAATGGCTGGAGAAGGCGACGCCCGAAGAGGTGGCGGCGACGGTTCCCCAGGAGTACTGGCTCGGCGACAAGGGCCTGTACATCAAGGCATTCAACGCCTCGCGTGAATCCTATTCGACCGATGGCAACATTGACGAGGCCAGCATGAAGAGCGCGCTGAACCTCATCACCACCACCGACCCGAAGATCGACCCGGCGAAGATCGACCTCTCCAAGACCTTCGACGGCTCCTTCCTCGCCAAGGCGAAGGCTAAGTAAGCTCTCCGGAGACGGTCGGACTGTTCCGGCCGTCTCCTTCATGGCCGCTGGTCGGTGCGTTGGCGCCGTTGAGCTCCAGCAGCACCTTGCGCAAGCGCTCAACCCCCTCATCGATCTGCCGGGGCGCGAACGGGCTGAAGCCGGGGGTTCTGTAGTCGTCCACATCCGTGTCCGGGTGCCGCGCCAATGCCGAGAGCGGCATGATCTCCAGCCCCGCCCGCGCCGCCGCCTTGGCCAAGGTGCGGGCGCTGAGGCCGGGAGCGAGGCGAGCGACGATCTCCATGCCTGGGTCGGTCGGCTGCGCGGTCATGAAGGCGCCGAGCCGGCCGCCGACGCGCGCCAGCAGATGCGCCTGGCGCTGGGCGTAGAGCTTACGCATCTTGCGGACATGACTGGCGAAATGCCCCTCCTGCATGAAGCCGGCGACCAGTACCTGTTCGAGGATCGGCGAATAGCGCTCGACCACGGTGCGCGCCGAGACGAAGGCCTCCACCAGTGGCCCTGGCACGATGGCGAAGCCGAGCCGCAGGGCGGGAAACAGGGTCTTGCTGAAGGTCCCGAGATAGAGCACGTGCCGCCCGCGATCGAGCGCATAGAGCGATGGTAGCGGCCGACCAGCATAGCGGAACTCGCTGTCGTAATCGTCCTCGATGATCCAGCCGCCGGTTCTCTCCACCCAGTCGACCAGCGCCTGCCGCCGCTCCAGCGAGAGCGACATGCCGAGCGGGAATTGCTTGGAGGGCGAGACATAGACCATGCGTGCATGGGGGCGCTGGCGAGCTCGCGGTCGACATCAAGCCCGTCCGCATCCCATCGCCACCGGCACCGGGGTGGCGCCGGTGGCGATGGTGGACGCGTAGATGCCGTCATAGCCGGGGTCCTCGCAGATCACCTCGTCCTCCGGCATCAGCAGCAGCCCGCAGGCGAGGTCGATCGCCTGCTGGGCGCCGTCAAAGATGACGATGTTGTCGGCCGAGCAGTCGATGCCACGCCCCGAGGCGACATGACGGCGATGGCCGCGCGCAATGGCGCGTAGCCCTGCGGGTCGCCCTCGCCCATGAGGTGGTTGGCAGTATCGGCGTCGAGCTGACGGTAGAGATCGGCGGCGAGCTTGGCCCAGAGCGCTACCGGAAAGGCGTCGAGCGCCGGGAAATTGGAGCGGAATGGCGCCGGCCGGCGCATGTGACGCGGCGTCTGCGGCGCATGGGCGAGGGCGCCGCCGAACGCAGCGGGCAGGTCCTCCGGTTCCTCGATCGCCACGCCCAGCTCCGCACTGCGGTCAAGGCTGCCGGCCGCCCAGATCGCCGGGTTGATGCGCGGCGCCGCCGGTGCGATCACCTCCGCCGGCGGTTCGCGCGAGACATAGGTGCCCGAGCAGGAGAGGCCTTCCAGATAGCCCTCGGCGGCCAGTTGCTCCAAGCCAGCATGATGGTGTTGCGCGAGGCGCCGAGCGACTGGGCGAGGTCGCGCGTCGAGGGCAGCCGCTGGCCATGCTTGATCGCCCCGCCGACGGATTTCAGCCGCGAGCCCTTCATAGATCTGCCGGCAGAGTGGGGAATCCGGTCGGCGTTCGAGGTTCAGGCCCAGCGCATCGAGCAACACGTGGTGTCCTCCGCGATCCATGCCCCCACGACGCTCGAAGCAATCGCCGTGCCAGAGCCCCACCGTCCGGCGGGGGCGGCTACACTGCCCGCTCGCGCTCCGGCCGGTGGCCGAAGGATGCCTTGCCGGTGAGCATGAGCACGAACATGACGCCGAGGCCCAGGATGACAACAAGGTTGACGGCGGTCGCCAGGGCGTAGAGTTCGGGCTTCACCCCATAGCGCAGCGCGCCCCAGGCGACCGAGGGTAGGGTGGGCGTCGCGCCCAGCAGGTAGAATGAAATCTCCAGATTATTGAACGCCATGATGAAGGTGACGATCAGGTAGATCACTGTCACCACGATCGGCAGGCAGAGATAGACGAGCCCGATGGCGCTGGCGAGATTGGTGTGCATGATGAAGCGCAGCGGCGCGGTGCCGAGCGCCATCAGCACAGCATTGATCAGCCCCAGCGGCCCGAGCAGACCTTGCAGCGCGATGACGCGCAACACCTCGCCGGTGAAGCCCCAGTCGCCGACAGGGACCTTGGCCTCCGAGATCGGGACAAACTGGTCGTTGATGTGGGCGGCGCCTTTCGAGAAGTCGGTCTTCGCCTCTGTCATCGCATGTACTCCAGTCAGGATCGTTGCGCCCATTGCGAGGTGCAGCGTGGCCCGGCAGCGCGCGCACAGAAAGTGCTGCTTGCCTAAAAAATGACAGTGCCAATTTCGCGGGCATATCGCTCAGCGCGCGAGCTCGGACGCAGCCGGCTTCAGATGATGCCGGCCTCGCGCAGCGCTTGTCGCTCGGCGGCATTCACGCCGAGCAGGGTCTCAAGCACCTCGTCTGTGTGCTGGCCGAGCAAGGGCGGGGCGGTGGGGGCGTCAAAGGGCGAATCCTTCAGCCGCAGCGGGCTGCGCACGCCGGGTGCGATGCCGCCGAGCGGATGCGGCAAGTGGATCGCTAGCCCCCGTGCGAGCGTCTGCGGCTCGGCGAAGGTCTGGGCGATGGTGTTGATCGGTCCTGCCGGAATGCCGGCGGCGTCGAGCATGGCGAGCCATTCGCCGGTCGCCTGGCGTTTCAGCGCTGCTGCGATGAGCGGAACGAGTGTCTCGCGATGGGCAACCCGCTCGCGATTGATGGCATAGCGCGCGTCGTCCGCCAGTTCCGGCATCTCGGCAAGGCGGCAGAAGCGGGCAAATTGCGCGTCATTGCCCACCGCGAGGATGAGATGGCCGTCCGATGTTTCGAAGGCCTGGTAGGGCACGATGTTCGGGTGCGCATTGCCCAGCCGGCGCGGCGCGCTGCCGCCGACGAGGAAGTTCAGCGCTTGGTTGGCGAGGCTTGCCACTGCGACATCGAACAGCGCGATGTCGATATGCTGGCCGCGCCCGGTGCGGTGGCGCTGCTCCAGTGCCGCCAATATGCCGATGGTGGCGTTCAGACCGGTGAGGATGTCGACAAGGGCGACGCCGACTTTCTGCGGTTCCCCTTCCGGGCTGCCCGTCACCGACATGAGGCCGGACATGCCCTGGATCATGAAATCATAGCCGGCGCGGCCGGCTTCCGGCCCGTCCTGGCCGAAGCCGGTGATGGAGCACGTGACGAGGCGTGGGTTCAGCGCGGCGAGGCTTTCATGATCGAGCCCATAGCGCTTGAGACCGCCAACCTTGAAGTTCTCCACCACGACGTCGCTCTGCTGTGCGAGGCGGCGGATTAGCGCCTGCCCCTGCGCCGTCGCCATGTCGATCGTCACCGAGCGTTTGTTGCGATTGGCGGCGAGGAAATAGGCGCTCTCGCGCGTCGGGCGTCCCTCGCCATCGGAGAGCCAGGGTGGGCCCCAGCCGCGCGTGTCGTCGCCGTCGCCCGGCTTTTCGACCTTGACGATGTCGGCGCCGAGATCGCCCAGCGTCTGCGTGGCCCAGGGGCCGGCCAGTACGCGGGAGAGATCGAGCACCCGGATTCCGGCCAGGGCCTGCGCGGTGGGCGTGCTCGTGGGGTTGTCGGTCATGGAAAGGTCCTCGGGCAGGCATGCGGCGGGCACGATAGCCGGCCCGCGCCGGGGGTGCCATCGGCGTGTCGGGAACGGGCGCGCCATGTGTCGTCGGCACCACGCTCGCCCCTCCCGGAAACCTTGGCGCGCCAGCTTTTCCTTGACAGGACGAGGCTCGCTTTGTAAGGAGCCGGCCTGCGTCGTGGGATCCTGTGTCCCATGCGCTTATCTCAACCGACCGAAAGAAGCCGGTCCAGGCGGCAACGCCGGAGACCGGCATCGAACGAAAGGACAAAACATGTTCGCGGTCATCAAGACGGGTGGCAAGCAGTACCGCGTTGCCCCCGATGCGCTCGTTACCGTCGGCAAGATCGAGGCCGAGGCAGGTTCTTCCCTGACCCTGCCGGTTCTCATGCTCGGCGGCGACAGCCCGAAGGTCGGCGCTCCGCTGGTCGACGGCGCTTCCGTCACGCTCGAGGTGGTCAAGCACACCCGTGGCGCGAAGGTTATTGCGTTCAAGAAGCGTCGCCGTCAGAATTCGCGTCGCAAGATCGGCCACCGGCAGGACTTCACCGTCGTCCGCGTGACCTCGATTCTCGGCGCCTGAGACCGCCAGCTAGGAAATAGGAGAGCAACATGGCTCATAAGAAGGCAGGCGGTTCCTCCCGCAACGGTCGTGACTCGGCCGGTCGTCGCCTTGGCGTTAAGAAGTTCGGCAGCGAGAAGGTCGCCGCCGGCAACATCATCGTGCGCCAGCGCGGCACGACCTGGCATCCCGGCATCAATGTCGGCATGGGCAAAGACCATACCCTCTTTGCGCTTATCGAAGGCCGCGTCGAATTCCGAGCTAAAGCCAATTCGCGCACCTACGTATCCGTCATTCCGGCCGCCGAGGCCGCCGAATAAAGCCGGTGAGGGTTCTTGGAAATCCCGCCGGTCTCGCCCGACCGGAAGGATTTCCCGAACGTCCCTGAGAGGACACCCGGGGTACCCGACAGGGGAGGCGAGTGAACCGCCTCCCCTTCGTCGTTCCGGTCCCAGGAGCCCTCAGATGACCATAGTCGAAGCGACCCTCGGGTCACCACTCGTCGAGAGCAGTACCGCCGTCCTCGAAACCAGCCGCCTCCTTCTGCGCGTGCCCCGGATCGAGGACATGACCTGGATCGCGGAGCTCGCCGACAACCGCAAGGTGGCGGAGATGACGGCGAACATTCCCCATCCCTATGGCATGGCGGATGCGGCCTCCTTCGTTGCCAATCTGCCGGGCGGGCCGGAGGCGGCAACCTTCGCCATCTTCCTCAAGAACGAGGCGAGCCTGCGCCTTCCCGGTTCGGCCGGTTTCGGGCCGGCCATTCCGGTCGGCATGTGTGGTTTCAATCGCCGCGATGAGGACGTGCCGGAGATCGGCTACTGGCTCGGTGAGCCCTATTGGGACCACGGCATTGCCACCGAGGCTGTGCGGGCGTTGATCGACCACGCCTTCGGCGACCGCAAGCTCAACGCGCTCGCCGCCTCCGCCCGCGTCGTCAACCCCGCCTCGCGCGGTGTGTTGGAAAAGTGCGGCTTCCAGTGGACCGGCGTGGGACTCGCCAAGGTCCGGGCAATGGGGGCCTCGGTGCCGGTGGACCGCTTCCGGCTCGAGCGGCGGCTTTGGACGTCGCTGCGCGCCTGGGGCGCCACCCAGCCCGCACGTTTGCACGAGCTCGACGCCGTTCGCCATTGAGCCGGCATTTTTGCTATTCTCTAAGGGTTCCCGCCGCTGCGGGGCCCCCGCAACATTGAGCCGCTACCATGAAGTTTCTCGACCAGGCCAAGATCTATGTCCGCGCCGGCGACGGCGGCGCGGGCTGCCTCTCGTTCCGGCGCGAAAAGTTCATTGAGTTCGGCGGGCCGGATGGCGGCGACGGGGGGCGGGGGGGGGATGTCTGGATCGAGTGTGTAGACGGGTTAAACACGCTCATCGACTACCGCTTCCAACAGCACTTTAAAGCCAAAAAAGGCGGCTACGGCATGGGTTCCAACCGTGCCGGGGCGAAAGGCGACGATGTTGTGCTAAAAGTGCCGGCGGGTACTGAGGTTCTCGATGAGGACGGTGAGACCATTCTGGCCGATCTGACCGAGGTCGGACAGCGCATCCGCTTCATCAAGGGCGGCAATGGCGGCTTCGGCAACGCCCATTTCCAGACCTCGACCAACCAGGCCCCGCGCCGCGTGAACCCCGGCCAGGAGGGCGAGGAGCGCTGGATCGTGCTCCGGCTCAAGCTCATCGCCGATGCCGGCCTCGTCGGCCTGCCCAATGCCGGCAAGTCCACCTTCCTCGCCGCCACCACAGCCGCCAAGCCGAAAGTGGCCGACTACCCCTTCACCACACTCCACCCCGGCCTCGGCGTGGTGAAGGTGGACGGGCGCGAATTCGTCCTCGCCGACATTCCTGGCCTGATCGAGGGTGCGCATGAGGGCATCGGCCTCGGCGACCGGTTCCTCGCCCATATCGAGCGCTGCCGCGTGCTGCTGCACCTGGTCGACGGCACCTGCGAACATGCCGGCAAGGCCTACAAGACCGTGCGCGGCGAATTGGAGGCCTATGGCCACGACCTCGCCGACAAGGTGGAGATCGTCGCCCTCTCCAAGATCGATTCGCTCGACAAGGAGACGCTGAAGGCCCAGCTCGATCGCCTCAAGCGCGCGGCGAAGAAGAAGCCGCTGGCGCTGTCCGCCGCCACCGGCGAGGGCGTGCGCGAGGCGCTGCGGGCGCTGATCGGCGTCATCGACGAGGGCCGCGCGGAGGAATTGCAGCGCGGCGCGCCTCCCGAGCCCTGGCACCCGTGAGGCACTCCCTCTCCCCTCGGGGGTGAGGGGGGCGCTGCGCCCCGGCCGTGTGCGCCCCGGCCATGTGCGCCCCTGCCATGTGCGCCCCGCCCCTTGCCCGCCGCTGCGCGGCGACCTCTCCCCCACGGGGAGAGGTGAAGGCACAATTCCCGCGCCTTCCCGGCGGAAACGGCGTATGTAGCGCGCCGTCTCTCCTCTGATCGAAGCCCGCCGCGATGACCGTTCCCGCCGATTCCGCCACCGACACCGCCCACCTCGCCGAAGCCGCCGCCGCTCCCGCCGCGCCGAAGCTGTCCGCCTTTCGCCGCGTGGTGGTGAAGGTCGGCTCGGCGCTGCTGGTCGACCAGCAGCGCGGCGCCCTGCGCCATGCCTGGCTGGCGGCGCTGGCCGAGGATGTGGCGCAGCTGCACCGCGAGGGCAAGGAAGTGCTGGTGGTCTCGTCAGGCGCCATCGCGCTGGGGCGTAATGTGCTGAAGCTCCCCAAGCGCCCGCTGAAGCTGGAGGAGAGCCAGGCCGCCGCCGCTGTCGGCCAGATCGCGCTGGCGCGGGCCTGGTCGGAGGCGCTGGCCCATGAGGGCGTGGCGGCCGGGCAGATCCTGATCACGCTGGGCGACACCGAGGAGCGGCGGCGCTATCTCAACGCCCGCTCGACCATCGCCAAGCTTTTGGAGTTGAAGGTCGTCCCCGTCATCAACGAGAACGACACGGTGGCGACCTCGGAAATCCGCTATGGCGACAATGACCGGCTGGCCGCCCGCGTCGCCGGCATGACCAGCGCCGATCTGCTGATCCTGCTCTCGGATATTGACGGCCTCTACACCGCCCCGCCGAACGAGGACCCCAACGCCACCCTCATTCCGGTGGTGCCGCGCATCACCGCCGAGATCGAGGCGATGGCGGGGGGCGCCGGCACCGAGCTGTCGCGCGGCGGCATGAAGACCAAGGTGGAGGCGGCCAAGATCGCCACCACCGCCGGCGCGCATCTGGTGATCGCGTCAGGCAAGGTGAAGAACCCGCTGCGGGCGATCGAGACCGGGGCGCGCTGCACCTGGTTTCTCGCTCCCGCCAACCCGGTGGCTTCCCGCAAGCGCTGGATCGCCGGCGCGCTGGAGCCGCGCGGCACGCTGCATCTCGACGCCGGCGCGGTGGCCGCCCTGCGTCGCGGCTCCTCGCTGCTGCCCGCCGGCGTCGCCCGGGTGGAAGGCGATTTCAGCCGCGGCGACGCGGTGATCTTGCGCGGGCCGGATGGCGCCGAAGTCGGGCGCGGGCTGGTGGCCTATGACCACGACCACGCGGAACGCCTCAAGGGCCGCTCATCCGACGAGATCGTCACGATTACCGGCTTTGAGGGCCGCGCCGCGATGGTGCACCGGGATGATCTGGTGCTGGGGGGTGGGTGAGGGCAAGAATTCAGTGTAAGATAACTTATTATACTCGCGAAATTATAAACAAGACTCGAAATATAACGAGAATTGATGCCAATATCAGTATTATTGCATAGTATGTTATAAATAGACCTATAAATGACAAAATTGTATTTGTTATCTGAGGTAGAAAGATATTACCTGTTATATTCGGGATCGATTTTCCAGACGCCACTATTGCAAATATTATTCCAATAACCTGTACGACAACAGCGTGTGATATTGTGCTCGCCAAAACGAGCAGTGGAGATCTGTCTTTCAGCTCTTTTTCAGGCACTCTGAGTGCGGCCCGCGTTTTTTCATCCAATATCGCGAATAATATTGCGTACGCCGCTATCGAAAATCCGGTTAATGTCGGAAGTGTAGACTTAGCTATGTCAATCCATTGTCCAGTCGTGGCGATTTTCCAAGATAAAACTGTTAAAATTATTGATATAATAACGTATTCTGAGCTAACGAAAGCCCGTAGGCCCCCGTAATTTCTGTATAAAATCTTTATTGTTGATAAAAATCCTGTCCTGTCGCTAGGCATTTAAACTTTCCCTTGCTACACGAACTCTATCAATTAATTTTTTCGCGAGCGAGAAGAATATTCTCTGTTCAGATTCGTGAGATTTATACTTTTTTACTTCAAATAATGGGCTGTTGTCTGTGTCTTCGCTTTTCAGGACTCCATTAACAACACTTTTTTGTCTATAAGTCCCATTTTCTGCAGCAATCTTCGCAAGATCCTTGGTTCTCTCGCTTGGCACTATGCTGTTCGGTCCTTTTGCCTTCAATGTCTCTTGATATTGGTCTGCATTCTGTTCGGAAAGTCTATTTTCAATAATAGTTGCTAGCGATTCTCCTATATCATCTGGGTTCGGGCGATTGATAATGACGGTAATTTCCTTAATGTTTGGGAGAGAGAGGAGTCGGTCTACCTGATCGTAGCTCTTAACAATGTCAGATTCCACTCGTCCAAATTGATCTGTAATCTCAGTCCACTCAAGTGCCTCCTTAAAATATAGACCCATTGATCGGGCGCTAAGTCCCTTTGATTCAGAATAAGATGAAAATACAAATATATGTAAATCGGTATCAATCATAAAATAAAATTGGGCAAGATTTGGCTTTAAATTATCCGGAATGACAATTTTACCAACTTGATCAACAGTTGCTACCGAAAAATCTTCTATATTAAACCACTCGCCATCGATATCAATTTCTGTATATTTCGATATTACTCCCCATTTACTTAGTTCATTATAATAATTGATTGCAACATAGCTATCTCCATATACCTTTACACCCCGCTTTAGATCGCTAAGTGTTTTTATAAGTCCGGAATAATCACGATTTTTACTCTCCGGTATTCTCAAATTGATCGCTGAAACTTCGATCTTTGAATCTCTCGACATCAGATCACTCTGCCCCACTGCTAGCTGTACTGGCGTTCCCCATCGCCACACAGACGTAAACATCGTACTAGAAATACCTCTTGTCGAGAGCGCTACGACAATTGTTCTCAGCTCAGACGGATGACCGATCCTCCCCCCTTCGTGACCTCCCGTCCCCCGCGCCCGCCCTATATTATCCGGCATGCACCGTCGTTCCTTGCTTGCCGCTCCGCTGCTTCTGCTCGCCCCGCGCCTCGCGCGCGCGCAGGCTGAGCCCCCGCCCGAATCCTCCGCGCCGCCCGCGCTGACCGCCGTGCTTGACCGCGCCGGCGGGCTGGAGCCGCTGCGCACCGTGATTGTCGCCAAGGACGGCGAAACGCTGGCCGCGCGCGGCTATGACGGCGGGCGGGTGGACCGGCCGACCAACATCAAATCGGCCTCGAAAAGCATCCTCGCCGTGCTGGCCGGCATCGCCATCGACAAGGGCGTGCTGGAAGGCCCGGGCCAAAAGATCGCGCCGCTGCTGAAGGCCGACCTGCCCGAGGACCCCGACCCGCGCCTTAATGCGATCACGCTCGGCAATTTGCTCTCCATGCAGGCGGGGCTGGAGCGCACCTCCGGCGCCTATTATGGCGCGTGGATCGCCAGCCCCAACTGGGTGCGCACCGCGCTGGCGCGGCCCTTTGTCGACGAGCCGGGCGGGCAGATGCTCTATTCCACCGGCTCCTCGCACCTCGTCTCGGCGCTGCTGACGCGGGCCAGCGGGCGCTCGACGCTGGCGCTGGCGCGCGACTGGCTCGGGTCGATCGAGGGGTTTGAAATCGCCAGCTGGGAGCGCGACAAGCAGGGCATCTATTTCGGCGGCAACCAGATGGCGATGCGCCCCACCTCGCTGCTCGCCTTCACGGAAACCTGCCGCAACGGCGGGCGCAACCGGGCGGGGGAGCAGGTGATCCCGCCGGACTGGATCGCGCAATGCTGGCAGGCGCGCACGCAATCGCGCTTCACCGGCGACGCCTATGGCTATGGCTGGTTCACGCGGCAAATCGACGGGGCGCGCGCCCATTATGGCTGGGGCTATGGCGGGCAGATGCTCTATGTGGTGCCCGAACGCGGCGTCTCGCTGGTCATGACCTCCACCACGGACGCGCCCTCCGGCCGCACCGGCCACCGCGACGATGTGCACGCGCTGGCCGGCGAGATCCTCGCCACACTCCGGTAACGCCCGATTCACAGGCAGGCGGGCGCGCGGGCGTGCTGAATTGCGCGCCAGTGGCGGTTGCATGTCGGGTTTCGACAAGCGATCCGTCGCGATTGTGCAACGCAGCAACGGCGGGCGCGGCGCTGGCATGCTTCGTGCTCCTCGTCAGGCGATCCATCGCCATTCCGAGGGGAACGCCGTGACGAAGAAGACCGAGCCCACCAATTCGTCGATCGAGACGCTGCTCGCCGCCCGCAGCTTCACCCGCCGCGTGCTGTTCAAGGGCGCGCTGGCCGCCGGCGCCATGACTGCCGCCGGCCCCTATCTCGTGCGCGACGCCTTCTCCTCCTCCGGCGAGCTGAACCTGCTCAACTGGGCCGACGAGCTGCCCGAGCCGGTGATCCCGGAATTCACCAAGAAGACCGGCATCAAGGTCAACTCCACCCCGTTCTCGCAGAACGAGGAGCAGATCAACAAGCTGCAGGCCACCGAGGGCGACGGCTTCGATTTGTGCGCCCCCACCCGCGACCGCGCGCCCCAGTTCCGCGAGCTCGACGTGCTCGCCCCCTACGACACCTCCAAGCTGAAGCTCGACCAGGTGCTGCCGGCGATGCTGGAAGGTTCCACCAGCGTGTGGACCTGGGATGGCGGGCTGTACCATGTGCCCCATTGCTGGGGTTCGGAAGCCATCGCCTGGCGCACCGACCTCGCCAAGCTGGAATACCCCACGCTGAGCTACGGCACGCTGTGGGCGCCGGAGTTCAAGGGCAAGATGCAGGGCCGCCCGCACTCGCTGCTGCTCGGCATCGGCCTGTGGTGGGACAAGACCGGCAAGCTGCCCTCCAACCGCATGCTCGACGCCTTCAAGGACGAGGCGACGATGAAGAAGATCTACGACCCGATCCTCGAATTCGCCGTCGCCAACAAGGCGCAGGTGAAGCAGTTCTGGGATTCGGCCGACAACACCAAGTCCGGCTTCATGGAGAATGGCTGCGTCATCGGCCAGACCTGGGACGGCCCGCCGCTGTCGCTGAAGAAGGACGGCAAGCCGGTCGCCTATATGGCGCCGCAGGAAGGCGCCATTACCTGGATCGACGGCTGGTCGATGACCAAGGCGGCGAAGAACACGGCGCAGGCCTATGAGTTCATCAACTTCATCCACACGCCCGAGATCTCGGCCATGGTCGCCAATGGTTCGGGCTACAACCCCGTGGTGAAGGGCGCCGACAAGTTCCTCTCCGAGGTCGCCAAGAAGAACTTCGCCGAAGCCTATCCCGGCAACGCGCTGGACAATCTGTGGAGCCGCCCGCCGGAGCCGTCGTGGTACGCCGAGCTGCGCACCCAGTACGCTGAGAAGTTCAAGGCGGCGTGAGGCGTTTGCCGGCTTAATACCGTCATGCCCGGGCCAAGCCCGGGCATGACGGCGTTTTTGGTCAACGCGTGGGCTGCCCGCTGCACGCTCCCCGCCCGTCCCACCCCCCCCGGATCGCCGCTGCCGCGGCGTCCGGGTGACGGCAACCCAACTGAACGGAAATCCGCATGGCCGCTGCCGTCGAGCTTGAGGGCGTCAATGTCACCTTTGGCGATTTCGTCGCCGTGAAGGAGGCCAATCTCACCATCGAGCCGGGCGAGTTCTTCTCCTTTCTCGGGCCGTCCGGCTGCGGCAAGACCACGCTGCTGCGCACCATTTCCGGCTTCATCGAGCCGACGCGCGGGCAGGTGCGGATCGGCGGCGCCGACATGAAGGGCATCGGCCCCAACAAGCGCCCCACCGCGCTGATCTTCCAGAACCTCGCCCTGTTCCCGATGATGACGGTGGCGGAGAATATCGGCTACGGCCTGCGGGTGCGCGGCGTGCCCCGGCACGAGCGCGACGAGAAGGTGAAGAACCTCCTGATCCAGGTGGCGCTCGCCGAGCATGGCCACAAGAAGGTGTCCGAGCTGTCCGGCGGCCAGAAGCAGCGCGTGGCGATTGCCCGGGCCCTTGCCGTCGAACCGTCCGTGTTGCTCCTCGACGAGCCGCTTTCCGCGCTCGACCTCAAGCTGCGCCAGCATATGCGCTCGGAGCTGCGCGCGATCCAGAAGCGGGTCGGCATTACCTTCATCTACATCACCCATGACCAGGGCGAAGCGCTGACCATGTCGGACCGCATCGCTGTGATGAATGCCGGGGTGATCGAGCAGGTGGGCGACGGGCGCGCCGTCTATGCCGAGCCGCGCACGCCCTTCGTCGCCTCCTTTGTTGGCGAGAACAACCAGATTCGCGGCCGCATCACCGCCCGCGACGGCGCCATGGCGACGCTGGAGACGCCGCTCGGCACGCTTGCCGGCCGCAACCCGGTGGCGCTCGATGTCGGGCAGGAAGCGCTGCTGTTCGTGCGGCCGGAGGTGATGCAGCTGCGCGCCAATGGCACCACGGCCGGCTTCGAGGGCGAGGCGCTCGACGTCGCCTATGAGGGCAGCGTGACCCATGTGACGCTGCGGGTGCGCACGGGGCAGAAGGTGATGGCGAGCCTTGGCGCCAACGCGCTTGCCGCCCTGCCCACCCCGGGCGAGACGCTGCGCATCGGCTTCCGCCCGGAAGACGCGCTGCTGCTGGCCCGGCCGGAAAGGCACTGAGATGAGCGGCAGCCTCGCCTTCGTCTTCGGCCTGCCTCTGGCGGTGGTCGTGTTCTTCTTCGCCCTTGCCGCCTATGAGCGCCGCACCGGCGTGGCGAGCGGGGGCGGCTTTTTCCAGCGCAACGGCCTCGCCATCGGGCTTTATCTGGTGCTAGCGGTCGGCTTCTGGGCCTTTTTCATCATCCTGCTGCCGCAGCTCGCCATGGTGGACATGTCGTTCCGCCCGAAGCTGCCGCCCTCGCAGATGGGCGGGCCGAAGGACCTCTACACGCTGGAGAATTACCGCTACTTCCTGTTCGGCTCCACCACCTCGACCGCCGAATGGAACTGGCTGCACATCAAGGCCTTCTTCCTCACCATCGGGGTGAGCATCGTCATCACCCTGATCAATTTCGCCATCTGCTACCCGCTCGCCTTCCACATGGCGCAATCGGCCACGGCGGCGCGGCTGCGGGTGCTGCTGCTGCTGTTGATCCTGCCCTATTGGGTGAACGAGATTTTGCGCGCCTTCGCCTTCCGCGTGCTCCTCTCCTCGGGGGGCATCATCAACCAGATGTTGATGGGAAGCGGGCTCACCGATGAGCCGATCGACTTCCTCGGCGCCGATGTCGGCCTCTATATGGGCCTGTCCTACGCCTATCTCCTGATGATGATCTTCCCGCTCTACAACGCCATTGAGAGCCTCGACAAAAACCAGGTGGAGGCGGCGCGGGACCTTGGCGCGCCGTGGTGGCACATCCACGCTTTCATCGTGCTGCCGCATGCCAAGCCGGGCATCGCCTCAGGCTGCACGCTGGTGTTCATGCTGACCGCCGGCGCGCTGGCGGCGCCGCTGGTGCTGGGCGGGCCGCGCACGCTGTGGTTCACCCCCATCGTCTATGACCGCTTCTACCAGGCCTTCAACTGGCCGCAGGGGGCTGCCTATGCCTTCATCCTGCTGGTGAGCTGCATCATCTTCGTGCTGGTGGTGCTCAAGGCGTTCAGGCTCAGCCTTGGAGAAATCACGCGATGAATCCGGGTCCGTTCCAGCGGGTGATGTTCGCGCTCTACGCGGTGGTGTTCTTCCTCTATCTGCTCGGGCCGCTGGCGGTGATGGCGGTTTCCGCCTTCAACACCCCGCAATACCCGCAGGTCTGGCCGATCGAAGGGGTGACGCTGGACTGGTTCTCGGCGCTGTTCGCCGACCAGGACATGATGGCGGGCCTGAAGATGAGCCTGTGGATCGGGCTGCTAGTGGTGTGCATCTCGGTGCCGATCGGGCTGGCCGGCGCCATCATCATGACGCAGATCCAGCCGCGCGTGCGTTCGCTCTATTATCTCGTCGTGGTCTCGCCGGTGCTGACCCCCGGCATCATCATCGGCATTTCCACCGTGGTGTTCTGGCGCCAGTTCACCGGCCAGACCGGCACGCGCTTTCTTTATGACGGGGTGGTGCTGACCGTGCTGGGGCAGGCGAGCTTCATCTCCGCCTATTGCATGCTGATCATCCTCGCCCGGCTGCAGCGCTTCGACCGCTCGCAGGAGGAGGCGGCGCTGGACCTCGGCGCCAGCTACCCCCAGGTGTTCCGCCACATCCTGCTGCCCTTCCTCAAGCCGGCGCTGGCCTCGGCGGCGGTGCTGGCCTTCCTGTCCTCCTTCGAGAACTACAACACCACGACCTTCGCCATCCTGTCCGACAAGACGCTGACCACGGTGCTGGCCGGGCGGGTGCGGCAGGGCTCGACCCCGGCGATCTCGGCGCTGGCGGTGGTGATCGTCGCGGTGACGGTGATCGGCGCCATCGCCTATGAGATCTACAAGCGCCGCTCCGACGCGGCGGCGGCGGCGCGCCAGCGCGCGGCGCTGGAGGCGGAGGAGGCCGAGCTTTCCGGCACACCGGCGCCGGCGATGGGGTGAGCGCCCGCCGGGCACGGCGGCACGCGCCGGTGGAAGGCTAACGGCCCTGACCGGGGCCGGGCGGCGAGGCAGATGGCGGAAGAGAGTGGGAGTCGAACCCACCAGGGACCGGCTCGCGGCCCCTTCCGGATTTGAAGTCCGGATACCTCACCGGAGGTAACGCTCTTCCAGAAGGCGCATCCGCGCCCGGTGTCGGGGCGGGATTGGCTGGCTCGACCGCAGTGTCGTCGATCGCGCCGAACAGGTCCAGCCGGTGGCGGTTGATCCGGCGCAGGTCGCCGCGCCGCAGGGTCACGCCGTGGCGGTCGAGAAATTCCAGGATCTGGATCGCCACCTTGCGCCCGACCGCGTGGCCGCCTTCCTCAATGCGGTCGCGGAAGGTGGCGGCGGGAAAGTCCCGCCCCGGCGCGGCGGCGGACAGGGCGTTCGCCATCGCCACCATCTCGGCGAGGGTGGGGCGCCGGAAGAAATGGTCATGCGCCACCTCGTCCACCCGGCCCATGCGGGCGAGCAGCTTCATCAGCCGGCGGATCTCGCTCTCCGCCTCGCCGGTCATCGCGGCGAGATCGCGCACGCGCGGGGGACGGAAGCGTGCGGTTCCGGCGAGGTGGGGCGCGAGGCTCTCCCACAGGCGCTCGTCCCTGTCGGTGAGGCGCACCTCATGGCAGGGAAGCCGCACCCAGGCGCCTTCCAGCACCAGCGCGCCGTCCTCCGCCAGGCGGCGCGACGCCTCGGTGAAGACGGGCTTGGGCAGGCGAGGGGTGAGCGCGAGGCGCAGCTTCTCCGCGCCCATGCCGGGCAGGTCGGGATTGGCCTCGTGGAAGCGGCCGAGTTCGGCCCGCAGCGCCGCGCCATAGAGCGACCAGCGCTCCGGTGACAGTGCGGTGAGGCTGCCGCCGGCGGTGAGGGCGACAAGGCCGAGCCGGGCCGCGATCTCCGCCGGGGCCTGCGCCGCCAGCGCGCGGTCGCGGGCGAAGGCGGTGAGGTCGAGATGCCACGGCGCGACCGCCAGCAGCCCCGCCACCGCCGCATCCGGCTCGCTCTCGGCGAGAGCGCCGAGCTGGGCGAGGCGTTCGGGCGTGCGGCGCTTGCGGGCGGGGGGGCGCAGGTCGATCAGCCGTCCGCCGCCGAGGCTGCGCTGGGCCGAGGTGTCGCGGATCACGTAGCGGTCGCCCACCGCGGCCGCGATCGGGCGCTCCAGCACGATCTGCACGAGGCCTGTGGTGCCGGGGGCGAGCGCCTCGTCCGAGAGCGGCACGAGCCGGGCCCCGACCTCGCTGGCGCCGTGGTGGAAGCGCACCGGAAACCACGCGCCGAGCGGCTTCGGTTCGCCCGCCAGCACGGTGAGTGTGGCGTCGATGCGCTCGGTGGGGGCGTGCAGCGAGGGGTCGAGCACCATGTCGCCCCGCCGTATCGCCTCGGCGCTGATCGCCTCGCCGGCCAGATTCAGCGCGCAGCGGTCGCCGGCGCGGCCTTCTTCCGCCTTGCGGTTCTGCGCGTGCAGCGAGCGCAGGCGCGCGGGCCGTCCGTCGGGGCTCACCATCAGCGGGTCGCCCACCCGCACCCGGCCGGAGAGCACCGTGCCTGTCACCACCGTGCCGGCGCCGGCAATCGTGAAGCTGCGATCCACCGCGAGGCGGAAGTGGCCCTCACCCGGCCGGGCGGCGAAGGCGCGGGCGGCGTCAATGAGGCGCGCCCGCAGCGCCTCCACCCCCGCGCCGGTATGGGCTGACACCGGCAGGACCGGAGCACCCGTCAGCGCCGTGCCTTCCAGCAGCGCAGCGATCTCGCCCGTCACCTCGGCAAGGCGGGCGTCATCGGCGAGGTCGGCCTTGGTCAGCGCCACTAGGCCGCGCGAAATGCCGAGCAAATCGATCAGGGCGAGATGCTCGCGCGTCTGCGGCATCACCCCGTCATCGCAGGCGATGACCAGCAGGGCGAAGTCGATGCCGCTCGCCCCCGCCAGCATGGTGTGGATGAACTTCTCGTGCCCCGGCACGTCGATGAAGCCGAGCGTGCCGGCCTGTGTGGGCAGATAGGCGAAGCCGAGATCGATGGAGATGCCGCGCGCCTTCTCCTCTTTCAGCCGGTCGGTATCGACGCCGGTGAGCGCGCCGACCAGCGCGGTCTTGCCATGGTCGATATGGCCGGCGGTGCCGATGATCATCCCGGCCCCCCGATATGGGCGAGGCTTGCCAGAAAGCCCTGCTCGTCCTCCAGGCAGCGCAGATCGAGGATCAGCGCGCCCTCGCTGATGCGCCCGATGACCGGGACAGGCAGCGCCCGCAGCGCCGCCGCCAGCGCGTTCAGCCGGCCGCCGGAGGCCTCCGTCGCCGGGCGGATGGCGAAGCCGGCGCTCGGCAGGGTTTCCAGCGGCAGGGCGCCCGAGCCGATCTGGCTGACGCAGTCGACGATCTCGATGTCGAAATCCTCGCCCAAGGCGGCCGCGAGCGGTTCTGCCAGCGCATGGGCGCGGGCGGCGATGTCGGCGCGCGAGCGCGCCAGCAGGCGCAGGGTCGGCAGCCGGGCGGCCAGCCGGTCCGGGTCGCGATAGAGCCTGAGTGTCGCTTCCAGCGCGGCGAGGCGGATCTTGTCGACCCGCAGCGCCCGTTTCATCGGGTTCTTATTGATCGCGGCGATGAGGTCCTTGCTGCCGACGATGAAGCCGGTCTGCGGCCCGCCGAGCAGCTTGTCGCCGGAGAAGGTGACGATATCCGCCCCTTCCGCCACCGCCTCGCGCACGGTCGGCTCATGGGCGAGGCCGAGCCGGGCGAGGTCGACCAGCGTGCCGGAGCCGAGATCATTGACCACAGGCACGCCGCGCGCATGGGCGATGGCGGCCAGTTCGCGCGCCGGCACCTCGCGGGTAAACCCCTCGATGCGGTAATTGGAGGTGTGCACCTTCAGCACCAGCCCGGTCGCGTCATTGAGCGCCCCGGCATAGTCCCTGGGATGGGTGCGGTTGGTGGTGCCGACCTCAACCAGCCTCACCCCAGCGCGGGCCATGATGTCGGGCATGCGGAAGGCGCCGCCGATCTCGATCAGCTCGCCGCGCGAGACGATGGCCTCGCGCCCGAGGCCGAGCGTGTTCAGCACCAGCAGCACGGCGGCGGCGTTGTTGTTGACGACCGTGGCGTCTTCCGCCCCGGTCAGCTCGATGAGGAGTTCGCGCACATGGTCGTCACGCTCGCCGCGCTTGCCGGTGGCAAGATCATATTCCAGCGCCACGGCGGCGCGCATGGCCCGGGTGGCGGCTTCCACTGCCTCTTCCGCTAGCAAGGCGCGGCCGAGATTGGTGTGCAGCACCGTGCCGGTGAGGTTGAACACCGGGCGCAAATGCGAGCGGGCGCTGCGCTCCAGCGCCTCAGCGGCGGCGAGTGCCACATGATCGGGCGCCGGCAGGGCGGCGAGCTTGCCCGCGAGCAGGCAGGCGCGCACCTCGTCCAGCGCGGCGCGGATGGCCTGCGTCGCCGGGGCGCGGCCGAACGCTTCCACCGCCTGCTGGCCGGCCGGCGTCGCCAGCACACGGTCGACCGAGGGCAGGTCACGCGGGGAGGGGGCGGCGGGGCGAGAGGGCGCGTCCATCGCGGCGCCCTCAATAGCCGAGCAGGAACGGGTTGAAGGCGGCGCGCCGATAGGGCCCCTGCCGCATCATCAGATCGAGCCCGAGCGTGCCGATATCGTCGGCCACCGGCTCGAGGGTGACATCCTTGTTCTGGTACATCACCTTCACATAGGTGTGGCACTCGTCGCAGGTTTCCGCCTTCACCGTGCCGGGGCTGCCCTCGATTTCCTGATAGCCGATGCCCTTGGTGGTGCCGCAGGCGCAGCAGCGGATGCGGACATAGTTCCACAGGGTGGAGCAGAGCGAGCAGGCGCAGAAGCGGTTGCCATGCGCGTTCGGCCATTCGACGATGAGCGAGGCCACCGGCGGGCCGCCGCAGGCCGGGCACACGCCGTCGCCCACCGGCACCAGTTTTTTTGCGTCGAGCGCGGCGGCGCGGCGGGCGAAATGCACCTGCAGGCCGGCCGCGACATAGACATGCTCGGCTAGCCGCTCCACCGGCAGGTCATGGGCCAGCACGTCGCGCACCATCTGCGCCCGCACCGGGCCATCGGCGAGACGCACGCGGGTGAGGGCGGCGCCGGCTTCCTCCGGCATCTTCACGCCGGCGGCGGCGTCGAACAGCTGGTCGAGCGTCGCCTCCAGCGTGTCGTCGAGCAGGGTGCTGGCGCGCTCCAGCGCCGGCATCTCGAAGGCGCGGGCGCGCTCCAGCGCTTCCGGGTCGGGCGCCGCCACCGGGGGCAGGCCGGGGACGATGGCGTGCTGCGCCTCGATGAGGCCGGCGACGAAATCGAGATAGGGCTTGAGCGGGCTGACCGCCGCATAGATGCGCAGCCGCTTCGCCCGCACGCCGAACAGGCGCGCGGGATCGGGCAGGACCGCGAAAGGCGGGGCGGACACAGTGCCGATCACGGTGGGATCGGGCTGGAGATCCTGCGACATCATCACCTCACGAACCGCACGGGCCACGTGTTCCTTAGGCTGTCGCGGGGTTCTCGCGACGACACCTGCTGCGTTGTCCGCGCCTGGTAGGCGGCGCGGACCTTATCGGTCGTCATCCCGGCCAGGCGCGGAGCGCGCAGAGCCGGGATCGGCATCTCGTCGTGGCGCGCGATCCCGGATCGGCCTGCGGCCGTTCGGGATGACGGCAACGTTGCCCGCAGCGCGCCGTCCTGTCGCCCGTCCCTATTCCGCCGGCGTCGGCGGGCGCTTGCCCGGCCGGGTGCCGACCAATTCGCGCAGCCATTTGCGGTGATGCCGCCACGCCCAGCCGCCCGTCACCTTGCCGCGCGTCATCGCGCCGATGGTGCCCTTGACCCAGATGGCGGCGTAGACGTGGATGATCCACACGCAGATGATGCAAACCGCCGCCACCGCATGGACGAGGACGGCGACGCGCTTCTGCTCGATGGTGGTGAAGGCGTAGAAATACTGGTCCCACATCGCGATGCCGCTGGCGATCAGCACGATGATGAGGCCCGACATGCCCCAGAAGACGAATTTCTGGCCGGCATTGTACTTGCCGATTTCCGGCAGCCGCTCCTCCCGCCCGCGCAGCACGTCGCTGATACGGGCGAGCCAGGTGCCGTCTTCCCGCGCGGGCAGGTTCGCCTTCCAGAAGCGCAGGAACAGCCCGGCGAAGGAGAAGAACAGCACCACGCCGATCCAGGGATGCAGTGCCCGCGTCCACTGGCCGCCGCCGAACAGGCCGGTGAGGAAGAACAGGCTCGGCGTGAACAGCGCCATGCCCGACAGCGCCAGCGCGATCAGGCTGAGGGCGGTGATCCAGTGGTTGATGCGCGCGGCCACCGTGTAGCGCGACACCTGCACCGGGTGGCCCGGGCGAACGGCATCGCCCGGTTCCACATCGTCGGGGGTATGGGTCTTGAGGTTGTCGGCGCTCATGGCGTCCTCCCCTCCTGCAGGCTGGCGGGCGGCACCGGCGGCGGGGTGCCATCGGCCAGCCTCTCGGCGTTCTCCTCGTCTTCCTCCGAGACCTTGTTCGGCCCGGCGACGACATAGTGCAGGAAGCCGGCGGCGGCGGCGAAGCCCATCACCGCCAGGCCGACATATTTCGTCATGCCCTTCCAGGCGTCGACGAGCGGCGAGATGCGCGGATTGTCCGGCAGGCCGGCATAGATGGACGGCGTGTCGGCGTGGTGCAGCACATACATCACATGGGTGCCGCCGACGCCCGGCGGGTCATAGAGGCCGGCATTGGCAAAGCCGCGCGACTTCAGGTCGGTGATGCGCAGCTCGGCCCAGTCCTTCATCTCGTCCTTGGTGCCGAAGACGATGGCCTGGGTCGGGCACGCCTTCTGGCAGGCCGGGCCCTGGCCCACCGCGACACGGTCGGAGCACAGCGTGCACTTATAGGCGGTGTGGTCGACCTTGGAGATGCGCGGGATGTTGAACGGGCAGCCCTTGATGCAGTAGCCGCAGCCAATGCAGTTGTCGTGCTGGAAGTCCACGATGCCGTTCGAATACTGCACGATGGCGCCGGGCGCCGGGCAGGCCTTGAGGCAGCCCGGGTCCTCGCAATGCATGCAGCCATCCTTGCGGATGAGCCATTCGAGGTTCTCGGTCTCGGGGTTCACCCATTCGGTGAAGCGCATCAGGGTGAAGCTGTCCGGCGTCAGGTCCATGGGGTTGGTGTAGACCCCGTGGTTGAAGCCGATCTCCTCGGTGAGGTTGTTCCATTCCAGGCACGCGGCCTGGCAGGCCTTGCAGCCGATGCATTTGGAGACATCGATCAGCTTGGCGACCTCGGTCAGCCGCTGGGCGGGCGGCGTGACCTCGGAGGCGCTGCGGCGTAGAATGTCCTTCTCGCCGAAGCGCGGGGTGGCGGCGTCGGAGGCGACGGTGGGGTTGGGGATGGGTGGGAACATGCTGCCGCCTCCCTATGCCACCACCGGCCCGGTGGAGGGCTCGATGTTGACCATGAACGCCTTGAACTCCGGGGTCTCGATGTTCGCGTCGCCCACGAAGGGGGTCAGCGTGTTCGCCGTGAAGCCCTTGCGGGCGGCGCCGACAAAGCCCCAGTGGATCGGCACGCCGACGATGTGGACGATCTTGCCGTCGATCGTCATCGGCTTGATGCGCTTGGTGACGACCGCCTTGGCGTAGAGCTCGCCGCGCTTCGACCACACCCGCACCCAGCCACCGAGCGCGATGCCCTTGTCCTTGGCCAGTTCCTCGGAAATCTCGACGAACTGTTCCGGCTGCAGGACCGAGTTCACATGGTTGTTCTTGGTCCAGTAGTGGAAATGCTCGGTGAGACGGTAGGAAGTGCCGGCATAGGGGAAGTTGGGATCGCCGATATCGGCGAAGGTCTTCCAATCGTCGGGGAAGACGCGCGCCACCGGGTTGCCCCGCACCTTCGGCGCGATGACATTGGCGACCGGGCTCTCGAACGGCTCGTAATGCACCGGGAACGGCCCGTCCCGCATCATCTTGCGCACCCACAGGCGCGAGGTGCCCTCGGGGTTCATGATGAAGGGGCCGACATCCCTCGGCTTGGCGGTGGGCGGAATGTCCGGCACGTCGTAGCCGGTCCATTTGGCGCCGTCCCATTCGATCAGCTTGCGCGAGGGATCCCACGGCTTGCCGTCGAGGTCGCAGGAGGCACGGTTGTAGAGAATGCGCCGGTTGGCCGGCCAGGCGAACGACCATTTGAGGAACATGCCGGCGTCGCCGGGATCGGAATTGTCCCGCCGCGCCATCATGTTGCCGGCCTCGGTCCAGCAGCCGGAGAAGATCCAGCAGCCGCCGGCCGTGGTGCCATCGTCGCGCATCTGGCCGAAGCCGGACAATTGTTTGCCGGCTTCAAGCACCTTCTTGGTCGGGTCGGCGGGGTCGAAGACATCGACCAGCACCGAGCCGTTCATCTCCCGTGCCAGCTCTTCCGGCGTCGGCTCGCCCGGGTCCTTGTAGGACCAGTTGAGATTGACGATCGGGTCGGGGAAGGCGCCGCCTTCCTTCTTGTAGAGCTCCTTCAGCCGCAGATGGATCTGCGCCATGATCCAGATGTCGGTCTTGGCCTCGCCCGGAGGCGAGCCGCCAGGCCAGTGCCATTGCAGCCAGCGGCCGGAATTGACCAGCGAGCCCTCATCCTCGGCGAAGCAGGTGGTGGGCAGCTGGATCACCTCGGTCTTGATGTCCGCCGGGTTCACCTTGTTGAAGGTGCCGTGGTCTTCCCAGAAGCGGGCGGTCTCGGTCTGCAGCGGGTCCATGATGACCAGCATCTTCAGCTTGGCGAGGCCGGCGGCGAGCTTGCCCTTGTCCGGGAAAGCCTGCAGCGGGTTGAACCCCTGGCAGAAATAAAGGTTCACCTTGCCGTGCTTCATCATGTCGAAGACGCGCAGCACGTCGTAGCTGGCGACATCGAGCTTGGGCAGGTAGCTGTAGGCCCAGTCGTTCTCCTTGGTGGCGGCAGGGCCGTACATCGACTTCATGAAGCTGACGAAGAACTTGCGGTAGTTCTGCCAGTAGCTGGTCTGGTTCGGCCGCAGCGGCTTGAAGGCGCGCGTCGACATATAGGTGGTGAAGTCGGGTTCCTTCTGGGTGGGGATGTTGAGATAGCCGGGGATGAGATTGCTCATCAGCCCGAGATCGGTCAGCCCCTGAATGTTGGAATGCCCGCGCAGGGCGTTCATGCCCCCGCCGCGCACGCCGATATTGCCCAGGATGAGCTGGAGCATCGCCATGCCGCGAATATTCTGCGCGCCCTTGGAATGCTGGGTCCAGCCGAGCGCATACATGCTCGTCATGGTCTTGGTCGGGGTCGAGCATTCGCCCACCATCTCGGCCACCTTGAGGAAGGCGTCCTTCGGCGTGCCGCAGATGCGCTCGACCATCTCGGGCGTGTAGATGGCGACGTGTTGTTTCAGCAGGTTCCACACGCAGCGCGGATTCTGCAGCGTCTCGTCCACTACGGCATAGCCGTCCGGCCCGATCTCATATTCCCAGCTGTCGCGATTATAGTCGCGCTTGCTCTCGTCATAGCCGGTGAACAGGCCGTCCTGGTAGGCATAGCCCTCGCGCACCACGAAGCTGGCGTTGGTGAAGGGCTTCACATAGTCCCACTGCACCTTGTCATGGCTGATGCAGTAATTGATCAGCCCCATCAGGAAGGCGATGTCCGACCCCTGCCGGATCGGCGCATAGAAATCCGCCACCGCCGCCGAGCGGTTATAGCGCGGATCGACGACAATGAGCTTGGCGCCCCGGGTGGCTTTCGCCTCGGTGACCCATTTGAAGCCGCATGGATGGGCTTCGGCGGCATTGCCGCCCATGATGACCACAAGGTCGGTGTTCTTGATGTCCGTCCAGGCGTTGGTCATGGCGCCACGGCCAAATGTTGGGGCGAGACTCGCCACCGTCGGGCCGTGTCAGACGCGCGCTTGGTTATCGAACGCCAGTATACCGGTCGAGCGCACGACCTTGTAGGTCGCGAACGCGGTTTCATTGGTGGTCGCGGAGGCCGCGAGGAAGCCGGTGGTGAGCCAGCGATTGACCGTCACGCCGTCCTGGTTGGTGGCGACGAAATTGGCGTCGCGGTCGTCCTTCATGGCGCGGGCGATCTTGTCGAGCGCCAGATCCCAGGAGACGGCCTCGAACTTGTCCGAGCCGGCCTTGCGCAGCATCGGCTGGGTCAGCCGGGTCTGCGACTTCACGATGTCGCGCAGCGCCGAGCCCTTGGGGCAGAGCGTGCCGCGATTGGTCGGGTGGTCGGCGTCGCCCTCGATATGGACGATGTCGGCCTTCTCGCCCTTTCGCAGATCACCCTTGGAATAGATGATGATGCCGCAGGCGACCGAGCAGTAGGTGCAGGTGTTTCGCGCTTCCGTGGTGTTCACCAGGTGGAACGGCTTCACGGCAGCGGCGACGGCCGCCTCCGCCTCGCTGAAGCCGAAGGCACCCAACGTGGTGCCGGCAAGGCCGGCGCCCGACGTCTTGAGGAACGTACGGCGCGAGAGCTCCATATTCATCGTGGCCCTCCCGTAATCTCCATAAAAAGCCCATCGACCGATAGGCTTTGCCGATGACAGGCTATTTTTTAGTTTCTCCAAAGTCAAACGCGCAGTCAGATGGCGTGTCTGAGAAAAAATAAGTATTAACAATGGCTTGGCGGCGGCGCTCCGCAAGGCGGGCGTGCTGCGGCGCAGCATCGATGGTTTTTCCCGATCGCCCGATTGACGATTCTGCAACCCCGGCGCAGCATCACGGCGTGCTCGCATCTGCGGCTCCCGCGTGTCGGGGCGGAAAGAACCACATCTTGCTGGTTACTGTCGCTTCCCTTGCGTCACTGGCGCTTGGCGGGGCGCTGCCGGCTTATGCCACCGCGCCGCTGCCGCTGGGTGCCGCGCCGCCGGGGCTGGCGCGGGATTCGCTTGATCACGGCCCGCAGGACCTTGCTGCGCTGCACGGGCGGCCCGTGATCGTTCACTTCTTCGCGACTTGGTGCGCGCCCTGCCGGGAGGAGATGGCCGGGCTGGCCCGGCTCGCCGCGCGACAGGGTGAGGGAGCGCTGGCGGTCCTCGCGGTCGATGTCGGCGAGGTGAAGGTGCGGGTGCGCCGCTTCTTCGAGGCCCATCCCGTGCCCTTTCCCGTGCTGCTGGACGAGGACCGCGCCGCGCTGAAGGCGTGGAAGGTCACCGGCCTGCCGGCGAGCTTCGTGCTCGATGCCGCCCACACGCTGCGCCTCTACGCCGACGGCCCGGTCGACTGGGACGACCCGGCCACCGACCGCCTGCTCGACAGCCTCGCCGATCCCGCCGCCGCGCCCCTCGGCGCGGGGCTGCCGCCCCTCAACGACGATCAACCGCCCCGGGAGAGTTCGCCATGACAAGCCGCCGCGAGTTCCTTAAAGCCGGCGCCGCCCTTGCCGCCGTCGCCGCCGTACCGCACGCCGCCTTCGCCCAGGCCGCCGGCCCGGCAGCGGCCGCCGCCTTCGCCCCGAAGCCGGGCAAATGGCGCGACTTCGAGGTGGTGACGGTGCTTGATGTGAAGCCGGTGGAGGGCAAGGCCGGCCCGGCGCAAGCCTGGGTGCCGCTGCCCTCCTACACCGCCTCTGACTGGATGAAGCCGGGCGAGAGCACCTGGAAGACCAATGCCGCCACCGCCGAGGTGGTGAAGGACCCGCATTATGGCGCGCAGATGCTGCACCTGACCTGGGCCGAGGGCGAGGCCAAGCCCAGCGTCGAGATCACCACGCGCTTCTCCACCCGCGACCGCGCGACGGATTTCACCACCCCCGGCACGGTTGCCGCACTCACACCGGATGAACGGGCGCTGTTTCTCGCCGCCACCGATCTCATCCCCACCGATGGCATCGTCAAGGCGACCGCCGACAAGATTACCGCCGGCAAGACGAGCGATCTTGAGAAGTCCCGCGCGATCTATGAATGGGTGGTCGAGAACACCTATCGCAACGCGGCGACGCGCGGCTGCGGCACCGGCGATGTCGCCTCGCTGCTGGCGAGCGGCAATCTCGGCGGCAAATGCGCCGACCTCAACGCGCTGTTCGTGGGTCTCAACCGCGCCGCCGGCATTCCCGCTCGCGACCTCTACGGCATCCGCGTGGCGCCCTCGGCCTTCGGCTATAAGAGCCTCGGCGCCAATTCGCCGACCATCTCCAAGGCGCAGCACTGCCGCGCCGAAGTGTGGCTGGACGGCTTCGGCTGGGTCGCCACCGATCCGGCGGATGTGCGCAAGGTCGTGCTGGAGGAGCCGCCGGGCAAGAACGCCATGGACGACGCCAAGGTGCTGGCGGCGCGCAAGGCTCTGTTCGGCTCCTGGGAGGGAAATTGGCTGGCCTATAATGACGGCCACGACATCGCCCTGCCGGGCTCCTCCGGGCCGAAGCTCGGCTTCCTGATGTACCCGCAGGCGGAAGTGGCGAGCCTGCGCCATGACTGCCTCGACCCCGACGCTTTCGCCTATGTGATCAAGGCGAGCGAGGTTTCGGCGTAAGAGCCTGCGTGCTTCGAGACGCGGGGCGTTGCCCCGCTCCTCAGCATGACGGGCGTCTGTGGCTCACGTCATCCTGAGGCGCCCGGCAAAGCCGGGCCTCGAAGGACGCGTGCGATCGCCGCGCCAAGAACTCCAGAAGGGATATGCCCGCGAAAAGGAAGTCGTTCCATGCTCGACACCCCTGCCGCCCCGTTCCGCCTCACCAGCCTCGCCCATGGCGGGGGCTGCGGCTGCAAGCTGGCGCCCTCAGTGCTGCGCGAATTGCTGGCCGAGCAGCCTTCCAGCGCCGGTTTCACACGGCTGCTGGTCGGCACCGAGACCGGCGACGACGCGGCGGTCTACCTTCTCGACGACGACACCTGCCTCATCGCCACCACCGACTTCTTCATGCCGATGGTGGACGACCCCTATGAGTTCGGCCGCATCGCCGCCACCAATGCCATCTCCGACGTCTACGCCATGGGCGGCAAGCCGCTGCTGGCGCTGGCGATCCTCGGCATGCCGCTCGGCAAGCTGGAGCCGGCGATGGTGCGCGAGATTTTGAAGGGCGGCGCCGCCATCGCGGCCGAGGCCGGCATTCCGGTGGCGGGCGGCCATTCCATCGACGCGCCGGAGCCGATCTATGGGCTGGCGGTGATCGGCACGGCGCGGCCGGAGCAGATCCGCAAGAACAGCACCGCCTTTGCCGGCGACGTGCTGATCCTCACCAAGGCGCTGGGCGTCGGCATCTATTCCGCCGCCTTCAAGAAGGAGAAGCTGTCGCCTGCCGCCTATGCCGAGATGATCGCCGCGATGACGACGCTGAACCGCATCGGCACCGCGCTGGGCCGGGACGCGGCCGTGCACGCGGTGACCGATGTGACCGGCTTCGGCATTCTCGGCCATGGGCTGGAAGTGGCACGCGGCTCCCGCGTGGCACTGGAGATCGAGGCGGGGGCGCTGCCCCTGCTCACCGAGGCACGCGCGCTGGCGCAGGCGGGATTCGTCACCGGCGCCTCGCACCGCAACTGGGCGAGCTATGGCGAGGGGGTGCGGCTGCCGGAGGGAATCACGGAAGCGGAGCGGCATCTGCTCACCGACCCGCAAACCTCCGGCGGGCTGCTGGTGGCGGTGGCGCCCGAGGCGGCCGAGCGCGTGCTGGGCGAGATCCGCGCCGCCGGCTTTTCGCGCGCCGCCATCATCGGGCGAGCGGTGGAGGGGGCGCCCTTGGTCACGGTGGTTTGATCGGGCCCGCGCGCGGCGCCAGCCCTTCGGGATGTCGGCAGAGCGGGATCAGGCTTCGGCGAAAGCCCGCCCGACCCGTCGCGCGGCTTTTTGTTGTCGGCTTGCCGGTTTAAGACCGACCTCCAGCGGGATATCCTCATCTCTCGACCGACCGGGAGGGTGAGCCTCCTGCGGTGGGCAACCTCAAGGAGCGGCCATGTCTCACACGGGTCTCGAACTCGCCTTCGGTCGCGGCGCGCTGCACCTCACCTTGCCGCCGGGGGCAAAGCCGACCGTGCTGCGCAAGGCGGCGCTGCCCAAGCTGCCGGACAATGCGGCGGCCATCCGCCATGCCTTCGATCATCCCGTCGACTCGGCGCCGCTCGCGGAACTCGCCACGGGCCGCAAGAGCGCCTGCATCCTCATCTGCGACATTACCCGCCCGGTGCCGAACCGGCTTTTCCTGCGGCCGATGATCGAAACGCTGATCGCCGCCGGCATTGCCGCCGAGGCCATCACCGTGCTGGTCGCGACGGGGCTGCACCGGCCGAATGAGGGCGAGGAGCTGGCGGAACTCGTCGGCGACCCCTGGGTGCTGGAGAATGTGCGGGTGGAAAACCATTTCGCCCGCGACGAGGCCGCCCATGTCGATCTCGGGGCTACGCTGACGCGCGGCACGCCTGTTTTTATCGACCGGCGCTTCGTTGAGGCAGAACTGCGCATCGCCACCGGGCTGGTGGAGCCGCATTTCATGGCTGGCTGGTCGGGCGGGCGCAAAGTGGTGGCGCCTGGTGTCGCCGGGCACCAGACCATCCGCACCTTCCATTCCGCCCGCTTCATGGAAGACCCGCTCGCGGTGCAGTGCAACCTCGTCGGCAACCCGCTGCATGAGGAGCAATTGGAGATCGTGCGCAAGCTGGGCGATGTCTATGCGCTGAACACGGTGCTGGACGAGGCGCGCGACCTGGTCTTCGTCGCCTTCGGCGAGATCATCGCCAGCCATCTCGCCGCCGTGGCGTTCGTTGAGGGCTCGACCGTCATCGAGGCGCCGCGCCGCTACCACACGGTGGTGACATCTTCAGCCGGCTATCCATTGGACAAGACCTATTACCAGACGGTGAAGGGCATGGTGACGCCGCTCGACATTTTGGAGCCCGGCGGCACGCTGATCATCGCCTCGGAATGTTCGGAAGGTTTTGGCAGCGAGGAGTTCCGCGCGGCGCAGGCGCGGCTGGTGGAGCTGGGGCCGGACCGGTTCCTCGCCACGCTGACCGCCAAGACGCTGGCCGACGTGGATGAATGGCAGACCGAGATGCAGCTGAAGCCCATGCGGGTGGGGCGCATCCAGCTCCACACCACGGGGCTGACCGATGAGGAACGCCGCATCACCGCGGTGGAGATCGTGACCGATATCAATGAGGCGATCGCGGCGAGCCTGCAGCGTTCCGGCGACAACGCGCTCGCCATCATTCCCGAGGGACCCTATGTGATCCCGGTGTGCCGCGACCGGCAGGCGGCGGCGTGAGGCGCATCCATCTCGACGCGGTGGGCGGCGTCGCTGGCGACATGTTCGTGGCGGCGCTGCTGGATGCCTTGCCCGACCTCGCCCTGCAGGTGATGGCCGAGGCGCGCGCCGTGCTGCCGGAAGGGGCGGGAGCGCCCTTTCTCGCGCAGGGGCTGAGCGGCGCCATCGCCGTGCGGCGCTTCGGGCTGGAGGGCGCCCACGCCCTTTCCCATTCTCACACCCACAACACTCATCCTCCTTCCGCCCTCATGGCCGGGCTTGACCCAGCCACCCAGGCTTCGGCCACGGTTCTAGGGGAAGCGCTGGGTCCCCGGGTCGAGCCCGGGGATGAGGGGCGTTGTGACGAGGGCGAGGGAGTGCGTGAACACGCGCACGACCACGCGGCGCACGCGCATGGGAACGCCCATTCCCACGGCGCCGGCTCCTATCGCGACATGCGGGCGCGGATCGCGGCGGCGCCGCTTCGTGCGGGCACGGCGTACCATGCCTGCGCCATTCTCGCCCTTCTCGCCGAGGCGGAAGCCGCCATCCATGGCGTGCCGGTGGACGAGGTGCATTTCCACGAAATCGCCGACTGGGATTCGCTGCTCGACGTGGTCGCCGCCGGCAGCCTTGCCGCCGCGCTGGAGGGCACGGAGTGGACCGTTTCCCCCCTGCCGCTCGGCGGCGGGCTGGTGAAGACGCAGCACGGGCCGCTCCCCGTTCCCGCGCCGGCCACCGCCGCCCTCCTCAAAGGGTTCGACTGGCGCGACGATGGCATTGCCGGCGAGCGCGTGACCCCGACCGGCGCGGCGATCCTCAAGCATCTGGCGCGGCCCGGCCGCCCCATGCGCGGGCGGCTGGTGGCCTCCGGCACCGGGGCGGGCACGCGCAGCCTGCCCGGCATGCCCAATGTGCTGCGGGCGCTGGTGTTCGAGGAGGCGCCGGCGGAAGAGGACGCGCTGAGCGGTGATGTGGTCGCGGTCCTCGAATGCGAGATCGACGACATGACCGGCGAGGAGATCGGCACCGCCGCCGAGCGTCTGCGGGCCGAGCCGGGCGTGCTCGATGTCAGCCTCGGTCATCGATTCGGCAAGAAGGGGCGGCCGGTGGTGGCGCTGCGGCTGCTGGCGCGGCCGGAGAGCGCGGACGCCGTGGCGCAGGCCTGCTTCGCCCAGACTTCGACGCTGGGGCTGCGGCTGCGCGAGGAGCGGCGGCTGACCCTGAAGCGCGTGGCGGGCGAGAGTGCGGGGGTGGCGGTGAAGCGCGCGGCGCGCCCCGGCGGCGAAACGGTGAAGGCGGAGAGCGATGCGCTCACCGGCGACACGCTGGCCGCGCGGCGGGCGCAGAAGCAACGGGCGGAATGCGGCGATGAGTGATCCCCAGGCGATGCCCGCCGTCATGCGTCTGGCGCGGGTGCTCGATCGCTTCCCCGCGCTGGCGGTGGCGGTGAGCGGCGGGGTGGATTCGCTCACCCTCGCCAGCTTCGCCCACTCCCATGGCGTGCGGCTCCGCGTGATCCATGCCGTTTCCCCGGCCGTGCCGGCGGAGCCGACGGCGCGGGTGCGACAGCTGGCGGCGGCGCAGGGCTGGGATCTGACCGTCACCGGCACCGGCGAGTTCGACGATCCGCGCTACCGCGACAACCCGGTGGACCGCTGCTATTTCTGCAAGACCAATCTCTATGACCGCATCGCCGGCCTGACCGAATGGCCGATCGCGTCAGGCGCCAATCTCGACGATCTCGGCGACTACCGGCCGGGCCTGATCGCCGCCGCCGAGCGGCGGGTGGTGCATCCGCTCATCGAAGCCGACATGACCAAGGCCGATGTGCGCGCGCTCGCCCGCACGCTCGGCCTTGGCGCGGTGGCCGAGCTGCCGGCGCAGCCCTGTCTCGCCAGCCGGGTCGAGACCGGCATCGCTATCGCGGCCGGTGACCTCGCCTTTGTGGAAGTGGCCGAGCGGCGGCTTTCCGCGCTGATCGGCGGCGGCACGCTGCGCTGCCGGATCACCCATCAGGGGGTGGCGGTGGAACTGGGCGAGGAGGCGATGGAGCAGGCGGGCGCGGTGGACGCGCTGATGGCGGGGCTGTGCGGCGAGGCCGGCCGCGTCTATGCCGGCAGCCGCGCCTATCGCCGGGGCGCGATGTTCGTCGGCGGCGAGCGGATCGGGGCCTGAGCCATGGATTTCACCTTCGACTGGAGCCGCGCGGCGCGCACCGGCCTGCCCGAGGCGGTGCTGTGCAGCGCCAAGTCGCCGGCGCAGATCACCGAGATTCTCGCGGCCGCCCAGGCGCGCGGCGCGCGGCTCTTGCTGACGCGGCTGGAGCCGGCGGGCTTCGCGGCGCTGGACGAGGGAGCCCGCGCCGGGCTCGATTATGACCCGCTCGCGCGCACTGCCGTGCTCGGCGGGAAGCTGGCGCTGGCGGATACGCCTGTGGCGGTGGTGGCGGCCGGCACCTCCGACCTGCCGGTGGCGCGCGAGGCGGTGCAGACCCTCGCCTTTAACGGGGAGGGGGCGCTCCTCGTCGCCGATGTCGGCGTGGCCGGGCTCTGGCGGCTGATGGAGCGCATCGAGGAAATCCGCGCCTGCCGGGTGGTGATCGCCGTGGCGGGGATGGAGGGCGCGCTGTTCAGCGTGCTGGGCGGGCTGGTGAGCGCGCCCGTCATCGCCGTGCCGACCTCGGTCGGCTATGGCGTGGCGGAGGGCGGCAAGGCGGCGCTCACCTCGGCGCTGGCGAGCTGCGCGCCCGGGGTGGTGACGGTAAACATCGACAATGGCTTCGGCGCGGCCTGCGCCGCGCTCAAAATGCTGGGCGCGGCTGTGCCGGCGAACCAGGAGCGGTGATGGCGCGTGTCCTCGTCACCGGCGGCTCGGGATTCATCGCCGCTTATGTGGTCCTCGCTCTATTGCGCGCGGGCCATGAGGTGCGCGCCACGCTGCGCGACATGGCGCGCGAGGGCGAAGCGCGCGCCCGGCTGGCGGCGGGAGGGGCTTCACCCGGGGCATCGCTGAGCTTCCACCGTGCCGACCTGCTCGACGATGACGGCTGGGCGGCCGCGATGGCGGGGTGCGATTACGCGCTGCATGTCGCCTCGCCGGTGCCGGCGGGAATGGTGGCAGCCGATGAGGACGCGCTGATCGCCGTGGCGCGCGAGGGCACGGTGCGGGTGCTGAAGGCGGCGCGGGCGGCCGGGGTGCGGCGGGTGGTTGTCACCTCCTCCTTCGCGGCGGTGGGCTATGGGCATGCGCCGCGCCCCACGCCCTATGACGAGCGCGACTGGACCGACCCTGACGACGCTGACGTCGACGCCTATACGCGCTCCAAGACGCTGGCGGAGCGGGCGGCGTGGGACTTCATCGCCGGCGAGGGCGCAGGCATGGAGCTGGCGACCGTCAACCCGGTGGTGGTGCTCGGCCCGGCGCTGGGGCCTGACATGTCGGCCTCGCTCGACCTTGTCCGGGCTCTGCTGGACGGCGCCGTGCCGGCGACGCCGCGCATCTATCTCGGCCTTGTCGATGTGCGCGATGTCGCCGATCTGCATCTCAGCGCGATGACGGTGCCGGAGGCGGCGGGCGAGCGCTTCCTCGCCACGGCGGGCGAGGCGGTATCGCTGCACGAGATGGCGAAGGTGCTGCGCGTGGGGCTCGGCCCGGCGGCGCGGCGTGTGCCGCGCTTCCAGCTGCCGGATATGATGGTGCGCCTTGCCGCGCTCGCCCTCCCGGTGGCCCGGATGGCGGTGCCCCGGCTCGGCATCCGCCGTAGCGCCACCAACGAGAAAGCCAGGCGCGTGCTTGGCTGGTCGCCGCGATCGGCGCAGGAGGCGATCCTCGCCACGGCGGAAAGCCTGATCCGGCTGGGCCTGGTGAAACCCTGAGCGTCAGCCCGGCCTGCCCAGCGGCTGCTGCTGGGTGATGCAGTGGATGTTGCCGCCGCCGAGGATGATCTCATGCGTCGGCACGCCCACCACCGCGCGCTCCGGGAACAGGCGGGCGAGGATGTCCCGCGCCGCGCCGTCCTGCGCCGGGTCGAGCAGCGGCATGAGTACAAAGCCGTTGCCGAGGTAGAAATTGGCATAGGAGGCGCCGAGCCGCTCGCCCGGGCGACGCGACATGGTGCCGGGCTCGCTGCCGAGATCGAGCGCTTCCTCAGCCGTCCGGAACAGCGGGCCGGGCAGCGGCAGGGTGACAATCTCAAGCGCGCGCCCGCGTGCGTCGGTCATCTTCGAAAGGCGCTCATGCGCGTCTTTCGAGATCGGGTATTGCGGGTCGAGCGGGTCTTCGCAGCCGGTCAGCGCCACCACGCCGGGCCGAATGAAGCAGGCGAGATTGTCGATATGGCCTGACGTTTCGTCGTCGACCAGCCCGGCGCCGAGCCAGAGCACCTTGGAGACGCCGAGATAATCCTTCAGATGCTGCTCGATTTCCTCGCGCGAGAGGCCCGGGTTGCGGTTGGGGTTGAGCAGGCACTCCTCTGTCGTGAGCACCGTGCCCTCGCCATCGACATGGATCGAGCCGCCTTCCAGAACCAGCGGCGCGGCGTAGCGGGGGGCCCACTCGATCTCCAGCATCTTGGCGGCGATCGCCTCGTCCTGGTCGCAGGGGGCATAGAGCCCGCCCCAGGCGTTGAAACCCCAGTCGACGCCGCGCAGCCGGCCGGCCGAATCGGTGAGGAAGGTGGCGCCGCTGTCGCGGCACCAGGAATCGTCGGAGGTCGCCTCCACCACGCGCACCGAAGGCGGCAGGGCCGCGCGGGCATGGCGCCACTGGCGCGGGCTGGCGAGCATGGTGACGGGCTCGAAGCGGGCGATGGCGCTGGCCACGGCCACGAAGGCGTCCTGCGCCGGCTCGGCATCGGCGCGCCAATTGTCCGGGCGCTCGGGCCAGATCATCCAGGTGCCGGCGTGCGGCTCCCATTCGGCCGGCATGCGGAAGCCATCGGCGGCGGGCAGGGTGGTGAGGGTCTCGCTCATCAGAGTCTCCGGTCGCTGACGGAGGTGCGGGTCGGCGCCCGCCCGTCGAGCGAGAGCAGCGGGCGATAGAGGTCCGGCCGGCGGTCGCGGAACACGCCCCAGCTCTGGCGCTGGCGGGCGATGCCGTCGAGATCGAAGGTGGCGGTGAGCACCGATTCGTCATCACGCCCGGCCTCGGCGACTTTCTCGCCGGTGGGGCCGGCGATGAAGGAGGAACCGTAAAAGGTGATGGACGTGCCGTTGCGGCCCTCTTCCCGGCCGATGCGGTTGGAGGCGATGAGCGGCATGAGGTTGGCGCCGGCATGGCCCTGCATCACCCGCTGCCAATGGCCGGCGGAATCGAGGCCCGAATCGTGCGGCTCGGAGCCGATGGCGGTGGGGTAGAGCAGCACTTCGGCCCCGAGCAGCGCCATGGTGCGCGCGCATTCCGGGAACCACTGGTCCCAGCAGATGCCGACGCCGATGCGCCCAACCGCGGTGTCCCAGACCCGGAAGCCGGTGTCGCCGGGGGAGAAATAGAACTTCTCGGTGTAGCCCGGCCCGTCCGGAATGTGGCTTTTGCGGTAGAGGCCGAGCAGCTCGCCATCGGCGTCGACCATGGCGAGGCTGTTGAAGGTGGCCTGCCCGGCGCGCTCGAAGAAGGAGATGGGCAGCACCACGCCCAGCTCCTTCGCCAGGCCGGCGAAATGAGCGATCAGCCGGTTGCCCTCGAAGGGGCTGGCGAGGTCGAGGAACTCGTGCAGCTGGTCCTGGCAGAAATAGGGGGTCTCGAAAAGCTCCTGCAGCAGGATGAGCTTGGCGCCACGCCCGGCCGCCTCGCGCACGAGGGCTTCGGCGCGGGCGATGTTGCCCTCGATGTTCCAGTCGCAGCGCATCTGGGTGGCGGCGACGGTCAGGCTCCGCATGGAAATCTCCGAATCGACAGGAAGGCAGATGTGTTGGGCCGACGCATTTTCGTTACGCGAACGGCACCCACTTCGCTTGAAAGGGCTTCAGTTGACAGCGCGGAGCGGTTTTTCCAGCACCGCGATGACCCGCGCAAGTTCGTGCCCGCGCTTGAGGATGAGGCCGGTTTGCGACACCACCGTGTAGGCGCCCTGTTTGCGGGCGAGGCGCGGGTCCTTCTCGATGCGATAGATCGGCACTTCGGCGGCGCGACGAAAGATCGAGAAGATAGCCTTGTCGCGGGTGAAGTCGATGGCGTAATCGCGCCATTCGCCCTGCGCGACCATGCGGCCATAGAGATCGAGAATGCGGTCGAGTTCGCGCCGGTCGAAGGTGACGCGGTCGGTGCGGGCGCCGACCGGCAAGGCTATGGGGTCGATTTCCGCCACGCGGCGCCTCCGGCCTCTGCGGCGCGCCATGGGCGCGCCTGCGGAATCACGGGTGTCATGTCGCCGTCATGATCCACCGGGCGGGGTGCCGCATCAAGCGCCTTTCGCGCCGGGCCGTCCAAGAGCGGCCAGCGTGCCGGCCGCCGGGCACAAAAAAGGGCCGGCTATGCAGCCGGCCCTGAAGAGCAATTCGGGGATTGAACCTAGAGATAACGTCAGGCCGGTCCACAAGCACCGCGGGGGGCTGGGGGGCTGGGAAACCGATGCACTCGCGAACCGGCCCAACGCTATGAGGATGAGATTGGCCGGCCCAAGGGGCGTTGCAACGGCCGAAATCGGGCAGCCTTGTGTTTTCGGTTAACGAGCGCGTGATCCCGTTGCCGGGGATGTCAGTCGAGCGGCTGCAGCGCGGCGCCGAGTATGGCGCCCGGCTCGGTGGAGGAGCCCGACTGCACGAAGACCGCGACCGCGTCGACGGCATCGCCCGGCTGGCGATTCAGCCGGGTCTCGAAGCGCGCTTCGGTGCCGTCCCAGCTGCCGAGCCGGATCCAGCCGCGCACCACATTGTGGTAGGCCACCTTCGCGCCCTCATTCTCGCCGCGGCCGATCTCGACATCCATCCGGCTCGCCACCGGGCAGAGCCAGATCTCGCCCTTCGCCACGCCGGGGACGGCAGCGATGTGGACCCTGACCGTGCCGTCGACGCTCGCCACCGACACCGGCACGGGCGGCGGGGTCGTGGCCGCCAGCGTGCGGTCCAGCGCCGCCCGGTCCGAGCCGATCATCATGGCGTGGCCATTGACCACCGCTTGCGGGGTGAACATCTTGCCGTCGCCGCGCATATGGGCATAGGCCTTCTGGCGCAACGAGTGGCCGTGCTTGGCCAGCGTGTCCTTCCAGCCGAGATAATCCCAATAGTCCACCGCCAGGGTGAGCGCGATCACGTCGGAGCGGGCGGCAAGCTCGCCCATCAGCTGGTCGGCGGGCGGGCAGGAGGAGCAGCCCTGGCTGGTGAAAAGCTCGATCATCGCCTTCGGCGCGGTGACCGGCTTCACCGGCGCGGCCTTCTCCGCCGGCGCCGGCGCCTCTTGCGCCCGGGCAGTGCCCGGCAGCGCCAGGGTGAGGGCGAGCAGCGCCAGCGCAGCCGCACAGGCGGAAGGAGCAGGCAGGCGCAGGGCGAAGGCGGTCACGGACATATCGGGCGGGGGTCCTTGGGCGCGGACGTATCGGTTACAGGCAGGCCGGTCCGCAGGGATGGCGCCGGTCGCGGGGCTCGGGGCGGAGCCGTCGCCGGAGCCTGCCGGCCGGTCCGCCCCCAAGGCAATAAGACGGCTGCCGCGCCCCGACCAGTCACATTCGGGTGTCGCCGCGCACGCCGGCGTGACGGGTAGTGGCGCGCCGGGCGGTTGAGGGGGAGGTGGCGCGCGGGCCGCCCGCATGTGGAAAAGCCGGCGCGGGTGGAGGCCCGCGCCGGCTTTTCACAGAGGCAGAGCCGCCGGCTCAGGCGGCGAGATTGCGCAGCACGAAGGGCAGGATGCCGCCATTGCGGAAGTAGTCCAGCTCATCCAGCGTATCGATGCGGCAGGTGAGCGGGACGTTCTTGATGGTGCCGTCGGCGAAGGTGATCTCGGCGATCAGCGTCTGGCGTGGCTTGAGGTCGCCCTCGATGCCCTTGAGGGTGACGACCTCATCGCCCGTGATGCCGAGCGACTGCCAGGACTCGTCGTTCTGGAACACCAGCGGCACCACGCCCATGCCGACCAGGTTCGAGCGGTGGATGCGCTCGAAGCTCTGGGCGATGACGGCGCGGATGCCGAGCAGCGCCGTGCCCTTGGCCGCCCAGTCACGCGAGGAGCCGGTGCCGTATTCCTTGCCGGCGAAGACGACGGTGGGCACGCCTTCCTGCTTGTAGAGCATGGCGGCGTTGTAGATCGGCATTTCGGTGCCATCCGGCCAGTGGCGGGTGAAGCCGCCTTCCGTTCCGCTCAGCATCTGGTTCTTGATGCGGATATTGCCGAAGGTGCCGCGCATCATCACCTGGTGATTGCCGCGCCGCGTGCCGTACTGGTTGAAGTCGGCCGGGCGCACCTGATGATCGCGCAGATAGGCGCCGGCGGGGCTGGCTTCCTTGATCGAGCCGGCCGGGGAGATGTGGTCGGTGGTGATCGAATCGAGGAAAAGCCCGATCACCCGCGCCTTGAGGATGTCGGTGACGGGCTCCGGCTCCATCCGCATGCCCTCGAAATAGGGCGGGTTCTGCACATAGGTGGAGCGGTCGTCCCAGGCATAGGTCTCGCCGAGCGGAATGGCGATCTTCTGCCAGTTCTCGTCGCCCTTGAAGACGTCGGAATATTTTTCCTGGAACATCTTCTTGGTGACGTTGGCGCGGATGAAGGCGGCGATCTCCTGGTTGGACGGCCAGACGTCCTTGAGGAACACCGGCTGCCCGTCCGAACCGGTGCCGAGCGGCTCGGTGGTGAGGTCGATCTGCAGCGAGCCGGCGATGGCATAGGCGACCACCAGCGGCGGGGAGGCGAGGTAGTTCGCCTTCACGTCCGGGTTCACGCGGCCCTCGAAATTGCGGTTGCCGGAGATGACGGCACCCGCAATGAGGTCATGCGTGTTGATGGCTTCCGAGATCGCTTCCGGCAACGGGCCGGAATTGCCGATGCAGGTGGTGCAGCCGAAGCCGACCAAATTGAAGCCGAGCGCGTCGAGATCGCCCTGCAGGCCGGCGGCGTTGAGATAGCCCTCCACCACCTGGGAGCCGGGCGCCAGCGAGGTCTTCACCCAGGGCTTCGACTTGAGGCCCTTGGCCACCGCGTTGCGGGCGAGCAGGCCGGCGGCGATCAGCACGCTGGGATTGGAGGTGTTGGTGCACGAGGTGATGGCGGCGATGGTGACGTCGCCATGGCCGAGATCATAATCGGTGCCGGCCACCGGCACACGCTTGCCCGTCTCGCCGGCCTTCTTGAACTCGCCTTCGAGCGCGGCGAGGAAACCCTGCTTGGTGCCGGAGAGCAGTACGCGGTCCTGCGGGCGCTTGGGGCCGGCGAGCGAGGGCAGCACGGTGGAGATGTCGAGCTCCAGCACGTCGGTGAACACCGGGTCGGCGGTGCCGGCGGTGCGCCACATGCCCTGGGCCTTGGAATAGGCCTCGACGAGAGCGATTCGCTCATCCGTGCGGCCGGTCTCGTCGAGATAGGCGATGGTTTCCGAATCGACCGGGAAGAAGCCGCAGGTGGCGCCATATTCCGGCGCCATGTTGCCGATGGTGGCGCGGTCGGCGAGGGTGAGGTGGTCGAGGCCGGGGCCGAAGAACTCGACGAACTTGCCGACCACGCCCTTCTTGCGCAGCATCTGGGTGACGGTGAGCACCAGATCGGTGGCGGTGATGCCCTCCTTCATCTCGCCGGTCATCTTGAAGCCGATGACCTCGGGGATGAGCATGGACACCGGCTGGCCGAGCATGGCCGCCTCCGCCTCAATGCCGCCGACGCCCCAGCCGAGCACGCCGAGGCCGTTGATCATGGTGGTGTGGCTGTCCGTGCCGACGCAGGTGTCGGGATAGGCGACCGTCTCGCCGTCCTCATCCCTCGTCCACACGGTCTGGGCGAGATATTCGAGGTTCACCTGGTGGCAGATGCCGGTGCCGGGCGGCACCACGCGGAAATTGTCGAAGGCCGACTGGCCCCATTTCAGGAAGCGGTAGCGCTCCTGGTTCTGCTTGTATTCCTCGTCGACATTCTTGCCGAAGGCGGCGCTGTCGCCGAAGAAGTTGACGATCACCGAATGGTCGATGACGAGGTCGACGGGAACCAGCGGGTTGATCCGCTTGGGGTCGCCGCCCAGATGCACCATGGCGTCGCGCATGGCGGCGAGGTCGACCACGGCGGGAACGCCGGTGAAGTCCTGCATCAGCACGCGGGCGGGGCGATAGGCGATCTCGTTCTCGACCTTGCCGCGATTGATCAGCCAGTCCTTGATGAAGACGATGTCCTTCTTCGAGACGGAGCGGCCGTCCTCGAAGCGGAGCAGGTTCTCCAGCAGCACCTTCATCGAGAAGGGCAGGGCCGAGACGCCGTCGAGGCCGTTCTTCTCCGCCTCCGGCAGGCTGTAATAGACGTAGGTCTTGGACCCGACGGTGAGAGTTTTCCGGCTTTTGAAGCTGTCGAGAGACGTCACGGCTGGCAGGTCCCCGCTAACAAAGTGACAGGATGCGCTGGGCCTTGGAGGGAAGCGGGCCCGCGGGCTATAGCTCAGCTCGGGCGGGCCCTGGCACGGCACGGGGCGCATCGTTCAGATTTCTATATAGAGCCATTTCAAACTCCGATCCTAGAGGGCTTGACGCGATGCGTCGGAAAATTGTGCGGCGCGTCGTCAGCGGTAGGCGGCGGAGGGGCTGATGCGGCTCGTGGTCGAAAAACTGGCTTGCCGGCGCGGCGTTCGGATGCTTTTCCAAGGGCTCGGCTTCACGCTGGAGGCCGGGCGGGCGCTGATCGTGACCGGGCCGAACGGCACGGGAAAATCCTCGCTCCTGCGCATCCTCGCCGGGTTGGCACGGCCGGAAGCGGGCGTGCTGCGGCTGGAAGGGGCGCCCGAGCCGAATGATTTCGCCGAGGATGTGCATTATCTCGGCCATCTCGATGCGCATAAGGGCGCGCTGAGCGCGCAGGAGAACCTCGCCTTCTGGCGCGCCATGCTCGGCCGTCCGGCGCTCACCGTGGGCGAGGCCATGGAAGCGGTCGGGCTCGGCGGGCTGGAGCGGTTGCCGGTGGCGGTGCTCTCGGCCGGGCAGAAGCGCCGGCTGGCGCTGGCCCGCCTGCTGGTGGCAGAGCGCCCTCTCTGGCTGCTGGACGAGCCGACCACGGCGCTGGACGTGGCGGCGCAGCTGCGCTTTGCCGAACTGGCGCGGGCGCATGTGGCGGCGGGCGGGCTGATCGTCGCCGCCACCCACGCGCCGCTGGATTTCGGCCCCTGCGACGGGCTCGATCTCGGCGCCTGGCGGCCGGCGCGGCCTGTTGCCGAGAGGATAGACGCATGAGCCGGGCCTTTCTGGCGCTGCTTGCCCGCGACCTTCGGCTCGCCTTGCGCGCCGGCGGCGGCGCGGGGCTCGGCGTGGTGTTCTTCCTCGCCGTTGTGGTGGTGACGCCCTTCGCCATCGGGCCGGATCTCGCCTTGCTGGCCCGCATCGGCCCGGCGATCCTGTGGATCGGCGCGCTGCTGGCCTCGCTGATCGGCCTCGACCGGCTGTTTTCCGCCGATGCGGAGGATGGCGCGCTTGATGTGCTCGCCATGGGGGCGCTGCCGCTGGAACTGGTGGCGGCGGCGAAGGGGCTGGCGCACTGGATCGCCACCGGCCTGCCGCTGGTGGTGGCCGCGCCGGTGCTGGCGCTGCTGCTGAACCTTGCCCCCGCATCGATCGGCGCCTTGACGCTGACGCTGCTGGTGGGCACGCCGGCCATCACCTTTCTCGGCCTGATCGGCGCCGCCTTCGCCGCCGTGTTCCGGCGCGGCGGGCTCCTGGTGGCGGTGTTGGTGATGCCGCTGACGATTCCCGTGCTGATCTTCGCGGTGGCGGCCACCTCAACCGCGCTCGGCGGCACGGTGCCGTTCGGCACGCCGTTCCGCATCCTGCTCGGCCTGTCGCTGGCGGCGATGGTGCTCGGCCCGATCGCGGCGGCGGCAGCGCTGCGGGTCGCCCGCGACTGAGCCGCCGGCCGCGAGCCGGCGGAGGCGACCAGGCTCTGGTATGCCAGAAAGCGCGACATCCTCGCGCAGGGGTGGAAAACCTCGCGCCGGCATGGGGAAAAGGCGCGGTGCAACAATGCGCCGCAGGCCTCGCAAAGCCTTGCGGCAACGAGATATGGCGCGTGAGCCGGCATTATCCGGCCGCTACGTCATTTGCCCCGGTTTTTCCCTCACGCCCTCGTGTTGCAGCATGCGGAGAGCCGTGTTAGGGAACCGCCGACTTCGCTGTGGGGTAAGGGAAATCCCTGCGCCGCCTTGAGTTCACATCCTTCCAGTCCGGAAGAGGCGTCCCCTGCCGGGTGACGCGCGCTCCGGACAAGCCCCGAGAGAGGCAAAGTGGCCGAGACCTACGTATCCGGAGCGGCAGGACGCTACGCGACGGCGCTCTTCGAGCTGGCCCGCGACGCCAATGCTGTCGATGCGGTCAAGGCGGACCTGGACAGGTTCAGCGCCATGATCGCCGAGAGCGATGATCTCAGGCGCCTGGTGCGCAGCCCGGTCTTCGCGTCCGAGGCGCAGGAGAGGGCGATCGCCGCCCTCCTCGAAAAGGCCGGCATTACGGGCCTCTCCGCCAATTTCTTCAAGACCGTGGCGGCCAACCGCCGGCTCTTCACCGTCGAGGCCATCATGCGCGATTTCGCGCTGCTGGTCGCCGCCTATAAGGGCGAAGTGACGGCCGAAGTCACCGTCGCCCAGCCGCTTTCGGACTCCCACGCTGCCACGCTGAAGCAGGCGCTCGACGCGCTGACCGGCAAGGACGTCAAGCTCGCCGTCGAGGTCGACCCCTCGCTCCTGGGCGGGCTGAAGGTCAAGGTCGGTTCAAAGCTCATCGATGCCTCGCTGAAGACCAAGCTCAATTCGATCCGCACTGCGATGAAAGAGGTTCGCTGATGGATATCCGCGCCGCTGAAATTTCCGCGATCCTCAAGGAGCAGATCAAGAATTTCGGCCAGGAAGCCGAAGTCTCCGAGGTGGGTCAGGTTCTGTCCGTCGGTGACGGCATCGCCCGCATCTACGGGCTCGACAACGTCCAGGCGGGCGAGATGGTCGAGTTCGAGAACGGCACGCGCGGCATGGCGCTGAACCTCGAAATCGACAATGTCGGCGTCGTCATCTTCGGTTCCGACCGCGAGATCATGGAAGGCCAGACGGTCAAGCGCACCGGCGCCATCGTCGACGTTCCGGTCGGCAAGGGCCTGCTCGGCCGCGTCGTCGACGCCCTCGGCAACCCGATCGACGGCAAGGGCCCGATCGAGTACACCGAGCGTCGCCGCGTCGACGTGAAGGCGCCGGGCATCATCCCGCGCAAGTCCGTGCATGAGCCGATGCAGACCGGCCTCAAGGCCATCGACGCGCTGATCCCGATCGGCCGTGGCCAGCGCGAGCTGATCATCGGCGATCGCCAGACCGGCAAGACCGCCGTCGCGCTCGATGCCATCCTGAACCAGAAGACGATCAACGCCGGCACCGACGAGAAGGCTAAGCTCTATTGCGTCTATGTCGCGATCGGGCAGAAGCGTTCCACCGTCGCGCAGTTCGTCAAGGTGCTCGAAGAGCAGGGCGCGCTGGAATATTCCATCATCATCGCCGCCACCGCCTCCGATGCGGCGCCGATGCAGTTCCTGGCGCCGTTCTCCGGCACCGCCATGGGCGAGTTCTTCCGCGACAACGGTATGCATGCGCTGATCGTCCATGACGATCTGTCCAAGCAGGCCGTGGCCTACCGCCAGATGTCGCTGCTGCTGCGCCGCCCGCCGGGCCGCGAAGCCTATCCCGGCGACGTGTTCTATCTCCACTCGCGCCTGCTCGAGCGCGCCGCCAAGCTCAATGACGAGAACGGCGCCGGCTCGCTGACCGCCCTTCCGGTCATCGAGACCCAGGCCAACGACGTCTCGGCCTATATCCCGACCAATGTGATCTCGATCACCGACGGCCAGATCTTCCTGGAATCCGACCTGTTCTTCCAGGGCATCCGCCCGGCGGTGAACGTCGGCCTCTCGGTGTCGCGCGTCGGTTCCTCGGCGCAGATCAAGGCGATGAAGCAGGTTGCCGGCAAGATCAAGGGCGAGCTCGCTCAGTATCGCGAGCTGGCCGCCTTCGCCCAGTTCGGCTCCGACCTCGACGCCTCGACGCAGAAGCTGCTGAACCGCGGCGCGCGCCTCACTGAGCTCCTCAAGCAGTCGCAGTTCGCGCCGCTGCGGGTCGAGGAGCAGGTGGTGGTGATCTATGCCGGTACCAATGGCTATCTCGACGTGCTGCCGGTTTCCAAGGTGCGCGAGTTCGAGCAGGGCCTGCTGATCTTCCTGCGCACCAAGCATGCCGACATTCTCGACGCCATCCGCACGTCGAAGGAACTGTCGAAGGATACCGCCGAGAAGCTCGTCAAGGCGCTCGATTCCTTCTCCAAGACCTTCGCCTGAACGGCAGAGCCGAGCACCGGGGCACGGGAGTCCAAGTTAGATGGCCAGCCTTAAGGATCTGCGCAATCGCATCGCTTCGGTGAAGGCGACGCAGAAGATCACCAAGGCCATGCAGATGGTCGCCGCCGCCAAGCTGCGGCGCGCCCAGCAGGCGGCCGAGGCCGCGCGCCCCTATGCCCAGCGCATGGAGAGCGTGCTCGGCAACATTGCCGGCGCGATTTCCGGCGGGCCGGACGCGCCGCTGCTGCTGACCGGCACCGGCAAGGACCAGACGCATCTCCTGATCGTGCTGACCGCCGAGCGCGGCCTGTGCGGCGCCTTCAACTCCTCGATCGTCCGCCTCACCCGCGAGCGCGCGCTGTCGCTCATGGGGCAGGGCAAGACGGTCAAGATCTTCTGCGTCGGCCGCAAGGGCCACGAGGCGCTGCGCCGCCAGTTCGAGAAGCAGATCGTCGACGTTGTCGAACTGCGCGCCAACAAGGGCGTCACCTTCGCCGACGCGCAGAAGATCGCCGAGAAGATCGGCGCCATGTTCGCCGCCGGCGAGTTCGACGTTGCGACCCAGTTCTTCAGCCGCTTCCAGTCGGTGATCTCGCAGGTCCCGACCGCGCAGCAGCTGATCCCCGCCACCTTCGCCGCGCCGGCCGCTGCCGCGACCGGGGCCGAGGCGGTGTATGAATACGAGCCGGGCGAGGCCGAAATCCTCGCCGACCTGCTGCCGCGCAATCTTGCCGTGCAGGTCTTCAAGGCGCTGCTCGAAAATGGCGCGTCCGAGCAGGGCGCGCGCATGAGCGCGATGGACAACGCCACCCGCAACGCGGGTGACATGATCAAGAAGCAGACTTTGACCTACAACCGCACCCGCCAGGCGATGATCACGAAGGAACTTATCGAGATCATTTCCGGCGCCGAGGCGCTGTGAGGCAGGACCCGGAAGGACGACGAACATGGCTAATGTCGGACGCATCACGCAGGTCATCGGCGCCGTCGTGGACGTGCAGTTCGAGGATCACCTCCCGGCGATCCTGAACGCGCTGGAGACGACGAATAACGGGGCCCGCCTCGTTCTCGAAGTCGCCCAGCATCTCGGCGAGAACACCGTGCGGACCATCGCCATGGACTCGACCGAAGGTCTGGTCCGCGGCACCAAGGTGACCGACACCGGCGGCGCGATCTCCGTGCCGGTCGGCGAGGCGTGCCTCGGCCGCATCATGAACGTCATCGGCGAGCCGGTGGACGAACTCGGCCCGATCGTCGGCGAGGCCACGCGCGGCATCCATCAGCCCGCGCCCTCCTATGCCGACCAGTCGACCGAGGCCGAGATCCTCGTCACCGGCATCAAGGTCGTCGATCTGCTGGCGCCCTATTCCAAGGGCGGCAAGGTCGGCCTGTTCGGCGGCGCCGGCGTCGGCAAGACCGTGCTGATCATGGAACTGATCAACAACATCGCCAAGGCGCATGGCGGCTACTCGGTGTTCGCCGGCGTCGGCGAGCGCACCCGCGAGGGTAACGATCTCTATTACGAGATGATCGAGTCGAAGGTGAACGTCGACCCGCACGAGCACAACGGCTCCTCCGCCGGCTCCAAGTGCGCGCTGGTCTATGGCCAGATGAACGAGCCTCCGGGCGCCCGCGCCCGCGTCGCGCTCACCGGCCTCACCGTCGCCGAGCATTTCCGCGACCAGGGCCAGGACGTGCTGTTCTTCGTCGACAACATCTTCCGCTTCACCCAGGCGGGTTCGGAAGTGTCGGCACTGCTCGGCCGCATTCCCTCGGCGGTGGGCTATCAGCCGACGCTCGCCACCGACATGGGCGCGCTGCAGGAGCGCATCACCACCACCACCAAGGGTTCGATCACCTCGGTGCAGGCCATTTACGTGCCCGCCGACGATCTGACCGACCCGGCGCCGGCCGCCTCCTTCGCCCATCTTGACGCGACGACCGTTCTGTCGCGCTCGATCGCGGAAAAGGGCATCTACCCGGCGGTGGACCCGCTCGACTCCACCTCGCGCATTCTCTCGCCGCTGATCATCGGCGAGGAGCACTACAATGTGGCGCGTCAGGTGCAGCAGACGCTGCAGCGCTACAAGTCGCTGCAGGACATCATCGCGATCCTGGGCATGGACGAGCTGTCGGAAGAGGACAAGCTCACCGTCGCCCGCGCCCGCAAGATCGAGCGCTTCCTGTCGCAGCCCTTCCACGTCGCCGAAGTCTTCACCGGCTCGCCCGGCAAGCTCGTCGACCTCGCCGACACCATCAAGGGCTTCAAGGGCCTGGTGGAAGGCAAGTATGATCACCTCCCGGAGCAGGCCTTCTACATGGTCGGCACCATCGAAGAGGCGATCGAGAAGGGCAAGAAGATGGCTGCCGAGGCCGCGTGATCCGCGCGCCCCGGCCCTGACGGCACGGGGCGTCGATCATTGACGCTGACGCATCCCCTGGAGGATCCATGGCCACCTTCCCGTTTGAACTCGTCTCCCCCGAGCGCCTCGTCTATTCCGGCGCGGTGACGGAAGTCATCGTCCCCGGCGCCGAGGGCGAGTTCGGCATCCTTGCCGGCCATGCGCCCTTCGTGTCGACGCTGAAGCCCGGCGTGCTGACGATCAAGGGCGATGGCGGGCCGAAGAAGCTCTTCGTGCGCGGCGGCTTCGCCGAAGCCAACCCGCAGGGCCTCACCGTGCTGGCCGAGACTGCGATCCCGCTCGCCGAACTGCGCGCCGAGAATCTCGCCAAGATGATCCGCGACGCGCAGGAAGACGTGGAGGACGCCCGCGACGAGGTGACCCGCGCCAGCCGTCAGCAGTTCCTGGAACAGCTGACATCGGCGGCGGCGGCGATCGAGGCGGATGCGCGCACCGCGCACTGACGCGCCTCGCTCGGAACCGCGCATGCGCCGGTTTCGCAGCCACCCTTGAAACGTCTATGATCCGGGCCGCTGTCACCAGCGGCCCTTTTCATGTCCGGAGGAAACGCTGATGAGCGACGGCTCAACCTTCAGTTCCCATGCCTGGGGGCGGAACCTGCCGACCTATGAGGCGATCCGCACCATGCCGTTCAACGCGGCGCTGGCAGATGGCACGCTGTCGCTGGAGCGCTTCCGGCACTACATGCTGCAGGACGCGCACTACCTGATCGCCTTTGGCCGGGCGCTGGCGATCGCCGCCGCCAAGGCGGACGATACGGACGGGCTGGTGCAGTTCGCCGAGGCCGCCAAGGTCGCGGTGGTGGTCGAGCGCTCGCTGCATGCCGATTTCTTCGAGAGCTTCGGCATTGATGCGGACGCGTTCGAACGCACGCCGATGTCGCCGGTGTGCCACCATTATTCCAGCTTCCTGATCGCGACCGCCTATAGCGAGCCCTATCCGGTGGCGCTGGCGGCGCTGCTGCCGTGCTTCTGGATCTATGCCGAGGTCGGTCGCGACATTCTCGGGCGGGCGGTGCGGCCCAACCCGTATGACGCCTGGATCGACACCTATGCCGGCGAGGAATTCCACGAGGCGGTGCGGGCGGTGATCGCCACGACCGACCGCGCGGCGATGGGCGCGTCGCCCGCCGTGCTCAAGCGCATGCACGCGGCCTATAAGCGGGCCACGGAGCTCGAATGGATGTTCTGGGATTCAGCCTGGCGCCTCGCCGACTGGCCGGTCTGAACGGACCGGGCGCGGCGCGGGCGGACAAGGCAAGCCCGCGCGCGGCGGGGAGAGGGGCCGGGCGGCGACGCCCGGCTGCTCAGCGCCGACGGCCGGGAGGCGGGCGACGCTGGCCGCTGCCGATCGGCGGGGTCGGTCCACCGGTCTTGTGGCGGAAATTGATGCGTCCACGCTCCAGATCATAGGGCGACATCTCGACGACGACACGGTCGCCGACGATGGTGCGGATGCGGTTCTTCTTCATCTTGCCCGCCGCATAGGCGAGTATCTCGTGTTCATTGTCGAGCACGACGCGGAAGTTGCCGTCGGGCAGAACTTCCGTCACGGTGCCGTCGAACTCGAGCAGTTCCTCTTTCGCCATTAATGGCTCTCCTCGTACAGGCTGCTGCCGGCCTTGCCGCTAGGCCAATACCCTGCCGGCCGGCATTTGTCTTGTCCTGATAATGCTGCGGCGCCGTACATGCCAGCCTCCGCAACACCCCGCGCACCCTTATCGGGACGCGGGGTGGGTTTCAGGCGGTCACGGGGCGGCGCGATAGGCCTTGCGGCGCGGGGGGCGGCGGCCTTCGAGCGGCGGGCCATCCCGGCGCACTACGGCGTCGAGACGCGGGCCTTCATGGCGCGGGCCGTCCTTGCGGGCGTCACCCTCGGGGCGCGGGCCCCGGTTGAACGGGCGGGCGCCACGGGGAGCGTCGCTGCGCGGGCCACGGGCGTCGCGCGAGGGGCGGGCGCCCTCGGGGCGGCCTTCCGAGCGGAAGCCTTCAAGGCGCGGGGCGCCTTCGCGACGGCTTTCGCCACGACGGTCGACCGAGGGGATGGTGATCTTGATCAGCCGCTCGATGTCACGCAGGAAGGCGCGCTCCTCGCCATCGCACAGCGAGATGGCGATGCCTTCGCGGCCGGCGCGCGCGGTGCGGCCGATGCGGTGGACATAGCTCTCGGGCACGTTGGGCAGGTCGTAATTGATGACGTGGCTGACGCCCGGCACGTCAATGCCGCGGGCGGCGATATCGGTCGCCACCAGTACCTTGACCACGCCCTGACGGAAGGCGGCCAGAGCGCGCTCGCGCTGGGGCTGCGACTTGTTGCCATGGATCGCCTCGGCGGCGATGCCGGCTCCGGCCAGCCCCTTCACCACACGGTCGGCGCCGTGCTTGGTGCGGGAGAAGACGAGGGCGCGGTCCATCTCCGGCTCGGAGAGCAGCTCGACCAGCAGGTTCGGCTTGCCGGCGCGGTCGGTGAACAGCACCTTCTGCTCGACGCGGTCGGCGGTCTTGGCAACCGGGGTCACCGCGACGCGGACCGGATCGGTCAGCAGCGAATCCGCCAGCTTCTCGATCTCGCGCGGCATGGTGGCGGAGAAGAACAGGTTGCGGCGCTTGGCCGGCAGCCGGGCGCAGATGGCGCGGATGGCGTGAATGAAGCCCATATCGAGCATCTGGTCGGCCTCGTCGAGGACGAGCACTTCGACCATGTCGAGCCGCACGGCGTTGTTCTCAAGCAGGTCGACCAGGCGACCCGGCGTGGCGACGAGCACGTCGACGCCATTGGCCAGCGCCCGGGCCTGGCGGCCGATCGGCACGCCGCCGATGGCGAGCGCCGTGGAGGGGCGCACATGCTTCCCATAGAGGCGGAAGCTCTCGAGGATCTGGCCGGAGAGCTCGCGGGTCGGGCTCAGCACCAGCGCGCGGGCCGAGCGGCGCTCGGGGCGGAAGCGGTTGGTGACGAGATGCTGCAGGATCGGCAGCGCGAAGGCGGCCGTCTTGCCCGTGCCGGTCTGGGCGATGCCGATGAGATCACGTCCGGCGAGCACCTGCGGCACGGCCTGGATCTGGATCGGGGTGGGGGTGGTGTGGTTCGCTTCCGCGAGGGCTTTCAGGATCGGCTCGGCAAGGCCGAGTTCGTTGAAGGAGATCAAGTAAAATTCTTTCATGGGCGATTGCGTTCGCGCTCACATCGGGCGCAAACCGCGAATCACGGGGTGTTGAGACACCCCGCGTGGCCTGGGACGTCGGCGATTTCAGGTGATGAAGGGCCGAAGACTGCCGCGGCTCAGAAGTGGAGGCGGAAATTCGATCAGGATAAACCTGACCGGATCCGGCTCCCAGCCGAAGCGGACATCGAGCGACGCGGCCCCGATGCGGACGAATATCCCGCATGCCCCGCCTATGTGGCCTAAAAGGGTGGTGATTTCAAGGCGTCATCGCTCAGGCTATAAGCTTGAGCCATGTATCCTGATGTTGTCGGCCTTCGCAGCTTCTATGCCCAGCCCATCGGCGTGGTCACGCGCCGCCTTGTCGGGCGCGCCATCCGCGCGCGTTCCGGCAATGTGCGCGGCCTCTCTTTGCTGGGCATTGGCTATGCCACGCCCTATCTCGGCATGTTCCGCGAGGAATGCGAGCGGGCGTTCGCCTTCATGCCGGGCGCGCAGGGCGTAACGCGCTGGCCCTCCGCCGCTCCGACGCTCGCCGCGCTGGTCGACGAGACCGAGCTGCCGCTGCGCGACGGCATGATCGACCGCGTCATCGCCGTGCATCTGCTGGAGATGACCCCCGAGGCCGGGGAGGTGCTGCGGGAGGTGTGGCGGGTACTGGCGCCGGGCGGGCGGCTCATCTGCGTGGTGCCGAGCCGGCGCGGCATCTGGGCCCGCACCGAAAACAACCCGTTCGGCCATGGCAGGCCGTTCTCCCGCACCCAGATCACCGACCTGCTGCGGCAGGCGCTGTTTACGCCGGTGGGCTGGGACGAGGCGCTGTACATGCCGCCTGTGCCGCGCAACTGGTTCCTGCGCTCGGCCGTGGCATGGGAGCGGGTGGGCGCCACGCTGGCGCTGCCCTTCGCCGGGGTGCACATCGTCGAGGCGACCAAGCAGGTCTACAAGCCGGTGCCGACCAAGCGCCGCGCCCGGCTCCGGGTGTTCGAGCCGGTGCTGGCGCCGCAGCCGATGGGGGGGTGAGCCCTACGAAGGACTGAGGCGAGGTTGGGACTTGGCAGCGTAAATATAGCTTCTGTCCGTGTCTTGGATAAGATTGGCGACCGCTTCCCTCGCTCGCTGGCCGCGCCCGCTCACCCCTTGCGGGAGAGCAGGAATACCGCCTGCTCGCCCAGCAGGTTCCACACCGCCCAAGGCAGGTTGAACCGCACCGGGTGGCCGTAGCCGTTCAGCGCGGCCGCGCGGTCGATCTGGGCGCCGACCTCCTCCACCAGCGCCACGAAGTCGCGAATGGTGCAGAAATGGATGTTCGGCGTGTCGTGCCAGCTATAGGGCAGATTCTCCGTGCTCGGCATCCGCCCGTTCAGCAGCAGGTCGAGCCGCATGCGCCAGAAACCGAAATTGGGGAAGGAGACGATGGCGTGGGTCCCTACGCGCAGCATCTGCTCCAGCACCCATTTCGGCCGACGCGTCGCCTGGATGGTCTGCGAGAGGATCACATAGTCGAAGGAATTGTCGGGGTAGTCGGCCAGGTCGACATCGGCGTCGCCCTGGATGATCGGCAGGCCGCGCGCCACGCCGGCATTGACCCCCTCGCGCGACAATTCGATGCCGCGCGCGTCGCAGCCGCGCGTGGTGGCGAGCAGTTCCAGCAATTCGCCGTCGCCCGAGCCGACATCGAGCACGCGCGAGCCGGGCCGCACCATCTCAGCGATGAGCAGCAGATCGACGCGGGCGCCGGCGACCCGGGCGGCTTCGCTCATGGTGAGGTCGCGCGGGGTCATCACAGTGCCCCCACGGCGCGGGCGGCGGCATCGATGAAGCCGCGGGTGATAGCGGAGAATTCCGGCTCGTCGAGCAGGAAGGAATCGTGGCCCTTGTCGCTCTCGATCTCGGCGAAGGATACCTGAGCGCCGGAGGCGTTGAGCGCGTGCACTATGGCCCGCGAATCCGCCGTGGTGAACAGCCAGTCGGAGGTGAAGGAGACGAGGCAGAACCGCGTCTTGCTGCCCTTGAAGGCATTGGCCAGCACGCCGCCATAGTCCGCCGCGAGGTCGAAATAATCCATCGCGCGGGTGACATAGAGATAGGAATTGGCGTCGAAGCGATCGACGAAGGCCTCGCCCTGATGGCGCAGATAGGATTCCACCTGGAAATCCGCGTCGAAGGAGAAGGTGTGCCCGTCGCGATCCTGCAGCCGCCGGCCGAATTTACGGTGCAGCGAGGAATCCGACATATAGGTGATGTGTGCCGCCATGCGGGCGACGGAGAGACCGCGCCGCGGGCTGGTGCCCTCCTGCAGATAGCGCCCGCCGCGCCATTCCGGATCGGCCATCACCGCCTGCCGGCCGACCTCGTGGAAGGCGATGTTCTGCGCCGAATGGCGCGCCGCTGTAGCAATAGGCATGGCGGCGAAGACGCGCTCGGGATAGCTCGCCGCCCATTGCAGAACCTGCATGCCGCCCATCGACCCGCCGACCACGGCGAGCAGCTTCTCGATGCCGAGATGGTCGATGAGCATGGCCTGCGCCCGCACCATGTCGCGGATGGTCACCACGGGCAGGTCGAGGCCATAGGGCTGGCCGGTGGCGGGGTTGGTCGAGGAGGGGCCTGTTGTGCCCAGGCAGCCGCCCAGAACATTCGAGGCGATGACGAAGAAGCGCTCGGTGTCGATCGGCTTGCCCGGGCCTACCAGCGTCTCCCACCAGCCTGGCTTGCCCGTGACGGGGTGGACATTGGCCGCGTGCTGGTCGCCGGACAGGGCGTGACAGAGCAGGATGGCGTTGGAGCGGGCCGCGTTCAGCGTGCCATAGGTCTGGTAGGCGATCTGGAACGGTGTCAGCACGCCGCCGGCATCGAGCGGGAGCGGCGTGTCGGCGCCAAAGCGTGCCACGGCGGAATGCGGGTGGTCCGCTTCGCCGCGGGCGGCCTCATAGGCCGGAAGATCGCGCAGGGCCGTGCTATCGGACATGGGAACCGTCATACCGGACGAAGAGTTCGTTATACCGGACGATCGGATGATCCCACAGCCGCCACTTGTCAATAGAGCCGACCCCCCGATTTTCTTTTGCGCGCGACGCGCGCGAGGGGTACGACATCGCTCGATGGACATGAAAGCCGATAGGCCCGAAGGGCCGCAAGCCGCCCTTTCGCCGGTCTGTGCGCCTGCCGCGCCGGACCTCGGGACCCTGCGCGCGGAAATCGACCGTATCGACGCCGCGATGCACGCGCTTTTGATCGAGCGCAGCCAGATCATCGACCGGCTGGTGGCGGTGAAGCGGGCGCAGGGAACGGAAAGTGGCTCGGCCTTCCGCCCGGCGCGCGAGGCCTCGATGATGCGCCAGATCGTCGACCGGCACCGCGGCATTCTCCCGCTCGACACGGTGGAAGGCATCTGGCGGGTCATCATCTCCACCTTCACCTATGTGCAGGCGCCCTATGCCGTGCATGCCGACCTCGCCTCCGGCGAGGCGGCGATGCGCGATGCCTCGCGCTTCCATTTCGGCTTCACCGTGCCGTTCATCGGCCATATGGGCGCGGCCGGCGTGGTGGCGGCGGTGGCGCGTTCACGCGGCGATCTCGGCCTGGTGCCCGCCTTCGCCTCGCCCTCCGCCGGGGCGTGGTGGACGGCGCTGGAGGGCGCGCACGCGCCCAAGATCATCGCCCGCCTGCCCTTCGTCGAGCGCGCCGACCACCCCGCCGGCCTGCCGGTGTTCTGCATCGCCCATCCGGTGACGGACGGGGCGGTGACGGAAGTCGAGACCTGGAGCCTGCATGTTTCGGGGTGGAACGCTCAGGCGGCCCGCACGCTGGCGCCGCTCGCCGACGTGATCGCCGTGCCCGATCGCGGCCTCGACGGGGCGGCGCTGCTGGCCTCGATTCCGGTCGGTGACGCGGCCACCCTGGACACAGTGCTGGCGGCCTTGCGCGAAGGCGGCGCCTCGGTGCGCGCGGCGGCTCTCGTCGGCAGCCATGCGAGCCGCTATACCCATTCGCCGCAGGGCTGATCGGCCCTACCGGATCCCGCCCTGCCTTCCGTCTCCCGCCTTTCACATCTGAGAATCGCCGCCCTTCGGAGCCACGTCATGTCGTCCCCCGCCAACCGCCCCACCCGTCCTGTCCCGCGCGCCAGCGTCATGGCGATCGAGGCCTATGTGCCGGGCAAGTCGCATGGCGGTGCGGGCGTGAAGGTGCACAAGCTCTCGGCCAACGAGAACCCGCTCGGTCCCAGCCCGAAGGCGATCGCCGCTTTCCAGTCGGCCACCGCGCTGGAGCTGTATCCCGACGGTTCCTCGACCAAGCTGCGCGAGGCGATCGCCGCCAACTATGGGCTCGACCCGGCCCGCATTGTCTGCGGCACCGGTTCAGACGAACTGCTGATGCTGACGGCCGCCGCCTTTGCCGGTCCCGGCGACGAGGTGCTGTTTTCCCAGCATGGCTTCCTCGTCTACCGCATCGCCACGCTGGCGGCGGGTGCGACGCCCGTGGTGGCGCCGGAGAAGGACTATCGTTCCGATGTCGACGCGCTGCTGGCGGCGGTGACGGACAAGACGCGCGTGGTCTTCCTCGCTAACCCGAACAACCCGACCGGCACCTATATCCCCTTCGATGAGGTGAAGCGGCTGCAGCGTGGTCTGCCGCCGCATGTGCTTTTGGCGCTCGATGCCGCCTATGCCGAATATGTCCGCCGCAACGACTACGAGGCCGGCATCGAGCTGGTGGCGACCTGCTCCAACGTGGTGATGCTGCGCACCTTCTCGAAGATCCACGGCCTCGCTGCGCTGCGGGTCGGCTGGCTCTATGGGCCGGCCGAGGTGGCGGACGCGGTGAACCGCATTCGCGGGGCGTTCAACGTCTCGGCGCCGGGCCTTGCCGCCGCCGTGGCGGCGATCGAGGACACCGGCCATGTCGATGCCGCCATCGCCCATAACGAGCACTGGCTGCCCTGGCTGGCGCAGGAACTGACCGGGCTCGGCCTCACCGTGACGCCAAGCGTGACCAATTTCCTGCTGGTGCATTTCCCAGAGGCGCCCGGCCGCACGGCGAAGGAGGCCGACGCCTTCCTCGCCCAGCGCGGGCTGATCCTGCGGCGGGTGGATTCCTATGGCCTGCCCGGCGCGCTGCGCGTCACCGTCGGTACCGAGGAGGCTAACCGCCTGCTGGTTGTGGCGCTGAAGGACTTCATGGGCGGGAAGGAGACGGGCGATGGTGCTTGATCCGCCCCTCGCCCATCCACTCATTGGCCGGCTCACCGTCATCGGTGTTGGGCTCATCGGTTCGTCCATCCTGCGTGCCGCCAAGGCGCGTGGGCTGGCGGGCACGCTGGTGGCCTATGACGGCGAGGCCGCCGTGCGCGCGCGTGCCGAAGCGCTGGGGCTTGCCGATCTCGTGGCCGCGACCCCGGCGCAGGCGGTGGGCGGCGCCGACATCATCATATTGTGCGTGCCGGTCGGCGCCATGGGTGCGGTGGCGCAGGCCATCGCCCCGCATGTGAAGCCGGGCGCCATCGTCTCCGATGTCGGCTCGGTGAAGGGGGCGGTGGTGAGCGCGCTGCGCGCCCATCTGCCGGCCAATGTCCACATCGTCCCCGGCCATCCGGTGGCGGGCACGGAATATTCCGGCCCGGATGCGGGCTTCGCCACGCTGTTCAAGAACCGCTGGTCGATCCTCACCCCGCCCGAGGGTACCGATCCGGCGGCGGTGGCGGCGCTTTCCGGCCTGTGGTCCGCCATGGGCGCCAATGTCGAGACCATGACGCCCGAGCACCACGATCTGGTGCTGGCCATCACCTCGCATGTGCCGCACCTCATTGCCTATAACATCGTCGGCACGGCGGCGGACCTTGAGGCGGTGACCCAGTCCGAGGTGATCAAATACTCGGCCGGCGGCTTCCGCGACTTCACCCGCATCGCCGCTTCCGACCCGACCATGTGGCGCGACGTGTTCCTGAACAATCGCGAGGCGGTGATCGAGGTGCTGGGGCGCTTCACCGAGGACCTGATCGCGCTGCAGCGGGCCATTCGCTGGGCCGAGGGGGACAAACTGTTCGACCTTTTCACCCGCACCCGCGCCATCCGCCGCTCGATCATCGAGATCGGCCAGGAGACGGCGGCGCCGGACTTCGGCCGCTCGCACGACTGAGGCGCGAGGGGCCTTCAGGGACGCTGCGGATGGACCGGCGGACGAACGATGAACTCATGATGGCGGAGGCGCTGGCGGAGGCGGCCGGGGCCCTGGAAACGTGCGTGTTTCCTGTCGGCGCCGTGCTGGCGCGGGGAACGCAGGTTCTCGGCCGCGCGCGTAAGACGATGGCGTCCAATCATCTCAGCCATGCGGAGATGAACCTGTTCCATCGGGTGTTCATGGGCGACTATCGTTTCGCCCGCGCGGACGGCCTCACCCTCTACACCACGCTGGAACCGTGCGTGATGTGCTTCGGCACGCTGCTGCACCTGCCGATCACGCGGCTGGTCTTCGCGATGGAGGACGCCTATGGCGGCTGCGCTTCGGTGACGCTCACAGGCGCGCCGCCGCGCCACCAGCACCGCCCGTTGGAGATTATCGGCGGCGTGTGCCGCAGCGAGGCGCAGGCGCTGTTCGCGACCTTTCTCGACACGACCGCGGAGCCGTTCTGGCGGGAGGGCGGCGCCCCGTCTTTCCAGGCGGCGGTGCGGGGCGAGGCAGCCGACCCATAGTCGTCATCTGGCCGCAGTGGAGCGGAGAGCCGGGATGTGGTGCGCCGGCAGCGCCGTCATCCCGGATCGACCTTTGGCCGTCCGGGATGACGCTTTGGCGAGGCGGAGGGCCTCAGCCGCTGGTGGGCATGACGAACTGGGCGCCCTCGCGGATGCCGGTGGGCCAGCGGGCGGTCGTGGTCTTCATCTTGGTGTAGAAGCCCACGCCCTCCATGCCATAGACGTTGCGATCGCCGAACACCGAGCGCTTCCAGCCGCCGAAGGAGTGGAACGCCACCGGCACCGGGATCGGCACGTTGATGCCGATCATGCCGGCCTTGGCGTCGCGGTCGAAGGCGCGGGCGGAATCGCCGTCGCGGGTGAAGATGGCGGCGCCATTGCCATATTCGTGGTCGTTGACCAGCTTGAGCGCGTCATCATAGCGGTCGACGCGCACCACCGAGAGCACCGGGCCGAAGATCTCTTCCTTGTAGATCTTCATGTCCGGCGTCACCTTGTCGAACAGGCAGCCGCCGATGAAATAGCCGTTCTCATAGCCCTGCAGCTTGAGGCCGCGCCCGTCGACCACCAGCTCGGCGCCAGCGGCGACGCCGGCATCGACATAGCCGGAGACCTTGGCGAGGTGTTCCTTGGTCACCAGCGGGCCCATCTCGCTGTCGCGGTCGAGACCGGGGCCGACTTTCAGCGCGCGCACCTTCGGCACCAGCTTTTCCATCAGCGCGTCGCCGACGCCGCCGACCGCGACCGCGACGGAAACCGCCATGCAGCGCTCGCCGGCCGAGCCGTAGCCGGCGCCCATCAGCGCGTCGACGGTCTTGTCGAGGTCGGCGTCCGGCATCACCACCAGGTGGTTCTTGGCGCCGCACAGCGCCTGCGCCCGCTTTCCATGCGCGGCGGCGGTCTTGTAGACATATTCGCCGATGGCGGTGGAGCCGACGAAGCTGACCGCGGCGACATCGGGATGGGTGAGGAGGGCGTCGACGGCTTCCTTGTCGCCCTGAACCACGTTGAAGACCCCGGCCGGCAAGCCGGCTTCAGTCAGCAGTTCGGCCAGCATCAGCGAGGGTGTCGGGTCTTTCTCGGAGGGCTTCAGCACGAAAGCATTGCCGCAGGCCAGCGCCACCGGGAACATCCACATCGGCACCATGACCGGGAAGTTGAACGGCGTGATGCCGGCCACCACGCCGACGGGATGGCGGGCGGAGAACACATCGACGCCGCGCGCCACCTGCTCGGTGAAGTCGCCGCGCAGGAGGTGGGGAATGCCGCAGGCGAACTCGACCACCTCGATGCCGCGTGTGACCTCGCCCTTGGCATCCTCAAAGGTCTTGCCGTGCTCGCGGGTGATGGCTTCCGCCAGCGCGTCGATATCGCGCTCCAGCAGCGCCTTGAACTTGAACATGATGCGGGCGCGGGTCAGCGCCGGCGTGTCGGCCCAGCCGGGGAACGCCTTGGCGGCGGCGGCAACCGCCTCGCCCACCGTGGCCGTCGTGGCGAGCAGCGTCTCGCCGGTCTGCGCGCCGGTGGAGGGGTCGAAGACCGGGGACGTGCGTCCCGCCGTGGTCACCACCTTGCCGCCGATGTAATGCCCGATGACCGCCATGGCGATCTCTCCCTCTGGTTTTCCTGCCTGCGGTTGTGCTTGTCGAAAGTCGTCACTTCAACGACGATGTTTTCGCATCCGTTGTGCGGCTGCGCACATTGCGCTAGGCAGGGTGCCATGGATTGGGACCATTTGCGCATCTTTCTCGCGGTCGCTCGCGCCGGCCAGATGCTGGCGGCGGCGCGCCAGCTCGGGCTGGACCACGCCACTGTCGGAAGGCGGCTCGGCGCGCTGGAGGCGAGCCTCGGCTCGAAGCTCCTGGAACGCCGCACCACCGGCAGCGAGCTGACCCCCGCCGGCGAGCGGCTGCTCGCCCATGCCGAGCGCATCGAGACCGAGATGCTGCAGGCGCAGGCGGCACTGGGCAATGTCGATCTCGCGCTGGCCGGGGCGGTACGGATCGGCGCGCCGGATGGTTTCGGCACCTATTTCCTCGCCCCGCGCCTCGGCCGGCTGGCGGAGGAGCATCCCGGCCTCTCGATCCAGCTGGCGCCGCTGCCGCGCAGCTTCTCGCTGCCCAAGCGCGAGGTGGATATTGCCGTCACGCTGCAGCGACCGAGCGAGGGGCGGCTGGTGGCGCGCAAGCTCACCGACTACACACTCGGCGTCTATGCCTCGCGGGACTATCTCGCCCGCACCGGACCGGTGGAGTGTCTGCGCGATGTCACCGGGCGGCTGCTCGTCACCTATGTGCCCGATCTCGTCTATTCCCCGGCGCTCGACTATTTCGAGGTGTTTCGTGAGGTGGAGGCGCGCCGGCTCGAATGCGCCAGCGTCGTTGGCCAGATGGAGGCGGTGCGGGCGGGCGGCGGTATCGGCATCCTGCACGACTATGCCGCGCTGGAGCATCCCGAACTGGTGCGGGTGCTGCCCGAACTGAATTTCCGCCGCGCCTATTGGCTGGTGACGCATGCCGACATCCGCGACCTCCGGCGCATCCGCACGGTGGAGGACTTCATCGCCGGGGCGGTGCGCGAGGCGCGGGCGGGTTTCACCCAGGAGTCGTCAGCGCGCGAGGACGCGCGCCTGACCCAGGCCTGAGCGGCGCCCGGGAGATCAGGCGCGCGCGCCCTCATGATGCGCGCATTCACCGTGGTCGGCGAGGATCTCGATCACCCGGCAGCTGGCGACATGGCCGTGCGAGCAGCCCTCGACCATGCGCGCCAGCTCTTCCCGCAGGGCCGTGAGGCTGGCGATGCGCCGCTCCACCGTGACGAGGTGGTCGCGGGCAATGGCGTCCGCCGCGGCGCAGGACTGGTCGGGCTCGTCCTGCAATTGCAGAAGGGTGCGGATGGCGTCGATCTCGAAGCCGAGCTCCCGCGCATGGCGAATAAAGGCCAGCCGGCGCAGATCGGTCGCCCCATAGGAACGGCGGCCGCCTTCGGTGCGCGGCGGCGCGGGGAGCAGGCCGATCTCCTCATAATAGCGGATGGTCGGCACCTTCACGCCGCTTTGCCGCGCCGCATCGCCAATGGTGTAAATGCCCTTCATTTCGCTCTTGCTCCTCTAGTCGCTAGAGGAACTAGGGTCTGCCTGCGGCCGACGCAAGGGCGAGCGCAGGAGAGACGATCATGCCGGCGATAAAGACCCGTTACCGTATAGAGGGCATGGACTGCGCCTCCTGCGCGATGAAGATCGAGACGGCGGTGCGGCGCCTCGATGGCGTCGCCGATGTGTCGGTCGCGGTGGCGGCGGGGACGATGACGGTGGCCCATGACGGCGCCGACCTTGTGCTTGTGGAGAAGCGGGTGTCCGGCCTCGGCTACGGCATATCCGCCTTGCCGACCGCGACGAAAGCCGCAACCGGCGCCCCCGCCGCGCCGGCGCACGCAGATGAACAGGCCCATGACCATGGTCACGACTGCGGTCACGACCACGGTCATTCGCACGTAGGGCACGCCCACGGCGATCCCACCCACGCGGCGGCGGCCCCGGCGCCGGTCGTGGCGGCGGCGCCGAGCGCGCACGACCATGCCCATCTCGCAGGCGACGGCCCGTGGTGGAGCAGCGGCAAGGCGCGGCTCGCCCTTGTCTGCGGCGCGGCATTGGCGGCTGCCTATGGGCTCGGCCATTTCTTTCCCGCGCTCGACCCCTGGATCTTCATCGCCGCCCTCTCCATCGGCCTTGTCCCGATCGCCCGCCGGGCAGTGATGGCGGGGCTCGTCGGCACGCCCTTCTCCATCGAAACGCTGATGACCATTGCCGCCATCGGCGCGGTGATCATCGGCGCTTCCGAGGAGGCGGCGACCGTGGTTTTTCTGTTTCTCGTCGGCGAATTGTTGGAAGGTGTCGCCGCCGGGCGGGCGCGCAACTCCATCCGTGCCCTCACCGCGCTGGTGCCGAAGACCGCGCGCCTGGTCGAGGGCGGGGGCACGCGCGAGGTGCCGGCGGAAAGCCTTGAGATTGGCGACGTGATCCTGGTGCGCCCCGGTGAACGGCTTCCAGCCGATGGCGAGGTGCTGGAGGGTGCCGGCTCGGTGAACGAGGCGCCGGTGACGGGCGAGAGCGTGCCGGTGGCCAAGCTGGCGGGTGACGGCGTGTTCGCCGGCACAGTGAATGGCGAGGCGGCGCTCACCATTCGTGCCACCACGGCGCCTTCCGACAACACCATTGCCCGCGTGGTGCGGCTGGTGGAGGAGGCGCAGGAGAGCCAGGCGCCGACTGAGCGCTTCATCGACCGCTTCGCGCGGTGGTACACGCCCTTCGTCGTAGTTCTCGCCGCTCTGGTGGCGGTGGTGCCGCCGCTGCTGTTAGGGGCGGGCTGGGATGAGTGGATCTACAAGGGCCTCGCGCTACTGCTGATTGGCTGCCCCTGCGCGCTTGTCATTTCCACCCCCGCCGCCATCGCCGCCGGGCTGGCGGTGGGCGCGCGGCGCGGCCTGCTGATCAAGGGCGGGGCGGTGCTTGAGACGCTGCGCACCATTAACACCGTCGCTTTCGACAAGACCGGCACGCTGACCGAGGGCAAGCCTGAGGTGACCGACATCGTGGCCTTCGAGGGCGACGAGGCGGACCTGCTCGCCCGCGCCGCGGCGCTGGAATCGGGCTCCACCCATCCGCTCGCCAATGCCATTCTCGGCGAGGCGGCCGCGCGTGGTCTCGCCGTGCCGCCGGCGCGGGAGGCGGGCGCGCTGGGCGGCGAGGGGGTGAGCGGCATCGTCGGAAGCGCGGCGCTATTCCTCGGCTCGCCCAAGGCGGCCGCCGCACGGGCGCCGCTGAGCGAAGAACAGTCGGCCGCCATCGCGGCGCTCAACGCGGCGGGCAAGACGGTGGCGGTACTGCTGGCGGACGGGCGGGCCCAGGGGCTCATCGCCCTGCGCGACGAGCCGCGCGCGGACGCCCGGGCCGGGCTCGATGCCTTGAAAGCCGCCGGTATCCGCACGCTGATGCTGACCGGCGACAATGAACGTACGGCGCGGGCGATCGGCGCCGACCTCGGCATCGAGGTGCGCGCCGGGCTGATGCCGGCCGACAAGCAGCGCATCATCGGCGAGCTTCAGCGCGAGGGGCTGAAGGTCGCCAAGGTCGGCGACGGCATCAACGACGCGCCGGCGCTCGCCGCCGCCACGGTCGGCATCGCCATGGGCGGTGGCGCGGACGTGGCACTGGAGACGGCGGACGCCGCCGTTCTGCATGGCCGGGTAGGGGATGTCGCGGCGATGATCGCGCTGTCGCACGCCACTATGCGCAACATCCACCAGAACATCACGCTGGCGCTGGGACTGAAGGCGGTGCTGCTCGTCACCACCCTCGTCGGCCTCACCGGCCTCTGGCCCGCCATCCTCGCTGACACCGGCGCCACCGTGCTGGTGACGGCCAACGCCTTGCGATTGCTAGGGCGGAGAGCGGGGTGAGCCAGATACGTCATCCCGAACGGCGGAGGCCGATCCCGGATCGGCCTCCGCCGGAAGGCGGCAGACGATCCCGGCTCTGCGCTTCGCTTCGGCTGGGATGACGGCAACTATCTGCGACGCTTATTTCGCCAGCAGCTTCAGCCAGCGCTTGGCTTGGGTGCGCACATTCTTCGGCGCGGTGCCGCCATAGGAGACGCGGCTGGCGACCGACTTCGACACGGAGAGCACGCCGAACACGTCCTTGGTGATGCGCGGTTCCACCGACTGCATCTCCGCGAGCGTGAGCTTGTGCAGCGGGGCGTCCTTGGCGGAGGCCAGCGCGACGATGCGGCCGGTGACGTGATGCGCCTCGCGGAAGGGCAGGCCGAGCACCCGCACCAGCCAGTCGGCGAGATCGGTGGCGGTGGAATAGCCCGCCCCCGCCGCCGCCTTCATCCGCTTCTCGTCCGGCACCATGTCGCGCACCATGCCGCTGGTGGCCGCAATCATCAGCGAGAGGGTGGAGAGGGCGTCGAACGTGCCTTCCTTGTCCTCCTGCATATCCTTGGCATAGGCTAGGGCGAGACCCTTCATCACCATCAGCAAGCCGTTGAAAGCACCCGCGATTCGGCCGATCTTGGCGCGCACCAGCTCGGCCGCGTCCGGGTTGCGCTTCTGCGGCATGATCGAGGAACCGGAGGTGAAGCGGTCGGAGAGCTTCATCAGCCCCACCAGCGGCGAAGTCCAGATCACGATCTCCTCGGCAAAGCGCGAGAGATGCATCGCCGCGATGGACGCCGCTGCCAGTGTCTCCAGCACGAAGTCGCGATCGGAGACGGAATCGAGCGAATTCGCCGTCGGCCGGTCGAAGCCGAGGGTGCTGGCGGTGGCGAAGCGGTCGATCGGGAAGGAGGTGCCGGCCAGCGCGGCGGCGCCTAACGGGCACTCGTTGAGCCGGGCGCGGGCATCGCGAAACCGCCCGCGGTCGCGCCCGAGCATCTCGACATAGGCCAGAAGATGGTGGCCGAAGGTCACCGGCTGGGCGGTCTGCAGATGGGTGAAGCCCGGCATAACCGTGCCGGAATAGAGCAGCGCCTTCTCCGCAAGTGCCTGCTGCAGATCGCGAATCTGCGCATCGAGCGTGTCGATCGTGTCGCGGACATACAGCCGGAAATCGGTCGCCACCTGGTCGTTGCGCGACCTTGCGGTGTGGAGGCGGCCGGCGGGGGCGCCGAGTAGTGTGGCGAGGCGGGATTCCACGTTCATGTGGATGTCTTCCAGCGCCCGCTGGAAGGTGAAATCGCCGGATTCGATCTCTGACAGGATCGTGTCTAGACCGGCGGCGATCTTTTCGGCATCAGCCTTGTCGATGATCCCCTGCGCCGCCAGCATCGAGGCATGCGCCTTCGATCCCGCAATGTCCTGCGCATACAGGCGCTGGTCGAAACCGATGGAGGCGTTTATCTCCTCCATGATCGCGTCGGGCCCGGTCTCGAAGCGGCCGCCCCACATCTTGTTGCTCATGTTAGACTTTTCTCCGCGAGGACGGCCATGACCGAACGACCTGAGGACGCAGGCGGACCCGAAACAGAGGGCTCGCCGCGCCGCACGGGACGCTTCGCCCTCCTTCTGGCGGCCGCCGTGGTGGCGGGCGCCGTCGCCGGGCTGGCAGGCGTATACGGGATAGGGGGCGGGCCGCGCAATGTCGTTGCCACCGGGCCGGCCGCGCCGGCGCCGATAGCCGTGGCGAGTGAGGCCAGTCAGGCCGGTGTGGTGGACGATCAGTGCAGTGTGGCCAGCGCGGCCGGCAAGCGCCTCGCCGCCCTGGCCACCGGGGAGCTCGCCGCCTTCGCCCCGACGGAGAAGCCGACCCGCATTCCCGACCTCGCCTTCCTTGCCCCCGACGGCCAGCCGACCCGGCTGTCGCAGGTGGGCGGCGACGGGCTGAAGCTGGTCAATATCTGGGCGACCTGGTGCGTGCCCTGCCGCAAGGAGATGCCGGCGCTTGACGAGCTGCAGGCGACGCTCGGCAGCAAGGGCGGCGATGGCGCGCCGGGCTTTGAAGTGATCACGGTCAATATCGACACCCGCGACCCGGCCAAGCCGAAAACCTTCTTCGCGGAGACGGGGCTGAAGCACCTCGCCCTCTACACCGACCCGAAGGCGCAGGCCTTCCAGGACCTGCGCGTCGTCGGGCGCGGCTTCGGTCTGCCCACCACCATGCTGATCGATGCGCAGGGCTGCGAGCTCGGCCATATCGCCGGCCCGGCGGAATGGGCGAGTCCCGATGCGGTGGCGCTGGTGAAGGCGGCGCTGGCCGACAAGGGGCTGGCGGCGACGTCGGCGCCCTGAGGGCTCACGCGCACCGCTTGGCGGCCGCGACGCACAGCACGATGAAACCGGTGACGGCCACCATGGCGATGGGGACGGGTTCGTGCAGCAGCAGGCCCGCCAGCGCGAGACCGAAGAAGGGCTGCAGCAGCTGCAGTTGCCCGACCTTGGCGATGCCGCCCAGAACCAGGCCGCGATACCAGAACACGAAGCCGACCAGCATGCTGAAGACCGAGACATAGGCGAGGCCCAGCCATGCCGGGGCGCCGATGCCGTGCCATGTCGCGGGCTGGGTGGCGAGGGCGATCGGCGCCATGACGGGGAGCGCCAGCACCAGCGCCCAGCAGATCACCTGCCAGCCGCCCAGCCGGCGGGAGAGCACCGCGCCTTCCGCATAGCCGAGGCCGCACAGGACAACGGCCGCCACCATCAAAAGGTCGCCCACCAGCGAACCCGCGCCGCTCTGCGAGAGGGCGAAGCCGACCACCGACAGGCTGCCCAGCGCCGAGAAGAACCAGAACCCCCGCCTTGGCCGCTCGCCGCCGCGCAGCACGCCGAAGGTCGCGGTGGCCAGCGGCAAAAGGCCGATGAAGACGATGGAATGGGCCGAGGTGACATGCTGGAGCGCCAGCGCCGTCAGCAGCGGAAAGCCGACCACGACGCCGATCGCCACAATCAGCAGCGAGAAGAGGTCGGTCGCGGCCGGGCGGGGCTGGCGCAGCGCCACCAGCAGCGCCCCGCCGAGCAGCGCGGCGATCACCGCGCGGGCGCTGGTGAGGAAGACCGGCTCGAAACCGCCGACGGCGACCCGCGTGGCGGGCAGCGAGCCGCTGAAAATGATCACGCCGACAAGGCCGCTGCCCCATCCCTTTGACGTCTGTTCCATCGGTCCGCCCGCGTGAAGGAGCGGCATCCATACCCGCCCCGGCCTTGGCCGGGCCAGTTACACCCCGTACAATCCGTACCGAACTGTATGAGAATATGAGCCATACAGTTGGGGTGACGCGATGGCAAAGAGTGCGGCGAGTGCGGCGAGTGCGACCCGAACCGGGCAGGTGATGGCGGCGATCCTCGACCAGATCGCCCGCCGCACCTTGGCGCCGGGCGACAAGCTGCCCTCGATCCGTCGCGCCGCCGCAAGCCTGAACGTGTCGCCCTCGACGGTGGTCGAGGCCTATGACCGGCTGGTGGCGGAGGGAGTCGTGCATGCGCGGCCGGGGTCCGGCTTCTATGTCGCGTCCGGGATGGCGTCCCCGGCCGTCAACGAGCTGCAGCCGAGGGCGGACCGCGCCATCGACCCGCTCTGGGTCTCGCGCCAGTCGCTGGACGCCGCGGCGCAGACGCTGAAGCCGGGATGCGGCTGGCTGCCGCCGGACTGGATGCCGGGCGCGATCCTCCGGCGGGCGCTGCGTGGCCTTTCGCGCGCCGATGACGCCCTGCTGGCCAATTATGGCGGTACACGGGGGTTACTGCCGCTGCGGCAGTTTCTGGCCCGCCGCTGCGCCAGCGAGGGGCTGGACCTCAGCCCGGACCAGATGCTGCTGACCTCGTCCGGCACGCAGGCGATCGACCTCATCTGCCGGTTTCTGCTGCGCCCCGGCGATACGGTGCTGGTCGACGATCCCTGCTATTTCAATTTTCAGGCGCTGCTGCGCGCCCATCAGGCCCGGATCGTCAGCGTGCCCTATACGCCGGCCGGGCCCGACACGGCGCGGTTCGCCGAGATGCTCACCGAGCATCGGCCGAGGCTCTACATCACCAATTGCGGCCTGCACAACCCGACCGGGGCGACGATGTCGGCCCAGACCATCCACAAGGTGCTGACCCTCGCCTCGGCCCATGGGCTTGTCATCGTGGAGGACGATATCTTCGCCGAGTTCGAGCCCGAGCCCTCGCCGCGCCTGGCGGCGTTTGACGGTCTCGTCAACGTCATCCGCATCGGCAGCTTTTCCAAGACGCTGTCGGCTTCCGTCCGCTGCGGCTATATCGCGACGCGGCCGGACTGGATCGAGGCGCTGGTCGATCTGCAGGTCGCGACGCAGTTTGGCGGGGCAAGCCCGCTCGCCTCCCAGCTGGTGTTCGACAGCCTGATGGACAGTGGCTATCGCCGGCACATGGCGGCGCTGCGGGGGCGGCTTTCCCGCGCCCGGCGCGACGCGCAGACAAGGCTGGCGGACCTCGGCTTTCGCGCGTGGGTGACGCCGCGCGGCGGCTTCTATCTCTGGTGCCAGCTGCCGGAGGGCCGCGACGCGGCGCGGCTGGCGCAGTTCGCACTCGCAGAGGGGGTGATCCTGGCGCCGGGCAATGTCTTCAGCCCCGCGCAGCAGGCGGCGGACTTCATGCGCTTCAACGTGGCGCAGATGGACGATCCCCGCGTCTACGCCGTGCTCAAGGCCGGGCTGGGAGCCGACTTGGGCGCGGATGGGGCCTGTCGCCTGCCGGCGGCAACGCAGGACTCGCTTCTCCTCGCCTGACGGGCGACGCTGGCGAAAACGGGTGGCGCGCAACCCTGGGGAGGACTAGAACGCCCCTCACCCCTGCAGGAGCGTGCCCCATGTCCGCGTCGAGCCCCGTCCACCGCACCGGGCTCGCCACCTCGGTCGCCGGGCCGCTGCCCATGGCGCCTTCCGACTGGGCGGCGCTGGCGCTGCTGGGGGTGATCTGGGGCGGCTCCTTCTTTTTCGGCAAGGTGGCGATCGCCGAGATTCCCCCGCTGACCATGGTGCTGACGCGGGTGGCCATCGGCGCGCTGGCGCTGTGGGTGATCGCCCGGGCGCGCGGCATCCATATGCCGATGAACCGGCGGCTGGCGGGCGAGTTCCTGCTGCTGGCTGTGATCGCCAACATCATCCCGTTCGGGCTGATCGCCTGGTCGCAGCAGCATCTGCCGAGCGGGCTGTCCTCCATCCTCAACGCGGCGACGCCGCTGTTCACCGTGCTGGTGGCGCAGGCGTTCACCCATGACGAGAAGTTCACCGTCGGCAAGCTTGCCGGGGTGAGCCTCGGCTTTCTCGGCGTCGCTGTGATGATGGGGCCGGCGCTGCTCGGCCAGCTCGGCGGGCACCAATTGCCAGCGCAGCTCGCCGCCATCGGCGCCACCGTCTCCTATGGCTTCGCGGCGGTCTATTCCCGGCGCTTCCGGCATCTGCCGCCGCTCGGCATCGCCATGGCGCAGCTGGCCAGCTCCAGCCTGCTGCTGCTGCCGGTGGTGGCGCTGATCGACCGGCCGTGGAACCTGCCGGCGCCCTCAGCGCCTGTTATCGGCGCGCTGCTCGGCCTCGGCGTGCTCTCCACCGGGCTGGCCTATATCCTGTATTTCCGCATCCTCGGCCGCAATGGCGCGACCAATATCTCGCTGGTGACGTTTCTCGTGCCGGTGAGCGCCATATTGCTCGGCGCGCTGGTGCTGGGCGAGGCGCTGGAGCCGCGCGAATTCGCCGGCTTCGCCATCATCGCGCTGGGGCTGGCGGCGATCGACGGGCGGCCGGCAAGGTGGCTGCTGGGGAAGATGGGGTAGCGGGCGGCACCCGTCTGCGTCCTTCGAGGCCCGGCGAGTGCCGGGCACCTCAGGATGACGGACATGACGGCGCCCGGCGACGGGCTCTCTCAGCGTGCCGGCGTGCCCCGCCTCTAACGGGTCGGCACCGGCTTTTCGCCGCGATAATCGTAGAAGCCGCGCTGGGTCTTGCGCCCGAGCCAGCCGGCCTCGACATATTTCACCAGCAGCGGGCAGGGACGGTACTTGGAATCGGCCAGCCCCTCATGCAGCACCTGCATGATCGACAGGCAAGTATCCAGCCCGATGAAATCGGCCAGCTGCAGCGGCCCCATCGGGTGGTTGGCCCCGAGCCGCATGGCGGTGTCGATGGCGTCCACCGAGCCGACGCCCTCATAGAGCGTGTAGATCGCCTCGTTGATCATCGGCAGCAGGATGCGGTTGACCATGAAGGCGGGGAAATCCTCCGCCACCGCATAGGTCTTGCCCAGCCGGGTGATGAAGCCCTTGGACAGCTCGAAGGTCTCGTCCTCGGTGGCGATGCCACGCACCAGCTCCACCAGCTGCATCAGCGGCACCGGATTCATGAAGTGAATGCCGATGAAGCGCTCCGGCCGGTCGGTGGAGGCGGCCAGCCGGGTGATGGAGATGGAGGAGGTGTTGGTGGCGAGGATCGCCTCCGGCTTCAGGAACGGGCAGATGGAGGAGAAGATGCGGCGCTTGATCTCTTCCTTTTCCACCGCCGCCTCGATCACGAGGTCGACCTCGGCGAGGTCGGCCGCCTGGTCGGTGCCGTGGATGCGGGACAGCGCCGCCTTCTTCTCGTCCTCGGCATACAGGCCCTTGGAGACCTGCCGGGCCATGTTGCCATTGATGGTGGCGAGGCCGGACTTGATGCGATCCGCCTCAAGGTCGTTCAGCACCACGTCATAGCCGGCGAGTGCGCACACATGCGCGATGCCATTGCCCATCTGGCCGGCGCCGATGATGCCGATGCGCTTGATCTCGAAAGCCATTGCCACGTCCGTTCTGCCCCTGCGGAGGGCGGCAGTATAGTGTCCCGTCAGGCTTTTGCCTTAGCTATTTCAGCCTGCAGCTGCGGCACGATCTCGAACAGGTCGCCGACCAGCCCGTAATCCGCCACCTGGAAGATCGGCGCGTCCTCGTCCTTGTTGATGGCGACGATGACCTTGGAATCCTTCATGCCGGCGAGATGCTGGATGGCGCCTGAAATGCCGAGCGCGACATAGAGGTCGGGCGCCACCACCTTGCCGGTCTGGCCGACCTGCCAGTCATTCGGGGCGTAGCCGGCATCGACCGCCGCGCGCGAGGCGCCCACCGCCGCGCCGAGCGCATCGGCCAGCGGCTCGACAATCGCGTGGAAGTTCTCGGCCGAGCCGAGCGCCCTTCCACCCGAGACGATGATGCGGGCGGCGGCAAGGTCCGGGCGGGCGCTGGCGGCGATTTCCTCGCCGAGGAAGCTGGCGCCGCTCGCGGGCACGGCGTCCTCGAGCGCGCGGATCGGCGCGGCATTGCCCTCGCCGGCCGCAGTGAAGGAGGCGGTGCGGATGGTGAGCACCTTGGTGGCGTCGGTGGCGCGTACCCGCTGGATGGCGTTGCCGGCATAGATCGGCCGGTCGAACGTGTCGGGGGCCACCACGGCGATGACGTCGGAGACCTGCATCACGTCGATCAGCGCGGCGATGCGCGGCATCACGCTCTTGCCGAAGGCGGTGGAGGGGGCAATGAGCGCGCCATAGGCCGGCGCCAGTGCGACGCCGAGCGCGGCCACCGGCTCGGCGAGGCGGTGGGCGAAAGCGGGGCCGTCGGCGAGCAGGACTTCAGTCACGCCGTCGAGCTTGGCGGCGGCCTCAGCGGCAGCGCGGGCGTTCTCGCCGGCCACCAGCACATGCACCGGGGCGCCGAGCGCCAAGGCGGCGGTGAGCGCGCGGGCCGTGACCGGGTTCAGGCTCGCATCGTCATGGTCGGCGAGCAGCAGGGTGGGACGCGTGTCGGCCATGATCAGAGCACTCCCGCCGTCTTGAGATGGCCGACCAGCTCGGCGGCGGAGGCCAGCTTGATGCCGGCGGTGCGGCCCGAGGGCTCGGAGGTGGAGAGGATTTCCAGCCGGGGGGCGAGGTCGACGCCGAGCTCGGCGGCGCTCTTCTCCTCGATCGGCTTCTTCTTCGCCTTCATGATGTTGGGCAGCGAGGCGTAGCGCGGCTCGTTGAGGCGCAGATCGGTGGTCAGCACGGCGGGAAGGGCGAGGCGCAGCGTCTGCAGCCCGCCATCGATCTCGCGGGTGACGTCCACCGTGCCCTCGCCGACAACGACCTTGGAGGCGAAGGTCGCCTGCGGCCAGCCGAGCAGGGCGGCGAGCATCTGGCCGGTCTGGTTGCAATCATCGTCGATCGCCTGCTTGCCGAGGATGACCAGCGACGGCCCCTCGGCCGCAACGAGGGCTTTGAGCAGCTTGGCGACGGTGAGCGGCTCGATGCCGGCTTCCTCGGTCTTCACCCAGATGCCGCGATCGGCGCCCATGGCCAGCGCGGTGCGGATGGTCTCGTCGGTCTTCACCGGGCCGATGGAGACGGCGATCACCTCGGAGGCCTTGCCCGCCTCGCGCAGGCGCAGCGCCTCCTCGACGGCGATCTCGTCGAACGGGTTCATCGACATCTTGATATTGGCCAGCTCGACGCCGGAGCCGTCGGCCTTGACCCGGATCTTGACGTTGTAGTCGACCACCCGCTTCACGGGCACGAGGATCTTCATCACCTGTCTCCCCCGGCAGGGCAGCGACCCCGCCTCTGGCAGCCATCGGCGCCGGCGGCGCCGCCTGCCAGGGCCGCGCGGAAAGCCGGAAGAGGGGGCTTGGGGGCGGGAATCTGGGGGGAGCGGGAGCAGCCGGCGAAAAGCGCCGGCAAACTAGGATTCGGCCCCGGCACTGTCAACGCTCACCCTGACGTGCACAGGAAGCCGTCACACGGACGCGTTCACACCGGTGGGCGTCCGTCCGGCGTGCCGTCGCGCGTCATCACCCAGAGCGGCACGCCCGGCCGGCGCAGGAAGACGATGAGCACCGCGCCGGCGACGAGCCCGGCGACATGCGCCCACCACGCGGTTTCCTCGTCGCCGGACTGGAGCAGGCTCCACAGCTGGAAGCCGATCCACGCCCCCAGCGGCCAGATCGCCGGCACACGCAGCGGCACGCGCAGGAACATCAGCACCCAGATCCGCACATTGGGGTGCAGCATGAGATAGGCGCCGACGAGCCCCGATATCCCCGCCGAAGCGCCGACCAGAGGGGACGCCGAATCAGGCACGGCGAGGGAATGGGCGAGGCCGCCGGCGACGCCGCACAGCACATAGAACAGCAGGAAGCGGCCATGGCCGAGCGCGTCCTCGACATTGTCGCCGAACACCCAGAGGAAGGCCATGTTGCCGGCCAGATGCAGCCAGCCGCCATGCAGGAACATGTAGGTGACGAGGGTCAGCTCGGCCGGCACGCGCACATATTCCTGCGGCAGCACGGCGGCATGGGTGACCACGGCTGGAATGGCGCCGAAGCCGAAGGCGGAGGGAATGTCGAGCTCGGCGCGGTAGCCATGCTGCAGCAGCACGAACACCAGCACATTCACCGCGATCAGCGCCCAGGTGACATAGGCGTGGGTGATGCCCTCCAGCGGATTGTCGTCGTTGAAGGGGATCAGCATGGGGCTACAGCGAATCTCGGAAAGGGTGCGGCGCGCGACGCCCCGGGACAATGCCGCTTCGCGCGCGAAAATGCCACCGCTGCGGCTCTCACGGCGCGGCGAGGCCGAGCTGCGTCAGTGACGGGCGCGCCGCCATGCGGGCCCACCAGGCGGCGAGGCCGGGATGGGCGGCGAGAAGTGCCGCCCCTTCCGGCGCTTGGCGACAATAATCCGCCATCGGCGCGAGATAGAGATCGGCGAGGCTCAGCTCGTTGCCGGCGAGGAACGGCGCCCCGGCCATGAGCGCCTCGATGGCGGCCAGACACAGGCGGGCCTCATTGAGCGCGCCGGCGAGGCGGGCCGCATCGACGCCTTGGCCTTCAGCGGGTTTCTCCACCCGCTCGACATAGACGCCCCAGACCAGCGCCCGATAGGCGTAGGAATCGGCGATGCTGATGATCTGGTTGGCGCGGGCGCGCGCCTGCATTGTGTCGGGCAGCAGGGAAGGGCCGGCGAAGGCCTCGTCGACATAGCGGGTGATGGCGCCGGTCTCGTAGAGACGGAACCCGTCATGCTCAAAGGCCGGAATCCGGCCGAAGGGGTGGCGCTCGCCATAGGCGGGCGGCAGGCCCTCCGCCGCGAAGGGATCGACCGGCACAAGGTCGTGGTCGACGCCCTTCTCCATCAGCGTCAGGCGGACGATGCGGACATAGACGCTGTCCGGCGTGCCGAAGACGCGGGGCCGCGCGGCCGCGTCGTCCAAATCCGTCACTCGCGCCCCGCCGCCGGCACCCAGAGCACGTCGCCCGGCTCGCCTTCCCCCGCCGCGCGGGCATTGGCGAGGCGGCTCATGACGAAGAGCAGGTCGGAGAGGCGGTTGAGATATTTCACCGCTTCCGGGGTGACGAATTCGCCCAGCGTGGCGGAAAGCTCCACCGCCATGCGCTCGGCGCGCCGGCAGACGGTGCGGGCGACATGCAGATGCGCCGCCGCCGGGGTGCCGGCCGGCAGCACGAAGGAGCGCAGCGGCTTGAGATTGGCATTGAGCGTGTCGATGTCGCGCTCCAGCTTGTCGACCTGCCCGGCGACGATGCGCAGCGGGGTGTAGCCGAGATCCTCGCCGGTTTCCGGCGTGGCGAGGTCGGCGCCGAGGTCGAACAGGTCGTTCTGGATGCGGGCCAGCATCGCCTCCATGTCGGCCAGCGCCGGGTCCGCGCCGGTGTGCAGCCGGGCGACGCCGATCACCGCATTGGTCTCGTCCACCGTGCCATAGGCGGCGACGCGCAGATCATATTTCGGCCGCCGCTCGCCGGTGCCGAGCGCGGTGGTGCCATCGTCGCCGGTGCGGGTGTAGATGCGGTTGAGGACGACCATGGAAACCCTCTCAGCCCTGGTTCATCAGGATGATGGTGAGCAGCACGAAGCACAGCGCCACCGCCTGCAGCAGCACGCGCCACTGCATCAGCTTCTGCGAGCGCTCCGGCGGGCCGCCGCGCGCCATGTTGGCGAGGCCGAGCACCAGCACCAGCGCCACCGAGCCGAGGGCGATGGGCAGGACGATGAATTTGGCGATGGTGACAAGGTCCATCAGGGTCTCCGGCGGTGCCCATCGGAACGCTGGATGGGCGAACGCTCAGTTGAGCACGACAATGGCAGCGTTCAGCGTGGTGGCATAGGACACCCAGGCGAGATAGGGAACCAGCAGCCCCGCGGCGATACGGTCGATCCGCAGGCACGCCCAGATCGTGGCGGCGATGGCGAGCCACAGCGCCACCACCACGACCAGCGCCGCGCCCGGCGCCTCCAGCCCGAAGAACACCGGCGACCAGATGGCGTTGAGCGCCAGCTGCGCCAGCCACAGGCCGATGGCCAGCCGGCGGGCGGGCGAGGGCGCGTGCAATTGCCACAGCCGCCAGAGCGCCACCGCCATCAGCACATAGAGCGTGGTCCAGGCGATGGGGAAGGCGGCCGGCGGCGGGGTCCAGGACGGCTTCACCAGCCCGGCATACCAGGTGGGAATCTGCGGCGTGGTGACCAGCGAGCCGAGCGCCCCGACGCCAAGACAGAGGCCGACCGCGACGACGAGACGGAAGAAGGAGAGGGTTTTCATCAGGGCACCTTCAGGGCTCGTGGACCCGCTTTTTCACGCAGGCGGCAGGCGGGCGGCAGGCAGGCGGCAGGCAGGCGGCAGGCAGGCGGCAGGCAGGAGATCAGCGTCGCAGGGCAATACGGGCGGGACGCGCATCGGTTCACCGGCACGGCCGCGCTGATCGCTTCGACGCAAAACCCCGCCGCCGGAGGGCCGGCGGCGGGGAGAAGGTAATCTTCTTTTTCGCTGCGGGGAAACCGGCGGCGGAGCGCCGGGCGATGGGCGCCGGCTCAGGCGGCCAGATGCTTCTCGATCTCGTGGATCGGCAGCTTGACCATGTCGCGGTCCACCTCGGCGGCAAGGATGTCCTGCACGCCCTTGGACAGATGCGGGCGCAGCGCGCCGAGCGAGCGCGGGGCGGCGACGATGACCAGCGACTTCACCTCGCCCGCCGTCACGGCGGCATCGAGACGGGCGGCGAGCTGGCGCATGAAGGCGCGCTCGCCCTCTTCCTGCCAGTCGGTCGGCTCCACCGAGGAGCGCGCCGAGCCCACCGACTGGTGCACCCGGCCGGGCTGGTCGGTGCCCTGCTCGCGGGTGGGCGGGTTGTCCTGCTCATGCACCTCATGAGACCGCAAATTGGGGAAGAGGGCGTCGCCCTTGTTGCACAGGATCAGCGCCTTGCGCCCGTCGCAGACGACGACCCACGCGCCTTCCTCGATTTTCATCTTGTCGTAGCTGGTGCTCATGCGAGCCTCCTTGCCATCTCGAACCCAATACGCCATTGGGCGCCCGGAACGCGCCCGGGCGCCTTGACCAAGGTCAAGCGATGGGAGAGCGGAGAGGTTCCCGGACAGATCGCCCTAGAGGCGCCCTTCGCGGGCACGGCGGATCGCGGCGTTGAGTTCGCCGCCATACACGAAGATCGAGGCGGTGGTGTAGAGGAAGACCAGCGCGATCATCACCGAGGCGAGGCCGGCATAGGTGGTGACATAATTGCCGGCGAATTCGGCGAGGTAGCGGCCGAAGGCGGCGCCGGCGGCGAGCCACAGGCCGAGCGTCACCAATATGCCCGGCGCCACGTCGGCCAGCGAGCGCCGCCCCGCTGGCAGCCACATATGCGCCACCACAAGCGCCACGATCAGGATCGCCGAGGTCGCGGCATAGCGCAGGAAGGTAATGACCCAGCCGAACGGCTCCAGCGCCGGCACATAGCGCACGGCGGCGAGCCAGAGCACCGGGCCGAGCACGACGAGGAAGGACAGCGCCAGCAGGCCGGCGGCGCCGACCACGACATAGCCGATCGACTCGAGGCGCAGCCAGTACCAGGAGCGCGCCTCGCGCATGCCATAGGCGCGGTTGAGGCCGATGCGCAGGCTTTCAATGCCGTTGGAGGAGAAGTAGATCGCCAGCACCACACCGATGGTCAGCACATCGGTGCGGACCTGGGTCAGCACGTTGCGGATTTCGCGGCCGATCGGGTCGGCCACCTGGGCCGGCCACGCCTCCAGCATCAGCTGCACCGTCTCCTCGGCGAGGTTCTTGAAATCGAAGAACGCCGCCAGCGCGGTGACGAAGATGAGGAAGGGAAACAGCGACATCAGCGCGGAAAGCGCGATGTGGCTGGCAATCGCCCAGCCATCATCCTCGACGAAGCGCCAAAAGGCGTCCCAGGCAATGTCGAAGGCGCGAAACAAGGGCGGCCGTCTCCTCGCGGATGCGCCTCAGCGGGCGGGCATGTGGGCGTGACATCGGATGCCCGGGGCCAAATGGCAAGTCGCAAATGCGATTCACCCCGGCGCGCACTGGTAAAGAGCGCGGCACCCGCGATTTCGCTTTGGTGCCCGAAGGGCTGCCTGTGCTAGACAGGGCGCCCGCTTTCACCACCCCGACCAATCTGCCCCGACCAAAATGATGGGTGACGTCATGACCGCCTCCTCCGCCCTGCGCAACGCTTCCGCCACCGAGACCGCTCTCGGCGCGCCGGCGCCGCGTGTGCAGGGGACGCTGCCGGAGGATGTGCACGCGGTGATGGCCGACATCGGCACCCGCGCCCGCGCCGCCGCCCGCGCGCTGGCGCTCGCCCCGGCGCCGGTGAAACAGGCCGGGCTGATGGCCGCCGCCCGCGCCATCCGGGCCCACGCCCCCGCCATCCTGGCCGCCAATGAGGACGACCTCGCCGCCGCCCGCGCGGCCGGCATGAGCGCGGCGCTGCAGGACCGGCTGGTGCTGAACGAGGCGCGGCTGGAGGCCATCGCCGGCGCGGTGGAGGAGATCGCCGCGCTGCCCGACCCGGTGGGGCAGGTGACGGAAAGCTGGGAGCGGCCGAACGGGCTGCGGCTGGAGCGCGTGCGCACCCCGCTCGGCGTCATCGGCGTGATCTATGAGAGCCGGCCCAATGTGACGGCGGATGCCGGCAGCCTGTGCCTGAAGGCCGGCAATGCGGTGATCCTGCGCGGCGGCTCGGACAGTTTCCATTCCTCGCGCGCCATCCATGCCGCGATGGTGGAGGGGCTGTTGAGCGCCGGCCTGCCCGCCGACGCGATCCAGCTGGTGCCCACCCGCGACCGCGCGGCGGTGGGCGAGCTGCTCGCCGGGCTCGGCGGCAACCTCGACGTGATCGTGCCGCGCGGGGGGAAAAGCCTCGTCGCCCGGGTGCAGGCGGAGGCGCGGGTGCCGGTCTTCGCCCATCTGGAAGGGCTGGTGCACATCTATGTCGACAAGGGCGCCGACCTCGGCAAGGCGCTCTCCATCGTGAAGAACGCCAAGCTGCGCCGCACCAGCGTGTGCGGGGCGGCGGAGACGCTGCTGGTGGACCGGGCGGACGCTTCCCGCCTGCTGGCGCCGCTCGTCACCATGCTGCTCGATGAGGGCTGCGCGGTGCGCGGCGACGCCGCCACCCAGGCGGCGGATGCGCGGGTGAGCGCGGCAACGGAAGAGGACTGGCGCACCGAATATCTCGACGCCGTGATCTCGGTGAAGCTGGTGGACGGTGTGGGTGCGGCCATCGACCATATCGCGACCTATGGCTCGCACCACACCGACGCCATCCTGACCGAGGATGCCGATGTGGCCGAGCGGTTCCTGAGTGAGGTCGATTCCGCCATCGTGGTGCACAACGCCTCGACCCAGTTCGCCGATGGCGGCGAGTTCGGCTTCGGCGGCGAGATCGGCATCGCCACGGGGCGCATGCACGCGCGTGGTCCCGTCGGCGCCGAGCAGCTGACTTCGTTCAAATACCGCGTGCGCGGCACCGGCCAGATCCGGCCGTAACATGCCCGCGTTGACCTGCCGCGCTGTTGCTCCCTCTGCCCGCCGGGGAGAGGGTCGGGGTGAGGGGGCGTTGGGGCCGGGATGACGGAACGCCCCTTCCCCTCACCCGGCGCGTTCCGCGCCGACCTCTCCCCGGCAGGGAGAGGTGACGTTGTCCCGTTGCCGTCGCTTGCCCGCATCCCGCCGCTCGCGCCGGGCATGCGGATCGGGCTCTATGGCGGCAGCTTCAACCCGGCGCATGAGGCGCACCGCGCCGCCAGCCTGCTGGCGCTGAAAAAGCTGCGGCTCGACCGGGTGTGGTGGCTGGTGACGCCCGGCAACCCCTTGAAGGACAACCGCGCGCTGCCCCCTCTTGCCGAGCGGCTGGCGCAGGCGCGCGCGGTGGCGGACCACCCGGCGCTGCTGCCCACCGGGCTGGAGGCCGGGCTCGGCACCCGTTACAGCCATGACACGGTGGCGGCGTTGGTGCGGCGCTATCCCGCGGTGCATTTCGTCTGGCTGATGGGGGCGGACAACCTCGCCGCCTTCCACCGCTGGCAGCACTGGCGCGACATCGCGGCGCTGGTGCCCTTCGCCGTGATCGACCGGCCCGGCTGCACCTTCCCCGCCATGGCGAGCCCGGCGGCCACCGCGCTCGCCCGCTGGCGGGTGCCGGAGAACGAGGCGGCCGGGCTCGCCACCATGCGCCCGCCGGCCTGGGTGTTCCTGCACGGGCTGAAATCGCCGCTGTCCTCGACACGGATCCGGCAGGCGGGCGAGGGGTGAGCGCGCGGCCTGAGCGCCGCGATCAGTGGGCTTCCTCGGCCAGCAGCCGGCCGATCGCGTCGGCGATGGCATGGCCGTCATAGGGTTTTGGGAAGAACTGGCTTCCCAAGGGCAGGCTACCCTCCTCCAGGATCGCCTTGCCGGAGGCCACGACCAGCTTCACCGGCGGCCAGCGGTCGCGGATGTAGTGGGAGAGCTTGATGCCGTCCATGGTGCCGGGCATCTGCACATCGGTGAAGACGAGGTCGATGTCGTTGCGCGACTCAAGAAGGCGGATGGCCTCATCGGCGCAGTCCGCTTCGAGCGCCACATAGCCGGCCGATTCCATGAGATCGACGGCACTCATCCGGATGATCGGGCTGTCCTCGACGATGAGGACGACGGATTTGCCGTTAAGCATCACGCACTCGGTTCACGTGAGCCGAGGACGTCGTCGGCTGAGGGAGGGGCATGTCGCCGGGCACGGCAGGGCTACTCCGCTGCGGGGCGGCTGGCGGGGCGGCGGGCGCCGGCCCGGTGGCGGATGGTGATGACCGTGCCGGGATGGGCGTCGCTCACCTCGATCTCGCCGTCGAGATTGCGCGCCAGTGCATCGACAATGCCGGTGCCGAGGCCGGGCTTCGGCGCCGCCTCGCCGGTCGGCAGGCCGACGCCGTCATCGGACACGCACAGCGTCCAGTCCTTGCCGGCGGAGTGAAAGTCGATCCCGATCCGGCCCTGTGCCTGATCGGGGAAGGCGTGCTTGAGCGCATTGATGACGAGTTCGGTGACGATGAGGCCGAGGCTGATCGACACATCCGCCTCCACGCTGCTCTCATCCACCGTCACCGCGATGGAGAGCCGCGCCGGATCGGCGATCATCGAGGCGCCGAGGCTTTCGCTCAGCTGGGTGAAATAGGTGCGCAGCTCGACCTTCCCCGCCTTGGCGGAGGAGAGCTGGCGCTGCACCGAGGCGATGGACATTACCCGGTGATGGGCGTTTTGCAGGTGGCCGCGCGCTTCCTCCGACTGCACGCCGCGCGCGCTCTGCATCAGCACGCTGGCGATGATCTGCAGGCTGTTGGCCACGCGGTGCTGGACCTCCTGGATCAGGATGGCCTTTTCCCGCACCAGATCGTCCTTCAGCCGCGCCTCGGCGCGCATGTCGGTGACATCGGTGACGGCCATCAGCAGCCGGACCCGCGCGCTGTCGCCATCGTCCAGCGTGCGCGCATTGACGATGAGCCGCCGCGTCTCGCGCTCGGGCCGTTCAAGATCGATCTCATAGGCCTCGATGCGGGCGCTTCCCGAGGCGGTGGTCCGCAGCAGCGAGGCAAGCCCGGGCAGCGCCCATTCGCCCGCACCCAGCTCGGCGAGCGGGCGGCCGGGAATCGTCGCCGGCTCGATCTCGAAGGCGCGGCAGAACGAGGTGCTCGCCGCGATGACGCGCTGGTCCGCGCTGAGAAACAGCAGCGGCTCGTTGGACGAGACGACGACGGCGATGGTGCTCGCCGCCTCGAAATGCGCAATCGGTTCGTCTGACACGGCGTGGCCCTCAAGGGCCGAAAACCCGCGGAGCGAGCCATCATTCGGCGGGAACGCCGTCAAAGGCCGTTGCCGACCTGACGTTCTGGCAGACCCTAGCACACAAATGGTGAGAACCCGCATGAGTTGAGCGTGTGGGCGATAGGTAAGAACCCTGAGTGGCAGGCTGAGCGGCCCGACGCTCAGGGAATGGTGCCGATGACACCCTGGAGGAGATAGTCGGTGCGCTGCAGCTCATCGGCATAAGGGCCATAGCGCGTGCCCGCCCCCAGCACCTGCCGGCCCTTATTGTCGAAGAGCGGGCCGGTGAAGATTGGCGCGCCGCGCGTCATCGCCGCGATGGCGCCCTCTGCCGCCGCGATCGCCGGCGCGGTCGCACCGGCGCCGAAGGGGCTGGAGCGGACGAGACCGGTGTCATAGCCGCCCACAGTGAATTTCGGCAGCGCCGCGCCGCGCACGACAGCCTGCGCGAAGCCCGCGAACAGGCCGGCCCAGTGGTAATCCGCGCCGGTGATGTAGCCCTTGGGCGCCAGCGGGTTCTGGTCGAAGGCGTGGCCGCAGGTTTTCACCCCGCGCGCCTCCGCCGTCTCGATGGCGACTTTCGGCGCGTCGAGATGGCAGGTGATGACGTCGCAGCCGGCATCAACCAGCGCATTGGTGGCGGCCGCGTCATGCGCCTCGTCCTCCCAGCCGCCGGTGAACAGCACCCGCACGACGGCCTTCGGGTTGCTGGCGCGGGCGCCGAGCAGGAAGGAATTCACATTGAGCAGCACCGGGGCGAAGGGCAGGCCGGCGACGAAGCCGAGCGTGTTGCTGCGCGTGCACAGGCCGGCGGCGACGCCGTTGACATAATGCCCCTGGTTGATCAGCGCGTTCTGGCTGCCGAGATTGGCCGGGGTGGCGTCATTGGCCAGCGCCGAGGCCTGGCGGAACATGACCTGCGGGCGGCGCAGCGCCGCCGCCACCAGGAACGGGTCATGGCCGAAGGAGGTGGAGATCACCAGCCGCGCGCCCTGCGCCACCAGCGCGTCGAGCGCCGCCGCATAGGCGCGGGTTTCGGCATCGTCCCGGCCGCTGTCATAGTCGGTGCTCTCGGGGAGATAGCCGGCCTCAACCACCGTGACGCCGGCGGCCTCGAGCGCCGCGCCGGCGGCGGCGAAGGACTGGTTCCACCCCCAATCCTGCCAGGGGCCGATGGCGATGAGCCCGACGGTGAGCGCCTGCGCCCGCGCGCCGCGCGGGACAAAGGGTGCGACGGGCGCAAGGACCGCCCCGGCGAGGGCCAGACCTTTCAGCAGATGGCGGCGGGTGGGCAGGCCTTGCATGGGGCGCATCCGGGGAGGGGCGGCTCTAGGGTCTTGTTTTTACGCCTTTCTTCACGCGAACCGGAATCCGCTTCGCTCGAAAACGCTCTAGGGCTTGGGGTGCAGCGGCCGGCAGTTCAGCGCCACAATCTTCATCGTGCGGCCGGCCTTGCCGTCGCAGCCGAGGCGGATGGTGTTGGTGAAGGGCGGATCGAGGAAATACTCGAAATCATCGGGATCGTCGTGCTCGATCAGCCGGTAGAGCTTGTAGGGGTTGCCGTCGCAGATGAGCTGCTCGCTGTCGACGAACAAGGCGGCGGGGAGCACCAGCACATGCTCCACCTCCGGATTGGCCGCGCACCATTTTCGCGCCAGCTCGCCATTGTCCCGCGCCTCAATGATGAGCGCGTCGGGGTCGAAGGCGACGGTCTGGGCGAGGGCCGGGAATGGGGCGAGGGCGGCGAGGGCCACTCCCAGCGCGGCGAGACGATTCATCCTGGCGATCCTCTCGGCGGGCGGAAAACCCCCAAAGATATGTGCGCCAACTTGGCCCCCGAGGCCAGCGATAGAATCACGCGGCGGGCGATGGAGCGGGAGGGGGGAGCGCCGTGCCGGTGGGACCTTTCCTGCTATGGGGAGGCCGGCGCGCGGGCGGCGCGGCCCAGGCTGGCCTGGGTTTCTTCCACGGGTTGAATACGCCGGTGGTGTCGGCAGGATTCGAGAAGGGGGGAGCCGCCTGGCTACCCGGGAGGCTGGCGCCGCTTCTCTGGTCAACAAACCAGACCCATGCCAGACTGTACCCCGTTCTTCCTCCCTGTCGACGCTGTGCTTTTTATGGTCCTGCCCCTGAACCGGCTTCTCATTGAGCCGGCACCGCTTGCCTGGCTTGAGCGGCAATCCTGGCACAGCTGGCTCGTCGTCGCCCTCGTCTGCGTCGGTGCCTTTGTCGGGCAGCTGGACGCCACCATCGTCCAGCTGGCCTTGCCCGCGATCGGCCGGGCGTTCGATGCGCCGCTGCAAGATGTCAGCTGGGTCGCGCTGTCCTATTTGCTCGCCTTTGCCTCCTTCCTGCCGGTGTTCGGCCGGCTGTGCGAGAGCTATGGGCGCAAGAGCCTCTATTTAGCCGGCTACACCTTGTTCATCGTGGCGAGCGCGCTCTGCGCCCTGGCGGACAGCTTCAGTGAACTGCTCGCCTTCCGCTTTCTGCAGGGCATGGGCGGCGCGCTGCTCGGCGCCAACAGCATCGCGATTCTGGTGCGGGCGATTCCCGAGGCGCAGCGCGGCCGAGCGCTCGGCTATTTCGCGGCGGCGCAGGCCGTGGGCATGAGCGCCGGGCCGGCTTTGGGCGGCTTCATCGTCGACGGGCTGGGGTGGCGCTGGATCTTCGGCATCACCGTGCCGTTCGGGGCGATCGCCATTCTCGTCGGCTGGCTGGCCCTGCCGCGCTCCACCGATACCGGGGGCAAGGGCACGTTCGACTGGGGTGGGGCGCTGATGATCGGCCCGGCCCTGATCCTGCTGGTCGGCACGCTCAACCATGTGTCGAGCTGGGGCCTCGCCGCGCCGCTCACCCTTGGCAGCCTCGCGCTGGCGGCCTTCCTGCTGTGGCAGCTGGTGCGCCGCGAGCGCCGCACCGCCTCGCCGCTGATCGATCCCCGCCTGTTCGCCAGCGCGGCGTTCCGCTGGGGCGCACTGGCGGTGGTGCTCGGCTATGGGCTGCTCTATGGCGTGTTCTTCCTCATGTCGTTCGGGCTGGCGCATGGCTATGGCGAAAGCGCCGCCGAGGCCGGGCTGCGGCTGGCGCTTGTGCCTGTCGCGCTCGGCCTGACCGCGCCGTTCAGCCACGAGATCCGCAGCTTCCTCGGCGCCCGCCGGATCGGCGTCGCCGGGATGGCGGTGTGCCTGGCGGGCCTCGTCATTCTCTGGCTGACCTTCGGCCTGTCGCCCTGGCACCACTGGTTCGACACGCTGTCCTTTGTGCTCATCGGCATCGGGCTCGGCCTGTTCGTGGCGCCCAACAGCGCGGTGACCATCGCCGCCGCCCCCGCCGGGCTCGCCGGGGCAGCCGGTTCGCTGCTGAACCTGATGCGCGTGCTCGGCACCAGCCTCGGCGTCGCGGCCGGGGCGACCGCGCTGGCCTGGCGGCTTGGCGCCGAGACCGGGAGCGGGGCGCAGGGGCTGGGAGCGGACGGCGCGAGCCTGCTCGCGGCGGTGCGGACCGCGCTGCCGCTGCTGGCGGCGATGGCAGTGCTCGCCGCCGTCGCGGCCCGGGCGGCGGCGGCCCCGCCCGCGAGATCTCCACCCCCCGGTTGAAGATCGCGCTCATCCGCACTATCCTAAGGGGGCATGCACGGAGCGGGAGGTCCGCCCGTGGCGATGCGGTTTCGACGAGAGGATCAGGACCCCTGTCCATCATGGCGCTTGCAGCGGCCGACAACAGCCCGGCGACTGCACCTGTCTCTGACGCGCGTTTAGACGCCGAGGAGATTCTTGCCCTCGTTCTCGCCCGTCTCGATGATGACCAGGCCGAGGACGTCGTCTCCATCGAACTGCGCGGCAAGACGACCATCGCCGATTACATGGTCGTCGCCTCCGGTCGCGCCCAGCGCCATGTCGGCGCCATTGCCGAGCACCTCGTCGAGGCGCTCAAGGCACATGGCGTCAAGGGCGTGCGGGTCGAAGGCTTCCCGGCCTGCGACTGGGTGCTGATCGATGCGAGCGATGTCATCGTCCACGTCTTCCAGCCGGAAGTGCGCGGGTTCTACAATATCGAGAAGATGTGGTCGGCTGCCGTCCCCGGCGGCCCGGCGACCCTGACGCGCGGCTGAGCGCGTCTTGCGTCTGCTCGTTCTTGCTGTGGGCCGGCTGAAGGCCGGGCCCGAGAGGGAATTGTGCGCGCGCTATTTTGATCGCGCCGGCAAGGGCGGGCGCGCGCTCGGGCTTTCCGGCCCGGATGTGAGCGAGATCAGCGAAAGCGCCGCCCGCCGCGCCGAGGACCGCATGACCGAGGAGGGGACCGCCCTCCTCGCGGCGCTGCCCGAGGCCGGGGCGGTGATAGTGCTTGACCCGCGCGGGGTCGAGATGAGCTCCGAGCAGATCGCCGCCGACATCGCCGCCCTGCGCGACCGTGGCGCGCGCACGCTCGCCTTCATCATCGGCGGGGCGGATGGTTTGAGCGATCCGGTGCGCGCCCGCGCCGACCGGCTCATCGCCTTCGGCCGCGCCACCTTTCCCCACCAGCTCGTTCGCGTCATGATGGCCGAGCAGATCTACCGCGCCACCACCATTCTCGCAGGCCACCCCTACCATAAGGCCTGAGGGCGATGGCGGGGCGCTAACCTCACCTTAACCCTGCCGGCCCCTCCCTGTGCCGATGCCCGCGCGCCGCACCGCTTCGCCCCCCTGCCGCCGGCCGCCCCGCCGGGCGGTGGCGTGCGCCTGCGTGCTGCTGGCGGGGCTCCTTGCGGCGCCCGCGCTGGCGCAGGCGCCCGCTGAACCGGGGGCTGGTCAGGACCAGCAGCAGCGAATCGAGCGGCTCGATGCCGAGCTGAAGGATTCCACCGCCGTCCAGAAGCGCCTCGCCACCGAGATGGCGGCGCTGGAGGGCGACCGCGCCAAGCTGAACGAGGCGCTGCTCGACACCGCGATCCGGGTGCGCGAGACCGAGGCCAAGCTCGACGCCAGCGAACAGCGCCTGCTGCTGCTGAACCGCGAGGCGGCCGACATCAAGGAATCGCTCGACGCCCGCCGCGCCGTGCTGGCCGAGGTGCTGGGCGGGCTGGTGCGGCTCGGCCGCCGTCCGCCCCCCGCGCTGATGGTGCGCCCGGACGACGCGCTGCAGTCGATCCGCTCCGCCATGATGCTCGGCGCGGTGCTGCCGGAACTGAAGGCGGAGACCGATCTGCTCGCCAGCGAGCTCGCCGCGCAGGAACGTGTGCGCCAGGACACCGCCCGCGAACGCGACGCTCTCGCAGAATTGAAACGCGCGCTGGCCGATGAGCGCGCCCGCACCGCCGCTCTGATCGAGGAGAAGAAGAACTCGCTGCAGCAGGGCGAGGCGGCGCTGACCGAGGAGAAGACCCGCGCCGCGGCGCTGGCGGCCGAGGCGGGCAATGTGCGCGAGCTGATGGAGCGGATGGAGACCGAGATTTCCGCCACCCGCAAGGCGGCGCAGGACGCGGCGCAAAGCCAGGCGCAGCAAGGCGCCGGGGTGGCCCCGGCGGACCGGCTGGCGGCGCTGCAGAACCCCGGCCGGCTGGCGCCCGGCGTGCCGTTCGAGGAGGCGAAAGGCCTGCTGAAACTGCCGGTCGGCGGCGCGGTGCTGAAGGCTTTCGGTGCCGATGACGGCTATGGCGGGCAGGAAAAGGGCATGTCCATGGGCACCCGCATCGAGGCCCAGGTGGCCTCCCCCAGCGATGGCTGGGTGGTGTATGCCGGGCCTTTCCGCTCATATGGACAACTGTTAATTATCAATGCTGGTGGCGGTTATCATATCCTGCTTGCCGGAATGGATAAGATCACGGTGGAATTGGGTCAGTTCGTGCTGTCCGGCGAGCCGGTGGGAGTGATGGGGCGCGGTCCCCAGCTCGTGTCGTCGGTCGGCCTTGGAACCGCCCAACCCATTCTCTACGTCGAGTTCCGCAAGGATGGTAACTCGATCGATCCAACGCCATGGTGGGCGACGAGCGAAAGCGAGAAGGTACGCGGATGATGCGTAGGACGTCTGTATTTCTCTTCGGTGCGGCGGCCGGCGCCTTGATCGCGGTCGGTGCCACTCAGCCTCGGCTGCTGCTTGAGCCCACGGCGGCGATGGCGGCGGCCTCGGACACGTACCGCCAGCTGAACCTGTTCGGCGACGTCTTCGAGCGCGTGCGCGCCGATTATGTCGAGAAGCCGGAAGATTCGAAGCTGGTGGAAGCCGCGATCAACGGCATGCTCACCTCGCTCGACCCGCACTCGACCTATATGGACGCGAAGGATTTTCGCGACATGCAGGTGCAGACCCGCGGCCAGTTCGGCGGGCTCGGCATCGAGGTGACGATGGAGGACGGCCTGGTCAAGGTCGTCGCCCCGATCGACGAGACCCCGGCGGCCAAGGCCGGCGTGCAGGCCGGCGACCTCATCGCCAAGCTCGACGGCGAAGAGGTGAAGGGCATGACCCTGAACCAGGCCGTCGACAAGATGCGCGGCGCCGTCAACACGCCGATCAAGCTGACCATCGTCCGCAAGGGCGCGGACAAGCCGATCGAACTGTCGATCACCCGTGACATCATCAACATCAAGTCGGTGCGCTCGCGGGTCGAGAACGGCGATGTCGGCTATATCCGCATCACCTCGTTCAGCGAACAGACCGGCGAGGGGCTGAAGAAGGCGGTGGCCGACCTCACCCAGCAGATCGGCGAGGACAAGCTCAAGGGCTTCATCATCGACCTGCGCAACAATCCGGGCGGGCTGCTCGACCAGGCGATCGACGTCTCCGACACCTTCCTCGACCGTGGCGAGATCGTCTCCACCCGTGGCCGCGACCCCGAGCAGACCGAGCGCCGCAACGCCCGGCCGGGCGACCTCGCCAAGGGCAAGCCGATCATCGTGCTGGTCAATGGCGGCTCGGCCTCGGCGTCGGAAATCGTCGCCGGCGCGCTGCAGGACCACAAGCGCGCCACGGTGCTGGGCTCGCTCTCCTTCGGCAAGGGCTCGGTGCAGACCGTGATCCCGGTGTCCGGCAATGCCGCGATCAAGCTGACCACGGCGCGCTACTACACGCCGTCGGGCCGCTCGATCCAGGCCAAGGGCATCCAGCCCGATATCGAGCTGGTGCAGGACGTGCCGCAGGACGTGAAGGAAAAGGCCGAGGCGGCCGGCGTCGAGACCACGCGCGGCGAGGCCTCGCTCAAGGGCCATCTGAAGAATGGCGAGGACGAGCAGACCGGCTCTCCGGCCTATGTGCCGCCGGACCCGAAGGACGACACCCAGCTCAAGCTGGCGATCGACCTGATCGAGGGCGTGCAGAAGAACGCCGCCTACCCGGCCGACCCCAAGGCCTCCGTGCCGAACTGACGTGCTGCCGCTGGCCTCCGGCCGGCCTATCCGAGACCCGCGAGGCCCGCCTTCACCCGAGGCGGGCCTCGTCTTTTTTGCCCTGCCGCGCCGAATGCCCGATTTTGCCCCGATCCCGCCTTGGTCGGCGGCGACAAAGGCAGTCATGAACAGCGCGTCCCCTCTCCGCATGCTTTCCTCGCCTCCGTCGGAACATGCGTCCGCCGGCGAAGGCCTGCCGGGCCGCGATGCCGGGCGCGACCACGCGCGGCACTGCGTGGCGGTCGGGGTGTTCGGCTTCACCATCCTGTCGGCGATCAGCGTCGGGGTGGCGGCCTATGTGTTCCGGGCCGGCGAGCCGGCCGCACCGCCCAGCGCGCCCTTCGCGCTGGAGGCGGACGGCTTCCCCACCATGGGCGTCGCCGCCGACATGCCGACGCTGCGCGCGCCTCTGGCCGGCGATGACGGCGTCAGCATCACCGTGTTCGACGGCGCGACCGGACGCAGCCAGGTGATGGCGCGTCCCGGGTCGCTCGACACCGCCACGGCGGCGCCTTTCGCCGGCGCGGAGAGTGAGACGGCGTTAACCCCGTGACCAAGCGGCCCGGCGCGGCCCCTACGCGCCGCCCGGCTCCTCGCCTATATACCGCCCGTACGTGCGTTCCAGGCTCCTGCGGGGTGGCTTCATGATTCCCTTCGACCAGCTTCCCTATCGCCCCTGCGTCGGGGTGGTGCTCGTCAACCGCGACGGTCTCGTCTTTCTCGGCGAGCGCCGGGGCGGGCCCGAGCAGGTGGACGCGCAGCATTCCTGGCAGATGCCGCAGGGCGGCATTGACGAGGGCGAGAGCCCGGAAGAGGCGGCGCTGCGCGAGCTTTACGAGGAGACCAACGTCTCCTCGGTGGCGCCGCTCGCCATGGCCTCGGAATGGTTCGCCTATGATTTGCCGGAGCCGCTGGCGCGGCAGGCCTGGAAAGGGCGCTTTCGCGGGCAGACGCAGAAATGGATCGCCCTGCGCTTTACCGGCACGGATGACGAGATCGACGTCCTGCATCCGGGCGGGGGGAAGCACAAGCCGGAATTCGTCGCCTGGCGCTGGGAGCGGCTGGAGCGCACGCCGGGTCTGATCGTCCCGTTCAAGCGCCCGGTCTATGAGCGGGTGGCGCGCGAATTCCAGCCGGTGGTGGCGCCGGCGCAATAGTCGCCGGGCCGGCGACGGTGCTTTCGGTGCCGCTTGCCTGATGCGAACGAACGTTCGTTCTTGACACGATTTCCATGCATGTCTAAATGCGAACGAACGTTCGCTCCCAGTAATGGAAGGTGCATGAACACCCACGCTCCCCGTCTCCCCGTGGCCGATCACGGCGCCAAGCCGAGTGCTCCAGCCGGTGCCAAGGCTGGCATTCAAGCTGGTGCAAAGCCCGCCGGCCGCCCGGATTCCGCCGCCGCGCGGAACGCCGCGCCGGTGGAGAAGCTGCGCCGCGACCCGCGCCGGCGGGTGCTGGACGCGGCCATTGCCTGCTTCACCCGCGCCGGCTTCCACGGCACCTCGATGCAGCAGATCTGCACCGAAGCCGGGATGAGCCCGGGCGCGCTCTACCGCTATTTCCCTTCCAAGGAATCGATCATCGTCGCCATTGTCGACGAGGAGCGGGCGGTGCGCATGAGCTGCCTGGAACTGCTGGACACCGCGCCGGGCTTCGTCGAGGGGCTGGCCCGCATGGGCCAGGCACTGTTTTCCGGCGAGACGCCGATGGTGACGCTGGCGCTCGGGCCGGAAATCTATGCCGAAGCGGCGCGCAACTCGGCGCTGAAGCCGACCTTCGACGCGGTCGAGGATGAAATGAACGCGGCGATCCGCGCCCATCTCGTCGCCGCCCAGGCGCGCGGCGAGATCGACCCCTCGCTCGACCCCGACGTCGTGATGGTGATGATCAATGCCATCGGCGACGGGCTGGTGCTGCGCCAGAGCTTCGAGCCCGACCTTTCGCTCGTCCAGATGATGCCGGCGCTGGCCGGCCTGATCGGCCGCATGCTGGCGCCCGCTGCGGCGCCGACCCTTTCACCGGACCGCACATCATGACCGTCAAGCCGGCCTCCTTTCGCGGGCGTATCGCGCTCGCCCTCACCATGACCGCCGTGGTCGTCGGCCTTGCCGGCTATGCCTTCCGGGACCGGATCGCCGCCGGGCTGAGCCTTTCCGAGCCGGCCCAGGCCGAGGTGGCCACCCCGGCGCCGAACGAGGTCAAGGGCATCACCATCTCCGTGGTGCCCGCCACCGTGCGCGAGGTGGTGGAGCGGCTGCCCGTCACCGGCACGCTGGTGGCGCGGGAGGAGATCATGGTCGGCCCGCAGATCGACGGCTACCAGATCACCGACATCCTGGTGGAGGAAGGCGACCGGGTCGAGCAGGGCCAGGTGATGGCGCGCCTCTCGCGCGACATGCTGGAGACGCTGCTCGCCCAGAACACCGCCAATGCCGCCAAGGCGCAGGCCGCCATCGCCCAGCAGAAGGCGCAGCTGCAGCAGATGCTGGCGCAGCTGACCGAGGCGGATGCCGCCGTCGAGCGCGCCCGCACCCTGATCAAGACCGGCGCCACCTCGCAGGAGGTGCTGGACCAGCGCGAGCGCGCGGTGAAGGTGTCCACCGCCCAGGTGACGGCGGCGGAGGAAATGGTGACGGCCGCCGAGGCCGAAGCGGCCCAGATCAAGGCCACGCGCGACGAGATCGAGGTGCGGCTCGCCCGCACCGAGATCACCGCGCCGCAGGCCGGCATCGTCTCGGCCCGCTCGGCCCGCGTCGGCGCCATTGTGCTCTCGGCCAATAGCGAGCCGCTGTTCCGCATCGTCAAGGACGGCGCCATCGATCTCGACGCCGAAGTGCCGGAATCGGCGCTGCCGCGGGTGGTGCCGGGCCTCAAGGTCGCGGTGCTGCCGGCCGGCTTCGACACGCCGCTGGATGGCACGGTGCGCCTGGTCGGCGCCAAGGTCGATGTCGCCACCCGCCTCGCCCGTGTCGCGGTGGCGCTGCCGGAAGACCCGCGCCTGCGCCCGGGCGCCTATGGCAGGGGCGTGATCGAGATCGCCCGCCACCAGGGCGTGGCGCTGCCGCAATCGGCGGTGCAGTTCGCCGCCGATGGGATTTTCGTGCTCGTGGTCGAGGGTGACACGGTGCGCCGCCGGCCGGTGAAGATCGGACTGCAGGGCGACGGCGTGGTCGAGATCACCGACGGGGTGCGCGAGGGCGAGAGCGTCGTCGCCCGCGCCGGCGGCTTCCTGCGCGATGGCGACCGGGTGACCCCGGTGCCGCTGGCCGCCGACCCGGCCAAGGGAGGCGTGTAATGGCTCTCAACGTCTCCGCCTGGGCGATCCGCAAGCCGGTGCCCTCGATCGTGCTGTTCGTGGTGCTGACCGCGATCGGCCTCTACACCTTCGACCGGCTGCCGATCACCCGCATGCCGAATATCGACGTGCCGATCGTCTCCGTCGCCATCACCCAGCCCGGCGCCGCGCCGAGCGAGCTTGAGTCGCAGGTGACCAAGATCGTCGAGACCTCGATCGCCGGCGTTCAGGGGGTGAAGCACATCTCCTCCACCATTACCGAGGGTTCCTCCCTCACCGTGGTCGAGTTCCAGCTGGAGACACAGGTCGACCGCGCCGTGAATGATGTGCGCGACGCGGTGACCAAAGTCCGCACCGATTTGCCGCAGGATATCGAGGAACCGCTGGTCCAGCGCGTCGATGTCGAAGGCATGGCCATCGTCACCTATGCCGCCTCCGCCCCGGCGATGACGCCGGAGGAACTGTCCTGGTTCGTCGACGACACGCTGGTGCGGGCGCTGCAGGGCGTGCGCGGCGTCGCCCAGGTGAAGCGCGAGGGCGGCGTCGAGCGCGAGATCCGCATCTCGCTCGACCCCGACAAGCTGGCGGCGCTCGGCGTGACGGCGGCGGATGTGAACCGCCAGCTCGCCGCCACCAATGTCGACCTCGCCGGCGGGCGCGGTGAAATCGGCACCCAGGAGCAATCCGTCCGCACGCTCGGCGGCGCCACCACGGTGGCCGGTCTCGCCGAGACCCGCATCGCCCTGCCGGCGAGCGGGGGCGGGGCCTCGCGCCATGTGCGCCTGGCCGATCTCGGCACCGTCACCGACGGGGCGGCCGAGCCGCGCATCTTCGCCCGGCTCGACGGCATGCCTGTCGTGGCCTTCGGCGTCTACCGCGCCAAGGGCTTTTCCGACGTGGTGGTGGCCGAGAGCACGGCGCAGGCGCTGCGCGACCTGGAGAGGCGCCATCCCGACGTCTCGATCACGCTGATCGATTCGACGGTGAAATACACCGAGGCGGACTATACCTCCGCCATGCACACGCTGATCGAGGGCGCGGTGCTGGCGGTGATCGTCGTCATGCTGTTCCTGCGCGACTGGCGCGCCACCATCATCACCGCGACGGCGATTCCGCTCTCCATCCTGCCCACCTTCTGGGTGATGGACATGCTCGGCTTCTCGCTGAACGGGGTGAGCCTGCTCGCGGTGACGCTGGTCACCGGCATTCTGGTCGACGACGCCATCGTCGAGATCGAGAACATCGTGCGCCATATGCGGATGGGCAAATCCGCCTATCGCGCCGCTATCGACGCCGCCGACGAGATCGGCCTCGCCGTGGTGGCGACCACGCTGACCATCGTCGCGGTGTTCCTGCCGGTCAGCTTCATGGGCGGCATCGCCGGCCAGTATTTCCGCCAGTTCGGCATCACGGTGGCGGTGGCGGTGCTGTTCTCGCTGCTGGTGGCGCGGCTGCTGACGCCGATGCTCGCGGCCTATTTCATGCGCGATCTCGGCCATCGCGAAAAGCCCGATGGCTGGCTGAAGCGCGCCTATGTCGCGCTGCTGCACCGCTCGATCCGCTACCGGTTTCTGACGGTGGCGGCGGGTATCGTGCTGTTCATCGGCTCGATGTGGCTCTCGACCCTGCTGCCCTCCGGCTTCATTCCCAATGCCGATGTGTCGCGCTCGGTGCTGGCGCTGGAGCTGCCGCCGGGGGCGACGCTGGAATCCACCCGCGAGGCGGTGGACGAGATCGCCGTCCTGCTGAAGGCGCAGCCCGAAGTGGCCAGCGTCTTCGCCACCGCCGGCTCGGGCTCGGCCGGGGAGGGGGTCAGCAGTGGCGGCGAGGTCCGCAAGGCGACGATCATCGTCAATCTGGTGCCGCGCGCCGAGCGCGCGGCGACGCAGAAAGAGTTCGAGATGCGCCTGCGCGAGGAGATCGCGCGCATTCCCGACCTGCGCTTCAATTTCGGCGCCTCGGGCGGTGCCGGTCCCGGCGGGCGCGAATTCACCGTCATTCTCTCCGGCTCGGACGGCGCGCTGGTGGAGGCCAAGGCGCTGGAGCTGGAACGCGAGATCCGCGAGAAGGTGAAGGGGCTCTCCAACGTCCAGACCTCGGCGGCGCTGGAGCGGCCGGAACTGCGCGTGGTGCCCAAGCTGGCGGAAGCGGCGGAAATGGGCGTGTCGGTGGCCGATATCGCCCAGACGGTGCGGATCGCCACGCTGGGCGACGTGTCGCAGAACCTCGCCAAATTCTCCGCCGGCGACCGGCAGATCCCGATCCGGGTGCAGCTCGACGAGAAGGCGCGCGCCGACCTCTCCACCTTCGAGACGCTGAAGGTGCGCACGGCGGCCGGCGCGTCGGTGCCGCTGCTCTCGGTGGCCGACATCTCCTTCGGCACCGGCCCTTCCAGCCTCAACCGCTATGACCGCGCCCGCCGGGTCGCCATCGAGGCGGACCTTGCCGGCGAGACGCAGCTCGGCGAGGCACTGGCGGAGGTCTATGCCCTGCCGGGTGCGAAGAGCCTGCCGGCCAGCGTGGTGCTGAAGGAAACCGGCGACGCCGAGATCATGGCCGAGGTGTTTGGCGGCTTTGCCACCGCCATGGCCGCCGGCGTGATGATGGTGCTGGCGGTGCTGGTGCTGCTGTTCGCCAATGTGCTGCAGCCCATCACCATCCTGATCGCCCTGCCGCTGTCGGTGGGCGGCGCCTTCATCGCGCTGCTCGTCACCCACAACGCCATGACGCTGCCGGTCGTGATCGGCTTCCTGATGCTGATGGGCATCGTGACCAAGAACACCATCCTGCTGGTCGATTTCGCCATTGAGGCGGTGCATGCCGGTGTCGACCGCACCACGGCGCTGATCGACGCCGGCCGCAAGCGCGCGCAGCCCATCGTCATGACCACCATCGCCATGGTGGCGGGGATGATGCCGTCGGCGCTGGGGCTGGGCGAGGGCGGCACGTTCCGCGCGCCGATGGCGATCGCCGTGATCGGCGGGCTCATCGCCTCCACCGTGCTCTCGCTGGTGTTCGTGCCGGCGGTGTTCACGCTGATGGACGATCTCGGCCGGCTGATGGCGCGGATCTTCGGCCGCTTCATCGGCGCCCGCGACGAGGAGGACGCACACCACGCCGACCCGGTGGTGCGCCCGGGGCTGCACGCGGTCGATGCCGGCCCGCACTCGACGCCGCGCCCGCCGATGGCGGCGGAGTGAGGTGGCGCCGTGTGCCAGCCGGCAGGACGTCGTGGATGCCCGGGCCAGGCCCGGGGATGACGGTGATCGCCTTGTCCGCGCCTTGAGGCCCAAACAACGTCATGGCCGGGCTTGGCCCGGCCATCCATGCCTTTGCTCGCCGGCAAGGTGCGCCCGCCCGCTATTGCAGCGTGCCGTCGCCCTCGCCGCCGGTGCGGGCCATCGTCATCTGGGTGACGGCGATCAGCATTTCGGCGCGCGAGGCGAGGCTGGGCGCTTCCAGCAGCGCCTGCTTCTCGCGCGGGCCGAAGGGCGCCATCATGGCAAGCGCGTTGACCAGCGCCTCGTTCGGCGCGTCCTTGATGCTCTTCCAGTCCGCTTCCAGCCGGTTGGCGTCGAGATAATCGGCCAGCGTGCGTAACAACGTGCCGCGATCCACCGCCTCGGCGCCGGCATTGGGGGTGAAATCGGCGCGGAAGGGCTCATAGTCGACCTTGGCCTGCCGGAACGGCGTGCCGGAATCGACCTCCGCCACCACCTTGAACCGGGCAATGCCGCTCAGATTCAACAGATAGCGCCCGTCGCCGCTCTCGGCGATCTCGGTGATGCGGCCGACGCAGCCGACCGCGACGATTTCCGGCGCGCCGGGCACGGCGAGCGCGGGCTGATCCAGCGCGGTCTGGATGATGCCGATCAGCCGGTTGCCGGCCAGAGCGGCGTCGATCATCGCGACATAGCGCGGCTCGAACACGTTGAGCGGCAGCTGGCAGCGCGGCAGCAGCAGCGCGCCCTCCAGCGGGAAGAGCGGGATGATGGGCGCCAGCTCGGACGGGTCGGTATAGGGTTTGTTGATCGCCATTACGTTCCTTGCGCGACTTGTGGCGCGACTTCTGGCGCGACTTTTGGCGGTGGCGGGGGGCACCCCCGCCGGCGTCAGGCGAAGAGCAGAGAGGACAGGCGGCGGCGGCCGGCGAGGGTGTGCTCGTCGGTCGGCCCCCAGGCTTCGAAGAACTGCACCAGCTGCTTGCGCGCGCCGTCCTCGTTCCAGGCGCGGTCCTTGCGGACGATGGAGAGCAGATGGTCGACCGCCTCCTCGCGCTTGCCCCGGGCGCTCAGCGCCACGGCGAGATCGAAGCGGGCCTGGTGGTCGAGCGGGTTGGCGGCGACCTTGGCCTCCAGCTCCTTCACGTCGCCGAGCGCGCTTGCCGCCTCTTCCAGATCGATGGCGGCGCGGACGGCGGTGAGGGCGCTGTCATTGGCGGCCGCCTCGGGCGCCAGAGCGAGGGTGGCCCTCGCCTGTTCGAGATTGCCGGCGGCAAGCTCGGTGCGGGCAAGGCCGGCAATGGCGGCGAGATTGGCCGGCTCCTCGCCCAGAACGGCGGCGAAGATTTCCGCCGCGCCGACAAGATCGCCCTCGGCCAGGGCCGCCTCGCCGCTGGCGAGGATATCCGCGATGTCGTTGCCCCCGCCCGCGGCAGCGACGAGCTTGTCGACCAGCGCCTTGATCTGCGCCTCCGGCTGCGCGCCCATGAAGCCGTCGACCGGCTGGCCGTTGACGAAGGCATAGACGGTGGGCAGCGACTGGATGCCGAGCTGCTGGGCGACGGCGGGGTGCTCGTCCGTGTTCATCTTGGCGAGGCGGACCTTGCCCTTGGCCGCGCGCACCACCTTCTCGATGACAGGGGTCAGCTGGCGGCACGGGCCGCACCAGGGGGCCCAGAAATCGACCAGCACCGGGCGCTGGCGCGATTCCTCGACCACGTCCTTCATGAAGCTCTTGGTGGTGACATCCATCACCACATCGTCACCGCCCGGCGCGTCGCCCTTGCCGGCGGGGGAGGAGGGCTGGTTCAGCAACATGGGTCGTCCTCGCAATAGGGCTGTGCTCGGCGTCTAAAATGGTCTGCCGCGCCGCGAATGCAACGGGGCGTTCAGCTCTCGGCGGTGGCGGGCTCCCCCGCCTCGCTGCGCCGGGGTACCGCCAGCACCAGCGGCTCATGCCCGGTGGCGCGCAGGAAGCGGACGAGGTCGGCGCTGGCAAGGGTGGTGGTGGCGGTGTTGACCAGCGGATGGCAATTGATCGCCTCATGCGCCATCAGCTCGGCGTCGAGCACGACGGTGACGCGGCCCTGCGTATCATTGACCGGGCCGAAGGCGGTAACGGCGCCGGGCTTCACGCCCAGCACCTCTTCCAAGAGCTCGGCGCTGCCGAAGGAGAGCTTGCTCGCCGCGCCCAGCGGCACGTGCAGATTCTTGAGGTCGACCCGTGTCTCCTCCTCGACCACGACGAGGAACAGGTTCCCCTTCTTGTCCTTGAGGAACAGGTTCTTGGTGTGGCCGCCGGCAATGTCGCCGCGCAGGGCCTGCGAATCCTCCACCGTGAACAGCGGCGGATGCTCGACGGTGCGCGTGGGAATTCCGAGTTCGGCGAGCCGGGCGAGGAGGTCGTCGCGGGAGAGGGGCATGGCGGTGATCCGGCCTGAAAAGCTGCCGCGTTTTAGAGCCGGGCGGCGTGAAGAGGCAAGGGTTGGAGGCAAGGGCGGGAGGTCGGCGTCACCCGCCGGCGGGCAGCGGCGTGCGGCTCCAGTTCTTGCAGGTGAGGAAGCGTTCGGTCGGGGCGTAGATCAATATGTCGGGCTTGAAGCGATCGATGATGCCCTGGTCGAACTCGCAGGCGGCATGGTGGATCCACACCGCCGCCGAGGCGCGATAGACCAGCGGATTGTACCAGAAGCCCTGGGTGAAGGAATCCCCCACCACCATGATGCGCGGCCCGGCATGGCCGGTGGCGAAGGCGTGGAAGCCGTAATCGTCCTTTTCCGGCGGCGGCGCGGTGACGATGCCGGTCAGCGGCGTGGTCTCATGCGGGCCGGCCAGCGGCGGCTTCCAGACATATTCGACATCGGGCGGCTCGCGGCTGGTGATGCCGGCGACGGTGAGCAGATCGCCGCTCGTGCGTATCCGGGTGGCGCCGAAGGCTTCCGATTCCGGGATGGCCAGCTGCGGCCGTCCCGCCGCCGCCATGACGGCGTTGAACGCCGCCAGCGCCGCGCGCGCGTTCCAATGGGTGTCGTAGCGGTAATAGATCGGGCCCTGCGTCGCGGCCTCGGCGAGGAAGGGGCGCAGATCGACGAAGGTGATGCCGTCCCGCTTCATCCGCGCGGCGACGAGGTCATATTCGCTGCGCGCCTGCCGCTGCTGGCGGATATAGTCCGGCAGCATCTCGAAGCGGGCGGTATGGGCGTTGGGCGCCAGGGTGAGAACGAAGGTGCCGCCGATGGCCGCCATCTTCGCCTTCAGCTCGCGGGCGAGAATGGCCAGCCGTTCCACCGCCTGCGGGCGCACCAGCTGGCCGATGGACTGCTCCAGCGCGTTGTCGTCGCGCAGGAACAGGCTGCCATCCGTGCCATCCAGCACGCGCGTGCCCGGCGCCGAGCCGATGAAGCGCAGATAGCGGCGATGCGCGGCCAGCACCGGGCCCCGGAAGCCGAAGGAATTGTTGATGTAGGGGTCGAGCCGCTCGGAGGCGTGCACCCACCAGCGCGCTTCCGGGGCCAGCACGGTGCGGATCGGCCCCGGCAGGTCGGGCAGCAGCAGGCCGAGCGCGGGCAAGGCGAGGAGGGCGACGAAGACGAACGCCCACCAGCGGCGGAAAGCCATGAGCAGCGCCATCGTCCTCGCTCCCCTCAGAACCGGAAATACAGGAAGGGCGAATAGGTCGCCGCCCCCACCGACAGGATGCACAGCACGAACAGCAGCGCCATCAGCACCGTGTCGGTGATGCCGAACAGGGTGCGGCGCGCGCGCTCGGAGAGCCGCTTCGGGCGCGGCTGAGGCAGGCCGAACATGGCGAGCGGCCAGGCCAGCACCATGATGACGATCGTCACCGGCTCCAGATCGGCCAGAAGATTGACCGAGAGCGGGCCCACCCCGTTGAGGCCGGCAAGGCCGGCGAACAGGTCGATCGCCTGCGGCAGGCTCTCCGCCCGGAACCAGACCCAACCGGTGAGCACCACCAGCAGCACATAGGCGTGGTTCACTAGGCGCGGCGCGGCGCGCAGGGCGGCGCCGACGCGGGTGCGCTCCAGCACCAGGAAGCTGCCGTGATGGACGCCCCAGATGACGAAGGTCCAGCTCGCCCCGTGCCACAGGCCGCAGAGCAGGAACACGGTCCAGAGATTCAGCGCCGTGTAGACATGGCCGCGCCGGTTGCCGCCGAGCGGGATGTAGACATAGTCGCGGAACCAGCTCGACAGGCTCATATGCCAGCGGCGCCAGAAATCGGTGATCGACAGCGCGCCATAGGGCAGATTGAAGTTGCGCGGGAATTTCAGCCCCATCGCGATGGCGAGGCCGATCGCCATGTTGGAATAGCCGCCGAAGTCGAAATAGATCTGCAGCGCATAGGCGCAGACCCCGATCCAGGCCTCGCCCAGGCTCGGGGCGGTGGTGTTGTCGAACACCACGGCAACCAGCGGCGCCACCTCGTCGGCGATCAGCACCTTCCAGGACAGGCCGATGACGAAGATGCGCAGCCCGGCCGACACCCGCCCGAGCGTGGTGCGCCGCGCGCGGATGCGGTGCGCGATGGTGGAGTAGCGCACGATCGGGCCGGCGACGAGCTGCGGGAACATGGTGATGTAGACCGCGATCTCCTCGAAGCGGCCATTGGCCCGCGCCTTCCCGCGATAGATGTCGACGAGATAGGAGATGGCGTGGAAGGTGAAGAAGGAGATGCCGAGCGGCAGTGGCAGATGCACCACCGGCAGCTGGGCGCCGGCCGGCAGCAGCAGGTTGATGTTTTCGGCGAGGAAGCCGGCATATTTGAAGGCGATCAGGCCGGACAGGTTCAGCGCCACCGCCAGCCCCAGCATGCGCAGCCGCCAGGGCCCGGTGCGGGTGTCGATCAGCAGGGCGAAGGCGTAGTTGGCGACGATGGACACCGCCAGCACCATCACATTGGCCAGCCCGCCCCAGGCATAGAACACCAGCGAGAACGCCAGCAGCACCAGGTTGCGCGCCCGCAGCCCCGGTGTGGCGAAATAGCAGATCAGGAACGCCGGCAGGAAATAGAAGAGGAAGGTGACGGACGAAAAAACCATGAGCTTCCGGCGGCGGCCTGCGGGCGGAGGGGTGGCCCTTCATACACGAAGAATCATCCGCGGAAACGCTTGGAGTCGGGCTGTCCCGGCGGCAGCGGCGATCGGGCGCAAGGCGAGGGGCGTCGTCGGCTCTCGCGCCGGCCTGCGCGCCCTGTGCAAGGCGGGCCTGCGCGCGGGTACCGTTGACAGCCGGCGGGGGCGGGCGCCACATCTGGCGGGCAGAGCGCAGGAGACAGCATGCGTCCGGTCATCGGAGTGATCAGCGACGTGAAGGCCAAGGACGGGCAGGTCGTCCATGGCGTCACGGAAAAATACATCTACGCGGTGGCGCGCGGCGCCCAGGCGATGCCGGTGCTTATTCCCGGCACCATTTCGGCGGTGGATGCCGAGATGGCGCCGGAGCGGATCGTGGTCGACGAGATCCTCGATTTCGTCGATGCGCTGTTCCTGCCGGGCAGCCCGTCCAATGTCGGGCCGCAGCATTATGGCGACGTGCCGCACGACCCGCCGCTGCCGGCCGACCCGCACCGCGACGACATCTCGCTGCCGCTGATCCGCGCGGCGCTGGAGCGCGGCGTGCCGCTGTTCGGCGTGTGCCGGGGGTTTCAGGAAATGAATGTCGCGCTCGGCGGCACGCTGTTCCAGAAGCTCTACCAGCAGCCCGGCCGCTTCGACCATCGCGAGGATTCCAGCCTTGCGCTTGAGGGCCAGTACGCCCCCGTTCACGAGGTGAACCTGGCGCCGGACGGCCTGCTGGCGAGCCTCGCCGGCGCCAGCAGCTGGCGGGTGAACTCGCTGCACGGGCAGGGCGTGGCGACGCTCGCGCCCGGCGTGGTGGTGGAAGCGCAGGCCGAGGACGGCACCATCGAGGCCTTCCGCGTGCCGGACGCGCCGGGCTTCAACCTGGCGATCCAGTGGCACCCGGAATGGCGCTTCTGGCAGGACAAGCTCTCCAGCGGCGTCTTCACCGCCTTCGGCGCTGCCGCCCGGCTGGCGGCCGAGCGCCGGCGGACCGGGGCGAAGCTGAAGGCCGTGGGCTGAGCCTTCGCTGTTAGATCGTCATCCCGGACGGCCGCAGGCCGATCCGGAATCGTTACCAGACGGAGAGCGATGCCGGCGCTGCGGCTGCGCCTTCGGCCGGGATGACGGCCAGTGGAGCGTCATCCCGGGGCGGGACGGTGTGTTGGGGTGTGGGGCGATACCTACCCCAGCTGTGCCAGCAAATGGCCGATGCCGTCGCGGATGTCGGCCTCGATGGCGCGGCGCAGCGCCGCCTCGTCGCGCGCCCGCAGGGCGGCGAGGGCCTGCGCGTGGCGGTCCACCGGGTAATGGGTCTCCAAATCGGCCAGCGCCATCCGCATGAACGGGCCGATCTGCAGCCAGACCGATTCGATCAGCGGCAGCAGCACATTGTCCGCCCGCCCGCCATAGAGCGCGCCATGGAAGGCGAGGTTGGTCTCGATCATCGCCTCGGTATCGCCGGCCGCCACGGCGGCATCGGAATCCGCATCGAGCGCGTCGAGCCGGGCGATGAAGGCAGCATCGGCGCCTGCCAGCGCGCGCGCGGCGGCCTCGCATTCCAGCAAGGTGCGCGCTGTCATCAGCTCCTCGAAGCGGCGGACGGTCATCTCAGGCACCCGCACGCGGCGATTATCGAGCAGCACCAGCGCCCGCTCGGCCACCAGTCGGCGCAGTGCCTCGCGCACCGGCATGGAGGAGACGCCGAGCGCGTCCGCCAGCCCGCGGATTGTCACCGCCTTGCCGGGCGGGAAGCGGCCGGCCATGACGGAGCGCCGCAGCCGGCGAAACACCCATTGCTGCAAGGTCTCGCCATCAAGGCGCGGTTCCTGGGCGAGATCGAGCGCGGGAGAGTCCATTGGTCCGTGCGGCTGGCGGGTGAGAGGCGACGACGTGAGAATGTCAGCTTGCTGCGCTATATAGCCGGAATACGTTTCCGTCGTTCGCGTAGATCGAGAGAACCCTGCCCATGGCCACCACCCCCGAATTTCCCGCCGCGCGCTCGGGCTATGAGATCGACCCGAAGCTGCTCGAACTCTTGGTCTGCCCCGTCACCAAGGGCCCGCTGGACTATGACCGGGCGGCGCACGAACTGGTGTCGCGCGCGGCACGTCTGGCCTACCCGATTCGCGACGGCATCCCCATCCTGCTCGCCGACGAGGCGCGCACGCTGACCGAGGAAGAAGCCGCCCGCTAGGCCCTATAGCGCCTCGCCGCGCAGCAGGCGGGGTGACTTCCCGCCAATGCCGGCGGCGTCGCGGATGAAGAAGCCCTTCAGGACAGGCAGCCGCTCAACGAGGCCGAGCCCGACATCGCGCACCAGCCGCACCGCGTCCGAGCGCAGGCCGAACAGCCGGTTCAGCCCGTCGGTGGCTGCGCCCATGGCCAGCGTGTCGAAGCGGCGCCAGCGCTGGTAGCGCTCCAGTACATCCGGCCCGCCAATGTCGAGGCCGAGCCGGGCGGCATCGGTGACCGCCTCGGCCAGCGCCGCTACGTCGCGCAGGCCCATATTGATGCCCTGGCCGGCAATGGGGTGGATGGTGTGGGCGGCATCGCCCACCAGTGCGAGGCGTTCACCGATGAAGGAACGCGCCATCTGGAAGCCGAGCGGAAACGCCTTCGGCTCGTCCAGGATCTCGATCTCGCCCAGCTCCAGCCCGAAGCGCTGTTCCAGCTCGTCCTGCAGCAGCACGCGGGGCAGCTTGAGCAGGCGCGCGGCGGTCTCGGTCGCCTCTGTCCAGACGATGGAGCAGCGATTGCCGGTGAGCGGCAGCATGGCGAAGGGCCCGGCCGGCAGGAAATGCTCGATCGCCTTGCCGCCATGCGGGCGTTCATGGCCGACCGTCATCACGATGGCCGACTGGTTGTAGGGCCAGCCGGTGACGCCGATGCCGGCCAGCGCGCGCAGCTTCGAGCGGCCGCCGTCGCAGGCGGCGAGCAGCGAGGCGGCGGCGTCCTCGCCATTGGCAAGGCGCAGCGCGGTGCGCGCCGGGCCGGGGGTGAAGCCGGCGATGCGGGTCGGCAGCAGGGCGATGCCGCGTTCGCGCGCCAGTTCGGTCATCGCGTCCTGCAGCACCGCATTGGGCAGCATATGGGCGAAGGGCTCGCCGGGCTCCACCTCGCCGTCAAAGGAGAGGAACACGGGGCGCGCGGCATCGCCGAGCTTGGAATCGGTGATTTCCATGGCGAGGATCGGCTGGGCCTCGCCTTCCACCCGCTCCCACACGCCCAGCGCCTCGAACAGGCGGCGGGCGCCGGCGGCGATGGCGGAGGCCCGCAAATCCGTGCTGGAAGGCCGGGGCGCGGCGAAGGCGGGATCGGCGATGGCGAGGCGGGCGCTGTCCCCCAGCCCCTGTCGCAGCGCCAAGGCGAGGGAAAGCCCGGCGAGCCCGCCGCCCGCCATCACCGCATCATATCGCTGGTCCCGTTGCATGGCACACCGCCTCCGCTCTCGACCATCCGCGCATTGTGCGCGCTCCCTCCTATGCCTTAGCTAGGCACCCCGGACAATGCGCCGGGGTGACGCCCCGCCATGTCCGCCGTCTTAGTGCCCGCCCGTCTCACTGTCCGCCGTCTCGTTCCACTGAGGAGCCGCTCGTCCATGACCAACAGCGCCGCCGAACTCGTCGCCCTGCTCGACCTGGAGCGGCTGGAGGACAACCTCTTCCGCGGCGACAACCCGCCGGAATCCTGGCCGTTCCGTGCTCGTGTGTTCGGCGGGCAGGTGCTGGCGCAGGCGCTGGTAGCGGCGCAGCGCACGGTGGACGCGGCGGGCGCCCACTCCATGCATGCCTATTTCCTGCTCGCCGGCGACCCGCGCGTGCCGATCATCTACGATGTCGAGCGGGTGCGCGACGGGCGCAGCTTCGCCACACGGCGCACGGTGGCGATCCAGCACGGGCGGCCGATCTTCATCATGTCGGTTTCCTTCCATCGCGAGGAGCCGGGGCTGGAGCACCAGCTCGATATCGACATGGTGGTGCCCTCGCCGGAGGAAGTGCCGGGCATTGGCGAACTGCCCGCCGAGGTGCTGGCCCGGCTGCCGGCGCCGGTGCTGGCCTATTGGCAGCGGCCGCGCCCGATCGAGCTCAAGCCGGTCGGGCTCGGCGAGACGGTCGCGGCGCCGCGCCGGGCGGTGTGGTTCCGCGCCAGCGGCGCGCTGCCGGACGAGGAGGGCCTGCACCGCGCCGTGCTCGCCTATGCGAGCGACATGACGCTGCTGGAGGCGACGACGGCACTGCACGGCACCAGCGTGCTCGGCGAGAGCCTGCAGGTCGCGAGCCTCGACCACGCATTGTGGCTGCACCGGCCGTTCCGCGCCGATGACTGGCTGCTTTACACGCAGGACAGCCCCAGTGCCGCCGGCGCGCGCGGCCTCGCACGGGGGCTGATCTACGACCGCGCCGGGCGGCTGGTCGCCTCGGTGGCGCAGGAAGGGCTGATCCGGCCGATGCGGCCTGCCGGGCCGCCTCCTGCGCAGGCATCTGCCTAAAAATTAGTCTTCATATGGCGATTATGCGGCGGTGACTCAGGAAGGGTCATCGGCGCGATCAAGAATTGAGCAAGCGGGCCATGTCGCACCGGCAGGACGCAGCGCCAGCGTGCGCCGCGCCGGGCCGCGCGCGGGGCGGGCATTTGCAGCGGAAGCGTTGATTCATCTCGGTTGGCACGCGAATTGATTCTCTCTTCGCGGCTTGACCGGGAGGCTGAAGGAATCAGCCTGGCCGAGTCCGACATGAAACGCCCAGAACCCCGCCAGCGGTTCGGGGCCAAGCGGGGACAGGAACCATGAAGATCGTCATGGCTATCATCAAGCCTTTCAAGCTTGAGGAAGTCCGGGATGCGCTCACTGGCATTGGTGTGCACGGACTGACCGTCACGGAGGTCAAGGGATATGGCCGGCAGAAGGGCCACACCGAGATCTACCGCGGCGCGGAATACGCGGTGAGCTTCCTGCCGAAGCTCAAGATCGAGGTCGCCGTGCCTTCCGATCAGGTTTCCAAGGTCATCGACGCGATTACCACCTCGGCCAAGACCGGCCAGATCGGCGACGGCAAGATCTTCGTCTACGCGATCGACCAGGCCGTGCGCATCCGCACCGGCGAAACCGACGCCGACGCGCTCTAAGCCCGCGACACTGATCCCGATATTTTCCGATTGCGACGGAGCATTGAACCCATGACGACCAAGAATTGGATACGCGCGGGCCTGCCTGCGCTGGCGACGACGGCGCTGTTCGCGGCCGCCGCTTTCGCCCAGGACAACCCGGCCACCGGCGCGGAAGCCACCGCCGAGGCCGCCGCCGCGGTCGTCGCCACCGTGGACAAGGGCGACGTCACCTGGATGATGGTTTCCTCCATCCTCGTGCTGTTCATGACCGTGCCGGGCCTGGCGCTGTTCTATGGCGGCCTGGTGCGCGCCAAGAACATGCTCTCCGTGCTGATGCAGGTCACGGTGATCGCCGCCGTGATGATGCTGATCTGGGTGTTCTACGGCTACTCGCTCGCCTTCACCGCCGGCAACGCCTTCATCGGCGGCTTCGACAAGGCCTTCCTCGCCGGCGTGACGACGGAGAGCCTGGCCGACACCTTCTCCAAGGGCGTGAAGATTCCGGAATATATCTTCATCGTGTTCCAGATGACCTTCTCGGCCATCACCCCCGCGCTCATCATCGGCGCCTTCGCCGAGCGCATGAAGTTCTCGGCCATCGTGCTGTTCAGCATCCTCTGGGTGACGTTCGTTTACTACCCGATCGCCCACATGGTGTGGTTCTCGGAAGGCTACCTGTTCGCCATGGGCGCGCTGGACTTCGCCGGCGGCACGGTGGTGCACATCAATGCCGGCATCGCCGGCCTGGTGGGCTGCATCATCATCGGCAAGCGCACCGGCTACGGCAAGGAACTGATGCCTCCCCACTCGCTGCCCTTCGCCATGGTTGGCGCCAGCGTCCTGTGGGTCGGCTGGTTCGGCTTCAATGCCGGTTCCAACCTCGAAGCCAATGCCGGCACCACGCTCGCCGTGATGAACACCTTCGTCGCCACCGCCGGCGCCATTGTCGGCTGGACGCTCATCGAATGGCTGGCCAAGGGCAAGCCCTCCATGCTCGGCGCGATCTCCGGCATGGTGGCCGGCCTCGTCGCCATCACCCCGGCTGCCGGCCTCTCGGGTCCGCTCGGCGCGATCGTGCTCGGCTTCGTCGCCTCGATCATCTGCTTCTTCTTCTGCACCACCATCAAGAACGCGCTGGGCTATGACGACAGCCTCGACGTGTTCGGCGTCCATGGCGTGGGCGGCATTGTCGGCGCCCTCGGCACCGGCATCGTCGTCGCCCCCGCCCTCGGCGGTCCCGGCGTCGCCGATTACGCGATGGGCCACCAGGTCTGGGTGCAGTTCCAGGCGGTGGCGATGACCCTCGTGTGGGGCGGCGTCGTCTCGGCGATCATCTACTACATCGTCAATGTCCTCGTCGGCCTGCGTCCGTCGGTGGAGAAGGAGCGCGAGGGTCTCGATATCGTCGAGCACGGCGAGCGCGCCTATCACAGCTGAGCGAGGCTTCGGCTTCGCTCCGGTGCGCGGGCCCGTCCCGCGCGTCGACCCTTCCAGGAACGGCGCACGGCGCCCCTTTGGCGCCGTTCTCCCCGGCCCGCACGCCGGTCCCCCGTTCCGCAGCCTCCCGCTGCCTCAAGGCCCCGGCATCCACCGGGGCCTTTTCTTTGGGCGTGAAATCAGAAGCGCACATTTTCGCGGCTGTGAGCCAACAACAAGACGGTTCTTTCCCGGCGGCGTCTGAGGCATCGTGGCGGGTGCTGCGGGTGACGCGCGGCGGCGGCCGCCGCCCCCGCACGCCCAGCCCCTGAACCGGAGCCCGACCCATGCCGCTCGACGCCACCGCCTCCGGCCTGTTTCCCATCGCCCCGACGCCCTTCACGCCGGACGGCGCCATCGACCACGGCTCGGTCGACACGCTGATCGCGCGCTATCTCGCCGCCGGCGCCACCGGCGTCACCGTGCTCGGCATCATGGGCGAGGCGCCTAAGCTGGAGCCGGAGGAGGCGCTGGCCCTCGCCGCGCGCTTCATCGAGGGGTTCGGCGCGCTGCCGGTGATCGTCGGCGTGTCGGCGCCGGGCTTTGCCGCCATGCGGGCGCTGGCCCGCGCGGTGATGGAGCGTGGCGCCGCCGGCGTGATGATCGCGCCCCCGCCCGCGCTGCGCACCGATGAGCAGATCACCGGCTACTACCGCCAGGCGGTTGAGGCGATCGGCGCCGACATTCCGTTCGTGATCCAGGACTACCCGCTCACCCTTTCCGTGCAGATGACGCCGAAGGTGATCCGCCAGATCGTCGAGGAGAACCCGTCCTGCGTGATGCTGAAGCATGAGGACTGGCCGGGGCTGGAGAAGATTTCGGCGCTGCGGGGCTTCCAGAGGGAGGGTACGCTGCGGCCGCTCTCCATCCTCACCGGCAATGGCGGCCTGTTCCTCGATTTCGAGATGGAGCGCGGGGCGGATGGCGCCATGACCGGCTATGCCTTCCCGGAAATGCTCGCGGATGTGGTGCGTTTGCAGAGGGAAGGCCGGCGCGAGGAGGCGCACGACCTGTTCGACGCGCATCTGCCGCTGCTGCGCTATGAGCAGCAGCCTGGAGTAGGGCTGGCGGTGCGCAAATATGTGCTGATGCGGCGCGGCTTCATCGCCTCGGACGCCCAGCGCAAGCCGGGCACGGCGCTGACCGCGGCGGCGCGCGGGGAAGTCGACTACCTGCTGTCCCGCCTCGCCCGGCACGATGAGCGGGCGCGGCTCTGAACCCGCGCCTCTTTTTGCGCGCGCAAGGCCCGGTTCCGCGGCCTCTTCATGCGCGCATGGTTAAGAACGCCTTTACCGCAGCCGGGCTATGCTGCCGCAAGAGGCCGCATTCCGTGGCCGAGGCGAGACGTTCCCCGTGCCTGACGCCCTCTCTCCCGCCGCCGTCGCGACCCCGGCAGCCGCCGCCCCCGATCCCGGGCCGGCGGCGCGCTCGCCCTTCGTGCGGCTGACCGAGCTGCTCGCCGATCTCGCCCCAGGCAAGCCGGCGCTGAGTCTGGCGGTCGGGGAGCCGCGCCATGCCATGCCGGGCTTTGTCGGCGACGTGCTGGCCGGCCATCTCGACGGCTTCGGCCGCTATCCCGCCGGCAAGGGTCTGCCCGAGTTCCGTCGCGCGGCCAGCGACTGGTTCGCCCGCCGCTACACGCTGGCGCGCGCCCCCGACCCGGAGCGCGAGGTGCTGGTGCTCAACGGTTCGCGCGAGGGGCTGTTCTTCGCCGCGCTGATGGCGCGCCGGCTGCTCTCGCCGCAAAAGCGCGCCCGCATTGGCGAGAGTGCCCCGGCGGTGCTGCTGCCCAACCCGTTCTATGCCGCCTATGGCGCCGGAGCGGAGGCCGCCGGGTGCGAGAGCGTCGACCTGCCGTTGCCGGCGCATGGCGGCTGGCTGCCCGACCTCGACGCGCTGACGCCGGAACTGCTGGACCGCGCGGTGGCGCTCTATTTCGCCTCCCCCGCCAACCCGCAGGGCACCATTGCCCCGCGCGCCTATCTCGAGCGGCTGGTGGCGCTGTGCCAGGCGCATGAGGTGATGGTGTTCGCTGACGAATGCTATTCCGAGATCTGGCTGGGCGAGGCGCCGCCGACCGGCATTCTTGAAGTGGCGGGACCGGATTTCGCCGGCGTGGTGACGTTCAACTCGCTGTCGAAGCGCTCCAGCCTGCCGGGGCTGCGCTGCGGCTTCTGCGCCGGCGAGGCGCGCTTCATCGAGGCCTTCGCCGATTTCCGCAATGTCGCCGCGCCGCAGGTGCCCGAGCCGCTGCAATGGGTCGGCATCGCCGCGCTGGGCGATGAGGTGCATGTGGCTGAGAGCCGCGAGCTCTACCGGGCGAAGTTCGACATCGCCGACGCGGTGCTGGGCGGGCATTTCGACTATCAGCGGCCCGATGGCGGCTTCTTCCTTTGGCTGAACGTCGCCGGGCTGCGCAGCGAAAGTTTCAGCGCCGGCGAAGCGGCGGCACGGCTGCTGTGGCGGCGCGAGGGGCTGCGCACCGTGCCCGGCGGCTATCTCTGCCGCAGCGGCGCGGACGGGCGCAATCCCGGCGCGGACTATTTGCGCATCGCCCTGGTGCAGGATCTGGCGACGACGCAGGAGGCGCTGCCGCGCCTTCTGGCCGGTCTGTCCTGAGCGGGGCGGGGCGTTTGGCGAGGCGGGGCAAGGACACGGGGCGCGATATGGGGACGCAGACATCGATGCGGACGCCTCGGCTGGAGGCCGCCCCTTCCCGTGCCGCCCGGCCAAGGCCGCGGGTCGACCCCGCCAGCAAGGGGGGCGGCGCGGCCGGCCCCGGCGGGCGGGCGCACCGGGCGGGCAAGAGCGCGCCGGGCGGGTTTCTGCCGGAGGAGGTGCGGGGCGTGCTCTCGCGCCGCACGGCGGAGCTGGTCGGCCTTGCCCTGCTGGGCCTGTGCGCGCTGATGCTGCTGGCCCTGGCCACCTGGTCGGCCGACGATCCCAGTTTCAGCCGCTCCAGCGCCGCGCCGCCGTCCAATCTCCTGAGCGTTCCCGGCGCGGTGTTCGCCGATGTGATGATGCAGCTGTTCGGCGTCGCCGCGCTGGCGGTGGTGCTGCCCGTCGGCATCTGGGGCTGGCTTCTCCTGACCCATCGCCATCCCGGGCGGCTGCGGGCGCGGCTGATCGCGCTGTTGGTAGGCATCGTGTTCGCGGCCGGCTTTGCCGCCTGCCTGCCGCGCTTCGGCGGCTGGCCGCTGCCAAGCGGGCTGGGCGGGGTGCTCGGCGAGTTCGTGCTGGCGGTGCCGGGCGCGCTGCGCAGCAGCTGGCTGACCAGCGCCGATTATGCGGTGGTCGGCATTGTCTGCCTCATCGGCGCGGCGCTCACCTTGCCACTGGCGGTCGGGTTCGGCCTGCGCGCCAATCCGGAGGAAGACCCGGACGAGGCCCGCCGCGCCCCGGCCGGCTTCGAGGATGACGAACCGGGCTGGCTGGCCTTCCTGCTGGGCATGATGACCCACGCCGCGCTGTCGCTGAAGGCGCGGCTGGCGCCCGGTGGCGGGCGTCGCGCCCGCCAGCCCCGCCCCGCGCGCCCCCTGTCGGAGCGGCTGCGCGAGAGCGTCGGCTTTGGCGGAGCGGAGGAGGACGACCTCGCCGCCCTGCGCGGTGGCCGGCACGAGCCGAGCTTCGGCCGGCGCGAGGTGTTTGACGAGGAGGAGGATGTCGCCGGCTTCGAGAGCGCCGATGACGACCTGCCCGACACGCTCGACGAGGATTTCGCCGCGCCGCCGCCCCCCCCGGCGCCGCGCGCGGCCAAGCGCCCGCCGCCGCTGCGCTCGATTCGCGGCGGGCGTGCCGCGCTGGAGGAGCAGCGCCGGCGCTATGCCCTGCCGGGGCTCGACCTGCTGGCGCCGCCGCCGCCGCGTAGCGGGCCGGCCCTCTCGCGCGAGGCGCTGGAGCAGAACGCCCGCGACCTTGAAGGCGTGCTGGACGATTTCGGCGTGCGCGGCGCCATCGTCAATTCCCGCCCCGGCCCCGTGGTGACGCTCTATGAACTGGAGCCGGCGCCCGGCATCAAGTCGAGCCGCGTCATCGGCCTCGCCGACGATATCGCCCGCTCGATGAGCGCGATTTCCGCCCGCGTGGCGGTGATTCCCGGCAAGAACGCCATCGGCATCGAATTGCCGAACCCCAAGCGCGACAAGGTGCTGCTGCGCGAGATCCTCGCCGCGCGCGATTTCGGCGAGGCGGCGCACAAGCTCGCCATCGCGCTCGGCAAGACCATTGGCGGCGAGCCGGTGATCGTCGATCTCGCCCGCATGCCGCATCTCTTGGTCGCCGGCACGACAGGCTCGGGCAAGTCGGTGGCGATCAACACCATGATCCTCAGCCTGCTGTACCGGCTGCGGCCGGAACAGTGCCGCTTGATCATGATCGACCCGAAGATGCTGGAACTGTCCACCTATGACGGCATCCCGCATCTGCTCACCCCCGTCGTCACCGATCCGAAGAAGGCGGTGGTGGCGCTGAAATGGGCGGTGCGGGAGATGGAGGAGCGCTACCGCAAGATGTCCAAGGTCGGCGTGCGCAGCATTGACGGCTTCAATGCCCGCATCGCCGAGGCGCAGGTCAAGGGCGAGCAGATCGTGCGCACCGTGCAGACCGGCTTCGACAAGGAGACGGGCGAGGCGATCTATGAGCGCGAGGAAATGGACCTCTCGCCGATCCCCTATATCGTGGTGGTGGTCGACGAGATGGCCGATCTGATGATGGTGGCGGGCAAGGATATCGAAGGCGCCATCCAGCGCCTGGCGCAGATGGCCCGCGCCGCCGGCATCCACCTCATCATGGCCACACAGCGGCCCTCGGTCGACGTCATCACCGGCACCATCAAGGCGAACTTCCCCACCCGCATCTCCTTCCAGGTGACCTCGAAGATCGATTCACGCACCATCCTCGGCGAGATGGGCGCCGAGCAGCTGCTGGGTCAGGGCGACATGCTCTACATGGCCGGCGGCGGGCGGATTTCCCGCGTCCACGGGCCGTTCGTCTCCGATCAGGAGGTCGAGCGCGTGGTGGAGCACCTGAAGGCGCAGGGCGCGCCCGATTATCTCGACGCGGTGACGGTCGATCTCGACAGCGAGGGCGAGGACGGCGCCGTCTTCGACAAGAGCGGCATGGGCGGGGAGGAGGGCGGCGACCTCTACTCCCAGGCCGTGGCGGTGGTGCTGCGCGACAAGAAATGCTCCACCTCCTATATCCAGCGCCGGCTACAGATCGGCTATAACCGCGCCGCCTCGCTGGTCGAGCGGATGGAGCGCGAGGGGCTGGTCGGCCCGGCCAACCATGCCGGCAAGCGCGAGATTCTGGTCGAGGGCGGCGGGGAGGGCTATTGAGCCGATGAGGGCCACTCCCCCCTTCCGCCGAGACGGCGCTGACGCAGCGTCCGGGCCACAGGATCGCCACAGCGGCGCGCTACCCGCTTCATTGACACCGACATGCGCCCCCGGTCGCTTTCGCGCCGCGCGCCCAGCCAGACGTGCGCCCCGCGAGACGTGCTCCAGCGAGATTTGCCCCATGCGCCCTATGTTCCGTATCCGCGCCACCGCCCTCCTGCTCCTGCCGGCGGTGTTCCTGCCCGCAGGGCTTGCGCTGGCGCAGGTGCCGCCGCCCTCCTTCGTGCCGGTGCCGCCGAAGAAGCCGGCGGCGCTGATGCGCACCGCTCAGGCCGGCCCTGCCGCTGCTTCGGGGGCCGCCGCGACCGCTGCTCCTGCCGCCAGTCCCGACATTCAGGTCGCCGCCGCGGCGAACCAGCGCGCGGCCAATGAGACGGTCCAGCGCATCAACGATTATTTCAACAGCTTCAAGACGATGATCGGCGATTTCGTGCAGGTCGATCCCAATGGCGACCGGCAGCAGGGCCAGTTCTACATCCTCAAGCCGGGCCGGGTGCTGTTTGAATATGAGGCGCCGAGCCGGATCGAGCTGGTGGCCGACGGGCGTTCGGTGGCGGTGCGCGACAAGAAGCTGAAGACGCAGGATATTTCGCCGCTTTCCGCCACGCCGCTGCGCTTCCTGCTGTCGGAGAACTTCAACCTCGCCCGCAACGCCAATGTGACCGGCGTCTACCAGGACGACATCTTCGCCACTGTTGTGATCGAGGAGAAGCAGCCCATGGTCGGCACCTACCGGCTGATGATCATGTTCGACGCCAAGACCATGCAGCTGAAGCAGTGGACCGTCACCGACCCGCAGGGCTACGACACCACGGTCGCGGTCTCCAACCTCGACACCTCGCAGCGGCCCGACCCGATGCTGTTCGTCATCAACCGGAATTGAGCGGGCGGAAGCCGTGTCCCGGACAAGCCGCGCGCAGCGCCGATCCGGGACGCACCGAACATGGCGTTAGATGACCGTCAGGACCGGGCTTGGCGCGGTCGTCCACTCGGCGCCGCTGCAAAAGCCGTGGATCCCCGGGTCAAGCCGGGGGATGATGGTGCGACGGCCGGGATCGCGGTGCGGCGCTCCCGCTGCGCCGGGACACGAGCGCGCGTGGGGATGGCGCGGCGCCCGTTCACCTTCGGCGGAACATGCTCTAGTGTCGCGGCCGATTCCCGCCCCGCGAAGGTTCCCCCGCTTTGCCGCTCTCCATCGCCACCTGGAACATCAATTCGGTGCGCCTGCGCATCGGGCTCGTCGCCAAGCTGGCCGAAGAGCACCAGCCGGACGTCATCTGCCTGCAGGAGACCAAGACGCCGGATGACCGCTTTCCGCTGAAGGAGGCGGCCAAGTTCGGCTATCCCCACGCCGCCATCCACGGCCAGAAGGGCTATCACGGCGTCGCCATCCTCTCGAAGCGGCCCTTCGAGGATGTGAGTCGGCAGGGCTTCTGCGACATGGGCGATGCCCGCCACATCTCGGTGGTGCTCGGCCGCGAGGCGGGGTTGGCGGCGCCGCTGACCATCCATAATTTCTACATCCCGGCCGGTGGCGACGTTCCTGACCCCGAGGTGAACGAGAAGTTCCGCCACAAGCTGGCCTTCCTCGACGAGGCGACTGCCTGGGAGCACCTGCACCCGCAGGACCCCACCGCGCGCTCGGTGCTGGTGGGCGATCTCAACATCGCCCCGCTGGAAGCGGATGTGTGGAGCCACAAGCAATTGCTCGACGTGGTCAGCCACACGCCTGTTGAGGTCGACAAGCTGGCGAAGCTGCAGGCGGCCGGCCAATGGGTGGACGTGATGCGCAATTTCATCCCGCCGCAGGAAAAGCTCTATACGTGGTGGAGCTACCGCGCGGCCGACTGGGCGGCGTCCAATCGGGGCCGGCGGCTCGACCATGTGTGGGCGACCCCGGCGCTGGCCCCCACCGCCCGGGCGCTCACCGTGCTGCGCGAGGCGCGGGGCTGGGAGCGCCCTTCCGATCATGTGCCCGTGATCGCCACCTTCGATGCCTGAGGCGCGAGGGCGCGCTGCGGGCTCGCCTTTCCGAAAGCGCCGTTATAGGTTGCCCCTGTTCATCACCTGACCCAGCCGAGGAAGCCTCCTTGTCCCGTGCTCTCTCCCGCCTGTGCCGCGTCCTTGGCCTTTCGCTCGCGCTCGGTGGCGCGCTGGCGCTGGGTGGCTGCGGCGTGAAAGGCCCGCTGGAGCCGCCGCCGAACTCGCCGCAGGCGCAGCCCGGTCCGGACGGCAAGGTGCCGAAGGATACCGGCCCGGTGAAGCCGAAGACGCCTTTCATCCTCGACGGCCTGCTCTGACCACCGAAGCGCCATGCATCATTTCGCCTATCGTGACGGCATCCTCCACGCCGAGGATGTAAGCCTTGTCGACATCGCGCGCGCGGTCGGCACGCCCTTCTACGCCTATTCCACCGCGACGCTGGAGCGGCACCACCGGGTGTTCACCGACGCCTTCGCCGACATGCGCACCACCCTCTGCTACGCGGTGAAGGCCAATTCCAACCAGGCGGTGATTCGCACCTTCGCCAAGCTGGGCGCCGGGGCCGACATCGTCTCCGGCGGCGAATTGAAGCGGGCGCTGGCGGCGGGTGTCGAGCCGCGCAAGATCGTGTTCTCCGGCGTCGGCAAGACGCGCGAGGAAATGGCGGCGGCGCTCGATGCCGGCATCATGTGCTTCAATGTGGAGAGCGAGCCGGAACTGCTGACCCTCTCCGAGGTGGCGGTGAGCCACGGGGTGGCGGCGCCGATCTCGATTCGCGTCAACCCGGACGTCGACGCCAAGACCCACCACAAGATCTCCACCGGCAAGTCCGACAACAAGTTCGGCATTCCGGTGTCGCGGGCGCGCGAGGTCTATCGCCACGCCGCCGCCCTGCCGGGGCTGCGCATTACCGGCGTCGACATGCATATCGGCAGCCAGATCACCGATCTCGGCCCGTTCGACAATGCCACCGCGCTGCTGGTGGAACTCGCCCGCGACCTGATGGCGGACGGGCATGCGCTGACCCATCTCGACCTCGGCGGCGGGCTCGGCGTGCCCTATGTCGCGGGCGAGGCGGAGCCGCCGCTGCCTTCCGCCTATGCGGCGCTGGTGAAGCGGCACACGCATAATCTCGGCCTCGGCCTCGTCTTCGAGGTCGGGCGCATGCTGGTGGCCAATGCCGGCATCCTCGTCACCCGCGTGCTCTATGTGAAGGAAGGCGAGGGCAAGCACTTCGTCATCGTCGACGCGGCGATGAACGATCTCATCCGCCCGACGCTGTACGACGCGCATCACGAAATCTTGCCCGTGCGCGAGGCGGTGCCCGGCGAGGGGCAGATGGTCGCGGATGTGGTCGGGCCGGTGTGCGAATCCGGCGATTTCCTGGCGCTGGGGCGGCGGCTGCCGGGGCTGAAGGCCGGCGATCTCATCGCGGTGATGACGGCGGGCGCCTATGGCGCGGTGCAGGCCTCCACCTACAATACGCGCCCACTGATCCCGGAAGTGCTGGCGAGAGGCGGGGAATTCGCGATTGTGCGGCCGCGCGTCGAGGTCGACGAGCTGATCGCCCTCGACCGGATTCCCGGCTGGCTGGCCTGATCACGGCAGATACCCGGCCGCCTTCTGCGCGGCCGGCGCGCTCTCACGAGGTGATGATGCGTTGAGCGTGCCCGTTCCGGCGGCAGGGCTGGCGCGCCCGATTGCCCATGTTAAGGTGACGCTGGGGCTGGTGTGGACCTGAGAGCGTCGGAGGTCAGCCGCGTGACGGCAACACCGGAAGGTACGGAAGGCGAGGGCCGCCCGGCTGCGGCCGCTGGCGCGCGCGCCGAGATGGCACGCGCCGGCGAGCGCTGGGCCGCCGAGCAAAACAGTTCTGCCGGGCGCCTCATGGGCGCCGCGCTGCAGCGGGCCTGGGGCGTGCTGCTGTGGGAGCGCGTCTGGCCCGCCATGGTCGCGCTTGGCGCCGCGCTCGGCCTGTTTCTCATCGCCTCCTGGCTCGGCCTCTGGCTGTCGCTGCCGCCCTATGGCCGCATCCTCGGCCTTGTGCTCTTCGCCGCGCTGTTCGCGCTGGCGCTGGTGCCGGCGTTGCGCATTCGGCCGCCTTCGGCCAGCGAGGCGCTGTCGCGGCTCGACCGCGAGAGCCACCTTCCGCACCGGCCGGCCACGGCGCTGTCCGACCATCTCGCCTCCAAGCCCGACGATCCGGTCGGCGCCGCGCTCTGGCGGGCGCATCTGGCGCGAATGTCGGCGCAGATCGGCAGCCTGCGTGTCGGCCTGCCGGCGCCGGGCGTCGCCGCCAAGGATGGGCAGGCGCTGCGGGCGCTGGTGCTGCTCGGGGTGATTGCCACATTCTTCATGGTGCCGGGCGACCATCTGCGCCGCATCGCTGCCGCCTTCGACTGGGCCGAGCTCGTGCCGCCCAAGCCCTATCGCGTCGATGCCTGGGTGACGCCGCCCGGCTATACCGGCCGCGCGCCGATCATGCTGCCGGGCCTGCGCTCGCAGGAAATGGCGCAGGCCGCCGCCGCCGGGCGCGCCGAGGATACGAGCGCGTCCTATGAGGCGAGCGCGATGACCGTGCCGGCCGGCAGCGAGCTGGTGGTGCGGATCATCGGACTGGACGATGCGAGGCTGGTGACGCAGGGCGGCATCGCCGCGGCGCCGCCGAAGGAGAGTGAGACGCCGGCGGCTTCAGGCGCAGCGGCACCGGCGGCCACACCGGCCTCCGCTTCCGCCACCGGCGAGGAGCGGCGCTTCGTCATCGCCAGCGATGGCACGGCCCGGATCGAAGGGCCGGACGGGCGCTTCGTGTCCTGGCATTTCCACGCCCAGCCGGACAACCCGCCGACCATCGAACTGACCAAGGAGCCGCAGGCCTCGGGCAATAACGCGCTGGCGCTGAGCTACAAGGCCGAGGACGATTACGGCATTGCCGGTGCCGAGGCGCGCTTCACCGCCCTGCCGCCGCCCCCGCCCCTGCACGGGCTGAAAAACGCGCCCAAGCCGGCCGAGCCTCGTCCGCTGGTCGAGGCGCCGAACTTTCCGCTGCCGCTGGTCGGCGGCCGCTCCCGGGCGGCGAGCGGGCAGACGACCAAGGACTTCACTGAAAACCCGTGGGCGGGCAGCCGGGTGGAGATGGTTCTGGTGGCGCGCGACCAGGCCGGCAATGTCGGCCAGTCAAAGCCGCGCCGCCTCACCTTGCCGCAGCGCAGCTTCTCCAACCCGCTGGCGCGGGCGCTGATCGACGAGCGGCGGCTCTTGGCGCTCGACGTCAACACGCGCGAACGGGTGCAGGCCGCGCTCGACGCGCTGTCGATCGCGCCGGAGGCTTTCACGCCCGATCCCTCGCAGTACATGGGCCTGCGCACCGCCTCTTTCCGGCTGGCCAATGCCCGCAGCGACGAGGATCTGCGCGGCGTGGTCGACTATCTCTGGGAAGTGGCGGTCCGCATCGAGGATGGCGACCTCTCCGATGTCGAGAAGCGGCTGCGCGACGCCCAGCAGGCGCTGCAGAACGCGCTGGAGAACAACGCCCCGGACGAGGAGATCCAGAAGCTGGCGCAGGAACTGCGCGAGGCGATGAACGAGTTCATGAAGGCGCTCGCCCAGGAGGCGCAGCGCAATCAAAATCGCGCCGACGCCAACCAGCCGGCCGATCCCAACACCCGCACGGTCCGCCCGCAGGACCTGCAGAAGATGCTCGACCGCATCGAGGACATGGCGAAGAACGGCGCCCGCGACGCGGCGCGGCAGATGCTGAGCGAGCTGCAGAACATGCTGAACGGCCTGCAGGCCGGCCGGCAGCAGCAGCGCCAGCAGGGCCAGAGCCAGATGTCGCAGTCGATGGACCAGCTCGGCGACATGATCCGCCGGCAGCAGCAGCTGCGCGACCGCACCTTCAAGGAAGGGCGCGAGGGCCAGCAGGACCAGGCGTTCAACGAGCTGAAGCAGAACCAGGAGCAACTGCGCGAGCAGCTGCGCCAGCTGCGCGAGAAGATGCAGCAGGCCATGCGCGAGCAGGGCCAGCAGGGTCAGCAAGGCCAGCAAGGTCAGCAAGGCCAGCAAGGTCAGCAAGGTCAACAGGGCCAGCAGGGGCAGGGCCAGCAGGGTCAGGGCCAGCAAGGGCAGGGTCAGGGTCAGGGCCAACAGGGTCAGCAGGGGCAGGGCCGAGGCCAGGGCCAGGGCATGCCGGGCGACGGCGGCTTCGCCCAGGCCGAGCAGGCGATGCGCGAGGCCGAGCAGGCGCTCGGCGAGGGCGACGGCACCGGCGCGGTCGATGCGCAAAGCGAGGCGCTGCAGGCGCTGCGTCGCGGCGCCCAGCAGATGGCCGAGGCGATGCAGCAACAGCAGGGCGAGCCCGGCGGCGAGGGGCCGGGCGGCCCCTCCGGCCAGACCGCCGAGCGCACCGACCCGCTCGGCCGGCCGATGCGCTCGCGCGACTATGGCGACGACAACACGGTGAAGGTGCCGGAAGAGATCGACATGCAGCGCGCCCGCCGGGTGCTGGAGGAGCTGCGCCGCCGCTTCGGCGAGCCCGACCGGCCGCGGCTTGAACTCGACTATCTGGAGCGGCTGCTGCGCGACTTCTGATGCGGCCCGCCGCGTGCCCGACACGCGTCCCGGACGGCGACCCCGCTCCGGGCTCGTCACGACGTCATCGTCGGCAGAGCCCGGCGAGCCGCTCCGGTCGCACCGCTGCCCGTGGCGCCGGGATGCGGGTGCGGGGCTGCGAGCGGCCGCGGTTGCTATTTCTCCGCGTCGGGGATGTAGCCGATGAAGGGCAGCTGGCGGAACGCATGCGAGACGTCCATGCCATAGCCGACGACGAAATAGTCCGGGCAGGGAAAGCCGACGAAATCCGCCGTGATCTGCACCGCGCGCTTATGCGGCTTTTCCAGCAGCACGGCGACCATGACCCGCCGGGCGCCGCGCGCCGCCAGCAGGTCCTTGGCGAAGGCCAGGGTGCGGCCGGATTCGAGAATGTCGTCGATCAGCAGCACGTCGCGCCCGCGCACATCGGTCTCGATGTCGCGCAGCACTGTCACCTGGCCGGAAGAAACGCGCGCGTCGCGATAGCTCGACAGGGTGATGAACTCCACCTCCGGCGCCAGCCCGGCATGGTGCATGGCGCGGATGAGATCGGCGGCGAAGACGAAGCTGCCCTTCAGCACCGCGATGACCACCAGCTTTTCCGGCGCGGCCGCGACGATCTCGTCCACCAGCTCGCGGTTGCGGGCGGCGATAGTCTCGGCGTCGAACAGCACCTCGATCCGGGCATCGCGATAGGCGGGTCCGGCGTCGGTGGTGGTCGGGGCGGCATTTTCTTGCGTCATCGGCTTCCTCTCGCGCGGCAGGTGGCGCACGCTGCTGGCGCACCCTGTGCTTTGCCGGCAGGATGAACGGGCCGTCCTCGCACGTCCAGCGGGGTTTCCCGTTACCGGGCGGCATGCCCGTCTTTTGCGACGGCGCGCACACGCTATGTTAGAGGTCGCGGCATCAGAATCAGCGGGGGTCCCTCCGCCGAAGGATTGAGTCTTGGTTCGCTTCGAAAATGTCGGCCTGCGCTACGGCATGGGCCCGGAAGTGCTGCGGGATGTCACTTTCGGCATTCCCCCGCATTCCTTCCAGTTCCTCACCGGCCCCTCCGGTGCGGGCAAGACCACGCTGCTGCGGCTGCTTTTCCTGTCGCTGCGGCCGACGCGCGGCCTTGTCACGGTCTTCGGCCGCGATGCCGCCAAGCTCGCCCCCGACGAGACGGCGGCGCTGCGCCAGCGCATCGGCATCGTGTTCCAGGATTTCCGGCTGCTCGATCATCTCAGCACCTATGAGAATGTCGCCCTGCCGCTGCGGGTGCAGGGGCGCGAGGAGGCGACCTATCGCGCCGAAGTGACCGAGCTTCTGCACTGGGTGGGGCTGGGCGAGCGCATGCATGTGCTGCCCCCCGTGCTCTCGGGCGGCGAGAAGCAGCGCGCGGCCATCGCGAGGGCGCTGATCAGCCGGCCGGAAATCCTGCTGGCCGACGAGCCCACCGGCAATGTCGATCCCAGCCTGGCGCGCCGTTTGCTGCGCCTGTTCCTCGAACTGCACAAGAGCGGCACCTCGGTTCTCATCGCCACCCATGACATCGGGCTGATGGACCAGTTCGACGCGCGCCGGCTCGTCATCAATCAGGGGCGCCTGACCGTCTATGACTGAACATCGACCCACGGCATCAGGACGGCTGGCGGCGATGGCCGGGCGCTTGCGCGCCCCGGCCATCGCCGGCGCCGAGCCGGCGGCAAAGCCCGGCCCGGCCCGCGCCAGCCAGAACCCGCCGACCAAATCGGCGACGCAGCGCCCGATCGTGCCCAGCGCGACGGTGACGGCGCGGGCGCTGATCGCGGTGATCGCGATCATGACCTTTCTGGCCGGCATCACCATCGGCGCGGTCTCCGCGGTGAGCAATGTCGCGGCGGAATGGACCGCCGACATCGCCCGCGAGGCGACGATCGAGATCAAGCCGGGCGACGGGCTCGATATTGAGGCCGCACTCGCCAAGGCGGTGGAGCTGGCGAAGGCGACGCCCGGCGTGGCGGGCGCGCAGGCGCTTGACCCCGCCGCGACCTCCAAGCTGCTGGAGCCGTGGCTCGGCACCGGGCTGGACCTTGCCAATTTGCCGGTGCCCCGGCTGGTGACGGTGACGCTCGCCGGCACGGCCGATGCGCAGACGCTGCCGGCCCTGCGCGCCGAGCTGGCCCGGCAGGTGCCTTCCGCCACGCTCGACGACCACCGGGTCTGGGCCGAGCGGCTGGCCACCACCACGCGCACGGCGATGGCGATCGGGCTCGCCGTGCTGGCGCTGGTCGCCACCGCCACCGTGCTGTGCGTGACGGTGGCCACCCGCGCGGCGGTGGACGCCGCCCGCTTTGTGGTGGAGGTGCTGCATTTCGTCGGGGCGCGGGACACCTTCATCGTCTCGGAGTTCCAGCGCCATTTCCTCACCGTCGGGCTCAAGGGCGCGGCCATTGGCGGCGGCGCGGCGATCGCGCTGTTCTTCCTCGGCTCGACCCTGCCGTCCTGGCTGAGCTTCGACCAGCAGATCGACACGCTGGTGGGGGCGATGACGATCGACGCGCGCGGCTATGGCGGCATTGTCGGCGTCGCGGTGCTGGTGGCGCTGGTGACGACTCTCACCTCGCGCCTCACCGTCTACCGCACCTTGCGCGGCATCAGCTAGGCACCGCCGTGGCCACGCTCTCCCCCACCGATCCCGCGAAAGCGCCGGCCCGGCCGGCCCGCCGCCGCCTGATGCGCCTCATCATGATACTTGCCGCCGTGCCGCTGGTGGCGTTTCTCGCCGTGCTGGCCGGCTTCGCCGTTTTCGTCGCCGGGATCGAGGGGCGCGAGGCGCAGGCCGGGCGGCGCGCCGACGGCATCGTGGTGCTGACCGGCGGGTCCGAGCGCATTGTCGAGGCCACCAATCTCCTGCTCGAAGGGCGGGGCAAGCGGCTGCTCATCACCGGCGTGCACCCCGACACCACGCTGGACGAAATCGTGCGGACCGTGCCGGCGACGCGCGAGGCGCTGGAATGCTGCGTCGAACTGGGCCGCTCGGCGTTGAACACCCAAGGCAACGCCATCGAGACCGGGGAATGGGCGCGGGCCAACCATTTCCGCTCGCTTCTGGTGGTGACGTCGGCCTGGCACATGCCGCGCGCGCTGGTGGAACTGCGCCGCACCACGGCGGGGATCACCCTCGTGCCCTATCCTGTCGTGCCGCGGCGGACGGAGGGTGGCCCGGCGCCGCTCGCCAGCCTGCGGCTGCTGGGGATCGAATATGTGAAGTTCCTCGCCGCCTCTCTCGGGGTGCGTGCCTGGCCGGCGGTGACATCGCAACTGCGTGATCCGGGGCGGTCGCCACCCCCCTGAGAGGGGCTGTCAAGGGAACCTTCAGCATCTTTGCGGATTCCTCCACAGGCAGAGTTGACGCCGCAACCAGATGTTCTAGATTTGTTCCCATGATGACACGCGACATGCACCGCTTTGATTCGCTTGAGGACGCCGGGCCGCTCAGCGCCAGCGGTTTGCTGGCGCGGCGCTTCCGTCTCTGGCGCGGCACGGATGGCCGCCGGCAGATGTATTCCGTCTATGCCGCCGATGAGGCGCCCGACTATCCCGCCGCCGTCGCTATCGCGGTGCGGATGGAAGGCACGCGCCGCATTCCGGTGTGGACCGGGCCGGCCGGGGCCAAGGCCCGCAGCGCCGCCATGGCCACCGGGGCACAGGAAATCCATCTGCGCATTCTCCCCGATGCCGAGAGCGGCGCGCTCGCCCCGATGTGAGCGCCGGAGCGCACAAAGCGCTCAGAGCCGCTCCACCAGCCAGTGTAGCTCTGGATCGCGGATGCCGAGTTCGGCCAGATGCTGGGCAGTGGCGGTGACATAATCGGCATTCGGCCCGCCTATGCCGTGGCCCTGCCGGATCAGATGCAGCCGCTCCTCGGCGCTGAGGCGTCCGGCATATTGCGCATGGCCGCGATCGACCAGAAACACCACGGCCGGCACGGCGCGTTCGCTGCCATCTTTCAGCCAGACCCGGCGCACCGCCTCGCGATAGATGTTCGTCACCTGCTCGCGTTCGCGCAGATAGGCAAGGGTGGCCTCCGCCGTATCCGGCGCCACGCGGAAGGCGATGCCGACGCAGGCGCCGCCGCGATCGAGGCCGAGCACGAGGCCGGGCTTTTCCGGCGTTCCCCGCCAGTGCACGGATTTGACACAGAAGGAACGGTGCGCGCCGATCAGCTTGCCCGGCACCCGCTCCTCATAGGCAAAGCCCGGATTCCACATCAGCGAGCCATAGCCGAACACCCAGAGTGGTTCGCCGGGCGCGGGAGGATGGGCGAGGAGGCCGGCGGCGGGCATGGCGGGCACCTGCAGAAGGGTGGAATCGGGCGAGGACGGCAACAGGCTTCTGCTTGCGCGAGCCGGCGGCAGGGCGCAAGGGGCGCGCGCCACCTGGAGCACGACCTGGAGCACGTCCGGTGAAAGCCGGTCCACCGGACGAGCTCCAGGTTTTGTCGCTACGCCTATTCTTCACGCGAACCGGAACCCACTTGGCGCGAAATGCTCTAAGAAAAGCCGGTGTCGGCGCCCGTGCCCATCCCCGCCCGGCGCCCCGCCTTAAGCCTGCCGCATCGGCGGCAGAGCGTGCGCCGCCCGAAATCCCTGGAGTTGCTGCATGAGCGTGTCCGACCTTCCCCCCGATCCTGCCGCGTCCCGGCGCCGCCGCTGGCTGATCGCGCTGCCTTTCACGCTTCTCGTCGTGCTCGGCATCGGCTGGTCGTTCGCCTGGAACTGGGGCGCCCAGCGTGCGGCGGCGGAGGTTGATGCCTGGATCGCGCGCGAGGCGACGGAGGGGCGGGTGTGGAACTGCGCCAGCCGCGAATTCGGTGGCTTTCCCTTCCGGTTCGAGCTGATCTGCGCCGCGCCCAGCGTGACCTTCGCCGGCCCCACGGCGTGGACCGCCCGCATGACCCGCGCCCATGCGGTGGCGCAGGTGTGGAATCCCCGCCACCTCATCGCCGAGTTCGAGGGGCCCTCCGTGCTGACGGAAACCGCGACCGGCCGCGAGATCACCGCCAACTGGTCGCTGCTGCAGGTGAGCGGTGTCGGCCGCGAGGGGCAGGCCGAGCGTGTCTCGATCGCCGCCAATGACTACACGCTGGCTGAAGGCGGCACGACGGTGTTCTCCGCCCGCCATGCGGAGCTGCATGTGCGCCACCACCCCGGCGAGGCCGCGGGCACGCTGGACATCGCCTTCGGCTTCACCGGCGCCAGCGGCATGGCGCTGACCACCCCGCAGGCGCGCACCTCCGGCGTCGCGATGGCGCAGGCGGCGGCTCTGGCCGCCAAGTCGATCGACGGCGAAGTGCAGGCGAGCGTGACGCAGGTGCCGCCCTTCCGCACCATGTCGGCGGCCGAGCGACTTGCGCTTTGGCAGCAAGCCGGCGGGCGGATCGACCTGGAGCTGGCGCGCATCACCGGCGGCGGCGGCGCGCTCAGCGCCTCGGGCGATCTCGGCCTTGACGCGCAGCGCCGCCCGGACGGCCGGCTCGACCTCGCCGTGGTGAAGGCGCAGCCCCTGTTCGCCGCCATGGCGGAGGCGGGGCTGATGCCCGATTTCCTGGCCAATCTCGCCCCGGCCATGATGATGGCGGGGATGCCAACCACCGTGGACGGGCAGAAGGCGAGTTCATTCCCCTTCGCCTTCCGCGACGGACGGGTGATGCTCGGCGTGCTCCCGCTCGGCAAGATCGGCCCGCTGTACTGAGCTGTCATGCGTCATCCCGGACGGCCATGGGCCGACCCGGGATCGCACGGGCGGACGGACGCTCCCGGCTCGGCGGCGGCGCCGCCGGCCGGGACGAGGCTTTCCGGCTCACACCGCGAAGATGCTCGCGCCCGTATCCGCCGTGCCGACAGCGGCGCGGAAGGCGGCGAACAGTTCGCGCCCGACGCCGACATGCGAGGGGGCGAGATTGGCGGAGGCGGGCGCCCGCTCGGCCCAGATTTCCGGCTCGACCAGAATCTTCAGCGTGCCGTTGACCGCGTCGAGCCGGATCATGTCGCCATTGCGGATCAGCGCGATGGCGCCGCCATCGGCGGCTTCCGGGGTGACGTGGATGGCCGCCGGCACCTTGCCGGACGCGCCCGACAGCCGGCCATCGGTGACGAGCGCGACCTTGTGGCCACGGTCCTGTAGCACGCCCAGCGGCGGCATCAGCTTGTGCAACTCCGGCATGCCATTGGCCTTCGGCCCCTGGAAGCGCACCACGGCGATGAAATCGCCGGTGAGCGACCCCGCCTTGAACGCCGCCTGGAGTTCCTCCTGGCTGTGGAAGACGCGGGCGGGTGCCTCGATGATGTGGCGCTCCGGCGCAATGGCGGAGGTCTTGATGACAGCCCGGCCAAGCTCGCCGGCGAGCAGCCTCAGCCCGCCCGTCTGTTGGAACGGCGCCTTGGCGCCGCGCAGCACCGCCTGGTCGCCGCTCGCCGTGGTGCCTTCGCGCCAGCCCAGCGTGCCGTCCGGGTTCAGCATCGGCTCCTGCGTGTAGGCGTCGAGCCCGCCGCCCCACACGGTTTCCACATCAGCGTGCAGCTTGCCGTCGGCGAGGAGCTCGCCAATGACAAAGCCCATGCCGCCGGCGGCGTGGAAATGGTTCACGTCGGCCTTGCCATTGGGGTAGACGCGGCAGAGTAGCGGGGTGACGTCGGCGAGATCGGAGAAATCGTCCCAGCTGAGGCGGATGCCCGCCGCCGCCGCCATGGCGACGATGTGCAGCGTGTGATTGGTGGAGCCGCCGGTGGCGTGCAGGCCGACAATGCCGTTCACGAACGCCTTCTCGTCCAGCATCCGGCCAACCGGCACATAATCATTGCCGAGCGCGGTCATCGCCATGGCGCGCTCCGCCGCCGCCGTGGTCAGCGCGTCGCGCAGCGGCGTGTTGGGGTTGACGAAGGAGGCTCCGGGCAGATGCAGGCCCATGATCTCCATCATCATCTGGTTGGTGTTTGCGGTGCCGTAGAAGGTGCAGGTGCCCGGCCCGTGATAGGACTGGCTCTCGGCCTCCATCAGCGCGTCGCGGCCGACCTTTCCTTCGGCGAAGAGCTGGCGGATCTTGGCCTTCTCGTCATTGGGCAGGCCCGAGGTCATCGGCCCGGCGGGGATGAACACCGCCGGCAGATGGCCGAAGGACAGCGCGCCGATGACGAGGCCGGGCACGATCTTGTCGCAGATGCCCAGAAACACGGCGGCGTCGAAGGTCTGGTGCGAGAGGGCGACGGCGGTGGAGAGCGCGATGACGTCGCGCGAGAACAGCGACAATTCCATGCCGGCCTCGCCCTGGGTGACGCCGTCGCACATGGCGGGCACGCCGCCGGCCACCTGCGCCGTGCCGCCGGCGCGGCGCGCCGCCGCGCGGATCAGCTCGGGATAGGTTTCATAGGGCTGGTGGGCGGAGAGCATGTCGTTATAGGCGGTGACGATGCCGAGATTGGCGCCCGCGCCCTCGCGCAGCATGGACTTGTCGGAGGGGCCGCAGGCGGCGAAGCCGTGCGCCTGGTTGGCGCAGCCGAGCTTCGACCGGGTCGGCCCGCGCTCGGCCGCCAGGGCGATCCGCTCCAGATAACGCGCGCGGGCGTCGCGCGAGCGCACCGCGATGCGCTCCGTGACCTCGCCGATGCGGGCATTCACGCTGGATGGGATGGCATGGGCCATGCGGCTCTCCTCAGAAGCGTCAGCGGCCGGCACTCCGGCCGCTCCTTGGTGGCCGGCGGCCCGGGCGGGTCGCCGGAGGGGTGTGCCGGTGTCAGGGGCACCAGAAGATGTCGAGCCCGGGCTTGGCCCGCAGCACGGCGCGGATGGGCATCTCGGTCGCCGGGCCCTCGCCCAGCGCCTTTTCCAGCACCGGCTTCTTCGCCTCGCCCTCAATGTGCAGGGCGAGCGCGTCGGCGCCCAGCAGCACCGGCAGGGTGAGGGTGATGCGCGGCTCGCCGGCATCGGGCGCTCGCATCGGAAGGAGGCCGAGCGCCGCGTCGGGGTCGATCGCCTCTTCCAGATGGTCGCCATTGGGGAAGAAGGAGGCGGTGTGGCCGTCATCGCCCATGCCGAGAATGGCGCAGGCAAGCGGCCAAGACATTTCCTCCAGCGCCTCGTTGACGGCGAACAGGCCATCTTCCGGCGTGGGGGCATCATTGGCGAGTGGCACGAATTTGGCGGCGGCCGCCTTGTTCTGCAGCAGGTGCTGACGCACCAGTCGGGCGTTGGAGCGATCCGAGGTCTCGCGCACCCAGCGCTCGTCCACCAGGGTGATGGCGATCTTGTCCCAGGGCAGATCGCGGGTGGAGAGTTCCTCGAAGAAGCGGGTGGGGGTGCGCCCGCCGGAAACCGCGAGGCTGGCATAGCCGCTGCGGGCGACGCGCGCGCTCAGCGCGGCGGCGACGAAATCGGCCACGGCGCGCGCCACCTCGGCGCTGTCCTTCAGTTCATGCAGTTCCGGCATGCGTCTGCGTGCTCCCTCTCGTGCCGGCCCGAAGCCGGCTCCTGTACCCATGGCGGCGGCGGTGCGCCGTCCGCCCGAGTATAGGGCAGTTGTGCGACGACCGGAGGCCGGTCGCCACACGTCTGATTGAGCGCCCACACGTCCCGGCGGGGCGCCGTCTTTCAGCCGAAGGCGCCGTCAGGCGCCGTCTTCCAACCACGTGCGGCCGTCGCGCTCGATCAGGGCGATGGCGGCCGAGGGGCCCCAGGTGCCGGCGGTGTAGGGGCGCGGCGGCTCCTTGGCGCTGCGCCAGGCCTGCAGGATCGGGTCCACCCATTTCCACGCCGCCTCGACCTCGTCGCGGCGCATGAACAGGGTCTGGTTGCCGCGCACCACGTCGAGGATGAGACGCTCATAGGCGTCCGGGTTGCGGACCTTGAACGCCTTGGCGAAGCTCATGTCGAGCGGCACATGGGTGAGGCGGATGCCGCCGGGGCCGGGATCCTTGATCATCAGCCACAGCTTCACGCCCTCGTCCGGCTGCAGGCGGATGACCAGCCGGTTCGATTCGATCGGCCCGACATTGGCGTCGAACACCGAATGCGGCACCGGCTTGAAGCCAACCACGATTTCCGAGACGCGCGAGGCGAGCCGCTTGCCGGTGCGCAGATAGAAGGGCACGCCGGCCCAGCGCCAGTTCTCCACCTCCGCCTTCACGGCGACGAAGGTTTCGGTGCTGCTGGTGGAGGAGCCGAGCTCGTCGAGATAGCCGGCCACCGCCCCGCCCGCCGAGGCGCCGGCGCGGTACTGGCCGCGCACGGTGACGGCCGCCATGTTCTGGTCGTCGATCGGCTTGAGGGCGCGCAGCACCTTCAGCTTCTCGTCGCGCACCGCATCGGCGTCGAGCGAGGCGGGCGGCTCCATGGCGACGAGGCAGAGCAGCTGGAGGATGTGGTTCTGCACCATGTCGCGCATGGCGCCCGCGGTGTCGTAATAGCCGGCCCGCTCCTCGACGCCGAGCGCCTCGGCCACCGTGATCTGCACATGGTCGATGTGGGCGTTGTTCCACAGCGGCTCGAACAGGGCATTGGCGAAGCGCAGCGCCATCAGGTTCTGCACCGTCTCCTTGCCCAGATAATGGTCGATGCGGTAGACGCGATCTTCCGGGAAGATGCGGCCGACCTGCTCGTTAAGCGCGACGGCGGACTTCAGGTCCTTGCCGATCGGCTTCTCGATGACGACGCGGCCATTGCGGGAGAGCCCGTATTTGCCCAGCCGCTCGCAGATCGGCCCGAACAGATGCGGCGCCGTGGCGAGATAATAGACCGGGATATGCTCCGGGAAGGCCTCGACGCGCTGCGCCAGCTCCGGCCAGCCGCCATCGGCGTCGGCATCGGCGGCGACGTAAGAGAGGCGCGCGAGGAAACGCTCCACCTCCGGCCCTTCCAGCTCGCTCGCCGGAATATGGTCGCTGAGCGCCTGGCGGGCGAAGGCACGGAACTGGTCGTCGCTCAGCGCGCGGCGCGAGACGCCGATGATGGTGGCGTCGTCGGGTATCTGCCCGTCGAGGTCGCGGTGAAAGAGCGCCGGAATGAGCTTGCGGCGGGCGAGGTCGCCGGTCGCCCCGAAGACGGTGAGGGTGAAGGGAGCCACCGGAATCACGCGGCTGGTCATTTGGACAGTGTCTCCGTGGTGTCCCGTGGCCGGGACGGGAGGTGGGTCGCTCCGTTTCGCGCCGTCGCCGGCACGGGAGCCGTTTCACATGACTCCTAGCAAAAACGATTCCGCGCCGCGACCCGGCGCGAGCGGTAGGGGCGGTGTTGTCCCGATCTGCCGTGCGATGGCAGGTGAAGACGCCGGTCAGAAACGCCGGGAATCCATCGCCCGCTTCCGCACGCCTGTGTTGCACCGCAACAATATGGCGACAAAGTGGGCGAGCTTGGGGCAAAATCGGGCGAAGTGAGGATGCTCATGTATTCGCGCGGCCCGGCTTGCTCCCGGCTTGGAAGCCGCCGCTGGCGGCTTCCCCAGCATCCGCAGGGCCGGGGGCGCGGAGGCCCCGCGGCAGAAGCCCGCAAAAAAAGGCTTTTGGGTCAATGGTTTGATTAATAACGTATTCAAGGACACATTATGAATTATTAGGTATACCAAAATCGGTATGCCAGATACAAAATAATCGGAATACGTAATACCAGTTGACCTTGCGATGCAACATTGAACTTTAGAATTAGCACTTGGCTTGGGCTTATTCTTGGTACAAGTTATTCCACAGAATATCCGGCGGAGAGACATACAAGAAGTCCCCGGTTATCGAGGTCTCGCCCCGTCCTTCGGACGCGAGGAGAGGCCCAAGCAAAGAGCCGACCATCCAATGAGTCGGCCGTTCGCCAAACCCTTTGGGAAGGAAACGCCAAATGAAACATCTGCATGCTCTCGGCCTCGGTGCCGTGACCGCTCTTGGCATGACGGCCCTGTCCATGCTGCCCGCCGCGGCCGCCTGGGAACCCACCAAGCCGGTCGAATTCATCGTGCCCGCCGGCACCGGCGGCGGCGCCGACCAGATGGCCCGCACGCTCCAGGGCATCATCGCCAAGCATGACCTGATGTCGACCCAGCTGGTCGTCATCAACAAGTCCGGCGGCGCCGGCGGCGAGGGCTTCCTCGACGTGAAGAGCAACAAGGGCAATCCGCACAAGATCGTCATCTCGCTCTCCAACCTGTTCACCACCCCGCTCGCCACCGGCATTCCCTTCAACTGGAAGGACCTGACCCCGGTCGCCATGCTGGCGCTGGACGAGTTCGTGCTCTGGGTGAACGCCCAGGAGCCCTACAAGACCGCGCAGGAATATGAGGCCGCGATCAAGGCCGCCCCGGACAACACCTTCAAGATGGGTGGCACGGGCTCCAAGCAGGAAGACCAGATCATCACCGTCGCCATCCAGAAGGCGCTGGGCAAGAAGCTGACCTACATCCCCTACAAGGGCGGCGGCGAAGTGGCCGTGCAGCTGGTCGGCGGGCACATCAATTCGAGCGTGAACAACCCGATCGAGGCCGTCTCGCAGTGGCGCGGCGACAAGGTTCGTCCGCTCTGCGTGTTCGACTCCAAGCCGCTTCCCTACACCGACAAGATCCAGGGCGACCTGTCCTGGTCCTCGGTGCCGACCTGCAAGTCGGCCGGCCTCGACGTGGAATATCTGATGCTGCGCGGCGTCTTCATGCCCCCGGGCGTGACCGACGAGCAGGTCGCCTACTTCGTCGAACTGTTCAAGAAGGTTCGCGAGACCCCCGAGTGGAAGCAGCTCATGAAGGATGGCGCCTTCAACCAGACCTTCATGGCCGGTGACGAGTTCAAGGCCTGGCTCGATCAGGCTGAGACGACCCACAAGGGCCTGATGCAGGAAGCGGGCTTCATCGCCGGCAACTGATGCGCCCCGACAGGCGCGCACGCCCGAGAACAGTCGGCCGATAGCCGGCTGCGGAATCTGCGACAAGCGTGGAAACACGGCGAAGGGCGGGGGACCGAAGGGTCCTCCGCCTGGCCGCCCCCGGGCCTGCGACGAATATCTCACCAGCGATAGAGCCTCAAACGTGCCGCCGACGGGGTTGTCCCGCCGGGTGGTCCTTTGCGCGGAAATTTTCGGAGAATCTTGATGGAACAGGCTCATCACGGAGCCGCAGCGGGACCCAAGCAACGTGCCGTCGAGATCGGCACGGCACTGCTGACCATGCTGTTCGGCCTCATCGTCATTTATGGCAGCGTCATCGTCGGCTACGGCTGGGGTTCGGATGGTCCGCAGGCCGGCTTCTTTCCCTTCTATGTCGGGCTCATCATCTGCATCTGCAGCCTGATCAACCTGGTCATGGCGCTTCGCACGGAGGCCACGGGCCTGTTCGCCGAATGGGGCCAGCTCGGCCAGGTGCTGCGGGTGCTCATTCCGGCGACGATTTATGTCGTGCTGATCCCGTTTCTCGGCATCTACCTTCCGTCGTTCCTGCTGATCGTCGTGTTCATGACCTGGCTGGGCAAATACGGCTTCCCGCTCTCGCTGGCGGTGGCTGTCGGTGTGCCGGCGTTCTTCTACCTGACGCTTGAGCGCTGGTTCCTGATCCCCCTCCCCAAGGGGCCGATCGAAGCAATGCTCGGACTCTGAACGCCAACAGATAAGACGGGGCCGGTTGCGGCCGCTCCCAGGGAAACACGCCCATGATCGTCGACAACTTCATCAACCTCTATCACGGCTTCTACATAGCCGGCGATCCGTTCAACATCCTCCTGATGGTGATCGGCATCCTGCTCGGCGTGATCATCGGCGTGCTGCCGGGCCTTGGTGGCGCCAATGGCGTCGCCATCCTGCTGCCGCTGACCTTCTCGATGTCGCCCACCTCGGCGATCATCCTTCTGACCTGCATCTACTGGGGCGCGCTGTTCGGCGGCGCCATCACCTCGGTGCTGTTCAACATTCCGGGCGAACCCTGGTCCGTGGCGACGACCTTCGACGGTCATCCCATGGCACGCTCGGGACGGGCAGGCGAGGCGCTGACCGCCGCGTTCACCTCGTCCTTCGTCGGCGCCTTCTTCGCCATCGTGATGATCACGCTGATCGCGCCGCTGGTCGCCCAGTTCGCGCTGCAGTTCGGTCCCGCCGAGAAATTCGCGGTCTACTTCCTCGCCTTTGCCTCCTTCGTCGGCATGAGCAAGGAACCCCCGGCCAAGACCATCGTGTCGATGATGATCGGCTTCGCCCTGGCGGCGGTCGGCCTCGACATGGTGACGGGCCAGCTGCGCCTGACCTTCGGCGTCACCGAGCTGCTCAACGGCTTCGACTTCCTGATCGCGGTCATCGGCCTGTTCGGCATCGGTGAAATCCTGCTCACCATGGAAGAGGGCCTGGAGTTCCGCGGCAAGGCGGCGAAGATCGATCCGAAGGTGGTGTGGAAGACCTGGAAGACGCTGCCCAAGTACTGGGCGACGTCGCTGCGCTCCTGCATCATCGGCTGCTGGATGGGCATCACGCCAGCCGGTGCCACCCCGGCCTCCTTCATGGCCTATGGCATCGCCAAGCGCGTGTCGAAGAACGGCAAGAACTTCGGCAATGGCGAGATCGAGGGCGTCGTGGCCCCCGAGACCGCCGCGCACGCCGCGGGCACTGCCGCCATGCTCCCGATGCTGGCGCTGGGCGTTCCCGGTTCGCCGACCGCCGCGGTCCTGCTCGGCGGCCTGCTGATCTGGGGTCTGCAGCCTGGCCCGATGCTGTTCGTTGAACAGGCCGAATTCGTGTGGGGCCTCATCGCCTCCATGTATCTCGGCAACGTCGTCGGCCTCATCCTGGTGCTGACCACGGTGCCGCTGTTCGCCTCGATCCTGCGGATTCCGTTCTCGATCATCGCCCCGGTGATCCTGGTGATCTGCGCGATCGGTGCCTATACGGTGAACAACAACGTCTTCGACGTGCTGATGATGATGGTGTTCGGCGTCCTCGGCTACCTCTTGAAGAAGACGAACTACCCGCTGGCCCCGCTGGTGCTGGCCATCGTTCTCGGCGACAGTGCCGAGGAAGCCTTCCGCCAGTCCCTGCTCGGTTCCGGTGGCTCGCTCGCCGTGTTCTGGTCGAACCCGCTGGTGTCGACGATCATGGCTCTCGGCCTCATCGCCGGCCTGTGGCCGCTGATCGCCATGGGCTTCAGCAAGCTGCGCGGCAACACCACCCAGCCGGCCTGAGGCAGGCACACGAACGACCCGCCGCGCGTGAACCGCGCGGCGGGCTCTGCCGCGAGAGGGCTGACCTAGCGTCATCCCCCTCGGGGCGCCCAGGCGAAGGGCGGGGCCAATCGCTCTTCCGCCGAATCCCTCGCCCCCGGAGAGGGAAATCGGGCCATCAACGGTCGCGGGACACTCCGGCGCCCGAGCCACGCAGCAGAAGGTGGCCGGCGGACGGAAGCGCGAACCGGCGTTTCGGGGGACGGGAGGCAACGCCAATGATCTACGCCGATAGGAAGCTTCATCGCCGATGCCAGGGGCAGGTACCCGGCAGCCGGCGGGGGATGGAAGCATCATGATGAGCGTCGAAAGCACCATCCGCCGGGTGAATGGAGGAGCGGCCAAGCTCTCCGTGGCGCCGCTCGAAGACACGTCCACCTTCAAGAACCGCGCCTATACCGCGCTGAAGGAGGTGATCGTCTCGCTCAACATCTACGACCAGTCCAACGAGGTGCGCCTCGACGAGCGCCAGCTCGCCCAGAGCCTCGGGGTCAGCCGCACCCCGGTGCGCGAGGCGATGGCCCAGCTCGAACGCGAAGGCTTCGTCCATTCGGTGCCGCGGCGCGGCATCTATGTGGTGCGCAAGACCCGGCGTGAAGTGATCGAGATGATCCAGGTCTGGGCGGCGCTGGAAAGCCTCGCGGCGCGGCTGATCACCGTCCACGCCAGCGATGAGGAAATCGGCCGGCTGCGGCAGATGTTTGCGTCCTTCGACGAGGCGGGCGGGCCCCATGCCAAGCTCGACGAATATTCCGAGGTGAACATCCAGTTTCACCAGACGATCATCGCCATGGGCGGCAACGGCATCCTGGTCAATCTGGCGGAAAACCTGTTCACCCATATGCGGATGATCCGCCGCAAGACCATTGGCGAGGAGAACCGGGCCGATCGCTCGATCCAGGATCACCTCGCCATCATCCAGGCGCTGGAAGCGCGCGATACCAACGCGGCCGAGGTGCTGGTGCGCAACCACGCGCTGGGGCTGGCCGACCACGTCTCGCGCTACGCCGACTATCTCGAATAGGGCGGCCCCCCGGGCCCGTTCCCTACGTAACCTCGACCCGGCGGGTTCCTCGACCCCGCCGGGCTTTTTTGCTTGGATTGCCGGCGCGGCGCGGCGACGAGGTGTGGCGCGCCTGCACCGAAGCCGCACCTTCTCTCGCGCGCGACCGGCCGGCCGTTGCACCCCCGCAGCGATTGCGTTACCCACGTTTCAGGTCCGCCGCCGGACCCCATCCCATTGCCGAACCGATCGACCCGCCGCAGGAGGAGCCGTCCGGCATGCTGCGCTCGCTGACCGATTTCATTGCCGAGATTGCCGGGGGCGGTCGCGAGACCTCCGCCTTTGCCGAGAACGACTACCGGCTGGCCGCCGCCGCGCTGCTGGTGCATGTGGTGACGATTGACGGCGTGATCGGCGCCGACGAGATGGACAAGCTGCGCCGTCTGCTCGCCGCCCGCTTCACGCTCTCCGAGGACGACGCGGAAAAGTTGCTGGAAGCCGCCATCGCCCGCGATGCCGAGGCGGTCGATCTCTACGCCTTCACCAGCGTGCTCAACCGCGCCATGGACGAGGAAGGCCGCCGCCGCGTGGTGGAGATGATGTTCGAGGTCGCCTATGCCGATGGCGGGCTGACCGAATTCGAGGACAATCTGGTCTGGCGCGCGGCTGAGCTGCTCAACATCACGTCCCGCGACCGGGTGGATATCCGCAAGCGCGTGCGCGACGCCTTCGAGGGCTGATCGGCTGCCGCGCCGAAGCGCGGGGTTGAGGTGCGGGGCGAATCGTGGCGTCATCCTTGCTTGGGTGGGGGCCCAGCGTTCCAACCCGGTTCGTGCCGCACCGAGATCATGGCTTTCGCAGAAAACCCGCTTCCCGTTCTCATCGTGCTCCATCAGGAGCATTCCTCCCCCGGCCGCGTCGGGCGGCTGCTGGCCGAGCGCGGGCATCGGCTCGACATAAGGCGGCCCTGCCTCGGCGAAGCCTTGCCGCCCACTCTCGCCGGCCATGCCGGGGCGGTGGTGTTCGGCGGCCCGCAAAGCGCCAATGACTGTCATGACTATGTGCGGGCCGAGATCGACTGGATCGGCGTACCGCTGCGCGAGGGCAAGCCCTATCTCGGCATCTGCCTGGGCGCGCAGATGCTGGCGCGCCATCTCGGCGCCCGCGTCGCTCCACATCCGGAAGGGTTGGTGGAGATCGGCTATTACCCGATCCGCGCCACCGATGCCGGAACACAGATGCTGCGTACCCCGGCCGGGGGAGCGCCCGCCGACCCGGCGCACTGGCCCGATCATGTCTACCACTGGCATCGCGAAGGCTTCGACCTGGCCGCAGGAGCGGAGCTGCTGGCGGAGGGGCCGACCTTTCCCAACCAGGCCTTCCGCTACGGCCCCCATGCCTATGGCATCCAGTTTCACCCGGAGGTGACGCATCACATGATGTGCCGCTGGACGGTGCAGGGCGGGGAGCGGCTGGACCTGCCGGGCGCCCGCCCGCGCCGGGCGCATTTCACCGACCGGCTGCAGCATGACGCCCGCATCCGGCTCTGGCTGGAGGCCTTCGTGGAGCACTGGCTGGCCGGCGATGCGGGACGATCCGCCGGCGCCGGCCACTAGCGCATTTTCGAGCGACGTGGGCTCCGGCTGGCGTGAAGAAAATGCGTAAAAACAAAAGCTAGAGCCCGCGCCGATCAGCTTGCATCGCAAGCTGATCGGATAATGCCGTCTCTATCTTAGAGTTGGAGGGCAACTTGCTGATCAGATTTGTGCAATCTGATCGGGTCGCGCTGCAAGGCGCCCGCGTCGCCGGCCCCGCGACGCCGAGGGCGGCACAACCCAAAGAGAAAGGCCGCGTCGAACGATGTCGACGCGGCCTTCTTCCTATCTGTGCCTTCAAGGGTCACGCCCGCATAGCGGCGAGGTGGTCGCTGCGATGACAGGCTTCAGCCGAAATATGTGCCTCAGGCGACCTTCTTGGCGCGGCCGCGCGGCTTGGGCACCGGGGCCGGCACCGGCTTCTTGCGCTGCTGGCCGAGGCCCATCTTCTTCGCCAGGTTGGAGCGCGCTTCAGCATAGCTGGGGGCGACCATGGGATAGTCGTTCGGCAGGCCCCACTTCGCGCGGTATTCCTCGGGCGTCATGTTGTACTTCGTGCGAAGATGACGCTTCAGCGACTTGAACTTGAGCCCGTCTTCCAGGCAGATGATATATTCCGGGGTCACCGACTTCTTCACCGGCACCGCAGGCTTCAAAACCTCTTCGACGACAGCCGGAGCGGGAGTGGAGAGACGAAGCAGGGCGCCATGCACCTTGGCGATCAGATCCGGAAGCTCGGCGGCGGGCACCGAGTTGTTGCCGACGAAAGCCGCAACGACATCCGCGGTGAGGCCGAGATAGTCGGCCGACACGCTTTCCTGCTCAGACATCTATTTTCTCCATTGAATCTGATATCGATTTAACATCAACCGTCGAAACGTCAATAAGCAATCGACAAGCAAAGCGGCGTCGTTGTGGCAGTTTCTTTGCCTTAAAGTGAAAACTAGCGCGTCAGAGTCTCTATTTATGGCGGCTTCCGGCGGCACGGTGCGATGTTGCGGCGGCCCTTGGGTCAAGTTGAATGAAGTCCTGCGGCGATAAAGGTTTTTCGCTTCGTCCGATCGCCGCGGTCCGCATGGCGGCAGCGGTCCGATGTATTGGCGTTTGGCACCTCGCGCGCGAGAGCAAAGGCTGCGGGGAAATAAACGAGACCCAGACAGCTGCGCACAATTTCTTGATGAGCGTCGCCGTGAAGTACAATCGTTGGGCGTCACGGGTTGCGCAGCAGGCTCGGTCGAATCACTCGTAGATGTGATCGAAGAAAGCCCGCTCCAGCGTCACGGCGCGGCGGAAGAAGGCGGCGGCATCGGCCCGGCCGGCAGGATCGCTAGCTGCGCCGATGCGGTCCAGTTCGCTGCGCAACCAGATGACGAACTCACGAAAACCGTCATTATTGTGCAGGGTGATCCATTCCGCATGGACGAAGTCGGGCGGAAGATCTTCGCCGGGGCGGTCCGCCCAGCTTAAGTAAAGCCACTCGGCCACGGTGAGCACCGCCAGGCAGCTGGCATAGTCCCGGCTGGCAGCGGCGTCCCGCATCAAGGCCTGGAAGCCGCTGGTCGGCGCCGTCAGCACCGGGTGGGCGCGCTCGGCTTCCGGCACGCCAAGCGCGACGAAGGCGCGCTGGAAATAGGTGTTCTCGTCGCTAGTGATCATCGCCGCGAACTGCGCGAAGCGGATGCGGGAGTCGAAACGGTCGGCGGTGGCAATCGCCATGCCGAGCAGGGCGACGAAACCGTCGATGAACTGGTAGTCCTGCGCCAGATAGCGGCGCATCACCTCTGGTGGCACCGCGCCGGCGAAGATCTCGCGGACAAAGCGGTGATCGACGCAGTCCTGCCAGTCCTGCGCGTTCTCCTGCCGCAGTTCATCGCTGAAGCTCATTCGTTTCTCTCCGCTACATCAGGTCCTGCGCGGCTATCTAGAGCGTTTTACGTCGCAGAGAAATCACCCGGATCGAAAAGATGCTGTGGCGACGAGCTACATTCTTACCGACTGGCCGCCATCCACGACAAGAACATGCCCATTGACGAAGGAGGCCTCATCCGAGGCCAGGAACACAGCGGCCGCACCGATTTCTTCCGGCCGGCCCCAGCGGCCGAGCGGCACCCGGATATCGACAAAGGCCGAGAAATTGGCATCGGCGACCAGGCCGGCATTGGTTTCGGTGGCGAACATGCCGGGGGCGATGGCGTTGCTGGTGATCCCTGCCCGGGCATAGTCCACCGCCAGCGCGCGCATGAGCCCGCCGAGCCCGGCTTTGGCGGCGGTGTAGACCGGGTCATGCCGGTTGGCGATGTGGGCGGCGATCGAGGTGACGGTGATCAGCCTACCATGCCGGTGGGTTGCCATGTGCTCGGCCGCCTCGCGCGCCAGCAGCATCGGCCCGACGAGATCGGCGGCAAGCAGGGCTTCCACCTCGCCCGGCACGAAATCCTTCAGCGGGCGACGGTCGCGGGCGCCGACATTGTTGACCAATATGTCGAGCCGACCATGTTCCGCGACGATGGCCGCGATCGCCGCACGCCCGGCGGTGGTGTCGGCGACATCGAAGGGCGCGATGGCGATCGGCCGTCCGGTGGCGCGGGTGAGGGCGGCGGCCGCCGCTTCCAGCCGGCCGGCGTGGCGGCCATTGATCACCACCCGCGCGCCGGCGGCGGAAAGCGCCTTCGCCATCTCGAAACCGAGACCGCGCCCCGCCCCGGTGACGAGGGCGACGCGCCCGTCCAGACGGAAGGGGCGCGGCACAGGATCAGAGGCGGCAGAAGCGGGAGAGGTGGTCATGCTGGTCTCGGGGTGGAATGCGCAGGGGAGGCGCATGTTGACCCGGCCGCGGGGTCGGCGCCACCCGCTTCCGCGCTGGAACGCTGCACGCTGTCTGTGCTGTTCGGTAAACAGCAGGCCGATTGGTACATTGACATGCGTCATTATCTGCACCGCCATCAGCCGCCGCACATGCCGCGCCGCCCTGCTCGCCGGCCTCGGCGCGATGATCGCCATCGGCGTCACCGAGGCGCTGAGATTCTATGCGCACCGGCCTCGGCAAGGGCAGCCTCATGGAGCGGGCCGAGGAAGTCCCTATCGGCGTTCAGGGCGCGATCGTGCGGGCGCAGGCGCGCGAGGACGGGGGAGGTCTTTCGCCGCGCCCTTGCCCGCCTGCGGCAGCGCTGCGGCGTTTCGGTCCCATTGGTCTAGGTGGCTTTCGCACGGCGCGCCCCGGTGCCAGACTGGCATCGGTTTCGCATGCGCAACCGTTAGCGGACCAATCCGCCGACCAATCCGCTCCTTGGGGGGACAGTGCCCATGCCGCTCATTTCCAACAGCTACGGCAAGGGCCGCGTGCGTATCATGCGCGTGCAGCGCGACAGCGCCCGCCACGAGGTGCGCGAGCTTTCCGTGCAGGCGATGCTGACCGGGGATTTCACGGCGGCCTACACGCAGGGCGACAACCGGCAGGTGATCGCCACCGATTCGATCAAGAACATCATCAACATCGTCGCCCGCGACCATGTCGGGGCGGAGAACGAGGTGTTCGCCAGCGCGCTGGCGCGGTATTTCCTCGACCGCTACCCCCATGTCACCGGCGTCGACATTTCCGCGCTGGAGACGAAATGGCGGCGGATCGAGGTCGAGGGCGCCGCGCACGACCATGCTTTCGTGCTCGACGGCAATGGCAAGCCTACCGTGTCGCTGGCGGCTACCCGCGAGGGCGCCCGCCTCGCCTCGGGGGTCGACGGCTTCACCTTTCTCAAGACCACCCAGTCCGGCTGGGAAGACTATTGGTTCGACGAGGCGACGACGCTGAAGCCGACCGCCGACCGGCTGTTCGCCACCGCCATGGAGGCGCAGTGGCTGTGGAGGGGCGTGCCCGAGAGCTATGAAGCCGCCAATGCCGCGGTGTTGGACGCGGCGCTGAAGGTGTTCGCCACCACCTATAGCCCCGGCGTGCAGGCGACGCTGTACCAGATGGGCGAGGCGGTGCTGGCCGCGGTGCCGGAGGTGGCTGAGATTTCCATGGCCTGCCCGAACAAGCACTATCTGCCCATCGACCTCTCGCCCTTCGGCCGCGCCTTTGACGGGCAGGTATTCACCCCGACCGACGAGCCGCACGGCCAGATCGTCTGCACCGTGGGGCGTGGCTGAGCGGCGGCGGGATCGGCGACAATTAACGGCGACAAGGATCGGTGGATGGACCTCAACGCGGTCACGGATGTGCTACGACCGCGCGGGCGGGCCGAACTGCCGCCAGCGCGCGAGGGCGACGCCGTGCTCGGCGGCGGCACCTGGCTGTTCTCCGAGCCGCAGCCCTCCATCCGCCGGCTGATCGACCTCGCCGGCCTCGGCTGGGAAGCGCTGCGTGCAGACGCGGACGGGCTCACCCTCGCGGCCACCTGCACGATCGAGCAGCTCAACGGCTTCGAGGCGCCGATGGAGTGGCGGGCGGCCTTCCTCATCCGGGAGTGCTGCCGTGCCTTTCTCGCCTCGTTCAAGATCTGGAACATGGCGACGGTCGGCGGCAATATCTGCCTCGGCCTGCCGGCCGGGCCGATGATCTCCCTTGCTGCCGCGCTCGATGGCGAGGGCGTCGTGTGGACACCCGATGGCGGCGAGCGGCGGGTCCGGATCGCCGATTTCGTGCGCGGGCCGCGCGAGGTGGAGTTGGCGCCCGGCGAGGTGCTGCGGGCGGTTCATCTTCCTGCCGTGGCGTTGCGCCGGCGCGCCGCCTTCCGCCGCGCCTCGCTCACCCCGCTCGGCCGCTCGGGCGTGCTGCTGATCGGCACCCACGACACGGACGGCACCTTTGCTCTCACTGTCACCGCGTCGACCCGCCGGCCGGTGCAGCTCGCCTTTCCCGGGGTGCCCACGCCCGGCGAACTTGCCGCCCGGCTGGCGGCGGCCATTCCCGATGCCCTCTATTATGACGACATGCACGGACGGCCCGACTGGCGCCGCCACATGACCGCTTTGCTGGCCGGCGACATCCGCGACGAACTGGCGGAGGAGAGCGCGTGAGGCTCACCGTCAACGGCCGCGCCCTCACAGCCGATGCCCGCCCGGGCCAGTGCCTGCGCACGCTGCTGCGCGAGCTGGGCTGGTTCGGGGTGAAGAAGGGGTGCGACGCCGGCGATTGCGGCGCCTGCACGGTGCATCTCGACGGGCGGCCGGTGCACAGCTGCATCACCCCCGCCTTCCGCGCTGAGGGGCGCGTCGTCACCACGATCGAGGGGCTGGCGGACACCGCGGAAGGCGAGGGGCTGCACCCGATGCAGGTTGCCTTCCTCAAGGCGCAGGGCTTCCAGTGCGGCTTCTGCACCGCCGGCATGGTGATGACCGCTGCCGCGCTTGACCAGGGCCAGCGGGCGGACCTGCCGGACGCGCTGAAGGGCAATCTCTGCCGCTGCACCGGCTATGCCGCCATCGCCGATGCGGTGGGTGGCGTGGTGACGGTGGAGGCGGACGCGCAGGAGGGCCGCGTCGGCCGCAGCGTTGCCGCGCCAGCGGGGCCGGCCATCGTCACCGGCGCGGCGCGCTACACGATGGATGTGGCTCCGGAGGGCGAACTGGCGGGGCTGCTGCATATGAAGCTGCTGCGCGCGCCCCATCCGCATGCGCGCATCCGCGCCCTCGACACGGCAGCGGCGCTCGCCCTGCCGGGCGTCGTCGCGGTGCTGACCCATCAGGACGCGCCCGCGCGGCACTTTTCCACCGCGCGCCATCACCACGCCACCGACGATGTCGACGACACCCGCGTGCTCGACGATGTGGTGCGCCATATCGGCCAGCGCGTGGCGGCGGTGGTGGCGGTGAGCGAACAGGCGGCGGAGGCGGGGTGCGCGGCGCTCCGGGTCGACTATGAACCGCTGCCGGCGGTGTTCGACCCTGAACTGGCGATGGCGGAAGGCGCGCCGCTGGTGCATGGCGAGAAGGGCCCGGACAGCCGCATCAATGATCCCTCCCGCAACATCGTCGCGGCGCTGGCTGGCGAAGTGGGAGATGTCGCGGCGGGCTTCGGCGAGGCCGATGTGATCCACGAGGCGACCTATGAGAGCCAGCGGGTGCAGCACGCGCATCTGGAAACGCATGGCTGCATCGGCTGGCGCGATGCCGACGGACGGCTGGTGATCCGCAGCTCGACCCAGACGCCCTTCCTCACCCGCGACGCGCTGGCGGCGCTCTACGATTTGCCGCGCGAGGGCGTGCGGGTTTTTGCCGAGCGGGTCGGCGGCGGTTTCGGCGGCAAGCAGGAAATGCTCACCGAGGATATCGTCGCGCTCGCGGTGCTGAAGACCGGCCGGCCGGTGAAGCTGGAATATACCCGCGACGAGCAGTTCGCCGCCTCCACCAGCCGCCACCCGATGAAGGTGACGGTGAAGCTCGGCGCCACACGGGAGGGGCGGCTGACCGCCTTTTCCATGCGGATGCTGCTGAACACCGGCGGCTATGGCAACCATGCCACCGGCGTGCTGTTTCACGGCTCGGGCGAGAGCGTCGCGCTTTATCGCTGCCCGAACAAGAAGATAGAGGGCTGGTCGGTTTATACACACTCCCTGCCCAGCGGCGCCTTTCGCGGCTATGGGCTGAGCCAGACCATCTTCGCGGTGGAATCGGCCATGGACGAGCTGGCGCACAAGCTCGGCATCGATCCGGTGGCGCTGCGGCGGCTGAACATGGTGCGGCCGGGCGATGCGATGGTCTCTTCCGGCGCGCCGCATCACGACGTCGACATGGGCAGCTACGGGCTCGACCAGTGCCTCGATCATGTCGCGGCGGCGCTGGATAAGCCTTCAGCGGAAAGGCTTTCCGCCGATTGGCATGTCGGGCGGGGTCTCGCGGCGGCGATGATCGACACCATTCCCCCGCGTGGCCATGTCGCGCAGACGCGGCTGGCGCTAACCACTTCAGGCACCTACGAACTGCGCACCGGCACGGCGGAATTCGGCAATGGCACCACCACCGTGCATGTGCAGATCGCCGCGACGCTGCTGGGCGCGCGGCCGGGGCAGATCGTCGTGCGCCAGTCCGACACCGCCCATGTGGAACACGATACAGGGGCTTATGGCTCGACCGGCACGGTGGTGGCAGGCGCGGCGACGCAGGCGGCCGCCACGGCTCTGGCCGGGATGATCCGGGACGCCGGCGCCGGCCTTTTGGGCGTGGCCCGCGAGGATTGCCGGATCGAGGGCGAGTCGGTGGTCGCGGGGGACAGGCGGATCGCGCTCGCCGCGCTGGCGCCGCTGGAGGCGCTGGGCGATGCCTCGGGCACGCCGCGCTCGGTCGCGTTCAACGTGCAGGGCTTTGAAGTGGCGGTGCATGCCCGCACCGGCGAGATCCGCATCCTGCGCTCCGTCCACGCCGCCGATGCCGGCACGGTGGTCAACCCGATGCAGTGCCGGGGGCAGGTGGAGGGCGGGGTGGCGCAGGCGATCGGCGCGGCGCTCTATGAGCGGCTGATGATGGACGATGAGGGCGCCGTGGCCAATCCCAGCTTTCGCGGCTACCACATTCCCGCCTTCGCCGATGTGCCGCGCACGGAGGTGTTCTTTGCCGATACGTTTGATGCGATCGGCCCGATGGGGGCGAAATCGATGAGCGAGAGCCCGTTCAACCCGGTGGCTGCGGCGCTGGCCAACGCGATCTTCGACGCCACCGGCGTGCGATTGCGCGCCACGCCTTTCGTGGCGGATGAACTCTATGCGCTTCTGCCCTCCCAGGCGGCGACGGAGGCCACGCCATGAGCGTGCCCGGCCGATCGACGGTGCTGCGCGGGCCAGCGGCGACGCTGGCGGGCAACCCGTTCGAGCAGCCCTCGCGCGCCTGCCTCGCCTATCACGACGATGCGCTTGTCGTGATCGAGGACGGAATCATCACCGCCTTCGGCCCCTATGCCGAGCTGAACGACGGGCTGCCCGCCGGCATCGAGGTCACGCATTATCCCGACCATCTCATCGTGCCCGGCTTCATCGACGCGCATGTGCATTACCCACAGATGCAGGTGATCGGCGCCTTCGGCACGCAATTGCTGGAGTGGCTGGAGACCTACACCTTCCCCGCCGAGATGAGCTTCGCTGATGCCGGCCATGCCCGCCGGGTGGCGCATCTGTTCCTGCGCGAATTATTGCGCGCGGGCACCACCACGGCGATGGTCTACTGCACCGTGCACCCGCAATCGGTGGACGCCTTCTTCGCCGAGGCGGCACGCTATGACGCGCGGATGATAGCCGGCAAAGTTCTTATGGACCGCCACGCGCCGGCGGGTCTGCTCGACACCGCCCAGCGCGGCTATGATGAGAGCCTCGCCTTGATCGAGCGCTGGCACGGGCGGGGGCGGGCGCTCTACTGCGTCACCCCGCGCTTCGCGCCGACCTCGACGCAGGCCCAGCTCGACGCCGCCGGGGCGTTGCTCAAGACCCGGGACGGGCTCTTCCTGCAGACGCATCTGTGCGAGAACCCGGCCGAGATCGATTGGGTGCGCGAGCTTTTCCCCGCCCGCGCCTCCTATCTCGATGTCTACGCCCATGCCGGGCTGGTGGGGCCGCGCTCCATGTTCGGCCACGGCATCCACCTGCATGAGGGCGATTTCTGCACCTGCCATCAGGCCGGGGCAGCGCTGGCGCATTGCCCGACCTCGAACCTGTTTCTGGGCAGCGGCCTGTTTCGCCTGTTCGACGCGGTCGATCCGCGCCGGCCGGTGATGGTGGGGCTCGGCACCGATGTCGGCGGCGGCACCTCGCTCTCGCAATTGCAGACGCTGAACGAGGCCTACAAGGTGGCGGCCATGGTCGGCCACAAGCTCGACGCGGTGCAGGGCTTCTATCTTGCCACGCGGGGCGGGGCGCGGGCGCTGGGGCTCGACGACAGGATCGGCCGGCTGGCCCCCGGCATGGAGGCCGATATCTGCGTGCTCGACCCGCGGGCGACGCCGTTCATGGAATTCCGTGCCGGCTATTGCGCCTCGATCGAGGAAACGCTGTTCATGCTGATGACGCTGGGCGACGACCGGGCGGTGCGTGCCACCTATGTCGCCGGGCGCTGCGTCTATGACCGCGACCGGGCCGGCGATCCGTTCCGGCCCGCCGTGCCGAGCGAGGAATGACCGTGCCCGAGCCCCTTTCCCTCGACGCCCTGAACGCCCTCGACCGGGATGGCTTCATCGCCGCGCTGGACGGCATCTTCGAGCATGCGCCGTGGGTGGCGGAAGCCGCCTTCGCCCATGCGCCGTTCGACACAGTGTCTGCGCTGCATGAGGGTCTGATGGCCGTCGTGTGGGCGCGGCCGGAGGCGGAGCGGATCGCCTTCGTCGCCGCCCATCCCGACCTCGCCGGCAAGGCGGCGCGGGCCGGCGGCATCGCCGCCGCCTCGGTGTCGGAGCAGGCGGGGCTGGGCCTCGACCGGCTGTCGGACGCGGAATTCGCGCGCTTCGAACGGCTGAATGCCGCCTATCGCGCCCGCTTCGGCTTTCCCTTCGTGATCTGCGTGCGGCGGCAGACACGCGACGCGCTGCTCGATGCCTTCGAGGCCCGGCTGCTGCAGGGGCGGGAGGCGGAGCTCGCCTCGGCGCTGGTCGAGATCGGCCATATCACCGCGCTGCGGCTGGTGGAGCGGGTGGTCGGCCCCGGCCTGCCGAAGGTGTATGGCCGGCTGTCCACCCATGTGCTCGACACCCACAGAGGCGGCCCGGCGCAGGGCGTGCGGGTGGAGCTGTTCGAGGTGGGGGCGAGCGGGCGGGCGCTGCTGCGCGCGGCGGTGACCAATGAAGACGGGCGCACCGACGCGCCGCTGATCTCAGCCGCGCCGCTGCGGGCGGGGCGCTATGAGCTGGTGTTCCATGTCGGCGCCTATTTCAGGGCGCGCGGCCTCGACCTGCCCGGCCCGGCCTTCCTCGACACGGTGCCGATCCGCTTCGGTATCGCCGAGCCGGAAGGGCACTATCACGTGCCGCTGGTGGTGACACCGTGGAGCTATTCCACCTATCGCGGCAGCTGAGCGACGCGCGCGGGGGCGCCCCAGGGGCGGTTCAGTCGTCGGTGGGGCCGGACAGCGTGTGGTAGCGGCGGCTGTAATAGATCAGGCTCTCATTCGAGCCGCCCTCGGCGACGCCAACCACCTCGCAGAACAGCACATTATGGGTGCCGACCTCGACCGTGCGGACGATGCGGCAATCGAAGGCGACCACCGCCCCGACCAGCATCGGCGCGCCGGTGGCGGCCACGCGCCAGGTGCCGCTGGCAAAGCGCTCCTCCGGCGGGGTGCGGCCGCCGAACAGGTTGGAGAGCGGCTCATGCCCCGCCGCCAGTGTGTTGATGCATACGACGCCATTGGCATGGACCGGGCCGGCCGCCGAGGAGCCCTTGTTGAGACAGACCAGCAGGGTCGGCGGGCTGTCGGTGACCGAGCACACCGCCGAGGCGGTGAAGCCGTGGCGCCCGCCCGGACCGTCTGTTGTGACGATGTTGACCGCCGCGCCCAGCCGCGCCATGGCGTTGCGAAAGCCTTCCCGCGTGACGGCGGGAGGGGGAGTGGCGGGAGCGCCGTCGAGCGGCGAGCACGGGGGGGACATGCCCATCTCCTTCTGCCGGAGCCTTTCCGGCGCTGGTGCGGGGCGCGGGCTGGCCGCGCCCCCGGGTCGCGATTTCGGGGTCGCGGATCAGAACTCGCGCAGATTGTCGCGGAGCAGCTGGTGCTTGTATTCGGTGCGGGTGAGGCCGCGCCGCTGCAGCTCCGGCACCAGCCCGTCGCAGATCTCGGTGATGTAGCGGCGGGAGACGCGCAGCACCGGGGTGGTGATGAGGAAGCCGTCGCCGCCGACTTCTTCCATCGCCTCGCCCATCTTCTGCGCCACCTGCGCCGGCGTGCCGATGAGTTCCAGCGAGGAGACGAGCCCGCCGCCGCCATCGGCCGCCAGCTGGCGCAGCGTCTTGCCCGAGCCCCATTGCTGGAACTTGTCGAGCGTGCCGGATTCGCCGTTGGTGACGAGCTTTTCCGGCAGCGGCTGGTCGAGGTCGAACTGGGCGAAGTCGATCTCGGTGATCGCCGAGATGGAGATCAGCACGTCATTGGCGAAATTGTCGGACAAGGTCACCCGATCGAAGCGGGCGCGGGCTTCCTCCTCGGTCTCGCCGAGGCTCGGCGTGATGCAGAAGAACACCTTGATCTCGTCGGGGTCGCGGCCGATGGCGGTGGCGCGGGCGCGGATGTCGGCGCGGAACGCCTTCATGCCCTCGACGCCGTTGGCCACCGAGACGATGGCGTCGGCATGGCGGGCGGCGAAGTCGCGCCCGCGCGGGGAGGCGCCGGCCTGCAGATAGACCGGGCGGCGCTGCGGCGAGGGCACGGTGTTGAGCGGGCCGCGCACCTGATAATAGGTGCCCTTGTGGTCGATGGTGTGGACCTTGGAGCCGTCGGCATAGATGCCATTGGCGCGGTCGAGCACCACGGCGTCCGGCTCCCAGCTGTTGAACAGCTTGTCGCAGACTTCCATGTATTCCTCGGCCATGGCGTAGCGGTCCTCGCGCGGAGGCAGCTTGTCCATGCCGAAATTCTTCGCCATCAGGTCCTCGGCCGAGGTGACGACGTTCCAGCCGAAGCGGCCCTTGGTGAGGCTGTCGATGGTCGAGCACAGCCGTGCCAGCATGAAGGGCGGGTAGGCCATGGTGGAGAGCGTCGCCACCACGCCGAGATGCTTGGTCGCCATCCCCATCGCCACCGCCAGCGGCGCCGGATCGGCCTTCGGCACCATCATGGCGTGCTTGAGCGACAGGTCGCGCGAGCCGCCGAAGGTTTCGGGCACCATCAGCTTGTCCTCGATCATGATCAGATCGAAACAGGCGCGTTCCATGGCCTGGGCCATTTCGATGTAGAACTGGCCGTCCCACGGATTGCCGCCCTGGCCGAACGGCTCGCGCCATTCGTCGGGCGTGAAGTTCATGAACCAGGCGAGATGGAAGCGCTTGTCGGCCATTGCTGTCAGTCCTTCACTAAAGCAGTCTCGAATGCCGGGACGGCCGGGGCGTCCTCGGCGGGGGATGTGCCGGCGAGGAGGGCGAGGCGGACCCTTTCGCGCTCCGCCTCGAAGGCCCTGGATTCGCGCACGCTGCGGCACTTGGCTTCAAAGTCGGAGACGATGGTGGCGCCGAAGCGCTCGGGCGCCTGCGGGTCGTTGCGCCGGCGGTCGACGGCGATGACGCGGGTGCCGAGCAGGAAGGCCTCGGGCAGGTCATGCGTGACCATGACGATGGTCATGCGGTTCTCTTCCCACAATTCGCCGACCAGTTCGTGCATCGACTTGCGGGTGCCGGGGTCGAGCGCGCCGAAGGGCTCGTCGAGCAGCAGCACTTTCGGTCGCATGATCAGCGCCTGCGCCAGAGCGAGGCGCTGCTGCATGCCGCCGGAGAGCTGGGCTGGGTATTTATGCGCGTGCTCGCCAAGGCCGACGCGGGTGAGCAGCGCCATGGCGCGTTCTTCCAGCGCCCTGCGGCGGGCGCCGAAGAAACGGCCGAGGAAGGGCGCGCCGGCCCATTGCGGGCCCATCATCACATTGCCCAGCACGGTGCGGTGCGGAAACACCGAATAGCGCTGGAAGACGACGCCGCGATCGGCGGTGGGCTCGGTGGCGATCGGCTCGCCATCAAGGAGAATGCGCCCGCGCGACGGTTGCTCCTGTGAGAGCAGCATGCGCAGCAGCGTGGTCTTGCCGACCCCGGAGGGGCCGATGATGACGAGGAATTCGTGGTCGGCCAGCGACAGGTTCACCTGTTCGAGCACGACCCGCTCGTCATATTCCTTCCAGACATTCTCAAAGCGGATGGTGGTCATGTCAGGCCGCCTTTATCTGGTCCCAGGGATAGGCGGCCACCGCGAGGCGGCGCAGCGCGTAATCCATGAGAAAGGCGAGAAGGGTGATCCAGATCACGTAGGGAAGGATCACGTCCATGGCGAGGTAGCGCCGCACCAGGAAGATGCGGTAGCCGAGGCCCCCCTCCGAGGTGATCGCTTCCGCCGCGATGACGAACAGCCAGGCGGCGCCGAGCGAAAGCCGCACCGAATCGATGAGGCGCGGCATCACCTGCGGCAGCACCACGCCCGCTATCATCTGCCAGGTGGAGGCGCCGAGCGTCTGCGCCTTGATGATCTGCTCGGCCGGGATGGCAGACACCCGCAGCATCACGTCGCGGATGATGAAGGGCGCGATGCCGAACACGATCAGCACGATCTTGGAGGCTTCGCCGAGCCCGAACAGGATGAACAGGATCGGCAGCACGGCGAGCGGTGGGATCAGCGAGAAGGCGGCGAAGAACGGCTCGAAGGTGGCGCGCAGATAGGGCACGAAGCCGACAATGATGCCGAGCACCAGGCCGAGCAGGGCGGAGATGCCGAGCCCGAGAAACAGCCGCTGCAGGCTGAGCCAGGTGTCCCACCACAGCAGATACTGGCTCGTTGCCTTGTCCACCGTTGTCGCCATGCGGACCATGGTGGTCCAGAAGCTGGCGAAGCTCGGCATCAGCTTGTCCGCCGGCTCCACCGCGAGGCGCGCATTGGAGGCGAGGATGTAGATCGCCAGCACCGCGATGAAGGGCAGCAAGGCGAGGATGAGCCGGACGCCGGGACGTGGCGCGTAATTGATGATGCGGCGCATGGGGGGCCTTTCGGTTGCGATCGTCATCCCGGAGGCTGAACTTCATCCCGCGATGACCGTCATCCTGAGGTGCCCGCCCAGAGGGCGGGCCTCGAAGGATGTTTCAGGCACTCAACATCCCATCCTTCGAGGCTCGCTCCGCTCGCACCTCAGGATCACGGCGCGTTGGAGCCGTCTCTCAGGCTTCGCCGGAGCGCTCCCAGTGCCCCGGATCGGTGCGGCGCGGGGCGCCGCTTGTCCGGGCAGGGGGCGCGGGCTCACAGCTTCCCGTCGGCTGAATCCTTGGTGAAGCTGGCGTTGACCCGCATCTTGATGTTGGCCTTGTCGCCCAGCACCGTGCCGTCGGCGACTTCGATGCCGATGGTGTCGACGCTGGTGGCTCCCTGGCCGAACAGGCCCTGCTGGAAGCAGAAGGTGCGGATATTGTCCCAGATCTTGGCGTTGTCGGCCGAGGTGAGGAAGGCCAGCGCGTCGGGGGCGGTGTAGAAGAAGTGGGTGGTGTCGAGCTGCGCCTGCAGGCCGCCCGCATCGGTGCCCATGGCGCTGGTCATGACAGCGCGCATCTCCTCGGCGGGGGCGCCGCCGGCCTTGAGGATGCCGAGCGCCTCATACCAGGCGCCGACCACGGCCTTGGCGAAATCGGGATTGTCCTTGAGGTTCTGCGTGTTGCCGATGAACACGTCCATGATCTCGCCGGGGATCTTGGAGCTGTCGAACAGGTTGGTGGCGCCCTTGACCTTGAGCATGTCCTCGGTCAGCGGCTTCCACGAGACGGCGTGCTTCATCTCGTCCTGCGAGATGAAGGCGGCGGAGATTTCCGCGTCCGAGATGTTCACCGTCTTGGCGGCGGTGGGATCATTGATGCCGGCGAGCTGCAGGCCGCGGTTCAGGAGATAGTGCGAGACGCTGTACTGCAGCAGGTACACGTCCTGGCCGGCCAGTTCCTTCACGTCCTTGGCGGTCTTGGAGACGACGATGTCGTTGCCGTCGGAATAGTCGGTGATCAGCAGGATCGAGGTGTCGACGCCGCCGGCGGCCGGCATGGTGAGGCCGTCCATCGAGGCGACGCCGACCGCGTCGATCTCGCCGGCGATGAACTGGTTGATCGAGCCGACATAGTCATTGGCCTGAATGACCTCAACCTCGATGCCGTATTTGTCAGCCCACTTCTTCATGATGCCGGAGGACTTCATGTAGGCGAAGGGCATGAAGCCGATATAGACGGTGTAGGCGACCTTGAAACTCTTCTTCGGCGCGGCTTGCGCCGCGGGCGCTCCCGCAAGGACGGCGGCGGTGAGGCTGGCGAAGACGGCTGCAGCCCTGATTATGCGCTTCATGAGGAGTGGCTCCGGTCGCTGAAATGGCTGGACCGGGCTATTAAACGGTGACTTAATATCGCGTGCAAGCCCAACAAATGGGCACGCCTAGCATATGAGCAAGGCAGAAAATTCCGTAGAATTACGGAGGAAACCGATGACGGCCCGCACCGCGCGCAAGCGCCTCCAGCCCGCCGAGCGGCGGGGGATGATCCTCGAAGAAGCCTTGCGGCTGTTCGCGACGCGCCATTTCTCTGTTGTGACGGTGCGCGACATCGCGCTGGTCTGCGACATCAATGTCGGGCTGCTCTACCACTATTTCGACAACAAGGACGATCTGGTGCGGCGCGCGCTTGGGCACGCGATCGAGCAGCTCATGGCCGGCTATGAGGCGCGCCGCGCCGACGGGGCCGAGCCGCTGGAGGAGATTCTCGCCTGGCTCGACATTCATATGGAACTGGCGCCCACCCTCGCGCAGATGGTGAAGCTGATGGCCGATTATGCCAGCTCGGGCCTGCGCGATGATGAGCTCGACGCCCTGATCGCCGGCTTCTATGCCCGCGAGAAGCAGCTGCTGGAGGGCGCTCTGGCGCGCGGGGTGGCGAGCGGCCGGTTCGCGGCGGTCGACATTGGCCGCACCGCGCGCCGCATCGGCCTGATGCTCGATGGCATCTTCTACGCTTCCGCCAGCCGGGGCGACGACCGCATCGTCGACGACATCGCCGATCTCGCCGATTTTGTGCGCGACCTTCTGGGCCTGCGCACCGAAATGGTGGCGTAGGCGGAGGGTCGCGTCCTGCGGTTGCTCGGGTATCACGGAACGGTGATTAGATGATGGCCATCATGAAGGGCTAGCCTCCCGCCGGGAGCGCAGACATCACGGCTTGCCGCCGCCGCGAGGCAGGGCGGGCCATTGTCGTTGCGCGTCCTCATCCCCGGGAAGGAGAGGGCGGACATGAAATTCACACTCAACGGACGCGAACAAACGCTCGACGCCGATGGCGACATGCCGCTGCTCTGGGCGCTTCGCGACATTGCCGGGCTGACCGGCACCAAATTCGGCTGCGGCGCCGCTTTGTGCGGCGCCTGCACGGTGCATGTCGACGGCGCGCCTGTGCGCTCGTGCCAGACCTTCGTCTCCGATGTCGAGGGCAAGAACGTCACCACCATCGAGGGCGTCGCCGCCACCGGCAAGGTGGGCGAGGCCGTGGTGCAGGCGTGGCGCACGCTCGACGTGGTGCAGTGCGGCTATTGCCAGCCCGGCCAGATCATGTCGGCCGTGGGTCTGCTCAGCGAGAACCGCACGCCGACCGATGACGACATTGACGCCGCGATGGATGGCAATGTCTGCCGCTGCGCCACCTATCAGCGCATTCGCGCCGCCATCCACGAAGCCGCCTCCAACCTCGCGTGAGCGCCATGCACCTCATCACACCCGACCAATACCGGCAGATGCTGGCGGGCATGGGCGCGCCGCTCGCCGCTTCCCGCCGCCATTTTCTCAAAGGCCTTGGCGCCGCTGGCGGCGCGCTGGTGATCGGCCTCAATCTCGGCCCGCGCCTGGCGCTGGCGGAAGAGGCCGCCGCCGCCGCCCCCGCCGCTCCGCCGATGCCGAACGCCTTTGTGCGTATCGCCCCCGACAACACGGTGACGGTGCTGATCAAGCATGTCGACATGGGCCAGGGCGTCACAACCGGCCTGCCGACCATTGTGGCGGAAGAGCTCGACGCCGACTGGAGCCAGATGCGGACCGCCTTCGCGCCGGCCGATGCCAAGCTCTACAACAATCTCGCCTTCGGTCCGGTGCAGGGCACGGGCGGCTCCACCTCAGTCGCCAATAGCTGGGACCAGCTGCGCCGGGCGGGCGCCGCCGCGCGGGCCATGCTCGTCGAGGCCGCCGCCAAGCAGTGGGGCGTGGCGCCCGACAGCATCACGGTTTCCAAAGGCGTGCTGACCAGCGGCAGCCATTCCGGCACCTTCGGCGCGTTCGCGGAAGCCGCCGCCAAGCTGCCGGTGCCGGCCGAGGTGGAGCTGAAGGAGCCGAAGGACTTCACGCTGATCGGCACCAAGCTTCCGCGGCTCGATTCCACGGTGAAGACCGACGGCACCGCGACCTATGCGCTCGACATGCGCCGGCCGGGCATGCTGACCGCCGTCATCCGCCGGCCCGACCGTTTCGGCGCCACGGTGAATAGCTTCGACGCGGCGGCGGCGAAGAAGGTGCCTGGTGTGGTCGAGGTGGTGGCGGTGCCCTCCGGCATCGCGGTGCTCGCCACCAACACCTGGGCGGCGATCCAGGGCCGCGAGGCGCTCGCCGGCCTCGAATGGGACGAGGCCAAGGCCGAAAAACGCGGCACCGCCGAACTGTTCGACGAATATCGCAAGCTGGCGGCCTCGCCGGGCCTGCCCGCGGCGCGCCGGGGCGACGCTGCCAAGGGGTTAGCGGGCGCCGCCAAGACCATCGAGGCCGAGTTCAGCTTCCCCTATCTCGCACACGCGCCGATGGAGCCGCTGAACTGCGTGATCGAGAAGACGGCGGACGGCGCCACCATCTGGACCGGCTCGCAGTTCCAGACCATCGAGCAGGCAATCACCGCCGGCATTCTCGGGTTGAGGCCGGAGCAGGTAAAGATCGAGTCGCTCTATGCCGGCGGCTCCTTCGGCCGGCGCGCCAACACGGCGGCCGACTATGTCGCCGAGGCCGCCACCATCCTCAAGGCGATCGACGGCCGGGCGCCGGTGCATCTGGTGTGGACCCGCGAGGACGACATCAAGGGCGGCTATTACCGCCCGATGTTCTATCACAAGGTGCGTGCGGGGCTGACGGCGGACGGCAAGATCGCCGGCTGGGAGCAGCAGATCGTCGGCCAGTCCTTCATGGCTGGCACGCCTTTCGAGGCGTTCGCGATCAAGGAGGGGGTGGACGGCACCTCGGTGGAAGGCGCCTCCGACACCAATTACGACATCGGCAATTTCGCGGTGGACCTGCACTCGCCGAAAGTCGCGGTGCCTACCCTGTGGTGGCGCTCGGTTGGCCACACCCACACCGCCCATGTGGTGGAGGTGATGATCGACGAACTCGCCCGGGCGGCGGGGCGTGATCCCGTCGAGTTCCGGCTGGAGCTGCTGAAGGACAAGCCACGCCATGCCGCCGTGCTGAAGCTGCTGGCGGAGAAGGCCAGTTGGGGCGCGAAGGCCGGGCCCGGCAAGGGGCGTGGCGTGGCGCTGCATGAGAGTTTCAACACCGTGGTCGGCAGCGTCATCGACATTTCCGTGGTCGACGGCAAGATCAAGGTCGAGCGTGTGGTCTGTGCGGTCGATTGCGGCATCGCCATCAACCCGGACGTGATCGCGGCGCAGATCGAGGGTGGCGTCGGCTTCGGCCTCGGCGCGGCGTTGCATGACGAGATCACGCTCGAGGACGGCGTGGTCGAGCAGGCCAATTTCGACACCTATGTGCCGCTGCGCATGTCGGAAATGCCCAAGGTGGAGGTGCATATCCTGCCCTCCGCCAATGCGCCGACCGGCATCGGCGAACCGGGCGTTCCCGGGGTGGCGCCGGCGCTCTCCAATGCCATTTTTGATGCCACCGGCCAGCGGCTGCGCTCGCTCCCCTTCCGGCTGGAGGACTTCAAGGCCTGAGGGGCGCGCCCTTTCGGCATATGAAAAGGCCGGTCGCGAGACCGGCCTTTTTGCTGCAGCGCTACTTTGCCGGCTTACAGGCCGACGCAGACATATTTCACGTCGACATATTCCTCGATGCCGTATTTCGAGCCCTCGCGGCCGATGCCGGATTCCTTTACCCCGCCGAATGGCGCCACTTCCGTGGTGATGACGCCGGCATTGATGCCAACCTGGCCGTAGCGCAGGTTTTCCGAGACGCGGAAGGCACGCGAGAGGTCGCGGGTGTAGAAATAGCAGGCGAGGCCGAATTCGGTGTCGTTGGCGAGGCGCACCGCCTCTTCCTCGGTCTCGAAGCGGAATACCGGGGCGACCGGGCCGAAGATTTCCTCGCGGGCGAAGTTCATCTCGCTCGTGGCGTCGGCGATGACGGTCGGCTCGAAGAACTGGCCGCCCAGATCATGGCGCTTGCCGCCGGTGACGAGCCGACCGCCCTTGGCCAGCGCGTCGGCAACGAAGCTCGCGGTCTTGGCCACCGCCTTGTCGTCGATCAGCGGGCCCTGCACCACGCCTTCCTCAAGGCCCGGCCCGACCTTGAGCTTGGCCGAGGCGGCGGCGAACTTCTCGACGAAGGCGTCATAGATGCCGGCCTGGGCATAGAAGCGGTTAGCGCAGACGCAGGTCTGGCCGGAATTGCGGTATTTCGAGGCGATGGCGCCCTCCACCGCCTTGTCGAGATCGGCGTCGTCGAAAATGAGGAAGGGCGCATTGCCGCCCAGTTCCATCGAGACGCGCTTCACCGTGTCGGCGGCCTGCTTGATCAGCATCTTGCCGATCGGGGTGGAGCCGGTGAAGGTGATCTTGCGCACGGTGGGGTTGGAGGTCATCTCGCCACCAATGGCCGAGGCCGAGCCGGTGAGGATGTTGACCACACCCTTGGGATAGCCCGCCTGTTCGCACAGCACACCCCAGGCGAGGCCGGAATAGGGGGTCTGGGTCGCCGGCTTCATCACCGAGGTGCAGCCAGTGGCGAGCGCCGGGCCGATCTTGCGCGCCGCCATGGAGGAGGGGAAGTTCCACGGCGTGATCGCCGCCACCACGCCTACCGCCTGCTTGGTGACGAGAATGCGCCGCTCGCCCCAGGGCGAGGGGATGACGTCGCCATAGACGCGCCGGGCTTCTTCCGAGAACCACAGCACATAGGCGGCACTGGCGCCGACCTCGCCCATGGATTCCGCCAGCGGCTTGCCCTGCTCGATGGTGAGCAGTTCGGCCAGCGCCCGCTGATTGTCCATGATGGCGGCGTGGAGGCGCCGCAGCAGCTTGGCGCGCTCATCCGCCGTGGTGCGCGAGAAGGTCTCGAACGCCTTCTGCGCGGCGGCGATGGCGCGGCGGGTCTCGTCGGTGCCGGCATTCGGCACGGTGCCGATCACCTCGCCGGTGGCCGGGTTGGTGACGTCGATCGTGCCGCCGCCATCGGCGCCCACCCATTCGCCGCCAATGAGATTCGCGTCGCGCTTGAAATCCGCCCAGTTCATGGGTTTCCGCCTCTCCATCAGGGGGAGACTGATTCTCCGATCAGGCGGACGACCTGACCGGATCAGGCTCCCGGGGCGCAGCCCTCCTGGCCGGCGCCGGCCAAGGCTATGTAGCGCCCGGCCGGCATGGCGACAATCGCCGGGACGGTCACATCGGTTGTGAGGCGGCGGGCAGAGGGTGGCTCAGCCCTTTTTCTGGTCCAGCAGCGGGGCGAAGCCGCCGAAGATCATGCGCTGCCCGTCGAAGGGCATGTCGGTCATCTCGTTCAGCCGCGGGTCTTCCATGAAGGTCTTCATGCCGGCATCGCGCGCCTCGCGCGAGGGCCATTCGATCCAGGAGAACACCACCGTCTCCTCGGGCGTCGCCTGTACCGCCCGGCGGAAATCCGTGACCTTGCCGTCCGGCACGTCGTCGCCCCAGTTCTCCACCAGCCGCAGCGCGCCATGGTCGAAGAAGATCGGCGCAGCCTTCTCGGCCAGGACGCGGTAGGCCTCCTTGTTGGCGGTCGGCACGGCGATGACGAATCCGTCGATATAGCTCATGGCGTCCTCCTCGTTCTGCCGGGGCAGGCCGACAGTCTAGCCCATTCCGCATGGGAAGTACGGTCGCCGGCCGGGAGGGCGCGCAAACGAAAAAGCCCCGGCGCGGGGCCGGGGCTTTCGTATCAGCGGAGCGGTGCGGCGGCTCAGTTGTTCCGGTTGCCGAACAGCTGCAGCAGCATCAGGAACATGTTGATGAAGTCGAGATAGAGCGTCAGCGCGCCCATGATCGCCTTGCGCCCGGCCACCACGTCGTCGTCGCCGGCGAAGTACATCTCCTTGATGCGCTGGGTGTCGTAGGCGGTGAGGCCCGCGAACACCAGCACGCCCGCCACCGAGATGATGAACTGCAGCATGGTGGAGCCGAGGAAGATGTTCACCACCATGGCGACCAGGATGCCGATCAGGCCCATGATCAGGAACGAGCCGAGGCCCGACAGGCTGCGCGAGGTGGTATAGCCATAGAGGCTGAGGCCACCGAACGCCGCCGCGGTGATGAAGAACACCCGGACGATGCTCTCATGCGTGTAGACCAGGAAGATGCTGGCCAGCGACACGCCCACGAGCGCGGCATAGACCCAAAAGATGGTCTGCGCCACGCCGACGCTCAGCCGGTCGACCCGGAAGCTGAGGAACAGCACGGCGGCCAGCGGCGCGAACATCACGACATAACGCAGCGGGCTGCCGAACAGCGTCGCGCCGAACTCGGTGAGGTAGATGCCGGCGAACTGGTAGGGCGTCGCCACGTCGGAGACGGCGAGCATGTAAATGCCCAGCGCCGCCGCGCCTGTGATGGCAAGGCCGAGCGTCATGTAGTTGTAGACGCGCAGCATGTAGGCGCGCAGGCCCTGGTCGATGTCGGCCTGCGTCCGGGCCGCGGTCGCCCCGAAGCGCGGCACGGAGACGTTGCGGTTAAAGTCGGACATGGTCGAATCCTCTCGCGAAATCCCGTCATCCACGCCGCCACCGGCACTCTGCCGGGGGACGTGGATCATTGCGCTGAATATGAGGGCGGCACGGGCCTGCCGCAAGTGAAGTTTGCGACAGGAATGACGCTAGGGCAGTGGGTTCTGCCGATACGCACTCACAGATTGCGCAGGATGCGCGCCGGTTTCTGCCCCAATGCCCGCCAGGTGCCGATGAGGCCGAAGCCGACGGTGAGCACCAGCGCCACCGCCGCCGCGCCGAGCGCCGCGCCGGTGGACCAGGCGAAGCCGATCTTCATCACATAGACCACCACCACATAGGCCGCCGCCGTGCCGGCGCCGACCGCGACTACCGCCGTGACGAGGCCAAGCGCGGCATATTCCAGCGCGTAGGCGGCCACCAGCCGCGCCCGCGTGGCGCCGAGCGTCTTCAGGATCACCGCGTCATAGACCCGGTGGTGCTGCCCGGCCGCCAGCGCCCCGGCGAGCACCAGCACGCTGGAGAGCAGGGTGACGAGGCTGGCGCCGCGAATAGCGATGAGCAGATTGCCGACGATCTCGCCGATCTGGGTCAGCGCTTCCTTCACCCGCACGGCGGTTACGGCGGGGAAGTCCGCCGCCACGGCGCGGCCGAGGCTGCGCTCGGTGGCGACATCGCCGCCTTCCGGCAGGGTCAGCGTCGCCAGCGAGGTGTGCGGCGCGCCGGCGAAGGTGTTGGGCGAATAGACCATGACAAAGTTGATGGCCAGCCGCTCCCACTCCACATCGCGCAGATTGGCGATGGTGGCGGTGATGGAGCGGCCGAGCACGTTCACCGTCACCTCGTCGCCGATCTTGAGGCCGAAGGCGTCGGCGATCTCGCGCTCGAAGGAGACGAGCGGCGGCCCGGCATAATCGGCCGGCCACCATTCGCCGCCCGCCAGCACCGAGCCCTCGGGCAGGTCCTGCGCGTAGGTGATGCCGCGATCGGAGGAGAGAACCCAGGCGAATTCCGCCGGCGGATCGAGGCTCTCCGCCGCGCGCCCGCCCAAGGTGAGGATGCGCCCGCGCAGCATCGGCACCACCTCGACCTCGCCCTTCGGCGCCTTCTCGCGCAGGAAGCGCGTGAAGGCCTCGGTCTCGCTGTTCTGGATGTCGAGGAAGAAGAAGCTCGGCGCCTCGGTCGGCAGGCGCGAGGTGAGTTCGCGCGTCAGGCTGCGGTCGATCAGCGCCAGCGTCACCAGCAGCGTCAGGCCGAGGCCGAGCGACAGCACGATGGTGGGGGTGAGCGCCGCCGGCCGGTGGATATTGGCCAGAGCGAGGCGCAGTGCGGTGGAGCGCGGGCGCGGCAGCCGGCGGGCGGCCGCCATGATGCCGGCCGCGACCAGGCGCAGCGTTACCAATACGCTCGCCGCCGCCGCGAGATAGATCATCGCGATATGCCGCTGCTCGGAGGCATAGACCGCGAGGCCCGCCAAGGCGGCCACCGCCAGTGTGGTGAGGGCGATATAGACGAGGCGCGGGCGGTGCCGTGCGCCTTCCACATGCTCGCGGAACAGCGCCGACACCGGCACGTCATGGGCAAGGCCGAGCGGCCAGAGCGCGAAGGCCAGCGCGATCAGCGCGCCATAGGCCAGCGCCAGCAGGATCGCGCCGGGTTGCAGGCTGGGTTCGATGGCGACGGGAAGCAGATGGCCGAAGGCGGCATCGGCGAGGAAGGGCAGGGCGGAACCCACCGTGATGCCGATGGCGATGCCGATCAGCGCGATCAGCCCGACCTCGGCGAGATAGATGCCGAACACCGTCACCCCCGGCGCGCCGAGGCTCTTGAAGGTGGCGATGACGCCGCGCTTGGCGTCGAGATGGCTCTTCACGGCATTGGCGACGCCGACGCCGCCAACGAGGAGTGCCGTGAGGCCGACGAGAGTTAGATATTCGGTGAAGCGGCGAACATTGTTTTCCAGCCGAGGGGCGGCGGCATCGCGAGTGCGGGCCTCGAAGCCCGCCTCCGGCGCGCCTTTCTGCACCCTTTCGACGAAGGCGGTGAGTTCCGCCGGGCGGTCCATTTTCACCCGGTAGTGCCAGCGCACCAGGCTGCCGGGCTGCAGCAGGTCGGTTGCCCGCAGCGCCTCGACCGACACCATCAGGCGCGGGCCGAAGCCGAGGCCGGTGGAGAGCAGGTCCGGCTCGCGCTCAAGGGTGCCCTTGAGGATGAGGGTCGCGGCGCCGAGCTGGAAGCGATCGCCGGTTTTCAGCTGCAGACGGTCGGCAAGGGAGGGATCGACCAGCGCGCCATAGGCGTCGCCGTCGCGCGCGAGCGCGCCGGCAAGCGGCTGGGGCGGCACAATGTCGAGCGTGCCGACCATCGGGTAGACGCCGTCCACCGCTTTCACTTCCGCCAGCGTGGCGTCGAGCGCCTCGCCGCTGCCGGCCCGGGCCATCGCCCGCAGCGTGGCGATGGTGGAGACCCGCCCGCCCGCCTCAATGAGCCGGTATTCCTCCGGGCTGGCCTCGCGCTGCACCAGGGTGAAGGCGGCATCGCCGCCGAGCAGGGTGGTGCCCTCGCGCGCCAGCCCATCGGTCAGGGCGCGCGAGAAGGCGCCGACGCCGGCGATGGCGGCGACGCCGAGGGCGAGGCAGGCGAGGAAGACCGCAAAGCCCCGCAGGCCGCCGCGCAGTTCGCGCAGGGCGAAGCGCAGCGGCAGGGTGCGGCGGCTGGGCGCGCGCAGCGGGGCGGCCCGGCCGGCAGCCGCCGCCGAGGTGGAGACCTGATCCGTGCTCATGCGCGCGACTCTGCGCCGGCGCCGGCCAACGCCTCTTCCGCCTCGACCGCGCCGGAGCGCAGCCGCACCGTGCGGTCGCAGCGGCGGGCCAGCGTCGCGTCATGGGTGACGATGACCAGCGTGGCGCCGCGCCGCGCCTGTGCCTCGAACAGCAGGTCCATGATCTGCCGGCCGGTGGCCTCGTCGAGATTGCCGGTCGGCTCGTCGGCGACGAGGATGCGCGGCTCCGGCGCCAAAGCGCGGGCCACCGCCACGCGCTGCTGCTCGCCGCCGGAAAGCTGCGAGGGGTAATGGTCCAGCCGGTGGCCGAGGCCGACGGCGGTGAGTTCGGCGGCGGCGCGCGCAAAGGCGTCGGCCCGGCCGGCAAGCTCCAGCGGCACGGCGACATTCTCCACCGCCGTCATGGTGGGGATGAGGTGGAAGGCCTGGAACACGATGCCGACATGGCGGCCGCGAAAGCGGGCGAGGGAATCCTCGTCGAGGCCGGTGAGCTGTTGCCCCGCCACCTCGACCCGGCCGGCATCGGCGCGCTCCAGCCCGGCGAGCACCATCAGCAGGCTCGACTTGCCCGAGCCGGAGGGGCCGACCAGGCCAACGGCCTCGCCCTGCTTTATCGCGAGCGAGACGCCCTTGAGGATGTGGACGCGCGCCGCGCCGCTGCCGAGGGAGAGATCCACCCCGTCGAGGCGGATGGCGGTGGCGGTCGTCTTGTCAAAAGGCATGGGGCTCTTTTCGCGTCTGTTTGGGCCGGCGAAGGCCTCGTCCTCTGGAGGCCGATATCTCCCGCACCATATGTTGCGCTGCACCGTTTCCGAAAGGGTAGGCCCTTGTCACGATTGCTCCATCGGCTCTTTGCGCTCTGCGGCCTTGTCCTGCTTGGCGCGGCGGGCATTGCCAGCCCTGTTCTGGCCGAACCGCTGCGCCTCGTGGCGTTTGGCGACAGCCTCACCGCCGGCTACGGCCTGCCCGCCAGCCAGGCCTTCCCGGTACGGCTGCAGGCGGCACTCAGGGCCAAGGGACACGAGGTTGTGATCGAGAATGCCGGCGTTTCCGGTGACACCACCAGCGCCGGCCTCGCGCGGCTCGACTGGTCGATCCCCGAGGGCACCGATGGGGTGATCCTGGAGCTGGGCGCCAATGACGCGCTGCGCGGGCTCGATCCCGCCATTCCCGAGCGCTCGCTCGATGCCATTCTGGCACGGCTGAAGGCGCGCGGCATTCCGGTGCTGATGGCCGGCATGCGGGCGCCGCCCAATCTTGGCGCCGCCTATCAGAAGCGCTTCGATGGCCTCTATGAGCGGCTGGCGCAGAAATATGACGTGCCGCTCTATCCGTTCTTCCTCGATGGCGTAGCGGGCAACACGGCGGTGAACCTGCCCGACGGCGTCCATCCCACCGCCGCCGGGGTCGACATCATCGTCGAGCGCATGCTTCCGGCGGTGGAGGCGTTCATCGGCACGCTGAAGGCGGGAGCGCCGGCGGCGGGCGGCACAGGGGCCGCCGGCGGGGCCAATCCCGGCTGATCCTGCCCCGCCGCGCGGGAGGGTGATGGCAAAATTGTGACGACGTGTTGCCGGGCGGTCCTCGACGCATGGGGGCGGCTACGCTATCGCTCGCCCCCGGGGCCATCCATGTCGTGCATTGTCTGCCTGTGCGGGGGCACATGAAATACCGAAGCGAGATCGACGGCCTTCGGGCCGTCGCCGTCGTTCCTGTGATCCTGTTTCATGCCGGTTTCGGGGCGTTTTCCGGCGGGTATGTCGGGGTCGACGTTTTTTTCGTCATCAGCGGGTACCTGATCACCATCATCCTGCTGTCCGAGATCGAGGGTGGCACCTTCTCGATCGCGCGCTTCTATGAGCGACGGGCGCGGCGCATCCTGCCGGCGCTCAGCGTGGTGATGCTGGCGTGTCTGCCCTTCGCCTGGATGTGGATGATCCCCGACCAGCTGCGCGAGTTCGGCGCCAGCCTGATGGCGGTGGTGTTCTTCGTCTCCAATTTCCTGTTCTGGAGCGAGGAAGGCAGCTATTTCGCCGCCGCTGCCGAACTGAAGCCGCTGCTGCACACCTGGAGCCTGGCGGTGGAGGAACAATATTACCTGTTCGCGCCGCTGAGCCTGGCGCTGCTCTGGCGCTTTGGCCGGCGCACGCTGTTCTGGCTTGTGGTGGCGTCCGCGGTGCTCGGCCTTCTCGCCACCGAATGGGGCTGGCGCTACGCGGCGCGGGCGAATTTCTACCTGCCGCAGTTCCGCATCTGGGAGCTTCTCGCCGGCTCGATCTGCGGCTTTCTCGCCACCAGCCGCCCGCCAGGCGCCAAAAATCTGCCGCACGCCAGCAATGCGCTGAGCGCGCTGGGGCTGGGGATGATCCTGTTCGCGATCTTCGCCTTCGACGAGAACACGCCCTTTCCGAGCCTCTATGCGCTGGTGCCGGTGGGCGGGGCGGCGCTGGTGGTGCTGTTCGCCCATAAGGGCACATGGGTGGCCCGCCTGCTCTCGGCGCGGGCGCTGGTGGGCATCGGGCTCATCAGCTACAGCGCCTATCTCTGGCACCAGCCGCTATTCGCCTTTGCCCGCATCCGCTCGCTGGTGGAACCCGCCCCGGAGCTGATGATGGGGCTGGCGCTGTTGTCGATGCTGCTGGCCTATCTCAGCTGGCGCTTTGTCGAGCAGCCCTTTCGCCGGCGGCCGATTCCGCTGCTGCCCTCGCGCCGCGCCGTGTTCACGGCGAGCGGCGTGGTCGGTGCCGGGTTCGTTGCCGTCGGCCTCTATGCCAGCCTCTCCGGCGGCATTCCGAGCCGGCTCGCCGGCATCGCGCCCGGCAGCTACGCCGAAAGGCTCCTCGCGTCCACGCGCGGGGCAGGGCTCCGCGTCGATTGCACGCCGGTATCGGCGGGAGCGAACCGGCCGCCTTTGTGCGCGGTCTTCACCCCGGCGAACCCGAAGCTGCGCATTCTGATCATCGGCGACAGCCATGCCGGCTCGGTCCTGCGGGCCTTTGCCGGCGTCGGGCGCGACAATGCGGTGTACCAGATGGCGCTCGCCAGCTGCCCGCCAATCAACCGCACCTCGCTGCACCGGGCGATCTTCGATATCGGGGTGTGCGAGCAGGCGACACGCGACCAGGTGCAGGCGGTCCGCGAGGGGCAGTTCGACGTGGTGGTGCTGGCCGCCCGGTGGTCGGTCTATGCCGGCCGCGAGGGGCGCCGCTCCTTCGCGCTGGGCCCGGAGGGCGACCCGTTTTTCCCCTCCCTCGCCACCTCGCGCGACACTTTCTCCAGCCATCTCGCGGCGACGGTGAAGGAGTATCGCGATCTCGGCGTCGCCGTGGTGCTGATCGACCAGGTGCCCGAGCACAGGGTGCTGCCGCGCAAGGTGATCGAGCAGGCGATCCTGCTCGAGCTGGAGCAAGGGCAGGGCGAGGCGCAGTTCGAGCAGGCGGTGCGGGAAACCTCCGTCACCATCGAGGAGAGCGGCAAGCTCCAGGGGTTCGCCGAGGCGGAGCTGGACAAGCTACGCGGCGAGAAGGTCTGGGTGTTGTCGTTCGACGAGCTTTTCGCGCGCGACGGGCGCTATCTCTGGGGCGACCGCGACGGCACCTATTATCTCGACGGCGACCACCTCTCCAACCATGGCGCGGCGCTGGTGGAGCCGGCGATGACGGCGGCCTTCGAGGAAATCGCGACTGTTTTGCGACCGGGCCGGCCGCCAGGAGAGGCCCCGCCCTGAGGGTGGCGCGGTGGGGGCTTTCCCATGGAGGCCGCTTGCCGGGCGGAGCGCGGCTACCTATCTTGCCCGCACCTTCCTCCCCCCTTTTTCCGAAAAGCCAGCCCTATGCAATATCGCCCGCTCGGCCGCACCGGCCTCGAGGTCTCCTCGATCTGTCTCGGCACCATGACCTATGGCGAGCAGAACACCGAGGCCGAAGGCCACGCGCAGATGGACCATGCGCTCGACCACGGCATCAATTTCTTCGACACCGCCGAACTCTATTCCATTCCGCCCAAGCCCGAGACCCAGGGTTCCACCGAACGCATCATCGGCAGCTGGTTCAAGGCGCGCGGCAACCGCGACAAGGTGATCCTCGCCACCAAGGTGTGCGGGCTGTCGCAGATGACCTGGTTTCGCGACGACGGCGCGCCCGCGCGCCCGACACGCGGGCAGATCCGCGAGGCGGTGGAGAAGAGCCTTACCCGTCTCCAGACCGACTATATCGACCTCTACCAGCTCCACTGGCCGGGCCGTCCGGTCGATCTGTTCGGGGCCAACCCGACCCGCTGGAAAAGCGCGGCCGGCGAGGAAACCCCGATCGCCGAGACGCTGGACGCCTTTGGCGAGCTGGTGAAGGAAGGCAAGATCCGCCATGTCGGCCTCTCCAATGAGAGCGCCTGGGGCACGATGAAATTTCTCAGCGAGGCGGAACGCACGGGCGGGCCGCGCGTCGCCTCGGTGCAGAACGCCTATAATCTGCTGAACCGCACCTATGAGACGGCGCTGGCCGAGGTGAGCCTGCGCGAGGAGGTGGGGCTGCTGGCCTATTCGCCGCTCGGCCAGGGCTATCTCACCGGCAAGTACCAGAAGGGCGCGCTGCCTGAGGGCTCGCGCACTGCCCTGTTCCAGCGGGCCTTCCGCTACCAGGTGCCGGGGGCGGAGGAGGCGATCGAGGATTACCTCGCCATCGCTCGCGATGCCGGGCTCGATCCGTCGCAGATGGCCATCGCCTTCTGCCTGACGCCGGAATTCGTGACCTCGGTCATCATCGGCGCGACGACGATGGAACAGCTCGCCGCCGATATCGGCGCGGCTGACCTGACGCTGTCGCCGGAGGTGCTGGCGCGCATCGACGCCGTGCACCAGCTTCGCGGCAATCCCTGCCCCTGAGAGGCGGCGGGCGGCGGGCGGAGCGCGCGCCGCCCTCCCTCAGCTTTCGCCCTTGCTTTCGGGCGGGGCATGGCGGGTCATCAGCGGCACCTGCGCCATGGCGAAGACCAGCGTCAGCGGGAGATAGCCGAAGGTCTTGAACGCCACCCAGGTGTCGGTCGAGACGTTGCGCCAGACGATCTCGTTCAGCACCGCCATGACCAGGAAGAACACGCCCCAGCGAATGGTGAGCTCACGCCAGCCCTGGTCGGTCAGCACGAACACGTCGCCCAGCACATAGGGCAGCAGCGGCTTGCGCAGCCACAGGCCGGCAAGCAGGGCGCCGCCGAACAGCGCATTGACCAGGGTCGGCTTCATCTTGATGAAATGGTCGTCCTGCAGCACCAAAGTGAGCGTGCCGAACACCAGCACCACGCCGGCCGAGACCAGAGGCATCACCGCGATCTTGCGGGCGATGATCCACATGACAGCCAGCGCGGCGAAGGTGGCGACCATGAAGGCACCGGTGGCGAGATAGATGCCGCCGCGCCCATTGGCGACGAAGAACACGACCAGCGGGCCCAGCTCCAGCGCGAATTTGAGCAGCGGGTGCATGGTGCGCAGGCGCTTGGCGGACGGCGCATCGGACGGTGAATCGCTCATGGTCAGTGCTCCAGTCCGACGATGGCGCGGGCGAAATCGCGCGCCGCAAAGGGTTGCAGGTCGTCAATGCCCTCGCCGACGCCGACGAGATGAATGGGAAGGCCGTGCTTGGCGGCGAGGGCGACCAGGATGCCGCCACGCGCGGTGCCGTCCAGCTTGGTCATGACGAGGCCGGTGACGCCCGCCACCCGCTTGAACGCTTCCACCTGCTGGAGCGCGTTCTGGCCCACCGTGGCGTCCAGCGTCAGCACCACGGCGTGCGGGGCGGTGGGGTCCTGCTTCTTGATGACGCGGACGATCTTCTCCAGTTCCGCCATCAGCTCGACGCGGTTCTGCAGCCGGCCGGCGGTGTCAATGATGAGCACGTCGGCGCCGTCGGCCCGGGCCTGCTGCAGCCCGTCAAAAGCGACGCCGGCGGCGTCGGCGCCGGGCGCACGGGAGACGACGGTGGCACCGGTCCTGTCGGCCCACACCTTCAGCTGCTCGATCGCGGCGGCGCGAAACGTGTCGCCGGCGGCGAGCACGACCTTCTTGCCCTGCGCCTTCAGGGTGGAGGCGAGCTTGCCGATGGTGGTGGTCTTGCCCGAGCCGTTGACGCCGACCATCAGCAGGATGAACGGCTTGCTGTCCGCGGCGAACACCAGAGGTACGGCAACGGGATTCAGCACCGCCTCGATTTCGGCAGCGACGAGGGCGCGCACCTCGTCCGGCTCGATGGTCTTGTCGTAGCGCCCCTTGCCCACGGCGGCGGCGATGCGGGCCGCGGTGTCAACGCCGAGATCGGCGCGGATCAGCACGTCTTCCAGATCTTCCAGCGTGTCGGCATCGAGCTTGCGCTTGGTGAACAGGTCGGTGATGCCGGTCGACAGGCCGGTGGCGGTGCGGGTGAGGCCCTGCGTCAGGCGCTTCCAGAAGCCGGGGCGGGTGGTGGTGTCGTCGTTCATGTCGTTCATGCCGCGATCAGCCGAACGCCGTCATGGCCGGCGATGCGGATATGGGTGAGCGTGCCGGGCGCCAGCGGTGTGGCAAGGCGCACCGGGGTGAAACTCTTGGTGCGGGCCAGCCCGCCGCGCTCGGCCAGAACCTCGCGCCGCCCGCCGATCTCGCCGGCGAGATGACGCAGCAGCGCGTGGGCGCCCTTCTCGCGCAGTCGCCGCGCCCGCTCCCGGGCAAGCGCGGGCGGAACCTGCGGCATGCGGGCGGCCGGCGTGCCGGGGCGCGGGGAGAAGGGGAAGACATGCAGATGCGTGAGCCCGCAGGCATCGACAAGGTCGAGCGAGGCGCGGAACGCCGTCTCGGTCTCGGTCGGGAACCCGGCGATCAGGTCGGCGCCGAACACCATGTCCGGCCGCGCCCGCCGCAGCGCGGCGCAGAGGGCGATGGCGTCGGCGCGCGCATGGCGGCGCTTCATGCGCTTGAGGATGAGATCGTCGCCGGCCTGCAGCGAGAGGTGGAGATGGGGCATCAGCCGCTCTTCTTCCGCCAGAGCCCGCATCAGCTCGTCGTCCACCTCCACCGAGTCGATGGAGGACAGCCGCAGCCGGGGCAGATCAGGCACATGGCGCAGCAAAGCGCGCACCAGCGTGCCGAGCCTCGGCGCGCCGGGAAGATCCGCGCCATAGGAGGTGAGGTCGACGCCGGTCAGCACGATTTCGCGGGCGCCCTCGACTACCAGCTCGCGCACCCGCGTCACCACGGCGCCCATCGGCACCGAGCGGGAATTGCCCCGCCCATAGGGAATGATGCAGAAGGTGCAGCGGTGGTCGCAACCCTCCTGCACCTGCACGAAGGCGCGGGTGTGCCCCTCGATCGTGTCGGCCGGGCCGTCGAGCAAATGCGGCGCGGTCTCGCGCACGGCCATGATGTCGCCGACCACGACCTTTGCCATGTCCCCGAGGCCGAAATCGAGCGCGGCGCGGGTCGCCTTCCAGCTCTCGGGCGCCGTCTTCTCGGCATTGCCGAGCACGCGGTCGACCTCTTCCATCGCGGCGAAGCGTTCGGGCTCGGTCTGCGCGGCGCAGCCGGTGACAAGGATGCGGCGCGAGGGGGCTTCGCGCTTGAGCCGGCGGATGGTCTGGCGGGCCTGCTTCACCGCCTCGGCGGTGACGGCGCAGGTGTTGACGATAACAGCGTTCTCCAGCCCGGCCGCGCCGGCCATCGCCTTGGCGGTGGCGGAATCGAGCGCGTTCAGCCGGCAGCCGAAGGTGACGACTTCAACCGGCGCGGCGCGGGCAGGGGAGGCGAGCGCCATGGTCACTCGGCGCCGGCGCCGGGTCGGGCGGCGGTGGGCTCGGCATCGCCGAGCATGGCGGCGGTGAGCCGGCCGTCGAACTCGATTTCGGCCGGGCCGGTCATCAGCATGTGGTCGTCGCTCTCGCGCCAGTCGATCACGAGATCGCCGCCCGGCAGGGTGACGGTGACGCGCCGCCCGGTGAGGCCGAGGCGCGCGGCACAGACGGCAGCGGCGCAGGCGCCGGTGCCGCAGGCGCGGGTGAGGCCGACGCCGCGCTCCCACACCCTGAGGATGATGTGCTCGGGCGAGACGATCTGCACCACCGATATATTGGCCCGCTCGGGGAAGATCGGGTGGTGTTCCAGCTCCGGCCCGAACTGGGCAAGATCGACGGCGTTCACATCATCGACCCAGAAGATGGCGTGCGGATTGCCGACATTCACCACCGCGGGCGCGCGCAGCACCGGCGCTTCCGCCGGGCCGGCCTGCAATTCGATGGCGCGGGTGTCGGCGACCGGGCCGGCGAGGGGAATGTCGTGCCAGCCGAAGCGCGGTACGCCCATGTCGACCGTGATGCCCTCGGGCGCGAGAGTGCAATCGAGCGGGCCGGCGACGCTCTCGAACACCAGATGGTCGGCGCCGGTCCGGCCGGCCTCATAAAGCGCGATGCAGCGCGTGCCATTGCCGCAGGCGCCCGATTCCGAGCCATCGGCATTGATGATGCGGACAAAGGCGTGGGTGCCTTCGCTCTGCGGCGGGTAGAGCGCCATGATCTGGTCGAAGGGCAGCACGCCGTCGCGGGCGAGGGCGCGCGCCTCTTCCGGCGGCACCATCAGCGGCGCGTCGCGCAGATCCAGCACGACGATCTCGTTGCCGAGACCGTTCATCTTCACGAAAGGGCGGTTTTCCAGCGCGGCCATGGACCCGGTTTCACAGCGTGCGGCGGCAGGGCCACCGAATGTGAGGGAAGAGGGTGCGGCTCTTATATGGCGAAGCGCGGAGGATTGGCCAGACCTATCGACCGCGCCGGATGGACGGCGTGGCGCTGGCATGCCGGCAAACGTGTCGCAGGCGAGCGACAGGTGCGGGCAAACACCTCAGCGTGTTCCGCGCGGCGTCGCAGGCGGCGGGCGGGAATGCTAGACCTCTTGGCCCGCGCCCTTTCCGGTGAACCGACGATGATGGTGATTTCGCCTTTCCGCGCCCTTCCGCGCGGGCTCCTGCACCTGCTCACGCGCCTGGCGGTGCTCGCGCTCGTCGCGGTTCTGGCGCTGCCGGCACCGCTGCGGGCGCAGGCGCCGACCGACGCTTCTCCCGCCGCCCCCGCCGCTCCCGCGCCGGACGCGGCGCCGCTCGACGAGGACGACATGATCGCGCCGCCGATGGTCGACCCGCGCTCGGTGGAGACGCAGAACGTCGCCCCCGCGCCCGATCCCCTGACCCGGCCCGATGGCTTTGGCGACCCGGCGGTGATGCAGCCGGTGCCGGTGCTGATGAAGAAGGCCCGTGCGACCTGGGACGACGCCTTCAAGACCATCGTCGCCACGCTGAAGGAGATCGACGCCGAGATGGCGCGGCTGAAGCTCAAGCCCAATGGCGCCTCCTTCATCATCTACACCTCGACCGACGATATGGGCTTCGACTTCGAGGCGGCGGTGCCGTTCGAAGGGGCGACGGCGGAAAAGCCGCAGAACGGCATGGTGTTTTCCGCCTCGCCGGCCGGCAAGGCGCTGCGCTTCACCCATCGCGGCCCCTATGATGCGATGGACCCCACCTATGAGCAGATCGCCAACCTGCTCGACGCGAAGGATCTCGAGGCGCAGGACGTCTATGTCGAGGAATACCGCTCCGACCCGCGCACCACGCCGGAGGACAACCTCGTCATCGACATCTGGGTGCCGCTGAAGTGATTTAACGAGGCCGTCATCCCGGAAGGACCGACAGGTCCTATCCGGGATCGCGCGAACCCACCGTGCCCTTTTCTGCGCGCGATCCCGGCTCGAAGGCTATGCCTTCGTCCGGGATGACGGTGGCAGCAGCCCCATATTCGCCTCGCCCGCCGCTCTGTGCTAAGAGGCGCGCAAACGGACATCATCGATAGCCACATGAACCTGATCGATACCACTGCGGCCGCTGCCGCCGGGGCGCGTGCTCCCGTAGAGATCGCCGGCACCGAGACGGGCCGCGTGGAAGCGAAGCCGTCGCCTGCGAAGCCGTCCCTTGCCGGGCTGGACCGCGCCGGGCTGGCGCAGGCGCTGGCTGAGATCGGCGTTTCCGAGCGTGAGCAGCGCATGCGCGTCGCCCAGCTCTGGCACTGGATCTATCTGCGCGGGGCGCTGTCCTTCGACGAGATGACCAATGTCGGCAAAGGCCTGCGCGAGAAGCTCAGTGCCGCCTTCACGCTCGACCGCCCCGAGGTGGTGGTGGAGCAGGTGTCGAATGACGGCACCCGTAAATGGCTGCTGCGCCTGCCGCCCGACATTGCCGGCGACAAGCCGCACGATGTCGAGATGGTCTATATCCCCGAGAGCGACCGCGGCACGCTGTGCGTCTCCTCCCAGGTGGGCTGCACGCTCAACTGCTCGTTCTGCCACACCGGCACCCAGCGGCTGGTGCGCAACCTCACCAGCGCCGAGATCGTGCTGCAGGTGATGGTGGCGCGCGACCGGCTCGGCGACTATCCCGGCCGCGACCGTGCCGTCGGCCCCGGCCTGCCCACCGAGGGCGACCGGCTGGTGACCAACATCGTGTTCATGGGCATGGGCGAGCCGCTTTACGCCTATGACTCGGTGGCGAAATCCATCGAGGTGCTGGCCGATGGCGAAGGCCTCGGCATCGGCAAAAGGCGCATCACCGTCTCGACCTCGGGCGTGGTGCCGGAAATCGAGAAGCTCGGCCGCGAGGTCGGGCCGATGCTCGCCATCTCGCTGCACGCGGTGCGCGACGAACTGCGCGACGAGCTGGTGCCGATCAACAAGAAGTACCCGCTGAAAGAGCTGCTGGAAGCCTGCCGCACCTACCCGCCGGCCTCCAACGCCAAGCGCATCACTTTTGAGTACGTCATGCTCAAGGGCGTGAACGACAGCCCCGCCGACGCCAAGGCGCTGGTGAAGCTGCTCGCCGGCATTCCGGCCAAGATCAACCTGATCCCGTTCAACCCGTGGCCGGGCACGAAGTATGAGTGCTCGGAATGGGAGACGATCGAGCAGTTCTCCGACATCGTCTTTCGCGCCGGCTATTCCAGCCCGGTGCGGACGCCGCGCGGCCGCGACATTCTCGCCGCCTGCGGCCAGCTGAAGAGCGAGACGGAAAAGCTCTCCGCCCGCGAGCGGCTGGCGCTGCGCGCCATGGCGGCGGCGGCGGAATAGGCGGGGACGATGGACAATCTGCTGCGCCTGCTGCTGCGTTTCATCCTCGTGCCGCTCGGCATGATGTGCGGCTTCATCGCCTCCTTCCTGGTGATCCTGTTCGGCTATTGGCGGGTCGGCGACCTTCTCGCCGGCAATGTCGATGTCGAGGCGATCGCGCTCTATGACGCGCTGGCGGCGGCGAGCTACCTCCTGATGATGGTGGTGCTGGCGATGTGGGCGGTGGCGCTGATCGGCATCCTGTTCGCCGAAGCCTTCGCCGTGCGTTCCTGGATGTTCCATGTGGCCAATGGCGCGGTATCGGCCTGGCTCGCCGCCTCGGTCTTCGCGCCTTATGCGCAGGTGCCGGTGCCCTTCGACGGCGATCTCTACGTGATCGCGGCCGGGTTCGCCGGCGGGCTGGCCTATTGGCTGGTCGCGGGGTGGAATGCCGGCTTCTGGAAGCCGCTTCGGGCCGAGCTGGTGGCGCGGCCGCTGCCCCCCGCCTCGCCGGCGCCCGCACAGCCGGCGCCGCCGTCGGCCCCCTAGCCATCGTGCAGAGCTTGCACCGGCGCGCGCCATGCCTATAGTCCGCGCGCCCTTTCGGGCTCGGCCTCTTTCCTGCGCAACATGACTTTTTCGGAACCTGACATGGCGAACGATGTGAAGAAGGTGGTGCTCGCCTATTCCGGCGGTCTCGACACCTCGGTGATCCTCAAATGGCTGCAGACCACCTATGGCTGCGAGGTGGTGACCTTCACCGCCGATCTCGGCCAGGGCGAGGAACTGGAGCCGGCGCGCAAGAAGGCGGAACTGCTCGGCATCAAGCCGGAAAACATCTTCATCGAGGATGTGCGCGAGGAATTCGTTTCCGAATACGTCTTCCCGATGTTCCGCGCCAATGCGCTGTATGAGGGGCTGTACCTGCTCGGCACCTCCATCGCCCGGCCGCTGATCTCGAAGAAGCAGATCGAGATTGCCCGCAAGGTCGGCGCCGACGCCGTGGCCCATGGCGCCACCGGCAAGGGCAACGACCAGGTGCGCTTCGAGCTCGCCTATTACGCGCTGGAGCCAGAGATCAAGGTGATCGCGCCGTGGCGCGAATGGGACCTGACCTCGCGCACCCGCCTGCTGGAATTCGCCGAGACCCACCAGATCCCGATTGCCAAGGACAAGCGCGGCGAGGCGCCGTTCTCGGTCGATGCCAATTTGCTGCACTCCTCCTCCGAGGGCAAGGTTCTGGAAGACCCGGCTGACGAGGCGCCGGAATATGTCTACCAGCGTACCATCTCGCCCGAGGCCGCGCCTGACAAGGCGACCTACATCACGGTGGGCTTCGAAAAGGGCGACGCCGTCTCCATCGACGGGGAAAAGCTCTCGCCCGCCACGCTGCTGACCAGGCTGAACGAACTCGGCAAAGCCAACGGCATCGGCCGGCTCGACCTCGTGGAGAACCGCTTCGTCGGCATGAAATCGCGGGGCGTCTACGAGACCCCCGGTGGCACGATCCTGCTGCAGGCGCATCGCGGCATTGAGAGCATCACGCTCGACCGTGGCGCGGCGCATCTGAAGGACGACATCATGCCCCGCTATGCGGAGCTGATCTATTACGGCTTCTGGTTCTCGCCCGAGCGCGAGATGCTGCAGGCGCTGATCGACAAGAGCCAGGAATTTGTCAGCGGCGAGGTTCGGATCAAGCTCTACAAGGGCAATGTCGAGGTGGTCGGCCGCTCCTCGCCCTATTCGCTCTACAACCAGGACCTCGTGACCTTCGAGGAAGGCGCGGTCGCCTATGACCACCGCGACGCCGCCGGCTTCATCAAGCTGAACGCACTGCGCCTGCGCACCCTGGCCAACCGCGACCGCAAGGTCCGGGGCTGAAACGAGGCTGGGCGGGAGAGTTTGCGCGCGCCTGACCCGAAAGCTCTGCCCGCCTCCCTTTGCAACCTCCCTCATCCCCGGGCTTGACCCGGGGACCCAGACCTTCCAGTGCAGCCAGCCACTGGGTGCCCGGGTCAAACCCGGGCATGAGGGGTGCGAGTTTCCCCAGCGCCCCGCTTTTCCTCAGATCGCCTGCCCGCCGGACACCTCGATGCGCTGGGCCGTGACCCAGCGATTGTCCGGCGACAGCAGGCTGGCCACCATCGGGCCGATATCGTCAGGCACGCCGACACGTCCCAGCGCCGTGATGCCGGCGAGGTGCTTGTTGATCTCGGGATTGTCGCGCACCGCGCCGCCGCCGAAATCGGTCTCGATCGCCCCCGGCGCCACCGTGTTGACGGCGATGCCGCGCGCGCCAAGCTCCTTCGCCATGTAGTGGGTGAGCACCTCGACCGCGCCCTTCATCGCCGCGTAGGCGGCGTAGCCGGGATAGGCGAAGCGGGTGAGGCCGGAGGAGAAATTGACGATGCGCCCGCCATCGGCGATCAGCGGCAGCAGCGTCTGGGTGAGAAAGAACACGCCCTTCACATGCACGTCGACCAGCCGGTCGAACTGCGCCTCGGTGGTCTCGGCGAAGGCGGCATAGTCGCCATGGCCGGCATTATTGACGAGATGGTCGATATCGGCCCGGCCCCAGGTCTCGGACAGCGCCGCGCGCAGCGTGTCGGCGAAGGTGGGGAAATCGGCGACCTTGCCGGTGTCGAGCTGCAGCGCCACCGCCTTGCGGCCCATGGCTTCGATCTCGGCGACGACGGCCTGCGCGTCCTCCGCGCGGCTGTGATAGGTCAGCACGACATCGCCGCCACGACGGGCAACGCTGAGGGCGGTGTTTCGGCCGAGGCCACGGCTGCCGCCGGTGATGAGGGTGATGGTGGTCATGATCGGTCTCCTGTTATTGGGGTGAGCCAGATATGACGCGCGGCGCCGGCCTGCGCTTGCCGGATGGGCGCGAGTTCTTGCCTGATCCTCCGAAGGTGCTTTCCTTCCCACCTGAGCGGGGTAGAATGCCGGCATGACAACGCTGCTCGACATCATGGACCGGCACGGCCGGTTGCACGCCAACGCGGACGGGATCGCCGCAACCCCGATTCCGGGGCTCATGTTCTTTCGCGTCGCCACCCCGTCCGGCGTCACCCACGCCATTGCCCGGCCGCTGGTCTGCCTGGTGGTGCAGGGCGCCAAGCAGGTGACGATGGGCACGCAGGAATACGGTCTGGGGGCGGGCGACTCGCTGCTCATCACCGCTGATGTGCCGATCGTCAGCCAGATCACCAAAGCGAGCCACGCCACGCCCTATATCTCGCTGGTGCTGGAGCTGGACCTCGCGATCGTTGCCGAGCTCGTGCGCGAGATGGGACCGGCGCTGGCGAGCAGTGCCGATCCCGTGCGGGTCGACCCGACGGATGGCGAGGTCGCGGCAGCGGCATTGCGGCTGCTGCAATTGCTCGATCGTCCAGCGGCCTTGCCGGTGCTCCAGGCGCCGCTCATCCGCGAGATGCATTACTGGCTGCTCGCTGGCCGCCATGGAGCGGCCATCCGGCGCCTGGGCTGGCCGGACGGCCACGCCCAGCGCGTCGCCCGCGCGGTGGCGCTGCTGCGTGCCGAGTTCGCCAGACCCCTGCCGGTCAGCCGGCTGGCGGAGGCGGCGGGGATGAGCCCCTCCACCTTCCATCAGCATTTTCGCGCCGCGACCTCACTCTCGCCGCTGCAGTTCCAGAAGCAGCTGCGGCTGATCGAGGCGCGGCGGCTGATGGCGGCGGAAGGTGCTTCCGCCAGCACGGCCGCCTTTGCCGTCGGCTATGAGAGCGTGCCGCAGTTCACCCGCGAATATGGCAGGCTGTTCGGCGTCCCGCCGGTGCGTGACGCCAGGGCCGCCCGCGAAAAGGCGCGCGCGGCCTGAGTGTCGCCGATGGACCTCAGTCCAGCGGCACCTTGCGATTTTCGCCGAGATCGGTGGTCGACCCGGACAGGCGGGCGGACATCATCTTGAACAGCACGCCGATGGAGCTCGACGGGCCGTCCCAATATTCGGCCTGATCGGGCACAAAACGCAGGACGCAGATATTCGGGTCGGTCTTGCCCTCCGGCCAGAACGCCTTGTTCATGTCGCTCCACAGCTCGTCGATCTTGGCACGGTCGTTCGAGACTTCCGCCTGGCCGGAGACGGAGAGGTAGTTGTTGTCGCCCGGCTTGGCGAAGGTGAGCGCGGCCTGCGGGTCGCGGTCCAGCTCGTCGTCCTTGTGGCCCCGGCGGTCGGAGAGGAACCAGATGCAGCCTTCCTCGCGCGAGGGGTGAGCATCCATCGGGCGGGCGCGCAGAGTTTCGCCCTCGCGGGTGACGAGCATGCAGATCCGCATGTCCTCCATCATCTCCCACACGTGGTCGATGGCCTCGGCAGTGGTCTTGTCGTCCATGTGAATGCCTCCTCGGGTTCGAGGGGAGAACCCGTTGGTGCAGTGGTGGTTCCTTGCGGGATGCGCCGATGACGCAGCGCCATTCGGGCTCTTGCGCTGTCATGCGGCTTCGCTGCGGCTATGGTAGCGAACGGCACCTCAAGGAGAATCTCATGCCCTGGTCGCTCACGGTCGGATATGTCTACGGCACCGCGGTCCGCATCCATGTGACCTTCCTGCTGTTTCTCGCCTGGATCTGGGTCGCCTATTACCAGCGCGGCGGGGCGGGCGCGGCGTGGGAGGGCGTTGCCTTCGTGGCGTTGCTGTTCCTGTGCGTACTGCTGCACGAGTTCGGCCACATCTTCGCGGCGCGCCGCTACGGGGTGAAGACGCCGGAGGTCACGCTCTGGCCGTTCGGCGGCATCGCCCGGCTGGAGCGCATCCCCGAGAAGCCGTCGGAAGAACTCGTGGTCGCCCTGGCCGGACCGGCGGTGAATGTCGTCATCGCCGCCGTGCTGCTGGTGTTCCTCGGCGGCAATGTCGGGGTGGAGCACATCGAGGCGATCGAGAACCCGCAGGTGAGCCTGCTGGCCAAGCTGGCGGCGGCGAACATCTTCCTCGTGGTGTTCAACCTCATTCCCGCCTTCCCCATGGATGGCGGCCGGGTGCTGCGGGCGCTGCTGGCGATGAAGATGAGCCATGCCCAGGCGACGCAGATGGCGGCCTCGATCGGCCAGGGCCTCGCCATCGGCCTCGGCGTGCTGGGCATCTTCGGCAACCCGATGCTGATCATCATCGCCGTGTTCGTCTTCCTCGCCGCTTCCGGCGAGGCCGGGCAGGTGCAGATGAAGCAGGCGGCGCAGGGGCTGCTGGTCGAGGACGCGATGATCACCCAGTTCGAGACGCTGGGGCCGACGGCGAGCGTGGGCGACGCGGCGGAGGCGCTGATCCGCACCACGCAGAAGGATTTCCCCATCGTCGACGGCGCCGAGCATCTGCGCGGCGTGCTGACCCGCGACGCGATGATCGCGGCGCTGCAGGCGCAGGGCCCCGGTGCCTCGGTGCTGGAGGCGATGCAGGCGGACGTGCCCACCGTCGGCACCCGCACGCCGCTGGATCGCGCGCTGGCGCTGATCACCCAGCGCGGCGCGCCGGTTGTTGGGGTGCTGGACGGCGCCGGCCGGCTGGTCGGCCTGCTCTCGCCGGAGAATGTCGGCGAGATGATGATGCTGCGCGCGGCTCAGCCGGACGCGCGCTTCGGGCCGTGGGCGAAGCGGCCGGCGCCCTCGCGCCCGGTGTGACCGGGCGGGAGGCGTCCGCTCAGTTGCCTTCCTTCACGCCGGTGACGGCGGTGAAGGAGGGCGGGTCGCTGGCGGGAAAGCTCTCCTCCAGGGCCTCGTCGATCTCGGCCTCGGTGAGGTCGGAATCGTCGGCCCTGGCGCCGGGCGGGGGAATGACCTGCGTCCCGCCCGGCACGCCGCCATCGGAGGGCGGCACAGCGCCGGTGATGCCGCCGAGGGCCGGCGGATCGCTGGCGGGGAAGGTGTCCTCCACGCTCTCGTCGATCTCGCTCTCGGTGTATTCGGGATTCTGCGGCTTGCCCTTGTTCGGATCCATGACCCACTCCTTGCGTCTCGACCCTTCAGAAGTGGGCGAAACGGCGGGCGCTTCAAGGGCGAGGGAGCGCGCTGCTCCCGAACCTTTTCAACGGGCGCAGGGCGCCGACGCCAGGGCGCCGGTGGGAGGGAACTTTCCATGTCTTGGCGCGTTACCCCCAACGTCGCGCCTTGATCCAGCGCGCGCGGGCGCGGCGGCTGTCGATCCCTGGCGCGCCGAGGAGAAGGTTCATGACCCCCGATCACGAGCCCGTCCGGCTGCAATACTGGCCGCCTTCCCACACGGTCGACGCCCCCGATCCGTGGCCGGAGGCCTATGAGTTCGGGACGGTGGACGACGCGGTCGCCTTTGCCATGACCCAGTCGCCGGCCCATCGCGAGGTGGCGTGGCTGCGCACGGCGGAGGGAGAGATCCTCAAGCCGGCGCAGATCCGCCGCCTGTGGGAGCTGCGCCGCGACCATTAGACGCTCTGCCGAGGCGCCCTGTGAGGCGCTCCATCGGCGCTTTTTCGCGCCTTCCCGGGCCGTTCGTGCCTTCCGGCGTTGATCTCGCGGGCGTTGTGAGTATAGTGCGCCGCAAAATTCATGCGGGTCCGGAACCGTTCGGGCCCGCTTTTTGGTGTTTTCATATGAAGCTGCGCAACATCGCCATCATCGCCCACGTCGACCACGGCAAGACCACGCTGGTGGACGAACTGCTGAAGCAGTCCGGCTCCTATCGTGAGAACCAGCGCGTCGCCGAGCGTGTGATGGATTCGAACGACCTCGAAAAGGAGCGCGGCATCACCATCCTCGCCAAGGCCACTTCGGTGGTCTGGAAGGATACCCGGATCAACATCGTCGACACCCCCGGCCATGCCGATTTCGGCGGCGAGGTGGAGCGCATCCTCAATATGGTGGACGGCGCCATCGTGCTGGTCGACGCCGCCGAAGGCCCGATGCCGCAGACCAAGTTCGTGGTCGGCAAGGCGCTGAAGGTTGGTCTTCGTCCCATCGTGGCGATCAACAAGGTCGACCGCCAGGACGCCCGCTCGCAGGAAGTCATCAACGAGGTGTTCGACCTGTTCGCGGCGCTCGACGCCAGCGACGAGCAGCTCGACTTCCCCATCCTCTACGGTTCCGGCCGCAATGGCTGGATGGCCGCGAGCGCCGAAGGCCCGCAGGACCAGGGCATGGCGCCGCTGTTCGACCTCGTGCTCAAGCATGTGCCCGAGCCGACCGTCGATGACGGCCCGTTCAGCATGATCGGCACGCTCTTGGAAGCCAACCCCTTCCTCGGCCGCATGATCACCGGGCGCATCACCTCCGGTTCGATCAAGCCGAACCAGGCGATCAAGGTTCTCGCGCAGGACGGCTCGCTGGTCGAGCAGGGTCGCGTCTCCAAGATCCTCGCCTTCCGCGGCATCGAGCGCCAGCCGATCGAAGAAGGCGTGCAGGGCGACATCATCGCCATTGCCGGCCTTTCCAAGGGCACGGTTGCCGACACCTTCTGCGCGCTCGAAGTCACCGAGCCGCTGAAGGCGCAGCCGATCGACCCGCCGACCGTCACCATGTCCTTCATCGTCAATGATTCGCCGCTCGCCGGCACCGAGGGCGACAAGGTGACGAGCCGCGTCATCCGCGACCGCCTGCTGCGCGAGGCGGAAGGCAATGTGGCGCTGAAGATCGAGGAATCCACCGACAAGGATTCGTTCTTCGTCTCCGGTCGCGGCGAACTCCAGCTCTCCGTGCTGATCGAGACCATGCGCCGCGAGGGCTTCGAGATCGCCGTGTCGCGTCCGCGCGTGGTGTTCTCCAAGGACGAGGCCACCGGCGAGATTCTTGAGCCGGTCGAGGAAGTGCTGATCGACGTCGACGAGGAATATTCCGGCGTCGTCGTGCAGAAGATGTCCGAGCGCCGGGCCGAAATGGTCGAGATGAAGCCCTCGGGCGGCAGCCGCCAGCGCCTGGTGTTCTACGCCCCGACCCGTGGCCTCATCGGCTATCAGGGCGAACTGATGACCGATACGCGCGGCACCGCCATCATGAACCGGCTGTTCCACGCCTATCAGCCGCATCGCGGCGAGATCCCCGGCCGCCGCAATGGCGTGCTGATCTCCAACGAGGCCGGCGAGGCGGTGGCCTATGCGCTGTGGAACCTCGAAGATCGCGGCCCGATGATGATCGAGCCCGGCTGGAAGGTCTATCAGGGCATGATCGTGGGCGAGCACAACCGCGAGAACGATCTGGAAGTGAACGTTCTCAAGGGCAAGAAGCTCACCAATATCCGCACCACCTCGAAGGATGAGGCGGTGCGCCTCACCCCGCCGATCCGCATGACGCTGGAGCGCTCGCTGGCCTGGATTCAGGACGACGAACTGGTCGAGGTGACGCCGAAGTCGATCCGCATCCGCAAGCGCTGGCTCGACCCGAACGAGCGCAAGCGCGAGGAGCGCCGCAAGGAGTCCGAGGGCGTCTGACGCTCCCGCTCCCCCTGTCGATGTCGTAAAAGGCCTGTCCGCGTGCGCGGGCGGGCCTTTCTTTTTCGGGCGAGAGCGTGGCGCCCGCGCCACGCCCCGGTGGAACGATCGCGCCATCGGTGTGGAAACCCCTTGATCCCGCCGAGCGCATTTGCTCCCATCGGGTCATGAGCACGCTTCTCGTCGAGACACGCCGGGCTCGGCCGGCCGATGCAGGCGACATTGCCGATATCCATGATTCGGCATGGCGGTTTGCCTATCGCGGCCTTATTCCCGGTGCCGAGCTGGAAAAGATGATCCTGCGCCGTGGCCCTGCCTGGTGGCAGACCGCGCTGAAGCGCGGCTCGCGGGTCATGGTGCTGACCTTCGGCGATGCCGTGGCAGGCTATGCCAATGTCGGGCGTAACCGCGCCAAGGGCCTGCCCTTCGAGGGCGAGATCTACGAACTTTACCTGCGGCCGGAATATCAGGGGCTGGGCTTCGGTCGCCGCCTGTTCGGCGATGCCCGCAAGGAACTCGTCAGTGCCGGGTTCGACGGGCTGGCGGTGTGGGCGCTGGCGGCCAACGAGCCGGCGCTGGGCTTCTACCGCGCCATGGGGGGGCTCAGTGTCGCCCGCTCCACCGAGACCTTCGGCGGTCGCGCGCTGGAGAAGCTGGCCTTTGGCTGGAACGCCTGACGCCTGACCCGCGCCTTGCCGGCGGCCCGCTGCTTCTCCTGTGGTGTCTACGCCGGTTCGTCGTCTTTCCCGCCCTTGAGGCCTGACAGCCGGGCGGCAATCTCCTGCGCATTGCCGCTGAGCCGGAAGCTCTTGGTCCGCCCGGTGGCGCCCGACAGCAGTTCCACCCGCGAGGGGGCGATGCCGGCCGCCTTAGCCAGCAGCTTCGCCAGGGCCGCATTGGCCTTGCCGTCCTCGGCGGCGACGCTGACGCGCGCCTTCAGGGCGCGGCGCCCATCAGACAGGGCGACGATGCCGTCAATGGCATCGCGCCCGCCGCGCGGGGTGGCGCGCACCGTCACCGTTACGCCGTCGGCCGTCTCGCTCCAGGGAAGCGCCATGGGTGAGGCGCCCGTCAAAACCCGAGGAAGAACTCGTTGACGAGGTTCTGGATGAAATAAAGCCCGATGATGAGGATGACAGGCGAAACGTCGATGCCGCCGAGATTGGGCAGCAAACGCCGCAGCGGCGCCAGCACCGGCTCCGTCACCCGCCAGAGGAATTCGCCGACGCTGCGCACGATGGGATTTTGCGCGTTCACCACGTTGAACACCACCAGCCAGGACAAGATGGCCGAGGCGATGAGGATCCAGACATAGAGCGAGATCAGCGTATTAAAGAGCCAGAGAAGCGAATTCATCGGCAGCCTCGAAGCAGGGGCGGGAGCACGGCGCGGACTTGCTCGTCGCGTTGGAAACCTGCCGGCCGACCCGGTATTTCGACCGGATCGGATCAGCCGCCAAAGCGCCGTCCGCCACGATGCTTAATGCTGCCGCTGCATTGCGGCAACCCTGATTCACAGCGCCGTGCGGCAACCATGCCGAGGCGCCTTGACAGCGCAGGGGCGGCGAACGTACAAGGCGCGGCCTGAGGCTTGGGGCCGTAGCTCAGTTGGGAGAGCGCTGCAATCGCACTGCAGAGGTCAGGGGTTCAAATCCCCTCGGCTCCACCATCCCAGCTTCCTGTTTCGTTTTATGTTCGCCCGGCTGGCCATGACAGCGGGCATGCCGCGAGGCCGATGGACCTTGCGGGCGTGTGTGTTTAATCTGCGTTCAGTTCCGGCCTTCTGGGGCGCGAGAAACGCGCGGCGACGCTTCGCCAGCGGTTCGGGGCGAGGCCTGCTTCTGTCGACCCTACCAAGCTACCGTACCACTTGACGCTTCATCCTTTCGTCGGCACAGCTAATGGGAGCGCTGTGTGTTATCCGACGGGACGCAGGGGTGACATTCATTGGCCCATGGCTGAGGATGCGGCGCTCTAGTTTGGTCCTGAGGTTGCATTTGAATGGGCGATGCGGCGTACGGCGAAGAATATTATCGGCTGTACTGTGGAATTCCTTATACACGGGAAGAACCGCACTGGCAGGCCTTCTTCGCGGGTGTCGCGCAGCGAATTGATGAAGCGTGGGCGCCGAAAACCGTCTTCGATGCCGGCTGCGCCATAGGATTTCTTGTCGAGGCTCTGCGCGCGCGCGGCATCGAGGCGTTCGGCCGGGACTTCTCGTCTTATGCCATCGGGCAGGTGCCCGCAGGATTGCAGGCTTACTGCGAATGCGGCTCGATCGCCGATCCGATCGAGGCATCCTATGATCTCGTCACATGCATCGAGGTTGTGGAGCATATGCCCCCGGCCGAGGCCATGCGGGCGATCGAGAATATGTGCCGCGCGGCGCCACGGGTCCTGCTCTCGTCAACGCCGCTGGATTTCGCTGAAGCCACTCATATCAATGTCCAGCCGCCGCTTTACTGGATGCGGCTTTTCGCGCAGCAGGGCTTTGGGCCGAGGGCGGAATTCGACGGCTCGTTCCTGACCCCCTGGGCCATTCTGTTCGAGCGTCGACCTGTCGCCCCCATGGAGGCCGAGCTGGAGGTGCAGGCCCGTCTGGTGATGAGCCGCATCGAGACGGAAGAGCGCAAGCGGCGCATCGCCGGGCTGACGGCCGAGAATGCCGCCCTGGAGAGGCGCCTTGCGGCGATGGCGACCCGTTCAGCCTTTCCGCGCGCATTCAAACGGCGCATCGCCCGGCTGAAGGAGAGGCATGGCGTCTTCGCCTTTGGCCGCAGGAAGATTGCCGAAGACTGCCGGCACGCCGAGGCGGAACCGCCGGCGCTTGCCGCTGACGCCGCGGAGCCGCAGACGCTTGCCGCAGACGCGGCGCAGATCGAGGCGTCGGGGCTGTTCGATGGCCAATGGTATCTGGAGCGTTATCCCGATGTGCCGGGAAACCGGCAGGACGCGCTGCGCCACTATATCGCCTATGGGGCGAAGGAGGGGCGCGATCCCAATCCCGTCTTCTCGACCCAGTTCTACGTCGACACCTACCAGGAGGTCCGGGCATCGGGGCTCAACCCGCTGCTGCACTACCTGACGCGGGGCTCGGCGGCGGGGTTGAAACCCTCGCCCGACTTCGACCCTGTCTGGTATCGCGACGCCTATCCCCACAGCCTCGCCGCTGGAGAGGAGCCCCTCCAGCACTATCTGCGCGAGGGCTGGGAGCAGGGGCTGCGCCGGCGCGCCGAGGATCGGGTCCGCCTGCCTGCGACGGCAAGAATCGAGACGATCAAGGTGGCGGCGCCGGCCGACGAACTGGTTCTCTTCGTCACCCATGCGCCGGGCGGAACCATCAAACCGCATGTGGGCCGCTACATCGATGCGCTGAAGAATTGCGGGCTATCGGTCGTTCTGATCATCGTCGCCGACCGGGGGCATGAGGTCGACCCGGCTGACATGGCTGATCGGGTCGATGGTCTGGTCATTCGCGAGAATGGCGGCCTCGACTTCGCCGCCTGGGCCCATGTCGCCGGCCTCGTCGATCTCTCGGGGGTGCGGCTCCTGGGCCTGATCAATGACAGCCTCGTGGGGCCGTTCAGTGACGCGGCGATGCAGGCGGTGATGGCTCGGGTTCGCGCCTCCGAGGCGCAGATTGTCAGCCTGACCGACAATTATGAATTTCGCCATCATCTGCAGAGCTATTTTCTGGTGGCCAAGGACCAGGGGGTGGCCGAACTCGCCGCTTTCCTGTCCGGCGTCCAATGGCTGCAGAGCAAGCAGGACGTCATCCTGTCCTATGAGCTTAACGTTCTTGCCGCCTTCCAGACGAAGGGACTTACGAGCGAGGCGCTGTTTCCGAGCCGGGGGCACACCAACCCGACGACGACGCAGTGGCGCGAGCTCATCGAGCAGGGGTTTCCCTTCATCAAGATGGCCGTTCTCCAGGCGCACGCTGTGGCAGAATGGCGTTCGCTGCTGGCTGCCAACGCCTACGATCCCCAGCTCGCCGAAGGCAGTCTCGCCGTCATCGCCAGCGCCCGCCGATTGGCGGCCCCGCCGTCGGGCAGTGGTCGGCCTGCGCTGCCGAGCGACCGCGACGCGGCTCCGCTCGGACAATTGCGGGAGGTGGTGGCGCGGTGGATCGCGGCGACGGCGCGCGCAACGGCGCTGGAGCAGGAGCTGTCCCGAAGCCGCAGGCACCCGCTGCGACTCGTCCGCGCCAAGCTGAAGTTCAACCTCTACACCTGTCTGGCGGCTCTTTCGCCGCCGCTCCCGGCGGACAAAGCGGCGAGATACGCACGGCGTGCCTTGAAATACGATCCGGCCCGTTCAGATGCCGAGCCAGGGGGAAGCGCGGCGCCGCCTTCGGTCTCCATGGCCGGTGCGGCGCGCGCTCATCCGGGGGGCAAGGAGCGCGATGCCGAGAAGAAGAACATTCTTGTCGTGAGTCACCAGGCGAGCCGAACGGGCGCGCCCATTCTGACGCTCAACATCGCACAGCGCCTCGCTGAGAAGTATAATGTAACCATCCTTAGCCTGCTGGGCGGGGAAATCCTTGAGGATTTTCGTGCCGTCGCCGTGACGGTGATCGATGCCAATCTCCACAGTATGGAGTCGGCGCCCTATGAGAAGCTGATCGCGCGCCTGGCGTCCGAAACGGATTTCGCATTCGCCATCGTTAACTCGGTCGAATCTCACGCCGTGCTGGCCCCGCTCCGCCAGAATGGCGTGCCCACGGTCGCCCTGCTGCACGAATTCGCCGCCTATACCGGCAAGAGGTCGGCTTTCCCCGATGCCATGCGCTGGGCGGACGAGACCGTGTTCTCGACGCAGCTGACGCTCGACAATGCCTTCGACACCAATCGGATGGACTTCACGCCGCATCTGCACGTCATTGCGCAGGGCAAATGCGTTGTTCCGGGAAAGCAGATAGCGGAGGCCGAGCAGGACGCCGAACGGGCCATGCTGCGCGAGGTTCTGTCGTCGGGGCAGGACACGCTTGCCGGGAAGCGCAAGCGCTTCCAGGTTCTCGGCGCAGGTACGGTGGAGATCCGCAAGGGCATTGACCTGTTCATCGAAACCGCGAACAGGGTTCTCAAGGCGCCGGGGGGTGAGTATGTGCATTTTGCCTGGTTGGGCGAAGGCTACGCCCCAGACCGCGACTATGCCTATTCGGTCTATCTGCGCGATCAGCTGCAGCGCGCCGGCATCGCCGACCGCGTGACCATGCTGCCGGCAACTTCGGAAATCGAGCTTGCCTATGAGATGGCGGACGTGCTGCTCGTTTCCAGCCGTCTCGATCCACTGCCGAATGTGGGTATCGATGGGCTGGCGCGCGGGATGCCCGTGCTCTGCTTCGAGCGGGCCACCGGAATCGCCGAGCTGTTGACGCAAGCGGGCCTCAGGGAGGCCTGCGTCGCCGATTATCTCGACACAGCCGACATGGCCAAAAAGCTCCTGGCCCTCGTCCGGTCCGAGGCGCTTTGCAAAGAGGTTTCCGACAAGGCGAAGGTTTACGCTGCCGCGAATCTGGACCTTGGGCGCTATGTGGAGCGCCTTGACGCGCTGGGCCTGAAGGCGAGGAGCCGTGCCGACAAAAGGGCTGGCGACATCGAGACGATCATCGCCTCCGGTCGCTTCCGCGCCGATTTCTTCGAGGCCGGGACGGGCGAGACGGCGGCGTCGCGTGATCTGGTCGCGGCCTATATTGATCGCCTGGGCCAGATCGGGGCGGCGCGCAAGCCGGAGCCGGGCTTCAACCCGTATGTCTATGCGCAGACGCTCGCCAGCGGGTATGATGGCCGTCGCGAGGCCTATGCCGATTTCCTGCGCAAGGGCCGCCCTCCCGGTCCGTGGATGCTGGAGGTCCTTCAGGGGGGCGAGCAGGCCCACCGGCCAGGTTCGGCTCCGGCGATCCGAGCCGCGCTTCACCTGCATGCCTATTTTCCTGAGCGGCTGCGGGAGTTCGCGGCTCGCCTGGCCCTGAACGAGGCTCAGCCGGACCTGTTCATCAGCGTGGGGGAGATGGCCGCCCCCGAACAGGTGGAAGAGATCTTCAAGCGGCATCGCGGGCGCGTGGTGGTGCGCCAGACGCCCAATATCGGGCGCGATATCGCACCCCTGCTCTCCACCTTCGGTCCTCAGCTGGTTGAGGACTACGAAGTGGTCGGGCATGTCCACATCAAGCGCAGCGTCCAGCTCGCAAACGCCGCCATGGTGTCGGCCTGGAGCGATTTCCTGCTGGAGAACCTGCTGGGCGGCCCGCAGGGCGGGCGCATGATGGATCTTGTCCTCGGCCATTTCGCGCAAGATCCGAAGGTGGGTCTTATCTATCCCGACGATCCGCACATCTTCGGCTGGACGCGAAATTGGCGGAAGGCGGAGCGTCTTGCGCGTGCGATGGGGCACGCGGCGCTTCCGAAGGCGATCAATTTTCCGATCGGCACCATGTTCTGGATGCGAACGGCCGCGCTCAAGCCGTTCGTCGATCTCAAGCTGGAAGGATCGGATTATCCCCGCGAGCCGCTGTCCGACGACGGGACGGATCTGCATGCGCTTGAGCGGCTGTTTGGTGTAATTCCACTGCTGGAAGGTTGGCGGGCGGTTGTGACCAATATAAGGGGCGTTACCCGTTAATTGCCTGCCGGGGCAGGTCTGAGGGATGGCCTGGCCATTCGAGCGACAGGACGATGTGTGTGAAGACGCTTGTAATCGGGGGCTGCGGTTTCATCGGTTCCCATGTGGTGGACCGGCTGCGGGCTCGCGGGCATAGCGTCAAGGTGCTCGACCGGCAGCCGGAGAGGTTTCGCCCGCCGGTGGAGGGTGTTGAGTATCTTGTCGGCGACTTCAGCGACCAGATGGTTCTCATCGAAGCCTTGGCGGGGGTCGAAGCGGTGCTGCATCTGGCCGGAACCACCGTCCCCGGCACGGCGGACCTTAACCCCGCGCTGGATGTGCAGGGAAACCTGATCGGCACTCTCGGCCTGCTCGATGCCATGAGCCGGGTGGGGGTGTCGCGGTTGCTGTTCCTGTCGTCCGGCGGCACCGTCTATGGACGACCCGACCAGGTGCCGATCCCCGAGACGCATCCGCTGCGGCCGATAAATTCCTACGGAATCGTCAAGGTGGCGATCGAGCATTATCTCGACCTCTACGGCCGCACGCGGGGGCTGTCGCCGGTGACGATCCGCGCCTCCAATCCCTATGGCCCGCGACAGGGCCACGCCGGTGTGCAGGGCGTCATTTCCACCTTCCTGACCAGGCTTCGCCAGAATGAGCCGATCGAGATCTGGGGCGATGGCAGCGTGGTGCGCGACTATGTCTATGTGACGGAACTGGCGGATCTGTGCGCCCGCGCCGTCGCGACGGACAGGACCGGCCCCTATAATGCCGGCAGCGGGCAGGGCACGTCGCTGAACGAGATCATCGCCATCCTGCACGCCGTCACCGGCCGTGACATCGCGCCGCTCTATCGACCAGGACGGGCTCTCGACGTGTGCGAATCCATTCTGGACGTCTCGCGGGCGAAGGCCGATTTCGGTTGGGAAAGCACAATCCCGCTGCGCGAAGGGGTGCGGGCAACCTATGAATGGATGGCGCAGGCGGGGTAACGGAGCTGTGACGCGGGCGAGCGGACCCGCGGGACCCTGCGTCACATTGCCGGCGCAAAGCCCGGCAACATCAAGACAGTTTTCCCACGAGGTTCCCCTGAATGGCTTCGGCTCTGCGCGAAGGCGTGTCCGGGCTCGACACGACCATGCGCCTCACGCTTGCCGTGCTGGCCCTCGCGTCGGGCGTCTACACCTATCTCGGCGTTCGCGAACTGCTCGACGGCTCGCCCGTTATGACGGTCTTCGCCGCGATCATCTATTCGAGCGCGGTCTCGATCGCGATCTACGCCTTCTGGTCGTTCCTGCTGCGCTTCCTGCCGCATGTGCGGGACGTGGCAAGCCGCCTGTGGCTCACCGCCGCCATGCTGCTCGGCTCGCTGATGATCATCGCCATGTCGTCCTGGCTGAACGCCGCGGCGCTGGCGGGGGCGGCAGCCATCGAGCAGCATCTCGCGGTGACGGTGCAGAACTACACCCGCGACCTCGACACGGCGCATAACCGGGCGCTGGGCGCACAGAGCCTCCTCCCCGATATCCAGCTGGCCTCGACCCGTTTCGCCCGCCTGGCAGACGCGGAGCGCGGCGGGGCGCTCACCGGCACCGGCGGGTCGGGCACGGTGGTCCAGTTGCTCAGCCAGATGTCCAGCCAGCTCGACGATCTCGCCCGTCAAGTCGCGGCGAGCGGCGAGCGGGCGAAGGCGTTGTATGAAGAGGGCAGCGCGCAGATCGCCCGGATGCGGGCCTTCGTCTCCGGGCAGGGCGACATCAAGGCCCGCTCGGATGCGTTCGGCGCCGAGGCGCTGGCGCTGATCGGCACCATCGCCTCGCTGGAACAGACCTCGATGGCGCCGGCGGTGCGGCGGGCGGCCGACGACCTCGTCACCGGCTTCATCGCCCCCGCCGCCGATGGCCGCACGGCGGATCTCGCGGGACGCCAGTCCACCGTTGTCGGCAGCGTCGAGAAGGCGGTGCAGGCGCAGGCGAACGCGCTCTCGCAGGCCGCCGACAAGATCATCGGCACCGGATCGGTCGAGCCGGCACGCTTCCAGCCGCTCTCCACCGCCGAGGCGGTGGTGCGCTATGCTGGCGATTTCCTGCCGAGCTGGGCCGGGGCCATCTCCATCGACCTGCTGCCGGCCGTGCTCGTGCTCATCCTGTGCGTGGTGCACGCCGCGATCCGGCGCGAGGAGCAACCGGCCGAGGCGGACACGATGTCGGCCGCCCAGCTCATCACCGCGCTGCGGCTGGCCCGGCAGGTGGGCGACGAGCGGCGGACGGCGTCGGAAGCGGAGGCGTTCGAGGCGGCGATGACCGAAGCGGAGGGGGCCGCGGTTTCGCCCGCCGCGACGGTCACGACACTGCCCGCCAATCGGATCAAGAAGGACTGAGCTTTTGGACGCCGCCGCCCCAGGCCCATCTTCTCCCGCGCCGGCGCGCGCGCTGTGGCGCCGCGCGCTCGGGGACCGTCCGGACGAGACGCTGCTGAGGCTGGTCTTCCGCGCCCTTGTCGGGCTGACGGTGCTGGTGGTGGTGTGGGATTTCCACGAGCGCGGGCAGGCGCCCGCTGCCCTGCCGAACGCCGACCCCACCGCCCCGGCCGAGGCGCCGGCGGTGCCCTATCTGCCGTCCGCGCGCCCCGACAAGGCGCCACCGGGCCAGGATCGCCCCGGCCGCCAGCCCGATGCCGAGCTGCGGCAGGCGATGACGATCGAATTGCTGGCCGATGGCCGGCTGGAGGCGCGGGGAACCATCACCCCCGGCACGGCCGAGCGGTTCAAGGCCGAGCTTGAGAAGCGCGGAAGCTATGTGAAGGCGGTGGCGCTGAGTTCGCCGGGCGGCTCGGTTGCCGATGCGCTGGCCATGGGGCGGCTGATCCGCGCCCGAGGGCTGGCCACGCGCGTCGAGGCGAAAGCGCTCTGCGCCTCTTCCTGCCCACTCATTTTCGCGGCGGGCGTCAAACGCACGGCGGAGCCGGGGTCGGCCATCGGCGTGCATCAGGTCTTTGCCGCCCATCAGCCGGGCGGGCCGCACCTCGATGGCGCCGAGGGCATGGCGCAGGCGCAGCGCGTCTCCGCCGAGGCGCAGCGCCATCTGGTCAGCATGGGGGTCGATCCCCGGGTCTGGATCAGCGCCATGGAGACCCCGCCGCAGGAGATGTTCTATTTCACGCCGGAGGAACTGCGCGAGTTCAAGCTGGCGACGCCCTAGGCTTTTTCAGACCGCGTCGCAAATCGGCGAAAAAAGCGCCGCGGCGCCGACATTTTTGCACTTCATCAATGGCTTGCCTGCATGGATGTCCCCCATCCCAAAGCGGGCTGGCGCGCCTATATCAAGCGCCTCTCTGACTGGACGTGCCGCCATGAGCGCTCTCGGCTTTCTCCCCATTCCCCTCGTCTCCGCCCTTTTGCTGGTGGGCTTTGCCGTTTCCATGATGATCGCCTTCAACGTGCTGGGCGAGCGAGGCAGCGGCAAGTCCTGATTGGAGTGATGAACTCGGCAGCGCTCCGCTCTATAGTCAGCGCGTCGCCAAGCGGCCGTGCTGCTGAAAGGGCCCGTCATGCCGAACCTCTCCCGCCTGTCGGGGTTCTCCCGCCGCCTTCTCGCGCCGCTGCTGCTGGTGGTGCTCGCCACCGGCCTTGCCGGCTGCGGGGTAAACAACATCCCGACCAATGAGGAGAAGGCCAAGGCGGCGTGGAGCGATGTGCTGAACCAGTATCAGCGCCGCGCCGAACTGATCCCCAACCTCGTCGAGACCGTGAAGGGCTACGCCCAGCACGAGAGCGAGGTGCTGACCCAGGTGACGCAGGCGCGGGCGCAGGCGACCTCGATCAAGGTCGATGCCTCCACCATCACCGACCCCGAACAGTTCCGGCAGTTCCAGCAGGCGCAGTCGCAGCTTTCCGGCGCGCTGGGGCGCCTGATAGCCATCTCCGAATCCTATCCCGACCTGAAGGCGAATCAGAACTTCCTGGCGCTTCAGGCGCAGATCGAAGGCACGGAAAACCGAATCGCCGTGGCGCGGCGCGACTATATCGAGGCGGTGCGCGTCTATAATACCGAGCTGCGCACCTTCCCCGGCGTCCTTTGGGCCAGCACGCTGTATCGCAGCAGCAAGCCGATGGAGACCTTCACCATCGCCGAGGAGCAGATGAAGGCGCCTCAGGTGAAGTTCAACTGACCGTGCGGGCGGTGATCCCCTCGGGACCCCTCAGGCGCGCCGCCGCGCGCGTGCTGCTGGCAGGGCTGGTCGTCCTCGCCGGCCTGTCGCTCGGCATTGGCGTGGCGTGGGCGGATATGACCTTCCCCGCCCTTTCCGGGCGGGTGGTGGATGGCGCGCAGGTGCTGAGCCCCGACGCCCGGGCGACGCTGGAGGCCAAGCTCGCCGCGCAGGAAGCGCGCACCACCGACCAGTTCGTCGTCGCCACCGTGCCCTCGCTGGAGGGCACCTCGGTGGAGGACTATGCGAACCGGCTGTTCCGCTTCTGGAAGCTGGGGCAGGGCGACAAGGACAATGGCGTGCTTCTGCTGGTCGCGCCCACTGAGCGGCGGGTGCGGATCGAGACCGGTTATGGGCTGGAGGGGGTGCTGCCCGATGCGGTGGCGAGCACCATCATCCAGACCGCAGTTCTCCCGGCCTTCCGCAACGGCGATTTCGCCGGCGGCATCGAGAAGGGCGCCGACGCGGTGATCGAGGTGCTCAATCTCGACCCGGAAGAGGCGCGCGAACGCGCCCGCCTTGCGGCCGAGCCGGCGATGAGCGGCGAGGATTGGGGGCACATCGTCTTCATCGTGCTGATGATCGCCTTCTGGGCCTTCGTGTTCTACCGGCAGGCCAAGTCGGGCCATCTGCGCACGCGCGGGCGGCGCGGCGCCGGGGCGCTCACGGGCGGCGCGGCGGGCTGGGACTGGTCACGCCGGAGCGGCGGCGGCTGGTCCGGCGGCAGCAGTAGTGGCGGTGGTGGTGGCTTCTCGGGCGGCGGCGGCTCCTCCGGCGGCGGCGGGGCATCGGGAAGCTGGTGATGGGCAAGAGCTTGAGCGAACAGGAACATGTGGCGGTGGCTGCCGCGATCGCGCAGGCGGAGGCGGCCACGGCGGGCGAGATCCGCGTCGTGGTGCTCACCCGGCCGCTGGTGCGCCACCCCTTCTACGGGCTGATGTGGGCGGCGCTGCTGGCGCTGGTGCTGCCCTGGCCGCTCGCCCTGCTGACCGCGCTGGACACGCCTGCACTGCTCTCCGTGCAGGCCTGCGCCTTTATGGTGGCCGGCGCGGTGCTGATCTTCACCCCGCTCGGGGCGCTCACCGTGCCGCGCTTTGCCCGCGAGGAAGCCGGAAGGGCCGCCGCCATCGACCATTTCCTGGCGCGGGGCATTCACCGGACCAGCGGCCGCACCGGGGTGCTGATCCTGGTGGCGCCGGCCGAGCATCTGGTGGAAGTGGTCGCCGACGAGGCGATTCACGCCAAGGTGGGGCATGAGGCCTGGGAGAGCGTGTGCGCCGCCGTGCTGGCCGGCGCCCGGCAGGGGCGACTCGGCGACGGGCTGGTGGATGGCGTGGCCGTGGCCGGTCACCTTCTCGCCCGGCATGTGCCGCCCATCGCCGGCGATACCAACGAACTGCCTGACCACATGATCGTCATCTGAGCGATCCGCCGGACAAGCCGCCGGAGCCGCCGGTGCCGCATTTGCCGGCGCGCGGCGGTGCGATCAGCCTTGAGCCGCGCCGATGGTGTCCGCCATCCGGGCCCCGCGCAGGCCCATCGGCAGGGGAGCGCCCGTGGTGGTGTCGATGGCGGTCTGATGCTCGATCTCGGCGTTCAATTCCGCGCCCAGCAGAAGCACCGACATCGACAGCCATATCCACACCATGAAGCCGATCACCGCGCCCAGCGATCCATAGGTCTGCTCATAGGAGGCGAAGTGGCTCACATACCAGGAGAAGCCTGCCGAGGTCGCAAGCCACAGAAAGGCGGCGACCGCGCTGCCCATGCTTACCCATTTCCATTGCGGCCGCTCCCGCGACGGGCCGAAGCGGTAGATGACGGTGATGAGGAACGCCACGACCACGGCCAGCGCCGGCCATCTCAGCCACGTAATCAGCCGCTCATTGCCGCTGGGAAGGTCGAGCACCGTGAGCATGAGCGGCAGCACCACCACCGCCGCAAGCGCGATGACCGCGAAGAGCACGGCGGCGAGGGTAAAGCCCAGCGTGACCAGCGTGAAGTGGAGGAAGGAGCGCCGCTCCTCCTCCTCATAAACGATATTGAGCGCCTCGATCATCGCCTTGGTGGCCGCGTTCGCGCTCCATAGCGCCGCTCCGAGGCTGAACACGAAGCGCCATCCAAGGCTGGAGGTCTCCGTCGCCCTCAGCCGCTGGATCTGGTCCCGCATCACCTCGATGGCGCCTGACGGCAGCAGCCAGGAGGCCGCCTCAAGCTGGCCCTGAATGGTTGCGGGGTCGAGGAACAGCCCGTAGAGCGAGATGATGGCCGCAAGGGCGGGGAAGGTGGCGAGAAGCGTATAGAAGGTGACGCCGGCCGAAAGGCCGAGCACCCGATTGGCAAAGAAGGCCTTGCCCGTGCGAAGGACGATATCGCGCCAGCCCCGACGCGGAATCTGAGCGGGGTTTGCGGCGGCGCGCCCGCGGGCGCCCTCCAAGCCCGCGCCGGCGTGGCTTGCCGTTCGAGGCGCGCCGCCAAAGGTCTGGCCCTGGCCTACTGAGCGAAGAGCCGCGCTGGCGAGGGCGCCGATCACGGCGCCGCTGAGGGCCGCGCTCCATATCGCGCGTCTTTCGCTTGTGCTCACGCCTGTCCCTCCCGCGCTGCCATCCCGACAACCCGCCACTGCGCGGGGGTGCGAGGCCCGCCCATGACCGTATCGGGTTGCTGGTCGAGGGGGCAACGCGACGGAGGAAGCCATGTTCCGCCGAGGGGCGCGCAGGCTCAGCCTATCGACAGATCGCCCCGTCCGATGCCGACATAGGTGAAGCCGCGGCGGATGAGGTCTTCTGGGGGGTAGATGTTGCGCAGATCGACCACGATGGGACTGCGCAGCTGCGTCTTCAGCCGGTCGAGATCGAGGGCGCGGAAGGCGTCCCATTCGGTGACGATGACCAGGCAGTCGGCGCCCTCGGCGCATTCATAGGCGCCGGTCGCGTAGTGGATGCCCTCGGGGAGAACCTTGCGCGCCTCCTCCATGCCGACCGGATCATAGGCGCGGATCTTCACCCCCCGATCGACCAGCAACTGCACGATGTTGATGGCCGGGCTGTCGCGCATGTCGTCAGTGTTGGGCTTGAAGGTGAGGCCGAGCACGGCAACGGTGGCCCCGCGCGGAGGCACGCTCAGCGCTTCCAGCACCCGGCGGCCCATCGCGGCCTTGCGGGTTTCGTTGACCGTGGTCACGGTCTCGACCAGGCGCAGCGGCGTGCCCGCCTCCTGGGCGGTGCGGGTGAGGGCCAGCGTGTCCTTGGGAAAGCAGGAACCCCCATAGCCGGGCCCGGCATGCAGGAATTTCGGCCCGATGCGGCGGTCGAGGCCGATGCCGCGCGCCACTTCCTGCACGTCGCCGCCGACCTTCTCGCACAGGTCCGCCATCTCGTTGATGAAGGTGATCTTGACCGCGAGAAAGGCGTTGCTGGCGTATTTGATCAGCTCGGCATTGGCGCGATCGGTGAACAGAAGCGGCGCGGTGTTCAACGAGAGCGGACGGTAGAGAGCCGCCATCACCTCGCGGGCACGCGGATCGGCGGTGCCGACGACGATGCGGTCCGGGCGCTTGAAATCCTCGATCGCCGCGCCCTCGCGCAGGAATTCGGGATTGGAGACCACGGCGATGTCGGCGTCCGGCGCTTCCTCGCGGATGATCGCTTCGAGATCGGCGCCGGTGCCGACCGGCACGGTCGACTTGGTGACAACGACGGTGAAGCCCTTGACGGCGCGGGCGATCTCGCGGGCGGCGGCGTGGACATAGGACAGGTCGGCATGGCCATCGCCCCGGCGGGAGGGCGTGCCCACCGCGATGAACACCACCTCCGCGCCCGCGACCGCTTCCGCGAGGTCGGTGGTGAAGTGCAGCCTGCCGTCGGCCACATTGCGGGCGACCAGATCGTCGAGGCCCGGCTCGAAGATCGGCATGATGCCCGCCTTCAGCCGCTCGATCTTGGAGAGGTCGGTGTCGACGCAGGTAACGTCGTGGCCGAAATCGGAAAAGCAGGTGCCGGAAACCAGGCCGACATAGCCTGTGCCGATCATCGCGACGCGCATGGGTGCTCTCAATCCGGTTGGCGGCGGGGCTCCTACCGCCGGTCAGGAGCCTTCTACCCTTTAGCCAATGGCGCCCTCCCTTTGGAGAGGCGTCGCGGCTCGTGGTTTCTGGGGCAAGAAGACTGCCAGCCTTCTGCGTCGTTCGAACGACACAGGAGTGCCCCATTGGCCTCGCCGGCCAGGGCGTTGTGATGACGCGACGTCAAGACAAGATGGAGGCATGTAAGTAAAAACGTTTCACATATAGAAAAGAATACAAATTAGACCAATTAAAAACAAGCAATTACAAATTGTTTAGTTGACATAACGGGCATTTCGGAGGGAATAGGCTCCGCAAATCGCGTTTCTTGCCGGTATTTTCCGCCCATGTTTTTCCGTATTCGCGCCAAGACTGCAGTTGCGTGCCGCCTCCGGGCGGGGTGGCGGGCGGCGTTGGCATTCGTCTTTCTTGCTTTGACGGTTCCGGCACAGGGGCAGATTGCGCTGAAGGACGTGACCGGGCGCGAGGTGACGCTGGCGGCGCCGGCCAAGCGGCTGCTGATCGACGACGGCCGCTTTCTCATCGCCCTGGCGCTCATCCACCGTGACCCGGTAAGCGTGCTGGCCGCGTGGCCGCACGACATCAACCGAATCGGCACGCGCACCTATGACGCCTACCGGGCGAGGTTCCCGGCCATCGTCACCCTCGCCAAGGTGGCGAGCTCGGCCGGCGCCGTCTCGGTGGAGCAGGTGGTGGCGGCGCGGCCCGATCTTGCCGTGTTCTCTCTCGGCGGCCAGCCCTCGCCGGAGGAGCGCGCGCGCATCGAGGCGGCGGGCATTCCGGTGGTGGTGATCGACTTCTTCACCCATCCGCTGACGCATATGGAACCGAGCCTGCTCCTGCTCGGGGCGGCCACCGGGGCTTCCGCCAAGGCGGAGGAATTCCTCGCCTTCCGTCGCAGCCATCTCGACGCGGTGCGCGACACGCTCGCCGGGCTGAGCGAGGCCGAGCGTCCGCGCGTGTTTCTCGAACCGCATGCGGCGATGACGGCGGATTGCTGCAATTCGCCCGGTCGGGGCAATGTCGGCGACATCATCGAGGCGGTGGGCGGCACCAATATCGGCGCGGCGGTGATCTCGCGCGCCTTCGGCAAGCTCAACCTCGAATATGTCATCGCCCAGGACCCGCAGGTCTATATCGCCACCGGCGGCAGCCACATGGAAGGCACTGCCGGGCTGCTGATCGGCCCGGAATACAGCGCCGACAAGGCGCGCGAGACGCTGGCGCGTGTGGTCGCCCGGCCGGGCTTCTCCGGCTTTGCCGCCGTGCGCGCTCACCGCGTCCACGGCCTCTCGCACCAGATGCTCAACTCGCCGCTCGACCTGTTCACGGTGGAGATCCTCGCCAAGTGGATCCATCCCGAACGCTTCGCGGCGCTCGATGTCGAGCGCACGGTGGCGCAGGTCAATGAGCGCTTTCTCACCGTGCCGGTCGAAGGACCCAACTGGATCAGCCTCGACTGACGGGGCCCGCCGGGGGGCGGCCCTGTCGCGGATATCCCGACATTACTCAACGGAGACACGTCATGCCGATCGACGCGACCTTTGCCCGGCCCTGCCTGCGATCGCTCGCCCGGGTTGCCCTTGCCCGGGTTGCCCTTGCCTCGGTGGCGCTGGTCGGCCTTGCCGGTGCGGCGCTGGCCGATCCCGAGTTCGTCAAGACGGTGAAGCCCGGCGCGGGACTGTATGAACTGGTGTTCAGCGCGCCGATGAACCGTGTCTATGTCGCCGCCGCTGGCGCCCGAGGGGCCACCGAGACCTTCATCTACGCGCTCGACCCGGCGACGCTGGAGACGAAGGAAACCATCGCGCTCGGCGACGACCCGGTGTTCGGGCTCGCCATCGACAACAAGACGAAGACGCTCTACGGCACGCAGACCCGCGACGGCTCGGTCGCGGTGGTCGATCTCGCCACCGGCAAGGTCGTGGCCAAGCTCGCCAAGGGCGAGAAGGCGCATGTGCGCGAGGTCGCCGTCGACGAGGCGGCCAACCGCGCCTATGTCAGCGTGACCGGCCGGCGCGACACGCCATCCTCGGTGTGGATCGTCGACGGCGCCAAGAAGGAAATCGTCGGTTCCATCGACAATCTGCCCGGCTCAGTGACCGGCATCGCGCTCGACGCCAAGGGCCAGCGCCTTTTCCTCTCCGCCATGGAGAGCAACGAGGTGCATGTCGTCGATCTCGCCAGCAAGAAGGTCACGAGCTTCCCTTCGGGCGGCGAGGGGGCGATCAACCTCGCTTATGATGCTTCCGGCGACCAGGTGTTCGTCGCCCATCAGGGCTCGGGCGAGGTCGTCGCGCTCGATGCCAAGGACGGCAAGGTCATCAAGAAGATTCCCACCGGCCCGGGCGCGCTCAGCCTTGCCATCGATCCGCAGCGCAACCTGCTCTATGTCACCAACCGGCAGGCCGGCTTCACCTCGCTCATTGATACCAAGACGTTGGACCCGGTCGCCAACATCGTCACCGGCTCGATGCCGCAGACCGTGACGGTCGATGTCGCCACCGGCAATGCCTATGTGTCGAACAAGCTGAAGACCGCCGGCCGTCCGCGTCCGGCCGCGCCGCCCGCCGGAGCCGCCGCGCCCGCCGGCGAGGCCCCCCGCGCCCGTCCGGTGCCAATGGTCGACCCCTATGGCGACACCGTCACCCTGATCAGGCCCTGATCGGCTGCGCCGGAGCCCTGCCATCATGACGGTTTCCCACGGAGCGATGCGTTGGCGCGCGGGTGCGGCGAGAACCGATTCGTTCGAGGCGGCGCCGGCACCCGGTCGCGTCGCCGACGCCGCGCCGTCGCTCTCCCCCGCGCCCGCCATGCCGTTCGTGCTCGCTTCCACCGGGGAGACGCTGGTGGCGCGGGGGTGGCTCGAATCTGTCGCCGAGGGGCTGGAGCCTCCGGGCGCGCGGGTGCGTCGGCTGCTGGCGGGTGGGGAGGGGCCCAGGCTCGTCGTCGGCGCGCTGCCCTTCGCGGCGCAGGTTCCAGCCCATCTCTATCGACCGGCGGAGCTGTCGCGCCGCCCCGGCCGCTCCGACCTCGCCTCCTCCTTCCCGCTGCCGCGCCGGGCCGAAAGCGCCCGCCCGGCGCGCTGGCAGGTGACGCCGGAGCCGACGCTTGCCGCCTATGAGGCCGCCGTCGCCGCGGCGTTGGTGCGGATGGCGCAGAGCCAGGAGGGGCTGCGCAAGATCGTGCTTTCGCGCAGCCTGAAGATCCTTGCCGACCGGCCGATCGATGCGGCCGCCCTGCTGCGCGCCCTGGCGCGGGATGTGAGCGTCGCCGCCTTCTGCGTGCCGCTGCCGAGCGCCGGTGCGCCGCGTGTGCTGGTGGGCGCGACACCGGAGCTTCTGGTGTCGAAGCGCGGCCGCGACGTCACTTCGCATCCGCTTGCCGGCTCGTCCCGCCGGGCCCGCGCGGCTGCGGCGGACCGCGCGGCGGCGCAGGCGCTGCTCGGCTCCGAGAAGGACCGGCGCGAGCACCGGGAGGTGGTCGAGGCCATACTCGACCAGCTGGCGCCCCATTGCACGGATCTCGCCGCCCCGGGCGAGCCGGAACTGACCTCCACCGCCAGCATGTGGCATCTCGGTACCCCGATCGCGGGCCGCCTGCGCGATGACACGCTTTCCGCGCTCGACCTCGCGCTGCTGCTGCACCCGACGCCCGCCGTCTGCGGCACGCCGAGGGCGGCGGCGGCGCGGGCCATCGCCGAATTGGAAGGCTATGAGCGCGGCTTCTACGCCGGCGCGGTTGGCTGGTGCGAGGCTTCCGGCGATGGCGACTGGCATGTGGCGATCCGCTGCGCTGAGCTTTCCGGATGTGAGGCACGGCTCTCAGCCGGCGCGGGCATTGTCGCCGGGTCCGATCCGGCGGCGGAAGGCGAGGAGACCTCGGCCAAATTCGCCGCCCTGCTCACCGCTCTCGGCATCGACGAGAAGGGCGCCCCCCTGATGGAGGAGCGCGCATGAGGCCGCTGCAGCAGGTCTGGCCGACGGCGTTTGCCGCCCGCTACAGCGACAAGGGCTATTGGCGCGGGGAGACCTTCACCTCGTTTTTGCGCGCGCGCGTGGCCGCGATGCCCGACCGGCTGGCCGTGATCGGGGGCGAGCAGCGCTGGAGCTTCGCCGAGCTGGACGCGCGGGCCGAGCGGCTTGCGCGCGGCCTGCTGGCGCTCGGGCTGAAGCTGGGCGACCGGGTGGTGGTGCAACTGCCCAATATCGCCGAATTTCTCTCCGTCGTGTTCGGCCTGTTCCGCGCCCGGCTGGTCCCGGTCTATGCGCTGCCGGCGCATCGCAGCGTCGAGATCGTCCATTTCGCCCGCACCGCCGAAGCGCGCGGTTACATCATCGCCGACCGGCATGACGGGTTCGACTACCGGGCGCTGGCGCAGGAGGTGTGCGGCGAGGTGCCGGAGCTCGCCCATGTCGTGGTGGTGGGCGAGGCCGGGCCGTTCACCGCGCTCGACGCGCTGCCGGATGGCGATGCGGCCGCCCTTCCCGAAGATGCTGAGCCGTCCGACGTAGCCTTCCTGCAGATCTCCGGGGGATCGACGGGCCTTTCCAAGCTGATCCCGCGCACCCATGACGACTACATCTATTCCTTCCGCGCCAGCGCCGAGATCTGCCGGCTGACCCCCGACAGCGTCTATCTCGCCGCGCTGCCGGTGGCGCATAATTTCCCGATGAGCTCGCCCGGCGTGTTCGGCGCGCTCTATGCGGGTTCGCGCGTGGTGCTGGCGCCCTCGCCGAGCCCGGAAGCCGCTTTCCCGCTGATCGCCCGCGAGGGCGTGACCATTACCGGCCTGGTGCCGCCGCTGGCGCTGCTCTGGCTGCAGGCGGCGCCGACGACGCCGCACGACCTGTCTTCGCTCGAGGTGCTGCAGGTTGGGGGCGCGAAGTTCCTGGCCGAATCCGCCCGCCGGGTGCGCCCCGTGCTCGGCTGCACGCTGCAGCAGGTGTTCGGCATGGCTGAGGGGCTGGTGAACTACACCCGCCTCGACGACCCGGAGGAGACCATCGTCACCACGCAGGGCCGGCCGATCAGCCCGGATGACGAGGTGCTGATCCTCGACGATGAGGGCCGCCCCGTGCCGGAGGGTGAAGCCGGCAACCTGTTGACGCGCGGGCCCTACACGATCCGCGCCTATCACAATAATGACGGCGCCAATGCCCGCGCCTTCACGCCGGATGGCTTCTACCGCACCGGCGACGTGGTGAAGCGCATGCTGGACGGCAATCTCGTCGTGCAGGGCCGGGCGGGCGACCACATCAACCGCGCCGGCGAGAAGATTTCCGCCGAGGAGATCGAGGACCATCTGCTCGGGCACCCAAATGTGTTCGACGCGGCGGTGGTCTCGCTGCCGGACGCGTTTCTCGGCGAGCGCTCCTGCGCCTTCATCATCGCGCAAGGCGAGACGCCGAAGGCGGCGGCGCTGAAGGCGTGGATGCGCCGGCGTGGGCTCGCCGACTTCAAGGTGCCGGACCAGATCGTCTTCGTCGATGGCTTCGAGACCACAGCGGTGGGCAAGGTTTCGCGCAAGGAACTGCGCGCCAGCCTGCGCCGGCGCTTCCTCGCACAGGCGGAGGGCTGACATGACCGCCAAAGGCTTGCCGACGATTTCCCCCTATGCGCTGCCTCGCGCCGAGGAACTGCCCACGCCGCGCGCGCCGTGGAAGCTGCAGCGCGACCGCGCGGCGCTGCTGATCCACGACATGCAGAACTATTTCCTGCGCCCCTTCACTTCCGGTGCCGACCCGCTCGTCACCGTCGTCGCCAACATCGCCGCGCTGGCGCAGGCGGCGCGCAAGGCGGGCGTGCCGGTGTTCTACACCGCACAGGAGGGCGACCAGGACCGGCGCGACCGGGGCCTGCAGGCCGACCTCTGGGGGCCGGGAATGAGCGCTGCGCCCGCGCATCAGCCGATCCTCGCCGCGCTCGCCCCGCAGCCGGGCGATTTCACGCTGGTGAAGCACCGCTACAGCGCCTTCCAGCGCTCGAATCTGGAGACTCTGCTGCGCGCGCGCGGCCGCGACCAGCTCATCATATCAGGCGTCTACGCGCATATCGGCTGCACGCTGACCGCCGCCGACGCCTTCATGCGCGATATCGAGCCGTTCATGGCAGCCGATGCGCTGGCCGATTTCTCCCGCGCCAAGCATGACCTCGCGCTGGCCTATGTCGCTGATGTGTGCGGCGTTCCGCTGAACACCGCGCAAATCCTGGAGGTGCTGTGATGGCCATTGAGCCCGGCGATATCCGCCGCATCTTAACACCTGCCGCCGCGCCGGTGACGCGCGAGGCCATGCGCGCCGACATCGCCCGGATGCTGCACGAGGACCCTGAGGAGATCGGCGGCGGCGACAGCCTCATCGACCTCGGCCTCGATTCCATGCGGGCGATGAACCTCGTCCTGAAATGGAGCGAGGGCGGGCTGGCGCTCGACTTCGCGGCCTTCGCCGAGACCCCGACGCTGGACGGCTGGTGGGCGTTGGTCGAGGCCCGGCAGAGCGCGGGCGCGTGAACGCATGGCCGAGCCGCAGGCCCATCCGCTCACCGAGGCGCAGTCCGGCCTGTGGTACGCGCAGCGGCTCGACCCCGCCAACCCGCTGTTCAATACCGGCCAGTTGATCGAGCTGACCGGCCCGCTGGACCGCACGGCCTTCGAGGCGGCGCTGGCGCAGGCGGTGGCGGAGGCCGACGCGCTCTCCCTGCGAATGATCGACGCGCCCGGCGGGCCGAGGCAGGTGATCGACCCGGCGCAGCGTCCGGTGCTTGATGTGATCGACCTCTCGCGGGAGATCGACCCGCTGGCGGCGGCTCAGGTGGAGATCGCCCGCGACATGGCGGCCCCGATCGACCCGACGCGCGACAAACTCGCCGCCGAGCGGCTGTTCGTGCTGGGGGGCGAGCGGCATATCTGGCAGCAGCGCATCCACCATCTCGCCATTGACGGCTACGGGATGATCCTGCTCACCCAGCGGGTGGCCGAACTCTACAATGCCCGCCGGCGCGGCACCGCCACCGGCGCGCCGCTGCCCGGCCTTGCCGCCGCCCTCGCCGAAGATGCGGCTTATCAAACCTCCGAGAAGCGTGAAAAAGACAGTGCCTATTGGCGCGCGCTGTTCGCCGACGCGCCAGATGTGGCGAGCCTCGCGCCCGGCAACCCTATGAGCGCGCCCGCCTTCCACCGCCGCGCGGTGGAGATCGACGCGCCCGCCTTCGCGCGGCTGCGGGCGGTGGCCGAGCGCACGGCCATCCCCTGGCCGGACGTCGTGACGGCGCTGACGGCTGCCTATGTCGGGCGCCACACCGGCACGTCGGAGGTGATCGTCGGCGTGCCGTTCATGGCGCGGCTCGGCAGCGCGGCGGCGCGAGTGCCTTCCATGCTGATGAATGTGCTGCCGTTGCGCGTCGACCTGACGGAGGGGGGCGACCGCAACGCCTATCTCGGCGCGGTGGCGAAAAGCCTCATCCGCGCCCGCCGGCACGGCCGTTACCGCTCGGAGCAGCTGCGGCGCGACCTCCGGCGGGTTGGCGGCCAGCGCCGGCTGCACGGGCCGCTGATCAATCTCCTGCCCTTCGACGAGACGCCGCGCTTCGACGGACTCTCCAGCCGGCTGGACGTGCTGTCGACCGGGCCGGTGGAGGACATCACCTTCACCTTCCGCCTGCACGGCACGGATGGCCTGCGACTGGAGGTGGACGCCAATCCGGACCTCTACGCCGCCGATGCCGTGGCGGCGCACGCCGCCCGGCTGGCGCATTTCATCGCGGCGGCCAGCGCGGCCGAGAACCTCGACGATGTGCCCACCGCGACGCCGGAGGAGGCGCAGCGCCACCTCTACGACCTCAACGGCACCGACCACTCCGTGCCCGACATCACGCTCGCCGCGCTGATTGAGGCGCAGATGCGGGTGACGCCGCACGCGCCGGCGCTGCGCTTTGCCGGGGAGACGATGGACTATGCCACGCTGGAAGCGCGCAGCCGGGCGCTAGCGGCGCGTCTGCCGGCGGGTGAGGGCGGCATCGTCGCGGTGGCACTGCCGCGCTCCTTCGATCTGGTGGTGGCGCTGGTCGCGGTGCTGCGGTCGGGGCTTGCCTATCTGCCGCTCGATCTCGCCCAGCCGGAGGCGCGGCTTTCCCGCATCCTCGCCTCGGCCAAGCCGCGCCTCGTGCTGGTGCGGGCGGAGGATGCCCACCGCTTCAGGGGCGAGGTCGAGGTTCTGTCGTTCTGCGACTGGCCGGTGGCGCCGGCCGAGGTGGCGCTCACCGGCCCGGCGCCTGATGATGCGGCCTATGTGATCTACACTTCGGGTTCGACCGGAGAACCGAAGGGCGTGGTGATTGAGCACCGCGCCATCGTCAACCGGCTGGAATGGATGCGGGCGCAGTATGGCTTCACCCAAGCCGACCGAATCCTGCAGAAGACGCCAGCGACCTTCGATGTCTCGGTGTGGGAGTTCTTCCTTCCATTGATATCAGGTGCTTGCCTTGTGGTCGCCCCGCCGGAGGCGCATCGGGATCCGCTGGCGCTGGCGCGGATCATCCGGGAGGAAGCGATCACGACAGCGCATTTCGTGCCCTCCATGCTGGCCGCCTTTCTCGCCGAGCCGGCCGTGCAGGGGCTGCGCCTTGCCCGCGTGTTCTGCTCCGGCGAGGAACTCCCGGCCGACCTGCGCGACCGGTTCCACCGAACCCTCTCCGCCGAGCTGCACAATCTCTATGGGCCGACCGAGGCGGGGGTGGATGTCAGCTACTGGCCGGCCGGCGCGGATGATGCTTCGCGCCCGGTGCCGATCGGATTTCCGGTGTGGAACACCCGGCTCTATGTGCTCGACGAGGCTGGCCGGCCGCAGCCGCCCGATGTGCCGGGCCACCTCTTCCTTGGCGGGGTGCAGCTGGCGCGCGGCTATCTCGGCCGGCCGGACCTGACCGAAGAGCGCTTCCTTCCCGACCCGTTCCGGTCGGGCGAACGGATCTACGCCACCGGCGACCTCGCTTTGTGGCGGCCGGACGGGGCGGTGGTGTTTCTCGGCCGCTCCGACCATCAGGTGAAGATCCGCGGCCTGCGCATCGAACTCGGCGAGATCGAGGCGGCGGCGATGGAGAGCGGCCTCGTGCGCCAGTGCGCCCTCCTCGCCCGCGAGGACCGGGGGACCACCCGCCTTGTCGCCTATGTGGTGGCCGAGCCCGGCGCCGACCTTTCCACGCTGAGGGCCGCAATGGCCGTCCGCCTGCCGGACTATATGGTGCCGGCGGCGATAGTCGCGCTCGACCAAGTGCCGGTGAACGCCAATGGCAAGCTCGACCGCACCGCGCTGCCGGCACCGGATTTTGCCAGTTCCGGCAGTCGTTTGCCGGCCACGCCGACCGAGCGGATGCTGGCGGGCCTCTTCGCGGCAGAATTGAAGCTCGGTTCGCCGGTCATGGCCGAGGACGACTTCTTCGCGCTGGGCGGGGATTCGCTCAGTGCCGTCGCGCTGCTGCTGCGGGTGCGCGCGGCGTTCGGCCGCGATCCCGGCCTTGGCGCCCTGTTCGCCCAGCCGACAGTGGAAGGCTTCGCCCGGCTGGTGGAGGCGGAGGCCCCGGCGGAGGATCTCGGCCTCGCGCCGCTTATCACCCTTGTCGAGGGCGCGCCCGACCTGCCGCCTTTGTTCGTCATCCATCCCGCTGGCGGCATTTCCTGGTGCTATGGAAGGCTGGCGCGGACGCTCAGCCCCCGCCGGACTGTGTATGGCCTGCAGGCGCCGGCGCTGGCGCCGGGCGTCGAGTCGCCGGAAAACCTGGAGGCGCTGGCGGCCGAGTATGTCGCGCGCATTCGCGCGCTGCGGCGGCAAGGCCCCTATCATCTGCTCGGCTGGTCGGTCGGCGGCATCCTCGCGCAGGCGATGGCGGTGCGGCTCGCCGAGACCAGCGCGGAAGTCGGCGTGGTGGCGCTGCTCGATTCCTACCCCTGCGATGTCTGGCGCGGCGAGCCGGACCCGGGCGAGGACGGCGCCTTGAGGGCGCTGCTCGCCATCGCCGGCCATGACCCCGACCGACTGCCGGCGCTGGCGCTGAACCGGCCTTCCGTGCTCGCTTTTCTGCGCGCTTCCGACAGCCCGCTCGGCCAATTGCCCGACGCGGCGCTGGACGGCGTGGTGCGGGTGGTGGCGGGCAATAACCGGCTGGTGCGCGGGCATTTTCACCGCCGCTACCATGGCCCGATCCTGCATTTCCGCGCCGCGCTGGACCATGCGGGGCGGGATCTCTCGCCGGCGCAGTGGGAGCCCTATGCGGCGTCGGTCGAGGTGATCGAGGTGCCGAGCCTGCACGCCCATCTCACCGGGCCGGCGGCGGTGCAAGCGATCGCCCCCGCGCTGGCGAAGGCGCTGGAAATGGCGGCAGCGAACGAGGAAAAGCCATGCGTGACAGCGGGTTGAGCGGCAAAATCGCGCTGGTGACGGGCGCGGCCGGCGGCATTGGTGCGGCCCTGGTGCGCCAACTCGTGGCGGAGGGCGTGCGCGTCGTCGCGACCGATCGCGAGGAGGCGGGGGGGGAGGCGCTGGCCGGGGAACTGGGCACGGCCGTTACCCCGTTCCTGCTCGATGTGCGCTCGACCGAGGCGGTGGACGCGCTGGTGGCGCGGATCGAAGGCGAGATAGGCCCCATCGATCTGCTCGCCCATGTGGCGGGCGTGCTCTCTTATGAGCCGGTGACGAGCCTTTCCGATGCCGAGTGGGAGCGGGTGCTGGACATCAACGCCACCGGCGTTTTCCGGGTGGCGCGGGCGGTGGCGCGGGTGATGAAGCCGCGCAATCGCGGGGCGATGGTGGTCGTCTCCTCCAATGCCGCCGGCATTCCGCGCCATGCCATGGCGGCCTATGCCGCTTCCAAGGCGGCGGCGACCATGTTCACCCGCTGCCTCGGGCTGGAACTGGCGCCGCACGGCATTCGCTGCAACATCGTCGCGCCCGGCTCCACCCTGACGCCGATGCAGACCGGCATGTGGGCGGACGAGCACGGCGCCGCACGGGTGATCGCCGGCACGCCGGAGACCTTCAAGGCCGGCATCCCTTTGGGAAAGCTGGCGAATCCGGACGATGTCGCCGACGCCGTCCTGTTCCTGCTCTCCGACCGCGCCGGCCATGTCACCATGGCCGATCTCTATGTCGATGGCGGCGCCACACTGCGCGGCTAGAGCATTTCCCCGATTAAATGAATCGGGGAAATGCTCTAGCTCCTTGAATCTACGCGTTTTCTTGACGCGAACCGGTATCCACTTCGCTCGAAAACGCTCAACTACACCGCGCGATCGACGATCACCTGCAGAAAACCCTGCGAGCACGGTTCGACGCGGGCTTCGACCTTGTAGACGCGGGCCAGCATTTCAGGCGTAATCGCCTGTTCCGGCGGACCATCTGCGGCGATAAGCCCTTGTTCCAGAACAACGATTCGCTGCGCGTAGCGGGCGGCCTGGGCGATGTCGTGCAGCACGATCACCACGATGATGGAACGCTCGCGCGCCAGTTCCGCCACCAGCTGCATCACCCGCATCTGGTGATGGATGTCGAGCGCGCTGGTCGGCTCGTCGAGCAGCAGCACGGTCGGCTCGCGCACCAGCGATTGCGCGAGGCTGGCGAGCTGGCGCTGGCCGCCGGACAACTCATCCAGGCCGCGCCGGGAAAGATCAAGGATTCCAAGCCTTTCCAGCACCTCCAGCGCGCGCGCCTGTGCCTGCGCTTGCGAAAGCACGACCTCGCTGCGGGCCGACATCAGCGCCGAAAGCGTCGCCTCGAACACGGTGAGCGCCACACGCTGCGGCAGGGCCTGCGGCATGTAAGTGACGTGCCGCGCATGCTGCGAAATCGGCAGTGCAGTCAGTTCGATGGGGTGGACGATCGGTGCAGTGGGACCAACGCGCGCCGCTTGACCGAGCCGGACCGACCCCTTCGCCGGCACCAGCCCGGCGAGCGCGCGCAGCAGGGTGGTCTTGCCGGCCGCGTTCGGGCCGATCAGCGCCGTCACCCCGCCGCCCGCAACCGGAGGTAGTGTGAGGTTGTCGATGACCGGCCGCCTTCCATAAACGACGGACAGGCCCTCGATGGTGAGGGAGGGCACCATCACATCCGCTCCCTGCGGGCGAAGATCAGCACCATGAAGAAGGGCACGCCGATCAGCGCGGTGATGATGCCGACCGGCAGCAGCGCGCCGGGCACGATGAGCTTCGAGCCGACCGAGGCCAGCGACATGATGACGGCGCCCGCCAGCATCGACGCCGGCAGGAAGAAGCGGTGGTCCTCGCCCACCAGCATCCGGGCAATGTGCGGCGCCACCAGCCCGATGAAGCCGATGGTGCCGACAAAGGCGACCGAGGTGGCGGCCAGCAGGCTCACCCGCAGCAGCGAGAAGAAGCGCAGCCGCCTGACCGAGATGCCGAAGGAGCGCGCCCGGTCCTCGCCGAGGCGCAGCGCCGTCATCCGCCAGGCGGCGGCCAGCGAGAACGGCACCACGGCGGCGATGACCAGCGCCAGCACGCCGAGCTTGCCCCAGCTGGCGCGCGAGAGGCTGCCCATGCTCCAGAACACCAGCTGCTGCAGCGCCTCCTGGCTGGCGACATATTGCACCAGCGCCACCAGCGCGTTGAAGGTGAACACCAGCGCGATGCCGAACAGCACCAGCGTTTCCACCCCGGTGCCGCGCAGATTGGCCATGGCCTGCAACATCAGCACCGAGCCGAGGGCGAAGAGGAAGGCGAAGGCCGGCAGGTTCCAGTCGGCGGGGATCACCGGCAGGCTCACCCCCAGCACCAGCGCCAGCGCCGCGCCGAAGGAGGCGGCGGAGGACACGCCGAGGGTGAAGGGGCTGGCCAGCGGGTTGTTGAGAATGGTCTGCATCTCCGCCCCGGCCAGCGCCAGCGCCGCCCCCACCAGCACCGCCATCAGCGCCATCGGCAGGCGCACCTGCCAGAGGATGACGCGGGAGGGGGCGTCGAGCCCGGCGGGGTTCACAAGGCCGGACACCACGTCGGCAAGCGGCAGGTTGGAAGGGCCGGTGGCGATGTCGACCACCAGCGCCAGCGCCATCAGCGCACCGAGCCCGGCGACGAGCAGAACGCGCCGGCGCACGAGGCGCGCATAGGCCGCGCGCTCGCCGGCATGGGAGGCGTGGGAGGCCGCATGGGCGGCAGGGGTGGGGGCAGGGGACAGGCGCATGCGATCTCCGGCCGCCCTTCGGCACCACAGGGCGCCAAGGGACACAAGGCGGTTCTGCATGAGCCGCAAGGGCGGGTCAAGTTCCTGCTGTATCAGGGAAATTTCTGGAATGGTTCCAGTGTGGAGTGGTCTTTGTGAGGCGGGGGAGCGGGAAGGGTCGCGCGCATCGCCGTCACCTCTCCCCGTCGGGGAGAGGTCGCCGCGCAGCGGCGGGTGAGGGGGCGGGCGAAGACGGTCGGGCGGGGCCCCGGCCTTCCGGCTTTCGCATCCCCCTTCATCCTGAGGTGCCCGGCAGCGCCGGACCGCGAGGGACGCAGGCCCGTGCCGCCGGCGGAC
>NZ_JAUSUH010000001.1 GCF_030813595.1 Ancylobacter vacuolatus | reverse complement strand
TCACGTTGCAGAACCCCGGCGGTGCCGCCAGCCCACCGCCGTGAAACAGGCCGGAAACTCTAGCCTCCGGCGGTCCAAAGAATGGGGGCGGATCAACAGGCCGGAAACTCTAGCCTCCGGCGGTCCAAAGAATGGGGGCGGATCAGCACTACATAATTTCCGATCTCGCATGGTCGGGCAAATGGGCCTGGACGGAGCTAGGGCCGGCAATCTTCGACCTGCTGCGCCGCCGTGAGCCGACGAATGGTGAGACGCTCTCCAAACTCCTGCACATCGTGCTCGCGTCCGGCGTGCCCGATGAGGACGTGCTCGCTTTGGCGAAGGCACGCGCGACCGACCCGGACACTAAACACGCCGTCCAATGGTACGCCGTTTGGACGGGTATTGAGCCCGCCAAAGCTATTCCGGCGTTCTCGACCTATCTGGACGGGCTATCCCAAAACCGGGAGTTTGTGGATGTCGCCATGAGCTATGCGACGCATCTATTCGGCGACCGGCGTAGCGACTTCTCCTTGGGACGAACGGCGTTCAAGGAGCCGCAATTCTTGGAGCAGCTTTACAGGCTACTACACAAGCACATCCACCGCTCCGAAGACATCGACCGCGCAAACGGCGAAGCCTACTCGCCGACGCTGCGCGACCGCGCTCAAAATTCAAGAGATGCCATTTTCAACCTCCTGAACTCGACCAGCGGAAAGGAGGCCTACATCGCGATGAAGAACATCGCCGCCGGGGAGAGCGATCCCGATACCGGCCGATGGATCGCGCACCGGGCGTTGCAACGCGCCACGCAAGACGCCGACATGGATGCGTGGACGCCCGAGCAGGTGCGGGAATTCCACGACGAGCAAGAGCGCACCCCTCGCAACCACCGGGAGCTGTTCGATCTCGCCGTAAACCACTTGCTCGACGTCAAGGACGATATGGAGAATGGCGACACCAGCGTCGCTGGAGTTCTTCTGGACATCGACCAGGAAGAAGTGATGCGCAACTATTTCGCTCACGAGCTGGAGCGAATGTCAGCCGGCCGATATCAGATACCTCAAGAGGAAGAGCTCGCAGACGAGAAGCGTACCGACCTTCGTTTCCACGGTGTGGGCATCGCCTCGCCCGTGCCAGCTGAGCTGAAGATCGCGGACAAATGGACCGGTCCAAAGCTGTTCGAGCGCTTCGAAAATCAGCTGTCCGGCGACTACCTGCGGGATCGCCGATCGTCACGGGGCATCTACCTGCTCGTCAATCGCGGCAAAAAACGCCAGCGGTGGCAGCTTCCCGACGGCACGATGGTGGACTTCGAAGGCGTCGTTCGCGCACTGCATGACTGTTGGCTCGAACTGTCACCCAATTACCCCGGCGTCGACGAGCTGCGCGTTATTGGGATAGATCTTAGTAAACGGACCCAGTGAAGCGGCTTCGCCTTCGGCAAATCTCACGCGCGCTGGACATGGTGGCTCGGTGCAGGTGTCCGCTTCTAGGCAGGGCCCCTTACCGCGGCAACGACCGAATTGGCGGCGCAAAGCGGACGTCTCTGAGGGGGGCTCGAGGGACTGTTAAGGGAGATCAGCCGACGTCCTTCGGCCTCGCCCATGCGATCGGTCTCGCATGTCTGGCATTTTAGGAAAAATAAGGGCTGGCAACGCATTGAAGCGTCGTCAGCCCTTGATTTTCCGCCCCGCGCCAACCTTTGGCTGCCATTGAGCCAAACTATGGCGTCAAATGCTCAACCTTTGGCTAACACGACACTAGAGTATCCTGGAACAACCTAAGAGAGCAATCTTCAACGTTGAATAAAACTTTGGCCGCAAAATGCGGAACATTGGGTCGGGCATCAGCTCTTTCGGAGCGCACCTCAGGCGTGAAGCTGCAAATCGCGCACTTCGGGCAATCCCCTCTTCGAATAACGCTCACCCCTCTGAGAGAGGGGTGAGCGAACTTCGAGCGACGTTTGAGCGAACTTTTGCGCCGTTGAGCGAGATTCAGTGACGCGTCAAGAGCATCAAATTATGGATGGCTCTCAGCTGCAGCCTGTCGTCGAGCCGCAGGTCTCGCACTTCAGGCAGGTGCCGTTGCGCACCATGGTGAAGTTCTGGCACTCGGGGCAGGATTCGCCCTCATAGCCCTTGGCGCGGGCCATGGCGCGGGCTTCCGCCTTGGTCGGGCCGGCAGCCGCCGGGGCCGCCGCAGGGGCGGACCAGGGCAGGGCGTCGGTGTTGCCCAGTTCCGGCTCGTCCTCGTCCAGCGGCTCGGCCTTGAGCGCGGTGGCGCCCTGGATGCCGCCGCGCAGCGCGGTGACATTGGACGCGGCCGCGCTGGTGGGCGCGGTGGGGGTGCCGGCCGGCACCACCATCAGGCTCACATTCTTGCCGCGCATCAGCCCCTTGGAGACCATGCGCGAGGCAGCCGAGGTCGCCGAAGCCTTGCCCTCGTCCACGCCCTTGCCCAGCGCGTCGAAATTCGACTCGCCCGGCTCGACATGGCCGAGCTCGTGGCGGCCGAGATAGGACACGGCGAGCTCGCGGAAGATGTAGTCGAGGATCGAGGTGGCGTATTTGATCACCTCATTGCCCTGCACCGGGCCGGCGGGCTCGAAGCGGGTGAAGGTGAAGGCGTCGACATATTCCTCCAGCGGCACGCCGTATTGCAGGCCCAGCGACACCGAGATGGCGAAATTGTTGATGAACGAGCGCAGCGCCGCGCCTTCCTTGTGCATGTCGATGAAGATCTCGCCGAGGCGGCCATCATCATATTCGCCGGTGCGCAGATAGACCTTGTGCCCGCCGACCACAGCCTTCTGGGTGTAGCCCTTGCGGCGGTCCGGCATCTTCTCGCGGTCGCGCATGGCGATGACGCGCTCGACGATCTTCTCCACCACCTTCTCGGTGATCTGGGTGGCGCGGGCGGCGGCGGGCTTCTCCAGCAGCGCCTCGACCGCGTCTTCCTCGTCATCCTCGTCGGAGATGAGCTGCGAGTTCAGCGGCTGGGAGAGCTTGGAGCCGTCGCGGTAGAGCGCGTTGGCCTTCAGCGCCAGGCGCCAGGAGAGCAGATAGGCCTCCTTGCAGTCCTCAACCGTCGCCTCGTTCGGCATGTTGATGGTCTTGGAGATCGCGCCCGAGAGGAAGGGCTGCGCCGCCGCCATCATCAGAATGTGGCTGACCACGGAAAGATAACGCTTGCCGATGCGCCCGCACGGATTGGCGCAGTCGAACACCGGATAGTGCTCGGGCTTGAGGAAGGGCGCGCCCTCAAGGGTCATCGCGCCGCAGACATGGATGTTCGCGGCCTCGATGTCCTTCTTGGAGAAGCCGAGGAAGGGCAGCAGCTCGAAGGACGGATCGGCCAGCTTGTCGGCCGGCACGCCGAGCTTGGCCAGCGCCTCGTCGCCCAGCGTCCAGCGGTTGAACACGAACTTGATGTCGAAGGCCGCCTTCACGCTGCCGTCGATCTTCGACAGCATGGCGTCGTCGAAGCCCTTGGTGCGCAGCGTCGAATGGTTGATCGCCGGCGCCTGGGTGATGGAGCCGTGGCCGACCGCATAGGCCTCGATCTCGGCGAGCTGGCTCTCGGAATAGCCGAGCGTGCGCAGCGCCTCCGGCACGGCGCGGTTGATGATCTTGAAATAGCCGCCGCCGGCCAGCTTCTTGAACTTCACCAGCGCGAAGTCGGGCTCGATGCCGGTCGTGTCGCAATCCATGACCAGGCCGATCGTGCCGGTGGGCGCGAGCAGCGTGGTCTGGGCATTGCGGTAGCCATGCGCCTCGCCGAGCGAGAGGGCGAGGTCCCAGGTCGCCTTGGCGCGCTCGACGAGCAGCGCCTCGGGCACCTTGGCATGGTCGAGCGGCACCGGGTTGGTGCTCAGCCCCTCATAGCCCTCGCGCTCGCCATAGGCGGCGCGGCGATGGTTGCGGATCACCCGCAGCATGTGGGCGGCGTTGGGCTGATATTCCGGGAACGGGCCAAGCTGCTTGGCCATCTCGGCCGATGTGGCATAGGCGACGCCGGTCATGATGGCGGTGAGGGCGCCGCAATAGGCGCGGCCGGCGTCCGAATCATAGGGGATGCCGGAGGTCATCAGCAGGCCGCCAATATTGGCGTAGCCCAGGCCCAGGGTGCGGTAGTCGTAGGAGAGCTGGGCGATCTCCTTCGAGGGGAACTGCGCCATCAGGATCGAGATTTCGAGCACCACGGTCCACAGCCGGCAGGCATGCTCATAGCTCTCGACATCGAACGTGCCGTCCGCGTTACGGAACTGCAGCAGGTTCAGCGAGGCGAGATTGCACGCCGTGTCGTCGAGGAACATGTACTCCGAGCACGGATTGGAGGCGCGGATCGGGCCGCCGGCCGGGCTGGTGTGCCAGTCATTGATCGTGGTGTGGAACTGGATGCCGGGATCGGCGCAGGCCCAGGCGGCGTGGCCGATCTTCTCCCACAGGTCCTGCGCCTTCAGCGTCTTCGTGACCTTGCCGGTGATGCGCGAGGTGAGGTTCCAGTCGGCATCGGCCTCGACCGCGTTCAGGAAGGCGTCGTCGACGCGCACCGAATTGTTCGAGTTCTGGCCGGAGACGGTGAGATAGGCCTCGGAATCCCAATCGGTGTCGTAGATCGGGAATTCGATGTCGGTGTAGCCCTGCTTGGCGAACTGCACGACGCGACGGATATAGTTCTCCGGCACCTGCGCCTTCTTGGCGGCGCGGATCTCGCGCTTCAGGGCGGGGTTCTTCTCCGGGTCGTAGCAATCGTCGCCTTCACCCTCGCAGTTCACGCAGGCCTTCATCACGGCCTTCATGTGCTTGGCGACGGTCTTGGAGCCGGTGACGAGAGCGGCGACCTTCTGCTCCTCCTTCACCTTCCAGTCGACATAGGTCTCAATGTCGGGGTGATCGACATCGACCACCACCATTTTGGCGGCGCGCCGGGTGGTGCCACCCGACTTGATGGCGCCGGCCGCGCGGTCGCCGATCTTGAGGAAGCTCATCAGGCCGGAGGAGCGGCCGCCGCCCGAGAGCTTCTCGCCCTCGCCGCGCAGGGCGGAGAAGTTGGAGCCGGTGCCCGAGCCATATTTGAACAGGCGCGCCTCGCGCACCCACAGATCCATGATGCCGCCATCGTTCACCAGATCGTCGGAGACGGACTGGATGAAGCAGGCATGCGGCTGCGGGTGCTCATAGGAGGTAGCCGAGCGGGTGAGCTGGCCGGTGACATGGTCGACATAGAAATGGCCCTGGCTGGGACCGTCAATGCCGTAGGCCCAGTGCAGGCCGGTGTTGAACCATTGCGGCGAGTTGGGCGCCGCCATCTGCATCGCCAGCATATAGCGGTGCTCGTCGAAGAAGGCCTGCGCGTCCTCCTCCGAATCGAAATAGCCGCCCTTCCAGCCCCAATAGGTCCAGGTGCCGGCCAGACGATCGAAGACCTGGCGGGAATCGGTCTCGCCGATGAAGCGGTCCTTCTCGGGCAGGGCACCGAGCGCCTTCTCGTCGGCGACACCACGCCAGAGGAAGGACGGGACGGTCTCTTCCTCGGCCTTCTTCAACCGCGCCGGCACGCCCGCCTTGCGGAAATACTTCTGCGCGATGATGTCGGTGGCGACCTGCGAGAAATGCTCGGGCACGTCGATGGCTTCGAGACGGAACACCACCGATCCGTCGGGATTGCGAATCTCACTTGTCGCCTTGCGGAACGCGATGTCCGCATAGGGTGAACGGCCGGCCTGCGTGTAACGGCGCTGGATGCGCATTCTGGTTCGTCCCCGGTTCGGGCGGACCTGTCCGCGGCCCGCGTGTCGATCTTCAAAGCCTCGGACCTGCGTCCGCATACCTGTCATCCCGGAATCGAACGGCAGAAGGGCCGCACCGTTCCGGTGTATTGTTGGTACGCACGTGGAACGCACAAACGCCCCGCCGGCATTCGATACCGGCGCAGGAGCCCGCTTCAATATGGATGATGCCGGCCCGCAAAACCTACGCTGCGGGCGACGGCGCCAAACTGGCCGACTCCCTGTTACGCGTCAACCTGATGTCACAAACTCTAGTGTGGAGTATGTGAAAAAACTCTAAATGTAGATGGTGATGCAACAGTGCGGCCGCCAGGGCCGAACGCCAATCCGTGGGGGATTCGGCCCCTGAGTCCAGTGCCAATCGAGTCTTTCCGCGAGGGCAGTGGACAGCGGGGATGACGGGCATGGCGCGACGTTTGCGCTTTCGCCATCGGCCGGCGCCGTCGTCCGACAACATCCTGCGCGATGTTCCGGTCGCGCGCGGTTGCCGAGCGGTATAGCAGTGGCGCCGCCGTTCCGTTGTGCTACTATGTTACCGTGGAAACGCTTGGAAGATGCGCCCATGTCGCCTCCGCCGAAAGCAGGCACGCCTGATTCCGCTGCGGATGACGCACGTCCTGCCGCCACCCCTGCCGAAGAGGAGGCCGGCAAAGGGCGCGAGACGCGCGGCATCTGGCGCGCCCCGCATATAAGGAACATCGACGTCTCGGACATCATCGGCGCTGATGTCCCATCCCCGGCTGAAGTGATCGAAGGCGAGGGACCACCGCTCCCGCCCGTGGAGGGCGACGCGGCGCCCAACGCGGCCCGGCGCACGACCTGAATCCGCCAGCGACAGCGCGAACCTGCCGGCGCCCATCCAAGGTGCGCACCCAAGGGGGCCGCGTGCACTTTCGCATTATTGCCCTTGCGATACGGCGTGGCCGCCCTGACCCATCGGCATCTGGACAGCGGCGGCGAGGGGGCTCAAATGGCAGCAACCCCGCCGTCCAACATGGCCGTTCCATGACCTCCGCCCCCGACGCGCCCCCCGCCGCCGGCGCCCTGACCTTTTTCCTGCTCGCGCTGGCGGCCGGGCTCGGCGCGGCCAATCTCTATTACGCCCAGCCGCTGATCGCGCTGATCGCGGACGATATCGGGCTTGACGAGACGCTGGCGAGCCTCGTCGTCACGGTGGGGCAACTGGGCTACATCGTCGGTTTGCTGCTGCTGGTGCCTCTCGGTGACATCGTCGAGAACCGCCGGCTGATCGGCGGGATCCTACTCTGCGCTGCGGCGGGGCTCGGCCTTGCCTTCGTTTCCACCGCCCCGGCGCTGTTCCTCCTGGCGGCGCTGGTGTTCGGCATCGGCTCGGTGGTGGCGCAGGTGGCGGTGCCCTTCGCTGCCCATCTCGCCCGTCCGGAAGAGCGGGGGCGCAAGGTCGGCAGCGTGGTCAGCGGGCTGATGACCGGCATATTGCTGGCGCGCCCGGTCTCCTCCCTGCTGGCGCACTGGTTCGGCTGGCGGGCGGTGTTCCTCATTGCCGCGCTGGCGATGCTGGCGCTGGCGGTGGGACTGCGGCTCGCCCTGCCGCCGCGCCGACCCGGCGGTCGTTCCAGCTATCGACGCCTCGTCGGCTCGCTGTGGCCACTGCTGCGTTCCCAGCCGGTGCTGCGCCGGCGCGCGGCCTATCAGGCGGCGATGTTCGGCGTCTTCACCCTGTTCTGGACCGCGGCGCCACTGGCGCTCTCGGCCCCCGAATTCGGTCTTGGCCAGCAGGGCATCGCGCTGTTCGCGCTGGCCGGCGCCGCCAGCGTCGCGGTCTCGCCGTTTGCGGGCTGGCTGGCTGACCGGGGATTCTCCAAGGTGGCGACGGGGGCGGCGCTGCTGCTGGCGATCGCCGGCCTGCTCATCACCGAACTTGGCGTCACGATCTCCTCGGTGGTGGTGCTGGCGCTTGGCGCCATCGTGCTCGACTGCGCGGCGACGGCCAATCTGGTGTTCGGCCAGCGCGCCATCTTCATGCTGGCGCCGGAAATCCGCTCACGGCTCAACGCGCTCTATATCGCCACCTTCTTCTTCGGCGGGGCTCTGGGTTCGGCGCTGGCCAGCCCGGTTTATGCGCTGGGCGGCTGGAGCGCGGTGACGGCGGCGGGCAGCGCGGTGCTGATTCTGGCACTGGCCTATTACGCCACCGAGTTCCGCCAGCGTGGTTAAGCGTCACGCCGGCGCGTGCGCGGCTGGACTTCGGGCGGTACGGATGGCATGTTCCGCGCGAGATTTACGGCCGGCGCAGGGACGATTTTCGTGAAGCTTTCCGACTTCATCACCGAGACCTTCACCTGGTGGAACGCCCAGACCATGGGCACGCGCTTCCACACATGGCGGTATGGGGAGTTCGTCGGCACGGACGATTTCGGCAACCGCTACTTCCGCACCAAGGGCGGCAAGATCGACCCCGCGCTCGGCTTCGAGCGGCGCTGGGTGATCTATAACGGCGTTGCCGAGGCCACCGCCATTCCGCCGGGCTGGCACGCCTGGATGCACCAGCGCTCCGACGTGCCGCCGAGCCAGGAAACCTATGTGCCGCACGAATGGGAAAAGCCGCACCGGCCGAACCCGACCGGCACGGTCAACGCCTATCACCCGCCCGGCTCGGCCATCGGCTTCGGCCATCGCCCCGAAGTGACGGGCGACTACAAGGCTTGGACGCCCGAGTGAGGCTCGCCGCGCCGGCGGGGCAGGCGGGGCCGCGCGCGGCATTTTCGCGCCCGCCCCGACATCGCCGCATTGCCCGGCATCTTGGCCGACTGCGCGCACCGGAGGGCCGGTGCGCTTCGCGAGGCTTTCCGGTGCACGGCATTTCCGCTTTCCGACCGTTTCTGCGTTCCGCACTGCTCGCGGCAACGATGCTGGCCGGGCTTGCCGCCACCGCGCCGCTCGCCGCCCAGCAGGGCTGGCAGGGCGGGGTCGAATCCCAGCCGCTTGCGCCGCCCCCCGGCGTGATGGACGGGCCGGTGCAGGACCCCGATTCGCCGCCCGGCGGGGTGGGCGTGCCCTCGATCATGGAAGACCCCAATGCCGGTGCGCCGCGCGCTCCGGCACAGGCCCCGGCGGAAGTGCCGGGCCAGGCCACCGTCGGCCCCAGCGGCGATATCGAGGTGATCCAGCCACCGGAACAGAAGGTGGAGAACCGCACGGCGGTGTTTTCCGGCCTCGACAAGATCACCGGCCGCATCACCAGCTTCGACGTGGCGATCAATGAGACGGTGCAGTTCGGCGCGCTGCGCATCACACCGCGCGCCTGCTACACCCGGCCCGAGACCGAGCAGCAGAACACCACCGGATTCGTCGAAATTCAGGAAATCGGGCTCGACGGCAAGGTGCAGCCGCTGTTCGGGGGCTGGATGTTCGCATCGAGCCCCGGCCTGCACGGCGTCGAGCACCCGATCTATGATGTGTGGCTGACCGACTGCAAGCAGACCGCGCCGGTGATCGCCTCGCCCGGCGGCCAGCAGTAGAAATCACCTTCGCCCGCCTCCAGCGCCTGCGCCAGCAGGCGGTGATATTGGCGCCTCGGTACCTCGATGGCGCCGAAGCTCTTGAGATGGTCGGTGACGAACTGGGTGTCGAGCAGCACGAAGCCGCCCTTCTTCAACCGCGCCACCAGATGCACCAGCGCCACCTTCGAGGCGTCGCGCGCGGTGTGGAACATGCTCTCGCCGAAGAAGGCGCGCCCGAGCCGCACGCCATAAAGCCCGCCGACCAGCGCCCCGTCCTGCCAGGCTTCCACCGAATGGCAATGGCCGCGCGCATAGAGGTCGCAATAGAGCTTGCGGATGCGACGGTTGATCCAGGTCGAGCCGCGCCCGTCCGCAGGGGCGGCGCAGCCGTCGATAACAGCCTCGAAATCATGGTCGATGCGGATCTCGAACTTGTCCGAGCGGATGGTGCGGGCGAGGCGGCTGGAAATGGCGAAGCCGTCGAGCGGGATGACGCCGCGCCGTTCCGGCTCGATCCAGTAGAGGCCGGGGTCGTCGGCACTCTCGGCCATGGGGAAGATGCCGCAGGCATAGGCCTTCAGCAGCACTTCCGGGGTGATCTCGACCTGGTGTTCGCGCGGGCGTGACATGGAGCCAGCATGACGGAGATGCGCGGCGCTGTGAAGGCGGGGGGAGCCATGGCTGGCCTTGGGGCGGACATGAAAATGGCCGGGACAAGCCCGGCCATGATGCTGTCGGAAGGGGCGCCTCAGGCGCCCGGCTCGCCCTCGGCGAGGAAGTGCTCCAGCCAATGGATGTCGTAGGCGCCGCGCTTGATGTCGTCATTCTCGACCAGCTCGCGGAACAGCGGCAGCGTGGTCTCGATGCCCTCCACCACGAACTCGTTCAGCGCCCGGCGCAGGCGTGCGAGGCACTCCTCGCGGGTGGCGGCGTGGACGATCAGCTTGCCGATCATGCTGTCGTAATAGGGCGGGATCGAATAGCCCTGATAGACCGCCGAATCGATCCGCACCCCAAGGCCGCCCGGCACATGCCAGTAGCCGATCTTGCCCGGCGAGGGCCGGAAGGTGCGCGGGTGCTCGGCATTGACCCGGCACTCGATGGCATGACCGTTCAGCACCACCTCGTCCTGGGTGAAGCTCAGCGCCTCGCCGGCGGCGACGCGGATCTGCTCGCGGATCAGGTCGAATCCGGTGATGGCTTCCGTCACCGGATGTTCCACCTGGATGCGGGTGTTCATCTCGATGAAATAGAACTCGCCATTCTCGTACAGGAACTCGATGGTTCCGGCGCCGAGATACTTCATGTCCCGCATCGCCTTGGCGCAGGTCTCGCCGATGCGGGCGCGCTGCTCGGCGGTGATGGTCGGGGAGGGGGCCTCCTCCAGCACCTTCTGGTGCCGGCGCTGCAGCGAGCAGTCGCGCTCGCCCAGATGCACCGCATTGCCCTTGCCGTCGCCGAAAACCTGGATTTCGATATGGCGGGGCGTGCCGAGATATTTCTCGATATAGACCGCGTCGTCGCCGAAATTGGCCCGCGCTTCCGAACGGGCGGTGGACAGGGCGGAGGACAACTCGTCTTCCGAGCGCGCCACCTTCATGCCACGTCCGCCACCGCCGGCGGCGGCCTTGATCAGCACGGGGTAGCCGATCTCGCTGGCGACCTTGATCGCCTCGTCATCGGAGGTGATGCCGCCCTCGGAACCCGGCACGCACGGAATGCCAAGCTTCTTGGCGGTGCGCTTGGCTTCGATCTTGTCGCCCATGACGCGGATATGCTCGGGCTTGGGCCCGATGAAGGCGACGCCGTGATCGATCAGGATCTCGGCGAAGCGCGCATTCTCGGAGAGGAAGCCGTAACCCGGATGCACCGCCTCGGCGCCTGTTATCTCGCAGGCGGCGAGCAGCGCGGGAATATTGAGGTAGCTGTCCTTGGCGGGCGGCGGGCCGATGCACACGCTCTCGTCGGCCAGCTTCACATGCATGGCGTTGGCGTCGGCGGTGGAATGAACCGCCACGGTGGCGATGCCCATTTCCTTGCAGGCGCGCAGCACACGTAGCGCGATCTCGCCGCGATTGGCAATCAGGATCTTGCCGAACATCAGGCGCGCCTCACTCGATGATCAGGAGTGGCTCGCCATATTCGACCGGCTGCGCATTCTCCACGAGGATTCGGGTCACGGTGCCGGCGCGGGGCGCGGGAATCGCGTTCATGGTCTTCATCGCCTCGACGATGAGCAGCGTCTGGCCTTCCTTCACCACCGAGCCGACATCGATGAAGTACTTGGCGCCGGGCTCCGGGCCGAGATAGGCCGTGCCCACCATCGGCGAGGTCACGAGGCCGGGATGCTTGGAGACATCGTCCACGGCCGCCGGGGCCAGGGCGGCGGGCACCGGCGCGGGGGCGGGGGCCGCCGGAGCCGGCGCAACCGCCACCGGGGCGGCGGCGTAGACGGTTGGCGGGGCGCGGACGACGCGGATGCGCAAATCTTCCTGCTGCACCTCGATCTCGGTGAGGTCGCTTTCGGAGAGCAGGTTGGCGATCTCGCGCACCAGCGCGGGGTCAATGTTCGGCTTGTTGGTTTTCATCATGATCCCGTGACGGTCGCTCGCCCGTCTCCCTCAGCTGATCGTGCCACCGGCGGTGGCAAGCGCGTCGATGGCGAGCCGGTAACCGTCGATCCCCAGGCCGCAGATCACCCCACGGGCGACCGGCGAAATATAGGAATGATGGCGGAAGGCTTCGCGCGCGAAGACGTTGGACAGGTGGACTTCGACGACAATGAGGCCGACCGCCTTGATGGCGTCGGCCAGGGCGACGGACGTATGGGTGTAGGCGGCCGCGTTCAGCACCACGCCGCGCGAGCCGCGCGCTTCCTGCAGGAAGGTGACGAGATCGCCCTCATGGTTGCTCTGGCGGAACACCAGTTCCAGCCCGTGGCGCTCGCAGGCGGCGCGGCAGGCGGCTTCCACATCGGCGAGGGTCGCACGGCCGTACACCTCCGGCTCGCGCGTGCCGAGCAGGTTGAGGTTCGGTCCGTTGAGAACATGCACCGTGTCGGGCATCGCGCCTCGTTCAGCCAGCCGCCGCCGGCCCCATGCCGGGACGGCCGCGGGGTTATAGGCAATGGCTTGCCCCGCGCCAAGCCCCGCCGCGCTTTCCGTAGGATTATCCCCGGCCGGCAGGGGCCGGCGGGGGAGTCTTCGTACGGGAACAGCTCAGCGCCGGGCGATCAGCACTGGGTCTTGCCGCAGCTGCGCACCGAGGCGATGGCGCCCTTGAGCTGGTCGTGCCCGACCGCGCCGACCACCACCTGGTCACCCAGCACATAGCTTGGCGTGCCGTCGATGCCGAGGGCTTCGGCCAGCTGCAGGTCGTCCTGTAGCGTGGCGTTCACCTCGGGGTTCTCCAGCGCCTTCTCCAGCGCCGCCTTGTCGATGCCGACGGCCAGCGCGGCCTCGATCGCCTTGTCCTTGTTGACCTGCCCGCGCTCGCCGAGCAGCTTCTTGTGGAAGGCGAAATACTTGTCTGGCGCCGCCAGCCGCACCGCGACGCCGACCCGCGCCGCTTCCACCGAGCCCGGCCCGAGCACCGGGAATTCCTTGAGGATGACCTTCAGCTTCGGGTCGCCTTGGATCAGCTCGGTCAGGTCGGTGAGCGCGCGCTTGCAGTAGCCACAATTGTAATCGAAGAACTCCACCAGCGTGACGTCGCCCTGCGGGTTGCCGACCACGATGCCGCGCGTGGTGTCGTAAATGCGCGGCTTGAGCTCGGCCACGGCGGATTCGCGCTGCTTGGCCTCGGCGGCGGCCTGGCGCTTCTGCAGCACCATGATCGCCTCCTGGATCACCTCGGGATTGTTGACGAGATACTCGCGGATCACGCCCTCGAATTCCTTGCGCTGGGCGTCGTCCAGCGCCGAGGCGGGCGTGTGGGCCGCGCCGAGCAGCAGGCCGGCGGCCAGGCCGAGCGCGAGGGTCGCGCGGCCGGCGCGGCGGAAGAGGCTGAGGGACGACATGGGTTTCTCCAGGGGGAAGGGGGCGGGCGCGGCCATCTACGGGCCGGCTTTCTTGCTGCGGGCGTTGCGGTCGACCGGCGGCTTGTAGTTGACGATGTCGTCCGCCTTCAGCCAGCCCGGCGTGCCGAGCTTGAAGCCGTTGCGGGCTCGGGTCGCCAGTTCGCGCGAGAGGCGGAAATCGCCACTCATATAGGCGGCCTGCGCCGAGGCGAGATCGGCATTGGGAATGTCGCCCTTGCGGCCATAGGCCATGGCGAGATAGCGCCAGCCGGCCGGCGAGGAGGGTTCGCGCTGCAGGCTGAAGGTGAGCTCGCGCACCGCTTCGTCCATCGAGGCCTTGTCCTCGTTGGCGACCAGCGCCTGGCCCAGCAGCATGCGGATGAGCGGGTTGCCGTCTGACAGCGCCACCGCGCGGCGCAGCGGCGGCACCGCCTCTCGCGCCCGCCCGGCCTCCAGCAGCGCCTGGCCCTTCAGCTCGTAGAAATAGGGGTTGTTCGGCTCCTCGGCGATCAGCGAATCGATCTGGTTCAGCGCGTCGGGGATGCTGCCGAAGCGGTAGCCGGAAATCGCCCGTGCGTAGCGCGCCGGCATCGAATTGTCCGAGCGCGGATAGGTGCGGCTCACCGTGTCCGGCGGCTGGGTGAAGCCGACCAGCTTGGCCCGCATCATGTCGTGCCGCGCCTGCAGGGCGGGCGAATCCTTGGCGTCGTAATAGGGGCTCTTCTTCGCCATTTCCGTCAGCAGCGCAATGCGCTCGGTCGCCATCGGGTGGCTGAGCACATAGGGGTCGATGCGCTGGCTGAGGAACATCTGGTCGTTCTGGAAGCGCTCGAACGTGGTCAGCATGCCTTTGGCGGACTGCTTGGTGGCGGTGAGATACTTCACCGCCGCCTGGTCGGCGGACGCTTCCTGCCCGCGCTGGTAGGACAGCAGGGTGCGGCGGATGACTTCCTGCGGCGCCATGACAGCGCCGGCCGCCGCCCCGCCCATATTGGCGCCGCTCGCCGCGCCGGCCGCGACACCGCCGGCGGCCAGCAGCATGGCGACGATGGAGGCGGTCTGTGCCGTCTCCAGCTGCTGGCGCATATTGGCGAGGTGGCCGCCGGCGATATGGCCGGTCTCGTGCGCCAGCACGCCGATGATCTCGTTCGGCACCTTCGCCTGCTTGAGCGCCCCGGTATTGATGAAGATGCGCCGTCCGTCGGCGACGAAGGCGTTGAAACTGTCGCTGCCGACCAGCACCACCTGGATGTTCTGCTGCTGCAGGCCGGCGGCCTTGAAGATCGGGCGCGTATAGTCGCGCATCAACGTTTCGATCTCGGCGTCGCGGATGATGCCCGGCTGGCGGCTCTGGGCCTGCGCCGGCCCGGCTGGGGCGAGAAGCGCGGCGGCGGCCAGCAGCGTGGCGCCCCGCGCCAGCCCGGCGCCAAGGCGTGCGATCACGCGGGCACGGCGGCGTGAACCAGTGCCCGGGCGTGGCGCGTCGAGGCTCGCGAACGGGCGTCGCGCAGGGGAGGGCTTGTAAAGCAGCAGGGAAGGCATCATCCATCGACACGGTGGGTTCGCGGCGAACTGACGCTGTCGGGACGGCAGGGTCAAGCCTCGGCCTCATCATCTTCTATTGAACATCCGCCGAAACGGCCCGGAAAATGCGGCGGCGATACGGCAGGTTCGGCAAGGTTCGTACATATGAGCGCAACACCTTCCTCTTCCCGCCTTGAGGCCGCCGCAAGTCTGGTTGGCGGAAATCTGGCCGGCGCCTCCCGCCGCAGCGAGATCGCGCCCTTCATCGTCATGGACGTGATGGAGCGGGCGGCGCGCATCGAGGCGGCGGGCGGCCATGTCATCCATATGGAGGTCGGCCAGCCGGCGGCGCCCGCGCCCTCCACCGCCCGCGAGGCGGCGCGGCGCGCGCTCGACCATGGCCGCATCGGCTACACCACCGCGCTCGGCATTCCCTCGCTGCGCGCGCGCATCGCCCGCCATTATGGCGAGACCTATGGGGTGGGGGTCGACCCGGCGCGGGTGGTGGTGACGACGGGTTCCTCCTCCGGCTTCCTGCTCACCTTCCTCGCCCAGTTCGAGCCGGGGGACCGGGTGGCGATCGCCAATCCCGGCTATCCCCCCTATCGCCACATTCTCACGGCGCTGGGCTGCGAACCGGTGCTGATCGAGACGGATGCCGCCTCGCGCTGGGTCATCACGCCCGAGGCGTTGCTGGAAGCGCACCGGCGCACCCCGCTGAAAGGCGTGCTGGTGGCCAGCCCCGCCAACCCGACCGGCACGATGATGCGCCCCGAGGCGCTGGCCGAACTGGTCCGCACCGCCGAGGGCGCCGGCATCCGCTTCATCTCCGACGAGATCTATCACGGGCTGGACTATGCCTTCCCCGCCACCACGGCGGCGGCGATCAGCCCGCAGGCCACCATCATCCATTCCTTCTCGAAATATTTCTGCATGACCGGCTGGCGGGTCGGCTGGATGGTGATGCCGCAGGCGCTGGTGCGCGCGGTGGAGCGGCTGCAGCAGAATCTGATGATCTCGGTGCCCACCCTTTCGCAGATCGCCGCCGAGGCGGCGTTCGATGGCGCAAGCGAGATGGAGGCGGTGAAACATGGCTATGAGGAGAACCGGCTGATCCTCACCACCGGCCTGCCCGCCGTCGGCCTGCCGGAGTTCTTGCCAGTCGACGGGGCGTTCTATCTCTATGCCGACGTCTCGCGCTTCACCGACGATTCCGCCGCCTTCGCCCGCCGGCTGCTCGACGAGGCGCATGTGGCGGCGACGCCGGGGGTCGATTTCGATCCGCATCGCGGCCACCATTATCTGCGTCTGTCCTATGCTGGCGCCCCGGACGAGATGCGTGAGGCGGTGCAGCGCATCGGCGATTTTCTGCGCAAGGGGTGAGGGTAGGGCGAGGCTGAGGGGGGCGCTGGGGAGAGGCCCTGCGTCCTTCGAGGCTCGCTGTGCTCGCACCTCAGGATGACGGAGGAGCGAGAACGCGGCGGTCGTCCGGCTGAGGCGCCTGTTCACAACGGCCGTCAGGCTGAGGTGCCGGCCGGAAGGCCGGCCTCGAAGCCCGCAGCCGAATGCCGCCCGCGCCTACCGCTGCGCCCGCGCCCTTACTGCGCCGTCCGTGCCGCGTCATAGGCGGCCTGGGACGCGAGGATGGCGTCCATATTGTGCTCGGCCCAATGGGTGAGGGCGGCGGCGGTTTCCGCCAGCGTGCGGCCAAGCGGAGTGAGGGCGTATTCAACCGTGACCGGCACGGTGGGGGTGACGGTGCGCGTCACCAGCCCGTCGCGCTCCAGCTTCTTCAGCGTCTGTGACAGAACCTTCTGCGAGATGAGCTTGATGTCGCGGCGCAGGTGATTGAACCGCACCGGCCCGCCTTCCAGCCGGTCGAGGATCAGCAGCGCCCATTTGTCGGCCAGCCGGTCGAGCACCAGCCGGGTCGGGCAGCGATCCTCATAAACGTCATAGGCATAGCGCATCGCGGGCTCCCTTGCTGTCGTGCGGCTGGCGGTGTTCCGCGGGTAGGTTTCCTCGACGCCACCATGTGAGCCGCAAGTGCTCTCTTCCGGCCTCTCAGTGGAGAGAGTATGTAGTCGATCGAAACATGGTTTCCAATGGATACTAAGGAGAGCGACAATGGCAAACAAGATTCTGGTGCTCGGCGCGAGTGGGCATGTCGGTCAGCCGCTGGTGAAGGCGCTGCTCGCCCGGGGCGAGAATGTGAAGGCCGCCTCGCGCGGCGGCCAGCCGATCGAGGGCGCCGAGGGTGTCGCCTTTGATTTCGCCGCGCCGGATTTCGCGACGGCGTTTGACGGTGTCGACCGCGTCTTCGTGATGCTGCCGGGCGGCTATGTGAACTCCCGGGAATTGCTGATCCCGGTGATCGAGGCCGCCGCGGCCCGCAAGGTGAAGGTTGTGCTGCAGACCGCGCTGGGCGTCGATGCCGATGATTCCATCCCCTATCGCCAGGTCGAGCTGGCGCTGATCGCCTCCGGCACGCCCTATGTGATCCTGCGGCCGAACTGGTTCATCGACAATTTCCTGAACTTCTGGAAGCCGGGCATCGACCATGCCGGCGTCATCGCCGTGCCGGCGGGCGAGGGCAAGTCCGCCTTCATCGACGCGCGCGACATCGCCGCCAGCGCCGCTGCCGCGCTGACCACCAACGCCTTCGACGGGCAGGCCTTCAACCTCTCCGGGCCGGCGGCGCTGAGCTATGCCGAGGCGGCGGCGCTTCTCGCCCCCATCATGGGCAAGCCGGTCGCCTACACCCCGGTCGATGACGACACCTTTGTCGGCATTCTCACCGGGGTCGGCATCGGCGCGGAGTATGCCCGCTTCCTCGCCACCATCTTCTATCCCGTGCGCGAGGGCTGGACCGCCGGCGTCACCGACGCGGTGCAGACGCTGACCGGCCACGCGCCGCGCTCGGTGGGTGAGTGGGCGCAGGACCACGCGGCGGCGCTGCGTGCGTGAGGCTGCGCGCCCCTGTCTCTCGGGAGCTTCCGGGAGACGGGGGCGCCGGTTACGCCGCCACCTGCTCGGTGATCACCTCGAAACGCTGCAGCATATGCGGCCCGAAGGTGTGGATCATCGGGATGTCGGCGGCGTCGCGCCCGCGCGCCACCAGCACCCGGCCGATGCGCGGCACGTTGTGGCGGGCGTCGAATGTGTGCCAGTGGCCGCCAATATAGGCCTCGAACCACGCATTATAATCCATCGGCGCCGGGTCCGGCGGCACGCCGATATCGCCGAGAAAGCCGTTGCAGTAGCGGGCCGGGATGTTCATCGCGCGGGTGAGCGCCACCGCCAGATGGGTGAAGTCGCGGCAGACGCCAACCCGCTCGTTGAAAGCCTGGGCGGCGGTGCGAGTGTTGCGGGCGAATTGATAGTCGAAGCGGATCTGCGCGTTGACGAAATTGCAGATCTGCTGCACCCGGTTCCAGCCGGGGGCGTAGCTGCCGAACAGGTTCCACGCCACGCCCGAGAGTTCGTCGACCTCGCAATAGCGGCTCGGCAGCAGGAATTGCAGCACCTCGGGCGGCAGCTCGGCCGGCGGGTGCTCGATGGCGTTTGGATCGAACACATCGAGCGTGCCGGGATCGGCGACGTTGATCCGGCTCTCGAAGCGGGCGCCACCGGGCGGGATGACCAGGCGCCGGCAGATATTGCCGAAGCTATCGTCATACTCCTCGCTGGTCACCGGGCTGCCGTCGTTGAGCGCGGTCACGCTCATCGTGGCGACGTCGAGGATGTCGACCTGTCGTTCCGGGTGCGGGTCGAGCAGGGTAATGCCGGCGGTCGGCTGGTTGCAGACGATCTCGATCCGGTACCCGCATTGTATGGTGATCATTCCGAGCCCCGCATCGCTGATGTTGCAGATCAGAACACCGCTCGCGGGCGGAGGTTCCCGCCGGAAATGCTGAGATTGCAGGCAGTCGGAAGACGAAAACGGCGCCGTGAGGCGCCGTTTCCATGAGCGGTGGCGGGGGAGGCCCCTGCCGGTAGCAGGTCGACGACGATTACTCGCCGAAGATCTTGCGCTGCCACCAGCCGGTGCGGCGCGGGCGATCGGGTTCCGGCTCGGCCGGGGGCGCCGCCTCGGTGGCAGCGGGCGCCTCGGCGGGAGCGGGGGCCGCTTCCGGAGCGAGCGCCTCTTCCGTCGGGGGCGCCACGGCCGGCTCGTCCACGCTCGCGCTGGCCTCGGCCGGGGCTTCCGGCACGGGGGCATCGCTCACGCCGTCGCTTTCGGCGACGACGGCCGGGGCCTTCTCGCGCACCGTCGAGCGACGGCGGCGGGGCTTCGGCTTGGTGGCTTCAGGCGCATCGGCCGCTTCCGCCGCCGGGGCGTCGGCGACCGGAGCTTCGGTGGCGGACTCAGCCGGGGCCGCGTCGGCGCTGGGAGCTTCGACGGCCTCGGCCGCTTCTGCCGCCATCGCCGCTTTGGTGCGGCGTCCACCGCGACGGCCGCGACGCGGCTTCTCGTCTTCGGCGGGCGCGGCTTCCGCGCTCACTTCGGGCGCAGCTTCGGCAGAGGTCTCGGCCGGCGTCTCTTCCGGCGTGGCGATGGCTTCCTCGGCCAGCGCAACCGCCTGTGCGGCCGGTTCGTCGGCCAGCGGCGCTTCGGCGGTGACGTCAGCCGTCACCTCGGGCGCGGCCTCGGCGCGCTCGCTGGAACGCTCCTCGTCGTCGCCCTCTTCGCCGTCATCCTCGAACTCGGCGCCGGACGCATCCGATCCGGCGTCGCCATCGGCATGACGCTCGCCATTCTCGCCGTTCTCGCCATTGGCGCCACCGCCGCGCCGACGCCGACGCCGACGGCGCCGACGACGTCCGCCATCGCCGGCCGGGTCGCCGGCAGCGGGGGCCGGCGGGGTGGCGCGGCTCTCGCCGGCCTCGGGCTCGGCAGCGGCTTCCACCGTCGCTTCGGTCGCCGTCGTCGTCTCGGCTTCGTCCTCGGCTTCATCGGCGGCGGCGAGGTCGAGTTCGTCCTCCGGCTCGAACACCAGCTCGGGCGGGCGCGGCAGGGGGATCGGGTTCAGCACCGCGTCGCCCTTGTCGATGGCGAAGGGGGTGAGCCCGGTCAGCGTCTGGTCGGCCGCGATGGTGATCAGCACGCCGAAGCGCTCTTCCAGCTCGTGCAGATGCGCGCGCTTGTGGTTGAGCACATAGAGCGCGTTTTCGGCGCGGGTGCGGATGACGAGGTTATGCGTGTTGGATCGCTGGAGAATGTCCTCGGCACCGCGCAGCATCTGCAGCGCGACCGAGGGCGAGGAACGCACATGGCCGGTGCCGCCGCAATGCGGGCAGACCTCGGTGGAGGATTCCAGCACGCCGGTGCGGATGCGCTGGCGGCTCATTTCCATCAGGCCGAAATGCGAGATGCGGCCGAGCTGGATGCGGGCGCGGTCGTTCTTCAGGCAGTCCTTGAGCTTGCGCTCCACCGCCCGGTTGTTGCGCTTCTCGTCCATGTCGATGAAGTCGATCACGACGAGGCCGGCAAGGTCGCGCAGGCGCAGCTGGCGGGCGACTTCCTCCGCCGCCTCCAGGTTGGTCTTAAGCGCGGTGTCCTCGATATTGTGCTCGCGGGTCGAACGCCCGGAGTTCACGTCGATCGAGACCAGCGCCTCGGTTGGGTTGATGACGAGATAGCCGCCGGACTTCAGCTGTACCTGCGGCAGGAACATCGCGTCGAGCTGGCTCTCCACCCCGAAGCGGGTGAACACCGGCTGCAAATCCTTGTAGACCTTCACGTTTTTCGCATGGCTCGGCATGAGCATGCGCATGAAGTCCTTGGCCTCCCGATAGCCTTCGTCGCCGGCGACCAGAACCTCGTCGATGTCCTTGTTGTAGAGGTCGCGGATCGAGCGCTTGATCAGCGAGCCCTCCTCATAGACCAGCGAGGGCGCGGTCGAGCCCAGGGTGAGCTCGCGCACATTCTCCCACAGGCGCAGGAGATATTCGAAGTCGCGCTTGATCTCCGGCTTGGTGCGGTTGGCGCCGGCGGTGCGCAGGATGACGCCCATGCCCTCCGGAACTTCGAGGTCGGAGGCGACCTCCTTTAGCCGCTTGCGGTCCTCGGCCGAGGTGATCTTGCGGGAAATGCCGCCGCCGCGCGCGGTATTGGGCATCAGCACCGAATAGCGGCCGGCGAGCGAGAGGTAGGTGGTGAGCGCCGCGCCCTTGTTGCCGCGCTCTTCCTTGACCACCTGCACCAGCATCACCTGACGGCGCTTGATGACTTCCTGGATCTTGTAGGTGCGGGCCCGGCCGCGCGGGGGCGCACGCTCGGGCATTTCTTCCATGGCGTCGTCGGAGCCGACCTCGTCGACGATCTCTTCCTCGTCGGCGATCTCCTCGATCTCGCCGCCGCCTTCGCCGCCGGCCTCGTCATCGGAGGAGGAGCGGCGGCGGCGCGAGCGGCGGGCCGGGACGGCGTCGCCCTCGCTCTCGCCTGCGGTTTCGACGCCGGTGTCTTCGGAAACGCTCTCGTCGCCCTCAGCCGACTTGGCCGCGCCGCGCGCCCGGCGGGGGCGGCTCTTGGGCTTGTCCTCGTTCTCGGCCTCGGCATCGCGCCGCTGCTGGCGTTCTTCCTCGGCGAGGAGCGCCTGCCGGTCGGCGACCGGGATCTGGTAATAGTCGGGATGGATCTCGCTGAAGGCGAGGAAGCCATGCCGGTTGCCGCCATATTCGACGAAGGCGGCCTGGAGGGAAGGTTCTACCCGCGTAACCTTGGCGAGGTAGATGTTGCCGCGCAGCGGCTTGCGATTGGCGGCCTCGAAGTCGAATTCCTCGACTCGGTTGCCGCGCACCACCACCACCCGAGTCTCCTCGGGATGGGTGGCGTCGATGAGCATCTTGTTGGCCATTGAACTCTCATATGGGGCAACGGTCGCGTCGACGTCGCCAGCGACGCCGGACGGCTCAGGCCGTGCCAGTAAGCGGAAATTGAAAGCGTGAAGAGGATGCGGCGGTCAGGACGGGGAGCCTCGCAGGCGGGGCGCCGACGCGGTGCGCAGGTCGCGGGCCGGCGGGCAGGTGCGCGGCGGAAAACCGCCCTATGCACGAAACCCACACTTGCCGGCTGACGCATCATCGTTGGTTGCCGTCCTTACACGACCGAACAGGGCAAGCCGCGACCGCGCGCGATCCGGCTCGAGGCAGCTGGCCGCGAAGGCGCGTGGGGGACGACACGACGAAATGCGCCGCGCGGGGACACCACGTCCACTCGTCCGTGAATGACAAAACCGGGCCGCGTCCCCCTGGCGCGCAGTCATGACGACCGCCAAGGCACGGCTACGGGTCCTGAACGGAATTCGCGCCTTGTGCCGGGCCCCTCCATTGCTGGACAGCCCTTCGCCGCAGGGGTCGCGAGAGCCGGACGTCGACGGGCGACCGGAATGCGAACCATATGCCTGCTCTTAATAGCGGCATGCGTGACGATTTGGCAAGGATCGCGTCGGACAAGGCGCGCCTCGTGCCGTTGCTCGCCGGCCACGGCCGCCGGGCGAAGCGCCGCCGGGCACAGCGGCCGGTTAACGGTTCGTTGTTATTTCGCTAGAAGGGTGAGGGAGAGACCCCGCCAGTCATGGCGGGCAGTGGGGGCAGAGGAAGACGCGAGCAACCATGGCGTGGCGAATGGGAATGCGGAGGATCTTTCTGGCGGCGGCGCTCGCGCTGTTGCCGGCGTGGTTCTCCATGTCCCCTGCGACCTCTCAGGCCGCCGGCGCCGCCGAGCCGGTGGTGGCTAGCGATGCACGCCTCGCCGGCGATGGCGAGCGCACGCGGCTGGTGATCGACCTGTCGCGTTCGGTGCCGCTCGGCGCCTTCACCCTCGCCGATCCCTACCGGGTCGTGGTCGACATCCCCGATGTCATTTTCGCGCTGCCGGACTCGGCCGGTCAGGAGGGGCGGGGACTTGTCGCGGCCTATCGCTTCGGCCTGTTCGCCCCGGGTAAGGCGCGCATCGTGCTCGACGTCACCGACCCGGTGACGGTCGACAAGGCCTTCGTGCTGGAGCCGATGGACGACCAGCCGGCACGGCTCGTCATTGATCTCGTCAAGACCGACCGGGCCACTTTCCTGCAGGCGGTGGCCGCGCCGCTGCGCGCCACCGAGCAGCCGGAAATGCCGCAGGCCGAGGCCGCCGCCGCCGGCGACCATCGCCCGGTGATCGTGCTCGATCCCGGCCATGGCGGCATCGATCCCGGCGCGGTGAACCCCAAATTCAGCGTCACCGAGAAGCACCTCGTGCTTACCATCGCCCGCCAGCTGGAACGGCGCCTGGCGCAGACGGGCCGCTATCGCGTGCTGCTGACGCGCACCAAGGACACCTATATCTCGCTCGGCCAGCGCGTCCGCTTCGCCCGTGACAACGGGGCCAGGCTGTTCATCTCGCTGCACGCCGATTCGCTTGGCTCGCGCGATGGCGACGTGCGCGGGGCGACGATCTACACCCTGTCCGACCGTGCCTCCGACGCCGAATCGCAACGCCTGGCGGATGCGGAAAACAAGGCGGACATGATCGCGGGCCTCGATCTTTCCGAGGAGCCGGCGGATGTCGCCGGCATATTGTTCGACCTCGCCCAGCGCGAGACTCGCAATTTTTCCGCGCTTTTCGCCCGCAGCCTCGCCGGCAGCGTCAGCGGCGTGGCGCGCATGCACAAATCGCCGCTCAAAGCGGCGGGATTCAAGGTACTGAAGGCGCCGGACGTGCCCTCCGTGCTGTTCGAACTGGGCTATCTTTCCAGCGCCAAGGACCTCGAACTCATGACATCGGCCGCGTGGCAGGCTAGTGTGACCGAGGCCATGGTGGTGGCGATCGAGGCCTATTTCGCCGCGCAGGGACCCGTCGAGGGTACCCCTGTGGCGCTGCCGGCCAGCGTTGGCCGGACGAGCGGCGATCCGCTGGCCGCGACCGGGCCTTAACGGTCGCGATTAGGCCATAGTTGCCGCGCAAACGCTGCCCTTCGGGCGACGACCACATTCGGACTCTTATCGCGCTGCCGCGCGGGGGTGTTCTCAGCTTATTGGGGGCCTGGCCGTATGCGGCTGCTTCTGCGGTTCTTGGGGTTCATGTTCGCGCTCGGCACGATCGTCTTCGTGGTCGGCGGGGCGGCGGCCGGCTATTTCGCGTGGAAATTCTCGCAGGACCTGCCGGACTACAGCCAGCTGCAGAACTACGAGCCGCCTGTCATGACCCGCGTCCATGCCGCGGACGGCTCGCTGCTGGCTGAATATGCCCGCGAGCGCCGGCTCTATCTGCCGATCCAGAACATTCCGCCGCTGGTGAAGGAGGCCTTCCTCGCCGCCGAGGACAAGAACTTCTATTCCCATGGCGGCATCGACCTCACCGGCATCGGCCGCGCCGCCTTTGCCTTCCTGCAGAATTATGGCTCCGGCCGCCGCCCGCAGGGCGCCTCCACCATCACCCAGCAGGTGGCCAAGAACTTCCTGCTGACCAATGAGGTCTCGATCGACCGCAAGGTGAAGGAGGCGCTGTTGGCGCTGCGCATGGAGCGCGCCTATTCCAAGGACAAGATCCTCGAGCTCTATCTGAACGAGATCTATCTCGGCATCGGCTCCTATGGCGTCGCCGCCGCCTCGCTGCTCTATTTCGACAAGTCGGTCTCCGAGCTGACCATCGCCGAGGCCGCCTATCTCGCCGCCCTGCCCAAGGGCCCGAACAATTATCACCCGTTCCGCCGCCACGACGCCGCCGTCGAGCGCCGCAACTGGGTGATCGATCGCATGGCCGAGAACGGCTACATCACCCAGCAGCAGGCCGACGACGCCAAGAAGACCGACCTTTCCGTGACCGTGCGCCCGACCGGCGCGCATATCTTCTCGGCTGAATATTTTGCCGAGGAAGTGCGTCGCGAGATCTTCGAGCGCTATGGCGAGGATAAGCTGTATGGCGGCGGCCTCTCGGTGCGGACCTCGCTGAACCCCAAGCTGCAGCAATATGCCAAGGAAGCGCTTCTCGACGGGCTGACCCGCTATGACGAGCAGCGCGGCTTCCGTGGCCCGGTCACCCGCATCGAGACGACGGGTGATTGGGGTGCGCGCCTCGCCGATGTGCGCACCTTCACCGACATTCCCTGGCGGCTCGCCGTGGTGCTGGATTCCGACGCCAAGGGCGCGCGCATCGGCCTGCAGCCGCAGCGCGACCGTTCCGGCGTGCTCGGCACCCAGCGCGATGTCGGCATGATCACCGCCGACGGCGCCAAATGGGCGATTCGCAACGCCAAGGGCGGCGTGGCCGGCGTGCTGAAGCCCGGCGACGTGGTCTATGTCGAGCCGGTGGACGGCAAGCCCGACCAGTGGCGCCTGCGCCAGCAGCCGCAGATCGAAGGCGCGCTGGTCGCGATGGACCCCTCGACCGGGCGCGTGCTGGCCATGGCCGGCGGCTTCTCCTTCGACGAGAGCCAGTTCAACCGCGCCACCCAGGCCCAGCGCCAGCCGGGCTCGTCGTTCAAGCCCTATGTCTATGCGGCGGCCATCGACAATGGCTACACGCCGTCCAGTGTCATCATGGACGCGCCGTTCGAGCTGGCCCAGCAGGGGCAGGCGACCTGGCGGCCGGAAAACTATTCCGGCAAGTTCTATGGCCCGCAGACCCTGCGCTTCGGCATCGAGCAGTCGCGCAACGTGATGACGGTGCGGCTGGCGAACGACCTCGGCATGCCGCTGATCGTCGAATACGCCAAGCGCTTCGGCGTCTCCGACAATCTGCTCCCGGTGCTCTCCATGTCGCTCGGCGCCGGCGAGACCACGGCGCTGCGCATGGCCGGCGGCTATTCGATGTTCGCCAATGGCGGCAAGCGCATCAAGCCGACGCTGATCGACCGCGTGCAGGACCGCTACGGCAAGACCATCTACCGCCATGACGAGCGCGAATGCCGCGGCTGCGACGCCGCCGGCTGGCAGGGCCAGAATGAGCCGGTGCTGATCGACCGGCGCGAGCAGGTGCTCGATCCGATGACGGCCTACCAGATCACCTCGATGCTGGAAGGCGTTGTCCAGCGCGGCACCGGCACGGCGCTGAAGGTGCTCGGCAAGCCGATTGCCGGCAAGACCGGCACCACCAACGAGGAAAAAGACGCTTGGTTCGTCGGCTACACCCCGGAACTGGTGGTGGCGGTCTATCTCGGCTTCGACACGCCCAAGCCGATGGGCAAGGGTTCGACCGGCGGCCTGATCGCCGCGCCCGTGGTGCGCGACTTCATGAAGCTGGCCCTGGCCGACCGGCCGGCCGTGCCCTTCCGCGTGCCGCCCGGCATCAAGCTGATCCGCATCAACCCGAAGAGCGGCCTGCGCGCCGGGCCGGGTGAGGGCTCGATCCTGGAGGCGTTCAAGCCGGGCACGGCGCCGCCCGACAGCTATTCGATCATCGGCGCCACCGATGCGGCCGGCAATCCCATCGGCATCAACCCCGACGCCGACCGCGCGGTGGGCGCCAGCGGCACCGGCGGGCTCTACTGAGCCGCGCCGGCCCGCCTCTCAACCGTCATAGGGCCAGGCCTTGAACGCCTCCTGCGCCTCGGCGCGGGCGGTAAGGCGGGCGAGCGCCGGGAAGGCGTCCGCCGGCAGCAGATCGGGCAGCATGCGGGTGGTGAAGGTCCAGGCGATGGCGGTGGTGATATCCGCCTGCAGCGGCGCCGGGCCGAACAGCCAGCCCTCCGCATCTTCCATCCTCGCGTCGCCAATCTCCGCCTCGATCAGGCGGTAGGCGGCGAGGAGCTGTTCGTTCACCCTGTCCAGCCAGGGCTGGTGGCGCTTCTCCTGCGGGCGCAGCTGGTTCTCATAGACGATCTGCACGCTCTTCTCGCAGGCGGCCAGAGCAAGGCCGATCAGCCGCTGCGCCTGGGCATGCGCGGAGAGTTCGTCCGGGGCGAGCGAGCGGCCGGCCAGCTTCTCGGCATGTTCGAGGATAAGGGTCGAATCCATCAGCACGACGCCACCATCGGTGACCAGGGTCGGCGCCTTCACCACCGGATTGATTCCCTGAAACCGCTCATAATGGCGGAACACCGAGACGGATTCGTGGGTGAAGGGCAGGCCGAGCAGGTTCAGCGACACCGCGACGCGGCGCACATAGGGCGAATCGAGCATGCCGACGAGGTGCATCTGATGTTCCTTTTGCCAGGGTTCGCCGCATCCTAGGGCCGCCGGCGCGCCCTGCAAGGCGTTCGGTGTGGCCCGCCCGGAGCCAACCGGCGCGCGGGGCGTTTACACTGTGGGGCAACGCCTCTATTTTCCGCCGCCTTCAATGTCCTATCGAGAGTAGCCATCATGCGCGCCGAGCTCGCCGCGAGCGTCGACGAAATCCGGGAAGCCGCCCAGTTGCTGCGGCAGCACATCGATTTCGACCGTTCCAAGGCCCGCCTTGCCGAGCTGAATGCGCTCGCCGAGGACCCCAATCTGTGGAACGACCCCGAGCGCGCGCAGAAGCTGATGCAGGAGCGTGGCACGCTGGAAGACGGGCTCGGTGCGTTGGAGCGCATCACCCGTGAGCTGTCCGACAATGTCGAACTGATCGAGATGGGCGAGGCCGAGGGCGACGCCTCGATCGTCGACGAGGCGGCAAACGCGCTGACCAAGCTGAAGGCCGAGGTCGCGCGCCGCCAGCTGGAAGCGCTGCTGTCCGGCGAGGCGGACGCCAATGACAGCTATCTCGAAGTCCATGCCGGCGCCGGTGGTACCGACAGCCAGGACTGGGCGCTGATGCTGCTGCGCATGTATACGCGCTGGGCCGAGCGCCGCGGATTCAAGGTGGAGCTGGTGGACGAGCAGGCGGGCGAAACCGCCGGGCTGAAATCCGCGACCATCCTGGTCAAGGGCCACAATGCCTATGGCTGGATGAAGACCGAGGGCGGCGTGCACCGGCTGGTGCGGATCTCGCCCTTCGACTCCAACGCCCGGCGCCAGACCTCCTTCGCCAGCGTCGACGTTTACCCGGTCATCGACGACCGCATCGTCGTCGACATCAAGGAAAGCGATCTGCGCATCGACACGATGCGTTCCGGTGGCGCCGGCGGGCAGCACGTCAACAAGACCGAATCCGCCGTCCGCTTCACCCATATTCCCACCGGCATCGCCGTGGTGGCGCAGGGCGACCGTTCCCAGCACAAGAACCGCGCCACGGCGTGGGAAATGCTGCGCGCCAAGCTCTACGAGATGGAGCTGAAGAAGCGCGAGGCGCAGGCCGCCGCTGACCAGGCCGCCAAGACCGATATCGGCTGGGGCCACCAGATCCGCTCTTATGTTCTCCAGCCCTACCAGCTGGTGAAGGATCTGCGCACCGGCGTCACCTCGGGCACGCCCCAGGAAGTGCTGGACGGCGACCTCGACCCGTTCATGGAAGCGGCGCTGGCGCAGCGCGCCTATGGCGGCGGGCCGGCCAGCGTCGAGGATGTCGACTGATCGACGTCGAACGGCGGGGTGCCGGGCACCCCGCCTTCTTCCCAGCGCCGTTGGGCTAAAGCGATCTGGCGGCGGCGAGAACCTCCTCGGCGTGGCCGGCGACCTTCACCTTCGGCCAGAGGCGGGCGACCCGCCCCTCGCGATCAATCAGCACGGTGGTCCGCTCGACGCCCATGTATTTCTTGCCGTACATGGATTTTTCGCCCCACACGCCATAAGCCTCGAGCATGGCATGGTCCTCGTTCCCGGCGAGCGGGAAGGTGAGGCCCTCCTTGGCGCGGAACTTGGCGAGTGCCTTGTCCGGGTCGGGCGAGACGCCGACCACCAGCGTGTCGGCCGTGTCGAAATCGGCCTTGAGCCGGTTGAAGTCATGCGCCTCCACTGTGCAGCCGGAGGTGCCGGCCTTCGGGTAGAAATACAGCACGAGCTTTCGACCCCGGCAGGCGGCGAGGGACAGCAACTCGCCCGAATCGGTGGTCAGAGTGAAGTCGGGTGCGGGGGCTCCCACCTCTATCTCGGTCATGTGCCTTCCTTTCGGCGTGTTTGGGGGTGATCGGCTGGGGTGGCTTGCCGTTCGGGCTTGCCGATGGACGTGGAGCCCCGCTGATTGTGCGGAGCTATCAGCGGGATGTCAGCATGCAGGTGGATAAGGTGTCGCCGCCTGTCATGCGCGCGGGCATTATGACCCAGCCTCAAGGATTCGTGCCGTAGATGAAAGAGCAGACGACGCACAGGTCGCCGACGGCCGGCAAGCGCCAGGTGAAGCGTCTTCGCGTCAAGCGGCCGCCGAAGGTCTGCGCGACACCCGCCCGCGGGCGGCGCTGGCTGCGCATGTGTGCTTGGTCGGGCGGCTCCACCTTCGTCCTTCTCGCTGCCGCGATCGCCGGCATCTACGTTCTCTTCAGCGCCGGTGTGCTCACCGTCGACATGGCGCGCCCCTATGTCGAGCGCACGCTTGAGGCGCGGCTCGGCGCCGGGCGTACCGTGCAGATCGGCGCCATCGTCGCCGAGCGGGTGCCGGAGGGCGGCATCGTGCTGCACGCCGCCGATATCACCGTGCGCGACGATGATGGCGACCTCATCGCCACCGCGCCGCAGGCGGAAGTGGCGCTGCAGGACAGCTGGCTGCCCTGGCTGATGCAGCCCGAGCGGGTCGATCTGGTCGGCGTCCGGCTGAATGTGTTCATCGACGCGCAGGGCCAGCTTTCCATCTCGACCGAGGCGGATGCCGCCGACGGCGCCCGGGTGCAGCCCAAGCTGCTCACCACCGTGCCGACGGCCGACCCCACGGCCGAGCCCGAGCCCATGCCCGCGCCGGCCGGCGTGCCGGCGCCTGCCGAAGGCGCGCCCGGTGTCGCGATGACGGAAGGCGAGGTTCCGACGCCGTTCGGCCCGCTCCGCCTCGCCAGCCTTGCCGCGCTGGCCCGCCAGTTCGACCAGGGCGGGCTCGATGGCGGCACGCTGAGCGAGATTGGGCTCAAGGAAGGCATCCTTGTTATCCGCAACGAGGCCAGCGGGCGGGAATGGACCTTCGACGACATCGACCTGTCGCTGTCACGCCCGGTGGCCGGTGGCGTGACCTTCGACATAAAGGCCGGCGGCATGGACGGGCCGTGGTCGGCCCGGGCCACGGTCGGCGCGCTCAACGAGGGGCGGCGCGACCTGGAACTGGAAGTGCGCGACCTCGCGCCGCGCGACCTGCTGATCGCCGCCGGCAAGGCCGGGGCGGATATTCTCGCCACCTCGCCGCTGTCGATCGATTTCATCGCCACCATCGACCCACGCGGCGTGGTGCTGGCGAGCAGCGGGCGACTGGCGGCCGGGGCGGGCGAGCTTCAGGTCGGCCCGGACGTCGGCGGGCGCATGTTGATTGACGAGGCGGTGCTGGCCTTTTCGCTCGATCCGGCGGCGCGCCGGATCAACCTCACCTCCGTCACCGCCCAAGCCGGCCCCTTCGGCATGGACCTCGCCGGGACGGTGGAGATTCCCGCCGACAGCGCCGGCCTCTGGCGGCTGCACACCCATTCGGCGCGCGCCAGCTTCCTCGGCGGCGGCCCGCACCAGACGCAGGTGCCGCCCTTTGTCCTCGACGATATCGTGTTCGACCTCTCCTTCGATCCGGTGGCGCAGCGCGCCAGCATTGATCGCGGCGAGCTGAAAGGGCCGCAGGGCGGCATCACGCTGGGTGGCGCGCTGGAGCTCACGGGGCCCGCGCCCTCGCTCTCCATGACCGTTACCGCCACGCCGATGACGGTGCCGTCGCTGATCCGGCTGTGGCCGGCCGTCGCCGCGCCGGCACCGCGCAAATGGGTGTACGACCATCTGGTTTCGGGCGATGTGACCGCGGCGAAGATCTTCTTCAACGCGCCGCTGGATTCCATCGGCAATGACGACCGCCCGCTCGCCGAAGAGGCACTGAGCATCGACATCACGGGCACCAATGGGCGCTTCATTCCGGTGCCCGGTCTTCCCCCGGTCATTGATGCCGACGTGGTGGTGAAGATCACCGGCCGCACCGCGCATGTGAAGGTGGCCAAGGCGGCGATGCAGACCCCCGGCGACCGCCGCCTGGAGATTGGCGAGAGCGTTTTCGACATTTCCGACACCGCCCCGGAGAAGCCGGAGGCGAAGGTGCAGGTGAATGTGAGCGGGCAGGCCGCCGCCGCCATTGAACTGGCCGGCATTCCGCCGCTGCGCGGGCCGACCTATGTGCCGATTGAGCCGCAGACGGTCGCGGGAACGATCAAGGGCACGGCTCAGATCAGCGTCAAGCTGTCCGACAATATCCAGCCTTCGGATATCGATTACGCCTTCGATGCCACGCTCAGCGATTTCGGCGCGTCGAAGATGGTGTTTAACCAGAATCTCAGCGACGCCACGGTGCGCGCCTTCGTGACCCAGGCAGCGACGGTGGCGCGCGGCCAGGGCAAGTTCGGCGGCGCGCCGGCGAGCTTCGACTACAGCCGCCCGGCCACCGGCGACATGACCTTCGCGCTCGCCGCCTCGCTGGACGACGCCGCACGGCAGAAGCTCGGCTTCGAGCTGCCCGGCATGTCCGGCACGCTGGGCGTCAAGCTGGCGGGCACGGTCGGGGCGAAGGCGAAGACGGCCGATGTCGAGCTCGACCTAACCGGCGTGAAGCTCGCGGACCTGGTACCGGGATGGACCAAGCCCGCCGGCAAGCCGGCGAAGATGACCGCAAAGGCTGTTGTCACCACCAATGGCACGCGGCTTGAGGATCTGGTGGTGACCGGGCAGGGAGTGGACATTCGCGGCACGGTGGAACTCGATTCCAAGGCGGCCGTGGTCAGTGCCAACCTGCCGACTTTCAAGCTTTCCGATGGCGACAAGGCCAGCGTGAAGCTGGAGAACGCGGATGGCACCTACAAGGTGACGGTGCGCGGTGAGGTGATCGAGGCCCGCGCCTTCCTGAAGCAGCTCACCGACACGCCCCCCAGCGGCCCGGGCACGGCCCGCCCGCCCGACATCGATCTCGACGTCAAGCTCGGCGTCGTCGTCGGCAATAATGGCGAGGCGATGCGCGATGTCGCCCTCGTGATCTCGCGGCGAAATGGCGATCTGCGCAGTTTCTCGCTCGGTGCGCTCGTCGGCCGCACCGGCGGCGTGACCGGCGAGCTGAAAGCGCAGGGCAATGGCCGACCGCAGCTGCGGGTGGCCACCAGCGATGCCGGGGCGCTGCTGCGCTTCATCGACCTCTACCCCAAGATCTATGGCGGCGATCTCTGGATCGATGTCGACGCGCCAGCGGGCGATGGTCGGCCGCAGAGCGGTGTCATCAATGTGCGTGACTTCGTGATCCGGGGCGAGGCCGGGCTCGACCGGCTGATCGCCGCCGCCCCGGCGACGATGCGCGACGGGCGCCCGCAGCCGGGCTCGGCCATCTCCTTCCGCAAGCTGCAGGTCGAGTTCCAGCGCTCCGCCCAGCAGATCACCCTGCGCGACGGGGCGATCTGGGGGCCGTCGATCGGCTCAACCTTCGACGGCACGCTCGATCTCGCCAATGACCGCGTGTCGGTGCGCGGCACCTATGTGCCGGCCTACGGGCTGAACAATCTGTTCAGCCGCCTGCCGGTGCTGGGCTTCTTCCTCGGCGGCGGTCCCAATGAGGGGCTGGTCGGCGTGACCTATGAGATTGTCGGCCCGGTGTCGGGCCCGACGCTGCGGGTCAACCCGATCTCGGCGGTGGCGCCGGGCTTCCTGCGCAAGATCTTCGAGTTCCGCCAGGCTCCCGACCCGACCCCGCCAGCGGTGATCCCGACGCGGTGAGTTTCCATGACGTGGCTCTGGGGGGCGCTGTTCACCCTCACGCCGTCATCCCCGGGCTCGACCCGGGGATCCACGACTTTGATGGGCGGGAACGCAAGACATGGAGGGCCGGGTCAAGCCCGACCATGACCTGGCTAGGTTGAGGCCGCGCGGCAGCGAAACTCAAACCGGCTTCAGCAGCACGTGCTTCTTCTTGCCGAGCGAGAGCTTGATCACGCCTTCCGGGGTCAGGTCGCGCTCGCTCAGCACAGCCTTCTCGTCGGTGACGGCGGCGTCGTTCACCTTTAACCCGCCACCCTTGACCTGGCGGCGCGCCTCGCCATTGGAGGCGACGAGGCCGCTTTTCTCGGCGAAGGCGGCCAGCACGCCGATCCCCGCCGCCAGCTCGGCCGTCGGCACCTCGATGGTCGGCAGATCGGCGGCGATGCCGCCTTCCTCGAAGGTTTTGCGCGCCGTCTCGGCCGCCGCTTCCGCCGCCGCGCGCCCGTGCAGCAGGGCGGTGATCTCGGTGGCGAGGAGCTTCTTCACCTCGTTGATGGCCGAGCCCTTCGCCTCCTGCGCCAGGCGCGCGATCTCGTCCATCGGCAGGGTGGTGTAGAGCTTGAGGAAGCGCTCGACATCGGCGTCCTCGGTGTTGCGCCAGTACTGCCAGAACTCATAGGGCCCGAGCATGTCGGCATTCAGCCACACCGCGCCATTGATCGACTTGCCCATCTTGGCGCCGGAGGCGGTGGTGAGCAGCGGCGAGGTCAGCGCGTAGAGCTGGCTTGTGCCCATGCGGTGGCCGAGATCGATGCCGTTGATGATGTTGCCCCACTGGTCGGAGCCGCCCATCTGCAGGCGCACATCATAGCGCTTGGACAGCTCGACGAAGTCATAGGCCTGCAGGATCATGTAGTTGAATTCGAGGAAGGAGAGCGACTGCTCGCGGTCCAGCCGCGTCTTCACGCTGTCGAAGGACAGCATGCGGTTGACCGAGAAGTGCCGGCCGACATCGCGCAGGAATTCCAGATAGTTGAGATCGCGCAGCCAGTCGGCATTGTTGATCATCAGCGCATCGGTCGGGCCCTCGCCATAGGTGAGGTAGTTCGAGAAGACCCGCTTGATCGAGGCGATGTTGGCCTCGATCGTGTCCACCGTCATCAGCTGGCGGGCGTCGTCCTTGAAGGACGGATCGCCCACCATGCCGGTGCCGCCGCCCATCAGCGAGACGGCGCGGTGGCCGGTCTTTTGCAGCCAATGCAGCATCATGATCTGGATCAGCCCGCCCGCATGCAGGCTCGGGGCGGTGGGATCGAAGCCGATATAGGCCGTCACCGTTTCCTTCGCGAAGAGAGCGTCGAGGCCCTGTTCATCGGAGATCTGATGAATGAAGCCGCGCTCGCTGAGGGTGCGGAGGAAGTCGGATTTGAACGTGCTCATCTCGGGCCTGCGGGCATCAACGCCATGTTAGGAACGGGCGGGTGATTTAACAGTTTCGCGCGGCGAAAGCACCCCGAGGACAAAGATGGATCGGCCATTGTTGGCGATTGGGCTGATGAGCGGGACCTCGCTCGACGGCATTGACGTGGCGCTGATCGAGACGGATGGCGAGACCATCGCCTCGCTTGGGCCGGGGCGGACTTATGTTTATGCGCCGGAGACGCGGGAATTGCTGTTCCAGGCGCTGGTCGACGCGCGCGAGCTGACCGACCGCGACGCCCGTCCCGGCATCCTCGCCCGCGCCGAACGGCTTTCGACAGAGCGCCACGGGCAGGCGCTGGCGGCCTTTCTCAAGGAGTTTCCGGCCTATCGGGAGGTCGATGTCATCGGCTATCACGGCCAGACCGTGCTGCACCGGCCGGAGGTTGGGCTGACCGTCCAGCTGGGCGATGGGCCCGCCTTGGCGCGGGCAACCCGCGCGATGACCACGGGCCGCGGGCCGACGCTGGTCTATGACATGCGCGCCGCCGATGTCGCCGCCGGCGGGCAGGGGGCGCCGCTGGTGCCAGTGTATCATCGCGCGCTGGCGCGTGGGCTGGGGCCGCCGAAGCCTTTGCTGGTGCTCAATCTCGGCGGGGTGGCCAATGTCACCTATGTCGACGGCATGGTCGACCCGATCGCCTGCGACACCGGCCCGGCCAATGCGTTGATCGACGATTTTCTCAAAGCCCGCACCGATCTGGACTTCGACGACGAAGGCATCATCGCTGCCCACGGCACGGTGGATGAGGCCGTAGTCGACCGGCTGATGACGCACCCCTTCTTCCACCGGCCCCCGCCGAAGTCGCTGGACCGCAACGATTTCCGCGCCTGGGTCAACGAACATGCCGGGCTGGATTCCATGAACACGGCGAACGGGGTGGCGACGCTGACGGCCTTAAGCGCCGCCTGTGTCGGCGCCGTGCTGCCGCATCTGCCGAAGCGTCCGACCCGACTGGTCGCCGCCGGCGGGGGCGCGCACAACGCGACGCTGTTGCGCTTCTTGCGGGCGCGGCTCGGTATCGAGGTGGCGACGGCCGATGATGTCGGCTGGTCGACCGACGCGCTGGAGGCGCAGGCCTTCGGCTTTCTGTCGGTGCGGGCGCTGAAGGGGCTGCCGTTGAGCTTCCCCTCCACCACCGGCGTGCCTGTCCCGATGACGGGTGGCGTCATTGTGCCCCCGCCAGCTGCATGAGCTGCTGCATCGGCAAGCTGCGGCACCCGCCGAGGGCTGCAGCAAAGCTGAACGGTATGTTCAGAAAAACTGAAAATGCTACACTGAATGTCGCAGTATTCCTGAAACGCAAGCGTGCGATGCAAAATCGTATGATGCGGTGCACAATATTCCATGTAGTTTGACGGCTCCCGGAAGTCCGGCTCGCCAGGCAGGCAGCTTCCTCTTCAAAACGCCTGGACAGAAACTTTGGAGCCTTCGACATGCGCAGCCTCAGCCGCGATATTCTGCCGCTTGCCGTCGCCGGCGGCCTCATCGCCGTCGCCGTCATCGCCCCCGTCCGTGCCGCCGACAAGGCCGGCCTGAAGCCCGCCACCGCCCAGACCATCAATATCGGCTATGTGAACGGCGTGGCGTATTACACGCCCCAGCACGACGGCTATCACGTCGTCGCCACGCTGACCGTTGCCGGCGGCGCCCCGATCCGCGTCTCCGCCACGCTGCAGCCCGACCAGGTGGTCAGCTTCTCCGTGCCCGGCGCTGCCGACACGGCCGAGAGCATCGTCGAGATCGCCCGCCATGGCGACGCGATCACGCTGACCAACCCGCCGACCCGGCTCGTGCTCAACTGAGCCTCGCCCCCTCCACTACGTAAAAAGCCCGGCGTTTGCAGCGCCGGGCTTTTCGTTCGTCGGGACCTGAAGGAGGCGCGCCTCAGGCGGCGCTGGTCTTCTTGGCGGTCTCGGGCAGGCGCTTGTCGAGATAGGCGCCGACGACCTCCATCAGGTCCTCGGTTTTGCCGTCGAAGAAGTGGTTCGCGCCCGGCACGGTCTGCTGGTCGATGACGATGCCCTTCTGCGTCTTCAGCTTCTCGACGAGGCCGGTGACGGCGGAGAACGGCACCACTGCGTCCTTGTCACCATGCACGAACAGGCCAGAGGACGGGCAGGGGGCGAGGAACGAGAAGTCATAGAGATTCGCCGGCGCGGCGATGGAGATGAAGCCTTCCACCTCCGGGCGGCGCATCAGCAGCTGCATGCCGATCCAGGCGCCGAAGGAGAAACCGGCGATCCAGCAGGCGCGCGCGTCCGGGTTGATCGACTGCGCCCAGTCGAGCGCGGCGGCGGCATCGGCGAGTTCGCCCTGGCCATGGTCGAACGAGCCCTGCGAGCGGCCGACGCCACGGAAGTTGAAGCGCAGCGTCGAGAAGCCCCGGTTCACGAACTGGTAATAGAGGTTGTAGACGACCGGATTGTTCATCGTGCCGCCGAACTGGGGGTGCGGGTGCAGGATGATGGCGATGGGCGCATGGCGCGCCTTGGCCGGCTGGTAGCGGCCTTCGAGCCGCCCCTTCTCGCCGGTGAAGATGACCTCGGGCATGAAGTTCGTGACCTTGAATGCGGCGGGGCAAGGCGAGATTGGTCCGGTGGGCCGTGAACCCGTTCCGGCCTGCGTCCCGAAAGACTGCCTTACCGCATGCGCCTTGACGACCTGGGGCGGGAGCCCTAACTTATTAGAATAATTCTAAATATCTACGTCGAGTTGCGGCCGCGTCGCATTCAACCTGCGCGTGGCCGGGCACCCTACGAAGAAGACGGGACGGTCAGCTATGCCGGACGACGCCTGAATTTGCAAGCTTTAGCGCAAAGGAAGGGGCAGACGGCGCGGCGCCTTCCTATATAGGAGAGGCAAACGGAACGACGAGCCCCCGAACCCATGAACGCACGCACCTATCTCGACCATAACGCGACATCGCCGGTTCGCCCCGAAGCGCGCGAGGCTCTGCTGGCGGCGCTGGACGCCACCGGCAACGGGTCTTCCGTGCATGCCGAGGGCCGGACGTCGCGCGGGACGATGGATGTGGCGCGGGCACGGGTGGCGGCGCTGGTGGGGGCGAATCCGGCCGGGGTGATCTTCACTTCCAGCGGCACCGAGGCCGATGCGCTGGCGCTGACGCCCGATTACCGGCGCGGCGAGACGCCTCTGGTCCATGATATTCTTCTGGTGAGTGCGGTGGAGCATGCCGCCGTGCTGCGCGGTCATCGCTTCCCCGCCGAGCGGGTGGAGGTTCTGCCCGTCGATGCGCGCGGGCGGGTGTTGCTCGACGCGCTCGACGCGGCGCTGGAACGCCATTCGGCCGCCGGCCGCCATGTGCTGCTCTCGCTGATGGTGGCCAATAATGAGACCGGCGTGATCCAGCCGGTGGCGGAGGCGGCGCGCCGCGCCCACGCCCATGGCGCGCTGGTGCATACCGACGCCGTGCAGGCGGCCGGACGCATTCCGCTGTCGCTTCCCGCGCTCGGCGCCGACCTGATGTCGGTTTCCGCCCACAAGCTCGGCGGCGCGCCGGGAGCGGGGGCGCTGATCCTCGCCGACCCGGACCTTCGCCCCGCGCCGCTGATCGGCGGTGGCGAGCAGGAGCGGGGGCGCCGGGCCGGCAGCGAGAACGTGCCGGCCATTGCCGCCTTCGGGGCGGCGGCGCTGCGCGCGGCCGATTGTGTGGAAGCCGATGGCACCCGCATCAATGGCTTGCGCGAACGGCTTGAAGACGCTCTAAGGTGCGAGTTTCCCGAGCTTGTCCTGCTCGTGGGCGATGTCGACCGGCTGCCGAACACCTCGTGCTTGGCGCTGCCGGGCGTGCCCGCCGAAACCGTCGTCATTGCCCTCGATCTCGCGGGGCTGGCGGCGAGCGCCGGCGCCGCCTGCTCCTCGGGCAAGGTCGCGGCCTCGCATGTGCTGGCGGCGATGGGCGTGTCCGAGCGCATTGCGCGCTCGGCGATCCGCCTGTCCTTCGGCTGGTCGAGCGGGGAAGAGGATGTCGACCGGGCACTCGGCGTGTTTCGCCGGGTGTTGCCCGGTCTTTTGCGTCGCCGTGCGGCGGCGTGAGATGAGAATTGCGCGGCCTTCGGGCGGCGCGTGACGACGCAGGCGATGCCGGAAGCTGGCGGCGCCTGCGGGAATGGTTGACCTGACCCGCGGGCCTTGACCCCGCGTGGGAGAGGAGATGAGACGATGCCGGCCGTACAGGAGACAGTGGACCAGGTCCGCTCGCTAGATGTCGATCAGTACAAGTACGGGTTCTTCACCGAAATCGAGACCGAGAAGGCTCCCAAGGGCCTGAACGAGGACACGGTCCGCTTCATTTCGGCGAAGAAGAACGAGCCCGAATGGATGCTCGAATGGCGGCTTGAGGCGTTCCGTCGCTGGCTCACCATGCGCGAGCCGGACTGGGCGCGGGTGAGCTACCCGCCGATCGACTACCAGGACCTCTATTACTATTCCGCGCCCAAGCGCCCGAGCGAACTGTCGATCGACGACATAGACCCGGAGATTCTCGCCACCTATGAGAAGCTCGGGATTCCGCTGCGCGAGCGCGACGCGCTGCTCGGCATTGCCAGCGGCGGCACCAAGGTGGCGGTCGACGCGGTGTTCGACAGCGTCTCGGTCGCCACCACCTTCAAGGAAGAGCTGTCCAAGGCCGGCGTGATCTTCATGCCGATCTCCGAGGCGGTGCGCGAATATCCCGAGCTGGTGAAGAAATATCTCGGCTCTGTGGTGCCCGTGACGGACAATTACTTCGCCACGCTGAACTCGGCGGTGTTCTCCGACGGGTCCTTCGTCTACGTGCCGAAGGGCGTGCGCTGCCCGATGGAGCTGTCGACCTATTTCCGCATCAATGAGCGCAACACCGGCCAGTTCGAGCGCACGCTGATCATCGCCGACGCGGGCGCCTATGTGAGCTATCTCGAAGGCTGCACCGCGCCGATGCGCGACGAGAACCAGCTGCACGCCGCCGTGGTCGAGCTGGTGGCGCTGGATGACGCTGAGATCAAGTACTCGACGGTGCAGAACTGGTATCCCGGCGACAAGGACGGCAAGGGCGGCATTTTCAACTTCGTCACCAAGCGTGGCGACTGCCGCGGCGACCGTTCCAAGATCTCCTGGACGCAGGTGGAAACCGGCTCGGCCATCACCTGGAAATACCCGAGCTGCATCCTGCGCGGCGACAATTCCCAGGGCGAGTTCTACTCCATCGCCATCTCCAACGGGCGCCAGCAGGTCGACAGCGGCACCAAGATGATCCATCTCGGCAAGAACACGTCGAGCCGCATCATCTCCAAGGGCATCGCGGCGGGCTATTCGGACAACACCTATCGAGGCCTCGTCACCGCCCACCGCAAGGCCACCGGTGCGCGCAACTTCACCAATTGCGACAGCCTGCTCATCGGCGACAAATGCGGGGCGCACACCGTGCCCTATATCGAGAGTAAGAACTCTTCCGCCCAGTTCGAGCACGAGGCCACCACCTCGAAGATCTCCGACGACCAGCTGTTCTACTGCCGCCAGCGCGGCCTCGACCCCGAGGAAGCGACGGCCCTGATCGTCAACGGCTTCGTCAAGGACGTGCTGCAGCAGCTGCCCATGGAATTCGCGGTGGAAGCGCAGAAGCTGATCGCGGTGAGCCTCGAAGGCTCGGTGGGCTGACGCTCGAAGTCGTGGATGCCCGGGTCACGTCCGGGCATGACGTCGGATTTTTCAGAACCCTCGCATTCGTCATCGCCGGACGTGATCCGGCCCTCCACGGATCGGGTTCAAGACAACGGAACAGATGATATGGCTCTGCTCGACATCGACAACCTCCACGCCAAGATCGACGGCGAACACGGCAAGGAGATCCTCAAGGGCCTCTCGCTCAAGGTGAACCCGGGCGAGGTGCACGCCATCATGGGGCCGAACGGCTCCGGCAAGTCCACGCTGTCCTACATCCTCGCCGGCAAGGAGGATTATGAGGTCACCGACGGCACCGTCACCCTCGACGGTGAGGACCTCCTGGAGATGGAAATCGACGAGCGCGCCGCCAAGGGCGTGTTCCTTGCCTTCCAGTACCCGGTGGAAGTGCCCGGCGTCGCCACCATGACCTTCCTGCGCGCCTCGCTGAACGCCCAGCGCAAGAAGCGCGGCGAGGCGGAAGTCTCCACCCCGGACTTCCTGCGCCTCGTCAAGGACAAGGCCGCCCATCTCGGCATCAACCAGGACATGCTGCGGCGCGGCGTCAATGTCGGCTTTTCCGGCGGCGAGAAGAAGCGCGCGGAAATCCTGCAGATGGCGATTCTGGAGCCCAAGCTCTGCGTGCTCGACGAGACCGATTCCGGCCTCGACATCGACGCGCTGAAGGTGGTCTCCGAGGGCGTCAACGCGCTGCGCGCGCCCGACCGGGCGATGATCGTCATCACCCATTACCAGCGCCTTCTGAACCACATCGTGCCCGACTTCGTGCATGTGATGAACAAGGGCCGCATCGTCCGCTCCGGCGGCAAGGAGCTGGCGCTGGAACTCGAAGCCAATGGCTATGCCGAGTACCAGCAGGACGCGGCGTGAGGTGGCTGAGATGAACGCTGACATCCGTCCGATCCGCACGCAGGCCGAGCAGGCGATCCTCGCCTCGCTCGCCACCGTGCCGGGAGGCGGCGACCGGCTGGCCGATCTGCGCCGCGCCGCCGCCCGCTCCTTCGAGGAGAACGGCCTGCCGCACCGGCGGGTCGAGGAATGGAAGTACACCGATCTGCGCAGCCTGATGCGCGAGGCGGTGCCGGTGGCCGGCACGGCCGCCATCGCCGAAGCGGACGCCCGCGCGCGCCTGCTGCGCGGCGTCGAGGCCCGCCGCATCGTCATCGCCAATGGCGCTGTCGTACCGGAGCTGTCCGACCTTGCCGATCTGGAGGAGGGGCTGAGCCTCACCACCTTCGCGGCCGCCATGGCGGCGGGCGACGAGGTTTTGAGCCGCATCGGCGGCATCGTGCCGAGCCGCTACGACGCCTCGCTGGCGCTGAACACCGCGCTGGCGCGCGACGGCGTGGTGATCACCATCGCCCCCGGCGCGGCGATCGCGCGGCCGGTGCACGTGGCGCATGTGTTCGCCAGCGGCACGGCGGCGGCAATGTATGCCCGCTCGCTGGTGGTGGTCGGGGCCGGCGCCTCCTTCACCTATGCCGAGAGCTTCGAGGGGCCGGACGGCCTCGCCTACCAGGCCAATGCCGCGACTGAATTCGTCGTCGGCGACGGCGCCCATCTCGACGTGGTGCGGCTGCAGGAGGAGGGCGCCTCTGCGTTCCACCTCTCGACCCTGCTGTTCGATGTCGGGCGGGAATCGAAGGTGCACGCCTTCACCTTCGGCCTCGGCGCGGCGGTGGCGCGCACCACGCTCTACGCCACCCTTTCGGGCGAGGACAGCCATGTCGGCTTCAACGGCGCCACCCTGCTGAAGGGCCGGCAGCACGCGGATTCGACGCTGTTCCTCGACCATCAGGTGCCGGGCTGCGAGAGCCGCGAGCTGTTCAAGACCGTGCTGGATGATTCCGCGCGCGGCGTTTTCCAGGGCAAGATCGTCGTCCGCCAGGCGGCGCAGAAGACCGACGGGCGGATGATGAGCCGCGCGCTGGTGCTCGGCGACGAGGCGGAGATGGACAACAAGCCGGAGCTGGAGATCTTCGCCGACGACGTGCAGTGCGGCCATGGCGCCACCTGCGGGGCGATCGACGACGAGCTGCTGTTCTATCTGCGCGCCCGCGGCATTCCGAGGAAGGAAGCGCAGAGCCTTCTGGTGCAGGCCTTTGTCGGCGAGGCGGTGGAAACCGTCGAGCATGACGGCCTGCGCGAGGCGCTGGTCGAACGCGCGGAAGCTTGGCTCGCGGCGCGGGCCTGAGGCGGATTGGACGGGGCGAGCATCCTTCGAGGCTCGCTTCGCTCGCCCTCAGGATGACGTTGCCCTTGAGAACCACGTCATCCTGAGGCGCCGGCCAAAGGCCGGCCTCGAAGGATGTTCGCCCGTGTGGCGCCAGAAAGGTCGACCGATGACCATCACCCTCCACCCCGCCGTCGCCAACGGCACCTATGATGTCGCCCGCGTGCGGCAGGATTTTCCGATCCTGTCGAAACAGGTCTACGGCAAACCTCTGGTCTATCTCGACAACGCCGCTTCGGCGCAGAAGCCGGTGCAGGTGCTGGACCGGATGCGCTTCGCCTATGAGAACGAATATTCCAACGTCCATCGCGGCCTGCACTTCCTCGCCAATGCGATGACCGAGGCCTATGAGGAAGCGCGCGAGCGCTGCCGCGCCTTCCTGGGCGCCCCGACGCTGGAAGAGGTGATCTTCACCCGCTCCGCCACCGGCGCGCTCAACCTCGTTGCGTCCTCGCTCGGCCAGTCGATCGGGGAGGGCGACGAGATCGTGCTCTCGATCATGGAGCACCATTCCAACATCGTGCCGTGGAACTATCTGCGGGAGCGCAAGGGTGCTGTCATCAAATGGGCGCCGGTGACCGAGGACGGCGCCTTCGACCTCGACGCCTTCAAGGCGCTGCTGACCGAGCGCACCAAGATCGTCGCCATCACCCATATGTCGAATGTGCTGGGCACGGTGACGCCGATCAAGGAGATCGCCCGCCTCGCCCATGAGGTCGGCGCGCTTGTTGTGGTGGACGGCTCGCAGGCCGCCGTGCACATGCCGGTGGACGTGGTGGAGCTCGACGTCGATTTCTACGCCGTCACCGGCCACAAGCTCTACGGGCCGACCGGCATCGGCCTGCTCTATGGCAAGCGGGCGCTGCTGGAGAAGATGCCGCCCTATGAGGGCGGCGGCGAGATGATCCGCACCGTCACCGAAGAGGGCGTCACCTATGGCGAGCCTCCACACCGCTTCGAGGCCGGCACGCCGCCGATCGTGCAGGCGATCGGGCTCGGCGCGGCGCTGGCCTATATGGAAAGCCTCGGGCGCGAGCGTATCGCCGCGCATGAGGCCTCGCTCGGCGCCTATGCCCGCGAGCGGCTGGCACAGATCAATTCGGTGCAGGTCTATGGCGACGCGCCGGGCAAGGGCGCCATCTTCGCCTTCGACGTGAAGGGCGCGCATGCGCACGACATCGCCACCGTGATCGACCGCGCCGGGGTGGCCGTGCGCGCCGGCACCCATTGCGCGATGCCGCTTCTGGGGCGATATGGTGTAAATGCGACGTGCCGGGCGTCGTTCGCGCTCTATAACACGCATGAGGAAGTCGACGCTCTCGCCGACGCCCTCATCAAGGCTCAGGATCTTTTCGCATGAGCGAAACCCACATGTCCGACAGTCCGAACGCCCCGCCGGTCCAGTCCGGCATTCCGGAGGAGGAGCTTGCGCGCCTCACCGACGATATCGTCGCGGCGCTCAAGACCGTCTATGACCCGGAAATCCCGGTCGACATTTACGAGCTCGGGCTCATCTACAAGGTCGACATCGCCGATGACCGCCAGGTCGCGGTCGAGATGACGCTGACCACGCCGAACTGCCCCGCCGCCGCCGAACTTCCCGGCATGGTGGAAGGCGCGGTGGCCAGCGTGGGCGGTGTCTCCGGCGCCAGCGTCAACCTCACCTTCGATCCGCCCTGGGACCAGGGCCGGATGTCCGAGGAAGCGCGGCTGGCGCTCAATCTCTGGTAAGCGAGACTCAGTTGTGAGCGAAACTCCTGCCGCACCGCCGCTTTCCGGCGTGGTGGAAACCGGCCTTTATGTGGACGACCTGCCCCGCGCGCGCGGCTTCTATGAGCGCGTGCTGGGCCTCCGTCCGATGATCGCCGATGAGCGCTTCTGCGCCTACAATGCCGGGCCGGGCAGCGTGCTGCTGCTGTTCCTGCGCGGCCAGACGCTGGAGCCTGTCGTGATGGCGGAGGGCACCATTCCCCCGCATGACGGCCATGGCCCGCTGCACTACGCGCTGGCGATCCCGGCGAGCGCGCTGGCCCATTGGGAGCAGCATCTCGCCGTTCATCGCGTGGCGCTGGAAGGCCGGGTGACGTGGAAGGGCGGCGGGGTGAGCCTCTATTTCCGCGACCCCGACGGGAATCTGGTGGAACTGGCGACACCGGGGCTCTGGCCGAACTATTGAGGGCGGGGCCGAGGGGCGCCGTCATCCTGAGGTGCCCAGACAAGCTGCACAAAGTGTAGGGCCGATCCGGGGCCCAGCGACGACTCTTCGGCGAAACGACTTGGCGTGGTGCACGCCAGCCCCGCCGCCTTCGCCCTTGCCTGCACCCCGCGCATCCCCCATCTTAAACGTACCGATCCGTCGGCCTTGAACCGGCGTCGATGTGGAGACAGTGAGAAATGACCCAGCCCCAGCCTCGCCCCCGCCCGCAGGTGATGACCCTGACCGATGCCGCTGCCGAGCGCGTGCGCGCGGTGATCGCGCGTTCGGAAAAGCCGGTGGCCGGCCTGCGCATCGGCATCAAGAATGGCGGCTGCGCCGGCATGGAATACACGATGGAGTTCGCTGAACAGGCGGGCAAGTTCGACGAGGTGGTTGAGGACAAGGGCGTCAAGGTGCTGATCGACCCCAAGGCGATCCTGTACCTGCTCGGCACCCAGATGGATTTCAAGGCCGACAAGCTCTCCGCCCAGTTCGTGTTCAACAACCCGAACCAGACCTCGGCCTGCGGCTGCGGCGAATCGGTCGCCATCACCCCGGTGCAGCCGGAACCGGCCGAGGCCGGCGCCTGACCTGCGGGCGATGGACGAGGCCGGCATCGCCGACATCTTCGCCGCCTTCGGCCCCGTGCGCTGCCGGCGCATGTTCGGCGGGCTCGGCGTCTATGCCGAAGGGGTGATGTTCGCCCTCGCGGTCGAAGACACCCTCTATCTCAAGGCGGATGCCGCACTCGCGACGCGGCTCGCCGCTGCTGGCTCGCTGATTTTCAGCTATGAGCGGCTGGGCCGGCCGGTGACGCTCGGCTTCTGGTCGCTGCCCGAGGCGGCGCTGGACGACGTCGATTTAGCGGCCGAGCTTGCCGGTCTGGCCGTCAGCCTGGCGCACAAGGCCGCCGCGTCCCGGCGCCCCACGCGCCGGCGAGTGGTGCGAAATCACCGCGCCGAGTGAACCCGGCCGCCGCTTTGTCGTTTCCATGGACGGACTTTCCCCTGGAGCGACGGCATGAACCTGGACCAACTCGGCAATCTCTTCATTCTCTATGGGCTGAACGCGCTCTATGCGCTGGCCATGCTGCTCATCGGCTGGTGGGTGGCCGGGCTGGCGGAGCGACTGGTGCTGCGCGGGCTTGCCAGCACGCGCCGGGTCGATTCCACCGTGGCCGGCTTCTTCGCCAGCTTTGCGCGCTATGGCATCTTGGTGTTCGTCGGGGTGGCGGTGCTGCAGCGCTTCGGCATCCAGACCACCAGCATTATTGCCGTTCTCGGCGCCACCTCGCTGGCTGTCGGCCTCGCGCTGCAGGGCACGCTGTCCAATCTCGCGGCCGGGGTGATGCTGCTGCTGTTCCGACCGTTCAAGGTCGGCGACGCGGTGGAGGTCGGCGGCCAGAGCGGCACGGTCAAGGCGCTGTCGCTGTTCACCACCGAACTTGCCGCCGGCGACAATGTGCAGGTGCTGATGCCCAATGGACGGGTCTGGGGCGCGCCGATCGTCAACAAGTCGGTCTATGGCACGCGCAGCTTCAGCTTCGCGCTCGAACTGAAGCCGGATGCTGATATTGAGGGGGTGATGGAGGACGGGCTCGCCTTCCTGCGCGCCGATCCGCGCGTGAACCAGGCGCCCGGCCCCTCCGCCTCGATCACCAAAATGGGGCTGGACCGGGTGGAGATCGGCTTCTCCGGCTGGGCGTCGGCGAGCGAGGCGGGGGCGGTGCGCGGCGACCTTATTCGTCGCCTGCGCGCCCATAGCCTGAGGGGCGGTGGTCTGCCTGCTCCGGGCCGGGCAGCTGGAGCCGCGCCGCCGGCGCGGCCGCAGAACGAATCCGAGGCGACGGAGGGCGACCGGCCGGAAACCGGCTCGGCCTTCCCCAAGCCGCTCTCGGGCGAGCCGTTCAGCCGGCCTTGATCTTCACCGGCCGCAGCAGGAAGGCCGGCAGGTGCGAGGTATCTGCCGGCTCGTCCATCGGCGCCCGCTCGGAGCGGCGATGGGTGAGCGGCGTGACCGGTGCCCGGGCGGGCGCCGGGGCCGGCTTTTCGCGGTTGCGCTCGCGCGGGGGGCGGGCGGCGGCAGGTGCCGGAGCAGCCACAGGGGCGGCTACCGGAGCTGCCTCGGCGTCCACCGCCTTTTCACGGCCACGACGGCGCGCCGGCTTGGCGGTCGGCTTCACGCTCTCATCGGCGACAGCGGCGAGCGGAGCCTCGACGGCCTCGACCGGCACGGGCGCGGCCTCGGCATCGCGGCGACGGGCGGGACGGGCACCACGGCTCTCGCCGCCATCCTCGCGCTCGCGGCTGGCGCTGCGGCCGCCGCGACCCTTCTCGCGGGCGGGTTTTTCGCGCGAGGTCTTCTCGCCGGCGGCCTTCTCGCGGGTGGGGCGGGCGCGCGCCTCGGAGGCGGGCAGGCTGTCGAGCCCCGCGCCGTCCTTCCAGTCGATCAGGCGGCCGATCAGCTTCTCGATCGCCGCCAGCGACTTGACCTCGCCAGCGGTGACGATGGTGAAGGCGGCGCCGGCGCGACCAGCCCGGCCGGTGCGGCCGATGCGGTGGACATAGTCTTCCGCGTGATGCGGCGTGTCATAGTTGAACACGTGGCTCACGGCGGGAATGTCGAGGCCGCGCGCGGCGACATCGGACGCCACCAGCAGCGTGGCCTCGCCGGTGCGGAACTGGTCAAGCGCCTGCATGCGCGAGCGCTGGTCCATGTCGCCATGCAGGCACACGGCCTTGTAGCCGTGCCGCAGCAGCGATTTGTGCACCACGGCCACTTCGCTCTTGCGGTTGCAGAAGATGATGCCGTTCTGCAGCGCGTCGGCGGTGTTGATCAGGTGGCGCAGCGTGTCGCGCTTGGTGAAGTCTTCCTTGCCGGAGGCGACGAGCAGCTGGGTGATCGTCGAGGCGGTGGAAGAGGGGCGCGAGGCTTCGATCTGCACCGGGTTCGACAGAAACTGCGAGACGAGGCGCTGGATTTCCGGCGGCATGGTGGCCGAGAAGAACAGCGTCTGCCGGGTGAACGGCACCAGCTTGCAGACCCGTTCGATGTCCGGGATGAAGCCCATGTCCAGCATGCGGTCGGCCTCGTCGATGACGAGGATCTCGATGCCGGAGAGCAGCAGGCGGCCACGCTCGACATGGTCGAGCAGCCGGCCCGGCGTGGCGATGAGAATATCGACCCCGCGCAGCAGCTTGGCGTCCTGGTCGCCGAAGGAAACGCCGCCGATCAGCAGGGCGACGTTGAGCTTGTGGTTCTTGCCGTAGCGCGTGAAGTTCTCCTCGACCTGCGCGGCGAGTTCGCGCGTCGGTTCAAGGATCAGCGTGCGGGGCATGCGGGCGCGGGCGCGGCCCTGCTCCAGCAGCGTCAGCATCGGCAGGGTGAAGGCAGCGGTCTTGCCGGTGCCCGTCTGGGCGAGCCCCAGCACATCGCGGCGCGCGAGAATGTGCGGGATAGCCTGCGCCTGGATCGGCGTCGGCTCGGTGTAGCCCGTATCGGCAACGGCCGCGAGCACCTTGTCGCTCAGGCCCAGTTCGTTAAAAGGCATCTGGATCAATTCTGCGGCTGCGCACCGCACACCGGCTCCCCGAGCCGTAACCGGGGATGGTTGCATCGTCGTCGCGCGGAGCGCATCAGTCGGATATGGTATGACGACGCGATGCACCATAGGCATAACGCTCGGAAAGTCAACGGATTTGGCCGCTGTCAAGGGCATTTCGGCATGTTCCGGCCCCGGCGGCCATCCCAAGGGAAGGCAGGTCGGGCGATGAGCCGTGCATTCGTGAAGGAAGACAGCGGCGCCGACACCCTGCCGGAGCGCCCGGTCAGCACCAATCGCAACCTCGTCACCCGCCGGGGACTGGCGCAGATCGACGCCGAACTGGCGGGCCAGCGCGAGGCTCTCTCCGCTGCCGGCGCCCGTGGCGACCGGGACGCGGTGGCCGCCGCCTCGCGGGAGCTGCGCTACTGGTCAGCCCGCCGGTCCAGCGCCGAGCCGGTCGACCCGCCGCAGGAGATTGAGGCCATCACCTTCGGCATGGCGGTGACGCTGGAAGACGCGAAAGGCGGGCGCCGCCGCTTTCGCATCGTCGGCGAGGATGAGGCCGATCCGGCGCAGGGGCGCATCGGCTGGGTGTCGCCGGTGGCCCGTGCGCTGCTGGGCAAATGGATCGGCGACGAGGTCGCCCTGCCGGCCGGGGCGATGGAAATCGTCGCCGTCGATCCACGCCCCGAAGAGGCGTGAGCCATGCTGATCCCTGGCGAAACGCTGCTCGTCTTCGTTCCGGCGGCGCTGGCGCTGAATCTCACTCCTGGCAACGACATGCTGTTCTGCCTCAGCCAGGGCATGCGCTCGGGCCCGCGCGCCGGCATCGCCGCGAGTTTCGGGATCGCCACCGGGGTGTTCCTGCACAGCTGCGCGGCGGCGGTGGGGCTGGCGGCGCTGCTGGCGGCGCATCCGGCCGCGTTCGAGGTGCTGCGCTGGGCCGGCGTCGCCTATCTCGTCTATCTCGCGGTGCAGGCGCTGCGCGGCTCCGGCGAGCTGGTGGCGGCGCGCGTCGCGCCTACCCGCGCCTCGGCCGTCAAGGCGTGGCGGGCGGCGGTGCTGGTCAGCCTGCTCAACCCGAAAGTGGCGGTATTCGTGCTGGCCTTCCTGCCGCAATTCGTCGATCTGTCGCGCGGCAGCGCCTTTGCCCAGTTCATGGTGCTGGGCCTCATCCTCAACATTGGCGGCACGGTGGTGAACGCGCTGGTGGGCGCCTTTGCCGGCCATATCGGCCGCTGGCTGGGCGGCCGTCCGGGCTTGGCGCGAATAGCGGAGAAGCTTACCGCAATACTCCTGCTGGCCATTGCCGCGCGTATAGCATTGGAGCGACGCGGGTAAGAAGGAAGGGCGGCGATCGGCCGCCACGCCCCGCGCAGAACCGGGGGGGCGATGGGACGGCTGAAGACGGTGCATCACCCGCGCATCGCGCAGACAGAACTGTTCGATGCCGCGTGGTATTGGGCGCGCCATCCCGATCTGTCAGCCTCGCCGGCCCATCTGCTCGACCATTACCTCACCATTGGCTGGAAGCAGGGCGCCGATCCTTCGCCCTATTTCGACGGCGCCCATTATCTCGCCACCCATCCCGACGTGGCGGCGGCCGGCCTCAATCCGCTGCTGCATTATGCGCTCTGGGGCGAAGCCGAGGGCCGCGCCATCCGTCCCGTCGACGCGGCCGATGCGAGGGTGGCCGAGGTGGCGTTCTCGGTGATCCTCGCCACCTATAATCGCGCTGGCATCATTGAGCAGGCGATCGATTCCGTCCTCGCCCAGACCCATGGGAATTTCGAGCTGGTCATCGTCGATGACGGCTCGACCGATGGCACGCAAGAGCGCCTCAACGCCCGCTATGGGGCCGAGCTGGCGCAGGGGCGGCTGGTCTATCTCCGCTTCTCCCGCAATCTCGGCATATCGGCGGCCCGCAATGCCGGCCTCCTGGTCGCGCGCCATCCCTGGATCGCCTATATCGATTCCGACAACACCATCCGCCCGCACTTCCTCGACAGCTTCGCCCGGCGCATCGTCGGGCGGGATGGGGCGATGACCTTCTATTCCCGCTTTCATCGCGCGAGCGAGGCCGACATACTGGGCGGTCCCTTCGATCTGGAGGCGCTGCAGCGCGCCAACTACATCGACCTCGGCGTCTTCGTGCACCACATCGCCTGTTTCCACGAACTCGGCGGGTTCGACCTCGGCCTGCGTCGCCTGGTCGACTGGGACGTGATCCTGAAATATGTGCGGCGCTACACGCCGGCCTACATCACCGAGGTGCTGCTCGACTATCGCAACGGCGACGGCAGCGCCCTCAACCGCATCACCACGCACGAGCCGTTCTCGCTGCCGATGGCGCGCATCCTGCGGCGCCATGGTCTGCGCACCACCGTCACCACCGTCATCATCTGCTATAATCAGAAGGACTTCATCGCCCAGGCGATCGAGAGCGCGCTGGCGCAGGTTGGCGATTTCTTCCACGACATCGTCATTGCCGATGACGGCTCGACCGACGGCACCGCCGACATCGCCCGTGACTTCTGTGCGCGCCATCCCTTTGCGCTGCGGATGATCGGCGACGGCACCAATCGTGGCATATCGGGCAATTTCCAGCGCGCCTTCGCAGCGGCGGGCGGCGAATTTCTGGCGGTGCTGGAGGGCGATGACTACTGGACCGACCCCGCCAAGCTCGCCCGCCAGATCGCCTTCCTGCGCAAGAACGCGGACTGCTCCATGGTGTTCTCGAAGATCGAGATCGAGACCCCCGGCACGCCCGGGCGGGCGACGCTGCCGCGCCAGGACAAGCTGCGCAAGAGCAAGCTGGACGGCGCGGATTTCCTGGCCGAGCCGAGCCTGAACCTGATCGCCAATTTCTCCTGCTGCCTCTTTCGCTCCGACGCGATGAAGACGCTGCCCAACGGCCTGTTCCGGCATCGGCTGAGCGAGATCGCGCTGGCCTTCCATCTCGAAAGGCTGGGCCCGATCGGCTATCTCAACCAGCCGATGAGCGTCTACCGCCAGCATCCCCAGGGCGTTTGGACCGGCGCCAGCCCGCAAGAGCAGCGCGCCAGCGGCCGGCGGGTGCGCGAGGCGGCCAAGGCGGTGGCGCGCGAGCAATACCGGCCCGCCCTCCAGGCCATCATCGACGCCCGCTACGCCCCGGCGCCCGACTGAACGGGCAGGCCCGCCTCAGATATCCAGCAGTTCCTCATTGGCGAAGGCGGCGCGCTCGGAGATGAAGGCGAAGCGGCTTTCCGGCTTGTTGCCCATCAGCCGCTCGACGATATCGGCGGTCATGGCGCGCTCGGCCTCCTCGATGGTGACGCGCAGCAGGGTGCGGGTCTTGCGGCTCATCGTGGTTTCCTTGAGCTGCGCCGGCATCATCTCGCCCAGGCCCTTGAAGCGGCCGATATCGACCTTGCCGCGCGAGGAGAACTCCTTGGCCAGCAGCTGGTCGCGATGCGCCTCGTCTTTCGCATAAAGCGTCTTGGCGCCCTGGCTGAGCCGGTAGAGCGGCGGCACGGCGAGAAACAGATGGCCGTTCTCGATCAGCTTCGGCATCTGCCGGTAGAAGAAGGTGACGAGCAGTGAGGCGATATGGGCGCCGTCGACATCGGCGTCGGTCATGATGATGACCCGCTCATAGCGCAGATCCTCGTCGCGATACTGCACGCCGGTGCCGGCGCCCAGCGCCTGCACGAGATCGCCGAGCTGCTGGTTCGCCGCGAGCTTGTCGCGGCCGGCGCTGGCGACGTTGAGGATCTTTCCGCGCAGCGGCAGCACCGCCTGGGTCTGGCGCTCGCGCGCCTGCTTGGCCGAGCCGCCGGCGGAATCGCCCTCGACGATGAAGAGCTCCGAGCCCGCCGCCGAATTGTTGGAGCAGTCCGCCAGCTTGCCCGGCAGGCGCAGCTTGCGCACGGCGGTCTTACGGGAGATTTCCTTTTCCTGCCGGCGGCGAAGGCGCTCCTCGGCGCGCTCCACCACCCAGTCGAGCAGGCGGTTGGCCTGGGTCGGGTTGCCACCGAGCCAATGGTCGAACGGGTCGCGCAGCGCCGCCTCGACAATGCGGGTCGCCTCGGCGGTGGCGAGCTTTTCCTTGGTCTGGCCCTGGAATTCCGGCTCGCGCACGAACACCGAGAGCATGGCGACGCAGCCGGCCATGACATCGTCGGCGGTGACGATGGCGGCGCGCTTGGCGCCGCCGGTGCGCTCGGCGTGGTCGCGCAGGCCCTTCAGCAGCACGGCGCGCAGGCCGGTCTCATGGGTGCCGCCCTCGGCGGTGGGGATGGTGTTGCAATAGGAGGAGATGGCGCCGTCGGCATCGCCCAGCCACGCCACCGCCCATTCCGCCGCGCCATGGCCGCCGGGCCGCGTCGTCTTGCCGGAGAAGATGTCGGGATGAACCCGGGTGCTGCCCTCAATGTCGGCGGCGAGATAGTCGCGCAGGCCGCCGGGAAAGCGGAACACCGCCTTTTCCGGGATGTCGGTGCCGGCCACCAGCGCGGCATCGCAGCTCCAGCGGATTTCGACGCCGCCGAACAGATAGGCCTTGGAGCGGGCCATCTTGAACACGCGGGCCGGCTTGAAGCGGGCGCCTTCGCCAAAAATCTGCGCGTCCGGATGGAAGCTCACCCGCGTGCCGCGCCGGTTGAGAATGCGCCCGACCTCCTGGATCTGCCCCTGCGGCACGCCGCGCGAATAGGTCTGGCGGTAGAGCGTCTGCCCGCGCGCCACCTCGATCTCGAGAACGTCGGACAGGGCGTTGACCACCGAGACGCCGACGCCGTGCAGGCCGCCCGAGGTCTCATAGACTTTCGAGTCGAACTTGCCGCCGGCATGCAGCGTGGTGAGGATGACCTCCAGCGCAGATTTGCCGGGATATTTCGGGTGTTCCTCGATCGGAATGCCGCGCCCATTGTCGGTCACGGTGAGAAAACCGTCGCTGGTCAGTTCCACCTCGATGAAATTGGCATGGCCCGCCACCGCCTCGTCCATCGAATTATCGATCACCTCGGAGAAGAGGTGATGCAGCGCCTTCTCGTCGGTGCCGCCAATATACATGCCGGGCCGGCGCCGCACTGGCTCCAGCCCCTCCAGCACCTCGATATCGGCGGCGGTATAGCCCGCCTCGCCCGGCGTGCCCTCGCGCAGCGCGGCGGGGCGCGCGCTGGCACGCGGACGCGGGGCGGGAACGGCGGCGAAGAGGTCGTCAGAATTCGACATGGGTGCGGGCGGTCTCGTCGTGGTCAGGAACCGATTCGGTCTCCTTAGCACTATGGCAGGCGTGGCGCGAAACCGGAACGCTCCGTGAACATGGACGCCATGCGAGGCCGGACCTCACCGCGTCAGCCGCTTCCGGTTCGCCCGCACCTTGCGGCCATACAGCGCGACGATTTCCGGGCCGACCGCGTCGAGCCGGCCGGCGGCCGCCGCCTTCACCAGCCGGGCATTGACCTCGCCCAGCGCCAGCGTCTTCTCCGTCACCATGCGCATGGCTTCCACTCCGGCGGCGGCATCGCCGCGCGCCAGACGGCTCAGCCGTTCCGCGATCACGAACTGCATGTCCATGCCGAGCCGGGCCAGCTGCAGGCTGGTGGAAAACCAGGAGAGGGGAGAGGTCATCGCAAAGGCTCCGGCCGGTGAGAGGCGGGGAGAGAAGCCCGCACGGCACGGTTCCGTTCCGGCCACCGACGCGCAGCCGCCATGCGCGGGGCGAGCCCCTCTTGTCTTTCGTCGGACATGCGAAAGGTGTAATGGCGCAAATCAACGCGCGCCCGCCCCGAGACGGCCGGCACGCCAGCAGGAAGGGTCGCCACCATGACGGACAGCAAGGCGCGGATCGCCATCCTCGGGGCTTCGGGCTACACGGGCTCGGAACTGCTGCGCCTGCTGCTGCGCCATCCCCGCGTCGAGATCGTCGCGCTCACCGCCGACCGCAAGGCCGGGCAGGCGGTGGCGGACGTGTTTCCGCAATTCGCCCCGTTCAAGCTGCCGAACCTCATCACCATCGAGCAGGTGGCGTGGAAAGACGTCGACCTCGTCTTCTGCGCCCTGCCGCACGGCACCACGCAGCTTGTCATCAAGAACGTGTTCGACACCGCGCCGCATGTGAAGGTGGTCGATCTCTCCGCCGATTTCCGGCTGCGCGACGATGGCGCCTATGAGCGCTGGTATGGCCACCCGCACCAGGCACTGGAGCTGCAGCAGGAAGCCGTCTACGGCGTGGTCGAGCTCTACCGCGACGACATCCGCAAGGCGCGGCTGATCGCCAATCCCGGCTGCTACACCACCACGGCCATTCTGCCGGTGGTGCCGCTGATCGAAGCCGGCGCCATCGAGCCCGAGCACATCGTCATCGACGCCAAGAGCGGCGTGACAGGGGCGGGCCGTTCGGCGAAGGAGAACCTGCTGTTCACCGAGGTGACGGAGGGCATGCACGCCTATGGCGTCGGCGGCCACCGCCATATGGCCGAGCTCGACCAGGAATTCTCCAAGGCGGCCGGCCGCACGATTGCGCCGAGCTTCACGCCGCATCTGGTGCCAATGACGCGCGGCATCTACGCCACCATCTACCTCAAGACCGGTGCCGGCGTCGGCGCGGAAGGGGTGCATCGCGTGCTGGCCGATTTCTACCGCAGCGAGCCCTTCGTGCATGTGATGCCACTGGGCCAGGTGCCGCAGTCGCGCTTCGTCAAGGGCTCGAATATGGCCTTTATCGGCGTGATCAAGGACCGCGCGCCGGACCGGGTGATCGTGATCTCGACCACCGACAATCTGGTGAAGGGCGCCTCCGGCCAGGCGGTGCAGAACATGAACCTCGTGCTCGGCTATCCCGAGACGTTGGGGCTGGAGCAGATCGCGCTGTTCCCGTGAGGGGGCGGCGTGCGTGCTTCGAGGCTCGGGCCTTGCCCGAGCACCTCAGCATGACGGCGCGCGCATTGCGCCACTGAGAGCGCAGTCATTCTGAGGTGCGAGCCGGAGGCGAGCCTCGAAGGATGCCCGTTGGCGCCGGCGCCCTCCTTCGTTGGCGCCGTCCTGAGACGCGGATGGCCGGATCACGTCCGGCCATGACGCTCCTGTTCGCTACGACTTCACCTTCACATAGCTGCCCGGCGCGTCCTCGATCGCCTTGTACGGGCCTTCGCCGGGGATGCGTTTGGCGGCGGAGACCTGCTTGCCGTCCTGCGCCTCGAGCCAGGCCAGCCAGTCCGGCCACCAGGAGCCGGGATGCATCTCGGCTTTGGCGATCCAGTCCTCCAGCTTTCCCGCCGCCGGCCCGCCGGTCCAGTACTGGTACTTGCCGCGCGCCGGCGGGTTGATGACGCCAGCGATATGGCCGGAGCCGGCCAGCACGAAGCGGCCGGGATTGCCGAATTTCTGCAGGCCGAGGAAAACCGACGCCGCCGGGGCGATATGGTCCTCGCGCGTCGCCACGCTGTACATCGGCAGGTCGATCGCCGTGAGGTCGAGCGTCTTGCCGGCCAGCATCAGGCTGCCCTGCGCCAGCTTGTTGTCGAGATAGCAATTGCGCAGATAGAACGAGTGATTGGCCGCCGGCAGCCGGGTCGAGTCCGAATTCCAGTACAGGATGTCGAACGGGAAGGGCGCCTGACCTTTCAGATAGTTGTTCACCACATAGGGCCAGATCAGGTCATTGGCCCGCAGCATGTTGAAGGCGTTGGCCATCTTGCGGCCTTCCATCACGCCCGATTCGAGCATCTTGCGCTCAAGGCTGGCGATCTGTTCCTCGTCGATGAACACTTTGAGGTCGCCGGCAAAGGTGAAGTCCACCTGGGTGGTCAGGAAGGTGGCGCTGGCGAGGCCGGGCTTTTTCCCGGTGGCGGCCAGCCAGGCCAGCGTCATCGCCAGCATGGTGCCGCCGACGCAATAGCCCACCGCGTGGAAATCCTTGCTGCGGGCCGCTTTCTTCGCCACTTCGAAGGCGGTGAGCACGCCGTCCTTCATATAGTCCTCGAAGCCCTTGGCGGCGAGTTCCGGGCCGGGATTGACCCACGACACCATGAACACGGTGAGCCCGTGCTCCACCGCCCAGCGCACGAAGGACTTTTCCGCCGTCAGGTCGAGCACGTAGAACTTGTTGATCCAGGGCGGGATGATGACGACCGGGGTCGCCAGCACCGTCTCGGTCTGCGGCGCATATTGGATGAGCTGCATCAGCTCGTTCTGGAAGATCACCTTGCCCGGCGTGACCGCCAGGTTCTCGCCGACGTGGAACTTGGAATCGTCGGTCTGGCGGATCTTCAGGTCGCCGCCGCCGGCCTCGATGTCCTCCGCCAGCATCTTCATGCCGCGCACCAGATTTTCGCCATTGGAGGTCAGCGTGGTGCGCAGCAGCTCGGGATTGGTCAGCACGAAATTGGAGGGCGAGACCGCGCCGGCGATCTGGCGAACATAGAACTCGGCCTTGTGCTTGGTGCGGGCGTCGATCTCGGCTTCCTCGACCATGTCCGCCGCCCAGTTGGCGGTGAGCAGGTAGGCCTGCTTGAGCGCGTCGAAGAAGGGATTGGAGTTCCATTCCGGGTCGGAAAAGCGCGAATCGCGCGTGGCCGGCTCCACCACGGGCCGGGTCTTCTCGCCGCCCAGCTTCTTCAGCGCGCTGGTCCACAAGTCGAGATAGCCGCCGATCAGGCGCGACTGCGCTTCCACCGTGCGCTGCGGGTCGGCGAGCCAGTATTCGGCGACGTTGCCGATGGTCTTGGCGACGTCGGCCAGATCCTCGGCCACCTCGTCGCGGATGCGCCCTTCCTCGCGCGGGCGCAGATAAGCGGCCATGGCCCGCCCGCCTTCCTCCATCATCCGCGCCAGATTGGCGGCGAAGATTTCGAGGTCGATCGGGCTTGTCCGGGCGGCATCGGCTGCGTCGGCCGTGGGGGCCCCAGCGGCGGCCGCGGCAGGTTTTGCCGGGGAGGGCGCAGGCGCCGGTGCGGCGGCCGCCGGCTTCGGTGCGGCCGCCTTGGCTGCGGGGGGACGCGGCGCCGCCGCCTTCGCCACCGGCCGGCGCGGGGCTCGGGCCGCCGGGGAACGCGGCGCCTTCGCCGGCGCCGGTGATTCGGGTGCGATCTTGCTTGCCGCCGGGGTCGCCGCCGCCTTCTTCGCGGCCACCTTGCGCGCTGGCGGTGCGGCGGCGGCCACAGCAGCAGGGGCCGGAGCCACGGGGGCCGCAGCGACTGGGGCGGCGACGGGCTTTGCCGCCGGTTTCCGCACGGCCTTCTTCTTCGCCGGGGCGGGAGCCTCCCGCACCTCGGCCGGGGCGGCGTTCGTCCCCGGCGCGGACTTTGCCGGTGTGGACGGTATCTTGCTGGTGCGTCGGTTGCTCACCGCTTGTCCCCGCGGGTTGGTGCGTTCATAGGTGGCCATAATAGACGCGCTATCGGACGCTAGCGAGTGCGTAACGGGCCGTACACGCGCACGCTGACGTTTGGGCAGGCCGACGGATCGGCATGCCGACGAACCGGCAGGCCGGCGCAGGGGAGGAGACCAGAGTGGGTCACGGGCAAGGCAGGCCGGCCGGCGGGGCTTTTTTCGCGCGGGTGCACATTCTTGCGAGCGCCGCCCTGGTGGCGCTGCTGCTGGCCGGCTGCGCCTCGGCGGACGGTCCCTCGGCGGGAATCACCGAGGCGGCACTGGCGCAGGGCAGCGTTGAAACAGCGGGGGCGCCCGCATCCGGCGCGGAGGCTGATCCGCGCATCGCCGCCGGCCAGTCGCGCGCCGCGCCGGCGCCAACAGGGCGCCAGAAGCCGGCCGAACTGGCCTATCCCACCTTCGGCGCCCCGGCCCAGGTTGGTGACCGGCCGGTGCTGACGCAGCAACAGCGGGACTCGATGCAGAAGAACCTGGAGAATCTCGCCAGCCAGCGCGAGAAGGACATGCTGCGGCAGATCGAGGCCGACGAATAGGCCGGCCGCCGCGCCGAGGGCACGATTACCATTCTTCTGCCCCTTTGGGCTGACATCCCTCGCTGTGCGGGCGCGCGAAGGGTGATATGAAGCGCGCGTGACGCCGCCGCCGGGGGATACGGGGCGGCCCTGGAGCTTGAGACCCATGACCGATTTCCATCGCATCCGCCGGCTGCCGCCTTACGTGTTCGAGCAGGTCAATCGTGTGAAGGCTGGCGCCCGCAATGGCGGCGCCGACATCGTCGACCTCGGCATGGGCAACCCGGATCTCGATGCCCCGGCCCATGTGGTGGACAAGCTCAAGGAAACCATCGGCCGCCCGCGCACCGATCGCTATTCCGCCTCCAAGGGCATTCCCGGCCTGCGCCGCGCGCAGGCGGCCTATTATGAGCGCCGCTTCGGCGTGAAGCTGAACCCCGACACCCAGGTGGTGGCGACGCTCGGCTCCAAGGAAGGCTTCGCCAATATGGCGCAGGCGATCACCGCCCCGGGCGACGTGATTCTGGTGCCGAACCCCAGCTACCCCATCCACGCCTTCGGCTTTCTGATGGCGGGCGCGGCGATCCGCTCCGTGCCCTGCGAGCCGGGACCGGAATTCTTCCACGCGCTGGAGCGGGCGGTGGCGCATTCGATTCCCTCGCCGCTAGCGCTGGTGCTCTGCTACCCGTCCAACCCTACCGCGCAGGTCGCCGATCTCGATTTTTACCGCGACGTCGTCGCCTTCGCGAAGAAGCACGACCTGATCGTGCTGTCCGACCTGGCCTATTCGGAAGTGTATTTCGATGACAACCCGCCGCCTTCCGTGCTGCAGGTGCCGGGCGCGATGGATGTGACGGTGGAGTTCACCTCCATGTCCAAGACCTTCTCCATGGCCGGCTGGCGCATGGGCTTCGCGGTGGGCAATGACCGGCTGATCGCGGCGCTGGCGCGGGTGAAATCCTATCTCGACTATGGCGCCTATACGCCGATCCAGGTCGCGGCCACGGCGGCGCTGAACGGCCCGCAGGACTGCGTCGCCGAGATGCGCAGTGTCTACAAGAAGCGCCGCGACGCGCTGGTCGACAGTTTCGGCAAGGCCGGCTGGGAGATTCCTGTTCCCACCGCCTCCATGTTCGCCTGGGCGCCGATCCCGGAAAAATTCCGCCACCTGCGCAGCCTCGAATTCTCCAAGCTGTTGATCGAAAAGGCGGACGTCGCCGTCGCGCCGGGCGTCGGCTTCGGCGAGCATGGCGACGACTATGTGCGTATCGCCCTTGTGGAGAACGAGCAGCGCATCCGCCAGGCGGCGCGCAACATCCGCCGCTTCCTTGAAACCGGCGCGGAAACATTGCACAACGTCGTCCCTCTCGCCGCGGCGCGTTAAGGCCCGGCCCCTTCGGGCGGCGCCGCATTCGGAACGTTTGTTGAGTTCGGACACACAATGGCGCCGCCGCTGAAAATTGGCATCGCCGGCCTCGGTACGGTCGGCGCGGGTGTGGTGCGTATGCTGGCCCGGCGGGCGGAGGCGATTGCCGCGCGCGTCGGCCGGCCGGTCGAAGTGGTGGCCATCAGCGCCCGCGACCGTTCGCGCAACCGCGATTGCGATCTTTCCGGCCTGCGCTGGTATGACGACGCGGTGGAACTTGCCCGCGACCCCGACATCGATGTCTTCGTCGAGCTGATCGGCGGGCCGGACGGCACCGCCAAGGCAGCGGTCGAGGCCGCGATCGCGGCGGGCCATTCCGTCGTCACCGCCAACAAGGCGCTGCTCGCCCATCATGGCGTCGCGCTCGCCGCTGCCGCCGAGGCAGCGGGCGTCGCCATCCATTTCGAGGCGGCCGTCGCGGGTGGCATTCCCGTCATCAAAACCCTGCGCGAGGCGCTGCTCGGCAACGAGATCGCCCGCGTCTCCGGCATTCTCAACGGCACCTGCAACTACATCCTGACAAGGATGCAGGAGGAGGGGCTGTCCTTCGATATCTGCCTCGACCAGGCGCAGAAGCTCGGCTATGCCGAGGCAGACCCGACCTTCGATGTCGACGGCTTCGACACCGCCCACAAGCTGGCTTTGCTTGCCGCGCTGGCTTTCGGCGTGCAGCCGGACCCGGAGGCGATCCATATCGAGGGCATCCGCTCGATCACGCTGGCCGATATCGAGGCGGCGGACGAGCTGGGCTACCGGATCAAGCTGCTCGGCGTCGCCGCCCGAATCGGCGGGCAGGTGGAGCTGCGCGTGCATCCCACCATGGTGCCTAAACATTGGCCGATCGCGCAGGTCTCCGGCGTCACCAACGCGGTGGCGATCGACGGCGACGCGGTGGCGCTGACGCTTGTCGGCCCCGGCGCCGGCGGCGATGCCACCGCCTCCGCCGTGGTCGCGGACCTGTGCGATGCCGCAGCGGCAAGGGGCGGAGCGCCTTTCGGCTGGAAGGCGTCGAGCCTGCAGCCGGCCGAGAAGGCGGCGATCCGCCGTCACGAGGGCGGCTATTATATCCGCCTCGCCGCGGTCGACCGGCCCGGAACGGCGGCAGCCATTGCCCGACATATGGCCGAGCAGAACATCTCGCTCGAGTCCATAATGCAGCACCGTCGCGGCCGGCCTCATGGTGGGGAGCGCGCGGAAAGCGCGGAGAACCCGGCACCTGTGGTGCTGGTCACCTATGCCACCAATGAGGACGCGGTGCGCCGCGCGATCGAGGCCATCGAGATCGATGGCGTCATCGCCTCGCCGCCGCAGGTGATACGGATCGAGAAGGACTGAGGGGGCGGGGACGATGGCGGAGATTAGGGTCAAGGCGGACCAGGCGCTGGAGCGCATCCTGACGTTAGAGCTGGTGCGCGTCACCGAGCGCGCGGCGGTGGCATCGGCCAGCCTGCGCGGGCGCGGCGACGAGAAGGCGGCGGACAAGGCGGCGGTGGACGCCATGCGCCGCGAGCTGAACCGCCTGCCGATCGCCGGCCGCATCGTCATCGGCGAGGGCGAGCGCGACGAGGCGCCGATGCTGTTCATCGGCGAGGAGGTCGGCACCGGCAAGGGCCCGGCGGTGGACATCGCTGTCGACCCGCTGGAAGGCACCACGCTGTGCGCCAAGGACATGCCCGGCTCCATCGCCGTGATGGCGATGGCCGAGGGCGGCACCATGCTCTACGCGCCCGACGTCTACATGGAAAAGATCGCCATCGGCCCGGGCTACCCCAAGGGCACGATCAACATCGACGCCAGCCCCGAGGACAACATCCAGTCGCTGGCCCGAGCCAAGGGCGTGAAGCCCTCCGAGATCACCGCGCTGATCCTCGACCGGCCGCGCCATGCCGCCATCATCGAGGCGGCTCGCCGCACCGGCGCGGCAGTGCAGCTGATTGCCGATGGCGACGTCGCCGGCGTGATCCACACCACCAATCCTGACGAGACCGGCATCGACATCTATCTCGGCACTGGCGGCGCCCCCGAGGGCGTGCTGGCGGCGGCGGCGCTGCGCTGCATCGGCGGCGAGATGTATACCCGCCTCATCCTCGACAGCGAGGCCAAGCGCGAGCGCGCCAAGAAGATGGGCGTCTCCGACCCGAAGAAGATCTACACCATCACCGACATGGTGCGCGGCGACTGCCTGATCGCCGCCACCGGCGTGACCACCGGCAATCTGCTCAAGGGCGTGAAATATGAGCGCGGCGTGGTGAAGACCCACACCGTCGTCATGCGCTCGGCCACCGGCACGGTGCGCTGGATCGAGGCCGAGCACCGCGACCTTTCCAAGTTCCATCTCGGCTGAGGCTGTCCCCTGTCATCCCGGACGGCCGAAGGCCGATCCGGGATCGCGTGCCGAGGGGAGAGCGATCGCGCCTTTCCACCGCGCGCCGGCCGGGATGACGAGATCGACCATTCGGGGCGCTTCGGCGCCCCGTTTTCATTTCGCCGTGCGGTGCAGGGCGCCTGAACGCCGGCCCTCATCGCGCGCTTTGGTCGCGGCTCGGTGTGATGTATACCAGAGCCGTGCGCAGGCGCGCCCGCGAGGAGCGCCCCGCACCCGAACGCCAAGCCAATTGCCAAGGGAACGACCCATCATGACCGCTCCTCATTCGCTGCTTCCGCCCCTGCTGACCCAGATCGACGCGCTGATCGGCGCCGAGAAGTACCAGGAGGTCGCCGAGGCCTATACGGCCTTCGTCAAGGAGCACCCGACCACCAATTACCTCGCCTCCGAGCCGATCCCGTTCAAGCTGAACGTCGCCTTCTCCACGAAGTACGGCTCTTCCGCCACCAACACCTTCACCCTGCGCAACACCACCTGGGCCTCGGATGTGAAGGCCGCGCTCAAGGCCGGCCCGAGCGACTTCGCCGCGCTGGTCGCCAAATATGAGGGCGAGATCGCCGAACTCGCCAAGGGCGCCAAGAAGGTCGCGTGAGCCACTGAAAGCTGCGCATCGTCTGCGGAAAGGCCGGCCTCGCGCCGGCCTTTTTTGTGTCGCGGCCGCAGTGCCGGATGTCTATTCCAGGCGGCGCGAAAACAGAGCGCGGTCATGGTCGGGCTTGGCCCGGCCATGACCGCGGGCGGTTCCCCCGTGTCCCGGATCGGCGCCGCGCGGGCGCGGCTTGTCCGGGATACGGGGCGGGTTTTGCAGGCCGTGGGCGCGGCCTTTGCGGGACGCGGCGTTCTCACCCCGCCCGCGCCACATCCTTCAGGAACGTGTCCACGCCGAGCCGCACCATCTCCGGCTGCCAGGCGTGCGGGCCGGGGTGCTCGACATAGGTCAGCTCATAGCCGGCCGGGCGCAGCTTGGCGGCGTGGGAGCGGCCGGCGGTGCTGATCGGCGTCTGGGTGTCGTTCTGGCCGTGGGCGATGAACACCTTGGGTGCTCCCTCCTGCGCCAGCACGGTCATGAAGCCGGCGGAGAAGGCGAGGATGTGGCTGACGATCCGCCCATTGCTCAGCCCGGTGGAGAGCGAATAGCTGCCCCCATCCGAATGGCCGGCAAAGGCGAAATGGGTGGGGTCGAGCGCGAAACGCGCGGCCACCTCGGCCAGCGCGGTGTCCAGCCGCTCCAGGTCCGGCCCGTTGCCGGCGATCACGATGTCCCAGGTCGGCAGCAGCGATTGCGGCACCAGCAGCAGGAAGCCGCGCGCCTGCGCATGCGCGTGCATCATCGGCAGGATTTTTTCGGCGCTGCCGCCGCCGCCATGGAACAGCGTGACCAGCGGCGTCGGGCGGGCGGGGTCGATTCCCTCCGGCACGACCAGCACGGCGTCGCGAGTCTCGAACAGGCCGAGATCATGACGGCCGGGCGCGAGCGCCGGCTTGGTCGGGGCGGCATGGGTGAAGGCGAGGCGGCCGAGGAGCGACAGGTTCAGCATGGCGCGCACCATAATGTTCCCGCCCGTGTGTGCAACCCGGCGGGTTGCCGCGTCATGAGGGCCGCGCAGGGCAGGCATGGCGCTGCGGGTCTTTGCAGATGCCGGGCGGTGGACTATCAGCCGATCTGCCGACACGCGACTCGCCGCGTGCGGTGCGCGGCCCGCCCCGGGGCCGTCCTGTCGTCTCCTGCCGCCGCCGGTTCTCGATGCCGTTCACGCACAAGCTGCTCGCCCTCGCCGTCATCGGCGTCTGGGCGCTGAACATGATTGCCGTGAAGCTCGGCATCGCGGAAATCCCGCCCATGATGATGAGCGCGCTGCGCTTCACGCTCGTGTCGGTGCTGCTGTGCCCGGTGCTGCGCATCACGCGCGACCAGTTCCTTGGCGTGCTGTTGGTGTCCTTCACCTTCGGCACGATGCATTTCGGCCTGCTGTTCGCCGCGCTGGCCAATTCCGAGGCCGGCACCAGCGCCGTCATCATCCAGCTCGGCGCGCCGATCGCCACCGTGCTGGCCTGCCTGGTGCTGAAGGAGCCGCTCGGCAAGGTCCGGCTGGCCGGCCTTCTCGTCTCGGTGGCCGGCATCGGGCTGATCGCCGCCGGGCCGACCCTGCCGCCGCCGCTCTCGCTGGTGCTGCTGCTGGCCAGCGCCACCGGCTGGGCGGTGACGAACCTCATCGTCAAGGAGCTGAAGGGCGTGCGGCCGATGACCATGATGGGCTGGTCCTCGCTGCTGGCGATCCCGCAATTGCTTGTTATGTCGTGGATCTTTGAATCCGACCGCTGGTGGATGGTGACGACGGCCGGCTGGCATGGCTGGTTCTGCGTGGTCTACAGCGCCATCGGCTCGTCGATCATCGGCTACGGCATCTGGTACTGGCTGCTGCAGCGCCATTCGATCAACGCGGTCGTGCCCTATTCGATGCTCAACCCGCTGCTCACGGTGGCGTTCGGCATCCTTCTGATCGGCGACGATCCCTCGCCGGTGAAGATGATCGGCGCGCTTGTCATGGTGGCGGGCGTCGCCCTCATTCTGCGCCGACCGCGCAACCTTCCCGATCCGACGCTGCCCGACACGGCGTGAACGCGCGAAGGCCGGCGCGTTGCCGCCCCGGCCCCGATGTCACCCGCGAAGGCGGCTTACTTCGCCTTCAGGAAATCGCCCACTTCCAGCAGGATCAGCTCATTGTCATCCGCCTTCGCCGGGTCGCGCGAGGAGGAAAAGGGCAGGTTGTTGTCGTTGCCGACCACGATGTGGGTGGCGTCGACCACGTCGACATTCTCGATGGTGAAGAAGGGGAAGGTCAGCACGCCGTCATTGAGCGGCTTGCGGGCGAGCTTGTCCGGGTCGGCGATCTTCATCAGGTCGATATGGCCGATCTTACGCACCGGCTGGCCGGCATTGGCGTCGGTCAGCTCGATCTTGACGATGCGCTTGAACTTGGCGAGGTCGTGGAAGCAGTCCGGCCCCTTGGTCCCGGAGGCGCAGGCCTTGTCTTGCGTGCCCTCGCCATTGTCGCGCTCGATGATGAGGCCGGTGGTGCCGTCGATCATGTTGAAATCGCCGATGGCGTTGCCGTTCTGCTCCAGAACGTACTGCCACATGCGCCCCGTCCACTTCTCAGCGGCGACGTCGAATTCGAGGATCGGCAGGAATTCCTTGCCGTCCGCTGTCTTCTGCCAGTCCTTCTTGTCCGCGTCCCACAGCGGGCCTTCCAGAAGGGCGTACAGATACTTGCCATCCTTGGAGGCGGCCATGCCCTCATAGCCCTTGGAACGGCGGGCATTGAAGGTGGCGGGCGCGTTCGGCGCGGCGGGGGAGGCGACGGCGTAATGGTCGGGCGAGCGCACCGGCGTCTCGCCGGCCACGGTCTCGAACACCGCCTGCACCTTGCCGGTCTTGTCGGCCTTGATCAGGTAGGGGCCGAACTCCTCGCCGATCCAGAGCTGGTCACCGATGATCTGGAAGCTCTCAATGTCGAAATCGGCGCCGGTGAGGTAGCGCTTTTCCGTGCCTTCATGAACGATGCGGAACGGCACCTTCTTGTCGGGATCGGTGAGGAACACCGTCTCGATCGGCTGGAAGGCGCCGGTCGCCCAGTCCACTGTGTAGTGGCGCAGGAACAGCGCCGCGTCCGGGCTGTTGGCCTTCGAGCCGAAGCCGTTGTCGGTGATGATCCAGAAGCTGCCGTCCGGCATCACCTTGATGCCGGAATGGCCCTGCACCGGCTGGCCCTGGAACGGCACCGAGACGCCGGTGGGGCGGCCGGCTGACTTGCCTTCCACCGTGCCAACCGCCTCGACGCGGGTGCCTGACGTGAACTTGCCGGAGACCTTGAGGTCGGCGGGCGCGTCGTCCGGCATGGCGATAAAGGTCTGCGCCGGCAGCACGGCGTGGCCGGCCAGCGTAGCGGGAAAGGCCTCGTCGGCGCGCAGGCCGGTGGAGCCAAGGACCATCGCCGCGAGGGCGACGCCGGCGAGCAGGCAGGGGCGGAGGACGGGGAGGGCCATGGCGCTTCTCCTTTGGGGGGCAAGAGAGATCGGCAATGCCTGAGGTCGGCAATGCCGAGCTGCCTTCCTGACCCCTGCCCATGTCGGGCGCGCAACGGCGCGATGACAGATAAATGAACCGCGCGGCCCATCCCCGGCGGCGCGAAGGCCGGCCGACGCGGCATGGCTCTCGACGCGGGCGCGTTGTTCGGGCTTATCCTGCGCCCCATGAGTCTCGTCCTTCCCACCGCCGCCCCGCCGCCGCGTCCCTTTCTCGGCGTCTCCCGCTCCGCCACCGGCCGCTTCTGGCGCGAGCGGCTGGACGCGCGCGGGGCGCAGACCACGCTCGCCATCGTGCAGCGCCACGGCGTGCCGGAGATTCTGGCCCGGGTGCTGGCCGGGCGCGGCGTCGCCATCGACGCCGTCGAGGCCTGGCTCGACCCGACGGTGAAGCGCCTGCTGCCCGACCCCGACACGCTGACCGACATGGCGCCCTGCGTCGCCCGCCTCGCCGATGCGGTGATGCGGGGCGAGAAGGTGGCGGTGTTCGGCGATTATGATGTTGACGGCGCCACCGCCACCGCCCTGCTGGTGGAGGTGCTGAGCGCCGGCGGGCTGGACCCGGCCTTCCACATCCCCGACCGCATCTTCGAGGGCTATGGCCCCAACATCCCCGCCATCGAGGCGCTGGCCGAGCGCGGGGCGACGCTGCTGGTCACGGTGGATTGCGGCACGATGAGCTTTGAGCCCTTCGCCCGCGCCCGCGAGCTGGGTCTCGACGTGGTGGTGATCGACCATCACCAGGCGGGCGAGGAACTGCCCGAGGTGGCTGCGCTGGTGAACCCCAACCGCGCCGACGACCTTTCCGGCCTCGGCCATCTGTGCGCCGTCGGCCTCGTCTTCGTCGTTGCCGTCGGGCTGCTGCGCGAGCTGCGCCAGCGCGGCTGGTGGACCAAAGAGCGGCCGGCGCCGGACCTGCTCGCCAGCCTCGACCTCGTGGCGCTGGGCACGGTGGCGGATGTGGTGCCCCTCCTCGGGCTCAACCGCGCCTATGTCACCAAGGGGCTGATCCAGCTGCGCAAGCGCGAGCGGCCGGGGCTGACCGCGCTGATGGACGCGGCCCGGCTCTCGGGCCCCCCCAAGGCGTGGCATCTCGGCTTCCTGCTCGGGCCGCGCATCAATGCCGGCGGGCGTATCGGCGATGCCACGCTCGGCACAAGGCTGCTGCTCACCCGCGACCCGATCGAAGCGCAGAAGATCGCCGCCGAGCTCGACCGGCTCAACGCCGAGCGCCAGCAGGTGGAACGCGCCATCGTCGCCGAGGCGGAGGCGGAGGCCGAGGCGGCGCTGGGCCTCGCCGGCGTCGGGGCGGTGGTGCTCTCCAGCGGGCAGGGCTGGCACCCCGGCGTGGTCGGCCTGGTTGCGGCGCGGTTGAAGGAAAAATTCGGCCGCCCCGCCTTCGCCATCGCCTTCACCGGCGAGACCGGCGCCGGCTCGGCCCGTTCCATCCCCGGCGTCGATGTCGGCCGGGCGGTGCGCGGGGCGGTGGAGGCCGGCATATTGGTGAAGGGCGGCGGCCATGCCATGGCGGCGGGCCTCACCATCGCGCGCGGCCGTCTCGGCGATCTGCGCGCCTATCTCGAACAGGCGCTGACGGCGACGGTGGAGAAGGCGCGGGCGGTGGACGAGATCCTGATCGACGGTGCCCTCTCGGCGGCCGGGGCGACGCCCGAGCTGGTGGAACTGATGGAGCGGGCCGGGCCCTTCGGCGCCGGCAACCCGCAGCCGGTCTTCGCCTTTCCTGCCCATCGCGTGGTCTATGCCGAGGCGGGCAGCGCCGGCCAGATCCGCGTGCGCCTGCGCAGCACTGATGGGGCGACGATATCAGGCGTCGTGTTCCGCGCCGTCGACACCCCGCTCGGCAATGCGCTGCTGGAGGCGCGCGGGCAATTGCTGCATGTGGCGGGCACGCTTGATCTGGACTCCTGGCAGGGCCGGACCCAGGTGAGCCTGCGCATATCAGACGCCTGCTCCCCCGAAATCGGCTGACGCATCATGAGCTTGGGGCAGGATCTGGAATCAGGCAATGAGCGACCCGCTCAGGCGTCGTCATCCCCGGGCTTGACCCGGGGATCCACGGCTATGCGCGTCCCGCACGCCGTGATGGACGGGGCGGGCCCGGCCTCGAGCGCCGCAACGGCATCCCGGAATCGGTGTTTCAACCGCCGCCCGCAAGCCTCGGGCGCGACTCGGCAATCCGGACGCGGCTCACATTGAATCGGAAGCTGAGCCCGTGACGCCAAAGGCTGGAAACGATTCGCGAAATCCGCTCATCGCCATCATCGGCGCCGGCCCGGCCGGGCTTATGGCGGCGGAGGTGCTGGCGGGCGCCGGCTGCGAGGTGACGCTCTATGACCGCATGCCGTCCCCGGCGCGAAAATTCCTCATCGCCGGGCGCGGCGGGCTGAACCTCACCCATTCCGAGCCGCGCGCACCCTTCCTCGCCCGCTACGGCACGGCGGCCGATTGGCTGGCGCCGATCCTCGACGCCTTTCCGCCCGCCCGACTGCGGGACTGGGCGGAGGGGCTGGGCGAGCCGATTTTCGTCGGCTCCAGCGGGCGGGTGTTCCCGCGCAGCTTCAAGGCCTCGCCGCTGCTGCGGGCCTGGCTGGCGCGGCTCGACGGTCTCGGCGTGGTGCTGAAGAGTCGCCACCGCTGGCTTGGCTGGAACCGCGAGGGCGCGCTGCGCCTTGCCGGGCCGGAGGGCGAAATGGAGGTGGCGGCCGGGGCCGTCCTGCTCGCGCTCGGCGGCGCCAGCTGGCCGCGGCTCGGCAGCGATGGCAGCTGGGCGGACCTTCTGTGGGAGCAGGGGGTGGAGATCGCCCCGCTGCGCCCGGCCAATAGCGGCGTGCGGATCGACTGGTCGGCGCCGTTCCGCGCCCGCTTCGCCGGCGCGCCGCTCAAGCGCATCGCGCTCTCCTTGGGGGCGACGCGCGTGCGCGGCGAGGCGATGATCGACGGCGCCGGGCTGGAGGGCGGCGCGGTCTATGCGCTTTCCGCCGTCCTGCGCGAGGCGATCGCACGCGAGGGCGCGGCCACTCTCCTGGTCGACCTGCGCCCGGATGTGGCGGCCGACGCGCTGGCCGTGCGGCTGGCGGCCAGCCGCAAGGGCGAATCCATGTCCAACCGCCTGCGCAAGGCCGCCGGCCTCTCCCCCGCCGCCGCCGGCTTGCTGCGCGAGGCCGGGCCGCTGCCGGCCGATCACGCCGCGCTGGCGGCGCGGATCAAGGCGCTGCCGCTCGCAGCCACTGGCATGGCCGGGCTGGAGCGGGCGATCTCCACCGCCGGCGGCGTCACCCGCGCCATGATGGATGACCAGCTGATGCTGAAGGCGCGGCCGGGCGTGTTTGTCGCTGGCGAGATGCTGAACTGGGAGGCGCCGACGGGGGGCTATCTGCTGCAGGCCTCGTTTGCCACCGGCCATTCCGCCGCCTGCGGGATGCTGGCGCGGCTCGGCCTTGGCCAGCCGGCGCCGTGGCGCGGCCGATGGGAAGCGGGGGCGGCGGCTGTGGCCGAGGAGTGGTCGCGGGACGACGGCTGAGGGAGCGCGTGCCGTCGTCCCGCGTGGTTCACGAGACCTGCCGGGAAGTGGCCTCGCGAAATCGGTGCCGGTGGGAGCGGGTGCCGCTTGATGTATTCGCGGCTTCTCTCCGGCGTTGGTGGGATGAATACGCGGGTTCGTCGTCACGAACAATGATTATCTTCCAGTATTGTTATAGTTCTAAACTAATGGTCGGCGTTTTACTTGCGCCAGCCGGGGTGGCGGGGGCGGGTGGGCCCGCTTGCGCCGGGACGGCGGCGGGCTTACCTGCTGGCGGGGAGCGCTCCCTTGCGGGCGGGGGCGGCGCGAATGTGCAGGAGGCACGATGGCACGTCTGTTCTTCCGCCGGGGCGCCAGCGCCGAGGCGGCACCCGACGCCGCCCGCGAGCTGGCCGCCAAGGCGCGGCTCATCCTCGGGGTGGACGAGGAAACCACCATTTCCATCAGCGAGATCGCCTGTGGCGACCCGGCCTGCGGCGGCGCGGAGACGGTGGTGCTGGTGATGCGGCCCGGCCAGCGCACCGAGGCGGCCAAGTTGATGAAGCCGCTGTCGACCGTCACCGATGCGGAGCTGGCGGAAGCGCTCCAGCCTCTGTGTGACGTTGCGTCATCGTCGACGGCGTGACTGAAAGTATTTTTGCTGCAGGTTTGTGATGGCGCTTAGATTTCGGCCGTTGTTTTAAAGTGAAACAATTCTAATCTGAGGCCGAACACTTGCAGTCGATTTCGGCCGTGGCGTAGGAGTCTCCCGCTAAGGCGCCCGGGGGCGCGGAAGGAGACCATCCATGCGAGCCAGATCACTGTTCGCCGTGCCGCTCGTCGCGGCCCTTGCGCTGGGGGCGGCCTTTGCCGCCGGCCCGGCCGCCGCCGACACTCCGGCGCCGAAGGTGAAGGACATTGTCGCCACCTATGCCGACATTGCCGAGGCGATGTACACCGACAGCCTGACCACCGCCAAGGCGCTGCAGGGCGCGGTGAACACCCTCATCGCCACCCCGACCGAGGCCAATCTCGACGCCGCCAAGGCGGCCTGGAAGGCCGCGCGCGTGCCCTACCAGCAGACCGAGGGCTTCCGCTTCGGCAACGCCATCGTCGACGAGTGGGAAGGCCGCGTGAACGCCTGGCCGCTGGATGAAGGCCTGATCGACTATGTCGACAAGAGCTATGGCGATACGTCCGACGAGAACCCGCTCTACACCGCCAATGTGATCGCCAACACCAAGATCCGGGTCGGCAAGAAGACCATCGACGCCACCAACATCACCCCGAAGCTGCTCGACAGCCTGCAGGAGGCCGGCGGCGTCGAATCCAACGTCGCCATCGGCTACCACGCCATCGAATTCCTGCTCTGGGGTCAGGACCTCAACGGCACGGGTCCGGGCGCCGGCAAGCGCCCCGTCACCGATTACGACACCGCCAATTGCAGCAACGGCCATTGCGAGCGCCGCGCGGCCTATCTCAAGGCCGCCACCGACCTCTTGGTGTCCGACCTCGAAGACATGGCCAAGTGGTGGGGCAAGAAGGGCAAGGCCCGCGCCGCCGTGGCGAAGCAGAAGGACAAGGCCGCGCTCGGCACCATCCTCACCGGCCTCGGCTCGCTCTCCTATGGCGAACTAGCGGGTGAGCGGATGAAGCTCGGCCTCATCCTGCACGACCCGGAAGAGGAGCATGACTGCTTCTCCGACAACACCCACAATTCGCACTATTACGACGAGGTCGGCATCGCCGCGATCTATCGCGGCAAATACACCCGCGTCGACGGCTCCGTTGTCGAGGGCGCGTCGGTCGCGGCCTATGCCAATGCCAAGGCGCCGAAGGCGGCCGCCGAGGCCGAGGCCAAGATCGACGCCGCGCTGGCGGCGCTGAAGGCGATCAAGGACGAGGCCGACAGCGGCAAGCAGGCCTATGACCAGATGATCGGCGAAGGCAATGCCGAGGGCAACGCACTGGTGCAGAAGGGTGTCGATTCGCTCGTCGCCCAGACCCGCGCCCTGGAAGGCGTGGTCGGCGCGCTCAAGCTCAAGATCAAGGTCGAGGGCTCGGACAGCCTGGACGATCCCTCCAAGGTCGGCGAGTGAGCGCGACATGAACAGCGGCGGCGCGGGTTTCTCGCGCCGCGCCTTCCTTGGCGCGGGCGCGGCGATCGGTGGGCTGGCCCTGCTCGCGCCGACCCGCGCCGGCGTCGCCCGCGCGGCCGCGCCGTTCGAGCCGACCCGCGAGGTGACGCTCACCGCCGGCGAGATGGAACTGAAGCTCCTCGGCCCGGACAAGCCCGCGACCCGCATCCTCGCCTATGACTGCACCCCGTTCCAGACGCTGCGTATGCCGCGTGGCACGCGGCTGAAGGCGACCTTCGTCAACGGCATCGACGAGGGCTCCACCCTGCATTTCCACGGCATCCGCATGCCGAACGAATATGACGGCGTACCCACGCTCACCCAGCCTCTGGTGCAGCCGGGCAGCCGCTTCGTGCACCTGCTGCCGCTGGACGATCCCGGTACCTTCTTTTTCCATCCCCATTGCGACGAGACCGGGCAGGCCGGCATGGGCCTTGCCGGCGTGCTGATCGTCGAGGACACGCGGGACCCGGCCTTCGATGCCGAGCATGTGCTGTGCCTGAAGGATTGGCGCCTCGCGCCGGATGGCAGCTTCCTCCCCCTCACCGAGCCGGAGGGCGCCTCGAAGGCCGGCACCTTCGGCGCGACCCGCACCGTCAACGGCGCCGCCGCGCTGGAGCTGAAGGCGCCCGCCGGCGGCCACGCGCGCCTGCGTATCCTCAACATCGATTCCACCCGCATCATGGATATCGGCGTGGAGGGCGGCGACGCCTGGCTCATCGCCGTCGATGGCCATGCTTTGCCCCCGGTGCGGCTCGACGATCTGCCGGACGGTATCTGGCGCATGGGCCCGGCTCAGCGTATCGACCTCGACATCCGCATGCCGGCCGACGGCTCGCCGGTGACGCTGGGCGATTACCGCGCCGCCGACATCTACCACTTCGCCACCCTCACCGCCGAGGGCCGGGTGAGCAAGCCGCGAAAGGGTCCGCTGGCCCTGCCAAAGGCGGATCTGCCCCAGCCCGACATGAAGCGGGCGGCGCGGCTCTCCTTCACCCTGCAGCAGGCGACCGGTCAGGCGGTGAAGGAAATCGCCCTGCCGGCGGATGATCCGCTCGCCACGGCGCTGATCGACAGCCTGTGCGTCGGCGCGACCACCTATTGGGGCATCCAGTCCGAATCCTGGCCCACCGGCGCCAACCGCAGCGTGCCGCCGCCGCTCGCCCGCATGACGACCGGCACGTCTTATGTGGTCGAGATCAAGAACGAGACGCGCTTTCCCCATCCCGTCCATCTGCACGGCCATGCCTTCGAGGTGCGGGCCTCCAGCCTCGATCGCCTGCCGCGCCACTTCGCCGATACGGTGCTGGTGCAGCCCGGCGAGGCGGTCGAGATCGCCTTCGTCGCCGCCCCCGGTGACTGGGTGTTTCACTGCCACATCCTGGAGCATATGGAGACCGGGATGATGGGCTGGTTCCGGATCGTGTGATGGCGGGCGGACAGCATCCCCATTGTGAAGCAGATGCCGCCTCCGGGGGCGTCTCCCCTGGGTCCCGGATCGGCGCCGCGCGGCGCGCGGCTTGTCCGGGAAACAGCCTCGTGTCCCGGACCAGCGGAGGCGCAGCCGGAGCGCCGATCCGGGACCCACGAAAGACTCCGCGCAGCGGCATCATCGGCAGCGTGGTCCTGCTCTGGGCCCTGCTGCTTCCCGCACCACTATGTGCCGAGGACGCCCGCCTCGACGCCGCCATCGGCAAGGCGCTGTTCGAGCGGCCCTGGGTGCCGGCGCCGAGTTCCACCCGCGCCAATGACGGGCTCGGCCCGCTGTTCGATGCGCGCTCCTGCGCCGCCTGCCACCCCGCCGGCGGTGGGGCCGGCGCGACGGCGCTTGACGCGGCCGGCCGCCCGCAAGGCTTGGGGCTGGTGCTCTCCCTCTTCCGCAGCGATGGCAGCGGCGATCCCGCCTATGGCCACCGGCTGGAGACGATGACGCTGCCCGGCGTGCCGGCGGAGGGCGCCTTCTCCATTACGGTGGAGAACGGCCGCCGCATCCCGCGCGTCGACGCCCCCGGCTACGGCCCGCTCGATCCCGCCACCCATATGTCGCTGCGCGCGGCGCCTGATCTGCGCGGGCGCGGCAAGCTGGAGCTTGTCGACGACGCCGCGATCCTCGCGCTCGAAGACCCCGATGACCGCGACGGCGATGGCGTGCGCGGGCGGGCCCGCCGGCTCGCAACGCCCGAGGGTGGCTCCACCATTGGCCGCTTCGGCTGGAAGGCGAGCCACCCGACGCTGGCCGGGCAGGCCTCGGAGGCCTTTTCCCTCGATCTCGGCCTGTCGACGCCGCTGCGCCCGGAACCCTGGGGCGACTGCACCGACTTGCAGACCGCCTGCCGCAACGCGCCGCATGGGCGCGAGGGCGAAGGCGAGCCGGAAATTTCGCAGGCCATCGTTCAGCGCCTCGTTACCTATCTCCGGGCGTTGAAAGTGCCGGAGGGCGGCTTCGACGCGCCCGGCAGGCAGCTGTTTGCCGCCACCGGCTGTGCCACCTGCCACCACCCGGCTCTGCCCCTGCGCGGCGGCGGCACGTTGGCGCTCCACACCGATGTGCTGCTGCACGACATGGGCGAGGGGCTTGCCGACCCAGCCGGCGTGCCCGGCGCGGCGGCGGCGGAATGGCGCACCGCGCCGCTCGGCGGGCTCGCCAGTGCGCTGGACCGGGGCGTCGGCCTGTTGCATGACGGCCGCGCCGCCACGGTGGCGGAGGCCATTGGTTGGCATGGCGGCGAGGCATCAGGCGCGCGCGCCCGCTTCGAGGCGCTGGGCAAGACCGAGCGCGCGCGGCTGATCGACTATGTGTCTTCCCTTTAGAGCGAGGCTCTCCACATGAACCGATCCCCCTTCGCCGTGGCGCTGGCGCTGGCGAGCCAGATCGGGCAGGCGGCTCAGGGCGTGCCGGCGATTGCCGCCGCGAGCACGCTCCTCACCACTCTGTTCATCGGCCGCGCCCATGCCGCGCCGGTCTCCGCGCCCGAGCTCGTGGAGAGTTGGCTGCTGCCGCGCTACGACACGCTGCTCGTGAGCGCGAAGGCGCAGCAGGAAGCGTGGGAGGCGTTCTGCACCGCGCCTTCTGCCGCCGGCGTGGCGGAACTGAAGGCGCGCTTCGCCGCCGTTTCGCAAGCGTGGTCTTCGGTGGAGTTCATTACCTTTGGGCCGGTGATGCTGTCGCTGCGACCGGACCGGTTCAACCTGTTCCCGGAGCGGCGCAACGCGGTCGGCCGCTCGGTGGCCGAGCTTCTCGCCGACCCCACGGACGAGCGGCTGCAGCCGCAGCGCTTCTTCCGCCTCAGCGCCGCCGCGCAGGGCCTCCCGGCGCTGGAGCGCGTGCTCTACGACGAGGGCGCTGAAGCGGCGCTGCTGGCGGGGCCGGAAGCGGTGCGGCGCTGCGACATTGGCCGCGCCGTGGCGCGCAACCTCGCCACCATTGCCGGGGAAATCCGCACCGGGTGGGGCAGCCGCAGCGAGGGCCTGCTGGCGCAGCTCATCGCCGGCAAGGCCGACCCGGTCTATTTCCCGGACCCCAACGCCCTGCTCAGCCAGATCGTCACCGACCTTGCCGGGGCCTATCAGCGCGTGGTCGACCAGCGCCTGCTTGTCGTGCTCGGCAAGAGCGCCAACGAAGCCAAGCCGCTGATGGCGGACCGCCGCCGCAGCGGCCTGTCGAAGGAGACCATCGTCGCCATCGTCGGCAGCGCCGACGCGCTGGCGCGGGCGCTGAGCGCCGGGATCGACCCGAAGGACCGCGCCAGCCTTGCCGCCACGCTGCAGGCCGCGCAGACAGCGGCGGACGCACTGCCGGAAGATATCGGCGCCGCTGCCACCACTTCCGAGGGGCGCAAGACCCTGCAGGCGGCGGTGGCCGCATTCAAGGCGGCGCAGGCCGGCATCGCCAAGCCGCTGGCATCAGGGCTCGGCGTGCCGCTCGGCTTCAACGCACTCGACGGCGATTGAGGGCGGCACCATGGGCTTTCTCGACCTCACCCGCCGCTCGCTGATCGGCACGCTTGGCGCGCTCGCCGCCGGCCCGCGCGTGCTGTTCGCCGGCGGGGCGGCGCATGCGCGCGACCATCTGCTCGACGCGGAGTGGCTGGCGACGGCCGGCGTGCAGGGCGGCTTTGCCCCCGTGGTGCTCTCCCCCGATCGGGAAGCGACGACGGTCGGCGCCGCGACCCAGCGCCTGCACTGGGTGGAGCCGAGCCCGGACGGGCGCACGGCCGTCGCCGTGGCGCGTCGGCCCGGCACGACAGCCGTGCTGTTCGACCGCCGCGCCGGCACGGTGCTGGCGAGCTTCGAGCCGGGCGAGGGGCGGGTGTTCTCCGGCCATGGCCGCTTCATCGACGGCGGACGGCGTTTCCTCGCAGTGGAGATCGCCCGCGCGGACGGGCAGGGCGTCGTCACCCGCCGCGTGGTGGAGGCGGGTTTCGCGGTGGAGGCGGAATGGGCCTCGGCCGGCATCGGCCCGCATGACATGCTTCCGGCCGGCGGCGCGCTCGTCGTCGCCAATGGCGGCATCGAGCCGCACACGCCGGAGGCGCTCGGCGCCGAGATCGCCGGCTCAGGCATCGCCCGGCTGGACCCCGCCACCGGCGCCGTGCGAACGACCGCAACGCTCAGCGAGGATCTCGCCTCGCTCTCGCTGCGCCACCTCACCTCAGGCGCGGACGGCTTCACCGTGGTGGCGGCGCAGGATTTGCTCGCCGACGGCGTCGCCCGCCCGCTGCTCTACGCCGTAGAGGAGGAGGGGCTGCGCGCCTTCGACGCGCCTGATGAGGCATGGCGGGGATTGCGCACCTATGTCGGCTCGGTGGCGCTCGATGCGTCGGGCACCTATGTCGCCGCCGCCAGCCCGCGCGGCAACCGTGTGGCGCTGTGGCGGCGCGACGGGCGCTATATCGGGTCGCTGCCGCTGGTCGATGGCTGCGGCCTTGCCCCGACGCGGGAGGCCGGCCAGTTCCTCGCCACCAGCGGGCTCGGCGAGACGGTGCTGATCGGTACCGATGGTGCCGAGGTCGGGGTCATCGCCCGCCGCTCGGGTGGCCCGCGCTACGACAACCACGCCGTGCTGGTGGGCTGAGACCGGCGGCGCCGGCACGCCGCCTCAGAACCGGACGGTGGCCATGGTGGCGCGGTGGTCGGACGGCCACGGCGTGACCACGATGTCCGCCTCCGGCGCCTTTTCGCCGACGATGCCGGCCTTCAGCACGGTGAGGCCCGAAGCGCGGCCATAGGTGAAGTCGATGCGGTCGTGATGGTCGGTCGGGTCGGCGGGCGCGCTGGTGGTGGTCCAGGTCATGCCGGGCTTGGCGGCGGGGTCGGGATAGGCGACGCGGAACAGGTCGAGAAAGCCGGCCTCGCCCGTCATCCGCAGCGAGGTCGGCCACGCGACGGCGAGGGGCTGGCGACCGGCCTTCACCGCCGCGTCCGTCCAGTCGAGATGGGACGGCTCGTTGAAGTCGCCGAACACGAACACCGCGTCCGCCCTGTCCGCCGCCTTGAGATCCTGCAGGAACAGGTCGATGGCCGGGCCGCGCGCCGCCTTGGCCGCGGCGATCGCCGCGTCGGCGGTCGTCAGCTTCGGCGCCGGGCCGTAATCGATGCCGAGCAACTGATAGGGCTGGTACGGGAAGTCCGGCAGGTGCAGCGAATAGGCGAAGACCTTGCGGCCCTTGACGTCGATCTCGACGCCGAGGTCGTTCGCCGTCGGCTGGACGATGGGGTAGCGGCTCAGGATGGCACCGCCCCATAGCGCGGGGTTCTGCTTGGCCTGATCGTAATAGAAATAGCCGAGCCGGCCGGCGATCTCCTTGGCGACGCTGGGGCCGGTCGGCACGCAGTTGTCGGCGTCGCAGGGGTCGGGCTCCGGCCGTGATTCCAGAAGGCCGATGATATCCGGGTCGACCGCCTTGATGACCGCCAGCGTCTCATCGACGGGCTTGCCGTCATTGGCGCCACCGCCCCAGATGTTGAAGCTCATCACGGTGAGTTCGGTGGGCTCGGCCGCCCGCGCCCCCACCGGCAGCAGGGTGGCGGTGATCAGCGAGGCGATCAGCAGGCGTTTCATCTGGGGTGCTCCTGTGTTCCGCTGAGGGCTTAGGGCGCCGCGTTGACGCCGGTATGACGATGCCACCCGCGGCGCAGGCCTTTCATCGACGTGGGGGCGGGGCTAAGGAAGGCCCGTGCCCCTGCTGCTGGACCCGCCATGAACTCCCTTTTCGCCGCGCTGCCGACCACCGTGTTCGAGACCATGTCGGCGCTGGCCCGCCAGCATGACGCGGTCAATCTCGGGCAGGGTTTCCCGGACGATCCCGGCCCGCGCGATGTGCGCGAGAAGGCGGCGCAGGCGGTGCTGGACGGCTGGAACCAGTACCCGCCGATGATGGGCACACTGGACCTGCGTCGCGCGGTGGCCGATCATTACCGTGACTGGCAGGGGCTCGACCTCGACCCGGAGCGCGAGGTGATGATCACCTCAGGCGCCACCGAGGCGATTGCCGGCGCGCTGCTGGCGCTGATCGAACCGGGCGACGAGGTGGTGCTGTTCCAGCCGCTCTATGACGCCTATTTCCCCCTCGTGCGCCGGGCCGGCGGCGTGCCCCGCCTCGTCCGGCTGGTGCCGCCGCATTGGCGGCTCACCGAGGAGGCGCTTGCAGAAGCGTTCACCCCGCGCACGAAGCTGGTGCTGTTCAACAACCCGCACAACCCCACCGGCCGGGTGTTCGACGCCGGGGAACTCGCGCTGCTCGCCGGCTTCTGCACCCGCTCGGGCGCGGTGCTGGTGAGCGACGAGGTGTGGGAACATGTGATCTTCGACGGTCTGGAACATCAGTCCGTGCTGTCGCTGCCGGGGATGCGCGAGCGCGCGGTGAAGATCGGCTCGGCCGGCAAGATTTTCGGCATGACCGGCTGGAAGGTCGGCTTTGTCTGTGCCGCGCCGGAATTGATGCGGGTGCTGTCCAAGGCGCACCAGTTCCTCACCTTCACCACGCCGCCGGCGCTGCAGCACGCGGTCGCCTATGGTCTGGGCAAGGAGCGGGAGTGGTTTCTCGCCACGCGCGACGGCCTGCAGCGCTCGCGCGACCGGCTGGCGCAGGGGCTCACCGCGCTGGGCCTGCCGGTGCTGCCTTCGGCCGGCACCTATTTCCTCAATGTCGACCTTGCCCCGCTGGATCCCGGCCTGCGCGACGAGGCGTTCTGCCTCTCGCTGGTGGCGCGGGAGGGCGTGGCGGCGATCCCCGTCTCCGCCTTTTATGCGCAGGACCCGGTGGAGAGTGTGGTGCGGCTGTGCTTTGCTAAGACCGACGCCACGCTCGACCGCGCGCTGGAGCGATTGAGTGGCCTTGGTGCCGCCATAAGGACGAAGCCGGCTGCGCATTAAGTGGGCAGTTGTGTTTTCAGTGCCCGGCTGTGCGTAATTGAGCGCAGTTCTGCTGAATAAATAGGCAGCCTTTCCCGTGGTAAGAGGCGCCCGGGCGATGTGAGCATCGCCCGACCTCGCCAACGCCCCATTCCCGCCCTTGGCACGCGGGTTGCAAACGTCCCTTCTGGCACGCGGACGGGGGTCCTGCGTGTGTACTCCAGAAGGGAATAAAGATGCTGAACATGTTCACGCATGCCCGGCGCATGGCCGGTCGCGCGCTTGTGGGTGCGGCTGCGCTGGCGCTGGCCGGAGGCGGCGTTGCAAGCGCCCAGGAGACGATCAAGGTCGGCGTGCTGCATTCATTGTCCGGCACCATGGCGATCAGCGAAACCACGCTGAAGGACACCGTTCTGTTCATGGTGCAGGAGCAGAATGCCGCCGGCGGCGTGCTCGGCAAGAAGCTGGAAGCCGTGGTGGTCGATCCCGCCTCGAACTGGCCGCTCTTCGCCGAAAAGGCGCGCGAACTCATCGCCAAGGAGAAGGTCGCGGTCGTGTTCGGCTGCTGGACCTCAGTGTCGCGCAAGTCGGTGCTCCCGGTGTTCAAGGAGCTCAACAGCATTCTGTTCTACCCGGTCCAGTATGAGGGCGAGGAGAGCGAGCGCAACGTGTTCTACACCGGCGCCGCCCCGAACCAGCAGGCGATTCCGGCCGTCGACTATCTGATGGAAAACGAAGGCGTGCAGCGCTGGGTGCTGGCCGGCACCGACTATGTCTATCCGCGCACGACCAACAAGATCCTTGAGGCCTATCTGAAGTCGAAGGGCGTCAAGGCCGAAGACATCATGATCAACTACACGCCGTTCGGTCATTCCGACTGGCAGACCATCGTCGCCGATATCAAGAAGTTCGGCTCGGCGGGCAAGAAGACGGCTGTCGTCTCCACCATCAATGGCGACGCCAACGTGCCGTTCTACAAGGAGCTCGGCAATCAAGGCATCAAGGCGACCGACATTCCGGTTGTGGCCTTCTCGGTGGGTGAGGAAGAACTCGCCGGCATCGACACCAAGCCGCTGCTCGGCCACCTCGCCGCGTGGAACTACTTCCAGTCGGTCGACGTGCCTGAAAACGCCGCCTTCATCAAGAAGTGGCAGGCCTACACCAAGAACGACAAGCGCGTGACCAACGACCCGATGGAAGCCACCGTCATCGGCTTCAACATGTGGGTCAAGGCGGTCGAGAAGGCCGGCACCACCGATGCCGACGCCGTCATCGACGCGCTGATCGGCGTGACCGTGCCGAACCTGTCCGGTGGCTTCTCGGCCATGATGCCGAACCACCACATCACCAAGCCGGTGCTCATCGGCGAGATCAAGGAAGATGGCCAGTTCGACATCGTCGAGCAGACCCCCGGCCTGATCGTCGCCGAGGAATGGTCCCCCTATCTTGAAGGTTCCAAGGACCTGATCGCCGATTGGCGCAAGCCGCTCAGCTGCGGCAACTTCAACGTCAAGACCGGCAAGTGCGGCGGCGCCGGCCAGTGAGGCCCGCCCGCAGGCGGGGGCCCCACGCCTCCGCCTGACGCGCTCTAAAACCCTCCGGCCGCCCCTGCTGCGGCCGGATCCGGCCCGAGTGCCGGGCCGCTATCGGGCCCGTGTTGCCGCTGAGGGCGTGCCATCAACAAGGCATTGCCGCCCGGCACCAAGGCCCACCGCGTACCGCCGTCGCCGCCGGAGCCCAGCCCCGGCCATCCGCAGCGCCACATCGACGGACGATGATGACCTCAAGCGCTCGCCTTTTCCGCCTCCCGCGTGTGCTCTGTGCCGCGCTCGCCCTCCTGTTCGCCGCCGCGCTCGTGCAGCGTGTCGAGGCACAGGACATCAGCGGCCCGCTCGCCCAGCTCACCACCAACAAATATGACGATACCGAAGCCGCGCTCGGCGCGCTGGCGCTGAGCGGCAGCCCGGCCGCCGCCGGCATCGTCTCCGCCCTTGCCGACGGCAAGCTGGTTTTCGGCGGCACGCCGCCGCGCGTCTTCATCGAAGGTGCGGGCGGGGCGCTCATCGACCCGCTGACGATGCAGCCCGTCACCGACGCGCCCGCCGTCAAGCCGGTGCGCGTCAACAACCGCATCCGCCGCGCTATCGACGCCGCCAGCGGCGCGCTGTCGCTGGTGAGCCCCGACGCCGTCAAACGCCGGGAAGCCGCGCTCGCGGTGGGCCGCTCGCGCGACGAGGCTGCGCTGCCGGCCCTCGACGCCGCGCTCGCCAAGGAGACCGACCCCAAGGTGAAGTCGGCGATGAACCTGGCGCGGGCCTCGATCCTGATCGGCAAGGAGGGCATCACCCCCGCCGAGCGCATCGCTGCCGTCGAGCTGGTCGGTGCCGAGGGCAACCAGGACGCGCTCGCCATCCTGCGCTCGGTGCCCGAAAGCGCGGCGCCCGAGGTGAAGCAGGCGGCAGCGGCGGCGATCGAGGGCATCGAGCGCAACCTCGCCATATGGGGCATGGCGCAGAATGTCTGGTACGGGCTGTCGCTCGGCTCGGTGCTGCTGCTCGCCGCTATCGGCCTCGCCATCACCTTCGGCGTGATGGGCGTCATCAACATGGCGCATGGCGAAATGGTCATGCTCGGCGCCTACACCACCTTCGTGGTGCAGGAGGTGATCCGCACCTCCTATCCCGGCCTGTTCGACGCCTCGCTGCTGATCGCCATCCCGCTCGCTTTTGTCTTCACTGGCCTGATTGGCGTTCTCATCGAACGCACTGTCATCCGCTTTCTCTACGGCCGGGCGCTGGAAACCCTGCTCGCCACCTGGGGCATCTCGCTGATTCTGCAGCAGGCGATCCGCACCATCTTCGGACCCACCAATCGCGAGGTCGGTGCGCCGAGCTGGATGTCCGGCACCTTCGATGTCGGCCATCTCGCCATCACCTTTGGCCGGCTGTGGATTATCGTCTTCGCGCTGATGGTGTTCTTTGCGCTGCTCGGCACCCTGCGGCTGACGCGAATTGGCCTTGAAATGCGGGCGGTTACGCAGAACCGCCGCATGGCCGCCTCCATGGGCATCCGCACCAACTGGGTCGACGCCATGACCTTCGGTCTCGGTTCCGGCATCGCCGGCATGGCCGGCGTGGCCCTCAGCCAGATCGACAATGTGTCGCCGAACCTCGGCCAGAGCTACATCATCGACAGCTTCCTGGTGGTTGTGTTTGGGGGAGTGGGCAATCTGTGGGGTACTCTGGTGGGCGCCATGACGCTCGGCGTCGCCAACAAGCTGCTCGAACCCTATGCCGGCGCGGTGCTCGGCAAGATCGCGCTGCTGGTCATCGTCATCCTCTTCATCCAAAAGCGCCCCCGAGGCCTCTTCGCCCTCAAGGGGAGGTCGATCGAGGCATGAGTGCGTCCGTGACAAACATGACCCGTCAACCCGCCTTGCTCGGCACCAGCGGCCTCATTTTCCTCGCGGTGCTGGTCGCCGTCTCGGTGCTGGTGCCGGTGCTCAACCTCGCCGTGGCCCCGGATTCAGCCGTGCATGTGCCGACCTATGTCGTCTCGCTGCTCGGCAAATACCTCACCTATGCGCTGCTCGCGCTCTCGGTGGACCTCATCTGGGGCTATGTCGGCATTCTCTCGCTCGGTCAGGGCGCGTTCTTCGCGCTCGGCGGCTACGCGATGGGCATGTATCTGATGCGCCAGATCGGCACGCGCGGCGTCTATGGCGACCCGGTGCTGCCGGACTTCATGGTGTTCCTGAACTGGAAGGAACTGCCCTGGTTCTGGTACGGCTTCGACATGTTCCCCTTCGCGGCGCTGATGGTGTTGCTGGCGCCGGGCCTGCTCGCGCTGGTGTTCGGCTGGTTCGCCTTCCGCTCGCGCGTCACCGGCGTGTATCTATCCATCATCACCCAGGCGATGACCTTCGCTTTGCTGCTAGCCTTCTTCCGCAACGACATGGGCTTCGGCGGCAATAACGGCCTGACCGACTTCAAGGACATTCTCGGCTTCAACATCCAGGCGGATGGGACGCGGCTGGTGCTGTTCGTGCTGTCGGCGCTGGCGCTGGGGCTCGGCTATGTGCTCTGCCGCTTTCTCGTGCGCTCGCATTTCGGCAAGGTGCTGGTCGCCATCCGCGATGCCGAGACGCGGGTGCGCTTCACCGGCTACCGGGCGGAGAATTACAAGCTGGTCGCCTTCGTGGTCTCCGCCATGCTGGCGGGCATTGCCGGCGCGCTGTACGTGCCGCAGGTCGGCATCATCAACCCGTCGGAGTTCTCGCCCGCCAACTCGATCGAGATCATCGTCTGGGTGGCGGTGGGCGGTCGCGGCACACTGGTGGGGGCGGCGCTGGGGGCGGTGCTGGTGAATTACGCCAAGACCTATTTCACGTCAGGCATCCTCGCCCCGTACTGGCTGTTCATGCTCGGCGGCCTGTTCGTCGCCGTGACCCTGTTCCTGCCCAAGGGCATTGTCGGCACCTATTACGACTGGCGCGAGAAGCGCCGGCCGCATGACGACATACCGGGCGCGCCCATCGCGGCGGCCGGCCCGGCTGAGTGAGGGAGAGCGACATGACCGACAGCGCGACGCTCGAATCCATTGCCGAGGCGGCACCTGCCGCGAAGAAGGAACTGACCGAGGCGCTGCTCTATCTCGACGCCGTCACCGTCACCTTTGACGGCTTCCGGGCGCTCAACGCGCTGTCCTTCACCGTCGATCCCGGCGAGATGCGCGCCGTCATCGGCCCGAACGGCGCCGGCAAGACGACGATGATGGACGTCATCACCGGCAAGACCCGTCCCGACCGGGGCGACGTCTTCTTCAATGGCGGCACCACCGATTTGACCAAACTGGACGAGACGCAGATCGCCACGCTCGGCATCGGCCGCAAGTTCCAGAAGCCGACGGTGTTCGAGAACCATACGGTGCTCGACAATCTGCGCCTCGCGCTGAAGGGCCAGCGCCGGGCGCTGCCCAATATCTTCCATCGCGAGAGCGCGGCGGCGCGCGAGCGCATCGACGAGATCTTCGAGACCATCCGCCTGACCGAGCATCGCGACCGGCTCGGTGGCGCGCTCTCGCACGGCCAGAAGCAGTGGCTGGAGATTGGCATGCTGCTGGCGCAGGACCCCAAGCTCCTGCTGGTCGACGAGCCGGTGGCCGGCATGACAGATGCCGAGACCGCCCAGACCGCCGAACTGCTGCGCGAAATCAACGCCAACGGCCATTCGGTGGTCGTGGTCGAGCATGACATGACCTTCGTGCGCGACCTCGGCGTGCGGGTCATGTGCCTGCATGAAGGCTCGGTCCTGGCCGAGGGCACGCTCGACCAGGTTAGCGCCAATGAGCGCGTCATCGAAGTCTATCTGGGACGCTAGGGCTCATGCTGGAAGTTCAGGATATCAACCTCTTCTACGGCGCGGCGCAGGCGCTGCGCGGCGTTTCGCTGAAGGCCGAGCCCGGCAAGGTCACATGCGTGCTCGGCCGCAACGGCGTGGGCAAGACCAGCCTGATGCGCGCCATTGTCGGGCAGGCGCCTGTCGCGAAAGGGTCCATCCGCTTCAATGGCGAGGACATCACCGCCCTGGCGCCGTCCGAGCGGGCACGCCGTGGCATCGCCTTCGTGCCGCAGGGGCGCGAGATCTTCCCGCTGCTCACCGTGGCGGAAAATCTGGAGACCGGCTTCGCGCCACTCAAGCGCGCCGAGCGCTTCATTCCCGACGACGTGTTCTCGTTGTTTCCGGTGCTGGATTCGATGATGCGTCGGCGCGGCGGCGACCTCTCCGGCGGCCAGCAGCAGCAGCTCGCCATCGGCCGGGCGTTGACCATGCGGCCCAAGGTGCTGGTGCTGGACGAGCCGACCGAGGGCATTCAGCCCTCGATCATCAAGGATATCGGCAACGCCATCCGCTATCTGCGTTCCAAGGGTGACATGGCGATCGTACTGGTCGAGCAGTATTTCGACTTCGCCAAGGAACTCGCGGACCATTTCATCGTGATGGAGCGCGGGGCGGTGGTGATGTCGGGCGATGGCGCCGCGCTTGAGGATCCCGATGTTCGCAACCGCATTGCCGTCTGACGCCGCCGTCACCATTCCGGTCGAGCGGCGCGGGCAGGGGCGGTTGCTGGTCGAGGCCCAGGCGCTTGACGGTCGCACGGCGCGCGGGCGGATCGAGGAGGAAGGATTCGCCCGGGTGCGCTTTCCCCGCTCCGGCCGCCGGGGTCGGGCGCTGGAGGCGGTGATGATCAACACTGGCGGCGGGCTCGCCGGCGGCGATGCCTCGCAAAGCTGCCTTCATGCCGGGCGCAATGCCCAATTGGTGGTCACCACGCAGGCGGCGGAGAAGATCTATCGGTCGGATGGGGCGACCTCGCACATCGCCGTCGAACTCGTCGCGGAAATGGGCGCCAGCCTCCACTGGATGCCGCAGGCGACCATCGTGTTCGATGGTGCGCGGGTAGAGCGCTCCATCGCGGCCGAGGTAGCGCCCGATGCCCGCCTGCTGCTGGTCGAGCCGGTCATTCTCGGCCGCACGGCGCGCGGCGAGCGGCTCTCCTATGGAAGGCTGCACGATCGCTGGCGCATCCGCCGGGGCGGAAGGCTGGTCTATGCCGACGGTCTGCAACTCGATGGCGATATCGCCGCCGCGCTCGACCGCCGCGCCACCGCCGGCGGCTGGGCGGCCTTCGCGACGCTGCTGCTGGTGGCGCCAGACGCCGAGAGCCGGCTGGAAGCTGTGCGCGCGGCGCTCGGTCTCGGGGAAAGCGAGTTGGATGGCATGGCCCGCGAACTCCCCGATGGGCTCGATGCCGGGGCGAGCGCCTGGGACGGCATGCTGTCGGTGCGCCTGCTCGCGCGAGACGGCGCACCGCTGGAAAGCGCGATCCGTCGGGCGATCGCCGCGCTCGGCGTCGGCGAGGTGCCGCGCATCTGGCACTCCTGATGCAGGCCTCACTTTGTTTCAACTGAAATTCGCTTCTGAAGAGCCGGAGACCCGCGATGAATCTCAGCCCGCGCGAGAAGGACAAGCTGCTGGTGGCCATGGCGGCCATGGTGGCCCGCCGCCGCATGGAGCGGGGCGTGAAGCTCAATTTCCCCGAGGCGGTGGCGCTCATCACCGATGTGGTGGTCGAGGGCGCGCGTGATGGTCGGACGGTGGCCGAACTGATGACGCTCGGCACCACGGTGCTGACGGCGGACCAGGTGATGCCGGGCGTCGCCGAGATGATCGCCGAGATCCAGGTCGAGGCTACCTTCCCGGACGGCACCAAGCTCGTCACCGTGCATGAGCCGATCGCCTCCAGCCATGGCGCCGGGGCGCCGGGCGAGCTTCTGGTGGAGGAGGGCGACATCGAGCTGCTCGCCGGGCGTGAGTTCGTTTCCGTCACCGTCGCCAATACCGGCGACCGGCCGATCCAGGTCGGCAGCCACTATCATTTCTACGAGACCAATCCGGCCCTTGCCTTTGAGCGGGAGAAGGCGCGGGGCATGCGCCTCGCCATCGCCTCGGGAACCGCCGTGCGCTTCGAGCCGGGTCAGAGCCGGGAGGTGACGCTGGTGGCGCTCGCCGGCAAACGCGAGGTCTACGGCTTCCGCCAGGATGTGATGGGCAAGCTGTGACGCCTCTCGCCTAGGACCTGCCGCCCAAGGCACCCGCCGCCCTGCTGCCCCTTGCCGAAACGGATTGCCCCATGTCCATCAAGATGTCCCGCGCCTCCTATGCCGAGATGTTCGGCCCGACTACCGGCGACCGGGTGCGCCTCGCCGACACTTCGCTCGTCATCGAGGTGGAGAAGGACTTCACCGTCTATGGCGAGGAGGTGAAGTTCGGCGGCGGCAAGACCATTCGCGATGGCATGGGCCAGTCGCAGGTGACGCGGGCGGAAGGGGCGGTGGACACCGTCATCACCAATGCGCTGATCCTCGATCACTGGGGCATCGTGAAGGCCGATATCGGCATCCGCGACGGGCGCATCCACGGCATTGGCAAGGCCGGCAATCCGGACATCCAGCCCGGCGTCGATATCGTCATCGGCGCCTCGACCGAGGTGATTGCGGGCGAGGGCAAGATCATCACCGCCGGCGGCTTCGACTGCCACATCCATTTCATCTGCCCGCAGCAGATCGAACACGCGCTGATGAGCGGCGTCACCACCATGCTCGGCGGTGGCACCGGCCCGGCGGCGGGCACCAATGCCACCACCTGCACGCCCGGCCCGTGGCATATCGAGATGATGCTGCGCGCCTTTGACAGCTTTCCGGTCAATCTCGCTCTGTCCGGCAAGGGCAACGTCTCGCTGCCCGGCCCGCTCGTCGAGCAGATCGAGGCGGGCGCCTGCTCGATGAAGCTGCACGAGGACTGGGGCACGACCCCGGCGGCGATCGACAATTGCCTCTCGGTGGCGGACGAGTACGACATCCAGGTGATGATCCATACCGACACGCTGAACGAGAGCGGCTTCGTCGAGGACACCATTGCTGCCTTCAAGGGTCGCACCATCCATGCCTTCCACACCGAGGGCGCCGGCGGTGGCCATGCGCCTGACATCATGAAGGTTGCCGGCCTGGCGAATGTGCTGCCGTCCTCCACCAACCCGACGCGGCCCTTCACCATCAACACGCTCGACGAGCATCTCGACATGCTCATGGTGTGCCACCATCTCGACCCGCTGATCGCTGAGGACCTCGCCTTTGCCGAGAGTCGCATCCGCAAGGAGACCATCGCGGCGGAGGATATCCTGCACGATCTCGGCGCGATCTCGATGATCTCCTCCGACAGCCAGGCCATGGGCCGGCTGGGCGAGGTTATCACCCGCACCTGGCAGACCGCGCACAAGATGAAGCTGCAGCGGGGCCTGCTGCCGGGCGATAGCGAGCGCAACGACAATACCCGCGCCAAGCGCTACATCGCCAAATACACCATCAACCCCGCCATCGCGCACGGCGTCTCCCGCCATATCGGCTCGGTGGAGAACGGCAAGCTGGCCGATCTCGTGGTGTGGTCGCCGGCCTTCTTCGGCACCAAGCCGGATATGGTGATCAAGGGCGGCACCATCGTGGCGGCGGTCATGGGCGATCCCAATGCCTCGATCCCGACCCCGCAGCCGGTGCATTACCGGCCGATGTGGGGCGCCTATGGCAAGGCGCGCACGGCGACATGCCTCACCTTCGTCTCGCAGGCGGCGGTGGACCTCAACGTCGCCGCCAGGCTAGGGCTGGAGAAGCGCACCGTGGCGGTGGAGAATGTGCGCGGCGGCATCTCCAAGGCGTCGATGATTCACAATCATGCGACGCCGCATCTGGAGATCGACCCGGAAACCTATGAGGTGCGGGCCGATGGCGAGCTGCTGACCTGCGCCCCGGCCACCGAACTGCCCATGGCGCAGCGCTACTTCCTGTTCTAAGTGTGGGAGCAACCGCTTGGGCTTGGCATCCTTCGAGGCTCGCTTGGCTCGAACCTCAGGATGACGTGGCTCTCGCGTGGACGTCATCCCGAGGTGCCAGCTTGAGGCCGGGCTCGAAGGATGTTCGCCTGAGCGCACCCGCACCCGGAGTTCTGTCATGATCCGTGCCCGCACCGTCCTTCCCGCCGGCAGCTGGGATGCCGCCACCGCTGCTGACCGCGTCGTGCTGCCTCATGACGGGCGCTACCGCCGGCGCATCGCCATTCGTGGCGAAGGCGATGTGGCGTTTCTGCTCGATCTCGACGAGGCGACACGGCTGAGGGATGGCGACGGGTTGCAGCTGGAGGACGCCCGCGTCGTCGCGGTGGTCGCCGCCGAGGAGCCGGTGGCGGAGATCGTCGCCCGCGACGCCCATCATCTTGCACGACTCGCCTGGCATCTCGGCAACCGCCATGTGCCGGCGGAACTGCTGGCGGACCGCATCCGCATCGCCCGCGACAGCGTGCTGGAGGAGATGGCGCGCGGCCTTGGCGCCAGCGTCGAGTTCGTCGAGGCGGCCTTCGAGCCCGAGGGCGGCGCCTATGAGGCCGCCGAGGCTCATGACCATCACGCGCATGGCCATGATCACCACGATCACGCCCATGGCGACGATTGCGGCTGCGGCCATGATCATCTCGAGCACGGGCATGCGCCTCATGACCACGCCCATCACGATCATGCCCATCACGACCACGGCCATGAACCGCACGCCAAGGCGCGCGATGTGCTGCATGTCCAGGGCGAGACGCCGGCCCATGAGCACGACGCCGGCTGTGGCTGCGGGCATGACCATGGCCACGATCACGCGCATGACGATCACGCCCACGATCACGGCCATGCTCCTCATGACGGCCACAAGCACGGCCACTAGGGGCAGGCAATGAGCGAGGCCGCTGCGGCGCCGCCCGGCGCCTCGCCCGATCTGCTGGCGCTGTTCGTCTGGCTTTCCCCCGCCTATCCGGTGGGCGCCTTCGCCTATTCGCACGGCCTCGAATGGGCGGTCGAGACCCAGGCGATCAGCGACCTTGCCTCGCTGAACGGATGGGTGGACGACTTGCTCCGTCATGGCGGTCCCTTCGCCGATGCCGTCCTGCTGGCCCATGCCTTCGAGGCGGTGCGGGCCGAGGACGGCAGTCGCCTGCGCGACGTGCTGGAGTTGGCGGCGGCGTTCGCCCCCTCGCGTGAACGCCAGATGGAGACGCTGAACCAGGGCGACGCCTTTCTCGCCGCGACCCGCGCCGCCTGGCCGGCCCCGGCGCTGGAATGGGCGATGGGGTTGTGGGACGGGCGCGTCGCCTATCCCGTGGCGGTCGGCATCGCCGCCGCCGCGCACGGCCTGCCGCTGCCGGCGACGCTTTCCGCCTATCTCTCGGCGGTGGCCGCGAACCTCATCTCCGCCGCCGTGCGGCTCGTCCCGCTGGGCCAGACCGACGGCAACCGGGCGCTGGCCGCCGCGACGCGGACGGTGCGGGCGATCGCCCCGCTGGCGCCCGCCACGCCGCTCGACCAGCTCGGTGGCGCGGCGCTGAAATCCGATATCGCGTCGATGCGGCACGAGACGCAGTACACGCGGCTATTCCGAAGCTGAACGAGGGGAAATTCCATGGCGAGCGATAGCAGCGGCCCGCTCCGGGTCGGCATTGGCGGACCGGTCGGCTCAGGCAAGACCGCGCTGATGGAGGCGCTGTGCCGGACCTTTCGCGAGCGCTACGATCTCGCGGCCATCACCAACGACATCTATACCAAGGAAGACGCTGAAATTCTCACCCGAGCCGGGGCGTTGCCGGCCGAGCGCATCATGGGCGTGGAAACAGGCGGCTGCCCGCACACCGCCATTCGCGAGGACGCTTCCGCCAATCTCGCCGCCATTGCCGAGATGCGCGGGCGCTTCCCGAAGCTCGACCTGATCCTGATCGAGTCCGGTGGCGACAACCTCGCCGCGACCTTCTCACCAGAGCTGGCCGACCTCACCATCTATGTGATCGACGTCTCCGCCGGCGAGAAGATTCCGCGCAAGGGCGGGCCCGGCATCACCCGCTCCGATCTGCTGGTGATCAACAAGGTGGATCTGGCGCCGATGGTGGGCGCCTCGCTGGAGGTGATGGACCGGGATTCGCGGCGCATGCGCGGACGCCGACCTTTCGTTTTCGCCAATGTGCGCGCCGGCGACGGCGTCGCCGAGGTGGCGCGCTTCATCGAACAGGCCGGCGGGCTCGCCGTCGCGACGCCCGATATGGGTGCCGAGACCGCCCCGGCCTGAGGCGATGGGCCGCCCGGGCGTGTGAGGTCCCTGCGCACTATCGGCGCATATCACGTGTCTCGACCGTGCCGCGGATGCGGTGCGGGCTTTCCGTCTGCTATGGTTTCATCGGCTTGGAAGGGATTCCATTAGATGAAGTCATTTGCTGCGGGCCGTAAGGCACGTTCGGCCCCGCTCTACTCACCGCGCGGCCCGCGTCTTCCGGATCGGATCGTCGAGCTTTTCGATGCGTGCTGCCGCACCGACCGCCGGGCCTGCCTGTTCCTTGTCGGCCTGTGCCTGGTGGCGCTGCTGCCGGGGTTCTTCTCGATTCCGCCGGTGGACAGGGACGGAGCCCGCTTTGCGCTGATCTCCCGCCATATGGTGGAAACGGGGAATCTCACCGAGACGAGGCTCGGCTGGGAGGCCAAGCGCACCCAGGCGCTGGGTCTGCACTGGCTGCAGGCCGGGGTGGTCAAGGCCGCCGAGCTGGTCGGGGTTCCCGAAGCGCCCACGCGAATCTGGCTCTATCGCGTGCCTTCCCTGGCCGCCGCTATCGGTGCCGTGCTGCTCACATTCTGGGCGGCGCTGGCGTTCACGCACCGCCGCGCGGCGGTTCTGGCCGCCAGCCTGTTGGCCAGCAGCGTCGCCCTCGGTGTCGGGGGGCGGCTCGCCGTGGCCGAAGTGTTCCTGGTCGGCTCCGTGGCGGCGATGATGGGGGCCATGGGCCGTCTTTATCTCGCCGAGCGCCAGAGCAGGGACGCCGGCGACTGGCGACAGTCGTCGCACGAGGCCCGGCTGGCCCTCATCTTCTGGTCCGCGCTTGCCTTCAGCTTGTTCACCAAGGGGCTGGCGACGCCGCTCTATGTGGTGCTGCCGCTGTTGGCGTTGGTGGCGGTGGACCGGTCGGCGCTGTTTCTGCGGCGGGCCCGCTCCTATTCCGGGCTCGCCGTCATGCTCGTCGTCGCCATCGGCTGGTTCCTGCTGCGCCGCTACGGCCCCGCCGAAACGCAGGCGGAATTCGTCGTGCGTACCCTGCTTGGTCCGGTGGCCGGCGAGTATCAGGGATTTGCCGGCCTGCCCGGCGTCTATCTGCTGCTGTTCTTTGTGCTGTTCTGGCCGGCAGCGCCGCTGGCCGCCCTGGCCTTTCCCATCGTCTGGAAGGCCCGCCGTGTCGGCAGGGTGCGCTTCCTCTTGGCCTGGGTGGTGCCGGTCTGGCTGCTGTTCGAGATCTTGCCCACCAAGGTGCCGGCCTATGTGGCGCCGACCCTGCCGGCGATCGCCATACTCATCGCCCTTGCCGTGGAGCGCGGCGCGCTGGCTCTCGGCAATATGCGGCTCGCCCGCGTGCTCTGGCTGTGGCCGCTGATCGGCGCGGTAATCGCCGTGGGGGCGCTGCTCGGCATGGCGATGTTCGACCAAACGACCAGCGTGCTGGCCTGGCCATTGCTGCTGCTCGGCTTCTTCGCGCTGGTGATCGCGGCGGCGTCGGTGCGCGATTATGGCGTCGAGAAGTCGGCGCTGGTCGCCATTGCCGGCATGCTGGTGTCCGGTTTCGGGGTGATGCAGCTGGTGCTGCCGAATATTGACAGCTTCTGGCTGGCGCCGCGTGTGGCGGCGGCTGCGGCGCGCGAGCCCTGCGGCGCCGGTGCCGGCCCGATCGAGGTTGGCATTGCCGGCTTTAACGAGCCGAGCTTCGCGCTTCTTCTGCCGGACGCGCCCCGCTTTCTGGACGGGGCGGCGGCGGCCGATTTCCTAAAGGGTGGAGGCGCCTGTCGGGTGGTGTTTGTCGAGCGGCGGCAGGAACCCCGCTTCGCCCGGCGGGCGGAAGCGATCGGCCTGCGAATCCAGCGCGGTGCCGATCTGCGCGGCTTCGACTATAACGGCCTGCGGGAGGTGCGGCTCGCCCCCTACCGCCCGGGATGATGGGCAGAGGCCCATCATCCCGGGAATAATAGCTCCGCTCAGCGCGCTGCCGCCAGTGCGGCGAAGCCGGAATCGAGATCGGCGATGAGATCGGCCGGGTCCTCAAGGCCGATCTGCAGCCGGATGGCCGGGCCGCCCGGGTTCCACCGCGTTGCCGTGCGGTAGCTGTTGCAGTCGAAGGGAATGGCCAGGCTCTCGAAGCCTCCCCAACTATAGCCGAGCCCGAACAGCGCGAGGCTGTCGAGAAAAGCGTCCACCGCCAGCTTGGGTGCCGGCTGCAGGATGACGCTGAACAGGCCCGAAGCACCCTTGAAGTCGCGCTTCCACAGGGCATGGCTGGGATGTTCCGGAAGGGCGGGGTGCAGCACCTTCAGCACTTCTGGCCGCGCGACCAGCCAGCGTGCCACGGTGAGTGCCGATTGCTGGTGGCGCTCCAGCCGCACCGCCATGGTGCGCAGCCCCCGCGCGGCCAGGAAAGCGTCTTCGGGCGCCACTGTCATGCCGAGGTCGCCATGGGTGAGGTGAACCCGGCGGAAGGTCCGCGCATTGGCGGAAATGGTGCCGATGTTCAGGTCCGAATGACCGCCCAGATACTTCGTGCCGGCCTGGATGGAAACGTCGACGCCGAAATCATGCGGGCGGAAAAACAGCGGCGTTGCCCATGTATTGTCCATCAGCGTGGTGATGTCGTGCGCGGCGGCGGCAGCGACGATGGCCGGCACATCCTGGATCTCGAAGGATTGCGAGCCCGGCGATTCCAGGAAGATCGCCCGCGTATTGGCGCGGATGAGATCGGCGATGCCGCCGCCGATGAGCGGATCGTAATAGGTGGTCTCGATGCCATAGCGCGTCAGCACCTCGTCGCAGATGCGGCGTGTCGGCTGATAGGCGCTGTCGACCATGAGCAGATGGTCGCCGGCCTTCAGCACCGCGAGCAGGGCGACGCTGACGGCGGACAGGCCGGAGGGCGTGAGCACGACACCGGCACCGCCCTCGATCCGGGTCAGCGCGGCCTCCAGGCTCTCGACGGTGGGGTTGCCGCGCCGTCCATAGGTGTAGCGGCCGGTGTGGCCTTCGAGATCGGCGACGGTGGGGGAGAGGACTGTGGATCCCCGGACGATCGGCGTGTTCACGAAGCCGTCATGGCGAAAAGGGTCGCGTCCGGCGAGGACGAGTTCGGTCTCCATCGCAAGGTTGCCGGGAACGGTGCTTTTTGTCTTGTTCGCCATGGTTGTAGCCTGTTGGAGCGCGTTTATCGAAGGTCGCATAGGGAACGGAGCGGAGTTGCCCCGTCAAGCGCTTGACCGGACCCGATTGCGGCGCTCTGATGACGCTGCGTCTGCCATGGTGGTGCCCGAGGGGGTCTTCTGGGCGCCGTCAGACGAAGGAAGCAGGCACGACACGCTGTCCGATGCCGTCGGCGGCATGCGAATTGCCTTTTCTGTCACTCGTGCCGCTCGCGTTCTCGCAGCGGATACGTCAGCTCCAATCCGAATGAAGAAGGCTGCCATCATGAAACGCCTCCTCTCCACATTCGCCCTTGCGGGTGCCATGGGTCTCTGCGCGTTCGGCGCGCAGGCCGCCACGAAGCTCGAGCAGGTGAAGTCCAAGGGCTTCGTCCAGTGCGGCGTCAGCCAGGGGCGGCCCGGCTTCTCCAACCCCAACGACAAGGGTGAGTGGAGTGGCCTTGATGTGGAATTCTGCCGCGCCGTCGCCGCTGCCATCTTCGGCGATGCCACCAAGGTGAAGTTCACGCCCCTTTCCGCCAAGGACCGCTTCACCGCCCTGCAGTCGGGCGACATCGACATCCTGTCGCGCAACACCACCTGGACCATCACCCGCGACACCTCGCTCGGCCTGAACTTCACCGGCGTCACCTATTATGACGGCCAGGGCTTCATGATCCGCAAGGACAAGAAGGTGAACTCGGCCCTGGAGCTCTCGGGCGCCTCGGTTTGCACCCAGACCGGCACCACCACCGAACAGAACCTCGCCGACTATTTCCGCGCCAACAACATGACCTATGAGGTCATCGCCTTCGCTACTAATGACGAAGTGGTCAAGGCCTATGACGCTGGCCGCTGCGACGTGCTCACCACCGACCGTTCGGGCCTTGCCGGCGAGCGGCTCAAGCTGACCAATCCCGACGACCATATCGTGCTGCCCGAGATCATCTCGAAGGAGCCGCTCGGCCCGGTGGTCGCCCATGGCGATGACCAGTGGTTCGATATCGTGAAGTGGGTGCTCTACGCCCAGCTGAACGCCGAAGAGCTCGGCGTCAACTCCAAGAATGTCGACGAGCAGCTCAAGTCCGCCGTCAACCCGGAAATCAAGCGTCTCCTCGGCACCGAGGGCAAGTATGGCGAGGGCATGGGCATCGGCAATGACTGGGGCTACCTGATCATCAAGAATGTCGGCAACTACGCCGAAATCTATGACCGCACCGTCGGTCCCGACACCCCGCTGAAGCTCGTGCGCGGCCTGAATGCGCTGTGGAACAAGGGCGGCATCCAGTACGCCCCACCGATCCGCTGAAGGCTCTGAAACCGGAGGCTCCCGAACCGTCGGGAGCCTCTTCGCTCCGGCAAAGCCGACATAAGTTCGGCGCCGGGGACATTGGGGCCTCGATCCGAGGCGAGGGGGACTATGACGGATTTGGCTGGGCCCGTCGGCGGGCGTGCAAAGAGTTCATTTATCAACGACCCGAAGGTTCGCAGCATCGGCCTTCAACTGATCGCGCTGGTCGTGGTCGTGTTCCTGGGGTGGAGCTTCACCGAGAACGCCCGCGACAACCTCGCGGCACAGAAGATCGCCACCGGCTTCGGATTCCTGGACAATACGGCGGGCTTCGGCATCAACCAGACGCTGATCCCCTATAGCGAAACATCGACCTATGGCCGCGCCTTCGTCGTCGGCCTGCTCAATACGCTCCTCGTCGCGGTGGTCGGCATCTTCCTTGCCACCATCATCGGCTTTCTGGTCGGGATAGGTCGCCTGTCGAAGAACTTCGTCGTGCGGACGCTTTCCACCGTCTATGTCGAGGTGTTGCGCAACCTGCCGCCGCTGTTCCAGATTCTGTTCTGGTATCTTGCGGTGCTCAGCGCGATGCCCGGACCCCGCAACAGCATCAGCCTGTTCGGCGAGGTGTTCATCTCCAATCGCGGCATCATCATCCCGCGCCCGCTGTTCGGCGATGGGGCGGGCATCGTCGTGTGGGCGATCGGCCTTGCCATTCTCATGGCCATTCTCTTCCGCCACTGGGCGGCCAGCCGCCAGGAGGAAACCGGCCGCTACCTGCCGGTGCTGTGGGTCAATCTCGCCCTGATACTCGGCCTTCCGCTCATCGCCATGATCGCCACCGGCTTTCCGATCAGCTTCGAGGTGCCGCAGCTCAAGGGCTTCAACTTCGTCGGCGGCGTGCAGGTGATTCCGGAGTTCGTCGCGCTCACCGTGGCTCTGGCGACCTATACCGCTGCCTTCATTGCCGAGAATGTGCGCTCTGGCATCCAGTCGGTCAGCCACGGCCAGACCGAGGCGGCGCATTCGCTCGGCCTGCGCCATGCGCAGACGCTGCGTCTGGTGATCATTCCGCAGGCGATGCGCGTGATCATTCCCCCCCTGACCAGCCAGTACCTCAACCTGACGAAGAACTCCTCGCTGGCGGTGGGTATCGGCTATCCCGATCTCGTGGCGGTGTTCGCCGGCACGGCGCTGAACCAGACCGGGCAGGCGATCGAGATTATCGCCATCACCATGGGCGTCTATCTCGTGCTGTCGATCATCACCGCGACGATCATGAATGTGTACAACAAGCGCGTCGCGCTGGTTGAACGGTGAGGGCCCGGCCATGAGCATGACCTTCGATGACGGCAGCTTCATCCGCAATGAAATGGCACCGGCGCTGCCGCCGCCCACGCAGCGGATCGGCGCTGTCGCGTGGATGCGGGAGAACCTGTTCTCCGGCGTCCTCAACACCCTTCTGACCGTGTTCGGCATTTGTCTGGTGGCGCTGATCGTGCCGCCCTTCGTCCGCTTCATGTTCCTCGACGCGGTGTGGACCGGGGAGAACCGCGAGGCCTGTTTGGGTCCACAGGTGGGTGCCTGCTGGCCCTTCATCCAAGCCAAGTTCGGCCAGCTGATCTATGGCTTCTACCCGATCAGCGAACGCTGGCGGGTCGACATCGTCTTCGCGTCCGGCGCGCTGCTCCTGGTTCCGCTGATGGTGCTGAGCTGGCCTTTCAAGCGGATCAACGCCTTCCTGTTCTTCGTCGCCTATCCGGTCGTCGCCTTCGTTCTGCTGACCGGCGGCAACATCAACGCCTCGGCCTTTCTGCTGGAGCGGTTCGGGCTGATCCGCGGCCTTGTCGGCGATGCGCAGATTGCCGGGGTCAACCTCGTGTTCTGGGTTGATTACGCGCTGACCGCTCTGCTCGTCATGGCCGCGATCGGTGGTCTGATCGCCGCGCTGGGCGGCAGCGGCCGTTCCGCCGCCCGAACCACGTTCTGGGTCTTTCTGGCGCTCGGCCTGCTGATCTTCATCTGGGATGTCGATGTCGGCCTCGACTATGTCGAGACCCGCCAATGGGGCGGGCTGCTGGTGACGCTGGTGATCGCGGTGACCGGCATCGTCGCCTCGCTGCCGCTCGGCATCCTGCTGGCGCTCGGGCGGCGCTCGCAAATGCCGGTGGTGCGGCTGCTCTCGGTGGTCTTCATCGAGTTCTGGCGCGGGGTGCCGCTGATCACGGTGCTGTTTTTCGCCACCTATATGCTGCCGCTCTTCCTGCCGCAGGGCACCAATCCGGACGCGCTCCTGCGCGCGCTGGTCGGCGTGGCGCTGTTCTCCGCCGCCTATATGGCGGAGGTGGTGCGCGGCGGCCTGCAGGCGATCCCGAAGGGGCAGTATGAGGGGGCGATGGCGATGGGGCTCACCTGGAGCCAGATGATGCGCCTCATTGTCCTGCCGCAGGCGCTGACCCTGGTCATCCCCGGCATCGTCAACAGCTTCATCAGCCTGTTCAAGGACACCACGCTGGTGCTGATCGTGTCGATCTTCGACTTTCTCGGCCAGCTTCGCGCCTCCTTTACCGACCCCAACTGGGCGACGCCGGTGACGCTCTACACCGGCTTCGCCTTTGCAGGGGTGGTCTATTTCCTCTTCTGCTTCGGCATGTCACGCTATTCGCTCTTCGTCGAGCGACGGCTGAACACCTCTCACCGGCATTGAGAAACGGAGAAACCACTATGAGCGAACTCCATTCGACCGTTTCCCCCGAAGAGCTGCCCGCCGTCCATACGCCTCCGGGGCGGGAGGTCGCCGTCGATCTTGTCGGCGTGCACAAATGGTACGGTGAGTTCCATGTGCTTAAGGACATCAATCTGAAAGTGCACCGCGGCGAGCGCATCGTCATTTGCGGGCCGTCGGGCTCGGGCAAGTCGACCATGATCCGCTGCATCAACCGGCTGGAGGAGCACCAGCAGGGCTCGATCGTCGTCGACGGCATCGAGCTGACCAACGATCTCAAGCGGATCGACGAGATCCGCCGCGAGGTGGGCATGTGCTTCCAGCACTTCAACCTGTTCCCGCATCTCACCATTCTGGAAAATCTGACGCTGGCGCCGATCTGGGTCCGCAAGATGCCGAAGAAGGAGGCGGACGAGCTGGCGATGCACTTCCTCGCCAAGGTGAAGATCCCCGAGCAGGCGCATAAATATCCCGGCCAGCTCTCCGGCGGCCAGCAGCAGCGCGTCGCCATCGCCCGCGCTTTGTGCATGAAGCCGAAGATCATGCTGTTCGACGAGCCGACCTCGGCGCTCGACCCGGAAATGGTCAAGGAAGTGCTGGAGACCATGGTGAGCCTGGCGGAAGAGGGCATGACCATGCTGTGCGTGACCCATGAAATGGGCTTCGCCCGTCAGGTCGCCAACCGGGTGATCTTCATGGATGCCGGGCAGATCATCGAGATGAACGAGCCGGAAGCGTTCTTCTCCAACCCGCAGCACGAGCGCACCCGGCTGTTCCTCAGCCAGATCCTGCACTGAAACGAGCGGGCGAAACTGTCATCCCGGACGCCGCATCGCGGCGATCCGGGATCCCGTGCCGCCCCCTTTCTGCAGACGATCCCGGCTCGGCCCCTGGCCGGCCGGGATGGCGGCCGGAGCCTACTCCGCCGGCCCGGTCGCTACCGGTTTGTCGGAGGCACCCCATTCGGTCCAGGAGCCGTCATAAAGCGCGGTGGGCGGGGCGCCGATGGTCTCCAGCGCCAGCCAGAGAATGGCGGCGGTGACGCCGGAGCCGCAGCTGGTGATGACCGGCTTCGACAGGTCGATGCCGGCCGCCTCGACCGCCTTCTGGATCGCTGCCGGATCGGCGAGGCGGCCATCCTTCACCACCTCTGAAACCGGCAGATTGCGGGCGCCGGGAATGTGGCCGGGCCGGACGCCGGCACGCGGCTCCGGCGCCTCGCCACGGAAACGCTCCGCCGCGCGCGCGTCCAGCACCTGGACGCGCCGATCGGCGAGCTGGGCGGCGACATCGTCGATCGAGGCCACCCAGTCGCGGTCGAGTGTCGCGTCGAACCGGGCGGGCAGATAGGGCGCCTCGCCGGCCTCGGTCGGCCGACCCTCGGCGAGCCATTTCGGCAAGCCGCCATCGAGAATGGCGACGTCGACTGCACCGAAGGCGCGCAGCGTCCACCAGACGCGCGGCGCCGAGAACAGGCCCTGAGCATCATAGACCACGATCTTCATCTGCCGGCCGATGCCGAGCGACTCCATCGCCGCCCGGAACAATGTCTCGGTGGGCAGCATGTGCGGCAGCGGGCTCGAAATATCCGAGATGGCGTCGATGTCGAAGAACACGGCGCCGGGAATGTGGGCCTTGAGATATTCCTCACGCCCCTTCCGGCCGGTCGCCGGCATGTGCCACGAGCCATCGACGATGACGAGGTTCGGGGCGCCGAGATGGGCGGCGAGCCATTCCGTCGAGACAAGGTAGCGGCTTTCAGGCGAGGCCGTGTGATTCATAGGGCACTCCGGGTGTCGCGCGCGTTCAGGCCCAGGCCAGCCGCACGCGGCGGTTCTGCTGGCCCTTCTTCTCAATCTTCGTCACCTGCACGGCGCCGATCTCGTCGAGGCCGCGCACATGGGTGCCGCCGCAGGGCTGGAGGTCAAGCCCCTCGATCTCGACCAGGCGAACCTTGCCGGTCCCCATGGGCGGCTTGACCGCCATGGTCTTGACCAGCCCAGGATTGGCGAGAAGCTCCTCGTCGGAAATCCAGCGCTCCCGCACCTTGGCGCCGGTCGCGATCATCTCGGCGAGCCTGGCGGTGATCGCGTCCTTGTCGAGGCCGCCTTCGGGAATGTCGAAGTCGAGGCGGCTCTCCTCCTCGCCGATCGAGCCCCCGGTGACGGGAAAGGGCAGGGCGACCGAGAGCAGGTGGAGGGCGGTGTGCATCCGCATGCGCTTGTGGCGCGTGGGCCAGTCCAGCCGCAGCGTGATGGCCTCTCCCAGCTCGGGCAGCTCGCAACCGGTCACCGGGACGTGGATGACGTCGAGCTTGGACGGGCTGTAGATCGCCGTCTCGATGGTGATCTCGCAGCCATCGGCCCGTATCAGCGTGCCGCGATCACCCGGCTGGCCGCCGGCATTGGCATAGAACACCGTCCGGTCGACGACGACCCCGCCCTCGGGCGTCACCGCTGTCACGACGGCGGATGTTTCCTGGCAATAGGCGTCGTCGCGGAACAGGAGGAGGGTTGTCATTACACCAGCACGTTGGGCGCATCGACGCTGCGCTCAAGCCAGCCGGGCACGGGCAGGCCCTTCTCGCGCAGGAAGACGGGGTTGAAGAGCTTTGACTGATAGCGGGTGCCGAAGTCACACAATATGGTGACGATGGTATGGCCGGGGCCGAGTTCCTTCGCCAGCCGGATCGCGCCGGCGACATTGATGCCGGACGATCCGCCCAGGCACAGGCCCTCATGCTCAAGCAGGTCGAACACGATCTCAACCGCTTCGGCGTCGCCGATCTGATAGGCGCAGTCGATGGGGGCGCCTTCCAGATTGGCGGTGATCCGCCCCTGGCCGATGCCCTCGGTGATGGAGGAGCCCTCAGACTTCAGTTCGCCTGTTGTGTAGTAGCTGTAGAGCGCCGCGCCCATGGGGTCGGCGAGCCCGATCCGGATCGCCGGATTGCGCGCCTTCAGCGCGATGCCGGTGCCGGCGAGCGTGCCGCCGGTGCCCACGGCGCACACGAAGCCATCCACCTTGCCGTTGGTCTGCGCCCAGATTTCCGGACCCGTGGTCTCGATATGGGCGAGGCGGTTGGCGACGTTGTCGAACTGGTTGGCCCAGACAGCGCCGTTCGGCTCGGTCTCAGCCAGCGCCTCAGCGAGCCGGCCTGACACTTTCACATAGTTGTTCGGGTTGGCATAGGCGACGGCCGGCACCTCCACCAGCGTGGCGCCGGCGAGGCGGAGCATGTCCTTCTTTTCCTGGCTCTGCGTCTCGGGAATGACGATCACCGAGCGGAAGCCGAGCGCGTTGCCCACCAGCGCGAGGCCGATGCCGGTATTGCCGGCCGTGCCCTCGACGATGACGCCGCCGGGACGCAGTGCGCCGCGCGCTACCGCGTCCTGGATGATGAACAGGGCGGCGCGGTCCTTCACCGACTGGCCGGGGTTGAGGAACTCCGCCTTGCCGAGAATCGTACAGCCGGTGGCCTGCGAGGCGCGCTGGAGCTTGATGAGCGGCGTGTTGCCGATCGCCTCGACGAGACCGTTGCGGATATCCATGGATCTGATTTCTTTTGCCGTGTGCCGGGGGCCCCGAAATTAGTGATCCCGCTCCCCCTCGGCAACCGGCAGGACGGCGCTATTGGACGCGAATGCGCTGAAATCGGTCGAGAGCCCGCTGGCGAGCCCACGCGTGGTCGACGATCGGGCGCGGATAGGTTTCGCCGAGAACCACGCCGGCCTGCAAAAGCACAGCGGGTGGCGCCTCCCAGGGTTTGTGGAGAATGCTGGACGGCAGCCCCGCCAGTTCCGGCACGAAGTGCCTGACGTAATGGCCATCGGGATCGAACTTCTCGCCCTGCGCAACGGGATTGAAGACACGGAAATACGGGGCGGCGTCGGCGCCCGAACCGGCGACCCACTGCCAGCTCGCGGGATTATTGGCGGGGTCGGCATCCACCAGCGTGTCCCAGAACCATTCCTCCCCCCGGCGCCAGTCGGTGAGGCCATGCTTGATGAGAAAGGACGCCGCCACCATGCGGACGCGGTTATGCATCCAGCCGGTCTGCCAGAGTTGGCGCATGCCGGCGTCGACCAGAGGGTAGCCGGTCAGGCCGCGCCGCCAGGCCCGCAGCAGCGCCTCGTCATCGGCCCACTCAAAGGCGTCGAAGCGGTCGTTGAAATTGGCGCGCCCGATGTCGGGGAAGTGGAACAGCAGGTGATAGCTGAACTCGCGCCAATAGACCTCGCTGACAAACTTGGCGACGTCGCGCGGGGCGGCGCTGCCGTCAGTCTCCGCATGCCGCACCGCGACGAGCGCCCGGTGGGGCGAGATTTCGCCAAAGCGCAGATGGGGCGAGAGGCGAGACGTGGAAGTAAGGTCCGGGCGGTCGCGTTGGTCGGCATAGCCATTGAGCCCGCCATCGATGAAGGCGGCGAGAGCCTTCAGCGCGCCCTCCTCGCCGGGTGTCCAGGCTCGCCGCATTCCGTCCGCCCAATCGGGCTGGGAGGGCTCAAGTTTCCAGCCCTCCAGCCGCTCCCCCTCCGGCGGGCTGCCGAAGAGCCATGGCGAGGTGGCGCGCGCGGGCGCGCGAACGGCCTGGGTCACCGCCCGCCGAAAGAAGGGCGTGAACACGCGGAACGGTCCGCCCGACTGGGTCTCGATGGTCCACGGCTCGTGAAGGAGGTTGCCGCCGAAGCTCTCCACGGCAATTCCGCCCGTGGTCAGCGCCGACTTCACCGCCTTGTCGATGGCGATTTCGGCGGCGCCGTAGCGGCGGTTCCAGTACACGGCCTCAGCACCGATACTCCGCGCCAGGTCGGGTATCGTCTCGATCGCCCGGCCACGGCGCAGGATCAGCCTGCCACCCTTCGCTTCGATCGCCGTCGCCAGAGCGCCAAGCGAGCGGCCAAGCCACCAGCGGGCCGCGCCGCCCAGGGCGCGTATGCCATCGCTCTGCTCGTCGAGCAGGAAGACGAGAACCAGTGGCCGGCCCGCCGCCTGCGCCGCGTTGAGCGCGGGATTGTCATCAAGGCGTAGGTCGTCGCGAAACCAGACGAGGGCGGGGCAGTCGGACGGCGGGCGCATGCGGCTAATCCTGCAGAGACTGCTCCAGTACGCAGCGTCGGCGTCAAACGATCACTTCGGCCGGAGTGCGAGCATGATGCCGAAGCGCTGGCGCCGCTGCGGCGGCCGGTTCGCCCGGCGGGGCGGTGTCCACCTGAACCGTCGCCGCTTCAATAGTCCCACTGGGCGCCGATCCCGACCTCGGCGGCGCCGTTGGCGCCAGTCGCGCCCTGCAGGCGGATGTTCTTCGTCACATCCACATCGACCGTCACGCGGCTCGACCCCGCCGACGTGCCCTGGCGCACGCCGAGATAGATATTGTCGTTCAGTCGCCGGCCGATGCCGACCTGGCCGCCGGTTCCTTCCGCATCCGTGCCCAGTTCAAGGCTGTCGACGCCGAGCGAGCGGCGCACATTTTCCAGTACGCCGGCGCCGCCGGAGAACTGGGCCGCCGCCTGCGCGAGCTGCAGCGCCTGGCCGCCATTGAGCGAGCCGGCGGAGCGGCCGAAAAGCAGGCGAGAGATCACCTCGTCCTGCGGCAGGGTCGGTGTGGAGGAGAAGCTGACCACCGGGCGGGACGCCGGGCCCGACACCAGCACCCGCGCGGTGATGTCGGTGGTCGTGGTCTCGGCGATGAAATCGAGTTCCGGATCGGTGGTGCCGGTGAAGGTGATGTTGCCACGGGTGAAGGTGAGGCGGCGTCCGCCGAAATCGAAGGAGCCGCGCCGCAGCTGGAAGGCGCCGAGCGTCACCGGCGCCCGGGTCGTGCCGCTGAGCTTCAGCTCGCCGCCCAGCTGCGCCTCGATGCCGAGGCCGCGCACGAACACATTATTGCTCGGCGCCGAAAGAACCAGGTCAAGCGCGATGCCGCTGCGGGTGGGCGGGGCCGGTCCCTGCTGGCGCTGCACGGTGGGGCTCTTGCGCTTGAACTCCGCACTGGCATTCACATGGCGGACATTCAGGTCCTGCACCCCGCCGGGGAAGCGATCCGGCACGTTGATGTCGAGTGCGCGCAGAACCAGCCGGCCGGTCAGACGAGGGCCGTTCAGGAACGCGCCTTCAATGCCGAGCCGACCTTCCGCCACCAGGCGCATGAGATCGCTGTTCACCAGCGCCGCATTGACGAGATCGAGGTCAATCCGGCCGGGATAGCCGGCGGAGGGATCGAGCGCGACAGTGCCGCGCCCGCTGATGCTGCCGCCATTCGTGGTGGTGGCGCGGAAACTTGTCAGCGTGACCGAGCGATCCGTGCCGGTCAGCACGGCTTCGATATTGCCAAGCGCCACGCCGTTGACGGAGTCGTCAAAGCGCCCGCCGCTGAGCCTTGCCGTGCCACCGGCTCGCGGAGCGGCGAGTGTGCCGCGGAGCGTGGCGTCGACATTGGCGATGCCGGTGACACGCGCGCCCGTCGCGGCCAGCATGGGATTGGCGATGGCGAGGTTTATGGCGCCACGCAGGGCGAGATCGAGATCGCCGGCGCCGAGCGGCACCGAGCCGCTCAAGGTGAGCCCCTGCACATTCTGCCCGGTGATGGTGGCGCGCAGCTGCGCCCGGCCATTGCCCAGTGTGCCATTGGCGGCGATGTCGAAAGGTCCGGCGCCGGAACTCGCAAGATCGGGGCGGCTCAGGCGGGTGATGCGCAGATCAAAGGGCCCGGTGGGTGCGGAGGAGGTTCCGCCGAGGCGCGCCGTGCCCGCTAGCGTGCCCGAGAGATTCGCCTCCGGCACGGCGAGACTGACGAGAGCCAGGGGCAGGGCGCGCAGGTCGACCGTGAGATCGAGCCGTTCGCCGGCCGTGCCGGACACGGTGGCGGAGCCACCGCCGGCGGTCAGCGCCAGCCGGTCGATGGCGACCGTGCCGCCGGCAAGCGTGAAGGTGGCCGGCGCGTTCAATGCCGCGTTGAGCCCGGGACGCGCTGCGGTGAGCCGGTCAAGCCGCAGGCGCGCGCCGTCCGTCGTCGGCTCCAGCCGGCCGGCGGCGCGCAGATTTGTGCCCTGGGCGAGCGCTTCCAGCGTGAGATCGGTGCCCGTTGCAGTGCCATTGGCGCGAAGGGTGGCGGTTTCGATCGTCACGCCGGACAGAGCGACGGCGCGCAGCTCGGCGGTGCCATCGACCAGCGGTACGCCGCGCAGATCGAGCACCCTGCCATTTATATTGGCCGATCCTACGCTCTGGCTGAACGCACGGAGCCGTTCGGCGCTGGCGCGCACATCGGCATTCTGCCGGCCCTCGGCAACGGTGAGCGTGACGTCGGCGTTGAGGGCGCCGGCCATTTCGGTGAGGAACAGCGCGGCGACGTCGGCGAGGTCGCCGGCGGCGATGGTGAGCCGACCCGTGGCGAGGCCGGCCGGGTCTAGCGCCAGATCGCCGCGTGCCGTGACCGAGCCAATGGCGAGATCGAGGTCTGACAGGCGGCGGGTTCCGTCCGGCTGCGTCGCCAGGGCGGCCGAGCCTCGCGCCGGCTTGCCGCCAATGTCACCGGAGAGCGCAAAGGTGCCGGCCATGTCCTTGGTGATATCAGTCGCGGAGGCATCGACCGTCACATCGCGAAGCGGGCGACCTTCGGCCATGCCGTCCGGCACTCGCAAGGTCGCCTTGACGCCGAGCGTGTCGAGCGTTCCGTAAAAGGCGGCATTGGCCTGAAGCGCGCCGGCGAGGCGGGGGTCGATTCGCGCGAGATCGTCGAGGGCGAGCGTTGCGTTGAGGTCGGCGATGTCGGTGGCGAGCCGGCCATTGACGGTGGCCGCGATTCCATCGGTGTCGATCTTGAGATTATCGACCGAAATCGCATTGGCGCCATCCCGGGCGAGGGCGCCATCGATGCTGAGACCCTGCCCGACAAGTGCGTCGAGGCGGGCGATGCCGGTCTCGAGCCCCTGGGCGCGACCCTTCAGCACGGCGCTGGCGCGCGTCAGATCGGTCGAGGCGGAGAGTCGGGCGTCGAGCGTCGCCGTGCCGGCGAGAGGGCGGCCGGCGAGCGGCGAGAAGGCGGCGAGGTTCAGCCGGCTGACGCTAAGGTCGCCGTCAATGGCCCGCCCGTCCGCCCGGCCGGCGAAACGCGCCGTGATCGCGGACAATTCGACCGACGCCGCTTCCAACACGGCGTCTCCGCCTGTGGGCAGGGTCCCTGCCGCCGAGAACCGCCCCTGCGTGCCCAAGGCTGCCGCCACCTGCGGGTCCGCCGCCGTCAGGCCATCGGCCGTGCCCTCGATTGAAAAAGCGAGGAGGCCGGGCACAGCGGGGAGGGTCCGCAGCGTGGCGGCGAGGCTGCCGGCGCGGTAATCTAGGCCGGTAAGTTGACTCGCGGTGACCCGCGCTTCGATAGCCGGCGCGCGCAGCGCTCCCTTCAACGTTCCGGCGAGGCCAAGGCTCTGCCAGCCGACCCCAGGAGCGAGGGTGGTGAAGCGTGCGGCCTCGCCCAGTGTGGCGTCGAAGGTGATGTCGGCGATTTCCGCCGCGTCCAGCGTGCCGCTCATCGTGGCGCGGAAACCGGCAGCGCGGGCGGTGAGCGTGTCGATGACGAGCGTACGGGCCGAATCGACCGTTGCTGAGCCGGCTAACTCGCTTCGCCCCTCAAAAAGCGGCGAAATATTTGCCGGCAAAATTTGGGCGATATCGGCATCTATCGCAAAGTTCACCTTGTGCCCGTTGGCCACGGCGCGAATGCCGGCCGCGCCACTGGCCTCTGCCCGTTCGCCCACATTGACGCGCAGATGTCCGTCCCACGCTTCGAGCAGGCCGGCGCCCTTCAGCGAGGCGGAAATTTCCGGCAGCCCGTCAAAGCCGGCCGCGCGCGCCATCAGCCCGCCGGCCGGCTCGCGCGCGGCGATATCGAGGTCGAGGCGGCCGGTTTCTGGGGCATAGCCGAGCGAGCCCGTCAGTGAGCCGGGCGTGTCGAGCCGTTCAACCGCGAAGCTCACCGACACGCCCTGCGCCAGCGTGGCGAGATTGGCCGAACCGTTCAGCGACAGGCGCGCCGCATGGCCGAGCACCGGCTCGGCGAGGACGATATCCGGGATGGCGAGCGTTTCGAGCCGCACGGGGAGGGCGAACGACGTCCCGCCTTCCGTGGAGGGCGGCGTGGGGGGGAGGGCCGGCCGGCGATCGACACTGACGCGGGCGGCAGTGAGTGTCGTCACATCCACCCGCCCGGAGAGCAGCGCCAAGGGCCGCCAGTCGAGCCGCGCATCGTCAATGCGGGCGAACGGACCTTCAGCGTCGGAGAGCGCGATGCTCTCGACGCTCATGTTGAATGGGACGAAACCGCCCAGCCCGCGAATGGCGACGGTGAGCCCGGGCGAGGAGGCCAGCGACGAGGCGAAGCTAGCGAGCAGCGCCTTGCCCGGCGGGGTCTGCAGTGCGCCGAAGGCCGCAATCAACAGCACCAGCAGCGAAAGCAGCGCCATGGCGAGTATTTTGAGCGCGCGTGCCATCAGAAGGCCTGCCCCAGACTGACATAGACGCCGAAATCACCATCATCCGGCCCCGGATTGAGCGGGAAGGCGAAATCCACCCGCAGCGGGCCAATCGCCGTATAGTAACGCAGGCCCACGCCCGCCGAATATTTCATACCGTCGAAGTCCGGCCATTCGGAGGCGAAGGCCGAGCCCATGTCGAAGAACGGAACGATGCCGATCGTATCGGTAACGCGCAGCCGCGCTTCCAGCGAGGCTTCGAAGAAGCTGCGCCCGCCGATGATGATGCCTTCCTCGTTGCGAGGGCTGGCCGACTGGTACTCGTAGCCACGCAGCGAGCCGCCACCGCCGACATAGAAGCGCCGCTGCGGCGGTACGTCGTAGAGGCCGGCGCCGATGATGCTGCCAGCCGACATGCGGCCGGCCAGGATGAAGCGGTTGCGCTCATCGAAGGCGTGGTAGGTGGAGACAGACCCCTTGAACAGGGTGGGGCCGGCGCCGGCATCCCCGAGATAGGCGAAGGGTTCGACCGTGGCCGTCGCACGCCAGCCGCGCGAGGGATCGAGCTTGCTGTCGGTGTTGTCATAGGTCAGTTCGAACGGGACACCGACAATGCCGTAATCCCTTGTGCTGGTGCTGTCCTCCACCTGGGACTGTTCGAGATCGATGCTCACCTGAAGGGTCAGGTCGTCGCTGTAGCGGTGCCGAATACCGACCAGCAGCGTCACCGCCTCGCGCACATAGGCGTTCGTCACCTCCCGCAGCACCGCTGCATTGGCGACAAGGTCATCCTGCGCGGTATAAATGCCGGGCTTCACGAAGGCGGCGGCGAGCTTGTAGCCGAACGGGTCGGCAGTGGGCACGGCCTCCGACTTCTCGCCGAACCAGGAGACCTGGGCATCGAGCCGCAGCGTCTCTCCGCCGCCGAACAGGTTGCGATGGCCCCAATAGGCATTGAGGGCCGACCCGTCGGTCGACGAATAGGTGGCACTGAAGCCGACATAGCGCGGCTTGCGCGGCGACACCTCGATCGTGACCGGCAGGCTGCCATCGGCCTCCAGCTGGTCGGCCTCGCGCACGCGCACGCTGGCAATGGCCTCATACTCCAGCAGGCGTCGGCGCAGCCGGTCCAGAAGCTCTGGCGAGTACGGCGTGCCCGGCGCGATCTCGATGCGCTCCTCAATGAAGCCGGGAGTGAGAAAGTCGGCACCGACCACAGTGAAGCGCCCGAAGGTGGCGACGGGCCCCGGCGAGACGAAGAAAGTGACGTCCACCGTGTGCGACACATGGTCGGCCACGATTTCCTTGTTCTCGATTCGGGCGAAGGGATGGGCCATTCGACGCCAGTGGTCGACGATCAGGCCCTCGGCGCGGACGATGGAGGTCGCGAGCGCCGGCTCTCCGGGCACCAGCCGCAGCCGCGCCAGGGTCGGGGCATCGGCCAGGGGGCGGCGCGTTCTGGCATCCAGCAGCTCGATGCGTCCGAACTGGAACTGCGGGCCGGCTTCCACCGAAACCCGGACCGGCACGGGCCCCTGAGCGCGCGCGGCTTCCACACGCTGGAACACATCGGGGGCATCAGGCGGGCTTCCCGCGAGGCGGATGCGGATGATGCCGCCATAATAACCGGCGGCGTAGAGCGCGGCGTTGATGTCGCGCTGATCCGCCAGCGCGCGGCGCACCAGGCCTGCGGCGCCAGCGGGGGGACGTTCGCTCAATCGCTCGAGATTGGACGCGGCCTCGATCCGGTCGGTCAGCGCGCTGTCGCCACCGGTGACGTCGAGGGTCAAGGCGTAGGGCGTGGCGTCCGGGGCGGGCGGACCGGCAGACATGGGCCTCGGGCTGAACAGGTTGATCAGGGGGCCAAAGAACCCGGCATTCTCCCCCTCCTCGGCTGTCGCGTCATTTGTGCCGCCGAAGAGCTGGGCGGAGGCCGGCACAGTGAGGACAGGCAGGAGCAGCGCCACGCAAAAAGCGAGCGCAAAACAAAGGTGCCCTTTCCGCCTTCCACCCGCCAACCCGTATCCTCCCGCATCAAGGGCCCGACTGCCACCTGCCCGTTGCAGCGCCCGCCGAGCCGCGAAACTAATGCAGCGACAATGAACAGCAGCTTTCCATAGGAGAGCCTGTTCCTGATTGCCGTGCGAAACCGGGAAGCGTCAACCTTGCAGGCAGAAGAATGCAAAGTTACGTGCGCCTGGAGGGAAAAAATCTGACAAACGGCAAGGGCTTGCCGACGCGACGCCGGGGCTGGGTACCTTCCGTCGCTGGTCCTGCGCGCCCGAGGTCATCCCCTTCCACGACACGCCCACGCGCGGCCCCACCGCTCTACGGCCCAGGGGAAGCAAAGTTCCCCGCCACCGGACGAGAGTGCTTCCCAAATCCGCGCCGCGGCGGAATGGGGGGAAACGGGGCGCTCTGCCTTGCCGCAGAGCCCTCTGCGCGCCCTTTGTGCCGACGCGATGCGCCCTCAATCCAATTTCTTGCGCCGATGGGCCTTGGCGCGGCGCGGCGCGGCGCGCCAAGGCTCAGTCGCCATAGATTCTGCGCTGCTTCCCCCGAGCACCATCGCTTGCTCCGCCGCCTGCCGAAGCGCGCTGGCGGGTTGAACCGGCGCCAGACGTCACGAGGGGGCACCGGCGACAGCAGCAGCTGAGAGGGATCGACGACGCCTTATCTGGCGAGAAGCTCACGCAGTTCGGCGGCAAGCGCCTCGATCTCGGCGGCGCCCTTGGAGCCGGGATCGGTTTCAAGCAGCGTGAGCCCCCTGCCCATGCTGGCGGCGAAGCCCACGCGATTGCCGAGCCGGGTGCGCGCGGCGGGGTGGCCGAGCGCTTCGATCGCGGTTGCCATTTCCTGGGTGAGGGCGGAGCGCGACTGCGCCCGGTTGATGACCAACAGACACGAAGTGCCCTCTTTGCTGATCATCTCCAGCGTCGGCCGTGTGGCCCAGAGGTCGATCGGGGTTGGCTGCACGGGAACGGCGACGAGATCCGCCACCTCGATGGCGGGGCGCGATTCCACATCCGATTTCGGCGGGGTGTCGATCACGACGAAATTGTAGTCGCGAGCCAGGCTCCGTGCTTCACGGCGCGCTCCCCATCCCGAGGCGGTCCGGAAGGACAATTCGGTCGCGTCATCCCCCAGCGTGACCTCCCGCGCCTCAAACCATTCACCGAGGCTTCCCTGCGGATCACAGTCCAACAGAGCCACCCGGGCTTTGGCGCCCAGGATGGGCTGTAGCGAAAGGGCAACAGCAAGATGTGCGGCCAATGTCGTCTTTCCGGACCCGCCCTTCTGCTGTGCAACAGTGATAATTCTGCCACTCATCGCAAGCCACCCATTCCCGTGTCGCGTTTGAAGTGTCTCTAAAATACAACAAAGACCGAGGGGGTGTCAGTGCCCAAGGCAGATTCTTGTCTCACGCAGGAGTTGTGCGCCCGATGGGGTCGCTAGAGCGGTCATGCGCCGGCCTTGGCGCCGAGGACGACCACCTTGGCGCCCACCCCCACCCGTCCGTAAAGGTCGATGGCGTCCTGGTTGATCATCCGAATGCAGCCCGAGGACACATTGGTTCCAATCGTATCGGGCTCCAGCGTGCCGTGAATCCGGTAAAGCGTGTCCCGGCCGTTCTGCCAGAGATACATGGCCCGGGCTCCAAGGGGGTTCGACAGCCCGCCTGGAACACCCTCGCCGCTCTGCAAGCGGGTCAACTGGGCCTGAATGTCGGGGCGGCGCTGGATCATCTCCTTCGGCGGGTACCAGTCCGGCCACTCCTGCTTGGAATTGATTGTGGCATCCCCGGACCAGCCGAAACCCTCTTTGCCGACACCAACGCCATACCGGATCGCCGTCCCGCCAGGCTGGACGAGATAGAGGAAGTGGGCGCTCGGATCGATGACCACGGTGCCGGCCGGATAGCTGGACGCATAGGCCACCTCTCGCCGGAGATAGATCGGGTCAATCTGAGAAACGTCGACGCCCGCGATAGGAAATCTATCCGCTACGGGGCCGTAGATGCCCTCGGCCGCGTAGGCGGGCGCGGCGCTCATTGAGAGCTGCGGCTTAGTGGTGGAGGTGGTGCGTTTGCATCCACCCAGAGCCGTCGCCGCGCCAGCCATACAGAGCCCCAGAATCGCGCGACGATGAAGTGTGAGCATGAATCAACCCCTTGGGCGGTGTTCGCAGAATCTTAATGCAATCTTGGTAAACAAGTCCTTGCCGCGATCCTAGTGGATACGCCAAGAGGGGTGCGATTCTGGCGGAGGCGATTCGCTCGGCTCACTGCATCTGTTGTGAATATCGGCGTCGCTTCTATGAATATCGCTTCCTCCTGCGACCCTCGCGCCGAAATCAGTAGTTTGCAGTAACTTTAGGTCCGGCGTCACAGTCCGCGAAAAGGGGCCTTCGGGAGCAGCTAGGAAGGTGTAGGTTGGATCTCCTCATAAGCTAAAAAATGATGGTTTATTAAGCGGATAACGAAACGTTTTAATCAATAAGATCAATAAAGAGGCCGGCGTAAGGCATTTAAACCAACACTCAGTACAAATTCTGGAATAGAGGGTTGTTCGCCGCTGTGGTGCGTAGGTGGAGGGCCCTGGCTCTTCCTCTCCCGGGCGGGTCTCGCGGCGGGATAATGAACCGGTGCCCGCCAAGGGTGGTTTTTTTTGGCGTTTTCTGGGCAGCTGGTGGGCCTTGTCGGCACAGTGGCCCGGGCGTTCCCCGGCTATCCGGTCGCGGTCAGGGTTGTGCCTTCGGTGGACTGGGCGCGGTGGCTCATATTCACTTTCAGTGACGCTATCAAAATCGTCACTGTATGTGGTGAAGCCCTTGTACAGATTGCTCACATTTGCCGCGAACTACCGGAGCGGCTGTATGTTTTTATCATCAAAAACATTATATTATAATGCAATGGATAAAAAATCTAACGTGAAATAAGAGGTTCGTCTGGCTCGCCCAAAGAGGGGTACAGATAGGTTAACAACTCTGTGCTTATCACCGCCACTTCAACTGCGTCGGGCTTTTCGACGTCCGACCCTGGCGCTGCGTGGTCGGTGTGCAGGCGGGATGCTGCGGGATTCGAACCGCCAAATTGCGGTGGCGCGCCTCCTTATAGGCACTGAAAATTTACACTGACATAGGTATGCTCTGTTCTGCCGATCAAATCGGGGGGCTTTCTATGTCGAAATACAGCGCCTTAACGACTTTTCTTTCGAGTCGAACGCAGCCACGAATTTCTATGTCGTTTGAGGACATAGAGCGGATTGTTGGAGCGAAGCTTCCACAGTCTGCCTTCAATCACCGCGCTTGGTGGAGCAACAATCCAACCAACAGTGTCATGACCAAAGCATGGCTCGCGGCGGGCTTCCGTTCGGAGGAAGTTGACATGACGGCGCGCAAGCTGGTGTTCAGTCGGCATCTTCCGAATGCCTCGTCCGGCGGCGCGACTCGGGTGGCCCCAGCCTCGACAGGTTCGCCGCTGGCGGGTCTATTTGGAGGTCTGAAAGGCACGGTGCATATCGAGCCTGGCACCGACCTCACCCTGCCCAGCGCGGCCCCGATCTACCTCTATGACGGAGGTGAGTTGGAGGCCTCGCGGCGGGAGGCGGCGCCGCCGCAAGGGGTGTGGCATTCACGCCACACTGGCGATGAGCCAGATTCAGGTGAGGAATTTAGTCCGCAAACGGGCGGTGAATGGACGAGGGGAAACTGACATGGGTATGCCGCTTCTCCTCGATACATGCGCGGCGCTGTGGGTGGCCCAGGGCGCACCGATTTCCGATGAGGCACGGGGCACGCTGATCGAGGCGCGGCTCCGCGGGGCGCCCATTTCCATCTCACCTATGTCGGCTTGGGAGATCGGAAGGCTCGTCGAGCAGGGGCGGGTGCGTCTCGCCATGGAACCGGCCAAATGGTTCGCGGCGCTGGCTGGCCTGCCGGGCATGAGCATCGCGGCGATGACGCCGGAGACGTTAATCGCCTCCTCCTTCCTGCCCGGTGTGCCGCCGCTCGATCCGGTGGACCGGGTATTGATCGCGACGGCGCGCGACCAAGGCTATCGCTTGATGACGCGGGACCGGCTCATGCTTGACTATGCCGAGACAGGTTACCTGCAGGCTGTCGCCTGCTAGCGCGCTGGTGTCGCGCCGTCCCGGCCGCACGCGGGGACGGCGCAGCGATCCGAGGCATCAGCGGGGGCGTGGAAGCGGGCTCAGCGTATCAACCCAAGAATAGTCGAAATAGCCGTCGCGGGCGAGCGACTGCAACCGATCCGTGCGAACCAGGCCGTCCTCGATGAAGCGTTCATCAATGTGGACGCCGATGATCTCGCCGAATGTGACGTGTCGGCCGTGGGTTTTGCCCTGGCGGTCGGCGATGTCGATTGTGTCTATCCAGACACACTCGAGCGCACAGGGGGAGGCGGCGACGCGGGGCGGCTTCACCAGCCGGGAGGGTGAGCGCTCCAGTTCGGCGAGATCGAACTCGCTTTCGCCGGGGGGGATGGCCTTGGAGGTGAGGTTGACCGCCGCCATAAGCTCGCGAGTCGCCAGGTTGCAGACGAACTCACCGGTCGCCATCACGTTGCGCACCGTGTCCTTCATCCCGACGCTCGAGAACATTACGATATCGGGGCTTTCGCTGACCATGTTGAAGAAGGAGTAGGGGGCAAGGTTGGCTACGCCCTCCGGGGACAGGGTGGAAATCCACCCGATCGGGCGCGGCGCGATGATCGCCTTGAGCGGATTGTGCGGCAGGCCGTGATTGTTGCGGGCGGATTCGTAGAACATGGCTCAGTACCGGGTGATGAGATCGGCGAGGGCTGGCCGCGGCCGGTCTTCCTGCGGCCGGACTAACGTGCCGATATGGACAAATCCGATGATCCGCTCGCTTTCGGAAAGGCCCAGCGCCGCGCGCACACGCGCATCATAAGCGTACCATTCGGTGAGCCAGGTTGCGGCGTAGCCTTGGGCGTGGGCGGCGAGCAGCAGCAGAGTGCAGGCCGCGGCACCGGAGAGCGTCTGCTCCCATTCCGGAATCTTGACGTGGGGGGCCGCCTTCGAGACGACGGCAATCACCAGCGGGGCGCGGGTGAGGCGTCCCTGTTCGAGGGCGACGCGCTCAGGCTCGGCCTGGGGATTGTCGGTAAGAAAGACGGCGGCGATGGCATCGCCCGCCCGGCCGCGTGCCTCGCCCTGGAAGACGATGAAGCGCCAGGGGGCGAGCTTGCCGTGATCGGGCACACGTGAGGCGATCGCCAGCATCGAGTCGATCTCTGCCTCATCCGGCCCGGGGGAGGTGAGATCAAAGACCTTCGGGCTCTTGCGAGTCCGCAGGAGTTCAAGGGCAGAGTCGGCAAGTGTCATGGCGTGTTTCCAGTGGTGGGCACGGGGCGAAGGGCGAGCCGGCCCCAGGCGTCGGGGCTGCCGATAGGTGGGGTCCAAGGAGTCGGTTCAGCCGCGCCATCGGGTGGGGCGGTTGCGACAGGATGTGGATGGGCGCGATTGCAGGGGGTGATCCATCCGCATGGCGTCGGTCCTCGGGCGAGATGAAGCAAGGGAGCAGCATCGGCCCCTTCGCGCAAGTTGGGCGGGATGCAGCTCTCGTCCCCACCCTTGGGGCATGCCCGGTCGAGCCGCGTGCCGTGATGGCAGGCGCGGATCTCCGCGAGCCGGTGTCGGAAGGCGACTGACGGCGTGCACCGAGAGTCGGGTTCATCGGCTGGGCTGTGAACACTCGGGCAGCGCTCACGCGCGGCGGGAGCACCGGCGATGGGAGCGCAGATGCGGCCGTGGGGGGGCGCTCTCGGTACAGGCGAGACCTCCGCCATGGCGATGTGCCGGACGTTCGGCTCGATGGAGGATGCGTGGGTGCCGTCAATGGCCGAGAGGAGGCCCTTTCGCGAGGCGGGCCCTTGCCACCGCCAGAGATCGCCGCGCGTGGGGTATTGGGCGGCGCCGAGAGGTGACTTGAATTTGCCGCTGTTTGAAGGCACCAACGGCAGTGATGTCTCAGCTTCTTCACTCTTTTCTTCGCCCGCTCATGCTCGGTGTTCGGCAGGCCTTTGCGCGTGGCCGTGCCGAAGCGAAGGCGGCGCAGCGGCGTGCGGCGATCATGCTCCTGCTGACACTGGCTTTTCCGGCAGGGGCCTTGGCGCAGGAGGCGGGATCAGCGCCGCCATTGCGCGTGGCCCAGCTCTCGCCCTTCCAGTCGCCGACCCCGACGCTCTCGCCGTTCAATCCGTCGCAGATCCAGCCTTCGCGCGCGCTGCCCTTCGTCGGCGCGCCGCCGGCTGCTGCGCCCTCCGGCAGCGCCGGGCCGGCCGCCCGCATTCCCGCGACCGGGCGGGCGGAGGGCGGCGACCCGCACACCATCCTGCCGCAGCCGCCGGCCGGAAAGGTGGCGATCGGGATGAGTGCCCGTTTCGGCGAGAAGGAGGGGCTGATCCCGCGCGGTCTCATCTGGCGCGTCTTTGCCGACCGGCCGGAAGCGTCCGGCGCCTATCCGCTGGTGGCGGAGGCGGCCGATCCCGCGCCGGTGTTCTTCCTCTCCCCCGGTGGCTATGTGGTGCATGTGGCCTACGGCCTCGCCAGCGTGGCGCGACGGATCGTGGTTGGAGAGGAATCGCGGCGCGAGCAGTTGGTCGTTCCGGCCGGCGCCGTCACGCTGCACAGCGATGTCGCCGACAAGCCGCTTCCGGCAGAGAAGGTGACCTATGACCTCTTCGAGGGCAGCTTTCTACAGGGAAGGGCGTCGAGCCGGCCCTATTATCGCGGCGCCATTCCGGGCGACCTCATCATTCTGCCAGCCGGCGATTACTACGTCGTCTCCACCTATGGCGACGGCAACGCCGTGATCCAGGCCGACCTCGCCGTGGCGCCGGGCAAAGTGACGGACGCGACGCTGCATCATCGCGCCGGCGAGGTCACGCTGCGGCTGGTGAAGGTGGCGGGCGGCGACCCGCTGCCCGAGACGCAGTGGTCGATCGGCACGCCGGGCGGCGACAGCGTGAAGGAATCGATCAATGCCGAGCCGACCTTCGTGCTGGCGGAAGGTGAGTACACGGCGGTCGCGCGCTTCGAGGGCAAGACCTATTCCAAGGTCTTCAATGTCGAGTCCGGCAAGAACGGCTCGGTCGAGGTGCGCGTCGGCGAGCAGGTGACGCCGGACGCGCTGGATACGCAGGATGGCAGCGGCGACTGACCGCCGGCCTTCTTTGTGCCTCATATGGTCAACGGTTTCTTAAGCGGCCGGCGCGCATCATCGCCTACGTGTTGAACCGGGCCGGGAGTGCGCAATGATCGTGCGGCAGTTTCTGGAATGGGCGCGGACCGCTCCGGAGGATGCGCGGGCCAAGGCCGTCGCCGCTCTCGCCCGGGCTTATGTGCGGCCGGAGCTGGGCGCCGCCGAGCGGGCGGAAATAGACGAGGCCCTGCCGGGGCTGGTGGCCGACCCTTCGCCGCTCGTGCAGTTCCAGCTGGCCTCGGTGCTCTGCCGCCACCCGCTGGTGCCCGCCGATGTCGTCCTGCAGCTGGCGCGTCTTCCGGGGCCGGCGGGTGCGCTGGTGCTAGAGCACTCGGCCGTGCTCAATGTGCGCGAACTCATTGCCTTGTGCGCCGGCGGCGATGCCGGCAAGCAGGAGGCCATTGCCCGGCGGGAAGGGCTTTCGGCGCCGCTCGCCGCCCTGCTGGCGGAAGTGGCGGATGTCGGCGCCTTGCTGGCGTTGGTGAGAAATCCGACGGCCGACGTGCCCGGCTTTGCGCTGGGGCAAATCGTGGCGCGTTTCGGCGGCGTGCCCGAACTGCGCGAGGCGCTGCTGAGCCGGCCCGATCTTCCGGCGGCGGCGCATCAGGCGCTGATCCGCATTGTGGCCGGGGCGCTCTCGGCCTTTGTCGAGGAGCGTCAATGGCTGTCGCCAGCCGAAGCGGCGCGACTGGCGCGCGAGGCCTGCGACCAGGCGACGGTGACACAGGCGTCGCCCTCGCAATTCACCCAGACCCGCGCTCTGGTTCAGGGCCTGCAGGCGAGGGGTGAGCTCACCTCGGCGCTGGTGCTGCGCTCGCTGCTGTCAGGGCAGATGCGGCTTTTCCTCGAAGCGGTCTCGGTGCTCTCGGGAATTTCCGTCGATCACGTCGCGGCGCTCGCCGCCGACCGTTCGGGGGAGGCGTTCCGCGTTCTCTATCACCGCCTGGCCTTGCCGCCCGGGGCCTTCATTGCCTTCCGCACCGCCCTCGGTGTCGTCCAGTCGGAAACCTATCTGGACGAGTTCGACGCGGAGCCGGGGCTTCGCCTGCGCATTCTGGATGACGTGCTTGCAGCGTATGAAGAAGCGGGTGAGAGCGCGCAGGGCAACCGCATCGTCGGCATGCTGCACCGCTGGCAGGGCGAGGCGCGCGAGCGGTCCGAACGGCTAACACTCGCGGCGTGAGCGCCTCTTCAGCCGAACTGTTCGGCCAGAATGCGTTCCTCGATCGAGTGATCCCGGTCGACCAGCATGGTCATTGACGAGTTTGGATCGAGCCGGGCACGGACCGCCACCACATCGCGCACCTCGAAATGATCGGCCGTGGCATTCACCGGGCGCTTCTCAAACTCCATCACGGCGATGTCGACGCGGGCGCGGTCGGGCACCAGCGCTCCGCGCCAGCGGCGCGGCCGGAAGGCAGAGATCGGCGTGACGGCCAGCAGCGGCGTGCCGATCGGCAGGATCGGCCCCTGGGCGGAGAGGTTGTAGGCCGTCGAACCGGCCGGGGTCGCCACCAGCACCCCGTCGCAGATCAGCTCTTCCATCCGCACCTTGCCGTCGATGGCGATGCGCAGCTTGGCAGCCTGGTAGGACTGGCGGATGAGGGAAACCTCGTTGATCGCCCAGGCGCGGTGCTGGCGCCCCTTGATATCGGTCGCTTCCATCATCAGCGGATGAATCACCACACGCTGCGACGCGGCGAGGCGCGCGGGGAGGTCCTCCTCGCGAAAACTGTTCATCAGAAAGCCGACCGACCCGCGATTCATGCCGTAGATCGGTGTTCCGCTGTCGCGGCAGCGGTGCAGCGTCTGCAGCATGAAGCCATCGCCGCCGAGGGCGACGATGACATCGGCGTCCTCCAGAGCGACCGTGCCATAGCGTGCGAGCAGGCGCGCCTGGGCTTGCAGGGCGTCCGGTGCTTCGCTGGCAACGAAGGCGATTCGGCTAAAGGCCGCTGCCGGTTCGGTCTCGGCGCTGCCTGGAGCGGAGGGGCGGGCGACTTCGTTCATGCGGACAACCCGGTGCGGGGTGAAGTGGCAAGGCCCGTTACGACGATGGCACGGTCGTGGTCTATCCCGCCGGACCGGGCGCCGTCGAGCCGCGCGCGGCTCAGTCTTCGGCGTCGCGCAGATAGGGTTCCACCGGCCCGACCAGCTTCACCGTCATCGGGTTGCCGGCGCGGTCCTTCGCCTTGCCGACCGAGACACGGATCCAGCCCTCGCTGACGCAATACTCCTCGACATTGGTTTTCTCCGCGCCCTTGAAGCGGATGCCGATGCCGCGCTCCAGAAGCTCCGCATTGTGAAACGGGCTGCTCGGGTCGCTCGACAGGCGGTCGGGAAGAGGTTCGGACATGGGCGGGGCCTCGGCTTATTGAGATGGTTGCGCGAGACATAGCCCCGCGCCGCCGGTTTTGCCAAGCCGCATGCCAAACGGCCGACCCCGCCGCATCGACGGGCGCGGCGATGGCTCGTCAGAGCACCGGTCGCCAGAGGGCCGGCACCACCGCATAGCCGTCACCCTGCTTGCGGATGAAGCCGGTTGCCGGGAAGGGGTAGTGATAGCCCGTGAGCTGGAGCCGCTCGGCCGCGACCATGTCGTAGATGCGCCGCCGCGTCTGCGCCGCTTTCGCGCCGTCCATGTCGTACTGCACCTGCCAGTCCGGATTCGGAGCAAAGAGGATGGGCGTGTTGGTGGTGTCGGACTGGATGAACAGCCGGTCATTGCCGGAGGCAAAGATGAAAGCCGTGTGGCCGGGCGTGTGGCCGGAGGCGTCAACGGCTGTCAGGCCCGGGGCGATCTCCTTGTCCCAGCCATAGCGGTTCACCTTGCTGTCGATATCCTTGAACACCCGCCTCACATTCTGGAAGGCGGCCTTCTGGCCTTCCGGCGCCCGGCTCATCTCACCTTCGTCCATCCAGAAGGCCCATTCGGCCTCGGGAACCAGAATCTCGGCATTGGGGAAGGCCAGCCCGCCATCGGCGGCGCGCAGGCCGTTAATGTGGTCGCCATGGAAATGCGAGATGACCACCGTCTCGATATCCCCCGGCTTGACGCCCGCCCAGGCCAGATTGGCCTGCAGCCGCCCGACCGGCGCATTGCCGGATTGCGGGCCGTTGCCCGTATCGATCAGCGTCAGCTTGCCGCCATTATTGATCAGCAGCGGGTTGAACGGGATCGACATCGTGTCCTTCGGCAGGAAGGCGAGTTCGAGCGCTGCATTGATCTCGTCGCGCGAGGCGTTGCGCACGAAACCGTCGGGGAGCGGAAAGGTCCGCATGCCGTCATTGACCGCCGTCAGTTCGGCGCTGCCGACGAGATAGCGGTAGAGACCCGGTACCTGCTGGCCCGCGCCCGCCTGGGCGGCGGCCGGGGAGGCACCGGCGGCGAACAGCGGCAATGCTGCAGGAAGCGCCGCCAGGCTGGCGGCACCGACAAGCGCATGGCGGCGGGACATGATCGTCATCGCAGGCTCCGTCATGAGAGGGGGCGACCCTTCGGGTCCGTCGCCGCACGCTAGTGATGCCGCGTGCCGGGGTCACGACCGCGCGCATCACGTTCGGGTGAGGCTAGCCGGCTCAGAACTTGTGCTTGAAGCCAAGCTCGATGCCGTTATAGGCCGGCTCGCCATCGGTCCAGTCGCGCTCGATGAAAAGCGTGATGGCGGTATGGTCGGTGGCCCAATAGCTGATCCCGGTGGCGATTTCGGGCGTGTTGTAGTCGTTTGTGGTGTCGAAGGCGTTGCGGTAGCGCAGCTTGAACGCGGTCCAGGTGAACTGCTTGGTGATCGGTATGTCGGCCGCGACGCTGAAGAAGTAGTAAGGGAAATTGCTGGGATCGTCCGACTCGATGAAGTGCTGACCGATGCCGGCCATTCCTGTCAGGGCGAAGGCGCCGAAATTGTGCGTGTAGCCGACCGATGCGTCGACATTGACCTTGTAATCGGTGGTTCGCGCCGTGTCGTAATACTTCCCATTCGCGGCAAGGATGAAATGGTTGTCGAAGGTGTGGGCGATGCCGAGGCCCCAGTCGGTACCTTTGGTATCGCTGAAATCGTCCGGCACGCGCTCGGTCGTCACATTGCCGGAAAGGGTGGTGCTGCCGGCAAGGGCCGGCGTCAGCGGCAGAAGGCAGAGAAGAAGGCAGGAAGCAGCAAGGGTGCCGGCGCGCATGAACTAACCCCAAAGGTTGTTGTTCGGAGCGTGCGCGACATCGGAGGCACCGAATTATCGGGTCCCGGCGTGTAGCCAGTAATTCGAGGTGCGTCGAAGCTATCGCGGCCTTATGTCTTCGGCTTCTTCTTCAGCACGACATAGGTTATGGCGGCGACGAGGGTCAGCGCCACGAAGATTACCCCCACGACGTTGATCACCGGCGAGAGCCCGAAGCGCAGCCGCGAGGCGATCTCGGTGACAAGCGTCCACTCGCCTCCGATGGCGAACACCGTGGTGTTGTAATTCTCGAACGATTGCAGGAATGCGACGACGGCGGCGGTAAAGCAGGTCGGCGCCAGAAAGGGCAGGGTGATGCGCCGGAACACCAGCAGATGGCTGGCGCCGAGATCGAGCGCCGCTTCCTCCAGCGTGCGGTCCTGACGCTGTAGCCGCGCGAGGAAGAGCAGCATGGCGTAGGAGGCGATGAAGCTTGACTGCGCCATGACGGCGACGAACAGCCCGCCCGGCATGCCGAATTCGCGCCAGAAGATCAGGCTGGAAATCCCAAGAATGATGCCCGGGGTCAGAACCGGCGAGACTAGCACGGAATAGAGCATCGTACCGGATCGCTCGCCGAGGCGGGTGAGTATCAGCGCGCCCGACAGGCCGGCGGGAATCGAGACGGCGATCACCCCCAGCGCCACCAGAACCGAGTTGACCAGTCCCTGCAGCAGGCGCTGGTCATGGGCCAGGGCGACGAACCATTTCAGGGTGAAGCCGTGCCACTGCGTGACCGAAGGGTAGTCGAAGGAGTTGAACGCCGCCGCCGACATCACCGCCAAGGGCAGGAAGAGGTAGAGAACGAACAGGCCGATATAGATGTTCAGCACCAGCCGCGCGCCGGCGCTCTCCGTGGCCGTGCTCATTTCGCGATGTCCCTCAGCCCGACGCCGAACAGGCGCATCATCAGGAGGATGAAAGCGGTGCAAACCACGAGGAGCGAGACGGCATAGGCCGAGCCCATGTTCCAGTTGTTGCTCTCATAGAACTGTCGGTACACGAGCTGGCTGAACCAGTCGCCGCCCTGTCCGCGCGTCATGATCGCCGGTACGGAATAGGAGCCGGCGGAGAGCATGAAGGTCATGATGCAGCCCACCGCGATGCCCGGCTTGGCGTGCGGGATGATGACACGGCGATGGATGCGGAAAGTGGAGGCGCCGAGGTCCCGCGCCGCTTCGATCTGGTTGCGGTCCAGCGTCTCCAGCGTGTTCACCATCGGGAACACCATGAACAGCACATAGGTGTAGATCATCGCCAGGAACACAGCGGACGGGTTCTCCAGGAAGGGGATCCACTCGCGCGCGTCGAGATCGATGAACCCCATCCATTGCAGCACGCCGTTGATGACGCCGCGATAGTCCAGAATCATCAGCCAGGCATAAACCCGCAGCAGCTCGTTGATCGCATAGGGCACGATCAGCGCAACCATGAGAATGACCGCCTTGCGTGGCCCGCTGGCGAGCGCCACCACATAGGCGACGGGGTAGCAGACGACGAGCGCCAGCGCCGTCACCAACAGCGCGTAGAAGATGGTGCGGACGAAGATGTAGAAGTGCAGCCCGCTCATGCGGGTGAAATTGGCGAGGCCGTAGGTCTTCGGCGGGTTTGTCTCCTGCGCCTCCAGCGTGGCGATCTCCGCCTGCTTGTCGGCGAGGCTCTGGTCGAACGCCGCTTTCTTCGCCGGGTCGGTTTCGGCCTCGCGGTCGAGCTCGATCAGCGAGATGTCGTTATAGAGGCGGTCGATGGTGAGGGAGATATCGCCCTTCGATTCACGCCACCAGAGCGACTGTTCTACCATCGCCCCAAGGGGCACCAGGATCAGCACCAGGACCCACGCCACCGCGATGCCGGCGATCACCGAGGCGAGGGGGCGGCCATAGGCGCGGGCGAGGCTACCCATGGGCCAGCGCTCCCACCGGGTAGACCAGCGCGTCGTCAATCCCGAAGGACAGCGTCAGTTCCTCGGGCAGATCGCGGACCGAGGGGCCGTTCGGCACGGTGACGATGAGCGTCTGCCCCGCTGCGGCGCAGTGCAGATGCACCGAAGGACCTTCGAGGTTGCGCGCGGCGAGGCGGGCGGCGACCGTGTTTGTGCCGCCGGAACCAAGCCCGATACGCTCGGGGCGGACCATGAGAAGAGCTTCCTCGCCCAGCCGGATCGGGCCCTTGACCCTTCCCTCGATCCGCCCGATCGGCGTGTCGACCATGGCGACGGTATCGGCGAGGCCCGCCACGGTGCCGCGCAGCACGTTCTGCTCGCCGACAAAGGTGGCGACGAAGGGTGTGGCCGGCTCGGCATAGAGCGTGTCGGCATCCGCGACCTGCTCCAGCTTGCCGCGGCTCATCACCGCCACGCGGTCGGACATGGCGAGCGCCTCGCCCTGGTCGTGGGTGATGTAGATAAAGGTGATGCCGACCCGCTTCTGGATGGCACGCAGTTCCGAGCGCATGTGCTGGCGCAGCTTGAGATCCAGCGCCGAGAGCGGCTCGTCGAGCAGCAGCACGGCCGGCTCCACCGCCAGCGCCCGGGCGATGGCGACGCGCTGACGCTGGCCGCCGGAGAGGTCCGCCGGCTTCTTGTCGCCATAGCCACTAAGCGCCACGAGTTCGAGCAGTTCCTGCGCGCGCTTCAGCCGCTCGGCCTTGCGCATGCCGCGTGCCTCCAGCCCGAAGGCGACGTTCTCGGCCACGCTCATCAGCGGGAAAAGCGCGAGGTTCTGGAAGATCAGCGCGGTGGGCCGCTCATTGGGGCCCTTGCCAGCCATGTCCTCGCCGCCGATCAGCACCCGGCCGGCCGTCGGTTCGATAAAGCCGGAAATGGTGCGCAGCAGCGTGGTCTTGCCGCAGCCTGACGGCCCGAGGATGGAGAAGAACTCGCCGGCATGGATGGCGAGGTCGGTCGGCTGCACGGCGGTGGAATCGCCAAAGCGGATCGACACCTGGTCGAGACGCACGTCCTTGCCGCGCATGGGAGTTCCATCAGCCATGAGGTGGTCCGTCCTGGCCGGGACTGTCCGGCCGTCCACGTCCTCGGGAGCATCCACGAGAGCGGCGAGCATCCCCGGGGCACGCCCGGGGATGGGTTTTACAGGGAGAGATGGGGGGATCAGCTGTTGGTCAGCTTCTCGACATACTCGCCGCGCAGCTTGGCGTAGAAGTCGGTCTGCATCGGCCACCAGAACAGGTTGTCGATGGTGCCGGCCGGATAGGCCGCATCGAAGGCAGCCCGCGCTTCCTCGGAGAGGAACTGCTGGGCGCCGGCGGCGCAGCTGTTGTAGCCGGTGGTGTTGGCGAAGCGGGCCCCGACTTCCGGCTGATAGATGAAGTTGGCGAAGGCGTAGGCCTGCTCGACATTCTCGGCGCCGGCGGGGATGCCGAGCGTGTCGGTCCAGGCCAGGCCGCCCTCCTTCGGCATCCCGTAGCTCCACTTCTTGTCGGTGTTGCGGTGGAGCAGGATGCCGGTGGTATCCCAGGTCTGGCCGATGGTGCAGCCGGCGTCGGTGAAGGCGGCGGTCGCCTCGGTGGCGTTGTTCCAGTAGGCGCCGATATTGCCCTTATGGGCGAGGATGTACTTCAGCACGCCCTCGAAGACGCGGCGCGAATCGGCCTCGGACTTGTAGAGGTCCATGCCGCGATCCGACTTCAGCTCGCCGGTGGCATCGAGATAGAGCGCCACGCCGTTGAACACCGACTTCTGCCGGATTGCGGTCTGCTTCGGATGGTCGGCCAGCCACATGTCGCCATAGGAGATGTCGCCAGACTTCTTGCCCGGGAACTTGGTCGAATCCCAGGTGATGCCCTCGGTGCCCCAGTCGAACGGCACGAGGTAGCGCTTGCCGCGATAGGCGGCGCCGAGCTTGAGCGAGTTGCGGTAGATCGAGGGAATGATCAGGGCGGACTGGAACTTCGCCTCGTCGATCGGCTGGAGGAGGTTGTCCTTGTAGTAGTTCGGGCCGGTATCGACGGACGGGAAGATGATGTCGAAGCCCTTGCCGCCGGCGGCGCGCAGCTTGTTCTCGCACTCTTCGTTGGAGCCGTAGGTCGACAGGTTCACCTTCACGCCGGTGGCGTTGGTGAAATCGGCCAGCAGGGTGTTCTTGTCGAAATAGTCGCCCCAGGCATAGACATTGAGCGAGCCGGAACTGGCGAGCGCGTCGTGGGCGCGCAACACGGCCGGCGCGGCGATCGCGAAGGCGCCAGCCTTCATCAGGTCACGACGAGAAAAGCGGGTCATCATTACCTCCCATTGCCCCCGGAGGGCGAAACTGCGTCCGCTCTAGTTCGGGGCGATGAAGTGACGATGACACGGTAAATCCGCGCGAGAAAGCCGCTGTCGCGTCACGACAGTCACTTGTCGGAATTGTTCAGCGCTCAGAGGGCGGCGGCGTCGGGACAGGCGAGGCGGGGTCGTGAGGGTGCGACAATCTGTCATGTGCGACAAGGGTGGCTTTGCGACGCGCCTGCCTTAGTTTCTGCGCACCCGTTGATCCGGGCCCCTCTGACGCGAGCCGCCGGCGTTCGCGTGATGTCGGATCGCTTCCCGACGTCGCGCCGGCAGGACTGTGTCTCATATGAACTCGATACCCCCTTCACGACGATCCAAAATGCCTCATCGTGCGTTAACGCGCCGCGAAGGCGTTGCTGCGCCGACCCGTCTCTTGGCGATTTCTGGGGAGTGATCCGGTGGACTATTTGATGGAACTTGCCGCCAGCCCGGCAGCCTGGGCGGCGCTGATTACGCTGATTGCGATGGAAGTCGTTCTTGGCATCGACAACCTGCTGTTCATCTCGATCCTGACCAACAAACTGCCTGAGGACATTCGTCCGCGCGCCCGTCGAATCGGCATCGGGCTGGCGCTGATCATGCGCCTCGGCCTGCTGAGCACGATCGCCATCATCGTGACGCTGGTGGAGCCGGTCTTCTCCGTGTTCGGTCATCCCTTCTCGTGGCGCGACCTTATCCTGATCGCCGGTGGTCTCTTCCTGGTGTGGAAGGCGACCAAGGAAATCCATCACAGCATGGCGCCGCATGACGAGCAGGAGGCCTCGCTCGGTGGGACGCTTCAGTTGAGCTTCGGTGCTGCCATCGTGCAGATCCTGATTCTCGATCTCGTCTTCTCGGTCGACAGCATCATCACCGCCGTCGGCATGACCGAGCACATCCCGATCATGGTGATCGCGGTCGTGTTCGCGGTCATGACCATGCTGTTCGCGGCCGGGCCGCTGGCGAACTTCATCAACCGCAACCCTTCCATCGTGATGCTGGCGCTCGGCTTCCTGCTGCTGATCGGCACGACGCTGATCGCCGAAGGCTTCGGCGCCCACGTCTCGAAGGGCTACATCTACGCCGCCATGGCGTTCTCGGCCCTGGTCGAGGGCCTGAACATGGCCCAGCGCAAGCGCCGGCCCACGGCGGTCGGCCAGGCGATGGTCGGCAACCCCCACCCGGCGCCGGACGCGGCACCCGTCGATCAGGGGCGGTTGAGCGCGTGATGACACCCGGGCGGCATGCCGAAGTGAAAGGCTCCGCCGCCTGACAATGCTATGATCCGGGCTCCCTCCAGCGAAGGAGACCCGGATCATGACGGATACAAGCGACCCGCACGCCCCCGTCGGCCGTGCGCCCGAGCCGCCCGCCGACAGCAAGCTCACCCGCGCCAAGCGGGCTTGGGCGCGGCAGGGCAAGTTCCTCACCGGCCGCATGACTCGCCCGGAGGAGGAGCGGCTTCCCCCCGGACAGCATTTGGTGCGCGACTGGCCAGTGCTCGACCTCGGCATGCAGCCGCGCATTTCGCTCGATCACTGGCGGCTCGACGTGACCGGCGAGGTGGAACACCCCATCTCCTGGGACTGGGCGACGTTCCGTGCCCAGAAGCAGACGCAGGAAACCACTGACATCCACTGCGTCACCACGTGGTCGCACTATGACAATCGCTGGGAGGGGCTCGCCACGCGCGATCTGCTGGACCTGGTGATGCCGCGCGATGGCGCGGGCTTCGTCCTGCTCCATTCCTATGATGGCTATGTCACCAATCTTGCCCTGGAAGATTTCGCCGCGGAGGACGCGCTGATCGTCCACAGCTGGGAGGACAAGCCGCTCACGACAGAGCATGGCGGCCCGGCGCGGCTGGTGGTGCCGCATCTCTATTTCTGGAAGAGCGCGAAATGGCTCAAGAAGATTGAGTTCGTCGTCGCCGACAAGCGCGGCTTCTGGGAGGAGAATGGCTACCACAACCACGCAGATCCCTGGAAAGAGGAGCGCTATTCCGATGAGGAGTGAGCGCGCGCCACAGGCTTCCTGCGGGCTTCCGACAGACTGGCGGTGAGGGCACTGTCATGGGCTTGCCCGCTCAGCCCGGCAGAAGGGGAGGGAACTGGTGCCGGCGGAGGGGATCGAACCCCCGACCTTCGGTTTACAAAACCGCTGCACTACCGCTGTGCTACGCCGGCCAAGCCAGTCCCGCGCCACCGCGTCCTCACCCTTGTGACCGGACGGCAGCGGTTCGATTCTGCCGCCCCGGTGCCTGCGCCGGTGGCGACATGGTTCTCTTCGCCGATGGCCGCCGCCCGGTCAAGACGGGCGCGCGGCGCGGCTCTGCCTGTTGGTCAGCGCGGGGCGCTGAAGCTTGTCATTCTGCCACCGCGGAAACGGCATTCGACATTCCAGAAGCCGGGCTTTGCCCCGGGCTTGATGACGTTGAAAGAGAGTTTCACCACCTTCTCGCGGCCGGGGGTCACGATCTTGGCGGCAAGCTTCACGATCAGGTAGGGCGGCGCCGCCCGTGCTGCCTTTTCGCAGTAGTTCAGGGCATCCCGGTCGGAAATCTCGTTCGGCATGGGAGGGGGGCCAGGACGCCAGGGCTGTGGCGGGCCCGGATAGGGATAAGGCGGCGGCGGGTTCGGATAAGGATAAGGCGGCGGCCCGGGCCGATTCTGATCCAGCGTCATCCGGCAGTCGGAATAGGCCCGCGTGCCCGGCGCCAGGCCCCAGGAGCGGCATTTGGCGTCATCGGCCTGATCCGGGTTCGGATAGGCCGGCGGATAAGCCGGGGGATAGGATGGCGGGTACTGGGCGAATGCCGGCGCCACTGTGAGCAGCAGTGCCGTTAAGGCTGAAAGCAGGTGTCGCAAGATCGTCGGCCCCCGTGAGATGTCCTTTGCCTGGGGCGCGCCGGCGGAACTGTCAAGCGCTGGCGATAGCCGCTTCTGGGCGGCGCGCGTTCCGGCCTGCAGTCGCCGCTCGCCGCTCCGGCGGGCGGGCGACTGCAGGAGAGGTGGCGCGCGCTGAATGGATGGAAATCAACCTCATCGGCTGTCGCGGTTCTGGAAAGCCGCTGACGTGCCCGTGATCAGACCGCGACGACGGCTGCCACCGCCCGCCATAGGTCAGCCTAACCGACCGTTCGCCGTCAGAGGTCGCGCGGAGACTGATTCGCCTGCGACGCGAAGGGGCTAGGGCGTGTGCGCTCGAGCCGTTCGATTGGCGCAGCGGTATCGGTAGGATAGGCCGGTTGTGTTGGTAGGCTGGTATGATGGCCATTCATTCCCCAAATACCGGGCTTCGCCCGCAAACCGAGCAAAATACGCCATTGCGCCGAGCGCCGCCTTCTGCGAGACGAATCCGTGGGATGTCGTTCGCAACGGCGCGTGCCGAATCCCCCCGCGGTGAGGATCACCGCACGCCATTTGGGAGGCTGGACTATGAAGCGATTTTTGGTCGGACTGGCGGCGCTGCTGCTGGCCGGCATGGCCGGCAGCGCGTCGGCCCAGACGATGAGCTATGCTGAAGCCGGGGCCCTGATCGCCAAGAGCTGTGGTCCTTCCATCGAGAGGTTTTGCGCCAAGGACAATCTCGGTACCGGCGCGGTTCGCAACTGCCTGATGGCACATCAGGATCAGGTGCCGCAGCAGTGCTTCGATGATTACGCCGCCGCGCGCGCGTCGATCGCCAAGCGCATCGCCGCACAGGGCGACGCCTGGAATGTCTGCAACGCCAATATCCGCCAGGCCTGCGCCGGCGTTCAGCCGGGCGATGCCAACATCCTCACCTGCCTGCAGTCGGCCAGCAAGGTGATCCGTCCGGCCTGCAAGGATATCCTGGTCGATGCCGGCTGGTGGCAGTGACGAGCGGCGAAACGCTAGGGAAAAGAGACAGATCATGACCCGTATCACCCGTTTCGTCGGTGGGCTCGCCCTCGCCGCCGTGCTCGCCGCGCCGCTCGCCGGCACAGCGACCGCGCAGACGCCCGATAGTGACGCCCAGATCATGCAGGGCCTGTCGCAGGCCACCATGTTCGACCCGGCGCTTACCGCCCAGGTTCTGCGCCAGATGGCGCAGGACGCCGTCACCCAGAACCTGCCGCTGACGCTCGACAAGTCCGAGATCGCCAAGCGGCTTGACAAGCTCGCCCAGATCACCGTGCAGATCCAGTTCGCGCTCGGTTCGGACATCATCCGCCCCGAATCCTACCGGACGCTCGGCTCCATCGCCGACGCGATGCACCACCCGATCCTGGCGAACTACAAGTTCATTGTGGTCGGCAACACCGACACGACAGGCACTCGCGCCTTCAACCTGAAGCTCAGCCAGGAGCGCGCAAACGCCATCGTTCAGGCGCTGGTCGTCGTCTTCGGCGTCTCGCCGGATCGCCTGGAGGCCGTCGGCCTTGGCCAGGAGGCCCTGCAGGTGCCCTCCAAGCCGCAGGACCCGGTCAACCGCCGGGTGCAGATCTTCACCATCGGCACCGTCGGCCCGATGGGCGCGCCGGTGCCCACCAGCGCTCCCTGAGCAGGACGCCGGTTTTTTCGTGTGTTAGGAAGCCGGCCGGTGCCTCGCGCACCGGCCGGCTTTCGCTTGCGGCCAGCCCTTTCCGTCAAATCCAGAGTTTGAGCAGATGAGCATCACGAGAATCGAAGTCGGTCCGCGCATGAGCGAGGCCGTGATCCACGGGTCGGTCGTGTATCTGGCCGGCCAGGTCGCCAAGGGCGACAGTGTGACGGCGCAGACGCAGGCCGTGCTCGACCAGATCGACGCGCTGCTCGCCCAGGCCGGCACCGACAAGACCAAGCTGCTGACCGCCACCATCTATCTCGCCGACATCGCCACCTTCGCCGAGATGAACGCGGTGTGGGACAAGTGGGTCTCGGCCGGCAACACCCCCGCCCGCGCCACTGTCGAAGCGGCGCTGGCGACGCCGGACTACAAGGTCGAGATCGTCGTCAAGGCGGCGATCTGAGGCCAGCCGAAGGCACTTCGGCAACACTCAACAAAAAGGCCCCGTCTCGCGACGGGGCCTTTCCTTTTGCGCTCCGTCCCGGAGGACGAAGCCGCGCGTAAAGCTTCAGTGCCAGTTCTCGAGGTCGCGCTTGTTGGTCTCCGGCGCCAGGACGAGGCCGATGACGAAGGTCGCGAGAGCCACGATGATCGGGTACCAGAGGCCGTAATAGATGTCGCCGGTGGCCGCCACCATGGCGAAGGCCGTGGTGGGCAGGAAGCCGCCGAACCAGCCATTGCCGATGTGGTAGGGCAGCGACATGGCGGTGTAGCGGATCCGGGTCGGGAACAGTTCGACCAGCCAGGCCGCGATCGGGCCGTACACCATGGTGACGAACAGCACGAGGACGGTCAGCAGCGCGACCACCATCGGCGTGTTGATGGCGGCTGGATCTGCTTTGGCGGGATAGCCGGCGGCGCGGATGGCCTCGGTCATGCTGGCGGTGAAGGCGTCGGACGCGGCCTTGAAGGCGGCCGGGTCGGCACCGACGCCGCTGACGGAGGGGATCACCTTGTCGCCGACCTTGACGCTGGCGATCGTGCCGGCGGGGGCCGCTTCGTTGGAGTAGTTCACCGAGTTACGCGCCAGGAACGACTTGGCGACGTCGCACGAGCTGACGAACTTGGCCGTGCCCACCGGGTTGAACTGGAACGAGCACTCGGCGGGATCGGCGACGACGGTGACAGGCGAGGTCGCCTGCGCCCGCTCAAGCGCCGGGTTGGCATAGTGGGTGATGGCGGCGAAGATCGGGAAATAGGTCAGCGCCGCGATAAGGCAGCCGCCGAGAATAATCGGCTTGCGGCCGATCTTGTCGGACAGCCAGCCGAACACGATGAAGAACGGCGTGCCGATCAGCAGCGAGACGGCGATGAGCACGTTCGCCGTCCAGCCATCGACCTTCAGCGTCTGGGTGAGGAAGAATAGCGCGTAGAACTGGCCCGTGTACCACACCACGGCCTGGCCGGCGGTGCCGCCGAACAGGGCGATGAGGCCAACCTTGGCGTTCTCCCAGCGGCCGAAGGCTTCGGTAAGCGGCGCCTTCGAGGTCTTGCCCTCTTCCTTCATCTTCTTGAAGACAGGCGATTCGTTCAGCGTCAGACGGATCCAGACCGAGACGGCGAGCAGGATGATCGACACCAGGAACGGGATGCGCCAGCCCCACTCCGCGAAGGCGGCCTCGCCCAGATAGGTGCGGGTGCCGAGGATGACCAGCAGCGACAGGAACAGGCCGAGCGTCGCCGTGGTCTGGATCCACGAGGTGTAGAAGCCGCGGCGACCGGCGGGCGCGTGCTCGGCGACATAGGTGGCGGCGCCGCCATATTCACCGCCCAGGGCGAGGCCCTGGAACAGACGCAGAATGATGAGGATGACCGGCGCGGCAATGCCCCAGCTGGCATAGTTCGGCAGGATGCCGACCACGAAGGTCGAGGCGCCCATCAGCAGGATGGTGATGAGGAAGGTGTATTTGCGGCCGACGAGATCGCCGAGCCGGCCGAAGAAGATGGCGCCGAACGGGCGCACCGCGAAGCCGGCGGCGAAGGCCATTAGGGCGAAGATGAAGGCCGCTGTCGGGTTCACGCCCGAGAAGAACTGGGCGGCGATGATCGCCGAGAGCGAGCCGTACAGGTAGAAATCGTACCACTCGAAGACGGTGCCCAGCGAAGAGGCGAAGATGACTTTTCGTTCTTCGCGGGTCATGGGAGCGGTCTTTCCGGCCGGTCCCGCAGTTGTTACGCTCATGTGTTTCCCTTCCCCAAGATTAGGTCGCGCCAATGCAGAGACGTGCGATGTCAATCGCACGCGCAAAAAGACCAGCTCGCGAGAGCCGCCCGTTGTGATGGCCGAGTTTGGGAGTCCCTTCGGGAACGCCGTCAGCTCGGGCTGTCTCCTCCCGGAGGCGGCCCGCTGTGAAGCATGCGGCGCCTTTCCCCGGTGTCTTGGCGCGCGGAATTCTCTGATTCCGTCGCATGCCTCAGGGGAGAGTGGCGAAACTGGGACCGTTTGACGATTGGCAATTGGTCGTAAACTGCCGCAGATATTGCGCTGCGGCAGAAAAACCCTTCACGCCGAAGTAAAACGGCGGATCAGGCCGGGCTGCCGATGGCGCGCCGGGCGATATAGAGCGCCAGCACGGCGGCGTTGGACACGTTCAGGCTGATGATGGAGCCGGGAAGATCGATGCGCGCCAGCGTGTCGCAGGTCTGGCGGGTGAGGTGGCGCAGGCCCTTGCCTTCCGCGCCCAGAACCAGTGCGGTCGGGGCGGTGAGCCGCGTGTCGAAAAGATCGGCGCCGCCTTCGCTGTCGAGGCCGACGATGAGCACGCCGTTCTGCTTCAGTTCGTCCAGCGCCCGGGCGAGATTGCCGACGAAGCAGAACGGCACATGCTCCAGCCCGCCGCTGGCGCTCTTGGCCAGCACGCCGGTAGCGGCCGGGCTGTGGCGTGCGGTGGTGACGATAGCGCCGACCTTCAGCGCCGCGGCCGAGCGCACGATGGCGCCCACATTGTGCGGATCGGTGATCTGGTCGAGCACGAGCAGAAGGTCACACTCCGCCGCCTTGGCGAGGCTGAGGGAGGGGAGGGGATCGCATTCGGCGAGCATCCCCTGATGCACCGCATCGGGGTCGAGCAGCCGGTCGATCTCGCCGGGCCGGACGATCTCGGGGGTGATGCGCTGGGAAATCGCTTCCTCTTCCAGCCGGCGCGCCGCGTTCTCGGTCAGCATCAGCCGGCGCAGCTTGCGGCGCGGGTTGCGCAGCGCCTCGACCACGCTGTGCCAGCCATACAGAATCGCCACATCGTCCGGCCACTCGCCGAAGGGGCGTCCGGCGGGACGGGGGCGAGGCTGGCGGGGGCGTCCGGCGGAGGGCTTGGGACGGCCGGGCGGACGGCTGGGACGATCGTTCATGCGCGCGTTCTGTCATGACGCGCGCCACTTGGCAATTTCGCTTGTGCGGCCAGGCCGCCAGCGCGCAAAGAGGCGGCCGCCGGGTGATGGGAGCGTCCGGCGGGCACGTTCGCCCGCCTTGAGAATCGGCATCCCTTGGTGTGAACCGGCTCACCCTTCGTCCCGCGGACCATTGGCCTTGTTCCGCAGGGGCGCTCCGTGCCGCCGTGAGGAACGGCACGACCCTATGAATGTCGGCCGGCCCGGATCTTCCGATATCCCCCTGCCGTACCCTGCCGAACGGGGCGGGACGGCGCATTTGCACCCTCTCTCCATCCGGTGGCGCTTGTGGCGACGTGACGGAACCGCTGCGTGATCCACAGCTTGCGGCGAGGAACGGCGCGGCGGGGTTGACAGGGAACGGGCACCTCACCATAAAGCCGGCCGCACGGGAGCCGCGCATCGCGCCGGTTTTTCCGTCAGGTCGACAGGCCGGTGCATTTCGACGCACCGCAGATCGGCCGACGTGCGAGGGGGAGTGTCCCGAGCGGCAAAGGGGGCGGACTGTAAATCCGCTGGCTATGCCTTCGTAGGTTCGAGTCCTACCTCCCCCACCACGTCGCCTTCCGCTAGAATGCGCCGACCCTCGCGGGTGTAGCTCAATGGTAGAGCAACAGCCTTCCAAGCTGATGACGAGGGTTCGATTCCCTTCACCCGCTCCACTTTTTCCGCGCAGCCCCCATATAAGGCGCCGGCGCGGTCCCTTCGCAGGACGGCCGGCACCCTCCGAGGGCTGAGCGTTATCCCCGTCCGTGCAGAGGCCGCGCAACGCGGCACTTGCGGAAACGCTGGAAACCGCCTATCCCACGGCCCGATTTTTCGCGGCCCGCATGTCGCTGAAGGAAACGAGATATGGCCAAAGAGAAGTTCAACCGTTCGAAGCCTCACTGCAACATCGGGACGATTGGCCATGTTGACCATGGCAAGACGTCTCTGACGGCTGCGATCACGAAGGTTCTTGCGGAGACGGGCGGCGCGACGTTCACGGCGTACGACCAGATCGACAAGGCGCCGGAAGAGAAGGCGCGCGGCATCACGATTTCGACGGCTCACGTCGAGTACGAGACGACGAACCGCCATTACGCCCACGTCGACTGCCCCGGCCACGCGGATTATGTGAAGAACATGATCACCGGTGCGGCGCAGATGGACGGCGCGATTCTGGTTGTTTCGGCGGCCGACGGCCCGATGCCGCAGACCCGCGAGCACATCCTGCTCGCCCGTCAGGTCGGCGTTCCGGCTCTGGTGGTGTTCCTGAACAAGTGCGACCAGGTCGACGACGAGGAACTGCTTGAGCTGGTCGAGCTCGAGGTTCGCGAGCTTCTGTCGAAGTACGACTTCCCGGGCGACGACATCCCGATCATCCGCGGCTCGGCGCTGGTGGCGCTGCAGAACGGCGACGCCAAGCTCGGCCACGACGCCGTGCTCGAGCTGATGAAGGCGGTCGACGCCTACATCCCGCAGCCGGAGCGTCCGGTCGACCTGCCGTTCCTGATGCCGATCGAAGACGTGTTCTCGATCTCGGGTCGCGGCACGGTGGTGACGGGTCGCGTCGAGCGCGGCATCATCAAGGTGGGCGAGGAAGTCGAGATCGTCGGCATCCGTCCGACCATCAAGACGACGGTCACGGGCGTTGAGATGTTCCGCAAGCTGCTCGACCAGGGCCAGGCCGGCGACAATGTCGGCATTCTGGTTCGCGGCACGAAGCGCGAGGACGTCGAGCGCGGCCAGGTCGTGTGCAAGCCGGGTTCGGTGAAGCCGCACACGAAGTTCAAGGCCGAGGCCTACATCCTGACGAAGGAAGAGGGTGGCCGTCACACGCCGTTCTTCACCAATTACCGTCCGCAGTTCTACTTCCGGACGACGGACGTGACGGGCATCGTGACCCTGCCGGAAGGCACGGAAATGGTGATGCCGGGCGACAACATCACGGTCGACGTGGCGCTGATCGTGCCGATCGCGATGGAAGAAAAGCTGCGCTTCGCTATCCGCGAAGGCGGCCGCACCGTCGGCGCCGGTGTCGTCGCCTCCATCATCGAGTGATGAACCAAGGCAGGGATGCGCTGGCCGCATCCCTTTCCGGTGGCGAAGTTTTTCCTGCTTCGACGCCGAACTGTTGAAACCGGGGCGCGCGCCCCTCGACGTGGACGCGCCGCCGGTTATAGTGCCTCGCGATTCGAGAGGCGGACCTCCGGGGCTTTGCCCCGTCCGCCTCTTCTAGGAGTGTAGCTCAACTGGTAGAGCACCGGTCTCCAAAACCGGGGGTTGGGGGTTCGAGCCCCTCCACTCCTGCCACCTTTCCCAAGAGGGTGGCAGGCAAGGCGGCAAAGGTTCTTTGACGCGAGGCGGCTTTGCGGGCTATACGCCCGCTTCGTGCATTTTTAGAGGGTCGTGCCGAAGCGTCGCCGAAGGGCGGTGCGCGGCGGGACCCGCAGGCGGCGCGCCGCGATCAGCCGATACCGGCGCGGGCCGCATCAGAGGCGTTTCGAGACGAGCATGGCGAAGACGAACCCGGTCGAGTTCTTTCAGCAGGTCCGCGCGGAAGCCCGCAAGGTCACCTGGCCGACCCGTCGCGAGACGCTCATCACTACCGCGATGGTGTTCGTCATGGTGGTGCTGGCCTCGCTGTTCTTCCTGGTCGCCGACCAGATTCTGAGCTTCGTGGTGGCTCAGATCCTGCAAATCGGCCGTTGAGGAGAGACGCGATGCCGATGCGCTGGTACATCGTTCACGCCTATTCCAACTTTGAGAAGAAGGTCGCGGATTCCATCAAGGAACAGGCCGCGCAGCGCGGCCTCACCGATCTCTTCGAGCAGGTGCTGGTGCCGACCGAGAAAGTCGTCGAGGTGCGCCGCGGCCGCAAGGTCGATGCCGAGCGCAAGTTTTTCCCCGGCTATGTGCTGGTGAAGATGGACCTCACCGACGAGGCGTTCCACCTCATCAAGAACACGCCGAAGGTCACCGGTTTCCTTGGCGCCGACAACAAGCCGATGCCGATCGCCGAGAAGGAGGCTATGCGCATCCTTCAGCAGGTGCAGGAAGGCATCGAGCGGCCCAAGCCCTCGATCACCTTCGAGGTCGGCGAGACGGTCAAGGTGTCGGACGGTCCCTTCGCCTCCTTCAATGGCATCGTCGAGGAAGTCGACGAGGGCCGCTCCCGCCTCAAGGTGGCGGTGTCGATCTTCGGTCGCGCCACTCCGGTCGAGCTGGAGTTCGGTCAGGTCGAGAAGGTCTGACCGCCGATCCTTCGGAACTCTCTCAAGGGCGCAGCTTCGGCGGCGCCCTTTTTCGTTGGCGGCCGCGTTAACGGGTTAACACCCCCTGCCAGGGCGCACGTCTTATCCTTCCCGGAAGCCAGCCGCCGCACCGCGCGGACGGCGGCGCAACAGGGGAGGTCACAATGACTGGCAAACGCATCCTGATGATCGTAGGCGACTTCGTCGAGGACTATGAGACCATGGTCCCGTTCCAGGCGCTGCTGGCGGTCGGGCACACCGTGCATGCCGTCTGCCCGGACAAGAAGGCGGGTGACAGCGTGGCGACGGCGATCCACGATTTCGAGGGGCAGCAGACCTATTCGGAAAAGCGCGGGCACAATTTCGCGCTGAACGCCACCTTCGCCGACATCGACCCGGCCCGCTACGACGCGCTGGTGATTCCCGGCGGCCGGGCGCCGGAATATCTGCGCATGAACGCCCGCACGATCGAAATCGTGAAGCACTTCTTCGAGGCCGACAAGCCGGTTGCCGCCATCTGCCACGGCGCCCAGCTGCTCGCCGGCGCGCGGGTACTGGAAGGGCGTACCTGTTCGGCCTATCCCGCCTGCCGCGCCGAAGTGGAGCTCGCTGGCGGCACCTATGCCGACATCGCCATCGATGCGGCGGTGACGGACGGCAATCTGGTGAGCGCCCCTGCCTGGCCGGCGCACCCGGCCTGGATCGGCCAGTTCCTCGCCGTGCTCGGCACCACCATCTCGCATGGCGAGGCCAATATCGGTGCGCGCAAGGCCGCGTAAGGCGTCTTCGCGACCGGGCGGAACAGGACTATGATGCGCGCGGCGGGGCGGCACGCTCCGCCGCCGAGGGAGGCGCACCATGTGCAAGCTTTTCATCGAGGCCGATCCGGCCCTGTGGCAGACGCGGCTGAAATCGCTGCGCCTGAGCGGATTCTCCACCAGCGTGCGGCTGGAGAATCTGTATTGGCAGGTGCTGGAGGAGATCGCCCAGCGCGACGGCATGAGCCTGCCGCAGCTCCTGGCCAAGCTGCATGAGGAACTGACCTTCGCCCATGGCGGGGTGGAGAACTTCGCCTCTTTCCTGCGCGTGTGCTGCGGGCGCTATCTCGCGCTGCAGCTGGAAGGCGATGTGCCGCGCGACTTGCGCACGCCAATTCGCAGTCTCGACGCCGACGCGATTCTGGCGCGCGAGGCCCATCGCAGCCGGCGCGCCCTGTCCTCGGCGGCCTGAGGTCCGCACCGGGCGCGGGCGAGAGGCGAGGGGGAAGGGCACCGTTGCGTTTGCCCGCGCCATCCTGTATGGCATGCGCTGCACCCGGGAGTCAGGCCTCCCGGTGCATTCATGCGCGGGAGGCACGGCCGGTTCGCCAGCCAGCGTTTTAAACGTGCCGCTACCGCGCCCCTCCATTTACGCCGCCCGCGATGAAGCCGTCGCGACGGCGTGCTTTGGCGTTTGCGACTGGCAGTCGCGCCGCCGAGGAGTTCGTCATGGCGAAGAAGATCACCGGCTACATCAAGTTGCAGGTGCCGGCCGGCTCGGCCAACCCCGCGCCGCCGATCGGCCCGGCGCTCGGTCAGCGCGGCCTCAACATCATGGAATTCTGCAAGGCGTTCAACGCCCAGACCGGCCAGCTCGAAAAGGGCATGCCGATCCCGGTGGTGATCACGGCCTATCAGGACCGTTCGTTCACCTTCGAGCTGAAGACCCCGCCGGTCTCCTACTTCTTGAAGAAGGCCGCTGGCCTTGAGACCAAGAAGAAGCCCGGCTCCGGCCACAAGACGCCGGGCAAGGGCGGCTTCGTCGGCAAGATCTCGCAGGAACAGATGCGCGAAATCGCCGGCAAGAAGATGAAGGACCTCAACTGCGAGACCGTCGAAGCGGCGGTTCGCATGATCGAGGGCTCCGCCCGTTCCATGGGCCTCGAAGTGGTGGGTTGAGCTGATGGCCAAGATTTCCAAGCGTGTTCGCTCCGTCCGCGAGGGCATCGACCCGGTGAAGCTGTACGGCCTCGATGAGGCGCTGACGCTTCTCAAGGACCGGGCCAACGCCAAGTTCGACGAGACCATCGAAGTGGCGCTCAATCTCGGCGTCGATCCCCGTCACGCCGACCAGATGGTGCGCGGCGTGTGCAACCTGCCGAACGGCTCGGGTCGTACCGTCCGCGTCGCCGTGTTCGCGCGCGGCGCCAAGGCTGATGAAGCCAAGGCGGCGGGTGCCGACATCGTCGGTGCCGAGGATCTGCTCGAGACCATTCAGGGCGGTACGATCGAGTTCGATCGCTGCATCGCCACCCCGGATCTGATGCCGCTCGTCGGTCGTCTCGGCAAGGTGCTCGGCCCGCGCGGCCTGATGCCGAACCCGAAGGTTGGCACCGTCACCATGGACGTGAAGGGTGCGGTCGAGGCTGCCAAGGGCGGCGCGGTCGAGTTCCGCGTCGAGAAGGCCGGCATCATCCATGGCGGCATCGGCAAGGCCTCGTTCCCGGTCGACAAGCTCGCCGAGAACATCCGCGCCTTCGTCGACGCGGTCGTCAAGGCCAAGCCGACCGGCGCCAAGGGGACCTATGTCCAGCGCGTCGCCGTCTCCTCGACCATGGGCCCCGGCCTGAAGGTCGAGCCGGCGAGCGTTCTGGTTGCCGGCTGATCGCCTTGTCGTATCGTTCTCACGGGGCCGGTCGCGGTCCCGTGATTGCGACGGTGTGGATTTGTCAAGCCCTTGGTGCTATCAGGGGTGACAAATCCCAAGCGACTCACTATATGGGCGGTTTCGTTGCCGACGATGTCGGTCGCGTGCCGATGAAATTTCAGCTTTCGCCCGTTTAAAAACGGGCGGAGAGGCCGGCAGGGTTCGCCTTGCCGGCTTTACGTCCTGTCCGAGACTGCCGGTGCCCCTCGTTTGAGGTGGCTTAATCCCGATCGGGGCCAGCATAGACGGGGTACGACCGTAGGAAGGGTTCCGGGCAACCGGGTCCTGGATTTCGGCTCGAACCAGCGCCTTGGCCGGTTTTTCGGTCCCAGGGGACAGGATACCAACCGTCGTCGCTCCGCAAGGAGGGGCGGCAAGGCGCAAACCCGGCGGGGAAGGTCATCTTCCTCGCCACCGGAGAGCAAGTGAAGTGGATCGAGCACAAAAAGAAGAGCTCGTCACGACGCTGACCGACGTGTTTCAGAGCACCTCGGTCGTCGTAGTGGCCCACTATTCCGGCCTCACCGTCGCCCAGCTGTCGGCCCTGCGCCGCCAGATGAAGGCGAATGGTGCGACCGTGAAGGTGGCGAAGAACCGCCTCGCCAAGATCGCTCTCGAAGGTTCGGACGTCGCACATGTCGCGGCCCTGCTGAAGGGTCCGACCATCATCGCTTATTCGAGCGATCCTGTTGCGGCCCCGAAGGTTGCCGTCGACTTCGCCAAGACGAACGACAAGTTCGTCATCCTTGGCGGAGCGTTCGGCACCACGGCCCTGAATGTGGATGGTGTGAAGGCTCTGGCCACCATGCCGTCCCTTGATGAACTGCGCGCGAAGCTGGTTGGCCTTATCCAGGCCCCGGCGACCAAGATCGCCCAGCTCAGCACCGCGCCGGCGGCCAAGCTCGCCCGCGTGTTTGCGGCCTATGCCAAAGAGAACGAAGCCGCGTGAGGCTTCCCGGTAATACTGGTTCGAACCGAAATCCAAGGACTTAAGTAAAATGGCTGATCTGTCGAAGCTCGTTGACGAGCTGTCCGCCCTGACCGTTCTCGAGGCCGCCGAGCTCGCGAAGCTCCTCGAGGAGAAGTGGGGCGTTTCCGCCGCCGCCGCCGTGGCTGTCGCCGCTGCCCCGGCTGCTGCCGCCGCCCCGGTTGAAGAGCAGACCGAGTTCACCGTTATCCTGGCCTCGGCCGGCGATAAGAAGATCGAGGTCATCAAGGAAGTCCGCGCCATCACCGGCCTGGGCCTCAAGGAAGCCAAGGATCTCGTCGAGGCGGCCCCCAAGGCTGTCAAGGAAGGCGTGACCAAGGACGAAGCCGAGAAGATCAAGGCGCAGATCGAGAAGGCCGGCGCCAAGGTCGAGCTCAAGTGATCATCTGATCATTCGAGGCCGCCGGCTCGCCGGCGGCCTCTGCCTTCGCTTTGCCGAGGGCGTGACTGAGGGAAGCCCGACGGCTTCCCAGACGATCCAGGATCGGATCGTCTGGCGAGCCGTCGGTTACGGAACGGTCGGAGGGCGGGCGCTTTGGTGCCTCATCCTCGTCGGATTGTTCGGTGATCATAAGCCTCCACGGATGGCCACCCGGCCCTCCCGCCGGGATCGTGGATGGCGCTGACGGATACTCGGACGGAGCGAGGAGCGACATGGCGCAGACGTTCACCGGTCGTAAGCGGGTCCGCAAGTTTTTCGGCAAGATCCAGGAAGTGGCGGAGATGCCGAACCTCATCGAGGTTCAGAAGGCATCCTACGACCAGTTCCTGCAGATCGTTGAGCCGAAGGGCGGCCGCGCAGACGACGGCATTCAGGCGGTTTTCAAGTCGGTATTCCCGATTTCGGACTTTTCGGGCGCTGCTATGCTCGAATTCGTCGGCTACGAGTTCGAACCGCCGAAGTACGACGTTGACGAGTGCCGCCAGCGGGGCATGACCTTTGCCGCGCCGCTCAAGGTGACGCTGCGCCTCATCGTATTCGATGTCGATCCCGATACCGGCTCCAAGTCCGTCAAGGACATCAAGGAGCAGGATGTCTATATGGGCGACATCCCGCTGATGACGATGAACGGCACGTTCATCGTCAACGGCACGGAGCGCGTCATCGTCTCGCAGATGCATCGCTCGCCGGGTGTGTTCTTCGACCACGACAAGGGCAAGACGCACTCCTCGGGCAAGCTGCTTTTCGCCGCCCGCATCATCCCCTATCGCGGTTCCTGGCTCGACATCGAGTTCGACGCCAAGGACATCGTCTTTGCGCGTATCGACCGTCGCCGCAAGATTCCGGTGACGAGCCTGCTCTTCGCCCTCGGCCTCGCCGGCGAGGAGATCCTCAACACCTTCTACGAAACCATCACCTTCGCCCGCGCGAAGGATGGCTGGCGCATGCCTTTCGATCCCAAGCGGATGAAGGGTTACAAGGCCGTTTCCGATCTTGTCGACGCCGACACCGGCGAAGTCGTGGTCGAGGCCGGCAAGAAGGTGACGGTCCGTCAGGCCCGCCAGCTCGCCGAAAAGGGTCTCAAGGCTCTCAAGATCTCCGACGAGGAGATGGTCGGCCAGTATGTTGCCGAGGACATGGTCAACCCGACCTCGGGCGAGATCTATGTCGAGGCCGGTGAAGAAGTCACCGAGAAGATGCTGAAGCAGCTTGTCGAGCTCGGTTACGAAGAAGTGCCGATCCTCGACATCGACCACATCAATGTGGGCGCCTATATCCGCAACACGCTGACGGTCGACAAGAACGTTACCCGTGAGGATGCGCTGTTCGACATCTACCGCGTGATGCGTCCCGGCGAGCCGCCGACGCTCGATTCCGCGCAGGCGATGTTCCACTCGCTGTTCTTCGACAGCGAGCGCTACGACCTGTCCGCGGTCGGCCGCGTGAAGATGAACATGCGCCTCGACCTCGACGCCGAGGACACGGTTCGCGTGCTGCGCCGCGAGGACATTCTCGCGGTCATCCAGACGCTGGTGCAGCTGCGCGACGGCAAGGGCGAGATCGACGACATCGATCATCTCGGCAATCGCCGCGTCCGCTCGGTCGGCGAGCTGATGGAGAACCAGTACCGCGTCGGCCTGCTGCGCATGGAGCGCGCCATCAAGGAGCGCATGTCGTCCGTCGACATCGACACCGTGATGCCGCAGGACCTGATCAACGCCAAGCCGGTGGCGGCGGCGGTGCGCGAGTTCTTCGGCTCGTCGCAGCTCTCGCAGTTCATGGACCAGACCAACCCGCTGTCCGAGATCACCCACAAGCGCCGTCTCTCGGCGCTTGGCCCGGGCGGTTTGACGCGCGAGCGCGCCGGCTTCGAGGTGCGCGACGTGCACCCGACGCATTACGGCCGCATCTGCCCGATTGAGACGCCGGAAGGCCCGAACATCGGCCTGATCAACTCGCTGGCCACCTTCGCCCGCGTGAACAAGTACGGCTTCATCGAGGCGCCCTATCGCCGCGTGAAGGACAGCCAGGTGCAGGACGAGGTGGTCTATCTCTCCGCCATGGAGGAGGGGAAGTACTACGTCGCGCAGGCCAACATCCCGCTCGACGCCGAAGGCCGCTTCACCGAGGACCTGATCGTTTGCCGGCATGCCGGCGACGTTCTGCTGGTCACGCCCGACCGCGTCGACTTTATGGACGTGTCGCCCAAGCAGCTTGTCTCGGTCGCCGCCGCGCTCATCCCGTTCCTTGAGAACGACGACGCCAACCGCGCGCTGATGGGCTCGAACATGCAGCGCCAGGCGGTGCCGCTGGTGCGTGCCGATGCTCCCTTCGTGGGCACGGGCATGGAATCGGTGGTGGCACGCGACTCCGGTGCCGCCATTGGTGCGCGCCGTACCGGCGTCGTCGACCAGGTGGACGCGACCCGTATCGTCATCCGCGCGACGGAAGAGAACGATCCGTCGAAGTCGGGCGTCGACATCTACCGGCTGCAGAAGTTCCAGCGCTCCAACCAGTCGACCTGCATCAACCAGCGTCCGCTGGTGCGGGTGGGCGACCGGGTGCGCAAGGGCGACATCATTGCCGACGGTCCCTCGACCGATCTCGGCGATCTGGCGCTCGGCCGGAACATCCTCGTCGCCTTCATGCCGTGGAATGGCTACAACTTCGAAGATTCCATCCTGCTGTCGGAGAATATCTCCAAGGGTGACATCTTCTCCTCGATCCACATCGAGGAATTCGAAGTGATGGCCCGCGACACCAAGCTGGGTCCGGAGGAAATCACGCGCGACATTCCGAACGTGTCGGAAGAGGCGCTGAAGAACCTCGACGAAGCCGGCATCGTCTATATCGGCGCCGAAGTTCAGGCGGGCGACATCCTCTGCGGCAAGATCACGCCGAAGGGTGAGAGCCCGATGACCCCGGAAGAAAAGCTGCTGCGCGCCATCTTCGGCGAGAAGGCAGCGGACGTGCGCGATACTTCGCTGCGCGTTCCCCCGGGCGTCACCGGTACGGTCGTCGAAGTGCGCGTGTTCAACCGCCACGGCGTGGACAAGGACGAGCGCGCCCAGGCGATCGAGCGCGAGGAAATCGAGCGTCTCGCCAAGGATCGCGACGACGAGCAGGCGATCCTCGACCGCAACGTCTTTGGCCGTCTGGCCGAGATGCTGGACGGCAAGGTCGGCGTGGCTGGCCCGAAGGGCTTCAAGAAGGACACGCCGCTCACCCGTTCGGTGCTGACCGAATATCCGCGCAGCCAGTGGTGGCAGTTCGCCATCGCCGACGATCACGTGATGAGCGAGCTGGAGGCGATCCGCAACCAGTACGACGAGTCGAAGAAGCGCCTTGAGCAGCGTTTCCTCGACAAGGTCGAGAAGCTGCAGCGCGGTGACGAGATGCCGCCCGGCGTGATGAAGATGGTCAAGGTCTTCATCGCGGTGAAGCGCAAGATCCAGCCGGGCGACAAGATGGCCGGCCGGCACGGCAATAAGGGCGTGGTCTCGCGCATCGTCCCCGTCGAGGACATGCCGTTCCTTGAGGACGGCACCCCGGTCGACATGGTGCTCAACCCGCTCGGCGTGCCCTCGCGCATGAATGTCGGGCAGATCCTCGAAACCCATCTGGGCTGGGCCTGCGCCGGTCTCGGCCGGGTAATCGACCGCGCCATCGAGGGCTACCGCCAGACGCACGATATCGCGCCGCTGAAGGACGCTTTCAGCAAGATCTACGGCAAGGACGAGACCATCGACTCGCTCGACGAGGACGGTCTGGTCGAGCTGGGATCGAACCTGCGTCGCGGCGTCCCGATCGCCACGCCCGTGTTCGATGGCGCCCGCGAGGCCGACATCGAGCACATGCTGGAACTGGCGGGTCTCGACAAGTCGGCGCAGTCGACCCTGTTCGACGGCCGCACCGGCGAGCAGTTCGACCGTAAGGTGACGGTCGGCTACATCTACATGCTGAAGCTGCATCACCTTGTCGACGACAAGATCCATGCACGCTCGATCGGCCCGTACTCGCTCGTCACCCAGCAGCCGCTGGGCGGCAAGGCGCAGTTCGGCGGTCAGCGGTTCGGCGAGATGGAAGTGTGGGCGTTGGAGGCCTATGGCGCGGCGTACACCCTGCAGGAGATGCTCACCGTCAAGTCGGACGACGTGGCGGGCCGCACCAAGGTCTACGAGGCGATCGTACGCGGCGACGACACCTTCGAGGCGGGTATCCCCGAGAGCTTCAACGTTCTCGTGAAGGAGATGCGTTCGCTCGGCCTGAATGTCGAGTTGATGAACTCCAAGACCCTCTCCGCGGTCGCAAGCCCGGGCGAAAGCCTGCCAGCGGCGGAATGACCGACTGAACCAAGGGGGCGGACGCGCAGGCGTGTCCGCCCTTTCGATCGTTCGACAGACCAGACTTTTCCGTGACCCCAACCAGCCGCGGCGGCGGAGGCGGGGTCCAGCCGAAGGAGACGGCGATGAATCAAGAGGTGATGAATCTCTTCAACCCGGCGGCGCCGGCGCCGACTTTCGATCAGATCAAAATCTCGATCGCGAGTCCGGAGAAGATCCTGTCGTGGTCCTTCGGTGAGATCAAGAAGCCGGAGACGATCAACTACCGCACGTTCAAGCCCGAGCGTGACGGCTTGTTCTGCGCGCGCATCTTCGGTCCGATCAAGGACTATGAGTGCCTGTGCGGCAAGTACAAGCGCATGAAGTACAAGGGCATCATCTGCGAGAAGTGCGGCGTGGAAGTCACGCTGTCGCGCGTGCGCCGCGAGCGCATGGGCCACATCGAGCTTGCCGCCCCGGTTGCGCATATCTGGTTCCTGAAGTCGCTGCCGAGCCGCATTGGCCTGCTGCTCGACATGACGCTCAAGGATCTCGAGCGCATTCTGTACTTCGAATATTACTGCGTGATCGAGCCGGGCCTTACCCCGCTGAAGGAGCGTCAGCTCCTCTCGGAAGAGGACTATCTGCGCGCCCAGGAAGAATATGGCGATGACTCGTTCACCGCCCTGATCGGCGCCGAGGCGATCCGCGAGATTCTGCGCGGCATGGACCTGGAGAAGATTGCCGGCAATCTGCGCAAGGAGATCGCCGAGGCGACCACCGAGCTGAAGCCGAAGAAGCTCGCCAAGCGCCTGAAGATCGTCGAGGCCTTCCAGGAATCCGGCAACAAGCCGGAATGGATGATCCTGACGCATGTCCCGGTCATCCCGCCGGATCTGCGTCCGCTCGTCCCGCTGGACGGCGGCCGCTTCGCCACGTCTGACCTGAACGATCTCTACCGCCGCGTCATCAACCGTAACAACCGCCTGAAGCGGCTGATCGAACTGAAGGCGCCGGACATCATTATCCGCAACGAGAAGCGCATGCTTCAGGAAGCGGTCGATGCGCTGTTCGACAATGGCCGTCGCGGCCGCGTCATCACGGGTGCCAACAAGCGCCCGCTGAAGTCGCTCGCCGACATGCTGAAGGGCAAGCAGGGCCGGTTCCGCCAGAACCTGCTCGGCAAGCGCGTCGACTATTCCGGTCGTTCGGTGATCGTCGTCGGTCCCGAGCTGAAGCTGCACCAGTGCGGCCTGCCGAAGAAGATGGCGCTGGAGCTGTTCAAGCCCTTCATCTATTCGCGCCTCGACGCCAAGGGCCTGTCCGCCACCGTGAAGCAGGCGAAGAAGCTCGTCGAGAAGGAGCGTCCCGAGGTGTGGGACATCCTCGACGAGGTGATCCGCGAGCATCCGGTGATGCTGAACCGCGCCCCGACGCTGCATCGCCTGGGCATCCAGGCGTTCGAACCGGTGCTGATCGAGGGCAAGGCGATCCAGCTTCACCCGCTGGTCTGCTCGGCCTTCAACGCGGACTTCGACGGCGACCAGATGGCGGTGCACGTGCCGCTGTCCATCGAGGCGCAGCTTGAAGCGCGCGTGCTGATGATGTCGACCAACAACATCCTGCACCCGGCCAACGGCGCGCCGATCATCGTGCCTTCGCAGGATATCGTGCTCGGTCTGTATTATCTCACCATGATGAAGGAGAACGAGCCCGGTCAGGGCATGGCGTTCGCCAACATGGGGGAGATCGACCACGCGCTGGCGGTCAAGGCCATCACGCTGCACACCAAGGTGCGTGGGCGCTATATCGGCGTGGGCGAGGACGGCAAGCCCGTCTCGAAGATCCACGAGACCACGCCCGGCCGCATGAAGCTCGGCGAATTGCTGCCGAAGAACGCCAAGACCCCCTTCGACGTCGTCAACAAGCTGATGACCAAGAAGGAGATCTCGAACATGATCGACACCGTCTACCGCCACTGCGGTCAGAAGGAGACGGTCATCTTCTGCGATCGCATCATGACGCTCGGCTTCTCCAACGCCTTCCGCGCCGGCATTTCCTTCGGCAAGGACGACATGGTGGTGCCCTCCAAGAAGTGGGACATGGTCGAAGAGACCCGTTCGCTCACCAAGGAGTACGAGCAGCAGTACAATGACGGCCTGATCACCCAGGGCGAAAAGTACAACAAGGTCGTCGATGCGTGGGGCAAGTGCTCCGCCCGCCTCGCCGACGAGATGATGGCCGAGATTTCGGCGGTGAAGAAGGACCCGGTGACGGGTCGCGAGAAGCAGATCAACTCGATCTACATGATGGCGCATTCCGGCGCGCGTGGTTCGCGCGAGCAGATGCGCCAGCTCGCCGCCATGCGCGGCCTGATGGCCAAGCCGTCGGGCGAGATCATCGAGACGCCGATCATCTCGAACTTCAAGGAAGGCCTCTCCGTGCTCGAGTACTTCAACTCGACCCACGGTGCCCGTAAGGGTCTGGCTGATACGGCGCTGAAGACCGCCAACTCGGGCTACCTGACCCGTCGTCTCGTCGACGTGGCCCAGGACAGCATCATCACGTTGCGCGACTGCGGTACCACCAATGGCATCGCCATGCGCGCCATCATCGACGCGGGCAACATCGTCGCCACGCTCGGCTCGCGCGTTCTGGGCCGTACCGCGGCCGAGGACGTGATCGAGGGCGCGACCGGCAATGTGATCGTGCCGGCCGGCCACATGATGGACGAGGCGGATATCGAGCGCATCTCCAAGGCGGGCGTGCAGGAGATCAAGATCCGCTCCGTGCTGACCTGCGAGGCCAAGAACGGTGTCTGCGGCACCTGCTACGGGCGAGATCTCGCCCGCGGCACGCCTGTCAACATGGGCGAGGCCGTCGGCGTCATCGCGGCGCAGTCGATCGGCGAGCCGGGTACCCAGCTCACCATGCGCACGTTCCACATCGGCGGCGCGGCGCAGCTCTCCGAGCAGTCCTTCATCGAGGCCTCTTTCGAGGGCACGGTGAAGATCCGCAACCGCAATGTGGTGCGGAACTCGGAAGGCGAGCTGATCGCGATGAGCCGCAACCTTTCCGTCCTGATCATTGATCATGACGGTTCGGAAAAGGCGGCGCATCGCATCCAGTTCGGCGCCAAGCTGAAGGTCGATGACGGCGACGCCATCAAGCGCGGCCAGCGCATCGCCGAGTGGGACCCCTATACCCGCCCGATCCTCACCGAGGTCGAGGGTATCGTGGGTTACGAGGACCTGGTCGAAGGCGCCTCGCTCAGCGAGACGGTTGACGAATCGACCGGCATCGCCAAGCGCGTCGTTACCGACTGGCGCACCGGCCGTGGCTCTGAACTGCGTCCCTCGCTGGTGGTGAAGGGTGCGGACGGCAAGGTGCTGAAGCTGCAGCGCGGCGGCGATGCCCGCTACACGCTGCCGGTGGAAGCCATTCTGTCGGCCGATCCCGGCTCCACCATCAAGGCCGGTGACGTTCTCGCCCGCGTGCCGATGGAGTCCGCCAAGACCCGCGACATCACGGGCGGCCTGCCGCGCGTGGCGGAGCTGTTCGAGGCGCGTCGTCCGAAGGATGCGGCGATCATCGCCGAGATCTCCGGCACGATCCGCTTCGGCAAGGACTACAAGAACAAGCGCCGCGTGAGCATCGAGCCGCAGGATTCGACCGACGACACGTCCGAGTACCTGATCCCGAAGGGCAAGCACATCCATCTGCAGGATGGCGACCTCGTCGAGAAGGGCGACTTCATCGTCGACGGCAACCCCGCGCCGCACGACATCCTGGCCATCAAGGGCGTCGAGGAACTCGCCGCCTATCTCGTCAACGAGATCCAGGAGGTCTACCGGCTGCAGGGCGTGCTCATCAACGACAAGCACATCGAGGTGATCGTTCGCCAAATGCTGCAGAAGGTCGAGATCGACGACGCCGGCGAAAGCGACCTGCTCACCAACGAGCAGATCGACGCCTCGGAGTTGAACGAGATCAACGAGGTGCTGATCGCCGAGGGCAAGAAGCCTGCGTCCGGTCATCCCGTGCTGCTCGGCATCACCAAGGCGAGCCTGCAGACGCGCTCCTTCATCTCGGCCGCCTCCTTCCAGGAGACGACCCGGGTGCTCACTGAGGCGGCGGTCAACGGCAAGTCCGATGATCTCGCCGGCCTCAAGGAGAACGTCATCGTCGGCCGCCTGATCCCGGCGGGCACCGGCGCGCAGATGGCCAAGCTCCGCGTCACCGCGACCTCGCGCGACGAACTCATCGCCGCGCAGAACGAACAGGACAGCGTGGCGTCCAACGCTCCGCGTCTGGAAGGACCGGCCGCCGCCGAGTGATCGGCGTCGCAGCCTAGTAAGAACGCGAAGGGCCGTCCCTCAGGGCGGCCCTTTTGCTTTGCGGCGTCCAGCGCGCCTGCGGGGACCGCATCGGAGGTCGACATGGTTAACGGGGTAGGCCGGCCTGGTGGCAGGCACTCTCTCGAAGCCAGAACGCTGCCGGTTGCGGGTCGCAGGCCGTTGCACGGGTCCGGTGGCGATTGGTGAGGCTTCCGGGGGGCGCGGGAGCGGGCCGTGTCGCGGGTTCTTCTCGGCACTAGGGGAGGGCACGGTGCGAGAATCCTGCCTCGCAGCATCGGTGCCGCGATTCGGAACCGCGATTCGTCATCCGCGACTCGCGCGTCACCTCGGCGGGGCGCCGGCCTGCGAATCTGCCTGTCGAGGGGCGCGGCCGGCGCGCGAATCGGGGTCGAGTCGGCCTCCTGGGCGCCCCTTTCGCGGGAATCCAGCATCCACAAAGCCTCGCACGGACCTGTGAGCGGCCATTCGTGCGGTTAAGGGTTGACGTCAGGCGAGTCGGAGGGTAGAAGGCGCCTACTTTCACGGCAGGCGGTTGAAGTTACCGCGTTCGGACACCCTGTCTGGACACAGAACTTCAAGACGCTGCCGGGACGCAAGCACGACCAAATCCGGCGCATGATCGCGCATATGACAGCTTTCGAGCTGTCGCGTGATCCTCTGAACGTACAGCGCCCTCGGCCAGAATCTGGCCGGCGGCGCTTCTTTCGTTCGCAGGCAGCCCGGCGTGCTGATTGTTCCGAATTGCCGAGAAGAAGAATGCGGTTGCGGCCGCGGAAATTGGGTTAGCGCGAGGGCATTCCTGTCCGTAGCGCAGCGAGACGAAGGCGAGACACGTGCCGACGATCAACCAGCTGATCCGCAAGCCGCGGGAAGCCCAGAAGGCCCGGAACAAGGTTCCGGCGCTGCAGGCCAGCCCGCAGAAGCGTGGTGTTTGCACCCGCGTCTATACGACGACCCCGAAGAAGCCGAACTCGGCGCTTCGTAAGGTCGCCAAGGTTCGTTTGACCAATGGCTATGAAGTCATCGGTTACATCCCCGGCGAGGGGCACAATCTGCAGGAGCACTCCGTGGTGATGATCCGCGGCGGCCGCGTCAAGGATCTTCCTGGCGTGCGCTATCACATCCTGCGCGGCGTGCTCGATACGCAGGGCGTCAAGAATCGTAAGCAGCGCCGTTCCAAGTACGGCGCCAAGCGGCCGAAGTGAGGATTGAGCGATGTCCCGTCGTCATCGTGCAGAGCGCCGCGAAGTTACCCCGGATCCCAAGTTCGGGAGCGAGGTGCTGAGCCGCTTCATGAACGCCGTCATGTATGACGGCAAGAAGTCGGTTGCCGAGCAGATCGTCTATGGCGCCCTCGACCTGGTCGAGAACCGCGCCAAGTCCGAGCCTCTGGGTGTGTTCACCCAGGCGCTGGACAATGTCAGCCCGGCCATCGAGGTGCGTTCCCGCCGAGTCGGCGGCGCCACCTACCAGGTGCCCGTCGAAGTGCGTCCCGAGCGCCGTCAGGCTCTCGCGATCCGCTGGCTGATCATTGCGGCTCGTGCCCGCAACGAGAAGACCATGGTCGAGCGTCTGTCGGGCGAACTGCTTGACGCCTCGAACAACCGCGGCACTGCCGTGAAGAAACGTGAAGACACGCACCGCATGGCGGAGGCCAACCGCGCCTTCTCTCACTACCGCTGGTGATGACGAGAGCCGGGACGAGGATCTGATATGTCGCGCATTCATGCTATTGAAGACTACCGTAACTTCGGCATCATGGCCCACATTGATGCCGGCAAGACCACCACGACCGAACGGATCCTCTATTACACCGGCAAGAGCCACAAGATCGGCGAAGTCCATGATGGCGCTGCCACCATGGACTGGATGACCCAGGAGCAGGAGCGCGGCATTACGATCACGTCGGCCGCGACGACCGCTTTCTGGCATGGCAAGCGCCTGAACATCATCGACACCCCCGGCCACGTCGACTTCACCATCGAAGTCGAGCGTTCGCTGCGTGTGCTCGATGGCGCCGTCTGCGTTCTTGACGGCAACCAGGGCGTCGAGCCCCAAACCGAGACCGTCTGGCGCCAGGCCGACAAGTACAACGTCCCGCGCATCGTGTTCGTCAACAAGATGGACAAGACCGGCGCGGACTTCTTCCGCTGCGTGGAGATGATTATCGACCGCGTGGACGGCAAGCCGGTCTGCTGCCAGCTGCCCATCGGTTCGGAGATCAACTTCAAGGGCATCATTGACCTCGTCCGCATGAAGGCGGTCGTGTGGGACAATGAAGAGCTCGGCGCGAAGTATCACGACGAAGAGATCCCGGCCGAGCTGCTCGATCAGGCCATCGAATATCGCGGCAAGCTGCTCGAAGCGGCTGTCGAGCTCGACGACGACGTGCTGTCCGCCTATCTCGAAGGCGTCGAGCCTGACGAAGCCACCCTCAAGGGTCTGATCCGCAAGGCCGTCATCGGCCGCGTGTTCAACCCGGTGTTCTGCGGCTCGGCGTTCAAGAACAAGGGCGTCCAGCCCCTGCTCGACGCGGTGTGCGACTTCCTGCCGTCGCCGATCGATCGTGGCGCGATCAAGGGTATCGACTTCGACACCGAGGAAGAGACCGTTCGCAACCCGAACGATAGCGACCCGCTGTCGGTGCTCGCGTTCAAGATCATGGACGACCCCTTCGTCGGCACCATCACCTTCTGCCGCGTGTATTCGGGCAAGCTCGAAACCGGCATGGGTCTGCTGAACTCGACCCGCGACAAGAAGGAGCGCGTCGGGCGCATGCTGCTCATGCATGCGAACAACCGCGAAGACATCAAGGAAGCCTATGCCGGCGACATCGTCGCTCTGGCGGGCCTCAAGGAAGTGCGCACCGGCGATACGCTGTGCGACCCGGCCAAGCCGGTCATCCTTGAGAAGATGGAGTTCCCCGAGCCGGTCATCGAGATCGCGATTGAGCCGAAGTCCAAGGCCGACCAGGAGAAGCTGGGCCTCGCTCTGGCGAAGCTCGCGGCGGAGGATCCGTCCTTCCGCGTGTCGACCGATTTCGAGAGCGGCCAGACCATCCTCAAGGGCATGGGCGAACTGCACCTCGACATCAAGGTCGACATCCTGAAGCGCACCTACAAGGTGGATGCCAATATTGGCGCCCCCCAGGTCGCCTATCGCGAGACGATCACCCGCAAGACCGAGATCGACTACACCCACAAGAAGCAGACCGGCGGTACCGGTCAGTTCGCCCGGGTGAAGTTCGTGGTCGAGCCGAACGAAGTCGGCAAGGGCTTCTCGTTCGAGAGCAAGGTCATCGGCGGCGCGGTGCCGAAGGAGTACATTCCCGGCGTCAACAAGGGTCTGGAAAGCGTGCTCGGTTCGGGCGTGCTGGCTGGCTTCCCGGTTGTCGACGTCAAGGTCGAGCTCATCGACGGCGCCTACCACGAGGTCGACTCGTCGGCCCTGGCCTTCGAAATCGCGTCCCGTGCGGCGTTCCGTGAGGCCCTGCAGAAGGGCGGCGCGGTGCTGCTGGAGCCGATCATGAAGGTCGAAGTGGTCACCCCGGAAGACTACACCGGCTCCGTCATCGGCGATCTCAACTCCCGCCGCGGCCAGATCCAGGGCCAGGACATGCGTGGCAATGCGAACGTCGTGAATGCGATGGTTCCTCTGGCCAACATGTTCGGCTACGTCAATACGCTCCGGTCCTTCTCGCAGGGCCGCGCTACCTTCACCATGCAGTTCGACCACTACGAGCAGGTGCCGTCGAACGTCGCTCAGGAGGTTCAGGCCAAGTACGCATGATGCGGCAGGCCTGAATTTTTGAAGCGATTTCGTATCCACATCGATAAGACCGACGGAGAGCCCCGTGGCCAAAGAGAAGTTCAACCGTTCGAAGCCTCACTGCAACATCGGGACGATTGGCCATGTTGACCATGGCAAGACGTCTCTGACGGCTGCGATCACGAAGGTTCTTGCGGAGACGGGCGGCGCGACGTTCACGGCGTACGACCAGATCGACAAGGCGCCGGAAGAGAAGGCGCGCGGCATCACGATTTCGACGGCTCACGTCGAGTACGAGACGACGAACCGCCATTACGCCCACGTCGACTGCCCCGGCCACGCGGATTATGTGAAGAACATGATCACCGGTGCGGCGCAGATGGACGGCGCGATTCTGGTTGTTTCGGCGGCCGACGGCCCGATGCCGCAGACCCGCGAGCACATCCTGCTCGCCCGTCAGGTCGGCGTTCCGGCTCTGGTGGTGTTCCTGAACAAGTGCGACCAGGTCGACGACGAGGAACTGCTTGAGCTGGTCGAGCTCGAGGTTCGCGAGCTTCTGTCGAAGTACGACTTCCCGGGCGACGACATCCCGATCATCCGCGGCTCGGCGCTGGTGGCGCTGCAGAACGGCGACGCCAAGCTCGGCCACGACGCCGTGCTCGAGCTGATGAAGGCGGTCGACGCCTACATCCCGCAGCCGGAGCGTCCGGTCGACCTGCCGTTCCTGATGCCGATCGAAGACGTGTTCTCGATCTCGGGTCGCGGCACGGTGGTGACGGGTCGCGTCGAGCGCGGCATCATCAAGGTGGGCGAGGAAGTCGAGATCGTCGGCATCCGTCCGACCATCAAGACGACGGTCACGGGCGTTGAGATGTTCCGCAAGCTGCTCGACCAGGGCCAGGCCGGCGACAATGTCGGCATTCTGGTTCGCGGCACGAAGCGCGAGGACGTCGAGCGCGGCCAGGTCGTGTGCAAGCCGGGTTCGGTGAAGCCGCACACGAAGTTCAAGGCCGAGGCCTACATCCTGACGAAGGAAGAGGGTGGCCGTCACACGCCGTTCTTCACCAATTACCGTCCGCAGTTCTACTTCCGGACGACGGACGTGACGGGCATCGTGACCCTGCCGGAAGGCACGGAAATGGTGATGCCGGGCGACAACATCACGGTCGACGTGGCGCTGATCGTGCCGATCGCGATGGAAGAAAAGCTGCGCTTCGCTATCCGCGAAGGCGGCCGCACCGTCGGCGCCGGCGTCGTCGCCTCCATCATCGAGTGACATCGACAATCCCGAGGGGCGCTGGAACGCCTGCGCCCCTTTTTCGTGGAGCTCGTTACTGAGCCCGACTGACGAGCCCTCTGGGAGCCTGAAGTCAATGAACGGCCAAAATATTCGGATCCGCCTCAAGGCGTTCGATCACCGCATCCTGGATGCCTCGACGCGCGAAATCGTCTCGACGGCGAAGCGCACGGGCGCCCAGGTTCGCGGGCCCATTCCGCTTCCGACGCGGATCGAGAAGTTCACGGTCAATCGTTCTCCCCACGTGGACAAGAAGTCCCGTGAGCAGTTCGAGATGCGGACGCACAAGCGTCTGCTGGACATAGTCGACCCGACCCCCCAGACCGTGGACGCGCTGATGAAGCTCGACCTCGCTGCGGGTGTCGACGTCGAGATCAAGCTCTGAGAGAAGGCGAAGGGACACGGCCATGCGGTCAGGCGTCATCGCCCAGAAGGTCGGCATGACCCGCATCTTTAACGATGCTGGGGAACATGTTCCGGTCACTGTGCTGAAAGTCGATAATTGCCAGGTGGTTGCCCACCGTACGCTTGAGAAGAACGGCTATACCGCCGTCCAGCTCGGTGTCGGTCAGGCGAAGCCGCAGAACACCACTCGCGCTCTGCGCGGCCATTTCGCGGTCGCGAAGGTCGAGCCGAAGCGCAAGATGGCGGAATTCCGCGTCGAGGAAACCGACCTTATTCCGGTCGGTGCCGAGCTGACGGTTGATCACTTCGTGGTCGGCCAGTTTGTCGACGTGACCGGCACCTCCATCGGCAAGGGTTTTGCCGGCGGTATGAAGCGCCACAATTTCGGCGGTCTGCGCGCCACTCACGGCGTCTCGGTCTCGCATCGTTCGATCGGTTCGACCGGCGGTCGTCAGGACCCCGGCAAGACCTTCAAGAACAAGAAGATGCCTGGCCATATGGGCCACGAGACGGTGACGACCCAGAACCTGAAGGTCGTGCTCACCGATGTCGAGCGCGGTCTGATCGCGGTCGAGGGTGCGGTGCCCGGCAATAAGGGCGGCTGGATCCTGGTGGCCGACGCGGTGAAGAAGAAGCTTCCGGAAGCCGCGCCGAAGCCGGGCAAGTTCCGTCTGCCGGGCGCGGAAGCGGCCAGCGACGAGCCGGCGGCTGACGTTGCGCCGGCGACCGAGGCTGCGGCCGAGGAGAACGTGTGATGGAACTCGCCGTCAAGACTCTCGAAGGGGCCGAGGCCGGCTCCATCACCCTGTCGGACGAGATCTACGGTCTCGAGCCGCGTCAGGACATCCTGCACCGCTGCGTGGTGTGGCAGCTCTCGCGTCGCCAGGCCGGCACGCACCAGACTCTGTCGCGCGCGGACGTCAACCGCACCAAGCGGAAGATGTACAAGCAGAAGGGCACCGGCGGCGCTCGCCACGGTGCGGCTTCCGCTCCGCAGTTCCGCGGCGGCGCCAAGGCGTTCGGCCCGGTCGCCCGCAGCCATGCGAGCGAGCTGCCGAAGAAGGTCCGCGCGCTGGCCCTGCGCCACGCGCTGTCGTCCAAGGCGAAGGACCAGCAGATCATCGTCCTTGACGATGCGGTGCTGTCCGAGCCGAAGACGAAGCTGCTGAAGGAGCGTCTGGCGGGTCTTGGCCTGTCGAGCGTGCTCGTCGTGTCCGGCGCCGAGGTGGATGCCAATTTCGGCCTCGCCTCGCGCAATGTCACTCATCTCGACGTTCTGCCCGTCCAGGGCATCAACGTCTACGACATCCTGCGTCGTCAGACCCTGGTTCTGACGAAGGCGGCTGTCGACGCTCTGGAGGCGCGCTTCAAATGAGTCTCGATCCGCGCCACTACGACGTGATCGTGTCCCCGGTGATCACCGAGAAGGCCACGATGGCGTCCGAGCACAACAAGGTCGTCTTCAAGGTTGCTCTGACGGCTACCAAGCCGCAGATCAAGGAAGCGGTCGAGAAGCTCTTCGATGTGAAGGTCGAGAGCGTCAACACGCTGGTCCGCAAGGGGAAGACGAAGTTCTTCAAGGGCCGCAAGGGCGTGCAGAACGACGTGAAGAAGGCGGTCGTGACCCTCGCCGAGGGACACTCCATCGACATCACGACGGGTCTGTGAGCCGGAATTAAGGGACCAGAGACATGGCGCTCAAAACCTTCAAGCCGGTAACGCCGAGCCTTCGCCAGCTCGTCATCGTCGACCGCTCGTCCCTGTACAAGGGCAAGCCGGTCAAGACGCTGACGGAAGGCAAGTCGGAGGCGGGCGGCCGCAACAACACCGGGCGCATCACCGTGCGCTTCCGCGGCGGCGGCCACAAGCAGGCCTACCGTCTCGTCGACTTCAAGCGCGCCAAGCGCGACGTTGCGGCGACCGTGGAGCGTATCGAGTACGATCCGAACCGGACGGCCTTTATCGCCCTCATTAAGTATGAGGACGGCGAGCTCGGCTATATCCTGGCCCCGCAGCGCATTTCGGTCGGCGACCAGGTCGTCGCCTCGAAGAGCGTCGACGTGAAGCCCGGCAACGCCGCGCCGCTCGGCAACCTGCCGGTCGGCACGATCGTGCACAATGTTGAGCTGAAGATCGGCAAGGGTGGCCAGATTGCCCGCTCCGCCGGTTCCTACGCGCAGATCGTCGGCCGCGACCAGGGCTATGTGATCATCCGCCTCAATTCGGGTGAGCAGCGTCTTATTCACGGCGAGTGCATGGGTACGGTCGGCGCTGTGTCGAACCCGGACCACATGAACACCAATCTCGGCAAGGCCGGTCGTAAGCGCTGGCTCGGCCGTCGTCCGCACAATCGCGGCGTCACGATGAACCCTGTCGATCATCCGCATGGCGGCGGCGAAGGCCGCACCTCGGGTGGACGTCATCCGGTCACGCCCTGGGGTTTCCCCACCAAGGGCAAGAAGACCCGGAAGAACAAGTCGACCACCAAGTTCATCGTGTCCAGCCGGCACGCCCGCAAGAAGTGAGCGAGGGAAACTGAACTATGTCTCGATCGGTCTGGAAAGGTCCGTTCGTCGACGGCTACCTCCTCAAGAAGGCGGATGCCGCGCGCGCGTCGGGTCGACACGACGTCATCAAGATTTGGAGCCGCCGTTCCACGATCCTCCCGCAGTTTGTGGGGATCACTTTCGGCGTCTATAACGGCAATAAGCACGTCCCGGTTTCGGTTTCCGAGGACATGGTTGGCCACAAGTTCGGCGAGTTCGCGCCTACCCGTACCTATTACGGGCATGCGGCGGACAAGAAAGCCAAGCGGAAGTAGAGGCAGGGTCATGGGAAAGGCAGCTCGTCCGCGCACGCTCGCGGATACGGAAGCCAAGGCGGTTGCGCGTAACCTTCGCGTCAGCCCCCAGAAGCTCAACCTCGTCGCCGGTCTTATCCGGGGCAAGAAGGTCGCGACCGCACTGGCCGACCTTCAGTTTTCGCGCAAGCGGATCGCCGGCGACGTGAAGAAGTGCCTCGAATCGGCGATCGCCAATGCCGAGAACAATCATGAGCTCGACGTCGACGATCTGATCGTCGCCGAGGCTCATGTCGGCAAGGGCCTGGTCATGAAGCGCTTCGCCGCTCGTGCCCGTGGTCGTGCGAGCCGGATCGAGAAGCCGTTCTCGCATATCACCATCGTGGTGCGTGAAGTCGAGGAGAAGGCCTGATGGGTCAGAAGGTCAACCCGGTCGGGCTCCGGCTCGGCATCAACCGCACCTGGGACTCGCGCTGGTTCGCGAGCAAGGGCGAGTACGGCCAGCTGCTTCACGAGGACATCAAGATCCGTGAAGTGCTGCAGAAGATGCTCAAGCAGGCCGCGGTCTCCAAGATCGTGATCGAGCGTCCGCACCGCAAGTGCCGGGTGACGATCCACTCCGCCCGTCCGGGCGTGGTGATCGGCAAGAAGGGCGCAGACATCGACAAACTTCGCAAGAAGGTTGCCGAGATGACCAGCTCGGAAGTCTTCATCAACATCGTCGAGATTCGGAAGCCGGAAATCGACGCGCGCCTGGTCGCCGAATCGATCGCGCAGCAGCTTGAGCGCCGTGTGGCGTTCCGTCGCGCCATGAAGCGCGCGGTTCAGTCGGCGATGCGTTTGGGCGCGGAAGGCATTCGTATCAACTGCGCGGGCCGTCTTGGCGGCGCGGAAATCGCCCGTCTCGAATGGTATCGTGAAGGGCGTGTGCCGCTTCACACCTTGCGCGCGGACGTAGATTACGGTACGGCCACCGCCTTCACGACCTACGGCACCTGCGGTGTTAAGGTCTGGATCTTCAAGGGCGAGATCCTGGAGCACGATCCGATGGCGCAGGATAAGCGCCAGGCGGAAAGTGAATCGTCGGGTGGTCGCTCGTCGCGCCGCGACGCGGCGTGAACAGAGTGATGAAGGAATAAGAGGCGCGACATGCTGCAACCAAAGCGCACGAAGTTCCGCAAGCAGTTCAAAGGCCGTATTCACGGCGTTGCGAAAGGCGGAACTGACCTCAATTTCGGCCAGTTCGGGCTTAAGGCCCTGGAGCCGGAGCGCGTGACCGCGCGTCAGATCGAAGCCGCGCGTCGCGCGCTCACCCGTCACATGAAGCGTGCGGGCCGGGTGTGGATCCGCGTGTTTCCTGACGTGCCGGTTTCGTCGAAGCCGACCGAAGTCCGCATGGGTAAGGGTAAGGGCGCGCCCGACTATTGGGCCGCCAAGATCAAGCCCGGCCGCATCATGTTCGAGATCGATGGCGTGAGCCAGGAGCTCGCCCGTGAAGCGCTTCGGCTGGCGGCGGCGAAGCTGCCGATCAAGACGCGCTTCGTCGAGCGCATCGCTGAGTGACGGAGGAACAGATGACCAAGGCTTCCGACATTCGGACGAAGACCGCCGACGAGCTGCAGGACCAGCTGCTGGGCCTGAAGAAGGAGCAGTTCAACCTGCGCTTCCAGAAGGCGACCGGCCAGCTCGAAAACACGGCGCGGGTGCGTCAGGTCCGTCGCGACATCGCGCGGACCAAGACCATCCAGGCGCAGAAGGCCGCGTCTGCGGCCAAGGCTAAGTGAGGAGAGGGCGATGCCGAAGCGTATGCTGCAGGGCGTCGTGGTGAGCGACAAGCAGGACAAGACCGTCGTGGTCCGGGTCGAGCGCCGTTTCACCCATCCGCTGCTGAAGAAGACCGTCCGCCGTTCCAAGAAGTACCATGCCCATGATGAGGGCAACGCTTGGAAGGAAGGCGACACCGTCTGGATCGAGGAGCACCGCCCCTTGTCCAAGCTCAAGAACTGGATCGTTGTCCAGGGCGAGAAGCGGGCTGAAGTCTGAGCGCCCGGAAACGGGATTGAGGGGCGCGCGCCGGTGACGGCTGCGCGCGGTTTTTGCGAGAAATAGGTGCGTCATGATCCAGATGCAGACCAATCTCGACGTGGCGGACAATTCCGGTGCGCGTCGCGTCATGTGCATCAAGGTGCTTGGCGGTTCGAAGCGCAAGTATGCCCATGTCGGTGACATCATCGTGGTGTCGGTGAAGGAAGCTATCCCGCGCGGCCGCGTGAAAAAGGGCGACGTGATGAAGGCGGTTGTCGTTCGTACCGCCAAGGATATCCGTCGTGTCGATGGTTCTGTGATCCGCTTCGACCGCAACGCGGCCGTTCTGATCAACAACAACAAGGAGCCGGTCGGCACCCGTATCTTCGGGCCGGTTCCGCGCGAGCTTCGCGCGAAGAACCACATGAAGATCATCTCGCTGGCGCCGGAGGTGCTTTGATGGCCGCGAAGATCAAGAAGGGCGACAAGGTCGTCATTCTCACCGGCCGCGACAAGGGTCGCACGGGCGAGGTGTTTGAGGTGCTGCCGAAGGAAGGCAAGGCGCGCGTGCGCGGTGTCAACCTCGTGAAGCGGCACCAGCGGCAGACCGCGAACCAGGAAGGCGGGATCATCTCCAAGGAGGCGGCCCTCGACCTGTCGAACATCGCGATTGCCGATCCTAAGGATGGCAAGCCGACTCGCGTCGGTTTCCTTGTGCAGGCGGACGGCACCAAGGTGCGCGTCGCCAAGCGCTCGGGGGAGAAGATCGATGGCTGAGACCAGCTACAGCCCGCGGATGAAGTCGCTCTATGAGGACGTCGTTCGCAAGCAGATGATCGAGCAGTTCGGCTACAAGAACCCCATGGAAGTGCCGACGATCGACAAGATCGTCATCAACATGGGTGTTGGCGAAGCGACGGCCGACACGAAGAAGGTGACGACCGCTGCGGCGGATCTCGCGCTGATCGCCGGCCAGCGGCCGGTTGTCACCCGCGCTCGCAACGCGATCTCGAACTTCAAGCTGCGCGAGAACCAGCCGGTCGGCGCGAAGGTCACCCTTCGCAAGACCCGCATGTTCGAGTTCGTCGATCGCCTGGTCAACATCGCGCTTCCGCGCGTTCGCGACTTCCGCGGCCTGAACCCGAAGAGCTTTGACGGCCGCGGCAATTTCGCGCTCGGCATCAAGGAGCATATCGTGTTCCCCGAGATCAACTACGACAAGGTTGATCAGATGTGGGGCATGGACATCATCGTCTGCACGACGGCGAAGACGGACGACGAGGCGCGCGCGCTTCTGAAGGCCTTCAACTTCCCGTTCCGTCAGTAAGCATCCCCTTCCGGCTGTGGGGCGGGAGCCTCAAACGCGGAGACTAGGAGCAAGATCATATGGCCAAGAAGAGCTCGGTCGAGAAGAACGAACACCGTCGCAAGCTCGTGAAGAGCTATGCCGGCCGGCGTTCGCGTCTCAAGGCCCTGGTGAGCAACAAGGAACTGCCGATCGAGGAGCGCTTCGCTGCGGTTCTCAAGCTGGCGGAACTGCCGCGCAACTCGGCGAAGGTGCGTATCCGCAACCGGTGCGAGATCACCGGGCGCCCGCGCGCTTACTATCGCAAGATGAAGATGAGCCGTATCGCGCTTCGCGAGCTCGGTTCGCAGGGCCAGATTCCTGGCCTCGTCAAGTCGAGCTGGTGAGGAGGGTCGATCCATGTCCACGACTGATCCGATCGGCGATCTGATTACCCGCATCCGCAACGCGCAGATGCGCCGTAAGGAAAAGATCCTCACGCCGGGCTCGCGTCTGCGCGCCAGCGTGCTGGAAGTCCTGACGGCTGAGGGCTTCATCCGCGGCTATTCGGCTTCCGAGCCGGTCAATGGCCGCACCGAGTTCGAGATCGAACTCAAGTACTATGACGGCGAGCCGGTGATCCGCGAAATCTCGCGTGTCTCCAAGCCGGGTCGGCGGGTGTATTCGTCCGTCAAGACCCTTCCCCGCGTCGCCAACGGCCTTGGCGTCGCTGTCGTCTCCACGCCGCAGGGCGTGATGGCGGACCACGAAGCCCGCGATAAGAACGTGGGCGGCGAGGTCCTCTTCACGGTCTTCTGATCGGGGAGGAGAGAGAGCACATGTCCAAGATCGGTAAAGCCCCCATCACCATTCCGGCCGGCGTCACGGCGTCGATCAATGGTCAGACGGTGTCGGTCAAGGGACCCAAGGGGTCGCTTGAAACCACTGTTGTCGACGAGATCGCGGTGAAGATGGAGGACGGGGCGATCCTGTTCTCCCTCAACGGCGAGACCAACCGCCACAAGGCGATGTGGGGCCTGTCCCGCACGCTGGTGGCGAACCTGGTCGAAGGCGTCACCAAGGGCTTCGAGAAGAAGCTGGAAATCAGCGGCGTCGGTTATCGCGCGGCCGTGCAGGGCAAGAGCCTCAGCCTGGCGCTTGGCTTCAGCCACGATGTGAACTATGCGATCCCGGAAGGGATCCAGATCGTGACCCCGAAGCCGACCGAAATCGTCATCAGCGGCATCGACCGGCAGAAGGTCGGTCAGGTCGCTGCCGAGATTCGCGACTATCGCGGTCCCGAGCCCTACAAGGGCAAGGGCGTGAAGTACGCGGGTGAGTTCATCTTCCGCAAGGAAGGCAAGAAGAAGTAACGGACCCGAACCATGGCACAGTACAAGGACGCTACCGAGCGCCGCAAGGCGCGTGTCCGTCGTGCTCTCCGCACGACGGCGAACGGGCGGCCGCGCCTCTCGGTGCATCGCTCGTCGAAGCACATCTATGCGCAGATCATCGACGACGCGCGCGGCGTGACGATTGCGTCCGCTTCGACGCTCGAGAAGACCCTGCGGGAAAGCCTGAAGACCGGCGCGGATGTCGCCGCGGCTCAGGCGATCGGCAAGCTCGTGGCGGAACGCGCCGTCGCAGCCGGTGTGAAGGACGTGGTCTTCGACCGCGGCGCCTTCATCTATCACGGCCGCGTCAAGGCGCTCGCCGAGTCCGCCCGTGAGGGCGGTCTCAACTTCTGAGATCACGAGCGGGATCACCCCGCAGAACGACGAGGATAAGATCATGGCTCGTGAACGTGAGCGTGAACGCGAGGATCGCGACAACACGTTCGTGGACAAGCTGGTCCACATCAACCGTGTCGCGAAGGTTGTGAAGGGTGGCCGTCGCTTCGGCTTCGCCGCCCTGGTGGTTGTGGGCGACCAGAAGGGCCGCGTCGGCTTCGGTCACGGCAAGGCGCGTGAAGTGCCGGAAGCCATCCGCAAGGCGACGGAAGCCGCCAAGCGCGCGCTGATCCGCGTGCCGCTGCGCGAAGGCCGCACCCTGCATCATGACGTGCATGGCCATCATGGCGCCGGCAAGGTCATTCTGCGCGCGGCTCCGGCCGGTACCGGCATCATCGCCGGCGGCCCGATGCGCGCCGTCTTCGAGACGCTGGGCATGCAGGACGTGGTGGCGAAGTCGTTCGGCTCGTCCAACCCGTACAACATGGTCCGCGCGACCTTCGATGCGCTGAAGAACCAGGACAGCCCGCGCCTTGTCGCGGCGCGTCGCAGCCTCAAGGTCTCGCAGCTTCAGTCGCGCCGTCGCATCGACGACGCCGAAGCGACCGACTGACGCCTGAGTGGTAGGGAAGCTAATCATGGCGAACAGCACCAACACGGTTACGGTCGAACAGACCGGCAGCCCGATCCGCCGCCCCGAGGCTCAGCGGGCGACGCTGATCGGTCTCGGCCTCAACAAGCTTGGGCGTCGCTCGACGCTCGAAGATACCCCGGCCGTGCGTGGCATGATCTACAAGGTCCGCCACCTCGTCCGCGTCGTCGAAGCCTGACGGCGCAGAAGGAGACTGGCGATGAGCAGCCTTAACGAGATCAAGGACAATTCCGGCGCGCGCAAGAAGCGCATGCGCGTCGGCCGCGGCATCGGCTCGGGCAAGGGCAAGACCGGCGGACGTGGCGTGAAGGGTCAGACCTCGCGTACCGGCGTCGCGATCAAGGGCTTCGAGGGCGGCCAGATGCCGATCCATCGTCGCCTGCCCAAGCGCGGCTTCACCAACATCTTCGCGCTGGACTGGAACGAGGTTTCTCTCGGCCGCGTCCAGACCGCGATCGATGCCGGCAAGCTGGACGCTTCGGCTGTCGTGACGCAGGCGGTGCTGGTCGAGGCGGGCGTTCTGCGTCGCGCCAAGGACGGCGTGCGCGTGCTCGGCTCCGGCGAGCTGACGGCCAAGGTCACCTTCGAGGTCGCCCATGCGACCAAGTCGGCGATCGAAGCGATCGAGAAGGCCGGCGGCACGGTGACGCTGCTGGTGTCCAAGACCGACGCTGGCGAAACGGCGGCCTGACGCTTACGTCAGGCCTAACCGACTTTACAGGGCGCAGACGAGGAGCGGAGCCACCATGGCCTCGGCAGCAGAACAGCTCGCGGCAAACCTCAATTTCGGTGCTCTGGCAAAAGCCGACGAACTGAAGAAGCGCATCTGGTTCACCCTGGGTGCGCTTCTCGTTTATCGGCTGGGCACCTATATCCCGATGCCCGGGATCAATCCCGACGCGCTGGCTGACGTTTTCAGCACGGCGCAGCAGGGCATTATCGGGCTCTTCAACATGTTCTCGGGCGGCGCGGTTTCGCGCATGGCGATCTTCGCCCTGAACATCATGCCCTACATCTCGGCCTCCATCATCATTCAGCTGCTGACCACCGTCTCGCCGACGCTGGAAGCGCTGAAGAAGGAAGGCGAGTCGGGCCGCAAGATGATCAACCAGTACACGCGGTACCTGACCGTGGTGCTCGCGGTCTTCCAGTCCTACGGCATCGCCGTCGGCCTTGAAGGGTCCGGCGCCGTCGTGTCGGATCCCGGCTGGTTCTTCCGTATCTCGACGGTCGTCACGCTCACTGGCGGCACCATGTTCCTGATGTGGCTTGGCGAGCAGATCACCTCGCGCGGCATCGGCAACGGCATCTCGCTGATCATCTTCGCCGGTATCGTGGCGGAGCTGCCGGCAGCGATCGCCAACACGCTGGAACTCGGCCGTCAGGGCGCGCTGTCCACCGGCATCATCCTCGCGGTGATCCTGATGGCCATCGGCATCATCATGTTCATCGTGTTCATGGAGCGGGCGCAGCGCCGGCTGCTGATCCAGTATCCCAAGCGCCAGGTCGGCAACAAGGTGTATGAGGGCCAGTCCTCGCATCTGCCGCTGAAGCTGAACACTTCGGGCGTCATCCCGCCGATCTTCGCTTCCTCGCTGCTGCTCATTCCCACTACGGTGGCGAGCTTCATGCAGAGCTCGGGCCCGGGCTGGCTAACGACGGTGACGACTCTGATCGGGCACGGACAGCCGCTGTTCATGCTGCTCTATGTGCTGCTGATCGTGTTCTTCTGCTTCTTCTACACGGCCATCGTGTTCAATCCGACGGAGACGGCGGACAATCTGAAGAAACATGGCGGCTTCGTGCCGGGCATCCGCCCGGGTGAGCGCACCGCCGAGTATATCGACTATGTGCTGACTCGCATCACGGTCATTGGTGCGGCTTACCTAGCGGTCGTGTGCCTCTTCCCGGAGATTCTCATCTCCTACGCCGCAGTCCCGTTCTATTTCGGCGGCACCTCGCTGCTGATCGTGGTGAGCGTGACGATGGATACGGTGGCCCAGGTTCAGGGTCATCTGTTGGCGCACCAATATGAGGGGCTGGTCAAGAAGGCCAAGCTCAAGGGGAAGCGCCGATGAGGCTTATACTGCTCGGACCTCCGGGGGCGGGGAAGGGCACGCAGGCGCAGCGTCTGGTCGCGCGCCACGAGATCGTGCAGCTTTCGACCGGCGACATGCTGCGCGAAGCCGTTCGCAACGAAACGCCGATTGGCCTCAAGGCCAAGGCGGTGATGGATGCCGGCAACCTCGTCTCCGACGAGATCGTGATCGGCATCATCTCCGACCGCATCGACCAGCAGGACTGCGCCAAGGGGTTCATCCTCGACGGCTTCCCGCGCACGGTCGCGCAGGCCGAGGCGCTGGACCGGATCCTGGCGGAGAAGGGCCTCAAGCTTGACGCGGTGATCGAGCTGAAGGTCGACCAGGACAAGCTGGTCGACCGCATCATCCAGCGCGCCCGCGAAACCGCCGCACGCGGCGAGCCGGTGCGCAAGGATGATGACCCGGAGGTGTTCAAGACGCGCCTCGAGGCCTTCAACCGGGATACCGCCGTGGTCGCGCCCTATTATGCGCAGCGCGGCATGCTGGCGACCATCGACGGGATGAAGCCCATCGACGAGGTGACGAAGGCCATCGCGGACGTCCTCGATCTGGCCTGAGGACTCGCTGCGGCTTGACATGTGGGCGGAATCGCTCTATGTGCCGCGCTTCACTCAAGCGGGTGCCGCCAATCGACATCAATTCGCTGATGTCGGGCGGCCTCGTGCGTATCTCCGCAAGGGCCGGCCTCCACCGGCGCGGGGCATTTTCATCACCGGTTCGTCCGGTTCACATGGAGAGAGCGACGTGGCTCGTATTGCAGGCGTTAACATCCCGACCAACAAGCGCGTCATCATCGCGCTTCAGTACATTCACGGCATCGGCGCGAAGAACGCTGCCGACATCGTGGAGAAGGTCGGCATCCCGGTCGAGCGCCGGGTCAACCAGCTCACCGACCAGGAAGTCCTGCAGATCCGCGAGACCATCGACCGCGACTATCTGGTCGAGGGCGACCTGCGCCGTGAAGTCTCGATGAACATCAAGCGCCTGATGGACCTCGGCTGCTACCGCGGCCTGCGTCATCGTCGTGGCCTGCCGGTCCGCGGTCAGCGTACCCACACGAATGCCCGTACCCGCAAGGGTCCTGCCAAGGCGATCGCCGGCAAGAAGAAGTGAGGAGGGCGGGCTGAGGCCCGCTTTTCAGCGCCGGCGCCGCGGGCGGCCGGCGCATTCGTTACGTTTACTGTCCCGAGCGCCTGGAATGACGGGCGCGTTCGAAGGATCCAAGGTCTATGGCTAAAGAAGCTGCCCGCATCAAGCGTCGTGAGCGCAAGAACATCGCCTCCGGCGTCGCGCATGTGAATGCGTCGTTCAACAACACCATGATCACCATCACCGACGCGCAGGGCAACACCATTGCCTGGTCGTCGGCGGGCGCCATGGGCTTCAAGGGTTCGCGCAAGTCCACGCCGTATGCGGCGCAGGTGGCTGCCGAGGATTGCGCCCGCAAGGCCGCCGATCACGGCATGCGTACCATCGAGGTCGAGGTCTCGGGTCCCGGGTCCGGCCGCGAGTCGGCGCTTCGTGCCTTCCAGGCGGCGGGCTTCACCGTGACGTCGATCCGCGACGTGACGCCGATCCCGCACAATGGCTGCCGTCCGCGCAAGCGTCGGCGCGTCTGACGCCTAATCATCCAGCGGCGCTTCGGGCGCCGCAGGGGCCGCTGCAGTCGGCCTTCCCCCTCCCGCCGGGACCGGGGTGGAAGGTGCCGGGCAGGGAGTCCGGGGCACCGTCGAAACCAAGGGTGACGTCGTGATTCAAAAGAACTGGCAAGAGCTGATCAAGCCCGAGAAGCTTGAAGTCGTGCTCGGCAGCGACCCGAAGCGCCTGGCGACTGTGGTCGCCGAGCCTCTGGAGCGCGGCTTCGGGCAGACGCTCGGCAATGCGCTGCGCCGCATCCTGCTGTCGTCGCTTCAGGGCGCGGCGGTGACGTCCGTGCATATTGACGGGGTGCTGCACGAGTTCTCGTCGATCCCGGGCGTGCGCGAGGACGTCACCGATATCGTCCTCAACATCAAGGACATCGCCATCAAGATGGCGGGCGATGGCCCCAAGCGCATGGTCGTGAAGAAGCAGGGGCCGGGTGTCGTCACCGCCGGCGATATCCAGACCGTGGGCGACGTGCAGGTGCTGAACCCCGAGCTCGTGCTGTGCACGCTCGACGACGGCGCCGAGATCCGCATGGAGTTCACCGTCGACACCGGCAAGGGCTACATTGCGGCCGACCGCAACCGGCCGGAAGACGCGCCGATCGGCCTGATCCCGGTCGATAGCCTCTATTCGCCGGTCAAGAAGGTCTCCTACAAGGTCGAGAACACCCGCGAGGGTCAGATCCTCGATTATGACAAGCTGACGCTGACCATCGAGACCAATGGCTCTGTCGGCCCCGAGGATGCGCTGGCCTATGCCGCGCGCATCCTGCAGGACCAGTTCGAGATCTTCGTCAACTTCGAGGAGCCCAAGCGCGAGACGGAAAGCCCTGTCATGCAGGAGCTGCCCTTCAACCCCGCGCTCCTCAAGAAGGTGGACGAGCTGGAGTTGTCGGTCCGTTCGGCCAACTGCTTGAAGAACGACAACATCGTCTATATCGGCGACCTGATCCAGAAGACCGAGGCGGAGATGCTCCGTACCCCGAACTTCGGCCGCAAGTCGCTGAACGAGATCAAGGAAGTTCTCGCCAGCATGGGCCTGCACCTCGGCATGGAAGTGCCGGGCTGGCCGCCGGAGAACATCGAGGATCTCGCCAAGCGGTTCGAAGATCACTATTGAGCATTGAGCGCGGCGTTCGAGCCGTCACCCGTATCTCCCGGCTCGAAAGCCGCCGCATTTAGGATTTTTGCCATGAACCACGGCAAGACGTATCGTAAGTTCAACCGCACCGCCGAGCACCGCAAGGCCATGTTCGCCAACATGTGCCAGGCGCTCATCACCCATGAGCAGATCATGACCACCCTGCCGAAGGCGAAGGATCTTCGCCCGGTGGTGGAGAAGCTGATCACCCTCGGCAAGCGCGGCGGCCTGCATGCCCGTCGCCAGGCGATCGCCGAAGTGCGCGATGTCGCCGTCGTGCGCAAGCTGTTCGACGTGATCGGCCCGCGCTACAAGGAGCGCAATGGCGGCTACACCCGCATCATCAAGGCGGGCTTCCGCCACGGTGATTCGGCCGCGATTGCCGTGATCGAGCTGGTCGATCGCGACGAATCGGCCAAGGGCGCCGCTGACATCGCCCGTCACGAGGCCGCCAAGGCCGAGGAAGCCGCCGCCGCGTGAGCGGGACGGTAGGTCGACTGTCAAATGGCGGATCGGGGCGGCTTTGCCGCCCCTTTTCTTTTGGCTGGTGCCTTTGCGTGCGAGGCTAGGTCGCGGCGGCCCTTTCTCCGCCGCAGGGCGGGGATTATATCTGGCGTCATGAAACGCTTTGTCCTCATCGTCGCTTCGCTTCTCGCCGCCGGGCCGGCGCTTGCACAGGTCCCCGCCGCCGGCGGGCCACGTGTGCCCGCCTCGCGCGCCGAGATCGGCCTCAGCTTCGCGCCCGTTGTGGCGCGCACAGCGCCGGCCATCGTCAATGTCTATGCGCTGAAGACGACCCAGCGGAACAATCCGCTGCTGGAGGACCCGTTCTTCCGCCGCTTCTTCGGCGACCGGGGAGGGCCGGATGTGCCCGGCTTTGACATGCCGCGCGAGCGCATCCAGCGTTCGCTGGGATCCGGGGTGCTGGTGGATCGCTCCGGCATCGTCGTCACCAACAACCACGTCATCGATGGTGCCGACGAGATTCGGCTGTCGCTGTCCGACAAGCGCGAGTTCGACGCCGAGGTGGTGTTGCGCGATCCGCGCACGGACATCGCGATTCTCAAGATCAAGGACGGCAAGGCCGATTTCCCCTCGGCGACACTCGGTTCGTCCGATGATCTCCAGGTCGGCGACATCGTGCTGGCGATCGGTAATCCGTTCGGTGTCGGTCAGACGGTGACGCAGGGCATCGTCTCCGCTCTCGCGCGCACCCAGCGCGGCATCACCGACTATGGCTTCTTCATCCAGACCGACGCGGCGATCAATCCGGGAAATTCCGGCGGCGCGCTGGTGGATGGGGCGGGCCGGGTGGTTGGCATCAATACTGCGATCTTCTCGCGTTCCGGCGGCTCGCAGGGCATCGGCTTCGCCATTCCCGCCGACATGGTGCGCGTGGTGCTGCAATCGGCGCTGGCCGGCAGCAAGGTGGTGCGCCGTCCCTGGTTGGGGGCCGATCTACAGCAGATGACGCCGGATCTCGCCGAAGGGCTGGACGTGGTGCGCCCCACCGGCGCGCTGGTGCAGAACATCTTCCCCGGCAGTCCGGCTGAAAAGGCGGGCCTGCGCGCCGGCGATCTCATCGTCACCGTCGCCGGGCTCGAGGTCGATGACCCCGACGCCTTTGGCTTCCGCTTCGCCACCCGCCCGCTGGGCGGCACGGTCGATCTCGGCATCGTCCGGCAGGGCAAGCCGGTGACATTGAGGGTGACGCTGGTGCCGGCGCCGGAGACGGTGCCGCGCGACGAGGTGCTGCTGCAGGGGCGCTCGCCCTTGTCGGGGGCGACGGTGGTCAATCTCTCGCCGGCTGTGATCGAGGAAATGCGGACGATCGACGCGGTTAAGGGCGTGGTGATCCTGATGGTTGAGGAAGGCTCGCCGGCCGAACGTACCAGCTTCCGTCCCGGTGACGTCATCATGGAGATCAACGGCACGCCGATCGCCACGACCGCCGATCTGCAGCGGATTACCCGCGTGCCGGCGCGTTCCTGGCGGGTGACGCTGCAACGCGGCGGGCGGGTCATCTCCGCTTTGCTGCCTGGTTGAGGCGGCCTTGTCCGATCTCTTCGCTTCCGCCGGACTAGAGAATGCCGTTCCCCGGCCGCTGGCCGATCGGCTGCGCCCGCAGAAGCTCGCCGAGGTGGTGGGCCAGGAGCGCCTGACCGGGGAGGCTGGTGCGCTCACCCGGATGATCGCCAACCACTCCCTCGGTTCGCTCATCTTCTGGGGTCCGCCTGGCACCGGCAAGACCACGGTGGCGCGGCTGCTGGCGCGCGAGACCAGCCTGCATTTCGAGCAGGTCTCCGCCATCTTCACTGGCGTCGCCGACCTGAAGAAGGTGTTCGAGGCCGCGCGCGGGCGCCGGGCGATCGGGCAGGGGACGCTGCTCTTCGTCGACGAAATCCACCGCTTCAACCGCGCTCAGCAGGATGGCTTCCTGCCGGTCATGGAAGACGGCACCATCACGCTGATCGGCGCGACGACGGAGAATCCCTCCTTCGAGCTCAATGCGGCGCTGCTGTCGCGCGCGCGGGTGCTGGTGTTCAAGGCGCTCGACGCGGAGGCGGTCGGCAAGCTGCTGGAGCGCGCTGAGACGCTGGAGGGCCGGCGCCTGCCGCTCGACCCGGAGGCGCGGGCGGCGCTGGCCGGCATGGCCGATGGTGACGGCCGCTATTTGCTCGGCCTCGCCGAGGAACTGCTGGCGCTGCCGGACGGGCCGGACCTCGACGTGGCGGGCCTCGCCGCGACCATGCAGAAGCGGGCGCCGATCTATGACAAAGGGCAGGACGAGCACTACAATCTGCTCAGTTGCTTCCACAAGAGCCTGCGCGGCTCGGATGTGAACGGCGCCATGTACTGGGCGGCGCGCATGCTGAGCGGCGGCGAGGACCCGGGCACGGTGTTCCGCCGGCTCTGCTGCGCGGCGTCCGAGGATGTCGGCATGGCCGACCCGCAGGCGATGCCGCAGGTGGTGGCGGCGTGGACGGCATTCGAGCGCGTCGGCTGGCCGGAGGGACGGCTGTTTTTGGCGCAGGCGATTGCCTATGTGGCGACGGCGCCGAAATCCAACGCGGCCTATTCCGCCTTCAACGCGGCGCTGGCGCTGGCCCAGAAGACCGGCTCGCTGGCGCCGCCCAAGCACATTCTCAACGCGCCGACCAAGCTGATGAAGGAACTCGGCTATCACGCCGGCTACCAGTACGATCACGATTTCCCTGATGCGTTTGCCGGACAGCAGTTCTTTCCCGAAGAACTCGCTGGCGATCCAAGGGCTGATTTCTACACGCCGAACGAACGCGGCTTCGAACGCGAGGTGAGGAAGCGCCTGGAGTATTGGGCGCGGCTGCGGGCGGAACGGCAGGGCGGAAAATAGATCGGACAGGCGAGGCTGGCGGCGTGCAGAGCATGATTCTCATCTTTATCGGGGCCGGCATTGGCGGCGTCCTGCGCAATGCGTTTGGCCTCGCGGTCATGCGGACCTTCGGCATGGGCTTCCCCTATGGCACGTTGGCGATCAACGTGATCGGCAGCTTCGCCATCGGCCTCGTCGCGGGATGGCTCACCTTCCTGGCGAGCGGCGGCTGGACCATGCATGCGCGCGCCTTCATCATCACCGGCGTGCTCGGCGGCTTCACCACCTTCTCCACCTTCTCGCTGGACACCGCCCTGCTGGTGCAGCGCGGTGAAATTGGGCTGGCGGCTCTGTATGTCGGCGGTTCGGTTGCGCTGGCGCTGGCCGGCGTGTTCGCCGGGCTGGCGCTCATGCGCGCGCTCGCCTGATCCTGCCGCGTGACATCCTCCCGCGTGACGTGGCGCCCCGTCTCGGCTATGTGCTGGGGCAAGGAGTACCCACGCCATGGCCGTTGAGACACGCCGCGTCGACGCGGATGAAGAGGGCATGCGGCTCGACCGCTGGTTCAAGTCGCATTTCCCCGACCTTTCCTTTGGCCATCTGCAGAAGCTGCTACGCAGCGGGCAGGTGCGTGTGGAGGGCGGCCGGGTGAAGACCAATACGCGGCTTTCCGCCGGCCAGGTCATTCGGATCCCCCCGCTGGAGGAGAAGCCGCAGCTCTCGGCCGCCGAGCATCTGGAGGCGGAGGAAGCGAAGGCGCGTGGCGAGGCGCCCCCCCGTCTGGCCGCGCGCAGCGCGCGCTCCGGCGAGGAAGGCGAGGAACTCGCCGCCCCGGCGGTGCGGCGGTCCAGCTCAGACGACAAGGACGCCCGCGCGCTGAAGGACATGACGCTTTACGAGGACCGCGACGTGCTGGTGCTCAACAAGCCGTTCGGCCTCGCCGTCCAGGGCGGTTCGGGCACCTATCGCCATGTCGACGGCATGCTGGAGGCGCTGCGCGGTTCCGACGGGCAGAAGCCGCGCCTCGTCCACCGCATCGACAAGGATACATCTGGCATCCTGCTGGTGGCTAAGAGCCGCCTGTCGGCTTCGACGCTGGCCAAGACCTTCCGCTCGCGCTCGGCCCGCAAGGTCTACTGGGCGCTGGTTCCCGGCGTGCCGCGCCCCTCGCAGGGCCGCATCTCCACCTATCTCGCCAAGGACGAGGCGGCGGAAAAGATGCGCGTGGCCCGGCATGGCGACGACGAGGCCAGCCACGCCATCTCCTATTACGCCGTAGTGGACAATGCGGCGCAGAAGCTGGCATGGCTGTCGATGAAGCCGGTAACGGGCCGCACCCACCAGCTGCGCGCCCATGCCGCCCATATCGGCCATCCCATCGTCGGCGACCCGAAATATTTCGACATCGAGAACTGGCCGCTGCCGGGCGGGCTGCAGAACCGGCTGCATCTTCTGGCGCGCCGGCTGGTCATCCCGCATCCGCGCGGCGACAAGCTGATCGACGTCTCGGCGCCGCTGCCCCCGCACATGCAGCAGAGCTGGAACGTTCTCGGCTTCGACGCTTCGCAGTACGACCCGATCGTCGATGCCCCGGAAAGCTGAGGCGCCGGCGAGCGGCGAGGCAGGGCTGGTGGATGCCGCACGGGCACGGATGGCGCGGGCGCCGGCAATGGGCTACGCAGCTGCGAAATCGCCTCTGCCGGGAGCCTTGCTCATGTTGCCCGCCGCCTGCCGCGCCGCGCTTTTCCTGTCTCTGTGCCTCGCTGGCCCTACGGCGATGGCGCAGGACTGCACCGGCAAGCTCGGGACCTCGCGGGTGATGCAGGTCGATCCGTCGGGCCTGCAGGTCGGGACCAAGCATTTCCCGCAGACGCTCGACCTCGCCGACCGCGAAGTCGTGCTGACCTTCGATGACGGTCCGCTGCCAGGCACGACTCCGTCCGTGCTGAAGGCGCTGGCGCGCGAATGCGTGCGCGCCACCTTCTTTGTCATCGGCCGCAACGCCGCCGGCCATCCCGATCTGCTGCGCCGCGAGATTGCCGAGGGTCACACGGTGGGCCATCACAGCATGACCCACCCGATGACGCTGGCCGATATCGCCTATGACAAAGCCGTGGCCGACATCGAGAAGGGGATCGCGGCGGACGACAAGGCCGCCTATGGCGCCAGCGGCACCCGTCCGCGCGTGCCCTTCTTCCGCTTTCCCGGCTTCGGTGCGTCGTCGGAACTGCTCGATTACCTGAAGGGGCGCGGCATCGGCGTGTTCGGCGCCGATCTCTGGGCGTCCGACTGGAATCCGATGACGCCGGAAGAGCAGCTCACCCTGGTCATGGCCCGTCTCGACCATGCCGGCCGGGGCATCATCCTCTTGCACGACACGCGGGCGCAGACCGCCAAGATGCTGCCGGCATTTCTCACCGCGTTGAAAGAGAAGGGCTACCGCGTCGTGCACATCGTGCCGGTGCCCCCACGTACCGCGACGGCGCCGTGAGGCGCGGCGGCGCCAACGACGGCTAGGCCTCGGCTCCCCCGGCGAAGATCTGCCGGTGCAGCAACGCGAGGCGCGGGGCGAGCTGGGCGTCGAAGCCATAGACGCGCTCCGCCGCCACCCGGCCGCTGCGGGCCAACTCCCGCAACGCCGAGGGATGCGCGCGATACCAGCTCACCTTCTCCACGATCGCCTCCACCTCATGCGGCACCAGCACGAGGTCGCGGTCGTCGACAAAGGCGCAGTTCAGGTTCAGCGGATCGGTGCAGAACAACGCGACCTCGTTCAGCATGGCATCCGAGCCGCAGGCCGTGGGAAAGCCGTCAAAAGCGCCGGGCAGCAGCACAAACGGGACATTGCACAGCAGGATCAGGTCCTTGTCCCGATAGAAGTCGCGCAGCCAGCCCGGCTCGCGGCTGCCGTAGAAAGTAATGCGCCCGTCCAGCCCGTCGAGCGGCAGGTCGTCCGGCCCGAAGCCGCCTACGACATGGAAATGGCAGTCGTCGAAGCGCGCCGCCAGTGCGCGGGCGACGTCGAGGAACAGGTCATATCCCTTGTCGCGACCGTCGGACGTGTATTTGTGCGCGGTGAAGCAGATGTCGAGGCGCGGCTTCCCCTCGCCATAGCGCGGTAGGGGGGCGGGCGGGTCGAGATTCGTCGCCGGCGTGACGACGCCATAGATGAATTCGATCTCGCCCCGTGCGCAGAAGCCCTTCTCGACGAGATAGTCGAGCGTGATCTTCTGCGTCACAATCACCTTTCGGAACATAGGGCTGGCAAAGATGCGGCGCAGGCGATCGTCGGACGTCGCGTCCCGCATGAAGAAGGCGCCGCCGGGATAGAGCGTAAACACGAACGGAATGGCGTTCGCCTCGAAATGGGCGAGGCTTGCCGCGCAATTGCCGGCAAAAACCGTCAATCCGCAGCGGGCGCGCTGGTTGGGCGGCAGCTTGGCCATGGGCCGGGTCTTGCCGCTCAGGGCCGGCGCGGCGACGTCGTGCTCGGCGATCACCTCCTCGATGGAACGTTTGTCCTTGAAGAAAGTGCTCGCAGCGCCGCTTGAGAAGACGCGCACGCGCTCGAACAGGGCGAGATAGGTGTCGAATTCTTCCCGCCGGAAGCCGGATTGCGGGTGCGGATAGGCGTCGTCAAGGATGAGAAGATCAAGCATGGCGGGCAGCGCGTCAGCTCCGTCGTCGCCGGAGAACCATTGCCGTACCCGTCTCTGCAGCGCCTTTCGCGCTGTTGAGATGCGCCCCCGCCGCCGTACCGGCCGTGGCAAAGGCGGCATTGGCGCCCCGACCTCCCCAATTTCGATATCGAGTTCGGTCCCGAGCGCTCGCCGGTTGGCGGCGATGAACTGCGCGAATTGCGCGCGGTAGCGAAAGTCGAAGAGCCGGTCGAGCTGGAGGCTGAGCCTGATCGCAGATACCAGTCGCTCGCGCCCAGGGCGCCTCGACCGGAACGTCCCGGCGTGCCGCCGGGATACGGCCATCGGCTCGTCGATATAGCCAATCATGCCGTGCTGGGCATTCAGTATATTGAAAGGCCAGCCGCAGCCGGGCAGGGCGTACATCCAGGCTGGTATCTCGGCGATGAGGCGGTTGCGCATCATGCAGGAGGGCGTGGCGATGAAGTCGCCCGCGCACAGATCGGCAGCGGTGCTGGACGCGGGCAGCGTGGCGAACAGGGGATGTGTCGGCGTCCCGTCCTCGTCGGCGACTAGCACATTGTGGAAGCAGATGGCGTAGTCGCGATGAGAATCGAGGAACGCAACCTGCTTGCTCAGCTTGTGCGGGTCGGTCCAGACGTCGTCGCCTTCGAGAAAGGCAACATACTCCCCCCGGCACTCCCGGCAGGTTTCGAGATAGTTGGGAACGGCTCCGATATTTACCGGCCGCTCGACCAGATGGATGCGGTCGGGATAGCGGTCGCGGTAGCTGCGGCAGATGGCGCGCGTGGCGTCGGTGGAGCGGTCCTCGCCGATGACGATCTCGACCTCGAAATCCGTCTGTTGGGCGAGCGCGCTCTCGATGGCCTGCCCGATGAATCGCTCGTGATTGAAGGTGATCATCGACACCGACACCTTGGGTGCCGGCCGTGGATGGAGGAAGCGCAGGGCGTGCCGCTCCAGCGAGTGGCAGAGCGCGCCAAGTTCACCGGCCAGCGCGGCATCGCGTGAGCGGATCAGCACCGCATAGGTCGCGGTCTCGAATACCGGCGTCAGCCTTTCGCGCGCAAGCGCCAGTCCATCGCCGACCGATGGCCAGTCGATATCGTCGAGCACCATGACCGCGCCCTCGCCCATAAGGCCGAAATAGGCCTCGACATCGGCGAGCACCTCGGCGCGGTCGTGGTTGCCGTCGATATGGACCATGCCCGCCGCGACGCCGCGCCCGCGCAGCACGTCGATCGCCCGCGCGGAGGTCTCGCGCAGCAGTTCGCAGGACGCTGCCAGATGCAGTTCGTCGCGACGCTGCAGGAAGGCGTCGTGCAGCGCGTCATAGTCCGTGGTCTCGATGAAGGCCGTCACTTCGTCGAAAACCGCAGCTGGGATATCCGCTTCCCGGGCGGCCGCCCGCGAATACGGGTCGATGCCGTAGCTGCGCCCGCCGCGCGCGGCAAAGGACCAGGCGAGGGGAAGAAGGCTGCGGCCGCGATAGACCCCGATCTCGACATAGGTCTTCAAGTCGAGGCGGGCGGCGAGGCCGGCCATGACGTAGAGCTTGTCGAGCGCACTGCCGCCTCCGATGTCGGCGGGAACAGCGAGGGCCAGATCGGCCAGTTTGCGGATATCAACCATGGCGATTCAATGCAGATGCGGCGCAGCGACGGCGGGTCATTCAGCCTTTTCGTGTCTTCCTGAGACGCTTGAAAAGGCGGCGCAGGCGCCGAGTTAAGGTAAGCGGTGGCGGCGGCGGTAGCGGCGGGGGCGTCAACCTGCCGCCGGGCGCCCCCATGGCAAGCTGGAAGGCCGGCATCGGCACCACCTCCCGCCGAAGTTCGGGCGGCGCGCGGAAAACCGCTTCCAGGACGAACTCCCGGAAGTCTTGCCGCCGCGGGCCCTCATGGGAAAGCAGGTAGCGCCAGACGTCGCGTGAATCGGCGCGAGGGTCGCTCCCTGCGGCCGTCGGGGGCTTGTATCCCGCCCCGCCCAGAAAGGCGGAAGCGAAATTCTCCGCGCTCACCTCCTCGAAGAACCGGCGCAGGATGAACCGCATCTCGCGCGCGTTGCGCTCCGCCGCGTCGGGCGAATGTCCCGACGTGTTTGTTCCGTGCAGGCGGAAGCGGACCAGCCGATCGGGCATGACGTGGATCGGGTGCTTCTGCAGCAGTCGCAGCCACATGTCATAGTCCGGCAACTGGCGCAGATACTCGTCATAGAGCCCGCATTCCGCGTAGGCCTCGCGCCGGATGAGGACGGAGGGGTGGCAGAGGCAGTTTCCGTTTTCCACCAGTTGACTGAGCCAGCGGTGCCGGCTTCGGTTCTCCTGGGTAAAGAGGTCCGCCGGGACGGGCCCCAAATCCTCGAGCAGCTGTCCGGCGCCGTCGATCCAGCGCACATTGCAGAAAAGGGCGGCACAATCCGGCAGGCGCTCCAGAAGGTCGATCTGGCGGGCGAGCTTGTCCTGCTCCCACACATCGTCGGAATTGCACACCGCGACTAGCGGAGCGCGGGCCAGTCGCACCGCGACATTCATTGCCGCGCTGGCGCCGATATTCGCCTCAAGCGGGACATGGACCAGCCGGGCATCGTCGAACTGGCGGATCACCGCATTTGAGCCGTCGGGCGAGGCGTCATCGACGACGATCAGTTCGAGATCGGCCATCGACTGTCCGAGGACAGAGCCGATCGCCTCGGCAATATAGGCCTCATGCCGGTAGGACGGCATGACGACCGATACACGGGGGGCCCTCATGCGCGCGCTCCGGGGTCCTTGCCCGCCGGCCCCGACGGAAAGGGCCGCGCCGGCACGCCGGCCACCACCGCGCCAGCCGGAACGTCGCCCACCACGCAGGCCCCGGCCGCGATGAAGGCGCCGTCGCCGATCATCAGCGGTCGATCCGGCGAACCATTGCGGATCGACGCGCCGACCCCGATCCAGACCCCCTCGCCGACATGGACATGGCCCGCCAGATGCACGCCCGGGCAGAGGGTGGCGAAGGCGCCGACATGGACGTCGTGCGACAGCACGCAACCGAAGTTCACAAGCCCGAATGCGCCGAGCCGGATCGAGGCCGAGAGCACGGCGCCATGGAACACCTGCACCCCGTCGCCCACCCGGGCGGATGGCAGCATGTGCGCCGTGCTACTGACGAACCGGCCGAGCGGCAGGCCGGCGGCGCGCAACCGGTCGGCGATCCGCCGGCGGACGGCGATCGCACCGATGGCGACGAACCAGTCGCTGTCCTTGAACCGGGAAGCGGCGTCCTCGAAGGCCAGTACCGGCAGGCCGTCGACCTCGCGTCCGGCCGCCAGATCATCGACGAAGGCCTGGACCCGCACGCCGTCACGCTCCATCTCGTAGCGCAGCTCGCGGGCCTGGCCGCCGGCTCCGTACAGAACCGCCGCGCGCGCGGACCGCAATTCGTCCCGCCCCTGCATCGCCATTCCCGTGATCCTCCGGCTGCGCGTCAGCGCAGGCAGTCCGCCGCCGCCTCGCACACATAACGCAGCTCAGCCTCTTCCATTGTGTCATAGAGAGGAAGCGCAACGACACGGGGCGCGATGGCCGCGGTGACCGGCAGCTCGTCCACCACCGCTATGTCCTTGAAATAGGGCTGCTCGGCCAGATGCGGGCTGAAATAGGTGCCGAGATCCACGCCCCGTTCCTTCATGCGCTGGACGAAGGTCGCCCGGGGAATGCCGGCCTCCTCCGGCATCAGCGTCGGCACGAACTGATGAGCGGCGCGCGTGCCCGTGTGGCGCTGGAAGGTGAAGTCCTGCAGCCGCGCGCGGTAGAGCGCGTAGAGTTCGGCGCGGCGTTCGACAACCCGGTCGATCTCGTCGAGCTTGCGCAGCGCCTGCAGCGCGGGCAGCTCGGCGAGCTTGGCGTTGAGGCCGGGCATCTGGGCCGCGCGCGCGCCGTCGAAGCCGAAATTCGCCATCTGCCGCAGCCGGGCGATGCGCTGCTTGTCCGCGCAATAGATCACTGCGCCTTCCGAGGTGGCGAAGGTCTTGGTCGCGTGCATCGAGTAGACGACCGACATCGGCGCGCCATGCCCAAAGCCGTGCCCGGCGGCATCGCGGGTACCCAGCGAGGCGGCGGCGTCGATCACCACCCCCACGCCCGTGCGCGCGGCAAGGGCAGCGTACCAATTGAGATCGAGGCAGTTGCCGTAGGTGGCGTAGGGCAGAATGACGGCGATATCCTCGCCATGGCGCTCCATCAGGCGCTGCTCGGCCTCGCGGGAGGGGAGCCATGTCTCCGGCTCGATGTCGTAGAGGATCGGCGTGAGGCCGCACCACGCCGCCGCATGGGCCGTTGCCGCGAAGGTGAAGGAGGGCACCAGCGCGTATCTGCCCCGGCGCCCGCCGAAATGGACCGCTTCCTTGACCGCCAGCAGCAGCGCGATAGTCGCGTTGCAGGCCGTCAGGCAGGCCCCGTCGCCGCCGAAGACGTCGCTCAGCAGTCGTGACTCGAAGGCCGTGTTGATCGGGCCGAAATTCGAGAACACGCCGGAAGCCTCATGCGCCGCCAGATCATCGGCATAGTGACTGAGGCGGATGGGGCGAGGCTTCAGAAGAGGTACGCGCATGTGTTTCGTGCTTGTGCTGCCGGACGAACGCGCCATGCGACGACTCAACCTTACCCGCTCTTACACAATTCCCACGGGTTGAGCGAGCCTATCCAAAAGGGGGCGGCTTGGCTCGAACGGCGCGGTCGAAACGCGCCGATTGCCGGCGCGGGCGCCCCGGGAATCGTCCCATCCCGTCCCGTGCCGCCGCCGTGTCATGGGGGCAAGCCATTGTCCCACCAAGGCCGATTGGCCATCATGGTGGCGGCCCCAGCGTGCCGGCGATTGGTCGACCAACGAGTACACCGGGCCGTTCGCGGGCGATCAGCGTAAGGGGTGAATCGCGCGGTCCGAGATTGTCATTCCAGACGGTGTGATCTCGCCGCCCTGGCTGATGGATCGAGAGCCGCTATGCCGCAGCAGGGCGCTGCGTTCCGCGCCGCCGGCGTCCGGACGTCAGCGCATGACGTCCGCACGATCGCTTCGACCTGCGGCAGCGAATGCCGGCGCGATGGGAAGGCGTTCTGGGCTGGAGTTGGGGGACGAGGGCCTCCCTCTGCAGACAAAGGGCTGAGGGGAGGCAACAGACGACCGCTGCGAGCTACTTAAACGCTAACGATGCCGGAACATTCAATCCCGCACCCCATGTTCCGGTGCGGGCCAAGCAGGAAGCGTCTGATGAAAGAAGCACGCATTCAAAAGAATGGTGCGGTCGAGAGGACTCGAACCTCCACGGTGTTACCCACTGCCACCTCAAGGCAGCGCGTCTACCAATTCCGCCACGACCGCATCGCCAGCGCCGGTTGCCTCATCAGCTTCCAGCGCGAGCGGGGCATCGTCTAGCAGATGGAGTAGGCGTCTACAAGAGCCACCCGGCTTGCGCACGCGCCTGTGGACAGCATCGCTGCTCGCCCATGGCGGCACAGGCGACAGGAGCGGGGGCAGCCATTATGTATCAGCCATGGAAGACGCGGCTCATAACCCTGCAAACGCCAGCGCCGTCGATCGTGACGGGCTTCATCCGCTGTTGCTGCCGATACCCGGGGCGGCCCCGGTGCGCTGGCGTGTATCGGCCGCGCCGGTGGCCTATCCCGAGGCGCTGGCGGAGATGGACCAGCGTGCCGCGGCGATCGCCGCTGGCGCGGCGGACGAACTCGTCTGGCTGCTGGAACATCCCCCGCTCTATACGGCCGGCACCAGCGCCCGAGCGGAGGACCTTGTCGACCCCGGCCGATTCCCGATCTTCGATACGGGGCGGGGAGGGCAGTTCACCTATCACGGCCCCGGCCAGCGCGTCGCTTATGTGATGCTGGACCTGAAGCGACGCGAACCCGACGTTCGCCGCTATGTCGCCGCACTGGAGGAATGGCTGATCCGCGCGCTCGATTCGTTCAATGTGCGCGGCGAGCGCCGGGAGGATCGGGTCGGCGTGTGGGTGCGTCGCCCAGAAAAGGCGGGCACCGGCGAGGACAAGATCGCCGCTATCGGCATCCGGGTGCGTCGCTGGGTGACGCTGCACGGGGTCTCGCTCAATGTTGAGCCAGAACTCTCTCATTTCGCCGGCATCGTGCCGTGTGGCGTGCGCGAGCATGGCATCACCAGCCTTGTCGATCTTGGCCTGCCGGTGACGATGGACGATGCCGACCTCGCCTTGCGCCAGGCCTTCGAAACGGTGTTCGGGCCGACGATCGTCGATGCGGCCTGAGGTTAAGCTGTGGGCCAGATCGCGAAGTCGCCGAAGGCGTCTGCCGCCGGCGCCGCCTCTTCCCGGACCGTCACCTCGATGACGTCCGCCGCCGCAGGCCCCGTCCGGCAGGCGGCGAGAAAATCGTCCAGTGTCGGCGCGGGGGCGAACAGCAGCGCCTCGACGCTGCCGTCGTGCCGGTTGCGTACCCACCCCCGCAGGCCGCGCCTCGCGGCTTCGCGTGCGAGCCAGGCGCGGTAGCCGACGCCCTGCACCCGTCCGCGCACGATGAGGCGGGTCGCCGCAATGCTCGTCATGAGAACTCCCTCAACAAAGTTTCGGTAGCGCGAAACCGCAAGCGGCTTAAGGAATTGTCCCTGCGCCGACTCTTCATTAACACCAGCTCGTCCATGAACGCGCACCGTCCCCGTCGCGGGCCGATCCGTTCATCCCTCACGCCCCGTCCGGAGTAGGCATGCGCGAAGAGACCGATCTCGCCACCCCGCTGCGCGGGCCGGAGCACGACAACGATCCGAGCGAGACGCCCGGCTTCGTCGAGGCGGTGGTCGGTGCCATCGACGCTGGCGATGTCGCGGCCCTGCGTGCGATTGTCAGCGATCTGCACGAGACCGATGTCGCGCGGCTGCTGGAAGCGCTGCCGGCCCCGGATCGTCCCCAGCTGATCGAACTGCTGGGGAGCGATTTCGACTTTACCGCGCTGACCGAGCTCGACGAGACGGTGCGCGTGCAGATCCTTGAGGCGCTGTCGACCCAGACCGTCGTCGACGGCATGCGCGACCTCGATTCCGACGACGCGGTCTACATTCTTGAAGACCTCGACGACGCCGACAAGCAGGAAATTCTCTCCAATCTGTCGATCCCGGAGCGGGCGGCGCTGCAGCGCAGCCTCGATTATCCCGAGGAAAGCGCCGGCCGGCGCATGCAGACGGAGTTCATTGCGCTACCGCCCTATTGGACCGTCGGCCAGACGCTGGACTATATCGGCGAGACCGAGGGGCTGCCGGAAACCTTCTTCGAGGTGTTCGTCGTCGATGCCACCTATCGTCTGAACGGCTCGGTGCCGCTCGACCGGCTTTTGCGCACCAAGCGCGGCACCAAGCTCAGCGACGTGGTGACGCCGGACCGTCACGTCGTCAACGCCACCGACGACCAGGAAGACGTGGCGCGTGTGTTCGAGCGCTACAACCTCATCTCGGCACCGGTGGTCGACGAGGCCGGGCGCCTCGTCGGCGTGCTCACCGTCGACGACATCGTCGACGTGATCCAGGAAGAGGCGGATGAGGACCTGAAGGCGCTCGGCGGCGTCGCCGGCGACGAGGAACTGTCCGACAGCTTCTGGTACATTGCCCGCAGCCGCTTCTCCTGGCTCCTCCTCAACCTGATCGCCGCCAACATTGCCTCCTTCGTCATCGCCCTGTTCGAGAACGAGCTCCAGCGCATGGTGGCACTGGCCGTGCTGATGCCGATCGTCGCCAGCCAGGGCGGCAATGCGGCGACACAAACCATGACGGTGGCGGTACGAGCACTTGCCACCCGCGAATTGCGGCCGAGCAATGCCCGCCGGGTCATCGCGCGCGAACTGCTGGTGGGTCTCTTCAACGGCGTGGTCTTCGCGGTGATCATGGCCGTCGTGGTGTTCGCGCGTTTTGGTGTGGCCGACCTCGGCTTCGTGATCGCGCTGGCGATGGTGATCAATCTCGCGGCCGCCGCGCTGGGCGGCATTCTCATCCCGCTGACGCTCGACCGCCTGAAGGTTGATCCGGCGGTCGCGTCGGGTCCTTTCGTGACCACCATCACCGATGTCGTCGGGTTCTTCGCCTTTCTCGGGATCGCGTCTCTGTGGTTCTAGGCGGGGACGATGCCCGGGCCGGCCGCCGGGCCGCTTTTGGCTGAGGAGGCGCTGCGTGTTCTTCTATGTCTCTAAGGTCTTCTGGTTAGTCGTGGCGCCCTCCACCCTGCTCACCGTGCTGGCAGTGGCGGGGTTGGCGCTGAGCCTGCGCTGGCATCAGCTTGGCATGACGCTCGCGACGATCGGCGCTGTGGGCCTGCTGCTGATCGGCCTCGGCCCGTTCGGGCGCATGCTGCTTGTGCCGCTGGAAGGCCGCTTCCCGCCCTATGTCGAAAGCGGCCGTCAGGTTGATGGCATCATCGTGCTCGGCGGGTCGGAACTCCCCGGCATCAGCGCCGCGCGGGGGCAACCGTCTTTCCAAGAATCGGCCGAGCGCATTCTGGCGATGGGCGAACTCGCCCGCCTTTATCCGAACGCGCGCATCGTCGTTGCCGGCGGCAGCGGGCGCCTGAGCGACTCACCGATGCAGGAGGCGGATGTGGTGCGTATGGCGCTGCCGCAGATCGGGCTAGCCGAAGAGCGTGTGATGTTTGAGAGCGCCTCGCGGAATACGGCGGAGAACGCGCGCCTGGCGATGGCCCTCGTCAAACCGGCTCCAGGAGAGAACTGGCTTCTCGTTACCTCCGCCTATCACATGCCGCGCGCGGTGGGCTGCTTCCGCGCGGTCGGATTTCCAGTCACGGCCTATCCCGTCGACTTCCGCACCACCGGTGTGCCCGGCTATTTCCGCCTCTTCAGCTCGGTGGCTGAGGGGCTGAGCTTCTTCGAGCTGGCGCTGCGCGAATGGGTCGGTCTCGCCGTCTACTATTTCACAGGCCGCATCGACAGCCCGCTGCCGGGTCCGGAGGCGCGTTAGCCCTCGCCTTCCGACGGCAGGCCCACCCGGTAGACGCCGCGTAGATCCGAGGGGTCGACAGGCTTGCCCTTGCGATAGAGCACCAGCCGTCCGGCCTGGGCGAGGCGCAGCGCACCGCGCCGCACCGAAGGCAGCAGGCTCTGCCAGTCGGGCCCGGTGGCGACGCTGCGCGCCACATCCTCCGGCGTCACCGTCCGGGCGGCGCCGGGCTGGCTGGCGACGGCAAGGATCGCCGCCTCGACGGTTTCTTCGGAGGGGCGGGGAGGACTATCCGTCATTGTCGAGTACCCAGTGCGAATCCCGGCCCAGCTGCCGGTTGATCATGACGAGGAAGATGGCGAGCGTGGCGGCCATCAGCGCCCAGCCATTGATGTACCAGCCGAGATAGGCGATGGCGAAGAAGAAGGCTCGCTGCCCCCGATTGAAATGCCGTCCGGCGATGGTCGCCATGCGGGCGAGCTTGACGACATGAGCCTGCGCCTGCGGCGTCCCGGCCTCGGAGGGCGGTGGCGTCGACCCAAGCAGGATGGTCGAGTAGTTGAACAACCGATACGCCCAGGCAAACTTGAAAAAGGCGTTGGCGAAGATGAGAGTCAGGCCAAGCGTCTTCAGTTCCCAGCTCGTGCGGTTTGGGGCGCCGAAGGGCAGGTCTCTGAACAGCGCCATCACAGCCTCTGTCGATTGCAGGATGGCAAGGGTGGCGCCGATGGCCAGGAGCGAGGTGGAAGCGAAGAAGGCCGTACCGTTCTGCAGTGCAGCGACGATCTGCGCGTCGACGATGCGGTTCTCGCGCTCCAGCATGCGGCGCATCCACTCGTGACGGTACGCGTCCATCCGCCGGTTGAGGGTGCGCGATTCGGCCCAGCTTCCCTCCATCACCAGGTGATAGGCGACCCATGCCAAGCAGAATGCCGAGAAGGCGATCGCGTCGATATAGGTGAAGCCGAGCATGGTGTTACCTGGATGTCAGCTGGTCGGTCGACCGCCCTCGATTGGCCGGGAGGCCAGGATGAGCGTGGTGAGGGGGCTTTCAACAGCCCCCGGGTCGGCTTGTCGAGTGGGCGTCCATGCGGGGGAGGCAGGGCTGCACTGCGCAAGCTGCGGTGGAATGTGGCGATTTCGCGGTTGCGAACGTCGTAACGATTTATTAAATACTGTTTCAGATCGCGCCCGTATCTCGAGTCGTCGTTCGGCGCATCGCAGTGAACGTATCGTTCCGAGGATCATCATGAATTCCATTCCCGAGCGCTCCTGTTGGGGAGTCGCCCGTTGGGCCGTAGCCGCGTTCCTGGCAGCGATCGCCCTCATCTATCTGTTCGGCGGTTTTCAGGCGGCGCAGATCGCCGCCGGTTGACCTGAGGCCTTCGGGCCGCTGGTGTTTTCAGTTGCATGACAACGGCTCGGCCCGAAAAGGCCGGGCCGTTGTCATTTCAGGGCTGCCCGGTGGCGAGGCAGGATCACCGGGATTGATCACCGATATCACAGGCCTGCATTTGCCCTGCATCGCCAAATAACGGAACCTCCGGCTGGGATCGGTACAGGGAGTTGCGACGCAGTGTTGAGGCTCATCATTGGAAACAAGAATTACTCCTCGTGGTCGCTGCGGCCATGGCTGGCGATGACGGCACTGGACATTCCTTTCGAGGAGGAACTGGTGCCGCTTGATGCGCCCGACTTCAAGGATCGCCTCCGTGAGCGCTCGCCTGCTGGCAAGGTGCCGGTGCTGATCGACGGCGAGGCGGTGGTGTGGGAATCGAGCGCCATACTGGAGCATTTGGCCGAGCGATTTCCTGACAAGGGAATCTGGCCGGCGGAGCCTGCCGCCCGCGCCTGTGCCCGTTCTCTCGCTACCGAGATGCACAATGGCTTCGGCGCGCTGCGCAGCGTGGCGCCGATGAATCTCTGGCGACCGGTCGAGCCCCGCGCGTTTCCCGACGAGGCGATGAAGGACGTTCGTCGCATCGTTCGCCGTTGGGGCGAGGCCCGCGCACGCTTCGGGGCGGGAGGCGATTTTCTGTTCGGCGCGTTCTCCGGCGCCGATGCGATGTATGCGCCGGTGGCAACCCGGCTGCGCACCTATGCCATAGAGATCGACCCGGTGGCGGCCGCCTATGTCGAGGCGATCCATTGCCATCCTGCCTTCGTGGCATGGAAAGAAGCGGCGTTGAAGGAGACGGGCGCGCTCGCCGAAGACGAAGTCGACTGGCCGGTGGTGAAGCGGGTATAGAGCGCAGGTCGCTCAACGGGCCCCCGCCATGCCGCTCCACCTGCTCAAACTCTGCGTCGGTGCCGAGTCCATTGAGGACCTCGAAGCGTGGATCGCCGACTCCCTCGCTGGCAAGGCGGCCCGCGGACAGGTGGCTGAACAGGTCCACACCACCCGCATGGTGCCGACGCGGACAGCGGAATTGCTGGATGGCGGCTCGCTCTATTGGGTCGTCAAGGGCGAGGTGGCCTGTCGACAGGCCCTGATCGGCATCCGGCCCTTCGTGGATGGCGACGGCATTCGCCGTTGCCATCTCGTGCTCGATCCCATTGTCCACCGGGTCGAGCCGCGCCCCAACCGGCCCTTTCAGGGGTGGCGTTATCTGGCGGCCAAGGATGCACCGGCGGACCTTGCCGCCATGGCCGCCGCATCGGCGCTGCCGGACGAACTCCGCCGCCAACTGCGCTCGCTAGGGCTTCTCTGACGCCATCGAGGGACCTTAACGCCCTTTCGCACGTTATTCCCGTACGGAACGCGAAAGGACCCTTGGAATGAGCCAGACAAAGTCTGACGGCATGACCCACACGGACTCGGACGATCACCGCGTGGTCGACAATGGCGAAGTGGTGGTGAAGGCCAACACGGAGGAGCGGCAGGCGGTCGAGGTTAAGCCGATGCGCTATGTGCTCGGTATCAGTCTCGCATTGGTCATCGCGGCCATGGTGGTCGCCTACGCGGTCATGATCTAGCGCAGGGGCAAGTCGTCAGACGGCTACATTGTCGATAAGGCGCGTGGAGCCGATCCGAGCCGCGACAAGCAGGCGAACAGGGCCTTCCATGGTGGAGGCGATGGGAGCCAGCGTAGCGGCGTGGCGGGCCTCAAGATAATCGAGCTCAAAGCCGGCGGCGATGATGGCCGCGTGTGCTTCTTCCACAGCGTCGGCGGTTGTGGCTTCGAAAGTGATCCTCCGCGCCGCTGCGGTTAGTGCAACATAGAGCGCTGGCGCCGCCGCTCGTTCCTCAGCGGAGAGATAGACATTGCGCGAGGAAAGGGCGACGCCGTCAGCCTCGCGCACGGTCGGGACGCCGACGACCTCGACGGGGAGGTCGAGATCGTGGGCCAGGCGGCTAATCACCTGGAGCTGTTGATAGTCCTTCTCGCCAAACAGGGCGATGTCCGGTAGCGCCTGGATCAGCAGCTTGGCCACGACCGTGGCGACGCCGGCGAAATGGGTGGGGCGAAAGTCGGTTTCCAGTCCCAGCGCCGGGCCGGAAAGCGAGATGGTGGTGCAAAACCCCTCAGGATACATCTGCGCGACATCCGGCACGAAAGCCAGTGCGACCCCAGCGCCTTCCGCCTTGTCGAGATCCGCCTCCAGGGTGCGCGGATAGCGCGAAAGGTCCTCAGTCGGAGCGAACTGGGTCGGGTTGACGAAGATCGATACGATGACGCGGTCCGCCTTCTCCCGCGCCGCATCCATCAAGGCGACATGACCGGCATGCAGCGCGCCCATGGTGGGAACGAGGGCGATCCGCTCGCCGTCCGCGCGCCATTGGCGCACCTGTTCGCGCAATGCGGCGACGGTATGAACAGTGCGGATCGCGCGGGTGCTCGTCATGGCAAAAACCCCTTTCGGCCGGGGCGCGGAAGCTAGCAGAGCCGCCCCAAGGGTCAACCGGCGGCGTGGGTAAAGCTCCCAAGGTCAACCCTTGGCGAGTGGGCTGTTCGCCGGGCTGCATCCCCCGCTACACTCGCGCCGAATCCGCATCGGAAACCGCAATGGCCGCCGACAAGACCGTAACGACCAAAAACACCTCGGCGACGCCCGCTGCGCTCTCCGCCGAGGCCTCTGCCTTCCTCGCCGAGCTGGAGCGTCGGGCACCGCTGACCGCTGAGCGGCGCGGTCGCCTGATCTTTGGCCTCGATGCCACAATGAGCCGGGGACCAACCTGGGATCTCGCCTGCGCCCTGCAGATGGAGATGTTCGAGGAGGCGGCCCGCATTGGCGGGCTCGACATGCAGCTTGTCTATTATCGCGGCCTCGGCGAGTGCCGGGCCTCGCCCTGGATGGGAGACGGGACAAAGCTGGGGGCGCTGATGGGGCGCATTCAGGTTCAGGGCGGGCGGACCCAGATTGGGCGCGTACTGAGCCACGCGGGCGCGCAGGCGGCGAAGGGGCCTGTCGGCGCGCTGGTGTTCGTGGGCGACGCGATGGAGGAGAATGTCGATGCACTCTGCGCCGAGGCCGGTCCTCTGGCGCTGCGCGGCGTGCCGGCCTTCATGTTCCAGGAAGGCGGCGACCCCGCCGCCGAGCGCGCCTTTCGCGAGATTGCGCGACTGACCAAGGGCGCCTATTGCCGGTTCGACGCCGGGGCCTCCGCCGAGTTGCGCGCCCTCCTGCGCGCCGCTGCGTCCTATGCCGCCGGCGGAGCGAAGGCGTTGGCCGCCCTTGCGGGTGCCTCGCCCGGCGCACGCCGGCTCATTTCCGCGATGCAGGATACGCGATGATCAATCTGGTTATCGGGGCGGCGATCGTCGCTCTGCTCTATTACGGGCTGAAGGCGTTCGGTCGCTCCAACCCAGCGATCCTCGCCAAGCTCGGGCGCCGGGTCGGGGGCGGCGCGCTCATCCTCGTGGCCGGTTTTCTCGGGATGCGCGGCCATATCGAGACGGCCTTGCCGCTCGGGATCTTCGGCCTTTCACTCTTCGGCTGGGACATCCGCAAGGCGTTCTCTTCGGCGAAGAGCGAGGCGAGCCAGGGGCGGACGTCGAAGGTGCGGACGGCCTTTCTCGACATGGAGCTCGACCATGACAGCGGGCGGCTGGCCGGCAAGGTGATCAACGGCCCGCTGAGCGGTGCCGCGCTCGATACGCTCGACGTTCCCAGCCTTGCGCGTTTCGCCCTCGACGTGGATGTCGAGAGCCGCCAGCTACTCGAAGCTTATCTTGACCGCCGGTCGCCCGGCTGGCGTGAGAACGTGGACGGACATGCGGGCGGGCGGAGCGCTGACGCGCCGCGCCGCAGCGCGATGACGGAAGAGGAGGCCTACCAGATCCTGGGGCTTCAGCCGGGGACGGGGGCGAACGAGATCCGCCAGGCTCACCGATCCCTTATGAAGAAACTCCATCCCGACCAGGGCGGGTCGAATTATCTCGCTGCCCGGGTAAACGAAGCGAAGGATGTCCTGCTCGACCGCCATTGATCCCATCCCCCCGGTTCAGTTGCGGAAGACCATGCAACCGAAGTCGCTGCGCTTGAGGGCCTGGCAGGCCTTGCGAGCAGCGGATTCGGCATCGAAGCCGGCGAAGCGGGCACGGACGATGCGGGTCGAACCCTTGACCGCCTGCTCCGTATAGGCGTCAGCCTTGGCAAGCGCGCTGCCGGCTTTCTGCTGCGCCTTGGCGATCTGGGCGCGGGCATCGGCCTCACTGCCGAAGGCGCCGATTTGGATCGCCCAACCCGTACGCGGCGCGGCGGACTGCTCGGCGGTCTCCGCTTCCTGGCGCGGGATCTCGATCGGGCCAGCGCTGGCGACCTGAACCTGCTGCTGCTTGATGGCACGCTGGGCAGGTGCCGCTGCTTGCGTCTCGGACGCGTCCGAGACGAAGCCATTGGTGAAGGACAGCGTGCCGAGGATCCCCGGCTGATTGCTGAAGGTGGCGACAGGTGCGCTCGGCCGGGCCACCGCCACCGTCTTCACCGCGACCGGCACGATCGGCGCGGCGGAGCCGACGGGCGGCGCGTTGCGGGTCGGGGCGCTCGCCACGGCCTGGGCCGGACGGGGCGGAGCGGGGGCGGGCGTGGGCACCGAGGCCGTGGTTTCGAAATCGGCAACGGCCGACGCCATGGCGACGCGCGGGCTGCTGGTGGGCACCGGAATGGTCTTGGGCGCCGCCGGGGCTTCGTCGATCATTGCGACCGGCGCGACGGCGTCGTCGGCCGAAGCGCCCTGCGGTGCGCCGCTCATTCGGGCGACCAGCTGCCGACCGGACTGCGCCTTGCTGAGGTTTTCGCTAAGCAGCGCCACCATCTGGTTGTCGCGCGAAGCGGCGCTGGAGCCGCCCATCACCACCGCAATGACGTAGCGCCCGTCTTTCTTGACGCTGGTGAGCAGGTTGAAACCGGACGCATTGGTGTAGCCGGTCTTTATGCCGTCGACGCCATCGACGCGGCCCAGCAGGCGGTTGTGGTTGCGGATGGCGACACCGCGGTACTGGAAACTGCGAATTTCGAAGTAGCCGTAATATTTCGGGAAGCGCTCCTGAACGGCGCGGCCGAGCGTGGCGAGGTCGCGTGCGGTCGTGACCTGCTCGGGGCTGGGCAGTCCATTGGGGTTCTTGAACACCGTGCGCGACATGCCGAGCTGGCGGGCGCGACGGGTCATCAGGTTGGCGAAGCTGGAGGAACTCCCGGATATGTTCTCGGCGATCGCGACGGCGACGTCGTTGGCGGAGCGGGTGACCAGCGCCTGAATGGCATCCTCGACGGAGATGGTGGATCCCGCCTTCACGCCAAGCTTGGAAGGCTGCTGCGCGGCGGCATAGGCGGACACGCGCAGCGGCGTGTTGAGCCGCATACGGCCGCTCTCCAACTGCTCGAAGAGCAGATACAGCGTCATCACCTTGGTGACGGACGCCGGATGACGGAGCGCGTCGGGGTTATTGGCGTCGAGAATGCGTCCGGTATTGGCGTCGACGACGATATGGGAATAGCCGCGATACCATGTGCCGGTGCTGGCCACACTGCGCGTGACGGCCGATTTGGCGCGCACCGACTTCTTCTTCTTGGACGCCGCTTCCGCCACGCCGGCCCCCAGCAGGGAGACCGCCAAAACCGCCACGGCGGCACGCATGAAAGTGGTGCCAACCATTCCCGGAACCCGCATGTGACCGTCCCGCTACTCTCTGCCGGCTGACGCCGGAAACTCCACACATCCGACAGGGGCGAGACATCGCAGGGCAATTGCTGCCTCTGCGAAGGCCTCGACCGGTTAAGGAACCCTGCCGAACCATCACTTCCCAAATCTTAAAAAGGGCACGGTTACAGAGTCGTAAAGAACGCCATCAACCCTGTTGATATGGCGCGAAGATGGTGTGGGGCCCGAGCGTGACCTGCGCCATGTTGCGCTGCACAATTCTCCTTGACGAAACTTGGTGCGGTGCATTACAAAATTTCCAGGGAGAATTCCCGGGCGGGCGCGTGCGACTAATGCGCGACGCGCGTGGCGAAACACCACAGGAGTTGGGCTCATGCTGCAGAATTTTGAAGACATCCAGAAGGTCGGCAAGGACAATCTCGAGCTTGCGACGAAGAGCTTCGGCACGGTGTCCAAGGGCGTCCAGGCGATCGCCATCGAGGTCGCCGACTATTCGAAGAAGTCGTTCGAGGAAGGCACCGCCACCGCCGAGAAGCTGTTCGGCGCCAAGACGCTGGACAAGGCGGTCGAGATCCAGTCGGCCTATTTCAAGAGCGCCTATGAGAGCTTCGTCGCCCAGGCGACCAAGATGGGCGAGCTTTATGCCGACCTCGCCAAGGAAACCTACAAGCCATATGAGAGCGTGCTCGCCAAGGTCTCTGTCACCAAGTGATCTGCGGCCGCTGACCGGCTGGAACTGACATTCACGCGCCGGACGCTCGTCCGGTGTCGGGGCTGCCCGGAACGGGAGTTCGGGCTGTCCACGCGTTTCAAAAGGCCCGGCCTCAGCGCCGGGCCTTTTTCTTTTGGCTGGTGTGCGCGTGACGTTTTCCCTTGGATCGAAGCATGGGGCAGGGTGCGTTGGTGCCCCCCTCATGGAATTGTCACCGGAATGCGACAGTCGGTTCCGCTCGGGCCTCTGGCGTGAGCGGAGATGCGTACTTATTATAGCTAGCGAAGGCCGGTTCGCCGGTTGGGGAAAGCATGAATGTCCGACCACGCCAAATTCCAGCCGCGTGAGGCTATGATGGGCGACGATGAACGTCGCCGCCGGGGAGACAACGCACCCGGCACGGCGGTTATCACGCGCACCAAGCCGCAGGCAAAGCGGCCAAATCTCTACCGGGTGCTTCTGGTCAACGACGACTACACGCCAATGGAGTTCGTCGTGCATGTGCTGGAGCACTTTTTCAGCAAAAACCGGGAGGAAGCCACCCAGATCATGCTGCATGTGCATCAGCATGGCGTGGGGGAGTGCGGTATCTTCACCTATGAAGTGGCCGAGACAAAGGTCACTCAGGTGATGGACTTCGCACGCAAGCACCAGCATCCTTTGCAGTGCGTCATGGAGAAGAAGTGACGCCCCGCGACGGCTAAATGAAGAGGTCCCGATGCCCACCTTCTCCCGAAGCCTCGAGCAGTCGCTTCACCGGGCCCTCGCGCTCGCCAATGAGCGCCACCACGAATACGCCACGCTTGAGCACCTGCTGTTGTCGCTGGTCGATGATCAGGATTCGGCGGCCGTGATGCGCGCCTGCAATGTCGACATCGACAAGCTCCGGCGCAATCTCGTCGAGTACATCGATACCGAGCTCGACAATCTGGTGCAGGACGCAGGCGAGGATTCAAAACCGACGGCCGGTTTCCAGCGCGTAATCCAGCGCGCCGTTATCCATGTCCAATCTTCAGGTCGCGAGGAAGTCACCGGGGCCAACGTTCTGGTGGCGATCTTCGCCGAGCGTGAAAGCCATGCGGCCTATTTCCTGCAAGAGCAGGACATGACGCGCTATGATGCCGTCAACTACATCAGCCACGGCATCGCCAAACGCGCCGGCATGTCGGAAAGTCGACCCGTTCGCGGCGCCGAGGAGGAGACGGAGACGAAGACCGGGGAGGACACCAAGAAGAAGGCCGACGCGCTCGAGGCCTATTGCGTGAACCTCAACAAGAAGGCGCGCGAGGGCAAGATCGACCCGCTGATCGGGCGGGACAGCGAAATCCAGCGCACCATCCAGGTGCTCTGCCGCCGCTCCAAGAACAACCCGCTCTTCGTGGGCGACCCCGGCGTGGGCAAGACCGCCATCGCTGAAGGGCTGGCGCGTCGCATCGTCGCCGGCGAAGTGCCCGAGGTCCTCGCCAAGGCCACCGTCTTCTCGCTCGACATGGGCGCGCTGTTGGCGGGCACCCGCTATCGCGGCGATTTTGAGGAACGCCTCAAGCAGGTGGTCAAGGAAATCGAGGCCTATCCCGACGCCATCATGTTCATCGACGAAATCCACACGGTGATCGGCGCCGGCGCGACCTCCGGCGGGGCTATGGATGCCTCCAATCTGCTCAAGCCTGCCCTCGCGGCGGGCACGCTACGCTGCATCGGCTCGACCACCTACAAGGAATACCGCCAGTATTTCGAGAAGGACCGGGCCCTGGTCCGCCGCTTCCAGAAGATCGATGTGCCGGAGCCGACGGTGCCGGACGCGATCGAGATCCTGAAGGGGTTGAAGCCCTATTTCGAGGATTATCACCGGCTGCGCTACACCAACGACGCCATCAAGGCGGCGGTGGAGCTCTCCGCGCGCTACATCCATGACCGCAAGCTGCCGGACAAGGCGATCGACATCATCGACGAATCCGGCGCGGCGCAGATGCTCCTCCCGGAGAGCCGGCGCAAGAAGATCATCGGCGTCAAGGAGATCGAGGCCACAGTGGCCACGATCGCCCGCATCCCGCCCAAGTCGGTTTCCAAGTCCGATACCGAAATCCTCTCGGCGCTGGAGACCACGCTTAAGCGCGTCGTCTATGGGCAGGACAAAGCGATCGAGGCTTTGTCCTCGGCGATCAAGTTGGCGCGGGCGGGTCTGCGCGAGCCGGAGAAGCCGATCGGTTCCTACCTGTTCTCCGGCCCGACCGGCGTGGGCAAGACCGAGGTTGCCAAGCAACTCGCCTCAAGCCTGGGTGTCGAGCTGCTGCGCTTCGACATGTCCGAGTACATGGAGCGGCACACCATCTCGCGGCTGATCGGCGCGCCTCCCGGCTATGTCGGCTTCGACCAGGGCGGCCTGTTGACCGATGGCATCGACCAGCACCCGCACTGCGTGCTGCTGCTCGATGAGATCGAGAAGGCGCACCCCGACCTGTTCAACATCCTGCTGCAGGTGATGGACCACGGGAAGCTGACCGACCACAACGGCAAGCAGGTGGATTTCCGCAACGTCATCCTCATCATGACGACCAATGCGGGCGCTGCCGACCTGTCGAAGTCGGCCTTCGGCTTCACCCGTACCAAGCGGGAAGGCGATGACGTGGAGGCCATCAATCGCCTCTTCGCACCCGAGTTCCGCAACCGCCTCGACGCCATCATCCCCTTCGCCCACCTCACCAATGAGGTCATCTCGTTGGTGGTGGAGAAGTTCGTGCTGCAGCTTGAGGCGCAACTGGCCGATCGTAATGTCACCATCGAGCTGTCGGACGAGGCGACTGCCTGGCTGGTGGAGCGCGGCTACGACCAGCAAATGGGCGCGCGGCCAATGGGTCGGGTGATCCAGGAGCACATCAAGAAGGCGCTGGCCGACGAGGTGCTGTTCGGCAAGCTGCGCTCGGGTGGCCATGTCCGCGTGGTGCTGCTGACCAATGACGATGGCGAGACCTCCCTCGGTTTCGAGTTCCCGGAAGGGCCGATCACGCCCAAGCCCGAGAAGATCGAGCCGCCCAAGGCCAAGCGGGCGCCGCGTCGCAAGGCTCCCGCCGCTAAGGCTAAGAAACCGGCCGCGACGGCAAGCCGGGCCAAACCCGGCTCCTCGAAAGTGCCGAAGGTGCCGTTGGTCAAGGCCTGAGCCCGACCCGAGCATTTGCGAGAAATGGAGGAACCGCCCGCGACAGTGTCGCGGGCGGTTTCGTTTCATGATGTCCTGCGAAGGCGAGCTTAGCGGCGCGCGCTCTTAGCTCCGGCGACGGCAAGCTCGACAGCAAAGCCCCGCGGCAGAGACTCATGGCAGCTATGCGGCGCAGGGCCGTCCTTTCGCTTGACGGCCGGGGGAGGGCGCCGCAGAACGCCGGCGCGAGTTCACATGAATGCCTTCCCGGATTCTCATCCCCAAGATCCAATTCGCCCGGCGCGCTGGTTTGCGCGGGGGATGCGTGGCGCCGTGTCGACGCCCGGCCTCGTGCTGGTGGCAACGTTCATCGGCTTCGGCGGATTGCTGCACGATCTCGGCTTCCCGATTTTCGCCGGCATTCTCTCGACCCTGCTGGTTTGGGCGCTGCCGGCGCAGGTGATCCTGGTCGGCGGGCTGGCGGCGGGGGCCTCATTGCCGGCGCTTGCAGTGGCGGTCTGCCTTTCGGGCGTGCGTCTGCTGCCCATGGTGGTGTCGCTGATGCCGCTGATGCGTGGCCCGCGCCCAAGGTTGCTCAGCGAACTCGTCTGCGCCCATTTCGTCGCCGTCACCATGTGGGCGGAAGGGTTTCGGCTGCTGCCCAAGGTGGCGCCGGAAGGGCGTCCCTCCTATGCCGCCGGGCTCGGTTTTGGCCTAACCGCGCTCAGCATGGCCGGCACCGCCATCGGCTTCTTTCTCACCGGCGCGCTGCCGGGCCCGCTGGCGGTCGCCCTGCTGCTGCTGACGCCGATCTCCTTCGCCATCCTGCTGGTGCGCAACGCCCGCCGGCCGGTTGACTGGCTCGCCATCGGGCTCGGGACGGCGATCTCGCCATTGGTGGCCAACTCACCGGGCGGGCTCGACCTGTTCTGGGCGGGGGTGGGCGGCGGCACGCTGGCCTTTTTCATCGCCCGCTTGCTGCCGGAGCGGCGGGCATGAATTTCTTCACTACCGAGCTCGGCGCCATGCTGGTGGTGATTTTCGTCGGCTTCCTGCCGAACGAGGTCTGGCGCGTGCTTGGCGTGCTGTTCGGTCGCCGGATCGATGCGGACAGTGTTTGGATGCAATGGGTGCAGGCGGTAGCGACGGCACTGCTGGCGGCGGTGGTGGCGCGGCTTCTGCTGGTGCCCAGCGGCGCGCTGGTCACCTTGCCGCTCTGGCTGCGCGCTGGTGCCGTTGCAAGCGGCATTGCCGGCTTCCTCATCGGGCGCCGATCCGTTCTCGCCGGTGTGCTGGTCGCCGAGACGGTATTGGTGGTCGGTGCCTGGTGGCTCGGCGTCAGCCCATAAGCGCCGCTTTGAGCCGCGCGGCCTGTTCGGCCAGCACGTCGGGCGATTCTTTGTAGGACAGCGGCGGGCGCAGCTCGACCGCGGTATGGCGCGGAATGACGTGGACATGCAGGTGGAACACCTCCTGCCCGCCAGCCTTCTCATTGTGCTGGGACAGGGTGATTCCTTCCGCCGCGAACACCTTCATCTGCGCCTGCGCGATGCGCTGTGCCACGGCCATGACAGCGGCGAGATCGCCGGCCTCGACATCGAGAAGGTTGCGAGCCGGAGCCTTGGTAATGACGAGAGCATGGCCGGCCGCCCGCGGCATGATGTCGAGGAACGCGAGAACGTGGTCGTCCTCATAGACTTTATAGGCGGGGATTTCGCCGCGCAGGATCTTCGCGAAGATGTTACCGGGATCGTAAGCCATGGGTTCCTCCCTGTCGGGCTCACCTGATCGCAATCTGCCGCGCGCGGGTCAAGGCCACTCCGCTCAGGGCTCGTCGGCTTGTTCGTCCTGGACCTGCTGGCGGAAGGGGCCGAGTTCGCTCAGTTCGGCGCCGGCTTCGGCGACATAGCGGTGCTCGCGCTCCAGATAATGGGCGACGGCGGCGCGGAACTGCGGATCGGCGATATAGTGCGCCGAGCGGGTGATGACCGGCATGTAGCCCCGGGCCAGCTTGTGCTCGCCCTGCGCGCCGGCCTCGACCGTCGAAAGACGGTGGGCGATGGCGAAGTCTATGGCCTGATGGTAGCAGACCTCGAAATGCAGGAAGGGGTGATGCTCCACCGCACCCCAATGGCGGCCATAGAGCGTGTCCGAGCCGATGAAGTTGATAGCTCCGGCGATCCAGCGCCCGGCGCGCTTCGCCATCACCAGCAGGATGTGCTTGGACATACGCTCGCCGATGAGGGAGTAGAAGGCGCGGGTGAGATAGGGACGGCCCCATTTGCGCGTGCCGGTCTCGATGTAGAAGCCGTAGAAGGCGTCCCACACATCCTCGGTGAGGTCAGCTCCTGTGAGCCAATGGATGGTGACGTCGTTCTCCAGCGCCTCCCGCCTCTCGCGGCGGATCTGCTTGCGCTTGCGTGAGGCGAGGGCACTGAGGAAGGCTTCGAAATCGGCATAGCCCTCGTTGCGCCAGTGGAATTGCTGGTCGGTGCGCGGCAGGAACCTTCCGGCTTCCAGCGCCCCGGCATCCGCCTCGGTGAGGAAGGTGGCGTGCACCGAGGAGACCTTGCGCAGATTCGCCAATGCCACGAGCCCGCCCGCCAGCGCGGCGCGGATCGTTTCTGCCTGTGGCCCCGGGCCGGCCAGCAGGCGCGGGCCCGTGGCGGGGGTGAACGGAACGCTCACCTGCAGCTTGGGGTAATAGCGCCCGCCCGCCCGCTCCAAAGCCTCCGCCCAGCCATGGTCGAAGACGTATTCACCCTGCGAGTGGGACTTCAGATAGGCCGGGCAGACGCCCAGGACCTCGCCCTCTTCCCCCTCCAGGACAAGGTGCTGCGGCAGCCACCCCGTCGCCGCGCAGGCCGACCCGGATTCTTCCAGCGCGGAGAGGAAGGCGTGGCTGATGAAGGGATTATACGAGGTTTTTGAATCGGCGTGCGAAGCAGGGGCGCAGGCATCCCAGGCGTCGGCGGCGACCGATTGGATGTCGCTCTCGACGCGCAGGCGGAATGTTTCGTCGGACATGCGAAAGGGGCTCGCGGCGGAGGCTAGGCAGGCGTCGATCGGTGGAACTGATTCACAGCTCCTATCTCCATTGTGCGCCGCACACCGCGTCGGCGGAAGGCCGCTCACGCGATCGGGAAGCCGGCGCAGGTCAGGGCAGGAAGCCCTCGAAAATCATCTGGTCAGCATAGCGCGCCGCCACAGCACGGTCCTCCTCGGTCCGCACCGTCCAGGCGAGGAGGGGCAGGGTGGAGGCGGCCCGCACACGATCGACGGCGGCGGAGGGAAGTTCCTTCACATAATGGGCGATGAAGTCGGGCCTCGTCTGCGGGAGGTGACGCAGGTTGCCCCAGGCGTGCTTGGTCTCGGTGCTGAGGATATCCCATTCGGGGTCGTCGTAGAGATGCTCCATGGTGATCCCGCGGGGGATGTGCGGCGCCAAGGTCCGCACCGCCGCCACCAGCGCGGGATCGAAGGACATCAGCGCCGCCGGCCCGCCATAGCCAGCCAGCACCTGGACAGCGCGCGTGGCGACGGCGGTGTTGCCGTCGAAATGGCTCTTCATCTCGATGATGAGCGGCACCTGCCCGCCGACGCGGGCGAGCAGGTCGTCGAGCGTCATCATCCGGTCGGCGGTGCCGCGCATTTCGACTGCCTTGAGCTGCGCCGCGGTAAGTGCCTTTGCCGGCCCTTCCGCTCGCGTCAGCCGCTCCAGCGTGTCGTCGTGAAACACCATCGCCTCGCCATCGGCGGAGAGCTGGATGTCCACCTCGATAGCATAGTCGCGTGCCACCGCAGCATCGACCGCCGAGGGCGTATTCTCGATCACGCCGCGCGCGGCGTCATGCAGCGCGCGATGGGCGATCGGCCGGGCGGTGAGCCAGGCCGGTGCGTTGGGTGAGGGAGCATCAGCCGCCATCTGTGTGGCCTCAGACGAATTCGATCACGGCCTCGACTTCAACGCTGACATTGAACGGCAGCTGTGCGACGCCGACCGCCGAGCGCGCGTGCCGCCCGGCATCGCCGAACACCTCGACGAACAGGTCGGAACAGCCATTCACCACCTTGGGCTGGTCGGTGAAATCCGGCGCCGAATTGACGAAGCCAACCAGCTTCACCACCCGCTTCACCCGGTCGAGATCGCTAAGCGCCGCCTTAATCTGGGCAATGAGGTTGATGGCGCACTGGCGGGCGGCGGCGCGCCCGGCCTCGATGTCGGCCTCGCCCGAGAGCTTGCCGGTGATGAAGCTGCCATTGGCCATGGAAATCTGGCCGGAGATCCACAGAAGGTTGCCGCTGATGACGAAGGGCACATAATTCGCCGCAGGAGCGCTGGCCGCGGGGATTGTGATGCCGAGGGCCGCGAGCTTGGCCTCAACCGTTCCGGTCATGGGGATCTCCTGCTATCTTGAGCGCGCATGCCTGCTGGGCATGCGGTGGCGGCCAATGAGCGGCAACCGACCTGCAATTGCCATCTTCGATGGGTCATGTTTGGCGGATCAGTTCGCCATTCGCAAGCCGCGACTGACGTCTGCGAGGAGCCCTTTGCCTATGCCGTCCTCATGTTTTCCCCGCTTCGCCGTCGCGGCCCTTCTGCTCGGGGCGTCGGGCCTTCCGGCCATGGCAATTCAGCTGTCGCCGCACCGCGCTACCTATACGGTTTCGCTCGACGCCTCGAAGTCCGGAACCCGCATCAACGGCGCCGAGGGGCGGATTGTCTATGAGATGCGCGGCAGCGCGTGCGCCGGCTATTCGGTGCAACTGCGACAGGATACCGACCTCGCCACCGATGGGGGGCGGGTTAACAGTGCTGTGTCGACGGCCACCTGGGAGGATGGCGAGGGCAAATCCTATCGCTTCCGCGTCACCAACAGGCTCAATGGCGAGACATCAGAGGAAGCCGACGGCGTGGCCGAGCGCAAGGAGGGCGAGCTCTCGGTGACGGCGACCAAGCCGGAGGCGCGGACCGTCGTGCTCGGCAAGAATGTCCTGCTGCCGACCCAACACGTGTTGCGCCTCATCGGCAGCGCGGAAAGCGGCGAGTCGGTGTTGGAGGCGCCTGTCTTCGATGGGTCACCCGACGCCAAGAAGGTTTATGACACGCTGGCGGTCATCGGCCGCGAAACCCGCGACGCCAAGGGGCTGGAAGAGGCCGCCACGTCAGGCGATCTAGCCGGCCGGCCCCGCTTCCCTGTCACGATCAGCTATTACGAGCGCGGAGGCACCAGCGAGACGCCGGACTACGTCATTAGCTTCGACATGTTCGACAATGGCGTGAGCCGCAAGTTGAAGCTCGATTATGGCGAGTTCGCGCTGAACGGCACGCTCATTTCCTACGAGGCGCTGCCGAAAGAAGACTGCGCGAAATAGGTTTGGCGGTAGCCTCGCCGCCATCGGCCGCCGCGTTTGATGACGTTGGCGCCTGCTCATCGGGCCGGTTGCGGTGCGGCTGCTCGGGCTCGTGCCGGCGTGGCGCATCGAGGGCGATACCGCGGTCGATGATCTCCTTGCCGAACCGGGCGCGCAGCGCGTCGGTCGCCAGTTCCGCCAAGCCCCGCTTGGTGGCGGAGGTGTCGACGAGATCCGCCGGGTCGGCCAGCACCGGGTCGGCAAGTTCCGACACGCCGACCCCGATCAGCCGAAAGCGCCGCCCATCCGTTTCGCGGGCGAGCAATTCGCGGGCATGGTCGAAGATGCGGTGGGCGAGCCGCGTCGGGTCTTCCAGCGAGCGGGCGCGGGTGACAAGCCGGAAATCGGATGTCTTCAGCTTCAGCGTGACGGTGCGGCCGGCCAGTTCGGCAGCTTTCAGCCGGTCGGAGAGCTTGCGGGTGAGCCGGTAGAGTTCCTGTTCCAGCGTGCGGTAATCGGCAATGTCGGTGTCGAAGGTGGTTTCGGTCGAGACGCTCTTGGTCTCCCGCTCGGGGTTCACGGTGCGCGTATCGATGCCGCGTGCGAGACGCCATAGCCGCAGGCCCTCATTGCCGAATCGGCGGGCCAGCGCCGTCTCGTCCGCCGCCTGCAGGTCGGCGATGGTACGGTAGCCCTCGCGCCCCAGCCGCTCCTGCGTCGCCTTGCCGACGCCCCAGATCGCGCCGACGCTGCGCTCCGCGAGAAAGGCCATGGCCTCCTGCGTCCCTATCACGGCGAAGCCGCGCGGCTTGTCGAGTTCGGAGGCCATCTTGGCGAGGAATTTGTTGGGCGCGAGGCCAATCGAGATGGTCACGCCGATCTCCGTCTCAACGGCGCGCGCGAGCCGGGCCAGGGCCCGCGCCGGGCTTTCCCCGTGCAGAAGCTCGGTGCCGGCGAGGTCGAGAAAAGCTTCATCGATGGAAAGTGGCTCGACCAGCGGCGTCAGGCTTAAGAAGCGCTCGCGGATCTGGCGGCCGACCGCGACATATTTCGCCATGCTCGGCTTGATAACCACCGCTTCCGGGCAGAGGGCGAGGGCCTTGAACATCGGCATGGCCGAGCGCACGCCCTTCACGCGGGCGAGGTAGCAGGCGGTGGAGACCACGCCGCGCTTGCCGCCGCCGATGATGACCGGCACATCGCGCAGCGCCGGGTCGTCGCGCTTCTCCACCGAGGCGTAGAAGGCGTCGCAGTCGATATGCGCGACGTGCAACGTGTCGAGCTCGGCATGGCGTACAAGTCGCGGACTGCCGCAACGGGTGCAGCGACGCTCCTCACCGGCCTCGCTCAGGCAATCGCGGCAGAAGGCCGGCTGGCGCGCCATAGCCGTGCTCCGTTCGCTCCGCTCAGTCCTCGCCGATTTCGGCGTGAAACAAAATCTCGCGCGCCGCCACGACATGGCCCGGGTCGATCTCCGCCTCGCCAGCATAGGCGATGAGGAGTTCCTGATGGTTGATCAGATGATCGAGCAGCGCCACATGGAAGGCGGCCGAACCCACCGCCCCGCGCAGGTCGGCGGGCGACAGACCGCTTTCGGCGAGAAAGGGGCCGATGCGCTCAGGATCGCCGGCGAGATAGGCGAGGGCGCCGAGGGCGACCTGTCGGGCTGCCGAGATCTGCGTGGGGGAGCGTGAGTTGCGGGTCTTCATTTCCGGTTCCGTAAGGAATGGGTGGGTAAAGCTAGCGTATCGACCGGCGGATGGGCGAGCGATTCCGGCTCGCCAGAACGTGCCGTCGTCTCAGGGACCGTCGAGCAATGCCCAAGACCGTTCTGATCGTCGAGGACAATGAGCTCAACATGAAGCTCTTCAACGATCTGCTCGAAGCCCATGGCTATATCACGGTCGGCACCCGAAATGGCATCGAAGCCATGGACCTGGCGCGCAAGCACCGGCCGGACCTGATCCTGATGGACATCCAGCTTCCCGAGGTCTCTGGCCTCGATGTGACCCGCGCCCTCAAGGCCGATCCGGAGCTGAAGGCGATTCCCGTCATCGCCGTCACGGCCTTCGCCATGAAGGGCGACGAGGAGCGCATTCGCGAGGGGGGCTGCGAGGCCTATCTCTCCAAGCCGATCTCGGTGGCGAAATTCTTGGAGACGGTGCGCCAATTCGCCCCGGTGCCCTGAAAGGGCGGGCGAGGGGCAAGACGAGGCCTGCCACTCCGCCTGTGATTCCGCTGATAATCCCCGTTGCAATTGGCGCCGGTTCGGGTAGCCTGAATAAGGTATCCGTTTGCCCTGCGGAGTGCTCGGGTCCGCCGCATCTCCTGGGTCCGTAGGGTCTGGTCGGCGGGCGGTTGCTACGGATGGCCTCTCCGTTCACCGCTCGCCGATTCCAGATTCGCCCGACACGGATAAGTCTCCCGACTTCAGCCCAAGACAACTTATTCGCGCCAAAACGGCGCAGCCAAAAGAAAAGGCGCCTCGCGGCGCCTTTTGCATTTCGGGCTGGGCCCGTGCGGCGGTTCAGATCACTTGATCTTGCCTTCGCGGAACTCGACATGCTTGCGCGCAACCGGGTCGTACTTCTTCACGACCAGCTTGTCGGTCATGGTGCGCGAGTTCTTCTTGGTCACGTAAAAGAAGCCGGTGTCGGCGCTCGACACGAGCTTGATCTTGATGGTCGTTGCCTTGGCCATGACCGGGTCTCCTGGAGCGTGGCTCTCGAACGTGGTGGCGCCACGCCGAAGTAAACGGGTTCGCGCGGCAGATCCGCCGCTCGTTGCGCGTCCGTATCCGTGATCGGCGCGCGAATGTCAAGGAAGCGCGCTCAGCGATCGCGCCAAATCTGCCCGGCGACGACCAGCACATAGAGCAGAAGGAAGGCCCCGATCGCCCAGGCGAAACCGTGCGGATCCAGCAGCTGCATGCTGCCGCCCACCGCCGTGGGGCCCACGGTGAGGCCAATCGAGTAGAGCATCACGAAGGCCGCATTGGCGGTGGCGAGTGCCGCCCCGTTAAAGCGCGCGCCGAGCAGAGCGAGGCCGACCGTGTACAGGCCGGCGACGATTCCCGTGGTGAGAAATGCCGCGATCCACATCGCCCAACTGTCGATGGGGAGGTGGGGGATCAGAAAGGAGCCGAGAACGCCGATGATTCCACAGCCAAGCAGCAGCCGGCGACGGTCGACCCTGTCGCTCAGCAGGCCGAGCGGCAGTTGCAGGGCGACATTGCCGAGTTCGGCGACGGTGAGCAGAAGTGCCGCCTCGCCCGCGTCCAGCCCGCGCCGCAGGCCGTAAAGCGGCAGGAAATTGATCATCCCCGTTTCCACGGCACCGAAGATGAAGGCGGCGAGGGTGGCTGCCGGGGCGATCCGCATGAGCGTCCACACGCCGCCGCCGGAATGGTCCTCCTCGATGGCCGGCGCGCCGGCGGCGCCGATCAAGACAGGGATGCCGGCCAGCGCGAAGAAAGCGGCACCGCAGAGATAGGGCGCCCAGCCCTGCGTGCCGACGAGGCTGAGAATCGCCGGGCCTCCGGCGAAGCCCATCGAAAGCACGGTCCCGTAAATGCCGATGACCAGCCCGCGCCGGTGGTTTGGCGAGGCGGCGTTGATCCAGAACTCGCTGACCACGAACAGCACGCACAGTGCCGCCCCGAAGATGAAGCGGAGGGGAAACCACATTACGAAGGATGGGGTGATCCTGAACGCGAGCAGGCTTATGGCGGCGCTGAGGATGGCCGCCAGAAGCAGGGGGCCGGCGCCGATGCGGCGCACCAGCTTGGGCAGGAAGGGCGCCAGCGCGATGGTGGCGAGCCCGCCCACCGCCGTGTTGATGCCGATCCAGGTCGAGGAGATACCCCGGTCGTGCAACTCAAACGCGAGCAGCGGAATGGAGAGGGCGAGGCCGAGCCCCACCGCCGAAATGGCGGCGATGGCGGCCGCGATGGAGGCGACATTCACGGGAGGCGAGAGGGCGGGGGCATGCATGGCGGGCACCTGACGCCGGGCGGTTGTTTCCCGGATCGCTGCCTCTAGCTCATGGACGACAAAAGTCGAATGACTTTTGGCAATGATGTCATGCCGGGAATTGCTGGCGGGGTTCGCCTCTTACGCCAGCGTCTCGCGATAAACCCTTGCGCCGCGCGTGAAATAGAACGGCACCGGCTGCCATGGCCGGTGGCCGCCCTTCAGGCGCGGGGCGACCTCGGTAAGGATCGTCCGCGTGATGTCAGGCACGTCCGCCTGCAGCGCGTCGTTCAGCGTAAGCCATTGAGCGTCCACGAGTTCCGCCTCCGGCCCGATCACATTGTCGAGGCGATGGGCAACATGGGAAAGCTCCGCCATGAAGAAGCGTGTGTCGAAGCGGCGGGCGAGGCGGGGCGGGGTGATGGCGCGGGCGACGAAGGTCAGCGCCTCCAGATTGGGAAACAGCCCGGCCGCGCTAAAATCTTGCCAGGGTCCGGGAAAAGGGCCCGGCGCGCCGGCCTCGTTCGTGCCGATGAGCAGGCCGGTCTCTTCGCCGGTCTCGCGGATAGCGGCGAGCGCCAGCGCCCGGGCGCGGGTCGTGCTCGGGCGGGCGACACGGGCTAACAGCCTGCGTTCGCTCTCGGAATCGAGCATGCCATAAACCGGAACCTGCCGGTCCGCCGCGTCAACGCGCCCGCCGGGAAACACGAATTTCCCCGGCATGAAACGCAACGCGGGGTTGCGTCGCCCGAGCAGAACGCGCGGGATTCGCTTTGATCGGTCAACCAGAATCAGCGCGGCTGCGTCCACCGGGCGGACGAGCGGATGGCCCGCGTCGAGCCGTTCGCGCGGGAAATTCGGGGAGACATCGGTCGGTTTCATGAGTGCAGTGTGGTGGAGTGTCAGTGCAGTGAGGCCAATAGGGCCGATCAGGAGCGCTTGCCGGCGGGAACGGCATCGGACCGGTGACTGGGCGGCAGCGCCTCGCGCTCGGAATCGGTCGGGTCGAACCCGTGCATGTTCAGCGCCCATTGATAGGCGATGAGCGCCCCCTTCACCGGCGGCAGCAGCAGCAGCGACAGCAGTAGCGTCATCGGCAGCCAGATGATGAGGTGGATCCACACCGCCGGGTGCAGCGCCATCTCCACCGCCAGCAGCAGCGGCACGACGATATGGCCGACAATGGTGATGACCATGTAGGGCGGCGCGTCGTCGGCGCGGTGGTGCCACAGCTCCTCGCCGCAATTCGGGCAATGCTCGTTTACCTTGAGATAGGCGCCGAACATCGCGCCCTTGCCGCAGGCGGGGCAGCGCAGGCGCAGGCCGTTCATCATCGCCGGGCCAACCGGGCGGTGGGGCTGGTGGGAATGATCCTTCATGGCGGGGCGCCTCCGGCGCTATTTGCGCTTGCCGATGCGCTTGGGTCCATGGGGGCGCGACTCCGGCCGGCCATAGCGCCCGCGCGCACCACCGGGCCGGCGCTTGTCGGGCGTTACGTGCCTGCCCTCAGATAGTAGCTCGAACCGCAGCGCGCCAGCCACCGGCGCCGCTTCCACGAGCTTCACTTCGACGCGGTCGCCCAAGCGGTGCATCTCGCCCGTGCGCTCGCCGATGAGGGCGTGGCGCACCTCGTCATAGCGAAAATAGTCTTGGCCGAGGGTGACGGCGGGGATGAAGCCGTCCGCGCCGGTGTCGTTGAGGGCGACGAACAGCCCGGCCTTGGTGACGCCTGAGATGCGGGCCTTGAAGGTGGCGCCGATCTGCTCGGCCATATGGTGGGCGATCAGCCGGTCGATCGTCTCGCGCTCGGCGGCCATCGCCCGGCGCTCGCTGGCGGAAATGCGCGCCGCGATCTCCGCCAGCTGCTCGGGCGTCACGGTCTCCGGCAGGCCGTCCCGGCCGAGGCCCAGCGCCCGCACCAGCGCCCGGTGCACGATGAGATCGGCATAGCGGCGGATCGGCGAGGTGAAATGGGCGTAGCGCCGCAGATGCAGGCCGAAATGGCCGTAATTCTCGTTGGCATATTCCGCCTGCGCCTGGCTGCGCAGGATCACCTGGTTGACCAGCGGCGCCAGCTCCGAGCCGGCGACGCGGGCGAGGATGTCGTTGAACTGCGCCGGCCGCACCGCGTCGGTCTTCGGCAGCTTGATGTCGAGCGTCTGCAGAAAGTCGCGCAGGCCGGACATCTTCTCCAGCGAGGGCTGGTCGTGCACGCGGTAGATCAGCGGAATGTGCTTTTCTTCCAGCGTCTCGGCGGCGGCGACATTGGCGAGGATCATGAACTCTTCGATCAGCTTATGCGCGTCGAGCCGCTCCGGCACGATCACCCGGTCGACCGTGCCGTCGGGCTTCAGCAGGATCTTGCGCTCGGGCAAATCGAGGTCCAGCGGCGCGCGGGCGTCGCGGGCCTGCTTCACCGCGCCATAGGCGGCCCAGAGCGGGCGCAGCACGTCGTCCAGCAGCGGCGCTGTCGTCTCGTCGGTATGCCCGTCGATCGCCGCCTGCGCCTGCGCATAGGCCAGCTTGGCGGCCGAGCGCATCATGATGCGGTGGAAGGCATGGCGCTTCTTGCGGCCATTGGCGCCGATCACCATCCGCACCGCCAGCGCCGGGCGGTCCTCGTTCGGGCGCAGCGAGCACAGATCGTTGGAAATGCGCTCGGGCAGCATCGGCACGACGCGGTCGGGGAAATACACCGAATTGCCGCGCGCCAGTGCCTCGCGGTCGAGCCCGCTGCCGGGGCGGACATAGGCGGCGACATCGGCGATGGCGACGGTGACGATGAAGCCGCCCTCATTGTCCGGGTCGAGGTCCGCCGTCGCGTGCACGGCGTCGTCATGGTCCTTGGCGTCGGGCGGATCAATGGTGAGCAGCGGCAGCTCGCGCCAGTCCTCGCGCCCGGCCAGCGTGGCCGGGCGGGCCGCCTCCGCTTCCGCCAGCGCCTCGCGCCGGAAGACGCTGGGAATGCCATGGGCATGAATGGCGATGAGACTGATCGCCTTTTCCGTCGACACCGAGCCAAGGCGTTCCTTCACCTTGGCGGTGGGCAGGCCATAGGCGTGGTGGCGCACGATTTCGACCGAGACGAGGTCGCCCTCCTGCGCATCGCCGGCGAAGTCAGGCGGGATGGCGAGTTCGCGGCCCATATTGCGCTTGTCGATCGGAATCAGCCGGCCGCCCCCTTGGGCATCGCGGCGGTAGATGCCGAGAGTGAGGGCGCGGGCCTTCTCAAGCAGCTTGAGCACGACGCCATTGTGGCGGATCAGGCCGTCCGCCTCGGGGATTTCCTCGGTCTTCAGCAGCACACGGTCGCCGAGCGTGGGCGCGGGACCGGCCAGCCGTCCTCGACGGGCGAGGCGCACCAATATGCGTGGGGCCTCGCCATTCTCCTCCTCGTCCCAGTCCACCGGCGTGGCGATGAGTTCGCCATCCTCGTCGCGCTCGACGATTTCCGACATCACCACGGCGGGGAGGGCGCCGGGGAGGTGAATCTTGCGGCGCTTGGTTCCCAGCACGCCCTCATCGGCCAGTTCGCGCAGCAGCGCCTTGAGCGCGATGCGGTCGCCGCCGTCGAGGCCGAAGGCACGCGAAATGTCCCGCTTGCCGACATCGCCGCCATGCGCCGCGATGAACGCCATCAACTCCTCGCGACCAGGCAGCCCCCGGGTGAGGCCGGCGGGCAGGGTCGGACGGGCGGGCTTGCGCCCTTTGGCTTTTATTGGCTTACGCACGATTCACCGCGTGTGGGAGGGGCAGCCCAAGGCTAACGGCATCGACGCCCCGCGTCGACCGGGGCCGCCGCCTTCCCCATGGGCAGGCATGCGAGATGGCTTGCATTTCAGGCCTGATGGGACAAGTTTGCCGGCCTTTCGCGGCGCATCGAGGCGCCGATCTGGATTCTATACCATGGATGCCCGTTCGTCCGAGGCCGCCGACGCCCCGCTCTCCCATGCCGATATCCGCGTTATCGTGATTGGCGTCATGGTCGCGATGTTTCTGAGCGCGCTGGACCAGACCATCATCGCCACGGCGCTGCCGACCATCGGGGCGGGGTTTGGCGACCTCGAAAATCTCTCCTGGGTCGTCACCGCCTATCTGCTCACCGGCACCGCCATCACCCCGCTGGTCGGCAAGCTGGCGGATATTCACGGCCCGCGCCCAGTGCTGCTGGTGGCCATCGGCACCTTCCTCATCGGTTCGGTGCTGTGCGCCACCGCCCAGAGCATGCCTTGGCTGATCGTGGCGCGGGCGGTGCAGGGGCTAGGTGGCGGCGGGCTGATCGCCCTGGCGCAGACCATTATCGGCCTGCTGATCGCGCCGCGCGAGCGCGGCCGCTACCAGGGCTATTTCGCCATCGTCTTCATCACGTCGAGCATTTCCGGCCCGATCCTCGGCGGCTTCTTCGCCGAGCATCTGCACTGGTCGCTGATCTTCTGGATCAACGTGCCGCTCGGCCTCGTGGCGGCACTGATGAGCGACCGGGCGCTGCGGCGCCTGCCGGCGCACCACCATCCGCACCGGCTCGACATTCTCGGGGCGCTGCTGATGTGCGCGGGCACCGTCGCGCTGCTGATGGCGCTGAGCTGGGGCGGCACGCATTTCCCCTGGCTGTCGCTGCCGGTGTTCGGGCTTCTGGCCGCGGCGGTGCTGCTGTGGATCGGCTTCGCCTTTCGCGTGGCGACGGCGAGCGAGCCGCTGGTTCCGCTTGCGGTGCTGTCCAACCAGGTGGTGCGCACCGGCGTGCCCTCGGCCGCCTTCGCCATGGGGACGCTGGTCGGGCTCTCGATCCAGATGCCGCTTTATCTGGAAGGCGTGATGGGGCTGACGGCCTCGGAATCCGGCGTGGCGCTGATCCCGCTGATGGCCGGCGTCGTGGTCGGGGCGACCGGCGCCGGGCGGGTGATGGGGCATTTCACCCATTACAAGCGCCTGCCGATCGTCGGGCTGCTGGCGAGCATCGTTGCGCTGGGCGTATTGGCGCTGTGGCCGCTGGGGCTGCCGATCTATGCCGTCGGGGCGGCAATGGGCGTCGCCGGGATGGGCCTCGGCACCGTGCTGCCGGTCTCGACCGTCGCGATCCAGAACGCCGTGCCGCTGCCGCAGATGGGCACCGCCACCGGGGTGGTGAACCTGTTCCGTTCGCTCGGCGCGGCCGTGCTCACCGCCGGCTTCGGCGCCCTTGTCATCGGATTGTCCGGCATTGAGAGCAGCGCGCTGCTGGAGCGGCTGCTGGAGGGGCGGGCGCAGGTGGCCCCGCTCGCCGGCGCGTTCCGCTGGGTGTTCGTCGCGGCGGCCTGCTCGCTGCTGGTGTCGCTCATCGCCATGATCGCGATGGAAGAGCGCCCACTGCGCTCGGGCCACGCCCCGGCGCCCCTGCCGGAGTAATCCGGCGGGGGCGGGAAGCGGGCGCTCAGGCGCCCGCCGCCTTCTTCGCCGGGGCCTTCTTGGCCGCCGGCTTTTTCGCGGCGGGTTTTTTGGCAGCGGCCTTCTTGGCGGCGGGCTTCTTGGCCGCCGTCTCGCCATCGGCCGGCTTGGCCGCCGCCCGTCGCGCGGGCTTCGCCGGCATCGTGCCGGCCTTGGCGGTGATGAGCTCCACCGCCTGTTCCAGCGTCACCGCATCCTGCTCGATGCTCTTGGGCAGGGTGGCATTGACCTTGCCGTGGTTGACATAGGCGCCGAACCGCCCCGGGCGGACGGTGATCGGCCCGCCCAGCGTGGGATGCTCGCCCAGCTCGCGCCCGCCGACCGCGCCGCGCCGGCCGGGGCCCTTGCTCTGCTTGTCGGCGATCAGCGCCACCGCGCGGTTGAGGCCGATGGCGAGGATGTCGTCGCCCGGCTCGATATTGGCGTAGGTCTTGCCGGTCTGGACATAGGGGCCGAAGCGGCCGATGCCGGCAAGGATCGGCGCGCCGGTCTCGGGATGAAGCCCGATCTCGCGCGGCAGCGAGAGCAGCGACAGTGCGGTGTCGAGATCGACATCGGCGGGCGCCAGCCCCTTGGGCAGGCTGGAGCGCTTGGGCTTCTCGCCGTCCTTGGCCTCGCCGAGCTGGAGATAGGTGCCGAAGCGGCCGGCGCGGATCGTCACCTCCAGCCCGGAGGCCGGATCGGTGCCAAGCACGCGGGTGCCATTGGCCTCGCCGCCATTCTCATCATCGCCACCCTGCGCCGCCAGCGGGCGGGTGTATTTGCACTCGGGATAGTTCGAGCAGCCGATGAAGGCGCCGAACTTGCCGACCTTCAGCGACAGCCGGCCGGTACCGCAGGTGGGGCAGATGCGCGGATCGGCGCCGTCTTCCCGGGGCGGGAAGATATGCGCGGTCAGCATGCCGTCCAGCGCCGAGATGACGTCGGAGACGCGCAGTTCCTTGGTCTCGCCCACCGCAGCCGTGAAGTCGCGCCAGAAGTCCCGCAGCACGTCCTTCCACTGCAGCTCGCCATTGGAGATGCGGTCGAGCTTCTCTTCCAGGTCGGCCGTGAAGTCGTATTCGACATAGCGGTCGAAGAAGCTCTCCAGGAAGGCGGTGACGAGGCGTCCCTTGTCCTCCGGCACCAGCCGGCGCTTGTCGAGCTTCACATATTCACGGTCGCGCAGCACGGCGAGAACGGAAGCATAGGTCGAGGGGCGGCCGATGCCGAGCTCTTCCATGCGCTTGACCAGCGAGGCCTCGGAATAGCGCGGCGGCGGCTCGGTGAAGTGCTGGTCGGCCTTGATGCCCCTATTGGCGAGCGCCTCGCCCGACGACATGGCCGGCAGCCGGCGGCTCTCCTCGTCCTCTTCGTCATCGTCGCTGCTCTCGCGATAGACGGTGAGGAAGCCGTCGAACTTCACCACGGTGCCGGTGGCGCGCAGCTCAAGCGCGCGGCCGGCGGCAGCGGCCTCGATATCGACGGTGGTGCGCTCCAGCTCGGCCGATTCCATCTGGCTGGCGATGGTGCGCAGCCAGATCAGCTCATAGAGCTTGGCCTGGTCGGGCTCCAGCTGGCGGGCGACATCGCGCGGCCGGCGCGCGAGTTCGGTTGGGCGGATCGCCTCGTGGGCTTCCTGCGCGTTCTTCGCCTTGGCGGTGTATTTGCGCGGGGCGGAAGGCACGTAGCGGTCGCCATATTCGCGGCCGATCACGGTGCGCGCCTCGGCGACTGCTTCCGGCGCCATGTCGACGCCGTCGGTTCGCATATAGGTGATGAGGCCGACGGTTTCGCCGCCGACATCGATACCCTCATAGAGCCGCTGCGCGATCCGCATGGTGATGGCCGGCGCGAAGCCGAGCTTGCGGCTCGCCTCCTGCTGCAGGGTCGAGGTGGTGAAGGGCGGCGAGGGATGCCGGCGGGCGGGCTTGGCCTCGACGGAACGCACCTTGAAATCGGCGCGCTCCAGCGCGGCGCGGAAATCCTTGGCTTCCGCTTCGGTGCCCACGTCCAGCCGGGTGATCTTCTTGCCGTCGGCACCGACCAGACGGGCCTCGAACGTCTCGTTGCGCGGCGTCGCCAGCTGGGCGGCGATCGACCAGTATTCGCGCTTGACGAAGGTTTCGATCTCGCGCTCGCGGTCGCAGACGAGGCGCAGCGCCACCGACTGCACGCGGCCAGCCGAACGGGCGCCGGGCAGTTTGCGCCACAGCACCGGCGACAGGGTGAAGCCGACGAGATAGTCGAGCGCCCGGCGGGCGAGATAAGCGTCGACCAGCGCGGCGTCGATGATGCGCGGATGCTTCATCGCCTCCAGCACCGACTGCTTGGTGATGGCGTTGAACACCACGCGCGAAACCGGCTGGTCCTTGAGCGCCCGCTTTTCCTTCAGCACTTCCAGCACGTGCCAGGAAATCGCCTCGCCTTCGCGATCCGGATCGGTGGCGAGGATAAGACCATCCGCCCCCTTCACCGCCTTGGCGATATCGGAGAGCCGTTTCTGCGCCTTGGGATCGACATCCCAGAGCATGCGGAAATCATCGTCGGGATTGACGGAACCGTCCTTGGCCGGAAGGTCGCGTACGTGCCCATACGAGGCGTAAACCTCGTAGCCCGATCCGAGATATTTATTGATCGTCTTCGCCTTTGCAGGCGATTCGACGATGACGACCTGCATGTGCGCGCCACGTCCGTTGAGGGTCCAGCCCGAAGAGGCGGGAAAATGGGGTAGTGGCCCCGGTGTGTCAAATGGCAAGCAGGACCCGTGCCGCCGACCACGCCGTCTGGGAGCGGCGACGGCCCCGATGCGAGAGGGTTTCCGGCCGCCTGGCCGACAAAGCGGAGCGCGCCGCGTATCGAAATACAGCTAGTAGTCGTATTTATTTCAATAATGCACGCAATGATCGTGACAGGCGCCGCGTCTGTGGTACTTTTTTGGCGCTGGCCATTCAGCAACGGACGCCTGACGTGACTGACAATGATTGCGTGCGTGCGCCTGAGAAGGACACGGCCGATTACATCGCCACCCTCGCCCACGAGCTGGCCGACATGGCGGCCAAAAGCCGCTTGGACGTGCTGCGCTATCTCTTGGAAATGGCGCGCGACGAAGCGCGGTCGGTGGTGCGGGCCGAGCCGGACGCGCCTGAAGGCGGCTGAAATGGCGCCGGCCTTTCCGCCACAAGCTGAGCGGGTGAAATCCTCATCCTCTCTCGCGCACGTCCGGTGAAAGCCAGTTCACCATACGTCCGCCAGCTTCTTTTTTTTTACGCAAGTTCTTCACGCGAACCGGAACCCGTTTCGCTCGAGAAGGCTCTAGACGAGCAGCGAGACGCTGCCGTCGCGGTGGCGCTCCAGCCGGCCGGCCAGTTCCAGTTCGAGCAGCAGAATCTGCACGTCGCTGACCCGGGCTCCCGACAGGACGACGAGTTCGTCGACCTGCAGCGGCGACGGGCCGAGAAGGGTCAGGATCTGCGCCCGCATGTCGTCGCTCGGTTCGCCGGCATCCAATGCCAGCGTATCTTCTTCGACCGCCAGAGGCGGCGGCCGGTCGCGCAGTAGGGCGAGCGCTTCCAGCACGTCCTCGGCGCCCGTCACCAGCGCGGCACCCTGCTTGATCAACCCATTGGTGCCGCCCGCCCGTGGATCGAGCGGCGAGCCGGGCACGGCGAGCACCTCGCGGCCCTGCTCGGCGGCGAGGCGGGCGGTGATCAGCGAGCCGGAGCGCTCGGCCGCCTCGACCACGACGACGCCGAGCGACACGCCGGAGACCAGCCGGTTGCGGCGGGGAAAGTCGCGGGCGCGGGGCTCCCAACCCATCGGCATTTCCGAGAGGATGACGCCTTGCTCGGCGATGGCCTCCATCAGCGCCACATTCTCGCGCGGATAAGGCCGGTCATGCCCGCCGGCGATCACGGCAATCGTGCCGGTGCCGAGGCTCGCCGCATGGGCGGCGGCGTCGACACCGCGCGCCAGACCCGAGGCGATGACCCAGCCGGCGGCACCCAGGCCGCGCGCCATTCGGGCGGTGATGGTGAGCCCGGCGCCGGAGGCGTTCCTGGCGCCGACAATGGCCACGGTCGGCAGGGCCAGCAACTCGCCGCGGCCCCGCAGGGCGAGGAGGGGCGGGGCGTCGTCGATCTGGCGCAGCAGGGCGGGATAGTCGCTCTCGCCGAGCGCGATGAAACGGCCGCCCATGCGGGCCAGCGCCTCGATCTCGGCATCGGCTTCGGCGATGCTGGGAACGCGCGGGGCGAGCAGCCCGCCGCCCCGCCGGGCGAGAGCGGGAAGCGCGTCAAGCGCGGCGGCGGCCCCGCCGAATCGGTTGATCAGGCTGCGAAAGGCGCGCGGGCCGACATTCTCGGTCCGGATCAGGCGGAGCCAGTCGCGGCGCTGTTCCGGATCGAGTTGAACGCCGCGCCCGCCCAAGCGCTATCCCTTCTTGCCGATGCGCCCTTCCGTTCCATCCAGCAGGCGGCGGATATTGGCCCGGTGCATGAACCACAGCAGGGTGGCCAGGATCGCCAGCAGCCCGCCGGTCTGCGGCGAGCCGAGCAGGAAGGCGGCGAGCACGGTGAACACGCTCGCCACCAGCGCGGCGAGGGAGGAGTAGCGGGTCACGAAAGCCACCGCCAGCCAGGCGGCGGCGAACACCAGCGCAGCCGGCCAGGCCAGCGCCAGCGTCACGCCGAGAAAGGTCGCGACACCTTTGCCGCCCTTGAAGCCGAGCCAGACCGGGAACAGATGCCCGAGAAAGGCGCCCAGCGCCGCCAGCAGCGCCGCCTCCGGGCCGAGTAGTGCGCCGGCCAGCAGCACGGCGAGCGTGCCCTTCAGCGCATCGCCCAGCAGGGTCGCGGCGGCAAGGCCCTTGCGGCCGGTGCGCAGCACATTGGTGGCGCCGATATTGCCGGAGCCGATGCTGCGAATGTCTTGCGTGCCGGCGAGCCGGGTCACGATCAGGCCGAAGGGAATCGAGCCGAGCGCATAGCCCAGCAATAGCGCGGCAAAGCTCAACAAGGGGGGCAGGGACCAGTTCATGCCTGCGACCTTACAGACTTCCCGGGGATTGCACAGATGGGCGCGCGCGCTCGGTTACGTTCGTCACACGTATTCATAAACGGTGCGGCCGGCGACCAGCGTCCGCACCACCCGGCCCTCGAAGCGCGCCTCGTCGAACGGCGTGTTGCGGCAGCGCGACTTCAGGGTGAGCGGATCGAGAATCCAGGCCTCGTCAAGCGCGAGCAGGGCGATGTCGGCGCGCGCGCCGGGCCGCAGCGTCCCGCCCGGCAGGCCAAGGCGTTCCGCCGGCCGGGTGGACATGGCGCGGATCAGCGTCATCAGATCGAGCATGCCCGAGGTGACGAGGCGCAGGCCGGCGGCGAGCATGGTCTCCAGTCCCACCGCACCGAAGGCGGCCTCGGAGAAGGGCAGGCGCTTGACCTCGACATCCTGCGGGTTGTGGTCGGAGACGATGATGTCGATCAGCCCCTCGGCGACGCCCTGCACCAGCGCGATCCGGTCCTCCTCGGCGCGCAGCGGCGGGGTCAGCTTGAAGAAGGTGCGGTAGCCGACCACGTCGCGCTCATTGAGCGTGAGGTGGTTGATCGACGCCGAGGCGGTGACGTCGATGCCGGCATCCTTGGCCCGGCGCAGCACCTCCAGCGAATCGGCGCAGGTCAGCGAGGCCGCGTGGTAGCGCCCGCCGGTGATGGCGGCGAGCCGCACGTCGCGCTCGAAAATGATGGTTTCCGCCGCTTTGGAGAGGCCGGCGAGGCCGAGCCGGGAGGCGAGTTCGCCTTCATTCATAACGCCTTCGCCGGCGAGGCTCGCATCCTGGGTGTGGTGGACGATCAGCGCGCCGAAGTCGCGGCCATAGGTCAGCGCGCGGCGCAGCACCTGCGCCGAGCCGATGGAGCGGGTGCCGTCGGTGAAGGCGACCGCGCCGGCGGCGCCGAGCAGGCCGATCTCGGTCATCTCGCGGCCTTCGAGCCCCTTGGTGAGGGCGGCCATCGGATGGACATTGACGATGGCGGTGTCGCGCGCCCGGCGCAGGATGAAGTCGACGATCGCCGGATCGTCGATCACGGGGTCGGTGTCAGGCTGGCAGATGATGGTGGTGACGCCGCCCGCCGCCGCCGCCTGGCTGGCCGAGGCCAGCGTCTCGCGGTGCTCGGCGCCCGGCTCGCCGATGAAGGCGCGCATGTCGACCAGGCCCGGAATCGCCACGAGCTGGCGGCAGTCGACGATCTCGGTATCAGGCGGCAGGCCGGCTGAAAGGTTGGGTGCGATGTCCTTGATGACGCCGTCGGCGATCAGGATGTCGCCTGTCGTGTCGAGGTCGCGCGAGGGGTCGATGAGGCGCGCCCGGGAGAGCAGGATGGGACGGGTCTCATGCATTGGGAAGGTTCCGCGAGAGAGCGTCCAGCACGGCCATGCGGACGGCGACGCCCATCTCGACCTGTTCGCGGATGAGCGACTGGGCGCCGTCGGCGACTGCCGAATCAATCTCGACGCCGCGATTCATCGGGCCGGGATGCATCACCAGCGCGTCGGGCTTGGCGAAGCGCAGCTTGGCCTCGTCCAGCCCCCAGAAATGGAAATACTCTTTCACCGAAGGCACATAGGAGCCGTTCATGCGTTCGCGCTGCAGCCGCAGCATCATGACGATATCGACATCGGCCAGCCCGGTTCGCATGTCGCCATAGACCGAGACGCCGAAGCGCTCGATGCCTTTGGGCAGCAGGGTCGGCGGGGCGATGACCCGCACCTGCGCGCCCAGTGCCTGAAGCAGCAGGATGTTGGAGCGAGCGACGCGCGAATGGGTGATGTCGCCGCAGATGGCGACGGTGAGGCCCTGGATGCGGCCCTTGTTGCGGCGGATGGTGAGGGCGTCGAGCAGCGCCTGGGTCGGGTGCTCATGGGCGCCGTCGCCGGCATTGACCACCGCGCAATCGACCTTGCGGGCCAGCAGCTCCACCGCGCCCGACGCGCTGTGGCGCACGATCAGCACATCCGGGTGCATGGCGTTCAGCGTCGCCGCGGTGTCGATGAGCGTCTCGCCCTTCTTCACCGAGGAGGTGCTCACCGACATGTTCATCACATCGGCGCCGAGCCGCTTGCCGGCGATCTCGAACGAGGCCTGGGTGCGGGTCGAGGCCTCGAAGAACAGGTTGATTTGCGTGCGCCCGCGCAGGGTTGCCCGTTTCTTCTCCACCTGGCGGTTGAGAAGCACGAACTCTTCGGCGAGGTCCAAAAGGCCGACGATCTCGTCGGGCGACAGGCCCTCGATGCCGAGCAGGTGCCGGCGATTGAGGGCGAAACTGGCGGTCGGGTTCGATGTCATATCGAAGTCGGCTGGATAGAGGCCGCGAGGGCCCACGGCAAGAGATTTAGCGCCCGTGTGCGATTTTCCCTCACAGAAGCGCCACCGCAGCGATGACAAGCGGCATGGTGACGGCGGCCAGAAGCGTCTGCACGGTGAGGATTTCCGCCAGAAGCGGGGCGTCGCCGCCCATCTGCCGGGCGAGCACATAGCCGTTGGGGGCGGAGGGGACGGCGGTGCTGACGGCGACGACGAGCAGATCCACCTCGCGCAGGCCCAGCATCAGGCCAATGCCAACGCCAAGAGCGGGCAGCACTGCCAGCTTAACCAGGCAGGTGAACCAGGTCGCGAGACGCGGGCGGCGCAGATCCCCCAGCCGCAGGCCGGCGCCCACGACCAGCAGGCCGAGCGCCAGCGAGGAGCGGCCGAGAATGTCGCCGAAGGTGAGCAGCACCGGCGGCACCGGCAGGTGCAGCGCGTTGATCAGCGCCCCGGCGGCGCAGGACCAGATGAACGGGTTGCGCAAAATCTGCAGCACCAGCAGGCGATTGCTGGTGGCACCGTTCTCGCCATGGCGGGCCAGCACGATGACGCTGAGTGTGTTGAGCACCGGAATCATCACCGCCAGCCCAACGGCGGCCACCGCCAGCCCGCGCGGGCCGGCGAGCGAGCCGGAGATGGCGAGGACGATATAGGTGTTCCAGCGCAGGGCGCCCTGGAACACCGAGGTGTAGCTGGGACCGGCAAGGCGGAAGGCGCGGCTAATCGTGGGGCGGAGCAGGGTGAGTAGGAGGCCGACAAGGGCAATGGCGCCCAGCAGCGCCGTCGACACCTCCAGCACCGCCACCTCGCCCAGATCCGCCCGGGCGATACTCACCACCAGCAAGGCGGGAAACAGGATGAAATACGTCAGCCGCTCCAGCGCGATCCAGTGCGAGGCCTCGGGCAGCAGGCCGCGCTTGAGCACCGCGCCCAGCGCGATGATGAGAAAGACCGGCACCAGCGCGCCGAGTACAGCGGACATGTCAGCCCGGCTCCCTGGGACGTATCAGCCGTTGCCGGCGATGAAGCGCAGCCGATCCAGCGCGCCCTGCAGGATGAAGGCGGCGGCCTGCTGGTCCACCACCTCGGCGCGGCGGGCGCGGCTCATGTCCATGGCGATCATGTCGCGCTCGACGGCGGCTGTGGAGAGGCGCTCGTCCCACAGGATGATCGGCAGTTCGGTCAGCCGGGCGAGATTGCGGGCGAAGGCGCGCGAGGACTGCGCGCGCGGCCCCTCGCTGCCATCCATGTTGACAGGCAGGCCGAGAACGATGCCCACCGCGCCGCGCGCCGTGCCCAGCGCCAGGATGCGCGCCGCATCCGGGGTGAACTGCTTGCGGGCGATGGTCTCGACCGGGGCAGCGAGCCGCCGGTCGGGATCGGAGGAGGCGACGCCGATGGTCTTGGTGCCGAGATCGAGGCCGATGAGCCCGCCACGGGCGGGCAGGAGCGGGGCGGCGTCGGTGACGGTGAGGATGGAGGCGGCCATGTGGCCTCGCCTAGCATGGCCACGGGCCCGGCGCCATCGCTGGTCCGGCCGAACCGGGGTTGTGCGGCGGCGCGCCTGCCCTATGTTCCCCGGCGCTCCCCTGCAAATGAATGAGGATCGGCGATGAAGATCACCTGGTTCGGCCATGCGGCGTTTCGGCTCGATTTTGCTGGCACGGCGGTGCTGATCGACCCCTTCCTGACCGGCAATCCGGCTTTTTCAGGCGATTTCGGCGACGCGACGGCGGATGTTTCGCATGTGCTGCTGACCCACGGCCATGCCGACCATGTCGGCGACAGCGTGGCGATCGCGCGGGCCAATGAGGCGACGGTGGTCGCCAATGCGGACCTCGCCGGCTGGCTCGGCCAGCAGGGCGTCGCCAAGCTGGAGCCGATGAACACCGGCGGCACGGTGCATTTCGACGGCTTCACCGTGAGCCTGGTGCGGGCGGACCATTCCTCCGGCATGATGGAGGACGGCCGGACCGTCTATCTCGGCAATGCCAACGGCATCATCGTCAAGGCGCCGGGCGAGCCGACCGTCTGGCACATGGGCGATACCGATATTTTTTCCGACATGGGCCTGATCGCCGAGCTGCACAAGCCTGATGTGGTGATCGTGCCGATCGGCGACCGCTTCACCATGGGGCCGGAACTGGCGGCGGTGGCGGTGTCGCGCTATCTCAGTGGCCTCTCCATTATCCCGGCGCACTACGCCTCCTTCGGGCTGCTGGAGCCCGGTGCCGAGCGATTCGTCGCGCTGGTGGGCGAGGAGGCGACGGTGGTGGTGCCTGACAAGGGCGTGCCGGTGGGCTTCTCGCGCGGCTGAGCCGGCCGGCCTGCCGCGGCCGGCCCGGTTCAGGCGGCGTCGCGGCTGTCGAGCGCGGCGAGGCCGGCGCGCACCGCCACCATCTGGCGCACCAGCGCCATGGCGACGAAGTGCTCCATCGCCTCAATCAGCGCCGGCTGCGGCAGCACGCCCGGCCCGCGCGCGCCCTGTTCCTCCACCCGCCGCACCAGCCCCGCCTCGGCGGCCTCCTGGACGATGCCGACGACATGCGAGCGGGAAATGCGGAACGAGCGCGCCAGCTGCGAGATCGACAGCGGCTGGCCGGTGAGCCCGATGCCGAACAGGGCAAGGGCGATCAGCAGGCCGCCGTCCCGCTCGGCGAACTGGCCGATGGCGGGAATGTCGAAGGAGGGCCGCCATCCGGCGCGGAGCGGTTCCAGCAGGGTGCGGACGAAGGCGGTGAGGAAGACCGGATCGTCGAGATGGCGCAGGCCCCGCTCGCCTTCCTCGGGCACGACGAGCGCAAGGGTGTTGAGCATGGTCCGCCAGCGCTCGCGGTGGATCGACATCAGCTTGTCGGTCACCACCAGCCGGCGGCGGCGGCCGTCGGAATCCGGCGCCGGCGCGATCATGCCGAACACCCGGAACGCCGCGAGGATGGCGCCAACCCGGCCCGGGCTGCACACGTCGAGCGCGACCGCTTCCGCCTTCAGCCGGCCGGTGGTCAGGCCGGGCGCGTCGGGCGCTTCGAAATGCATGTCCAGAAGCAGCAGGGAGAGGACGAAGCGGCCGCGATCGTTCAGCAGCCGGGTCAGCAGCACATTGCCGCGATAGGCGTCGCTGAGATTGATCGCCGCCTGCCGCGCGATCCAGGGAAAGTCGGGCCGGGTGAGCAGCCGGGCGCGTTCCTGCGATTCGCCGGGCATCAGAGCGTCAAACCGCCGGGGGTTGGAATCGCCGGTCTGGACCGTTGCTGCATTTCGCCCAACCATTCTTCTCATCGAGGCCTTTCGTTGCGACCAATAATCGACATTGCCGGGCGCCACAAACCGCCCAATGTAGCGTCCGGATCCCCTTGCGGGGGCCAGAACAGGACAAGATCGAAATGAGCCTCCAATCTCGCGTCTTCCCGCTTGCGCGCCGCCTCGTGCCGGCCGCCTTCTGCGGCGGGCTGCTGGTCGCTCTCGCCGTGGGCAGCTCCGCCCCCGCCGACGCAGCCGTCATCTATTGCACCGGACCGGGCATTCCGGTCGGATGCGTGGTTCGCCCGACTCCCTATGTCGCGCCGGCTGCCCGGGCGACCGTCTACTGCACGCGCCCCGGCTTTCCCGCCGGCTGCACCGCTGGCGCCAATGCCAATGCCCGCGCCATCGCTCGCCCCGGTCCGGGCGTCAATGTGAATGGCGGCGTCAACCGCGCAGGCGTGCGCTAAACCCTATTCTACCATGGAGTCGATCATGATGCTTCGTTCCTTTGCTCGCGTCGGCGGGCTTTCCACGGCCGCCTGCGCCGCGCTCGTTCTGCTGGCCGGCGGCGTGGCCCGCGCCGACCAGGCGGCGGGCAATGCTTGCGCCGCCTCGCTCACCGCCGATGGCAAGGCGATCTACGCGGCTGTGATGGCGGCCGGCGACAGCGGTGACCTGCGCACCATCGTCACCGACACCACCAAGTCGCTGGCCATGTCCGGCCAGATCGACCGCGGCAATGCCCGCTCCAACGCTCAGGCCGCCGGCCAGTGCCTGGAGCAGGCGCGCTCGTGACAGGAGCCGGCCGGCCGCAGCAGCGGCCGGTTGAAGCCTGAGATCGGCGCGCAAGCCGGCCGCGACGGCGGTCGGCGAAAGCCTGAGACAGACTCGCAAGCCGGCCGCAACAGCGGCCGGTTCAAGCCTGAGATTGGCGCGCCGGCCGGCATCCGATCCCCGCCATTGATGTGGCGAGCGTAGCGCCGCGCGTTGCGGGGCGCGGTGCGTGCCTGCTATAGGGCGCGCATCGGTTTCAGTGGATTGGGATTTCGGATGTCGGTCGATCAGGCGACGGTCCGGCGGGTGGCGCATCTGGCGCGCATCGCCGTGACAGAGGACGAGGTGGCCCACCTCCAGGGCGAGCTGAACGCCATCCTCGCCTTCGTGGAGCAACTCGGCGAGGTCGACACCGATGGCGTCGAGCCGATGACCAGCGTCATCCCGATGACCCTGCCGCTGCGGGCGGATGTGGTGAGCGACGGCTTCTATGCCGAGCGGGTGCTCGCCAACGCCCCAGCCTCCGAGGACGGCTTCTTCGCCGTCCCGAAAGTGGTGGAGTGAGCGAGATGAGCACCTCCTCGCGCCACGAACTCACCCGCCTCACCCTCACCGCCGCCCATGAAGGGCTGAGCGAGGGGCATTTCACCGCCACCGAGCTGACGCAGGCCTATCTCGGCGCGATCGAGGCGGCGGGCGATCTCAACGCCTATGTGCTGACCACGCCGGAAAAGGCGCTTGATATGGCCAAGGCCAGCGATGCCCGCTACGCCGCCGGCACGGCCGGGCCGCTGGAAGGCATTCCGCTCGGCATCAAGGACATGTTCGCCACCGAGGGCGTGCGGACCACGGCGTGCTCGAACATTTTGAAGAACTTCGTCCCGCCCTATGAATCGACCGTCACCTCCCGGCTGTGGAAGGATGGCGCGGTGCTGCTGGGCAAGCTGAACCAGGACGAGTTCGCCATGGGCTCCTCCACCGAATCGAGCGCCTTCGGCGCCGCGGTGAACCCCTGGCGGCGCACCGGCTCGGCGCAGCCCCTCGTGCCGGGCGGCTCCTCCGGCGGCTCGGCGGCGGCGGTGGCGGCGCAGATCTGCGCCGGGGCGGCGGGCACCGACACGGGCGGCTCGATCCGCCAGCCGGCGGCCTTCACCGGCACGGTCGGCATCAAGCCGACCTATGGCCGCTGCTCGCGCTGGGGCGTCGTCGCCTACGCCTCCTCGCTCGACCAGGCCGGGCCGATCGCCCGCTCGGTGAACGATGCCGCGCTGCTGCTGCGCTCCATGGCTGGCCACGACCCCAAGGATTCCACCAGCGTCGACATGGCCGTGCCCGATTACGAGGCGGCGGTGGGTGCCTCGGTGAAGGGCAAGCGAATCGGCATTCCCCGCGAATACCGCGTCGATGGCATGTCGCCGGAGATCGCCGCGCTATGGGACAAGGGCGCCGCCATGCTGCGCGAGGCCGGCGCGGAGATCGTCGACATCAGCCTGCCGCACACCAAATATGCGCTGCCGGCCTATTACATCGTGGCGCTGGCCGAGGCCTCCTCCAACCTCGCCCGCTATGATGGCGTGCGCTATGGCGAGCGTGTGCCGGGCCGCGACATCGTTGAGATGTATGAGAAGACCCGCGCGAGCGGCTTCGGCGACGAGGTGCGCCGGCGCGTCATGGTCGGCACCTATGTGCTCTCGGCCGGCTATTACGACGCCTATTACCTCAAGGCGCAGAAGGTCCGCACGCTGATCAAGCGCGACTTCGAGACCGTCTTTGCCGAGGGCATCGACGCGGTGCTGGCGCCGGCCACGCCCTCGCCCGCCTTCGGCATCGGCGAGAAGTCGGGCGCCGACCCGGTGGAGATGTATCTGCAGGACGTGTTCACGGTGACGCTGAACATGGCCGGCCTGCCGGGCATCGCGGTGCCGGCGGGGCTGTCCTCCGAGGGGCTGCCGCTCGGCCTGCAGCTGATCGGCCGGCCGTTCGGCGAGGAGGGGCTGTTCTCGCTCGGCCAGGTGATCGAGGAGGCCGCCGGCCGCTTCGAGGTCACCGACCGCTGGTGGGAGTGAGCCGATGCCGCGCCTGCCCGCCAATGAGCGCTCGCTCGCGCCCTTCCGGGCCGAGATCGATGCCATCGACGCCGAGATCGTCGAGCTGCTGGCCCGGCGCTTCGAGGTGGTCAAGCACGTCATCGCGGTGAAGAAGGTGGAGGGCCTCGCCGCCTTCCTGCCCGAGCGGGTGGAAGACGTGATCGACAAGGTCAGCGCCCATGCCGAAACCAAGGGCGTGCCGCCGGAGCTGGTGGAAAAGCTCTGGCGCCAGCTGATCGACTGGGTGATCGCCTACGAGAATGAGCGGCTGGGCTAGATCATTTCACTGTTTCATGGAGACAGTGAAATGATCTCATTCTTTGTTTTGTCGCGTTTTCTTCACGCGAGCCGGTGTCCACGTCGCTCGAAAACGCTCTGGAGTGCGATCCGATCAGACTGAACCAATCTGATCGGATAACGCGTTCTCCAGGCCCGCCGCTCCGGCCTATTCGGCCGCCTGCGAGGGTGTCGCGCCGTCCTTCCAGAGATCGAACTGCGCCGCGTTGCGGCAGAAGCCGGGCACCGGCTGTTCGCTGGCGCCAGCGTTTTCCGTATTTTCGCCGGCGGCCTGTGCGTCGAACCAGCGGTGGCAGTCCGGGGCATCGCGGCAGCCGAGGCAGCGCTGGGCGGCGGCCAGCACCTCCTGCGGCGCCTCGGCGGCGATCGCCGGAAGGTCCAGGCCGGCATGGGCGGCCATGGCGCGGAAGAGCGCGAGGCGCTCGTCTATCGTGTCGACATTCATGGCTGTTCTCCCCGTTTGGGGGAGAGTGCCGGCGCAGGGGAGCGCCGGCCTTGATCTGGCGCAAGGCTGCCGGGACGTCTGACGGTCCCGGCGGCTCGCTTTACCGGCCCATCAGCGGATCGCTGAGGCCGACGACATAGAAGCCGAGCAGCAGCAGGGTTCCGGCGACGATCAGATAGTAGATCGTCGGCAGGATGGTGATGCGCAGCGTCGCCCCTTCGCGCCCGAGCAGGCCGACCGTGGCCGACGCCGCGACGACATTGTGGATGGCGATCATGTTGCCGGCGGCGGCGCCGACCGACTGGCCCGCCACCATCAGCACCGAGGAGATGCCCAGCCCCTGCGCCACCGAGAACTGGAACTGGCTCAGCATCAGGTTGCTGACCGTGTTCGAGCCGGCAAGGAAGGCGCCGAGAGCGCCAATGGTCGGGGCGAACACCGGGTAGACCGCGCCGACCTGCGTCGACACCCATTCGGCGACCAGCACCGGCATGCTGTCCAGCCCATTGGCGTTGACGCCGGAATTGATCATCACCCGCACCATCGGCACGGTGAAGATCAGCACGAAGCCGGCGCCGATCAGCGTGCCGCTGCTCTCGCGCACGGCGGCGGTGAAGCCCGACAGCGGCATGCGGTGCAGCAGGACGGTGATCATGCAGATGATGACCAGCAGGCCGCCGGGGGAGAACAGCAGCGGGAAATCGCCATTGATCCCCTGTTCGCCGAGAAGGTTGGAGAAGGCCAATGTCGCCGACTTCAGCGCGCCGCCGACGCCGGGCACCATGCGGCTGACCACCAGGAAGACCGCCAGCAGCACATAGGGCGCCCAGGCCAGCGCCAGCGGGATGGTGCGCTTGGCGAGGCTGTCGAGGGTGATGTCGAGCTGGCCGAACCACTCCTTCGGCCATTCCGAGGGCGGGGCGAAGTCCCAGCTGGTCTTCGGGACCAGAAAGCCGGCGCGCGCGGCCAGCGTCATGATGGCGAGGCCGATCAGTCCACCGAGCAGCGAGGGGAATTCCGCGCCGAGGAAGGTCGCCGCCAGCACATAGGGCACCGTCATGGCGAAGGCGCCGAGGATGGCGAAGGGCGCGGCGGAAAGGCCCTCGGTCCAGGATTTGTTGCGACCGAAGAAGCGCGTCATCACCATGATGAGGAACAGCGGCATCAGCGTGCCGCAGATGGCGTGGATGATCGCCACTTCCGTGGTGATGAGGTGGAAGAAGACGGCCCAGCTGGAACCGACGTCAGTGAGCTGCGCCGATATGGCGGTCTGGTCCAGCCCGGTCTGCACGCCGACGATCAGCGGGGTGCCGACGGCGCCGAAGGACACCGGCGTCGACTGGATCATCATGCCGAACACGACGGCGGCCATGGCCGGGAAGCCGACCGCCACCATCAGCGGGGCGGCGACGGCGGCCGGGGTGCCGAAGCCAGAGGCGCCCTCGATGAAGGAGCCGAACAGCCAGGCGATGAGGATCACCTGCACGCGCCGATCCGGGCTGATCGAGGTGAAGCCGGCGCGGATGGTGGAGATGGCGCCCGAGTGCTTCAGCGTGTTGAGCAGCAGGATGGCGCCGAAGATGATCCACAAAAGGCCGGCGGTCTGCAGCAATCCCTGCAGTGTCGAGGCGGCGATCCGGTTGGCGCTGACGCCCCAGAACAAAAGGGCGATAACCACCGCCATCACATAGGTGATGGGCATGACGATGCGGGCGGCGATGCGAAAACCGATGAGCAAGACGCCTGCCGAAATGATCGGCAAAAAGGCAAGGAAGGCGAGCAGACCTGTCGACATCCGGTTGTTTCCTCCTGTGTCGCCGGCCTTTTTCCGCCAGGAGCCCAGACGGAGCGGCGACGTTGATTGGTGTGGACGCTCCTCCCGAGAGCCTGCGCGTTGGTAATATATTCTGACCATCGTCGCATTGGACCCATGAATACGCGAGACAAAATGGCGTGTCCTCTTGTCCAATCGTCTATAAGGGCCCCGGACGGACGACGTTTGTCCCCTCGGCCGGGGCGGGTGGGAGACGGGTTCGGCCGGCGGGGCCGCGCGAAACGGTTGTCAGGACCGGCGGGGGCAGGGTAGGGAACTGCCACTCCCGCGCTTTCGTGCTTGCGCACGCCAGAACAGGTTCGTCCGATGAACATGCATTCCCGCCCCGCCGACCCGAAGAAGCTGATCAAGGGGGCCACCGGCGACTGGGAAATCGTGATCGGCATGGAAATCCATGCGCAGGTCACGTCCAATTCCAAGCTGTTCTCCGGCGCCTCGACCGAATTCGGCGCCGAGCCGAACGCCCATGTCTCGCTGGTCGATGCGGCGATGCCGGGCATGCTGCCCGTCATCAACGCCGAATGCGTGAAGCAGGCGGTGCGCACGGGGCTGGGCCTCAAGGCTGAGATCAACAACCGCTCGGTGTTCGACCGTAAGAACTACTTCTACCCGGACCTGCCGCAGGGCTACCAGATCAGCCAGTACAAGAGCCCCATCGTCGGCGAGGGGGTGGTGCTGGTCGACACCGCCGACGGGCAGATCGAAGTGGGTATCGAGCGGCTGCATCTGGAGCAGGACGCGGGCAAGTCGATCCACGACCAGCACCCGACGCTCTCCCTGGTCGATCTCAACCGCTCCGGCGTCGCTTTGATGGAGATTGTCTCCAAGCCGGACCTGCGCTCGGCGGAAGAGGCGAAGGCCTATGTGACCAAGCTGCGCACCATTCTGCGCTATCTCGGCACCTGCGATGGCGACATGGAAAAGGGCTCGCTGCGCGCCGACGTCAACGTCTCGGTGCGCAGGCCGGGCGATGATTTCGGCACGCGCTGCGAGATCAAGAACGTCAACTCCATCCGCTTCATCGGCCAGGCGGTCGATGTCGAGGCGCGCCGCCAGATCGGCATCATTGAGGATGGCGGCACGATCGACCAGGAAACCCGCCTGTTCGACCCCGGCAAGGGCGAGACGCGCTCCATGCGGTCGAAGGAAGAAGCGCATGATTACCGCTATTTCCCCGACCCGGACCTGCTGCCGCTGGAATTCGACGACGCCTTCGTCGCCGAATTGAAGGCGCATCTGCCGGAACTCCCCGACGAGAAGAAGGCCCGCTTCGTCGCCGCCTATGGCCTCTCCGCCTATGACGCCGACGTGCTGGTGGCCGAGAAGGAGACGGCGGCCTATTACGAGGCGGCGGTCGCCCATGGCGGCGGCGCGCGCGACGCCAAGGCGGTGGCCAACTGGATCATGGGCGACGTCTCCGCCTTCGCCAATGCCTCCGGCCTGTCGGTCTATGAGACCCACATCACCCCGGTGCAGATCGCCGGGCTGGTCGACCTGATCGCCGACGGCACCATTTCCGGCAAGATCGCCAAGGACGTGCTGGCGATCATCATCGCCGAGGAGAAGGACGGCGACCCCCGCGCCATCGTCGAGGCGCGCGGCATGCGCCAGGTGACCGATACCGGCGCCATCGAGGCGGCGGTGGACGCCATCATCGCCGCCAACCCGGACAAGGTGGCGCAGGTGCTCGCCAAGCCGACCATGCTGGGCTGGTTTGTCGGCCAGGTGATGAAGCAGACCGGTGGCAAGGCCGCGCCGCAGGTGGTGAACGACCTCTTGAAGAGCAAGCTCGGGATATGAGCGACGCCTCTGCGCCGGAGGCGACGGCCTGCGCCGTCGCCATCGAGCCGGCCACCCGCGCCGACCTGCCGGCCATCGTCGCCATACTCGCGCGGGAGACGCTGTTCGGCGTGCGCGACAGTGCCGACCCGGCCGACTTTCCCGCCTATGAGCGGGCCTTTGACGACATCGCCGCCGATCCGCGCGCGACGCTTTATGTCGCGCGGCTCGACGGCCGGGTGGTCGGCACCTTCCAGCTGGTGTTCTTCCGCGCGCTGCTGCGCCACGGCACACTGCTCGCCCATGCCGAGGCGGTGCAGGTGGACCCTGACGTGCGCGGCAAGGGCGTCGGCGCGGCGATGATGGACTTCGCCATCGCCGAAGCGCGGCGCCGGGGCGCCGGCTCGCTGCAGCTCGCCTCCAACAAGCTGCGCGCCGACGCGCACCGCTTCTATGAGCGCGCCGGCTTCGAGAAGCGGCTCGACGGTTTCAAGATCGACCTTGCCGGCCACTGAGCCCGGCGGGCCGCCTTACGGCAGGCAGCGGGCCATGAAGACGTGCCAGGCCTTGGCGCCGGTGAGGTTGTGCCGGGTCTTGTAGGACTGCCACTCGGCATTGCACCGATTGAGCGCCTCGCGGTCGCTGGCATCGGGCGGGCGCGACAGCGCCGGGGCGGGGTCGGGCGTGGGGGCGCCCGCCGGGCGGGGCACGGAGGGAACCGAGGTCTTCGGCTTGGGCGCCTGCTCGTTAGGCTCTTCCGGCGCCGGCGTTGGCGCCGGCTTCTCATCCAGTACGCCGGTGCCGGCGAGGCATTCCTGGGCGAAGTCGCGATAGGTGCGCTTGCCGGTCTGGTTCTTCGCCTTCATCTCGTTCCACAGATCGGCGCATTGCTTGATCGAGGGCTGGGCGGCAGTGGCCGAGGCGCCGGTCGGCGTGGTGTTGCGCTTCGGCGCGGGTGCCGGCTCGCCCGCAGGGGCCGGCTTTTCCGCCGTCGCCCCGGGCTCCTTCAGGCACTGCGCGGAAAAATCGCGAAAGCTCTGCTCGCCGGTCTGGTTGTTCGCCTTCATCTCGTTCCAGCGGTCGGCGCAGATCTTGGCCGGCGAGGGGGCCGCCGGCGTCTGCGCCCGCGCCGCGCCGGGCAGGGCGCCGGCCAGGGTGAGCGCGCCGAGCAGGCAGGAAAGGACGGCAGTTTTCACGCGCACGGTCTCGCTTGTGGAAAGGCGCGGGGGCGCCGGGCGGGGCAAATCTACTCGCATCCGCCCGATGAGGCGAGCACGTCATGCCGCCGGGCCCCGCCCGCTTGCCAGCCGCGCGGGGCGGCCCTAGTTCTGATGTCCTGCGCCCCATCAAGGGCGAAGGGGGAGCGCTCGCGTCATGGCCCAGCTACAGTCCCGTCCGATCCAGCTCTATTACTGGCCGACGCCCAATGGCTGGAAGATCTCCATCATGCTGGAGGAATGCGGGCTTCCCTATGAGGTGATCCCGGTCAATATCGGCCGGGGCGACCAGTTCAAGCCGGACTTTCTCGCCCTGTCGCCCAACAACAAGATGCCGGCAATCGTCGATCCCGAGGGGCCGGACGGGGCGCCGCTCTCCGTGTTCGAATCAGGGGCGATCCTGCAATATCTCGGCCGCAAGACCGGGCTGTTCTACCCCACCGACGAGCGCGGGCGGGTGGAGGTGGACCAGTGGCTGTTCTGGCAGATGGCCGGGCTCGGGCCGATGGCGGGGCAGGCGCACCATTTCCGCATCTATGCGCCGGAGAAGATTCCCTACGCCATCGAGCGCTACACCAAGGAGGTGCACCGCCTCTATGGGGTGATGAACACGCGCCTGGCGGACCGGCCCTTCCTTGCCGGCGACTATTCCATCGCCGACATCGCCTGCATCGGCTGGGCCAAGCTATGGGAGCGACAGGGCCAGGACATCAAGGAATTGCCCCATTTTGCCGCCTGGCTGGAGCGGATGCTGGCGCGGCCGGCGGTGCAGCGCGGCCTCGCCGTGAACGCCGCCGACCGCGCCAAGATCGACTTCGCCACCGACACGCAGGCGCAGAGCGTGCTGTTCGGCCAGCGCCCGGCCGGATGAATGAAGCCGGCAGTGGACCAACTGCGTATTCGGCCTTGACCGGGGGGCGGGGGAAACCTAGACAGGTCGCCGGCTCGAACCGCGCCGCCGCAAGGCGACCGCGAGGCCGGCTGGAGACGTGGCCGAGAGGCTGAAGGCACTCGTTTGCTAAATGAGCAGGCCCCCAAAAGGGCCTCGAGGGTTCGAATCCCTCCGTCTCCGCCAACACTTTTTCAAGCGAAGTAAGCAAGCAAAGTCCGTCGGCTGGCGGTCACGCCAGTCCGAGCTCCCCATGTTTGGGCTTCAGGCGCACGACCCCGAGTGCGATGCGCTGTGGCGGCTCTCCTTGGACAGCCCGCGCGCGAGTCGCCGGGGCTCTAGGTCAACAGCCGAAACGGTACCGTCCACGCCTTCCGCCGCTTCACCGGCAAAAGGCGGCGCTTCCCTTAAGTTCCGCGGCATGGACCCCGGAGAGCCGCCCATCTCGACCTCAGGAGTGTGCTCCGGCCAAGTTGCCACCCGCTGGCTGCTGGCCCACCCCCACACTGACAACGGTCAACATATGGACAGCGCCATCACGGGCCGTCCATTTCATCGACTGCCCTGCCGAAAGCCCGATCAACGCCACGCCGATGGGGGTCATGACAGACACCTTCCCCGCCGCAATGTCGGCCTCGCCAGGGAGTACGAGGGTAACGGTGCGGTCGGCCCCGCCATCGGTGGTGAACCTGAACGTCGAGCCGATGCGGATGAATTCGGCGCCGGGCTTCTCTGTGGCGACGACCCGCGCCCGGTCCAACTCTGTGTAAAGCTCCTCGGCAAGGTCGGGATGGCTGGCCGCATAACCGTCCGCCAGTTTCGTCAATTGCGCGTGGTCGTTGCGCGTGATGAGGATGGCCGGCTTGCGGCTTGCGAGCGTCATTGAAGTCTCCAATTGTGATGGACGCAGAGCGCGGCGAGGGCGCTTCACGTGTCGTTGGTCGGATGATGTGGAATTCTGCCGCCCTAAGCGGCGTCGCCGGCTACAGTTTTTGACCGCGCGCCCCGGTGCCAGGGCGCCGGGCGACCGAGCCGGGGGCTAGTGTCCCGCGATGGGACATACCCGAAAGTGCCAATGCTGTGCGCGTGCGATCATCATCCCCGGAAGTTGGGGGCTGCTTGCGCTAAAGTCAAACCCGGAGAAGGGCGAGGCTTATGCACGGGCAGGAGGCTGGAAGCGGCGGTGCGATGATCCGCACTTCAGATCCATGTCTTTGTTCCTGAGCCCCCGATCGTGGCCGGCGGTCGATGAGGCTTCGCGCCGGCCTGAGGCGATGCCGGCGTGTCGGCGCCTCAGCCCCCGCGCGGTCGACCTTCGCTCAGGGCCGTCAGGAAGGTGAGGAAAATGACGGCGTAGAAGCGCATGAGAACCGGCTGCAGCGCCGGGCTCGCGCGGTATCCGTTCAGTCCGGGCTCGCTGCAGGCGAGACCTTGCGTCTCGGCGCGTTGCAGGACATTGGCCGCATGCGCGCGCGAGACGTGGAATCGCCGCGCGAGCTGGCTGACGGAGACGGGACCGTCCCGGGTGATCAGCGACACCAGCATGACGAGGCCGGCATCGCGTTCGGCGAGGTCCTGCAGTTCCGGCGCGGCCGCGAACACCCGCAGGCCCTGGCGGAAGCACGCCGCCATGGCGTGGGTGCAGGGGCCGAACAGAAGATCATCCGGTAAGGCGCGGGCCGCCTCTGCCGCCGGCGCGTCGATATGGGCGATGGCCGCGAACATGCCGTTCCAGCGCTCGCGATGCGTCTGCAGAAGGGCCGCCGTCGGTATAAGTCGCCGCTCCTTCCGCCCGGAAACGGTGCCGTCCGCCAGCAGGCGCTTGAACCGCAGCGCGGCGAGGAAGGCGGTGGCACGGCCGGCGCTGCAGACGTCCAACGCCACCACCTCGCGCCGCAGCTGCGCCCCGGTGAAGCCCGTTCCGCCGCTCTCGGTGAAATGCAGATCCAGCAGGAGCAGCACGGCGAGGAGGCGGCCGCGATCATTCAAAAGCCGGTTGCGGATCCAGCTGCCGTCATACAGCCGGACCGCATTGGCGGCGGCGGCCCTGACGGCGTCGGGAAACCCCGGCGCCGCCATCAGCTCGTTGATGGCCTCCGCGCCGAACAGCCGGAGGACGGGTTCGGGAAAGGACGCGGCCGGCCCCGATTCCCCGCCCATGCACGCACCCGCCTTCTGCATAAATCGCCCAACGATTCCAAAAAGTGACGTTGCCTATAACACGTCCGGCCGGCAAACCCGGGAGCGGGATGCCCATCCCACACAGCGGGCGCCGGCAAGGCGCGCGCCGTTTTGCTTTCTTGCGGGGGATGCGCATGGCCGGTCTGACGTTGCTCTCGCGGAAGGCTCGTGCGGTTTCCGGCACTCTTCGGCTGTCCCTGCCATTCCTCATGTCGTCGGTCGCCGTCTGCGCCTTGACCGCCCCTGCCGCCGCCCAGAGCACGGCGCCGTCGATCGGGCCGGCCCTTTCGTCCTTCCAGAATACGGGAAGCAATGGCCTCAGCGGCCAGAACGCGGATGGCTGCACCTACCCGCCCTATAGCGGCACGACAGGCAATCCATCCGACGATATCTTCACGACCTTCGACAATGGGCTGACTTCCGGCGGCACTTATAACGCGACGATGGTCCTCGTGACCGTCACCGGCGGGCAGGGCGGCGCGGGGGGGAGCGGCGGCAGCTGCTATGGCGGCCAGCCCGGCGGCGATGCCGGGGATGGCGGGACCGCCGACATCACCATCGACAGCCAGTCCGGCAGCTTCACCTTCGAATATTCCGGCATCGTCGTGATCTCCCAGGGCGGCCGAGGTGGCAATGGCGGCGGCACGTCGTCGGTGGACTATAAGGGCGGGGCGGGCGGCAATGGCGGCAATGGCGGCGCGGTCACGGTCGACAACGCCATCGCGCTGACCACGGTTGGCACCGATTCCTACGGAATCTGGGCGCAGAGCGTGGGTGGCCAGGGCGGCAATGGCGGCAATGAGAACAGTTCCGTCAGCAGCGGCAATGGCGGAGCGGCGGGAACCGGCGGCGCCGGCGGCTCGGTGACGGTGCAGAACGGCGCCGCCATCACCACCACCCAGGCCACCGGCATTTTCGCCCAGAGCATCGGCGGCAATGGCGGCGACGGTGGCAGTGCCAATGGCTGGTATGGCGGCGTCAGCGGTGGCGGCGGCTATGGCGGCGACAGCGGCGCGATCACGGTGACCAATACGACCGGCGCCGCGATCCTGACGTCCGGCGCGGGTTCCTATGGTATCTACGCCCAGTCGGTCGGCGGCGGCGGCGGCAATGCCGGCGTGGCGGCGGGGCTGGTCGCGCTGGGCGGTTCCGGCGGACCGGCCGGCACTGCCGCGCAAACGCAGGTGACGAATTCGTCCGACATCACCACCACGGGTGCGTCCTCCGCCGCGATTTTCGCCCAGTCGCTCGGCGGCGCCGGCGGTTCCGGCGGCATGGCCTTCAGCGGCGCGCCGGACCTCGCCATCGCGCTGGGCGGCACCGGCGGTGATGGCGGCAATGGCAACCAGGTCATCGTGATCAATTCCGGCGATCTGTGCACGGGCGGGTGCGGCTATGCCGGCTCGCCCGCGCCCACGGCGGGCGGCTCCTACGGCATTCTCGCCCAATCCATCGGCGGCGGCGGCGGCGCGGGCGGGTTCGGCCTGTCGGGCTCGGCCTCGCTGGTCGCGGGCGTGTCCCTCACCGTCGGCGGCACCGGCGGCCAGGGCGGCGGCGGCGCCAGCCTCTATGTCGGCAATAGCGGCAACATCACCACGACGGAGATCAATTCCGCCGGCATTCTCGCGCAAGCCATTGGCGGTGGCGGCGGCGCGGGCGGCGGTAGCATCGCCTTCGACCTGTCCGGCGGGGTCTCCGCCGCCATCGCCCATGGCGGCAGCGGCGGTTACGGCGGGGGCACCAGCCCCGTGGCGGTCAACTGCAATTCCTATTCGGGCAACTCCGGCAATGACGGCGCCTGCACGTCCATCAGCGGCCAGCCGACCTTCAGCGCGCCGGCAAGCGCGGCGCTGATCTCGACGCAGGGCGACAGTTCACCCGGCATCGTCGCCCAGTCGATCGGTGGCGGCGGCGGCGCGGGCGGCTATGCGGTGACGCTGTCCGGCTCGGATGTCGGCGGCTTCGCGATGTCCTTCGGCGGATCGGGCGCCGGCGCTGGCGATGGCGGCGACGTCTATACCGGCACCAATGGCGTCAGCATCACCACCAATGGCGATGATTCCTCCGGCCTGGTCGGCCAGTCCATCGGCGGCGGCGGCGGCACGGGTGGGGCCTCGGTGTCCGGCACCGTGTCCACCGGCTCGGTCATCGGCATCGGGGTGGGGGGATCCGGCGGCGGCGGCGGCAATTCGGGAGCGGTCATCGCCGACAATTCCGGCGGCGTCATCACCACCAACGGCGCGCGATCGCATGGCATTGTCGCCCAGGCCATTGGCGGCGGCGGCGGCGCGGGCGGCAACACGATCGCCGTCGACGCGGACGCCGTCTCCGCCAGCCTCATCATCGGCGGGACGGGTGGCTCGGGCGGCACCGGCTCCGATGTCTGGGTCTATAATGAGGACAGTTCGGTCAACAGCGCCTATGGCTCGGCCGCCATCACCGTCAACGGCGCCGGTTCGAGCGCGATTATCGCTCAATCGATCGGCGGCGGCGGCGGCAGCGGCGGCTTCAGCCTCGACGCGGATCTCAGCATCTCCGCCTCGGCTGGAATGACCATTGGCGGCGCCGGCGGCAGCGGCAACAGCTCCAGCAATGTGACGGTGCTCAACTACGGCGCGCTCGTCTCGAACTATGGCGGCGCGCCGGTCCTGCTCGCGCAGTCGATCGGCGGCGGCGGCGGCAATGGCGGCTTCGTCACAACAGGCGACTTTTCCGGCGACGGGGCGTTCACCCTGGCGGTGGGCGGCGGCGGTGGCACGGGTTCCAATTCCGGCAACGTCACCGTCACCAGCTATGGCGCCATCATCGGCGCGGCGGGCTCCTATGGCGACCAGGCGCGCGGCACCGCCCCGGGCGTGCTGGCCCAGTCGCTTGGCGGCGGCGGCGGCAATGGCGGGTTCGCCGCTGGCGGCGACTTTACCGGTGCCGCCTCGGGCAGCCTCGAGATCGGCGGCGAGGGCGGCAGCGGCGGGGCGGCGTCATCGGCCTCCATCACCCTCTATGAAGCGGTAACGATGAACGGCCCCCTCGCGCCTGGCGTGGTGGGCCAGAGCATTGGCGGGCAGGGCGGCAATGGCGGCTTCGCGGTGGCGGGCGGCCTCAGCGAGGGCCTGTCGGCCGGCGTCAATCTGGGCGGCGCGGGCGGCGCCGGCGGCACCTCGGCCAATGTCACCATCCAAACGCAGGATGTGACGTCCTATGGCTATAACCAGTCGGCCGGCATCATCGCGCAGGCCATCGGCGGCAATGGCGGCAATGGCGGCTGGGACATCGCCGGCGCGCTCGGCTCCGGCGCCAGCGCGCCGGTCAGCATTGGCGGCACTGGCGGCGCGGGCGGCAACGGCAACGGCCTGGTCCAGGTGACGGCCGAGGGCAGCACCTCGACCAACGGCCTGTTCTCGCCCGGCATCATCGCGCAGAACATCGGCGGCAATGGCGGCAATGGCGGCTTCACCGCCTCTGCGGCGGGTTCCGTCGTTTTTGCCTCCAGCGTCACCGTCGGCGGCAGCGGCGGCACCGGCGGCGGCGCCTATGATGTCGCCGTCACTGCGTCCGATACCGTCACCACCGGTGCCGACCAGTCCATCGGCATTCTCGCGCAAGCCATTGGCGGGTCCGGCGGCAATGGCGGTTCGGCCATTGCCGGCTCCGGCGCCACCGGCGGGGGCGACGCGAACGTCTCGGTGGGGGGCGCCAGCACCACCGGCGGGGGCGGCGGGTCCGGCCAGTCGGGCGGCGGCGTCACCGTCACCGCCGCCGACATCACCACCAATGGCTATCTCTCCGCCGGTATTCTCGCGCAATCGATCGGCGGCGCCGGCGGCAATGGCGGGTCGAGCCGTGCCTTCAGCCTTTCCGGCACCAGCGACAGCACCGACGGCGCGGCGGCCAGCGTCGCCATCGGCGGCGCGGGCGCGGCGGGCGGCGATGCCTACACGGTCGAGGTGACGCAGAACGGCGCGATCCTGACCGGCTCCTCCGGCGTCTTCAGCGACCAGTCCGCCGGCATCATCGCCCAGTCGATCGGCGGCTCCGGCGGCAATGGCGGCTCGGCCGATTCCATTGCGACCTCCACCACCGCCTCGGTCGCCCTCGCCATTGGCGGCGGCGGCGCCACCGGCGGCAGCGGCGGCACGGTGACGGTGTACAGCAACACCGACACATCAGGCAGCATCACCACGGTGGGCATGCACGCTTCCGCCATCCTCGCCCAGTCGATCGGTGGCGGCGGCGGCAATGGCGGCTGGACGCAGGCCACCGCCTCCAGCAACGACTATGCCGCGGGCCTCGCCATTGGCGGTTTCGGCAATGGCGGCGGCGATGCCGGCACCGTCACCGTCGACAATGGCAGCACGCTGGTGACCTATGGCGCGCTGTCCTACGGCATTCTTGCCCAGGCGATCGGCGGGGGCGGGGGAAATGGCGGCGCCGCCTCCACCACCACCAATGCCGGCGATGGGGAGGAGCTCCAGGGCGGCGTGACCTCGGTGGCGGGCGCCGGGGCGGGGCAGGACGCCGCCAATGTCAGTTCGGCCGTCTCGGGCAGTTCCGACACGCAGCCGGAAAGCAGCAATGACGGCGCGAGCGCGGGTATCGCCGCCGCGCTCACCATTGGCGGCTTCGGCGGAACGGGCGGCGACGGCGCCACCGTCACCCTCGACAATACCGGGTCGATCTACACCTTCGGCGATCAGGCCACGGCGATCCTCGCCCAGTCCATCGGCGGCGGCGGTGGCAATGGCGGCTCCAGCGCCACCAACGCCAATGGCGATTCCTACGCCGTCTCCTTCAGCCTCGGCGGCGGCGCCGGCGACGGCGGCGATGGCGGCAGCATCAACCTCACCTCCCTCGGCTACATCCAGACGTCCGGCCTGCAGGCGGCGGGCATCTTCGCCCAGTCGGTGGGTGGCGGCGGCGGCAATGGCGGCGCCTCGTCCAGCACGGCCGGCAGCGGCGGCCAGGCGGCGGTGAGCATGAGCCTCGGCGCTTCCGGCGGCGCTGGGGGCGATGGCGGCGGGGTCACGGTGACGATCGGCGCATCCCAGCTCGCCTATGTCAGCACGCTCGGCCCCAATTCGGCGGGCATCTTCGCCCAGTCGGTGGGCGGCGGCGGCGGCAATGGCGGCTCCAGCGTCGCCAGCGCCAGCGTGTCGTCCTCCAGCGGGTCCGGCGGGTCCTCCTCCAGCGCCACCGGCAGCCTCTCGGGTTCGGCCAGCGGCAGCGCGACCTCGGCTTCGGCCGGGACGAGCGGGGGACAGCAGGGCAGCCAGTCCGGCAGCGATGGCGGCACCTCGCTCGCCCTGAGCCTCGGCGGCAGTGGCGGCACCGGCGGCGCGGGCGGCGATGTCTCGGTCACGAATGTCTATGTGATCGCCACCGGCGTCGACCTCTACGATTCCGACACCATGGTCGCGGCGGGGGACCATTCCGCCGCCATCTTCGCGCAATCGGTGGGCGGCGGCGGCGGCAATGGCGGTGCCAGCACCACCAATTCCTCGGCCAGCGAAACCAGCGTGGCGCTGTCGATCGGCGGGGCGGGATCGGCCGCCGGGGCCGGCGGCACGGTCGGCGTCACCACCCAGGGCACGCTGTCGACCACCGGCTATAACTCCAGTGCCGTCTTCGCCCAGTCGGTGGGCGGCGGCGGCGGATCGGGCGGCGCCTCCTCCTCGACATCGGGCGAGGGCGGCACGGCGTCCATCGGCCTCGGCCTTGGGGGCAGCGGCGGCGGCGGCGGCGCGGGTGGCGCCGTGACCGTCACCGTCAATACGGCGGTGGCCTGGGGCGGCCTGTCGACCGGGATCACCACCCAGGGCGACAGTTCCTACGGCATCTTCGCCCAGTCTGTGGGTGGCGGCGGCGGGTTGGGCGGCGCGCTGGTCTCGGCGGCGACCGCGCCGAGCGGCAGCGGCGGCAGCAGCGCGAGCAGCAGTTCGGCATCGAGCAGTTCGACCTCCACCTCCGCCAATGACGGCGTGGCGCTGGCGATGGGCCTTGGCGGATCCGGCGCCGGCGGCGGCGCCGGCGGCACGGTGCAGGTCACCTCGAACGCGCAGATCCTCACGCAGGGCGCCCATTCCACCGGCCTTTTCGCGCAATCCATCGGCGGCGGCGGCGGTGCGGGCGGGGCGAGCACGGTGAACGCCAGCAACAGCACCTATGCGCTGGCCTTCGGCCTTGGCGGCTCCGGCAGCACGGGCGGTGCGGGCGGCGACGTCACGGCGACGGCCAATGAAGCGATCACCACGCAGGGTGTGCTGGCCTATGGGCTGCTGGCCCAGTCTGTGGGCGGCGGTGGCGGCGCGGCGGGCGCTTCCAGCGGCGGCGCCTCGGGCGGCACTGAGGCCTCCTTCGACATGGCGCTTGGCGGCAGCGCCGGCATCGGCCAGACCGGCGGCTCGGTGACGGTAACCACCGCCGATACGATCACCACCTCGGGCATGGCGGCGGTGGCGATTCTCGCCCAGTCGGTCGGCGGTGGCGGCGGCGTTGGAGCAGCGAGTTCGTCCAGCCTGACCAGCGGCGGTGTCACCGGCACGCTGACCCTGGCGGGCACGGGCGGCACCGGCAATGATGGCGGCGACATCTCCGTCACGGCGACCGGTGTCGCGACATCAGGCACGGCGGCCTTCGGCATCCTCGCCCAATCCATCGGCGGCGGCGGCGGTGTCGCCAGCGTCAGCACCAGCGCGGTCCTGCCGAACAGTCTCGCCACGACGCTGGGAGGGGCGGGCAGCGGGGCAGGCGGCACGGTCACGCTCTCCACCTCCGGGACGATCGCCACGACCGGGAACGCGGCGATCGGTATTCTGGCGCAGAGCATTGGCGGCGGCGGCGGCGTGGCCAATGCCGGCGCGAATATCACCTTTGCCGGGCCTTCCACCGCCTCCGACGCCGGGGCGGTCGAGGTGACGGTCGGCGGATCGCTGACCACTTCGGGCACCAATGCGGTCGGTGTTCTCGCCCAATCCATCGGCGGCGGCGGCGGGGCGGCGATATCCGACGGTCAGGCGGCGAGCTGGACTTCCACGGGAGGCACGGGCACCGGTGGGGCGGTGACGGTCAACGTGAACGGCAGCGTCTCGACAACAGGTGCCGGCGCCTATGGCGTCATCGCCCAGTCCGTCAGCAATGGCGGCGGCCTGGTGATGAATGGGACCAGCATGGAGCTGGTGAATGGCAGCACAGCGGCCTCCGGCAAGGTGGTGGTCAATCTGGCAAGCCAGACGGCGGTGACCGCGACCGGCGCCGGCGCGGTCGGCGTGCTGATGCAGGGTAGCGGCGATCCGCTCATCAATATCGCTGAGGGCGCCAGCGTGATCGGCGGCGTCGGCGGCGTTGGTATCGTCAGCGATGGCACCGAGAACTATGTGAACAATAATGGCTGGATCGCCACGGTCGACGGCGCGGAGGGCATGGCGGTCCGCACCACCGGGGGGTACAGCGCCATCACCAATGGCGGCGGCCTGATCGGCAATCTGTCGCTGGCCGATGGCATCGCCAACAGCGTGGTCAACCTGTCCAGCGGCACTCTCTATGCGGGATCGTCACTCGACCTCGGCGGCGCGCAGAGTGTGCTGCGCAACGAGGGCACGCTGCGCCGGGGCGCGACCAGCCTTGGCGCAACGGCGATCGACGGCAGCTTCACCCAGACCGCGACGGGCCGCCTGATCGTGCGAACCGACCAGATCTCGCTGCAGGCGGACCAGTTTGCCGTCAGCGGAAGTGCGGACCTCTCCGGCGCCGTGCAGGGCAGTCTCTACCGCCCGGATCTCGCCATGCCCGGGTCCTTCTCGGTGTCCTTCCTTTCCGTGGCGGGAGGCAGTGACTGGTCAAGCCTGACGGCGGCGGGGGACACGGCGATCCTCGACTTCTCGCTGTCGGAATCATCAGGCGGTCTCTCTCTCGACACACGCATCGACTTCACGCCCGAGGGCCTGTCGGCCGGCACGCGCGATATCGCTGATGTCGTCGGGTTCATTCAGACCGGAGGCTCCTCCGCCCTGTTCCAGACCATGGTTCCCGCCTTGCTGGAGATGCCGACGCTTTCCTCGCTCGAGACCGCCTATGAGACGATCGGCGGCGGGGCGGCCTCCCTTGTCCCTCAGAGCATGATCAACGCCAGCGCGGCGGCGATCGCCAGCGTGGCGGACCAGATGGACCAGTGGCGCCTGCGCCAGCGGCGACCGGGCGCGGCCACCACCGTTCCTGCGCCGGTCGGCCCTGACGGCGCGGCGGCGAGCTATTTCTGGGGGGCGGCGATGGGCAGCTCGACCACGGGCGGGGGGATCTCCGGCAACCTTCTCGGGCTGACCATGGGTGCCGACGGGCAGCTGCCTGACCTGCCGATGCTGGTGGGTGTGGCGGGCCATTTCTCCACCACCGACCTTTCGGCGAGCGAATATGGCGCCGGCACCTCGACCAATTATGGCGGGTTGAGCGCCTATGGCGTCTACCAGGACGAGGCGGCCTATCTCTCGGCGATCGCCACGCTCGGTTATGGCCGTGCCGATTTCGACCGTAACCTCTACGGCCTTGGTCTCGATCTCGCGACCAGCGGGGAACTCGACGGCACGCTGCTCGGCGGCCGGATCGAGATCGGCTATGGCTTCGCGCTCGGCGACACCAACGCGACGCTGACACCCTTCGCCGCGTTCCAGCCGATGCAGCTGTGGCTCGGCTCGGACACGGAGAGCTTCGGTTCTCTGGGGGAGGGCCTGACCTATCATTCCGGCACGATCACCGCTTTGCCGACCTATATCGGCGTCCAGTTCGACGGCCTCTGGCAGGGCAGGGACGGCTTGACCTACGCGCCCTTCCTGCGCGCGGCGTGGATGCACGACTTCAGCCCGGAACGGGATGTGTGGCGCAGCTTCGCGGAAGCGCCGGGCTTTGCCTTCGCGGGATCGCCCATCCCCATTGTCGAGGACGCATTGGAGCTGCGTGCGGGGCTGCAGGTGACGCTTGGCGGCACGATGGTTCTCTCGGCCAGCTTCGACGCCCAGATCGCCGACGGCTATTCCGTCCTCGGCGCCAGTGGCAGCCTGCGGTTCCGCTGGTGAGCCGCACGCCGCCGCGTCGCTCTCACCCATTGGCTTAGGCACCCGCCGTCTCGATCTCAGGAAAGCCTGAATATCGATCGGCCGGGGCGGCGGCGACCATTGACGATCCAATCATCATACGTATGATGATTGGCATGACGCTCTACCATGACACCCTTGACCGACTGGGTAAGGACATCTGCGCCGGCCGCTATCGGCCGGGCCAGGTGATTCCGGCCGAGCCGGTGCTGTGCGCCCAGCTCGGCGTCAGCCGCATCGTGCTGCGCGAGGCGATCAAGGGGCTGGTGTCGAAGGGCATGCTGGAGGCGCGCCGTCGCACCGGCACGGTGGTGCTGGAGCAGAGCCGGTGGAGCCTGCTGGATCAGGAAGTGATGATCTGGCGCGCCGATGCCAATGGCGTCGATCTCGCGCTCGGCTCCGACATCATGGAGCTGCGCCGCATCATCGAGCCGGCCGCCGCCCGCCTCGCCGCCGAGCGGGCCAGCCCGGACGAGCTGAAGACGCTTCGGGCGGCCTATGAGGCGATGGCCGCCGCCGTGGATGGGCAGGGCGACTATGTCGCCGCCGACCTCGAATTCCACAGCACCATCATCCGCGCCTGTGCCAATCCCTTCGTCACCCAGCTGCAGAGCGTGATGTCGACGGTGCTGCGCATCTGTTTCGAGCGCGTCGCCGCCGTCCCCGGCGGGCGCGCGCATTCGCTCCCCATGCACCGCCGTGTGTGCGAGGCGATCGAGCAGCGCCGGCCCTCCGAGGCGGGCGACGCCATCATCGAGCTGCTCGACGATGCCGAGCGCGACATGCGCAAGCTGCTGCGCGCCGACCCCGAAGCTTTTCGCACCCCGGCCCAGACGGCCAGCGTGGCGCAGATTCAACAACGAGCCGACAGAGAGCTCGACCAGAAGAACAACGAGGAAATGCTGGAGGAACGCCATGACTCGATCGCCCTGACCTAGGCGCGCCGCGCCTCCCGCGCCGCTGACCGCTCGCGCCATGCTGACCGCCACATGAGCGTGCCGCGTGAGTGTGCCGTGTGGGCCGGGCCGGCCTCCCGCTCCATCGTCGAACCTTCGACCAGCTTCGTCCTCGCGGACGGGCAATGCCCGGTCGTGTCCTCAAAGCCGCTTGCAAGATCTCATGAAAATCACAGCCATCGAGACCATCCGCGTAGCCGAGTTCGCCAATCTGCTCTGGGTGCACGTCCACACCGACGAGGGCGTGATCGGCCTCGGCGAGACCTTCTATGGCGCCGGCGCGGTCGAGGCGCATATTCATGACACGCTGGCCGGCCGGCTGCTCGGCCGCGACCCGCTGCGCATCGAGGCGCTCAACCGCGAGATGGTGAACCTGCCGCTGGCGCAGGCCTCGACCGGCGTCGAATACCGCGCCGCCTCGGCGATCGACTTCGCGCTGTGGGACATTTTCGGCAAGATCTGCAACCAGCCAGTCCACCAGATGCTGGGCGGCCTCGCCCACGACAAGCTGCGGCTCTACAACACCTGCGCCGGCTATAAATATGTCCGCTCGATGAGCATCAAGCCGGTGTCCACCTGGGGCCTCGGCGAGGCCGAAGGGCCCTATGAGGATCTCGACGGCTTCATGAACCGTGCCGACGAGCTGGCCGAGAGCCTGCTCGACGAAGGCATCACCGCCATGAAGATCTGGCCGTTCGATCCCGCCGCCATCGAGACCGGCGGCAACTACATCACCGCCGAGCAGATGAAGACGGCGATCGAGCCCTTCGAGAAGATCCGCAAGGCGGTCGGCGACAAGATGGAGATCATGGTCGAGTTCCACTCGCTGTGGAACCTGCCGACCGCCAAGAAGATCGCCCGTGCCCTCGAGCCCTATGCGCCGACCTGGTACGAAGACCCGATCCGGATGAACTCGCCGCAGGCGCTGGCCGAATATGCCCGCTCCACCGATGTCTGGGTCTGCGCCAGCGAGACGCTGGGCTCGCGCTTCGCCTATCAGGACTTCCTGAATGTCGATGCGGTCGGCGTGGTGATGGTGGACCTGTGCTGGACCGGCGGGCTCACCGAGGGCCGCAAGATCGCCGCGCAGGCCGACACCTATCACCGGCCCTTCGCCCCGCATGACTGCACCGGCCCGGTGGCCTTTGCGGCGGCGATCCACTGCTCGTTCAGCCAGCCCAACACGCTGATCCAGGAGTCGGTCCGCGCCTTTTATCGCGGCTGGTACACCGAGCTGGTGACCAACCTGCCGCGCATCGAGAACGGCTATGCCTACCCGATGGAAGGCCCCGGGCTCGGCCTCGAACTGCGCCCCGACGTGTTCAAGCGCCCCGACGTCAGCACCCGCCGCAGCGCTCTCTAGAAAGCGATATCTCCATGTCCACGCAGCTCTTTTCGCTTCAAGGGCGCACCGCCCTCATCACCGGTTCGGCCCGCGGCCTCGGCTATGGCATCGCCCGCGGCCTCGCCCAGGCCGGGGCGCGCGTCGTGCTGAACGGCACCAAGGCCGACACCACGCATGCGGCCTGCCGCGTGCTGGAAGGGGAGGGCCTGCACGCCCACGCGCTGCCCTTCGACGTGACCAATGACGCGGCGGTCGCCGAAGCCTTCGCCGCGCTCGATGCCGAGGGCATTGAGGTCGACATCGTCGTCAACAATGCCGGCATCCAGTTCCGCAAGCCGATGGTGGATCTCGATCCGGCCGATTGGCGCCGGGTGTTGGAAGTCGATCTCACCAGCGCCTTCCTGGTCAGCCAGCAGGCGGCCCGCCGCATGATCGCGCGCGGTCGCGGCGGCAAGATCATCAACATCGCCTCGCTGATGAGCCAGGCGGCGCGGGCGACGGTGGCGCCCTACACGGCGGCAAAGGGCGGCATCAAGACGCTGACCCATTCCATGGTCGCGGAATGGGCGCAGTTCAACATTCAGGCCAACGCCATCGGTCCCGGCTACATGGCGACCGACATGAACGAGGCGCTGATGAACGATCCGGCCTTCGATGCCTGGGTCAAGGGCCGCACCCCGGCCAAGCGCTGGGGCCAGCCCGATGAACTGGTCGGCGCGGCGGTGTTCCTCGCCTCGCCCGCCTCCAACTACGTCAACGGCCAGCTCATCTATGTCGACGGCGGCATGCTGGCCGTCCTCTAGGCGACGCGCCGCCGCATTCCACAACAAAACCAAGCCGTACCAAGGAGAAACCCCATGAAGACGCCTTTCGCAACGAAGACCGCCGGCCTGCGGGTCGCCGGTGCCGCGCTGCTCGCCGCCGCCCTGTTCGCGGCCGGCCCCGCCCTGGCGGAAATCAAGGCCAAGGCCGGCCACGCCATGCCGGAAAGCCACCCGCAGGCGGCGGCGATGAACAAGTTCGCCGAGCTGGTCGGTACCTACACCAACGGCAATGTGAAGGTGCAGACCTATCACGGCGCTCTGCTCGGCAGCGACGAGAAGCAGCTGCAGGCGGTGCAGTCCGGCACGCAGGAATTCTATATCGGCACGCTGGCGCCGCTGTCGTCGCGGGTGAAGGAAGTGCAGGTCTGGGATCTGCCCTTCATGTTCCAGAACACCAAGGAAGTCTACGCCGTGCTCGACGGCGCCTCCTCCAAGGAAATCTTCGCCAAGGTCGAGCCCTCCGGCATTGTCGGCCTGACCTGGACCGGCATGGGCTTCCGCAACCTGTCGAACAGCCGCCGCCCGGTCACCAAGCTTGACGACATCACCGGCCTGAAGCTGCGGGTGATGGCCAACCCGGTCGCGCTCGACACCTGGAAGACGATTGGCGCCAACGCCACCCCGATGCCGTTCTCGGAAGTGTTCCCGGCGCTTGAGGTGAAGGCGATCGACGGCCAGGAAAACCCGCTCCTGCATATGTACGCCAACAAGATGCAGGAAGTTCAGAAGTACATCTCGCTCACCAACCACGTCTATACGCCGGTGGCGCTGGTGGCCTCGCAGAAGTTCTGGGACAAGCTGACCCCGGCCGACCAGGCCGGCATCCGCAAGGCTGCGGTCGAGGCGGGTCTGCTGCAGCGCAAGCTGCTTGACGAGGGTGACCGCGACGTCATCGCCAAGTTCAAGGAAGCCGGCGTCGAAGTCGACGAGGTTCCCGCCGACCAGCTGGCCCGCATCCAGGCCCAGGTGAAGCCGGTGGTGGCGAAGTTCAAGCCGCAGATCGGCGACGCCTTTGTCGACGGCTTCTACGCCGAAATCGAGAAGGCGCGCGGCGCCAACTGAGCGATCGCCCCCGGCGGCCCGCCTGCGCGGGTCGCCGGCCTTCCTCCCACGGCGCACCCCTTCCTTCGGTGACGGAGCGGCGCCTGGCTTTCGCGAGGTGTCCCGATGAACCAACTGCTCAGCTTGGCGATCGCCGCGTTCTACCGCGTGCTGGAAGCGGTGATGGTGCTGTGCATGGTCGTCATGCTCGTCACCGTCTTCGGCAATGTGGTGCTGCGGCTCGGCTTCAATACCGGTATCGACCTGTCCGACGAACTGCCGCGCTTCGCCTTTGTCTGGCTCACCTTCCTCGGCGCCATCGTCGGCCTGCACCGGCGGGCGCATCTGGGGGTCGACCTCGTGGTGCGCGCCCTGCCTCTGCTCGGCCGTAAGCTGTGCTGGGGCATCAGCCAGGCGATCATGCTCGTGTGCAGCCTGTACATGCTCTACGGCACCTGGCTGCAGCACGACATCATCGCCGGCAGTTCCTCGCCCGTCGCGCAGATCTCGACGCTGTGGGTCTATGGCGTGAGCTACATCACCTCGACCGCGATCGGCCTCATCTGCCTCGCCAACCTCGTTCGCCTCGCCTTCGGCCATGTCGCCGATGACGAGCTGATCGACGTCAATGAGGAGGGGATGTCCGAGATCCACGACATCGAGCATGAGCTCGCCGACCAGACCTCCCGCAAAGGGACAGTGTCATGATCGTCCTTATTTTCGTCGGTTCGCTGCTGGGCTTGATGGCGCTCGGCATGCCGGTCGCCTTCGCGCTGATCGGCTGCGGCCTCGCGATGATGTTCTATATGGGCATCACCGATCCGCAGATCATCATCCAGAACATGTGGGACGGCGCCAACAGCTTCCCGCTGCTCGCGGTGCCCTTCTTCATGCTCGCCGGCGAGTTCATGAATGCCGGCGGCATGACCCGGCGCATCATCACCATGGCGATGGCCTGGGTCGGCCATATCCGTGGCGGGCTGGGCTATGTCGCGGTCATGGCGGCGGTCATCATGGCGTCGCTCTCGGGCTCCGCTGTCGCCGACACGGCCGCGCTCGCCTCAGTGCTTGTGCCCCTGATGCGTAATTCCGGCTATGACGTGAACCGCTCCTGCGGCCTCATCGCCTGCGGCGGCATCATCGCCCCGGTCATCCCGCCCTCGATCGGCATGATCATCTTCGGCGTCGCCGGCGGCGTGTCGATCACCAAGCTGTTCATCGCCGGCATCGTGCCCGGCGTGCTCATGGGCATCGCCATCATGGTGGCGTGGCGCTGGTGCATCAAGCGCGACAATCCCCGCGTCGAGCCGCGGCGCTCGATGCGCGAGCGCCTGGTTGAGACCCGCGACGCCTTCTGGGCGCTGCTGCTGCCACTGGTCATCATCGGCGGCCTGAAGTTCGGCATCTTCACCCCCACCGAGGCGGCGGTCATCGCTGCGGTCTACTCGCTCTTCGTGGGCCTTTTCATCTACCGCGAGATCAAGCCGCGCGACCTGTTCCGCCTGATCTACCGGGCGGCGGAGACGACGGCGGTCATCATGTTCCTGGTGGCGGCGGCCGGCGTGTCGGCCTGGCTGATCACCACCGCCGACATTCCCCAGCAGCTCGCCATCTTCGTCGAGCCGTTCATGGACAGCCCGATCCTGCTGATGGCGATCCTGATGGTGCTGGTGTTCATCATCGGCACCGCGCTCGACTTCACCCCCACCGTGCTGATCCTCACCCCGGTGCTGATGCCTGTTGTGAAGCAGGCCGGCATCGACCCGGTCTATTTCGGCGTGCTGTTCATCATGAACAACGCGCTGGGCCTGGTCACGCCGCCGGTTGGCACCGTGCTCAACGTGGTCTGCGGCGTCGCCAAGGTGCCGATGAGCGGGGTGATACGGGGGGTGCTGCCCTTCCTGATCGCCCAGAGCTTCGTGATGTTCCTGCTGGTCGCCTTCCCGCAGATCGTCCTGTGGCCGCTGCACTGGATGACCCGGTGACGGCGAGCCCGTTCCTGCCCTCCTTTCTCTTCAAGGACTTGCCCACCATGCGTGCCATCGTCATCCATGCCCCGCACGATCTGCGCCTCGAGGTGCTGCCGGCCGCCGCGCCCGGCCCGCACGATGTCGTTGTGCAGATGGGGGCGGGGGGCATTTGCGGGTCGGACCTGCACTATTTCCACCAGGGCGGCTTCGGCGTGGTGCGCTTGCGCGAACCGATGGTGCTCGGCCATGAGGTGGCCGGCACGGTCAAGGCGGTCGGGGCGGGCGTGACCTCGGTCAAGGTCGGCGACAAGGTGGCGGTGAATCCCTCGGGGCCGTGCGGGCAGTGCGACTACTGCCAGCGTGGCCTGCGCAATCAGTGCCTCGACATGCGCTTTTACGGCAGCGCGATGCGCTTTCCCCATGTACAGGGAGCGTTCCGCGAGGAGATGACCGTGCCGGAAGCCCAGGCCGTGAAAGTCGCCGACGATGTCGACCTGTCGCTCGCCGCGCTGTGTGAGCCCTTCGCCGTGGCGCTGCACGCGGTGGCGCAGGCGGGCGATCTCGCGGGCAAGACCGTTCTGGTCTCCGGTTGCGGCCCGATCGGCTGCCTTGCCATCGCGGCGGCGCGGTTGGCGGGAGCGCGGGACATCATCGCCACCGACATCGCGCCGGAAGCCCTCGCCATCGCCGCCCGGCTCGGGGCGACGCGGTGCGTGGATGTCTCGGGCGGCACGGACGAACTGGCCGATCTCGCCCAGGACAAGGGCCGGGTCGACGCGGCGCTGGAATGCTCAGGCAATGGGCGTGCGCTGGTAAGCGCCATCGAACTGACCCGCCCGCGCGGCACCATCGTGCTGGTCGGGCTCGGCGGCGAGCTGCCCCTGCCGATGAATGCCATCGTCGCCAAGGAGCTGAACCTCTGCGGCAGCTTCCGCTTCGACGCGGAGTTCGCCCGCGCCGCCGAGCTGATCTCCACCGGCTGTGTCGACCTCGCGCCGCTGCTGACGGGCAGCTTCGCGATCGAGGAGGCGGACGCGGCGTTCGCGCTGGCCTCGGACCGACGGCGGGCGATGAAGGTGCAGTTCCGCTTCGGCGCGGCTTCGTGACGCTCATGCCGCGCGAGGTGCCTCCGGCCATCGTGGTGATGGGCGTTTCCGGCTGCGGCAAGTCCTCGGTCGGCCAGGCGCTTGCCGACAGGTTCGGCGCCGATTTCATCGAGGGCGACGCGCTCCACCCTCCCGCCAGCATCACCAAGATGGCCCGTGGCGAGCCGCTGGACGACGAGGATCGCCGTCCCTGGCTGGCGATGATCTGCCGGACGATCGCCGACAGCCGTGCCGCCGGGCGCGGGGTCGTGGTGTCCTGCTCGGCGCTGCGCCGCGCCTATCGCGACCAGCTCCGCACGGCCGGGCCGCTCGACATCGTGTTCCTCAGCGGTTCGCGGGCCGTGCTGGCCGAGCGCATGAGCCAGCGTGCCGGGCATTTCATGCCGCTCGCGCTTCTCGACAGCCAGCTCGCCACACTTGAAGTCCCCACTGGCGAAGCGGACGTGGTGACGGTCGACATTGATCGTCCGCTTGCCGATGTCATTGCCCGCGCAGGGGAGGCGATCCGCCAGGCGCAGGCCGGTCCCTCCGCGTTCGAACTGTCGGCCGGCAGGGACGCCTGAACCAAGTCGGGCGGCCGCCTGACAGGCCAATGAGAGAGCCAGCGCGCCCGTAGCGATGAGTTCCCCACGCGCGCGCCAAATGCTGTAACGTCGGCGCCGACACAGCCAACCCGCCCAACTCTCGCCTATCCGGAACCTCTCCCGAGGCTCCGGTTTATCTGACATGGCCCGTTCCGCCCCCTCATCCCTGGCGCGATGCCGGGCTGAAAGGCGATCATGCTGGCCCAACTCCGCGCGGTTTTCGACCGTCGTTCGTCCGCGCCCTGGAGCGACACGGCCCCTGTCCGGGAGGAGCTGTTCGGCGTCGAGCGGCTGGAGCAGCATGCTGAAAGCCTCGCGGCGGCACAGAAAGTGTCGCCCAATCCGCCGGTCGTCGTCCCCCTGCAAAGCCGCCTGAACGACAATGCCAGGGTGCTGCTGGCGGCCTATCGCGCCAGTGCCGCCGAACTGGAGGAGGGGAACGGGGTCGTGCCGGCGGCCGAGTGGCTGCTGGACAATTATCACCTCGTCGAGGAGCAGATCCGCGAGATCCGCGACGACCTGCCGCCGGGCTATTACCGCCAGTTGCCCAAGCTCGCCGCCGGTCCATTCGCCGGCTACCCTCGAGTCTTCGGCCTCGCCTGGGCGTTCGTCGCCCACACGGACAGCCATGTCGACCCGACCACTCTGAGGCGCTTTGTTGCCTCCTACCAAACCGTCGAGCCGCTCTCGATCGGCGAGCTCTGGGCGGTGGCGATCACGCTCCGGATCGTGCTGATCGAGAATCTGCGCCGGTTGACCGACCAGATCATGGTCGGACGCGAGGCGCGGGCACAAGCCGACGCTCTGGCCAACCGGGTGCTGGAGACCGGCTTCGCCGGTTTTTCGCTCGACAGCGATATCGTGGCGCGCTCGTGCGAGCCGTTGTCGGAACTGTTCGCGGCGCAACTGGCCAAGCGGCTGCGCGACCAGGATCCGCGCACCACGCCAGCGCTCGGATGGCTCGATGAGCGGCTCAAATTGCAAGAGACCTCGATCGACGAGGTGGTTCAGCACGCCCAGCAGAGGCAGGGGGCGTCGAATGTCACGGTGCGCAATGTCATCACCAGCATGCGCCTGATCTCCGATATCGACTGGGCCGAATGGTTCGAGAGCGTCAGCCTGGTCGACCAGACGCTGCGCGGCGCCAGCGGCTTCGATGCGATGGATTTCGCGACCCGCAATCTCTACCGCAGCGCCATTGAGCAGCTGGCGCGCGGCTCGACCGTCAGCGAATTGGAGGTCGCGCGCCGCGCCTTGAGCGCCAGCGCCTGCTGCACCCGTGCGGATGCCACGGCGATGCAGGGGGAGGAGAGCGCGCGTGATCCGGGTTATCATCTGATCGCCGGAGGTCGGCTCGCGCTGGAGACGAGCATCGGCTTCCGCCCGCCAGCGCGGCTGTGGATTTCGCGGCTCAACACGCCGCTCGGAGTCCATGGCTATGCCGTGGCGGTGCTGATCACTACGTTGACGCTGCTTGTGCTCGCCTATGCGTGGCTCGCCATTCCCGGCGGCTTCGCCGGCTGGCTGTTGCTGCTGGCGCCGCTCGCCTTCCTGCCGGCGTCGGATGCGGCGAGCGCGCTGGTCAACCGGGGCGTGGCGTATTCGTTCGGTGCCTCGCCCTTGCCGGGGCTGGAGCTCGCGGCCGGAATTCCCACCGAATTGCGCACGCTGGTGGTCGTGCCGACGCTCCTGACCAGCGAAGCCGATCTGCTGGAGCAGATCGAGCGGCTGGAAGTTCATTATCTCACTGGTTCCAGCGGCGATCTCGCCTTCGCGCTGCTGTCGGACGGCATGGATGCCGACCAGGAGAAGGTGGAGGGTGACGAGGCCCTGCTTGCCACCGCCACGGCGGCGATCGCGCAGCTGAATCGCCGCTACGGGCCGGCGCCATCAGGGCCTCGCTTCCTGCTGCTGCACCGCCATCGCGTCTGGAACGAAGGCGAAGGCAAATGGATGGGCTGGGAGCGCAAGCGCGGCAAGCTGCATGAGCTGAACCGGCTGCTGCGCGGCGCCACCAATACAAGCTTCATCGCGTTTCACGGCCAGCCGCCGCAGGTGCCGGCGGACGTGCGGTATGTCATCACGCTTGACGCCGATACCCGCCTTCCGCGCGATGCGGCGGTGCGGCTGGTCGGCAAGATGGCGCACCCGCTCAACCGGCCGCAATTCAGCGTCGCCGAGCAGCGCGTCGTGGGCGGCTACGCGATCCTGCAGCCGCGCGTGACGGCCTCGCTGCCGATCGGGCGCGATGGCTCGCTCTACCAGCGGGTCTATTCCGGCCCGGGCGGAATGGACCCCTATGCGGCCGCCGTGTCGGATGTCTATCAGGACATGTTCGGCGAGGGCTCCTATACCGGCAAGGGCATCTATGATGTCGATGCGTTCGAGGCCTCGCTCGCCGGGCGGATCAAGGAAAACGTACTGCTGAGCCATGATCTGTTCGAGGGCATTTATGCCCGCGCGGGTCTGGCGTCCGATGTCGAGGTGGTCGAGGATTTTCCCTCCCGCTATGACGTGATCGCCAAGCGCAAGCACCGGTGGACCCGGGGTGACTGGCAGTTGCTGCCCTGGGTGTTCGGCCTGCGGTCCGGCGCGCATGCGGTGCCGACGCTCGGCCGCTGGAAGATGCTGGACAATCTGCGCCGCTCGCTGGTGCTACCCTTCACCTTCGCCGCGCTGGGCGTCAGCTGGCTGGCGCCGGCACCGTGGAATGTCCATGCGGTGCTGGCGCTGATCGCGGCGATCGCGATCCCCGCCTTTCTGCCGGCGCTGTTCTCCATCGTGCCGCGCGGGGTCGGTATCCGGCTGCTCAGCCATGTGACGGCGCTGGCGGACGATCTGCGCATCGCGCTGCTGCAGACCGTGTTCACCTTCGCCTTTCTCCCCGATCAAAGCTGGCGCCTCGCCGATGCGGTGATCCGCACGCTCTTCCGGCTGTTCGTCAGTCATAGGCACCTGCTGGAATGGACCACGGCGGCGGTGGCCGGCGCTCAGCCGCGGCTCGATCTCATCGGCTTCTACCGCGAGATGCAGGGCGGTACCGTGCTGGGGCTGGCGATGACGCTCGGCGCCTTCGCCTGGGCGCCGGAATCATGGCCGGTGATCCTGCCCTTCGCCCTGCTGTGGCTGGCCGCGCCGGCGCTGGCCTTCTGGGCGAGCCGTTCGCCGCCGATCGCCAAGACGCTGGCGGTCTCGCCCAATGATGCCCACGCTCTTCGGCTGATCGCCCGCCGCACCTGGCGCTTCTTCGAGACGTTCGTCACCCCAGCCGAGAACATGCTGCCGCCGGACAATTTCCAGGAGGACCCCAAGCCGGTGGTCGCGCACCGCACGTCGCCGACCAATATGGGGCTCTACCTCATGTCCTCGGTGGCGGCGCGCGATTTCGGCTGGGCGGCGACGATGGAGACGGTCGAGCGACTGGAGGCGACGCTCTCGACCATGCAGCGCCTGGCGCGCTTCAAGGGGCACTTCTTCAACTGGTACGGCACGCGCGACCTGCGGGTGCTGGAGCCGGCCTATGTCTCCTCGGTCGACAGCGGCAATCTTGCCGGCCATCTTCTCGTCGTCGCCGTGGCCTGCGAGGAGTGGATCGACGTACCGCTCACGCATAAGGCGGAAGCCGGCATGGCGGATGCCATCGCGCTGGCCCGCGAGGCGCTCGGCACGACGCAGGTGATGGCGGCCGACGAGCGCGCCGGCCAGTTGGACGGCCTGTTCGTCGAGATCACCGCGCTGCTGCACGGCGGACAGGGGCTGGAGGCCTCGACGCCGACATTGATACGCCTCACCGAGAAAGCGTCGCGTCTGGCCGCCGACCTGGCGCCGACCGCGGACGAGAGCGGCGCGCCGGATCTGGTCTTCTGGACCGAGCGCCTGCGCGTTGCGGTGGCCGAGCACGAGCGTGACCGGCTCTACCTCGCCGATGCTCCCCGCACGCTGCGCAACCGCCTGCGCACCATCGCCCAGACCGCGCGCGACATGGCGCTGGCGATGGATTTCGCCTTCCTGCTCGATCCCGAACGCAAGCTGCTCTCCATCGGCTACAGCGTACCCGACAATTGCCTCGACCCGAGCTGCTACGATCTGCTGGCCTCGGAGGCCCGGCTCGCCAGCCTGTTCGCCATCGCCAAGGGCGACGCGCCCACACGGCACTGGTTCCGGCTCGGGCGCACGGCGACGCCGCTCGGCAGCGGTTCCGCGCTGGTGTCGTGGTCCGGCTCGATGTTCGAGTATCTGATGCCCTCGCTGGTGATGCGGGCGCCGACCGGCAGCCTGCTGGAACAGACCAACCGGCTGGTGGTGGCGCGCCAGCAGAGCTATGCGCGCGGGCTCGGCGTGCCCTGGGGCATCTCGGAATCCGCCTATAATGCGCGCGATCTCGAATTCACCTACCAGTACTCGAATTTCGGTGTGCCGGGCCTCGGCCTGAAGCGGGGCCTGTCGGACAATCTGGTGATCGCGCCTTATGCGACGGGGCTGGCGACCATGGTCGACCCCTCGGGGGCGCGGGAGAATTTTGCCCGGCTCGCCGCTATGGGGGCCGGCGGACGCTACGGCTTCTATGAGGCGCTGGACTTCACCCCTGCGCGCCGGCCCGCCGATGCCAGCGTCGCCATCGTGCGCAATTTCATGGCCCACCATCAGGGCATGACAATCGTCGCCATCGCCAATGTGCTGGGCGGCGGGCAGATGCGGGCGCGCTTCCATCGCGAGCCGATCATCCAGGCCAGCGAATTGCTGTTGCAGGAGCGCATGCCGCGCAACGTCATCGTCGCCTATCCCCGCGCCGAAGAGGTGAAGGCCTCCGCCAGGAGCGAGGCCAATGAGGCGCCGAATGTGCGTTGCCTCAAGCCACCTTCCGGTGGGGCGCCGGTGACGCATCTGCTCTCGAACGGCCGCTATGTGGTGATGGTGACGACCGCCGGCACTGGTTTCAGCCGCTGGCGCGACATCGCCGTGACCCGCTGGCGCGAGGATGCGACGCGCGACGTGCAAGGCTCGCACATCTTCCTGCGCGACAGCCAGAGCGGCGAACTATGGTCGGCCGGCGCCCAGCCGTTCGGCGTTGCCGCCGAGCACGACGACGTGGTGTTCTCCGAGGACCGCGCCGAATTCATCCACCGCAGCCCTTCGCTCATCACCACCATGGATCTGCTGGTCTCCGGCGAGGATGATGGCGAGGTGCGGCGCGTCTCGCTGACCAATAGCGGGCGGCGGGCGCGTGAGATCGAGCTCACCTCCTATGCCGAGCTGGTGCTCGCGACGCCGGCGACCGACAACGCGCATCCGGCCTTTGCCAAGATGTTTGTCGAGACCGAGCACCGCCCGGAATTCGGCGCGCTCATCGCCACCCGCCGGCGGCGCTCGCCGTACGAGGCGGAAATCTGGGCCGCGCATTTCGCCGTCATCGAGGGCGAGATGCTGGATCCGCCGCAATATGAGAGCGATCGCGCCCTTTTTCTCGGCCGCAACCGCGAGCCGGGCGAGGCCGCGGTCATCCGGGAAGGGGCGGCCCTTTCCAACACGGTTGGCACGGTGCTCGACCCAGTCTTTGCGCTGCGCCACCGGGTGAAGGTCCCCGCCGGCCGAACCGTGCGCGTGGCCTTCTGGACGCTGGTCGCGTCCTCGCGCGAGGAATTGCTCAATCTCGTCGACAAGCATCATGACCGCAATGCCTTCGAGCGGGCGAAGACACTGGCGTGGACGCAGGCGCAGGTGCAGCTGCGCCATCTCGACGTGAAGGCCGAGGAGGCCGCCGATTTCCAGCGCCTTGCCGCGCCGATCATCTATGCCGACGCCCGCTTCCGCGTGCCCTCCGACGTCATCGAGCGCGGCGCCGGGCCGCAATCCTCGCTCTGGCAATATTCGATCTCCGGCGATCTGCCGATCGTGCTGCTGCGCATCGACGATCTCGAGGACATGGCGCAGGTGCGCCAGCTTCTGCGCGCCCATGAATATTGGGGCATGAAGCGACTGGCGGTCGATCTGGTCATCCTCAACGAGCACGCCTCGTCCTATGTGCAGGATCTGCAGATCGCCATCGAGACGGCCGTGCGCTCAAGCCAGTCGCGCCCACGCTTCGGCGACGAGCAGGGGCAGGGCGCGGTGCATGTGCTGCGCACCGACATGATGAGCCTGGAAGGGCGCGGGCTGTTGCAATCGGTGGCCCGTGTCGTGCTCTCGGCGCGTCGGGGCACGATCGCCAACCAGCTAACCTATATTCCGGCCTTCCTGCCGCGTCCGGCGGCAGCACGGCGCCGCCGGACGATGGCGCCGGTGGTGGCGCCGTCGGAGCTGTCGCTGGAGTTCTTCAACGGGCTCGGCGGCTTCGACAAGAACGGCCGCGAATATGTCGTCCAGCTGAACGGCGAGGAGACCACCCCGGCGCCGTGGATCAATGTGATCGCCGGCAGCGGCTTTGGCTTCCAGGTTTCGGCGGACGGCAGCGGCTACACATGGGCGCAGAACAGCCGCGAAAACCAGCTGACCCAGTGGTCGAATGACCCGGTCGCCGACCCGATCGGCGAGGCCATCTATGTCCGGGACGAGGCGACCGGCGATGCCTGGAGCCCCACGGCGCTGCCCATTCGCGACGGTGGCAGCTATATCGCCCGCCACGGCTTCGGCTATTCCAGCTTTTCTCACGAAGCCAACGGTGTCGCGCTCGACCTGCTGCAGTATGTGCCGCTGGCCGACCCGATCAAGATCTCGCGCCTGACTCTGACCAACACGTCTGACCGGGTGCGCCGCCTCACGGTGACGGCCTATGTCGAGTGGGTGCTCGGCACGGTGCGCGGGGCCTCGGCGCCGTTCATCGCCACCGAGATGGATCTCGCCACCGGAGCGATGTTTGCCCGCAATTCATGGAGCGCGATCGGCAATGGGCGGGTCGCCTTCGCCGATCTCGGCGGGATGCAGACCGCCTGGACCGCCGACCGCACCGAGTTCCTCGGCCGCAAGGGCGACGTCGCGGCGCCGGCGGCGCTGATGGGCAAGGTGCCACTCTCCGGCAAGACCGGCGCCGGGCTGGACCCCTGCGCGGCGTTGCAGAGACTCGTCGTGCTGCAGCCCGGACAAAGCGTGGAGATCGTGGCGACGCTCGGCCAGTGCCGCACGGGAGACGAGGCGCGCGTGCTGATCGCCCGCTACCGCGCGACCAATCTCGATGCGGTGCTGAAGACCGTCACCGACCATTGGGAGCGGCTGCTCGGCGCGGTTGAGGTGAAGACGCCGGACCGCGCCACCGACATCATGCTGAATGGCTGGCTGCTGTACCAGACCATTGCCTGCCGCATCCGGGCACGTTCGGCCTTCTACCAGGCAAGCGGCGCCTATGGCTTCCGCGACCAGCTGCAGGACGGGATGGCGCTGAGTTTCGCGCAGCCGGAGGAGACCCGCCGCCATCTGCTGCGCGCCGCCGCCCGGCAGTTCGTCGAGGGCGACGTGCAGCATTGGTGGCTGCCGCATTCCGGCCAGGGCGTGCGCACCCGCATTTCCGACGACCGGGTCTGGCTGGCCTATGCCGCCGCCACCTATATCGCCGCCGCCGGCGACGCGGGCGTGCTGGACGAGCCGGTGGCGTTCCTCGAGGGGCCGCCGCTGCGGCCCGGCGAGCACGATGCGTTCTTCCAGCCGATGCCCTCGCAGGAGAGCGCCTCGCTGTTCGAGCACTGCGCGCGTGGGCTCGACCAATGCGTGGAACTCACCGGCGATCACGGCTTGCCGCTGATGGGCACCGGCGACTGGAACGACGGCATGAACCGGGTCGGGGAGGGCGGCAAGGGCGAGAGCGTGTGGCTCGGCTGGCTGTTCATCCGCACGGTCGAGATGTTCGCCCCGCTCGCCGAGGCGCGCGATCCCCTGCGTACCGGGCGCTGGCGTGCCCATGCCGCATCCGTGCGCGAGGCAATCGAGCGACACGCCTGGGACGGCGCCTGGTACCGCCGCGCTACCTATGATGACGGCTCCTGGCTCGGCTCCAGCGACAATGACGAGTGCCGCATCGATTCCATCGCCCAGTCCTGGGCGGTGCTGTCGGGTGCGGCCGATGCGAGCCGCGCGGCGCAGGCCATGGCCTCGCTGGAGCAGCATCTGGTCCGCCGCGAGGAGGGCATCGCGCTGCTGTTCACGCCGCCCTTCAAGAACACGCCGCGCGACCCCGGCTATATCAAGGGCTACCCGCCGGGCCTGCGCGAGAATGGCGGCCAGTACAGCCATGCCGCCATGTGGGCGATCCTCGCCTTCGCCAGGCTCGGGGACGGCACAAAGGCGCACGAGCTGTTCGCACTGCTCAACCCCATCAACCATGGCGGCTCGCCGGGCCAGGTCGCGACCTACAAGGTCGAGCCCTATGTGCTGGCCGCGGATGTCTATTCGGTTGCGCCCCATGCCGGGCGCGGCGGCTGGAGCTGGTACACCGGCTCGGCCGCCTGGATGTACCGCGCCGGCATCGAGGGCATTCTCGGCATCCGGAAAGACGGCGCGCATCTCACCGTATCGCCCTGCATTCCCGAGGACTGGCCGGGATTCGAGGCCCGGGTGACGATTGCCGGAACGGCTTACGAGATCGTGGTCGGGCCGGCGCAGGAAGGTCAGGCGAACGTCGGCGCGCGGCTGGACGGCGTCGCGGTGGAGCGCGTCGATGGCGCGTTTCGCGTGCCGCTGGACGGCACGGCGCATCGGCTGGTCATTGGCGGGCTTGGCACCTGACAGCGGTCCCAGCCGCTTGGGAAACGGTCGGTGTCGCTCAGCCGCGCGCCGGACGCTTGAAGAAGTAGTGCAGCACGAAATGCCCGGGGGAGACGACCGCGACGAGTTCCCATCCCTGCGCCCCCAGTTCCCCGAGCGCGGCGGAATCGAGGGTGGTTTCGACCACCAGATATTCCCATGTCATGGGTCATTCTCCGATTGTTGTGAGCATCGTTGAGCGAGGGGAGAAGCCGGCAAGCATGGCCATCGGGCTGTAAACCTGCATGGGGATGTCGGGTTCCTCAGCGGTGCGCACGTCCCGGCCAGGAAGATCTGCCGGAATCGGCTGGCCGTCATTCGCACGCGCCTTTGCGGCAGATGGAGGAGGGGCGGGGCCGGGCGCGTGAACGTCAACGGGGAGCCGATCGGGGTTTCGGCCTTCCGGTGCGCGTTGGCTTTGCCGCACGCCGGGCCGCCGTTTCCACCAGCCGCCGGAAGGTCGGGCACTCCATATGCGAGGGCGCGGGGCAGTCGGCGACATGGCGGAGCGTGTCGCGCAGCGCCGTCAGCTCCTGGATCTGCCGGTCGATCGCGTCGGCCTTGCGGTGGAGGACGGCGCGCGGCAGGTCCGGCGTGCCGTTGCGGCCGAACATGCCGGCGATCTCCTCCAGCGAGAACCCCGCCGACTTGCCCATGGAAATCAGCGTGAGCTGCAGCAGCACCTCCGGCGAAAACTGCCGGCGCAGCCCGTGGCGGGCGACCGAGGAAATCAGCCCGGCCTGCTCATAATAGCGCAGCGCCGAGGGCGCGATTCCACTCCGGGCCGCGACCTCCCCAATATCCATGAATTTCATGCTTGACCTCAAGTCGACTTGAAGTGGCACTGTGCCCCCCGACAGGCAGTGACGCAAGAGCTGGAAAGGGATGGCAGGCATGGAGGCGGCAACGGAAGTGGCCATAGGAACGGGAATGGAAAAGGCCGGCGCGCCGACGACACAGCGGGGGCTGACAGCGGCGCTGGCGCTGGCGATGCTGCTGGCCGCGCTCGGCACCAGCATCGCCAATATCGCGCTGCCGGCGCTGGCCGAGGCGTTCGCGGCGCCCTTCTCGCAGGTGCAGGCGGTCGTCGTCGCCTATCTCGCCGCGCTGACGGTCTCGGTCGTCGTCGCCGGCCGGCTCGGCGACCGCTACGGGTTGAAGCCCATGCTGATGGCGGGCCTCGGCGTGTTCGCGCTCGCCTCGCTGCTGTGTGCGCTGGCGCCGAGCCTCGGGCTGCTGGTCGGCGCCCGGGTGCTGCAGGGCATCGGCGCCGCCTTCCTGATGACGCTTTCCATGGCCCTGATGCGCCGGAGCGCTGGGGAGGCGCGGCTGGGGCGGGCGATGGGTCTGCTCGGCACGGTTTCCGCGCTGGGCACCGCGCTCGGCCCCGCGCTCGGCGGCCTGCTGATCCCGCTGACAGGGTGGCACGGCCTGTTCTGGGCCCAGCTGCCTCTGGCAGTGCTCGCCCTTGTGCTGGCGTGGATGGCGCTGCCGGACACGCCCCGCCGGGAGAGGGCAGCGTCGCCGCCCCTGTGCGCCGTGCTGAACCGGCGGCTGGCACCCAATCTGATCGTCAATATGCTGGTCGCCGCCGTGCTGATGGCGACCCTTGTGGTCGGGCCGTTCTATCTCGGACTCGGCCTCGGCTTGAAGGAGGCGCTGGTGGGTGCGGTGATGGCGATCGGACCGGCAGTTTCGATCGTCAGCGGGGTTCCGTCGGGGCGCCTTGTCGATGCCTGGGGCAGCGGCCGGGTGCTCATGCTCGGGCTCGGGCTGCTGGCGGCCGGCGCGTTTTTCCTGGCGGTGCTGCCGGGCGTGATCGGGGTTGCGGGCTATGTGGGCGCCATCGTCGTGCTGACGCCGGGCTATCAGCTGTTCCAGGCCGCCAACAACACGGCCGGGCTGGCCGATGTTCCCGCTGACCGGCGCGGCACTGTGTCGGGCCTGCTCAACCTGTCACGCAATATCGGCCTCATACTGGGTGCCTCGCTTCTCGGGGGCGTGTTCGCCTTCGGCGCCGGCACGGAGGATCTGCTGCACGCACAATCTGCGGCGATCGCGGCCGGCATGCAGCTCACCTTCCTGCTGGCCGGCGGACTGATGATCGTCGCGCTCGGCATGTCCTGCCGGAAGGTCGCCTCTGGAAGGTGAGCGGCTGAGCCTGTCTAGCGCCCCCGCTCCTCGGCGAGCTTGCGGGCATAGAGCGCCCCGCCGACGCCGCCCATGAGCGCGCCATTGCCATAGATGATGAGCAGTGGCGTGAGCGCGGCGAACAGGCCGAAATCGACCGCGGCCACGGCCGCCAGCACCGCGAGGGCGGTGATAATAAGCACCGCCGGCAGCAGCCGGCGCAGCGTGAAGGCGATTAGGGCCGACAAGCACAATATGGCGAAGCCGGAGAACAGGGCGAACAGGTCGATCATCAAGAGGTTCCGCGCGAGGTGCCTTTAGGGAAAGTGCACAGGCGCCCCCCTATAGAGCAGGCGCGGGCAACCTTCCAGAACCTGCCGGGAAAGCCGGCTCAGGCGCCGGCTTCGGCATGCGCTTCGGCCGCCGTCTCCTGGTCTGGCGCGCGGATCATCAGCCAGTACGGCCCGCTCTCGCCCGCCGGCACGAAACCTTTGCGCCGATAGAGCCGCTGGGCGGGATTGTTCTTCTCCACATGGATGGAGGCAAGGCGCCCGAGGCGGCTGGCCTCAGTGCAGGCCATATCGAGCAGCGCGCCGCCAATGCCCTGGTTGCGGGTCTCTGGCAGCAGGCTGATATCGACGATGCGATGCTCGCGCGGGCCGCGATGGAGATAGAGCCGACCGATCGGGACGCCCTGCCGCTCGACGATGAGGAACGCCGCATCGGCATAGTAGCGCGCATAGTGCGCCACCTGGAGGCGGAACTGGTCAGCCAGAAAGGCGTGCCGGACGTCGTCCGGCCAGCCATTGCCCTCGAATTCCGGCCTGCGCACGCTGGCGAACAGCGCCGCGAGGAACGGGGCGTCCTTGGGGGTTTCAAAGCGTAGTGAGAGGCCGAGGCAGCGAAGGCTGCCTGGCAGATAGTCTGGACCGGTGGCCATGGCGTCACTCGGGGGCCGGATACTCGCCGACCAGGCAGATGCAGTAGTTGAGGGCGAGATAAGGCTGCATGTTCTGATGCGCGGCTCCCTCGCCAGCGATGCCGATGCTGGCCTCCGCCAGGGTGGTGTCGGTATCCGTGCTGCCCGGCAGGTAATGGTTGGCTAACTTGTTGACGCCTGCAACCTCATAGCGGCCGAGGCAGTTGTCTTTCGGGCTCGCGCTCAGCTTGGCGTCGGCCAGATTGCCAATATAGGTCAACGCTTCGTGGTGGTGCGCGGGAAGCTGCGGGTGGGTGAGGGCGACCGTCGGCGTCCCCGTGGCTTTGGCCAACGCATAGTCATAGCTCGCCCCCATCGCGGCGTGGCCTTTCAGGTTCGGCAGGTTGAACGTCGTCCTGCCGTTCCCCCCATAGGTGAAATCAATAATAGAGAACAGCGCCTGGAACTGAGCGACATCCACGGCATGACCGTCGCAGAAAGCCCAGTCGACCGGCGGATAGTCGAAGCCAAAGGCACGTATTTCGCCCATATAAGCATCCATGACTGTCTCCGTTATTACTCTTGGGGGTAGATGCCACTGAGTGCGATGATGTAATTGATCGAGAGCGCAGGCATCATGTTATCGTGGGGACCCGCTAGGTATTGGTGCTGGTGGCCGATGGTGTCGCTTTCCAGAGTGCGTGTCTCGGTGCCGCTTTTGTCGTGGATGTAGGGCAGCCCGCCCCGGTCTGACGCCGCATCCGGGGAAGAGGCCGTGGCAAAGACCATCGTCGTATCGGGTTTCTCCGTGGTGGCATCGGCCTCCGTCGCCATCACGAGATGTTTGTGGGCGGCGATCTGCGAATGGGTCAGCGTAACTTCCTTCACGCCGCCCACGGCCCCCAGGAGGCGCGAGGTGAGGCCCGTACCTTGGCCCGCGCCGACCATCAGTCGACCGCGCAGGTCGGGCAGGGCGAAACTCGTGTGGCCATCGCCCCCCCAGGTGGCGCCCAGGAGGACGAAGAGAGCCTCATTGCCGATGACCGGGAGCAATTTCCCGTCGCACAGCGCCCACCCCCTGGGGGGCTTCTTTCCGGCAAATAACCTGATCTCGCCGACATAGCATTCCATTTCCGCCTCCTTAGTCGCGTTGCGGCCAGATGCCCCTGGAGCAGATGCAGTACGTCACCGCCGCGAAGGGCTGCATATTCTCGTGCGGATGCCCGTCACCGGTGGCCGTAATCGTGTCAGCGTGCAGTGAGACCTTGGGAATGGCGGGGCAGGGCGCGTAGAGATAGCGGATCTTCCCGCTGTCATTGTCCTTAGCGACACCTGCCAGATGGCTGCCCGGCTTGTTGATCTGGGTGCCGATCATCGTGCAGGCCCGAAACGGGTGCGAATGTTTCGGCAAGGTCGCGGCGGTCAAGGTCACCGTCTCCGCGCCGCCGGTCGCTCCCACGGCGTAATTCAAGCCCAGCGTCGAATTGAAACCATATCCGATCGGCACCCTTCCTCTCAAATCGGGCAGCTTGAAATCCTTCACGCCGTCGCCGCCGAACCTGTTGCCGATCAGGGCGTACAGCATCTGGTTCTGGTTGATCTGAAGAAGGGCGCCGTTCGCGGCCAGCCATCCGGACGGAATCTTGGCGTGGGCAAAGGCACGAATTTCACCGACGAAGCTATCACTCATTCCGATGCCTCCCTGATCCCCCGAGCCAGCTGCGAGGGCGACATGCTATGAGTGCAACCATACCGAGCATCATTACTTCGTGTCAATTACCGGTAGTATATTCCTTCAAGAATCTTGCGTGGCGGGCGGCAATGAGCTCGGAATTCGGCGCCGGCTGGTTGACGTTGGGGCGCGTGGCATGTTCGATATCTAACGACCGATGGTTGCATTGTCGGAATTCTGGGAGGCGTGAATGAATGAAGACGGGTTGCCCCAGCCGTCCCTTGGCGTGGCTGGTGACAGCATTCGGCAGGCACCGATGGCTTGGGAGACACCTGAGCTTACGGTGAGGCCAGCCGGCAGCGCCGAGACGCAGTTCACTAACGAGGGCGACACCGACGGCTTCTCATCCTAGGGAGCGGAAGCGTGTTCTGCGGGGGGCTGCATTCCCCAGAACCGATTCGCGCCTGTCTGTCCGCCCTGACCCGTGGGGATCGCCGCGCCTTCTTGCACAGTGATCCGCCCATCGCGCTTGGTAGCGCCACGGCGGCGGGAATAGAGGTCGCGAACCGCTGTGCCGTGGCCTTTGACGGGCGGCTGGATAACCGCCGGGAGCTGTGCGGGGCGCTCGGTCTCGACGCTACCCGAGAGCGAACCGATAGTGCCCTTGCCGGCTCCGCTTATGCCAGATGGGGAAGCGACTGTTTCCACCACCTGATCGGCGACTATGCCTGCGCCGTCTGGGACAGCGACCAGCGCGCGTTCTATCTCGGCGTCGATCCCAGCGCCCATCGCCCCCTGTTCTTCTGGTCCGGTCACGGCCACCTGCTGTTCGCCACCGAGCAACGCGGGCTTTTCGCCTGCCCCGACGTGTCGCGCGACATCGATCCCGACCAGATGGCGGCCTGGCTGTGCATGCTGCCGCGCGAGCCGATGCGCACCTTCTTTCGCGGCATAAACCGGGTGCCGCCTGGCCATTTCGTGCGCTGGGCAAGGGGCGATTTCACCCTGCATCGTTGGTGGCGGCCCGAGCATCTGCCAATGCTGCACCTGCCGCGTGACTCGGATTACGAGGAAGCGCTGCGCGACACGCTTGCGGAAGCGGTGCGCGCCCGCATCCGTCCCGGCGAGCGTATCGGCACACAACTTTCGGGCGGGCTGGACAGTGCGAGCGTCACCGCGCTGGCGGCGCGGGAACTCGCCGCGCAGGGACGCAGCCTCACCGCCTTCACCGCAGCGCCGCGCCATCCCCAGCCGTCCCGCCGCAACCGATTCACCGATGAATGGCCGCATGCCGCCGCGGTCGCGGCGCTCTACCCGAATGTCGAGCATGTACGAATCGACAATGATGCCGAACCGCTGCTCGATACGCTGGAAATGCACGACATGGCGGCCGAATGGCCGGTGTTGAATGCCTCCAACATGGTCTGGGTCCACGCCATCGGCCGCGAGGCGCGGCGCCGTCGTCTGGACGTGCTGCTGCAGGCCCCGATGGGAAATCTGACCATCAGCTACTCCGGCAGCGAATTGCTGGCGTCGCGGCTGAACAAGGGCGACTGGCTGGGCGCCGTCGCGACCATGCGGGACCTGCGCCGGGGCGGGCGCAGCTGGCTCGGCATTGGCGGGCAGGTCGCCGACAGCGTCCTGCCGGCGTCGCTGCGTCGGCGGCTGCGGGCGGCGGCAGGCAAGAGGGAAACCGGCCTGTTCGATTTCTCCGCCGTTCACCCGCATTTCCTCGAGCGCTCCGGCATAGCCGATCGTGCCCATGCCGTGGCCGGCAACCTCGTGAATATCGGCCGCGGCGACAGCCGGGCGTTGCGGCTGGCCGCACTCGATCGAACCAGCCATCGCGGCTTCCCGGTCATGGTGGCGCGCCGTCTGTTCGGGCTCGAACTGCGCGACCCCACCATGGACCGGCGCGTCGTCGAGCTGTGCCTCGCCATTCCCGAGGAGCAGTTCGCGCTGGGTGGCGTGCCGCGCTCGCTGATTCGCCGGGCGATGCGGGGTCTTGTGCCGGATGTCGTGCTGAATGAGCGGCGCAAGGGACTGCAGGCGGCTGACTGGCGGGTCGGCTTCCAGGAAGCGCTCCCGGGCCTGCGGGCGGAAGTGGCGCGGCTGCGCAACAGCCCCTTCGCCAGCGAGTGCCTCGATCTCAACCGCATGGATGCACTGCTCGACGCCTGGCCGGGCATCGACGACACGAGTGAACGGGCGAACCGTGACTATCTCTGCGCCTTCAGCCGTGCGCTCACCGCCGGCCGCTTCATCCGCCGCGTCGAGGGCGGAAACGGGTAGCCCGGCGCCGCGTCCTGGCGGCGGGCCGTCAGCGATAGGCGAGGCGTGCCATGACCCGGTTATGCGCGCTGGCCACGCGCTCGGCCAGCCCCGGCGGCAATTCCCCCCGCCACCCGCCTGCGCCCCCCTTGCGGAAGAAGGGCGCGGTTGAGGCCGGGTACCGCTCGCGGAAACCCGTGCGCGCCTCCTGGGCGGCGAGCGCGGTGAAGCTGCTGGCCTCCAGGCTGCGGCTGATGGCGTGCCGCGTGTCATCCAGATCAAGGAACCGGCACAACTCGGTGAAACGCTCCAGCGGGTCGGCCAGCAGGTCCTCATAGCGCAGCGGCAGCAGGTGTAGATCGGCCGCGTCGAGCCAGCTCTCGACATGGGCGCTCCAGGAAGAGACCCACTGCTCGACATTCATGTTGAGCCGGGTCGATGAGCGGCCCATGCGGAAGGTCGTATCGGCCATCTGGTTGACGCTGTCCTCAGGCGTCCAGCCGAAATGATGCGCCATCGAGATCGCCACATCGCGCGGGTCGCGGACGATATAGACGAGGCGGTCTATGGCATCGGCGGGAATCGCCGGCTCGCGCGCGCCGAGCGGAACGAGGTTGGAGTCGTGGGTCTTATAGAGGCCCGGCTGCAGCTGGGCGATCCGGCGGCTGGTGAGGGGCCGAAGCAGAGCCACCTCATCCGGCGTCAGGTCCGAGTGCTCCAGGCCCGCATGCTTGTCCTGCAGGCTACGGCCGGTCAAATTCTTGATGCGCGAGAGGTCGCCATTGAGATCGATCGGCTGGCCGCCGCGCAGATGGCTCGCGAGGAAGGCCCGCAGCCAGGTATTGCCGGACTTGGGATAGGATGCGATGAGCGCGAGGCCGCTCATCCCCGCACGATCGCCGCGATGGCGTCGAGCCAGCGCTCGGGCGGCGCATCCGGCGGGCGCCGAAGCTGATAGACGGGCACCGAATTAGCGATGAGCGTGCGTGCCTGGAACAGCGCCTTCTCGGTCCCCAGTGCCCGCCCGATCTGCGGCCGGAACGTTTCGGCCTCCAGTGCGGCAAGGATGTCGAGCGGTGCCGACAGCCGCTCAATGCCTTCCGCTTCGCCGCGTTCGGGCCGGCGCAAAAGGAAGATCGCACGCAGGGGGAGGGGATCGCGAACGCCCGCCTCGGGCTCCAGAAAATGGTATTTCTCCTGCCCGCGCCGGTTGCGCTCCAGGCCTTCGGAAGAGAGCGCCGCATCCTCGATCGCATCGCGCCAGAGCTTCAGCCGCGGAAAGGAGGGCCGCACCCGGGCGGGCGGGCCACTGTCGAGGACACAGACATCATCGGAGACGACGGCATGGCCGCGCCGGGCGAAGCGCAGCGCCAAAGTGGACTTTCCCATGCCCGAATGGCCGCAGAAGGCGACGGCGCCGCCCTCGATGACGACGCTGGAGGCATGCAGCGGCAGCAGTGCGCGCTGATGGCAGACCAGGCCGAGCACCGAGCCGAGCAGAAACAGCCGAATCTCGGTCTCGCTCGCCTCGGGGTGCGGCGCGACGGTGATGTCGCCGGACGGGCGCACAAGGAACCGCCCCACCATCGGCACCTGCAGCAGGCCGGCGCCGTTGGTGTCGATGTGAATGAACGGGCTAATCTCCCGGCCCCCGGGCAGGTGCTCGTCCACCTCGCCGAGGCAGACGGTGAGGTCGGGCGGCCGGTCGTCGCCCTGCCATGACAAAAGCTCCGGCAGCGCAATCTCGGAGCGGATGCGCCAGCCGCAGAGGAGGCCGTCGGTCATCGGCATCGCCGCACTCACGCGCGAATATCGATGAGGTTTTGCGTCTCAAGCTGCGCCAGAAAGGCGAGCACCTCCGCCTGGATGCGCGCCTCGTCGCCCGCATAGTCGGCCTTGAGCGAGCGGCAGAGGTCGTCGACCCGGATGGGTCGCTCCAGCCGCTGCCAGATGCTGCTGGCGACCGCGTTCAGCCCGAAATAAAGGCCCTGTTCGACATCCAGCAGAACCTGCGTGTCGCCAATGGCGGCTTCAAGCGGATGGTGGCGCCGAACGACCTCTGAACTGGTTGAAAGGGGCATGGGTCACGCTCAAGTTGTCACCACTGCCTCTACACCTAACCGGCCGAGGTGGTATCGTCCAGAGGAAGCCAACCTTGAAGTGCATGACGCTGGGAAAGGGAATCACATGGACAGGCCTGCATGGTCGCTTGAGCAGTTCGAGCCGCGCGTCGGCGAGAGCTTCGCCGTCGAGGTCGGCCTGCCCGAGCCCTTGCGAATCGTCCTGCGGGAGGCCGCGAGGCTGCCCGTACGCCGTCCTCCCGCCGGCGACCTGCCCGGTGGGCGCGATGGCTTCCAGCTGCTCTTTGAGGGCGAGGGGCCCTATCGCCTGGTCCAGCTCACCCATCGCCTGCACCATGAGGCGCTGGGCGAGCTGGACATATTCCTCGTCCCCATCGCCGGCGACGGGAATCGTTTCGCCTATCAGGCGATCTTCAGCTGAGGCGTTGGCCGGGCAGCTCGGCCGGTCAGTCCGCCGACGCTGCCGGGACGGGCAAACGCGCGATCACCTTGATCTCGAAGTCGAAGCCGGCAAGCCAGTTCACCCCGATGGCGGTCCAGGCGGGAAAGGGCGCGGCGGGAAAGGCCTGCGCCTTTGCCGCCAGAACGGTGTCGAACTGATTTTCGGGATCGGTGTGGAAGGTGGTCACGTCGATGACATCGTCGAAGCTGCAGCCGGCGGCGGCGAGAGTCGCCCGCAGGTTGGCGAAGGCCTGTTCCACCTGGCGGGCGAATTCGGGCTCGCGACTGCCATCCGTGCGGCTGCCCACCTGTCCCGATACGAACAAGAGGTCGCCCGAGCGTACAGCTGCGGAATAACCATGGGCCTCATAGAGGGCGTGCCTGCCGGCGGGGAAAACGGCGTCGCGCATCATCGTGTCCTTTCGTTTCGACCTGCCGCTCCGGCTTTTGCGAGGGCGGGATGATCTGATATACGTTTCGTATGTGAGAGTGTTCGCATACGGCGCGTATGTCAATGGGCGCTCGTGCCCGTGTGGAAGGTGAGCGCGACATGGCCGTGGGACGACGGGCGGAAAAGATGGAAGAGACCCGCGCCAGGCTGGTTGCGGCGGCGCGCAGGGCCTTTGCCGAAAAGGGCTATGCCGAGGCCTCTATGGACGATCTGACGGCGGCGGCTGGGCTGACGCGCGGGGCGCTCTACCATAATTTCGGCGACAAGCGCGGACTTCTGGCCGCCGTGGTGCAGCAGATCGACGCTGAAATGGCCGCCCGCGCACAGGCCATCGCCGCCCGCGCCGCCACGCCATGGGAAGGGCTGCTCGCCGAGGGAGTGGCCTATATCGAGATGGCGCTGGAGCCGGAGGTGCAGCGCATCGTGCTGCTCGACGGCCCGGCCGTGCTCGGCGATCCCGCGCAATGGCCGAGCCAGAACGCCTGCCTTGAGACGACCCGTCGCACGGTGGAAGGGCTGATCGCCGACGGCGTGCTGAAGCCGGTGGACCCGGCGGCGGCGGCCTGGCTGATCAATGGCGCGGCGCTGAACGCGGCGCTGTGGACGGCGGCGAGTTCCTCCCCGGAACGCGCGCTGCCCAAGGCGATCGAGGCGTTTCGCTGTCTGGCGCAGGGTCTGCTGGCAAAGCCGGGCTGAACCGGCCTGTCGCTATTTCGCCGTCCGCTCGCCGGCTTCCTCGTCGAGCATCGATTCGACGGCACCGATAGCGACTTCGAGGCTGGCGATCTTCTGGATCGTCTTGTCGGAGGGCAGGGCGTTGATCTCGGCGGCGATGGAAATCAGATCGCGTTGCTCGGTCAGCAGCCGGTTGCGCAGCGTCTTGAGCTTCAGGGTCATGGGGTCGTTCAGGTCAGCAGGCATGGCAGCTTTCGCGGGAGACTAACGCTTGACGGTGCGGCGGGTGGGTTTGGGAGCCGCCGTGGCGGCGAGGCTGCGCTCGGCGGCCTCCTTGGCCAGGCGCGCCTCCCGCAGGCGGGTGATCTTGGCTTCGCGGGCCACCGATTCGTGCTCGATCAACGACATGGCGATCCGGGAAACGGAATCGGCCTTGCTTTCAGATTGAGACATCTTCGGCTTGAAGGGTGTCTCCTGCGCTTTTTTGGGCATGTTGAACTTCCCTTCGTAAACGCAAAAAAAGGCCGGGTTTCCCCGGCCTTTCCACTACTGCCTCAACGGTCGTTGCCAGTACATCCGTGGTCAAAGACCGGAAGCAATGTCCTCACGCAGCCTTGAGGCTGCCGGCCGAGCTCTTGCCGCTGCGGCGATCGGTCTCGAGCTCGTAAGACACCTTCTGGCCTTCGTTCAGGCCCATCAGGCCCGCGCGCTCGACCGCGGAGATGTGAACGAACACGTCCGGCCCGCCGTTGTCCGGCTGAATGAAACCAAAGCCCTTCTGGCCGTTAAACCACTTCACAGTACCCGTAGCCATGACTAAATCCTTTCAGTCGACATAGTGATTTGAGTGCCCGCACGCATGCGAGCATCAGGTTGACATCGATTTGAGAGGAAGTTCGCTACGGCGCACATGTGCGCAAAACAAAGTTCAACGTCCAAGATCGATGCCTTATCGTACAGAGGATGTGGTGTTCTCACAACCCCCGCAAGATTTATTTTTACTCGGCGGCCGGGGCGCTGGGGGCGCCGGGGCGGGGCAGGCCACGGCCGATCAACGGCTTCTTTTTCGGTGCGGCGATGAGCCCGTCGCGAATGGCCTGCTTGCGCGCGGCCTTCTTGGTCCGGCGGATGGCCTCGGCGTCTTCACGATTGCGCCGCTCGGACGGCTTCTCGTAAGCGCGGCGCGCCTTCATCTCGCGGAAGATGCCTTCGCGCTGCATCTTCTTCTTCAAAACCCTCATGGCTTGTTCGACATTGTTGTCGCGAACGAGGACCTGCAATTCTTGTCCGATCACATGCAGCGCAGCTGCTGGTTGGGCGGCTCGTTGGAACCGACACGGCTGCGCCTCACAGAAGCAAGACGCAGCGATGGGAAGTGCGGCCCGGCGGGACGCGACATCTTCAGGCCCTACATAGCGCCATCACGCCATGGCCGACAAGCCGCGCGCGTGATTTCCCGCGCGGTTACCGGCGCATACGGCGCCGCCTCACAAAAAGGTGGTTTGGAAAAAATCACGGGATCGTTCTCCCGCATGCCGCGTTGCCTGTCATTGCCGCGATGAATCATGCGCCGGCACCGGGGTTTTTGAGTATGCCAATCGCAGTGCTGGTGGTCGAGGACGAGGCGCTCCTGCGCTTCGACATCGCCGACTACCTCGCCGAAAAAGGTTTCGAGGTGCATGAGGCCGCCAGTGCCGACCAGGCGCTGAGAATTCTGGAAACAGTCCGGGAAATCCGGCTGGTGTTCACCGATATCGACATGCCCGGCAGCATGGACGGGCTGAAGCTCTCGGCGGCGGTGCGCGAGCGCTGGCCCCCGGTGCATATCATCGTCACGTCAGGCAACCGGATCGCCGGCAAGGCCGAGCTTCCCCCCGGCAGCCTGTTCTTCGCCAAGCCCTACATACCCGCCGACATCGCCCGCTCCATGCAGGGGATGCTGGCCGGCGGGGCGGTGTGAGCGCGAGGTCGCGCGTCGCTATTGGCCGCGCGGCTCCACGCTGCTGAGGACATGTGCGTCCATATCTTGACGTCGTGCGGGGCTGGCTGCCTATATGTAGGCGTTACGGTCCTTCGAGTCGCAAGGCGAGAGGGCTAAGAGGGAAGCCGGTGAGCCATGCTAGGCGAGGCCGGCGCTGCCCCCGCAACTGTCAGCGGCGAGTCTGTCGTCCAAACCGTGTCACTGAGGCCGCGCGCTTCGGGAAGGCCGGACGAGAGGCGCTTTACCCGTGAGCCAGGAGACCTGCCGTAGCAATATAATCGTCCCTGGGCGGGGTGTCCCGGTGGTGCGTTCGCGCGTCCGCCGGTGCCTCGTGCCGCCGACGCGCCGATGCGTCCGCTCGGCCTTTGCCCCCAATGATCTTGGGGTTAGCCGATGTCTCTTTCTCTCGACGCCGAGAACCTGCCCGGCCACGTGCCGGTTTCCGCCGCGCCAGCGGCGGCCCCTTCCAGCACGCCGGGCTATCAGCTCATCCGCCGCAACGGCGCGGTGACGCCGTTTGATGCCTCGAAGATCGCCGTGGCGCTGACCAAGGCCTTCCTCGCCGTGGAAGGCTCGGGCGCGGCTGCCTCGCGCCGTGTGCATGACATCGTTGCCGAGTTGACCGACCAGATCGTCGCCGGCCTTACCCGCCGCGCCGATTCCGGGCGCAGCTTCCACATCGAGGACGTGCAGGATCAGGTGGAACTGGCGCTGATGCGCGGCGAGCACCACAAGGTCGCGCGCGCCTATGTGCTCTACCGCGAGGAGCGGGCGCGCGAGCGGGCGGCGGCAAAGGCGGCCTCCGTCTCGCTTCCGGCGCTGACAACGGCGCTGTCGATGACCACGGCCGACGGGGCGCGGGTGCCGCTTGACGCCGCCCGGCTGGAGGCGGTGCTGGCCGAGGCGACGGAGGGGCTCGCCGATGTCTCCGCCGCCGCCATCCTCAACGAGACCCGCCGCAACCTTTATGACGGCATCAGCGTCGACGAGCTGGCGCTGGCCCCGATTCTCGCCGCCCGCACGCTGATCGAGACCGAGCCCAACTATGCCAAGGTGTCCGCCCGCCTACTCGGCGACAAGCTGCGCCGCGAGGCGCTGAGCTTTCTCGACGGCCGGCCGGCGCAGGCGACGCAGCGCGAGATGGCGGCGCGCTACCCCGACTATTTCCGCGCCTATCTCCAGCGCGGCATTGCCGAGGAACTGATCGACCCCGAACTCGGCCGCTTCGACCTCGACCGCATCGCGGCGGCGCTGCTCCCCGCGCGTGACCTGCAATTCGACTATCTCGGCCTGCAGACGCTGTATGATCGCTATTTCCTGCACGCGCGCGGCACCCGCTTCGAGCTGCCGCAGGCCTTCTTCATGCGCGTCGCCATGGGGCTGGCCTTGCGCGAGGTGGATCGCGAGGCGCGGGCGATCGAGTTCTACCGTCTGCTGTCCTCCTTCGACTTCATGGCCTCGACCCCGACGCTGTTCAATGCCGGCACGCTGCGCCCGCAGCTCTCCTCCTGCTTTCTCACCACCGTGCCGGACGATCTCGATGGCATCTTCAAGGCGATCAAGGACAACGCCCTGCTGGCGAAATACTCAGGCGGGCTCGGCAATGACTGGACGCGGGTGCGCGGCCTCGGCGCCCATATCAAGGGCACGAATGGCGAGAGCCAGGGGGTGGTGCCCTTCCTCAAGGTGGCCAACGACACCGCCATCGCGGTGAACCAGGGCGGCAAGCGCAAGGGCGCGGTCTGCGCCTATCTGGAAACCTGGCATATCGACATCGAGGAATTCCTCGACCTGCGAAAGAACACCGGCGACGACCGCCGCCGCACCCATGACATGAACACCGCCAATTGGGTGCCGGACCTGTTTCTGCAGCGGGTGGAGGCGGACGGGCCGTGGACGCTGTTCTCGCCAGACGAGACCCCGGACCTGCACGACCTCACCGGCCGGGCGTTCAAGGGCGCCTATGAGGCCTATGAGGCGAAGGCGGCGCGCGGCGAGATGAAGGTGTTCCGGCAGGTGCGGGCGCTCGACCTCTGGCGGCGCATGCTGACCCTGCTGTTCGAGACCGGCCATCCCTGGATCACCTTCAAGGACCCGTGCAACATCCGCTCGCCGCAGGGCCATGTGGGCGTGGTGCACTCGTCCAACCTCTGCACCGAGATCACGCTCAACACGAGCGCCGACGAGGTGGCGGTGTGCAATCTCGGCTCGGTGAACCTTCTCGCCCATGTCACGCCGGACGGGCTCGACCAGGCGCGGCTGGCGCGCACGGTGACGACGGCGATGCGGATGCTCGACAATGTCATCGACATCAATTTCTACACCATTCCGGAGGCGCGCCGCTCCAATCTGCGCCACCGTCCGGTGGGGCTTGGCATCATGGGCTTCCAGGACGCGCTGCAGGCGCTGCGCATTCCCTATGGCTCGGACGCGGCGGTGCGCTTTGCCGATACCAGCATGGAGGCGGTGAGCTTCCACGCGCTTCGAGCCTCCTGCGACCTCGCTCAGGAGCGTGGGCGCTACCCTTCCTTCGAGGGCTCGCTCTGGTCGAAGGGCGTGCTGCCGATCGACTCGATCGAATTGCTGGCGGAAGCGCGCGGCGGGCTGGACCTCGACCGCTCCGCGACGCTCGACTGGGAAGGGCTGCGCGAACGGGTGAAGACCACCGGCCTGCGCAACTCCAACACCATGGCGATCGCGCCGACGGCGACGATTTCCAACATTTGCGGCGTGTCGCAGTCGATCGAGCCGGCCTATCAGAACCTGTTCGTGAAATCGAACATGTCCGGCGACTTCACCGTGGTGAACGCCGCCCTCGTGCGCGACCTGAAGGCGCGCGGTCTGTGGGACGAGGTGATGGTGTCGGACCTCAAATACTACGATGGCAGCGTCGGGCCGATCGACCGCATCCCGGTCGAACTGAAGGCGCTCTACGCCACGGCTTTCGAGATCGCGCCCGCCTGGCTGATCGAGGCGGCGGCGCGGCGGCAGAAATGGATCGACCAGTCGCAGTCGCTCAATATCTACGTCGCCAACCCTTCCGGCCGCGTGCTCGATGAGACCTACCGGCTGGCGTGGAAGCGGGGCCTGAAGACCACCTATTATCTGCGGGCGCGCTCCGCCAGCCATGTCGAGAAATCGACGCTGAAGGGCACGGACGGCAAGCTCAACGCCGTGTCGGCGGCAATGGCGGCGGCGCCGATTGCGGTGCCCGAGAGCGCCTTCGGACCGGCCTGCTCCATCAACGATCCCGACTGCGAAGCCTGCCAATAGGCCGGCACCATCCCTGTGCGACGTCATGGCCGGGCTTCACCCGGCCATCCCCGCCTTCGGCTCGCAATCATCTCCAGGCCGCGTGGATGCCCGTTTCAAGCCCGGGCATGACGGCCAACTTTTCCCACAAGGAACTTCCATGCTCGACTGGTCCGATACCCCGCCGGCCGCCCGGCCCCTGCCGCCCGACCTTGCGCCATCGGCCGCCGACGCCACCGGACTCGGCGCGATCGAACGCGGCGCCGCCCGGGTCACGGTGGATGAGAAGCGGATGATCAATGCCCGCGCCGACGTGAACCAGCTTCTGCCGCTGAAATACAAATGGGCGTGGGAGAAGTACCTCGCCGGCTGCAACAATCATTGGATGCCGACCGAGGTGTCTATGCAGGCGGACATCGCGCTGTGGAAGTCGCGCGACGGGCTGACCGAGGACGAGCGGCGCATGCTCAAGCGCAATCTCGGCTTCTTCGCCGCCTCGGAATCGCTGGTGGCCAACAACATCGTGCTGGCGATCTACCGCCACCTCACCAATCCCGAATGCCGGCAATATCTGCTGCGCCAGGCCTTCGAGGAGGCGGTGCACACCCACACCTTCCAGTACATCGTGGAAAGCCTCGGCCTCGACGAGGGCGAGTTGTTCAACATGTACCGCGAGGTGCCCTCGATCACCGACAAGGCGGCGTGGGCGCTGAAGCACACGCAGAGCCTCGACGACCCCGCCTTCGCCACCGGCACGCTGGAGGCCGACCAGCAGTTTCTGCGTGACCTCGTGGCGTTCTATGTCGTGTTCGAGGGGATGTGGTTCTACACCGGCTTCGCCCAGATCCTCTCGCTCGGCCGGCGCAACAAGATGGTCGGAATTGCCGAGCAGTACCAGTACATCCTGCGCGATGAGAGCCTGCACCTGAACTTCGGCATCGACGTGATCAACCAGATCAAGGCCGAAAACCCGCACCTGTGGACGCCCGCCTTTCAGGACGAGGTGCGCGCCATGCTCACCGACGCCGCCGAGCTGGAAGCCGCCTATGGAAGGGACACGATGCCGCGCGGGTTCCTCGGGCTGAACGCGGCCTTGTGCGAGCAGTACATGCACTTCATCGCCAATCGCCGCTGCGCCCAGCTCGGCCTCGCCCCGGTCTTCGCCGAGGTGGAGAACCCGTTCCCCTGGATGAGCGAGGCGATGGATCTCAAGAAGGAGAAGAACTTCTTCGAGACCCGCGTGATCGAGTACCAGAATGGCGGCGCGCTGGCCTGGGATTGACGGCAGGCCCGGCGGCGTGGCCCGCCGCCGGGGAGGGGCCTCGGGCCGGCGCCAGCGCGCCCATCCGTCAGCTTGCGCGCAGGTTCAGCACGAACGTCGCCACCTCGTCCCGCAGCCGGCTCGCCCGGCTCGAGAGCGCGTCGGAGAGGCCGATCATCTGGCTGGACGCTGCGCCGACGGTGCGCGCGGCGGTTCCCAGGCCGCCAATGCCGGTATTCACGTCCTCGCTTCGTTGTGCAGCCCGTTGGGTGTTGACCGCGATGTTGGACGTGGTCGCTCCCTGTTCTTCAACAGCCGACCCCACTAGAGCGGAAATCGCGCGGATTTTCTCGACGGTGGCCGCGATCGTCTCGACCGAGGCGACGGTCTGGCTGGTTGCGGCCTGGATGTCGCCGATCTTCTGGCCGATTTCTTCGGTGGCCGCTGCGGTCTGAGCTGCGAGCTGCTTCACTTCGGTCGCCACGATCGCGAAGCCGCGTCCGGCGTCGCCGGCACGGGCCGCTTCAATGGTGGCATTGAGCGCCAGCAGATTGGTCTGCGAAGCGATGGCGCTGATGAGATGGATGACCTGCCCGATGGCGTCGGCCGATTGCATGAGACCCTGGATGTTGGCCCGCATGACCTCAGCTTCCTGCGCAGCCTGAGTGGAGATGCCCGACGATTCGGCCGTCCGGCCCAGTATCTCGTTGACCGAGCAGGATATTTGCTCTGTGGCTGCGGCGATCGATCGTACGCTGCCGGTCGATTCATCGGCGGCGTTCGCCACGATCTGCGCCTGTCGGGCCGCTCCCTCGGCCGCCTGCGACAGTTGCTGTGCTGCGCCGTGAACCTCTTTCGAGGAGGCGACGAAGCCCTCGGCGAGAGCACCCATGCATTCTTCGAACGCCTCCGCCAGGGCGTGACGCTCGGCGGTAAGCTGCGCGGCGCTGCGCCTGGCCGCGTCGGCCTGGGCGTTCCGCATTCTGTCGCCCTCCTCGAGGGTGTGGCGGAACTCGTCGAGGCCGCGGGCGAGTTCGCCCAGTTCGTCCTTGCGGGCGAGCCCCTGTATCGCGACGGCGCGGTTGCCCGATGCCAAGGCCGCCAGCGCGCCGGCAAGTTCCGCCAGCGGTCGGGTGAGCCGGAAGATGACGGCGAACAGGGAAAACAGGACCAGCGCGAGCGTTGCCAGGCCGGCGGCACTGCTTGCCTGAATCGTCTCGCGGATGGTTGTCTCCGCATCCGCCTGATTGGCGGCGGCGAAGCCCTCGGCCATGAGAACAGTGGCATCGACCGCGAGGCGATGGACAGTATAGGCGTCGCCCATCCGCTCTGCCGCCTGCGCCGCACGTGCGGTGTCCCCCGCGACGAGCGCCGGGAACAGCTCCGTCGCGCCGATCTTCCAGAACGGAGCCGCCGTCGCGTCGATCTTGTCGATGGCGCTGCTCAGTTCGGGCGGCAGCACCTGACCGTCCCAATAGGTTATGCGGGCATCAAAATCCCGATTCAGCTGGGCAAAGCGCGCCGCACGGGCGGCGGCGGTGTGGGGCTTGCTCAGGGCGATCAGCGCTTCGAGGTTGGCCTCGACGACGTAGAGCGGCGGCGGCAATATGTCGGCGATGATGTCTTTGCCGGCGATTATTCTGTCATAGGTGGGACTGCCGATACGCGCCGCATTGAAGCCCATAGCGGCAACGATGAACGTGACGAGCGTGCTGGTGACGATGAGGAGGCTGCAAAGAGCCGCCCATTGAGATACGCGATATTGAGGGAGTGCCATCGCCTGCGACCCGATTTCGTTTGGAGCGGTCTCCTTAAACCTCCGGGGAAAATCAGTGGAGACAACCAGATCCGATCCGGCAATGAACGGCGGCTTTTCGCTCCGTTTCGGATGATTATCGTTCGCCCGGCATAACGCCCTCTGTCGGACTGGGGCGGCGCCACCGCTCCCGCCTCAGGCCGGCACGCGCTCCCAGTCCGGGAACGGGTCCGGCAGGTATTTCAGCGGCTCGGGGTCGAACAAAGTGGGCTTGAGCGGGCCGACGAGGCAGGCGTCGAGCGCGGCGCGGATCGCGGCCTCGTCCAGGTTCACGCCGATGAAGACCAGCTCCTGCCGGCGGTCGCCATAGCCGGGCGTCCAGTGCTGGCGCAGCCAGCTCCGCCAATCGGGCTGCGTCGGCCAGTGCTCGGTGGGGATCGCCGCCCACCACTGGCCGATCGAGCCGGTGCGGCAGATGGCGCCGGCCAGCGACATCTCGCCCACCCGGCGCGGCCGCGTCGCCAGCCAGAACAGCCCCTTGGCGCGGACCAGCCCCGGCCAGGTGCGGGCGAGGAAGGCGTTGAACTTCTCCGGGTGGAACGGCCGGCGGGCACGGTAGACGAAGCTGGAAATGCCGTATTCTTCGGTTTCCGGCACATGGTCCTTGAAACCGTTCAGTTCCTTGAACCAGGTCGGGTGCTCATGCGCCTGCTCGAAATCGAAGCGGCCGGTGCCGAGAATGTCCTTCATCGGCACATTGGCCTGGTCGCTCTCGATGATGAGCGCATCCGGGTTCAGCGCCTTGACCACGGCCCGCACCTCCTTGCGGCGCGCCGGGGCGACGTCGGAGACCTTGTTGAGCACGATGACGTCGGCGAACTCGATCTGGTCGGTGAGCAGGTCCACCAGCGTGCGGCTGTCCTCCTCGCCCGCCACTTCGCCGCGGTCGCGCAGGAAGTCGCGCGAGCCGAAATCCTTCAAGAGGTTGGCCGCGTCGACCACCGTGACCATGGTGTCGAGCCGGGCGACGTCCGACAGCGAAAAGCCATCCTCGTCGCGGAACTCGAAGGTGGCGGCGACGGGAAGCGGCTCGGCGATCCCGGTGGATTCGATGAGGAGATAATCGAAGCGGCCTTCACCCGCGAGGCGCTTCACTTCGGCGAGCAGATCGTCGCGCAGGGTGCAGCAGATGCAGCCATTGGTCATTTCGACCAGCTTTTCCTGCGTGTGCGAGAGATTGGCGTCGCCCGCCCGCACCAGCTCGGCGTCGATGTTCACCTCCGACATGTCGTTGACGATGACCGCGACGCGCAGCCCTTCGCGGTTCGCCAGCACATGGTTGAGCAGGGTGGTCTTGCCGGCGCCGAGAAAGCCGGAAAGCACCGTGACCGGAAGACGGGTATCGGACATAGGTACGCTCCACGAGCAAATGATATATTGTATCAGTTGCACGTGGAGCGCGTCTGCGCAAGCGCGGAACCGCGGGCGCCACGGGAGGGGAGAGCCACCCGGCTACCCGTCTTTATGCGGTCTTTACGGGGCGACCCGGCAATTCGGATCGAACGCTTATCCCGCCCGGCCTAGATGAATTGCCAGCCTAACCGGGAGCTGGACCCATGCTCGATCTCGTCTATCTCGCCCTCGCCATCGGCTTCTTCCTGCTGATGGCGGCCTATGCCCGCTTCGCATCACTGGGGTGAGGCCATGTTCGATCTTCTGCTCGGCGGCACCGTCGCCCTCGCTCTTGCCGTCTACCTCGTGACCGCCCTGCTGCGGCCCGAGAGGTTCTGACCGGCTCTTCCCTCTTCGCGAAAGTCCACATGCCATGACCGTCCAAGGCTGGCTTCAGATAGCCATCATTCTCGCGCTCGTGCTCGTCGCCGCCGTGCCGCTCGGCGCCCATATGGCGCGCATCTATGCCGGCGAGCGCACGCTGCTGTCCGCCCTGCTCGGACCGTTCGAGCGGGTGCTGTACCGCCTCGCCGGGGTCGACCCGGCCCGTGAGCAGAGCGCGCTCGGCTACACCCTCGCCATGCTCGCTTTCAATGCGGCCGGCGTGGTGCTGCTTTATGCGTTGCTGCGGCTGCAGGGGGTGCTGCCGTTCAACCCGCTCGGCTTTGCCGGCCTCGCCCCCGACCTTGCCTTCAACACGGCGGTCAGCTTCGTCACCAACACCAATTGGCAGGCCTATGGCGGCGAAACCACGATGAGCCTGTTCAGCCAGATGGCTGGGCTCACCGTGCAGAACTTTCTCTCCGCCGCCACCGGGCTCGCTTTGGCGGTGGCGCTGGTGCGGGCTTTTGCTCGCTCCAACGCGCCGGGCGTGGGCAATTTCTTCGTCGATATGACCCGCTCGGTGCTCTATGTGCTGCTGCCGCTGGCGGTGCTCACGGCGCTGGTGCAGGTGGGCATGGGTGTGCCGCAGACGCTCGACGCCACCGTGGTGGCGACCACGCTGGACGGTGCCCAGCAGACGATAGCCACCGGGCCCGTGGCCTCGCAGATGGCGATCAAGCAGCTCGGCACCAATGGCGGCGGCTTCTTCAACGTCAATGCCGCGCACCCGTTCGAAAATCCCAGCCCGCTCTCCAATGCGCTGGAGATCTGGCAGATGCTGGTCATCTCCGCCGCGCTGGTCTTCGCCTTCGGCCGGCTGATAGGCGACCGGCGCCAGGCGCGGGCGCTGGTGGCCGCCATCGGCATCATCCTTATCGCCGGCATCGCCATCACCTATTGGGCGGAAGCGGCCGGCACCCCTTCGCTGGTCGCGGCCGGCATCGATCCCACCGGCGGCAATATGGAGGGCAAGGAGGTTCGCTTCGGTCTTTCCGCCTCGGCGCTGTTCGCTTCAGTCACAACCGGCCTGTCCGATGGCGGCGTGAACGCCATGCACGGCTCCTTCACCCCGCTCGGCGGCATGGTGCCGCTGTTCCTGATCCAGCTCGGCGAGATTCTGCCGGGCGGTGTCGGCTCGGGGCTTTATGGCCTGCTGGTCATGGCGATCCTCGCGGTGTTCGTCGCCGGCCTGATGGTCGGGCGCACGCCGGAATATCTCGGCAAGAAGATCGAGGCGAAGGAGGTGAAGATGGCCATGCTCGCCATTCTCATCCTGCCGGCGGCCATTCTCGGCTTCTCGGGCGTTGCGGCGGTGCTGCCGGCGGCGCTGTCCGGCCTCGGCAATGCCGGCCCGCATGGCCTGTCGGAAATCCTCTATGCCTATTCCTCGGCGGCCGGGAATAATGGTTCGGCCTTTGGCGGCCTCTCGGCGAACTCGCCCTGGTGGAACACCACGCTCGGCCTCGCCATGCTGTGCGGGCGCTTCGCCTATATCGTGCCGATGATGGCGATCGCCGGCTCGCTCGCCGCCAAGACGCGGCTTGCCGCCTCCACCGGCACCTTCCCGACCCATGGTCCGCTCTTCGTCGGGCTGATGGTCGGCATCATCCTCATTCTCGGCGGCTTGCAGTTCTTCCCCGCTCTCGCCCTCGGCCCAATCGCCGAGCAGGTGCAGATGCTGGCCGGCAAGACCTTTTGAGCAAGACCTTCTGATCCCGCCGCTTCGGAGAGACTCCCATGTCCACCCAAACCAAGGCGACCTCCGCCTTCGCCTCGCCCGAGCTGATCGGGCGGGCGGCGCGCGATGCCCTCGTCAAGCTCAACCCGGCGGCGCTGATGCGCAACCCGGTGATCTTCGTCACCGAGGTCGTCGCCGCCCTCGTCACCGTGCTGTTCGTCCGTGATCTTGTCGCCGGCAACCCGCTGGCCTTCACCGGCCAGATCATGGCGTGGCTCTGGTTCACCGTGCTGTTCGCCACCTTCGCTGAAGCTCTGGCAGAGGGCAGGGGACGCGCCCAGGCCGACTCCTTGCGCAAGGCGCGCACCGATACGGTGGCGCATCGCCTGCGCGATCCGGCGGACCGTCGTGCCAGCGAGACGGTGTCGGCACTCGACCTCAAGGTCGGCGACCATGTGCTGGTCGCAGCCGGTGACCTCATCCCCGGTGATGGTGAGATCGTCGAGGGCATCGCCTCGGTCAACGAGGCCGCGATAACGGGCGAGAGTGCGCCTGTGATCCGCGAATCCGGCGGCGATCGTTCGGCCGTTACCGGCGGCACCACGGTCATCTCCGACTGGCTGGTGGTGCGGATCACCGCCGCGCCCGGCTCCTCCTTCCTCGACCGGATGATCGCGCTGGTGGAAGGCGCCGAGCGGCAGAAGACGCCGAACGAACTGGCGCTCTCCGTGCTGCTGGTCGGCATGACGCTGATCTTCCTCATCGCCGTGGTTTCGCTGGCGGGGCTTGGGCGCTATGCCGGCGCCGACGTGCCGGTGCCGGTGCTGGTGGCGCTATTGGTGACGCTGATCCCGACCACGATTGGTGGCCTGCTCTCCGCCATCGGCATTGCCGGCATGGACCGGCTGATCCGCCACAATGTGCTCGCCATGTCCGGCCGGGCGGTGGAGGCGGCGGGCGATGTCGACACGCTGCTGCTCGACAAGACCGGCACCATCACCTTCGGCAACCGCATGGCGTCGGAGATCATCCCGGTTCCCGGCATCAATCCGCACGAGGCGGCGCTGATCGCGGTGCAGGCCAGCCTAGCCGATGAGACGGCGGAAGGACGCTCTATCCTGGCACTGGCGCGCGAGGTCTACGGCATCACGCCGGAGGCGGCGGCGCTCGACGGGGCGAGCTTCGTGGCGTTCTCGGCGGCGAGCCGGCTCTCGGGCGTTGACGTTGCCGACCGGCGCATCCGCAAGGGCGCGGTCGACGCAATCAAGCGCTTCGTGCATGGGGTCGACCCGCACGCCTCCACCGGCATCGCCGCCTTCGATGCCGCTGTGGAGCGGATCGCCCGCTCCGGCGGTACGCCGCTGGGGCTGGCCGAGAATGGCCGGCTGCTCGGCGTCATCCACCTCAAGGATGTGGTGAAGCCGGACATCAAGGAGCGTTTCGCGGAACTGCGCCGCATGGGCATCCGCACGGTGATGGTGACGGGCGACAACCCCGTGACCGCCGCCGCCATCGCCTCCGAGGCCGGCGTCGATGATTTCATCGCCGAGGCCACCCCGCAGGACAAGCTGGCCTATATCCGCACCGAGCAGCGCCAGGGGCGGCTGGTCGCCATGTGCGGCGACGGCACCAATGACGCGCCGGCTCTGGCGCAGGCCGATGTCGGCGTCGCCATGCAGTCCGGCACGCAGGCGGCGCGCGAGGCCGGCAACATGGTGGACCTCGACAGCGACCCGACCAAGCTGATCGAGATCGTCGGCATCGGCAAGCAGCTGCTGATGACGCGCGGGGCGCTCACCACCTTCTCCATCGCCAATGATGTGGCGAAGTACTTCGCCATCATCCCGGCGCTGTTCATCGCCGCCATTCCCGAACTCGGCGTGCTGAACGTGATGGGGCTGGCGTCGCCGCAGAGCGCCATTCTCTCGGCGGTGATCTTCAACGCGCTGATCATCATCGCGCTGATCCCGCTCGCCCTGCGCGGCGTGGCCTACCGGCCGGGCGAGGCCGGGGCGGTGCTGGCGCGCAACCTCGCCATCTATGGGTTGGGCGGGCTCGCGCTGCCCTTCATCGGCATCAAGCTGATCGACCTGGCTTTGGTGGCGATCGGCCTGGCGTGAACATCCACTCGTGGCGCGCCGTCATCCTGAGGTGCTCGCAAAGCGAGCCTCGAAGGATGGTCATCCAAGCGAACCGGACGAGCATCCTTCGAGGCCCGGCCGATGGCCGGGCACCTCAGGATGACGTCGCCCGGACGGAACCGGACAGAACTTTGAGGATAACCACATGCTCACCTATCTCCGCCCGGCGGTGACACTGCTCATCGCCTTCACCCTGCTCACCGGCATCGCCTATCCGCTGGCGCTGACCCAGGCCGCGCAGGCGCTGTTTCCGCGAGAGGCCAATGGCTCGCTGATTACCCGCGACGGCGTGGTCGTCGGCTCGGCGCTGATCGGCCAGACCACCGCCGGTGCCGGCTATTTCCACCCGCGCCCCTCGGTGGCGGGCAATGGGTATGACGCCGCCGCTTCGTCGGGCAGCAATCTCGCGCCCACCAGCGCCAAGCTGGCGGAGCGGCTGAAGGCCGATGCCGCGGCGCTGCGTGCGGCCGGCCTCGCCGGCCCGGTTCCCGTCGACGCGGTGACCACCTCCGGCAGCGGGCTCGACCCGCACGTCTCTCCCGCCAACGCGCTGGCGCAGGTGTCGCGCGTCGCCGGCGCGCGGGCGCTCGACGCGGGCGTTGTGCGCGCCCTCGTCGAGGCGCACATAGAGCGCCCGCAACTCGGCGTGTTCGGCGAGCCGCGCGTCAATGTGCTGGCGCTGAACCTGGCGCTCGACGCGCTCGCCAAGGATGCGCCGCGCTCGTGAGACGGAGATGAGAATGAGCGGTGAGGGAGCCCCTCGCGCGGATCCGGACGCCCTGCTTGCCGCCGCTGAACGTGAGGCGCGCGGCAAGCTGCGCATCTTTCTCGGCGCTGCCCCGGGGGTCGGCAAGACCTATGCGATGCTTTCCGCCGCCCGCGCCGCCCAAGCGGGCGGCCGCGATGTCGTGGTCGGCCTTGTCGAGACCCATGGCCGCGCCGAGACCGAGGCGCTGACCGCCGGGCTGGAAATGCTGCCGCGCAAGGGCATGGCCTATCGCGGCCGTCTGGTGCCGGAATTCGATCTCGAAGCGGCGCTGGCCCGGCGGCCGGGGCTGCTGCTGGTCGACGAGTATGCCCACTCGAACGTCGAGGGCTCGCGCCATCCCAAGCGCTGGCAGGATGTGCAGGACCTGCTCGCCGCCGGCATCGACGTGTGGACGACACTGAACATCCAGCATGTCGAGAGCCTCAACGACGTGGTGCAGCGCATCACCGGCGTGCGGGTGCGCGAGACCGTGCCGGACGCGGCGCTGAGCAAGGCGAACGAGCTCATCCTCGTCGACCTTCCTTCCGACGAGCTGCTGAAGCGGCTGGCGGACGGCAAGGTCTATGTCGAGGATACCGCTACCCGTGCGGTGCAGAGCTTCTTCAAGCCGAGCAACCTGACCGCCCTGCGCGAACTCGCCCTGCGCCGGGTGGCGGCGCAGGTCGACAGCGATCTGGTCGAGCGCATGCAGGGCGCGGCGATCGAGGGGCCGTGGGCGGCGGGCGAGCGGCTGCTGGTCTGTGTCGGGCCGGATATGGCGGCAGAGAGGGTGGTGCGCGAGGCCAAACGCCTCGCCGACCTGATGGACGCCGCCTGGTTCGCGGTGACGGTGGAGCGCCCCGGCCATGTGATGGCGAGCCTCGACCGGCAGAAGCTGGATGCCGGCCTGCGTCTCGCCGAAAGCCTCGGCGCCGAGGTGCGTTCGCTGGTGGCGGCGGATGTGGCGGCCGAAGTGCTGCGCTTCGCCCGGTTCGAGAATGTCACCCAGATCATCATCGGCAAGGCCCGGCGCCGCTGGCCGCTCAGTGCCCTGAGACGGCCGCTGTCGGACGCGCTGGTGCGCGGCTCCGCTGGCATCGCCATCCATGTCGTCACCGCCGAGGCGGGGGAGGCGCGTACCGGCTGGCGCTCCCGGCTGGCGCCGGCCGGCCCACTGGCCGGCTATGTCACCGCCGGGCTGGGCGTGGCGGCGGCGACGCTGCTCGGCCTGGTGGTGACCCGCTTCGTCGCTTTGCCCAATGTCTCCATGCTCTATCTGCTCGCCGTGCTGCTGCCGGCGCTGCTGCATGGCGTGTGGCCAGCTATCCTCGCCTCAGGGCTGTCCTTCCTCGCCTATAATTTCTTCTTCATCGACCCGGTGGAAACCTTCACCATCGCCCGCCCCCACGAATTGCTGGCGCTGCTGGTGTTCCTCATCGTGGCGGTGATCATCTCGACCATTGCCGGCCGGGCCCGCGAGCAGGCGCGGCTCGCTGCGCAGCGCATGCGGGCGACACGGCGGCTCTATGATTTCACCCGCAAGCTCGCGGCGCTGCCGGACCGGAATTCGGTGGCAGAGGCGGCCGTGGTGGAACTGCACGCCGCGCTCGGGCGGGCCAGCGTCCTCCTGCTGGCGCAGGAGGGCGCGCTCGCGCTGACGGCCGCCTGGCCACCGGAAGACCGGCTCGACACCGCCTCGATGACGGCGGCCGGCTGGGCCTTCGACCATGGCGAGGCGGCAGGCGCGGGCACCGGCACCCTGCCGCGCGCGCCCTGGCTTTTTCTGCCATTGGGTGGGGGTGAGCGTGGCGCGCGCATCGGCGTCGTCGGCATCGAGCATGACGGCATTGCGCCGCTCGATACCGAGAGCGCGGGCCTTCTCGGCACGCTGGCCGAGCAGACGGCGGCGGCGCTGCTGCGCACCCTGCTCTCGGCCGAGGTGACGCGGGTGCGGACCGCCGCCGAGACCGAGCGGGTGCGCAACATCCTGCTGGCGTCCATCAGCCATGATTTCCGCACCCCGCTCGCCTCCATCCTCGGCGCGGCGACCAGCCTGCTCGATTATGGACCCGGCATTCCCGAGCCGGCGCGCCGCGACCTGCTGGTGCAGATGCGCGAGGAGGCCGAGAACCTCGACCTGATGGTGCGCAACCTGCTCTCGATGACACGGCTGGAGGCCGGCGCGCTCGACATACGGCGCGACTGGGTGGACGTGGTGGAACTGATGAACCGGGCCGTCGCCACGGTGAAGAAGCGCGGCGCGCGCCAGCGCTTCGTCGTCACCAGCGCCCCCGGCCTGCCGCTGATCGAGGCCGATCCGAGCCTGATGGACCAGGCACTCGGCAATGTCGTCGCCAATGCCGTGCGCTATGCCGGTGCCGGCGCGCGCATCCGCCTCTCCGCCACGGTGATCGACGGTCAGATGGTGATCGCGGTCACCGATGACGGGCCGGGCATTCCGGCCGAGACGCTGCCGCATGTGTTCGAGAAGTTCGTGCGCGCCCCGCGCGGTGCGGGCGATGGCGGCGACGGCTCTGGGCTCGGGCTTGCCATCACCCGTGGTATCGTCGAGGCCCATGGGGGATCGGTCGCGGCGCGCAGCCCCGCGCCGGGCCAGACCAACGGTGCCCGCATCGCGCTGCGGCTGCCGCTGTCCCCGCAGGCCGCGACGCCGGAGGATGAGGCATGAGCGCGGGCACCGTGCTTGTTGTGGACGACGAGCCGGCGATCCACCGCTTCATGGCGCCGGCGCTGGCGGCCAATGGTTATGAGGCGCTGCGGGCCGACACCGGCGCGCAGGCGCTCGCGCTGGTGGCCAATCGCCAGCCGGACGTGGTGATTCTCGACCTCGGCCTGCCCGACATGGACGGCAAGGAGGTGATCCGCCGCCTGCGCGAATGGACGCCCGTTCCCATCCTCGTGCTCTCCGCCCGCGACCGCGAGGTGGAGAAGATCGAGGCACTCGACCTCGGCGCCGACGATTTCATCAACAAGCCCTTCGGCATGGGCGAGCTGATGGCGCGCCTGCGCGCCGCGCTGCGCCACCGGATGCAGGACAAGGGCGAGACGCCGGTGCTGCGGCTGGGAGTGGTGGAGATCGACATTCCGCGCCATCGGGTGCTGCGCGCGGGCGAGGAGATCAAGCTCACGCCCAAGGAATTCGAACTGGTGGCCTTTCTCTCGCGCCATGCCGGCAAGGTGCTGACCCATCGCCACATATTGCGCGCGGTGTGGGGCCCGGCACATGAGCATGACACGCAGTATCTGCGGGTCTATGTCGGCCAGCTCCGCGCCAAGCTGGAGACTGACCCGGCCAATCCCACGCTGATCATCACCGAGCCGGGGGTCGGCTACCGGGCAGGAGAGTAACCTGCCCGGCGCATTCGCTACGCCTCGATGTCGATGTCGCGGGTTTCGCTGCCGAGCAGCAGCGCGATGAGGGTGAGGCCCGCCATCGCTGAGAGGTAGATGCCGACCCAGAACGGGCTGCCCCCGCCCCACGACCACAGCGCGATGGCGATGAAGGGTGCGACCGCCGCGCCGAGGATGGACGAGACGTTATAGGCGATGCCCGAGCCGGTGTAGCGCACATTGGCCGGGAACAGTTCCGGCAGCAGAGCGCCCATCGGGCCGAAGGTCATGCCCATCAGGCTGAAGCCGAGAATGAGCCAGGCCATCACCCCGACCGGACCGGCGGCGAGCATCGGCACCCAGGTCAGGCCGAAGACGATGATGGCGAGCGTCACCGCGATCAGCGTCCGGCGGCGGCCCCAGCGCTCCGCCCAGGGGCCCGAGAGCAGGGTGAAGATGCCGAAGAACACGACACCGATGATCATCATCAGCACGAAGGTCGTGTAGTCGTAGCCAAGCCCGGGCAGGGCGGCACCGGTGCCGGCGCGGCCATAGCTGAGCGAGAAGGTGGTCATCAGGTAGAACAGCACATAGGTCGCCAGCATGTAGAACGTGCCGAGCACCAGCTGGCGGAAATGGGTGCGGAACACCAAGGCCAGCGGCAGCTTGTGCACCTTGCCGTCCGTCACCGTCTTCTTGAAGGCCGTGCTCTCCACCAGGTGCAGCCGCACCCACAGGCCGACTGCCACCATGACGATGGAAAACAGGAAGGGAATGCGCCAGCCCCATTCCAGGAACGCATTCGACGGGCGCGTCGGGTCGTCCGAGGGCAGCGCGGCCGCAATGATGAGGAACAGGCCATTGGCGAGGATGAAGCCGAGCGGCGCGCCAAGCTGCGGGAAGGTGCCGTAGACCGCGCGCTTGCCGGGCGGGGCGTTCTCGGTCGCGACCAGCGCGGCGCCGCTCCATTCGCCGCCGAGCGCGAAACCCTGCGCGAGGCGCATCACCACCAGGAGGGCCGGGGCGAACCAGCCGACCTGGTGGAAGGTCGGCAGCAGGCCGATGAGGAAGGTGGCGATGCCCATGGTGAGCAGGGCGCCGACCAGTGTCACCTTGCGCCCGCGCTTGTCGCCGAGATGGCCGAAGAATATGGCGCCGAGCGGGCGTGCCACCATGGCGGCGCCGAAGATGGCGAAGGAGGCCAGCAGCGCCGTCGTGTCATTGCCGGGCGGGAAGAACAGATGCGGAAACACCAGCACGGCCGCGGTGGCGTAGACGTAGAAGTCATAGAACTCGATGGTGGTGCCGATCAGGCTCGCCAAAATGACGCGCGAGCGGGGATTGGCGACGGCACCGGCATGCCCGGCGGCTGACGTGAACGACATGAAGGCACTCCGCAACGGCAGCCGGTTGCGCGCCCTCATGGCACGGCCGGTCTAATGTCGGAGGCGCTTTTAGAGCATCGGGTCCGGAAAAGCACCGGGGGCGCCACAGTTTCGTGGCAATGGCTGCCCCCGTGCCGTGCGCGGTCAGCCCGGCGGATCGACCTTCACGCCCTCCGGCCCGACTTCGATCTGCAGCGAGTTCTGGTCCCGCTCATAGGCTTGATAGGCGAAGAAGCCGGCCACGCCCGCTAGCACGATGACGGCGACGATCAGGACATTTCGATTCATGGTTTTCCCCGTTTGCCTCGGCTTGACCGCCACGTGCGGAAAGGCTGAGCGGTAACAGAACGCGGCACGGGTGGATCGGGTTCCGCCCATGCCGCGCCCAACCGTCCGGGGTGTTCAGGGAATCAGACGGCGATAGACCTCGGGGCGTCGGTCCGGGACATGGGTGTTGATCGCCCGCGCCGCCTTCAGCTGCGCGGGGTCGAGATCGGCGAAGAGAAGTTCCTCACTATCGCCGGCCATCGCCAGATTGAGGCCATGGGGATCGCCGACGCAGCTCAGCCCCATATAGTCGAGCGCGCCCTCAACCCCGCAGCGATTGGCATAGGCGACGAAAAGCTCGTTCTCGAAGGCACGCGCCGGCACGACGACATGCGATACGGCGTCATAGGGCTTCATGTTGGCGGTCGGCACCAGAACAAGGTCGGCCCCCGCCAGCGCCAGCGCCCGCACGGCTTCCGGGAACTCGACGTCGTAGCAGATGAGCATGCCGACCCTGTAACCGGCGAAGGAGACTGCCTCCGCCGAGCCCTCGCCGGGCGCGAACATCGCCCGGTCGAGTTCGCCGAATAGATGGGTCTTGCGGAAGTTCAGCAGCGGCGCGCCATCCTTGCCGATCAGCAGGCAGGAATTATAGATCGCGCCGCCTTCGCCCAATTCGGGATAGCCGTAGCAGAGCCCGATGCCGTGGGCGCGGGCGATCTCGCCGGCCCGGCGGGCGCTTGGCCCCTCCGCCGGCTCGGCCTTCGCCAGCGCCGCCTCCCGGCCGATATTGTAGCCGGTGAGGAACATTTCCGGCGCCAGCAAGAGGTCCGCGCCTCCCGCAGCCGCCTCGGCAGCGGCCGTATCGAGGCGGTCGAGATTGGCGGCGGGTTCGTTCGACGGGTCGCCGGCCGTCTGCAACAGGGCTAGCCGCATCAGGAACCCTTCCGTGCCTTGTGCGCCGTCACCGCCATGCAGAAGATCTCGAACAGAACCTGCGCCGCCGCATGGGCGGTGTTGGAGGTGGCGTCATATTGCGGCGCGATTTCCACCACGTCGCCGCCGATCACATCGAGCCCGTTCAGCCCGCGCAGCAGTTCCAGCACCTCGCGCGAGGTGAGGCCGCCGATCTCAGGCGTGCCGGTGCCGGGGGCAAAGGCGGGGTCGAGGCTGTCGACGTCGAAGGAGACATAGACCGGGCCGTCGCCGAGCACCTGTTTCGCCTTGGCGATGATGGCGGGCACGCCCATGCCGGTGACCTCCTCGGCGTGGATCACGGTCATGCCGCTCTCATAGGAGAACTCCCACAGGAATTCCGCCCCGCCGCGAATGCCGATCTGGATGGTGCGAGTGGGGTCGAGCACACCGTCCAGCACTGCGGTGCGGAAGGGGCCACCATGGTGGAACTTGGCGCCCTCATAGGTGCCAGACGTGTCGCAATGGGCGTCGATGTGCAGCATTCCCACCGGGCGCGTCTCGCCCACCGCCTTGAGGATGGAGCCAGTGATCGAATGATCGCCGCCGACCGAGAGCGGGATGACGCCGGCCGCGACGATCTTCTTGTAGAAGGCCTCGATGTCCTCATGGCAGGAATCGAGGCTGAAGCGCGAGCGGAACGGCACGTCGCCGATATCCGCCACCTTCGCCTCGGCGGCGGGCACCATGTTCAGCACGTGCTCATAGGGCCCGATGCGTTCGATGGCGCGCACGGCGCGCGGGCCGAGCCGGGCGCCGGCGCGGTTGGTGACGCCGAGATCCATCGGCACGCCGATAAGCGCCATGTCGAGCCCGCCGAAATCGGCCTGTTCCTGCACGTCCGGGCGATAGGGGGCGTCAAGCAATGTAGCGGCGCCGGCCCAGGGCCAGACGCGCTTTTCGCCATCTTTGAACTGCATCTCGGCGACGCGCTTGAAGGTTTCGTCATAAACGACCCCGCCGCCGACGCCGGCATATTTCGCCCGCAGCTTGTCGAGCTTTTCCTGATCGGACATTCGTGCCTCTTTGGGAGCCTTGTGGCTTCTGGAAGTCCGGTCAGGCTAGCGGGTGCCGGCACCACGGGGAAAGGGGGCACGTGCCTTTCCCCTGCCGGATGCCGCCGAGGTGTGGCGCGGCGGGCTCAGCGGATGTTCAATAAGAGTTCTGCCACCGCCTCCGGCGCGCTGAGAAAGGGCGAGTGGCCGGTGTCGAGCTGATGCACTTTTGCCCCGGGCACGGCCGCCTGCATTTCCCGCTGCACGGCGAGCGGCAGGCCGCGATCCCTGAGACATTCGATATAGTGCCGGCGCAGCGTGCCGAAGCGGTGCGGGGTGATCGCCGAGACGGTGGCGAAGGGCGCGTGCGGGGTGAGGCGCACGAGATTGGGCAAGGCGCGGTCGATATCGTGCTCGGTGCAGTCGGAATAGAGCGAGCGGGCGATGAGGTCACGGCGGGCGAGGTCGAGGCCCAGCCCGTCCTTGCCGAGCCGCAGCATGCCCTGCGTCTCCACGATGGCGGGGTCCTTGAGATAGGTCGGCGTCATGACGAAATCGCGGGCGCTCTTGCCGTGCGGCGCCATGAAGCCGGTGAGATAGACCAGCGCCTCGATACGCTCGGGCATTTCCTCGCCGAGCCATGTGCAGGTCGCCCCGCCGACGGAATGGCCGACGAGAATCGCCTTGCCCTCGATGTCCTCCAGCGCCGCGCGCACCGGGGCGGCGTAGATCGCGATATCGGTGACGGCGGCGGTGGGGGTGGGGTCGAAGCCATGGCTGGCGAGGTCGGGGGCGATCACGGCATGGCCGGCGGCACCGAGAAGATTGGCCACCTTCTGGAAGCAGCCGCCCCAGTGCCAGGAGCCGTGGATGAGAATGAAGGTGGCCATGGCGTTTCCTCCGAAAATCCGTGGCGCGTGGTAGCGGCCGGCACGTGCCGCGTCCAGCGTGGCATGCCAGACGTCGCGAACAACCCGACCGAAGTTGCGCTTTGCCGGGGCGCGGCGGCAGGGTACATTTTTCCCATGGCGCTGCGTTGAGCACAGGGCGCCGCAGGGACCGCTCATATGGCCTATCGCACCGTCGCCGGATCGCAGACTTACGCCTTCGCCGACCTGAAGGATTTGATGGCGAAGGCGACGCCGTTGCGCTCCGGTGACATGCTGGCCGGCGTCGCCGCCGCCACGGCCGAGGAGAATGTGGCGGCGCGCATGTGCCTCGCCGACGTGCCACTGAGAGCCTTTCTCAACGAGGCGCTGGTGCCCTATGAGGAAGACGAGGTCACGCGCCTCATCATCGACAGCCATGACGCGCTGGCCTTCCGGACGCTCTCGCACATGACGGTCGGCGATTTCCGCGACTTCCTGCTCTCCGGTGTCGCCACCAGCGAGGTTCTGGCCGCCATTGCCCCCGGCGTGACGCCGGAGATGGCGGCGGCGGTGTCCAAGCTGATGCGCAACCAGGATCTGATCGCGGTCGCCAAAAAATGCCGCGTGGTGACAAGGTTCCGCAACACGATCGGCCTGCCCGGCACCATGGCGGTGCGGCTCCAGCCCAACCACCCCACAGACGACCCGGCGGGCGTCACCGCCTCGATCCTCGACGGGCTGCTCTATGGCTGCGGCGACGCGGTGATCGGCATCAACCCGGCCTCCGACAGCGTGCCGGTGCTGAGCGAACTGCTCAAGCTGATCGACGGCATCATCCAGCGTTTCGAGATTCCGACCCAGGCCTGCGTGCTCACCCATGTCACCACCTCGACCGAGGTGATCAACCGCGGCGTGCCGGTCGATCTGGTGTTCCAGTCGGTGGCGGGCACGCAGAAGGCGAACGCCTCCTTCGGCATCGATCTCGCCACGCTTAAAGAAGGGCGCGAGGCAGCGCTGTCGCTTAAGCGCGGCACGCTCGGCGACAATGTGATGTATTTCGAGACCGGGCAGGGCTCGGCGCTCTCCGCCAACGCCCATTACGGTGTCGACCAGCAGACGCTGGAGGCGCGCGCCTACGCCGTGTGCCGGCCGTTCAAGCCGCTTCTGGTGAACACGGTGGTCGGCTTCATCGGGCCGGAATATCTCTATGACGGCAAGCAGATCATCCGCGCCGGACTGGAAGACCATTTCTGCGGCAAGCTGATGGGCGTGCCGCTCGGCTGTGACGTCTGCTACACCAACCATGCCGAGGCCGACCAGGACGACATGGACACGCTGATGACGCTGCTCGGCGCGGCGGGGGTCACCTACATCATGGGCATTCCGGGCTCCGACGACGTGATGCTGAACTACCAGTCGACCTCGTTCCACGACCAGCTCTATCTGCGTCAGGTGCTCGGCCTGAAGCGGGCGCCGGAATTCGAGGCGTGGCTGCAGCGCATGGGCATCACTGAGCCGGACGGCAGCTTGAGGAAGCAGCACGGGATTCACCCGCTGCTCGCCGCTTCGCCGGAGCTGGCGGCATGAGCGACGCGGCGACGGACGGCGATCGCCCGGCCGATTCTGTGAGCGAACCTGCGGTGATCGAGGATAGCTGGCGCCGGCTGGCCGGCGTCACGCCCGCGCGCATCGCCTTGGGGCGGGCGGGCACGGGCATGCCGACACGGGAGGTGCTGCGCTTCGCGCTCGCCCATGCGCAGGCGCGCGATGCGGTGCATCTCCCCTTCGAGTCGGCCCGCATGGCAGGCGATATCGCGGCGCTGGGCTTCGAGACGCTCGAACTGGCCTCCGCCGCCCCGGCGCGCGATGCCTATCTACGCCGCCCCGATCTCGGGCGCCGGCTGTCGGAGGAAAGCCGGGCGCTGCTGGCGTCGCGGGCCGGGGCTCCGGTGGATGTCGCCCTCGTCGTTGCCGACGGGCTGTCCTCCACTGCGATCCATGCGCAGGCGGTGCCGTTCCTCACCGCCTTCAAGGCGCGGATCGCCGAGGCGGGCTGGAGCGTCGGGCCGGTGTGCATCGCCAGCCAGGCGCGCGTGGCGCTTGGGGACGAAGTGGGCGAAGCGCTGAGGGCCAGCGCCTGCGTGGTGCTGATCGGCGAGCGGCCGGGCCTGTCCTCACCGGACAGCCTCGGCCTCTACCTCACCTTCGCCCCGCGCGCCGGGCGCTCGGATGCCGAGCGCAACTGCATTTCCAATGTGCGCGGCGAGGGGCTTTCGCACGAGCTAGCCGCCTTCAAGCTCGCCTGGCTGCTGAAGGAGGCGCTGGCGCGGCAGCTCACCGGCGTGAGCCTGAAGGATGAGAGTGACCTTCTGCTCGTCGGCGGCCGGCCGCCGCCGGCACGGATCGGTTAGCGATATCAACGTGTTATGCGCCGAGCCGATCCGGCAGGTTGAGCAGGAGGCGCGGCGCGCGGCATTATTTCTTGCGACCGAATTCGTCGTCGAGCCAGTTGTCGGCTGCCGCCATCCGCTTGAAGATGAAGGGCACGGCGCGCAGGCGGTTAACCACCGGCCCCTTCTCCCAGACATCGCCATGCTCGAAACCCATCATGATGGTGTAGCGCGGCAAAGTGAGGAAGGGCAGGCGCATCCGCTCCGACTTCACCACCACGAACTCCATGTGGAGCGAAGGGGCGGCGAGATAGTAGAGGCCTTCCGAAGGCTCGTACTTCGCTGACAGCTTCGGGGCCACCGCCGGTGTGCCGGAGCGGATGAGGGCGAGGTCGGCTTCCGTGAAGGGCAGGCGCTTGAGATCGCGGGCGGTGGCCAGCATCTCGTTCGGGGTCATTCGGGTCGCCATGTCGCCTCGTGCATCGTCGCCTCATACCAAGGGATGAGACGCCTATCTGCCGCAAAGCGGCGGCAGGGGGAAGACCTAGCGACCGGGCTAGTTGGCGGTATCGCCCTCTTCCACGTCCGATGCCGCGCCCTTGTAGGGATCGGCGAGGGCGGCATTGGGCTCGCTGACCGGGATCTTACCGCCCGAGGTCATGGCCGCCAGCTTCTGCGGGCCGGAGCGGCGCAGAATGTCGCGGAAGCTCGGATGCATGCCGCCATCGATATAGGTGGCGTTGGCCGGCGGACGTGCGGCCGCCAGAACGGCGATGCTCTGCTCGTCCTGCATCTGCTTGTTCGTCGCCGCCATCAGCGCGGCATCGGCCACCGGCAGCGGGCAGGGGGCGAGCGGATCGGCCATCGGCTGCGCCGGCTGGGTGCCTGATGTGAATCGATAGCGGCCACCACAGGCCGACACATTCGGCGGCACGCGGGTGACGGCGAACAGGTCGGTGCCTTCCTTCAGGTTGCGCCAATAGGGCATGTTCGGGTTGGCACGGTGTTCGGCCATATTGGCCGGCGTCATGCGGAAGGGCAGGGATTGCACCTGGAAGCCGGGCTGGCCGGCCGCCAGCGCCTCGCGCGCCAGGGCATAGACTTCCCCGACGCCGTCATTGGTCATGGCATAGCAGCCGGCGGAGGTGCAGGCGCCATGCACCATCAGCGCGCTGCCGCTATAGCCGAGCGCCTGTTCCAGCGCGTTGGGATAGCCGAGATTGAAGGAGAGATAGTATTGCGAACGCGGGTTCAGCTGGCCGCGCGAGATGGTGTAGAAGCCTTCCGGCGCCTGGCGGTCGCCCTCACGGGTCTTGGGGCCGAGCTTTCCCGACCAGCGGCAGAGCGGGTAGGTCTTGAGCAGGGCGTAGCGCCCGGAGCTGGTGCGCTTCCACACTTCCAGCTCGCTTTCCTGCTTGTAGATCCGCACCATGATCGGATCGTCAGGGCTCATGCCCTTGGCCGCCATCTCCTGCATCAGCTTTTGCGGGATTGGGATCGAGCCGCGATCATCGCCATCCATCGACGCGCAACCGGCGAGGACGATGGCGAGGCAGAACAGCAAGGCGGTGCGCAACAGGTTCATGTCAGCTCGGCTAGCGTCGCAACAAGGCGGATCGACGGCGGGCGCGCGGCGAGGGGCGCCCAGGCCGCCGGACACCCCCGATTAATGCCGTCATGGTTTCCAGACCGTTAGGACGCCACGCCTTCGCGAGGCTGTGACCGCGCTGCGCATCACGCGGCGTGCCGGCACTCGACCGTGACGTGCTTCAGTTCGTGCACCGGCGCCAGACGCGCGCGGATGGCGTCGCAGGTCAGGCCGAGCGGGGCCACCACGCTGATGATGGCGGCATGCGAATCGGGCCCGATCCGCCAGACATGAAGATCGGCGATGCGGACATCGCCCGGCCCCTCGACGACTTCCGTCACCTCGCCAGCGAGCTGGCTGTCGGTCTGGTCGAGCAGGACGGCCGAGGTGTCGCGCATCAGGCTCCAGGCCCAGCGGGCGATGACGAGGCCGCCGACGATACCCATGACAGGGTCGAGCCACACCCAGCCAAGCGCGCCCCCGGCAAGCAGAGCGACGATGGCGAGCACGGAGGTGAGTGCATCGGCCAGCACATGCAGATAGGCGCCGCGCAGATTATTGTCCTGGCCGCGTGCCGCGCCCGGATGGGCTTCGCCATGGTGCGGATGATCGTGATGTGGATGGTCATGATGCGGGTGGTCATCATCATGCGGCGTGTGCGCGTGGGCCTTGTGGTGATGGGAATGCCCATGCCCATGCGAATGACCGCCCCCCAGCAGGAAGGCGCTGACCAGATTGACCCCGAGGCCGAGCACGGCCACCAAGGTGGCATCGCCGAACGCCACTTCCACAGGCTCATACAGGCGCAACACCGATTCGAAGGCCATGACGGCGGCAACGATGCCGAGGATGGCCGCCGAGGCGAAGCCGGCGAGATCGCCCACCTTGCCGGTGCCGAAACTGAACCGGGCATCCCCGGCGTGCCGGCGGGCATAGCCATAGGCGAGGGCGGCGATGCCCAGCGCGCCGGCATGGGTGGCCATGTGGAAGCCATCGGCCAGCAACGCCATTGAGCCGGTATAGAAGCCCGCGGCAATCTCGCCGACCATCATGACCGCGGTCAGGAGCGCAACGAGGAGGGTGCGCCGCGAACTCTCGTCATGACTGGCACTGAGGAACACGTGCGGGTGGGTGAAGGCCTGCGTATCCGGCAACGGGTTCATGTGCGTGACCTATTTGGAGTAGCGGCGGATGGCGTCCATCAGTTCGCGCGCGCCCTCGGCCCGAGCGTCGGGCGAGAGGTCGGGATCGGCGACATGGGAGTGCAGGTGCTCCTCGACGATCTTCTCCATCAGGCCGCTGATGGCGCCCTTGGTGGCGGCGACGAGGTGCAGCAGGGCCGTGCAGTCCGCGCCACCGGCGAGGCCGCGCTCGATCGCCGCCACCTGCCCGGCGATACGCTGGACACGGGCGAGCAAGGCGGGATTGGGTGTTGAGAGATGCGACATAACATAGGGGGGTACCCTATATGCCGCGTGCGCGCAAGAAGCCGGTCCGCGCCCCGCCAGTCGAGCGAGGGCGCCGGGCACCCTTCCGATCGTGGATCGCCGCCCATGTGTCGTGACGGGAGCGCTGTTCCGCCGACCGGGCGGTTCAGAGTTCGCCCAGCGGAAGCTGCAGCTTGAGGTCGAGATCACCCTCTTCGAACCCGAAATGCAGACGTAGCTCGGCCATCTTCTCCTCCAGCCGCATCAGCGCGAGGCCGAGCCGCTCGGTTTCTTCCTCGGTCAGCGTGCCGCCTTCCACCCGGCGGATCGCCTGGCGTTCCACCACCTGTCGCACCGTTTCCACCAGCATCAGCACAAGCTTGACGAGGCCCTGCTCGACTTTTTCGGGATCGATGTCGATACGGCCACGCAGCGCGTTTTCGAGGGTTTCGGCCGTGCACGGCGCGTTCATTCGCGGCCTCCAGTCAGGTCGGGATCGGAGAAGGAATAGGGCGGCCAGGGGCCGGTGACAGTGATGCCGAGATCGGGCCTCAGACGTTGGAGCGCGCCGACATCGTCGAGAAAGGCGGAGGCGCTGCGGCGCTGGACAAGGAAGGAGGCCCGCAGATCCGGCTGCGAGGGCGAGCGGGCCCAGAGCAGCCGGGAGGCGGCATGGGTGGTGAGCGTGTCATGGGGGAATGCGGCGCTGGAGCCCGGCCAGCCGCGCTCGCGGCGGACCAGAGTGCGAAGATGCGAGGTGCCGGGACCGGGTCCCGCGAGGTTGGAGCTTGGGTCCGGGTCGGGCAGTTCGGGCAGGCCCGCCACCCGCAGCGCGAACTCGACGCAATGGCGCACCCGGTCGAGCTGGGCGCACAGTTCGGCATGGTGGCGTGCGAGCAGCCGCAGGCAGGCGGCGCTGTCCTCCACCACGGTTCCGAACCGGAGCGGAAGCACCGGCGGGCCCTCCATAAGCGCGGCAACCACCTCCTGATGGCGCCAGATTTGCGACGGCTCGGGCGCAATCGTGGCATCGGCCGCCTCGCTGACGGCGCAGGCGAGCCCGTGCGATTCCACGAAGAGCGGCGACGCCCCGCCAATGCCGGGCGGAAGCCGCTTCTGTGGCAGCGGTGATTCCAGGATGGCGTAGAGGTACAGCATGGGCGTAGCCCTAGTCGGCGTTAGGGTGCCGCTCGTCCGGCGCGGCGTTGGCCGCCTCGCGCATCCGATTGACGGTGTCAGTCGAGGTCAGAAGGAGTTTGAGGCCGAGATAGACGAGATCGACGCCGGCTACCGAGATCGTCGCCTCGCCCCAAACCACGAGCCCCTTGTGCAGGGCGCGGTCGAGAAGATCGGCAACGGCAATCTCGCCGGAATGGCGCGACGGCATGGGGGGAAGTTCAGACAAGCCCGCCTCCGGTGAAATTATAGGCGGCCCAGGGGCCGGTCAGCACATAGCGGGCACCAACAGCCGCATAGGCCGTCTCAAGTTCCAACAGGCACGCCCGCCATGCCGCCTCCGTCTCCGCCGCAACGAGATAGGCGCCGTTCAGCCCCATCGTCCCGGCATGTCCGTGCAGTTCAGGCGGCTGCAGAGGGTTGGCGACCGCCGCGCGTGCATGAGCGGCGAGGCGGCGATGACTGGCCGCCACGCAGTTGTCGAGGGCGGCCTCGGCGGCGGCGCGGAATTCCTGCTCCTCCTTCTTGCGACGGAAGAACGCCAGGCCAGAGCCGGCGCCGACAGGTTCGGCGGTTCGGACGGGCCGGGTGGGGGACTCGAAGAACAGTTTCACCCCCCATTCCCGCGCGCCGCGCAAACGGGCGACCGTGGCTTCCAGCACCTCGCGCTGGGTGGCGAGGGCGTCGGCAAGGGAGGCTTCCCCGGCGAATAGGGAGCAGAATTTCAGCGGCAGCACGGTGGCCACCGGCAGGAGGGAGGAGACCACGCGCTGATGGTCGAGAATGCGGGCGCGTGTCCAGTCGGCATCATTGAGCTGCGCCTGCAGCGCCTCCTTGCCGAAGACGCTGTCCGGCACCGCACTTGCCACGGCGCCGAGCGGACCCGCCGCGAAATGCTGCACCGCCACGCCGGGAAGGATGCCGTCCTCCGGCAGGAGCGAACTCGCTCCGGCCGCGCAGTCGGCCGTGATGGCATAGACATAAAGCATGCTCACCTCCCGCCTGCGCGCCGCGCAGACCCTTTCCCCGGGACCATGTGTCCCTCACGACCGCTTGCGGCGGTTCTTCTATCGGCACGGCCAGCACCGCCTTGCCGCAGCAGTGCCGGACGCTCGTCACTCCGTCAGGAGCGCGTCCAGCCGGCGCAGCGACACCGGCGCGTACTCGCCTTCCAGCACCCGATAGGCGTCGGAAAGCGTGACGAAGCGGGCCGTCTCTTCGGCCATCGCCGGGGCGTCCACCTCGTCGTCGTCGCCGATCACCGGGACAAGATCGGGGTGGGTCTCGCGCGCCGCCCGGCGATAGGCCGCCTTGACGGTCTCGGCGCTGGCGCCCGGCTCCACCCCAAGGGCGATGCGTGCCCCACAGACTTTCGCCGCCGGCGCCAGATGGACCTGTACCGACGCGAAGCTGTAGGGCGGCAACGGACCGACAAGCCGAAAGGTGAGGGTGCCGTCGAATTCAGCGTCGAGCGCCTCCAGCGCCGCCTCCAGCGCCGCATCCGCCGTGCGATCGATCAGCAGCGCCAGATTCGCGACGCCGCCGGGCTCGGTCGGTTCGCTGATGGCGAAATCCCGCGTTACCGCCTGCAACTCCTCGACCACCCGGGCCCGCACCCGGCGCCGCTCGGCCGCGACGAGGCCGGCAAGCACGACGCCGAGCGCCTGCCGTTCAATCTCGTCGTCGCCGGCGGCGGCGTGCCGCAACTCCGGGGCGACGCCGGGGAGCAGCCGCGCCACCACTGTGTCGAGGTGCCATAGGACCGAGAGATTCATCTCGATGCCCTCGCCGACCGCTTGAAAGCCCTGGCCGAGAACAGCGGCGCCGGCATCCAGCATGTGGCGGACGCGGCCCTCGTCTTCCACCACCGTGCCCAGGGCGACGGGGAGTACCGGGGCGCTGGCCAGCAGCCGCTCCATCACCTTCTGGCTGGCGAGCAGCCAGGGCAGCAGAGCGCTCCGCTCCCGCCCCTTGAGCCCCCCATCCGGCGCCGCGCCGACGACGGCGGCGAGAGATCCGGCGGCGATCGATCGCAGCCCCGGCGGCAGTCCTTCCCCATCGGCAAGGATCGCGGGATCGAACCTGGCGGCGGGCACCACGGCGAAGACGAGAAGGTCGGTCATGCAGCACGTTCCCTCTTCATGGCGATCAGGGCATCGGCGAAATCGCGCGGCGTCACCCGGAGAGTGGCGGCGCCGGTGTCCCCCTCGACCGGGACGTCGCGCATCACCACGTCGCGGATGGCGGCGACGCCGGCATGGCGGCACAGCGCCTCGATTTCCGCGCCCACCATGCCATCGGTCGCCACGGCCAAGGCGGCGAGATCGACCTCCGGCGCCAGCGGCATCCGGCCGGCATGGACGTCGAGAATGGCGCGGCGGCCGGCCAGATCCGGCGCGTGGAACTCGACCAGAAAGTCGAAGCGGCCGGGGCGCAGCAAGGCGGCGTCGATCTGGTCGAGACGGTTGGTGGCGGCCAGGACGGTGACGCCGCGCAGATCCTCGATGCCGTCGATCTCGGTGAGCAGTTGCGCCACCACCCGGTCGGTGAGGGCGCCGCCCGTGCCGCCGCGATTGGGGGTGAGGGTGTCGATCTCGTCGAAGAAGATGATGCAGGGAGCAGTCTGGCGTGCCTTGCGGAATACCTCGCGCACGCCGCGCTCGGATTCGCCTGCCCACATGGACAGAAGCTGCGGGCCTTTCACGGCGATGAAGTTGGCGCCGCTCTCGCCGGCCAGGGCCTTGGCCAGCAAGGTTTTGCCGGTGCCCGGGCCACCATAGAACAGGATGCCCTTGGGCGGCTGGATGCCGGCTGCGGCATAGAGGGCGGCGTGGCGGGTCGGCCATTCCACCGCCTCCACCAGCAGTTGCTTGATGTCGTCGAGCCCGCCGACATCGGACCATCGCTTATGGGAGGCTTGGGTGACGATCTCGCGCAGCGCGCTCGGCTGGGTGCCGGCCTGGGCAGCGACGAAATCTTCCGCCGTCACCACAAGGGCGGCGAGCTTCTCGTCCGACACCCGGCCATCGGCGAAGTTAATGTCAGGGATCAGCCGCCGCAGCGCGCTCATCGCCGCCTCGCGGCAGAGGGCCGCCAGGTCCGCGCCGACGAAGCCCGGCGTGCGGAAGGCCAGCCGGCCCAGGTCGACATCGCCGGCGAGCGGCATGCCGCGCGTGTGGATCTCCAGAATTTCGCGGCGCCCGTTCTCATCCGGCACGCCGACGATGATCTCGCGGTCGAACCGGCCCGGCCGCCGCAGGGCGGGGTCGATGGCATTGGGAATGTTGGTAGCGGCGATGACGATGACCTGCCCACGCGACTGCAGACCGTCCATCAACCCCAGAAGCTGAGCCACCACCCGACGCTCGACCTGGCGGTCGCCGCTCATCTCCTCGCGCTTGGGGGCGATGGCATCGAGCTCATCGATGAAGACAATGGACGGGGCGTTTTTCTCCGCCTCGTCGAACATGCGGCGCAGCTGGGCCTCGCTCGCCCCATACATCTTGTCGATGATCTCGGGGCCGTTGACGTGGATGAAATGAACATTGGCCTCGCGGGCCACGGCACGGGCGATCAAGGTTTTGCCGGTGCCGGGCGGCCCGCACAGAAGCACGCCCTTCGGCGGGTCGATGCCCAGATGCTGGAACACTTCCGGGTGCTTCAGCGGCAGCTCGATCATCTCGCGGATGCGGCGCACCTCCTTGGACAGCCCGCCCACATCCTCATAGGTGACGGCATTGCCTTCGGCGGTTCCATCGAGGCACCGCAACTGCGTGTCCGGGCCGATCATCACCGGCCCCGGCGGATCGGAGCTGTCGACGGTGAATTCGCGGGTCTGGGCGCCCACCAGCGAGGTGCGGACCCGGTCGCCGGCCAGCATGGGGATGCCGTCCAGCAGCCGCGTCAGGGTGCGTGCATCCGGGGGGCGGGCTCGCGCGCCGACCTGGCTCAAGGTGACGGCGCGTGCCTGCGCCACCGTGGCCGGGTGGAGCGTCACCTGCTCGTCCAGGCTGGCGCCGGCATTGACGCGGGCGAGCCCGTCCATCTGCACCAGGCTCTGGCGCCGCATCCCGGCATGGGCGGGCATCACCCGCGCCACCGTGGTGCGGCGGCCGATGATAGACACCACGTCGCCCACCTCCACGCCGAGCCGCGCCATGTCCTCGGGATCGAGGCGGATCAGCCCGCGGCCGACATCGCGCGTGGGCGCTTCGCAGACCCGGAAGCTGGCCGGGGCGGGTTCATCCACCATGACGCGCCTCCTCCCCGGCGAGGGACGGTTCCAGCGCGGCTTCCGCCGGCAGCACAGGCGGGACGACAGCCGCCTCCAGCCGGTCCAGCCGCTCGCGCAGCAGCTTGTTCTCGTCCGCCAGTTCCCGCGCATGGGAATTGAGATGAGGGTCGCTCTGCCACCAGTTGATGCCCATCGACATCGCACGGTCGACTGAAGCCACCACGAGGCGCAGGCGTATGTTCAGCAGTTCCACCTCGACCAGCGAAATGGTGATGTCGCCGGCGATCACGATGCCCTTGTCCAGCACGCGCTCGAGAATGTCCGCCAGCCCCACGGCCTGAAGGGAATGCTCCATCCGCTGTTCGTTCATCTCGGTCCACTCCCCTTCCACACGCCAAAGCGGCGCATGGCGTATTTCAGGACGCCAGCCGTGCCGCGCGCAGGATCAGCCCGGCCGCGTTGACCCGCAGGCGCGCAACCTCCTGGCACAGGCGGCAATTGAAGTTGCCCAGCTGCTGGTCGGCGCAGCCGAGAAGATCCTCGGCCACGCTTTGCAGCTGGCTCGCCAGCGCCGCCCGCACCGAGGCGCCGGACGCATGGTTGAGGGCGTCGGTAAGGCGGCGCATTTCGGCCTCCTGCGGCGCGAAGACGCCGGCCGGACAGATGATGCGCGCCGCGGCCACCGCTGCGCTCACGGCGCATCCTCCATCACCTGGTCGCGCAGATAGCGGCGCGTGCGGTGATAGCTGGTGACATTGCCGACGGGGTCGAGCGTGATGCGATAGGCTGCCAGCAGGTCGGTCGAAGACGGGATGCGCTTCAGCTCCAGCAGATTGACCGTCATCTCCCACCCGCCGTCGGTGGCATTGAATTCGGAAACGCTGTCGGCAGAGAAACCCGTCAGTTCCTGCACCTGCGTCTTCACATTGCGGATCAGTTCCAGTGTCGTCGCCATGCCTAGTCTCCTGGCTCCGCGCGGCCATACCGCGGGCCTTCACCTGTGCAGAGGATTGTCTGCGTGCCGAGCGAAGCCTTGGCTCTGCTCGGTCGCCGGTATTCGCTAGAGGCCGCTGCGCATGCGTTCGCGGGCGATTTTCAGGCGCTCCAGCAGAACCGTTTCCTGCGTCTCATAGGCGTCCTCGTCGATGTCGCCGGCCTCAAGCTTCTGCTCCAGGTCCAGCAGAGCGGCGCGGATGACGCCCTCATCATAGAGGGTGCGCTCGGCCTGCTCGGCGATGATGCGGGCCAGCCAAAGCACCCCTTTGAGGGGGCCCACGGCTGGCGCGAAGACGACATCTGTCAGCATGCCCATGGTGCCTCCTCCTACCAGTGAATGGTGATGGTGACGAAGTTGTAGGGCGGTACCGGGCCGACATATTTGAAGGTCAGCCGCCCGCCCCATGCTTCATCCATGGCGCGAATGCTGGCATCGAGCCGGGATTCGACGGCCGCATCAACGAGGAACGCGGCGTTGATCACCATGCGGTCGCCGATGACCTTGTTGAGGCGTGTCTTGTGCACGAAGGGGCGCACCCGCTCCAGGATGCGCTCCTCGTCGTCCTGGCGCTTGCGCTGCAGTGCCTGACCGATCAGCTCGCCGAGCTGGATGCGCTCGTAATGGCTCTTGTCCGGCGAGCGGCCGACCAGGGAATCGCGCAGCTTGCGGATGGCCGGGCTCTCCGCCAGCACCTCCTCGAAAATGATCTCTTCCCGCCACGACGCCTTGAGCCCGAGTTCCATCCGCCCGTGCATCTGGCCCAGCAGGCCGGCGAGTTCGTCGCGGCGCTCGCGCAGGATCTTCTCTACGATGATCTCGGCGTCCGACCCGACCGTGCCGAAACACACCGGCAGCAGCGTGTGACGCGCCATCACCTCTTCCAGCACCTTCGTGTGGGCGAGCATGTTGCGGCGGCTGTTGTCGTAGTCGATGCGGGGCGAATTGCTCACCACCGCCGCCAGCCGGCCGAGCGTGAGGGTGTGCACCTCGTCGCCCCGCCCACCTATGGCCGGGACGTCGAAGGTAGCGGGGGCCGGTGCCTCGATGATGCCGTAGAGATATTTACCTTCGGCCGCTGCGGTGGCCTCGGCGTTGGCAGTGCCGGGGGCGGAGAGGATGGCGCTCATGGCAGGCTTTCAGCGTTGGGCGGCGGCGATCCGGCCAGGCGCAGGCTGATGGGCGCGCCGCCAGCGGAGAGGAAATCGGAGAGGCGTCGGAGAATGCGCGAGCACCAGGCGACGATCGCCTCGGCGCCCCATTCTGGACGCAGGTGGAGGAAGCACTCGCGCAGGTCGCGGTAGATGCCTGCCACCTCGGCCGCCATCCGCGACATCAGCCCATCGACCAGCAGCGCCTCCAGTTTGGCGGCCTCGGCAGAACGTCCCGCCTCGACGAACGGAACGATCTCCAGCGCGAAGGGCAGGCTGATCTGCGCATCGGCAAGCCGCAGCAAGGGGCGCAGCTGTTCGTTGGGCAGCGTGCCCGCCGCAACCGCCGCGCCGGCGCGGCGCTCCAGTTCGACGCGCTGGGCCAAGTTGTTCACCGCCCGCGCCAGGGTGATGCGGTCGAGGTGGTGCAGGGCGTCGGCAAAGCCGGTGGCGATGCAATAGGCATTGGCGAGCAGCTCCGTCACCGCGCCGGTGGAGAGCGTGCGCCCGAGTTCGGCGGCGAGGGGGGCGAGGGCGGCCGGCCCGTCCGCTTCCACGTGCAAGCCGCGCGCGGCCGCTGTTGCCGGAGCTTCCGACAGCGGGTGCGCGTGCTCATGGGCGAGAAGGGCCTCTGCGGCGAGGCCGTCGCCCCAGAAGCCCTCCGCCACCATGATGTGGCGGTTGACGAAGACGAAGCATTCCATGGCGTGACGGGGATCGTAGAGATTGACCATGGGACGCTGGGGCAGACGAACGAGATCGTCGGCCATCAGCCGGTGGGTACGGGCCAGCTGGCCGACCAGCGGCGCCAGATCGTCGAGGACGAACAGCGTCACGGTCTCGTGCGGCCACACGCCCTGATCCACCAGCTTGCGCACCACGCGCTCTTCCGCCTGCACGATGGCCGAGATGTCGACCGCGCAGTCGGTCACGACCCGAACCTGGGCCGCACCGACGTTGAACGCGCCGACTCCCTCCGCCATGCAGGTCATCGGGTCAGACCTTTCGCAGCTTTACCTGAAGGATGCCGTTGCGATGGCTGCGCTCCAGCGAGGCCGGATCGATCGTGCCTGGCAGCGTCACCGTCTTGGCGTAGAGATGGCGGCCCGTGGTGGAGAGGGAGAGGCGGTTCTCTTCCAGCGAAAGCGAAATCTCGCTTTCCGCCACGCCGGGGATCTCGGCGGTGACGATCACCTCGTCATCTTCGTCGAACACATCGACCAGCGGCTCGCGGACATCGTCGACCGCCGGGCCTTTGGCGGTGGGATTGATGTTGCCGAAACGCCGGACCTGCGGGACGCCGCCAATGCCGGTGCGCAGGCTGAAGCCGTAGACGCCACGGGCCTGGTCGCCGAGACCCTTGACCTTGAACTCGCCCTCGCGCTGCACGTCCTCGGCCTTCTCGACCAGCGAGCCGAGCATCTCGACCAACCCGCCAAGACCGCGAAACGCCGCGCCGAGATCGGCCATGGCCTCGGATTTCGGGTCGCTGTCCAGCCGGGCGCCCGCCTTCTTGCGCGGGCCGTCGTCCTTGTCCTTGGTGTCGTCCTTGCGGGTCATGGTGCCACTCCCCTTCGCGGAACTGGAGGTTCTAGTACTCGATGAGTGCGTGTGAATGAGCGGTCGGCGTGGCGGCGGGTTCGTCGCGTTCCCGACGCCGACGTGGTGCCTGGGCCTCCCGCGGCGGGGAGGCGGGCGCATCGAGAAGCATCGTCCGCATCGTGGCGAGTTCCTCGTCGACCTTGGCCAGCATCCGCTCCGCCTCGGTCCGACGGGCGCTCCACGCCTCCAGCTCGCGCAAGAGGCGGGTGCGTTCGTTCTCCAGCCGCGCGAAGCGGCTGACCGCCTGCGTGCGATTGGAAGGCGTGGCGCGGGTAAGCCGGGTCTGTACCGTGGCGACGTCCCGCAGCCCCCGCGTGCGCGCTGACTTCTTCTCGGCGTTCATGGCAGCGCCCCCTCGACGCCGGCGCGAGCCCCGCCGCCGGCGCGCCGCGCGCGCGGCTTGGCCACCGACGGGCAATAGGTCTCGATGAGCGCGTAAAGCGCCGCACGACGCTGTTCGCGGGCGACGGCCTCGGCGCGCTGGCCGGAGAAGATCCGCGATTCCAGCGCATCCGAGCACAGCTGCACGAAGCGCGGATCGTCGACCGAAACGTCGAGGCCTTCCAGTGCCGCCACGCGGGCGATCATCAGGCTGGCGCGCATGGTGGGCGTCTGCTGATAGTCGCCGGAAGCGCGGAAGGCCCTTACCAGATCGATGATCCGTGCAGCGCTGGCTTCCGCCATGCCGGTGCGGGCGGACGCCACGGCCAGTTCCATCGCCCGGTCGGGATAGTCGACATCGATGGTGGCGAGCCGGTCGGCGAGGGCGTCCTGGCTGGCATGGACGCCGGCATATTCCTGCGGGTTGCTGGTGAAGATCGCCCGGAATTCGGGATGGACCTTGATGTAGCATTCCTCGCGCGCCTGCGCCGGCAGGAACAACATCCTCTCCTCGAACACGCCGAGCAGCACATTGTGCGTCTCCGGCCGCGAACGGGTGAACTCGTCATAGACGAGGGTGAAGCCTTCGCGGCAGGCCGTGGTCAGCCGATGATCGGTCCAGTGCTGGTTGGCGGTTTCTTCCAGCTTGGTGACGTTGTGGATGAACTGGTCCACCACCTTGCGATAGTGATAGCCGCGCTGCGAGCCGACGAGGTCGGCCGTGCCCAGTTCATTGTCGCCGGTAATGATGATGACCGGTCGTCCGAGCTGCGCCGCGACATGCAGCGCCAGCGTGGTCTTGCCGGTTCCCGCCGGGCCCCGGAAATGCAGGGGGTAGCCTGCATTGAGGAAGCCGAGCCCGCGCCGGGTCAGGTCACGGACCTGCTCGGTTTCGACAAAGCCGGAGCGCGGACGCGGTGTCAGCGCGGACGGGGTGGAACGTCCGCCGTTCTTCGACGCGCTCGTCGCCATTCCGGCGCCAAACCCGGACAGAACCGAAATCGGGTCCTTTGATGCGGCCTCACTGGTCATGCCGAAACTCCTCGTCGTTGCCCGAACACGCGGTTGCCGCTAGCTGCCGAGCGCCGGCGTCGCGAAGACGCCGGCGCTCGTGGTCGATGGACACGCCGTCGAAAGTCACGCGGACTTTCCGGACGTCGCCTTGTCGCCGGCCGGCTTGGAACCGGCGGGCTTGTTGTCTCCCGTGGACGTCGCCGGCTTGGCGGCCGCGCTGTCGGGCACGTCGGCCTTGAGCGCTTCCGGCTTCGCGGGCTCGGGCTTGGCCGTCTCGACCTTGGTGGCTTCCACCTTGACCGGCTCGGCCGGCGCGGCTTCTGCCGGGGCGGGAGCGGGCTTCACCGGCTCCTCGACGACCGCTGCCTTGACCGGCTCAGGCGTGGCGGGTTCCGCTTTGGCGGGCTCTGCCTTGGCAACCGGCGCGCTGGCGTGGGTCTTGGCGACCGACGTGGCGCGCCCGTGCCACAGGCTGGCGGCGTGCAGCCGGTCCTTGGTCAGGGCCGCGAGGAAAGCGAGGTTTTCCGCCGTCAGTTCCTGCACCGTCGTGCCGAGGTCCTTGCGGTCCTGCTGACGCTGACGAAGTGACTTGGCGGCTTCCGTGCTCCGCAGCGCCGATTGCGTGCCGAGCCATTTGCGGGAGTTGCCACGCAGGGACGTGAAGCCCTCGGCGAGCGCGCGGTTGAGGCGTGCAGCCTGCTGGACGCGCTCCTTGCGGTAACGATCGATCCGCTCATCCGCCTCGCCGAGGAGGATCGCGGTTCCAAGCTTGATAGTGCGCAATGCCTCGCCGAGGCGATGCTGCTGCTCCGAAGCCATCCGGCGCCGGGCAGCCTGCGCATCGCTGAGATGACGGGCAGTATCCTTGCGAATACGACCAAGCGCCCCGTGGCGCGCCTCGCGCGTGGAGGCAAGGGTCGCGACGGTGTTTGAAATCTGGCCGGCCAAAGACATGCTCGGATGCTCCTTGCCCAAGTTGACGGTGTTCTTGTCGTCGCCGCTGGATGCCCGTAAGGGCACTGCAGCCATCCAGGCTGGCGGACCACGTGCCGAAGTCACCGATCGGTCTGCACGCAGACCGATCGGTGCCGGCTTCTCGACCCTGCACGCAATGAGTCATGTCCTGCGGCAGGGTCAGTTCCGGGAGGTCGAGCCGAGCGGATCAGGCGATCCGTCGGGCACGGCCTCACGCGGCCTGGGCGCTCGCGGTGAGCCCGACGGCCTCGGCATACTTCAGGTAGGTGTCGACGCCGGCGACGACCACACGGGCCTCGACGGCCAGCAGCTCGATACCAACGAGCGAAACGCGAACCCAGGCATCGACCACCACGCCCTTGTCGAGGATACGATCCACGACTTCGGCGAGGCTGCTCGAGGCGTTGATCTTCTCTACGGCCATTTGAACCTCCTCAGAATGAAAGCTGGATAATTCCCGAATGTCACCGAACGAGCTCCGACAGAGCCTCCGACGGAGCCTTCGAGCGACGCAACACTGCGATGGACCCCACCCGGAGCGAAAGGCACATGATCCCCCCTCGGTGGCATGGAAACCCGCTTTGGCGGCGGATGAGCATGGTACCAGCAGGGGGTAGCCCCTCACCGGGCTAGGGAAAACCCGAGGGACGCCTCGGGGGGCGGTCGGTTGGACTGCTCAAGAACCGCTTCCCACTACATCAAGAGGTGGTATCATCCGGGGGCGACGGTGGGTCATTCAACCGGTGCGCGATGTCGGCTCGCGAAAGCCCAGGTGCTCGCCATTGCGATGCGACGAGTTGCGCCGAACGCTCGAAAGACATGATTGTGATCATGTCTCTTTAATGAAATAATCATTTGCATAATGCTGAATACGGCTGTACCGAAACAGCTGCTCTTCTATATTCAAAGCCCAACCGTCTAGCGATAAACGGTCTCGGGGGCGAGAGTTTATTGGGAAAATTGAAATGAAATCGTCAATAATCTTTGATGTCGACCCGGGAGACGTGGTGCGCCCGCCGAAGTCTGTCTCCCGGGCGCGCACCAGGAATCTGCCTTTAGGGGAGGCCGTCGATGCGGTGCTGGCTAATTTCCCCGAGGGCGTGATCAGCTTCAGGCGCGGTACGATACGTTCGGCCAATAGCGCCTTTTCCAGGCTTTTCGGCCTGACCCGCGCCCAGCTCATCGGTCGTCCCGTGCAGGGGATCCTCGCCCGCCTCGACTTCGCCCCCGGCGATATCGCGGCTCTGCTCTCGGAGGCGCCGGCGCAGGCCGAGGACATCGATCTGGTGCGGACCGCCGCGGGTCAGCCGCCGCAGGATCTGCGGGTGCGACGCTTCACCATAGAGGGCGCAGGGGCGGGGGCGTTGCGGGCGCTGTCCTTCCTCGACGAGACCTCGTGGCGGGCCACCCAGCGCTCCACCGAGGTGCTGGTGGAAGAACTTCTGCGCGCTGACCGTCAGGCAGCGCTTGGCGAGATGGCCATGGCGCTCGCGCATGAGATCAATCAGCCCCTGGGCGCCATCGTCAATTTCGCCGGTGCTGCCCGCCGCTCGCTCACCGGGCGGGCCGTGCGGGCCGGCGAACTGGACGAGGTGCTCATCAATATCGGCGCCGAGGCGGCCCGGGCCGGCGATGTGGTCAAGAGCCTGCGCTCCTTTCTCAAGGGCGCGCCGCAGCCCTCCACCGATGCCTGCCTGAACGCGGCGGTGAAAGTGGTTCTTGGCTTTGCCGAGCCGGCGATGCGCGAGCAATCGATCGATTTCCGGCTGCATCTTGCACCGGAGCTGCCGCCGGTGCAGGGCGACCAGATCATTCTCCAGCAGATTCTCCTCAACCTGGTGACGAATGCCATCCAGGCCATGGGGCCGCAGCCGCTCGGCCGGCGCCACCTCGACATTCGCACCACGCGCGAGGGCGCGTCAAAGGTGCGGGTCGATGTGCGCGACACTGGAATCGGCCTGCCGGCAGAGCTTGGCGAGCGGATTTTCGAGCCCTTCATCACCACCAAGGTGAACGGCTCCGGGCTCGGCCTGTCCATCGCCCGCACGCTGGCCCAGCGACTGGGCGGCACCATCGAGGCGGCGGCGGAGCCGGGCGAAGGCAGTCGTTTCACCATTCGCCTGCCTTGCCGCGGCGAAGATGAGGCGAACGATGCGTGAGCCGGCCGTCTATATTGTCGATGATGATCCCGGTTTAAATGCTTCTCTTGCGGCGCTGTTTCGGTCGGTAGGCCTGAAGACCGAGATGTTCCAGCATCCCCAGCCCTTTCTGGAGCTTTCCCATATCAGCCGGCCGTCCTGCCTGTTGCTCGACGTACGTTTGCCCGGCATCAACGGTATCGAGGTGCTGGAACAGGTGGGGCGGATCGGCTGGACCATGCCGGTATTGATGATCAGCGGCCATGCCGATGTGGTGATGGCGGTGCGGGCGCTGCATGCGGGCGCCCGCGATTTCCTGGAGAAGCCGGTCAACGATACCGTCCTCCTCCAGCTGGTGCAGCACTGGATACGCTGGGATTCGCAGAACTATGCCTGCGAGCTGATCTGCGACGACATTCGCGCCAAGCTGGCGACGCTGACCGAGCGCGAGCAATCGGTGCTGCAATGCATGCTGCGCGGCCAGCCGAACAAGGTGGCGGCGCATGCGCTGAATCTCAGCGTCAAGGCGGTCGAGGGGCATCGCATCAACCTGCTGCACAAGATGGGCGTGCAGTCGCCGGTCGAGCTGGTTCGCATGGTCAGCAGCTGCCCCAAGGCGGCGCACAACCCGATGCGCTGCTCACGGGATGCGGGCGGCCGGGGTGGGGCGGAATATGGCTGCCCCATACTGCGCAAACCACGCTAGCTTTGCCCGCATGCCAGTGGCGGGCATCGGTTCCCGGCACTGGCGGGGCGTTGTGGCGCGGGAAAAGGGTCGTCAGGCCGTGGCCCGGCCGGCAGGCCCTTGCACGTGACATGAAACAGCGGGATAGCCTAGCGCCGTGCGTTCGGCCTGGGTCGTCGGGCGCCGGAGCGCATGCCTTCAACCGGATGAACGCTATGTCACTGTCTCGCCTCAAGGCCGTCGTTTTCGACTGGGCCGGCACCGTCGTCGATTTCGGATCGCTCGCCCCGATGGGCGCCTTTGTCGATGCCTTCGCCGAGTTCAGTGTCGCGATTAGCATTGACGAGGCGCGCGTGCCGATGGGCATGGCCAAGCGCCCGCATGTTGCGGCGCTGCTGGCCATGCCGCGCATCGCCGGCGAATGGCAGCGCGTGCATGGCCACGCCCCCACCGAGGCGGACATCGACGCGGTCTACGCGGTGTTCGTGCCGAAGAACATCGCCGTGGCGGCGAGCTACGCCGATCTCATCCCCGGCGCGGCGGAGACGGCGGCCGCGGTGCGTGCGAAGGGGCTGAAGATCGGCAGCACCACCGGCTATACCCGCGAGATCATGGCGCGGATCACCCCGGTCGCCGCCGCGCAGGGCTTCACCGCCGACGCCATGGCCTGCACTGGCGACGTTCCGGACGGGCGCCCGACGCCCTTCCTGATGTGGAAGGTGCTGACCGAGCTTGAGGTCTACCCGCCTTGGGCGGTGGTCAAGATCGACGATACCGAGGTCGGCATCAGCGAGGGGCTCAATTGTGGCGCCTGGACCGTGGGCGTTGCCGTCACCGGCAATGTCTTCGGCCTGTCTCGGGCCGACACTGACGCCCTCTCGGCGCATGACTTTGCAGCGCGGAGGGCGCAGGCAGTGGGCAAGCTTGCCTCGGCTGGGGCGCATTATGTGATCGATGGCGTCGCCGACCTGCTGCCGGTGCTGGCCATCATCAATGGCCGCCTCGCCCGGGGCGAGCGCCCCTGAGCGTCACGGCGCCCGGCCCCCTCCGGAGGGGGCGCTAACGGAACCGGAAGGCCTGCATGAGCGTTCGCGCTGTGCTCCAGAGGTCTTCCGTGTCGCCATCCATCTCCCCGCTCCGTCTTGGTCTCACCCGCCTGCTCGAACAGCAGGCCAGCTTCTCGCGCTTCGCGCCGCGCGTGGTGGTCGCGGTGCCTGCCCGCGACGAAGAAGGGCGAATCGAGCGCTGTCTCGCCGCGCTTGCCGGACAGCGCCAGGCAAAGGGCGGTTGCGAAGACTTCGGGGTGCTGGTTCTGGCGAATAATTGCCGCGACCATACCGTGCCCCGGGCGCGAACCTTCCTTGCCGCTGCCGGCCTGCCGCATCGGGTTCTCAGCCTCGATGTTCCGCCCGCCCATGCCAATGCCGGCCTTGCACGCGGGCTGGCGCTCGACCTTGCCGGCACCTGGGTCGAGCGCGGCGGGACTCAGGGGGCGTTGCTGACCACGGATGCCGATACGGTGGTGGCGCCGGACTGGCTGGCGCGCAATCTCGCCGGGCTTTCGGCCGGGTGCGGGGCCGTCGCCGGACGCTTCGAGCTCGATCCGGTCGAAGCGGCGGCGCTGCCATCGGCGCTCCGGCGCCGCCGCCGGATTGAGGCCGCTTATGAGGCGGCGCTGCTGGCGCTGGCTGGGCGGCTCGACCCGCTGCCGCACGATCCCTGGCCGAACCACTGGACCGCATCCGGCGCCAGCTTCGCCGTGAGCCTTGCCGCCTATCGCCGGATTGGTGGCCAGCCGGAGGTCGACGTTGGCGAGGACCGGGCGCTGGCAGAGGCGTTGGCGCGCCATGACATCCCGATCCGGCACGACCCCGACATCCTCGTCACCACCTCGGCGCGGCTGGAGGGGCGGGCGAGTGGCGGTTGCGCCGCCACGCTGCGCCAGCGGCTCGAAAACCACGATCTGCCTGGCGACGACAAGCTGGAGGCGCTTCCCCTTGCCCTGCATCGCATGGTGCTGCGGCTTCGCCTGCGGCGGGCCGTCGCCGAAGGTTTTGACGCGCGGGCATGGGAGCACCGTCTGGCCTTGCCGGCCGGCACGCTGGAGAGCCCGACGCGTCTGCGATTCGGCGAGGCCTGGGCGAGGGCGGAGGCACGCAGCCCGCATCTCGCGCCGCGTCCGTTGCGGCCCTCGCAGATGGAACTCCATCTCATCGCCGCTCGCGAACTGCTGCGGACGCTCAATCGTGCCTCACGCGGCGACGAGCAAGTCCAGGCGATAATCCTCGGTGCGCTGCTGAGTTATCGGCGCCAGGGTGCCGGCGGTCGCCGCGATGAAGAGCTCGGCAGCGTCATCGCCTGAGAGCGGATAATCCGTCTCCCGCACCCAATGAACCAGCTCGACATGGGCGCCGGGGCGGAGCGCACCCGTCACCCGCGCCGCGAGCCGCGACACGTCAGGTGGGCTAAGGTAGTAAATAACCTCCGACAACAGGATGAGGTCGAACGTTCCAGGGGGCCACGCGGCAGGTGCGCTGGCCTGCAGGAAAGCGACCTGGGCGAGACCGCGGCAGCGCTGGCGCGCCTGTTCCAATGCGACGGCCGCCGGTTCCATCGCGATCAGCTCATCGCAACGGGAAGCCAGCCGCTCGGTCAGCACGCCGATGGAACAGCCGATCTCCAGCGCCCGCACGTAGCGCGGATGGGGTAGGGCGGACAGGGTCGCCGTATATTTCGCCTGCTCATAGAGACTGGTCTCGAACGACCATGGGTCGGGCGTGCGTTCATAGAGTGTGTCGAAATAGGTGGTGGGCAGGGAGGGATTCATAGCGGGCACTCGATGAAGGTTTCCCAGTCCGTGTCGAAACGCGCCAACATGCCCGGCGTGAGCCGGAACCCCTTGGGATCGTCGACGATCAGCGCCGTGGTCTGCGAGGCATGGGCGGCGATGGCGCGCCGCTTCGCCGGCAGGTGATCGGCGATACGGACCCTCACGCCGCGCGGGGACTCCCCCGGCATCGGCATTTGCGGCGGCAGGGTGAGTCCCCAGATCGGGTATTCCCAAAGTGTCGCGCCGGGCACGCGCCGCACCGCCGCCCGTGCCAGCGCGAAGCTGGCCTTGTGGTCGCCATGCGGGTCGTGCCGCCAGGTGACGGCGACCACGTCCGCAGCGGCGGCGAGGGTGGCGATGCGATCGCAGGCCTGTTCCGCCTCGCGCCCTGTCATCGGCACATGGCGATCGGGCAGGCCGGCGAAATGCACATGCGATGGCCCGACGCCGAGCGCCGCCGCGGCCATGATCGCCTCCTGCTGGCGCAGCTTGGCGAGAATCGGGGCCGAAAACAGGGTCGAGCCTGGATGCGAGCCGGCGCCATCGCTGACGATGAGGATGGTGACCGGAAGGCCGGCCGCGCGACAGGCGGCGATGAGGCCGCCGCAGCCCAGGCTTTCATCGTCGGGATGCGGCGCGACGACGAGGAAGCCACGACGGACGAAATCCGCCGGCTCGATTTCCGGGAAGGTGGTCATCGCTTCCAACGCCGCGCCGAGGGTCAGGCTCATCGCCAGAGGTCTCCCGTTGCCTCGTCGCGGAAAGCATGCGCAGCGCCGGCGCACAAGGCGCGGTCCGGCGCCGGCTGGCGCAGATAGGTGGCAAGATCCCGGCATAGGCGCTCAAGCGGATGGGTGCGCAGAAAGCCGGCGAGGCCGACCGAACGCTGCACCCGCTCCAGCGTCTCGAGCCCGCTGCGCTCTACCGCCGAACGCGCTAGGTTCACATAGGCGACGGCACGCTCCGCTGCTTCCGGCGTGTCGGCCACCCCGGCCGCCTCGGCCAGACGGGCGGCTTGCCCAACCCACAGCCGGGCCGTCTCGGCGGCAATCAGCGCCTCGCCCATGCGCGCGAGCTGATGGGGGTCCTCGTGCCGGCCGTTGGCGTGCAGGAAGTCCTTCGCCTCGTCGACCAGCCGCTCAATGCCACCGAGCTGGACGGCGCAGAAGCGCCAGGCACCGGCGGAGAAATGCGGCTGCCGGTGATAGTCACCCGCGCCGCCGAGAATATCCTCCGGCGCCACGGCCAGCCCGCTGAAGCGGAAGCTGCCGGTGGCCGAGGCGCGCATGCCGTGAGCCCGCCAGTCGGAGAGGTCAGCGCGATCAGCGTCGTCCAGTTGAGGCAGCACCATCCGCCATGCGCCGTCCGGGTCACGGGCGGTAATCAGCGGGCAGGCGACATGGCCGGCGCCGGAGGCGAAAGTCTTGCTGCCGACAAGGCGCAGCGCGTCACCCTCGCGCACCAGCCGCACCCCCTCTACGCCCTCGGTGTTCCACACGCCGAACAGCGCCCCCTCGGTCGCGCGCCTTTGCGCACGCCGAATTTGTTCGCGCGTGCCGTAGCGGATAATCAGCGCCGCCGCATTGACGTGTCCCTCGTAAAGCCGCCCAAGCGGCAGGCCGCCATGGCCGACGAGGCGCAGCACTTCGGCCAGTTCGTCCGGCGCGCCGATGGCGATGCCGGCCGCCTCGCTCGTGCCGAAGGGCGCGGTGAGGGCGCCAATGGCGGCGAGGCGGGCAATGTCCTGCGTCGGGAAGCTGCCGTCCTCGTCCAGCGCTGCTGTGTGGCGGGCGAGGCGGCGCAGATCGCCGAGCAGCGATTCATGTCCCCTGGTGCGGTTGGCCGCGATGTCGAGCATGTGCGTGTCCCCTTTGGTCGGGGACAAGTGGCGGCAGCGACCCCAGGTTCCGGAGCAGGAATCGGGTGGCGGCGAAAACCCACGCGGGGGAGGCTAGGCCCTCACGGTGCCGGGCTGGCCGGCTCGCTCGCATCATGCTGCCGGAGGAAGTCGGAGACCACCTTCAGGCAGGCCTCCTTTTCCTCGACATGCGGCATGTGGCTGGAGTCGGGAAACAACGTCCAGCGTATATCAGGCACCTTCTCACGATAGGGCCGCACGACTTCGGGCGTGGCCTCGTCATGCGCACCTGATATCAGCAGCGTCGGGGCGGCGATCTGCGGCAGCCGGTCTTCGATGGTCCAGTCCTTCATCGTGCCGATGACGTGGAACTCGGTTGGTCCGTTCATGTGGCGATAGACCGTGTTATCGGCGTCCATCGCCGCGAAGGTCCGGGCGACCTCCTCCGGCCAGGGCGTCACCCGGCATACATGGCGGTCGTAGAACGCCATTGAGGCCTTGATGTAGTCCGGATGGGACAGCGTGCCGGCCGCCTCGTGCACGAGAAGCGTCGACTGCACCTCGGCGGGCAAGTCGCGGCGCAGGCGGTTCGCTTCGGCGACCCAAGTGTGCATGTTGGCGGGGGAATTGGCGATGACGAGCGCTTTCAACCCTTCGGGCCGCCGCACTGCGTGCTCGGCGCCCAGCATGCCGCCCCAGGACTGGCCGAGAAAGGCGTAGCGCTGAGCGATGCCCAGATGGGCGAGCAGCGCGTCAAGCTCGGCCAGAAAGAGGTCGACGGTCCAGAAATCCGGCCCCTTCTCCGGCAGGTGGGTCGACTTGCCATTGCCGAGCTGGTCGTAATGGATGACGGCGCGGCCATCGAGCGCGGCGATATCCTTGAAGGAATCGACATAGTCATGGGTGCAGCCGGGGCCGCCATGCGCCACCACCAGCGGCAGGCGCGGGCTGTCGAGGGCCCCGGTCACGCGGTACCAGGTCTGATATCCCCGGAAGGACAGGAACCCCTCCACGCTGCCCACTGCGTTCATGCCTGATCTCCCTGCCGCCCGTGTCGATGGCGAGGAAAATAGGCAGTCGGCGAAGGGTGCGGCAGCTATCAGAAGTGATAGGCGGGAAGGGGATGGCGCAGGGTCAATCCAGCAGGCGCAGGCGCGCCGCCCGCACCGCCGCCTGGGTGCGGTTCTTCGCCTGCAATTTGCGCATCGCGGCGTTGAGATGCATCACCACGGTGGGCACGGAGCGGCCGAGCGCGCGCGAAATCTCCTTCGCGGATAGTCCCTCCGCAGCATGGCGCAGGCATTCGCGCTCACGGGCGGTCAGGCGGGGTATGCCGTCGAGCCGGCGGTCTTCCCGTAGCGCGCCGTGGGCGGCGTGCTGGAACAGGTGCGCCAGCAGGCCGAATTCGCCCAGGCACTGCTTGGCCTCGCGCTCGGCGAAACCCCTATCGCCGCAGCGTATGCCGGTGATGGTAGCGTAGTCGCCGCCGGGCATGTGCACCGGCACGGTGACGCCGGCGCTCATGCCGCGCGCGGCGAGGAAATCGGCCACCGGGGCGCTGTCCTCGTTCATGAAGGCCCGGATCAGGGTCTCGGCCCGTGCGTCATAGTTCCAGACGAAGGGCCGTGTGGTGCCGAGCGCCACCTTCTGCACCGGATCGAGGCGGAAATAACCCTGGCCGAACCAGTAGTCGCGCATGGATTCGTCCACATTGCGCAGCTCCAGCACGGACGGCATCATCTGGGCGCCATCGAGGTCGAAGCGCGCCGGGGTGTAGTCGTAGATCAGCGCGTCGAAGCCGAAGCCGTGCATGGCTTCAAACAAGAGATCGACCTGCGCGCCCAGCGTCGTGGCCGCGTCCAGCCGCTGTTCGATCATTCCGATATCGGCACCCATTGCCCGAGCGTCCCCCGCTTCTGCGGCCAAACCTATCACTTCTGATAGCTGGTTTGGACTCCCGTTTTCTCTACGAATTGAGCATGCCTTTTTGTTGAGCAGGGACGGGCCGGACGATGTGGCGGGAGATTGAGCCGCATGAGCGGCATGAGGTGAGCCTTGGGGAGCACCGCGTGGTGGCTTATTCCTTCGGCACCGGCGAGGAGACCGTTTTCCTGCTCAATGGTGGGCCGGGGCTGGCCTGCGACTATCTGCGCGAGGCGCATTCCTGCCTGATCGATCAGGGCTACCGTGTTGTGGCCTTCGACCAGCTCGGCACAGGCGCCGCCGACCGGCCGACGGATCCGTCACTGTGGACCATCGAACGCTATGTCGAGGAGACCGAGACGGTGCGCACCGCACTCGGACTCGGCAAGGTGCATCTGCTCGGCCATAGCTGGGGCGGCTGGCTCGCCATCGACTATGCGTTGGCCTACCCCCACGCGCTGAAAAGCCTGATCCTCGCCGACACGGTGGCGGACATGCCGCACTTGGTGAGCGAGCTGGAGAAGCTGCGCGCCGCGCTTGGGCCGGAAACGGTGGCGATGATGCAGAAGCATGAGGCCGCCGGCACTTTCGATCATCCCGAATACCAGGCGGCCATCACCCTTTTGAACTACCGCCATGTCTGCCGCCTGCCGGAATGGCCGGCGCCGGTGCAGCGCTCGCTGGCCGACTGGAACATGGGCCCCTATGGCACCATGCAGGGCCCGAATGAGTTCCTCTATACCGGCAATCTGAAGGACTGGAACCGCATTCCCGACCTGCCGCGCATCAGCGTGCCGACCCTGATCGTGGTGGGCGAGCGCGACGAGCTGACCCCGGCCTGCGCCATGCGGATGAAGAACGCTCTGCCGCAGGCGCGGATCAATGTCGTCGCCAATGCCAGCCATATGCCGTTTTACGAGAACCCGGCCGGCTATTACCCGCCTCTGCTCGACTTCCTCGCCAGCGTATCGCGATAGAGATGCACCGCTATTCCTTTATCCTGATGCGGCCGCTGCAATTCGTGCCGGTCGTGTTCGGCGTCAGCCTCATCACCTTCATCTTGGTGCGGATGATCCCCGGCGATCCGGCGCGGGTGCTGCTGGGCGCGCGCGCCACGCCGACCGCCATCGCCAATATCCGCGCGCAGTTCGGCCTCGATGAGCCTTTGTGGCTGCAATATCTGTATTTCCTGCGCAATCTCGCCAATGGCGAGATGGGCATGTCGATCGTCTACCGCATCGACGTGCTGCGGTTGATCGGCACCCGCATCGAGCCGACCTTCGCGCTCATCCTGTGCAGCGTGCTGCTTTCCATCCTCATCGCCGTGCCGCTCGCGGCGATTGCCGCCCGCAACCAGGGCCGGCCGGTCGACCACGCGATCCGCTTCGTCTCCACTTTCGGCATCGGCTTTCCCCCCTTCTGGCTGGGGCTGATGCTGATCATGCTGCTGGCGGTGAGATTTCCCATCTTCCCCGTCTCCGGCTATGGCGAGACGCTGGGCGACAAGCTGGCGCATCTGGTTCTACCCGCGCTCACCATCGCCCTGTCGCTGTCCACCGTGCTGCTGCGCTCGCTGCGCGCGGCCATGGTCGACTGGCTGAAATCGGACGTCGCCACCGCCGCCCGGGCGCGCGGCATGCCCGAATCCATCGTGTTCTGGCGGCATGTACTGCCCAATTCCATCGCCCCCACCATTAACCTGTTGGCGGTGAACATCGGCTGGCTGATCGGCGGCACGGTGGTGATCGAGAGCATTTTCGCCCTGCCTGGCATGGGGCAATTGCTGGTGCGCGCCATTTTCTCGCGCGATTACATGGTGGTGCAGGGCATCGCCATGGTGTTCGCCTGCGCCACCGTGCTGGTAAACTTCCTCGCCGACATCGCCACCGTCGCCGCCGATCCCAGGGTGAAGCTGTGAGCGCGCCCGTCTCCACCCAGCGCGTGAACCGCACGCTCATCGCCGGGCTGGTGATTGTCGGTGGCTTTGTGCTTGCCGCTCTCGCCGCGCCGCTGATCGCTCCCTATGACCCGATCTTCCAGGACGGGGCGGCGCGCATCCAGTCACCCTCGCTGGCGCACCCGTTCGGCACCGACAATTTCGGCCGGGACATCCTCTCGCGCATCATCTACGGCGCCCGGGTCGACCTGCAGATGGCGGTGATTGGCGTGTTTTTCCCGCTGGTTATCGGCACCGTGATCGGCGCGATCGCCGGCTTTTTCGGCGGCCTCATCGATGCGGTGCTGATGCGGCTGATCGACATCATCCTCGCCTTCCCCTTCCTGGTGCTGATGCTCTCCATCATCGCCATTCTCGGGCCGGGGCTCTCCAGCTTCTATATCGCCATGGCGCTGGTCGGCTGGGTATCCTATGCGCGGCTGATCCGGGCGCAGATCCTCGTCCTGAAGAACGCCGATTACGCCGTGGCGGCGGTGAGCCTTGGCTTTTCGCGCCCGCGCGTGCTGTTCCGGCACCTGCTTCCCAATTCGGTGGCGGGCTCGCTGGTGTTCTGCATGTCGGACGCGGTGCTGGTGCTGCTCTCGGGGGCGGCGATCTCCTATCTCGGCCTCGGCGTCCAGCCGCCCACGGCGGAGTGGGGCATCATGGTGGCGGAAGGCCAGGCATTTCTCTCCCAGGCCTGGTGGATCACCCTGTTCCCCGGCCTGTCTATCGTTTTGCTGGCCTTCGGTTTTTCGATGATCGGCGACGCGCTCGGCGAAGCGATGGGGGTGCATGAATGAGCGCCCCGCTGCTGTCGATCCGCGATCTTTCCGTGGTGGTGCGGGGCGACCAGGGCCCGCGCACCCTGCTTGATCGGGTCTCGCTGGATCTTGCGCCCGGCGAGATTCTCGGCCTTGTCGGCGAGAGCGGGTCGGGCAAGAGCCTGCTGTGCCGCTCGCTGGTGCAATTGCTGCCCTCGCGCGCCATCTCCGTCACCCAGGGCGAGGTGAGGATGGGCGGGCGCGACCTGCTGGCGCTCAGCGAAGCGCAGATGCAGCAGGTGCGCGGTGCCGAAATAGGCATGATATTTCAGAACCCTAGCAGCCATCTCGACCCGTTGATGCGGGTCGGCGATCAGATTGTTGAGGGGTTGCGCTTTCACCGCCGGCTGGACCGGGCGGCGGCGAAGGCGGAGGCGATCGCGCTGATGGGGCAGGTGGGATTCACCGATCCGCCGCGCCAGTTCGCCGCCTATCCCCATGAATTCTCGGGCGGCATGCGCCAGCGCGCGATGATCGCGGTGGCGCTGGCCTGCGACCCGAAAATCCTGATCGCGGACGAGCCCACCACCGCGCTCGACGTGACCATCCAGGCACAAATCCTGCGTCTTCTCATGGAGTTGCGCGAGAGGCGCGGTCTTTCCATCATCCTGATCACCCATGATCTCGGCGTGGTCGCGCAGACCTGCGACCGCATCGCCGTGATGCGGCAGGGGCGGGTGGTCGAGGTCGGCGACAAGCGCGCGCTGCTCGCCCGGCCGGCCCATGCCTATACGCGGGCGCTGATCGCCAGCCACCCCTCAATGCCCGTGACCAATGAGTGCAGTGAGGTGGACGATCAGGCCGATGAGGCCAAAGTGGCCAGCCTGCCGCCCCCCTCCGCCGTGCCGGCGCGCCCGCTGGTGGAGATCGACGATCTTCACATCCGCTACCCGCTCCCCGGCGGTCTGTTCGGCCGGCGCCGCAGCTTTAGTGCCGTGAAGGGGGTGTCGCTGCAGATCCGGCCCGGCGAGACGGTCGGCATTGTCGGCGAGAGCGGCTCGGGCAAGTCGACGCTGGCGCGGGCGATGCTCGGCCTCACCCCGATCGCCGATGGGCATGTCACTTTCGATGGCGTCACCCTGCGGGGGCAGCCCCGGGTGGCGCTGGCGAAGATCCGGCACCAAGCCGCCATGGTGTTCCAGGACCCGTTCAACTCGCTCAACCCGCGCCTTACCATCAGCCAGACGCTGACGGAGGTGCTGCGCGTGCAGGGCAAGGTGCCGTCGGCCGCGATTCCGGCGCGGGTGGTGGAGTTGCTGGCGCTGGTGGAACTCGACCCCGAGCTTGCCGGGCGCCGGCCGCGCCAGCTCTCCGGCGGCCAGTGCCAGCGCGCCGGCATTGCCCGGGCGCTGGCGGTCGATCCCCGGCTGATCGTCGCCGATGAATGCGTCGCCGCGCTCGACGTCACCATCCAGGCGCAGATCGTCGCGCTGTTCCAGCGGCTGGTGAAGACCATGGAACTGACGCTGGTGTTCATCGCCCATGACCTCGCCATCGTGCGCCATCTCTGCGAGCGGGTGGTGGTGATGCATCACGGGCGCATCGTCGAGGAGGGGCCCTGCGCCGAGGTGTTCGAGCGGCCGCGCGAGGCCTACACCGCCGCGCTCATCGCCGCCATTCCCGACATCGATCCCGAGCGGCGCCTGCTGGCACCGCCGGTGGAGAAATTAGCCAGCTAACCACCAGAGGAAGAAACCCGTGAAAACCGCCTTCCGCAAATCCCGCCTCGCGGCCTTTGCCGCGCTTCTTTCGCTGTCGACGAGCTATGCCCACGCCGCCGGCGTTCTCACCATCGCCCGCAACGAGGATTCCACCACCTTCGACCCGATCAAGTCGGCGCAGAATGTCGATAATTGGGTGTTTTCGAACGTGTTCGACGTGCTGGTGCGGGTGGACGCCAGCGGCACCAAGCTGGTGCCGGGCCTCGCCGAAAGCTGGACGATCTCCGATGACGGGCTGACCTACACCTTCAAGCTGCGCGACGCGAAATTCTCCGACGGCACCCCCGTCACCGCCGAGGACGCCGCCTTCTCGCTGATCCGCATCCGCGACGACAAGGGCTCGCTCTGGGGCGACAGCTTCAAGGTCATCGACACCGCCACCGCCGCCGACCCCAAGACGCTGGTGGTGAAGCTGAAGGGCAAATCGGTGCCGTTCCTGTCGATGATGGCGCTGCCCAACGCCTCGGTGCTGCCGAAGAAGCTGGTGGAAGGCGCCGCCGCCGATACCTTCGCCGAGAAGCCGGTCGGCTCGGGTGCCTTCAGCCTGGTGGAGTGGCGCCGCGGCGACCGCATCATCCTGAAGAAGAACCCCAATTACTGGGACGCCGCCAAGGTCAGCCTCGACGGCGTGGAGTGGCTGGTCATTCCCGACGACAACACCCGCATGCTGAAGATCCAGGCCGGCGAGGTGGATGCCGCCATCACCGTGCCGTTCTCCCGCGTCGCCGAGCTGAAGACCAATCCGGACCTCAAGGTCATCAGCGATCCCTCGACCCGCGAGGACCACATGCTCATCAACCATGAGCACGGCGCGCTGGCGAAGAAGGAGGTGCGCGAGGCGCTTGATATGGCGATCGACAAGCAGGCGATCGTCGAAGCCGCGACCTTCGGGCTGGGCGAGGTCGCCTATTCCTATGTGCCCAAGGGCGCGCTCTATCACTATGCCGACAATCTGCGCCGCCCCTATGACCCGGAAAAGGCCAAGAAGATGCTGGCCGATGCCGGCGCCTCCGGCCTCACGCTGAACTACATCGTCAATGCCGGCAAGGAGACGGATGAGCAGATCGCCGTTCTCGTGCAGCAGCAGCTGGCCAAGGCGGGCGTGGGCGTGACGCTGCAGAAGGTCGACCCCAGCCAGAGCTGGGACATGCTGGTGACCGGCGATTACGACATCTCGGTGATGTACTGGACCAACGACATTCTCGATGTCGACCAGAAGACCACCTTCGTGCTCGGCCACGACACCAACATGAACTACATGACCCGCTACAAGAACGACGAGGTCAAGGCGCTGGTGGAAGCCGCCCGGCTGGAGACCGACCCGGCCAAGCGCGAGGCGATGTATGTCACGCTGCAGAAGCTGGCCAAGGGCGACGTCAACTGGATCGACCTCTATTACAGCCCCTATATCAACGTCACCCGCAAGAACATCGACAAGTTCCACCAGAACCCGCTCGGCCGCTTCTTCCTTGAGGAGACGGTGAAGAACTGAGCCGGACGATTGGTGGCCGGCGCCAAATGCCGGCCGCTCATTCTGTCTTGAGGCTCCGGGCCTCCGTCATCCCGGCCGCCGCCGCAAGGCGGCGAGCCGGGATCGTCCGGCAGGATAGACCAGCGATCCCGGACAGGACCTGCGGTGCTTCCGGGATGACGCCGGTGGAAAAGTCACCGGATAGGTCTCGGTCTCCGTCTGTCGCCGCACAAAAAAGGGGAGGGCCGAGCGGCCCTCCCCATGTTTGCAGTCAACCCGCTGTCGTCACTTGTTGATGTCGGTCCAGATCCGGGCATAGAGCTGGGAAACCTCAGGCGAGCAGGTTTCCAGGAACTGGCCGGCCTTCACGAATTCCGCCGGCACGTTCAGCTCGGGCGCACCCTTCATGTCGGCGGGGTAGAACGCTTCCGAACCCTTGATGCCGTTGGCGTATTTGGCGAAGGCCGAGATCATCGCCGCGTTTTCCGGCTCCATGATGAAGTTCATGAACGCCTTGGCGTTCTCGACATTCTTGGCGTCCTTGAGGATGGTCACGCTGTCCATGAACAGCGGATAGCCTTCCTTAGGATAGCCGAAGGCGACGTCCGGGTTCTTCAGACGCGCGCGCAGGATGGCGCCGTTCCAGTAATACACGGCCGCATAGTCGCCGGAGGGCAGCTTCTCGGTGACGGAATAGTCCATCGCCAGCCATTTCGGCTTGGCTTCCAGCAGCTTGTCGCGCACCTGCTTCAGCAGCGCCTTGTCGGTGGTGCACCACTCGCCGCCGAGATAGCGGATGGTGGCGAACAGCACGTCGTTCATTTCCGGCTCGACATTGATCTTGCCGACCAGTTCCTTCGGCGGATCGAGGAAGATCGCGGAGGTGTTGATGTCGCCGCTATAGACCTTCTTGTTGATGCCGATGCCGCTGAGGCCCCACTGCCATGGCACCGAATAGTGCCGGCCCGGATCCCACGGCACATTCACCCAGCGCTCGTCCACATTCTTGAAGTTCGGCATCTGGTCGGGCCGGGCCTCCAGCAGCAGGCCTTCCTTGACCCAGATCGGGATGTAGTTGGCCGAGGGCACCACGATGTCGAAGCCATGGCCGCCGGCGCGGATCTTGGCCAGCGCCGTGTCATTGGAATCATAGTCGGTGACGGTCACCTTGACCTTGTGCGTCTCCTCAAACTTCTTGATCAGCTCGGGGCTGGTATAGTCGCCCCAATTGTAGATGTTGAGCTGCCCCTCGGCGCAGGCCGCGCCCGCGCTGACGAGAAGGGCAAGCGCCGCCGCCAGCGTCGTCGATTTCAAGGTCATGGTCCCACTCCGTCCTGTGTTGGTTCAGGCTTTTTTGCGGTTGATGAAGAAGAACACCGTCACCAGCGCCACCGACAGCACGAGGAAGGCGGCGGCGATGGCGTTGATCTCGGGCGTCACCGCCCGGCGCAGCTGGCCGAGCATATAGGTGGGCAGCGTGTCCTGCCCGCCCGACTTGACGAATTCGGAGATCACCACGTCGTCGAGCGAAATGACGAAGGCCAGCATGAAGCCGGCGATGATGCCCGGCCGCAGCAGCGGCAGCGTCACCCGGCGAAACACCTGCCAGGGCGTGGCATAAAGGTCCGCCGCCGCCCGCTCCAGCGACTGGTCCATCCCCTCCAGCCGGGCGCGGATCGGCAGATAGGCAAAGGGGATGCAGAAGGCGGTGTGCGCCAGGATGAGGTAGCCCAGGCCCGAATAGCCGGTCCACACCTTCACCTTCGCGAACACGATCAGCAGCGCCACGGCGGTGACGATTTCCGGCACCATCAGCGGCAGGTTGATGAAGGCGTATTTGAACGACAGGCCGGGATAGGGCGGGGTCCGGGTGGTGGCGAGCGCCGCCATGGTGGCGGCGATGGTCGCCATGGTCGCCGCGCTCGCCGCGATGATGAGCGAGCGCCACGCCGCGTCCTGCACCGACTGGTTCTGCGCCGCGGCGGCGAACCAGTGCAGCGAGAACCCGCCCCAGGAAGACAGCGAGTCGCTGGCGTTGAAGGCATAGACCACCAGGGTGACGATCGGCAGATAGAGCAGCGCGAAGGTGAACAGCGCGATGGTGCCGAAGCCGGGTTGGGCGCGGACGTCGAACCGCGCCCGGGTGCGGAAGTCGAAGCGCGCCCTAGCCATGCCCGCCTCCCGACCGCGCGGCGTTGCGCACATAGAACAGCATGGCCACCATCACCAGCACCATCAGCGTGATCGACAGCGCCGCGCCGAGCGGCCAGTTGCGGCCGGCGCCGAACTGCAGCTCGATCAGGTTGCCGAGCATCAGGTTCTTGCCGCCGCCGAGCACGCGCGGAATGACATAGGCGCCGAGCGAGGGGATGAAGACGAGGATGGAGCCGGCGACAATGCCGGGTTTCACCAGCGGGATGATGATCCGCCGCAGCACGGCGAGCCGGCCGGCATAGAGGTCGTATCCCGCCTCGATCAGGCGGAAATCCAGCTTCTCCAGGCTGGCATAGAGCGGCAGCACCATCAGCGGCAGATAGACATAGACCATGCCGAACAGGATCGCCCAGTCGGTGTACATGATCGGGATCGGCTCCTGGATGACCCCGAGCCACATGAGCAGCGTGTTGAGCACGCCCTCATTGCGGATCACCTGCTGCATCGCGAAGGTGCGGATGAGCAGATTGGTCCAGAACGGGATCGTCACCAGGAACACCCAGATCTCGCGGGTGTGGCGCGGCCGTGTGGCGATGAAATAGGCGGTGGGAAAACCCAGCGCCAAGGTCAGCACCGTGGTGATGACCGACAGCCGCAGCGAGCGCCAGAGGATCGACAGATGCGCGTCGGCGAGGGACAGGGTGTCGTCGAAGATGTCGCGCTGGAAGAAGACCGAGAACCAGCCATCGAGCGAGAACTCGCCCGGCTTCACGTCGCCATAATCGCCCTTGGCCATGAAGGAATAGGCCAGCATGACGAAGAGCGGGCCGATGGAGGCGATGAAGACGATGACCAGCGCGGGAGCCGAGAGCAGCCAGCGCGAGCGGACCTTCCCCTGTTCGTCCCGGCGGGCGATCTCTGCGGCACTGGCCATGAGTCAGTCCCGCAGCACTTGCGCGGCATCGGGCGCGATCTCGATGCCGACACGCGCGCCGACTTCGGCGCCACAGGACTGGCTGCGCGAATTCTGCTGCCGCACCATGAAGGTGAAGCCCTCGTCCAGCCGCACATGGATGTGGGTATCGGTGCCGAAATAGACGACGTTCTCCACCAGGCCGGAGAGCTGCCCGCCGGAGGCGACCACGCGGGCATGCTCGGGCCGCACCACCAGCGTCGCCTCGCTGGAGGGGACATAGCCATCGGCGAGGGTGGCGGACATCTCAACGCCGGAGGGCAGCCGCACCCGCGCCAGACCGGCCTCGATCCCGACCATGGCGGCGGGGAGAAAATTGGTCTCGCCGATGAAGTCGGCGACGAAGCGCTCGGCCGGCTTGTCATAAATGTCCCAGGGCGTGCCGATCTGCAGCACCTTGCCCTTCGACATCACCGCGATGCGGTCGGACATCGTGAGCGCTTCTTCCTGGTCGTGGGTGACGAAGATGAAGGTGATGCCGGTCTCGCTCTGCATGCGCTTGAGCTCGATCTGCATCTCCTTGCGCAGCTTGTAGTCGAGCGCGGAGAGCGGTTCGTCGAGCAGCAGCACCTTGGGCGCCGGGGCCAGCGCCCGGGCGAGGGCGACGCGCTGGCCCTGGCCGCCGGAAATCTCGTCGGTGCGGCGCTGCGCCAGCTCCTCCATATGCACCAGCTTCAGCATCTCGGCGACGCGGGAGGCGATCTCGCCCTTCGGCCGGCCGAGCATCTGCAGGCCGAACGCCACATTCTCCCAGACGGTGAGGTGGGGGAACAGCGCGTAGCTCTGGAACACGGTGTTGATCGGCCGCTTGAAGGGCGGCAGGCCGGCAATGTCCTCGCCATGCAGGCGAATGGAGCCTTCAGAGGGATATTCAAATCCCGCGATCATCCGCAGCAGCGTGGTCTTGCCGCAGCCGGAAGGCCCCAGCAACGTGAAGAATTCATTCTCGCGAATGGCGACGGAGACATTGTCCAACGCGCGCAAGGCGCGGGGGCCTTCACCAAATTGCTTGACGATGCCCCTGCATTCGACAGCGATGCGGGAGTCCGGTACTGCGGCAGGCTCCGGCATTATTCACCCGTTGCTAGACACGAGCCTTCCCAGGGAAGGCGAACACACCGTTCACGGTGCTATCGTGAAGCAGCGTATGTGAGCCCTCTTCATCCGGCAAGCCGGGTGACGCCGAATGTGATCATATTTTTGGCTCGACCTGTTTGCGGGCAATCGGCGGGCGGCGTCCGACCCAGGGCGCGACTTCCTCGATGCGGGCGCACAGCCCCAGCAGCGCCTCGTCATGCCCGAAGGCGGCGGCGAGGTGGATACCGACAGGAAGGCCTTCCGCCGTCCAGTGCAGCGGCAGCGAGGCGGCCGGCTGACCGGAAGCGTTGAAGGCGGCGGTGAAGGGCGAATAGGCGAACACCCCGTCCGGCCCCATCCGGTAATCGAGATAATTCCGGCCGACATGGTCGAAGCGCCCGAGCTTGGCCGGCGGCTCGGCCAGCGTGGCGGTCAGGAAAAAATCGGCGCGCTGGAAGAACGCCGCCATTTCCCGCCCATAGGCGTGCACCTTGTTGACGGCTTCGAGATAGTCGGCGCCGCTGATGCCGCGCGCATAGTCCATCGCCGAGCGGGCAACGCTCTCGATCTCGTCCTCGCCCAGCGGCCGGCCGCGCCGACGCACCGCGCTCTCCACCGTCAGGGCGGTGCCGCAGCCGACAATCTTGGTCCAGGCCGCCATCATGCCCGCGGTGTCGGCCTCCGGTCGCGCCTCCACCAGCCGGTGGCCGAGGCTTTCGAGCAGCTTCGCCGCTGATTCCACCGCCGCCCGGCATTCCGGCGCGATCGCCTCGCCGGTGAGGGTGGTGGTGGTGAAGGCGATGGTGAACGGCCCGTCGCGCCGCGCCAGCGCCGCGCCGAACGAGGCCTCCAGCGGCGGCGCGACATAGGGCGCGCCGAGGTCGGGCCCCTGCGTCGCGTCGAGCAGCACTGCTGTGTCGCGCACCGAGCGCGTCAGAAAGCCGTCAATCGCCATGCCGGCCCAGCCTTCGCCGACATAGGGCCCGTCCGGGGTGCGGGCGCGGGTGGCCTTGAAGCCGAACAGGCCGCAGGACGAGGCGGGAATCCGCACCGAGCCGCCGCCATCCGAGCCATGCGCGGCGGGAAGGATGCCGGCCGCGACGGCGGCAGCGGCGCCACCCGACGAGCCGCCGGGCGTGTGGTCGAGATTCCACGGGTTGCGAGTCGGCCCGCCATAGACCGCCGATTCAGTGGTGGGGCCGACGCCGCCCTCGGGTGAGGTGGTGCGGCCGAAGGTGACGAGGCCGGCCGCTCGGAGCCGGGCATAGATCGCCGAATCCTTGGCATAATGGGTGTCGGCGAACAGGCGCGAGCCGTTATTGCTGGGAAAGTCGATCGCCTCGGCACCAAGGTCCTTGAGCAGGAACGGCACGCCCCGCAGCGGTCCCTCGGGCAGGCCCTCCTCGATCAGCCGCCGCGCCACCTTCTCCTGCAGCAGCGTCACCGCGTTGAGCTGCGGGTTGAGCGCGGCGACGCGCCGCAGCGCCTCGTCCAGCAACTCGCCGGGGGTGACGTCGCGCTTGGCCACATGCTCGGCAAGGGCGACGGCGTCGCTCAGATCGTAAAGCTCGGCGATATCCATGAGGCGATGTCCGCGACCAGAAGGGGAAGGGATGTATCGCCTCCCGGCCGCATCGGGCGCAAGGGCGGTGTGGTTGCGCAGCCTCTCCCACTCACCGACCGGGTGCGACAGCCTCCCGGCCCCTCGCATCGCCGGCCGCCTCCGGAACCGGCGTCGCATCGCGCGTCCGATCGGGTTTGGCCAGCCGCTCGCGATAGGCCGGCAGCACCTGCAGGGCGAAGGCGACCAGCCTTCCCTCGTCGCTCTCGCCAAGGCTGATGGCTTCCATCAGGGCGGAGGCCAGCCGCATCCGCATCACCTCGTCGACCCCGTCGCGATTGAGCCGTGCGGCGGCGTCTTGCGCCTGGGCGATGCATCGGTCGAGAAGGCGGACGGTTTCCGGATCAAGGCGGACGTAACGCGGCGACATACTCATTCCCCATGCGGCCATTTGCGGCCGGCGCGGGTGATGTAGGGGCTGCGGACTCGCCGGCAAGGGGATGGCGTTGCCGCACACGCGAAGGGCGCGGACCTTGCGGACCGCGCCCTTGCTTTTACCGTCGGCGAAACCCTCAGCGGGTGGAGCGCGCATTCTGCTCGATCTGGCGCTGGATGTAGGGCTCGACATTCTGCGTCGCCGGCTGCTGGACATAGGTGTTGCGGCCTTCGATCACAGGCGCGCCGGCACCGCCATTGGCCCGCGCCTCGCTGGCGCTGCGGACGGTGGCCTCATAGCCGGCCTTTTCCACCGGGTCGCGGCCATCGGCGGACGCCGAGTTGACGAGGCCGGCAGCGGAAAGGGAAAGGACGGTGGCGGTGAGGGTCATCTTCCAGTTAAACTTCGTCATAGTGGTCTCTCCAGTTGGGTTGTCTCCTGTTCCGACATCTCGGCGCGCAGGAGACTGCGTATAGTTGAAACGAGTAATTGCGTTTACTCGGGCGTCCGACGCGGCATCGGCTTGCCGTCGTTCGATGAAGCCAACATAGGGAAGAGATGTCGCAAAACTTCTTGCGAAAAGGCTGCCAATTGTCTCCGCCTGTCGCAGCCTGTCGGCGCTATACGCTTTGTTACAATTTTTCCCAGCGGGCAAAGGACGATGGCAGTATGTAAAAGGCGTGGAGTTTTCGCATGGACGCCGTACCGCACATCGCCATCGTCGACGACCATCGCGACATTCGCGATCTGGTCGGCAAGTATCTGCACCGTCACGGCTACCGCACCTCGCTGGCCGAGAACGCGAGCGCGTTCCGCCGGCTGATGGAGCGCAACGCCTTCGATCTCGTGGTGCTTGACGTGATGATGCCGGGCGAGGATGGGCTCTCGCTCTGCCGCTATCTCAGGGAATCCACCAGCCTGCCGGTCATCATGCTCACCGCGATGGCGGAGGAGACCGACCGCATTGTCGGGCTGGAGTTGGGCGCCGACGACTATCTCTCCAAGCCGTTCAACCCGCGCGAACTGCTCGCCCGCATCAAGGCGGTGCTGCGCCGGGTGCAGAGCCTGCCGCCGCAGCGCGGCCAGCTGAAGGCGAAGGAGCTGCGCTTCGACCGCTGGGCGCTCAATGTCGGGCGGCGCGAGCTGATCGACCAGGACGGGCTGACCGTGCCGCTGAGCACGGCCGAATTCCGGCTGCTGAGCGTTTTTCTCGACCATGCCGGCCTGGTGCTGAGCCGCGACCAGCTGCTCGACCTCACCGTGGGGCGCAGCGCGGAGCCGTTTGACCGGGCGATCGACAACCAGGTGAGCCGGCTGCGCAAAAAGATCGAGACCGACCCGAAATCGCCGGCACTGATCAAGACGCATTGGGGCGGCGGCTACAGCTTCTCGGCCGAGGTGGAAGGCCAATGACGGGCATGTGGAACCGCAGCCTGACCGCCCGCTTCGTCGCCGTGATGCTGCTGGCGCTCGCGGTCTCCCAGGGCATCAGCTTCCTTCTGTTCACCGATGAGATGGGCGGCGTGCTGCTGCGCGCCGCCAAGGCCGAATTCCTCAGCCGCAGCGCCTCGGTGGCGCAGGTGCTGGAAACCACCCCGCCCGCCGTGCAGCACGATATTCTCCAGGCCAGCGGCACCAGCTATACCCGCTTCTGGGTGACGCCGACCTTCCCCGGCGATGTCGAGAGCTGGCGGCTGGAAGCCAAGGACAAGCTCGCCGAACCGCTGCCGACGCTGGCCAATCTGGCCGGCGCCGAACAGGGGGTGCCGGAACCGGCGGTGGAGAGGACGGCGGCCCCGTCGCTGGCGCCGCAGCCGGTGAACATCACCGTCGCCTCGCCCGCCCCTGCCAGTGGCGCGCCCTATTCGACCTGGCTCGACCTGCCGGCGCATGCCTGGCCGCTCTCGCGGGCGGCCAAGTTCATGTATTGGGGCGATGCCACCGGCATGGGCCTCGCCGTGCAGCTGAAGGACGGCTCCTGGCTCAACAGCGCCTTCTCCAAGAAGATGGCGAACAGCATGTGGACCGCCCGCTCGCTGATCTCGCTGGCGGTAACGGCGCTCGTCCTCTCGCTGTGCGCCGCTTTCATCGCTCGCACCATGACCAAGCCGATGCGGCGGCTGGCGGCGGCGGCGGAAGCGCTGGGCCGGGGCGAGAGCGTGGCGCCGCTGCAGGAAAAGGGCCCGGACGATCTGCGCCACACCGCGGTGGCGTTCAACCTCATGCAATCGCGGCTGCAGCGTTTCGTCGAGGACCGCACCCGCATGCTGGCGGCGATCGGGCATGATCTGCGCACGCCGATCACCTCGCTACGGCTGCGAGCGGAATTCGTTTCCGATGACGAGACCCGCGAGAAGATGCTCGACACGCTGGACGAGCTCCGCGCCATGACCGAGGCGACGCTGGCCTTCTCGCGCGAGCAGGCGACCGAGGAGGTCACGCGCAATGTCGACCTCACCGCGCTGGTGGGCAGCCTGTGCGACGACCTGATCGAACTGGGCTATGAGATCACCTGTGTCGAGGGACCGAAGATCAGCTATCGCTGCCGGCCGGACGCGCTGAAGCGGGCGGTGCGCAATCTCGTCGAGAACGCGGTGCGCTATGGCGAGCGCGCCCGCGTCACCTTGCGGACCACGCCGCAGGCGATCGAGATCGTGATCGAGGATGACGGGCCGGGCATTCCCGCCGACATCGCCGAGAAGGTGTTCGAGCCGTTCTTCCGCATGGAGCATTCGCGCAACCGCGAAACCGGCGGGATCGGCCTCGGCCTGTCGATCTCGCGCAACATGGTGCGCCATCACGGCGGCGACATCACGCTGGCCAATACCGGGCAGGGGCTGCGCGCTACCATCAGCCTGCCCCATGCCGCCATCGCCGGGCCGGAAGCGAAGGGACCGGTGCGCGCATCCCGCCGGCCCAAACTTGCCATCGGCGCCCGCACGCCGGCGGAGTGAACCTTTCGCGCGCGCCCCGTCAGGGGCGCACGCCGGGCGTCTCGATCGCCATGCCGGCGGCGCGCTGCATGAGGTGGAGCTCCAGCGCGATGAAATCGTCGGAGCCCGCCGCGAAAGGCTCGGCGCGCACGCCGATCATGCAGTTGCGCATCCGGCGCTGCAGCGAGCCAATGCCCTGCCATTCCAGCCGATAGAGGGGATAGCCGGTCGGGTGCGCCTGGGTGACCGCACTGCCGGCGAGGCGCTGGTTCCAGTTGTCATCGTGGCAATTGGCGCAGGAGAGGTCGAGCTGGCCCATGCGGGTGGTGAAGATCTGCCGGCCGGTCTCGCGATAGGGATCGAGCCGGGGATCCTTCGGCGGCGCGATCGGCATTCCGCGCAACTGGTGCGCCACGAAGGTGGTGAGCGCCAGCAAAGCGTCGCTGTCGCGCGCCAGATCCGGCGCGCCCTGCCGTGCGCTCCGGCACTGGCGGATGCGTCCCGCGAGGTCGATGGGCTTTCCGCTGGCGGGGTCAAAGGCGGGATAGCGGGCGGCGACGCCGCGCATCGCCTCCGCCGCGCCATGGCAGCCGGCGCAGGAACGGCCGGACGTGCCGGCCTTCTCGTCCCACAGGCCGGCGCCCTGCAGCACCCAGAGCATGCCGGGATTGGTGGTGTCATCCGCCTGCATCGCCTGCGTCTCCGGCGCCATGAAGGTGCGGCCCGAGCGCCGCTCATGCGGGGCGATGTCGCCCGCCTGCGCGCCGCCGCCCAGCAGCGCCAGCGCCAGAGCGGCAAAGGCGACGAGGCTGGCGGCCGGTCGGCGCATCAGCTGACTACGATCTCGGCGCTGGCGGTCTCGATCTGCCCCTTGTCGTCGGTCCATTCAAACGCCAGCGTGCCGCTCTCCGTGGCGATGAGGTTGAACGACACGAAGGGATTGGCGGAGACGGCGGGGAAGAACTCGGCCGAAAACACCTCGGCGCCGTCATAGGTGCAGACAAAGCGGGTGATGATGTCGCGGGGGATCTCGGCCCCATTGGGGCCCATGCGGTAGCCCGTTTCCATCGGGTGGGCGATCATCGCCCTTACGTCGACGATCTCGCCGCGTTTGGCGGCTGGCGGCACACTGACGAGAGCGCGGGTCATGACAGGTCCTCGATACAGGCGGCGAGGGTGACGATGACATTCGCCTCGCTCGACCAATAGGTGCCGTCGCTGAGCTCGGCGACGGCGAGCAGGGTCTGCGAGGTCGCCAGCCGGATGCGGGTGGAAATCCGCGCCCTTCCATTGCGGGGGCCGAGGCGGAAGATCGCGACATCGGCCTGCGGGTTCTTCTCGTTGAACAGGCCGATGCGGCTGACATGGGCGGCGTCCGTCATCGGGCTTTCGACCTCGACTGTGACGCCGACCGCATTGCCGTTTTCCACCAGCGGCGGCACGGTGAGCCTTACCCGCCCGGCACTGACCGGCGCGCCGCCGGTGAAGCTGGCGACCGCCTGCTCCAGCGAGGGCCGCGCCAGTGCGCGCAGCGGCAGCGCCATGACGAGAATGCCGACGCCGCCCGCCAGCACGGCGCGCCGGCCGAGCGAGGGGCCGCCGGCGGGTTCCAGTGCGATGGGTTCTGTCATCGGCTCACTCCTTTAGCGTCACGAGATAGGCGACGAGGTGCTCGATCTCCGCGGCGCCGAGCACCGGCTTGCCCTGCCAGGCCGGCGCGATCCGCGCCCCATCAGGCGGCGCATGATAGGTGGGCATGAGGCTCTCCGGGTTGAGCCGCTTCATGTCGACGATCCTGAGCCGGATCTGGCCCTCGTCAAGCCGGGAACCGATGCCGGCAAGGCTTGGCGCCAGCGTGCCCTGCAGCGGCGCCGCGCCCTCCGGGACGGCGTGGCACAGGATGCACAGGCTGCGGTGCCGCTCGCCGATCAGCGCGCGACCGAGAGCGGCATCGCCGCGCTGGCCGGCCAGCGGCTCGATTATCGCGTCCCCCGTGACGACATAAGGCGCCAGCTCCGGCCCGGCCATTTCCTGCGCCGGCGCCGGGCTGCAGGCGAGGGCCAAGGCGGTGCCAACCAGCGCCCCCCTCACCCGAAGGCCTCGGTGGTGATCGTCTGGAACCACGCCTCGCCATAGGCGGCCTCCTCGGCCCGGACCGAGGCCGGCGCGTCGAGCGGCGAGGTGCCGCCGGCGCCGCCCACCTCCGCCAGCAGGCCGTTCTGCGGGGTGTAGACGCCGGCGATGGAGATGCCGTAATCCGGCGCCAGCAGGCTGTAGCAGGTGTTGATCAGCTTCGGTTCGTCGGGATCCCGCCCGCGCAGCAGCGCGATGACGGCGCTGGCGCAGGCCTTGGCCTGGGCGTTGGCGGTGAAGGCGGATTTCGGCATCGCCCCGCCAATGGCGGCGTCGCCAATGACATGGATATTGGGCACCAGCCGGGATTCGAAGCTGACGGGGTCGATCGGGCACCAGCCGGTGCGGTCCGCGACACCGGCCAGCGCCGCGATGGCGCCGGCGCGCTGGGGGGGAATGACATTGGCCACCATGGCGCGGTGTTCGCCGAAATCGGTGCGCAGCGTCCGTGTCCCGGCATCGACCCCGGTGACAGCGCCGCCGAAGGACAGCCCGACCCATTCGATCATGCCGGGATAGAGCGCGGCCCAGCCGGCCTCGAACAGGCGCTGCTTGGAGAAGCCGTCCTTGGCGTCGAGGATGAGGATCTTCGAGCGCGGCTTGTGCGCCTTGAGGTAATGCGCGATCAGGCTCGCCCGCTCATAGGGGCCGGGTGGGCAGCGGAACGGATTAGCCGGCGCTGAGATGACCACCAGCCCGCCATCCTCCATCGCCTCCAGCTGGCGGCGCAGCAGCAGGGTCTGCTCGCCCGCCTTCCAGGCATGCGGCATCAGCTGGCTCGCCGACGCGTCATAGCCGGGGAGAGCGTCGAAGCGCATGTCGATGCCCGGCGCGATGACAAGCCGGTCATAGCTGAGCCGCGCCTCGTCGGCGAGCACGACGCGGCGCTGCTCGGGCTCCACCCGCACCGCGCGCTGCGGCACATGGGTGATGCCGTCGGCCTCGATCCCGGCATAGCCGAAATGCTGGGCCTTCATGTCGCGCAGCCCGGCGATAACCGCATTGCTGAGCGGGCAGGCGGTGTAATGCGCGTTGGGCTCGATAAGAGCGACTGATATGCCGGGGTCCTCGCGCCGGAGCGCGCGGGCAAGGCTCGCCCCGCCGAAGCCGCCGCCGATCACCACCACGCGCGGCGCCGCCTGCGCCAGCACGGCAGGGCCGGCGAGGGCGGCGCAGGCCCCCGCCGCGACGGCGCCGAGCACGCGCCTACGGCTGAGCGGGCGCGTTACCTCCCGCAGCGAAATACGCGGCGATGGCCTGTGTTTCCTCATCGGTGAAACCCTTGGCAATGCGCGTCATGACGGTCGAGCGGCGCTCGCCCGAACGGAAGGCGGCCATGGCCGCCACGATCTGCTCGGCCGGTTGGCCGTTCAGGCTCGGCACCGGGCCAGTGCTGGCGGTGCGCGGATGGCAGCCGGTACAGGAGGCCGCCCCGCGCGGCGGCGCCGCATTCGCCGGCGCGGCGGAGATCAGCAGCGCCAGCGCCGGCAGCATGAGAGAAAACAGGCGCATCAGGCCAGCTCGTGGTTCTTCAAGGGCATGGTGCGGTAGCGCTTGCCGGTGGCGGCGAACAGCGCATTGAGCACCGCCGGCGCGGCGACCGCGATGGTCGGCTCGCCCACCCCGCCCCAGAAGCCGCCGGAGGGCAGCATGATCGTTTCCACATCAGGCATCTCAGCCATGCGCAGCACCTCATAGGTGTCGAAATTCTCCTGCTCCATCCGCCCGCCGGCCAAGGTGCATTCGCCATAGAGGCAGGCGGAGAGGCCGTAGACGAAGGACCCCTCGACCTGCCGCTCCACCTGCGCCGGGTTCACCACATGGCCGGGATCGGTGGCGGCGACGATGCGGTGGATCTTCAGCGCGCCCTTCTCCACTGACACTTCGGCGGCGGCGGCGACGTAGGAGCCAAACCCCATGATCTGGCCGAGGCCGCGATGCCGTCCCGGCGCCGGGGGCGTGTCCCAGCCGATGCCGTTGGCCGCCGCCTCCAGCACCGCGAGGTGCTTGGGGTGGTTCGCCATCAGCTTGCGGCGGAAGGCGAGCGGTTCAGTGCCGGCCGCATGGGCCAGCTCGTCGATGAAGCACTCCACATAGATGGCGTTCTGGTTGAGGTTCACCCCGCGCCAGAAGCCGGGCGGCACCGGCGGGTTACGCATGGCGTGGTCGATCAGGAGGTTCGGCACGGTGTAGGCGAGGTGGCCCTCCGGCAGGCTCGCCGTCAGCCCCTGGAACACCACCGGGTCCATGCCGCCCTGCATGCCCTGCGGCCGCACGGCGGCGAGAATGGACTGGCCGGAAATGCGCAGATGCAGCGCGGTGAGGTTGCCGTCCGCGTCCAGCGCCCCGGTGAGTTTCGCCTGGGTGGTGGGGTGATAGGCGCCGTGCAGCATATCCTCCTCGCGGGTCCAGAGCAGCTTCACCGGGATGCCCGGCATCTGCTTGGCAATGCTGACCGACTGGCGGACATAGTCCTGGAAATTGCCGCGCCGGCCGAAGCCGCCGCCGAGATGGATCTTGTAGACCTCGCACTGGCCGACCGGCAGGCCGGCGGCCTCCGCGGCGGCGGCAAGGCTCGCCTCGCCATTCTGGGTCGGCACCCACACCTCGCATCGGTCCTCCGTCCAGCGCGCGGTGGCGTTCATCGGCTCCATGGTGGCGTGGTTCTGGTAGGGGAAGGCATAGGTCGCGGTAATCACCTTGCCGCCCGCCGCCTGCACCCGGGCGAGTTCCGCCTTCGCGTCGCCCTGGCTGTTGCCGATGAAGGCCTCCTGCGCCTCCAGCCCTTCCGCCAGCATGGCGCTGATATCGGCGCTGGAGAGGTTTTTGTTGGGACCCTCGTCCCAGGCGATGGGGAGCGCATCCAGCGCGGCCTTGGCGCGCCACCAGGTGTCGGCGACGACAGCGACCGAGCGCTCATCCACCTTCACCACCTTCTTCACGCCGGGCATTTTCTCAATGGCCGCCGCGTCGAAGCTGACCAGCGTGCCGCCGAAGACCGGACAGGCCTTGATCGCGGCGTTCAGCATGCCGGGAAGCTTCAAATCGGCGCCATAGACCTGCTTGCCAGTGAGCTTTTCCACCGTGTCGAGACGCGGCAGCGGCTTGCCGGCGATTTTCCAGTCCTTCGGGTCCTTGAGGGTGACTTCGGCCGGCGGGGTCTGCCGGCCGGCGGCTTCCGCCACCTCGCCGAAGCGCAGGGTGCGCCCGCTGGGGCCGTGGGTGATGACGCTGTTGGCGGCCGCGCAGTCGCCCGCCGGCACGCCCCATTGCTCTGCGGCAGCGGCGACCAGCATGTGACGGGCGGCGGCGCCGCCCTTGCGGACGTAATCATGGGAGTCGCGGATACCCCGCGAACCGCCGGTGGAATAGCTGCCCCAGACGCGGTCGCGCTTCAGATTTTCGCCTGGCGGGGGATATTCGGTCGTGACCTTCGACCAGTCGCCTTCCAACTCCTCGACGACCAGCTGGGCGAGGCCGGTGAGCGTGCCCTGGCCCATTTCCGAACGGGCGATGCGGACGACGATGGTGCCGTCCGGCTTCACCACCACCCAGGCATTGATCTCCGGCGGCAGGTTAGCTCCCGCCTCCTGCGCCGAGGCGGAGGCCAGGAAGGGCACATGGAAGCCGAGCGACAGGCCGGCCACGGTGGCGCCGGAGCCGACGATGAAATTTCGGCGCGAAACCGATTGGACAAGGCTCATGGCGCGCTCCCTCAGCCGGCTTTGCCGTCGGCCGCCATGTGGATGGCGGCACGGACGCGGTTATAGGTGCCGCAGCGGCAGATATTGGTGATCTCGGCGTCGATGTCGTCGTCGCTCGGCGTGGGGTTGGTCTCCAAGAGGCTCGCCACCGCCATGATCATGCCGGTCTGGCAATAGCCGCATTGCGGAACGTCGAGCGCCAGCCAGGCCTTCTGCACCGGGTGCGACCCGTCAGGCGACAGGCCCTCGATGGTGACGATCTTCTGCTCCGCCCCGATTGCGGAGAGCGGCATCACGCAGGAGCGTGTCGCCACCCCGTCAATGTGCACCGTGCAGGCGCCGCACAGGGCGATGCCGCAGCCGAACTTGGTGCCGGTGAGGCCGATTTGCTCGCGCAGCACCCAGAGAAGCGGCATATCGGGCTCGGCCTCGATGTCGTGCGTCTGCCCGTTGACGGTGAGCTGGACCATGGTGGCCTCCCGGCTGGAGTTGGTCGACCGGGAGAGGCTAGGCACGTGGTGTCGCAGAAGCGTGCCGCCCACGTGCCGGATTGTCGCGACCTGTCGCAAGGGAAGGTGTTGATAAGAATTGATACAAAGTCAGGCGCCCGGGCACGGACTTCTTGGCGCCGGGCGCCCCACCGGTCTCAGCCGGCGGCGACCGGGAAATAGCCGGCTTCGGCGATATCGGTCAGAAGCTCCGGTCCCGCAGGGTGCCAGCCCAGAACATGCCGGGTCCGTTCGCTGTCGGCGGGCTGGTCCAGCGTGACGAAGCGGACCATCCAGCCGAAGTGCCCGCCCGCCTCCTCCGGGCTCAGCGACACGCAGGGCAGGCCGAGGCCGACGGCAATGGCCCGCGCGATCTCCCGGAACGGCACGCCCTGTTCGGCCACCGCGTGGAACGTGTCGGCGCTCGGGCCGTGCTCCAGGGCGAGGCGGAAGGCGCGTGCGGCGTCAGTCACATGCACCGCCGGCCAGGCATTTTCGCCGGTGCCGACATAGGCCGAGCGGCCCTTTGCCCGCGCCAGCTCGATCAGCATCGGTACGAAGCCATGGTCGCCCTTGCCATGCACTGATGGCGGCAGGCGCAGGATCGCGGTCGGGATGCCGCGGGCGGAGAGGGTCCGCGCGGCGCTGTCGGAAGCGCGGGGGTAGAGATCGGAGGGCGGCGGGGCAACATCGTCCTCGCTCACCATCTGCCCGGGCACGCCCAGCCCGGCGAGGCCGGCAGTAACAATGAAGGGCTTGTCCGTGCCCTCGATTGCGGCGCCGATTGTCTCGATGGCCGCCGTGTCGATCGCGCAGGAGTGGGCGAAGCGGGCGAAGTCGTGGATGAAGCCGACATGGAGGATCGCGTCGCACAGCCGCGCGCCCTCGCGCAGCGTGTCCGGCGCTTCGAGATCGCCGCGCAGCACCTGCGCGCCGCTGCGGACGAGTTGGTCCGCGCTTCTGTCCGAGCGGGCCAGACCCAGAACCCGGTGCCCATGGGCCAGTAGTTCGGCGGTTACGGCCGAGCCGACGAAGCCGGTCGCGCCGGTCACAAATACTTGCATGACTAATCTCCTTCTTGTGGGCGAGGAGAATGACGGCCAAACTCTACCCACTTAAAGCAGTGACTTTATACGGGTATAATGACTGCCATGCTGCACGATGAGGGCGACGAGCACCGGCTCGGCGCGTTCCTGAGGGACCGCCGGCAGCGGCTCGACGCCGCTGCGCTGGGATTCGGCGGCCGCCGCCGCACGCCGGGCCTGCGGCGCGAGGAGGTGGCGCAACGGGCCCATATCAGCACCACCTGGTACACATGGCTGGAGCAGGGGCGGGGCGGGGCGCCCTCGCCGCGCGTGCTCGACAGCCTCGCCCGGGCGCTGATGATGACGGAAGCGGAGCGCGAGCACCTGTTCCTGGTCGGCATCGGCCATCGCCCCAAGGCGAGCGCCCCTTCGCAGGAGGGCATATCTGCGCGGCTCCAGCGCTTTCTCGACGCCATGCCGACGATTCCCGCCACCGTCGCCACCGCAACCTGGGACATTATCGGCTGGAACCGGGCGGCCCGGCTCGTGCTGGCCGACTATGAGGCGCTGGCGCCCGAGGCGCGCAACATCCTGCGGCGGATGTTCCTCGACCCCGCCACGCGCGCGGCGCAGGGCGACTGGGAGGCGGTGGCGCGGTTCCTGGTGGCGACGTTTCGCGCTGAGACCGCCCGAGTGGGCGAGGACGAGCGGGCGGGCGAACTGGTCGCCGAGCTTTCCGCCCGCAGTGGTGACTTCGCCCGGCTGTGGGGAGAGAATGACGTGCAGATGACCGGGGAGGGCGCCAAGACCATCCGCCACCCGGTGGTGGGCGAGCTCAGGCTGGAATTCTCCTCCTTTGCCATCGATGGACGGCCGGACCTGCGGCTGATGGCCTATGTGCCGGCGAGTGCTGCCGACAGCGATAAAATAAGCCGGCTTTGTAATGGAGCGTAAGCGGTCCGCCCGACCCGCCGCGACGCGAGTAATGGCGTGGTCGAACTTATCATTAGCCGGCTTATTATATACCGTTCTGACCTGAGGGATTTCATGGATCCGCTCTCCGACGTCCTGTCCTTGCTGAAGCTGCATCCCTGTGTCTCCTCCGGCTTCGAGGCCGGAGGAGACTGGGCGGTGCAGTTCGGCGACCAGAGCCCGCTGATCAAGTGCTACGCGGTCGTCGCCGGCGGCGGCTGGGCGCCATCGCGTGCCGCGGGATCGGTAGCGGTGAAGAGGGTCGGCAGCGCCCCCTGCGCCGCCGGCTGGAACATCAGGCGAAGGACGCGGCGGAGCCGCCGCCGCGCCTCCAGCAGGCCCAGCTGCTTCTGATATTGCAGCGGCGTCATCGAGGTCAGCGTCTTGAAGTGCTCGTGGAAGGAGGACGGGCTGATCCGCGCCGCCTCGGCCAGCTGTTCCACCCGCATGGGCTGGGCGATGTTGTCCCGCAGCAGGTGAATGGCCTTGGCTACCCGCTCGATGCTCGAGGCGGGCAGCGACAGCTTGCAGATCTCCCCCTCATGCGGCCCGCTCAGCAGCCAGTAGCATATGTCGTGCATCACGAGGGCTAGAGGATGGGAACGGCCTTCGGGTTGTCGGCCATCCGCACCAGACGCTGGATGCACTCGGCGAAAGGTTCGTCGATCTGCGCCACCAAGGCGCAGGGGCCGCCGCTGGGGGGCTGCCGGAAGCGTCTCCAGCCGCGCGACCGTGTCGCGGACCACCGCGACGTCGAGATCGGCGGTCAGGCCGACGAAGGGCTCGGTCTCGCTGGCCTTGACCATCCGGCCCGTGCCCGGAAGCGCGACGCTCACGACCAGGCATTCCATCACGCCCTAATCCAGCGTCTCATTGCTGAAGAGAATATGCTTGGCGCCCTGTAGCACGTTGCAGAGAGAGGGCTGGTAGATCTTGCGATGGCCACACTTTCTGGAAGGACCGGATGATGTCGCCCCCCGGCATCGGCGTGGGGAACAGACCCTGCCCGCCGCCTCTGCTGTCGATATACGCCGTGACGGTCTCAAGCCGCGATGACGGGACACAGGCCCCCTGTGCGGCGTGACCTACCGACCGCGGCTCGCCGCGCCTGGTCCTGGTGCTGCGCATCCTCGCCTTGATCGAGTTCGGCGCGGAATTCGCCGTTGCGCTGCAGGCCCGCTACCCCGCCGCGCGCACCTTGTGGATGGATGCCGCGCGGCTCGGCACGGTCGAGCTGTTCGGCGGCGAGCCGGCCGCCGCTGCTGTCGATCACCCCGCGCAAGGTGCAGACGATCCTGATGGCAGCCTTCGGCAAGATGCGGCCGGACGGCGCCTTCTACCAGTTCACCTATGGCCGGCGCTGCCCGGTGCCGGCCCGGATGCTGGCCCCGCTCGGGCTGAAAGCCGGGCGCATCGGCGGAACGCCGTGCGGGCACGGGCTCAGCCACCCGCCGCCCGCGCGTGCGAAAGCACGTAATCGCCGAAATTCCGGGGCTTCTAGCTGGGGTCCAGCACCCCGTCCGGCACCTGGCCGAAACGGGCAATGAGCACGGGTGGGTCGGCATCCCCGCTTTCCGGCTCGACATCGGTCGAGAAGGCGATCGCCCCGATCTGCACCAGGCTCATGCGCTCGGCGATGCGTTCGGCATCGGCGGCGTTGCGGACCTCCATCGGGATGCCCGCCTTTATCGCCCCGCGCTTGCCGGCCACGAAGGGCTGAACGACATAGAAGGTCTTCTTCGTCATGCGCGACTCCCGAGTTGCCGCACTCTGGCGTCAAGACCTTGAACAAATCAAGAACAATCAGGCGATGGCTCGGTGCTCCCGCCTATGGCGGCTCGTATGAAGGCAGGCCGCCACGAGTTCCGCCGGCGAAAGGCGGCGCTCGCGTATCTGCGCCGCCTTTCGCCGCCGGTCAGCACCAGCCTTCGTCACTCGTCCCCATAGCCGACTGCCGCGTCGTGATTTCTCTCTTCGATGGGCGCCTTCAGTGTCCCAGCGACCAGCGCCGTTCGATCGGCGCCGGCTTGTTCTTGCGGGAGCCGCAGAGCGTGCAGCCGCAGCCGGCCAGATGCTCGCGCGAGACCACCTTCGGTTCCGAGGCGGTGCCCTCGGAACGGGCCAGCGCCCGGCGCAGCGTGCCGTTCATGGTGCTGAGCCGGGGCATCGCCATCTCGCGCGGCGCGCTGGCGGCGCATTCCGGGCAGCAGGCGGGCCGGTCGGCCTCATTCATCGAACTCCAGCCCTCGAACGGGCCGCAATCCTCACAGGCATAGGAATAGAGGGGCATCGTGTCGCTCCAGGTGTCGCTCCATGTGGGAAAGCGGATGGCCCATAGGCCATCCGGGAGGTCAGGGCTGCAGCCAGCCTTGCAGCAGCGAAACGCCCGGCACCCAGCCGGTGACGATGCCGATCAACACCGTAAAGGCGCCGGTAAAGCGCAGGATCGGCTGTTTCATCGTGAGCAGCAGGAAGTAGCAGAACCACAGCAGGCCCCAGCCGACCCAGTTCCACCCCATCCAGAGGCTGATGGAGCTGTCCGCTCCCCGCAGCGACTGGATCGCCACCGGCGTCACGGTGATGGCGACGAACAGGCTGAACCAGCCGAGGCCGCGCCCATCCACCTTGGTGACGCGGTTATAGGCCACCCAGAAATAGGTGGCGGTGAACAGAAGGGTGAGCGCGGCGCCCTTGATGGAGCCCGCGTCCGCCTGCGGATTGAACGCCCAGAACAGCGAGATGGCGAGCGTCACCACACCGGAGATGACGTTCACGACGATGATTTCGCGATCCTCGATCTTGCCCAGCAGCCAGAGGCCGTTGAGCACGAGCACCGCGCCGACATAAAGCAGACCCAGTCCGAGCAGCATGGTCGATCTCCTCAGCCCCGGCCGGACCGGCCAGCCGGGGCGCCAATGTGCCGGAAGGGTTCAGCTCGCGCGGGCAACGTCGACGCCCGACACCTGCCGGGTGGGCCCGGTGGAGTTCGGGTTGATGTCGAAGTCGAAGATCTTGGTCGGGATCGCCACGGTCGCGCAGACATTGGGGATGTCGACGATGCCGGCGATGCGGCCCTCGACCGGGGCGGTGCCCAGAATCGTGTAGGCCTGCTCGCCCGAATAGCCGAACTTCTTCAGGTATTCGATGGCGTTGAGACAGGCGCGGCGATAGGCGACATGCGCGTCGAGATAGTACTGCTCGCCCGTGTGCTCGTCGACCGAGATGCCCTCGAAGATGAGGTAGTCGTCGAAATGCGGGTCGATCGGGCTCGGCTTGAAGATGGGGTTGATGACGCCGTATTTCGCCATGCCACCCTTGATCAGGCTGACGCCGATATCGATCCAGCCGGCCATCTCGATGGCGCCGCAGAAGGTGATTTCACCATCGCCCTGCGAGAAATGGATGTCGCCCATCGAGAGGCCGCCACCCTTCACATAGACCGGGAAATAGCAGCGGGCGCCGCGCGACAGGTTCTTGATGTCGCAATTGCCGCCATGCTCGCGCGGCGGCACGGTGCGCCAGCCTTCCGCCGCCGCCTTGTCGCGGGCGGCGCCGTGCATCTGGCCCATCAGCGCCGTGTCGGAATAGGGCAGGGCGGCGAGCGGGGGCACGCGGTTGGGATTGGTGGCGACGAGGGCCGCCTCGCGCCGGTTGGCCTCCGCCAGCAGCTTGTGGTCGGGCAGGCAGCCGATGAGGCCGGGATGGACGAGGCCGGGATAGCGCACCCGCGGCACGTGGCGCGAGGTGGTGTAGATGCCGTGGAAATCCCAGCAGGATTTCACCGCATCGGGATAATGCTCGGTGAGGAAGCCGCCGCCATTGTTCTTGTCGAACAGGCCGTTGAAGCCCCATTCCGAGCCTTCGAGCGGACCGATGTCGAGAATGTCGACGACCATGAGGTCGCCCGGCTCGGCGCCTTCGACCCCGAATGGGCCGCTGAGATAATGCACCTTGGTCAGGTCGACATCGCGCACATCGTTGGCGCTGTCATTGTTGCCGATCTGGCCGCCAGTCCAGTCGTAGCACTCGACCCGGAACTCGTCGCCGGGCTTGAACATCTCGACCATGGGAATGTCGGGATGCCAGCGATTATGCGTCTTGATGTCCTGATCTTCAGGCGCCTTGTTGAGATCGATCTTGAAGACGGTCTTGGCCATGAGCTTCCTCCTGTGAGGGTGCCGCGGCTTTCATGCCGTTGCTGAAGGCGGGCGGTCGAAGCCGCTCTGCCTGCACCCTGCCGAGGAAGGCTAGGAGCCGTTTGTAAGCGCCTTGCCCGCGCCGGGGGCGGCGAATGTAAAGTTTTGTAATTCCGTTCCAGCGGCTGCCCATTGCTCGCGCCGAGCGGCTATGATCGGCGCCAGGCGACGCAAGCGGTCGTCTCGGTGCGCGAATGCACGGGGCGGGTTCATGGGCGAAACGGCGTGCATGCCGCGCATATTGATGGTGGATGATGACCGCCGGATGTGCGGCTTCGTCACCAAATTCCTCGCGCGGGAGGGCTTTTCCGCGGAATTCGCGCTGGATGGCAGCAGCATGCGTGACGCGCTTGCCGTCACAAGCTTCGACCTGATCATTCTCGACCTGACCTTTCCGCGCGGGGAGGACGGCCTGTCGCTGGCGCGCACCGTGCGCGCGATCGGGCACATGCCGCTGCTCGTGCTCTCGGCCAAATGCGAGACGGTCGACAAGATCGTCTGCCTGGAACTCGGCGCCGATGACTATGTCACCAAGCCGTTCGAGCCGCGCGAATTGCTGGCGCGCATCCGCGCTTTGCTCCGGCGCGCCCGAGGCGTGGGGAGAGGTGCCCCCTCGGCCGAGCCGCCGGACAACCGGCGGCGGTTCGGGACGTGGCAGCTCGATCTCGACGGGCGTGAGCTGATACGTCCGGACGCCAGCCGGGTCGCCCTCACCAGCCACGAATTCCGCCTTCTGGTGGCGCTCACCGAGCGGCCGGGCCGCGTGCTCACCCGCGACCAGATGCTGGACCTCGTTTCAAACCGGCAATGGGCACCGTTCGACCGCAGCATCGACGTGCTGGTCGGCAAGCTGCGCCGCAAGCTCGACGACGGCTCGGGCTGGCAGACCATCAAGACCGTCCGTGGCGAGGGCTATGTCTTCACGCCGCCTCCGGCGCACTGACCCCGGCCGCTGCCTTTTCAGGGGCGGGGCCGCATCGCCGGCAGCAGCAGCGTGACGCGCGTTCCGACGCCGGCCTCGCTCTCGATGAGGAGGTTGCCGCCCGACTGGCGGGCAAATCCGTAGGCGGTGGGCAGGCCGAGGCCACTGCCGCTCTCCGCCGGCTTGGTGGAGAAGAAGGGCTGGAGGGCATTCTCGGCGATATCGGTGGCCATGCCGCAGCCGTCATCCTCGACCTCGATCCCGGCATACAGGCCCGGCGCCATGTCGCCGAGGAGAAGGGCGGAGCCCGGCGGAAGATCGCATGTGTCGAGGCCCACCCGCACGGCGCCACTGCCCGCCACCGCGTCGCGGGCATTGAAAATCAGGTTCAGCAGGCTGGCTTCGAGCTGATGGGGATCGGCAAGGGCGAGGCAGGCCGCCGGCGGCGGCCGCAGCTCCAGCGTCACCCCCGCGCCAAAGGCGTGGCGCGCCCGGCTCACGACCTGTTCGACCGCGTCGCCAAGATCCAGCACACGCGGCAACAGAGGCTGCGCCCGGCCGACGGCGAGCAGACGCCGATTGGCGAGAATGCCTTCCTCGACCGCTCCCAGGGCGTCGACGACCAGTTCGCGCATGATAGCGGCATCGCCCGCCGGGCCCCGCGACATTTCTTCCTGCAGAAGCTTGAGGCTTCCGCCAACGACCGTGAGCAGATTGTTGAAATCATGGGCGATGCCGGCCGAGAGCCGGCCGACCGCCTCCATGCGGCGGCTGCGGCGCAGCAACTCTTCCGCCTGCGCCCGCTCGCGGGCGAGACGGTGGCGGTCGAAGCAGCGCGACAGGATCGCCAGCAACTCGGCCGGTTCGAACGGCTTGCAGACATAATCGTAAATGCCCGCCTGCAACGCCCGGATGGCGGTCGGCACCGAGGCATAGGCGGTGACCATCACCGCCAGCAGCTCCGGCCGCGCGCCGATCAGCGCGGTGGCGAGCGCCACCCCGTCCTCATGGCCGAGGCGGATATCGACCAGCGCCACCGCCGGCCCGGCCGCCAGGGGCCCCGCTAGCGCGGCATGGGCGCCGGCGCCGTCATGCGCGACGGTGATGTCATAGCCTTCCATCTCAAGCAGCAGAGCGAGGCTGGCGGCGAAGTCGGGGTCGTCATCGACGATCAGCACGCGCGACGGCGCGTCGGGGACGGCCTCAAGCGACATGGCGGCTCTCCCCGGAGGCGGCGGGCAGGCGCAGCTCGACGCGGGTGCCGGTGCCCGGCACCGAGTCCACGCGCACCTGCCCGCCATGGCGTTCGGTGATGCGCTGCACCAGCGCGAGGCCGAGCCCGAGGCCGAACGGCTTGGTGCTGAACAGGGGCTCGAACAGCCGCGCCCGCACCTCCGCGCTCATGCCGGCGCCATTATCCGCGACCGTGATCACCACCTGTTCGCCCTCGCGCGCGGTGGCGAGGCGCACCTGGCCCGGCGGCGCGCCGGCGGGGCGCTCCATCACCGCCTGCATGGCGTTCTGCACCAGATTGACGAGCACCTGCCGCAGCCTTTCGCCATCGGCCTCGATCATCTCGCCGCAGCGAAGCACCAGTTCCAGCGGCACCGGGCCGAGCGCGCGGAGGTCGCCCGCCTGCTCGGCGATCCAGGCGTCGAGCGCCAGCGGCACCATGGCGACGTTGGGTCGGCGGGAGAATTCCAAGAGGTCGTCGATGATGCGCACGCAGCGGCGCACATTGCGCTGGATGCGGTCGAGCTCGCCGCGCTCGCGCTCGCCGGTCAAGCTTCCCGCCCGTTGCAGCACCGCGACCGAAGTGGCGAGCGTGCCGAGCGGGTTGCGCAACTCATGGCTCACCGTGGCGGTCAGCTGGCCGAGCGCGGCGAGCCGCTCGCTGCGGGTCAGCTCCTCGCGGGTCTCGTAGAGCTTTTCCAGCGAGCCGACGAGGTTGCGCTCGGCGAGCTCCCGGCTCTCATTGGCGAGCACGATCCACCAGGCGCTGATCGCCATCAGCGGCAGGAGGGCGAGGAAGATCCGCAGCAGCAGCGCGCCATTGTCGAGATGCGGCACGTCCTCGCCCGGGTCGATCAGCCGGTAGGTGAGCAGGAACAGCGCGCCCGTCACCACGGAGAGCGCAATCAGCACGCCAGCGACCTTCAGCAGACGCTGCGGCATGTGCGGGGCGATGCGCCGGGTGAAGCCGACACCGAAATAGCGTGAGCGCGAGGTCTCCAGATCCTGGTGCGACTTCTTGCAGGCGTCGTGGCAATGCGCGTCGAGGCTGCAGCACAGCGAGCAGATGGGCCGCTCATAGAAGCTGCAATAGGCCATGTCGTCCCGTTCATAGCCATGGTCGCAGATTTCGCAGCGCAGCACCGCCGACGAGTCGGAACCGAGGCTCGGATGCACCGGCTGGCGCGCGAGATAATAGCGCCCGCGCGTGGCGAAGCCGATCAGCGTCGCCGTCAGGAAGGCGATGAGAAAGGAGCAGGGCGCGGCATAGGCCTGCATCAGCGGCCCCAGCACGCCGGTGAAGGCCGTCAGCGCCACCAGCGAGCCGAGCGCCATGCCGCCGCAGCCCACCGGGTTGATATCGTGCAGATGCGCGCGCTTGAACTCGATGAAGCCAGGGCTGACCTTGAGCGGCTTCAGCACCAGGAGATCGGCAATGATCGCCCCGACCCACGCCATGGCGATGTTGGAATAGACCGCCAGCACCACCTCCAGCGTGTCGAAGATGCCGAGCAGCATCAGCAGCAGCGAGATGAGGATGTTGAACACCAGCCAGACCACCCGGCCGGGATGGTAGTGCGTCACGCGGGAAAAGAAGTTCGACCAGGCGAGCGAGCCGGCATAGGCGTTGGTGACGTTGATCTTGATCTGCGAGATCAGCACGAAGAAGGTCGCGCAGAACAGAACCAGGGCCGGGTTCTCGAACACATGGCCATAGGCCACGATATACATGTGGATCGGCTCCAGCGCCGCCGGGCGCGGCAGGCCGCTGCCGAGCACCAGCACCGCCAGCAGCCCGCCGGCGAGAATCTTCAGCCCGCCGATGAGGATCCAGCCCGGCCCCGCCAGCACCACCGCGCTCCACCAGCCCAGCCGGTTCGCCGCCGTCTTCTCGGGGAGGAAGCGCAGATAGTCCGCCTGTTCGCCGATCTGCACCACCAGCGAGCACATCATGCTGACCGCCGCGCCGAAGGCGAGCACGTTGAAGCCGCGCGAGCCGGTTTCCAGCCCGGCGAACTGTGTCCAGGCGGCGATGTCCTCCGGCGCTTTCACCGCGATCAGCACGAAGGGCAGGATCATCATCCCCAGCCACAGCGGCTGCGTCACCATTTGCAGCCGCGAGATCATGGTGATGCCCATCAGCGTCAGCGGGATGATGACCAGCGAGGAGACGATGTAGCCCAGCACCAGCGGCACATCGGCGTAGATCTTCAGCGCCTGCGCCATGATCGCGCCTTCCAGCGCGAAGAAGATGAAGGTGAAGCTGGCATAGATCAGCGAGGTGATGGTCGAGCCGATATAGCCGAAGCCGGCACCCCGGGTCAGCAGGTCGAGGTCGATGCCGTATTTGCTGGAGTAATAGGCGATCGGCAGGCTGGTGACGAAGATGAACACCGACACGACGAGGATTGCCAGCCCGGCATTCATGAAGCCGTAGCTCAGCGTGATCGAGGCACCGATCGTCTCCAGCGCCAGGAAGGAAATGCCCCCCAGCGCCGTGTTGGCGATGACGAAGGGCGACCAACGGCGGAAGGAGCGCGCGGTGTAGCGCAGCGAATAGTCTTCAAGCGTCTCGTTGGCGATCCAGGAATGATAGGACCGCAAGGCGGGCAGGTCAGGCGTTTCCACGGGCTTCGCACCTTGTTTTGGCGAAGGCTAGTGGATCACCCGCAGAGGGGCCAGCCTTTCATCGTGGCGTGACGCCGGAGCCGCACGGACCGGACGGCGGCAACGCTCGCCGTTCCTTGCGCCCGATCGGTTCAACCTCTCTCCGCCAGCCGATGCTCCTGAATTGTGCGTCGGCGGTTCTGCACAGCGACGATGCAGGGCCCCGCCATTCCCTGTCGCCGATCTGATGTGCGAGGTCGGATGCGTCACGTCTCGCCCCGGTTGGCGCCTATCAGTGGGCTGCGAACGCCCATTGCCGATCAGGATGCCATGCCCACTCAAAAGACCGTCTGGATCATTCTGAAAGATGGCTGCCGGAGGGCGACAGTCCGGTGCCGACGATCCTTGAATATCGGCCCTCTTGCCGGCGTGACCGGCATCGTGGCGATGACGCGATCCTGCATCCGGGCCTCGCCGCCGGCCATTCCGACGCCGAACACGGGGCTCTCTCGTCGCCCACGTCTTGTCGCCCACGTCTTGTCGCCTACGGCTTGTGCCGTGCGAAGCTGTAGAACCCAGCGAGATACCGCTGCGGTTGATTGACACCCCGGAACACGCACCGCCATGATCTTCCGGCGGAAAACGCTGGGACTCTCGGGCAAGGAATGCCAGGTCGATGTCGGAAGAGGGTACTCATTTCGCTCAGAGGCTGCGCTCCTGGCGACGACTGAACGGCATCAAGCAGGTCGCGCTGGCGGAGATGCTCGGCGTGTCGCAAGCGGCCGTGTCGTATTGGGAAACCGGGCAGGACAAGCCATCTGCCGACCTGATGCGGCGGATCAGCGACATGATCACCCCGACCGACTGCGACGAGATCTTGCTGGAGCGTTTGTTCACGGAGCGTCAGCCCGGAATCGTGGCGCTCTATGATCTTGATGGCATACGCTTCATGGCGGCATCGCGCGGCTATCGCGCCTTGTGGCCGGGCATGTCGCTCCTGCAGGGCAAGTCGTTGGAAGGCCATCTCGTGAACGAGTCGGGAGAACTGCAAGCGAACGACGCTCTCCGGCGCGACATCGATTCCGGCAAGCTGGCCCTCGTCAGCGGTGTGAGCGACCGGCACACCGACATCATGGTTGACACTGCGGTCCGCCATGAGTGGAACATCCGTATCCGTCGCTTCGGGCCCAAGACGCTCCTGTCCATCTCCTACGATCCCTGCGCCGAAACCGTCCCGGTCGGCATCACCGAAGTCAAGCTCTTCACCGACCTAAGGTGAGCCATGGGAGTCGGCGGCGGCGCTTATGAAATATAAGCGCCTGTCATCAGGCGGGACCATGGTGGCGCCCTTGCTCCACTCCGCCGGCCCGCGCCATAGTTTTGCAGGACTGGCGAAGGCGAAATACATCCACGGAATGAGTGCGCTCAACCCTTCGACGTACCGATGGCCGGCCGCTGCGCTGCCGCCGACCAGGTTGGGTCGATGACGGCGCGCCCGGCAGAATCCGGGTCGCCACGCCGTCGCCTTGGCAGCGTCGTTGGAGCCCTCCTCGACGGTAGCCAGCATGCCCTCATCGGCGTCGGCGTGTTCAGCGGCGTCATCAACCTCCTGATGCTCACCGGCCCGCTCTTCATGCTCCAGGTGTATGACCGGGTGCTGGTCAGTCGTTCGTTGCCAACCCTGTGGTTGCTCGGTCTCATTACGACGGCGCTCTACATCGCCTTCGCCATGATCGACTATGCGCGAGGCCGGGTTCTGGCGCGTGTGGGCGACCGGCTGGAAGCGCAGTTTTCAGGCCCGGCCTTTCGCAGTGAGATCGCCGATGCGTTCGCAGGGCACGCAACCGCCGGCAGGCCGACCGCGGATCTGGCCACCGCCCGTCGCTTTCTCAGTGGGCCGGCGCCGCTGGCACTGCTCGATCTGCCATGGGTGCCACTCTATCTGGTGGTGCTGGGGCTTCTCCATTGGTCGCTCGGGCTCATCGGCCTTCTGGGCGTCGCGGTGGTGGTGTCACTTGCCGTCCTGAACAATCAGCTGACGCAGGCGCCGATGGCGCTGGCGGCGGGCGAGGCGGCGCAGGCCAGCATGATGTTGGAGGCCGCCCGCCGTTCATCCGAGGCAGTGACGGCGCTCGGCATGCGGCCCCAGGTGGCCGGCCTGTGGGGTGGGACACTGGCCCGGGCACGGGCGACCGAACGCGACGGCGGCGACGCGGCCGCCCGTATCGCCGCCGTCTCACGCGGATTCCGCCTGTTCCTGCAGTCGGCGACGCTGGCCATCGGCGCGGTTCTGGTCATCGAGCAGGCGGCGACCGGCGGCATCATGATCGCCTCGTCGATCATGCTGGGCCGGGCTCTGGCGCCCATCGACCAGATCGTCGCCCAGTGGAAGGCCATGGCCGGCGCGCGGGCCGCCCTTGAGCGACTGGAGCGGCGGCTTGCCCATGAGGCCGACGCCGGACCGAAAATGGATCTTCCGACACCCACGGGCCATCTCTGCCTCGCCAACGTCATCGCCGCGCCGCCAGGGCTGCGCCGCCCGGTGCTGGATGGCATAGGCTTCCGGCTCGAACCCGGCGAGGGGCTTGGCATTCTCGGGCCGAGTGCCTCGGGCAAGTCCACTCTCGCCCGCATCATCGTCGGCCTCTGGCGCCCCATGAGCGGCAGTGTGCGGCTGGACGGCGCGACGCTCGATCAATGGGACGCCGACAGGCTCGGCCGGCATATCGGCTATCTCCCGCAGGATGTGGAACTGATCGGCGGCACCGTGCGCGACGCGATCAGCCGGCACCAGCCCGGCGCCAAGGACGAGACCATCATTCGTGCTGCCCAGGCCGCGGCGGCTCATGCCATGATCCTGGCGCTGCCGGACGGCTACATGACCCGTCTCGGGCCGGGCGGAGCGGCGCTTTCTGGCGGCCAACGCCAGCGCATCGCCCTGGCCCGGGCACTTTATGGCGACCCCTGCCTGATCGTTCTCGACGAACCGAACGCCAGTCTCGACCAGGAGGGCGATGCCGCGCTGACGGCCGCATTGCTGGTGGCCCGCAAGCGCGGCGCTGCCGTGATCGTCATCACCCACCGCGCCAGCGGCCTTGCCGCCTGCGACCGGGCTTTGGTGCTGAAGGATGGGCGCATCGCTGCGCTCGGCCCCAAGGAAGCGGTGCTGCGTGACCTGATGAAGCCGCCCGCCGAGGCGGCGGCAAGGGCGGCTGTTGCGACGGAGACCGCCTCGTGAGCTCCGGCCCCTCGGATGACCGCGGCGCTTCTTCGTCCGACGAGGTTTGCCAACCGCCATCCGCAGGGCCGGAACGCGTCGCAGGGGGAGGGGTCTTCGGCCGGCGCCGACGGACCGCCTCCGGTTCCCGCGCCACCGATGACCCGGCCGATCCCGCCGGGCACCTGCGCTTTGGTGCCATGGTGTGCGTCAGCGTCATACTCGGCTTCGGCATCTGGTCGGCCCTCGCCATGCTGCAGAGCGCGGTGGTCTCTTCGGGCGTCCTGGTCACGGAAGGAAAGTCACGCGCCATCCAACATCTGGACGGCGGCATCATCAGCGCGCTTGCCGTGCGCGATGGCGCATCGGTCAAGGCCGGCGACCTGCTGATCCGCCTCGACGCCACCCGCCATGCCGCCGAACGGGCGATCGTCGAGAACCGGCTTTATGAGGCCCTCGCCCGGCAGGCCCGGCTCAAGGCCGAGCGCGACGACGCCCCGGCCATGACGCGCCCGGCCATGCTCATCGCCATGGTGGCGGTAGACCGGCAATGGGCGAATGCCGTGCCACCCGACGCCGCACCGGGCCTCGCCGGCGACGGTCTGCCAGCCGACGGCATCGCGCCACCCGAGACGGGCGCGGAAATCGCCGACCGCGTGTTCACTGGGCAAGAGCGGCTGTTTCAGGCCCGGCGCGAGACGCTGAAGGCCCAGGTGGCGCGCCTCGAGGCCGGCATTGCCCAGAGCCGGGAGCAGATCGGCGGTCTGGAGGCCCAGCGCGCGGCAGCCCTGCGCCAGCACGCTCTCATCGGCCAGGAGTTGGAGGCGGCGCGCGCGCTCGGCGCCAAGGGCCTGATGCCGACCACGCGACTTCTGGCGCTGGAGCGCCAGCAGGCCGAGCTGGAAGGCGCCATCGCCGGGCGCATCGCCGACAAGGCCGCCATCGAGCAGGCGATCGGCCAGCTGCAGCTGCAGATCCTGGAACTTGAGCGGGACACGCGAGAGAAGGTGCTGACCGAGCTGCGCGAGGCGGAGGCCAATGTGCAGGAGCAGACCGAGGAACGCATCGCCGCCATCGACAAGCTCAAGCGCACCGATATCCGCGCACCGGTGAGCGGCCGGGTCAATGGCCTCGCCTTCCACACCATCGGTGGCGTCATCAAGCCGGGCGACGTTGTGATGGAGATTGTGCCTGATAACGAGGCCCTGATTGTGGAAGCCCGCGCAGACCCGGCATCGGTGGACCGGATTCGCGCCGGACAGCCCGCCCGTGTCCGCCTCGCCGCCTTTGATCAGCGCACTACACCGGAATTGTCCGGCACGCTTCTCGCCGTCTCGCCTGACCGCCTGGTCGATCCCCAGACCGGTACGGCCTATTATGCGCTGAAGATCGGGATTGATGCCGCCCAGTTGGCCCTGCTGCGCCCGGAGCAGACACTCGTGCCGGGCATGCCGGCCGACGTGTTCGTCGTGACCGGCGCGCGCACGCCACTGAGCTACCTGACGAAGCCGCTGACCGACCAGATGGCGCGGGCGTTCCGCGAAGACTGAGGCAGGTGACGCGCCCATAGGCCGGAAGCGAATGCCGTCCGAACAATCCAGTATTCTGCACGTAAAGACGATGTTCGCGCATGTCGCCCCGAACACCGCGCCATTATTGTAGAACGAGCTCACTTATAAAATATAACCTATCGGAAACGCCCGAATAGCCACCGTTTTGACATGATACATTTATGCGCGAGGTGCATTCAGACGCGGGCTGCGCGACGGAAAGGCCGAATTGCGGGCTTTCCGAAGACCCGACCCAGTTGGTGATGATACTGATCAAGAGGTCTTCATGTCTTCTGTCTCCGGTGTAACGACAACGATTACATGGCAGTGGGGCACCGCGACGGTGCTGGCCTTCAACCCGGCCATTGATGTGCTCGATTTCGGCTGGTTCGCCTCGACCAATTTCACCATCTCGGAAGTGGATGGCGATGTCGTCATCTCCATTCCTTCCAACAATCAGACTTACCGGCTGGAATCGGTGCAGCTGTCCGATCTGGGCCTGGAGAACATCACCGCCCGCGACGCCTCGGCCCTCGCGGCCTGGCAGGTCGCGCTCGAGGCCGCAGGCAGCGGCGACGGCACGGATGACGGCGGCGACCCCGGTGATACCGGTGGGGATTCCGATGGCGACGGCGATCCAGATGGCGGCACCGGCGGGGACACTGAAGCCGGCTATGCAGACGCCTGGTCGGCCAGCGACATCTACACCGGGGGCGACCGCGTCAGCATGGGCAATCTGGTGTATCAGGCCGGATGGTGGACCCAGGGCGAAGACCCTTCCGCCGGCGGCTCGGTCTGGACCCTTGTTGGCTACATGGACACCACGCCCGTGGTGCCCGATGCACCGGAGGACCTCTATGCCGCCGGCACCTCGGCCACGACTACCGTCCTGGTGTGGGATGCGGCCGAAGTAAACGGAGTCGGCACGGTCAGCGCCTATCAGATCTATCAGGACGGCGTACTGATCGCGACCACCGCCTCGACCTATTACAAGGTCACCGGGCTGGAGCCCTCCACCGCCTATGCCTTCAGCATCGTCGCCATCGACGAGGCCGGGGCTTCCGAGGCCTCCGAGGTGGTGAGCGTGAACACCGCGCTCGAGGGCACGGGCGGGGGCGACAAGACCTTCTCGCCCTATATCGACATGTCGCTGTCCAGCAGCCAGAACCTGGTCGAGATCGTCGAGGCCGCCGGGCTGAGCGCCGTCACCCTGGCCTTCGTCCTGTCCTCCGGCCCCAACACGCTCGGCTGGGGCGGCATCGGCACGATTGCGGCGGACACACTGCCCAATGGCACCTCCATCCTGTCGCAGATCGAGACGCTCCAGGCACGGGGTGTCGAGGTGACAATCTCGCTGGGTGGCGCCAACGGCCAGGAAGGCGCGCTCACCTTCTCCAGCGCCGAGGCTCTTGCCGCCGCCTATCAGGAGATCATCGACCGCTACCACGTCTCCCGGCTCGACTTCGATATCGAAGGATCGGCGATCGCCAATGACGCGGCCAACGCGCTGCGCAACGAGGCGCTGGCGTTGCTGCAGGCGGCCAATCCCGAGCTGGAAGTGTCGTTCACCCTCCCGGTGCTCACCGACGGCCTGACCCAGGACGGGATAGATCTGCTCACCGCGGCCATGGCGGCGGGGGTGGACATCGCCGCCGTCAACATCATGGCGATGGACTATGGCGCGTATTACGACACCGGCGACATGGGCAATGACGCCATTTCGGCCGCGCGGTCGACCCTCGCCCAGATGGAGACCATCGGCCTCGACAGCCCGCTTGTCATCACGGTGATGATCGGCATCAACGATGTCACCTCCGAAGTGTTCACACTGGAGGATGCCGAGCAACTTGTCGCCTTTGCGCAGGCCAATGACAACGTCGCCGGCATCTCCATGTGGTCGCTGAGCCGCGACAATGGCTCCGCCACCGGCTATGTCTCGCCGACCGGCAGCGGCATCGTTCAGGACAGCTATGCCTTCGCCGAGATCCTGAAAACGGTGGCCGACAGCTCCGATTCCGGTTCGTCGGACGGTGATGGCGACACGGATGGCGGGGACACCGATACCGGAAGTGGCGACGGCGATGGCGGCGATACGGATGAAGGCGACACCGGCGACGGTGACGGTGACACTGATACTGGAAACGGCAATGGTGGCGACGACGGCACCGGAACCAGCACCACCACCGCCATCAACTGGGCCTGGGGCACCGACACCGTCCTGGCCTTCGAGCCGAGCACCGATACGCTCGATTTCGGCTGGATGTCGGCGCAGAGTTTTTCGGTCTCGGAAGTCGGCGGCTCGGTCGTCATCGACATCGCCGGCAACAACCAGACCTATACGCTCGATGGCGTAACGCTGGCCGACCTGTCGATCGGCGACATCACGGCAAAGGACACGTCGGCGCTGGCTGAATGGCAGGCCCTTCTCGATGCGGCCGATGACGCTGCGGCAGAAACGGTCTCCGTCGCGAGCGCGCTGCACGCGTCGGACGGCCTGGTTTGAACCACCGCTATTGGCAAAGCCGCAGGCGGCCGTGATCCGCCTGCGGCGGTCTGGCGCCTCCTGGCGACCGCTGCTCTCAATCTGAGAGGAACGCGGCAGATCGAGCGAGCCCCCGGGCGCCTTGCACGCGCCCGGGGGTTGCCAACACTACGCCGCCCGCGTCGCGACGGCCGGCACGTTGTCGGAGTGGCGGATTTCTGTACCGAGCACCTTCAGGCATTCGCGCATGAAGGCGGCCAGCGCCGTCCAGCCCTTGGCGGAAACCATATTGCCGTCGACCAGCGCCTCGGTGGGCGAGAGGTCGACATAGATTCCGCCGGCGAGGCGCACTTCCGGCTCGCAGGCGCCGAGCGCGCCAACCCGCTTGCCGGTCAGCACCCCGTCCACCGCCATGAGGATCTGCGCCCCGTGGCAGATGGTGAAGATCGGCTTGCTGGTCTCGTGGAAGTGGCGGACCATGGCCTGCACGCGCTTGTCGGTGCGGATATATTCCGGCCCGCGCCCGCCGGCGCAGTAGACGGCGTCGTACTCCTCGAGCTTCACCTCGGAGAAGGTCTTGTTGATGTCGGCGAGGTGGCCGTAGCGCTCGATATAGGTCTGGTGCCCCTCGAAATCGTGCAGCGAGGTCTGGATCTTGTCGCCGGCCTTCTTGTCGGGGCAGACGACGTGGACGGTGTGGCCGACCGCTTCCATTCCCTGCTGGAACACGAAGATCTCGTATTCCTCGGTGAATTCGCCCGTCAGCATCAGGATTTTCTTGCCCGGCATGGGGAGTGCCTCCGTTCGTTGTGGGGGCGGGGCGGGATGTGACGTGCCCGGCCCGGGGTGCGAGGGTCAGAATGGCGAGTCGGGGAAATAGTATTCCTCGGCATTGTCCTTGGTGATGAGCGGCGCATCGAGCTTGAGCGCGCCGCGCACCGGGGCGTGGCCGGCGAAATGCGCGGCCGTGAGATAGATGGCGGTCTTGATCATCGAGGGCGGGTAGGGCGTCTCGACCGGGGTCATGGCGTCGCCCGCCTTCACCTTCTCGATGATCTCCTTCATGCCGTTGCCGCCGAGCGCGAACTTGATGTCCTTGCGGCCGGACTGCTTGATCGCCTCCAGCACGCCGAGCAGCATGTCGTCGTCATTGGCCCACACCGCGTCGATCTGCGGGTATTTGGCGAGATAGTCCTGCATCAGCTTGAAGGCTTCGTCGCTGTTCCAGTTGGCGTACTGGATGTCGAGGATCTTCAGGTCAGAGCCCTTGATCCCGTCCTGGAAGCCCTTGATGCGCTCGTCGTCAATGACGGTCGGGATGCCGCGCAGCACGACGAGATTGCCCTTGCCGCCCATCTTCTCGACGAGGAACTTCGCCGTGTTGAAGCCGACGGCGATGTTGTCGCCAGCGACATAGAGGTCCTGGATATGCGGGTCGTTCAGGCCGCGGTCGACCACGGTGATGAAGGTACCCTTCTCCTTGATGGTCTTCACCGGCGTGGTCAGCTCCTCGGAGCTGTGCGGCAGGATGACAAGCGCGTCCATCTTGCGCGTGGCCGACATGTCCTCGATAGCGCTCACTTGGGCGCTGGCCGAGGGCGAGGTCTTCACGACCACCTCGATGCCGGGGAAGGCCTTGTTGATCTCCTTGGCGGCGGCATTGGCGTGGTAGACGACGCCGGCGGTCCAGCCATGGTCGGCGGCGGGAATGGAGACGGCGATGACCTTCTTTTCGGCGGCTGAAGCCGGGCCGGCCGCCAGCAGCGCGGTCGTCACCCCAGCGGCAATGAGAGCATTCCTGAGCATGTGTTTCCTCCACCAGGTGCGGCAGTCTTGATTGATGCCCGGCGCGTCGCGGCTGCCTCGCGCGCGCCGGTTCTTCCCTTCGCTACCTCTTGGACATCCGCTGGATCAGCATGGCGATGATGATGATTACGCCCTGCACCGCCGCGACGAGGTACTCGGAGACGAAGTCGGAAAGGACCATGAGGTTGGCGATGAATTCGAGGATCACCGCGCCGGCCACCGTGCCCCAGACGCGCCCGCGCCCGCCGCGCAGGGCCGTGCCGCCGATCACCACGGCGGTGATCACCTGCAACTCCCACAGCAGGCCGGTGGTCGGCGTCGCCGCGCCAAGCCGGGGCACGTAGCAGATGGCGGCGATGGCGACGCAAGCGCCCTGGATCACATAGGCGGTAATGCGCACGCGGGTGACCGAGATGCCGGAATAGCGCGCCACATCCTCATTGGCGCCCACCGCCACGCAGCGCCTTCCATAGCGCGTGCGGTAAAGCACATAGGCGGCGACCACCGCCACGGCGAGCGAGACGAGGATCGGGATCGGCACACCCAGCACATCGCCGAAATAGACCGGGCGATAGGCATCGCGCAGGCTGCGGTCGATCGCCACCGTGCCGCCATCGGTCATGTAGGTGATGAGGGCGCGGAAGATGCCCATTGTGCCCAGCGTGGCGATGAAGGGCTCGATGCGCCCGACGGTGACGATGGTGCCGTTGAGCAGGCCGCAGGCGATGCCGGTGACCAGCGCCACCGCCATGCCGAGCGGGATCGCCGCCGTGCCCACATTCGGCGCCACCGTGTTCATGAACAGGATCATCACCCCGGTGATGAAGGCGGCCATCGAGCCGACCGACAGATCGAGCCCGCCCGAGGAGATGACGAAGGTCGCGCCGATCGCGATGATGGCGATGAAGGCGCTGCGGGTGACGACGTTGGCGATGTTGTTGGCCGACAGGAAGTCGGGATTGATCAGGTAGCCGATCGCCACCAGCGCGGCGAGCGCCAGGAAGGGGCCGGCATCACCCCAGCCGATGGACCAGTTATGCTGGGCGCGCGGCGGCGCGGTGGCGACATCAGCCATGGGCGTTTTCCTCTAAGGCTTGTTCACTCGCCACGCTGCTGGTGGCGTAAAGCGCGACATTGCTCTCCGACATGGCGTCGCCGGTGAGTTCCCCGTTGATCCGGCCGGACCGCATGACCAGGATGCGGTCGCACAGGCCGATCAGTTCCTGCATCTCCGAGGAGATGACGATGCAGGAGCGCCCCTCCCGCACCAGCGACTGGATGAAGGCGTAGATCTGGCTCTTATTGGCGATATCGATGCCGCGGGTCGGCTCGTCGATGACGAGGACGGTGGGGTCGTTCAGCATCACCTTGGCCAGCAGCAGCTTCTGCTGGTTTCCGCCGGAGAGCTGGCCGGCGCGGGCGTCGCGGCTGCGCAGGCGGATATCATAGCTGCGCACGGCCCGGTCGAGCTGCGTCGCCTCGCCGGCAAGGTCGAGCCCGGCAAAGGGGTGCACCCGGTCCAGCGCCGCCAGAGTCAGATTGGGCGCGAGGCGCTCGCCGAGCAGCAGGCCCTTGCCCTTGCGGTCCTCGGTGAGATAGCCGAGGCCCGCCCGCGCCGCCTCGGCCGGCGAGCGGAAATGCACCGGCCGTCCATGCAGGCGCACCTCGCCGAAGCTGGCCGGCAGCAGGCCCAGCAGCCCCTCGAAGAGTTCGGTGCGCCCGGCGCCGATCATGCCGGCGAGGCCGAGAATCTCGCCCTTGCGCAGGGTGAGCGACACGTCGTTGACGAAGCCGGGCACATGGGCGTGCGCGATGTCGAGCGCAGGCTCGCCCAGCTCCCTTTCAAGCTTTGGCGGGTAGAGGCTGGCGAATTCACGCCCGACCATCAGGCTTGCCATGCGCTGAGGGGTGAGGCCGTCGGCATCATAGGTGCCGACCATGCGGCCGTCGCGCAGAACGGTGACCCGGTCGGCCAGCCGCTCCACCTCGTCCAGCCGGTGGCTGATATAGAGAATGGCGACGCCGCGCTGTTTCAGCGCGAGGATGATGTCGAGCAGCGGGTCGACCTCTTCATGGGTCAGCACGGCCGTCGGCTCGTCGAAAATCACCACGCGGTGGGTGCCGAGCAGCGCCTTGGCGATCTGCACCAGCTGCCGGTTGGCGATGGAGAGGTCGCCGACCCGCGCGCGCGGCGACACGCTGCAGCCGATGGCGGCGAGCTGTGCGGCGGCGGCCTCGCGCATCGCGCGCTCATCGATCCGGCCGAAACGGGTGATCTCGCGGCCGATGAAGATGTTCTCGGCCACGGTCAGCGCCTCGGCGAGCAGGATCTCCTGGTGCACCAGCGCGATGCCGGCCGCCTGCGCCTGCGAGGGCGCGTGGAAGCGGATCGGCGCGCCATCCATCAGCAGCTCGCCGTCGCTCGGCTGGAGATAGCCGGAGAGCAGGCGCATGAGGGTGGACTTGCCGGCGCCGTTCTCGCCGATGATGGCGTGGATTTCGCCGGGCCGAATGTCCAGCGTCACCTCCGAGAGAACCGTGACGCCGCCGAATTCCTTGGCGAGCCGCTCGGCCCGAAGCACCGGCGCGCCCTCGAGCGCGGGGAGGTGGGCGTGCGCCGCGCTCATTGGTCGAAGGCCGGGGACAGGCGGTCGCGCGAGCGCTCGAGATGCGCGCGCATCGCCAGGCGTGCGGCGTCGACATCGCGGGCGGCGAAAGCCGCGAGAAGGGCCTCATGCTCGTCAAGCGCCTCTTCGGTCACGAGCGCATGGAACATCAGGCGGAAGATGTGGAAATGGGTGTGCTGGTGCGCCAGCGTTTCCCGCACTAGGCCGTTGCCGCCGATTTCCAGGATCATGTCGTGGAAGATGGCGTCCTGCCGGGCGAATTGCGGGTAGCGGGCGCGCTCATCCGTGCCGCCACCGCGCAGATTGACGCCGGCGGCACCCGTCAGCGCCTTGAGCGCCGGTGCGGTCATGGAGGAAGCGGCGCGGCCGGCCATTTCCGGCTCCAGCAGCAGGCGCAGATCATACAGCTCCTCGAAGCGGGCGCGGGTGATCTGCGGCGCGGCGCTGTAGCCGACCAGATGGGTCTTGACGACGAGGCCCTCGCCCTCAAGCCGCCCCAGCGCCTCGCGGATCGGCGTCTGCGACACTTCCAGCTCGCGCACCAGATTATCGACGGTGATGCGCGCGCCGGGCGGAATCTTCAGCGCCATAAGACGCGCGAAAATCGCCTCATAGACTTCATCGGCCAGGCCGGCGCCACGATGCACCGCCGGTGCTGATCCGCCGTCTTCGGCGAGGTAGCGGGAAGTAGCGTGAGGTTTCGGACTGCGCATGCGTTGCCCCTTGACAGCGATCAACAGCTAGCACGATCCTCCCCATCACTCAATACGATATCCTATACGATTTTATATAGGCCAATAGTTCACTGATAATACATTATACCAGAAACATGGGAGGGGCTTTTGGCTGACATCTCGGCGGCGCGGATAGCGCGGGAACGTCTATTCGGCAGCGGCCAACCTCTTGCGCCGGCTGATTGTGCCCGGTGCCGTGACCTGCGGATGCGTGTCGATGCTGTCGTGTCGCCGGTCCTGCGCCTGCCGCGGCGCGCACGCCGGCGCCGGCCGCGACGCTGCGTTCCCGTGCGGACAGACCGTGCCCACCCGGGCGGCCCGGTGCTCGTCAGCCTGCGGAAACCGTCCGGCGCGCCCGATCTCGCCGCCTCCTCCTGAACGTGAAGATGCGCCACCATGGCCGATCCCTTTCGAACCCGCGACGTCGTGCCGGATTTCGACCGCCACGTGGCCGACTACGCGGCCCGCAGCCTCATCACGCGGGCGCGGCTGCCGATGCATGCCGATATCGCCTATGGCGCCTCGCCGGCGGAGCGGCTCGATCTTTTCCTGCCGCCGCCCCATCTGGCGACCGGCGCCGTGCACATGTTCATTCACGGCGGCTATTGGCGCATGTTCACCAAGGAGGACTTCTCCTTCGTCGCCGAGACGGTGACGGGGGCGGGGGCGATCGCGGTGATTGTCGATTACGCCCTGATGCCTGCCGTGCGGATGGAGACGCTCGTCGCGCAGGTCCGCCAGGCCCGGGACTGGATAGTGGCGCATATCGGCGCCTATGGCGGCGACGCGTCCCGCCTCACCATTAGCGGCCATTCCGCCGGTGCCCAGCTCGGCGCGCTGCTGTTAGATGCGAGCGCCCCGGCGGGAGCGATCGCCGGTGCCGTTTTGCTCAGCGGCATCTACGATCTCGCACCGCTGAAGGACTCTTTCCTGCGGGAACTGATCGGCCTGACCGACCAGGAGATCCGCGACTTCAGCCCGCTAGCCCGGCGCTACAAGGCGGGCGCCAACGTCCGGCTGCTGGTCGGGGAACTGGAGACGGCACCGTTTCACCAGCAGATGCACGCCTTCGGCTCGCATCTGGCGATCGCCGCCGGCCTGCGCGTTGGTCAATGCACGCTCTCCGGCGCCGACCATATGAGCATCATGGCGGACCTTGGAACGCCGGGCACGCAAGCCGCGGTCCATCTGGTGGATTGCCTCATGGCCGGCCAGAGCGTGCCGGCGGACGGATGGGACCAAGGCTGAGCGGCGTCGTTCGCCGCACGGACCGGCTCCATCCGCCGCCACACTGGCTTCTTCCGGTCCCGCGGAAACGGTGCCGCCTCGCGCGGCGTCCTCGCGCGCATCATGACACCCGACGCTCCCAAAGAACCGCAGGTCCGGCGCTCCGCAGCCGAGCCCGCTGCCGAGCACCGGGAGGCGTTTCTCGAACAGCCCCCACCGCCCGGCCCTCAGAACTTGAGGGAGAACTGTGCGTGAAGGCGTTCAGCGCGGCGCCGCTGGCAAGCTGGCCGGCATAGCTGGCACCGATCTGCGCCGTGGGCGAGAGCGCGTAGCTGAGCCCCGCCTCCAGCAGCAGCGCATCCTCCGCCACCGGCACGCCGGAGATGGTGAAGGGCGTCGCCCCGCGGCTGAACTGCATCGTCGCTGTCGGCGTCACGTCGCCGAAGGCATGCAGCCAGCCCAGCGTCGCATACGGGGTGAGCGCCTGCCCGCCGACATCGACCGTGGTGGCGAGGCGCACGCCCAGCGTCGTGTAGAAGGTGCTCATGGCGTCGGTCGACACCGCCAGCGCCGCCGCGCCGCCCTGCTCGTTGAGCGAGGCGCCGGAGACATTGACGTAGGCAAGGCCGATGAGGTGTTCAAAGGCGAGGGCGCCGACTTCCATGTCATAGCCGAGCTCGCCGAACAACTGCGCCGTACCCGTGGTGTCGCTGCCCTTGCTCGGCTCCCAGAAGCCGGGCAAGACAACGGTGCGCGACATCGACAGCTCGTGCCAGGTGTAGGAGGCGCCGCCGCGCAGGGCGACGGCACCGATCCGAGCGCCGGCATAGAGACCGAGATCCACATTGTTGATCGAGCCGGAGGAGGCGCGCCCGCTCACGTCGAAATCCGAGCGGCTGTAGCCGGCGAAAAGGCCAGCGCGGGCGTTCTCCGCCATCGCCACATCCGCCCCCATGAGGAAGCCGCCAACGGTATTGGAGATGTTGGCGGCATTGCCGTTGGAAGAGGTGTCGCCCCAGCCGCCATAGCCCTGCGCCCACAGGGTGGGCGCGAGGCCTTCGGCGAGCGCCGCCGTCTGCGGGCCGGGGCGATAGGCGAGCGGGGCGGCGCCCGGCGCGCTCAGCGACTGGCGCAGCCGCCCGCTCACCGCGTCGCGCAGATAGATCGACTGCTGCTGAATGACAGTGCCGACCGAGGCGTAGGCCTCGCCCGAGAGCGCGTCGAAGGCGCGGCCAGCATTCTGATCCGACAGTTCGAGCACTGCGTCGTACACTTTGCTGCCACTGCCCAATGCCTGCGCTGACCAGGCCACGGCGGCTTGGTTCGCCGTGGCCGCATGGCCGGCGAAGTCCACATTGTTGTAGGTGAGGGTCAGAAAAACGTTCTGCGCGTCATAGCCGAGCGTGGGCGTGAGGAAGGCGTACTCGCTGATCACCGAGCCAAAGGTTCCGCTCACCGTGCCGGTCGTGGTGATGATGGTATAGGTAGTGTTCGTGTCATAGACGCCACGCTCCGCCACCACCTAGACGGAAGCGCCACTGGAGAGCGTGACGGCTCCGCCGGCGGAGATGAGGTCGTAGGCGCCGGCAGGGGTCACATCCACGCGGTAGATCGAACTGGCGTTGAAGGCGACGACGCCGTTCACTCTAATAAGCGTACCGGGCGAATTTCCCGGCGAAACCCGGCTGCCGCTATTGGCCTGGAGCCCGCCAATGGTCCCGGTGCCGTTCAGGATCGCGCCCTCGTCCAAGGTGAAGACGGAGCCGCTCTGCGTCTGGTTCTCCAGATGCACGGTCGAGCCGGATACATGTATCGCACCGCTATAGGCGCCGGGATCGGCGAACAGCACCGTGCCGGAACCGAGGAGGCTCACCGTCCCGCTGCCGGTGAGGGTGCCGGGGAAGCTGTAAGTGCCGGAGCGGTTGAACACCAGGGACGCATTGTTCACCACATGGCCGGTGATCGAGCCGGTGGCGCCGCCATTGCCGATCTGCAGCGTGCCGGCATTGATGGTGGTGGTGCCTCTGGAGCTGTTGGTGCCGGTCAGGATGAGCGTGCCGTCACCTTCCTTGGTCAGGCCGCCCGTGCCGGTGACGGCGCCAGAGAGAATGAGGGATGTCGCGGAGGCGGTGTCGATGGTGCCGCCCGGGTCGGCGAGGCTCACATTGCGGGCGCTGGTGAAGCTGGCGGTGGTCGCCAGCGCGCCGCCGGAGAAATCGAGGCCGCCCGTGTCGGCCCCCAGATTGTCGTCCGCGGCGACCTTGAGAATGCCGGCCTCGATCTGCGTGCCGCCGCTCAGGCTGGAGCCGTCCCCGGTCACGGTCAGGGTTCCGGTGGAACCGGATTTCTCGCCGACATGGGTTTCCCGGTTCTTGACCACGCCGCCGCTCTCCACGGTGAGCGCACCGGTGCCGGTGTTGCCGATGATGATGTCTTGCGTACCGAGATCCCAGGGCGAGGCATGCGTACCGGGAACCGTCTCGGTGGTGTCGTTGATCGTATAGGCCCGTGCCGCCGGCATCGATGCCGGCAGGGCACTGAGCGAGACCGCCGAGAGCAACGCAACGGTGTGACGCGCCCGGACGGGGCGAGTGGAGCTTTGACCGGATTTGAATACAGGAAGCTTTGTCCTAGCGCGCCCTATCCCGGCGCCTGCATTCTTAGCCCCAGCCATCGCTCCCCGTTCCGGGCCGGCTCCAGGGGCTGCGCCCGGCGCTGGGGTGCCGAAGCTGCTTCGGCGTCGCGACGCGGGTCATCGCGCGTCTTGATCTCTCGGGCCGGCCTTGCCATTTCGAGGGCATCGTTTCACCCACATGACGTGTCGCCAGCCATGACCTCCGAGACCTTTGAGAGCCGCCCTTTTGAGGCCGACGTTTCCCGTCTGCTGCACATGATGGTGCATTCGGTCTATTCCGACCGCGACGTGTTCCTGCGGGAACTGATCTCCAACGCCGCCGATGCCTGCGAGAAGCTGCGTTACGAGGCGATCACCCGCCCCGAGCTGCTGGGCGACGAACCCGGGCTCGCCATCACCCTCTCGGCCGATCCGGAGGCCGGCACGCTGACCATCGCCGACAACGGCATCGGCATGAGCCGGGACGAGATGATCGAGGCGCTGGGCACGATCGCGCGTTCCGGCACGCGCAGCTTCATCGATCGCATCGCCGTTGCCGAGGGCCAGGGAAGCGGCAAGGAAGGCGCGCAGCTGATCGGCCAGTTCGGCGTCGGCTTCTATTCCGCCTTCATGGTCGCGGCAAAAGTGGATGTCGTCAGCCGCCGCGCCGGCAGCGACGAGGCGTGGCTCTGGTCTTCGGACGGCAAGGGGGAATTCTCGGTCGCGCCCGTCGTCCTCGACGAAGCCCCGGCACGGGGAACGCGGGTCGTGCTTCATCTCGCCGACGACGCCAAGACTTATGCCGAGCGCTGGACCCTGGAGCGCATCGTCAAGGAACAGTCCGGCCATGTGCCGGTGCCGATCCGCTTCATCGAGAAGCCCGGTGCGGAAGCAGCCGCGCTATCGGACGGCGCCGCGCTTTGGACCCGCGCCAAGTCCGAGATCACGGCGCAGGAATACACCGACTTCTACCGCAGCGTCGCGGGGCAATATGACGATCCGGCGCTCACCGTGCACTTCCGCGCCGAGGGCCGGCATGAATACACCGCGCTGGCCTTTGTGCCGGGCGCGCGCCCGTTCGACCTGTTCGATGCCGACCGCAAGGGCCGCATCAAGCTCTATGTGAAGCGGGTCTTCATCACCGACGACGCCGAGCTGCTGCCGCGCTATCTGCGCTTCGTGCGCGGCCTGGTCGACAGCGCCGACCTACCGCTCAATGTCTCGCGCGAAATGATCCAGGACAGCCCGCTGCTCGGCGCGATCCGCAAGGGCGTCACCAGCCGGGTCCTCTCCGATCTCGCCAGGCTTGCCGAACAGGATGCGGAAGCGTTCGGCAAGGTTTGGGAGAATTTCGGCGCGGTTATCAAGGAGGGCCTCTATGAGGATTTCGAGCGCCGCGAACAGCTCCTAAACCTCGCCCGCTTCAAGACCACGGCCTCCGGCGAGGGCACACGCAGCCTCAAGGAATATGTTGCGGGCCTGAAGGAGAACCAGACCGCGATCTACACCATCGCCGGTGACGACGCGGCGCGCATTGCGAACTCGCCGCATCTGGAAGGCTTCCGCGCACGCGGCATCGAGGTGCTGCTGCTCGCCGATCCGGTCGACGCCTTCTGGGTGGCGAGCGGGCTGGACTATGAGGGCAAGCCGTTCCGATCGGTGACTCAGGGCAGTGCCGATCTCGGCCTTATTCCGCTCCTAGACAAGGACGCTCCGCCCTCGGTCGAGGCGAGCTCGGAAGTGAGCGCGCTCATCACTGAGATGAAGGATCTGCTCGGCGCTGAGGTGGCCGATGTGCGGGCCTCCGACCGCCTCACCGACAGTGCTGTTTGCCTCGTTGCCGGCGAGAAGGGACCGGACCGGCAATATGAGCGCTTCCTCGCGGCATCGGGCCGCCTTGGCAGCGCGGCGAAGCCGATCCTCGAGGTGAACCCCGCGCATGCCATGATCACCGGCCTCGCCGGCCATGCCGACGACTCCACACGTGCGGATGTCGCGCATCTTCTGCTCGACACGGCCCGCGTGCTCGACGGCGAGCGGCCGGGCGACGCGGCCGCGTTCTCGCAACGGCTGTTCCGGCTGATGACACGCGGACTCGGCACCGCCTGAACCGGCGCCGCTTTCCGTTGACGGCGCTTCCGGCAACCTCGTGCGTGGGCTATTGAGAGAACCATGTCCCGTCGCACCGGAAGCGCCGACCTGCCCCTTCACACTGGCCGCGTGCCGCCCTGGCTGGCGGAGCGCATGACCAAGCTCGGCGCGGTGATCAGTGAGGCCATCGTGCATCACTATGGCAGCGACGAATTCCTGCGCCGGATGGCACATCCGTTCTGGTTCCAGTCCTTCGGCGCCGTCATGGGCATGGACTGGCACTCCTCCGGCATCACCACCAGCGTGATCGGCGCGCTGAAGCGCGGTCTGCAGCCGCTCGAGGGCGAGCTGGGCATCCATGTCTGCGGGGGGCGCGGCAGGCATTCGCGCAAGACGCCGCAGGAGCTGATGGCCGTGGGCGAACGCACAGGCTGCGATGGCGAGGCTCTGGGCAGGGCGAGCCGCCTCGTCGCCAAGATCGACAGCGCCGCCGTGCAGGACGGGTTCGATCTCTATCTGCACGGCTTCATCGTCACCGATGACGGGCACTGGGTGGTGGTGCAGCAGGGAATGAACGACGCGCGCGGGCAGGCGCGGCGCTATCATTGGCTCTCCGAAGGGCTGAAGAGCTTTCTCGACGACCCGCATGCCGCGGTCGACGGCCCGCATCAGGGCGACATCGTCAATCTCGCCGATGCCCGCGCCGCGCCGTCCCGCAGCGGGCAGCTGGACCTGCTGGAAAATCTCGGACCCGACGCGATCGCCCGGACCTTTGCGGGGCTGGACGGGGCGAAGGTGCAGAAGGCGGTGCCCGCCAGCGACCAGCTCGAACTGCCGCACCTCGTCATGCCGTCGCATCACGATGTGCGCGCGAAGGACGTGGTGCTGCCGCGCCTGCAGGCGGCGCTCGCCGCAGCCACCGATCGCGGGCCGCAGGACTTCGCCGAATTGCTGCTGGTGCCGGGCGTCGGCGCCCGCACGGTCGAGGCGCTCGCCATGGTTGCGGAAGTGGTGCACGGAGCGCCCTGTCGCTTCTCTGACCCGGCACGTTTTTCCTATGCGCATGGCGGCAAGGATCGTCATCCCTTCCCGGTGCCGCTGAGGGTCTACGATCACACCATCGACGTGATGAAATCAGCGGTGCGAAAGGCGAAGCTCGGTCAGTCCGAGGAGCTTGCCGCGATCCGCCGGCTCGACGACCAAGCGCGCCAGCTCGAAGGTTTCGCCGCAGGGCGCAGCTGGGATGAGATCGTCGAGGACGAGAGGCGGACATCGAGGAACTGACGCGGATCGCGCATCATCCAGACGTCGGCGCAGGCCGTCCGCTTCATCAACCTGCTGCCTCGCATGCGCAGCATCGAACTGACCCGCCATGAGCTCGCGCGGCAGGCGATTGGGATGGAACTGGACATATTCCGCGCGCTTGCCAGGGCGGCGCACTCACTCCGGCGCCGTCAGCGGCAAACCGATCACCAGCTCGTCGGCGACGAAGCGCTCGACCCGGCCGGGCAGATAAAACACATCGGAGACAAGGTCGTGTTCCGCGACCGTCCAATGTGGGTCGCTTTCCCTGCGCTGAACCCAAACGAAACGCGACACCGGCTGATCCGCTTGCTCATTGTTCCGCAGAGACTGCCTGTCCGCCTCTGACGGGAGGCCACCGGCCTCGATAATGGCGCCGAGCTGGGCGGCGACGGTGTCGGGAATCACTTTCGCCCCTGTGCTCCAGCGGCGCACCGTGCGGATGTCGACGCCGATGAGCTTGGCGATGCGGGCTGGCGTCGCGTCGAGCTTTTCGAGTGCGTCCTGGAATTCTTCGGCTGTCATGTCCCGGCAATAGCAGGAGCGAAACGGACTGGCTATGGCCCGCCCCGCCGGGGCGTCGATCTCAATGGCCGAAGAGCCGTGCGTCCACCGCCTCCCAGTGCAACCGCATGCGGGCGCCGATGGTGATGTCGTCCGGTTGCACACGGCTTGCGGGAATCCGCACATTGATGCTGGCGCCCCAGCCGGTGGCGAGGACAAAATGGTAGGTCTCGCCGATAAAGGTGGCGTCGGCCAGGACAGCGTCGATGCCCGGTTCCACCGTCTCCGCGAGAGCCGAAAGGCGCAGCCGGTCGGGGCGGATCATCAGCCCGGCGCGGGCACCGGCGACGGCGGCGCCGTGCAGGGATATCCCGCTCAGCGCACCGCCATCCGGCAGCACGATGTCGGCGCTCTCGCCTTCGCTGCGGGTGATGGTGCAGTCGATAAAGTTGGAATGACCAATGAAATCCGCGACAAAGCGGGTACGCGGCGCATCATAGAGATCGCGACCTTTGCCGAGTTGTTCGATGCGGCCTTGGTTGAACAGGGCGATGCGATCCGAAAGACTCAGCGCTTCCTCCTGGTCGTGGGTGACATAGAGGATGGTGACGCCCGTCTGGCGATGGATGCGGCGGATCTCGTCCTGGATTTCCTCCCGCAGCTTCTTGTCGAGCGCCGAGAGCGGCTCATCCATCAGCAGCAACGGTGGGTTGTAGGCCAGCGCCCGGGCCAGCGCGACACGCTGCTGCTGGCCGCCGGAGAGCTGGGCCGGCATCCGGTCGGCGAAATTCTCCAGCCGCACCAGTGCCAGCATCTCCTCGACCTTGCGGGCGATCTCGCCCGCCGGACGCCGGCGCACGCGCAAGGGGAAGGCGACGTTTTCCGCGACGGAGAGGTGAGGGAACAGCGTGTAACGCTGGAACACCATGCCGATGTTCCGCTTGTTCGAGGGCTCGGCGAGGATGCTGCGCCCCTCCAGCCGCACATCGCCCCCCGTCGGCTCGAAGAAGCCAGCGATCATATAGAGCGTCGTGCTCTTTCCCGAACCCGAAGGCCCGAGAAAGGTGACGAACTCGCCGCGCGCGATTTCCAGCGAGACGTCATTGACGGCGGCAACCTTGCCGAACGTCTTGGAAATATTGCTTATTTCCAAAAAGGTCATGAACGGGCGTCCTTGCGGAAGAAGGCGGCAAGCGCCATGAGGGCGGCGGTCAGGGCGATCAGCAGCGTCGAGACCGCCGCAATGACCGGCGAGAGATCCTGGCGCAGCGCGCCGAAGATCCGCACCGGTAGGGTCTGGAGATCGGGACTCGCCATAAAGATGGCGATCACCACCTCGTCCCAGGAGGCGAGGAAGGAGAAGATCGCCGCACTCACCAGACCCAGCCGGATGCCGGGCAGGGTGACGCGGATCTTGGCTTCCAGCGGGCTGGCGCCGCAAACAATGGCGGCGGTCTCGATATCGCGGTCAAACCGTTCCAGCGCATTGGAAATCGCGATGATGGAGAAGGGCAGGGCGATCACCAGATGCGCCAGCACGAAGCCGACAAACGTGCCGTTGAGATGCAGCCTGAGGAAGAAGGCGTACAGCGCGACCGCGAGCACCACCACCGGCAGGATCATTGGCGTCAGGAACAGCGCCCGCAGCGCCGCGCGGCCGCGAAAGGTGCCGCGCGTCAGGCCGAAGGAGGCCATCAGCCCGATGCCGACCGACAGCACCGTCACCACGGCCGCGATCTGGAAGCTGGTGAGGAAGGAGGCGATCCATTCGGGATCCTCGAACAGGTCCTCATACCAGCGCAGCGTCCAGCCCGGCGGCGGGAATTGCAGCCATTGCGAAGAGCCGAAGGAGAGGGCGATGATGAGCAGGATCGGCAGCAGCAGATAGGCGCCGACCAGCAGGGCGATGACGATCAGGGCGACCCGCCAGGGGCCGAGACGGGCGAAATCAAGCAGCATGGCGCGCTAGCTCCTCGCCTGGCCGAAGCCGAAAAAGCGCAGCTGGATCATGTAGATCGCCAGCGTAATCACCAGCAGTACCAGCGCCGCCGCCCCCGCCAGCCCCCAATCGAGCAGCGATTGCACCAGCTGGGCGATCAGCTCGGCCAGCATCATGTTCGAGGTGCCGCCGAGCAAAGCCGGGGTGATGAAATAGCCGAGCGACATGACGAACACCATCAAGGCGCCGGCGGCGATGCCGGAGGCGGTGAGGGGGAGCATGACGCGGGTAAAAGCCTGAAAACGGCTGGCGCCGCAAAGGGATGCGGCCTGGAAGATGGCGGGGTCGATGGAGCGGATCGTGGCGTGCAGCGGCAGGATCATGAACGGCAGCATGATGTAGGTCATGCCGATGGTGACGCCGGCGAGGTTGTTGATCAGCGGCAGCGGCTCGGAAATCAGGCCGAGATTCATCAACGTGCGGTTGATGATGCCGGTGCGCTGAAGCAGCACCATCCAGGCATAGGTGCGGGCGAGAAGGTTGGTCCACATCGACAGGATGACGATGGCGAACAGCAGCCGCGACCAGAAGGCGGGGGCGATCGCCAGGAACCAAGCCACGGGAAAGCCGAGGAGAACCGTCGCCACCGTCACCGTTCCGGCAACCAGAAAGGTGTTGCCCAACACTTTGAGATAGGTCGTCGAGGCGAAGAAGGCGGCGTAGTTCTGCAGCCCCGGCTCGGGTTCCAGCACGCTGCGCAGCAGCAGGGCCAGCACCGGGATCACGAAGACAACCACAACCAGAGCGAGAGCGGGCAGGACAGGCGCGAAGCCCCGGCCCCGCCGCCGGGCGGCGGCGAGGACGGGTGAGGGGGCGGCAATCGGCACGTCGGTCACGGTCATGAGGGCTCGATCACGGCGGTTCGATGAGTGCAGTGAGGTGGACGATCAGGCCGATGCGGCCAACGCGGGCGATGGGGGGGGCGGCGCCCCGCCTCCGCGCCCGTCCGCGCTCTCCTCAGCGGGAAGCGCGGACGGGCGGGGCGCGCTTGCGCCGGGCGCGCCGGGCTTAGCGGGCCGTCGCCGGCGTCACTCCGCCTGCCAGGCGTACCAGCGCTTGCCGATCTCGTCGCGATGGGCGGCCCAATAGCCCATGTCGAGATTGATCTGCGAGGCGGTGTGCTTGTCGGGGAGATTGGCGGCGACGTCCTTCGGCATCAGTGCGGCGGACTTCACATTGACCGGCGCATAGCCGCTCTCGGTGGCGAAGCTCGCTTGGCCCTCCGGGCTGGTCGCCTCGGCGATGAACTTCATCGCCGCTTCCTTGTTCTTCGCGCCCTTGGGCACGACCAGCATGTCGGCGGCGGTCAGGTTCTGCTCCCAGGATATGCCGACCTTCTCGCCGCTCTGCTCCAGCGCGAACAGGCGCCCGTTCCAGAACTGGCCGATCGGCGCCTCGCCGGAGGCGAGCAGCTGCTGCGACTGCGCGCCGGTGCCCCACCAGACGATGTCCTTCTTGATGCTGTCGAGCTTCTTGAAGGCGCGGTCGAGGTCGAGCGGGTAGAGCTTGTCGGCCGGCACGCCGTCCGCCAGCAGGGCGATTTCCAGCACGCCCGGGGCCGACCATTTGTAGAAGGTGCGCTTGCCGGGGAAGGCCTTGATGTCGAACGCATCCGCCCAGCTTTTCGGAGCCTTGCCCTTGAGGCTCGCCGGATTGAAGCCGAGCACGAAGGAATAATAGAAGCTGCCCACCGCATGGTCGGTGACGAAGCGCGGGTCAATCTCGTCGCGCTTGACGATGGAAAAGTCGATCGGCTCGATCAGCCCGTCCTTGGCGGCGGCGGCAGCGAAATCGGCTTCCACATCCACCACGTCCCAGGAGACGTTGCCGCTCTCGACCATGGCTTTGAGCTTGCCATAGTCGGTCGGGCCGTCCTGCTTGACGGTGATGCCGGTTTCCTTGGTGAAGGGCACGGCCCAGCTCTTCTTCTGGGCGTCCTGGGTGGTGCCGCCCCAGCTGGTGAAGACGAGGGATCCCGACTGCGCCATGGCGGCGCCGGCGAGGCCGGCGGCGAGGGCGAGGGCGGCGACCCCGAGGGCTCGTGATGTGCGCGACATGTTAGTCCCCTTTGGTTGGCGTTCGGTGTGGAAGGCGGCGCGTTGGGCGCTCGGATTTTTTGCGTCGCGGCGAGGAGCAGGGCCTCACGGTGCCCCCTCCATCAGTTCAGCGGCGAGAAGGCGGTGGGCAGGAGAATCTTGTTCTCCATGGTCTCGATCAGCGCCTGGATCTTCGGCAGGAAGGCGAGCCAGGCGGGATCGGCGTTCAGCCGCGCGCGGCGGGCGGCGCGGTCATCCAGGCTGGCATAGGCCCAGATGTGGACGATCTCGTTCAGCGGGCCGATATCGCTGGTGAAATAGCCGACCAGCTGGCCGAGATGGCTCTTTTGCAAAGCGATGCCTTCCTCGGCGACCAGCTTCACATAGGCCGGGACGGTGCCGGTCTTCAGGCGATAGGTACGCATCTCGTAGAGCATGGCGGGGCCTCAGCGCATCACGAAGGGATCGGCGATCGGTTCGTCGCTGGTGCGCAGCCAGACCGATTTGGTGCGGGTGTAGTCGCGGATCGATTCCGCCCCGCCCTCGCGCCCGAGGCCGGACAGGCCGTAGCCGCCGAAGGGCACGATGGGGGAGACCGCGCGATAGGTGTTCACCCAGACGATGCCGGCGCGCAGCTTGCGGATCAGCCGGTGGGCACGGGTGAGATCGCGGGTGAACACGCCGGCGGCGAGGCCGAACGGGCTGTCATTGGCCTTGGCAAGCGCATCCGCCTCGCCCTCAAAGCTGATGACGCTGAGCACCGGGCCGAACAGTTCCTCCGCCGCGCACGGCACTTCATTGCCGGCGCAGGCGAGGATGGTCGGGGCGTAGTAATTGCCGGCGTCAAAACCTTCCGCCCGCTGCCCGCCCGTGATGAGCGTCGCGCCGGCGGCGAGGCTGGCGGCGATGACCTGCTCGATATGGGCGAGCTGGCGCGCGGTGGAGAGTGGGCCCATTTCGGTCGCCGGGTCCTGCGGGTCGCCGATGCGGATGCGGCGGGCCTTCCCGATGAGGATGGCGAGCAGCTTCTCGCGCACGCTCTCCTCGACGAAGAGGCGCGAGCCGGCGACGCAGCTCTGGCCGGAGGCGGCGAAGATGCCCGCGACGACCGCATTGGCGGCGCTCTCCAGATCGGCATCGGCGAAGACCAGCACCGGCGACTTGCCGCCGAGTTCCAGCGTCGTAAAAGCGAGGTTTTCCGCCGTGTTGCGCACCACATGCCGCGCGGTGGCCGGGCCGCCGGTGAAGGCGACGCGGGAGACGAGCTTGTGGGCGGTGAGCGTCTTCCCGCACTCCTCGCCGAAGCCGGTGATGATGTTGACCACGCCGGGGGGAAAGCCGGCCTCGTGCACCAGCCGGGCGAAGGCGAGCAGCGGGGCGGGGCCCTCTTCCGACGCCTTCAGCACCACGGTGCAGCCCGCCGCCAGCGCCGGGCCGAGCTTCACCGCCGAGAGGAAGAGCTGCGAGTTCCACGGCACCAATGCGGCAACGACGCCGATCGGCTCGCGCCGCAGCCAGGCTTCCATATCCGGCTTGTCGACGGGCAGATGGGAGCCCTCGACCTTGTCGGCGAGGCCGCCGAAATAGCGATAATACTCCCCGACATAGCCGATCTGCGCTCGCGTCTCGCGGATGATCTTGCCGGTGTCGCGGGTCTCCAGCTCCGCCAGTTCCTGCGCATGGGCGGCGACGAGATCGCCGAGCCTCGTCAAGAGCTTGCCGCGCGCGGTGGCGGTGAGGTTCGCCCATTCGGGCGCCTCAAAAGCGCGGTGCGCGGCCTCGACAGCGCGGTTCACGTCGTCCGCCGTGGCGGCCGGCATCACCGCCCAGGGCTGGCCGGTGGAGGGATCGAGGCTCTCGAAGCTCGCCCCGCCCGTGACGAAGGCGCCGTCGATATAAAGCCGGAAATCGTCGCGCAGGGCGGTCATCGGGACTCCTTCGGCGCCAGATGAGAGGCGGGCCTGCGTGCTTCGAGGCCGGCCTGCGGCCGGCACCTCCGCATGACGAGGCGCGATGCCAAACGGGTTCGGCCGTCATCCTGAGGTGCCCGAGCGCAGCTCGGGCCTCGAAGGACGCAGAAGGCCGATGCCGAGATGATCTGCATGGTTCGCCCCTCACGCCGCCGCTGTGGCCGACCCGGCAAAGGCCGGCAGGACGTGGCGGATGAAGCGGTCGAGCGACTTCGCCTTGCGCTGATGGCTGATGCCGGCGTCGATCCACAGCGAGAACTGGTCGAAGCCGAGCGCCTCATAACCCTTCAGCCGGGCGATCACCTCGTCGGGCTCGCCGATGACGAGATTTTTGCGCACGACCTCCGGGGCGAAGTGCGGGACGGCGGCACGCTCTTCCGGCGACAGCGGCGCCATGATCGCCTGATGGATCGGCCGCTTATTGGCGAACCAGGCGCCGAACAGCCCGTACCAGGCGGAAAGATCGTCGGCGAGCCGGTCGGCTTCAGCGGGGGAATCGGCGACGAAGCAGTGCTGCAGCAGCATGATCTTCGGGCGCGGCACCTGCGGATTGTCAGCGACGGCGGTGTTGAAGCGCTCCATCAGGCTCGCCACTTCGCCATCGCCTGAGGCGAGCGGCGTCACCTGCACATTGCAGCCATTGGCGAGCGCGAAGGCGTGGCTGTTGGGGTCGCGCGCGGCGATCCAGATCGGCGGGCCGCCCGCCTGCACCGGCTTGGGCGAGGCGGTGGAGGTGGGGAAGCTCCAGAACTGGCCCTCATGGGCGTAGTCGCCCTGCCAGAGCTTGCGCACCGCCGGCACCAGCTCGCGCATGCGCAGACCCGCGCCCATGGCGTCGAGGCCGGGCAGCAGGCGCTCATATTCAAAGCTGTAGGCGCCGCGCGCCACGCCGAGATCGAGCCGGCCCTCGCAGGCGATGTCCATCATCGCCGCCTCGCCGGCCAGCCGGATCGGGTGCCAGAACGGGGCGATGACATTGCCGGTGCCTAGGCGGATAGTTTTGGTCTTGGCCGCGAGATGGGCGAGCTGGATGAAGGGGTTGGGGGCGATGGTGAAGTCCATCGCGTGGTGCTCGCCGATCCACACCGTCTCGAAGCCCGCGCCCTCGGCGGTGAGCGCCAGCTCCTCCAGCTCGGCGAACAGCCTTGCATGGGGAATGGCGGGATCGGTGCGCTCCATATGGACGAAGAGGGAGAACTTCATGAGAGTGATCCCGGTTCTGGTCTCAGCCGAGGGGGGCGGCGGCGAGCGGGTGAATCTGGCCGCGCTCGGCATCGCCGACATAGATGCCGAACGCGTCCTCGCGCCGCTCGCGCAGATAGCGCGCCAGCATGGAGCGGGTGGCCTCATCCGGCAGGCGGGCGAGGTCGACCGCCTCCAGCGGCACGAGCACGGCGCCGGCCTCCGGGCGCGGCGTGCCGTTGAAGCCGCCGCGATAATAGATCGAGACGGTGGGCGGGGCCGAGCCATCGCCCGGGGTCTCGAACACCGCGAACAGGAAGCCGAGCTGGCCCTCGACGCCGAGCTGGGCCAAGGCCCCGCGCAGGCTACGCGGGTTCGAGGCCGGCTCCAGGCAGGAACCGGTGGGAAGATCGAGCCCGCCCTTGCCATCCTCGACCAGAAGCAGCGCGCCGTCGCTCTCCAGCAGGGCGCCGACGCGGGCCGGCTCGTCGCGCTTGGCCAGCGCCTGCTGGCCGAGCGAGACGTCGACATAGGCGCCGCGGCAATAGCCGAGCGGGGCCTCCGTGCCGGCACCGAAGCCGCGCACATGGCCGATGAGGATCACATGATCGCCCGCTTCCACCACCTCGTGGCGGGTACAGTCGAACCACGCCGCCGCCCCTGCGATGACCGGGCTGCCGGCCGGGCCGAGATGCCACGGCGCGCCAGCGAATTTGTCGGGAGATTTGGAGGCGAACAGGGCCGAGACGTCCTTCTGGCCCGCCGCCAGCACCGAGACGGCGAAGTTTTCCGCCGCTGAGAACACCGGGAAGCTCGACGCGGTTTTCGCCAGGCAGACGAGGATGAGCGGGGGATCGAGCGAGACGGAGGAGAAGGAATTGGCGGTGAAGCCGCGCATCTCGCCGGCGGGGTTGCGGGTGGTCACCACGGTCACGCCGGTGAGGAAGGCGCCGAGCGCCTGCCGGAAGGCTTTGGGATCGAAAGCGGGCGCGGGGGCCAGCGCGTCGAGAAAGGCCAGCAGATGCGCGTTCACCGCGTCCGGATGGGTCAGCGTCATCATGTGGCGGGCACCTTCCAGCACCTCGGCGCGGCCCTGCGGGGCGAGCGCGGCCATCGCCTGCGACATGGCCGGGGTCGAATTGCCGTCGCCATCGGCGGTCATGAACAGCGCCGGCCGGGCGAGGCTGGAAAGCCGGTCGCGATGGGCCGCGTCGGAGGCGGCGAACAGCGCATAGGTGCGGGCATAGCCGACCGGATCGCCCGCCGCGAGCAGCGCCGCGACCTGCGCCGCGCTCGCCTCCAGTTCCGGCGGCACCGGATCGCCGAACCAGCGCTGCACGGCAGCGGCGTGCGAGGCGGCGCGGCCTTCTGCGTCGAGCGCGCCGGCGCGGGCGGTGACGATGGCGCGCTGTTCCGGCGTGCGGCAGAACACGGCGTTGAGCGCGGCCACCGCGCGCACCCGGGCGGGGTGCGACAGCGCCGTCTCCAGCGCCACCAGCGCACCCATGGAATGGCCGACCAGCACCGCCGAGGGGATCGCCAGCGCGTCGAGAAGGGCGATGACCTGCCCGGCATAGTCAGACAGGCGGGCCTCTTCCGGCGGCAGGCTGGAGCCGCCATGGCCGGGCATGTCGAGCGCGATCACGTCATGGCCGGCGGCCAGCGCCGCGATCTGCGGCGCCCACACCTCGCTCCCCATGCCGACGCCATGGATCAGCACCACCGGCGGCGCGCCCGGCACGCCCGCCCGGCGATAGGCGACGCGCGCGGGGGCGCCGTCGCGGCCGGCATAGGCGAGGGTGCGAACCTCAGCCATGGGAGGCGTCCGCTCCGGGAGCCGTATCCAGCCCCTGGGTGGAGCCGAGCTCCTCAAGGTCCTGATAGCGGTTGCCGATGCGGTGATGCGGGCGCCCGCCAATGGAGGCGCCGAGCGCGACCACGATCTCATCAGGCGCCGGGGCGTCGTTGATGGCGAACTGGATGGTGAGGTAGTGCGAGCGACGGCCTTCATCCAGCTTGTCCATCAGCGGAATGGCGATGGAGGCATTCGGCCCGCCGCGCGTATTGGTGAAGGCGAGATAGCTCTTGGCGCCCACCGCCTTGCGGTAGTGATTGCCGAAGCGCAGCGTGTGGATCAGCGCCGAGGCGTGCTCGACCTCGCCCGACGTGCCGACGACCGCCGCCTTGCCATAGCCCTCCACCGCCTCGCCCGAGCCGGCCATGCGCAGGATTTCCTCGGTGAGCAGGGCGCCGAGCTGGGGGGCGATGTCGTGGATCTCGGGCTTGAGGTCCTCGATAAAGCCGCGCCCGGCCCAGGGATTGGTGAGCACCGCCGCCGCCGCATAAAGGCGCAGCGGCGTGGGGGCGGCGCGCCCGCCCTCGATGAAGGTGGTCTCGGCATAGGTGACGAGCTTGCGCAGCTGCAACGGCATGGCGTGTCCCAAGAAAAACGGGCGGGGTCGGGACCCGGAAAGGGTGTGTTCCGGGCGGGTGGTCTCGCTTCTGATATGATGGTATACCATAAGACGATCGAGTCAATTGTCATCCCGCGCCACTCGGGCGACAAGAGGCGGGAACGGAGACGGCCATGGTCGCGACGACGGAATCGAACACGGCGAACGAAGAGATGAAGGTCGAGCGCAGCGTCACCACGCTGCGCAGCCTGACGCTGGAAAAGATGCGCGACGCCATTCTCGATTTCCGCTTCAAGCCCGGCGAGCGGCTGGTCGAGCGCACGCTGTGCGAGCGGCTGGGGGTGAGCCGCAGCGTGGTGCGCGAGGTGCTGCGGCATCTGGAAGCCGAGGGGCTGGTGGAGACCATTCCCCATCAGGGCCCGGCCGTGACCAAGCCGGACCCGGCGCAGGCGGCGCAGATCTACGAGATACGCGGCCTGTTGGAGAGCGAGGCCGCGCGGGCCTGCGCGCTTCAGGCCTCCGACGCGGCGATTGCCGAGCTGGGCGGGGTGATCGACGAGATCGACGCCGCCTTCCAGACCGGCAGCCCGCGCGAGGTGCTGCGGCGGACCACGGAATTCTACGAGAAGCTGTTCGTCGCCGCCGGCAAGGAAGTGGCGTGGGACGTGGTGCGCTCGCTCAATGCCCGCATCAACCATCTTCGCTCGATGACCATCGCCCAGGAAGGGCGGCACAGGACCGCCATCGCCGAGATGCGGCTGCTGCACGCGGCGCTGCTGCGGCGGGACGGGGCGGGCGCCTATGAGGCCAGCCGCGCCCATGTGGCGACGGTGGCCGGGCTCGCTGGCGCCATTCTCAGCCAGATCTGACCTCGCGCCGCGTCACGCACCGGCTTGCCAGCCGCGCCGCCCACCGGCTATCTCGCACGGCCCGCGCGGGGCGGATGAAAGCGGCGAGGACGAGATGGCTGACATGGCAGAGATGGACCCGATCGACCGAGTCCTCGGCAGCCTGCCGCCGGAGCTCATCGCCATCGACCCGGACGTGGTGGCGAAATATCTCACCGATTTCCGCCGCTTCCGCACCGGCGCCGCCCGCGCCGTGCTGCGCCCGCGCTCCACGGCCGAGGTGCAGGCCATCGTCGCCCTCTGCGCCGCCCATGGCGTGCCTTTGGTACCGCAGGGCGGCAACACCTCCTATTGCGCCGCCGCCACCCCCTCGCCGGAGGGCGGCGAGCTGGTGCTGAGCCTGGAGCGGCTGAACGCCGTGCGGGCGATCGACGCCGCCAATCTGTCGCTGACGGCGGAAGCGGGTTGCGTGCTGAGCGTGCTGCAGGAGGCGGCCGACGCGGCCGGGCTGATGCTGCCGCTCGACCTCGGCTCGCGCCAGTCCTGCCAGCTCGGCGGCGCGCTTTCCACCAATGCCGGCGGCATTTCCGTGCTGAAATACGGCATGGCCCGCGACCTCGTGCTGGGGCTTGAGGCCGTGCTGCCGGACGGGCAGATTCTCAACGTGCTGCAGCCGCTGCGCAAGAACAACACCGGCTATGACGTCAAGCAAATGCTGCTCGGCGCCGAGGGCACGCTCGGCATCATCACCGCCGCCTCGCTGAAACTCGCGCGAATGCCGGCGCAGACCGTGACCGCCTTTCTCGCCGTCGAAGAGATCGACACGCTGACCACGCTGCTGGCGCGGGCGCAGATTCTGACCGGCGAGAACATCACCTCGTTCGAATATGTCTCCCACCATTCGCTCAGCCTTCTGCTCGCCGCGCAGCCCGGCCTGCGCCACCCGCTTGAGACGCCCGCGCCGCACTATGTGCTGATGGAGGCGCAGACCTGTTCGCCCGTGCTGGGGCTGGAGGAGGCGGTGGGGACGCTGCTGGAGGAGCTGATGGGCGAGGGGCTGGTGAGCGACGGCACACTCGCCGCCGGCGGCCAGCAGCGCGACCAGCTTTGGTACCTGCGCGAGCATATTCCCGAGGCGGAAGTGGCCAATGGCGGCTCGGTGAAGCACGATGTCTCGGTGCCGACCTCGGCGCTGCCGTCCTTCATCACCAAGGCCAGCGCGCTGGTGGAGGCGCACAGCGCCGGCGGGCGGCTGTCGATCTATGGCCATGTCGGCGATGGCAATGTGCATTTCAACGTGGTCGCCCCGGTCGGGGCAGAGCCAACCGTCTACAAGCCCTGGTTCGAACGCGAGGTGTCGCCGCGCATCTACGACCTCGCCGTGGCGATGGGCGGCTCCTTCGGCGCGGAATACGGCATCGGCACCGTCAAGCTGGACCTCTTGGACCGCTATGGCGACCCGGCCAAGCTCTCCATGATGCGCGCGCTCAAGGCGGCGCTGGACCCCGCCAACATGATGAACCCCGGCAAGGTGGTACGGGGTTAGGCGGGGAGATGCCTCAGGGCTGCCAGTCGGTCATGGTGAGCACGTTGCCGCCGAGCTTCTGGAAGGCGCGCTGGCGGCAGGAGAAGACGATGATCTGCTGGTCGCGCGACTGGCGGTGCAGCGCGTCGAACATCCGCTCGATGCGGTCATCGTCGGAATAGACCAGCGCGTCGTCGAGAATAACCGGCGCCGGCCGCCCGTCGCGGGCGAGCAGCCGGGCGAAGGCGAGGCGGGTGAGCACCGAGAGCTGTTCGCGCATGCCGCCGCTGAGGCGCTCGACATCCTCCTCATGGCCGTTGCGGCGCAGCGTCTGCGGCAGCAGCGTCTTGTCGTCGAAGGTGATGGAGGCATCGTCGAACAACAGGCCGAGCAGCGGCGTCAGTTCGGCCATGACAGGCTTGAGATAGAGATCGCGCGCCTGCGCCCGTGCCGCCTCCAGCGCCGAGGCGAGGCGCTGCAGCACGCGGATTTCGGCGGCGAAGCCCTCGACGCGGGCGCTGGCGGCGGCCAGCGCCTCCTTCGCCTCGCCCCACATCTCCTCCACCGCCTCGTCGGAGCGGGTGCTGATCTCAGCGTTCAGCCCGGCAATGGCCTCGCGCAGGGTGGCGGCTTCCTTGTCGGTGGCGTCCGCCACTGAGCGGGCGCGCCTCAGCGCTGCCTCGGCCGATTCGAGATCGATGACGGTGGCGCGCAGGCGCTGCACCAGCGCCTGCGCGCTCGCGCCGTGCCGGTCACGTTGCTCGAAGCGCTCGGACAACTCCTGCAGCCGGGCGCCGCGCGCCTCTTCCGGGCCGAGAATGGCCTCGATTTGGGTGCGCTCGGCCTTCAACGCGGCCAGCGCGGTCTCGGCCTCGACGAACGCCTCGTCGGCGCGGGCCCGCGCCGGCTCGGCCGCCCGCAGCGCCTGCCGGGCGCCGGTGCGCCGCGCCTCGGCGGCGGCGAGGGACGCATGAGCTTCCGCCTGCGCCTGCGCCGGGTCGTCCGTCAGCTCGATGTCCTCGGTGCCGCGCGCGCCATGCGCGGCCACTTCCGCCCGGAGCTTGGCCAGTCCCTCCGGCGCCAGCAAGGCGAGCCGGCCGTGCAGTTCCCGCCGCTCGGCGTCGATCTGCTGCGCCCGTATCTGCCGAGCCCGGGCGGCGGCGAGATCCTCGACCCCGATCGCGGCGAGCAGCGTCCGCCGTTTGGCGACGGCCTTTTCCAGCCGGCTATTGTCCTGCGCCGGCCGGTTGGAGCGCAACGTGAGCGTGCCGATGCCGGGAATGACCAGCTCCGCCTGCCCCTCATAGCCGCGTTCCTCGCCCTCGCGCAGCGGCGCCGATTCCATGAGGATGGGCGAGGCGGCGCCGGGCGCATAGGCGATCGCCACCGAGGGGCGGGCCGCCTCCTCGACCGCGCGGAGCGTGGCGATGTCGATTTCCAGCGCCTGAAGTTCCTCCACCGCGCCGGGCGCAATCGCCTCGGTGGCGAGCCGTGCCTCGGCCGCTTCCAGCGCCTGACGGGCGGCCTCGGCGCCGGCCAGCCGCTCGCTCAGCGCCGCGTGCCGCGCCTGTGCCTCGCGCGCCCTCAAAGCCGCGTCGAGGCGGGCCAGCAGCTGGCGGGCCTCCTGCTCGGCGGCTTCCGCCGCCGCGACCTCGGCATGGGCCTGCTCGACTCCGGCGCCGGTGGCGTGGCGCTTGCCCACCGCCGCCTCGCGCCGCTGTTCGGCCGCTTGCAGCGCGGCCTGCTTCTGCTCGACCTGGTCAAGGGCGGTCCGATAGGCGGAAAGCTCCCGCTCGGCGGCGTCGCGGCGCTCGCGCGCCAGCTTCCCTTCGGCCTCGGCGGTGCGCAGCGCCTCGCCCTGCGCCTTCGCCGCATCGAAGGCCGCCTGCGCGCTCTCAACCGCGCGGGCCCGCGCCTGCCGGTCCTCGGCGTTGTCCAGTTCGGCGAGCCGCTTCACGGCGGTGGCGCGGCGGTCCAGCGCCTCGCGCAGGGTCCGCACATCGCCGACCAGCCGCTCTTCCTGCGCCAGCAGCCGGTCGCGGACGTCGATTGCGGCGGCGTAGCGCCCGCCGGTCTTCGGGCGGCCGGTGGCGGTGACGAGTTCGGCCAGAGCGTCCTGCGTCGCCGCCATGATCTCCGCCATGCGGCGCCCGCCGGTGACGGCCTCGACCTCGCCCTGCACCGATTCGAGCAGGCTGGCGCGCACCTGCTTCTCGCTGTCCTCTTCCGATTTGCTGCGCTTCTCGATGCCGGTGAGGCCCTGCCGCACCCAGAGCAGCCCGGCCGGCCCGGCGGTGCCGCCACGGATGAGCCCGGCGATGAAGTTTTCCGCTTCGTCCGCCTGCGCCACCAGCCGGCCGGTGGCGAGATCGGTGACGCGGGCGGAACGGCCGCCATAATATTGCTTGGTGAGGCGAAAGCGGCCCGCATCGGTGGCGATGTCGGCCTCGACCAGCGGGCTGCCGCCGCTATAGGGCCGCAGCCGTTGAACATCGCCCGGCGTGCCGGAATGGGGCTGGAAGAACAGCGCGTGCAGCGCCTCGAAGCTGGTCGACTTGCCGAATTCATTAACGGCGCACAGCACGTTGACGCCGTTGCCGATGCCCTCGATCGCCACGCCGCGATTGGCGAAGCGCTTCACATTGAACAGGCGCAGCGCCGTGATCTTCATGATGCCACTGCCTGCGCATAGGAATAGAGCCGCGCCAGCGCCGCGCGCGCGACCTCGCGCTCGGCGGCCGAGCGGGAGGCATCGCCGGCTTCCGCCAGCAGCGCATCGGCGGCCTCGCGCAGCGCGCCGGCACGGTCGATGAGGTCGAGATCGTCCGGCGCGCAGGCGGTGGCGAGGCCCGCCTCAACCAGTTCCAGCAGGGCGAAGTCCGGCGCCGCCTCGGTGACGGCGCCCGCCAGCGCCGCATGCCCCGCCAGATGGGTCCGCCCGGTGGCGATGAGGCGGGCCAGCGTCTGCCGGCGGGCCCGCGCCTCCGGCAGCAGCGCCGCCAGCGCCGTCACGGGGTCGTCGCCCTCCAAGAGATGCAGGTCGAGTTCGCGCCAGGCGAAGCTCGCCGTCGGCAGCGCCGTCACCTCCGGCAGGGCATTCGCCCCGGCAAGGCTGACCAGCAGCGCCGTGCCCGGCGCCTCATGCTTGAAGCGGTCCGGCTCGGGTGTGCCGCTGTAGCGGGTGCGGGAATCGACCTCCACCGCGCCGTGCCAGTCGCCGAGCGCGAGATAGGCAAGGCCGGCGCGGCGGGCGCGGTCGGGCGCGATCACGTCGCCCGCCACCGCGTCCTCGGAAAAGGAGCGAATGGCGCCATGGGCGAGGCCGAGGCGCAGCGTGCCTTCGGGCGTCGCGTATGACTCCATCCATTCCGTCAGGTCGCGGCCGGGCCGCCGGGTGGTGCAGGGGGCGGGCAACAGCACCACGCCGGGGGCGAGGTCCAGCGGCTGGGGCGCGGTGGCGAGGATCACATTGTCGGGCGCCTCCGCCGCCAGCATCGCCCAGAGCGGCGCGGCCTGCAGCGAATCATGGTTGCCGGGCAGCAGTACCCATCGGAGCGGCGCGTGGTGGCGCATTTCCGCCAGCGCCTGCCGTCGCACCTCCGGGGCAGGAGTCTCGGTGTCGAAGGTGTCGCCGGCGAGAAGAATGGTGTCGGCGCCCTGTTCGCGGGCGTGTTGCGCCAGCCGGGCGATGACGCCATGGCGCGCCTCGCGCAGCCGGCTCGGCAGGTCGCCGGTGAAATTGCCGAAGCGCTTGCCCAGATGCAGGTCGCTGGAATGCAGGAAGCGGAACATGGCGCGCCGGGTGCGGGGAGGGGTGCGGACAACCGGGGTCGGCCAGCGCGCCGCTCTTGTCAAGCCGGGCGGATGACCCGGCCGCCGTATCGGGCGGCCGGGTGCGTGCGCTCAGGCACGGCGCTGGTTGTAGACGTCGAGGCAGACGGCGCCGAGCAGCACGAGCCCCTTGATCACCTGCTGGTAGTCGATGCCGATGCCCAGAATCGACATGCCGTTATTCATCACGCCCATGATCAGCGCGCCGATCACCGCGCCGCCGACACGGCCGACGCCGCCATAGGCCGAGGCGCCGCCGATGAAGCAGGCGGCGATGACGTCGAGCTCGAAGCCGAGGCCCGCCTTCGGCGTCGCCGTATTTAGTCGGGCGGCGAAGACCAGCCCCGCCAGCGCCGCCAGCACGCCCATATTGACGAAGGTGAGGAAGGTCAGCCGCTCGGTCTTGATGCCGGAGAGCTTGGCCGCTTTCTCATTGCCGCCGACGGCGTAGATCTGCCGGCCGATGGTGGTGCGGGTGGTCACGAACGCATAGAGCGCGATCAGCGCCGTCATGATCACAAGCACGTTCGGCATGCCGCGATGCGAGGCGATCAGATAGGCGAAATAGGTGATGATGCCGAACAGCGCCACATTCTTGGCGACGAAGAAACCGTAGGGCTCAGTCTCCACATGGTGCGCCTCCTGCCGCGCCCGGCCACGGAAGTTCAGCCACACCAGCGCGAGGGCGAGCAGCGCGCCCACCGCCAATGAGGTGGGGTAGAGCGTGCCGGCATCAGGCACCAGTTCCGGGATGAAGCCGGAGGAGAGCTTCTGGAAGGTGGGCGGGAACGGGCCGACCGACTGGCCGGCGAGTATGGCGAGCGCCAACCCCTTGAACACCAGCATGCCGGCCAGCGTCACGATGAAGGACGGGATCTTGAAATAGGCCACCCAATAGCCCTGCGCCGCGCCGATCAGCCCACCCAGCGCCAGGCAGATCAGCGTCGCGGGGATGTAGTGGACGTCGAACTTCACCATCAGCACCGCCGCCACCGCGCCGATGAAGCCGGCCACCGAGCCGACCGACAGGTCGATATGGCCGGTGACGATGACCAGCAGCATGCCCAGCGCCATGATGACGATGTAGCTGTTCTGCAGCACGAGATTGGTGAGGTTGAGCGGGCGCATCAGCGTGCCGTTCGTCACCACCTCGAAGAAGATCATGATGGCGAAGAGCGAGATCAGCATCCCGTATTCGCGCAGATTGTTCTTCAGGAAGCCGGCATGCCGCGGCTTGTCGTTGAGAGCGGTGTCGCTCATGCCAATGCCTCCATGGGGCGTTGCTCTCCCTTGCGCATGATGGCGCGCATGATCTTCTCCTGCGAGGCCTCGGTGCCGGCGAATTCGCCGACAAAGGCGCCCTCGTTCATCACGCAGATGCGGTCGCAAATGCCGAGCAGTTCCGGCATCTCGGAGGAGATAACCACCACGCCTTTGCCGGCATCCGCCAGCTCGTTGATGATGCAATAGATTTCGTACTTGGCGCCGACATCGATGCCGCGTGTCGGCTCATCGAGGATCAGCACCTTGGGGTCGGTGAACAGCCATTTCGACAGCACCACCTTCTGCTGGTTGCCGCCGGAGAGCTTGCCGGTCTCCTGGAACACGCTGTGGCAGCGTATGTGCATCCGCCCGCGATAGTCGGAGGCGACGCGCAGTTCCTTCATGTCGTCGATGATGCGGCCCGGCGCGATCGCCGGCAAATTGGCCAGCGTGACGTTCTTGCGGATGTCCTCGGCGAGCAGCAGGCCGAGCTGCTTGCGGTCCTCGGTGACATAGGCGAGGCCGGCATCAATGGCGCGCCGCACGGTGGAAAGGTCGACCGGGCGCCCCTCCATTTCCGCCCGGCCGGTGATCTTCTGGCCCCAGGCGCGGCCGAAGATGCTCATGGCGAATTCGGTGCGGCCCGCGCCCATCAGCCCGGCAATGCCGACGATCTCGCCGCGCCGGACCTCGAAATCGACATTCTTGATCACCTGCCGGTCGGAATGCAGCGGGTGATAGGCCGACCAGTTGCTCACCTTGAAGATCGGTTCGCCTATGGTGGGCTGGCGCTTGGGGTAGCGGTGTTCGAGGTCGCGATCGACCATCTTGGAAATGATGCGGTCTTCCTCCACCGCGCCGTCATGGCAGTCCAGCGTGTCGACGGTGCGCCCGTCGCGCAGCACGGTGATGCGGTCGGCGACCTTGGAGACCTCGTTCAGCTTGTGCGAGATCAGGATCGAAGCGATGCCCTGCGCCTTGAACTCCAGCAAGAGGTCGAGCAGCGCCGCGCTGTCCTTTTCCGACAGGCTTGCGGTCGGCTCGTCGAGGATGAGCAGGCGCACCTTCTTCGACAGCGCCTTGGCGATCTCCACCAGTTGCTGCTTGCCCACCCCGATATTGGTCACCAGCGTGTCCGGGGATTCGTCCAGACCCACCTTGGCGAGCAGTTCGCGGGTGCGCCGGTGCACCGCGCCGCGGTCGATGATGCCGAAGCGGCCGGGCGGGTTGGCGATGAAGATGTTCTCGGCGATCGACAGCAGCGGAACCAGCGCCAGTTCCTGGTGAATGATGATGATGCCCAGCGATTCCGAGGCGTTGATGTCGCTGAAGCGGCGCTCCTCGCCGTCGAAGACGATGGCGCCGTCATAGGAGCCGTGCGGGTAGACCCCGCTCAGCACCTTCATCAGGGTGGATTTTCCCGCGCCGTTCTCGCCGACAAGGGCATGGATCTCGCCGGGTCGGACGGCGAAGGTGACATCGCTCAGCGCCTTCACCCCGGCGAAGTGCTTGCTGATGCCCTGCATTTCGAGAAGAGCGTTCATGGCTCGCTCCAATGGCCGGGTCCGCGCCGGAACCAGTCCGGCGCGGGGGTCGGCGGGTGCGGATGGGGTCAGTTGATCTGGCCGGGCTTGTAGTAGCCGGAGCCGATGAGCACGGCTTCCCAGTTGCTCTTGTCGACCACGACCGGCTTGAGCAGGTAGGACGGCACGACCTTGACGCCATTATTATAGGTCTTGGTGTCGTTGACCGTGACTTCCTTGCCGCTGAGCGAGGCATCGACCATGTCGGCCGTCACCTTGGCGAGCTCGCGCGTGTCCTTGAAGATGGTGGAGTACTGCTCGCCGGCGAGGATCGACTTCATCGACGGCACTTCGGCGTCCTGGCCGGTGACGACGGGCATCTTCATCTTGCCCGAGCCATAGCCCACGCCCTTCAGCGAGGACAGGATGCCGATGGACAGGCCGTCATAGGGCGAGAGCACGCCATTGAGCGTCTTGTCGGAGTAATAGGCGCTGAGCAGGTTGTCCATGCGGGCCTGGGCGGTGGCGCCGTCCCAGCGCAGGGTCGAGACCTTGTCCATGCCCATCTGGCCGGAGGCGACCTTCAGCGTGCCGTTGTCGATCAGCGGCTTCAGCACCGACATGGCGCCGTCATAGAAGAAATAGGCGTTGTTATCGTCCGGCGAGCCGCCGAACAGCTCGATGTTGAACGGGCCCTTATTCTCGGGATAGCCGAGGCCCTTGAGCAGCGACTGCGCCTGCAGCACGCCGACCTGGAAATTGTCGAAGGTCGCGTAATAGTCGACATTCGGCGTCTCGCGGATCAGCCGGTCATAGGCGATGACCTTGATGCCCTTGTCATGCGCCTGCTTGAGCACGTCGGACAGGGTGGTGCCGTCGATCGAGGCGATGACCAGCACCTTGGCGCCCTTGGTCACCATGTTCTCGATCTGCGAGAGCTGGTTCGGGATGTCGTCCTCGGCATATTGCAGATCGGTGGTGTAGCCGCGCTCCTTGAGCACCTTCACCATGTTGTCGCCATCGGCGATCCAGCGGGCGGAGGATTTGGTGGGCATGGCGATGCCGACCGTGCCCTTGTCCGCCGCCGAGGCGGGGAGGGCGAGGGCCAGCGCGCCGAGCGCGAAGGCGGCAGCGGAGAAAAGCGTCGTCAGGCGTTTCATCGTCGGCTCCTTGAGCGTTTCACGTTTCGTTTGTTGAGCGGTCGCCTTTGGCGTTCCGGTTTCTTGGCGGGGAATCCCGCGCGAGGGCGCGCGCCTCACTGGGCGGCGCGCCATGTCTCGATGGAAGGAAAAGCGGCGTCATAGGCGGCGACCACCGCGCGCGCCTTCGCCCGCACCTCGCCCACCGTGGCGCCCGGCCGGTACAGGCTGGAGCCGAGGCCGAAAGTGCGGATGCCCGCGCTCGCATAGGCGGAAAATTCCTTCTCGCCGACGCCGCCCACCGCGCCGATCACCGTTCCCGGCGGCAGCACCACCGAAATCGCCTGGATGATCGATGGGCCAAGCAGATTGGCGGGGAAGAATTTCAGCCCCGACGCCCCCGCCTTCAATGCCGCGAACGCCTCCGTGGGGGTCAGCACGCCCGGCATCGTCACCATGCCGTGGGCGCTGGCGCGGGCGATCACCTGCGGGTCGACATTCGGGCTCACCATCAGCCGGCCGCCGGCATAATTGAGCAGGTCGACCTGCTCCACCGCCAGCACCGTGCCGGCGCCGATCAGCACATGGTCCGGGGCCAGGCGGGCGGCGGCTTCGATGGAGGCGAACGGGTCCGGCGAGTTGAGCGGGATCTCGATCGCCTCCAGTCCCTCCTCGATCAGCGCGGCGACGATGGCCTCCGTCTCCTCCGGGCGGATGCCGCGCAGAATGGCGACCAGCCCGCGCTGCAGCGAAGGCCAGGCGATGCGGGGAGTGAAGGGGGCGCTCATGCGGAGATCCTTTCCAGCCGGAAGGCGCTGACGGCCGCGGCGTGCAGCCCGGCCCGCACGCAGGCCTCGGCATCATGCGTGGTGACGGAGGCGATGCCGGCCAGCGCCAGCGCCACCTGGTAGAGCGAAGCCGCCGGGCCGGAGGCGATGAGCGCGACCGGCCCCCGCCCGCCGAACCGCGCCGCCCCGGCGAGTTCCGCCCCGAGCAGCAGGCCGGACAGCCGCGCCAGCGCCGTCTCCGGCGCCACGCCTTCCAGCAGCCAGGCGGCGCGCAGGCGGAACAGCCGGTTGCCCAGCATGTCCGGTTCGGCCAGGCCGTCCTGCACGCCCTGGGCAAAGGCGTCCGAGCCGGGGTCCACGGCGGCCGCCCCTTCCACCGCCGGGGCGAGGATCGAGGCGCTGCGCAGCAGATGGAACAGTTCGCCGGTCATGAAGGTGGCGAAGCCGCCGACCGCGCCAGCCTCGACCCGCACCCATTTGGAATGGGTGCCGGGCAGGCAGGCGAGCCCCTCGAAGCCGTCGCGCAACAGCGGCAGCAGCTGGGTTTCCTCGCCGCGCATCACGTCGGCGCCCTCCGCGCCGCGCTGGGCGAGACCGGGAAGGATGCGGATGAGGCGCCGCGCGGAGGGGACATGAGCGGCCTTCTCGGTCAGCCCGTCGAGCCCGGCGGGGGTGGCGACATAGGCGGCCTCCACCCAGCCGGCGCGCGAGCCGACCATGCCGCACATCATGACCGGCACGCCCTCGGGAATGGCGAGCGCTTCGAGATGGGCTTCCAGCACCGCCTCGAAACCCTCCGCCGCCGAGGCGGCCAGCCCCTGCGCGCTGCGCCGCTCGCCCAGCACGGCGCCGGCGCGGTCGAGCGCCCAGAGGCGGAAGCTCGACGTGCCCCAGTCGACGACGATATGGGAGACGCGCGGCATCAGAGGCCTCCCAGCCGGACGCGCGGCTCGGCACGGCCCTTGGCGCCGATGTCGATGAGGAAGGTGCGCCCATGTTCCGGGTCGGCGGCGCGGGTGGCCGCGTCCATGCCCTCCCAGGCCGAGGTGACGAGCACGCGATCAAAGCCCGGCCCGACGAAGACCGGGCAACTGGTCTGAAGGGCCGGGGTGGCAACGCTGCGGACCAGATCACCCGCCGGCGAATAGGCATTGAGCCGCGCCCCGCCCCAGATGGCGCACCAGATCAGCCCCTCGGCATCGGTGACGGCGCCATCGAGGCCGCCCGCGCCGCCATGCCGGTGCAGCACGCTCGGCGCTTCCAGCGGCAGGCCGGAGACGGGGTCGAGCCGCACACGGTACAGTTCCCCGAGGGCCGTGTCGGCGAAATAGCCGAGCGTACCGTCAGGCGAAAAGCAGATGGCGTTGGGAATGGTGACGGCGCGGAAAAGCGGGATCACGCTGCCGGCGTGGAAGGCATAGATTGTGCCGGCGCCGGGCTCAGCCGCGCGCCCCATGGTGCTGAACCAGAAGGTACCGCCGGGGTGGACACGGGCGTCATTGGAGCGGGTGCCTGACTTGTCGGCCTCCACAGTGGCGACGCTCTCCAGCCGGCCGCTGGCGATGTCGCGCAGCGCCAGCCCACCCTCAGTGACCAGCAGCTGGCGCTCCGCATCGACCATGGCCAGCGCGCTCGCCATGACAGGCAGCGCGTGCGCGGTGATGGCGCCCGTGCCGAGCCGCGCCTCATGGAGCCGCTTCTCCACGATGTCGAACCACCAGGCGGTGTCGCGCGCGGCGTCATAGGCCGGGCCCTCGCCGAGATGACAGCGCTCGGCGCCGAGCAGTGTGGCCGGGGTCGCCGCCGGCGCGGCAGGCGGGGCGCTAATGGTTGTCACGCGGCATCCCCATGGTCTGGGCGATGCGCTGGTAGCGCACGGCCCCTTCCAGCACGGCGCCGCTCTCCAGCTGGCCGACGAGGCCGCGCTGGATCTCCTGCCAGGGGGTCTGGCTGGCGGGGTAGGCATAGCCGCCAGCGGCTTCCAGCTCGGCGCGGCGACGGGCGAGTTCCTCCTCGGCCACCAGCATGTTGGCGCTGTTGCGCCTGAGGTCGATGCGGATCCGGTCGCCGGTGCGCAGCAAGGCGAGCCCGCCGCCGACCGCCGCTTCCGGCGAGGCGTTGAGGATGGAGGGCGAGCCTGAGGTGCCGGACTGGCGGCCGTCGCCGATGCAGGGCAGGGCATGGACGCCGGCCTTGATGAGGTAGTCCGGCGCCCGCATGTTCACCACTTCCGCCGCGCCGGGATAGCCGACCGGGCCGGCGCCGCGCATGAACAGGACGCACATATCGTCAATGGCCAGCGCCGGGTCGTCGATGCGGGCGTGGTAGTCCTCCGGCCCGTCGAACACGATGGCGCGGCCCTCGAAAGCTTCCGGGTCGTCCGGGTTGGAGAGGTAGCGGACGCGGAATTCCGGGCTGATGACGCTCATCTTCATGATGGCGGAGGAGAACAGATTGCCGCGCAGCACGCGGAAGCCGGCATTCTCCTTCAGCGGCTGGTCATAGGGGCGGATCACCGCCTCGTCCTGGATGCTGGCGCCAGCGCAGTTGGCACCGAGAGTGCGGCCATTGGCGGTGAGCGCATCCTCGGCGATCAGGCCCTGGCCCATCAGCTGGTTCACCACCGCCGGCACGCCGCCGGCATGGTAATAATCCTCGCCGAGATATTCCCCCGCCGGCTGCAGGTTCACCAGCAGCGGCACATGCTCGCCATAAGTCTGCCAGTCGTCGATGGACAGCTCCACCCCGACATGGCGGGCCAGCGCGTTGAGATGGATCGGCGCGTTGGTCGAGCCGCCAATCGCCGAATTCACCCGGATGGCGTTGAGGAAAGCGTCGCGGGTGAGGATGTCGGAGGGCTTGAGGTCCTCGCGCACCATCTCGACGATGCGCAGGCCGGTGCGGTAGGCGATTTCCTGCCGGTCGCGATAGGGCGCGGGAATGGCGGCCGAGCCGGGCAGCTGCATGCCCAGCGCCTCGGCGAGCGAGTTCATCGTCGTCGCCGTGCCCATGGTGTTGCAATAGCCGGTCGAAGGCGCCGAGGAGGCGACCAGCTTGACGAAGCCGGCATGGTCGATCTCGCCGGCGGCCAGCAATTCGCGTGCCTTCCAGACGATGGTGCCCGAGCCGGTGCGCGCGCCCTTGTACCAGCCATTCAGCATCGGCCCGACGGAAAGCGCGATCGCGGGAATGTTCACCGTCGCCGCCGCCATCAGCAGGGCGGGGGTAGTCTTGTCGCAGCCGATGGTCAGCACCACGCCATCGAGCGGGTAGCCATAGAGCACCTCGACAAGGCCGAGATAGGCGAGGTTGCGGTCGAGCCCGGCAGTGGGGCGCTTGCCGGTTTCCTGAATCGGGTGGACCGGAAATTCGATGGCGATGCCGCCAGCCTCGCGAATGCCCTCGCGGGTGCGCTTGGCAAGTTCGAGATGGTGGCGGTTGCAGGGAGAGAGGTCGGACCCGGTCTGGGCGATGCCGATGATCGGCCGGCCGCTCTGCAGTTCCTCCTGGCTGAGGCCGAAATTGAGGTAGCGCTCCAGATAGAGCGCGGTCATGTCGATATTGTCCGGGTTGTCGAACCAGGCGCGGGAGCGCAGGGGCCGGTCGCTTTTCGGCGCATTGCCGTGCATTGGGGTATCCTCGGCTCAGTCGTGGAACGGTGCGACGTCGACGCGCCGGCCCAGCAGGAAGGCATCGGCGACAAGCTGCAGCGGGGCGAGGTCGACATCCGACCGCCCCTCGGCAACAAGTTCGACGAAGTGCTTGTAGATGTTCTGGTATTCGGCTTCGGGCTGGGCGCTCAGCACCTGCCCGTCCAGCGTCAGCTTCGCCCCGCCATGTGACAGCAGCAGCGTGCCACGGTCGGTCTCAACAGCAATGTCCCAGCTCTGCGGCCCGGTTTGCAGGAAATCGAGATCGGCGTGCACCTTCAGCCCGCCCGCATCGGCCAGATCGACCGTCGCAGCGATGGGCGCGGCGCAATTGGACGGGAAGGACAGCTCCGCCCCGGTCACGAACACGGCGCGCGGCAGGATGGCGGTGAGGATCGACAGGGCGTTGATCGCCGGATCGAACACGCCGAGCCCGCCCGGCTCCCAGATCCAGCGCTGGCCGGGATGCCAGACGCGGACATCCTCCTTCCAGGTGATCGTCACCGCGCGGGGGGCGACTTCGCTGAGGAAGGCGCGGGCCGGCTCCACCGCCGGGGCGAAGCGCGAATGCCAGGTGGCGAACAGCGTCCGCCCCGACACCTCCGCCGCTGCGACGAGCGGGCCGAGCTCGCTCACCGTCGCGCCGGGCGGCTTCTCCAGCAGCACATGCTTGCCGGCCTTCAAGGCCAGCGCCGCGAGGTCGTGCCGCCCCTGCGGCGGGGTGCACAGCGCCACCGCGTCGATCGCCTCCCCACTCGCCAGCAGCTCGGCCAGCGTGGCGAAATGGGCGACGCCGTCGAGGCTCGCATTGCGGCTGGCCACCGCGACCAGTTCGATGCCCTCCGTCGCGGCGATGGCGGGGAGGTGCTGGTCGCGGGCGATCTTGCCGAGGCCGACAAGGGCGAGACGGATCGGGCTCATGAGCGCGCCTCCCCGGCGGGCACCAGCGTGCCATCGATAAGGCGGGGCAGGCCGAGCGGATTGCTTGTCTGCACGGCGGCGGGCAGCAGCGCGTCCGGCAGGTCCTGGTAGCAGACCGGGCGCTGGAAGCGGCGGATGGCGAGCGTGCCGACCGAGGTCGAGCGCGGGTCCGAGGTCGCCGGGAACGGGCCGCCATGCACCATGGCGTGGCAGACCTCCACGCCGGTCGGCCAGCCATTGGCGAGAATGCGCCCGGCCTTGTCCTCCAGCACCGGCAGCAGGGTGGCGGCGAGGGCGTGGTCGGCGGCGTCCAGATGCAGGGTCGCGGTGAGCTGGCCTTCCAGCGCGCCGGCCACGGCCGCCATCTCGTCGGCATCGGCGCAGCGCACCACCAGCGAAGAGGCGCCGAACACCTCATGCGACAGCACCGGCTCGCGCAGGAAGGCGGCCGCCTCGGTGACGAACAGCGCCGGGCGGCAGGCATTGGCGCCGCCCTCCGCGCCATGGGCGAGTTCGGTGACGTCCGCGCAGGTCTCCAAGGCGGCGACGCCCTTGGCATAGGCGCCGGCGATGCCCGGGGTGAGCATGGTGGCGGCGGGGGCCGACGCCACCAACGGGGAAGCGGCGGCAATGAAGCGGTCCAGCGCCGGGCCGCTGAGGGCGATGACGAGGCCCGGATTGGTGCAGAACTGGCCGGCGCCCATGGTCAGCGAGCCGACAAAGCCGGTGGCCAGCGTCTCGGCGCGCGCCTCCAGCGCGGCGGGCAGCAGGAACACCGGGTTGATGCTGCTCATCTCGGCAAAGACCGGGATCGGCTCGGGCCGGCTGGCGGCGATGCGGCACAGCGCCAGCCCCCCAGCGCGCGAGCCGGTGAAGCCCACCGCCTTGATGCGCGGATCGGCCACCAGCGCGGAACCCAATTCATGCGAGGTGCCGGTGAGCAGCGAGAACACGCCTTCCGGCAGGCCGGCGGCGCTCACAGCGGCGCGGATGGCGCGGCCGACCAGTTCCGACGTGCCGGGATGGGCGGGGTGGCCCTTGACGATGACCGGGCAGCCGGCTGCCAGCGCCGAGGCGGTGTCGCCGCCCGCTACCGAGAAGGCGAGGGGGAAGTTCGAGGCGCCAAACACCGCCACCGGTCCCACGCCGATATGGCGCAGGCGCAGATCGGCCCGGGGCAGGGGCGTGCGATCGGGCAGGGCGCTGTCGAGGCGCGGCTCGTCGGCCCCGCCGGCGCGCACCCAGCTGGCGAACAGGCGAAGCTGACCCATGGTGCGGGCCCGCTCGCCGGTGAGGCGGGCGGTGGGCAGGCCGGTTTCCTCAGCGGCGCGCGCGATCAGCCCATCGCCCAGCGCCTCGATATTCGCGGCGATGGCGTCGAGAAAGGCCGCGCGGGCTTCCGGCGTGGTGGCGCGGTAGAGCGGGAAGGCGCTCGCGGCGAGCGCGACCGCCTGCGCCACCTCGGCCGGGCCGGCCTCGGTGAAGGCCGGCTCCAGCGATGCGCCGGTGGCGGGATCGACGGCGCGGAAGGTCGCGGCGCCGGTGAGGTCGCGGGAGCCGAGAAGGGCGGCGCCGGTGAGGTCGGTCATGGCCATTTCCTGCGCGATCACGCTCACTTGCCCCACTTCAATACCATTGGATCGAGCCGGCGGGCCAGCTCGATCAGCCCGGCGCGGGTGGCGGGGTGGACCGGCGGCAGCGGGGCGCGCAGCGTGTCGTGCTTGATGACGCCGCCTTCCTGCATCAGGATTTTCGCCGTGGCGAAGCCGGCCTGCCGGTTCTCATAGTTGATCAGCGGCAGCCAGCGCTCATAGGCGTCGAGCGCGGCCTCACGATTGCCCGCGACATAGGGGTCGATGATCTGGCGGATGCCATCGGGATAGCCGCCGCCGGTCATGGCGCCGTTGGCCCCGGCGTCGAGATCGGCCATAAGCGTGATCGCCTCCTCGCCGTCCCACGGACCGACAATGGAATCCCCGCCGGCCTCGATCAGCGCCCGCAGCTTGTTGGCGGCCTGCGGCACCTCGATCTTGAAATAAGCGAGGTTCTCGATCTCGCGCGCCATCTTGGCGAGGAACGGCACGGAGAGCGGCGTGCCGGCCACGGGCGCGTCCTGCACCATGATCGGGATGTCGATCGCGTCGGAGACCGCCTTGTAGAAGGCATAGACCGAGGCTTCCGGCACGCGGAAGGTGGCGCCGTGATAGGGCGGCATCACCATCACCATCGCCGCCCCCGCCTCCTGCGCGCGGCGCGAGCGCTCGGCACAGATATGGGTGGCGAAATGGGTGGTGGTGACGATGACAGGCACCCGACCTGCCACATGTTCCAGCACCGTGGTCATGACCAGGTCGCGCTCGTCATCGGCGAGCACGAACTGCTCGGAGAAATTGGCGAGGATGCACAGGCCGTGCGAGCCGGCGTCGATCATGAAGTCGATGGCGCGCTTCTGGCCGTCGAGATCGAGCCGGCCCTCGGCGTCGAACACGGTCGGTGCGACCGGGAACACGCCCTTATACGGGCCGGCGGCGGAAAGGCTGGTCATCCTGCACCTCAGTGATTGTCGCGGGGAACGGGCGAACCCGAACGCCCGACCAGAAAGTCGAAATCGGCGCCACGATCGGCCTGCAGCACATGGTCGATATACAGACGCTGGTAGCCGCGCGTCGCGTGCGGTTCCGGCGCCACCCAGGCGGCGCGGCGGGCGGCCATCTCCTCCTCGCTCACATGCAGGTGCAGCGAGCGGGCCGGCACGTCGAGCGTGATCAGATCGCCATTCTTCACCAGCGCCAGCGGCCCGCCGGCGGTGGCTTCCGGGGCGACATGCAGCACGACGGTACCATAGGCGGTGCCGGACATGCGGGCATCGGAAATCCGGATCATGTCGCGCACGCCCTCGCGCAGCAGCTTAGCGGGAAGCGGCATGTTGCCGACCTCGGCCATGCCGGGATAGCCCTTCGGGCCGCAGTTCTTCAGCACCATGATGCAGGAGGCGTCGATGTCGAGCGCCTCGTCATTCACGCCATGGTGCATCTCCTCGACGCTCTCGAACACCACGGCGCGGCCGGTGTGCACCATCAGTTCCGGCGAGGCGGCGGAGGGCTTGATGACCGCGCCATCCGGGGCGAGGTTGCCGGTGAGGATGGCGATGCCGGCCTCCGGCTTGAACGGCGCCTCGAACGGGGTGATGACCTCGGCATTCCAGTTCGGCGCCGTGGCGACATTCTCCCACATGGTGCGCCCATTGGCGGTGACGGCGTCCTTGTTGAGCAGGCCGCGCTCGCCCAGCGCCCGCAGCACCGCCGGCAGGCCGCCGGCATAGTAGAAATCCTCCATCAGGAAACGACCCGAGGGCATCAGGTCGACCAGGCAATGGATGTCGCGGCCGAGCCGGTCGAAATCGGCCAGCGTCAGGTCGATGCCGACACGGCCGGCGATGGCGAGCAGGTGCACCACCGCATTGGTCGAGCCGCCAATGGCGGCCAGCGTGCGGATGGCGTTCTCGAAGGCTTCCCGGGTGAGAATATCGGAGGGCTTCAGGTCCTCCTGCACCATGTCGACGATGCGCCTTCCGGCCATGCGCGCCAGCAAATTGCGGCGGGCGTCGACGGCGGGAATGGCGGCGTTCTCCGGCAGGCCGATGCCGAGCGCTTCCACCATCGAGGCCATGGTGGAGGCGGTGCCCATGGTCATGCAGGAGCCCGAGGAGCGGTTCATGCCCGCTTCCGCCTCGTGAAACTCGGCCATGGTGATCTCGCCGGCGCGCAGCTGCTCGCTCATCGAGATGATGTTGGTGCCCGAGCCGATGATCTGGCCCCGGTAATTGCCGCGCAGCTGCGGCCCGCCTGACACGCCGATGGCCGGCAGATTGGCGGAAGCCGCGCCCATCAGCAGCGCCGGGGTGGTCTTGTCGCAGCCCATCAACAGCACCACGCCGTCGAGCGGGTGAGCGCGGATCGCCTCCTCCACATCCATCGAGGCGAGGTTGCGAAAGAGCATGGCGGTGGGGCGCATCGTCACCTCGCCGAGCGAGGAGACCGGGAATTCCAAGGGATAGCCACCCGCATCCAGCACGCCGCGCCGCACATGTTCGGCGAGGTCGCGGAAATGGATGTTGCAGGGGGTCAGCTCCGACCAGGTGTTGCAGATGCCGATCACCGGGCGGCCGTCGAAACGGTCCTGCGGCTGGCCGGAATTCTTCAGGAAGGAGCGGTAATAGAACCCCATCTTGTCCTGCCGGCCGAACCAGGCCTGGCTGCGCAGCGTCTTCTTGTTGTCGTTGGTCGACCCGTCATCGCTCATTTCGGCACCTGTTCAGCCGGCCGCGCCGTGGCGGCGCAGGCCGTTGAAAATCACATTGGTCATAGCGGCGGCGGCGGCCTCCGCATCGGCGTCGGCAATCGCCTCGACGATGCGCTCATGGGCGGCGACCGCGATGTCGTGCTCGCGCGCGTCGCCGGGGGCGGAGAGCACGAAGGAGGCGCGCAGCGCCGCCTCGATCACCGCGCCGATCGAGCGCATGAACGGGTTTCCCGAGGCGGTGGCGACCGCCACATGCAGCGTCAGGTCGGCCTCGGCGAAGCTCTCCGACGCGCCGGGCTGGTCCTTCATCCGCGCCACGGCCTGCCGCATCAGCGCGAGGTCGTCGGCGCTGCGGCGCTCGGCGGCCAGCGCGGCGGCGCGCGGCTCCACCGCGAGGCGGATCTCGGAGAGGTCGCGCAGGAAGCGCTTGTCGATGCCGGCGTCGAGATGCCAGGCCAGCACGTCGGCGTCGAACATGTTCCAGGCGGCCCGCTCGCGCACCACCGTGCCGACCCGCGCCTTGGTGGAGAGCAGGCCCTTGGCCACCAGCGTCTTCACGCTCTCGCGCAGCACCGGCCGCGACACGCCGAAGATCAGCGTCAGCTCGGCATCGCCCGGCAGCTTGGCGCCCTCGCCATAGCGCCCGGCGATGATGTCGATGCCGATGGTGCGCGCCACTTCCGCATGGTTGGAATGCGAGCGCCGGGCCGGGATGATGATGATCTGCGAGGCGTTGGGCGCTCTCATGGATGGGCTCCAGCCGGGGCGCGCCGGGAGCGGCGGGCCAGGTGCAAGGTGAGCTGCTGGAAGGCGATGAAGGCGAACAGCAGCAGCCCGGTGGCGATCTTCGCCCACCAGCTCGACAGCATGCCGTCGAAGCTGATGTAGGTCTGGATCAGGCCCTGGATCATCACCCCGAGGAAGGAGCCGAAGATGAAGCCGTAGCCGCCCGAGAGCAGCGTGCCCCCGATCACCACCGCCGCGATGGCGTCCAGCTCCACCCCCACCGCCGAGAGCGAATAGCCCGACGAGGTGTAGAGCGAGAACACGATGCCCGCGAGCCCGGCCAGCACGCTGGAGAGGGTGTAGATCAGCACTGTCGTGCGCCCGACATTGATGCCCATCAGCCCGGTGGCGGTGCGCGAGCCGCCCAGCGCGTAGACATTGGCGCCGAAGCGGGTGAGGTGCAGCAGCACCATGCCGGCGAGCACGACGACGAGCATGATGATCGCCGGCACGGTAAGCCGCGCCCCGGCGCCGAACCGCAGCGCGTGTTCGGAGAGATGGGCGTAGAGGTCGGCGGTGATCGGCAGCGATTCCGTCGACAAGAGGAAGCTCACCCCGCGCGCCAGGAACATGCCCGCCAGGGTGACGATGAAGGCCGGCAGCTCGAAATACTGGATGATCGCGCCCATGGCGGCGCCGAAGGCGGCGCAGATGACGAGGATGAGCACGAAGGCGGCGAGCGGCGGCACGCCCCAGCGCTCGATGGCGAGGGCCAGGAACACGGTGGTGAAGCCGATGACCGAGCCGACCGAGAGGTCGATGCCGCCTGAAATGATGACGAAGGTCATGCCCACCGCGACGATGACGAGAAAGGCATTGTCGGTAAGCAGGTTCATCACCACCCGCAGCGAGGCGAAATTGGGGTAGATGAGCGCGCACACCACGAAGCCGGCAAGGAATACCGCAGCCGTGGCGAGCACCGGCGTCAGCCGGCTCAGGAAACGGATCATGAGCGCCTGCCTCCGGATTTCGAGCGTTTGAACAGCACGCCGAGCCCGGCGAGATGCCCGCCAAGGCGCGGCGACTGGGCGAGCAGCACGGCGAGCACCACCACCGCCTTCACCACCAGATTGGTCTCGGGCGGAAAGCCGGAGAGCAGGATGCCGGTGTTCATCGCCTGGATGATGAAGGCGCCGACCACGGCGAGGAGGATGGAGAAGCGCCCGCCGAACAGCGAGGTGCCGCCGATCACCACCGCCAGGATGGCGTCGAGCTCCAGCCAGAGCCCGGCATTATTGGCGTCGGCGCCGAGAATATCAGCGCTGGCGACGATGCCGGCCAGCGCGGCGCACAGCCCGCTCCACATATAGACCGCCACCGTGATGAGCCGGGTGCCGATGCCGGCCAGCGCGCTGGCGCGGGGATTGCCCCCCGTCGCCTCGATCATCAGGCCGAGCGCCGTGCCGCGCACCAGCAGCAGCGTCAGCGCCATCATGCCGAGCGTCAGCACAACAGGCGTCGGCAGGCCGAGCACCGACCCGCCGCCGAGAAAGGCGAGATCGGGCGAGGTGAAGGTGACGATGCGCCCCTCGGTGATGAGCTGGGCGATGCCGCGCCCCGCCACCATGAGGATCAGCGTCGCGACAATGGGCTGGATGCCGAGCACGGCGACCAGAAGCCCGTTCCACAGGCCGCAAAGCAGGCCCGCGCCCAGTGCGGCGGCCAGCACCACGGGGAGGGAATGGCTGTCGGCGAGGCTGGCGGCGATGGCGCCGCAGATCGCCATCACAGCGCCGACCGAGAGATCAATGCCGCGCATGGCGATGACAAGCACCATGCCGATGGAGAGCAGCGCCACCGGCGCGCCGCGGTTGAACACATCGATCAGGCTGCCGAACAGCCGCCCATCCTGCAGGCGGATGTCGAAGAACTGCGGCGAGACGATCCAGTTGGCGACGAGGATGAGCCCCAGCGCGACGATCTGCGAGGTGCCGATGCGGGGAAGACGCAATGCCATGCCGCCCTCCGTCACGCCGCATCCGCGCAGGCGGGCGCCTGTGCGATGGTGGCGAGAATGGTGGACACCTCGATCTGCGCCCCGCTCAGCCGGGCGACATGGGCGCGGTCGCGCAGCACCACGACCTCGTCGGCATAGGTGACGAGTTCCTCCAGCTCGGAGGAGACGACGAGCAGCGCCATGCCCTCTCGGCACAGGTCGCGGATCAGCCCGATGATCTCGGCATGGGCGCCAACATCGATGCCGCGCGTCGGCTCGTCGAGGATCAGCAGGCGCGGGGCGGTGGCGAGCCAGCGCGCCAGCAGCACCTTCTGCTGGTTGCCGCCCGAGAGCAGGCCGACCGGGCGCTCGGGATCGGGCGGGCGGATGTCGAGCAGGCCGATGAACCTCGCCGCCAGCGCGTCCTGTTCGCGGCGCGAGAGCGGGGAAAGCGCACCGCGCCGGGCCTGCAGCGCCAGCGCGATGTTCTCGCGCACGGTGAGCTCGGCGACGATGCCCTCGGTCTTGCGCTCCTCCGGGCAATAGCCGAAGCCGAGCGCCATGGCCTCGCGCGGCGAGCCGATCGTTACGGCGCGGCCGCCAACTTCCGCCGCGCCGCAATCGGCAGGGTCCACCCCGAAGACGAGGCGCACCGTCTCGGTGCGGCCGGAGCCGAGCAGGCCGGCGAGGCCGACGACATGGCCGGCGCGCAGGGAAAGGTCGAACGGCGCGATGGTGCCCGCCTTGCCGACGCCGCGGAAGGTGGCGATATCGGCACGGGCCTCGCCCTCGATGACAGGAGGGCGCCGCGAGGTTGCCTCGCTGAGCTCCCGACCCAGCATGAGGCGCACGAGGTCGAGGCGCGGCAGTTCCTCCACCGGCGCGCTGCCGGCCAGCCTTCCATTGCGCAGCACGGTGATGCGGTCGCAGATGGCGTAGACCTGATCGAGGAAATGGGTGACGAAGACGATGCCGATGCCGCGTGCGCTGAGCTGGCGCATGACGGCGAACAGCACCTCCACCTCATGCGCGTCGAGGCTGGCGGTCGGCTCGTCAAGAATGAGCACCCGCGCCGACTGGTCGACGGCGCGGGCGATGGCGACGATGTGCTGGATGGCGACCGAATAGCTCTCCAGCGGCGCGGCCACGTCGATGGAAAGGCCGAATTCGCTGAGCAGGGCGCGGGCGCGCCGGCGCATCTCGCCCTCGCGCACCAGCCCGAACCGGGTCGGCTGGCGGCCGAGAAACAGGTTCTGCGCCACCGAGAGATTGGGGGCGAGATTGACCTCCTGATAGACGGTGGCGATGCCGGCCGCCAGCGCATCCTGCGCCGAGCGGGGGGTGATCGCCACGCCGTCGAGCTTCATCGTGCCGGCATCGCGCGCCACCACGCCGGTCATGGCCTTGATGAGGGTGGACTTGCCGGCGCCGTTCTCGCCCAGCAGCGCATGGATCTCGCCCGCACGCAGGGTGAAGTCGACGCGGTCCAGAGCCGTGAAGCCGGCGAAGGATTTCGAGAAGCCGGCGAGCGCCAGAAGCGGCGGCGGCAGCGTTTCGGTGGCGTGCATGGCGGCCTCGGAAGCGGCAGGAAAGCGGCGCGAGCCGGCCGGAGGAAGAACCGGCTCGCGCGGGGCAGGAGCTGCGGGCGAGGGGCCGCAGCGGCGCCCGCTGAGAGCCCTCATCCGATCGGGTGGAAACGCCCGATCGACACGAAAGCGCTCTAGTCTCAAAGAATTGGAGCCTTTTCCTCTCGCGGAAGTCTGGCAACTCTCGCGGACAAGGCTCAGTAGCCGAGGTCCTTCTTGGCTTCGTAGACCGCCATCGGGTTGTCGGCCTGGGTGTAGAGCTTCGATTCCGTCTGGATCCACTTGGGCGGCACGGTGCCCTTTTCCTTGAAGGCGATCACCGCGTCGAAGGCCGGGCCGGCCATGTTCGGGGTCAGCTCAACCGTGGCATTGGCTTCGCCGGCCGCCATGGCCTTGAAGATGTCGGGCACGGCGTCGATGGAGACGGTGAGCACCTCGGTGCCCGGCTTGAGCCCGGCTTCCTTCATCGCCTGGATGGCGCCGACCATCATGTCGTCATTATGGGCGTAGACGGCGCAGATGTTCTTGCCGCCGCCTTCCGCCTTGATGAAGCTCTCCATCACTTCCTTGCCCTTGGCACGGGTGAAGTCGCCGGTCTGGCTGCGCACGATCTTGACGTTGGAGGCGCCAGCAATGCCGTCCTCAAAACCCTTCTTGCGGTTGGTGGCGACGGAAGCGCCGACGGTGCCCTGAAGCTCCACCACATTGCAGGGCTTGCCGGCGGCGGTCTTGACCAGCCATTCGCCGGCGACCTTGCCCTCATGCACGCTGTCGGAGGTGACGGCGGTGAGGTACAGGTCCTTGCCGGCCGGGTCGATGTCGCGGTCGAGCAGCACGACCGGGATCTTCGCTTCCTTGGCTTCCTTAAGCACCGAATCCCAGCCGGTGGCGACGACGGGGGCGAGAAAGATGGCGTCCACGCCCTGGGCGACGAAGGAGCGGATCGCCTTGATCTGGTTTTCCTGCTTCTGCTGGGCGTCGGCGATCTTGAAATTGATGTTCCGCTTCTTGGCCTCGGCCTTGGAAACGGTGGTCTCCGCCGCGCGCCAGCCCGATTCCGAGCCGATCTGCGAGAAGCCGATGGTCATGTCCGCGGCCTGCGCGCCGACGGAGAAGAGCGTGCCGGAAACGGCGGACGCAAGCAGCAATGCCCTGAGATTCATTGGCGTTTCTCCCGTGATGTCTAGCCGTCGCGCCACTTGCGGGTGCTTGCCGGCGGGGAATCTATGCCACAGTCTGGAAGGGCTGAATAGTCATACTGTTTGACTTTTTAACATGGCGAACCGAGGCGGGTACCGCGCATCCGGGTGCGGTCTGCCAAGCCCTCGCCAAGCCCCCGCCGGGACGTCGCCCGTCTCCCGTCACCCCTCTCCAGGAGGATCGAGCTCAGGTCCTGCCGGCACGCCGCCAGGCTACGTAGGACTACGTATTCGGAGTAAAATACCAGCCTGACACAAGCCCGGCCCCGGACCCTTCGCACTTCTGACAAGCGAAGGAACTGGCGCCGGTGAACATCCACTCCGTGAAATTCAAGATCATATCGCTGTCCGCCTTGTGCGTTCTGGCGGCGACCGGCGCCCTTGTCGGCTATGGCATCTATTCGGCTGCGCAGACGTCGAATTACGTATCGGGAAGTGTCGAGAATCTTCTGGAGCGCCTGAGCCAGGAATCGCTGCAGCGTCTGGCCTCCACGCAGGCCGGCATCGTCCAGACCGAGGTCGATTCCGCCTTCAACGCGGCGCGCAACATGGCCCGCGCGCTGGAAGTGGTGGCGAGCAAGCCCGGCCTCGACGGCTCGCCGTTGGACCAGCGCCGCTCGCAGCTGAACGCCGTGCTGCTCGGCGTGCTGAAGGACAATCCCCGCTTCAACGGCACTTACAGCGCCTGGATGCCGGGAGCGCTCGACGGGAATGACGACGGCTTCACCGGCCGCAAGGACGTGGGCTCCGATGCCACCGGCCGCGCGCTGCCCTACTGGACGCGCGACGCGGAAGGGAAGATCGCGCTGCAGCCGCTGGTGGAATATGACAGCCGCGACCTGCACTCGAACGGGGTGATGAAGGGCGGCTGGTTCATCGGCCCGCAGACCGATGGCAAGGAAAGCATCCTCGCGCCGCTGCCCTATATCGTCCAGGGCAAGCCGGTGTTCCTCGCCACCATGTCCGTGCCGATCACGCTGGGCGGGGTGTTCGCGGGCGTCGCTGGGGCCGACTTCGACCTCTCCTTCGTGCAGGCGCTCGCCGAGAAGGTCGACGCATCGATCTATAACGGCAAGGGAACGGTCTCGATCGTCACCAATGCCGGGCTGGTCGTGGCCTCCAGCGCCAAGCCTCAGGCGATCGGCGGCGCGTTTGGCGCCATCGAGCCGGATGCGGCCAATGACATGACCATTCTGCACAACGGCCAGTCGGTGGTGAAGGTCGATGCAGGGCAGGACCTGCTGAAGGTCTTCGCGCCGATCGCCCTCGGCCGCACCGGCGCGAGCTGGTCGCTCATCATCACGGTGCCGCAGGCGCTGGTGATGGCGGAAGCCTTGAGCCTGCGCGATGCGCTGCAGGAGCGCGCCGAGATCGACCTGTTCTGGCAGGTTGTCTCGGCTATCAGTGTCACCGTGCTGGCCCTGGTGGCGATGGCCTTTGTGGCAAGCGGCGTCTCCGGCCCGATCTCGCGCCTCACCGCCGCGCTGCGCCGCATGGCGTCGGGTGAGCATGTGGCCGAGATTGCCGGTGCCAACCGGAAGGATGAGATTGGCGACATCTCCCGCGCTGTCGACCAGATACGCCTCGGCATTGAGGAGAAGGCCCGCCAGCAGGCGCTCGACGTCGAAGCGAGCCGCCTGCGCCAGGACGAGGAGCGGCGCGCGACCATGGTCAAGCTTGCCGACGGTTTCGAGAACGCCATGGGCGAAGTGGTCAATGGCGTCGGCTCCGCCTCCACCCAGCTCTCCGGCGCCGCGCAGACCATGGCCTCCGCCACCGAGCGCGTCGCCGGCGAAACCGATACGGCCGCGGCGGCGTCCGAGGAGGCGGCGGCCAATGTGCAAACCGTCGCCTCGGCGGCGGAGGAACTCGCCAGCTCCATCGCCGAGATCAAGCGGCAAGTGGATGATTCCGCGCGCGTCGCCGCGATGGCCGCGAGCGAGGCGGATGCCACCGCCACGAAGGTGCGGGCACTGTCGGCCTCGGCGGGCAAGATCGGGCAGATCATCGATCTCATCCGCAATATCGCCGGTCAGACCAACCTCCTCGCGCTGAACGCCACCATCGAAGCGGCGCGCGCCGGCGATGCTGGCAGAGGGTTCGCGGTGGTGGCCACGGAGGTGAAGCAGCTGGCCGAACAGACCTCCCAGGCGACGGCGGAAATCGAAGCCCAGATCACCGAGATCCAGGCGGCGACAGCCAGCTCGTCCACCGCGATCGTGGTGATCACCGACGTCATCGGGCAGATCAACAACATCGCCGGCACCATCGCCGCCTCGGTCGAGCAGCAGGGCTTCGCCACCCGCGAGATCGCGCAGAATGTGAGCCGCGCCTCGCAGGGCACCGAGCAGGTGGCCAGCAACATCCTTGGCATCAACAGCGCCGCCTCCGATTCCACCCGCGCCGCGACACAGGTGCAGGACGCCGCCGCCGCCCTCGCCCAGCAGTCCCGCACCCTGCGCGCGGTGATGGACGGGTTCCTGGAGACCGTTCGCGCCGCCTGAGCGACGCCGCCCGCCCGCGTCCGGCACGCGGGCGGGGAACGAGTGGTTTGCCGGGAAGTTCTTCCCGAAGCCAGAACCCCTGGCAGGAGGAACGCCAATGACAGATCCCCGGAAAACCGCCCGGACCCTCGCCACCACCGCCATGCTCGGCATGACGCTGAGCCTCGCAGCCGGCAGCGCCTTTGCCGGGCCGTGCACGGAACGGCTCGCGCAGGTGGAGAAGAACGTCGCCGCCACCGACGCGGGATCGGGCCCGACGCAGCTGCCGCCGGCCGGCACCACCGCCCCCGATGCCGGCGTGCCCCGTACCGGCGAAGCCCCGGGGACCGGCGGCATGAACGAGACGCTCGCCGGCAAGGCGGCCTCGCCCGCCGATGTCCGCGCCCAGACCTCGGGCCAGAAGACAGCGGCGGAAGGCGGCGCTTCCACCGAGGGCCAGCTCGCCGACGCCCTCGCCCGCGCCCGGCAGGCCGACGCGAGCGGCGACGCCGCAGCGTGCGGCACGGCGCTCGACGCCGCGGAAAAGCTGATCCGTGGCTGACGCCACGCAAAAACCCCGCCGCCCGGAAAAGGGCGGCGGGGCTTTTTTCGCAGGGGCGGCCTCAGGCCACCGGGCCAGCCAGCACGTCCTGCGCGTCGAGGGTGAGCGGGCGCTCGCCAGCGCCGGCCTTTTCCATCTTGCGCAGGGCCGCCGCCTCGATCAGCAGCCGGTGCTGCTCAAACCGCGCCATGCGGTCGGCGCGGCTGTCCAGCGGGCTGTTCTCCAGCCGCTCCAGCGCGCCCCAGCTGACGAGGCATTCGACGATGTCCTTGTCGCCGCGGAAGAAGAAGCGGATGGCCTTGCGGTCGTTGAGGTCCTCCGGCGGCTTGGCCGAATGATGCAGCGTCATGATCACCTCCTTGATCTCGGGACTAACCCGCGATGGCCGCGGAAGTTCGGCCGGGGGGCGACATGTCGTCGCCGCGTCAAGGCACGGCCATCATGAACGCACATTGCCACGGCATACCCTGCCGGCCCCGGCCGAGAAGTGGAGCGCGGCAATAATGACGGCAGTCGAGGTGATACGACGGATCTCAGAGGCGGTGCAGCCCCGTCTCGGCCGCATCGACGCGCAGGAGGTCGCCATCTACCCGGTCGAGACGAGCGGTGACGGCCCGAACTGGACCGCAAGGATCGCCCGGCAGTCCGGCGGCGGGCATGCCTACAAGCAGTGGCGGCTGGAGCAGCTGCGCGCGGCAGTGGACGCGGTGCGGCGCGACATTCCAAAGATCGACTGGGGCGGATAAAGCCCCTCCGGTTCACCGCCCCCGGGGCAGGGCCACCAGATTGCGCGGGCTGGTGCCGACCTTGACCCGGCCGAGGATCGTGCTGGCCTCGATATCGATCACCACCACCTCGTCCTCGGCCCAGTCCACCGCCGCCGCGCGGCTGGGCGACACCACCGTGATGCCTTCCGGAAACGTGCCCAGCCTTGGCTGCGCCGGTCCCAGCGCGAGCGTTTCGGCATCGACGATGGCGAGTTTGCCGCTCTGCTGGTTGCTCACCAGCACCGTGCGCCCGTCCGGCGTCACCGCCACCCCATAGGGCATGAGCCCGACCTTCGGGCGGGCGATTTCGCGCGGCGTGGCGCCGGTGTCGATCACCGAGAGGTCGCCGCTCTGCACATTGGCGACATAGAGCCGCTCGCCGCCCGGCGACAGCGCCAGCGCGAACGGCGCCCGCCCCACTGGCACGGTGGCGAGCCGGACCATGTCGGCGAGGCGCACGACGCTGACCTGGTTGCTCTCGCGATCAGCGACATAGGCGAGGCCTGCTTTCTCATCCACCACCAGCCCGGCCGGGGCGTGCCCGATGGCGACGCGGCCGGTTTCCGCGCCGGTGGAAGCGTCGAGGCGGATCAACGCATCGGCGCTCCAGTCGCTGACCAGCAGGTGGCGGCCATCCGCGCTCACCGCGATGCCGAAGGGCTCCAGCCCGACCTTGAAGGTCGCGGCCACCGTGCCGGAGGCGAGGTCGACGCGGCTGACCAGGCTGAGGTCGGGATGGGTGACGTAGACGCTCGCCCCGTCCGCGCTGGCGGCAAGGCCGGCGGGAACGGCGGCGAGGCCGATCACCGCCCGCACCTCGCGCGCGTCGATGTCGACGAGCGATAGCTCCGCCGCCTTCTGCGACACCACCGCGACCAGCGGCGCGGGCGTGTCGGCCCGTGCCGGGCCTGACGCCGCGAACGGGCCGAGGGCGAGCAGCGCGAAGGCGAGGCGTGCCAGAGCCTGACGCGTCCGCATTAGCGGGGGCAGGGCGGCGTTCTCCCCACCGTCTCCCGGCCCCGCCACTGCCGCCCCACCCTTCACTTGGCCGTCACCTTGGCCTGCAGCCCTTTGAGACCCTGCTGGATGAAGTCGGTCATCGCGGCGATGGCGGCCGCGTCATTGCGATCCTCCGGCGGCTCATTGGTGGTGTCGGCGCGGTAGAAGCGGGCACCCCAGCTGACTTCGCTGCCGGCGCCGTCCGGCTTCACCTCGATGGTCTGGGTGTAGAAGCTGACCGGGATCGCCTCGGCATTCTCCGTCAGCAGGCGGTAGGAGAGGCGGTGGGCGGCGGGATCAAGCTCGTCCAGCCCTTCCTTGACCTCGCCTTTCTCCAGCGTCAGCACGCGCTCGGCGCCGGCCGCGTCGCCGCCGGTCGCCTCCACCTTCTTCACCAGCGGATGCCACTCGCCAATGCCGCCAAAGCGGGAGAGCACGGCCCACACCGCCTCCGGCGGGGCGGCGATCACCAGCGTCTCATCGGCGCGCTGGGGCGTCGGTCCATGGGCGAGGGCCAGGGCCGGGCCGAGAATGAGAAGGCCCAGCGCGAGCGCAAGTCGTTGAAGCATCGTCTTTTTCCTTTATCGAGTGGGAAGTCGCTCGGGCCGCCGCGAGGTGGTTGCGCCGAGCCCGAACAGCAATGCGAGGCAGAACAGCGCCAGCACGGCTGGGATGGCGGCGGTATCGACGCGCATCTCCACCGGCCGGGGCCGGGTATCGGCTTCGACGGCGGCGAGCAGCCCGCCGGCATTGCCGAGCGCGACGTAGCCGAGCCCGGTCTGGGCGGCGAGCGCGCGCAGATGTTCCTCGCGCAGGGCGCTCAGATGCTCGGTGCCGGTGGCCGCCTCGCTACCCCAGGGGGCGTTGCGCGGGTTCCAGCCGGCGCGCGAGGCGGCGTCCTCCGGCGGCGGGCCCATGCGGTTTTCCTGCGGCACGTCTTCTTCGGCATAGAAGCCGGTCTCGCGCCCGTCCTGGTCGAATTTCGGGATCGGGGAAGGATCGACGCCGCCAACGCCGATCAGCAGCCCGGCGACCTCGCCCGGCTTGCCGTCGAATTCCGGCAGGGCGCCGCCGGGCAGGGGAGGGGCTTCATGCCCGTCGGTCATGAAGAGGAGATCGGCCTTCAGGCCGGCGGCCATGGCGAGGCCGGAATGGACGCCGCGCGCGACATAGCTGTCGCCTTCCCAGGCCATGCGCCAGTCGAGATCGTCGATCGAGCCGGCGATGGCGGCGAAGTTCTCGCACACCTCGGCCGGCTCGAAGAGCAGGAAGCTGCGCCGCTCGGTGAAGATGCCGAGGCCCAGACGCGAGCCGCAGGGCAGCCCGGCCAGTATGTCGCGGGCGCCGCGCTTGGCGGCATCGAGGCGGGTGGCCGGCGCCCCCCGGCTCTGCGCGTCGCGCACATTCATGCTGCCGGTGACGTCGATCACCAGCACGGCATCGCGCACATTGCCGGTCTGGACGATGCGCGGGGCGAACAGCGCGGCGATGATGCCAAGCAGCGCGACCAGCAGCAGCCAGAACCGCCAGTCCCGCCGCAGGCCGCCCTGCCGGTCAAGGCCCTCCCCGGTCGCGCGTGTGCCCGCCGCCGCCCTGCTCATGGCAGCCCCCTCGGCAGGCCGGGCAGATCGGTCCAGAGCTTCTTCACCGCGTCGGGCGGCAGTTCCTCCCCCTCAAGGTCGATCTGCGGAAAATCGCGCACCAGCCGCATGGCGATGTCGAGATTGTACTTGCCGTCCCAGAAGCCGGGATCGAGCACCAGCGCACGGCGGTAATTGTCCTTGGCCAGCCGAACCAGCGGGATCGCCGGGTCGATGCGGTTCGATTCCAGATGGCTGAAGGCGACGCGGAGCCGGGCATTGGCCATGTCGTACAGCGCCGCGACGGCAAGGCGCTTGTCCTCGCCGGCCGCCAGCCGGTTCAGCAGCGGCTGCGCCTCGTCCAGCCGGTCGCGCGTGGTGAGGAAATGCAGCCGTGCGAACAGCAGCGCCGGCGGGTCCTCGGCACTGATCGCGAGATCGTGGCCGGCGGCGAGCGAGGCGATCAGCCCATTGTCGCGCTCGACCACGAACAGCCGGGCGCCCAGCCAGATGGCGGCCGCCAGGCTGGCGACCAGCAGGGCAAAGGTGGCGGTGAGCGCCAGGCGCCTTGTCCTCATGCGGCCCTCCTCAGGTCGATGGCGTCGGTACCCTCCTTCACCCCGCCCCGCCCGGCGGGACGCAGCTGCCGCTCGGCCAGCTTGGCGGCCAGCAGCAGCGCCACAGCGAGGGCGGCGACGAGAAAGGCGGGGCGGACCAGATCGCGGCGCGGAATGCGCTCGACATAGCGTATCGGCCGCGTCTCCTGCCGGTCGATCTCGGTGATCGCCTGCGCCACCGCCTGCGGGCTGGTCGCCTCGAAGGCGCGATAGGGCACGCCGAGGCTCTGCAGGAACAGATGCAGATGGCGCTCGGGATTGGCCTGGGCGGAATCCTCGCCCGAGGCCGGCGCGTCATAAATGCCCTGGGCGCCGCGCGAACGCAGGAACAGCCAGTAGAGATGCACCGGCGTGCGCGCCGCCGCGTCGCGCAGCGCCTCCTGCACCCGGCGGTCGATCAGCGCCGCGCCATCGGACACCAGCAGCACCGCCCGCGAGGCCTCGTCCGTGTCCTCGGCGAAATAGGAGAAGGCCAGCGCCAGCCCGCGCCCGACATCGGTAAAGGCAAGGCCCGGACGGTCGATCGCGTCGATCGCCGCGTCCACCACCTCGTGATGGTCGGTCAGCGGCAGCACCGGCATGGGCGAGGTGGAAAAGGCGGCGACCGCGATGCGGTCATGCGGGCGCCGGGCGACGAACTCCGCCAGCAGCCGCTTGGCGGCGGCCGACTTCGATTCCTGGTCGCCGGTCGGCGCGCGGTCGGCGAAGCTGTTGTCCATGCTGGAGGAACGGTCGAGCAGCAGCACCAGATGGGCGCCGGTGCCCTCGCGCTCGACGCTCTGCTCGCGCCGGTGCAGGCCGGCAAGGCCCAGCACCAGCGCCACGATCGCCACCGCGCCAGCCAGCCGCAGGCCGACACCCACCACCCGCGACAGCGGATCATCTGGCACCAGCCCGGCGGAGGCGATGCCGCGACGGCGGAACGCCGTGGCCACCAGCGGCAGCAAAGCGAGAAGCAGCAGCGCCAGCATAGCGGGATGATCGACGCCCCAGCCGCGCGTCAACCCGTCCCAGAAGGCGCCGGCGGCGTTCATGCCGTGCCCCGCTCGACCGCGCGCAGCCGACGCGCCAGCGCCACCAGCTCATCGGGCGGCAATTCGCGCTGCGCCCCGGCGGGATCGGCGCCGAAGAACGCCCGCCGCGAGGCAGCGAACAGACGCCGCACCTCCGCCTCCGCCGCCCGGAAGGCGGCATGGCGCTCGAAAAAGCCCGGCAGGTCCTCGGCGAACACGCCCTTGCCATCCGTGGCGTCGAAAGCCCGGTGCAGCGCCTGCAGCGCGTGGGCATAGCGCGAGGCGGCCAGGATGGGATCGCCGGGCGCGGTGGCGAGCGTCAAGGGAATCGCCCGCGCCGCCCGGGCGAAGGGGCGCGCGCGCCGCCGCCCGAACGGGCCCCAGCCCATCTGCCAGGCCAGCAGCAGCAGGGCCAGCAGCGCCACGCCGAGGGCGAGCGCCAGCCCGCGCAGGAGGCCGGCCGTGGGCAGCAGGGGCGGCGCGATATCCGGCCGGAGCTGCATCGCCGGCCCCGGACCGGTGGCGACGATCTCGCGCAGCGGCGACATCAGGAACGACCAGGCCGGCACCTGCACCGGCACCCGCCGCTCGCCCTCGATGGCGAACAGCGCCACGGCGGGGATGGTCAGCCGGCGCGGTTCCAGCGGCGCATAGAAGGTCTGGTAGACCAGATCGAGCGTGTAGCGGTGCACGCCCTCGCTCACGCCATGGTCTTCGAGCCGCACCTCGTGCAGGTCGAGCCAGTAGTTCAGAGCCCGCGGCGGCGGCAGCGAGGCGGGGTCCAGCACGAAGGGCGCATCGAGCGCGATGTCGGCGCTGAGGGTGAGCGTGTCGCCGATGACATGGCCGAAGCCGCGCGGCGCATACAGCTCCACCGTGCGCAGCTGCGCCAGGGCCGGGGAGGTGGGCAGTGCCAGCAGAACGAATGTGGCCAGCAGGCCCAGCGTGGCAAGGATGCGCGCAAGCCGCCCCATTCAGCCCTCCATCAGTCGTTGGGCCAGCGCGTCCGTATCGAGCGCGTCCTTGAGATCGACCGGGCGCAGGCCTCGGCGGGAGAACAGCGCGGCCAGCGCCTCCTGCCGCTCGCGCGCCGCGCGCAGCCAGCGGGCCCGCAGGCCGGGGCGCATGAACACCAGCCGGGCCGCGCCGGTCTCCAGATCGCCGAGCTCGATCAGCCCCCAGTGCGGCAGGCCCTCTTCCAGCGCGCCGTCGCGCACCACCACCGGGATGACATCGTGCCGCCACAGCGCATCGAGCAGCCGCTCGATCTCGGCCGCGGGCATCAGGAAATCGGAGACCAGGAACACCAGCGACCGGCGGCCCGGCAGGCGCTCGGCGGCCTCGAACAGCCCGCTCGCGCCGGTGCCGCGCGGCTGGGCGGCGATGAGGCATTGGCGCACCTCCTCCTCCAGCCCGCGCCGGCGCGACAGCGGCAGGCTGGCGGCCTCGTTCACCCCGGCATCGCAGCCAAACAGCACGAAATTGTCGCCCGAGCGCACGGCGGAGAGCGCCAGCAGCGCGCACAGCTCCGCCACCCGTCCCGCCACCGCCTCGCCAAAACGCATCGAGCCGGACAGATCGACCAGCGTCGCCACCGGCACTGACCGGCGCGGCGCGAACTGGCGCACATGCAGTTCGCCATGGGGATCGCGCAGCGAGACGCGCAAATCGATGCGGCGCGGATCGGGCTGGCGCAGCAGCGAGACATGGCGGCGGAACTCGCCCTCCGAGCCCTCGCCGCGCCCGGGATGGGCGCCCGGAAAAATGCCCTCCGGCCGCCAGCGCAGGCGATAGGGAAGGGGGCGCAGGTCGCCAGGGTGCAGGTCAACCGGCCGCACCTCGGGAGACGAACCGGCGCCGGCGGGCCGCTTCATGGCGCCGGCACTCTCTCGAACACGCCGGCGATGAGGGCGGCGACGATCGGCTCGCGCCGCATCTCATAGACCGGATCGATGAAGATGCGGTGCGCCATCACCTCGGGGAAGACCGCGCGCAGATCCTCCGGCACCACCATGTCGCGCCCTTCCATCCAGGCGCGGACGCGGGCGGCGCGAATGAGATAGCTCATGCCGCGCGGGCTGGCCCCGCCCTGCACCAGCCGGTTGATGTCGACGCCGTCGATCGCGAGGCCGAGCGCCTGGGGACGGCGCACCGCATCCCAGAGCGCCAGCGTATAGGCCTCCAGCGCCGGGCTGGCCTGGACGCCGATCTGGATGGCGCGGGCCACGGTGCCGAGCGCCTCCGGGTCGAGCACGCCGCTTTCCACATCCATCAGCAACGTATCAACGTCATGGAAGCGCGGATCGAAGACCAGGCTGCGACGGGCCTCGTCGGCCTGCGGCATCACCACCTGCACCTCCATCAGGAAGCGGTCGCGGGCGGCGGCGGGCAGTTCGAAGGTCTCCTCGCGCTCCACCCGGTTGCGGTCGGCGAAGACCTGCACATGCGGGAAGCGGTATTCGCGGTTGAAGGCGGAGACCGAGCGTTCCGCCATCAGCCGCAGCAGCAGGGCGTGCACCTGCGGGCGGGCACGATTGATCTCGTTGAAGAAGAAGATCGAGAGGTCCTCGCCCTGCCGCAGCAGCGGGCCGGGATCGATCCGCGGCTTGCCGTCCTCGCCGAGATGGGCGTGGTAGACGAGATCGCCTGGCATGAGGTCGATCGTGCCCTCGATGCGCTCGAAGGCGCCGCCAATGGCCCGGGCCATGGCCCGCAGCAGCGTGGTCTTGCCGACACCGACATCGCCTTCCAGCAGCACATGGCCACGGGCGAAGGTGGCGATCGTCAGCAGGCGGATGACCCGCTCCTGCCCCAGCACGACCTTGCCGATCTCGCGCTCGAAACGCAGCGCATGGGCATGCCAATCCGACAGCACGGAGTCGGGATCGCGGACAAGATCCATCGGGAAGCCTTTCAGGCGGCCGGGCGCGAGGGCCGCATGTGCCGGAAAAGGGCGCGGCCCACGCCGGACGGGGGGAACCCGTTCGGCGTCGGCCGCGCCAGTTGCCCACAAACCGGGCGGCTTGCCCGGAGGATCGCGGGGCGGACAGGAGAATGGCGTCCGCCCGCAAGTGGGTTCTCGAAAAACAAAGCCGTGCCCGAAACCGTCAGTTCGGAATCTTGCTCACGTCGTAGACGAACTTGCCGGTCTTCTCGAAATTGGCGACACGCTGGGCGTTGCGCGCTTCCATCGCCTTGATCGATTCCGACTGCTTGTTCAGCTCCTTCGGATCATGCTTGGGGTCATACTTGGAGCCGGCCACCTTGTCGGGATAGCCCGGCTTGGCTTCCCAGCAATTGCCGGGGGCCTTGCAGTTGGTGCCGTCATAGGCGCTCGCCCCGCCCATCATGGCGAGGCTCAGCGCGCCGGCGCCGGCGAGGGTCAAGGCGAAGGCAACGCTACGGTCGATGATGCTCATGTTCAGTCTCCTGGTCGTGTTCCACCCGTCTTCGACCGGCGCGGTTCAGCCCGCCGGCCCGCCGCACGCTTCGGGCAGCTCTTCGGCTGGCTCTACGTGCTTGGCGTTCGCGTCGAAGGGCTTGAACGTGCTGCGCTGCTCGTCGGTGAGCCACACCGCGCCCTTCGGATCGTCCTTGTAGAGATGCCGGACCCAGGACATGGCGAGCAGCATCTCGTTCATGTTGAGCGCGCCATACATCGGGCCCATCTGGCCGTTGGCGCCGCCGAACACCGTCTCGAACAAGCCCTGATCGGTCTCGTTCTTGGGATAGGTCCAGTAGGAATCGTTGAGGCCGGGGCCGATCTTGCCCTCGCCATAATGGCCATGGCAGCCCGAGCACATCGACAGGAAGATCTCATGCGCCTTCGGCAGGCAGACGGGATCCTCGTTGTAGATATTCTTGCCCGTTTCCAGGAAGACCTTCACCGCCTTGGTGTCGCGGCCCTCTTCCGGCGCTTCGGAAAGGTCGAGTGGCTGACCAGTGACGGTGTTGCTCAGCATGATCGCGGCACGGGCACCGAACCCGACCAGACCGGCCCCGAGGGCCCCGGCGAGCAGCAGCGCGGCCGCTTTCTTGGTGAAAATCGTCTTCGTCATCGAACCTTGTTCACAGCAAGAGATCAGGGGCGCACCGCGGCCCGGCAGACACGCGGTGCGTCGGAAACGGCCGTCAGGTATTCGGCTCAAGCAGCGGAATGCCTTCCTGGGTCAGAATCTGCTCGATCTGCGGCCGCGCCTTTTCCAGCGCCGCATTGATCTCCTTGAGCAGTTCCGGATCGTTCTTGCGCACGCCGACAGCCTGGTCGTAATGCATCGGGATCGGCGTATCGTTCGGCCGGTCGATGTCCTTGGTGATGACCGTGATCCGCAGCGGCGTGGACGAGGATTTCACATAGCGCGCCACTTCCGGGGCGAAGGCGATGCCGACATCGGCCTCGCCGCTGGCGACCTCGGTCACGATGCGGTCGCCCGGCACCTGGATCCACTGGTTGCGACGCGACTTGAAGTTGACCAGCGAGTACATGTAGGCCGCGTTGTCCTCGAAGCGGCCAATGCGCTTGAGCATGGTCTCGGCGGGCGAATAGAACCGCACCGCGAAGCGGGTCTGGTCCTTGATCTGCTGGTCTTCCCAGTCACTGGCGGTGATGTTGCGATCGGCCTTGGTCACCAGCACGTAGCCGGTGCGGTAATAGGGCTTGGAGACGAGCACCCGCTCATCGCCGACATCGACGCCCATCACCACGTCGCAATTGTTCTTGTCGAGCTGGTCGCGCACCAGATAGATGCCCGGCTGGTCGTTGCGGACGAACACCGGCTTGCGGCCCATGGCCTGGGCGAGCACGACGCCGATGCGGTCCTCAAATCCGCTGGAATCGGCCGCCGAGAACGGCGCCTCGACATTCGACGCACAGATGCGCAGCTCGTGCGGATTGCGGCCCGCGGCCTTGTCGGCCTCGACGGTCGCGGCGTCGGCGAGCCCGGCAATGGCGAAACCGGAAAAAGCGAGACCGGCGGCAATGGCAAGCCGGCTGACGACCTGTCGCGTGGACATCGGGGGGTCCTCCTGGACGAATTTCGAGGTCGGGAGATCCTGTGTGGGGCAGGGGAGGCGGGCCGCTTGCAGCTACCCGCCGCCCCGTCCTCGTCACGTCAGGCAACAGCGGACGAAGAGCCCTCTCGGACGCTGAGCCTTTCGGCGACATCGCCGCCCGCCGCGAGACGCGGCAGGCGGCTTTGTCTGGCAGTATCAGCCGCCGCCCTGGATCACGTTGGTCGAGTATTCACCAACGTTCGGGTCGCTGTAGGGGCCGTCGCCATTCAGCGAGAACACCATCACGCCACCACCCATCTGGGTGTAGTGCTGGAGCTGCTTGAAGGCGCCCACCGAGCCGAGGCCGGCGGTCGGGTCGTTCAGGTCGAACACCAGGCCGACACCCGGCCAGCCACCGACGCCGTAATAGATGGCGACGTACTGCTTGCCGTCATGGGTGTAGGTCATCGGGTGGCCGATCACGCCGGAGGGAAGCTTGAACTTCCACAGCAGCTCGCCGGTGTCGCTGTCACGCGCCTTGATGAAGCCGTCCAGCGTCCCGTAGAACATCACGCCGCCAGCGGTGGCGAGCGTGCCGCCCCAGGCCGCGAAGCGTTCCATCACCTGCCACTTGAACTTGTTGTTGATGGCATCATAGGCCTTCACCTGACCGAGACCTTCATAGGTCTGGCGGTCACCCTTCGGGCCGGGATACATCCACAGGGTCGCACCGACGAAGAACTGGCCGGCACGGTAGGGAAGCATGAAGGGCTCCCAATCCATGCAGATGTGGTTGATGCCCATGAAGAAGGACTTGCGCTGCGGATCGTAGGAGTCGTGGCCCTGGTTATGGTAACCCATCGCCGAGGGGCAGATCTCGCGGCCCTTGTGGTCCATGCGGGTCCCGAATTCCGGGTCGCGCTCGGGCAGGCCGGTCTTCAGGTCGACCTTCTTCACCCAGTTGACCGTGTCGTCGATCTTGTCGGCCGAGACGAGGTCGCCATTGGTGCGGTCGAGCGTGTAGACGATGCCGTTACGGTCGGGATGGGTCAGAAGCTTGCGCATCTTCCCTTCCTTGTCCTGCTGCTCGGAGAGCATCATGACGTTGACGCCGGCATAGTCCCATTCGTCGTGCGGGGTCTTCTGGTAGCCGAACTTGGCGTTACCGGTGTCGATGTCGCGACCCCAGATGGTCATCGTCCACTTGTTGTCGCCCGGGCGCATCGTCTCGTTCCACGGCGCCGGGTTGCCCGAGCCGTAGTAGAAGAGGTTGGTGTCCGGGTCGAAGGCGTACCAGCCCCAATTGGTGCCGCCGCCGATCTTCCAGGCCTCGCCTTCCCAGGTCGCCTTGCCCAGGCCCTTCTGGCCGTAATGCGGGTTGGCGCTGTTGAAGTCGTCGGAGAGGCGCACTTCCTCGTCCGGGCCGGTCGCATAGGCGCGCCACTTCTGGGCGCCGGTGGCGATATCATAGGCAGTGACGTAGCCGCGCACGCCGAGCTCGGCGCCCGAGGAGCCGATCAGCACCAGGTCCTTGACGACATAGGGAGCGATGGTGAGCGTCGAGCCGACCTTGATGTCGGAGTTCTCGAGCTTCCAGTATTCCTCGCCCGTCTTGGCGTCGAGGGCGACCACATGGCCGTCGAGCTGGGTCTTGATGATCAGCGGGCCGACCTTGCCGTTGCCGGGCCAATAGGCGAGGCCGCGGTTGACGACGTCGCAGCAGGCCACCGCGCGGGCGGTCGGGTTCTGCTTCGGCTTGTGCTGCCACAGGATCTTGCCCGGATCGTCCAGCCCGACCGCGAAGGTCGTGTTGGGGAAGGGCGAGTGGATGTACATCACGCCGTCGACGACGAGAGGGGTACCCTCATGGCCCGACAGCACGCCGGTGGAGAACGACCAGGCAGGACGAAGCTGCTTGACGTTCTCCTTGGTGACTTGGTTCGCTTCGCTGTAATTGTTGGCGCTGTAGTTCTTGCCGGTCATCGGCCAATTGTCGGTGCTCTTCGACAGCTCGACGAGCTTGTCGTTGGCAACCGCCGGCGCCGAGGCGCCGAGGCTCACCGCGGCCGCCATCACGGCGGCGACAGAGAGCGCGGACACCGAAGTGTGCAGTCGGCTCATTGGGTCTTCCCTCGCGTTTCCTACTTCCCAGGCCGTCCCGCTGCGCCCCGGCTTTGCCGTCGACGTGCGGGTCTCTTTTATCCCTCGCCGTGCCCTCTCATGGGTGGGCAGTTCCATGAGCTTGTCTTTGGGATCGGCGGAGAATTCTTATGATTTTCTAAGAACATTGGCTGTTCTGGGAGTATTGTTCGCTGTCTGCGGATTTATTGTCTTTAGGCAGAATGGAAATTCGGGGCGGGAACTTCTTCCCGCACCCACAGATAATTCACCCATGACTCCCGGAACCCTTGCCGCAATCCGCCGAAAATGGTTCTCTATCAGCGGGTTGGCGCCCTTGACGCCAAACCAAGCCGGCGCGTCCACGATGGCGCTGGCGCCGGCGCCGCCGGAGAGGTACTGTTGTGGACCGTCGTTGCGGCCAATCTCATAAGAAGTTCATAAGTATAAATGAACACATCGCCCTTTTCTCTTTTGCGCCTCGCGCTGAGCGCCGCCCTCGCCTTCGCTCTCGCCGGCTGTCCGGGGGAGAGCGAGCCGGAAAAGCGCGAGCGTGTCACCGCGCCGGAAAGCGATGCCGTCGCGCGCAAGACCTGGCTGCAGCCCACGGACGACACCGAGCCGGATGTGTGGCTCGCCAGCCGAGACGCGGGGGCCGATGTCGCGGCGAATGCTCCGGCGGCAAAGGAATGGCAGGGCGTATTGGCCGAGGCTGACGGCCGCTTCGGCGAGACCGGCCGGATGATCGCCAACCGCGCCGTGCAGCTGGAAACCATGCTGGCCGAGATCGGCATCCGCGAGAAGGCGCGCGAGATCATCGCCGATTTCTCCACCCTCGCGGGGAAGGGGTCCCGCGCCGGCTTCAGCGATCTGTGCCAGCATTATTACAATCTGCGGACCCAAGGCCTCGACCGCACCGCCGCGCTGGCGGCGCTGGCCGACGAGCCGGCCCTGAAATCGGGGAATCCCGCGCCGTGACCCCTGCCCGAAACGCGGCCAAAATCGCGGCCGGCATCACTGGCAACCCCGCTTCAGCACCCGGAGGGCCGTCGCGCCCGGCCTCGTTCGGCTGGTGGCAGCGCCATTCGCTGCGCGCCCAGGTACTGGCCGCCGTCGTCGCCATCAATCTGTGCGCCGCGCTGCTGGCCGTGGTCGTCATCATCGCCAATGCCCGCCGCGCCACCGAGGCCGAAATGCTGTCCTCGCTCGCCGTGGCCGAGCGCTTCGTGCAGGAAACGGTCGAGCGGCTGGCCAGCGCCGAGGGCGCCACCGGCTCGCTGGCCCAGCTGCCGCTGCACATCAGCGGGCTGCGCCATGTCCGCATCCGGATCGAGGACCAGGCCGGCACCGCGCTGGACATCGCGCCCGCCGAAGCGGCCGAGGAGGAGCACGAGGGCGGCGTGCCCGCCTGGTTCACCTGGCTGGTGTCGGTGGAAGGCCAGGAGAGCCTCATTCCCGTCGTCGAGAACGGCGCCCTTGTGGGGCAGGTGCGCGTCGCCGGCGAAGCCTCCGACGAGATTGCCGAAGTGTGGGAGGACATGTCCGACCTCGCTGTGCTGGCGGCGGCGGTCAACATCGCCATTCTCGTCGCGCTCTACCTCGTGCTCGGCCGGCTGCTGATGCCGCTGCGCACCCTCTCGGCCGGGCTGCATGAGCTGGAGGCAGGCCGCTTCGAGCACCGGCTCGCCACGCCCCGGGTGCGCGAGCTGGCGCTCATCGCCGACCGCTTCAACGCGCTCGGCGCCGCGCTGAAGGCGGCGCGCGACGACAACGCCCGGCTGAATGAGCGGCTGGTGAGCGTGCAGGACGACGAGCGCCGGCAGATCGCCTCCGATCTCCACGACGAGCTGGGGCCCTGTGTGTTCGGGCTGCGGGCCAATCTCGAATCGATCGAGCGCCTCACCGCCCGCACCGAGCCGGCGCTGGGCCAGCGCATGGGCGAGCGAATCGCCACCATGGCCGATATTCTCAACCGCATTCAGTGTCTGAACCGGCGCCTGCTGCGCAAGATCCGCCCGATGGCGCTCGGCCATGTGCCGCTGGCGGCGGTGCTGGCCGACCTGGTGGCCGATTTCGAGAGCCATTCGCCCGGCCGCCGCATCACCCTCGCCACCGAGGGCCTCGCCGAGCGCTATGGCGACAGCGTCGACATCACCCTCTATCGCTGCATCCAGGAAGCCGTGACCAACGCGCTGCGCCATGGCGACGCCCGCAACATCGCCATCAGCCTGCGGGCCGATCGCCGGGCGGGCCGGATCGACCTGACCATCGAGGATGACGGCACCGGCATCGCCGACGACGCGCCGCACGGTTTTGGGCTGATCGGCATGGAAGAGCGCATCGGCGCTCTTGGCGGCAAATGGAGTATCATCGCGGCCGTGCCGAGCGGGACCCGAATCGACGTGGCCATTCCCGCCCACCCCACTGAATTCGGCCTCTCGGCCGCTCCGGAAAGGCTCGCCGCCCAATGACCTGCGCCCTCGTGATCGACGACCACCCCATCGTGCTCCAGGGCTGCCGCCGGCTGCTGGAGGATGCGGGCGTGGAGCGGGTGCTGGAGGCCTCCACCGTGCTGGCCGGCTATCGCCTGTTCCGCCGCGAGAAGCCGGATGTCGTCATCGTCGACCTCGCTCTGCAGGGCAACGGGTTGAGCGGGCTGGTGCTGGTGCGCCGCCTACGGATGCAGGATGCCCGCACCCCCATTCTCGTCTTCTCCATGCATGGCGACCCGGTGATCGCCAGCCGCGCGCTGGAAGCGGGCGCCAATGGCTATGTGCTCAAGGACACCTCTTCGGGCGCGCTGCTGGAAGCCTTCGAGCGGGTGCGGAAGGGCCAGCCCTATATGAGCCACGACCTCGCCTTGCAGGTGGCCATGCTCGGCTCGCGCAAGACCGCGCCGCTCGCCGACATCACCCCGCGCGAACTGCAGACGCTGTCGCTGCTGGCCGAGGGTAAGGACTACACCCACATCGCCGACGAGCTGGGCATCAGCTACAAGACGGTCGCCAACACCTGCTCGGCGCTCAAGGCCAAGCTGGGCGCCACCAGCCTGCCCGAACTGGTGCGCTGTTCGATCCAGTACCTGTCCACCTCACCGGTCGGCACCACCGGCCGGCTGCGGATGATGTGACCGCTCCCGAGCCGCCACGCGGCGGAATTCGGGCAGGGGTGCCGTGGCACCGATCGGTGGCAAGGGCGGCTGCGCGCAGGAATGTCCTTGCCGCTTCGTCACTTACACTTCGTTCACCATGCCAAGCGATGCGCCGCATTTTCGCCTCACTCAGACAGCCTCCTGAGAGACACGAAGTCGGATAGCCGGTATCTTGCCGGAGATCTTGAGTGCGGTGCGTCGGTTCCGCTCCCGGTTTTCGGGTCGGACGGCGCTCACAGACGGTTCGGGGTGAATGGGGACATATCCTGCTCTTGCCAATGCTTCCGGCCGCCGCGCGGCAGGTGAGGCATTCGTCCGGTTCAGCCGGATCGCAGCGCTGTGCGGCATCGGCCTTCTGGTCGCCAACTGCAGCGGCGGCAACAAGCTGACGAGCAAGATCGACCCGAAATACGGCGTTTCCGCCAGCCCGCGCGTCGTCGCGGCCGGCCAGCCCGTGCCCAAGGGCGGCGGCACCTATCGCGTCGGCAAGCCCTATGTGGTGGCCGGCAAGACCTATGTGCCGACCGAGCCGAAGAACTACCGGGCCGAGGGGCTCGCCTCCTGGTATGGCGACGATTTCCACGGCCGGCTGACCGCCAACGGCGAAGTCTTCGACATGCATTCCATCGCCGCCGCGCACCCGACGCTGCCGATGCCGTCCTATGTCCGCGTCACCAACCTGGCGAATAACCGTTCCATGGTGGTGCGGGTGAATGACCGTGGTCCCTATCACGGCAACCGCGTCATCGACGTCTCGCACCGCGCCGCCGACATGCTGGGCTTCAAGTCCACCGGCACCGCCCGGGTGCGCGTCGATTATATCGGCAAGGCGCCGCTGGAAGGCTCCGACGACATCCAGCTCGCCTCGACCCTGCGCATGAATGGCAAGCCCGCTGAGGCGCCGGCCGTCATGGTCGCCTCCGCCGGTTCGATGCGTGGCCTGACCGCCGCCAATGTGCCGCTGCCGCCGAGCCGGCCGTTCGATCTCGGCGAACCCGCCGACGACCAGCAGGTGGCGCAGGCCTATGCCGAGCCGGCCGCCGCGCCGCTCGCGCCGGTGCGCGGAACCAGCACGCCGCGCCCGGCCGTGGTGGCCGCCGCGCTGCCGGCCCCGCGCCAGGCAACGTCCCAGCCAACGCCCCCCACCAAGCGCGCCAAGGCCGCCACTCCGGCCCCGGCAGGCGCCGTGCAGGTGGCCAGCTTGCAGCCGCCGGTCCGCACCGCCCCCGCCCAGGCGGCGGCCGCGCCGACCGGCTGGATTGTCGGCCCGCAGCCGGTGATGGGCTATGCCCCGACCGGCGGCGAGGGCGCGACCGATATGGGTCGCGGGCTGTACTGAGGTCTTCCGACTGCCTGCGTTCTGGCAAGGCCGGCGTCGCGGTCGCATTGCGGCGGCGGCGCTCGGCTGTTAACTCTGCCCGGAGCCGGGGAGGATCGACCGTGAGCCTGTTGCGCATCCTGTTCCCGGGCCGCCGTTTTGCCGATGGAGCCCGCGCGGTCCTCGGCCTGGCGGCAGCCCTGATTATTGCCGCCGGCACGCCCCCCGCCCAGGCGCAGACCGCGCCCGAGATCGCCGCGCCGCAGGCGATCCTGCTCGATTTCGACAGCGGCTCGGTGCTGTTCGAGCGCGCCGCCGACACGCCCAGCCCGCCCGCCAGCATCGCCAAGCTGATGACCATGGCGGTGGTGTTCGGCGAGATTACCGCCGGGCGGCTGTCGCAGGAGCAGGAATTCAAGGTCAGCGAATATGCCTGGCGGCGGGGAGGGGCCCCCTCGGGGGGCGCCACCATGTTCGCCGCCGTCAACAGCACCATCAAGGTCAGCGACCTGCTGCGCGGCGCCATCATTCCCTCGGGCAATGACGGCGCCATCGTGCTGGCCGAGGGCATTTCCGGCAATGAGCTCGCCTTCACGGTGAAGATGAACCAGGAGGCCAAGCGCCTCGGCCTCACCGGCTCGCTGTTCGTCAATGTGAGCGGCCTTGCCGACCCCGACCAGAAGACGACGCCGCGCGACATGGCGAAGGTCGCCACCCACATCATCCGCGACTATCCCGACCTGTACAAAATCTACGGCGAGCCGGATTTCCTCTGGAACAAGATCCGGCAGAACAACCGCAACCCGCTGCTCGGCATGAGTCTTGGCGCGGACGGCTTCATGACCGGCTACCAGAAGGATGCCGGCTTCAATCTCGTCGGCTCGGCGATCCAGAACGGGCAGCGGCTCGTCGTCGTCATCATGGGCGCCAAGAGCGAGAAGGAGCGGGCCGACGATGCCCGCCGTCTGCTCGAATGGGGCTTCCGCTCGTTCGAATCGCGCACCCTCTTCGAGCCCGGCCAGATCGTCGGCGAAGCGACGCTCTATGGCGGCGCGCGCAACGGGGCGCCGCTGACCAGCGACGGGCCGATCCGGGTGCTGATTCCGCGCAATGGCGACGAGAAGCTGGTGGCCCGCATCCGCTTCGAGGGGCCGATCGCCGCGCCGGTGGAAAAGGGCGCGGAACTGGCGCGGCTGATGGTCTATCGCGGCGAGCAACTGGCGCTCGACGTGCCGCTGGTGGCGGCCGAGACGGTGCCGGCCGGTCCGCTCTGGCGCCGGGCGATGGACGGCGCTTATGAACTGGTGGTGAGCCTGCTGCGCCAGGGCTACGCCAAGCTGACCGGCTGAGCATGCCCTCCCGCACGCAGCCGCCCTCAAACGCCCCCGCCCCGGCAAGCCCCACCGCCGAAAGCGCTGCCAAGCCCGCGGCAAAGCGGTCGGCCAAGGCGGGGTCTGCCAAGGCGAAGGCGAAAGCCGAGCCGGCGTCGGCAAAGGCGGCGACGAGCGCGACGGCCAAATCCGCCAAGGCGGCTCCCATGACGGCGAAGACGGCGGGCACGGCGGCAGCCAAACCCGCAACCAAGCCGGCAAGCCGCCCCGCCGCAAAACCGGTTCCGCCGGGCCGCTTCATCACGTTGGAAGGCGGGGAGGGGGCGGGCAAATCCACCCAGCTGCGCCGGCTGCTGGCGCGGCTGCAGGCGGCGGGAATCGACGCCGTCGGCACGCGCGAGCCCGGCGGGTCCACCGGCGCCGAGATCATGCGCCATCTCATTCTTTCCGGCGCCGCCAAGCCGCTGGGGCCTCTGGCCGAGGCGACGCTGTTCGCCGCCGCCCGCGCCGACCATCTCGACGCCACCATCCGCCCGGCGCTCGCACGCGGGGCATGGGTGGTGTGCGACCGTTTCGCCGATTCGACCCGCGTCTATCAGGGCGCGCTCGGCAATGTCGATCCGCGCCTCATCGCCGCGCTGGAGGAGGTGACGGTGGGCGAGACCCGCCCCGACCTCACGCTGATTCTCGACCTTCCCGCCGAGGAAGGCCTCGCCCGCGCCGCCGCCCGCTCCGGCCGCGATGCCGACCGCTTCGAGAGCGAGGGGCTCGCCTTCCACCGCGCCCTGCGCGAAGCATTTCGCGCGCTGGCGACGAGCGAGCCGGAGCGCTGTGTGCTGATCGACGCCAGCTTTGAGGCCGAGGCGGTGGAGGAGGCGATCTGGCAGGCAGTCTCCACCCGGCTGAAGCTGCCCGCCCCGCGCCGGAGACGCCGCTCATGAAGGACGCCGCCCCGCTCGAAGGCGACCGCTTCGGCGCCGCGCCGGCCCCGCGCGAGACGCAGCACCTCATCGGCCATGAGGAGGCGCAGACGATGGTCCGTACCGCCTGGGACGCCGGGCGCCTGCCGCATGCGCTGCTGATCGGCGGGGCGGAGGGCATCGGCAAGGCGACGCTGGCCTATGCCATCGCCCGCTTCGTGCTGTCAGGCGGCGCCGCGCCGGCGCATTCGATCGCGGTCGATCCCGATCACCCCACGGCGCGGCAGGTGGCGGCGCTCTCGCATCCCGACCTGCTGGTGCTGCGGCGCACGCCCAATGATGCCGGCAAGCTGCCCTCGATGATTCCCGCCGAGACGGTGCGCCGGGTGCGCAGCTTCTTCGGCTCCACGGCGGCGCTCGGCGGCTGGCGGGTCTGCGTGGTCGACACGCTGGACGAGATGAACGCGCAGGGCGCCAACGCGCTGCTGAAGACGCTGGAGGAGCCGCCCAATCGCGCGCTGTTCCTGCTGGTGAGCCACGCGCCGGGCCGGCTGCTGCCCACCATCCGCTCGCGCTGCCGCATGGTGCCGCTGCGGGCGCTGTCGGACGGGCAGGTGGTGGAGGCGCTGGAGGGCCTGAGCGCCAGCATGCCCACGCTCGACCGCAGCCGCTTCGCGGAGGCGGCGCACGCGGCGGGGGGCAGCGTGCGCGAGGCGCTGAGCCTGATGGAGGGCGACGGCCTCGCCGTGCGCAACGCCACCACCGTCCTGCTCGACGCGCTGCCCGGTGTCGACCCCAAGTCGCTGCACACGCTCGGCGAAAAGCTGGCCGGCGACCGGGGAGGGGCGCTGGAGGCGTTTGTCGGCACCGTCGAGGGCTGGATCAGCGACCATGCCACCGGGCGCCGGCAGACCGCGCGCGTTCGTCTTGCACGCCTCCCGGAGGTGTGGGAGAAGGTTCGCCGCGCTGCGGTCGACGCCGATGTCTATAATCTCGACCGCAAGACCCTCGTCCTCCGGATCTTCGCGTCGCTCAACGAGGCCCTGCGCCCCTGATCGCGCGCCGGCCGGCCGCCCCGCAGGAAACCGCCGTGAGACCCGCCTTCTACATCACCACCGCGATCGACTACCCCAATGGCGCGCCCCATATCGGCCACGCCTATGAAAAGATCGCCTCGGACGCGCTGGCCCGCTTCAAGAAGCTGGACGGCTATGACGTCTTCTTCCTGACCGGCACTGACGAGCACGGGCTGAAGATGGCGCAGACGGCGGAAAAACAGGGGCTGACGCCGCTGGAATGGGCGACGAAGAACGCCACCCGCTTCCAGGAGATGGATGCGCTGCTCGGCGTCGACTATGACCGCTTCATCCGCACCACCGATGCCGACCACATCGCCTCCACCCAGGCGATCTGGCAGCGCATGGTGGAGAGCGGCGACATCTATGCCGGGGCCTATTCCGGCTGGTACTCGGTGCGCGACGAGGCCTATTACGCCGAGGACGAGACGACGGTGAACCCGGACGGCGTGCGCCTCGGCCCGCAGGGAACGCCGGTGGAATGGACCGAGGAGAAGAGCTATTTCTTCCGCCTCTCCGCCTATCAGCAGAAGCTGCTCGACTATTACGACGCCCACCCGGACTTCATCCGGCCCGAGGTGCGGCGCAACGAGGTGACGAGCTTCGTGCGCGGCGGGCTGCAGGACCTTTCCATCAGCCGCACCACCTTCTCCTGGGGCATTCCGGTGCCGGGCGACCCGGACCATGTGATGTATGTGTGGGTGGACGCGCTCACCAACTACATCACCGGCGTCGGCTATCCCGACACGACGAGTGAGAGCTTCCAGCGCTACTGGCCGGCGAACCTCCACATCATCGGCAAGGACATCATCCGCTTCCACGCCGTGTACTGGCCGGCCTTCCTGATGTCGGCGGGGATCGAGCCGCCGAAGACCGTGTTCGCGCATGGCTTCATCCATAATCGCGGGGAGAAGATGTCGAAGTCGGTCGGCAATGTGATCGACCCGTTCGACCTCGCCCGCGCCTATGGCGTCGACGCGCTGCGCTATTTCCTGCTGCGCGAGATTCCGTTCGGCCAGGATGGCTCCTACAGCCACGACGCCATCGTCGCCCGCACCAATGCCGACCTCGCCAATGATCTGGGCAACCTCGCCCAGCGCTCGCTGTCGATGATCGCCAAGAATCTGGGCGGCGCGCTGCCTGCGCCCGGCCCGCTCTCGGACGATGACGCGACCATCCTCGCCAGCGCCGACGCCATGGGCGCCAAGGTGCGCGAGGCGATGGAGGGCCAGCAGATCCACAACGCGCTCGCCGCCATCTGGTCGGTGGTGGCGGACGCCAACCGCTATTTCGCCGGCGCCGCGCCGTGGGAATTGCGCAAGACCGCGCCCGAGCGCTTCGGCACCGTGCTGTGGACGACGGCGGAAGTGGTGCGCCAGGTCGCCCTGCTGGCGCAGCCCTTCATTCCAACAAGTGCCGGCAAGCTGCTGGATCTGCTCGCCGTTCCTGAGGACGCGCGCAGCTTCGCCACGCTCGGCGAGGCCGGACGGCTGGTGGGCGGAACCGCCCTCCCGGCCCCGGTCGGTGTGTTCCCGCGCTATGTCGAGCCCGAGGCGCCGGCCGCCTCATGATCGTCGACAGCCATTGCCATCTCGATTTTCCGGACTTCGCCGCCGAGCTTGACGACGTGGTGGCGCGGGCCCGCGTCGCCGGCGTCGGCCGCCTGGTCACCATCGGCACAAGGGTGCGCCGCTCCGGGCAGGTGAGGGCGATCGCCGAGCGATTCGACGACGTGTTCTGCTCGGTCGGCACCCACCCGCACAATGCCGGCGAGGAACAAGACGTCACGCTCGACGAGCTGCTGGCCGCCGCAGACCATCCCAAGGTGGTCGCTATCGGCGAGGCCGGCCTCGATTATCACTACGACACCGCGCCGCGCGACGCGCAGGCGGCGGGGTTCCGCCTTCATATCGAGGCGGCGCGCCGCACCGGCCTGCCGCTGGTGATCCACGCCCGCGACGCGGATGAGGATGTGGCGGCGATCCTGGAAGAGGAAAGCGGGAAGGGCGCCTTCGGCTTCGTGCTGCACTGCTTCACCGCCGGGCCGGAGCTCGCCCGTCGCGCCGTGGCGCTGGGCGGCTATGTCTCGTTTTCCGGCATCCTCACCTTCAAGTCAGGCGCGCCGCTGCGCGAGATCGCCGCCAGCCTGCCGGCCGACCGGGTGCTGGTGGAAACGGACGCGCCCTATCTCGCGCCCAACAGCCATCGCGGCAAGCGCAACGAGCCTTCCTATGTGGTGGAAACCGCCCATATACTCGCCCAGGCGCGCGGCATTTCCTTCGACGAGATCGCGGCGCTGACGACGCAGAATTTCTTCCGCCTGTTTTCCCGCGCATCCTAGAGGCTTCCGCTCCCGCCATGGCGCTGACCTTCACCATTCTCGGCTGCGGTTCCTCCGGCGGGGTGCCGCGAGTCGGGCAGGGATGGGGGGTGTGCGACCCGAACGAGCCGCGCAACCGCCGCCGCCGCTGTTCCATGCTGGTGGAGCGCTTCGCGCCGGGGGTCGACCAGCCGACCCGCGTGCTGATCGACACCTCGCCGGATTTGCGCGAGCAGTTGATCGATGCCGGGGTCGACCGGCTCGACGCGGTTTTGTTCACCCATGAGCATGCGGACCACACCCATGGCATCGACGATCTGCGCCCACTGACCATCCTGCACCGGCGCCGCATCGACGTGCATGTCGATCCCGAGACGTCGGCGATGCTGCACCAGCGCTTCGGCTATTGCTTCGAGACGCCGCCGGGCAGCGACTACCCACCGATCCTCACCGAGCACCGCTTCCACGCCGGCGACACCATTCGCGTCGACGGGCCCGGCGGGCCGATCGAAGCGACTGCCTTCCGGCAGTTTCACGGCAGCATCATTTCCTACGGCTTCCGCATCGGCGGCCTCGCTTATTCCAGCGACCTGCACGATCTGCCGGACGAGAGCCTGGCTTATCTGTCGGACCTCGATGTCTGGATCATCGACGCGCTGCGGCCGAAGCCGCACCCGACGCATCTGTCGCTCAGCGAGGCGCTGGCCTGGATCGAGCGGATGAAGCCGCGCCGGGCGGTGCTGACCAACCTGCACACCGACCTCGACTACGCCACGCTGATGCGCGAGCTGCCGGACGGGGTGATCGCCGCCCATGACGGGCTTGAACTCGTTCTAGATCAATAGCTTATAGACGTACGCTCGCGCAGGCCGACGTCCGAAACTACGAGAATGTTTTCCATAATATGTCTTCTGCGAATCGGAGAACCGGCATTTTGACGCCTTCCCGCGACATTCAACGCCTGCTGGACATCATGGAAGCGCTGCGCACGCCGGAGACCGGCTGCCCCTGGGACCTGGCGCAGGACTTCGACACGATCGCCCCCTACACGATCGAGGAAGCCTATGAGGTGGCCGACGCCATCGCCCGCGGCGACCTCGACGATCTGTGCGACGAGCTCGGCGACCTGCTGCTGCAGGTGGTGTTCCACGCCCGCCTGGCGCAGGAGCGCGGCGCCTTCGATTTCGGCGCCGTGGTCGAGGCCATCACCGCGAAAATGATCCGCCGCCATCCGCATGTCTTCGCCGACGCCCAGGGGCGCGACGTGGCGGCGGTGAATGTGGCGTGGGAGCAGATCAAGACGCAGGAGAAGGCGCAGCGGGCGCAGCGCCAGCAGGCGCGGGGACTGCCAGCGCAGCCGGACCAGGGCCGCACGCTGGACGGCGTGCCGGCCGGCGCCCCTGCCCTCACCCGGGCGGTGAAGCTGCAGGACAAGGCCGCCAGGGTCGGATTCGACTGGCCGGATGTGCGCCCGGTACTGGCCAAGATCCGCGAGGAGATCGACGAGGTGGAAGCCGAGATCGTCGCGGGCGACCGGAAGGCGGCGGCGGAAGAAGTTGGCGACCTGCTGTTCGCGCTGGCGAACCTCGCCCGCCATCTCGATGTCGACCCCGAGGCGGCTCTGCGCGGCACCAACGAGAAATTCGTCCGCCGCTTCGCCCACATCGAGGACCGGCTGGCGCAGGCCGGGCGCACGCCGGACGGGGCCAGCCTCATTGAAATGGAAGCTCTTTGGCAGGAGGCGAAGACGGCGGCGCCGAAGGAGTAGGGCGGTGGAGTGCCCTGCCCTCGCATGCGCTCAGGTCGTCTTCCCTGCCGGAGGGCAGCGGAGAGCCGGGATCACTCGCCATTGTCGATACGATCCCGGATCGGCCGTCGGCCGTCCGGGATGACGTTCCAGTGGGGAGTTCAGACGCCTATAGGCGTTCAGGCCCCCTCGCCTGTCCCCTTGAGCCGTCGCGCCCCAAACCGGCGCTCGATCTGCTCGGCGCGATCGGGCGGCACGCGCACCGCCAGATGCAGGCGTCCCTCCCCGTCCTCGCGGCGCTCCAGCACTTCGCTGTGCCGGTAGAGCCAGCTCAGATTGCCGCCATCGGCGGCGTCGAGATCGATGGCGAGGCTGACCCGCTCGCGCGAGAGGCGCTGCGAGATGGTGGCAAGCAACGGCTCCATGCCCTCGCCCGTCAGCGCCGATACCGGGATCGGCCGCGCATCGCCCTCGCGGCGCTCGGCGGTGTTGAACAGGCCGGTCCGGCTCTCCTCGTCCAGTCGGTCGATCTTGTTCCAGACCTCGATGACGCGGTGATCGTCCTCGGGGTCGATGTCGAGATCGCTGAGCACGCCCTTGACGTCATGCGCCTGCGCGTCGGCATCCTCATGCGACATGTCCCGCACATGCAGGATCAGATCGGCCTCGATCACCTCTTCCAGCGTGGCGCGGAAGGCCGCGACCAGCTGGGTCGGCAGATCGGAGATGAAGCCGACCGTGTCGGACAGGATGACCTTGTCGCCGGTGGGAAGCTGCACCGCCCGCAAGGTCGGGTCGAGCGTGGCGAAAAGCAGGTCCTGCGCCATGACATCGGCGCGGGTCAGCCGGTTGAACAGGGTCGACTTGCCGGCATTGGTGTAGCCCACCAGCGCCACCACGGGATAAGGCACCTTCTTGCGGCTGGCGCGGTGCAAAGCGCGGGTGCGCTTCACCTGCTCCAGCTCGCGCTCGATCTTGACGATGCGCTCGCCAATGAGCCGGCGGTCGGCCTCGATCTGCGTTTCGCCCGGGCCGCCGAGAAAGCCGAAGCCGCCGCGCTGGCGCTCCAGATGGGTCCAGGAGCGCACCAGCCGGCTGCGCTGGTAGTTCAGATGGGCAAGCTCGACCTGCAGCACGCCTTCCTTGGTGCGGGCACGCTGGCCGAAGATCTCCAGAATGAGAGCGGTGCGGTCGATCACCTTGGCGGCGAACGCCTTTTCAAGGTTGCGCTGCTGCACCGGGCTGAGCGGCGCGTCGACGAAGACCAGCCCCGCCTCCTCCGCCTTCACCAGCTCGGCGAACTCCTCGACCTTGCCGCTGCCGAGATAGGTCGCCGGGCGCACCTGGGACAGGCCAACCAGCGCGCTGCCGACCAGCTTGAGATCGATGGCGAGGACAAGGCCGATCGCCTCGTCGAGCCGCGCCTCGGGCGAGCGGCGCACCCCGCCCTCCCCGCCCCCGCGACGGGTCAGGTGCGGGACGATCACCACCACGCGGGTGGCGTCGCCGGCGGTCTCGTGCTCGACAGGCAGGCCGGCGGCGCGGCCGGCGGACGATGTGCGGGAGGTCTTAAGCTCCAAGATCAGCCCTTCTCGCCGGTCTCGTCCGGCTCGAACAGCTGAACCGGATGGCCGGGCATGATGGTCGAAATGGCGTGCTTGTAGACCAGCTGCGAATGGCCGTCGCGGCGCAGCAGCACGCAGAAATTATCGAACCAGGTGACGACTCCCTGGAGCTTCACGCCATTGACCAGGAAGATGGTGAGCGGCGTCTTGTTCTTGCGGACGTGGTTGAGAAAGGTGTCCTGGAGGTTCTGCGAACGTTCCGCGGCCATGGTTTTTTAATCCGTTTGTTTGTTGTTGCTCGTAGGTCGGCGCGGTCGCCTTCACCTCTGCGCCCCGTCCGGGAGCGGGCGAGCATGAAGACGTGCGCCCCAAACATGGCATAGCATGTCTGGCGCGCAAGATGCTTTCGCCAAGTTGGCGGCGCTTGGCAAGGTCTTTCCTTGCGCGCCCGCATGCCGGGCGGGTGCTGGCCGGGCACAATTTCCCGCTTCAGCGGGCGATCTCGGCAACCCGGTGGAAGTTCTCGCGCAGCGCGCGCGCCACCGGGCCGGGCCGGCCATCGCCGATGTCCCGCCCGTCGATTCGCACCACTGGCGTGGCGAAATTGGTGGCCGAGGTGACGAAGGCCTCGCGCGCGGCCAGCGCTTCCGCCACCGTGAAGGGCCGCTCCTCGACCCGCAATTGCAGCTTTTCCGCCACCTCCAGCATGACGGTGCGGGTGATGCCACGCAGGATGCCACTTTCCGCCGGGCGGGTGACAAGCCGGCCCTCCGGGGTGACGATCCAGGCATTGGTCGAGCCGCCTTCGGTGACATGGCCGGCGGCGTCGACGAACCACGCCTCGCGCGCGCCGGCCTGTTTGGCCGCCTCTTTGGCCAGCACATTGGGCAGCAGGCCGATGGTCTTGATGTCGACCCGCTCCCAGCGATTATCCGGCACGGTGATGACGGCGATCCCCTGCCCCGCCACGGCCTCGCCCTTGGCCGGGTCGATCGCACGGGCCGTCACCACCAGCGAGGGCGGCGTCGCGGCGTCGGGGAAATAATGGTCGCGCCGGGCCACGCCGCGCGTGACCTGCAGATAGACCAGCCCGTCGCGCACCCGGTTGCGGGCGATGGTCTGGCGCAGCACGACGCCGAGCGCGGCGAGCGACATCGGCAGGCGGATGCGAAGCTCGCCCAGCGAGCGCACGAGCCGCGCCATGTGGCGACGCTCATCCACCATGTGGCCGCCGCGCACCTCGCAGACTTCATAGACGCCATCGCCGAACTGGTAGCCGCGATCCTCGACATGCACGCCCGCCTCGGCATGCGGCACATAAGATCCGTTCACATAGGCAATGCGCGACATCTTCCGTCCCCGTGGGCCCGCTTCATTCCGGCTGGAGCCCGTTCAGCCTTTGCGCGAAGAAGTGACCCCAACGCACTGCTGCGAGTTATTAATCTAGCGGCGCCACAGCGCGAAATTGGCCAGACCCAGCACGACCAGAATCTCCAGCCGACCGAGAATCATCGCGAGCGCCAGTATAAGCTGCGCATAGGCCGGCAGCGCGCCCCAATCCGGCCAGTTCACCTGCGGCTGCCAGTTGGCGGCATAGACCGGGCCGACATTGCTCAGCGCCGTCAGCACCGCGACAAACGCCGCCTCGAAGCTCGGCATGGCCGGTGCGAGCGCTACGGTGAGGGCGCCGATCACCGTGCAGGCGACGCCGAACATGATCCAGATCGCCTTCATCATCTGCAGCGTCACATTCTGCTGCCCGAGCCGGCGCGGATGCACGGCACTGGGATGCACCAGCCGCTCCAGCTCGCGCAGACTCTGCAGCACCATCACCCCGGCGCGGTAGATCTTGATGCCGCCCGTGGTGGAGAAGCTGGCGCCGCCGATGAACACCACCGCCAGAACCAGCGTCACCGGCAGGCTGGCAAAGGCCCCGCCATGCGGCTCGATGCCTGTCGTGGTGACGAGGGAGACGGCGGTGAACAGCCCGTCCTCCAGCGCGAAGGGCAGCGAAAGGCTGCCCTCGGGGCTGCGGAAACCGATCGCCGCGGCGGCAATGCCGAGCCCAAGGCAAAGGGCAAAAAGCACAATATTTTCATACTGACCCAGCGCCATGCGAAAGCGTCGTGTGAGCAGCATGCGCTGCCACAATATGCTCGTTCCCCCCACCAGCATGAAGACGATCATCACCGCCTTGACGCCGAGATGGCCATAGCCGGCAATGCCGTCCGCATCGGGCAGCAGGCCGCCGGTGGACAGCGCCGCGCCGGCGAAGCCGAGCGCCTCGAACAGCCGCACGCCAAGCAAGAACAGCACGAAGGTGCACAGGAGTGTGGCGCCGAGATAGACCGGCAGCACCAGCCGCAGCGCGTCGTCCAGCGTGGTCTGCTGGGTCGCCGCCAGCAGGTTGGCGCGGGCGCTGCGGTCTGGCAGGCCGCCCATGCCGGCCGGGCCGAGCACCGCGACAAAGCCGACCAGCGTGAGCAGGCCGCCGGCCCATTGCAGCGTCAGCAGCCAGCCGAGCGTCGCCCGCGGCACATTCTCAAGGTCATGGATCTGCACCGGGCCGGTGGTGGTGAAGGCCGCCACCGCCTCCAGCCAGGCATGCAGCGGCGACAGCGTCGTCGTCGCCGCGATCGGCACGGCGGCGATGATCGGCACGCCGACCCAGAGCACGAGCAGAAGCCCATAGGCCGCCAGCCGGTCGAGCCGGCCGGGACGGTTGCGCACGGCGAGAAACACCGCGCCAGCGCCGAACACGGTCAGCAGCGCCGTCATCAGGAAGACATCGGCGCCGGGCTCGCGGCGGAACAGCGACACCAGCGCCGAAAGCAGCAGGAAGCCAGCCATGACCCCGGCCGTCTGTGCGCTGTGGCGGGCGACCGCGATCATGGGTCTCGGCCTCTCTCAGAAGAACTCAAGGCTGACCCGGAACAGCTGCTCGACCCGCTTCACCTTGTCGGCGAGCGCGAACATCACCACCCGGTCGCGCGCCTGGATCACGGTATCGCCGCGCGGCAGCATCACCCGGCCGCCGCGAATGACGGCGCCGATCCGCATGCCATCGAAGATGTCGAGCTGGCGCAGCGGCTTGCCAACCAGCGGCGAGGTCTCCAGCGCCTCGGCCTCGATCACCTCGCCGGCACCGTTCAGCAGGGAGTGGACCCCGCGAATGCGGCCCTTGCGGACATATTGCAGAATCTTCGACACGGTGATCTGGCGCGGATTCACATAGGCATCGATGCCGAGCCCGCGCGCAAAGGCGGGATAGGCCGGATCGTTCAGCAGCGACAGCATGCGCTTGGCGCCGAGCTCGCGCGACAGCAGGCAGGAGAGGATGTTGACCCGGTCGTCATTGGTGACCGCGATCATCGTATCGGCGTCGCCAACGGCCGCCTCCTCCAGGATCGCGCGGTCGAGCGCGCTGCCGCGCAGCACCACGGTGCGCGTCAGCTGCTGGGCAATTTCCTCTGCGCGGCCAAGGTTTTCCTCGATGATTTTCACCCGCGCCTTCGGGTTGCGCAGCTCCAGCTCGCGGGCGACATAAAGCCCGATATTGCCGCCGCCGCCGATGACGATGCGCTGCGCCGGCGGCTCGTCATGGCCAAAGATCGACAGGGTGCGGCTCACCTGGTCGGTATGGGCGACGAAATAGGCGAGATCGCCGGCCAGCAGCGAATCGGCCGAGCGCGGCACGAAGGTCTTGCCGTTGCGATAGACCGCCACCACGACGGCGCGCAGATCCGGGAACAGATCGGTCAGCTGGCGCAGCGGCGTGTCGAGGACCGGGCAATCCTCCTGGCAGCGCACGCCCACCACCACGACATTGCTGTCGTTGAAACTCACCGTGTCCACCGCCCCGGGCAGCGACAGGCGCCGCAGCACCATCTCGCCCACTTCGAGCTCCGGCGAGATCACCACGTCGATCGGCAGGTGGTCGCGCGAGAACAGGTTGCGCCAGTGGCCCTGGAGATAGCTCTGCGCCCGCACCCGGGCGATCTTGGTCGGCACGTCGAACAGCGCGTGGCCGACCTGGCAGGCGATCATGTTCACTTCGTCATGCAGGGTGACGGCGATCAGCATGTCCGCCGCCTCCAGCCCCGCCCGGGCCAGCACATCCGGATGCGAGCCGTGGCCGACGAAGCCGCGCACGTCGAGCGTGTCGGTCACGGCCTGGATCAGGCGCGGCGAGGTGTCGATGATCGAGACGTCGTTCTGCTCCGCGGCCAGACGCTCGGCAATGCCGAACCCCACCTGCCCCGCCCCGCAAATGACGACCTTCATGGCGACCCCGCTGGTATCGGAAGGTGCCGCCTGCGGCGCCCCCCGGCTCTCATCTCGCGAGTCACTCTATAGCAGGTTCGCACGCGCCCGGAGACGTCCGCGCGGCCGGGCCGCACATCTTCCTTGAAGTTCGCCGGACGCTCAGCCGATGCCGAGCGCCTTCAGCTTGCGGTGCAGCGCCGAGCGCTCCATGCCGACGAACTCGGCAGTGCGCGAGATGTTGCCGCCGAAGCGGCTGATCTGCGCCACGAGATATTCCCGCTCGAACACTTCGCGCGCCTCGCGCAGCGGCAGGCCCATCAGGTGCTCGCCGCCCGCCCCGCTCGGCAGGCTGGGCACCAGCGCGCCGACATCGGGGGGCAGCATGTCCGCCGTGACAGGCGCGTCGGCATCGCCCGAGGCGAGGATGAGCAGGCGCTCGATATTGTTGCGCAGCTGGCGGACATTGCCCGGCCAGTCATGCGATTGCAGCACGGCGAGGGCGTCATCGGCGACACGCCGGCGCGGCAGGCCGGTGGACTGGGAGATCTGGTCGAGGAAGAACTCCACCAGTTCCGGCACGTCCTCGCGCCGCTCGGCCAGAGGCGGCACGCGCACCGGCACGACGCCAAGGCGGTGATAGAGGTCCTCGCGGAAACGCCCGTCGGCAATCTCCTTTTCCAGATTGCGCGCGGTGGACGAGATGATGCGGACATCGACCGAGACGCGGGTGGCGCCGCCCACCCGCAGGAAGTTCTGGTCGACCAGAACCCGCAGGATGCGGTTCTGGGTCTCGCGCGGCATGTCGGCGATCTCGTCGATGAACAGCGTGCCGCCATGCGCCTCTTCCAGCGCGCCGACCTGGCGGCCCTGCCCTTCCCCGATCTCGACGCCGAAAAGCTCGACCTCCATGCGCTCGGGGGTGATGGCGGCGGCGTTGATGACCACGAAGGGGCCATTGGCCCGCTGCGAGGCCGAGTGGATCATCCGGGCGGTCAGTTCCTTGCCGGAACCGGAGGGGCCGACGATCATGATCCGGCTGTTGGTCGGCGCCACGCGCTCGATGCCCTGGCGCAGCTGGTTCATCACCGAGGACTTGCCGACCAGCAGCTGCGTCACCGCGGTGCGCTGCTTGAGGTCGCGCACCTCGCGCTTGAGCCGCAGCGTTTCCAGCGCGCGATCGGCGACGAGGATCAGGCGGTCAGAATTGAACGGCTTCTCGATGAAGTCGTAGGCGCCCTGCTTGATCGCCGCCACCGCCGTCTCGATGGTGCCATGGCCGGAGATCATCACCACGGGCACGTCCGGATGGTTCTTCTTGATCCGTTCGAGCAGCTGAAGCCCGTCCAGCTTCGAGCGTTCCAGCCAGATGTCGAGGAAGACCAGATGCGGGCGGCGCGCCTCGATGGCGGCCAGCGCCTCGTCGCTGTCCTTGGCGGTGCGGGCGCCATAGCCCTCATCTTCCAGAATGCCCGCGACCAGCCCGCGAATATCGGCTTCGTCGTCGACGATCAGGATGTCCGTCGCCATAAGTCAGTTCTCCTTCAGCCGACCAGCCGGGCAGTCGAGGCCCCGCCGTTGCCTTTTCCGTCATTGGCGGCCGTTGGGCCGCCATCGCGCGCGAAACGCAGGCGAACCCACGCGCCACGCCCATGGGGGGCATCGTCGAGCTCGATGCCGCCGCCATGTTCTTCCATGATCTTTCCGACGATCGCGAGGCCGAGCCCGGTGCCCTTCTCGCGCGTCGTCACATAAGGCTCGAGCAGCCGCGCCCGGTTCTCGGTCGGCAGGCCCTTGCCATTGTCGATGACGTCGATCGTCACCATCCGCTCATTGGCATGCACCGCCACCTGGATGCGCGGCGGGTCGGTGCGTTCTTCCGGCGGCACCGCTGCCAGCGCCTCGGTGGCGTTCTTGATGATGTTGGTCAGTGCCTGCGACATGAGCCGGCGGTCGAAGCGGGCGATGACCGGTTGCTCCGGCAAGTCGAGGTCGAGCGTGATGTCGGGATTACCGACCCGCATGAGGAAGACCACCTGCCGCGCCGTCTCGCCAATATCCTGCGCCTCGGCGACGGGCTTGGGCATGCGGGCGAAGGAGGAGAACTCGTCCACCATGCGGCCGATGTCGCCGACCTGGCGGATGATGGTTTCGGTGCACTGGTCGAACACCTCGCGGTCCTCGCCGATCACCTTGCCGTAGCGCCGGCGCAGCCGCTCGGCGGAGAGCTGGATCGGGGTGAGCGGGTTCTTGATCTCATGGGCGATGCGCCGGGCGACGTCGGCCCAGGCGGAGCTGCGCTGCGCCACCACCAGCTCGGTGATGTCGTCGAGCGTGACCACCCAGCCATGCTCGGCCTCGCGCGACTGCTCGGTGGTGACGCGCACCGCGATCACCCGGTCGCGGCCATTGCGGGTCAGCGTGGCATTGGCCTGCACGCTGCGCTCGCCCGCCTGCATCGCCTGGGCCAGCAGGGAGGCGACTTCCGGCACCACCGCACCGAATTCACTGCCGAGCACATCCGCTTCCACCACGCCGAGCAGCTTTTCCGCCGGGCGGTTGATGATCGAGATGCGCCCCTGCGGATCGAGGCCGATGACGCCGGCGCCGACGCCCGAGAGCACCGCCTCGGTGAAGCGGCGGCGGGTGTCGATCTGGTCGCGGGCCTGGACGAGGTCGTCGCGCTGGGTGCGCAGTTCCTGCGTCATCTTGTTGAAGGTCTCGGCCAGGCTCGACAGATCGCCCTCGGTGCGGCGCACCGGCACCTCGACATAGAGATTGCCGGCGGCGACGAGATCGGCGGCGCCGATCAGGCGGCGAATCGGCGCCACCAGACGGTTGGCGAAATTGATGCCGAGCCACACGGCGCAGAGCAGCACGGTGAGCGAAATTACCGCATAGAGCACCGCGAACGCCACCTGCACGCCCACGCGCTGCTGTTCGAGGTTGCGGTAGTCGACGACAGCGGCCTGCGTCTCCTTGAGATAATCGATCACCCGCGGATCGACCGAGCGCGCGACATAGAGATAGAGGTCGCCGAAATCCTTCAGCGGGATGACCGCGCCGACATAATCGGCGTCGTTCGGCAGATAGATCAGCGGCTGCTCTTCGGTCGCGTCCTTCAGCGCCAGATTGGCCGGCACCACGAATTCGCGGCCGACGCGGATGGTGGCGCGGTCGACGACCTGGAGGTCCTTGTCGATGATCATGGCGGCGGGCAGGCCGCGCACCACCGCCTGCGCGGTCAGTGCCTGGCGGAAGCGGCTGCGGTCCTGGTCCCAGAGCTGGCGGATGCGCTGGAGGTCGCGCGACATGCCCAGCACGTCGCCGCGAATGGAATAGGCATGCTCGCGCACATAGGTCTGCGCGACCGACACCGCATTGTCGACGATGGCGCGGGTGCGGACCGAGAACCAGCGGTCGAGCCCCTTGTCGAGGGTGATGCTGGCCAGGATCGCTACCAGCAGCGCCGGCACCACCGCCACCACGCCGAACAGGCCGACGACACGCACATGCAGCCGCGCCGCCGCCCGGCCGCGCTTGCGCGCCTTGACGATGCGCCACACCTCGCGGCCGATGATGCCGAGCAGCACCAGCGACATAAGCCCGTTGAGGCACAGGACGACGATGATCACATCCTGCGACGGCACCAGCGGGGTGATGCCGATGAGGATGATGAAGCTGGCCAGCGCGATGAGCAGCGCCAGCAGCACCGCCAGCGGCGCCAGGCCCCAGAGCGAGAATCGGAATCCCATCCCGCCGAGGTCGAGCGCTTCCTGCCTGTTGGTTCCGCCGGTCGAAGCGTCGCTCATCCATCACCATGTTGGCGGCGGGAATCAGCCCGCCCTACTGATGCAGTGATACGACACTGGTGCAAAAATGTGACATTGGCGAGCCGCCCCCGCCTTAATTCGCGAGGGCGTAAGGCGCTCACCGACTGGTGCGGATTATTTGGATGTCGAGATCCCGGATTTTTTTGCGCAGCGTGTTGCGGTTGAGGCCCAGCAATTCGGCCGCCTTGATCTGGTTGCCGCGCGTCGCCGCCAGCGCGGCGGAGAGCAGCGGATACTCCACATCCTTCAGGATGCGGTGATAGAGGCCGGGCGGGGGCAGGTTCTCGCCGAAGCCGCCGAAATAGGCATTGAGATGGCGCTCCACCGAGGCGGAGAGCGTCTCGTCCTGGCCGTTTTCCTCCGGCGTCGGCGGCGAGATCGGCGTCGACAGCTCGGCCTCGATGATCGAGCCGGTGATGACTTCCTGCGGGTAGAGCGCGGCGAGACGGCGGATCAGGTTTTCCAGCTCGCGCACATTGCCCGGCCAGCGGTAGCGCTTGAGCCGGTCGAGCGCGGCGGCGTCGATCTGCTTGCGCGGCAGCCCCTCGCGCTCGGCCTGCAGGAAGAAGTGGCGGGCGAGGTCCGGCACGTCCTCCGCCCGCTCGCGCAGCGGCGGAAGGCGCAGCGGCACGACGTTGAGGCGGAAGAACAAATCCTCCCGGAACAGACCCTGCTGGATGAGGATGCGCAGATCCTTGTTGGTGGCGGCGACGATCCGCACATCGGTCTTGATCGCGGTGCGCCCGCCAACCGTGGTGTATTCGCCCTGCTGCAGCACGCGCAGCAGCCGGGTCTGCGCTTCCATCGGCATGTCGCCGATTTCGTCGAGAAACAGCGTGCCGCTTTCCGCCTGCTCGAAGCGGCCGGCCGAGCGCGCATTCGCGCCGGTGAAGGCCCCCTTTTCATGGCCGAACAGTTCGGATTCGATCAGGTCGCGCGGAATCGCCGCCATGTTGATGGCAACGAAGGGCCCGTTGCGGCGCTTGCCATAGTCGTGCAGCGCCCGCGCCACCAGTTCCTTGCCGGTGCCGCTCTCGCCGGCGATCATCACCGTGAGGTCGGTCTGCATCAGCCGCGCCAGCACGCGGTAAATGTCCTGCATCGCCGGCGAGCGGCCGACCAGCGGGATGTTGTCGGCATCCTCGCCCAGACCTTTGAGCGCGTTCTCCGGCTTCTTCGGCTCGGACAAGGCGCGGCCGACGATGGAGATCAGCTCCTTAAGATCGAAGGGCTTGGGCAGATATTCATAGGCGCCCTTCTCCGAGGCGCGGATCGCCGTCATGAAGGTGTTCTGCGCGCTCATGACGATGACCGGCAGGTCCGGGCGCACCTTCTTGATGCGCGGCAGCAGGTCGAAGGCGTTCTCATCCGGCATCACCACATCGGTGATGACGAGGTCGCCATCGCCCTGGCTGACCCAGCGCCACAGCGTCGCCGCGTTGCCGCAGGAGCGCACCTCATAGCCCGCCCGCGACAGCGCCTGATTGAGCACGGTGCGGATGGCAGCGTCGTCATCGGCAACCAGGATACTTCCCGTCGGCATGGCGGTTCTCAACTCTTCTCGTCACCGCGACTGGCGCGGTACATGGGCATGAGGACACGGAAGGTGGTGCGGCGGGGCTGGCTGTCGCATTCGATGATGCCGCCATGGTCCCCGACGATCTTGGCCACCAGCGCCAGGCCGAGGCCCGTGCCGGTCGGCTTGGTGGTGACGAAAGGATCGAACAGATGCGGCATCAGGTCTTCCGGCACGCCGGGGCCGTTGTCCCGCACGCAGAACTCCAGCGGCAGGCTGACCCGCGCCGGGGCGCCGGGCATCATCAACCGCACGCCGGGGCGGAAGGCGGTGGTGAGCTGAATCTCGCCGTCGGGCGAATCGCCAATGGCTTCGGCGGCGTTCTTCACCAGATTGAGGAACACCTGCACCAGTTGGTCCCTATTGGCCAGCACCGGCGGCAGCGAGGGATCGTACTCCTCGACGAAGCGGATGGTACGGGCGAATCCGGTGCTGGCCAGCGTGCGGACATGCTCCAGCACCGCGTGGATGTTGACCGGCTCGCGCTCGATCGGCCGCTCGTCGGAGAACACCTCCATGCGGTCGACCAGCTTGACGATGCGGTCGGCCTCGTCGGTGATCAGCCGGGTCAGCGAGCGGTCGTCGTCGCTGGCGGACAATTCGAGCAGCTGCGCCGCGCCGCGAATGCCGGACAGCGGGTTCTTGATCTCATGCGCCAGCATGGAGGCCAGCGCCGTCACCGAGCGGGCGGCGCCGCGATGGGTGAGCTGGCGGTCCATCTTGTCGGCGATGGTGCGCTCCTGCAGCATGATGACGACATGGCCCGCCACTTCCGACAGCGGCGCGACATGGATGTCGACAATGCGCTCGCCACCATTGCGCGGCGTGCCGAGATCGACCCGGTACTCATTCACCGCCGCGCCGCGCGAGCGCACCTGCTCCACCAGCGACAGGATCGGGCTGCCGAAGGGCACGAATTCCTGCAGGCGATGACGCACCAGAACCGCCAGCGAGGCCTCGAAGAACGCCTCCGCCGCCACATTGGCGTCGATCAGGCGATTATCTTCCGCCACCGTGATGACTGGATGCGGCAGCGCATTCACGACGGCCTCCGCAGTCGCGCTGCCCGCGCGCGGGCCAGGCCGTTGCGAGGAAACCGAACTCATGCAGCTTCTCTCCATCCAATGTCGTCATAGGCGTCGCGGATTCCGGTGACGACGCGCGCCGGATCCTCAAGGGTAAGAAGCTGCCGGCGCCAGGAGGCGGCGACATCAGGCGAGCGGCCGGCGCTCGCTGTGGCGCTGGCCAGCGACCAGCCGATATGCTTGCGGGCGCAGCGCATGCCGAGCTCGCGCCCGTAATGGCCCAGCCAGCCCTCATAGAGCTCGATCAGCACGTCGCGCTGCTCGGCGAGCGGCGGATCGGCCGGCGCCCGGCCGGTGCGCAGGAAGCTGGCGACCTGGCCGGGAAACCAGGGCCGCCCCTGCGCGCCACGGCCGATCATCACCCCATCGGCGCCGGACGCGGTGAGCATCGCGGTCGCGTCCTCGATCGCCACCAGATCGCCATTGGCGAGCACGGGGATGGAGACCGCGTCCTTGACCGCGCGGATCGCCGTCCAGTCGGCGCGGCCGGTGTAGAACTGGCAGCGCGTGCGCCCGTGAATGGTGATCATCCGCACGCCGATCGCCTCGGCCCGCCGGGCGAGCTCCGGTGCCACCGTGGCGGCGCCGTCCCAGCCGAGCCGTGTCTTCAGCGTCACCGGCACGCTCACCGCCCCCACCACCGCCGCGATGAGGCGAGTGGCGAGGTCGAGGTCGCGCAGCAGCGCCGAGCCGGCCAGACCGGTGGTCACTCGTTTCGCCGGACAGCCCATATTGATGTCGATCAGCGCCGCGCCGGCGGCTTCCGCGAGGCGGGCGGCGCGGGCCAGCGATTCGGGCTCATTACCGGCGAGCTGGACGGCATGCAGCGCCACCCCTGCCCCTTCCGCCCGCAGCACGGTTTCCTCATGCCCGGTCTCGAAGGCACCGGCGGCGACCATTTCCGACACCGCCAGCGACGCGCCATAGCGCAAGGCCATGCGCCGCATCGGCGCATCGGTGATGCCCGCCATCGGCGCGAGCACGACCGCCCCCGGCACCGCCACGGTGCCGATCTGCAGATTGCCGACGGGAGAAAAACAAAGGGTCAAGCGGCGATCACTCGATGCACATTAAATAAGCCCGACCAGCGGTGCCTAGATAATAGCCATGCCGAGCGCGTCATCAACCCATGCGAAGGGCTTAAGTCAAATCTTTTGCAAATATGTGCCGCTTTTGCGCTAAACGAGCCGGCAGGGCAAGTCTGAGCTGCTGAAGCGGCAGTCAGCGGAAGGGCGGATGCGTTAGGCAATGCGGACCGACGTGATCGTGGTGGCGGCAGGCAATGGCCTGCGAGCGGGCGAGGGATTGCCCAAGCAATACCGTCCGCTGGGCGGGGTGCCGGTGCTGCGCCACACGCTGAACGGCTTTCGCGGCCAGGCAGGCATCCGCCACGTGCTGCCGGTGATTTCGCCCGAACATGCCGCCCTCTGCGCCGAGGCGCTGGCGGGTTTCGACGGCGTGCTCCCGCCCGTGGCAGGCGGCGCGACGCGGCAGGCCTCGGTGCGCGCCGGGCTGGAAGCGCTGGCGCAGGACCCGCCCGATCTGGTGCTGATCCACGATGCGGCGCGGCCCTTCGTCTCGCCACGGCTGGTGGCGCAGGCCATAGCTACGGCCGCGACGGCGGGCGCCGCCGTGCCGGCGCTGGCGCTGGTCGACACGCTGAAGGCGGTGGCCGCGCCCGGCTTCCTCGCCACCGGCCCCGACCGCAACGCCGTCCGCAGCGTCCAGACGCCGCAGGCCTTCCGCTACGACCTCATCCTGGCGGCGCACCGCGCGCAGGCGGGCGCCGATGACCTGACCGACGACGCGGCGGTGGCCGAGGCCGCCGGGCACGCCGTCGCCTCCTTCCCCGGCGACCCCGCCAATTTCAAGCTCACCACGCCGGAGGATTTCGTGACCGCCGAACGCCGCCTGCTGGCCGAGCTTGCCGATGTCCGCACCGCCACCGGCTTCGACGTGCACGCCTTCGGGCCGGGCGACCATGTGGTGCTCGGCGGGCTGCGCATCCCGCATGATTTCGGCCTTGCCGGCCACTCCGATGCCGACGTCGTGCTGCACGCCCTGACCGATGCCCTGCTCGGCACCATTGGCGCCGGCGATATCGGCCATCATTTCCCGCCCTCCGACCCGCAATGGAAGGGCGCCGCCTCCGACCAGTTCCTCGCCCATGCCGCCGCCCTGGTGCGCGACGCCGGCGGCCGCATCGCCCATCTCGACGCCACTGTCATCTGCGAGGCGCCGAAGATCGGCCCGCACCGCGAGGCGATGCGCGAGATGATCGCCGCCATCGTCGACATCGCGGTCGCCCGCGTCAGCGTGAAGGCGACGACCAGCGAACGGCTGGGCTTTACCGGCCGGCGCGAGGGCATCGCCGCGCTGGCGGCGGCGACCGTCCGCCTGCCCTGGATCGACTGAAAGGAACGGTCATGGATGAAGCGCAGCGAGCCATCGAATTGGAGGCGATCCGGGTGCTCGATCTGTGCCGGGCGCGCGGGCTAACGGTTTCCACCGCCGAATCCTGCACCGGCGGCCTGGTCGCCGGCGCGCTGACCGAGATCGCCGGCTCCTCCGACGTGGTCGACCGTGGCTTCGTCACCTATTCCAACGCCGCCAAGCAGGAGATGCTGGGCGTCTCGGCGGCGACGCTGGCGGCCCATGGCGCGGTGAGCGAGGAGACGGCGCGCGAAATGGTCGCCGGCCTGCTGCGGGCGGCAAAAACCTCGCTCGGCGTCTCCATAACAGGCATTGCCGGCCCCGGCGGCGGCTCGGCCGAAAAGCCGGTGGGGCTGGTGCATTTCGCCGCCGGCACCGCGACCGGCAAGGTGATCACCCGCCGCGAAGTGTTCGCCGGCCAGGACCGCGCCGGCGTGCGGCGGCTGGCCGTCCTCACCGCACTGGCCATGCTGGCGGAACTGGCGGGCGGGCACGCGCCCTAGCCGGCGACGGCGCGCCGGCCATAGACCTCGTCGGCGCGTTCCTCGAAGGCCTGGGCGAAGCGGCGGAAAGCGGCGTCGAACATCGCCCCCATCAGCAGACCCAGCGTGCGCGAGCGGAATTCATAGGAGATGAAGAACTCGACGTCGCAGCCGCCCTCGGCCAGCGGGCGGAAGGTCCAGCGGTTCTCCAGCCGGCTGAACGGCCCGTCGAGATATTCCACCACGATGGAGAGCCGCGGCCGGTCGAGCGTCACCCGGCTGGAGAAGCTCTCCCGGAACATCTTGTAGGCGACGCTCATGTCGGCGACGAGGATATCGACCCCCTCGCCGCTCGCCACCCGGCGGCGCACATGCAGGCTCTCGCACAGCGGCACGAACTCCGGGTAGCGCTCCACATCCGCCACCAGCTCGAACATGTCGGTGGCGGAGTGGCGCACGCGCCGCTTATTGGTGAAGGACGGCATGGTCAGGCAGGAACCGCCGCCGCCACGGACGGAACGAGCGTGACCTTGCTCGCCCGCGCCGCCCGCAGCCGGGCGAAATCCTCGCCGGCATGGTGGGAGGAGCGGGTCAGCGGGCTCGACGAGACCATGAGGAAGCCCTTGGCATAGGCCACCGTCTCATAGGACTTGAAGTCCTCCGGCGTCACGAAGGCCATGACAGGGTGGTGCTTGCGGGTCGGCTGGAGGTACTGGCCGATGGTCATGAAGTCGATCTCGGCCGAGCGCAGATCGTCCATCAGCTGCAGCACCTCGTGCCGCACCTCGCCGAGGCCGACCATGATGCCGGACTTGGTGAAGATGGTCGGGTCCAGCTCCTTCACCCGCTGAAGCAAGCGCAGCGAATGGAAGTAGCGGGCGCCCGGCCGCACCTTGAGATAGAGCGAGGGCACGCATTCCAGATTGTGGTTGAACACGTCCGGCCGCGCCGCCACCACCACTTCCAGCGCCCCATCCTTGCGCAGGAAATCGGGGGTGAGGATCTCAATGGTGGTCTTCGGGCTGGTGGCGCGGATGGCGGCGATGGTGCGGGCGAAATGCGCGGCGCCGCCATCGTCGAGGTCGTCGCGGTCGACCGAAGTGACGACCACATGCTCAAGCCCCAGCTTGGCTACCGCGTCCGCCACCTTCTGCGGCTCGTCGCGGTCCAGCGGGCCGGGCATGCCGGTGCGGACATTGCAGAAGGCACAGGCGCGGGTGCAGGTGTCGCCCATGATCATGAAGGTGGCGTGCTTCTTCTGCCAGCACTCGCCGATATTGGGGCAGCTCGCCTCCTCGCACACGGTGACGAGGCCGTTGGCGCGCACAATGTCCGCCGTCTCCTGCCAGCCGGGCGTGCCGGGGGCACGGACGCGGATCCAGTCCGGCTTCTTCAGAACAGGCGTTTCCGCCCGCTTCGCCTTTTCCGGGTGGCGGGGCTTCTCGAGAGCGCGGTTGAGAGTGTTGAGAACGACGACCATTGGTGTTCCGCTGGCTGCATTCGAGACACGCGGCACAGGCCGCCTGTCCCACAGTTAAGCCTCACGGCCGACGGGCGAAAGGGGGGACGCGCAGGCATCCGCCCTGTGCCACTTGCATGGCGGGGGCGAAGGGGGCGTCTACCGCCCGCGAATCTTCCGCCACAGGAACAGCACGATGATGGCGCCGACCGTGGCGGCGATCAGGGTGCGGAAGAAGCCGAAGACCGGGATCGCCGCCATCTCGGCCAGATACTTGCCGAGAAAGGCGCCGATCAGGCCGAACAGAAGGTTGGCAAAGAGCCCGTGATCACTGTCCGTCACCTTCTCGGCGATGTAGCCGGCGAGAAGGCCGATGATGATCATGGTGAACCAGCCGACGCCCGGCTGGTTCAGGGCCGCATAAGTATCCGCTTCCATGGCAGGCTCCCGCCGCCGGGCGTAGCGCCCGGACTACATATGAATCGCGCGCCCATAGGCGCTGAGCACGCTTTCATGCATCGTTTCAGAAACCGTCGGGTGCGGGAAGACCGCGTTGATCAGCTCTTCCTCGGTGGTTTCCAGATTCATCGCCAGCACGAAGCCCTGGATGAGTTCGGTGACTTCCGCGCCGACCAGATGCGCGCCGAGCAGGCGGCCGGTCTTGGCGTCGAAAATGGTCTTCACCAGCCCGTCCGGCTCGCCCAGCGCCACCGCCTTGCCATTGCCGATGAACGGGAAGCGGCCGACCTTGAGCTCGAAGCCAGCTTCCTTCGCCTTCGCCTCGGTGAGGCCAACCGAGGCGATCTGCGGCATGCAATAGGTGCAGCCGGGGATCATCAGCTTGTCCATCGCATGGGCATGCTTGCCGGCGATCGCCTCGGCGGCGATCACGCCCTCATGCTCGGCCTTGTGCGCCAGCATGGGCGGGCCGGCGACATCGCCGATCGCCCAGACGCCGGGCACATTGGTGCGGCACAGGCCATCGACCACCACGCAGCCGCGGTCGGTCTTCACGCCGAGCGCCTCAAGCCCGAGATTCTCGATATTGCCGACGACACCGACGGCGGAGATGAGCCGGTCGGCGGTCAGCGTCTGCACCTTGCCGTCGGACGTCTCGACCGTGGCGGTGACGTTGTCCGCGCCCTTCACCACCTTCGACACCTTGGCGCCGGTGAGGATCTTGATGCCCTGCTTCTCGAAGCGCTTGCGGGCATGCCCGGCGATCTCGGCATCCTCGACGGGCAGGATCTGCGGCAACAGCTCGACGATGGTCACATCCGAGCCCATCGTCTTGTAGAAGGTCGCAAATTCGACGCCGATGGCGCCCGAGCCCATGATCAGCAGCGATTTCGGCACGCTGGCCGGGGCGAGCGCCTCGAAATAGGTCCAGATAAGCTTCTTGTCCGGCTCGATGCCCGGCAGCGCGCGCGGGCGGGCGCCAGTGGCGATGACGATGTTCTTGGCGGTGTAGTCGCCGGGGGTGAGCGCGCCCTTCGGCGCCGGCTCGGCGACCGGCGCGACCGTGACCTTGCCGGGGGCGGTGAGGCTCGCCTGCCCCCAGATCACGTCGACCTTGTTCTTCTTCAACAGGAAGCCGACGCCATTGCTCATCTGCGCCGCGATGCCGCGCGAGCGCTTCACCACGCCCGCAATGTCGACGCCGAACTTCTCCGCGACGAGGCCGTAGTCCTTGGCATGCTCGATATAGTGGAAGATCTCGGCCGAGCGCAGCAGCGCCTTGGCCGGGATGCAGCCCCAGTTCGGGCAGATGCCGCCAATATGGGTGCGCTCGATGACGCCGACCTTGAGGCCGAGCTGGGCGGCGCGGATGGCGCCGACATAGCCGCCGGGGCCGGAGCCGATGAAGAGGACGTCGTAATTGTTCGCCATGTGAATTCTTCCGTCATGCCAGGGCCGGCCTGGGGAATGCCCGGCGCGCCTTGCGAAAGACGTGGATGGCCGGGACAAGCCCGGCCATGACGAGGATCAGACCAGCATCGACATCGGCTTTTCGATGATCTGCTTGAAGGCGCCGATGAGCTGCGCGCCCATGGCACCGTCCATCACCCGGTGGTCGCAGGAGATGGTGACGGTCATGACCGTGGCCACCGCCAGCTCGCCCTTCTTCACCACGGCCCGCTGCTCGCTGGCACCCACCGCGAGGATGGTGGCGTGCGGCGGGTTGATGATGGCGGTGAAATCCTTGATCCCGAACATGCCGAGATTGGAAATCGCCGAGGAGCCGCCCTGATACTCGGCCGGCGCCAGCTTCTTGTTGCGGGCGCGGGTGGCAAGCTCGCGGGTCTCGTTGGAGATCGCCGACAGGGTCTTGGTCTCGGCCTTGCGGATGATCGGGGTCAACAGGCCCTTGCCGCCGTCGATCGCCACCGCGACGCCGATATCGGAGTGCTTCAGCTTGAGGTAGCGGTCGCCGCCCCACACCTGGTTGGCGTCCGGCACCTGCTGGAAGGCAAGCGCATAGGCCTTGATGATGAAATCGTTGACCGAGAGCTTGTAGGCGGCCTTGCCGTCCTTCTCGGGGGCGGCCTTGTTCAGCTCCTCGCGAAGCTTGAGCAGCGCGTCGACGTCGCAATCGACGGTGAGGTAGAAGGTCGGCACCGTCTGGCGCGCCTCCGCCATGCGCTGGGCGATGACGCGGCGCATGCCGTCGAGCGGGATTTCCTCATAGGTGCCGGGCTCGTAATAGGCCTTCACCTGTTCGAGAAGCGCGCTGTTCGACACCGGCGCGGCAGCCGGAGCGGCGGCAGCGGGCGCCGGCTTGGCAGCGGCCGGGGCGGCGGCCTTGGCGGCGCCACCGGCCGGGGCAGCCTCGACATCGGCCGCAACCACGCGGCCATGCGGGCCGGAACCCTTCACGCCCGAGAGATCGACGCCCTTTTCCTTGGCGAGGCGACGGGCGAGCGGCGAGGCGAAGACCCGCTCGCCGGATGCGGCGGCTGGCGCGGACGCGGCCGGCGCAGCGGCAGCAGGAACGGACTCGGCCTTGGGAGCTTCGGCCTTGGCAGGCTCCGCCGGAGCGGCCTCCGCCTTCGGCGCCTCCTTCGGCGCCTCCGCCTTGGCAGGAGCGGCGCCGCCGCCGGCGGCAACCGCCTGTACGTCCTCGCCCTCGGTGGCGAGCACGGCGATGAGCTGGTTCACCGGCACGTCGGCGGTGCCCTCAGGCACCAGAATCTTCGCCAGCGTGCCCTCGTCGATGGCCTCGACTTCCATCGTGGCCTTGTCGGTCTCGATTTCGGCAATGACGTCGCCGGGGGCGACCTTGTCGCCCTCCTTCTTCAGCCATTTCGCCAGATTGCCCTTCTCCATGGTGGGAGACAGGGCCGGCATCAGGATTTCGACGGGCATGGCGCTTCTCCGACCTCAGCGATAGGTGACGGCGCGGGCAGCGTCGATGACGTCCTGCACCGACGGCAAGGCCAGCTTTTCCAGATTTGCGGCGTAGGGCATGGGAACATCCTTGCCGGTCACGCGCAGCACCGGGGCGTCGAGATAGTCGAACGCCTTCTCCATCAGCTGGGCGACGATCTCCGAACCGACGCCGGACTGGTGCCAGCCCTCCTCGACCGTCACGCAGCGCCCGGTCTTCTTAACCGAGGCGACGATGGTCTCGACATCCATCGGGCGGATGGTGCGCAGGTCGATCACCTCGGCCTCGATGCCGAGCTTGGAGAGTTCCTCGGCCGCCTTCAGCGCGTAGTTCATGCCGATGGACCACGCCACCAGCGTCACGTCCTTGCCCGGGCGGGCGATCTTCGCCTTGCCGATCGGCACGGTGAAGTCGTCGAGCTTCGGCACCGGCGAGGAGTGGCCGTACAGGATCTCGTTCTCAAGGAAGATGATCGGGTTGGGATCGCGGATCGCCGACTTCAGCAGGCCCTTGGCATCGGCCGCCGTATAGGGCGCCACCACCTTGAGGCCGGGAATGTGGCTGTACCAGGAGGTGTAGTCCTGGCTGTGCTGGGCGGCGACGCGGGCGGCGGCGCCGTTGGGGCCACGGAACACGATGGAACAGGTGATCTGCCCGCCGGACATATACAGGGTCTTGGCGGCGGAGTTGATGATCTGGTCGATCGCCTGCATGGCGAAGTTGAAGGTCATGAACTCGACAATGGGCTTCAGCCCGGCCATGGCGGCGCCGACGCCGACGCCGGCGAAGCCGTGCTCGGTGATCGGCGTGTCGATGACCCGGCGGGCGCCGAATTCCTGCAGCAGCCCCTGGGTGATCTTGTAGGCGCCCTGATATTCGGCGACTTCCTCGCCCATGACGAAGACATCGCCGTCGCGGCGCATCTCCTCGGCCATGGCGTCGCGCAGCGCCTCGCGCATGGTCTGGCTGACGAATTCCGTGCCTTCGGGAACGTCCGGCTCGGGCACCGTCTCGGGCTGGGGCGGGGCGGCGACGGCGGAATTGACCACGGCCGGCGTTGCCGGCGCGGAGGCCGCCACCGGCGAGGGCTCCAGCGGCGCGGCCGCGACCGGCGGCGCCGATTCGGCCGCCTGCGGGCTGGGCGCGCTGACCGCGCTCGCGTCCTCGCCCTCGGCGAGGATGACGGCGATCGGGGTGTTCACCGTGACGTCCTGCGTGCCCTCGGGCACCAGGATCTTGCCGAGGGTGCCCTCGTCAATGGCCTCGACTTCCATCGTGGCCTTGTCGGTCTCGATCTCGGCGATGACGTCGCCGGACCGGACCTGGTCGCCCTCTTTCTTGAGCCACTTGGCGAGGTTTCCCTTCTCCATGGTGGGAGACAGGGCCGGCATCAGAACTTCGGTCGGCATGGCGGCGTTCCCCAAAGAAACGTGCGTCTAAGATCGCGCGTCACGGCGTCGGTGCCGGAAGCACGAACGTCAGATTGCTGTAGACGGCCATCGAGGCGATGGCGACGAGGAGGGCGGCGAAGAAGCCGACCAGCATCTTGTTGAGCCGGGTGGCCTCGGCAGGCGCGGCGCCCGGCACCAGCCGGGTGCCGAACGGCCACAGCAGGGCGAGCAAATAGCGCAGACCGCTTGCCTTGGTGGCACGCAGGATGCCGAGGGCGATCCGGGTCGCGAGGACCCAGATGACCGCCGCCGCAGAGGCGCCGGCGACGATCGCGACCCAGAAGAATTCGACCAGCATCAGCCCGCGCTCAGCGCAGGATGTCGGTGTAGAGCTCGGACGGATCCGGCTCCGGGTCGGCACTGGCGAAATCGGCGGCCGCGTTCATCTGGTCGCGCAGCTCGGCGTCGATCGCCTTCAGCTCTTCCTCGGTGGCCCACTTCTTTTCCAGCAGGCGGTTGCGCACCTGCTCGATCGGGTCATGCTCGGTCCGCATCTTCTGCACCTCCTCCTTCGACCGGTACTTGGCCGGATCGGACATGGAGTGGCCGCGATAGCGGTAGGTGAGCATTTCGAGGATGTAGGGGCCCTTGCCGGAGCGGGCGAATTCGACGGCGCGCTCGCCGGCCGCCTTCACCGCCCGCACATCCATGCCGTCGACCTGTTCGCCGGGAATGTTGAAGGAGGAGCCGCGCTTGGAAAAATCGGTCTGGGCGGAGGCGCGGTTCACCGCGGTGCCCATGGCGTATTTGTTGTTCTCGATGATGTAGACGACCGGCAGCTTCCAGAGCTCCGCCATGTTGAAGCTCTCATAGACCTGCCCCTGATTGGCGGCGCCGTCGCCGAAATAGGCCAGGGTGACACTGCCATTGTCACGGTAGTGGTTGGCGAAGGCGAGGCCGGTGCCGAGCGAGACCTGGGCGCCGACGATGCCATGGCCACCGAAAAAGCCCTTCTCGGTGCTGAACATGTGCATCGAGCCGCCCTTGCCCTTGGAATAGCCGCCGCGCCGGCCGGTCAGCTCGGCCATGACGCCCTTCGGGTCCATGCCGCAGGCCAGCATGTGGCCGTGGTCGCGATAGCCGGTGATGACCTGGTCGCCTTGCTTGAGGGCGGCCTGCATGCCGACGACGACCGCTTCCTGGCCGATATAGAGATGACAGAAGCCACCGATCAGGCCCATGCCGTAGAGCTGGCCGGCCTTCTCTTCGAAGCGGCGGATTTCCAGCATCCGGCGATAGGCTTCGAGTTCCTCGGCCTTGGTGAATTCGGGAACCGCCGCCATCTTGTCCGAACGCCGGGCCGGACTCTTGGCCGCGGCCCGTGCCGGCGCTTTCGCGGTGGGGGCTCTTCCGACGGCCGATTTATTGGCGGCGGCTACCATGGCGCATCCTCAGCTCGGGGACAAAGTCGGCACGTTAATAACGCACCTTTCCCCTCCGCGCTACGCGCTGGACGCAATGCTGCGACGCACAACATGTTGCCGGCGCAATGGTTTCCGGCGATCAACTCGATTTCAGTTCAAATCTCTATTTAACTCAAATCGAGTTAAGCTTCTGGAATAGCGTGGTTTCCCACCGGAACCCGTCTGGCATGCCACAGATTCGCTCGTCCGATGAATTTTCGTTCAATTGGCTTGCGGGCCGCCCGGGACCCTGAGCAGCACCAGATCCTTGGGGTGGACGAGGTTCAACAGGACGCGCGCCTGCTCGTCGAGCATGTCGGCATCGACGAGGTCGGGCGACATGAGCCCCACCTTGGCCTGCAGCGCCTTGCGCTGGGCCTGCAGCTTGTCCCGCTCCTGCGTCAGCTCGGCGTGCTGCTGCTCGAAGGTGCGGCGGGCCAGAAGGCCATATTGGCCATTATAGCCCTGGAAGGCGAAATAGCCGACCAGCGCCGCCGCCCCGAGATGCAGGGTGACGGTCTGGAAGAAGGAGCGCCAGCGCGTGCGAATGATCATGGGCACGCAGCCTAGAGCGGGCCGGTTGAGGCGCGGTTAACGCTAACGCCAACATCCCCTTTCCTGCCGCAGCGCACACACAATCGGGCGACCGGAACAGCGGACCGGCAAAGGTAGCGCGATGTCGCGAATGTGAGGGCGGCGAGCGGCCAAAGCTTCCGCCCAGCGTATGATTGTGGACATTCCCCGCCCCCAGCCGGTGCTATCGTCTTGCACTGAAGCCGGCGTGGCTCGTTGCCACGCTCTGAACCGGAGCAGCTTCCCCGGTGGTTCCGGCGCCCGGCCGGACACACGGAGGCCGACGCATGAACAGAAACATCGAGGAACGCGCCCGCGCCCTCTGCGCCGTCGATGCGCGCATGGCCGCCGTGCCCAATTCGCAGATTCCCGCGCTGGTGGAGCGGCTCTGGCCGATCGCCGCGCTGGAGATCAGCGGCGGCCTGATGGAGCCCGACTCGCCGCAGGTCACGGACCTGCCGCAACTGGCGGCGGAATATGAGCGCCTGAAGCGCTGAAGCGCTGACGCGCCCCTCCCCGCCACCGCCCCCCGGAAGGGGCCATGAAAAAGCCCCCGTCGCGATGACGGGGGCTTTGTTGTTTCAGCCGAAAGAGAGCGGGCTCAGGCGAGCGACTTGATCGCCGAGCGGCCGGCATAGATCGCCTGCGGGCCCAGTTCCTGCTCGATGCGCAGCAGCTGGTTGTACTTGGCGGTGCGGTCCGAGCGGGCCAGCGAGCCGGTCTTGATCTGCCCGCAATTGGTCGCCACCGCGAGATCGGCGATGGTCGAATCCTCGGTCTCGCCCGAGCGGTGCGACATGACGGCGGTGTAGCCGGCCTTGTGCGCCATCTCGACCGCGTTCAGCGTCTCGGTCAGCGAGCCGATCTGGTTGACCTTGACCAGGATCGAGTTGGCGACGCCCTGCTTGATGCCGGCCGACAGGCGGGTGACGTTGGTGACGAACAGGTCGTCGCCCACCAGCTGGCACTTGGAGCCGATGGTGTCGGTGAGCAGCTTCCAGCCCTCCCAGTCATCCTCGCCCATGCCGTCCTCGACGGTGCAGATCGGGTAGCGGCCGACGAGGTCGGCGAGGTACTTCACCTGCGCCTCGATATCGCGCACGGCGCCCTCGCCCTCATAATCGTACTTGCCGTTCTTGAAGAACTCGGTCGCGGCGCAGTCGAGGCCGATGAACACGTCCTCACCCGGCTTGTAGCCGGCGGTCTCGATCGCCTTCACCACGAAGGCGAGCGCGGCGTCGGCGGAAGGCAGGTTCGGCGCGAAGCCGCCCTCGTCGCCGACATTGGTGTTGTGGCCGGCATCCTTCAGCGCCTTCTTCAGCGTGTGGAAGATTTCCGCGCCGGTGCGCAGGCCTTCGGCGAAGCTGGGGGCGCCGACCGGCAGGATCATGAATTCCTGGAAGTCGATCGGGTTGTCGGCATGGGCGCCGCCATTGATGATGTTCATCATCGGCACCGGCAGGGTGCGGGCATTGACGCCGCCGACATAGCGGTAGAGCGGCAGGTCGCGGGCGGCGGCGGCGGCCTTGGCGATCGCCAGCGAGACGCCGAGAATGGCGTTGGCGCCGAGGCGGGCCTTGTTCGGCGTGCCGTCCAGCTCGATCAGGATCTGGTCCAGTGCCGGCTGGTCCTCGGCGTCCATGCCGCCAATGGCGTCGAAGATCTCGCCATTCACCGCCTCGACCGCCTTGAGCACGCCCTTGCCGAGATAGCGCGACTTGTCGCCGTCGCGCAGCTCGACCGCCTCATGCGCGCCGGTGGAGGCGCCGGAGGGAACGGCGGCGCGGCCCTGCGAGCCATCTTCCAGCATCACATCCACCTCGACGGTGGGATTGCCGCGGCTGTCCAGGATTTCACGCCCAACAATATCGACGATGGCGGTCATGCGTTTCCCCAATGCTCAACTCGGTCAGGATGGTCGAGGCGCTTCTACTCCGGCCATGTGACATGCGAAAGAGGTGCCAGCGACATATCGCCCGCCCCCTCCCCGTCCGGAGCCCCGCCATGAACGACATTGCCGACGGCACGACCCAGCTCGGCCGCGCCACCGCCCTGCCCGCCAGCCCCGAGGAAGCGGTGCTGGAGCGGGTGCCGAACCCGCACCCCGGCACGAACTACGTCGCCCGCTTCACCGCGCCGGAATTCACCTCGCTGTGCCCGGTGACCGGCCAGCCGGACTTCGCCCAGCTGGTGATCGACTATGTGCCCGATGGCTGGCTGGTCGAATCGAAGTCGCTGAAGCTCTATCTCGGCAGCTTCCGCAACCATGGCGCCTTCCACGAGGACTGCACGGTCGCCATCGGCCTGCGTCTGCACACATTGCTGGCACCGCGCTGGCTGCGCATCGGCGGCTACTGGTACCCACGCGGCGGCATCCCGATCGATGTGTTCTGGCAGAGCGGCGCCCCGCTGGACGGCGTGTGGCTGCCGGACCAGGGCGTGGCGCCCTATCGCGGCCGGGGGTGAGAAGACGGCCGCCGCAAGACCTTGATCTCACGCGCCGTCACCGCAGACGGCCACAGGCCGGTCCGGGATCACGAGAGGAGATGGTCCGCCGTCATCACCGGGCTTGTCCCGCGTTGAGAACCAGGACACCAAGCGGGAGCCGCTGTTCAGAAGAAGGGGGCGCGGGCGGGTTCGGCCGGCGCTCTCACTCCACCCGGCGGAAGACCATGCCGCCATGGTGCAGCGTGTTGGCGTCGACGAAAGTGCCGTCGGCGGTGAAGCCGGTGTCGTCCCAATAGTCGATATGCGTGCCGCGCACCTCATAGCGGCCGCGATAGGCGCTCTGCCGGCTGCCGCGCGCCTCGTCATAGCGGCCATTGGGCAGGAGTTCGTGCCTGACATAGCCATCGGGCGTCACCCACATGCCGACATAGGCGTGGCTCTGGGCGGTTTGCGGCTCTGCCGCTTTTGTCTGGGTCATGGCAGGAGCGGCTCCGGCAAAGGGGGAGAGGAAGGCGGCGGCGACAAGCGTGGCGAGGCGCCGCCGTGCTGGAGGAAACGGTTGCATGGCTTGCCTCCTCAGCGGCTGGCGGTGGGACGGACGACGATCTCGCTCACATCGACATCGCCCGGCTGCTCCAGCACGAAGCGCACCGCCCGGCCGATGGCGTCCGGGGTCAGGGCGATGGCGCGATAGGCCGTCATCGCCTGCGCCGCGGCGGGATCGGTGATGGTGTCAGCCAGTTCGCTCTCCACCACGCCGGGATGGACGCAGGTGACACGCAGCCGGTCGTTCTCCTGCCGCAGCCCGTCGGAGATGGCGCGCACGGCGTATTTCGTTGCGCAATAGACCGCCGCCGTCGGGACCACCGCGAGCGCGCCGATGGAGGCGATGTTGACGATGTGGCCGGAGCCGCGCGCCGTCATGTCCGGCAGCACGGCGGCGATGCCATGCAGCACGCCCTTGATGTTGACGTCGATCATCGCGTCCCATTCTTCCACCTTCAGCGAGGCCATGAGCGAGAGCGGCATGATGCCGGCATTGTTGATGAGGACGTCGACCCGCCCATAGCGCTGGCGGGCGGCCTCGGCGAAGGCGGCGACATCCGCCCGGTCGGTAACGTCGAGGCGGCGGGTCATCACCTCCACGCCGGTTTCTGCGGCGATCTCGGCGGCCAGCGCGTCGAGCCGTTCGGTGCGGCGCGCGCCCAGCGCCAGCCGGGCGCCGGCCCGGCCGAGTTCGCGGGCGATGCCGGCGCCGATACCGCTGGACGCGCCGGTGATCAGAACCACTTTGTCGAGTGCCATTGCACGGCTCCTTTGTTGATCGCTTTCGCGCTGGTTTCGCGTTGGCAGAAAGGTAGCGAGCGGGCATTGTCGCGATAAGCCAGCCATGTCGTGACACAGTGGAAAGCCTGACTTACCAATGATGGCCGATCTCAACGCGCTTTCGGTGTTCACCCTGGTGGCGCAGGAGCGCAGCTTCCGCGCCGCCGCCGACCGTCTGGGCGTGACACGCTCGGCGGTGAGCCAGAGCATCGGCCGGTTGGAGGCCGCGCTGGGCCTGGCGCTGGTGCGACGCACCACCCGCAGCGTCAGCCTCACCGAGGCGGGCGAGCGCCTCAACGCCGCGCTGGCACCGGCCATTGCCGACATCCAGGCCGCGGTGGAAGGCACCGGCGATCTTGCCGGGCGGCCGCGCGGGCAGCTGCGGCTGGCCGTCTCCTCGATTGCCGAGCGGTTTCTCGCCGGGCCGCTGCTGGCCGGCTTCGCCGCTGCCTATCCCGACGTGCAGATCGACGTCACGGTGACGGATGAGGAGTTCGACATCGTCGCCGAGGGGTTCGATGCCGGGGTGCGGCTCGGCGAGGTGATCGAGCAGGACATGATCGCGGTGCCGGTTTCGGGCGAGCAGCGCCAGACCGTGGTGGCCTCGCCCGCCTATTTCGAGCGCGCCGGCACGCCCTTGCATCCGCGCGAGCTCGCGCAGCATCGCTGCATCGGCTGGCGGCCGGCGCCGAAACGGGCGCCCTATCGCTGGGAGTTCACGCAGGAAGGCAGAGATTTCGCCGTGGCGGTGGCGCCGGAGATCACCACCAACGACATGGCGCTGATGATCAAGCTCGCCGTGGCCGGCGCCGGCATCACCTTTGGCATGGAAGAGACGTTCCGGCCCCTCGTCGCGCGCGGCGAACTGGTGCCCGTCCTCGATGCCTATTGCCCGCCCTTTGCGGGCTTCTATCTCTACTACCCCAACCGCCGCAATCTCGCCCCCAAGCTGCGGGCGCTGATCGATCACCTCAGGCAGAGCCGGGACTGAGGGCGTCGTCCTGCCGGACCGGCCGCCCGTTGGCGGAGAGGCGCGGGCGCGATCAGCCGCCCTGGCCTGCGCCAGGCCAGCTCGGCACCGACCAGCCGGGCACGGTCCAGCTCGGCATCGTCCACATCTTCGGCAGGGCGGGAGCGGGCGCCGGCGGGGACGCGGCTTCCGCCGCGGGAGACGAGCGCCCCGTCTTGGGGCCCGTGCGCGCGAGCTTCGGCTGGCTTGCCTTCCACTGGGCCATCCAGTCGCCGGTTTCCCTCAGGATCAATTCCTGCACCGCCGGATGGGTGGGCAGCTGCGCATGGTTGCGAAAGCGCGCGCCAGCGTCCCAGGCGCTGATGTTGCGGGCGCCGCGCACCCGGGCGAATCCGGGGCCGGCGATATTCACGCAGCGCGGCACGGTGCAGGCCGGCGGGGCGGGCGCGGCGTCGATGGTGATCACCATTGGCGGCTTGTAGCCCGCGCGCGCCAGTTCGGTGGCATAGCGCAACGCCGTCTCACCGCCCATGGAATGGCCGATGATGACATCGGGGACGATTCCCTTTGTCTTCACCATCAGATGCGAATCGGTGCGGGTCTGGAAACCCTGCCGGGCCAGAGGCCGGGTCAGGGCGGAAACGCCGATATAGTCGCTCTCGACATAGACGCCGAGCCCGTCGAGCAGCAGGACGACGGGCGGGGCGGCCTGCGGCGCCGCCGGCTGTTCCGGGCCGCTCGAGGTCTGGCCGCCCTGGGTCTGGGCGCGCAGCGGCGGGGCGACAAAGGTGGCGCCAACGGCAAGCGCGGCGAAGGCGGCAGTCACAGGCTTCAAGGCAGTTGCTCGACGTAAGAAACGCTTATCCCCGCCAGCACGCTTACCGCAACGTCGCGGCCGCCGCCATCGCCTTTGACGCGATGCCGGCGCGCGGGGAGCGCATAGGTCTCCCCGCCGTCGGTAATAGGGCCCGGACCTTACGCGGCCCGGCTCCAGTGATGGGCGTCGTTGCGCAGATGGCAGGCCTCGGTCCAGGTGGAAAACGCCACCCAGGCGTCGCTCTTCTGCTGGGGAATGCGGGCCGATTCCAGCTGCGTCAGCAGCATCTCGGCGAAACGGCCGAGCCGGTCGTTGCGCAGCGAGCGGATGAAGCCGATGGCGCCATCCAGCGAGTCGATGGTGATGTCTTCCTGGCCGATCAGCACATGCAGCGGCTCGGGGCGAAAGGCGGGTCCTTCAACAATGTTGGTCATGTGGAACCTCCCGTTTCGGCCTTTTGTGAAACCCGTCGGGGCGGGGCCGTATCCCTCGATGGGCAGGCACATCCTAGGCATGCGATCTTGGCACTCAAATGACGCAGTCAAGAAGTATCTGGGCACGTCTGCGGCAGAGCCGGGCGAATGTGACGGCCTGGCGGCCACACTTTTACGTGAAGTCTTGTTGTCCTCCATGAAGAATACGGAACATCGTACATGGAATGCGGCATTCCAGATTGCCCACCATGGTGATCGCAACGGTATCTGATGAACGCTGTTGGTTAGTTTGGTCGCCTGAGCGTGTTTCTTCCCCTTCGTCAGCCTTTGCGACCTTGATTGAGGGCACCACGGCGCCCCACCTGCCCCCGAGGGAGTGGGTATGTTGTCGTTCGCGCTCAACTAGTAAAAACTATACTATTGTCGTTCTAAATATTTCGCTTATGCGAATTTGATGGATTATTCATGCTGCTTTGCAGCGTCGAATACCTCTTGCGTTTCCATCGTTACACCATGCTACGGTGGCAGCGGACGGCAGAAGACCGTCCATGAGGAGGAAACGCCAATGAACATTCACAGCAGGTTCGTCGCGCTCGTCGCGGCGGCGAGCATTCTCAGTGTGGCCCCCGCCTTCGCCCAGGACGAGGCTGCGCATGTGAAGCCGGCGACGGCCTATGTGCAGCAGAGCATCACGCCCTGGCTCAGCGATCCGGTGGTGATCGCCGCCATCGTCGAGTCGAACAAGAAGCACAAGCGGCTGATGCAGGAAGAGATCATCGTGCTCGACAAGGCCTGGGTCGCCAAGGACCCGGCGGTGGTCGATCCCGTCCGCAAAAACAAGCTGTCCGAATTCCTGATCCAGAAGAAGGAAGCTTCCGGCGGCGTGATCACCGAAGCCTTCGTGATGGACAATCGCGGCCTCAATGTCGGCCAGACCGACGGCACCTCCGACCTGTGGCAGGCGGATGAGGCCAAGTGGCAGAAGACCTATGCGGTGGGTCCCGGCACCATCTTCGTCGACAAGGTCGAGGAAGAGGACGGCAAGAAGATCGCCCAGGTCAGCGTCACCATTTCCGACAAGGATGTGGCCATCGGCGCCGTCACCTTCGGCATCGATGTCGACAAGTTGAAGTAAGCCCTGTCCTGGACGTGTCTCTCCGGGATATTGGCGGGCGGCGCGAGCCGCCCCTTTTTTTGTCCGCGCGGCTTTTGGCGTTGCGCCGCATCGACCCCGGCGATGGCTTGGGGTAAGTGTCCTCCGCCGGGTCAACACAGGAGTGCGCCATGTTTCTTGCTATGAACCGCTTCAAGGTGAAGCTCGGGTCGGAAGCCGATTTCGAGACCGTCTGGCGCGAACGCGACAGCCATCTGAAGACCGTGCCGGGCTTCAAGACCTTCCATCTGCTGCGCGGCGCCACAAAGGACGACCACACCCTCTACGCCTCGCATTCGGAATGGGCGTCGCGGGCGGATTTCGAGGCGTGGACGCGCTCGGAGGCGTTCCGCAAGGCGCATGGCAGCGCCGGCGCCAACAAGCCGCTCTATCTCGGCCATCCCGAGGTCGAGCTGTTCGACAGCGTTCTCGCCCAGTCGGTGGAAGATCAGGCGGCCTGATCGCGCGATTGGGGGACGCCGCAGGGCGGGGGTGCGCCGGCGCAGTTGACGGATGGGGCGGCGTGCCGTAACGCCTCGCGATCCTGAAATGCCGGGTACCCCCACGATCATGGCCGACATCGCGTCCCCCGACGCCTTCTCCCCCGCGCGCGGTGAGGCGCCGCGCATCTCCTTCGTTTCGCTCGGCTGCCCCAAGGCGCTGGTCGACAGCGAGAGGATCATCACCAGCCTGCGCTCGGAGGGCTACGAGCTGTCGCGCCATCACGAAGGCGCGGACCTCGTCATCGTCAACACCTGCGGCTTTCTCGACAGCGCCAAGGCGGAAAGCCTCGCCGCCATCGGCGACGCGCTGAAGGAGAACGGCAAGGTCATCGTCACCGGCTGCATGGGCGCCGAGCCCCAGCAGATTCGCGACGTGCATCCGGGCGTTCTCGCCGTCACCGGGCCGCAGCAATATGAGAGCGTGCTGGCCGCCGTCCACCAGGCGGTGCCGCCGCAGCACGATCCCTTCGTCGATCTGGTGCCGCCGCAGGGCATCAAGCTCACCCCGCGCCATTATGCCTATCTGAAGATCTCGGAAGGCTGCAGCAATCGCTGCACCTTCTGCATCATCCCCAAGCTGCGCGGCGATCTCGTCAGCCGGCCGGCGGGCGATGTGCTGCGCGAGGCGGAACGGCTGGTGAATGCCGGGGTGAAGGAACTCCTCGTCATCTCGCAGGATACCTCGGCCTATGGCGTCGACCTGCGCTATGCGCCGAGCACCTGGAAGGACCGTGAGGTCCGCGCCCGCTTCTTCGACCTGGCGCGCGAGCTCGGCACGCTCGGGGCCTGGGTGCGGATGCATTATGTCTACCCCTACCCCCATGTCGACGAGGTGATCGGCCTGATGGCCGAGGGCGTCATCCTTCCCTATCTCGACATTCCCTTCCAGCACGCCTCCCCCACCGTGCTGAAGCGCATGAAGCGCCCGGCGGCGCAGGAGAAGACGCTGGCCCGGGTGCAGGCCTGGCGGGCCGCCTGCCCGGACCTCACCTTGCGCTCCACCTTCATCGTCGGCTTCCCCGGCGAGACCGAGGCGGAATTCGAGGAACTCATCGGCTTCCTCGAAGAGGCCGAGCTCGACCGGGTCGGCTGCTTCAAATATGAGCCGGTGGACGGCGCCCCCGCCAACGCCCTCGGCGCCGAGATGGTGCCCGACGAGGTGAAGGAGGAGCGCTGGAAGCGCTTCATGGAGGTGCAGCAGCGCGTCAGCGCCCGCCGCCTCAAGCGCAAGGTCGGCAGCCGCCAGCAGGTGATCATCGACAAGGTCGGCCCGACCGTCGCGATCGGCCGCTCCAAGGCGGACGCGCCCGAAATAGACGGCGTGGTCCATGTCGCCGCCCGCCGGCCGCTGCGCGTCGGCGAGATCGTCACCGTGAAGATCGAGCGCGCCGACGCCTATGACCTGCACGGCACGGCGGTGGGCTACTGACCCTTCGCCGCTATTCCAGCACCCGCCGCAGCTCTTCCGAGGGGACGATGCTCTCGTCCACCGTCGGCCAGGACAGCGCCACCGTGTAGGCGAGCGTGGTCGAGAAGGCGATGGCGAAGGTCGAGAGCCCGATGATCAGCTGGTAGCGCTTGCCCACATGCAGCGCCGCCAGCCCGATCAGTGACAGCATCCCCAGCACCATCACCACGATCCAGCGATGCGGCGCCAGGTCGGCATGGAGGATGAAGTAGCGGTCGGTCCGCAGCCGCCGGAGCTCGATCTGGCTGGCCAGCAGCGTGCTGCGAATGTAGTTCGGCACGGCGGCATCGGCGCTGCTCCGGGCGACCGCCTCCACCAGCCCGGCAAAGGCGGTCGACACCTCCGGCTGCGGACGCACCCAGCCCTCATCCCATTCATAGCGGGAAAGCGCGCGCGCATAGCCCCCCGCCGCATCGTCGACCGGCGCGCAGCTCGGCCCGCACACCCGGGCGATGTCGAGCACGGCGTCGAGCCGCTGCACCTCCTGCAGCACGGTCCGGGCGTAGAGCGTCTCGCGGTTCCAGATGTCGCTCACCATGAAGGCGAGGAACAGCGCAAAGGGTAGGGTCAGCGCGCCGAGATAGGAGGTCTGCAGGTCCCGTGGCACGAAGACGGCGACCAGGCTGGGGCGCATCGCCACCCAGTAGCAGCCCCAGGCCGCCAGCAGCGGGAGGGTGGCGACGAACACCACGAAGACCGAAAAATACTCGCTGACGAAAAGGCGGCTCCAGGTCACGTCGTGCGCTCCGGCCTCAAGGCTTCAGAAGGTCGCGCAGCGTGGCTTCGATCACCTGCGTCGCCGCCTTGAGGTCGCTGATCCGCACATGCTCGTCGGCGGCATGGGCGTTCGCCTCCAGGATGGAGCGCGGCCCGGCGCCATAGAGCACGGTCGGCACGCCGGCCGCCGTGTAGTGGCGCGCATCGGTGTAGAGCGGCACGGCGGTGGCGGGCGGGGTCTCGCCCAGCACGGCGGCGGCGTGTTTCTGGATCGTCTCGACCAGCCGCTCGGTGCCCGGCAGCGTGCGCAGCGGCTCGGCGAGGATGATGCGGCGGCATTCGATCTCGATGCCGGCCCGCCCCGCGACCGCGCGCTCGACCAGCGCATGCAGCTCCGCCTCGACGCTTTCGCCGTCCTCTTCCGGGGTCAGCCGGCGGTCGACGCGCATGACGATGCGGTCGGGCACGACATTGGTGTTGATGCCCCCCGAGATCAGCCCCACCGTGATCTTGGGCGAGCCGATGCCCGGCGTGGCGCTGGTGATGCCGTTGAGCCGGTGGCGCTCGGCATAGATGGCAGTGAGAATGCCGGTCGCCGCCTCCAGCGCGTCCGCGCCGGTTTCGGGCATCGCGGCGTGCGCCTGCTTGCCGCGCACGACGATTTCCAGGTGCAGGCAGCCATTATGGGCGATAACCACGGCATAGGAGAAGCCGGCTGAAATGGCGAGGTCCGGCTTGCTGATGCCGTGCTCCAGCAGCCATTGCGGGCCGACAAAGCCGCCGGCTTCCTCGTCATAGGTGAAATGGAGCTCGACCGTGCCGTCGAGGTCGTCGGGCCGCTCCTTCAGCGCCAGCAAGGCGAAGGCATAGGTGGCGAAGTCGGATTTCGACACTGCCGCGCCGCGCCCATAGATCGCCCCGCCCCGCTCCTCGGCACCGTAGGGATCATAGGTCCAGCCCTCGCCGGGCGGCACCACGTCGCCATGCGAGTTGAGCGCGATCACCGGGCCGCCGCCGCTGCCGAAGCGCTCGCGGACGATCAGGTTGACCACCGATTTCATCCCATGCGCCAGCACATAGGGTTCCGGCACCGCGTGGCGCTCCACCTCGAAGCCCAGCTCTTCGAGCAGCCGGCCGGCGACCTCGGCATGAGGCGCGCAGTCGCCCGGCGGGTTGTCGCTGGGCACGCGCACCAGCGCCTTGAGGAAATCGACCTCGCGCGCCAGCCTGTCGGAATCGCCGGAACTGCTCACGTCTGTGCTCCGCTTGTGCCGCCATCGGAAGGGGGCTGTTGAAACCGTTCGATGAAACGGATGAGCGCTGCCGCGGCCATCCCCATATCCTCGGGCGAGGCATATTCCGCCGGGTTGTGGCTGATGCCGCCCGCGCAGCGCACGAACAGCATGCCGACCGGGCAGAGCTTTGCCATCGCCTGCCCGTCATGGCCGGCGCCGGAAGGCAGCAGCGGGGCCCGCTGACCGAGCGAGGCCACCGCCTCGCCCAGCCGCCGCTGAATGTCGCGGTAGCAGGGAACAGTTGCAACCTCGTGAAAGGCGGAGATGACGACGCCGAGGCCGCGCTGCTCGGCAATGCGGTGCGCATCGGCCTCGAACCGCGTCAGCGCCGCCCGGCGCGAGGCGTCCGATGCCGAGCGCAGATCGACGGTGAAGACCACGCGCGAGGGGATCACGTTCACCGAGCCGGGCTCGACATGCACCCGGCCGACGGTCGCCACCATGCCGTCCGTCCCGGCGCGGGCGATGCGCTCGACCGCGAGCGCCATCTCGGCGGCGCCGCTCAGCGCGTCGCGGCGCAGGCGCATGGGAACGGTGCCGGCATGGCCGGCCTCGCCGGTGACGGTGACGGACAGGCGCGAGGCGCCGGCGATGGCGGTGACCACGCCCAGCGGCACGCCCTCGGCCTCCAGCACCGGCCCCTGCTCGATATGCGCCTCGACATAGGCCAGCACGCGCGAGGGGTCATAGGCACTGGCGGCGATGTCGTCGGGGTTCTTGCCATAGGCACGCAGCGCCTCGCGCAGGCTGATGCCGTCGCCGTCCCGCGCCTGCAGGCTGGCCGGCGCGAACACCCCGGCACAGGCGGCAGAGGAGGAGAGCGTGGTGGGAAAGCGCGTGCCCTCCTCGTCGCCGAAGGCGAGCACATCGATGCCATAGGCCGGCAACAGTCCGCTTCGCGCCACCGCCTCGACAGCGAGAATGCCGAGGATCACGCCCAGCGCGCCGTCATATTTCCCGGCATTCGCCACCGTGTCGATATGCGAGCCGATGAGCAGGCGCGGCGCGTCTGGGCCGGCCGGATGCCAGGCGCCGCGCACCGTGCCGAGCGCGTCCTCGCTCACGGCGAAACCTGCCTCGCCCATCCAGCGGGTGACGAGATCGGCGGCGCGCCGGTGTTCGGGCGTCAGGAAGAAGCGGGTGAGAGTGTCCGGCGCCGAGGAGATCGCGCCGAGCTGCTCGATCATCGCCGCCGCGCGGGCGCCGAGAGCCGCGATATCCACGGGGATCGTCATAGGGTCGACACGGCGCCTCCGGCCGCGCGGCCGGGCATGGGGGCCGCGCTCCTGTGCAAGCGCAATCGCATATGGCGCCACCTTTGGCAACGAGGGCGGCGTGAAAGCCCACGCCGCCGATGCGTTCCTGATGCCGGAGCCTACTGGCCGGGCACCTTGTCGTCGATGCCCTTCACATACCAGTTCATCGACAGGATGTCCTTGTCGGCCAGAACCTCGCCCTCCTTCACCATGAGCGTGCCGTCCTGCTTGGTGATCGGGCCCTTGAAGGGGTTGAGCGCGCCCGAGGTGATCGCCGCCTGGGTCGTCTCGGCCATCTTCTTCACCTCGTCCGGCATGTTGGTGTAGGGCGCCATCACGACCTCGCCATCCTTCATCCCGCCCCAGGTGTCGGTGGAGGTCCAGGTGCCGTCGAGCGCGGCCTGGACACGCTCGATGTAGTAGGGCGCCCAATTATCGACGATGGAGGTCAGCTGGGAGTCGGGGCCGAACTTGATCATGTCGGAGGCTTGGCCGAACGCCTTCACGTCGCGCGTCTCGGCCGCCTGCATGGCGGCGGGGCTGTCCGTGTGCTGGGAGATCACGTCGGCGCCCTGGTCGATCAGCGCCTTGGCCGCGTCCGCCTCCTTGGCCGGGTCGAACCAGGAGTTCACCCAGACGATCTTGATCTTCATGTCGGGATTGATCGACTGCGCGCCCAGCATCAGCGAATTGATGCCGGCGATGACCTCCGGGATCGGGAAGGAGGCGATATAGCCGATCGTGCCGGTCTTCGACGTCTTCGCCGCGATCTGGCCGAGGACATAGCGGCCCTCATGGAACTTGGCGTTGTAGGTCGAAACGTTCTTGGCCCGCTTGAAGCCGGTGGCGTGCTCGAAGAACACCTTGGGATGGCGCTTGGCCACCTTCAGCGTCGGCTCCATGAAGCCGAAGGAGGTGGTGAAGATCAGCGTGTTGCCGGCCCTCGCCAGCTGCTCGATCACCCGCTCGGCGTCGGGACCCTCGTCGACATTCTCGACAAAGGTGGTCTCGACCTTGTCGCCGAAATGCGCCTCGACCGCCTTGCGGCCCTGGTCGTGCTGATACGACCAGCCGAAATCGCCGACCGGTCCGACATAGACCCAGGCCGCCTTCAGCTTCTCCGCCGCCTGTGCCTCCGGCAGCCCGGCGCCGGCCAGGGCGAGGCCCGCGGCAATGGCAATCGCCATCGAGAGAATCTTGCGCATGAACGTCTCCGCTCCCTCATCGCGGCCTCGGGGATCACCGGCGGGCGCGACCGCCTCGCGCGCCGGGAGGCCGCCATGACGCGGCCCATGTCGTGTTCAGCGATCCGGCACGAAAGGCACGCCGAGCGAAGCGGGCGCCCCGCGCCCATGTTTCAGCGCCGAGATCACCACCAGCGCGATGATCGTCGCCAGATAGGGCAGCGCCGACAGGAACTGCGAGGGAATCCCCAGCCCGAACCCCTGCACATGCAGCTGCAAGATCGAGACCGCGCCGAACAGATAGGCGCCGCCGAGCAGCCAGAGCGGCCGCCAGGCGGAGAACACCACCAGCGCCAGCGCGATCCAGCCACGCCCGGCGGTCATGTCCGCCGCCCAGAACGGGGTGTAGGCGAGCGACAGATGCGCCCCCGCCAGCCCGGCGCAGGCGCCGCCGAACATCACCGCCAGCGTGCGGATGCCCCGCACCGGATGGCCGAGCGCATGCGCCGCCGCGTGGTTCTCGCCCACCGCGCGCAGCACGAGGCCGATGCGCGTGCGCGCCAGCGTATAGGTCACCGCCGCCAGCAGCAGGAACGAGACGTAGACGAAGGCATCCTGCCCGAACAGCGCCTTGCCGAGGATCGGCAGCTCGGTCAGCCCGGCAATGTGCAGCTGCGGCGCGCCGGCGAGCTGGGTGCCGACGAAGCTGGCGCCGATCAGCCCGGCGAGGCCGAGGCCGAGAATCGTGGTGGCGAGGCCCGACGCCACCTGGTTGGTGGCGAGCCAGATGGCGAGCACGGCGAAGACGAGCGAGAGCGCCATGCCGGCCAGCACCGCCGCCAGCGTACCGAGCAGCAGGCTGCCCGAGCCATAGGCGGTGACATAGCCGACCGCTGCCCCGACGATCATCATGCCCTCGACGCCGAGATTGAGCGTGCCCGCACGCTCGGCCACAAGTTCGCCAAGCGAGGCCAGCAGCAGCGTGGTCGCCGCCGCGACGACGCTGGCGAGCACCGCCCCGATGATCGCCGCGTCAAGCATGGGTGGTCCCCTCTACCCGGCGGATGCGGTAGCGCACCAGAATGTCGGCCGCCAGAATGGCGATCAGCAACGTGCCTTGAAAAACCCGCGTCACATCGAAGGGCAGGCGCATGGTGATCTGCGCCGCCTCGCCGCCAATATAGGTCAGCGCCAGCACGAGGCTCGCCACGAGAATGCCCACCGGATGCAGCCGGCCGAGCATCGCCGCGATGATGGCGGTGAAGCCGTAGCCGGGCGAGATGCTCGGCTGCAGCTGGCCGATCGGGCCGGCAACCTCGATGATGCCGGCGAGCCCCGCCAGCGCCCCGGACACCGCGAACACGCCATAGGTCACGCGCTTCTCGTCGAAGCCGGCGAAGGCGGCCGCGCGCGGGGCCGAGCCGGCGAGTTCGATCGAGAACCCGACCAGCGTGCGGCCGAGCACGAAGGTGGCGGCGATCACCGCCAGCAGCGCAATGACGATGCCGCCATGCAGCCGGCCGTCCTCCATCAGCAGCGGCATCAGCGCCACGTCGTCGAAGGTCACGCTCTGGGGAAAGTTGAAGCCCGCCGGGTCGCGCCAGGGGCCGCGCACGAGATAGTCGAGCCCGAGCTGGGCGACATAGACCAGCATCAGGCTGGTGAGGATTTCGCTGGCGCCAAAGCGCACGCGCAGGAAGGCCGGGATCAGCCCCCACAGCGCCCCGCCAACGGCGCCGAGCACCAGCATGGCCGGCAGCACCCACGGCCCCGCCTCCGTGCCGTGCGTCGCCAGCGCCAGCCAGGAGCCGAGCACGGCGCCGGCGACATACTGGCCCTCGGCGCCGATGTTCCAGCGATTGGCGCGGTAGCAGAAGGAAAGCCCGATGCCGATCAGCAACAGCGGCGAGGCCTTCACCACCAGTTCCTGCAGCGTGTAGGCGTCGCCCAGGGGCTCGATGAAATAGATGGTGAAGGCGTGCACCGGATCATGCCCGAGCGCGACGAACATCACCGCGCCGACCACCAGCGTGACCAGTGCCGCGACGACCGGCGCCATCGCGTGCCGCAGGGGGGAGACGTTCTCCAGCCGTTCGAGCCTAAGCGGCATGCTCGCCCTCCCCGCCCGCCGCGTGGGCGCCATGGGAGCCGCCCATGGCCAGGCCGATCGCCTCGCGCGAGGTCTCCGCCACCGGCACCGGCGCCGTCAGCCGGCCCTCGCACATCACGCCGACGCGGTCGGCGAATTCCAGCAGTTCGTCAAGGTCCTGGCTCACCACCAGCACCGCGCAGCCCTGCGCCGCCCGCTCGCGCAGCGTGGTGCGGATGAAGGCGGCCGCCGAGGCGTCGACACCCCAGGTCGGCTGGTCGACCACGATCAGCACGGGATCGCGCAGCACCTCGCGGCCGATGACGAATTTCTGCAGATTGCCACCCGACAGCCGCCGCGCCTTCGGGTCCTTGCCGCCGAAGCGCACGTCGAAGCCCTTCACGATCTTCTGGAAACGGGCGAACAGCACCGAACGGTGGATCACGCCGCGCCGGACGATCTCGCCGTCGCCATGGGTGGTGAGCAGCACATTGTCGGAAAGCCGCATATCAGGCGCGGCGGCGTGGCCGAGCCGCTCTTCCGGCACGAAGCCGGCGCGCAGCGCCCGGCGCTCGGTCGGGCCGAGGCCGCCGGCGGCCACCTTGTCGATGACGATGCTCTCATGGTCCGCCACCCGCGTCTCGCCCGAGAGCACGTTGAACAGCGTGGTCTGGCCATTGCCGGCGACGCCGGCGATGCCGACGATCTCGCCGGCGCGGACCTCGATATTGATGTCGTGCAGCGCCGAGCCGCGCGAACCGTCGCCGGCGACGCTGAGCTGGCGCACCAGCAGGCGCGGCTCGCCAAGGGCATGCGCCGCCACGCGCGGCGTGCGCGGCACGTCGGCGCCGACCATCAGCCGCGCCAGGCTGGCGGAGGATTCCTGCTTCGGGTCGACCTCGGCGATGAATTTGCCGCCGCGCAGCACCGTCGCCCGGTGGCAGAGCCGGCGCACCTCGTCGAGCTTGTGGCTGATGAACAGAACCGCCCTGCCCTCATCGGTGAGCAGGTCGACGGTGCGGAACAGGTTTTCCGATTCGTCCGGGGTCAGCACCGAGGTCGGCTCGTCGAGAATCAGCACGCGCGGGTCGCCGAGCAGGCAGCGCACGATCTCCACCCGCTGGCGCTCGCCGACGGAGAGCTCGCCCACCCGCCGATAGGGCTCGACGCTGAGCCCATAGCGGCGGACGCAGTCGTCGATTCGCGCGGCGAGGACGGCGAGCTTCTGGTGGCCGGGCAGCCCCAGCGCCACATTTTCCACCACGCTCAGCGCGTCGAACAGGGCGAAATGCTGGAACACCACGCCGACGCCCTTGGCGCGGGAACTGGCGGGATCGGGGAAGACGATCGGCGCGCCGTCATAGAGAAGTTCGCCCGAATCGGCCTGCAGCAGGCCGCACATCATCTTGACCAGCGTGGACTTGCCCGCGCCATTCTCGCCCAGCAGCGCATGCGTCTCGCCGGCGCGGATGGCAAGGCTGACATGGTCGTTGGCGACCAGCGAACCGAACCTCTTGGTCAGCTTGACGGCTTCGAGCAGCGCGTGCGGAGGGTCCGGCACGTCCCCCATGCCGCTCACCCGTTCAGCCGCCGGCAGGCGCGGCCGCAGGCGCCTGTCAGATCGGAATTTCGGCGGCGGCGGCGGTTCATGCGGATGACACTTCTGTGGCGGACCACCGGCAGAATGGCATGGCCGATCCCGTGAGCAAGCCTAAAGTCTGGTCCGCCCGGTCCGGAAAATGGCGCGTTTTGCGCCAGATTCCGGGAATGGGATACCATCACGGCAGCAGCACGGTCGATCCGGTGGTACGTCGCGCCTCAAGGTCGCGATGCGCGTCGGCCACCTGCGAGAGGCGGTAGCGCTGGTTCACCGGAATCTTCACCACGCCGGAGCCGACCACCTCGAACAGGTCGCGGGCATTGGCCAGCAAATCGTCACGGGTCGAGATGTGGGTGAACAGCGTCGGCCGCGTCGCGTAGAGCGAGCCCTTCTGCGACAAAGCGAGCAGGCTGAAATCCTTGATCGCGCCGGAGGCGTTGCCGAAGCTGGCGAACAGGCCGCGCGGCTTGATGCAGTCGAGCGAGGCCGGATAGGTCGCCTGCCCCACCCCGTCATAGACCACGTCGCAGAGCGCCCCCTCGGTGATCTCCCTCACCCGCTCGACGAAGTTCTCCTCGCTGTAATTGATGACATAGGCGGCGCCGCATTCCTTGGCGATCTCCGCCTTGGCCGCCGAGCCCACTGTGCCGATGACGGTGGCGCCCAGATGCGTCGCCCACTGGCACAGGATCTGCCCGACCCCGCCGGCCGCCGCGTGCACCAGCAGCGTGTCGCCCGCCTTCACCTTGTGGGTCTGGCGCAGAAGGTAGCGCGCCGTCATGCCCTTCAGCATCATCGCGGCGGCGGTCTCGTCGGCGATCGAATCGGGCAGCTTCACCAGCGGCGCGGCGGACATGATCCGCTCGCTGCAATAGGCGCCGAGCGCCGAGCCATAGGCGACGCGGTCGCCCGGCTTGAAGCCGCTCACCCCTTCGCCGATCTGCACGATCACGCCCGCCGCCTCATTGCCGGGCGTGAAGGGAAGGCCGTTCGGCGCGGGATAGAGCCCGCTGCGGAAATAGGTGTCGATGAAATTGAGGCCGATCGCCGTATGGCGCAGCTTCACCTGCCCCGGCCCGGGCGCGCCGAGCGTCACCTCCTCCAGGGTCAGGACTTCGGGGCCACCCGTTTCATGGACGCGAATCGCCGCAGCCATCGTACTCTCCAGCCGGTTAGGGATGAGGTGAGGCGCCCGCCGGCGCTCAGGGGCGCGGGTCGGCCGCCCGCTTGCGCGAGGGGATCACCCCGAACAGGGTGAAATAGACCGCGCAGGCGCACAGCCCGACGGTCACCCACAGGTCAGGCCGCATGTCCTCCAACACCGCGACGACCGCCAGCACCGCCCAGAGCGCCAGCAGCGCCAGGGTGACGAGCCGCAGCCGCACGACGCGGAACGGGTGGACGAACTTGATCGGCAGGAACGTTCCCACCGCCAGCAGCGCGATGATGCCGGCAATCACGAAGGGATTGAGCGGCACGAGGAAGAAATAGAACACCACGACATTCCATACCGCCGGAAAGCCCTGGAAATACAGGTCGTCGGTCTTCATCGAGGTGTCGGCGAAATAAAGCGCGCTGGTGAGCAGGATGGTGGCGCTGGCCGCCACCGCCAGCCAGAACGGCATCAGCCCTCCGCTCGCCACCGCGAAGGCCGGCACGAGGCAATAGGTGAGATAGTCGACCACGAGGTCCAGCGTGTCGCCCGACCAGCGCGGCAGCACCTCGCCCACCTTCGCCCGCCGCGCCATGGTGCCGTCAATACCGTCGACGAACAGCGCGAGGCCGAGCCAGGCGAACATCAGCGCCCAATGGCCTTCCACCGCCGCCATCAGCGCCAGCAGCCCGCAGACCGCACCCGAGGCGGTGAAGATGTGAACGGCGAAAGCCAGCGTGCGACGTCCAGCCGGACCCGCGCTGAGCGACTTCGTTGTCATCGCCACCGGCTTTCCTCCTGCGACCGCGCGTCCCGGGGGATCGCCGCCTGCCTCTTCCACATCTGACATATAATATGCGCCCGCCGCGATCTGCATTGCCAGACCACGTCGGCCTGCTTATCCCACACTACACGTCCGGCTTATAGTCCCGGTGATGCACATGGAGGTTCACATGTCATCCGACCCGCACACAGCACAGACCGCAGCGGTGGTCGGCGGCGGCGCGAGCGGCCTCATCGCCGCGCTGGCGCTGGCGGCGGGCGGGCTTGGCGTGAAACTCATCGCCCCGCCCCGCAGCCACGATCCGCGCACGACAGCGCTGATGGATGGCTCGGTGAAGGCGCTGCAGGCGCTCGGCGTGTGGGAGGCGCTGCGTCCTGAGGCCTCGCCGCTGCGGGTGATGCGCCTCGTCGACGATACCGGGCGCCTCATCCGCGCTCCCGAGGTCGAATTCCGTGCCGGCGAGCTCGGGCTGGAGGGCTTCGCCTGGAATGTCGAGAACGAGGCGCTGCTCGCCGCCCTCGACGCGGCGGTGGCGGGATCGCCCGGCATCGAGCGTCTCAGTGCCCGCGTGGCGGGCGTCGTCGAGGCGCCCACTCACGCCACGCTGGAACTGGAGGGCGGCGGCGCCCTCGCCGTCGCGCTGGTCGCGGCGGCTGACGGGCGCAATTCGCCCTGCCGGCGGGCGGCCGGCATCGAGGTGACGAGCCGCGCCTATCCCCAGGTCGCCGTCACCGCCACCCTCGCCCATAGCCGCCCGCACCGCGACATCTCCACCGAATTCCACACCCGCACCGGGCCGTTCACCCTCGTGCCGCTGCCCGGCAATTGCTCCAGCGTCGTCTGTGTCGTCTCGGCGGCGGAAGCGGAAGCGCTGGCAGCGCTGGACGACGCCGCCTTCGCCCGCGCCATGGAACGCAAGGCGCATTCGCTGCTCGGGGCGATGCAGCTTGTGTCGCCGCGCGGCAGCTTCCCGCTCAGCCAGCGCACCGCCGCCCGCTTCGCCAAGGGGCGCGTCGCGCTGGTCGGCGAGGCCGCGCACATCATCCCGCCCATCGGCGCGCAGGGGCTCAATCTCGGCATTCGCGACGCCGCCACTTTGGCCGAGATCGCCAGCGACGCCGCCCGCGCCGGGCGCGATATTGGCGGCACGGACGCGATGGAGGCCTATGAGCGCCGCCGGCGCGGCGACGTCGCCTCGCGCGGCTTCGCCATCGACCTGTTCAACCGCTCGCTGCTGACCGATCTGCTCCCGGTCGCCGGCCTGCGCGGGCTTGGGCTGTGGATGCTCGGCCAGTCGTCCGGCCTGCGGCGCAGGGTGATGCGCGAGGGCGTGGGGCCAACCCGCGACGTGCCGCGCCTGCTGGCCGGGGCGCCGGTCTAGCTTACTGCAGCAGGCCGTGCGGCAGCATGTCGTGCTGCAGGGCGTAGAGCATGGCGGTGACCGTCGCCACCGACACCACCGTGCCGACCAGCACGCCGCCGGAGGCGCCGGCGACATAGGTGTCGTACTGCTTGGCCATGATGAAGGCGTTCAGCGCCGGCGGCAGGCTCGCCATCAGCACGGCGGTGGCGATCCACACCGGATCGAAGCCGCCGACCAGGCTCAGCACCAGCCAGACCAGCGCCGGGTGGATGATGAGCTTGATCGCCAGCAGCCACGGCACCTCGCTCTGCATCTTCCCCATCGGCCGCAGCGCGACCGAGACGCCGAGCGTGAACAGCGCGCAGGGCGCGGCGGCGTTGCGCAAGAATTCCAGCGTCTTGTCCAGCGCCGCCGGCGGGTGGAATTCAAAATAGGCCGACAGCACCCCGAGAAAGGTCGCGACATTGAACGGATGGGTGACGACCCGGCGCACCACCAGCAGCAGGGTGTGGCCGAGCCCGCGGCGATCGCGCCCGCCCATCGCCATCAGCACGGGAACGATGGTGAAGAAGAACAGGCTGTCGAAGACGAAGATCAGCGCGGTGGGCACCGAGGCACCAGCGCCGAGCGCGCCGAGCGTCAGTCCCGGCCCCATATAGCCGACATTGGAATAGGAGCCGACAATGGCGGCGATGGTGGCTTCCGGCAGGTTGCCGCGCCGCAGCCACAGCCCGACCAGCAGCGAGAGCGTGAAGCACACCGCCGTCGTCGCCGTCGTCGCCAGGATGAAGGAGCCGTTGGTCAGTTCGTGAAACGGCGTGCGGGCCACCAGCGAGAAAAACAGGGCCGGCAGCGCCAGATAGATGATGAAGAAGCTGAGCCAGGCGAGGCCGCTCTCCGGAATGCGCGCCAGCCGGCCGCATCCCAGCCCCAGGAAGATCACACCGAAGAAGGGAAGCGCGAGCGCGAGGACCTCGTCCATCAGGGCTCGCTACCGGCTCGCCTCGCCTTGGTCAATCGCCATCTTTCGCCCTCATCGCGGCCCGGCGTTCGCGGCGTTTGGGCATGCGCGTTGCATAGGCAGCGGTTGACAGGCTCTGGCGTCGCCCGCTACGGGGGCGCCACTCCTAAGGCGGACAAGTTCAGGATGGCGGACGAGTTCATGATGAAAGAGCGCAACGCCAAATACCGTATAGGTGAGGTCGTCCGGCACCGGCACTACCCGTTCCGGGGCGTGGTGTTCGATGTCGACCCCGAATTCGCCAACACGGACGAATGGTGGGAATCGATCCCGGAACATATCCGGCCCACCAAGGACCAGCCCTTTTATCACCTGCTCGCCGAGAACGCGGAGACCGAATACGTCGCCTATGTCTCCGAGCAGAACCTCGAACTCGACACGACAGGCGAGCCGGTGCGCCATCCCCAGGTCCCGGAAATGCTGGCGGCCGATGGCGATGGCGGCTGGCGGGTGCGCAGCGAACGGCTGCAATAGCGGCGGCGATCCTCGTCCAGAATCGAAAACGCCCGGCTCATCGCCGGGCGTTCTGCATTCTGGGGCCGCCAGCCGGAAGGTCCGGCCGTGGCAACCGCGCCTTACTGGGCCGGGGCGTTCTTCAGCTTCTCGGCGCCGAGCTTTTCGAGGCCGGCCTTGGTCTGCTGCTCGCGCTGCTCGGCCTGGGTCTTGAGCGCTTCCTGGCGGGCCTTCACCTGCTCCTGGATCTTGGCGATCTGCGCCTCGAACACCTTCTGGTCGGTCTGCGGGCCGTCATAGACCTTGGCGAAATCGCCGAGCCCGATCGGGTAGGAGATGAGGCGGCCCACCGCATTGGCGACCTGCAGCGTCAGGCCCGGGGCCTTCTTCATGCGGTCGACGAAGCCCTGGTCGACCTGGATGTCGCCGTCGCCTATGTCTCCGAGCAGAACCTCGAACTCGACACGACAGGCGAGCCGGTGCGCCATCCCCAGGTCCCGGAAATGCTGGCGGCCGATGGCGATGGCGGCTGGCGGGTGCGCAGCGAACGGCTGCAATAGCGGCGGCGATCCTCGTCCAGAATCGAAAACGCCCGGCTCATCGCCGGGCGTTCTGCATTCTGGGGCCGCCAGCCGGAAGGTCCGGCCGTGGCAACCGCGCCTTACTGGGCCGGGGCGTTCTTCAGCTTCTCGGCGCCGAGCTTTTCGAGGCCGGCCTTGGTCTGCTGCTCGCGCTGCTCGGCCTGGGTCTTGAGCGCTTCCTGGCGGGCCTTCACCTGCTCCTGGATCTTGGCGATCTGCGCCTCGAACACCTTCTGGTCGGTCTGCGGGCCGTCATAGACCTTGGCGAAATCGCCGAGCCCGATCGGGTAGGAGATGAGGCGGCCCACCGCATTGGCGACCTGCAGCGTCAGGCCCGGGGCCTTCTTCATGCGGTCGACGAAGCCCTGGTCGACCTGGATGTCGCCACGGCAGAACCGCTCGTCGCACATCACGAAGGTGCCGAGGATCGGCTGCTCATTGGCCAGCGCCACGCGAAAGCCGTTACGCAGCAGGAGGCCGGTCGGGAAGGCGACGGTGAAGGCCTTCTTGGGGTCGTCCTGCACTTCGAACACGCCGAAGCGGACGAGGAACTGCCCGGTGTCGGTGATGATGGTCTGCTCCAGTTCGCAGACCTCCTTGTTGATCGAGGGCTCCTGCCGGCAGCGCTTCATCCACGGAATCGGGATCGCGGGAATCTGCTGCGGGGCGGCGGCCTGCTGGCCGGCGGCAGGCGCCGGCTGGGCGGCGGCGGCAGGGGCGGCCGGCTTGGCGGCCGGCTTGGCCGGCGCCGTCTGGGCAAGCGCGGCGCCACCGGCGAAGGCCAGCGCCAGGGCGGCGCCAGCAAGGCTGCGCGCAAGAGTGGAGCGATGGATCATGTCGAGTTCCTGTCGAGCGAACCGGGTAGAGACAACAGCGGACGCCTCGCCGCCATAACGCGATCGTGGGGCTGTCTCAAGCGCAATTGAGGCGACAGAGTGACCCCGGCAAATATCGGTGTCTGGTTCATGCTAGAACTCGGCGGCAAATACGAGCCGAATCTCTGACCAGGAGCCGATGCGTGAGCGGTATCACCCGGCGAGCCTTTGGGCGCAACGTCTTAATTGCCGGCGGAACGGCACTCGGATACCCGCTGCTGACGCCCGCGCGGGCGCAGGACAGTGCCGCGCCGGCGCCCGCCGTCACCTCCAGCCAAAGCATCGCGAGTCAGAGCATCGCGAGTCAAAGCATCGCAAGTCACGGCATCGCCATGCATGGCGCGCCGCTATACCCCGACAGCTTCGCCCATTACCGCAGCGTCAATCCGGACGCGCCAAAGGGCGGCCGGTTGATCCAGGGCGCGGTCGGCTCCTTCGACAGCCTCAACCCGTTCATCGTGCGCGGCACCGCGCCGCCCTTCGTGCGCTGGAACATCGTTGAAAGCCTGATGGCGCGCAGCCCGGACGAGGCCTTCACCTGCTACGCCCTGCTGGCGCGCCGGGTGGAGACGGACGCGGCGCGCTCCTATGTCACCTTCGAGATCGACCCGCGCGCCCGCTTTTCCGACGGCACGCCGGTGACGGCGGACGACGTGCTGTTCTCCTTCGAGCTGCTGCGCGCCAAGGGCCGGCCGAACCACCGCACCTATTACGGCAAGGTGGCGAAGGCCGAGGTGACGGATCGGCTCACCATCCGCTTCACCTTCGGCGTGGTCGACCGTGAACTGCCGCTGATCCTCGCGCTCATGCCGGTGCTGGCCCGCCACGCCACCGATCCTGAGACCTTCGAGCAGACCAGCTTCAAGGCGCCGCTCGGCAGCGGCCCCTATACCGTGACCGAGGTGAAGCCCGGCGAGACCGTGCTGATGGCGCGGGCCCCTTCCTATTGGGGCGCGGAGCTGCCGGTCAATCGCGGCAATTTCAATTTCGACAGCCTGCGCTACGACTTCTACCGGGATGTGAATGCGCAGTTTGAAGCCTTCAAGCGCGGGCTCTACGACATACGCTACGAAACCGACCCCGGCCGCTGGAAGACCGGCTACGACTTCCCCGCCGTGCGGGACGGGCGCATCCTCACCGAGGAGGTCGGCACCGGCACGCCAAAACCCTATTCGGCGCTGATCTTCAACATGCGCCGCCCGCTCTTCACCGATGTGCGGGTGCGGCAGGCGATGGTGGCGCTGTTCGATTTTGAATGGGCCAACCACAACCTCTATTTCGGCCTCTACCGCCGCAATGGCAGCTTCTACGACGATTCCGAGCTCTCCTGCCTCGGCCGCCCGGCCGATGCGCGCGAGCGGGCGCTGCTCGCCCCCTATCCCGACGCCGTGCTGCCGCAGGCGATGGACGGCTCATGGCATGCCCCGCGCTCGGACGGCTCGGGCCGCGACCGTGTGCGGATGCGCGAGGCTCTGGACCTGTTCGCGGCGGCCGGCTGGGAGCTGAAGGCCGGCACGCTGACCAGCCGCGCCACCGGCCAGCCCTTCGCCCCGGAGCTGCTCGTCGGCACCAAGGACCAGGAGCGCCTGGCGCTTGCCTATCAGAACATGCTGCGCCGCGCCGGGGTGCGGCTGAACATCCGCCTCGTCGACAATGTGCAGTTCGAGGCCCGCAAGCAAAACTATGACTACGACATGGTGCCCTATATCTGGGACCAGTCGCTTTCCCCCGGCAATGAGCAGGCGTTCTATTTCGGCTCCGCCGCTGCCGATACGCCCGGCACGCGCAATTTCATGGGACTGAAGAGCCCGGCGGCGGATGCGATGATCGCGGCGCTGCTGGCGGCGCGCGAGCGGGAGCATTTCGTCTCGGCGGTGCGGGCGCTCGACCGGGTGCTGATTTCCGCGCAGTTCTCGGTGCCGCTGTTCTACACGCCGGGCCAGTGGATCGCGCGCTGGCGCAAGGTGGAGCGGCCGCAGACGCTGGCACTCTCCGGCACGCTGGCGGAGAGCTGGTGGCAGGGCAAGGGATAGCGGCCGAAGGGGTGGCGACGCCGCACGCGGCGTTGGGCCGGCCCGCCACATCCGGCCAAATCCGCGTCATCGCGCGCATGAAGCGCTGGACAGCCGCGCCCGAACGCGGTCCTTAAGGGCAGTGCGCGCGGGCGGCCAGCGAAGGCAGGCCTTCCGCGTCCGAATGAAGTGCTGGAGCGAAGTCCATGCGTTACGCCGTCCTTTCCGTCGCCGCCCTCCTCGTCGCGGGCCTCGCGCCTGCCGGCGCGCAGCAGCCGATCGAGGTGCATCCGAACCAGCCGGCCGGGGGCGGGCTGGAGATCAGCATTCCGCCGATCAACAACCCGAATTATCTCGATTACGGCCCGCTGCCGGACAAGCCGGGGGCGGACAAGAGCCAGGACTATATGGAGCAGGCCGGCGGCAATTACGAAAACCTCAGCGGCCCCGGCTCGGATGTCGACGCCGACGTGATGCCCGACAGCGACGGCGCCTATGAGAGCCCGCTGGACTGATCGCGAATTCTGAGGGGCGGCACGCGCCGGAGCCCCTCCCCCGCGTCATCCCGGAAGGACCGCAGGTCCTGTCCGGGATCGCGACGCCATACTGGGGACGATCCCGGCTCGACGCCTTCGGCGGCGGCCGGGATGATGGTTGGCCCCGCGAGGCGGCGCTTACGCCGCCTTCGCCCCCTGCTCGGCGATCTTCGCCAGCTCTTTCAGAATGCCGGCGCTGCCCTTGAGCCGCGCATTGGCGCTCGGCCAGTCCTCCGAGAACATCACCTTGCCGTCGGGCCGCATCTTCGCCACCACATGCGGCTTGCCGACATAGGCGATGAAGCCGGCCGGGTTGGGGAAGCGTCCGTCGCGGAAGGTCAGCACCATGCCGCGCGGGCCGGCATCCACCTTCTCGACATTGGCGCGGCGGCACAGCGCCTTGATCCCCACCAGCTTGAGCAATTGCTCCACCTCTTCCGGCAGCGTGCCGAAGCGGTCGACCATTTCCGCGCCCATCGATTCGAGCTCGGCATCGGTCTCCATGTCGGCGAGGCGGCGATAGAGGCTGAGGCGGACATGCAGGTCCGTCACATAGTCCTCCGGGATCAGCACCGGCGTGCCGATCGAGATGGTGGGCGACCACTTGTCCGCCACCGGCGCGGTGATGCCGGCCTTGAGGTTGGCGATCGCCTCCTCCAGCATCTCCTGATAGAGCTCGTAGCCGACCTCCTTGATATGGCCGGACTGCTCGTCGCCGAGCAGATTGCCGGCGCCGCGAATGTCGAGGTCGTGGCTGGCGAGCTGGAAGCCCGCCCCCAGCGTATCCAGCGACTGCAGCACTTTCAGCCGGCGGTCGGCCTGCGCCGTCACCTGCTTCTGCGCCGGCAGGGTGAAGATGGCATAGGCCCGCGTCTTGGAGCGCCCCACCCGCCCGCGCAGCTGGTAGAGCTGGGCGAGGCCGAACATGTCGGCGCGGTGGATGATCAGCGTGTTGGCTGTGGGGATGTCGAGGCCGGATTCGACGATGGTGGTCGAGAGCAGCACGTCGAACTGCCCGTCATAGAAGGCGGACATGATCTCTTCGAGCTGGGTCGCCGCCATCTGGCCATGGGCGACGGCGACCTTCACCTCCGGCACCGCCTTGTCGAGGAAGTCCTTCACCTCGGCGAGGTCCTCGATGCGCGGGCAGACATAGAAGCTCTGCCCGCCGCGATAGCGCTCGCGCAGCAGCGCCTCGCGCACGATCAAGGGATCGAACGGGGTGATGAAGCTGCGCACCGCGAGGCGGTCCACCGGCGGCGAGGCGATGATGGAGAGCTCGCGCACCCCGGTCATCGCCAGCTGCAGCGTGCGCGGAATCGGCGTGGCGGTCAGGGTCAGCACATGCACCTCGGCGCGCATCTGCTTCAGCCGCTCCTTGTGGCTGACGCCGAAATGCTGCTCCTCATCGACGATGACGAGGCCGAGATCGCGGAAGGAAATCGCCTTGCCCAGCAGCGCATGGGTGCCGACCACGATGTCCACCGTGCCGTCGGCAAGGCCCTTCTTGGTCTCGGAAAGCTCCTTGCCGGTCACGAGGCGCGAGGCCTGCCGCACCACGACAGGCAGGCCCTTGAAGCGCTCGGTGAAGGTCTTGAAGTGCTGGCGCGCCAGCAGCGTGGTCGGCACCACCACCGCCACCTGCTTGCCGTTCAGCGCCACGGCGAAGGCCGCGCGCAGCGCCACCTCGGTCTTGCCGAAGCCGACATCGCCGCACACCAGCCGGTCCATCGGGTGGCCGGAGCCGAGATCGTCGAACACCGCCTCGATGGCGGCCTCCTGGTCCTCGGTCTCCTCATAGGGGAAGCGGGCGCGGAACTCGTCATAGAGCCCGGCCGCCGGCACCAGGCGCGGCGCCTCCTGGGTATGGCGCTGCGCCGCGACCTTGATCAGTTCGGCCGCCATCTCGCGGATACGGCTCTTCATCCGCGCCTTGCGCGCCTGCCAGCCGCCGCCGCCCAGCCGGTCGAGCTGCGCCTCGGTATCCTCCGAGCCGTAGCGCGACAGCAGTTCCAGATTCTCCACCGGCAGGAAGAGCTTGGAGCCTTCCGCGTAGTGGATTTCCAGGCAGTCATGCGGGGCGCCCATCGCCTCGATGGTCTTGAGCCCGATGAAGCGGCCAATGCCGTGGTCGACATGCACGACGAGGTCGCCGGCGGTGAGCGCGCCCAGTTCCGCGATCACGTCCTGCGGCCGGCGGCCCTTGCGCTTGGGCCGCACCAGCCGGTCGCCGAGAATGTCCTGCTCGCCGATGATGGCGAGGGCGTCGGTCTCGAAGCCGGCCTCGATGCCGAGCACGGCGAGCGCGATCGTGCCCTTGGGCAGCGCCTCGGCGGCATCGCGCGAGCCGACCGTCTGCGTGCCCTTGAGGCCGTGGTCGGCCAGCACGGTGGCAAGCCGGTCGCGCGAGCCATCCGACCAGGCGGCAAGGATGGTGCGCTTGGATTTCGCCAGCTCGCGCAGATAGGCGGCGGCAATGTCGAACAGCGCCGCCTCCGGGTCCGCCCGCTCCGGCGCGAAGGAGCGCGCATTGCGGCCGTCGAGGTCGATCACATCCTTCGATTCCGGCAGCGCATAGGCGGAAATGGCGAGGTTGCGCGCGCCCTCGCGGTGGGTCTTCCACTCCTCCGCCGTGAGATAGAGCGCGTCCGGCGGCAGCGGCTTGTAGGGCACGGCGCCGCCGCCATGCTCCAGCCCGTGCCGGCGGGCGTCGTAATAATCGGCGATCTGTTCGAGCCGCGAGGCGGCGGCCTCATTGCCCTGCGCCTCCATCACCACGGGGGCGTTCGGGGCGTAGTCGAACAGCGTGTCGAGCCCGTCATGAAACAGTGGCAGCCAGTGCTCCATGCCGGGATAGCGCCGGCCCTCGCTCACCGCCTCATAAAGCAGGTCGCCGCGCGGCGCCGCGCCGAAGGCGGCGACATAGGCCATGCGGAAACGCTTCATCGTCTCGCTGGTGAGCTGCAATTCGCTCATCGGCACCAGGTCGAGCGCGCGCATCTGCATGGCGGTGCGCTGGGTCTCGGGATCGAAGGAGCGGATCGATTCGAGGGTGTCGCCGAAGAAATCGAGCCGCACCGGCATCGGCATGCCCGGCGGGAACAGGTCGACAATGCCGCCGCGCACCGCATATTCGCCGGTGTCGCGCACGGTGGAGGTGCGCTGGAAGCCGTTGATCTCGGCCCAGCCGACCACCTCGTCGAGCGACAGCGCATTGCCCGGCGCCGCCGAGAAGGACTGGGTGGCGATGAGGGCGCGCCTCGGCACGCGCTGCAGCGCGGCGTTCACCGTGGTCAGCACGATGGTGCCGGCCTCGCGGCCCTTCACCCGGGCGAGCCGCGCCAGCGTCGTCATCCGGCGGGCGATGATCGCCGCATTGGGCGAGGCGCGGTCATAGGGCAGGCAGTCCCAGGCCGGGAAGGGCAGCACCTCGACGCCCGGCGCGAAGAAGCCGAGCGCGCGCTCCAGCTCGCCCATGCGGTCGGTATCGCGGCAGATGACCATGAGGGTCGGCCAGGGCGCGTCGTCCTGCGCCGCCAGAGCGCGGGCGAGATCGGCGACGACCAGCCCCTCCATGCCGGCGGGCACATTGGCAAGGGTCAGCGTCCGGCCGGGGGCCAGGCGTTTGGTCAGGGAGGCAAGCGGCGTCTTCATGTGGTCGCGGTCTTCATATCTCGGGAACGCCCTCTCCCGACAGGTGGAACTGCCGGAAGCGGTGGAAAAGCGGGGTGTCGAAATCAGGCGCCGGCGGGGCGCCGCCGAGCCAGCCATAGAGGTCCGGGTCCTCGACCTCGATCAGCAGCTCGAAGGCGGCGACGTCCTCCTCGCTCAGCTCGCCGATGCAGGCATCGGCGAAGCGGCCCATCAGCAGGTCCATCTCGCGGGTGCCGCGATGCCAGGAGCGGTAGAGAATGCGGCGGCGGCGGGCATCGAGGCCCGCGCTGGAGCGCGTGGTGCCGGTCATGTCGAGACCTCGGTGGCGGGGCGCCGGAAATGCGACGCACGGAAGCCGGTGGTTCTAGCGCGCACGGGCGCCGCTGTCAGGTGGGCATTGGATGGGGATGTGCCCAACGCCCTCTGGAAATGCCGAATGGCTTTCGCCGAAGAGCGTTTGCTGGGTCCCGGATCGGCCCGGCACTTTGTGCCGCTGGTCCGGGAAACGGGCGACGTGTCCCGGACAAACGACGCCGGAGCCGGAGCGCCGATCCGGGACCCAGCGAAGTCGCTTCATCCGAATCCATCCCCCTGATGCCACAGCCGAGCGCATTGCGCCCCGGCGCGGCTTCGTCCACCTTCCCGGCATCATGCGGCCCGACATCCTCAATCCCTATTTCGCCGAGATCACCGGCCTGCCCGGCATCGGCCCCAAGCTCGCCCGTCCGTTCAACCGCCTGCTCGGGCGGGAGGAGGGCGCGCGGGTGCTCGACCTTCTCCTGCACCTGCCCTCCTCCACCATCGACCGAAGGGCGCGCCCGACGCTGGCGGAGGTCGTGCCCGACACGGTGGTGACGGTGGAAATCCATGTCGACCGCCATGTCCCCACCCCACCCGGTTCCCGTGCGCCCTACCGCGTCTATGGCCACGACGCCACCGGCGACCTGACGCTGGCCTTCTTCAAGGCCGAGCGCAGCTGGATGGAGCGACTTCTCCCCATTGGCGAGACGCGCTGGGTGTCGGGCACCGTGACGCTGTACGACGGCATGGCGCAGATGGTTCACCCCGACCGGGTGGTCGACGCCGCCGGCCTCGCCAAGCTGCCGCCGATCGAGCCGCTTTATCCCCTCGTCGAAGGGCTCGGCCAGGGCCATGTCAGGCGCGCCATCGAGGCGGCGCTGGCGCAGGCGCACGACCTGCCGGAATGGCGGGATGAGGCGCCTGAGATCGGCTTCCTCGCCGCCCTGCGCAAGGTGCACCAGCCGCGCGACGCGCTGGATGCCAGCCCGCTCGGCCCGGCCTGGCAGCGGCTCGCCTATGACGAGCTGCTCGCCGGCCAGCTCGCCCTCGCGCTTCTGCGCGCCAGCACGGTGAAACAGGCCGGGCGGCCGAGCCTGGGCGACGGGGCGGTTGCGGGCCGCATCCTAGCCGCCCTGCCCTTCGCTCTCACCGGCTCGCAGACCGAGGCGCTGAAGGCGATCCGCGCCGATCTCGGGTCAGAGGACCGCATGCTGCGGCTGCTGCAGGGCGATGTCGGCTCGGGCAAGACTGTGGTGGCGCTGCTGGCGGCGGCCACCGTCATCGAGGCCGGGCGGCAGGCGGCGCTGATGGCGCCGACCGAAATCCTCGCCCGCCAGCACATGAAGACCATCGCCCCGCTGGCGGAAAAGGCCGGCCTCTCCGTCGCCCTGCTCACCGGCCGCGAGAAGGGCCGCGCCCGCACCGAGATCCTCGGCCGGCTCGCGAGCGGCGCGATCGACCTCGTCATCGGCACCCATGCGCTGTTTCAGGACGGCGTCGACTTCCACGACCTCGCGCTCGCCATTGTCGACGAGCAGCACCGCTTCGGCGTGCACCAGCGCCTCGCGCTCGCCGCCAAGGGCGAGGCGGTGGATGTGCTCGTCATGACCGCGACGCCTATCCCCCGCACGCTGGTGCTGACCTATTTCGGCGACATGGATTCCAGCGAATTGCGGGAGAAGCCGGCCGGCCGCCAGCCGATCGACACCCGCGCCATTCCCACCGACCGCATCGACGAGATCGTCGCCCGCCTCGGCCGCGCGCTGGAAGAGGGGCGGCGCGCCTATTGGATCTGCCCGCTGGTCGAGGAATCGGAAACCTCCGACCTCGCCGCCGCGCAGGCGCGCTTCAGTGAATTGCAGGCGCATTTCGGCGCCCGCGTCGGCCTGGTCCACGGCAAGATGAAGGGGGCGGAGAAGGATGCGGCGATGGCCGCCTTCGCCACCGGGGAAACCCAGCTCCTCGTCGCCACCACGGTGGTCGAGGTGGGCGTCGACGTGCCGGAAGCCAGCATCATCGTGATCGAGCATGCGGAACGTTTCGGCCTCGCCCAGCTTCACCAGCTGCGGGGCCGGGTCGGGCGCGGCTCGGAGGCGTCCACCTGCGTGCTGCTCTATCGCCGCCCGCTCGGCGAGATCGCCCGTCAGCGGCTGGAGGCGCTGCGCTCCTCCGAGGACGGGTTCTTCCTTGCCGAGCAGGATCTGAAGCTGCGTGGCGAGGGCGATGTTCTCGGCACGCGCCAGAGCGGCTTTCCCGGCTTCAGGCTGGCGCGGCTCGACGTGCATGGCGATTTGCTGGTTCAGGCGCGGGCGGAGGCGCTTGAAACAGTCAAGAACGATTCCGATCTTCAGGGCCCGCGTGGCGCGGCGCTGCGGCTGTTGCTACATGTTTTCGAGCGCGACGTGGCGGTGAAGCTGCTCAGCGCGGGGTGATGACTATAGGATGAGGATCGAACGACTTGGCGATGTGGTGATGCACCCCTGCATGACGGAGCAAGAGCGGAAGACGTCTTCCCTTGCGGCACCTGTGCGCTGGGCGATGTTTGCCCTTGCCTGGCTGTGCGTCGGGCTGGGCATTGTCGGTATCGTCACGCCCGTTATGCCCGGCACCGTGTTCCTCATCCTCGCCGCCTGGCTGTTCACCCGCTCCTCGCCGCGCTTCGAGCGCTGGCTGCTCACCCATCCCCGCCTCGGTCCTTCGGTGGTGGCGTGGCGCGCGAGCGGGGCGGTGCCGCGCTGGGCGCAGTTGACCGCGAGCGCCAGCATGGCCGGCAGCTTCGCGCTGCTGGTGGTCATCGGCCTACCGGTTCCGGTGCTGGCGATCATAGGCGCCATCTTTCTCGGCGTGTCGGGCTATCTGCTGACCCGGCCGACCGCATGACACCCGCCGTTCCTGCCGGCCTCATCCTCGCCGGCGGCCTGTCGCGGCGCATGGGCGGCGGCGACAAGGGGCTGCAGCGTCTCGGCGGCGAGACCATCCTCGCGCGCATCGCCCAAAGGCTCGCCCCGCAGGTCTCGCCGCTGCTGTTGAACGCCAATGGGCCCGCAGTGCGTTTCGGCCTTGGCCTGCCTGTGGTGGCGGACACGCTTCCCGGCCATCCCGGCCCGCTCGCCGGCATTCTCGCCGGTCTCGATCATCTGGCGCGCGACGTGCCGGCCACCCGCTTCCTGCTCACCGTGCCGAGCGACTGTCCCTTTCTGCCGCGCGACCTTGCCGCACGGCTGGCGGCGGCGGCGCAGGGCTCAGGGGCGGCCTATGCCGTCTCCGGCGGGCGGGAGCATCCGGTGGTCGGCCTGTGGCCGGTGGCGTCCCGGGATACCCTGCGCCGCCTGCTGGTGGAGGAGGATGAGCGCCGGATGATGAACTGGGCCCGGCACAGCGGCGCCGTTCCGGTGGAATGGCCGCAGGCGCCGGTCGACCCGTTCCTGAACATCAACACACCCGACGACCTTCTGGCGGCCGAGCGCCTGCTCGCGGCCTATCCCGCGCTCTGATCCACCGGCCGCCAGGCGATGCCGGCCACCGGCACGGCGTGCTGGTCGGCGAAATCGGCGATGGCCTCGATATCGGCGAGGTCGATCACCGGGCGCGGGCAGCCCGGCACGACCCGGTCGGAGGCGAGGCCGACGATGAACGGGTCGTCGGGGTAGAGGAAGGGCTTGCCGATCTCCACCCGGTGAATCTCGATCTTGGGATGGCGGTCATGCTTGAAGCCTTCCACCAGCACGAGATCGACCGGCGACAGCCGGGCGACGAGTTCCGGCAGATCGGGTTCGGGGGCGCCGCGCAGTTCGTGCATCAGCGCCCAGCGATTGGCCGAGGAGATCAGCACTTCGCTGGCCCCGACCGTGCGGTGGGTGTGCGAATCCTTGCCCGGCTTGTCGACATCAAAATTGTGATGGGCGTGCTTCACCGTGGAGACACGGTGTCCGCGCCCCACCAGCACGGGAATCAGCCGCGCCAGCAGCGTGGTCTTGCCCGCGCCGCTCCACCCCGCGAATCCGATCAGCCGCATGCACGCCTCCCCTGCCCGTTCCGTCTTTCCGGCACTTCGCGTCGCGACGGCGCTGTCGTCAAGCCGGGAGGCGGCATCGCCCGATCACGCTTTCCGCTTGCCCGCCGCGCCGGCCCGTCCTAACCCCGGCGCGGAAGGGTGCCATGGATCACGACGACGCGCCGCTCAGGCTCGACCTCAAGGGAATGAAGTGCCCGCTGCCGGCGCTGCACACAAGGCGGGCGCTGGCGCGCGCCGCGCCGGGGGCGGTGATCCACATCGACTGCACCGACCCGATGGCGGCGATCGACATTCCCCACCTCGCCCGCCAGGACGGCCATGTGCTGGAAGCGCAGGCGCAGACCGGGGGCGTGCTCTCTTTCCGCATTCGCAAGGGTGATGGAAAAGCGGCTGCTGAAAAAACGGGTGACGGAAAAGCGGGCGCGGCCGGATAGGGTTCAGGCCGGCTGCCAGTCGAAGCGCAGTGGCGCCTCGCGGAAGGCGAAGCGATCGAGATGGCGGGCGACGACGCCCTTCATCTCTTCCAGCATCTCCACATCCGGCGCCTCGATCCGCACCGCCAGCCCCTCCGGCCCGGCCTCCAGCGTGGCGACCGTGCCGCCGGGAAAGCCCACCACGCCCCGCTCGGGGGTGAAGCTCACCTCCAGCTTGTGCGTCCAGTGCTTACAGAGCTGCTGGAGATAGCGGTTGGCATGGGAAGTCGGCACGGTTGCAAAGGTGCTGGGCATGTCGGGGCTGGTCATGACGGGTCTCGACAGGGCGAGGTTCAGCCGAGGATGGCTAATCGGCGGCAAGCTGGTCTATCTAGCGGAAGCTTCTACGCTCCGGGGTCACAGAATGAAACGGCTGCTGCGCCTGCTCACCCTTCTTGCTCTCATCGCACCGATCGTCCACCTCACTGCACTCACCGGTCACGCCAATCCGGCCCATGCGCCGCATCACGGCCAGAGCGCCGCCGCGCCGCTGCCGGGGCGCGCCGATACCCATGTCTATCTGCTGCGTGGGCTGTTTGGCGTGTTCTCGCAAGGACTTGATGCGCTGGCGCAGGAGCTGGTCGCCCAAGGCTATCACGCGGAGATCTATGGCTGGGACGAGGCGCAGCAGGTTATCGCCCTGATCGACCAGCGCGCGCGTGAGGGACATGAAGGCCCCACGATTCTGATCGGCCATTCGCTGGGCGCCAACGCTGTCATAACGGTTGCTAATGCGTTGGAAACGCAGAATATTCCGGTCGACCTCGCGGTCACTTTCGACGCCACGGCGCCCGATCCGGTGCCGCAGAATGTCGCGATTCTCATCAATTTCTGGGCTGCGGACGGCTTCGGCGTGCCGGTTGAGGCGACGCCCGGCTACACCGGCGACCTGGAGAATATCGACCTCTCCGGCCAGCCCGGTATCGACCATACGAGCATCGACACGCTCGATCAGTTCCACCAGACCGTCATCGCCCGGCTGGAATCCCTCACCGGAAACTGACGGCGCTGGCTCACGAAAAGAGAGCCAGCGCAAAGGCTTATTTCAGAGCAGCATCGACGGCACCGCGCACCCACGCTTCGGGCGACACCTTGGCCGCGGCGGCCTTGGCGTTGATAGCGTTGAGAATTGCCGGCGGGAAGGCGACGTCGAGGATCACCGCGTCGGCGCTGTCGAGCGCATAGACGGTGCGGGTGACGCGCGAGGCGAAGGTGGCAAGCTTCGCGGTCTTGGCCGCATCGCTCAGCCCGGTCAGCGCCGCCACGGAGGGGCAGTAGGCGGTGATCACACCATCAATGATCAGCCCCGAGCCGATGCCCTTAGCGCGCAGCGAATCGACCGCCGCGTCCAGCGCGACCGGCGCGTCGAGCCCATCGCCGGTCGGCAGCGCCGCCTTGATGGTGGCGGCATGGGAGGCCTCAATTGTGCTCACTGGGCACTCGAAACCACCCGCCGCCAGAGCCGGCTGGGCAGCGCCGAGGGCAAGGGCGAAGGCCGTGGCCGGGAGAAGCTGTGCGTAGGACATATCAACACCTGCTGCTGAAAACGACTTCAGGAACAACGCCTTTGCGCGTGGTGAGCCCGCTGGGACTCGAACCCAGGACCTCATGATTAAAAGTCACGCGCTCTAACCAGCTGAGCTACGGGCCCCCACGCGAATGGGGATTAAGGGTTTCGCTCCGCGAAGGCAAGCGGCCGTGGCCATTCATGCCCCGCGTTTCGAGGCCCACAGCGATGAGGCGGACAAAGGAGCCGGTCAAACTTGTCCAATTGCACGAATGCAAGACCGCTCCGTCGGTCATGCCGCTTTCGCCCTGCGGCCCGCGGTACTAGGTTCGCGCCATGACATTCACCGGGACCGAGGGTCCCGCGAAACGCGACGAAGGGTGAGACAAATGGCTAAGGTTCTGGTGCTGTATTATTCGACCTATGGTCACATCGAGGCGATGGCCGAAGCTATCGCCGAGGGCGCCCGGGAAGCTGGGGCCGATGTGGCGGTGAAGCGGGTGCCGGAGACGGTTCCCGAGGAAGTCGCCAAGGCCGGCCACTTCAAGCTGGACCACAAGGCGCCGATCGCGACCGTCGATGAACTGAAGGATTATGACGCCATCATCTTCGGCGCGCCGACCCGCTTCGGCACGGTCGCCTCGCAGATGCGCAGCTTCATCGACCAGACCGGTGGCCTGTGGTTCACCGGCGCTCTGGTCGGCAAGGTGGGCTCGGTGTTCACCTCCTCCGCCACCCAGCATGGCGGGCAGGAATCCACCATTCTCGGCTTCGTGCCGACCCTGCTGCATCACGGCATGGTGGTGGTCGGCCTGCCCTACGCCTTCCAGGGCCAGATGGGCGTCGACGAGATCAAGGGCGGCTCGCCTTACGGCGCCGCGACTATCACGGATGGCGACGGCTCGCGCCAGCCTTCCGAGGTCGAACTCGCCGGCGCCCGCTTCCAGGGCAAGCACGTCGCGACCATCGCCGGCAAGCTGGCTGTGTGATCAGCAGGAAGACCGTCATGCCCGGGCTTGTCCCGGGCATCCACGACTTTCCTTCACCAAACTGCAAGACGTGGATCCCGGGGCCAAGCCCGGGGATGACGTCGTGACATGGCCCGGGCCATTGACGGCACGTCGTGCCGACCCGTTGTGTCAAGGGATCCCGGATCGGCCGTCGGCCGTCCGGGATGACGGCAGGTGAAACGGCTTCACCGTGCCGGGATGTCCCCGCGCGCCCAGCCTTCCTTCACTTCGGCCTTGAACGCCTCGAACCGCCCCTGCGCGATCGCGGCGCGGATACCGGCCATCAGGCTCTGGTAATAGGCCAGATTCACCCAGGTCAGCAGCATCGATCCCAGCATCTCCTCGCAGCGCACCAGGTGGTGGAGATAGGCGCGGGAATAGTCGCGCGCCGCCGGACAATCGCTTTCCGCGTCCAGCGGACGCGGGTCGTCCGCGTGGCGGGCGTTCTTCAGGTTGATCTTGCCGAAGCGGGTGAAGGCCTGCGCATGCCGGCCGGCGCGGGTCGGCATCACGCAGTCGAACATGTCGACGCCGCGCGCCACGCTCTCGATGATATCGTCCGGCGTGCCGACGCCCATGAGGTAGCGCGGCTTGTCCTTTGGCAGGATCGGCGTGACAACCTCCAGCATCGCCAGCATCACCGCCTGCGGCTCGCCGACCGCGAGGCCGCCGATGGAATAGCCGGGAAAGTCGATATCGATCAGGCCGCGCGCGGATTGGGTGCGCAGTTCGGCATCGTCGCCGCCCTGCACGATGCCGAACAGCGCGCGTCCCTTCGGCTGCGCCTCGAACGCCCTCTTTGAACGCTCGGCCCAGCGCAGCGAGAGCTGCAGGGCGCGATTTATCTCGTCGCGGCTCGCCGGCAGGCGCACGCACTCATCCAGCTGCATCTGTATATCCGCGCCGAGCAGGCCCTGGATCTCGATCGAGCGCTCGGGCGTCAACTCGTGATAGGCGCCGTCAATGTGCGAACGGAAGGTGACGCCCTTCTCGCTCATCTTGCGTAGGCCCGCCAGCGACATGACCTGGAAGCCGCCGGAATCGGTGAGGATCGGGTGCGGCCAGCGCATCAGCTCGTGTAGCCCGCCAAGCCGTGCCACGCGCTCGGCGCCGGGGCGCAGCATCAGGTGATAGGTGTTGCCGAGCAGGATGTCGGCGCCGAGATCGCGCACCTGCTCGGGATACATCCCCTTCACCGTGCCCGCGGTGCCGACCGGCATGAAGGCCGGCGTGCGGACGACACCGCGCGGCGTGACGACCTCGCCAAGGCGCGCCGCCCCGTCCGTGGCGTGCAGGCGGTAATGGAAATCAGTCTGTTGGCGAGGGTCGGGATTGTTCATGGCCGGGCTTGTGGCAGCAAAAGGCAGGCATCGCCATAGGAATAGAAGCGGTATCCGGTCGCGATCGCGTGCGCATAGGCGCGCTTCTGCGTCTCGTGGCCGACAAAGGCCGCCACCAGCATCACCAGCGTCGAGCGCGGCAGATGGAAATTGGTGAGCATGCCGTCGATGAAGCGGAAGCGGGCGCCGGGAGTGATGAAGATATCGGTCTCACCGCGCCACGCCGTGAGCCGCCCCTCTTCCGACGCGGCGCTCTCGATCAGCCGTGTCGCCGTGGTGCCTATCGTGACCACCTTGCCGCCCCGCGCCTTGACCGCGTTCAGCGCCACAGCCACCTCTGTTGAGACTTCGCCCCATTCGGCATGCATCCGGTGGTCTTCCGTGTCGTCCACCTTCACCGGCAGGAAGGTGCCGGCGCCGACATGCAGGGTGACGCGATGGGTCTCAACCCCGCGCCCCGCCAGCCGCTCGATCAGCTCCGGCGTGAAATGTAGCCCGGCGGTGGGGGCTGCGACGGACCCCTCATGGGCGGCGAACATCGTCTGGTAGTCGGCACGGTCCTGCGCGTCATCGGGGCGCTTGGCGGCGATATAGGGGGGCAGCGGGATATGACCGATGGCCGCGATGGCGGCATCGAGCGCGGCACCGGACGCGTCAAAGCGCAGCGTCACCTCCCCGCCCTCGCCCTTCGCCGCGATGCGTGCGGCGAGCGGCGCCTCACCTTCCGCTGCCGCGAATTCGATGATGTCGCCGGGTGCCAGCCGCTTGCCGGGGCGGGCCAGCGCCAGCCAGCTGTCGGGGTCGAGCCGCTTGTGCAGCATGGCTTCCACCTGCACGCCGTCGCCCTGAGAGGCCGCGCGGCGGCGAATGCCGTCGAGGCGGGCCGGAAACACGCGCGTGTCGTTGACGACGAGTGCATCGCCCGGCGCCAGCAGATCGGGCAGGTCGCGCACCTGCGCGTCGGTGAGTTCCGGCGTGGCGCCGGGCCGCACGACCAGCATGCGCGCCGTGTCGCGCGGCGAGACGGGCCGGAGCGCGATCCGCTCGGGCGGCAGATCGAAATCGAACAGATCGACGCGCATGCGACTAAGCCTGAAATAGCGATCCCGGCGCGCGCCTGGGCGCGGCCGGGATGACGCAGGATCTAAACGTCAGGGTGATCAGGCGGAGACGGTCGCCTTGACGATCTTGTCCGGGTTCTGCACCGGCTCGCCGCGCTTGATCTTGTCGACATTCTCCATGCCTTCGGTCACTTCGCCCCACACGGTGTACTGACCGTCGAGGAAGCCGGCGTCGCCGAAGCAGATGAAGAACTGGCTGTCGCCCGAATCCGGGTGCTGGGCGCGGGCCATGGAGACGGTGCCGCGCACATGGCGACCCTTGTTGAACTCGGCCTTCAGGTTCTTGCCCGAGCCGCCACGGCCCGTGCCCGTCGGATCGCCGGTCTGAGCCATGAAGCCCTCAATGACGCGGTGGAAGACCACGCCGTCATAGAAGCCCTGCTTGGCCAGTTCAGCGATGCGCTGGACATGGCCGGGGGCGAGGTCGGGACGGAAGCGGATGGTGACCGGCCCCTGCGTCGTTTCGAGCAGCAGCGTGGTTTCGGTGGTGTCGGTCATCGGGTCTCTCCTTGCAATGGGTCGGGGATGGGGCGGCGTCACTTGACGTCGGAAGCCACCTTCATCGAAACGATCTTGTCGGGGTTCTGCACCGGCTCGCCGCGCTTGATCTTGTCCACATTCTCCATGCCGGAGACGACCTGACCGACGACCGTGTACTGGCCATTGAGGAACGAGGCGTCGCCGAAGGTGATGAAGAACTGCGAATTGGCGCTATTCGGCGCAGAGGAGCGGGCCATGCCCACCGTGCCGCGCTTGAACGGCACGTTCGAGAACTCGGCCGGCACGTTGGGGTAGCGCGAGCCGCCGGTACCGTTACCGAACTGGCCGTCGCCGGTCTGGGCCATGAAGCCCTCGATGACGCGGTGGAACGGCACATTGTCGTAATAGCCCTCGCGCGCGAGAGTCTTGATGCGCTCGGCGTGCTGGGGCGCAAGGTCCGAACGCAGCACGAAGATCACCGGACCCTTGGTGGTCTGCATGATGATGGCGTTCTGCGGATCGACATTCGGCGGCAGCTTGGGCGCCTGCGCCGAGGCCGGCGCTGCGGCGATCACGGCCAGCGCGCAGGCGACGGAGAGGGCGGCGAAAAGGCGTCGGATCATGGGCATGAACTCCGTTGAGCGATGGCGGGCGCCGCCCGCCGCTAGGCCTCGCGCCGGAACCGGCCGCTGAGGCGGGCCAGAACGGCACTCGGCACGAAGGCGGACACATCGCCGCCCATGGCAGCGATCTGCCGGACCAGAGTGGCGGTGATGGGGCGGGCAATGGGGGAAGCGGGCAGGAAAACGGTCTGCACGCGTGAATTCAACGTCACGTTCATCCCCGCCATCTGCATTTCATAGTCGAGATCGGTGCCATCGCGCAGGCCGCGGATCAAAAGGCTGGCGCCGTGGGCCTCGGCTGCATCCACCACGAGATTGTCGAAGGTGACGCAGTCGAGATGGGCACCCTCTTCCAGAGCGATCGGCGCGAAGACCTCGCGCAGCATCTCCAGCCGCTCCGCCGGAGCGAAGAGCGGCGTCTTGCCGGGATGGACGCCGACGCCCACGACCAGCCGATCCACCAGCCGGGCAGCCGCGCGGGCGACCTCGACATGGCCGTTGGTCGGCGGATCGAACGAGCCAGGATAGAAAGCGGTGCGCGTGGCGCTCATCATCGGCCTCAAGAGTGCGCGGCAAGCGTTAGCGGCCTCCCGCCGCGGACGCAAGCGCCGGCCCAGCGTTGAATGCTCTCACTGCGGCGGAAGCGAGGCGTCAAGGAAGCCGGCAATCTCGTCCGCCACCCGGTGGTGGATGTCGGCCCGCACGGCACCCTCGACATCGCGGCAGACCATGCCGTCGCCTGGCACTTCCTGTTCCAGCAGCTCGCGGCCACCGGGCTTACACAGGTTGAGGAAGCTAAAATGGGTCGCGCCGGGAACGTCGACATAGCGGGTCGCGGCCGGCGGCAGCCCATTGGCAAGATGGCGGGATTCCAGCTCCGCAGGCAAATGTGCGTCGCCGTCATCGGCCGCCATCACCAGTACCCGCACACGCACGCGGCCGAGGCTTTCCGGCTCGAAGCCGCGCGCCAGCCCCAGATCGAGCGAGACCACCGCCTTTACGCGCGGGTCGGACAGATCCTGCTCGAGCGCGGCCCGGGCTTGGCTATCAACGCCGGCGCCAAGCTGGTGGTAGACATCGCAAGCCGCGAGCGTCGTGTTGGCGTGGCAATCGGCGTCGAACCGTGCCGTATCGAACCGCGCGCCGGCGATCTCCATCACCGTCCAGCCGCCAAGCGAATGACCGATCACGGCGACTCGGTCCGGGGAGACGACGCCCGCCCATGCGGGAGCGCGGGTCAGTTCATCGATGACATGGGATATGTCGCGCGGGCGCTCCCACAAACGCCTGCCGACCGCCTTGTCCATGTTGCGACTTGTGGTGCCGGGATGGTTCACAGCCGCGACCACATAGCCTCGCCGGGCAAGATCAACCGCCAGCCACGCCTGATTGAACATGTTTCCGCTGAAGCCATGCGACAGCACGACAAGCGGATGGCTAGCCGGCGCCGGCGGGGCGTTCGGCAGGACCGACTGGCCGACAAAAACCATGTTGTCGCCGATCAGCCTAGCCTCGCCGCTGGCCTGAGTTGGGTACCAGACGGCGATATCGAGCTTCCGACTTCCGTCGCCCGCTGACGTCTGAAACTGCCGGAACCCGATCGCATCACCGGCAATGGCGGACGTAGCGGTGAGAAACGTGGCCAACAGCCAGGCCACGGCGACAAGGGTGACGTGCATGATGCATTCCCCGACCGAACCAGCCAGCGAGCAGGAACCATACCGGAAAGACCGGCGGCGCGGATATATCCGCGCCGCTCAGATGGATAGCCTCGCGACTAAACCGGCGCGTCGCTGGCCTCGCCCTCGCCGCCGAGTGAGTCCTCGCCCTCTTCCTCGGTCACGCGCTCGACCGACACTACCTTCTCGTCCTCGGCCGTGTCGAACACGATCACGCCCTGGCTGCCGCGCCCGACCGTGCGGATGCCGTTGACCGGGCAGCGGATGAGCTGGCCGCCATCGGTGACGAGCATGATCTGGTCGGCTTCCTCCACCGGGAAGGAGGCGACCAGCGGCCCGTTGCGATCGTTGACCGCCATGGCAACGATGCCTTTGCCACCACGTCGCGTGGTGCGGTACTCGTAGGACGAGGTCCGCTTGCCGTAGCCATTCTCCGACAGGGTGAGGATGAACTGCTCCGCCGCGCCCATCGCGACATAGCGCGCCTGGTCGATCTCGGCGGGGGCAACGGTGCCCTCCCCGGCCTCGGCATCAACGATCTCCGCCTCGACGATGTCGGCTTCTTCGATCCCCGCCTCGGAGCCGTTCTCCACGCCGATCTGGCTACGGCGAATAGCGTTGGCGAGCTTGATATAAGCAGCCCGCTCCTCGGCCGTGGCGTCGACATGGCGGATGATGGCCATCGAGATGAGCCGGTCGCCCTCCTCCATCTGGATGCCGCGCACGCCCATGGAATCGCGGCCCTTGAAGACACGGACCTCAGTGACGGGAAAGCGAATACACTGGCCATGCGCGCTGGTCAGAAGCACATCGTCGGCCTCAGTGCAGAGCTGCACGCCGGCGATCGACTCACCCTCTTCGAGCTTCATCGCAATCTTGCCGTTCCGGTTCACATTGGTGAAATCGGACAGCTCGTTGCGCCGCACCGTGCCGGAATTGGTGGCGAACATGATCTGTAGCCGGCTCCAGGCCTCCTCGTCCGGAAGTGCCATGATCGACGTGATGCGTTCGCCCTCGGTCAGCGGCAGGATGTTCACCAGCGCCTTGCCGCGCGATTGCGGGGCAGACATCGGCAGGCGCCAGACCTTGAGCTTGTAGACCTGGCCCTTGGAGGAGAAGAACAGCACGGGCGCGTGGGTGGAAGCCACGAAGATGCGGGTGACGAAATCCTCGTCCTTGGTCTGCATCGCCGAGCGGCCCTTGCCGCCGCGTCGCTGGGCCCGATAGGTGGAAAGCGGCACGCGCTTTACATAGCCGGCGTGGGACACAGTGACGACCATGTCCTCGCGCGCGATCAGGTCCTCGTCCTCGAAGTCGCCTTCGGCCTCGATGATCTCGGTTTTGCGCGGGGTACCGAACTCCGCCTTCACCGCCAGCAACTCGTCCTTGACGATGGTGCGGATCCGCTCGCGGCTGCCAAGAATGTCGAGATATTCGCGGATCTCGACGGCAATCTTGTCAAGTTCATCCGCCACCTCGTCGCGGCCAAGCGCCGTGAGGCGCTGCAGGCGCAGGTCGAGAATGGCACGTGCCTGCTCGGCGGAGAGCCGATAGGTACCGTCTTCCGCCAGACGGTGGCGCGGATCGTCGATCAGCGCGATGAGCGGAGCCACATCCATGGCCGGCCAGTGCCGGGTCATCAGCGCCTCACGGGCGGTTGCCGGATCGGGCGAGGTGCGGATGGTGTGGATGATCTCGTCAATATTGGCGACAGCGATCGCGAGACCCACCAGCACATGCGCGCGGTCACGCGCCTTGCGCAGCAGAAACTTAGTGCGCCGGCTCACGACATCTTCGCGGAAGGCGACAAAGGCGGTCAGCAGATCCAGCAGGTTCATCAAGGCGGGCTTGCCGCCATTGAGCGCCACCATATTGGCGCCGAACGAGGTCTGCAGCGATGTCATGCGGTAGAGATTGTTCAGCACGACGTCGGCCTGGGCGTCGCGCTTGATCTCGAACACGACGCGCATGCCCTCGCGCGACGACTCGTCGCGCATCTCGGCGATGCCTTCCAGCCGCTTCTCGCGCACCAGTTCAGCGATCCGCTCGATCATCGTCGCCTTGTTCACCTGATAGGGAATGGCGGTGACGATGATGGCGTCGCGGTCCTTGCGGATTTCCTCGATCGTGGCGCGTGAGCGCATGACGATAGAGCCGCGGCCTGTGAGATAGGCCTGGCGGATGCCGCTGCGCCCGAGAATGAGCGCGCCGGTGGGAAAATCAGGGCCGTGAATGTAGTCGAGCAGCTTCTCGATATCGAGCGAGGGGTCGTCGATCAGCGCCACGCAGGCATCCACCACCTCGCCGAGATTATGCGGCGGGATATTGGTGGCCATGCCGACGGCGATGCCGCCGGCGCCATTGACCAGCAGATTGGGGTAGCGGGCAGGCAGAACTGTCGGCTCCTGCTCGCGGCCGTCATAGTTGGCCTGGAAGTCGACCGTATCCTTGTCGAGGTCGTCCAGCAGGGTCATCGCCGGCTTGGCGAGGCGCACCTCGGTATAGCGCTCGGCCGCCGGGGGATCGCCGTCGACGGAGCCGAAATTGCCCTGACCGTCGATCAGCGGCAGGCGCATCGAGAAATCCTGTGCCAACCGCACCAGCGCGTCATAGATCGCCTGGTTGCCGTGCGGGTGGTACCGGCCCATCGTGTCGCCGGTGACGCGGGCGGACTTATTGTAGGGCCGCTCGGGCGTGTAGTTGTTCTCGCGCATGGAGAACAGAATGCGCCGATGCACCGGCTTGAGGCCGTCGCGCACATCGGGAAGCGCGCGCGAAACGATGACGCTCATCGCGTAATCGAGATAGCTGCGCGAGAGCTCATCGGTGATCGAAACGGGCCGAATGTCCGAAGGACCGCCGCCCTCCGGAGTCAAAGTATCGGAATCGGACAAGGAATCGTCTTTCCGTGGTTGCGGAACATGTTTGCCTGTTTAGCCGATTCCGCTCCGAAAGGCCAGCAACGGCGCATTTTCGGCGCCGCTAAAAACGCTGATACGTCAAAAACTTACAGCCGCATTTCCGCAGCATTGCCGGAACGTGGCGTAAGCGTGGCGGGGAGATGCGTCCGGCAGCCGGGGCCGCCCCCTTGGCAGCGCGACGCGCAGGCGATCTTATAACGCGGTACCGTACCGACACTGCGTCGTGCGCGGGCGGTTGACCGGCGGCTGCGGCGGACGGAACAGCAAAGGGGGCACGCCGTGCTGGACTATGTGTTCTCGGCGATCGTCACCATGCTTGTGGTGATCGATCCGATCGGCCTCGCGCCGCTGTTCCTGGCGGTAACCACGGACCTGACGAGCGCCGAGCGGCGGCTGGTGGCGTTGCGCTCGGCCGCCATCGCCCTGGCGATATTGGTGGCTTTCGGGCTCGTTGGTGCGCCGCTGCTGGCGGCGCTGGGCATCACCCTGCCCGCCTTTCGCATCGCTGGCGGGCTGCTGCTGTTTGCGATCTCGTTCGAGATGGTGTTCGGCCGCCGCACCGAGCGTAAATTCGACCCCTCGGAAGTCGCGCAGCGCGACAAGCTGCTGCGGACGCTCGCGGTGTTCCCGCTCGCCATACCTTTGATGGCGGGCCCCGGGGCCATCACCGCCATGCTGCTGCTGGCCGGTGAGGCGCGGGGCGATCTAGGATTGCTGGCGTTGCTCTTTTTCATCACCGCGCTGGTGATCGGCAGTTGCCTCGCCGTTTTCCTCGCCGCCGAGCGCATGGACAAGGCGCTCGGCGTCACCGGCAATGTGATCTTGTCACGCCTGCTCGGCATCGTGCTGGCGGCACTGGCCGTGCAGTTCGTCATCGACGGGATAAGGGCGTCGTTTTTAGCCTAAGGCACCACAGGCCTCCCGCAACCCGTGCGCTTGAGCGCGGTAACCTTGCCAGCCGCAGCGTCCATATCTTGTATCAGCTTCGGATCGGCTGCCCACGCACAATACTTCGCGATATCGGCATAAAGCTGCTGAAATTGCCCATCGTTCGGCTTGTCAGGCAGATCTGCAATCGTACGCCTTAGCTCGTGGATATTCCATTGGGTGGGATAACGCGCATAGAGCTCGTTGAGTGTGGACCGGGCGCCGGCAACATCACGATCCAATAGCTGCTGGAACGCCTTGTCATATTCCGTCCGAACAACTCCCCCTGTTCTCTCTGAAATGATCGTCGCATCAATGAAACGTTCGTAACGGCTGAGGAGACTTTCGAGTTTTTCGATTTTCTGAGTGTCGTTCAGTGCAGCGGTTTCTATGATCTTGGCGAGAAGGGCGTTTAGCACCTCGCGGGAGTCGCCCGTCAATTGCACTGACACTTCCAGCTTGTCGTATTTGAAGCGCGCGGTGTTCTGCAAGAGCACAGCGATGGGCGCGCTGAACCACCAGATCAGCACGCCAACCGCTAATATCGCCAACACCCTGAATAAAAAGGAGAGGAGGACGACCCAGCCTGTCCCTGCTGCACGCACTTGTTCCGATGGTGATTGCGTGACCATGCCCCTCTCCTACATGCCGAGAGAACAGGTTACCTCTTTCGATTAGTAATGCAATTCATGCGAGCAGACCCGTGTCGCTTCTTCCTGTGCTGGCCACCACGTGCGGTATAATAAGAGCTGTTTCCCTAGAGCCGCGGTCCGGCAGCCCGCCGCAACCGCCGAACAGCACCTGGCTCATGATCCGGCCCGGCCAGAAGGTGAACAGCCCGGCGGCGATGAGGCCCCAGTAGAACAGGCTGGTCTTGCCCGCGCGTGGCGGGTCACGTCGCCGCGGTGCGCCCGCAGTAGCGCCAGCGGAAGGGACACGATAACGAACAGCGAGAGTATATGGATGGGCCCGAACGGCCCGAACCAGCGCATCCCGTGAATCCAGAAGGATGAGACCGCCACTGTGGCCAAAAGCCCCGACCACAGCCAGCCGAGGGAGCGGTGCGGCAGCGTGCCCTTAGGCGCGGCGAGCTGGACCGTGCCGAGGGCCAGCGTCGCCATGGCGCAGAAGGCGTGGATCCGTATCGCCGGAGACGCGTCGAGCAGCGGGGCGAGCGCCCCTCTCGCCCGACCCGCTCCCCACGTCAGAACGGGATTTCGTCGTCGAGATCGCCGCCGCCCGAACCGCCGCCGAACTTGCCGCCACCGCCGCCCGCGCCACCGCTGACAGGGGCAGGCTTGCGCTCGCCGCCGAAGGAGCGCCCGCCGCCCGTGCTGCCGCCCGCACCGCCACTATAGCCGCCGCCCGAGCCGAAATCGCTGCCGCCGCCGGCGCTGTAGTCATCGCCGCCACCGCCTTCGGAACCGCCGCCACTGCGGCTGTCGAGAATGGTGAGCTCGCCGCGGAACTGGCGCAGCACCACCTCGGTGAAATAGCGCTCCGGGCCGCCGGACTGGTCGCTGGCCTTTCGCGTCTCAAGCTGGCCTTCGATGTAAACCTTGGTGCCCTTGCGCAGATATTGCTCGGCCACGCGCAGCAGGTTCTCGTTGAAGATCACCACGCTGTGCCATTCCGTGCGCTCCTTGCGCTCGCCTGTGGCCTTGTCGCGCCAGGTTTCCGAGGTGGCGATGCGCAGATTGCACACCCGCCCGCCATTCTGGAACGTGCGTACTTCCGGATCGCGGCCGAGATTGCCGATCAGGATCACTTTATTGACGCTGCCCGCCATCTTGTCCTCCGAAACTGCCGGACGCCCGACATGCGCGCGCTCGTGAAAGGGAGCGCATACTAAACCAAACGACCGGGCACCGCGCCCCGCTTGCGCGCCGAGCCGTTGCTTTGTCCACCATTTTGCGACTGACGGCGATACCGGTCCGACGCATGAGAACGTTCTTGTTATGTTCCTATCATTACGACTAAGCTGTAGCAAGTCGTCGAGTCGGACATTGCGAAGTGCCGGAGCCGGACTATGTTTACCCTGTGTTCTCAGAGGGAGCCTGTCCCATCATGACCCATATGCCCCGCCGCCCGCGCGCCCGCGCCATTGCCATCCGTGCGGAGGACGCCCGTCAGGCGTTGATCCGGCGTGCCATTTTGGCCGTAGTCGGCGGGATGGTGGTGGCGGCAGGTCTTTCGGCCGTGCTTAACGGCGTCGGGGGCTGATCCCTCGCCGGGCGGTCCTCTTCTCGGGATTGCGCCGCCCCGGACGCGACTAGGTTGGCGTAGCTGCCCGTAGATGAACCGGCGAGAAGAGTTGGAATGAAGGACCGCGTGGATATCCCGCGCCGCGATGCTCGCACGATTGCGATCCGCGGCGCGCGTGAGCACAATCTCAAGAATGTTGATCTCGAAATCCCGCGCGACAGCCTGGTGGTGTTCACTGGCCTGTCGGGTTCGGGCAAGTCGTCGCTCGCTTTTGATACAATCTATGCCGAAGGTCAGCGCCGCTATGTCGAGAGCCTCTCGGCCTATGCCCGCCAGTTTCTGGAGATGATGCAGAAGCCGGACGTCGACCAGATCGACGGCCTGTCCCCGGCGATCTCCATCGAGCAGAAGACCACCTCGAAGAATCCGCGCTCGACCGTCGGCACGGTTACCGAGATCTACGACTATATGCGCCTGCTCTGGGCGCGGGTGGGCGTGCCCTACTCGCCCGCCACCGGCCTGCCGATCGAGAGCCAGACGGTCAGCCAGATGGTCGATCGCGTGCTGGCGCTCCCCGACAAGACCCGCCTCTTTCTGCTTGCCCCCGTGGTGCGCGGGCGCAAGGGCGAATACCGCAAGGAACTGGCCGAGTTCCAGAAGAAGGGGTTTCAACGCGTCAAGATCGATGGTGAATTCCATGAGATCGCCGACGCGCCGGCGCTCGACAAGAAATTCAAGCACGACCTCGACGTGGTGGTCGACCGCCTCGTGCTTCGCCCGGACATCGCCAGCCGGCTGGCGGATTCGTTCGAGACCGCATTGGGCCTCGCCGACGGCATCGCGGTGATCGAGTTCGCGGATGAGAAGGAAGAGAGCGGCGAGGCGCGCCGCATCGTGTTCTCGGAAAAATTCGCCTGCCCGGTCTCCGGCTTCACCATTGCCGAGATCGAGCCGCGCCTGTTCTCCTTCAACAACCCGTTCGGCGCCTGCCCCACCTGCGACGGGCTGGGCCATGAGAGCAAGATCGACCCCAACCTCATCGTGCCGGACAAATCGCGCACGCTTAAGCAGGGTGCCATCGCGCCCTGGGCCAAGTCGACGTCGCCCTATTACGGCCAGACACTGGAGGCGATCGCCCGCCATTATGGTGTGAAGCTCACCACGGCTTGGGCCGACCTGCCGGAGAAGGTGCAGAACGTCATCCTGCACGGCTCCAAGGCCGAGACGATCCGCTTCGTCTATAATGACGGCATGCGGGCCTATGAGACGGTGAAGACCTTCGAGGGTATCGTCACCAATCTGGAGCGGCGCTGGCGGGAGACCGAAAGCGACTGGGCGCGCGAGGAAATCGGCAAATATTTCTCCGCCGTGCCCTGCGCGGCCTGCCATGGCTACCGGCTGAAGCCCGAGGCTCTGGCGGTCAAGATCGCCGGCCGTCACGTCGGCGAGGCGGCCGAGCTTTCCGTGCGCCATGCGCTGGAGTGGTTCGCCGCCCTGCCCGGCCAGCTCACCGACAAGCAGAACGAGATCGCGGCGCGCATCCTCAAGGAGATCCGCGAGCGCCTCGCCTTCCTGCTTGACGTCGGGCTCGATTATCTCACCCTCGCCCGCGCCTCAGGGACGTTGTCCGGCGGCGAGAGCCAGCGCATCCGGCTGGCGTCGCAGATCGGTTCCGGGCTGACCGGCGTTCTCTATGTGCTCGACGAGCCCTCCATCGGTCTGCATCAGCGCGACAATGAACGCCTGCTCGGCACGCTGCGGCGGCTGCGCGACCTTGGCAACACAGTGATTGTCGTCGAGCATGACGAGGACGCCATCCTGGCCGCCGACTATGTCGTCGATGTCGGCCCGGGCGCGGGCGTGCATGGCGGGCGCATCGTCGCCCAGGGCACGCCGCAGGAGATTCTCGCCAATCCTCATTCGCTCACCGGCAAATATCTCACCGGCGAGATGGCTGTGCCGGTGCCCAAGCGTCGCAAGCCAGACCGCAAGCGGCTGCTGCGCGTGGTCAATGCCCGTGCCAACAATCTGAAGAACGTCACCGCTGAAATTCCGCTGGGCCTGTTCACCGCTGTGACTGGCGTGTCCGGCGGCGGCAAGTCGACCCTGCTGGTGGATACGCTCTACCGCGCCGTGGCCCGCCGGCTCAATGGCGCTTCCGAGCCGCCCCTCGCCCATGACGGGCTGGAGGGGCTGGAGCACCTCGACAAGGTGATCGATATCGACCAGTCGCCGATCGGCCGCACCCCGCGCTCGAATCCGGCGACCTATACCGGCGCCTTCACCCCCATCCGCGAATGGTTCTCCGGCCTGCCGGAGGCGAAGGCGCGCGGCTATGGGCCGGGCCGTTTCTCGTTCAACGTCAAGGGCGGGCGCTGCGAGGCCTGCCAGGGCGACGGCGTCATCAAGATCGAGATGCACTTTTTGCCGGACGTCTACGTCACCTGCGACGTCTGCAAGGGCAAGCGCTATAATCGCGAGACGCTGGAAGTCACCTTCAAGAACAAGTCCATTGCCGACGTGCTCGACATGACGGTCGATGAGGGGGCTGAGTTCTTCAAGGCCGTGCCGGCGGTGCGCGACAAGCTGGAGACACTGGCCCGGGTCGGGCTGGGCTATATCCATGTCGGCCAGCAGGCCAACACCCTGTCGGGCGGCGAGGCGCAGCGGGTCAAGCTCTCCAAGGAGCTTTCCAAGCGCGCCACCGGCCGCACACTCTACATTCTCGACGAGCCGACCACCGGACTACATTTCCACGATGTGGCGAAGCTGCTGGAGGTCCTCCACGAGCTGGTCGAGCAGGGCAACACGGTCGTGGTGATCGAGCACAATCTCGAAGTCATCAAGACCGCCGACTGGGTGATCGATCTCGGCCCCGAAGGCGGCGATGGCGGCGGCGAGATCGTCGCAGCCGGCCCTCCGGAGGTCGTCGCGAAATCCGAGCGCAGCCATACCGGCCGCTTCCTCGCCGACGTGCTGGCGCGCCGGCCGCTCAAGCCGCGCCGCGCGGCGGAATAGTAGGCGCCTCACCCCAGGTGCACTTCATCCCGGACGGTCCGAAGGGATCGGCCGGGATCACGCATGCCGGCCGCCGACGCAGCCGAGGGACGCGGCAGTGCCGCCCGTGTCTGCAGTGATCGCCCGGCGCTGCAGTTCGCGGACGGCCGATCGGCAGCTTGAGATGGCAGCCGCCGACGCAGTTCCTGTTGCAGCCGATTCTGCAGTCAGGACTGCAGCCGGAAGGCGTCAGGCGCCTTCCTTCAGCCTTACGAGATTGACCGTCACCGCGATGAGCACGATCGTCGCGCCAAACTGGTGCGCCAGCGCGATGTCGATTGGCACCTGGTTGATGAGCGTCAGGATGCCGAGCACCGCCTGCGCGATCACCAGCGCAAGGATGAGCGTCGCCCGCCGGCGAACCGCGCCGCCGACTCGCCGGGCACTGAGCCAATGCCCCACCGCCAGCGCGAACAGCACATAGGCGAACAGGCGGTGATTGAACTGGACGGTGAGCACATTCTCGAAAAAATTCCGCCAAACGGGTTGCTGCACCAAGAGATTTTCCATCGGCGGCACAAGGTGGCCATCCATCAGCGGCCAGGTCGTGTAGGTCAGGCCAGCGTCGAGGCCGGCGACAAGCCCGCCGAGAAAGATCTGCACGATCACGGCGGCGAACAGGATCTTCGCGTAGCCACGCAGCCAGTCGGGCGACGCCCGCAACTCCCGTGCGGGCTTCAGCGACACGGCCACCGCCACCGTGGCGGCCAGGATGACGCAGGCCAGCGTGAGATGGGTCGCCAGCCGGTACTGGCTGACATCCACGCGGTGCACCAGCCCGGAGGCGACCATCCACCAGCCGACGGCGCCCTGCGCTCCGCCGAGCACGAAAAGACCCGTGAGCTTCCAACCAAGCGGCCGGTCGATCAGCCCTCGCCAGAGGAAGAACAGGAAGGGCAGCAGGAAGGCGAAGCCGATCACCCGCCCCAGCAGCCGGTGGCCCCACTCCCACCAGAAGATGTATTTGAACTCCGCAAGGCTCATGCCCCGGTTGATCTGCTGATACTGCGGGATCTGCCGGTACTTATCGAACTCCGCCTGCCAGGCAGCGTCGCTGAGCGGCGGCAGCGTGCCCGTCACCGGCTTCCATTCGGTGATCGACAGGCCGGATTCGGTCAGCCGAGTGGCGCCGCCGACAACCACCATCAGCACCACGAGCGCTGCGACGGCGTAGAGCCAGAGCCGCACAGGCCGTAGCCGGTCGATTTTCAGCTGCTCGCCGATGCGCGCAATATCGCTGTTGGCAGGGACGGTGGTGGCGACGTGATCCTGGATCATAAGTGGGCGCTCCCTGTCATGGCGGCCGCCTGCCCCGCCGGCCACCTGCGCCGGACAGCTTCCTCCCGGGCGCGGCGAGCGATATAGAGGCCGAAGCGCGTACGCAACGAGACTCATTGTCTCGCGCCCGTCCGTCCAGCCCGGAGCCGCCCATGTCCGCCCCCCGTCCAGGTCTTTCCGCCCGTTCGCGTAAATTCGTCGGCACGGTTCTGATGGTGTTGCTGGTGCTCTGCTGGGCGTTGGCGGCGATGGCCCTGGCGCAAGGCCGGGTGACAACCCTGCCCGCCTTCTGGCAGTTCCTGGCCTATGTCGTCCTTGGTGCGGGCTGGATAGTCCCGGCGGCAGTGCTCATTCGCTGGATGCTGCGGCACGACCGGCGGCACGACACTCTCTAGAGCCGGTTGCGCGCCGCACAGTGTTCCTGCTCAATGCGTTGAGGAACTGAACGCGCGTCGGCGGCATCGCCATTCGCTCCCTTGCGACTCCACCGGATCGGATGCTGCGCGCGCTCAGGCAGCGCGGGAAAATGCCTTTTCCGCCGTTTCCGGCGTGAAGGTGATCATGGCGATCTCGCCAAAGCCTAGCGAGGCAAGAGCGTCGAAGGCGTGAACCGCATCGGTTGCCAGCCCGCCTGGCTGGGTGACGAGGATGGTTGTGGGGCTCAACCCAGCGAGGCGCTCGGCGCCGACCATGCCCCCCAGCGGCGGCGCGGCCACGATGACGTGATCATAAGTCTGTTTCAGCGCGGTGAGGATCAGCGGCAATCGATCGGCGGCGACAAGCCCGTCCGCTTCGCGTGCGCCGCGCCCGGGCGGAATGACGTGGCAGCGGGAGGCGCTTTCCCGATGAATGGCGTCGGAGAAGCCGCACACGCCGGTCAAAAGATCGGTCAGGCCCGGCGCGCGCGGATCCGAGGTGAGCCCGTCGAGCGCCGGGGAGGCAACATCGAGGCAGACGACCACGACCCGCCGCTCGGCCGCTCCCGCCAGCGAGCGCCCGAGAGCGAGCGCGCAGCGGGCGATCGACTCGTCAGGACGGCCGCCGGTCACGGTGACCAAGCGGGCCGCGCCACCCCGCAGTTCGATCAGCCGTGAGAGATCGGCATTCTCGCGCTCGCGCGAGAGCAGGCGCAGCGAGCTCGCCATCTCGGCATCATCCTTGGGTTCACCGGTCGCCGCGCCAATCCACGGCAGATGCTGGAGCGGGTGCGGTGTCGTCTCCGGCATCGGCACGGCTCCGAATTCATGCCCTGCGGCCCCCGGTCGCCGGCGGGCCCAGCTCTGGAACCCAAACACCAGCAGGAAGGTGCCGAGACCGGCGACAAGGCTGGTGAGCAGCGGCGTCGGCCACCGCGCCGTGCCAGCTGGAACGGCGGTCGCGATGATTCGCGCCGGAGCGGCGGTTGGGCCATCCGCTTCCGCTGCATGGGGGCCGCGTGCCTGGCGCAATTCGACATAGGTCGCGGCGAAGGCGTTGGCGACATCGGCGGAGAGGCGCGGGTCGGGCGAGACAAAGTCGATCACCACCTGACCTCCCCCCACTTGCTGCACGTCGAGGCCCCGCTCCACCGTGCGCAGCGCCAGCGTCTCGCGCGACACCGGAGCCGGGGCCGGCAACAGGCTGAATCCGGCGAGGTGCAAAGCCGCGCCAGATAGCGCCCCGCCGCCCGCGCCGGCCGGCGCCGCCAGACGGGCACCCAATCGGCGGGCCTCGATGACCTGGCGAGCAAAATCGCGCGAGGAGAGAACCTTGACGCCGTCACGCCCCGCAGCCGCATCGCGCCCATCGATCCACAGCCGGGCCCGCGATTCGTAACGAGGCACGCTGATCTCGCTAGCTGCCGCCGCAATGGCGAGGCCGGCAAGTGCCGGCACGAGCATGCTGCGCAAGAAGCGCACACGCGCGGGCTGATTCCCCCGGCCTGGCGCCGCCGCCTGATCGGCGGTGCTGGCGGCCATCTGCGCAGAACTTTCGCACGGGTCCATCATGGAGCCTATTAGGCACCGTCATGGTTTCTACCGTGTTAAAGAGATGGGTGTTTCGCGGAGAGAACCGCCGGCCATAATGGGGGGCCGGCGAAAATGGTCGGAGCGAGAGGATTTGAACCTCCGACCCCTAGTCCCCCAGACTAGTGCGCTAACCGGGCTGCGCTACGCTCCGACGCCGTGAGGCGCCGTCTGTCTAGCCATTTGCCGGCCCGGATGCAAGCCGGCCCGTGCCCTGTGGACGAAGGATACGGTCCGCGCGCATCTAACGGACTATGATGAGCACCCGCCCACTGGATGTGTCCCGATGAACCACCCCGCGCACGGGCACGCCCTGCCCGCCACTATCGAACCCGCCGCGCCGCTCGATCTTCCCGCCAGCCCGCCAATGCTGGCGCGGTTGGCGGCCCGCCGCTCCTCGCCGCTGCGCGGGCTGGTGGAACCGGGTCCGAGTGAGGAAGAACTGCGGCGAATGCTTCGCCTGGCCATGCGCGTGCCCGACCACGGAAGGCTCTGCCCCTGGCGTTTCATCGTGCTGGCCGGTGACGCAAGGCGGACGCTCGGGGAGCGGCTCGATTCGCTCTATGCGCGGCAGAACCTGGGCTTGCCGCACGCCAAAGCCGACATGTGGACGCTGTATCTCTTACGCGCACCCATCACGGTCGTCCTCGTCAGCCGGCCCGACCCTGCTACGAAGGTGCCGGAGTGGAACCAGGTTCTCTCGGCCGGCGCGGCGGGCATGGCGCTCACCATTGCCGCCTCGGCGATGGGCTTTGCCACCCAATGGCTGCTGAAATGGCCGGGCCGCGATCCCGAGGCGACCGCGCTGCTCGGCGTTACGGCGGGTGAGCGGGTCGCCGGCTTCATCCATATTGGGAGGCCGTCGGCCGTGAACGAGGACCGACCGCGGCCGGTCCTCGACGAGGTCGTGCGTTTCTGGTCGCCCGATCAGTCGATATCGAACGAGACGCCCTGAGCGAGCGGCAGTGCCCGGGAATAGTTGATGGTGTTGGTGGCCCGCCGCATATAGGCCTTCCACGCATCCGATCCGGATTCGCGCCCGCCGCCGGTTTCCTTCTCGCCGCCGAACGCTCCACCAATCTCGGCGCCCGAAGGCCCGATATTGACGTTGGCGATGCCGCAATCCGAGCCCTCCGCCGACAAGAAGGTCTCCGCCTCGCGCAGATCATTGGTGAAGATCGACGAGGACAGGCCCTGCGGCACGCCGTTATGCAGCTTGATTGCCTCCGGCAGGCCGGTGCAGCGCAGCACATAGAGGATCGGCGCAAAGGTCTCGTGCTTGACGATGTCGATCTGGGCATCGAGCTCGACCAGTGCCGGGCGGACATAATAGGCGTCCGAATGCCCGCCGACGGCGACACGCTCGCCGCCATGCACGCGCCCCCCCGCCGCGCGGGCGGCATCAAGCGCGTGCTGCATCGCCTCGAAGGCCGCTTTGTCGATCAGCGGGCCGATCAGCGTACCGGCCTCGCGCGGGTCGCCGATACTGACGGTGCCATAGGCCTTGGCGAGGTGCGGCACCAGCGTGTCATAGACGCTTTCATGCACGATGAGCCGGCGCAGCGAGGTGCAGCGCTGTCCCGCCGTGCCCATGGCGGCGAAGGCGATGCCGCGCAGAGCGAGGTCGAGATCGGCCGAGGGGCAGACGATGGCGGCATTATTGCCGCCAAGTTCCAGGATGGAGCGTCCGAAACGACGCGCCACCCGCTCGCCGACGATCCTGCCCATGCGGGTCGACCCGGTCGCCGAGACGACTGGAATTCGGGCGTCGTCGGTCAGCGCGGCGCCGACCTCGGCGCCGCCGATCAGCAATTGGGAGAGGCCTTCCGGCGCGGTGCCGAAGGCGTGGGCCGCACGCTCGAACAGGGCCTGCACGGCCAGAGCCGTCAGCGGCGTCTTCTCCGACGGCTTCCAAAGCACGCTGTTGCCGCAGACCAGCGCCAGCGCGGCGTTCCAGGACCACACGGCGACCGGAAAATTGAAGGCGGTGATGATGGCGACCGGGCCGACCGGGTGCCACGTTTCCATCATGCGATGACCGGGGCGTTCGGAGGCGATGGTGAGACCATAGAGCTGGCGCGACAGGCCGACAGCGAAGTCGCAGATATCGATCATCTCCTGGACCTCGCCGAGGCCCTCCGAGACGATCTTGCCCGCTTCCAGCGTCACCAGCCGGCCGAGCTCGGCCTTGTGGGCGCGCAACTCTTCGCCTAGCAGGCGTACCAGCTCGCCGCGCCGGGGGGCAGGCACGGCGCGCCAGGCTTCGTAGGCCGCGACCGAGCGCTCGACCGCCCGGGACACATCCGATGCATCCGCCTCGGGAAGCTCCGCGACTACCTCGCCGCTGATCGGCGAGCGAACGGGCCTCGTGCCGTTGCGCCAGCTGGATTCCGGCACGCCGAGGCTTCGCAGGAGGGAGAGGACCTCGTCCTCGACCGGTTTGAGCACCCGGATTTCGTTCGTCGCCATTCTCAATGCTCCTCGACAAATGGCCGCAGCCCGTCGCGCTCAATAGCACCGGGACCCCAGCCAAATCCATCGGGGCTTTTGGCTGATGGCTCTGTCGATGGATGGTGTCAGATGAGCACGACGCCTGCCGCACAAGTTGGGAATGGCACCTGAATTCAATGCGTTACATTGGAGGCTATCGTTCGCCGCGCGACCTGCGCCGTGTGTCTTTCATCTGGGATAAGTCGAAGTCGAGCGTGACTATGCTGTCGATGTTTATTATGATGCAAACGACGACATGCTTCGGTGATGCTAGGTATAGCCACAATGTCGTGATGCCCCCGCCACATTTCCTTCTCATGCATCGCGCTTCGTGCAACAGGAGAAGGACTGAGGTATTGACGGCTTGGGGAATGGGACGGGTTGCCGGAGCGGCATTCGCGACGGGGATCATCTTTATCGCCGGCGGCAATGCTGCCCTTGCAAGTTCAAAGAAGACCAACACGCCCGCGGCGTCCGGCATGGCGTCCTTCTACGGCTATGGCGGGCGTACCGCCAATGGGGAGAGGCATAGTGCGCAGGCCATGACGGCGGCGCATCGCAGCCTGCCCTTCAACACCCGGGTTCGCGTCACCAACAAGGCCAATGGCCGTTCTGTCGTGGTGCGGATCAATGACCGTGGGCCCTTTGTAAAGGGTCGCATCATCGACGTTTCGACAGCGGTTGCCGATGAACTCGGCTTTCGCAAGCGTGGCGTGGCAAAGGTCGATATCGCGGTCGTCGACTGAACTAACAACCGATCGCCGACCGGGGCGTGCGTTCAGGCGCCCCGGTCCCGCGCGGCGTCAAGAAGCCGCTGACAATCCTGCAATTCGTGGATCGCCGCCTGAAGCCGCAGCACGTCCTCGCGGCTCAGTCTCGTCGGGGCGGGGGTCTCGTTTGTTTGTACCCCGCCCGCGCGCGGCGCAATTGCCGCCGTCAAGACAGGCCTTGGTGCGGACGTCGGCTGGTAGGGCGTCTCCAACGGCAGTGTCGCGCGTGCCCGCTCCGGCACGAAACTCACTTCATCATCAGGCAGCTGCGAAGCCGGCCCGGGTCCGACCGGGCGGAACGGAAACGACGCCCGAGATTCCGGCGGGCGCGGTTCGGGTGGGCGCGATTCCGGCGCCTGGAACTCGGAGGAAGGTGGCTCAGGCGCGTGCACCTGCGGCCGGCGAGGATCGGTGGGGAGCGCGTCGCCAATGGCCGGTCGGTGCGTTGAAGGACGCAGGTCCGGCACTCCCCCCTGCACCGGCGGCAGCGGCTCGAAACGCGGCAGCGCACCCGTCGTCAGCGGCGGCGGCTCGCTGCGAGACGGCGGCTCGGTTCGTGAGGGCCGCACTGGCGGCTCAAGATCGGCGAGCAGCGGCAAGTCGAGATGATCCGGTTCGCTCTCTTGCCGCCGGCGTGCCCGCCGGGCCGGGTTCTCCTCGGCAGGCTCGCGCTGGCGACCCGGCAGCAGGTTGAGAATGCCACCCAGTGGGCCGCCAGCCGCGCCGCTGGCGGGGGAAACGCTGCGCGGCGGCGCATCCTCGGGCGGTCGCGCAGAAGCGGCTTCAACCGGCGGCAGCGCCTCCGGCGCATAGGTGCCGCGCCCTTCCCGCTGGTCCAGCTCGATGATCGCCTGCTCGTCCGCTTCGATATCGCGCCAGATGGCCTGCACGTAGCGCGGACCTTCTTCCTTCAGGATGCGCTGAACCCCGCGGATCGTATAGCCTTCCCCATAGAGCAGGTGGCGGATGCCCCGCAGCAGTTCCACATCGTCCGGCCGATAGTAGCGCCGGCCACCGCCGCGCTTGAGCGGGCGGATCTGCGGGAATCGGGTCTCCCAGAAGCGCAGGACATGCTGGGGGAGATCGAGGTCTTCGGCGACCTCGCTGATCGTGCGGAAGGCGTCAGGCCCCTTCTCTCCCCCCGGCTGTTCCTGTCGCGCGCTCACGACTCGGGCGAGGCCCCGTTGATCTGCTGCTTGAGGATGTTGGAGGGCTTGAACACCATGACCCGACGCGGGGCGATGGGCACCTCTTCGCCCGTCTTGGGGTTGCGGCCGACGCGCTCGCCCTTCTGCCTCACGACGAAGGAGCCGAAGGAAGAGAGCTTCACCGTCTCTCCACGCGCCACGCAGTCGGCGATCTCGGAGAGAACCGTCTCGACCAGCGCCGCTGATTCCGTGCGTGAGAGCCCGACCCGCTGATAAACCGCCTCACACAGATCGGCGCGCGTGATGGTGCGACCTGCCATTGCCGTGTTCCCTATCCCGTCGGTACCGTTGTTTATGAACGCCAAACTAGGCGCCGTGGCCGTCGCCGGTCAACGGCACTTCGCGCACGGGGCGCGGATTACCAGCGTATGAGCGCCGAAGCCCAGGTAAAGCCCCCACCCATGGCCTCCAGGAGCACTAGGTCGCCGCGCTTTATGCGCCCATCGGCGTGCGCGGCGGCGAGGGCGAGCGGGATCGAGGCGGCAGAGGTGTTGCCGTGCTTGTCGACGGTGATGACCACTTTCTCGGGCGCGATACCGAGCTTAACGGCACTGGCGTCAATGATGCGGCGGTTGGCCTGGTGCGGCACGAACCAGTCGATCGTGTCGGCCGACTCCCCCGTCGCCTCGAAGGCATCGACGATCACATCCGTGATCATGCCGACGGCGTGGCGGAAAACCTCGCGGCCTTCCATGCGCAGAAAGCCGACGCTGCGGGTCGAGGAGACGCCGCCATCGACATAGAGCTTGTTCTTGTGCCGCCCGTCGGAACGCAGATGCGAGGTCAGCACGCCACGCCCCTCCTCCTCGTCGCGCACCGCTTCCAGCACCAGCGCTCCGGCGCCGTCGCCGAACAAGACGCAGGTTGTGCGGTCCGACCAGTCGAGAATACGCGAGAAGGTTTCCGCCCCAATCACCAGGCAGCGGCGATAGGCGCCCGATTTGAGGAAGTTGTCCGCCGTCGCCAGGGCGAAGACGAAGCCCGAGCACACCGCCTGGAGATCGAAGGCGGCGCCATGGGTGATGCCGAGGCCGGCCTGCACGCTCACAGCCGTCGCCGGAAACGTGTTGTCGGGCGTCGAGGTGGCGAGGACGATCAGGTCGATGTCATCGGGCACCAGCCCGGCATCCGCCAATGCGGCCCGCGCGGCGTGGATGGCGAGATCGGACGTCACCTCCCCCTCCGCCGCGATGTGCCGCGTGCGGATGCCGGTACGCTGGACGATCCATTCATCGGAAGTGTCGACCATCTGCGCGAGGTCGGCATTGGTCAGACAGCGGGCCGGCAGGTAGGAGCCGACGCCACGCACCACGGAACGGATTGCACTCACGATGAAACCTGTAGCTCGTCAGAGGCGGAGGCATCCGCGGCGGCAGCACGGCCGACCTGCGGACGGTCATTCATCCCTGCTTCAATGCGCGAGAGAAGCTGGTAGCGAACCATGTCGTAGCCGATATCGACCGCCGAGGCGAAGCCTTCGGCATCGGTTCCGCCATGGCTCTTGATCACGACGCCGTTGAGGCCGAGAAACACCCCGCCATTCGACTTGCGTGGATCTAGCTTGTCGCGAAGCGCACGGAACGCGCCGCGCGCGAGCAGATAGCCGATCTTCGCGATGAAACTGCGGCTGATAGCTCCCCGCAGGAACTCCGAAACCTGCTTGGCGGTGCCTTCGGCGGCCTTGAGCGCGATATTGCCGGAAAAGCCTTCTGTGACGACCACGTCGACAATGCCCTGACCGATGTCGTCGCCCTCGACAAAGCCGTGATAGGTCAGACCCGGATGCTTCGCCACGCGCAGGGCGGCGGCGGCGTCCTTGACCTCTTCGACGCCTTTGATCTCCTCGACGCCGATATTGAGCAAGCCGACCGTCGGCTGTTCGATATCGAAGACGATTCGGGCCATGGCCGCGCCCATGACGGCCATATCGACCAGATGCTGCGCCGTTGCGCCGATGGAGGCGCCGACATCGAGCACCACGCTCTCGCCGCGCATGGTCGGCCACAGGCAGGCAATCGCAGGACGGCTGATGCCGGACATCATCTTGAGGTTAACTTTAGCCATCGCCATCAGCGCGCCGGTATTGCCGGCGGAGACGGCGCAGTCGGCCTCCTTCATCCGCACCGCGTCGATGGCGCGCCACATGGAGGAGACGCGCCGGCCCTGCCGCAATGCCTGGCTCGGCTTGTCGTCCATCCGCACGACGACGTCGGTATGCACTACCGTGCTCGCCGCCGCCAAACGCGGGCGTCCCTTCAGCAACTCTTGGATCCGAGCGGAGTCGCCATAAAGCAGGAAGGCGATGTCTGGATGGCGGGTAAGCGCGATCTCGGCGCCGGGCAGGACCACGTCAGGCCCATGGTCGCCGCCCATGACGTCGAGCGCTATTCGAACGGGCGAGGACATCTAGCGGCGAGGTCTCATTGGTCGGGGGGACGGCGATGCGACATCGGCGCCGCGCTGACGGCATGCCCGAGTTGAGCCGCCATGACAATAGCGTCGTTGCATTTCCCCGTTATGCCCCGTCCTAATCGGCATCCCCGCCGGCACTTCCGCGCAGCTTGGCCAGCGCCGCGAAGGGCGAGACCTCCTCGGGTCCCGGCTCAGCCGGGCCTTCGAAGAGCGCATCGGGCTTGCGCGGATAGGGATCGAGGCCGAGGGCGAGGAATTCCGCCGCCACCGCGCCGGCATCGATGGTCCCATCAATGATCGGATCGGGAAGGTCGAGCTCGGAAACGTCGATTTCGGCGCCGGGGCGGATCTCCGGCAGCTTTTCGGCGGGGGCGAAGGTGACGTCGATCTCCTCGGACACCCGGGTGTCGAAATCCTCCAGCGTCACCACGCAGGTCTGGGTAACGACGGCATCGACATGGCCGGTGACACGGACCGTGGCGCCGCGGCCAGGTGTCAGAATGACCAGGGCGGTGAAAGAGGGAATGCCGGGAATGCCGAAATCCTTCGCCAAAGCGCCCCGGGCGGCGGCATCGGGCGCGAGCTTCAAGGTCAGGCCATCGTCCGGCAGGCTGGCGACGAGTACAGGCTTGGAAAGGGGCGAAGCGTCGGTCATGACGGGTTTGTCTCCGTGGAGCCGATGGCGGCCGGCGGGGCCAGCGGGAAATCGCCGGTGGCAAGGCTGGCGAAGGGAACCGCCTGCAGCGCGGCCGCCGCTCCTATCATATAGTGTGCCAAGGCGCGCGCTTCATGCGCACATGCCGGCTTTGAGCCGTGGACATTGCGCAGCACCGCCGCCGAGAGCGCGTCGATGTCGCCTGCTTCAAGGGGCCCCTCATATGCGCCTATGCGGCCATAGAAGGCCTCGGCCACCTTCTTCATCTTCTTCGGCACGGTCAGGTCGCCAACCCCCATCTCCCGGAGATTGGCGTCCATGTCGGTGCAGAAGGCGTCGAAGACGCCCTGGCCGAGCCCGCGGCGCTCCTCGCTCTCGACCTTGAGGCGATGAAACAGCAGGAAGGCATGGACGAGGATCATCTCGAAGCGGCCCTCAATGGTGTCGGGCACGCCGTAATCGGTGTAAAATACAGGCTGGCGCGAATGCGCCACGATCGCGCCATAGAGCCGCTGAATGGTCTCGCCTCCGTCATTCCGGCGGAAGAAACGCAGAATCATGGACGGCTCCTGCCTCGTTGCCGCTGCCGCCTCGGCGGATGCGGCCGTGCTGGCGGGTTAACGCGGGTGGCCTTCGCTGGCAACCCCGCGGTCCGTCGCAGTGCCGAGATGGCGCGGCGAGAGGGTGGTCGATGGTTGCATCAGGGGCCCGCCCTGTGCTTTCTGCCCATGGTCGCAACGCCTTCCGGCGGAGGCGGCACGAGCTTCGGAGTTGAGTGGATGGCATCGACGCGCGCGACGCGGAACAAGGCTCCCGGCACCCGGATCGCCGCCCGGGCCTCGCTGGCGGTTGCCGGCGTGGCGATGGTGGGCCTCACCGGCTGCTCCGGCGACATGCCGATGGCGACGGCCAGCATGGGGCTTCCCCGCTCGCCCACCGGCTTCGTGCAGGAACAGCAGCGCGGCTACGTCATCGCTCCGGAGGCACTGGAGCAGATCCCGGTCGGATCGAGCCAGGAGCAGGTGTTGCTGGTGCTCGGGACACCCTCGACCGTCGCCACCGTCGACGGCGAAGTGTTCTACTATATCTCGCAGAAGGCTAAGAAAGTGATGTTCCTGCGGCCGGAGATTACCAATCAGCGGGTGATCGCGGTCTATTTCGACCCCAAGGACAAGCGCGTCACTCGGGTCGCCGATTATGGCCTGAAGGATGGCAAGGTGTTCGACTTCATCAGCCGGACGACGCCGACCGGCGGCACGGAGGTTTCGCTGATGGGGCAGATCTTCAACGCCACCACGTTCACCCCCGGCCTGTGAACCGGGCGTAGCGCGCCGCTCAGCCGAAACGGTCGGCTGAGAACGGCGCCGGGTCGGTGCAGGGCACCTCGCCGTTCATCATCTCCGCCAGAAGGCGGCCGGTGATCGGCCCGAGCGTGAAGCCCAGATGCTGGTGGCCGATGGCGAGCCACATGCCATTCTGCCCTGGCGCCGGCCCGATCACCGGCAGCATGTCCGGAAACGCCGGACGGCTTCCCATCCACGGCTCCGGCTCCGCTCGCGCGCCGAGCGGAAACAGGCCCCGCGCAAGAACCTCGGTCTTGTCGAGTTGCACAGGGGTCTTAGGCGCGTCGCGGCGTGCGAATTCGACACCTGTGGTCAGGCGGATGCCGCCGACCATCGGCGTGATGACATAGCCCCCCTCCTCGTCCAGCACCGGGCGCGAGAGCGAGGCGCCACCCTCGGCATGGTAATGCATGTGGTAGCCGCGCTTGACCTGAAGCGGCAGCTTGACGCCGAACGGGCGAAGCAGGTCCATCGACCAAGGGCCCAAAGCGACCACCACTTCCGGCGCCTCGACGCTGCCCTCGTCCGTCATCACCGCCCAGCCGGAGCCAAGCCGGGCGAGGCTGAGGGCGTCGCCCTTGCGCACCTGTCCGCCGAGTTCGGCGAAATGGGCGGCGTAGGCCTGCGTCACTCCGCCCGGGCTCGACACCGAATGCGGGTCCGACCAAATGACCGCGCCGTTGAACACCGGGCGCAGCGACGGCTCCATCGCCAGCGCCTCGTCGACGCTGATTTCGCGCGCGCTGAGGCCATAGGAATGGGCCAGCGGGAATTCGCTGCGCTCGACATCGAGGCCGGCCGCCGTGCGGTAGAGCTTCAGCCAGCCGCCGTCGCGGAAGAAATGGGTGGCGCCGGCGGCACGGGCGAGGCGGTCATGCTCGTCCACCGTGAAGGCGAGCAGCTTCTCCATATGCCGGGCATAGTCGAGCAAGCGGGCCGGCGCGGAAGCGCGCCAATAGGCGAACATCCACGGCGCTAGGCGCAGCAGCGCGTCCCAATGGTAGTTCGCGCCCGGGTTGCGCCCGAGCGCCACCTCGACAAGCGCCGAAATCTTGCGCGGGAAGGCGACGGGGTAGATCGACGCCCGCTCTACCAGCCCGGCATTGCCGTAGGAGGTCTCCTCGCCGGGACCGCGTCGGTCGACCAGAACGACGGAGCGTCCCCGCTGCGCAAGGTGATGGGCGACGCTGGTGCCGACGATGCCGGCGCCGAGCACGATAGTGTCGGTCTTCATGATGAACCTGCAGGAGGCGAAAGGGGCAGCGAGGTGAACACAGGCAATGGGCGGCGAAAGCGTCGGGCGGCGGGAGTCCGCGCCACCCGACACGGGGTCAGTTGATCGGGAACGGGAAGTACTTGGCGTTGATCTTGGCGAAGGTGCCGTCGGCCACGATCTCCTTGATCGCCTTGTTCAGCGACTCCCGCAGTTCGTTGTCCTCCTTGCGCACGGCGATGCCGGTGCCCTGGGGGTTCACGTCCTTGAGGTCCGGCCCGACGAATTTGCAGCACTTGCCGTCGGTGGACTTCTCCAGCCATTCATAGAGCACGAACTTGTCGGCCAGCACGGCATCGAGTCGGCCGGCGGCGAGGTCGGCATTGGCCTCGTCCTGCGTCGGGTAGAGCTTGATCTCGGCATCCTTGTACTTGTCTTCGAGATAGGTCGCGCCGGTGGTCGAGGACTGCGCGCCGATGGTCTTTCCCTTCAGCGCCGCAGGGGCGATGTCGGTGATCTTGGTGTCCTTGGGGGCGATGAAGCTGCCCGGCGTCAGGTAGTACGGAATGGTGAAGGACACCTTCTCCTTGCGCTCGTCGGTGATCGACATCGAGGCGAGGATGAGGTCGTATTTCTTGGCGAGCAGCGCGGGGATGATGCCATCCCAATCTTGCGCCACGAAGGTGCATTCCGCCTTCATCTTGGCGCACAGCGCTTCGCCGATCTCGATGTCGAAGCCGACGAGCTTGCCCGCCGAGTCGACCGAATTGAAGGGCGGATAGGCGCCCTCAGTGCCGATGCGAACCTTCTTCATCTCGGCCTGGGCGCCCCCCGCCCCGATGGCGAGAGCGGCGGCCGCGAGCAGTATCCTGGCGATTTTCATTTTGGCTGTTCCCGTAACCAGCGCCGGATAGTCCGGCGTCTGGCTGCGAGGCTAGGTCGATGGCGTGCCACAGGCAATCGTGGAATCACCCAACCTTCGGCGGGGCTTGTCAGAAATGGCTGAAGCTGCCTTGGGCGAAGGACAGCGGCGCGCCCTCGCCATCGCGGACCGTGAGGCCCTGCCCCTCCACCGTGTGCCCGATCACGGACACGCCAATGCCGGCTGTGGTCGCCACAGTGTGGAACCGGCTGAGCGCGTGATGTGGCACGGCGGCGAGAATTTCGTAATCGTCGCCGCCGGTGAGTGCCACCTCGAGCAGGGCCGGCTCCGCCTCAACCGCCCGCCGGGCGGCGGGACTGAGCGGAACGCGCGCCGCGTCGATCTCGCCGCCGATGCCGGAGGCCGCCAGCATCTTGGCGAGATCGCCCACCAGCCCGTCCGAGACGTCCATCGCTGCGCTGGCATGTTCCCGCAGCGCGCGGATCAACGGAAGGCGCGGGCGAGGCAGCAGGTAACGGTCGAGAAGAAAGGCGCGCTCCTCCTCGCTCAATGCCGCAAGTCCCGGTCGCTCCGGCTCCAGCCGCAAGGCAAGGCCGAGGGCCGCATCGCCGATGGTGCCGCTGACCACGATGGCCTGGCCGGCCCGAGCGTCCGTGCGGCGGACCATTTCACCCGTCGGCACGGCGCCGATGGCGGTGAGGGAGACGGTGAACGGCCCCGGGGTTCGCACCGTGTCGCCGCCCAGCAGCGGCGCGTCGTACAGCGCAGCGTCGGCGCCGATGCCGCGGGCGAACGCATCGAGCGCGCTGGCGTCCATGTCGGGGGGGATGGCGAAGGCGAGCATCACGCCCAGCGGGCGGGCGCCCTTGGCGGCAAGATCGGACAGGTTGACCCGCATCGCCTTGCGGGCGATCGCTTCCGGCGGATCGTCGGCGAAGAAATGCACGCCGGCCACCAGCGCGTCCTTGGTCAGTACCAGTTCATGTCCGGCTGGAACGCTGAGGAGAGCGGCGTCGTCCTTAAGGCCCAGCGCCCCGGCATGAGTGGCGATTGGCGCGAACAGCCGGGCGATCAGCGCATCTTCGCCGGACGGCCTTGCGCCGCTGGAACCGTCCGCCATCGCCTGCTCCCGTCTAGCCGGTGAAATCGGCCGGCCGCTTCTCCCGCGCAATGCCGTCGAGCACCGCATTCACCATGCCGGTCTCCTCTCGATCGAGGAAGGCCGCGGCAACATTTACATATTCAGCGATGACCACACGGGCAGGAACGTCCGGGCGCTCGGAAAGTTCATAGGTCCCGGCCCGTAGGGTGGCCCGCAGCACCGCTTCGATGCGCTTGAGCGGCCAGCCATGGACCAGCGCGGCGTCCAGCAGCGTGTCGACGGCCCGCTGCTCGCGCACCACGCCGCCGACAATGTCGCGAAACAGGGTGAGGTCGGCGCTCGCGATTTCGTCGCCTTCGATCTCCTGTCCGATCCAGTGGCTTTCGAACTGGGCGAGGATCTCCGAAAGCGGCGTCGCCGCAAGGTCCATCTGGTACAGCGCCTGGACGGCGTTGAGCCGGGCCGCGCTCTTGCGCACCGGCTTGTGGCCGGCGGTCTTGATGGTCGGTTTGTCGTCGGTGGCCATGGTGCTCACCCGACCAGGCGTTTGAGGCGAAGCAGCGCCAGTGCCGCCTCGGCCGCGCCGGCGCCCTTGTTGCCTTCCGAAACCCGGGCCCGGACCCAGGCCTGCTCGTCGGTCTCGACGGTGAGGATGCCATTGCCGAGCGGCACCTTGCGGGCAACCGCCAGGTCCATCAGCGCGCGCGACGATTCGCCGGCGACGACCTCGAAATGGTAGGTCTCGCCGCGCACGACGCAGCCAAGCGCCACAACGGCGTCATAGGGTTTGCCGGAAGCGGCCGCGGCGTCGAGAGCGATGGCGGCGGCGACCGGAATTTCCAGGGCCCCGGGCATGGAGATGACCTCCGCATGCGCCCCGGCAGCCTTGATGGCGCCAAGCGCGCCGGCCAGAAGCTCGTCGGCGATGTCGTCGTAGAAGCGCGCTTCGACGACGAGAACCCGTTCGCCGGCAAGCGGCATGGTATCGGCGGCATCAGATGCGCGCGGCGGGCGGGGGCTCGCCATGGTGTTACCTCATGAACTGACAGAGCCGACGACGTACAGGCGTCAACGGAACTCCGCAAGCCGCGCGGCGTAACGGGCCATCATGTCGACTTCGATATTGACACGCCCTCCCGCCCTCACCGCGTCCCAGGTGGTGTTGGCAAGGGTGTGCGGGATGAGCAGACAGGAGAAGCGGGTGCCGTCGACCTCGTTAACCGTCAGCGACGTGCCGTCGAGCGTCACCGAGCCCTTCATGGCGATGAAGGGCGCCAGCGCGGCCGGTGCGTCGAAGGTGAAGCGCGTCGTCTCCCCCAGATCCTCGCGTGCCAGCACCTGCGCGACGCCGTCGACATGGCCCTGGACGATGTGGCCGCCGAGTTCGTCACCGATCTTCAGCGCGCGTTCGAGGTTAAGCCGCTGCCCGGCGGTCCAGTCTCCCGCCGTGGTGACAGCCAGCGTTTCCGGCGCCGCCTCGACATCGAAGGCGTCAGGCTGAAGCGCAACGACGGTGAGGCACACGCCCGAGCAGGCAATGGAGGCGCCGAGTTCGATGCCGGACGTGTCGTAACGCGTGGCGATGGTCAGCCGCCGCACATCGTGGCGGGGTTCGACCGCGCGCAGGGTGCCTATGTCGGTAACGATGCCGGTGAACATTCTAGCGACGCCTCATGATGCGCAGATGGTCCGCGCCATACTGTTCCTCTTCCACCACGCAGAGATAGTCGCTCAGGGCGGAAAGCGGCAGTCCCTCCAGCGCATCAAGTGCGCCGCTTCCCAGCGCCAGCGGTGCCTCGAACAGGTTCACCTCGTCGACCAGCCCCGCATCGACGAATGATGAGGCGAGGCGCGGACCGGCTTCCACCATGACGCGCGTCAGGCCGCGCAGGGCCAGCAGCTTAAGCGTGTCGTTGAGATCGAGGCAGCCATCGGGGCGGCGGCGCACGCGCATCACCTCGATACCCATGCCCCCCAATGTCGCTTCGGGCGCCGCCGGCGCGTCCTCGGCGGCGACGATCCACAGCGGAGCGACATCAAGGCTGCGGGCGAGCGCGCTGGTCGGCGGCAGGCGCAGATCCGCATCGAGCACGATGCGCAGAGGCGAGCGATGCGACATTCCCGGCAGGCGGCAGGTGAGCAGCGGGTCGTCGGCGATCACCGTTCCGATGCCGGTGAGCACCGCGTCATGGGTGGCGCGCAGCATGTGAACCCGGTCGCGCGTTGCCGGGCCAGTGATCGCCACCGGACGGCGCCCCGCCAGCCCAACCTTGCCGTCGGCGGAGACGGCCACCTTGAGCATGATATGGGGGCGCCCCTCGGTGACGCGGCGAATGTGCCCGGCATGGTCAACCAGAGCCTGCGCCGCGCCGGTGCCAACTTCGACCGCGATTCCAGCCTCGCGCAGAATGGCGAAGCCCCGGCCGGCGACACGGAAATCGGGGTCCTGAACGGCAGCAACCACACGGGCGATGCCCGCAGCCCGTATCGCGTTGACGCAGGGCGGCGTGCCGCCATGATGCGAGCAGGGCTCCAGCGTCACATAGAGCGTGGCGCCCCGTGCCCCCTCCCCGGCCTGGGCCAACGCCTGCGGCTCGGCGTGGGGGCGTCCCCCAAGCGACGTCCAGCCCCGGCCCAGCACACGCGGCCCACGCGGTCCTTCGCGCACGACCAGCGCGCCGACGGCGGGATTCGGCCAGGTGTGGCCGCGCTCGCGCCGGCCGATGCTCAGCGCCGCCGCCATCAGGGAGGCGTCAGACGTGGTTCCGGTCATGACGTGGCGAAGTGGACTCGAACGCAGGGCATCAGTCGTCGAGTCCCGGCTCACGGAGGCGGCGAGCGGCCGGTTCGTCCGTCGCTTCTTCCTCGACGAGCCGTGGACCGAGCTCCCCGAGCAGGGTCTCGAAATCCTTGGCTTCGCGGAAATTGCGGTAGACGGAAGCGAAGCGGACGTAAGCGACGTCGTCGAGCTGCTTGAGGCTCTCCATCACCCGCTCGCCGATCATCTCGGAGGTGATCTCGCTCTCGCCCATGCTCTCCAGGCGGCGAACCAGACCGGACACAAGCCGCTCGACCCGTTCTGGGTCGACGGGGCGCTTCCTCAGCGCCACCTCGATCGAGCGGGCGAGCTTGTCGCGGTCGAACGGCACACGCCGGCCGGAGCGCTTCAGCACGGTCAGCTCGCGCAGCTGCACCCGCTCGAAGGTGGTGAACCGGCCGCCGCAATCCGGACAGATGCGGCGGCGGCGGATGGCGGCGCTGTCCTCGGTCGGACGGGAATCCTTGACCTGGGTGTCGAGGCTTCCGCAGTAAGGACAGCGCATCGTTCGGCCTCAGCTATAGATGGGGTAGCGGGCGAGCAGATCGGCGACCTTGCCCCGCACCGCGCCTTCCACGAGGCTATCCTCGTCGGCGCCCTTCTGCGAGAGCACGTCGAGCACTTCCGCGATCATGTCGCCCACCTGCTTGAATTCGGCTACGCCGAATCCGCGCGAGGTGCCGGCCGGGGTGCCGAGGCGCACGCCCGATGTCACCATCGGCTTTTCCGGGTCGAAGGGAATGCCGTTCTTGTTGCAGGTGATGTGAGCGCGGCCCAGTGCCGCTTCCGACACCTTGCCGGTGAGCTTCTTCGGGCGAAGGTCGACCAGCACCAGATGCGTGTCTGTGCCGCCGGAGACGATCTCGAAGCCGTGGCCCTTGAGGTTTTCGGCCAGCGCCTTGGCGTTCTCGACCACGTTCTTCGCGTAGAGCTTGAACTCGGGCTGCAGCGCCTCGCCAAAGGCCACCGCCTTCGCCGCGATCACGTGCATCAGCGGGCCGCCCTGCGTGCCGGGGAAGATGGCGGAGTTGAACTTCTTCGCCAGGTCCTCGTCATTGGTCAGGATCATGCCGCCGCGCGGGCCGCGCAGGGTCTTGTGCGTGGTCGTGGTGGTCACGTGGGCGTGCGGCACTGGGTTGGGGTGTGCGCCGCCCGCCACCAGGCCGGCGAAATGGGCCATGTCGACCATGAGATAGGCGCCGACCGAATCGGCGATGGCGCGCATCTTCGCGAAGTCGATATGGCGCGGATAGGCCGAGCCACCGGCGATGATGACCTTCGGCTTGTGCTCGTCGGCGAGCTTGGCGACCTCTTCATAGTCAATGCGCTGGTCGTCGCGGCGCACATTATAGGGCACCGGCTTGAACCACTTGCCCGACAGGCTGACCGGGGCGCCGTGGGTCAGATGGCCGCCGGCGGCGAGGTTCAGGCCAAGGAAGGTGTCGCCGGGCTGCATGAGGGCGAAGAACACGGCCGTGTTGGCCTGCGCGCCGGAATGGGGCTGCACATTGGCGAAGCCGGCGCCGAACAGCTTCTTGGCGCGATCGATGGCGAGCTGCTCAGCCACGTCGACATACTGGCAGCCGCCATAATAGCGGCGCCCCGGATAGCCCTCGGCGTATTTGTTGGTGAGCACCGAGCCCTGCGCCTCCAGCACGGCGCGCGAGACGATGTTCTCCGACGCGATGAGCTCGATCTCGTCGCGCTGGCGGCCGAGCTCGGCGGAGATGGCGCCCGCGAGCTCCGGATCGGTCTCGGCCAGCGGCGCCGAGAAGAAACGGTTGATGAAGTTGTGGCTAGAAGCTTGAGCTTCGGACGACATAGACCGGCCTCCCTGGGCGGTGGCGATGCCTCCCGGCCGGCGGCGTGCCGACCGCGAAATCGAGGCGGGTCGCTTAGCACAGCACCCGGGGCTTTCAAAGCATGCCGCCTGCAGGGGTGCCTTGCATCAAGGCGGCAGCCGCAACGGAAGGGCGCGACACCGGCGCAGGAGACTGATGACAGGGCGCGGCCGTGGCGCGTATCGTCGCGCCCTCACCTGTCGCGAATCCGGGCCCTGTCATGAAGATCATTCACTCGCCGCGCCATCTCGGCCATTCCGGCCATGTCGAACTGATGAACGGGCAGGTCGTGCCGGCCTTCGAGAAGCCCGAGCGGGTCGCGATGATTCTGAACGCCATCGGCGAGCGGCCCTTCGGCACCCTGATCGAGCCGGCCGCCCATGGCCTCGAACCGCTGCTCAAGGTCCACGACGCTGCCTATGTCCGCTTTCTCACCAATGCCTGGTCGCTCTGGACGGCGGACGGGCGCGACTTCCCGGCCCTGCCCAGCTTCTGGCGCGCACCCGGGATGCGCACCGACATCGAGCCCGAGACCATTGACGGCAAGCTCGGCCATTTCTCCTTCGATGCCGGCTGCTGCATGGTGGCGGGTACCTGGGATGCGGTGCAGGCCGCCGCCGATATCGCCCTGACCGGGGTCGACCTCGTCGCCGGTGGCGAAAAGTCCGCTTTCGCCCTGTGCCGGCCGCCCGGCCACCACGCCCATGCCGGGACGATGGGCGGTTACTGCTTCATCAACAATGCCGCCGTGGCGGCGCAGAGCTTCCGCGACCGTGGCGCGGCGCGGGTGGCCATTCTCGATGTCGACTACCATCACGGCAACGGCACGCAGGCGATCTTCTATGACCGTCCCGACGTGCTGGTGTGCAACATCCACGCGGATCCACTGCAGGAATTCCCCTATTTCCTTGGCTATGCCGACGAGATCGGCAGCGGTGCCGGCGAGGGCTTCAACGCCAATTTCCCGCTGCGCTGGGGCACGGATTATAGCGGCTGGAGCACGGCACTGGATGCGGCCTGCGCGCGGATCGACGCGTTCGGGGCGGATGTAGTGGTCGTGTCGCTCGGCGTCGATACCTACAAGGACGACCCGATCTCGCAGTTCCAGCTCGACAGCCCGGATTATCTCAAGATCGGCGCCCGCATCGCCGCCCTCAGCCGCCCGACCCTCTTCGTGATGGAGGGTGGCTATGCGGTCGAGGCGATCGGGGTCAATGTCGCCAATACGTTGGAAGGCTTTCTTCAGCGCTAGCCGGAACGGCGGGCCGATCAGAGGCGATAGAGAATCTGGTCGGTCCAGAACCGCTCGAGCCGGGTCAACGCCTTGTTGAGCTGCTGGAAGTCCTGCGGGCCGATGCCGCCGATCTGCTCGATGGTGGCGAGATGCTTGGCGTGGAGGCCTTCCACAATGTCGCGGACCTCCTCGCCTTTTTTGGTCAGCCGGATCCGCACCGAACGCCGATCGACCCGCGAGCGGCGGTGGTCGAGAAAGCCGGTCTCGACCAGCTTCTTGAGATTGTAGGAAACGTTGGCTCCGAGATAGTAGCCGCGCGTGCGCAGTTCGGCGGCGGTCAGCTCGGCATCACCAATATTGAACAGCAGCAGCGCCTGCACCGCGTTGATATCCTCGCGCGCGCGCCTGTCGAGTTCATCTTTCACCACATCCAGCAGCCGCCGGTGCAGCCGTTCCACCAGCGTGACAGCCTCCCGGTAGAGTGGGCGGATCGACTCCCGCCGCTCGTCCTCGGCACCGGTGATGCTGATGACATTGGTCGCCTGAGCTGCGCGCATGGTTCGTACCCCGGTCTCAGAAAGTGGGGATTGGCTCCCTCTCATGAGGCGGCGACTCTCACGCCAGCGGGGCTAAGATCGGTTTAAGCGACAGGCTGAATCCTTCGTCACTGCAACGGGTTAACGAAAGATGAAGGCTCAGCGCTCGCTTTCGCGCGCGGCCTTGTAGGTGAGGAAGGCGTAGGCGGCGACCAGCACCGTCTCAATGGCCGCGACGATCATCAGCCGGCCGACGCCCTCCGGCGCCGAGGCGTTGATGAGGATCTGAACCATCGCCGTCACCAGCCAGAGCACGACGCCCCACGACGCACCGAGCCAGAGGCCGACAGCGGCCACGGGATTCATGATGGCGGCCCAAATGACCGCCGACTGGGCGGCGAGGGAGAGCATCTCGAACCGGCTGGTGTCCCCGTCCCAGACACCGCAGACGAGGGTCCAGCTATAGACCGTCTTCACCATCAGGAAGCCGGCGAGGCAGCGCAGATAGAGGATCACGCGCGATTGCCACAGCGGCATGCGCGCCCCAGCGGGGCCAAGGGTGGCGTCTATGGGATCGTAGGGAGAACTCATGGCGCCTGCATACTCCAAAACGCGGTCAGGCAAGCAGCAATTCGTCGTCAAGCGGCGCATCGAACAGGGCGGCGATGGCGGCGGGATCGACCTCCTCCAGCCGCGCCGGGCACCATGCCGGCTTCTGGTCCTTGTCCACCAGCAGCGCACGCACGCCTTCGAAAAAGTCGGGCTGGTCGAGCAGGCGCGTCACCAGGCGGAATTCCAGCGCCAGGCAGCCCGCCAGATCGAGAGTCGGGCCGCGCTGCATCTGCTGGAAGGCGATGTGCACGCTTGTAGGCGAGGCGCGGCGGATCGTCTCCAGCTGCAGCCGGGCGAAGGCGGCGACGTCACCCTCGCCTTCCCCCACCTTCTCCAGCGCGATGAGAATCGCCGCCACCGAGCCGCCGGCGAAGATGCGGTCGATGTGCGGGTAGAGGCTTGCAAGCTCGGGCGCCGGTGGACGGATAGCCATGCGTGCGAGGAGCGCCTCCACCGCCTCGCCCGCCGCCAGCGCTTCCTGGAGCTCCGGCCAGCGCGCGGTCGGAACATGATGGGTGTAGAGGCCGAGCGCGAGCGCATCCGCCATGCCGATGCGCGCGCCTGTCATGGCGAGCCAGGTGCCGCTCCAGCCGGGAAGGCGCGGCAGCACGAATGTGCCGCCGACATCGGGGAACAGGCCGATGGCGACCTCCGGCATGGCGAAGCCGAGATTTTCCCCGGCCACGCGGAAGCGGCCATGGCCGGTGAGGCCGAATCCGCCGCCGAAGCACAGACCGTCGACCAGTGAGACAAACGGCTTGGGGTAACGCGCGATGAGATAGTCTAGCGCGTATTCATCGCGCCAGTATTGCCGGGCCTCCTGCGTGCGGCCACTGCGCCCAAGCTCGGCCATGGCGCGTACATCGCCGCCCACGCAGAAGGCGCGCGGATGGGCCGAGCGCAGCACCACATGCACAATGCGGGGATCGGCGATCCAGGCACGCAATCGGGCGTCCATTGCCAGGACCATCGGATGGTCAAGGGCGTTAAGGGCCCGGGGCCGGTCGAGTGTCACGATGCCGACGGCATCGCGCTCTTCGAAGCTGATGCCGATGTCTGCCATCACGTCGATCCCGCCTCGTCTCTGTCCTATCCTGCCACTTAAGCCGTTCTTCGCCTCGCGCAAAGCCCGAGCGCCTGACTGGGAGGCAGGGAACGGACAGGCTCGCACCAGCCGCCCGCGTCAACATGCCCTGCCGCGTGGGGTCGGGCGCATACGCAATCAACCGGGTGAAGAGGTCGCGCGCGGCGTCGTATGGAGCTATAACCATTCGAAAGTGCCGCGCCGGAGGCGACGCGGCGGGATCCCGCCCTCCTGGCGAGTGTCTTTGCGAGCGTGTCCATGACCATTCCCTTCGCCCGTCCGCGCCCTGTCCATCCCGAGCCTTCCGGCCGGCCTGATGCGTCGTCGAAGCTCGATCTGGTGCAGCGCCCCCGGCGGAACCGCAAGTCCGAATGGGCGCGCCAGCTGCTGCGTGAAAACACGCTCACCGTTGCCGACCTGATCTGGCCGATCTTCGTCAAGGACGGCCATGGCGAGCGCACGGCGATCAGCTCCATGCCGGGTGTCGATCGGCTCACCGTCGACGAGGCGGTGCGCGAGGCGGAGCGGGCGGCGCGACTCGGCATTCCGGCGCTGGCGCTTTTCCCTTACACCGATCCGGCCCTGCGCTCGGCCGATGGGCGCGAGGCGCTGAACGCCGGTAATCTCGTCTGCCGCACGCTGCGGGCTATCAAGGACTCGGTGCCGGAGATCGGCCTCATCACCGACGTGGCGCTCGACCCCTATACCAGCCACGGCCATGACGGGCTGCTCGACGGCGACGGCCGTATCCTCAATGACGAGACGGTGGCCGTGCTGGTTGAGCAGGCACTCGTCCAGGCGGATGCGGGCGCCGACGTCATTGCTCCCTCCGACATGATGGACGGCCGCGTTGGGGCGATTCGCCGGGCCCTGGACGCGGGAGGGCATCTGGACGCCCAGATCCTCGCCTACAGCGCCAAATATGCGTCCGCCTTCTATGGACCGTTTCGCGACGCGGTGGGCTCCACCGGCTGCCTCAAGGGCGACAAGCGCACCTATCAGATGGACCCCGCCAACGGCATGGAGGCGCTGCGCGAGGCGGCGCTGGACATTGAGGAAGGCGCGGACATGCTGATGGTGAAGCCCGGCCTGCCCTATCTCGATATCGTCTATCGCCTCAAGGAAACCTTTGGCCTGCCGACCTTCGCCTATCAGGTGTCGGGTGAGTACGCGATGATCGAGGCTGCCGCCCGCAATGGCTGGCTCGATGGCGACAAGGCGATGATGGAAAGCCTCATGGCCTTCAAGCGCGCGGGTGCCGACGGCATCCTCACCTATTTCGCCCCGCGCGTGGCGGAAAAGCTCGCCCGCGACGCCTAGCCCCGCGCGCCGCGCCATGGGCAACGGCACGCGCGGCGCTCAACTCCTGCTGCGTCTCGCCCTGATCGGCTTCGGCCTGCAACTGTCCGGTTGCGGCTCGATGATCGACGCCGACCAGGCCCGCCTGTGCCGGGCGGCGGCCCCCGCCCTCCATGATGAGGCAGTGGAGATCGTCGAGACCCAGCTGGTGCCCGTGCCGAACGACCCCACGGCATTGCGCTATCGCTACCGCGTCCGCTCCTCCCTTGGCGGCGGGCCGCATGAACTGATCTGCCGGTTCGCGGCCCAGACGGGTGCCGGCCGTTTCAATCTTGTCGCGCTGATCCAGGATGGCGCGCCGCTGGGCGAGGTGAAGCTCTTCATCCTCAAGCGCTGGTGGCTGGAGGACGCGCGGAGCCAAGCGCGCGGCGCACCGATCCTTCGCCTGAGCCCGCGCGGCGCCTACTGGCTCCAGCAGGCACTCGGCGGCCTTGTCCTGATGGGAGTCTACGGTCTCATCGCCACCGGCTTTGCCCTGGTCCACGGCCTTTATGGCCGGATCAACCTCGCCTTCGGGGAGGTCGCCGTGGCCGGGGGCATCTACATGCTCGTGGCGGTCAGCCTCGCCAGCGCGGCGGGGCGGCTCGGGCCGGCCGGGCTGGCGATGGCCCTTGTGGCGGGCATGAGTGGGGCGGCACTGCTGAGCTGGGTCATCGGTCGCACGGTGGTCATGCCCATTCTTACCCGTGCCCGCTCGCCCCAGCCGGTGCTTATCGCCACGCTGGCCGTCGCCATCGTGCTGGCAGAGATCTTCCGCCTCACCTCGCCTTTTCGTGAAAATTGGCTGCCCGCCCTCATCAACCGGCCGGTTTTCATCGCCGGGCAGGACGGCTTCGTTGCCACCGCGACGCCGGCGCAATTCCTCGCCGCCGGCCTCACCCTGACAGGCATTTCGCTGTTGCTCGGGCTCGTCCGCTTTACCGGATATGGTCGCAGCTGGCGCGCCTATGCCGACGATCCGCTGATGGCGGCGCTCACAGGTGTGCGCGTTCCACAGCTTGTCGGCGCTACTTTCGCGCTTGCGGGAGGCTGCGCCGGGCTTGCGGGAGTGGCCATGGTGGTAGCCTATGGGACGATAACGCCCGGTGACGGCATGTCGATGACGCTCAAAGCCTTGATTTCGGCTATTATTGGCGGCATTGGCTCAGTACCGGGCGCCTTGCTTGGTGCTGCCCTCGTTGCTTGCGTCGAAATCGTGTGGTCGTCGGCCTTCGATATCGGCTATCGCGATGCGGTGATCTATTCGCTCCTGGCGGCCGTTCTAGTCCTGAGGCCGGGAGGCCTTTTTCAGCGTGCGGCACTTTCGCCGCGAGAATTCTGAGTGGTTCGATGACCTTGCCCGTAACCCCCGCCGATGTCGCCGCCGCACGCAAGGTGCTGGATGGCGCGGTGCTGCGCACGCCCACCCTGCCGGCGCCGCGCCTCTCGGCGATTACGGGCGCTCATGTCTATGTGAAATATGAGAATCTCCAGGTCACCGCCAGCTTCAAGGAGCGCGGCGCGCTGAACAAGCTTGCCAGCCTCTCCGCCCAGGAGCGCGCCGCTGGCGTCGTCGCCATGTCGGCCGGCAATCACGCGCAGGCCGTGGCCTATCACGCCGCGCGGCTCGGTATTCGCGCGACCATCGTGATGCCGAAGTTCACGCCGATCGTGAAGGTCGCCGCCACCGAGGCGCATGGCGCTCGGGTGGTGCTGCATGGCGATTCGGTCGGCGACGCTTCGGAAGAGGCCGACCGCATCGCCCATTCCGAACATCTCGTCTGGGTCCATCCCTATGACGACCGCCATGTCATCGCCGGCCAGGGCTCCATCGCCTCCGAGATGCTGGAGGACGCGCCGGACCTCGACGCCCTTCTGGTGCCCGTCGGCGGCGGCGGCATGATCTCCGGCATGGCGGTGGCGGCGCGTGACATGCGGCCGAACATCGAGATCGTCGGCGTCGAGACGCGGCTCTACCCTTCCATGTGGAACGCGCTGCACCAGCAGTCCCTGCCCTGCGAGGGCGCGACGCTGGCGGAGGGCATCGCGGTGAAGCAGGCGGGAACGCTGACGCGCGAACTGGTTTCGGCGCTGGTGTCCGACGTGGTGCTGGTCGGCGAGCCGACCATCGAGCGGGCGGTGAACCTGTTCCTCACCCAGCAGAAGACGCTGGCCGAGGGCGCTGGCGCCGCTGGCCTCGCGGCGCTGCTCGCCGACCCGGACCGCTACCGCGGCCGAAAGGTTGGCTTGGTGGTGTCGGGCGGCAACATCGATCCGCGCATCGTCGCCTCGATCATGATGCGCGAGCTGGAGCGCGAGGAGCGGATCGTCTCCTTCCGCTTCTCCATGCTCGACCGTCCCGGCGAACTCGGCATCATCGCCAGCCTGCTTGGCGGGCTTGGTGCGAACATCCTTGAAGTGGAGCACAAGCGCCATTTCCTCGACGTGCACGCGAAGGGCGCCCGGCTCGACGTGACGGTGGAGACCCGCGACCGCGCCCATGCCGACACGGTCTACCACGCGCTGATCGAGAACGGCATGGATGTGGTGCGGGTCGACTGGCAGTCCGCCGGCTAGCATGATTTGAGCGAGGGCGTCCGTTTCGGCGGGTGGCCGGGGCGGGCGCACCCTTGCCCACGCCGGAGGGCGCCCCCACCTGACGGGGCAGGAGGAGACCGGCATGTTCGATACACGCAATGGCGAGGAGGAGAGGCCCTATGCCTTCGATCCGCTCGTCGAGCCGGAATATTTTCGCGGCGTGCTCTCCCGCCGGTTCATGGCGTTCCTCATCGACACCGTAATCATCTGCGTGCCCGTCGGCATGGCGGCCCTGCTGATTTTCATCTTCGGCTTCCTCACCTTCGGGCTCGGCTGGTTCCTGTTCAGCCTGCTGGGGCCCGGCTATGTGGTATGGGCGCTGGTCTATGTCGGGCTCACCCTCGGCGGACCGCGCTCGGCCACGCTTGGCATGCGCGCTATGGGGATCGAGATGCGGGTGTGGCACGGCGCGCCGATGACGCCCATGCTGGCAGTGGTCAGCCTCGTGCTGTTCTGGGTGTCAGTGAGCGTCTTCACCCCTTTCATCATCGTCATCGGCCTGCTCAACCGACGCAAGCGCCTTGCGCATGACTTCGTCATCGGCACGGTCGTGACCAACAATGATGAGCGGGCGGGCGAACTGCGCGGCTATCGCTGATCCCGCAGCCGTTGCGGATCGTAATGGCCCGCATCAACGAAGGCTTTGACGCCGCGGCCGGGGCGCGCGATCCTCAGCCATTCGCAACGTGAACATGCCGTGACCGAACATTCGCGCGACACACCGCAATTCTACCTGACCGCCCCCTCGCCCTGCCCCTATCTGGCGGGTCGCTCGGAGCGGAAGGTGTTTACGCATCTGGTTGGCGAGCGCGCCACCCAGCTCAATGACGTGCTGACCCATGGCGGTTTCCGACGCAGCCAGTCCATCGCCTATCGACCCGCCTGCGAACAGTGCCGCGCCTGTGTCTCGGTGCGGGTATGCGTCGACGATTTCCGCGAGACCCGGGGCTTCCGCCGTGTCCGCCAGGCCAATGCAGATCTCATCGGCGACATTCGCGCCGCGATCCCCACCGCTGAGCAATATTCCCTTTTCCGCCTCTATCTCGACAGCCGGCACTCCGATGGCGGCATGGCCGACATGACCGTGCTCGACTACGCCATGATGGTTGAGGACAGCCATGTCCGCACCCGGCTGATCGAATATCGCCGCCACGGGCCGGCATCGGCGGTCAGCGGGCGGGGACAGGGGCCGCTCTACGGCGTGGCACTGACCGACGTTCTCGCCGATGGCCTGTCCATGGTCTATTCGTTCTACGATCCTGATCAGGCCGGCCGCTCGCTCGGCACCTACATGATCCTCGACCATATCGTGAAGGCGAAAGCCATGGGCCTGCCCTATGTCTATCTCGGCTACTGGGTCGAAGGCTCGGACAAGATGAACTACAAGCGCCGCTTCCTACCGCAGGAGCGCCTCGCGCCGTCAGGCTGGCTGCGGGTAGAAGAGTAGGTCGCCGGGCTGTCATATGACAGAATGATGCCTTCTGGCGCCCTGCGTCATCGGGATGTGACGCAGCGGCACTAGCTGTCTGGAACGCTTCCAACCCGGAGCGGGACAGATTGCCGGAGCCCCCCATGACCGACAACCCCCTCGATCCCGTACACGAATCGCCATTCCGCACCAGCCTGCTCGAAGAGGCCGACGGCGCGGGCAGCAACCCGACGCTCAACCCGACCATGGGTGAGCTGATTTCGATCCGCTTCTCCCGCCGCGGGCTCTTGAAGGGGGCGCTCGCGGTTTCCGCCATTGCCGCCACCGTCGGACCCGCCGCGCTGATGTCGGCAGAGAAGGCGCAAGCTGCCAGCGACGGCACCGCTGCCGCCAATGGCTCGGCCTTCAGCTTTATCGAAGTCGAGGCGGGCGTCGACGAGACCCACCATGTCGCCGAAGGCTATGACGCCGAGGTGCTGCTGCGCTGGGGCGATCCGCTCTTTGCCGATTCGCCTGCCTTCGACCCGAAGAACCAGAGCGCCGACGCCCAGCGCCGGCAGTTCGGCTACAATAACGACTATGTCGGCTTCATCCCGCTCTATGGCTCGCCCGAGCATGGCCTGCTGGTGGTGAACCACGAATACACCAACGAGCACCTCATGTTCCCCGGCATCGTCAGCGTGGCCGACGGCAAGCTGAAGGTGGCGCCGGCGGACAAGGCCCGCGTCGATATCGAGATGGCAGCCCATGGCGGCACGATCGTCGAAATCCGCAAGGTCGACGGCAAGTGGCAGGTGGCGCGCGACGGCAAGCTGAACCGCCGCATCACGTCCACCACTCCGATGCAGATCACCGGCCCGGCCGCCGGCAGCGACCGCCTGAAGACGGCGGAAGACGCGACCGGCACCCAGGTGATCGGCACGCTCAACAACTGCGCCGGCGGCGTCACGCCCTGGGGCACCTATGTGATGGCCGAGGAGAACTTCCACGGCTATTTCCTCGGCAAGCTGCCCGAGGGCAATAAGGAAGCCGCCAACTACAAGCGCTATGGCGTGCCGGAAGCCTCCTATGAGTAGGGCAACATCTACGACCGATTCGACCTCGCCAAGGTGCCGAACGAGCCGAACCGCTTCGGCTGGATCGTTGAGGTGGACGTCAACGACCCCAATTCTGTGCCGAAGAAGCGCACCGCCATGGGCCGCTTCAAGCATGAGGGCGCCGAATCGATCGTCGCCAAGGACGGGCGCGTCGTGTTCTATCTCGGCGACGACGAGCGCTTCGACTATGTCTACAAATTCGTCACGTCCGGCACGTTCAACCCGAATGACCGCGCCGCCAACATGAACCTGCTGGATTCCGGCACGCTCTATGTCGCCAAGTTCGACGCCGGCGGCGCGCTGGAATGGCTGCCGCTTGTGTTCGACCAGGGCCCGCTGACGGCGGCGAACGGCTTCGACAGTCAGGCCGATGTGCTGATCGAGACCCGCCGCGCCGCCGATCTGCTCGGCGCTACCAAGATGGACCGCCCCGAGGACGTCCAGCCGAACGGCGTCAACGGCAAGGTCTATGTAATGCTGACCAACAATACGCGCCGCAAGGACGACCAGGTCGACGCTGCCAATCCCCGCGCCAAGAACGCCTTCGGCCACATCATCGAGATCGCAGAAGCCGATGGCGACTTCGCGGCGACCAAGGGCACCTGGGAAGTGCTGCTGAAATGCGGCGATCCCTCGGTCGCTGCGGTGGGCGCCTCCTTCTCCACCGACACCACCCGCAATGGCTGGTTCGGCATGCCGGATAACTGCGCTGTCGATGCCGCCGGCCGGCTCTGGGTCTCCACCGACGGCAACAACCCGAAGGATACCGGCCGCACCGACGGGCTGTGGGCCGTCGACACCGAAGGCGGCGCGCGGGCCACTTCGAAGCTGTTCTTCCGTGTGCCAGTGGGTGCCGAGATGTGCGGCCCGCTGTTCACGCCGGACGACCGCACTGCCTTTGTGGCCGCGCAGCACCCCGGCGATGGCGGCACCGACTGGGCGCCCTTCGGTCGGCCGTCCTACTATGAAGACCTGTCCACCCGCTGGCCGGACTTCAAGGACGACATGCCGGTGCGGCCGGCGGTGGTCGTCATTACCAAGAAGGATGGCGGCGTGATCGGAAGCTGAGGCGGGCCCGCCCCATCACCTCTCCCCGACGGGGAGAGGGCTTTGGCCTGCCCCTCCGCAGCCTTCCGCATCTCTTCCTCATCCGCAGGCTTGACCAGGGGGCTGAGCCCGCATTCATCCGGTTAAAAACGTGGGTGGCCGGGTCAAGCCCGGCCATGAGGGAGATGGAGCGCTGCCCGGAACGCGACGCGCAGCGTCGCGCCTATCCGGCGTCCGGGTCTGGCAAACGGGAGAGCGACAGGGATAAATCTGCCCTCATCCCCTGGGCACCGCTCAGCCGAACTTGTTGTTGCGCGGAAAACCCTTGGGCGGCAGGCGGCCGGCACCGGCGCGCTCGCCGCGCCATTCTGTGAGGTCGGTCACGGTCCAGGTGCGGCCGGAGGTGTCGGTCCAGGTCAGGCCGTCGGCGGCGGGGAATACCTTCACGTCGCTCATCGCGCCGTCCTTGTAGCGTTGCAGCCGCACGCCACGTCCGCGCGCCATCTCGGGAATCTGCGACAGTGGGAAGACGAGCAGCTTGCGGTTCTCGCCGATCACCGCGACGCTGTCGCCGGTCGCCGGCGTCACCTTCACCGCGTCCTGCGCATCGACCCCGAGTATCTGCTTGCCCTTGCGGGTATTGGCAAGGCAATCGTCCTCGGCGACGAGGAAGCCCCGCCCCTCCTTCGCCGCCACGAGCAGCCGGCGCCCGCCGAGATAAGGCAGCACATCGAGAATATCGGCCTCCTGCTCCAACTCGATCGACAGCCGCAGCGGCTCGCCATGGCCGCGCCCGCCCGGCAGCTTCGAGGCGTCGAGAGTGTAGAAGCGGCCATTGGTGGCGAACACCAGCAGCTTGGCCGTCGTCTCGGTGAAGAAGGTGATCTTGAGCCGGTCGTCGCCCTTGAAGGCAAGCGCCGTGAGATCGGCCACATGGCCCTTCAGCGCCCGGATCCAGCCCTTCTCGGAGACGACGATGGTGATCGGCTCGCGCTCCACCAGCGCCTCGATCACTGCGTCCGCCTTGTGCACCGAGGCCTCGCCGAAGGTGGTGCGGCGGCGGCCGAGGGGCGTTTCGGGAGCGAACATCTTGCGGGTCTCGGCCAGTTGTCCGGCCACCCTCTTCCACTGCAGCGTCACGGAGCCGAGCAGCTTCTCGATGCCGGCCTTCTCCTTGGAAAGCGCGTCGTGCTCCTTGCGGATCTCGAATTCCTCAAGCTTGCGCAGGCTGCGCAGGCGCATGTTGAGGATGGCCTCGGCCTGCACATCCGTCAGCTCGAACCGCGCGATAAGCGCAGGCTTGGGCTCATCCTCCTCGCGGATGATGCGAATCACCTCGTCGAGATTGAGATAGGCGATGAGGTAGCCGCCCAGCACCTCCAGCCGGTGCTCGATTTCCCCGAGCCGGTGGCGCGAGCGGCGCAGCAGCACCTCGCGGCGATGGTCGACCCATTCGCGCAGCGCTTCCAGCAGGCTGACGACCTTGGGCACCTGCCCGCCGACCAACACGTTCATGTTGAGCGGAAAGCGCGTCTCCAGCTCGGTGAGCCGGAACAGGCTCTCCATCAGCAGCTCGGCATCGACGTTGCGCGCGCGCGGTTCGAGCACCAGCCGCACATCCTCGGCGCTCTCGTCGCGCACATCGGCAAGAAGCGGTAGCTTCTTCTCATTGAGCAGGTCGGCGATCTTCTCCACCAGGCGGGACTTGGGCACGCCATAGGGAATCTCGGTGACGACGATCACATAGGTGCCGCGCCCGGTTTCTTCCTTCTCCCAGCGCGCCCGCAGGCGGAAACCGCCCCGCCCGGTGGCATAGGCATCGGCGATCGAGGACGGGGATTCAATGATGACGCCGCCGGTCGGGAAGTCCGGCCCCTTCACAAAGGCCAGCAGATCATCAGTGGTGGCCTGCGGGTTGTCGATCAGGTGCAGGCTGGCGTCGATCAACTCGGCAGCGTTGTGCGGCGGGATCGAGGTCGCCATGCCCACGGCGATGCCCGTCGAGCCATTCGCCAGCAGATTGGGGAAGGCGCCCGGCATGACGACGGGCTCTTCCGTCGTGCCGTCATAGTTCGGGCGGAAATCGACCGCGTCCTCGTCGATGCCGTCGAGGATGAGGCGCGCGACCTCGGTCAGCCGGGCTTCGGTATAGCGCTCGGCGGCGGCGTTATCGCCGTCGATATTGCCGAAATTGCCCTGCCCGTCGACCAGAGGGTAGCGCTGGGAAAAGTCCTGCGCCAGCCGCACCATGGCGTCGTAAATCGCTGCATTGCCGTGCGGATGGAACGAGCCCATCACGTCGCCGACGATCTTCGCGCTCTTGCGGAAACCGCCGCCGGGGTCGAGCCGCAGCAGCCGCATGCCATAGAGAATGCGGCGGTGCACCGGCTTCAGCCCGTCGCGGGCGTCCGGCAGCGCCCGGTGCATGATGGTCGACAGCGCATAGGCGAGGTAGCGCTCTTCAAGCGCCGCCTTCAGCCCGATCGGCTCGATCGTGCCATCATCGGTCGGAATCGGTGGCTCACCCATGCCCCTTGCTAGCGCGAAGCGCGGGCGGGAACAAGACGCGAACGCGCCCGCGCAAAGCTATCCACCGGGCCGTTTCAGCGCGGTGAGGAGGGAGGCGCGGGCGTCCGGCAGCGGCAGGCCGCGCGGGTCGAAGACGCGCTGTGCCAGAAAATATCCCGTCAGGGCGAAAGCGGCCTCGACATCCTCAGGCAGCGGCGGCTCGGGCACCTCGCTGATGAGGAAATAGGGCAGCGTGAAAAGCTGCGCCTGCCAAGGCGCGCCGGCATCGCGGCTCACCGCGCGGCCGGATTTCGGCGAGACATAGAGCAAATCGTTGCGCCCGCCAGTGGCCGCGCAACGCTCCAGATCGAGACCAAATCCCAGTTCGGTCAGGAGTGTCAGCTCAAAACGAGCGATCATCATGCCGGTCAGGCGCTCATGGTGGAGATGCTCGACGATGGTGGCCAGATGGCCGTGCAGCACGGGATGGGGATCGCGCTCGGGCAGCAGCCGGATCAGGCTGCCGAGATGGCTCAGCGCGAAGGCGGAATGGGCCTGCGCCATCAGCCTGCCGGCATGCGCGGCCGTCACCTCAAGCGCATAGGCGCCGAGCTGCTCGTCGAGACGGGCGCGCCAGGTCACCCGCACGCCATTGCCCGCCTGCAGCGACGCCGCCTGCCGGCGCGAGCCGCCGCCGCGCACCAGGCCGAGATGGCGGCCATGGCCGGCGGTCATCACTTCGACGATGGCATTGGCCTCACCGTGGCGGCGCACGCCGAGAATGATGCCCTCGTCCGACCACTCCATCGGGCGGCCTCACTCCTGCGGGAAATCCAGCCCCATTTCGCGGTAGCGCGCCGGGTCGTCGGCCCAGTTCTCGCGCACCTTGACGAACAGGAACAGGTGGACGGGCGCCTCGACGATCTCGGTCAGCTCCTTGCGGGCGGCCATCGAGATCGCCTTGATCGTATCGCCGCCCTTGCCGAGCACGATCTTCCGCTGGCTCTCGCGCTCGACGAAGATGGTCTGCTCGATGCGGACCGAGCCGTCCTTGCGCTCCTGCCAGGAATCGGTCTCCACCGTCGAGCGGTAGGGCAGTTCCTCATGCAGCCGATGGAACAGCTTCTCGCGGGTGATCTCGGCGGCCAGCGAGCGCATGGGCGCGTCGGAAATCTGGTCCTCAGGATACAGCCAGGGGCCGAAGGGGAGGATCTGTGCCAGCCAGGCGCGCAGTTCCTTCAGCCCGTGCCCGGCGAGCGCCGACACCATAAACAGCCGGTCGAAGCTGGTGAGTTCCGCCACCTTGGCAGCAAGCTCCAGCAGGCTCTCGCGCTTCACCAGGTCGATCTTGTTGAGCAGGATCGCGCGCGGGCGGCGCACATCGGCGAGGCCGCGGATGATGGATTCGACTTCCTCATTGAGACCAGCGCGGGCGTCGATGAGCAGCACGACGGCGTCGGCATCGCCCGCGCCGTTCCAGGCGGAGCGCACCATGGCCTTCTCCAGCCGGCGCTTGGGCGCGAAGATACCGGGGGTGTCGACGAGCACGATCTGGGTCGCGCCCTCAATGGCGATGCCGCGCACCAGCGAGCGGGTGGTCTGCACCTTGTGCGAGACGATCGAGACCTTGGTGCCGACCAGCGTGTTGGTCAGCGTCGACTTGCCCGCGTTGGGCGTGCCGATGAGAGCGACAAAGCCGCAGCGTGTGTTTTCGCGCGCCGCCTCGGGGGCCGCAAGAGAGCCCTCCTCCCGGCCCTCTTCGGGTGTCTCGTCGATGATGTCGTTCATTGCGTAACCCGTTGGAGGAACGCCGCAGCGGCGATCTTCTGAGCGTTCTGCTTGGAGGAGCCGGTCGCCTCGACCGGCTCGAAACCCGGCACGTCGACGGCGATCCGGAACTCCGGATTATGATCGGGACCGGAGCGTTCGACCAGCCGGTAATGCGGCGGCGGCAATCCGCGCCCCTGCGCCCATTCCTGCAGCGCCGTCTTCGGGTCCCGGGCGGAACTGCCGGGGGTGGCGAGCCGGGCGCGCCAGAAGCGGTCGACCATGGCTTCGGCGGCGGGATAGCCGGCGTCAAGATAGACCGCCGCCAGCACCGCTTCCACCACGTCGGCGAGAATAGCCGGGCGCTCGCGCCCGCCGGAACGGTCCTCGCCGGCGCCAAGCCGCAGATGCGGGCCCAACCCCATGGCGAGCGCCACCTCGGCGCAGGCATCCTCGCAGACAAGATCGGCGAGGCGCCGCGAGAGCTCCCCTTCCTCGGCGTGGGGAAAGGCGCGGTAGAGCATGTCGGAGACCACGAGGCCCAGCACATGGTCGCCGAGGAATTCCAGCCGCTGGTAGGAGCGCACGCGCGCCCGGGAACCCTGCACGCCCGTCACCGACGAGATGTGCGTCAGCGCGAGGCGCAGATGGGCGCGGTCGGCAAAGACATGGCCGAGCGCGCTTTCCAGTGCGTCGAGCCCGGCGTCGTCGGGGACGCGGTTCTTGCCGCGCGTCATCGCACGAAGGAGAAGAGGCGGTTCCAGCGCACGGTCCACGGCCACTTCCAGAACTGCCAGGCCGCGTCGCCTTCCTTCACCGAGAAGAAGATGATCTGAGCGCGGCCGATCAGGTTCTCATAGGGGACATAGCCGACCTGGCTGAGCACGCGGCTGTCGGTGGAATTGTCGCGGTTGTCGCCCATCATGAAATAGTGGCCGGGCGGCACCTTGTAGACGTCGGTATTGTCGTAGAAGCCGTTTTCGACGAGGTCGAGCGTGTAGTAGCTCACCCCATTGGGCAGGGTCTCGGTCCAGCGCTTCACGCGCTCGACCCGGCCATTGCCCTCGTCGTCCATCCAGTAGCCGGCGTCCTCGCGCTTCACCGGCACGCCGTTGATGTGCAGCAGGCCGCCGATCATCTGGATTTCGTCGCCGGGAAGTCCGATCACCCGCTTGATATAGTCGGTGCTCTCGTCGCGCGGCAGCTTGAACACCACGACGTCGCCGCGATCGGGCGTCGAGCCCAGGATGCGGCCGTCGAACAGCGGTGGCGAGAGCGGCAGCGAGAAGCGGCTGTAGCCATAGCTGAACTTCGACACGAAGAGGTAATCGCCGACCAGCAGCGTCTCCTTCATCGAGCCGGAAGGGATGTTGAACGGCTGGAACAGGAAGGTGCGGATCAGCAGCGCGATCAGGAACGCCTGGAGAATGACCTTGACGGTTTCGCCGAGGCCACCTTCCTGCTTCTTCGGTTCGGTGGTGGACGTCATGTTGCCTTCCGGTGCTCAGCGGCACGGCATGCGCCGCGCAGGGCGGCCGTGCGGCTCCTATAGCCGCTCAGTGCGGCGGCGGCAACGCGCGCCGCTCACGATCGCACGAGGTGCTGCGGCGGAACTTCTCTAAACGTCCGGCGTGACGGGAACGGCGCTGATGATGACGAAGGCCTGCGCTAGCGGGCCGTCATCGGTGATGGTGAGGTCGATCCGCGCTTCGAAGCCGGCCGGGGTGATGGCGTCGAGCCGCGCCCTGGCGCCGCCGGTGAGGTTCAGGGTCGGCCGCCCCGAGGGCAGGTTGACCACGCCCATGTCGCGCCAGAACACGCCCTGCGCCAGCCCGGTGCCCAACGCCTTGGCGCAGGCCTCCTTGGCGGCGAAGCGCTTGGCATAGCTCTCCGCCCGGCGGACGCGACGATCGGACTTGGCGCGCTCGACCGGCGTGAACACGCGGTCGAGAAAGCGCTCGCCATGGCGCTCCAGAACTTCGGCGACGCGCCGCACGTCGGTGATGTCGGAGCCGATGCCGAGGATCACGCCCTGCCCTCCCTCACGCCGCCTGCGGCGCGCCGAGGCGAGCCCGGCCGCGCGCCATGGCGGTACGCATGTGGCGGATGGCGCCTTCCAGCCCGACGAAGATGGATTCGCCGATGAGGAAATGGCCAATATTGAGCTCGCGCACCGCCGCGACGCCGGCCATCACCTCGGCGGTGGCGTAGTCGAGCCCATGCCCGGCATGGATTTCAAGCCCGAGTGCGCTCCCCTGCCCGGCCGCCGCCAGCAGCCGCGCCAGCTCGGCCTCGGCCTTGTCGCTCTCTCCGGCGGCAATGAGCTCGCACCAGGCGCCGGTGTGAAGCTCGATGACTGCCGCGCCGATATCGGCGGCGCGGGCGATCTGGTCGGCGTCCGGCGCGACGAACAGCGACACGCGTATGTCGGCAGCGCCGAGCTTTTCCACCTTGTGGGCGAGGTCGATACCGCCGCCGATGACATCGAGCCCGCCCTCGGTGGTGCGCTCCTCTCGGCGCTCGGGCACCAGGCAGGCGGCGTGCGGGCGATGTTCAAGGGCGATGGCGACCATTTCATCGGTTGCCGCCATCTCGAAATTCAGCGGCACGGTCAGCTGCTCGCGCAGGCGCCGCATGTCGCTGTCGCGGATATGGCGGCGATCCTCGCGCAGATGCGCGGTGATGCCGTCGGCACCGGCGGCGCAGGCGAGCTGGGCGGCACGCACCGGATCGGGCAGGTCGCCGCCGCGCGCGTTGCGGATGGTGGCGACGTGATCGACATTCACGCCGAGCCGGATGGGGGGAATGAGCGTGGTCACGCCTTCACCCCCTGGATGCTGCGCGAGCCGGGCTTCACCGGCGGCAGGGCCGCCAGTTCCGGCGGCAGCGCGTCGGCGGGATAGGCGGGAATGTCGAGCCGGGCCAGCGCCACCAGCGGCACGCCGAGATCGGCCTTGCCGTTGGAACGGTCGATCAGGCAGGCGGCGCCGACGACATTCGAGGTGTGCTCGGCAATCGAGGCGAGGCATTCGCGCGAGGAAAGGCCCGTCGTGATGATGTCCTCCACCATCAGCACCTTGGCCTCGGGCGGAATGGTGAAGCCGCGCCGCAGCTGGAAGGTGCCACCCTCGCGCTCGACGAACACCGCCATCGCGCCAAGCTGGCGGGCGGTCTCATAGCCCGGGACGATGCCGCCCACCGCCGGCGACACGACATAATCGATCTTGCCGAAGGCGGCCTCGGCCTTCTCCGCCAGCGCCTTGCACAGGCGCGCGGTGCGGACCGGGTCCTGGAAGATGAACATCTTCTGCAGGAAAATCGGGCTGCGCAGGCCAGAGGAGAGGATGAAATGCCCCTCCAGCAGCGCACCCGCCGCACGGAACTCGGCCACGACCTCGTCTTGTGTCATTTCGAACGCCCGGAGCAGGTTGCTGAATGGGTGGCGTGATAGCCCATCCGTGGGGCCACGTCACCCATTCGCCGCGCTCGCTCAGGCGCCGGCGACGGAGCCTTCGCGCACGGCGCGGCTGCGGGCGCGGGCGCAGGCCAGCGCCGCTTCCCCCGAAAGCTGCTCGACGCGGCCGCTGGCGACACGGTGGCCATCGCCGACGAGCCGGCCCCACAGGACCTTGGCGACACCCGAAACAATGCGGACATTGGCCTGGATCTGCTCGCTCATCGGTGTCTCCTGCGGTCGCGTTCTGGAACTGCTGAGGAAACGCCGGATAGGGTTAACGGTTCCTTATCAGCCGTTCACCCGTTCCACGCTCGACACGACAGGCCGGGCGCGCAGATCGGTGAGAATGCCGTTGAGATGGCGTAAGTCATAGACACCGATGTCGATCACCATCCGGGTGAAATCGGCCGAGCGCGACGACATGCGCAGGTTCTCGATATTGCCGTCGCGCTCGCCGATCACCTGGGCGATCTGGGCGAGCGAGCCCGGCTCGTTGGTGGCGACGACGACGATCTGCACCGGGAATCGCTGCGGGTCGTCCTCCTCGACATCCCAGCGCACGTCGAGCCAGCGTTCCGGCTCCTCCTCGAAATCCTGCAGCGCCGGCGACTGGATCGGGTAGATGGTGATCCCCTCCCCCGGCGACAGGATGCCGACGATGCGATCGCCCGGCACGGCGCCACCATTGGGGGCGAAGCGCACCGGCAGCTCGCGGTTGATGCCGCGAATCGGGATGGCGGTGAGCGGATCGGGGTCGCTCTCGATGCCGGGGATCTTGAATTTCAGGCTCTGGCCCTGCTCCAGCTCGAACCAGCCTTCGCCCTTGAGCGCGGCGCGCTCCTCCGGGCGCGGGCCGGTCCATTCGGGATGGACCGCCTTCACCACGTCGTCCGAGCGCATCTCGCCGCGCCCGACCGCCGCATAGACATCCTCCAGCGATGTGCGTGCCAGGCGGCCGACAGAGGTCGCCAGCTTCTCCTCGGAGAACACCTTGCCGGCGCGCACGATGGCCCGCTCGACGATCTTCTTGCCGAGCCCGGCATATTGCGACCGCACGGCGGCGCGGGTGGCGCGGCGGATGGCGGCGCGGGCCTTGCCGGTGACGACGATGGATTCCCACGCCGCCGGCGGCGTCTGGCCCGACGCGGTGATGATTTCCACCTCGTCGCCATTCTGCAGTTCCGAGACCAGCGGCGAGATCTTGCCGTTGATCTTCGCCCCGACCGCCCGGTCGCCGACGCCGGTATGCACGGCATAGGCGAAATCGATCGGGGTGGCGCGGCGCGGCAGGGTGATGAGCCGGCCTTTGGGGGTGAAGCAGAACACCTGGTCGTGGAACAGTTCGAGCTTGGTGTGCTCCAGGAATTCCTCGGGGCTGGAGCCTTCGGCCAGCAATTCAATGGTGCGGCGCAGCCAGGCATAGGCGTTGGAATCGCGGGTCAGCGGATCGGAGCCGCCCGTGTCTTTGTAGAGCGCGTGGGCGGCGATGCCGTATTCCGCGATCTCATGCATCTGCCGGGTGCGGATCTGCAGCTCGACGCGCTGCCGGCCGGGCCCGACCACCGTGGTGTGGATCGAGCGGTAATCGTTCTGCTTGGGGGTGGACACGTAGTCCTTGAACCGCCCCGGCACGAGCGGCCATTTGGTGTGCACCACGCCGAGCACGGCGTAGCAGGCCTCGACGGTGTCGACGAGAATGCGGAAGCCGTAAATGTCGGAAAGCTGCTCGAACGCCACCGATTTGCGCTCCATCTTCCGCCAGATGGAGTGCGGGCGCTTCTGCCGCCCGGTGACGACGGCCTCGATGCCCTTCTGGGCGATGGCGTCGGAAAGTTCGCGCTCAATGGCTGCGACCAGCTCGCCATTGTTCTCCTTCAGCGCCTGCAGCCGGCCGAGGATGGAATCATAGGCTTCCGGCGACAGCTGGCGGAAGGACAGGTCCTCCAACTCCTCGCGCATGTCGTGCATGCCCATGCGCCCGGCGAGCGGCGCATAGATGTCGAGCGTCTCCTGGGCGACGCGGGAGCGCTTTTCCTCCGGCACCCATTTGAGCGTCCGCATATTGTGCAGGCGGTCGGCGAGCTTCACCAGCAGCACGCGCACATCATCGGCGATGGCGAGCAGCAGCTTGCGCAGATTCTCGGCCTGCTTGGCCTGCTTGGACACCAGATCGAGCTTTTTGATCTTGGTCAGGCCCTCGACCAGCGCGCCGATCTGCGGGCTGAAGATGCGGTCGATCTCCTCGCGAGTGGCGTCGGTATCCTCGATCGTGTCGTGCAGGAGCGCCGCCACGATGGTGGCGTCGTCAAGCTTGAGGTCGGTGAGGATGGCGGCGACTTCAAGCGGGTGCGAAAAATAGGGATCGCCCGAGGCGCGTTTCTGCGTGCCGTGGGCACGCATCGCATAGACGTAAGCGCGATCGAGCAGCGCTTCGTCGGTATTGGGATTGTACCGGCGCACGCGCTCGACGAGCTCGTACTGCCGCATCATGACAGGGACTCGCGAAAAGGATCGACCGAGGCGGCCGCTGGGCTAGATATCGTCCGCAAGCCCGGCCAGCGCAAGCCGCATGTCGTGGAAAAGGCAGGCTAAACGGAAACGGCCCGGCACATGGCCGGGCCGCTTGCGTGATTTGGGTTCAGGCGACAAGCCCGAAACCGATCAGCCCACCTGATCAGCCTTCGTCGTCGTCGCTCGGCTCGGGCGGCACAAGGCCCTGCAGGCCGGCGAGCAGTTCTTCCTCGGTCATGCGGTCGAGCATGACGTCGGAATCGTCGCCGCCCGACGAATGGGATGAGGCAATCATGGGGACGGCCTCGGGTTCCGGCTCGTCCACCTCGGTGAACTTCTGGAGCGAGTGGATCAGTTCCTCGCGCAGATCTTCCGGCGAGACGGTCTCGTCGGCGATCTCGCGCAGGGCCACAACCGGGTTCTTGTCGTTGTCACGGTCAACCGTGATCGGCGCGCCGGACGCGATGGCGCGCGCCCGGTGGCCGGCAAGAAGGACCAGCTCGAAGCGATTGTCGACCTTGTCGATGCAGTCCTCGACGGTGACGCGAGCCATGCTTCGGCACTCCTGACGGGATAAGGAAGCGGGGTCCTTAAACCAATCCGGCCTCAGGGGCAAGCTTTCCCAGCCGGGTGTGCGGTCGGGCCGCTCACGATCAAGCGATTAAAAGCCGCGGACAACAGGCCGCTTCGTCTCGCCGTCGCCATAAATCGGTTATGTCTATAGGCGGCGGACGGGGCCCTGCGTCGTCGGGGCGTCCGCGACCGATCCAGATTTATCAGTCCGGGTATTTTATCATTATGGTCAACGGCATGGAAAAGATCGCCCTCTTTATTGATGGGGCAAATCTGTACTCCGCCACCAAGTCGCTCGGCTTCGATATCGACTATAAGCGCCTGTTGAAGGACTTCCAGGGGCGCGGCTACGTTCTGCGGGCGTTCTATTACACCACGCTGGTCGAAGACACCGAATATTCGTCGATCCGCCCCCTGCTCGACTGGCTGGATTACAATGGCTATTCGGTCGTCACGAAGCCGGCGCGGGAGTTCACCGACAGCCAGGGCCGCCGCCGGGTGCGCGGCAACATGGATATCGAGCTGGCGGTCAACGCCATGGAACTGGCCGACCATGTCGACCACATCGTGATCTTTTCCGGTGACGGCGATTTCCGTTCGCTGGTCGAGGCGGTGCAGCGCAAGGGCGTGCGGGTGACGGTGGTCTCCAGCATCCACACCCAGCCGCCGATGATCGCCGACGAACTGCGCCGGCAGGCGGACATATTCCTCGACCTGGTGGACCTGCAGGCCCGCGTCGGCCGCGACCCGGCGGACCGTTCCGGCCGCATGCAGGAGACGCCCCGCTTCCTGGAACGTCGCACACCGGCGCCCTCCTCCGACGACGACACGGCGGACGCCTGAGCCCAATGGCGACGCTCGACGGCTCCCCGGCGGTGGCGGCGCCCGAGCCGCCGCGCGACTGCCCGCTATGCCCGCGCCTCGTCGCCTTCCGTGACCATTGGCGGGAGCAGGAGCCCGGCTGGCACAACGCGCCGGTGCCCTCCTTCGGGCCGGTCGACGGACGGCTGCTGATCGTCGGCCTGGCGCCGGGGCTGCGCGGGGCCAACCGCACCGGCCGCCCGTTCACCGGCGATTATGCGGGCGAGCTGCTCTATTCGACGCTGATCAAATTCGGCTTTGCCACCGGCACGTTCGAGGCCCGGCCCGACGATTCGCTGCGGCTGGTCGATGCGCGCCTCACCAATGCCGTGCGCTGCGTGCCGCCGGAGAACAAGCCGACCACCGAAGAGATACGGACCTGCCGCCCGTTCTTCTCCGCCACGATCGGCCTGCTTCCGAGCCTCAGCGCCATTGTCGCGCTGGGCAAGATCGCCCATGATCAGGTGCTGGCCGCGCATGGCGAACGGCTCTCGCACCACAAATTCGCCCATGGCGCCGTGCACCGGCTGGGCAATCTGGTGCTTTTCGACAGCTACCACTGCTCGCGCTACAACACGAATACCGGGGTGCTGACGACCCCGATGTTCCACGCCGTCTTCGCCAAGGTGCGCGGCCATATCGACGCGCTGGGCTGAGCCCGTTCAGGGTGCGACCGGCGCCCACAGCACGTCCTCGATCCGCCGCGCGCCGGCCGCCAGCATCACCAGCCGGTCAAAGCCGAGCGCGATGCCCGAGGCTTCCGGCATCTGAGCGAGGGCGGCGAGAAAATCCTCGTCGACGGGGTAGCGCTCGCCATAGAGGCGCTCCTTCTCGTCCATCCACGTATCGAAGCGGCGGCGCTGCTCGGCCGGGTCGGTGAGTTCGCCGAAGCCATTGGCGAGTTCGACCGCGCAGACATAGAGCTCGAATCGCTCCGCCACCCGCGGGTCTGACGGTTTCGGTCGCGCCAGGGCGGCCTCTGAGGTCGGGTAGTCGCACAGTATCGTCGGGCGCCCGATACCCAGATGCGGCTCGATCTTCTCCACCATCACCCGGGTGAAGACATCGGCCCATGTGTCATCGGGCGCCACACGGATGGCGGCGGCGCGCGCGGCCTGCCAGAGGGCATCGCGGTCGTTGCCGCCCGCGCCGACGGTTGCCATCAGATCGATGCCGGCGAAGCGGGAAAAGGCCTGCGTGACGGTGAGCCGCTCGGGCGCCAGCGTCACGTCGCAGGACAGGCCGTCGAACTGGAAGACGGGCGCCCCCACCATCCGCGCGGCCACGGCCATCAGCGCCGCGCAATCGTCCATCAGCGCCTCATAGCCCTCATGCGCGCGGTACCATTCCAGCATGGTGAACTCGGGATGGTGCAGCGGCGTACGCTCGCCATTGCGGAAGACGCGGGCGAAGGTGAAGAGCCGCTGCTCGCCGGCCGCCAGCAGCTTCTTGGCGGTGAATTCCGGCGAGGTGTGGAGATAGAGCGGCGCCCGCGAGCCGTCCGGCCGCTCAAGCTCGGTGGAGAAGGCCTTCAGATGGGTTTCGTTGCCGGGCGAGACCTGCAGGATCGGCGTCTCAACTTCGATGAAGTCCCGCTCGATGAAGGCGGCGCGTAGCGCGGCCTGGATCTTCTGCCGCGCCAGCAGGAAGGGGCGCCGGTCGGCATGGCTCTCGGGCGACCACCAGGGCGAGGCGGATACGGACATGGCGATGCTCCGGCGCGCGCAGTGGGGGCTGCGGGCGGGGTTGGCGGAAAGCGGGCGCGCTTGTATAGGAGGCCGCAACGGAATCCCAGCGGTGCCCCGCGCGATGCGGCGCACCCAACAGCCAGAGGACCGCAATGGTCAAGGTCATCGCCAGCACGCTGCGCAAGGGCAACGTGGTCGACATGGACGGCAAGCTCTATGTCGTGCTCACCGCCGAGAATATCCATCCCGGCAAGGGCACGCCGGTGACGCAGCTCGACATGCGCCGCATCTCCGACGGCACCAAGGTCTCCGAGCGCTACCGCACCACCGAGCAAGTGGAGCGCGCCCTCGTCGAGGACCGTCCCTACACCTTCCTCTATTCGGACGGTGAAGGCTTCCACTTCATGAACCCGGAAAACTACGACCAGATCGCGGTGTCGCCGGATGTGATCGGCGAGCAGGCCGCTTATCTCAGCGACGGCATGCACGTGCATCTGTCGGTGCATGAGGGCGTCGCCATCGCCATCGAGCTGCCGCAGCGCATGGTGCTCGAAGTGGTGGAAACCGAGCCGGCGATGAAGGGCCAGACCGCCTCCTCCTCCTACAAGCCCGCCATCCTCTCCAACGGTGTCCGCTCGGCCGTGCCCCCGCACATCGCGGTCGGTACCCGCATCGTGGTGATGACCGCCGACGGTTCCTATGTCGAGCGCGCCAAGGACTGAGCGCCTCTGACGGATCCAATCAAAAAGCCCGGCCAAGTGCCGGGCTTTTTTTGTTTCGACGCGGAGCCCGTTCTTGCGGCGCGGCTTTCGCTATGAACGACCTGCCCCCCGCATCATCCGCCTTTTTGGTGGAACGAGGTGGCCGCTGGCCTCGATCAATCGGGCTTGGATCAATCAGGAGACAGAGAGGATTTCGAGACTGTGCCGCCCGAGTTGGACAACGTCGCCAACGGCCTTGCCCATCAATGCAATGGCAACAGGAGAACCGTGCGAAATCGTCGCCAGCGTGGGGTTCGCTTCATCCTCCCCTACAATGCGGTAGGTCTGCACGCGTCCATCATCACGCTCGAAGCGAACGGTGTGACCGAACGCAACGATGTCGTTTGAGGATGGCGTCGAGGAGACCCGGGCTGTCTCGACGCGCTGGGAAAAGTAGCTGATGTCGCGGATGGGTATCGCCGACTGCCGGCGCCTTTCATTGATGTCTTCAATTGCTTGGGCCGCCGCTAGCGCGCGCCGAGCGCCGGCCAACTCTTCCTGCAGCATATGCAGGCCAAGCTCGGTGACAAGATTGGTCCGATCGGAAATCGGGCGCGGCGGGAGAATGGTCTCCGATGCTGCCTCGGCACTTTCTTCCTTTGCAAACGCCACGCTCAATTCGCCGAGCTCCTGTCAGACCGTTCCGGACGTGATTGCCCATAGCTCGCACTAACACCGCGACGTCGGAGCGGCTATCGGAAAGGACGGTCTTCCTCGGCGCGCTTGGGCAAGCTCGGCATGAAAGGCCGTTCCGCGACGCCGGCAAAGCCGACATCCACAGCGAAGAGGGAGCCGGATAGCGGAGCCGCCTGAAGCATCGGGCCTTCCAGCTCCAGCCGGGCACTTGTCGCGAACAGCGTCGCCAGTCCGTCTCCACCAAAAGTGAGGCTTGTGATGCGCGGGGCCGGCATCGGCACCCGCAAGCTGCGCTCGCCCTGTGGGGAGAAACGAGTGATACGCCAGCCATCCCAATGCGCCACCCAGACGCCGCCGTCGGTATCGACCGTCAACCCATCCGGATAGCCTTCATCCTCCGCCATCACAGCAAACACACGGCGATTGGTGAGCCGCGAGGCGTCTGGCGCGAGATCATAGGCCAGGATGCGCCGATCCACGCTGTCGCTCAGATAGAGGGTGCACCCGTCAGGCGAGAAGGCGGGACCATTGACCACCGTAAAGCCGGCATCCGCCAAGACCGGCGGGGCGCCCGGCGTCCAGCACCAGAGCGCCCCGCGCGGTTCCTGCTCCGCCAGATCGCTGGTGCCGATCCACAGCCGCCCGGCGCGATCGACCTTGGCGTCATTGTAGGAGATGCCGTCGCGCGGCGCTTCCGGATGGCACAGCGGCTCCAGCGTGTTGGAGGCCCACTCATAGAGCCAAAGCCCGTCAAGGGCGGACAGGATGAGGCTGCCGGCAACCGGGCCGGCGACAATGGAGCCGAGCGGCGAAGGACGGTCGATCTGCCGCGTCTCGACAATGCTTTGCGCCGCCAGGCGATGCAGGCGCGCTCCGACGAGATCGAGCCAGTACAGGCAACCATCCAGCGGGTGCCAGAGCGGCGCCTCGCCGAGCAGGTCATGGGTTTGAGCCACAACCTGGATGATGGCGGCGCTGGCGGGACTGGACATCGGGGCAGGGACCACGCCAGCCTCCCAATTGTCACGCTGCTACCGGCGAGCGGAACACGATCTTCCCCTGAATCGCGATCTCCACCTCCACCCGGTATGTCTCCAGCGCCGTGAGGTCGATGTCGATGCCAAGGCCCGGCGCATCGGGCGCGGCGATCTCGCCATCGGCGTCGCGCTGGATGTGATTGGTGGTCAGATCGACAGCGAGCGACTTCAGCGCCACCGGGAATTCGCAGAGCGCCGAATCTTCCACGCCGGCGAAAGGTTGCAGCGACGCGCTCAAGGCGAGATTGGAGGTGAAGGTGTGGTTCACATAGGTGACCCCCTTGGCAGCGGCATGGTCCGCCACCCGCTTGGCCGGGCCGATGCCGCCGATCCGCCCGCAATCGATCTGCACGAAGCCGATATTGCCGTAATCGATGAGGTTGCGCGCCATATGGAAGTTATGAGCCCCCTCCCCGCCGGCCATTTTCACACTGGTGCGCGCGGCAAGGGCGGCATATTCGCCATAGGCGCTGGCGGCGAAGGGCTCTTCGAGCCAGGTTGCTCTTGCCGCCTCCAGCGCGGGAATACGGCGTGCGGCGCGCTCCACGTCCTCGCCGAAGACCTGCCCCACATCGACCAACAGGATGCCATCAGACCCCAGCCCTTCGCGGGCGGCGACGAAATGGTCGGCATCGGCGTCGACCGCGCCCCGGCCGATCGGACCCCAGCCAAACTTGACCGCGCGGAATCCGTCGCTGCGCGAGCGACGGCCACGCTCCAGCGTTTCTTGCGGCGTATCGCCGAACAGCTGTGAGGCATAGGGCGTCTTGCGGAACGAGCGGCCATAGCCGAGCAGCTTCCATATGGGCTCGCTTCGCACCTTGCCGAGCAGGTCCCACAGTGCCATTTCGATCCCGGACCAGGTATGGGCCGCCTGGAGCAGGTCCATGCAGTCGTATTCCACCTGCGCGGCGATACGGGCGATGTCCGCCGGTCCATCGAGTGGCTGGCCGAGCACGGCATTCTGCACCGGCTGGCAGGCGCCGTGCGACATCGGGCAGATGAAGGCCGCGATCGACGGCAGCGGCGCGGCTTCACACTCGCCCCAGCCGATGAAGCCGCCGGCCGTAACACGCACGACGAGCGCATCCTGGCTGCCGTCAGCGGCGGTCGTGATCTCCGGCATCGCAAGATAAAAGAAGTCGACGGTCTCGATTTTCATGGGAAGGCTTCTTCTCCGGAGGAGGTGTGTGTTCGATGCTGTCGGCGCGCGCGACGGGTAGTGGCGTTCAGGACGCGCGCTCCCCCTGGCTGCGCTGCATCAGCCCGATGGCGACGGTGATCGCGGCGGTGAACAGCAGGATGAGGGTTGCCAGGGCGTTGATTTCCGGTACGAAACCGACCCGCATCATCGCCCACAGCCGGATCGGCAGCGTCGTCTCGGAGCCGGCGACGAACAGCGTGATCAGCGTCTCATCGAAGGAGATGGCAAAGGCCAGCAGCAGCCCGGAAATCAGCGCCGGACGCATTTGTGGCAGGATGACGTGGACTAGCGTCTGCGTTTGCGAAGCACCCAGGTCGAGCGAGGCCTCGGTCAGGCTTCTCCCGAGCAATTGCAGGCGTACCAGCACGGTTCGATAGACCACCGGCACGATGAACACGACATGGCCGATGATGACGGTGGCAAGGCCACGTGAAAAGTCGATCTCGCGAAAGGCGATCAGCAGCGCCAGGCCGGTGATGATCGGCGGCAGCAGGAAGGGCAGGAACACCATCACCTGCATCAGCAGGCCGAAACCCCGCCGCGCCGTGACAAAGTAGAAGGCGAACATCAAGGCGAGCACCAGCGAGGCAAGGCTGGCAATGGTCGCCACCGTCAGCGAGGTCGCCAGTGCCGAGAGGATCTCGTGGTTGGCGACCAGTGCGGCATAGGGCTCCAGCGAGAAGGGAGCGAAGCCGATCACTCCCCGCAGGCGAGTGATCTGGAAGAACGACAGCACCACCACCGCGATCAGCGGCGCATACAGCGCGACGAGGCCGACCACCGCCGTGAAACCAAGCAGGCTGTCGATGAACGGCGCCTTCTGCTTCATCGCACATGCTCCCGCCGCAGGGTCAGGCCGGCGAGCGCCACGGCCAGCAGCGTGGTCGCGAGCAGGATGACGGCGAGCGCCGACCCTAACGGCCAATTGAGCGCAAGCCCGAACTGGCTGAACACGATGCGCCCGAAGGTGAAGCCCTGCGTCCCACCCACCATTTGCGGCGTGACGAAATCGCCGAAGGTGAGGATGAAGGTGAACACCGCCCCTGCCGCAATGCCGGGCCGGCCCAGCGGCAAAACGATGTGGCGCAGACCCTGCAACGCGCTTGCCCCAAGATCGGCGGAGGCCGCGAGATAATTGGCCGGGATACGGTCGAGTGCCAGATAGATCGGCAGGATCGCATAGGGCAGGTAGATCACGGCGAGGGCGACGAAGATGGCGGTGCGTGAGAACAGCAGCACCTCGATCGGCTGGTCGATCAGTCCAAGTGCCATCAGCCCTTCATTCAGCAGGCCGCGCTGACCGAGAATGGTACGGATCGCATACACCTTGATGATGTAGCTCATGAAGAGCGGCAGCATGAAGCTCATCAAGATGAAGAAGCGGACCCTTGGCGTGCGCCGGAAGATGAAGAGGGCAATGGCGGTCGCCAGGGTCACGTTGACGAATGTGACCTGCAACGAAAGCCACACCGTGCTCAGATAGACGGGCAGATAGCTGCCTTCGGTGAAGAAGCTGCGGTAGTTGGCAAGGGTGAATGTGCGGACGATCTGGCCATCCTGAAGGGTCCAGAAACTGACCAAGACGAAGGACAGGATCGGGATCAACACAAACAGTATCGGCAGGCCCAGATTGAGCGCGTGCCGGAGCGCGACGAGCGCTCTCGCGCGCCGGCATGAGGATGTGTCGGATCGGGTCGGGGCAGCGCTCATCCGTTCCTCCTCATCCGCCCGGAACCAAAAGAGCCGCGTCGTGCACCGCCCAGCTCAGGTTGAGCTTCTGGCCGGTGCGGAAATCGGCGGCGGATCCATCGGCCAGCCGGCGGACCTTCAGCACCGTGTCGGGCAACGCGGGATGCGTCAGCTCGATCAATATGTTGGCCCCCAGGAAGCGAATATCGGCGACCTCGGCCGTGAGCGCGTCCCGTGTCGCGGCACTCGCGGGGGAGAGGGTGATATGTTCCGGACGCACCGCGACCTGCACGGCCTGGCCCAGGGCAGGCAACGGGCCATCCGCCGTGGCGACCAGCCGTCCGGCCGCTGTGTCGACCTGGCCGAGCTGCCCGTCGACGGCGGCGAGGACGCCGGAAAGCAGGTTGTTCTCACCCAGGAACGCGGCAATGAACGGCGTGCGGGGCCGGCGATAGAGCTGCTCCGGCGCGCCTTCCTGCTCAATGCGGCCGTGATTGACCACGACGATGCGGTCGGACAGTGCAATCGCCTCTTCCTGATCATGGGTGATGAACACGAAGGCGATGCCCAGTCGCCGTTGCAGCGATTTCAGGAAGCGCTGCATCTGGGCCCTCAGATCCACGTCGAGCGCGGAGAGCGGCTCGTCGAGCAGGATCATGCGCGGCTCGCAGATGATGGCGCGGGCCAGCGCGACGCGCTGGCGCTGTCCACCGGAGAGCTGGGCGGGGTAACGCGCCCCGAAAGCGCCGAGACCCACGGTCTCCAGCACATCCGCAACCCGGGTCGCGATCTCGGCCTTAGGCCGCCCGCGCACCTTGAGGCCGTAGCCGATGTTTTCCGCCACGCTCATGTGGTGAAACAGGGCGTAGTCCTGGAACACAGTGTTGAACGGGCGGCGGTTGATCGGCACCGCAGCCAGATCACGGCCATCGAACATCAATCGACCGCCATCAATGCTCTCGAAGCCGCCAATGATGCGCAGTATGGTGGTCTTGCCGGAGCCTGACGGGCCAAGAATGGTCAGAAACTCGTTGTCGGCCACGGCAATGTCGATGCCGTCGAGAACGCGCACGCTGCCATAGCGCTTCGAAATGTTTTCGAGATGGAGCAATGGCTGCACGCGCGTCGTCTCACACATTGATTGAAAAGGTGGCGGCCCGTTTGTCGCCGCCATATCGAGTGGAGCGCCCGGTGGCCGCCTCAAACCGGGGGATCGCACCGAGGCGGTGACCGATTATTCCGAGGCCTTGACCTCGTTCCAGACCGCCTGACGGCGGGTGTAGTTTTCCGGATTTTGCGCCCAGATGAGGCGGTCCGCATAGTCCATGCCCTGCGGTGCGTCCGTGGTGGCACCGTAGCCATACTTCTTGGCCATATCGGCGCCGATCTTCTTCTGCAGCGCGAAATTCATCCAGGCATAGGCGGCATCGGTGTTGGAGGTGCCGGCGCTGACCGTCAGATTGTCGAGCCAGCCGACGGCGCCTTCCTTGGGAATGACATAGCCGACGTCAAAGCCCTTCTTCTGCAGGTTGATCGCCGCGAGCTCGCCCATCGAGAACATCAGCACGACGTTGTTTTCGCTCCAGATCGTGGTGCCTTCGTCAAAGCCGGCGAAGTAGGTCAGAAGGTTCTTCTTCAGCGCGATCAGCTTGGCCTTCACCTCGGCCATCTGCTGGTCCGTGAGATTGAAGGGGTCCTTGATGCCCAGGACGATAGCGCCGAAATTTATGTCATTATTGGCATCGTCCAGCGAGATGACTTTGCCCTTATAGGCGGGGTCCCACAGAACCTCCCAGCTGTCGGGCGGCGTCGGGAAGGTCTTCTTGTCATAGACCAAACCGAGCGAGCCCCAGGCCCACGGCACCCCATAGGTCGCGCCGTCGAACGTGGCGTTGTCCATCGAGCGGAAAGCGGGCAGCAGGTTCTTGGCGCTGGTCAGCTTCTGCTTGTCGATGGGCGCGATCAGCTTCTGGTCAGCGAAGGCCTTGAGGCTGGCGGTGTCGACGGTGACGACGTCATAATCCTTGCCATTCGATGCCTTCATCTTGGCGATCTGCTCGTCGACACCGCCGACATACGTCACCTTCACGGTGATGCCGGTTTCCTTTTCGAACTCTTCCGTCCAGGCAGGGTCGGCATAACCTTCATAAGCGAGGAGGCGCACCTCGCCCTTGGGCCCGGCATATGCCGCGCCCGATGCGAGAAGTGCGAATACGGTGAGCGATGCTGCGACTGCCTTTGACGTCCAAATCATTGTCCGTTCTCCGCTGGTGCCGATTAGGCCGCTTCTTGTTGCGATCAAAAAATCATATTTTATTTTTTCGGTCAATCAGGAGCTCATGCTTTCCGGACATTCCAGGCGCTGCTCCGCGTCGTGTTTAAAGGGATTTTCGCGCGTCGCCGATCGGGGCTTGGTTGACTGCATAAAATATCATATTTTATCGTAGCCGACTGAATCGCAGCTCTCTTGCGCCTGTCCCGGCCGCGCGCGCTTGCCGTCGCCCTATCACGACGCCACCATCGGGAATCCATCATGAGCACCACCAGCGCCGCCGCCACGCCCGCCATTTGCCGCGTCGAGGGGCGTGTTGCCGTCGTCACCGGAGGGGCGCAGGGTATCGGCCGTAGCATTGCCGAGCGGCTCGCCGCCGAGGGTGCCAGCGTAGTGGTCGCCGACATAGACGAGGCGGGCGCAGAAGAGGTTGCGGCGGCATTAGGAGAGCGCGCCATGGCCGTGAGGGTCGACATCGCCGATCCTGCCTCTGTCGCGGCGCTTTACCGGGCCGTCGATCAACGTCACGGGCGCTGTGAAATCCTCGTCAACAACGCGGCGATCCTGGATAGTGCCGGCATCGATGGGATGACCTTCAATCACTACCGAGTTGTCCTCGACATCAACCAGGATGGCGCGATCCGCGTGACGCTGGCGATGCTGCCGCTTATCCGCAAGGCGGGAGCGGGGCGGCGCATCCTCAACATCGTTTCCATTCAAGGCCTTCGCGGCACCCGAGATTCCCTCGCCTATGCCACAGCGAAGGGCGCTCTGGTCAATTTCACCCGTGCGCTTGCGTGCGACCTCGCGGATGATGGCATTTTGGTCAATGCGCTGGCACCGGGCTTCATCGACACGCGGATGGCGCAGCTGCCTGGCGGCGCCGGCCATGAACATGAGACCGACTGGTTCCGGGACATTTACGTCAAGCACGGCCGCATTCCGCTGCGTCGGGCCGGCAAGCCTGTCGACATTGCCGGCCCGGCCTTCTTCCTGTGCTCGGACGATGCCCGTTATGTCACGGGGCAGATCCTGCTGGTCGATGGTGGCCTTTCCGCGACGTTCTAATGCGCCGGATCAGGCCCTTCGCGCTTCAATGCGATAGGCAATGTCGGTGACCCGATCCGGCGTTATCGCGAGGCTCGTTGCCGTACCGGTGGTCTGGATCGGGTTTTTTGCCAGCGACACCGCCTCCGAGAAGTCGAACGCCGAGGCAATCGGCTCCACGCCCAGCCCGCGATAGCGACCCGCCCATGGCGCGTGGCCGAGCGCACGATCGCTGATCCAGAATTGGCAGGAGGGCAGCAGGCTGCGGTCCCAATCCAATGTCAGCGCCGCTTTCTGCTCGGCAAAAATGATCTCCACCGGACCATCGAGCGCGCAAAGCTGAACCACGTCATCCACCGGCATCACTTTCGGAAGCCGGGAGAGGTCCACCGTCCCACCTGCGCGCGCGGGCACGGAAGAGAGTTCACCAAAGGTTTGTCCGATCGCCGCCAGCATCGCGTCGCCCGGTACGGCCGCAGGGTAGGTGAAGCCTTGGCGAAAGCGCGCGCGGATCCTGACGCTCTCCGGCGGCGCATTGAGCGAGAGGATCGGGTGCAGGCCAACCGAGATGCAGGCCGTCCGGCGGGCCTCGATCCGCAGGACGAGGTCGAGCGCTGGTGCCTCCGGTTGCACCGACAGGATGCGGGTCAGGCGCCGGATCGCATGGTCGGACGGATAATCCAGCGTGAAGCACAGCCGGGTGTCAGTTTGCTGTTCAAGTGTCCATGCGGCATTTGCCGCCAGCCCATGAGGCGGGTCATTGCAACGTTCGACATTAAGTGCCTGCCAGGGTGACGCAACGTCCCGAACCGGGCCTCCCACTCCAAAAGGCAGGCAGGCAAACTCCGCACCGAGATGTTGCAGATGGGGCGGAAGCCCGGCGCAACCAGGATCCGCCGGCGACCAATGGCGGTGCGCGAATGGCGCGAAGACGTGACCCGAGGCGAGACGAAATGACAGGTCGGCGATCATCGCCCCGGTCGGTATTGCCCGAAGAGTACCATGCGCCCAGGCAAGATCGACGTGCGACATGCGGGTTCACCGTGATGGATCGCCAAGCGCGACAACAGGATGCCGGCTAGTCCAGCGTCGCGAGCATTGAATTCTTGCCGTTGAGAATGACATTGCGCATCGCCCGCGCGGCGCTCTCGCCTTCCCCGCTATTAATGGCTTCGAACACCAGCCGGTGCTGGGCGACATCGTCCTCGATGCGGTTGTCGGCCTCATTGAGGGCCTTTTGCTGGATCGAAAAGCTGATACGCAGAAAATCGGCCACGAGATGCGCAAAGCTGGCGAACAGCACGTTATGACTCGCGGTGAAAACGGCCATGTGGAACTGCACATCAGCCCGCGCATAGCTTGCCAAATCTCCTGTTGCCGCCTCCATCGCATGCAGGGCGACACGAAGGCGGCGCAAATCATCCATGGTCGCCCGGCCGGCGGCCATCTGTGCGGCGGTGGGCTCGATAACCTGCCGGAGTTCAATGAGATCACGCAGCATGCTGTCGCGTTGCGTGGATTTGGTGCCCTCTTCGCCCAAATGCCAGGCCAGCACGTCGCTGTCGAACGTGTTCCAAAGGTCGCGCGGGCGGACACTGGTGCCGACCTTCTGGCGCATCTCGATCAGACCTTTGGCGGCCAGCACCTTCAGGGCCTCGCGCAGTGAGGGGCGGCTGGCGGAGAACTCGGCCATCAGCTCCGTTTCACGCGGCAAGAGCTCCCCCGGCGCAAAGCGGCCGGACACGATGGCGCGGCCGAGCTCGGTGATCACATGCCCCTGAAGGCCGCTGATCCTGTAGCCCGAAGGGCGTGTCTGGCGCGTGCCGCGCTCCTCCGCCGCAGCCGCGGCAGAGATGTCCGCTTCTGCGCGCCGGCGAGGCGTAGATGACCGTTCGACCAAGCCTGATCTCCATTTTACGCCGGGTGCCTTGCACCGCAGGCCCGTAAACAATGCTGGCAGGATGCCGCAGTCATCGATAGCCGATCGCGCGTGTTGCCCAACGCAAAAATGGCCACCGACCAATCGCCGAGCCTTCGCGCTCGACGCCACGTTGCGCCCCGCCACCGATGCTCGCTCCACATAAAGCATATTATTTCGGGCACCGTCAGGGCGCACGAAGACTCGTATGGACAGATTTATTCCAATAAGTCATATTTTTCTCTAGGCAACGGCGACGTTCAGGTTGGCCGATCCGGACAGGGGAGAGATGCAATGTTGAAGACCGTATTGACGGCGATCTTCGTCGTCGTCGCAGGCTCCGCCATGGCGCAGGAGTTCCAGCACGAGGCTACCCCGCTATTCGAGAATTGCGGGGACCCGTCGCTGACCAAAGCCAGAACGGATGGCGTAACGCTTGGCATATCGCCGTCGCCGCCCTACTCCTCGCTCGATCCGTCGAGCAAGAAGGCCGCCGGCCTTGACGTCGAGCTTGCCGAAGCCGCCCTCAAATGGGCCGGCATCGCCAAGATTAATTACGAGGTCATGCCGTTTGGCCAACTCATCCCCGCTTTGCTAGCCAAGCGCATCGATGTCGTCGCGTCCAACATCCATGTTACTCCGGACCGACTGAAGGCGGTTTCGTTCACCGGCCCAGCCTGGTGGTACGGCCCCGCCATCGTCACCGCCAAGGGCAACCCGGCCGGTGTCACGTCGTTCGATACGCTGAAGGGCAAGAAGGTCGGCGCCATCGCGGGCTCTGCAGCCGATGAGTATCTGCGCAAGATCGGCGTCAACGTCACCGCATTCCAGACCGATGCCGAAGAGTTTTCCGCCATTACAACCGGCCGCGTCGATGCCATCCTCGATGACGACGTCAAGATCATCGAATTCATGAAGGCCAACACGTCGAGCCCGATCGAGATCGTCGCCAATGTGAAGATCCCGGACGAATTGATCTTCAAATATGGCTATGGCTATGCTCGCTATGCCGTGCGCAAGGAAGACTGCTCGCTACGTGCCGCCTTCACCCAGGGCCTCGCGGAAGTGCGCGGCAACGGCCAGGCGTCATCGATCCTAAAGACCTACGGCCTCACCAACCGGAATCTATTCTTCTTCCCGCTCTGACCATCACACGATCGGGTCCCGGGGCACGCCGTGCTGCGTGCTCCGGAATGAGCGTCAAAAATCGCAGGCAGTCTGCCCTGCGCGCTAGATCGTCCGGCAGGATAGGCTTGCCCATCGGCATACAAAATCGGCGCACCGGCCAATGAACCTGCTCGATATCTCCGTTGTCCGCGAATATTACTCTGTATTCCTCCAGGGCCTCGGCGTGACGGTCTTCCTTACCGTGGTCGTCATCCTGCTCGCCGGCTTCCTCGCCATACCGCTGGCTCTGGCCCGCATGTCGAACACGCGATGGATACGCTGGCCGGCCGACTTCTTCGTCGAGTTCATCCGCGCCACGCCGCTGATCCTGCAGCTGATCTACATCTACTATGTGCTGCCAAGTGCCGGCATTCGGCTCGAGCCGGTCACCGCCGCCATTATCGGCCTGACCGTCAACTACTCCGCTTTTATGAGCGAGGTGTATCGCTCCGGCATCCAGGCGGTGCCGAAGAGCCAGTATGAGGCGGCGCGCAGTCTCGGCATCCGGCCAGGCGTCATTTTCATCAAGGTGGTGTTTCCGCAGGCCTTCCGCATCGTGGTGCCTTCGCTCGGCAACTATCTGATCGCGCTGTTCAAGGACACCGCTCTGGCCTCCGTTGTCACGGTGCAGGAACTGATGTTCTCCGGCCAGATCATCGCGGCGCGCAACTACCAGTACTTCACGGTCTACACCGTCACCGCCACGCTCTACTTCGCCGTCGGCTACCCCGCCGCATTGTTCGTCAGGCGCCTGGAGCGCTGGTCGCAGCGCGGCTGGACCACCGCCGGCCGTTCCTGAGTGTTCGAGGAGTCAATAGTGCTGCAGCCTGCCCCCCTCGCAAAAGTCACCATCCGCTCGGTCGAAGTCGCGCCTTTGTTTGGCGAGAGCCCCAAGGGCGGCTGGTCTGCTGAGATCAAGCCGGAAGACTCGGTGCATTCGCTGATCGCCGTGCACACAGAGGAGGGCATTACAGGGCTCGGCAGCGTGTTCACCGACGGACGGCTGGTACAGGCGGCGGTACAGGTGCTGGAACCACTGTGGCGGGGCGAAAACGCGCTGGAGCCCGAGCGCGTTTCGGAAAAGCTCCACCAGAACACTTTCTGGATGGGGCGGGGTGGCAGCCTCACCCACGCCATTTCCGGCATCGACATCGCGCTATGGGACATTCTCGGCCAGGCGCTGGGCCAGCCGGTCGGCCGGCTGCTCGGGGGCACCTACCGCACGCGGGTAAAACCCTATTGCTCGCTGCTGATGGAAGAGCCCGACCTGATGCGCGAGGTCATTAGCGCCCACCGCGACCGTGGTTTCCAGGCGTTCAAGATCGGCTGGGGGCCTTTCGGCCGCCGAGACAGCGCCCGGCTCGACGAGGCCATTGTGCGCGCCGCCCGCGAAGCGGCGGGGCCTGACGCCCAGCTCTTCGTTGATGCCGGCGCCAGCGACGCGCATTGGCCGCAGGGTCTGAAATGGGCGATGCGTACCGCGCACATGCTGGAGAATTATGATGTCGGCTGGTTCGAGGAGGCGCTGCGTCCCGATGCCATCGAGGATTTCTGCGAACTGCGCCGCGCCGCCCCGATCCCCATCGCTGGCGGCGAGGTGCTCACCCGCCGGCAGGCTTTCCTGCCCTGGCTGGCACGTGGCGCGCTCGACATCGTGCAGCCTGATGTGACCAAGGTCGGTGGTATCAGCGAACAGCGCCGCATCGCCTGGATGGCGGACGATTTCGGTGTGAAATATGTCGGCCATGGCTGGAACACCGCGCTCGGCCTCGCCGCCGATTTGCAGCTCGCCAGCGCCATACCGAACAGCGATCTCGTCGAGTTCATCGGCGGCAGCCCCTATCTCGATGGCATCGTTGCCGAGCCGTTCCAGATCGACGGTGACGGCTATCTCCGCATCCCCGACAAGCCGGGCCTCGGCGTCGCGCTGAACCCTGAAGCCGTGGCCCGCTACACGCTCGACGCTTCGGTGCTTTTCGCGCCGCGCTAGAGCCCTTGTCCATCAGCCGAAATCACCTGATGGACACGAAAGCGTTATGAAATCAATAAGTTGGATCACTTTCTCGTTGCGAACGCCTGTCCACTTTCGCGGAAAATGCTCCAGCCGCAACATCGCCAATAAGGAACATCACGATGAAACTGGTCCGTTACGGCGCCATGGGGCACGAACGCCCCGCCCTTCTGGACGCCCGCGGCACTTTGCGCGATCTGTCGTCGATCGTGCCCGACATTGCCGGGACGGCGCTGCTGCCTGAAAATCTTGCGCGCATCCGCGCCGTCGATCCCGCCGTGCTGCCCGCCGTCGCCGGGGCGCCGCGCATCGGTGCCTGTGTCGGTGCGGTCGGCAAGTTCGTCTGCATCGGCCTCAACTACACCGACCACGCCGCCGAATCCGGCATGGCCATTCCTGATGAGCCAGTGCTGTTCATGAAGCCGCCGAACTGCATCGTCGGCCCCTATGACGCCGTCGAGATCCCCCGCGGCTCGACCAAGACCGACTGGGAGGTCGAACTCGGCATCGTCATCGGCACGCCGGCCAAGTACGTCTCGGTGGAGGATGCCTATGCCCATGTCGCTGGCTATTGCGTGGTCAACGACGTTTCCGAGCGCAGCTTCCAGCTGGAGCGCGGCGGCCAGTGGGACAAGGGCAAGGGCTGCGACACCTTCGGCCCGATCGGCCCCTGGCTGGTGACCACGGACGAGATTCCCGACCCGCATGTGCTCGACATGTGGCTGGAGGTCGACGGCAAGCGCTACCAGAACGGCTCGACCCGCACGATGATCTTCAGCGTACCGACCATCGTCGCCTATATCAGCCAGTTCATGAGCCTGCAGCCGGGCGACATCATCACGACTGGCACACCGCCGGGCGTGGGCCTGGGGCAGAAGCCGCCGGTCTATCTCCGGGCCGGCCAGACCATGCGCCTGGCCGTCTCCGGCCTCGGCGAGCAGCAGCAGACCACCGTCGACGCGGCCTGAAGGGAAGCCAGATCATGAACGTTCTCGACCTCAGCGGCCGCGTGGCCATCCTCACCGGCGGCGCACGCGGCATCGGCTATGCCGCCGCCCAGCGCATGCTCGCCTCCGGTGCCCGCGTGGCACTTTGGGACATTGACGCGGCCCGCCTCACTGAGGCGGCCGGCACGCTCGCCGGCCTCGGCACGGTCACCACCCATGTGGTGGAACTGACCGATGAAGCTTCGGTACACGCCGCGACCGCCGCCGTCGTCGCCGCCCATGGCAAGATTGACATCCTTGTCAATAATGCCGGCATCACCGGCGGCAATGGCAAGCTCTGGGAACTCGACAGCGAGACGTGGCGCCGGGTGTTGGACGTCAACCTGGTCGGGCCGTTCCTCACCTGCAAGGCAGTGGTGCCGGAACTGCTGAACAACGGCTGGGGCCGAATCGTCAACGTGGCATCGATCGCCGGCAAGGAAGGCAACCCGAACGCCTCGCACTATTCCGCGTCGAAGGCGGGGCTGATCGGGCTGACCAAGTCGCTGGCGAAGGAACTGGCGACCTCGAACGTGCTGGTGAACGCCATCACGCCGGCCGCGGCGAAGACCGAGATCTTCAGCCAGATGAAGCAGGAGCACATCGACTTCATGCTGTCGAAGATCCCGATGAACCGATTCCTCGCCGTGGAGGAGGCCGCAGCGCTGATCGGCTGGTTGTCCTCCGCAGACTGCGCCTTCTCCACCGGCGCTGTCTTCGACATCTCCGGCGGACGGGCGACCTATTGAGAGTAATTTTTCAAACTGATGGAGCGGTGGGTCGAAGCCCGGGCCTGACCCGGCGATCCACGACTGACGGCTCGCGCTGGATCAGGACATGGATGGCCGGGCCAAGCCCGGCCATGACGGTTGGAGGGTAGGATCGGCTCCACGACCGGGCCTTCGGCCCCAAAGCGAGCGCCCTCACCCCCGGTCGCGCATCAGCCTCTGCTTGTCGCGCGCCCAGTCCTTGGCCTTGAGCGCCTCGCGCTTGTCATGCGCCTTGCGGCCGCGGGCGATGGCGATCTCCACCTTGGCGCGGCCCTGCTCGTTGAAATAGATCCGCAGCGGCACCACCGTCATGCCCTCGCGCTCCACCGCCTGCCAGATCTTGGCGATCTGCCGCTTGTGCAGCAGCAGTTTGCGCGGGCGGCGCGGCTCGTGGTTGAAGCGGTTGGCCTGAAGATATTCCGGGATGAAGGTGTTGTAGATGATAGCCTCGCCGGTCTTGGCCGAGACATAGCTCTCGGCCACGGTGGCGCGCCCGCTGCGCAGGCTCTTCACCTCGGTGCCGGACAGCGCAATGCCGGCCTCGAAGACCTCGCCGATCTCGAAATCGAACCGCGCCCGCCGGTTGTCGGCAACGACCTTGCGTTCTTGTGTCTTTTTCTCGGCCATCACTTTGCTCCGAACCGGAGCGGATGCCCCGGCCTGCGTCAGTTGAGGATCCCGGCGTGGCGCATCGCCGCGCGGACGGTTTCCTTGGTCTTTTCGGTGACGGGCACCATGGGAAGGCGGGCCTCATCGACAATCTTGCCGAGCAGGCTCAGCGCATATTTGGTGGGGCTCGGGTTGGTTTCAACGAACAGCGCCTGGAACAGCGGGAACAACCGGTCCTGCAGCTCCAGCGCCCTGACGTAATCGCCGGCGATGCAGGCCTCGATCAGTTGGGCGCAGAGCTTGGGCGCCACATTCGAGGCGACCGAGATGCAGCCGTCGCCGCCATGGGCCATGAAGGCCAAAGCGGTGGCGTCCTCGCCGGAGAGCTGATTGAAGCCCGGGCCCATCGCCTGGCGCTGCTGGCTGACGCGCACGAGATTGGCGGTCGCGTCCTTCACGCCGGCAATGTTGGGCAGCTCATAGAGGCGGGCCATCGTCTCCACCGACATGTCGATCACCGACCGGCCGGGGATATTGTAGATGTAGATCGGAATGCCGATCGCGTCGTTGATGGCCTTGTAGTGCTGGTACAGGCCCTCAGGGCCGGGCTTGTTGTAGTAGGGCGTGACCACAAGCACCGCGTCCGCCCCCGCCTTCTCGGCGTGGCGGGCGAGGTCGATCGCCTCGATCGTGTTGTTGGAACCGGCGCCGGCGATGACAGGCACGCGACCGGCGGCCTGCGCCACCGTCCATTCCACCACGGCCTTGTGCTCGTCATGGGAAACGGTCGGGCTCTCGCCTGTCGTGCCGACCGGGACCAAGCCGTGGATCCCTTCCGCGATCTGCCAGTCGACCAGGTCCCGGAACGCTTTCTCGTCCAGCGCGCCATCGCGGAACGGCGTGACAAGCGCCGTGAAGGATCCACGTAAGGGCAGCGGGTGGGACATGGCGCGCTCCTGAAGCTTTGTGTCCTTGTCGCGCAACATGGCCAAGCATGGTGCAGCGAGGGCGCATCAGATATCGCGTCGGCGCGGCCGAAGGAAGGGCATTGTTGGCGCTTACTGCGGCAAAGACTGGCAAAGCGCAGCTAGGTGCGGCACGCTGCCGCCGTTTCGCCGGGTTATGCGGCTACATCGTGCAGGCGGAGCGGCTGAACGGAAGCGATGCGGCTGCGCTGGGGTTGTGGTTAGCATTTCGTCAATAAGATCGCGCGACAACTGAAGCTGCCCGAGCCGGCCGCGAGGCAGATCGTTTCGGGCGCCACGAGTTTGTCAGGAGAGCGAGCCGCCATGAGCGAGTGCGTGAACGAACATCCGCTGCGGCGGCGTTCCGAAAACGGCTCACGTCGCCGCGCCGGCGCGGTGCTTCCCGTTGCGGCCGCGCTGCTGCTCGGCTCGGCTGGCTTCATCCCTGCGCTGCCGCTCTCATTCGCGCAGGCCGCGACGCCGACCCCCGCGCCCAAGCCGACGGCAAAGCCGGCCGCCAAAGCCGCCAGCTCCAAGGAAAAGCCGAAGACGGTCGCGAAGAAGCCGGCACCGACTCCTGCCGCCAAGCCGACACTCAAGCCCTCCCCCAAGGTGACGGCGGCCTCGGCGGTCGCCGGCCTGGCGTTGGCAGCGAGCTCGTCGCTTGCCGGGGCCAGCGGCGACCTCAAGACCGCGACCGACCTTATCGACAAGGGCCAGAGCGCCCAGGCGCTGGCGATCGCCGACCAGATGCGGGACCCCGGCGCTCAGGCGCTGGTGCGCTGGCTGGCGCTGCGAGTCACCGCGCGCGATGTCGGCTATGACCGCGCCGTCGCCATTCTTGAAGCGCACCCGACCCTTCCCACGCCGATCGTGCTGCGGCGCCGGCTCGAATATCTGCTCTTTGTCGAGAACAAGGATCCGCAGACGATCCTCAACTTCTTCGCCGAGCAGGCGCCCTATTCCGGCGAAGGCAAGATCGCGCTGGCGCGGGCGCTGTTCGCCGCCGGCGACCAGAAGGCGGGTGCGGCCTGGCTGCGCAACGCCTGGCAGGAGGACGCGCTCGGCTCGGATACCGAATCGACCGTGATGGTCGAGTTTGGTGGGCTGCTGACCCGCACCGACCACAAATACCGCGCCGACAAGCTGCTCTACGCCGAAGACAGCGAACGCGGCCTGCGGGCGGCCGAGCGCGCCGGCAATGACGTCGTGGCGCTGGCGCGGGCGCGCATCGCGCTGTCCACCGGCAAGGGCGATGTCGCCAAGCTGCTGGCGGCGGTGCCGGGCTCGCTGCGCTCGGACCCGGCCTATATCTACACGCTGGCCAAGATGCAGCGCCGGCAGGGCGACCACGCCGCCGCCGCGCGCACGCTTTCCAGCGCGCCGAAGGATGCGGGCCTGCTGGTCGACCCGGACGAATGGTGGGTGGAGCGCCGGCTGGTGGCGCGCGGCCTGCTCGACAAGGGCGACGCCCGCACCGCCTATAAGGTGGCGCGCGAGGCGGCCGAGCCGGAAGACGAGCACATGCGGGCCGACCACCATTTCATGGCCGGCTGGCTAGCGCTGCGCTACCTCAACGAGCCCAAGGCGGCGCTGGCGCATTTCGCCAAGGTGCCGGAGCGCCAGAGCCATCCCGCCACCGTGTCGCGCGGCTATTATTGGCAGGGCCGCGCCTATGAGGCGCTGGGCTCCACCGCCAATGCCCGCTCGCAATATGCGACGGCGGCCCAATACGGCACGGCCTATTACGGCCAGCTCTCGGCCGCCAAGCTGGGCAATTCGCGGGTGAAGATCCAGGCCGCGCCGGCCGCCAATGCCACCCAGCGCAACGCCTTCAACCGCGACGAAGGGGTGATGATCTTCAAGCTGCTGGAGAAGCTCGACAAGTCGAACCTCTCCATCGCACTCGGCTATGACCTCGCCGAGCGGCTGCCCGATGCGGCGCAGCTCGGCCTGCTGGCGGAACTCGCCAAGCAGCAGGGCGATGCGCGGGCGATGACGATGATCGGCAAGGTCGCGCTCAATCGCGGCATTCCGCTGGAGGCGGAGGCTTATCCCACCATCGGCATTCCCGACTATCGGCCGATCACCGAGGATGTCGACCGCTCGCTGGTCTATGCCATCGCGCGGCAGGAGAGCATGTTCAACCCCGCCGCCCGCTCCAGCGCCGGGGCGACGGGCCTGATGCAGGTGATGCCCGCCACCGGTGCCACCATCGCCCGGCGCACCGGGACGACGCTGGACCCGAAGCGCCTCGCCGTTCCGGCGGTGAACGTGCAGTTCGGCGCGGCGGAGCTGCGCAGCCTGCTCGACAACTACCAGAACAATTATGTGCTGACCTTCGCCGCCTATAATGCCGGCCGCGGCAATGTGGCGAAGTGGATCGCCGCCTATGGCGACCCGCGCGACCCCTCGGTCGATCCCATCGATTGGGTGGAGCGCATCCCGTTCTCCGAGACGCGCAACTATGTGCAGCGGGTGATGGAGAACGCGCAGGTTTACAAATCGCGCTTTGGCTCGCGCGATTCGCTGCAGATCGAGGCGGATCTGCGCGGCTCACGGCTCTGACCGCTGTGGGACGGCGCTGCCGCCGCCCCCTCATCCGCCTCAGCCCGGCCGGCGGCCGCCCAACATGCGGCGGAGCCAGCAGCCGCCGACACAGCCAATGAGGTACGTCCCCACCAGAAGCAGCGTCACGTCGATGGCGAAAGGGATCATCACGCGCCCTTCCTCGTGTCGGGGGCCGGCGTTCGGGCCCGCGCCGGCGCACAGCCGCTCCACCAACCCGTGGCAAGGCCAATGGCGAGGGCGGCGGCCAGATAGGGCCAGAGTTCAAGCGCCAAGAATAACATGCCTCACCTCACGATCAGCTGCACGCCGGCGGCGGCGGGGACGCTCGGATCGGCGGGGGTCTGCACCGCGAGCGAGGGTTGCTCGCCGGTGATCAGCCGGTCGGGAGCGATGCCGGCGGCGGCGAGATACTGCACCAGCGATTGCGCCCGTGCCGCTGCCACCGCCGCCTCCGTGTCCGGCTGCCGGATGGAAATCTCGATCAGCGCGTCCGGGCAGCTCGACGCCGCGGCGGCTATACGGTCGAGCAGGCCGAAGCTGGAGGTCTCGATGGTTGCGTCCGTGGCGGCGAAGGTGATGGTGCCCCTCTCCAGCAGGTGATTGATGACGCTCTGGCAGGCCGTAGCATCGACGGGAACTGGGGCCGGTGCGACATTGAGCTCCACGTCGAGCGTAAAGCCGGAGGGCAATCCGGCCGCCAGATTGGCCCGCACCGAGGTGACGGCCTCGGGATAGAGAACCGTCCCGGTGACTTTGAGCTGAACGTCGTCGAAGCGCACCTCGCCGCTTTCCAGCCGCGACAGCTGGCGCATCGCCGTCATGACGGCGGCGGTGAAGCCCTGTGGCGCGCCTTGCGCGATGGCCGAGACGTCGTTCAGCCGGGCGCCGAAGAACTGGGTCTTGGCGGCCTCAACCAGGCGTTCATGCTCGGAGGGTGAGGGAAAGAAGCCCGACAGCGTCAGGCCGTCGCCATCCTTGCGCAGGCTGAAGACATAGGGCGAAACGACCGGGGGGCGCACATCGCTGCGCAGGGTGAAGCCACGCGGCGGCGATTGTTCCAGCGCGGCGCGAACGGTCATGAAGGCCGCCGCATCAAGCGCCTCGCCGGAGATCGAGAGCGTCGTGCCCGTGCCACGCACCGCCCCCTGGCGCAGACGCGACAGCTGGTCGACGCCGAAGCTGGTGGCCGAAACCCAGGCCTCGCCGGCCGGCCCGCCCATCGCGATCCGCATCTCGTCGCTCACCGGCACGCCGGGAAAATCGCCGCGCACCGCGTCGAGAACCAGCCGTTTGGCCTCTTCCGAGGGCGCATAGCCGGTCAGCCGCAGCCCGTTGGCGGTGCGCTGCACGCCCCACACAAAGGGGTCGACGCGCGGCGGCTCGACCGCGAACCGGGTCAGCGTATAGCCCTCGGGTACATTGCGCCGCGCCCCGGCGAGGGCGTCATAGGCGGCGAAATCCGGGGCGGTGCCGTCGATGGCGATGGTGGTGCCCGACAGCGTCACCGTGCCGTTCGGTAGCCGGCCCAGCTGGCCGAGAGCGAAGGCAACCGCCTTGAGCCAGCCCTCGGTCGGCGGGGCGCCATCGGCCAGCCGCAGCCGGTCGGAGATCGCCGCTCCCGGCACGGCGCCGCGCACCATGTCGAGCAGGGCGCGCCGGGCGTCGCCGAGCGGGATATAGCCGGAGAGGGTGACGTCGCCATCCTTCTCGCGCGCCGCCGACCAGATGAAGGGCGACACGATCGGCGGCAGCACGGCAAAGCGCGCCAGATCGAAATCGCCGGGCAGCTCGCTGCGGACGGTGACTTCCAGCGCATCATAGCTGGCAAAATCCGGCGCCCGGCCCTCGATCGAGAAGGCATCGTCGGAAATGGTGATGCGGCCCGCCGGCATCTTGGCCAGTTGCTGGATGCCGAAGGTGACGACACCGATGAAATCGCCGGCCGGCACGCCGCGCGCCCGCACCAGTTCCTTCTCGCCCGTCACCACGATCCCCGGCGCCATGGCGGCCGCCGCCTCGGCGATGCGGCGCCGCGCATAGGAGGAAGGCACATAGCCTTCCAGGTGCAGCTTGCTGCCGTCGCGGATGGCGGCGAAGGTGAAGGGTCGGCGTTCCGGCAGCAGGGTCGTGAGGTCCTCGACCACCCGCACGCCCGACAGGCGCGCCAGCTCGTAGCGCACCTTGATTCGCGCTTCCTCCGACAGCGCCTCGCCTTCAAGCAGGGCATTGCGGCCCTCGAAGCGGGCATGGGCCCAGGATTCGCCGATGACCGAGAGCAGCGTCTCCGCCCGCTCGGCCAGGTCCTGCTCCACCGGCGCGCGCGCAAAGGTGACGGCAAGCGCCACCAGCACGGCAAGGGCGGGAAGCCCTTTCCACCAGGCGCGCCAACGACACATCACCATGTCCCCCGTCCGGCGACCGGATTCGGCCGATCGCAAGGCCGGGGAACTTCACCATAGATCGGCGACATCAGGAAGCCGCCCCGCCCCAAAACGCCATTCTCACGTCCATTCGCCCTTGCGCATCACCGGCTCGGCGCTGCCGGAGGCGCTGATGCCGTCGACATCGACCTCGCCGGAACCGATCATCCAGTCGATATGGATGAGGCTCGTATTGGCGCCGCGCGCGGCCAACTCATCCGGCGAGAGCGAGGCGCCGTTGACGAAGCACTTGGAGTAGGACTGGCCGAGCGCGATGTGGCTGGCGGCGTTCTCGTCGTACAGAGTGTTGTAGAATAGCAGGCCGCTCTTCGAAATCGGCGAGGAATGCGGCACCAGCGCCACCTCGCCGAGCCGGCGGGCGCCTTCATCGGTGTCCAGCACCTTGTTCAGCACGTCGGCCCCCGTTCGCGCCTGCGCCTCGACGATGCGGCCGCCCTCGAAGCGCACCGCGATGTCCTGGATCAGCGTGCCCTGATAGGCGAGCGGCTTGGTGCTGGCGACGTAGCCATCGACGCGGGCGCGGTGCGGCGTAGTGAAGACTTCCTCGGTGGGGATGTTGGCATTGCAGGTGATGCCGTTCTTGGCCTGCGAGGCGCCGCCCGCCCATTCATGCTCGTCGGCCAGACCGACGGTGAGGTCGGTGCCGGGCCCGCGGAAGCGCAGCGCCGCGTAGCGGCTGGCGTTGAGGCGAGCGGTGCGCGCCTGCAGTTCGCCGTTATGGGCTGCCCATGCCGCCACCGGATCGGCGGCATCGACCCGCGAGGCGGCGAAGATGGCGTGCCAGAGCTTGGCGACGGCGATGTCCTCCGGATCATCGGGAAACATCGCTTTCGCCCAGGCCGGCGAGGCATAGGACACGATGGTCCAGTTGATGTCGAAATTGGCGATGTGCGACAGCGCTGGCATATAGGCCTTGGACCGCGCGCGGTTGGCGCGCGACACCTTGTCGGGGTTCTCATTGGCGAGCAGGGACGGGTTCTCGCCGGAAATGGCGAGCCGCGCCGCGCCTGAGGCGAAGGCCTTGGCCATGCCCTCATAGAGCCAGCCGCTGGCGGCATCGAAGCTGTCGTCGGGCGCGTTGCGGAAGCGCATCAGCGCCGCTTCCTCGTCGCTGAACAGCGTGGTGACGAGGCTGGCACCGGCCTTGTAGGCGTGTTCGGTGATTCGACGCACCAGCGGCAGCGCGTCGAGCGAGGCGGTCATCACCAGTTCCTGCCCCGGCCGCAGGCCCAGCCCGACATGCACGGCGACGGCGCCAAGCCGGTCCAGCCTTTCCTCGTGCGAGAGCAGATCGGGAAGTGTGCCGGCGTGCTTGGTCATGGTGGTCTCCGAACGAAGGCGGCGCGTCGCCGCACCGCCATTCAAGAAAGGCGCGGGGTCGCCCGTCAAGCCGGAGCCTATACAAACGAAAACGGGCGAGCCCAAGGCTCGCCCGCTCCGATCAGGAATTCGGTTGCGAAATCAGCGCTCGCTGCGCTTGTTCGCACGCTCCTGGTTGATGATCGCCTGATCGCCGCGCATGACCCACGGGTCGGCATAGGACGGCTCATAGCCATAGGCCGGGCCGAGCGGCGCGGTACGATACTGCGGGGCATAGTCCGGGCCGCCATAATAGCGCTCGCCCATATAGGCGTTGCGCCCCTCATAGACCTGGCCGCGATAGGCAGGCTGGTCGGCGAAAGCGGCGCCGACGCCGCCGGCAGTGAGGATGCCCAGAGTAGCAGAGGCAAGAATGAACTTGCGCATGATGTCATCTCCGTCGTCTGAAAGCTTTTGCTTCTGGATCAGAGCATGAGCTCCGATCCGTTCGGACAGACAACGGCGCAATGCAGAAAAAGGTTCCGTCCACATCTTGGAGCGGATGCATAAGCCAAAGATGTCGGCCGGCGAATGCGTGGCGCCCGCCCTCGGCTACCAGCCGACCAACCAGTCCGCGAGGCTGCCCGCCAGCAGCGCGGCGGCCAGGCTCACGGCGACTGCGATCACCACCGATCGCCGCGTGCGGCGCTGCAGCTCGCGGTTCTTTGCCGTGAAGCCCAGCGCCGACACCGCCTCGGCCACCGCCTCCTCGGGCGACGACCAGACCGTGCGCCCATCGGGCACGATCATCAGGTTCTCCGGCTTGCCCCAGTCCTCCACCAGATGGCCCTCCCCGTCCCGGCCATCGGCCACGGGTGGGTTGCGTTCGATGAGCGGGCGGCGGTCGGCCGACCACAGGAACACCGGCTTGCCGCGCGCCTCGGCATAGCCGATCTCGAACGCGGTGCCGGGGTCCATATGGACGCCGCGAAACGGGGTGATGTTGGCCACCAGCGCGTCGGCCGCGTCGATCATGTCGATGCAGGCCCTGCGGATATCGACGCCCTCTTCATGCAGGGGAAACAGACCCTGCGCGCCCGCGCGGGCACAGATGGCAGCAAGCCGCGCGCCTTGGGCTGAGGCATCCGGCCGGAACACGTCGGGCCCGGCGAGGTAGAGGCGAAGAAGGGGGGGCATGGGAAACTCGCGGAACAGGCGAAGCAGGCTTAGCCTCGCCCGCCCTTGCCGCGCAAGCATGCCGACCCGGCCTGCTAGCAGCAAGGGATGGCGACCGCGGCTGGGCTCGAACCAGCGACCTGCCGCTTAGAAGGCGGCTGCTCTATCCAGCTGAGCTACGCGGCCCGCCTGTGCCCGCCGGCAGGGCGGTCAGTGGGTCCACTGGCCGATGCGGCGGAAGCTGAAATTGTCGGAATAGGCCATGCGGCGCCGGGCCGCTTCCTGCGGCTCCTGCAGCTGGTAGGCGATGCCATGCCGCTCGGCATAGGCCACGGCCTCTTCCTTGGTGTCGAAGCGCAGGCGCAGCTGGCTCTTCATGTCGCCGGAGCTGGTATAGCCCATCAGCGGCTCGACAAGGCGCGGCTGCTCGGGCTCGTAGTCGAGCACCCACAGCTTGGTTCGTGCGTTGCCGGACTGCATGGCGGTCCGGGTCGGCTTGTAGATACGTGCGACCATTTCCCCTCGCTCCCTTGCCTCGCCGCTCCCGCCGCGCCGTGCGCCAGCGTCCAAGCGGGCCAGGCGCTTCGCCCGCCCTGATTAAGGCGGTCGCTACGTTCTGGCAATGGCCCTGCGCCCGCTTCCCCATCCGCCGCTCCCGGCGGCCGCGCGACCTCGCAGCGTCTTCGCCCGGGGCGCCGGCACCCCAGGGGTTACGTGGCAGCATTCGCGGATGCGCGAAGGCAATTCGGCGCCGCAGCGAGAGCATCCGAGGCCGGATCGCGGCCCATTCTGGCGCTCAGAGGGAGCGCGCTCGCGCATGTCGGGGCGTAGAGCCCCCTGACTTTTTCTGTCTCTCGTCCTATATAAGAACAACGTCGTCGTTCGCGATGGCGATTTTTACCATTCGACTCGACCATAGGATTGGACAGGATTTGCAGGTTCTCGTACGCGATAACAATGTTGACCAGGCGTTGAAGGTTCTGAAGCGGAAGATGCAGCGCGAAGGCATTTTCCGGGAGATGCGGGCGCGCCGCGCCTATGAGAAACCCTCCGAGCGTCGCAACCGCGAAGCAGGCGAAGCCGTTCGTCGCGCGCGCAAGGTGGCGCGCAAGCAGGCGGTTCGTGAGGGGCTGATCGCCGCCCCGAAGAAGAAGCCTTCAACCCGCCCGGCCTTCGCCCGCCCGGCGGCGCCGCAGGCGCCTTCGGCCGACTAATCTCGCGCTGCGACCTCACGCGCCTTGAGACCGTGCCTGACGACATCAAAAGGAATCGACCCATGAGCCATAACTTGCCCGCCACCGCCCTTCCCGTCTCCAAGCCGGCGCTGAGCCGGCTGGAAACCAAGGCCGAGGCGATCTCGCGCGCCGCCATGGAGACGATTCACCAGGAAGTCGCCCGGCGGGAGGTCAAGACCGCCCAGCTTCGGGCGGCGCGGCTGGCGAAGGAAGCCTCCGAGCGCGCAGCGGCCGCCGCCAAGCCTGTAGCTGCCAAGCCGAGCGCAGCCGCCAAGCGCAAGGTCGCCTCCGCGCGATAGTCGATCCAGCCTGGAGCGGTGGGCCGGCGTCCCCTGTGGCGCGGGCCTTCCGCCCGCCGCATCTTGCCGACCGGGATGCTTCTGTGCCATCTGACAGCGGCCCGGCCCAAGCGGGCGCGAAGACGTTGCCCGTTCATGCGGGCGTTCAAGGTGTCGGGGCATAGCGCAGCCCGGTAGCGCGGAAGTTTTGGGTACTTCAGGTCGCAGGTTCGAATCCTGCTGCCCCGACCAGCCTTGATCCCGACCCTTAGTGGCGAATCAGCGCCAGCCCGCTTTGCGGGTCGATCTGTTTGCGCAGATGGGCCGGCGTCTCGGTGACGATGATTTCCAGCGTGGGGCGGACAAAGCCCTTGGAGAGATGGCCGGCCAGGGCGCTGCCGTCTCGCCGGCCAAGCACCACATGCACATGCACCGCCGGCGTGCCGTCCGGGTTCAGCGCCACATCGCCCGCGAGCGAGGCCACTTCCACCTGCTCGTCGACCGGAATGTCCCGATACGCCTTCGCCTCCCAGTCGAAATAGCTGATGACGCCGTGACTGAAGGCGCCGATGGCGGACAGATGGGCGCCGGTTAATCCCTCGACGCGTGCGAAGTCCTGCAACGCCGCCATCGCTTCCTCGCCGGTCTCCAATATGACCGCGAATGTGCGAAGCTCACCTGCGTCCGCGAGTTTCTTGATGATGGCCATGGGCGCCTCCTGTTGGTGCGGTCTGCACCAACGGATGAGCACCCTCCCCGTTCCGTCTGGAGCACGCGCCGATCAGCTCGTATCGGAAGCGAACCGGCTAATGCGTTCTCACTCTTGGAGTTAGTGGGCGATTTACCGATCGGATTGCTTCGATTTGATCGGATCGCGCTCTAGCCGCCGCCGAACAGGCGGTGCTCGATTCGGTCGCCGACGGCGATGCCCTTGGCGCGCACCGTGCCGGCGGGCAATTCCAGCACCGCCTTGACCGGCACGCCGGACGAGATCGTCGCCGTGGACAACGGCACCGTGTCGGTGGCGATGCTGGCAATGCGCCCGTCGGAGCGAATGAACAGCATGTCGAGCGGGATATAGGTGTTCTTCATCCACATGGAGATCGGCTGATCAACGCCGAAATCGAACAGCATGCCGGAATTGGGCGCGAGTTCGGTCCGGTACATCAGGCCCTTGGAGCGCTGGGCGGGCGTGACCGCCATCTCGATCTCGACCCCGAGCGGGCCCGCCTTGGTAAGGATAGTGAGCTGCTCGACATTGGCCCCGGCCGGCACAAGGCTCGCGACCAGAAGCTGGCTCGCTAACAGCAGGGCCGCAAGGGCCAGCCCGAGGCCGTATCGGCATCCCTGCCGGATACCGCGCGGCTGCCGGCCCGCCGCGACGAAGGCGGATACCGTGCGATTGAATGTCATGCTGGCTAAACTCATGCTCTAGGGATTCTTGCTGTCGAAATTCTTGCTGCCGGGACAAGCGCGACGCCGCCGGGCGCCTTCCCTAGTGAGACGAGGGAGTTGCAGCACCATCGGGCCGCACTTCGGCAGCCATAAGGCCTTTCGGTCCCGGCCCGAAGCGCACCAGCACGATCTGCCCCGGCCGCAGCTCCGCCAGGCCGTGGCGACGCAGCGTCTCCATATGGACGAAAATGTCCTCGGTGCCCTCGCCGCGCGAGAGGAAGCCGAAGCCGCGCAGCCGGTTGAACCACTTCACCCAGGCCCGCTCGAAGCCGCCGACCGGCTGGACGGTCACATGGGTGCGCGCCTGCGGCAGCTGCGAGTGATGCACGGCGGTGGTCTCGTCCATGGAGAGCACGCGCAGCGCCTGGAAGCCGCGCTCGCGCGCCACCACCTCGCACACGACCCGAGCGCCTTCCTGTGCCGTCGTGAAGCCGCCGCGCCGCAGGCAGGTGACATGCAGCATCACGTCGCCGCTGCCATCATCGGGGACGACGAAGCCGTAGCCCTTGGACAGGTCGAACCATTTGATGCTGCCGGCGATCTGGAGGACGTTGCCATCCTGGCGCTCGCGGCCCTCGGCGTCCTGATCCAGCTCGTCGCGAGAGCCCGTTCCCGTGCGTGGCAGAGACCCGTCCGACACCATCGGCTGCCTACCTCCAGGAAAACCTTTTTCGCCCCAGCTGGCGAAAACCATGATTCCGAGGCCGAAGCATAGCACCCGCTGCGGTCACGAAAACACCCAAATTGATTCGCCACGCGATTCCCGTCCCGTCACCGGGCCATTGCCGCCTCGAACACATCGCCAATATCGGCATGGATGACGAGGTCGGCCAGATCGTCGAGCTCGGTCGGTTCGCGATTGAGGATGACGAGGGTGGCGCCGGCGCGCTTGGCCTGCACGGGAAAGCCGGCCGCCGGCCATACCACCAGCGAGGAACCGAGAACGAGGAAGACATCGCAGGCGCCGCTAAGTGCCGCGGCCCGCGCCATCGCCGCCGCCGGCATCGGTTGGCCAAAGGAAATGGTCGCACTCTTGACCGGGCCCGCGCAGGCCGCGCAGTCCGGCGCCCGCCCCTGCCCGGCTTCGAAACGGGCGCGGACCCAGTCCAGTTCATAGCGGGTGCCGCAGTCGAGGCAGGTGGCGTAGGTGCTGTTGCCATGCAGCTCGACCAGTTGCCCCTCGGCGACGCCCGAGGCCTGGTGCAGGCCGTCAATGTTCTGGGTGATGATGCCCCGCAGACGGCCCTCACCCGCGAGCGTCGACAACGCCCGGTGTCCACGCCCAGGCTTTGCTCCGCCAAGCGCGGGCTCCAGAGCGAAGCGCCGCCGCCAGGCCTCGGCCCGCATCTCCCGGCTGGCGAGGAAATCCTGGTAGTCGATCGGCCGGTTACGGGACCACAGCCCGCCGGGCGAGCGGAAATCGGGAATGCCGCATTCGGTGGAGATTCCCGCGCCGGTGAAGGCAACCCCGGCCCGCATGTCGGCCAGTACGGCGGCAAGCTCGGCGGCCGCCGCCTTGATGTCATCGCCACTCATCATATGTTGCGCTCACCCGATCCGCGGACACCCCGGCGGCAGCCTTTGAGAGGACTCATGAAGTACCTTCACACCATGGTGCGCGTCACCGATATCGACGCCTCGCTGGATTTCTACTGCAACAAGCTGGGGCTCACCGAGGTGCGGCGCAAGGAATCGCCGCAAGGGCGCTTCACGCTGATCTTCCTCGCCGCTCCCGGCCAGCAAGGCGTCGCCGAAGTGGAGCTGACCTATAATTGGGACCCGGAACCCTATGGCGAGGGGCGTAATTTCGGCCATCTCGCCTTCGAGGTCGACGACATCTATGCCGCTTGCCAGAAGCTGCAGGATGGCGGCGTGACCATCAACCGCCCGCCGCGCGACGGCCGCATGGCCTTTGTCCGCTCGCCCGACAACATCTCGATCGAGCTGCTGCAGAAGGGCGACGCGCTGCCGCCGCTGGAGCCCTGGGCGTCGATGGCCAATACCGGCAAGTGGTGACGCGGCCTTGAGCCCGGGGCCGGCACGCCTTGCCGGCCCCGCGGGCGGCGCGAGGCGGCGCGACTTGGTCCGACCCGGCCTCTGCCCGCTAGGCGAAGGTTTCTTGGCCTTGCCTGCTGGCGCCGCGTCGCCAGCGGCACGAGGCTTCGCGCCGCCGCCCTCCCCGTCGCCGGCTCCCCGGCACGCGCATTCGCGTTGGGCGAAGGCATTTCGGGCGCTTGGGCGCCATGCCTGTGGATGACGCCCATCGGGCCATCTTGCGCGCCGCCGCGCGTCACCCTATAAGGCCCCGGCCTGCGCGCCCTTCGTCTATCGGTTAGGACGCCACCCTTTCACGGTGGAGAGAGGGGTTCGACTCCCCTAGGGCGCGCCAGGCTTTCTATGCTCCCGCATGTCATTGATTTCGTTAGATAATCACTGACACAAAGCGGCCGTGGACCCCAGCTGAACACCAAAGATGAACCTCAACGGGAGCGCTTCGCCTGCGGCGGAACGACTCAGCGCCCCTCACGCGCTTTCATTCGACGAGCTGGACTGACACGGGGGTGCGAATTGTACGCACGAGCCTGACCGTTACCCATACCCACAACAAGGCCAATGGCGCCCATAAAAATGGCTGAGCTTTCGACCACGCCTCTGCGTCGCGTTGCCTGCATACCGTGGCCGTTGACGAGCGAGAGGCCACATTTTGATTACCCCGCAGATCGACAAGTCAAGTTGAATTTTGCCCTAGAATCTGTTACGCTTCCGAGCAGGTTGGGTGAATTTCAACAGTTTCGGATCAATAGATTGATCTATTAACACTCGTCAGTACTCTTGGTCGAGAAAATGCTGATAATCCGCCGCATAGGTGGCTAGGATCTATTGATCGAAGAGCTTATTACCGTAAGGCAGTCCGACATTCTATTCAACTTGTCCTGGCGCAACATTGTCTTCGCCTCCCGCCTCGCTGCCGCCGCCATCGCGGCGCTGGCTATTGCTTACTGGCTGGAACTTCAGGAACCGCAATGGGCCATACTCACGGTCTACCTGCTGACCCAGTCTTCGACAGGCGCAGCGCTGGCCAAGGGGTCATTCCGGTTTCTCGGCACGATTGCCGCGTCGGCCTACGCGCTGACAGCCGTCAAGCTGTTCTCCCAGGATCCGCTGCTTCTGGTCGGGAGCGCGATGGTCTGGGTGTTCGCCTGTTATTACGGCGCCGCGCGGGCGAGCAACTTCACCGCCTATGGCTTCATGCTGGCGGGCTTTACCGGGCTGCTGGTCACTTTTCAGGGTGCGGCGAACCCCGGCGGCGCCTGGCTCGTCGCCGTGGATCGGGTGAGCGAGATCAGCATCGGCATCGCCTGCGCCACTCTGGCCGGCGCGCTGGTGCTGCCCGATCACGCCGGCACGCAGCTGCGGGGGCTTATGGCCAGCACCTTCCGCGCACTTGCCGATCATTGCGCTTTGTCCCTGCGGGCCGCGACTGGCGGACAGGCCTTGATCGACGAGCGTAGGACGATCCTTCCCCAGCTGGTCAAATTTGACGCACTGCGTTCCTACACGCGGTTCGAGGCCCCGGAGATGCGGGCGGACGCTGCCGCGATGGACGAGGTCACGCGGGAGTTCCTCGCTGTGCTTGCCGCCGCGCGGGGGCTCCATCTGCGCCTCGCCGCCCTGCAGGAGGGGGGCACGGCTCTGCCTGAACCGCTGACCGCCGCGCTTGAGCCGACGATCCTGGCGTTGGGCCGCATCGGCGCCGACCCCGCCATGCCGGGCGATCCCGCGCGCGTGCGCGCTGATCTCACGGGCGTTCGCCGACAGTTGGCCGGGCTCGCCCGAAGCATTCAAGGGATGAGCGATGGCCTCCCGCTCGGCGCCCGAGCTGACGCCATCCTGGTCTGCCGGCAGGCGACCGGGATGCTGCGCGACCTGTCGCTGCTCCTTCTCGCCCAACAGGCCGTCTTCCGGCACAGCCGCCAGCGGTCCACGCCGCGCCACGCCGCGGCAGCGTCCTCTCACCCGACAGCCCTGCTGCAGGGAACACGCGCCGCGCTGGCGCTGATGATCTTCTGCGCTTTCTGGCATGCGACGCAATGGGATCAGGGCATTGCCGGCATCACCGGGCTCGCCCTCATGAACTATCAGTGCGTGAACACCGATGATCCAGCCCGGCTCGGCTGGCCCTATCTGCGGGCCGTGGTCGCCGCCTGCTTCTGCGCCTATTTCACCATCGCCTTCATCTACCCCTGGCTTGAAGGCTTCCAGACGCTGGCGGCCTTCCTCTTTCTTGTGCTGCTGCCGGCCGGCCTGTTGATCGGCACGCCGGGCTACGCCCGGTCGGCGGGAACGTTCACCATTTTCTATGTCGCCGCCGCCGCGACGGGGAATGTCTTCACGCCGGATCCGCTGACCTTCGCCAATTTCTGCTTCGGTCTGGTGTTCGGCATGTTTGTCTGCCTGATGGTGGCGCGCCTCGTGCCGGCGACCGCCCGGGGCCCCCGCCGCAGGGCTGTGCGCCACACGCTGTGCGTCCTGCTTCCGCAAGCCGCAAATGGCGAGCGGGCGCCCTCGCAGGTCGCCCGCGAAATCACCCATCTTCTCGGTGCGCTGCTGCCGCAGCTTTCGCTGGCGCGGGCCGGGCATGACCGCCTGCTGCGCGGACTGCTCGCCTGCGCTTCGAGCGCCCGCGAGCTCGGCCGGCTGAGGCAGGTGGCAACCGACCCGTCACTGCCTGAACCCGCGCGCCGGGCGATCGAGGGCGGCCTCCAGCGTCTGGCCGCGCTCTTCGCGGCATGGCCGTCCTCGGCACCCTCGGAAGCCGCACCCTCGGGAACCGTGCCGCCCGACGCGGCGCGAGACGCCTTGGCAGGGATGTGGTTGGCACTGGAGGCCGACGATTGCCGGCCGGGCTCCCGCGCCGCTGGCCTTGTGGTGGAGGCTGCGACCTGCCTGCGTTTTCTCGAGGATCGCCTCATGCGCGATCACGCCTTCCGCGATTTTGCCAGCCTCGACGGACGCCTTCTATGACCTGGAATCCGCTGTTTCATACGTTCGATTTCTTCGGCTTCTACCTGCCGCCGGTCCTGTTCTGGGCGTTGGCGGCGTTCATTCCCTTCCTCGCCCTGAGCCGGCTGGCGCAGTGGTGCGGTTTCTATGATGTCGTCTGGCATCGTCCTCTGTTCGACGCCGCGCTCTATGTGATCGTGCTGGTCGGGTTGAGCGTCGGGCTGCCGCAGCTAACAGGAGGTCCGGCATGAACGCGGGCAAGCTGATCCGGGCGGCAGTGACGACCGCCTTCGTCGCCCTTGCCTCCTTCGCCGGGTGGCAGTTCTGGAACTACTACCTCCTGTCGCCCTGGACACGTGATGCGCGGGTGCTCGCCGATGTCCTGCAGGTCGCTCCTGACGTGTCGGGGCTGATCAGCACCATCCATGTGCGCGACAACCAGGCGGTCGAAAAAGGCGATCTGCTTTTCGAGATCGACCCCGAGCGGTTTCATGCTGCGCTGAACCTCGCCAAGGCCAACGTCACGATGAAGGCGGCGGCGCTGAGCCTCGCACAGGAGAACGCCAGGCGCTTTCTCACCTTGCAGCGCGAAGACAGCCCCGGCTTCTCCGCCGAGACCGGGGAGCGCATGCAGACGACGGCGGCGGAAGCCGAAGCGGCGTTTCACGTCGCACAGGCCGAGCTCACCATCGCCGAAATCAACATGCGCCGCAGCCGCGTGCATGCAGCGGTGAGCGGCTATGTGACCAATCTCACCGCCGTCGCGGGCGACTACGCCACCGCCGGACAGGGCGTGATGGCGCTGGTCGATTCGGATTCGTTCTATGTCTATGGCTACTTTCAGGAGACCAAAGTCCCGCAGATCAAAGAGGGCGCGCCGGCGCAGGTGGAGCTGATGGCCGGCAGCGTGGTGCTGGACGGTGTGGTCGAGGGGCTCGCCCGCGCGATCGCCAATCCTGATGATGCGGCGGGCCTGCTGGCGCGCGTCGATCCGCAGTTCAGCTGGATCCGCCTGGCTCAGCGCCTTCCGGTGCGGATCAAGCTGGAGGCGGTGCCGCCGAATGTCCGCCTCGCCGCCGGTATGTCGGCCACGGTGGTCATAAAGCCGGCTCGGGAAACGCGCTAGAGCGCTGGCGGCCCCAGCGTGGGCCCGTCTGCGGCGGCGCCGTTTGGCATCCGTGTGGCGAGCGCCATCGTTTGGGCGCGACTGGACGCTGAGCACACGACCCGGTGGCAGGGCAAGGCGCGTGGTTCGTGGCTCAATGCCCACGGGGCCTTCATCGCGATGATCGACGTGGCCAAGGACATCACGCTTAACGCGACGGTCACCGGGCTGAAGGCCGCGCGGGCTCGCTCCGCCTATCCGGCATGACCGCCCCCCGTGCTGGACAGGCTCTCCAGAGCCCGGTGGCAGCCATGCGCCGGTGACCGATGGAAGTGGCGAGCCGACCCGGATCGCCACTTCCGACCAGATGGTTACTTCGGCAATGTGCGATCCATGTTCCAAAGGTTGTAGGCGTCCTCGCCATACAGGGTCTCGTCGAGCCCCTTCATCTGGATGTCGTCCGACACGCGGAGCACGCCGAAGACGTCCAGCACCTTCAGCAGGATGAACGTCACAGCCGAGGCGTAGGTTGCGACGATCACCACGGCGAGCAGTTGCACGCCGAGCTGGCCGATCCCCGCCGTCACCGAATTGATGTGGGAACTCGCGGTAACGCCGATCAGGATCGCGCCGGTCATGCCGCCGACGCCGTGCGCGCGCCAAACCTCAAGTGTGTCGTCCACCTTCAGCCATTGCTGCACATATTTGGCGAAGTAGCAGCAGGTCGCCCCGACCGCGCCGATCAGCAGCGCCGCCATCGGCTCCACATAGCCGGCGGCCGGGGTGATCGTCGCAAGGCCGGTCACCGCGCCGACGAGGATGCCCGAGAACGAGGCGCGCCCTCGCTCCCGCCACTCCCAGAACATCCACACCAGCATGGCGATGGAGCCGGCAAGCATAGTGTTGGTGAAGGCGTAGGCGGCGAGCGCATCTGCCGCATAGGCACCGCCGGCATTGAAGCCGAACCAGCCGAACCAGAGAAGGCCGGCGCCGAGCGCAACCAGCGGCAGGCTGGCGGGCTCGGATTCAGAAACGCCCGCCGGCAGTTTGCGCTTGCCGAGATATTTCGCCGTCGCCAACGCCGAGAAGCCCGCCGCCGTATGGATGACGATACCGCCCGCGAAGTCCACCACACCAAGCTTGGCCAGGAACCCGCCGCCCCAGATCCAGTGCGCGGCCGGCAGGTAGACGACGATGGTCCAGAGGGCGATGAAGCATAGATAGGCGCCAAAGCGGAAACGACCGACAAAAGCGCCGGTCATCAGCGCCGGGGTGATGATGGCAAACATCATCTGGTAGGCAAACACCATGATGAAGGGCACGTTGGGCGCGTATTCGGGATTCGGCTCTATGCCGACATGGTACATGCCGAAATAGGGCACGATGCTGCCGATGACGCCGCCAATATCCGGTCCGAAGGCGAGGCTGAAGCCCCCGAACACCCAGATCAGCCCAACCACCCCCATGCAGATGAAGTTCTGGATCATGATCGACAACATGTCCCGCTGCCGCACAAGGCCGCCATAGAACAGCGCTAGTGCCGGGGTCATCATGCACACCAGCGCGGTGCACAGGAGAATGAAGGCGGTATCGCCTGCGTTGATTGCTTGCATTCCATTTCCCCTTTCCTGGAGGTGCGTCCGGACCTTCCATCCGAACCGCGCTCCGCTGAACCGTCGACGTCAGGTTGGCTCAAACCCGGCTCGGTCCCGGTTGATCGCGCGGCTGCTCCGTGCGCGCGCCCGTCTGCCTGTGCTCATGCCCGACGATGTGGCCCGCCACCGGCCGGTGCGGGTGCGGCGCCATGAGCTTCTTCGGGGCGATGAAGAGATACATCGTCAGCACATAGGGTGCCGTGAACGAGGGGACGCCGGCGGGCGCGACGATCACATCGAGCGCTCCCTGGACGAAGACTGTGGTTACGGTGGCGAGCAGTGCATAAATCACCACTTTCGGCGAGGTTTTCAGAAAGACGACGCCTACGGCCAAGGCGGTGAGTACGGGGCTGAAGCCATAGAGCCCTTGGCTGACGAGGGTGGGATCCGCGCCCATGACGATAGACACCACCATCGCAACCAACGAGCCGGCAGCCGCGGCAAGGCCCGCCGGGACCGAGGCGATGAAGATGCCCAACAGTATGATCGCGCCGGAAATCTCGCTGCCGAGCAGATAGACTTGGCCGATATTGCGGAAGAATATCTGCACCAGCTCGATCGGCTGAGGAATGGGCGCCAGTCCCTGCACATAGTCCGTGGCAAGCTTCGGCGCATCGCCGGTTACGTGTAGGCCGCCGAAGGAATAGGCGCCGGCGACCATCAGCCAGCCTGTCAGCACGAAGGGCCCGGTCGAGCCGGGAATGCCCCACTTGCCGGTGAGGGTGGCGCCGAAGGCGGCGGTGACCACCGTGCTGGTCGCGGCACCCACCACGACATAGGCCCAAAGCTGCGGCGACGCGGCGATAAAGGTCGGCAGCGCCGCGCCGACGAGGATGCCGTTGAAACCGAAAAGGCCCGAGGCGACCGACTTCTCGTCGCAATCCAGCAGCCGCGCCGTCAGCGTCGCGACCACGACACCGATCGCCGCGCCGATCGTGGTCGCCCACACACCGGAGGCGTAGGACGCAAAAGCGATCGCCACAAAGAAGAGTATCCCCGTCAGCGAATTCTCCATGAAGAAAACCTGGCTGGCTCCCTTGAGGAGTTCGCCTGCGAAGCTGCTTTTCGGCCTGGTCATGGCTTAGATCTTTCGGTCAGCGCCAAAGAAATTCCTGCGGAAGGGTCCGCCCGCGCGCCTCTTCGCGAACGATGCGCCAGAACCGGCGCAGTTCGCCGCGCACGTCATAGCTCTCGACGCCCACCGCGCGCAGCATCAGGCCCGCGTCATTGGGAAGGCGGCTGACCCCCGAAATCGCTCGCGGGCTATCGAGCGCGAAACTGGTTTCGAACCGCTCCTTGATGCGGGCAGCGACCGCTGGCGGGGTCAGGCATAGGATATTGGCGAAGGCATCGTAGCCGCGCATCACGCCCGGAAAGTCGACGGTGGGGTCGCCTTTCTCGATCAGGACCTTTTCGGCGAAGATCTTGCGCCCGTCGGGGCGGCACACGGACACCGCCACCGACAGGAGGTCGAGCCCGAACCGCTCGCCGGCATGGTGGTGCTTGCGCCCCGCCAGAATCATTTCGCCATAGAGTAGCGTCGCGTCTTCCGCGATGACGATGTCGGTCTGGTTGATGAAACGCGAGTCGCGATAGGCAATGGTAACGTCCGGCAGGTATTCGAGGTACGAACCACTCTCCAGCGTCACGGTCTGGTGCTGGGAGGCGTAGTTCGCATCCATCTGGTGCACGCGGTTCGCGCTCTGCGACGTGACATGGGCGCAGGCCCCCTCGCCGACGCGGATGTCGATCTTGTACCGGTCGCCCTGCAGGATGCCGCCACCGACCGAGATGATCGAGCAGATCGGCAATTCCGGCATCGCCTCGTCCCAATAGAGCGCCCGCTGCACCAGCAGCGGCGCCACGCGGTAGAGATCATGCAGAATCGAGCGCCCATTGCGCAGCGAGAAGCCGAGGCGCAGCTCTCCTATCTTTCCGGGGCCAGCGGCGCGCATCTGCGCCGGCTCGGTCCTGAAGTCGCGCAATTCCCGCGCGGCATCGAGCCGACCGAGTTGTTCGTGGAGTGCCATCTCGTCAGGCACCCGCCGCCGCGGGAGCAGCAAGCTTCACATCGAACAGGGCCATGTCGAGGATAAGGCGGATCAGTTCGTCGACCCCCTCGCCCGTCTTGCAGTTGGTGAAGATGAACGGCTTCTTGCCGCGCATCAGCTTTGAATCGCGGTCCATCACCTCAAGGCTGGCCCCGACATAGGGGGCGAGGTCCTTCTTGTTGATGACGAGAATGTCCGACTGGCAGACGCCGGCGCCGTTCTTCCGCGGGATTTTGTCGCCCGCCGCGACGTCGATCACGTAGATATAGAAATCGGCCAGCGCCGGGCTGAAGGTCAGGGTGAGGTTGTCGCCCCCGGACTCGATCAGGATCACGTCGCTGTCAGGATACTTCTCCTCCAGCTCCTCGACGGCGGCGATGTTCATCGACGGGTCTTCGCGCACTGCGGTGTGCGGGCAGGCGCCGGTCTCGACCCCGACGATCTTCTCCTCCACCAGGATGCCGTTCAGCGTACGGCGGACCTGCTTGGCGTCCTCCGTCGTCACCACGTCGTTGGTGATAATCAGCGGCTTGATGCCGAGGTCGATGAGCCGCGGGGTGATGGTTTCGATGACGGCGGTTTTGCCGGAGCCGACCGGTCCGCCGATGCCGATACGCGTGATCTTTTTCATGGGCCGCCTTCTTTTCCGTGCCGCGTTCAGTTCATGAACAGGCGGACATGGGTGGTCGTGTGATGCGCGACGAGGACGTCGAAGACGGGCGCGAACGACGCCATTTCGTCGAGCGAGAGGTCGCGCACGGCCGCATAGTCGCCCTCGACACGCCCCTGCGCCGTGAACAGGATGCGCTGGGTATCGAGATGGTCGATCCGCATCAGCCGCAGCGCCGCGCTCAGGATCATCGAGGCGATGGCGTATTGATGCATGACGAAGGCCTCCGACTCGTCGACCCCCATATGGGCGAGCGCGATCGCCTGGCCGATCGGCAGGCAACCCGGCGTCGCATCCGCCTTGATGTCGCCGAGCCAGCGCTCCAGCGTGGGCGACGGCATGATCTTCAGCACCAGCTCGGCGAATTTCTTGCCGACGCGGGTCAGCATCAATTGCTGCTCCTCGCCGACACGGCGGCAATAGAGTTCGCTGTCGGCAACGAGGATCGCACCATAGTCGCCCGCCAGCGCCGCGCGGTGAGCGTGCAGCAGCGCGACGCCGTCCATCCGCGCCGTCTGGCGCAAGACGAGGTCGACATAGTTGAGCAGGCTTTCGGGATCGGAGACGACACCGGTCTGCAACGCCGATTCGAGCCCGTTCGAGAAGGCGAAGGAGCCGATCGGCAGAGTCGAATCCGAGAACTGCAGCAGGCGCGCGAGATGCACCATGCCGGAGGCACCGCCTCGCGTTCCAAAGCCCCCATTCGCCATCATGTCACCGGCGACTCTGGGTGGTCATGGGAATGCGCGTGACCTTCGGCATGATCATGCGAATGAGCGTGAGCATGATCGCCGGCCGGAGCGGCGTGATGATGGTGCGGCGTCGCGTCGGCTCCGGCAAACAGCAGGCGAACCTCGCGGGCGTCCAGCTTGGCGGCGATTTCCTCGCCGGGCGCGAAATGCGTCCTCACGTGTTGGAAGGCATGGGTGCGCATGACCGAGGCCATCACCTTCTGGTCGACGGAAAGCGGCACGTAGACGGTGGAACCCTTGATCACCGCCGGCCAGTGCTGGTTGCCGAGGCCATGGCCCAACTCGAAGCACGTGCGCAGTATCTCGTTCGGCGACAGTTCCTCGATGCCCTCCAGCTCGATGACCAGGACATCCTTGAGCGCGATCCGGGCGGCAATGATGACCTTCGCCGCCTCGTCGTAATGCAGAACGTCGCCGTCATGCAGATGTGCGGAGCGCGGCAGCGAGATGGCGAGCTCCACGCCACCATCCGTCGCCTTGCGCAGGCGGCTCTTCGGCGCTTCCCACTGCTCGAGCACGAGCAGGTCCACCCGGGAGTGGCGCGCCCGCTCCTGCCATGCCGGCTCGCCAAGATTGCCGATGGTGTTCTCAACCAGAATCATATGTGCCTCCAAACGGGACGGCCTTCGGACGCGACGCCGGTGCGGCCCGCCCCCGGGTCGGGCCAGCTGCGCCGCCGTCGATGGTCCGACGGATGAGAAGAGAGGAAACGGGAGGCCACGGCCGGCGACCCGCGGCGGGCCCTCGTCCGGTCGGCGATGCTCCCGACGAGGGCCAATGGCATGGCCGGGAGGCAGCGAGGCATGACCGCGGGCGGCCCGGCGAACCGACGCTGCCCCCCAAGCCCAGCCCACAGGATACCGATTGCGTCCATCGCCACATGCCATCGCGTTGACGCGGACGGGCCTTCCCCCTCCGCCGGCTGCAGCCAGGCTCAGCTGAAGAAATAGAGCTGGCTCAAGGGGACGCGCGTCGCCGGCTCGATCGTGGCGTGCGTGCCATCCACCGTTACGGCGAAGGTCTCGGGATTGACCTCGATCACCGGCATGGCGGCATTGCGCACCATCGAGCTCTTGGTGATCGTGCGCGTGCCGTAGACCGGCACGACCTGCGACTTCAGCTCATAGCGATCGACGATGCCGGCCTCATAGCCGGCATGCGACGTGAAGGTCACGCGGGTCTTAGCCAAAGCCGAGCCCATCGCGCCAAACATCGGCCGATAGATCACCGGCTGGGGCGTCGGCAACGAGGCATTCGGATCACCCATCAGCGCCCAGGAGATCATGCCGCCCTTGATGACCATCTTTGGCTTGGCGCCGAAGAAGGCCGGCTCCCAGAGCACGAGGTCGGCCATCTTGCCGATTTCGATCGAGCCGACCACATGGGCGACCCCCTGCGCGATGGCGGGGTTGATCGTGACCTTGGCGACAAAGCGCAGGACACGCTCATTGTCATTGCCCGAAGCATCGCCCTTATAGGCGCCCACCCGCTGCTTCAACAGGTCGGCGGTCTGGATGGTACGAGTCCAGTTCTCGCCGACCCGGCCCATCGCCTGGCTGTCGCTGGAGAGGATCGAGATCGCCCCGAGATCGTGCAGCACGTTCTCGGCCGCGATCGTTTCGGCACGCACGCGGCTCTCGGCGAAAGCGACGTCGGTCGGGATCTTCGGGCTGAGATTGTGACAGATCATCGTCATGTCGAACAATTCGGCCTGGGAATTGATCCCATAGGGCAAGGTCGGGTTCGTCGAACTCGGAATGACGTTCGAGAGCCCGGCCACCCGTATGATATCCGGAGCGTGGCCGCCGCCGGCGCCCTCGGTATGGTAGGTGTGGATCGTGCGCCCCTCGAAGGCGGCGATCGTGTTCTCGACGAAGCCGGCTTCGTTCAGCGTGTCAGTGTGGATGCAGACCTGAATGTCGTAATTGTCAGCGACGGTGAGAGCGTTTCGGATCGCCGCCGGCGTGCTGCCCCAGTCCTCGTGGATCTTGAGCCCCATCGCGCCGGCGAGGATCTGCTCCTCGAGCGGCAAGGGCGCCGACCCGTTGCCCTTGCCGAGCACACCAGCGTTGATCGGCCACCCGTCGAAGGAACGGAGCATCATCTCGATGTTCCACGTGCCGGGCGTGATCGTGGTGCCGTTGGTGCCGTCGGAGGGGCCAATGCCGCCGCCGAACAGGGTCGTGACACCGTTGCTGAGCGCCGCTTGCGCCTGCTGCGGCGAGATGAAGTGGACGTGAGCGTCAATGCCGCCCGCAGTCAGGATCAGGTGCTCGCCGGAAATAGCATCCGTGCCCGGCCCGAGCGCTAGCCCGGGGGTGACACCCGACATGGTGGACGGGTTGCCGGCCTTTCCTATTGCGCAGATGAGCCCGTTCTTGATGCCGACATCGGCCTTGATGATACCTTGGATGGCATCGACGATGGTCACATTGGTGATGACGAGATCGGGGGCCCCGGCCGCGCTGGTCAGCTCATTGTCATAGCCCATGCCGTCGCGCAGCGTCTTGCCGCCGCCATAGACGGCTTCCTCGCCATAGACGCGCAGGTCCTTCTCGATCTCGATATAGAGGTCGGTGTCACCAAGGCGGATCTTGTCGCCCACCGTAGGGCCGTAAAGGTCCGAATATTGCTGCCTCGAGATCTTCGCCATCTCAGAGCTCCACTGCCTGCATGTTGCGGCTCATTACGACTTGCTCTTGAACCCGTAGCGCTTGGCCCGCTCGAGAGCGTCGGTCAGGCGCGGCCGGTAATCGTCGTAGTTTTCGTCGCCGACCCAGCCATTGACGAGGCCATTGAAGCCCAGCACGCGCTGCTTGCCCTGATAGGGCACAAGCACGATCTCCTTCTCGTCGCCCGGCTCGAAGCGCAGCGCCGTCGTGGCGGGAATGTTCAATCGCTTGCCGAATGCCTGCTCCCGGTCGAATTCGAGCGAGGCATTGACCTCGAAGAAATGGAAGTGAGACCCCACCTGGATCGGCCGGTCGCCGGTGTTGCGAACCTTCAGCGTGGTGGTTGGATAGCCGGCGTTGATCTCGATGTCGCCCTTACCGAGGACGAGCCCGCCGACCGGAGCCTTGTTCTGGTCTTTGCTCATGATGACGCCCCTCGGCCGCAGCTACTTGATGGGATCATGGACGGTGACGAGGCGGCTTCCATCGGTGAAGACGGCCTCGACCTGCACATAGGGGATCATCTCCGCCACGCCCTCCATGACGTCGTCGCGGGTGATCGCCTTGCCGGCCAGTTCCATGACCTCTTCAACGGTCTTGCCAGCGCGCGCGCCATCGAGCGCAGCGACAGAGATAAGCGACACGGTCTCCGGATGGTTGAGCTTCAACCCTTGATCCTTGCGCCTCTGCGCAACCTGGGCGAGCGTATAGATCAGAAGCTTGTCGATTTCCCGTGGCGTAAAGTGCATGAGCGAATTCCTCGACGAACGCGGCCCCCGGCCATGCCGCGATGGTACGGCCGACCCAGATCTGCGGATCATGCGGTTTGATACCAGCAACCCGGACACCTGTACCAGCCTTAATTGGAGCGCGATGATGATTTATCGCGAAGCTGGATAAGCAACCGGCCCCAGTGATTTGCTGCAACGCACACGATATGGATTATTTTACCACTCAATCTGTCGTTCACACCCACACATACCGTGGGTAAGTTCATTTAACCCATTCCAAAAGTACATGGTTGCGACTTAAACAAAACGCACCCTGAAGTTATCGCTTCCCATTACTGCATTGCCGCAAAGGCATATCGGTCGGCGATGAAATCGGAGATTATTACTATCGGCCTCCGGCCACCGTCAGTTATCCGCCTCCGCGATAAATGCCGGAATTGCGCCGGCAATGCTGGCCACCGGCACGGTCGCTGAGGCATAAAGCCTGGAGACTCAGTGACGGCATAGGCTTGGATCATGCGACAGCAAGGCAATCTCATCGACACCGATGAGTTGCGGACATTTGACGCCGTGGCGACGAAGCGCAGTTTCAGTCTCGCGGCGGTCGAACTCGGCGCTTCACAGTCCACCGTCAGCCAGCGGATCGCCCGCCTCGAAAAGCGTCTCAACCGGACCCTCGTCCGCCGCACCACCCGTATGGTGAGCCTCACCCCGGACGGCGAGGCCATGTTGATCTATGCCCGTTCGATCCTTGCCATATCTCACGAGGCACGCCTCCGCTTTGCCCGACCGGGTCTGAAAGGCGTCCTGAAGGTCGGCATAGAGGACGAGTTCGCGAGAACCCGCCTGCCGGAAGTTCTCGGCATCTTCCGGGCACAATTCCCGGATTTTGGCTTGAGGTTTGTTACCGGCCGCAACGAGCATCTGCACGATGTGCTGCGCTCGCATGAAGTCGACGTCATTCTGGGCAAGAGCCACAGCGATCTGGCGAGCGAGCCGGGCGAAGCGACGCTCTGGCACGAGCAATTGGTCTGGATCGGGCATACCTCGCTGCAATTAGGGTCGTCCGACCCGGTGCCGCTGGTTTCCTATCTGAAGCCGAGCCTCACGCGCGGCCTCGCGGAGAAGGCGCTTCTCGCGAGCGACCGCCCGTGGGTCGACGCGGCCGAATGCAGCAACCTGCTTGGCGTGCTCGCGGCCGCTCGCGCTGGTCTCGGCGTCATGGCGATCGGCAAGAGCTTCCGAAAGACAACACTCGCGGAGATACCCGAAGAGGCGGGCCTTCCGACTCTTGGGAAACTCGCCTACGTCGTTGAAAGCAATGCTGTTTCATCTGACTCGGCGGTGGGCGCCTTTCGGGCGGTCTTGAGCGAGGTGGCGAAGCGATCGGCGGACAAGGAGCATCACGACGCTGCAGCTCTGCCTCTCGGGTGAGATCGCCTTCGGCTTCCGGCCGTCCTCATCGGCGGCCCTCATTTGGTCCGACAGGAGCGAACGGCCGATGTGGAACTGGATTTCGACAACCCTGCGCGAGCAGCCTGAGATTGCGCTGTTCCTGACGATTGCGCTGGGCTACCCCCTCGGCAACCTCGGCTATCGCGGGTTCACCCTTGGAACGGTGACGACGACATTGCTGGTCGGGCTGCTCATCGGCCAACTCGACATCGAGATCTCCCAGACCGTCGGAAGCGTGTTCTTTCTGCTGTTCCTGTTCGCCATCGGCTACGGCGTGGGCCCTCAGTTCGTGCGCGCTCTGAAGCGAGACGGCGCATCGCAGGCCCTGTTCGCGGTGCTGGTGTGCGTGATGATGCTGAGCACCGCTTATGGCGTGGCACGGTTTGCTGGCTACGATGTCGGCTATGGGGCAGGTCTGTTCGCCGGCGCGGCGACCGTCTCTTCTGCGTTGGGGCTGTCCACCAATGCCATTCGCGGGCTCGGCCTCTCGCCCGAGGAGACGCGTTCGATGATCGGCGCGCTCTCAACCGCCTTCGCCATGACCTACATCTACGGCACGATCGGGCCGATCGTGATCATTTCCCAGATCGGGCCGCGGCTGCTGCGCATTAACCTTCCTTCCGCCTGTCGCGCCTACGAGGCCAGGATGGGCGAACTGCCGCGCGGCGCCGGTTCGTCATGGCATCATTTCATCGTGCGGACCTATCGCCTGACGGCCGATGCCCCCCAGGTCGGGCGCACTGTCGGCGAGGTCGAAGCGAGCACGCCCAACGTCCGTCTCTTCGTCGACCGCATCCGCCGTGGCGAGCAGATGATCACCCCCAGCGAGGACACCCGGCTCGAAGCGGGGGACATCGTCAGCATCGCCGGCGTGCGCGGCACGCTGCGATCCTTGTTCAGGACCGGGGCGGAGGAGGTCGAAGACGCCGAACTTCTCGCCATCCCCACCGAAGGCGTCGACATCGTCGTGACCAAGCGCGCATGCGACGGCAGGACGCTGGCCGATCTGGCCCGTATGAAGTCGACCCATGGCATCTTCCTCACCCGTATTCGTCGGGGCTCCTCGGGAGCGGAGATTCCCATTCTCCCACAGACCGAGATTCACCGCGGCGATATACTGACAGTCGTCGGACGCTCGCAGCACATCCGCGCGGCGACGAATATCATCGGCCGCGCCGATTTCTCGATCACCGAGACCGACATCACGGCGATGTTCCTGACGATCGCCATCGGCGCCCTGATCGGATTGCCGATGGTGACGGTTGGCGGGGTGCCGATCACCCTGTCCATCGCTGGTGGCGTCCTCATCGCCGGAATCGTCGCCGGCTGGCAGCGCTCCACTCACCCAACCTTCGGCAACGTGCCCGCGGGCGTGCTCTGGTTCATCAAGGTGGTTGGGCTGAACGCCTTCATTGCCGTGATCGGCATCTCGTCCGGCCCAAGTTTCGTTGAAGGCGTCCGCGAGGTTGGGCTGAGCCTGTTCCTGCTGGGCATGGTCGCCACCACCGTTCCGGTCTTGCTGGCCCTGCTTATCGGCAAGTACGTTTTTCGCTTCGACGACGCGTTGGTGCTGGGATGCTGTGCGGGAGCGAGCATTTCGACGCCGGCGCTGGGATTGATCGCCGACAAGGCGCGCAGCCAGGTGCCCGCGCTGGGCTATACCGTGCCTTACGCGGTCTCCAATACGCTTCTCACAATCGGCGGCATCTTCATGGTGATGCTGATGGGATGAGGTTTCGTCTTATTCTTCCCCGAGAAGCCCTTGCTCCTGCCGAACGGTTTGGTGGGCACGCGGACGAACGTGACCCACACGCGCCTCACTGGCTCCTCAGCCAACGGCCGGGTGGCGGTCAGAACCGGATCTGCAATTGACCGGAGACGACATTCTGCTGGGCGCTTGAGGCCAGCTGGCCATCATATTTCACCCCGAGCCGCGTGTTTGGATTGAGCTCATAGGACAGCCCGCCGCCGAAGACGAAGGTGTCGGTGGCGATCGGCGCGCCGTCGATGGTGAAGGGCGCGGAGCCGCTGGCGAACGTCATCACCGCAGCCGGAACGGTATCGCCAAAGGCATGCTGCCAGCCGAGAGTGAAGCTGGTGGTGAAGGCAATGCCGTTCACCTCAATGTCGCGGCCGCCGCGCAGGCCCAGCGTGGAGTAGAACGTATCCATGGCGCCGGCGTTCACCGCCAGCGCCGAGGTCGAACCGGTCTCGACGGTGTTCCAGCCATCCAGGTGCAGATAGGCGAGGCCGGCAAAGGGTTCCAGATCGACCGGCCCGACCGACAGCCCATAGCTGAGCTCGCCAAAGGCCTGCGCAGAACGCGCGGTCGCGTCGCTGCTGTTCGCGCCGTCATAGCCGGCAAAGGCGACGGTGCGCGACATCGACATGTCGTGCCACGCATAGCCCGCGCCCAGCCGCAGGGCGAGCGGCCCCTGCTGCGTGGCGCTGTAGAGACCGAGTTCGTAATTGTCCATCGAGCCGGACGAGACGCGGTCGCCAACGTCGAACCAGGAGCGGCTGTAGCCGCCATAGGCGCCGAGCCGCCAATCCTCGGTGAACGCCGCGTCGAAACCACCGACAAAGCCGCCGATCGTGTCCGAGACCGCCGCCGCATTGCCATTGGAGGCGATGTCGCCTTCAGCGCCAAATCCCTGCATCCACATGACGGCCGCGACATCGGCGCCGAAACCGGCCGTCTGCGGCCCGTTTGCCGCATAGGCGAGAGGCACCCCTTCGGTCCCGACCGAGGCCTGCCGCAGCCGGTCGATGACGGCCGCGCGCGTGAACACGGACTGCTGCTGGATGACCGATGCCGTTGTCGCGTAGATCTCGCCGGACAAGGCGTCGAAGGCGTAGAAGGCCTCCGATTTCAACTGCGAGGCGACGGCATCATAAACGTCGTTGCCGGCCCCGAGCGACTCGATGCCGTTCGCCGTCGAGAACTGGTTGACGGTGTGCGCCTCCCGCCAGAAGGGAATGTCCTTGCGCACGATGTTCAGGACGACCGCGTTGTCTTCATAGTCCGGCAGGATGTCCAGGAAGGCGAAATTGGTCGTCACCGTGCCGAACACCCCGTGAACACCCTCGGTGGCGGTGAGGACGGTGTAGCTCGTGTAGTTTGCGTAGGAGCCACGCTCGGCATGCACGTCGAGCGTGGTGCCGGCGTCAATGCCGACCTGGCCGTTAACGGCGATCAGGTCGTTGCCGTTGCCCGCGGTAATGTCCGCCCGATAGGTCGAACCGCTGGAGAGGGTCATCTTGCCGTTGACCGCAAGCGTGCCCGGCGAATAGCCAGGCGAGACGGTTCCCCCGTCAAGGACATCCAGCAAACCGATGCTGCCGGCGCCGCTGAGCACGCCCCCTGCCCCGATGCTGAAATTGGCGCCTGTCTCAGTGTCACGCTTGAGAATGACATGCGCATCGTTCGTCTGGATGAGGCCCGCATAGGTCGAGCCGACGAAATCGACCGTGCCGCCTCCCTCCAGGATCACCTGGCCGGTGCCACTGAGGTCGACCGGGAAGGTGTAGCGCCCCGCCAGATCGTAGATGAGCGTGCCGCTGTTGACGATCGGGCCGCTGACCCAGCCGGCCGTGCCACCACCGCCGATCTGCAGCGTGCTGCCATCAATGGTCGTGCCGCCGGTGTGGAAGGCGGTCCCGGTAAGGATGAGCGTCCCCGCCCCCTTGACGGTGAGGCTGCCGGTGCCGCCGATATCATCGGCGAAGGTGTCGGTGGAGGACTGGTCGAAGACCAGCGCGCCATTGTCGAGCACATCGCCGCGAATGGAGGCGGCGGTGCCGGCGACGGTGCCGGCATGAATGATGAGGCCGCCATAGGCATTGGCGCCGGTCAAGGTGAGCCGTCCCTCACCCGTCTTGGTCAGCACGCCCGTGCCCGTCACCTTGCCGGTCACTGCGAGGAAGCGGTCGCCCGTCACCTCGATGACCGCGCCGGCCGCGCTGAGGGCAACGTCGCGCCCGGTACTGAAGCTGTGCAGCACCTTCAGCGCCGCGCCGTCCAGCGACAGTGCGGTGCCTGCCTTGCCCAGGCTCTCATCGGCATGTACCGCCAGCGTGGCGCCCGACACGGATGTGCCGCCCGCATAGGTGTTGATGCCACCGAGTTCCAGCGTGCCGCCGCCGGCGAGAAGCAGCCGGCCATCGCCGCCCACGGTGCCGGTGAGCGTCAGCGTGACGCCGGTGCCGACACTGAACCCGCCGCTGCCGGTGAGCGTCACCGCACGCGCGCTGGCGAAGGAGGCTGTGGGCGCCAGAACGCCGCCCGCGAGGGTGAGGGAGCCGACCGCTGCGCCGAGATTGCCGTCGGAACCGACCTGCAGGGTAGAGCTCGAGCCGACGACCGTGCCGCCGGCATAGGTGTTGGCGCCGGTCAGGGTGAGAGTGCCGGCACCGAGCTGCGCCACCGTGCCGCTGCCGGAGATGACACCGGCGAAGGTCACCGCGTCGGAGCGGTTGAAGGTCAATGTCCCATCATTGGCCACATTGCCGGTGATCGAGCCGGAGGTTCCACCATTGCCAAGCACCAGCGTGCCGTCGACGATCTGCGTGCCGCCGGTGAAGCTATTCATGCCGGTCAGCACCAGCGCGCCCGTTCCGGCCTGCACCAGCGCGCCCGCGCCCGAAATGGCGCCGGCGTAGACGATGTTGTCGGAGCGGCTGAAGGCGAGCGTGCCCGCATTCGCGACATTGCCGGAGATCGTCCCCGAGGTTCCGCCGTCGCCGACCTGCAGCGTGCCGGCTTCCACCAACGTATTGCCGGCATAGCTGTTGCTGCCCGTCAGCACGAGCGTGCCGAGGCCGCTCTTGGTGAAGTCCCCCGTCCCGCCAATGGTGCCGGACAGGGTGAACACCGCCGCATCGGCAACGCGGATCGTGCCGCCGCTGACAAGCGCCACCGTGCGCGCGCTGGCAAAGCCCTGGTCGACGGCAAGCGTGCCGCCGGCGAGCGTGATCCCGCCGCTCAATGCCCCGAGGGCGGAATCGGCGGTGACGCGAAGGGTGCTGCCGGCGCCGATGCCGGTTCCCCCGCCGTAGCTGTTGGTTCCGGTCAGCAGCAGATCGCCGGGGCCGACTTGCACCACGCTGCCGCTGCCCGAGATGACGTTGTCGAACCGCGTTTCATCGGAGCGGGCGAAGACCAGCGTGCCATTGTCGACGATAGGCCCGGAAACCCGGCCTGTCGTGCCGCCATTGCCGATCTGAACCGTGCCCTGGTCGATCCGCAGCCCACCGATGGTGTCGATATCGCCGGTCACCACCAGCGCGCCGGTGCCCGCCTGCACCACCGTCCCCTGCCCGGAAACGTGATTGCTGAAGCCGAAATCGTCGCTGCGGTTGAAGGCGAGGGTCGCGTCATTGACGATCGCGCCACGGATCGAGCCCGTGCTGCCGCCATTGCCGAGCTGGAGAACCCCGGCGTGGATCGTCGTCGTGCCGTCATAGCTGTTATCGGCGGCAAGGATCAGCGTGCCGTCGCCCCGCTTCGTCAGGCCGCCCCCGCCGCTCACCGAGGAGGTCAGCTGCAGCGTCGTCCCGGTGGCGACCTGGAGCGTGCCGCCCCCTACCAGACCCACGGCGCGGGAGGTGGTGAAGCTCGCCGTTGTGGCGAGCGTGCCCTTCTCGATCACCAGCGGACCGGACACCTGCCCGAGATTGGCATCGGCGCTGACTTCAAGCGTGCCGACCGAGACCAGCGTGCCGCCCGCGTAGCCATTGGTGCCGGAGAGGACCAGCGTCCCGCTGCCGACCTGCGCCACGCCTCCCGTGCCGCTGATGTCGCCGGCGAAAGTGAGCACATCGGAGCGATAGAAGGACAGGCTGCCATTATTGGTGACATTGCCCGCGATGCTGCCCGACGTGCCGCCATTGCCGACGACGAGCCCGCCGGCGGCAAGGGTGGTGCCGCCGGAATAGCTGTTGGTGCCGGTGAGGAAGAGGGTTCCTGCGCCCAGCTTCTCCAGCCCGCCGCTCCCGGTGATGCTGCCGGAGAATGTGGAATCGCTGCCGTCGTAACCCACCTGCAGCGTGTAGCTCTGCAGGTCTGCCGCGCCGCTGCCGGCGAGCGAGCCGATGCCTTCGTTCGCCTCCAGCTGAAGCGTGCCCGCCGCCTCGATCCGCACGGCGGAGGCGTCTGGAAGCGCCGCGCCGCCTAGGGCCACCAGCGTGCCCTCGGCGATCACCGTCGCGCCGCCATAGGTGTTGCTGCCGCTCAGCACGAGCGTGCCGAGCCCTTCCTTGCGCAGGCTGCCGGTGCCGGAAAGGGTTCCGGCGAGGCCGAGCGTTTCGCCGGACGCCGTCTTCAGGCTGCCAAAGCCGTCGAGCATGACGGCGCTGGCGAGGGTGAAGGAGCCGGTGGCTTCCAGCCCGCCGCCGGAAAGGGTGAGAACATTGTCCGCATTGCCCAGAGACGCCGCGCTGGAGACGCTGAGGAACCCCTCGGAAACCTTGGTGCCGCCGGTATAGCTGTTGCTGCCGGAGAGGATCAGGGTGCCGGTGCCGATCTTCTCGATGCCGCCGGTGCCGGTGATCGGCGCGCTGATCGTCGCGGTGATCTCATGCCCTTCCACCCACAGCACGCCGCCGCCCTCAACATGCAGGCCGGAATTCGCCTCGCTGCTGTCGGCCTCCAGAACGAAGCCGTCGGTGACGAATTCCAGCTTCTGGAAGGTCTGCTCGCCGCGAATAGTGACGGTGCCGGCGGTGCCGGTGAAGACGCCGGTCTGCCCGCCCCACGGGATCGTGTCGCCGCTGGAGGCGAGGTACCAATTGTCGCCGGAGGACGACCAGGTGCCCGAGCCGCCGAAGCTGGTCCCGTCGTCGGTGGTCCAGATCTGCAGCGGGCTGGCATCGCGTAGCAGCAGGTTCACATGCCCGGGATTGCCGGTCTCGATGGTGCCGGTATAGGAGCCTGAATCGGCGAGGCCGGAGAGATCCACGGACGAGAACGTCCCGGTGTTCGAACCGGTATAGGTGAAGACGCGGTAGATGCCGGCGCCGTGCACGGCCTCGCCGGTCACGCTCAGCGTGCCGTTGAGCGCGAGATCACCCGCGACTTCGGCCACGCCCGTGTTGCCGCCCTCGCCCAGCGCCAGCGCGATATCAGCCGCGTTGGCGATGGTGAGCGAACCGGTGACGAGGGCGATGTGCTGCGGGTTGGGCTGGCCCGTCACGCCGCCGGAAAGCGTCCCGCCGGCCAGCACGGAGACCGTGCCGGCCATGGTGCCGAAGCCCCGCAGCGTGCCGCTATCCGCGACGCTGACCGAGGAGGTGGCCAGCGTGGCGCCGTAAAGCGCCAGCGTGCCGCTCGTCACCGATGTGCTGCCGGTAAAGCTGCTCGCCCCGGAAAGAGCCAGTTCGCCGTCGCCGCTTTTCGTCAGGTTGCCGCTGCCGCCAATAGCGCCGTTCAGCGTCAGCACGTTGCCGGAAACAACATCGAAGGTGCCGTTGCTGGCGCCCAGTGTCACCCCGCGCGAGGAGGTGAAGCTGCCACCGGCCTCCAGCGTGCCGCCATCAAGGGTCAATCCGCCAATGGCCGCGCCGAGACTGCTGTCGGTCGACACGGCCAGCGCGCCGGCGGACACAAGCGTGCCGCCGGTATAGGTGTTGGAGCCGCCCAGAATGAGCACGCCGTCGCCGGACTTGCTCAGCTGCGAGGTCGAACTCTCACTGATCGTGCTCATCAGGTTCAGCGTCTGGCCGGACGCGACAGCGACGCCACCGACGCCGGTGAGCGCGATTTCGCGAACGCTGCTGAAGGAGCCGGTGATGGCCAGCGTGCCATTGGCGAGACTGATGCCGCCATCCCCCGCGCCGAGATTGCCGTCGCTGCTGATCGACACCGTCGAGCCATTGCTGATCGACGTGCCGCCGGAATAGTTGTTGTCGCCGGTCAGCGAGGTCGTGCCGCCGCCGGTGACGCTCACCCCGCCCGAGCCCGAAATCACCCCGGCGAAGCTCTGCGCGGAACTGGAATTGAAGGCGAGCGTGCCGTTATTGACGATATCACCCAGCACCGAACCAGCCGCCGCGCCGCTGCCGAGGTTGAGCGTGCCGGCCGTGATGATGGTGCCGCCGGTATAGGTGTTGCTGGCGGTGAACGTCACCGGCGCGTTGCCGGCGTTGACCGTCACCCCGCCGGTGCCGGAAATCACCTCCGACAGCACCAGTTCCTGCGCCGGCGTCAGCACCAGCGTGCCATTATTGACGATGGGCGCGGCCTGGAACGTCGTGGCGGAAACGCCATCGCCGATCTGCACGGTGCCATCCGCGATCGTCAGCCTGGAGAGGGTGTAGGCGCCGGTGAACACGCTCGTGCCCGCGCCCTGCTTGACGAGGCTGCCGCCGCTGATCTGGCCCGAGAAGCTTGTGCTCGTGCCATTGCCGCCCAGCGTCAGCGTGTTCGCGCCGAGCGCGACCGCTCCGCTGCCGGCGAGCGAGCCGATGACTTCGCTGTCCGCCAGCGTCAGGGTTCCGTTGCTGCTCAGCGTGACGGCGTTGAGATCGTCGAGAGCCGAGCCCCCGGCAAGAGCCAAGGTGCCCGTGTTGATGAGGGTCGGCCCGGTATAGGTGTTGGTTCCCGAGAGCGTCAGGGTCCCCGCGCCGGCCTTCACCAGGCTGCCGCCGGCGCCGGTGAGCGCGCCCGAGAAGGTGAAGTCGTCCACCGTGTCGACCGCGAGCACCGAGCTGCCGATCGACAGGCTGCCATCGCCGGTGAGGCCGGCAATGGTCTGGCTCGAATTGATCTGCAAAGTGGAGGACACACCGCCGGAGAAGGCGACGACGGTGCCGGAACCGAGAACCGACTGGGAATCGAGCACCAGCGTGCCGCCGGCGATGGTCAGCGCGCTCACATCGGCATCGACACCTTGCAGGGTGAAGGTGCCCGAGCCGGTCTTGGTGAGGCCGCCGGTCCCGGAAAAGTTCCCCGAGAAGCTGGACGAGGCGTTGTTGGCGCCGACGGTGAGCGTATTGGTGCCGATAGCCACGGCGCCCGCGCCGGCGAGGCTTCCGGTCGAGATGGAGGTGTTGAGCTGGAGAGTCGCGCCCTCCTGCACCGTCACCGTCCCGTTTGAGCCAAGCGCTGTGGCGGAACCGGCGATCAGCGTGCCGGCGGCGACCGTCACCGGGCCGGTGAAGCTGTTGGCGCCGCTCAACAGCACCGCACCCGCCCCGGAAAGGGTGAGGCCACCGCTGCTGCTGCCATCGCTGATATTGCCGCTGATGTTCCCGGTCACTCCATCAGGGGAGAAAATGGTCACATTGCCCGCGAGGGTGACAGCCCCGGTGAGATTTGTTGCCGGCCCATCCCCCTCGAAGGCGAATTCGAGCGTGGTGCCATCGGCAAGGCTCAGCGTGCCCGGCATCTCACCCAACGGGAAGGCGCCACCGACAGAAAGCGTGCCCTGCTGAACCGTGGTGGTGCCCGTGTACGCGTTGTTGGTGCCGAGGGCGAGCATCCCGCCGCCGGTGACGATCAGATTGCCGGGGCCCTGAACCTCCCCCGCAAGAATCAGCACGGTCCCGGCCTCGACGTCGAACGTCGCGCCCGGCCCGCTGCCGCCGTACAGGTCAATCGGCAGGGTAATCGCCATCGACGCGGTTGTTGTGAGCTGACCGGAATTACTGATGAACAGAGTGTCACCGACACCGAGAGACAGGGGGTCGGCGATCGACAGGTTCCCGTCCTCGATAGCCCAGTTCCCCGAGAAGCTCGTCTCGCCGGTCAGCGTCCAGCTCGTGTCGTCGATCACCTCATACTGAGAAAAACCGGAAAAGGTGGTGCCGATACTGCCAGCATCGAACACGCCGCCCGTGTCGCCGGCATTGCCGCCGAGGGCGAGGATGTTGAAGTCGCCGGAAACGGAGACACCGCCATTGGCCGCATAGCTCTGGGTGAGGACCAGCGTGTTTCCATCGCCGGTGATCGCGATGCCCGCCGACTGGCCGGCGGGATTGCCTCCCTGAATGCCGCCCGATGCCGTGCCGAACAGGGTGAGAACGTTGTTGCCGCCCGAGATCAGGATGCCGTAGCCGCCAACTCCGCTGGTCCCCGAGAGAGAGATGCCGCCGTCGCCGCCGGTGATCACTTGCCCCGCGTCGATGATCACATTGGTGGAACTGCCCGCCATGACGAGGCCGTCGCCGCCAATGCCACCGAAGGTCGGGAACAATCCATGGCCGCCTATGCCGCCATCACCCCCGTTGACGGAGCTCTGAATCTCCACCGTGCCGCCGGAGCCGTAGAGATAGACGCCGACGCCGGCATTGCCGCCATTGCCGGCACCGCCCTGCAGCAGAACCGGAATCTCGCCGCCATCATAGGTGAAGGAGGCGCCGCTGCCGCCATCGCCGCCATCGCCACCGATCACATCATATTGGAGCACGATGGGTGTCGGACTGCCCTGAAGCTCGATGACCGCGCCATAGCCACCCGCACCGGGCCCGCCGCCGCCGCCGGCGACGCCCTCAAAATCCGAGTTGAACTCGCCGCCTTCGCCGCCATCACCGCCGGCACCGCCGACCACGACAGCGTCCGGCGCGCCGGTCCCGAAATAGGCGTGCGCGCCGCCGCCACCGCCACCGCCCGAACCGCCGAAATGGCCGTCCCCGCCATCCCCGCCATCCAGAAGGACCGGGCCGAAATCGGGGACACCCGGCGTGCCCCCATCGCCATTGTCCGTGAACCATTGCGGTGAATTGCCCGCCGCGCCGATGCCGCCCGTCGTTCCACCCCCGCCGCCGCCGCCGCCACCGCCTGGGGGAACTTCGATATAGGGCAGGCCGTTGCCGCCCGGCCCCGTCGGGTTGGTGGCGCCATTGATGGACTGACCAAAGGCCGGCGCAGCAGTTAGAAGAGCAGCGGAGGCAAGCAGGGCGGCGCGGAGTGAAGCCATCGATTGTCGGGGTCGGCGCGTCATGAAATCCGATCCACAGCTTCACTCTCTTCCGATTCTGCCCGCCGCCTCACGCAGATCTCGCAGGCCTCATCTGGCTGGACACGCATGACAGGCACCGGCATGGGCTGCAACAAGGCCCCGCGCTCCCCGCCCAGCTCTGTACCAGAGTATACCGAGATACCGGGCGATCAAGGGAGCTTGATCGTCGCGTCCTGTCAGCCTCGACGCGCACGATGCCGATCCCAGGCACAGTGCGGCCGATGTCCGCACAGCTGCGTCGGTGCTCCTCGGCACGCGTTGGGCTTCGACCTTCATTTCGCGCATGCGACCGGCGTGTGAGTAACGCCTGGACCGCTGCTCGTCCGATTGACTCGTTCAATAAATCGACATACCGTCTGCGCATGTTCGCAATATCTATAGTCGGTATGTAGATCGAAGATGACCCAGACGGCCGCCGCCCGCTTCCCGTTTTCGATCGGTCACGTCGCGAAAGTGACCGGTGTCGCCGTCTCGACCATTCGCTCCTGGGAGAACCAGGGCCTTCTCACGCCCAACAAGTCCTCCGGCGGCCACCGTTCCTACGGAGAAGCGGATATCGAACGCATCCGCCGCATCGACCGGATGCGCCGCGTCGAGGGGCAGAGCCTTTCCGGCATCCGCCGCTTCCTCGAAAGCGAGGAGGAGGCCAGTGCCGCGCCGGAGAGCGAGACGGCGCCGGTTGCCGCCTTCAATCATCTTGGTGCGCGCGTCCGCAGCCTGCGCCAGGAGGCCGAAATGTCGCTGCGCGAGCTGTCCGAGCGCACGGACATCGCCTCCTCGCATCTGAGCATGTTCGAGCGCGGCGTGGCCTTTCTTTCGCCGGCACGGCTCAATGCCATCGCTGAAGTCTTTGGTCGCACACTCGCGGAACTGCTGGGCGGCACCAAGGGGCGTGACTTCCCGGTGGTGCGGCATGGGCAAGGGCGCATCGTCGGCTCCTTCGGGCCCGGCGTCACCATCGAACAGCTCACCGTATCGCAGCGCCTTATGGACGCCGAGGTTTGGACGATCGATCCCGAACGCGAGAGCGATGGCTTCTATGCGCATGAGGGCGAGGAGCTGATCTATGTGCTGGAGGGCTCGCTCGAACTCGCCCTCGCCGACCGCGACGCGGAAGTGCTTAACCCCGGCGACGGCGCCTACTTCAACAGTCGCATCGCCCATCGCTGGCGCAACACCGGCAACGTGCCGGCCAAGGTGCTGTGGATCAACACCGACAGCGACCGCCTCTCGACCATGAGCTTCGAGAAGACCGACCGGCGGCTCGGGCTCGGCGCCGGGCTTGGCGGCGGCATCGGCGAGGGAGCGCTCAGCCTCGAACTGCCGCAAGGCGCGCGTACCTACCGCGTCATCGAGACCCACACCGAGGGCCACCCCACCCATATTCTCATCGAGCCGCTGGAAGGCCTCGACGCGGACAGTGTGGCCGGCAAGTCCCGCCAGTTTGCCGAGCGCTATGACAGCCTGCGCCCCATGCTCCTGCATGAGCCCCGCGGCCATTCCGGCGCCTTCGGCCTGGTGCCTGTGGCGTCCAGCGCCGCCGATTTCGGCGCCTTCTTCATCTCGTCCTATGGCTATCCCGGCCTGTGCGGCCACGCGATCATGGGCTACACGGCGGCGCTGAAGGCCCTTGGCCGTCTTTCACGCCATCCGCGCTTCACCATCGAGGTGCCGAACGGCATCCTCACCGTGCATGTCGGGGTCGAGGGCGACGCTGACGCTATCGCGCTCGAAATGCCGCCGGCCATCGTCTCGGAGGCGGGGCGTAAGGCCGGCGTGGCCGGCTATGATCTGGCTGTTTCCATCGCCATGTGCGGTGACTGCTATGCCCTGGTCGATGCCGACGCGGCCGGTCTGCGGCTCGATGTGAGCGACATCGACCATCTGCTCGCCGTCGGCGACGAACTGCGTCACCACCTTAATGAAGCGCTGCCGCGCCGGCGCGGTGCGCAGCCGGCAATCGACGCGGTGCTGTTCCATGGCGCGGGCGAGGACGGCGCGGTGCGTCAGTTCCTCGCGATTGATCGCCAGAAATTCGACCGCTCCCCGGGCGTCGCCGGCCTCGCCTGCCTCTTGGCGCTGCGTGGCGCCCAGGGGGCGGCCACGCCGGGCGCGCGGCTGGATGCGGTCAGCCTGTTCGGCGGGCACCTCTCCGGCGAACTCATCACGACAACCCATGGCGCCGGCGGCGCCGTGGCGGTCACGACCCGGATCACGGGACGCGCGCATCTCAAGGCCGTGGCGACGCTCATCCAGGAAGCGGGCGATCCCCTCGGCAGCGGCTTCCTGAGATAGGCCTACGCCTCAAACCAAACCAGAGAACTAGGGAACCGACGATGATCACCGCCTCGTCCATTCGGCCGTCCCCGGCCGCCGGCCTCTCATTCCGCTCTTTCGTCCTGCTGTTCGTGGCCGCCATCGTTCTGGCGCTCTCGACCTTCCAGTCCGCCTTCGCCGCCGATCCGAACCTCGTGCTCGACCGAATCCGCAAGAGCGGCGAGCTGCGCGTGCCGGTCATGATCGGCGAGGAACCCGGCTATATCCGCGACCGCAATACCGGGCAGTGGAGCGGCTTCTACGTCGACTGGGCCAACGACATCGCCACGCTGCTGAACGTCAAGGTCGTGCCGGTCGAGACCACCTGGGGCAACCTCGCGGCTGACTTCCAGGCCAACAAGATCGACATCGCCTTCGGCCTCAACCCGAACCCGAAGCGCGGCCTCGTGGTGGACTATCTCAGCGTGCCGCTGTTCACCGATGCCTGGGCCATCGTCACCAAGCCGGGCTTCGCCAAGAAGACCTGGGCCGAGCTGAACGACCCGTCGGTGCGCATCGTCGTGCAGAAGGGCGGCACGATGCAGGTCGTCGCCGAGGCGCTCACCCCTAAGGCCAACATCATCGTGGTGGAAGACCGTCCGCTCGGCATCATGGAGCTGCAGGCGAACCGCGCCGACGCCATGATCCTCGCCGTGTTCGACGCCATCGACGTGTCCAAGGCGATCAGCGGCCAGATCGTGCTGCCGAGCCCGATGCTGCTCAACCCCGCGACCATCGGCATGCGCCGCGAGGAAGGCAATGAGGGCTACGAGAACTGGCTCACCAATTGGGTGAACCAGCAGCGCGCCCTCGGCCTCGCCCAGGGCAAGCTGCGCAAGGCCTTCGAGGCGCGCGGCATCGACCTCTCCGTGCTGCCGCCTGAATTCAACTTCTGACGTCGCCCCCCTCGTCGACGTCTCCTACGGTGCCGGCGCCCGCCGCCGGCACCGGCCTTTCCCTCCACCGCAAGGTCGCCGCGCCGTGTTCGACTGGTCCGTCATTACCCAAAACGCCCATCTGTTCGCCTGGGGACTGGTCGTCACCCTCGAATACACGGTCATCACCTGCGTTCTCGGCCTGATCATCGGGCTGCTGATCGCGCTGGTGCAGCTGTCGCCGATCAAGGCGCTGCGCGTTGTCGGTCGGCTGTTCGTCGAGTTCTTCCGCAACGTGCCACTGCTGGTCTGGCTGCTGTGGAGCTATTACGCGCTACCGATCTTCGCCGGCATCAACATCAGCAAGCAGGCGGCCGGCATTCTCGCCCTCAGCCTCTATGGCGGCGCCTATTACGCCGAAATCCTGCGCGCCGGCATCCAGTCGCTCGACCATGGACAGGCGGACGCCGCCAAGGCGCTCGGCATGCGCTCCTGGCAGGCGATGCGCCGCATCATCCTGCCGCAGGCCTTCCGCCAGATGATCCCGCCGCTGGCGGGGCAGACCATCATCCAGATGAAGAACACCACGCTGCTCTCGGTGCTCACCGTGCCGGACCTGCTCTACCAGGCGAGCTACGTGTCGTCGTTCACCTACCGCCCGATGGAAGTCTACACGGTGGTCGGCATCATCTTCCTCGTCATCCTCATCCCCTCCAACTATCTCGCGCGCCGGCTCGAGATGAACTCCCAGTGAGAGGGCGCGAACCATGACCCGTCCCCCCAACGCTGCCGCTCCGCTGGTCGAGGTGAGCCAGGTGCGCAAGTCGTATGGCTCGCATGAGGTTCTCAAGGGCATCGACCTCACCGTCTATCCCGGCGAAGTGGTGGCGCTGCTCGGCTCGTCCGGTTCGGGCAAGACGACGCTGCTGCGCTGCGTGAACCTGCTGGAGAATCCCAGCTCCGGCCGGATCGCCATCGACGGTTCGCCGATCTTCGACCGGGCGGCGGACGGGCACGACAATGCCCGCATCAGCGGCCGCGACGTGGCGGCCATGCGCAGCCGCGTCGGCATGGTGTTCCAGCAGTTCAATCTCTTTCCGCACATGAACGTTCTGGCCAATGTGATGGAAGGCCCGCGCACCGTGCTGGGCGAGGACGACGCCACAAACCGCGCCCGCGCCCTCGACCTTCTCGCCAAGGTCGGCATGTCGGACTTCGCCGACCGCATGCCCGGCCGGCTTTCGGGCGGGCAGAAGCAGCGTGTGTCGATCGCCCGCGCCCTCAATATGCGCCCCTCGCTGATGCTGTTCGACGAGCCGACCTCGGCGCTCGACCCGGAACTGGTCGGCGAGGTGCTCAACACCATGATCACGCTCGCCCGCGAGGGGATGACGATGCTGGTCGTCACCCATGAGCTGGGCTTTGCGCTCGAAGTGGCGACGCGCGTGGTGTTCCTGGATCAAGGCGCCATCTGCGCGCAGGGCACCCCGCAGGAGGTTCTGCTCCACCCCACCAACGAGCGCGTGCGCACCTTCGTGAACCGCTTCCACGCCACCGCCGAATTGATGCGTCCGCTGCTGCAAACCTGACGCGCCGACGGGCGCTCCCCTCACCTTCCGACTTCTCTGCGTGCCGCCGCTGCACGCGACGCCCCCGCTTTGTCCCGACACACCCGTTCAAGAGCCGAGACCGACATGACCAAAACCAACTGGCAGGGTATCCACAGTGTCCTCGTAACGCCCTTCCTACCCGAGGGGCCCGTCGACTTCCCGCGCTTTGAAGCCCTTGCCGAGGCGAACATCGCCAATGGTGCGGATGGCCTCATCGTCTGCGGCTCGACCGGCGAGTTCTACGCCATGAGCGTAGCCGAGCGCGTGAAGCTGTTCGAGGCGACGGTGAAGGTCGCCGCCGGCCGCGTGCCGGTGCTCGCGGGCGTCTCCGATCTCCACACCGATGTGGTGCTGGAACTGACCAAGGCTGCCGAGACCACCGGCTGCGACGGCATCCTCGCTTTGCCGCCGATCTATTCCAAGCCTGACCTGCGCGAGGCCGAGCACTTCTACCGCCGCATCTGCGCCGCCTCCGGCCTGCCGGTCATGCTCTACAACAGCCCGGTACGCATCGGCGTGAACATCACGCCCGATCTGGTGGCACGGCTCGCCGACATCCCGAATGTCGTCGCCATCAAGGATTCCTCCGGCGACATCCAGCAGGTCGCCGAGCTGTGCCAGAAGGTGAAGGGCGAGCTGGCGGTCTTCGTCGGCTATGAGACGATGATCCGCTCCTCGCTGCCGCTCGGCGTGGTCGGTGTTGTCGCCATGGCGCACCAGCTCTCCGGCCGCCTTGTCCGCCGTTATTACGATGCCTGCCTCGCCGGTGACGCCGCCACGGCCGACCGGCTGGAGCCGGCGCTGTTCGCCATTTATCGCTGCTTCAAGACCGGCAGCTTCTATGCCGGCATCAAGGCGGCAATGAACACGCTCGGCCAGCCGGTCGGCATTCCGCGCGAGCCGCTGCTGCCCTTCACCGACGCGCAGCTCGCCACGGTCGCGAGGATCCTCGCCGACGCCGACGTCGCCGCCACCATCTCCACGCTCGCCTGAACGGACACAGACATCATGCGCTCGACCCGCATCATCCAGGGCATCGATTCCCACACCGCCGGATGCCCTCTCCGCCTCATCACGTCAGGCTTCGGGCCTATCCGCGGCGCCACCATGGTGGAAAAGCGCGCCGACCTTATGAGCCGCGACTGGCTGCGCCAGCTGGTGCTGTTCGAGCCGCGCGGCTCGTTCAACATGCCAGCGGCCGTGCTCACCGAGGCCTGCTCGCCGGATGCCGATATCGGCATGCTCATCCTGGAGCCAGACACGTATCCCCCCATGTGCGGCCATTGCGCCATGGCGGTCGCCACCATCGCCGTTGAGGCCGGCTACATCACCGCGCAGGAAGGCGAGACGCTGGTGCGGCTCGACACCCCGGCCGGCGTCGTTCCGGCACGGGTGAAGGTGGAGAACGGCCGCGCCGTTTCCGTCACGCTGGAGATGCCGCTGAGCTTCCTCTACCAGCGCGACGTGATGGTGGAGACCAAGAGCTTCGGCAAGGTGCGCGCAGATATCGCCTTCGGCGGCGATTTCTACCTCATCGTCAAGGGCTCCGACCTCGGCCTCGACCTGACCACCGATAATGCCTGGGCGCTGGTGAGCGCGGCCGCTGAACTGCGCGCCGGGCTGAAGGACATTCCGGTCCAGCACCCGACACTTGCCCATGTAAACGAGATCTACCAGATCGAGATCATCGGCGAGGGCGACGGCGTGCGCTTCGACGGCAAGAACGTCGTCGTCTGCCCGCCCACCGTGATCGACCGCTCGCCCTGCGGCACCGGCACCGCGTCGCGCATGGCGATGCTGCACGGCAAGGGCGAGCTGAAGGTGGGTGACACGTTCCGCCATGCCGGCATTCTCGACACGGTGTTCACCGGCGAGATTCGCAGCGAAGCCACCGTCGGCGACCTGCCCGCGATCGGCTGCACCGTCACCGGCTCCGCCTACCTCACCGGCAGCTTCAACTTCTTCCTCGATCCCCATGACCCGTTCCAGCAGGGCTTCCGCCTGACGGGCGTCTGAGGAACCGGGTGCAGGAGAGGCACATGTCCCACGATTTCGACCCGAACAGCGTCACCGCGATTACCGATCATCTGATCGGCGGGCGGCGCGTCGCCGGCGATGGCGCGGAGATCGCGCTCGTTCGTCCTTCGGACGGCGCGCCCCTCGGCACCCTCCGGGCCGCGGACGAGGCGCTGGTGGATGAGGCGATGCGCAACGCGGCCGACGTCCGCACGGCGTCCGGCTGGTCCACCGCCACGCCGCTGGAACGGGCGCGGGTTCTGAAGGCGTGGGCCGACCTCATCGACGCGCGGCGCACCGAGCTCGGGCGGCTGGAAGCGGCAACGACGACCCGGCCGGTGGCCGACGTCATCACCCGCGACCTCGTCCGCGCGGCGGGCGCCGTGCGCTACTTCGCCGAATGGGCGGACAAGATCGAGGGAACGCTGATCGCCGGGGCCAACAGCGGCACCACTTTCCTCAAGCCCGAACCCTATGGCGTCATCGCCTCCATCGCGCCGTTCAACTTCCCGGCGATCAACGCCATCTGGAAGTCCGCGCCGGCGCTGGCGACCGGCAATGCGGTGGTGCTGAAGCCCTCCGAGCTGACCCCCTCCTCGGCGGTGATGATTGCCGAACTGGCCATCGAGGCCGGCCTGCCAGCTGGCCTGTTCAACGTGGTGCAGGGTGCGGGCGCCACCGGCTCAGCGCTGGTGCGCCACCCGCTCACCGGCAAGATCACCTTCACCGGCTCGTCGGCCACCGGCGCGCGGGTGATGGCGGATGCGGCGATGACCGGCACCAAGCCGCTGACGCTGGAGCTGGGCGGCAAGACGCCCCAGCTTGTCATGGACGACGCGCATGATCTCGACGCACTCGCCGCCACCATCGCCGGTGGGTTCCTGGCCAATGCCGGCCAGGTCTGCACCGCCGGCACGCGACTGATCGCACCGCGCCACCTGCTCGACGAACTGACCGATCGGATCATCGGCATTGCGCAGGCGCGGGTGGCGGGTCCCACCTGGGACACGCGCGCAACCCTGCCACCGATCATCAGCGAGAAGCAGGCGGCCCGCATCGACCGCATGTTGGCCGAAACGGTGGCCGATGGCGCCACCCTCCTTACCGGCGGCCGGCGCTGCGCCACCATGAATGCCGGCGCCTATGTGGAGCCGACCGTGCTCTCCGGCGTGCCGGATACGTCGGTCGGCTTCCGCGAGGAATTCTTCGGCCCGGTGCTGTCCGTCTACGCCTATGACGACGAGGACGAGGCGCTGGCCATGGCCAACCATCCCAGCTACGCGCTCGCCGCCAGCCTCTACACCACCAGCGCCACCAAGGCGCTTGCCCTCCCCGCGCGCCTCAACGCCGGCACGGTCTGGGTCAACGGCCATGGCCGCCAACCCGATTTCGCAACCCCGCAGGGCGGTTTCGCCGGCTCCGGCTTCGGCAAGGAGATGGGGCGCGCGGGGCTTGAAGGCTTCCTGCGCTTCAAGACCGTCTGGCTCAATCACGGCTGAGAACATGTCCGAACACGCATATGACTACATTGTCGTCGGCGGCGGCGCGGCGGGTGCCGTGCTGGCCAGCCGGCTTTCGGAAGCCTCGAACCTGAAGGTCGCGCTCGTCGAGGCCGGGCCCGACACGCCCCCCGGCGCCGAGCCGGCCGACACGCTCGATGCTTATCCGATCGTCGCCTATTTCAACCGGCTCTATCACTGGCAGAACCTCACCATCCATCTGAACGATCCCAAGCCCGGGGCGGAGGGGCGCCGCTATGAGCAGGCGCGGGTGATGGGCGGCGGCACCTCCATCAACGGCCAGTTCGCCTTTCGCGGCGTGCCATGGGATTATGACCACTGGCGGGAAGCCGGCGCCGAGGGCTGGGGCTGGGACGATGTGCTGCCCTATTTCCGCAAGCTGGAGACCGATCTCGATTTCGGCAACAGCCAGATGCATGGCAGCCACGGCCCCCTGCCGCTGCGCCGCATTCCCGAGAAGGACTGGTCGCCTTTCGCGAAAACCGTCGCGGGCGTCTTCGACAAGCAGGGCATCCGCAATATCGGCGATCACAATGGCGTCTTCGACGACGGCTATTTCCCGATGACCATCAATAATGTCGACGGTGAACGGGTCTCGACAGCGCGCGCCTATCTTACCCGCGAGGTGCGCGCGCGGCCGAACCTGACCATCCTCGCCGACACCGAGATGAAGGAACTGCTGTTCGAGGGTCGCCGCGTCACCGGGCTCACGGTGATCGGGCCGGGCGGCCCCCTGACGCTGACGGCACGGGAAGTGATCCTCTCCACCGGCGCGCTCCAGACCCCCGCTCACCTCATGCGCGCGGGCATTGGCGATGCTTCGCATCTGGGCGAGCACGGCATTGCGGTGCGCGCCGACCGGCCCGGCGTCGGCCAGAATCTGCAGGACCACCCGATGGTCGCCTTCGCCGCCTATCTTCCGAAATCCGCCCGCCTGCCCGCAAGCCAGCGCCGCCATATCCAGATCGGCTATCGCTACAGCTCCGGCCTGCCGGACACGACACCGGGCGACATGTTCGTGCTGCCCTCCAACCGCGCGGCCTGGCACCCGCTGGGGCGGCGGCTCGCCTCCATCCTCGTCTGCGTGAACCGGCCCTATTCGACCGGCGAGGTGAAGCTGCGGGGACGCGACGCCGCGACCGCGCCCTTCGTCAATTTCCGCCAGCTCTCCGACGAGCGCGACCTCAAGCGGCTCGAAGACGGCATGCACCGGCTCTGGGGCATCGTGAACGATCCAGCGATGAACGGGGTGATCGAGAACATCTTCCCCGCCACCTTCTCCGAGCGCGTGCGCAAGCTCGGCGCCGTCAGCCGCACCAACTGGTTCATGACGCTGATGGCGGCCGGAATCATGGGCACGGGGTCGCTATCGCGCAAGCTGATGATCGAGAACGTCATCACCCCCGGCCTCAAGGCCCGCGAGATGATGGGCGACCCCAAGGCGCTGCGGGACTGGATCAAGGAGAACGCCTGCGGCAGCTGGCACGCTTCAGGCACCTGCCGGATCGGCCGCCCGGACGACCGCCGCGCCGTGGTCGATAGCGCCGCGCGGGTGATCGGTGTCGACGGCCTGCGCGTGGTCGACGCCTCGATCATGCCGGCGGTGATCAGCGCCAACACCATGCTGACGACGATCATGGCCGGCGAGAAGATCGCCGACGCCATCAAGTCCGGCCGCTAGAACAGGGGAACGACATGGCGATCCGCCGCTGGATCTCGACCATAGACAGCCACACGGCGGGCCATCCCACCCGCGTCGTCACCGGCGGCGTGCCGCCTCTGCGCGGTGACACGGTCGCGGCGCGGGCCGAGGATTTTCGTGCCCGCTTCGATGCGCTGCGCACCTTTCTCCTGCACGAACCGCGCGGCCACGCGGCGATGGTGGGCGTGGTGATGACCGAGAGCACGCGGGCGGATTTCGGTGCCTTCTTCCTCGGCAGCTATAAGTACTTGGAGATGTGCGGCCACGCGACCATCGGCCTTGCGGTGACGCTGGACCAGATGGGGCTCATCGGTCCCTCCGACCTGCCGCAAAGCTCCTTCACGCTGGAAGTGCCGGCCGGAATCATCACCGTGCATGTGCGCCGCGAGCACGGGGCGGTGGCCGCCGTCACCTTCGAGAATGTGCCGGCCTATGTCGCCACCTGCAACGTTCCGGTCGCCGCCCTGGGGGTGACTGTGAGCGTTGATGTGGTGTGGGGCGGCAATTGGTACGGCCTTGTTGCCGCCCGCGCCGCCGGCGTCGAGCTGGCGCCGGCCGGCGTCTCCCACGCCATGGCCATTGGTGCGGCGCTGAAGGCGGCGCTGAACGCCGACATCGTGCAAGGGCATGTGCCGGGGACCGACCGACCTGTCGATTCCATCCTGTTCTACGAGACAGCGGCGGACGATCAGGGCTTGGTCAGCCGCCAGCTAGTGGTGCTGGAATCGAACAAGTTCGACCGCTCGCCCTGCGGCACCGGCTCCTCGGCGCGGCTCGCCCAATTGGTGGCGCGCGGCGAGATCGGCCTTGATCAGCCGATACGCACCCGCAATATCCTCGACGTCGACTTCACCGCGACCGCACGCGCGATCGAGGGGCGGCCGGACGCCATCCACCCGCACATCATCGGCCTTGCCCACGTCACCGGTGAGCATCGTTTCATGCTCGCCGACGGCGACCCCCTGTCGGACGGATTCCTTTGCCGTTGAGGCCAACATTCGGCCCGCTTCTTCCTCGGGCTCCTGGAGATGACGATGACCGACCTTCCCAAATATGACGAAACCATCGAGCTGCTGATCGACGGCGTCTGGTGCCAGGGCTCCGACGGCAAGAGCGAAACGCTGGAGAACCCGGCCACCGGCGAAGCGCTCGCCACCGTACCCCACGCGTCCGATGCCGACCTCGCCCGCGCTCTGGAGGCCTCCCAACGTGGCTTCAAGCTCTGGAAGGCGATGACGGCGCAGGCCCGCTACACGCTGATGATGAAGGCGGCCGACCTCATCGAGGCGCGCAAGGAGCGCATCGGGCGGCTGCTGACCATGGAGAACGGCAAGCCTCTCGCCGAAGCTGTGCCGGAGGTGCAGTTCGCCGCCGACGCCACCCGCTGGTACGCGGAAGAGGGCAAGCGCGCCTATGGCCGCATCGTGCCCGCCCGCATGGCCAATGTCCGCCAGATGGTGCTCAAGGAGCCGGTGGGGCCCGTGGTCGCCTTCGCCGCCTGGAACTTCCCGTCATCCAACGTCATCCGCAAGATCGCCGGCGCGCTCGGCGCGGGCTGCTCGATCATCATCAAGCCGGCGGAAGAGACCCCCGGCACGGCGGTCGCCATCGCCCGCTGCTTCCAGGAGGCCGGCCTGCCGGCGGGCGTGCTGAACGTGGTGTTCGGCGCGCCGGCCCATGTCAGCCGCGTGCTGCTGGCCTCGCCCATCCCGAAGGCGGTGACGCTCACCGGCTCCACCGCCGTGGGCAAGGAACTCGCCCGGCTGTCGGCCGATACGCTCAAGCGCTGCACCATGGAACTGGGCGGCCATGCGCCGGTCATCGTCCATGGCGACGCCGATCTCGACCTCGCGGCACGCACGCTGGTGGCGTTCAAGTTCCGCAATGCCGGCCAGGTCTGCACCTCGCCCACGCGCTTCTTTGTCCATGAATCGCTCTACCATCCCTTCGTCGAGCGCTTCGTCAAACTCGCCTCCGAACTGAAGGTGGGCAACGGCCTCGACGCCGGCACGCAAATGGGGCCGATGATCGCCCGCCGCCGCCTCGCCGCGATGGAAGAACTGGTGAACGATGCCGTCGCCAAGGGCGCTGAGCTGAAGCTCGGCGGCCGACGCATCGGCAATCAGGGGCATTTCTTCGCGCCGACCGTCCTCGCCAACGTCCCGGCGGATGCGGCAATCATGTCGAACGAGCCTTTCGGGCCCATTGCTCCGATCACCTCCTTCTCCAGTTTCGACGAGGTGATCGAGCGGGCGAACGCCCTGCCCTACGGCTTGGCCTCTTTCGTGTTCACCCGCTCCGGGGCGCTGGCGGCGCGCACCGAGGAGGCGCTTGACGCTGGCCTCGTCGGCGTCAACCACATGGCGGTGTCGACGCCGGAAACGCCGTTCGGGGGAGTGAACGAGTCCGGCTACGGCTCCGAGAGCGGCATTGAAGGACTTGATGCCTTTCTGCGCACCAAGTTTGTGACTGAACTAGCGGCTCTTTGACGATTGGCGCCCCGCGTGGTCGGTCGGCAGTTCCTGCCGGTCGACCACGCGTCCCAAGAGCGAAAGTGACCGGCGTCGGCGGCTCCCGCCGGCTCTCTCGACGCCAGCTGAATCACGCAATTTCAATACCATAGGTGTTCGACGTTTCGGCTCGGTCCGCACGACCGTTAGCGGACCATCCTCTGATCGGAGGCCACGATGCTACAGCAGGCTAGGATGAGCCGTCTGCTTATGGTTCGCCCCTTGAGCTTCGTCACTCGTGCGCTTTTCACGCGATGCGGAAGGAACGGGCTTGCGCGGCCACTTGAGCAACGGACTGTCCGGGCATGCAGAGCGCGCGGCCCAAGCCAAAGCCATCTGCCCCGGCTGCGCAGTGGGGTGCCATTGTCTGGGGTGTGATGCCGCCGACCGGCAGCAGCCACAGCAGGAAGGCGCCATAGGTGCGCGGCGAATCCATCAGCCTATCGGCCGCCAGCAGGTTGATCATGCCGCGCCCATCCGGCGCCGTGGCGAGCAGAGCGCCTGGCCGGGCTGGCGCGCGAGAAATGTGCTCGCCGGCATCTCCGATGCGCTGGCGGACGGGCGGCCGACGCCGAACGAACTCGCAAGGATCGAGAGCGATCTCGACGCGCATCTGCAGGCCACGAAGGCAACGGTGCGCACCAAGATCATGCCTTGCGTGGGGAAGCATGAGGGAAGCTCGCGCGCAGGCCAGTGCTCTTCATCATCACGCGCCCATGGCGGGTGGTGCCGGTGGCGCGCCGGCGGCACCCGCTCGGCCGGCCGCGCTGAGAGATTGCCCGGCGGCTGCGCATCAGCCACCGCTCTGTCGAGGGGCCTTGTCGCGCGGCGGCGGCATCTGGTCGCCGGACGAATGGAGCCGGATGACAATCGCGGCAGCGAAGGCGGAACGATGCGTGTGACCTTGCAGCCTATGCCCGGTGTCGAGCACGGCCAAACCGCAGCGTCACATCGGCGACGCCGCGACCTGGGTGGCTGTGACGGCCGCCGCCCCGGCAAACCCGCCCTCATAAGGGGGGCGGGTGATGCCGATCCTGCTGAGATCTTCGATGTCGGTCGCGTCGAGGCAGTGGAACTTCGCCTGACCGTTGAGGGTCGTCCTCTTTCCGTTGAGGATCGCATACATCGCAACGACGTTGTCGACGGAATTGTTGAAATCGAATTTGTCGCGAATGCGCTGGCAAATACGGCGAGCCGTGCTCGTAGTCCCCTCGACGAGGTCCCTATCGTATTCGGGCTGGATGCTCGTCGCGAGATTCACGATGTCGACCCCCGTGCGAATCCTGATCGCATTGGCGATGTTCTCGTTCGGCCGCGCCAGCCTGCCCGAGCGGACTGTATCTAGGAACGCCAGGGTCCGAAGCGTCTTTTTGAGGCCCATCACCCTGGTTCCCGTGCCCGACAGCAGGCCCGCCTGGCTGCTGAGAATCGTTCTTTCAACCTTGAAGTCGTCGACTGCCTGGAAGGTGTGGAAGAACTCGTTTGCCGCCGTCGCCAACGGCTCCCGGTTCTGGTCAATGATCGCCAGATCGGCCTGCATCGAAGCGTGAAAGACGCCCGTGGAGACGAGGAAGGACGCGACCTTCGTCACGAAGGCCAGTCCCCTAATCGCGCGATCAGACACCACCGGCTCGCGCGAGACGTAGAGCTTGAACGCCACGCTCAGATCGGTCGTGATCGGGATCCCGGTGAGAAGAAGGGACTCGCATCGCACGTCGACGACCGAGCCGTTCGCGTTCCGGGTGAAACTCACCAGCGGCGCTTCGGCGAGCGTATTTGCCGGCAGGGCGGCCCAGCGGGCGTTGGAGAACTTGGCGGTAAGAACGTAACTGGCCCTCTCGTAAGTGATGCCGGTTCGGTTCGTGAGGCGCTGCCAGAAAGACGGGTTCCGAGAATCCAGGAACTGCCTCGCGCTTTGGTAAAAGGGCGAGCCGCAGCCTCCGGCTATCGCCAGATCAAAGTAGTAATTGTTGCTGAGCTCGTCTTCGGTCAGGTCTGGCGTCGCCAGATTGATAATGACGTCCTCGGGGCGCGCGGTTTGCTGTTCCACCAATACTGGAGTGACGCTTGGGCTCGTGCCGGGCGTAAGGCACCGGGCCGGAAGCGGGCGGCCGCTTTCCGGATCGCATCGCTGGGCGAAGGCATCCGCACTGAAGACGACAACAAATGCCGCAATAACAAAGACTTCGAGAACGCGCAGATACCGCATGACCACCCCCGACTTGTTTTTCTGCTTACATTACGACTCCAAGTTGAGTTTCGCGCAATAGCTTTCATTTCGCTTGGGTCGCTAGACGAGCCGAGGGGAAGCTCCCGATAGCAATCGAGTTCGTGGCCTGGGCGGGTGGCCAACCGATTGGCGGCTGGGCGAAGCGCACGGTGAGCGGCAAGCTGCAATGGGGGCCGGGCTATGTCGCCCGCTCGCGGCACGAGCCTTACCCAGCAAGAGGCGAGCCACACTCAAAGGAATGAAGGTCCTGAGTTCTCCTCGCGTGCCATGACGCTGCCCGCTCGCCTTCAAGTTGTCGAGAGGGCGGCATGACTGCACCGTTTTCCCTAGCGTGCCATGCGCTCCTTCGCGGCTTCGGCGAGATAGGCGGAGCGGTCTTCGCCGGCAGCCCGTGCGGCGGCATTGATGGGAGACAGCAGGCGCTCGTCCAGCGTGATGTTCACCCGCACCGAGCGGGCCGGAAGCTTCGCCGGCACCAGCACGGGGAGCGCACCTTCCAGCGCCTGGGAGGCGTCCTTCCGCAGATCCGCGAGGGTGCGCAGGCGGGGGAAATTGAGGGCTTCGAGCCGGTTAGCAGGCGCGCGCGACGTGCTTCGAGGGGCCGGCCCGCCGACCCTGCCGGACGTCTGAGCCTGCCTATGCCTTATGCCTTGTACAGCGTCGCTAGTATCCTTCGAGGGCATCTGCCGTCACTCTATCGCCCGCCCCCTCGTTCATGTGATCGACGGCGCGGCGAGGATTGCGGCTCGCCCCCCTCCCAGACCTGACAACGGATTGCATCTCTGTCGTGGTCCTTATCGCCATTGCGGCCGCGGGCGGCAGGCATCTGCTTCCGTGGCGTCGATCCCGCCGTGCCATCCGCGACATCGCCCCCTTTGAAGAGAAATGTGACGAGCCGACAGTAATGAACATGCAACGCCAGGGCCTTGATCATGCGCCCGCTACGGCAGCGGCCGATGGCTTCGGTTGCCCCCTCCTCCAGGCGGCCGCACAACGGACAAAGGCAAAAAGGCCCCCACCTTATGGCCGGAGCTTCAAAATGATGCTATTAGGAACACAACCTTTGTAATGATCAACTCCCGAAAGAGGGCATTTTCATGCGATTATGTTACCTCTAGAGAATTTCATTGTCTTTATACGTATTAGAATCACAATTATTGAAAGGTTCTGTCGTGGAATTCAAAACCGAGCATGAGAATTTTTGGGCCGGAGATTTTGGAGATCAATACATCGCGCGCAATAATTCAGATAGTCTTTTTTATTCTAAAGTCGCAATGTGGGCCCGGATGCTCCGATGTGCAAATAACGTACGGTCAGCTAGGGAGCTGGGATGCAATATCGGCTTAAATCTGTTGACACTTAAACGACTGAACCCTGCGCTTGAATTGAGCGGATACGAGATTAACGAGGCCGCGGCTAATAAAGCCGCCGAACTCAACGTCGGAAAGATCGTTAATGGTACAATTCTGGATAAAATAAACGATCCTTCCGTTGATTTAACTTTCACTGTTGGCGTTTTAATTCACATTGATCCCGATTATTTGAAGCTCGTTTACGACAATTTAGTTTATGGATCCAATCGATTCGTTTTGGTTGCCGAGTATTACAACCCCTCTCCAGTAACAATTGCATATAGAGGACATTCTAATAGGCTTTTCAAAAGGGATTTTGCTGGAGATTTGATTGATTCGTATGGCTTGAAGTTAATTGACTACGGATTTATCTATAAGCGAGATAATTTGGCCCCACAGGACGACATACATTGGTTCCTTCTCGAAAAATAATAACAATCCTCAATTCTATAAGCAATCCAAACCCTCTGTGATTTAAAATATCAACTGCGATAGAATAAATTTCTTTATCGCCGAATTAGATAAGTGGCGGATGTCTCTCTGCCACTTTCCGATCTTAGAAGTTATTATATACGTCGGCAGAAAACCACGTGAGCAGATCCGTTCGCAGCGAAAGCCGCACACCGAGCCGACAAGGCCAACGACCTGAGGGGCAAAGCCCTTGGTTGATATCCACCACATCCCTCGTGATCGCTGTTCCCCGCCTGATGTCCTGGCGCACGCGCGCGCCAAATACGCCAGTAAGATTCGTGAGAGGGCGGCCAAATCCGGGGCGAATGATGCGAACTTTAGATCGCGTGAGCTACGCCGCGCGCAGAAGCACCCATCAACTCGAGCGCAGATCAATACTTCACCCGTGATTTTCAGACATATTGGCAATTATATACAGAGAGCGCGACTCTCATATTAGTCTATCATTTATGCGATTATTTTAATCATGTCTTTTCTGCGCCATCCCACGTTCTGGCAGTCTCCATTTTATTTTGATGACACCTAAGTCGCTTGACTGCAGGCTCTATAAGCTCATTCCACGAAAATTGACCTGGGAGATCGCGTACACGCTTGAAACTTCCAGGGCCGGATTGAGGGAGAGGGGTATAGCTCCCGCAGATTATCTCATCTAAATTTTCTTCAAATAAATCTTCGATTTCATTAATAAGCTTTCTATATCCACTTGAAAACGTTTCGACATCTGGATCGATCCGCACTTCACGCTGGAAGCATATTGGCCCAGTATCAATGCCCGAATCGATCTCGTGGATAGAAACGCCGACAGGCGTGGCATCATAAGCCGCCCAAAAAAGCGGATGAGCGCCGCGGTTCCACGGAAGATAGGATATATGAAGATTTAAAACAGGTCGCCTGGCTTTCGCGAGAACATCCGCCGTCAATATGAATCTATAGCCAAAACTGATGACGGCGTCGTACATAGAAATGTCACTAACCGGCTGATCAAACCAGCTCACAGATAAGCCTCGTTCGCTCAACAGCTCTATTAGTCTCGTCTTTTCTTTATTATAACCTAAAAACAATACGTTCGTCATAAAATACCTCTACGAAAAGCGGTCCCCAGCAATTGTTAGAATGCGAGTCCCGCTAACAAAAGCAATATCATCCGCATCAATGCCTCTCACGCCTTAACTGACGATGAGGGACATGGCGTCCGCAGAATGCCGTCATGGCCCGCCCCGACTGCCGCGCCTATGGCGCGATCGGCCAAGGGAGATCGGCCAAGGGAGGATGCCATGGAGATTTTCGCCACCATGGAGCCGGCAGACGATTTCGAGGTGACCGACGCGCTTGTCGACGAGGCTGTGGCCGCATGCCACGTCGATTTGCGGGCGACGGTCAGGGCGCTGCTGGTCGGCCAAACCGTCATCGACCATCGGCTGACGGCCCTCCGCAGCAAGGTGTCGGCGGGTTGCCTCCGGCTGCCGAAGGCGATGACAGGCGCCGTTGAATGGGACTGACGGTGGCAGACCGCCTCGGTATGGCGAAAGCGACGAACAAGCTGTCCGCCCGAACAGTGCTTTCGATCAGCGCCCCCGGCCGTCGTTCCGATGGAGGCGGGCTGAACCTGCAGGTCAGTCCGACAGGGGCAAAGTTCTGGCTCTTCATGTTCAAGCCAGATGGAAAGCGGTCTGAGCTTGGCTTTGGCCCCGCCCACGACATCTCACTGACCAACGCTCGCCAGAAAGCGTCTGAGGCCCGCAAGCTGATCGATGCTGGCACGAACCCTCGGGACGAACGCCGCGCCGCCGAGGCTGCGAGGAAGGCGCAGGCGACCAAGCTGACATTTGGAGAGGTGGCTGATAGCCTCATTGAGAGCATCGCGGCGGGATTTCGCAACGCTAGGACGGGCGGCAGCATCCCGTTCCGTGCGTGCTTCCGGGTAGGGTTGTAGAACATCTCGATGCAATCGAACACGTCCCGGCGTGCCTCGTCGCTCGCGCGATCGGCCTTGCGGCGGATGCGTTCGCGCTTGAGCAGGTTGAAGAAGCTCTCGGCCACGGCGTTGTCATGGCAGTTGCCACGACGGCTCATCGAGGGCTGCAGATCGTGGAGTTTCAGGAACGAAGCCCACTCCATGCGGGTGAACTGGCTCCCCTGGCCCGAATGCACCAGCACACGGTCCTTCGGTTTGCGTCGCCGGACGGCGGCCAGCAACGCCTGAAGCACGACGTTGGTGGTTTGCCGAGCCAGCATGGACCAGCCGACGACGCGGCGGGAGACGAGGTCGATCACGACCGCCAGACACCGCCGCGACCATCCCCGCGCGCTTGCCCAGCGCGTCGAAGTTGCCGAGGGCGAGGTTCGGTTCATGGGATCGAAGACCCGGCTGCTTCAAACGCCGGTATCGCGTGATGGCGTAAACGCAGTGCTCACCGGGACTGAAATGGCGGAAGGGGTGTCACTGCAGACGACCTAATCAATTGTAAAAACGACGAAATCCAGCTGCTCCGGCTTCGCTATTGCCCGGCCAGTTCTCCAGAGTGTTTTATTTTCTATCTGCAAGGGATTGATAGCCCCAATCCCAGCTGCGGCCCCTCTATCCAAGCTGGGCAACGTCATCGAGGGCATCGCTAAAAGTGAGATTGGTGAGTTGCGAACCACCCGCTCCGGATGAGGCGGGTGCGATGGCCGTACCCTGCGGGCGCTACTGCTTGACGCCATAGTTATGGCTTCTCAGCCGAATGGTTCTGGTCGAACGTCGCTCGCGCCGCGCGAAAGCTATCCACGTTCTCGACGATCCACGTCCACAGAGGCACCATTCGGACCAGCAGTTCCAGGCCTGTCTCGGACAGCGCATATTCGACGTGAGGGACAACCTCTTCAAAGTCGTGGCGGATCACCAATCCATCTCGCTCTAAGTGTCGGAGGGTGCGTGTGAGCATCCGCTGCGTAACGCCGTGCATGCGTTTGGCGATCTCCGCATGGCGCAACGGCCCGTATACGCCAAGCGTGTGGATGACACCGAGAGACCAGCGACTGCCTGCATGCGCTAATACCTCTCGCCGCACACCGTCGTCATCGTCCCTAAGGCCGTCGCAAACGGTCTGGGAATATTTGAGGACGTCTTCTCGGCTTAGCGATCTGACCCCAGTATCACGCATGTACCCTTCTTTCGCGCTCGTCGATGAGTTGCCAGATGAACGCGGCAACCGAAATTGAGCGAGTCGGAATATGAACGATGCCGTTTCCACCGTGAAGTCACGGAATATCCTCGTATTGGGCGCCGGCGAGCTTGGGATGCCGGTCCTGCGCAACTTGGCGCGTCGCGCGAAGGACATCGACGGAGCCAAGATCAGCGTGCTGCTGCGCGCCAGCGCCGTCGCATCCGACGCGCCAGCCAAGCAGCGCGACATCTCCGAAATTCGCGAGGCGGGTATCGAGATCGTCGTCGGCGATCTGGTAAATAGCTCGATCGACGAATTGGCGTCGGTGTTCTCGCGCTATGACACGGTGATCGGCTGCGCGGGCTATGCGGCCGGCATCAACACGCCGATGAAGCTGGCCAAGGCGGCACTGCAATCGGGCATCCCGCGCTACTTCCCGTGGCAGTTCGGTGTCGATTTCGAAGCGATCGGCCGCGGCGGTCCGCAGGATATTTTCGATGCGCAACTCGACGTGCGCGAACTGTTGCGTTCGCAGAACAAGACCGAGTGGGTCATCATCTCCACCGGCATGTTCATGAACTATCTCTTCGAGCCGGAGTTCGGCGTCGTCGATCTGGAGAACAGTGAAGTCCACGCGCTCGGCAGCCTCGACACCGCCGTGACGCTGACCACTCCCGACGATATCGGCGTGCTGACGGCCGAGATCGTGTTTTTCGAGCCGACCATCCGCAATGAGATTGTGTTCTTGGCCGGAGACACCGTCACCTACGGCCAGGTCGCGGACAAGCTCGAGGCCGCGCTGGGTCGCCCGTTCAAGCGGTCGGTATGGAGCGTGCCCTTCCTCATGGAACAGCTGGCGAGCGATCCGACGAACATGATGCGTAAGTATCGCGCCGCCTTCGCGATCGGTCGCGGAGTCTCCTGGGACAAGGCGGGCACGTTCAACGATCGCCAGAGCATCCCGGTCACCGACCTCTCGGCTCTAATCGATGCCGATCTGCGCGCCGGCCAGCACGGCAAGTAAGCGCGTGGCGGCCTGCCAGTGCCAATCGGTCGAAGTAGGACCGACGTGCTCGGGACTAGATCGCTTGGTCCACGACCATCAGAGCGTGACTTGGTTCTCATATCGCCGGCCGGCAGCTCTGGCAGCGGGCGGGGACTTTAAGTTAGCACCTATGGGGTCGGGATTCCGTCACGGCAGAACGGCCGAATTATCCTTAGGCTTCGGCTTCCTGATCCGGTTCGGCTGGGGCGCGAGAGAGCATTGCAACGATACGATTCGTCACACTGAGCTGCGGGCCAAGGACACAGGCTGACATCAAGGGGTTGGATCTGACGATCGCGCCTCCTCGAGCAGCCAGTTCGCGAACACCTGTATTGGAGCTTCACTCAACCGGATCGGCTCCGGCAGGATGAGGCAGAAGGTCTTGGAAATCGACTCCCCATCAGGCCAAGGCGCGACCAAGCGACCTTCCGCTAGTTCGCTTTCGATATAGAGGCGCGGCACGAGCGCAACGCCGAGACCAGCCAACGCGGCTTCGATTTGCATGGAGTGAAGATCATAGCGGGGACCGATCGCAGGATTGGTCAGCACGACCCCGGCCTCTTCGGCATAGCGCTGCCAGGCGTCCGGGTTCTGGCGGCGATGGAGCCGCGGCAGCGCATCGAGGGCTGTGGCAGGGTCTCGGCCCCTGATCAGCACTGGATGGCAGACCGGAACCAGCACCTCATGCAGCAAGCGGTGCGTCCGCATTCCCGTCCAGGCAGGATGCTCAAAATGGATAGCAGCATCGAACCCGCTGCCGGTGAGAACGAATGGCTCCATCCGTTCCGCAAGATGCAGGGTGATATGCGGATGCCGCTCCTGGAACGGCTTCAGACGCGGGATGAGCCAACGCGTGGCGAACGTCGGCAAGATTGCGATGTCGAGGCTCGCGCCGTCGCTCGGCTGCCCCATCAGATATTGGCTGTCACGCTCCAGCCGGTCGAGCGTCTCGCGGACCTGAGCCGCATAACGCTCTCCATTCGGTAAAAGCCGGACGCGATTACCGATCCGCTCGAACAGCGTGACGCCGAGGAACACTTCCAGCCGGCCGATCTGGCGGCTGATCGCCCCTTCGGTCAGGGCCAGTTCGTCGGCCGCGCGCGCGAAGCTGCCATGACGCGCCGACGCCTCGAACGCCATGAGTGCGGAATTGCTGGGAATCTTACGGCGCATGACGCTTCCTGAAGGGATGGCTTAGTCTTCGATCCGCCGCCACCTTGATATTAGGTCACTGAAGCATGATCCGTTGTCGATATATAGACGTGGATTGGCAGTCTATCATGAGAAAATATCAACGAAAGACAAGACTGGGAGGAGAAGCTTCCGGTCGAAGGTGGTGTCATGATCTACACGGTGGAATGCAGCTTTGCCGACCCGGTCAGCGAAGCGGAATGGAACGACTTTTACAGCCTGGACAAGCTGCCAGCCCTGATTTCGGTGACCGGCTTCCACACCTCGCAGCGTTTCAAGGCGTTGAGCCGCGGCTGCCCCGTCTATCTCGCCCTTCATTCGATCGACGGCCTCGACATCCTGATGGGTGAGGAATACCGCCAGAAGGGCGGCGGCAATTTCGCACGCTGGCAACAGCACATCACCGACTGGCACCGGAACCTCTATGGCGGCATCGACCGTGCGCCGGCCATTGGTGAGGGCGAATATCTGGCGTTGAGCGCATTGGGCCCCGAACCCCTGATCCGGCTTGGCCTCACCCCCTATGCGATGCAGGCGGTCGCTATGGAGAAGTTCCCGGAACACCGCTGGCTCGCCAAGGTGGAGCGCGGCAATGTGCCTGACATCGAGCATCTATCTGAAGGCGTCCATGTCTATGCGCCGATGACGGCGCAGTTGACGAATGACGTTGACGCTGCGGTCGGGAAGACGCGGTAGCACCGATGCCGAATGTCACGATCTATATTTCCGCAGACAGGATGCCGCCGGACGAAGCACTCGCAAACCTCACGGAGCAATGCACGGAACTTTGTACCGGCATTCTCCGGGCCGCATTGGCGAACGTGCATATTGTCTATGTTGCTGTCCGGCATGGCCGGGGGCACCCCGCCTTCGCAGAAATCCAATATCGCCTTGAGCCCTTTCGGACGCCGCCAGTCATGGCGCAGTTCATGGGGGAACTGGACGACGCCATAAGGCGCAATATCGGTCTCGCCGCGCGCATCCGTTGCTTTGGCTATGAAGCGTCGAGCATTCACGCGCGCAATTGAGCGGATGCCAGGAGAAAACCAATGTCTAGTTTCGCATTGCCCAGCCAACAGGTCGGTGACTTAACAATCACCGCCGTCAGCGATGGCTATCTCCACGCCAGTTTCGATTTCCTCGCGAATATCGACCCGGCCGATGCCGCCCGTATGCAGGAAAATGCGGGGATAACGGATCATACCTCGATCCATATCAACTGCTATTTGGTGCGCAGCGGCGGTCGCACGATCCTGATCGACGCAGGAGCGGGTGGATTCAAACAGTGGGGCGGCCGATTAAAAGCCAATCTTCTGCGTGCGGGCATCCACCCTTCCGAAATCGATGCGATCCTGTTGACGCATGCCCATCCCGATCATGTCGGGGGGCTGATGGACGCGTCAGGAACAGCCGTCTTCCCGAACGCCGAACTTGTCGCCCACCATCGGGAAGTCGCGTTCTGGCAGGATGACGGCAATCTGAGCCGCGCGCCCGAGCGCGCCCGTGGCAACTTCCTCGTGGCGCGTCAGGCGCTCGATGGCTATCGCGACCGGCTGCGAACTTTTGAGGGCGGCGAGGTGCTGCCCGGCATCACAGCGATGCCGCTGCCGGGCCACACCGCCGGACACACCGGCTATCGGCTCGATTCAGGAAACAAGAGCCTGCTCGTCTGGGGCGACATCGTTCATTTCCCCCAGATCCAGGTTCCGCGCCCCGACGTGTCGATCGCGTTCGATCAGGATGCGCATCTCGCCGCCGATACGCGGTCGAGGCTTTTGGACTGCGTGGCCGCCGAGCAATTGCTGATCGCTGGCATCCACCTTGGCGAGCTCGGTTTCGCGCGGATCGAGCGAAGAAAGCTGGCCTACGGGGTCGCATATGAGGCATGAGCGCGTGCCGCTGTCGGCGCGAGCTACGTTCGAAACCACAGAGCATCCGCCGCAGCGTGCTGGCCCTCGGCCCTTTGCTGCTGTCGAGGGCTATGATGGGAAGCGGCAGCCGTTCATCCACGTTTACGCGCTCAAACCGCACGCAGCAGAAAATCTCTGACGTACACGACACGAGGATGGCGCAGCGCCGTCTTGTTCCAGACGAGATAGAGCGTGTTGTCCGGCCCCGGCCGCGTCGTCGGCAGTTCCACGAGTTGCCCGCTCGCCAGCGCTTCGGCGCACAGATAGTCCGGCAATACCGTCCACCCCGTTCCGGCCTGAGCCATGCCGATCAGGATACGAAGGTCGGGCGCCGTCACCACGGCTTGCATGTCGGGAACCTTGCCAAAGACATGCTCGAAGAACGGATGCAACAACGGCAGTGCCTCATCATAGGCGATGCAGGGAAGCCCGCACAGGAACTCGGCGGTGACGGTGCGCGCTTTAGCCCGCTCTGCGATTGCCGGAGCAGCGACGAGCATCAGGCGTTCCTGACCCAGTCCGGCAAAGCCGTGGACGCTTCCGTCCGGCGGCGACGCGGTAACGGCGAGATCGGCATGTCCCGCGTCGAGCGCCGCATAGATACGCTCGCGGTTGCCGGTCTGGATGCGTAGCCGCAGACCCTCCCCGACGAGCGGGGCCAGGGCGGGGCCAATGCGTGCGGAAAGATATTCCGCCGGGCCGACCAGATGGACGGTGCCGCTCAAATGGCTGGAGCGCGCCCGGGCCGCCTCCATGGTCGCCTCAATCCCGTCGAGCTGGGAGGCGATCGAACGGGCGAGATCGTCGGCAGCGGCCGTCGGGGCGACCCCGCGCGCCTGCCGGATGAAGAGCGGCTTGCCCAGCATCTCCTCCAGCGAGGCAATGTGTGCGGACGCTGCCGGCTGGGTAATGCCGAGACGCCCGGCCGCGCGGGTGAGCGAGCCGGCGCGGTAGGTGTCGAGGAAGGTGCGCAAATAGATGAGGTAGTTCATGAGCGTCGAGACATAGCTATTTCTATGGCTGATAGCACAAGGAATGATTTTTGTCGCGTACTGGCGTGAGGCATGTTCCGGGCAACAACCGGAGTGCCCCAATGCTTACTAAGCTCAAGATTCTGATGATCCTTACGTCCCGTGCCACGATGGGCGAGGGTGTGGCAAAGGACGCCTTCCACAATCTGGTCGCGTTATTCGATCGCAGGCTTCTTGGCGCTGCCTTGATCACAGTATTGGCCTATACGGGATCATTCGCCCTGTTTTCCTACATCTCGCCGTTGCTGATCGAGGTGACGGGGATGGATGCGCCTCTCGTCGCCGCGATGATGCTGGTCTATGGCATTGCCGCAGCCATCGGCAATGTCGTGGGCGGGCGCATGACCGACCGGCTCGGACCCGACAAGGCGGTGATGATCGTCTTGATCGGGCTTGCTTTTGTGCTCGGCGCAATGTGGCCCGCAGCCGGCTCCATTCCTGTCATGACGGTGCTGATCGCGGCACTTGGCGCGCTGACTTATGCGGCGGTTCCCGCCATGCAGGCGCGCGTGATCGGCATTGCGGAACGGCACGCCCCCCATGCGCTCGCCGCCGCCGCCGGCCTCAACATCGCCGGGTTCAATTCCGGCATCGCACTTGGCTCGATCCTGGGCGGTGGCGTGATCGGAAGTCTGGGGCTGGCGGCCACAACGCCCGTCGGCGCGGTAGCCGCAATCGTCGGCATCATCGTGCTGCTGCTTCAGCGCAATGGAAAGCGCGATTGAGCGCGGGCATGAGGATATCGAGGGTCGTGGAGCGGAGCGATATGTATCGGCGATGCGGCGTTTGCGTAGCTACCGCGCAGGATATCGCGCCATAGCTTAGAAGCGGCGGGCCTGGCGGGCCATGCCCAACGATGATGAGCACGATATCTACCCTATAGCCCTCCAATGCCGCCTTTTCACAAGGCGCTCAGGTGTTTTGGCATGAACGCGCTCGACGACCGCGGCTCTGGGAAGGCGAGGCAGTCGTGATTGGCGAGTCCCGAGAGAGGCCGGACGTCCTCGGCTAGTCAGATATACCGATCCGCCGCCATCAGGCTCCCTTGCTGGCGCGGATCATCGCAAGCGGTGACGACCGACGGCGACATATTGTGCATTCTTCAATAGTCCTGCGAACGCGCTCAGGGCGTCCGTCAATTCGTCGAACGACGGCCCGCCGAGGCAAAGGCGGATGCCGGTCGCCTGATCCTCGCTTTCCACCATTAGCGATGCAGGGGGCGTAAGCCTGACGCCGATCGCGGCGGCCGCGACGACCAGCTCATCGGCGTCATCGCGCGGTGCAGGCAGCCAGGCGTGGCACGCTGCCGGATCGGTGATGAGACCGGCGGCGCCGAGAATCGAGGCGGCCAGACGCGATCTGCGCGCGGCTTCATGGCCGAGATCCTTTTGAACCGATGCTATGACGCCACTCGCCAGCCACTCCTCCACCAGCGCACAGGAAAGGGGTGCCGGCTGCATTGGCATGTCCCGCACGATGCCCTCTGCCTTATCCATCATGCCGGGCGGGAGCGCCAAGACGCCGATCCGCAACCCCGGTCCGAGGGACTTCGACAATCCATTGATATGCAGCGTGATATCCGGCGCCAAAGCTGCCAGCGGCGGCAGGCCCGACGCGGCGAAGGCATAAACGCCGTCTTCGACGATCCGGGCGCCGGCACGGCGGCAGATATCGACGATCGACTGTCGTCGTGCCGTTCCCATTGTCGCGGTGGAGGGATTGTGCAGCGTCGGCGTGAGATAGACCGCTTTCCCGCCATCCTTCTCACTAGCGAGGGCGATCGCGAGCGCTTCCGGGATCATGCCTTCCGCGTCGATTTCAACGCCGCGCATCCGGTGACCTCTGCGACAGGCGAGTGCAATCGCACCGGGGTAGGTTATCCTCTCGGTCAGGATGACCCCTTGCCGATCGCAGGCAAGATCGAACGCTAGTGCGATAGCCTGACGGGCATTTCCTGTCAGGACCAGACATGATGGATCGGCCGGTACGCCCAGTGTTCCCAGCCAGCGTGCCATGAGACGGCGATGTTCAAGATGCCCGGTGGGCGGCGCATAGAGATTGAGCTGGTCTGCGTCGATCCTCCCGGCGATCACGGTCAGCGTGCGCGCCAAGAGGCGTTCGGTGAGCATGGCCGGCGGCGTGTTGGACGACAGGTCGATCTGCCGCCCTTCATGCGCCTGATGGATCGTCACAAAGGTGCCTCGACCCTTGACGCTCCGCGTCAGGCCGCGCCTCTCAACGATGCCATAGGCTTTGGTGACGGTGCCGAGACCGATCCCGAGTTTCCATGCGAGATCGCGATGGGCTGGCAGACGGTCGCCGCCTTTCAATCGCCCTTCGATGATGTCGTCCGCAAGTGCCAAGACCAGCCGGTCAGCGGTGCTGGCTTCGATGTCCGCAAGGCGCGGTGCCCACGGGGACTGCAGGCGCATGACGAATTTCTCAAAAGTGTCACATGACACTATTCATATAGTGCATAAGTGTAACAATTGATAGGGAAGCAAGCTCAATCAAGTCAATTCACAAGCGTACGTCCGCCACGGCGTGCGCATGGAGGGCGCATGTTCAGCCATGTCACGGTCGGAACCCGGGATCTTGAGCGAGCGGGCCGCTTTTACGATGCGCTGCTCGCACCGCTCGGATTGCGGCAACGTGTCGTCACCCCAGATGACGGCCCTCTGGCGCTCTGCTGGGTGTCTGGGGACGCACCACTCCCGCGCTTTTACGTGTACGGCCCGCGCGACGGGCTGCCGGCAACGGTCGGCAACGGCAGCATGGCCGCTTTCCTCGCGCCCACGACCGAGGCAGTGAAAGAGTCATGGGCCTCGGGGCTGGCGAACGGCGGCACGGATGAGGGCGCACCGGGCGCGCGCCCGCATTATGGCGAGGGCTATTTTGGCGCCTATCTGCGCGATCTCGACGGAAATAAGGTCCACATCGTCTATCGCGGCGACCTTGACCCACGTGAAGAGCGGCTGATGCTTCGGGAGAAGGTTCGATGATCGCCAGCCAGATCGCGCTCGTCTATTCCACCTATCTCCTCGCGACGGCCAGTCCGGGGCCAAGCAACATGGCGATAATGGCAACGGCGATGCGCGACGGACGCGGTCCCGCCCTCGCACTGGCGGGCGGCGTCATCACGGGATCGCTCTTCTGGGCGATCCTCGCTGCAACGGGCATTTCCGCAGTGCTGGCGGCCTATGCGGACGCGCTCTTCGTCATCAAGATTCTGGGCGGTGTCTATCTGCTCTATCTGGCGTTTCGCGCGGGACGATCGGCCATGCGTGAGACGTCCGACGTGGTGACGACACGGACCAACGCGCCTCTTCCTCGCTATCGCCAACTCTATCGCCAGGGCATTCTCATGCACATCGGCAATCCGAAGGCAGTCCTCGCATGGATCGCGATCATGTCGCTGGGGCTTCGGGACGATACGCCCTCCGGCGTGCTGCCGACGATCATCGGCGGCTGCGCCCTGCTGGGCGTCTTCGTCTTCGGCGGCTATGCGGTGCTGTTCTCGACTGCGCCGATGATCGCCCTTTACGGACGACTGCGGCGTTGGATCGAGAGCGGCCTGTGCGCCTTGTTCGCCGTGGCGGGTCTGAAACTGCTCGCGTCCGGGCGGTGAGCGCATGAGCCTTTCGGTTCACATGGTCGACGTCTTCGGCTCGGACGTGATCTCCGGTAATCCTCTTGCTGTCATCGTCGGTGCGGAAACTTTCGCAGCGGAGGAGATGCAGCGCCTCACGCGCTGGTTCAACCTGTCGGAGACCAGCTTCCTGCTGCCGCCGACAGACCCGGTCGCCGACTATCGCGTCAGGATATTCACGCTGGATCGGGAGATGCCGTTCGCCGGTCATCCGACACTCGGTACCTGCCACGTCTGGCTGAAGAGCGGCGGCGTACCGAAAAGCGGACCAGACATTGTTCAGGAATGCGGAGCGGGTCTGGTCAGAATCCGGCGCGATCAGGACCGGCTCTCCTTCGCCGCGCCGCCTCTCTCCCGCTCCGGCGCGCCGTCGCCCGAGGAGCGGATGGAAGCGCAGCAGTTCCTCGGGATCGATGGCCATGAGATCGTCGATGCCGCCTGGGTCGACAACGGTCCGGGATGGCTCGGCATCCGACTGGCATCCGCCGAAAAGCTTCTGTCGCTCAAGCCAGCACGAAGCTGGCCGCGGCGGATCGACATCGGCGTGATTGGTCCCCATGCTCCGGGCGGCGATGCCGCCTTCGAGGTTCGCGCCTTCTTCACCGACCATCTTGGAACGATAGTGGAAGATCCGGTTACCGGCAGCCTCAACGCCTCGCTGGCGCAATGGCTGTTCGCGACCCGCGTGTCGGATACCGACTACATAGCCGCGCAGGGCACCTGTCTAGGCCGCAAGGGGCGTGTTCATGTGGGCCGGGATGACGCGGGCCAGGTCTGGATCGGCGGCCAAACCCGCACGCATGTCGAGGGGACGTTGCTTGGCCATTCCGGTATCGAATAGCCGCGCGACCGCCTTTCGCCACGCTCGCGCCACGCTCGCGCGACGCGTAATATGCTGCGAATTTCGGGTTATGGCGTAGAATCGGCGGTTCGCGATGCCGCTCGGTGCATGCGGCGATTGGCAGCAAAATCGGGCTGTAGCGTGCAATCGGTGGGGCTGGCGGAAGGGGTGGGATTCGAACCCACGGTGGGCTTGCACCCACGGCGGTTTTCAAGACCGCTGCCTTAAACCACTCGGCCACCCTTCCAAGCCTTTTAGGCGCTTGGTTTGCCGCCAGCGAAACCGGCGCGAGGCCGTGTCTGCTCACAGGTTTGCTAACCTTCGCGGATAGCCGCTTGCTTTAGGGCCCCCTGCACTATCGCGTCAACTGCCTGCGCAGCATCGGCGTGCATACGCACCGTCGCATGGATGCACAAATCCAGCGTTCTCGCGACCGCTCAGTATCCCAACCGCCCCGAGGCAATCTCGGAGGCCCCTCGCACCGAGCATCCGGGTCACATGGGTCTGGCCGAGACCGCGGAATCGGGTGATCCGCCGGGTCCATCCAGGAGTGAGAGTGTCTGCATTGATCGGTGACCCGCCATCCTGAGCGACACCATGGTGACCCTCAGCCTGTCGCACCGCGACCCGGTTGTGTGCCCCCTCATAGCCCAGCGTCACCAGATCGGCGAGCCCCTGCTCCAGATCGGCGAGCATCCGTATGGCCAGTAGCGAATGGTCGCCCAGATCCCTGAAGGGCTCATCGCGTCCAACCGGACGCTCACAGTTCTGCGACAGCCCCCTCGAGATCGGAGTGCGGCGCGACGAAGGGGCGTGGTTCGCGGGCCTCCGCACTTTCAACAAGCGCCGCAAGATCCACCGCACCGGTCTCGGTACGCGGCAATGCTGCAACCGAGGTCAGCTCAATCGGCGGCAGCAGGCATCCAAGTGCGTGGCCGAGTCATGCCTTGAGCTCATTCGCCGAGGTCGGGGTGAACTCGTTGAGCACGACCCAGACGGAAATTTTGCCGTGCGCAGCATCATGGAGCACTGCGGCCTCGTCAACGCCAGGGTGGCTTTCCGCTGCACCTGGCCGGATGATCTCAAATCTCGCAGATGAGCGCGTGTCAGGATCGGTTAAGACCTGACCGGAGATGAGGCATCACGACGTTGCCGACAACGGCGATCCTTTCAGGCGCGCTGCGCGCACACCTCAGTTTGACGGCGCGGCTGAACGCGCCCCTCCTCCATCGCCACCGCTATTCCACTGTCACCGACTATTCCACTGTCACCGACTATTCCACTGTCACCGACTATTCCACTGTCACCGACTATTCCACTGTCACCGACTTGGCGAGGTTGCGCGGCTGGTCGACATCGGTGCCCATCACCACCGCCGTGTGATAGGCGAGCAGCTGGATCGGAATGGCGTAGACCAGGGGCGTGATGAACGGATTCATGTCCGGCAGCACCAGCGTCGCCTCGGTCTCCAGCGCCGTGTGCTTGGCGCCGGTCTCGTCGGTGATGAGAATGATCCGCCCGCCGCGCGCGGCCACTTCCTGCATGTTCGACATGGTCTTCTCGAACACGGCGTCGTGCGGGGCGATCACCACGACCGGCATGTTCTCGTCGATCAGCGCGATCGGCCCATGCTTCAGCTCGCCGGCAGCATAGCCCTCGGCGTGGATGTAGGAGATTTCCTTTAGCTTCAGCGCACCTTCCATCGCCAGGGGGAAGGAGGTGCCGCGGCCGAGATAGAGCACATCCTTGGTCTTGGCGAGGGCGCGGGCGAGGTGCTCGATCTCGGGACCAAGATCGAGCGCGCGGTTCATCAGGCGCGGAACTTCCACCAGCGCGTGGACAAGCCTGCGTTCTTCCTCAGCGGAGATCACGCCGCGCGCGCGGCCCGCCGCCACGGCCAGTGCGGCGAGCGTCGCCAGCTGGCAGGTGAAGGCCTTGGTCGAGGCGACGCCGATTTCCGGCCCCGCCAGCGTCGGCAGCACCGCATGCGCCTCGCGGGCGATGGTCGAGGTCGGCACGTTCACCACCGCCAGCAGGTGCTGCTTCTCCTGCCCGGCATAGCGCAGCGAGGCGAGGGTGTCGGCGGTCTCGCCCGATTGCGAGATGACGATGGCGAGGCCGTTGGCCGGCAGCGGCGCCTCGCGGTAGCGGAACTCGGACGCCACGTCGATTTCGACCGACAAGCGCGCATAGCGCTCGAACCAGTATTTGGCGATCAGCCCGGCATAATAGGCGGTGCCGCAGGCGGCGATGGAGACACGCTCCAGACTGGCGAAGTCGAAAGGCAGGTCGGGCAGCTGCACCGTCTCGTTGGCCATGTCGAGATAATGCGCCAGCGTGTGCGCCACCACTTCCGGCTGCTCGTGCATCTCCTTGGCCATGAAGTGACGGAAATTGCCCTTCTCGACCAGAAACGCGGTGGCAGTGGTCTTCTGCACCGCGCGCTCGACGCGATGATTGTAGGAATCGCGGATTTCGATCCCACTGGCGCGCAGCACCGCCCAATCGCCATCGTCGAGATAGGCGATGGTGTCGGTAAACGGCGCCAGCGCGATGGCGTCGGAGCCGAGATACATCTCGCCCTTGCCGTAGCCGATGGCGAGCGGGCTGCCCTTGCGGGCGCCGATCAGCAAATCCTCGTCGCCGTCGAACAGGAAGGCCAGCGCGAACGCGCCCTCAAGGCGGGGCAGCGCGGCAGCCACCGCGTCGGTCGGGCTGAGGCCGGCGCGCAGCTCGCGGGTCACGAGGTGGGCGACGACTTCCGTATCGGTCTCGCTCTCGAAATTGGCGCCTGACGCGAGCAACTCGTCGCGCAGCTGGCGGAAATTCTCGATGATGCCGTTATGCACCACCGCGACTTCGGTCGTTGCATGGGGGTGGGCATTGGCGACGCTCGGCCGGCCATGGGTGGCCCAGCGCGTATGGCCGATGCCGATCGTGCCCGCCAGCGGCGACTGGCCCAGCACCTCTTCCAGATTGCGCAGCTTGCCCTCGGCGCGGCGGCGGGAAATGTGCCCGCCCTCCAGCGCGGCGATGCCCGCGGAATCATAGCCGCGATATTCCAGCCGCCGCAGCGCGTCGACCAGCCGCTCGGCCACAGGTGCCGTGCCGACGATGCCGATGATTCCACACATGAGCCGGGCCCTTTCGAGAAGCGACGATCTGCAAGGCTATGCCGCCGGGTTTAACCGCCCGTCACCGAAGTGTCGAAATCAATTCGGATGTCGCTTCGTATCGCATTGCGGTATCACGCCTTGGGCGCCAGCCCGGCCGAGAGCCGGGCCCGCAGCCGCGCGGCCAGCCCCGGCTTGTTGACCTGCCGCGCCCGGCCGATCGCGAGCGCGTCCGCCGGCACGTCGTCGGTAATGACCGAGCCGGTAGCGAGATAGGCGCCATCGCCGACGCTGACCGGGGCCACCAGCAGGCTGTTCGTGCCGACAAAGGCATTGGCGCCGATGATGGTGCGGTGCTTGCGGAAGCCGTCATAATTGCAGGTGATGGTGCCGGCGCCGATATTGGTGTTCGCCCCGACGCTGGAATCGCCGACATAGGAGAGGTGGTTCACCTTCACCCCCGGCGCGAGATCGGAGGCCTTGATCTCCACGAAATTGCCGACATGCACCCCCTGCCCGAGTTCGGCGCCCGGACGCAGGCGAGCGAAGGGGCCGACAATGGCCCCTGGCCCAACATGGGCGCCCTCGACATGGCTAAAGGCGCGGATGGTGGCGCCGTCCTCGACCCGCACCCCGGCCCCGAAGAAAACATTCGGCTCCACAATGACATCGCGGCCGAAGCTCGTATCCGCCGAGAGAAACACCGTCTCTGGCGCCACCAGTGTTACCCCGGCTTCCAGCGCCTGTGCGCGCAGGCGGCGCTGGAGAATGGCCTCGGCCTCGGCGAGCTGGGCGCGGCTGTTGACGCCGGCCACATCCTCCACCGCCACCTCGCACACGCCCGCCGTGCGGCCGAGCGCGCGGGCGATCGCCACCACGTCGGTGAGGTAGAATTCCTTCTTGGCATTGGCGTCGTCGACACGGTTCAGCAAATCGAGCGCCGCCCGCCCGTCGAGCGCCATCAACCCGGCATTGCACAGGCGAATCGCGCGCTCCTCGACGCTCGCCTCCTTCTCTTCGCGAATGGCGAGGAGTTCGCCGCCCTCGGTCACAAGGCGGCCATAGCCGGTGGGGTCCTCCGGGCGGAAGCCGAGCACGGCGACGCCCGCGCCCTCGGCAAGCGGCGCCCGCAGCGCGGCGAGGGTTTCCGGCCGCACCAGCGGCGTGTCGCCATACATCACCACGACATCGTCAAAGCCGCGTTCCAGCGCCGCGCGCGCCGCCAGCACCGCATGGGCGGTGCCGCGCCGCTCGGCCTGCACGAACACCTCGGCCTGCGGCGCCACCTTGCGCACCTCGGCGGCCACCTTGTCGTGGTCGGGGCCGATCACGACCGCGACATGCGCCGCGCCGGCGGCGAGCGCCGCGTCGAGCACATGCGAGACCATCGGCCGGCCGGCCACCGCGTGCAGCACCTTCGGCAGGGCGGAGCGCATGCGCGTCCCCTCTCCGGCGGCAAGGACGATGACGAGAAGCTGGCGCATCGGCGGACTCCAGAAGCTGGACGCAGGGACCGGACCGGGGCCCGCCCCGGGAAGGCGCGTTCTAGCCTGCCGCGGGCGGGGCGAAAAGAGCGGCCGGGCGGCCGGCGCCCGCAAGCGGCTGGGCGACGCCGGGCCGGGAAGCGTGTATCACCCCGCGCCATGGAGCACAGCCAAAACGCCAGCCAAGACGCCAGCCAAGACGCCAGCAACCACGCCCGCCGCGATTCACCGCCCGGCCCGCCCGGCCTCCTGCACGACCCCTGGGCGCTGGCGGCGCTGCTGGCGATGCCGCTGTTCTTTTCGACCAATCTGATCGTCGGCCGGGCGGTGGTCGACCTGGTGCCGCCCTGGTCGCTCGCCTTCTGGCGCTGGCTGCTGGCGGCGGCGGTGCTGCTGCCGCTCACCGCCGGCGCGCTGATGCGCCATCGCGACCTGCTGCGCCGGGAATGGGCGCACATCCTGCTGCTCGGCTTTCTCGGCATGGTGCTGTGCGGCGGCAATGTCTATGTCGCCCTGGGGCATACCACCGCCACCAATGCGACGCTGATCTACACCACCTCCACCCTGATGATTGTGGTGCTCGACGCGCTGCTGAAACGCCGACGGCTGCCGAAGATCCAGCTCCTCGGGTCGCTGGCGGGCTTTGCCGGCATCGCGCTGATCACCGTGCATGGCGAGCCGGGCCGGCTGCTCGGGCTCCAATTCAACAGCGGCGATCTCGGCATATTAGTCGCGGCGATCGCCTGGGCCGCCTATTCGCTGATGCTGCGGCAGGGGCCGCTGACCCAGCTCGGCGGCCAGACGGCGTTTGCCGCCAATGCCATTGCCGGCACGCTGCTGCTGGCCCCGATGGCGCTGTGGGAGGCGACGACCGGCGCGAGCACTCCAGCGACGCTGGAAGCGTGGGGGGCCATCGCCTTCCTGGCGGTCGTTCCCTCGGTACTGGCCTTCGGCCTGTTCCAGTTCGCGATCAAATCCGCCGGGGCTCCGGTGACGGCGAATTTCCTCTATCTCATGCCGGTCTATGGCGTGCTGCTGGCGGTGCTGCTGCTGGGCGAGGAACTGCACCTCTATCATGGCGTCGGCTTCGTGCTGATCCTCGGCGGCGTCATCCTCGCCACCCGCCGGCGGGACCCCTCCCCGCGTCCGGCGGATTGATCGCCCCGTCGCGGCGTGCGATGCAGCCCTATCCGAGCAAGACGGTCGATATGAAGGACCGTCGGAGAAGGACCTTCACCTTGGCCCATCACAGCTTCCTGCCCGGCGCCCGCGCCGCCAATGTCATCATCGCGCTCGGCGCCTTCGCCCTCGGCTGGGCGATCTATGTGCGCTACGCGCTGCTGGAACAGTCCTCGGTCGGCCTCGCCTGCCGGACGCTGGAAACCATGACCTGCGAGACGCGGGCGCTGGTGATTGCGCTGTTCAGCCAGTCGGCGTTCGGCATTGTCGCACTTGTCGCCGCGCTCCTCCAGCTGGTGCGGCCCTCGCTTGTCATGTTCACCCTGGCGCTGATGGCCACCTGCATGGGGCTGGTAATCTACAATAACAGCCTTGCCGGCGTGGCCGGCGGGCTGCTGCTCATATCCTTCGCCCGGCCGTGGCGAGGCGCCAGAGGGTGAAGGCCAGCACCACGAACAGGCTGCCGGACCACAGCGCCTGCCAGTTCGCCAAAGTCTCGTTCAGCGCCACATAAACCCCGGCCGCGAGGAACAGGCCGGCGGCGATGACCTCCGCCTGCCGCCCCTCGGTGAAGCGCCCCGGGCTGGCCACCACCGCATAAAAGGCGAAGGCGGCGATGATCGGCGTCAGCCCGGCGAACTGGAAGTCCTTGTAGCGCGGATCGAACACCAGCCCGAAGCCGATCTGCGCCGCCAGCACGATTGATGCGGCGAGCAGCAAAGCGAGGCATCGGTCGAAGAACGGCGCCCCCGGCGTCGCCTCGCTGTTGAGCGCCAAGGTCAGCGTCACCAGCCTTGTGCGCCGCCCGATCGCGACCGCACAGGCAAGCGGCACCAGCACCGCCAGCCCGACCAGCGCGCCGCCGCGTATCCAGCCGCCGACGCCGAGGCTCTCCACCGGCACCGACGCCAGCAGCCGGCCGATCATCAGCCCGGCGAAAAAGGCGATACCGCCCACCGCCGACCATTCCCGCATGCCGAGTAGGCGGCCGCCGGCGCGCCTTGCGGCCCAGCCCGCCATCGCAAAGACGGCGCCGGCGAAGAGCACGCCGACCGCCGCCTGCGCCATCCAGTAGGGATGATCCGACACCGGGGCGCCCCAGGTGAACTTGAACTCGCGCGTATAGGCGTCAAGAAAACCCCAATGCCCGCCTACCGTACCCTCCAGCACCCGCTTCCATGGCTGGTCGAAGGCCTCGATGACGTTCAGCCGGTAGTTCTTGGCCTTGGCGAGGGCCAGCAGTTCCTGGATCACATTGGCCTGGTTGGAGGGTGAGGGCAGCGCGCCCTCGCGCATGCGCCCCTCGCTCGGCCAGCCGGTTTCGCCGATAAGGATCTCCTTGCCGGCGAAGATCTCGCCGACATGCTCGCGGATCTCGCCGAGATGAGCGACCGAATCCTCGGCCGGCACCGGCATGTCCTCCCAGAAGGGCAGGATGTGGACGGTGACGAAATCCACTGAATCCGCCAGCGAGCGGTTGCGCTCCCAGAACTCCCACACATCAGCATAGGTGACGTCGACGCTGGGCGGGACCTTCGCCTTCACCTCCTTCAGAAAGCCGGCAATGTCGTTGGCGGACTGCTCGCCGCGCAGCAGCACCTCATTGCCGACGATCACCGCCGTGACGACGTCGGGGTTTTCCTGCGCCGCCTTGATGCCGCCCTCGATCTCCGCCCGGTTGCGCACCGGGTCGGCGGCGATCCAGATGCCCTGAAGCACGGTGAGCCCATGCTTGCGGGCGAGTTCCGGCACGGCCGCAAGCCCGGCCTGGATCGAGGAATAGGTCCGCACGCAATGGGTGATCTTGGCCAGCCGGGCGAGATCGTCGTCAATCTGCGCCGGCGAGAACGCCACATCCTCGCTGAACGGGCTCTGGCCGGGCCGGAACGGCGCATAGGAGACGCAGGGCAGCTTCTCGCCGGCCGCCATCGGCGCGAACGGCGCCGGCACCGGCTGCCCGAGCCAGGCCCAGACAGCGACGATCGCCGCGCAGACGAGGGCGGCGAGGGCGAGGGGCAGTCGCATGCGAGGAATCTCCGCCAGGGGTCGGTCGCCAGGGGTCGGTTGCCGGGGCTCGGTCGCGAGGGGCCGTCCGAACGTTTCACCCTGCCGGGTAGCGGGGCTTTGCCGCCACGGCAAGAGGCGTGTGCAAAGCGGCGGAATTTTGCGCCGACAGGCCGCCCGGAGGCGTGCCGTCATGCTGACAAATTCGATTGCTTCTCCTACTGTCCTGGCCGGCCCGGTGTTTCCTCTTTTGCGTGTGACGTTTCCCCCATGTTGTGCTCCGTACGTCCCCTCGCCGCCGCCCTGTTCGGCGGCATGATTATGATGACCGTCGCCCCTGGCGGCGCGTGGGCCCAGAGCGCCACGCAGGAACAGAAGCCCGCCGAGCAGAAGAGTCCGGAGGAACAGGCCAAGGAAGAGGCGCTGCGCCGTTCGGTCGAGGAATATGCCGAGGCGGCCAAGCTGCCGGGCAATGCCGGCCTGCCGGAATGCGTATGGAGCGGTCGGCGCATCGCCATGCTGCTCTGGCGCGACGATATCGACACCGCGCGCCGTCACCTCGAACTCTATGAGCGCTTCGGCTGCCCGACCGAGCACCTGAAGATCGCCTTCCGCTGCCTGGTCCGGCAGGGCAATATCGACAGCAAGGCGCAGGAGCGGCTGTCCGAGCGCGTGCACGCCTGCTGGGTCAACCCGGACGCCTCGCCGGCCGCCGCGACGCCCGCCCCGGCCGCCGCCCCCGCGCAATGAATCCGCACCCCGGCCCCTCCCGCGTCATCGGCGCGTCATGGGGCCGCCATAGTGCGGAACCATTCTCGTTCTGACGCATTTTCTGCGGCATAGCGGCATTATCGACGGACGTGGCGCGCTGTGGCGCGGTGCGGCAAAGATCGTGCTGCACGTGCGTTGAAACTGTATTATAATCCATCCGTCAGCCTCCCCTTATCGTGGGTTTGTCTCATGCGCCCCGCCATTCGTGTCGCCGCCGCAGCTGTTGCGGTTGTGACGTGCGTCCATGTCTTTGCCTGGTTGGCTTTGCGTCAGGAGGTTTCCGCTCCTGCCGCACCCGACCGATTCCAGAGCATGTCCTTCGCGCCCTATGGCCGGGACGCCAATCCTGACAAGGGCGAGCCGACCACTGAGGCGCAGATCCGTGCCGATGTGGAGGCGGTGGCGCCCTATACGCGCGCCGTCCGCACCTATGCCTCGACCGGCAATCTCGACCTTGTTGCCCGGCTCGCCGGCGAAAAGGGGCTGAAGACCACGGTCGGCGCCTGGCTGGACGAGGACGAGGCGCGTAACGAGCGCGAAATCACCAACGCCATCGACGTGGCGCGCAAGAATTCCAACGTCGTCGGCATCGTGGTCGGCAATGAGTCGATCCTGCGCGCTGAGCGCACGCCCGAGCAGCTGATCGAAACCATTCGCCGGGTGAAGCGCGAGACCAACGTGCCGGTAACGACCGGCGAGACCTGGGACGTCTGGCTCGACCATCCCGAGCTGGTCTCTGCCGTCGACTATATCGCCGCCCATATGCTGCCCTACTGGGAAGGCGTCTCGCCCGAGCAGGTGGTCGACCACACCATCGCCATCTATGACCGGCTGCGCGCCACCTATCCCGGCAAGCGCATCGTCATCGCCGAATTCGGCTGGCCGAGCCAGGGCTATAACCGCGACAGCGCCGTTCCCGGCGAGCTCACCCAGGCGCAGATCATCCGCACCTTCGCCGCCCGCGCCGACGCGCTCGGCATCGAATACAACCTCATCGAGGCGTTCGACGCGCCGTGGAAGAGCTTTGAGGGTAGCGTCGGCCAGTACTGGGGCATTCTCGACGCCGACCGCGTGGCGAAGTTCCCGCTTTCCGGCCCGATCACCCCGTCGACCTATACCGCGACCGCCGCCATCGCCCTGCTGCTCGGCATCGCCTTCTCGTTGCCGGTGTTCCGCTTCGCCCGCCTGACCCTGACGCAGGCGCTGGTGATGGTCGGCGCGGCCAACCTCGTCGGCGCCTGGATCGCCACCGTCACCGACCACTGGCTGACCCATTACGTCGTCGGCGGCAACATGGTCACCATGGTGATCTGCCTCGTGCTGCTGGTGCCGCTCGTCGTGGTGATGCTGTACCGCGTCGAGGAACTGGCCACCATCGCCTTCGGCCGCACCCCGCGCCGGCTGCTGCGCCGCGACAATGTGACCACTCCCTCCCGCACGCCCAAGGTCTCGATCCACATCCCGGCCTACAAGGAACCGCCGGAGATGCTGAAGCAGACGCTCGACAGCGTCGCCCGGCTCAACTGGCCGAACTTCGAGTGCCTGGTCATCATCAACAACACGCCGGACCCGGCCTTCTGGGAGCCGATCGAGGCCCATTGCCGCGCGCTCGGCGACCGCTTCAAGTTCATCAACCTGCCAAAGGTGGCGGGCTTCAAGGCCGGCGCCCTGCGCGCCGCCATGCTTCAGACCGCGCCGGATGCCGAGATCATCGGCATCATCGACGCCGACTATGTCGTCGATTCCAACTGGCTGATGGACCTCGTCCCCACCTTCGAGGACCCGACGGTGGGTATCGTCCAGGCGCCGCAGGACCACCGCGACGCGGATCGCAGCCTGCTGCACGAGGCGATGAACACCGAATATGCCGGCTTCTTCGACATCGGCATGGTCCAGCGCAACGAGCACGACGCCATCGTCGTGCACGGCACGATGTGCCTGATGCGCCGCGCCGCCATGGTGGAGGCCGGCGACTGGTCGAGCGACACGATCTGCGAGGATACCGATCTCGGCCTCGCCATCGTCGAGCGCGGCTGGAAGAGCCATTACACCAGCACCCGCTATGGCTGGGGCCTGCTGCCGGACGATTTCGCCTCCTTCAAGAAGCAGCGCCACCGCTGGGCCTATGGCGGCATGCAGATCATCAAGAAGCACTGGCGCCGCATGCTTCCCAATGCCGGCACCCGCCTGACCACAGCGCAGCGCCGCGAATTCAGCATCGGCTGGGTCAGCTGGCTCGGCTCGGAGAGCGTGGGTGCGCTGGTGGCGATCCTGTCGCTGCTCTGGGTGCCCTTCGTGCTCGGCCTCGGCATCGCCGTGCCGCAGCGCATCCTCACCATCCCGATCGTGTTCTGCTTCGGCATCTATCTCTTGCACTTCATCGCCCTTTATCGGCTGCGCGTGGCGACCACGCCGGTCCGCATGCTGGGCGCGGCCTTTGCGGCGATGGCGGTGCAGTTCACCGTCGCCAAGGCGGTGTATGACAGCTTCCGCTACAAGGACCTCGCCTTCGCCCGCACTGCCAAGGGCTCCTGGCTGGCCGATGCCGCCCGTGCCTTCCCGGCCCTGCCTGAGGCGATCATCGGCGCCGGGCTGATGCTCTCGGCGGTGGCGCTGCGGCTGACCAACTGGCACGCGGTGGTGGAGGTCGACCTGTTCGCCCTCGCCCTCGCGATCCAGAGCCTGCCCTTCCTGGCCGCGGCCGGCATCGGCTGGCTGGAAGGCTCGACGCTGAACGCCTTCTCGACATGGCGCGCCCTGCGTGGCCGCGCTTTGGCGCTGCTGCCGGGCCGTACCGCGCAGCCCCAGGCGGTGCCGGAAAAGATCGGCTGAGGCCCTCGCCCGGCAGCCGCTTCACAGGCGACATGAAAAAAGCCCCGGAAGTGATTCCGGGGCTTTTGTTTTCGGCGTTTATTCCTGGCTTGGCTTCCCCGCTTCGTTGCTGCCCTTAGCGGAGCTTCAGCGCGTGGCCTCAAACACCAGCGTCGCCCCCAGCGCCGATTTCGGGCCGACAACCACCACGCCCTCGATATCCTCCGCCGACATGCGCGAGGAGGAGACGCGCCGGCGCAGCCGCTCCATGTCTCCCACCGCGAAGCGCACGGCAGCAAGGCGCAGCCCCGGCCCGGCCGGCGCCGCCACGCCGAAGCGCTGGCTGAACAGCGCATCGCTCATCACGTCGATGTCCCCGCGCGGGGTCTTGACGATGTGCCAGCCATCCACCGCCCGCCGCGCCTCGCTGCCGGCGAAGGCGCTGAGAAAGCCGGTATGGGCGGCCGGGTCGGCGGCGGTGAACACCACCCCGACCACGCCATTGGCACCGTTCATATGGCGCTGCAGGTCCGGCGACCAGAAATTCTCAGGATAGCGCTGCTGGCAGGTGAAGAAGCCGGCATGCGGCGAGGCCGGGTCACGGGCGAAGGCCAGCGAAAACGCGACCTTGACGTCCACCCCGTCCAGCCGCTTGCCCTCGCGCTCGAAATCGAACAGGTCGAGGCCGCCAAATCCGGCCGCATCGAACTCGGCCTTGTCGCCGGCGGGATCGCGCCCCTCCAGCACCAGCATGGACAGGCCGGGCCCGACATCGGCGAGAAAGTCGCGATTGAAGGCGCCGAAGGAGAATCTCGTCTCGCCCTCCGGCGGGATACGGTCCGGCTCGGCGATCTCAAGCAGTTCGACGAAGAAACCGGGCATCTGGACGATCCGGTTGTCGGTGCCCCAGGGATGGCGGTTGCGGGTGCCGACCGTGAAGCCCAGCATGTCGTAGAGTTCGCCGGCTGCCTCCAGGTCGCGAACGACATGGACGACGTGATCAAGACCGCGCTCCACCAGCACCTTCTCCCCTGCTTGGCCAGCGCGCAATGCGCCGGCCCGGTTCCCACGCCGCCATGAGAGCACGGCGGCCGCCGGTGAATCCAGCCTCGACTATCGGATGGGGGTAAAACCGCGCAACTGACCTTGCCGCGACCGCGCGCACACCGACCGACGCCGCGCGGACCCGCCGTGAATCACTCTGCCCAGACTCTGTCGCAACCTTTTGATTCGGCGCGAGAAACGCAGTCGGGGCAAACCTCGCCCCGACCCGCTTCCGGCGGGAATGACCCGGTCAGAACAGCCGGCTCTGCACCGCCGCCGCGCCGATGAAGGAGGCGAAGAGCGGGTGCGGTTCGAACGGGCGCGACTTCAATTCCGGATGGAACTGCACGCCGACGAACCAAGGGTGGTCAGGATATTCGATGATTTCCGGCAGCAGCCCGTCCGGCGAGAGGCCGGAGAACAGCATGCCGCAGGCCTCCAGCCGCTCGCGATAGGCCATGTTGACCTCGTAGCGGTGGCGGTGGCGCTCGGAAATCAGGGTGCCGCCATAGATCTCGGCCACCCGGCTGCCCTCGGCCAGCGCGGCCGGGTAGGCGCCGAGCCGCATCGTGCCGCCGAGATCGCCGCTGAGGCCGCGCCGCTCCAGCTCATTGCCGCGCAGCCATTCGGTGAGCAGGCCGACCACAGGCTCGTCGGTGGGGCCGAACTCGGTCGAATTGGCCTTGCCGACACCGGCCAGATTGCGGCTCGCCTCGATCACCGCCATCTGCATGCCGAAGCAGATGCCCAGATAGGGCACGCGCCGCTCGCGGGCGAACTGCGCCGCCCGGATCTTGCCCTCGGCACCGCGCTGGCCGAAGCCACCCGGCACGAGAATGCCGTGCACATGTTCGAGGAAGGGCGAGGGATCCTCACGCTCGAAAATCTCGCTTTCGATCCAGTCGAGATTGACCCGCATATTATTGGCGAGCCCGCCATGGGTCAGCGCCTCGATCAGCGACTTGTAGGCGTCCTTCATGCCCGTGTACTTGCCGACGATGGCAATGGTGACGGAGCCTTCCGGGTTGCGGATGCCGGTCTCGACACGCTTCCAGCGCGTCAGATCGGGTTCGGGCGCCGGCTCGATGCCGAAGGCGGCCAGCACTTCCGTATCGAGCCCCGCCTCGTGATAGGCGGAGGGCACGGCATAGATGCTGTCGGCGTCGCGGGCCTCGATCACGGCGCTCTCGCGCACATTGCAGAACAGACCGAGCTTGCGGCGCTCCTCGCGCGGAATCTCGCGGTCGGTGCGGCAGAGCAGAATGTCAGGCGCGATACCGATGGAGCGCAGCTCCTTCACCGAATGCTGGGTCGGCTTGGTCTTGAGCTCACCGGCGGAAGGGATGAACGGCAGCAATGTGAGGTGGATATAGATGCAGTGCTTGCGCGGCAGATCATTGCCGATCTGGCGGATCGCCTCCAGGAACGGCATCGCCTCGATGTCGCCGACCGTGCCGCCGATCTCCACCAGCACGAAGTCGTAGCCCTCATTGCCGGAGAGCACGAAATCCTTGATGGCGTTGGTGACGTGCGGGATCACCTGGATGGTGGCGCCGAGATAGTCGCCGCGCCGCTCCTTGGTGAGAATGTCCTGATAGATGCGCCCGGTGGTGATGTTGTCCTGCTTGGTCGCGGGACGGCCGGTGAAGCGCTCGTAATGGCCGAGGTCGAGATCGGTCTCGGCGCCGTCATCGGTGACGAAGACCTCGCCATGCTGATACGGGCTCATCGTCCCCGGATCGACGTTCAGATAGGGGTCGAGCTTGCGCAGCCGGGTCTTGTACCCACGGGCCTGCAGCAATGCACCGAGTGCGGCGGAGGCGAGGCCCTTGCCAAGCGAGGACACGACGCCGCCGGTGATGAAGATATAGCGCGCCATGGGATTTGGTTTCTACCGGCAAAAACGCGATTCGACGAGAGCCCGCCTTGCCGAACGGGCACTCGCCTCTGGCTAAAACGAAAGCCGCGCCGGGAGGGTCCGGCGCGGCGCCGATGTCACTGCGACTGCGGAGCCTGCGGCACGGCGGGAGCGGCCGGCGGCGCGGGCTGGGCGGCATTGAGCTGGTCGAGCACCGAGCTGCCCGGCGCGGGAGCCGACGGCACGCCCGGCACCGCCGTCGGCGCGTTGAAGATGGTGGTCGGGCCGCGGCCCCAGCCGGCGAGAATGGTGAGCGACAGGCTGGTGATGAAGAACATGCCGGCGAGAATCGCCGTGGCGCGGGTCAGCACATTGGCCGTGCCGCGCGCGCTGAAGAAGCCGCCACCGCCGCCTCCCCCGCCGCCGCCACCAATGCCGAGGCCGCCCCCTTCGGAACGCTGAATCAGCACCACGCCGATCAGGGCCAGCACGACCATAAGATGAATGACGATGAGTACGGTTTGCATCTGACGCCTTCAAAATGCTCATGCAGCGGCGCACGAGCCCTGTCCCGGACTCGGCGCGCCGCCATCTTTGGGCGCGTTCCTACACGATTGCGGCCAGGGTTTCCAGCCACCGCGCCTAAGCCGGAGGCCGAACACCCCTCGCCGCGCACCGGAAGGACGCACCGCGCCTAGAGATAGGCACGCGCGATAGCGAGAAAAGACTCGGCCTTGAGGCTCGCCCCGCCGACCAGCGCGCCGTCCACATCGGCCACGGTGAGAATCTCGGTGGCGTTGTCCGGCTTGACCGAGCCGCCATAGAGCAGCCGGAACCCGTCGCCCTCCGCGCCGAAGCGCGCCTTGAGCGCCGAGCGGAGCGCGGAATGCATCTCGGCGATGTCGTCAATGGTCGGCGTCAGGCCGGTGCCGATCGCCCAGACCGGCTCATAGGCGACCACGAGATCGACCGCCGTCGCGCCGTCGGGGATCGATCCCTCCAGCTGGCCGCGCACGATGTCCAGCGCCTGCCCCGCCTCGCGCTCGGCCCGCGTCTCGCCGACGCAGACGATGGCAATGAGCCCGGCGCGGCGGGCCGCCTCGGCCTTGGCGCGCACCTCGCCATTGCTCTCGCGATGGTCCTGCCGGCGCTCGGAATGGCCGACGATAACAGCGCCCGCGCCGGCATCGGCCAGCATCTCGGCGGCGATATCGCCGGTGTGGGCGCCAAAGGGCTTGGCGTGGCAGTCTTGTCCGCCGACGCCGACATCGCCACGGGCGGCGGCGAAAGCGCCCAGCAGCGTCGCCGGCGGGCACACCAGGAGATCGGCCTTGGCCTTCAGCGCCGCGTCATACCCGTCGACGATGCGACCGAACTCGACGAGCGAGGCGCTCAGGCCGTTCATCTTCCAATTGCCGGCAACCAGCGGACGACGCATCTTCATACCGTTCCAAGCTCCTGCACTGTAAAAGCTCCGCGCCTTCGCCTCATAACAGACCGTCTGTGCCGGCGCAGCGGCTTTCGTTGCGGGAAGGTGGCATCAGTGCCGTTGCGGCGGCGGGGAGGCCTCCCTATTATGCGCGCCTTTCGCGCCCCGGGCCGTTGCCCGCCCGACGCCAGACGAGAATGAAATGCTTGAGTCGCTGCGCAAGAGCTCTACCGGAATTGTCGCCAAGATCCTGATGGGTCTCCTCATCCTCAGCTTCGCGGTCTGGGGCATCGCCGACGTGTTTCGCGGCTTTGGCGGCCAGACGCTGGCGACCATAGGCGACAGCGAGATCACCGTGCCGGAATTCCGCCAGGCCTATCAGGAGCGGCTCCAGCAGATCAGCCAGCAGCTCAAGCGCGGCATCACGCCCGACCAGGCGCGCGCCTTCGGCATTCCCGACCAGCTTCTGAACGAGCAGCTCGCCGAGGCGGCGCTGAACGACCAGGCGAAGTCGCTCGGCCTCGCGCTCTCCGATGAAGAGATCGCCAAGCGGGTGCAGGCCAACCCGGCCTTTCACGGCCCGAGCGGCAGCTTCGATCCGGCCTATTTCAACCAGCTGCTGCGCTCCAACGGCTTCACCGAGGCCCGTTTCGTCGCGGCGGAACGCGGGCTCGCCTTGCGCCAGCAGCTGATCCAGTCGCTCGGCGGCGGCGTCGAGGTACCGCAGGTGCTCAAGGATGCCCTCGCCCGCTACGAGGGCGAAGAGCGCTCGGTCAACTACGCGATGCTGTCCCCCGCCGCCCTCGCCGCCCCGGCCGATCCTTCCGAAGAGGAGCTGAAGACGTTCTTCGACGCGCGCAAGGTCGCCTTCCGGGCGCCGGAATTCCGCAAGATCGGCGTGCTGGTACTGACGCCGGAAGCGCTGGCATCGAGCGAAACCGTGTCCGACGCCGAAGTCGAGGCCGCCTATAACGCCAACCTCTCCACCTATGGCACGCCGGAAAAGCGCGTCGTCCAGCAGCTGGTCTTCCCCTCGCAGGACGAAGCCAATGCCGCCGCCGCGCGCATTGCCGCCGGCACGCCCTTCGCCGACATCGTCACCGAGCGCAAGCTGAGCGCCAAGGATGTCGACCTCGGCGACGTTTCCCGCGCCGACATTATCGACCGCCAGGTCGCCGATGCCGCCTTCTCCCTCCCGGCCGAAGGCACCAGCGGCGTGATCGCCGGCCGCTTCGGCCCCGTCATCGTGCATATCGGCGCCATCACCCCGGGCGCCGTCCAGCCGCTGGCGGAGGTGGCGCCGGCGATTCGCGCCGCGCTGCAGGTCAACGCCGCCCGCCGGGCGATGCTGACCACCTATGACACGGTCGAGGACGAGCGCGCCGGCGGTGCCCAGCTGGCCGAGATCGCTGGCAAGGTCGGCGTGAAGCTGCTGAGCTTCGACACCAGCATCCAGGGCCAGGCGCCGGACGGAACGGCGATCGCCTCCTTCCCGGCCCGTTCGGACGTTCTGCGCGGCGCCTTCGCCGCCGAGGTCGGCAGCGAGAACGATCCCGTCCAGCTGCCGCAGAATGGCGGCTATGTCTGGTACCAGGTCGACGAGATCACCCCGCCGCGCGACCGTTCCTTCGAGGAAGCCCGCGCCCAGGTTCTCGACCGCTGGAAGCAGGACCAGGCCGCCCAGGCGCTCGACGCGCGCGTCGAGGAGATCAAGGCGAAGATCGCCGCCGGCACGCCCTTCGACCAGGCGGTGACCGAGGCCGGGCTCGAACTGCGCGCCGCCAACGGCCTGCGCCGCGGCCGCACCGCCGATGGCGTGCCGCAGGACATCATGGCCGCCGTGTTCGAGACCCCCGAGGGCGGCGTCGGCAGCTCGATGGCGGAGGCCGGCGAGAGCCGTCTGCTGTTCCAGGTGCTGCGCGCCAACGTACCGAGCGCCACCGCCGCCACCGACGAGAAGCTGGTTTCCGACCTGCGCCAGAGCCTTCAGAACGACCTGATGACCGAATATCTCGTCGAGCTGCAGACGCGCCTCGGCGCCCGCATCAACCGCGCCGCGCTCGACCAGATCGTCGGCACCGACGCGGTGAACTGAGGCGGAACGCGGGTCATGAGCCTCACTCCCGAAGCGGACGCCTTCGCCGCCCTTTATCAGCGCGGCGAAGCCCAGGTCGTCACCACCACGCTGATCGCCGACCTCGAAACCCCGGTCTCGGCCTTCCTCAAGATCGCCGGCGAGCGGCCCAACAGCTTCGTGCTCGAATCGGTCGAGGGCGGCGCCACGCGGGGGCGCTACTCGATGATCGGCATCGACCCGGACGTGATCTGGCGCTGCCATGGCGACCGCGCCGAGATCAACCGCCGCGCCGCCACCGATGCCGAGGCCTTCGAGCCCTGCGCGCAGCCGCCGCTGCTGGCACTGCGCGCGCTGGTCGAGGAATCGCGCATCCACCTGTCGGAAGGCGCCCCGCCCATGGCGGCGGGCGTGTTCGGCTATCTCGGCTACGACATGGTGCGGCAGATGGAGCGCCTGCCGGCGCCCAAGCCGGACGTGTTCGGCGTGCCCGACGCCATCTTCATCCGGCCGACGGTCATGGTGGTGTTCGACGCCGTGCGTGACGAGATCACCGTCGTCACCCCGGTGCGCCCTGACGCGGGCGTACCGGCGGCGGCGGCCTATGAGGCGGCGCGCCTGCGGCTGGAGAAGGTGGTCGCGGCGCTCGACAGCGCGCTGCCCAACCTGCCCTCCGAGGATGCCTTCCACCAGGCGGTGGAGCCGCAGTCCAACACCGAGCCGGCGGCTTATCTCGACATGGTCGAGCGGGCCAAGGAGTACATCCGCGCCGGCGACATCTTCCAGGTGGTGCTGTCTCAGCGCTTCGAGGCGCCCTTCAACCTGCCGCCCTTCTCGCTCTACCGGGCGCTGCGCCGGATCAACCCGGCGCCGTTCCTGGTCTATTTCAACTTCGGCGGCTTCTCGCTGGTCTGCTCCAGCCCGGAGATTCTGGTGCGCCTGCGCGCCGACACCGTCACCATCCGCCCGATCGCCGGCACCCGCCGGCGCGGCGCCACCCCGCATGAGGACAAGGCGCTGGAAGAGGAGCTTCTTGCCGATCCCAAGGAGCGCGCCGAGCACCTGATGCTGCTGGACCTCGGGCGCAACGATGTCGGCCGCGTCGCCACCATCGGCTCGGTGCATGTCACCGACAGCTTCTTCGTCGAGCGCTACAGCCAGGTCATGCACATCGTCTCCAATGTCGAGGGCACGCTCGACCCGCGCCGCGACGCGCTCGACGCCCTCGCCGCCGGTTTCCCGGCCGGCACCGTCTCGGGGGCGCCGAAGGTGCGGGCGATGGAGATCATCGACGAACTGGAGCGCGACAAGCGCGGCATCTATGCCGGCGCCATCGGCTATTTCGGCGCCGATGGCGAGATGGATACCTGCATCGTGCTGCGCACCGCGGTGGTGAAGGACGGGCGGATGTATGTGCAGGCGGGTGCCGGCATCGTCTATGATTCCGTGCCCGAGAGCGAATTGCAGGAATGCGTCAACAAGGCCAAGGCGCTGTTCCGCGCCGGCGAGGAAGCCGTGCGCTTCGCCGCCCGGGCCGGACGGGGGCAGTGAGGCGATGACAGCGCGCGTGCGTCACCGGCGATGGCGGGGCTGGCGATAGAGACGATCGCCGGACGGCGCGGCTTGACCCCGCGCCGGAACACCCCCTAGACCTTTTCACAGCCGCATCAGGCCGGCGGATGGACGCACGATGATCCTGCTCATCGACAATTACGACAGCTTCACCTGGAACCTGGTCCACTATATTGGTGGCCTCGGCGCCGAGGTGGATGTGCGCCGCAACGACACCCTCACCGTCGACGAGGCCATGGCGCTCAAGCCCGAGGCCATCGTCATCTCGCCCGGGCCGGCGACCCCGAACGAGGCCGGCATTTCCTGCGCGCTGATCGAGCGCGCGGCAAAGGAGGGCGTGCCTGTCTTCGGCGTGTGCCTCGGCCACCAGGCCATCGGCCAGGTGTTCGGCGGTGATGTGGTGCGCGCACCGCAGCCCATCCACGGCAAGCTCTCGGACATCAGCCACAGCAATGAGGGCGTGTTCCACGGCATCAACGGCACGCTGCGCGCGACCCGCTACCACTCGCTGGTGGTGAAGCGCGACACGCTGCCCGACGCGCTGACCGTGACCGCCCAGACCGAGGATGGGCTGATCATGGGCCTCTCCCACAAGCATCTGCCCGTGCACGGGGTGCAGTTCCACCCGGAAAGCATCGCCTCCGAGCACGGCCGGACCATCCTCAAGAACTTCCTCGATCTCGCGCGCGCCTGGAATGCCGGCCCCGGCCGGACGCGGGCGGCGTGAGCGCGGCACAACAGGCGGGGACGCAGGGCCATATGGACAACCTCAAGCCCATCATCGGCAAGCTGGCGACCGGCACCACGCTGACGCGGGCGGAAGCCGCCGCCGCCTTCGACGTGATGATGTCGGGCGAGGCGACGCCCTCGCAGATCGGCGCCATCCTCATGGCGCTCAGGGTGCGCGGCGAGGCGATCGACGAGATCGCTGGCGCCGTTTCCACCATGCGCGCCAAGATGCTGCGGGTGGAGGCGCCGGCCGACGCGGTGGACGTGGTCGGCACCGGGGGCGATGCCTCCGGCTCCTACAACATCTCCACCTGCGCCGCCTTCATCGTCGCCGGCGCGGGCGTGCCGGTGGCCAAGCACGGCAACCGCGCGCTCTCCTCCAAGTCCGGCGCCGCCGACGTGCTGATGGCGCTGGGCGTCACCATCGACCTGTCGCCCGCCGCGATCTCCCGGTGCATCAGCGAGGCCGGCATCGGCTTCATGTTCGCCCCCGCCCACCACCCGGCGATGAAGCACGTCGGCCCGACCCGGGTGGAGATGGGCACGCGCACCATCTTCAACCTCATCGGCCCGTTGTCGAACCCGGCCGGCGTCACCCGGCAGATGGTCGGCGTGTTTGCCCGCGGCTGGGTCGAGCCCATCGCCGAGGTGCTGCGCACGCTCGGTTCCAACCGCGCCTGGGTGGTCCACGGTTCCGACGGTCTCGACGAGATCACCACGACAGGCCCGACCCATGTCGCCGAACTGAAGGACGGCACCATTCGCAGCTTCGAGATCGCGCCGGAGACGTTTGGCCTCACCCGCGCCACGCCGGAAGCGCTGAAGGGCGGCGACGGCGCCGCCAATGCGCTGGCGCTGCGCGCCGTGCTCAATGGCGAGCCGAGTGCCTATGCCGATGTCGCCTTGCTCAACGCCGCCGCCGCGCTTGTGGTGGCTGGCAAGGTGGACGAGCTCGGCGCCGGGCTGGAGCTGGCCCGCGCCAGCCTGACGGGCGGCCATGCGGCGGCGGCGCTCGACCGGCTGGTCGCGGCCTCCGCGGTTGCGGCGGCGGAATAGGAGCGCGGCATGGCCGACATTCTGGAAAAGATCGGCGCCTATAAGCGCGAGGAGATCGCCACCGCCAAGCGCGAGCGGCCTTTGGCCGGCGTTCGTGCGAGCGCCGAGGCGCAGCCGCCGGCGCGCGGCTTCCTCAAAGCGATCGAGACGAAGATCGCCGCCGGCACCACCGCGCTGATCGCCGAGATCAAGAAGGCCAGCCCCTCCAAGGGACTGATCCGCGCCGATTTCGACCCGCCTTCGCTAGCGCGGGCCTATGAGGCCGGCGGCGCGGCGTGCCTGTCCGTGCTCACCGACCGCCCCTCCTTCCAGGGCGCGCCGGAATTCCTCGTCGCCGCCCGGTCCGCCTGCTCGCTGCCGGCCCTGCGCAAGGATTTCCTTTACGACACCTATCAGGTGTTCGAGGCGCGCGCCTGGAGCGCCGACTGCATTCTCGTCATCATGGCCTCCGTCGACGACGCGCTGGCGCTGGATCTGGTCGAGACCGCCCACGGCCTCGGCATGGACGCGCTGGTGGAGGTGCATGACGATGCCGAGCTCGACCGCGCCTTGAAGCTGCCGGCGAAACTCGTCGGCATCAACAATCGCAATCTGCGCACTTTCGAGGTGACGCTGGAGACCTCCGAGCGGCTCGCCCCGCGCATCCCATCGGACCGCATCATCGTCGGCGAGAGCGGCATCTTCACGCCGGAAGACATCGCCCGCCTCGCGCCGGTCAACATCAACTGCATCCTCGTCGGCGAGAGCCTGATGCGCCAGCCTGACGTGGCGGCAGCGACGCGCGCCCTGCTCGCCCCTTCCGTCCCCGCCCGCGCGGCCGGCTGAGCGATGAGCGAGGAACCCCGCCTGACCCATCTCGACGCCGCCGGCGCCGCCAACATGGTGGATGTGGCCGATAAGGCGATCACCGATCGCGTGGCGGTGGCCGCAGGCGAGGTGACGATGCGGCCGGAGACGCTCGATCTCATCCTCTCAGGCAACGCCAAGAAGGGCGATGTGATCGGCACCGCCCGGCTCGCCGGCATCATGGCGGCCAAGCGCACCCATGATCTGATCCCGCTCTGCCATGCGCTGCTGCTGTCGAAAGTCGCGGTCGACATCACGCCCGACCCTGCTCTCACTGGCCTCATCGTCCACGCCACTGTCCGCACCAGCGGCCAGACTGGCGTCGAGATGGAAGCCCTGACAGCCGTCACCGTCGCCTGCCTCACCATTTACGACATGGCGAAGGCGGTCGATCGCGGCATGCGGATCGGCAACGTGCGGCTGCTCGAAAAAAATGGTGGCCGATCAGGGCATTGGCGGGCGGACTGAGGAGAAAGCCATGGCGCTGATGCCGGTCGAGGAGGCGCTGGCCCTCCTGCTCTCCACCGCCGCCCCGCTCAGTGCCGAACCGGTCGCACTGGCGGAAGCCGCCGGCCGCGTGCTGGCCGCACCGGTCATCGCCCGCCGCACCACGCCAGGCGCCGACGTTTCCGCCATGGATGGCTACGCCGTCCGGGCGCAGGACGCATCGAGCGTGCCCACCACCCTTGAACTCATTGGCGAATCCGCCGCCGGTCGTCCCTTTGCCGGCCGCGTCGAGCCCGGCACCACGGTCCGGATCTTCACCGGCGCCGTGCTGCCGGAGGGCGCCGACGCCATCATCATCCAGGAAGACACGCTCCGCGACGGCACCGCCATCACTCTCACCGAGGCGGCGACCCAAGGCCGCCATATCCGCCGCGCGGGTGGCGACTTCGCCGCCGGCGAGACGCTGCTGGCGCCGGGCCACCGGCTTCGGGCCCGCGACCTCGCGCTGGTCGCGGCCGGCGATGTCGACACGGTAAGCGTGGTGAGCCGCCCGCGCGTCGCCCTGCTCTCCACCGGCGACGAGCTGGTGCGCCCGGGCGCGGGGGCAAGCCCGCATCAGGTCATCGTCTCCAATCTCTATTCGGTCGCTGCGCTGGCCCTCGCCGCCGGGGCCGAGGTGACGGATCTCGGCATTCTGCCCGACACGATGGAGGCGACGCAGGCGGGCGTGCGCGCCGCGCTCGATGGCGGCTTCGACGTGCTGGTGACCACGGGCGGCGCTTCGGTCGGCGACCATGACCTGATCGCCCCCGCGCTAACCGCCCAGGGTGTCGCGCTCGCGGTCCACAAGATCGCGCTGCGTCCCGGCAAGCCGCTGATGTTCGGCCGCTCCGCCGCGACGCACACGCAGGTTCTCGGGCTTCCCGGTAACCCCGTTTCGGCGCATGTCTGCGCGCTGCTGTTCCTGGTGCCGCTCATCAAGGCGCTGCAGGGACTGGCAGTGCCGGCCCGTCCCGAACTGGAGCTCGCCCGCCTCGCGGTCGATGTGAAGGCGAACGAGCAGCGTATGGATTTCCAGCGGGCGGAAATCGTCGGCCATGCCGAGGGGGTGCCGCTGGTGCGGGCGCTGCAGGTGCAGGACAGTTCCATGCTGCACAACCTCGCCCGCGCCGACGTTCTGCTCGTCCGCCGCCCGCACGCCCCGGCGGCCGAGGCTGGCGAGATGTGCGAGATTCTGCGGCTGGAGGATTGACGCCGCCACCGCGCGCCTGTGTGCTCAGGCCTTCGCCAGCAAATCAGGGGCCGCGCATGGACATCGATCTTCCCGAAGTGGTGGCCGAGGTCCGCGCCGCCTTCGAGCGCTATGAGCGGGCGCTGGTCGGCAATGATGTCGCCGAACTCGACGCGCTGTTCTGGGACGATGCCCGCACCATCCGCTATGGCGGCGGCGAGAACCTCTATGGCATCGAGGCGATCCGTGCCTTTCGCGCCGCGCGCGCGCCCGCCGGGCTGGAGCGCACATTGGAAGGCACGGTCATCACCACCTATGGCCGCGACATGGCAGTAGCCTCCACCCTGTTTCGGCGCGCAGCGGGGCGCGTCGGCCGGCAGATGCAGACCTGGATGCGGACGCCGGAGGGCTGGAAGGTCGCCGCCGCCCATGTCAGCGTGATCGACGATCCTCTCTGAGCTCTTGGTGAAGCCCGTTGCGACGGCTAAAGATGCGAGCCGCTGCCCGGCATTCGGGCGCGCCTATCTGTCGTGTGTTTGCCCATGTCGGTGCTACCCGTCCGCCTGCCCCTTGATCGGCCAACCACCGGCACCCGCACCAATGGCGCGCGACCTTTGCGCGTGACGCGGGCCGAGGAGCTGCGCCTGCAGTTGGCCGACGAGATCACCCGCGGCACGCTTCCGCCCGGCACGGCACTGGACGAGACCGCGCTCGCCGCCCGCTTCGGCGTGTCGCGCACACCCGTGCGCGAGGCGCTGCGCGAGCTGGCCGCCTCGGGCCTGGTGGATGCCCGCCCGCATCGCGGCGCCGTGGTGGCGCGCCCGAGCGTCGCCCGGCTGCAGAACATGTTCGAGGTGATGGCCGAGCTGGAAGCGCTCTGCGCCGGAATTAGTGCGCTCAATATGACGCCGCCGGAGCGCCAGCAGCTGGAGCGTCTGCATGCCGGCATGGGCGAGCTGATGCGACTGGGCGACTTTGCGGCCTATCGCGAGGCCAATGAGCAATTCCACACCTCGATCTATGCCGGCAGCCACAATGACTATCTGATCGAGCTGACGCTGGGCACGCGACGCCGGCTCTCGCCTTTCCGCCGAGCCCAGTTCCGCGCGCTGGGGCGGCTGGCGCTCTCGCATGCCGAACATGACCGGGTGACCACCGCCATCCTGCGCGGCGATCGCGACGGCGCCGCCACAGCCATGCGCCACCATATCGCGATCGTCCACGACGCCTATGAGCAATACGCCCAGACGCTTTGACCGCGCTCTGTGATCTGGCTGGCCTGCCGCAACGGCGGCAAATTGCGCCGCCTTGGCCGCCCGCCCACCGCTCCAGGCGCACACCATTCGCCACTGCCAGCGTGATTGTGGCGGGCCAGCCGCCGTTTAGGCTCCCTTTACCCATTGTGGAACACAATAAGAACGGCTAGTCTTTGTTCGTGATTTGTTTCGTTTCGGCATCGGCCGGCAGACGGGGTTCTCTTGATGCTCACCCGCAAACAGCATGAGCTGCTCCTGTTCATCAATGAACGCCTCCAGCAGGACGGCGTGCCGCCTTCTTTCGAGGAAATGAAGGAGGCGCTCGACCTGCGCTCGAAGTCGGGCATTCACCGGCTGATCACGGCACTGGAAGAGCGCGGTTTCATCCGCCGCCTGCCAAACCGGGCGCGCGCGCTGGAAGTGGTCCGCCTGCCGGAGGACGCGCAGCCCACGAAGCCTGTCCGCAGCTTCTCCCCCAATGTCATCGAGGGCAATCTCGGCAAGGTGCGCCCCTCCTCGGACGATGATGGCGACCGCCGCGTCGTATCGATCCCGGTCATGGGCCGCATAGCCGCCGGCACGCCGATTTCCGCCATCCAGTCGCGCGACCACACCATCGGCATGCCGCCGGAAATGCTGTCGGGCGGCGAGCATTACGCGCTGGAAGTCCGCGGCGATTCGATGATCGAGGCCGGCATTCTCGATGGCGATCTGGCGCTCATCCGCAAATGCGACGCCGCCAGCACGGGCGAAATCGTCGTCGCGCTGATCGATGACGAGGAAGCCACGCTGAAGCGCCTGCGCCGCAAGGGCGCCTCGGTGGCGCTTGAGGCCGCCAACCCGGCCTATGAGACGCGCATTTTCGGCCCGGACCGGGTCCGCATCCAAGGCAAGCTGGTCGGGCTCTTCCGGCGCTACTGAGGATCGTCGTCGGCAGGCGGCGCCGTCTCGGGCGAGGACAAGGGTGGCGCGCCGGTCGCCTCGGCGGGGCCGGAGGTTGTTGGCGCCGGCGCAGCGGCCGGCTTTGATGCGATTTTGCTCCCAGGCGAGGCGCGGGCACCTCCGGCTCGCTCTGCTCCGGAAGGTGGCGGGCGCGGGGCTTTCGGTTCCCAGGGCCGCGTTCCCTGAGCCGGGCGAGCGCTGGCGAGAGCAAGGCTGCCATCCGGCATCAGGGTGCCGGCCACCCCGCCGATAGCCGTGCGGGCGTCGCGATAGATCACAGTCGCCGCGCAGTCGAGAGGCGGCGCGAAGGGTGTCACCAGCACTGCCGCCAGGCGGCAATCATCTTCCAGCGAATCCCGGTCGCGCGACACCACCACGAGCCGCCCATCGGGCAGGGGAAGCGTGCAGCCGAGCCGATCGCAGGCCGCAGCTTTGGTGAGGTCCCCCGTGCCGAATCGCGGCCGCTGCCCATCCGCGCTCAGCCATTGCTCGACCGCGAAGCGCCCGCCCACCCCTGCATCGCGGTCGCCCATGAAGGCGAGAGCGCCATCCCCGCCGCGCACCGCCACCGTGCGCGCCTCGGCATCGACCAGCAGGTCGGGGCGCGGCGCCGTCGCCGCCATGACGAAGCCAGCGAGCGCCAGCAGCGGCGCGAGAAGGACCAGCCTCGTGCGGGCGAGGCACAGCACCATCAATCCGAGGCTGAACAGCACCAGGCTCGCCATGGGCATGGCCGGCACGCCGCGATCGGCGCCGGGCAGCGCCGCGACCAGGTCGGAAATGTCGCTCATGCGGGCGAGGCCCCAGCCCATCAGTCGCCAGGCCGGGTCGTCCCAGCCAAACGGCATCAGGATCGAGCCGGCGAGCCCCGCCGGCATGACCACGAACGACACCACCGGCATAGCGCCGAGATTGGCCACCAGGCTCAGCGGCGCCAGGCGCTGGAAGTGATAGGCGGCATAGGGCGCCGTCGTCAGGCCCGCCGCCAGCGACGCCAGCACCAGCGCCGCGATATAGCGTCCCGGCAGCCCGAGCCAGCGCCCCGCCTTCGCCGAGGGCTGGGTGATGAGGAAGGCGAAGCGCTCATAGGCCCCAATCAGCCCGAGCGTGGCGGCGAACGACATCTGTGCCCCGGGATCGAGCACTGCCCGGGGCGATAGTGCCAGCAGCACCAGCGCCGCCACAGCCAGCGTCCGCACGGTCAGCGCCGGCCGGCCGAGCACGATCCCGGCCAGCACCAGCAACGTCATCACATAGGCGCGCTGGGTCGGCACTTCGGCGCCGGAGAGCAGGAGGTAGAAACTGGCCGACAGCATGGCGGGCAGCGCCGCCCAGGCCTTGATCGGCCGGTAGAGCGCAAGGTCCGGCACCAGCGCCAGCAGCGCCCGCGCCAGGAAGAACACGGAGCTCGCCACCAGCGCCATGTGCAGGCCGGAGATCGACAGCACGTGCGAGAGACCGGAGATCCGCATGCTCTCCTCAATCGATTCCGGCACCGCGTCGCGCAGCCCGGTGACGAGGGCGATAGCAACGCCCCCCTCCTCCCCCGGCAGCGCCGCGCGGATGCGTGCCGCTATGGCGCGCCGCGTGCCGTCGAGCCAGGTGGTCAGCGCCAGCCCCGGCGGCGGCGGCGTGGAGGCCGGGCTCAGCTGCGGCCGGCCGAGCGCATAGCCGGTGGCCCCGATGCCATCCAGCCAGATCGCCCGCCCGAAATCGAAGCCGCCGGGGTAGGACGGCCCGGGCGGGGGCCCGAACGTAGCGCGCAGCGTCACATGGCTGCCCACTGCCGGGGGCTGCCGGCCGGCGAGGGTGACGCGCACCCGCTGCGGCATCTCCACCCCGGCGCGCTCCATGCCGGTGACGGCAAGCGTGATGCGGCTGCCGCGCGGCCGCAGTTCCGCCGCCTCGACATAGCCGCGCACCTCGACCGCATTCAGCGTCCGGCCCAGCACCGGATGCGCCATGAGCTGCACCTGCAGCGCCGCCACCGCGAAACCGGCGGCGAGCACGGCGAGAAGCGCCATAAGGTGGAAGGCGAAAGGCCTCGCCCGCGCCAGCACGGCAAGCCCGGCAAAAGCGAGGGCCGGCACAAAGCCGGCATAGGGCAGCGGCTCCTGCGGCGCGGCGAAATACAGTGCGGCCCCGGCGGCAAAACCGATCGGCAGGAACAGGAAGCCGCGCCGGTCGTCGAGCTCGCGCTCCAGCGCCGTCGCCACGCCCTGCCAGAGTCCCGCCAAAGACAGGCCCGGCAGGCGCCAGTGGGTCGGGTGCCGCCTCGCCTGCCCCTCGCCGACCACGGCCGCCCGCGCGCGCTGGCGCGGCGCGTCTCTCGGTCCCTGATGCGGCGGCACATGCATCCCCCGATGCCCCTTGCGCGCGTGTTTCTGCCCTGCCCTTCTGCGTGGTACCGAGACTCGGCGGCCGAGGCGAACCGCACCTGACGGAAGGCCCGCTTTTCCCGCGTCGCACACCTATGGTACACGCACGCTCCGCGCCCGCCATGCTTCGCCGCCGTCCCTCCGGCGCAGACGGAAGAGATATGTCCGAGACCGTCGTTACCCGCTTCGCCCCCTCGCCCACCGGCTTCCTGCACATTGGCGGCGCCCGCACCGCGCTGTTCAATTGGCTCTATGCCCGCGCCAAGGGCGGCACGATGCTGCTCCGCATCGAGGACACCGACCGCCAGCGCTCCACCCCGGAGGCGATCGACGCCATCATCGACGGGCTGAAATGGCTCGGCATCGACTGGTCCGGCGATGTGATCTACCAGTTCGCCCGGGCCGAACGGCACCGCCAGGCGGTGGAGCAGATGATCGCGGCCGGCCGCGCCTATCCCTGCTACGCCAGCGCGGCGGAGCTTGAGGAGATGCGCGAGACCGCCCGCAAGGAAGGGCGCCCGCCGCGCTATGATGGGCGCTGGCGCGACCGCGACCCGGCGGAGGCGCCGGCCGACCGCAAGCCGGTGTTCCGCCTGAAGGCGCCGACCGAGGGCGAGACCGTCATCGAGGACCTCGTGCAGGGCCGGGTGGTGATTCCCAACAAGGACCTCGACGACCTCGTCCTGCTGCGCTCCGATGGTACCCCGACCTATATGCTCTCGGTGGTAGTAGACGACCACGACATGAACGTCACCCACATCATCCGGGGCGACGATCACCTCACCAATGCTGCGCGCCAGACGCAGATCTACCATGCGCTAGGCTGGGGGGTGCCGAAGATGGCGCACATCCCGCTGATCCACGGGCCGGACGGCGCCAAGCTCTCCAAGCGCCACGGCGCGCTCGGCGTCGATGCCTATCGCGCCATGGGCTACCTGCCTGCCGCACTGCGCAACTACCTCGTGCGCCTCGGCTGGAGCCATGGCGATCAGGAAATCTTCTCGACCGAGGAGATGACCCGCCTGTTCGACCTCGACCGGGTCGGCCGCTCGGCGGCACGCTTCGACTTCGCCAAGCTGGAGAACATCAACGGCCTGTATATCCGCTCGACCCCCGACGCCGAGCTGATCGAGGCCATCGACGCGCTGCTTCCGCATATTCCCGACGGCGGCACGATCGCCGCCGCGCTGACGCCAGAGCGTCGCGCCCAGCTGCTCACCGCCATGCCGGGGCTTAAGGAGCGCGCCAAGACGCTGCTCGAACTCATTGAAAGCTCAGCCTATATCTGGCGGATGCGCCCGCTTCCCCTGGAAGAAAAGGCGCATGCCCTGCTCACCGAGGACGCCCGCCGGCTGCTGGCGGCCGCTGCCGGACAGCTCGCTTGCGTGAGCGAATGGAACGCGGCGGAGACCGAGGCGGCAGTACGTGCAGTGGCGGAAGCGCAAGGCGTGAAGCTGGGCATGCTGGCCCAGCCGCTGCGCGCGGCCGTGACCGGCAAGACCACCTCGCCCGGCATCTTCGACGTTCTCGCGGTGCTCGGCCGGGAGGAATCGCTCGCCCGCATTGCCGACCAGACAGGTGCCGCGACGTCAGCCTGACGCCGCTTTCCGCCGCGATCGGGGGGCGCCCGAAAACGCGCGCCCCCGGGGCTCGGCCGCAATGCGGGAGCGGTTTCGCTGCGCTTGCGAGGGCGGATCGAAACCGCTACGACTTTGTCCATGGGCCGCCGTGGGACATCCCCTGTCTCCGCTGCACATTGCCGCAAGGCAGGCGCGGCCCCCGCAAAAGACGCGATCCGTTTCAGATCCGGTTCTCAAGGTTCAGGGAGACCCCGCATGGACGCCAGCCAAAGCAACGCGCCAAAATCCGCCACGCTCACCATTGGCGATGAAAGCTGGGAGCTTCCTATCCTGAACGGCACGATAGGGCCGGATGTCATCGACATCGCCAAGCTCTACAGCCAGACTGGCAAGTTCACCTACGATCCCGGCTTCACCTCCACCGCTTCCTGCGAAAGCCAGATCACCTATATCGACGGCGACGAGGGCGTCCTGCTCTATCGCGGCTACCCGATCGAACAGCTGGCCGAAAGCGACTTCCTCGAAACCTGCTACCTACTGCTCTACGGGGAACTGCCGACCGCCGCCCAGAAGGCCGATTTCGACTACCGCGTCACGCGCCACACCATGGTGCATGAGCAGATGAGCCGCTTCTTCCACGGCTTCCGTCGCGACGCGCACCCGATGTCGGTGCTGGTGGCCTCCGTTGGGGCGCTGTCGGCCTTCTACCACGACAGCACCGACATCTCCGATCCGCAGCAGCGCATGATCGCCTCGATCCGGATGATCGCGAAGATCCCGACGCTGGCGGCGATGGCCTATAAATACTCGATCGGCCAGCCCTTCGTGTACCCGAAGAACGATCTCGACTACGCCTCGAACTTCCTGCGCATGTGCTTCTCGGTGCCCTGCGAGGAATACAAGGTCAACCCGATCCTCTCGCGCGCCATTGACCGCATCTTCATCCTGCACGCCGACCACGAGCAGAATGCCTCGACCTCGACCGTTCGCCTCGCCGGCTCGTCGGGTGCCAATCCCTTCGCCTGTATCGCCGCCGGCATTGCCTGCCTGTGGGGCCCCGCCCACGGCGGCGCCAACGAGGCCGCGCTGAAGATGCTCGGCGAGATCGGCTCGGTGGACCGCATTCCGGAATTCATCAACCGCGCCAAGGACAAGAACGACCCGTTCCGCCTGATGGGCTTTGGCCATCGCGTCTACAAGAACTACGATCCGCGCGCCAAGATCATGCAGCGCACCTGCCACGAAGTGCTGGGCGAGCTCGGCATTAAGGACGACCCGCTGCTCGACATCGCCATCGAGCTGGAGCGCATCGCGCTGCAGGACGAGTATTTCGTCGAGCGCAAGCTGTACCCGAATATCGACTTCTATTCGGGCATCACGCTGCGCGCCCTTGGCTTCCCCACCTCCATGTTCACCGTGCTGTTCGCCCTCGCCCGCACCGTGGGCTGGATCGGCCAGTGGAAGGAAATGATCGAGGATCCGAGCCAGCGCATCGGTCGTCCGCGCCAGCTCTACACCGGCGCCACCCAGCGCGACTACGTGCCGATCGCCCGCCGCAAGTGATCGCGATGCCCGCGATGACTGCATGCTGATGGTCTGAAACTCGAAACCCCGTCCTCCGAATTGGAAGGCGGGGTTTTTTGTTGCGAGTGATCGCTCGGGCTCAGTTCACGGCGCGGCGCTGTGCCAGCGTCTCCAGCACCGCCCGCGCCGCCCGTCGGCTCGGCGGATCGCCGCCCTCGCCCATGACCGCGTCGAGCCGAGCGAAGGCGGAAAGCTGTGCCTCCCGCTCCGCCCCTCCAGCGATCAGCCGCGCCAGTTGCTCCGCCATCGCGGGAGGGTCGATGTGCCATTGCAGATATTCCGGCATGGCCGGCTCATCGAGGATGAGATTGGGCAGGATCGCCGTCTTCACCCGGATGAAGAAGGGCGCGATGCGCCCTTCCAGCCATGGCACCCGATAGGCCGCCACGGTCGGGACACCGGCGAGCGCCAGTTCCAGCGTCACCGTGCCGGAAGCGGCGAGCGCCGCCCGCGCCACCCGGAAGGCGGCCCGCTTCTCCTCATCCTCGACAATAATGCGGGGCTTGACCGGCCAGGACCCGACCATCTCTTCCACCTGCGCCCGCCGGCCCGGCAGGGTCGGCAGCACCAGCTCGACATCCGGCACCTCGGCCGTGAGCCGCGCCAGCACCTCGCCAAAGGTGGCCCCGAGGCGCGCCAGTTCCGCCCGCCGGCTGCCGGGCAGCACCAGCAGAACCGGCGGCGCCGCCGCGCGCCGGGCCGCCTCTTCGGCAGACGGCCGGAGCGTGGCCAGTTCACCCAGCAAGGGGTGGCCGACATAGGTGGTCAGCGGCCCGCCCAGCGTGTGCATTGCCTCGGGCTCGAAGGGTAGCAGCGCCAGCACCCGGTCGAAGTCCGGCGCCATAGCCTTGGCGCGCCCCGGCCGCCACACCCAGACGGTGGGGGCGACATATTTGACGATCGGCAGCTTCGGCAGGCGCGCCCGCACCTTGCGGGCGACGCGATGGGTGAAATCGGGCGCGTCAACCATCACCACTATATCCGGCAGCTGGGCGATGATCGCCTGTGCCGTCTCGCTCATGCGCCGCAGGATGCGCGGCAGGCCGCCGATCACCTGTGCAAAGCCCATCGCGGTGATGTCTTCCATGGGGAAGAGCGGCACCAGCCCCTGCGCCTGCATGCGGGCGCCGCCGACGCCGCGAAAGCGCACCCCGCCGGCATGGAGCACCTTCAGCTCCGCCATCAACCCGGCACCCAGCACATCGCCCGATTCCTCGCCGGCGACGATGAATATGTCGAGCGGAGCCGGGTCGCTCATGCCCCCTGCGTCCCCTCGCGCTCGACGCCGAGGATGAACAGGCCCTCCCGGTCGGCAAGCCGGATCAGCGCGGCGCTATCGGCGACGATGACGCCGCCGGCCTCCAGCGCGATGCCCGCCAACCCGGCCCGGGCCGCCCCTTCCACCGTGCGGACGCCGAAGGAGGGAAGATCAATTCGCAGATCCTGCCCCTCCTTCGGGCGCTTGACCAGCACCCCGCAACGCGCCGGCATCTTGATGCGGCCATTGCCCCGCAGCTCGGCGACACGGGCGAGCATGAGATCGGTACCCTCGGCCGCCTCCACCGCGACGACATGACGGTTCATCACTACCAGCCCCTGGCCGATGTCGAGCGGGCCCATCACCGCCAGCGCAGCGCGACCGCGGGCGATATCCTCGCGCGCGGCGGCATCGGGCGCCACAGTGCCGAGCTGTCCGGCGGGCATAAGGATTTCCGGCGCCGCCTCATGCGCGCCAACGAGGCGGAAGCCCGATTCCTCCATCAGCCGGCCAAGGCCGGTGAGCAGATAGTCATCGCCGCCGCGCAGCAGGGCAACGGCACGCGGCAGCAGCCGCAGCGTCGCCCAGTCGAGCCGGAGATCGCGAATACGCGGGCGCAGCACATTGCCGATGAAGACGACGTCACGGCAGCCCCGGCGGCGCAGCTCGCTCTTGAGGAAACCGAAGCGGCCGAGCGAGATCCAGGCATGCGGCCAAGCCTCGAAGGAAGCATCGGCAAAGCCACGCACCGGGAACAGGACAACCTGCCGCCCGGCCCGCCGCGCGCCCTCGGCCACAGCGAGGGGAAAGGCCCCACCGCCGCAGATGATGGCCAGTGGGCCTTCGGTGGAATCCCCCGTCGAGGACGGCGCCTCAGGCGGCGTCGGGTTCGGCGACATGGTCGGCCGTATCCTCGGGCACGGTCAGGCGGCGCTTGCCGCCATTGCGTACGAAATCGACGACATGCATGACGTTGGCGTCGTCGGCATAGCGCTCAGCCACGCGCGCGGCGCGCTCGCCCAGCGTGCCGCCGGAATAGAACAGCTCGCGATAGGCCGCGCGCAGCGCGTGGATCTGCGGCCGGCCGAGGCCACGGCGCTTCATGCCGATAATGTTCAGCCCACCGAGTCCGCTGCGGCCATAGATCATGGCGCCGAACGGAATGAGATCGTGCTGCAGCCCGCACAGGCCGCCGACAATCGCATTGTCGCCGATGCGGACGAACTGATGTACCGCCGCCATGCCGCCGAGGAAGACGTTGTTTCCCACGCTCACATGGCCGGCCAGCGTCGCGTTGTTGGCGAAGATGACATTGTTGCCGACGATGCAGTCATGCGCCACATGGCTGTTCACCATGAACAGGCAATTGTCGCCGACAACCGTCTCCTGGTGCCCGCCAGCGGTGCCGGTGTTCATCGTCGCATGCTCGCGGACGGTGCAGTTGCGGCCGATCACCAGCCGCGTCGGCTCGCCCTTGTAGCCGAGTGACTGCGGCGCGAAGCCGAGCGAGGCGAAGGGATAGATCGTCGAACCCTCGCCGATGGTGGTGTGCCCGCCTATCGCGACATGCGAGATCAGCTTGACTCCGGCTCCCAGCACCACGTGCGGCCCCACGGTGCAGAACGGCCCGATCTCGACGCCGGCGCCCAGAACGGCACCCGCCTCGACACGCGCCAGCGGGTCGATCTTCGCCTCGGCTTCGTTCATTTACGTTCCCCGCGGGCGATCATCGCGCCCACTTCCGCCTCGGCGACGATCTGCCCGTCCACCTTGGCCTCACCACGGAACCACCACATGTTCCGCCGCTTGGTCATCTGGGTCATGTGATACTCAAGCACGTCGCCCGGCAGCACCGGCTTACGGAACTTGGCCTTGTCGATGGTCATGAAATAGACCAGCGAGGGCGCACCATCCTCAGGCCGGTCCAGCAGGCAGATGGTGCCGGCGGTCTGCGCCATGCCCTCAAGGATGAGTACGCCGGGCATGACCGGATTGTCCGGGAAATGGCCCTGGAAATGCGGCTCATTGGCCGAGACGTTCTTGATCCCCACCGCCTTCCTGTCACCTTCAATGCCGACGATGCGGTCGACCATGAGGAATGGATAGCGGTGGGGAAGCGTCGCCAGGATACGCTGAATATCGGCGGCACCCAGCGCCGTGGGTTCAACTGCGGCTTGCTCCTGCACGTCCATCCCCTACTGTCCCTGTTGTTCGCCGGCGACGCCGCGCTGGCCAGAACTTGTTCCCTCGCCACGCCCTAGCCGCTGCAGCGCCATCACCTCGCGGAACCAGTCGCGCATCGGCTTCGCCGGCGAACCGCCCCATTCGGCACCGGGCGGCACGTCATCCTTCACATTGCTGGTGGCGGCGATACGCGCGCCGTCGCCGACGCGGACATGTCCGATGACCCCGACCTGCCCGCCCAACATCACGAAATCCCCTAGCGTCGCGCTGCCGGCGATGCCGGTCTGCGAGACGATGATGCAGTGGCGACCGATGACCACGTTGTGCGCGATCTGCACCAGATTGTCGATCTTGGTGCCCTCGCCGATCACCGTGTCGCGCAGCCCGCCGCGGTCAATCGTCGTCGAGGCGCCGATCTCCACATCGTCCTGCAGGATCACCCGGGCGAGCTGCGGAATCTTGGCGTGGCCCCGGGCGCTGCCGACATAGCCGAAACCGTCCTGCCCGATCCGCGCGCCCGGATGGACGATGACCCGGTCGCCGAGCAGCGCGTGCTGCAGAGTTACCCCGGCGCCGATCGAGCAATGACGCCCGATGCGAACGCCCGGCCCGATCACCGCACCGGCGGCGACCACAGTTCCGCTGCCGATTTCAGCCCCGGCACCAATCACAACGCCCGGGTCAACCGTCACCTCCGCTTCGATCCGCGCCTGCGGATGCACCACGGCCCCGGCGGCGATGCCGACATGGCCGAACATCGAACCCGGGCGCAGGCTTGCCGCATGGAGCTGGCGGGCAACCGTGACAAAGGCCGCGTGCGGCTTGGCAACGCAGAGCGCCACCGTGCCTTCCGGCACATGTTCGGCAAAGCGATCAGTGACGAGGCACGCGCCGGCACGGGTGTCGCGCAGCGCCGGCACATGGCGGGCGCCGTCCATGAAGGCGAGATCGGCGGGGCCGGCCTCCTCGAGCGAGGCCACGCCGGAAATCCGCACCGACGGCGCGCCGGCGACAGCCTCGCTCGCCGACGTACCGAGAAGCGCGGCAATCTCGGCCAGCGTCAGCGGCACCGGCGCCAAATGGAAGAAGGGATCGTTCATCGCCGCCTGTCGACTGCCGTGCCGTTACCCAAACGCACAAGCGGCCCGGATGACCGGACCGCCGTGCTGCATAATGGGGTGGAGCTTATCAGAAGCGGGTGCCGCCGCTGAAGCGGAACTGCTGCACCTCGTCATACCATTCCTTCGACAGAGCCCAGGCATAGTCGAAGCGCAGCGGACCGAAGGGCGACTGCCAGATCAAGCTGACACCGACCGAGGACCGGATGCTGTCGCTGTCGGCGACGCAGACATTCTGAAGGCCCTTTGTCGAAGAGCCGGCAATCGCACTGCAATCCACCAAGTTCTTGTCCCAGTTCGGAATGTTCGGGAAGGTGGTGTTGCCCTGATAGTCCCAGAGCGATCCGGCATCGGCAAACACCGCCGCCTTCAGGCCGAAATCCTTGGGCAGGAAGGAGAGCGGAAACTGAACTTCCGCCGAGGTACCCCAGTACATCGTGCCACCGAGCGCATCCATGTCCTGGCCATAGGCGCCCGAGGCCAGATCGCGCGGACCGATGCCGTTCGGCGCGAAGCCGCGAACGAGGTCAGGACCCTTGAAGAAATTGTCCGTGATCCGCAGGTCCTCATTACCCCACCCGGCCACATTGCCGACCTGGCCACGCAGCAGCAGCACGAAGTCGCCGACGATCGGGGTGTAGAAACGGGTGTCGAAGGTGGTGCGGACATAGGTCGTGTCGCCGCCGAGACCGGCGAAGTCCTGCTTCAGTTCGATCAGGTAGCCGTTGGACGGGTTACGGTTATCGTCCAGCATGTTGTAGGACAGGGTGTAGCCGACCGCCGAGGTAACAATTGACTCATTGTTGATCTCGAGCAGGGCCCACGAAATGTTGTTGTAGACCTCGTCCGTGATGCTGACTGAGATTTCCTTCTGCGACAGCATGTAGCGCAGGCCCAGCGTCAGCTCGTCGGTCAACGGCAGGGCGATACGCAGTGTGCCGCCTGCCGACTCCGTGTCGTACTGGCTGTAGCTGGTGGCATTGGTCGTCTTCCAGAACAGGTCGAAGCCGGCGGCGATGCGATAATCGAGGAAATAGGGCTCGGTGAAGCTGAAATCGGCGCCCTGCACGTTCTCGCCGAGCTGGCCGGCGAGGCGGACATACTGCCCGCGCCCGAGGAAGTTCTTCTCCGAGATCGCCACTTCGCCGATGAAGCCGTCCGAGGTCGAATAGCCGCCCGAGACCGAGAACTCACCGGTGGGCTGATCCTCAACCGTCACCACAAGGATGATGCGGTCGGGCGCGGTGCCCGGCTCGTTGGTGATCTTCACTTCCTTGAAGTAACCGAGATTGCGCAGGCGACGCTCGGCGCGGTCCACCATCACGCGGTTATAGGCATCACCTTCGGCGAAATCGAACTCGCGGCGGATAACCCAGTCGCGGGTACGGACATTGCCGCGGATCTCGATGCGCTCGACATAGACGCGCGGGCCTTCCTCGACAGCGAAGACCAGCGAGATGGTGCGCGCTTCGACATTGCGGTCGCCGCGCGGACGGATCTGAGCGAAGGCATAGCCCGACTTCGAGACTTCGATCGTGGCGTTCTCGACCGACTTCTCCACCAGCTCGGCATTGTAGACCTGGCCGGGCGCGACGCGCAGGGCGCCACGCAGATCGTTGATCGAGACATCCTTGATCCCACTGACCACATCGACCGTGCCGATGCGATACTGCGGGCCTTCCTCAATCACATAGGTCAGGATGAAGCCGTCGCGCGCCCGGTCGAGATCGGCCGTCACCGAGATGATGCGGAAATCGGCATAGCCATGCTTCAGGTAAAAGCGGCGCAGCAGTTCCTGGTCGGTATTGATGCGGTCGACGTCATAAATGTCGGTGTTCTTCAGCCAGGAGAGCCAGTTGGTCTCCGTGGTCGTGACCTCTTCCTTCAGCTTGTATTCCGAATAGGCCTTGTTGCCGACAAACTTGATCTCGGCCACACCCAGCTTGTCGCCTTCGGTGATCTCGAACACCAGATCGACACGACCCTGGCCCCGCTCGATGATCTTCGGCTCGACGCGCACGTCGTAGCGACCAGCGCGATGATAGACGTCGATGATGCGCTGCGTGTCGGCCTGCACCGTCGTCTTGGAGAGCGGGCTGCGAGCCTTGGACTGAACCTCCAGCGCCAGCTGGTCGTCCTTGACCTTCTTGTTGCCCTCGAAGGCAACGCGGTTGATCACCTGATTCTCGACGACAGTAACGACCATCCGCCCACCGCGGTTGCTGATCGTGACGTCGGAGAAAAGGCCCGTGGCGTAAAGCGACTTGAGCGCCTCGTCGATCTTGGCGGGTGTCAGCGACTGGCCGGGAGCGGGCTGGAAATAGGAGCGGATGGTATCGGCATCGACGCGCTGATTCCCCTCGACCACAATTGAATTCGCCGACTGAGCCATGGCCACTCCAGGCGCCATGACGGCACCCGACACACTGCCGACCGCCACCAGAAGGGCAAAGCCGACAACCGAGGCCAATCTACTCACGAACCGGGAACGAGCCATTTGGTGCGCAACCTTACCGTTGTTCTGGGAGACGTCCGACTGCACACCTCTAGGCGCACACCCGGCGACACTCCTCACCCTGCACTCCGTTTGATACAGACTTTTCCAGAGCCTGCAAACCGGACCTGCCGCTTTCAGTGCCTTTTCCGGACGGCGTGGCGCCTCGGCAACGCCGTCCTGAATCCAGCTCAAGATTTTGATATGTTGAGAATATCGTTCCACGTCGCAAACAGCATCAGCATCAGGACAAGCGCCAGACCGATGCGGAAACCCACCTCCTGGGCCCGTTCGCTGAGCGGTCGGCCGCGCAGCGCCTCGATGCCATAGAAAAGCAGATGTCCGCCATCCAGAAGCGGTACCGGAAAGAGGTTAAGAAGTCCGATCGACACCGACAGAACGGCGGCAAGTTGCAGCAAAGCGGCGATTCCGAAGGTCGCGACCTGCCCGGACACCTGGGCGATCCGGATCGGCCCACCCAGCTGGTCGGCCCGCTCGCGCCCCGTCACAACACCGCCGAGATAGCTGAACGTACGGTCGACGATGAACCACACTTCGGTCGTCGCCTGGGTCACGGCCTCGATCGGGCCGAATCGCTCGGTGCGGACCTGCCCTCCCCCGGTGTCGCGGGAGATACCGAGCACACCGATGCGATGGACATTACCGAAAGTGTCGGTGACTTCGCGCAGGTCCGGGGTGGCCTCAAGGGTGAGTCGCTGCCCGCCGCGCTCGACCTCGATGGCGAGCGCCTCGCCGGCATTGGCGCTGACGATGCGCTGCATGTCGCCGAACGAATCGATGGGATCGCCATTGATGGCGAGGATCACGTCGCTGGGCTGGAAGCCGGCGCGCTCGGCGGCGCTGCCGGCCTGCACCGCGTCGACCTGTGGGGTCGTCACCTGCCGGCCCACCGTCATGAACAAGCCGGCAAAGATGACGATCGCCAGGATGAAATTGGCGATCGGCCCCGCCGCCACGATCGCCGCCCGGGCGCCGACAGATTTGTGGAAGAAACTCTCGCGGCGGTCGCTCTCGCTCATATGGGCGATGGCGCCGCGGTCGGGCGCGCTCGCCGCGTTCTCGTCGCCGAGGAACTTGACGTAGCCGCCGAGGGGAATTGCCGAGAGCTTCCAGCGGGTGCCATGCCGGTCATTGAAGCCGACGATCTCGGGGCCGAAGCCGATCGAGAACGCCACCACCTTCACCCCGGCCCGCCGCGCCACCCAGAAATGGCCCAGTTCGTGGAAGAACACGACGATCGTCAGCACGAACAGGAACGGCACGACATAGCCGAGCAGCCAGCTCGCATTGCCGCCCATCGAGGCAAGAAGTTCCATCAGCGATTTCCCAGACACGCACGCCGACGGGCGCGCCTCTTGTTCCATAAGCAGCGTTTAAGGCGAAGGTGAGCAAAATGCGGCGCGATACCTGAAATTCGGCGATGCACGCACGGCGCGGCTGACCGGGCGGCATCGGCGGGGATCACCACAGCAGAAACCCGCGGGCCGGCGCGTCGGGGGCCCGTATCAAGCCGATCAGCAGCGCCAGCGCCGCCGCCGCGATAAAACCGTCGAGCCGGTCCATCAGCCCGCCATGGCCGGGAATCAGGCGGCTGGAATCCTTCACCTGGAAACGTCGCTTCATCGCCGATTCGAACAGGTCGCCGCCCTGACTGGCAAAGCTGGCCAGCAGCGCCACCGGCGCCGCCAGCAAGGCGGTCTCGACACCGGCCAAAGACAGTGTGGCCATGCCCGCCAGCATCCCGAAGAACGCCCCGCCGAGCGAGCCGGCCCAGGTCTTGTTGGGGCTGACGCGCGGCCAGAGCTTAGGACCGCCAATGAGGCGGCCGCAGAAATAGGCGGCGATGTCGGTCGACCAGACCACGGCCAGAAGCCACACCAGGCTCACCAGCCCGAATGAACCATCATCGCGCAGGATGAGGGTGGGCAGCGCCAGCCCGCCGGCATAGATCACCCCGAACGGCGCCCAGGTCCGCCGCTCCCGATTGGAGCGAGCCACGAGGGCTGCGGTAATTGCCCCCAAAACCACGATGCCGATAGCAGCCGGAGGCGGGCGGATGGCGAGCAGCAGAATCGCCGCCACCAGCGCCGCGCTGCCAATGACCAGCAGCGGCGTGCGCGGTTTGGCCCCGATCATTCGCAGCCATTCCCAAAGCAGTATGACGGCGGCAAGCGCAAGAAGGGTACTGAACGCCCAGCCGCCGACCACCGCCACCAGTATGACGAACGGCCCGAGCACCAGCGCCGAGCCCAGGCGCGGCAGGAAATCCTCTCCAATACGCAACGGCTCAGCTTTCCCCGGCGTCGACGCCGCCGAAGCGGCGCTCGCGCCGGCGGTACTCACCAAGCGCTTGCTCCAGCCAGCTCCGATTGAAGTCCGGCCAGAAGACCGGCAGGAACACCAGCTCGGCATAGGCGGCCTGCCAAAGCAGGAAATTCGACAGACGCTGCTCGCCGCTGGTGCGGATCATCAGATCGAGCGGCGGCAGCCCCGCCGTGTCGAGCGCCTCAGAAAAGCGCTCAGTGGTGATGTCCTCAGCGCAAATCTCGCCTGCCGCTACCTGCCGCGCGAGCGCCTGCGCCGCACGGGCGATCTCGCCGCGCGAGCCATAATTGAACGCCACCGTCAGCCGCACCCCGGTATTGTCCCGGGTGAGCGCCTGCGCCTCGTCGAACATCGCCTGAACTTCGCCATCGGTGGGATGACCTTCGCCGATGATACGCAGGCGCACATTCTTGGCGTGAAGATCCTTGAGGTCGGAGCGAATGAAGCGCTTGAGCAGCCCCATCAGCTCGCCGATCTCACGCTCCGGACGTGACCAGTTTTCGCTGGAAAAGCTGTAGAGAGTCAACGCCTCGATGCCGAGATCCTTGGCGTCGGCGACGGCGCGGCGAACGGCCTCGGCCCCGCGCCGGTGCCCCTCGAAACGCGGCAGGCCCTGGCTCTTCGCCCAACGTCCATTGCCGTCCATGATAATGGCGACGTGGCGCGGCACCGGGCACAGCGAGTTTGCCTCGCTCCCAACGGTCTCGATGGCGGCACCTGAGGCCTCGCCACGCCTTGCAATGTTCACGGTGCCCCCCTGGCGCCCGCCGACTAGACCGCGAGGATTTCCTTTTCCTTCGCGGCAACGACCTGGTCGATCTCGGCAATGAACTGGTCCGTCGCCTTCTGGACCTGCTCGGCGAGCCGGTCCAGGTCGTCGGAACTCATCTCGCCGTCCTTTTCCGCCTTCTTGATGGTGTCGAGTCCGTCGCGCCGCACATGGCGCACGGAGACGCGCGCGGCCTCGGAATATTTATGCGCCACCTTGACCAGTTCCTGACGGCGATCCTGCGTCAGCTCGGGAATGCGCACGCGTAGAACCTGCCCTTCGGTCTGGGGGTTGAGGCCCAGATTGGAGTCGCGGATGGCCTTCTCGACCGCCGCCACCATGCCCCGGTCCCACACCTGAACCGACAGCAGCCGCGGCTCCGGCACGTTTACCGACGCGACCTGGTTGAGCGGCATGTTGCTGCCATAGGCATTGACCTGGATCGGCTCCAGCAGACTGGCCGAGGCTCGGCCGGTGCGCAGGCCCGAAAGCTCGGTCTTCAGAACGGAAATCGCGCCCTGCATGCGACGCTTGATATCGGCAATGTCAATCGGACCAGTGCTCATCACGAACCTCATTCATACATCAGCCGGCACGCGGCCGACGGGCGCCGGTTGGCGGCTTATCCAACCTAAACGCGCCCGTGGCAAGCCTTACGCGACAACCACACCTGCCGTGCGGATAGCGCCGGCGCCATTCGCTCGGAAAAGCTAGGGCGCCACCGTCGTCGCGCGACCCTCGCCACGGAGAGCGGCGGCAATGGCCCCGGGCTCCCGGATGGAGAAGACGACGATCGGCAGCTTGGCTTCCCGCGCCAGCGCGAAGGCAGCAGCATCCATGACCTTCAGGTCCTTAGCCAGCGCTTCATCATGGGTGAGGCGGTCATAGCGCTGCGCCGATGGGTCCCGCTTGGGATCGGCCGTGTAGACGCCGTCGACATTGGTCGCCTTCATCACCGCGTCGCATTCAAGCTCGGCGGCGCGCAGCACGGCGCCGGTATCGGTGGTGAAATAGGGATTGCCGGTGCCGCCGGCCAGCAGCACGATACGCCCGCGCGCCAGGTGGCGCGAGGCGGTCTGCCGGGCGTAGGGCTCGCAGATGGTCGGCATGGGAATGGCAGAGAGTGTACGGGCGGGAACGCCGGCCTTCTCGACCGCCTTCTCCAGCGCAAGCGCGTTCATCACCGTCGCCAGCATGCCCATATGGTCGGCGGTGGCGCGATCGAGCCCCTGCCCTGCCACGCTTGCGCCGCGCAGGATGTTGCCGCCGCCCACCACCACGGCAATCTCCGCCCCCGTGGCACGCGCTTCGACGAGATCCTGGGCGATGTTCTCGATGGTCGGCCAGTGCAGCCCGAACGCCTCGTTCCCCATCAACGCCTCACCGGAAACCTTGACCAAGACCCGCCCATAGAGGGCGCCGTGCGGCTGAGGGATCGACATGGGGCACCTCTGGATTGGCGCGACTCGCGACGGCGCGCACAGTAAAACACGCCGGACTGCCCATGGGCGGCCCGGCGTGACTTATCAACGTAAGATCGCGCTCAGACGCCGGCGGCTGCAGCGACTTCGGCGGCGAAATCGCTTTCCTGCTTCTCGACACCCTCGCCAAGGCCGAAGCGGACGAAGCCGACGAGTTTGATCGGCGCGCCGACCTTGCCTTCGCTTTCCTTCACCGCCTGGGCGACCGTCTTCGACGGGTCATGGATGAAAGCCTGCTCAACCAGCGTGACTTCCTTGAAATAGGTCTTCAGGCCGCTCTCGACGATCTTCTCGACCACATTGTCGGGCTTGCCGGAGGCCTTGGCCTTCTCGGCGAGAACGCCCTTCTCGCGCGCGATCACGTCCTCGGCGATGCTGGACGAATCGAGCGCCTGCGGGTTGGCCGCGGCGACATGCATCGCAATCTGGCGGCCGAGCGCGGCGAGTTCTTCCGCCTTGCCTTCCGACTCGAGCGCGACCAGCACGCCGATCTTGCCGAGGCCCTCGCCGACCGACCCATGGACATAGGAGCCGATGACGCCCGCCGAGACGGAGAGCTTCTTGGAGCGGCGCAGGTTCATATGCTCGCCGATCGTGGCGACGGCGGTGTTGATGGCGTCGGCGACGGTGGCGCCGGCCGGGTAGGCAGCCGCCTTCAACGCCTCGACATCGTCCTCGGCGCCGAGCGCCACGGCGGCAATGTCGCGCACCAGCTGCTGGAACTGCTCGTTGCGGGCGACGAAGTCGGTCTCGGAATTCACTTCGACGACAACGCCCGTCGTTCCCGACACGGCGAGGCCGATAAGGCCCTCGGCGGCGACGCGCCCGGCCTTCTTGGCGGCCTTGGCGAGGCCCTTCTTGCGCAGCCAGTCGATGGCGGCCTCGATGTCGCCGTCAACCTCGGTCAGCGCGGCCTTGCAGTCCATCATGCCGGCGCCGGTCTTCTCGCGCAGCTCCTTCACCATGCCCGCGGTGATGTTGGCCATGTTCCGTTCCTCAACGATCTCTGTGTCAATCGACGACACGGCCGGCCGGAAGGAATCCGGGCCGGCCGTGCGATACAATGCTTGGCGCCGAAATGTGACGCCGTTGCGAAGCGGACGCCGGGGTCACTCGACCTCGGCGGTCAGCTCCTTGGCCTGCGCCACCCAGCCATCGACACGACCCGGCAGGCCGACTTCTTCGCCGAGACGGTGAGCGTCGTCAGCGTTGAGCGCGGCGATCTGCCAGAAATGGAAGATGCCGAGGTCGGTCAGCTGCTTCTCGATCGCGGGGGAAACGCCCGTCAGCTTCTTCAGGTCGTCGGCAATGCCACGCGGCCCCGACAGCGATTCCAGGCTGGTCCAGGCGGTCTCGGCCGGCAGGTCCTCAACCATCGGAGCCTCGGAAGCGCCAATGTCGATGCCGAGATCGCCATGGGAGCGGCCAATGCCGTCAATGGCGGCACGGGCGACGAGATCGCAATAGAGGTTGATGGCGCGACCGGCGTCGTCATTGCCGGGAACCGGGAAGGCGATGCCGTCGGGATCGCAATTGGTGTCGAGGATGGCCGCGACCGGAATGCCAAGGCGGCGGGCCTCGGCGACCGCCAGGTCTTCCTTGTTGGTGTCGATGACGAACAGCAGGTCGGGGATGCCGCCCATGTCACGAATGCCACCAAGCGCGCGATCGAGCTTTTCCTTCTCGCGCTGGAGCGTCAGGCGCTCCTTCTTGGTGTAGCCAACACCCTCGCCGGCCGCGAGCAGCTCTTCGAGCTTCTTCAGGCGGGCGATGGAGTGGGAAATGGTCTTCCAGTTGGTCAGCATGCCGCCGAGCCAGCGGGAGTTCACATAGTACTGTGCCGAGCGCTTGGCAGCATCGGCCACGGCATCAGCCGCCTGGCGCTTGGTGCCGACGAACAGAACGCGGCCGCCACGGGCCACGGTGTCGGACACGGCCTGCAGGGCGCGGTGGAGCGCCGGCACGGTCTGGGCCAGGTCGAGAATGTGAATGTTGTTGCGGGTGCCGAAGATGAACGGGGCCATCTTCGGGTTCCAGCGGTGGGACTGATGCCCGAAATGCACGCCAGCTTCCAGGAGCTGGCGCATGGTGTAGTCAGGGAGCGCCATTGTCGTCTCTCGTCCGGTTGGGCCTCCGCGGACATGGCCGTGCCGAGGAATTCGGCTTACGGCACCGGAGCGGCGCTGGAGCCCGCGTCACGTCGTGACAATGGGCTTCCGGCCGCGAGTCCGCGTGCGGAATGGCGCGGCTTATAGGGGAGTGCGATCCATGTGGCAAGTCCGCGCCTACGCCGCCACCAGGCCACCGGTGGAACGGCTGGCAAGCAGGCTCCACTCGGCCAGGGTGGAAGACAGCAATCCCGGCGTCGACGAAGGGGAATCGATCAGGGCGCGGGCCATGTCGCGATAGAGGAGGCCGGAAATCGCCGCACGCCCGAGCCCGCCCCTGGGCACCTCGATCGTGTGATGACGCAGCGTCGGGGTCAGGAACTCGTCGATCGTCGCGGCAATCTCTGGCGTCACCTCTGGCCATTGGCCGCCGAGTTGGCGCTTCATCCGTCCCGTCGTGCCGCGCCAGTCCTCGAGCAGGGCGTCGTAGACGACCAGGGCGCGGGGCAGTCCGCGCGTGCCGCGCTCGGCATCCAGAGTGTAGCGCATCCACAGGCCCAGCGCCCGGCGCGGTTCCATGTCGTCGCGGCGCGCCAGCGACTCGGCGACCTCCAGCGGGTTGCGCAGCGTGAGCACAGCCTCAACGGCATAGCCTGCCTCGGTCAGCGCCTCACGGTAGAGGGGAACCAGACGGCTGATGCGCGGGTCCTTCAGGACCACCGTCGAGGCGCTTTCAAATTCGCTATCCAGTGTATCGCGCAGCCGTTGCCACATGCCATTGGCACGCACCACGTCGATCGGCGAGACCGTAATACGCCGGCGCGAATACCAGCGGTGCCCGCAGGCCGCGAGAATTTCGTCATTCAAGTCGACGATCGGCTTCGATTCCCAGTGCCCGCGCAGGTTCCCCGACGTGGCGCCCATCAATGTCTGCGGAGTCGCGGCTCCCAGGAGATTGACCGTCCGCGTGAGTGCCGACGTGCCGCTCCTGTGCATGCCCAGGACCAGAATTGCCCGCCGCTTTTCAGAACCCTCGAGTACCACCGCCGTGATTGCCCCTCGTGACCTTCTCCGGCAAAGAGGCATTTATTCTTCAAAGATCAAGCAAAAACGCCGCCAATGGCATCATGAAACCGTACGGAAATGATTTAGAAATAGAGAGAAACACATGGCGTCTCCCGGATATGCTAAGCGCAACCAAGCTCAACTCTGAGTTGATTACCGTTTCCCGGTTCATCCGATCTCCCTGAGGATGGCGATCAGGCGTCCGCATGCCGGCCGGCAACGCGACAGTGACGTCCCCGCGCACAGGTGTGTCAATCGAATCCGGCGGGCCGCTGCGCGCGCGGGTTGAGCGGCGCCGCAGCGTCTCGGGCCGCCAATGAACACGGCGCAGCTTACGGCCGGCGCATGGCAGCCGGCGCCCTCAGGATGAATGGTGATACGTGCTCTGGCAGATTGGCGATACGCCCCGTCGGCCGTTCGCCGGCCTGCGCCCGGCAGCTGGCCTGCGCGGATACCGCGCCGCCCGGCATCCGTTGCGGTGACGGTCGCACCGACCGGGCGCTACGCCATCTCGACCATTTCGACGCCGGGAACCGCCTTCAGCGCGCCGGCGATCTGCGGCGACAGGCTGAAGCGGCCGGGCAGCTTTACCTCGACCTCGGTATCGCCACGCTCGCCCAGCAGCAGCACCAGCGACACTTCACCATCGCCGCGCCCGCCACCGAGCGAGCCGAGCCGGGTGGCCACGCTTTCCAGCGGCTCGGGCGAGCGAAGGAAGACGCGCATGCCCTTTTGCATCTTCGACGCGGCCTGATCGAGCGGCTCCACCGTCTGGATGCGGGCGCGCACATCCTCGCCCTGCAATTCGGCCGAGACCTGCAGCAGCAGCGCCTTGCCGGGTTCCAGCAATTCGCGGTACTGCGCCAGCGCTTCCGAGAACAGCACCGCCTCGAACTGGCCGGAAGGGTCAGAAAGGCCAACGATACCCATCTTGTTTCCGCTCTTGGTGCGCCGCTCCTGCCGGCTCACCACCGTGGCGGCGAGGCGCCCGGCCATGGAGCCGGCGCGGACCGAGCGGGTGAAGTCGGTCCAGCGCTGCACCCGCAGCCGGTCCAGCGCCTTGCCGTAATCATCGAGCGGGTGGCCGGTAAGGAAGAAGCCGATAGCGTCATATTCACGCTGCAGCTTCTCGGCCGGGAGCCAGGGTGCGGCATTGGGAATCGGCAGTTCCGCCGCGACCGAAGGCCCGCCGAACATATTGCCCTGACCCGAGGCCACCTCCGCCCCGACCGAGGCGGCGTGGGCGAGAATGGAATCAATCGCCGCCTGCGCCCGGGCGCGGTTCTTCTCCACCGCGTCGAAGGCGCCGGCGCTGACCAGGCTCTCCATCGTCCGCTTGTTCAGCGCCTTAGCGTTAATGCGCGAGGCGAAGTCGGCAAGGCTGGCGAAGGTTCGCCCGCCACGCGCCTCGACGATCGCCTCCACCGAATGGCCGCCGACGCCCTTGATGGCGGCGAGCGCGTAGAGGATGCGCCCATCCTTCACCGCAAATTCGCGCCCCGAGAGGTTCACCGAAGGCGGGACCACCTCGATGCCGAGACGTTGCGATTCCTGGCGAAATTCGGCCAGCTTGTCGGTGTTGCCCATGTCCAGTGTCATGGAGGCGGCCATAAACTCGGTGGGGTAGTTCGCCTTCATATAGGCGGTCTGATAGGAGACCAGCGCATAGGCCGCCGCGTGGCTCTTGTTGAAGCCGTAATCGGCAAACTTGGCGAGCAGGTCGAAGATCTCCGACGCCTTGGCCTTCGGCACCCCGCGCTCAACCGCACCATCGACGAAGCGCGCGCGCTGCTGGTCCATCTCGGCGCGGATCTTCTTGCCCATGGCGCGCCGCAGCATGTCGGCTTCGCCGAGCGAATAGCCCGACAGGGTCTGGGCGATCTGCATCACCTGTTCCTGGTAGATGATGACGCCGTAGGTCTCCTTCAGGCTGGCTTCCAGCGCCGGGTGGGCATAGGCGGCCTTCTCCTGCCCGTTCTTGACCGCGCAATAGACCGGGATATTCGCCATCGGGCCCGGACGGTACAGGGCGACGAGCGCGATGATGTCCTCCAGCCGGTCAGGCTTCATGTCGACCAGGGCGCGCCGCATGCCGGCGCTTTCCACCTGGAACACGCCGACCGTCTCGCCACGGGTCAGCATGTCATAGGTCTTCTTGTCGTCCAGCGGGATCGTCGACAGGTCGAGCGTGATGCCGCGCTGGGCGACGAGGCGCACGGCTGTTTGGAGGACGGTGAGGGTTTTCAGGCCGAGGAAGTCGAACTTCACCAGGCCCGCCTGCTCGACCCATTTCATATTGTACTGGGTGACGGGCATGTCCGAGCGCGGGTCTCGGTAGAGCGGCACCAGCTGGGAGAGCGGCCGGTCGCCGATGACGATGCCGGCGGCGTGGGTCGAGGCGTGGCGGTTGAGGCCCTCCAGCCGGGTGGCGATGTCGAAGGCGCGCTTCACCACCGGGTTGGCGTCGCTCTCGCCCTGCAGGCGCGGCTCGTCCGTAATTGCCTGCTTCAGTGTCACCGGATTGGCCGGATTCTGCGGCACCAGCTTGCACAGCTTGTCGACCTGGCCATAGGGCATTTCCAGCACCCGGCCGACATCGCGCAGCACGCCGCGCGCCTGCAAGGTGCCGAAAGTGATGATCTGCGCCACCTGGTCGCGCCCATAGCGCTGCTGCACGTAGCGGATCACCTCATCGCGACGCTCCTGGCAGAAGTCGATATCGAAGTCCGGCATCGACACGCGCTCGGGATTCAGGAAGCGTTCGAACAGGAGGCCGAAGCGCAGCGGGTCGAGATCGGTGATGGTGAGCGAATAGGCGACCAGCGAGCCGGCGCCGGAGCCACGGCCCGGCCCCACCGGGATGCCCTGCGCCTTCGCCCATTTGATGAAGTCCGACACGATGAGGAAGTAGCCGGGAAACTTCATCTTTTCGATGATGCTGAGCTCGAAGGCCAGCCGGTCCTCATAGTCCTTCTCGCTCAAGCCCGGCGTGGCGCCATGGACCGCCAGACGGTTGCGCAGCCCCTCCTCCGCCTGCAGGCGCAACTCCTCCGCCTCGTCGCGGTCAAGGGTGAAACGCGGCAGGATCGGCTTGACCGTGCGCGGGCGGTAGGCGCAGCGCTGGGCGATTTCTACGGTATTGGCAAGGGCTTCCGGGAGATCGGCAAACAGTGCCGCCATCTCGGCACGGGTGCGGAAACGATGATCCGGGGTCAGCTGCCGGCGGTCGGCCTCCGCCACCAGCCGGCCTTCGGCGATGCAAATCAGGGCATCATGGGCTTCATAGTCATCCTGGGCGGCGAAGAAGGGCTCGTTGGTGGCGACCAGAGGCAGGTCGAGCCGGTAGGCGAGCTCAATCAGCGCCGGCTCGACGCGGCGCTCCTCGGCGAGCCCGTGGCGTTGAATTTCCACATAAAGCCGGTCGCCGAACAGGTCCCGGAGCGCGGCGAGCCGTTGCTCTGCATGGTCGGCGCTGCCGGCCGCCAGCGCGCGGTCGATCGGACCGAAGGGACCGCCAGTCAGTGCAATGAGACCAGAGGCGCGCCCCTCCAGCCAGTCGGCCTTGATGTGGGGGGCGCCGTCGGAGGCGGTGTCGAGGAAGGAGCGAGATACCAGCTCCATCAGGTTCTTCCAGCCCTCCTCGCTGGCGGCGAGCAGGACGATGCGCGGGCGCTCCAGGCTGGCGGGGCCGCGCGGGGCCGGGCCGGGAAAATCCACCGCGACGGCGCAGCCGAGAATCGGCTGGATGCCGCTGGCCGCCATCTTCTCGGAGAATTCCAGCGCGCCGAACAGATTGCCGGTGTCGGTCAGCGCGATCGCCGGCTGGCGGTCCTTCTTGGCGAGATCGGCCAGCTTGCCGATGTTGAGCGCGCCCTCCAGCAGGGAGAAGGAGGAATGGACATGCAGATGCACGAATCCGACATCAGCCTGCGCCATCTCTAATCCTCCCGCGACTCGAAGCCCGACATGGTGGGCGCCCCTGGCGGCGGCGTCCACCCTTGCGGGGGCGCCCTCCCCGCTGTCCTCAGGCTGAAGGCTCTAGCCTTCATGCCTCAGGCTGAGCGTCGCAGACGCTCATGCCTCAGGCAGAGGCCTCAAGCGTCAAGCCGGGGCTTCACACCCCGGTGATGACCCCAGCCCACAAGCCAATCATGGCGACGAAAAGAGCGATGGACGCGAGAGCGGCGGTTTCTTGAACAAGAACACGGATCATGTCGACCTCCCCAGAACATAGAGAGAACATGACCGCGCTTATCCCCGCAATCAACCCATGTTCTCTTTTCGTTCCAGTTCATGGTTGACGAAACGAAAACAGCGCTGGAGGCATCCAGACCGAATCGCATGCGCCCCGTGCCAGCCCTTCAGGCCCGCGCCTCAGGCGAGTTCAACCACCTTGCCCTCCCGCAGCGTGACGCGGCGGTGCATGCGGGAAGCGAGTTCGAGATTATGGGTGGCAATGACAGCCGCGAGGCCCGTGGCTTCCACCAGTTGCGACAGGGCATGGAAGACATGGTCGGCGGTGTGCGGGTCGAGATTGCCTGTGGGCTCATCGGCCAGCAGCACGCGCGGGGCATTGGCGACCGCACGGGCAATGGCGACGCGCTGCTGCTCGCCGCCGGAAAGCTCGCCGGGACGATGCTCAAGCCGCTTGGCGAGGCCGAGATAGCTCAGCAGCTCCTTCGCCCGCGACCCCGCCTCGCGGCGCGACAGGCCACGGATCATCTGCGGTAACATCACATTTTCCTGCGCCGAGAACTCCGGCAGGAGATGATGGAACTGGTAGACGAAGCCGACCCCGGTGCGGCGGATGCGGGTGCGCTCGGCATCGGCCAGCCCGGCCGTGGCGGTGCCGCCGATGAACACTTCGCCGGCGTCCTGGTGCTCCAGCAGGCCGGCAATGTGCAGAAGCGTCGACTTGCCGGTGCCGGACGGCGCCACGAGCGCTACTGACTGGCCTTCCAGCACGGTGAAGTCGGCGCCGCGCAGGATTTCCAGCGTGCCCTCGCCCTGGACATAGCGGCGCTCGACGCCTTCGAGGTGGAGAGCGGCGCGCGGGGGAATGGTCGCGGATGAGGTCGACATGGCGTCCCTCCTATTCGTAGCGCAGCGCTTCCACCGGATCAAGGCGCGCGGCGCGCCAGGACGGGTAGAGCGGAGCGAGAAGGGAGAGGATGAGCGCCATCAGAACCACGGTCGCGGTTTCGCCGGCGTTCAGCTCGGCCGGCAGGCGGCTGAGATAATACAGCTCGGGCGAGAACAGCTCGGTCGCGGTGATCCAGGAGATGAACTGGCGGATTTCCTCGACATTGAGACATACCAGCAGGCCGAGCAGGAAACCCGCCAGCGTGCCTACCACGCCGATGGCGGCGCCGGTGACGAGGAAGACCCGCATGATCGCCCCGCGCGTCGCCCCCATGGTGCGCAAGATGCCGATGTCGCGGCCCTTGTCCTTCACCAGCATGTTGAGGCCCGAGACGATGTTGAAGGCGGCCACCACCACGATCAGCGTCAGGATCAGGAACATCACGTTCCGCTCCACCTGCAGCGCGTTGAAGAAGGTGGCGTTTCGCTGGCGCCAGTCGACGATGTAGATCGGCCGCTCCGCCGCTGCCTGCACCAAGGGACGGTAGCGCTCCACATTGTCGGGATTGTCGACATAGACCTCGATGGCGGTCACGTCGCCATCCTTGTTGAAGTAGGCTTGGCTTTCCGCCAGCGGCATGAAGACGAAGGCGCTGTCATATTCCGACATGCCGATCTCGAACACCGCCGCGATCTTGTAGACCTTGATCCGCGGCGTCGTGCCCATCGGCGTCACCGCGCCACGCGGCGCGACAAGGGTCAGGTTGTCGCCCGCCTGCAGCGAGAGCTGGTCGGCAAGGCGCTTGCCGATGGCGATGCCGGAGCCCTCGTCGAAGCCCTCCAGCGTGCCCGCGCGGATGTTGGAACCGATGGCCGGGAGCGCCCGCAGGCTGGCCTCGGAGAGGCCGCGCACCAGCACGCCGCCGGCATTGAACGCCGAGGAGGCCAGCGCCTGCCCCTCCACGAGCGGCACCGCCAGCGTCACGCCCGGCACGCCGGCAATGCGCTTGGCCACCGCGTCATAATCGGTGAGCGGGCCGTCGATCGGCTGCACCAGCATGTGGCCGTTCAGCCCGAGGATCTTGGACAGAAGCTCGGTGCGGAAGCCGTTCATCACAGCCATGACGATGATGAGCGTCGCCACGCCGAGCATGATGCCGAGGAAGGAGAAGCCGGCGATGACCGAGATGAAGCCCTCCTTGCGGCGGGCCCGGAGATAGCGCAGCGACAGCATCCACTCGAAGGCGCTGAACGGCTTCGAACCGGTCGGCTCCTCGCCGGCCTGCGCCGTCGCGGACTGTGCCTTTGCTGCCTTTACCCGACGCGCTGCGCTCTTGGCTGCCATGCCTGCTCCGCCCCTCGCCCGGCCCTGATTGGCCGCGCGCGTCCTGAGATCAACCGATGATCCGCTCCAGCGCCGCCGCGATGGTCAGCGTCTCGCGCGTGCCATCCGCCCGCCGCTTGAGTTCCACCGTGCCGGCCGCCAGCCCCTTGGGGCCGACGATGATCTGCCAGGGAAGGCCGATCAGGTCGGCGGTAGCGAATTTCGAGCCGGGCCGCTCGGCCGTGTCGTCGTACAGCACGTCGACATTGCGCGCGGTCAGCTCGGCATAGATCGCCTCGCAGGCCTCGTCGGTCGCCGCATCGCCGACCTTGAGGTTCAAGAGGCCAACACGGAACGGCGCGATCGCTTCCGGCCAGATGATGCCGTTTTCGTCATGCGAGGCCTCGATGATGGCCGCGACCAGACGCGAGGGACCGATGCCGTAAGAGCCCATGTGAACGGGCGTCTCCACGCCATCGGGGCCCGTCACCTTGGCGCCCATCGGCTCGGAATATTTGGTGCCGAAATAGAAGATGTGACCCACCTCGATGCCGCGCGCCGACACCTGCTGCTCGTCGGGAATCGCCGCGAACGCCGCTTCGTCATGCTTCTCTTCCGTGGCCGCATAAAGGCTGGTCCAGCGGTTCACGATGTCTTGCAGCGCGGCCGGGTCCTGGAAGTCCACGCCCTCTTCCGGCGTGTCCATGCCGAGATAGTCGGAATGGCAGAACACCTGGCTCTCGCCGGTCGAGGCGAGGATGATGAATTCATGGCTGTGATTGCCGCCGATCGGGCCGGTATCGGCCACCATCGGAATCGCCTTCAACCCCAGCCGGGCGAAGGTGCGCAGATACGCCACGAACATGCGGTTATAGGCGACGACCGCGTTCTCGAAATCGAGGTCGATCGAATAGGCGTCCTTCATCAGGAATTCGCGCGAACGCATGACGCCGAAGCGCGGGCGCACCTCGTCGCGGAACTTCCACTGGATGTGGTAGAGGTTCAGCGGCAAATCCTTGTAGGACTTCACATAGGCGCGGACGATCTCGGTGAGCATCTCCTCATTGGTCGGGCCGAACAGCATGTCGCGCTCGTGCCGGTCCTTGATGCGGAGCATCTCCTTGCCATAGTCGTCATAGCGCCCGCTCTCGCGCCAGAGATCGGCCGACTGGATGGTCGGCATCATGATCTCGATGGCGCCGGAACGGTTCTGCTCCTCGCGGATGACGTTGCAGATCTTGTCCAGCACGCGCTTGCCCAGCGGCAGCCACGCATAGATGCCGGCGCCCTCCTGGCGCACCATGCCGGCGCGCAGCATGAGGCGGTGCGAGACGATTTCCGCTTCCTTCGGGACTTCGCGGAGGATGGGAAGGAAGTAGCGGGACAGGCGCATCAGCGGAAACTCACGATTCGGCCGGGATCGGCAGCGCGGCGGCGATGGCGGAGTGAAACCGGATCGTCCAACAAAAGACAAGCCCTAGAGCATGCCCCGCGCACCGGAGCGGCGCAGACTGCCTGTGTTTAGGGCGATTGCGGGGTGACGCGCCCATTTCTGTTGCAATGCACCATGGCTCTATTGCGACGCAAGGATGACAAGGCCGTATTTTCTGCTTTATGGTGCCGGCCTCTAGAAAGAGGTCCGCTGAACGCTTCCAAAGCGAGCAGATCGGTCCAGGTCTCGGGAGGAATGACGGCTAAGAAAGCCCCCTGGCAGACGTCGAAACGGCGCAGAATCAGGTGCGGGCGGCCAGACAAGGAAGGCGGGACCTAGGTCCCGCCTCTTTTTTTGCCTCGATTTCCATAAAATTGGGCCGCAGGCGCGGTGACACCGCCGCGGAGCGGGCTATTTCAGCCCATCGACATGGAACGGCATGGGGAACATGTCGAGGCGCAGCCGCTCGGTTTCCACCAGCCAGGCGAAAAGCAGCACGATGAATGCCGCCACCACCGTGGTCACCAGCGCCTTGCGCAGAAGCAGCGGCCGCTGCGGGGCGCCCGGCTCCGTGCCGTCGGTGACGGTGCCGTCCTCATGCTGGGAGCGCACGCCGAAGGGCAGCACGGCGAAGATCACCACCCACCAGACAATGAAATAGATCGCGATATAGGTACCGACGCCCATGGTGCTTCCTCACGCCTGTTCCAGCTCGACCAGCGTGCCGAGAAAATCCTTCGGGTGCAGGAAAAGCACCGGCTTTCCATGCGCGCCGAGGCGCGGCTCGCCCGAGCCCAGCACCCGCGCCCCCGCCGCCAGCAGCCGGTCACGGGCGGCGAGGATGTCGTCGACCTCGTAGCACAGATGATGGATGCCGCCTTCGGGATTGCGTTCAAGGAACTTCGCGATCGGCGAGTTCTCGCCCAGCGCCCCGAGCAGTTCGATCTTGGTGTTCGGCAAGGTGACGAACACGGTGTTCACGCCATGCTCAGCCTGCGGTGTGACGCCGGACACCTCGCCGCCCAGCGTGTCGCGATAGGTCGCGATCGCCGCCTCCAGGTCCGGCACGGCGATGGCGACATGGTTCAGACGGCCGATCATGCAAGTCCCCTCCCCGTTCAGCCCGCCCCGGGAGAGAGATCCCGAGGCGTCAAGCTGCGGTACTAAGGGAGTACGCACGCCGCGCGTCAGTCTCTCACTGGCCGCGCATGCGCGCTCCCGGCCGGGTCTTCATACCGTGATGACAAGCACATGGCAGAGCGGCTTCTTGCCCCAGGCGGCGTTGATCTGGCCACGCACCGCCCGCGTGACCGATTCCGCAACGGCGTCCGGATCGCGCCGGCGGCCCTTGGGCAGGCCGTCAAGGCAGTTCAGCACCGCGTCCTCCACCACCTCGTCGAGCGGGGTGCCGCCCAGGCCGAGGCGCGGCAGGCCGGACAGGTCGATCATCGGGTCGCCCACCACGTCGCCCTTGGACGACATGGCGATGGCCACCGAGACCAGCCCGCTGAAGGACAGCCGCCGGCGCTCGGCAATCGCCGGGTCGTCGGCACCGACCAGCACCTGGCCGTCCTTGTAGAGCTTGCCGGAATGGATCTCCTCGATCACCTCGGCGCCGAGCGAGGGATCGGCGCTGATCAGGCGCACCACATCGCCATCGACCAGGCGGATCACCTCGCGCACGCCCATGCGGCGGGCCAACTCGGCATGCTCGTGCAGGTGCAGCGGCTCGCCATGCACCGGCACCGCGACCTGCGGGCGCAGCCATTGGTACATCTGCTCCATCTCGCCGCGACGCGGATGGCCGGAGACGTGCACGAGCCCGTCGCGGTCGGTGATGACCTTCACCCCCTGCAGGATCAGCGCATTGATGATGCGGTTCACCGGCCGCTCATTGCCGGGGATGGTGCGCGAGGAGAAGATCACGTGATCGCCCGGCGACAGCGCGATCTCGGGATGGTCGTCATCGGCGATGCGTGCCAGCGCCGCGCGCGGCTCGCCCTGGCTGCCGGTGAGGATGGCCACCACCTTGTCCCGCGGCAGGAAGCCATAGGCGTCGGCGGACCGGAAGGGCGGCAGGCCGTCAAGCATGTGCTGCTCGCGCGCCACCCCGATCACCCGCTCCATGGCCCGCCCGACCAGCACGACCTCGCGGCCGTTCTTCATCGCCGCCTCGGCGATGGAGCGGATGCGCGCCACATTGGAGGCGAAGGTCGTCACCGCCACCCGGTTCGGCGCGGCACCGATCATCTCGGTGAGCACCTTCTGCACATCGACTTCCGACGGCGAAATACCGTCACGAATGGCATTGGTGGAATCGCAGATGACCGCCCGCACGCCCTCATCGCCCAGCGCGGAGAAGCGCACGGGATCAGTGACGTTGCCGACCACCGGGGTCGGGTCGATCTTCCAGTCGCCCGTATGCACGACCATGCCCAGCGGCGTGCGGATGGCGAGGGCGTGGCTGTCGGGAATCGAATGCGCCACCGGTACGAACTCGACATCGAACGGGCCGATGTTGGTGCGCCCGCCGGTGGGGACGATGTGGAAGGGGATCTTCGGCGCCCCCGGCTCGCCCAGGCGCCGCGCCTCGGCCAGCGCGTGGGTGAAGGGCGTGGTGTAGACCGTACAGCCCAGGCGCGGCCACAGGTCGACCAGCGCCCCGATATGGTCCTCGTGCCCGTGCGTGATGACAAGACCGACGAGGTTGCCCGCCTCCGCCTCGCGTTCGAGGAAGGCGATATCGGGCATGATCAGATCGATGCCGGGCACTTCCGGCGGAGCGAAGGAGATGCCGAGATCGACCGCGAGCCATTTGCGCCGGTTGCGTGGCCCCAGACCATACAGCCCGAGATTCATACCGATCTCGCCGACCCCTCCAAGGGGAGCGAAGACCAGTTCTTCCGGCCACTTGCTCACATTCCTGCCTTTCACACTGGCGCGGCGGACGTGGGAAACACGTCGCCGGCGCTGATCGTCTCGCGCACGCCGTCGGTACGGCGCAGCACCATGGCACCCGAGAAGTCGAGTGCCTCGAATACTCCCTCGACCTCGCGGCTGCCAAGCCTCGCGGTCACGGCCTTGCCAAGGCCGGTCGCCCGGCGCAGCCAAGCGTCGCGGATACGGGCAAATCCCGCGCCGCGCTCCCATTCGGCAAGCCACTCGCCCATCGCCGCGTCAAGCGCGGCGAGCAGGGCGGGCGGGTCGGTCGGATAGCCTGATGCGGCCAGATCCGTCGTCGGATAGGGCGTGTCGGACGGATGGTGCGCGCAATTGACCCCGAAGCCAATCACCGTCGCCGCCCGGCCACCCGGCGGCACGGCCCCCTCAAGCAGGATGCCGGCGAGCTTCGCACCGTCGATCATCACGTCGTTCGGCCATTTCAGGCCGATGCGCAAGGGGTCGATGCCGGTAACGGCGCGCACGGCATCATAAAGTGCCAGAGCGGCGACGAAGCACAGCTCCGGCTGGCGCGCCACCGGGCCGGCATCCACCAGCAGCAGCGAGGCATAGAGATTGCCGGGTTCCGAGGCCCAGGGCCGGCCGCGCCGGCCGCGCCCGCCGGTCTGTCGCACGGCGACGAACCAGCACGGAGCCAGGCCGCCGCCCGCCCGGGCGAGCGCGGCCTCATTGGTCGAACCGACCGTATCGAAACGGACGACCGGCGTGGCGACCGGCGTGGGCGCCATTCTCAGAAGAGCGCCCGGGCCGCCACAGCCGCCGCCGTGATCAGCGGCGCCGGGTAGAGGAAGAACAGCAGGGTGAAGGTGCCGGACACGGCAAGCACCACCCGCGGCTCCGAGCGCATCGGCTCGAAGGGCGCCGCCGGCTCGTCGAAATACATGATCTTGACGATGCGCAGATAGTAGAACGCGCCGACCACGCTCGTGAGCACGCCGATGACGGCGAGCGCATACAGCCCGGACTCGATGGCGGCAAGGAACACGTAGTACTTGGCCAGGAACCCGGCCAGCGGCGGAATGCCGGCCAGCGAGAACATCAGCACCGCTAGCATGAATGCCTTCACCGGGCTGGTGTGGGCGAGGCCGGCCAGATCGTCATAGGTCTCGACCATGCCGTCCTTGCGCCGCATCGACAGGATGCAGGCGAAGGTGCCGAGCGTCATCGCCATATAGATGGCCATGTAGACCAGCACGCCCTGGACGCCCTGCTCGGTGCCGGCGGCGAGGCCGACCAGCGCGAATCCCATATGGCCGATCGAGGAATAGGCCATCAGGCGCTTGAAATTGCGCTGGCCGATGGCGCCAAACGAGCCCAGCGCCATTGAGGCGATGGAGACGAAGACGATGATCTGCTGCCACTGGTGGGTAACGTTGGGCAGCGCCTCCATGGCGAAGCGCACGAACACCGCCATCGCCGCCACTTTCGGCGCCGAGGCGAAGAACGCCGTCACCGGCGCCGGGGCGCCTTCATAGACATCCGGCGTCCACATGTGGAACGGCACGGCCGACACCTTGAAGCACAGGCCGGCGAACATGAAGACGATGCCGAAGATCAGCCCCAGCGAGGGCTCGCGGGCGGCCTCTGCAATCTGGGCGAAATTCACCGAGCCGGTGAAGCCGTAGATCAGCGAGGCGCCGTAGAGCAGCATGCCGGAGGACAGCGCGCCGAGCACGAAATACTTCAGGCCGGCCTCGGTGGAGCGCACGGAATCGCGGTTATTGGCCGCGATCACATAGAGCGCCAGGCTCATCAGTTCGAGGCCCATATAGAGCGCGATCAGGTCGCCGGCCGAGATCAGCATCATCATGCCAAGCGTGGAGAGCAGCACCAGGATCGGGTATTCGAAGCGATCCTGCTTCTCCGCCTTCAGCCAGTCCACCGACATCGCCAGCGTGCCGCCCGCGCCGAGCAGCGCCAGCACCTTCATGAAGCGGCCGAAGGCGTCGACATGGAACGCGCCGTTGAACAGCGTGGCGTCGGTCGGGCCCAGCAGGACCAGCACCAGCGCCGCGAACAGGGCGGCCAGCGCCAGCCCGTTCACCGTATCGGTCGACTTCGGGCCGACGAAGGCGCCGAACATCAGCAGCGCCAGGGCGGAGAAGGCCAGCAGCAGTTCGGGCAGCGCGGGGCCGAGCGCGGCGAGGGTGAGGGTCATTGAACGGGCTCCGCGATGGTCATGTGTCGGATCAAGGCAGCACCAGCGCGGCGGCCTTGATGGCGCCGGCCGCAACATCAGCGCGCGCGACGATCGCGTTCACCGCGACATTGCAGGCGTCGAGGATCGGCTGCGGCCAGACGCCGAACAGGATGGTGAGGAACAGCAGCGGAACGAGCGTGGCCAGTTCGCGCGGGTTCACGTCCCGGATGTTCTTCAGGCTTTCCTTCTCCAGCGCGCCGAATACGACCCGGCGGTAGAGCCAGAGCGCATAGGCGGCGGAAAGGATGACGCCTGTTGTGGCGAGGAAGGCCACCCAGGTATTGCGCCCGAAGGCGGCCAGCAGGGTCAGGAACTCGCCGATGAAGCCCGACGTGCCCGGCAGGCCGACATTGGCCATGGTGAACACCATGAACAGCGTGGCGTAGACCGGCATGCGGAAGACGAGGCCGCCATAGGCCGCGATCTCGCGGGTGTGCATGCGGTCATAGAGCACGCCCACACACAGGAACAGCGCGCCCGACACGAAGCCGTGGCTGACCATCTGGAACACCGCCCCCTGGATGCCTTCCTGGGTCAGGGTGAAGATGCCCATCGTCACATAGCCCATATGGGCGATGGAGGAATAGGCGATCAGCTTCTTCATGTCCTCCTGCCGCAGCGCGACCAGAGAGGTGTAGATTATCGCGATCACCGAGAGGGTGAAGACGAAGGGCGCGAAATAGGCCGAGGCGTCGGGGAACATGGGCAGCGAGAAGCGCAGCAGGCCGTAGCCGCCCATCTTCAGCATGATCGCCGCCAGGATCACCGAACCCGCCGTCGGCGCCTCGACATGCGCGTCGGGCAGCCAGGTATGCACCGGCCACATCGGCATCTTCACCGCGAAGGAGGCGAAGAAGGCGATCCAGAGCCAGTACTGCATGCCCTCCGGGAAATCATGCTTCAGCAGCACGGCGATGTCGGTGGTGCCCGCCTGCCAGTAAATGGCCATGATGGCGAGCATCATCAGCACCGAGCCGGCCAGCGTGTAGAGGAAGAACTTGAACGCGGCGTAGACCTTACGCCCATGCCCCCAGATGCCGATGATGAGGAACATCGGGATCAGGCCGCCTTCGAAGAAGAAGTAGAACAGCAGCAGGTCGAGGACGGAGAAGGTGCCGATCATCAGTGTTTCGAGCACCAGGAAGCAGATCATGTACTCCTTCACGCGGTGCTGGATCGCGTCCCAGCTCGCGAGAATGCACATCGGCATCAAGAGCGTGGTCAGCAGCACGAAGGGCAGCGAAATGCCGTCGACGCCCATCCGGTAGGCAGCGACATCGCCGAGCCAGGCCTGGTACTCGACGAACTGGAAGTCCGGATTCGACGGGTCGAAGCCGAACAGCAGCAGCAGCGAGATGACGAAGGTGACAAGGGTCGCCCACAGCGCCACCCAGCGGGCGTTGCGCTTGGCCACCTCGTCGTCGCCGCGGATCATCAGCACGATCAGCAGCGCGCCGACCAGCGGCAGGAAGGTGACGACGGAGAGAATGGGCCAGTCGTACATCAGTGCGCGCCCCCGAACATGAACCAGGTGATGAAGGCTGCGACACCCACCAGCATCACGAACGCATAGTGGTAGAGATAGCCGGTCTGCAGGCGTACGACGCGGTTGGTCACGTCGATGACGCGGGCTGAGACGCCGTTCGGGCCGTAGCCGTCAATGACCCGCACGTCGCCCTGCTTCCACAGGAAGTTGCCGAGCCACAGGGTCGGCCGGACGAACAGGAAGTCATAGAGCTCGTCGAAATACCACTTGTTGAGCAAGAAGCGGTACAGCACGTCGTTCTGCTTCGCGAGCGCCTTGGGAACAGCGGTGTTGGCGATGTACATCCAGTAGGCGAAGGCAAAGCCGATCGCCATCATCACCGTCGGGGCCCATTTCGCCCAGAAGGGGATGTGGTGCATCTCTTCGAGGATCTTGTTGTCCGAGGCCATGAAGATCGACTCCCGGAAGAAGTGATCCACATCGTGCCCGACGAAATAGGGGTAGAGGATCATGCCGGCGAAGAGCGCGCCGAATGAAAGCACGCCCAGCGGGATCAGCATGGTCAGCGGCGATTCATGCGCATGGTCGAAGGTGTGGTGGTCCGCGCGCGTCTTGCCGTGGAAGGTCATGAACATCTGCCGCCAGGTGTAGAAGGCGGTGAGCGCCGCCGCCGCCACCGTCATCACCCAGGCATAGGTGGCGAAGGGGCTGTGGCTGACAAAGGCGGTCTCGATGATCGCGTCCTTGGAGAAATAGCCTGACGTGAAGGGGAAGCCCGTCAGCGCCAGGCCGCCGATCAGCATGGTGGCGTAGGTGAACGGAATCTTCCGCCACAGGCCGCCCATGTGGCGCATGTCCTGCTCATGGTGCATCGCGGTGATGACCGAGCCGGCCGCCAGGAACAGCAGCGCCTTGAAGAAGCCGTGCGTCAGCAGGTGGAACACGCCCACCGAATAGGCGCCGGTGCCCAGCGCGGTGAACATGTAGCCGAGCTGCGAGCAGGTGGAATAGGCGATCACCCGCTTGATGTCGTTCTGCACGCAGCCGATCGTCGCCGCGAAGAAGGCGGTGGAGGCGCCGACGAACAGCACGACGTTGAGCGCGATCGGGGACAGTTCGAACAGCGGCGACATGCGCGCCACCATGAACACGCCGGCCGTCACCATGGTCGCGGCGTGAATGAGGGCGGAGACCGGGGTCGGGCCTTCCATCGCGTCCGGCAGCCAGGTGTGCAGGCCGAGCTGCGCCGACTTGCCCATGGCGCCAATGAACAGCAGCAGGCAGATCACCGTCGGCGCGTGCCACTCATGGCCGAGGAACAGGATGTTCTTGTCCATCAGCGAGGGAGCGGCGGCGAAGACCTGCTCGAAGGCGACCGAGCCGGTCATCAGGTAGATGGCGAAGATGCCGAGCGCGAAGCCGAAATCCCCGACGCGGTTGACGATGAAGGCCTTCATAGCCGCCGCGCAGGCCGACGGCTTGTCGTACCAGAAGCCGATCAGCAGATAGGACGCCAGGCCCACCCCCTCCCAGCCGAAGAACAGCTGCACGAGGTTGTCGCTGGTCACCAGCATCAGCATGGCGAAGGTGAACAGCGAGAGATAGGCGAAGAAGCGCGGCCGGCTCGGGTCCTCGTGCATGTACCCCATGGAGTACAGGTGCACGAGTGAGGACACCGTGGTCACGAGGATCAGCATGACAGCGGTGAGCGTGTCGACGCGGATCGCCCAGGTGACGTCGAGCTTGCCCGACGCCATCCAGGTGAACAGCTCGACAGTGCCATCATGGCCGCCAAAGGCGGTCTGGAAGAACACGATCCACGCGAAGAAGGCGGAGATGACGAGCAGCCCGGTCGTGACCAGCTCCGAGGCGCGTGCGCCGATCAGCCGGCCGAACAGGCCGGCGATGAGGAAGCCGACGAGGGGGAGAAATACGATCGCCTGGTACATGAATGCCCGCTCAGCCCTTCATGGTGTTGATGTCCTCGACGGCGATCGACCCGCGATTGCGGTAGAACACCACGAGGATGGCGAGACCGATGGCGGCCTCGGCGGCGGCGACCGTCAGGACGAACAGGGCAAAGACCTGTCCGACGATGTTGCCGAGGAAAATCGAGAAGGCGACGAGGTTGATGTTCACCGCCAGCAGGATGAGCTCCACCGACATCAGGATGACGATGACGTTCTTCCGGTTGAGGAAGATGCCGAGCGTGCCGAGCGTGAACAGGATCGCCGCGACGGTCAGATAGTGCGGAAGGCCGATCGCCATGGCTCAGAGCCCCTTGCCGGAAGGCACCTTGACGACGTCGATCGCCATCGCCTTGGTGCGCGCATTCTGGACCGGGATGCTCTGGCGCTTGACGTTCTCCTTGTGGCGGAGCGTCAGCACGATGGCACCGATCATGGCGACCAGCAGGATGAAGCCCGCCGCCTGGAAGAAATAGACATAGTCCGTGTACAGCACCCGGCCGATCGCCACGGCGTTCGACACCTCGGGCGCGGCCGAGGTGACAGCGCCGGTGACACCCGCGCCGAAGGTCCAGGAGCCGACCACCAGCACCAGCTCGGCGAGGAAGACCATCCCCACCAGCACGCCGACCGGCAGATATTGCAGGAAGCCCTGGCGCAGCTCGACGAAATCGACGTCGAGCATCATCACCACGAACAGGAACAGCACCGCCACCGCGCCGACATAGACCACGATGAGCAGCATCGCGATGTACTCGGCGCCGATCAGGATGAACAGGCCCGACGCGTTGACGAAGGTCAGGATCAGGAACAGCACCGAATGGACCGGGTTCCGCGACGAGATGACCATGAAGGCCGAGGCCACGGCGACCCCGGCGAAGAGATAGAAGAACAGCGCGGCGAGGCTCATGCCCGGCACCCCCCAGTCAAACCGGCGCCCGCCATCCCGGCGGTCGCGGCGCGAAGGGCCTTGGCGGCCCGTATCGTTTCGGTCTTCACGTTCCCAGCCCCCTGCGCGCTCAACGGTACGGCGCGTCCAGCGCCATGTTGCGCGCGATCTCGCGCTCCCAGCGGTCGCCATTCGCGAGCAGCTTGGCCTTGTCGTAGTACAGTTCTTCGCGCGTCTCGGTGGCGAATTCGAAATTCGGCCCCTCGACGATGGCATCGACCGGGCAGGCTTCCTGGCAGAAGCCGCAATAGATGCACTTCACCATGTCGATGTCGTAACGGGTGGTGCGGCGGGTGCCGTCATTGCGGCGCGGGCCGGCCTCGATGGTGATGGCCTGCGCCGGGCAGATCGCCTCGCACAGCTTGCAGGCGATGCAGCGCTCTTCCCCGTTGGGATAGCGGCGCAGCGCATGCTCGCCCCGAAAGCGCGGCGACACCGGGTTCTTCTCGAAGGGATAGTTGATCGTCGCCTTCGGCTTGAAGAAATAGCGCATCGCCAGGAAGAACGCCGAGACGAACTCGGTGAGCAGCAGCTGGCGTGCGGCCAGATCCAATCTCATGTCGCTCTCCTCAATCGGCCATGGCCGCGGCAAGGCCGAAGCCCACCAGCGGCATCGAAACGGCAAAGACACGGATCACGGTCTTCCACCACGAAATCACTCCCGCCAGCTGGTCAGGATTCAGCTTGCGGGCCTCCTTGGAACCACGGATCGACGTTTCGACGACCCCCGGCAGAATGAACCATTCGAGTGCGCCGAAAATCGCACCCGCAGCCGCCCCCGCCCAACCGACGGCGGACGCTTCCATCAGGGCCTGGAGCGTGCCCTCATCCATCTCATCCCCCCGCCGCCGACAGGCCGCTGAAGTGGAGCACGGAGGCCACGATCACCACCATCGCCAGCGAGATCGGCAGGAACACCTTCCAGCCGAGGCGCATGAGCTGGTCGTAGCGGTAGCGCGGAACCATCGCCTTCACCATGGCGAACATGAAGAACACCAGCAGCACCTTGAGCAGGAACCAGATGATGCCCGGCACCCAGGTGAACGGCGCCACCGGCACCGGCGGCAGCCAGCCGCCCATGAACAGGATGGTGGTCAGCGCGCACATGGTCATGATCGCCACATACTCGCCGAGCATGAACATCATGTACGGGGTGGAGCCGTACTCCACCATGAAGCCGGCGACCAGCTCCGATTCCGCTTCGCCCAGATCGAAGGGTGGGCGGTTGGTCTCGGCCAGCGCCGAGATGAAGAAGATCACGAACATCGGGAACAGCGGCAGCCAGTACCAGCCGAGAATGCCCCATTGCGTGTTCTGCGCCTCGACGATGGCGGTCAGGTTCAGCGAGCCGGCGCAGAGCAGCACGGTGACGATGACGAAGCCGATCGAAACCTCGTAGGACACCATCTGCGCTGCCGCGCGCAGCGCCGACAGGAAGGGGTACTTCGAGTTCGACGCCCAGCCGGCCATGATGGTGCCGTACACGCCGAGCGAAGAAATGGCGAAGATGTAGAGCACGCCGACATTGATGTCGGCCACCACCCAGCCAGCGTCGATCGGCACCACCGCCCAAGCGGCCAGCGCCAGCAGGCAGGTGACGAAGGGCGCCAGCAGAAACACGCCCTTATTGGCGCCGTCCGGGATCACCGGCTCTTTCAGCACGAATTTGAGCAGGTCGGCGAAGGACTGGAACAGGCCGAACGGCCCGACCACGTTGGGGCCGCGCCGCAGCTGCACCGCCGCCCAGATCTTGCGGTCGGCCAGCAGCACATAGGCGACGATGATCAGCAGGCCAACCAGCAGCGCGAGGCTCTGGGCGACGATGATGAGCACCTGTATCAGCGTGTCGAACCAGCTTGTTTCGGTCATGTGCTCCCTCCCCTCACTCGGCCGCCGCCGCGTGGCGGCTGGACGCGAGCGCGGAGCATTCAGCCATCACGGCGGAGGCGCGTGCGATCGGATTGGTGAGATAGAAATCGGTAACGACGCCGCGGAACGGCCCGCTCGCCGGCGAGCCACCGGACGCGGCCAGCGCGGCCACGGCCGCCGGGTCCGCCGGCGCCACATGATCGAGCCGGGCCAGATGCGGGTGCGCCGCATAGAGCGCCGCGCGCAGCTGCGCCAGGCTGTCGAAGGGCAGGCGATGGCCGACGACATCGGACAGCGCGCGCAGCACCGCCCAGTCCTCGCGCGCCTCGCCAGGCGGGAAGGCGGCGCGGTTGGCGATCTGCGCCCGCCCTTCCGTGTTCACATAGGTGCCCGACTTCTCGGTATAGGCGGCGCCCGGCAGGATCACGTCGGCGCGATGAGCACCGCGATCGCCATGGGTGCCGAGATAGACCACGAAGGCGCCAGGGGCGATGTCGATCTCGTCGGCGCCGAGCGCGAACAGCACGTCGGCTCCGCCGGCATTGGTCATCGCCACCGCGTCAAGCCCGCCCTCGCCCGGCACCGCGCCGATATCGAGCGAGCCGACGCGGGAAGCGGCCGTGTGCAGCACGGAGAAGCCGTTCCAGCCTTCCACCACGGCACCGACGGCGTCCGCCACGCGGGCCGCCAGCGCCAGAACCGCCGCGCCGTCGGGACGGGCGAGAGCGCCCTGCCCGATCAGGATCAGCGGCCGCTTGGCGCCCTTCAGCGTTTCGGCGAAGCTGCCACTGGCGAGCAGGTCGGCCAGCGTGTCGGAACCGGCGCCGAGATAGTCATAGGGGTAGGTCAGGTCGACCGCCTCGCCGATCAGGCCGATCGGGAAGCCTCCCTGCAGCCAGCGCTTGCGGATGCGGGCATTGAGCACGCTCGCTTCAAGGCGCGGGTTGGAGCCGATGATCAGCAGCGCATCCGCCTGCTCGATGCCGGCAATGGTGGCGTTGAACAGATAGCTGGCGCGACCGAGCGCGGGGTCGAGCTTCGCCCCGTCCTGCCGGCAATCGATGTTGGCCGAGCCGAGCGCGCTGAGCAGCGCCTTCAGCGCGAACGCCTCTTCCACCGAGGCGAGGTCGCCGATGAGCCCGCCAATGCGGGTGCCGGGCACGCCCTTCACCTTCTCGGCGATGGCGGCGAAGGCCTGCGGCCAGCTCGCCTGCTGCAGCTTGCCGCCGACGCGCACATAGGGGCGGTCGAGGCGCTGGGTCTTCAGACCGTCCCAGATGTAGCGGGTCTTGTCGGAGATCCACTCCTCGTTCACGTCTTCATTGAGGCGCGGCAGGACGCGCATGACCTCGCGGCCGCGCGTGTCGACGCGGATATTGGAACCGACCGCATCCATCACGTCGATGGATTCGGTCTTCGACAGCTCCCAGGGGCGGGCGTGATAGGCATAGGGACGCTGGGTCAGCGCGCCGACCGGGCAGAGATCGGCGACATTGCCCTGCAGCTCGGAGGAGAGCGCCGCCTCAAGATAGGTGGTGATCTCCATATCCTCGCCGCGCCCGATGGCGCCGAGCTCGGCCACGCCCGCCACCTCGGTGGTGAATCGCACGCAGCGGGTGCACTGGATGCACCGCGTCATCGAGGTCTTGATCAGCGGGCCGATATACTTGTCTTCGACCGCGCGCTTGTTCTCGGCATAGCGGGACGTGTCCACGCCATAGGCCATGGCCTGATCCTGAAGGTCGCATTCGCCGCCCTGGTCGCAGATCGGGCAGTCGAGCGGGTGGTTGATGAGCAGGAACTCCATCACCCCTTCGCGCGCCTTCTTCACCATCGGGCTCTTGGTGAGCACGACAGGCGGCTCGCCATTCGGGCCGGGGCGCAGGTCGCGCACATTCATCGCGCAGCTGGCGGTGGGCTTGGGGGGACCGCCCTTCACCTCGACGAGGCACATGCGGCAATTGCCGGCGATGGACAGCCGCTCATGGAAGCAGAAGCGCGGGATTTCCGCGCCCGCCGCCTCGCAGGCCTGGAGCAGCGTGAACTCCGGCGGAACATCCAGCTCGATGTCGTCGACGATGATCTTGGCCATCAGTTCGCCCCGTTCGCTGCGCGATACGCCGCCAGCATGTCCGTCACGAGAACCCCATCGATCCGCATGCCGTCGAGCCGACAATCTGCAATCGAAACGCCGACCAGGTCGGCATGCGTAATGCGTGCGCCGGACACGTTCGCGCACTCCAACATGAGCCCCGAAAAATTGACGTTCTTCACCGACCAGCCCGACATGTTCACGTCATCGAAGCGCGAGCCCGAAAGATTGACGTCGACAAACACCGACCCGGAGAGATTGACATCGTTCGCATCAATCAGTTCGACAGTTTTGCGAAGCTCCATCGCCATCACTCCGCCGCCACCGGCACCGGGTCGGAATGCGGGTTCGCCGAATACTGGTCGATCCGCCTTTCGATCTCCGGACGGAAATGCCGGATCAGGCCCTGCACCGGCCACGCCGCCGCGTCGCCGAGCGCACAGATGGTGTGGCCCTCGACCTGGGTCGTGACCTGCAGCAGCAGGTCGATCTCGCGCTTCTGGGCCCGGCCCTCGACCATGCGGTCGAGCACGCGCCACATCCAGCCCGTGCCCTCGCGGCAGGGCGTGCACTGGCCGCAGCTCTCATGCCGGAAGAAATAGGAGATGCGGGCGATGGCCTTAACCACGTCGGTGGACTTGTCCATGACCAGCACGCCAGCCGTGCCGAAGCTCGACTTCACCGCCCGGCAGCCGTCAAAATCCATGATCAGGTCGGCGCACTGGTCGGCCGGGATGATCGGGCAGGAGGCGCCGCCGGGGATGATGGCAAGCAGGTTGTCCCAGCCGCCGCGCACGCCGCCGCCATGCTTGTCGATCAGTTCCTTGAACGGGATGCTCATCGCCTCTTCGACGATGCAGGGCGTGTTCACATGGCCGGAGATGCCGAACAGCTTGGTGCCGACATTGTTCGCGCGTCCGATGGAGGAGAACCACGCCGCCCCGCGCCGCAGGATGGTGGGGGCGACGGCGATGGATTCGACGTTGTTCACCGTCGTCGGGCAGCCATAGAGGCCGACATTGGCCGGGAAAGGCGGCTTCAGCCGGGGCTGGCCCTTCTTGCCCTCCAGGCTTTCCAGCAGCGCGGTTTCCTCGCCGCAGATATAGGCGCCGGCGCCATGGTGGACATAGATGTCCATGTCCCAGCCATGCACGTTGTTCTTGCCGATCAGCCGGGCCTCATAGGCCTGGTCGACCGCCGCCTGGAGGTGCTCGCGCTCCTGGATGAACTCGCCGCGCACATAGATGTAGGCCGTGTGCGCGCCCATGGCGAAGCCGGCGATCAGGCAGCCCTCGACCAGATGGTGCGGGTCGTGGCGCAGGATCTCGCGATCCTTACAGGTGCCAGGCTCGGATTCGTCGGCATTGACGACGAGGTAGTGCGGGCGCCCATCGTTGTTCTTGGGCATGAACGACCATTTGAGGCCGGTCGGGAAGCCGGCGCCACCGCGCCCGCGCAGGCCCGAGGCCTTCATATGCTCGATGATGAAATCCCGGCCGGCATCGAGGAACAGCTTGGTGCCGTCCCACGAGCCGCGCTTCAGCGCGCCCTGCAGCCCCCAGTCATGGTGGCCGTAGATATTGGTGAAGATGCGATCCTTGTCGGCAAGCATGGTTCGCTCCTCATTCCGCCTTAGGGTCCGTCGCCTTGCCGGGCGGCGGGGCGACGGGCTTCTTCGGCTTCTCCTTGTCGGCCTCGCCAGCCGCCACAACCGCCTTGGCGGCGGGGGCAGTGGCGGGAGCCGGGTCGCTCTTGGGCGGGGGCGGCGGCGCGGCGGCCGCAGCGGCCGGCGGCGGCGCATCGGGAGCCGCTTCGCCCTTGGCCTTGGCGGCGAGCGCCTCGCGGGCGAGCGCCAGCCCGGCGCCCTGCCCGACCATCGAGCCGTCGAACAGTTCCGGTGCCGTCAGCACCCGCAGCCCGGTGACGGGCGCGGAGGTGTGGCGGCCGTTCTGCGGACCGGGAGCGGGGTGTTCGCCGCGCTCGAACGCGTCGAGGATCTTCTCCAGATCCGCCGGCGTCAGGTCCTCATAGACGTCCTTCCACACCTGGATCATCGGCGCGTTCACGCAGGTGCCAGCGCATTCCACCTCTTCCCACGACAGATCGCCGCTGGCGGAAAGGTGGAACGGCTCCTCATGGATCCGGCTCTTGCACACCTTGATCAGATCGCCCGCCCCGCGCAGCATGCAGGGCGTGGTGCCGCACACCTGGATATGGGCGCGCTTGCCGACCGGCTGGAGCTGGAACTGGGTGTAGAAGGTGGCGACCTCGTAGACGCGGATCGGCGCCATGCCGAGCATCTCGCCGACATAGCGCATCGCCGGTTCCGAGACCCAGCCGCCCGCCTGCTCCTGCGCGCGCATGAGCAGCGGAATCACCGCGCTGGCCTGCCGGCCGGGCGGAAACTTCGCGATGGTCTTCTCGGCCCAAGCGAGATTCTCCACCGTGAACGCGAAGCTCTCGGGCTGAACCTCTTTTGGAGCAAGCCTACGGACAGACATGCCGTACCCTTCCGATCGAACCGCGTCCCCGAGGGATCAGCGGTCCACTTCACCGAACACGATATCCAGCGATCCGAGGATCGCCGAAATGTCCGCGAGCATGTAGCCGCGGCACAGGAAATCCATCGCCTGAAGATGCGCGAAGCCGGGTGCGCGGATCTTGCAGCGATAGGGCTTGTTGGTGCCGTCGGCGACGAGATAGACGCCGAACTCACCCTTGGGGGCCTCCACGGCGGCGTAGACCTCGCCGGCGGGAACGTGGAAGCCTTCCGTGTAGAGCTTGAAATGATGGATAAGCGCTTCCATCGAGCGCTTCATCTCGCCGCGCTTGGGCGGCACGATCTTGTTGTCGACCGCAGAGACCGGGCCCGCTTCCTTCAGCAGCCGCTCGCAGCACTGGCGCATGATCTGCGCCGACTGCCGCATCTCTTCCATGCGGATGCAGTAGCGGTCGTAATTGTCGCAGTTCTTGCCGATCGGAATGTCGAATTCCAGCTCGTCATAGCACTCATAGGGCTGCGACTTGCGCAGGTCCCACGCCGCGCCCGAGCCGCGCACCATCACTCCCGAGAAGCCCCACGCCCAGGCGTCTTCCAGGCTGACGATGCCGATATCGACATTGCGCTGCTTGAAGATGCGGTTGTCGGTGAGCAGGCCTTCCAGATCGTCCATGAAGCCGGGGAAGGTGTGCGTCCAGGCGAGAATGTCCTCGACCAGCGCGCGCGGCAGGTCCTGATGGACGCCGCCGGGCCGGAAATAGGCCGCGTGCATGCGCGAGCCGGAGGCTCGCTCATAGAACATCATCAGCTTTTCGCGTTCCTCGAAGCCCCACAGCGGCGGGGTGAGCGCGCCGACGTCGAGCGCCTGCGTGGTCACGTTCAGCATGTGGGAGAGGATGCGGCCGATCTCGGAATAGAGCACCCGGATCAGCTGGCCGCGCTTGGGCACGGTGATGTCGAGCATGCGCTCGATCGCCAGGCAGAAGGCGTGCTCCTGATTCATCGGCGCGACATAGTCGAGCCGGTCGAAATAGGGCACCGCCTGCAGATAGGTCTTGGCCTCGATCAGCTTCTCGGTGCCGCGATGCAGCAGGCCGATATGCGGGTCGACGCGCTCGACGATTTCGCCGTCGAGTTCCAGGATAAGGCGCAGCACGCCGTGCGCCGCCGGATGCTGCGGGCCGAAATTGATCTGGAAGTTGCGGACGTTGGGGTCGATCTTGCCGGGTGCGTTCATCGCTCGGACCTCACCTCAGCCCGCCTTCGGGGTGGTTGCCTTCTCGTCGCCGGGGAGCACGTAGTCCGGCCCCTCCCATGGCGAGAGAAAGTCGAAGCTGCGGAATTCCTGCGCCAGCTTCACCGGCTCGTAGACCACGCGCTTGCGTTCGTCGTCATAGCGAACCTCGACAAGGCCGGTGGTCGGGAAGTCCTTGCGCAGCGGATAGCCGTCAAAGCCGTAATCGGTGAGGATGCGGCGGAGTTCGGGATGTCCGGAGAACAGGATGCCGTACATGTCGAACGCCTCGCGCTCGAACCAGAAGGCGCCGGCGAACACGGAGGTGGCCGAGGCGACCGGTGTCGTCTCGTCGGTCTCGACCTTGATGCGGATGCGGGCGTTCAGCGTCGGCGACAGCAGGTGGTAGACCACGTCGAAGCGCTTCTCGCGCTGCGGCCAGTCGACGCCGCAAATGTCGATGAAGCTCACAAAGCGGCAGGACGGGTCGTCGCGCAGGAAGGTCAGCACCTTGATGACCTCGGCCGCCGACGCCACCAGCGTCAGCTCGCCATAGGACATAATCACTTCCTCGACCGCGTCGGGAAGCGATTCCTTCACATGCGCGCCCAGCTCTTTCAGCGTCTCGTCCATATCGCCTCGAACCCTCAGCGCTCGATCGTCCCGGTGCGGCGGATCTTCTTCTGCAGCAGCAGCACCCCGTACAGCAGGGCCTCTGCGGTCGGCGGGCAGCCGGGAATGTAGATGTCCACCGGCACGATGCGGTCACAGCCGCGCACGACCGAATAGGAATAATGGTAGTAGCCGCCGCCATTGGCGCAGGAGCCCATGGAGATGACGTAGCGCGGCTCCGGCATCTGGTCGTAGACCTTGCGCAGCGCCGGCGCCATCTTGTTGGTCAGCGTGCCGGCGACGATCATGACGTCGGACTGGCGCGGAGAGGCGCGCGGCGCGAAGCCGAACCGCTCCACATCGTAGCGCGGCATCGAGGTCTGCATCATCTCGACCGCGCAGCAGGCGAGGCCGAAGGTCATCCACATCAGCGAGCCGGTGCGGGCCCAGTTGATGAGGTCATCCGTCGCGGTAACGAGGAAGCCCTTGTCGGCGAGCTCGGCATTCACCTCGACGAAGAACGGGTCGGTGGCGCCGATCGGACGGCCGGTATTGGGGTCGATGATACCCTTGGCCGCCGGGGCGACGAGAGGGCTATGCGCGCTCAATCCCATTCGAGCGCTCCCTTCTTCCACTCGTAGACAAAACCGATGGTGAGTACGAACAGGAACACCATCATGGACCAGAAGCCGAAATTGCCGAGCTCCCCGAATGTGATCGCCCAGGGAAACAGGAAGGCGACTTCCAGATCGAAGATGATGAACAAGATGGCGACCAGATAGAACCGGACGTCGAACTTCATGCGCGCATCGTCGAACGCATTGAAGCCACATTCATAAGCCGACATCTTCTCCGGATCGGGCCGGCTGAAGGCGACAAGAAACGGCGCAACCAGAAGGGCGATGCCGATGAATGCCGACACGCCGATAAAGATCACGACGGGCAGATAATCCTGAAGCAGGCTGCTCATGGATGGGATCCTCCCGGGCCAGGATAGGTCATCTGTCGTGCAATCGCAGTTGCGAAATATTCAAAGCACGCGGCAGGCTTATCGCACCGCCCGAACCGAGGCAAGGGCATCCGCCGGCAATCGCGCAGGTCTGGTATACAGAATTCACACCTTGCGCAGGCCGCCACCCCGCGCCGGCGCATCCCCCCGAAAACGCCCGTAAAATCTGGCCAAACAACAGAATTTGCCGCTCAATCGGCGGGGTTACGTGAAGGGTATCGTGGATACGACGGGCCGGACGGCCCGGACGCCTTCGCGAGCTTGGTACACGCGGGCGCCGAGGCAGTGCCGGCGTCAGCGCGCCGGACCTGCGCCGGGCGCGTCACGCCGGGGTGGGAGACGACCGGCCGGCCTGTCTTCGCCGGCAGCGCTGGCGCAGGTGGGACAATTCGCCCACCGTGAGAATCGGGAGCGCCTGCCGTCGGCGGAAGCCACTGCGTCAGGCACCCTCGGCTCAGGGCCGGTTCCAGATGTCGGCGTCGATCTGGCCGGCGAGTTCGGGCATGGAGGAGGCGGTGAAGCGCGGCTTCTTGCCGGCCCGCCGCTGCTGCAGATAGTCGCGCGTCAGCCGCGACACGAGCCCTGAGAGCATCACGATGGCGATGAGGTTGACCGTCGCCATCAGCCCCATTGAGGCGTCGGCGGCGTTGAACACCGTCGCCACCGATTCGTGCGCCCCCCACACCACCATCACCATGACCGCCAGCCGCAGCACCGCCAGCCCGGCATGGCTGCCAATGCCGAGATAGACCAGCGCACCCTCGGCATAGGAGTAGTTGCCGATGATCGAGGTGAAGGCGAAGAAGAAGATCGCGATGGCGACAAAATAGGTGCCCGCCCAGCCGATATGGTGCGTCATCGCCGCCTGGGTCAATTGGGTGCCGGTAAGGCCGGAACCCGGCTCCAGCAGGCCGGACAGCAGGATCAGGAACGCGGTCGCGGTGCAGATGAGGATCGTGTCGATGAACACGCCCAGCGCCTGCACGAAGCCCTGGCTCACCGGATGATGCGGATCGGGCGTGGCGGCGGCGGCGATGTTCGGCGCCGAGCCCATGCCGGCCTCGTTGGAGAACAGCCCGCGCTTCACCCCGTTGAGCATGGCCGCCGCGACCGAGCCGGCAACGCCGCCGGCCGCCGGCGCGAAGCCGAAGGCGCTGGCGATGATCAGCGAGAACATCGAGGGCACTTCGCTGATGTTCATCGCCACGGCGAAGAGCGCCATGCCGAGATAGCCCGCCGCCATGAAGGGCACGACGATCTCGGCCACCCGGGCGATAGCGGCGATGCCGCCGAAGATGATGATGCCGGTGAGAACCGCGATGGCCAGCCCGGTCGCGAGCTTGGGCGCGCCAAAGGCGCCTTCCATCGCGTCCGCGATCGAATTGGCCTGCACCGCATTGAAGATGAGGCCGAAGGAAAGGATCAGGCACACCGAGAAGATCGACCCGGCCCACGGCGCCTTGAGTCCCTTGGCCATGTAGAAGGCGGGGCCGCCGCGATAATGGCCGTCCTCGTCCTTGATCTTGTAGAGCTGGGCCAGCGTGCTTTCCGCAAAGGCGGTGGCCATGCCGAGCGAGGCGACCACCCACATCCAGAAGATCGCCCCCGGCCCGCCCAGATAAAGCGCGACCGCCACGCCGGCGATGTTGCCGGTGCCGACACGCGAGGCGAGGCTGGTGCAGAGCGCCTGGAACGGCGTGATGCCGGCATGGTCGGTCTCGCTCGACCCCAGCACAGAACGGATCATCTCGGGAAAGTGGATGATCTGCAGGAATTTCAGCCGGACGGTGAAATAGATTCCCACCGCCAGCAGGCCGTAAATCAGCACGTATCCCCAGAAGATGGTGTTCAGGAAGTCGATGATCGTGTCCATGGCCGCCTCGTTGAATCACCATCAGATCTTGGAGAGCGATGCGATCCGGTTGAACCCTGCGGATCGGCACATACTCCATTACGTGGCTACCACGCTACACGAGCGGTCATGTCATTGTCACACCATCAATCGCCGCCCGATGCTGTGTTTTTTTGTCAAAGACGCGGCCCCGGCTCGCCACCCGGGGCTTCCCGCCGGCCGGGAGCGGGGCCTTCCCGCCAAAGAATGGGCTGCGGGAGACAGGACAGCGGGGAATCAGCGGGCGCCGGGAGCGCGCCCGATGCCCGGCCGGGTCGGGCTTGCCGATCAGCGGAACCTCGGGCCGCGCGCATGTGCGACTCGCGCAGGAGCGCCTGCGGTCAGGTGTCCCCTGCCCTAGCCGGGCGCATCGGACAGGGCGTCGGCGATGCCGGCGCTATTCCATGATCTGCGGCGTGCCGCAATTGGGCGGCGCGCAATCGGGCAGCTTGATCTCCGCCTCCTTGCCCTCCGGCGGCGGGCCGGGCAGCGGCACCAGCTCGCCGGTCTGCGGCTGCGGCGCATCGGGGCCGAGATTGTTGATGAAGGGGCTGGGGGAGGCTTGCCCCGGCGGCGGGGTCATTGCGTCCTGGGCGACCGCGGGCACCCCAGCGCCCGCCAACAGCAGCACGGAGGCCAGAAGGCTGGCCGACGGGAATGCTCTCTTCATGCGCCCTACCTCGCTCGCAACGCCTAGCGTCGAATCTATCAGCCGAACGCCGTGCGTAAAAGCCGGGGCGGCGTCGAAACACAGCTGCGCGCGTCAGGCTCCGCAAACGAAGGCGGGTTCAGCGACGGACTGACTTGCAAAAAAGGTGAAACGCGGGTGAGCCGGGAAAAATGTTCTCGTCCGGCAGGCCCATCGCAAGGGATGGCGGGAGTGACGGGGCTCGAACCCGCGACCTCCGGCGTGACAGGCCGGCGCTCTAACCAACTGAGCTACACCCCCCTGCGCGGGTCGGAAGCACCGGGCCCCGCAGCGAGTGGGCCGGGTGTTAAGGCACGCTCCCGCAGGTGTCAAGCGCAGCAGCGTCCGGCCGGTGAACAGCCTGTGAATAGTCTCACCCCGGCAGCTGCGGCCGGCTTTTCGTCAGAAGGCTGTCGCCAAGCGCCATGGCGGCAATGAGCAACGGAACCGACAGGAAGGTTCCCGCCGGCCCCCATAGCCAGGTCCACAGGGCCATGGACAGGAACACCGCAAACGGATTGAGCGACACCCGCCGCCCGATGATCAGCGGCGTCAGAAACTGCCCCTCGATGCTGGTGATGACCAGAAACGCCGCCGCCGGCAGCAGGCCCGGAAGCAGGCCGGGAAAGGAGACGATGCCGGCCATGGCCAGAATCAGGGTCGTGATCGCCGGGCCTACATAGGGCACGTAGTTGAGCACGCCCGCCAGCACGCCCCAGAGCAGGGGATTGGGCAGGCCGAGCGCCCAGGTCATCAGCACGGTGGCGAGGCCGAGGCCGATATTGATGAAGGTCGCCGTCATCAGATAAGCGCCCAGCCTTTCCTCGATCTCGCGAAAAACCCGCAGCGCCGCCAGCCGCGTCTTGCGCGGCGTCATCACCTGCACAACCCGGCGCTTGATCTGCACCCGGCCGGCGAGAAAAAACAGCAGCGAGCCGAGAAAGAGGATGAGCTGGCCGATTACCGGCGTCACCAGCGCCACCACGCTGCCCAGCATCTGCGAATCGGCCACCTCCACCACCATGGGCGGCTCGGCCACCCGGCCGATCGACTGGATCGATTCGAATACCGAGGCGAAGGTCTGCATCGCCGGCTTCAGCGAGGCGAATCGCTCGCGCAGCGTGTCGCCGATCTCCGGCGCCCGCGCCGTCCAGTCGGCGAGCGGCGCGGCCATCGCCGCCGCGAGACCATAGATAAGCGCGGCAACGCCGACGACCATGAGCAGTGAGCCGAGCCAGGTCGGCACGCCCCGGCGCGACAGACCCTCGATCGCCGGGCCGATCACGCTGCCGATGATGACGGCGGCAACGATGGGAACCAGCACCGGGCGCGCGGCGACCAGGGCCGCCCCGACCACCACCACGGCGATCGCGACCATGGCGACCTGTGAGAGCCGTCGCCACAGCCACTCACTGCGCTTCTCAATGACCGTCGATCCTGCGGAGACCCCTGTGCCGCTGGCCATGCCGCGCCCCATATCCATCATTCTGCCCTCTGGTCGCGGCCATCCGCGCCACCCAACGTGCAGCTGGTATCGGCGGTTCCGTGCATCGGCCGCTCGTCCTCGGCGGGCTCCTCCATTGCATCGCGGGCGTTTGGCGCTTATTGACGCGCTGCGTGGCGCTGAAGGGCGGCCGGGCGCAATGCGCCCCGGCAGCCATGAGCAAGGGAGCATCACCTTGGGCACCGCCCAGCCTCAGACAAACTCCGCCGTAGCCGCGCCCCAGCGGGACGACCGACTGCGCGAGCGGGTGCTGCGCACCCTGGCGATCGAGGCCAAGGGCCTGGCCGCGCTCTGCGCCGCGATCGAAGTTGAACTCGGCGACGCGGTGGAAGCCGCCATCGGGCTCATCGAGGGCGCGCGCGGCCGCGTCATCGTGACCGGCATGGGCAAGAGCGGCCATATCGGACGAAAGCTCGCCGCCACCCTCGCCTCCACAGGTACGCCGGCCCTGTTCCTGCACGCCGCCGAGGCCAGCCATGGCGACCTCGGCATGGTGACGCCGGACGACGTGCTGCTGGCCATCTCCTGGTCGGGCGAGACCGCCGAGCTCGGTGATATCGTGCACTATGCGCGCCGCTTCGCCGTGCCGCTGGTCGCCATCACCTCCAGCGCCGAGAGCACGCTGGGCCGCGCCGCCAATGTGGCGCTGGTGCTGCCGCGCGTCGAGGAGGCCTGCCCGAACGGGCTCGCCCCCACCACCTCCACCCTGATGCAGCTCGCCATTGGCGACGCACTGGCGGTGGCGCTGCTGGAGCGCCGAGGCTTCTCGGCCTCCGATTTCCGCGTGTTCCACCCCGGCGGCAAGCTCGGCGCGCGCCTGCTGAAAGTGGTCGACATCATGCACCAGGAGGCGGAAATGCCGCTGGTGCGGCTCGGCACGCCGATGAGCGAGGTTCTGATCGAAATCACCGGCAAGCGCTTCGGCTGCTGCGGTGTCGTCGACGGTTCCGGCCGGCTTACTGGCATCGTCACCGATGGCGACCTGCGCCGCCATATGAGCGGCGAGCTTCTGGTGACGCCGGTGGAGAAGGTGATGACCTCCTCGCCCTTCGTGGTCGATCCGCTGGAACTCGCCAGCGCCGCGCTGGGGCTGATGAACCGGCGCCCGATCCCGATCACCGTCGTCTTCGCGGTGGCGGACGGCAAGCCGGTCGGCATCCTCCACATTCACGACATCCTGCGCGCCGGCGTCGTCTGACCCCAGCGCCCTACCCGAGGAACATCTCATGAGCGGCTCAGGCGCCAATTCCGTGGTTTCCATCGGCAATGTGCGCTTCGGCAATGACCTGCCGCTGGCGCTGATCGCCGGCCCCTGCCAGATGGAAAGCCGCAACCACGCGCTGGAATGCGCCGCCGCGATCAAGGAGATCGCCACCCGGCTCAATGTTGGCGTGGTGTTCAAGGCCTCGTTCGACAAGGCGAATCGCACCTCGATCAAGGGCGCGCGCGGCATGGGCCTTTCCGCCGCACTGCCGGTCTTCGCCGAGATTCGCGAGCGCTACGGCATGCCGGTGCTGACCGATGTGCATGAGAACGACCAGTGCGCGCCGGTCGGCGAGGTGGTCGACGTCCTGCAGATTCCCGCCTTCCTCTGCCGCCAGACCGACCTGCTCATCGCCGCCGCCACCACGGGGCGGGTCGTCAATGTGAAGAAGGGGCAGTTCCTCGCCCCCTGGGACATGAAGAACGTCGTCGCCAAGCTGATCGAGGGCGGCAATCCGAACGTACTGGTGACGGAACGGGGCGTTTCCTTCGGCTACAACACCCTCGTCACCGACATGCGGGCGCTCCCCATCATGGCCGAGACGACAGGCGCGCCGGTCATCTTCGACGCCACCCATTCGGTGCAGCAGCCCGGCGGACAGGGCACCTCCTCCGGCGGCCAGCGCGAATTCGTGCCGGTGCTGGCGCGTGCGGCGGTGGCGGTCGGCGTCGCCGGCGTGTTCATCGAGACACATCCCGATCCCGACAAGGCCCCGTCCGACGGCCCCAACATGGTGCCGCTGAACCAGTTCGAGGCTCTTGTCGCCCGCCTCCAGGCCTTCGACCGGATCGCCAAGGACCGCGCCGGCTGACCCGGCGCCTCAGCGGGCCTTCACGGCCTTTCTGAGCACCGCCGCCCCGCGCCAGAGTCGCCACAGGCGCGCGAGCGCGGGTGCCGCGGGGACGGACGTGAACGGGTCGTGCGGCCGCTCCATGGCTTCGAGATCGCCCGGCACCAGCATCAGCGGCAGGAAGGCCGGCAATTCGGCCGGGTCGACACCTGCCAGCGCCGTCATTGCCGCACCGTAATGCCGGCGGGCCAGTGCCCGCAGCACGGCCAACACCTCCAACAGCGCCGGGCCTGCCTTCCCCGAAACCGCGTCCTCGCGCGTCAGCTTATGCGCGGTGAGCAGATCGAGCGGCAGATAGCATTGGCCGCGCCGGGCATGGACGGGAAAGGCCCGCAGCAGCCCCGTGACCGCATAGGCCACCCCGGCATGGCCCGCCGCCTCCGCCGAGGCCGTGCCGGCCTTCGGCGCCAGTACCAGCGTGGCGAGGCGGATCAGCGCCGAGGAGGTTTCGCCGGCATAGCCTTCGAGATCGTTCACCGTCGGCATCGGGTCGTCATAGAGATCGAACTGCCGGGCTTCCAGCAGCGCTTCCAGGCTCGCGCGCGGCAGGCAGTGGGTGTCGATGGCCTCCAGCAGCGCTGCCGCCACCGGATTGGCCTGCACATCGCCGCGCGCGCCGCCGGCCAGAGATTCGCGCCACCAGTGCAGCCGCACCTCGCCGGCCAGCGGATTGGTGATCGCCTCGCGCACCCGCGACACCTCGACATTAAAGGCGTGTAGCGCGAACAGCGCTCCGCGCCGCCCAGCCGGAGCGAACAGATCGGCGACATAGCGGTCGCGATCGAGATCGCGCACCAGCGCCGCGCAATAGTCCGTGTCCGTGGTCAGGCGTGGCCGGCTCATGTCTGCGGTCCGGAAGTTTGGCGACGGGCGGCGCGGCGTCAGGGCAGCGCGAGCAGCGCGGCGGCGACCGCACGGCCCTCCGCCAGAAGCACATTATAGGTCGAGGCGGCTGACCTGGTAGGGAGGGTATCGACCGAGACACCGGCATCGCGCAGCGCCCAGCGCAAAGCGTCGGGAAGCGGCCAGGGGTCGGGGCCGGTGCCGATCAGCAGGAGTTCGATGCCTGCGGCCTCGGCGAGAACCCGCGCCAGCGCGTCCGCATCGATCTCATCAGGCACGCGCGGCGCCCAGGCGTGGATGCCGGACGGCAGCGCCAGGATCGAGCCGGCCGACGCCATGCCGGCGAAGTGGAACGCGCCGCGCGCATAGCCGTCGATCGGCACCTGAGTAGGAAGATGGGCATCCGGCGTCGCCATCAGCCCCTCCCCCGCTTCGGCTCGCCCGCGCTCACGGCGCGAGGCGTTCCGCCTTGGAGTTGGCGCTCTTGGCTTCCTTCTCCGCCTTCTCCGCCATCGCCCGGGTCGAGACGCCGAGATAGATCAGCAGCGGCGAGGCGATGAAGATAGAGGTATAGGTGCCCACCAGCACCACGCCGAACATCATCGTCACCGAGAAGGAGTGGATCGCCCGGCCGCCGAACAGCACCAGCGCCAGCAGCGCCAGCGTTACCGTCACATGGGTGATGACCGAGCGCGACAGGGTGGAGTTGATGGAGGCGTTCAGCAGTTCTTCCGTCGGCATCTTCTTGTAGCGCCGCAGCATTTCGCGGATGCGGTCATAGATGACGATGGTGTCGTTCAGCGAGTAGCCCAGAATGGTGAGCAGGGCGGCGACGCTGGTCAGGTCGAAGTCGATCTGGAAGATCGCCATGAACCCGATGGTGAGCACGATGTCGTGGAAATTGGCGATCGAGGCGCCGAGCGCGAACTGCCATTCGAAGCGGAACCACAGATAGATGAGGATGCAGAACACCGCCATCATCAGCCCGACAATGCCGTAGCTGAGCAGTTCCTGCGACACACGCGGGCCGACCACCTCGATGCGGCGGTATTCGACCCCCTCGCCGAGCGCCGCCCGCACCTTGCCGACCACCACCTGCTGGGCCTGCTCGCCACCCGGCTGCTGAGCGACGCGGATCAGCACCTCGCCGTCGCCGCCGATCTCCTGGATCTGCACCTCGCCCAGATCGAGCGATTCCAGGCGGGAGCGGACATCGCCGATGTTCAGCGTGTTGTTGGCGTAGCGCACTTCGAGCAGCGTGCCGCCCTTGAAGTCGATGCCGAAATTCAGGCCCATGGTGAAGAACGCCACCAGCGCCACGATCGACAGCAGGGCCGAGATCGGGAAACTGATCCGCCGGAAGCGGATGAAGTCGAAAGTCGTGTCGTCCGGAACGATGCGGAGCAGACGCATGGAAATGCTCGCCTTTCTTAGATCGGCACGCGCTGGGGGCGCTGCCAGCGCACCCACAGCGCCACCATAAGGCGGGTCAGCGTGAAGGCGGTGAAGACGGTGGTCATGATGCCGATGCCGAAGGTGATGGCGAAGCCACGCACCGGGCCGGAGCCGACATAGAACAGCACCGCCGCCGCGATGAAGGTGGTGATGTTGGAATCGAGGATCGTCGCCAGCGCGCGGGAGAAGCCGGCATCGATGGCCGAAATCGCCGAACGCCCTGCCCTCGCCTCCTCGCGGATGCGTTCATAGATCAGCACGTTGGAATCCACCGCGATGCCGACCGTGAGCACCACGCCGGCGATGCCAGGCAGGGTCAGCGTCGCCCCGAGCATGGCCAGCAGGCCGAAGATCATGCCGACATTGATCGCCACTGCGATATTGGCGATGACGCCGAACAGGCCGTAGGTCGCCACCATGAACAGCGCCACCAGCGTCGCGCCGACGATCGAGGCGATGAGGCCTGCCCGGATCGAATCCGCGCCAAGGCCCGGCCCGACCGTGCGCTCCTCCACCACCTGCAGCGGCACCGGCAGGGCACCGGCACGCAGCAGGATGGCGAGGTCATTCGCTTCCTGCACGGTGAAATTGCCGCTGATCTGGCCAGAGCCGCCGAGGATCGGCTCGCGGATGACTGGCGCCGAGATGACGTGGTTGTCGAGGATGATGGCGAAGGGCCGGCCGACATTGGCCTGCGTCGCCTCGGCGAAGCGGCGGGCGCCATTGGTGTTGAAGCGGAAGGTGACGACCGGCTCGCGCGTCGTCGGGTCGAAGCCCGGCTGCGCGTCGGTGAGGTCTTCGCCCGCGACCAGCACGCGCTGCTCGATCAGATAGGGAACCGGCGGGTTGCCCTGAGAGGTGAGAACCTCGGTGCCGGCCGGCGCGCGGCCCTGCAGCGCCTGCTGCGGACTCATCGTGTTGTCGACGAGGCGGAAGGTCAGCTGCGCCGTCTGGCCGAGAAGGGCCTTGAGGCGCGAGGGGTCCTGCAAGCCAGGCACCTGCACCTGGATACGGTCAGCGCCCTGGCGCTGGATCGAAGGCTCGGTGGTGCCGAGCTGGTCGATACGCTTGCGGATGATCTCGATCGACTGCGACACCGCCTGGATGGTGCGCGACTGGACGCCGGCCGATGTCGGCGCCAGTGCGATGGTGTTGCCATCGCGCGAGACATCGGTGTCGAGCTGTCCGGCGGTCGACATGGCGCCGCCGATCGGCAGAGCCAGCGTACGCAACTGGGTCAGCGCCGCCTCGACATCCTGGCCGTCGCGGATCCGCACCTCGACCGCGTCACCCTGGATGGCGAGGCCGGTATAGCCGATCTTGGCATCGCGCAGCACGCGGCGCGCGTCGTCGCGCAATTGCTCAAGGCGGATCTTGCGCACGGATTGGGCGTCGACCTGCAGGACGATGTAGGACCCGCCCTGAAGGTCGAGGCCCAGCACGATCTTGCGCTGGAGGAAGCTGGGCAGGCTGTCATAGGCGGATTGCGACAGCAGGCTGGGCACGGCCATCAAACAGATGATGGCCGAGACCGCCAGGATCGCGAACGCCTTCCATTTCGAGAAGTAAAGCATGGGGTTCCTTCCGGCCGCCCTAGCGGTTACGGCCGCAAGAGGTCAGCGCTCAGGACTCGGTATCTTCCTTGGCCGGCTCGCCCTTGGCGCGAACCTCGGAGATCATGCTGCGCAGCTGGCGGATCTTCACGCCCTCCGACACCTGCAGCTCGATCTCGCTGTCGTCGATCACCCGGGCAACCTTGCCGATCAGCCCGCCCGAGGTGACGACGGTGTCGCCGCGACGGACACTCTTCACCATTTCCTGGTGCGCCTTCACCTTCTTCTGCTGCGGGCGCAGAATCAGGAAATACATGATCACGAAGATCAGCACGAAAGGCAGCAGCGACATCAGCATGTCGGTACCGCCGCCCATGGGGGCGGCCTGCGCATAGGCGGGCGTAATCAACATGTCGGTTCCTTGTCCGTCGATCGAAGGCGGGCGAAAGGCCCGGCGAAGCGGCGCGGACTATACTGACGCTCCCGCCGAATGCAAACGCCGTCGGCCGCAGGAGGGTCACAGCCGCGCTATGGCGTACCACGCGTTACGGTTCCGCTTGTCCCGCGCCGCCGCAATGGCTATTCCCGCAGGTGGAGGAGCCCATCATGACCCACACACCGGCCGATCTCGGCGCCGTTCTCACCCGCATCGCCGACGCGCTCGAACGCCTAGCCCCCGCCCGCGCTGCCACTGCCGACTTCACCCAGGCGGACGCCTTCATTTGGCACGCCGACGAGCGCCGGCTCGAAGCCGTGCCGCGGGTCAGCCGGGTTGAGATGGAGCTTCTCAAGGGCATCGAGCGCACCCGCGACCTGTTGATGGACAACACCCTGCGCTTCGCCCGCGACCTTCCGGCCAACAACGCCCTGCTGTGGGGCGCGCGCGGCATGGGCAAGAGCTCGCTGGTCAAGGCCGCCCATGCCTCGGTCAACGCCGAGATGGCGCGCGACGGCAAGCCGCCGCTGAAACTGGTGGAGATCCATCGCGAGGACATCGAGACACTGCCGGCGCTGATGAGCCTGGTGCGGCCGGCCCCGTTCCGATTCGTCATCTTCTGCGACGACCTGTCCTTCGACGCCGATGACACCTCGTACAAATCGCTGAAGGCCGTGCTGGAAGGCGGCATTGAGGGGCGCCCGGAGAATGTGATCTTCTACGCCACCTCCAACCGGCGCCACATATTGGCGCGCGAAATGGTGGAGAACGAGCGCTCGACCGCGATCAATCCCGGCGAGGCGGTGGAGGAGAAAGTCTCGCTCTCCGACCGTTTCGGTCTGTGGCTGGGCTTCCACAAATGCAGCCAGGACGATTATCTCGCGATGATCGACAGCTACATCGCCCATTTCGCCATCCCCATCGCGCCGGAGACGCTGCGGCAGGAGGCGCTGGAATGGTCGACCACGCGCGGGGCGCGTTCGGGCCGCACGGCCTGGCAATATGTGCAGGATGTCGCGGGGCGGCTTGGCGTGTCCTTGTCCGAACCGCCGGCCGCCCCGCGCTGACCGGCGCCAAGGTCCTAACGTCGCGCCGGATGGGTGAGGCGGAGCGCATGGCTCCGCCCAAGGGGTAACGGGTCCCGCCAGGAAATGCGGCGGTCAGAGACCAGCGAGATATTGCGAGGGGTCGACCGGCTGCGAGCCCTTGCGGATCTCGAAATGCAGCTGCGGCGAGGTGACATTGCCGGTCTGGCCGGCCTTGGCGATCACCTGGCCGCGCTTGACGGTGTCGCCCTTCTTCACATCCAGCGTGCTGTTATTGGCATAGGCCGTGACCCAGCCATCGGCGTGCTTGATGAGGACCAAGTTGCCATAGCCCTTCAGCTCGCTGCCGGCATAGGCGACGACGCCGTCCTCGGCGGCCTTCACCGAGGTGCCTTCCGGCACCGAGATGTTGATGCCTTCATTCTGCTGACCGCCGGGCTTGGGCCCGAAGCCCGAGATGACGCGCCCGCGCACCGGCCAGCGGAACTGCGGGCCCGCGGCAGCGGTGCGGATCTCATCCGGCGTCTCGGAAGGCTTGACGGCGGCGATGGTCTGCGGCTTCGGGGCCGCTGTCGCCTGGGCAACCGGCGCGACAGCTGGTGTCGCGGGCGCGGTGGCGACCACCGGGGTCGGCTTCGGCGTCGCTGGGGTGGCGACTGCGGGCTTGGGCGCGGCGGCGACCACCGCCCCGCCGGCGGCGCCGGGAATGGTCAGCTTCTGGCCGATCCGCACCATGGTGTTGAAGTCGAGGCCGTTGGCGTTCGCCAGTTCGCTGCGCGTCAGACCGTTGTTGCGGGCAATGGAGCTCAGCGTCTCACCGGGTGCCACCACATGCGAGCCGCCGGAGGCCGCGACCTGCGGCGTGCGGACGGGGGCGGGCGTGGCGGCGGCGAGAGGCTGCGGCTGGCTGCCATAAAGCGGCTGCGTGCCGCCATAGCCCGGCTGGGCGGGGACGGGCGAGGAGAGATGCGTCGGAGCCGCGGCAACCTGCGTGGGGGCCGGCTGGACGGACGCGCCATAGGGCGCAGTCGCCACCGGAGCGCCATAGGCGGGGGCGCCGTAGGGGGATTGGGCGCCATAGGGAGCCGGTGCGGCGCCGGGCGCGGGGTAGGCGCTCGCCGTCTGCTGACCGATCGGCGCCAGCGGCACGCCACCCGTGGACGAGCCACCCATCGGCGCGCTCTGCACCGCGCCCGTCGGGGCGGCGGCAACCGAGCCGGTATAGGTCGGCGACGATGCGAATGGATTTGAGTTGGGATTGCTGCTGAACCGGGCGGAATCGGCGCTGCACGCGGCCATTCCCCCCGCCGTCAGAACGACGAAGGAAATCCGCATGAGGGGACCGCTACCGGACGCCGTCAGAAATTTACGCATCGCACCCCACCCGAACGCTGGACTCGGGGAGATTAATGCGTCGTACAGGTAAACAGCCGCTTAAGCCGGGCCCGACACGTCAGGAAAAATGGCGGATTCCCGGCATTCTCAGAGCACTACTGCGACACCGGGCAGCATCGGAACGAACCGCACCAGCCCGAGTTCGCGCGTCTCCAGCCCCTGCAATCCGCGCCGGTAGCGCATGATAAACTGCGTTCCCTCGGGCGGGCCGACCGGGGCGACGAGAATGCCGCCCATGGCCAGTTGCTCGAACAGCGCCGGCGGCACCTCCTCAACCGCGGCGGTGAGCAGGATACGATCGAAGGGCGCGCGCTGGGGCGCGCCTTCCAGCCCATCGGCAACCAGCACCTCGACATTGTCGGTGCCCAGCGAGGCGAGCCGGCGTGCCGCCGAGTCCGCCAGCGTGCGGAAGCGCTCCAGCGTCACCACATGGCCGGCGATGCTGGCAAGGATGGCGGTCTGGTAGCCCGAGCCAGTGCCGACCTCCAGCACGCTGTGCGAGGGGCCGAGCTCCAGCGCCTCGGTCATCAGCGCCACCACGGTGGGCTGGCTGATGGTCTGGCCGCAATCGATCGGCAAAGCGAGGTCCTGCCAGGCGATGGGACGGAAGGCCGGCTCGACGAAGCGCTCGCGCGGCACCTGCTCCATGGCGCGCATCACCTGCCGCTCGCGCAGCCCGCGCTTGCGCAGCGCCAGCAGCAGTTCGGCGCGCTGCAGATCCTCGCTCTTGTCGGCGCCGCTCACGGGCGACCTCCCTGCCCCGTCCGGAACGGCGGGCCCATGCCTCAGCGCGGCGTCGGCGGGAAAACCAGAGCGAGCCGGGTCATCATCGGCTCGTCGGTCATGTCGAGACGCAGCGGCGTGACCGAAATGCAGCCCTCATCGAGCGCGTGCAGGTCCGAACCGTTCACCGTCTCGAAGATACGCTTTTCAAACGCGATCCAGTAATAGGGATTTCCGCGCCCATCCGCCCGCTCGTCGATGCGCAGCAGGTCCTGGTCGCGCCGGCCCTGCGCCGTCACGGCGATGCCGCGTACCTCGTTCACCGGGCGGTTCGGGAAGTTCACATTCACCACGATGCCGGGCGGAATCCCCTCCTCCAGCAGGGTGCGGATCACCTGCGGACCCCAATGCTCGGCGACATCATAGGGCGGCGCCTTCTTGGTCTCGAAGCCATAGGCCTGCGACAGCGCAACCGAGGGAATGCCGAGCACCGTGCCTTCCATGGCGCCGGCCACCGTGCCGGAATAGCCGACATCCTCGGCGACGTTCTGGCCGCGATTGACGCCTGACAGAACGAGGTCGGGCTTGTGGTCGGCGAGAATGTGCCGCACCGCCATGATGACGCAATCGGTCGGCGTGCCCTTCAGGGCGAAGCGCTTTTCCTCCACCTGCCGCAGCCGCAGCGGATCGGACAGGGAGAGCGAATGCGACACGCCGGACTGATCCGTTTCCGGCGCCACCACCCACACATCGTCGGAAAGCGCGCGCGCAATGCGGACGCAGGCCTCCAGCCCCGGCGCGTGGATGCCGTCGTCATTCGTCACCAGAATACGCATCTGTCCTCGCCTTTAAGTTCAACGTCATCCCGGCCGAAGCGAAGCGCAGAGCCGGGATCGTCCTCCGGCCTGCCCGCGATCCCGGATATTGCCTGAGGGCGATTCCGGGATGACGCCACAAGGGGCAGGGCTCAGTTCTTCTCGATCCGCGTCAGCCCGCCCATATAGGGCACCAGCACGTCAGGCACCGTCACCGAGCCGTCCTCGTTCTGGTAATTCTCCAGGATCGCCACCATCGCCCGGCCGACCGCGACGCCCGAACCGTTGAGCGTGTGCAGATAGCGCGGCGCCTTGGCGCCCGCCGGGCGGTAGCGCGCATTCATCCGCCGCGCCTGGAAATCGGTGCAGGTGGAGCAAGAGGAAATTTCGCGGAAGGCGTTCTGCCCCGGCAGCCAGACCTCGATGTCATAGGTCTTGGCCGAGGCGAAGCCCATGTCGCCGGTGCAGAGCGTCATCACCCGGAAATGCAGGCCGAGCTTCTTCAGCACCGCCTGCGCGCAGGACAGCATGCGCTCATGCTCGTCGGCCGACTGTTCCGGCGTGGTGATGGAGACCATCTCCACCTTGTTGAACTGGTGCTGGCGGATCATCCCGCGCGTATCCCGCCCCGCCGACCCGGCCTCGGCACGGAAGCAGGGGGTGAGCGCGGTGAAGCGCAGCGGCAGCTCTTCCTCGGAGAGGATGGACTGCGCGACAAGATTGGTCAGCGGGACTTCGGCGGTGGGGATGAGCCAATGCGTGCCCCCCGCCAAATTCTCGAACTGCTTGGCTTCCGAGACGATTTCGCTCTCAGCTTCACCCTGTCGCCCAAGGTCGCCAGCGTACCCAAAGGCGTGCTCGCGGCCGAGCACAGTGCCGACAAGGAACTGATCGTCCTTAAACTTCGGCAGCTGCGCTGTGCCGAACATGGCGGCGTCGTTCACCAGAATGGGCGGCGCCACTTCCATGTAGCCGTGTTCTTCGGTGTGGGTGTCGATGAAGAACTGGCCGATCGCGCGCTCCAGACGCGCCAGCTTGTTCTTCAGCACCACGAAGCGCGCGCCGGAGAGTTTCGCCGCCGCCTCGAAATCCATCTGGCCGAGGCCTTCGCCGATCTCGAAATGCTGCTTGGCGACAAAGGGAAAGCCGATCTTCTGCCCGACCAGCGCGATCTCGACATTGCCGTGCTCGTCGGCGCCTTCCGGCACCTCGGCCAGCGGGGCGTTGGGGATGGCGGCGAGGCGGTTGTGCAGCTCGCCCTCGGTCGCCTTCACCTGTTCTTCAAGCGCGGGAATGTCGCTCTTGAGCGCGCCGACCTCGGCCATCAGCGCCTCGGCTCGCGCGTTCTCGCCCGCCTTCTTGGCGGCGCCGATCTCCTTCGAGGCGGCGTTGCGGCGGGCCTGCAGCTCTTCCAGCTTGACGATGCCCGAGCGGCGGGTCTCGTCGAGGGCGATCAGCCCGTCGACCAGCGTCTTCGCTTCCTCGGACGACGTTCCGCGCCGCACCAGCGCGTTGATGAGCCCGTTTGGCTCCTCGCGGATCCACTTGATGTCGTGCATGGCAGTCTCGCCTTCAAACGCGCCGCTCCCGGCCTCGCGCCGGGACTGCAGGGACGTAGCCAATCGGGACGGCGGGGACAAGTGCGGGGCCGGCGAAAGCGCGTGCGGGCGTGTGCGTGCTTGGAGGCTCGCTTCGCTCGCACCTCAGCATGACGGGGGACAGTTCAGCAGAAACGCGCACTGTCATCCTGAGGTGCCCGGCAAAGCCGGGCCTCGGAGGATGCCGGCCTCGCGCGGAGCCGCGTCGCCTCAGACGGCCGCTTCCGCCGCTTCCGCCGCGCGCTTTTTCTTCTTCTCGACCAGGCGCACGAGATAGACCGAGATTTCGTAGAGAAGCAGCGTCGGGATAGCGAGGGCGAACTGGCTCACCACGTCAGGTGGGGTCAGCACCGCCGCGGCGACGAACACGCCGACAATGGCGTAGCGCCGCGCCTTGCGCAGCTGGTCTGACGTGACGACCCCGATCTGCGCCAGAAGGGTGAGAATAACAGGCAGCTGGAAGCAGATGCCGAAGGCGAAGATCAGCGTCATGATCAGCGACAGATACTCGCTGACCTGCGGCAGCATCGAAATCTCGGGCGTATCCGGCCCGGCCAGCTGCTGCATCGAGAGGAAGTAGGTCATCGCCAGCGGCATGGCGACGAAATAGACGAAGGCCGCCCCGATCAGGAAGCACACCGGCGTCGCCACCAGATAGGGGCGGAAGGCGTTCTTCTCGTGGCTGTAGAGCCCTGGCGCGACGAACATATAGATCTGCGTCGCCACGATGGGGAACGAAATGAACGCCGCCCCGAACATGCCGAGCTTGATCTGGGTGAACAGGAATTCCTGCGGCGCGGTGTAGATGAGCTTCACATGCTCCGTGCCGCCGGCCGCGAACTCATACGGCCAGAGCAGGATGTTGTAGATGAACTTGCCCAGCATGAAGCAGGCGAAGAAGGCGATGAAGAACGCGATCAGCGACTTGATGAGGCGCGAGCGCAGCTCGATCAGGTGCTCGATCAGCGGCGCCTTCGAGGCGTCGATTTCATCCTGGCTCATAGGGCCGGCCCTTCATTGCCGGAGGCCGGCTTGACCTTGACGCGCGGCTTGGTAGCCCGTTTTGCGGCCGGCTTGGCGGCACTTTCGACAGGGGCGCCCTGATCCAGCGAAGCGACCGCCTCGAACAGTTCGGGCTCGGCCGCTTCCGTCGCCGCCACAGGCTTGCGCGCCGCGCGACGGGGAGCGGGCTTCGACGCCTCGGCGGATTGGCTATCGGCGGAGGCGGTATCGGCCACGGCGGCCGCACGTGCCCGCTTCGGCTTCGCGGCCGGCGTGGCGGCGGGAGTGGGTTCGGCCGACCTGGTCGTGTCGGTGGATTTGGTCGTTTCGGCAGATTTGGCCGCTTCGGCAGGCTTGGAAGCCTCCGCCGGAGCGGCCGCTGTCTGTGGCCGTGGCGCAGCGGCGGCGTCTGGCGTGGAGGGAGACGGCGTCGCGGGCGGGGTCGGTGCAGGCGCGGAAGCGGCAGCCGGGGCCGACGCCTCAAGACCGGCAGCCGCGTTGCGGACCTCGTCCTCCACCGTCTCGAACGGGTGCGGCTCCAGATCGCCGGGAGCGGGCAGCGCGGGCTCCGCCACGGCCGCCGGCGGCAGGCCGGTGCCCGCCTCGACGCTGCCGGTGGGAGCCTTCAGATCGGTTTCGATATCCTGCAGCGGATTGGTCGGCAGCGCCTTGGAAATCGACTCGCGGGCATTGCTCGCCAGCCCGGAGAGATCGCTCCGCAGCCCGCTCACGCTGTCCTTGAGGTCGGAAAGCTCCGCCTCGCGCAGCGCCTCGTTGAACTGCCCCTGAAACTCGCCCGCCATGTGACGCAGCTTGCGCACGCCCTGCCCCATCGTGCGCAGCACGCGCGGCAACTCCTTCGGGCCGATCACCACGAGGGCAACCACGCCGATGACGAGAAATTCCGTCCAGCCGATATCAAACATGCATTACGCGGGGTCGCTGAGGCGCGACCCTCCCCGATCGAAAAGCCGTGAGGCCGGAAATCAGCTGACCTTGGTCTGCTCGGCTTCCACCTTCGGCTGGTGATCGAGCGAACGCGCCGGCTCGCCCGGCTTCGCCGCCGTGTCCTCGTCGTCGGCCATGCCCTTCTTGAACGCCTTGATGCCCTTGGCGGCATCGCCCATCAGCTCGGACAGCTTGCCGCGACCGAAGAGGAGGAGCACGACCACCAGCACGATGATCCAGTGCCAGATGCTCAACGAACCCATCACAAAACTCCCTTGTCCGAAGCGCCGCCGGCCCCTCGCGGCCGCGCATCGCAATTGAAACCGGACACTAGGGCCGGCCTGTGGCGAAGACAAGAACCTCCGCCGGCTCGATGTTCACTCCGACGTCATGCCCACGCAATAGGCCGGCCGTCGTGCGGCGGCGTGCGACCAATGGCCGGTCCAGCCCCTCCACCGCGACCTCATAGAGGTCGAGTTCGCCGAGGAAGCGGTGGTTGATGATTCGTCCCGGCACGCCAGAGCCGGGAGCCTTGAGCTCGATCCCCTGCGGGCGGATGGCAGCGATCGCCCCAGCACCCTCGGCAAGGCCGGGCGCCTTGAAACGACCGAGCGCCGTCACCACCCGGCCGCCGCTCACCACTCCTTCCACCTCATTGATTTCACAGAAGAAACGCGCCACTTCAATGTCGGCGGGGTGGCGGTAGAGCTCTTCCGGCGGCCCCACCTGGACGAGTTTTCCCTTGCGCATCAGCGCGATCCTGTCGCCCAGACGCAGCGCCTCTTCCGGGTCGTGGGTGACGATGATGCAGGTGGCGCGGGCATCGTGCAGCACCTTCAGCGTCTCGCTGCGTACACTTCCCCGCAGCCGACTGTCGAGCCCGGAGAACGGCTCGTCCATAAGGAGAATGCCGGGGCGCGGCACGAGCGCGCGGGCCAGCGCCACGCGCTGCTGCTCGCCGCCGGACAAAGCATGTGGATAGTTTTCCGCATAGGCCTCCAGGCGCACCCGCTCAAGCGCCCGCATCGCCTCGTCATGCGCCCCGGCGGGCCCGAGACGGCGCAGGCCGAAGGCGACATTCTCGACATTGGTGAGGTGCGGAAACAACGCATAGTCCTGGAACACCAGCCCGATGGCGCGCTTTTCCGGCGGCACGAAAGCGTCCGGGCCGGCCACCACCTGGGTGTCGAGCAGGATTCGCCCGCGGGTCGGCCGCTCGATGCCGGCGATCAGCCGCAGCAGCGTGGTCTTGCCGCAGCCGGACTGGCCGAGCAGGCAGATGATCTCGCCCGGCTCGACGGTGAGGCTGACGCCGCGCACCGCTTCCACCTCGCCATAGCCATGGTGCACATCCTCGATCACCAGCCGGCTGGCGAGCGAGACCGGCGTGCGGGAGGGCTGGGGCGACATGGTGGTTCCTGTCTCTGTCAGCATGGGAGGATCTCAGCCGTCCTGATCGTCGTCGCCATCCGTCTCGGGCGCGAAGGACAGCTCGAATTCCGGCTCCAGCGGATCCTCGTCGTCCTTCAGGTCCGGGTCGTCGCTGGGCAAGGGGACGGTCAGTCCGGCGGCGACGCGCGAATCGATCAGCCCGGTGCCGCGCAACTCGTCGAGGCCCGGCAGGTCCTGGATGGCCTCCAGCCCGTAATGGACGAGGAAGGTCTCGGTGGTACCGTAGGTGACCGGCCGCCCGGGGCTGCGCCGCCGCCCGCGCAGGCGGACCCAGCCGGCCGCGAGCAGGACGTCAAGCGTGCCCTTATTGGTGGAGACGCCGCGAATTTCTTCAATCTCGGCGCGGGTAACCGGCTGGTGATAGGCGATGATGGCCAGCGTCTCCAGCGCGGCGCGCGAGAGCCGGCGCGGCTCCGGCTTGTCGCGGGCGAGCAGGAAGCCGAGATCGGGCGCGGTGCGCAGCATCCATTTTCCGGCCGCGCGCACCAGGTTGAAACCGCGATCAGCGTAATCGGCCGACAGCGCGGTGAGCAGCGCGCGCACATCCGCGCCTTCCGGCAGCCGGGCGGCGATGATCGCCTCGTCCAGCGGCTCGCCGGCGGCGAACAACATGGCCTCCAGCAGGCGCAGATCCGGGTCGCGGCCGTGGGCCGGCGTCACCTCTTCCAGCTCAGGGTCGGGACCCGTGACGCGCGCGGCTTCGGCGCTCATGCGCCCTCCCCCGGCACGTCGCGCCGGCTGCGGATCCAGATCGGCGCGAAGCTCTCCTCCTGCTGCACGTCGATCAAGCCCTCGCGCACCATCTCCAGCGTCGCCGAGAAGCCCGAGGCCAGCGCCGTCGCCCGCATCTTCGGGTCGGCGATCCAGTTGAGCAGGAAGCCGTCGAGCCGGGCCCATTCGCCATGCAGCGCCAGACGGCCCATCAGCCGCTCCAGCCGCTCGCGCGCCTCGGCCAGCGAGATCACGTTGCGCGGGGGGAAGCGCACCTGCGAGAGCGCCATTTTCTGGCGCTGCGCGCCATAGGCGGCGAGAAGGTCGTAGAGCGTCGCCTCATAGACGATGGGCCCCGCCGCCTGCAGCGGCTCGGGCGCGCCGCGCAGAAACACCTCGTGACCGAGGCGGTCGCGGGTGGCGAGATGGGCGGCGGCGGCGCGGATCTGCTCCAGCCGGCGCAGGCGCTCGGCGAGATCAGCCGCGAGATCGGAAGCGCTCGGTCCCTCCTCCTTCGGCGGATCGGGCAGCAGCAGGCGTGATTTGAGATAGGCCAGCCAAGCCGCCATCACCAGATAATCGGCCGCCAGCTCCAGCCGGATGCGCCGCGCCGCCTCGACGAACAGCAGATACTGTTCGGCGAGTTGCAGGATGGAAATGCGATGCAGATCCACCTTCTGCGTGCGCGCCAGCGCCAGCAACAGGTCGAGCGGCCCCTCGAAGCCGTCGACATCCACCACCAAGGCGGGCTCGTCGCCCTGGCGTGCGGCATCGGCATCGAAGGTAAACTGGCTTTGAACCATGCGGGACCGCGATCGACGTTCAGGACGTCGCGATCATAGCCGAAAAACGCGCCCGCGCCTCGTCGAGGGCTATTTCTTCCGCCGGATTGATTCGTGCCAGCGCCGCCGCGCAGCGCCGTGCCGCCTCGCCCTGCAGTACCGGGCTGCGGGACGCCACTTCCGCCATCTCGTCCAGCCGCCCATTGCAGTGGAGCGCCAGGTCGCAGCCAGCGGCGAAGGATGCCTCGGTTCGGCTTGCCAGCGAACCCGCCAGCGCGCCCATGGAGAGGTCGTCGCTCATCAGCGCGCCGTCAAAGCCGATATGGCCGCGAATGATCTCCGCGATCACCCTGGCCGAGGTCGTTGCCGGCCGGTCGGGATCGATCGCGGCATAGACGACATGCGCCGTCATGCCGAGCGGCAGGTCGGCCAGCAGGCGGAACGGGGCGAAATCGGTCGCTTCCAGCTCGGCGCGCGAGGTCTCGACGATGGGCAGGCTCTCATGGCTGTCGGCGCGCGCGCGGCCATGGCCGGGAATGTGCTTGAGCACCGGCAGCACGCCGCCCGCCATCAGCCCTTCGGCGGCGGCGCGGGCGAGATGGGCCACTTGCGCCGGGGTCGCCCCATAGGCGCGGTCGCCGATGATGCCGTGGCCTTCCGGCAGGCGCAGATCCGCGCAGGGTACGCAGTCCACCGTGATGCCGAGCGCGGCGAGATCGGCCGCCATCAGCCGGGAACCGAGCCGCGCTGCCGCGGCTGCCCCGTCGCTGTCACCCGCCTCGGCCCGGCGGGCAAACACCTCGGCGGGGGGATAAACGGGCCAGTGCGGCGGCCCGAGCCGCTGCACCCGCCCGCCCTCCTGGTCGATCAGCACGGGCGCATCGGCGCGGCCGACCGCTGCACGGAAAGCGGCAATCAGGGCCGCCACCTGAGCCGGGCTCTCCACATTGCGGCGGAACAGGATCAGCCCCCACGGGGCCGCCTCCTTCAGGAAGACGGTCTCGTCGGGGGTGAGCGAGGTTGCGGCGCAGCCGGTGATGAAGGCGCGCGGCGCGTTGAAGGCGTTCATGAGGGCCTGGCGTATCAGTTGCGCGCGACCATGCAGGTCGTGCCTTGGGCGCGCAGGGCCTCGCACAGGCTGACGGCGCCCTCGCGCGCGCTGAAATTGCCCACCTGTGCCCGGTAATAAATCCCCTTGTCGCCGAGATCGGCCCGCTTCACGCTGAAGGGCTGATTGCGCAACAGGTCCGAATACCGGGACTGGGCGGTGCGCCAGGTCGCCTGCGCTTCCGCCTCGGAACGAACGGCGGCGATCTGCACGACATAGGCGCCAGCCGGCACCGCCGCACTGCTTGTCGAGGCGGCAGGGGCCGCCGCCACGCGGGCAGCCGGCGCCGCCGCTGGGGCTGGAGCCGCAGCCGGAGCCGGAGCCGCAGCCGGTGCGGCATCGGCAGGCATGTTCTCGACGATGGAAGGCGTTGCCGAGAGCGGCATCGGCGTCGTCGGCACCGCGCCGCCCGTGCCGAGGTTCAGCGCGACAGGATTGCCCGCCGGCGCGGCAGACGCGCCGGGCGGCAGCGGCGCGGCGGGGGCCGGCACTTCCACGACGGTACCATCGGCGCGCACGGTCAGTGTCCGCACACGTTTGGGCTCGGCCGAGCCGGCGCCGCCGGCCGAAGGCGTGGTCTGGATGACGCGCGGCTGCGGCTGCGCCGCTTGCGACACGTCGACCGGCTGCTCCTCGCTGGACACCACCTGCTCATTGCCGGTGGTCGCGCCACCGCCGACGCGGTCATAGATCAGCTTCTGGCCGTCGGCGGTCTGCTCCGCCGCCGGCTGGTTCGGGACCACCTTGTTCGGCCCCTGGTCGGCGCGGATCACGGGCGGCGCGCCCGACACGCCCGAACCCGAGGGCCCGGACACCAGGACATAGCCGAGTGCCGCCGCGCCGATGAACACCAGCACCGCCCCGCCGATCATCAGCAGGCGCTTGCGATTGGGGCCCCGGGGAGCGTCCTCCTCGGCGACATACTCGTCATAGGAGCCGGCATCCGGCGGATAATCGCCGGCCGAGCGCCCATAATCATAGGCGTCCTCGTCGAGATCGACGGCCTGCTGGGTCGGCGAGCTCACCGGCCGGGCGGCCGGCGGCGGGGGCGCGGCCGGCGCCATGGGCTGGGCCGGCGCCAGAGGAGTCTCGACAGCGCGGGCGGCGGCCGTTGCCCGGGTCATCCAGGCCGGCACGCGGGACTCGTCGGAAGCCTCGTCGACGCTGGCCGGCGGCGCGGAAGGCCCGCGCACAGCCTCACGGGCAGCCGCCTCGCGACGCGCCGCGTCCTGGCGCACCGTTTCCTGACGCTGCGCTTCCCGGCGCATCGCCTCGTGGCGCGCCGCTTCCTGGCGCGCTGCTTCCTGGCGGGCAAGGTCCTGACGGGCGAAATCCTGCCGGGCGGCATCCAGGCGCACGGCCTCCTGCCGCAAGGCATCCTGCCGGAGCGCTTCCTGTCGGGCCATGTCCGCCGGCGTCATCGGCGCTCGCGCCGCCGGGGCGCGCGGCGCCTCAGTGCGGAGAGCGTCGGGACGCGGAGCGTCGGCGCGCAAAGGCTCGGCGCGCGGCGGCAGGGGGCGCTGCGGGGCCGAGGGAGCGGCGGTCGATGGCGTCTCCGGACGCGGCGCCGGCATACGGCGCGTCGCGTCGGTGGCCTGCGGGCGCGGTGGAACATAGGCCGCACGCGGATCGGGGCGTTCGCCACGGGCCGGCTCGCGATGCGCGTCGCGGGCCGCCTCTTCCGCGCCGGAGCGCGACAGCGGCGCGGCGCGGGGCACGCCCTCGCCATAGACTTCCGCCGCCAGCGCGGCAAAGGAGCCCGGCGCCGGGCGCCCCTCCTCAGCCGGACGGCGGGCGGTCAGCGGCGGGCGCGTCGGCGCGGGAGCGGCGGGCCGGGAAGAGGGATGCTGGGGCGAAGCGGGCGGATGGGCAGGTGGCGCCTGCCGCAGCAACTCCGCGAAATCGTCTTCCTGGGCCATCAGGCGCGCAAGTTCGGCAAGCGGATCCTCGGCGGCGTTTTCCGGCCGATCACGCATGTTCTCATTGCCCATCTTCAGAACCTGTTCGCCACGATCAAAACGAGGACCGCCCACCGGGCGGCATCACGGGAGCGGCAGGTCGAACGAACCGTCGCGACGCGCTCACCGCATTTCTTCGGGAGCATCGACTCCAAGAATGGAAAGTCCTGAAGCGATGATCAGCGCGACCGCGTGCACCAAAGCCAGCCGCGCATAAGTCAATTCTCGATCATCTTCGATAATGAAGCGTAAATGAGGCGAATCCTTCCCGCGACTCCACTGTCCGTGCAAGGCACTGGCGAGATCGTACAGATAGAATGTCACCCGATGGGGCTCGCGGGCCGAGGCCGCCTGTTCAACCATGCGCGGATAGTTGGCGATCAGCCGGGCAAGGCCGAGTTCCCCTTCGTCGCTCAGCCGAGACAGCGCCGCGCCGGCGAATTCAGCCGTTGCCTCCGGCAGGTCCGGAAACGCCTGCCGCGCATTGCGCAGGATCGAGCTCGCCCGTGCATGGGCATACTGCACATAGAACACCGGGTTCTCGCGCGACTGCTCGATCACCTTGGCGAGATCGAAGTCGAGCACGGCGTCGTTCTTGCGGTTGATCATCATGAACCGCACCGCGTCGCGGCCGACCTCATCGACCACGTCGCGCAGGGTGACGAAATCGCCGGAGCGCTTGGACATCTTCACCGGCTCGCCATTGCGCAGCAGGCGCACCAGCTGGCACAGCTCGACATCAAGGCTCGCCTCGCCGTCTGACGCGGCCTTGACCGCCGCCTGCATACGCTTGACATAGCCGCCATGATCGGCGCCCCAGATGTCGATCATCCGCTTGAAGCCGCGGTCGAACTTGTCCTTGTGATAGGCGATGTCGGCGGCGAAATAGGTATAGGCGCCGTCCGACTTCATCAGCGGCCGGTCCACATCGTCGCCGAACTGGGTGGCGCGGAACAGCGTCTGCTCGCGGTCCTCCCAGTCCTCCACCGGCTGCCCCTTGGGCGGCGCCAGGCGGCCCTCATAAACGAGATCGCGCGCCCGCAGCGCCTCCAGCAGGCGGTCGATGGTGCTCGGCGCCCCGTCGGGCCGGGCGTGCAATGTCCGCTCGGAGAAGAACGCTTCGTGATGGATGTTCAGCGCCGCCAGATCGGTGCGGATCATCGCCATCATCGCGTCGATGGCGACATCGCGCACCGCCGGCAGCCACTCCGCCTCCGGCTTGTCGCGCAGCGTGCGGCCATATTTCGTCACCAGCGCTTTGCCGACGGGGACGAGATAGTCGCCAGGATAGAGCCCCTCGGGGATGGCGATCTCCTCGCCCAGCGCCTCGCAATAGCGCAGGAAGGCCGAGCGGGCGAGCACGTCAACCTGGGCGCCGGCATCGTTGATGTAATATTCGCGCGTCACCTTCCAGCCGGCAAACGCCAGAAGATTGGCCAGCGCGTCGCCGAACACCGCCCCCCGGCAATGGCCGACATGCATTGGACCGGTGGGGTTTGCCGAGACATATTCGACATTGATCGCCTGTCCGCCGCCGGAATCCGAGCGGCCGAACTCCCGGCCCTGCCGCAGCACCGCTCCGATCACCTGCGGCCAATAGGAGCCGTCGAGGGTGAGATTGATGAAGCCGGGGCCGGCCACATCCACCTTCGCCACGCCCGGAACCGTGGCGAGCCGGGCCGCCAGCTTCTCGGCGAGGTCGCGCGGCTTCAGCCCGGCATCCTTGGCCAGCACCATCGCCGCATTGGTTGCGAGGTCGCCATGGCTGGCGTCGCGCGGCGGCTCCACCACCACCCGCGCCGTATCGACACCGGGGGGGACGCCCCCCTCGCTCGCGAGCTGGGCAACGGCGTCGCGGACGTGATCGACGAAGAGGGCGAAGAGGTTCATGAGGATCAGCTCCCGGCACGGCCAGACCCAGAAGGGGCCGCTGCCGCTACCGCAGTTCCGGTGCCCTGTCAAAGAGCCGGGCGTGCTCGGCCAGGGCGTAGCGGTCGGTCTGGCCGGCAAGGAAATCGGCGATGCGCCGCGCCCGGGCCGCCTCGCCGCGCCCTTCCACGCTGGCGCGCCATTCCTCCGGCAGCGCCTGCGTGTCGGCCATGTAGCGGGCGAACAGGTCGCGCACCACGTCGCCGGCGGCTTCCATCGTCGCCATGACGCGCGGATGCCGGTACATGCGGGGGAAGAGAAAGGCCTTGATCGCCTTTTCCGCCGCCGCCGTTTCCGCCGAGAACCCGATCACCGCATGGCCGAGCCGGCGGATGGCGTCGGCATCCCCTGGCTGCGCCAGCGCGATGCGGCGGCGGCTTTCCGCCACCACGTCGCCGATCAGCACGGTAATCATGCGCCGGCCGAGCTCGTGGAACACCCGCGCGCGGTCAAGATCGGGCCAGCGAGCGTGGATGTCGGAGAGGACAGTGTGGACAAGCGGGAGGCCAGTCAGTTCGGTGAGATCAAACAGGCCGGCGCGCAGCCCGTCGTCGAGGTCGTGCACGTCATAGGCGATGTCATCGGCAATGGCGGCGACCTGCGCCTCGGCGCAGGGCCAGCTCCACAGCCACAGATCCTGCCGCTCGGCATGCACCGCGATGGCGTGCGGTAGCGGCCCCTGCACCGGACCATTGTGCTTGACGATTCCCTCATGGGTCTCCCAGGAGAGGTTCAGCCCGTCGAAATCGGGATAGCGGTTCTCCAGCCGCGTCACCACGCGCAGCGATTGCGCATTGTGATCGAAGCCGCCATAGGCCGCCATGCAGGCGTCGAGCACCCGTTCGCCGGCATGGGCGAAGGGCGGGTGGCCGAGGTCATGCGCCAGCGCCAGCGCCTCGCTCAAATCCTCGTCGAGGCCGAGCGCGCGGGCCACCGAGCGCGCCACCTGAACCACTTCCAGAGTGTGGGTCAGCCTTGTCCGGTAATGGTCGCCCTCATGATAGGAAAAGACCTGTGTCTTGTAGGCGAGCCGGCGGAAGGCGCTGGAATGGATGATGCGGTCCGCGTCGCGGCGGAAGGCGCTTCGGGCGTCGCCGCCAGGCTCGGGATGGAGCCGCCCGCGGCTGTCCTCGGCCCTCGACGCCCATGGCGCGCGCGGCGCCGCCTCGGCCACCGCCATGCGCAATTCTCCTGCCAGTCGCGCGCGCAGCCCCTTTGACTCGCGGGCGGCAGCACTTAACTATCGCTATAGGTCATATTCAACGGGTAGTGTGCAACATGAGCGCAGGTTCTTCGCCCGACATCGTTGCGGTCACCGCCGTCGGCGTCACCGCCAGCGCGGTGCGCCGCATCGCCGAGATTCTCCGTGGCGAGCCGCCCGAGAGCATGCTGCGGGTCAGCGTGGAAGGCGGCGGCTGCTCCGGCTTCCAGTACAAGTTCGACATCACCCGCTCCCGCGAGGCGGACGACATCGTCATCGCCGAGGGCGAGGCCAGCGTGGTCATCGATCCCGTGTCGCTGGAATACATGTCCGGCTCGCACATCGATTATGTCGATGATCTGATCGGCGCCTCGTTTCGCATCGCCAACCCGCAGGCCACCGCCTCCTGCGGCTGCGGCACCAGCTTCGCCCTCTGATGCGCCCGGTTGGCGTGCTCTGCGCCATTCCGCAGGAATTCGCCTTTCTCGCCGACAATCTCACCGGCACCGAGATCACCGAGCGCGCCGGCATGGTGTTCCATGCCGGTCGGCTCGATGGTCATCAGGTGGTGCTGGCCCGTGCCGGCATGGGCAAGGTGAATGCCGGCATCGCCACCGCGCTGCTGCTGGAGCGGTTCGACTGCCGCCTGCTGCTGTTCTCCGGCATTGCCGGCGGCCTCGACCCGGCGCTGTCCATCGGCGATGTGGTGATCGCCGACCATGTCGTGCAGCACGATGCCGGCTATTACGACGCGGACGAGGCGTTCATCGTCTACCAGGCGGGGCATCTGCCCTTCTTCAGCCCGCTGGAAGAGCTCGGCCACAGCGCCGACGGCCCCCTGCTGGAGCGCGTGCGGGCGGCCCTGGCCGCGCTTTCGCTGGCGCCGCTGTCGGCCGCCGGCGGCGAGAGGGCGCCGCAGCTGCATTATGGCCGCATCCTGACCGGCGATCAGTTCATCAATTCCGAGACGCTGCGCGAGCGGCTGTTCCGGGAACTTGGCGGTGCGGCGGTGGAGATGGAAGGCGCCGCGATGGCGCAGGCCGCTGCCGCCTTCGGCGTCCCCTGGCTGGTGGTCCGCACCCTGTCCGACCTCGCCGGGCGCGACTCGCACTTCGATTTCCGCCAGTTCGTCGACGAGGTGGCGCTCTCCTCCGCCCTCATCGTGCGACGGCTGCTGCCGGTGCTGTAGACTGGCGCCGCGAGTCGCGACCCAATTCGCGGCACTCGCCCGCCCCCCCCTTTCCCGCCTGCCCATGAGAGCCCGATGCGCATCGCCACCTGGAACGTCAATTCGATCCGGCAACGCCAGGAGCATGCGGTGGCCTGGCTCACCGAAACCAAGCCGGACGTGGTGTGCCTGCAGGAGCTGAAATGCGCCGACGAGGCCTTTCCGCGCGAGGCGTTCGAGGCGCTGGGCTACAATGTCGCCGTGCATGGCCAGAAGGGCTTTAACGGCGTCGCCGTGCTCTCCCGCCTGCCCTTCGACGAGGTGACGTCCGGCCTGCCCGGCGACGAGGGCGATGTGCAGTCGCGCTTCATCGAGGTGGTGGTCTCGACCCCGGAAGGCTCGCTGCGCGTGTGCGGCATCTACCTGCCCAACGGCAACCCCGTGGGCACGGAGAAATACCCCTACAAGCTCTCGTGGATGCAGCGGCTGAAAGCCCATATCGCCGGGCGCCTCGCCTTCGAGGAGCCGCTCATTGTCTGCGGCGATTACAACGTCATTCCCGAGCCGGAAGATGCCGCCCACCCCGAAGCCTGGGTGGAGGACGCGCTGTTCCTGCCACAGACGCGGGCGGCGTTCCGGGAAATCCTCAATCTCGGCATGACCGATGCGCTGCGCGCCACCACTGAGGAGGCCGGCATCTACAGCTTCTGGGACTATCAGGCCGGCGCCTGGCAGCGGAACAACGGCATCCGCATCGACCATCTGCTGCTCTCGCCGCAGGCCACCGACCGCCTGACGGCGGTGGGCGTCGACAAGCATGTGCGCGGCTGGGAAAAGCCCTCGGATCATGTGCCGGTGTGGGCGGAACTGTCGCTTTAGGCGCTGGCGGGTTCAGGTTTCCGTCATCCCGGCCGCGCGTAGCGAGAGCCGGGACCGCGCGCCGGCACCGGGCCGCTCCCGGATCGGCTTGCGGCCGTCCGGGAGGACGTTGGCCGACAGGCCGGGCCGGAGCCCCGCGCCTCAGCGCACCGTCTTCATGTACTGTTCGAGATAGACCAGCGCCATGGCGCGTTCGTCCGGGTTGGCGTTGGAGAAGGCGTCCTCATAGAGGTCCACCACCCATTTATCCTGCGGGCCGGCCGCGGCGTCGCGGGCGAGGGTGAGCCACATCAGGCCGCGCGCCGCCTGGCGGGGAATGCCGTCATCGCCCTTGAACAGCAGCCCGCCCAGCGCCGCCTGCGCCTGGTACTGGCCCTTCTGCGCCGCCAGCCCGAGCCAGCGCGCGGCAAAGCGCGGGTCGCGGTCGACGCCATCGCCGTCGATATAGAGCCGCGCCAGATGATATTGCGCGCCGGGATCGCCGAAATAGGAGGCGGCATAGGCGAACATGTCGCGCGCGCGGGTGGCGTCGCGGCGCACCTTGCTGTTGGGAATGCCGACCAGATAATAGGCCCCGAGCGCCACGAAGGCATCCGCCGCGAAGCGCGCCTCCGGCGTCGCCGGGTTGTCGTCGGCATGCATGTTGGCGATCTGGCTGAAATACTCGAACGCCTTGATGTCGTTGCGCTCGACGCCCTCGCCTTCCGCATACATGCGGCCGAGCTTCCACTGCGCGCCGGCATGGCCCTTTTCGGCCGCGTAGCGCAGCGAATCGATGCCCTGCTCGGTCTGGCCCGACCGCAGCGCCTGCGCGCCGAAGCGCACGGATTCCTCAATGGTGCGCGGCTTGCCCGCCGGCACGGCCGCACCCGCAGGCGCGTCGGCGCCGGGCGTGCCGTCGAAGGCCAAAGCCACCGACGGCGCCAGCACGAGCGCGAAAAGGAGGATAAGGGGCTTGAGGCCCGAACGATCATACATCCGCATAGCACGCCGTCTCGGCCGCGCCGCCGGGGTGAGTGACCGCGCCATCACGGGCGGGTCCCACGGCCTGCGCGAACTTCCAGATGGCCCCCGAGCCGACGGGCGAGGGACGCGGTTTCCACTCCGCCCGGCGGGCGGCGAGTTCCTCGTCCGAAAGCGCCACGTCAAGCGTGCCCTCGATCGCGTCAATGGTGATGATGTCGCCGTCGCGGATGAGCCCGATCGGGCCGCCGACCGCCGCCTCCGGCCCGACATGGCCGATGCAGAAGCCGCGCGTGGCGCCCGAGAAGCGACCATCGGTGATCAGCGCCACCTTGTCGCCCACCCCCTGCCCGTACAGGGCGGCGGTGGTGGACAGCATTTCCCGCATGCCGGGGCCGCCCTTGGGCCCCTCATAGCGGATGACCAGCACCTCGCCCTCTTCATAGGTGCGGTGGGTCACGGCTTCGAAGCACGCTTCCTCGCCATCGAAGCAGCGGGCCGGGCCGGTGAACTTCTGGGTCTTGAGCCCCGCCACCTTCACGATCGCGCCGTCGGGGGCGAGGTTGCCCTGCAGGCCGACCACGCCACCGGTGACGGTGATCGGATCATTGGCCGGGCGCACCACGTCCTGGTGCGGGTTCCACTTCACCGAGGCGAGGTTCTCGGCAATGGTGCGGCCGGTCACGGTGAGGCAGTCGCCGTGCAGGAAGCCGTGCTCCAGCAGCGTCTTCATCAAGAGCGGAATGCCGCCGGCCTCGAACATGTCCTTGGCGACATAGCGCCCGCCGGGCTTGAGATCGGCGATATAGGGCGTGCGCTTGAAGATCTCGGCGACGTCGAACAGGTCGAACTTGATGCCGGCCTCATGCGCCATCGCCGGGAGATGCAGCGCCGCATTGGTCGAGCCGCCCGAGGCGGCGACCACGGTGGCGGCGTTCTCCAGCGCCTTCAGCGTGACGATGTCGCGCGGACGGATGTTGCGGGCGACGAGATCCATGATCTGCTCGCCGGCCGCCATGCAGAAACGGTCGCGGATCTCATAAGGCGCCGGCGCGCCGGCCGAATAAGGCAGCGCGAGGCCGATCGCCTCGGAAACGGTGGCCATGGTGTTGGCGGTGAACTGCGCGCCGCAGGCGCCGGCGGAGGGGCAGGCGACCTGTTCCAGTTCGTCGAGATCCTCGTCGGACATGAGGCCCACCGAGTGCTTGCCGACCGCCTCGAACATGTCCTGCACCGTCACCGGCTGGCCGCGGAAGGAGCCCGGCAGGATCGAGCCGCCATAGATGAAGATCGACGGCACGTTGAGGCGCAGCATCGCCATCATCATGCCCGGCAGGGACTTGTCGCAGCCCGCCAGGCCGACCAGCGCGTCATAGGCATGGCCGCGAATGGTCAGCTCGACCGAATCGGCGATGACCTCGCGCGAGGCCAGCGAGGCCTTCATGCCGTCATGGCCCATGGCGATGCCGTCGGTGACGGTGATGGTGCAGAATTCGCGCGGCGTGCCGTTGGCGCTGGCGACGCCCTTCTTCACCGCCTGCGCCTGGCGCATCAGCGAGATGTTGCAGGGCGCGGCCTCGTTCCAGCACGAGGCGACGCCGACCAGCGGCTGGTGGATCTGCTCGCGGGTCAGACCCATCGCGTAGAGATAGGAACGGTGCGGCGCGCGCGACGGGCCTTCCGTCACATGGCGGCTCGGCAGGTTCCGCTTATCGATGATCGTCCTGACGTCCATTTTCTTCACGCATCCCGGTGCGGGGGCTTCTTGTCGGCGCCGCATCCGACACCTTTATCCCCCGTCTATCCGTCGGATTTCGTGCCGGTTTGTGGCGGCTTCGCGGCGTGCGCGCCGTGGTCTTCGGTTATGGTTGCGAATGCGTGACACTGTTGCCAGCCAGTCACAAAATCGCGATAGCCAGACGGCTGGAAAAGCGGCCTGCGCGCAGAGCCCGTGTCCGCCGGGAAACGAGGGAGAGTAACGTGCCGAACGGCAATATCGTGGAGCGCCTGCGGGCGATGGCGGCGGATCTGGACCAGTTCCGCCGCGACAAGGTCGAGGACGAGCTGTCGGAGGCTGCCGACGTCATCGAGCGGCTGCGCGCCGAGCTCGACCGCATGGAAGCCCGGCTGGTGGCGGCGCAGGCGGCCACGCCCGATTCTCCGCCCGCCCCTTGATAGCGACCCCCGGCCTCAATCGGCGGCCGAGCGGGTCCAGTCGGCCGAGGTCACGCCCGGCAGGTGGCGCAGCCGCGCCACGGCGGCATTGAGCTCGGCCACCCGCACGGAGGTGTTGACCAGCGTGGCGCGCAGCTCCGCCGTGCCGTCAGGGCGGTCCTGGATCTCGACCTCGTCGATCGGGAACTTCGCGGCTTCCAGCAGGGTGGAAACCTTGCTGCGCAGTTCCGCCGCCACCGTCGCCCCGGTGATGACGCTGACGCCATAGGTCGCCTCGGTCGATTCCTCGTCGCGCGGAAGGCGCTCCAGCGCGCCCACCAGCGGGCGCAGCAATGTGTTGCCGGCCAGCACGAAGCCGGTGAGCAGCACCGACTGGGCGATCAGGTCCGCCCCGGCGCAGGCCCCAACGGCGGCCGAGCACCACAGCGTCGCCGCCGTGTTCAGGCCGCGAATATTGGTGCCTTCCTTCATGATGACGCCGGCGCCGAGAAAGCCGATGCCGGAGACGACATAGGCCACCACCCGCACCGCCCCCTCGGGGCCGGCCAGGTGCATCGCCATGTCGACGAACTGGCAGGCGCCGATCGCCACCAGCACATTGGTGCGCAGGCCGGCCGTGCGCTGGCGGTATTGCCGCTCGGCGCCGATCAGCGTGCCCATGGCGAAGGCGACCAGCAGGCTGATGATCGTCGAGAGGAAATCGCCCGGATGGAACGATTCGATGAACGCCATGCCGTTTCCCTGCCCGCCCTGCCCTATGCCGTCGCCTGCCGGTCGCGCCGCCCGCCTCAGCCGGCGCGGCCGAGCCGGGCCAGTGCCTCGCCGATCTTGGCGGCGCGTTCGGACGCCGACTCGCGGCGCTCGCGCTGCTCCTCGATAACTTCCTCGGGTGCACGTTTGATGAAGTCGGCATTGCCGAGCTTGGCATCGACCTTGGCGATGTCGTCCTTCGCCTTGGCAAGCTCCTTGGCGAGGCGCGCGCCTTCGGCCTCCATGTCGATGATTCCGGCCAGCGGCAGCGCCGCCGTCTCGCCGCGCACCACGATCTGCACCGAGCCCACCGGGGCCTCCGTCTCGAAGGAAATCGAGGACAGGCGGGCCAGCCGCGTCAGCGTGTCCAGCCACACCACCACGCGCTCGCGCACCTCGTCCGCCACGCCCACCAGGACGAGGGGAAGCTGCGCGCCGGCCGGCACGTTCATCTCGGCGCGGACCGAGCGGATTTCGGTGATGAGGTCGAGCAGCCAGCCGATCTCGGCCTCGGCGTCCGGTGCCTCCAGCCCTTCCAGCGCAGGCCATTGCGCCAGCGCCAGCAGGCTGGCGCGCGGCGCGCCGGTCTCAGCGGTCCGTGCCCACAGCTCCTCGGTGAGGAAGGGCATGAAGGGGTGCAGCATCTTGAGGATTTCGTCGAGGACGAAGGCGGTGGTCGCCCGCGTCTCGTCCTTCCAGCCGCCATTGCCGTTGAAAACAGGCTTGGCGAGTTCGAGATACCAGTCGCAGAAGATGTTCCACACGAAGCGATAGGCCGCGCCGGCCGCCTCGTTGAACTTGTAGGCTTCCAGCGCCTGGGTGATCTCGGTGCCGGCCTTCTGCGTCTCCGAGAGAATCCAGCGGTTGAGCCGGGATTCGGCGTTGCGCGGCACGAAGGCGGGATCGCGCCCGCAGCCATTCATCTCGGCGAAGCGGGCGGCGTTCCACAGCTTGGTGGAGAAGTTGCGGTAGCCCTCGACACGGGCCGGGGCGAGCTTGATGTCGCGCCCCTGCGCCGCCATCGCGGCAAGTGTGAAGCGCAGCGCATCGGCGCCGTATTTCGAGACGAGGTCGAGCGGGTCGATGACGTTGCCCTTGGACTTCGACATCTTGGCGCCCTTCTCGTCGCGGACGAGGGCGTGGATGTAAACGTCGCGGAACGGCACGTCGGGCATGAAGTGCAGGCCCATCATCATCATTCGGGCGACCCAGAAGAAGATGATGTCGAAGCCGGTGATCAGCACCGTGGTCGGGTAGAAGCGCGCCACTTCCGCTGTGTCGTCCGGCCAGCCGAGCGTCGAGAACGGCCACAGCGCGGAGGAGAACCAGGTGTCGAGCACGTCCTCGTCGCGGGTGATCAACGCCGCCCGCTTTTCCGGGTCGGCGGCAAGCTCCAGCGCCTCGGAATCGGTGATGATGCCGTTCTGCACGCAATGGGCGAGCGCGGCGGCAACCGCCGCCTCTTCCGTCTCCTCGACGAAGATCGACCCGTCCGGCCCATACCAGGCCGGAATCTGGTGGCCCCACCAGAGCTGGCGCGAGACGCACCAGGGCTGGATGTTCTCCAGCCACTCGAAATAGGTCTTTTCCCAGTTCTTCGGCACGAAGTTCGTCCGCCCCTCGCGCACGGCGGCCAGCGCCGGCTGGGCGAGGGTGTGGGCGTCGACATACCACTGGTCGGTCAGCCAGGGCTCGATGACCACGTTCGAACGGTCGCCATGCGGCACCATGTGGGTGTGCGGCTCGATCCGGTCGAGCACGCCCCCCTCTTCCATGAGCGCCACGATTGCCTTGCGCGCCGCCTCGCGCGAGAGGCCGTCGAGCGCCAGCGCGGTGTCGAGCCCGACGCCGGGCTGTGCACCGGCGAGAAAGTCCTCATTGCCGGCCAGCGTGATCCGCGCCTCGGCATCGAGCACGTTGATCATCGGCAGGTCATGCCGGCGGCCGACCTCGAAATCGTTGAAGTCGTGCGCCGGGGTGATCTTCACCGCGCCGGTGCCCTTGGTCGGGTCGGAATACTCGTCCGGCACGATCGGGATCAGCCGGCCGACCAGCGGCAGCCGCACCTTGGCCCCGGCGGCGACGAGGCCCTGATAGCGCGGGTCATCCGGGTGCACCGCCACCGCCGTGTCGCCGAGCATGGTCTCAGGGCGGGTGGTGGCGACGACGATATAGTCGCGTGTCTCGAACTCGAAGGGCTGGCCGTTCTCGTCGAAGGCGATCGGGTGCTCATAGGTCACCCCGTCGGCCAAGGGGTAGCGCAGGTGCCAGAGATGGCCCTTCACCTCGACCTGCAGCACTTCGAGATCGGAAATGGCGGACTGGAACTTCGGGTCCCAGTTGACCAGCCTTTTGTCCTTGTAGATCAGCCCTTCCTTGTAGAGCTGGACGAACACCTTGAGGACGGCGCGGGACAGGCCCTCATCCATGGTGAAGCGCTCGCGCGACCAGTCGCAGGAAGCGCCCAGCTTCTTCAGCTGGTTGATGATCGTACCGCCGGATTCTTCCTTCCACGCCCAGATGCGCTCGACAAAGGCGGCGCGACCCATGTCGCGGCGGCCGGGAAGCTGGCGCTCGGCGAGCTGGCGCTCCACCACCATCTGGGTGGCGATGCCGGCATGGTCGGTGCCGACCTGCCAGAGCACGTCCTTGCCGCGCATGCGCTCGAAGCGGCAGAGAATGTCCTGCAGCGTGTTGTTGAGCGCGTGCCCCATATGGAGCGAGCCGGTGACGTTGGGCGGCGGGATGACGATGCAATAGGGCTCGGCCCCTGCCCGCTCCGGACGCCCGGCCTTGAAGGCACCCGCCTCCACCCAGCTCTGGTAGATGCGGTCTTCGACGGCGGCGGGATCGAACCTGTTGTCGAGCATTTTGGCTCCGGCACCTGAATGGATTGGGTGCGAGACAAAGCGGAGCGGATGCCTCAAGTCAACTCGTCAGACGCCAACCTGCCGCTAAAGCGCGGGATCAGGGCTGCTTTGTCCGGGCTGATGCCGGCGTCGCCTATTGCCCGTGGCGGGCGACGCGCTCGATTTCCGCCCGCACCAGCCGCTCGACCATGGCCGGCAGATTCTCGTCGAGCCAGGCCTTGAGCATGGGCTTCAGCGCCTCGGTGACGAGATCGTCGACCGAACGGGGCGCGGCGCTGCCGACCGAGCGCTGCAGCGAGCCGAAGGCGGCCGACACGGCGCTGCTGGCCGGCGCCGACACCAGGCGCTCGCGCGCCGGCTCGGCGGCTTCCGGGGCGGCACTTGGACGGTTGCTGGCGACCAGCCGGGACTCCGAGAGGCGGGATTCCGCGAGTCGCGCTTCCGAAAGACGCGCGTCCGCCAGATTTGCCTCATGTCCGCGCGGCTCGGCGAGGCGCACGTCGGAAGGGCGCGGCTCGGGCGAGCGGAAATCCGGGCGGGGCGCGACGGGCGGCGACGCCGGGGTGGCCTCCTCCTTCGCCGGCGCCGCAAGGGCAGCGCCCTCGCGGGCCGGATCGGCAAGGGCGGACCGCGCGGGCGGCGCCGGTATCTCGGCGGGCTCGGCAACCGGCTGCACCACGGCCTCCGGCGCGGGCGACGCGACCGGCGCCGCGCTTGCCGGGACGGTGGCCAGGGCGGCGGCCTTGGCGGGCTCGGCCAGCGCCGGCTCCACCGCCGCCGGCTCGGGCGTGGCAACAGTCTTGACGACGGCCGCGCGGGTCGGCTCCACGGCCGCGCCTCGGGGGGACTCGTCCGCCGGCTGCGCCGAGGCGACCGGCTCGTTCATCGCCACATTCGCCATTTCGGCCTGGACGGCCTGCTCCACCAGCGCGAGGTCGAGCAGCGCCGCCGCCAGAGGCTTGTCGAGTTCGCTGTCGAGCGGCGCCGGCGGCCGTACAACCGAGGGGCGGGCGAAAGAAGGACGCACCGGCGGCAGGGCGGCCATGCCGGCCCCGACCGGCGGCGTATTCAGTGAGGAGCCCAGGGACGGGCGCGAAGGAGCGCTGGCTGCCGGCGCGCGCATGTCGGGCGTGAAGGCCGGTGCGGCGCTGCGCGGCTCGACAAGCCGGGGCTCCGGTCGTGGCCGTGCCTCCGCCAGCGGCCGCAGGTCGGGCAGCGGCCGGGAGTCGGGAAACAGCCGCGGCTCGACGCGGCGCGCTTCGGGCGCCCGGCTCTCGCTCGCCGGCCGGGCCGGCAGCGGCGCCTCAAGCGCCCGTGCGGCGGAACCGCCGGAATAGACAGCGGCGGACGGCGCGCGGGAGGCCATCGCCGCCGGTGCAAAGGCGGGAGCGGAGAGCGCGGCAGCGGAAACCGTCACCGGACGTGGCGTGAACGGATCGGCCGCCGGAGCGCGCCCGCGCGGGGCATAGTCAACCGGAGCCTCGACCCGCTCGCGGTAGGGCGGCGGCGCATAGGACAGTGCCTCGGATGACTCCGTGCTTGCCGCAGGCCGCGGCGGCGCGGCAGGGCGCGGCGCCGGTTCACGGGCCGGCGCGGCGGCCTGACGGGCCGGTGCCTCGCGTGTATCGCGCGCGGGTCGCGGCGCATCGCTGCGCCCCGCCGCCGGATCGGCGGCGACCTCGTCGGAAATGATGCGACGGATGGAGGCCAGGATTTCCTCCATCGACGGCTCACTGCCTCTCGCATTCACCGGCATGCGCTGTTTTCCGATCCCAGGGTTGACGGCGCCCGGCCGAGGCGCACGACTCAACCCGTTAACACTTCGTAAAGTGTGAACCGCCCACGGCGGAACGCCAAGATGTAACCCAATCGGACCAACAACGTTCGACAGCTAAGGTTAACGCCGACCTCATTACCGTTCGAGGCCGGCCTCCCCTCCCCGCTGGCGCAAGCTCCCCACCTCTCGGCGGCGTGCGGGCGGGCGGGCCGAGACTTACTGCCCGCCGGGCGTGCGCACGCCGATCCAGGCGTCACGCACCTGCTCGTAATGGATCTGCGGGTTGTACACCGGGACCTTGAGCCCCAGCGTGACAGCGCTCAGATGGCCACTGGCGGAAAGCACCGCATAGGAGGCGACCACCCGGTCACGCTGGGCGATGACGAGGCTGGCGCGGGCGTTGAACAGCGCGGTCTGCGCGTTCAGCACGTCAAGCGTGGTGCGCTGGCCGACACGCCATTCCTCGCGCACGCCGCGCAGGGCGATCTCGTTCGCCGCAACGGCGGCCTGCGCCGATTCGATGGCGGCCTTCGCCGCTTCGAGAGCGCCCCAATACTGGACGACATTGGCCCGCACCTGCTCGCGGTTCACGTCGACCTCGATCCGCAGCTGGCCGAGCGTTTCCTTGGCCTGGCGGATGGTCGCGTACTCGCTGCCGCCCTGGTAGATCGGCACGGACAGGTTCAGCGTCGCCGAGGCGGCGGTCTGCCGGCTCACGGACAGGCTGCTATTGTAGTCCGAGGAGGCCGAGCCGTTCAGGGTCAGCGTCGGCGACAGAGCCGCCTCGGCCACCTTCACATTGGACAGGCCGGCGTCGACGGCGAACTCGGCCGATTTCACCGCCGGATGCCGGGTCAGACCGGAATCGACGGCGAGCTTCTCGCTCTTCGGCAGCAGGCGATCGATCGGGCGGCCCGGGCTCAGCTTGGTCGGGCGCAGGCCGATCACCTGGTAGAACACCGCATTGGCGGTATTGAGGTTCGATTCGGCAAGCGCCAGCTCGCTCTGGGCGTTGGCGACCGAGGCTTCCGCCTGGGCGACGTCGGTGCGGGTGATCTCGCCGACCGAGAAGCGGTCCCGCGCCGCGCGCAGCTCTTCCCGCAGGGCTTCGAGGTTCTGCTTCTGCAGTTCCACCAGCGCCGCGTTCTGCAGCACGTTCATATAGGCGGTAGCGGCATCGAGCAGCACCAGCTGCTCGGTGTTGCGCAGCAATTCGCGCTGGCCGCGCACCTGCGATTCGGCGCTGCGCACCGAGTTTGCGGTCCGCAGGCCATTATAGATGGTCTGGCTGATGGTGATGCCGACACCGGTCGGGTAGGTCTTGGCGACGGTGAGCGAACTTGACCCTTGCAGCGCGGCATAGCCCGAATCGAGCCGGGTCTCCGCCCATTGGGCGCCGACATAGGCACTGCCGAACACCTGCGGGCGATAGCCCGCCAGCGCGATCGGCACATACTCGTCCGTAGCGCGGGTGGCAGCGCGCTGCGAATTCAATGTGGGATTGTTGCGATAGGCGGCCGAAAGCGCCTGATCGAGGGTCTGGGCTTTCGCCGGCACCGCGATGCCGACAAAAAAAGCGACCGCCGCCCACGCGACGACCTTACCCCCGGTAGTCGACACCCACATGTCCAACCTCTGCGAACGCTAATCTGATGGGAATCGCCTGCCCCCGGGCGACTCTCTCACTCTCTGTATGACGCGAACGCAAGATAGGTGCTCGAAGAGGGGCTGTGAACCGTTCGGTTTGGTCCGGGGGACGATTTAGTCGGACACGCGGCAGATCAGCCACAGGGGCGACAGAAACCTCTAGAAAACAAAGCCCGGCCGCGCCTCGAAGCCCGGCAGCGTCGGCACGGCGGCGTCGAAGACCACCCGCGAGCCCATGCCGCCCGTCGTGTGGGTGAACACCGTCGCCCGGCCGGCGCGCCCGCGCCCGACCACGGCGACCAGCCGCCCGCCGGGCTTCAGCTGCGCCAGCAGCGATTCGGGGGCCGCGTCGATCCCGCCATTGAGCAGGATCACGTCATAGGGCGCCTCGCCCGGCCAGCCGGCGGTCATCGGACCCTGCACATAGGCGGCGTTGAGAAGGCCCAGATCGAGCAGCAGGGCCGAGCCCTGCGCCGCCAGCGCGGCATCTTCCTCGAGCGCCACCACCTGCCCGGCCAGCTTGGCCAGCACGGCGGTGGAATAGCCGCTCGCCGCGCCGACATCGAGCACCAGCGCGTCGGGGCCGATCTCGGCTGCCTGCAGCAGCTTGGCGAGCACCATCGGCTCCATCAGGTAGCGCGCCGGCGCCCCTTCCTTCACCAGCACGTCGTCGTCGATATAGGCGAAGTTGCGCAGGCTGGCGGGCACGAAGCGCTCGCGCGGCGTCTCCAGCATGGCGGCCACGATGCGCAGGTCGGTGACGTCGTTGGCGCGCACCTGGGCGTCCACCATGGCACGGCGCAGTTCGGCGAAATCGATCATTCGGCGACAACCTCGAAAGCAAACGGCAAAGGCCGCGCGCGGGCCGCGCGGAGAGCGCACACACAGGCAGCGCGAGCGAACGGCGCCAGAATTGCGGCAGCGGCAGCTCCATTGCAAGCGTTCTCGACGGGCGTTCTTGAAGATTTCCAGCCTGGCGTGTCGCCAGTGCCGCCCCGCGATCACCGGCCGGCGTTCCAGCCCACCCTACCGGCGGACCGGGCCGCCGCCGCGCCCTCGTCGCGATAGAATGCCGCATGGCCGCCCGCGCCTCGCGGCCGGGCCGGGCACCGGCAGGTAAACGCCGCCGCTGCGGACGACGCGCCGCAAAGTGCCCGATGCCCCGGCCCGGCCTCACCCGGCACCACGCCGTCCCCACCTTCTCATGCCGGGCGCGTTGCTCATCGCCTCTACCTCTGTTATGAGCCGGCCCGGCCCATGAGGCGCCTTGCGGCAGTCTCGGTCGGGCCACGTGGCGGAGTGGTTACGCAGCGGACTGCAAATCCGTGCACCCCGGTTCGATTCCGGGCGTGGCCTCCAGTTCACGCACCCGCCGCCGACCTTGAAAAAGTGTCGGCGGCGGGTGTCGTCACCGCCTTTCTGGATGCCGGCGCGCAAGCCGTCACGGGTTTGACAACCTCCCGTGATCGTCGTTGATGATCCCGTCCTCCGGCGTCTGCGAACGCGGAGTGAAGGGGCGACGCCCGATCCGGCCGGGCCCGTGCAAAGGATTTTCGCTGATGTTGCCTCCCAAGATGGCCAACGCGCTCGCCAACATGATCAGCCCCGAGACCCGCAATACGGTCGGGCGGCTGTTTCTCCAGGACGGGCGCCGCCACTGGAAGGGCTACGCGCTGTCCTTCGTCTTCATGGCCTTCATGGCCGGGACGACCTCGGGCCTCGCTTATCTCATGGGCACGGTCATCAACCGCATCTTCGTCGAGCAGAACACTTCGGCGATCTGGATCCTGTCCGGGGCAGTGGTCGCGCTTTCCGTCACCAAGGGCTTTGCCGCCTATGGCCAGGCGGTCACGCTGGCCAAGGTCGGCAACCGCATCGTCGCCGACAACCAGAAGCGCGTTCTCGACCGGCTGCTGCTGCAGGACGTCACCTATTTCTCGGGCAGCCACACCGCCGAGATCATGATGCGCTTCAGCACGGGCGCGCAGGCCGCGCGCAACGTTCTGAACCTCATCATCACCAGCCTCGGGCGCGACCTGCTCTCGGTCATCGGCCTCACCCTGGTGATGATCATCCAGGACCCGTTCATGGCGTTGATCGGCTTCATCGTGATGCCGATCGCGGTGGGAGGCGTGCGCTCGCTGATCCGCAAGGTGCAGAAGATCTTCAGCCGCGAGTTCCACAGCGCGATCCAGATCATGACCGAATCGATCGATGCGTTTCAGGGCATTCGCACGATCAAGTCGTTCACCCTGGAGGACAGCCAGCGGGCCAAGATCTTCGAGCGCATCGACCGGATGGAGAAGGCCTCGAACCGCATGATGCGGGCGCAGTCGCAGTCCGGCCCGCTGATGGAAGCGCTGGGCGGCGTCGCCATCGGCCTTGTGGTCATGTATGCCGGCTGGGGCGTTCTGCATGGCGGCCGCACGCCGGGCGAGTTCTTCTCGGTCATCACCGCCCTGCTGCTCTGCTACGAGCCGGCCAAGCGCCTCGCCCGCCTGAACATCGACCTGACCACCCACCTTATGGGCGCGCGCATGCTGTTCGAGCTTCTCGACCGGCCGGCAACCGAGGCGGATGCGCCGGAGACGCCGGAACTCGTCGTCACCGGCGGCGCAATCGCCTTCGAGGACGTCGTGTTCAGCTATCGCGAGAGCGAACCGGTGCTGCGCGGCCTCAGCTTCTTCGCCGAGCCCGGCCAGACCACGGCGCTGGTCGGCCCCTCGGGCGGCGGCAAGAGCACGGTGATGAACCTGCTGGAGCGTTTCTACGAAGTCGATTCGGGCGTCATCGCCATTGACGGCCAGCGGATCGACTCGGTCACGCGCCGCTCGCTGCGCCAGGCCATCGGCTTCGTCAGCCAGGACGTGTTCCTGTTCACCGGCACGGTACGCGAGAACATCGCCGCCGGCCGTCCGGGGGCGACCGAGGAACAGATCATCGCCGCCGCCAAGTCGGCCCACGCGCATGACTTCATCATGGGCTTCGAGGGCGACTATGACAGCCGCGTCGGCGAGCGTGGCACCCAGCTCTCCGGCGGCCAGCGCCAGCGCATCGCCATTGCCCGCGCCTTCCTGAAGGATGCGCCGATTCTCCTGCTGGACGAGGCGACCGCCGCCCTCGATAGCGAATCGGAGGCCGAGGTGCAGAAGGCGCTGCATTCGCTGCAGGCCAACCGCACCACGCTGGTCATCGCCCACCGCCTGCAGACGGTCATCAACGCCGACAAGATCTGCGTCATCGAGAAGGGCCGCGTGGTCGAAAGTGGCCGCCACGAAGAGCTTGTGGCCAAGCGCGGGCGCTACTTCACCTTCCACCAGCTGCAGTTCGCCGGGCAGCAGGAACGCCTCAGCGCCTGAGGATATCCACATGGTGCGGGATGAGGGGTTCACAAACCTGTCCCGCATTGCTATATCGCCGGCCTCCGAGACGCCACGGCGTCCCCGGTCCCTGATAGCTCAGTTGGTAGAGCGTTCGACTGTTAATCGAATGGTCGCAGGTTCGAGTCCTGCTCAGGGAGCCACCCCCCGTTTCCGGGTCGGCTCAGCGTAGCAAAGCTCATCATAATTCTGGCATGGCTGGCTAATTTCGCCGCCAGCCTCCGCTCACTGTCCCAGTCAGGGTCGGCCAGAGCCACCCCTCCTCGCGAATGCGTTGGCCTTGTGTGGGCCTGCACAGAGGGAGCACGCCCACGAGCCCACTCCGCCATTGCGCTGGCCGATGCGCGGCGGCTTCCGGCGTCGGCGGCGGCAGCACGGGTTTGACGCGCGGGATCTTGTCGCGCTCTGCGTAGCCGTCCAGCCGTTGCTTCAGATTTATCACGGAAAAAGAGCCATGCGTGATGATTGCGAGCGGACCGAGGACGCTGCCGCCCAGGACGATCGGTCCCGTTCCGGCTGGTTGCCGCCGCAGCTGAAGGTCGTCGTCATTGATGAACTGACCACGGGCGTTTCTGGCTTTAATTTTGATGGTGACTTTTCACCCCAATCCTGAGGGTGCGGGCGTCTTGAGCGTCCGACGTCGTTCTGCTGGTGGGTGCTGACCCACCCGTACCCATCGTCGCCGTATCGGCACAACCGCCCATCCCGCTGCGGGCGGACCTGCTTCGGCAGGTATCGGGACTAGCGATTTTCGATGCCGGCAATGCCAGGCTGGCGATGGTGGCGCCCGCAGGGCTTGCCTCCCGGCGGGCATCCCAGCGCGTCCTGACCATCCGGCCAGCCACGGACGGATCACTGGCTCGGCCGGGATTTTCTGGCCCACCTGAACGGCGATTTCGCCCTGGCCCGCCATGACGGGCGCGAGGGCACCTGGCTGCGGATGCGATGGGCCAGAGGTCCCTTTATTATGCGATGGTGGATGGCTGCCTTTATGCGGCGTCCCAGCCCAGCCTGCTGCTGAAGTTCCGGGAGGTCCCCGATACGCCGGACGCCGAAGCCCTGGCGTATCGCCCCCTGTCCGCACCGGATCGGCGGATCTGGGCCACCACATCGCCGACCTTGAGGAAATGCGGCTGCGCCATGCGACGTCCAGTTTCTTGAACCAGCGCGGTGATTTCGAGATCCGAGATCCGGCGGCGGACCGGGCTCTGGTCGAATTCTGCCTGGCCATCCCGCGCGATCAGTTTCACCGCAACGGCATTATTCGGTCTCTGGCCCGGCGCATGCCGGCCGGGTGCCGCCCGCGATCACGCAGGAAACCCGCATCGTCCCGGGTCAGCCGGACTGGTTCGCCTGGGCCGACCGGCGCCGCGACTGGATCGGTGCGGAACTGGAGCGGATCGAGAAATCCCCGCGGGCCTATGACGTGCTGGATGTCGCGCTGATGCGGCGGGTGTTCGAGGACCGGCCAGCCTCGGCGGAAGAAGCGGCCAAGCCGCCGCGCGTGCATCTGCTGCTCCATCCCTCGGGCATGGCCTGCGCGTGGGACAGTTCCTCACCCGCCTGGAAAAGCGCAACCACTAGCACCAGCGGCAACATCACCGACCGTCGGTGCCGGCAGCGCTCCGGGTTCAGCCTCTGCCGGCGCTCAGCACGAAGAGCGGGACATCCCCGGGATAGGGCGAGGCGGGGAAGAGCTGCTGCCAGGCGCGGACGGTGGAAAATCCCGCCGCCTCCAGCATGAGACGCATCGCCGGCTCGGTGATCCCGTCATGCAGCGGCAGGCGGGCGACCAGCTCGGGGGCGTAGGTCGAGCGATAGTGCGGGGCGACCGACCACAGGGCATCGGACACGACGAGCCGCCCGCCGGGGCGCAGCAGCCGGTGGGCGGTCTGCAGCGCTTGCATCGGCTGTTCGAGCGTCCAGAGAACATTGCGAAGGGTGACGATATCGGCGCTGGAATCCTCGGCCGGGATATCGCCGATCAGCGCCGTCTCGAACGACGCCTCGACCCCCGCCGCCTTTGCCGCGGCATGGGCCGCAGCGACCATGCCGGGCGAGGCGTCGTAACCCCGCACCCGATGGCCAAGCCCGGCGGCGATGAGGGCGCAGGCGCCGGTGCCGCTGCCGAGATCGACCACGTTGCGCGGACCGTCGGCCTCGAAGGCGGCCTCCAGCACCGTGCGCCACAGATCGCGCTGCGCGACATGCGAGGCGACACCGTCGAACAGCGGCGCGCGGGCGCTCCAATAGGCGGTGACGGCGGCCTGAGGGTCAGCCTGGCTCATGGGACGCTCCTTACGGCCGGCATCGTCACGGGCGCTCTCCCGGCTCGTGATCGACGAGGTAGTCGATATGGCGATGGCCATTGGCGCCGAGGCGGATCGTCACCTCCACTCCGAACACCTCGCTGATGAGAGCCGGGGTGAGCACCTCCTCGGGCAGGCCGGCCGCCACCAGCCGGCCGGCGGACAGCACGCCGATGCGGTCGCAGAACAGCGAGGCGAGGTTCAGGTCGTGCAGCGCCACGATGCAGGTCACGCCGAGGCGGCGGACCAGGCCGAGGATGGAGAGCTGGTGCTGGATGTCGAGATGGTTGGTCGGCTCGTCGAGAATGAGCTCGCGCGGCGCCTGCGCCAGCGCCCGGGCGATGTGGACGCGCTGGCGCTCGCCACCCGACAGCGTGTGCCAGGGCTGGTCGTGCCGCTCCGAGAGCCCCACCCGTTCCAGGGCCGCATCGACCGCCCGCTCGTCCTCCGCGCTCCAGGAGGCGAAAGCGGCGCGGTGCGGCGTGCGCCCGAGCCGCACCACGTCGCAGACCGTGAGCGCGATCTCGGTGGTCGCCTGCTGCTCGACAAAGGCGAGGCGCCGGGCGAGGTCGCGGCGGCCAACGCCGGCGATATCCTGCCCGTCGAGCGTCACCACCCCGCTCGCTACCTTGCGCAGGCGGCAGAGCAGGCGCAGCAGGCTGGACTTGCCCGAGCCATTGGGGCCGATCAGCCCGAGCACCCGGTTCGGCTCGACGTTGAGGCTGACGCCGTCGACGATGAGCTTTCCGCCGGCGCCCCAGCGCACATCATGGGTGGCAAGTGTCATGCGGGCCGCCTCGCGCGGTAGAGGATGAGCGCGAAGGCCGGCGCGCCGACCAAGGCGGTGACGATGCCGATCGGCAGGATCTGCTGCGGCACCAGAATGCGCGAGAGCACATCGGCGAGGATCATGAACACCGCGCCGATGATGAGGCAGGCCGGCAGCAGCCGGGCATGGCCGGGGCCCACCAGAAAGCGCGCCGCATGGGGGATGACCAGCCCGACAAAACCGACCGTGCCGACGATGGCGACCATGGTGGCGGTGAGCAGCGCTGTGGTGGCCAGCAGCACCAGCCGCACCCGCGTCACATGGATGCCGAGCGAGGCCGCCGCGTCGGCGCCGAAGGCGAAGGCGTCGAGCGCCTTGGCGTGCACCATGCACACGAGGAAGCCGAGCAGCGCCACCGGCGCCGCCACCCAGAGGTCCGACCAGCGCACGCCGCCGAAATTGCCCAGCAGCCAGAACATCACCCCGCGCGCCTGCTCGGCGCTGGCCATTGTCGTGACGATGGTCGCGGTCGCGGCGTTGAACAGCTGCGAGCCGGCGACGCCGGCGAGGATCACCCGGTCGCTGGCCCCTCCCGCCCCGGCGGCGAGCAGCCCGACCATGACGAGGGCCGCCACCGAGCCGAGAAACGCCCCGCCGGACAGGCCCAGCGTCGCCCCGCCAAAGCCGAGGATCATCACACAGACCGCGCCGGTGGAAGCGCCGGCCGAGACGCCCAGAATATAGGGCTCGGCCAGCGGGTTGCGCAGCAGCGCCTGCAGGATCGCGCCGGAAAGCGCGAGCGCGCCCCCGCAAAGCGCCGCCATCAAGGCCCGGCTCAGCCGGTACTCGAAGATCACGCCCTGCTGGATGGCGCTGACCGGGTAGCCGAGATCGAACAGCCCGTTGCCAAGCGCCCGGAAGGCGACGGAAAGCGGGATCGGCATCTCCCCCACCGTCACCGCCAGCGTGATGGCGAAGACCAGCGCGACCAGCGAGAGGCCGGCGAGGGCGATCCGCGCCGGCCAGTTCGGCCCGATGACGAGATGGCTCAATTGACCAGACCGAAGCCCTGCACCGCCTTGGCGATGGCCTCGATGCCGTCCACCGTGTCCATGCCCGGCCGTGTGGCGCCGACATCGACGATGACGATGCGGCCGTTCTTCACGGCGGAAAGCTGGCTGGCCACGGGGTCGGTCTTGAGGAAATTGAGCTTGGCCTCGATGTCGTCGGCGGGGAAGCGGCGGCGATCCATCTTCACCAGCACCAGCACGTCGGGGTCGTTGGCGGCGATGGTCTCCCAGCCGACCAGCGGCCATTCCTCTTCCGTGGTGATGATGTTGCGGGCGCCGAGCTGGGCCATGACATAGGCCGGCACGCCGTTGCTGCCGGCGAGGAAGGCGTCGCCCTTGATGTCCTTGCTGGAGAACCACAGCGCCATCGACACGTCCTTGCCCTTCAGCGTCGCGACGGTGCGGGCGGCGGCTTCCTCCCGCGCCTTCAGGCTGGCGACCAGCGCCTCGGCGCGCTCCGACACGTCGAAGATGGCGCCATATTCCAGGATGTTCCGGTACAGCAGCGCGGTGGAATACATCTGCGTGCGGACGCCGTCGCCTGCACCGGTATTGTCCTTGCCGACGCAATCGGTGGGCGAGACATAGACCGGCACCTTCACCGCGTCGAAACGGTCGCGCTTGCCGATGATGCCGTTCGGGCCGATGTGCCACTCATACATGGCGACCACCAGGTCCGGCTCCTGCCCGACCACCGCCTCGAAGCTCGGATCATTGTCGGCGAGCCGCTTCACCCCGGCATTAACCGCCTCATAGGGCGTGGCGACCGGGCCGAACCAGAGCGCGCTGGCGACCACCCGGTCGCCGAGGCCGAGGGCGTAGAGAATCTCGGTTTGCGCCTGGCCGACGCTGACGACGCGCTTGGGCGCGTGGTCGATCACCACCGGGTGGCCGCAATTCTCCAGCGTCAGGGGATAGGTCGTGCCGGCAAAGGCATCGGTCGCCAGGACGGCGCCGGCGAGAAGACCGAGCGCCAGCGCGACGGTCTGGGCCGGCCGACGGAGAGGATGAGAGATCGTGTTGAGCATTGTCACCGCTTCCTGAATAAGGAAGACGGGACGCGCAAAGGAAACCGGCACCGGCAAGGCCCATCAAGCCCTTGCACGGCCGGCAACCTCCGGAGCACCCCGCCCGAAAGATTGGTCGCGATCAGGGCAGGTCTCCTGGCTCGCGGGTCGACGCTGGCTCTGCCCGGCCTTCCCAACGCACGGCCTGAGCCGTGGCGCCAGTGGACGATGGGCAGAGGGCTCGCCGCTTACAGTTGCGGGGGCAGCCTCGGCTTTGGCGCGGGGCGCCTCACCGAATTCCCTCTTAGCTCCGGGCGTGGGACCCGGAGAACCTTGATCGGCCGCGACCGTAAACGCTCGCGCCCCGTCGTCAAGAGAGCCGGGCGCCCCCGCGCAGGGGCCGTCCCGTGTAACGCGACATGGGTGGCGCCCGGACACTCTTCGCCTATCTCCCGTGCAGGGGCGCCGCATTCGACTTAAAAGATACAATATATCATTTTCGACCACAAGGATGGTGCGGGATTGTCCGTCCGTCAAACCGGGCGAAACCCTCGCGCGCCTCGCATCGATGGCCGAAAGTTGGCAGATGGGCGAGCTTGCCCGGCTTCGGACGAAATTCCATAGTCGCTCAAACAGATTCTCCGCCCATCGGCACGCCAGGGCGGGAAGCCTCGTTCCAGTTCCAGACGGGCGCAGCGACGTCGGCTTCCGTCATCTCCCTCAAGGGCCCGCCCATGCCGCGCAAGCCGACGAACATTCTCTATTCGGCCGACGAGAAGCCGCCGCTCAGCACGCTGCTGATTCTCGGCGTGCAGCATGCTACGCTCGCCCTGCTGTTCATCGTCTATCCGCTGGTGGCAGCGGTGGAGGCCGGGCTTTCCTTCGACGACACGCAGGTCTTCATCACCAGCTGCATCATCTTCATGGGGCTAGCCACGCTGTTGGAATGCCTGCCCAAGCGAGGGGCGGGAATGCTGCTGGTGCAGATTCCCAACATGGCGCACATGCCGCTGGCGGTGCAGTCGCTCGCCGCCGGCGGGCCCGCGCTCTATGCCGGCATGAGCCTGATCGCGGCGGTGTCGCAACTGACGCTGTCGCGCTTCATGGGCGCGCTGCGGGCGGTGTTCCCGCCGGAGGTCTGCGGTGTCGCCGTCACCATGCTGGGCGTGGCGCTGGCCGATCCGGCGCTGCGGCGGGCCTTCGGCATTTCGGGGGCGATCACGCCCGACCTCGACATGCGCTACGCTCTCGTCAGCACGGTCACGCTCGTCATCATCATCGCGCTGGCGATTTTCTCACGCGGCATGCTGCGGCTGTTCGCGGTGGCCATCGGCGCGGCCGTCGGCTGGAGTCTCGCGGCCTATGTCGGCGTTGCGCCGGAGCCGAGCCCGAGCTTCGCCACCCTGCCCTATGTCGACCTGCCGCGCCTCGGCTGGCCGGGCATCAGCTTCTTCTCCTGGGCCCTTATCCCGGCCGCCATCATCACCGGCGTGCTCTCCGCCGTCGACATGGTGGGAACGGTGGTGTCGATGCAGCGCATGGACGACGCCGACTGGCGCCGCGCCGATCTCGACCAGGCAGGACGGGCGATCCAGGCCAACACGCTCGCCGACATGGGCACCGCCGTGACAGGCGGCTTTGCCAGCGCCTCGTCCTCGGCGGCGGTCGGCGTCGCCTTCGCCACCGGCACCACGGCGTGGCGGGTGGGCGCCGTCTCCGGCATCCTAATCATACTGGCCGCCTTCTCGCCGCGCCTCATCGGCGTGCTCACCATCATTCCAGCCCCGGTCATCGGCGCAATCCTGATCTATGCCGCCGCCTTCCTCACCGTCGCGGGCATGGAGCTGATCCTGTCCCGTCGGCTCAGCGACCGGCGCATCTTCACCGTCGGCCTCGCCATCCTCACCGGCATCGCCGTGGCGATCCTGCCGGACCTCGTGCGCCTCACCCCGGACTGGGCGCAGCCGATCCTCGAATCGCCGCTCTCCATCGCCACCGCCGTGGCCATTGTGCTCAACCTGATTTTCCGCATCGGCATCCGCCAGGAGGCCTCGCGCGCCGTCACGGCGGAGGAAAACCCCTTCACCGTCGCCACCGAGTTCCTGGAACATCAGGGCGACCTCTGGGGCGCACGCCGCGACGTGATCGCGGCCGCCATACCCGTGGTGGCGGAGGGGGTGGAAATGCTGCTGGATACCGGCGTCGCGCCCGGCACGCTGGAGATGCGGGCGCATTTCGACGAGGAGAATTTCGACGTCGCCCTGATCTATGACGGCGAGCCGATCGCCATCCCCACCCATCGGCCCTCGCCGGAGGATCTTCTGGGCGATGCGCAGGCGGTGGCCCGCTTCGTCGGCTACATGCTGAGCAAGCGCGCCGACAAGCTCAATGTCGGCATGGACGGCACCCGCCAGAAGCTGACCCTGCGCTTCGAGCACTGACCCGCCTAGGCGCGCTTCGGCGGGGCGGCGGCACCCGCCGGGCCCTGTGCTTGCGCGGCTTTGGCTTTGCCGATAATCCTTAGCCGTCCTCGCGCGGGTGGGCTGGCAGGCGCTCGGCAGCGCGGCTACCCGGCGGCGGCGTCACCGAAATTCCGCCGCCAGGACTTCAGCCGCCAATATCTCCGTCGCCAAGATTTCCCTCGCCAAGATTTCCCTCGCCAAGATTTCCCTCGCAAAGCCGAGTTCGGGAGCCAGGCCTTGATACATATCGACCGCATCGTCGCGGGCACCATCGTCGTCACCGCCGTCAAGGGACGGCTCGACAGCAGTTCCTCGCCGAAGCTTGAGGAATTCCTCGCCGGCGCCCCCAGCGAGGGCACCATCCTGCTCGATTTTGCCGAGCTCACCTATATCAGCTCGGCCGGCCTGCGCGTCGTGCTCAAGGCGACCAAGCTGGTCCGCGGGGCCGGCGGCACATTGGCGGTGTGCGGCCTCATCCCGCAGGTGCACGAGGTGTTCGACGTCAGCGGCTTCTCCTCGCTGATCCCGATCCATCCCAGCCGCGAGGCTGCCCTCGCAACCATGACCTGATAGTCCCGGCAAACCCGGCGGAGCGGGCGATGACCGACCACGAGCTCGATCTGCGCCTGCCCAACGATCTGGCCGAGCTCGACGCGCTCAGTTCGCGCATCGAGGCCTTCATGGAGGCGGCCGGCATTGCCACGACCCCGGCCTACCGGCTGCAGCTGGCGGTGGACGAGTTCTTCAACAATGCCGTCGATTACGGCTACCCCGACGGTCGGGCCGGCGAGATCGGCATCGAGGTGCGGCGGGTGGGCGACAAGCTGCACCTGGTCTTCAGCGACGATGGCGACCCGTTCGACCCCTTCGCCGCTCCCGCGCCCGATCTCGACGGCGCGCTGGCGGAGCGGCGCGTTGGCGGGCTGGGCGTGCATCTCGTCCGCACCTTGTGCGACAGCTTCGCCTATGCGCGCGAGAAGGACCGCAACGTGAAGCGCCTCACCTTCGCGCTGGCCGACTAATCGTTCGGGGCGAGCGTGTTCACGCGGCGTGCTGGGCGCGCTGCACCTGCGTCAGGCCGTTCACCAACCGCCGCGCCAGCCAGACGATGCGCTCGAACAGCACCGTCAGGCGGAACAGCGCGTTCTGCTCCTCGGCGGTCAGTTCGCTCTGCGCGGAGAGGCGCTGGCGCAAATCCTCCATCAGCCGGTCGCGATGGCCGAGCAGGGCCAGCACCAGTTCCGGCTCTTCCGCCCCCAGGCTGTCGGCATGGTCGGCCACCGCGCTCAGCAGCAGGTGCAGCGCTTCGTTCAGCCGCTGCGCCGTCGGCACGGCGCGGACAATGGCGGCCTCCTGGGCATAGTCGGCAAGCGCCTCGTGCAGGGCGCCGGCATTGTTCGCGGCGTCGTCGAGCAGCAGTGCCACCGCCACCTGGTCACGAGCCAGCGGGGCGTCGAGCAGCGAGGCGAGATAGGCGCGGGTGGTTTCGGTCAAGGTCGCCCCGGCGGCGCGCAGCACCGCGGCCGAGGGTGCGCCGGGGTCTCCCTCCTCGCGCACATGCTCGATCATCTGCGGCAGCCGCCCACTCAGGCGCGCCACCTCGCGCATGGACAGGTCGAGCGCCGCCTCGGTATCGCCCAGCGCCTCGCGCAGCAGGAAGGCGGGCTGGGACAGCGTCTCGACCGCGTTCATCGGCAGCAGCCGCGCCACGATGCGGCGGGTCGGCCCCTCCACCAGGGCCGAAATCAGCGCGCCGCCGATCTGTGCCGCCAGGAAGATCAGCGCCAGCGCCGCGCCGACATCGCCCTGCCCCGGGTCGACCAGCGCGGTGACCAGATCAGGGCGCCAGGCGAGGACGAGGGCGAGCGCCACCAGCAGCAGCGAGCCGGCGCCCTTCTGCACCACCTGCAGCGCGAACACGACCCGGCCGGGCCGCGTCTCGCCGGGTATCAGCACGGCATTGTTGATCACCCCCGCCGCATTGGCCCCGGCGATCAGCGGCAGCGCCGTGCCGAAATCCAGCAGGCCGCCGCCAACCGCCGCCACCGCCAGCGCCGCCGCCACCGAGGAGGACTGCGCCGCCACCGAGAAGCCGGCGCCGATCAGCGCCAGCAGCCAGGGATTTTCCACCGCCTGCTCCCACCAGGGATGGCCCAGCAGCGCCTCGCGCATCGGGCCGACGGCGACGGAGACCAGATGCATGCCGAACAGCAGAAGCCCGGCACCGAGCGCCGCTTCCAGCACGTTGCGCATGCGGTCGCCGCGCGCCAGGCGGAAATAGGTCATGAAGCCGACGACGCCGATGACGAGTCCGGCAGCGGTCGAGGTATCCACGGCGACGATCAGTGGCAGCAGCGACGTGCCGACATTGGCCCAGCTCGGCGCCAGCAGCGCCGGCCCATCGGTCAGCACACCGCCGCGCACGAAGGAAACGACGATCCACGACACGGCGGTGGAGCTCTGGGTGATCATCCCCGCCAGCGTGCCGCTGAGGGCGGCGCTGACATTGCCGCGCAGCGCGCGGGCAAAGGCGGCGCGGGCCCGTCGCCCGACAAGCGGCACCAGATTGGCGGAGAGGCCGCGTACCCCGATGAAGAACAAGCCCAGCCCGCTGAACATGAGCGCGATGGTCGCCATGGCCTACCTTGCCGTCCGGTTGACTATTGAACGCGCGCGACGATCCGTTTCCTCGCCGCCGGGAGGCGGTACGGGAGCAAGGCGCGGGCCGTTATGAAAGCGTCGCATGACAGAACGGTGACGGCGCGGCGCCCGTTTCATCCCGGAAGACCGAGCCGCGCCTTGATCTTCTCCAGCAAGCGCGGCAGTTCCACCGGCTTGGTGTCGAAATCGTCGCACCCCGCCGCCATCGCCTGCTCGCGGTCCGAAGCCATGGCATGGGCGGTGAGTGCGATGACGGGAATCGCGGCCGTTTCCGGGTTGGCCTTCACCTGCCGCGTCGCCTCCCAGCCATCCAGCACCGGCAGGCTCATATCCATCAGGATCAGCGCCGGCTTTTCGGAAAGGGCGAGGTCCACGCCCTCCTGCCCGTTGACCGCGATCACCACCTCGAAGCCGTTACGGGCGAGGCGCCGCGAGAGCATGTCGCGGTTCATCTCATTGTCCTCGACGAGGAGAATCTTCGTCATCGCGCCCTCTCAATGGCCGTGGCTGGCGATCGTGCCGAGCGCGGCGCCGAGCGAGCCGATCGGCTGCGCGCCCTTGTTCAGGATCAGCAGCGTGTTGCAGGCGAGAAACTCGCGCTCGTCCTCGGTCAGTTCCTTGGCGGTGAGCACGACGATGGGGAGCTCGGCATAGGCCGGCTCGGCCCTCACCCGGGTGAGAAAGGCGAAGCCGTCCATGACAGGCATCATCAGGTCGAGAAGGACCAGGGCGGGCAGCGGGTGGGCGCCCAGCCACTCCAGCGCCTGCTCTCCGTTCGCCACCTCGGCCACCGGCAGGCCGACGCCCTCGATGGTCGAGCGCATGATGGCGCGCACCTGCTCGTCATCATCGACGACGAGCACCACGCCATCCTCATTGCCGGGGGCGAATTTGTGGATCAGCGCGATCAGCCGCTGCCGGTCGATCGGCTTGGTCATGTATTCCGAGGCGCCGAGCGAATAGCCGAGATTGCGGTCGTCGACGATGGTGAGCATGATCACCGGGATATGCGCCAGCGCCGGCTCGGATTTCATGATTCCGAGCACCGACCAGCCGTCGATCTTCGGCATCATCACATCAAGCGTGACGATATCAGGCGGTTCCTTGCGCATGATGTTCAGCGCCTCGACGCCGTCGCGCGCGTGGCGCAGCACATAGCCTTCCTTGCCGAGCGTGGCGGTGAGCACGTCATGCACCGCCGGGTCGTCATCCACCACCAGAACGGTGATCGCCCCGGGCTCGGACGGCACGCCGGGATCGACGATATCGTCCTCTTCCATCTGCGCGCCGGCCACCCGCGCCTCCACCGGCAGCTCGATGGTGAAAGTGGAACCCTTGCCCGCCTCGCTCGCCACCGAAATGGTGCCGCCCAGCATGGCGGCGAAATGCTTGGTGATGGTCAGGCCCAGCCCGGTACCGCCGAAATTGCGGGTGGTGGAGGAATCCGCCTGGGTGAAGGCCTGGAACAGCCGGCCCATCTGCTCCTCGCTCATGCCGATGCCGCTGTCGCTCACGTCGAAGCGCACCGCGCCCGCACCGTCGGCCAGCGTCTCGCGGGCGATGCGCAGCGTCACCGTGCCGTCCTTGGTGAATTTCGCGGCGTTGCTCAGCAGGTTGATCAGGCTCTGCTTCAGCTTGGTGACGTCGGTGCGCAGCGTGCCGATCTCCACCGGGCAGTCGACGACGAAGCTGTTGCCGTTCTTCTGCATCATCGGCCCGACAATGGTCTTCACCTCCTCGACCATGCGGGCCAGGAACACCTGTTCCAGATAGACATCCATGCGCCCCGCCTCGATCTTGGAGAGGTCGAGAATGTCGTTGATCAGCCCCAGAAGATGCTTGCCCGCCGCCTGGATCTTGTCGAGGTCGGCGACCATGGCGCTGTCGCCGGCGTCGGCCGCGTCCTCGGAGAGGATTTCGCTGTAGCCGATGATGGCGTTGAGCGGCGTGCGCAGCTCATGGCTCATATTGGCGAGGAAGGCCGACTTCACCCGGCTGGCCGATTCCGCCGCCTCCTTGGCCTCGCGCAGCTGCTGCTCCATGCGGACCCGGTCGCTGATGTCGACGAAGGTGGCGATCACCGCCGGCGCGCCGCGGAACTCCAGCGGCTCATGCGAGACCATGGTGCAGATGGTCGAGCTGTCGGTGTGCGGCAGGTTGAACTCCCGACGTTCGCTCGACGGCGTGGCCAGGATGTCCGCCAGTTCCTGCCCGCGCGCAGGGTCGGCGAACAGCTCACGCAGCGGGCAGCCGATGAGCGTGCCGGCGTCGCGCCCGATCAGCCGGCCGAAGCAGCCATTGGAATGGCGCACGACCTTGCCCGCCATATCCATGATGAGCAGGCCGATCGGCGCGGCGGCGTCGATGGCGCGCAGTTGCTCCTCATCCTCGCGCAGCTTCATCTCGGCGCGCTTGCGCTCGGTGATGTCGGTGTAGATGGCAATGAAGCCGCCGCCCGGCACCGGGTCGCGCCGCACTTCGAGGACGGTCCCGTCCGGCCGCGTGCGCTCGAAGCGGTGCGGCCTTTCAAGCTGGGCGAGACGCTGGGCGAGCGCTGTGTCGATGTCGACATCGCCGAATTCGCCGCGGGCGCCGAGATAGCGGATATAGTCGGAGAAGGTGTGCTCGGTGCCGAGAAACTCCTCCGGCATGTCGAGATAGTCGCGGAACAGCTGGTTCCAGGTGACGAGACGATGCCGGCCGTCATACATGGCGACGCCCTGCGACATGTTCTCCAGCGTCGCGCGCAGCAGCGTCGCCTCGCTCACCCACTCGTCTTCCGTCATTCCCCAATGTCCCCTGATCGTCACGCCACGCCGGGCGGGTCCAGCGTCAGCAGCAGCGCCGCCATGTCGTCAAAGGCCGGCAGCCCGGCCTCGAAGGCTCGCACCCCTGCCGCGAGGCGCGGCAGCGGCGCCGTCTCCTCGCCGAGCGCGGCCAGAAAATCGCCGACCCGCTCCTCGCCATAGAGCGCGCCGGAATGGTCATGCGCCTCGGTCAGCCCGTCCGTCACCACCAGCAGGCGCTCACCCGGAGCGAGGGAGACGGACGCGGCGCGGAAGACGAAGTCTTCCACCACGCCGAGTGCCGGGCCGCCGGCGGCGGTGAGCCGCGACACCGTGCCATCGACCGCCCGTAGATAAGGCGGCACATGGCCGGCGCGAACAAAGGCGAGGGTGCCGGTGGGCACGTCGAGCACCGCCAGCAGCAGCGTCACGAACATGCAGGACGCGTTGCCGCGCGCCAGCGCGTCGTTCACCAGCCCCGCCGCCCGCGCCGGATCGGCGAAGAGTTCGGCCGCATCCGGACGGGTGCCGAGCGAGCGGAACATGGAATGGGTGCGCGCCATCATCAGCGCCGCGCCCGCCCCCTTGTCGGAGACGTCGCCGATCACCGCCACCATCTTCGTGTCGCCGACGGGGAAAAAATCGACGAGATCGCCGCCCACTTCCTTCGCCGGCTCCAGCAGCACGTCGATGGTGAGACCCCGCCCGCCGAACACACCGGCGAAGGGCGGCGGCACCAGCGCCAGCTGCAGCGTGCGGGCTTCCGTGAGCTCGGCCTGCTTGCGCTTGAGCTCATCGCGGGTGCGGTCGCGCAGCCCCTTCTTCTCCAGCGTGGCAAGCACGCGGGCGCGCAGCAGCGTCGGGTTGAACGGCTTGAAGATGAAATCGTCGGCGCCAAGCTCGATGCAGCGCACGACAGGCTCGATCTCGCTGAGCGCCGAGACGACGATGACGGGCAGATCGTTGATCCGGCCGTCGGCGCGCAGCTGGTCCAGCACGCCGAAACCGTCCAGCTCCGGCATCATGATGTCGAGCAGCACGAGATCGTAGGGCTTGTGGTCGATGGCGGCCAGCGCCTCGATGCCATTGGCGGCCTGGTCGATATGGCTGAAGCCGAGCCGCTTCAGCCGCCGCATCAAGAGGTCCCGGTTTTCCGCGACATCGTCGACCACCAGAATCGACGCATTCTGGTCCGTCATGAGCGCGCTTCCACCGTCTTCTCGACCCCTGCCCCGACGCGGGCAAGGCCGGACTATCCACACAATGCCCGCCCTTAGCAACGCCGCCGGCGGCGCCAAGCAACGACAAAATCTGCCGGTTCCGCCATTCCCGCGCCTCACCCCTATTCCGGTAGGGAGAGGATCGCGATGAGCGCGCGAGGCATGGCGGATCGCCCCGCGCCGCCCTACATAAGGGTGCAAGGGAGGCGCGACGTTCAACGATGAAGATGTTTCGAGCGAGCCTTCTCGCGGCTGCAACGGTCTTAGCTGCCGTCCCCGCCCCGGCCCAGGTCACGACAAAGCCGAGCCCATACATGCCTCAACGCCGTGATTCGGTTCGTCCGAACAGCCAGAACCTGATGCAGGGCCCCTCCTACTGGACGCCCCAGCAGCGCCGGCTCAACGTGCCCGGCGCCACCAGCAATCCCAGCCTGCGGCGCGAGACCGAGCCCTATCCGCCACCGCCGATCCCGACCCCGGTGCGCCCTGCGGAAACGCCGGAGAAGTAGGGGGCGCAGCCACCCCGTGCTGCCCACCCATCGTGCCGTGATCCCGGATCGGCCTGCGGCCGTCCAGGATGACGTTTCTTTAGGGGGTGAAGCCCTCAGTCCCGCAGCGTGTCCGGCGGGCTGGCTTCCGCCACCAGGCTCCCCAGCGCCTCGTCCAGCGTCATCGCGGTCTGGTTGGGCGAGCCGAGGCGGCGGATCGAGACGGTGCGCTCCGCCGCCTCCTTGCGCCCGACCACGACCAGCGCCGGCACCTTGGCCAGCGAGTGCTCGCGCACCTTGTAGTTGATTTTCTCGTTGCGCAGGTCGAGTTCGACACGCAGGCCGCGCTTCTTCGCCAGCGCGACGATCTCCCGCGCATAGTCGTCGCCCTCGGAGGTGATGGTCGCCACCACCGCCTGCACCGGGGCCAGCCAGAGCGGGAAGTGCCCGGCATGGTGCTCGATGAGGATGCCGGTGAAGCGCTCCATCGAGCCGCAAATGGCACGGTGGATCATGACCGGCGTCTTCTTCGAACCATCCGCATCGACATAGAAAGCGCCGAAGCGCTCCGGCAGGTTGAAGTCGACCTGCGTGGTGCCGCACTGCCATTCGCGGCCGATGGCGTCGCGCAGCGTGTACTCGAATTTCGGGCCGTAGAAGGCGCCCTCGCCCGGCAATATGCCGGTCTTGATCTTGCCGCCCGATTCCGCCTCGATCTGGGTCAGCACCCGGCCCATCACGTCTTCGGCGTGGTCCCACACCGCGTCCGAGCCGACGCGCTTCTCCGGCCGGGTGGAGAGCTTGACCACGATCTCCTCGAAGCCGAAATCGGCATAGGTGGAGAGGATCAGCTCGTTGATCTTGAGGCACTCCTCCGCCATCTGCTCCTCGGTGCAGAAGATGTGGGCGTCGTCCTGGGTGAAGCCGCGCACCCGCATAAGACCGTGCAGCGCGCCGGAGGGCTCGTAGCGGTGCACTGCGCCGAATTCGGCGAGACGCATCGGCAGGTCGCGATAGCTCTTCAGACCGTGCTTGAAGATCTGCACATGGCCGGGGCAGTTCATTGGCTTGAGCGCATAGACCCGGTCATTGTCGTCGGTGTCGCCGGCCGGCTGCACCTTGAACATGTTGTCCTTGTACCAGCCCCAATGGCCGGAGGTCTCCCACAGGCTCTTGTCGAGCACCTGCGGCGCGTTCACTTCCGCATAATCGGCTGCAAGGCGCCGGCGCATATAGGAGACGAGGTTCTGGAACAGGTTCCAGCCCTTGGGATGCCAGAACACGACGCCCGGCCCCTCCTCCTGGAAGTGGAACAGGTCCATCTCCCGGCCGAGGCGGCGGTGGTCGCGCTTCTCGGCTTCCTCCAGCTGGAGGATATAGGCGTCGAGTTCCTCGCGGGTGCGCCACGCCGTGCCATAGATGCGGGTGAGCATCTGGTTGTTGCTGTCGCCGCGCCAATAGGCACCGGCCACCTTCATCAGCTTGAAGGCGTCGCCCACCTTGCCGACGCTCGGCATGTGCGGGCCGCGGCAGAGGTCGAACCACTCGCCCTGGCGGTAGATCTTCAGCGCCTGATCGGCGGGAATGGCGTCCACCAGCTCGACCTTGAACGCCTCGCCCTTCTCCTTGAAAACGCGCTTGGTCTCCTCGCGCTCCCACACTTCCTTGGTGAAGGGCGCGTCGCGGGCGATGATCTCGCGCATCTTCTTCTCGATGGCGGCGAAATCGTCCGGGGTGAACGGCTCGTTGCGGAAGAAGTCGTAATAGAAGCCGTTCTCGATCACCGGGCCGATCGTCACCTGGGTGCCCGGCCACAGCGTCTGCACCGCCTCCGCCAGCACATGGGCGGCGTCGTGACGGATGAGCTCAAGCGCTTCCGGGCTCTCGCGGGTGACGAGCTCGAACTTCGCGTCTGATGTAATGGGATCGGAAAGGTCGCTCAGCACGCCGTCGAGCTTCATCGCCAGCGACTTCTTGGCGAGCGACTTGGCGATGGAGGCGGCGACCTCGGTGCCGGTGGTGCCGGAGGCATAGGCTCGGACGGCGCCATCGGGGAAGGTGAGATTGATGTCGGACATGTCGTTTTCTCCTGCCCACTCCTGCGAACCACGCAGGTAGGCTCAACCAAGGTCAGTGTCGCGCGCGCCCTCCGCCTTCGGGGCCCGCGCGTAGCGCCACGGCATATACCACACCGCTTTGGGCGGCAATTCGGCCGGCACCGGCTCGAAGCCCGATCCGCCCCAGGGATGGCAGCGGCAGATACGCCCCGCCGCCATCCAGCCACCCACCCAGGCGCCGTGCGTTTCGATCGCCTCCTCGGCGAATTCCGAACAGGTGGGGAGGTAGCGGCACTGCCGCCCCATGAAGGCGGAGAAGCTGTAGCGGTAGATCAGGATCGGCGCCCGCAGCATGAGCCGAGGTAGTCGCGCCACGAGCGCGGCGGCGCTGATTTTAGCGCGCGGCCCGCTCATTCCCCGCCCCTAACCCGGAACCGTCCGGACTCGGCGGCGTTTCCCCTGTGGAGGGCCGGCACAAATGCCGGCGGCCAGGGGAGCGCGCGATGACGGCAATCAGGTTCTGGACGATGGCGGCGCTGGCCGGCAGTCTCTTCGCGGCGAGCCCCGTGCTTGCTCAGCAACCGCCCGCGCCGCAAGCGCCCGCGCAACAGGCGCCCGCTCAGGAACCGCCCGCGGCGGGGCATGTTTCCCCCGGCCCGGCCGGCGGCACCCAGCCCGAGCCGTCTGCCGCCACCTCTCCGGAAGTCGACCCGGACATGCAGCGCGTCGCCGCCTGCAAGGCCGATGCGCTGACCAAGCTGAAGAAGGCGTCGCCCTCGATCGAGGACATCTATATCGACGTCGATGGCCTCACCATTGCGCAGGCCGAAGGCAAGCTCGGCGCTACGGCGGTCAAGGGCATCATCATGGGCGAAGCCTATATCCAACGCGATCGCTCCGACACCGCAAACCGCTTCCTCTGCCTCACCGGCGAGAAGGACGAGGTGCTTTTCACCTTCTTCACTGAACGCTGAAGCGCTACTCCGCCGCTTCGCTGGCGGCGTTGCGCGCCTCGATCTGGCCCAGCGCATCCACGACGGCGTCGAAGGTCAGCAGCGTCGAGGCGTGGCGCGCCTTGTAGTCGCGCACCGGCTCCAGCACCGCGAGCTCGGCCCAGCGTCCCTGCGGCGGCGGGCCGTTCTCCTTCAGCATCAGCCGCATCGCCTCGCGCACCCCGCGCAGCTCCTCGGCGGTAGAGCCGACGACAAGTGCGCCCATCACCGAGGACGAGGCCTGCCCGAGCGCGCAGGCGCGCACCTCATGGGCGAAATCGGTCACCACGCCGTCGCTTACCGCGAGATCGATGGTCACGGTGGAACCGCAAAGCCGGGAATGCGCCGTTGCCGACGCGTCGGGCGCGGCCAGCCGGCCAAGCCGTGGTATATCGGCGGCGAGTTCCAATATGCGGCGATTATAGACGTCGTTCAGCATGCCGGTTCGATCCGTCCCAAAGGCGGCGTTGATCCCCGCACGGGCGGCTTCCGCCCGATTGCGGCCTGCCCGCACTGGCTTATATAGGTGTGGTGGCCGCCGGGCGAAAGCAACGCGCGCGATCTGCCTTCCAGCAGGCGCGTCGGGCGGTTATGGTTGGTATGATGCTGATCCGTGGCGGGTATTGGCACGTAGGACGAGATTGACCGGGGACGCATCGGCGCCCGGCAGTGAATGCGTCGAACGGAGTTCGTCATGGATGCCGTGCTTAAATCGCTGATGCGCAGCGCCCAGAGCGAGATGGAGGCGTCTGCCGCGCGCCGTCCGACACGGGAGGAGGCGGAGGCCGCCGTTCGCACGCTTATCGCCTGGGCCGGCGACGACCCCGAGCGCGAGGGCCTGCTCGACACGCCCAAGCGTGTCGTGCGCGCCTATGAGGAGCTCTACAGCGGCTACCGGGCGGCGCCGGAATCGATTCTCGACCGCACCTTCGGCGAGATCGGCAATTTCGACGACATGGTGATGGTGCGCGACATCGAGTTCCATTCCCATTGCGAGCACCACATGGTGCCTTTCGTCGGCAAGGCGCACATCGCCTATTTCCCGGTGGAGCGCGTCGTGGGCCTGTCGAAGATCGCCCGTATCGTCGACATCTTCGCCCGTCGGCTGCAGACGCAGGAGCACCTGACGTCGCAGATCATCACCGCGATGGACGAGATCCTTAAGCCGCGCGGCGTCGCCATACTGATCGAGGCCGAGCATATGTGCATGGCCATGCGCGGCGTACGCAAGCAGGGCGCCTCCACCGTCACCACCCAATTCACCGGCGTGTTCCGCGACGATCCGCAGGAGCAGGTTCGCTTCATGAGCCTGCTGCGCGGCATGCGTCCGTGAGCGCGCGTCTGCGCAGGCTCCCGTGACCGATATTTCCTTCGCCCCCCGGGGCAGCAAGGCCGAGATCGAGGAGGGCGAGCGCCTCTCCCCGAAATTCGACGCCGATGGCCTCGTCACCGCCGTAACCGTCGATGCCGATGACGGCACCGTGCTCATGGTCGCGCATATGGATGCGCAGGCGCTGGCACTGACCATCGAGACCGGCATCGCCCATTACTACAGCCGCTCGCGCGGCCGGCTGTGGAAAAAGGGCGAGGAGAGCGGCCACCTGCAGACACTGGTCGAGCTGAGGGTCGATTGCGACCAGGACGCGGTGGTGCTGCGCGTGCGGATGCCGCCTCTCGGGCCCGATGTGCCGGGCGCCGCCTGCCACACTGGGCACCGCTCCTGCTTCTTCCGCTCGGTGCCGCTCGGCGCTGCGCCGTCGCCGGATCTGCGGCTCGCCGTCAATGATGCCGGCCGGCTGTTCGACCCCGCCACGGTCTATGGCGCGCCGAAGAAGACCGACACGCCGCGCTTCTAGCGCCGACACACGCAGGCCGTCATCCCTCCCCGGCGATAGCCGGCCGAGATGGCGCTGTCGGCCGTCGTCCCGGCCGGAGGCGAAGCCGTAGAGCCGGGCGTTGGCCATCCTGCCCGCGATCCCGGATCGGCCTGCGGCCGTCCGGGATGACGCACTTACACGGCCGCGATCACGCCGAGAGGATGTATTCCCGCATGGCGTGGCTCTCGCGCTCCATTTCGGCGAGGCGCTGCTTCACGACGTCGCCAATGGAGATGATGCCGACCAGCTTGCCGCCCTGCACGACAGGCAGATGGCGGAAGCGCCCGGCGGTCATGTGCTCCATGATCTGGTGGACGGTCTCGTTGCCCTCGCAGGTGACGACCCGCGAGGTCATCACCGAGGCGACCGTGTCGTCGAGCCGGCCCGGCCCGTCGAGCCCGACCACGCGCACCACGTCGCGCTCCGACAGGATGCCGACCACGCGGCGCTCGGGGTCCGTCACCACGATGGCGCCAATACGCTTGGCGGCGAGAAGCTCCGTCGCCTCGCGCAGCGTCGCCTCTGGGGCGATCGTCTGAACGTCGAAGCCCTTTTCTTCGAGAATGGTCCGAACCGTCATGCAAGCCTCCTTCCCGGCTGTCCGGGCGGACGGAACGCGGCGCGGTCCACCACCCGGTCATTCGGCTTCTTCCCGCTGCGCGGGCGAGCCATAGGGGAATGATCCGCTTTAACCCTGCGGCAGGCAAGGGGCGGCGCGCCAATCAGTTCGGGCGCTTCAGTGGCGGGTGGCGCGGGAAAAGCTGTCCCCGCCCGGCCGGCGCCGGATCGGGTCGAACAGCGGAAAGGCCAGCAGGCCGGCGAGGAAGCCGCCCATATGGGCCTGCCAGGCGATGCTGCCATCGACGATTCCGGCCGGCTCGCCCAGGCCGAAGGCGAGGTTGATGACGAACCACACCGCGACGAAGCCGATCACCCGCCGGTCGCGCAGCACCTCCATCAGCGGCGGCGCCGGCACATGCACCGCGTTCTCCATCAGGCCCGGCCGCCAGACGCCCCGGCTTTCCTGCGCGAACATGAAGCGCAGCGCGCCCGCCATGCAGCCCGACACCGCCGCCGAGGCGCCGATCATTGGCACCAACTCGCCCTCATGGGTCACAAGATGCAGCCCCGCCCCCGCCGCCGCGGTGACGGCGAAGAACAGCAGGAAGCGCAGCACCCCGAAGCGGCGCGCCACCGGCGTGCCGAAGGCGAGCATCCACAGCAGGTTCAGGCCGACATGGGCCCAGCCGCCATGCAGGAACGCATAGGTGACGAAGGTCCACACATCCGCCGCCACCCCACCCGGCAGCACGCCCTCGGCCAGCACCGAGGGGTCGAAGCGCGCGGGAATGAAGGCGAACAGAGCCAGGATCTCGACGCCGGTCTCCAGGTCCACCCAGTCGCGCACCAGCTGGATGAGCAGCATCACCGCCGCCAGCACGGTGATCACCGGCGGCACGTTGAGAATGGGTTCGCGTCTGTGGGCGGCAAGGCGGGGCGGTTCGAGCACGCCGATCACATAGGCCGGCACAGGCCCGGCGGCAAGGCATCTTGCCGTGAGCGCGACACCTCCGCTCGCGACTGAGGCCTTGCTACGGGCTTAAGCGGCGTGATGAACAGTTTGCCTATTGCTGTGGTTAACGCCACTAGAAAACCTATTAACATTCCCTCTCCAGCGTTGTTGCGAATCTCCAGCATCGCTTAGACGCGTATAAAACCCTCTGCGCTAAGTTCTCTTCCAGTGACAGGAATGAGGTACGCGATGAAAAAGAGGCTCGAACGGGCCCTTCTCGCGGCGGGTCAGGCGGCTCTTGCGGCAACCGTTGCGGTGGTGCTCACGCACGCCGCCCCCGCCCAGGCGGAAAAGACGGTGGCGATGCTCTCCAGCTTCGCCGCCAACATGGCGGCCGGCGCGCATACCGCCGTGCCGATGGGCTATTTCCAGTTCTGCGCCGAACAACCCGCCGATTGCGGTCCCCGCAAAGGGAGCGGCGGCAAGGTGGCGCTGACCGAGGCCAATTTCGCTCAGCTGCGCGAGGTCAATGACGCGGTCAACGGGCGCATCCAGCCGATGACTGACCTCGAACATTATGGCGAGATCGAACGCTGGACCTATCCCGACGACGGCTTTGGTGATTGCGAGGACTATGTGCTGCTCAAGCGCCGCACACTGGTCGACCTCGGCTGGCCCGGGGACACGCTGCTCGTCACCGTGGTGCGCGACCACAAGGGCGACGGCCACGCCGTCCTCACCGTCGTCACCGACCGGGGCGACCTCGTGCTGGACAACCAGGAAGCCGCTATCCTGCTGTGGCACGAGACTGGCTACCGCTTCGTCAAGCGCCAGGCGCAGCACGACACCGATAGCTGGGTCTCGCTCGGCGACGTGCTGGCGCCATTGTCGGTCGGGCGGAACTGAAGACTCTGCCCGTCGCGCGCCGTCATCCTGAGGCGCGAGCGCCGCGGGCCTCGAAGGAGAAGCGCCACGGGGTATCCCCCGGCATCCTTTGAGGCCCGGCTGATCGCCGGGAACCTCAGGATGACGTCGATCCGCAAAAAACAAACTTTGCCGGTCGAGCGGGGTTTCGACCGGCGAGCACAAACGCCCCTCAGTCGATCCGGCGCAGCCCCTCGGCGAAGCGCCGCCAGTTGCGCACATAATGCGCGGCGGTGCCGTGGATGCGCTTTTCCATCGCCTCGTCGAGCGTGCGGATCACCTTGCCAGGCGCGCCGACAATGAGGCAATTGTCGGGATACTCCTTGCCCTCGGTGATCAGCGCCCCGGCGCCGACCAGGCAATTGCGGCCGATCTTGGCGCCGTTAAGCAACGTCGCGCCCATGCCGATCAGGCTGTTGGCGCCGATCGTGCAGCCATGCAGCATCGCTTTGTGACCGATGGTGCAGTCGTCGCCAATGGTCATTGGGAAGCCGGGATCGGTGTGCAGCACGCACAGTTCCTGGATGTTCACCCGGGCACCGAGCGTGATGCGCTCATTGTCGCCGCGTATCACCGAGCCGAACCACACGCTCGCCTCGTCGCCGACCAGCACATTGCCGATCACCTCGGCGGTGGGGGCGATCCACCAGCGGCCAAGCGCCGGCAGGTCCGGCGCCACCCCGTCGAGCGCGTAGACGGGCATCGCCCTCAGTCCTCAAGATCGGTGTCGAGGATGGCCATCTGGAAATTATAGGAGAGTTCGCCGTCTTCCTTGTCCTCGAACAGGACGCCGATGAACTCGTCGCCGAGATAGACCTCGGCCGAATCCTTCTTCTTCGGCCGCGCGACGACGCGCAGCTGGGTGTTGGTGAACAGGCGCCGCATATAGGTCTGGACGCGCTCCAGGTCCTTCTTTTCCAAGTCCGTGCTCCCAAGGGGGTTGATCGGGCGGCAGGCTTGCCACGACGCGCCGGCCGGCGCAACCGGCGCCGGCACAATCGGCTGTTCACACAACGAGGCTCAGATCGCCTCGCCGAGGAAGGAGGGCATGTCCGAGAACTGGTCGAACATCTGGTCCATGCTGCGCGAGGGCTCGGCACAGCCGGCCTCGCCCACCACCTTGGCGGGCACCCCGGCCACGGTGGTGCGGGCGGGCACGGGCTTCAGCACCACCGAGCCGGCGGCGACGCGGGCGCAATGGCCGACCTCGATATTGCCGAGCACCTTGGCGCCGGCGCCGAGGAGCACGCCATGGCGGATCTTCGGGTGACGGTCGCCATGCTCCTTGCCGGTGCCGCCCAGCGTGACGCCCTGCAGCACCGAGACATTGTCCTCGATCACAGCCGTCTCGCCGACCACGATGCCGGTGGCATGGTCGAAGAAGATGCCGCGTCCGAAGGGCGCGGCCGGGTTGATGTCGACCTGATTCACCGCCGAGGAGCGGCTTTGCAGATAGAGCGCGAAATCGGTGCGGCCGTTCTTCCACAGCCAGTGCGCCAGGCGATGGGTCTGGATGGCGTGGAAGCCCTTGAAATAGAGCAGGGGCTGGATCGCCCGGTCGGTCGCGGGGTCGCGATCAAGAACCGCGACGATGTCGGCGCGGATCGCGACCCCGAGCCCGGGATCTTCCGCCACCGCCTCCTCGAAGGCCTGGCGGATGATGTCGGCCGGCACGTCGCCATGGTCGAGCCGCTGGGCGATGCGGTGCGCCACCGCCCGCTCCAGCGTGGTGTGATAGAGCACCGTGGAATAGACGAAGCTGGCGAGCGCCGGCTCGCGTTGGGTGATCGTCTCCGCCTCGGCGCGGATGCGCGCCCAAACCGGATCGACCTTGTCGAGTGCGCGCGGCGCCTCGACGCGCTGAAGAGAATTCACAGCCATTTTTCTACCCTCGCCGTTCGCCCCTGGGCGCCGGCCAGATGTCCCGAGTTGGCTCGAGCCTAACACAAGCGCCGGCACCGGCCTACGCCGTCGGGATTGCACGAATGCATGATCGGGCATCCCTGCCGCCGGCGGATCGCGGTTGAATCGGAATCTGAGCCGACGCCGATTCTCTTTGCCAACAACGCCCGCCAAGCGATTCCGTTGACTCGGCTTTCCGCCCTTCTTGAATCAAAATGGCAAGAAGGGGCGCCGGCACCTTGCCACCCCCTCCCCGCCTCAGCGCGGTTCGGCAAGGAAGGCCAGCACCGCCTCTTTGAACACTTTGTCGCCAACGGCGCGCATATGGTCGCGGTCGGGAATGTCGATCGCCCGGGCATCCGGGATCAGCTCGGCGAGCGGCCCGGGCGCGCCGGCCACCTCGTCGCGGGTGCCCACCGCGATCAGCGTCGGCACGCTGATCCGCGCCACCTCCTCGCGGCTCAGCGTGCGGCGCGAGCCGATGATGCAGGCCGCCAGCGCCTCGCGATCGCTCTTTGTCTGGTCGGCGAAGGCGCGGAACATCCGCCCCATCGGGTCGGTCACATCGTCAAGGCTGGGGGCGCGCAGGGCGTCGGCGATGGTGATCGGAAGGCCGGCGCCAGCGATGAGGTGGATGCCGATGCCGCCCAGCACCAGCGAGCGCACCCGCTCCGGCGCGGTCAGCGCGGCGCAGGCGCTGATCCGCCCCCCCATCGAATAGCCCAGCAGGTCGGCACGGGGCAGCCCGAGATGGGCGATGAGCGCGAGGACATCGCGGGCCATCAGCCACGGGTCGTAGAGTTCCGGCTGGTAGAGCTTGGCCGAGGCGCCGTGGCCGCGATTGTCGAGCGCGATCACCCGGCGGCCGGCGCCGGTCAGCGTCGAGACCCAGCCCGGCCCGACCCAGTTGATCTCCTTGGTCGAGCCGAAGCCGTGCACGAGCACGATCGGCTCCCCCTCCCCCTCGTCGAGGTAGGAAAACGCTATTCCGTCATGGCTGAAGGTCGGCATAAGGCGCTCCGTTCCGGGGAACGGCACGCTAATCAGCCAGGCCCCCGCTGCCAACCCGCGCCCGCGTGTCAACCCGGCTTCTTCAACGTCTTGTCGTTTCGGCAGCGCGACAGCGGCAGGATGTTGCCGGAATAGATGCGGGTGATGTTCATCTCCGACTTGTCGGTGTCGACGCTCAGGCAGGCGCAGCCATAGCCATAGCCGTTTGGCTGCAGCTTCACATATTGCTTGGCGTCGAAATCGGGGGCGTTGTCGAAGCCCTCGGCCTCCATGCCGCCCTGCGAGCGCATCCACCAGTCGCCGTCGCGGTCGGTCAGATACCAGTTGCCCGGCGTCGGATTCACATACCAGCCGCAGCGGTTTTCCGCCGCGCCGGCCGGCAGGGAAGCGAGCGCCAGCACGGCGAAGGAGAACAACGTCATCAGGGCACGGCGCATCATCGCCTCCTCAAAGGCCTCACGCCGGCAGCAACAGCCGCCGGCGGGGCTTTTTCTTTTTCCACATCGGGCGAAGCATCGCCACCATCATGGAATTAAACGAGGCAATGAGGCCGAACAGGTTCAGCACGCCCGCCATGACCCAGAAGGCGAGCTTGGCCAGCGCCTCGGTGAGAAACAGCGCGCCCCGTCCCAGCGTCTTGAAGATGGCCAGCGTCTTGCCACCCTTGGCCTGCGCCAACACGCTCAGCCGCGCCGCGCCGGCCGCATCGTCGACATGACGCAGCCCGGCGAAGGTGGCGCGCGTGCCCGCCTTGGAGCCCGCTGTGCCGAGATCGCCCACCAGCGCAGCGAGCGTCGCCTTTGAGCCGCCCCGCACCGCGGCCGTGATGTTGCCGGCGAAGCGCCCGCCGACCACGCCGGCCCGTCGCGCGCCCTTCAGCACGGAAATGCCGGCCCGGAAGGTCAGCGGCGCGCCGAAAGCGGCATAGGTCGCTCCGGTCGCCACGATGCCAATGCCGGCGAGGTTGACCATAAATTGGTCCACCGGCTCGCCGCGCGCCCAGTTCGCCGCCTCGCGGCCGAGGTCGCGCACATCGCCCCACACGGTGAGGTCGCCCGCCGTTGCCCCGGCGAGTCCGGCGAGGTCCTCGCCCTGCCCGGTCAGGAAGCCATGGCCGAAGCTGCCCGCCCCGCGCGCAAAACTGGCACCGGGCGCATTGGCCAGAGCAACGCGGGCCCGGCGCTCGGCTGTCACAGGCACGCCGCGCGCGTCCGCCAGTTCGATGAAGCTCGCGGCGAGTTCGCCGTCGTCTTCCGCCAGCGCGGCGTCGATCTCCACGGCGGTGCGCTCGGGCGTCAACACACCGGCAAGCTGGAGATCGGCCAGCCGGGCCGCATCGTCCTGCGCGCTCACCAGCGCGAAGGCATGCCGCGCCACCGGCACCACCCAATGGGCGGCACCGGCAAAGGCGAGCAGAAATCCGAAGGCGGCGAAGAAGCGGTACATGGCGTTGATATGGGGATCACGCAGCGCGATTGCCGCTTTCTGCCCGTTCATTATGGCGAAGCGATGGGCCACGATGCACAGGCGCGGCATCCGGCCCCGCATTCGGCCCCTTGGACCGCGGCGCGCCAGCAGCTATGGTCGCGCCGATTTCAACACGAGCGCGGACAGGCGAACATCATGGCGGGCCACGTCGTTCCCCACTTCCACAATTCGGCCGGCGTGGCGAAGATCGCCATCGGGGCACGCGAATTCATGTGCGTGGGCGCTCTGCCGCCCTATGACCACCCGCATGTCTTCCTCGACATGGGCTCCGACGACGAGATCATCTGCCCCTATTGCTCGACGCTCTACACCTTCGATTCCCACCTGCACGGCACCGACTCGACCCCGCCGGGCGCGCTGTTCGAGATTCCGGCCGCCGCCTGAGCGGCACCCTTGTCCGCCCGCTCCATCGCCATCGCCGGTGCCGGCATAGGCGGCCTCACCGCCGCCCTTGCTCTGGCGAAGGCCGGCTTTGCCGTCACGCTGCTTGAGCGGGCGGAGGTGCTGGAGGAGGCCGGCGCCGGCGTCCAGCTTGCCGCCAATGCCACGCGCTGCCTGAAAGCGCTCGGTGTCTATGAGCGCGTGGCCGAACAGGCGGTGTTCCCAACCGCCTTCGCCGTGCTCGACGGGCGACGCGGCACAAGGCTCGCCGGCGGGCCGATGGGGGCGGCCGCCGAGGCCCGCTTCGGCGGCCCCTTTCTCGTCATCCACCGCGCTGATCTGCAATCCGCCCTGCTCGATGCGGTGCGCGAGGTTCCGTCGATCACGCTCAGGCTTGGCCACACGCTGGAGAACTTCACCCAGGACAGCACCGGCGTCGCCCTGAAGCTTCGCAACGCCGATGGCGCGGCGACGCTGGCGGCCGATGCGCTCATCGGTGCCGACGGCCTGCGCTCGGTGGTGCGCGGCGCGCTGCAGCCGCAGGCGAAGGCCTCCTTCCGCCACCGGGCTGCCTGGCGGGCCACCGTGCCGGTTGAGGCGCTGCCCGCCCGTCTTACCGACAAGGTGACGCGGCTGTGGCTCGGCCCCGGCGCCCATCTCGTCACCTATCCCGTGCAGGCCGGCCGGGCGATCAATCTGGTCGCCGTCACCCCCGACGAACGCGAGGTGCATGGCTGGAGCGAGGCCGGCGGGCGCGACGAGCTTCTCGCGCATTATCGCGGCTGGTGCGCCGACGCCCGCGCCCTGCTCGACGCGCCGGAGCGCTGGCTGCGCTGGGCGTTGTTCGATCTCGACCCGCTCACCAACTGGGGCACCGGCGCGGTGACGCTGCTCGGGGACGCCGCCCACGCCATGCCGCCCTTCCTTGCCCAGGGCGCGGCGCAGGCGATCGAGGACGCGGTGGTGCTCGCTCGCGAGCTGGCGGACGCTCCCGACCTTCCTGCCGCGCTGCGCCGCTACGAGGCCGCGCGCGTGCCCCGCACCGCCCGCGTGCAGCGCGCCGCGCGGGGCATGGACCGCATCTACCACCTCGGCGGCGCGGCCCGCCTCGCCCGCGATCTCGTCATGCGGGTCCAACCGGAGAGCGCAGTGCTGGAGCGCTACCGCTGGATCTATGACTGGCGGGCGTGAGGCGGTGCCCGCAGAGCGGCATCGATTTTCCTCATAGAGGCTATAAAAACATCTCGTTTTCCGATCGAGACCGCCCCGCCTAGGGTGCGCGCCATTGAGAATGGAGATCGGCGATGCCACCCGCATCAAAGGCGAGCCCGGTAGCTTCGGCGGCGGTCGCCGTTGCCCCCCGAACTTTTTTGCCGCTGCCGCTGCTGGTGGGGCTGTTCTGCGTGCTGTGGTCCTCGGCCTTTGCCGGCGCCAAACTCGCTCTGGCCGATTGCCCGCCGCTGATCCTGCTCTCGGTGCGCTTGCTGCTCGCCGGCTCGATCATGCTGGCGCTGGCCCCGCTCTGGGACAATGCCGGCCGGCGCAAAGGCCAGCCGCCGGTTCGCCGGCGGGACATCGTGGCGCTGATCGGCATCGGCATTCTCAACAATGCGGTCTATCTCGGGCTGAACTGGACCGCGCTCACCTTCACCTCCTCCGCCTATACGGCCGTGCTTACCAGCTGCCTGCCGCTGCTGGTGGCGCTGGGCGCCGGGCCGCTGCTGGGTGAGAGAATGAGCGTGGCGAAATGGGCCGGCATCGCGCTCGGCCTCATCGGCGTCGTCATCGTGCTGCGCTCGCGCCTTGCCGGCGCGCATGAGACGCTGGCCGGCACGCTGCTGATCGGCGGCGGCGTATCCGCGCTCGCCGCCGGCACGCTGGCGTTCAAATATTTCGCCCCGCGCGGGGGGGTATGGAGCGGCAATGCCGTGCAGTGCCTCGCCGGCGGACTTGCCCTCATTCCCGTTGCCCTCGCGACCGAAAGCACGGGCGACATCCGCCTCACCGCCAACCTTTTCGGCGGCCTCGCCTTTCTGGTGATCGGCGTTTCCATAGGCGGCTATGGACTTTGGTTCTACCTACTCACCCGCGCCTCGGCGACGGCGGCATCCAGCCTGCACTTCCTCATGCCGCCGCTCGGCCTGTTCTTCGGCTGGCTGCTGCTGGGCGAAGCCGTGCCGCTGCTGGACATCCTCGGCATTGTGCCGATCGCGCTCGGCATCTGGCTGGTGACCCGCCCGGCAAAGGCGGCGGGGTAGCCCCCTCAGACGTCATCCCGTCCGAAGCGCAGCGGAGAGCCGGGATCGGCATCCGATATCAACACACGATCCCGGATCGGCCTGCGGCCGTCCGGAACGCTATTTCAGGGACGCAACGTCAGGCCGCCGCCGACACCGCCTGCAACGCCTTCACCAGCGTATAGGAGCGCTTCTTCGCCGCCAGGTCGGGAATGGCGGTGGCGATCATCAGTTCGTCCGCCAGCGTGGTGTCGAGGAACCGCTCCAGCCCCTGCGCCACCTTGTCCGGCCCGCCGACCAGCACCTTGTCGCGGTTGCGGCGGATGAAGGCGCGGTCCGCCTCGGTATAGGGATAGGCGGCAGCCTCTTCCGCCGTCGGGATAGGCCCGTAATGACCGCGCGCGCGGCGCAGATGGGCGAGGTCGACGCTGCCGGCGAGATATTCCGCCTCCTCGTCGGTCGGTGCGCACACCACAGCCAGGGCGAGAATGGCATGCGGGGCCGCCAGCGTCTCGGAAGGCTGGAAGCCGGCGCGGTAGCTCAACATCGCGTCCAGCACGTCATGCTGGGCGAAGTGATGGGCATAGGCATAGCCCAACCCCAATTGCGCCGAGAGCCGGGCGCTGTAGCCTGACGAGCCGAGCAGCCAGATCGGCGGCAGCTTCACGTCCACCGGCATCACCTGAATCGTGCGGTAGGGATGGTCGGCCGGCCATTGGCCGCTGTCCCACAGCATCAGTTCCTTCAGCCGGTCGAGGAAATCGTCGCCGGGGTCGACGTCCTGTCGGCGGCGCAGCGCGTGCGAGGTGAGCTGGTCGGTGCCGGGCGCCCGGCCGAGGCCGAGATCGACCCGGTCGGGATAGAGCGCTTCCAGAACCTTGAAGCGCTCGGCGACCATCAGCGGGGCGTGGTTGGGCAACATGACGCCACCGGAGCCGACGCGGATCCGCTCCGTCACGGCGAGGATCTGCCCCGCCATAATGTCAGGCGCGCCAGAGGCGACGGAGGCCAGATTGTGATGCTCGGCCACCCAGAAGCGGGAAAAGCCCAGCCCGTCGACATGGCGGGCGAGGTCGAGCGTGCCGCGCAGCGCCTCAGGCCCGCTGCTGCCGGAGGCAACGAAGGAGAGGTCGAGAACGGAAAGGGGGGTGCTTGCAAGACGGGTCATGCGGCTCAGGTGGGTATCCCCTGCCTTGCTGCCAAGGAGTATCCTGCATGTCACCATGGCGGCAGCGGCAAACGGCCCGCCGCCCGGGCCATCACCGCAGGCCCATACCGGGCCGTGAGCGCACGGGCGCAACCTGCAAAAGCGCGCCATCACCCCCTCTCCGATCTGGTTGCACTTATTGGTCTCTGAGGTTACACTTTTTATCATAGAAGCGCGCCTTGGGGCCACTTCGACCGAGGCAAAGAGGGATCGCATCATGTCGCAGACGACCATCGGCGTGAAGATCGACGACGAGTTGCGCTCCCGTCTTAAGGCCGCCGCCGAGCGCGAGGGTTGCACCGCGCACGCCCTGGTCAAGGGCGCGCTCACCGCCGCCATTGAGCGCACCGAGCGCGGGCTTGCCGCCCTGTCGCCACCGGTGGCGGCGGCGACGCCCGCCCCCGGCGAAGGCGGCCTGCATGCCGACAGCCCGTTCCTGCCCTTCGCCCGCGGCATCCAGCCCCAGAGCGTGCTGCGGGCCCGCATCACCTCGGCCTATCGGGTGCCGGAGACCGAGGCGGTGCCGGTCCTCATGGGCTCCGCCACCCTGCCCGAGGCAAAGGCGGAGGCCGCCCGGGCCCGCGCCCGTGCGCTGGTGGAGGCATTGCGCGAAAAGGGACAGAAGGGGCCGGTCGAAGGCCTCATCCACGAATATTCGCTCTCCAGCCAGGAAGGCGTGGCGTTGATGTGCCTCGCCGAGGCCCTGCTGCGCATTCCCGACCGTGCCACCCGCGACGCGCTGATCCGCGACAAGATCGGCCATGGCGACTGGCAGGCCCATGTCGGCCACAGCCCCTCGCTGTTCGTCAACGCCGCTACCTGGGGGCTGGTGCTCACCGGCAAATTGACCTCCACATCAAGCGAGACTGGACTCACTGGCGCTCTCACTAGACTCATCGGTCGCGGCGGCGAGCCGTTGATCCGACGCGGCGTCGATGTCGCCATGCGGATGATGGGCGAGCAGTTCGTCACCGGCCAGACCATCTCCGAGGCGCTGGCCAATTCCCGCCGCATGGAGGCGAAGGGGTTCCGTTATTCCTTTGATATGCTTGGCGAAGCCGCGACCACCGAGGCCGACGCGCAGCGCTATTTCGCCGATTACGAGCAGGCCATCCACGCCATCGGCAAGGCCTCGGCCGGGCGCGGCATCTATGAAGGCCCGGGCATCTCGATCAAGCTATCGGCGCTGCACCCTCGTTACAGCCGCGCGCAATATTCCCGCGTTATCAATGAGTTGCTGCCGCGCGTTACCGCACTGGCAAAGCTGGCTCGGCATTATGACATCGGCCTCAACATCGACGCTGAGGAGGCCGATCGGCTGGAAATCTCGCTCGACCTGCTTGAATCTCTTTGTTTTGATGAGGCGCTAAATGGCTGGAATGGCATCGGTTTCGTCATTCAGGCCTATCAGAAGCGCTGCCCCTACGTGGCCGATTTCCTGATCGACCTCGCCCGCCGCTCCGGTCACCGGCTGATGGTGCGGCTGGTGAAGGGCGCCTATTGGGACAGCGAGATCAAGCGCGCCCAGGTGGATGGGTTGGAGGGCTTCCCCGTCTATACGCGCAAGGTCCACACCGACGTCGCCTATCTCGCCTGCGCCCGCAAGCTGCTCGCGGCCCCGGACGCCGTGTTCCCGCAATTCGCCACCCACAACGCCCAGACGCTTTCCACCGTCATGGAAATGGCCGGCGCCAACTACTATGCCGGACAATATGAATTCCAGTGCCTGCACGGCATGGGCGAGCCGCTCTATGAGGAAGTGGTCGGCCGCGAGAAGCTCGGCCGGCCCTGCCGCATTTACGCACCCGTCGGCACCCATGAGACGCTCCTGGCCTATCTCGTCCGGCGCCTGCTGGAGAACGGCGCCAACACCTCCTTCGTCAACCGCATCGCCGATCCGAACGTCCCGCTGGACGAACTGACCGAGAGCCCCGTCGACGCCGCCCAGCGCATCGAGCCGCTGGGCGCGCCGCATCGCGGCATCGCCGCCCCGGCGGAGCTTTTCGGCACGGAGCGACGCAATTCGGCCGGACTGGACCTTTCCAACGAGCAGCGCCTCGCCTCGCTGGCCGCAGCGCTGCTTGCAGGTAGCACCGTCCCGCTGGCCGCCCGCCCATTGCTGGCTGAACCTCTCGACCGGGAAGGAACAGCTCGGCCTGTCCTCAACCCGGCGGACCATCGTGACCCGGTTGGCACAGTGGTGGAAGCGACGCCCGAGATCGTCACGCGCGCCATGGAGTTCGCTCACGCGGCCGCGCCGATCTGGCAGTCCACGCCGCCCGCCGAGCGCGCCGCCTGCCTGTTCCGCGCCGCGGAGCTCATGGAGGCGCGCATGCCGACGCTGATCGGCATTATCGTGCGCGAGGCCGGCAAGTCCTATCCCAACGCCATCGGCGAGGTGCGCGAGGCGGTGGACTTCCTGCGCTATTACGGCGCGCAGGTACGCGACGGTTTCTCCGGCGACACCCACCGCCCTCTGGGTCCGGTCGTCTGCATCAGCCCGTGGAACTTCCCGCTCGCCATCTTCGCCGGCCAGGTCGGCGCCGCACTCGCCGCCGGAAATGTGGTGCTGGCCAAGCCGGCCGAAGAGACACCCTTGATCGCATTCACTGCGGTTGAAATCTTGCGCGAGGCCGGAGTGCCGCCCGGCGCGGTGCAACTCCTTCCCGGTGCCGGCGAGGTGGGGGCTGCGCTGGTGGGTGACACCCGAACGCGCGGCGTCATGTTCACCGGCTCGACCGAGGTGGCCCGGCTCATCCAGCGCCAGCTGGCCACCCGCTTGAATCCCGATGGCAGCGTCATCCCGTTGATCGCCGAAACTGGCGGGCAGAACGCGCTGATCGTCGATTCCTCGGCCTTGGCCGAGCAGGTGGTGGCGGATGTGCTTGCATCTGCCTTCGATTCCGCCGGCCAGCGCTGTTCGGCGCTGCGTATCCTGTGCCTGCAGGAGGATGTGGCCGAACGCATATTGGACATGCTGCGCGGCGCGCTGAAGGAGCTCCAGCTCGGCAATCCGGTTCATCTGTCCACCGATATTGGCCCGGTCATCTCGGCCGAGGCGAAGGCCGGTATCGACGCCCATGTCGAACGCCTACGGCAGGCAGGGTGCGCCGTCGAGCAGGTCGTGCTTGGCGAGGACGCCCGCCACGGCACCTTCGTTCCTCCCACGCTGATCGAGATCGACGGCATCGCCGCGCTTACCCGCGAGGTGTTCGGCCCGGTGCTGCATGTGGTGCGCTACCGCCGGGACGAACTCGACGAACTGATTGCCGCCATCAACGCCACCGGCTACGGCCTGACCTTCGGCCTGCACACCCGCATCGACGAGACCATTGCGCGTGTCGGCTCCCGCATCGAGGTCGGCAACGTCTATGTGAACCGCAACCTCATCGGCGCGGTGGTCGGCGTGCAGCCCTTTGGCGGCCACGGGCTTTCTGGCACCGGCCCGAAGGCTGGCGGACCGCTCTATCTCGGCCGCCTGCTTGCGCGCCGCCCCGCCACCCTGCTGTCGGCGCGCGAGGCGCCCGCCCCGGCCCGGCTCTGGGTGGACTTCCAGTCCGACACCGGCACGCGCACACTGTGCGGCGGGGTTCTCGACGCCTCCCCCTTCGGACACCAGGCAGAGCTGCCCGGACCGGTGGGCGAGCGCAACCTGTATGCGCTCTCTCCGCGCGGCGCCATCCTGTGTCTGGCCGCAACCGAGAAGGGCCTCGCCGTGCAGATCGCCTCGGCGCTCGCCACCGGCAATAAGGTGCTGCTGGAGGGCTCGCTCCTGCCGGCGCTTCCGCACGGGCTGGAGGAATGGATCAGCCTGACCGACAGCCTGACCGAGGCGGCGTTCGACGCCGTGCTGTTCGAAGGCGACGGCGATGCGCTGCGCCAGCTCAACGAGACTATCGCCGCGCGCGAGGGGCCGATCGTGCTGGTGCACGGCCTGGCGCCGGACGACATTGCGCGGGGCGAGGTCTACCCGCTCGATCTTCTGATGCTGGAGCGTTCCACCAGCACCAACACAGCCGCCGCCGGTGGCAATGCCAGCCTGATGACGCTCGGCTGAAGCCGACAAGAGGGCCGGGCGCTCCGCAGCGCCCGGCCCTCCCGGCTTCAGTTATGGTTAAACCCAGCAGCCTCGTCATCGGTCATCGGGTGGGTGACGGGGTGCTTGGCGAAAAAGTCGAGCGCGCGGCGGAGGTCGTCGAGCAGCAGGCTGGCAAGGTCGCGGCTTACCCCATGACGCACCAGAATGCGCTGGATCACCATGTCCTGTCGGTTCGCCGGCATGGAATAGGCCGGCACCTGCCAGCCGCGCGAGCGCAGCCGGTCGGCAAGATCGTAGAGCGTGTAGCCGCCGAATCCCTTGTCGTCCTTGAGCTTCCAGCACAGGGCCGGAATGCCCTCCTGCCGGTTGCCGTCATAGAGCATCTCGAACGGCCCGAGCGCGGCGATCTCTCGGGCGAGATATTCGGCCGTGTCGTAGCAGGCGTTCTGGATCTTGGCGTAGCCCTCCCGCCCGAGCCGGACGAAATTATAGTACTGCGCAATGATCTGCCCGCCCGGACGGGAAAAGTTGAGCGCGAAGGTCGGCATGTCGCCGCCGAGATAGTTCACATCGAAGACGAGTTCCGGCGGCAGGTCGCCCGCCTCGCGCCAGATCACCCAGCCCACACCCAGCGGCGCGAGGCCGAACTTGTGGCCGGAGGCATTGATCGACTTCACCCGCGGCAGGCGGAAATCCCATTCGACGTCAGGCGCGCAGAAGGGGGCGAGGAAGCCGCCCGAGGCGCCGTCGACATGAATGGGGATGTCGAGCCCGGTCTCGGCCTGCAGCCGGTCCAGCGCGTCGTTCACCGCCTTCACCGGCTCATACTGACAGGTGAAGGTGACGCCAAGCGTCGGCACGACACCGATCGTGTTCTCGTCGACGCGCGCGAGCACCTCCTCCGGCGTCATGATCAGCCGGTCGCCCTCAAGCGGGATTTCGCGCAGTTCGACATCGAAATAACGGGCGAATTTGTGCCAGCAGATCTGCACCGGCCCGCAGATCAGGTTCGGCTTGTCGGCCGGCTTGCCGTCCTTGGCGCGGCGCTTACGCCATTGCCATTTGAGCGCGAGCCCACCCAGCATCGCCGCTTCGGAAGAGCCGACCGTGGAGCAGCCGAGCGTGCTGGTCGCATCCGGCGCGTTCCATAGATCGGCGAGCATCCGCACGCAGCGTGCCTCGATTTCCGCCGTCTGGGGGTATTCGTCCTTGTCGATCATGTTCTTGTCGATCGACAGCTCCATCAGGTCGCGGATCTCGTCGTCGACCCAGGTCTGGCAGAAGGTGGCGAGGTTCTGACGCGAATTGCCGTCCAGCATCAGCTCGTCGCGCACCGCCGCAAACACATGGCGCGGCTCCCTCTCCGCTCGCGGAAACGCGGATTTGGGCAGCATCCCCATCAAGTCTGGCGAGCCGTAGAGATCGTCGAGGAGGTCGCTGCGCAGGTCAGGGCGGAGATCGGGGCTGGACGGTTCTGACGTCAAGACGGGCGTCCTTTCACGAGAGAGAGGTAAAGAGAGTGGGAAGCGGCAGCGCCGGCGGGTGATGGCTCTTGCGCTTCTGGCGGCCCGCCATGGGGCGCACCATTGACGGGGAAAGGGGATGGTCGCGGCGGCTGCCCATGGGGCAAAGGTAGCGACATCGGCGCCGCCAGATCAAGCAAGCTGCCGTTCAGGCAGGCTGCGGGGCCCGATACCGACCCATAGCCTCTCACCGCCCGGTCAGCCCGGCGGGCACATCGGCGGAAGTCATCGCGCCGAGCACGAAGGCGAGGTTGGCGGCGGCCACCAGCGCGGCGGCGTGGGCGTCGGACTGCGCCTGCCGGGCGGTGAGCAAGCCGCTATCGGCGGCCGTGGCGGCGGTGATGTCGCCAACGCCGCTGGTGTAGGCGTCGAGCGCCGCGTCATAGGTGACAGCGGCGGCGCTGGCGAGGGCGGTGGCGGCGCGGTGGGAGGCCAGCGCCGAGCGCAGCGTATCGGCGCTAATGACGATCTCCCGGGCGGCAGCGTCGCGCGTCTTCTCGAAGGTGGCTTCAGTCGCGGCGGCCAGCGACTCTGCATTCTTCAGCTGCGCGGCGCGCAGCCCGCCATCATAGAGCGGCATGGTCACGCCCAGCAGCACGCCGGTGGCGGACGCCTGCTGGCCGATGGTCGGCAGGCCGGTGGCGCTGAAGCTGGCGTCCCCGCCGGCGGCCACCGCGCCGAGGAAAACCTTAGGCATGAAATCGGCCTGCGCCGCGCCAATGGCCGAGCGGCTCGCCTTCAGGGCGGAGAAGGTGGCGAGCACGTCCGGCCGACGGGCAAGCGCGGCCTTGATCATCTCTTCGGTCGGCGCGCCGACGCTCTCGGGCAGCGCGCGCCGGCCGGCCTCTCGGATGGTGATCTTGGTCATCGGGGACACGCCCATGGCCCCCAGCAGCATCTGATAGGCGTCGCGCTCGGCGCCCTGTGCCTGCACCAGCCCGAACTGCGCCTGCGCCACTAACTGCCGCGCCTGCGCCACCTCCACCGTGGTGCCCCTGCCCTCATTATTGCGCGCCTGCGCCGCCGCGTCGATCCGGCGCGCATTGGCGGCATTGCGCTCGGCGATCCGCACTCGGCTGCGCGCGGCGCTGTAGAGGAAATAGCTGCGCGTCACGTCGTAGATGATTTTCTGATGCGCGCCGTTAAACAGGATGTTGGCGGCAGTAGCGTTGTGACGGGCCGTCTTATGCAGCGCGTCGCGCTGGCCGAAATCGAACAGCAGCCATTGCAACGCCACCTGCGGCGACACGCCCTCGATCCTGTTCGACACCTGGCTGGTGCTGCCGACCGCCACGGGCAGCGAGGCCGAGACATCCTGCCAGCCGCCAATCACATTGGCGGAAATGAAGGGCAGATAGGTCGCCTCCACCATGCCGGTCGCCAGCGCCGCCTGCCGGGCCTGCTGCCAGGCAATGCGGGTCAGCGGGTTCTGCGTCTGGGCGATGTCGATGAGCTCGGGCAGGCCATAGGCGCGGCGGGGGTCGATGCCCGGCACCTGCTGCATCTGCGCCACTTCCGGGTCGGCCGGCACGCTGAACTGCTTCGCTGAAGAAGCCACAGCCGCCATCGGCTCGCCCTCCGTCGATGCTGAAGAGGCCGCTTCAACCGGCGCCCAGGGCTGTGACGGGTCCTGCGGCGCCGTCTTCAGGGCGCTGGTCGCGCAGCCGGAAAGCAGCAGGCCCGCCAGCAGCAGTCCGAGCGGGACGATTCGGGAACGGGCCGACCGGCGAAACACGTGCATGGCCTACCCCGCCGCCAGCAACGCGATGCGCTCGGCCCGGCGGGCGAGCGCGTCAGGGACCTCGTCGCCGGGCATCGCCATCGGCTCCCCCCGCCCGGCCCCGTGCCGGCCGACCTGTTCCGCCGCCTCGGCCAAGCGCCGCGTGGTCTCGGCTGTCACATCCTCGGCGAACATCAGCGGCGGCAGCACCGCGCCGGCTTCCTCCGCCAGCCGGCGCAGGCGCCGGACATGGCTCTCCGGCGGGCGCTGGCGGCGCGGCTCGAAAGCCAGCAGTGCCAACGCCTCGCGCGCCTTTGCGAGCTCGGTCTCCACCAAAGCCGCCTCGTTGACCGCTTGCGCGCGCGTTGCGTGATCCAGCGTGGCCAGACGCGCCAGTGCGGCCAATGCCTTCGCCAGCCTCTCGCGCACATCGGCGGCGGCGCTCTTCGGCCAGATCTGGGTGAAGACGACATAGACGACGAGATTGCCGAGCAGGATACCCACCACGCGGTCGCGCGCCGAGTCCATGTCGGTGCTGGGGCCGAAGCCGTCGAGGATGGTGAGGAGAAAGGCGAGGCCGATCTGAACACCTCCATAGGAGATTCGCTCGCTGCCCGACGACACCCAAGCTGCCACCAGAACCCCCGCAAACACAAGCGCCATAAGGCCGCCGACCGATTGCAGATGCGGGATGACGAACAGGATCGAGCCCAATCCCAGCACCGCCCCGATCAGGCAGCCGGTGATGCGCAGCGCCAGCTTGTGCACCGTCTCGCCCGTCGTGCCGAGCGCGGCGACGTAGCAGGTCACCATCGCCGTATGGATGCCCTGCCAATCGATCAGCGAATAGATGAGATAGCAGGAAATCGCCGCCGCCGTGGTCTTCAGCGCGTAGCGCTGGTGGTCGGGATTGGTGAAGGCGTCGGCGGCGAGGAAGGGCGGCTTTTCGGCGCGCAACGCACTGCCGCCGTTAGATTTTTCGAGATCCGCCACAGCCTGGCGGGCGGCGCTGAGCGCGCCCTCGCCGGTGCTGGCACTGCCGTTTTCCGGGGCGGGCCGACCGCCGCCGCGAAGCGTTGCGGCCATCGCCCGGCAGCGTTGCGCCAGCGCGGTGTCGGTGAGGCCGGCGGGCAGAGCCGCCACCGCCAGCATCAGGCGATAAGCCGTTGCCGCTGCGCCGTAAAGCCAGGTGATCTCGCGGGTCGGCGCGGTGTGGAACAGGCGCGCCAGAAGGGCCTGCTTGCCGCTCGCCTCCAGCCCCTCCTCCAGCGCCGCGTGCAGGCCGTGCCGCCCTTTGCCCGACAGCGCGAGGGCCGCGGCGTCGAGCTGCCGGGCAAGGGTACCGCGCAGCAGTCGATGCGGCGAAGTCCCTAACATCATTGAGAAAACCGCCATCAGCGCCATCGGCATGGACGCCATCTGCCAGGCATAGAGCAGGCCGCGGGTGACAATTTCACCGGCTGGCACCTGGTCGACCAGGGTCAGCACGAAGGCGATGACGAGGGCGATGATGGCGCCGATCTCGCCCAGTTGGGAGGCCGAACTCAGGTACAGAAAGGCGAAAGAGGTCGCCGCGATCACCGCGATGCGCAGCAGCGGCAGCTCCGCCGTCCACTGGATGATCGGTGCAATGAGGAGGACGATCAGGGTGACGAGAACAATCAGACCAAGCGCCTGCCCGACATTCTCCGCCCCGTTCGGGCGCATCAGGAAAATGATGAGATAGCAGCTGATCGCCGATTCCGGTACTTTGTAGAGCATTGCCGTACCGCAAACCAGCGCGCACAGCAGCGCCACCCGCCAGGTCATGGCGAAGCGGCCGGGCGCGGGCTGGAGGTCGGCCCACGCCTCGCGCAGCATGCCGCCCCAGGGCTGCTCAGCAATCCGTGTCATGATGCACGGTCGCGGTGGCCGAGGCGCCGATCCGCATCAGATCGGCGGGGGGATCGATGAGCCGGATGCGGACCGGGAATCGCTGCGCCACCCGCACCCAGTCGAGGCTCTTGGGCACGATCGGCATCTTGCGCGGCAAAGTGATCTGCTCGGTCGACTGCACGCCCCAGCCGATGCCCTCCACCCGGCCGCGTATCTTCGCCTCGCGATTGGCCAGCGTGTAGACGGTGGCGCAATTGCCGACGCGGATGCCGGCCAGCTCGGTCTCGACGAAGGCGGCGGAGGCGAACCAGGCGCCGGTGTCGATCAGCACGAAGATCGACTGGCCGGGCAGCACATATTCACCCACCGCCGTCTCCAGCCCCACCACGCGGCCCTCGAAGGGGGCCATCACCTGCGTGTCGGCCAGCGCCCGCTCGGCGATCGCCAGCGCCGCGCGCCGCGCTTCCACCAGCGCCACCGCTGCCGCCGTGTCGCTGACCAGCACCAGGGCGGCCGCCTCCTGCTGGATTGCCTGCCTGAGGCTCACCTCGGCGTCGCGCTTGGCGGTGGCGGCGTCGTCCACCTGCTGGGCGCTGACATAGCCCTTGGGGCGCAGTGCCTCCAGCCGGGCGAGCGTCTGCGTCGCCAGAGCGAGATTCTGCCGCGCCCGCGTCACCTGGTCCTGGGCGATCACGGCATTGGCCCGCTCGGCGGTGACGGTGCGCTGCTTGTCGGCCAGCGCCGCCTCGGCGAGCTTGAGATCGGCCCGGGCCTGCTCGACCTGCAGCCGATAGGTCGTGGGATCGAGGGCGAACAGCAGCGCGCCCTTGGCGACCGCCTGGTTCTCCCGCACCCCGATGCTGACGATCCGGCCCGGCACCGAGGCGGAGATAGCGGTCACGTCAGCCGACAGCTCGGCATCCTGCGAGAGCGGGTTGCGCGCGGCATCGCTGAGATAGTGCCAGCCGAGCCACACCGCCGCGGCCACGGCGAGCAGGCTCACCAGCAGGCCGAGCGGGCGGCGGGAGGCGTGAGGCGCGTCTTCCGCCATCCGCTAGCGCCCGAAGCCGAGAAGGGCAGCGGCAAAGCCGATGGCCGCGGCGATGCAGACATAGACCGGCAGCCGCAGCGGCAGTGCATCGTCGATGCCCGCCCTTATGAAGAACAGCCGGACCAGCACCGCGCCGAGAATGCCGATGAGCGCGCAGAGCAGCCAGGAGGGAAAATAGGCCCCGAATAAAGGTATAGCCGGCGCACCCGCCGGCATGCAGCCGGCGAGCGGCAGCGCGGCGAGGCTCGCCGCGACAGCGCGCAGTGACGCGGCGACTCGCAGCCGCGCGGCAACTCGCAGCGGCACGCTTGGCGGCCGCCGCCGGACCGATCGCACTGAGACGGGACACACGCAGGTCAACGTCGCTCTCCGGCAGGGTCTCCGAGTCGGAAACGTTGATGAAAGGGGTAGCAAGGCCTTCCAGCGAGAGCAAATTCCCGGCAGCCAGGGCCGCTCGCGCGCCGCCGCCGGCGCCCGCCCGGGGGAACGGGGGGCTTCATTATGGCGAAGCTAGCCGCTCCGAAGCTGCGCGCCGCGCCGACGGCGCCTTGGCCTTTCCCGCCTCGCTGAATCATGCCACCAAACACCAGCGACCGACCGCCCGCCACTGGGCGACGCGGGGCGACTGGAGAGACGCGGTGGCGAGGCGCAGACCCTCGCCCGAACGGGAAGGACGGACGGGATGTGCACATCGCTCGGCTATCGCGACGCAAGCGGCAATGCCTATTTCGGCCGCACACTCGAACTAACGATCGATCTGCCCTACCAGATGGCCTTCTTTCCCGTCGGTTTCCGCACCCGCTCGCAGGTCGAAGGGCACAAGGCGACCGAGTATGCGGCGCGCTACGCCCTGCTTGCCGTCACCATGCCGTGCCGGGTTCCGACGCCGCAGGCCCCCGCCGGACTTGACGATCTCAAGGTGCTGGAAGGGCTGAACGACCAGGGCCTGACCTTCAGCCTGCTCTCCTACCCCGCCGCCGGCGGCACGCAGCGCTCGGTGGAGATGACCCAGGCCGTGCTGTCGGCCTCCGATCTCGGCAGCTGGTGCCTCGGCCAGTTCGCCACGGTGGGTGAGGTGAAGGCGGCGCTGGAGGCCCAGCCGGTCCTGCTGGTTCCGCTCGCCATATTGGGCGGGGTGGAATCGCCGTTCCACTATGTGGTGCACGACGCCACCGGGGCGGCGCTGGTGATCGAGTTCGATCACGGCACGATGAAGGTCTATGACAACCCGGTGGGGGTGATGACCAACGGGCCGGATTTCGGCTGGCACCTCACCAATCTCAACAACTACACCTTCCTCTCCAATGTCGATAAGTCATCGGCGCGCTTTGGCGGCTATAGGGCGGTGCAGCCCGATTCCGGCATCGCCACCGCCGGCCTGCCGGCCTCCAACACCTCGGTCGGGCGTTTCATTCGCGCCGCCTATTACGCCGAGTTCACCGAGAAGGCGGCAACGCCGGACCGCGCCGTGCAGACGCTGGCGCATATCCTCAACAATTTCGACCGGCCGCGCGGGGTGAGCATCGATCCCCCCGGCGGGGGCGGCGGCCATATGGAGGTGGCGGGCCTCGACCAGCCGGCGGGCGAAGGCTGCGCCACCGAATATACCTGCTGGACCAGCCTCTCCGACCTCGACCGCAAGCTGTTCTTCCTGCGTGACTACCGCAGCCTCAATTTCAGCCGCTTCGACCTCGCCGCGCTGGCCGGCGAAACCGCGCCGAAGGTGCTGCCGCTTGACCGTCTCCCCCTTGAGACGGGCGAGGCCACTGCGGCGCTGAAGGCGGCGAGCGCGGCGTGAGCCGTTTCCCGCGCGCCGCAGGCCCCGGCGGAGAGGCATGATGAAGGGCGTGCATCTCCACCCCTCCGGCCTGCGCATCCATGTGGCCGGGCCGTGGCCGTTCATCACGCGGCGCAGCTACCTGCTCGCCGGGCGGCGGATCGTCTGGCAGGCGCGCCAGCACCGCAAGGGATTGGCCCGCGCGGCGCGGGCGCTGGAGAATGCGCCGGTCCCGTTCTGGCAGACGCAGGGCTACAATTGGTGGACGGGCGCGCTGTTCGCGCTCGGCTCGCTGCTGTTCCTTGCCGGCAGCCTGCTCAGCCTGCTGCCGGCGGAGGCGGGGCTGGCCGCGACGCCGATCAACATCGTGTTCTTCCTGGGGTCGATCCCGTTCACGCTGGCGGGCTATCTCCAGCATTTCCAGGCCGCCAATCAGAGCGCCTTCACGATCGACCCGAAGGATGCCGCCGCGCCGCGCCGGATCTCGCTGATCGGCTGGCACCCGCACAGCGCGGGATGGCTGAGCACCTTCTGCCAGTTCGTCGGCACGGTGGCGTTCAATTTCAACACCTTCGACCCGCTGGTGGTCGGCGCCGGCTGGCAGACGCAGGACCTCGCGGTGTGGCTGCCGGGGATGATCGGCTCGGTGCTGTTTCTGGCCTCGGGCTATCTCGCCTTTGTCGAGACCGCGCATCGCTACTGGAGCTGGCGGCCACGCCAGCTCGACTGGCAGATCGTGTTCGTCAACCTGTTGGGCTGCCTCGCCTTCATGGCCGCCTCGACGCTGGCCTATGTGCCGCGCGGGGGCGAAGCGTGGTGGATTGCCGACCTCGCCAATAGCCTGCTCGGCCTCGGCGCGCTCGGCTTCTTTCTCGGTGCCGCGCTGATGATGCGCGAGAGCGCGGCGGCGGCGAAGGGCTGAGCGTTCTACGGCTTGCGCTGCATGATCGCGACGAAATGGGCGAACAGGCCGGCCTGCGAATTGATGTTGAGCTTGCGGTAGATGTTGCGGCGGTGAACCTTCGCCGTGCCGGCGGAGATCGACAGCAGCCGGGCGATGGAATCGGCGGAATGGCCCTGCAGGATGAGGTCGACCACCTCGCCCTCGCGGGCGGTCAGCGCCAGGTCGCGCCAGATGGTGCCGCGATCCACCCCCCGCGCGGCTTTCCCCTCGCCCTCGCGCCCCGGGCGGCCGCGCGCCTCCTCGCCAATGACCTCGCCGCCCCAGCGCAGGCGGCATAGCGCCAGCACGATCGGCGCCAGCTCGCGCAACTGGCGGACCTGCGCCGCGCCGAACGCGCCGGAGGGGGCCTTGCGCATCAGCGACACCACCACGCTGGCGCCATTGGCCAGCGGCACGAAGAAGCCGACCTCCTCGGCCAGCACGGTCTGGCTGTAATAGGAGCGGTAATATTCGCTGGCATAGAAGCGGTCCGGCGCCAGCTCGCGCATGCGGCGGAAGCCCTCAACGCGCTCGATCGCGGCGTGGTAGAACGGGTCGAGCAGATAGGGGCCGACCTGGTAGAGCGTCACATAGACGTGACTCTCTTCCGGGTTGAAGGTCTCGAACAGCACGGGCGGGCGCGCCGTGCCGCGATAGCCGAAGGTCACGCAATGGTCGAACGGCACATGGGCGCGCAGCCAGGCGATGAGGGCGTGGCCGAACGGATCGTCGCCCGGCCCGGTGCGGACATCGGCGCTGCGCTCATGCGCCGCCGAAATGGCCTGCGCCAGCAGCCGCGCCGCCGACGGGCGCTCGCCCCCGTCCCGCGTGATGTCTTCCTGCCCGTCTCGGCCGATTTCGGCCTTGCCAATGCCCACCATCTATACCCCTCGTGACGAATATATAGGCTCTTTCTACCACTGCAAAGGTATATACCCTCAAACGCGCCGGTATTAGCTTTTTATGTGACGATGACCCGGCCGCGCCGCTGATGGCGGCCGGAAAGCTGCGGAGAGCGCCCGGTGGCAGGCCAGCAGACCCTCGACATCGAGTTTCGCGGCGTCAGCAAGCGCTATGGCGACGTCACCGCCGTCCATCCCACCGATTTCGCCGTGCCGAAAGGCGCGTTCATCGCCCTGCTTGGCCCTTCCGGCTGCGGCAAGACCACCTGTCTGCGCATGATCGGCGGCTTCGAGCAGCCGAGCAGCGGACAGGTGCTGATCGGCGGCGCGGACATGGCGGATGTGCCGCCCTATCGGCGTCCGGTCAACATGGTGTTCCAGCATTATGCGCTGTTCCCGCATTTCGATGTCAGCGCCAATGTCGCCTATGGCCTGCGCCAGGTCCGCCCGCGGCTGACCTCGTCCGAGATCGCCCGGCGCACGGCGGACGCGCTGGCGATGGTGCAGCTCGCCGGCTTCGGGGCCCGCAAGGTGCACGAACTCTCCGGCGGCCAGCAGCAGCGCGTGGCCCTCGCCCGCGCGCTGGTGAACCGCCCCTCGGTGCTGCTGCTCGACGAGCCGCTGGCCGCGCTCGACAAGAAGCTGCGCACCGACATGCAGATCGAGCTGCAGAATTTGCAGCGCGAACTCGGAATCACCTTCGTGCTCGTCACCCACGACCAGGAAGAGGCGCTCTCGATGAGCGACGTGGTGTGCGTGATGAATGGCGGGCGGATCGTCCAGCTCGGCGCGCCTGACGAAATCTACGACCGCCCGGCCGACCGTTTCGTCGCCGCCTTTGTCGGCAAGACCAATTTCCTCGACGGCACCGTGCTGGCAAACGCCAATGGGGCCGCCCGCCTGCGCCTCTCCAACGGCATGGAGGTCAGCGCCCGCGTGAGCGGCGATGTTTCCGCCGGCGCTGATGTGGCGGTGAGCCTGCGGCCGGAGGCGCTGCGCCTCGGCGCGCCCGCAGGCGGAACCGGCCTGTCCGGCATCATCCGCAACCGCATCTTTCTCGGCTCCACCGCCGAATACGCCATTGAAGTGCCGCTGCTCGGCACGCTGCTCGCGACCGCCGATCACAGCGCGGCGCAGAGCGATCTGTTGAGACCGGGCGACCCCGTCGCCATCAGCTTCAACCCCGGCGCGCCGCTGGCGTTTCCGGCGTCGGACAACAAGACCAGACAGAGGGAATCCAGCCATGTCCAAATCGTATCGTGACGGCCTGCCCCTTTCGGCGCGGGAATTCATCGACCAGCTGCTGCGCTTCCGCCGCGGCTCGATCAGCCGCCGCCACTTTCTCGGCGTGACCGGCCTCGGCGTCGCCACGGCGGTGCTGGCGAGCGAACTCGGCCTGCGGCCGATGCCGGCCTATGCGGCGGGCGAGCTCGGCGACCGCCTGTCGATCGCCACCTGGCCGAACTATCACGACCCGCAGACCTTCATTGATTTCACCACCAATACCGGCGTCGCGGTCGAAGTGAACGTGTTCGGCTCCAATGAGGAGATGCTGGCCAAGCTGCAGGCCGGCGCCTCCGGCTGGTCGCTGTTCGTGCCGACCAACTACACCATTTCGACCTATCGCCAGCTCGACCTGATCGATGCGCTCGACGTGTCGAAGCTGCCCAATTACGACGCCGCCGCGCAGAACAAGCGCTTCACCGCCGAGGGCGAAGTGAACGGCGTGCTGTGCGCGGTGCCGAAGAACTGGGGCACCACCGGCTTCGCGGTGAACACGGCTAAGCTGACCAAGCCGATGACCAGCTGGAAGGACTTCTTCGACACCGCCATGACTACCGGCAGCGGCCGCTCCATGGTGCATGACTATCAGCTGACCACCATTGGCAACGCGCTGAAATATTACGGCTATTCCTTCAATTCGCTGAAGCCGGACGAACTGGCCAAGGCGGAGGAGCTGCTGCTCAAGGTGAAGCCGCATCTGTTCGCCATTTCCAGCGACTACCAGCCCGCCATGCGCAGCGGCGACGCTTGGCTGACCATGTGCTGGACCAATGACGGCGCCCAGCTGCACCGCGACATTCCCGCGATCGACTATGTGCTCGGCAAGGAGGGCGGCGAGATCTGGACCGATTTCTACGCCATTCCGAAGGACGCGCCGAACAAGGCGGCGGCCTATGCGCTGCTGAACTATCTGATGGACCCCAAGGTGGCGGTGAAGGAGCACATCGCCAATGGCGCGCCCTCCACCGATGCGCGCGTCAACGCCCTGCTGCCGAAGGACCTGCTCGACAACCCGATCCTCTACCCCGCCGCCGATCTGCTCGCCCCGCTTGAATTCGGCGCGGCGGCGACGCTGACCGACCCGGCCCGCGCCGAGCTGATGGCCCGCTTCAAGTCGGCCTGATCCACGCCGCATCTGGGGGAGTGCGCTGGCGCGCTCCCCTCACCTTGTCCGGGCAGCGCATGCCGCGCTCCCCAGCGCCGTCACGATGGACCCCGCAATGTCGAGCGCCGCCCGCAAGCGACTGGTCACGGCCCTGCTGCTCGCCCCGGCGGCGGTGTGGCTGTTCCTGTTCCTGGTGCTGCCCTTCATCGCCATCGTGGTGTTCAGCCTGGGCGAGCGGGCGCCGGCGGGCGGCTACCAGCCGGCGCTCACCCTCGCCCAATATGCCAATCTGCCGGCGCGGGCGGCGGCGTTCTGGAACACGCTGGTGCTGGCGCCGGCCGGGGCGCTGGCCTGCCTGCTCATCGCCTATCCCGTCGCCTATTATCTGGCGATCAAGGTGCTGCCGCAGCGCCGGCTGCTGCTGGTGGCGCTGATCATCATCCCGTTCTGGACCAGCCTGCTGATCCGCACCTATGCCTGGATGTACATTCTCGGCGGGCGCGGCATTCCCGCCTTTCTGGAGCTGGTCGGCCTGCCGGATGTGCGCCTCATCAACACGCCTGGCGCGGTGCTGCTCGGCATCGTCTATGGCTATCTGCCGCTGATGATCCTGCCGATCTATATCAGCCTGGAGCGGCTGGACCGCCGGCTGCTGGAAGCTTCGGCCGACCTCGGCGCCACGCCGTTCTCCACCTTTTTCAGCGTCACCCTGCGGCTCTCCCTGCCCGGCATGATGACCGGCTTCTCGCTGGTGCTGATCCTGCTGCTGGGCGAATACCTGATCCCGACCCTGCTCGGCGGCGGCAAGGTGTTCTTCATCGGCAATGCGCTGGTCGACCTGTTCCTGCAATCGCGCAACTGGCCGTTCGGCTCGGCCATCGCGGTGGCGCTGGTGGGCATCGCCGTCGTGCTGCTGCTGGCCGCCAACCGCATCACCGCCCGGCTCTCCGGCGCCCGACAGGTCGACCTCCTATGATGCGCGCCTTCGTCATCGCCGTTTACGGCTTCCTCTACCTGCCGATCGGGCTGGTGGTGCTGTTCTCGTTCAATGCCGGGCGGCATGCGAGCGACTTCACTGGCTTTTCCGTGCAGTGGTACGGGCGGGCGCTCTCCAACACCTTCCTGATGGAGGCGCTGACCAACAGCCTGATCGTGGCGACGACCAGCGCCGCGCTGGCCTCGCTGTGCGGCACGGCGGCCGCCCTCGGGCTCGGCCGCGCCGGGCCGCGCACCCGCGCCGTGTTCGACGCGCTGTTCGGCGCCGCCATCGTGGTGCCGGGCGTAGTGATCGGCATCGCCACGCTGGTGGCGCTGGTGCAGCTGTTCGGCATCGTCAATCCGGCGCTCGCGGCGCTGTGGCCGGGCGACGCGCCGCCGCGCCTGTCGCTGGGCTATGGCTCGATCATCGCCGCGCATGGGCTGTTCTCGACCGCGCTGGTGACGATGATCGTGCGGGCCCGGCTCGGCGCGCTCGGTCGCGACATGGTGGAAGCCTCCAGCGATCTCTATGCCAGCCCCTTCACCACCTTCCGCTCGATCGTGCTGCCGCAGATCCTGCCGGCCATCCTTGCCGGCTTCCTGCTGGCCTTCACCTTCTCCTTCGACGACTTCATCGTCGCCTTCTTCGTCGCGGGGTCGCAGACCACGCTGCCCATGTATGTCTTCGCCTCGATAAGGCGCGGCGTCACGCCGGAGATCAACGCCATCGGCGCGCTGGTGCTGGTGGCGTCCATCATCCTCGTCATCGCGGCGCAGCTGCTGCTCCGCCGGCGCCGCCCGGCCTCCGCATAGGTGCATCATGATTCTCAAGGACAAGATCGCCATCGTCACCGGCGCCGGCTCGGGGATCGGCCGCGCCGGGGCGCTCGCCATGGCGCGCGAGGGCGCGTTCGTCATCGTCGCTGATCGCGACGGGAAGGCGGGCGAGGCCACCGTGGCGGCGATCCATGCCGCCGGCGGACGCGGCGAGGCGGTGCGGACGGATGTCGATGTCGATGCCGACATCGAGGCGCTGGTGGGCGGCACGCTGGAGCGTCACGGACGCCTCGACATCTTGCACAGCCATGCGGGCATCCAGGTCGGCGGGCCGCTCACCGAGGTGGCGCCTGATGGCATGGACCGCTCCTGGCGGATCAATGTGCGGGCTTCCTATCTCGCGGCGCGCCTCGCCATGCCGGCGATGATGGCGCAGGGCGGCGGCGTGATCCTCATCACCGCCTCCAATTCCGGCGTGTTCTACGACCGCGAGATGATCGCCTACACCACCTCCAAGCACGCCGTCATCGCCATGGCGCGGCAGATGGCGATCGACTATGCCCGCCATAATGTGCGGGTGAACGCGCTGTGCCCGGGCTGGGTCGACACCCCGTTCAACGAACCCTTCATCGCCCAGATGGGCGGACGCGCCGCCATCGAGGCCTATGTGCGCGAGAAGATCCCGATGGGGCGCTGGGCGAGCGCCGAGGAAATCGCCGAAGCGATCCTGTTCCTCGTCTCCGACCGCTCCTCCTTCATGACCGGCCAGGCGCTGGTGGTGGATGGCGGCGAGAGCATCGCCTGAGGCTCAGTCGCCGCCGAGGACCACGGCGCCGGCGCTCGAAACCTTCGCCTCACCGAGCGGCGTGGCGGCCAGCGTCTTCGCCCCCTCGCCGGCCCGCTCCATCGCGAAGCGGCGCACGCTCGCCCCACTCCCGGCGGGCGCGGTGGCGACCAGCAGATCGGCACCCGAGGTGGTGCTCGTCGTGGCGACGCTCACCCCGCGTGCGTCCGCCCCGAAGGGGGTGAAGCGCGCCATCTCGGTGAAGTCGGCCTTCTGGTGGGCGCTCGCGCTGTGCAGATACATGGCCGGCCCGCCATCGAGCGCCGAGCCGGCGGAGAACACCGCCACCTCAGCCCCATCCCGCTGGCCGATGACGATGCGCTCGGCGCCGCCGAGCACGCCGGCCAGCCAGCCGGTGGCGAGCGACACCCCGCCGCGATAATCCGGACCGAACGGCGTGAAGGACGTGGACAGCACCGGGCGCGGCGGGCCCTTGCTGCGGTGCGCGTGGCTGCCGATCTCGCCCTCCATCGCCTTCAGCAGCGGGAAGACGAACACCTTCACCAATGCGGGCGAGCCAGCACCGGGCGCGGCGATGAGGCTCTGCCGGCCGGTGGTGAAATCGACGAAGCCGGTGGCGAGGGTGACGCCGTTACGCTCGCCAAAGAAGGGGTTGAAGGTCGAAAACAGCTCCGGCGCCGTGCCCACCGCCGGCAGCTTCGAGCCGAACACCCGGATTTCGCTGGACACACCGGGACCGGAACCGACGACGATGTTGTCGCCGGTCGTGATGCCGTCGATCTGCGCCGAGGCGACGCTCACCCCGCCGGTGGCGGCGGCGTCGAAGGCGAGAAAGCGCGCCAGCTCGGTGGCGAAGGGGCCGCCGCCCTGCCGGACCGCCCCGGAAAAGACAGCCACCTCAGGCGCATGGCCGGGGCCGGCGCCGACCACGAGATCATAGATGCCATCATCATCGACATCGCCGATGGCGACGCTGGGCGTGCCCTCATAGCCGGGGAAAGGAGTCACGGTGGCCAGCAGCTTGTCCCCATCCATCACCCGCACCGTGGCGGCACGGCCCGGCGCGCCGGGCACGGCGACGGCATAGGAAGAGATCGCCGGGATGACATTGACCAGCGCCATCAGGCCATTGTCCTCGTGGTTCAGCCGGTGGCAATGCATGACGAACAGGCCGGCATAATCCTCGAAGCGGGTGCGGATGGTGAGGGTGCCCGGCTCGATTACCGATTCCTCGGGGCCGAGATTGGGCGCCGGCACATTGGCGTTGTCGACGCCCTGCTGCACCACGCCCACCTTCTGGCCGATGGTGGGATCGGAGACGGAGATGATCTGGAAGTCGTTGACGTGCACATGGATGGGGTGCTCGTCATTGTTTTCGTTTCGGAACACCCATTCCTCGACCGAATCCAGCCGGGGCTGCATCAGCGGCACATTTGGGAAGGCGCCGCTGTCAAAGGCGTAGATGAAGGATTTCGGGTCGGCCTTGCTGGCGAGGTCGTTGAGGAAGCCGCCATTGATGAGGATGTTGCGGGTGACGTCAGGCGTCACCTTGGACAGGTCGTCGAAGGAGGAGAAGGCGCCGACGGGCTGGCCTTCGACAAAGGGCGTGCTCTCGCCCTTTTCGCCTTCCACCACCGCGCTCATCAGCTTCTGGGTGGGGAACAGGAAGAAGCCGTCATAATAGCTCACCGCCGAAGGCGCGACGCTGAGCGTGCCGAGCACGGCGGGCGGGTTCTGCGTGCCGTTGCTGGTGTAGAGGATGCCCGGGGCGTTCTCGGTGCGGGCGCCGCCGCCGCGCGCGGGCATGTCGAGCACCAATTCGCCCTCCAGCGGCAGCGTCACCGCAATGGCGAAGCGCGAGGCCGGGGGGATGACGAGGCGGGTGCCGCTTTCCTCGACGGGATAGCGGACGGAGGGGCTCGGATTGCCGTCCTGGCCGACAATGGCGATCTTCGGGTGGCGCCCGGTCGCCGTCTCGGTCAGGCGCACGCTCATATAGGCCATGTCGCTGATGTTCGCGAGAACCCAGATCTCGGTCTGGCCCGGCCTGCCGCGCAGCACCGGCTGGAACTGGCCGTTCACCGTGAACTGGATATCGCGCAGATGGTCCGGCAGCGCCGGGTCGGCCGGCACGTTGCCCTCGGGTCCCGAGGCGGCGGTGAAGCTTTGCAGATTGTTCGGGATGAACTGGGTGCGCCCGCGCATATTATGGATCGACAGCGGGCCGGAATACCAGACGGTGGCGAAGCGCGTGCCTTTTGCCGAGCCGGCAAAGTTCACCGGTGCCAGAATGGGGCGATAGGTGCCGGCGGCCAGCTCGCCCTCAAGGGGCGATGTCAGCGTGCTGATGAATTGCGGCCAGCTGGCATTGTTGAAGCTCGGCTCCGGCCCGGTGCGGTCGAACACGAAATTATACTGCAGCGCCATGTTGCGCACGGGAATCGATTTCTGCGTCACGACAGGCAGGTTGCCGTCCGTCCGCCCGATCGCGAGCATGCCGGCAAGGCCGAGATAGACATGGGCTGAGGTGAGCGTGTGCAGATGCGGATGATACCAGTAGATGCCGTGCGGCATGTTTCGCGGCACGTCATAGACATAGGTGTTCACCGTGCCCGGCGGCATGTGCAGCAGCACATTGTCGGAATTCGACTTCGGGCTGACATGCAGGCCATGCGTGTGCAGGTTCACCGGCGAGACGGTGAGCTGCGGGGGATAGACCGGCACCTCCCCGCCCACGGCGGTGTAGCGCGGATCGTAGAAGTCGCGAATGTCGAGCCCGGCGAGGCCGTTCTCGTAGTGGATGATCAGCTTCTCGCCGGGAAACACCTGCAGCGTCGGCGCCGGATAATTGTCGCGGTTGGCGTTCACGCCGTTGGAGGCCTTGCCGCGCACCAGCGCATAGCCATAGAGCAGCGTGTTCTTGACAGGCACGGGCGAGGTGTCGAGCGTGGCTTCGCCCTGATGGGCGGTGAGCGTGACTTCCAGCACGCCATCGACGCTGGAGAGCACCACCGGCTCGCGAAACTCGGGCGGCTGGTAGGTCTGGGCGAGGACCGGCCCCGCGCCGAACGACGGCACAAGCAAGGCGACGATGGCCGCCGACGCGGCCCAACGAACAATACGCTTCACGTGACCACCCCACCCTGCTCTTCCGCACCGGCACAGTAGCACGCGGCCCTTTCGCGCCGGGACGCGCCCGACACTATTTTTTCGAGCCTTTACAGAGAGGTATGGAGATGGGGCGAAAGGCCTGGCGGCGGCTGGCCTGCCTTTAACACGGTCATTTGCCGGCGAGTTTTCTGGCTGTTCGTTCGGAAGTGTTCTAAGGTTTCGCAAGTCTACGCGGCGGGGACCCAGCGACAAGCCATGCAGCCAACACGCCGTGAGCTCTTCCGCTGGGTGGCCGCGAGCGGCATCACCCTCGGCCTCAGCCGGCTTTCGCCGGCCGCCGCCCTGCCCTTCGAGGCGACGCAGACCCTGCCAGGCCGCGCCAATGCGGGGCTGACCGGCCGCGCCCGCATCGACGGCATCGCCAAGGTCACAGGCGCCAAGCTCTACGCCTCGGATTTCCGCGCCGCCGACATGGAGGGCTGGCCGGCCACAACAGCCCATGCGCTGCTGGTGCGGGCGCGCGATGCCAGCCATGTCTATCAAGGGCTGAACCTCGACGCTCTCCCGCCGCAGGCGCAGCCGACCAAGGTGGTGGGCGCCGCCGATGTCGCGGCGAGTGCGCTGCGCACGCCTCCCTTCTATGCCGGCGACCTGTTCTGTCCCATCGGCCAGACGCCGCTTTATCTCGGCCAGCCGGTGGCGCTGCTGCTGTTCGAGGGCTTCGACGCCTATGACCGGGCGCGGATCGCCTTTCGCGAGAACAGCGCGCTGGTGCGCTTCGGCGCCGAGACCGGCCCGCGCACCGGGCCGAACTATGCCGCACTGCGCTTCACCCGCATCGCCGGCCCGACGCCGGACGCGCCCGACATCTACTCGCCGCTGCAGGAAGGCTGGATCAGCCCGGGCTTCACCGAGGGCGGCGGCCGGCCGATCTGGAAGCCGCTGCCCACCGCACAGGGCGGCGAGTACGCCAAGGGCGCGACCTATGGCGAGGAGATCCGCGCTTTGCTGGCCGCGGACAATCCCGACCTGCTGGTGCTCGACCGCGCCTTCAACACCCAGTCGGTCGACCCGATGTTCCTGGAGCCGGAAGCCGGACTCGGCTGGTACGAAGAAGCCGCCGGCGCGCTGCACCTCGTGCTCGGCGTGCAATCGCCCTTCGAGGCGGCGGAAGCGCTCGACTACATGCTGGCGCAGGCCCCCGCCACGCTGCGGCCGACGCGGCTGGACCTCGACTTCGCCTCGCTCGGCGGCGGCTTTGGTGGGCGCGACCACACGCCCTTCCCGCTCTATGCCGGCCTCGCCGCGCTGTTCCTGCCGGGCAAGCCGATCCGGCTGACGCAGGATCGCTTCCAGCAGTTCCAGGGCGGGGTGAAGCGCCACGCCTTCCAGATGCGCTCGCAGATCGGCGTTGACCGCGCCACCGGCCGCATCACTGCCTTTGCCGCCGACCATGTGCTCGATGGCGGCGGCCTCGCCAATTATTCGCCCAGCGTCGCCGTGGTCGGCGCCACCGCCGCCGCCGGCATCTACGACATTCCCAAGGTCGACGTGACCACGGTGGCCGAGCACACGCGCGGCGTCCCAGCCGGCTCGATGCGCGGCTATGGCACGCTGCAAACCATGACCGCGATCGAGACGCTGATCGACGAGGCGGCGACCACGCTGAAGATCGACCCGATCGACCTGCGCCGGCGCAATCTGCTCACCGCCGGCGGGCGCACCATGACCGGCAATCCCTGGACGGTGTCGGTCCGCACGCCGGAGATCCTCGACAAGCTGGAAGCCCACCCGATCTGGCGCGACCGCGCGGCGAAGAAGGCGGCCGCCGCTCCCGGCGTGCGCGTCGGCACCGGGGTCGCCTGCTGCACCAAGGATTACGGCACCGGGGCGGACTGCTCGCTCGGGCGGGTCGAGATCGGGCCGGATGGCCGCGTCACCCTGCAGTCAGATGCGGTGGAGATGGGCAATGGCATCGGCACCGCCACCGCGCGGCGCGTGGCGGCCATTCTCGGCCAGAGCGCCGACGCGGTGACGGTCGCCCGCATCGACATGTATGACGCGCTCGGCCTCGTCACCTCGGGCGATCCCTATGCGATGACGCAGGCCGAGCAGGATGCAGCGGCGAAGAACCCGCGCTGGGTGCCGGCGATCAGCTCGGCCACCAGCGCCTCGATCGGCGCCCATGTCAGCACCCAGGCACCGGCAGAGGCGGCGCGGATCATCTTCCGCTTCGGCCTCTGGCCCGCCGCGCTCGACCTCTGGGGCATCAAGGCCGGCGATCCCCGTGAATTCCTGGCGGAGGAAGCGTTCTGGCAGGACGGGTTCCTCATCATGTCCGGCCTGCCGCCACTGGCGCAGACCGCGATCGCCGCGCGGGCCCATGCGCTCAAGGGCATTACCGGAGCGATGGCGCACGCCTTCTCGCGCTGGGCGTGGGCGCAGGCGGCGTTCAAGCTGGGCGGCCTGGACTGGGCGGCCGATATCGACGCGCTGGCGGTGCGCCAGGGTGACGGGCCGTTCGAGGTGATCGACCGCAGCTTCGTGTTCTTCCCGCCCACCGACTACAACCGCATCGGCACCGCCTTCACCTCCTCCTGCGGCACAGCGGTGCGGGTCGAGATCAGCGTGCCGGGTGGCGAGATCCGCATCGCCCAGGCCTATAGCGTGTTCGAGTGCGGCGAGGTTCTGGTGCCGGAGCTGGTGGAAGGCCAGGCGCAGGGCGGCTTCGCCATGGGGGTCGGCTACGCGCTGCTGGAGAACCTGCCGCCTTTCGAGGACGGCCCCGGCAACGGCCAGTGGAATCTCGGCGACTATGTGATCGCCCGCGCCTCCGATCTGCCGCTGCACCATCTCCAGATCGAGGTGCTGCCGCCGGTCTCGCCAAAGGAGCCGCCCAAGGGCATGGCGGAGGTGGTGATGATCCCTGTGGTGCCGGCGCTGCTCAACGCCATTTATGACGCCACCGGCCACCGCTTCCAGTCGCTGCCGGTGACGCCGGCCATGCTGCGCAAGGTGATCGCATGACCGCGCTTTCGCTCACCATCAACGGCACGCCGCACGGGCCGATCGAGGTTCGCGACGATCTGTCGATGAACGATTTCCTGCGCGAGGTGCTGGGCATGACCGGCACCAAGTTCGGCTGCGGCGCCGCCCAGTGCCTGAGCTGCGTGGTCATTGTCGACGACCCCGCCGGCACCCGCACCACGCAACCGACCTGCGTCGCGCCGGCGGTGAGCTTCAACGGCACCCATATCCGCACGGTGGAAGGCCACGCCAAGGCCGGCCAGCTCACCGCGCTGCAAAGGGCGTTCGTCGCCCATTACGCCTTCCAGTGCGGCTATTGCACCGCCGGCTTCCTCAACGAGGCGCAGGTGCTGCTGGAGCGGCTGGAGGCGGCGCCAATTCCCCGCGCGGGCCTCGAACAGGCCATCCTCGACGCGCTGGACGGGCATCTGTGCCGGTGCTCGGGCTATGTCCGCTATCATGAGGCGGTTCGCGACGTCGTGCTCGCCGAACCCTCCCGCTATCTGCTGTGACGGGGCGACCGGCGATGATGTTCCTTCTGCGCCTGCCCAGCCTCATCGCCTCGACAGGCGCGGCCGGCCTTGCCGCCGGGCTGCTGATGGCGCTAATGGCCCCCGCCCCGGTTTCCGGCGCCGCCTCCGAGGGGCTGGCGCCGCCCGCCAGCTTCGACAGCATCAAGGACCCGGCCACCCGTTCGGCGGCGCTGTTCACCGAGCTCGGCCGGGTGCTCACCAGCCCGCGCTGCGTCAATTGCCACCCCGTCGCCGACCGACCGCTGCAGGGCGACAGCCAGCGCCTGCACCAGCCGCCGGTCTATCGCGGCGCGGATGGCAAGGGGCTGGCGGCGCTGCGCTGCTCCACCTGCCACCAGGCAACCAATTACGATCCCGCGCGCATGCCGGGGCATGACCCGTGGTTCCTCGCCCCGCGCGAAATGGCGTTCGAGGGCCGCACGGTCGCCCAGCTCTGCGCCCAGATCAAGAACCCGGCGACCAATGGCGGCCGCTCGCTGGCCGATCTCGTCCACCATATCGGCGATGACAGCCTCGTCGGCTGGGGCTGGGCGCCGGGGCCCGGGCGCACGCCGGCGCCGGGCACGCAGAAGGAGGCCAAGGCGCTGGCCCAGGCCTGGGTCGACACCGGCGCCGCCTGCCCCGCGGACTGACGCCCTTTCAATCCGCCGCGCCGCGCCGCCGCTTCCAGAACGGCGCCTCGCGCCAGCGCCGCTCGGCGCCATAGACCCGCTCGCGCTGGAGGAGGAAATCCGTCACCGCCCCGGCCATCTCGCCGGCATAGGCGGCGAGCGCCTGCTTCTCCCCATTGCCGGCGGCGATCAGCGCCAGCGCGGCGCGGCGCCCGGTCCACAGCGCCGTCGCCATGCCATGTGAGGACAGGGGATCGAAGGCGCAGGCGGCATCCCCGGCGGCGGCCCAGCCCGGCCCGGCGGCCGGCGCCAGCCACGTCGTCGCGGCGGAGGCGAGCCGGGGCGGCGCGACAAGGTCGAAGCTTGCGCTCTCAAGCCAGCGGCGAATGAAAACCGTCTCGTCCGTCAGCGCGCGCCAGCGCGCCAGATCGCGCGACAGGCCGCGCGGCAACAGGTCGGGGTCGGAGAAGAAGGCGAGGCTCAGGCGCTCGTCCGGCAGCAGGCAGCCATACCACCAGCCGCCCTCCACCGCCTCGATCAGGCTGGCACGGGAGGGCTCGACCTCATGGTCGCTGCGGGCGATGAACTGCCAGGCGGCCACCAGCCGGTCGGCGCGGAAATGCCGCGAATGGCCGCGGGCCAGCGCGGCGGCGCGGCCGGTGGCGTCGATGACGCCGTCCGCCTCCATCTCGCCACCGGTGTCGAGCGCCACCCGCCAGCGTGCGCCCTCGCGCGCCATCGCCACCGCTCGCGCGGGCTGGACGGCGACGCCCAGCGCCCGAACGCGCCAGAACAGCGCGGCCTCGAACGCCGCGCGCTGGAGAATATGGCCACCGCCTTCCGGCTGGGCGGCGGCGTGGCGCTGGGCCAGCACCGGCAGGCCCCAGGCGGCATGGGTGACGAGATGAGGGCGGTGCGGTCCCTCGACGAGAAGATCCTCCATGCCGAGCGCCGCGAGTGCCGCCGACCCCGCGGCCGACAGCGTGTCGCCGACGCGATCTCCGGCCGCCGGCGGCGGACCCAGAAGCCGCACCTCCACGCCCGCCTGCGCCGCCGTTATCGCTGCCGCCATGCCGGCGAGGCCGGTGCCGGCGATGACCAGCCCTGCCCGCGCCACCGCCCGGTCAGAGATCGTCGGGGGCGAACGGGCCCGGAGCGGGCGCGCCGTTCAGCATAAGGTCCATCGAGCCACGGTCGATCTCGACGAAAAGCGTTTCGGGTATGCCCTTTGGCCGCCCTTCATCGGTGGGACCGGGCCGGCTGACCACCACGCCCATGCGCTCCCACAAATAGATCATCCGGTTGAGCCCGTCGGTGTAGCTGGCATTGGCGTGGTAGCCGATGCCCGCGGCGCCGCGCGCCCACGCCACGCGGGCGCCGAACATCTTGATCCGCTCCTCGGCCGGCAGGTTCTTGTTGAGCACGCCGCGATAATTGATCTCCGGCAGCACGTCGATCGGCAGCAGCGCCGGCCACCAGGTGGCGTTGACGAAATCATGCGAGAACTGCACCTGCTGGCAGCTGAAGGCGTCGCACTGCCAGGGCAGGCCCATCCAGCGGGTGAGATCGCCCGGCATTTGCGGTGCCACGGCGGGCGGGGTATCGCCATAGCCGGCAAAGGCCTTTTCCGGCGTCAGCAGCAGGCCGAGATTCTGGATCAGGCGGGGATCGCGCTTGTCCGACCGGGCGATGCGGAACGGCCCGCGAAACAGCTCCTTGTGCCGCAGCACCCATGTCAGTTCCACCCCGGGATGGAAGGCGCCGCCCGAGCACGGGGCGAGCGCGGCGCGGGTGAGCGCCTCGGGCTGCTGCGCCAGCGGAATCTGCTCGAAGCCGATCACCGGCTCAGGCGCGTCCGGGTCGAGATCGGCAACAAAATTGCCCTCCGCCCACGCCTTGAGCAGGGCATATTGGCGCGCGGGAATGCGGAACCAGCGCAGCGGCGAGCCGGCATAGTTGACCCCGTCGCCAAGCATGTAGGGCAGCTTGAACTGCTGTTCCGGCTCGACCGACACGTCTTTTTCCGGGTCGCGGAAGGCAGCGAATACCGAGGCGCGCAGCGCCGCCTGTTCCGGCGAGGGATCGGCGAGGCGGCGCATATAGGCGGGATCGCTGAAATCGCCGACCTCGACATATTGCCCGGCCATCGCCCCGGCGGCGGCGACCCACTGCATCAGCGCCAGCGCGCGGAAGAAGGGGTAGATGTCGCGCCGGAAGGAATAGGGTGCCGTCGTCTCCGGCAGCCAGCCGGCATCGAACGCGACATCGCGCATCACGTCATAGAGCGAGACGAAGGGCGGGATTTCCGGCGCGAAATCCGGGCCGCAGCTGGCGACCCAGGCGTTTTCTGCCTCCAGCATGCGGCCATCGGCGAAGGTGACGCGCGCCTCCACCGGGCCGTCGCACCAATCGTCGCACCAGCCATCATTGTCGGAGAAATTGGTGATCGGGTTGTTCGGAATGGCCGATTTCGCCACCCCGTCGCCGGGGAACACCACCAGTCGGCCCTGCGTATCAGTGCCGAGCGAGGCGAGCCGCACCCGCTCGCGGCCCCAGAACTCGCCCACCATCGCATGGGCCGGGTCGTCGCCGGCGAGATTCAGGCCGCGACCGGAAATGGCCTGCGGGCCGGGGTCGATGACCAGCATCTTCGCGCGCTGCGCCCAATCGGTGATCGCCTGGTTGCGCGGCCCTCCCGGCAAGCCCGGCGCCAGCTCGCCATTGTCGAGCGGGTTGTTGAAGCCGTACCAGGCGCCCTTGGTGTTGGCCACATGCACCGACCATTCGATGGTCGCCTCATGGGCGGTTACTTCCCGCAGCACCTCGCCGGCGGCGTTGAAGGCATAGACGCGGAAGCGCTGCGCCTGCTTCTTCAGCTTGTCGCGCCCGTCCTTGTAGGCGCCATCGGCCAGGGCCGGCAGGCCGGGAACCTCTGGCGCGTAGAAGAATTCCGCGCTGCTGCCGACGCGGCAGATGCCGAGCGGGGGATAGATCGCCAGCCGCGCCACCTTCTGGTCGGCGGGCGCGGCCGCGGAGGCGGGAGTCTGCGCGAAGGCGGCACGGGCGATGAGCGGAAGGCCGAGCCCGATGACGCCGGCCCCGGCCAGAAAGTCGCGACGACGCATAATAACACCCTTAAATTGCATTTGCCCACCAAGGGGGCCGTCAAGGTTGCAGTTAGCTTGCCCTAAAGTTCCGTCCCGGTTCAACACGAAAAACACGCCGCCGCCAGGCCAGTGTACCCGCCGGGGAAATGCGGTCAAAAATAGACTTTGCGGCCTCCCCGCGCGATTGGTAGCGCGAGTGGCGGAGCTATCGTGCTCCCGGACGGGCACCTGCGCCCCTAAGGACGCGCCATATGAACAGTCTCTCTCCGCTGGCGGGCCTTCTCTCCGCCCTGCTGCTCACCACCGCCGCCGCACAGGCCGGCGAGACCTTCGCCGTCATCCAGGACAAGCCGGAACTGGTCCATATCGACCTCGGCAAGGCGGGCGCCTCGCATGGCGACATGCTGGCCTTCGAGGCCGGCTTCACCACCCCGGACGGCAAGAAGGGCACGATGAGCGGCCTCATCACCACGGTGGACGTGCCCGACGGTGACAAGGACAAGTTCTTCGACCGCCTCGCCGACATCGTGCTGGATTTCGGCGGCACCGATACGCTGGTGATTGCCGGACGCTCGGTCTACGCCGTGGGCGCCGGCGAGATGGTCGTCGATGCCCCGCAGGTGCGCGCCATCGTCGGCGGCACCGGCCGCTTCATCGGCAAGCGCGGGCAGATGACCACCACGCGCCGCGATGCCGGCCATTACGAGCACAAGATCGAACTGGTCGACTGAACCGGCGGGAGCCGGACGAAGGGTGGCCGTCCGGCGCCGGACGGCCACCGGGGAACGGGACGGCGCGTGCGTCCCGGCCGTCGGGGCGCGGGAGCAAGACGATGGTGCGGGCGGCCGGGCTCGAACCGGCACTCTCAGAGAGAAACGGATTTTAAGTCCGTTGCGTCTACCAGTTTCGCCACGCCCGCAAGGCTTTCAGCGGTGGCGATCCGCCGCGTTCGGGGGCGATCTTAGAACACCCCGCCGATGAAGCCGGTGGCGTCGACGAAGATGTCTTCCGCCGCCGGGCGCGAGGGCAGGCCCGGCATGGTCATCACATCGCCGCACAGCGCCACCACGAAGCCGGCGCCGGCGGAGAGGCGCACATCGCGCACCGGCAGCACGAAGCCTTCCGGCGCGCCGCGCCGGGTGGGGTCGGCGGAGAAGCTGTACTGCGTCTTGGCCATGCAGATGGGAAGATCGCCATAGCCCTGCGCCTCGAACTCGGCGAGCTTCTTCAGCGCCCCCGGCTCGATCGCCACCGAGCCGGCGCGGTAGATGCGGGTGGCAATGGCCTCGATCTTCTGCACCAGCGGCAGGGCACTCTCATACAGCGGGTGGAAGCTCGACGGGCCGGCGGCGAGCGTCACCACTTCCTCGGCGAGGCCGATCGCCCCGGCCGACCCCTCGGCCCAGTGCGAGCACAGATGCACGCTGGCGCCCACCGCCGCGCAGGCGGCCTTGATCGCCTCGATCTCGGCCGGCGTGTCGCTGGTGAAGCGGTTGATCGCCACCACGGCGGGCAGGCCGAACGCCTTCATGTTCTCGATGTGGCGCACGAGATTGGAGGTGCCGGCGGAAACGGCAGCGACATTCTCCGGCCCGAGGTCCTTCTGCGCCACGCCGCCATGCATCTTCAGCGCCCGCACCGTGGCGACGATGACGACGACGGAGGGGGTGAGGCCCGCCTGCCGGCACTTGATGTCGAGGAACTTCTCCGCCCCGAGATCGGCGCCGAAGCCGGCTTCGGTGACGACATAATCGGCGAGGCCGAGCGCGGTGCGCGTCGCCATCACCGAATTGCAGCCATGGGCGATGTTGGCGAAGGGGCCGCCATGCACAACCGCCGGGGTCGCTTCCAGCGTCTGCACGAGGTTCGGCTGGAAGGCATCGCGCAGCAGCGCGGTCATCGCCCCCGTCACCTTGAGCTGGCCGGCGGTGATCGGCTGGCGGGCGCGGTTCTGCGCCACCACCATGCGGCCGAGCCGTTCCTCCAGATCCTCCAGCGAGCGGGCGAGGCAGAAGATCGCCATCACCTCGCTGGCGACCGTGATGTCGAACCCGTCTTCGCGGGAAAACCCGTTGCCCGGCCCGCCGAGGCCGACCACGACGCTGCGCAGCGCGCGGTCGTTGAGGTCGACCACGCGCCGCCAGTTGATGCGGCGGGTGTCGATGTCGAGGGCATTGCCCCAGTAAATGTGGTTGTCGATGGCCGCTGCCAGCAGATTATGCGCGGCGCTTATGGCGTGGAAATCGCCGGTGAAATGCAGGTTGATGTCCTGCATCGGCACGATCTGCGCATGGCCGCCGCCGGTCGCCCCGCCCTTGGAGCCGAAGACCGGGCCGAGGCTCGGCTCGCGCAGCGCGATGGCGACGCGCTTGCCGGCGCGGGCCAGCGCGTCGCCAAGGCCGATGGTGGTGGTGGTCTTGCCCTCGCCCGCCGGGGTCGGGTTGATGGCGGTGACGAGGATGAGCTTGCCATCCGCCCGCGCCTCGGCGCCTCGGGCGAAGTCGAGCGCGATCTTCGCCTTGTCGGGGCCGTAGCGGTAGAGCGCGGCGGCCGGCACGCCGAGCCGGTCGCCGATCTCCTCAATGGGACGCGGCGTCACGGAAGCGGCAATGGCCGCGTCGCTGGTGGGATCGATCGTGCGCAGCGCGGTCTTCATGAAGGCTCCCGTTACACTTTCCGCCGTCAGGCCGCGCGCGTGCGCTCGGCCAGTATGGCGACCAGCAGCATGCCGCCGAGCACCGCGAGATGCTCGACTGCGAAATAGAATTCGATCTGCGCCATCGGACCTTCCATGGTCCAGAAATGGTGCGCGATCGGGATGGTCAGCACCGTGAAGATGCCGAGCACGCCGGCACCGAGCCAGGTGACCCGGTTCAGCAGGATCAGCAGCCCGCCGACAAGTTGGGCAAGGATGGTCGCCACCGCGAAAAGCCATGGCGGGTTGAGGCCGAAATGGGCCATCTCGGCCTCAGCGCCGGCGAAGTCGGTGATCTTGGCTATGGCGCTGCCGAGGAACATGAACACAAGCAGGAGACGCGCGACGAAGGCCGTGATCGGCGAGAGAAGAATGCCGGAAATGATCGCGGGGGTCATCGGTAAGGTTCCCTAAGCGGCGCGATTTGCCGCAGCTCGGGCATAGCGCAGGGGAAGCCGAAAGGCGAGACGCCCGCCGGCCCCCTCGCCTCAGGACGGCCGGCTTTTCGGATCGCCGTCCGGATCCGTCCGGTCCGAGCCATCCTCTTCCGGCCCGGTATCGTCCTCGTCCTCGTCCTCTTCGTCCTCGGCATCGTCCGCTTCCTGCGCGGCCTTGGCTTCGGCGATGAACTCGGCGGCGTATTTCTTGGCGTCGCGCACGCTGTCGCCGAGCTCGCGGGCGTAGCGGTCGAGATCGAGCCGCAGCCCGCCGACCGAGGGCTTCTCGGTTTCGGCCGCATAGGCGACCATGCGCAGGGACAGGCCGATATCCGAGGCCAGAACAGCCATGAAGCCGTCGCTCAGATCGTGATCGTCGGCATATTCCATGAGCATGTCGTAGAGCGCCGCGCGGTGCTGGTCGAAGGCGGCATCATAGCCTTCGTCGTTCTCGTCTTCCGGATTTTCAGTGCTGCTGCCGGGCATGTCCTGTCCTCACGCTACCCCGTCGCGGATTGGCGGCTGGAAGCTCAGCCCCATGTCCCACGGGAAATAAATCCACGTATCCTGGCTCACCTCGGTGATGAAGGTGTCGATCAGCGGCCGGCCGAGCGGCTTGGCGTAGACGGTGGCGAAATGCGCCGAGGGCAGCATATCGCGCACCAGCCGCGCCGTCTTGCCGGTATCGACCAGATCGTCGATCACCAGCAGCCCACGTCCGCCCTCACCCGCCACCGACGTCACCACCTCGGCGATGGGCTTGAGCACCTGCATCTCGCCCTGCTTGGTGTAGTCGTGATAGCTGGCGATGCACACCGTCTCGATCATGCGCAGGCCCAGCTCGCGCGCCACGATCGCCGCCGGCACCAGCCCGCCTCGCGTGATGCAGACGATGCCCTCGAACGGGCCGGCACCGGCCAGACGCCACGCCAGGGCGCGCGCGTCGCGGTGGAACTGATCCCAGGAGACCGGAAAGGCCTTGTTCTGGCGGTCATCGGACATCAGGCGAAATCCCGGCAGGGCTGGCGGAAACGTCAGCGGCGATCATTAGCGGCAGCGCCGCGCCTTCTCCAGTGCTGCCGGCCGGAAATTCCCGGCTTCGCACGGGAAAATCGGACCGCCAGGTTCACGGCCGCGCCGCCAGCGCTGCGACCATGGCCTCGACCTCCGCCACCGCCGCCGCCAGCTTTTCCGGATCGCGGCCGCGCACCACGAGATTGGTGTTCGGCCGCCCATCCTCTGCCATGAAGGGATAGCTGCCGATGCTCACCTCAGGGTTCGCCTTCGCGATGGCGCCGAGCGGCCCGCCGACATCGCCCTCGCGCGCATCCGCCCGCACGGTCTGCGAGAGCATGCGAACGCCGGTCTGCAGCTTCGGCGCCACCTGGTCGAGCATGGCCTGCATGATGGTGGGCACCCCGGCCATGACAATGACATTGCCGATCCAGAAGCCGGGCGCCTTGGAGACCGGGTTTTCCACCAGATCGGCGCCGTGCGGGATGCGGGCCATGCGCAGGCGCGCCTCGTTGAGGTCTTCCGGCTTGATGTATTCCAGCAGCATGGCGCGGGCGCGGGGGTCGATATCGATGCCGACCCCGAAAGCCTTCGCGACCGAATCCGCGGTGATGTCGTCATGGGTGGGGCCGATGCCGCCTGTCGTGAAGACATAGGTGTAGCGGGCGCGCAGCGCGTTCACCGCGCCGACGATCTCGTCCTCGATATCAGGCACCACCCGCACCTCGCGCACATCGACACCGATGGCGGTGAGATATTCGGCGATATAGCCGATGTTCCGGTCCTTGGTGCGGCCGGAAAGTATCTCGTCGCCAATGACCAGCACCGCCGCCGTCACCGAAACTGCCGCATCCGCCATTCGATTCTCCCCCACACCGGGATGACGACGCCGCCATCCGCCGCAATTCACCGCACTTGTCGCCGCAGGTGAGGGCACCATGCCCTGAAAACAGGCAATCGGTGCGCAATCCCGCAATTATCGCCTCGGGAAGGGTTCCTCCCCTTCCTCTGGCACGAGCTTTGTAGCTAACTTGGCTGAGTTGGGGAGTAGATTTGCAGCAATGAGCGTCGCCTTCGACGAAATGACCAATGCGGACGGTTCGATCCGGCCCGCTTACGCCGCGCTCTCCCGCTGGTTGAGCAATGTGCCGCCCGACGTGCTGGACTACCGCCGGCGGGAGGCCGAGTTCATATTCCGGCGCATCGGCATCACCTTCGCCGTCTATGGCGAGAGCGATGCCCAGGAGCGCCTGATCCCCTTCGACATCATCCCGCGCATCCTTACCGGCACCGAATGGCGCCGGCTGTCGCTGGGGCTGGAGCAGCGCACCAAGGCGCTGAACCTGTACCTCAAGGACATCTATTCCCGGCGCGAGATCCTCAAGGCCGGCATTGTGCCGGAGGATCTCGTCTATCAGAACCCCGCCTTCCGGCCTGAAATGAACGGCCAGAAGGTGCCGCACGACCTCTATGTGCACATTGCCGGCATCGACGTGGTGCGCGTCGACGCCGACACGTTCTATGTGCTGGAGGACAATGCCCGCACCCCTTCCGGCGTCTCCTATATGCTGGAGAACCGCGAGATCATGATGCGGCTCTTCCCGGAGCTGTTCGCCGAGAACCGCGTCGCCCCGGTGGAGAACTACACCGACGAATTGCTGGCGACGCTGAAATCGCTGGCGCCGGGCACCTCCAACAGCGACCCGGCGGTCGTGGTGCTGACGCCGGGCATCTATAATTCGGCCTATTACGAACACTCCTTCCTCGCCGACAAGCTGGGCGTTGAGCTGGTGGAAGGCCGCGACCTGTTCGTGCGCAACGACATTGTCTACATGCGCACCACCGAGGGGCCGCGCCGGGTCGATGTGATCTACCGCCGGCTCGACGACGATTTCATCGACCCGCTGACCTTCCGGCCCGACAGCGCGCTCGGCGTGCCGGGGCTGATGAGCGCCTATAATGCCGGCAACGTCACGCTGACCAATGCGGTCGGCACCGGCGTCGCCGACGACAAGGCGGTCTACAGCTACATGCCTGACATCATCCGCTTCTATCTCGGCGAGGAGCCGCTGCTGAAGAACGTGCCGACCTGGCGCTGCCGCGAGCCGGACCACCTGAAATATGTGCTCGACCATCTGAACGAGCTGGTGGTGAAGGAAGTGCACGGCTCCGGCGGCTACGGCATGCTGATCGGCCCCCGCGCCGACAAGGCGCAGATCGAGCTGTTCCGCGCCAAGCTGAAGCAGGACCCGAACAATTTCATCGCCCAGCCGACGCTGGCGCTGTCGACCTGCCCGACCTTCGTCGAGGAAGGCATCGCCCCGCGCCATGTCGATCTGCGCCCCTTCGTGCTGACCGGCGCCGACAAGGTGCGCATCGTGCCGGGCGGGCTGACCCGCGTGGCGCTGGAGGCTGGCTCGCTGGTGGTCAATTCCAGCCAGGGCGGCGGGACCAAGGACACCTGGGTGCTGGAGGAGAACTGAGGGACCTGCGATCGGATCGTCATCCCGGACGGCCGCAGGCCGATCCGGGATCGTCTTCGGACTTGGTGAGCGATCCCGGCTCTTCGCTTCGCTGCGGCCGGGATGACGCGGGGTGGGAGCGCATAGACAGATGTCGATTGAAACATGGCTGGCCTTCGTCGCCGCCTCGGCGGTCCTGCTGGTGATCCCCGGCCCGACCATTCTGCTCGTCGTCTCCTATGCGCTCGGCCAGGGGCGCAAGGTGGCGTTTCCGGTCGCGCTCGGCGTGGCGCTGGGCGACTTCACCGCCATGACGCTGTCCATGCTCGGCCTCGGCGCCCTGCTCGCCACCTCGGCGACGCTGTTCACCGCGCTGAAATGGGTCGGCGCCGCCTATCTCATCTGGCTCGGCATCAAGCTCTGGCGGGCCGGTGGACAGGCGAGCTTCGGCGAGGCCCGCCCGGCGGGCTCGGCCTGGGCCATGATCGCGCATGCCTGGGTGGTCACGGCGCTGAACCCGAAGAGCATCACCTTCTTCGTGGCGTTCCTGCCGCAATTCCTCGATCCGGGCCGGGACTTCCTCACCCAGCTTGCGATCTTCGAGGCGACGTTCCTTGTCCTCGCCGCCGCCAATGCGTTCGGCTACGCGCTGCTCGCCGGCCGCCTGCGCGGGGCGGTGCAGAACACGCGCATGGTCGCTATCATCAACCGGGTCGGCGGTTCGCTGCTGATCGCGGCGGGCGTCGCCACGCTCGCCTGGCGCAACGCCAAATAGAACGCGGGTCCCATGCTTTCTCGTACTGCCGACAATCTCTACTGGCTGTCCCGCTACATGGAGCGGGCGGACTGCCTCGCCCGCATCCTCGATGTGACGCAGCGTCTCGCCCAGTTGCCGGCGGCCTATGGCGGCTCCACCAATGAGTGGCGCTCCGCCCTGCTCACCGCCGGCTGCGCCGAGCAGTTCAAGGCGGTGTATGGCGACGACATCAGCGAGCAGAACGTCATCACCTTTCTGGCCTTCTCGCCGGAAAACCCGTCCTCGATCCGCAACTGCTTCGAGATCGCCCGGACCAATGCCCGCTCGGTCCGCACCGCGCTGACCATGGAGATGTGGGAAACGATCAACTCCTCCTGGCTGGAGCTGAAGCGCTATTCCACCAAGAACATGACGCGCGAGGAGCTGGCGCGCTTCATGTCCTTCGTCAAGGAAACCTCGCTGCGCTTCGACGGCGCCGCCTACCGCACCATGCTGCGCAACGACGCGTTCTGGTTCTCGCGCGTGGGCATGTATGTCGAGCGCGCCGACAACACCGCCCGCATCCTCGACGTGAAGTACCATGTTCTGCTGCCGGATTCCGAGCACATTGGCGGCCCGCTCGACTACTTCCAGTGGGCCTCGATCCTGCGCTCGGTCTCGGCGCTGACCTCGTTCCACTGGGTTTACCGCGAAAGCGTGAAGCCGTGGCTGGTGGCGGACCTGCTCATCCTCAACGCGCAGATGCCGCGCTCGCTCACCAGTTGCTACCAGAACATAACGCGCTATCTCGACGACATCGCCGCCTATTACGGCCGCCAGGGCGGCTCGCAGAGGCTGGCGCGCTCGACCCTGACCCGGCTCGGCAACAGCCGCATGGAGGACATTTTCCAGACCGGACTTCACGAATACATCGACACCTTCGTGACCGAGAACAACCGCCTCGGCTCCATCGTCAACGAGCAATACCTGCTCTGAACCGGCCTGCGTCATGCGTATCCATGTCAACCACGCGACCATCTACACCTATGATCCGCCGGCCAATGGCGCGATCCAGACCCTGCGCCTGACGCCGCGCAACCATGATGGCCAGTATGTCGTCTCCTGGCGCATCGACGTCTCGGAAGGCTGCCAGCTGCGCGCCCACCAGGACGCCTTCGGCAATCTGACCCACACTTTCGCGCTTGATGGCCCGATCAAGGAACTGCGCGTGCTGGTGGAGGGCGAGGTCGAGACGCAGGACACCGCCGGTGTCATTCGCGGCATAAACGAGCGCTTTCCGCCGACCTTCTTCCTGCGAAACTCGGACCTCACCACCGCCGATGCCGAGCTGATCGCCTTCGCGCAGGCCTCCAGCGGCGGCGAGGGCGACCGCATCGCCCGCCTGCACGCGCTGATGGACGCGATCACCGCGGCGATGGAGTTCGATGCCGACCCGACCCATGTCTCCACCACCGCCGCCGCCGCCTTCAAGGCGAAGCGGGGCGTGTGCCAGGATTTTGCGCATATCTTCACCACCTGCGCCCGCCACATCGGCGTGCCGGCGCGCTATGTGAGCGGCTATCTCGTCGGCGATGGCGCCGAGGCCGAGCAGCGCGCCGGCCATCAGGCCGGGCATGCGTGGTCGGAAGCCTATGTCGAGGGGCTGGGCTGGATCGGCTTCGATGCCGCGCAGGGCCAGTGCCCGACCGATGCCTATGTGCGGCTCGCCGTCGGGCTCGACTATCTCGGCGCGGCCCCGGTGCGGGGCAATCGCTATGGCGGCGGCGATGAAAACCTCACCGTCGCTCTCAAGGTCGACCAGTCCAGCCGCCAGGTTCAGGGCTGAGGCTCCACGGACAGATCGCGGCCAAACGTGCATCGCTGAGGTTGCCCCGCAGGAAAGCGGCCCGGTATAAGGGCGCGGGGCGGCGCCTTCTGGCGCCGGCGCGGATGGGGGAAGTGCCTTTCATGACTTATTGTTGCGGCATTCTGGTGCGTGACGGCCTCGTCATGATCGCCGATACGAGGACCAATGCCGGCCTCGACAACGTCTCGACCTTCCGCAAGCTCCATGTCTTCGAGGAGCCGGGCCGCCATGTGCTGGCGCTGTCCACCGCCGGCAATCTGTCGATCTCGCAGGCGGTGATCAGCACGCTGCAGGAGGGGCTGGAGAACCCGGAGACTGGCGCCAAGGAGACGCTGTCGACCTGCAGCAGCATGTTCCGCGCCACCCAGCTGGTCGGGCGGGCGGTGCGCCATGTCTATGATCTCTACGGCGCGGCGCTGAAGGAAGCCGATCTGCGCTTCGACGTCTCCTTCCTGTTCGGCGGGCAGGTGAATGGCGGGCGCATGCGGCTGTTCATGATCTATGCCGCCGGCAATTTCATCGAATGCACCAGCGACACGCCGTTTTTGCAGATCGGCGAGCACAAATACGGCAAGCCGGTGCTGGACCGCTCCATCACCTTCGACACCGATCTCTATGACGGGCTGAAATCCGGCCTGATCTCGATGGATTCGACCATGCGCTCGAATCTCGGCGTCGGCATGCCGATCGACATTCTGGTGGCGCGCCGCGATGGCGGACAGGCCGAGCTGAACTACCGCATCGAGCCGGGCGAGCCCTATTTCCACGATCTGCGCGAGCGCTGGTCGGCGGCGCTGCGGGCGGCCCATACCTCGATCCCGCGCCCGCCCTATGGGCGCTGAGAGCGCATTCGACAGCAAAATGGGCCGCCCGCAGGCTTATACGGGCGACCCATTTTGTAAACCTGCGTTTAACGGCAGGTTAGAGGCGTCTTCACCCGTCAGGTGAGGAGCCAGATCAGAAGAATGATCGGAATCGGGATACCGATAAGCCACAAAAGAATAGGCATGATTTGCCCTCCGGTTTGCAAGACGTGGGGTTCGCCTTGATAACGCCGAAATTGCTTTTGGGTTCCTTGTCGCGCCCGATACCGTGACACAATCAAGCCTCCGTCCGCGACGGGATATCAGCACACACGCCTAAGCGTCGGCCAACGGCGCGCCCGCAGGGAGAAAACAGCATGAACGCCCCCCGCATCGCCCTCGTCACCGGCGCCGGCACCGGCATCGGCAAGGCCGCCGCGCTCGCCCTCCATGAGGCCGGCTTCACCGTGGTGCTCACCGGGCGCCGGACCGAACCGCTGGAAGCGGTCGCCGCCGCCATGGGGGGCCAAGGCCACGCGATCACCGCCGATGTCGCCGACCCCGCCTCCGTGGCGGCGCTGTTCGCGGCGGTGCAGCAGCGCTTCGGCCGGCTCGATGTGCTGTTCAACAATGCCGGCGGCTGGTCGCCGGCGACGCCGATCGAGGACATCCCGCTGGCCGATTGGCAGCATGTGGTGAATGTGAACCTCACCGGCGTGTTCCTGTGCATCCAGCACGCCATGCGGCTGATGAAGGCGCAGGACCCCAAGGGCGGGCGCATCATCAACAATGGCTCGATCTCGGCCCATGCGCCGCGCCCGCTGACCGGGCCCTATACCGCGACCAAGCATGCCGTCACCGGCCTGACCAAGCAGGTGGCGCTGGAAGGGCGCGCCCACAACATCGCCTGCGGGCAGATCGACATCGGCAATGCCGACACCGATATGGCGGCGAAGATGAAGACCGGCATCCTGCAGCCCAATGGCCAGATCATGGTCGAGCCGACCTTCGACCCCGTCCATGCCGGACGCGCGGTGGCCCACATGGCCAGCCTGCCGCTCGACGCCAACATCCTCACCATGACCATCATGGCCAGCAGCGCGCCGTTCATCGGGCGCGGGTGACAAGGGGCTCAGAACGCCAGCCGGAACCCGGCGGTCACGGACGTGGACTGAAAATCCATCCCCGCGCCGTCCTTGTAATAGTCGAGCCGTCCGCCGGTGGTGTTGTCATATGTGGACGTGTCGCCCGTACCGCGGAAATAAGTGTCGAGCTCGACGCCGAGATAAAAGCCGGCGGAGGTACTGAGCGCATAGTCCGCGCGCGCGCCAACTGTGAGGAAGGGCACGGCGCCGATATCGTCCTCGAAGCGCAGATTGCGGAAATAGTGGTGGTCGGTGTCATTGGCGGAGATGGTCAGGCCGCCCTTGACCTGCCCGGTCAGCGTCCACGCCTCATGCCGCATTTCGGTCTCGGCGCCGAGGAACAGCCCGGCGTAGCGCTGCTGATAGGCGATCGCCGGCAGCCCGGTGGCGTCTAGCTTGGCGGAGTCGCGGAAGCCGTTGCGGCTGTAGAGATAAGGGCCGTCATTCGCGGTCCATTTGATGTCGGTGTATTTGAACCCGGCCTGCAGGGTGAGCAACCTCCCCTCGCCCAGGGTGAACCGCCGCCCCAGCGCCGCGTCGATATCGACATAATGGTCGAGCGAAGTGGAGGGGTGGGTGGAGTAGTGGGTCCAGTCCTGGGCCGCATAGCTGCGAAAATAGGGGCCGACCCAATCGAAGTCGCGCATATGGCTGCTGCCGGAAAAGCCGAGCTTGCCATTGGCCGAGAACACCACGTTCTCCCACAGCTCGGCCTTCAGCGCCGCGGTGACAACCGGCACCTGGCTCTCCCAGATCAGCCGGCTGATCCGGTTGCCGTCCTCATAGACATATTCGTTGGCGGTGATCCACGCGTAGCCGACGCCGGCCCTGAGAAGGATCTCCTCGCCGGGCGTCGCCAGCAGCAGCGGGTCGGGCAGCCCAAGCGAGGGAATGTCGGCGGCCAGAGCTGACCCCATGCCGGCCACACAAAGGCCAATACCGGCCAGCCAAGACCGTCCGCTTCGCGCCATGGCAACTCTCCCCACCCCATTCCGTTAAGGAATAGGTGCAGGCGACGCGGTCTGTCCAGTATCGGCTAAGAGCTTGCAGCGCCTTGTTCTTCAGGCGGTTTCAGAACACCGCCAGCGCGCCTTGGAACAGCAGCCAGCTGAGCAGGCCCATCACGCCGAAGCTGACCAGCGTCGCCACCACGCCGGCGAGGATGAACACGCCGTCGCGCTCGACCAGGCCGAGGCCAAGAATCACCACCGCGATGCCGGGGGGCAGATTGCCGAAGATCGGGATCGGCAGCAGCAGCAGCAGCCCCAGCACCACCACCAGCCCGCCCAGCACGAAGCGCGCCGAGGGCGAGGAGAAATAGGGCAGCCGCGGGCGGGAATAGCCCTCGAAGCGGCAGATCAGCTTCAGCGATCCGTTGACGATCTTCTCCAGCAGCCCGCGCGAGATGGTGCGGTTGGCCAGCCAGCGCGGCAGCCACAATTCATCGCGCCCCACCACCATCTGTCCGCCGACAAGGCAGAGCAGAATGCCGCAGATGACCGGCAGGCCGGGCGGCATCGGCAGGCAGTTCGGCAGGCCGAGCAGCAGGATGGACAGGCCGAAGGCGCGGTTGCGCAGCGCGTGCACGATTTCGCCCACGCCGATGCGTTCCGCCGAATGGGCGGTGACGATCGCCGAGAGCAATTCCGACGTGCGCGGAGAACGATGATCCACCAGCGTGACCAGCTGCCTGACTTTCCTCGGACGCCGGACCGGCCCCCGTTCCCGCGCTCATAGCACGTCGCGCGCGGCAAGAAGAGGGCAGGTCGCTCAAAAGAAGCGGCGGACCATGCGTCTCAGTTCAGCCGGAACTCCCCGTCCACCCGCCGCAGCTCGGCCGGGCCGATCAGCCGGGAATGCGCCACAAGCACCGAATGCAGCGGGCCTTCCAGCTCGCGCTTCCAGAAGGCGAGGAAGCGGTTCAGCTCCGGGAAATGCGGGCAGAGATCGTAATGCTGCCAGAGAAAGGTCTGCAGAATTCCCGGATGATCGGGCATCCGGTAGAGGATCTGGGCCGTGGTGAGGCCATAGCCCTCCAACTGCCGGCGGAAATCCGGCGACACGCGCCCGCCGGTACCCGCGCCCTCCCCCGTCGCCTGAAGCGACGGCCCACCACGCGACGACACCCCATGATCGGTCATGCGGAACCTCCTTTCGTGACTGAAAGGAGTGTGCAGCCGCCGCCGGCACGCGGCAAGGCTAAAATTGACAATAAATGTTCAATATCAATGCACTAGCAGCATATACGACAGAGTGCTGACAGGAAGGAGGGTGGCGCGTTGGCACTCTCTCATCGTGACTGCCAGTTTTTTGCCGCCCGCACCTTGCGCCCCCATTCCCCGGCGCCTAGATGTCGCACGGCACCGCGAGATACCCCCAGGCCATCCGGTTGGGCGGGCGTGGTGCAGGATCAAACGATCGTTCACGATTGGAGAGAGCCGATGAAGTTCCGTCCCCTGCATGACCGGGTCGTGGTCAAGCGCATTGATGCGGAAGAGAAGACCGCGGGCGGCATCATCATTCCCGACACTGCCAAGGAAAAGCCCTCGCAGGGCGAAGTCGTCGCTGTTGGCCCTGGCGCCCGCGACGAGGCCGGCAAGCTGGTGCCGCTCGATGTGGCGGCCGGCGACCGGGTGCTGTTCGGCAAGTGGTCGGGCACCGAGGTCAAGCTCGACGGCGTCGACTACCTCATCATGAAGGAGTCCGACATTCTGGGCGTCCTGGAAGGCGCTTCTGCGTCGAAGAAGGCCGCCTGAGCCAGCCGCTCACGCTGCTCGCAACGCATCACCGGAGTAAGAGATCATGTCTGCCAAGGAAGTTAAGTTCGCTGGCGACGCGCGCGAGAAGATGCTGCGCGGCGTCGACATTCTCGCCAACGCCGTCAAGGTCACGCTCGGTCCCAAGGGCCGCAACGTCGTGATCGAGAAGAGCTTCGGCGCCCCGCGCATCACCAAGGACGGCGTCACCGTCGCCAAGGAGATCGAGCTCGAGGACAAGTTCGAGAACATGGGCGCGCAGATGGTGCGCGAAGTGGCCTCGAAGTCCAACGACCTCGCCGGCGACGGCACCACCACCGCCACCGTGCTCGCCCAGGCCATCGTGAAGGAAGGCGCCAAGTCGGTCGCCGCCGGCATGAACCCGATGGACCTCAAGCGCGGCATCGACCTCGCGGTCGAAGCCATCGTCGCTGATCTCAAGAAGAACGCCCGCAAGGTGACGTCGAACGCCGAGATCGCCCAGGTCGGCACCATCTCCGCCAATGGCGATGCCGAAATCGGCAAGTACCTCGCCGAGGCGATGCAGAAGGTCGGCAATGAGGGCGTGATCACCGTCGAGGAAGCCAAGACCGCCGAGACCGAGCTCGACGTGGTCGAAGGCATGCAGTTCGACCGTGGCTATCTCTCGCCCTACTTCATCACCAATGCCGAGAAGATGCGCGTCGAGTTCGAGGACCCCTACATCCTCATCCACGAGAAGAAGCTCTCGGGCCTGCAGGAACTGCTGCCGGTGCTGGAAGCCGTGGTGCAGACCTCCAAGCCGCTGCTGATTATCGCCGAGGACATCGAGGGCGAGGCTCTGGCCACCCTCGTCGTCAACAAGCTGCGCGGCGGCCTCAAGGTCGCGGCCGTCAAGGCGCCCGGCTTCGGTGATCGCCGCAAGGCCATGCTGCAGGATATCGCCATCCTGACCGGCGGCACCGCCATCTCCGACGATCTCGGCATCAAGCTCGACACCGTGACGCTCGCCATGCTCGGCCGCGCCAAGAAGGTCGTGCTCGAGAAGGAGAACACCACCATCGTCGACGGCGCCGGCTCCAAGAAGGACATCGAGGACCGCGTGTCGCAGATCAAGGCGCAGATCGAGGAGACCACCTCGGACTACGACCGCGAGAAGCTGCAGGAGCGCCTGGCCAAGCTCGCCGGCGGCGTCGCGGTCATCCGCGTCGGCGGCGCGACCGAAGTCGAAGTGAAGGAAAAGAAGGACCGCGTCGACGACGCGCTGCACGCCACCCGCGCGGCCGTGGAAGAAGGCGTGCTGCCGGGCGGCGGCGTCGCCCTCCTGCGCGCCATGAAGGCGCTGGACGCCGTCGTCACCGCCAATCCCGACCAGAAGACCGGCGTCGACATCGTCCGCAAGGCGGTGCAGTACCCGGCGCGCCAGATCGCCAACAATGCTGGCGAAGACGGCTCGCTGATCGTCGGCCGTATACTCGAGAAGGATACCTACGCCTACGGCTTCAACGCCCAGACCGGCGAATATGTCGACATGTACAAGGCCGGCGTCATCGACCCGGCCAAGGTGCTGCGCTCGGCGATCCAGAACGCGGCTTCCGTGGCCTCGCTGCTGATCACCACCGAAGCGATGATCGCTGACATTCCGAAGAAGGGCGGCGCGGCCCCCGCCATGCCGGGCGGCGGCATGGGTGGCATGGGCGGCATGGACTTCTGAGGAAGTCCATTCGCCCCTGCTTTTCCCTGAGTGCCTAAGCCGGGCAAGCCCGGCTTAGGTGGCGGCATGGACTTCTGAGGAAGTCCCTTCGCCCCTGCTTTTCCCTGAGTGCCTAAGCCGGGCAAGCCCGACTTAGGTGGCGGCATGGACTTCCTCAGGGGTCCATTCGTCCCTGCGGTTCCATCAAGGGCGCGGCGCAAGCTGCGCCCTTTTTGCTGCGATCGTGCAGCCACTGAGGCGAACGAAGGGCGGGGATGGCCGGGCCAGGCCTGACCATGACGTGACACTCGCGGAGGCGGCTCGCTCCCGCTCCCGACAGGGTGGAAATCGCGCCCGCAGGCCGCCCATGCGAGGCCGCGCCGCTTGTGTTGGGCGATCGCCTCCAGAGCACGTCATCCCCGGCTTGGCCCGGGGATCCACGCCTTCTTGCCCCGACGCAATGGCTGCACGTTGGGCGTCCAAGGCGGGCTAGCCGGTCGAGCCCCCTTCCCGTCCGTCATGCGGAGGCGCGAGCGGAGCGACCTCGAAGCCACGCAGATCGGCCTCGACAGGAAGGGCGATGGCCGGGCCAGCGTCACCCAGACGCTGCGCTGGAGTACCCCCCACTCTGGACCGCGCCAGCCCCCTCGTTCGCCCGACCGACTCACTGCCCCACGAGAATCGCGCCGCACCCGGAGCCTCCGATGCCGGCCATCGGCGACATGCGCCGAAATACGCCGATATGCGAAGGCCTGTCCTTCCGCCCGGCCACCGCGCACCCCACCGACATGTAATAAATTACCATCTGGCGGTATCATGACAGCAGCCGATAGGCTTAAAGGTATTGGAGAACGCCATCTGTTGTATTTCAGCCGCACATTCAGGAACAAACGCAGGGGTAGCAGGCCACAACCGAACTGTTTCGCGGGAATGTCATTATCCCGGCAGTGCGTTTACCTGGAGAAACCTCATGAACCGCTCGCTGCTTCTTGGCGCGGCCGCCCTGCTTGCCACCGGCACCGCCAGCCTTGCCGCCGACATGCCCTATCCCGTCAAGGCCGAACCGGTCGCGGTTTTCGTGCCGGCCTTCTCCTGGACTGGCCTCTATCTCGGCGGCAATGCCGGCTATGCTTGGGGTGAATCCAAGGCCACCGACGTGCTGTTCTTCGACAGCACTGGCGGCGTCTTCACGCCCGGCGGCCTCTTTGCCGGCAACGACGTGAACTTCGGCAATATGGACGGCTGGGTCGCCGGCGGCCAGATCGGCTACAACTACCAGTTCGAGAACAATGTGGTCGTCGGCGTCGAGGCTGACTTCCAGTGGACCGGCGCCGAGGAAAGCGTCGCCTTCTATGCCACGCCGGGTGGCCCCTACTACCAGTCCAGCGCCGAGCTGGAGTGGTTCGGCACCGTGCGCGCCCGCCTCGGCTACGCCTTTGACCGCCTGCTCGTGTACGGCACCGGCGGCTTCGCCTATGGCAAGGTCAGCAGCTCGACCACCGTCATGGGTCTCACTGAAGGTGGCGCGCCGGACATCAGCACCGCGGCCTATGGCTCGCATGACAACGTCAATACCGGCTGGACGATCGGTGGCGGTCTCGAATATGCGATCACCGACAACTGGATCCTGCGCGGCGAATATCTCTATGTCGACCTCGGCGAGTCCAACGTGACCAGCTACCTCGCCGGCACCTCGGGCAGCTTCGTCAGCGCCAAAGCCGACCTGACCAGCAATATCGTCCGCGCCGCGATCAGCTACAAGTTCTGATCCACGCCTGACCGACAACGAAAAAGCCCGGCGCGAGCCGGGCTTTTTTTGCGTCTGGAGATCGATAGGAACCGTGGGGATGGCACTCGCCGAAGTGGCGGCGCCCTGCCTGCTGTTTAAACGTCAGAAGCGGCTGGACGCCCAGCGCACCAGCTCCACGAACACCTGGTCCGAGGCCTGGTCGAGGGCTGCGGTGGCATCCGGCCCGCTGGTGGAGGCGGCCGGGGCGCGGGCGGTGAACACCTGCGCGGCGACGATGCGGCCCGAATTGGCGGCGACGATCTTGACCGACACCTCGACCACCGCCACCGGCCCGCCCTCATAGGTGCGCAGGCCGAAGGCCCGCAGGTCCGAGAGCAGTGTGTAGTCGGCACTCAGCCCCTCGCCGGCCCGGCCGACGGAGCGGGCGCGGTTGCCATTCTCGAACGATTCGATCAGCCGCGCTTGGAACAGCGCCGGCAGCCGGTCGCTCCACTGCGCCTTGTCGAGATAGGTAATCTGCCCGGGCTGCGGCTCGACCACGATCCGCTCGGTGTCCAGCACCGCCAGCGCGCTGGGCGGGCCCACCACGAGCAGGCCGGTTCCCCGGCGCGGGGCGCTGAAATCGGCCGGCGCGCTGAGATCGAAGGTCGGCACGGCCGCGTCACCGCCCGACAGCAGCGTGCTGCAGCCGCCGAGCAACACGGCCAGCGCCGCCATGCCGAGAGTGCCGGCGACCTTGCGCGCGCGGGAGCCGCGCTCGGGAAAGCTGCGCCCGGCCGAGCGGTCGCTTGTCTCGTCAAAACTCACGCGAACGCCCCTGCCCCCGTCGGTTGCACGACTTCCCATCATATGGCGCCCCATCCCCTAGCGCCCATTGTAGCTTGGTACGTTCGACCCGCCAAAGATGAACTGGCGTGGGTTGCGCTCGAAATTCCTGAAAACGCGCTCGATCTCGCCGAGCGTGCGCCGGCCGTCCACCGCCAGCGCCTCGTATTGCCGCAGGCCCGGCCCGGCGAACTTGTTGAGGTTGACCGTCAGTTCCGCCGTGCGGGTGTCGAGATTGGCGGCGAGCTTGCGCACTTCGGCAGCCGCGCTGGAAATCTCGTTGAACATCCCCTTGCCTTCCTCGCTCGTCGTCATGCCATTCACATTGTCGAGGATGACGTTGACCTTCTGGGCCATGGTACCGAGCTGCGCGGTGAACGCGCTGATGTCGTTGACCGTATTGCCGAGCTTTTCCGGATCGACGGAAACCACCAGCTTGTCGAGATTGTCCGCCAGCGAGGAAATGCGCCGCGCCGCGCCGCCCATTTCCCGAAGGAAAGTGTCTATATTGCCGGAATTCTCGCCCAGGGCAGCGGTGAACTTGTCGACATTGTCGATCACCGAGGAGATCTTGGCGTCATTGGCCTTGATCAGGTCGTCGACGCGAATGGCGATATCGTTGACCCGCCCCAGCACGTCGCGGGCGGTCCGCATAAGGTCCTGCACCGCCGAGGTGTCGGCGTCGATGCGCGGCAGCTGGCCTTCCGCCGGCGCCGGCAGCGGCGCGGCCGCCGTCGACCCGCCGACCAGCCCGACCGAGGCAAGGCCGGTGAGCAGCTGCGAATCCAGCGTGGCGCGCGTGTCGGACTTGACCGGCGTATCGGGCTGCACCGCGATGCGGGCGATCACCTTGCGCGGGTCCTGCGCATCGAGCCGCAAGGCCGTCACCTCGCCAACCGGAATGCCGTTGAAGGTGACGGCGGAGCCGGTCTGCAGCCCGCTCACCACGCCGCTGAACACGACATCATAGGAAGTGCGCGGCCCGCGATTGGCCGAGCCGGTGAACCACCAGACAAAGGCGAAGCCCGCCGCCACGACGGCGAGGGTGAACAGCCCGATGATCGTGTAATTGGCGCGTGTCTCCATGGTGTCCTCAGCGCGCCCCTTCAGATCCGAAGCCGGCGGCGCGCGCCCGCTTGCCGTGAAAATAGGCCGAAACCCAAGGATGTTTCGACGCCAGCATGGTCTCGATCGGACCGACGGCTATGACCTTGCCATCGGCGAGTGCCGCGATGCGATCGCATACCGTATGCAGGCTGTCCAGATCGTGAGTTACCATGAATACAGTCAACCCCAAAGTCTGCTGCAGGGTTGCAATCAATTCGTCGAATTCGCCGGCGCCGATCGGGTCGAGGCCCGATGTAGGCTCGTCGAGGAACAGGATTTCCGGATCGAGCGCCAGCGCGCGGGCCAGCGCCACGCGCTTGATCATGCCGCCGGAAAGCTCGGAAGGCGCCTTCTCGGCGACGTCAGGGGCAAGGCCGACCATTTCCAGCTTGGCGATGGTGAGTTCGTCCATCAGCCCCTGCGACAGGTCGAGATATTCGCGCATCGGGAACTGGATGTTCTGCCGCACGCTCAGCGAGGAGAACAGCGCCCCCTGCTGGAACAGCACCCCCCAGCGCTGCTCCAGTGCCCGCCGGCTGGCAAAGGTCAGTTCGTCGAGGTCCTGGCCGAACACCGCCACCGTGCCGGCGCGCTTGGGCACCAGCCCCAGAATGGTGCGGGTCAGCACTGACTTGCCGCCGCCCGAGGCGCCGACGAAGCCGAGGATCTCGCCGCGCTTCACGTCGAGCGAAAGGCCGTTGAGGATGGTGCGCTCGCCGAACGCCACCACGAGGTCGCGCACATGGATGATCGGCTCGCCGGGGGCGACTTCGGGGACGGCCGGGCCGCTGCTCTGCTGGGTATCGCTCTCGGCGTGCACGCGCGCCTCACATGTCGATCGCGGCGAAGAACATGGCGAACAGCCCGTCCACCACGATCACCAGGAAGATCGCCTTTACCACCGAGGCGGTGGTGTGGGCGCCGAGGGATTCCGCGCTGCCGCCGACCCGCATGCCCTCCATGCAGGCGATGAGGCCGATGATCGCCGCCATGAACGGCGCCTTGATCATGCCGACCTCGAAGGTGTTGAGGCCGATGGCCTCCTGCAGCCGGGCGATGAAGATCGCAGGCGAGATGCCGCCATAGAGCCAGGCCACCAGCCCGCCGCCGAACAGCGCGCTCATATTGCCGATGAAGGTGAGCAGCGGCACGGCGATGACCAGCGCCACCAGGCGCGGCAGCACCAGCACTTCATTGGGGTCGAACCCCATCACGCGCAGCGCGTCGACTTCCTCGCGCATCCGCATGGAGCCGAGTTCCGCCGTGAAGGCGCTGCCGGAGCGGCCGGCGACCATGATCGAGACGATCAGCACGCCGAGTTCGCGCAGGGTCAGGATGCCCACCATGTCGACGACATAGGTGGTGGCGCCGAACTTGCGGAAATGGAAGATGCCCTGCTGGGCGATGATGCAGCCGATCAGGAAGGTGATCAGCGCCACGATCGGCACCGCCCGCAGCCCCGCCCGCTCCAGATGATAGATCATCGAGGTGAAACGGAAGGTGTGCGGGCGCACCAGCACGCGCAGGAAGGCCGCCACCACCGCCCCGATAAAGGAAAGCAGCCCCAGGGCGTCCTCCGCCATCGACACCGTGGTCTTGCCGACCAGCTGGAGAGCGCCCAGCAGCGGGTTCACATAGCGCCGGCGCGGCGGATTCTGATGGCTGCCCTTGACGATATCGTCGAGCAACGGGCGGAAGCGGCGCTCCAGCCCGACGATCTGGAAGCGGATATTGGCCTTGTCCAGGGATTGCAGCAGCCGGTCGAGCACCACGGCGCCGAGCGTGTCGAAGCTGCGCACGCCGGAAAGGTCGATCCGCGCCGTCTCGCTGGCGCCGGTGCCGACTTCCGCCAGCGCGGCATCCACGCTGCCTTCCAGCGCGCGCCCCTGCCCGGCCACCCAGCGGCCATTGCCCACGAACACGAGTTCGCGGCCATTGCGGGCGGTGGCCAGAAGCGGCGCTTCAGCAGCTCCCAAAATGACCTCTCCTGCGGGCATGACACGACCAGCGGCCGCGACACCGAGACGAATTCGCAATGCCCTACTTAGCGGTAGCACCTGCGGCAGTCGAGAGAGCCGCCCGGCGAATCACGGCGATGACACCCTGAGAACGGCGTAATCGCCGCGAGTGTGCTTTCAATGCGACGCCCCGCCGGGCGCGGCCGGCCTTATGCTGGGAGCGCGATTCCTCCTGCTCCCGGCGATAGGGCCATGACCGATCTCCTCATCACCCCCGAACGCTTCCCAATCCGTGGCCGGTTCACCATCGCCCGCGGCTCGAAGACCGAGGCCGCCGTCGTTACCGTCGAGCTGCGCGACGGCGCCCATGTCGGGCGCGGCGAATGCGTGCCCTATGGCCGCTATGGCGAGAGCGTCGAAGGGGTGGTCGACCAGCTCGCCGCGCTGCAAAGACTGGTCGCCGAGGGCCTGCGGCGCGAGGACCTGATGACGCTGCTGCCGCCGGGGGCAGCGCGCAACGCACTCGACTGCGCGATGTGGGACATCGAGGCCAAGCGCGCCGGGATGCGCGCCTATGAGATGGCCGGCCTGCCGGCGCCGCAGCCGGTCGTTACCGCCTACACGCTCAGCCTCGACACGCCGTCCGCCATGGCGCAGGCGGCCCGCGAGGCGGGGCACGAACTGCTCAAGCTCAAGCTCGGCACGGAGGGCGACCTCGCGCGCCTGACGGCGATCCGCGCGGCGGTGCCTGATGCCCGGCTCATCGTCGACGCCAATGAGGGCTGGACGGCGGGCAATCTGGAAGCACACCTGACCGCCTGTGCGCAGGTGGGGGTCGAACTGGTGGAACAGCCCCTGCCCGCCACCGATGACGCGGCCCTCGCGCAGATCGCCCGCCCGGTGCCGGTCTGCGCCGATGAGAGCGCGCACGGGCTTGACAGCCTCGACGCGCTGGCCGGGCGCTATGACGCGCTCAACATCAAGCTCGACAAGACCGGTGGGCTGACCGAGGCGATCCTGCTCGCCCGCGCGGCGCAGGCGGCGGGGCTCGACATCATGGTCGGCTGCATGGTCGGCACCTCGCTGGCCATGGCGCCGGCACTACTGCTGGCGCCGCTGGCGCGCTTCGTCGATCTCGACGGCCCGCTTCTGCTCGCCGCCGACCGCGACCCGGCGCTGCGCTATGAGGGCAGCCGGGTCTACCCGCCCGAGCCCGCGCTGTGGGGCTGACGCAGCCGCCCGGCGAGAAGCGCGCCGAGCGTGCCGAGCCCCGCCAGCCCGCTTGAGGCGAGGAAGGCGCCGGGGCCGTAGGCCTGCCACAGCGGACCGGCGGCCAGCGTCGCCCCCGCCATGGCGATCGCCGTCGCCCAGGCCGCCAGCGCCTGCACGCTCGCCCCGCGCCCCGGCGGCGCGTGGCGGGCGACCAGTTCCACCGTGCCGAGATAGGTGCAGCCAAAGGTGAAGGCATGCAGCGGCTGCAAGATCAGAAGCAGCAGCAGCGGCGGGTCGAGCGCCATCACCCCGAAGCGCAGCATCCCGGCGAGCCCGCCGATCAGCAGCAGTTTTTCCGGCCCCAGCCGCATCGTCACCCGCGTGCCGTAATGGAACAGCACCACCTCGGCCAGCACGCCGAGCGACCAGAGCAGGCCGATGAGCGTGCTGGACAGACCCTTGCCCTGCCACATCAACGAGGCGAAGGCGTAGAGTACCGCGTGCGAGCCCTGCACCAGCGCCGCCGCGGCGAGCCCGACCAGCAGCACCGGCGCCATACCGGTGAGCATGGGGCGCCGCACCGCCGTCTCGTGCGGCACCGGGCGCACCTCGCGCAGCGTCGCCGCCGCCAGCGCCGCCGCCACGCTCGCCCCGGCGATGAGCCAGATCACCGTGTCGGCCGGCACGTTGGCGAGGAACACCCCGCCGAGCAGGCCTCCCGCCAGGAGGTTGCCGCCGATGAACGCCGCCGATCCCCACAGCCGCACCCGGCCATAGTCGATCAGCCCCTCACGCCTTCGCGCCACCGCATAGGCGTCGAGCACCGGCAGGCTCGGCTGCCAGAACACGGCGGCGAGGCCGAGCCCGATCAGGATGAAGGTGGCGCTCGGGGCGAAGGCGATGCCGGCAAAGCACAGGGCAGTGGCGACGGCATAGACGATGAGCGTGGCACGCGGCCGCCCGCTGCGATCGGCCAGCAGGCCACCGAGCGGCATGGTGACGAGCCGCACCACCTGCGGCACAGCGAGGGCCAGCGCGATCATCGACGCATCGAAACCCCGCCCCTCCAGCCAGACCGGGAAGAACGGCATGAACACGCCGATGCCGAAGAACAACCCGGCATAGACGGCGGCGATGGCGTGGCGGGGGGCAATGAGGGGCACGAGGCGGCTCGCAGGAAAGGCCGCCCCGCTTAGCAGGCCGCGCCGCGCGAGGGCCATCAGTGCGCGCTCACCACCAGGCGTGGAAGTGGTGCACGGGCCCGTGGCCCTGGCCGATGGCGAGTTCTTCCGAGCGCGCCAGCGCCCTGGTCAGATACTCCTTCGCCGCCGCCACCGCCTCGCGCAGCGGCAGGCCCTTGGCCAGCCCGGCGGTGATGGCGGAAGAGAGCGTGCAACCGGTGCCATGGGTGTTGCGGGTGACGATGCGCGGCGCGGAAAGTTCGAGGAAACCGTCTTCGTCCAGCAGAACGTCGATACTGTCCGGCCCTTCGCCATGCCCGCCCTTGATCAGCACCGCGCGCGGCCCCATCGCCAGCAGAAGCTGCGCCTGCGCCCGCACGCTGGCGAGGTCCGTGGCCGGCGCCGCATCGAGCAGCGCGGCGGCTTCCGGCAGATTCGGGGTGATGAGCAGAGCCTGCGGGAGCAAGTCGCGGCGCAGCGTCTCGATCGCCTCCGGCACCAGCAGTCGGTCGCCCGAGGCGGCGATCATGACAGGATCGAGCACGACAGTCGCCATGCCGTGGCGCTTCAGGCCCGATGCCACTTCCACGATCGCCTCGGGGCGCGAGAGCATGCCGATCTTCACCGCATCGACCGCGAGATCGGACAGCACGGCGTCGATCTGTGCCGCGATGAAGGCGGCGGGCACGTCGTGAATGCCGGTGACGCCGCGCGTGTTCTGCGCGGTCAGCGCGGTGATGACGCTGGCGCCATAGACGCCGAGCGCCGAAAAGGTCTTCAGATCGGCCTGGATGCCAGCGCCGCCGCCGGAATCCGAGCCTGCCATCGTCACCGCGATCGGTGTGGAGCCTGCCATGCTACGCCTCCCCTCGCCGCGCGGGAGGCGGAAGCGTCGCCCTGCGGGGGGAGCCACCCCGAGCGCGCGCGATCCGTTCCCTCCGCCGGCATGACCCGGATCAGGTTCGTGGGTTGGTGGCGTGCCCTGCGGCGCGCCTTCACCTCTCAGCCCGCCGCGCCACCGCGCCTTGGGCACCCCAACGTGATCGTCCCCGCGAGATAGGCGAGGACGCCCGTGCGCGCAAGGCGTCGTCGCGCCACGGGGGGCGGCGGGGGTTGCGCCATCCGCCGCCTTCTGGTTCCTATCGGCCTCCCGATCCAAGCCGGAATGCCGCGATGGTTCCCTTCTTCATGCAGATCAAATGTCAGCTCGGCCGCGCCTATGAAGTGGCGAACGCCATCGCCGACGCCGAGATCGCGTCCGAAATCTATTCCACCGCCGGCGAGTTCGACCTGCTGGTGAAGTTCTACGTGCCTGATGGCACCGATATCGGCCATTTCGTCAACGAGAAGGTGCAGCTGTTCCCGGGCATCCAGGACACCCGCACGCTCATTACCTTCAAGGCGTTCTGAGCCCTCACGGGGCCGGCGCGGCGGGCGGCGTGGTCGCCGCCTCCTCCCGCGTCCGGTCGATGCCAAGCTGGCGCTCGCGCCAGATGACGAACAGGCCGGCGGTGATAACGATGGCGCCGCCGAGCAGCACCAGCAGCGGCGGAATCTCGGCGAACAGGATGAAGCCGAGCAGCAACGACCACAGCATGGCGGAATAGGCGAAGGGCGCCACGACAGAGGCCGGCGCGTAGCGATAGCTCTCGGTCAGCAGGATCTGCCCGACCCCGCCGAGAAAACCGATCGTCAATAGCAGCAGCCCCTCGCGCCCGCTCGGCAGCACCCAGCCCCAGCCGGCGGTGGCAAGGCCGGCAAGGGCGGCGAGCGCCTGGAAATAGAACACGATGGACGCCGTTGTCTCGGTCTGGGTGAGACGGCGCACCTGCACCATCGCCCCGGCGGTGAAGGCGGCCGCCATCAGCGCGTAGAGCGCGCCGAACATGTGGCCGGGCGTGTCGAACGAGCCGTGCATGTGCGGCCACAGCATCACCACCACGCCACCAAGCCCCACCACCACCGCCGCCCAGCGATAAAGCTGCACCCGCTCGCGCAGAAGCAGCGCCGCCAGCATGACGGTGAGCAGCGGCGCGGCGAAGCCGATGGCGGTGGCGTCCGCCAGCGGAATCCGCGCCAGCGCCGCGAAGCTCAATCCCATGGCGCACACGCCGATGGTGCCGCGCGCGATATGGCCGAGCGGATGGGCGGTGCGCACCGCCGCGCTGATCTCGCCGCGCCAGGCGAGCAGCGCCAGCAGCGGAAACAACGCGAAGAACGAGCGCGAGAAGACGATCTCGCCGGTCGGAACGTGTTCCGAGACGATGCGGACGAGGGCGGACATGATGGTGAAGAGGAACGTCGCGCCGACCTGCAGCGCGATGCCCTTGAGCGCGTTCATGGGGCCGCCATGGAGCACGGTTCACCCGCCCCGGCAAGGGGGCTCGGCAGCCGGCCGAAGGTGGTATTTCACGGGAAGGGATGTCCTCCCGCCAACGCGATACCGCCGAACACGATAAGCACCGAGAGACCGAGGCAGGCGAACGCCAGCCCCACCCCGCCCGGCGTCGCCGGTGCCCGGTCGGTATAGGTGGCCGCCGGCTTGCAGCCGGTGACCATGGCGCGGATCAGATTGTCCCGGCCGAACAGCGAATAGGCGAGATTGGCCAGCACATGCAGGGCGATGAGCGCCAGGAGGAACGGGTAGAGCCGCTGATGCCAGCTGGAAGCGCTGCGGATCGTCTCGTCGCTCACGACAGGCGTCATCGGGCCATAGACGATGATGTCGTCGCTGGTGAACAGGCCGGTGAGCCCCTGCGCCGCCACGATTGCCAGCAGCGCTAGCACCATCCAGCCGCCAAGCGGATTATGGCCGAGGAAATGCGGCGGCCGGCCCTTGAGCAGCCGCCCGGCATAGCCCAGCACCGCCGCCGGCCCGGCAAGAAAGCCGGCAAAGCGCGCCGTCGAACCGCCGACCAGCCCCCAGAGCAGCCGGAACACGAGCACCACCAGAATGGCGAGGCCGTTCCACTGGTGCCAGACCAGCGCCGCGTCGCCCCAGTAGCGGCTGGCGAAGGCGAGCCCGACCAGCGCGGCCAGCCCCCATTTGGCCAGGCGCGTCGGCAGGTCCCACGCCAGCATCGCCGCCGGCGTGGACGAGGAAAGGGGCGCGCCGGTCAATTCTTCTGCCGGTAATTGTCGTGGCAGCCGCCGCAATTGCGGACCACGCCGGGGAAGCTGGCCTTGAATCTGGCCTCGTCGGTGATCGCCGCGCGCGCCGCTGCGGCATCCGTGCCGAGCTTGGCGAAGCGGGCGTCGAAATCCGCCTTATTGGTCCAGATCGCCGGCAGCGCCTCGGTGTCGCCAGTGCCCGAACCGGCCGGGAACAGGGTCGGCAGCACCTTGGCGTCCGTCACATAGAGGTCCAGCGCCGCCTGCACCTGCGCCAGGTCGAAGGGCACGCTGCCGCGCAGCATGCCGCCGATCGGCTTGGTGGCATCGCCGAACTGCTTGAGCAGGGCCTGGCGCTCCTTGATGACATCGGCCCCGGCCGGGGCCGATGTTGCGACGATAGCGGTGATGATGCCGGCTGCAAGTGCAGCCGTCAGGCGACGAACCATGAGATGCTCCCTCATCTACGCGCCGGGCCCGACGCGCGGTGCGAGAGTAGTGACCGCATATGCGATGGCAATGACGCAAGCGGCGCGGTCGCGCGCTCGTGATGGGGCGGAAAGCCAAGTATGGTGAATACCTAATGCCTCTTGCGGATCGTGGTTTTCCGCATTTCCATCAGGCTCCAATGTCCTTACGTCAAAGGGACAGCCGCCAGGAGAGAGAAACGCCATGTCCATCCGTACCGTCCTGCTGCACGCCGCGCCCGATTCGGGCTTTAGCGACCGTCTGGCCTTCGCCGCCGGCCTCGCGCGCCAGACCGGGGCCCAACTCAAGGCGGTCTACACGCTTTATCCCGCCGGCGTGCCGCGCGTCGGGCGGGCGCTGTCGATCTATGTGAACGAGCTGGTGCGCGAGGCGAAGGAGAAGGAAGCCACCCTTAAGGCCCAGTTCGAGGCCGCTGTCGCGGAAGCTGGCGTGGTCGGGGTGTGGCAGACCATCGAGGGCGAGGTCACGGCCGCGCTGCGCGATGAAGTCACCTTTACCGACGTGACCGTGGTCAGCGAGACGCGCTATGGCACGGTCGATGACGAACTCGCTGCCACCCTGCCCGAGCATCTCGCCCTCGCCTGCAACGGCCCGGTGATCGTGGTGCCGACCGGCAAGCCGGTGCCGGCCCGGATCGGCCGGGCGCTGGTGGCGTGGAAGCCCTCGCGCGAGGCCGGCCACGCCGTGCGCTTCGCCCTCCCCGTGCTGGCGCTGGCCGACCAGGTGGAAGTGCTCACCGTCGAGGAGAGCAAGTCGGATGTCGCCGCCTCCGGCGCCAAGCTCGCCGCCTACCTCTCCACCCACGGCGTCAATGCCACGCACCGCCATGTCCTTGAGGGCCAGGCCGGTGTCGTCATTACCCAGGAGGCGCAGAAATTCGGCGCCGACCTGCTGGTCATGGGCATCTACAGCCGCTCGCGCCTGGCCGAGATGATCCTCGGTGGCGTCACCGCCTCGCTGCTGGTCGACCCGCCCGTGCCGCTTTTCGTCGCGCACTGAGCGGACGGGCCGCTTCCACACTGGCTCTGTTCGCCGCCGGCTCCCGAGAGGGGCCGGCGGTTTTTTCATGTCCGATGCGCGATCGTTCCCAGCTTGCGTGCAGGCGCCGCGCGACTTAGCTCTGATGCGCCGATCCGGCCTGTCGCCCGCCTTAGGAAAATACGGTGCCGCTGTCGTCCCAGCTCCTGCCCATGTTCCTGTTCGCGCTGGCCGGGGCGTTGACGCCGGGACCGAACAACATGATCTCGGCCGGCTCCGGCGCCGCCTTCGGCTTCCGCCGCACCTTGCCGCAGATCTGGGGCGTCACGGTCGGCTTCGCGGTGATGCTCGTCGCCATCGGCATGGGGCTGGGCACGCTGTTCCTCGCCATCCCCTACATGCACCAGACGCTGAAGATCGTCGGCGCGCTCTATCTGCTCTATCTCGCCTGGAAGATCGCCAATGCCGGCGGCCCGGGGGACGGCAGCGCGGTGGAGCGGCCGATGACCCTGCTGCAATCGGCGCTGTTCCAATGGGTGAACCCGAAAGCGTGGACCATCGCTCTTTCGATCATCCCCGCCTTCACCACGGTGGGCGGCGAGCATCTGTTCGCCGAGGTGGCGATGATCGCGCTGGTTTCGGGCGGCGTCGCTTTTCCCAGCCTGTGCCTGTGGGCGGGGTTCGGCGCGCTGCTCGCCCGGCTGCTGTCGACCCCACGCCAGCAACGCCTCGTCAACTACGTGATGGCGGCGCTGGTGGCGTCGAGCGTGGTGATGCTGTTCCTCTGACAAGTGCCTGTGAACGGTGCAGCGCAGCATCGTCATAAAAGGGTGATGCGACTCGGGCTTATGCTTCCCCATGGAGACATTGCCCAGCCCGTTTGAGGGCCTGATCGAGGGGGCTTTCGAGGTGAACGACGCACCCGAGGCGCGCCGCTATCGCAGCCTTTTCCTGTCCGATGTCCATCTCGGCACCAAGGGCTGCCAGGCCGATCTTCTGCTGGATTTCCTGCGCTACCACGACGCCGACACCATCTACCTCGTCGGCGACATCGTCGATGGCTGGCGGCTGCGCTCGGGCTGGTACTGGCCGCAGGCGCATAATGACGTGGTGCAGAAGCTGCTGCGCAAGAGCCGCAAGGGCACCCGCATGGTCTATCTGCCGGGGAACCACGATGAATTCCTCCGCGACTATTACGGCAATCATTTCGGCGGCATTGAAGTGGTCGAGACTGCGATCCACGAAGGCGCCGACGGCAAGCGCTACCTCGTCATCCATGGCGACGTGTTCGACGTCGTGGTGCGCCACGCCCGCTGGCTCGCCTTCCTCGGCGATGGCGCCTACACCGCCGCGCTCGGCCTCAACACCTATCTCAACTGGATCAGGCGCAAATTCGGCTTTCCCTATTGGTCTCTGAGCCAGTGGGCCAAGCTGAAGGTGAAGAACGCGGTCAACTTCATCGGCCGCTTCGAGGAAGCGGTGGCCACCGAGGCCCGCCGCCACAAGGTGGACGGGGTGGTATGCGGCCACATCCACCATGCGGTCATTCACGACAGCTTCGGCGTCGAGTACATTAATTGCGGCGACTGGGTCGAAAGCTGCACGGCGATCGTCGAACATGAGGACGGGCGCTTCGAGCTGATCGACTGGGCACGCCAGACACGGGCGCGCGTCAAGGCGCCGCTGCTGCTCGAACGACCGAAGGTCGCCGCCTGATGCACATTCTCGTCGCCACCGATGCCTGGCTGCCGCAGGTGAACGGCGTCGTCCGTTCGCTGCAGAACACCGCCCGCGAGGCCGCCACGCTGGGCGCGCGGATCGACTTCCTCACCCCCGCCGATTTCCGCACGGTGCCGATGCCGACCTATCCGGAAATCCGGCTGGCGCTGGCGACGCCCGGGCGGGTGCGCCGCCGGATGGACGAGATCGGCGCCGATTACGTCCACATCGCCACCGAGGGGCCGATCGGCATCATGGCGCGGCGGGCCTGCCTTTCGCGGGGGCAGAGCTTCACCACCAGCTACCACACGCGCTTTCCCGAATATCTCGCGGCCCGCGCGCCGGTGCCGGAAGTGCTGTCCTATGCCTGGCTGCGGCGCTTCCACAATGCCGGCGCCGGCATCATGGTTTCCACCCCGACGCTGGAGGCGGAGCTGCGCGGGCGCGGCTTCCGCAACATCATGCGCTGGTCGCGTGGCGTCGATGCCGAGCTGTTCCACCCGCGCCCCGAATCCGAGATGGACGCCTTTGTGGCCGCCCTGCCCCGCCCGATCTTCCTGTCGGTCGGCCGGGTCGCGGTGGAGAAGAACATCTCCGCCTTCCTCGACCTGGATTTGCCCGGCTCCAAGGTGGTGGTCGGCGAGGGCCCGGCGCGCGCCGAGCTTCAGGCCCGCCACCCCGACGTGCATTTCCTCGGCCTTCGGGAAGGCAAGGCACTGGCCCGCATCTATGCGGCGGCAGATGTGTTCGTGTTTCCCAGCCTGACCGACACCTTCGGCATCGTGCTGCTGGAGGCGCTGGCCAGCGGCCTGCCGGTCGCCGCCTTTCCCGTCACCGGGCCGAAGGACGTGATCGGCGAGGCGGACCTCTCCGTCGGCGTGCTGTCGGATGATCTGCGGCAGGCGGCGCTCGGCGCGCTCGACATCGACCGCGCGTCGGCCCGCGCCTATGCGTTGCGCTTTTCCTGGCGCGCCTGCACCGAGCAGTTCCTGCACAATATCGAGGCCGCCCACGCCCGCGCCGTCCCCAGCGTGGCGGCGGGCTGAGCCTCACGCCACCGCGAGGCAGCGGGCGAAGGTGGACGCATCCACATTGCCGCCCGACAGCACCAGCACGGCGAGCTTGCCGGTGAGATCGAGCTTGCCGGCCAGCACGGCGGCAAGCGCCACCGCCCCGCCGGGCTCGACGACGAGCTTCAGTTCCTCGAAGGCAAACGCCACCGCCCGCGCCACTTCCTCGTCCGTGGCCGAAACACCCTCGCCGACGAGGCGGGAGGAAATCTCGAAGGTCAACCGCCCCGGCGTCGCCGCCAGCAGCGCGTCGCAGATCGAGCCGGTCGCCTGGTTGTTGCGCTCGCGCCCGCCGGAACGGAAGGAACGGGCGTGATCGTCGAAGCCCGCCGGCTCGGCGGTAAGGATCCGGGCGTCCGGAAAATGGTGCCGCACCGCCAGCGCGATGCCGGAGACGAGCCCGCCGCCCGAGGCGTTCGCCACCACCACATCCGGGGCGAGGCCGCGCGCGAGAAGATCCTCGGCGATCTCCAGCCCCACCGTGCCCTGCCCGGCGATGATGTGGAAATCGTCATAAGGCGGCACGAAAATGGCGCCGCGCGCCCGCGCGATCTCGCCGGCAATGGCGTCGCGGTCGTCGGTCTCGCGGTCATACTCCACCACCTCGCCACCGAAGGCGATGGTGCGTGCTTTCTTCATGTCAGGCGCGTCCTTCGGCATCACGATCACCGAGGCCATGCCCATCAGCGTCGCCGCCGCCGCCACGCCCTGGGCGTGATTGCCGGAGGAGCAGGCGACCACGCCGCCGGCCCGCTGGTCCTCGGGAATGCGCGAGATGCGGTTATAGGCGCCGCGAAACTTGAACGAGCCGGTACGCTGGAGCGGCTCCGGCTTCAGGAACACGCGCCCGCCGGTGATCGCGTCGAGGCGGGCGCTGGAGAGGAGCGGCGTGCGGACCGCGACGCTGGCGAGGCGCTCGGCCGCCGAGGCGATATCGTCATAGGTGGGAAGGGCATTGCTCTGCATCATGGCGCCAGCTTATTCCGGCCGCGCGGGGCGCGCATGCGCTTTCCGCGCCCTTTCCGCACCCTTTTTCGCCAGGCTTGCGCGGGCGTGCCGTGGCGACCTAAATACAGGCCTCATAAGCCAAACAGGAGACGGCATGTCGGGCCGGACACGCAGCCTCGATCGCGGCGACATGGATGCCGGGGCGCAGGCGATTACCGGCCAGCTCGGCCGCACCATCCAGCGCCTGCGCAAGGCCTACAATCTCTCCCTGTCCGAGCTGTCCGAGCAGTCCGGCGTCGCCAAGTCGATCATCAGCCAGATCGAGCGCAACGAGACCAATCCGACGCTCGCCACCGTCTGGCGGCTGTCGCAGGCGCTCGACATGTCGATCGACCGCTTCATGGCGGCGACCGATGACGAGCCCTTTGTCGAGCACCTCACCCGCGCCGACACGCCGATCCTGCTGTCGGAGGACGGCAAGTGCCGCCTCACCATCACCGGCTGGATCAAGACGGTGGAATGGCTGCAATGGTTCGACTTCGTCGCCGGGCCGGGCGGCGAGCTGATCTCCGACGGCCACCAGCGCGGCTCGGTGGAATGCCTGTCCGTGCTGGCCGGCGAGCTTCAGGTGGAGTGCGGCGACGTAATCGAGACCGCCCGCGCCGGCGAGACGCTGCGCTACCGGTGCGACCGGCGCCACGTCATCCGCAACCTCACCACCGAGCCGGCCCACGCCACCATGGTCTGCCTGCTCAAGGCCGCCGTGCTCGACTGAGCCCCGGCCGGAGGCCCTTCAGTTAGCGTTGCGGGTGCGGCTGTTGGCGGCTTCGGTGGCGAGGGTGGGCCAGCGCTGCTGCGAGGCCAGGTGTAGGACGATGAGGTCGAGCCAGCCCTTGGCGTGGAACTCGGCCAGCACCGGGCCGGGCAGCGCCCGGAAGGCGACCTCGTCGACCAGCTGGAAGCCCTGCACCACGGCGCGTCCGGCATCTTGATAATTGACCTGCGCCGTGCGCGCCGCCAGCAGGCTGTTGGCCTGCAGCGCCTGGGCGAAGGCGCGCGTGCGTTCATGGTCGGCGGCATAGGCCTCGCACAGCGCGATGGCCGCCTGGCCGGCCGGCGTGGGGCCGCCCGAGGCGTCGAACAGCAGCTCGACCTCCGCGTCCCCGGTGGCGAGGCGGTCGCTGGCCAAGCGGTCACTGGCGAGGCGGTCACTGGCGAGGCGGTCACTGGCAAGGTCTGCGCCCAGCAGCGTCGCACCGCCCTCGGCCACCGTCATGCCGATGAAGGGATAGCGCCTGACATAGCCGGGGATGTAGCAGCCCGCCCGCCACTGGCCGTCGGCCTCCACGAACAGGTTCTGCCCGGCGGCGATGCCCGTCACCGCCAGCGGCATGGCGGCTTCATCGCTGGCGAAGACGAGGGGATAGTCGCGCCCGGCCAGCGCGAACTCGCCCGCCACCACAGGGATCGCCGTCGCGCTTGCGGCGAAGCCGAACGCCGGCCCGCGCCGGACGCCGAGCCGGGCATGGCGCTGGAAGCGCAGCAGGCCCGGCGCGCGGTAGAACAGCGGCAGAGCGGCGGCGGGAGAGGATGAGGCGGGAGAGGCGGCGGAGCCGGTTTCGGTCGGGTTCGTCACTTCAGGGACCTTTCGCGGAGCGGAGCGCCCGGCGTCCTGTCAGCGGGACGCCGGGATGCGGCCGGCGGGCAGCGGCGACCTTCGAGGCGCGCTGTCCGATCGGCGTGAAGAGACAGGCTGGAAGCCGGCGGGTGGCCGAACTCCGAGACAGATGAGGCGTCATCCGACCGGCGTGCGTTGCCGGCGGGCCGGCGCGTCGCCTAGGGCTTGAGGCTGGCGTCGAGGGCTGAGGCGAAGCCCTTGAAGGAGAGCGGCAGCATCACCGGGCGGCGGGCGCCGTCCTCGAAGGAGAAGCTGCCTCCCTCGGTGGCGGCCCGCAGCGCCTGCACCGTGGCCGCGTCCAGCTCGGCTTCGGCGAAGCAGCCCTGCGGGCAGCGGGTGAAGGCGAGCTGCAGCGGCTTGGCCTTCTCGCTGACCTGCACCTTCACCCCGGCCGGCAGCCACACCCCGGCGGGCAGTTGCACCACCAGCCGCAGCGGCGCCTTGGCATCGGCCCGGCCGACCGCCACGCTGGCGATCAGCCCCTGCCCCTGCGCCTGGATGTTCTGCACCACCTCGCAGATCCGCCCATTGTCGCCCGCCACGCAGCGCACCACCCAGTCCTGGTAGGTGGCGGTGGTGAGGCCGGGCCGCGCGGCCGCCGAAGCACTCGCCGTCGGCGCGGGCGTCGCCGGCTGCTGCGCCGAAGCGGGGCCGGCGAGGCTGAGGCAGGACAGGCCGAGGCCCGCCAGGAGCGCCGCCAGTTTGAGGAAACGATGCGTCATCATACAACTCGGTCAGGTGAGGATCGGGTGGGCGAGATCAGAGTAACCCGCGCCGTTCGCTCAGAACTTCAAGGAGAACTGGGCGCTGAAGGTGTTCTGGTTGGTCTGGTCGGCCAGCTGGCCGGCATAGTTGAGCTGCAGCGCGGCGCTGTCGGACAGTTGGTAGCCCAGCCCGAGCCCGACCAGCGCCACATCCTCGGCGATCGGCACGCCCCGGATGGTGAACGGGTTGGTGCCGCCATTGGCGAACAGCATGTCGGCGGTGGAGGTCGTGTCGCCAAAGGCATGCTGCCAGCCCAGCGTCGCGCTCGTGGTCAGGGTGCGGCCCGCCACGGTGAAGCTGGTGGCGGCACGAACGCCCAGCGTGGAATAGAACGTGCCCTGCGAGGCCCCATCAACCGACAGCGCCGAGGCGAGCGTGCCGCTCTCGGTGAAGCTGTCGCCGGAGATGTGGACATAGGCGAGCCCGACAAAGGGCTCGAAGGCATAGGCCCCCACCGACAGGTCGTAGCCGATCTCCCCGAACAGCTGGGTGGTGCCCAGCGTGTAGTCGCCGTCCTGCGTGCCGTAATAGCCCGGGAACACCACCGAGCGCGACACCGAGATGTCGTGCCAGGTGTAGGAGGCGCCGCCGCGCAGCGCGAGCGCGTCGAACTGCGC